>NZ_JACCCU010000005.1 GCF_013410875.1 Tunturiibacter empetritectus | reverse complement strand
AGAGCGGACGACTGAATTCGCGCGAAACGTGGTGGATCGGGTCGAGTCGTTTTTCGGGGCGGGCAAGCAGGAGAATCTGCCTTTCACCGCATCCCTCAAGGAGCAGGAACAGGCCCGATCTCCGTCGCCTCCATCTGAGGAACAGTTGGAGAAGAGTCTGGCCGGGTTGGATCAGAGGATCGCCATGCGGGAGTCGTTCGATGCGCAGCTTGCCGGTCTCGATAAACGCATGGAGGCCGAGGCCAGGGCGCTTCAGGAAAAGGAACTCAGCCGGAGCCAGGAGATCTCGCCTGCGCGCCCTGAGAAAGAAATTGAAATTGAGCATGAGCATAGCCGTGGGTTTGGAATCGGGCGGTAGGGAGAGATGAGGCAATATGGCGGACGATGAAGCGATCGCGCTCTACGGCATGGTCAAGAAGATGGCGCAGGCTATGGCCGCCCGCGAGGCAGCGCTCGACGCGAAGACCGCCGCGCTTGCCGCCGCCGTCGCGGAGCTGAGGCAACTCCCAGGAACTCTAAGCCAGCAGACCGGCCAATACATCGAAGCGGGAATACGCGCTTCGATCAGGGGCGACTTCAAGGGGCCTATCGAGGATGCCCTTAGAGTGCCGATCGGGGAGTTGCAGTATGCGACCACTCAGGCCCGCGATGCCATGAGAGAGGTACGGAGTCAGTCGAAGATGCAGAGTTGGACTGCGGTCGCCATCATGGTCCTCATGGGGATCATCCTCGGCGTGTTCAGTTGCTACTACTTCTTCGTCCGGGACCTCAACCAGGTCAACGACAGGCTCGATATCATCCAGCAGCAGATCGCCCTGCCGGCACAAGCACCCGATGCGAAGCCGGCGACCATTCCCTCAACTAAAGCCCATCATGGCAGCCATGCCGCGGCAGCGCCCAGCGCACCGTAACCCTCTTCGAAGGAAAGCAGGCTATGGATTTGACGTTCGCAAAGAGCGCGAACTTGGAACGAGCAAGGGCGCTCGTCCCACAAACCCACAGCCTCGACGGCGGGAGAAATTGAAGCTGTCGACAACACCGACTTTCAGGGAACGCTCTCTGTGTAAAGATGAGGCAATCCGCGATTAGGGAGGATTTATGGGGATAAGAAAGGCTGTGGTGGGAGTGGTGTGCTTTGGTCTGTGCATGAACGGATGGGCACAGGCTCAGAGAGAAAAAACGGACGTAGAAGAGACACGCGTTAAGATGACCGCGCTACGTGATGCGTTTGTGCAATCGGTGAAGGATGCTGGATTTACTTGCTCGATTGCGGTGCCTCCGGTAATGGTTGAGGACGTGCCTTCATTTGGCAGCTACGATCCCGAGACAAATACGCTTCGAACGTCAGCATGGAGTTTGCTGAAACCGGAAGAGAGCCAGATGTTCTACCACTTCATGGGGCCCAATGCGACGGAGGAGATCGCACGGAAAGAGTTTGAAGACGGCGTCCATCACTGGGTGATTGTGCATGAGCTGGGACACTGGTTCCAGGCTTGCCGTGGAATTACGGAGAAGACTGCAAAGCCGTATGCAATAGAGTTTGGCGCGGACCGCATCGCAGCCGCGTACTGGAACGAACATGACCCGGGTGTGATCGCGCATCAGCGACCGGTGTTCGAGGCGATCCTGCACAACTTCCCGAACCCTGTGCCAGAGGGCGCGAGCGTAGAGCCATTTTTCAACGACCACTACCAGGAGCTTGGACCGACGCCGGGATATCTGTGGTTTCAGTCGCGGATGTGTTTAACGGCATTCGAAGAGAAGCCGAAGCCGAGCCTCAAGCGGGTGCTCGCAGAGACAAGATAGCCATTCTGCGGACCGGATTTCCAAAGCAAGAGATCCCTTTCAAGGAAGTGCGTTCTCAGGTTTATGGCGTTGCGATGTATGTGGCTTGCCGTGCGATCAGCATCCAAGCCCCTTCCGGATTTCGCTGCCATACATCTGTGTAGCGGCGGATCTTCGGTCTGCCCGCATCTGGACCGACTGCTTCCGTCAGCTCCTCATGTCCCATCAGGATGACCAAGCCGTCGAATACTGAGCTTGATTCGACAATGTCTTTGAATGCGCTGTATCTAATACTGCCTTTGCTGAGAAGCTGGAGGACAGTGCTGCGATCCATGATGGTGTTTCCTGGACTGTTCACCTTCATCTGCGGCGACCAGATCTTTTCGAGTGCGGCAGTATCTTTTGCGCGCATGGCCGGTCCGATTCCGGCCCGGACCGACATCACTTCGCTAACAGGATCAACTTGCGCGACGAGTGGCGATAAAGAAAACGTGAGCATAACGAAGGTTATGAGTGATCGCATGTATGGCTCCTAGATATGGTCATCGTTCCATTGCCTGTATAGCTGGGCAAGAGTCTCTCGCCGCACTCGTTCCAACCGCGTTTTCGGCTGCTCCGCTAGCCCCTCGGATCCGGCAGAGTGCTGAGCTTCTATTTCGCACTGCTGCAAAGCCCTTTAGACTTCCAATCGGTCACCACAGTGGTTGCTGGTTTGGCAGACGAGTGAAGAACCAGGATGATGCCCCGACGAGTCTCGGAGCCGGAGGCGACCAATTCCATCGGGACACCCTCTGGGACAATCACATCTGTTCCTTTACGCCCTATCTGCTTACCCTCTGGTGTTTCCAGGCAAGACTCGCCGGATTCCGTGTAGAACGCCTCTGGGCCAGAATGGACATGTGTGCGGCTCACTGAGCCAGGTTCAAGAATCCCCTCCATGTACTGGGCTGTGTAAACCTCATCCGGCTTAACGGGCAGAGGTCCGATCTGGGTGATCCGAGAGCCCTGCGATGGAGACGCTGGTTTCTCCCCTACTGTGAAGAGCCAGGTCTTGCCGAGAGCCTCGACTACGGCGCTGTTGACTGTGCTGGCTCTTTCCGCGCTCTCACGGGTGGGATAGGCATCGAGTGTCCAAAACACTTCCGTGGGAAGCTTACTAAGGGGCCTGTTCGCGACGATCCAGCATCCCTCCGCCTGGGTTCTCTCAGCTGCGGGTTTGCAGCTTATAAGCTTCTGTTGCTGTCCGGAAGCCGTGAACCCCATCATGCCAGGCAACTGAAATAGCACCACACAAGAAAGGCCTATCGCTGAGAACACGCGGTTGCGGATTGCCATGTATGCCACCTCGCCAGAGACAAACAAAATGCTGTTTGGCCAAGTGTAAACACTTATAACAATTGGAGATAGCTTTTGTACGCGAGGTAAAGACGCTGTCGAGCCGAATCGCCTCAAGACGTATGGCTTGGAAGCGGCCATCCCGATCCTTGGTTTATGAATCCAAAAAGCCATGACGCTTTGACAGTCGCCGGTCACTTTTGCGTTTTGCGCGTACCGTAATTCTTAATGTGGCGATGGAGCAGGTTGAGCATTGGCACCCAGAGGGCGAGGGCCGCCAGAAGGCCAACTGCAATAAGGTAGGGAAATCAGTTCGTCGGACACTTTACGTCTCCTATGTAGTTCGAATTAGCAAGCTTGACGGGAAAGAGTCTCTCTCGATCTCCTGAATGGAGCGTTCGCAGACCCACACGTCGTGCCGGGAGAACAGAATAGTGCAGGTTTCCTTCGCTGGCTGCCAGCTTCAGTTGCGTCGACTCTGGTTGCAAATTTCAAAGCAGTTGGTTTCCGTGATCCTCATGGCTTGATCAAAGGGCGTGGGTCCTTGTCACTCTCATACGCAGGAAACGGTGGCTGCTGATCGAGAAGAAACGATCGAATCAATACGGTCAACTTATCTGGTTGTGAGAAATTGATGTAATGACCCGCGTCCGCAAAGTAAAACTCATGCAAGCCGAAAATAGACTTCTTGTATTCCACTTGCTGCGACCAGGGCACAAAGTCGCATTGGCTTTCTAGCGCGATAGCGGGAACGTGCAGCTTGCCGAGCTGTGCTCGAATATCCATCTCAGGCTTATCGTTTAGTTCCCGCTGGGCGACAAGAAGGGGGTATAAGTTCATCCCTGCAAAGTACGCAGGCGACAAGTCGGCGGGTAACTTACTGCGTTCTCCCTTACAAACCGTGGCTACAAATTCAACGGGTGAAGTTGCGGTTTGCCAGTCGCCCGACTCTTGCTGCGGCAAGAGGTTTTCGGCCGCATTCCAGTTTGCATGCGATAAAACAATAGCCGCCAATACACGCAGTGGTGGCAGACCCTCCTTTGTTTGGGCGTCCGTTCGCTGCAAGCCCATTGGGGCAGACGCCCAATTCCATATCCCACCTGGCGAATGAAAGATCAGCTTTGCTACATGGTCGGGATGCGCTGCGGCATAGTGTGCAACGAGTGTCCCTCCCCAGGAATGTCCGATCAAAATGAGCCGCTCGCTGCCAATCTGCTGACGGATCGCCTCCATGTCAGCAACGAAACGCTCCACAGTATAGTCCGCTGCCGGCAGTCGATCCGATAAGCCGGAACCAGCCTGATCGAAGAGATAGACCCTGAAACCGTCTTGCGCGAACTGCCTGTAAAAAGCATGGTCTGTATCGAACGCGCGCGCACCCGGCCCCCCATGTACGAATAGGATCGGATCCGCCTTGAGCGGCACACCTGCGGGTGGCTCATAGACGCTGTAAGCAATGCGTGAGCCTGTCGGAAGATTCCAGTACAGCGTATTGGCGCGGGCCACCGGAACCGCACGCGGATAGTGCATCGGTCGCAACACGGCGAGGTAAAGACCCAGAACAAACAGAGGCGTCAACGCTGCGCTTGTAAGAACTGCGCTTCGGTTCAAGAATGTCCTGCTGAGCTTCCCCAAAAGCTCAGCTGTCAGAAGAACGCCAAGGAAGAACACCAGCAACGCCACCACGACCAGGAGCCCAATACGCGGCACTATCCTGGCCGTTTGATAAGCCACCACCAGACTCACCATTACCGAGACTGCCAGGCCTAGCAGGAAGAGTACAGCTGTGAGAATGCGTTTCGCGATGCGGGGAAGTGTCATGGCATACCTTTGTGCTGTCTTCGATTGCCAGTGTAAGCAGCAACCGGGAGTCTCGCGGAAACAAATGCTTGGGGACTCTCAGAATTCTGCTATTTTCTTCTCATGTCTTTCCCCGGCCCCGAAATGAGCGGGCCCGCCACACTGAGCCGCGTTCCGCCGTGGTTCCGGCACACGATCTCGCGGCGCGCCGAGTGGAGCTTTTGCACTCTGGAGCAGTCGTGCTTCGGCCCCATGCATGACCCGACGCCGGCAGTGCCGTTCCATCACTTCGGCGTGCGGCTTGATCGAACTCCGCTGAAGATGGGCTGGGTGATGGATGGACGGCAGAGCAACACCGGGCTGTCAGCGGGCCAGGTGTCGATCATCCCTGCCGGAGCGAGCGCGAAGGCATGGTGGGACCGGCCAGTCGATTTCGCTTGCCTCTACTTCACGCCGGCATCGCTCGCCGCAGCGGCTGGGGGCAACGTGGCCAACGCCGCAGACTTCGAGATACGGCCCGCCATCGGCGTACTGTCTCCTACAATCGTCAACCTCATCCAGTCCATCCATGCGGATGCGGTCGCCGGCCATCCTTATGGGAAGCTGGTGGGAGAGTCGATTTTCATCAGCATGGCTTCCTTACTGGCGAACGACGGGCGGATCGTGCAGGACCGTAAGTATCGCGCGGGCGTCGGCGACAAGAGGGTGCGCCGCGCGCTCGAATACATCCACTCCCATCTGTGCGAACAGATGGATTTGCTTTCGATCGCACAAGCTTCAGAGACCAGTCCGTTCCATCTCTGCCGTTCCTTCCGAAATGCGGTTGGTAATTCGATCTGGCAATATGTTGCGCGCGAACGTGTTCGCGTAGCGGGTGGATTGATGAAGGATGCAGCACTCAGCCTGACCCAGATTGCCACGATGGCGGGTTTTGAAAGCTACTCGTCGTTCGCTGCCACATTTAAGGCGAGCCGCGGTCTTTCGCCTTCGCGTTTTCGCGAGTCGGCTGCGGTCGACTGGAAAATCGCCAGTCCGAGTAGTTTCCGAGAAGATGCTAGGTCGCCTGAAGTCGTTTTAGACTCGCGCTAAATCGCCGATGCGCTCATCGCAGTGGTGGTAATCTTTTCACGCATGATAATGTCCTTTATCATGCGTATTGGGGAGCGGGAATGACGGACCATCAAATAGCGATTTGGACGCTGGGGCTCACGGCCGTGGCCGTTATAGGAACTTGGCTGTCAGTCCCTCAATTCCAACCAGCCTGGTTCAAACGTAGACGCAATCAAATTGAGATCACCAGTCCCAGGCCAGGAGAGATACTGCGAGATTCAAAACGCCTGGCACCCGGCCTTTGCTTCCGCGTCACGGGCCGTTTAGGAATCTTGCCCGGCAATCATCGGATCTGGCTGCTCGTTCAGCCAATGGGCAGCAAGAGTTTTTGGCCACAAGGCTTCGAACAGGTCACATATGACCCGGTTACAGGTGAGTGGTCCGGATTCATCTTTGAGCCATCCGGCCACGCCAAGATAGCGGTCTTCGCCGTTGTAGCTCCCCGCTCAGCCCAGGCGTTTTTTGAGTACTACCAGAAGCACGGTGGCACCACGGGGTGGGATCCACTCCATGAAATCCCGGCCGAATGTATCAACCGCTGGGAGGTGGAGGCACAAACACCATGACCGAGATCATGCTGATCAGTAGTAGTTCCCTCCCCTCTCTTTTTACTGTGAGGCCGGAGACTCGCGCTCGAATGCGGGACTTCTTCAGCTCGCATATCCGCAATCCCAACACCCGCCGTGCCTACATGGAGGCGGTCCGGCAGTTCTCCGCCTTTTGCGCCGAATACGGCATCGTGGATCTCGCCCAGGTGGAACCGGTTCATGTGGCAGCGTTTGTCGAGCTACAGTTGAAGACTCAATCCAAGCCGACGGTGAAGTTGCGGCTAGCTGCCCTGCGGATGCTGTTCGATTGGATGGTGGTTGGCCAGGTCATTCCGGTAAATCCCGCCCACGCGGTCCGCGGGCCAAAGCACTCGCAACGCCGGGGCAAGACGCCTGTCCTCAATGTAGACGAAGCACGAGCCCTAATAGACGCAATCGATATCACTTCCCTTCCCGGGCTTAGGGATCGTGCCTTAATTGGTCTGATGGTTTACACGTTTGCCCGGGTGGGAGCTGCGGTTTCCATGAAAGTTGAAGACTTCTTTGTCCAGGGGCGACGCGGCTGGGTGAGGCTTCACGAAAAGGGGGGCAAGGAGCACGAGATGCCGACGCACCACAATCTTGACCATTATCTCGAGGAATACATCGAGGCGGCCGGCATCGCAGAGGATCGAAAAGGTCCACTCTTTCGCACTACGCGCGGCCGATCCGGCGAGCTGACCGGCAATTCCCTGCTCCAGTCCGATGTCTGGAGGATGATCCGTCGCCGGGCGCTCCTGGCCGGCATCAAGACGGAGATCAGCTGTCACACTTTCCGCGCCACAGGTATCACAGCCTACCTCAAGAACGGCGGAAAGCTGGAGATCGCGCAACAGATGGCAGCCCATGAATCAGCACGGACCACCGGGCTTTATGATCGGCGAAATGATGAGATCTCGCTCGATGAAGTTGAGCGCATCGGAATTTAGTCTTATCGAAGTACAAAGCGCGGAAACGGTGATTCTCATACGATCCACAAAGCTACCTGGTCAGCCGAGCTAAAAATTATCTTGTGCTCGTAAAAGCCACCCACTGTTAGTTATTTCTTAAGACCGCCAAATCCTGTTGAAGACTAGATCGCACAACCGGGTCAGTTTCACGCATGCTTGCATCACGAATAACGGTAGCCGACGACTTCGACCCAACTTGCGCCAATACGTGGCTCGCTGAAATTCGTACAGCTGGTGATTTGTCATTCAACATGCCTTGAGCAATAGCGACTATCCGGTCAATAGTTTTCTGCGAAGCTCCGCTGTATATAGTGGGGAGAAAAGGCAGCAGGTCTAGGCGTTGATAAGATTCTGTTGCGCGGTCAATGAGAGTTAAAATACCGTTTTCACATCTGCCGTCCTGTCCCATCATATGAAGATGGCTGGCAGCATCAGTTATAGCCTTAGGGGGTAGCGATAAGTCATTGCAGATCGCTACCAATTGCTTGCGACCGACCTCATCGCCTAAGCTCCATAATGCTGAAGAGAAATCGATTCGCGTTTGAAGGTTCTTCTCTATCACTAGCGCGACTTCGATCTTCTGTGCTGCCTCTGAATCGTGATCCTCGGCGAGTTTATACGCCGCGAGCGCCCTTACTTGCGGATCTGCGTTGCGGAGAGCGCCGCCTAGTTCTGACGGAGATGTACCAACTCCACGAGAGCGCAAAGAATCGGCGAACGAGATCCCTTGATCATTTGATGTTAACTGTATAGCTTGAGCGATCGGCGGCCGATGCCCTGCTACTAAGATACCGATGAAAATTAAAGCATTGATCATACTCAGTTCCGTCTGCCATCCAGAGGACTGGCGTTACGGTCAGTTCAGATGTTTCCAGAACGTTTTTTATATGAAGAACTGACTCGAAATTGCCGTCGATGTGCCAATAACTGCCACCGACATCGCGGCTGGCCATTGGTGGGTCTAACGTAGGAATTTCGTCTGGGTTTGCGGTCTTATCTTGGGCTCGCGAAAAATTGAATACATTCAAAACAAGGAAAACGACGAAAAGTGAACGACGTCCCACAAGCCTCATAAGGTAGCCTCAGCTGGCAGATCTACTTACCTTTTCCAGCGAAGTATAGGCATGAACACTTCTCTGCGTCAATAAATAATCTAGGATGCACTGCTAAATATCACGATCGACGAATACCAATGAAGACTTGATCCGTTAGGAAAGAAAGAACGATTTCGTTCTATAAAGTTTGCGGCGGCTTTCTAGAGCAATAAGTTTTCGTGACCCTAAACGTACGATTTTGGTGTGGAAACGCCAAACAGCGCCCGCACTCTTTTAGCAGAGAGGTATCTTGGCAGATTCACTTAGAACGAAATCGTTATTGAAAGAATGCACGAAGGCTTTTTTTCGTTCTATCGTTACGTCATGGCTCTAATCATTGGGATGGTTTCGCAAAAAGGAGGGGTCGGCAAAAGCACCCTCTCCCGACTCGTTGCTCGCGAGTATGCGCTCGCTGGTTGGACCGTCAAAATCGCTGACCTCGACGTTTCTCAAGGCACGAGCTTTAACTGGCAGTCTCGACGGTTACAAGCCGGTATCGAACCCGTGGTTCCGGTTGAGCGTTTTGGAACCGTCGAACAGGCGTTAAAGATTGGCAGCCATTACGACCTGCTGATTCTGGACGGCCCGCCACACTCCACGGCAGGTACTCTAAAGATTGCCACTGCGTCGTTACTCACTATCCTTCCTACCGGTCTCTCGCTGGACGATTTGGAACCGTCTGTCTTGCTCGCTCATGAGCTGCGAAAAAGAGAAATTACGGCTCCTAAAATCGCCTTCGCTCTTTCTCGGGTTGGCGACAGTGAATCCGAGATTGCGGAAGCACGAGACTACATTACTCAGGCCGGATATCGCGTGTTGGCCGGAAGTTTACCGGAAAAGACCGCTTACCGCCGAGCTTCGGACGAGGGCCGGTCGCTTACCGAGACCCGGTTTCCCTCGCTCAACCGGCGAAGTGACGAGTTAGCGCAGGGAATCGTTGACCTCATCACGACAATGCAGAAGGGAAAGGCAGCTTAGGACATGGCAAACGTACCCCCACCCGTCAAAAAATCTCGTAAGGGTCCACCACCAGCTGTCGACCTAACGATTGGTAACCTCGAGAAATCCGAACCCGGATCGCTCAAACCACTCAATTTCAAAGTTCCGGCGGACTTTCATCGCGAGTTCAAGGTCTATGCGTCGCAGCAGGGAATCAGCATGCTAGACCTGTTGCAGGAGGGATTCAAGATGTTGCGCGAGCGCCGTGGTTAAAGAACGAAATAACGAAAAAATGAAAACAGTAAAACAGATGTCACAATATATGGCTGGTTTGCCGATCTGTGGATATTGCTTGGGCAGGCGATGGTAGCTAATGACTGATACGCATCTCAACAAGCTGCTCGACGCAGCCGTGGAGATCCGACAGAACCCTGACGCAGTGGAACGAGCGTACATGGCGCGTCAGCTTGTGCAGTGCACCTTACCCCACAGTGATCCCGGAGACGTTCCCCTCTGGAAGCGAACAAACGGCAACCTTACCCTAGTCATTGATCCCTTCAAGGATCGGAAGACTGGCAAAGCGCTCTACCCTTACGGGACCATCCCGAGGTTGCTACTCTTCTGGATCGTCACGGAGGCCACCCAGAATAAAAGTCGTCATATCAGGCTGGGGAATAGCCTCGATGCCTTCATTCGAGCGGTGGGACTTAGCCCAAGGACTGGGGGAGGGAAGCGAAGCGATGCAAAACGGCTAACATCTCAGATCGAGCGTCTTGTTCGTGCCTCAATTAGCTTTGAAAGTGAACTGGAGACTCATCGGGCTTGGGTCGATATGAAGATTGCCTCCCGTGCCGAGTTTTGGTTCGACCCTGCTCGTACCAACCAAGACAACCTGTGGGATAGCTGGATAAAGCTCGGCGAGGAGTTTTACGAAGCAATTACTGCGGCACCTGTACCAGTCGACGTCAGAGCCCTCCGAGCCCTCAAGCGATCTCCTCTGGCACTCGACCTTTACGCCTGGTTGACCTATACGACGTTTACAGCCTCTCGAAAAGGGAAGAGTAGAACCGTTCCCTGGGAGGGTCTCCATGCGCAGATGGGAGCCGAATACAGTGAAGTGCGGGACTTCAAAAAGAAGGTTATCGTCACTTTGAGGAAAGTGCAGCTCGCCTATCCAGCGATGAAAGTCGAAAGCACAAAGGCCGGCCTCATAATCCATCCTTCCAGGACTGCTATTCCTCCCACAAAGTTCAAGCCGCTCCAAAGTCTTCAATAGGATGTTAGGAATGTAAATATCCACAGAACACCTGTGAAATGAGGCTGTTTTGCACGGTGAAACGGTCCCGCTGTTTTTCTTATCTCCGACTTTTCTACGGTGAAACGGTCCCACAACTACGGTGAAACGGTCCCGAAATTTGGTTGCTTAATGGAAGCCTGTAGTTAAAGCATGTAGTTTTCTATATTCCTGTAGTCGATGATGCCTAACTTGTGAATTTCCAAAGCGGCAACGACCAAACCCGCCAGCCTAAAAGCTCACCTGAATGGAATATCTGATTTTGAGAAAGTAGTAGTCAGCCCACGAGCAGTGTATATACACTAGCTATATGGACGTGTACTCGATGCTGGACGGGCAAGGCTTTGTCTGGGATAGCGACAAAGCTTCCCGCAATGCCTCACAGCATGGCGTTAGTTTCGAGCAGGCCCGAGAGGCTTTCCTTGACCCTCTGGCTCGCTACGAGGACGCCAGCCCTCAGGAAGAGGCACGACAGGCATGCATCGGCCTGACGATCGAGTACCGGCTGCTCTATGTCGTCCATGTAATCCGAGAAGGTGATGTGCTCCGCCTCATCTCCGCACGTCTTGCGGAACCGGCGGAAAGGAGACGCTATGAAAATGACTGAACGGATTAAGCGCAACATGCAGCCCGACAAACCCATGACCCTGATCTCTCTCCGGCTGCCCGATCACGTCATCGAGGATCTCAAAGAGGTCGCTCCCTCACTAGGCTTTGGAGGGTACCAGGCCCTTATCCGCGCCTACATCTCGAATGGGCTTCGCAAGCACCTGGCCGAGAGGGAAGCGCAACGGGCTAAGGACAGCACCGTCGAGGAGTTCAGCCGCAGGCTCATGGCCCATGGTGTTCCTGAGCAGGCCATTCAGGAAGCGGTCGCTGAAATGAGAGCTGGAAGGTAGACCCGTCGCCGGAGCTGTGCGGAAAGTGGGAAACGCTTTTGGGCGTTTTCCAAGGCGGCTTTTTGCCGTCTTTTCCATGGCTCGGTGCGCTAGCGGACGATCTGGCATGCACGGAGACACTTATTGGTGTGGAGGTGAGATGTCCGAACCTGTAGGCGAAAGGGACATTCGGCAATCGCCTGGAAAGGAATGCTCAGGTAGAAAAGGAGCAACAAAAGAAGGCCCGACGGACGCTCGGAAAGGGCTTTGACACCCGGCGAGGCGACCAAAGCCATAGAGCCCGACCTGCCAATGGGAAGCGGGATCATCGATGCATCCCGTCGAACTGGATTCTGGTTCTACGATCCACATAGAAGCTTCCGGTGCCTCAGCCACTCGCGCAACGACTTTCTCGAACGTGGCATGAGAAAGGTCTATAGCAGGGATATTGAGATCCATTGCAGGGCCGGCCCAGCCATACCCTTGGACGCGGCAACCGGTTGCGACACGAATGGAATAAGCCAAAAGCGGATGCAGAGAAGAGATGGCACTTCCTTTGAAGGTGAAATGCCCTAACGGCAGATCGAGCACACGGTTTCTCACCTTTGCGCCGGCAATGATCAGCAAAGCCCCTTCGTTCCGGATGGTGTACAGGCCCTGTTTTCCAATGATTCGACGGATTAAGGCACCAACAGTCGAATGGCTGTCCGTCACAAAAACCGGCATTTGCATAAATTGTAAGCGGTCGATTTCAACTAGCAAAGTGGTGTTGGTGAGCGCTCCGAGTTTAGCGAGCGCGGCGAGTCTGGATGCTCCTTCCACCTGAAAATGATCTACCGGACGTTCACTCGGTTCCACCTGCTGACACCAGGCAGCCGGATTCACAAAAAGGATCGCAAGCCAGAGTGGGCTTTTCATGTGTACTTAGACACCAATAAGCCATTCTTTGCCGCTACACCAGTCCTGTTCCTGATTGCTGTAGGCTTTTTACGATGAAACTCGATCTCCCTTCGTGTTACTATTCATTCGTAGTACGAAAGGATAAGCCAACATGAGCGAACCCAAGATGTACTCCGTTGAAGAAGCCATCAAAGCCCAGAAAGCTCTCCGTTCGGCCGCCGGGCTTGGACCGGAACAGTTTCCCATCCAGGCTTTCGTCGGCATGATCAGCGATGAGATCGAGTCGTTGCGCAAGCGCGGCAAGACCGATGACGACATCGCAGAAATGATTCAGCAAAACAGCACTATCGAGATCACCCCGCAACAGATCGCCGAGAACTACGCTTCGCCTGAGGAGCGGCATCAGCATGGGGAGTAGTCAGCTCCTGCAAATTGTCTCCGTTCTGCAGCGGACTAAGATCTACCATCCGCTCCAGACCGGTTAGTAGACCTTGTCTTTCGGTTCCAGACATCGCCGTAAACAGTTCGGCCATGAAGCGATGGAACTCACCAGAAGCGGTGTTCTTGAGACGCGTTCCTTCTTTTGTGTTCAGGATGTCCACCTTACGGGCATCCTTATCGCTTTTTCGCCGCAGGACCAAGCCTCGATCTTCCAGCGAATCGACAGTAATCTTCAGCGAGGCAGGGCTAAGGTTTAGCTTTCGCGCAAGTTGCGTAAGGGTTAACCCTTCGTCCGGAATGACGTTCAAGATCATGAACTGAGTCGCGCTCAACCCAGCACGATGAAAACGGTTAAAGTTGGCAGCCTGCACCACCTGGCGGACGTGCATCCAGGCAGCCAGAAATCGGCCAGTCTCTTCTTCGAGAGCTAATACAGCTTTACTGGTATTTACCTGTTTCTGGGTCACTGTTCGGCTAATCCTGTTCCGCATCATTGGCCGGCTTCTTGACTTTAAGGGTGAGTCCATACTGAGCGGCCGTGAGCCGTTCGGGAGAATCGGCATAGAAGTCTTCCAAAAGGCCCTTGAACTTGGCAGCAGAGGTTTCAGAAGTCTGGCACTGGTGAATGATCGCCACGCCAAGCACGATCTTGGCGTGATTCTCTCGTTTCTTCTGATTACGAATGGTCTCCGCACGGATGCGACGTTCGTTGGCCTTTAGGCCCGCGATCTTATCCGCCGTGGCTTTGCGTAAGGCGGCGATCTCAGCAGCAGCCGCTTCTTTGATGGCTTTTTTCTGTGCTTCGAGCTCTTCAATGGTTCTGGGCTTGGCGGGAGGCATGATTCAGCATACAATTTAGGGCAAGCCGTAGCAAGAGCATGTAAACAACAAATGCGCGATACCTAGTTTGCTACGCAAACTACACGCGGTCTCAGCGAGCTGAGACAAGAATAAGCAACAGCAACGACAACAACAACGGCAAGAACCGCTACAAGAGCAACCGCAACAGCAAAAGCAACCGCAACCGCCGCGACAACGACAACCGCAGCAACAACCGCAAAGGCCGCAACATGGCGATCGTGCACGTCTCCTTCAAGTCGTCGAGCAAGGCACCGCCAGCGGCGGCGCACGCTCAGTACATCGCCCGCGAAGGCCAGTACCAGCAGCGCGGCGGCGTCGAGTTGGTCGAGTCCGGCAATATGCCGGAGTTCGCCCAGGCTGATCCTCATGCGTTCTGGGTAGCCGCCGACGCTCACGAGCGCGCCAATGGCCGCACGTATACGGAGCTGCAGATCGCTTTGCCGCGTGAGCTGAATCCGACGCAGCGCGAGGAGCTGGCGCGGGAGGCTACGCGTGAGCTGCTGGGCGACAGGTTCGCGTACACGATGGCCGTCCATACTCCACTCGCCAAAGACAATATCGAGCAGCCGCACATGCACCTGATGTTCTCCGAGCGGGCCGTCGATGCGTCGACGCGCGGGCTGGCCGAGGATCGTTTCTTTAAGCGCAATGGAGCGAAGAAAGACCCTGCGTGGAATGACCGGAACAAGCCCGATGAGGTTCGGGAGAAGTGGGTCGAGATGATGAACGGCGCGATGCAGAAGGCTGGCATCGAGCTTCGCGTCGATGCCCGTTCCTGGGCCGAACAGGGCCGCGAGGATCTCGCCGCGCTGGTGGAAGAGAAGACGCTGCGTGGGGATGGGCCGGAAGCACTGGAACGGCTTGCCCACATCGCCGAGCAGAGGCAGATGCGGGCGGAGTTGCCCGCGCCGCATCTTGACCAGGCGGCTGCTGTGCAGGATTTGGAGAAGCGGGCCGAGCAGGAGGTCGTGCGGATCGAGCAGCGGCGCGATGCCGAGGTCAGCATTCTCGACAAGCTGATCGAGAAGGCGCGGGAGTTGGCCGTCGAGGTCAAAGAGCGGACGACTGAATTCGCGCGAAACGTGGTGGATCGGGTCGAGTCGTTTTTCGGGGCGGGCAAGCAGGAGAATCTGCCTTTCACCGCATCCC
>NZ_JACCCU010000004.1 GCF_013410875.1 Tunturiibacter empetritectus | reverse complement strand
TTCTCCAGGTTCGAGAAACTCGACGTGCTCTTCATCGGCTTCCTCAACTTCGCCCTCATCGTCGAAGCCCTCAGATAGCGTGAACACGCCCTAGTCTCTTTCAAGCAAAGCGGCGAGGTCGAAAAAGTCGAAGTTCTCAGCGGCCCTAAACCACTAACAATTCCTGCGACAACCTATGTAAGAGGACTCCGCGCCAATGAATATGGCGGCCCACGGAACTGTCCCATCATCGTCCGATATCAAATCCAGCCTGACGGCATGGAAACGAAGCCGATCGAAAAGAGTGATATTCAGCACGTCACTGTCTTCGTGTCCCCTGCTATTCCTGTCGCTATGCCTGAATCTGCCGCCAAGATAATTAGGCACCCGTGGCCCTTCAGTCTGCATAAGCCAAAACAGTTAGACTAAAAGCCTCACATCATGAACATCATCACACCATGGCTCCGCACCTACGTCCCCAACATCCCGGTCGATGATCACCAACTCGCCGAAGCTCTCACCCTCCGCGGCATCGCCGTAGAAGGCATCCACTCCCTCGGCGCGTCCGCCAATGGCAAATCCAACGGCCACCTCTTCGAGATGGACATCACCACCAACCGCGTCGACGCCATGAACCACTACGGCATCGCCCGCGAGGCCGCCACCATCTACAACCTGCCGCTGGCCCCCCTCAACCCCAAACTCCCCATCGGCACCCTCGTCGACGCCCCCTTCTCCGTCCGCATCGCCCCCGAAGCCAAAGGCCTCTGCGGCCGCTTCACCGCGCAGGTTATCCGTAACGTCACCATCGCCCCCAGCTCCGCCCAGGTAGCCGACTACTTCACCCTCCTCGGCCAGAAACAAATCTCCAACGCCGTCGATGCCAGCAACTTCGTCCTCCTCGGCATGGGCCATCCCACCCACGCCTTCGACCTCGACAAGATCGCAGGCGGCATCATCGTCCGCCTCGCCCACAAAGGCGAAAAGCTAAAACTCCTCGACGGCACCGACCGAACCCTCGAAGCCGACGACCTCGTTGTCGCCGACGAAAAGAAAGCTCTCGCACTAGCCGGAGTCATGGGCGGCTGGGACTCCATGATCACCCCCGAGACCAAAAACATCCTCGTCGAAGCCGCCTGGTTCGACCCAGCCACCGTCCGCCGCAGTGGGCGCCGCCACGGCCTCCACACCGACGCCTCCCACCGCTTCGAGCGTGGGGCCGACTTCAACGCCGCTCCCATCGCCAACGCCCTCGTCACCCAGCTCATCCTGAACAGTGGAGTTGCCCAAAGCGGCGGCGGCGCAAGCCAACAAAACGGCAAGCCCGAAGGCGAACTCATCGACCTCATCGATCCCGAGGTAGCCGCCCGCACCGCCAATCGCCCCCCCATCGACCTCTCCGTCAAACAAGTTCAACGCCACCTAGGCCAGACGATCGCCCCCCACGGCATCACATCCGAGATCGTCGCCCAGTACCTCACCTCGCTAGGCTGCGAGCTCCTCCTCCACGGTCTGCGTGACGATCAAGCCGTCTACTCCACCAAACTCCCCAGCTGGCGTCTCGACCTCGAGCGCGAGATCGACCTCATCGAAGAGGTCGCCCGCGTCTACGGCTACAACCGCTTCGCCAACACCCTCCCCGCACCGGGCGTAGTCCTCACCCAACCCACGCATGCGAAAGAAGCGGCAGTCCGCACCCGCCTCCTGGCCCTCGGCTTCAGCGAATCCATCTCCAGCACCTTCGCCTCCCAGCAAGACTCCGACCTCTTCTACGCGGCCACAGGTCCTGCCCAGAAAACGGACGAGGAATCGAGTGTCAAAGAACCGGAAGCCAAAGAACCGGAAACTAAAGAACTAGAAGCCAAAGAACTGGGTGCCCCATCCTTTGCGGTCTCATCGCAAAGGGTGGGTTATTCGCAAAGTGAACCGTCTTCTTCAAACATCGCCACCAATTCGAGTCCGAATCCGGGTGCCCCACACGTGGCAGCCTCACCGTCACGTGTGGGCCATCGCGACAGCGATCCGCCTTCCCCAACCGCAGCAACGATCCCGGTCCCAATGGAGAATCCCCTCTCCGAAGAGGCCTCCCTCCTGCGCCCCTCGCTGGTCCCCGGCATGGTCACCATGCTCGCTCACAACCTCAACCGCGACGTCCGCGAGGTCCGCCTTTTCGAGCAAGGCCAGATCTTCACCGGCACCATCCCAGCCGACGGCGCCTTCATCTCCGACGTCCACGAGATTCCGCAGCTCTCCCTCGGCCTCACCACCGCCTCGCCACAACCCACGGCCCCACTCCAAGTCGCCGCCGACGCCCCCTTCTTCGAGCTCAAGGGTGCCATCGAATCCCTCCTCTCCCTCTTCGACCTGAACGCGGCAAGAGACGCCTTTCCACCCCGCGCTCTAGCGTCAGAAAAAGAGTCGTCATCTCGACCGGAGGCGGCGCTTCTGCCGCCGGAGCGGAGAGACCCCCGCATTTCGTCCGCACAGTCGCTCACCTTCACACCTGAAGCCCCAGCGTGGCTCCAGCCAGGTCGCAGCGCAACAGCGCTCGTAAACAACCGCCCCATCGCCCACTTCGGCGAACTGGTCCACACGCAAAAAGAAGCTCGCAAACTCCGCCAGCCCCTCTACCTCGCGCAACTGAACCTCGCTGCCCTCTACGAGCTCCCCCTCAAAAAAATCACTGCCCACGATCTCTCCCGCTACCAGGCCGTCGAGCGCGACTTCTCCTTCGTCTTCCCGGACGCGACCCAATGGCAAACCGTCTCCGACGCCATCCACGCCCTCGCCATTCCCGAGCTGCAAAGCTTGAAGCCCATTGAAGTATGGCGCGACCAGAAGAAGTATCCCGGCGTCTACTCGCTCCTCCTCCGCACCGTCTTCCAGTCCAACGACCGCACCCTCCGCGAAGACGAGCTCACCAACAGGTGGACCCGCATCATAGCCGCCCTCACCGCACTCGGCGGCACCATCCGCGACGGCGCAAACGAAACATCAAAATAGTTGTTATCGAAAACATAGTCTATGCGGGAGAGGATGGCGGCATGAGGAACCCAAACTTCGCTGTCTGGAGACGTAGGATTGGCATCGCATGCAGCGCGCGTTGGGCCTTCTCTTGTTCGGTGTCGCCCTCCTCATCTATGAACGATATGCCGCACCCCTTATAGATGTGCACGTTCAAGAGCGGCTTCAGCATGCGCGCGAATTGAATATGCTCTGGAGTGTCAGTTTTTACGGCTCACTGGCTTTGCTTGTCGTTTCGCTATTCGGATCGGGCTGGGGTCGCCGGGTTGGACTTGCCGCCAATGCCGGAGCACTCCTCTATGCGATGATGACTTTAGGCGCAATGTGCGGCCCCTTCGCATGTTCGTGACGTAGCGACACGGGCACTTGAGCGGAATCTGAGTTAGCCAAAAAATAAATCCCAAAACCCTGTCACATTTTTCGCAGCCGAAAACATGACGGCGAAAAACCATACTCAGCCACACTAATCACCACACCCAGACCACAAATCCACCACATCAAAACCACCCAAAATCGCAAAAACCCCTGAAAAACAGCCACTCCGCCACAACCCGAAAATAATCCGCACCCAAATAGATTCCACCCCGTTTTTCCCCAGCAAATATCCTCGTCTCCGCCGTCTATACTGAAGACAATATGAGCACCTCCTCAATCAGCATCGATGAATTCCAGGCCCTCGAACAAAAAGTCCTTCGCGCCGTAGAAGTCGTCAAGCGCGAACGCGAAGCCCGCGCCACCGCCGAAGCCGAAGTAGCCACCCTCCGCGCTCAGCTAGCTGAGCAGCAAACCCTCTCCACCATGGTCGAATCCGAGCTCACCACCCTCACCAAAGAGCGTGAAGCCGTCCGCCAGCGCGTCGAAAAGATGCTCCAGCAGATGGACGAACTCCTCTAACCCCCAAGGAGACCCGATGAACCAGACTCTCGAAGCTCAGACACGCGAAGCCCAGGCCAGTCAATCACCCACCCCTGAGCCCGCGCAGAGCCAGTCCATCGCCGTAGAAATCTACGACCAGATCTATCACCTCCGCGGCACCGACCCCGTCTACATAGAACGTCTTGCCGCCATGGTCGACGCCAAGATGCGCGCCGTCTCCGCCCACGGCAACACCGTCGACTCGCTCCGCGTAGCCGTCCTCGCCGCCCTCAACATCGCCGATGAGCTCTGCTGCGCCCGCGACCGCAGCGACAACCTAGCCGGCAGCCTCCAGAACTCCCAGCAATCTCTCCGCTCCCGTGCCGGCAACCTATCCCACCTCCTCGACGAACTCCTCGAAGACCGCAAAGTCGGCTGATCAGCGCAACGTCGTATGATCCGGCTCCCTCCGTGTTTTTAACTTGAGCGCAAGACCTTGGCCTGTAATGATCGGTGCGCCACCATCATCGTTCCGGAGCCCTTCGATGCGCAGATGCATGTTTCCTGTCACTATTCTCTTTGTCAGCTTCCTCTCTCTGCCTGTTCTAGGCGAACAACTCTCCGCAGACTACAAATCAAATCCAAAGTTCCAGTCTGCGATCGCCGAAGGCAAACAACTCGCGCAGCACCGGCAGCTCTCCTTCGCGCTTGACGCCTACAAAAAAGCCAACAAAATTGCAGACGGAAAAGACGCCGACACCCTCAACGAAATCTTCTCGCTACAGTTGAAAACTGGCAGCTACAAAGACGCCGTCGCTACCGCCTCTTCCCTCGAAGCCCTCGCGACCACACCAGAGACGAAGTCTCGTGCCGAGGTCAATCGCGGCTACGCCCTCATTCTCCAAGCTGGCGACAAACACAAACCCGACCAGATGCACGCCGCCGACTCCGCCCTGAAAGCCGCCATCGCCGATAACCCGAAGAGTGCCCCCGCGTTTTACCTTGATGGCAAAGTACTCGCCTATCTCGGCAACATGGACGCCGCCCGAGATCAGTTCAAAAGCTGCCTTGCCTGCATCAACCCGAATGATCCCAGCTATCTCCGCGCCCAGCACTTCGCCGAAGACCCAGCTCTCGTCCTCCACAAGATGGCCCCTGCCTTCGAGGTCACCGCGCTCGACGGCTCCAAATTCAACCTCGACGCCATGGGCGGCCGCGTCGTTCTCATCGACTTC
This sequence comes from Tunturiibacter empetritectus, assembly GCF_013410875.1. Classification (GTDB taxonomy): domain Bacteria; phylum Acidobacteriota; class Terriglobia; order Terriglobales; family Acidobacteriaceae; genus Edaphobacter; species Edaphobacter empetritectus. The sequence goes on along the minus strand of NZ_JACCCU010000004.1, from coordinate 76,147 downwards.
TGGGCAACCTGGTGCGGCCCCTGCAACGAAGAGCTTCCGCACGTCAAGAAGATCGCAAAAGAGTTCACCGGTCAGCCGCTGGTCATCATCAGCGTCAGCTGGGACTCCGACGAGACCAAGTGGAAGAACTTCATCAACAAGAATGAGATGACCTGGGTCCAGTATCGCGACGCCGACCACTCTCTCAGCAAAGAATTCGGCGTCGAAGCCATCCCTCACTACTTCACCATCGACTCAGACGGCGTCCTCACCGCCGAAATGCTTGGCTCCGGCTCAGATGTCGAAGGAAAACTCAAAAAACTCATCGCCCGCGCGAAATCGATTCCGCAGCCACAACCCGCAAGCCACTCGGGAAACTAGAGTTAAGCGGTTTCACCGCCCATCGAGTTGCGAATCTCCCCACATCCCGATAGCATCCAAATTAAGAAACCGGCCTGCAAAGCAGGTACGCGACCCACGCTGGTTGAACCAATATTCATTGAACAGGGGCCTGGCTCGTATACATGGTTCGGTGTGCTGTCCTCCAGTCAGGAACGCCTAAAGAACCACGGCAGGGTCCCGCCGTCTTAGACGGGTTCACCAGCGACTCGACGTACGGCCCAGTGGGTCGGTCTTCTTCTCTCACACTCCGCAAATCACCGTGAGTTATTAAAACGAAGGCACGCAACTCTCCTTCCACTGACGCGCTATGCAGGCACCACGCAGCTTTACTCCAGAGGAAACGCTCCTTCCCATAAGTCTGAAGGAACAAATCAGAGGGGTTGTCCGCGCGAAGTGAATCACGCGCTTTGTGAGTTCACAGTCGAAGAACATCTATATTTTCTTTTTCGCTCGTCCAGCACCAAAAAACAGAAGCACCAGCAGCAAAATAAACCACCCAGAACGTGCACCCCTACCTCTTCCACTCCGGCCATCTCCTCCTCCCCACCTTCGGCGTCCTCGCCGCACTTGGCCTCATGGCCGCACTCACACTCAGCCTCCGTACCGCCGCCCTCGTCGGCCTCAACCCCGACCGCCTCTGGAACGCCGGCCTCTTCACCCTCCTCTCTGCCTTCACTCTCTCCCGCATTCTTCTCATCGCCACCAATCTCCACAACTTCCTCGCCTACCCCATCCTTCTACTCATCGTGCCCTTCCTAACCGCCACAGGCATCCAACTCACCCTCGCAGCCACTCTAATCTACCTACGCATCCGCCACCTCCCACTGCTCGACACCCTCGACGCCTGGAGCCCGTGCGCTTCGCTCGTCTGGGCCTTCCTCGCCCTTGGCCACTTCGCCGAAGGCAGCGACGCCGGCCTCCCTACCACCCTCCCTTGGGGCATCCGAATTCCACCCAGCCACATCCGTCTCCACCCCGTCGCCCTCTACGCCGCCATTGCTGCAGCAATCCTCACCCCGCTGCTTCTCCGCCAACTCAAACACCGCCGCCAGCCAGGGGACACCGTCGCCATAGCCCTCGTCGCAGCAGGCACCCTCCAGTTCCTTCTCACCTTCTTCCGCCAACCTTACCCCTACACCACCACCTCCGCCTATATCCTCCTCGACCCCATCCAGTGGATCGCCCTCGGTATGATCGTTGTAGCGGCCGTCATCCTGCTGCTGCCAAGAAAGCTGGTCACCCATGCCGTCTAAGAACATGCTCCCCAAGGGCCAGCGCCGCCGCACCGTAAAACCCGAGTACCGCGCCACCCGCGGTGTGGAAGAGACCGCCCCACCCCCAGTGTCCGTCCTCGAATTCGACGAGGTCGAAGAAGACTCCGACGCAATCCGCACCTTCACCGCCGACCCTGCCGCCGCCAACCTTCGACTCGACCTCTACCTCGCCCAAGCCCTCCCCGACATCTCCCGCGCCCGCGTCCAGCTCCTCATCGAAGCCGGCCAGGTGCGCGTCGACGGCAATCCCGCCAAGCCAAAACAAAAGCTCCACGGCGGCGAATCCATCGAGATCGAAGGCTCCCCCCAGCCCGCGCCCCTCCACGCCGTCCCCGAGGACATTCCCCTCCATATCCTCCACGAAGATAAGTACCTCGCCGTCATCGATAAGGCCGCCGGCATGATGGTCCACGCCGGAGCCGGCTCTACGGACGACGCCCGCAACCGCGGCACCCTCGTCAACGCCCTCCTCTTCCACTTTGCCAAGCTCTCCGACGTTGGCGGCGACCTCCGCCCCGGCATCGTCCATCGCCTAGACAAACTCACCAGCGGCCTCATCCTCGTCGCCAAAGACGACAGCACCCACCGCAAACTTGGCGACATGTTCTTCCGCCGCCAGGTCACCAAAACTTACGTCGCCCTCCTCCACGGCCACCTCAAAAAAGACGACACTACCGTCAGCCTCCCCATCGCCCGCGACCTCATCCGCCGCAGCCGCATGACCACCCGCCGAGCCGATGGCCGCACCGCCGTCTCCCACTTCCACGTACTCGAACGCCTCACCACCCCACACGGCCCCTTCACCCTCGTCGAGGTCCGCATCGAGACCGGCCGCACCCACCAGATTCGCGTCCACGCCCAATCCCTCGGCCACCCCATCGTCGGCGACACCCTCTACGGCGCGCCCCACGCCATCCCCGGCCTGCCGCCCGAGACAAACCTCACCCGCAACTTCCTCCACGCCGCACATCTCTCCTTTACCCACCCCCAGACCGGCAAACCGATGGATCTCGCCGCACCTCTCCCTGTCGAACTAGAGTCGTTTTTGCGTGCAATTCGCACCAATTCGTCCGCAATTGAGTAAAATCATCCGAGTGACCGCGCCCAACCGAATGAACCCTGCCTTAAGCATTAAACTCCCCGCCTTTTTACGATCTGCCCTGCTCTCCCTCCTCCTGGCCGCACCGATCCTGCATGCGCAGACTACCCCGGGGCCGTCATCAACACCAGGGACACCATCCACCCCCGCGCCAGCCACACCAACAGCTGCGACCCAGACGCCGCAGCCGCCCACCTCCACACCTCAGTTGACAGCGACCCCGCCCCCAACAACCCAAACTTCCACGACAACGTCCCCCGCAACTACGCCGACTCAAACCCCAGGTCAGGCCGCCCCACCCCCAGCCAACGCCCCCCTGGACCAGCCCGTCGACACCATCAAGGTCCAGGTCAACGAAGTCAATCTCATCTTCACCGTCACCGACAAGCACGGCAAATTCATCACCGGCCTCAAGCGCGAAAACTTCGGCCTCCTCGACGACGGCCGTCCTCCCACCGCCGTCCTCCGCTTCACCCAGCAGACCAACCTCCCCCTGCGCGTCGGCATCATGCTCGACACCTCCAGCTCCATCCGCCAGCGCTTCCAGTTCGAGCAGGACTCCGCCATCGAGTTCCTCCTCCAGATCCTCCACCTCAACGACCGCGCCTTCGTCGAGGGTTTCGACATCGAAACCGACGTCGCTCAGGACTTCACTAACAACGTCGATCTCCTCAATCAGGGCATTCGCAAACTCCGTCCTGGCGGCGGCACCGCCCTCTTCGACGCCCTCTACAAAACCTGCAAAGACCAGATGCTTCCACTCCAGGAGACTGGAGCCGTCCGTCGCGCCCTCATCCTCGTCTCCGACGGCGACGACAACTACTCCCGCGTTCAGGAGTCCGACGCCATCAAGATGTGTCAGCGCGCCGACACCATCGTCTACACCATCTCCACCAACATCAGCCCCAGCAAAGACAAGGGTGACGACGTCCTCAAAGCCATCTCCGACGCCACCGGCGGCCAGGCCTTCTACCCCACCAAGCTCGAAGACGTAGCCATCGGCTTCCACAACATCGAAGAGGAGCTGCGCAGCCAGTATCACCTGGTCTACCGCCCCGCCGGCCTTCGCATGGACGGCTCCTTCCGCACCATCTACCTCCAGGCTAACGACCCCCGCTACAAAGTCCGCGCCCAAAAAGGCTACTTCTCCCCCCGCCCACCGCAATAACGGAGCGCCAACCGAAGGGGTATACAAGTCACGAAGTGACCGCCGTCCGCGCAGGGCGCTCGTCCGGCAGGACATCTCCTGAGTGAGCCAGCCGCAAAGCCCGAAACTTGCACCCTCACCCCAACAGGCAAATAATAGGTGCACCGGGGAGAACTCCCCGCCAAAATCCGGGTCCTATCCATGAGGGAGACATCCATGAAACTGCGTCCCGTCCTCTTCACCCTTGCCCTCTACACCGCTGTGGCTATCGCGCAACCACCCACTGGCCCGCCGCCGCCCCCGCCGCTCGACCTCCAGGGCGCGCTTATGAACCTCGCCGACCAGCCCGCCACCCACACCTCCTTCAGCTTCGATCGCAGCATGATCCAGATCGCCCAGAATCTCCTTGAGTCCAACGGCCTCGACGCCAACCGCGCTCCCGCCGCTCTCACCGGCATCTCGATCGATAACTATCGCTATCCTCGCCCCGCCTTCTACACCCCCGAAGCAATGGACGCCATCATCGCCTCCTACAACGCCGCCGGCTGGAAGCACCTCGTCAACGCCAACCAGAACTCCGCTAACACCGCCCAGCCCCGCAACACCGTCACCGATCTCTGGCTCCACTTTGCAGGCGCCGACATCACCGGAGTCACCGTCATCAACCGCTCTGCGCGCGATATGAGCGTCATCCAGATCGCCTGCGAGCTTCGCCCCCTCGACCTCGTCCATCTCAGTGGACACTTCGGCATCCCCAAAGTCGACCCCGGCGCCGTCATGGTCCCCGCGCCTCCAGGACGCTAGCCCCGAAACTCAGTCCTGCCGGATGGCATGGGCTTAATTCTTCAGCGGTGGCCACATCTCAACTGCCATGCAGCGCGTTTGCCGGTATTTACAGCTGCAATAAACGTCATGCCTGCGCCTTCGAACGAAGCGTTACCTCACCGATATTTACTCCTTCGGGCTGTTCCAGTATATAAACAACGGCTCTAGCCACAGTCTCGGGTGACATCGCGAACTTTTCTCCCGCCTTTTGCATCTGCGCTTTCATCTCAGGGTTTTTCACATGCTCGCTGAAGGCGGTGTCGGTGAATCCTGGCAAGATAGTGCTGACGCGTATCTGGCCTGCAAGTTCTTGACGGAGGCCATCGGAAAGAGCCAGCACCGCCGCCTTGGTGGCTGAATATACCACCTGATTCGGAACCGTCTTACGGGCAGCCGTCGATGCCGTATGAATGAAGTGCCCGGAGCCCTGCTGACGGAAGACGGGGAGTGCAGCAGCGATCCCGAAGAGCACGCCTTTGATGTTAACGTCCACCATCGTCTCCCAGTCATCGACGGCAAGCTCGTCGAATGGTCCGATGGGCATGGCACCGGCATTACTGAACAGAACATCGAGCTGACCGAAGGTCTCCTGGGCAAGGTGTACGAGTTTCAGAAGGTCCTCACGCCTGCTCACATCCGTAATGCGGTACACGGCCTCGCCTCCGGCAGCGCGGATTTCTTCGGCTACTTGCAAAAGAGCTTCTTCATGCCGTGCGCCCAACATAAGCTTTGCTCCCAGGCGAGCCAACTCAAGAGCGGTAGCTTTTCCGATGCCGCTACTCGCCCCTGTAATTGCAACTACCTGTCCCTTTACCATCGTGCCTCTTCCAGTGAAGATGATTCATGGGTTTGGTTGGATTCAGCAATCAAGCCTAGGCCCTTAGAAGACGTCTTGTGGGAAGAAATCGGGGCCGCCCCGGTCTCTTCCGCTATGAGCGTCTTTCAGAACGAACCATATAACAATCCTGTTATGTTCCCGGCCAAACTTGCATGGCAGCTTGCCCACCTGCATCAACTTTTCTCTCGATGCTCCGGTGCGAGACAGATGATCCATCGCGATCGACCGTATTGAGGGCTTCCTGACTTGGAGATCGAGAGTCAACTGTGGCGATGGCGTCTTGAAGGTGAGTCCTTAGATGATCCGATCCGCAGCGAAATGCCGTAGTGCTGTAAGTACATCGAAGGGCGAATTCAAGGATCGCCTATGCTCGGCTGTCTCTCGCAATCGCTTTGAGATCATTGCGGCGCCATCGTGAATAGTTCGGATGGCTTCGTCATCATCCAGTCTCAGGCGAGGACCTGCAACTGTCAGCCCGGCGCAGGTTTGCCCGGCGTCATCCATGATAGGCACCGCCAGCCCTCGGATTCTCATAAACAGTTCGCCGTTGCTCGTCGAGTGGCCACGCCTCCGGATATCCACCAGGTTCCGCATCAAGTCGTCTTTGGAGTTGATCGTTCTCGGCGATCGCTTTACGAGTTGCTGTGAATCGAGAAGTTCGCGCAGATCAGCATCTGAAAGCCGCGCGAGCAACATTTTTCCGATTGCGGTCGCATGTGCCGGGAAACTGGATCCCATTTCGAAATCGACACCATTCAGTTCGGGAAGTCCTGTTCTTCTCAAAATCGTAATGCGATCCTTGCAAAGAATGGCTATAATCACGGCCTGGCCAGTTTTCTCCGCAATCTCTTTAAGAATTGAATCCACTGCTCCCGGCAATCCTGTATCGCGGAGCACACCGTGCGCCAAGCCGAGAACTTTAATTCCCAGCTCGTAGCGCCGAGTTTCTTCTGACCTTGTCAGGTACCCGGTCCTCTCCAATCGTTGTAGCACATAGGAACAACTGCTCGTGGGAATCGATAGGCGACGAGCTAGTTCTGCATTTGTTGTACCGCCGCCGTTTCCTGAAACCATCTCTAAAATAGCAAGCGCGCGATCTAGAGACGTACCGAGATCTGTCCTTTCTGCTCGATTCCGACGGGTTGAAACTTCTCTTAAAGTCACCTGGGTAACTCCACAAATACCGCGTGTTCAGTCTATTAAGGAAATCCTTGCGAGGATGCCACCACGAGTGCCGGACTGTCAATGATGTTGCAGACTACGTCACGACAGAAAACCCCTCAATCTATTGAGCAGATATTTGACAGCCACACGCTGCGAAATTTCTAGTGATCCCGCACTGGCACCTAGAAAAGGGGAGGAACATGAGGCAAGCACTGGAGATGGGAAAGGTTGTGGAGGAGCGCTACAGGCATGTCCTGCACGCCATACTCCAGCTTGTGCTGGTCTTCCTGGCAGGAATGAATGTGGCCTATTCGCAGGGAGCCAAAGGAGGAATCACCGGTTCCTTGCTCGACCCCAGTGGCGCTTCCGTAGTCGGAGCTACCGTAACCGAAACGAACCTGGATACTGGCACCACTCGCTCCACGATGAGTAAGGCAGACGGCATCTTTCTTTTTACTCTCGTTGAGCCAGGACGCTATCGGGTAGAAGTGGTGGCGAAAGGCTTCAAGAAGCTAGTGCGGCAACCCGTCGTCGTGCTCGTGACGGAGACGGCCAGCTTGGGACAGGTAGCACTTGCCGTAGGGGACGTGACCGAGATCGTGACGGTTAGTAATCAGACGGAGCTGTTGCAAACAGAGTCTGCGACCACAGGAAACGTCTTCGATAGTAACCAGGTTTCGTCGTTGCCCCTATCGACCCGGAACTTCACCCAACTTCTCACCCTACAGGGCGGTGTGGTAACGGATGTGCCGGTCGCCGCAGCTTTCGGCAATGGCACTCAAGGGTTCTCCGTTGCTGGTGGCCGATATTATGACAACAGCATCAATCTCAATGGGACGAATGCAGTCGCCGCTGTGACGGGGGGTGCTTACTTTATTGCGGTTCCATCGCCAGACGTAGTCGAGGAGTTCAAGGTCCAGTCAAGCCTCTACTCGGCCGAATACGGCCAGGCGGGCGGTTCTAATGTGAACCTCGTCACGAAGAGTGGCACAAATAAATTTCATGGCAATGTGTTTGAGTTTTTTCGCAACAACGTGCTGAATGCAAACGAGTACTTCTACAAAGGCTCGCAGATAGAGGCTGGAAACGGAAACAAGACGCCGATTCTGCGTCAGAATCAATTCGGTGGCACGTTTGGCGGCCCTGTTATAAAAAACAAAGCTTTCTTCTTCTTTGGCTATCAAGGGACTCGGCAAATCAATGGGGCTTCGCCGGGGTTTGTCTATACATTGCCATCTTACCCGTTGCTACCCGCAGGGGATCGCAGCAATACAGCAAGCTTGATCTCCTCTTTGGGTGCAATCTATGGCGGACGAGTCGGCTATCCCGCCGGAGTTTGTGCTGCGGGAATCAATTGCGTTCGCACCGACGGCTCGAACATCAATCCGGTCGCTATCAACATTCTGCAAGCGAAATTACCGAATGGCCAGTATCTGTTCCCATCGTTTCCAGCCAGTGCCCTGAGCGACGGCTTGGGTGGTGCAGGCGACGGCCAGGTGTACTCAAACGCTAGTTTCAGCCTTCCCGGCCACTACAACGAGGATCAATACGCGCTTGACCTTGATTACCAGATTTCAAATCGCCAGCTGTTATCAGCCAAAATCTTTACGGCAAACATCAATCAAAATTCATTGCTCGGGAACTTGCCCGGCTTTACCAGCGTCGCAAAAAACCAGAATCGAAACTTTACTTTGTCGCATACGTTCACTGCTTCGCCCACGCTCGTGAATGAGGTACGCGCTGCATTCCTGCGGGTCGCATTGGTCACAAATGCCAAGGACCCCATTAGTGCATCGGACGTAGGGATCAAGCCTTTGCCGGATGGTGGTTCCTACTTTCCCTGGTTCCTCATAGCTCAGGCCGGGATATCGGCAAGCGCCAACTCGGTATACGCCGCGAACTCCGAGAATCAGTACATCATCGCAGACACTGTTTCGAAGGTTATCGGGAGACATAACATCCGCTTTGGCGGGTCATATACTCGTCACCAACTGCCTCAGGATTCGAATACCGGAAAACCTGGCGCCATTTTGATGGAGACCTTCCAGGATTTCCTTCTAGGCCAGAGTGCTGCTCAAAATGGTCTTGCCTCAATAGGCTTTCCTTACAGCAATATCATCGATACAGCGGGGGCCACCGGGAGCTTCGCTAAATCTTACCGCTTCAACGACATGAGTTATTTCGCTCAGGATGATTTTAAGCTTGCTAAAAACTTCACGTTGAATGTCGGCTTGCGGTGGGACTACTTCGCATGGCCGCACGATACTGAAGGTCGGATCGCAGGGTTTGATCCTTCACTCATTGCAGAGGGGGCCTTTGGCATCCCCAACGCCTCTCAGTCCTATACTGGGTACACTTTGGCGCGGGACTATGCTCGACTTCATCCGGGCAAGACCATTCCCAGTGGGGTAGCTCTCGAGAGTAATACGCTCGTGAAAGGAGAGGACCTCAAGAACTTCGGTCCGCGCGTTGGCTTCGCGTGGCAGCCGTTGGCACATTGGTCCGTGCGTGGGGGTTATGGGCTCTTCTATCCCCGCTCATCCACTGCTGCGGCCGACAATGAGGCCGACGGAATTCCCTTCAATGACGTTGAGCAGCTCGTCGGGCAACCTACTCCTACGCTGCAGGATCCCTTCGATGTCTTGAACCTGCCGGCCGATGATCAATTCCCCTTATGGCAACCTCGTCAATATGTCCCTGGCGGAACTCCTGGCTATTACAACCAAGTGCTAGATCCAAACGCGCGAAACCCCTACGTACAGCAGTTCAATTTCTCCATTGAGCGGGAGCTCGGAAAAAACTCTGTCGTTGAAATCGCCTATCTGGGTTCGCATGGACTGAGATTGCTCAACGCGCTGGCGGCAAATCAGCCAGACATCGCTAGCCCTTCGAATCCAATCCGTGGAATTACGACGAATACCTACGCGAATATTCAGGATCGTGTACCAGTTGCGGGCGTTATTGCAGATCGTGGCTTAACCCTGGATAGGTTCAATGGTAGTTCCAAGTACAGCGCGCTTGTGCTCACGTTCAACCAACGTATGAGCCACGGTCTGCAGTTTCTTTCAGCGTTCACGTTCGGAAGATCGGCGGACAACAATTCCCTTAACTCAGGTGCCCCAGGTGCAGGCTCGGGAGGTTTGAGTGGTGGCGCAGGTAACGCGCAGCCGCCTGGAGACAACAACCTTAATAATCACTGGGGTCTATCGGACTGGGACCGGAAAACACGTTCGACAACCAGCCTGGTCTATCAGCTTCCCGATCCTCTCAAGAACCGGCACGGGTTCGTTGAAAAATTTACCGGGGGGTGGGAGACAGCAGGCATTATGACTTTTCAGTCAGGCCAACCCATCACCTTTCTTATGTCGCAGGCAATCTACAGTGCTGTCATTTCGGACGGATACCTGACGCCGGATTTGATCCCCGGCGCGACACTAGCTAATCTTCAAGGCAGTGGATCGAACAAGAACAGATTGACACACTACTTCAAGTCTCCGGGCTTGACGCCAGGAACAGATATGCCTAAGCCAGGAAGTTCCTTTTTATTGCCTGGCCCGTTGGACTACGGCCAATTGGGGCGGGGACTGCCTATTCGGACCCCGGGCCAAAAGGATGTCGATTTCTCGCTGATCAAGGAGACTCCGATACACGAAGCGATTCGCCTGGAGTTTCGTGCGGAGGCCTTCAATCTCTTCAACTGGGCCAATTTTGGTGCGCCAAACGCTACGGTTGATTCTCCGACTTTTGGCTACATCAGTTCAACAACTGTGTCTCCAAGGATCATTCAATTTGGACTGAAGCTGGCTTTCTAAAGGCCAATAGGGAAGAGGATGTATGACACGACATAGCTGGGCAGGGTGCGTCTTCGCGTTTCTGTGTGCAACCGTGTCCATCGCGGCGGCACAAAACGCCGGAGATCTCGTCGTCGACCATAACATGCCGGCAACGATGCGAGACGGTATTAGGCTGCAGGCTGATATCTATCGTCCTAAAGGCGATGGAAAATATCCAGTTGTCCTGGTTCGTACACCGTATGGTAAAGCGGCTGGAGACCCTATCGCCCGTCTCATCACTTCGCACGGGTACATCACGGTTGTTCAGGATTGTCGTGGACGATTCGCTTCGGAAGGAAGTTGGTACGCGTTCCAGAACGAAGGTTCTGACGGTTACGACTCGGTAGAGTGGGCCGCATCGCTTCCAGGTTCCGACGGCAGGGTAGTGATGTGGGGTGGTTCCTACGTAGCAATCACGCAAGTGTTAGCTGCTGTCACATCACCTCCTCACCTGGTGGCCATCACCCCGTGGATGGTGCCCTCAAATTTTCACGAAGGCGTTATCTATCAGGGAGGAGCGTTAGAAAAAAATGTGACCGACAGCTGGGTGAGTGGAGTTTCAGCTGATCCCGTGACACAGAAACCACCTGCCGACCTTCACTCGGTAGATTTCTATCGCGACTGGCGTTTGCATCCGGACTATGACGAGTATTGGAAGCTGATGACGATCGACACGCGGCCAGAAAAGATACTTGCGCCAGGCCTTTACTTGAGTGGATGGTATGACGTCTTCATCTCGGGTGCCTTGCGTGACTACGAAAGCGTCAGCAAGCATGGCAATCCGGCAGTGCAAGCAAAGCAACGGCTGATCATCGGCCCGTGGACGCACGGAATGGCTTCCTCGAAGTCCGGCGATGTTGACTTCGGCCCTACGGCCAATCCTAATCCGTTGCTCGTCTTTGACTGGTATGACTTCATCTTGAAGGGAACAGCGAACCAGTTCAAGACCGAAAAGCCCGTAAAGCTTTTCGTCATGGGAAAGAACTCGTGGCGCGAAGAAGACGCATGGCCTCTTGCGAGAGCACAGAGCACTCGCTACTACCTGCACTCGGGCGGCAAGGCGAATTCACTCACCGGCGATGGCTCCTTGAGTCCCGCCACACCGAAGAAAGAGTCAAGCGATCAATATGTCTATGACCCCTCAAATCCTGTTTCAACTCAGGGTGGAGGGCTCTGCTGCGCCCCAACACCACCAGGTGGTGCGTTTGATCAACGCTCAATCGAACAGCGCCCCGATGTCCTCGTCTACACCTCAGAGTCCTTCAAGAACGACTTTGAGGTGACAGGAAACATACAGGCCGAAGTCTATGTGCGTTCATCCGCCGTGGATACCGATCTCACGGTTAAAGTCGTGGATGTAAGTCCCGACGGCTACGCCAAAAATCTTACCGACGGAATCTTGAGGTTGCGTTACCGAAACTCGATGGAGAAGCCTGAGCCGCTGAAGCCTGGTGAGATCTACAAAGCTACAGTGGCTGCCGGCCCTACCAGCAACGTATTTCTGCCCGGCCATCGCTTGCGCGTAGAAGTATCGAGCAGCAATAGTCCCCGGTTCGATTCCAACCCGAACACCGGAGCCAACTTCGATCAGGAAAAGAATCCGATCAAGGCGACGAACGCGATCTTTCATGACAGCGAACATCCCTCGGCAATCCTTCTGCCAGTTATTCCGCAGTAACAGAGCTGACTCACAGAAAATGCTGGTCCTTCGAATCCGGAGCAAAAAACCAAGGAGTTTGATTTGTCTCACGAAGAATCTCAGCTAAGCCGAAGAGAGTTGTTGAAGTTGGGTGCAATTGGCGCACTTTCAGCCGGCGTTTCTGCGCACGCAGCTTCTCTGGTCGAAGCTCTGCAGGAGCGGCCCCTTTCGCAGTCGCCTTCCATGAAAACCACTTACGATCTGTCACAACTGAGCTGGAAACTGATCGGTCTTTCTCCGTTTTACAGCAACTTTGCACAGACCCACGATGACGCTAGCTTTGCCGTGCCTGATGCTGGACCACTTACCGTTTCCATCCCGGTATCCGTGCAGGCCGCCTTGCTTAAAGCCGGCATCATCGAAGATTGGAACGTTGGCCTGAATGCGAGAAAGTGCGAATGGCTTGAAAATCGTGACTGGATCTATGAGGTAGCCATCCCTGATGAATGGCTGCAAAACGGTCAGCAAGTACGCGTTCGTTGCGCGGGCCTTGACTATGCTGGCGATATAGTCCTGAACAAAACAACGGTAGCTTCTTTCCGGAATTCGTTTGTTCCAGTTGTCGCCGACCTGACCTCTGCGCTCAAACCTTCTGGCAATGTGCTTTCCATTCGGCTGACACCGGGCCCTCGCTGGCTTGGACAGGTTGGCTACACGTCGCGCATGAACGAATGGAAACCACGATTCTACTTTGGTTGGGATTGGGTCAACCGCATCGTGCAGACGGCCATATGGGACACCGTCACGCTTGAAATCACTCATGGCGCGGAGATTAAGACACTCCGATGCTTTTCCGATGTCGATCTTGCTAGCGGCAAAGGCAAGCTAAAGGTCTGGGGCAGTGTTCATGGAGGCAGCAAGGTTCGAATCACGCTAACGGACCGCGCACGCGAGTTGAGAACTGTAGAGGTCAACGCTCCAGACTTTTCCAGTAGCGGCCTGCAATGGAATGAACTACCAGTCGATCTCTGGTGGCCGAATCGTATGGGTCCACAATCGCTCTACAACTTGGAAGTTGAGTTATTAGATGACCACGGACGTTTGCTAGAGCGTCAGTCCAGAAGAGTCGGTTTTAAGAGTATTGAGTGGCGGAGAACGAAGGGGGCGCCAGACACGGCCGATCCCTATCTTTGTGTTGTGAACGGGAAAGCCGTGTTTCTCTTCGGCGTTAACTGGACGCCGATCCGCCCTAACTTTGCCGATGTTCGAGAGGAAGACTACCGCAAGCGAGCGAACATTTATCGTGATTGCGGTATGAACCTGGTACGCGTCTGGGGCGGTGCCGTTCTCGAGAAAGAAAACTTCTACAACTTGTGCGACGAACTAGGGCTGTTAGTTTGGCAGGAGTTTCCTCTCTCAAGCTCAGGGCTGGATAATTACCCGCCGGACGACCCGGCCAGTGTGGATGAACTTGGCAAAATTGCTCAGTCATATATAGAACGCAGAGCGCATCATGTATCGCTTCTTCTCTGGTGCGGTGGTAACGAATTGCAGGATGACAAAAATGGCGTGAAGAGCAATCAGCCTACGCTGACCATCCGCAATCATCCAGCCGTCGTAAGAATGGCTGAAGTTGTCGCGCGCGAAGACTCAGGCCGACGTTTTCTTGCGACGAACCCGTATGGGCCCGTGGGTGTGTTTAGTCTCCAGGATTGTGGCAAGGGCGTGTTCTGGGATGTGCACGGACCGTGGAATCTCGACGGCCTACCGGAGGGGGAGTGGACGACGCTATGGGCCAGAGACGACGCCATGTTTCATTCCGAAATGGGTGCGCCCTCGACGAGTCCCGTCAGCATTATCCGGAAATATAAGGGAGATCTTCCTGAAGTGCCGGGCACGAGCGAAAATCCTCTATGGGCACGCCAATCCTGGTGGATCGACTGGCCGAAGTTCGCGAAAGAGAAAGGACGTGAACCACGAGATCTCGAAGAGTTCGTCGCATGGATGAACGCCCGGCAGGAAGCGGCATTGACGATCGCGCTACGATCGGTGCTGTCCCGCTTTCCGGCCTGCGGCGGTTTGATTATCTGGATGGGGCACGATTCTTTTCCGTGCACAGAAAATGCCTCCATCGTCGATTTTGACGGAAACCCTAAGCCTGTTGTTGCTGAGTTAGCGAAGCTCCTTAGCTGAAATTGACTTGATTCGAACCCAGTGGGCGAGCAAATATTGTCCGTAAATACAAGAACGACCGAGGACCCCAAACAACATGCATATCCCACTCACACCGCTTCGTTGCCTACTGCGGGCTTTGGACTTGTATCCCAACAAGATTGGGGTGGTTTCCGGGGATGGCCGATATACCTATGCGGAGTTCGTCGAGCGGTGTCGTCGAATAGCCGCAGGTCTCCTCGCCGAAGGAGTACAACCGGGCGACCGTGTAGGATTTCTCAGTTTCAATAGCAACGTATTGCTTGAGAGTTACTTTGCCGTTCCCCTAGCAGGAGGTGTTGTTATGCCTCTCAACGTTCGCCTTCATCGGAGTGAGCTTGAAGTCATTCTTAAGCATTCTCAACCTCGGTTAGTGTTCTATGAACAAGATTTCAGTCCTACTATCGAGCTCCTTCGAACAGCAATACCCGCCTGCCGCTTCATCCCCATCGACGAAGACTTGGATGACCGTCCGTCGCTTGTGACGTTAATGGCATTGGAGCCTGTGCCCCTACCTAATCTCATGTCTCTGGACGAAACAAGTATTGCCGAACTCTTTTACACAAGTGGAAGCACAGGCCGCCCAAAGGGCGTCATGTTATCTCATCGATCCCTCTACCTGCATGCATTGGCTCTTGCGGGCTGCCTCGACCACAGCGATAACCAGGTCATTCTGCACACGATCCCGTTATTTCACGCGAACGGTTGGGGCTTCCCCCATTTCGCGACGATGTGCGGCTTCAAGCACGTCATGGTTAGACGTTTCGACCCACTAGCTGTCTTCGGTCTCATGGAGGAAGAACAAGCATCGTTCACGATCCTCGTCCCCACCATGGCGGCAACTTTGGTTGCTTGCCCCGAACGCACGAAGTTCGATCTATCAAGCCTCAAACACATCATCATCGGTGGTGCAGCCGCATCGCCCGAACTGGTGGCGCAGCTCGAAGCCTTATTCCCTGGCTGCGCAATCATGGGTGGCTACGGTTTAACCGAGACATCGCCCGTCGTCAGCATTGCACGGCAGAAGAGCGCAATGACGTTTCCAGATGATGAACGCCGGCGGCAATTTGCTGCATCGGCGGGCTGGCCGAGTCTTGGCGTAGAGGTCCGCATCATCGACAATGCTGGAACTGATGTTCCGCAGGATAGTACTTCCGTCGGAGAAATTGTCGTACGTGGAGACAACATCATGGATGGCTACTTCCTCGAGCCCGACCTGACCCAAGATGCCATCGTGGACGGTTGGTTACGCACCGGAGATATGGCAGTTTGGAACGAAGAACGCTGCGTTAAGGTTGTAGACAGGAAGAAGGACGTCATCATCAGTGGTGGAGAAAACATAGCATCAATTGAATTGGAACATGTGATTCAGGCACATCCCGACGTCGTCGAGTGCGCCGTAGTCGCCGCTCCGGACCCCCGGTGGGGAGAGGTGCCAGTCGCAATCGTTGTTACACGAAACAACTCCACGATCACCGAGGAGCAATTGCTTGAGTGGGCGGGTAAGCAAGTAGCTAAGTTCAAGCTTCCGAAACAGTTTGTCCTCCAGAAGGAACCACTCCCAAAGGGAGGGACGGGTAAGATTCTGAAATATCAGCTCCGAGAGCAGTTTTGGAATGGCAAAGAGAAGCGAATACAGGGCTAGCGATGGAGAGTATTGACCCGAAATCGCAACTATCTAGTCAGCACACCTGAGCGGAAGCTTCGACACTACCAAATTCAGAAGAAAGCAGGCCACTATGATTGACAACACACACGACTCAAGGCTGTCTTGAGCGAGGACGAGAAGTTGCTTCAAGAGTCCGTGCGCAATTTCGCACGGAAAGAGATAGCGCCTTTGGGTGCATTCTATGGATGAGGTACAGAAGATTGATTCCGCCTTGGTGAAAAAGCTCTTCGATCAAGGCCTGATGGGGATTGAAATGCCGGAAGAGTTCGGCGGTGTGGGCGCTTCATTCTTTAGTTCGATTCTCACCATTCAGGAAATTTCCGCCGTTGACCTGCGGTCGGAGTGATGGCCGACGTACAAAACACACTGACTGTGAATGCACTCTTGCAGTACTCTAAAAACGCGCGGAAGCAACACCACCTTCCTCGAATTGTGACTGACCTGGTCTGTTTCTATGCGCTAAGCGAAGCGAGTTCGGGATCGGATGCTTTCGACTCACAACAACGCCCCGCAAAGATGGTGAGCACTACGTTTTCAATGGAAGCAAGCTATGGATATCAAACACTGCTGAAGCAGCTGTTCATTGTTTTCACGACCGTGGATTCGCTGCTTGGATATAAGAGAATTACGACATTCCTGGTGACCAGGATACTCCGGGCTTCTCGGTCGTCACAAGGATGACAAGCTGGGGATCAGAGCGTCGTCTACTTGCGAGCTCATATTTAAGATTGTCGGGTCCCGCTTCCTCGCTGCTTGGAGAGGTTGGTAAAGGCTACAAAATCGCAAT
Source organism: Tunturiibacter empetritectus (assembly GCF_013410875.1). Taxonomy (GTDB): domain Bacteria; phylum Acidobacteriota; class Terriglobia; order Terriglobales; family Acidobacteriaceae; genus Edaphobacter; species Edaphobacter empetritectus. Next base: position 59,280 of record NZ_JACCCU010000004.1, on the reverse strand, counting down.
TGAAACCCTGAACGAAACCGCATCGGTATCTCCGAGCAGATGCTGGGGCTCGCCATACGAGCATGGACACACGCGCTGAAGTACACGCAGGAGCGAATCCGTAAGCTGAAACGCCGAGGCGACAGCACTCTCCGGCAATTCCTCGCGGAAGACATCGAAGACGGTTCGGTCAAGAGTTGCTGCTTTCGCGATAGGTGTACCCTCAACTAAATTGGACGCTGTTAATCTCCAGGCACCAAGACTAACCCAAAGTGACCATCGAATCGTAAACGGATTACCTGGTGCGAAGACTGGCAAAGATATCACTTCCGCCTTGGAATGAAAAGGATCGCAAACCCAAAACCCGCGGCAAAGGCACTCCTCGGCGCTGAACCACCACGCCAGTGCGCCGGTCAATCCAGTACTTAATTCTGCAAATACACTCGTTCCGGTGCTGCTTCGCTCTCTCCTACACTTCACACGAGGAACACCAGACCATGTCTACCGATAACCCAATGCCTGTCGATCACTATGCCGGCTACCGCGGCTTGCCAGCGCTCGTCGGCCTGATGGATATGAAATCTGCCTCAACCCACGGCCTCACTATCACCGAATCCGTCGAACGCCTCAAACGTCTTCACTGGGCGCTCCGGCGTCTCCACGGGATCTTCGTCGCCCACCTTGCCTCCATGCCCATCTATGAACTCAAGATGGCCTTTTCGCTCCACGCACACTACTGTGCCGAACATGTTCTGCACCTCGCCGGCCGCATCCGCGAAATGCGTCAGCCTCCTTACGGTCTTGATAACACACCGCACCCGTCGCTCGACATCTTCTTCGATGAAATCCTCGCCGCTCCCAGCACGCCCGCTCTCATCCTCGGCCTCTACGAACACGCGATCCCCGCTGTTCACTCCTCACTTGAAGCCTTGCTCCGCGACACCAGCCGACTCTTCGATCATCCCACCTATCGCGCAGCTCGCTTCGCCCAAGTCGAGTTCTCCGAGATTTGCGATTATGCAGGCTCAGCCGTCCACGCTATGGTCACCAATACTGACCGCGCGACGCTTGGCGGGTGGTCCACATCTCTCCAAAGCATTCTCGCCCACGCAGGCGGTCTTGACGGCACTATGCCGCATGCCACAGCCGAACCGGTGCGTGTTTTCTCCGCCCAGCCTTTTCACTACAACTCCATCCCACAGCGCGACGAACGTTTCATCGATCCCTACAACATGGGCGTCAACGCCGAAGCTATGCTCTTCAACCCCGAGATCCCGGCGCAACCCAAGACCCTCATGCTGTTCTTCAAACGCATGCGTGAGATCGACGTTCCGGAGATGATGTCCTCCATCCTTGCCGAGACTCCCGGCAAGCCGTGGGAGTACTACCGCGACATGACCCGCCAACTCTGGGACGAGGCCCGTCACGCCATGATGGGTGAGGTCGGCTTCGTTTCGCTCGGCATCGACTGGCGCGCCATCCCCTTCAACTTCACCTGGTCGTTAGGTCTCAACACTATGCTGGAACCGCTTGAGCGACACGCCGTTCTCTTCACCATCGAGCAAGGGCTCATGCCCAAGAAGAACGGCAAGGAGTACGAGTGGGAGGTCGCCGTCGCATCTGCCAATCGCCTGTCCGAACTCATCCAAGACTATGACTGGGCCGATGAGATTGTCCACGCAAAGGTGGGCCGCGACTGGCTCGTTCCGCAGATCGGTTCACAGGCTGAAGCACTTGCCTTCGGGGACAAAAGCTGGTCACGCACTCTAGTTGACTGGGCAAAGTGGCGCGAAGACAGACTCACCGATCACCGCAACTGGTGGGCTGAGGTCTATAGCAAGGCATGCGAACACTGGGGCATTGCGCCCGATCCAAATATCCTCGCCTACAACGCTACCTACGAATCCCTCCGCCCTGACATGAAAGAAGTCAGTGCCTGATTTTCTTAGAAAAGGACAACGTCGAATACCGAATGTCTGCAACTTCCATCACCATTACCTTCTCCTTCACCGGCGAGACTGTGCCCTGGACCGGCGAGTACCCGACCATCCTCAAGCTCGCCGAGGCGCACGACATCGCTATCAGCGCCGGCTGCGAATACGGCGACTGCGGCACCTGTCTCACTGACCTTATCTCGGGTGAAGTCGAATACCTGCACAACACCGGCATTACGCCCGAGCCCGGCACCTGCCTGCCCTGCTCCTGCCGTCCGAAAACCTCCGTGGAGTTGCGCGCCTGATGCCCACCCAAGCTCAAGCCATTGTTACCGACGGGCGCGGGCACTTCGCGCTGGAAGACGTCACGTTGGATGATCCAGAGCGCAACGAAGTCCTCGTAAAAATTCGCGCCTCCGGTGTCTGCCATACCGATTTCGACTCCATGAGCTGGGGACGTCGCATCATCCTGGGCCACGAAGGGGCGGGTATTGTCGTTGCCACTGGTCCGGACGTCACACGCGTCAGCCCCGGCGACCGCGTGCTGCTGAACTGGGCCATCCCTTGCGGACAATGCTTCCAATGCCGCCGCGGCGCGGAAAACATCTGCGAAGAGCAGCCCGTAGTCCCCGATGCCCGCTACGGTGGCAATCTCAATTCCAGTTTTCACCTCGGCACCATGAGCACCCACGCTATCGTGCCTTCGCAAGCAGTCGTGCCAATCAATGTCTCGATCCCGTTCCCGCAGGCCGCCATCCTGGGCTGCTGCGTCATGACGGGCTTCGGCTCCGTCATCAATGTGGCACGCGTCCCAGAGGGAGACTCCGTCGTCGTCCTTGGCTGCGGTGGTGTGGGTTTGAGCGTGATTCTCGGTGCCGTTCACGCGCGCGCCGCAAAGATCATCGCGGTCGATCTCAACAGCAACCGCCTTGAGCTTGCGCGTCGGATCGGCGCTACCGATACGGTTCAGTCTCTGCGCGAAGATACAGGTCTGCTGGAAGCCGCTGCACGCGTCCGCACTCTCACCGGTCGCGGCGCCGATTTTGCCTTTGAGTGCACCGCCGTCCCTGCACTCGGCGCTGCGCCACTGGCTATGGTCCGCAACGGAGGCACCGCCGTCGCCGTCAGTGGAATCGAGGAATTCGTCTCAATCGATATGCAGCTTTTCGAGTGGGACAAGATCTACATCAATCCGCTCTATGGCCAATGCCGTCCCTTCGCCGACTTTCCTAAGCTTCTCTCGCTCTACGCCGCCGGTTTTCTTAAATTGGATGAGATGATTACCCGCACCTACTCGCTCACTGAGCTCGCCGAGGCCTTCGAGCACATGCATCTCGGGCTCAATGCCAAAGGAGTTCTTCTTCCGTATGGCGCCTGAATTCCACGGCCCCTTCGATCCAGTCGAGCTATCCGATCCGGAGCTTGAGCATGACGGCTTGCGTCACCTTACTTTCCATTCGCCAGCTCTCCGCGGCCGCGGTGACGTCAGCCTCTTCATCCCGCGAGGCTCTACGTTCCCAGCCGAGCTTCCCCTTGTGCTCTTGCTCCACGGCGTCTACGGCAGTCATTGGGCCTGGTTCCTGAAAGGCGCCGCGCACCGCACGGCACAAGATCTCATCGACCGCGGTGAAATTCGCCCTATGCTCCTGGCCGCACCGTCCGACGGGCTCAGCGGGGATGGCTCAGGTTACTGGCCTATGCCCGGCCGCGACGCTGAAGCATGGATAGCGCACGACGTTCCAGCTTGCATCCGCGAAAAGTTCTCCTCGCACGGGCCGACTTTTCTCTGTGGCCTCTCGATGGGTGGCTACGGCGCTCTTCGTATTGGCTTCAAATATTCCGACCGCTTTCGGGGCATCTCCACGCACTCGTCTATCACGCATGCCGAGCAGATGCACAACCTTGTCCGCGACCGCGACCTCAACTTGTCCGCCATGCCCGTGTATGAACACGACATTCTTCACTGGGCGCGCAAGCATCGTGATCAGCTTCCGGCTGTTCGCTTTGACTGCGGAACGGACGACTCGCTGTTCAACGCCAGCGCTATACTTCACCGCGAGTTAGACAACCTTAGCATCCCGCACACCTACGAGACCTTTCCAGGTGGACACGAATGGTCCTACTGGCGACAACACATTGAAAGCACATTGCGCTTCTTTCACTCACTCCTCAGCAAATGAAATCTTCTCAGGCTGACGAGGCAGTCGGCGTGAACCTCTCAAGCTCACCGAAGAATCAGCTCTGAGCAATGGCAGCCGCATCGGACTCGAGCGACCGTCCTTTGGTCTCCGGAAAGGCAAAAAACACGATGAAAAGCTGCAGCATCATCATGGCGGCGAAGAAGTAGAACGGTAGCGAGCGAGAGATGCTGAGTACAACCGGGAACGCCGCCGAGATGATGGCGTTGGTAATCCAATGCGCATTGCTACCCAACGCCTGCCCTTTCTCACGAACGTCCAGCGGAAAGAGCTCGGAGATATAGACCCACGTCACGGCACCCTCAGAGAATGAAAACGACCCGCAGTAGGCGATCAGCAGCCAGAGCAGCCAACTCGCGTGAGTACCGAATTGGAAACAGTACCCGATGAGTACGAGCACCCCTGCCATCGCAACCGAGCCCATCATCAGGAGAAAGCGTCGGCCAACTCTGTCAATGAAAAACATGGCGAGCACGGTAAATACAAGGTTGGTGGCTCCGATCGCAACGCCGCGCAACGAGCCCGAGACCGAGCTAAGGCCCGACGCCGAAAAAATATCGTTCAGAAAATAGAGAACAGAGTTGATCCCGGTCAATTGGTTGAAAGTTCCCATCGTCAGAGCAAGGAAGATGGCTCGCGTATGAGAACTTGTAAATAGGCGAGCACGGTAGCCCCGACGGCCCTCCTCCGCCAAGAGCGCATCCATCCGGGCGATTTGCGCCGCCGGATCGGCCTCGCCGATGCGTTGGAGAATTGCCAGAGCCTCATCACGACGATTACGTTTCACAAGCCAGCGCGGACTTTCTGGGATGGCGATAAGTGCGAGTAGAAAAGCAGCCGCCGGAATTGCAGTCACGCCAAGCTCCCATCGCCACTCCGTCGCACCCAGCCCACGCAGTCCAACGAGATAATTCGAAAAGTAAGCCAGCAGAATTCCGATGACAATGTTGATCTGAAACATCGCGACAAGCCGTCCGCGGAGGTCGGCTGGGGCGATCTCCGCAATGTACATTGGAGCCAGCACACTGGCGGCGCCGATGCCAAGGCCGCCTGCAATGCGGAAGACAATCAGCACTGGCCAGCTGAAGCTCAACGCGCAACCGATGGCCGATACAATGAAAAGGAGCGCCGAAATTCGCAAACAAGACGACCTGCCGGAGTGTTCGGCGCCGAAGCCTGCCAGAAGTGTGCCGATGATCGTGCCGAGAAGGGCGCTTGAAACCGTGAATCCCAACGTGATCGGCGTTAGATGAAATGCAGTGATGAGCGAAGCCGTCGTGCCGGAGATGACCGCTGTATCGAGACCGAAGAGCAGGCCCCCGAGAGCGGCGATCAGCGTGGAGAGAAGCAGCAAAGGGGTCCACCGCGATCGCGTAGCCGGTCGAGGGAAGTAAGCAGGGACAATTGACACGTGTAATGAGTCTCCGTCAGAACGTCAACCGTTCACAGAGAAAGTTATCGGTTGCGGCATGCGCATGCCCTCTATTTGATTGACGGGAATGTGTACTCAGTTGAGCGGTACAGCAGCATTGCTGAACATCTCAAAGAAGAGCCGGGACTTCCCTTTCCTGCGCTGAAACTACTTGTTGAAATGTGAAATGCAAAATGCGCGGCAACTGAGATACGTTAGCCGTTCACATTTACGCTCATGGTGCGGCCCTAGGCACGTTGAAAGAAACGGAGAAGATGGAAGGCTATTCACATACAGCTTCTGCGCAAACCGCACTTAGTTAATCTCCTCCTCATCGCAGCCTTTCACACACAGAAAGTTGCAGATGATACTGATGAGCTTCTGGTCTTCCGCCATTATGGCTGTAGCATGTGTGTACGCAAGAGTACTTCAGCAGTCGCTGTGTGGGCGAGCGCTTCCAATATCTCCAGCAGTTCAAGGATTTGAACCGAGTCGGATCGCGTTGGAAGAGTGCGAATTTACCATGGAGCAGGTCTTTTTGCTACCTAGCAAAAGAGAAAGCAAAATCCAGCGTGGCACGATGCAGAAAGCTGCCAAAGAAAGCACCTCGGCAGGGAGAAGAATATGTTCCCCAGAAGCTCAGCTACTTGTCTCGAACTATTTGCTTTCGAGGAAGGTCCAGTTACAGGCATCGCATCCCGTTCCTCAGCACCATTAATCGCCTATCTGTGCAACGCGTTGAATACGAGGATCCGTGAAGATGTCGAACTCGTCACGGCTGGCGCTAGAGAATTCAGACACGACTGCACCCTCAGGACCACCCTGAAACCAATGCAGCGTATTGTGTGGGATCGTATATTGTTCACCAGGTCGAAGCTCAACCTCGTGAAACACGGTATAGTACGGAGCACTTTCTTTCGGAACCTGAGACTGAATCGTTTCGGCCGCAACCCCCTCGACATAAAGCCAGACCAACCCTTGGAGGCACCGAAAGGTTTCATCTTTGCCGGGATTGTCTCCAAACGGAGGATGCCGATGCTCAGGAAAAGTCTGCCTCGCAAAGAGCACCAACTCTTTCGCACAATAGCGAGACGTGTTGATATAAGTCACAAGTTCGAGACCTTCGACTTCTAAATGGTTCAATCCCAAATCAGCCACTTCAATGTTTGCTGCCTCCGAAGCAGTCAACACAATTCCGGCCTCGTTTAGAACCTGAGCAGCTCGTGACTGAGCAGCCAACACTTCATCTCTTTTCATTGCACCTCTTTCCATATGTCCCGCCCGCTCACAACGAGCAGCTCAAACGACATAATCGCTTGCAAAAATTCCTTAGGCAGCGGCGCACCAGGTTAAAAACTGAGTACGCCGCCTACCGAAGCCGACTTCCAAAACTAGAAGGTCTGCTCTTCAAAGAAACCACGAGTCGGGTTTGCTGTAGCAGATACCGGTCGGGCGAAGTAGTCTTGCCCGCCATTGCTTGTGATGAGTGCACCACTGCCAACAGCCGGCGAAGCGCTCTCCACCTGATACCCGGTAACCGATCCGATACCAACGGGCGCCGTAGACAATGCACTCACAAACTGTGGGTCGCTTGTGATCTTGGATAGGTCGGCCGGCTCGGTGGCGGGGTGATTCCCATAAAATAAATTGTTCGAGATCACGCCTCCTCCCGTCGGTGTGGGTACCAAGTAGCCTCCAGAGCCGAAATTGGCAATGATATTGTTCTGAAAGCTGTATTGTCCACTTGGGCTGGTGCCGCAGCTATCACAGTAAATTGGTTGAGATGGCAATCCCGAGGCGATATATACGGTGTTGTTGTAGATCGAGGTATTGGGTATCACCCCACTGTCAGAGAAAGTAAAGACGCCCTTCACACCGCCATATGAGTCGTTGACGCTCAGGTTATAGCGCACGATCAGGTTTGAACTGCTGGCGTCTTCCATCACAATGAAGCCACCCTGATTATCGTGACTATAGTTGTATTGGACGATGGTGTTGACGGATGCGGCATCAACGTCATACCCTTCCCCATCGGTGTAATGCGTTAGAGTGCCGTACACCTCGTTATACTGCACGATGGTATTCTCCGAGCGCGTAGGCCAGAGTCCGGCCGAGGCTGGTTCCGTCGAACCTACGATGGTCTTCTGCCCCGCATTCGCTACAACGTTGTGATCGATCATTCCTCCCAGCGCGCCGGCGACTATAATGCCGTCACTGTCGATGTTGTTCACAGTGTTCTGCTCTACCGTTACTCCTGTACTGAGATGCGCAGCGTCAAGGTTCAGCAGGTACCCGGTCGAATAATCATAAAATGTGATGCCTGTGCGACCTACGTTCGCAACTTTGTTGTATCCGATGTAAACACCGTTATAGCTGCTGAATCCGAACCACAAAAGGGCGAGGGGATTACCTCCGTCAGCGACGACAACAATACCGCCATTCATATGTGCGTCATATCCGTTACAGTTGAAGCAGCCATTCACATCGTGGACATAGTTGTGCTGGATCGTAATCCCGCTTATGATGACCCCGCTCTCGTTGTCTACGAAGATGCCGCTCCGATTGACTCCCGGTGTAGTCAGCGTCCCGAAGTTATTCACTCCAGAGTCGCTCACGACCTCCAGATTTTCGATCGTCCAGTAGGACTGGGCAAGAAGGTAAACGGCCCCGCCACCACTGAGAGAGGCTCCGTTAATGATCGGCATCGGTCCGGTCGAATAGCTCGAAATCGTAATGGGCAAACCAGCCGAGCCAGAACCCAACGGATGCAGTTGACCTGCAAATGTGTCACCCGCACGAAACAAGATAGAGTCTCCGGGTGAAAACGTAGTAGCGCTTACCTTCGCGAGAGTTTGCCAAGGCGTCATTAAACTGGTGCCCGATGAAGTATCTGAGCCGTTTACTGAGTCAACGTAATATGTAGTTGCGTTTGCCGTTGCGCACGTTAAAAGCAGTCCCGAAACGAAAACAGCCAACAGTGGCGAGGCAAAAGACAGGCGTAGCACCCTCAATCCATTCTTTTGCATCCACCTTGACACATCGCAGAGCCGATTGCTCAATACTTTACTAGAAGATGAAGAGCCTGATGAACGGAACATAGATCCTCCTGAATTCTTGGCAAGCGCAAACACCCGGTAGAGGCGTGTGCGATGGTTGGATTTCAGGCATCTGAGGCTGTGCCATAACCAGTTCGTTACAGTACACCGGCAAACACCCAGGTCGATAACGCCGCGTTCCTTCGAGTGATCTCTACTACTGTTGTGCTCGAGGGTTACGATCTTTCTCACTTCCGTAATTGCAAGCTGTCGTTTCTTCGAGAGAGCGACGCTTTTGGTCGTAACGAAAGCGAATAGGACAACATAGAATGCAGGACCATCATGAGAGAAGAAAAACAAAACTCGTGACCTTACGTTTTGAAGCTGAAGTCAGTATTTTTGCCACACCCCTTTTAGCGGACTCTGTCCAACACCCGGTACGCTGTAATCGCATACTCCCAATGGAAAGATCGATTCCAGGCGAGCCATCTCACCGTGAGTGAATGGCCGCACGTAGTCTTTGGGGTCAATCGGCTTCAGGGTGCACTTCAGGATGTCTTCCCGCAGCGGTTCGCCTGCGGCGATTCTCGGATCTCCATGAGGTGGATACAGGCGATTGCAGCGTCCATCCCCTTCGTATGTTCTCTTCTCGACAATTTTTTCCCCTTCATCAGACCAACAGGCATCCGTAATATCTGCTGGCCTGGCGGCGGCGATCTTATCGATCAGATTTCGTTGCGATGTATCTTTCGAAAGAGCGTCGAGCCACTGATCCATCTTGGGAACAAGCGTCACTCCCACTCCAGCAAAGGAAGCAGATGGATTTGCAGTGGGTCTCAATGCGAGCGGGATAGTCATAATGACTTGGTTTTCGGCGCTGCCATTCGCCGCGATCAAACGCGCCCGAGTAGCAAACGATCTGTATTCATCGTGGATATCCGGTTGAGTATCGGTGTATTGGCGTACATCAATAATCGGAATAGAGCCCAGACCTCCGTGGCCGGTATCAACCCGTCCCGTTAAGTATGCGAGATGCAATGCCCCTGGATCTGCGGTCGTTCGCTGACTCACCACATTTCCGTCAGCATTGAAACCACCGATGCCCGCGTTCAATTCAAAGAATTCGTCCGCACTGATGGTCCCCTTGTTGAGGGCTGCCAAACCGTATTGGACACCAACGTTATCGAGCGCTCGCCGAGCGAGATGCGTGGCCGGGTCAGTGCCGAACACGTTGAGTGCATTGTCGTAGTAATCGCAACGAGCGCCCTTCGGATGCTTCACTGGGTCATAGACCAGATCTGCCGGCAGTGCTTCGTTGCATGCCGCAGCCCCAACAAGCTTGGGTGAAAATCCCTGCTGGATCCACGAGTCATTCGGATTCGTACAACTTCCCCACGTAGCAAATCCTGATACAGCCGTCTTCTTCTCATCGGACCATGCATGCGACGAGTGATCAAAGAAGTGCGCTAATAGGCTGCAATCCACAACACCGGGCAAAATCGTTGCGGCATCGGGAAAGCTTGCTATGGGAATAATGCCGTCTAGCACGCCGGGATAGTCCTGGGCGATCAAATGCTGCTGAATGGATCCGCCGGATCCGCCAAATCCGATAGTGTGCACGGGCACACCATAACTCTTGATGAAGTGTTCTTTCACCATCTCCGCAGTCTCGGCAGAGATCACATCATTGCAGTTGTTCTGTAACACGTTGAGCGAGGTGACGACGTCAGCGTAACCAAACGAAACAAACAACGGATTCACACCGTCGAAAGTGCGGCCTTGGTGGTAACCGCCACCACATCCGCCGGCAAAGTGAAAAACCAACCGCCCATTCCACCCGGCCGTTTTTGTCCATGGATCGGGCAGGGGCGTCCCTGGTTCATGCAGGAACGATATGTCATAAATCGCCCGGTTGATCGTGCCTCTTTCCCAGCGCACGACATACGGGACCTTCTTACCTTCTGTTGTGGTGGCCTCAGCCAAGTCACTCGGCCGAGGTGCTGTTGAATCGTAAACCTTGAATCCCGGAGGAATAGCGTCCGCTGCAGGCCGACCCTCCTGTCCCGCGACAGGAGGGTCGGTCGATTTGTACAGATACATCACTTTGGTCTTCACGCTGCAATCGGAATCAATCGGCGCGCCCAAGCCGGATTTCTCCGTCTCACAAACGAAGGGGGCTTGATGAAGGCCGGAGAAAACAGGGCCCGCGATAGCGTGATTCACGATCGTGAGGTGAGCTACGACGTTGTGGCCTGACTTCACGTTAAGATGGTTCTCTCCCGCCGATAGCCCCTTGACTAGACCGATCAATGTCTGGGTACGGGAGTTCAAATGAAAGACGCTTGTGACGTTTCGATTGTCGTCCCACACGGTTATTTCTTTGGCATCTTTCGGACCCGTGATTTGAACCAGCGCATCTCCGCCGCTCACCATGTCAGGCCGTGATGATAGAACACTGATTTCGACCACAGGATCACCGAAGGCAAAAGCTGGGAACAACGCGGTCGAGCTCAGGAAAAGCGACGCCACGGCAAAGCAGCAAGTCTTCGCCAAGTAACTGTTGGATCCTTGTCGGCGAACCGTACCTAGCATTAGGTGAAATGCAGTGATCAGCGAAGCCGTGGATCTAGAGGCGACTGCCGTATCGAGGCCAACGAGCTTGCAACCGAGTGCGGCGACCCGAGTCGACGACGACAGATGCGTCCACCGTGAACGCGTTGGAGGCTGGCGAAAGGAAGTAGAGGTCATGGACACGTGTAGTGATTCTCCGTCGGAACGGCAAAACATTCACAAAGAAAGGTATCGGTTGCGGCATGCACATGCCCTCTATGTGATTGACGAAAATGTGTACTCAGTTGAGCTGCACGGCAGTGTTGCCAAACGTGGCACGGAAGAGTCGAGGAGTCTTCCCTTTCCTGCGTTGGAACTGCCGGTTGAAATGTGAGTAGTTGCCGAAGCCGACCTCGAAGGCAATCTCCAAGATCGATTTGTCCGTCTCCTTTAGCAGATGTGCGGCGACAGAGATACGGTAGTTGTTCACGTATTCGGTCATGGTGCGGCCCGTCGCGCGGTGAAAGAAGCGGCAGATGGAAGCCTGACTCATATGCAGCTTCTTCGTAAGCCGCGCGTAGTCGATCTCTTGATCGTAGTGCTCACACAGAAAGTGGCAGATGGTATTGATGCGCTTCTGGTCTTCCGCCTTAACCGGCGGCAAAACGTGCGTGCGCGAGAGCGCATGGGCAGTGGCCGTGCTAGCGAGTGTGTCCAGTATCTCCAACAAAACTAGAATCTGAGCAGAAGTAGATCGTGTCGGAAGAGTAAGAATTTGCGCATGCAGCAAGGCTTTTTTGCTCTCATTAGCAAAAGAGAAGGCAAACCCTTGCGTGGCACGATCCAGAAAGCGTCGCAAAGAACGCATCTCAGGCAGGGAGAAGAATATGTTCCCCAAAAGCTCGAGGCGAAACTGGAGAACAAACGCGCGATTCGGGCCTCCTACTAGACCTGAACGATAGGTGTGCGGCAAATTCGGTCCCAGTAGGACAAGATCTCCAGGGCCATATTCCTCGATCGAGTCGCCAACAAGACGTTGCCCTGAGCCTTCGAGGATGAGCGTGAGTTCAAATTCGGGATGATAGTGCCAGTAGAAGGGAAACGAAGTCTCCGAGCGCTCAAAAGCGTAGAGAACCCGCTCTTCACCTCCGACCTTTTCAAAGCGAGCGCGCATGGAGGGACCACTTCAGTTATTACAGGACCGGAAGGATACTATACTGCCCGTTGCAATGAATCCAGTCAACTGAACACAACTCGGGAGACGACACTTAATTAGACCAGAAAAGCCGCGATGGTAATAGATGGCGCCGTTGACGCTCTCTCATCAGGATTCGATTAGACAAATATCACTGTTCGATCGTTTGCTCCAAAGAATATCGTTGGGCAGCGTATCGTGTTCTCGGAGGGAAAAAAACCTCATGAGCAATCATTCGGCGGCTACAGAAGCCAACCAGCGTAGAAGGCTACATGGTGATCAGCCAGCTTAGGCGCGGCCTGTCTCCACCGCAGAAAGCCCTCAATATATTGGACAGGCAGTTGACAGCCGCACGCTGCTAAATTTCTAGTTCTCCCAAATATGCATCCGCAAAGTCCTCACAGAAGTCTCTGGTTATTGATCAACCCAACTCATGGGCTAGAGGGCGAAGCTGCCCAGCTAACAGGAGGTGGTTATGTTTCAGTGGAAAGATTAACTTCTACTGATCCTTCTAGCTTTCAAATTGCAAGTCGCTGCGGGCGTTATCTCCGAGGCCTCGGAGTTCGCCGCGCGTTCAAAGCGTATGAGTACTACTCGCAATCGCTTTGTCACACGTCGTGGAAGAGGAACAAAAGTAATTACGTAGTCTCGCAAAGGGTCGTCTCCACTTGTCTGTATTGCAAAATCGCAATTTGATATTGGATATTGATGGAGAGGCATCGGCACTGCGCTCTTGCGGTTAGATAAAAAGGAGAAATGAAGAAGCACGTCTTAGAGATCTGAAGGATTGCAGGGTGCAGCTACATGCATGCCTATATCTCTTGTTCCAGCTGTCGCTTATCTATCGTCGTTGCACTGCTCTTTCTGGAGACCCGGGCATTTCTCGGGAAAACGCATCGAAGATCTTGGACGTCCCCGACGCGCTATCAACCTCTGAGACGACCCTGTGAAAAGATTAGTTCAATTGAATTCGTGCGAACTTAAGAGGAAGTTACAAATGACTTTTCTACCGCGTTTCGCGGCTGGGTTTAGCACAGCGATAACCCTCACCCTTGCCGCTGCCTTCCTCGCGCCTGCCTGCTCTTCGTCTGCTAAGGCCCAATCTCCAGAGCAGCTCTCAAGGATAATTCAGTCACTCTCACCTGAATCGCAAACGGTGATCGAACGTCTCTCGAACTTCGACAATCTTCCTGCCGCTGAGTGGCGCTATCACGCAGGCGACGTCCCTCACGGCGAAGCTCTTGACCTTGATGACACCAGCTGGCCTGTGATCAAAGCCCGCAGCGAGGCCCCCAATGAAGCCGTCTGGTATCGACGCGTCGTTGAAGTCCCCAAAACCCTCAACGGCTACGACCTCACCGACGCGCGCATCTGGTTCAGCTTCCATGCTAACGCCAACGGCCCCATGCCGCAGATCATTTACTTCAACGGCCGCCGCGTGGCGCTTGGCGATGATATCGAACCCATCTTCCTCTTCGATCATGCCAAACCCGGTGACAAAGTCCTCATCGCCGTCAAACTTCTTCACACCGTCGACAAAAAGACCTTTGCCGGCGCCACGCTCAAGATTGACTTCGCCCCCCACCGCCCCAATCCCGAAGATCTTCGCATCGAGTTTCTCACCTCTTCCATTCTCATTCCAACGCTCTCCAAAAATCCCACACAAGACATGGCAACTCTCCAACATGCCATCACCACAGTGGATCTCTCCGCGCTCAACGCCAATGACCAGTCGAAGTTCGACGCCTCGCTCACACAGGCGACCAAAGAACTTGAGCAGCTTAAGCCCATGCTGCAACAAGTCACTTTCCACCTTGCCGGCAACTCGCACATCGACGCCGCCTGGCTCTGGCCCTGGACCGAAACCGTTGACGTCGTCAAGCGCACCTTCAGCACCGCACTCCAACTCATGAACGAGTATCCCGACTACACCTACACCCAGTCCGCCGCACAATATAACGCCTGGATGGCCGACAAATACCCGCAGATGAACGACGAGATCAAACAGCGCATCAAGGAAGGCAGATGGGAGGTCGTCGGCGGCATGTGGGTGGAACCGGACCTCAACATGCCCGACGGAGAATCCATCGTACGCTCCATCCTCATCGGCAAACGCTGGTACCAGCAACACTACGGCGTCGATGTACGCATCGGCTGGAACCCCGACTCCTTCGGCTACAACTGGCAGCTTCCTCAGATCTATAAGCGTTCCGGCATCGATTACTTCGTTACCCAGAAGATGGCTTGGAACGACGCTAACCAGCTCCCCTTCAAACTCTTCTGGTGGGAGTCGCCCGACGGCAGCAGGGTCCTCACTTATTTCCCTCACGACTATTACAACGACAACCTCAATCCCCTTCGCCTCTCCGCCGATCTCGCCATCTCGCGCCAGCGCTCACCAGGAATGGAAGACATGATGGATCTCTATGGCATCGGCGACCACGGCGGCGGACCTACTCGCGTCATCCTCGATGAAGGCCAGCACTGGGCACAACCGGACAGGGTTATACCCAAAATGCACTTCGGCCTCGCCCAGTCTTTTTTCACCGACGCCGAACAAAAAGTCTCCACCACGTCACCCGAGTGGAACTACGAGTCCATCGCCAAAGGCTATACTTTTCCCAAACTAGAGGAAGGTAAAATCGTCATCCCCACCTGGAAGGATGAAATGTACTTGGAGTACACCCGCGGTGTCATGACCACCCAAGCTAACCACAAACGCAACATGCGCGAGAGCGAAGAGTGGGCCCTGAACTCTGAGAAAGTCGCCTCCCTCGCATGGCTGCAAGGTGACCCGTACCCTAATAATGGGTTCAATGAAGCCTGGAAAAAAATCGTGTTCAACCAGTTCCACGATCTCGCCGCCGGCTCAGGCATCGGCGTCATCTATAAAGACGCACAAGAAGACTACGAGCAGGTTCGCCGGGCCACCAGCGAAATTTCAACGAAGGCCCTGCAAACGCTCTCTGCGGAAATCAACACCAGCGTAGGCGGCGACGTTCCTATCCTCGTGTTCAATTCCCTTGCATGGCAGCGTGACGGTCTCGTAATGGCCGACGTCCAACTTACCGCAGCCAGCGCGAACGGCGTCTCAGTCATTGACGCGCGCGACCACGTCCTGCCATCAACCGTCCTCGAATCAAACTTGAAGACCAACACCTATAAGCTCCTCATCGAAGCCAGGTCCGTCCCCTCTATGGGCTATGAAATTCTCCACGTAATTCCCGGCAGAAAGCGCTTCGCCAGCGATCTCAAAGCCAGCGGCACCACCATGGAAAACGCCGCCCTGCGTGTTGTGATCGATCCTAAAACAGGTTGCATCACTAGCCTATTCGACAAGAAATCAAATTTCGAAAGCCTCGCCAAGGGCGCCTGCGGCAATCAACTACAAACCTTCACGGACACACCTAAGGATTTCGATGCCTGGAACATCGACCGGGGTACTCTCGATCGTATGACCCCCATTGAGAACGTCGATTCAGTCAAACTCATTGAGAGCGACGCGGTGCGCGCCATCGTGCGCGTCACCCGGACCTGGCAAAGCTCGAAATTCCTTCAGGACATAACCCTCTACGCTAATGCGAACACCATCAGCGTTGACAACGACATCGACTGGCACGAGACCCATATCCTCCTTAAGGCGGCTTTCCCGCTCGCCGTCACCGCACCGATGGCGACCTACGAGATTCCCTATGGCACCATCGAACGTCCCACAACCCGTAACAACTCCTGGGAGCAAGCCAAGTTCGAAGTCCCCGCGATGCGCTGGGCCGACCTTGGCGACACCCAACACGGCTTCAGCCTTATCAATGAATCAAAGTACGGCTACGATGGCGTAAACAACCTCCTCCGCCTCTCGCTGCTCCGCTCCCCAACATGGCCCGACCCCGAAGCCGATCGCGGCCATCATCACTTCGGCTATCAACTCTACCCGCACGCCGGCACTTGGCAGCAGGCGCTCACCGAACGTCAGGGCTACGAGTACAACTACAAGTTGTGGGCGGTCCAGGTCGAAGCCCACACTGGCACCCAGCTCGCCGAGCACTCCTACCTCTCCGTCGAACCGGAGAACGTCGTCCTTACCGCCGTGAAAAAAGCCGAAGACGCGAACGGCCTGATCTTCCGCGTCGTTGAGTGGGCCGGCAAGCAATCCAACGTCACCTTTACCCTGCCCTCGGGAGCTACAACCGTGACATGCACCAACCTTATGGAGAAGCCGCTCGGCGAACCCCTACCCATAAAAGCTAACGAGGTCACGCTTCCCATCCGCCCCTATGAGATACTCACCATCCGCGCCGACTATCCGCATCCGTTGGAGCAGGCACAAACAAAATAAACTGGAGTCAGCCACCAACCAACAAGAGCGGGCCCTGAGCAGCCGAGACACCCGCACATGTTCGTTTTAGTGGGATCTACGAGCTGCCCTTCGGTAAAGCACGCGCATTCCTGAACGACAGCCTGCCTCGCTGATCCTTTATCGGAGGATGGCAGACGGGGACCATCCTGCGCTATCAGAGCGGAGCTTCCCTACCGTTCCATTGCGCCTCCGGAGTTTATGACTGGGACAATTAGGTCCATCTGCCGGCAGTGCGAGCCTTGCCCAGGCAACGGTGAGCCGATGCCGTTTATGGAACTGTCTCTGATCTCGTGCGTAAGTTCCAAGCGGTCTGCACACTTGCCCATCAGGGCAGCAAGGCTATGACCTGTTGCACAGGCGAAAGGCAGCCAGAGGATTAGGAGCGAAGGTATCCCACGACTGAAAGAGCCCCGTCCAAAGCATATAAGGGCGAATGAATTCGCGCAGATCTTGCGCAAGACCGCTCGATATCGGGAGAGTCCAGATGAGCAGCGCAGCTACATGCATAACCACAACCCCCCTTGTCCATCCGCTGGGTCTGCTTTCGGTGGTTATAATGGAAAAGCTGCTTCTTTCCCTTAAGTACATTCATTGGTCGGTGCTCCTCATCGTTCGACCTGACTCGATTCAGTCAAACAACTGCTGTTAATATTTGCGTTCAGAATCGACCGTAAGCTCTGGGAATAACCGATGCCGACAGATTGCTAGTACGCAATGCTCTTCTGACGTTTCGTAGTCGGTATGGTTCCGAGTCTCTCACCGGTCACTTTGTCGAAGACCGCGAGCGAAGGCTAGTCTGCAGATTCGTCCCACTTGATATTCCAATTCGCTGCGGCAAAGAGAACTTCGTCGAGTTCTCTTCCTTTGTTCGTGGCAAAATATTCAAAGAGTGGGGGATGATCGCAATATAGTCTGCGCTCGATAATGCCATCACGTTCCAAGCGCCGAAGCCGCGAACTCAGGAGATGAGATCCGATCTTTGTATGGGGATCCACCACGCATCATCCGAAGCAAAGAAGATGACTGGAAGAGCAACATCGTCGGGTTCGCCCATTCTCCCGAGGGGCGTTATGGATTCATAGTGCTTTCGCATCGGAATGTCTGCCAGACCGCCAGATACAAACCCTCGGTCATGATGATGCCAGGATTGAGTGAGTTAACACGTATCTCGCGAGGCCCAAGCTCCTTGGCAAGCACCATCTTAATCGCATTGACCGCTGCTTTGCTGGCTGACGAGATGACTGAGTTGGCGGGGGCGATAGAGTTGACTCTTGAACCGATGTTGATGATGCTTCCTCCATCAGCAGGAAATAGGTGTAATGCTGTCTTTGTCGTCAGGAGAAGCCATAACACGTTCAGGTCGTACTCATGATGGTAGCTTGCAGCCGTAATTGCTTCGAGCGGTCCGAAGGCATAGACCCCTGCATTATTGACAAGAATATCGATACGACCGTAGATCTCTTTGATTTGGAACATAAGGCGCGCTATGTCATCTTCGTTAGAGACGTCGGCCTTGACAGCAACTGCGGTTCCTCCCGACTTGATGATTTTGTTCACAACCTGGTCAGCACTATCGGCACTGGTGTGAAAGTTGACCACTACAGATGCACCAGCGGCAGCGAGTTGCTTCGCGGTCGCTGCGCCTATGCCCTTCGATGCGCCTGTCACAAGTGCTATTTTGTCTTGAAGTCTTTGCATTTCGTTCCTTCCGGATACTCAGTCTTTGTAAGGGCGCTCTGATGATGAGGGCTTAAGCTCGCATGGAACACATTGCTATGAGATCCAGTGCCCTGAACCAAGATGGCGCCCAGGTCATACCTGAGCGCCCAACCTTTAGTTCTTCTTTTCCATTCGCTTGAGAGCTTTCTTCTCGATGCTGTTGGCGAAGAGTGGTGTCTCTTGAGCGTTGTGAGCTGCCGAAGCAATGTTCTGAGCCTGCTTGGCTAACTCGAACGGTATTCCATTGCGATTCAGATTCTCCCAGTACTCGGGGTCGTCTTTCCGATGACATGCGTTTGCCCTCATCGCTGGTGGTGAAGCCAGCAGCGATGTGCGTTGGGGAACAGCGCTGATATTCCTTATCGGGAAGAGTAAATACCCAGTCTGCAATGTCTACGAAATCAATCGGAGCATTGATGATGGCGGCGGACGTTGATTCAGTAATAATTGTGTCGCTCATGTATACCTTTCTCTCTAATTGAGAGGGTGATCCGATCCTCATCGATCACCGCAGGATAGCGCCGAACTTCCGCGGCCAACTCCGACGGCATAGGGACGTAACGCACCTTGCCCTTCTTCAGCTTTGCCCGAGCCGCCAGCAATCCTTCGTTATCCATCACGTCGGACCACCGGAGCCGGTGGATCTCGGCTGAGCGCCGGCAAATGCGTGGGTGGTTTTGGGAAGAACGAGATTAGACACGCCTTAGTGTCGGAATTGACACACAATCGTCGGCATATTTCGATAATTGGCCCTATCTAAAGAAGAATCATAACTTGGCCACATTTCCCGATTATTGCCTCAGATGAAACAATCTGCTCGAAAAAGCAATAATCGGCACGTCTTTTTCGCTTACGTTGATCAGGTCCTGGCGATCGCCGAGGAGCGCAGCTTCACTCGGGCTGCAACGCGATGCCACGTCGCACAGTCATCGCTATCGAGACAGAACCGCAATGTAGAGGTTCGTCTAGAGGAGAAACTTCTGGAACATCTTCCACGCGGATTTCGTTTGACCAATGCCGGCGGTATCTTCCAGAAAGAGGCGCAAAGCACTCGAACACCGTCTCAGTGCAGCTTCGCTGGTACGTTTCCTCAGGCGTCAGAAAAAACAAACGCTGAAGATCGGCTTGTCGACACTCTGCGATCTTCCTCGCGTGCGATCGCTAATCGAGACGGCATGTAGGTCGGCAGAACAAATCTCCGTCAAATGCACTACAACTCATACGAATTGCCAACAAACGGAAAGTAGACAAGTTCGTGATAAGAGCGCACATTTACCGAGAAGACTGTGGAGATAGCATCGACACTTACTTTCTTGTTGCGTTCGCAGCCGTCACATCGATCACGGCTGAAGATAGCGAGAATACGGCGTTCCAATTTGTATCGCCACTGTATTTAGCCGTAATCACATTTCGCCCTTCAGGTAGCACCGGAGCAAGAGTTGCCAGGGTGGTTCCCCCGTTGCCAGTGTTCAGTGCCTGAGCGTGGCCAATTGCTTTTTCTGCTGCTCCGTTGACGGAATCATAGAACTGGATGGTTCCGGTTGGGGCCAACACGTTGGTTGAAGAAAGTCCGCTGCTCAGGATAGCGGTGAGACTGCTCTCGGTTCCCGCAACCACTTTGATGGCATTTGCCTTGAGCGCAAGAGTCGCCGTCGCTCGTGTGACTGTGATGGTGAACGAAGAGCTGCTGCTGGCGGAGAAGTTCGCATCTCCAGAGTAGACAGCGTAGACCTTCTCGACCGCAACATGACCCCACTGAACGAATCCCGTGGCCTGACCGCCCACGAGGTTCATGGAGCCAGCCAGTTGACCTTCCGCTGAGTAGAGAGTGACCGTTCCACTTAGAAGCTTGGTGGTCTTTCCAGTCGCTCCAACATGCACTATGAATTGGGTCTCCTGGCCCATCGCAGCCGTGCTGGCACTCGCCGATAGGGTCGTCCTGGTTGCCGATGTCCCGGATGACGTAGTGATGATCTGCTCATAGGAGAAGAGAAACCCAGGGAGATAGTTTGCATCGCCCTTCCAGCTTGCGAGGACGTTATATGTGCCCGCTGGGGCGAGGAATGGAATCACAGCCGTACCGTTCTTGCTGATGGTGCCTGTGGCGAGGATTGCGCCGGTATCGTCACGTGTAAGCGTCACCAGCCCTGTCGGCAACACAGCCGGATCGTTGTTGAAGAAGACCGTGCCCACAACTTCACCACCGGGAGGCGGCGTCTGGTTGTTTAGCGCTACGCCATATTCCAACGATCCCTTCGTGATGGTGAAAGGCACGCTCGACGTGCTCGGATCAAAGCTGCTGTCTCCGGAGTAGGAGGCGACGAAACTATAAGTACCTAGCCCGTAATCACAGTTTGTGTAGGGGCCGCACGGAACATAGATCTTCCCGGTAGAATCGAGCGGAAACTTGCCGATTGATTGCGAGCCCATACTCAGCGCAATCGTTCCCGTCGGTACGCCTTTGCCGGATTGCCCAGAGATCTGGAACTGGACGTAGAAGCTGTTTGCAAGCTGCGCCGAGGACGCTTCGACGATCGGCCGCTTCCCCAGAATATAGAAGCGGGAGGCGGTATATGTTGTACCGGTCGCGGTGCTGCCTTCAGGCGAAACCGTAAGTGTGACGGGACTGGAGGTGCTGCCTGTGAAGGTGGCGTCACCACCGTACTCTGCGCTAATGCGATAGGTGCCACCAGGAAGGTTATTGATCGCGCCCGAGTAGGTGCCCCCGGTCAAGACCTCCGGATTGAGAAGAGGCTGTTCGTTGCTACGCAGCACGATCGAACCGCTCGGTGTTCCATTACCGACTAGAGCTTGCACATCTGCCGTAACCGTGACTGACGTTCCGTGGGGAAAGGTGGTCTTCGAAAGCGCGAGGTTCGTCGCAGAACCGAGGAGTTTGACCTTCTCCCACGCGCCAACGAGTTTCGCGGCATCAACGGAACCAAGGCCGCTGGCCTGGTCGTAGCCTTTTGTGGCCGAATATCCGCTCAGATCGCCAAACACGGTACTGCCTGCAATCGAAACCGTGCAGTTGGGATCACGAAGAGGGCAGCTGATCGCATTCGAACCGGCGGTCACGTCGTGAAAGACGCAGGACGTCGGCTGGGTAGGATTTGTCTCCGCGCTCGAATTGCAGGCGGAGGGAGTCTGCTGTGCGGCGATCTTGTAGAGCTGATAGTTTGCCTGGCCCTGGTAGGTGCCATTTTTCTGTTCCACTAACGCCATGAGGCCAGCGAATGAAGGCGAAGCCGCTGAGGTTCCGCCGATCACAGAGGCCTGCGTCAGAGTCAAACTTCCATCCGAGTTTGTAGTCCACTGACACGAGCCGTTATAGCAGAGCAGAAACCCATCATGCCCGCCTGCTGCCGCAAGCGCCACATCCGGCAGATCGCGAACGGCATCCTTTGGAACACCTACTCCTGTCTGCCATGAGGGTTTTGGATAACCGGCTGCGCAAGTGACGTTGCCGTTTTGGTCTGTGGTCGTTGTAGCGCAGTAGCTAGCTCCGCCACCTCCGGCATAGGTGCTCTCATTGCTAGGACTGTAGTAGCAATTTGTCGCAGAGATTGGAAGAAAGACGTTGCAGCTCTCGTTCCAAACAGTTTCAGGCACATAGCCCTTGATCGAAGACAGGTTTGGACCGTTTGCGATATTCCAATAAGTATTCGTGTCGACGTCGTTGAGCTCCGTTCCTCCCACCGCCACGTTGTACGGCGTCGAGGCAAGGCCGTTTACGCCCAGGCCAAAAGGACTGGCACGGTATTCGCTTGGAATGACACAACCACTCGATCCACCGTCACCCGATGAGACTAGAACCGTGATTCCTTCAACCGACGCCTGCTGCCAGAGATCGTGATAGAAGGCCATCTCCGTTGCGCCTATCTCAGACTCACATTCGCCGAAGCTGATCGACATGATGGGCGCGAGGGCGTGGTCAACGATGTAGGCGGCGGAGATATCGACGCCGTCGGTTGTAAGTGTGCTGGCACCGATTACGAAGTTGATGTTCGCCTTCGGAGCGACGGCTCCGGACCATTCCACGTCGAGAATTGCCTCTTCGTCGTCCCCCGAGATTACACCGGGATCAGTTGTCGCGTAGGTGATCTTTGGGTCATTGAATGGAAGTTTGAAGAGCTTGCGAAAAGCCTCGACGTCCGACAGGCTGATATCGGAGCGTCCGACGATAGCGATCGAGACACCTTCGCCATTCACTCCCGCGTTGATCAGTGAGGTTGTATTGTAGAGCTTCGCAAAATCACCCGGCGCAAGGTAGTTCTCTTCCTGCGAACCGGTCGACGTGAAGGCTGGGCCAGCCGCGAGCATTGTGTCGACACCAGCGGTAGAGGGTGCCGCAGTACTACCTTTCACCCGCACCAGCTTGCCGTCTTCACTCCGTGCGACGGTACCTGGAGTGACATGCTGCGGATGCTTCAAGAAGTTATTGATGCTGACTACCCCGGAGACTGCCGGTGCGAGCGCGGCGGGCAGAGATAGCGCTGTGGCGTTTGCGTAGTGAGTAACATCCTCTACGGAGTACTTGTGAATCTCTGTCCCGAAGGCCTGCTCTACCTGCTGTGCCACCCCGGAAAAACGAATCCAGGTCTTCGCCGCAGAGACCTCCTCGATCTTGAAGCCATTGGTGGTCAGCCAGTCACTCGCAGCCTTTACGTCACTATCGGCGGCACCATATTGCGCGCCAAACTGTGCGGGCGTCAGCCAGTGGTGATAACTTGCCGAACTGGCGTTGTGGAGATCATCCGCCAACTGTTTGAGCTGAGCTTTTTGTGTCGCGCTGGCGTGAAGAGTTAGAACCATATCCTTCATGGCCAAAGATGCATCCACCCGCCCACGGTCATTCTGCGTATTAGCCAATGGGTGTACCGTGCCGGAGATCTGTGTTCGAACGCTTGCATCAACCCGCTGCGTGATCTGCGGGGTCACTTGCCCGATGGCGAGCGCCGGCAAGGAAAACGACACGATCACGGCGAGGAGGCCACGAACTGCAGCGAGTGAAATGCCCTTACCCATGCGATATCTCCAATTCCGTTGGACAGACAGAGTTCGGCTGCGTCCGCTGCAATAAACTGCCGGCGAGCGAAGGTGCTATTTACAAAGTGAGGGGAATCAAGTACAGCTTTGCGCAAAGCATAGACGAGCAGTTCATGCTCATGTTTCGAGATGCTACGAGCGAACTTGCTTGTATCCCCGGACTGCATATCATCGGAACAGCGAAAGAAAAAGCCGGTGTGTTGTCGTTTGTGCTCGATGGCTTCCGCACCGAGGAAGTCGGTGATTACCTCAACCAGAACGGCATCGCTGTCCGCTCAGGTCATCATTGCGCACAACCCATTCTGCGTCGCTTCGGGCTGGAGAGTACGGTTCGTGCCTCGCTGGCCTTGTACAACACTAATGAAGACATCGACAGGCTTGTGGCAGCAATTTGGAATTTACGTCTAGGACGAACGTCGATCTCCTGAAATACCGTGCCGGGACCATCGCGCCCGGTTCTAGTTTAAAAGGAATAGTGTCAGAACTTGGCGATGAGGCTGATTCCGCCAACCAACAGCACGCCACCGATGATGCGACCCACGTTCAAAGGATGTGGCTGCATTCTGAACCACCCAAAGTGATCGATCAGCAGTGAGGTGATGAGTGCAGCTGTTACGGTAAAGCCGACGAATGGCCCCGCCCCCACTTTGTTGACCAACGTAAGGCCAGCATAAACTTGTACCGCTCCGACCAAACCGCCGACGACTGCCCACCAAGGCATTTCGGCCAAGTCATTCTGAGTGGGCAGCGGGTGCGGATGAATCAGCGAGGCTCCCGCGAAAAAGAAGGTAATTAGCGCAAACGAGATGGCCGAAGCCAGCCATGGGTTCACGACATGCTTGTTAAGTTGACCGTTCATGGCTGCGCCGCAACTCTGTAACGCGCCTCCAAAGATGATGAAAGGGATAATCCATCCGGCATTCATACGGCTCTCCTTTATGTTTTAACGTTGTCCAACGAGGATCTGCATCAAGATCGCTCCTCCCAAGGCGGCGAAGAGCGCTACCGGCATCGCGATGGCACCGATCTTCAGGAACTGCCAGAAGCTGACATCGAGGTTTCCTTCCCCTGTCTCACCACCAGAATCCTTACGTAGGGCCAGTAGCCAAAGGATCGTAGCCAATGACCCGGTTACGGAGAGGTTGGGCCCAAGGTCTACCCCAATTAGGACTGCATTCGCTATCGGTCCCGTGGCATGGGCAGCTTGGATTGTCCCGCCCGCGATAAGCCCCAGCGGCAGGTTGTTTACGAGGTTGTTTGCTACACCGACGGCGAAGCCGACAACCATTGCGCCCACGTTCTGGCCGAGACTTGATGCCCAGGCGAGCCATCGTTGCGTCAGGTCCAAGGCCCCTTGACTTTCCACTGCATCGACCATGACAAACAATCCTGCGACCAGCAGCAGTGTTCCCCAACTAACCTCTTTCGCGAGTGTGATGGGATTGCTCTTCGATTTGATGGAGACAACAGCGGTAATCACCAGCGCCGCAAGGCAGGTCGGCAGCCCCAGGTCCTTCTTCATGGCAGAGGCGGTGAGCAGAACAACGATCATCAGCGCGAGACCAGCGAGAACAAGTTTGCCGTTTGCGCTGAGCTTCGTATCTTCTACCTCGCACTCAATGGTCTTGCAGAGTTCCTTGCGAAACATAAGGCGCATGACGACAAACGTCACAACTATCGAAAGCAGCGATGGGACACCGAAGTCTGCCAGCCATGTCCCTAAAGGCGGCATACCGGTATGAAAGACCACCAGATTAGCCGGGTTCGAGATGGGCAGCACAAAGCTCGCGGCATTTGCAATCAACGCACAGACGAACAAGTATGGAAGAGGTGAGACTCTTGCCTTACGCACCGCTGTCAGAATGGCTGGCGTTAGTACGACCGCAGTAGCATCGTTCGACATGAAGATCGTCACGAGAGTTCCCACAACATAGACGAGCAGGAACAGACGCGAGCAACTGCCATTTGCGCCGCGTACTGCTACCGAGGCCACCCAGTCGAAGACGCCTTGTTCCCGCGCCAGTTCACTCAGAAGCATCATGCCGATCAGGAACAGGTAAACATCGCTACCTTTCGCAACAGCTTGCCCGGCCAGCTTGAGTGGTATCAAGCGGAGCGCGATCAAAATGAACGCTCCGCCCGATATCCACCAGACTTCGGGAATTCCGCGCGGGCGGATCAGCATAAGCACGATGCTAACGGCGACGATACAAGGTAGAACAACGTGCGCTATTTGTGCAGGGATCATCACCACTTCTTCCCGTTCTTATTGGGTCCGAGCTGCGTGCCAAGCAGTCCATGCTCCGGCCACGCCTCCAGCGCGTTATCCTGATCGCGTTCCACGCGCTGTCGTTCCGCGAGATCTCCGATCACAACACGAATCTCATCGGTTGCGACTTCCCCGCGTGCATCCTCGATTGAGACCTTCAAGGAAGAGATGCCCTCATGGGGAGTAGAAATATTTGCCTCCCAGACGTGGCTATTGTCGATCCGCTTCATAGGGACAGCATGCCCGTCCAGATAGGCTGTTGCTTTCAAGGCCTCAGCCTCGCCCCAGAATTTCGCTCGAACCTTCAGATTTTCTTTCGGACTTTCGGCCCTATTTGTCTGTAAGCGTTCATCACTCGGCGAGGTAATCACCACGACTGGCAGCTTCCCCAACTCAACAAATCGCCAGCTCACAACATCGCCATCGATGTTGATTACAGAGTAACCGACCGGGCCCTCTTCAATCTGTCCGGTAGACCGGGTGGCGGAGTAAAGCGTCCTTCCGTCGTTGGCAATCTCGTTGTAGTGCGTGTGACCCATGTCGATGAGTCGCACGCCAAAGTTGCGAACAGCATCCTTGAGTTCGCCACCCCCGACCTTTAGATCACTTGGGTAGCAGTGGAGCAGAAGAACGCTGGACTGTTCTGCCTCCGTCGCAGTCTGCAACTCGCGCTTCACCCAGGCAAGCTGATCCCCGCTCACAGCGAACGATCCGGGCTCCGGTACATCGAACGCATTCATCGCCACAAATCGAACGGAGCCGACCGTGAATGCATAGTGCGTTCGCTCCGACATCGCTTCCAGAAAATTCGTAAAGCTCTTCTCATGAACATCGTGATCGCCAATGATGGCGCACCATGGGACGTTGAGGCGATCGAGTTCTCCACGCACCACCGCGTAGGCGGCACGGCTGCCGTCCTCTGCTACGTCTCCAGGCAGGAAGACAAAGCTCAACGAATCGGCAAACGCTCGATTGACCCCGTTGACGATCTCTGCCAGATCGAGATGGTTTTGCTCGCCGGCTTTCGTCATGTGCAGGTCGCCGAGATGGACCCAGCTAATAATGCCAGCAGCATCGGGTAAGTGCGGTTGAAAGGGACTCTTCGATTCAATAGTTTTCATGCTGGAAGCTCCTGTGTAATGGCTGGGGAAGAGGGATCGCTATCAGGTTTGTGGCGCTCCGGAAGCGTCTCTGGAATCGCCGTCCATAACAAGAGAAATGCGAGTGCAGCGATGGCTCCCAGAGATAGAAAAGAGATGCGATAGCTGAAGTGCTGAATCAGCTTTCCGCCGAACGTCGTACTGAGAGCTGCGCCTAACCCGACTGCCGTTGCGAGACTACCCTGCACAAGATTGAAGCGGCCTGTAGCGCGCGTGCGGTCTGCGACCACGAGGATCGAGACAACACCAAAGATCGCATTGGCGACGCCGTCCAGTAGTTGGATAGCGATCAGGCTTTCCGTGTTGTGGGTGAGGGTATAAAGAACTGCGCGGATGGGAAGAACGCCGAACCCAAGCATCAGAAGCGGCTTTCGTCCGTGCAAGTTCGCGAAGCGTCCAATGGCCGGGGCGAAGCACATGATGACGACCTGCGTGACGATGATGCAGGCCGACATGAATGGGGCGGCAGTGGCCCGCGCGCCGTGCGATAGCATCTCGCCGAGCTGTGGCAGCATGGCCGCATTCGCAAAGTGGAAGAGAAAAGCGCAGGCAAGAAAGAATAGGAGGGTCCGGTCTCCAACCAACGTTTTCATCACGGACGCTCTCGCAGGAACTTCTTTCCCATCTACTTGTTTCGCACCACCGCGTGCGAGGTCATAGTCGATGTCGCTACTTTTGATCGCACGGACGGCGAGCACTGTGGGGACAGTCAGCACCGCTGCCGTAATGAAGATGGCGCGATTGCCGAACAGGTGGCTCACGCCCGCAATCAGGAGCGCACAGGCCACGTTACCGGCGGAGTTGAAGGACTGGTTCTTGCCAAACTGGCGGTCGAAGAAGGTAACGCCGACTATTCCCATCGTGACTGCGGCGAGTGTTGGACCCAGAAATGGCCCCGCTCCGCCAATCAGAGCCTGAGATGTGTACACCGCCCAGGGAGCGGCAGTGATACTGAGCAGAACCGCTCCCAAAGCGAGGACAGCAGAGGCGAGAACGAGAATCAACCTTTTTGACCTAAGTTGATCGACGATGGCACCAGCAGGAGCCTGCAGTACAACCGTGATGATGCCGGCGAGGGTCAACGCCATCCCGACGCGTCCCGGCTCCCATCCTGCTCCAGCCAGATACGCTGCGAGAAATGGACCGAGGCCGGTCTGCACATCGGCGAGAAAGAAGTTTGTCGCTTCCAGAGCATGGACACTCTGCTTCTTGCCGGAATCGATATCCATAGCATTGACCATCCGTTCTTTCTGGTAATCCTCGAGTCACTACAGCAGCAGTCCGATTTAGGCAGCAAGTAGCGAGGGCTACTCGCGGTGCTATGCGCCTTTGAGCTGCAGGTCCTTGTGCCCTCTCTCAAGCTTGAGTGGCCCACCCTGCTTTACATGAGCGAGGGCCTCCGCAGCACGCGCAAACTCGAGGGCCTGGTGATAGTCACGATCCTTGAACGCCCTCACTGCACTCCTGCGAGAGCTTTGATAGAGTGCATCCAAAATGCTGGATTGCCCCGTATGACCTTCCCAGTGCTCGTCTGCTCTTCGCGTCAGTTCATCGAAGTGTTCTGTGATGGACTGTTCAAGTTCGGCAGAGATACGAGTACTCCCATGACTATCGCCGGCAAGAGCGGCGAAGCTCAGGTGTTCTGACGCCCTTAAAAGATCGGCAGCATCTTTGTGATGTCCACCTTCTATCTCTTTCTGGGCTAGCTTGGTAAGTTCGCCAACAGCGTCCGCCGTTAATGATTTATGGGACTTTCGGAGAATCTCCAAACGGCCCATATGTTCATAGGCGCGGCGCAGATCGTTCGCCTGGTGATGCTTATCGTGGTGGCGACCTGCCGGTTTCTTGGCGGCCTTCTTTACAGCTTTCTTCGCGGCTTTTTTGGGCGGGAGCATAAAACATAGTCCTTTCTTTCCTCTGGTTAAGAGTTCGATGCAAGAAGAGTTGTCACCACCGAACGGATGAGATCAGTGCATCGAAAAATAGACTGCCTCCCCTCGGATGGCAGACTCACACGGCCTGCACATCCGGTCAGGAGCGGCATGGCGCATAAGACAGTTTTCAGTCTTGGGGCGGCGGTGGCGGGGGGGCCATTCCGTCGGGCGGTGGTGGTGGAGCCATTCCGGCCGGTGGCGGAGGAGGAGGCCCACCAAAATCGGGCGGGGGTGGAGGTGTGTCAGCCGACCCGACACAGGGCGGGGGTGAAGCAGCTTTATTCTTGCGTCGTGATGAAGGTGCAAGCGGCGGTGCTTGTGGTGTTGGTGGTGGCGGGGCCGCACCTTCAGCAACTACGCCAGGGGCGAGAGGAATGCCGGAGGGCAGGTTCGCAGAGAACGTCTGATCGTTCAGCCGGACACTCGCCGCTTCGACTAAAGATTGTCCATTGATCTCCGATTTCGTGCCGATCACGGTAATCTTTTCGCCCTTGCGAACTGCCGAGCCAAGTTGTTCGCCGATGGAGGGTGCCAAATCAACGACGCTGCCATTCTGAAGGTACAGACTGCGTACCTCTCCGCCTGGACCTGCGTTAAAGGCGCGGACGCGAGAGGATTGGGTCACTACGGAGAGTTGTGAAGACGCCGCAGGTGCAGCAGGCATACTCGGCGGCCCGTCTGCGGGCGAAATTGACGGACCGGGAGGCGGACTCTGTGCAAACGCCAGAGGGCTAAATGCGAGCCCAAGAGCGGTGATTCGCAGGGAAGATGGAATGTTCATCGGCAGTACCTCTGCCCGCAGTAAGGCAAGCGGTGTGCCATTCATCGAAACGACCGAAGTCTTTCAATCGCAGCACACTTAGTGGTTCGGAGACATCGACAGCATCTTTACCCGACCGCAATCCCCTCAGGTTGTGTGCGGATTGCGTACAGTTGGGTTCCGTATCGGAGAGGCTGTGGCATCTGATCCCTGTAGCAGCCATCAATATCGGGCACGCCACCGATGGCAGCCAAGTTGCATACCATAGCGATAGATGCTCGATAAAAGCTGTACTAGAAGATGACGAGAGGAGCCGAATGCCGAAGATCTTTTGGAGAAGCCTTCGTTCACGCATCTTATTGCTCGTCGTTCTGACATTTCTTTTCCTCGCCGCCGCGGCAATCAGTCTGTTTACCTTCCTTCGCAACCGCCACGCGGAGACGCTCGCACTCACGGAGCATCATCTAGTCAGCGTAGCCTCCAATCTCGCACGGAACTATGCCGACGATCGGACTGCGGATAACTCCCTGCGAACGATTGAGCCGGGGCCACCACCGCCTCCGTTTCCTCCCGCCGCTCCTCCGCCGCCACGCTCTGAACGCGGCGAGCCACGTCACCCCAAGCCCGATCTGCTCAAAGAGATCACGGCAGAAACATTGCAGCACGAGGAAGGCATCGAGGGTGGCTTCTACGCTGCCAGAGCCGACGCTCTGATTGGATACGCCTTTCCCACCCATGAGGGGCCGGGGCCGGAGAAGGGTATGCCAGACCGCGAGCGGCCTACGATTGAGAATCTTGCGCGTGAAGCCGTTGCGGCAAACACCATCAAGACACTTCGCTTTGAAGGGCCGCATGACGCCATCCTCTTTGTAGCGGTTCCAATCCATGAGCAATCCGGTGGAGACCGGACGACTGGGACTACGGATGAAATCACGGGTGCCGTGTGGCTTATGGAGCGTATTCCCGGAATCGAAGGCGGACAGAGTCGCCAGCTCCTGTTTGGAAGCATTGGATTCGGCATCGCCGCACTGATGACAGCGTTGCTTGCAGTTTTCGTTACAACGGAAATTCGGAGCGGAGTGAACACCGTTCTTGAGCGTTTGGGCTCGATGGAGGGCGGCCTCACGGCGTCTGGTCCTCAAAGTACAGAGCGTCCGCCTTTGGAGGAGTTCAGTCGCGTACTCCACGGCATTGACTCCCTGGCACTCGCGTTGCACGAAAAGATCGAAAATGAGCGGACACTGGAGTCTCAGGTACGTCACAACGAACGGCTCTCCGCGCTGGGCCAGTTTGCGGCCGGTATTGCACATGAGCTGCGCAATCCGCTGGGCACTATCAGGATGCGGACGCAGATGTGGCAACGCTCCGCCGATCCCGAAGCAGCCATGCGGAGCAGCACGGTCATTCTCGAAGAGATTGACCGCCTGGACACGATCATCAGCCGTCTCCTCTACTTTGCCAGACCGATTCAGCTTCAACTTCAAGCTGTCTCGCTGGATGATCTGTGCACGGCCACAGCCTCGACATGGGCAGAGAAAGCAGCGGCAAAAGGTGTCCAAATCGTTTGCAAGGCTACATCTAAGAACATCGTCATAGCAGATCGAGGGCGATTGATCCAGGTGCTCGATAACCTGATGGAAAATGCCGTGTATTCAGCGGCATATCGCAGCTCGGAAGGAGCGGTCGTCACGATCAGCACTGCGGTGGAGAATGGCTTTGCGCGTATCGACGTCATGGACGATGGACGAGGCTTCACTCCAGCGGCTCTAAACCATGCAATGGACCCGTTCTACACGACCAAAGACAACGGAACGGGTCTCGGCCTCTCTATATCCTTCGAGATCGTTCAGTCTCACGGAGGCGAGTTGCTTCTCGCCAATGATGAGGGTGGAGGAGCCATTGCTTCACTCCGATTACCGTTGAATCGTGATGAGCGCGATACCCTAAGACAGGTGAATGAAGAGGCAACGCAAGATGGCTGAAGTACTCATCGTGGACGACGACCGCAACTTTCGCGAGACGCTCCGGGAACTGCTGACGGATGCAGGTTACAAGACCCTCGTCGCGACGAATGCTGAGGACGCGATCACCTCACTTCAGACCGCAACACCCGACCTTACGTTGTGCGATTGGAAGATGCCTGGCGGAGGAGGAGAGCAGTTTCTCAAGAGCCTCCAATCGGAAGGGCTACTGACTACCATGCCTGTCATCATTCTCACCGCCCACGGCACCGGCCCGAATGCGATGCAAGCGATGCAACTTGGAGCCTACGACTTCATTACCAAGCCGCTCGACATCGACCTGGCCCTCGCGACGGTTGCGCGCGCCATCCGGCACATGGAACTGCAGCGCGAGGTAGAGTTGCTGCGACAACAGCGGTTCAGAGATCGCTCTATTGAAGACATCAGTGGGCCAGAAGAAGACTCGAAGCCTCAGCTCATCGGTAACTCGCCGGCATGGATCGAAATCTTCAAGAACATTGGTAGGGTTGCTTCTACCGATGTCGGCATTCTGCTGTTGGGAGAATCGGGAACGGGTAA
The DNA here is from genome assembly GCF_013410875.1 of Tunturiibacter empetritectus. Taxonomy (GTDB): domain Bacteria; phylum Acidobacteriota; class Terriglobia; order Terriglobales; family Acidobacteriaceae; genus Edaphobacter; species Edaphobacter empetritectus. The sequence continues at coordinate 27,190 of NZ_JACCCU010000004.1, read as the reverse complement.
GGAGGTTATTGCCCGCACGATCCACAAAAACAGCGCACGATGCCGTCGTCCCTTCATCATCCTCAACTGTGCAGCTTTGCCGCCCGAGTTGTTAGAGTCAGAACTCTTCGGACATGAACGCGGGGCATTCACCGGAGCAATCGCCCAAAAACGCGGGAAATTCGAAGCCGCCGACGGAGGCACTATCTTTCTGGATGAAATCGGCGAGTTGCCGCTTTCTCTTCAACCGAAGCTGCTGCGTGTCCTTCAGGAACACACCTTCGAGAGAGTCGGAGGAACAGCCTCCGTCCATACGGATGTTCGGGTAATCGCTGCAACAAACCGTCCATTGGAAGACGATGTGGAACAAAAGACCTTCCGTGCCGACCTGTTCTATCGGCTCAATGCGTTTACCGTCTGCCTGCCACCACTGCGGGAGCGCCAGTCCGACATCCTGCCCTTAGCGGAGTATTTCCTCACGCGATATGCCAAACGAAATCAGGCCATCGAAACCGGGCTCGCCGCAGACGCCGTATCAGCCTTACAAGGCTATTCGTTCCCGGGCAACGTGCGGGAACTAGAGCACCTGATCGAACGCGCCGCCGTCAAAGCAGGCGGACGAGCCATAACAGGCGAACAGATACAGGAGGAATTGACCAAAGCAAAAACTCCAGCACCAGGCATATTCGATGTCCAGGCAGCAACGGGACTTTTATTTCATGAGGCGGTCGGGAGTTGGGAGCGACATCTCATCGAGCAGGCGCTGAAGGCAGCCCACGGCAACAAGTCGGACGCCGCTCGTCGACTCGGAATTCATCGACGGCTGCTCTACGAAAAACTCACCCAATTTGGAATGCTTTAGGCGGCGTTACCAATCCGGGTTCAATGAGTGAATCGCCACTTTGTCGTAGACCAAGGAAAGGACCGCCGTAAAGGTACCGTGAGCCGTAGATCAGATTTGTGACTACATTGGAATTGCGTATAAGCGAGAACGTCTTTTGCATGCGCGAGTGAAATCGATCGATTTGTTGGGCGGGAATGCTACCGGAAATGTGAACCAGGCGCCCTAGGCACTTCCGCATACTGAGATAGGAATAAGAGGGAGGCGAGAAAGAGATCTTCTCGCCTCCCGAAGGTTGGCAATCGAACTAGAAGTCGATCCTGAGCGCCGCCTGTCCCGTCCGATTTCCCGCGTTCTCCGCCGTTTGCGGGCCAGTCAGCTGACCGAATAGCGAGTTATCGATTGCCGTCACGGGTGGCGCAAAGTTGGTATGGTTCAGAACGTTTGTAAAAGTCGTCTCGAACCGTGCATTCACCTTCTCGGTGATAGCGAACCGCTTTGCCACGCCAAGGCTCACTGCGGCCGTCCCCGGGCCCTGAATGATCCCAACTCCTGCGTTCCCGAAGCGACCTGCTCCTGCGGGTGTCGCCAGGAAGGACAGCTTGTTGTAGGTCACTGCTCCGGCAGTACCCCTCGGCACCAGATCCGGACGCAGCACAGCGCTGCGATTGACGACGTTCGTGTTCGACTGATCGGCAGAACCGCTGATGCTGGGGGTAAGCCAGGGGCCCGTCTCAAGCAGTGTGATAGTTGTAAGATCCCAACCACCGAGAAATATATCCTTGGCTGTGCTGGTACTCATGTACTGTCGGCCCTTACCAAAAGGCAGTTGATACATCCCCGTGAGTAGCATGCGGTTGCGACGAGTACCGGAAACATTGCCGAGGTTTTCTTTGATATGAAACCGATCAGCGATGGGAAGTCCGTAGTTGACCTCGCCGGCGAACGCGCTCGGAGCATCACCCTGATTGTCGGCCGCACTCTTAGCGTAGGTGTAGTTTGCATCCACGTAGAGCCCATGCTCCAAACGATGCGTCGCCTGCAACTCGAACGCGTGATAGTTTGCCTCACCTGCATTGAACGTGCTGAGCAGCGTCGTCCAGTTCTGATATGGTGCGCGGGAATCCACGAAAGCTCCAGCCGTTGCTCCCATGTTGTACGGAATCGTGCTGGCGGGAATCTGGTTCAGGTCCTCGGTAATGCTCAGCCGGTAGGTGTGCATGCCGACATAGCTCGCACGAAGCGACGTTGCGTTCGTGAGTTGGCGCTCTACGGTCACGTTCCATTGGTTTGACTGGGGGTCGCGGAAGTTGGGATCAACTCCCTGGTCCAGTCCGCCACCGCCAAATATTGAACCGCCGGAGGTGGCAGGAGCCGTGTTCGGAAAGACAATTTGTGGCGTATTCGGTCCGGCGGTGTTGGAGTTGGAATAGGTGTGCAGATTCGAAGTTGGATTGCCGCTGTTATTGAACGATAACGGTCCGAGGTTGGTCATCGTATAGATGCCAAATCCGGCACGCACCACCGTCTTCGTGTCGTTGAACGGACGATAGGCAATCGCGAGGCGCGGCTGGAAGTCACCTTTATAGGTCTGACGCAGACTTTGCGGCAATCCATCCTGGCTGGCCGTGATGTATCCGGTGCACGGTAACCCGTGAACGGTCGACCCAGCCGCCGTGCCGGACGGGCACGCATTGAAGGACTGCAGGAAAGCGGTGTTGGAAGAAGTGATGTTCTGACGCGTGAGGTATCCCGCCAAAGCATCAGGAACGACAATCGAGTTATTCCGTTGATCGAAGTTTGCCAGATTGCCGCCGTCCTCCTGGAAACCGGGGAGAATCTGCCAGCGGAGGCCGTAGCTAAGCGTTAGACGACTATTAACTTGGAATTCGTCCTGAGCGAAGAAACTATATTGCGTGGCGGTTCCTCCAACATCTGGGCTCGAGACAGCGAAGTAAAGTGTAGTTGGCGCGCCTTCGAGGAAGTCGCCAAAGGCATTGCCAATAAACTGATCGCTTGGGGCGTTTCCGTAAGATGGTTGAAATATGAATGCTCCGAAGTCGTCCGAGGCGAACTGTGGCGCAAAGCTCTCCAAATCGAAGTACCGAACGCGACGGATATCGATCCCACCCTTCACCGTGTGCTTGCCGAAGCTGTAAGTCAGGTTATCGCTGAACTGCGTCGTCTTCGACTGGGTTACGCCTGCTTTGTCTCTTCCAACGACTGGAAACGGAGTTCCCGCACTGAAATTGAAGGTGGGGAATGCATAGGTTAGCGGGTGCTGACTGATATCCACACCAGTCAGATCCAACTGACTCAGCGCAGTGGAGCCTTGAATCGGGAAGTTGACGTTGGTCGTAACGTTTGTGAAGCCGTAGCGGAACTCATTCAGCAGCCTTGAGGTAATCGTGTAAGTGTGCGAAATCAGCAGGCTCCGATTGTGAATGGAATCCGAATCATTCGGCAGAAAAGGGTTCGCAAAGTCTGTGGTAATGTTCTTGCGGCTGAAGCGCGCGTAAGCCGATTGCTTGGATGATATCGTCTGATCTACCCGGATATCCGCACCGTCGGTGCGTGCCGGAGTCGCTTGAAAGTTCTGATAGTTGATGGCCTGTGCCTGGTCAATAGCTCCAGCCACATTCGGCAATGGATAATAGGCGAGCAGCGCCTTTGCTGTCTGGTTGATCTGGGCAGATGGAATCGTAGGACCACCTATATCTGAAAGGTTTCCGCTCCTGTCCGCGGCCGTCGGAACGACATATTGCTGGAACACCGCAGTGCTGCGCCGGTTGCCCTCATAGTCCGCAAAGAAAAACGTCTTACTGTGTCCGTCATATAGATGCGGAATCACAATCGGCCCGCTCAACGAGAACCCAAACGTATTGAACTTCTTGGGGGCTTTGCCGCTGGAGCCATACGGATCGGCGTCCAGCGCCTGGTTTTGTAGATACTCGAAGACACTCCCGTGATACTGGCTTGTCCCATTCTTGGTCGTAAATGTCACATCGCCCACCTGCGAAAACTCCGCACTATTGTTGAATGCGGTCACTTTCACTGCAGCGATGCCTTCCTGTGAAGGATAGGCGTCCTGGAGCGCTCCATTCTGCCGCACGTTGGCAGTCGAAATGCCGTCGACGGAAAAATTTACCATCGAAGAACTCGCTCCTCCAAGAGCGATATTGCCGGAACTGTCTGTCTGAACGTTTGGAGACAGGCCAAGCGCGCCTAGCGGGCTCGTGGTGGTAGCGCGGTTATTCAGGGGCAACTGCGTCATTTCGATATTCGTTTTTGAATCGCTTATCGTTCCATTTTCCGTATTGATCTGGTCGGCTGCTCCCGATACCTCCACGGTTGTCATCTGTGCCGCAACATTGAGCGTAGCTTCAAGTCTCAAATCCTGTCGTGCTTCGACTGAGATCCCCGATACAACGGTATCGGCAAAGCCATCGCGATGAGCGCGCAACGAGTACTTGCCCGCCTTTACATTTTCAAGGATGAAGGTACCTGAAGTATCGGTATCGACTGTGCGCTCTGTGTTTTCATCTGTACTGTGCAGCACAATCTGTGCGCCTGGAATCGCCGAGCCGCTAGCGTCCTGCACCTGGCCTCTAACGCTCCCAAACGTAGATTGGGCATGGGCAAACGATCCCGCGGCAAACAACAGACAGCAAATAATCACGGAGACGACGCCCCATAAAATACGCCTCAGAACAAACCGTTCCCCACGCCCGTGAGTTTGTCGAATCCCGTTTTGCTTCTGTTGAAGCGACACGGTCGTATCCTCTAAAAGGGACGTACGTGCTGAAGGTAGGCCTCTAAGTAAGTTCATGTCGAATCACCTCATATGCCGGAAAAGGCCGACACCTTCAGTGAATCGTGACCGACGTTAGTAAGGCATAAGCTTCTTCTTAACGGTTTGTTTATGCCTGAATCGCTATAGTTCCGGCAGGGGCAACCGAATGATTGCCAAATCAATCCAGGGGGTCCTGTGCAGGATTGCCGGCGGCTGTGCCGCTGGAATGCTGTTGACGCTTCTCTCCTACCGCCTTCACTTTAATCTCTCCGCCGCAACCTCCATCCACCTCTTTTTGGTGGTCGTCATCGCGCTTCGCTGGGGATTATTCGAAGCGAGCGTAGTTTCAATTCTGTCTGTTGCCTGCCTCGACTACTTTTTCACCCAGCCTTTGTTCCAGTTCTACATCACGGATTCGCACGACTGGATCGCTCTGCTGGTCTTTGAAGCAACGGCCTTGGTCGTCAGCAGCCTCTCAGACCGAGTGAGTCACCACGCTCGCGAGCTAGAGCGACGGCAGGCTCAACAACAGAAGCTTTACGAACTCAGCCAGCATATTTTGCTCCTCAATCGGGAAGCGGCGGTCGATCAGCAGCTCGTCGATCTCATGCGGTCCAGCCTGCGCGTGAAAGGAGTAGCCCTTTGGAATGCCTATGAGATGCATCAATGGAAGAGTGGAGATTGTGATTTCTCCGATGACGAGGTACGCTCCGCTTATTTTCTCGAAACAAATGACGATGACTTGATCACAGGTGTTTCTCGGCGTGTCCTTCGACTAGGAACCCGGCCTATAGGATCCCTCTTCCTCTGCGGGCATTCGCTAGACTCAGCCTCTATCAATGCGGCCTCCTCGCTTGCCGCAGTTGCAATCGAAAGGGCACGCTCCTTCTCGACCGAAGCAAATGCAGAAGCTGCAAAACAAAGTGAGCAATTGCGCTCAGCCATATTGGACGGATTAGCCCACGCTTTCAAGAGTCCACTTACGACGATCAGAGCCTCAAGCTCGGGTTTGCTCGCGATGAATACGTTATCGGGTGCCGAAGAACGATTGGTTAGCCTAATCGATCGCCACGCTGGGCACCTTAGCGATCTTGCGAATCATCTCCTCCTGACCGCGAAACTGGATAGCGGTGATCTGAAGGTCAAGCGCGAACAGGTCGACGTGGCTCAACTGATTCGAAACACCATAGCCGAATCGTCGCAAGAGCTTGATGGGCATTCCATCGACTTTCAGTCGAGTGCGTTCTGCAACGCAGTATACGCAGACAGGAAGCTGCTTCAGATGGCTCTCTTTCAGGTCCTCGACAACGCGGCAAAGTATAGCCGTCCTAAGTCGCAAGTGATCATTGCCCTGCGAGAAGAAGAAGCGGAACTGATCATCAGCATCAGGAATGAAGGCTCGTTCATTCCTGACTACGAAAGAGAAAAGGTATTCCAACGCTTTTATCGCTGTTCCGAATCAGTAAAGTCAATTTCCGGTACCGGGATCGGACTCTCTGTAGTTAGGCGCATCGCCGAAGCACATCGCGGCCGAACATGGGTTGAAAGTGATTACATCAATGGAACTACGTTTGCAATCGCGCTACCTCGCATGGCAAAGGAGAAGGTGTGAACCAGAAGAGTAAGGTGCTAGTCGTTGAAGACGATGCAGGAATCCGCCAGAGCCTGTTTGAAACATTGGGGGCGCTAGGATTTGCGATCGGGGAGGCTCACAACGGCGAGGATGCCCTCGTTCAACTGCGCATGGTGAACTATGACGCAGTCATCCTCGATATCAATATGCCAGGCATGGGCGGTAAGGAAACGTGCCGAAGAATCTGTCAAACTTTTCCCGGGCTACCGATCATTATGCTCACCGTTCGTGACGATGAAGAGGATGTCGTCGAATCGCTAAACGCGGGCGCTTTCGACTATGTCACAAAGCCATTTCAGATCCGGGAGCTGACCGCGAGACTGCGAGGAGTCATTCGGCGCCGCCATGCCCCGATTGGAGAACCAGATCTGGTCAGCATAGTGGGTGATATTACGCTCGACGCCAATCGCCGCCTCGTAGAGAAGAAGGGCGAACCGATACATCTCGCTCCAAAAGAATACGAGACCCTCCGTTGTTTGATGGAGCATGCTGGTAGACCCGTCAGGCACGAAAATCTGCTGCGATCCATTTGGGGACCGGTTTACTGCAACGAGCGTGAATATTTACGCGTTGTCATCAATCAACTACGAAAGAAAATTGAAGACGACCCTGCTCACCCCGTTTATATCTTGACCGAGAGCCACATCGGCTATCGCTTCCGTGAAGAATAGTTCAACCGGATGCCTATGCGTATGCCCAGACCCGAGATTGAAGAGATTGGCAGCAAGCATTCAGTTCTGTCTGCATCAAGACCAATAGAGACATCGAACGAGGTCCTCAGATCGAACCTGAAAAGATATAGATAGGCGGCGAGACGCGTTCGGATCATTCGCAGCTCTCTACGGGCGCCTTGCGTGGCGCGGCAAGTCCGCCAGGCCACCAGTTCCAATCGCCGGCAATGCGAAGGAGTGCGGGACCGATCACAATACGCACCAGTGTCGCGTCAATCAGCACGGCGATTGCAAGCGTAAATCCAATCATCTTGACCACCAGGAAGTTGCCGAAGGTGAATGCCGCGAACACCACGATCATGATCGCTGCGGCGCTCGTAATCAGACCCGCAGTCCTGGCCATCCCCTCCGGAATTGCATCCACTTCACTTAGCCCGCTCCTCCTGGCCTCAAGAACTCGCGCGACCAGGAACACTTCGTAGTCCATGCTTAGGCCGAAGACGATGGCAAAGGCAACGATAGGAACAAGGGGGAATACGCTGCCCGTTCCCCCAGGTACTCCCAGCAGGCTACTCCCGTGCCCATCTTGAAAGATTAAGACCAAGGCTCCAAAGGATGCCGCAACCGAGAGCAGGTTCAATACGATTGCCTTCACCGCGGCGAAGAGCGATCGGAACCCGACCAGAAGCGCCAGAAGCGTGGCCACCACCACCATCGCCACTACCGGCACAAAATGCTTCGTAACAATCGTCTGATAGTCGGCGTTGAGTGCCGGAATACCACCAATCTGCAGCGTTGCTCCGGGCACACCGGTAAGAGTTGCCGCGCCGGTCTTGCGGAGTTCACGAACCCAGTCGACTTGATCCCGCAATGAGACCGAAGTCGCGGGTAGTACCTCAAGCAGCGCCTCGTGTCCGTCACTACTCAGAAACGTGCGCCGCGTCTCCCGCGAGATGTCTGTGAGCGAGGCACGGTTACCCTCCGCAATTGTTATGATTGATATGACTCTTGCACAACGAGGATCGCTCGCGATGCGCTTGCTGAGGCGATCGAGCGCGTTCCATCCCGCGTCGGTTTGCGCAATCGAATCCGCTGGCAGTTGGACAATGACGCGAAGTGAATACACCACGCCAGCCCGATCCATCTGTTCAAGGGTATGCAGCGCATGCACTGATTCCGCGGACTCCGGAAGCCAATCCCCTTTGGGGACACTTGTATCAAGATGCGTTGCTTGCCATGCAAGCAGAAGCAGAGGGGTGCCTGCAAGAAACAGGGCAAGCAACGGGTGGGCAACAATCACCTTTCCCCATCTCCTCCAGCGGTTTCCCGTATGTGCGGCCCGCTGCGCATCCAGTTTCGGAGTAAACGGCATTCGGCCAGCATCAATCCGCGGGCCGAGCAACCCCAGCACGGCCGGAACCAGAGTATTGGTAAGCAACACGCTGATCCCTGCTACCAAAAATCCCGCGACGCCGATGGAGCGGATCTCGCTGATGGGAACCGTCAACAGTGCTAAAAAGCCGATTGCTACTGTCGATGCTGAAATCAAAAGCGTATGACCGGCCTGACGTGCCGCCATGACGGAGGCTACAGATCCCTCGTGGCCAGCGGAGATCGCTTCCCGGAAGCGGCTGACCATCAGGAGCGCATAATCGATTCCTAAGCCTAATCCAAGCATGGTAGCCAGATTTTGAACCAGAATCGACAAGTGGAAGCGGTGGGCCAGCAACCCTGTAATTGCCAGGGTGGCTGCGATGGCAAGCTGACCAACGGCCAACGGAATTACAGCAGCGACCAGACTGCCGAAAGCCACCAGCAAAAGTACAAGGGTCGCAGGAATCACCAGGCTTTCGCCGTGCCGTACATCGTCCGCGCTCGCTTTCCGGATGTCAAAGTTAAGTGGAATCTCGCCCGTCAGTTCGATCTTGACTGCAGGATAGCGGCCTCGCAATTGATTGGCGAGAGTGTTTATCCGCTCGTGAAGCTTAGGGACCAGCAACTCCACCGGCCCCCCGGTCGACGACAGGCCCACCAGGACAAACGTTCCACCGCCCTTGCCCACAAAGACAGGATCGCGAAGGTCGAGATGAGAGACGACGCCAGACACGCCAGGTTCTTCTCTCAGACCCGCCACAATAGTTGCTAACGCCTGCTCACCCTCCACCGAATCGGCGGGAGGCAGTCCCTGAACGACCAGGACCACGCGATCCACAAATGGCGAATGAAAGCGACTGACAAGCTCCTGACGGACAGTCTCCGCTTCGCTACCTTCAACGCGGGTTGCCGTCTCCAGATGACGCTCAGAATGAAAAGAGAATGGAAGAAGGGCAACGACAGCGATAAGGATCACTCCGGCTACCCAGAAACGGCGCACATGCATGAGACCCATGATGTCATACAAATAATTGCGAGCAGGGGCAAATATGCCATTCTTTGCCTGCATCAAACAGATCGGAGGTCGAACAGGTACCCGATGGGTAGCCTGCCCGGCTCTCTGAATCTGCTAAATTGGTTCCGTCTGATGAGGAGGATCAATTCTTAAATTCGCGTTGCTCGCACTACTTGCCGCCTTTCAACCTGGAACCGCCGATCCACGTCTTGGCTCCTGGACGCTCTTTTCTGCGCAGTCGAGCCTGAATCCTCCCAACAAACTCTCCGTCACGGCTCTACATAACGCAGTGCACGTAGTGATGACCGGCGAAACCCACCTCGATTTCACTGCCAAGTCAGACGGACATGAGACGCCAGTTCCAGGCAATCTGGCGTTCAATCAAGTCGAATTGCGCAGGATCGACAAAAAGCAGGCCGAGGTTAAGGAAAAAAAAGATGGAGCTGTCGTGGCAACGGTTCGCGAAAAGCTCTCGAAAGATGGGAATGAGCTAACGATCACGACTACGAGCGCTGGCCACGCCGACCAGATCACCTTGTGGACGCGAAGCGGAGGCAAAAAAACTGCCGGGGACCTTCTCGCCGGCGAGTGGACCCAGGATCTCAGTAAGACCCGTTTGAGACAAGGCTTGGCGCTCAAGATTGAAACAGACGGAAACGGTGGGGTTCGTTTTTCAGGTGAGTTCAGCTACACCGCCCGTTTCGACGGAAAGCAGTATGTTCTTGCGAACTCCCGCAACGACTCCATCATGCTTCAGCTTATCGATCCACACACAGTAGATTCAATTTACCGGCGAGACGATCAAGTGACTCAAAAGGACCGGTGGGTGGTCTCCGCGGATGGTCAGCAGATGACGCTAACCACCACAGGGACATTGGAGACAGGCCAGCACCTAACCGAGAAGCTGGTGTTCAAAAAGCAATAGCGACTATGCATCCGTGAAGGCAAGAGGCTCGGCGAGCGATGGAACAGTACTAGACTCACGAGCCGCAACCGAAATAATCCCCTTGCGGTGCATGAATTTCAAAATGCCGTCGACCGTATCCTCAAGCGAAGGATCGGCGATGCCCCATGTAGAGGCATCGCGAGCCTCTTGATAAGTAGAACTGTCATACCGTTTGAACTCCATCGCCGAGATGTTGTCCACCGAGCCCACCAGAAAATCCAGCAGAGGAAAGAGTAGGTCTTCCTTACGGCATCTTCGGATCAGTTCGGGAACAAACTCCGAAATGCTGAATATTTCGAATTGCCGCCCGGTCGATTTGGTAATGAGCCCCGTAATATCCAGCATGTTCGCATAATCGTCCCGCACCACGTGATAGGTCTTATTCGCCGTGCCGGGAGTAGTGGAGATGGCAACGATATTGTTCGCCACGATGTCCGCAGGAACAAAACTAACTTGGTTTAGAGCATCGACTCCTATACCGTGATTCACCATGAACGCTACCAGACGAACGGCAATATCAAAGTTGTTGCCTCCGCCCGTAACCGAGGGACTCACCAGAGCGGGGCGGAAGATCCGAGTGGAGAGCCCTCGGTTACGGGCATCTGCAACCACTTGTTCAGCAACCCATTTGGACTGGCTGTATCCGAAGTCGAGAAGCTCCATATTCTTGTTGAAATCGGTCTCGTACAAAACCGATTTGACAGCCCATCCGAACACGAAGGTAGTCGAGACGTAATTGAATTCCTTGGACCGTCCCTCAAATGCCAGCCTCAAGACCTCGTTGGTCCCCATCACGTTCGCGTCACGCATGCGGTCGTAGTTGAATAAGTAGTTTACGGTCGCGCCATTGTGAAACACGGTGTCCATTTCACTTGCGAGAAAATCCCAGACGTCCTGCGTCAGGCCCAACATTGGCTGCCCAAGATCGCCGCAGATGGGAATAACGCGAGCCTCAAACATCTGCATCAGCCTTGCCGGGCAAGGCCCCATCGACTCCATCGCCGCTCGCAGCCTCTGCCTGCCCTGATCGTCGTCGGAAGCCCTGACGAGAACGTAGATCTTCGCCCGCGTCTGTTCCAGCAGGCTCTTCATCAGGAACGGTCCGATGAAACCGGTGCCACCCGTCAGCAGGACATGATTCGGGACTGGAAGCTCAGGCAAAGGTGCAGGTACCGGAGGTGCGAAGATGAGATTTCTATCGTTGCTCATCATCTCTTTTTCCGCTCTGCGCTGCTCATCTCGGAAAGCCCCAATGGAATGACGCAGCTGAACCAATGCTTCTTCAGGTGCATGCTCCAACTGTTGCGCCAGTTGAAACAAATCGGCTACGCTGACCTGCTGAATGACACCGATATCGACCTGACGCGCCAGCATGTCCGCGCCTTTTTCCTTCAAAAGCTCCTTCAGCTCATGCATGAAGACGACAAGATCCAGCGAATCCAGTCCCGCTTCCACCAGGTTGTACGTTTCCATGCCCGTCAGGTTGTACCGGGCCTTCAACTCGTCGAAAGACGACTTCACATCAGAATCAGACTCAGAGCACCCGGCGTCTTTCTCCCGCGAAAACTCGGAGAGAACAGTAAACTCGCCTTCCAGCCACATGTGCTTGGTCTTATGACGCATGATCTTGCCCGAACTAGTTCGCGGGATCGCTCGAGGAGCGATGAAGGTGATCAATGCCACTTCTACGTTCAGATAACTCCGAATTGCGGCGGCTATCTTTCGCGCATCCGGAAGAATCTTAGGGTTCTTCACTTCTGCCACGATTGCCAGCGCCGGTTCACTGTCTTCATGAATCTGGAACGCAGCCACGCAATTATTCCGGATTATCCCGGACGCTCTCTCTACGACGTTCTCGATATCCTGCGGATAATAGTTCTGCCCGCGCAGGATAATCATGTCCTTGATGCGACCGCACACGTAGAGTTCGCCGTCATGGAAAAACCCCATATCGCCAGTCCGAAGATAGCCATCGTCATAGGGACTATCGTCCACCAGCCGTGCACGGAACTGCTTCAGCGTAAGCTCCGGATTATTCCAGTAACCCAGACACTTGCCGCTTCCCGCAATCCAGATCTCACCGATGTGGCCTAAATCTAAAGCGACGTGTTGTTCCGGGTCCACGATCTTAACGTCTATACCCGCGAGCGGAGTTCCGCAGCTGACAATCTGAGTAGCCCCGTCGATTTCGGAGACCTCCGTCGTCATACGCGCCTTCCCCAACGCGAGGGCACGCTTATTAACGGACACAATATTGCGGCCGCCGAGTGAAACGGCAAGAGTATTTTCAGCCAGCCCGAAAGCGGCATAAAAGCTCTCCGACTTTAGTCCGCAACTCTGAAACTTCTCCAGAAACCGTGTGAACGTATCCGGTTTTACCGGTTCCGCAGCGCACATCAACACCCGCAGGGAGCTGAGATCGCAGCCTTCCAGGCTCTCCTTGGACAACCTCCCAGCGCGCAGGCAATAGTCGTAGGCGAAGTTGGGGGCTGCCGTCGCGGTAGCACGATAGGTTGTTATCGTGTCAAACCACAGAATCGGCCGCTGGATGAAGTCCATGGAAGAGAAGCCGTACGTTGTACCGCCTCTCAGGGCGGGATAAAGGTAGCACCCAATCAACCCCATATCGTGATACTGCGGGAGCCAGGATACGACGACCGGGTCAGGATGGTCGATCACAAGAGGACAGGTCTGCAGGATGTTTTCGTGCGTCACCATTACACCCTTGGGATCCATCGTCGATCCCGACGTGTACTGGAGAAACAATATCTTTGAAGTGCCGAAAAAAAGTTCGTCCGAAATCGGATCCACGAACTTTTCCGTGACAATCCAAGGAAGACCGGAGATGTAGTCGACGTCTACGCCCGACGCCGAGACTCCACTTCGAGTGAGATTTGTCTTCAAAGACGCATGGTAGTCTGCGCTGGTCAAAATCCCGGACGCCTGACAATCTTTCGCGATGTGGACCATCTTGTACAGAGCGCTCTGGAAGCCACGAGAACTCGGAGGGTAGACGGGCACAGGGATCAATCCCGCACGCACACAACCAAAAAACGCGCAGATCATCTCAAGCCCCGGCGGATAAGCGAGCAGAACCCGGTCCTCCGCCGCGAAACAACCATCCTTTAGCAAGTGACCGGCTATGGCCTTCGTCCGTTTAAGAAACGACGCGTAGGAATAGCATTCGAGTGTATTGCCGTTCAGGTCAAGATACGAATAAAGGAGTTTGTGCGGGTGTTGCTCTCCCAGCCTATCCAGTTGGTCTAAAATCGACGCCATAATAAATCAGCAATACCCCCGAGGTTGAATAGCAAAACTCAGTACGAAAAACACGAAACATGTTACGGCGTGCCAGTATCCTGGTCAGGTGATGCAACTGAGTCTCGGAATATGAAATTACAGTGTAGGCCGAGTGTGACAATGGAAGGCCTAAAAGATTCTGTGCCGATTCATCGGTCGATCGGTTTATGTTAGCAGAGCAATGACCCAATCCAATGGATCTCCACTTTCAGCACGAGCCGTCATAAGCTCCCCTCGCCTAATCCGAATTTCCTTGATTCTCAATAAATCCTCGCGTTACCATGAGATGTTGACGCAGAAGATGGTGTACCAGATGCCACAGATACGCTGCTGGCCTGGTCCGCTGATGCGACCGACCGGGGTGCGCCGGGCCGACTTAATAAGATGCGGAGGCTCCGGTGACGTCTGAAATCGAAGCGGTAATCACCCTAAAGCCCGATATAGATGATCTGGTACCTTCTGAGGCTTCGGCACGGCAGTCCGTCGGCGCGACCGGCCCGTCTTCTTTCCCAAAAGTTCTACGCCGTCGCCTCGACAAGTTCTTTGCCGATCAGAATCTTTCGCCCAAAGCCGACCTCACCATGTGGACCAAGATCGCCGCGGGGCTGGCAGTGCTCGTGGGCGCATGGATTGCTCTCTATGCGTTCAAGCCGGATTCATGGAAGTTCGTCGCTCTTTACGTTTTGAGCGGTCTTGCCCAGGCATTCCTTTTGCTGAACATCGCCCACGACAGCAACCACAACGCCATCTCGTCTGTATCGTCCATCAACAAAAGCCTGAACTACGTCTTCGATGTCTGCGGAATCAACTCATACATGTGGCGCATCCTCCATCATCGAGGCCACCACTCCTGCATCAATCTCCATGGTGAAGACGATGCTCTTACGGGACGTGGCATCTTTCGGTTCACGCCCCACGAGCCCCGCGCACGCTGGCATCGGTTCCAACACATCTATGCGCTGTTCTTCTACGCGATGTTCTCTCTCGATTACGTCTTCGTCAGGGACTTTGAGGCGTTCTTCTTACCTACCCACGACTACCTGAGACGCATCAACCATCCCAACCGCGAGTACACCATCCTCTTTGCAGGCAAGGCGTTCTACTTCACTTACATGCTCATCTTGCCGGTGCTGCTGATGGGAAAATCGCCTTGGTTGGTCGCCGGATCGTTTGTGCTGGTCCATCTGATCATCGGTTTGACCGTATCCCTGGTATTCCAGACAACCCACACCATTGACAGCACTTACTTTCCCTCGGACCGCAGTGAGTTCGACAACGGCGTCTATCACATCTTCGCGACAACGGCCGATTATGCGACCAGCAATCCGATCGTCGGCTGGCTCACGGGCGGCCTCAATCATCACATTGCACATCATCTATGTCCTTTCGTCTGCCACACCCACTACGCACCGCTCACCCAAATTGTGAAAGAAACCGCGGAAGAGTTTGGCGTTCCCTACCGGCAACATCCCACGATGACTCGTGCAGTCTGGCATCATCTGATACTTTTGAAGCAACTGGGAACCGAAGGGTGACCGCCTCGGTCCTCGCCTGGAACTAACCAGGCCCACTACTTCAGACAAACCACATGAGATCTCCTACTGTTCTCCTGAAGCACCTCGGAAGCGAGACGTAACGTTGCCCACACCCATACCTGCTGTCTCACGACTTCGCTCTTTCGCAGATTCGCGTGCCATGGCCGCCAATCCTGTGCAGGTCTTGTCAAAGTACACCGAACTCTTCGGCGACACGTTTCGCTTCTATTTAGGCGGCATTAAAGAGGCCATCGTTACGACCAATCCCGCCGTCATGCAGCATGTATTGAAGACCAACTCGGAAAATTATCAGAAGTCCGAAATTCAAGTAAAGCGGATGGGCCACTTCCTTGGCAAGGGTCTTCTCACCACCCACGGGGACCCCTGGCGCACACAGCGGCGTCTCATTCAGAAAGGTTTTGACCGAAAGCAGCTTGAGGCCCTGTCCGCGATCATGCAGGACTCCCTCGCCGAGTCGATGCTGGACTTCAACCGGCAAATCCAGCTCGGCCCTGTCGATATCTACCCCCATCTGATGAAGATGACCTTCGCCATGGTCGCCCGTTCGCTCTTTGGCGCCAAGCTGAAGGACGAAGACATCGACACCGTAAGCCATACCATCTGCACCGTCCAGGAATTTATCGTTAGGCAGACCATTCAGCCCTACCTGAATCCCTGGTTTGAGGTCTCCGGCGAACTCCGCAGACACGAAGAGATGCGGACCCACGCCGACGCCATTCTGATGGACTACATCAAGACACGTCGCCAGCAGGCACCCGGCAACGATCTGCTGCAGACCTTGATGGACGCTCGCTACAGTGATGGCGAAGGCATGAGCGACGAGATGGTTCTGAGCGAGAGCATGCAACTTCTAGTTGCCGGCCATGAAACCTCGTCGAATGCTCTATCGTGGCTTCTCTATCTTCTAAGCTCGCGTCCGGATACTCTCGAGCGAGTACGTCAGGAGTTCGATTCCGTCTTGGGCGATGCGTCTCTGAGCTTCGGCGACGTCACCAGGCTCGAGTTCACGACTCAGGTCATCTACGAGGCGCTCCGACTCTACCCACCGTTCTGGATGGTCGATCGCATGGCTATCGCGGACGACCGCGTAGGCGACATCGCCATTCCTCAAGGATCGACTGTCATTGTGTTCGTCTACGGCGCGCACCATACGCCCCACTACTGGCCAAGCCCGGAGAGCTTCGACCCGGAGCGTTTCCTCAAAGCAAATGAGAAGTTGCGAACGCCATTCACCTACCTGCCTTTCGGAGGTGGACCCCGGGTCTGCATTGGCAATCACTATGCCATGCTGCAGATTCTCATGATTCTGAGCGAACTCCTCAGAACCTACGATTTTCAGCTGGTCCCGGACCAGACGATCGAAGCGCGTCCAATGGTCATCCTGCGTCCCAAGCACGGAATCCGCATGACCTTCACCAAGGCAGTCGCACGCGAAGTCCCGGTATCAAAATAAAGTCCGGCGTCAATCTATTACTGCAAGCATTCCTTGGCGTCTACCCGTGTCACACACCTGACTTGACCTGCCGCTGAAAGGTAGGCGCCTTGGTCATGACGATTAGGAAATAACCCGCAACACCCACAAGAGACAATCCGAATCCCGCAACAGCGGTCGAAATGCCGAGAATCGGAATCAACTTCCCTAGAATCAGCGCCCCTAGCGGTATTCCAGCGCGAAATGCCAGGTTGTAGACGCTCATCACCCTCCCTCGCATTGAGTCAACCACAATAAGTTGCACCACCGACAACATAAGAGAAGCGGACGCCATTACGGCCATGCCGGCAAGAAAAATCAGAATGCAGGAGATCGGGAGCCACTTCGAGAATGCGAATCCAGCCGTCGTAAGCCCAAGTGCGAACAAGGCGAGCACTGCCATACGACCCTGTCCTTTCAACTTCTCCATCGCCGCGACCAATAGCGCTCCACAGATCGATCCAGCACCTGAGAAAACCAGCAAAAGCTCATAGGTTCCTGGACCTCTGTGAAAGATCGTCCGTACAATCACAGGAAGAAATCCAGTCAGAGAAAAGCCAAACAGGGTTGTGCAAAACGCCAGCACGACGAGCGGAGTCAAACCTTCACGATCTCTGATGAAGGTGATTCCCTCCTTCATGCTCTTCAAAACGGACATCTGAGTCTTGGGTGCAACGAACTGCGCCCTGATCACAAAGAGTGAAATGATGACCGCGACATAGGAGAAGCCGTTCAGTGCAAAACACCACGTCGCGCCGAAGACGGTATACGCGAGACCTCCAAGGGTCGGACCAATAATGCGCGCAAGGTTAAACTGAATTGAATTCATCGAAATTGCATTGGCAAGGTCTTCAGGTTCCACCAGCGTGGGCAACAGGGCTGAATAGGCGGGTCCGCCAAACGATTGCCCAACCCCAACGACGAAAGACAAGGTCAGGATGTGCCAGACCTTGACCGCATGGGTAGCGAATAATGTTGCCAGCACGAAGGCGCAGATCATCTGGATGTACTGCGAAGAGAGCAGCATCTTCTTTCGATCCAAACGGTCCGCAAAAACACCACCGACAAGAGAAAAGAGCATAATCGGCAGTTGTCCCAGAAAGAGATCGAGCCCAAGGTAAAAAGGGTCTTTGGTCAGGTCATAGACAAGCCAGCTTTGCGCGAACTGCTGCACAAAGGTCCCAATGGTGGAAACACACGCTCCCAGCCACATGATCCGAAAATCACGGTACCGAAACGCTCGAAAGATGCGACTAAGGAAGGCGACCACGAAAAGCTAAGGCTCCATTCAACGAACTGACTTTCCTCTTGTTGATCCAAGCCTAACCGAAATAAGGTTGAAAGATAGTGCACTTAGTCAGATGAGAATCCCCGTGCACGGTCGCAGTATCTCTCGGTTGGTCCGTCTTTACCTAAGTCTCTCGGCTCACTGGTCTTAGACGGGTCCAGATACGTCTGGGTGATCATGGTTCCGGACGAAAGACGAATGAGTTCGCCTTCCTTAGTAGCGGCTCTCCGCCGTTCTAGCTAGCCGCCATTATCTCGAACGGGTGCATCTTCTCCTTCGCGGAGCGCTCATGCAGTTTGAACTAATGACGAACGAGATATCATGATCCCGAACTCTGATTTCCAGAGCAGGCAAAAGTCAGAGAGAGCTTTAGAAGACCGGATGACGATGAGCACGCGAAGGAAGAATGACAAGCCCGTTCGTCCTCCCTTTCCAGGGGCTATCCCGACTGTCCCCACATCCCAGGCGAAACGCAGAATTCTACGGGATGGGGCTCGTGCGAACGAACTCCGTGACACAGCATTTCGTCGCATCATTCTTTCCATTCCTGCAGGAAAGGTCAGCACCTACGGACAGGTTGCGGCAGCGGCTGGCTATCCGCTCTACCATCGCGCTGTGGCAAGACTCCTGCGCACCGATCCGCCAGATCATCTTCCATGGCACCGAGTGCTCGGCGCTGGCGGTGAGATCAAACTTCGCGGGGAACCCGCAATCGAACAGCGAGCGCGATTGAAGATGGAAGGCGTCAAGTTCCGCGGCAAACTCGTCAATATGGAACTTTTTGAACACGCACTTCGCGCCTGGGAGTCGTTCGACTAAAGCGAGTTGAAACTTGGGAGCCGCGTGCTGCTAGCCGCCTTCGTGGCTTGATAGCGCTCCTGTACACCTGCGCCTTTCACTTCTAACATCGTTTAAAGGGAGTCCAACACAAATGGCAAAGCTTGGCTTTTTAGGATTGGGGATTATGGGTGGCCCAATGGCTCTTCGTCTGATCGAGGCCGATCATCAGGTGGCTCTTTGGTCGTTCAGCGAGGGAAAAGTTGCTGCTTTGGTTAACAAAGGCGGCATCGCATGCTCCACTCCGGCCGACGTTGCGCGCCAGAGCGACTGTACCTTCCTCTGCGTAGGCGATACCGAGATGTCCCGCAGTGTCATCCTCGGCGCAGATGGTCTGGCCGAAGGAGCAGCCGCCAGGTCGATCATCGTCGACTGCAGCACCATTGCCCCCTCTGCAAGCCGCGCTATCGCCGCCGAACTGGCCAAAAAGGACATCAGCTTTCTCGACGCGCCCTGTACCGGCTCCAAAGCCGGAGCAGAAGGGGGCACACTGACTTTTATGGTCGGTGGGCCAAAGGATATCTTCGAAAAAGTCCGCCCGTACTTTGAGGTGATGGGAAAGCTTTTGTACTACTGCGGAGAAGCAGGCATGGGACTTCACGCCAAGCTGTCGCAAAATATGATCCTTGGCAACCTGCTCCAGGCCTTCAATGAGAGCATCGTCCTGAGCACAAAAGCCGGCGTCGATCCCGAGATGATGCTCGATATCCTTAACAACAGCGCGGCTAAATCTGGCCTGCTCACCGCAAAAGCCCCTATGGTCTTCGCCAGAAACTTCACCACCAACTTCTCCGTCAAGTGGCTCGAGAAAGATATGGAGCTGATGCTGGAGTCTGCGGCTGAGCTCAACGTCCCGGCGCCCTTGACCTCGCTCTCGCGGCAGCTCTATCGCGCCGCAATCGCCAAGGGCTTCGGCGAGGACGACATCTGCGGCTCCATCCGGCTGCTGGAAGACATCACAGGCACCACAGTGGCAAGCCGTCCCAAGACATAGATACCAAAGACGCTGAAAACGGCCACAAAGAATCACGAGATCTCGGCCAGCGACAATTGGGATCGCTGATAAGGAAGCCGCTAGAACCGGCCCCGGAAGAGCCGTGGACTTTTAAGCGCTCATCTGTCGGACGCAGTTAGATTTTTTGGCTCTCTAATACAGATGCGACCGCGCAGTCTTGCGACAAATCTCCAACGGATCTCCGGGGACTACGTTGCAGGTTCTAACAAAAACCCGGGCCGCTCAAAGCTTCGATGGCATTCCGCAGACCAACACTGGCGTCCATGGCTTCGCGCCTCTGACACTTCTGTGTCAGTAGCTGGAAACATTTCCATGTTTTGGGTAAAAATGCCTGCATTTTGCGGGGTTTATGCTGCCACCTTTGGACTATGGATGAGAAGCCTCGGCTAAGTGATGCTAGTGAGGAGCAAAGGAGGCCAATAACTCTCTCATGCAGTTCCATTCTCTATCAGCGAAGATGCAGGCCTGATGAGAGCGTCACGAGAGTTCCTGGTCTCTTCGGAGTCCTAGCAGTACCAACATAGTTCTCGCCTCAGGAAGTTCTTAGCAGAAAACCAGCGCAGGAGTCGAAAGTGGCCACCATCCACCCACCCTTCTGCGTAAGGCGCACCTGTCTGCCTGGAAGCTTCTTGTCACGTCACTAGTCGTCACGGAGATAAGCATGTCGTCACACCGCGCCAAAGTCAAAAGCTGCCTGGCAATCGTCAAGTCCAGCTTCCGTTCCTTCTCAAAGTCTTTCACGGCTTTGACGGCTTTCTCTTTGGCGATGTCTGCTTCTCTTGCGTTTGCCCAGAGTGCCACGACGACGTCGCTCTCGGTGACGCCGATTAGCGCCGCGAACGGATCCGTACTGGCCATGACGGCGACGGTCAAAGCGGGTGCGACACCGGTCTCAGGCGGAGTAGTTACCTTCCTGGACACCTACAACAGCATCAGCAGAGTACTTGGCAGCGTCCAGGTGCAATCCGTGTCGGGCACCGCCGTTTTGCAGCAGGAGTTTGGCGGAGTTGGCAGTCACTCCATCATGGCGGTCTTCGGTGCGATCCAGGCCTATTCGTCTTCGTCTGATGTTCAAAGTGTAACTATTACAGGAACTTATCCCACAACCACCAGTCTCGTTCAGACCTCGGCCGGAACCACTCCACCGTTTTCGCTTACCGCAACCGTGACAGGAACAGGGAGCACCAACAGCTTCCCCGTCGGAAATATCTCCCTCCTGGACACGTCAAACGCCAACTATCTCATCGTCACTCCCCCTCCTGCCCTTGGCGCAGGCGTGTCCGGGCAGCAGACTGTAGCGGGCAGCACTTCGCCGGTAACGGTAGGCAGCGGCCCTCAGAGCATCGCTTCTGGCGACTTCAACGGCGATGGCTTCATCGATCTCGCAGTTCTGAACAGCAACGATAGAACTGTCTGGATTCTCTTCGGTGACGGTGCAGGCGGGTTCACCGCTTCCCCAACCAAGCTGACTACCGGCAACGGTCCCGTCGCCATCGTCGCAGCCGACTTTAATCAGGATGGCAAACTCGATCTGGCTGTCGTCAACAGCGCAGACGGAGCCGTCGCCATCTATCTCGGTGGAATTAACGGTACATTCAGCGCCCCTTCAACCTATTCCATCCCAGGCGTCTTCCTCGAAGTCACCACCCCAACCTCGTTGGTAGTTGGAGACTTCGACGGAGACGGAAAGCCTGACCTCGCGGTAGCCCAGAGCGCCACGCTTCTTGATCTGGTCCCGGTAAACGGTGTCGTGGACATCATGCTGGGAGATGGGTCCGGCGCATTTCCTGCTGCGAACGTCTCTCAAGTCAACGTCGGAACCAATCCAACCGCGATCGTCGCTGGCTACTTTAACGCCGGCGGCAATCTTGACTTTGCCGTTACTAACAAATCGAGCAACACCATCAGCGTCATGCTCGGCAACGGAAACGGCAGCAGCTTCACCCAGGCCACAGGGTCGCCAATCTCCACCGGAAATGGAACCGCTCCTAACTCGCTCGTTGCCGCGGATATCAATGGCGATGGCAAACTGGACCTTGCGGTGACCTACAGCAGCACAAAGAAGATCGGGATCTTCCGCGGCAACGGAGCAGGCGCCTTCGCCGTGCAGGCTACCTTGCTTTCCACCGGAACCACCCCCACCTCGATCGTCGCAGGAGACTTCAACGCCGATGGAAATGTCGACCTCGCTGTTGCCAACTCCGGACAGACCACAGCGAGTCTGTTCCTTGGAAACGGTGACTTCACCTTTCAGACGCCGACGACTCCTACCGTAGCGAAGACCCCTATCGCCGTCGCCTCGGCAGACTTTAATGGCGACGGTACCAGTGACCTCGCAATCGCCAACAACGGCAGCAAGAGCGTGAGCATTTTGCTCAATCAGGTCACCGACACGGCGAGTGTCTCTTTCACCGGCGTCACCATTCCCGGCAGCGGCAACCACAATATCCTTGCTTCCTTCCCGACTAATCTGGACTTTGCCGCAAGCAAGTCCGCCACCCTGTCCCTGGCAGCGACGAAGATCTCTACCTCGACCCTGCTCAGCGCCACCAACTCAGCGCCGGCTTTTGGTCAACAGATCGTCATCACTGCAATGATTCAGCCTTCTTTGGTGGGAGCGCTGACTCCGGGTGGAACCGTCACCTTCAAAGACAACGGCAACACCCTTGGCACCGCCATCACCGTGTCCGGCGGCGTCGCGACGTTGTCCACTGCAAGCCTCACAATCGGCGTGAACAACATCACGGCGTCCTACTCGGGCGACACTAATTTTGTCGCCAGCGCCGCTGTTACCCCTCTCGTCATAACCGTGGGTCCGGCAACTCCAGTCATCATCTGGGCTACTCCAGCGGCCATCAGCTATGGCACCCTGCTGTCCTCTACACAACTCAACGCTACGACGACGGCACCCGGAACCTTCTCCTACAATCCAGCTCCTTACACCCTGCTCGCAGTCGGCAACTATACGCTGACTGCCACCTTCACTCCGAGCAACACGAACTACACTCCGTTGACCACCACTGTCACCCTCACGGTAAACCCAGCGAATCCTCAGATCAGTTGGCCCTCGCCCGCGGCCATAACCTATCCCACGCCGTTGAGCAATATCCAGCTCGACGCGACGGTGGCTGTCTACACGCCGGTCCCGTTGACCTCGTACTACAACATCAACGCGATCTACAGCAATGGCACGCACTTTGCCAGTGGCTTTGATCAAAGCGGGAATGCTTACTCGTCGAATCTGCTGGGAACGTCCGTCACCTGGAACAACATCACCTACCAGTTGGGACCCGCCAACGCACTCGATGGAGTCGCCGGTCTAAGCAGCACAGGAACGACCGTGACCATCCCTCTTCCGGCTGGATACTACGCCAGCCTCAATATGCTTGGCGCGATGGTCAACAACACGACCGCGGCGAACCCATTCATCATAACGTATACCGACGGAACAACCTCGACCTATACGCAGAGCCTGAGCGACTGGGTCTATCCGTTGAACTGGCCTGGCGAAACGGAAGTCACCTGCGTCCCGTTCCGCAACACCTCCACTGGTGGCCAGGACGCCCACTTGACCTGCGTCTATGGCTATCAGATCCCGCTTAATAGCTCAAAGATTGTTCAGAGTGTCACGCTCCCCGCATGGCAGGGACCAGGAGATGTCTCGATCCTCGCCATGGATCTTGTCTCCCCGCCGGTGCCAGGCGCGCTGGTCTACAACCCAGCTCTGGGCGCGGTACTTCCAACTGGAGAAAATACTCTTTCAGCCACATTCACTCCCACGGACCAGACCGATTACACGGGCGCTTCCGCGAGTGTGCAACTACTCGTTAATCCCTCGAACGCCACAACGCTGGTCTGGCCTACGCCCGCACCCATCGTCTACGGAACAGCACTCAGTGCGACACAACTTAATGCAGTCGCACAGACAACACCAGGAACGACCTCCGTTTCGCTCTCGTCCTACTATCGCGTCAACGCCTTTGAGACCGATGGATCGACCTTCTCTACTGGAGGCTTCGATAACGGTGGAAATGCCTACTCAGCCACCCTCCTTGGCTCTTCCGTTGTGTGGAACGGGCAGACGTATGCACTAGGTCCCGCGAATGTTCCGGATGCCGTCACGAGCACGACGATTGCCTTGCCTCAAGGGAATTTTGTTAGCTTGTCACTGATTGGTGCGGCGACCACAGGGGGACAGACCGCGCAGCCTTTCACAATTACCTATACGGATGGCACCACCGCAACCACAAAGATCAGCCTCAGCAGTTGGCTGGTTAATCAAGGTTACCCTGGCGAATCCTTTGTTGCGGTCACCGGATACTACAACAATGGCAGCGGAGGTCGAGTAACAGGACAACAAGCCGACCTGTACGGATATCAAATAGCCCTCGATAACACGAGGACCGTACAAAGCATCACCCTCCCGAACAATCGCAACGTCGTCATTGTGGCGATGGGACTCAACACATCGTCTACTCCAACGGTAGTGCCAGGCACCTACGCCTACACTCCGGCTGCCGGAGTGGTTCCTGCGGTCGGTACCATTCCACTCAAAGTTGTGTTTACCCCGACCAACCCGAACTTCGGGACAGCAACAAAGACCGTCAACCTCGTCGTCACCAAACAGGCGCTTCTCTTCACCGCCAACAATGAGACTGTGGTCTACGGAACGGCAGTTCCCCCCTATACCTACTCGGTCACGGGCTACGTCAACGGCGACACCGCCGCGACAGCCTTCACCGGAAATCCTTCTCTGACGACGACCCCGGCAGCTCCCACAGCCGCAGGCACCTACACCATCACGCCCGCCACCGGCTCCCTCGCGTCCTCAAACTATAGTCTGACCTTCGCCACCGGATCGCTCACCATCACGAAAGCCACACCGGGGATCAACTGGTCGAACCCGGCCAACATCACGTATGGTACGGCCCTCGTCCAAAGCAGCACGGGCCAGCTGAACGCTACCGTCTCCGGGTCGATCCCAGGTACCTTCTCTTACAGCCCAGCCGCGGGCACCGTACTCCCTGCCGGCCCCCAAACCCTCACCGTCACCTTTACTCCGACTGACACCACCGACTACACCACGGCAACTGCTTCCGTTCAAATAATCGTCAATCAACGCAACCTGACGGTTACTGCCAGCAGCTACACCATCCCGTATGGCACGGCTGACCCCGCCTACGCGGCCACCATCACAGGCTTCGCCACTGGCGACACGCAAGCCAACTCCACCACCGGCACTCCGTCTCTGACCACCAATCCCGCGGCTCCCTCGGCTCCGAACACCTACACCATCACCGCTGCACCCGGGACCCTCGCCTCTACGAACTACACCTTCACCTACGCCCCCGGAACCCTCACCATCACCAAGGGCACTCTCACCGTCACCGCCGGCAACGCCACCCGCGTTTACGGATCGGCTAATCCCACCTTCTCCGCCACCGCGACCGGAGCCGTGAACAGCGATACCTTCACCTTCGCTGAGACCACCACCGCCACCGCGACCAGCCCAGTCGGCCCCTACAACATCGTTCCGACTGCCTCAGGCACCAACCTCGCAAACTACAACGTCACCTACATCAACGGAACCCTCACCGTCACCAAGGCCCCCCTCGTCGTAACAGCCAGCAGCTACACGATCCCGTATGGCACCGCTGACCCAACCTATGCCGCCACGATCACCGGCTTCGTCAACGGAGACACCACCGCCACCGCCACCACCGGCACTCCGTCGCTGACAACCACCCCAGCGGCTCCCTCGGCTCCGAACACCTACACCATTACCGCTGCACCGGGAACCCTCGCCTCCACGAACTACAGCTTCACCTACGTCGCCGGCTCCCTCACCATCACCAAGGGCACTCTCACCGTCACCGCAGGCAATGCCACCCGCGTTTACGGCGCAGCTAACCCCACGTTCACCGCCTCCGCCACTGGCGCCATGAATGGTGACAGCTTCACCTTCTCAGAGACCACCGCCGCCACCGCCACCTCGCCAGTGGGTCCCTACAACATCGTCCCCACCGCCTCAGGCACCAACCTCGCCAACTACAACGTCGTCTACGTCAACGGCACCCTCACCGTCACCGCGGCTAACCTCACGGTCACCGCCAGCAGCTACACCATCCCCTACGGCACCGCAGACCCGGCCTACACCGCAACCATTACCGGCTTCGTCAACGGCGACACCGCTGCCACAGCCACCACCGGCACTCCGTCTCTGACCACCAATCCCGCGGCTCCCTCTGCTCCGAATACCTACACCATCACCGCTGCACCCGGGACCCTCGCCTCTACGAACTACACCTTCACCTACGCCCCTGGAACCCTCACCATCACCAAGGGCACTCTCACCGTCACCGCCGGCAACGCCACCCGCGTATACGGACAAGCTAACCCACCCTTCACCGCCTCCGCCACCGGCGCTGTAAACGGTGACTCCTTCACCTTCTCCGAGACCACCACCGCCACCGCGACCTCGCCAGCCGGCCCCTACAACATCGTTCCGACTGCCTCAGGCACCAACCTCGCAAACTACAACGTCGTCTACATCAACGGAACCCTCACCGTCACCAAGGCCAGCCTCACGGTAACGGCGAACAGCTACACCATCCCATACGGCACCACAGATCCGACCTACACCGCCACGATCACCGGCTTCGTCAACGGAGACACGACTGCCACAGCCACCACTGGCACTCCATCCCTCACCACTACCCCCGCAGCCCCATCAGCCGCTAACACCTACACCATCACCGCTGCAGCGGGAACCCTCGCCTCTACGAACTACACCTTCACCTACGCCCCCGGAACCCTCACCATCACCAAGGGCACTCTCACCGTCACCGCAGGCAACGCCACCCGCGCCTACGGAGCAGCGAATCCAACCTTCTCCGCAACCGCCACAGGCGCCGCGAGCGGTGATACCTTCACCTTCTCCGAGACCACCACCGCCACGACGACCAGCCCAGCCGGAACCTACAATATCGTTCCTACTGCTTCGGGCACCAACATCGGCAATTACAACGTCGTCTACGTCAACGGAACCCTCACTGTCACTGCAGTCAACCTCACGGTCACCGCCAACAGCTACACCATTACCTACGGCACCGCCGACCCAACCTATACGGCAACCATCACCGGCTTCGTCAACGGTGACACCGCTGCCTCAGCCACCACCGGCGCTCCGTCCTTGACCACCACCCCGGCAGCTCCCGCAGCCGCTAACACTTACACCATCACTGCCGCACCAGGCACACTCGCCTCCACCAACTACACCTTCACCTACGTCAACGGCTCCCTCACCATCAACAAGGGAAGCTACACCATCACCTGGGCCAGCCAGTCCATCGTCTACGGCACCGCCATCGGCGGCGCCACCGGCATCAAGGCCACCGCCTCCATCCCCGGCAGCTTCTCCTATAGCCCTGCCGGAGTCCTCCCCGTAGGCCCAGCCGTCACCGTCACCGCC
>NZ_JACCCU010000003.1 GCF_013410875.1 Tunturiibacter empetritectus | reverse complement strand
GACACCACCGACTACGCCGGCCAGACCGCCTCCGCCCAGATCACCGTCACCCCCGCCGTCCTCACCGTCACCGCCAACAACGCCACCCGCGCCTATGGCAGTGCCAACCCAACATTTACCGGAGCCATTACCGGCGCAGTCAATAGCGACACTTTCACCGAGAGCTTCTCAACAACCGCCATCACCAGCTCTCCCGCAGGAACCTACCCCATCGTTCCTGCCCCAGTCGGCACCGCTCTGTCGAACTACACCGTCAATGTCACCAACGGAACTCTCACTGTCGGCAAAGTGACTCTGACCGTCACCGCCGCGAACGCCACCCGAGCCTACGGCGCCAACAACCCAACCTTCTCTGCATCCGCAGCCGGCGCGCAGAACGGTGACACCTTCACCTTCACCGAGACCACCACCGCCACTTCCGCTTCGCCCACTGGAATCTACTCCATCGTCCCAGTCGCTAGCGGAGCCAATCTCTCCGACTACAACGTCGTCTACGTCAATGGAACACTCACCATCACCCAGGCCACACTCACCGTCACCGCCGCCGACGCTAATCGCGCCTTCGGAGCCGCCAACCCGACGTTCTCCGCATCCGCAACCGGCGCAGTTAGCGGCGACACCTTCACCTTTACCGAAAGCACTCCCGCCACCACCTCATCCCCCGTCGGCACCTATCCCATCATCCCCGTCGCATCCGGCACGAATATCGCGAACTACAACGTCGTCTACGTCAACGGAACCCTTACCGTCGGCCAGGCTACGCTCACCGTCACCGCCGCTAACGCCACCAGGGCTTACGGCGCCGCCAACCCGACGTTCTCCGCATCCGCAACCGGCGCAGCCAATGGCGATACCTTCACCTTTGCCGAAACCACCACGGCCACCACCACATCATCTGTCGGAAACTACCCCATCGTTCCCTCAGCATCCGGCACGAATATCGCGAACTACAACGTCGTCTACGTCAACGGAACGCTGACCGTCGGCCAGGCCACGCTCACCGTCACCGCCGCCAGCGCCACTCGAGCCTACGGCGCAGCCAACCCCACCTTCTCCGCCTCCGCCAGCGGCGCACAGAACAGCGACACCTTCACCTTCACCGAAACCACCACGGCCACCACCTCCTCCTCTGCAGGCACGTATCCAATCGTCCCCGCTGCCACCGGCACCAACATCGGCAACTACAACGTCGTCTACGTCAACGGAACCCTTACGATCAATAAGGCGACTTTGACCGTCACGGCAGCCGATGCTAACCGCACCTACGGTGTAGCCAATCCCGCCTTCTCCGCATCCGCCACCGGCGCGCAGAACGGCGACACCTTCACCTTCACCGAAAGCACCTCCGCAATCGTCAGTTCGCCTCCGGGCACTTACGCGATCGTTCCCGTCGCCACAGGCGCCAACCTCAGCAACTACACGGTCACCTACAACAACGGGACCCTCACCATCGGCAAGGCGACTCTGACCGTCACCGCAGCTGACGCCAGCCGAGCCTACGGTGTAACCAATCCCGCCTTCTCCGCCACCGCAACCGGTGCACAGAACGGCGACACTTTCACCTTCACCGAGAGCACCTCAGCCACCACAAGTTCAGCTCCCGGCACCTATCCGATCGTTCCCGTCGCCTCGGGCGCCAATATCAACGACTACACAGTCGTATACGTCAACGGAACGCTCACCATCGGCAAAGCCACGCTGACCGTCACCGCAGCTGACGCCAGCCGCGCTTACGGGGCAGCGAACCCAGCCTTCTCCGCAACAGCAGCCGGCGCGCAGAACGGCGACACCTTCACCTTCACCGAAAGCACCTCTGCCACGGCGAGTTCACCAGTCGGCAACTATCCCATCGTTCCCTCTGCCGCCGGGGCAAATCTTTCGAACTATACCGTCGTCTACGTCAATGGAACTCTCTCGATCGGCCAGGCCACACTGACTGTTACAGCAGCCAGCGCCAGTCGAGCCTACGGCGCTCCGAACCCAACCTTCTCCGCAACAGCGGCCGGTGCTCAGAATGGTGACACCTTCACCTTCACCGAAAGCACCCCAGCAACCGTAGCGTCCGCTCCTGGCACCTACGCCATCATCCCGGTAGCCACTGGCGCCAATATCGCCAACTACACCGTCGTATACGTCAACGGAACCCTCACCGTCACGAAAGCAACGCTGACCGTCACTGCAGCTGATGCCAACCGCACCTACGGAACGCCAAACCCAGCCTTCTCTGCCTCCGCAACCGGGGCACAGAACGGCGATACCTTCACCTTCACCGAAAGCACCCCGGCAACCATAGCGTCCGCCCCTGGCACCTACGCCATCATCCCGGTAGCCAGTGGCGCCAATATCGCCAACTACACCGTCGTATACAACAACGGCACGCTCACCATCGGCAAGGCAAGCCTGACCGTTACCGCAGCCGACGCCAACCGTACCTACGGAACGCCAAACCCAGCCTTCTCTGCATCCGCCACCGGCGCGCAGAACGGGGATACCTTCACCTTCACCGAAAGCACTCCGGCGACCATAGCGTCCGCCCCCGGCACCTACGCCATCATCCCTGTAGCCGCAGGCGCCAACATCAGCGACTACAACGTAACCTACGTCAACGGAACTCTCACCATCGGCAAGGCAACCTTGACCGTCACCGCAGCCGACGCCAGCCGCGCTTACGGTGCAGCGAACCCAACCTTCAACGCTTCCGCCACCGGCGCGCAGAACGGCGACACCTTCACCTTCAGCGAAACAACCTCTGCAACCGCCGCGTCCCCTGTTGGAACCTACGCCATCGTTCCCACCGCAACAGGCGCCAACATCAACGACTACAACGTCGTCTACACCAACGGGACACTCACCGTCACTCAAGTTACTCTCACCGTCACAGCCACAAGCGCTAGCAGAACATACGGCGCCGCGAACCCAACCTTCTCCGCCACTGCGGCTGGCGCAGTCAACGGTGACACCTTCACCTTCACGGAGAGCACCACCGCCACCGCGACCTCCCCTGTCGGAACTTACGCCATCGTTCCCCTGGCCTCTGGCACCAACCTCAGCGACTACAACGTCATCTATGACAACGGAACCCTCACAGTAACCCAAGCCACCCTCAACGTCCTCGCTGCAGACGCGAACCGCACCTATGGTTCTCCGAACCCGCCATTCTTCGCATCCGCAACCGGCGCACAGAACGGTGACACCTTCACCTTCAGCGAAACCACCTCTGCAACCGCCGCGTCCCCGGTTGGAACCTACGCCATCGTTCCCACCGCGACAGGCACCAACCTCGCCGATTACAACGTCGTCTACACCAACGGGACTCTGACCGTAGGCAAGGCGAACCTCACCATCACAGCCGCTGACGCAAACCGCACCTACGGATCTCCTAATCCCGCCTTCTCCGCGTCGGCTACGGGAGTCGAGAACAACGACAGCTTCACCTTCACGGAAACCACTATCGCCACCGCCTCATCGCCCGTTGGTACTTATCCGATCGTTCCCTCGGCCATCGGGGCAAACCTCAGCAACTACACCGTGACGTACGCCAACGGAACCCTCACCATCGGCCAGGCAATGCTGACCGTCACAGCCGGAAGCACCAGCCGCATCTACGGCTCTGCAAACCCCGTCTTCTCGGCAACCGCCCTTGGCGCAGTCAATGGTGACACCTTCACCCTCACCGAGAGCACCAACGCAACTCCGTCATCCCCGATCGGCAACTATCCCATCGCGCCTGTCGCCACCGGCACAAATCTCAGCGACTACAGCGTGACCTACATCAACGGAACTCTCACCGTCACCCAGGCAACCCTGACCGTCACCGCCACCAACGCGAGCCGCGAATATGGAATAGCGAATCCCGGCTTTACGGCCACCGCTGTGGGCGCAGTCAACGGCGATACCTTCACACTCACCGAAAGCACCCTGGCTACGATCTCCTCACCGATCGGAACCTATCCCATCGTCCCCGCAGCCTCCGGCACCAACCTCAGCGACTACAACGTCGTCTACGTCAACGGGACCCTCACCATCAGCCAGGCCACACTCATCGTCACCGCCAACAGCTTCACCAAGCTCTACGGCTCGCCCAACCCCGTCTTTACCGGCACCATCACCGGCGCGCTGGATGGCGATACCTTCACCGAAATCTTCTCCAACTCCGCAAGCACGCTCTCTCAACCAGGACAGTACCCCATCATTCCTGCTGCAACCGGAACCAACGTCACCGACTACCTCCAGACCGTACAGAACGGAATGCTGACCATCACCAAGGCACCCGCCATCACCACGCTGAGCCTCAGCACAACCAGCACCGTCTTCGCTCTGCCAGTCACCTTTACTGCCAACGTCGCCTCCACAACCTCCGGAACACCGACTGGAACCGTCACCTTCTTTGACAACGGCAACCAGGTCAACACAGCTACCCTCAACAGCAGCGACGTTGCCACCTTCTCCACTACGGCCCTCTCTGTAGGCGTCCATACCATCACCGCCATCTATAGCGGAGACGCTAACTTCAACTCAAGCACAGCCTCCGCCGCATCCGGTGCGAACACCATCAACGTCGCGCCTCTCGACTTCACCATCGTCCTCACCAGCGCCCAGACCGTCGAAGGCATCTACGGCACCACCCGCCTGTACACCTTCCATGTCTCTCCCACCGGCGGATACTACCCCGGCGTCATCAACCTCTCTGCCAGCCCGACCGGCCCCATCCTCGCCACCTACACCTTCTCGCCCTCGACCATCGCCCAGTACGCCGGCCCAACCGACATCACCCTCACCGTCGCAACCCGCAAGCTCGCCTCACTCGAGTCGCCACAGGATCGCTCGCGCCGGCTCTCCCACATCGCGCTCGGCCTCTTCCTCCTTCCGCTCCTCGGCCTGCGCTACTCGCGTCGTTCCAGCCGCAAGCTCACCCGCCTCATCATCCACTCGCTGCTCATCCTGTCCTCTCTCGGAGCTATCGGAACACTCACCGGTTGCGGATCAGGTTACTTCGACCGCACCTACCCGATAGTTGTAACCGCCAACAGCAACGGAATACAGCACACTGTAAACGTGGATTACCACATCGACCAGTCCCCACAGTAAAAAGCGCAAGCTTCAAGAGAGATTCTCAGTATGAGCAACAGATCAGCATCTGAAAAAATCGCAAAGCGGGCAAACGATCTCCTCCTCGGAATCAAGATCTCTGCCCTACTCTGCCTCATCAGCTTCGCCGGCGCACGACTCCACGCCCAGGCACTCCCAACCGCAACCGCCGCCGGAGTCCTCCAGGCTGGCGGCGAGTTCAACTACGCCAACTCAGACTACGTCCCGCAAAAGATCAAAGGCGGAGGAGCCTACGTTAACTTCGACTTCAAATATCACTGGGGCATCGAAGCAGAGTTCCACCAAATCAACGATTCCGACCCAACCACAAAAATCTACGAACGCACCTACGAGATCGGCCCTCGCTACGTCCTCCACTTCGGCCGGATAGAGCCCTTCGCCAAAGTCCTGTACGGCCGCGGCGTCTTCAACTACCCAGAGGTTCC
The DNA here is from genome assembly GCF_013410875.1 of Tunturiibacter empetritectus. Lineage (GTDB taxonomy): Bacteria > Acidobacteriota > Terriglobia > Terriglobales > Acidobacteriaceae > Edaphobacter > Edaphobacter empetritectus. The sequence goes on along the minus strand of NZ_JACCCU010000003.1, from coordinate 766,869 downwards.
TAGCCTCACCCCCGGTGGTCCTCCACAAGGCAACGCCGCCAATCTCGCCTACAACATCGTAGCCGCGGGTATAGGCGTCGATTATCGCCTCACGCGCTCGGTCAACTTACGCGCAGAGTATCAATTTCAAAAGTGGCTCAGCTTCCCGCCCAACGATCTAAGCCCGCAGGTCTTGGGGATCGGCGCCGCCTACCGCTTCCACTAGAGCGCTCTTCACTGACTCTATCGCCGACCAGCGGGAAGACAACCGAACCCACCCCGCCCGGAAAAGGTACACACGTCACGAAGTGACCGCCCTCCGCACAGGAGGCCCGTCCGGCAGGACGCTACCTCCCAGCAATCTCCAGCACCCCACCTTCAGCCCTCTCCGGCAACACAACCGTAAGCGAATGCGCCGCGCCATCGAACCTCGCGCCCGCAATCACCTGGCCGCCATACATAATCTTCCCCGGCGCGCCACTCCAACCGAAGATCGTCACCTGCACCCCATTCCACCAAGGCTGAAAGCTCCCCTCGCGCTTGCCGATCTGCAGACGCAATCCGTCCTGAGTCGATTCGCAGCTATACGTCACACGCAGAAAATCCTTCTCCTTATACCCGAAGCTGATCCCATCATCCTGATACAGCGAGCCCGCACATCCCTCACCCGGAAACACCTTCAGCGTCAGCGGCCCATCTGGCTTCACCTGCGTGCTTTCGACCACCGGCGCAAACGGCAGAATCGACCCCGCTCGCACAAACACCGGCAGCACATCCACCTGCGGCGTAATCTTCACCGACTGAAGCTCACCCACTCCCAGCGCCGCGCCCGTACTCACCGCAACCGCCTCGCGAGCGCTCCCCGCAACCTTTGCCCCCGTCCAATAGTCGTACCAACCCACCGGCGGAAACGTCACCGCATAGCTATCCGGCGCCTCTGGATAAGGCGCAGGCGCAATCAACAAATCCGGCCCCAGCATGAACTGATTGGCCGCATCCAGATCGAGCGGATGCTTGTCCGCAGTCGCATCCGGGAACTCCAGAAACATCGGCCGCATCATCGGAACGCCCGTGCGAGAGTTCTCCTCGGCCAATGTATAGAGATACGGCATCAGCCGATACCGATCCTCAATGTACCTCCGCCGAACCGCTTCCACCTCCGCTCCACCCACCCAAGGCTCCTGGTCGGCCGTGAACTTCTCTGTGTGGTCGCGATAGATCGGATTGAACTCACCCACCTCAATCCACTTCGTCAACAGATCCTGCGTAGAAGAACCCGCATACCCTCCAATGTCATCTCCAGCCATCGAAAACCCGCTCAGCCCCAGGTTCAGAAGCATCGGCGTACTCATGCGAAGGTGGTTCCAGCTGCTCGAATTATCTCCCGTCCAAGTCGACGCATACCGCTGGCCGCCAGCATAGGTCGCGCGCGTCAAAACAAAAGGCCGCTGGTGCGGCTTCAACGCAAGCAGTCCCTCATACGTCCCCCGCGAGTTCTCCATGCCATACACATTGTGAATCTCCGCATGGCTCGCAGTCCTCGATACAAACCCCGGCTCATCGATCCGATGCACCACATCCAGCGGCATCGTCTTCGAAGCCACTTCAAACACCGAAGGCTCGTTCATATCGTTCCAAAAACCCGCGGCCCCATCCTCATAAAAATCTTTATAAAGAGTCCCCCACCACGCCCGCGACTCCTTCCTCGTGAAATCAGGAAACACCGAAGGCCCCGGCCACACCTTGCCCACAAACACCGACCCATCCGGATTCTTCACAAAGTGATCCCCCGCCACACCCGAATCGTAAGGCGCATACCCCTGATTCGCGCGATCCGCAATATGCAGATCCGTAATCAACACCAGGTTGAAGTGCTTCTCCTTCAACTCCTGAATAAACTCAGGAAACTTCGGAAACGCCTGCTGATTCACCGTAAACGGAGCATTCCGATCCTGAAAGTCAATGTCCAGATACAGCGCATCGCACGGAATCCGATCGGCGCGCATACGGTCCGCCACCTCGCGCGCCCGCGCCTCCGTCATGTACGAGTAGCGCGACTGCTGAAAGCCCAGCGACCACTGCGGAGGCAGCGGCGTAAGACCAGTCAACCACGCATACCCCTCCACCACCTGCTTCGGCTTCGGACCATAAATAAAGTAGTAGTCAATCGGTCCACCATCGGCCCCAAACGAGTAAGCCTCCGAATCTTCCTTCCCAAAATCAAAACTCGTCCGCCACGTATTGTCGAGAAACAACCCATACGACCTCCCCGCATTGTCCGCAATAAAAAACGGAATTGCTTTATACAGAGGATCGCTGCTCTCCTGAAAACGATACTGATCGGTGTTCCACATCTGGTACGCACCGCCTCTGCGATCGAGCGGCCCCGTCTTATCTCCCAGGCCAAAGTAGTGCTCCTCGGCCGACATCCTCTTATAAATTCTGAAATGCTCGCCGTGAAACTCAACCGGTCGCGCATCCTGCAGCAGAACACCGCCACGGGTGTCGCTGATCGTTACGGCAAGCGTGGCGCGGTCAACCGACACCTGCAACGCCTTCGTGCTAAAACCTGTCTTGCCTCCCTCCGCGCGATAGACAGTCGCAACCGAGCTGGTTCGCGACCCCGGAAGCACAGCCCACGAAGCATCCTCCGGCATCTTCCCCGTCTTCGAAACTCGAATCCGCAGAACATCCTCTCGCAGCGCAGTGATCTGAACCCTCGCCTCGCCATCCCTCAGCTCTAAACCATTCGGCAGCGCCGCAGCACTCGTCGCACGATGCATCGAAATCAGATCACCCTTTTCACCCGTTGCGCTCTGTGCCGACAGCCCAGGAACACTCATCACGCAGCCCAAAACAAACAGGACAGCAACTCTTCCAAAACGCAATCCATTCATATTTCCTTCAACCTCATTCGCACGGTGAGAAGCAGGAGTCTGACCCTGAAGAAGTCTCCGAGTCACAAACCAACATTATGCTCCTCCGCCCCCAATCTCCCTGCGCTTCCACGGGGCGCATCGGTCAAAATTATCTCCTATACATATAGTTGACAAAATTGCATTCTCGTAATAATCTCCTATGGTTATAGGAGCTACGTCGATGCCCAAGCCAGCTAAGGTCCTGACTCCTCTAGAACGACGAATCATGCATGTGCTTTGGGATGACGGCGCGGGGAATGTCCAGAAGGTTCTGCAGGGGCTGAAAGGGGAGCCTCAACTCGCCTACACGACCGTACAGACCACGTTGAATGTCCTGCAACGGAAAGGAAGAGTGAAGAGGAAGCTCGTTGGGCGCGCTTTTGAGTACAGTGCCACCGTCACTCAAGAGGCAGCCGACTCCCACGCTATCAAGGACGTCTTACACAAAGTGTTTCAGGGCTCAGTGGATGACCTCCTCCTCTCTTTAGTACGGAGCAAGCACCTTAACGCCAAAAAACTTGCCGAATTGCAGGCCAAACTGGAAACAGTGAGGGGTGCCGAGGAGGAGGAGAAATGAGCGCGATTCGAGAGCTCGTATTCGACTGGTTGATCAATGCATCGGTACAAATTGGATTGTTTGCGATTTTGGCGGCCATACTCTCGCCATTGATCACGAAAGCCAAAGCGAAATATCAACATTGCTTTTATCTCGCGATATTCGCCCTCTGCCTGGCTGCTCCTGTCTTCAACACCCTCTGGCAAGCCCGTCCGAGTGTGGTTCCAGAGCAGCAGTCGATACAGGGGGCCGAACACACTGACCATCACCTCTGGGCTTGGAACATGCACTCCAAGGAGCATGAGTCTATCATTCTGGCACCTGGCGCGAAGATTGCGCTCCTCATTATCTGGCAGATGCTTTTTCTTTATCGGTTGATCCACTTTAGCCGCGGCATCTATCGAGTTCATTGCCTGCGCAGAAGCGCTTTGTTGATCTCTCTCAGCGAAAGCGGAATGACTGGCTCAATGATCGAGCCTCCGCACCGTGTTGTTCTTCTTGAATCGACAGCCATCGACGACCCGGTCACGGTGGGTGTGTTTCATCCAGCGATCATCTTGCCCAGCAAAGTGGTCCCGGTTCTTGAAGAGTCAGATCTCACGGCGATTCTTGCGCACGAATACGGTCACATTCGCAGGAACGATTTTCTAGTGCACCTTTTCTGCCAGTTGACCGCTCTGCCTGTGGCCTGGCACCCCGGTATTCAGTACCTGATGTCGAAGATTTCGCAGACGCGCGAGCTTGCCTGCGATGATTGCGCCGCTGTTTGCCTTGGAAAACGAATTTTGTACGCCCGCACACTCTTACGTCTGGCGTCCTTGTGCCTGCGAGTACCTCGTAGCAACGCAATGGGGCTGGGTATTTTCGATGGTGACAACCTGGAGGATCGCATCATGAAGCTGACTGAGAAGAGAACTTTGCTATCCCGCGCCGGCCTGATTGGGCTAGCTTTGACAACAAGCTTTCTGTTTGCCTCGAGCACAGTGCTCGCGCGCGCAGTGAGCCTGCAAGAAGTTTCTGCATCCAACGATCCCGCGCAGACGTTCGCCGGAACCTGGCATTGGATGTTCCATGGACGAAGTTTCTCCACGATGATCCTGACTCAGAACGGCTCAGGAATCACCGGAACTGTTACTCCATCGAGGATTGCACTGGGCGATGATGGAGAGTTGAGCAAGGCGGACCCCTCCGAAGACAGCACGCCGTCACAGATCAGCAAGACAAAGCTGGAGGGCAATGCGCTACGTGTCACGGTTAGGGATGAGAAGCAGCCCTTCGAGTTTATTGTGACCCTGAAGGACGCTACCCATGCGGAGATACATCCGATCGGTGCCCCACCAAATATGAAGCCAATCCAGGCTGAGAAGGTTAACTAGAAGCTCCGTGTTTCAATTTTGCGGGGGCCGTAGAGATAGAAGAAGCCTCCCCCAGCGCAGGAGCTTTAGCTTCGGAAAATCTTGTCAACCCCCAAATGACGAAAACCCGCGCCATTCCTGCACTTTCGCGTGGCGTATCAGTTATGCTCCATCCGCTATAATGGAATCAGGAAACAAACAGTGGCCCCGGCAAAAGCTGGGGCCTCTCGCTTTAATCGCATAACCCTTTTGTTTGCTCGTATCTGGACGTAACCCTTTTGTTTGGAAGTATTTGCGAGGAGATGGCGCTCGTAACTCTATGATAAGAAGGAATTTACACGCGGGCAATAGGAGGGGGGGCCCCCCCGTTCGGCACCCGCCAACGACTAGTTGGAGGCCGTCGCTCGATCGAGATCCAGGTTCAGCAGCAGCACATTCACCCGAGGCTCTCCGAGGAACCCAAGCTGACGCCCCTCGGTATGTTGTGCCACCAGACGTCGAACAGCATCCTCGCTCATGTGCCGCTCCCTCGCAATGCGAGCTACCTGAAACTCCGCACCCGCCGGCGTAATATGAGGATCAAGCCCCGATCCTGAAGCAGTGACGAGATCAATCGGCACGTTCGCTCCGGGATGATCGACCTGCGCCGCCGCGACACCCCCCGCTACCCGGTCGACCAGCTTCTTATTCGTCGGTGCAAGGTTCGATCCACTCGAGTTCGCAGCATCGTATCCATTGCCCGCCATGGAAGGCCGTGAGTGAAAGTACTGCGGAGCCGTAAACGACTGACCGATAAGACGTGAGCCGACCAGGTCTCCGTTCTTGTAAACGAGCTGCCCGTTAGCCTTGTCACGAAACAACACCTGCGCCAGTCCGGTCACAACAAACGGATAGATCAGACCAAACAGAACAGTAGTAACAACGGTGTAAAGCACAGCGGTGATCATATTGCGACGCATAAAGATTCCTCAGGCCAGGTGAATGGCAGTGATGATGATGTCGATGAGCTTGATACCAAGAAAAGGAGCAACAAGTCCGCCGAATCCGTAGATAAACAGATTGCGCTGCAACAACGCCTCCGCCGACATCGCCTTATAACCAACGCCCCTCAGCGCCAGCGGAATCAGCCCAACGATGATCAACGCGTTGAAGATAACCGCCGAGAGAATAGCCGACTGCGGAGTCTTCAGGTGCATAATATTCAGGGCACTCAACACCGGAAATGTAGCGGCAAACATTGCCGGAATAATCGCAAAGTACTTCGCAACGTCATTCGCGATCGAGAACGTCGTCAGCGCACCACGCGTCATCAGTAGTTGCTTTCCGATCTCCACAATCTCAATCAGCTTCGTCGGGTTCGAGTCGAGATCGACCATATTCCCCGCCTCCTTCGCCGCCTGCGTGCCCGTGTTCATCGCAACACCCACATCGGCTTGTGCCAGCGCAGGAGCATCGTTGGTTCCATCGCCCGTCATCGCAACCAGCTTGCCCTCAGCCTGCTCCCGGCGAATCAGGTCCATCTTGTCCTTCGGCTTAGCCTCCGCTAGAAAGTCGTCGACGCCGGCCTCACGCGCGATCGCCGCCGCGGTCAACGGATTATCCCCGGTAATCATGATCGTCCGAATCCCCATCGACCGAAGCTGCGCAAACCGCTCCTTCATCCCGCCCTTCACAATGTCCTTCAGATGGATCACGCCCAGCGCCTGACGATTCTCAGCCACCACCAGCGGCGTCCCCCCACTGCGAGCAACCGTCTCCACTGCCGCTCGGACCTCGTTCGGTAAACTTCCGCCATTCTCCTTCAAAAATGCAGCGATCGCATCGGTCGAACCCTTACGAATAATCCGCCCATCCATGTTCACGCCCGACATTCTCGTTACCGCGCTGAACGGCACAAACTCCGCCTGCAACTCGCTCAACTCACGTCCGCGAAGACCGTACAACTCCTTCGCCAGCACCACAATGCTGCGCCCTTCCGGCGTCTCATCCGGCAGCGACGACAACTGCGCCGCATCCGCAAGCTGATCCTTGCTCACTCCAGGCGCCGGAATAAACTCCGCAGCCTGACGATTGCCCAGCGTAATCGTCCCCGTCTTGTCCAGCAGAAGCGTATTCACATCACCAGCCGCCTCCACCGCGCGTCCAGACATCGCCAGCACATTATGCTGCACCAGCCGATCCATCCCAGCAATCCCAATCGCCGAAAGCAGCCCGCCAATCGTCGTTGGAATCAGACACACCAACAACGAGATCAGCACAAACACCGTCTGCGGGGCAGTCGAGTAGATCGCGATCGGCTGCAACGTCACCACAGCCAGCAGGAAGATGATCGTCAAGCCCGCAAGCAGGATATTCAGAGCGATCTCATTCGGAGTCTTCTGCCGCTCCGCGCCTTCCACCAGCGCAATCATGCGGTCCAGAAACGTCTCCCCTGGATTGGACGTAATCTTCACCTTGATCTGATCCGACAAGCACCGCGTTCCACCAGTCACGGCAGACCGATCGCCGCCAGCCTCACGAATCACCGGAGCAGACTCACCCGTGATCGCCGACTCATCCACCGAAGCAACGCCCTCGACCACTTCGCCATCACCGGGAATCATATTGCCGGCGATAATGACAACATGATCCCCCGCCCTGAGATCCGAGCTGGGGACCTCCTCAGTGCTTCCGTCCATGCGAAGCCGCACAGCAGTCGTCTCCGACTTCGCACGCCGTAGCGCGTCCGCCTGCGCCTTACCACGGCCCTCCGCCATCGCTTCAGCAAAGTTTGCGAACAGCACTGTGAACCAGAGCCACAAGGTAATCTGCAGGTCGAATTGAAACGAGCCGCGATGCGACAGACTATCGCGAAGCAGATAGATCGTAGTAATCACGCTGCCAATCTCAACAACGAACATCACCGGATTCTTCATCATCGTGCGCGGGCTCAGCTTGACTAACGCGTCGACCAGCGCGCGTCGTACGATCTTGCTGTCCCATAAGGAGCGTTTGCGAGTATTTGCCATGGTTATCTGTTTTCTCTGGACTAGAAGCTTTTGCCAGCGTGCATCATTAAGTGCTCAAGAATAGGACCGAGCGAGATAGCGGGAAAGAAAGTAAGCGCGCCAACGATAAGAACGACGCCCACCAAAAGCACAGTGAATAGCGGCGTATGCACAGGAAAAGTTCCGGGTGATGGAGGAACCAGCTTCTTCTTCGCCAAACTGCCCGCAATCGCCAGCATCGGAACGATCATCAGAAACCGGCCGATCAACATCGCTGCGGCCAGCGACAAGTTGTACCAATGCGTATTCGCGTTGATGCCTGCGAACCCAGAACCGTTGTTCCCCGTCGCTGAGGTGTAAGCGTAAAGAATTTGCGAAAGGCCATGAGGTCCAGGGTTGGTGATCGAAGAGAGCCCCAGTTGCGGCATCATCAATGACACCGCGGAAAATCCTAGGATCGACAACGGAAAGATCAGCACATACAGCATCGCCATCTTCACGTCATACGATTCGATCTTTTTCCCGAGATACTCAGGCGTCCGCCCAACCATCAGTCCGGCTATAAATACCGCCAGCACAACAAAGATCAACATCCCATAGAGCCCAGCTCCGACGCCCCCGAAGATCACCTCACCCAGCATGATGTTGACCATCGGAACCAGACCGCCGAGCGGCATGAAGGAATCGTGCATCGCGTTCACAGCGCCGCAGCTTGCATCCGTTGTCACTGTCGCAAACAAGGCAGAATTGGCGATGCCGAACCGTACTTCCTTGCCTTCCATATTGCCGCCGGCCTGAGCCGTCGAAACATGCTGGTCGACTAAGTGGAGGAGTGGATTCGTCTGCGCCTCCGCGTAGTACGCCACAAAGACACCAACAAAAAAGAGCGCAGCCATCGCAGCAAAGACTGCCCAGCCATGCTTCGGTGCTCGCGTCATTCGACCCAGCGTGACTGTCAACCCAGCGGGTATCAGGAAGATCGAAAACATCTGCATCAAATTAGAGAAGGGCGTTGGATTCTCGAACGGATGTGCGCTGTTCGTATTGAAGAACCCGCCACCATTTGTCCCAAGCATCTTGATCGCTTCCTGTGAAGCAACCGGACCCTGCGCAATGCTCTGCGTCGTCACAGTCTGTGTCGTCGTCTTGCCGTCAGAGCCTGTCACAGTTGTCGTCTGCGCCTGCACGAGCTTTGCCTGATCATAGGGACGAAAGTTCTGCACTACGCCTTGCGAGACCAGCAGAAGCGAATAGATCAGACAGCCCGGAAGCAAAACCCACAACGACGCGCGCGTTGCATCAACCCAAAAATTTCCCAAAGTCTTCGATTCGCGCCGTGAAATGCCCCGGATCAGCGCAACCGCCAACGCCATTCCGACAGCCGCGGAGAAAAAGTTGTGGTAAGCAAGGGTGAGCATCTGGGTGAGATAGCTCATCGTCGTCTCAGGCACATAGGACTGCCAATTGGTATTCGTCGTAAAAGACGCCGCCGTATTCAACGCAAGATCAGGCGCCACAGCTGCGAGGTGTTGAGGATTGAGGGGAAGCCACTGCTGCAGCCGCTCTATCGCATACGTTGCCAGCATAGAGACCAGACTGAAGAGCAGCATGACAACCGCATACTCGGTCCAGGCCATCTCACGCGTTTCGTCGATACCCGTCAGGCGATAGACGAGTCGCTCCAGCGGACGAAAGATAACATCCGCCCAAGTGTGTTCGTGCTCGAAGACACGAGCCATGTACACACCCAATGGCTTTGCACATACCAATACCAATGAGAAAAAGAAGAAAACCTGAAACCAGCCGTTCGCTGTCATAATGACTACTTCCTCTAAAACTTTTCGGGGCGCAGCAGCGCGTAAACCAGATAGATCAATAACAGCACGGTTACCAGGCCAAGCAGCGTTGTCTCGATCATCCCTGCTTCTCCTTCATCCCCAACCGTTCACATCCCGTCGTATAGCCAATCGCAATCAGAAAAAACAAGACACTGGCAGCGACACATCCCAAATCCCACATAGTCCTGCCTCCAACTGAAGCTATTGCATGCAAATTCGTCGCAGGAGATCGATCACGTCTCAGCACGCCATGAAGGTTTCCGAGCTCCCGCGTCAATCACCATTCAAGCAGTCGGCACATAAAGAAGACGTAGAAAGGCCATAAAGAAGTCATATGCGCCGTAAGGGCGACAAGGAGGGCCTCAGACTGCATCTCTTCGCGGTTTAAATTTGATCTGCCATCACCCATTCAGCACGAGTCGTACCAGCAGATAAAGAGATCCGCTGCGAACTGAAGCACAGTTAGCTCGACATGTTGATTGCTGCAATGGAATGGGCTAAAGTGCGTGGATTTGCGCGAGCGAAGGCCCCTGCACGAAGACTGCACCTTATGCTCTCCTCCAGCAGATCTCCACCAGACCGATTCGGAACAGAGCCTTAATACGTCGAGAGCCCATGCAATCGAAATTCGCCATCTATCCCTGCTGCTATCTTCCAGGCAGGTGTTCCTTCAGCTTCAAGTGCTCCCGCAAAAGATCGTCAACGTCGCCGATCTTCTCCGTCAGCATATTCAGTTTGCCCGACAGGTTTTGAATCTCGGACTCAGCACGAAGATTCACATCGTAGTCCAACTCACCGCGAACCCGGTCTTTCGTGTCCTGACGATTCTGACTCATCATAATCACTGGAGCCTGGATGGCGGCCAGCATTGACAGAAACAGATTGAGCAAAATAAACGGATAGGGATCCCATGCTCTGCCTCTTAGAACGATGTTCGCCGCAGCATAAACCAGGAGCACAGCTCCAAATAAGATGATAAACGTCCATGATCCACCGAATCGTGCGACCGTGTCGGCTATGCGGTCCCCAAAACTCATCTCCTCTTCGATCACATCATTCGAGTTGCGATTGGCTCGAAGCCGCACCAACTCCTGGGACGCATGAAATTGGCGGCTCACTACTGTCAGCATGTCCATCCCCGCCATAGGCTTCTGCTGCAGCAGCGCGGCGATATCGTCACGACTCACCTCAACGCAGGTCGTCTCTTCGATCGCCAATGCCGTCGTCTGGTGGGGCGTATCCTCCAGCATCGAAGCAAAGCCGAAGAACTCGCCATCATGCGGCTCATCCACCAGCACCTCCTGGTGATCGCGATCCACCGTCGTCACCCGCACCACGCCAGACATCATCACATAAGCATGTTTTCCAGGTTCGCCCAGCTTGTAGATGCGTTGGCGTGCTGCAAACTTTTTGATCTCCACCTGTGCAGCCAGCACCCCTATCTCCTCCTCGTCGAGCAGCGCAAATAGAGGAATCTGTCTCAGCTCTTCCACCTTACAAGCCATCCTTCACCTCGTTCTAATCCTGTGCTATTTTGCACGGCGAACGAGCTTTTGGCATACCTTCTTTCCTTCCACCATCGTTAAAAGAGCAATACAGCACCTCCAGGAGCAGGGAACCTCGACCAGCGTCATCCGGCAAGCGGCAACCGAAGGTCGGCCCTGCACCCCGTGTGACCGTCGGTACGGTTAGCCAACTGCACCGATCCCCGATGCGCCTGTGCAATCTGTTGCGCGAGAACCAGACCGATCCCTGTCCCCCCTGGCTTCGTTGTATAAAACGGAACAAACAGATTGCCCGCGTTCGTCAGCCCAGGACCATTGTCCACCACCCCAATCACAACCTCCGAACCAACCGTCGCCCAGACGATCTTGACATGGGGATCGCCTCCACCAGCATGATCTGGACTAAGCGCAGCATCGGCTGCGTTGCGAACCAGATTAATCAGCGCCTGTTCGATATGATCGGCATCCACCTGCACGACAACCTCTGCCGCACTTTCCACCGTCACTGCAACTCGCCTCTCCAGTAATGCCGCCCTCTGCGCCAAAGTCGCCACAGAGACCGGGGCCAGCCGCGGTGCCGGCAGGCCCATCAACTGACGGTACGCCTGCAGAAACCGGTTCAGCGACTCGGAGCGATTCTCGATAACCTCGAGGCCCCTCTCAAAATCAGCACTCTCGCCAGATGCACTCCCCAAAGCCGCAAGACGGCCACGCAGACTCCCCGCAATCGACTTGATAGGCGTCAGCGAATTATTGATCTCGTGTCCCAGCACCCGAATCAACCTCTCCCACGCAATCCGCTCCTCCTCCCGCAAAGCAGCGCTCACATCCGACAGCACAAACAACGTATGCGGCACGCCGCGCAGCCGGAAGCCAGTCCTCTTCACCACCCATCGCACCGACTGTTGCCCGCTACCCAGCGACATGACCTCTTCGTCCGCTACATCAAGCAGCTGGTCCAACTTCAACCCCACAGCCGAGTGACCGAGCGCCGTCTGAACCTGCAACCCAAACGCATGCTCCCCTGCGGCGTTCAGCAACTTCAATCGACCCTCGGGATCAAACGCGAGCACCGGCGACTGCATTGACTCCATAACGCGTTCCACCAACGCCATTGCTTCTAACGCGCTTGCACGTTGCCCCTGCAGCATTCCCGCGAGACGATTGATCTCAAGCGCCAAATCCCCCATAGCGTCGTTTCTCTGCCCTCCGCGAGCCCGGAAAGAAAAGTCGTCCTCGCGCAACGCAGCCACGACGTTCGCCAGCGTCTGCAGCGGACGAACAATCTGCTCCATTAAAACGGAGACCGCAAAGATCCATCCCAGCGCAAGACTCAGCAGAACGATACTTTGCAGAAGAACATCCACCGAATGATGCCGCAACGGAAGCCAGCACAACACCAGCATCGGCAGCCCGGGAAGGCAAAGCCAAAGGCGCAATCGCTTCTCGAAGCTCACTCGCCGCCCCGATCGCCCCAGCGGCATGCGGGTCAGCCTCGAGTTGCCGCTGGATCTCTTCCCGTCTGGATCTTCAGAGACCATACTTTTCGATACGGCGATAAAGCGCTCCCCTGCTCAATCCAAGCGCATCGGCCGCATGGCTCACATTACCACCTGCGCGGGCAAGCGCCTTGCGAATCAGAATTGCCTCAACCGCCTCAAGGCTCATATCATCCATGCTCTGCGCCGAGCCCCGCTGTTGCGTATTCAGTCCTAGATCCGCGGGCTCAATCAGCGTCCCCCGAGCCATCAAGACCGCCCGTTCAATCGTGTGATCCAACTCGCGCACGTTGCCGGGCCACCCATACTGCAACATCATCTGAAGCGTGGCTGGCTCCAGACCCTGAATCTGCCTTCGATATCGTTCAGCGTATCGCGCCATAAAGTGCCCCGCCAACGCCGGAATATCCTCACGCCGCTCCCGCAACGGCGGCAGACTAATCTCGACCGTGTTCAACCGAAACAACAGATCCTCCCGAAAGCGTCCAGCCGCACACTCCGCTCGTAGATCCGCATTAGTCGCAGAAAGCATCCGCACATCCACCTTCTGCGTCTTCGAAGAGCCCACCCGTTCCAGTTCACCGGTCTCAAGCACGCGCAACAACTTCGCCTGCTGCCGCACCGGAATATTCGCAATCTCATCAAGAAAAAGCGTCCCGCCGCTCGCCAATTCGAATCGCCCGATGCGGTCCGTTCGAGCATCGGTGAAAGCCCCTCTCACATGGCCGAACAACTCGCTCTCGAAGGTTCCCTCAGGCAGCGCCCCTGTATTCACCGCCACCAGCGTTCGCTCTGCACGCGAGGACAAGCGATGCAGCGTCTGTGCCACAACCTCCTTCCCCGTGCCATGCTCCCCAGTTATCAACACGTTTGCGTCCGACGGACCGACCCGCGCCATCGTCTCCAGCACTGGCCTCATCGAAGCCGCCGCAGCGATGAAGTCCGGCGCCCCGGGAGCACGCAGAATGCGATTCTCCGCCTCGAGCCACCGCATTTTTTTCTGACTCCGGTGCAACTCCATCTGCGTCCGCAAAATACTCAGCAACCGCGCATTCTCCCACGGCTTCTGAATGAAGTCTCCCGCGCCGCGCCGCATCGCCTCCACCGCAAGATCGATATTGCCCCACGCCGTCATCACAACTACCGGCAGCTGCGCATCGATCTCCTTCACCCGCGTCACGAGATCCAAACCCTCCTGGCCCGAGGTCGTATCCCGCGTGTAGTTCAGATCGATCAACACGCCGTCGAAGCTCTCATGCGCAAGCGCGTCCAGCACCAGCGCAGGCGTTCGCACCATCTCCAACTGGTACCCCTCCGGCTTCAGCAGCAGCCGCAGCGCCTCCAGAATATGTGGCTGGTCATCTGCAATCAGGAGCCTGCACGACGCCTCCGCATCTTCCGCACCCGACTCCTTCTTATCCATCCGCTCCGCCAACATGATGTCCTGCTCCTGCGCTACTGCCCACTCGGGGCTATACCCGTCTTCGCCGATTCTATCGAAATATCATTTGCTTCTAATGTCGAGCCGACGGCGCGATCCACTTCAATCTTAGCCTTTTGATACGCTGTCATCGCCGCGACCAGTGTAGACTCCGCCGCTGCCAGATCGCGCCGCGCCGTGAGAGTCTGATAGTTTGACCCCGCACCCAGCTCTTGCTCTTTGGCGGTGATGTCGAAGGTCTTCTGTGCCAGATCGCGTCCTTTGCGCGCCGAAACTACCCGCGCCTCACTCTGCTCCAGCGCATATTGCGCGTTTCGAACTTCAATCCGAATCTGCTTCTTCAACTGCTGCAACCTCAGCTCCGACTGCCTCGTCTCCAGCTCCGCGCGATACTGGTCCGACTTCGCCACTCGATTTCGCAGAGGAATATTAACCGTCAGCCCGACATAATAGTCAGGAGCGCTGTTATTAAAAGCCGTCTGCACCGCTCCGCCAAAGTCAAGGGGCTTAGTTGAGATCGTGCCCGACGCAGGATTTTGCAACCCAGCCAGACCCGAGCCGCCGTAGTAGGCAGTCAATGCAACCGTAGGCAGCAAAGCGTTACGCGCCGCATCCCGGCTCAGTCGTCTGTTCTCAAGATCAATATCAGACTCCCCCAACTCCAGCCGATCCTTCAGCGCCCGCGCCGCCATATCTTCCGTCGGTCCCTGCGGAGTCGTGTCCGCCATCGCGCTCTGATCGGTCGGCCGCACCGGCATCGCCTCCAGAATCGGATCGTCCAGATTCTTCGTCAGCGCATTCTTGATCAGCAACTCCTGAAACTGCAATGTCGTCTTCGCAATCGTCAAATCCTGCTCTCGACTAGCCTCTTCCGCTTCATCCTTCATCACATCCATCGCAGGAATCGCTTGCAGCGCCAGCTGCTTGCGCCCACTCTCCAGCGCCTGGCGGGCAAACTCAAGCGAGCGGCTCTTGACGCCTTCATCTTCGTACGCGGCCACCAGATCCCAGTACATATTCGCAATCTGGGTCACCGTCGTCACGACTTGCAACTTGAACGCCTCATCCGAAATCCGCTGATTGTTTTTGGCGATCCGCAAAAACCGCAGGTTCGGCCCAAGTCCAAAGCCCGCAAGCAGCTGCTGCTGAATCGCAAAGTGGTAGTAAGAGTTCAGGTTAGGATTGAGAAAGCTCTCCGGACTGTTCGTCGTTCCGCGACTATTATCGAAGACCGCCGAGATTGAAGTCCCCGTAGGAAAAGCCTGAGCATACCCAACATTTCCCGTCGTCGTATTCTGCTGGAGCTGCGGAACTCCATACACGATCGTATTCGACAACGGCTGCGCATAATGCTCGATACTAAACGTTCCCGTGATCGCAGGATCATACGAGGAGACGTTCGTACCCGCACCAAGCGTCGACGAGACAAGGCCCGATGCACCCGAGCCAGCACCACCAGCGCCTCCCGAGGTGCCACCAGCGCCAGCCCCACTCGAGCCTGAGCCAAAGCCACCTACACCGCCTCCCGGAGTATTCTGCACCACCCCCGTGTTGACTCCGCGAAACGATCCGCCCGCCTGCGTGCGCAAAACGTCCGCAGCAGCAATTGGAATGTTGTATCGAGCAATCGCAAGGTCAAGATTGTTCTCCAGAGCCAGTGAGATCGCATCCTTCAAACTCAGCTCAAGAACTCCGTCCTTCACCAGCGCGTCGATCCGTGGCGAGTTCGCCAGATTCGGCTTCGGCACCAGGGAAGCCCGGTACGTATTCAGCGGGTTATCAGAGTGCGGAATATCCAGCCGCAACGCAGGTTGCGCCGGCGCTGGGGTCTGGGCCACAGTAGCCTGTTGCACCTGCGCCAGCAAAGGCATCTCCAGCAACACAACCAGGCCGAAGCACCGCAGCAGTGAAGAACTTCCTCTCACGCCCGTACCCCCGTTCCTTCAGCCGCTACAAGTCCCGCCGTATCTCTAGAGAGCCATCCATCTCGCAACTCAATCGTCCGCGAGCCATACTCTGCGTTTGTCTCCGAATGCGTCACCTGCACCACTGTCGTTCCCTCTTCATTCAATCTGCGAAACAACTGCATAATCTCCTTGGCCTGCTCCGAGTGCAGATTCCCCGTCGGCTCATCGGCCAGTAAAAGATCCGGCTTGTGAATCACTGCTCGCGCAATGCCCACCAACTGCTGTTGCCCGCCAGAGAGCTGGTTCGGAAACAGATCCTTCTTCCCCACAATGTTGAAGCGGTCCAAAGTATCCGCAACGAGTGCCTGCCGCTCCAACTTCGGAATGTCTTTGTAAGACAGCGGCAGATCGATATTCTCCGCCACCGTCAGATCATCCAGCAGGTGATAGCTCTGAAACACCATCCCAATTCGTCGCCGTGCCAGTTCGGCCCTCTGTTTGCGATTCATCGCATGAACAGCATCGCCTGCAAAGTAAAACTCTCCCCTCCATTGATCGTCCAGCATCGCCAACACATTCAACAGCGAAGACTTGCCCGCTCCAGACGGACCCATCACGGTTACAAATTCACCTTCTCGGATGGTGAGATTGATTCGTCGCAGAACCCACGTCTCGGTGTGACCCGTCTTATAACTACGCTCCAGCTGTTTCAACTCAATCATTCTTTGCTCCATCGACAAACTTCTGTTGGCTCAAATCGCGATAGTCGCGTCTCTCTGTTACTCCGTCCTCAACGCTTTGACCGGATCAGTCGAAGCCGCACGCCGCGCCGGGATAAGCCCCGCAACGCATGCAGAAACGATCAGCACTAAAACCGCTCCCGCAAGGACCAGAGGATCCTGCCCGCCCGTTCCATACAGTTGCGTCTTCAAAAAGCGCACGCACAACAACGCAACAGGCAATCCGATGGCAAGCCCAATCCCGGCCTGCAACATGGCCTCACGCAACACCATGCTCACCACGCTGCCGCGTCCAGCGCCTAGTGCCATCCGTATCCCAATCTCAGGCGTTCGCCGCGCAACCGTATAAGCCGTCACACCATACAGACCGACCGAAGCCAGCACCAGCGCTAACACGCCAAACAGCAGCGTCAGCCGCGCAATCAACTTATCCTGATTAAACTGGCCCTCAATCTGACCGCCGAAGGTATTGAAGTTAACCACGGTCAGATTCGGATTGATATTCGCAAGTGTCCGTCGCACCTGCGCCTCCAATCCCTCCGAAGGGCCACGCATCTGCAGCATGATCGCCCCTGCGAAGAGCGACCTCACATCCTGATTGTCAGACAGTGGAGCATGTTGCAAAAACGGCCGAAAATACATAGGCCGAACAGCCTCACGCGGATCCACATACTTCACATCTGACACCACGCCGACAATCTCTATCTCCCCCGCACTCTTCACACCGTCCAAGCCGAAGTGAATGCCAATCGGGTCTTCCCCATTCGGAAAGAACTTCTTCACGAACGTCTCATTCACAACGGCCACCATCGGCGAAGTCCCGGTATCTTGATCAGTAATTCCGCGCCCACGCAAAACCTGTTGCCCGATCACCTGGAAGAAATCCGGCGTCACACGGTCCCACGATGCGCCAACGTGATCGTTCCGTCCAGGCTCAGGACGTCCCTGTATCGTTACACCCTCGCCCCAGTTATCTCCTTCAAGCGGAGTGTAAAGCGACAACCCCACCCGTTCGACTCCCGGCAACGCCCGGAAGCGTTCCTGTATCTCTCCATAGAGAGCCTGCAACTGATCCGGTTTATAACCCGCATTATCCGGACTGATATGGATTACCACGCGATTCTCTGTCTGCAATCCAAAATTTTGATGCTCGAGCTTATTCAGACTTCTCGTCAACAGACCAGCGCCCACAAGCAACACCAGCGACAACGCAGCCTGCGTCACCACCAGCGACCGCTGCAGCAGAGAAGCGCTGTCCCTCGTCGACCGGTTCGCGCCGCGAAGAGATTCCGCAGGCTCCGAGTGAGAGGTAATCCATGCCGGCGCAATCCCAAAGATCAACCCAGTCAACAGCGACAAGCCAAATGCAAATCCCAGCATCGGCAGCGAGGGACTCGCATGAATCGGCAGACCCGGTGAATCAGGAAACGCCAGCGCCAACAGCATCCGCGTCCCTGCATACGACACAACAAGTCCAGCCACACCTCCCAGGCACGCCAGCACCACACTCTCGGTCAGCATCTGGCGAATGATTCTCTTTCGCGCCGCACCAAGCGCCATCCGAATCGAGGTCTCAGCCCGGCGCGCCATTCCACGCACCAGAACCAAATTCGCAATATTCGCACAGGCAATCAGCAGCACCAATCCGGAGATCCCCATCAGAAGCTCCAATCCGCTTCTGTACTCCGTCTGCATATTCGCAATCCCCACTCCACCTGGCGTCAAAACCAGGTGCGTCTTCGGCAGAGCCTTCTTTCCGTCCGCGTTCTGATAGGACTTTAGCGGAACCAGCCAGTCACGCAACATCCCGCTCATCTTCTCTTGCAGTGGTCCCATCTGCGTACCAGGCTTAACGCGGCCAAGGACATAGAGCCAGCTAATCTCGGGACGATTCAGCAACGCACCCGGATCGAGAATCGGATCCATCGCCAATGGAAGATAAAAATCAGGCGGCGTATCAGTCATCCGATCGCCGTAAAAAGATGGTGGCGTAACTCCCACCACCGTCACAGGATGCGTATTCAATTGGAAGGTGCTGCCCACCACGGACGGATCCATAGCATAATCACGCTGCCATGCCCTGTAGCTCAACACCGCAGCCATCGGCGCTCCCGGCACATCGTCGGACGGCAGCAAAAGCCGCCCTACAAAAGGCCGCAGGCCAAAAGTTTGAAAGTAGTTCCCCGAGACCAACTCACCGGAGGAGGCCTTCGACAAGTTGCTGCCCGATCCCCGCTGTGCTGTGAGGGTACCCTGACCTACACCCGCCTGCATCGCCGCCAGTTGCTCAAACTCAGGCGTACTATCACGCAGGTGTTTATACGAATCGTAGGAAAATACAGAGTAGTCTTCGTTCTCGGGCCGTCCTCCCATCACGCAGCAATCATCTTTATCGCCCAGACGCACCAGCGCCTTCGGATCGCTAACGGGAAGATTCTGCAGCAGCACCGCATGCACCAGCGTAAAGATCGCGGAGTTCGCGCCGATCCCAAGGGCAAGCGTCAGAACTGCTGTCAAAGTAAATCCCGGCGCCTTTCGCAACTGTCGCAGCGCATACTTCACATCCTGCATGATCCCGCTCATCCTTGCTCCATTCCATTGCGCACATTAAATCGGCGACTCGCAGTCAGCGCCTTCGTTGTCGCACCGCCTTGATGACCAGAAACCAACCTGCCCGAAGCCGCGAAATAGCTCATCGAGTAAAGCTCTGCAACTCACAGCAGCGGTACGCCAAACACGCGCTCCGACCTCGCCACTCCAGCCCTCTTGCTAAAGGCTCTCAACCCAGTCGCTCGCCGCACACACTCTACGCTGCGCCTGTCCAATCGCCTTCACGGTCGAAACCACTGTCCGCACTACCTTCCACTCCGTCTGCGCCGCGGCTCGCAGCGTCGTCCTCTGGCATACCGGCTGCCTCGCTGTCCGCACACTCGCCACCAGGCCTAGAGCAGCAACGTTCAACGCAATGCCAAGCAGAACCACCGGCACCACGTTAGCCGCCGTTCCCGACATTCCAACCGCCCCGCACATCTGCTTGAGAAACAGCCTCATGTCCTCGATCAGCGCCATCATCCCTCTACCTCCGCTAACAGCCGATTCAGCTCACCCTCCGCCACTACCTTGCCGTCAAACAGGTGCACCTGCCGCTCCGCATGTGCTGCGAACCGCGGATCGTGCGTCACCATACAAATCGTCGCGCCCTCTGCATGAAGCTCCTGCAACAGCTTCATCACAGCCTCGCCATTCTTCGAATCAAGATTTCCTGTAGGCTCGTCAGCCAGCAGAATCGATGGTGAACCCGCCAAAGCTCTAGCCACCGCCACCCTCTGCTGCTGACCACCCGAGAGCTGCGCCGGATAGTGCCGCATCCGGTGCGCCATGTTCACGCGCTCAAGCGACTCCTGCACTCTCTTCTTCCGCTCCGTCGCCGGCATTCCCGCACGGTAGGTCAACGGCAGCTCCACATTCTCCGCAACCGTCAGGTCCCCAATCAGATTAAAGCTCTGAAAGATAAACCCGATCTCCTGGTTCCGAATCCGCGAGCGATCCGCAAAGTTCAGGTTGGCAACTTCCTTGCCATTCAACGTATACCGTCCGCCAGTCGGCGTATCCAGCAACCCGATGATCGACAGCAGCGTAGATTTCCCGCACCCCGACGGCCCGGACATCGCCACATACTCCCCGCGATTGATATTCAAATGCACGCCCGACAGCGCATGCGTCTCAATCTCGTCCGTATAAAAGATCTTCTTCAAGTCCTCAATCTGAATCATCGTGTCCATCGCCATTCCTGCTCTCCTTTATCCCGGCCGTCGCCTGGGCTCTGTCTAATTCAAGCGAATCCGATCCGTGTTATCCCACCGGCTCATGTCCGACAGAATCACCGTATCGCCATCCTGCAACCCTTCCAGCACCTGAATGCTGTTTACCGAGGCCCGTCCAACTTTCACAGGAACCCTTACCGCCGTCTTCCCGTCCGGTCCCAGCTTGAACAAACTGATCGTGCTGTTCTCATTCCCAAACGCCGGACGTCCCACATACAGCACGTCCGTCATCCGATCCAGGTCGATCGTTCCGTCAACACTCAAGTCCGGTCGAGCGCCCTGCGGCAGAGCGCCAGCAAGCTCTACGTCAACCGTCACCGTTCCGTTCAATACCCCCGGATCAATTCGCATCACCTTGCCGTTGATCACGCCGTTATGCGTATCCACCTCAGCCGGCTGCCCAATCTGAATATCGCGCGCCTGCGTCTCCGCAATCTTCAAACTCGCCTTCAACTGGTCCGGCTGCACCACCTTTGCCAGCGTCGTTCCCGGAGCGACATGCTCGCCCACCTGGTGCGGCAACTCCACCAGCACACCGCTGATCCCCGCCCGCACGCTCAACGCATCCAGCTGCTTCTGCTTCAACCCAAGCAGTGCCTTCGCCTGATCCACCTTGGTCTGCTGCACTGCAAGCTGCGTCTCAATCGCCTTCTCATTCAACGTAAGCCGCTGCTTCTCAAGATCGTTCCGCGTCGTCAGCTCATCGGCCTTGCCCTTCGACGCGCTGTAGGTCAACCCGCTGATCACGCCCAGGTCAAACAACGACTTATCCGTCTGCGCCTGCAGCTGAGCCTGATTATGATCCGCTCCCACCGTCGCCGCCGCGGCCTTCTGGTCCATCAGATCGCTCTGCACCTTCGCCCGCGTATTGATGTAGTCCGCCTCTGCGCCCTTCATCTGCAGCTGCGCGTCCAGCAACTCCTGCTGCAGCTGCGGATCGACCAGGTCCATCAGAATCGTGTCCGGCTCAACCTTTGCGCCTGGCAGCACCCGAATCCGCACCACCGTCGCCTCGGTCTCCGAGGGAATCAGTCGAATCTTGTCTTCCCGCGGAACCAGCGAACCCGGCCCACGCACCTGCCGCAGCAGCGGCCCACGCTTCACCGTGTCGGTCCACACGGTAGCCCGATCGACCTCAGGCGCCGCAGGCTTCAACCGCGTCACAAAAAAACCAATCGCCGCAAGCACCACCACGGCGCAGCCACCCGCGATCCACTGCCGACGCATCTTCTTCTGCTTTATATCTGGTCTGGAGATATCCATTGCGCCGAGTCTAAGTGCAACCGCAAGGCCATTCTTCATCAAATGCTTTCAATCACTTAGAACGAACCGCGCAACGCCCCTCGTCCGCAATCGAAACAAACTGTCCATTATCGAACAGGGATTCCGGGTGAGCCGACACTCACGCCCCCTGAGATATCTTCAAAGCCTCCAACATCTTCGGCGTGATCCGCTGCCGCAGCTCGGAAAACTGCTTCCACGGATCGCGACTCAACCGCCCGCGCCACTGTTCGAAATCCGCAACCCGAACCGCCGTCCGCTCCGCCGACTTCAACTCACTCCAGTCCAGCGGAAGCGAAACCGCCGCTCCCGCACGCGCCCGAGGAGAGAAAGCCGCCACCGCCGTCGCCCCGCGTTCATTTCGCAGGTAATCCAGAAAGATCCTGTCCCTCCGCGCCGCCTTGCTCATCTTCGTCAGATACTGGCCCGGCTGATCCTTCTCCATCTTCAGCACAAACGCATGAGCAAACTGCTTGATCACCGCCCAGTCGTATTCAGGCTCAAAGGGAATTACCACATGCAGCCCCTTGCCTCCCGTGCTCTTCAAAAAGCTCTCCAGCCCAAGCTCCTTGAGCTCTCTACGAACCTCGCCAGCACTATCAGCCAGCCTCGGCCACGCAATCGCAGCATCCGGATCAAGATCGATGATGATCCGATCCGGGTGCTCAAGATCGTCATTGCGCGACCCCCACGGATGCACCTCCAGCACGCCCATCTGCGCAAGCCCCGCCAGCGCCTCCGACGTCGAAAGCGTAATGTACGGGTCCATCTTCCCCGTCTTCTTATCCGGCACGTCCACCGCCGTAATCCCCGGCGGCAGCATCGCGTTCACATGCTTCTGATAAAAACACGGCTTCTCACTTCCATCCGGACAACGCACCAGCGACACCGGACGGCCCTCGATATACGGCAGCATATGCGGCGCAATCGCCCAGTAATAGTCAGCTAGTTGCTGCTTCGTAAGCTGCGTCTCCACATCCAAAACCTTCTCAGGATGCGTCAACCGCACCGGCGCAGACTCCAAGGCCGCTTTCTTCGAATCCTTCACAGCCGAACTCTTCGCGGCCGCAGCCTTCGTTGGAGTTGTCTTCGCAGCAGTCGCCTTAGCGGCAGACATCTTCGCTGGAGCAGGAGCCGTCTCTGCAGAAGCAGTCTTCGCCGCAATCGCTACCGACGCAGTATGGGAAGCGCTCTTCGTCCCGCGCACTCTGGCCGCGACTGTCAACTCCTCCCGTCGTACCTCGTTCGCAGGCTTATCCTCTCGCAGCCCTTTGAACGAAGCCTGCCGTACCAGGTTGTCCGCAGTCCACGTCGCAAAGTTCACCTGGGCCACCAGCTCCGGCCTCACCCAGTTCGCTCCCCGACGTGCCTCAGCCGGAGAATTCTCAAACGGATTCTCCTTCTCACGCAGCTCTTCCAACTGATTGCGCAGCACACGATGGGTCTTCTGCGTGAAACCCGTTCCAGTCCTCCCCGCATAGATCAGCTTCCCGCCGTCGTAGTACCCCAGCAGCAGAGCCCCAACTCCGTGCGTCCCATTCGAAGGCAAGGTAAACCCGCCGATCACAAACTCCTGCTCATGAACGCACTTCACCTTCAGCCAACTTCCCCCTCGACCACTCGAGTATTTGCTGGCAGCGCGTTTGGAGACGATCCCCTCGACATGCATCTCGCAAGCCTTTTCAAAGATCACCAGCCCGTCCGACTCCAGATGTTCATTGAAGCGCAGAAACTCCCCGTCGCCCTCTAGAAGCGTAGCAAGCAGCCCCTTTCGCTCAGCCAGCGGCACTCCCCGCAGGTTATGCCCGTTCAGATGTAGCAGATCAAACACGAAGTAACTGAGCGGCTTCTTCACCCCCTCCTGAAACGCCGCCTGCAGATCCGCGAAGCTCGTCGTCCCGTTCTCTGCCAGCACCACAACCTCGCCATCAAGAATCACCCGATCCACCGGCAACTTCCCCACCAGAGCTGCAATCGTCTTCATCCGATGCGTCCAGTCGAGCCCCGTCCGAGTCAGTAGCTGAACCTTGTCGCCATCCTTGCGAGCCTGAATGCGATAGCCATCCAGCTTTAACTCATGCAGCCATCCAGTACCGCTCGGCGGAGTCGTAGCCTGCAACGCCAGCTCCGGCGTAATAAACTCCGGAAGTCTTTCCTTCGGCGCACCCTCCGGCACCTTCAACTCCCAGGCAACACTCTTCGACCTGCGAGCCTTAGCAGGCTTATCGGCAGACGCCGGCTCAGGCGAAGCTTTCTCCGCGACGATCTCCCTCGCACTCGCAGCCCCAGCGTCTTTCCGATACCACGCATTCCCCTTCGCCGTCTCCTTCGAGTTCCAGACATGATCTTCGTTCCGTGCAATCTCCTCGAGACTCCGCCCCGTCACCACACTATCCGGCTCTTTGTCCGTCACAGCCGCGTCGTCCTTCGTGCGCTCGAAATCATCATGCTCTTTGATCAGCAACCAGTTCGGCTTACTCTCATTCGCGGCCTTCCCCCCCATGCGAATCAGCGCCCACTTCCCCTTCATCTTCGTCCCATGCAAAATGAACTTCAGCGACCCCGTCCGCAGCCCCTCATCCACATCGGTATGCCCAGCCTGAGGCTCCCACGTCCCCTGATCCCACACCATCACCGTGCCGCCACCATACTGGCCCTTCGGAATAATCCCCTCAAAGCCCCCATAGTCGATCGGATGATCTTCCACCTGAACCGCCAGCCGCTTATCTGCCGTGACGTAACTCGGCCCCTTCGCCACCGCCCAGCTCTTCAGCACCCCATTCCACCCAAGCCGAAAATCGTAGTGCAGCCGCGTCGCCGCATGCTTCTGAATCACGAAGGGCAGAGGCTGATCGTTAAAGAACTTCTTCTTCGCCGATCCGCTAGGCTCCCCCGTAACCTCGAAGTCCCGCATCGAGCGATAGAGTCCAAGCTGCTCATCCACGGCATCAGCAGCAGACACCGCCGACTTCGTCTTGGCTCTCTTCCTCGTAGCCATGGCGCACCCTACGCCGACTTACGCGGTTTGGATGCCTTCGCAGGCTTCACCAGCTCGATGCCCTTCTGCGCCTCCGCAGCAGTCGCTCTCGCCGGAGCCTTCTTCTTCGCCGCAGGCGCTTCATCACTCTGCACGCTCTTCCGCAGAGCATCCATCAAATTGATCACCTTGCCAGACTTTGGCGCAGGATCATCCTTCGGAATCGGCGCATGCTTCACCTTCGCCTCAACCATCTCGCGCAACGCCGCCTCGTACTCATCCTTGAACTTCTCCGGCTCGAACTTCGACGCCTTGCGCTTGATCAACTCCTTCGCCAGCGACAGTTGATCCTCATCCACCGCCACCTTCTTGATGTCTTCAAAGAACTCCTTGGGATCCCGCAACTCCTCCGCATACCGCATCGTGTAAGCCATCATGCCCGGCAGCTTGTCGTCGGTCCCAGCCGAAACCGCCACCAGGTGCTCGCGCCCACTAAACGCAATCTTCCCCAGCGCAATCTTCTTCGTCGTCTGCAGAGCCTTGCGAACCACCGCGAACGCCTCCGCCTGAACATCATTCTCCGGCACCACAAAATAGGGCTTCTCGAAGAACTCAGGATCAAGCTCGCCTTCATCGACAAACTGCGTCACCTCAATCGTATGCTTGGAAGGAATTCGAATCTGCTCGATCTCCTCCGGCTCGACCACGACGTACTCGCCCTTGCGGTACTCATAACCCTTCACAATGTCCGAGCTCTCCACCTTGCCCTCATCGCCAGAAGAGACCTTCTGGTGTTTGATCCGCTCCCCGGTCTTCCGGCTAAGCTGATGAAAACGAATCTCGCTCTTCGACTCGGTCGCCGTAAACAGCTTGACTCCAAACGAAACGAGTGAGATCTGTATCTGACCTGACCAGTACGGACGCGGCATAAAGGGTTCTCCAAGTGGATTGGAAGCAAACAAAGGCCCGGAAGATGCTTTTATCACCATAAACCCCGCAAATACAAGCCTTAAAACCAAAGAGCGCTGATTAGTGCTCTTATCGTCCTCTCCGACCAAAGGGAGGACCAGGCATTCCAATCAGCCAAGAAAAGGTATACAAGTCACGAAGTGACCGCCCGAATCGGGGGCCCCACGAACAGGTCTTCGTTCGTGGGGTGGCAAGCGCAGTGGGCCCGTCCGGCAGGACCGGTCTTTCTCAGAAGAAATGAGCCAAGCCACCATCTCCTCCCTATACTGAAACCCAGCAGATGTTCACCCCCGCCAACATCTTCGCTGGCATCTTCACCCTCATCCCCTTTCTCGCTGCAGCCTTCTTCGGCGAAGCCCTCCATCGACGCATCCACCGTCTTCCCACCTCCATCAGACTCGCTCTACCCTCAGCGCTGAGCCTCCCCTATCTCGTCGTAAGCCTCGCTGCATCGAGCTTTCATTGGTACTGGTTCGCCCTCTACGCCCTCCTCCCAATCGCCGTCACGCTCCTCCTGCATCAAGCCCAACAGGTCGACCCAGACCAAACTGGCACATGGCGAGACTACTTCGTCCTCATCACTCTCGGCCTTGCCGTCGACCTGCGCTGGTTCGAGCCCGCATGGCCACCCCATCTCGCCGTCTTCAACAAGATGATCCTGCTCAACGCCGGCATCTACGGCTTCCTATTTATTCGGGAATTAAGCGGCATCGGCTTCGACCTGCGCATCCGCTTACGCGACTTCGCGATCGGCCTGCGCGAATGGGCCTTGTTCACCCCCATCGCCATCGCACTAGGTCTAAGCCTCAGCTTTCTCCACTTCCACCCACATTGGCCGCGCCTCTCCCAACTCGCCGGAGCCTACCTCTTCACCTTTCTCTTCATCGCAGTCCCGGAAGAGCTCTTCTTTCGCGGTTGGCTGCAAAATCTACTCGAACGCCGCCTGGGCCGCACGCAAGCTCTGCTCCTCACCAGCGCACTCTTCGGCCTCTCCCACTTCAACAAGCGCGCTCTGCACTTCAACTGGCGCTACGTTCTGCTCGCCGCCATCGCCGGCATCTTCTACGGCCGCGCCTGGCGTCAGGACCGCCGCGTCGGAGCTTCAGCCCTCACCCACACCACCGTCGACACCCTATGGTCCATCTGGTTCAGATGATGCCGCACATGCGGCCGATACCGCAGATAACCCAGCCCCACCCGCATATTGTGCTGCACCGACGCCGGCAAAGTCACCGCAACGCAGATCCCGAGAATCGCATGCGCCATCCCCAGCGTAAACAGGTTGCGATACCGCAAAAAGATCAGGCAAGCCACGACACCCCACACCAGCGTCATCACCGTCAACACCGGATTCGGCAGATGCGCCAGCGCAAAGAGCCCCGCCGCCCCAATCACCGCAACCCGACGATCATTGGTCAGCTTCAACAACCGCCGCATCACAAAATCGTTCAACAGAAACTGCTGAAAGAATGACCAGACCGTATAGCCCCAAAAACCCTGCACCAACCGCAGCACGCTATGCGGCCCATGCAGCGTCTGCTCCTGCAACGCAAAGACCACCGCTCCTGCCGCAAGACAAAGAGCAATCCCCACCACCCACATCGAACGGGAGAATCCAGCGACCCGCACTCCCATCGCATCCCAACCGCTAAAGGAGCTCCACGTTGCGTACCCGATCCACCCCAGTGTCACGAAATAAAGTACGGTCCGCAGCGGCGCCGGAGTCCAGATCACAATCAGGATCAGCCCATACCCCACGACTAAATCAAGCAGCGTCCGCCGTCTCCACCCCACAGCCCCCGGCCGCTCTGGCCCGGAGAAGTCCAACGCACTGGCTGCACTCGCACTCATAACACCCGATCCGAAAAATTCATCGAATCTTTATATTAGCGCGCGCAAACCTTTCTTTGTAGATACAGAAGCACAAACTTCCCCGACCAACGGGAGGACCAAGCCGCTTACCAACCCAGACAAGGTATACAAGTCACGAAGTGACCGCGTATCGGGGTCCCCGCAAACAGGTCTTCGTTTGCGGGGTGACGGAGCGCAGCGGCCCGTTCGGCAGGACGTCTCTGCACCTTTCAGCCTTTACTCCTCCCCATCATCATGAACCGGCTGCTTCGAAGCCGCCAGAATCTTCTGCGCCAGCAACGCCGGAACCACCTCATAGTGGTCCATCTCCATCCGAAAACTCCCCCGCCCCTGCGTAATTGAGGTTAGCGTCGTCCCATAGCTCAACATCTCCGCCAGCGGAACCTCAGCCCGCACCGTCGTCCCTGCGCCGCCGCTCTCCATCCCCTGCACGCGTCCGCGACGCCCATTCAGATCGCCAAGCAACGCCCCGGCAAAATCCTCCGGTGCCTCAATCTCCACTCGCATCACCGGCTCCAGCAGTACCGGCTTCGCCTGCTCCATGCACTTGCGAAACGCCAGCCGAGCCGCCATCTTGAACGACATCTCGCTCGAGTCCACATCGTGGTAGCTGCCATCAAACACCGTCACCTTCAGATCCACCACCGGATACCCCGCCAGAAATCCACGCGCAGCCGACTCCCGAACCCCCTTCTCCACCGCCGGAACATACTGCCGCGGAATCGCCCCGCCAAAGATCTCATTCCCAAACACCACGCCACTCCCCCGCGGCATCGCCTCCATGCGAACCTTGCAGTCTCCATACTGCCCATGTCCGCCGGTCTGTTTCTTATACCGACCCTGCGCCTCCGCCCGCCCCAGCACCGTCTCCCGGTACGGTATCTTCGGAGCCTTCAGCATCACATCCGTGTGGTACCGCCGCTTTAGCTTCGAAACCACCGCCTCAATATGCTGCTGTCCCGCCCCGGCCACCAGAAACTCATTCGTCTGCGGATCGCGGAAGAACTTCACCATCGGATCTTCTTCCATCACCTTATGCAGCGCAGGCCCAAGCTTGTCCTCATCCGCGCGAGACTTCGGCTCAATCGCATAGGTCATCGCCGGCTCCGGCATCGGCACCGGCTCTAGATAAACCTCATGAGCCTTG
The DNA here is from genome assembly GCF_013410875.1 of Tunturiibacter empetritectus. Lineage (GTDB taxonomy): Bacteria > Acidobacteriota > Terriglobia > Terriglobales > Acidobacteriaceae > Edaphobacter > Edaphobacter empetritectus. The sequence goes on along the minus strand of NZ_JACCCU010000003.1, from coordinate 738,074 downwards.
TCGCCCAGCGTATCTCCCGTCAAAGTCACGCGAAGCTTCGCCACCGCCCCAATATCTCCCGCATGCAGCTCCGAGACCTCAACCGCCTTCCGCCCCTGCATGATCGAAAGATGCGCCAGCCTCTCCGGCTCATGCCGCGTAAAGTTCTGCACTGTCTTGTCCGTCGTCATCATTCCGCTGACAACCTTGAAGAACGAGATCCTTCCCGCAAACGGATCGGTCATCGTCTTGTACACATAGAGCGCAAGCGGCTCTTTATCGTCCACCCTGCGCATCACAATCTCGTCCTGATCCCCCGTGCCGCTCCCATTCACGCCGTTCGAAACCGAGTGCAGAATCCCGCGCGTTGCCACCGGCTCCCTCTCCGTCGGCGCCGGCGCATACACCTTCAGAAAATCCAGAAGATGGTCCGTCCCAACATTCCGCAACCCGCTCACATACAGCACAGGAAAGATTCTGTCCTCGCGAATCGCCTCATGCAGCGCAACGATCAGATGCTGCTCCGGAATCGTTCCTTCGCGAAAGAACTCCTCCATCAACTCGTCCTTCCCCTCGGCGACAAGCTCCACCAGAGCCTCATGCGCAGCCTTCGCATCCGCCTTCAACACCTCCGGAATCACGCCAACTTCGCCCCGCCCATCTCCATCCGGCTTATACAGATAAGCCTTCATCGTCACCAGATCCACCACCCCATGAAACCCATGCTGATCCACAATCGGCAGCTGAACCGGCACCACCTGCCGCCCCCACTTCTCCTGCAACTGCTCGATCATCCGCTGCCGACCCATCCTGCTATCGGCCTTCGGATGATCCACCTGGTTAATCGCGATCACACGCGGCAGCGTCACCTCCGCAGCATACTTCCACACGCGGTCAGAGACCGCCTCCGCCCCGCACTGCGCGTTCACCACCACCAGAGCCACCTCCACCGGCAGCATCGCCGCGCGCGTCTCATGCACAAACATATGAAATCCAGGCGTATCAATCAGATTGATTTTGATACCGCTCCACTCTGCAAACGCCACCGCGTTCGACATCGTCGTCCGCCGCGCCACCTCTTCTTCGTCATACGCCGTCACCGCCGACCCATCCTCTATCCGGCCACGGGTCGCCGTCATCTTCGCCGCATGCAGCATCGCGCTGATCAAGGTCGTCTTGCCACTATGCGCGTGGCCCACCACGGCCACATTACGAATGTCGTTTCCCAGATAGACCTTCATGTCAGACTCTCCTTCAAATCAGAGCTGATAAATCTCCATCGGTTACAAATAAACATCACGGAATGGGTTATCGATCCGAACAGTCTCCGACAAACATCGACCACGGAAAGTGGACCTCGAGTTCAGCCCCTTCAGCGACCGCTATCTCGAGGAGCAGGGATGCTATCACAAACAGGCTTTCTGCTTCCCCCCCATTTGAGCCGAAAGCGGCCAGCCAGCGCATCTCTGAGAATCTATCCAGAAACTGTCTTTACGGACGGACGCCTTGCGCGGGCAGCGGTCACTTCGTGACTTGTATACCCCTTCGGTTGGCGCTCCCGTTGGTCGCGAGAGAAGATGATTCCGACCAACGGGAAGACCATGCGAAGCTCCAAAAAGGCGTGCGAACGCCCGCGCCACGCGTAGTGGGCCCGTCCGGCAGGACAGTTTCTGAAATAAAAAGTTAGCCTCGCACCGCTATCTCTTCCCCGCCGAAGGAGGGCAGGTCGACTCCCGCACCACCAGCTCCGGATCGACCACAATCTCCTGCGCGTGATTCCCGCCAGCCGCCGCCCCAATCTGCAGCAGCACCGTCTGGGCCGCCAGCATTCCCATCGTCCGCAACGGCTGCCGCACCGTCGTCAGCGCAGGATTCTGAAACGCCGCCGACTGCACATCGTCAAACCCCACCACCGAAACATCCTGCGGCACCCGCAGCCCGGCCTCCCGCAGCGCCTTGATCGCCCCAATCGCCGACACATCATTGAACGCAAACAACGCCGTAAAGCTCTCCCCACACGCCAGCAGCTTCTGCGTTGCCAGATAACCTGGCTCATGCGTCGGCTGCTCACCCTCCAGCTGCGCCACCAAAGTCGGAAGAATCCTCAACCCTCTCTTCTCCATCACATGCCGAATTCCCCTCCACCGCGACTCCGTATCCGAGCTGAACCTCTGCCCCTTAATAAACGCCAGCCGTCGATGCCCCAGCCCGCTCAGGTGATCGATCGCAAGCTCCGCCGCCAACCGATGGTTCAGCACAATGTTGGTCACACCCTTTGGCTCGTGATGCCCCGACACCGTCACCGTCGGAATCGCCCACCGGTCCCGCAGCAGCGTGTCCACCGCGATCACCCCCTCCACCGCCCGGTCCCGAAACAGCCGCTCGCTCCTCTGAATCATCTCCTCGCGATGATGATGGCTTATCAAAAAATAAAAATAATCCGCCTGCATCAGCTCCTGTTCGATCCCGCTCAGCACCAGGGTCGCGTACCCCTCACTCACCTCCGGTACAAGCACTCCAACCGTTTGACTTCGCCGGTTGCGCAGCGACCGTGCAAACAGATTCGGCCGGTAGTTCAGCTCCTCGGCCGCCTTGACGATCCGGTCCTGCGTCGCCTTCGGAATCGATCGCGCAGCAGGAGCCCCGCTCAGCACCCGCGAGATAGCCGCCATCGACAATCCAAGGTGACCGGACAACACCTTCAGGCTCGCCGGTTTATGCTCTTTCGTCTTCAACTCTGGCGCAGCAGATTTTTTTGTGCGTCCACGCATTCATGCAGTCTGTCACAACTACGACCCTTTGTGACTCTCTTATGAGCTCCGACATACTCCCCAACGGAATCTCGACCATCGCGCCGGCATCGCCCCACGCCGCCGCGGCATCAAACCCCAGAGACCGTACGCTCCAGGAACGACCTCGGAACCGGTCGTCTTCTACAACCTCCGCGTTACTTTTGCACGATTCACATAGTCACACACGTCTGCACTCCCGGCAGGAACGTACCATAGACAGAATGAGCTTCAACATCCCGACTCCGCCTAAGATCACGCGACGCAGCGCGACCAAACTCCTCGGCGGAGCCATCCTGTCCAGCTTTGCGGCAGCCCCGCTCGAAGCCCAGCAGGCCGCCGCCCCGGCAACACCCGCATACAGTCGCCTGCTCACCGACGAAGACCTCGCCTTCCTCGAAGAGATGGAGCGCGCCGGCTGCCTCTACTTCACCGAACAAGCCGACCCAGCCACAGGACAGATCCTCGACCGCGCCACCAACAAGACCGCAACCGGAGAGTTCGACACTCACTTTGCCTCAAGCATCGCAGCCACCGGCTTCGGTCTCACCGCTCTCTGCATCTCCGACAGGCGCGGCTATCAAGACACCGCTCGCATCAAAAAACAGGTCCTCACCACGCTTGACTTTCACCTCAACAAGATGCCGCACGAGCACGGCTTCTTCTCTCACTTCAGCGACGTCAAAACCGGCCGCCCCCTCATCAACGTCGAAGTGTCCTCCATGGACACCGCCATCTTCCTCTGCGGCGTCCTCACCGCCCGCGCCTACTTCAACGATCACGAAATCACTGCCCTCGCCACCCAGCTCTACAACCGCGTCGACTGGCCCTGGATGCTCAACGGCGGCAAGACCTTCTCCATGGGCTGGCATCCCGAGACCGGCTTCATCTCCACCCGCTGGGACCACTACTCCGAGCTCATGATGATCTACCTCCTCGCCATCGGTTCGCCCACCCACCCCATCTCCGCCGACTCCTGGAGCGCCTTCACCCGCCCTCCTATGACCTTCGGCCCCTACTCCTACATCAGCGGACGCGATCCTCTCTTCATCCACCAGTTCTCCCACGCCTGGTTCGACTTCGCCGGCAAACGCGACGCCTTCGCCAACTACTTCTCCAACTCCATCACCGCCACCCGCGCCCACAAAGCCTTCTGCCTCGGCCTCAAACGCGGCTACACCGACGACTACTGGGGCGTCTCCGCCTCCGACTGGGAGCACGGCTACGCCGCCTGGGGTGGACCTCCCCTCATGGGTCCCGTCGATGGATCCGTCGTCCCCTGCGCCGCCGCCGGTTCGCTGCCCTTCCTCCCCCACGACTGCATCCGCGTCCTCCGCGCCCTCAAAGACAACTTCGGCAAAGACGCCTGGGGCCGCTACGGCTTCTGCGACGCCTTCCACCCCGATCTCCACTGGTACGATCCCGATGTCCTCGGCATCGACCTCGGCATCAGCGTCCTCATGGCAGAAAATCTTCGCAGCGCCTTCGTCTGGGACATCTTCATGCAGAACCCCGAACCCGTCGCCGCCATGAAGGCCTGCGGCTTCCACGCCGCCCGCCAGACCACCAACCCCTCCGAGCCAAAACCCACCGCCATCCCCAGCTCCGACCAGCCCGTGGCTCCAAGCACCAATCGCCCCCACGCATAGTCTCGCGAAGCGAGTAGACCAGCCAGCCCGAGAGCATCCTCATCCGACCAAAGGGAGGACCAACGAGGCTCATCCCACCCAGAAAAGGTATACAAGTCACGAAGTGACCGCCCCACGCGAAGTGGGCCCGTCCGGCAGGACGAGCACTTACCCCAGCAACTCCAGCAACCCCGCCTCATCCAGCACCTTCACCCCCAGCGAGTTCGCCTTATCCAGCTTCGAACCCGCCTCCTCCCCCGCCACCACATAGCTCGTCTTCTTACTCACGCTCCCCGACACCCGCCCCCCCGCCGATTCGATCCTCTCCTTCGCCGACTCCCGCGTCAGATTCGGCAGCGTCCCCGTCAACACAAACGTCAGCCCCTCCAGCGTAGAGGTCGTCACCCGCTTCTCCGCCGTCATCTCCAGCCCCAGCCCCGCAAGATCCTTCACCAGATCCTTGTTCTTCTCCACCGCGAAGAACTCCGCGATCGCCTGCGCCACCTTCGGTCCCACCTCATTCACCGCTTCTAACGCCGCGCTCGCCTTCTCCGCCTCCTGACTCGCCGCCATCATCAACTCATCCATCGAGCCGAAGTGCTCCGCCAGCAGTTGCGCCGTCCGCTCACCCACAAACCGAATCCCCAGCCCCAGCAGCACGCGCGCCAGCCCCGCCTTCTTCGACCGTTTAATCTCTTCCAGCAGCGCATCCGCCGTCTTCTCGCCCACTCGCTCCAGCCCCAGCAGATCCTCGCGCTTCAGCCGATACAAGTCACCAATCGTATGGATCAGCGGCTTACGCACCACGACCGGCGCACCCGCCTCCGTCACCACCTCTCCATCGCCACCCAGCTCCGCACTCTGGCCAAGCAGCTGCGCCACCATCGCATCACCCAGCCCCTCAATGTTCATCACCCCACGCGCCGACCAATGCAGCAACTCCTCCCGAACCCGCGCCGGACAAGAGTTATTGACGCATCGCCAATCAACCTCGCCCTCGATTCGCTGCAGTTCGCTCGCGCAAACCGGGCAGCTCCTCGGAAACACAATCTCCTCCGCCCCTCGCGGATGCGCTTTATCCTCCACCACCTCTACGATCTTCGGAATCACATCCCCGCCCCGCTCCACCTGCACAAAATCCCCAATGCGAACCCCCAGCCGTGCAATCTCATCCGCATTGTGCAGCGTAGCCCGCGACACCGTCGTCCCCCCAATCAACACAGGAGCAAGCGCCGCCACCGGAGTCACCTTCCCCGTCCGCCCCACCTGAAACAACACACCTTCCAGCTTCGTAATCCCCGCCCGCGCCGCAAACTTATACGCAATCGCCCACCGCGGAGCCTTCCCCGTAAACCCCAGCCGCCTCTGCTGCGCCGTCGCATCCACCTTGATCACAACGCCATCAATCTCATACCCCAGCGAATCGCGCAGCGGCTCCGCATCCTCAATAAACCTCGCCACCTCATCGATACTCTTCAGCGCCTTCGCATACTTGTTCACGCGAAAACCCGACGTCTTCAAAGCCTCCAGCGCAGTCGACTGCTGCGGCAACAGAAACTCCCCATCCTTTAACAAAAAATAAGCATAAAAATCAAGCCGCCTCTGCGCCACGATATTTGGCTCCAGCGTCCGTATCGTCCCCGCCGCAGCATTCCGCGGATTCGCCGCGGGAGCCTGCCCCGCCGCCACACGCTCTTCGTTCAGCTTCACGAACGCCGCCTGCGGCAACACCACCTCGCCCCGCACCTCGAAGCTCTGCGGCAAACCCGCCGCCTTCAACTTCGCCGCCGAAATGCTCAACGGCACCGACCGGATCGTCCGCACATTGCTCGTAACATCCTCGCCGATCGACCCATCCCCACGCGTCAGCCCCCGCAACAGATGCGCAGCCCCGCCCCTGTCAGATCCCGGCCCAGATTCAGGCCCAGATCCAGCCCCATACTGCAGCGCCAGCGACAGACCATCCAGCTTCAACTCGCACACATACCGCACCGCCTCCGTACTCGGCAGCGCATCCCGCACCCGCTGATCCCACGCCCGCAGCTCCTCCTCGTTGTACGCGTTATCCAGCGACAGCATCGGCCGCGAGTGCGGCATCTTCGCAAAACCTTCCTTCGGCTTTCCGCCCACGCGCTGCGAAGGCGAGTCCGCCGTCACCAGCTCCGGATGCTGGGTCTCGAGCTTCTTCAGCCGGTTCATCAGCGCGTCATACTGCGCATCTGTCAGCTCCGGCGCATCTTCGACGTAGTACAGATACTCATGATGACGAAGCTGATCCCGCAGCTCCTCTATCTCTTGATCCGGTGTCAACGCAGTCGCCATAAGCGAAATTATAAAAGCTGATGTCCTGCCGGACGGGCTCCCTGCGCGGGAGGCGGTCACTTCGTGACGCGTGTACCGGTCTCGGCAGGATTGGCAGCCTAGGTCCTCGCGATGCTCGGAAGAAATATCGTTCGCGACCAACGGGAGCGCCAACCGAAGCGGTATACACCCCACGAAGTGGGCGCCCTCCGCGTAGGAGGCCCGTCCGGCAGGACACAATCTGCATCTCACACTTATGCCCTACCGCCTCCGCCGCTACCCGCCCGCTCCTCCCACCAATCAGGACGCGCAAAAAAACCTCGAGCGCCCCAGCGCCCAGGACATCTACGACCAGGTCGCCAACAACGCCCGGCAAGAACTCGGCCGCTCCAGCATCTCTCTCGCCATCTCCGGACTCGCCGGCGGGATCTTCATGGGCCTCTCCGCCCTCGGCAACGCCATCGCCATCGCCCTGCTCACCACCCCCGGCACCGTCCCCACCCACACCATCTTCTTCGTCGGAAAGATGTTCTACCCCCTCGGCTTCATCGTCGTCATCCTCGGCCGCTCCCAGCTCTTCACCGAAAACACCCTCTACCCCGTAGCTCTCGTCCTCGCCGAAAAGAAGCACTTCTGGAAGACCCTCCGCCTCTGGGCCACCGTCCTTCCCGCGAACGTTCTCGGCGCTCTCACCTTCGCCGCCCTCGCCGCCCTCACCAACGCCGTCAATCCAAGCGTCGTGCAAGCCCTCGCCGCCCTCGGCCTCGAAGCCATCCACAACCCCGCCGCCACCATCTTCTGGAGCGGCGTCATGGGCGGCTGGATCATCGCCACCGTCGCATGGCTCGTCTCCGGGTCGCACTCCATCACCGGCTCCGTCATGATCATCTGGATGTTGACCTTCGTCGTCGGCCTCGGCAACTTCGCCCACTGCATCGCCACCAGTGGCGAGATCCTCGCCGCCGTCCTCATCGGCAAAGCCGCCTGGACCAGCTATCTCACCTGGCTCCTCCCCGCCGTTGCCGGCAACATCTGTGGCGGCGTCGGCATGGTCACCCTCCTCGAATACGGCCAGGTCATCTACGGCGGCGACGCCGAAGCCGAAGCCATCGCTCCCCACCCGAAGGAAGATCCGAAACAGGAAGACTCCACCAAAGCCTGACTGTCATTCCCTAAAAAAATCCTCAAAACATTCCTCAACCGATTCCAGCCCCCGCGCGAGTCGTTCTCCTCCTCCACTCATCCAAATCCATAATCAAGAAGGAGTCCGAACATGCCCGACACCGCGAAAACCGTAAAGATCGTCCGCTTCCACAAGATCGGCGGCCCCGAAGTCCTCCAGTTCGATGAACTCCCCCTCCCCGAACCAGGCAAAGGCGAGGTCCGTCTCCGCGTCAAAGCCATCGGCCTCAACCGCGCCGAGAGCATGTTCCTCCACAACCGCTACCTCGAATCGCCCGTTCTCCCCTCCACCAACGGCTACGAGGCCTCCGGCATCGTCGAAGCCGTAGGCCATGGCGTGGACACCAGTTGGATCGGCAAGACCGCAAGCACCACCCCAGCCTTCTCGCTCAATCAATACGGCGTCTACGGCGAAGTCGCCATCGTCCCCATCCACGCCGTCGCCGAGTACCCCGCCAAGCTCTCCTTCGAAGAAGGCACCAGCATCTGGATGCAGTACATCACCGCCTACGGCGCACTCATCTACTACGGCCATCTCACTAAGGGCGACTACGTCATCATCACCGCCGCCAGCAGCAGTGTAGGCATCGCCGCCATCGAGATCACAAAAGCCGAAGGCGCCATCAGCATCGCCACCACGCGCACCACCGCCAAAAAAGCCGAGCTCTTAGCACTCGGCGCCGATCACGTCATCGTTACCGAAGAAGAAGACCTCGTCGCCCGCGTCAACCAGATCACTGCCAACCAGGGCGCGCGCCTCGTCTTCGACCCCATCGGGGGCAAAGGCATCGAAGCCCTCGCCCACGCCACCGCTGTTCTTGGCACCATCTTCGAGTACGGCGCGCTGGCGATGGAGCCAACCCCCTACCCGCTCTTTACCGCACTCTCCAAGCGTCTCATCATCCAGGGCTATACCCTGCGCGACATCCTCGCCGACCCCATCAAATCTCAGGATGCGAAGAAGTACGTCTTCGACAACATAGTCGCCGGCAAATTCAAGCCCCGCATCGACAGAACCTTCCCCTTCGCCCAGATCGTCGAAGCCCATCGCTACATGGAATCAAACGCGCAGATAGGAAAGATCGTAGTAACGCTCTAAGGAACCTCTGATTAAGTTGTTATTTGGGAAGATCGGTAAGAATAGCTTTTGCTTCTGGGTAGGCCAAGGCTTTAGCCTTGGCAATCAAACCCGCCAAAGACGAGGGCTTTAGCCCCTGGGGTCTGCTTTCGTAGCATCCATCGTCTGCAAGTGATTCTTATAAAGATTAACTGTCATCCTTCGACTACGCCTCTCGCAGTTTCATCGCGGAAGGACAAGTCGAAGGATCTGCTGCTGCTCAAACCGCCAACCCTCTCGTTTCAACTGGCTACGGCGCCTTATCCTCACCGATGTTCAGCATCGCATCCACATTATTCTTGTCGATCAGCGCAACCCCGGTATCGATAAACATAGCAACCGGCGAAAACGAATCCAGCGAGTAGTCCTGCGCCAACGGCTTCAGCGGATAGTGATGAATATCGTCCAGCGCCTTCAGCCCCACCATCGCCATCGTAAAAGGCTTCTGCGAGATGGTCGAATCGATCGTCCCATCCTTTACCCCTTGCAGCACTGTCTGATCCGTATCCATCGCGACCAGCACACGATCCTTCACATTCGCCCGTCGAAACGCCTCCGCCACATCCCTGCCTGAAGCCGCCTCCACGCAAACAATCGCATCAATCCTGTTCGCACCCGTTCGCGACAGATAATCCCGCGTCTGATCCATCGCCAGACCCGAGTCGCCCTTCATATCGAACACATCAACCACCTTGATCCCCGGATAGTGCGACAGCGCGTCTTTATACCCCTTCAACCGCTCATCGATGTTCGGCTGTCCCGGAATCGAAAAGAACGCCACATTCCCCTTGCCATTCAGCTTAGCCGCAACCCGCTGTCCACCCAGTCGCCCCGCCTGCAGATTATTCGTCCCAATAAAATACGGCCGCCCGCTCGCCGGAGCATCGGAGTCCATCGTAATCACCGGAATCCCCGCTGCCAGCGCAGCATTAATCTCCGGCGTCATCAACTGCGCATTCGCCACCGACACCAGGATCCCCGCAGGCTTGCGCGCCACCACCGTGCGAAACTCCGTCACCTCGCCCTGCGGATCGAACGTAGTGGTCCCGCGCATCTCCGACGACACCCCATACTCAGCCGCCGCCTTCTGGAACCCTGCATTAGCCGCCTTCCAGTAGGGCAGGTTGATGTTGGTAGCAATCAGGTAATAGTGCTCGTCTTTGCTGTGTCGGGTGCATCCCGCCAGCACTGGAAGAAACATAGCCAAAAGCAGGAAAAGAGATCGCCTCATAAAAGAGTTCATCGTCATCCTCTGGCAAAACTTCTGTCCGAACCGAAGATCATCGAAATCGGTACCGGTACAGGTCACTTCCTGACAAGTTCTTGGGGAGAGGAGCCCGACACTACTCAAAATCTTGAACAACTGTTCCATCCGCAGAGCGGCCAGACCTACTGATTCGCCTCCCTCTGCTTCTTCATGACCGCGCTCAGATTCGTCTTATCCACCAGGGCAACCCCCGTATTCACGAAAGCCGGAAACGGAGAGTAAGGATCCAGCCCAAAGTCGCCGTCCAGCGGCTTCACTGGATAGTGATGGATATCGTCCAGCGCCTTCAATCCCAGAAACGCCATCGTGTACGGCTTCTGCGAGATCGTCGAATCAATCGTCCCATCGCCCACCAGCTTCAGCGTGTCCGAGTCCACATCCATCGCAATCAGCAGGCGGTCCGTAGCATTCCGCCGCTTGAAAGCCTCCGCCACATTCGCACCCGACCGCGAATCCAGACAAATGAAAGCATCGACCCTCGCTGGCGCCTTCCGCTCAAGGTACTCTCCCGCCTTATCCAGCGCCGTACCCGGATCCGCCTTGATATCGAACGTCTCCACAACTTTGATTCCCGGATATCCCGCGAAGATATCCATATAGCCCTTCAACCGCTCATCCAGATTCGGCTGCCCCGGATTCGTAAAGAACACGACATTCCCCTTACCGTTCAGCACCGCGGCAACGCGTCGTCCGCCCAGCCGTCCAGCCTCCAGATTATTCGTCCCGATAAAGTACAACCGCTTGCTCTCCGGCGAATCCGAGTCAATCGTAATCACCGGAATACCCGCCGCAATCGCCGCATCGATCTCCGGCGCCATCAACTGCGAGTTCGCTACCGACACAAGAATGCCCGCAGGCTTCCTCGCTACCATCGCCTTGAACTCATCCACCTCGGCCTGCGCGTTTAGCCCCGCCGGCCCGCGCGTATCGACTGAAACGCCATACTGCGCGCCCGCGGCTGCAAATCCCGTTGCGGCCGCCTTCCAATAAGGAACCGCTGTATTCGTAGCGATCAGATAGTACTGCTCACTCTTGCTGTGACGAGTGCATCCCGCAATCAGTGGAAGCACCACCGCTAAAAGCGCAAAAAGATACCGCTTCCTCAAAGTATTCATGTCCATCCTCCGGCAGTATCTCTGTCCGAAGCCGAAAAACTTGTCGAAATCGGGCAGCAGCGCAGGCTCTATTTCCCTGCGGGTGCCAGATACTACTCCAAATCACTCGGCGGAGTAAACCCGTGCAGACTCCGCCTGATAACTCCACTTGATAAACTCAATTCAGCATGGTCCTACCCTTCGTCCGCGAGCTCCTCGCAGACCTGGAGCACTCTGAAGCTTTTGAGCGTGTACGCCGCCACCTCAGCGGAGGCACGGGGCGCAGACGTGTCTCCGGACTCACCTTCACCGCCCGCGCCCTCTATCTTCCCTTCTTCGTCCGCGCCGCCCAGGCCCCCTGCGTCATCATCGTCGCCGACAACAAAGCCGCCGAAGCCCTCCAGGCCGCCGTCATCAGCGCCTGCGAACTCACCGGTGCCCTCGCGCCCGAATCCGTCCTCCGTCTTCCCGCACATGACGTCCTCCCCTTCGAAAACCTCTCGCCCCACCCCGAAATTCAAGAGACCCGCGCCGCCACCCTCTGGAAGATCGCAACCAATCAGGCCCGCCTCGTCATCGCCCCAGTCGAAGCCGCCTGCATGCGTCTCTTCCCCCGCGACTACTACCGCGCCCTCACCCTCCACCTCAAAGTCGGCGAAGAGTACATGCCCGACATGCTCGTCGAGCACCTCCTCTCCGTCGGTTACACCAAAGTCGACGTAGTCGAGATGCCCGGCCAGGTCACCCTCCGCGGCGGCATCCTCGACATCTACTCCCCCGAGATGGACCGCCCCGTCCGCGTCGACTTCTTCGGCGACGAGATCGAATCCATCCGCCGCTTCGACCCCGACACCCAACGCTCCGCCTCCACCCTCGACAGCGCACTCCTCCTCCCACTCACCGAAACCCCAGTCACCGACAAGCTCCTCACCGCCATCAACGCTCGCCTCACCCGCGCAGGCAAAGCCGGAGCCGCAATCGAAGGCGGCGAAGAGCCAGCCGAACTCCTCACCCACGTCAGCACCCGCACCGGTGAATACGGGGTCCCCGGCGATGCTTCTTATCGCCGGGGTGTAGAAGCCACCATCTTCCCCGGCTGGGAGTTCTTCGCCCCCGTAGCCGGAGCCAACCTCACCCTCCTAGACCTCCTCAGCGCCAGCAGCCCCACCGCCCCGCGCGTCTTCCTTGAAGAGCCGGCCATGATCAAAAATCAAGGCGAGCGCTGGTGGAACAAGATCGAGCAGCGCCACGAGCGCTCCGGCATCGGCAACCTCGTCCGTCCCGAAGACATCTACCTCTCCCCCTGGGATCTCGACGACCGCCTCCACAAGTTCTCCGGCATCGAGCTTGACCAACTCGGCGCAGTCGACATCCTCGACGCCGACCGCAGCGACCTCTCCGAAGTCGACTTCGCCACCCGTCCCACCATGCGCTTTCACGGCTCCATCCCAGCCATGATCGACGCCATCAACTCCCTCATCAAACAGGAAGCCCGCATCCTCCTCACCGCCCCGAATCAAGGCGAAGTCGAGCGCCTCGCCGGCCTCCTGCAGGAGTACCAACTCCCCTACCGCCTCGGCTCCCGCAACGAGAGCCCGGGCTCCTCCACCGTCTACACCGAGTCCAGCTACCTCGGCGGCAACACCATCGACCTCCGCACGCCCGTCATCGTCAAAACCCCCATCGCCGCAGGCGTCCAGATCCTTGAACTTCGTGAACGAGCCCTCGACAAAGGCACCGCCCATGGCCAGATCGTCATCTTCGGCGCGCAAGACCTCACCGACGACGCCGACGTAACCGCCCGCCCGGTCCGCCGCGGCAAATCCAAAGCCGCCGCCTTCATCTCCGACTTCCGCGACCTCGCCGTAGGCGACTACGTAGTCCACGTCGAACACGGCATCTCCCGCTACTGCGGCCTCCGCGTCATCGAAGAGAACGACGCCCCGCCGCTCGAACTCATGATCCTCGAGTTCGCCGACGAAGCAAAACTCTACGTCCCTCTCACGCGCCTCGACCTCATCCAGAAGTACCGCTCCAGCGAAACCGGCCCACCGCCAGAATTAAACAAACTCGGCACGCAAGCCTGGCAGAAGACCAAAGCCCGCGTAAAAAAAGCGATGGCCGACATGACCGCCGAGCTACTCAAGCTCTATGCGCAGCGTCAGGCCGCCGTCGGCACACCCTTCTCCCCCGACACCAACATGCAGCACGAGTTCGAAGATGCCTTCGACTTCAACGAAACCGACGATCAGCTCACCGCCATCGCCGACATCAAGGCCGACATGGAGTCAACTCGCCCCATGGACCGACTCCTCTGCGGCGACGTCGGCTACGGCAAAACTGAAGTCGCCATGCGAGCCGCCTTCAAAGCCGTGCAGGACTCCAAACAAGTAGCAGTCCTCACGCCCACAACCGTGCTCAGCTTCCAGCACTTCGAGTCCTTCAAAAAACGCTTCGCCAACTTCCCCGTCAACATCGAGATGATCTCCCGCTTCCGTACCGCCAAAGAAAAAAAGATCATCCTCGAAAAAGCCGAAGCCGGCAAGATCGACATCCTCATCGGCACCCACGCCATCCTCTCCAAAGACCTGAAGTTCCAGGACCTCGGCCTCCTCGTCGTCGATGAAGAGCAACGCTTCGGAGTCCGCCACAAAGAGCGCCTCAAGCAGATGCGCGCCGCGATCGACGTGCTCTCCATGTCCGCCACGCCCATCCCGCGCACCCTGCATATGTCACTGATTGGGTTACGTGATATGTCCGTCATCGAGACCCCACCCAAAGACCGCATGGCCATCCAGACCATCGTCGCCAAGTTCGACGAAAAACTCATCCGTACCGCAGTCGAGATGGAGCTCGAGCGCGGCGGCCAGGTCTACTTCGTCCACAACCGCGTAGAAACCATCTACGAACTAGCATCCAAGATCCGCGAACTGGTCCCGCAAGCCCGCATCGTCATCGGCCACGGCCAGCTTCCCGAAGCCGAGCTCGAGCGCGTCATGCTCGCCTTCATGAACCACGAGTACGACGTCCTCGTCGCCACCAGCATCATCGAAAACGGCCTCGACATCCCCCTCGCCAACACCATCATCATCAACCGCGCCGACCGCCACGGACTCAGCGAGCTCTATCAACTCCGCGGCCGCGTTGGCCGAAGCAACCGCCGCGCCTACAGCTATCTCCTCATCCCACCCGAAACCGAACTCACCGAAGTAGCCCGCCGCCGCCTCGCCGCGTTAAAAGAATTCTCCGACCTGGGCGCAGGCTTCAAAATAGCCGCCCTCGACCTCGAACTCCGCGGCGCAGGCAACATGCTCGGCGGCGAACAGTCAGGCCACATCGAAGCCATCGGCTTCGAGATGTACACCACCATGCTCGAGGAAGCCGTCCGCAAGATGAAGGGCGAAGAAGAAAAACCCGCCCACGCCAACACCGTCATCAACCTCGGCATCTCTGTCCGCATCGACTCCGACTACATCCCCGAAGAGAACCAGCGCCTCCGCATGTACAAGCGCATCGCCGGCGCACAAACGCAAGCCGACCTCGCCGACGTCCGCGCCGAACTACAAGACCGCTACGGCACACCACCAGAAACAGTCTTGAATCTCCTCGCCGCAGGCGAAATCCGCCTCCAGTGCGAGCAACTCGGCATCTCCCAGCTCGACCGCAAGCGCACGCAAGTCGAACTTCCCAACCCCAACGGCAATAGCGCCCGCGGCGGAGGAAAAGCCCAACCCATCAAGACCTTCGTCGAGATGCTCCACGTAAAATTCGCCGCCGTCAACGCCGACCCCTCCCACTTCACCAACGGCAACAACAAAACCGTAGACCCCGCCACGTTGATGAAGCTGGTCAGCCGCAACACCAAACGCGGCGCCCAGTTCACCCCCCAGGGAACCCTCCGCTGGCCCCTCCCCTCCGCAAAATCCGAAGAAGTCCTCTCCGAAACCCGCGCCCTCCTCGACGCCCTCGACACTACCCTCCCCAACTAGTCTCCGCACTCGTCCTCTAAGCACGCGAAGATCCGTTTGTGCCTTTGCCTTTGCCTTTGCCTTTGCCTTTGCCTTTGCCGTTGCTGTTGCCGTTGCCGTTGCTGTTGCTGTCTCTGCTGTCATCCTGAGCGCAGCGAAGGATCCCGAAGCACTCAGCGCGCCACAACCGTGCGAACCTTTCAGCCGCAAAGCCACCCCACACCTCATTGACTCACTCACACCAATAGCCGATGATGGCCGCAACATGAAGACCCTCCTCTTGTGCCTGACCCTCGCCCTCACCGTAACTCCTGGAGCCAATCCCCAGGCGAGTAAAGCAGCCGAGGCCACCCAACACGCCACCGGCTCCTTCGACGTAAAGATAGCCCCGCAGCCCGCCGACGCAACAGCAGGCTCGCCCTCTATCGCCCGCATGCTCATCGACAAGCACTTCCACGGCGACCTTGAAGCCACCAGCAAAGGCACCATGCTCGCCGTAGGCTCCGGAGCCAAAGGCTCTTCAGGAGGCTACGTCGCCCTCGAGATCGTCACCGGCACCCTCAAAGGCCACACCGGCACCTTCTTCCTTCAGCACACCGGCACCATGATGCGCGGCACCCCCACACTCAGCGTCACCGTGGTCCCCGACTCCGGTACCGGCCAGCTCATCGGCCTCGCCGGCGCAATGTCCATCAACATCGTCGACGGCAAACACTCCTACGACTTCGAATACACTCTACCGTAGCGCCCTGAACGCAGCTCCTCACTACTCTCCGTAACCTTTTCCTCCACTCGGTGTCCTAATAAGCAGTCACCGAAGCCGTCCTCCTCGTATCGAGACGGGAAAGGGTCTTATGCATCAGCCCATCCAGATCGGTAAACTCACCATCACCTTCCTTCAGAGCCGCCATGAGACCCAGGGCGCCGCGGACGTCTTCGAGCTCCTCATCCCACCTCACGCTCACCTCAACATCCCCCACCTTCACCGCGAATCCGAAGAGACGGTCTTTGCGATGAACGGCATCACGACCTGGATCGTCGACCAGCGCAAAATCACCCTCCATCCCGGACAGCATCTCTACATTCCGCGCGGCACCGTACACTCCTACCTCAACGATCAGCAACAAACCGCCCGCATCATCTGCCTGCTCACCCCCGGCCTCCTCGGTCCCGAGTACTTCCACGAGCTCTCCCGCATCCTCAAAGCCGAAGACCCACCCAATCTCGCCGACATCGGCAGCGTCATGGCCCACTACGACGTCATCCCGGCGGGCCTCCCGTCCCCGCCCGTCCAGGATCACGGCCCATTCATCCTCACTCTGCCGTAAACTGGTCGCACCTCATGACCAGCCGCATCTTCGCCTCCAAAGCCCTCTTCGTCGCCGCTCTCGCCCTCCTCCCCATGCGGCCCGCCCACGCCCAGCACCTCTCGGCCGACGGCGGCGGCCAGACCTTCAACTACCTCGCCGATCAGTACTTCTCCGACGTCTACTTCCACTTCGGCCCCACCGCCGGCACCTCCGCGGGCCTCCATCAGTACGACGACAAGCTCGAAGACTACTCCGCCGCCAACATCCAGAAACAAATCGCCGCTCTGCACACCTACGAGAAGAAAGTCGAAGCCATCGACCCCTCCGCACTCGACGCTTCCGTAGCCGGCGACCGCGCCATCCTCCTCAACAACATCCGCAGCACCCTCCTCACCCTCGAGGTCATCCGCCCCTGGGAGAAGAATCCCGACAACTACTCCACCGGCATCACCGCCTCCGCTTTCGTCATCATGGAGCGGCCCTACGCCTCAGCCGACACACGCCTCAAATCCCTCATAGCCCGCGAAAACCAGATGCCGCAGGTCCTCCTCGAAGCTCGCAAAAATCTCAAAAACCCTCCGCACATCTACACCGAAATAGCCCTGGAACAACTCGACGGCGACATAAGCTTCTTCCAGAACGACGTCCCCTCCGCATTCACTGATGCCACCGACCCCGACACCAAGGCCGCCTTCGCCAAATCGAACGCCGCTGTCATCGAAGCTCTCAAATCCTACGAGGCCTGGCTCAAATCCGATCTCCTCCCCCGCTCCAACGGCGACTTCAAGTTCGGCGCCGACACCTTCGCCAAAAAACTCAGCTACGACGAGATGGTCGACATCCCCCTCGATCACCTCCTCGAGATCGCCTACGCCGACCTGCACAAAAACCAGGCCGAGTTCGCCCGCGTAGCCAAAGAAGTCGACCCCACCAAAACTCCGCAACAAGTCCTCGCCGAACTAGCCACCATCCACCCCGCACCCGACAAGCTCCTCAGCACCTTCAACGACACTTTCTCCAGCCTCATCGACTTCATCAACACCCACCACATCATCACCATCCCCTCCAAGGTCGAGCCCACCTTAGAGGAGACCCCGCCCTTCGAGCGCGCCACCACCTCGGCCTCCATGGACCCGCCCGGCCCCTTCGAGACCCACTCCACCAAGGCCTACTTCAACGTAACGCTGCCTGAAAAAACCTGGACTCCCGAACACATCGCCGAACACATGTCCGAGTTCAACGTCGGCACCATCATCTCCACCAGTGTCCACGAGGCCTACCCCGGCCACTACATCCAGTTCCTCTGGACCCCGCAGTTCCCCTCCACCATTCGCAAGGTCCTCGGCGCCAGCACCAATATCGAAGGCTGGGCCCACTACACCGAGCAGATGATGCTCGACCAAGGGTACGGCCAACCCGGCACTGGCGCCCAGAACGAGCGCGAAGCCAAACTCATCCGCCTCGGCCAGATTCAGGACGCCCTTCTCCGCGACGCCCGCTTCGTCAACTCCATCAAGCTCCACACCGGCCTGGGCACCCCCGGAGGTCAGTGGACGATCGACCAGGCCGTCAACTTCTTCGTCACCGACGGCTATCAGTCCCACTCCGTCGGTCTCGTCGAAACCAAGCGCGGCACCGCCGACGCCACCTACCTCTACTACACCCTCGGCAAGCTCCAAATCATGAAGCTCCGCGCCGACATGATGAAAAAACAAGGCACAGCCTTCAACCTCCAGGACTTCCACGACAACTTCATGCGTCAGGGATTCGCTCCCATCAAAATCGTCCGCAAAGCCATGCTCCACGACGACTCCCCCGTCCTGTAATAGGACACTGTACCGCTGTGTGGTACAGTGCCGTACAATGATTACGAGTTGGCGCGAAACCTGGCTCAGGAACTTCTTCGAAAACGATACTCGTTCGAAGAGAATCCCTGCCGACCTCGAAGACAGGCTATTCCGCAAATTGCAGTTGCTCGACGATGCAACCAGCGACGCAGACCTTCGCGTCCCACCCAGCAACCACTTCGAGAAGTTGAAAGGTAAATTGGAGGATTGGCACTCAATCAGGGTCAACAATCAATGGCGGCTGGTATTCCAATGGAGCGGCGGCAAAGCTGCTCAAGTCTACTTAGACAATCATTCTTATCGCTGAACATCATGCTGTCAGTTTGAATCTGGAAGCCGGTATCGGAGAACCTCTATGTTGAACACAAAAAGAAAGCCAGTCACAGTAGGTGAGATGTTGACGGAAGAGTTCATGGAACCGCTCAACATAACTCAGATCGAGTTAGCAGAAAAAGCGGGACTGCCACGGAAACATATCAATGAGCTGTGCCGTAACCGCCGCGCCATCACCGCAGATACTGCCTTGATCCTGGGGCGTGTCTTCGGCAACTCCGCCGACTTCTGGCTGAACACACAGCGCCGGACAGATCTGTGGGAAGCCATGCACACCCCCAAACGTCTATCGCGCATTCAGCGGGCCAAGCCGATAAAAAAATCGTACAAACTCAACCCCGCACTTACGGCATAGTCTCCTTAGCCCAACCGCCCATAAAAGCTGCCCTACTGATTTCAAAGATCCAACTTTCTTCCCGACCCGATCGGGCTATTCCACCATTCCTCCAGCCCTGTTAGCATTTTCAAAGTCAACCTGCATCCAACAAAATTGATGACATCAAACATGACTCCCCAAAAAATCCGCAAAGCCGTCTTCCCTGCCGCAGGGATGGGCACCCGCTTCCTTCCCGCCACCAAAGCCATGCCCAAAGAGATGCTATGTCTCGTCGACAAGCCGCTCATCCAGTACGGCGTCGAAGAGGCCGTAGCCGCCGGCTGCACCGAGATCATCATCGTCACCGGCCGCGGCAAGTCCACCATGGAAGATCACTTCGACTCCAGCCCCGAGCTCGAAGCCTCCCTCGCCGCCAAGAACAAAACCGCCCTCCTCGAAGTCGCCCGCTCGGTCTCAAAGCTCGCCAAGATCACCTACACCCGTCAGCCCGAACCCCTCGGCCTCGGACACGCCGTCCTCATGGCCAAAGAGCTCGTCGGCAACGAGCCCTTTGCCGTCATCCTCCCCGACGACCTCGTCGACGCCACCACCCCCTGCATGAAGCAGATGGTCGAAGCGTTCAACGAAACCCAAGCCGCGAACGGAGAGATGTCCAGCATCCTCGGCTCAGAGATCGTCGAAGGCGCGGCCATCCAGAACTACGGCTGCCTCGACTGCACGCCCGACCCCAAAAACCCGCGCTTGCTCGCCGTCAAAAATCTCGTCGAAAAACCCAAACCCGAAGACGCGCCCTCGCAGAATGCGATCATCGGCCGTTACATTCTCACCCCGCGCATCTTCGACATGCTCGAGCACATCACCCCCGGCGCAGGCGGCGAACTCCAACTCACCGACGGCATCAAGGCGCTCCTCCAGCACGAAAAAGTCTACGGCTTCGTCTACGAAGGCAAGCGTCACGACGCCGGCGACAAACAAGGCTACCTCCGCGCCACCGTAGAGTACGCCCTGAAACACAAAGACCTCGGCCCCGCCTTCCGCACTTGGCTAAAGTCCTTTCCCGTTTAGCTACCCGTTTGCTGGCATTGCTGTTTATCCGGCTCCTTGGTCATTCCGCAACAACGCGGAGGAATCTGCTGTCGCAGCTGCTAACGCAGCAAAAGCTGATTCGTTCCCTCGCCGCCCCAACGTGCACTTCCATTCCTGCATCTCACAAGCGAGACCACTACCGCAGAATCAACTGGAGAATTCATGTCCGACCAAAAAGCAAGCGCAACACCCACCGCCATCACCCGCGAAAAACTAATCGACCTCCTCAACGAAGATCTCTCCCGCGAATATCAGGCCATCATCGCCTACGTGAACTATTCGCAGGTCCTCAAAGGCGCCCAGTACATGAACATCGCCGACGAGCTCGCGGTCCACGCCACCGAAGAGCTTGCCCACGCCATCGCCTTGGCCAACCACATCGACTATCTCGGCGGCATGCCCTCCGTCACCCCGAAGCCTGTAAAGACCTCAGAAAAGAACGAGGACATGCTCCGCTTTGACCTCGAAAACGAGACCGAGACCATCCGAAACTATCGCCGCCGCATCCGGCAGTGTGATGAGCTCAACGAGTTCGCCATCGGCGAGTCCATCCGCGAGATCCTCATGCAGGAGCAGGACCACCTCATCGCCTTAGCCACAGCCCTGGGCGTAGACCCACCCAACCCAGGCATCGCCGACTAGCGCGTTCCCGCAACCAGCCCAAGGTCCTCCTTCCGACCAAAGGGAGGACCAAGCATGTCGACCAAACCAGGACAAGGTATACAAGTCACGAAGTGACCGCACTCCGCGCAGGAGGCCCGTCCGGCAGGACATATCTTTTATCTGTACGAGACCAGGGCGAGCTACTTCCCAATCTTCAAATCAATAAAAAACTGATTCTTGTTATCGAACGAGCTGATCGTCTTCACGGCGCTCTTCTTCCCATTACTCTCCGCCCAGATCTCATAGTCGGTATTCTGCGCCAGCTGCCCAAACCGGTAGCCGCCCTCGTCATCGGAAAAGTAGCTCTTCACCGTCAGGCTATGGTCATCCTTCAGATAAACCACCGCACCCTTCACAATCGCCCCGCCGCTATCCATCACCTTGCCCTGCACAACCCGCTGCACAGGGCCCCGCTGCTCCGCCACCGCATAGACCGACAGCACAGCACCCGCGACAACCACCATCGAACAAAAGGCGAGGATCACTTTACCAGCAGACGAACGGAGCAAGAACCCGGTACGCTTCATAGTTTTCAGTATACGGCTATCCCCATCCAGATCAGCCGTTACTCCTCTTCCTCTTCGTCGGTATGCGTCACATCTTCATCGTCATAACCCGCCTCGTCGACAGCCGCCAGCTCCAGCGGATCCACAGAAACCACCTCGAGATCGACGCCGCACTCATCGCACTGCACCGTCTCTCCCTCTTCCACCTCATCGACGTCAACCACAATCGGGTTATCGCATTCAGGACAAACAACAGCCATGATCGTGCCTCCAGGATCTTTGGGCCCACTCGCCCGTCTATAGGATTACAGGAACATCCCCGGGGACGTCCTTGCTATTTATCCTTGCTATTATTTAGCGGCCCTCCCGCGCCTACGTCAAGCATACGATCTACCCCGTACTTCGGTTTTTTGCACAAGGAGAAATTCGTGATCGCTCGATCCGCACGCCCAGCCCTCTCTCACCTCCTCGCAACCTCTGCGTTCGCCTGCACCCTCCTTCACGCGCAACAACCCCTCCCCACCGGCAAGCCCATCACCCCCGCGCCAGCCGACCCCGTCATCGCCGCCGCCCTCGCCCAGGTCTCCCCCGACCACATCAAAGCCACCATCACCAAACTCGTCTCCTTCAACAACCGCAGCACCCTCTCCAGCCTGGACACCGACCTCGCCCCCAACACCGGCGTCAACGCCGCAGCCGACTGGATCGAGTCCGAATTCAAATCCATCTCAGCAGCCTGCAGCAACTGCCTCCAAGTAAAGCGCGACACCTTCACCGAGCCCGCCGGCACCGCACCCAACGCCCGCATCACCAAACCCACCAAAATCAGCAACGTCTACGCCATCCTCCACGGCACCGACCCCGCCCAGGCCGCCCGCATGGTCCTCGTCACCGGCCACTACGACTCCCGCAACTCCAAAAACGAAAACACCCACGACCCAGCCCCAGGAGCCAACGACGACGCCAGCGGAGTCGCCGTCTCCCTCGAGTCCGCCCGAGTCCTCAGCAAACTCAAACTCCCCAGCACCATCGTCTTCGTTGCCGTAGCCGGAGAAGAGCAAGGCCTCAACGGCAGCGCCCACCTCGCCAAACTCGCCCGTGCAGAAAACTGGCAGCTCGAAGCCGTCCTCAACAACGACATCGTCGGCGGCGACACCACCCCCGGCAACTCCACCCCCCCCAACATCCAGGACAAGACCACCGTCCGCGTCTTCTCCGAAGGCATCCCCGCCAACGCCACCCCCGAGCAGCTCCGCGCCATCGAAACCCTCGGCGCCGAAGGCGACTCCCCATCCCGTGAGCTAGCCCGCACCATCGTCGACGTCGGCGCCACCTACTTCCATCCCACCTCCCAGCACGCACCTAACCCCCCAGGCAGCCGCGTCCACAACAACCTCATGCGTATGGTCCCCGCCTTCCACCCCGTCCTCATCTTCCGTCGCGACCGCTTCCTCCGCGGCGGCGACCACACCAGCTTCAACCAGGAGGGCTTCGCCGCCGTCCGCTTCACCGAGTGGACAGAAAACTTCGATCACCAGCACCAGGACGTCCGCACAGAAAACAACACCCAGTTCGGCGACCTCCTCCGGTACGTCGACTTCTCCTACGTCGCCAACGTAGCCCGTCTCAACGCCGCCACCCTCGCTACCCTCGCCTCCGCCCCCGGCCAGCCGCAGAACGTCCGCATCCTCACTACCGCCCTCGACAACAACACCGAGCTCACCTGGCAGCCCCCCGTCGGCGCCCCCGCCAACACCACCTACGAGGTCGTCTTTCGGGAGACCGACCAACCCGTCTGGACCGACTCCGAATCCGCTGGCTCCGCCCTAAGCCTCAAGCTGGCCATCTCCAAAGATAACGTGGTCTTCGCCGTCCGCTCGGTCGACCCCGCCGGCCACCGCAGCGCAGCCGTCCTCCCCACCCCACAGCGAAAATAAGTGTCCCGCCGAACGGGCCTCCTGCGCGGAGCGCGGGCGTTCGCACACCTCTTTAAAGCTTCGCTTGGTCCTCCCGTTGGTCGGAATCATCTTCCGTCGCGATCAACGGGAGCGCCAAGCGAAGCGGTATACAAGTCACGAAGTGACCGCCGCCCGCGCAGGGCGCCCGTCCGGCAGGACACAGCGCTGGAAAACAGCTCCAATCACAGTATGTCTCATCATCCCGCCGTAGCTCCTTCCGTCATTTCAGGACTAGTATTGCTCCAGGCAAACTGAGCTCATCTCCGGATGACAGGAGGTCACACACCCAATGCTGAACAAAACTTTCACCGCCACCCTGCAAAAAAGCCCTGCAAAAGGTGGTTGGACTTACGTGGTTTGGCCCGACTCAGTAAAATTCTTCGGCACGCGCGGTCTCGTTAAAGTCACTGGAAAGATCGACGGCCAGCCCTTTCGCAGCTCCTTCATGGCCCTCGGCGACGGCACCCACAAACTCCCCGTAAAAGTCGACATCCGCAAGGCAATCGGCAAGCAGACCGGCGACAAGGTCAAGGTGCAGCTCGAAGATCGCATCGACTAAACCCGGAAAACAACGTTGGAGTAAATCCGGAGAATAACCGCAAGCCGTCCCATTTTGATGAAAAAATCGACGCCGTCTGCGCAAATCGGTGCAAACACTCCCCACCGTCGAACCGGAGAACCTATGATGAAATAACAAAAGCATGCCCCGTTCCGGCCCCATCTCGCTCGCTCTCCCCGCCTTCGAAGGCACCACCCGCAAGCTCATCCTTCTGAACGTCGGCTCCTTCTTCGGCCTGCTCCTCCTTCGCTGGCTCGCCCCACAGCTTCAAGCCGTCCTCCTCTCCCACCTCATCCTCGAGCCCTTCGCCGTCCTCCACGGCGAAATCTGGCAACTCCTCACCTACTCCTTCGTCGAACAGGGCATCCTCGGCATCCTCTTCGGCATGCTCACCCTCTGGTTCACCGGCTCCCTCCTCGAGCCCTCCTTCGGCGGCCGCTGGCTGGCCGAGCTCTACCTCACCTCCGTCATCGGCGGCGCCCTCCTCGCCTCCGCCATCTCCTTCACTCACGTCCTCGGCCTGCGTCCCGACATCGTCGCCGCCGGAGCCTGGTCCGGCATCTTCGGCCTCATGGTCGCCATCGCCATGATCTTCGGCGATCAGGAGTTTCTCCTCTGGTTTGTCCTTCGCATCAAGGCCAAGTACATGGTCGCGATCTACATCCTCATCGCCGTCGCCATCCTCCTCAAGCAGGCCGACAGCTTCAACGCCCTCATCCAGCTCTCGGGAGCTCTCTGCGGCGGCCTCTTCGTCAAATTCGCCCCCCGCCGCGGCCTCGCCTTCGGCCTCTCCGAACAGTACTTCGGAGTCCGCAACCGCTACTACCGCTGGAAGCGTCGCCGCGCCGCCCGCAAGTTCGAGGTCTACATGAAGAAGCAGAACCGCGAGGTCCACTTCGACAAGGACGGCCGCTACGTCGACCCCGACGAACTCCGCAAGAACCCCAACGACAAACGCTGGATGAACTAGCCGGCGCTGGATGAAATGGATCGCACGGCCCCGCAGGGTTGTCTAGCGGAACCATATTTCATCGCGACCAGCGGGAGCGCCAACCGAAGCGGTATACAAGTCACAAAGTGACCGCCGACTCCGCAAACAGGTCTTCGTTTGTGGGGTGACTAAGCGCAACGGAATCCTTTCGTCCTGCCCCGCATCGAACAGCGCAGAGGACCACGTGCAAACCAGACCCCTAGGCCAGACCAACCTCCAGATCGTCCCCCTCATGCTAGGCGGCAACGTCTTCGGCTGGACCATCGACCAGCCCACCTCCTTCAGCATCCTCGACGCCTTCACCGATCGCGGCTTCAACTTCATCGACACCGCCGATGTCTACTCCCGCTGGGTCGCCGGCCATCGCGGCGGCGAATCCGAAATCATCCTCGGCAACTGGTTCAAGCAATCAGGCAAACGCGACCAGATCGTCCTCGCCACCAAAGTAGGGATGGACATGGGCGACGGCAAATCCGGCCTCAGCAAAAAATACATCCTCGAAGCCGTCGAAGCCTCCCTCCACCGCCTCCAGACCGACCACATCGACCTCTACCAGTCCCACAAGGACGACGAGTCCACGCCCCTCGACGAAACCCTCGAGGCCTACCAGCAGCTCATCCAGCAAGGCAAAGTCCGCCACATCGGCGCCTCCAACTACAAACCCCAACGCCTCACCCTGGCCGTCGAACTCGCCCAGCTCAGCAACCTCCCCGTCTACCAAACCCTCCAGCCCGAGTACAACCTCTACGACCGCCAGGACTACGAACAAAACCTGGCCCCCATCGCGGAAAAATTCCACCTCGGCGTCGTCCCGTACTTCTCCCTCGCCAGCGGCTTCCTCACCGGCAAGTACAAGACCATCGAAGATACCAAAGGGAAGAACCGAGGCTCTCGCGTAGAAAAATACTTCGACGACCGCGGCAAAAAAATCCTAGCAGCCCTCAACGAAGTCGCAGAACAAACCGGAGCGAAGCAAGCCTCCATCGCCCTCGCCTGGCTCCTCGCCCAACCCACCATCACCGCACCCATAGCTAGCGCCACCAGCACCGACCAGCTCGAAAGCCTCTTCGCCGCCGTAGACCTCAAACTCGACCAAGCTGCCCTAAACCAGCTCACCCAAGCCAGCGCCTACTAAATTACTTGTAGTTTCGCAGCGCGCGCTCCTTTCCCTCCCCCAAAAAATCGGGTGCCCCATTCATCGCGCTCTTTGCGATGAGTGGGAAAGTAGAATCCAACCCTGCCAGATCTTGCTGTTGTTCTTGCCATTGCCGTTGCTGTTGTTCTTGCCATTGCCGTTGCTGTTGTTTTTGCCATTGCTGTTGCTGTTAGATTTTCGCCGGGTCCTGCATCCTGCTCACTAAGGTTTGCCTCCTCGCCATTGCCCGCAGCGGTCGGCCCATAAAACCCTGTCAAGAAATCTTGTCAAGCCCCGAAAACCGCCAAACCCAAACCACACAGCAACTTACCCGTGGCGTATTAGTTTCCCTCCATGCCGTAAAATAGAAGCAGAGAACACAAAAGCCCCGAGCCAACAGGCCGGGGCTTCCGTATTTACCACCATCACCCAGCAAAAGGAGCTAAGTCCTTTGCTGCCACATATCTGCACGTAACTCCTTTGCCTGCACGTATTTAGAGGTCTAATCTCCCGCTATCTCCATGCAGCCAAAAGACTTACACGCAGGCAATAAGGGGGGGTACCCCCGGAGGAAACCCATGCAATACACGCTCTGTCGCCATGTCAAGGCCAACGGCACCCGCTGCCAGGCCCCATCGCTCACCGGCCAGACCTGGTGCTACTTCCACTCCCGCCTCCACCAAAGCCACCAGAAGTTCCGCTACACCGGTGCCGCCCGAGGCTACCTTATGGCCGGCCAGCACATCGAGCTCACCACCCTAGAAGACCGCGAGTCCGTCCAGGTCGCTCTCTCCACCGTCATCAACGCCCTCGCCACCGGCAATCTCGACATCCGCCGCGCCACCGCCCTGCTCTACGGTCTGCAGCTCGCCTCCAACAACGCCTCCAGCCTCATCACCAAACCCTACGCAGCCAGAGTCGTTCGCGACGTAGAGTCTAGTCCCGAAGGCCTCGACCTGGCCCAGCCCGGAGCCACCATTGAAATCGACGAAGACTACGATCCCCGAGCCGACCTGGCCCTCGACGATGAAGAAGACGAAGACGATATCGAAGACGAGGAAGACTAGGAAGAAAGGCCGATCTTGGGAACCGGCTTTTAAACCCCTCGTTGCCCGGCTCCAGCGCAGCAAAACCCTTAGGCAGCCAGCGCCAGGGTATGGCTATGGAGGTCTGCGAGCCAGCGGGCAAGGTCGAGCCTTCGGCTGATCAGGTCGCGCGTGGCGATCAGGCTCAGGATGGCGTCCTGCAGGTCGGTGTGGAGCTCCGTGAAGGAGTAGCCGGTGCGAGTGCGGGTAATCGTCTCAAGCTCGTCCAGGCCCAGGCGATAGTCGAAGGAGATCGGAGGAGCCGGAGCATCGACCTCGGCCTCGCCCGCGCTCGTGGTCAGGCTGGCGTCCAGCCGGCAAGCCGCATAACGCGACCCCGGATGCGACAGCAGCAGCGTAATGGCCTGCAGCGTAGCAAACTGGCTGGGATTCAGGTTCTGCGGGATATAAAGGGTGCCGCTGTCGATCAGGCGCTTCAACCAGACGGTCGGCGTAGGGTCAGTGATGACGCGCAAAGGAGTTGCAGTCAGCTGTTCGGCGTTGATGGCCACGATACGGCTCTCCTGTTGTTTCGGGCACTGCATATCAAGACGTCCCTCGCTCCTTATTGGACGCCCGATGAGCGAGGAAAAGACGAAAAATGAACCCGTGGTTCTCCCCCAAAGGTGGGATACCAAAACGTAAGATGCGGCGCGGGATGTGGATAAACGGTCCCCAACTCCGATTCGGGTAAAAATAGAGTTCGGTCGAAGTTTTTTGGAGGCTTTTGATGGCGCTGGAGCCAGGAGATGTCGTGCGGATTCGCGTGGTGAAGTTGCAGCCCGAGGCTCAGCTGCCCAGGTACGCTCACACCGGAGAGTTCGGAGATCTCGCTGCGGATCTTTACGCAGTCGCAGCCGCAACCCTCGACGCCGGAACCACGATGCCGGTAGCAACGGGCGTGGCAATGGAGTTCCCCTCCACCCATGGAGCGCTGGTCGAAGACCGCTCCGGACTCGCCGTAAAAGGAGTCACCACCCTGGCCGGCGTCATCGACCCGGGGTATCGCGGCGAGATCAAGGTCGTAATGACCAACCTGAGCACGAAAGCAGTAGAGATCAACCCTGGAGACAGGATCGCTCAGCTGCGCATCGTGCGCCGGATCGAAGCAGCCTTCGAAGAAGTAAGCGAGCTCGTCGCAGCTCCACGCGGAGCAAACGGCTTCGGCAGCACCGGAAGCTAGATTCCCCGCCGCGGCGTATGCTTTCCGCTACTGGGTCTTGGGAATTCAGGAGGACGTTATGAGTGGAGTCGCGCAGTGGCCTGAGCTTGCGTGGAGTGATTGGGCAGACACCGCCGATACCCTGCACATGTGGACCCAGATCGTCGGCAAGACCCGCCTGGCTCTGACTCCACTCCAGAACCACTGGTGGAATGTGCCCCTCTACGTCACCGCCCGCGGACTGGGCACCTCGGCGATGGACTACGAAGACGACGTGCTCGACATCGAGTTCGACTTCGTCGCCCATGAGCTCCATCTCCGCATGAGCTCCGGCGCAAACCAGACAATGAAGCTGAGGCCCCGCAGCGTCGCCGACTTCTATGCAGAGTATCTCGGATGCCTGAAGGAGCTGGGCGTCGCAGTGAAGATCGATCCCATGCCCTGCGAGCTGGCGAAGCCGATCAGGTTCGATCTCGACACCGAGCACGCCTCCTATGATCCGGACTATGCGCATCGCTTCTGGCAGGTGTTAGCCCACGCAGAGAAGGTCTTTCGCGCCTGGGGCACAGCTTTCCTCGGCAAGGTAAGCCCCGTGCACTTCTTCTGGGGGAGCTTCGATCTCGCAGTCACCCGGTTCTCCGGCAGGCCCGCGCCGCCCCGGCCAGGAGCGGACAGCATTCAGCGCGAGGCGTACTCCCACGAGGTCATCTCAGCCGGATTCTGGCCAGGCAACGGTGGCTACGGTACAGCGGCGTTCTACTGCTACGCAGCTCCAGTGCCCGACGGCCTCGCCGATGCGAAGATTCGGCCCGATGGCGCAGGTTGGGATAAAGCGTTGGGAGAGTTTGTCTTCAAATACAACGTAGTACGTGCGCTGGCCTCTCCGGAGAAGGCGGTGATGGACTTTCTGGAGAGCTCCTACAGCGCAGCTGCCGATGTCGCAAGGTGGGATCGCGCCGCGCTCGAGCGGCGTTGAGTGGAAGTGTCTGCCGGACAGGCTCGCTACGCGCGAGGCGATCACTTCGTGATGGGTATACCGCTTCGCTTGGCGCTCCCGTTGGTCGCGAGGAATCATCATTCCGACCAACGGAAGGACCACGCGAAGCTCTAAAAAGGCGTGCGAACGCCCGCCCTCCGCGCAGGAGGGCCGTCCGGCAGGACAGCGTTTTTCCAACGTGCGACAATCTTAAGTAGCGAGCCATGCCAAATCTGCAAGCCCAGCAAGACAAAGCCCCCTCCCCAGCTACCATTACTCCGGCGCTGCTCAAGCAGCACAGTATCACCCCGGACGAGTACACGCGCATCGAAGCAGCCCTCGGACGTACCCCGTCCCTGACTGAGTTAGGGATCTTCTCGGTGATGTGGTCCGAGCACTGCTCCTACAAGTCATCGCGAGTGCATCTCAAGCGGTTGCCCACCAAGGGCGAGCGCAAGACCGGGCCGGGAAGCGTGGTGCAGGGCCCCGGAGAGAACGCCGGAATCATCGATGTAGGCGACGGGTGGGCCTGCGCGTTCAAGATCGAATCGCACAACCATCCCAGCTACATCGAGCCTTATCAGGGTGCAGCCACGGGTGTAGGCGGGATCCTCCGCGACATCTTCACCATGAACGCGCGTCCCTTGGCCGTAATGGATTCGCTGCGCTTTGGACCACTCGATGAGGCTGAGCCGGATGAAGCCCTGCG
The DNA here is from genome assembly GCF_013410875.1 of Tunturiibacter empetritectus. GTDB lineage: Bacteria > Acidobacteriota > Terriglobia > Terriglobales > Acidobacteriaceae > Edaphobacter > Edaphobacter empetritectus. The sequence goes on along the minus strand of NZ_JACCCU010000003.1, from coordinate 708,092 downwards.
CCGCAGGAATCACCAGATCGCCACCGGCGTCGTGCATGGCGTCGCAGGCTATGGAAACTGCTTCGGCGTCCCGAACGTTGGCGGCGAGACGCGCTTTGAAGCCTGCTACTCCGGCAATCCACTGCTGAACGCGTTCGCCCTCGGGTTGGTGCGCAGCGATGAGATCTTCTACGCAAAGGCCACCGGCGTTGGCAATCCAGTGATCTACGTCGGCGCCAAGACAGGCCGCGATGGAATCCACGGAGCCACAATGGCGAGCGAAGAGTTCACCGAAGGCTCGGAGCAGAAGCGGCCCAACGTGCAGATGGGCGATCCGTTCCTGGAGAAGCTGCTGCTCGAGGCCTGCCTTGAGGCGATGGCGACCGGCGCAGTCCTCGGGATTCAGGATATGGGCGCTGCTGGTCTAACCTGCTCGACCTGCGAGATGGGTGCTCGTGGCGATCTTGGGTTGACGGTGGAGCTGGATCTGGTCCCGCAGCGTGAGACAGGAATGTCGAGCTACGAGATTATGTTGTCCGAGTCGCAGGAGCGAATGCTGTTGGTGGCCGACAAGCCCCGAGCGCAGGAAGTTCTGGATGTCTTCGCCAAGTGGGGTCTCGATGCTTCGATCGTCGGAGTCGTAACCGAGAAGCCGAATATGGTGATCACGCAGCATGGCGAGCTCGTCGCGGATATCCCGAATCGCTCGCTCACCGATGATGCCCCGCTCTACCACCGCCCGGTCGGCGTCTGGAAGGCCCCGGTGCCGCTCGATCCTCCAGCCCACGTGCTGGAAGAGTTGAAGAAGCCAAGTGATTACACAGCGGACTTGAAGAAGCTGCTGGCGAGCGCGAATATCTGCGACAAGCGTTGGGTTTTCGAGCAGTACGACTCAATGGTCCAGACCAACACAGTACAGGGTCCCGGCGGTGAAGCTGGCGTGATCCGGATCAAAGGCACCAGCAAAAGTGCAGGAGCAGTGCGTCATGAGGGATTGCTCGGTAAGTTAGCCGAATTGGTGGCCTCTTCGACCCCCAAGGGCGAGGCAACACTTGCCACCGACAACCAGGATGCAGCGAACCCCGTCGTCGCGCCGGACGCTTCCCACGAGTTCACCGACACCGTAAAAGGCGATCGCGGATTGGCGATGGCGCTGGCGGGCAACGGACGCTGGACCTATCTCGACCCGAAGCTGGGCGCGATGCATGCAGTCGCCGAGGCTGCCCGAAAGGTCGCCTGCACCGGCGCGATGCCGGTGTCGGCTACCAACTGCCTGAACTTTGGCAACCCGGAGAAGCCCGAGATTATGGCGCAGCTCTCACAGTCGATCGATGGGATTGCCGAGGCTTGCATCGCTCTGGGAACTCCGGTTACAGGTGGCAATGTCTCGCTCTACAACGAGACCAAAGGCGAGGGGATCTATCCGACGCCGGTCTTGGGAATCGTTGGCATCATCGACGATGTGACAAAAGCTGTACCCTCCGCTTTTCGCAAAGCGGGAGACGCGATCCTGTTCCTCTCGGCGTTTCAAGGTGAAGGACGGAAAATCGAGAGGGAGTTTGGATCGACCGAGTATGCGAAGACCGTGATGCACGAGCTTTGGGGCGCTCCACCTTTGTTGAACCTGACGGAAGAGGCTGCCTTGCATAAGGCTCTTGCAGCCCTCTCGGCGAAGGGCCTGCTGGCTTCGGCAACTGATATCTCGGATGGCGGCTCGGCAGTTGCGTTGGCGAAGGCGTGCTTCCCTCGCGAGTTGGGTCTACGCGTATCGATGAACGTCTCTGAGACCGAGCCGTTTGCGTTGAAGGAGCGGTTCTTCAGCGAGATTAGCTCTTCGGTGATCGTTTCCGCAGATCCAGAACGGGTAAAAGCGATTCGGGCCGAGTTGGCTGCGCATCCAAAGATGTGGATGGCTCCGCTGGGAGAGGTCACCGCAGGCAACTACGAGTGTGTAATCAATGGGAAGAAAGTGATTGATGAACCAATCGCCGCACTGAAGGGATCGTGGACAGGCGCTCTGGAAGAACAGTTGGCCGCAGAGGTGGTGACGGCATGAGCGATCTTCTGGTTCAGGATGAGTTTGTGGTAGAACGAGAAGTCGCAACATTGCTGCGGAGTGACGATCAAAAGAAGCTGGCAACGGAAGAAGTAGATCTAGACGAAGAAGACGAGACCCCGTTCGACAAACTACGCGAAGAGTGTGGCGTGATGGCCATCTATAACCATCACGATGCGGCGCGGATGACCTACTGGGGACTGTATTCTTTGCAGCATCGTGGGCAGGAGTCGGCGGGCATTGCCACCGCGGATGGGCAGCAGGTTAACGACATCAAAGGCATGGGGCTGGTGTCGGAGATCTTTACCGATGATGTGCTGGCGAGGCTGCCGGGCCACATCGCGATTGGACATACGCGTTATTCGACGACGGGTGACTCGGCGCTGCTGAACGCGCAGCCGATCTCGGTGGAGAGCACGAAGGGTTTGATTGCGATTGCTCACAATGGCAACCTGATCAACCTGGGAACGGCGAAGGAGAGGCTGGAACGCGATGGCGCGATCTTCCAGACCACGTCGGACTCCGAGATCATCATTCAGTTGATTGCGCACTCCACGAAAAACACGCTGATTGACTGCATGGCTGAGGCCCTGACACAGGTGCAGGGCGCATTTTCCATTGTGATGATGACGCGAAACCGCATCTTTGCCGCGAGAGATCCGCATGGGTTTCGTCCGCTGGCCATGGGCCGGATTGAAGGCAAGGACGGAGCCCCGGATACGTTTGTCTTCGCAAGTGAGACGTGCGCGTTCGACCTGCTGCATGCGAAGTACGAGCGCGACGTGAAGCCCGGTGAGTTGGTAATGGTGTCTGAAGATGGCGTGACCAGCCGCTACTTCAACACGACGACCCCGCAGGCGAGTTGCGTATTCGAGCATGTTTACTTTGCGCGCCCCGACTCGAAGATCTACGGGCGGTGGGTGCAGCAGTCGCGCGAAGAGATGGGACGCCAGCTGGCTCGAGAATCGGGTGTGCCGGCGGATTTGATTGTGCCGGTGCCGGACTCGGGCGTGACGGCGGCGATTGGGTACGCGGCAGAGTCGGGGATACCGTTTAACTTTGGTCTGATTCGAAATCACTATGTGGGACGAACGTTTATTCAGCCCGAGCAGAGGGTGCGGGACTTTGGCGTGAGGATGAAACTGAACCCGATGCGAAATCTGCTGGAAGGCAAACGCGTTGTTTTGATCGACGACTCAATCATTCGCGGCACGACGTCGAGGAAGATTGTGAGGATGGTGCGGGCGGCCGGGGCGACGGAGGTGCATCTGCGAATCTCTTGTCCGCCGACGATCTCGCCTTGTTTTTATGGGGTAGATACACCTTCGAAGAAGGACTTGATCGCGGCGAATAAGTCGATCGCTGAGATCTGCGCGTTTGTGGAGGCGGATTCGCTGGCGTATTTGAGCCTGGTGGGGCTGACGCACGCTTGTACGAAGGGGGAGCAGGTGGATGGGCTGTCTCCTGGGAGCTTCTGTACTGCCTGTTATACCGGGGACTACCCAACACAATGGGTGGACGTGTCGGAGATTCTGCCCGCAGTGACGACCGCGTAAAGTTGGCGGCTTAGGATGATTGGATAGACAGCGGGTAGGTCTGTTCCATGGAAGGATGACTGTAATCACTAAATGATAATAGGATATCAATAGTATTTGAGTGCACTGACTCGACTTTGCTTTTCGAAAGAGTTTCTCTGATGACCTCCTCGTTGCGTGCTTCAGCCTTTTCTGCGGATAGCCTTGGTACATGGGCTTCTGCTCTCTGTGTAGTGCACTGTGCTATAACTCCGGTTTTGATCTCGATGTCCGTGGTGATGGCTCGCTTCATTCCGGGAGAAGAAAGGACGCATCGTACGCTGGCGGTCGGGGTGGCCGCGCTGGGCGTGATGGCGCTGGTGAAGGGGTTTCGGACGCATGGACGCAGACGCATCCTCGGAACGATGGCGCTGGGGTTGGGTTTTATCTTCGCCGGGGCATTCTTTGGCGGGAACCTACCTTCGCATGGGTGTGAGGTGGCAGTAACGATGACCGGGAGCACGTTGATGATTTGCGCTCATCGAATGAATCACACGTTTTGCAGAGCGTGCATGCGGTGTTCGCACTCGGCCGAGGGAGTCTGTTGACGCTCTCGAACTGTCCTTTGTGCCTTGACCGTCTGGAGGTAGGCGAAGTTTTCTTTGAGGCTGTCGATCGGGAGTGCGGTTTCGTCCTGATCGAGGCAGGCATAGCGGATGCCCTGCTTGTGGGCCTGGGCGAAGATGGCTGGCCAGTTCAGCGTCCCCTTGCCTAGCTTGGTGATGTGCTTGGCGGTGGGTCCATGACGAAGCCGGTGGGGCGTTGGCGATGCGGCCTTTGAGGTGGAGAAGACGGACGCGGTTGGCGTAGCGGGCACGGTGAGCGGATCCTGGCCGGCCTGGGCGAGCCAGTACATGTCGAGCTCGAGTTTCACTAACGCATGATCGGCGTGCTTCATGAGTTTGGCGAACCTTGACGAGAGGGCTTGCGGAGCGAACTCCTAACGGTGGTTGAGAAAGGCGAACTGCATGCCAGTGCCGTAGATGCTTTGGGCCCCAGCGGCGGCTTTGTGGAAGCCTTCGAGCAGCGAGACGCAGATTCCTCTGCCACGCTGGGAACGAGAACAAAGATTGCAGTGACACGAAGGAAGAGGTTTAAGCAGCAGCTAGCGCAGGGCGCGATGGCCGATATCGCGGCGGAATTGCATGCCTTCAAATGAGATCTTTGCGACTTCGGAGTAAGCCTTGTCGAGGGCAGTCTGGAGATCAGGCGCAGTGGCGGAGATCGCGAGGACGCGTCCTCCAGAGGTGACAATCTTTCCGTCTATGATCGCCGTGCCGGAGTGGAAGATAAATACGTCTTCCTGTTTGGATTCGCCCTGAATTGCTTTGTCGGGTAGGCCGGAGATGGGTTTACCTGAGACATACTTGCCGGGGTAGCCTCCGCTGGCTGCGACGATGCAGACGCTGGCGCCGGGACGCATCGCAATGGTGAGCTGGTTGGCGGTGCCATCAATGGAGGCGTTGAACAGGTCGAGTATGTCGGTCTCGAGTCGAAGGAGGATGGCTTCTGTCTCGGGATCGCCGAAGCGTGTATTGAACTCGAGGACCATTGGGCCGCGTGGAGACATCATGATGCCGCAGAAGAGAATGCCCTTGAAGGGTTCCCCCTCGGAGCGCATGCCGTCGACGACCTTCTGCGCGACATTGTGGAGGAGCCAGTTGCGCATGGCGGGAGTGGCAATGCCATCGGTGGAGTAGGCGCCCATGCCACCCGTGTTGGGACCGGTGTCGCCTTCGCCGATGCGCTTGTGGTCTTGCGCAGAGGCGATTTCGATGGCGCGAGTGCCATCGCAAAGAGCAAAGAAGGAGAGTTCTTCGCCGGTAAGGAACTCTTCAAGGACAACTGCCTCCTCTGCTGTGCCGAGAAGAGAACCACTGAACATCTCGGCAGCCGCGGCTTCCGCCTGTAGGTGGGTCTCACAGATGACGACGCCTTTGCCGGCGGCTAGACCAGAGGCTTTGACGACGATGGGGACGGTGAAGCGGGGAAGTTCTTCGCGGACCTGCGCGAGGGTGGTGCAGATGCCGTACTCGGCGGTGGGGAGGTCGTGGCGCTGCATAAACTCTTTGGCAAAGGCTTTGCTGGTTTCGAGCCGGGCAGCGGCCTGAGTAGGGCCAAAGACACGGTGGCCACGTTTGGTGAGCTCGTCGACGAGGCCAAGGGAGAGCGGCAGCTCAGGGCCGATGACCGTGAGGGCAGGCTGCTCGATGGCGACAATGTTGACGAGCTCGTGGAGGTTGCCGGGATTGCAGGGGATGCAGCGGGCGAGCGAGGCGATGCCGCCGTTGCCGGGAGCGCATACAACCTCAGTGACCTGAGATGATTTAAGGAGAGCCCATACGATGGCATGCTCGCGGCCGCCACCACCGATTACCAGAACCTTCATTCGCTTACCTGCATTCGTGACGCGCTCCTGTGGGATGCGAATTTAGTTCGCAACTTTGAGGCTAGGCATGGTGAGAGATGAAGTCAAACGAGGAGAGCTGTAAGCTGTTGAGCGGGAGAAGAGAATGACTGGCGATGCGACGCAGTACCAGGAGTTGATAACGCTCTATGCGAGCTACGGTGATGAGGAGCTGGTGGGACTGGCTCGGGGAATGAGCGACCTGACGGAGATAGCGCAGGAGGCTCTGCGTGGCGAGATGTCGCGTCGCGGGCTGAAGGATTCGGCGGCTCCAGAGCGCGCGGAGGCGAAGGTGCTAAGCGAGGATGATTTGGCGGATCTGCGGGCGTATGCTGCGCTGGCACCAGCAGAGTGCGTCTTTGAATATCAAGATGGATACGGAGCGGCTGCGGCTTCGCTGGCTCTGAAGGAGGCGGGAATCGAATCCACTGTGCTGACAGATGATGGAACACCGATGGACACTCGGGGACCCCGCGTTGTGGTGGCTCCTGAGGATGCGCAGGACGCGGCAGCGCTGTTGTCGCAACCCTTGGCAAAGCGGTTTAGAAAGGCTCTCGAAGAGGCGATGCCGGAAGAGTTTGCGGTGCCGGCCTGCCCGAAGTGCGGGAGCCACGAGACTGTGCTCGAGGCAGTTGAGCCAGCGAACTTGTGGAGGTGCGATGAGTGCGATCATGACTGGCACGAGGATGACGTTTCACCAGAGGGTTGATTGAGCTTCGATTGAGAACAATGAAAAGACCCGCGCGAAGCGGGTCTTTTTACGTGCTGCGGCGAAGTACCTTAGTGTGGCTTTCCTTCTCCATGGGGAGCTGACTGCGGAGCGGGTCTTGATTCAGCCTGCTGCCTGGGTTGAGGTGCGGGGCGGGATTGAGGCTCGGGGCGCGACTGAGGTTGCGGCGCTGGACGCGACTGCGGTTGCGGCGCCGGGCGTGGTTGCGGTTGAGGAGCCGGGCGTGATTGCGATTGAGGAGCCGGGCGTGATTGAGGCTGAGGGCGCGGCTGCGGTTGATTTTGAGGACGGGCTACATTTTGTGGGGTTGGTGCAGGTCTGCTCTGCGGTGCAGGGCGAACCTGAGATTGGGGCTGTGGCTGGGCAGGACGGGCTTGGGGCTGTGGCTGGGCAGGACGGACCTGCGGTTGCACTGGTCTGGTTTCTGGCTGAGTGGGTCTGACCTGTGGCTGCGCCGGACGAGTCTCGGGTAGCATGGGACGAGTTTGAGGCTGACCGGGGCGGTTGACTTCGCCGGGACGCATGTTGGGCTGACCCGTATTCGATTGACCAGGCTTCGGTTGACCGGGACGAGTTTCAGGCTGTGTGGGGCGGCCTGGCTGTATGGCTGGCTGGCCAGGACGTGCAGGTTGTGTCGATGGCTGGCTAGGACGGTTGACTTCGCCGGGACGCGTATTCGGCTGGCCTGTGTTTGGCTGACCGGGACGCGTTTCAGGTTGGCCGGGACGGCCGGGTTGTACTGCTGGCTGGCCAGGGCGAGTGGGCTGTACTGCTGGTTGGCCGGGACGGTTGACTTCGCCGGGACGAGTGCCTGGCTGGCCTGGGTTTGGCTGATTGGGACGCGCCGGCTGAACCGCAGGACGCGCGACTGCCGCGATGGGACGCGGTGAGGCGACCAGAGCGGGACGACCTTTGTTCACGTTGTAAAACTGCTGACGATTCTGTGCGGCCTCGCGCTGGTTTTGCAGTTGCGTCGACATGGGTGGAACGCGGGGGCCGCGGTTGGCTGCGATCTCTGCTGCCTGCGGACGCACGTTGATGCCGCCACGACCGCCGTTGTAGGAGACGCGGTTGATGGTGGTGTTGTTTATGGTTGTGTTGTTGATGACCGTGCGGTTATAGACGTTGGTGATCCGCGTGGTGTTGATGTTGTTGACGGAGCGGTTGTAGTAGAAGTTGCGGCCCTGCCAGTAGCCGCCGTGATAACCGCTGCCGGTATAGCCGAAGCCATAGTTGACGCCGCCATAGAAGCCGATGTGCGGCCCCCAGAAGCCGCGATGAAGGAGATAACGTCCACCGAAGAAGCCCCAATAGCCGGGGGTCCAGAGGGCTCCGTAGAAGGGCGGAGCGCACCAGGCGCCGGGGACCCAGTAGTAGCCGACGGGAGCGTATCCCCAGTATCCGGGAGTCCAAAGGTAGTTGGGCGCGGGAGCTTCGGGCTGTTCGTATTGAGGAAGTGGTGGAGGTGGCTCGTTGGCCTCTTCCAGAGCCTGCTGGCCAGCATCTACCTGTGCCTCGTCGTACTGCTGAGGGGCGTTGTAGTTGTAGTTCTGGTCGTAGTTCTGATCAGAGGGCTGAGCACTCTGGGCAGCGGTGTAGGCCTCATTTTGCGGCGGCGGCGCTGCTTGCGGAGTGTACTGCTCTGAGCTTTGCTGCGGCGTAGATTGAGAACGGATGCCGAGCACTCTTGCCGGCGCGGGTTCCGGGGCAGGTGCGGCCTGAGGCTGGCTGCCGTCTACGGGCGCCATGTTGGCATCAGCAGGGTCGGGCCCCGAGTTGTCGGGGATGACTGCAGGCTCTACGCCCTTGTGGCAGCCTGAGAGTGTCACTGCTGCTGCAAGTGATGTGATGCCAAGCAATAAACCTAAAAAAAACCTGGGAAATGATTTGTACATACTGCCAGTCTCCTCGTATCTGCTGCGGGTATAAACACGAACTTCTTGAATGAGATGCATTTTTTCTTATAATTGCTGACTTTGCGAGTGATGACGCAATAGCTGGTGCGGCGCGTTATGCTGTGGAGTCTAGTAGTTGAGACGCCTTGTACGCTAGCCTGCCGCGTTTTGCAATCACCCTTTGGTGGGAGGGTCAGGCGCTTTACCGCAACCAGTCGGGACGCAGTAAAATCAGCTTGATGGCAGGCTGTCTTCCCAACACGAAGCGCTTTCGCCACGGTCGCCCTGACCGTGGACGCTGCTAGCTCGACCCCTCCCCTGAAAACTTGATAGGCTTCAGCCGTTGCCGTCTGCGGTTCGAAGATGTGACCACGGCCCCAACCATCGCGCTTTCAAGAGCGCGCCTCGGAGAAGATACCATGCCGACCCAATCGCATCCTGATTCGTTCAAGAGCTTGTCCACACTGGCAGTGGGGAAGACCACGTACGACCTGTTTCGCCTGAAGGCGCTGGAAGGAACCGGTGTCGACCTTAGCCGGCTTCCCTTCTCGCTGCGGATTCTACTGGAGAACCTGCTGCGGCATGAGGATGGCCGCACCGTGACTGCGGAAGACATCCAGTTTCTGGCTTGCTGGGATCCGAATGCGGAACCTTCGCGAGAGATTGCGTACATGCCGGCGCGGGTTCTGATGCAGGACTTTACTGGTGTGCCCGCTGTGGTTGATCTCGCGGCGATGCGGGATGCGATGAAGGCTTTGGGGGGCGATCCGGAGAAGATCAATCCGCTGCAGCCCGCGGAACTGGTGATCGATCACTCGGTGCAGGTGGATGAGTTTGGCACGCAGCGAGCGTATGACCTAAATGCCGCCCTGGAGTTTCAAAGGAATCGCGAGCGGTATGCGTTTCTGAAGTGGGGACAGACGGCATTCAATAATTTTTCAGCAGTGCCTCCAGGGATGGGCATCTGCCACCAGGTGAATCTGGAATACCTAGCTCGCGTCGTATTTACGACCAAGCCAAAACAGAATCTTGACGCTGTGGCTGTAGCGGGGCACAAAGCCAGTGTCGAAGAGCTTCGCGCATTTGCTTATCCGGATACTCTCGTCGGCACAGACTCCCACACCACGATGGTGAATGGGCTGGGCGTGATGGGCTGGGGCGTTGGCGGTATCGAGGCCGAGGCTGCGATGCTGGGACAGCCGGTGAGCATGCTGGTGCCGCAGGTCGTTGGGTTTAAGCTGACAGGCAAGTTGAAGGAAGGCACAACGGCTACTGACCTGGTGCTGACCGTGACCGAGATGCTGCGGAAGCTTGGCGTGGTTGGTAAGTTCGTGGAGTTCTATGGATCGGGGATCGCGGAACTGCCGCTGGCTGATCGTGCGACGATTGCGAACATGGCGCCGGAGTATGGGGCTACCTGCGGGATCTTTCCGGTGGATGCGGAGACGCTCCGGTATCTCCGGCTTACTGGGCGCAGCGAGGAGCAGATTGAGCTGGTCGAGGCTTACTACCGCGAGCAGGGACTGTTTCACACGGCGGATGCGAAGGAGGCTGTGTACTCGGCGACGATTGCGCTGGACCTTGCGACGGTCGAGCCCAGTGTTGCGGGGCCGAAGCGGCCGCAGGATCGGGTTGCGTTATCACAGGCGGGTGCAAGCTTCAAGGAACAACTGCCCGGACTGCTGGGGCCGAATGGAAACAAGCATGTGATTCGGCAGATGGTGCGCTGGGAGGGTGAGGGTGGAACGGCTTCGGAGTCTGGCGATCTGAGCAGCAGCGTCGGGGCTTCGGCTCCGGTGGTGGAGGCTCCAATCGTGCCGGTGATAACGATCAGCGATGAGACTATACCGCAGCTGGAGGCTCCGCATGTTTCGATTCGGACCAGGTTCGGCGTGGATCCGGATCAGTATCTTGATCACGGATCGATTGTGATTGCGGCGATCACCTCCTGCACGAATACTTCGAATCCTTACGTGATGATGGCTGCGGGTCTGCTTGCGAAGAAGGCCGTGGAGAAGGGGCTGAGCACGCCGCCGTGGGTGAAGACCTCGCTGGCTCCAGGTTCGCGCGTGGTGACGGACTACTACATGAAGGCGGGGCTGATGCCTTATCTCGATCAGCTGCGCTTCCAGGTGGTGGGGTATGGATGCACGACGTGCATTGGAAACTCCGGCCCGCTGCCGACAGATGTTTCAAAGTCGATTGAGGATCACGGACTGGTGGCGGTGTCGGTGCTCTCGGGGAATCGGAACTTCGAGGGAAGAATCTCGCCGGAGGTAAGGGCGAACTACCTGATGAGTCCTCCGCTGGTGGTGGCCTATGCTTTGGCGGGGCACATCGCGCACAACTTCGAGACGGAGGCACTGGGGCGCGATCTGGATGGCAAGCCTGTTTTTCTTCGGGATATATGGCCTACCCAGGCGGAGGTCTCGGCGACGGTGAACTCGTCGATCGACTCGGAGATGTTTCGCCGGCAGTACTCGACGGTGTCCGATGGCGACAACAACTGGAAGAGCCTGAAGTTTCCGGATGGCGAGACGTATGGGTGGGAGCCGGATTCGACCTATATTCGTAAGGCTCCTTACTTCGATGGGATGCCGGCTGCGCCTGCTCCGGTTGGAGACATCCATGGTGCTCGCGTGCTGGCGGTGCTGGGAGACTCTGTGACGACGGACCACATCTCGCCGGCGGGTTCGATCAAGCTGAATGGGCCTGCGGGCAAGTACCTGATCGAGCATGGGGTGAAGCCTTCGGACTTCAACAGCTATGGATCGCGGCGCGGCAACCATGAGGTGATGGTGCGCGGGACGTTTGCCAATGTTCGGCTGCGGAACAAGCTGGCTCCGGGGACCGAGGGCGGTGTGACCCGGCTGCTGCCGGAGGATGTGCCGATGTCGATCTACGATGCGAGCGTGGAGTATGCGAAGCGTGGAACGCCGCTGGCGATTCTTGCGGGGAAGGAGTACGGCTCGGGGTCTTCGCGGGACTGGGCGGCGAAGGGGCCGCGGCTGCTGGGGATCAAGTTTGTGATCGCGGAGAGCTACGAGCGGATTCACCGGTCGAACCTGGTCGGGATGGGGATTCTACCGCTGCAGTTTCTGCCGGGTCAGAGTGTCGAGTCGCTGCACCTGACGGGCGAGGAGGTGTTTGCGATCGGGGATGCGCCGGGTCAGTTGAAGGCGATGCTCGACAGCAAGTTCGCTGAGGGCAAGGTGGTGACGGTGTTCGCGGAGTCCGATCTGGGGAAGACAATCGAGTTCTCGGCTACCGTCCGCATCGATACCCCGCAGGAGATTCTGTACTACCAGAACGGAGGAATCCTGCAGTACGTGTTGCGGCAACTGGCGGGGAAGGTTCCGGTCTCGGTTTAGGCACTATCTCTCCTACTTCTCCCGGTCTCCGGGCATTTCCCGCAAGGGGGGTACCCCCCCTATTACCCGCGCGCAAGTCGCTTGTATTCAGTAGTTTACAGCGAGCTAGCACCTGCAAAATATAGATAACAAATGGGTTGCGTACAAAAACGCTCCTATCAACAAGTTAGCCCCAGAGGGAGACTATCCCTGCGGGGCTTGCTTGATTTTGATCTCTGTATCCAGTGTAGCGAATGGAGTGAAACTAAAGTGCCAAGTTTGGGAGACTCTATTTCGTTTCTTATGTGTTGGTTAGTGGGTTTTTGAGAGTTTGGGGGCTTGACAGAATTTTTCTGGCAGGAACTGATGATCGAGCGCGACCAGTTACCTAAGGCGGATTTACTGTTGGTGTGTAGGGAGGCAACCGCAGATTCCCTTTGGGAGTGACAAACAAAGGGGAACGGCCGACTTTACGCCAACTACTACCTTGCTCTAGCGTTTCCCATATGCCGACCTAGCGGTGTCACGGGTAAATCAAATCAAAAACAGCTGATGGGCAGGACTATCGAAAACGTTGTTCCCTGGCGGGGTCCCTTCGTGTGGGAGCGAACTTGAATCGATCCACCGTGCTTTTCGACGATTTGTTTGCTCACCCACAGTCCCAGGCCATTTCCGACATCTCCTTTTGTGGTGAAAAAGGGTTGGAAGATCCTGGATAGAGTGATGTCGCTGATACCTTTCCCATTGTCGGAGATCGTAATTCTGATACGGGGTCGTCTCCCGTTACAGCCTCGCGAGCTAGTGGCCCTCAGAGTGACTTTGCCTGTCTCATCGATAGCGTCCAGGCTATTCATCAAAAGGTTTGAAACTACCTGTCTCAGTTCTCCCTGGAAAGCTGTCATTTGGAGTTCTTTTTCACACTGTTTCTCGATGATGGCTCGCTTGGAGATTTGTTTCGCTTGCAGCAAATTTACAACGGAGTCAAACAATATCGCGAGGTGGAAGGTTATCGGGGCAGAGGACTCACGATAAAACCCGAGGGTCTGACGGGTGATGTGAGCGATGCGGCTGAGTTCCGCATCGGCCATTTGTAGATATTGACGGGCTGCGTCCGGAAGACCCTTGGTTGTCTGGGCCAGAAACAGGACGTTTGTTACTGCTGCGAGAGGATTATTAATTTCATGGGCAAGGACAGCAGCCATGTGCCCAACAGAAGCGAGCTTCTCGCTGTTGATGAGGGCCTCTTCCGCCCTTTTTCGCGCGGAGATTTCTTCCTGCAGCTGAGCGTTCAACAGTTCTGCAACTTCCGTCAGTTCGTGTTGGCGCACCAGGCCCAGCATCAAACCTTCGTTTATCGCAGTAACATTTGCCTGGACAGGCTTAGCGTTATTTTTCAGCTTTCTTGCCATCTTTGGCCTCTAACGCAATGCCCGGCTTACCCAAAGCTTCCGTTTGGGGGCTTTCTATCCGTTCCGGGATACCCGTGATGAGGTGAGCGTACTCTCTTGGTCGTTCGCCGAGCACGATGCCGTCCGAGGTTATGTCGTATTCGCGGATGTCCTTGCTATGAGCACCGCCTCGCATCTTGATGATCAACATAATCTTACGCAGCTGGCCCTCGATTTCTACATAGCGCATGCGAATAATGTCGTCGGTGAGAAATGAGATTAAGTAGCTACTGAAGGGGAATTTATTGAATGACTCTTCCATCTCCAGGGTGCTCAGGATTGTAATTCCGATTCCGGTCAGAGCGAAGATCATGCGATAGAGCGATTCCCTGAAGTCGGTTCGGAATCCGGGAGCAAGCGCCATCTCGAAGCCCGCCAACGAGTCGATGACCAGCCGCTTTGCGCCTGTTCTCTGAACCGCATCGATGAGCTCTTGCATCGTCTCGTCCACGGACAGGTCGAGGGGCCGCAGATAGATGACTTCAAGGCTACCGTCTTTCAAAGCTGCACCCAGGTCAAGGCCGAAGGCGGCAGCACGATCGGCGTACTCGTCAGGTCGCTCTTCAAAGATCGCCACAATGCCGGACTCGCCTGCGCGAAGACCGGCAGCGATGAACTGAGTGGCCATGAGCGATTTGCCGGTACCGGATGATCCTGCGACCAACAAGCTATCCCCTTCCGGGATGCCTCCACCCATCATCTCGTCAAGTGCCGGGATACCTGTGGAAAGGCGTCTCCGGTCCGGATCTTTCCTTCGAGTTCCTACCAATCCCAACGTTCTAGAGAAAGCTTGTAGTCCTGCATCGGTAATGCGAAAGGTATGCATTCCGGGCACAGACATCTGTCCGCGCAACTTCATGACCTGCAGCTTGCGCACCACGGAGTTTCGCTCGACCTGCTGAAAGAGCCAGAAGAGCCCGTCTGCCACGGTAAAGACGGGGTTGTCGACCAACTCAGATTCGCTGTACTCCCCAATAAGGAATGTCGTCGCCTCCCAACTGGTAAGAAGCAATGCAAGTTCTTGCACAAAAGTCTGAACCTCAACTTCGCGGTCGCCATGATGTTCGCGTCGCAGAACAGTTCGGAAAGAGTCCACCACGACAATGCCTGCATTGGTAGCCTGCACCTGCTTCGTGATCTCTTCCAGCACGCCTTTCAATCCACGTTCTACCAAGTCCTGGCTCAGGTTTATGAAACGAACAGCAGTGTTCAGTTTCGTCGCATCGAAAAAGGTATATTGCTGCTGATAGCGCAGCATCTTGAGGGCTGGTTCCCCGAGAACCGTAAAGTAAAGGGCCGGCCTCTCCGGAGTGGCGTTCTTGAAGACGAATTGATGCGCCAGCGTCGTCTTTCCACATCCCGGTGCGCCTGCGATGATGTTGAACGAAAATTCCGGGAATCCGCCCCCCAGAATCTCGTCAAGCCCAAGAACTCCCGAACTAAGCTGCTTGATTTTTACCTTGCTGTTCTGGTTCATTGCAATTCCTTCCCCAGAGAATTTAAGCCGAGTCCGGGTAAATCCGGCCATATGTCATGCAGGAGCCGCACTGTAAGTGTTTCTCCAATGAAAGTGATCAAAAGGCTAAGCAGGTAGCCGACAAGGATGGCGTGCGCCTCAGCGGCCGCGCCCTCCAAGCCCTCCATAGATCCATCCGGTTTGACCTGTACCGGGCTGAGTGCAGGGGCCTCTCGCTTGGCCAAAGTCAAAGCGCGTGAGAGAAGAGAGCTGAACCCTGCGGTTCCCGTTAACATAACAAGAGGGCGACGCAGCTTCTCACAGACGCGGCACGTCGCAAGCTGGTCTGCTGCGGAGACACTTTGGGAACGAGCTTCAAAGGCTACAAGCTGTTCGGCGAGTTCTCTTGTCTCGGATTTAATACCAGCTTGCCTCATCGTCTTTCAATTGAAAGTTCGCGCGTGCGCATCCGTTTGTCCCCGAAGTTCATCATTTCACAAAAGATGGTCTAGTTTAGCTGGACTCGCACGATCATAGATGTGACACGGCTTCAATTTTGCATTCGGTCCGTTGTGTGCTGTCAACACACGCTTTTGAAGATGCGCATTACTGGAATTGATTTCAGATCCTGAAGTAACCTATCGATGGGATGAGCTGATCCGCAATTTTTCGCTGGTCTATTGTTCCCGCAATAGCCTTGTTTGTTCCCGCAATAGCCTTGTTTCGTTATGGCTGCGAAGGGTTGACCGCTCGGCCTATAATGAACTATGGCAATCGCTCCTCCAGCCTCTACGCAGGCTGGCCCGCAGCCGAAGCCGCACGACGAACCGAAGAGTCAACCGGATGTGAAAGATACCGACACGGGGATCGAGCTGGAGGCAGCTCTTCCTGTCGCGGAACCATCGGTGGCCTTGGAGACGACCCCTCGTGGAAAGAAGAAGAAGACTGCGGCGTCTGATGGCTCGGCGCTGTTGATTGCCGGTGTGGAGGAGTCGTCGGCGAGCCATTTGGCGGGGAGTTCGGCGAAGGATATCCATGCGGTGGATGCGAAGTTTCAGCGGCTGCTGGAGACGGTGCATGAGAACCGGCCGGCGGACGATCTGGAGATTATTCGCGGGGCGTGGGCGTTCTGCCTGCAGCAGCATGAGGGACAGAAGCGGGCCAGCGGCGAGCCTTACATCATCCATCCTCTGGAGGTGGCGCAGGTGCTGGCCGAGTTGAAGATGGATTCGACTGCGATTGCGGCGGGGCTGCTGCATGATGCGGTCGAGGATACCGATGTCACGTCGGTGGAGATTGCGAAGCGGTTTGGGGATCAGGTAGCGCACATCGTCGAGGGTGTGACGAAGCTGGAGAAGATCAAGTTCGCAAATCGCGAGGATCACCAGGCGGAGAATATTCGCAAGATGCTGCTGGCGATGGTGACCGATGTTCGGGTGGTGATTATTAAGCTCGCGGATCGGTTACATAATATGCGGACGCTGGAGCACTTGAAGCCGGAGAAGCAGCAGAAGATTGCGCGGGAGACGCTGGATATCTACGCTCCGCTGGCGCACCGGCTGGGCATGGGCAAGCTGCGCGGGGAGCTGGAGGATCTGGCGTTTCGGTATACCGATCCTTATGCGTATGAGCAGGTGTCGACTGAGGTGGATGCGCTGCGTGGGGCGGGCGAAGAGTTTCTGCAGAAGATTGTGAAGCAGCTTGAGGCGAAGCTGAAGGAGTTTAAGATTCAGGGGCGGGTGGAGTCGCGGATCAAGCGGCTTTATTCGATTCAGCAGAAGCTGGTGGATCAGAAGATTCCGGTGGATCAGGTCTACGATCTGCTGGCGATTCGCGTGATCTGTAACTCGGTGCAAGATTGTTATGCGCTGCTTGGGTTGTTGCACTCGATCTGGCGTCCGGTGCCGGGGCGGATCAAGGATTTTATTGCGATGCCTCGGCCGAATCTTTATCAGTCGCTGCATACGACGCTGATCGCGGAGGGGGAGCATCAGTTCGAGGTGCAGATTCGGACGGAGGATATGCATCGCGTTGCGGAGGAGGGGATCGCGGCGCACTGGAAGTACAAGGCCTCGGACAACGTAAGCGCGAAGGACGAACAGAGGCTGGCGTGGGTGCGGCAGTTGATGGAATGGCAGCGGGAGATGACTGATCCCAATGAGTTCATGTCGACGCTGAAGATCGATTTGTATCCGGAGGAGGTTTACACCTTTACGCCGAAGGGCAAGGTGGTAGTGCTGCCGAAGGATGCGAGCCCGATTGATTTTGCTTATGCGATTCACACCGAGGTGGGGAATACGACGGTGGGCGCGAAGGTGAATGGACGGATAGTGCCGCTGAGGACGAAGTTGCGCAATGGCGATATCGTCGAGATCTCGACGCAGGCTGGACATGCGCCGAGCCGCGACTGGCTTAGCTTTACGAAGAGCTCGCGGGCGCGGAACAAGATTAAGCACTGGCTGAATGAACATCAGCGGGAGCGCGCGATCGAGATCGGCAAGAAGCTGCTGGACCGAGAGGCGAGGAAGTACAAACTGGCGCTGGGCAAGTTTCATGAAGCTGACTATGACAAGGTCGCCAGCGAGTATGGGCTGGGGACGCAGGCAGAGTTGCTGGCGGGTGTTGGGTTTGGGAAGTTCTCGGCGCGGCAGGTTCTGAATAAGCTGGAGCCGGGTTCGACGATGTCGGCGGAGCCCCAGGCGCCGGAGGGTGGGGTCGGCAACGCGATTGGTCAGATGTCGGAGGCGGTGAAGCGAGTCTTCTTCGGGAAGGGTTCAGACTCGCTGCAGGTGGAGGGGCAGGACGATCTGCTGGTATATCGAGCTCGTTGTTGCAACCCAATTCGCGGTGAGGAGATTGTGGGGTATGTGACGCGGGGCAAGGGCGTGGCGGTACATGCGAGAAGCTGTCCGAATGTGCAGAATTTGTTGTATGAGTCGGATAGAAGGATTCAGGTGGAGTGGTCGCCGTCGCCGACGGAGCCGGGAACGAATAAGGCGCAGACTTACCCGGTGAAACTGACGGTGCTGTGTGATGATCGGGCTGGGATGCTGAAGGAGTTTACGGCGATCATCTCTGATGATGGGACCAATATTCGCAGCGTGGATACGAAGCCGATGTCGGATGGCCAGGTGATGGTGGACTTTGTGGTAGAGACGGTGGATGTGCGGCATTTGAATAAGCTGGTGCAAAATCTGCGCAAGGTGCCTGGAGTTCGGGATGTGCAGAGGGTGCAGAAGATTTGATCGTGCTGCAAGAGTTTGGGCGGATTTGCTGAAGCTTGCTTCCTGTTAACTTGCTTCCTGTTAAAATGAGACGTGGTCAGCCGGCGAGACGTTTTACGAATGTCAGGAATGGCAGCTGTCGCGGCTGCGATGCCAGATAGCGTTGAGGCGCTTGGCGAAGCCGATGCCAGGATCAATATTGCGGCTTATTCGCTGGAGGTTGCGTCTGGCCACTTTGTCAAAACGGTTGCCTACAACCAACAGGTGCCTGGTGCCTTGTTGCATTTGAAGGAAGGCCAGCCGGTAACGATCGATGTTACGAATCATACGAACAGCGATGAGATTGTGCATTGGCATGGATTATTTCTGCCGCCAGAGGTGGATGGCGCGATGGAAGAAGGCACGCCCCACATCGCGCCGGGTGGAAGCACGCGATACACCTTTACACCCAGCCCCTCGGGATTTCGCTGGTATCACACGCATACGTTTGCCGGACGAGACCTGAAGAAGGGACAGTACACCGGGCAGCACGGTTTCCTGATGATAGAGCCAAGGGACAACCCTGCTCGTTATGACCAGGAGATCTTTCTGGCGCTGCATGACTGGAGCGGGAGTCTGCTGGCCAGCGATGATGGGTCGATGAATCCTGCCTACGATATTTCGACGATCAACGGAAGAAAACTTGGCTTCGGCGAACCGCTGCGAGTGAAACAAGGGGAGCGAGTGCTTCTGCATGTGCTCAACAGCAGCGCTACGGAGCCCCATTGGATCGCGTTTGCGGGGCACTCGTTTCGCGTGATTGCGCTTGATGGAAACACGGTTCCGCAGCCACGAACAGTGGCGATGTTGCGGCTAGCGCCTGCCGAACGTGTGTGCGCAGTGGTTGAGATGAATAATCCCGGTGTGTGGGTGATGGGAGAGGTACGCAAACACGTGATGGGCGCGGGAATGGGAGTTGTCGTAGAGTATGCCGGAGCGGGAGGGAAGCCGCGGTGGGAGCAGCCGAACAACCTGGTGTGGGACTATTCGCAATTTGGCGTGGCGGGAGCGGCATCGGAGAAAGATGCTGTTGAGATTCCGCTGGTGTTCGAGTCCAAGTTTGAGGGGCATGGTGCGATGGATCGCTTTACGATCAACGGCAAGTCCTTCCCCGATACCGAGACGGTGGCGCTAACGCGGGGTCAGCGCTATCGGCTGCTGTTCAAGAACAAGAGTACGGAGGATCACCCGGTTCATCTGCATCGGCATACGTTCGAACTGATCCGGGTTGGAGATCAGGCTGAGACGCGCGGCATTTTAAAAGACGTTGTTCTGGTTGGAGCGGGCTCCGAGGTCGATGTTGAGTTTACAGCGAACCACCCGGGGCTTACGCTGTTCCATTGCCATCAACAGAACCACATGGACGATGGATTCATGATGCTCTTTCGCTATGTGTGACTCGGAGATGATCCTGAATTTCTTCTTAACATGTCGAGGCAAGATCGCGGTTCTGTCGCTGGGTCTTGCTATGGCTGCATGCTCGACGGAGGTCGCACGTGCCCAAGGCAACTATGAGATTCAGGTGTATGGGGCCGATACGGTTCCGCCGAAGAATTTGATGGTGGAGCTGCATACGAACTTTACGCCGGACGGTCAGATACGGACGGTTGACGGGGTGTATCCAACGAATCATCAGGAGCACGAGACGCTGGAGCTTACGGAAGGACTGACCACGTGGTCCGAGGTAGGATTCTACGTCTTTACGAGTACTCAGGATGGCCATGGGGTGCAATGGGTCGGCGATCATATTCGACCTCGGGTGAGGGTTCCCGACTCGTGGCACTGGCCGGTGGGAGTCAGCTTGTCAACAGAGATCGGTTATCAGAGGGCCGTGTATTCGCCGGATACGTGGACGTGGGAGATACGGCCGATCATCGACAAGTCGGTGGGGCGATGGTACTTCGCAGTGAATCCTGCGTTGGAGAGGACCTTCCACGGACCGGATGTTGCGCTGGGGCTGGGATTTTCCCCGGCAGCCAAAGTTAGTTATGACTTTACGAGGGTAATCAGCGGAGGACTCGAATACTACGCAGACTATGGACGCATCGGGTCGTTCGAGTCGCTCCACGGGCAACAACAGCAGATCTTTGCGGTGACGGATTTGAACGTCTCTCCGAAGTGGGAGATCAACTTCGGCGTGGGGATCGGACCTACAGCTGCTACCGATCACCTGATCGTGAAGGCGATTGTGGGCCGGCGATTTAACTGGGGGAAGAAGCAGTCCCCGGTCGATTAGCAGTTTTACTGAATGCAGCGGGAACACTCGGCCCCTCGGGTTGCAGAGCGGCGGTGCAGGATGTATGGTTGATACCAAGATGATTTTTCAGTCCAGCCGAATTTCGTTTATTCTCCGCTATTGGCGCACAATAGCGGCCTCGGCGGAGTAGGTTCATCTGAGAGATATCTGTAACTTCAGTTGATTCGAGATTCCTACGAGCCGCGACCTTCCAAGTCGCGGCTTTTGTTTTGTGCAGGGCGAGATTCGAGGAGAGGCCGATGAGTGCAGGGACAGCGAGTTCAGGGACTACGATAGGTGCGGCGGTGGCAGGGCGGTTTGGCGCGTATGGCGGAAGGTATGTGCCGGAGACGCTGATGGCTGCGCTTGAGGAGTTGGAAGAGGCGTATGCATTGGCTCAAAGGGATGCGGCGTTTCAAGCTGAGTTGGATGATCTGCTGCACCACTACTGCGGGCGGCCTACTCCGCTCTACTTTGCGAAGAGGCTGACCGGGCAGCTGGGCGGGGCGAAGATCTATTTGAAGCGCGAAGATCTGCTGCATACCGGCGCGCACAAGATCAATAACGCACTGGGCCAGGGGCTGCTGGCGCGGAGGATGGGGAAGCAACGAATTATTGCGGAGACGGGCGCTGGGCAGCATGGGGTGGCGACGGCGACGGTTTGTGCGCTGCTGGGTCTGGAGTGCGTCGTCTATATGGGCGAGGAGGACATGCGGCGGCAGGAGTTGAATGTCTACCGGATGCGGCTACTGGGGGCGGAGGTGCGCGGTGTTTCGGCGGGGTCGGCTACGTTGAAGGATGCGATCAACGAGGCGATGCGGGATTGGGTGACGAATGTGCGGACGACTTATTACATTCTCGGCAGCGCGCTGGGGGCGCATCCTTATCCGACGATGGTTCGGGACTTTCATCGCGTGATCAGCCGGGAGGCGCGGGCGCAGATGCTGGAGCAGGAGGGAAAGCTGCCAACGGCGATCGTTGCCTGCGTGGGTGGCGGCTCGAATGCTATTGGCGCGTTCTATGAGTTTCTGTCGGATGCGGATGTGCAGCTGATCGGCGTTGAGGCTGGCGGCCGTGGGACGGCACTGGGAGAGCATGCGGCGCGGTTTCAAAAGGTTGGCGGTGGCTTGCCCGGGGTGCTGCAGGGTACGTACTCGTATGTGTTACAAAATGATGCCGGCCAGGTGAGCAGTACGCACTCGGTATCTGCCGGGCTGGACTATGCGAGCGTGGGGCCAGAGCATGCGATGCTGCATGATTCCGGGCGGGCGAGCTATGTCTCGTGCTCGGATGAGGCGGCGTTGAAGGCTACGGTGACGCTGTCGCGGACGGAGGGGATTCTGCCTGCACTTGAGAGTGCACATGCGGTTGCGGAGGCGATTCGACTGGCTCCGTCGATGACGAAGACGGATGTGTTGATGGTGAATTTGTCGGGGCGTGGCGATAAGGATATGGGGATTCTGGCGCGGGAGCTTGATTTGAAGGGAGCTTGAGGCGCGACCGCGGATCTTCGCAGAGGAACGCGGATAGAGACAAGGGCAAGTGATTTGATTTGGAGGGTTTGTGGCGATTGAGTTTAGGAAGAAGCCGGGGATTGTTGCTTATTTGACGGCGGGCGATCCTGATTTGACGACTACTCGGGATATTGCGCTGGCTGCGATCGATAATGGCGCGGATGTGATTGAGTTGGGTGTGCCTTTCAGTGATCCGCTAGCGGACGGGCCGGTGATTCAGCGAGCCAGTGAGCGGGCCGTGGCGCGAGGGGTAAGGTTGACCGACGTGCTGGAGCTGGCAAAGGAGTTGCGCGCCGTTCGGCCTTCGGCTGGGTTGGTCTTGTTTTCTTATTTGAATCCTGTGATGCGGATGGGGATGGAGACGTTTTGCGCGCGTGCGGCGGAGGCTGGTGCGGATGGAGTGTTGCTGACGGACATGATCGTCGAAGAGGCGGGGGAGTATCTGGAGGCGATGAAGGCCCACGGGCTGGCACCGATCTTTCTGGCGGCGCCAACTAGTCCTGATGCCCGGTTGAAGGCGATTGCGGGAGTGTCGCAGGGGTTTGTGTACGCGATCTCGCGGGTGGGAATAACCGGGACGCAGCAGAAGGTGGCCGGTGATGCTTCGGAGCTGGTGACGCGGCTGCGGCAGTTTACGAAGCTGCCGATCGCCGTAGGGTTCGGGATCTCGAACGCTGAGCACGTGAAGGCGGTGGGGGAGTTTGCCGATGCGGCCATTATCGGGAGCGCTATTGTGGCTTTGATCGAGAAGACTCAGCCTACCGATGCCGCGACTGCGGTTGGACAGTTCATTGCGGGGTTGAGAGCATGAGGGCCGCTGAGCTGGCCAAGCAAAATGGCGCGATGGGACGTTTATCATTGTTGGTACAAAATACTTTGCAGCGAGCTGCGTTCAGGCCTGCTCCGCTGCACCGCGAGGCGAGTGGATGGATATCTCCGACTGGAGACAGAAGATCGACGAGTTGGATGTCGAGATTGTTCGACTCATCAACCAGCGGGCAGAGGCTGCACGCGCGATTGGAGAACTCAAAAAGACTGCGAACCTGCCGGTCTATGAGCCGCGGCGGGAGCAGGAGGTCTTCGACCGTGTCCGCAAGGCAAATCCGGGACCGCTGGCGGACGCTGAGTTGCTCCACGTGTATGAGCGGATCATCGACGTGATGCGGACGCTGCAGCGAAGAGATCTTTAACTGGCACGCGCGGGAGCCGGAAGTTGCAATTGGGCGGATCTATTTGTAGCTAATTTTGTTACGTAAAAGAGAGTGAAGCGAAGACGATGATAGTTGCGATGCATGACCAGGCGACGGAAGAGAATATCCAGCAGGTGATTGAACGGATGGTGGAGCTTGGCTTCAACGTTCACCGGACGACAGGCGCGGTACAGACGATTCTGGCGGGTGTGGGGACTCCGGAACACTTCGAGGTCGCCGAGTTCAAGGTGCTGGCCGGCGTTTATGACGCTTATCGCATCTCGTCGCCGTACAAGCTGGCGGGCAGGAGCTTCCGGCCGGAGGGAACGACGGTTACGTTTCCAAACGGTGTGGTGGTGGGCGGAAAAGAAGTGGTCGTGATGGCGGGGCCGTGCTCGGTGGAGTCTCGGGAGCAGATTCTGACCAGCGCGAAACAGGTTGCCGCTGCAGGTGCGAAGTTTTTGCGGGGGGGCGCGTTTAAGCCGAGGAGCTCACCGTATAGCTTTCAGGGCATGGGGCTGGATGGGTTGAAGCTGCTGCGTGACGTCTCAGATGAGACCGGGTTGCTGGTGATCACAGAGGTGATGGAGATCTCGCAGATTGAGCTGATGCTGCCGTATATCGACTGCTTTCAGGTGGGGGCGCGGAATATGCAGAACTTCAATCTGCTGCGCGAGCTGGGGCATGTGCGGAAGCCGGTGCTGATGAAGCGCGGGATCTCGGCGACGATTGAAGAGGTGCTGCTGAGCGCGGAGTACATTCTGTCCGGCGGCAACTATAACCTGATGCTGTGTGAGCGGGGGATCAGGACGTATGAGACTTATACGCGGAATACGATGGATATCTCGGCAATTCCGGTGCTGAAGAAGCTTACGCACCTGCCTGTGCTGGGCGATCCATCGCATGGCGTTGGGATTCGCGACCTGGTGCCGCCGATGGCTCTGGCGAGTGTGGCGGCTGGGGCAGATGGACTGCTGATGGAGATGCATCCGAACCCCGATAAGGCGATGAGCGATGGGGCGCAGAGCTTGTATCCGGAACAGTTACAGAAGCTGATGGCACAGCTGAAGTTGCTGGCTCCAGTGGTGAACAGGACAATGGCGTAAGGCGAGGTTTCGGGCATAATGGAGCGGGTTTTCATCATTGGGACGGGATTGATTGGCGCTTCGACGGGCTTGGCGCTGCGTGCGGCTGGCTTTGGGGGGCGCATCGACGGATGGGATAACAGTCAACTCGAAATGGCTTCCGCGGTGCAGATGGGCGCGATCGATGGCAGGGCGGCGAGCCGCGAGAACGCTCTGGAGCTGGCCAGGCTGGCGGATGTGATTGTGCTGGCGGTGCCGGTGCTTGCGATCAAAGACTGGATGCAACAGTTGGCGCCGGTGCTGCGTTCGGGGCAGCTGGTGACCGATGTTGGGAGCACGAAGCTCGAGATTGTGGAGCTGGCGCGGGAGTTATTTGCGGGAGATACAACCGCCGTTTTTCTTCCTGGACATCCGATGGCGGGCAAAGAGTCCGGAGGGGCTCTGCTGGCGGAGGCTGGACTTTTTGATGGCGCGATGTGGTTGTTCACGCCGATCACGCCCGAGACGACGGCGATGGAGAGGGAGTGGCGTGGATGGATTGGCTGCTTCGGGTCGCGGATGCTGGACATGGATGCGATGCGGCACGACGAGATGTGCGCGTGGGTGAGTCATCTGCCGCAGATGCTCTCGACTGCGTTGTCAGCACTGCTGGAAGAAAGGTTTGGCGATGCTCCGGAGATTGCGGCGATCGGAGGACGTGCGCTGAGGGAGACGACGCGGTTGGGAGCCAGCCCGTACAGTATGTGGCGGGATGTCGCGATGACCAACTCGGGGCCGGTCGCCGATACGCTGCTGGCGTTTGAACAGCGATTGCAGCATGTTCGGGAGAATCTGCGGACGCCGGAGTTGCGGGATGAGTTTGCGCTGGCGAATAGGTTTCGTCAGCGGCGATGATTCGATTTTTACGCTAGAGGATTGATGTTTTGCGAGTTTGAAGAGAGATCATAATGCCTGTGAAGGATTCGATAAGCCAACTCAGTATCAGCCTTGCCGATGTAGCCGCGGCGCGGGAGCGGGTGCGTGAGGCGATCTACTACTCGCCGTGCCCGCACTCGCAGATGCTGTCTGCGCTGACTGGGCAGCAGGTGTATCTGAAGCTGGAAAACCTGCAGATGACGGGCTCGTTCAAAGAGCGCGGGGCGCTGAACCGGATTGCGCTGCTGACGCCGGAGCAGGCTGCGCGGGGGGTGGTCGCTGCGAGCGCGGGAAACCATGCGCAGGGCGTTGCCTACCATGCGACGAAGCGGGGGATTCGTGCGCTGATTGTGATGCCGCTGGCGACGCCGCTGGTGAAGGTGACGGCGACGCGTGGATTTGGGGCGGAGGTGGTGCTGCATGGGGCCAACTACGACGAGGCTTGCGAGGAGGCTACGCGGCTTTGCGAGGCGGAGGGGATGACGTTTATTCATCCGTTCGACGATGCGGTGGTGATGGCGGGGCAGGGCACGATTGGGCTGGAGTTGCTGGAGCAGGTGCCTCAACTGGAGGCGGTGGTGGTGCCGATCGGCGGCGGCGGCCTGATCGGCGGGATCGCCTGCGCGATCAAGGAGGCTTGCCATCAGGCTTCGCGGGCTGAGATTCGCGTGATCGGGGTGCAGACGTCCAGATTGCCTTCGATGGTGGCGGCGCGCGCGGCGGGTCATCCGGTGACTCTGGAGGCCTCGACCACAATTGCTGATGGTATCGCGGTACGGCGTGTAGGAGACGCCACGTTTCCCGTTGTCGAGCGGTATGTCGATGAGATCGTGACTGTTGACGAAGATGAGATTGCTTCGGCGATTCTTGTTCTGCTCGAGCGGGAAAAGACTCTGGCCGAGGGCGCTGGAGCTGCGGCGCTGGCGGCATTGTTGCAGAAGAAGACGACGTTGAATGGGGCTCATACCGCGGTGATGGTGTGCGGCGGAAATATCGATGTGACGTTGCTGAGCAGAATCATCGAACGCGGCCTGGTGCAGGATGGAAGGATGATCCGACTGCGGATTCATCTGCTGGATAAGCCGGGGGCGCTGGCGGAGCTGACGCTGTTGATCGCGAAGTATCGCGCGAACATCGTGGATACGCTGTATAACCGAGCGTATTACGGCGTGAACCTGGGCGATACGACGATCGATATTACGATGGAGACTCGTGGGCGAGAGCAGGTAGAGGAGTTGCTGGCCGCGATGACGGCTGGAGGTTATAGGTACAGCCAGGTGGTTTGAGATGCGATGTCCTGCCGGACGGGGCGCCTGCGCGGTGGGCGGTCACTTCGTGACTTGTGTACCGGTCTTGGTAAGGTGAATGTACCGGGCAGCGCGTTGCTTGGCAGCGAGAGCAGCTAGGCTTTTTCGTAGTGGAAGTGAAGTTCTTGTTCGCTGGCTACGGGCTGGCCGTCTTTGGTGGCGGGATGGAAGGTCCACTGCTGGACGGTTGCGATGACGTTTTCGTCTATGCCGTGACCGAGGCCGCTGGTCATCTTGATGTCGGCGATCTTGCCTGTGGTGTCGATGACGATATCGAGGATGACGTCGCCTTTGGTGCCGCGGGGAAGGACGGAGAGGTCGGGCTTGGGTGTCGGAAAGTAGCTGACCAGGGCGATGTTGATGTTGCCGGAGCCTAGCGAGTCGGCGCCTGCGGCTGAGTCTGGCTGGGCGGAGGCTGGGGAGCTGGTGTTGGGAGAGGCGGTGGTTTCTTTCGGCTTTTGCGTGGGTGGAGTTGGCAGCGGAGTGGCGGATTGGGCCTGTCTGGGCTGGGTTTTGGGGTTCGTGGCGGAGGTTTGCAGCGGGGCTTTGCCGGGGGAGTAGGTCAGCAGGAGGTTGGTTCCGTGGGGGCTGCCGGGGAGACGGATGGGGGCAACCCAGGAGGCGCTCTGATGAAAGAACGCGGCGACGAGGAGCAAGTGGAGAAGGGAGGAGGCGATGGCGTACGTCGGTGGGCGGCGTGGAGATGTGACGGGCTTGCCGATGGTTTCCATGTCTCCTCCTTTCTCTGCGTCTCTTTGCATCGCGGGTGCTGTTTGTTTTGACTCTAGTTAGACGCGAGTGAAGGTGGTCTGTTGCTTTTCCTGATGGTGATCGGCGGCGAGGGCGATGAGGCGGTCGATGAGTTGTCTGTAGGGAAGACCGGTGGCCTCCCATAGCTTGGGGTACATGCTGATGCTGGTGAAGCCGGGCATGGTGTTGATTTCGTTGAGGTAGATGCGGGCGGGCTTTGATTCCCTGCCCTTCTTGTTTACGACGGCCGGTTCCATGAGGAAGTCGACGCGGGCGAGGCCGGCGCAGTCACAGGCGCGGAAGGCGGCGATGGCCATCTCGCGGATCTGTTTTGACTCGGACTTGGAGAGCTTGGCAGGGATGATGGGGATGGAGGCGTCGGAGTGGTACTTGGCGTTATAGTCGTAGAACTCTGCGCCGGGTACGATTTCGCCGACGACGGAGGCTTCGGGGGAGTCGTTGCCGAGGACGGCTACTTCGAGTTCGCGGGGCTTTGCTCCGGGGCCGCCGACTCCCTGCTCGATGATGAGCTTGCGGTCGTAGCTGGCGGCGAGGTCCATCGCGGGGGCCAGCTCGGTGCGGTCGTGGACTTTGCTGATGCCTACGGAAGAGCCTAGATTCGCGGGTTTTACGAAGACAGGGTAGTCGAGCTTTTTTTCGATGCGCTTGATGCAGCGTTTGGCGTCGGCCTTCCACTCGCTACGCAGGAGGTTGACGTGCGGGGTTTGGGGCAGGCCGGCGGCGGCGAAGAGCTGCTTCATGACGGACTTGTCCATGCCGGTGGCGGAGCCGAGGACGCCGGAGCCTACGTAGGCGATGTCGGCTAGTTCGAAGAGGCCCTGGATGGTGCCGTCTTCGCCGAATGTGCCGTGGAGGACGGGGAAGATGACGTCGAGGGATTGGGCGAAGGAGCCGTTCTGTTGAGCGAGATTGGCGCTGGCACGGAGTTCGATGGAGTTAGTGGCGGCGCGTTTTTTCTGGATTGACGCGGGTTTTGTGTTGCCGGCGAGGAGGTGCTGGGCGGCGGTGGAGGTGAGCCACTGGCCTTGTTTGGTGATTCCTACGGGGATTACTTCGTATTTTCCCTGATCGATGGAGTTGAGGATGGAGGCGGCGGAGAGGAGGGAGACCTCGTGCTCGCCGGAGCGGCCACCGAAGAGGATGCCGACGCGGAGTTTTTTGGGGGAGGGCTGGGGGGTCTGTTTCTTTTGTTTCGTCGTTTTCGTCATGAGTAGGTACAAGTCTCTCCTAAATCCGGATGGTTCTGCGGGAAAAAAAATGCTGGGTATCGAAGTGGTCTTTTGCTGGGGGTTTTGTGAAATTTGGTGTGTTTTGTGGTGGTTTTTTGTGGTGAAGATGTGGTGATTTGCGTGGTTGACGTGGTGTTTTAGCCGTCATTTTTCCGGGGCTAAAAAATACGCCAACTTTTTGCAAAATTTTTCAGGAATTTACATTAGGTGAAGGGATGGCTCCGCGTCTCCCTGCATCCTTCTTTTTATGGGCTTCTAACCCTTCTTTTATGTGGGCTTCTGCTCCTTCTTTTTATGCCGGACCGCAAGCGCAAACCCGAACGCATGACCCCGCACAAGGACAAGATCTGCAAGACGTGTGGGCGCTCGTTTGAGTGGCGCAAGAAGTGGGAGCGTGACTGGGATGTGATCAAGTATTGCAGCGATGCGTGCAGAGGGCACAAGCCCGGGGAGTTGGACGCTGCGCTCGAAGCAACGATCCTTGAGCTGTTGGCGGAGCGGGGGCGGGATAAGACGATCTGTCCTTCGGAGGCGGCGAAGGCGGTGGGTGGGCTGGAGAGCCGGCGGGATTGGGAGGGTTTGATGGAGCCTGCACGGGCTGCGGCCCGACGGCTGGTTGCGGCAGGGAAGATCGTGGTGACGCAGCATGGGCAGGTGGTTGATCCTTCCACGGCAAAGGGAGCTATTCGTTTACGACTGCGTTGAGGAGCGACGAGCTACGCGGAGGGAATCCCGGAGTCGCGGTTCGCAATAAAGCCTTCTCCAATCCATGCAACGATGAGAAGCAGCCCGCCAACTAGCATCAGAAGATAACCGGGGCCGAGGAAGAATCGAGCAGCAGAATACATCGGCGTGATTGCCCTTGATTCCCATAGCCGAATGAAGAAGCCGAGCAGAAGCACGAGCGCACCGCTTACAGCTATTCTCCGTCCGAGAGTGGTGATGCGGTGAAATCCTTCGCTTGCAGCCATTCAACCCTCCAGTCCTGTCGATGGAGAAGGATCGCGGTGCGTGTTCCTTCTCGACTTTGACACAGAATAATCGCATCGGGTGCGTCAATCAAGGAGATATATCCTGAGTTCCTGCCTTGTTTGCGCATCGACTGTGTGATTTAACGCTCGAAAAATCCTCGAGCTAATTGTTATCGCGTTGAAATGCCTTATGTTCTCTGGACATCGGACCGCTGCGAACAGATCATCTTAGCTACGATGACAACCGCGAAGAAAGCGACTGCAAAGAAATCAGTGAAAACCTCTAGGTCAAAGACATCAAGCAAGAAGACCTCAAGTTCCAAGAAGAGCAATCCGTGCTGGCCAGGCTTTGAACCTACCCCGGGGAAGACGCCTGGCACGAAGGGAAGCTGTGAGCCGGAGCCTGGTAAACACAGTAAGGCTACAAAACGCGCGACGCAGAAGGCTGCCGCCGCGAGCAAGCTGGAGAAGCAAGGCAAGCCGAATCCGCATCGTAAGGCTGCCTAACGCACGGACTATACTGCCGGGATGGACGTGGAACGGGTTCGCGCGTATCTGCTGAGTCTGCCGCATGTGGTGGAGACGGCGCAGTGGGGCGGGCTTTTGTTCTGGGCGGGGGATAAGGCGATTGGCGGCAAGATGTTTGTGATGCTGCCGCTGGACCAGAGCGAGGGACAGGAGCGGAGTGAGAGGGCTCGCGTGATCTCGTACCTCGCCGGGCCGGAGCGTTACCCAGAGCTGCTAGAGGTGGATGGGATCTTTCCCGCGCCGTACGTGGCTCGCATCTTCTGGGTCGCGGTGGCGGGATGGAGTGTATTTCGCAAGGCGGAGTGGGAGCGGGAGCTGAGTGCGGCGCATGGGCTGACGCTGGCGAAGCTGCCGCCAAAGGTTCGCGCGGTGCTTGAGATGCCTGCGACTCAGCAGAAGCGGTTGATTGCGGAGCGCAGGAAGGTGCTGGCTGCGAAGGCTACTAAAGGCCGGTGAGCGGTTTGATTGCTTCTGGCGGCCTTTATTCCAAGCGTAAAAATTACGGACCCGTCTATTCCATTTTGAGGGCTTTTATGGGGTCCACCGAGGCTGCGCGGTGGGCGGGCAGCAGTGTTGCCAGAAGCGACGCAACGAGTAATATTGCGACACTAGCCGAGACGGCTACCGGATCGGCAGCCCTGGTTTCGTAGAGTAGACTTGCGACCCAACGTGTTGCCACCGAGGCAAGCACCAGTCCCGTAACCACACCCCCGACCACTGAGACAGCCGCCTGTTGTACGACGTGCCGCATCAACGCCGCTTTGCCGGAGCCGAGCGCCATACGAATCCCGAACTCCTGCTCGCGCAACGAGACCGAATAAGCCAGTACGCCATAGACCCCGAGCAGAGCAAGCAGAAGCGCCGCCAAGCCGAAGCTCCCTAGAAGCATCGTCTGGAAACGTTCGGTTGCCACCGAATCATTCACCTGATCGTCGAGTGATTTGAGCACCGGAATCGCTACCTGCGGATCGATCTTCCATACCTCACGGCGAATGGAATCGGTGAGCGCGGACGCAGGCTGCGAACTGCGGACGAGAAAATACGCCCGCCACCAGGGGTTCTGCCAGTACGGCAGGTAGATCATGCTGGCTGTCTTCTTAAGGTCGTTGATACGCGCATCGGCGACCACGCCGACGACGGTGAATGTATCGGTGTCTCCGGTCGTGAAGGTCTTTCCGAGAGGGTCTTCGCCGGGCCATATGGCGCGGGCCGTCTGCTGAGAGATCAGTGCGTTCGTCGGATGGTCCCGATCCGACGCCTGAAGATTCCGCCCCTCGATCAGGGGAATCCTGAGCGTATCGAGGTAACTCGGGCTGACCCAACGCATATTTGCGGTGGGCTCCTGATTTTGCGGCACTGGATGATCCGGCCGGTAGATGCCGTCTATCCACGTCTCGCCTGCGAGCGGCATCTCGCTCGTCATAGCTACCGATTGCACACCAGGCATCTGGCCCAGGCTCTCGAGTGCGCGATCCATAAATTGCGCCCGTACCTTATCCGAGCCATTCATCGTGTCGCCGTACTGTGGCGCATCGAGATCCACCTGCGCTAACGTGACATGACTGGAGTCGAACTCGCGCTGCTTCATCAGCAGCCGTGAAAAACTACGCATTATGAGCCCAGTAACGATCAGCAACACTACCGTGGAGGCCACTTCCCCGGCAACAAGGAGATTGCGCGTTCGCTGTCCCTGACGAGAGTTAGCGACGCGATTGGAGCTGGCCTGCATCGCCGACTGCGGATCGACCCGCATCGACCGCATTGCGGGAAGCACACCAAACAGTAAAGCCGTCAAAATCGACAGTCCTGCTGCGGCAAGTAGAATCGGCCAACTCACGTGTGTCTCGTTCAGCCGGGGCAAGCTGGAGGGAGCTGCCGCGATAAAGAGTCGCACCCCGGTAAACGACAGCAGGAGCCCCAGCGCTCCTCCGGCCACGGCCAGAACGACGCTGTCCATCAACGTGGAGCGCATCAGCCGTCTCCGGCTTGCACCAAGCGCTGCCCGCACGGCCACCTCGCGTTCGCGCGCGACGGCGCGGGCCATTTGCAGGTTTGCCAGATTCACGCAGGCGATCAGCAATACCGCACCGACAGCGGCCAGCAGCAGCCACAACGCCGTGCTCACGCCGCCGGCCACCTCCTGCTTCAGCGATTCCACAACGATCCACGGATGCAGAGCAATATGAGCATTCTTCACGAAGGCCTGTTGCAGGCCGCCCAGTTCGCTCTCCACCTGCGCCGGGGAGATGCCTGCTTTCATACGGCCAACTACGAGGAAATCGTAGCCGCCAGTATCGTTCATAAAGCTGGGATATGGGACGAGCGGTTGAAAGATCTCGTAGGCGTGGACCTCGCGCTGGGAGACGGCGGTAGCCATCTCGTTCATGTGGGGAAAGCTGAAGGCTTGCGGTAGAACGCCAACCACCGTTTGGGGGATTCCACCTATAGTCAAGGTGCGACCGATCACGCCAGGGTCACCGGCAAAGTATCTCTGCCAGGCGCTCCAGGCCAGTATGACAACACTATCGTGACCTTTGACCGTTTCGGACGGCAGGAAGCTTCGTCCCAGCATAGGCTCCACGCCAAGCACTGAGAAGAACTCCGGAGAGATATCCAACCCTCCCAAGATCTCCGGATGATCCGTACCCGAAGAGACACTGAAGGTATCGTTGCGAAAGATCGCCGCATCAGCGAGAGTCTTCGAGTTGGCCTTCCAGTTGAGATAGTGTTTGTAGTTGTCGGGACTGGGAGCGCCGTTCATCTCGCGTGTTGTCTCACGCAGCACGACCAGGCGGTTCGGCTGCGGGAAGGCGAACGGCTTCAGCAGGACGGAGTCTACGACGCTGAAGACCGAGGTGACTGAGCCGATTCCCAGCGCCAAAGTAAGAATGGCGGTAAGCGCGAAGCCGGGCGACTTACGCAGGGTGCGAACGCTGAATCGTAGATCCTGGAGCAGTGTCTGCATCAGAGGCCTCCCGGCGCGACAAAAAACTGTCAAAGCGGTACAGCATTCCTTCAACCAAACGGCTTCGCAGCAAGTGCCTCGATTTCAGTTTGTTGCGACGGGTATCTCTCTCGGCGGCACACTGTTTCGTCCAGAATCGAGAAAAGATGTTCGTAAGCGGACAGTAAAGATAGGTCGGCTTGTCGTCACGGAGTTCCCATTGCTACCATGCCAACCATGAACAAAGTTGCGCCATTCCTGTGGTTCGATGACAACGCGGAAGAAGCTGCAGAGTTTTACCTGAGCGTCTTTCCGCATGCGCGCCGGCTCGACGAGCTGCGTTCCAAGGGCGTTGGTCCGTGGCCCGTGGGCAAGATTGCCACGATCACGATCGAGCTTGAAGGGCAGGAGATGGTCTTTCTCAATGGCGGCCCCGCGCATCAGCTCAGCCCCGCCTTCTCGTTCTTTGTCCGCTGCGACTCCCAGGAGGAGATCGACAGCTATTGGGGCAAGTTGATCGAAGGCGGCAAACCGATGGCCTGCGGCTGGCTGACAGACCGCTACGGCCTCTGTTGGCAGATTGTGCCACGCCATATCGGCGAGTTGGTCAATCACCCCAAAGCGATGCAAGCCATGATGGGGATGATCAAGATGGATCTGACCGCACTCGAAGCCGCCGCGAGGAAGAGCTGAGAGCCTTCGCTACATCGGTTCGGAAGACGAAAGCGGACAGCAGCTAGGCTCGGAGGCCGTTGGGGGTGAAGATTCCTTCGAAGGCTGGCCAGTAGGCCCAGATGAGGAAGATCTCCAGGACAGTGCAGACGAGGCCGGGTCCGATTCCTGCGCCTCCGGTCAGGGTCAGGTGGAAGACGAGGATATTGACAAGGATTGGGCCGAGGATCACCAGGGCTACGGGGACGTAGCGGCCTACGATCAAAAGGATGCCGGCGACGGTGTAGAGGACACCGTGGAAGGTGAGCCAGCCGTGAGTGTACATGAGAGTGGCCATGACGCCGGCGTCGCCAGGGATGGGCTGCATGGGGATGAAGTGGAAGAAGGCGTTGAGACCAAATACGAGAAAGACTAGTCCAAGCAGAATGCGTGCGATCAGGACGGCGATTTTCATGGTCGGCGAACTCCTTCGAGGGGATCTGGTAGAGAATTCTCTGTGTGTGCTTCAATGGCGTCAAGAAGAATGATTGGATAAGTGGAATCTATGTTGAGTAGCGGTGGCTCTGGTGTGACGATGTCGCTGGCCGGGAGGGTTGCGCTGATTACGGGCGGCTCACGCGGGATCGGCGCGGCGACGGTGCGGATGTTTCGGCAGGCGGGGGCGAAGGTGGTCTTCAACTACCGGTCTGCGACGAAGGAGGCCGAGGCAATTGTTGCTGAGTGCGGCGGTGCGGCGGTGTGCCGTGCGGTGGAGCAGACTTTGTCTACCCCGGAGGATGGCGCGGCGCTGGTGCGTGCTGCGGTGGCAGCGTTCGGGCGGGTGGACTGCGCGATTCTGAATCATGGGGTGTGGCCTGCTCATGATGCGCCGATCGCGGAGATGACTAGTGAGCAGTGGCGTTCGACGATGGGGACGAATCTGGATAGCGTGTTTGGTGTGGTGCGGACGGCGGTGGCGCAGATGAAGATTCAGCCGAAGGCTCAGGCGCAGGTTGGGTCGGCGCGGGGGCATATTGTTTTGATCAGCTCTACCGCGGGGCAGCGGGGCGAGGCGTTCCATGTGGACTATGCGGCTACGAAGGGGGCGCTGATCAGCTTGACGAAGAGCTTGTCGACGGAGCTGATCGGCGAGGGGATTTATTGCAACTGCGTTGCGCCGGGATGGGTGGCGACCGATGCTTCGGCTGGGGTGCTGAGCGACCCTGTGGTCTCGAAGAAGCTGCTGTCTCTGATCCCGCTGGGGCGGCCGGCGCATGTGGATGAGATTGCTGCTCCTGTACTTTTTCTTTGTACGCCGTTCGCTGGGTTTATCTCGGGCGAGATCTTCAATGTGAATGGCGGCGCGGTGCTGGTCGGATGAGCGTTACAGGCAGGAACAAACAACAACGAAATACGGGGATCCTTCCCCGTTCGACTTCGCTCAGGGTCAGGATGACGACAAGGAGATCGTGAAGATTATTAGACGCATTCTGAACTTCGGCATAGTGCTCGTCCTTGGTCTGGCGTCGACTCAGTCGCTGTGGTCGCAGGCCAGCGAGATTCCCAGTGCTGCGCCCGTGATGCCTGCGGGACAGACGCCAGAGCAGCGTGGGCGCAAGCTGCTGGATGAGATGGTGGAGGCGCTGGGGGGGGATGCGTGGCTCCATCGACGGAATATGCGGGAGCTTGGGCATATCGGGCGGTTCTTTCACGGTACGCCTACGGGGATTGTGATTGACTTTACTTCAACGCGGCAGTTTGCGACGGCTGACCGGTTCGCGGCGCTGCGGGTGGGATTTATTACGGATAAGAGCATCCTTCTGCCAGGTAAGAAGATCGATATTGTGCAGATATGGACGGCGGGCAAGGGGTACGAGGTGACGTATAAGGGCCGGGTTGAGCTGCCTAAGGATCAGGTCGAGGATTTCTACCGGCGGCAGGAGCACTCGGTGGAGGCGGTGGTGAATACGTGGCTGAAGGCTCCGGGGGTGGTGGTGGTGTATGAGGGGACGAGCATGGTGGAGCGGCAGTTGGCGGACAAGGTGTCGATTCTTTCGGCGAACAACGACGGGGTGACGCTGTACCTGGATGCAACGACGCATCTGCCGTTGCGGCGTACCTTTGAGTGGAGGAATGAGACCTTCAAGGACTACGACGAAGACGCGGAGGAGTATGCGGACTACCACACGATCCAGGGGCTTCCGACGGCGGTGACGATCAGCAGATATCACAATGGGGATCTGGCGAGCGAGACGTTTCTGCTGAAGGTGGAGTATGACGTGGATGCGGCTCCGGATATGTTCAATCCGGATGTGTTGCTGAAGAAAAAGCAGTAAGACGACCGGGCATGAGTAGACTCTGTGCAGACTGAAGGAGCGAGACGATATGAAACGGAAGTTCGCAAATATTCTGGAGACGGTAGGAGATACGCCGGTGGTTCGCATCAACAAGCTTGCGCCGCCGGATGTGGATCTTTATGTGAAGGTGGAGGCGTTCAATCCGCTGGGGTCAGTGAAGGACAGGCTGGCGCTGGGTGTGATTGAGGATGCGGAGCGCCGTGGGACGCTGAAGCCGGGGCAGACGGTGATTGAAGCTACGAGCGGGAACACGGGCATTGGGTTGGCGATGGTGTGCGCGCAGAAGGGGTATCCGCTGGTGGTGGTGATGGCGGAGACGTTCAGCATTGAGCGGCGGAAGCTGATGCGGTTTCTGGGGGCGAAGATTGTGCTGACGCCGGCGGCAGAGCGGGCCGTGGGGATGATCAAGAAGACTAATGAGCTGGCGGAGAAGCATGGGTGGTTCAGGACGCTGCAATTTGAGAATGAGGCGAATGCGGAGATGCACTCGCGGACGACGGCGCAGGAGATTCTGAGGGACTTTGAGGGCGACCGGCTGGATTACTGGGTGACGGGTTTTGGTACGGGGGGGACGCTGAAGGGTGTGGCTCGGGTGCTGGCGGAGAAGCGGCCGGAGACGAAGATTGTGGTGTGTGAGCCGGATGTGGCACCGATGATCTCGAGCGGGGAGGCACAGCCGCGGAATGCGGATCGGACACCTTCGGGGAGCCACCCGGCGTGGACTCCGCATCCACAGCAGGGTTGGAGCCCGGATTTTATCTCGAGCCTGACGCAGGATGCGATTGATGAACACCGGATCGACCAGGTGATCCGGATTGCGAACGCCGATGCGATCAAGTGCAGCCGGGAGCTGGCGCTGAAGGAGGGGATCTTCGTGGGGATTACGTCGGGTGCGACCTTTGCCGGGGCGCTGAAGGTGTGCGCGGAGGCGGCGAAGGGGTCGACTGTGCTGTGCATGCTGCCGGATACGGGAGAGCGGTACCTGAGTACGCCGCTGTTTGCGGATATTGCGGTGGATATGACGCCGGAGGAGCTGGAGATCTCGCGGTCGACTCCGGGGGCGCAGCTGCAGCCGGCGGGGTAGTCCTGCCGGACGGGCGCCCTGCGCGGGCGGCGGTCACTTCGTGACGGATATACCCCTTCGGTTGGCGCTCCCGTTGGTCGCGATGATAGGTCTGGCGTTTATACTCATCTTTGCCATGAGTGAGACTACGACGGATCAGATTGCCGACGAACAGATTGCGGCACGCACTACGATGGACATCCTCGAGATCATGTCCCTGCTGCCGCACCGCTACCCTTTTTTGCTGATCGACCGCGTGATTGAGATGGAGCGGAAACAGCGGATTGTGGCGATCAAGAATGTGACGATCAACGAGCCGCACTTTCAGGGGCACTTTCCGGACTACCCGATTATGCCCGGGGTTCTGATGGTGGAGGCTATCGCGCAGACGGGTGGGGCGCTGCTGCTGACGGAGATTCCAGATCGCGACCAGAAGCTGATGGTGTTTACCGGGATTGAGAGTGCGCGGTTTCGGCGGCCGGTGCTGCCGGGGGATCAGCTTCGCATCGAGGTGACGGTGCAGCAGTGGAGGAGCCGCGCGGTGAAGATGCTGGGGAACATCACGGTGGATGGCAAGCTGGTGTGCGACGCTACGGTGATGTGTCAGGTGGTGCCGCGGGTGGTAAAGAAGGCGGCGCCGGAGGCTCCTGCGGAGTGAGCATACATCCGACAGCGATCGTTGCGGCGGGAGCGAAGATTCCTGCAAGCTGCACGGTTGGTCCTTACTGCACGGTTGGCCCTGATGTTGTGGTGGGCGAGGAGTGTGAGCTGATTTCGCATGTCGTGCTCGACGGGCATCTTACGATGGGGCGCGGGAATCGTGTCTTTTCGTTTGCGTGCCTCGGAATCTCGCCGCAGGATTTAAAGTATGCGGGCGAGCCGACGCGGTTGGAGATCGGCGATGGCAACACGATTCGGGAGTATGTAACGATCTCGCGCGGGACCCAGGGCGGCGGTGGAACTACCAGGGTCGGGAGTGAGTGCCTGATTATGGCGTATACGCACATTGGGCATGACTCGCAGATCGGCAATGGATGTATTCTTGCGAACTCGGCTACGCTGGCGGGGCATGTGACGGTGGAAGACTATGCGGTGGTTGGTGCGCTGTGTCCGGTGCATCAGTTCTGCCGGATCGGGAGGTACGCTTATATCGGGGGTGGGACGACGATTACGCAGAATGTACTTCCGTACTCGCTGACTTCGATTGAACGAAACAACCACGCCTACGGTTTGAACAAGGTCGGTTTGGAGCGGCGGGGATTTACTCCGCAACAGCTGAAGGAGCTACGCGTGGCTTATCGCACGCTGCTTGCTTCGAAGCTCAACACCACTGATGCCCTGGCGGCTATCCGCGAGACGATCGCCTCCGGCGGCGCGGGGGAGCATGTGGCGTATCTCGCCGACTTTATTGCTAACAGCGAGCGTGGGATTATCAAGTAAGAGTTTCGCAGTCTTCAGCACACAGAATCCGATTGGAGTTGGTCCGCTATGATCTTGCCGTTTGCGAATCGTTTCGTCGTTGCTGCTTCCCTTCTCGCCGCGACTCTCTCTCTTTCAACAGCCGGTGAGGCTCAAGCGGCACCGCCTGTGCGCGTGGCTATTGTTGGACTGGTTCATGGCCACGTGCAGGGTTTCCTGGGTAAGCTTGCGGCTCATCCTGAGATCACGCTTGTGGGCATCTCCGATCCTGATCCAGCGCTGCGCCAGAAGTATATTGCGAAGACTCACCTGTCGGGAGATCTGTTCTTCGCGACCGAAGCGGAGATGTTGAAGCATACGCAACCGCAGGCGATTCTGGTTTATACGTCGATTGCGGGGCACCGAGCAGCGATTGAGGAGGCTGCGCCGCTTCATATTGCGGCGATGGTGGAGAAGCCGCTGGCCACTACGGTGGAGGACGCGCTTGCGATTCAGGCTCTGTCCGAGAGGTACAACGTTCCTGTACTGACCAACTATGAGACGACCTGGTACAACTCGAACACTGCTGCGGTGAAGATGCTGGAAGAGGGCAAGATTGGCGATCTGCGCAAGCTGGTGGTGCATGACGGCCACGAGGGTCCGAAGGAGATTGGGGTTGATCCGGAGTTTTTGACCTGGCTGACGGATCCGAAGCAGAATGGTGCGGGTGCTCTGTTCGACTTTGGCTGCTATGGAGTGGATCTTGCGACGTGGATTCTGCATGGGGAGCTTCCGATTTCGGTGACTGCGGTTACGCTGCAGATCAAGCCGAAGATCTATCCCAACGTCGATGATGACAGCACGGTGGTTCTGACCTATCCGCATGCGCAGGCGATCCTTCAGGGCTCGTGGAACTGGCCTTTTGCACGGAAGGATATGGAGATCTACGGAGCGACGGGCTATGTGGATACGGTGTATGAGGAGGCTGCGCCTGGTGCGAAGCTTCGCGCGCGATTGACCGGGGAGAAGGCGGAACACGTGGAGACTGCGCCACCGCTGCAGGCTCCGCAGAATGATTCGTTGAACTATCTTGCCGCGGTTCTGGCCGGGACGGTGAAGCCGGAGCATGATCTGAACTCGCTGGACACCAACATTACAGTGGTTCGTATTCTGGATGCTGCACGCCGGTCCGCGCAGAGTGGGAAGACGATCTATCTCGCTCGTGAAGTTGCGGCGGCGGCCAAGTAGTTTGTCTCGACGTGGAAAAATGAGTCTATCGAGTGCATCAGAGAAGTTGGGGTTGATTGCGGGGAACGGGCGCTTTCCGTTTCTTCTGCTGGATGCTGCGCGAGCGCATGGATTGCAGGTTGTGGTTGCGGCGATTACTGAGGAGACCGACCCTGAGATGAACGACCGTGCGGCTGCCGATGACGGAGTTCGCGTCCACTGGCTTTCGCTCGGCGAACTCTCCCGGCTGATCGAGACCTTTCGCGCAGAGGGCGTGACACGGGCCGTGATGGCCGGACAGGTGAAGCATAAGCAGATCTTCTCGAGCATTCGTCCGGACTGGCGACTGGCGAAGTTACTGCTGAACCTGCGCACGCGGAATACCGATATGCTGCTGGGTGCAGTGGCGAAGGTTCTGGGCGATGAGGGGATTGAGTTGATCTCCTCGACACAGTATCTGGAGCCGCTGCTGGCAAAGGCTGGGGTGCTTACGCGGCGGGCTCCTGATGAGAACGAAGAGAAGGACATCGACTATGGGCGTGGGGTGGCGCAGGCGATTGCGGGTTACGATCTTGGCCAGACGGTGGTGATTGCGGCGCAGGCCTGC
This sequence comes from Tunturiibacter empetritectus, assembly GCF_013410875.1. Taxonomy (GTDB): domain Bacteria; phylum Acidobacteriota; class Terriglobia; order Terriglobales; family Acidobacteriaceae; genus Edaphobacter; species Edaphobacter empetritectus. The sequence continues at coordinate 667,941 of NZ_JACCCU010000003.1, read as the reverse complement.
GTGGCCGTGGAGGCGATGGAAGGGACCGATGCTACGATTGCACGTGCCGGGGAGATCTTTCGGACGTTTGAACCGGGAGGCGAGACGACGCTTCGGCGCAGGCTTACGGTGGTGAAGGTCGCCAAACCCAATCAGGATATGCGTTTTGATGTGCCTGTGATTGGCGTTGCGACGATTGAGACCATGAAGGCTGCGGGCGCCACCTGCCTGGCGATTGAGGCGGAGAGAACGCTGATGTTCGACCCGGCGGCGATCTTCAGCGCAGCGGACGAGGCTGGGATTACGATCGTCGCGAAGTAAAGATCTTGTCATTGCCCTGTAAAGGCCTGTGGGGGAAGGGTAGAATTGCCGTCAGGACATTCGGCGCGCGCGGGTTATGCGACGGCCATTCGTCTACAGCTAAGAGAAGGACATAAGGGGATCACCATGCGCAAAGCGGTTTGGATCGCAGCAATCATCGGCGTAGCAGCGGCGTGCGGCGTAGGCATCAGGGCGAATGCAGCGCCTGCCGCAGACACAATACAGGCTGGAGCGGTGGCGCCCAACTTTACCCTGCCCTCGCAGGAGGACAAGCCGGTGAGTCTGGCGGACTATAAGGGCAAGTGGGTGGTGCTCTACTTCTACCCGAAGGACCAGACGAGCGGGTGCACGATTGAGGCACATAACTTTCAGCGCGACCTTGCGAAGTATGACGCTCTGAACGCGGTGGTTCTGGGTGTGAGTCTGGATACGGTGGAGGGGCACAAGACGTGGTGCTCGAAGGATACGTTCGGTTTCAAACTGCTGGCTGATCCGAATCACAAGGTTGTCGATCTCTATGGCGTTCCGGTGAAGAACTTTGGCGTGATGAAGTTTGCCAACCGCGAGACGTTTCTGATCTCGCCCGACGGCAAGGTGGTGAAGGTTTGGGAGAAGGTCGACCCAAACGTCCACAGCACGGAAGTTCTGGCTGAGATTTCGGCCGCCAAGAAGTAGGAACTTATCAGCAGACGCAAAAAGGCCCGGGCTCTCAATTGAGGAGTCCGGGCCTATTTGCTTGCCTTGGTGTTAGTTACTTCTTTTTTGGAGCAGCCTTCTTTACAGCCTTCTTTACGGCCTTCTTAGCAGGAGCCTTCTTGGCTGCCTTCTTAGCAGGAGCCTTCTTTGCTGCTGCCTTCTTCGCTGGTGCCTTCTTTGCTGCTTTCTTAGTTGCCAAGGTAGTACCTCTCTTCTTTAGTTTTTTACTGCTTGCAGTGCTCTTGTTGCCGGCCGCCTTTTTGGGGGCGACCTTACCGCCGCGCAGAGCACTAACCTTCTTCGCGGCAGATTTTGATTTGGCGGCGGCCTTCTTGGGAGCGGCCTTCTTCGCCAGAACTTTTTTCGGTGCGGACTTCTTTGCCGCAGCTTTTTTGGCGACGACTTTCTTCGCGGCCTTTTTGGCGGCGGCTTTCTTCGCAGGAGCCTTCTTTGCCGGCGCCTTGACTGCTATGGCCTTCTTCACGGCTACAGCCTTTTTGGCTGGTGCGGCTTTTTTGGCTGGTGCGGCCTTCTTCACCGCGGGCTTTGCGGTGCCTGCGGAGGACGCGCCTTTTGTCGGCGGCACCGACTCTCTGGTTGGCGGCTCGTAGCTGCGCACCGGGGAGGGAGGCAGCGCGAACAGCTTCGCCTCTTCGGCGTGAGGATCGTCGTCGGTGTCTTCCGGGTCGAGCTGAGCCTCATCATCGTCCGAGGTCATCGTGACCTCTTCCTCTTCTTCGTCGTCGCTGAAGCGGCGGTTCAGATCGTCCTGGTCGTCATCGTGTTCCTCGCCGAAGTTATGATCGTCCTCGGCTGCAGTCGCGTGAAGCTTGATGGTGTCATCGAACATCATTGTTGTTATCCCCTCACTGCTCTCTACTTCTATCGCTCTCTGCGTTGTCTTACCAGCTTCGATGCAACAAAAAACGTCTTTACTCCCCGGGACGAGATTCTAGCAACAGGATGCATCCAAGCGCTACCGAAGGCAAGCAATCTTTTTCACGAGGTAGCTTATCGTGTAGCTTTCTTTTTCGTTTTGGTGACGGAACCAGGCTTCGCCGCACCTGAAGTTTTCTTGCCTGTCGACTTGGTTGCGGTTGAGGCTCCGCTTGTCTTCGCGCTGGTGCGACCGCGGGAGGGATGCGCGGAACCCTGATGAACACTGGCCGAAACGGTGCGAACGCCCTTTCTCCTGCGAGCTCCTCTGCCGCGCACATGCGTCCCGGGCGCGAGCTTGACCGGCTCGGCGACTGCGAGGGAGGCACCGGGCCTCACGCTGCTTGAGGGGAGATGATTCCATCGCCGCAACTCTTCGACTGAGACCCCGAATCGATCGGAGACGGTGATTAGAGTATCGCCACGACGCACGGTGTATCGCTGCGGTCGCGTGCTTTGGGCGACGGTGACCGGGATGACGAGCTCGTCTCCTGCGTCGACGTCGTCCGTCGGAGAGAGGCCGTTCGCGGTGACGACGTCGCTGAGACGGGCATGCAACGAGGAGACGATGCCGTCAAGCGACTCGCCGGAGCGGACCACGTGAAAGCGCCACGTGTTGCGTTTGTCCTCGGGAATCTCCTTAAGGCGCTCGGTGAAGACATCGCGCGTGCCAACGGGGATGTGCAGATCGAAGGGCATGTCGCCCGGCGTGGTCATGCGCAAGAGGCTGGGATTGAGGGCCACGATCTCGGGGAGAGAGGAGTTTGTGAGATCGGCCACCAGGCGAAGATCAATTGCGTAGTCGACCGAGACGGTATCGGAGACGACGGGTTCGTTGGGCACCATCTTGTCGAGGCCGTACTTCTCTGGGTTCTTGGCCATGATGACGGCGGCGAGGATCTTTGGAACGTAGTCGCGGGTCTCCCTGGGCAGCGCGTTGCGGCGATAGAGCTCCCAGAAGTCGGCATAGCCGGTCCGCTGCACGGCACGCTGCACGTTGCCTGGACCCCAGTCGTAGGCAGCCATTGCGAGATACCAGTCGCCGAACTGGTTATAGAGGGACTTCATGTACTTCGCGTAGGCGATCGAAGATTTTTCGGGATCGAAGCGCTCGTCGAAGTAGCCGTTGCGCGCCAGACCGTAGGCCCCGGTCGGCATGAACTGCCACATGCCGCCTGCGCCTGACCTCGAATTGAGCGCCTGGGGCTGAAAGCCCGATTCGGCCACCGCGAGATAGATGAGGTCCTGCGGGACACCCTGGTCAGTGAGCGCCTTCTGAATCATGGTCTTGTATTTTCCGGCGCGCTCCATGCTCGCAAGCATGTGGGCGTGGAAGGAGGGCGAGTTCGCAAAGTAGCCGATGTAGCCTGCGACCTGATCGTTGATGACGAGGGGCAGGTCGGACGCGGTCTGCAGCTCGGCCTTCAGTTTTGCGGTGAGCTCAGGATTCGCGGGGAAGGTAAGATCTTCGGCGGTGTCGAGCGGCGCCTCTTCGATCTTCGGGGAGAATCCATTGCCCTGCTTCAGGGCTGCCATCTCGAGCGAGTTGACCGCGTTCAAAAGATGATCGAACTCATCGGCGAGCTGCGGATCAGTTTTGAGATCCATGCCGCTGGTGAGCATAAGGTCGACAGCAGAGTCGAAGTCGATCCGTGCAGCATCGAGACGGCCGGCGCGATAGTTGTCTACCCCGCTGCGATAGGCGGCCTCGGCGGAGTTGATCAACTGCTGTACCTTGAAGGCGTGGGCGGAGTTGTCGATAGACTGCTCAGTGGATGGAGCGGTCTGCGGGGATTTCGATGGAGTTGCAGTTGAAGATTGCGTGATCGTTGGAGCGGTTGTCGCAGGCGGTGCGCTGCCGGGCGACGCTGTCTGATCCTGCGGGCAGCCCGCCAACAGTACAAGCGGCGCACACGCCACCACGAGTGCCACGGTTCGCACCGAATCGCTAAAAGTCATCCGCACCATCTTCGCTTTTCATTGTACGAGGTGCAAGAAGCAAATTCGCGGTGGCTTACGGAATGAACCGTCGAATAGAACTTCGCGGAGGCGACGCGGTGCTCTCCCATCAGAACGCGGCAGCATGTTGTCGCAATCGAGTCAGCACTCTATTTTGGTTACCGGCTCCGTATCAGGACGGCGGTTGCGTCGTCGGTGTGGGTCGACCCGTGGCTGAATCTAGACACCTCCTCGATGAGCCCCTCCACACAGGCCGAGGGCTGCAGGAAGTGATCGGCCAGCCGGGCTGCGCCGTACTCTTCTTCGTTGTGGTTCGTTGCCTCGGTTATGCCGTCCGTATAGAAGAGGAGCTGCGTGCCCGGCTTGAGGGTGACCTTGTATTCGGGGTACGTTGTTGCGCCGAGTCCGAGCGGCATGCCGGTGTCGATGTCGAGGAAGGAACTCGAACCGTTTATGAGGAGAGGACGGAGGTGTCCGGCGCTGGCGATGGTGATCTCGCGGGACCGCGCGTCGAGCACGCCATAGATCATGGTGACGAACTTGCCCATAGGAAAGTCTTCCATCAGGATCTGATTGAGCTGCATGAGCGTTTTTCCCGGAGAGGGATCGAGCTTGACCAGCGAGCGCAGGATGGCGCGTGTGGCCGACATCAACAGGGCCGCGGGCATTCCTTTTCCGGAGACATCGGCGAGTACGATACCGCAGCGATCGTCGCCGAGGTCGATCAGATCAAACCAATCGCCAGCGACGGCTCCGGCTGGGTTCCACGCGGTTTCAAATGCGAAGCCACAGACGAGCGGAACAGCCTTGACGAAGAGCGATTGCTGGACGGCGCGGGCATCGTCTGCTTCGCGCTGCATCTGTTCGCGCTCGTGGCGCTCGTTGCGGAAGAGCCTGGCGTTTTCGATGGCCACTGCGATGTGGCCGGCCAACGCTTCCATGACGGCGATATGATCGTCCGAGAAGGCGTTGAGCCGCTTGTGGTCGACGCACAGGACTCCGATGACTTCGCCGTGAAGCAGGAGCGGAACTGTAGCCTCAGATCGCACGTCGAGTTCGCATGCAACGTAGTAAGGATCGATGGTTACATCGCCGGCGTAGCGCGTCACGCCGGTTGCGGCGACGTGGCCGACCATGCCTCGTTCGCCAATCCTGAAGCGGTCACCTTTGCGATAGGTTGAGCATCCACGAACGCCGTGAAGTACCAGCTCGTCGCCGCCCGCTTCGCGCAGCCAGACGGAGACCTCCACGCAGCCGATGGCGTCGGCGATATCGTTTACGACGCGATCGAACAGGACATCGAGGTCGAGGGTAGAGGTGATGAGTTGCGCCGCTCGCTGCAACTTCATCAGGGCCTGGATGAACTCGCAGGAGGAGTGAATGTTGTGGGGAAGTACTTCGAGGGCATCAAATGCAGTGAGCGCATTGAGCGGGGAGAGTTGGGTCGCCATGGTGTCCTCCTTGGCAAGGACTGGACAGGAATCTATGCAGGTTTGATGTTGCGGCTTACGCCGCGATGCAAAGTTTGAGTTTGTGAACAGGCCTGATTTCGGAAGTGCCGTCGGACGGGATTGCCCGGTGCCTGCAACTCGTTCGAGATCAATACGGCCTGACCACTCGCGCAACGTGGCCGTTGCCGCTGGTAGAGACGCATGGGTGTTAAGATGGATATTGAGGCTACCCAGCTACAAAATGGATCCAAGTCACATCCGCAACTTCGCGATCATCGCGCATATCGACCATGGCAAGTCCACTCTTTCCGACCGGTTGCTTGAACTCACCGGTTCGCTGACCTCGCGCGAGATGCAGGCCCAGGTGCTGGATGCCATGGATCTGGAGCGCGAGCGCGGCATTACGATCAAAGCCCATACCGTTCGCATGATGTACAAGGCGCACGATGGCGATACCTATCAGCTGAACCTGATCGATACGCCGGGCCACGTCGATTTTTCTTATGAGGTTTCGCGCTCGCTGGCTTCGTGCGAAGGAGCGCTGCTGGTGGTGGATGCGTCGCAGGGTGTCGAAGCGCAGACGCTGGCGAATGCTTATCTTGCGATCTCGAATGGGCTTGAGATTATTCCGATCATCAATAAGATCGATCTTCCCAGCGCGGACATCGAGCGCACGAAGGAGATGATTGAGAAGTCCGTGGGGCTGCCTGCGGACGATGCGATTGCGGTGAGCGCGAAGACGGGGCTGAATGTTGCGAGCATACTTGAAGCCGTTGTGACGCTGCTGCCGCCGCCTCAGGGCGATCCCGAGGCGCCACTGCAGGCATTGATCTTCGATAGCTGGTTCGACCCCTACAGAGGCGTGATTGTGCTGGCGCGCATCATCAACGGCAGGCTGCGCAAGGGGATGAAGATTAAGGTGATGTCGAATGGAAAGATGTTCGATGTGGAGAGTATGGGCGTGATGACGCCGAAGCCGGTTGAGCTTGCGGAGCTGAGTGCGGGCGAGGTAGGTTTCTTCGTTGCCACGATCAAAAACGTTGCGGATACCAAGGTCGGCGACACCATTACTTCGGTTGAAAATCCATGTGCTGAAGCGTTGCCGGGTTTTGAAGATATCAAGAGCATGGTGTTCGCGGGGCTTTACACCGTCGATTCGCATGAGCACGCGATGCTGCGCGATGCGCTGGAAAAGCTTCGCCTCAACGATGCTTCATTTTCGTTTGAGCCTGAGTCTTCGGTGGCGCTTGGGTTTGGGTTTCGCTGCGGCTTTCTTGGACTGCTGCATCTTGAGATTATTCAGGAGCGGCTGGAGCGTGAGTACGATCTCGACCTGATTACGACTGCGCCGGGCGTGCGCTACAAGATCACCATGACCGACGGCAGCGTGCGCGAGGTGGATAATCCCTCGCGGTGGCCGGAGACGACCGAGATCGAACAGATCGAAGAGCCGGTGATTGTAGCGAAGATTCTGACGAACGAAGAGTACGTTGGCGGCATCTTGAAGCTGGTGGAAGAGAAGCGTGGACGGCAGCAGAACATGGAGTACGTTTCAGATACGCGCGTTCTGATTACCTATGAGCTTCCGTTGAATGAGATTGTGCTGGATTTTTACGATCGGCTGAAGACGGTCTCGCGCGGTTACGCATCGCTGGACTATCAGCTTGCGGGGATGTGGGTCTCGCCGATGGTGAAGATGGATATTCTGATTGGCGGCGATCCTGTGGATGCGCTCTCGATCATCATTCACAAAGATTTTGCGCAGCAACGCGGCCGGGCGCTGGTTTCGAAGATGCGGGAGCTGATTCCGCGACAGATGTTTGAGGTTGCGATTCAGGCGGCGATCGGCTCGAAGGTGATTGCGCGTGAGACGGTGACGGCGATTCGGAAGAATGTAATCGCGAAGTGCTATGGCGGCGACATCAGCCGGAAGCGTAAGCTGCTCGAGAAGCAAAAAGAGGGCAAGAAGCGGATGAAGCGGATTGGCAAGGTCGATATTCCGCAGGAGGCTTTTCTTGCGGTCCTCAAGGTGGGCGAGGAGTAGCCTGACTGCGCAGGGGTTTCAGGCACTTCGAGTTTTAACTCAAGCTTTGTTTTGTGAAATGCGGTTAGATCAGACAATTTGCGTGCAATTCTGGCACACATCGGGATTAGATGCGGAAATTTGTAACCTGGTCGTAACGACGATCTGTGGAAACCCTTGAAACAGCGATAGTTGCTGAGGGTCAACCCGCGCAAGCTCTCATTACTTTTGACAGGGTCTTTCAATGCGCTGATTTTGATGCACTTAGACGTACATCGAAGAAGCGGCGTGGTTGGCAGGATGGTCGGTTGAGCGACTTTCGCTTATGTTTTGGTTTCCACAATCCACAGGTTTTTCCACAGGAGTCCTGTGCTTAGCCCTCTAAAACAAGCAAAACGCAGCGAGGAGATCGCTCCCCGCTGCGTTTTGACGTGGACTTCTGGAGTTATTGCTTCGGTGCAGCGGGCTTGGGCGTCGTTGTTGGACGTGGACGAGCTGTTGTGGGGGCCGGGGAAGATGGTCCGGACGGGGCTGGCGCAGCGACACCGGACGTGGTGTTGTACGCGGTCACAACGGCCTGGGTCACGTCGGTGTTCTGATTGGCCCACATCACGTTGCTCTGCTGTCCGCTGACATCGAGCAGAAGAGTGTAACCATTCTTGCTGACGTAATCCTTCAGCGTAACTGAGACTTTGGCGGCCACCTTGCCATAGGCTTCCTGCAGATCCGCGTTGTAGGCGGTCTGGGCATCCTCGGCGTTGCGGTTCAGCTCCTTCTCCTTGGTGTCGATGTTGCGCAGGCGAGTTGCGCGCTCTTCATCGGAGAGAGTTGCGGGAGCACTCTGCAGTTGAGCCTTGAGCGAGTCGACCTCCTTGGAGAGGGTGTCGATCTGATCTTTCTTGGGCTTGTACTTGTCCTGAATCTGCTGGACGGCGCGCTGGCCTTCGTTGGTGGCAAAGACGGCCTGCTCGAACGCGACGAGAGCAATCTTTGCGGGGATGGCCTGGGGCTCAACGGCAGCAGCGGCAGCGGGGGCAGGAGCTGGAGCGGCAGCGGTCTGGGAGACTCCGGCGGTGGTCATTAATCCGGCGCCTAGCGCGGAGATAAGAACGAGGGTGCGATTCATGCGGTCTGTGGTACTCCTTCGAAATTTTCGATCTCTTCGGTCGGTCGATGTCTGTTACAAAACGATGGTCGATGTCTGTTACAAAACGATGCTTGTTACAAATCTCTGGATAAGACCGATTCGGATCTTCGGGCTACATCGTCTTCGGCGGCCAGGTTGGGTGCCTACGGAGGTTAGTTTCTAAAACCAGCCAACTCTCCGTAGATTCCGTAGACCAACTCTGTCAGCCGCGTTACTGCTTGGGCAGCGCAGGCTTCGGGGTGGCCGAGGCGTGCGGGTGAGCGGTTGGGGAAGGCGCGGACGGGACCGGAGGTGCGACGCCTGAAGACGCGTTGTAAGCCTCGAGAACGGCACGCGAGATATCGGTGCCATCGCTGGTCCAGAGCACGCTCATCGAGCCACCCTGCTGGCCTGTGATATCGAGGAGCATGGTGTAGCCATTGTCCTCCACATACTTTTTCACGACCGGCGCGAGCTTCTTGGCAACCACGCCGATGACCTGCTGCTGCTCGCCGGCGACGGACTGCTGTGCATCTTCGCCATCGCGCTGGAGCTGTTTCTCCTTGGTGTCGATGGCACGGAGCTTCGAGGCGCGTTCGGATTCGGTCAGGGTTGCCGGTGCGGCCTGCAGCTGCTTTTTGAGGGTATCGATCTCCTGTGCCTTGGCCTGGAGCTCTGCCCCTTTGGGCTCGTACTTCTTCTGCAGGGTCTGGAGGGCGCGCTGTCCTTCGTTGGTTGCTGCGGCGACCTGCTCGAACTCGATGGTCGCAATCTTCGCAGGGACTGCGTGTGGCGCGACGGGGGCTGGAGCTGGGGCGGTCTGGGTGGGAGCTGCAGTTGGTGTGCCGGCGGTCGTGGCGGAGGTCTGGGCCAGGGCGGCAGCGGATGTCATTCCCGCAGCGAGGGCGGTAACAAGAGCGAGGGTGCGATTCATGTAGTGTGTGGTACTCCTTCAGGGATTGATCAAACCTTATACGGCTTCTGGCGCACCATCGCGTGCCGTCTGGGCCGTTCCCTACCTCCACTCGATCAACGCACCCTTGAGACAGAGCACGCCCATCTTTTACCTCGCTCGGACCGCCTGCTGTGGGGCAGATCGGCGACAGAACGAGAGGGCTGCCGGAACACATAGATTATAGGGTCCAGCCAGAGCAGGGTCAATCGAGCGGGTTCGCTGGCGGTCCAGTGGTGACGCCGCAGGCCAAGGCCCGTCATGCTACGGAAAGATGGAATGGGTTTGCGGGAATCTACTGTTTTTCAGATTTTTGGGCGCTGTTTGGCAGCTTCTGCGGGAGATTGCCAGTGTACTGCGGGTTAGCGTTTTGGCGACCTAATTGCTTCTTCATGAAAGGGAGCACGTTGGATTGAATCCGGTGTGTGCAAGTACCGCCCCGGCTGAGCAGAAGCTACACCCAACCGATGGTGTGGACCATAAGTCCGGAGGTCTGCTTCCTTCATCGGAAGTTCTTTCAGGAGGCCAGTGACTGGCCATTTACTGTAGAAGGGCCGCTTTGTTAAGCGGCCCTTCTAGTTTTGTGGGAATCGTGCCCAGGAAGTGGTAGAAGAGAGTTCTTGCCAAGTAGCTTCTTTCGGCGTACCCTAGGAGTTGCCTTGTGAACCGGCTGTGGGTGCCGATCACTGTGTGGTCATCAAAAAGCTACGAAGTTGGGTAGATTTGGCGACCGAAGACACAGGATTACAGTAGACCGGATTTGTCGGACTCTGTCGCAAACAGGTAGAGGGTGAAAATCAGGTTCGCTGCTGTCTGGCGCTCCAGGCTGTGCGTGACCGGCAGATTCGCCGGTGTGATTGCAGCCAAATACCAATAGAAGACGTCCGTTCGAGTAAAACTTGAGACCGTTTCATCCGACGCTGCAAAACCGGTTTGGTTCCTCCTCCGTGAGCTTCACGGGGCAGGAGAGGCCTTCTGCGTGGGAGAGAACGTTAATTGCGATCTAAAGCAATAGGAAGTGGAAGCATGACTTCAGAGCAGAATGTACCCGAGGTAGATTCTCACCAGGGTTCGACAATGTCTCCCGTCCAGCAGGACGGGGAGGCGCAATTTGCCGGGCAGAACGTCGCGCACGGCATGGGTCAGTCCAAGAGCAGCCGCCGTCGCCGCCGGAAGCGGAAGAGCAAGGGTGGAGACTCCCCTCAGGGCGCTCAACCCGGAAGCCAGTCCGGCGATCAGGGTGCGGGTCAGCCAGTTGGCTCGATTCAGGGTGCTGCCGCTCCGCAGACCTTTCAACCGCAGGGTGGCCAAGGCTTTCAAGCCAACGCCGGCCAGCAACAGAACGGCTCCTCCTCGAGCGGCAAACGCTGGAAGAAGAAGTTTCGGGATCGTGACCGTCAACGCTCGCCTGAGAATCCTGGCAATGTGGCCAGCGGCAGCAACGGCGGCGGATTCAGCAGCAATGGCGGCGGCTATCGCGATCGCGATACTCACCAGCCGGGCAATAACAGCGGCGGCTACAAACGCAAGGGCGGCGGCGGTAAGCAGCAGTCTCGGGGTCCACGCAGCTTTGTCGGCCCCATGGACCACAGCTATCGCGCCGTGAACGGCAACTTCGCCGACACTCCGCCTTCTACGATGGATTCGCACAATGGCAACTACCAGGGCCGCAGCAACGGCCATGGTGGCGGACGCAGCTACCAGAGTGACTCTCAGCCTATCGACTACTCGCAGGGCCGCGCTATTCCAATTGCGGATGACGCGCCGACAAAGATCTTCTTCTTCATCGAAGACCTCTTCTTCATCGCCAAGATCTCTGAGACAGCGCGTAAGCTCGGGGTCAAGGTTGCCTTCGTCAAGAACGACAAGGAGGCAATCGCCTCGCTGGTTGGCGGCGAAGAGGAAGATCGGCCAGGCTTGATCGTCTTCGACCTGAACAATGCAAACGCCAAGCCGTTGACGCTGATTCCCAAGCTGAAGACAAAGCTGAAGCGCAGCACCTCGATCATCGGCTTCCTGTCGCATCTGCAGGGAGATCTGAAGGCGAAGGCCGTCGAAGCGGGATGCGATACGGTGATGCCGCGTGCAGCCTTCTCGCAGAATCTTCCGAACCTCCTCCGCCGGTATGGCATGGAAGAGGAAGAAGAGCCGAACTTCAATATGTAACCGCGTGCGTCCTGCCGGACGAGCCCACTACGCTTGCCACCCCACGAACGAAGACCTGTTCGCGGGGACCCCGATTCGGCGGTCACTTCGTGACGCGTGTACCTTTTCTGGGTAGGGATGAGCCTCGTTGGTCCTCCCTTTGGCCGGAAGGAAACGCGCGCTAGCCTGGAGGCCAGTTCATGTGCCTGCCACCTAGCAAATGCAAATGCAGGTGGTTCACGGTCTGGCCTCCGTCATCGCCGGTGTTGACGACGATTCGATAGCCTTTGCTTAGCTTCTCTGCGCGTGCGATCTTGGCTGCCGCAGACATCAGGGAACCTAACAGCGTGGAGTGTTCCGCCTCCGCCTTCGCGGTGGAAGCAATGTGCTGCTTAGGGATGATGAGCAGATGTGTGGGAGCCTGCGGATTGATATCGGGGAAGCCGATGCAAAACTCGTCCTCGTAGACGCGGTTTGCCGGAATGTCTCCTGCGACGATCTTGCAGAAGAGACAGTCGGAAGATGCGAGATTGCCCGGCGGGATCTTCATTAGGGTTGAAAGTACTTTGGATGCTGCCCTGCTGTCCAGGGGTCGTAGGCCAAGGCGAAGGCGGCTCGGCTTGCCGTCGATGGGTGCCCGTCATACCAAAAGTCGAGGAGGGGATGCGGGGTGGGGTCGTCCAATGAATTCTCACCAAGCTTCTGAAACCCTTGCTGGGTGGTGGTTTGTGGGTCAGAGACGATGCCGTGGATGGCCTCCTGCCCGTACACATCGGCGGCGTGCTCGATAGAGCGGCTGAAGCTGTTTTCAATCGGCTCGGCGAAGAAGTTCAACACGTTTAGGACCAGCACTAACACCGCTAAACAGGCCCAGTCGTTCTGCGAGCGAATCTTCCATCGGGGACCGTATCTCGCCAGCAACCACCAGGTCATTCGCTGGCCTGCGAAGAATCCGAGGAGCAGCAGAACGGCGCTGAACAGGACGCCCTGCACGATGTGGTGGAGCGCGTAGTGGCCCAGCTCGTGGCCGAAGACGCCGGCGAGCTCATCGGGCGTGGCTGCGGCGATGGTCGTATCCCAGAGCACCAGGCGCTTCGACGGGCCGAAGCCGGTGACGTAGGCGTTCATGCTTGTGACCTTGCTGCTGGCTCGCATGAAGAACATTCTGTCGGGTGGCAGAGTGACGCCGCTGCGTGCGACGACTCTCTCCAACTGCGCTACAAGTGCCGGATTGCTTTGCTGCAACGGTTCAAACTTGTTGAAGAGCGGATCGACGAGGATCGGGGAGAGAAAGACGCCGAACAGTACCGCGACCATTGTCGGGATCCAGAACCAGAACCACCAGCGCTTCGGCGACCGCTGGATGACCCAGAACAGCACCATTACAAGGATGCCGGCGACGAGCCATTCGAGCAGAAAGCTTTTGCCTAGATCGGCGAACCAGCTTCCCCAACGCTGCACCGAGAGCCCGTATGCGAGCGATACGTGGTGGCCGTAGAGCCGCAGAGGCGCGTTGAGCAGCGCGGTAAGAAGCAGGAAGAGAAAGACGAAGACGAAACATTGCCCCCATCGGCTCTTCGTTGCCCTCTCGGCGACGTCGCGGAGGCGCGATGGAACACCCAGCGCCAGCAGCAGAATAAGCTGCAGGAAGCCCCAGCCTTCGCCTAGAAGATGCAGCGCGGTACGGTCGCGGAACAACTCCTTGGCGAGCTTGAGTTTTTCAGGCGGCAGCGTATAGGCCGTGTGATTCTGGGCGGCCTCTCGCAGAGCCTGGGCCTCAGTGGAGGTGGTTCCGAGGGCACTCGATGACGGAATCGCGATTGCGAAAAAGCTGATCAGCAGAAGCAAAGCTGCACGGACATTCATCAATCAAAAGGCTCCAACCTGATGAAGCCAGTGTGCATGATTCGTTTGCGAGGCGCAAAGATCGAACCGCGGAGTTGTAACTTACCGGTCCGATCCAGCTCCTGAGGATTCGGCACCGATCTCCAACCCGAAGCGCGATAGCTCGCGCTTCTGCAGGTTGTAGTCGATGAAAAAGCCTACTCCGATAGCCAGCGGAATGATGCCGACGGCTGATCCTGCCAAGACATCCCGCTCCTGCACGATGACGCTGAGCGCTACGAAGAACAGGATCAATCCCAGCCCAACCGAAACCAGGACAATTCCGGTGCGGCGTGCGTTGCCGAGGCTGCGCAGAGGATCTCTGACGCGCTTCTCCTCGTCACCGGAGCCCAACAGTCTCTCGATCTCGGCGATGGGAACACCACGGGCAATCATCGCCATACGCTGTTCGGCCTTGTTTCGGCGTTGTTGAGCTTCAAACCAGATGCCTGAGACGATTGCGACGGCACCGACGGCGCACCCGGCTACCGGGACAATAAACGGACTTGATAGAAAATCCATAAGCTACCTCCACTTTCTGCCCGCGTTAGACCGGGAGGCCCTGTGAAAGTTTCACTCGCCGGAATGAAACTTTCGGAGCACTCTATTGTCTAATCTCGCTTGGATGTCGATCTCACCTTCGAGCAGCTGGTACGCGACCATCAGGCGATGGTCTTTCGCACCCTGCTGCGTCTGACGGGGAGTCGCGAACACCTCGATGATCTTGCCCAGGACGTGTTTCTACGCCTTTATCGGGCGTTGCCCAGTTTTCGCGGCGAAGCGCTGATTACTACCTATCTTTACCGGATCGCGGTGAATGTTGCGCAGGACGAGTGGAAGCGGCGCCGTCGCGATGACCGCTCCCACGTCTCGCTCTCGGACGACACTTCGGCTTGGGAAGAGCGTTTGGCGCATCCCGACAGGAACGCGGAACAGAAGATCGAGGAGCGCGAATTCCAACAGGCGGTCGACGAGCAGTTGCAGCGGCTCAGCCAGATTGAGAGAACGATCCTGATCCTCTATCATCAGGAGGAACGAAGCTACGAGCAGATCTCGTACACGCTGGGAATGCCGATCGGAACGGTGCGGACCCATCTTCATCGAGGGCGCAAGAAGCTTCGCGAAGCGATTAAGCAGAATCAAACCAGTGAGAGGAGAACGGCATGTCAGACGAATTGATGAACTCGGAGTTCGCAAGCAGGATCGACGACGAACTGGACCAGCGTGTTCTCCGTGCCCTGGAGTCTGCGCCTCTGGTAGAAGTTCCGGCCGACTTTGCCGCCCGCGTCGCCGGCAGACTACCTGCGCGACGCCCGGTTTCGCTCACCGCCACTCACTACGGCCGAACCGCGGTGTTTCTCGGCATGATTCTTACGCTGATCATCCTGATTGCGGTGACACTGTACAACGGCAGACACGCTACCTTCGGATTGGCCGAATCTGTTCTTCTCACGGAGTTTCTCGCCCTGACAGTGTGGCTTAGCGTCCGCCGCCACGGCGTTGAGTAAGCTGTCAACAAAAGCCGCCCGGCTGCGTCCAATCCTCAGTCGTCTGCGGAGATGCTGCACGGAAGTTGCACGAGCTGCGCGGCGTTACACGCTGAAGCGGCACTTCCGATACACTCGGCAGCAGGCGTATTTTGCAGGCGAAACGAGTTTCCTTTTCCATGAAGAGACAAAGAGCGGTAGTGGCCGGCGTTGGGTTTGCCGGTCTGGTAGCGGTGACGATTTCGTCTGTTGGTACCAGTGCAGTGGCGGCAACCCGCAGCTCCGAACCAGCGCCGGCGGCGGTTTTGATCGATACCATGGAGACTGAGCTGCATCGCGCGATGAGCTCGCTAGGTAACAACGCAACCGACGCAACCCAACAACCGAAGCCCTACTTTCTTAGCTACGCCGTCTCGGACAGCGACGGCATGAGCCTGACGGCACAGTTCGGCGCGATCACCAGCTCTCGTGAAAACCACCGCCGCACCGCCGATGTACAGGTTCGTCTCGGCACCGCTGCTGAAGACAACACCCATGGCGACCACCGGAATAGCGCACTGACCACCATCCCCTTGCCGCTCGCAAATGATAGCGACGCCATCGCCCGCACTCTCTGGTTCGCCACGAATCGCGGGTACGCGAAGGCGCTGGACGGCTACCTGAAGGTGAAGACGGAGCAGCAGGTCCGCGCAAAAGAAGAGGATGGCTCCGCCGATTTTTCGACTGAGAAGCCGGCTTCGGCGATCCTTTCTCACTCGCCCGCGCTGGTCGTCGATACTGCCGCGTGGCAGAACCGCCTACGTGAACTCTCTGGGCTGTTCAAACAATATCCAGACGTCTTCTTTAACAACGTTGCGCTTGAGGCTACCACCGAGACTGATTACTTTGTCTCCTCCGAAGGCGCGAAGGTGGCGACACCGAACCATGTTGCGCGTCTTGTTATCGTTGCCCGTACCCGCGCTGCGGACGGCATGGATCTCTTCCGCGCCGAGACCTTCGAGGCCGACGAGGTCTCGCATCTGCCTGATCAGAAGACGCTGATCGACAAGACGCTGGCCATGGCGAAGAATCTCGAAGCGTTGCGCGCCGCGCCGGTTACCGAGCCGTTCAACGGTCCTGCGATCCTCAGTGGGCGCGCGTCTGCCGTCTTCTTTCACGAGGTGCTTGGGCATCGCCTGGAAGGCCAACGCCAACGTGGGGATGACGAAGGGCAGACCTTTACCAAGCTGCTTGGCAAACAGATTCTTCCGCCGTTTCTCAGCGTCTCCGACGACCCGACGCTTTCTGACTTTCACGGTGTGTCTCTCAGCGGGCACTACAGCTACGACGACGAGGGCCAGCAGGCGCGTCGTGTGGACCTGATTAAAGACGGCGTCCTCGACACCTTCCTGATGTCGCGGCTTCCGATCGCCAGCTTCTCCACCTCCAACGGACATGGGCGAGCCGAGACGGGACATATGCCGACAGGCCGCCAGGGAAACCTGATCGTCACCTCTTCGAAAACCGTCAGCGATGCCGAACTGCGCGAGATGTTGAAGGCTGAGGCGAAGAAGCAGGGCAAAGCTTACGGTCTCTACTTTGAGGACATCTCTTCGGGTTTTGCCGTTACCACGCGCCGGTCGCCGCAAGCCTTTCAGGTAATTCCTCTGGTTGTCTACCGCGTGTATGTCGATGGCCGCCCGGATGAACTTGTGCGTGGCGTCAGCATTGTGGGCACGCCGCAGGCGGCATTGAATCGCATTCTCGCCACCAATGACAAGCAGGACATCTTCAACGGGATCTGCGGAGCCGAATCGGGGAGCATCCCTGTCAGCGCCGTGGCCCCGGCCATGCTGGTCAGCGAGATTGAGACTCAACGTCAGGCTCAGGGAACGGCGCGACCGCCTATTCTTCCGCCGCCTGGAGCAGCTGCTTCTACCGACGGAAAGGGTGGCCAGTAGTGAATTTACTTAATAAGTTACAAATTGGCAGCTTTTCGGCAGCTCTTTTTTTGACTCCTCTATTTTGTGCGATTGCAGTTACAAATCCTGCTTGCGCAGAGACTTCTCCTACCGTGAACGATCCCCTGCTCCACGCGATGCAGGTAGAGCTTGAGCGCGAGAAGGCTCTGCTGCTTCCCGGGATGCAGCATCCCTACTTCGTGGAGTACCGGCTGGACGATCTGGCCTCCTACGAGGCAGTCGCCAACTATGGCGCACTTACCCGCGAGGAAGAAAACCGTCAGCGCATCGTCCGGGTGACCGTGCGCATTGGAGACTATGCCGTGGACAGCAGCACGAGCCGCGGCGATGGCACCCTGGAGCTTGCGCCTACGGACAACGATCCCGAAGCGCTACGGTACGCGCTCTGGACGGCGACCGACACTGCTTACAAGAATGCGCTTCGGGCTTATTCGGCCAAGCAAGCTGCGCTGAAGCAGTTTCAGTCTCTGCAGGCCCAGCCCGACTTTGCGCAGGCTAAACCGGTTGTCCAGGTTTCGCCCGTCGTGACGCTTGAGCTTGATCGCGACGAGTGGAAGCGCCGCATCGTCGAAGCCAGCGGTCTCTTCGTCTCCGACCCCCAGGTTCGTACGTTCGCGGAGCACGTGCAGTATTCGGTCGCAAACATTCGCGGCATCGCGCTCAACCGCTACCTCGTCAACACGGAAGGGACGGTGGTACGGCACGGTTATACGGGTTACGAGGGAGCGATCAGCGTAGGCGGACAGGCAGCAGACGGGATGCGCCTGAGCCGCGATAACGGCACCGTTGCCGTAAACCCGAAGGAGCTCGAGAGCGCTGCGGCTTTCCACAAACGCACGATTGAGGATCTGAAGAGCTTTGAGGAGCTTCGTAACGCGCCGGTGGTCTCAGCGGATGATTACCATGGGCCTGTGCTCTTCAGCGGTGACGCTTCGGTTGACGTCATTGACAGGCTGCTGGTGCCTAACATCGAAGCCGATCGGCCCGAGATGGGAACTACGGCACGCACCAACGGCGCTTACTCCTCGAGCTTCAAAGCGCGTGTTCTTCCGCAGATGCTCAGCGTTAACGACGATCCGCTGCAGGCGAAGTTCGACGGTAAGGCGCTGCTTGGCGCTTACGATATCGATGACGAGGGGGTTCCAGCGCAGTCGGTCGATATCATCGTCAACGGCAAGCTCGAAAATTTTCTTATTGGCCGGGAACCAATCAAGGACTTTGACACCTCGAACGGGCACGGACGCGCTGCTCCTGCGCAGGCAGCTCACTCCCGCGCCGGAGTCATCCTGGTGAAGTCAAGCCAGCCATTGTCGCGAGGCGAGTTGAATAAGCGCCTCCTCTCGATGGCGAAGGAGCAGGGTCGCGACGTCTACTCGGTCGAAACGCTTGGCGGCGAACTTCTGCCGCGCCTGCTCTATCTCGTGCATCCTGACGGGACGCGCCAGCTTGTTCGCGGTGCGATCTTCGATGAACTCGACAATCGCAGTCTGCGGTCCGATATTGTTGCGGCGGGGAACGATCCTTACGTTTCGAACTCGCTCGGCACTGTGCCGCAGACCACCATCGCGCCGAGCCTGCTCTTTGACGATATCGGCGTGAAACGGGCGACACTGGAGCAGCAGAAGCTTCCGTACTATGAGCCGCCTGCGCTGCCTGGCAGGTAGAGTTTGCCGGGCAATGCTTCCTCGCCTGAGCGTTATCTCGCTAGTCGGTTCGAATCAGATAGGGTGCGGCGGCGGGATCCTTGGGGTGAATGCTGTCGGCGACCTCAGTGGCGTTGGTCTTGTTGGGGAACTTCGGGCTGATCCTGACCCAGTGTCCTGTCGGCCCGGGGAACTCGATCACCTTGGCGGTGGCGTAGCGCCGCATCATCTCTTCTTTCAGCTTCACGGCGTCAGACTCTCGCGCGAACGCTCCGACCTGCACGCACCAATGGCCGCCGGGATCAGCGTTGGCGCGAAACGGAGCGGCGAACGCCTCCACCTTAACTCTGGCGACGCCGGCACGATAGACTCCGGTCGCCTTGGCTGCCGCGAGGGACAGATCGATGATGCGGCCATGCACGAAGGGCCCGCGGTCGGTGATCTTCACGACGACGGATTCGTTATTGGTCAGATTGGTGACACGCACCATCGTTCCCATGGGCAGGGTGAGGTGCGCGGCGGTCATCGCGTTCTGGTCATAGACGGTGCCGTCAGCGCCTTTTCGGCCAGCATAGGGAGGCCCGTACCAACTGGCCAGTCCGACCTCGCTTGAGACAGGCTTGCCCAAATTGCCTGGGACCGGAGCAGGCGGGGGTGAGATCTCAGCAGCAGCCCCGTCTGCGGTTGGGTTGGTTCGCGAGGAGCGAGAGTTTTTGCCGTGGTTTGAGGCCGTCGTCGTGGAAGGTGGAGGCGGTGGCCGGTACGCTCGTGTTGTCTCTTTATGACAGCCGCAGATCGCCAGCGCGCACGCCGACAACACTACGGCCGTGCCAAGCCGGACTTTCATCACGGCTTCGGCGAGTCTTTTGGTTGTGGCGGCGGGGGAGCAGACGACCGTTGCGCGTGGTCGTCCGTTCGCGATGCAAGCTTGTGGAGCTCTGCCGCCGCCGTTCGCAGAGCGTCGGAG
Organism: Tunturiibacter empetritectus; assembly: GCF_013410875.1. Taxonomy (GTDB): domain Bacteria; phylum Acidobacteriota; class Terriglobia; order Terriglobales; family Acidobacteriaceae; genus Edaphobacter; species Edaphobacter empetritectus. Next base: position 648,411 of record NZ_JACCCU010000003.1, on the reverse strand, counting down.
CTATTGCGGCGCACGCCCGGTACTACCTCATCGTTGATGTACTTCACAACGTTCTTCAGGTCCGTCTCAAGATGTGTCGCCGCATCCCTCAACTGCTGCTCCCACGGTCGTTTCGGCTCTTCGGCTGCCATGTGCGCACCTCTACCATTTGATTAGATGACGCGGAAAACGCAAGCGTCAACGCTCATCCCATCAACGTGCCGGGATGGTAACGACGGGATCTGCTCCGCGGGCCGGGCAGATATAACTTGCTCTAACGTTCCTGCGTCCGTTATACCTAGGCAAAACGTTCACGATAATTTGTTGACCTCATGAAGCCCCGCGGCCTTCTCTAAGTGGCGGAGCTGCAGTTTATAAGGGAGTTTTTTTGACTATTGCACGAGCACGTTACAGCTTCCGGATATTCTCCACCAAAATCGCAGCCCTGACCGGCCTTGTTTTGTTCGCTTCTCTGGCTACCTCGTCGATGGCGCAATTAGATCTTCCAAAATCTTCCACTGCAGAGGCCATGCTCACTCTGCCAAACGCACCAGAATTCTCTAGCAATGGCACCTCTGTGGACGAATCCAGTTCGAGCAATGAACTCGCGGGATTCGTCAACCCAATGTCGACGAACTACGACATCAGCCTGCCGACGCGTCGCGACATGACCATCTTGCCTGGAGAGACGTCACATCCTCTTAGTTCTCACGGTAAAGTCGTACTTGGTTTTAAGGAGTCGATGTCGATATTTTCCATTCTCGGATGGTCAACCTCCGCGGGGTACAGCCATCTGGTCGACGGCAGCCCGAACTACGGCACGGACAAAGCAGCGTTCGGCGAACGGCTTGGCGCAACCGCACTCCGCAACGTCTCCGAGAGCATCTTCAGCGTCTCTCTGTTCGCTCCTCTTCTGCATGAAGATCCCCGGTACTTCGAACTGGGTCCGGAACATAATGTCGCAAAACGTGTCGTGTACGCGGCAAGCCGTTCGCTCATCACCAGGACTGACGGCGGACACTCAAGCGTCAACTTCTCGCTTCTTGCTGGCAACCTTTTAGGTTCGGCTCTAACCAACGCCTATTATCCCGAGCGGAACCGAGGCTTTGGTCAGACGATGGAGACCTTCGGGACGTCGGTCGGGGGCTCGGCCTTCGGCTATGTTGTCACTGAGTTTCTGAACCAGGCGCTGGTGGCGGCTCACCTTAAGAAGCCTGAGTGATCTTACTGGAATGGGATGGCCGGACCATGACATCGATTGGGATCGCTTAAGCATGCGTTGGTTGCTAGCGATTACGTTGCTGCTGGTTGCTGCGATGGCACATCCGCAGGCGGCGGTCCCGGCATCCCCGACGACAGTCGCCAGCATCTCCGGATCAACCTCAGACGATCTTCCCGACGCTCCAAGCGTAGTCGATGCAGCTCAAAGCGACGTCGTCGCCGTAGCCCAGAGTTCCTTCCAGCAGACCGGCGATGGGATAAAGCCCTGCAACGCCTTTCGCGCCATGAAGGTCGTCTACTACAATCCGCATCGTCTGGATGAGGTCCCCAAGTCCTGCAGCAACCTCATCTATCCCTATCAAAAGTTTCTCGGTACGAACATCATCATCCCCATGACCTGGCAGGAGAAGGGCTACCTCGCGCTTCACGATCTCGCCGACCCCGCTAACTTCGTCACCATCGTTGGGATATCCGCAATCTCGGTGGCCGCCGACTCCCACTCTGCCTACGGCCCTGGCTTTAAGGGATTCGGCAAATCCGTCGGCGTCAGCTACTTGCAGGACGTGACGGGTCAGTTCTTTGGAGCCTTTGCGATCCCTGTCCTGTTCCATCAGGATCCGCGCTACTTCCGCATGCCGAATGCCCCTCTGTCCAAGCGAATCCTGTACTCGGTCTCCCGCACTGTCATCTCACGCCACGACGATGGCAGGCCTATGCCTAATTATTCTGTGTTGCTCAACTATCCAATCGGCGCGGTCCTGGCCAACCAGTATGTTCCCGGCGTCCACAATGACGCCTCCTCTACGGTGACTCGCATCGCCACCGGATACGCCCTGGACCCCGCCAACAATCTGCTCAACGAGTTCCTCCCCGATGTGGCCAGCCACGTTCACGTCCGCATCATCTTCGTTCAGCGGATTCTGAACAACATTGCCAACGGCACCAATGGCGTTACTCTTCAGTGACTTTTTTACCGAATTTCAGGTAAAAACTTCGCCCCATCCACCCACCCTAGTCGCCATTCAATGCAGATTATCGCCGTTCGATACCACATGCTTCGATTTGGCTCCTATGCTGGGTACTGTTAAGAGGTGAGTCGAACGGTATCGTCGCTGCATCTGACAGGAAAAGCAATAGATAGCTCGAATCAAGATGCACACCTCTTGCGACACGGAGCATCAGACTAAGCAGTCTGAAAACGGATCGAAGTAGATAGAATCAAGTAATAAATCCAGAAGATTTCAAGACATCAGATGGACACTCAGGAGACAAAGTAAATGCCGAAGGCCAAAATTGCGGAAAAAGCTCTCACATATGGAGCCAAAGCAGGTTGGGCAGTATTCAACAAGCTGAACTCGTTCAGCCCCAACGCCAGCTTCACCCCAAAGTGGAGCGACAAGCCGCTTCTCAAGAGCTATCAGAAAGAGAAGCCGCCCCTCGGCTGGCCCCGCACCACAGACTCCCTATGTCCGAAGTGCATTCCGGAGATTCGTCAGCAGATCGTTGATGGCAAGCTGCCACACGAGATTCTGCTCAATGAGAAGGTTGGCGAGATCAAGGCGCAGATCATCGAGCGCAACGGCGAGATTCTGATGGTGAAGGATTGCCCGATCCACGGCCACTTTGAAGACCTGATGTCGATCGACACGGCTTTCTTCAGGCACCTCGAAGAGGTCTTCCCCGGCCGCGATATTCGCGCCCACAACGACGAGAAGCTGCACAACCACGGCACCTCCACTGTGACGCACGGCCGCGGTTCGGTTCTCACCATCGATCTCACCAACCGTTGCAACATGATGTGCGATCCCTGCTTCATGGACGCCAATCAGGTCGGCTTCGTCCACGAACTGACGTGGGACGAGATCAAGACCATGCTCGACAACGCGGTCACTATCAAGCCCAAGCGTCAGATGTCGGTTCAGTTCTCCGGTGGCGAGCCGACGCTCAGCCCGTACTTCCTTGACGCCGTCTCCTACGCCCGTAAGGTTGGTTACACCTCCGTGCAGGCCGCAACCAATGGCATTGAGTTCGCCAAGTCGAAGGAGTTCGCCAAGGCCGCTGCTGAAGCCGGTCTCCGTTACGCTTACCTCCAGTTCGATGGCATCGGCAACGCGCCGAACTCGCACCGCAAGGTCGGCAACGCGTTCGACGTCAAACTCCAGGCCATCCATAACCTGCATGAGGCCGGTGTGGACATCGTCCCTGTCACCTGCATCATCAACGGCATTAACAACGAGCAGGTCGGCCGCATCATCGAGTTCGCGCTCGACAACCCGAAGAAAATCAATTTCCTCTCCTTCCAGCCTGTCAGCTTCACCGGCCGCGACGAAGACATCTCGGACGAGCGCCGCATGGCACAGCGCTACACGCTGTCGCACCTCGCCCACGACGTCAAAAATCAGACCGGCCTCGGCGAACCGACGCGCGATTGGTTCCCCATCTCCTTCATGTCCACCTTCTCGGACTGGGCCGACCTCGTCCACGGACCCGACCGCGACTGGGGCCAGCTCTCGTGCGGCTGCCACCCGAACTGCGGTATCTCGATGGCCCTGATGATCGACAAGGAGACCAAGGAAGCAGTTCCCGTCACCGCGTTCATCAACGCAGACCGCCTTGCGAAGGACGTCGCACGCATCAACGACGCCGCCCGCGGAAAGTGGCTCTCGATCATCGGCGTTACGCTCGCGCTGCTTCGCAACTATAAGCCCGAGGCCGCACCGACCCATTTCAAGATCAAGGACCTGCTGCAAAAGTTCGACAAGAGCTTCGGCGCGACCGGCCGTAGCTACGGCAAGGTCACTGCAGACCGCACCATGGCTGACATCGAGAAGCGCCGCGGCGACCGTTGGAACTTCCTCTTCATCGCCGGCATGTGGTTCCAGGATCTCTTCAACTACGACTTCCGCCGCACCGAGCAGTGCATCATCCCCTACGCCACACAAGAGGGTGAGATCAGCTTCTGCGCGTACAACACCGGCGTGGGTTGGCGCAACATCATCGAGAAGATGCACATGACCTCCACCCTCACCAAGTGGTACGAGGAGCATGGCCGTCACGAGATCTTCGCCGGCGGTAAGAAGGTCGGTCTCGAAGCCGAGATGAAGTACGACCTTGTCCTCAACGACGAGCATGTCAACGCCGCCGCCAACGACACCTTCGACAAGTCCGGGATCGCGAAGAACTCTCGCGAAGAGAAGATCCGCGCACGTGATGCGAAGATCAAGCAGGACGCCGAAAATGCCAAGATGGCCAAGCTCTACCGCAAGGAGATTCTGCAAGAGCCCGACGCTCCTGCTGGCTTCATCTCTATCGGCGAGATCAAAGCCGCTCCGGCGCCCAAGGTCGAAGAGACCGTCTCCGGCGACTGAACTCCGCGTTCGGCGAAAAGCGCTTCGCGCAAAACCACCAACTACAGAACAACAACGAAGGCCGCCAGCAATGGCGGCCTTCCTGCCTAAGTTTTCGTTTCATCTAAACTGATCAGATGATCTATAACGCCTTTATTTCCGCCTTTTCTTCGTCTCGGCGACTTCAATGAAAAACGTTGCCAGGGTAAACGCACCGTGTGATGCAAGACGTGCATGACGCGGTTCCAAGCGGAAGCTCGTTCGTCCGTCGTGTCCATGGGCCGAACCCCGCTTTGTCCGAAGCGATGCAATCCCGTCAACGATTGATGCCAAACCACTCAGGATTTTCTTCAAGCCATCATCCTGCATATCCGCTGGATCAAGCTGCAAATGACTCCTGACAACCTTCCATAGTGGCAAGATGCTTTGGTCAGACGGAAGAGTGAGTTTCTCGTCTGCGATGTATGTTTTGAATAGTGCTTCTAAGAGCGCACAAGACGCAGTTACAGCTGCTGCTGGATCACTTTCTAAGTTCGCGAAGATGCGATCAAATTCTAAATGAACGCCCTTGAGATCGCGATCATGCACAATCTGCTGCAAAGTCCGGCTCGCAGCACTTGTCCCCAATTGAAGAATGTGTCCACCTGTCTGATAGCACAGCCCGAGAGCACTCAATTGAGCGGAAATTCTTGCGCGATGAGCTTCTAACGGACTTTCTCCGCCGCCCAAAGTCGGAGGAGGTACCGTCTCCATTAGTTCTTCAATCAAACGACCAACCATCAATAATGGTGCTTCATCCTGCTGATTCGCGCGCAATAGCCATGCGTGGCACTTTTGCTGCTTATTTCCCACTGGCACATCAGCGGGGAACCCAGCAGCGAAAAAGCGGGAGTCTATTTCAGTGTGGGTGTAGTGGTTACTGAATACATCCGCAATCACAGCGACGAGCGGGACAGGGATTTTATATTCCAACAGTGTTCACCTTACTTTCGGTCTAAAACTCCACTAACTCCACCCCAAGCTTCTCGAAATCCTTGCGGTTCAGTGTTGCAACGGCCATTCCATTTGCTGCGGCGGTTGCTGCGATCAGGACATCCATCGAGCTTGGATTGTGGCCATTTTTCTTCGCACGCGCCATCAGGCTTCCGTAGCGCCTCGCGACATCGAGACTAAAACCGACGACACGGTTGAAGAACTGCATGTAGAGGTCGTCCTCGATCCAGCTTTCCAACTCCGACCGTCGCTTGCCAGGAGGAAGAAGGTTGATGCCGTACCACAGTTCGGCGTAGGTGATGCCGCAGATGTAGAGGTCGCTGTCGTCCGTGCGCTGCACCCAGGCATCAACGCGAGGGTCCGGAGGCCGCTTGGTATACTGTGACACCAAATCGGTATCGAGAAGGTACTTCAAAGCTCAACCTTCCTGGCCTTGGTGCGGGACCGCTTCAGATCAAGGCCGGAGCCTGCCAGCGGGGAGTTCTTGAAGAAGTCGGACATGGTTCGGGCGTTCCCCGTCGGGGTGTGCTTCGCCTTCTTCCAATCCTCAGGGGACACAAGCACACCGACGAGTTTGCCGTGGCGCGTAATCTCTTGCGCACCCCGCGCTTGCGCCATCTCAATTAATTCGCTGAACTTTGCCTTCGCCTCTGCCACTGCCCAGTTCGCCATCTCTCCCGCCTCCATTATGACCATTCTAGTCATTTTGACCACTGTAGTCATTTCTTTTTTCGCTCACTCCTCGCCCAAAGCCGCTTTACTCCTTGCGCTCTCGATTTCATCGCTTTTGTTCCTTCGCGCAAAGACCGCTCGATCACCTCTTCTGCCTCATCCCGCAGCGAGGCTTCCTGCATTGCTAGCAGTCCGAGACCTTCCACCGCTGAACACCTCACCACATTGCTCTCATCCTCAGCCAGCAGCGACATCGTTCGTGCGGCACGCAGCCGCTGCATGCGAGTATGCGCAACCCTTGGAACCACCAGCCCCAGATGCCAACGCGTCCGCGACTCCTCCGCAGGCAGCGTCTCCAGCAGACCCGCGAGTTCGTCGGCATAGCGCTCCAGCAGTCTGCAGTCCTTCTCGGTGATCCGCCGCGCAACATCGGCTGCACGCTTGCGTACCTCGATGTCGTCGCCGAAGAGCTCCCGCACCAAAGAACGAACTGCGGATCTGTCGGCAAGGATCTTCGCGGCGACCTCGCGTGCCACCGGCAGACCCCAGCGCTTTATCCTGAGCCGTCGCCCTAGATACTCCATGCCGCGAAGTATAGTCGACAGATATTCTCTCTCGGCTACCCGCGAGCACATCCGAGGCAACATTCTTCGCGCCGCTGCTACAACTAATTTAGGAGACAGAAGGCCCGGCACAATGCCGGGCCTTTTTGCTTAACAGGAATCGCTGGTAATCCAGAGTCAAAGTTTTACTTTGAAGCGGTTTGCATGCTTTGTACGGAAGTGGGAAGGAAGATACAAATGCAGGCCGAGCGAACTACATCCCCGTCGCTCTGGCGGCATGATAGCGGCGTCCTGGCTTGCGAGGTGCGGCACCAAAGACCCACTCTCGTACCGGACCCACATCGACGTGGACAAACTGCGATATCGGATAATAGCCGACTCCGCCGGCGTGGAGCGAGAGCGCTGTATTCCTCAGCTGCGCGGTCGAAACTCCCGGTACACGAAGGTCAATCGCATGACCTTCCATGTGCTGGCTGTGCTCAGCAACTCCGGTTTTTATCGACGAGTGCCGGAGCGCCTCATTCGTCTCCGGTGTTCTGTACCCGCAGACCACCTGGATGATGCCACTAACCCGTCCGAGCCGCGACATCATTGCGTGAAGCACGTCGAACTCCTTCGGCTCGTACTGGACCACGTCCTGCGTGTAGTGATCGCGCAAGAAATAGTTCAGCTTCTCCAGCGCCTCCGGAATGTAGGTATCGCCGACACGGTAGATAATATCCAGACTCTCACCAGTGTGTAGATTCGTCATCCGCAGCTGATAGGGCTTTCCCTCATCGGGCAGCTCACCCGAGACCGCACCCGAAGAGACGACGTCTGGCATCACACCAGGCACCACCTCTTCGCCGGTGATGGCGACTGGATGCGTTTTGGTTCGAGCGGAGGTACGAAGAGTGCTGCGTAAGCCGGCATGGACCCGGGTACGCACGGTTCTAGCCCAGGAGGAACCGCTCAGCCCAAATACGAAAATCGTAATAGCCGCAACCGCGGCAAAACTGTTTGCGCGCAATCTCCGCATCCAAACTCCCCTGATCCCATTGTCGAATGCGAGCCCCCAAATGCGGTCCGCAATTCGCCATTTCCTCTTTCTAGTTTATCGGACTCATCGACCAATACCCGGCGTTGCTTCTGTAACTTTAGTGTCATATTTGGATTGGCCTTCCAACTTCGGAGACTCTTGTCCGCAGAAGCCGTAAGCGTTTTGTTATCACTAATTAGCTTCTGCCAGCTCCAACCATGCGGTCGTACACGAGTTTCGCCGAAGCAATGTCTTCGATAGCAATGCCGACCGATTTAAACACCACGGGTCTGTCTCTTCTCTCCAGCTCCTTTCCCTGTAGCAGTTCTCCGATCTCAGCGCTTACCTGCGCCTTTGCCAGCAGAATATCGCCCGGCTCTCGCAGGGCGGCTTCGCGGGACTCGACCACAACGGCTCCCTGCATCGCCTCGTCGTCTAACTCCCTGCGATTTGGCGTGACGGCGCCGACTGCACAGATCATCGCGTCCTTCTTGAGCCATCGGCCAAACAGTACCGGCTCGGGCGAGCTGGTCAGCGTCAGCACGACGTCCGCGCCGGAGACTGTCTCCGCCGCCGTCGTTACCTGCGCACCCACCTCCTCGGCGAACCTCTTCGCGTTGCTCTCGGTTCGGCTCCAAACGCGAATCTCTTCAAAGTTCCGAACCCGCGACAACGCTCGCAGATGGGATCGGGCCTGAACTCCGCTCCCTAGAATGCCAAGCACCTTCGCCTCAGGCGACGCGAGCAGATCGACAGCCACGGCCGATACTGCCGCCGTCCTCATCTCCGTGATCAACCGGCCGTCCATTATTGCGAGCGGCTCACCTGTGTCTGCGCGAAATAGTTGAATCACCGCCTGATGCGTATGCTCTCCTCTATCGGCGTTGCCTGGGTAAAACGTGACCATCTTCGCCCCCATCACGTCCCCGTAGACGGCCGGCATCACGGCAAACCATCCGGAGTGTGGGGTCACCGAGATAACGGTTCGCAGTGGCTGCAACACGCGTCCGGCAGAGAGATCCTTCAGCGCCTGCCGCATCGCCGGAATCAGCTCGTCATAGGAGAGCGACGCCTTCACTTGTTCTTCGTCGATAGATAACACCCGGCACTCCTCAGGTCGTCCTCCCATTATCGAATGAACCAGACCAGAGTGCTTGTGGCACTCTAGTAGATATGCATCTCGACCCTATTCAGCTCCGCGTTCTCGGCGCACTCATTGAAAAAGAGATCACCACGCCTGAGAACTACCCGCTCTCGCTGAATGCCCTGGTCAATGCGTGTAACCAGCGCTCCAGCCGCGAGCCTGTGATGGAACTGACGGAGGAGGAGGTTCGGCAGGCGCTCCATGGCCTCGAAGATCTTGCCCTCACCAATCCGGTGCGCGAGTCCCGCGTCCCCAAGTATGAGCATCGTATCCGTACGGTCCTCAACCTCCGTCGCGACGAGACAGCCGTCGTTTGTCTGCTGTTGCTACGCGGCCCTCAGACGCCCGGCGAGCTTCGCAGCCGCGCCGAACGCCTCTACACCTTCGATGACCTTGCGGCTGTCCAGTCCACCCTCGAACGCCTTGCCGCTCGCCCGACGACGGACGAATCGACGCCGGAGAAGGCCAGTCCCTTAGTGACGGTCCTTCCTCGCCAACCGGGCTCTCGAGAGGCCCGCTATGCTCATCTTCTCGGCGCGCCCCCGGACCTCACTGCGTACCCGGCTGAACGGGTTGAGCGAGCACAGACCGGCTCCTCGACCGCTCAACGGGTTATTCATCTCGAGGCCGAGGTTGCGAACCTTTATGCAGCGATTCAAACTTTGACGTCCCGTATTAGCCACCTCGAAGCCAGCCTTGATTCTCAAGCAGAAGCATCTGGGTCTGGCGGCGATTCCTCTGTAAGATGAAGTTCTGCCCGTACTCTGTACCGCCATGCCTGACTCCATTACCAAAGCGCCTGTCACTATCAATCGCCGTGCTCAGTTCCGGCGGGAGAGCGATGCCGAGAACGACGGTCTCGCGCGACTGGTGGCACAGCTGCCGGAGGCGATCCTCTTCTTCGACCGCAACTGGGTAGTGACCTATGCTAACGCCGAAGCCGTTCGAATCAGCCGCATTCAGCCCTCCGATATCAACTCCAAGACCCACTGGCAGCTCTTCCCTGAGACGGTAGGCACGGCTCTGGAGCGCACCTACCGCACCACGATGCAGACCCGCGTCCCTCAGCACATTGAGCATTTCTACGCTCCCTTCGATGTCTGGGTCGACGTGCACATTCTCCCCACCGACGAGGGCGTCGCTCTTTATTACCGCGATGTGACCGGCCGCAAACGCGCCGAGAGCCTTCGCGACTCAGCGGTTCGTCAGCTGCAGCAGATCTTCGACGCGTCGCCCGACTCGATTGTCTGCGTTAATCGGAACTGGAGCTGCACCTTTGCCAACCGTGCCGCGCTCAACATATTCAAGACCGACACACTCATCGGCGAAGATCTCTGGGAGCGCTTTCCGTCGAACCAGAAGGAGCCCTTCCGCTCTCACTATCGCACCACGATGGAGCGGCGCATCGCTACCGAGTTCGAGGCCTACTATCCCGAGCCGCTCGACATATGGTTCCGAGTCTCTGCGCGCCCCTTCGAAGACGGCATCATCATCTTCTCGAGCGATATCACCGACCGCAAGGGCGCAGAGCTGCTTCGCAATGCTGCCGCCCGCCAACTCCGTCAGGTTCTTGAAACCACCACCGACGCTGTCGTAAGCCTGAACCGTGATTGGAACTTCACCTTTCTCAATCGCCGGGCGAGAGAGCTGCTCAATCCCATAGGGGAGCTTCTGGGTAAAAATCTGTGGGAGGAGTTTTCCGCTGCAGCCCAACCAAACAGCGAATACCGCTATCACTACCATCGCGCCATGGAGGAAGGCATTCCTGGCGAGTTTGAAGCCTTTTATCCAGAGCCGTTCAACTTCTGGCTCTCCATCCAATGCCGGCCTTATGACGACGGCATTGTTCTCTTCTTCCGCGACGTTACCGCTCGTCATCAGGCCGATCAGGCCCTCAAGCGGCAGCAGGATTTACTCGCTTCGGTCCAGCAGACCGCTCGCGCTGCGACCTGGGACATAGACTACGCCACGGGCATCGCGACCTACGGGGCTGGCTCTTATCCGGTCTTTGGCCATCCTCTTGCCGAGATCCCCGACGCTCGTACCTTCAAGAAATTTCTTCTCCCCAAATATCTGTCTACGATTGCTTCGGCAGTGCAGGCTGCGGTTGAGACCGGCCAGATGATTGTTGTTGAGTGTCAGATACGAGCGGCAGACGGTCGTGTTCTCTGGATTGAGAACCGAGGCCAGATTATCTTTATCGATGGCAAGCCAGTCAGCCTTCGCGGCCTCACCATCGACATCACGGACCGTAAAAAGAGCGAAGAAGCCCTTGTTACCAGCGAGGCCCGTTATCGCGTCCTCGCCGATCTGAACCCGCAAGCCATATGGATGGGTGCGCCTGATGGCAGCATTAACTATGCCAACCAAGGATTCCTCGACTACATCGGACTCACGATCGAGACACTTGGCGGCCACAATTGGCTCAATGCCTTTCACCTCGAAGACCGGCAGCGAGTCTTGCAAGCCTGGACTCACTCCGTCGAAACCGGAGCCGAGTATGATCTCGAGGCTCGGTTGATCCGCGCCAAAGATGGTTCCTCTCGCTGGTGGTGGCTTCGCGCTCAGGCAGTTCGCGACGACGCGGGCGAGATTCTTCACTGGCTTGGTGTCGCCATCGACATCGACGACCGCAAGACGTTCGCTGAGACGTTGCAGCGACGCCAGGAAGAGACCGAGCGTCAGCGCTCCGAGCTGGAGTCCATCTATCAAACCGCTCCCGTCGGGCTCGCTCTCTTCGACGCTGCCACTCTCCGCTATCTCCGGATCAACGATCGTCAGGTCGAGATCATCGGTTTGCCTCGGGAGAAGATTCTCGGGCAGGTCATCACCGATGTCATCTCCCTTCCGGGGCTTAGAGAACTACTACTGACTGCGGCATCAGGTCGACCAGTACGCAGCCAGCTACTACACGGCGAACTCCCTGGACGTCCCGACGAACAACGTTCCTTCAATGTCAGCTACTCTCCCGTCTTCGCAGCGGACGGCTCGGTAGAGGCTATCGCCGCTGTCATCCTCGAGGTCACTCTTCAGAAGAAGGCTGAGGCTGCTCTCATTCAGAGTGAAAAGCTGGCCGCGGTGGGTCGCCTGGCCAGCTCCATCTCCCACGAGATCAACAACCCGCTCGAAGCCATTACCAACCTGCTTTATCTCATCGACCTCTCCGCCGATCTGCCGGAAAACACACGCGAGTATCTCCACACAGCGCAGGGCGAACTCTCCCGTGTCTGTCAGATCGCCACTCAGACTCTCCGCTTCCATCGTCAGGCTGTGCGCGCCACCCAGGTCAACGCGGCTGATCTTGTCGATGCCGTCCTCAATCTCTATCAGGGCCGCCTCGCCAACTCGCACATCAATGTAGAAGCAAACTACGAGACGAGTACGACGATACTCTGCTTCGAAAATGACATTCGACAGGTCCTTAACAATTTGATCGCGAATGCCATCGACGCCATGCGCGGCAGCGGTGGCCGTCTTATCGTTCGCGCCCATGACGCTACCAACTTCTTGACAGACTCTGCAGAGCCGCGTCACGGCATTCGCATCACCATCGCTGACACTGGTCATGGCATGTCCCCCGCGGTAAAGGCTCGTCTGTTCGAGCCCTTTTACACTACCAAGGACCTCAACGGGACAGGCCTCGGGCTCTGGATCTCTGCTGGCATCGTCACTCGCCATCAGGGCAAACTTACTTATCGCAGCAGCGAACACCCAGTCCACCACGGCACCATCTTTTCTCTGTTTCTTCCCTGGACCGAGGTTGACTCGCCCGGCTCAGCCTAGGCTATCGCACTCATTCCCGCTGATTTCTACTGACAACCGCATCTCTCTTACCGCTCCGTCTCCTCCAATACGAAAAAACTCCATTGGGCAATTGTTCAAAGACCGAAGTATTATGACTCGATAGCTTTTTTTGCGCACCAGCGTCGAAACCCGCATCGCGACCGGAGAACGCCCTTATGCAGAAGTCCGCAACTCGCAGCACCCTGACCGCTATACTTCTCACCGCAGGATTCCCTGCCTTTTGCCAGACGAGTCCCCAAACCAACACCACCCTGCTCGTTGATATCGACCATCGCCCCGCCATCTCTTTGAATGGCGACTGGCACACCATCGTCGACCAGTATTCGACCGGCATCTATACCTTGCATCAGGAGCTTCGCAAGGACGGCTTCTTCATGAATGCCCCCTTCGATCCAAATGGCCATCCACAGGACTACAACTTTGCCAACGCAGCCACGCTTCGCGTCCCGGGCGACTGGAACACACAACGACCTGAGCTTCTCTACTATGAGGGGCCGATCTGGTACGAGAAGGACTTTCAGCACACCGCTGTTCCGAATACCCGCACCTTCCTCCACATCGGCGCGGCCAACTATCGCACGTTCGTCTGGGTAAACACCAAGAAGATCTGCGAGCACGAGGGTGGATTTACGCCGTTCGACTGTGACATCTCTACCGCACTCCACGATGGCAGCAACTTCATCGTTCTGTCGGTCGACAGCACCCGCATTGCTGATGGAGTTCCTACGCTCCAGACGGATTGGTGGAACTATGGCGGCCTTACGCGGGACGTCTCCCTTGTAGAGGTTCCCAAGCAGTTTATCGACGACTACGACCTGCACCTCAGCCGCACGGACCGCTCTGTTATTGAAGGCTACGTCCACGTGGAGGGGGCTCCGGCCGGCACCCCAGTTATGGTCAAGATTCCCGACCTGCATGCGAAGGTTGAGTCGACGGTCGACGCAAACTCGCGAGCCGCGATTAGCATTCCGACAAAGTCGCTTAGCTTGTGGTCGCCCGAAGATCCCAAACTCTACAAGGTCGAAATCTCCTCAGGCTCTGACAGGATCGAAGACACGATCGGCTTCCGCACCATCGAAACGCATGGTACGCAGATCCTTCTCAATGGCAAACCCGTCTTCCTTCGTGGCATCTCCATCCACGCTGAAGCGCCCTACCGCACAGGCCGCGCGTACACCCAGAAAGATGTTGACACGCTTCTCGGCTGGGCGAAAGAGCTTGGCTGCAACTACGTCCGGCTCGCCCACTATCCGCATGACGAACGGATGACCCGCACGGCCGACCGCCTTGGCCTCATGGTGTGGTCCGAGATTCCGGACTATTGGGCACTTCAGTTCGACAACCCGGCTGTGCTCGCGAAATCGAAACAACAGCTCTCCGAGATGATTCGACGCGATCGCGACAAGGCGTCTATCGTGCTCTGGTCGGTCGCCAATGAGACGCCGAATACCGAAGCCCGCACAAAATACCTAACGGCTATGGTCGAACTGGCGCATCAGCTTGATCCTACGCGGCTGGTGACTGCGGCTCTTCTGGTTCGAACGGAGAAGACTGCAAGCGGATCGAACAAGATCGTCGACGACCCGCTTGGCAAAGTGCTGGATGTTATTGGTACGAATGAGTATATCGGCTGGTATGAGCAACATGCGGAGGGGGCGGATACGACGAGGTGGGACATTCGCTATGACAAGCCGCTGATTATGTCCGAGTGGGGAGGCGATGCAAAAGCCGGCAACCATGCGGCTTCCGGCGATTTGCACCCTGCGCTGTGGACGGAGGAGTATCAGGCTGAGATCTATCGGCACCAGATTGCGATGCTCAACAAGATTCCTCAGCTACGCGGCACAAGTCCCTGGCTTTTGATGGACTTCCGGTCGGCTCGCAGGGTTAATCCGGGGCTTCAGGACAACTTCAACCGCAAAGGGCTGATCTCGGATCAGGGGGTCAGGAAGCAGGCCTTCTTCGTTTTGCAGAAGGCTTACCTGGACAAGTCGCTGGGAAAGGCAGAGTAGCGGATTCAACTTTGCAAAAAAAATGGAGCCTTGGTGGGAGCGAGATTTTTCGCGCTTTTGCTGTGTTTTTGAGGGGTGTTTTAGGAAAACGCGTGTTCTGGACGTGGCTTTTTGCTGGTGTAACTGTGGTGAGGTGCGTGGTAGACGTGGTGAGAAAGCAGTCGTTCGCGCGGAGTGGAAAAATACGCCACGGATTTCAACTTTATTTTCGCTGGGCGATCGTCAATCGAGATAGCGATGATGATTGGAGTCCGATCCCTCTGATTAGCTTTTCCTTCGGCCGATGCCCAGGTGTATTCCTGCCTTCGGGAAGAGAATATTGAAGCACTCATTACTCAGGGCAAAAAAGAGTGGAGACCGAAGTCTCCACTCTTGGATCGAGATTGAGTGCAATTAGAAGTGCAGCTTGAGTTGAAACTCCGTAGTTCTGGGCGCACCTTGAGCGAACGTACCAGATCCGCGCTGTGTGCGGGTCTGACTTAGATTCGCAAACGTGTCGGGAGCGTTGAGATTGCTCCCGAGGTTGGCTCCAGTCGGTCCATTCGCCGTATTGACGTCCGCAAGCGTCCCTGTCAACGTGCCAAAGTTCGCCATGTTGAAGACGTTATACATGGAGACCACTGGTTCGATTGAGAGGCCTTCACGAACACGGCTGAGACGAATCGGGTACGAGGCGCTGAGGTCGAACGAACGGAAGGCAGCGTTTGAGATAGCTCTGGTGGTTGGTAGAGTCGCGATAGGCTGTACGACAGCGTTAGCGGCGACGAGTTGTCCCGGCGAGAACAGCCCCGCCGTAACGAGTGCCTGACCTGCAGGAGTCAGATTGTTGGCCTTAGTCGCATTGAAGTTGTTGATCGTAGCGCCAAGGTTCGTCGGCTTTACACGGTGCATGTAATCGCCGGGAAGAGTTCCTGGGAGGAGATCGCCTGTCTGACCGTCGCCATCGACGTCCGTGCGGAAGATCTCACCAGGATTGCCGGAGGTGTTGTCGAGAGTGAGCGAAGTGGGAGGTGCAGAGAAGAAGTGGCCGATCATAGAGATGGTCGGTCCATACTTCACGAGGAAAGCTCCTCCAAAGCTCAGCTCATTCGTGTGATCGAGGCTTGCCCGACCCAGGCTTGAGTTCGGATCATCCTGATTCCAAACATATGAGTTGAAGAACTGGTCGGAACCACCGGTGCCAGGCTTTGACGCCGTTGTAACCATGGAGAGCGAGTAAGAGGCCTGGAAGTTGGCGCTCAAGATGCCGGGCGCCGGGTGGCTTTTCTGCTCTTTGACTACTACCTGCAGAGCATCGTAGCCGGACCGCCCCTGTGGGACGACGAAGTATCCGAAACCGACCGCGGGATTAAGTCCCGGGAAGGCAGCTCCCGTTGCTGGCGTATTACCGTTTATGATCGCCGGAAAACCGCCGCCGAACTTAGCGGCAGAGTCGAGGCCATTGCCAGCGAAGTCTGTGATGGTTGCACCGGCGGCAAGGGCGCAGTTAATAGCTGCCGACGAGAATCCGCCAACGCATCCGAAGGATGACGTTGTCGCGGCAATCGCATTTTGGGCTGCAGCTACGTTCAGTGTTCTCGCAGCACCGAGGTGATTCTGGTCAATGATGATCGGAACCTTGAGCGTCGCGTTGTGAACATAATCTACCGTCACGATCGTGCCCTTACCAAACTCATGCTGAACTCCACCATTGAATTGGATGGAATAAGGCGTGCGATAAGGAGCCGCGTAGATGGTGCCGGTGGCGCCAGTCGAGAGACCTCCGCCTCCGCCAATGAATCCAGGATTGGACGAGGTGTTATTTGCCTTTGTTGCCGCCTGGTATTGAGCAGAGACCTGCTGGATTGCAGGAGCTGACTGAGAGATCGGCTCCGCGCAGATGGTTGACAGTGGAACCCCGTTGACACTCGTAACAAGTCCACCCCCTGGCAGTGGCACCGAGTTAGTGCCTCCGCAGACCCCGGTTGCGTTGAAGAAGGGACCTGAGGCGTTGATAACCAGGCTGCGTGCGTTCGAGGTGTTGTTGAAGATGTCGCTTTCGTAGAAGATTCCGATACCGCCGCGAACCGAGGTTTTGTGGTCACCCGGGCTGAAGGCAAAGCCGAACTGCGGCGCTATATTGCCATACGGCTGGTGGACTTTGTTACCGTATCCAGGGTGCCCGGGCGCGAACTGATCGAGCAGGTTCGCACTGCCGGAGCAGGGTGCGATCGATTGGTCAACGCTGGAGCAGGGTATCGCAGGCAGGTCCTGGTTTGCCCGGTCTGTGTCGATGCTGTACCGAAGGCCTGCAACAATTGTGAGGGAGGTGGTTGCCTTCCAGCTGTCTGCGAAGTAAACACCGGTGCGCCAGTCTTCGACTCCGCCACCGGGCAAACCGAAGCCAGGTTTCTCCGTGAAGATAGAGTTACCGTTGCCCAAGGTGTAACTGCTGGCAGCATATCCGTTGAGCGGATCATTCAAGCATGGAGCTGCGCCCATTACTCCACCGCAGCTTGCCAGCGCAGAGCCGGCCGAAAACTCCGTAAATAACGAAGCGCCGTAGAATTCAGCAAAGCCGCCGCCAAGGAGTCGATTCAAGTTGGCACCGTATTTAATGCTATGCGCGCCGCGGGTCCAAGTACCGTCATATCGTAACTGTTTATCGGACTGGAAGGTTCCCTGAGGAGCGAGGTAGTTCGGTCCCGCGTAGAACCCGTCCGTGGAGTCATATAAGGTGACGCCGGGCAAGCCCAAGTTCGCAGGGTTATAGATCGAGGTGACCCCGCCTGTTCCGTCGGCAATCAAGTTGTGAAACTTCTCATAGCCGCCACGGATGGAATGGGTGAAATGGCCTGTTGCGAAGTCTGCACCGCCATTGATTCCTGGGACGTTATCACGATTTTCGTAGAGTTGATAGAGCAGCCCGAAGTTGGAGGAGTCTGCATTCGATTCATAAAACCCGCGCACAAAGTAGTGTCCGCCAAACGGTCCGTTGTAGTCTAGGCGCGCCGTCGAGAAGGTGTCGCGGAAGGCTGCCGGGATTGTAGGAAACTGTTGCTGAACGCTAAGAAAAGTGGGGGGTGCACTGGCGGAGGTCTGCGAGTCCTGCTTGATTCGTTCCGATTCGCCGAAGAAGAAGAGCCTATCCTTCAAGATGGGGCCGCCCACGCCGCCGCCAAACTGGTTGCGCTGAAAGGGCGCATCGAACCCGTTGTCGGTGCGTGCAAACCCGACACTATGATCCTGGAAGTTGTAGAACAGGTCTCCGTGAAAGGCATTGGTACCGGACCGGGTCGCCACGAGAACCTGGCCGGTCGAGGTCACTTCACCCGAGACGTCCTGGGTGGAACGGTTTAGCTGAAATTCGTCGACTGCTCCGGACGGAACATTGACGATCGTGGTTCCGACAGTCTCGTCGGTGATGTCCTGACCATCCAGCAAGATGCGAGTGGTACGTCCGGACTGTCCACCCACCGAGATGGCGGAGTAGCCAGCTTTGGTTGGGTCGAAAGATTCGCCGCTCTGCAGGATGACGCCAGGCTGAATCTGCGCGAGGTCGAGAAAGTTGCGGCCATTGATCGGTAGACTTTCGATCTGCTCACGAGTCATGACGTCAGAGACTCCGGGCTGATCCGTATTGATTTGAAGAGCGCCTGCATTTACTTCAACGGTCTCAGCCGAAGAACCAAGGGTGAGCTTGAAGCTTCCAGGTGTCGATGTCCCGGTACGAACCACAGTCTTGACGGAGAGTTTTTGGAAGCCGGGTCCAGAGACCGTTACGGTGTAGGGACCAGGATTGAGAGGGCCGACGCTGTAGAACCCCGCGCTGTCGCTGGTAATCGTCTTCGTGGAGCCGGTATCGGTTCCGACGATCGTCACGGTCACGCCCGATACCACAGCCCCTGAGGGATCGGTGATCGTTCCTTGAATTGATCCGCCGTTGACCGAAGTGGCTTGGCCGTAGCTCAGTACCGTGGTGGCGAACAGCAATGTTATCAGCGTAAAAAGCCTTTTCATCTCTTCAAATCTCCCCTGGGTTCGGATCCGGAATACTTCCTGGTAGCAGGAGATTCGCTCGGCCGATCCTCAAGAGGGATGCAACTTTAGGGCCATTGCCAAGGAAGGGTTTGTTTCTCAGATTTTTCTAGGAAAGAGAGGGTTATTGCCTGGTGGGGATGAGGAGAAAAGCTCTTGGAGTTGAGTGGTTTATGGAATAAGAGATTTTCTCTACTAAAAATGGTATTGACAAAATGCACATTATGTGGTTATTGGAGTGAAACCGTTAAACACGTATTTAGGAGATAAGTTTTGGAAAGAAGGTCTAAATTCTGTAAATTACACCGAAAAGATGTTTATGAGATTGAAGATCTGAGATTTTGGGATCTGGTCAACTTTTATAGCAATTGGAGCGCCTATCGGCGATGCGCTCTGGGACGCTGGTCCGCCAGGCTTCCGATCGTTAGCACGGCTGAAGCTCGTGCGGCACGTTGCTGTCTTTTTATGCTGTCTATATATAGAGAGAGCTCGCGCGGAATCTACATCTCGTCCCGGCGGGGCAGCAGATTGTGATAGATGCAGTTCGGTCCCACTGCTGCGGAGTGTCGGGCCGGGAACAGATCGATGGATGGCGGAGAGTTGGGTGATTCGCCGGCGGAGCATTGGCGAGCCAAATCGTCTTTGTTTTAGTTCATTGAATAGGTAGCCGATGTTTCCGACCCCCGTTTCGGAGTGGTTCAGCATCTCCACCAAGAAAATAGCCCGGTCTCAGCATTTCGCCGGAACCGGGCTTTTGATGTTAAACCATGACTTGCTGCATTGATCGGGGCGAGCCGCAATTAGCGGGCCACCCTGATCGATGCGCTTGCCTTTAGAAGGTATAGTGCAGTTGCAGACGAATAGTCCTTGCTGATTGGAACAGGTACGGCTTCCCGTACTGGCTGTTGATGGTGACATTGTCAGTCGTCAGGAGAGACTTGTAGTCATAGGGACGCATATAGGCTGCATATGCTGACTGCCCCACGGCGTGATAGAAGTTCTGACCATTCGGCGTGATGAAGCTTGGCGTATAGTTCGTGTCGATCTGCGAGTTGTACGCCGTTACCGCACGTTGGTTCAGAACGTTCGAGAACGTCGCATCAAAGCTCAACGCCTGAGCCTCTTTGATGTGGTAGGTGTGTTTGAAGTTCAGGTCGGACTGCGTGTAGGCAGGCGTCCGGCGGGAGTAGGCATTCCCCGTAGTAATGGCTCCCGACGTTGGATCCTGCGCAACATCAACCCACTTCCCGCGGCCTTCGATGAACGTTGGGAACCCGCCGGGGAAGGCGTATCCCACATCCAAGTAGCTGGTCACGGGAGATCCCTGATAGAGGACCTGGAAGATTCCAATGTCGGTTGTGTTGCGGTGAAGCCATCCGCTTCCGCCCCAAGGCAGGTCATAGTAGGCATATCCTTTGGCAACATTCGGGCGATCGGTCTGCAGCGGGCCGCTGGAAGAAACTCCGTGCGAACTCCACTGAAAGAATGGCTCGTCAAACGATCGGCTGTTGTTCGGGGCATTACGGCCGCCACCACCATCACCCACATCGCTGCTCGTAAGGCCCGAGTAGTTTCCACGCAGGTTGCTGTAGGTGTACGAGAACATCCCGAACCAGTGCTGGCTGATGCTTTTGGTCAAACGGAACTCCACACCGTCATAGCTTCTGGCGGCTGGAATCGTACCGTTAGGCGCGCAACCATCCCCGGAGCAAGGTGGTGGCGGAACGCCATAAAGGAAGTTATAGAAGCTGTTGAACGTCGCATCAACACCCTGCCCAGGATTGACGACCACGAACGTCTCACCCCCGGTAGCTGCGTTGAACAGGGCCGAGTCCTCGATCACGTGATCCAGGCGCCGGCGATCCCAACGCACCTCCAAAGCAAGACTATTGCGAAGCTGGTAGTCAACCCCGAATGCCGACTCATGCTGCTTGTAAGGCTTCAGCCCAGGAGCGGTTCCCTCTTCCGTCACAGTACACGTGGAGCAGGTCGTCGGGTTCGCGCGGAAGTTTTGGTTCTCCAGGAACGTGAACCCGGAAGGCGGAGCTCCACCGGTAACCAGCGCGGGTCCCCCAGCCGTCGGGCAATATCGACCCGAGGCATCCGGAGTTACACTCAGCGCCGTGTAGTCAGGATTGCTCATCGCGTAGGCGCAATTGTTCCAGTAAGCGCCGCCGAAGGAGCTGATCGCCAGGTTCAACTTCATAACGTCGTTAAAGACGCCATACTCGCCGAACACCTTCATCTTCCCATCTTTGAACACATCCCACGCCGCACCAATGCGCGGAGCGAGCTTGTCGCCCCAACCAAAGTTGATCGGATGACTGATTCCGCCCACTGGCTGGTTCTCAGCCGGCAGGAACTCCTTCTCAAGCCGAATGCCTCCGCTGACCGTGAGACCGTGCCCAATCTGCCACGCATCCTGCGCAAAGAAAGCATGGTTCACGCTGGTCGCTTTACCACCAGTACCCGCATCCTGAATCGTCTCGTAACCGTACTGACCTTGGCAGCCGGTCAAACTGCCGTCGGAACCATAAGCCCCATACTGCGGACCGTTAGCAGCGACCAGAGCAGCGCATGCAGTGCTCCCCTGGGTGCCCCCGAAGGAGTACGGCTGACCCGGCCAAACCTGGACGAACGGAGCGTTGAAACCCTGGAAGATATCGTTGGACTCACGATTCAACTGATAGCCGAACTTGAAACTGTGTGACCCACCCCAACCGCTCTTGAACCATGCAAACGCCTGGTCGAACTGCGTATGCTTCTCCGCATTGTGGTGGGTGAAGTTAGTCGAATAAGCTTGCGACTGAAAGCCCAACGTCTGCTGTAGACCTGTCGGCAAAGGGTTTCCGTTCACATCCACCGCACCGCTCGCCGGCGTACCCGCGGCTTCAAAGTAGTAGACATTTCCACCTGTTGGATACCCAAAATCGTGATAGTTCTGGAAGAAATATCCAAAGCGAGTCGTGGACACCAGGCTCTTATTGATCGTGTAATCACCGCCAAAGTTTGTAGTGATATTTGGCGCCGCGTACCCCAGCGAGTGCGCGTAGGCGCTTGGATCATTCGCCGAACTTACATTGAAGAGCCCGTTGACCGAATCAGCAAACGGTAAAGACTCTCCCGCCTGCCGCTGTCCCTGATAAAGCCACGAAGCAAATACCCGTAGTCTTTGTGTCACCGTCGCGTCCACTCGAGCAGTCGTGTAATACGTCTGCGTATTCTGGCTGAACGGCAGAGTCTCTCCAGAGAAGTTCACCTTGCGCCCTACATTGCGAAACTCAGGATTGAACGACGCGAAGAAGAAGACGCGATCTCGCCAGATCGGTCCGCCAACCGTGAAGCCGGGAGAGAAATCGTAAATCCTGTCCTTTTTCGGTTGGTATTGCTGATACCCGGCATCCAGGATCGCTCCATTGGCAAGCGTAGTAGTGGAAGAGGTTGGATCGTACCGGGAGGAAGCCACCGGCGAG
Organism: Tunturiibacter empetritectus; assembly: GCF_013410875.1. Taxonomy (GTDB): domain Bacteria; phylum Acidobacteriota; class Terriglobia; order Terriglobales; family Acidobacteriaceae; genus Edaphobacter; species Edaphobacter empetritectus. The sequence continues at coordinate 626,168 of NZ_JACCCU010000003.1, read as the reverse complement.
CCGTCCATCGCGCTGTTCTCAAACAGCAGCAACACCGACCCATGCCAGTTATTGCTGCCCTTCTTCATGATCACGTTCACCGTGCCGCCAAGCGAGCCGCGATACTCGGACTCTACACCTGAGGTCTTCACCTGCATCTCTTGGATGAAGTCAAAAGGCACATTCGTGTGCGAGTAACCTCCGATGACGTCGCCTGTCTCCTGCCCTTCCACCAGGTAGGAGTTCTCCGAGTCAGCGCCACCCGCGACCGAATAACCAACCGAGCCGCCGTTGCTGCCGTTGCCCGGCGACGTGCCGCCAGTTCCATTGCCAGATACGGTATTGCCCTGCAAAGGCTCGTTGCGGGCCGATGGCGCAAACTGAATCACCGACTGAAACGAACGTCCATGCGGAACATCCGCAATCGCGTCAGACGTGATGTTCGTCTGTGTCGTCGTCGATGTGACATCGATCACGGGTGCCGTCGAACTTACTTCAACGATGGTGTTTTCACCACCCGCCGACAGAGTCAGGTCGAGGTTCGGAAGGTGACCCACTTCAATCACCAGCCCGTCGCGCTTCAGCTCGCTGAAGCCTTTAAACATCACCGTTACGACGTAGGTGCCCGGAGGCAGGTTGGTAAACCGGTAGTTACCGTGGCTATCGGTCTGGGTAGTTTTGCCGCCTGCAAGAGAGGGCGTTGAAACCGAGACGACTGCACCTGCGATGACTGCGCCAGAGGCGTCTTTGACCGTTCCCTGCAGGCCGCCGGTTGTTTCCTGAGCGTAAGCAATTGGAGAAATGGAGGTGAGAGAACCAATGGCACAGAAAAAGAGTGCCGCCAGAAGCGTGCCAAACAGCCTGGTTGATCGCATGAAAACGGATTAGCACGTTGGGGGCCAACGCATCGAAGCTGGAATCGATTTTCACCAAGTATTGACCGGCTCTCATTTACGAGGAACACCCGTCAAGACTCAGGCCAAGTCGGCTACAAAAAACAAAATCAATGAGCCGCATCAGCTAATTCACCAAGGTCTCAAATAATTGCTCGGCCATAGACGTAATGAGTTTCATGAAAGTTTCGGCAAGGAAATTTATTTTGACAGATCGACTAACGTTCCCCCGAATCTGTCCAATTTGAGAGCTGTTTTTTGCCTTTTGAAGACAACCCGGCGGAAAACGCTAAAAAATATAGAAATGCTAGTCCACAATCCCAAAAACAGTATTCCCTGACGCCTGCGAGAGTCGTTTTATGACGCAATCATCTGTTCGACCTTCGCCTGATATACAGGTACGCAAGAGTTCGAACATAGTTCCGAAGAATTTTAAATTACCTGCGCGGCCTATCAGATTCTTGAGATCGGCTTTGGGCCTGTGCCGACGCATCGCCTGTGCCGACGCTTGGCCTGCGTCTCCTGCCAGAATCGCTCGCGTCTCTATAAGACGTATTGAATAAGACTGTTGGATCTCATCGGGTGGGATATCTACATCTCGGCCCAGCGGCGCAATAGGTTGTGATAGACCCCGGTCAAGGGCACGGCCGCTGAGTTACCGGGAGTCTCGACTGCCAGGCGCTGGATGGCGGTGTCGAGGTCGTAGAGGAGAGTTCTGTCGGCGTCGCTGCGAATCATGCTCTGTATCCAGAAGAAGGAGGCGACGCGCGCCCCCCGGGTGACGGGGGTGACACGGTGCAGGCTGGTCGCGGGATAGAGGACCATGTGGCCGGCGGGAAGTTTGACGGAGTGAACGCCGTAGGTGTCCTCGACGGAGAGGTCGCCGCCGTCGTACTCCTCGGGGCTGGAGAGAAAGAGCGTTGCGGAGATGTCTGTTCTGATGCGCTGTCCGGTGGAGGCGTTGGCGCGAATGGCGGTGTCGACGTGGGTGCCGAAGTGGCCACCGCCGGTGTAGCGATTGAACATCGGGGGAAAGACACGCAGGGGAAGGGCTGCCGACATGAAGAGCGGCGACCGGGCCAGGGCTGTGAGAACCCTCTCGCCTAACTTGATGGATGTGGGATGGCCCTCGGGGAGTTGGAGGTTTTCTTTTACGCCCTGAGCCTGGTAGCCGGCTGTGACCTTGCCGTCGACCCAGTCGGCTGCGTCGAGCGCCGCTCTTGCCTGCATTACTTCAGTTGCGCTCAACACATCGGGAATCGTAATCAGCATGGTGTTGCTCCTTCGGATTAATAAATCTTCAAACACTGTCCTGCCGGACAGGCCCACTGCGCTTGCCACCCCACGAACGAAGACCTGTTCGTGGGGGCCCCGATTCGGGCGATCACTTCGTGATGGGTATACCGCTTCGCGTGGTCCTCCCGTTGGTCGGATTCGACTTCTCTTCCCGACCGACAGGATAGTTTCTTAGAACTTGAAGTTGATGCCGATCTGCGCGTTGGCTCCTGCGCCTGGAATCAGGTGGCTGGGATGGGGGAGATCGATGTAGTAGCGATTGAGGACGTTGTTGACGTTGGCCTGCAGCTCAAGGCGATCGGTCAAGGGGCGTCGCACCATTGCGTTGAAGATCCAGTAGCCGGGGACCTGCTTCATCTCGGTTGCGAGTACCTGGTAGTGAACGGCGGGGGCGCCGCTTGCGGTGAGGTAGCTGATGGGGCCGGAGTAGGCGGTCGGGACATAGGGGACGGTGGAGCTGGCGGTGCGGCTGGCTACGTAGTTTCCGCCTAATCCAACGTTCAGCCGCAGCGGCAGGCGATGGGTCACAAAGAGATTGAAGGTCTGCTTGGGTACGTTGGCCAGCGGGAATCCGACGGAGGTTGGGAAGAACTTTGAGAAGATGACTTCGCTATCGAGATAGGCGTACCCGGCGACGATATCCATTCCCTCGGGCAGCCTTCCGACCAGAGAGAACTGCACGCCCTTCACAAGCTGATTTCCCGCTGCAACGATGTTGTTGGAGTTTGTGGGGTCGGTCTCGCGGGCGTTGTCCTTCTCGGTTCTGAACCAAGAGCCTTCGGCCAGGAGCCGCTCGTTGAGGAAGCTCCACTTTGCGCCGACCTCGTAGGTTTCGTTTTCCTCGGGGGCTGCTGAACTGTTCGCGAGGCCGATGCTCAAGCTCAACGATTCGGCTGCGGGGTTGAAGCTGGTGCCGTAGTCGAAGTAGACGCTTCCGCGGCTCGACGGCTTGTAGACGAAGGCTGCGCGGTAGCTTGGCTGCTCGTCGATGCGGCTGATGGGAGGAACTGGCGCAGTTACGGTTCCGCCTGCGGGAGGAGTGGGTTGGTACAAATTGTAACCAGTATCGAACCTATCCCATCGGACGCCGCCGCTCGCTTCGAACAGACGTCCGAGCTTTATGGTGTCGACAAAGTAGAGTCCGACACTTTCTGCTTTGGTATGCACGATTGAGGTGATGTAACCGGTGCCTCCGAAGGGCTGCTGGGCATTTGGATCGATCAGAGTCGCTGTGGGCACGGTGTTTATCTTGTTGATGGTGTAGCTGGTTCTAATGGGGTTCGAGACCTCCTGACCGCCCTCTACTCCAGCTACCAGGGCATGCTTTATGCCGAGGGTTTTGAAGTGTGCCGTGACCTCGGTCTGGTCCCATAGATCGCCTTCGACGCTTTTGACCTGGATCTGATTTCGGTTGACGATGATCTTGCTCGGATCGCTTGCGGCGGTATAGGCGCAGGGCAGAGCTGTGTTCACGGCGGAGGTAGGCAACGACGATACGAATCCACCAACGGGCACGCTGGCCGGAGCGTTGGAGCAGATCTGCGGCTCGGTGATCTGCGCCTGACGGGGATAGTTGGCGGCACGTGCGATGGTATGCAGATTCAGGTTGGGCGAAAATTCGTGCTCGGCCTTGAACGTCAAAATATCGTCGTTCGTCTTGAGGTAGTTTTCATCGGGGAAGCCGTAGTAGCTATGCCGAATGGACCCGGGTGCGACTGCGTTGTTGAACCACGGCAACCCGTAGTCCGGCGTGTCATTCTCGGTCATGTGCAGGTAGCTCAGGGTCGCGCGGGTCTTCGTGTTCAGTCCGATTGAGACTGAGGGCGCGATGCCGAATCTTCTAATCTCGGCGTAGTCCCGGCCAGCGACTCCGCCCTCCTGCCCCATAACGTTGACACGATAGGCCGTGCCACCCAGCACATCGAGCTCCGGCTTGTTGATGTCCGCCGTGATCCTGCGCGTCTTGTCGGTGCCGAACTGCGTCTGCACGTTCACGAACTGCTGCACTCCCGGAACTTTGCTCTCCTGGTTGATGACGCCGCCGGTTGAACCTCGTCCGAACTGGATGCCTGCGGGACCCTCCAGTGCCTCTACCTGCTCGTAGTTGAACGAGTCGCGGTAGTAGCTTCCGAAGTCGCGAATGCCGTCGAGAAAGATATCGTTGCGTGCGGTGAAGCCACGGATGGTCAGATTGTCTCCCTGTGCACCTGCCTCGCCCGCCGCCAGGCTGATACCTGGTACGTTGCGCAGAGCGTCGCGCAGAGTGGAGACGCCCTCCTCCTTGAGCACGAACTGCGGCACCACGCTGACGCTCTGCGGCGTGTCGATCAAGGGCTCGGTGAACTTCGAGAGTGAGACCGCATTCGTAACCGAATCAGTTACAGAGATAGTATCCTTCGCCTGAACGCCGACAAGCATCGTCGTGGCATCATCCACACGGTAGTTCAGGCCCGTTCCTTCCAGCAGCAGGCGCAGCGCCTCATCTTCGCGATAGAGCCCCATGACGCCCTGCGAGTTGAACCCGGCCACCGTTCCGGCCGGCAGCACGATCTTCACGGTCAAGCCGGTCACTCTCTCAAACGCCTTGACCGCAGCATCGAGCGGGCCTGCGGGAATGTCGAACTTCTTCAGCGGCAACGTCGCTTCGGCCGTTCCACTGGTTGCCGGATCTGTCTTCTCGACCGAGGCTATCGTTTCGATTGAGGCCATCGCCGTCTTCGTGCCACCCATCGCCGCATAAGCCGCGAGCGTTCCTGCCGCGATCCATCCGCGACTCCCACCAATTCCTGCCCGGCTCTTTCTCTTCCCTGATATTGTCTTACGCGTCGACTGCTTCATTTCGTATCTCCGATTACAGCTCCGTGCTCGTGAGGGCGATCGCGTTCTCTGTCCTTGAGAACAGCGTCGATCTTCACTTCTCCCTGTCAGATCGAAGGCTGAGGGCAAAAACAGGCGCACCTCACCGTCGACCGCTAATCCTCAAAAATCCCGGCGATGACGTGATCTCCGGAGAAGTCTTGAGGGGCCTACTGATATGTCATGGAGTTTCGAGCCGAAGTAGAACGATCCGCAGATCGAACCTTATAATGTAGAGAACCTGCAGTCACTCGGCTGTAGCTTCCAGGTCCTCGCGGTCTCGGCCAAGAGATACTCCGCGGGGATCTGGCCAAACACTCCAACTCCCAATCAAGCTGTGAATCCAGTGCTGAACTGCGATGACTTGAATATACGACGTGATAAGTCCGATATCAAGTTAATAGGCGACAAATTTAGTCTTAGATCGTTTAAATTTGTCGCTGAGCTCTACTTGGCCGCTTAATGCTGAGTCGCTAGCCCGCGAAAAGATCGCTATCTATATTGTGCGAAGTTCCTCCAAGGAGCTGCCCTATTTTGTCCCTCCTAATTCTGTTTCCGCCCTTGATTCCTCCTAAGTCCCGCCTTTTCTTCACCACATTCTGGCTTAGGAAAAACCGCATGCTCTGGCGGCTTTACCCCACCAAATCAAGCATTTATCATAGGAATACACATGGCTGACGATTTGTTTCCGCAAGACCCTAAAAATCCCAACGCACCCTCCCCGCAGGACGCGAACTCCAACAACCCTCCCCCCGCAGGATCTCCTCCGGACGGCTCGACCGTTCAGGGCCGCGGCGCTGCGTTTATGCTCTCCATCAATATTGAAGAGGAGATGCGGAGGTCGTACCTCGACTACTCCATGTCGGTCATCGTCGGGCGCGCTTTGCCGGACGTCCGCGACGGCTTGAAGCCTGTTCACCGGCGCATCCTCTACGGCATGCAGGAGATGGGCCTTCAGTTCAACAAGAAGTACACCAAGTCCGCCAAGGTTGTGGGGCACGTGATGGGTAACTACCATCCCCACGGCGACTCGGCGATCTACGACACCATGGTCCGGCTCGCTCAGCCATTCTCTCTGCGCTATCTGTTAGTAGATGGTCAGGGAAACTTCGGCTCGGTCGATGGCGACTCCGCTGCTGCGATGCGTTACACAGAGTCGCGCCTCACCCGCCTCGCTGGGGAGATGCTCGCGGACATTGACTACGACACGGTCGACTTCTCTCCTAACTACGATGAGTCGTCGCTTGAGCCTACCGTGCTCCCGGCTAGGGTTCCGAACCTTATCGTCAACGGCAGCTCCGGCATCGCCGTCGGCATGGCAACGAACATTCCGCCGCACAACCTGACCGAGATCGTGAACGCCTGTATCTCGCTGCTGCAGAAGTCTCCGCAGGATCATCGACCTGATCTGGATCTGGTGCTCGAGCATGTCCTCGGACCGGACTTTCCGACTGGCGGCTATCTCTTCGGCAAGACCAATATTCCCCAGGCTTATCGGACTGGACGCGGGCGATTCATGATGCGCGCCAAGTGCAGCATTGAAAACATCTCCGGTGGGCGTCAGGCGATCATCGTTACGGAGATTCCTTATCAGGTCAACAAGTCGAAGCTTATCGAGCGCATCGCAGAGCTGGTTAATGAGGGCGTCATCACTGACATTGCACGCGATGAGTTTCGCGATGAGTCGGATCGTGATGGAATGCGGATCGTCATCGGGCTGAAACGTGGAGCTGAGAGCCAGATTGTGCTGAATCAGTTGCACAAACACACGCAGATGCAGGAGTCGTTCTCGATGATCTTCCTGGCCGTCCACAACGGACAGCCGAAGGAGCTTCCGCTTGACCAAGCCATTCGGGCGTTCCTTGATCACCGAACGGAGGTGGTTCGTCGACGGACTGCGTTCCTGCTTACGAAGGCGCGCGACCGTGAACATACTCTGCTTGGTTACCAGATTGCGCTCGATCATCTGGACAACGTCATCAAGATTATTCGTCAGTCTTCGAGCCGCGCTGATGCTCGCGAGAATCTGTTCTCTTACTTCTCCAATAAGCGCATCAACTTGCGTGGTACAGAGCTGCGCGGCGTCACACTTGACCCGGCGAAGTACGGCGTCGATATGACGTTCAGCACGACAGGGACTCTGATTCTCTCTTACAAGCAGATCGACGCGATCCTTGAACTGCAACTGTATCGCCTTACGCAGCTCTCTATCGATGAGCTGCTGAAGGAGCTTGCAGAGGTTCGCGATAACATCACGGAGTTCGAATCGATTCTGGCTTCGCCGGCGAAGTTGCGTAAGGTGATCGTCAAGGAACTTACCGAGATTCGCGATAAGTATGGTGATGCGCGGCGTACGCAGATCATCGACGAGACGGCGGAGCTGCAGCTTGAAGATCTGATTACGGATGAGCAGGTCGCGGTTACGGTTTCGAACACGGGATACCTGAAGCGGACGCCTATCTCTATCTATCGGCAGCAGCGGCGTGGCGGTACCGGGCGGCTTGGCATGAAGACTCGCGAAGAAGATTTTGTCGCGCAGCTCATCATCGATTCGACTCATGCGTATCTGCTTTGCTTCACCAATACAGGCCGTGTTTATTGGCTTAAAGTGTATGAGGTTCCCGATGTTGGTGCGGCCGGCAAGGGCAAAGCGATGGCTTCGCTGGTAGCGCTGCAGCCTGGGGAGAAGGTGGTTACGATTCTTCCGGTGAAGGATCTTGAGGAAGAGAACAAGTACATCCTGTTTGCGACGCGCAACGGAACGGTGAAGAAGACGGCGCTGAAGGACTTCTCGAATGTGATGGCGCGTGGGATTATCGCTATCAATATTGAGAAGGATGATGAGCTGATCATTGCGCGGATCACGGATGGGCAGCAGGTGATCTTTATCGCTACGCATGATGGGATGGCTATCCGCTTCAATGAGCAGGACTTACGCCCGATGGGGCGGCCGGCTACGGGAAATCGCGGGATTACGCTGAAGAAGGGCGACTATGTAATTGGGGCGGCGGTGACGCCTTCGAACGAGGCGCGCAACCGGCAACGGCTGGAACGCGCTGCACAGAAAGGGCTTACGGACCAAGTGGAGGCGGCGATTGACGAGGCTACGGAGTCGTCTGAGGCGCAGCCGCTGGAACTTGCTGAGCCTGGGGAACTTGCGGCACCGGTGGCTTCGGCTGAGGTTGCGGCAAAGCTTGAAAAGCTGGATAAACAGCTGGGTTTGACGCCTTGCCTGGTGCTTACGGTGAGTGAGAACGGGTTCGGCAAGCGGACCGATGTTGACCAATATCGCCTGCAATCTCGTGGTGGTAAAGGGGTTATCAACATGAAGACAACTCCCAAGATTGGCAAGGTTACCAGCATTCAGTTGGTGGATGACACGACGGAGATGATGGTGATCAGCCAGTTTGGGAAGATCATTCGCATTGATACGAAGAGTGTTAGGGCCGCTGGGCGTAGTACGCAGGGGGTGAAGCTGCTGGACCTGGAGGATCAGGACAAGGTGGCCGCCGCTGTTGTGATACCTCCCGAAGAGGCGAAGACGCTGCCTGAAGAAGGCACTTTGTTGCAGTAGTTTTTTTCTGACGTGGTGACGCCCGTTTTTGCTGGGGTTTTTGGCAAAAACGGGCGTTTCTACGTGGTGTTTTGGTGGTGTGATCGTGGTGGATTGCGTGGTGGCCGTGGTGTTTTAGCAGTCACTTTTTGGGGCTCGAAAAATGCGCCACGTTTTACGACTTTATTTGCAGGTTTCCCGTTTTGGGAATTGTGGGAGAGATATGGTTGCGCTGGCGATCATCATCTTCGGTGCTTTTGGAAGCTATAGTAGTTCATGTCGATGAGCTCAATGACCGGTCCACAATTTGAAGATGAGGTTCGTCGAATAGCGCGTGCTAGATGGTCTTCTGCTGCATTTGATGGGGCAGCAATAGTTGACGGGCGCGAACGAGACGGGATATTTGTTACGGATGAGATGGTGCATGCGATTGAATGCACCGTCCTCCGTACGAAAGCTAAGGCAGAAGAAGACTGTAAAAAACTGGCAAAGCTAGTTAAGAGCCTGCGAAGTCAATATGCAACTAGGGGTGTCAAAGGATGGTTCGTCACAGCTGACGAACCAACTGCGGATCAACGCGAGGCGGCTCGACCGTTCAATCCCGACGTGCAGGCATGCTCTTTTCAACAGTTCTGTGCGCCCTTGGTGGATTATCGCGAATATTTTTCTCTGCGATCTAAATATCGTTTTGGAAGCGCAAGCGATCCGCAGACAGGCAGTATTGATCTGAGTCACGAACCCTACGTCGCAGTTGATTTATTCGATATCAATAACTCCCAGCGAAACTCTTTCTTTGACCTTGCTCAATCTATGAGGAACTCCGCAACGAGAACGTTGCTTTTGGGGGACTTTGGCGCTGGCAAGAGTATGACTCTCAGAGAGATTTTCACTAGCGCGAGCAAAGGGTACGAAAAACGCGAGTTTGCACGTTTTCCGATCCACCTAAACCTCCGTGAACATCAGGGTCAAACATCCGTTCAAGAGTCACTTGAGCGTCATGCGCGATCTATCGGATTTCCAAATCCGAGCCAACTTGTGAGGGCGTGGAGAGGGGGATTTGCGGATATATTGCTCGATGGCTTCGATGAAATTGCTTCTTCTGGATGGGCCGGTTTCAATAAAAAATTGAAAGATATTCGCTATTCAAATGTCGCTCTCATTAGAAATTTTGTTCGCGAGACGCCGTTCAATAGTTCTATTCTTATAGCCGGCCGCCGCCATTATTTCGATTCTATGTCGGAATTACGCGCTAGCCTCGGAACCGGCCTCCAGTTTAAAGAGACCGCAATCGCGGAGTTTACCGCCGAGCAAGCTGCGGAATTTTTGAGTAGACGAAGGCTTTCTGGGAAAATTCCGGATTGGCTACCTTCGCGCCCACTTCTATTAAGCTATCTGATGTCTTGGAATGTTTTGCAAGATGACTTGGTTCAACTTGCCGAAGCTCCTGGATGGGATTATCTGCTTCATCGCATTTGCGAACGTGAAGCTCAATTGGACATCGGCCTCGACGGTTCGACTATCCGTGAACTAATCGAGCGCCTAGCGACTATCGCTCGAACGACCGGAGATGGCTTGGGTCCCTTTACGCGCGATGATCTTGCGCAAGCGTTTACGCAGGTTTGTGAATATGCACCTCAATTAGGCTCTGATATCGCACTTCTTAGACTCCCGGGCATTGGCAATCCGTCTGCGGACGATGGCACACGAAGCTTTATAGATCAAGATCTGGCTGACACAGCTCGAGCAGGGGATGTCGCGCGTTTCATCATAGATCCCTTTGATGGCTCCAATTCGCAGGTGCTTACCGTACAAGGTGGTCTCGGAGATATTGGCGCTGCTGTCGCTGCACTAGTCCTGAAGGACATGGACATTCGGAGCGGTTCGCTCCGCACTGCGCTTGAAAAAGTTAGAACCTCAGCGCTGGCCGAAAACGGATGCTTGGGCCCCGACATCTTCAAGGTTGCGCAGTTGATGGGTACGGCGCTTGACGGCCAACCGGTGCACATTAGCTCGGCTTATTGCGATGAAATACAGCTTTCAAATGACGATCCTGATATGAGTAGCGTTCTCTTTCGCGATTGCGTGATTCAATCTCTAACAATCGAATCGGAAACAAGTGATAAAAATATTCCTACTTTCAAAAATTGCTTAATAGGTTTTCTGCAGGGTAGAGCGTCCGCTAAAGATCTCCCATCTGATCGCTTCGACGGTTGTGCTATTGAGGAGTATTCGGCTTGGGCAAGTACAACTAGTGGATTTATGCATCTAGATGTACCGCCTGGATTGCGAGTACTGCTGAGCATTCTGAAGAAGCTTTTTCTGCAAGCTGGAAGCGGGCGACAATCATCTTCTCTATTTCGAGGAATTGATCAGCGCGCGAGACATTACGTCCCGCAGGTCCTACAACTGCTAGCGTTTGAAGGGCTCGCAAATGAACTGAATATTGCTGGTAAGTCGATCTGGGTGCCCATTCGGAAGGAGAGCAGCCGAGCGAGATCAATACTTGCATCACCGAATACAAGTACTGACGTCCTTGTCATCAAGTGCAAAGTATTGGTTTAGTTCTAACGACGTAGTTCTGCTCTAGGTGCTAACTTGGGATAATCCTATGGGAGATACAAGTGCGCTGCGCTGCGCAGCGCATCGTCAATGGCACGCGGCACTTGTTCTCGAAGCCCGCTACGTTGCGGTAAAAGGAGCCAAGAACTCGCGGTTAGGTTGCGGGCACCAGCGCTATGTCGTCGCCGACGAAGGCGTGGAGGGATTGGCCTTGTTTGATTTCGACGTTTTTGCCGTGTTTGATGAGGCCGATGGGTCCGAAGAGTACGGTTAGGACTACGGCGCCAGTGGTTCCGCTTTCGCCTTCTTTACCTTTTGTGCCGCGCAGCTTAATCTTGGTGTCGCCTGCCTTGAGGTAGTTGAGGCGGATGCTCAGGTCGCCGGCCTTGCCCATCATTCCTGACTTCTCGGCTTTGGTGACTTCGCCGATGGCCTTGTCTCCTGCCTTTGCGACGACGATGTTTCCTACCTTCAGGTCATCGACGAGGGTCAACGTTACTGGGTCGCCTTCGGATGCGGTCTTCGAGCTGAGATCCTGCGCGAACTGGAGATTTACGTCTGTGCCATCACGCAGCATGTACCTGCCTGAGGCGTCCGGGGCGTTTGGGTTGGCGGCTACGGCAGCGGCTGGGAGTGGTGCGGGAGCGGGTGGATTGGTGACAGCTTGTTGCGCGGATTGTGCGAAGGCGGGATTGCCGAATCCAGAGAGAACCAACAGGAGGGAAGCAAGGAGAGAACGCATTTTTTTTCGTACGACCTAGTCTCAACAAAGTTTTGAAGTCAGGTCGAACGGTACGCTGTCTCCGTGTGCAAGACAAGAGGCAAGTTGCTGATTTGCAACGAAAGTCGCAGAGGATCCGCCTCAGGTGGGCGTGCCTCGCTGGTTCCGCATCTAACGAGAGGAACGAGCTAAAAGAACGAGCTAACGGGGAATGGATTTATGTCGCATCCCAAAAATACAACAGCCGGATGACCGTGAATAAAGACAGATACGGGGATCGTTCCCCGTTCGACTTCGCTCAGGGTCAGGATGACGACCTTCAAGAATTAGTTCCTGGGGCCGATGAGTTTCAGGGTTTGAATTTTTAGTTGCTAAACGCGAAAAGAGGAGTGAATTGATGTCTCATCCAGATCCGGCACGGCCGCATGAACACGAAGAAGTTGAGAAGTCCAAAGCTCGCACGCCTCACGCGGAGCATGTTGAGCCAGAGAAGGGTCCGCATGACCCGAAGGAGATCAATCCGAAGATGTCGTCCGATATTCACTACTGGGCGAAGGAGTTTGGGGTGACGGGGGACGCGCTGCATGAGGCGATTCGCGTGCATGGGACGCATGTGGATAAGGTTCGTGCTGCGCTGCAACATCACAAGAGCTAACCGGTCGTCACAACAAGAGCTAACCGGTTATCGCAACAAGAGCTAACCGGTCATCACAAGCTGACCGACACAGCTGACCGACACAAAGATGCCTGCTTTCGTGATTGCTGCGTTGCTCACGAAGAGCGGGCATTGCTTTGTTACTTTGAGTTGTCGCACTTGCCGACTGCTACTGACCCTTGTAGGCGTTGGTGTAGCCCTTCACAAAGGACTCACGAAACTCCGTTTTAAAGGTGTCTTTGTCCATCCCCTTAGGGATCTTCGCGTGAGCGTAGGCTTTGTTCTCGGTGGGTTTGAATGATGTGCCACGGGATAGGTCGGCCTGGCCCTGGTTGAAGCCTGCGGCGTAGCCCTGACGAGCCACCATGTTGGGGGTGCCGTGTTCGGGATAAGCCATGTCGTAGCCGCGTGGTGCGGACCAGCTATTTGCATCGCTGTCTTGCGAAGACTGCGCCAAGCCAGCGGGCACAACACTGAGAGAAAGCACACCAGCAAGCATAAGATGGGCCCAAGCGTTTTTGCGAAAGATCATAAAACCTCCGGATGGTCAGCGGTACTGCACTACTCCACCTGTGAGGTACGACTCGGTATGGTTGGGTGGGGTTGCCCTGGGTTGGGCTGCGCTGAGTTATTGCAGATGCGGGATCGTTCGCTCGGTTCGACTTTGTTCAGGGTCAGGAGGATGGCCGCTTTAAAACAAACCGCTCATCTTAAACAAACCGCCCACCTTCGCAACGGAACATTGCGCGGATGGGCGGTTTTTGTTGCATGAGAACCGTGGGCCCACATCTATTGTTGCAGCTTTGTTTCTATTAGTTCAATTCGTGGATGGTTTGTCCGACGGCTTCGCCGACGCGTCCTGCAACGTCTTTAACGTTGCCTATGACGCGGTCTGCTGCGCCTTCGTCAGCGAGATTCTGGTTGCCGGTGAGATTGCCAACGCCTTGCTTGATTGCTCCGGCGAAGGAGCCGACCTTGCCCTCGGCCTGCTTCTTTGTGCCCCAGGCGAAGGTCTTACGGGCGGCGTCGGTGAATCCGTCATAACCGATGTCGTAGGCTGGCTCGGGTTTATCCGAGAGTTGATCGAAGAACAGCACATACGTTGCAGCGATGCCAATTCCCATGCCGACCAGAATCCAAGGGAGTCCTTTCATAACAAACCTCCAGTGAATGAGATGCAAAGTATGGGTGCGGCGAACAAAAAATTATCCGGGCCGAGGCGAGTTGCTCGGGTGCTGGCGGTGAGGCGGGTTGGCTTGCCGGCCTGCTGGATGCTTGACTGCTGGATTTGATGGGCGATTTTAGTGGGTTGCGGCGCCTGCGCGAAGCGGCTGCAGATCCTGATCGAGCATTCCGGCGAGGTCCATGGCGAGGCCTGCGCCCTTCGCGTCGGTGTAGGTGCCTAAGGTGCCTTTGAGCTCGACATCCTTCTTCTTGCCGGCGACCTCTTCGGTGCAGGGGGTTCCGGTGAGATAGGAGGCGGTGAAGCCGATGGTGCGTTTGGCGGTGGTCTGCTCCTGGATGACGACGTGGAGTGTGCGGTCGGCGTTGGCGACGGTGTCGACTACGGTGACGCCGGTGAGGGCGCTGATGGCCTGACGGATCTGGCCGGCGATGGCACCGGTGGAGTCGTCGCCGGCGACGGTGAGCAGGACGTGGATCTGGCCGGAGGGTGCGGTTCCGGTGGCTGGGCAGACGAGCCAGTGCTTGCGTGGATCGGGTTTGGCGGAGTTCATGAGATTGTTGAGCTGGACCTGGGTGAGTTTGTTGAGGCCGTCGGTCTTGAAGTCGTCGGAGGAGAGGCCGAGTGCCTTCTGGACGTCGGGCGACCAGGTTGCCATTGCTGTTTTGGAGGAGGTTCTTGGCTTGTGCGGGGCGGGCGATGGAGTTGTTTGCGCGGACATGAGAGAGCCGGCGAGACCCAGTGCCATGACTGCGCCTGCCACTAAGCCTGCCGAGATGGTACCGATTCGATGCTTCACAATCCCCCTCCAAATACTGCTGTTTGAAAGCTACTGCAAGATGAGACGATCCTGCAGGGCAAATAGACGAAATCGACTTGTATGGTTGATTCTTGTTGGATAGATGATGCCTGATCTTAAAAGGGATGAACTGATTGGGGATACACCCTTCGCGGTTACTTTCGACGGGCTGGGTTCCGGCTAGTGCTCGATCTCCGGGGTTCCATCAAATCTCCGGGATTCCATCAAGGGGCTGGCTATATTCCTAACTGGCTATATTTCCTAACTTGTGGCGGATTGGCACTTACCTTCCCTGGCTGGACCTGCGAATTTAACTCTGCGCGGCGAGGAGATTCGGCATCCAACCGGGGATGACCAAGCTACGAAACGCGGTCCTATTGACTCCTCTGCTGCTTGCGAGCTGCACTCCGGCGTTCGCACAGCGTTATAACAACAACAACAACGCCTACTACAGCGGGATGCGCAACGGCGGACGCGGCGGGAACTACTATAACGACCGGGATCGCCGCTACCACGACGACCACTACAGAGATAATCAGGGAGGCATCGGACCTGGCAAGGGCGCGCTGATCGGCGCCGGGGGCGGTGCAATTCTGGGCGCGGTGTTTGGTGGCGGCTTGAAAGGAACGATTATTGGCGGGGCCGCAGGTGCAGGTATTGGCGCCGTGGTCGGCAACGCTGCCCAGAACAATCGCGATGATCGCTATCACCGGTACTAGACGCCTTTCTAACCTACGAACGTAAAGGAACGATCCCCATGCGCCTCTTCTCTCGCCTCGCACTCTGCTTCGCTCTGACCGCAGTTGGCCTTTGCGCTTCGGCTCAGCAACCGTCGGCTGCGACGATTACTCCTTCGGCAGACTCGACTGCTGCCCACAACTGGACGAAGGAGCAGATTCTGACCTGCACGGTCTCTGACTGCTGGCAGCTTGCCGGCAAGAATGAGGGGACGTTCTTCGACATCGTTCAGCAACTGGCGGAGATCTCGGCGGAGACACGGGGCCTGACGCTTCCGGAGAGCGCTGAGGCCGGCAAACGCGCGGGCGAATACATCAAGGCAAAGGCAAAGGCCGATCATGGACAACTGCTCTATGCCATCGTCGATGCTTCTGTCCGTCGGGTGGGGACCAAGTCGGCAACGGCGCCGGCGAACTGAACTGGGTACAACCTTCCGGCGTCCATAACGGGAGGGAGACGCTAAGATAATCCCCATGCGTCTCCTCCTTCTGGTTATCGCTTCGCTTCTTGGTTCCGGAGCAGTTGCTCAGACCCCTGCGGCTTCGTCACCGCTGCCTGCCTCGATCGATATCGTCAAGCTGGAACAGAATCTTTGGACGACGATGGCTGAAGGCGACTTCGGGACGGTTCGCAGTCTGTTTACGGAAGACTTCATCCTGGTGGACGAGCACATTCAGGCTCTGGACACGCTGCTGATCACGCTGAAGCACTGCAAGCTTGAGTCGTATGAGCTTCGCGATCTGCAGGTTCGTATTCTGACGCCAGACTCTGCGCTTACTGCGTATCACGTAGTGAATACGTTCCAGTGCGGCACGCCAGAGAAACCCACCGTAATGAAGAATGACAATAACTCCGTCACGGTCTGGGTTCGTCAACCCAAGAGCGGGAGATGGCTTGCCCAGGTGCACACAGAGACGCCCGCGAAGCCCTGACGATGGGTGGAAAAATCCTTCGAGCCTCTGCTTCGCGAAGATCCCAATATGGGACGTGCGCGGACCTGCGGATTATTTTATTCGATAAAAACCGACTGTCAGTATTGAGGGCGGTCTAGAGTTCTGAATAGAAGTTCAAGACGAAATGCAAGATAAAAGATGTGTTTAGCTTTCGATACACGAAGTATTCATGGAACCGAAACTTTTGCCTGCGCATTGCGTCTTCACCTTCATTGAGATTGGGCCCCCTGAGGCACACCTCCCCAGAGGCAACAGAATGACTTTTGGTTTCAAGCGATTCGCGATCACGCTGATGCTCTTTCTAGCGCTCAGCTTTGCCTTTGAGCGCCAAGCCCATGCTTACGTTGATCCCGGTTCAGGCCTGCTTATGTTTCAAGGCATCAGCGCGGCGGTCTCAGGAGCGCTCTTCTACTTCCGCCGCCGGATTAAGAATCTGTTCGTCCGGAGCCAGGAGAGGCCGGAGACGGGAACGAGAACTCCATCCAGCTCTTAGCGGATTGGTGCGGGACCTGATCACTTTGAGGAAGAGTTACGGCGGAGGATCGGCCGGCATGATCGCGCCTGCCTTTACCCACTGCTCGACGGTTGCGATGTCCGCGTCGGAGAGCTTTGGCTGCTTCGGTGGCATGGGCATGGGGTCCTTCGCTGGGCCCTCATGGCGGATCAGCCGCACCAGAAGACTGTTTGCGGGATCGCCTGGAATGAGCACGGTGCCCTCGTGGCCGCCCTTCAACATTCCTGCTCGCGTTTGAATATTCAATCCGCCACGGTGGTTCATTCCCCCATGGCAGCGGTAGCAGTTGGCCTGAAAGATGGGCTGGACCCTGGTCGTGTAGAACTCGGGCGCGACTGCCGCATCCTGCGCCGCCTGCACGGTTGCTGCCTGAAAGCCCCACCCAATCAACCCGACAGCGACCAGACCGAAGCCCAGCAACATTCTCCTCATCCACTCCCCCTGTTAACGACCAAGTATACGGAACCCACCTCGTCACTTCCATGCTCTCTCACGAACGTTTAACTTAGGAGTTGCTCTGGCGTCTCCGCGTCTCCAAAAACATGATGCGTTTGACCGCCCCCATCCCGGCCCTTCTGGCGCTTGCGGCTCTGTGTTTTTCTTGCGCAGGCAGCCTCGCCAAACCGATGCATCATCCCTCGGCCCATAAGAAGACTGTTGCCGCTGCGGTGGCGAAGCATCCGGACCGACGGAAGACCGCCGCGAAACCGTCGCATGCAACGCATAGCTCGAAGCATCACAGCGCGCCCACTCCAAAGACCGATCCACCTATGAGCGTGCGCGTTCATGGGCGGTCAGCAGGCGGACGCCATCTGCGCCATGCGGTTCGCGCCTCGCGCCAGAAGGCGACGCAACCTGAGCTGGCTGCCTCCGCCGGGACGCCGTTGAAGGCTACATCAGAGGATTTTCTGAAGGCGGCCGCGTCGACCCAGGTGGAGACCCAAGCTGCTGTGGCGATCCACGGGACGTTGCGCCCCGAAGCGCGCCAGGAAGAGCGCTCCGAAGAACTGAACGAGACACGTCAGGCTACGGCTGCACCTGCGCGCAAGTCGTCGACTTCGTCGAAGCCGGTCTCTGTGGCCAAGCCCGTTCCTGTCATCAGCGTGGTTCGGCCGGCGGCGGAGAGGCCGCAACTGGCCAGCGTGGAAGAGGTGGCCTCGACTCCGGTGATTCTGCCTAATCTTTATAACAAGCGTGGGCGGCTCATCATGCCTCCGCCGTTGAAGGGCTCGCACGAGATTCTCGTTCATCAGAACGAGGTCGCCGATCGCGATGGGCTCTCCCGCATTCAGGATGATGGCGACCTGGTGGATATGCGCGGGAAAAAGTTGCTGGTTGCGCTGCCTGAGAGCGAGGCTCTCCAGGTGGATGATCGGCTACCGGTCAACCGGCGTTACTGCCGTCCGTGGACAGCGCAGTTTCTCGCAACGCTGGCGCGCGCCCACTACGCTCGCTTTCACTCGCCACTGCAGGTGAACTCCGCTGTACGCACAGTTGAATTTCAGCAGCACCTGGTGCACATCAACGGCAATGCGGCGCCGGCTGAGGGCGACACGGCCTCTCCGCATCTGACGGGGCAGGCTGTCGATATTGCGAAGCATGGCCTCTCGCTGACGGAGATTGCGTGGCTTCGGGGCTATCTTTTGCTGCTGGTGCAATCGGGAAAAGTGGATGTGGAAGAGGAGTTTCAACAGTCGTGCTTCCACGTGAGCGTTTACAAGAGGTATCTGCCGCCGGCGCCTGAGCGCGATCTTGCGATTCTGCATCACGGCGGGACTTCTGCCCTGGCTGCGGCTTTGCGCTAAGAGTCTGCGGAGGTGCGGAGGTTCTTGCGGGATCCGCTGCGCCAGCTCGCTATGGCTGCATCGAGCGCCCGCATGTTGTGGAGACCATCTTCGCCGGTAGCCGCGAAGTCGCCATCACTGCGCAGGGCAGCGGCGAAGCTATCCAGCATTCGCGTGTAGCCATCGCCGTTGTCGAGGGTGACTCGCTCGACCACCTCGCCTGCGCGGCGAACGACTATCTCTACTGGGCGATCGACGGTGAGACACCCTTCGGCGGTCATCACGCCATTGTTGCCGTTGACCTCGACCAGAGAGCGGTAGGGTGCACGGGCACTAGTGGTCACCGTGGCAAAGATGTCGCCAGTCATCTCCATCTGGAGCGAGGCGATGGCTTCGAGGTTGCCTGAGGAGGCGTCTTTGCGGGCCAGAGTGTCGACGCTGATGACGTCATTGCCTAGAACGAAGCGCAGGGCGTCGATGCAGTGCACGCCGACATCTCCGATGGGTCCGCCGTAAGCCAGCGTTGCGTCGATGATCCACTTTCTTGCGGAGTTGGTGGCGGGATAGCAGTACTCGGCGCGTGCAAGCTGTGGGGTGCCGATGAGGCCAGCGGCGATTTGGTCGCGCATCCACTCGAGGCTTCGGTTGTAGCGAAAGTTTTGTGCGACGCCGAAGAGTAGACCGGACGCGCTGGCTGCGGCGTTCATCTCTTTGGCCTGTGCTGTGCTCATGGCCAGAGGCTTCTCGCACAGGACTGCTTTGCCGTGCTTTAGCGCAAGGAGCGTGTCGTCGCGGTGCATCGCGTCAGGTGAGGTGATGAAGACGACGTCGACATCCGGCGAAGAGCAGAGCTCCTCCCGCGTGGCGAAGCAGTGAGGGATTTTGTACTCGGCGCAGTTGGCGATGGCGGCAGCGTGATCGCGGCGCCACATCCCGCTCAGTGTGGATTGCTCACACCTGGGAAAGGCAGGCAGCAGCCGACGAATTGCGTGGTGACCAAAGCCAAGGATCGCGAAGCGCACTGGCTGCTGCGTCATGAGACCTCCCGAGAGAGATGAGTGGCGATATTATTTGGAGAGTTAGTGGGCGTCGGTCTTGAAGATCTGTTCGGCGAAGAAGTTCTCCACCTTGGCCTGATCGTGCACCATCTCCAGGTAGGCGCTCTTGAGCAGCTGCGAACGCACATCGCGCAACTGCTGGCGGATGGCCTGCTGGACACGGGGATCGTTGACATCGCGCTGGCCTGCGGGGTCGCGGGAGATCAGCTTGTAGATTGCGTAACCGGCGGGGCGCTTCGTCTGAGCATCGAGCAGCGGAAGGATGTCGGTGATCTGGCCGGCCTTCAGCTTGGTAATGGCGTTGAAGGCGGTGGGATCCTGGTGCAGCTGCGACTCGTCGACGAAGCCCATTTCTCCGCCGTTGGGCGCGGTCTGGGGCTGCTCGGACCAGTTGCTGGCGATGGTGCCGAAGTCCTCGCCGCTGTCCAGGCGATTTTTCAACGCCTGAATCTTCTTCTTCGCTTCGACGTCGTTGGTCGCTTTGCTTCCCTGCAGGTTTCCCGGCTGAGGCGACGGTTGACCGGTCACCTGAATGGTTGCGAGGCGGTACTTGGTCTCAAGCAGATTGAACTCGGCCTTGTGCTGGTTGTAGTAGCTGGCCACATCGGCGTCGGTGACGGTGATCTTGGAGTTGATCTCTTTGTTGAGCAGCTTGTTGATGGTGAGGCTGCGACGCAATGAATGCTTTACATCGTCGATGGTCTGATTGCTGGCCTTCAGGCGTTGCTGAAACTGCTCCTCCGTGTAAGGAGCCTTCATCTCGGCTAGCTTTGCATCGACCTCTTCGTTGGTCGCGGTGAGGTTCATCTTCGCGGCGCGCTGTTCGACGATCTCTTCATCGATCAACTCGCGGAGGAGGTTCAGGCGCAGCGAATCGGCCTGTTCGGGCGAGGGCTGCTGCTGTTGTTGGGCGGCATCTCCGAGTTGCAGTTTGTAGGCTTTCTCGAGGTCGGCCTGCATGATGGCGTGGCCGTTGACCGTGGCGACGACGTCGGCGTTGTGACCGTGGTTGCATCCTGCAACCGGCAAGAGCCCGGCAGCCATCGTCAACAGCAATGGGAGCAATGGAATCGAGGCGGTGCGATAGGAGCGCGTGTTAGAAGTACGTTCGTTCTCGGCCGACAAGCTCGGCACATCCGTATTCCGCATCCAGATCTCCTGCATTCTTCTGCTAGTTGCCGGGTTTGGTCGCCGGCGGGGTTTGAGGCTGTGCCTGAATTGGTGTCGGCGGCGGTGGAGGCGTCTGCCCGGAGGCAATCAGCGCGCTATCGATCATACGATACACGTCCTCGAGGGGCTGCGCTCCCTCCACCTTTTCTCCGTTGATGAAGAGCGCCGGCGTGGAGTCTACCCCCAGGCTTTCGCCCAGCTTGATCGACGCTTTGATGGCCGTGTCATCCTGCTTGGCGAGGCACGCATTCAGCGACTCCGCGTTGAGGTTCTGTTTCTTCCCTTCGTCGCGCGCGAGGGTGTCGAGCGTCTCGTTAGCCTTGGCGAGACTCTTGTCTGTGCCGCCGAGTTCTGCGGCGTGAGCGTGGATGTAGTCCACCAGATTCCAATAGCCCATAGGGCTGTGGGCGCCTACGCAGTTGGTATCAATCGCCGCGCGCATGGCCCAGGGATGCTGATCCAGCGGGAAGTCGCGATAGACGATATGAATCTGATCCTTATAGCGCTCGGTCAACGCGGGAAAGAGCTGCTCGTGCATCTTTGCGCAGTAGGGGCACTCGAGGTCGTCAAAGCCGACGATGAGCACGGGCGCGTTTGCGGGACCGCCGCGTGAAGGCCGGCCATCGCCGCTTACGAGGAGCTTTGGATCCTTGCTGATGTCGAACTTACTGAATTGAGCCAAGGTATTGCCGTCAGTCGAGAGCAGAAATTCGGCGGGCTTGCTGGACTTGCCGTCGGCCAAGAACGATACGCTGATTTTGTCAAAGCCTGGCACGTCGCTGCGGGTACGAGATCCGATCTGAATCACATAGCCTGGAGGAATCGACGCCCTGGAACGGATGAGCACTTCTACCCTTCGCGTGAGCTCAGGAGAGAGCTTGCCCGAAGCATCGCCGGCACCAGGGGGCACAGTCTGCGGAGAGGTCTGTGCATGGCAGCCGAGGGCGGCCAGCGTAAAGGCAAAGATCAGGGTTCGGAACGGCTTCACAGCGATCAACACAATACCTCGATTATCTCACGCAGAGCCGATTTACAAGGCTTCGGACCCCTTGGAGCGGTCCCCGGAAGAGCGCGACTTCGGCGCCTTAGAAGAGGCTGGCTGCACGCCGCAGATTGCCCGCTGTTCCGATGTTCAGCAGGGTGAAGTTGAATCTCTCCGTGGTCTCATTTCGCACCGAGCCCAGCTCGTACTTGCGAACCTCGACGCTGAATCCGCAGCAGTCCCAGTTATAGGACCCCTGCACGGCACCGTACTGCACCAGGCCGGTGTTATTTGCGTTGAGATCCAGCCCTACGTTGCCTGCCACTCCGAGGCCCGGCTTGGTCGGCGAACCATAGCCCAGGAGCAGCCGCAGCTGATTGAAGTCCGAGACTGCCGAGGTTACTCCTTCAGTATAGAAGCGGCCCGGAGCGTTCAACCGCGCGTAGCTGAGGCCGGCAAAGACGTTGTTCTGATGCACGTCCACGAATACGTTGTTGGAGGTAAACTTCTTTGCGCCGGTGTCGAGATCGAAGTCCCACTCCACGTCCATGTGCGAGGAGGTGCGCAGGCGCAGACGGGAGACCAGAGGGGAGATGGCCCTGGGCTCGGTGAGAAATGCGATTCCTGAGAAGTTCAGCGTCGTGTCGAAGATGTTTCGCCGGCCGTTGATGACGGCTCCGCCGAAGTTCTCGTTGAAGAAGTGCTTCTGCGTCAGCCGCCAGCTGAGCAGCGGATGACTGCCGCAGTTGGGCAGCGCATCTTTCTCGCTGCCACCCTGTCCCCTGGTCTGAACCTTGCCGCTATCGTCATCCCAGTACTGGGTCTGCGCGGTGGTCGTGGGTCTTTCTTTGCAGGGACGGGCCTTTGTGGGCCGCAGGAACAGCCGCTGGGTCACTCCGTACTCCAGTTCGTTGGTGTTGCTTACGATATCGGCATCGTCGAAGCGCAGGACGCTCAAGAAGTTGTTCACGCCGGTGACGTAGCGGTAGGTCAGCTCCGGCTCGATGGTGTGCTTCACGTCGTTTCCGCCGAAGAGCTTTTCGACGCGTGGCGAATCGAAGGTCCGCTCCACCACAGGCGCCCGCAGATCTGCCTCAACCTCAACATCGGACCGGTTGAGAGGGTTGGGAAGCTCGACTGGAACTCCGATCGGGGCGTAGGGAACCTGCCTGCTTCTGGAGTACGCGGTCTCGCGAGCGCCTATCGACGCGAGCATGTGCCATCCATCGAAGCCGAGACGATAGGAGAGCTCGGGATGCAGGTCGAACCGCTGGGTAAGCCCGCCGGTAGAGAAGTCCGGCTGCACGCGGGACAGTCCGGCGTGGGAGGCGTCTATGCTCCACAGCAGTCCGGTCCGGCCGATCTCGTGCTCGGTGCTGGTGAAGTCGAGCGACGGCGCATGAAAGATCTTCACCTGTTCTTCCGGGATTGCCGGCGTGGTCGGGGTCGCGGCTACGCCAGCCTGTTTCAGGCCCTGATATCGATCCACACGGGCCGACGCGGAGTATCCGTCCCACTGATGCACGCCATAGACGATCGAAAGGATGTCGCTCGACACTGCGACGCTGAAGTTCTCGGCAAATGCCTCGCGATAGGCGTACGAACTCAGATACTCCACATCCCCGACTACTCTCGTCTGCGAAGTGAAGTCGTGACGCCCCGAAACCGTCGCATCTTCTCCGCCTTGATTCAGGTACACGCCGCTGGTGAAGATGCCACGGTCGAGCAGGCCGGTGTATCGGGCCTTCGCAAAGTCATTGCCTAGTCCGCGGTATCGAAACGTTGCTGACTGCTCCCACCCGCGGAGGGAGTAATACTGCGCGCCTACGGTGAGGTCGGTGCTGCGGTTGATCGCCCAGTAAAACTCCTCGCCGAGGGTGAATCCCTTGGTCGATGAGTAACCCGGCACCGGGATCATGAAGCCGGTCTGCCTCTGCTCGGAGTCCGTTGGGTGGGTTACGTAGGGCAAAAAGAGCACAGGGATATTCATCAGCCGGAAGGTGCTGTTCTGGGCCTTCGCCTTCTCGCTGTCGACCGCAAACTTTCCTGCGTAGAGCATCCAGTCGGGGTGCGGGAGCTGACAGGTGGTCAAGGTGCCGTCGTAGATCTCATAGGACTGCGGCCCTGTCCGTACGACCATGCGGCCGGTGAACAGAAACGGATTGCTGCTGGAGTAGGTGAGCGTGTGGCCTGCGCTCTTGAGCCCGACAGAGCCGGTGACGTCGTAAAAGGTCGCCGTCTGCTGCTTGAGATTCATGGTGCCGTGGCTGGCGGTGAGGTCCTCGTGGTTTGCGCCACCGCTTACGTGCAGATGCCCCGTCGCGGTGAGCTCGCCTGAGGCCTGATCGAACTCGATGTGATCGGCCTTTACGATGCGATCGCGATAGGTCAGCATGACGTCTCCATCCAAGGTGACGACGCTTCCGCTTCTCGACAGCGTGTCTTCCTCTGTCTTTACGTCGGTGGTGTCCTCGGTGGCGGGGAGCACCTCGGCCACCGGATATTGCGTCGCTCGTGGATTTTGCGCCGTTTCTGGATAACGCGCCGCGCCGGGCTCATCCGGCAGGCGCTCATCCGGCAGGCTCGAGGACGTATCTTGCGCATCAGAAAGGGGGGTTGCCTGAGTCGTCACCTGCTGGGCCCGCAGATGTGGATGACTTGCGGGGAGCACCATGATAGTTATCAAGAGGTAAACAGCGGTTCGGAGGCTTCCGGAGTAGAAGCCGCAAGCCTTCGCAACGGGATGGAACGGCTTCGTGCCGCCGAACAGCAGAGCGAGCAGAGGCCGTCGGCGCTGCCCATGGGGCTTGATCCCAGGTTCGTCGGGCTTGAAACTTGATTTGAGACTAATCAGGCGCACCACTCTTTGAGGCTAAACGATTTTACGGAAGCGAGTTTGGAATTGAGCACAATGAGCTCTGCACAGCGTGACCTGCTACCACTGGACGAAACCGGGGCCGAAACGGAAGCGGGCGCACCATTTGCGCTCAGGGAACAGGTAGCCCAACGTCTTGCCGCCCATCGCGCCCGCCGGACGCAGCAGCCGGGCTCAGGGGTCACTGCCATTGCGCAGCCTGGTCCTGAGAAGACACGGTCGTCCCGCATCGCCGCGGCGGTTGCGGAGCGGTACGCCAACTCGCCAAGCTATCGCACGTTTCTCGCCGAGCAGGCCGAAGCTGCGATTCGCGAGGCCGAAGCGGCAGCCGAGGTGGCTGCTCTCAGCGCCAAGGCCGTGGCCGACGCCCAGTACCAGCTGCTGGCTGATCTCGACCAGTGGACGCTGACTCCTCCGGCGCCTGCGCTAGCCGAACCGAGACTCGCCAATGCGGAGCACTCTGACACCGCAACTCGCGCGCTCACTCTTCCAGCGACCGCTCAGGCTCCGGCCCCCGCACTCACGGTGCGGCTCTATGAAGACGCAACCCGTGGCCCGCTGCAGGAACAAGTCTTGCCCCCCAGCCGGCCTCTTATCTACGAGACGTATGGAGCTTTAAATGAGGAAGAGACTCTTGCTCTCGATGAGGAGATCGCCTTCCGCCAGGCTCCGATCTTTGAAGAGTCCGGACCTCCTATCGAGATTCCAGCTAACCTGATCGAGTTTCCGCGGCAGCTGGTGGCGGCGCGTAAGGCTCGTCCGCGGCTGGCAGAAGGGCCGTTGCGCGAGGAGGCCGACCAGGCACCGCACGGCAGCCAGACGGCGCAGCTTCGCATCTTTGAGGTGGAAGCTGCACAGATCTCTACCACTCCAGTGGTCGAGTCTGTCGCGCCGGAGTGGTCATCGATTCTGCTTGCGGCCCATCCTGTCGCGGCGCCAGTCGAAACTCCAGAGGCACCTTTTCAGCTTGAGCACAGACCAGAGGCTGCGCCTCTCAACCTGCGGCTGATGGCTACTATGGTTGATGGGTGCATCATTACGGCTTCTTTTTTGTGCTTTGTCGCGGCCTTCGCGCTGACCGTCGGGAAGCTCTCTGCTGACTCAGCAAATCTTGCTGCCAGCAGCGTGCCCATGAGCCTGCAGACCGCTGCTATCGGTACAGCCGGCACTCTGGCGGTTCTCACTCTGCTCTATCAGCTTCTCTTCTTTACCTTCAGCGAGGCGACTCCCGGGATGCGTTATGCCCGCGTCGGCCTCTGCACTTTTTCGGATGATAACCCTACGCGGTCGGCTATGCGGCGACGCATCTTCGCTACGGTCCTTGCTGCCTGTCCGCTGGGTATCGGCTTCCTTTGGGCGTGGATGGATGAAGACGGCCTTGGGTGGCATGACCGCATCTCCCGCATGTACCAGCGCAGCTACTAGAGGATCTTGTCCTGCCGGACGGGCCTCCTACGCGGAGCGCGGGCGTTCACACGCCTTTTTAGAGCTTCGCGTGGTCCTCCCGCTGGTCGGAATCAACTTTTCTTCCGACCAACGGAAGGACCACTACAGATCGTCGGTTGCAAGAAAGGTATACACGTCACGAAGTGACCGCCTCCCGCGCAGGGAGGCCGTCCGGGAGGACCTGTCTTTCTAGAAGGTCGTGCTTACCGTCAGGCGGAAGGTCTTTCTTGGCTCACGCAGGATGTAATCAGCCCCATAGAACTGAAGCGCCTGCTGGTAGCTGAACTGACCCGCTCCATTGGTTGGGAAGTAGCTCTTGAAGGTATTGACGTTGTCAGGACCGGAGTTCGGAACCGCCAGCTCCTGCGGAACGGTCTTGTAAAGACGCAGCGGATTGTAGGCGTAGAAGATCCTGAACGGCGCATTGACGATCGGCAGGATCACCTGAATCTCTGCGCCGAGAGAGTCCCGCGGAACGAAGTTTGTCCCTGGGACTATCTTCAGCAGGTTCGGGAACTGCACCGACTGGCCTCCGAAGCAGGCGCCGTTGACGATTGTGGGGCAACCGTACTGCGCGCCATCGATCAACGACTGACCCGCTGTGCTCTGACGCAACTGGCCGTGCAACGCGTCGAAGGTCATGCCAAAGTCGTTGAAGAAGGCGAAGGTCACCTGATTCACAATCGGAATTCGGTACTCGATGTTCGAGACAAGTTGCGTGTCTCCACCGATAGACACCATGCGGTAGATCGGCAGCGGAATCTGGACCGGGCCGAGTGCGGGGTTGGTCGGATCACGCGGAACCGAGGTCCCATCGGGGTTGGTCAGGATGTATTGAACTTTATTCGGGATGAAGGTGTAGGGACCGACCGACCGGATGTCGAAGCCGCGAAGATCCGATTCGCCGCCGCTGTAGAGACGATGCGTTGGGGGGGCAACCTCGCCTGCGAAGCCTTGCGTATGAGCCAGCTGGATACGGTAACCCAGCACATTGTGGCCCTCGCGGTTCACCCTCAGACCCTTCATCGGGAAGAACTGGCGATAGCTGGCAATCGGCGAGATGTACTTCACGTTACCGCCCACACCTGCAACCTGCATTGAGATGTTGAAGTCCTTGCCGCTGTGAGGTCCGACTGCGCGATCGAGGCTCGAGAAGGTGAAGCTCGGCGTCACGACTGAAGTGATGATGCCGCTCAGCTGATTCTGCCCCGCAACGCCCGACCGGAACGCGAGCGATTGAAAGACGTTGGTCGTGTTCTGGTTGAACGTTGTCACGGACGACCGCGACAGCGAGTAAGAGATACCGACACGAGTCACGCCAGTCTTTGCAAACAGATGCCGCAGAGGCTCGCTTGCCGAGATCGTCAACCCTGTTGTCGACTGGTTATAGTTCGTCAGCAGCGACTGTTGTGCCGTCGTCAGGTTTCCCGCCGCCTGGCCGGTCGCCGACTGGCTCTTCGACGGGTTGAAGTCGTACTTGCTGGTGAAGACCTGCGCGCCCAGCGAGATCGGCTTGTCCCGGAGATATGGCTCGGTAAATCCGAGGCTCAGGTTGCGCGACAGGTCGCCGATATTTGCCTGCACCGAGAGCGTCTCACCGAGTCCGAGAAAGTTATTGGTCTCGTAGTTCAACCCGACAAAGGTTCCTGACAGCCCGCTGATGCCGCCGTTGAGGCCGATGGAGTTCTTGCCCTTCTCTTTGAGCTTCAGCAGCAGGTCGACAGTTCCGTCGTCGGTGTTCTGGCGGCTCTCCGAGTCCTGCTCGGCCTTCAACGCCTCAAAGTAGTTGAGCTGATTGAGCCGCAGAATAGAAAGATCCCAGAGCCGACTGTTATAGACCTGCCCTTCTTCCAGAAGGAGCTCGCGCCGAATGACCTTGTCGCGCGTGATGGTGTTGCCGGTAAACTCGATTCGCGAGACGTAGAACGCTTTGCCTTCATCGATATCGATGTTCAGCTTAATCGTCTTGTTGGCTTCATCGATCGTCGGGACCGGTGTGCCTACGAAGTTGATGAATCCGCCTTCGCCGAAGGCCTTACGCAGCTGATCCAACCCTTTGCCGAACAGGGTTGCGTTGAAGTACTCGCCATCTTTCTGTGCAAACTGCGCACGCAGCGCCCTGGTATTGGTGAAGTGGGTGTTGCCGGAGAAGGTGATACCGGCGAGCTTGTAGCGCGAACCCTCTTCTACCGGCATCAAAATGTCGATCCGCTTGCCCTTGGACGGATGCAGAGTAAATGGGTTGATTCCACCCGCGTCGCGGATGTGCGTGGTCGGCTCGCTGGTCAGCGCCTTGAAGTAGCCGCGGTCGCGATAGGCCTGGCGTACGCGCTCAGTGTCTTCATCCAGCTTGCTCGCGTCGAAGGTTCGCGCAAAGAGATTCTCGAGGATGATCGAGTGCGGAATTCCGATCGGCCGGAGGTTCTTCATCGCGGCGCGCAGGGTGCGATCGTTGATGCTGTTGTTGCCCTGGAAGGCGATCTTGCCCACCTTTACGGTCGGCCCCTCTTTGATATTGAACGTGATCGCGACGGCCGCGGGCGGAATTGTCTTGACCTCGGTCCGGATGGTGGCGAACTGGTGTCCGTGCTCTGCGAGCAGGTCTCTCAGCACCACCTCGGCCCGTTTGATCTTGGTGGGGTCGTACTGGCTCTCGACTGAAAGCGGTACCTTTGCTTTCTTGAAGCGGTCCAGAATGTCGGACTGCGTTATCGCGCCCAGGCCCTTGTAATTGATCTCGCGAATGGTCGGCTTCTCTTTGACATAGATGATCAGCTGCACGCACTTAGGGCTGTCGACGCGCTCAATGCGCACATCGTCGAAGTAGCCAGTGTTCCAAAGCGAGTTGAAGTCCCGCTCCACCACCAGCGGGTCGTAGAGGTCGTTCTGCCGGCTGTAGAGCCTGGCCAACACCGACTCCTTGGGAATGCGTCGGTTACCGATCACCTGCGGCTGGCACAGCGTCTCGACGTTGCCGGACAGCGATCCGGCCTGACCTGAGAGCGTCTGACCCGAAAGCGGCTGGGCCGAAAGAGACGGGGCCGAGAGGGACGAGGCGGCCAGAGCCGTAAACGCAATCATGTACGCGGCATAAGCGATGCGGGAGCGTCTGGAGCGCGTGCACACAGTCTTGGTCTTGCTTTTCAGGGAGCTTCCGCTCTCTCGATTCACGGTAAAGATACGCACACCCTCACTGCTCTAAAAATGACGCTCGCCAGCAAAGTCAGCGAAGTTCTGATTATATGGGAGCGGCCAGCGGTTAGCGAGTTCGCCCCATGATTCTGGCCGGACAACCTCAATCCAACCAACGAATTTCAGCGTGATGCTTTGACGAAGGCACCCACCCAAAGGGCATCCGTTGCTGGCTTAACTCTCCAACTCGGCGGTAATGGTGAACTCCTGCGCCGATCTGTCCCACCGCACCGTCAGCACATTCGGCTGGCAGCAAACCTGGCAGTCCTCCACGTACTGCTGCTTTGAGCCGGCAGACTCGTCTACCGTTGTCTCTACCCACTCCCCACAACCCGCGCACTGAAAACCGGCTGCATGCATCTGTTACTCCTTACTGAACCTCACTGTGCCTTGGTCTCTCCTTTAAGATACTTGTCAAACCAACCGACGGATCGCGTCAGCTCGTCTACCTGGTGCTCCCGCTTGATGAACCCGTGACCCTCCTCCGGGTAGTAGACGGCATCCACGGTTCGGCCCTCCTTCTTGAGGATATCCACCACCTGTTCGGCCTCCTCTTTCGGCACACGAATATCCCGCTCGCCCTGCAGCACCAGCAGTGGAGCTTTCTCGTTGCGGATGTACTTGAGCGGCGAGCTCGCCTCGTATACAGCTTTGTCGGCCACGGGATCGCCCAGCAGCGACTTCTCATACTCCTGCAAACGCGCATCCTCATGGGCCAGCATGGTGTACCAGTCCAGAATTCCGTACTCATCGACGGCCGCGGCCCATAGATCGGGATTTTTGCCGATGGCCATGAGTGTCATGAAGCCGCCGTAAGATCCACCCCAGATGCCGACCTTCTTCGCGTCGATAAATCCGGTGGCTTTCAGGAAGTCGACGCCCGCGATCTCATCCTTCAGATCCGCGCCGCCGAGGTCCTTCTTATTGGAGTTCTGAAACTCCATCCCATAGCCCGTCGACCCGCGCACATTCGGCGCAATCACTACGTATCCACGCGAAACCAGTAGAATCGCGCGTGCGTTGAAGCTGTCTACCGTCTGGCCTGTCGGTCCGCCGTGTGGCATCACCACCACGGGCGCCGTTCCATCGCGCTTCAGATTGAAAGGCACCCAAACAAATGCGGAGATCAACTTTCCATCGAAGCTTTTGTACGTTACCAACTGCGAAGAAGGCAGGACTGCCGCCGCCAGCACCGGGCTCTCGTTGTGGGTCACCTGCGTAATCGCTCCGCCAGCACTCAGCAGGTAGAGATTCGCCACATGTGTCGAATCCTGATGTGAAAATAGATAGCTTCCGTCTTCACGAAACGCGGTCGGCTCCGCACCCGAGGTGTTCAACCCGGCCGGTATGCCGCGATCACTCGCCTTCAGTGTCTTCACATCGACAAAGTTGATCGTCGCTCGTCCATCCGCGTTGAGGGTATATGTGAATGTGTCACCCTTCGGCGAAAATTCGCCCGCGTGTACTTCCCACTGCGAATCCGTGACCCACCGCTGCTTTTTCGACGCAATATCCAGCAGCGCGACATTCAGATAGCCGCCCTTCTCATTCGAGGTCAGCAGAAGGGTCTTGCCATCCGGCGATACCGCGGTCGCAAAGACGAGCGCCTTTCCGGTGTGAGTCGTCAGCTTCTCGGTCGCACCACTCTTCACATCCACCCGGTAGACGTCCGCGTCGTCGAGCCCCACCTGGCGTACCGCGTAGAGACTCCGCCCATCCGGGCTCCAGTCTCCAATATTCCAGAACGCCTTCGGATCCGTCTCGTGGGTTAGGATACGCACCTTCCCCGTCTCCCAGTCCATGACCCCGACGTTAGTCGATGCCTCGACCTTGACCTTGTTGGTGAAGGCTAACCATTTGCCATCTTTGGAAAACAGCGGACTGCTTTCACTCGTCTTGTCTGTGTTCGTGAGGTTCCGCGGCTCGCCTCCACTCACTGGAACCGCATACAGGTCGTACAGCTCATCGCCACCCTTGTCCTGTTCGTAGACGATCTCTTTGCCGTCTTTCGTAAACGCCGGGCCGGATTGACGGTCATCCGACTTCAGCAACTGCCGCGCTCCCGTCCCATCCCCCTGCATGACCCAAAGATTCAGCCGTCCTGAAGCGTTGCTGATATAGCCAATCTGCTTTCCGTCGGGTGACCATGTTGAACCACCGAGGCGCACCGTTTGCAGCAGTTCAGCCACAGGCATTGGAGACGATCCACTCGCGCTTGCAGCCGAGGTGACGCTCTTAGGGTCCGTCGCTACGCGATCACCCGGCCCCGAAGCAAATCCCGAAGCCGAAGCCAGCAAAACCAATCCCTGCCAAAAGCGGAAGCGTGTCATTGCAGACTCCGTAACAATCGAAGTGAACACCAGAAACCGACCGCGCCAGACTAGCACGCCACAAACCGCAATTTCTCGCGGAACAATCACATTCGGCCGCGGGGCGTTCAACGAACGCGAAGTGCTTCCTCTATTTTTCTAGACCGACCCATACCGGCCGCGGAGAATGACCAACGTCCCGCAAGCCCTTGTCAGCAATCTCGGTCAGGCAAGACCCACCTTCTCGACGGCGAGACTGGAGGTGAGACGACCGCGTTCGCTGGTGTTGGAGAGGCTGACCGTCTCGTAGCTTTTGGCGCTGAGATCGTAGACCTGACACTCATCGAAGGGGCGTGAGTAGATATGAAGAGTGACCGCGCGGGAGCCGAACGAAGGCGGATTGACAACGAGGTGGATCGGTTCGTCAGAGTCGACCTCGGCAGGATTGTCAGCGTCGATGATGTAGCGGTCGGTGGGGGCGAGCTCACAGAAATGCGTCCCGGGGTCCTGGTGGACGAGGCGGTAGTTCTGCACCTGTACCTTGCCGAAGGCGATGCCCATCCAGCAACGCTGGTTCGTGTGATTGTGAATCCTGCTCTTCTGTCCGATGTCCCAGCAGATGGCGATGAGATCGAAGAGCGATGTGTGAAGAATGAGGTTTCGGGTGTAGCACTCAGGGCTGAAGTAGAGATAGGGTTGCAGGCTCGTGATGGAGACCGGATTCTCGCGCATATACTCGAGCACGGCGTTGTCGGTAAATTGCTGTTCCGGGATTTCGCTTAGCCCAGTGGCGAAGGCGGTGATGTCGATCATGAAGGTTCAACTCCTACAGTGTCACTCCCGATTGTTGCTGGTCGCGACAAGGGGAGTCAAGGAGCTCCATCGAGATGCGCTCATTCCGGGAAGCAAGAGTCAGCGGCTCAATCGGATTGAACCTTATCTGATATCGGCCTGCCCCTTCCGTACCTCAACCAAGGTCGAATAAAACGTAGCACCGCCCCCGATATCGGTCAGCGTCTCCGACGTCAGCGCGTTCACGTTCGCGCCGTTTGCCGAAAGCTTGTTCCAATCCAGACGCGCCGCCACGACGCCCGCCGCCACCTGTGCGTTCACCAGCGCCCTGAGCGTGATGCTCCCGCGACTATTGAAGACCTCTACCGCGTCGCCCGTCGTGATCTCTCGCGCCGCGGCATCGGTCGCATGCATCTCCAGTACCCCAGCCGTGCGCGCCTCCATCCGCTGATGCAGGGGAATGTTCGCAAACGTCGAGTTCATGTAGTTGTCCGCCTTCCTCGGCAGAAACTCCAGTGGATATGCACCCTTTGCAGCATTCGCGCGGGACTCGGTTGGCGCAGCAAAGACCGGCACCGGCAATAACTCGCCGCGTCCGCTTGCCGTCTTGAACCACTCCGCGGTGCTGAAGGGCAGCACGTCACCGTTTGCATCCACCGGCATCTGGAGCGGAACGTGCCCCTCCCGCTCCAGCCGCTCACGGGTAATTCCGGCAAACCAGGGGTTCTCACTCTTCAGCGCCTGATCGATCAACTCGTCTTCGCGATCGTCAAAGCATGGCTCGTCAAATCCCATCCGCCGCGCCAGTTCGCCAAACATTGCGACGTTGCTCCGCGCCTCACCCAATGGCGCAATCGCACGGTTGCTCACCTGTGCGAACAGATGCCCATACGCTCCCTGCACATCCTTTACCTCAAGAAACGTCGGCGCAGGAAGCAGCATATCCGCATAGTCCGCCGTATCGGTAAAGAACTGCTCGTGCACCACTGTAAACAGGTCGTCGCGCTTCATGCCACGTAGAACATCGTTCTGGTTCGGAGCGACCGCCGCCGGGTTTGAGTTATACACAAACAGCGCTTTCACCTGCGGGCCGTCAGTCGCATCACTCCCCAGCGTAGTCAGCGCGCGGCCCAGCTGACTCATATTCACCACGCGCGCCGCCCGTCCCAGCGGACTGGCCAGCATCAGCTCCGGCATCTGCAGCACCTTGTCGTTGAACGGAAATGAACCCGACGTGGAGAGCAGTAATCCGCCGCCCTTGTGTTTCCACGCACCGGTCAACAGCGGCAGCATGCAGACCGCACGCGCCGCCGTACCGCCGTTCTCGCTCCGCTGAATTCCGTAGTTCAGCCGAATCACAGCAGGCCCTGACGAGCCGTTACGACCAGCCGCAGCATACGCCCGCGCCAGCCGCACAATCGTGCCCGCGTCAATCCCCGTCGCCTTCGCCACACTCTCGGGCGAGTGCTCCGGCTTCAACGCATGCGCCCGCAGCTCCTCAAATCCATGCGTGCAGGCCGCCACATAGTCGTGATCCTCCAGCCCAATGCTCAGGATGACGTGCATCAGCCCCAGAGCCAACGCCGTATCGGTTCCTGGATTGATGGCCAGATGCTCATCGGCGAGCGCAGCCGTCCGCGTCCTGTACGGATCGATCACGACCAGTCGCGCACCCCTGCGCCGGGCCTCTTCGATGAACGGCCACAGGTGCACGTTATTGCCATGGATATTCGCGCCCCAGGCAATCACCAACCCGGCATGCACGAAGTCCTGCGGCACTGTTCCAAGCTTCACTCCATAGACTGCCTTCAGTGCTGTTCCACCCGCCTCCGCGCAGATGGTCCGCGCCAGCTGAGAGGCGCCGAGCCGATGAAAGAACCGCCGGTCCATCGACCCATAACCCAGCTGTCCAATTGTTCCCGCGTAGCTGTAGGGCAGCACACTCTCCGGGCCGAAATCCGCCGCGATCTTTGTCAGCTTCGCCGCAATCTCGTCCAGCGCCTGATCCCATGAGATACGCTCAAACGCATCTGCTTCGCGTCCCTTCACAGCGCCGTACCCGGCGGGGCCCTTTGGTATGCCCTTCTTCCTGCGCATCGGATACAGCAAGCGATCGGGGGAGTAGACCCGGTCGAGATACTTCGCCACCTTGCCGCATAGAAAGCCACGCGTTACAGGATGCGAAGGATCGCCCTGCACCTTCACTGCTTTGCCCGTCAACTCATCGACTGTCACCAGCACGCCGCACGAGTCCGGGCAGTCATGCGAACACACCGCATGAATGAGCTTCCTTGCGCCCGGTTGCACGGCCGTTTCGACAGGATTTGCAGCCATCCCATTATTTTAGTCTCAACAGCCCGTCCCTTCGCGCCAATCGTCGTTGTATGCTGCTCCCAACACCAGAGCCCAGCTACAAACCTATGCCCCGCCATCACCTCTCCTCCCCAGCCCGCCTTGAAGCCTTCTCCGACGGAGTCATCGCCGTCATCATCACCATCATGGTGCTCGAACTTAAGGTCCCCCACCAGGAGGGCGTCGCCGGACTCTCCGCTGTCCTCCCCACCCTCGCCATCTACGCCATCTCCTTCGCTTTTACGGGGATCTATTGGATTAACCACCACCATCTGGTCCACCGCACCGAAGAAGCCGACGAGTTGGTCCTCTATGCCAATCTCTTCTTCCTCTTCTGGCTCTCTCTCCTGCCCTTCTTCACCTCGTACGTTCTCGAAAAAAAACTTGACTCCTTCTCCGTCTTCCTCTACATCGCCTCGATGATCTTCACCGGGTTCAGCTTCCTTCTTCTGCGCCTCTCCATCACCCGCCGTCTCCGCATCGCCAACAAGCTCGAAGCGGAGGACACCTCCGTCCAGCGCAAAAATCAGCTCTCCCTCTTCGTCTATCTTGTCGCCTTAACCATTGCCTTCTCGCACCCCCACGTGGCCCTGGGCCTCTGCGCCTTCGTCACGATCATCTGGATCACCCCCACCGTAGGGGTCAAACCACGCGAAGACCTCGACAACACCCACTTCAACCGCGATTAGCCTCCGCTACAAAGCCGGCTCATGAAGCATCTCCGCATCTACCTTTTCTGCAACTCGCCGTTCGTAGCGATCCCGAAGCACCATGAATGGTCGCTCTACCAACACATACAACAGACCAGCCGCCAACAAGCATGTCACCGCATAGATCACCACCGTCTTCCAATCGGGAGAGGCCGTGAGCGAGGGTAGGTACCTGCGATCCAGATGCGCGATCTCTTTATGCGTTAGATAAAGGCTGAAGGCAAGCGTCGCCAGCAATCGTGACCCTGGCACTGAAAACCGGCTCAGCCATCCATCGTTGCTGACGCTCGAAACCACCAGTAACCCCAGCCCGACCGCCAACAATGGATACCCAACCACTGTGCCCCACGCCGCAATCTTCGTCGCATCCCCCATCCCATCATTCCGAAACATCCAGCACACCGCGCCGGTAAGCGCGATCCCAAAAATCAAGGCCGCGTTCCCCCTGCGCAGCAGCCACGACCACCAACCGGACCGGAAGATCCGCACCAACGCCAGCGTTACCCCAACCACCAGTCCATCGAGCCGCGAGTACGTCGGATAGTACAGATAACGATAGTAAAACGTCCCGAAACCGTCAGGCACCTCGCGTCCACTCCATCTCGCAGGCGCAATCAAAGGTAAGAGCATGTAGCCGCGAAAACAGATTCCAAACAAAATCACTCCGCCGACGATAAAGACCGTCTTCCGCAGCGACGGCCTTCGCATCAACCAGATCACCAGCAGCGGAAGCACCAGATAGAAGTGCTCCTCCACGCACAGAGACCAGACATGCGAAAAGGCATGTTGGCTAAAGTCGACGAAAAACAGATTGACCGTGAACGTCAAAAACTGCCACACCGGGGGCAGCACCGGAGACTCATGCCACGCAGGAAACGCCAGATAGAGCCACAGAACAACCAAATAGGCCGGAAGAATCCGATACGCTCTCCGACGGTAAAAACTCCAAATCGAAGGCCGATCGCCCGACGCATAAGGCTTCAGCAGTTGCGACCCGATCAGGTATCCGCTCAGCACAAAGAACAGGTCGACCCCCATCCAGCCAAATTGCGCGACAGGAACAATGCTGCTTGGAAGGTATCCCTCCAGGTGATACAACATCACTGCCACAATCGCGAGTGCGCGCAACGTGTCCAGACCCGGCAATCGCGATAAATTTGATCGTGCCATCGTGTATCAAAACTCCTTCTCATCAATATCCGTCAATCAACGAAAACGCCCGCTTCAACCGAGATTAGCCGACGCGAAAGCGCTGGCATAAAAATCCACCCATCGCTTTGACGATGAGTCTGCCCTCAGCATTATTTTTTCTGAAGCTTCTCTGCCATTAGCTTCTCTGCCGTCTCCAGCGCATCGTCCGCCTTCACCGGAACATCAGGCACCACTCCAGTCCCCTCCCAGTCCGTCTTTGAGACTGGATTCACCGCTCGCGCAAACGGCACCCCCACCGTAAAGTGATCGTTCACTCGCACCCCTCTCACCGGATGCGCTCCCCCGCCAGTTGTCTCACCGACAATCGTCGCCCGCTTCAAACTCTTCAGGTCATAGGAGAACTCCTCACCTCCTGAAAAAGTATCCTTCGACGTCAGCACAAACACCGGCTTGTCCCCAAGCCTGGGTCCCGGTACATAAGGCGAAGTCCAGTACTGCTCCGTTAAGTTCTCCTTACGGTTATAAAGATCGTTCACATGCGTCGCCTGATCGAAGACATAACTCAGGAGGAATGCCACCATCTTCGGGTCACCCCCGCCGTTGTCTCGCAAGTCAAAGATGATCCCGTCCGCATGCCCGACAAAGTTCATCGCCGCCACCACTGTCGGGCCACACACGGCAGGGTCCGAGAATGCGTCCAGCTTTACATACCCCACATTGTTCTCAAGCACCTCTACTTTGCGAAATGCGCAGTTGTCCCGCTCCATCTCCTGCCGCCTCTGCGCCACCTCGTCCTTGCTTGGCCCCTTCTCTCCGGTCTCTGCCGGTTGCTTGTAGGGCGTGAATCTCAGATTCAGATGCCTGTCATGGCTCACCTCTCGCAGATGATCGGTCAGCAGTTGCGCCAGGGCATCACCATCCGTTACGGAATCGTAGTCGCCACGCTTCTCGTGCGCTTGGAGGGCCTCCACCATCTTTTGCGCGGATTCAGGATAGACATAAAACTCCGTCAGCTTTGCTCCAACCCCGTCGATTACCAGCTTTCGACTCGCTGCATCCAGCTTCATCTGTTCAAAGACAGCGTTCGGAGGCGCAGCCACGAGATCGATATGCTCCACCGTCACCGGCTGCCCGTCCTTAACCCGGATGCTTCCAAACGCCACCGTGGGGCCAGCCTTTTCCTTCACCTTGAACTTGATCAGCAACGGTTCGCTGCTATCGATCTCCAGCAAATCAAGTCCGCCCGTCTGCTTTCTGAACGACGTCGCTGTCGCAAAGGTGCCTGTCCTGTCCACTGTCTTTCTGTAGGCATCGAGCTTCGCTTCGTCTCCGCTGTTGAACGCATCCAGCCATGCCTGAAGGGTATGCCCAGCTGGCGTTCCGGGAACGGACGTCTGGCAAAACGTGACACCAGCTCCCACAAAAATCCATGCCGCAACGCGAATCATCCTGCGGCCCAAACCGATACTGCCGGGGGATCTCCTCATACGCCTCCACATCTTCACCCGCACGCATCTCTATGAACCGATTGATACCATGCGTTTCCCACACAGGGATGAAAATACGCTCGGTGGCCACCTTTGCATGCCCCCTCGATTCCAGGGGTGCTCGAACAGTTACGGTGATGACATCTACCAGAGCCGAGATCTTCCGCATGGTCTACTATCAATCCGACCTGACACGCAATTCGTTTATGAAGCAACTACACGAAACGACGCCAAACCAGAGAGCTTTTCCTTCGAGGTTCCTTATGCCACTGCGCTCCTTTCTCCGCCTTGCTGCAGTCTTTCTCGTCCTTCTCGCACCGGTCATGCTATCCGCACAAGCGCCCGAGCCGCTCCACACCGCCTCACGCCAGGAGCTAGACGTTATCAAGGTTCTGCTGGCTCAGGAGGCCGCGTGGAACCGCGGCGATCTTACCGCCTTCGCGAGCGGCTACAAGGACTCCCCCGATACCCTCTTCATCACGCACCAGATCTCCCGCAGCTACGCAGGCATGCTCGATCAGTACAAGCGCGACTACCCCAACCGCGCCGCCATGGGCAACCTTACCTTCTCCGAGCTTGAGGTCCACACGCTCGATGAAAACTTCGCCGTCTGCATTGGCAAGTATCACCTTGACCGCGGCAAAAAAGATGGCGGCAATGCTGGAGGCATCTTCTCCCTCGTCTTCGAGAAGACGTCCGATGGCTGGAAGATCATCATCGACCACACCACCTAGCCAGGGAGCGCTATCCTCGCTCCCCACTAAGCTCCGCGATCAACCCCTCCAGCTCAACCCGCACCTTGGCGCTCATCGTCTCAAACAAAAAGCCCGCCCCGCGTGTCCTCACCATTCGGCTGGTCCCCTCGCAGCGCAACACACGGTCGTGCGCCCGAAACACAATCTCCACCGGCGTGCCTGGAGCCAGCCGCAGCCGGGCCTCTGTCTCGATGTAGCAGCCCCCCTGGCTCACATCGAGCACCTGCCCGCGAAACAGCATGGTCCCATCCTTCACCATTACCTCGGCCCATGCGTCCACGGCGTAGCGCGTATGCTCCCGCCGTTCGACGATCCCCTCCACCGCAAAGCTCCGCCGCTCCTTCTGTTCCTGCTGCTTCTCCTGTTCTTGTTGCTCCGCCTGCTCTTCCTTCTCCTTCTGGCCATCGAATTGGCTATCGACCTGACCCTCGAACTTGCTCACGCCAGCCTCCCGGAGATCTTGCCATCCCCACGAAGCGAGAACGGCTGATCCAATCATCGGCGCAGATTCCAAAAGCGTTAGAGCTTTGAAACTCAAGCCCAATTGCATATCTGCCGTAAATCTCAATTTATTTAATTCCCGGGATCTAAACGGCTGCTCAAAGTTGAGGAGCGGCAAATCCAACTCCAGCCGTCCGCCGTACCTCTTACCAGCATGCGGCCGCACCAGCCGAGCACAGCGGAGACATCCATGCAATGTACAAAATGCCACTTCGGCAAGCTCTCGCGGACAAAACGCGTCGGACTCTTTGAGGGCAACTTCCTCCCCTTCTTTGGCTACTTCCCCTGGATCTGCTCCGTCTGTAAGCAGCGAATTCTGCTGAGAGATCGTGGGGAACGAAGGCGACTCGTCCGCGACGACGATTCAGATTTAGCAAGGTCCGGCCACCCACAAAAAAACGACCTTCACCAGCTACAGTGAAGGCCGTCCGATCTCGAGTCTGAATATGCTCAGACCGTCATGATCTCTTTTTCCTTCGTCTTGAAAAGATCTTCCACACGCTTGATCTCCACGTCGGTCAGTTGCTGAACCTCTTCGTTCGCCCGCTTCTCATCATCGGCCGAGATGAGCTTGTCCTTTGCCGCCTTCTTGATCTGGTCGTTTCCATCGCGACGAATGTTGCGGATCGCAGTCTTATGGTCTTCGAGCGTCTTGTTCAGCTGCTTCACCACATCCTTGCGCCGCTCCTCGGTCATCGGCGGCACGGGCACGCGAATCACCTTGCCATCGGTCATAGGATTCAGCCCTGTCCCCGACGTGCGAATCGCCTTTTCGATCGCCGATACCATCCCCACGTCGTAAGGCTGCACCAGGATCAGCGTCGGCTCGGGCGTAGAGACTTGCCCCATCTGCGCCACCGGCGTATCTGTGCCGTAGTAATCCACCTTGATCTGGTCGAGCATGTGGACATTTGCCCGCCCCGTCCGCGCTGATAGCAGGTGTCCACGGAAGTCTTCTACCGTGCTCTCCATCTTCGCTTTCAGCTGCTGATGCGTACCTTTTAATGCCTCGATCCCTGCCATTGCCGATGCCATACGTTCTCCTCCACTGCCATCCGATATTTTACAGAGACACGCTCCCCCATGCGAGGCTAGCGGTGAAAAGCTACTTATCCGGATGTCCTGCCGGACGGGCCCACTGTGCGTGGGGCGGTCACTTCGTGACTTGTATACCGCTTCGCTCAGCGCTCCCGTTGGTCGCGACGATGATAATTCCGACCAACGGGAGGACCACGCGAAGCTCTAAAAGGCATGCGAACGCCCGCTCCACGCGCAGTGGGCCGTCCGGCAGGACATGAGGTCGCACTAAAGAGCAGCGAGGATCTGGTCGGCGATGGCGGCAGCTTCGACGGCAGGGCGGACATCATGGGTACGAAGGATATGCGCTCCAGCAAGGATGGCGGCCACGTTGGCGGCGGTGGAGGCCTGGAGGCGGTCGCCCATCGAAGGGGTTGCGCCTTCGAAAAAAATCGACAGGCTGGGGCTTTGGGCCAGAGTGTGGGCAAGGAAGCCTTTGCGCGAGATGCCGGCAAGGATCGGAAGGTTGAACTGATGAAGCTGGTCGAAGTGCGCCAGAAGTGGATAGTTTTCATCGAGACGCTTGCCGAAACCGAAGCCTGGGTCGAGGACAATCTTGTTGCGTTGGACACCCGCTGCAGTCGCGAATTCGAGGCGCCCGGCTAGCTCGGCAAGGACCAGAGGCATAACCGCTTCGGGCGCAAGAGGGGGAAGATTCGGCCAGTCCTGGGGGCGGCCTCGAGTGTGCATGAGGATGGCTCCGCAACCGGATTGGGCGCAGGTATTGGACATGTCGGGATCCCAGAGGTGGCCACTGACGTCGTTGATAATCTCGGCTCCCGTTTCGAGGGCGCGGCGGGCTGTGACGGCGTGAAAGGTGTCGATGGAGAGGATGGCGTTGGGTTTTTCTTTGAGGATGGATTCGAGTACGGGGAGGATGCGGGATTGTTCTTCATCTGGGGATAGAGGCGTGGCGTTGGGGCGGGTGGATTCGCCGCCGAGGTCGAGGATCTCGGCTCCTTCTTCGAGCATCTTCAGCGCCCTCTCGACGGCTCGCTCGGGGGCGTGTTGGGAGGAGTAGAAGTGGCCGCCGTCGGAGAAGGAGTCGGGAGTGACGTTGAGGATGCCCATAATGATGGTCCGTGCGCCTAGCGGAAGGATGCTGGTGCGGAGGTGCCAGTCGTGACCGGTGCGACGGGTAAAGGGCATGGTTGGATTTTAGCTGTGTGTCCCTGGCGGACAGTCTTTTCGAAAGAGAATGCTAGACTGCGCGGATGAAAAGGCTTTCGGGATGGCGTGCGGCTGGTTTGTTGTGGGTTGCGGTATGTGCTCAAACGACCTGGGCGCAGAGCGTTGGATGCGAGGCGTCGTGCACACCGCTGGCGCAGACTATTGCCGGGCTGTTGCAGGACCCTTCGGTAGCGCGGGATCATTGGGGCATCGCAGTAGAAGGGATGGACGGCGCACCGATCTATTCGCTGAACGAAGGACAGCTCTTTCAGCCGGCCAGCAATGCGAAGTTGTTTACGACTGCTGCGGCGATGGCTTTGCTGGGAGCGAAGGCCACCTACCAGACAAAGGTTCTGGCGCGGGGTGTCTTTGAAGATGGCGGGAAGCTGACGGGACACCTTGTGCTAATCGGGAATGGAGATGCGAATTTGTCGGGGCGGGTGCTGCCGTATGTGGCGCCGATGCCGGGGCAGAAGCCTGATGCGGCGGAGTCAGGCCCGGCTCCGTTGCGGTATCTGGAGGAGATGGCGGACCAGATCGCGGCGACGGGGTTGAAGAGTGTGCAGGGAGATGTAATTGGGGATGACACAGTCTTTCCGTGGGAGCCTTATGCGCAGGACTGGGCGATCGACGATGCGGTTTGGGGATATGGCGCTCCGGTGTCGGCTCTGTCGATCAACGATAACCAGATCCAGGTGACGGTGACGCCCGGAGGTTCGGTGGGCGCGCCGGCTAGCGTGTTGCTCGATCCGGCGATGCCTTACTACATGCTTGATGTTGCCGTGACGACAGGAGCTGCGAAGAGTGGGAGCACAGTGCAGATGGAGCGCGCTCCCGGGTCCAGGGTGTTGCGAGTCTACGGAGCGATTGGGTTGCATGGGCAGCCGGATGTGGAGGAGATAGCGATTCAGGATCCGGCTGAGTATGCGGCGATGGCACTGAAGGGAATGCTGGAGTCTCGCGGGGTTCATGTGACTGGCGGGGCCAGGGCGCGGCACCGGGTATTGATGGATACGGAGAGCTTCAGCCGCGAGTCGGGCGCGGTTGTGGATGCTGCGAGGAAGGAGGTTTCGCCACAGCAGAGGATCGAACCATCGGACGATGCGGCTTTCGACGTAGCTGTTACGGGGGAGGAGAGGACATTGGCGCGTCACGTGTCCGCGCAGCTTGTTGAGGATATCGTCGTGACGAATAAGACGAGCCAGAATCTGCATGCGGAGTTGTTGCTTCGGCAGCTCGGTCTGGCGCGCGGAAGAGATGGGACGATCGCGCAGGGGGCTCGAGTGGTGCGGCAGTTTCTTGGGAACGCGGGGATTGATAAGGATGATTTTGTCTTCCTTGATGGATCGGGGTTGAGCGGGCATGATCTGGTGACGCCGCGAGCGACGGCGCGGTTGCTGCGGTATGCGAGCGGGCAGGCGTGGTTTGCGGATTTGAAGAGCAGCTTGCCGGTGGGCGGAGTGGATGGGTCGCTGGAGGGGCGATTTACGAAGGCTCCGCTGAAGGGGAAGGTGTTTGCGAAGACGGGGACACTGGGGGAGGCTCGCGCCTTGAGCGGATATTT
Organism: Tunturiibacter empetritectus; assembly: GCF_013410875.1. GTDB lineage: Bacteria > Acidobacteriota > Terriglobia > Terriglobales > Acidobacteriaceae > Edaphobacter > Edaphobacter empetritectus. The sequence goes on along the minus strand of NZ_JACCCU010000003.1, from coordinate 583,093 downwards.
GGAGTGTGCGAGCGGGCGTACGGTGATCTTTTCGATCATGGTGGGGAATCACCTGCCGCAGGTTCATGCGGATCGCGAGGTGATGGACAAGATCGTGGAGGCGATTGCGGCGGCGAATTGATTTCGAAAAGATGGATGAGAGAATAAGAGGATGGTTCGGGCTTTTTCTCTGTTGTTTTTGTTGGGTGTGATGGTGGGATGCAAGTCGATAGCTCCACCGACTCCGCTCGCGGATTTGAACGCGCAGCAGATGCATGGACACGCGGTGTATCAGGCGCATTGTGCGCAGTGCCACTATGACCGCAAGGATGCCGCGCTGCATGGCCCGGCTTTGATTGGGATGTTCAAAAAGCCTTATCTGTCGAGTGGTGCGCCGGCGAATGATGAGCGTGTGACCGCGACGATTGTGCATGGACGCAACCTGATGCCGGCGCAGGGGAGTACGCTGGATCCGCAGGATCTCGATGACCTGCTGGCGTATCTGCATAGTCTATGAGCGATCCGGAAGAGATAAAGAAGCTCGAAGCGCGGGCGCATGGAATGTTGCCGGGAGTGGCGGGGATTGCGCTGTTCATGCTGGTGCTGACGATGGTGAATGCGTTCGCTGCGTTGAATGGCAAGTTTGGTGTGGGTGCGGGAAAGTATGGCGTGCTGGCGTTGTGCACGCTGCTGGCGGCGGGAGTGTTTGGACTACTGCGGCTGCGGCGATGGGGCTGGGCGCTGGTGCTGGGTGGGTGTTTGACGCTTTGCTTAGGGAATCTGTTTGTGTTTGAGAAGACGCGCGAATTGCCATATTTGGTGCAGGGATTGTTTGCGCTGGTGTTCTTTCTTTACCTGGTTAGAACGGAAGTTCGGGATAGATTGCGATGAGCTGGTGGCTGCGCCATATCGGGTGGTGGCCTCCGCTGTTTGGGACGGGTATTAAGGTGACACGGCTGGATAAGGATCTGCGCACGATTGATGTGGAGATGCCGCTGCGGCCTTGGAATCGCAACTATATGGGGGTGCAGTTTGGCGGGTCGCTGTTTGCGCTGACCGATCCGTTTTACATGATTATGCTGGCTACCAATCTGGGGCCGGAGTTTGTGGTCTGGGATAAGGCGGCGTCAATACGTTACAAAAAGCCTGGATTGGGGCGGGTTCGCGCGGAGTTTCGCCTGACGGCGGAGCGGCTGGAGGAGGTTCGGATGTTGCTCGCGGCGGAGGGGCGGACCGATGTTCGATTTCCGGTGGAGGTGAAGGACGATGCGGGAGGAGTGGTCGCGGAGGTGGAGCGGGTGATCTATTGCGCGACGAAAAAGGCGCATAAGGAGAGGAAAAAAATGCGGGGTGGTGGCGGGGGCTGATTTTGCGGTTTTGCTGGTGTTTTTTGAGGGGGGTTTGCGGAAAAGACGGTTTTGGGTGTGGTGTTTTGGTGGTGCGGTTGTGGTGGATTGCTGGTGCGAGGGTGGTGTTTCGCCGCGTGCTTTTGCGGGTTGAAAAGTACGCCAGCTTTTTTGATTTATTTTTCTGCACGGATCTCTACTCAAGATCTCTGCACCCGATTGTCCTGCCGGACGGGCCCACTACGCGTGGCGCGGTCACTTCGTGACGTGTGTACCGGTCTTGGTGGGTTAGCGGCTGGGGTCCTCCCTTCGGTCGGGGTGTTGGCGTGGCTGCTTGCTTATTTGCTGGCTTGTGCGTTTCCCGTGCGCAGATTTGCCGGATTGGCGTAGCTCGAATTGGTCTGGACTGACGCGATGGGCACACAGGGGCGAGGGGGGGCGTTCTGGCCAGGAAGCACCTGCGGGCCTGCCGTTCGCATCTGGCCTGCGGGGCATGGCTGGAGAAGCTGAGTCGGACGTAGATCGGCGGGCAGGGGTGGGGCGTCAATGGCGCCGGTCAGGACGGCGTTCTCCTTCGAACCGGGCCAGGCGTAGGGAGCCACCCGGATAGGTCCGTACCCCACCACGGGGAACTTGGTCGGCACCGAAAAACTCCGGTCAACCAGCACGTAGGCCGACTCCGGCACCTTGCCCAACAGGCGGGCGTCGGAGGCGAGCTGCAGGACGTGGTCGCCTACGGTTACGGTGAGGGTCTTGTCGTCGAAGGCCTTCTTTTGCTCGACGGCGCCGGGGAAGGGATCGTTCGAGATGATCGTCGTCCCAACGCCGGGCACGTAGATGTAGACGTATTTGAGGTCCTTGATCTCGTAGTTGAGTGCGGCCTTGCCGGTCATTCCGTCGACGGTGAGGGTGCCGCGGCTGATCGAGACCGAGACTAACTTGGGCGCCTTCTCTTTTGGCGGATGCAGCTTCTTGCCGTTCTCGTCGTATCCGAGCTCGTTCTTCGTCTGCATGACGGGCTTATTCTGTGCGTCGAAGAGGGGGTGTCCCTTCTTGTCGCGCTGCTGCCGGATCGGCGGGTTGAACATGAGCTTTCCGTCGGGGTCCTGCTGCTGCTTGCCCTCTGCGTCGAGCATCGGAGTTGGCGGCAGCTCTACTACGGTGTTTGGCCCGGTGTACTCCTGCTTGCCTTTTTTATTTTTCACAGCCGTTGCGGGTAGAAGGGCGGTTGGAGACGGTGCGGCTTTGGTCTCGGCGAGAGACGGACTGGTCTGCCCCTGATCGGGCGCGGGCTGGGATACTTCTGTGGACTCCGGGGCGGACTGCGGGGCCGACTGTACCTGGGGCGCGGTTTGTGTCTGCTGCTCGGGCTGGACCTGCGCGAGGACGTGACCAACCGAGGTAAAGGCCAAGACCACGCCCAGCAGACCAGAGAGCGATGGAGTATTTGTCCGGGTTATCGTCTGCATGATTGAGATTCGCGTCATTGAGGTTCCTCCTCCATGTTTCTCTGCTGTCGAAGACGGCGCACGTGATCGTAAAAGACCCTGTGGCGAGGATATCCCCAGTTCGTAATCTGTTCATGCTCTTTCTCCAATTACATCTACGACTTCCGGGTCATTACCTTGTGTGTACGGGGGAGGAAAAGATTGCCTGTGCAGCAGAACTTGGTTTAGAACGTCCTCCGCAGAGAGAAGCGAGCTTGGAATGGCTCCACAGGATGGAAGACCTCTGTGAAGGCCGACTCTACTTTGGGAGTGATGCGCGACTCGTAGGCGTAGTCGATGTCGTGATCGTGGCGGTTTAGCAGATTCAGGAACTCGACTGAGCCGCGCCAGCTTCGCAGGAAGGTGTAGCCAATCTCGCCGTTTAGCAGCGCGGTGGTGTTGGAGCGATAGATGCCGTCGGAGGTGAGGTCTCGCGGTCCGAAGAAGCGGAGTCTCAGGCTCGAGGAGAAGCCCTTCAGATCGTGCAGAGTGAGACCGGAGGCGATCACCACGCCCACAGCCTCAGGTACGCGCTTACCGCCCAAACTGTTCGGCGCGGCATCGCCCGCATCTGTCTCAGTGAACAGAGCTTTAGAGTTCGCAAGATCGAAGTCGAAGGTCCAGTGCTCCATCGGCGTGTAGAAGTTTGCCCACTCGAAACCATAGCGTTCGCTTGGCTGCTGCGAAGCGACTGTGCCGCCCGTGTCACCGGATTGCTGAAGCTCCGACGCGCTGTGGAGATACCAGAGTGACAAGGTACTTTGCAGATGTGAAAGGGCCGCTGTGCGGATACCTATTTCGCCGCCCTTAGTGGGAATTAATGCAGGGATAGGCGTGGCTAGCGTGTTTGGGTAGGGATTTTCCGCTGAAACCGGTTCAACCTTTAGCGTTGTGCCGCGACCATCGTTGCTGTGAAAGCTGAATCCCGCTTGCGCATAGAACTCGGTGCGTTCCCACGGGCTGAAGATCAGGCTCGCCTTGGGGCTAGGCAACGCCTTGATCGCTGTACCGGAGTTGGCCGAGGTAACGAGGCTAGTGACGCTGAAACGCTGCACCTCTCCTCGCATAGCGACAACAGAGCGAAACTTGTTCGCCCATTGCACTCGGTTCTCCGCATAGAAGCCGACCTGCGTATCGGTAAGGAGGTCGGCCTGGGTCGTCGCTGGTAGCGTGTTGCCGGTTTCAGAGTCAGTCTTGTCGCCGCGTACGCGGTCCTGCGACTGGTACAGCCCGTTGTGAATCCAGTCGTTGCGCACCTGCAGACCGAACGTGTTCTCTACCCTGCGACCGAACCACTCGTTTTGGATCGTGTGGCGCGCATCCAACCCGGCGGCCCAGCGCCTGTCCTGCTGCTCGAACTGGTCGCCTCGATTCAAGTCCGTCAGAAAATAGGTGAAGTCGGAGAAGAGGTCGAGATCGTAGTAGAACCCATAAGCGGTGACCTTCGTCTGCGAGTTCGCGCCCTGCCGGTGCGACTCCCCCTGGAGGCTGTAGCGCTGGGAGTGACCCCCGTCGGTCGAGTTCAGCGTGCCGAAGATTCCGACGAGCGGCACTGCGTTTTCGGCAATCTGATCGCTTGAATGCCATTGCCCGTGATAGCCGCGTGCCGTAAGACTGAACCCATTGCCATCACTGTCCTGGCTGTAGGTGAGCAGACCGTTGAACTTGTAGTAGTTGTCGGGATGCGTCCAGGGACCGTTATCGTGGTATGCCTCGCCGCCATAGAGCAGGTTACCGGCGCCAAGCTTATGGGACGCCCCGAAGACCATCCGCCCGTAACCGTACATGCCGCCTTCAATCTGCACGAAGCTCTGCGGTAACGTCCTAAAAAACTCCAGATGGGCGGAGCCAGCGGAGCTGTAGTTGCCCACGTCCCCATAGTACGGGCCTTTCTCAAAGTTCACGCGCTGCACCAGCTCTGGAATCACGATGTTCATGTCCGCGTACCCCTCGCCGTGTGCATGCGAGGGCAGGTTCAGCGGCATACCGTCGATGAAAATGGCGAAATCTGTTCCGTGGTCGAGGTTGAAGCCGCGCAGAAAATATTGATTGGCCTTGCCGCCCCCGGCATGCTGCGTGATGATGACACCGGGGATCGTTTCCAGTAGCTCACCGGAACGAAGGATCGGCCGATTTTGAATCTCCTTTGCGCCCACGGTACCCTGCGTGCCAGAGTCAGCAATGCCTTCGAGATCGTCTTCGCGGCCCTGCACATCGACTGTTGTATTTACCGGGCGAAGACCAAGCGTGAGCCGAAGCGGATCAATATTCTCGCCAGCGTGGAGGGTCAAGACAATCTCCCGAGTCAAGAACCCGGGACTTGATACGAAGAGCCTATACTTTCCTTCAGTTGACAGCGCGATGGAGAAGGCTCCGGCATCATCAGCATTCTCCGTGCACTGCACCGAACCATCTGCACGCACAATACGCACGGTGGCTCCGCTGATCACGGCACCCGATGCATCGACGACAATGCCCACCACCTGCGTGGTCCGAAGTTCGGCCTCAGGCCTCGCTTGCGTCGTTTTGGTCCTATCAGGCATCTGCGCCAGTGCTGTCACAGCATAGGCCGCCAGAAGGAGGCAGGCCGTATGCAATAGGCCTCGAAATGTCACATGGATGCCGTGGATGTTCAAGACGAGGGTTCCTGATGTTGGTTTTACTAGCGGCCGGTGGTTGACTATTCGGCGGATGCGAAAAAGCAGAAACTCACGTTCCGGTGCTTCTTTATTTCCTTAAGCATACGGCTCATGTGCTTCCTAAACCGTAAGTCCTCACAAACGGCTTCCCCGAAGTTGGCCCGGACAGGGTTCTGTCTCTTGCCGGGAATGATAGAGTCGGGCTTGACATATTCTCATATGGGAATGTAATGTTTTGGCCATGGCACGAGCGACCACTACTTCGGACAGTTTCAACGCGGTTGCTGAGCCTCGCCGGCGGGAGATTTTGAGTTATCTTGCTGGAGCGGAGCGGCCGGTTGGAGAGATTGTGGTGGCTCTTGGCCTCCCGCAGCCTTCGGTCTCAAAGCATCTGCGGGTGCTGCACGATGTGGGGCTGGTTCGGATGCGTTGTCACGGGCGCCAGAAGCTTTACCGGACGAATGCGGAGGCGATACGGCCGCTGCACGAGTGGGCTGCAACGTTTGAGCGGTACTGGCAACATCAGATGCTTCGCGTGAAGGAGCTGGCGGAGGCTACGGTTCGCCAGGGCTCGGCAGATTTGAACTCGGCAGACCCACCCCCAGACTCAAACCCAAGGAGAGATGATGATTTCTACTGACAAGACGCTCGAAGAGTTGACTTTCACGATCAAGCAGGAGATCCACGTGAAGGCGCCGATGGATGTAACCTTTGCGGCGCTGCTGGAGCAGTTGGGGCCGGGCAACCAGATGCCTGACGGCAAGTCCCTGAACATGAAGATTGAAGCGTGGCCCGGGGGCCGTTGGTACCGCGACCTGGGCGATGGCAATGGGCACTTCTGGGCGAATGTGCAGGCGATCAAGCGGCCTGCGCTGCTGGAGTTTGCCGGACCTTTGTTCGCTTCTTACCCGCTTGTGTCGAATGTGCAATATCGGCTGAGTGAGGTCGAGGGAGGAACCTTGATCACGTTCCGCCACAGTGCGCTGGGCTTTGTCTCCGAAGATCATAAGGCGGGGGTGAACGAGGGCTGGGCGTCGATGCACGAGCGGGTTCGTGCGTATGCAGAGGCCTCGCGCAAATAGCGGATTTTAAGCAGAGGCAGTACTTGCACTACTCGGGAGTGCAGCGGTTGTACTCCTGATCCGGCTTTGAAGGACAGCAACCCAAAAGGAGAGTGGCATGATTTCACAGTACCTACTTGAAGAGTTTGAATCCCAGGTCCCGGTTACGCGGAGGTTTCTCGAGCGCCTTCCCGGCGACTCGCTTACCTGGAAGCCTCATCCCAGGTCTTTGACCGCTGGGCAACTGGCCTATCACCTCGCCTTCGTGCCTGGAGGAGTGGTTCGCGGAGCTCAGCAGAGCCAGATCTCTCCGCCGGCGTTCCAGTTTCCCCAGCCGGCAAGCGTGCTGGAGGTCCTCGAGACGTTCGACCAGAGCGTGGCCACGGTGCGCGAGGTGTTGCCGGGATTCGATGACGCCGCGATGAATGCAACCTGGCGCATCGTTGACGGCGACAAGGAGATTGCAGCCATGCCGCGCGTTGCCTTCCTGCGCAACATCATGCTCAACCACTGGTACCAGCACCGCGGCCAGTTCTGCGTGTATTTGCGACTGCTCGACGTTGCTGTGCCGTCGAGCTGGGGACCTAGCGCGGATGAGCGCTCCGCACTGCAGCCGGAGCCTCAGCCGGCGTAGATCGCGGTGCAGTAGAACGGCCCGTAGCGCAAGGAGGAGAAGCCTATGTGTCCAGTGTGTCTGGCAACTGCAGCGCTGATCGCCGGCAGCGTCACCTCTTCGGGTGGGCTGGCTGCTGTTGCGATTCGGAAGCTCGGCGTAAAGGTGTCTCGGGAAGAGAGTGGAGCGGGGGAGATGGCTCCGAGGTCGAATCAGTCAGAATCGGTCAGCCGAATAAGGAGAGAGACGATGGCAACGAGCATGATGGAGAAGGCGAAGGTAGTGTCGCAGGAGGATTGGCTTGCGGCTCGCGAGGGACTGATGGAGCGGGAGAAACAACTGACGCGGGAGCGCGATGCGTTGGCGGCTGCACGCCGGCGGATGCCTTGGCAGTCGGTAGAGAACCAGTACGCGTTCGCGGGGCCGAAGGGGAAGGCGAGCCTGCTGGATCTGTTCGAGGGGCGGCGCCAGCTGGTGGTCTATCGGGCTTTCTTTGAGCCGGGCGTGTTTGGGTGGCCTGACCATGCGTGCCGTGGCTGCTCGCTGGGTGCGGACCAGGTGTCGCATCTGTCGCATCTGAATGCGCGCGATACGACTCTGGTCTACGCCTCGCGCGCGCCGCAGCCGGAGATTGAACGACTGAAGAAGCGGATGGGCTGGACGATGCCGTGGTACACCATCACCGATGACTTCGATGTGGACTTTGGCGTGGACCAGTGGCATGGCCATAATGCGTTTATCCGCGAGGGCAACAAGGTGTTTCGCACATACTTCATCAATAGCCGCGGGGATGAGGCGATGGGTAGCGTGTGGAGTTATCTGGACATGACGGCACTTGGACGGCAGGAGGAGTGGGAGGATTCGCCTGAGGGTTATCCGCAGACCGCGCCGTACAAGTGGTGGAACTGGCACGATGAGTATGCGGCCAACGTCTCGCTCGATCCGAAATGGGCGAAGGCGGTCGACAGCGCCAGGGTGACGCTGGGTCTGAAGGACTGACTGCGTGAAGAGTCTGATAGAGGCGCGGGGCTTGGCGCGCCTTGGGATTCGGACGGGGGTTTTGGCGGGTTGGTTACAATTGAGGAATGACTCCGCCCGTGGCCCCGTTGACTCCAGAGCTGGTGCAGATTGATCTGACGCCGCGTAAGCCTGCGCCGAAGCCGGCGTGGTTGAAGGCGAAGGCTCCGATGGGGGAGACCTTTCATAATCTGAAGAAGATGGCTCGCGAGCTGAACTTGCATACGGTGTGCGAGAGCGCGCAGTGTCCGAATATTGGCGAGTGCTGGAATCAGAAGTCGGCGACGTTCATGATGCTGGGGAATCTTTGCACGCGGCGATGCGGGTTCTGCGCGGTGCCTAAGGGTAAGCCGGAGCCGATTGATTTCGATGAGCCGCGGCGGGTGGCGTATGCGGTGGCGCAGCTTGGGCTGGCGCATGCGGTGATTACGAGCGTGAATCGCGATGACGATAATGTGGGCGCGGCGCGGGCGTTTGTAAGTGTGATTGAAGAGATTCGGATGCAGGCTCCGGGGTGCAGGGTGGAGGTGCTGACGCCGGACTTTCAAGGGAACGAAGAGGCGCTAAGGTTGGTGGTGGCGGCGTGGCCGGAGATTCTGAACCACAATATTGAGACGGTGCCGCGGCTGTACCGGGTGGCGAAGTCGGGTGGGCGGTATGAGAAATCGCTGCGGTTTTTAGAGCATGCGAAGGAGCTTGCTGCGGAGATGTTCGGCGATCGCGATGGGGGCGAGATTGTAACTCGGCCATTTGTAACCAAAACAGGCATTATTGTGGGGATGGGCGAGGAGATGCACGAGCTGCTGGGGGTGTTTCGTGACCTAGCGGATCGGAAGGTGGATATTCTGACGATTGGGCAGTATCTGCGGCCTAGCCGGGATCATCTGCCGATGGCTCGGTACTATACGCCGGAGGAGTTTGCTTTTCTAAAGCATGAGGCTGTGGGGATGGGCTTCAAGCATGTGGAGAGTGGGCCGCTGGTAAGAAGTAGCTACCATGCGCAGGAGCAGGCGGAGAGCACTGGGCTGGCGTAGGAGGAGTTGCTATGAGTTGGACCGCCGTAAGCAGACACGACTATCTCCCGATTCTGGCGGGAGTGATAGGTGTGCTGGCTGCATATCTTGGGTTTTCGCGACAGGCTGCGCTAAAAACAGGCAGGGGAGACAACTTCAGCATGCCCGTTCGCATTGCTGGCGTCGCGCTCCTTATCACCGGCGCCGTGTTACTTGGCGTTGTAGTTTTTTCATGAACGCATGAAGAATGATGGGATGTGGCGGGACATTTGATCCTATTGCGTGATGGTGATGGGGACTTCTACGGTGTCGGTGTGGGGTGGGAGACAGACCCGGTCGTTGCAGGATTGATAGCGGATGAGGACGTGGAGCGCGGAGGGGCCGAGGGGTGCGTCTTTTGCCAGCGTCAGGTGCAGGGTGAAGTCGGCGGTGGTTTCAAAGAAGCCGGTTTGCAGGTTGAAGAGGGGATCGAGGAGGATCTTTGGCTTGGTCTCTTCTACGCGGAGGAGGTCGGCGGGGTCGCCTTCGGTGAGTCCGATGACGGTGGCGACGGGGCCTCCGGTGGGCTCTTCAAGGGCGTAGAGGTGCCAGCCTGAGTCGATCTGGCCGGTGAGGGCGAGATTGACCTTCGCTCCCTGCTTGAGGGGTTTGGTGGGCGGATTTTTGATCTGCCATTGGACGGGCGGCTTCGCTGCGTGGGCGGGTGTGAGACTTAGGACGGCGTAAGCTGCGGTGAGGATGAGGCGAGTGGGGCCTGTCTTCATAGTGAAGCTTGGTTTCATGGTGGAGCTTGGTTTCATCGCGGAGCTTGGTTTCATTTTGCTGCTCCGGTTTTTGCGGCGGCCTCGGACTGTTGGGCTGGTGGCTCCGATTGCGACTGATGGATCTGGCTGCCGGTAGAGGCTAGCGGGACGAAGGCTGCCTGGAGGACGCGGTGGGTGGTGGTGTCTTCGACCCAGGCGGCGATGGCGAGGTGAGCGGGTTCGAGGGTGGTGTCTTTTGCGAGGAACACGACCTTGCCGAAGCGGTCGTTCTTTTGCTCGTAGGTGTCGAGGTAGGTTTTGAGGGTGGCGCTGATGGCTGCGGGATCGAAGGTTGCTTCGAGCGCCTTTCCGGCCTCGACGGGGGACCCGGTGCCTGCGGGCTGCGCGAGAGAGCGGACGACCATGCGGTGGAAGCGGATTCCGTTTTCGCCGCTGTAGCGGACGTCGTCTTCTACGAGAGCGAAGTTGGCGACGAGATGCGGTTCGATTGAAGCGGGCTGGGCTGCGGGGGCGGGCGGTGTGGCTGTAGCTGCGGGGATAGCCGCGGGGGTCTTGGCGTCGGCCTCTTTCGCCGGTGGATCAGGGGCAAGGCTTTGCTGCAGGAGCTGTGGGTTGTCGATGGAGACGGTGGCGCTTGCATGGATCATGCCGTCCGGAGCGCGGGTTGCGGTGAGTTGTAGATTTACTCCGCTGGGTTTGGTGGTGTCGGCGTCGATCTTCTTGATGGCTTCGTTGTAGGAGGTTTCAGCGTTGGCGCGCGGGCCTCCGCCTTCCCATAGCGGTTTGCCGTTGAGTTTGGAGGTGGGCGTGAAGGCGACGCGGTAGGACTTGGCGCGGGCGATGGAGTCGGGGTTGGCAAGCGGATCGGGGTCGGGGATGTGCTGATCGAAGGCGAGGACGACGAGCTGTTTGCGGGAGTAGGTCTTGAGGAGGGCGTCGACGGCGAGGTCGGCGCTGACGCAGGGGTCGCAGGCGGAGCCCGTGAAGAGCTCGAGCAGTGCGGTGCGGCTGCCGTCGGTTGGCTTCGCCGGTTGCGGGGTGAAGGGATCGGGAAAGATGCGCGCGTACTGGGCGTCCATGTCGGCGAGGAAGCTTTGATCGCTGCCTCCATGGGAGTTGCGGTAGAGCTCTATCATCTTTTCGCGCCAGGGGGATTTGAGTTCGCCGGTGAGCTGGGCACGCTCGAGGTCTTCGAGGGCTTCAGCGTCTTTGTGTTGGTCGAGCGCCTGTTCGCCGCGCAGGAGGTTGACCTCGGCTACGGTGGGATCGAGGGCGTAGGCCTGATCGAGCAGAGCTGCAGCGGGCTCAGGCTTGTGCTCGTCCATATCGACTTTGGCGAGGGCGGCGAGGGCGTTGGCTCGTCCTTTGGTGAACCTGGAGTGCCTTGCTGCAGCGGAGGGGGCAGGGTACTTGTATTTCTTTGCGTTATCGAGGACGTCTTTGTCGCAGTCGGCTTCGTTGAATTTCCTGGAGGCATCTTTGGCGAGCTTTTCGGCGCGAGGAAGATCGACGCCAGTGTCGTTTGCTTCGGCGAGCGTGTCGGCGACATCAGTCTCGTAGAAGAGCCTGACGAAGCCTTTGCCGGCGTCTTTGATCTCGATCTTTGCCTGGCTGTCGATCTCGGCAGTGCGTTGCGGGAAGTATTTGACGAGGGTGTCGAAGATGTCGCCCTGGGCGCGACTGACTCTGGTGCTCTTGGGGTAGTTCTTGAGGAAGAGCTGCATGGCGGCGAGACGCTCTGCGGGATCGACGGTGGCGCGGGCGGCGTCGAAGGCTCGCTGGTCTGCGGGGAGCTGCATCTTTGGCGGGTTTGAGCCGGTGGCCTGCGCGTGGCTGCCGATTGCGAAGAGAAGTAGAACCGCTATCCCTGCTGCTGTTCCCAGTGCTCTGCCGATCCGATTGCTTCCAAACATTCTGGTCCCTCGTTCGCCGTGGTGAAAGTTCTAAATTTGCTTCCAGTCTACTGTGTTGCCCGGAGCTTTAATGAAGTCCTAAGGCTTTAGTTGACAAAAGTGGGAGATCTGCTGCTTAATCTACTAAAGCATTAGGAGGTGGATGGGTGACGACGCAGACGAAGACGAATCAAGGGCTGACGCCGCTGGAGCTGGAGATTATGCAGGTTCTGTGGGAGGCGGGGCCGTGCACGGTGAGTGAGGTGCAGCCGAGGTTGAAGGCGGAGCTGGCCTACACGACGGTGCAGACGATGTTGAATGTGCTGCTGCGCAAGAGCAAGGTGAAGCGGGTGCAGGAGGGGCGTGCGTTTCGTTACCGGGCAGTGGTGAGTCGGGATCGGGCGACGGGGAGCGCGTTGAACGACATGGTGAAGCGGATGTTTGGCGGATCGAGCGAGGCGCTGCTGATGGCGATGGTGGACGCGCGGCAGATCAGCGCAGACGAGCTGGAGCGGGTAGGGAAGAGGCTGGCGGCGGCGGAGCGTGATTCGGCGAAGGAGGAGAGATGATCGAACGGACGCTGGTGGAGTATGTCGCGAATGCGTTGTGGCAGGTGCCGATGCTGGCCGGTGGCGCGTGGTTGATGCTTGCAGCCGTGAAGGCGGGGCCGCGAATGCAGCATGGAGTGTGGTTGATGGTGCTGGGTCTGGCGGTAGTGCTTCCGCTGCATGGAATGGGTGGGGAGCTGGCGCCGGTTCGAGTGCGCCCGAACGCGCGGGTGCTTGTGGGAGCTAGTGATGTGGTGCCGGCTAGTGGGGATCTGGGGGCGCGGGGATTCGGCGAGAAGCAGGGAGAGACCTCGCTTCAGCCACGACGTGTGGAGGTTTCGGTGACGGCGGCTCGTTGGGTGGTGGGTTTTTATGCAGGTGCGGTGATGTTTGGGTTATGGAGAGTGGTGTGGGCCTGGCGTGCGGCACGGCGGCTGGTGGAGCGGTCGCGAGAGGTGACCCTTGCGGGAGAACAGACGGTGGTGCTGGAGGACTATGGGCGGCGGCTTCGCATCAGGCTGCCGCAGGTGCGCGAGAGTGTGGAGATCTCGAGCCCGATGATCGTGGGGGTGATTGCGCCGGTGATTCTTCTGCCGGTGGAGTTTGCACGATATGAGGCCGAGGAGATGAGGGCGGCGCTGCTGCATGAGCTGGCTCATGTGAAGCGGAGGGACACGCTGGAGAGTGCGATCTGCCAGTTGATGGCGCTGCCGGTGAGCTGGCATCCGGTGACGCACTGGGTGCAGGGGAGGATTCGGCGGACGCGTGAGATGGTGTGCGATGCGATGGCCGCGGAGGAGATGCGGTCCGAGATTGGATATGCGCGATGTTTGCTGACGCTGGCGAGGGGCATGATGGCAGGGCGGGAGTTGGAGCGCGAGACGGCAGGGGTTGGGTTGTTCCAGTTATTTAACAGCAATGTACTGGAGGAGAGAGTGATGAGACTGATGAAGACGGAGTCGGTAGTGGGCGTGCGGACGAAGGTGATTCGCTTGGCGAGTGGAGCGGTGGCGATGGTGGCGACGATGGCGGTGGCTGCGATGTTTCACTTGACTCCGACGATGGCGCAGGAGCAGATGCAGGCTCCGTTGCCGGAGATTGGACAGAGTGTGGCTCCGCAGGCCGTGCCAGATGCAGCTCCGAAGGCTGCGCCGAATGCCGCTGCTTCGGATTCAGCGGAGCGCAAGGTCACGGCCAGTGGGAAGCAGGCCGATGTTGTGGCAAAAAAAGGACAACATGTCTATCGCTGGGAAGGCTCGGAGGATGAGCCGGTCGCGATCGTCAATGGACGGGTTCGCAAGCTCACTCCTGAGGAGCGCAGACAGATAAAGCAGCAGATGGAAAGGGCGAGTAAGGAAATAGCGGCGGCAACGGCGAGGATCAATAGCCCGGAGTTCAAGAGAGAGATAGAAGAGGCCGCCGCAGCCTCGGCGAAGGTGAATAGTCCGGAGTTCAGGAAGCAGATCGAAGAGGCGCAGTTGCAGGCGATGAAGGCGAACGAGATGGTTCATAGCGAGGCGTTCAAAGAGCAGATGGCAGAGGTGCAGAGAAATCTGAAGACGATGGAGATGCCGCGGATTCAGGAAGAGATTGCGAGGGCGACCGCAGAGGTGAATAGTCCTGAATTCAAGCAGCAGATGGCAGATATGCAGAGGGAGCTCAATGGAGAGATACAACAACGAATGGCGGAGGCGATGAAGCAGATGAAAGAGGCGCAGGAGGAGATGAAGGACGTCTCGCCGAAGTAGAACAGAGCAAAGGATACTGCGAAGCCACTCGATGGGATCGGGTGGCTTTTTTGTTGTCCTGCCGGACGGGCCCACTCCGCGTGGGGCGGTCACTTCGTGACGTGTGTCCCTTGCTTGGGTGAGGTTAGCTGCTTCGGCCCTCCCGTTGGTCGGGTTGGGATTTGGATTGCTTGGTCGGGCTAAGGCTAAGATGATTGCACGTTGGCTTGGTTTCGGGGGGTATCGGGTTATGGGACAGGTTGAGGTTTCGTCGAGGCTTGGGTTGAGTGAGCTGGCGCCGCGGCTGGTGCAGTCGGAGATTCGGGCGATGAGTGTGGCGTGCGATGCGATGGGTGGGGTGAATCTGGCGCAGGGAGTGTGCGACACCGAGGTGCCGGAGGTGGTGGCCGAAGGGGCGATTCGGGCGATTCGCGATGGGTTGAACATCTACACGCGGCTAGATGGGATTCCGCGGTTGAGAAAGGCGATTGCGGGGAAGGTCGAACGAACGCTGGGGATTGTGGTCGATCCAGAGCGCGAGGTGCTGGTGACCAGTGGGGTGACAGGAGCGTTTCAGGCGGCGGCGATGGCTCTGCTGAATCCGGGCGATGAGGTGCTGGTGTTTGAGCCGTTCTATGGGTATCACGTGAATACGCTGAGTTCGCTGCGGGTGGCTGCGGTGGCAGTGGCGCTGACTGCGCCCGACTGGGGGTTGGATCTGGGCGCGGTCAGAGCGGCGATTACGCCGAAGACTCGCGGCATGGTGATCAATACGCCGTCGAATCCTGCGGGGAAGGTGTTTACGCGTTTTGAGTTGGAGGGGCTGGCAAGGATTGCGGAGGAGTTCGATCTGTTCGTGTTTACGGATGAGATCTATGAACACTTTATTTATGGAGGGGCGACGCATCTGAGCCCCGCGTCGATTCCGGGGATGCGGGAGCGGACGATTCTGATGTCGGGGTTTTCGAAGACGTTTTCCGTAACGGGATGGAGGGTGGGGTATCTGATCGCAGACGCGAGATGGCTGGGGTCGATTGGATACTTTCATGATCTGACGTATGTGTGCGCGCCTGCTCCGATGCAACAGGGGGTGGCGGATGGAGTGGAGCAGCTGGGGGAGGATTTTTACAGCGGGCTAGCGCTGGAGCATGAGGTGAAGCGCACGATGATTGTGGATGCGCTGCGGGAGGCTCACATGATGCCGCAGGCGCCGGATGGGGCGTACTACGTGCTGGCTTCTGCGGCTGGGTTGCCGGGGGTTACGGCGGCGGAGAAGGCGCGGGCGCTGCTGGCGAAGACGGGAGTGGCTTCGGTGGCAGGGTCGGCTTTCTTTCGGCTGGGGAGGGGTGAGGATCTGCTGCGGTTTTGTTTTGCGAAGAAGGATAAGGATCTGGTGGAGGCTTGCCGGAGATTGCGGGAGCTGCGTTAGGGCGGCTTGTTTGCGGGTCCACTAAGATAGTGGTGTATGCCGCCATTCTCTGAAGTGACGCGGATTGAAGCTGCGATCAAGAACAAGAGCTCGAAGGAGCTGGAGTGGTCGCTGTGGTACTGCCGGATGCGGCAGGCGGTGCCGAGTGCTCGTCCGGCGGATCTGAAGTACTGGCGTGGGATTGAGGCGCTGGTGAAGGAGACGATGGCGGGGCCGGTTGAGGCGAAGGTCTATCCGGCGAAGAAGAAGAAGGCGGGGCGTGGGTTGGGGCTGGGACCGGTTGAGGCGGGTGAG
Source organism: Tunturiibacter empetritectus (assembly GCF_013410875.1). GTDB lineage: Bacteria > Acidobacteriota > Terriglobia > Terriglobales > Acidobacteriaceae > Edaphobacter > Edaphobacter empetritectus. The sequence goes on along the minus strand of NZ_JACCCU010000003.1, from coordinate 567,284 downwards.
GATTCTTGAGAGGCTGTGTCCTGCCGGACGGGCCTCCTGCGCTAGGCCACCCCACAAACGAAGACCTGTTTGTGGGGACCCCGGTACGCGCGGGCGTTCGCACGCCTTTTTAGAGCTTCGCGTAGTCCTCCCGTTGGTCGGAATCATCTTCCTTTGCGACCAACGGGAGCGCCAACAGAAGGGGTACACAAGTCACGAAGTGACCGCCCCACGCTCAGTGGGCCCGTCCGGCAGGACATTATCTTCTAAACCGGATTGCCAGCCGAGTCCGTACTCCAGCTCTCAGTCTGAAATGCAATAAATACCGCGGTCCATGTGCCCTTCGACGGCAGGTTGATAAATAACGCACCATCCTGCCACACGCCATTATCTCCGCTGAATCCGCCGCCCTTGCCACCGACCGGGTTTCCTTGGTTCATGTGGATGTCGTGGATTCCGTCCACTTTTCCGGAGTCGGCGTACGCGCTGCCGAAGGCGTAGATCACGCCGTCTTTATCGGCGATCGTCATATTGAGCAGGGTGACTATGGCGTTCTCCAGCGCTTTTGCCCGCGCCCGCTGAATCATCTCTTGCTCTGAACCCCCGCCCTTGGCCTTTTCACTTGCCTTCGGCAGCAGGGTCATCTGCGCCTTCGTGATCATGGGGGCGCCGTTGACGGTGCTCCGCACAAAGTCCAGCGCCAGCCCGCCCGGCTCGCTCTTCAATGGCGTCATCCCCATGGACAGCGCCTGCAGACCTGCCAGGTCCGGCGGCGTGAAGTCTTCAACGATGTCATACAACACCTCCGACCCGTCCACCGACTGAATATTGACCGCTACTGTGAACGGGCCGCCGGTGGCCTGCATCGTGATCTGATAGTGCGTGCTCGACCCGGTGACGACCTTGCCCGCAGTCGGCTTTCCCGCGAGGACACTGTAGTTGGTAATCGGCATCCTTATTCCTTTTCTCTGCGACGCGAATACATCACAGACACCATCTCACACACCCGCCTCATCTTCGACGTCCTCCTCTTCGTTCTCTTCGTCGTCTTCCTCTTCGGCTGCTGCGTCGTCGTCTTCTTCCTCGAGTTCGTCGTCGTCCTCGTCACCGTCCACAGCTGTCGCGGCGTTGGTCGCTTCGCTGCTGGCGTGTTCGGTTGGATTGCTGGGGGAGTTATCGAATGTTGCCGTTGCATCCGACCCGATGTTGCGTAAAAGATCGTCGAATCCCTGGCTGTTCAGAGCGTCTGCCATTCAAATCACCTGTTTTCACTAAAAATTTACGTCCCGGTATGGCGATATCTCCAACCTGTCCGGTTGGATGCGTATTTATTCAACTCGGCCACCCTCTCGATTTTTCAGAGCCCTCTACTCCGCTCGAGCATGCAACCATACGCTCGATAAATCTATTCTTCTGTGTAAATCACCTCGAGTAGTTCTGCAGCCAGACGATGGAGTGGCCGGAGCAACGGAATCCCTGCCAGTTTGAGGGTTACCAGAATCATCTTCAGTGTTTTTTCATAGAGCAGCATCGTCCTCTTCTGGCCACTACTCCGGTCATACACCCAGAATAAGATCAAACCCATCTGGTACATCCAAAGCAAACGTGGCAAGTAAGGTTTGATACTGGCTGGCAGTGTGATCCTGGAATCTGCAACCGCACTGTGAAAGAAACCGATGTCCTGTTCTCGGATCGTCGCAGTCTCTTTGCTAAACGGCGACAGCGGATGTTCGGGATCCGAATGAGCCGACAGCGCTCCAAGCAGCTTCCGGTTTGGTTCAAAGCATTCAAATTTTGTCGAGATGATCGCCCGCAAGCGCTCCTCTAAGGTCTTGCACTGAATCAGAGAGGCCTCGATCCGGGGGCGCATCTCGCTCTGCGAACGCTCGTAGAACGCCATTACGATTGCGTCCTTCGACTCGAAGTAGTAGTAAGCCGCACCCACTGCCACCTCGGCCGCCTTAGCGATTTCACGCATCGTGGCACGCTCGAAACCGCGCTCGCGAAACACCGCAAGCGCAGCTTCGAGGATTCTTGTGCGCGTCTCTTCAGACTTCTTGATCTTCGTCATTGAGAACTCATGCGATCCGCGGCGGTGGTGGCGCTGAACTAAAGCCGGTTGATCGGCTCCTCATCTTCGCAAAGACGAGAATGTTGAAAAAGTGCATGGCTCCAAGGATCAACAGGACCACTCCGATCTTGACACTCTCCAGTTCGATCACCTGCCGGACATTCGAAAGTGGATCGGTCGTCTTCAACGCCAGGGCGATATAGCCGATATTGATCAGGTAAAAGCCCACCACGAGCAGTTGGTTCACCGAATCTGCAAGCGCCTCGTTGCCGTGAAACGCATCCACCAAAAACACTCGGCCATTACGGTGAAGGGTACGCGCTACCCAAACTGTAAGCGCAATACTTATAACGAGATAGCTGAAATAGCAGCTGGCGACGATCATAGCAACTCTCCTTTGTGACAATTTTGAACATGTTCAATTATAAAGTTACACCTCCACTTCCATGATGTAAAGGTATTTTGAACACGTTCATTATTTGGTAGTTTACCCCCTATCCTCCGATAAAAAACGCACAACGTTCCACTGAACCTGATGCTATTCTGAGGCGAAGGAAAGTCGAAATGTTTACTGCCCTTCTCATCGTTAATCTCGTCCTTCTCCTGGCCGTCGTTCTGCTTTTGCTTCGCAGGCAGCCGGTGCCCGCGACGGATCCGCGGCTGATCCAGATGCCCGAGCAGCTGACGCGGCTGGACGCGCGGAACGAGGCGCTCGACGCCCATCTGCGAAGCGGCCTGGCCGAGATACGCCGCGACGCCGCCGACGATGCCCGGCGAACCCGCGAGGCAGCTGCAGCAGACTTCACCAGCCTTCGCACTGAGATTACCGCGACGATCGCCGAGCTCAGCGGGCTGCTGCAGAACGGGCTGAACGCCTTTCGCAGCGACAACAAAGCCTCCGACGAGGTTCTGCGCACTGCGGTTCAGCAGAATCTGGATTCGATCGCACAGCGGCTCTCCTACTTCATTGGCGAGGTTAATCGCAATCAGATCGAGGCTCGCGAGGCGTTGCACAGCCGCCTGAACGAGCTCTCCGGCGAGGCCAACGACCAGCAGGAGAAGCTGCGCTTCACCGTGGAAGATCGCCTTTCGAAGCTCAACGACACCAATACCGCAAAGCTTGAGGAGATGCGGGTTACTGTGGACGAAAAGCTGCATGCTACGCTCCAGACCCGGCTTACGGAGTCGTTCGGGCAGGTCACGACACACCTCGGCGAAGTCCAGAAGGGTCTGGGTGAGATGAAGGAGCTTGCCACCGGTGTGGGCGATCTGAAGAGAGTTCTTTCGAACGTCAAATCGCGCGGCGTGGTGGGCGAGTTTCAGCTTGGCCAGCAGCTTGAGCAGATGTTTTCGCCCGAGCAGTACATCAAAAACGCCCGCATCAAGCAGGGAACGCTTGAGTCGGTGGAATACGCTCTCAAGTTCCCCTCGGGCGAAGGTGCCGACAGCCATACTTTGCTCGCCATCGACGCCAAGTTTCCCAAGGAGGACTGGGAGCGGCTGGAGCATGCCTACGAGACCGGCGAAGGCATCGAGGCTGCGGGAAAGGCCTTCGAGCGCTCCATTCGCGCCGAGGGCAGACGCATCTGCGATAAGTACATCGACCCACCCACTACCATGCCCCATGCCATCATGTTCCTGCCGACGGAGAACCTCTACGCGGAGGTCGTCCGGCGCCCTGGATTGCAGTCCGAGATACAGTCGAGCTGCCGCGTCACTATCGCCGGGCCGTCGACTTTTATGGCCATCCTGACCAGCTTCCAGATGGGCTTTCACACGCTTGCCATCCAAAAGAAGGGCGACGAGGTCTGGCGCGTGCTCTCCAGTGCCAAGAAGGAGTTCGAGACCTATGGCGGGCTGATGCAGAAGGTCGAAGATCAGGTGGGCACGGTTCAGAACACGATTCAGAAGCTCGGCGTGCGCACGCGGGCGATCAACAAGGCGCTCAAAAACGTCTCCGCCATCGACGCCGGCATCCCCGTATCCAACCTGATCGGCTTCGACGACGTCCCAAGGATCGCCCCACTGCTTGCCGCCTCTGGCGAGGAAGACTGAAAAGATCCTGTCGCCCATTTCCCACGGCTGCCTGCGGTTGCTTTACACTCACTGAGGCGCTCAGTATGCTTGAGGTTGGCCGTGTCGACCTTGAGCGACAAAACATCCAGGCTTCAGATTCCAGACGTAAACAGGAGAACGCAATGGCAGCAGTAGACGAGAAGGTAAAGCAGATTATTGTCGAGCAGCTTCAGGTGGATGAAGCGGAAGTCACCCCGGGTGCAAGCTTTCAGGAAGATCTCGGTGCAGACTCCCTCGACGTGGTCGAGCTCGTCATGCAGTTCGAAGAGGCCTTCGACATCCAGATCCCCGACGAAGATGCCGAGAAGATCAAGACCGTCAAAGACGCGGTCGACTATATCGAAAAGAACCAGAAGGCCAAGTAAACAATGGAGCATCGTCGCGTAGTTGTCACCGGCCTCGGCCTGATCTGCGGGGTCGGCAAAACCGCCCCTGAGGTTTGGGAAGGTCTCATGGCCGGACGCAGTGGCATGGCGGAGATCAAGGCATTCGATCTCACGGGCCATCCCGTCCGATTCGCCGCGGAGGTCAAGGAGTTCGATCCTCTTCTCTTCGTCGACAAGAAAGAGTCCCGCAAGATGGGACGCTTTATTCACTTTGCCCTGGCCGCATCGGCCGAGGCGATGGCTCACTCCGGACTGAAGATCACCGAAGAAAACCGCGATCAGGTGGGGGTCCACATCGGCTCCGGCATCGGCGGCTTCGATGTCATCGAGCGGGAGCACCAGAATCTGCTCAGCGGCGGCCCGCGCAAGGTCTCGCCCTTCTTCATCCCCGGCTCCATCATCAACCTCGCCGCTGGCCACGTCTCAATCAAATACGGCGCGCGTGGGCCGAATGAGGCGACGGCGACTGCCTGCACCACGTCGGCTCACTCTATCGGCGATGCCTTCCGCATCATCCAGCGCGGCGATGCAGATGCCATGATCGCCGGTGGCACCGAAGCGTCCATCACGCCGCTGGGTGTGGCTGGATTCGCCGCCATGCGGGCGCTCTCCACGCGCAACGACGACCCCGAGCACGCCAGCCGCCCCTTCGACAAGGATCGCGACGGCTTCGTGGTCGGCGAAGGCGCGGGCATTCTCATCCTCGAGGAGCTTGAGTTCGCCAAGGCACGCGGCGCAAAGATCCTGGCTGAGGTTCTCGGCTACGGTCTCTCCGCTGACGCCTTCCACATGACCGGCATGGCTCCCGAGGGCGAAGGCTGCTATCGCTCGATGAAGCACGCTCTCAAAGTCGCGGGACTCTCACCGGACCAGATCGACTACGTCAACGCGCATGCCACCTCGACTCCTCTCGGCGATGCCCTCGAATCGAAGGCCATTGAGAATGTCTTCGGCGAACGCGCAACCAGCGGCAAGCTCATGGTCAGCTCCACCAAATCCATGACGGGCCATCTTCTCGGTGGGGCAGGCGGCCTGGAAGCCGGCATCACTATCCTGGCCATGCAGCACCAGATCGCGCCTCCTACGATGAATATCGTTGAGCTCGATCCGCAGTGCCGCCTGAACTACGTTCCGAACAAACCGCTGCCTGCGAAGATCAACTACGCTCTCTCGAACTCCTTCGGATTCGGCGGAACCAACGGCTCGCTCGTCTTCAAGCGCTGGACTGAGTAATCAGCACCCAACCGTAAATCAACCAACAACCGTATCAACCAAGGCCCGGCTTCTGTCGGGCCTCTCCTTTGACTTCGAGCAGACCCCCGCAACGAAGGAGCAAGCGAAACCTTCCCGCTGCGAGCCTCGTCAACACAAAGTCCAGCCGGTATAAGAGTAATCGGAGACCCCGTTCATGAAGCTTCGCCTCACCCTCTGCCTCCTCGCCTCCACCCTTGCTGCCCAAGCCGAAGTCTCCCTCCCCAAACTCTTCTCCAGCCACATGGTCCTGCAACGCGACATGCCTATTCACCTCTGGGGCAGCGCCACTCCCGGCGAATCCGTCACCGCCACCTTCCACAACCTCACCAACACCGCTACGGCCGACCTCACCGGCCGCTGGAGTCTCTATCTGCCACCGCAACCCGCCGGAGGCCCTTACACGCTTACGGTTCGCGGCACCAACACCATCACCTATGACGACATTCTCCTCGGCGATCTCTGGTTTGCCTCCGGGCAGTCCAACATGGAGATGCCTCTCGACGGCTTCGGCCCCGACACACAGATTGAAGACGCAGAGAAAGAGATCGTCGCCGCCAACTACCCCGATATCCGCCTCCTTCTGATCGAAAAGGACGCCGCCGACTACCCCCGCGAAGACGTTCGCGCCACCACCGGCTGGTCCCTCTGCACCCCCGCTTCCGCAAGGACCTTCTCCGCTGTCGCCTACTTCTTCGCCCGCGACCTGCAGAAGGCCCTCGAGGACAAAAAGCAGCACGTCGCCATCGGCCTGATCGACTCCACCTGGGGAGGTACGCCCGCCGAGGCATGGACCAGCCTCGATGCTCTTGGCTCCAACGCGTCCCTGATGCCCGTCTTCGCCGCTCGCGCTGAGCAAGCAGATCGCGAACCCACCGAGGCGCGTCTCGACGCTTTCGATAAACAAGCCCGCGCCGAGGGCAAACCCACGACGCCCAATCGCGACTGGCACCCCAACATCGAATCCTGGCGCCCCTCCGCGCTTTATAACGCGATGGTCGCCCCGTTCACTCCGCTTCCGATCAAGGGCGTCATCTGGTATCAGGGCGAGGCTAACTCTGCTCTCAACCGCGCTGGCCTCTACGACAGACTTTTTCCAACGCTTATCAAGGACTGGCGCCAGCACTGGGCCCAGGGCAACTTCCCCTTTCTCTACGTGCAGATCTCCGCGTTCGCCAGTTCGCCGAAGGAAGACTGGGGCGAACTCCGCGACGCCCAGCGTAAGACCCTCTCGCTGATCAACACCGGCATGGCCGTCACTATCGACATCGGCAACGAGCACAACGTCCACCCCGCCAACAAGCAGGCCGTAGGCGAGCGCCTCTCTCTGCTTGGCCGCCGCCTCGCTTACAACGAAGACGTCACTGCCTCAGGCCCTCTCTTCCGTCTCGCGTACCCGGACAAAGGCTCTATGCACGTCTGGTTCGACAACGCCGCCGGCCTCCACAGCAAGAACGGCGCCGCCGGAGGTTCCCAAGTCGAAGGCTTCGAAGTCGCCGGATCTGACCGCGTCTTTCTTCGCGCCAACGCCCGCATCGATCACGAAGCGAGCGGCGACACCATCATCGTGGCCAGCCCTGCGATCCCCAACCCGCAGTACGTCCGCTATGCGTGGCCCAACTTTCCCCAGGCCAACCTCTACAACGGCGCGAACCTGCCCGCCTCCACCTTTACCTCACTCGAGCCCACGCGGCCTTAGCTGCTCATCGCCGCCGAAGCTACGCTCAAGATCAGCACCAGTGCCCACCAGCCCACGACCACGGCCGCAGCCTTCCCACGGCTTACCTTCGCCACAATCGAGGTCCCAATCACCAGCAGAATCACATTCCAAATTCCGATCACGTCAAGAAAACCCAGCGCAGCCTTCAACCATGGCGCAGCATCAGGCATAAAGTAGGCGGGGTTGGTCCCCACCGGATTCTTCAGATTAAAGCTCTCCGCATTCCCGCCAAACATCACCGTCACGAGTGTCAGCAACCCACTCAACAGCCGCGGCAGTGACGCGTACATCCACACGCAGAACATCTGGCCAAAGGTCGTCCGCGCACCCAGTCCGAAGTTGAAGCTTGCCCAGTTCACCAGCGCCCCGATCGCTGAGATGAGCAGAATAATCACCGGCGTCCCATACGAGATATTCTTAGTAAACGACGCGATGCCGTGCATCCTGGCCGCACGCTGATCCTCAGGGAGGCTCTGAATCTGCTCCTCTTGTTTCGGGCTGTCGAGAATCATGTTCTCCGCCACGCGGCCGAAGCCTACCTGCCGGTCGATCGTGAAGGTCACCCCAATCGACACAATCACCGCCAGCAGAAACGGCAGCCACCAGCTTGTGCTCCGCAGAATATCGGTGAAGGTCTTCGAAGGAGCGATAAACGTATCCACCAAGCGCTCCACCTGGCTCAACCCCGGCTGTCCCGACTGCGTATCTACGGCTACGACATCGTTCATAAACTCTCCTCGAATATAGTCTTCCAGCCAATTCGGCAAATCACGGCTTACGAATGTCTTCGCATTCTAGCCCACGTTCACTAACCGTCCATCAGAAAAACTTCATCCCACACTGATCGTTAGGGTGCAGTTTGCACCGGCTGCTTTCGCAGCTATTGGCATCAATCGGAAAGCTCTGCAAAAAAAGAGCACCCAGAGACACACCTACCCCAGGGTGAATAACGCTTAGGTGTAGGGTTTTTTTCCGGAGAGTGGTAGAGTTCCGCTGTACCTTGGATTGGTGCGCACTATGACGCGTATCGCGCTGTTCCTTTTCTGTAGACGGTCGCAGATTCGACAGATCCTTTCCGCAGTACTCCTTCTCGCCTTGGCATGCTTCTTCGGCGTAATTGCAGGCTGCGGGGGCAACTCTTCGAGCACTACACCTCCGCCACAGGGAATCCCGCCTGCCAATCTGGTCTATCCACAGACCACCATAACTGTAACCGTTGGCAATGCCATCGTTACGGATACTCCGACCGTCACAGGAACAGTATCCAGCTTCGCCGTCAGCCCAGCGCTTCCTGCAGGCCTCGGCCTCAGTGCATCGACCGGCGCAATCTCCGGCACGCCAACCGCCGTTGCGGCGCAAGCCAGCTACATCATCACCGCAACCAACTCCGCAGGCTCCACGACGGCGACGGTGCAGATCGCAGTGAACCTTGCTCCGCCCACAAACCTTGTCTATCCACAGACCGCCATCACCGCGATTGTCGGCCAGGCCATCGCCACAGATACTCCAACCGTCAATGGAACCGTAACCACCTATACCGTCAGCCCGGCGCTTCCTGCAGGCCTCGGCCTCAGTGCATCGACCGGGGCAATCTCCGGCACGCCAACCGCCGTTACGGCGCAAGCCAGCTACATCATCACCGCAACCAACTCAGCAGGCTCTACGACGGCGACGGTGCAGATCGCAGTGAACCTTGCTCCGCCCACAAACCTTGTCTATCCACAGACCGCCATCACCGCGATTGTCGGCCAGGCCATCGCCACAGATACTCCAACCGTCAATGGAACAGTAATCACCTATACCGTCAGCCCGGCGCTTCCTGCAGGCCTCGGCCTCAGCGCATCGACCGGCGCAATCTCCGGTACGCCAACCGCCGTTACTCCGCAAGCCACCTACACCATCACTGCAACCAACTCCGCCGGCAGCACGACGGCAACGGTGCAGATCACAGTGACCCTTGCTCCGCCCACAAACCTCGTCTATCCGCAGACCACCATCGCCGCGATAGTCGGCAGTGCCATCGCTACTGATACCCCAACCGTCACCGGGACTGTAGCCACCTACACGGTCAGCCCGGCGCTTCCTGCAGGCCTCGGCCTCAGCGCATCGACCGGCGCAATCTCCGGCACGCCGACCGCCGCCACCCCGCAAACCACCTACACCATCGCCGCAACCAACTCCGCTGGCAGCACAACGGCAACGGTGCAGATCACGGTGACCTTTGCTACGCCGCCCACAAACCTCGACTATCCACAGGCCACCATCACCTCGAAGGTCGGGCAGGCGATCGCCACCGACACTCCCACCGTCAATGGAACAGTAACCACCTACACGGTCAGCCCGGCGCTTCCCGCTGGCCTCAGCCTCAGCGCATCGACCGGCGCAATCTCCGGCACGCCTACCGCCGCTACCCCGCAAGCCACCTACACCATCACTGCAACTAACTCCGCCGGCAGCACAACGGCAACGGTCACCATAACCGTAGCCAGCTTCACCGTCTTCAGTCTGCTCGACCTCGGCCAGACCGGCTCGATTGTCGTCATGCGTCTCCAGCCCACCCGCCTCTTCACCCAGGACGGCAACGGTCATTGGGTGCTCTGGGACTACACGACCACGACAGAGCTCGCCAGCGGCGATGGGGCCGGCACCCCTCTTTATCCATCCGATATGGCCGGCTCCGTCCTCGCCATCGGCATCGCAAACGCGGTGGAAGTTCGTTCCAATGTTGATGGAAGCCTCATCGCCACCCTCACCTCTCCTAGCCTCGACCCCGTCCCCACCGTCCCCCCCTCCGCCTGGTGGAAGCTCTCCACCGACGGCACCTACATCGCCTCCGGCTACGCTTCCGGTCTCTCGGTTTGGAGCACCAGCAACGGACATCTCCTGTTCTCTCGCCACGGCGACTACTCGATTGCAAACGCCTTCGCCGCGTCCGGACAGCTTCAAATTGCCCTGGGGCCCGCCGGCGCCAACGTCATCGAAACCGACTCCGTTCCCTCCGGAACCTCCTCCGTCGGTCCTGCCTTCACCGCCAACTTCAACACCTGGTTTACCGACGGCAGCCACTTTCTCACCAACACGCCAAACCTCAGCCCGCCCGCAAATTCGCCAGTCTACGACGTCTACACCTACTCCGCGGCCACAGTCCAGCAAGGGATGCTATCGCTCAGCGACCCGGGCGGTCTCAACGGCTACGCCAATTGGTTCTGGACTTACACTTTCAACAACATCCTCAGCCTCTACCCGATCGGCGCCACCACTCCCACCACCACGTATACGTTGGACACCGACACCGTCGTCATTCCCTCTGGTTCCACCCTCGGCGTGCTCCCCTACGGAACCCCAGCGGCGTCCACCATCGACCTGTCCGGCACCACTCCAACCCTCAGCAGCAGCACCGCCCTTCCCGTCGCCTATGAGCACGCCTTTGCTGCCCTCTCTCCCAGCCAGTGGGCCGTAGGCAATGTGCATGGCGTCGTCCTCGACGGCCCGAGCGCCACCACCACGCCGCGTTTCTTCGGCTACGGCACCGCCTACGACATTGCGGCAGCCCCCGGCCATGTCGTCATCTCTACCGCCATCGGCAAGATTCTAGAGTTCGAAACTTCGTCCCCAGCCATCGTTGGCTCCATCAACTTCCCCGCCGGAAAGATTGTCCTCTCCAGCGATGGATCGGTCCTCGCCGCCGCAGCCAGCTTCGCTGACTCCCAATACGAACCCGACCGAACTCTCAACATCTACTCTCTCCCCGCGGGCACCGTCACCTACAGCTTCCCTTATCAACTCACCACCCCGCATCAAACAACGCCCTTCCTCTCCGACTTCTCTCTCTCCGGTTCAGGCACCGCATTGGGCCAATACCTGGGAACCCCCAACGGCTCTAACACCGTCTACACCCGCCAGGTCACACCACTCTCCGGTTCGCCGATCATCTGGTCCGATAACCCTCCCTCCGACCTCGACTCAGGAAACAGTGCCATCTTTCTCTCTCCCGATGGCACCCTCGTCGCTGTCTCCACCGGCGCGGAGTCGTCCACATCCACCACCAGCATCTACAAAAACGGCACCCTCGCTGCTACGGTCAATGGCTATGTCGTGGGCTGGATCGACAACAACCGCGTCCTCGTAAACACCTTCGGCACGGATATTCGCCCCGAAACCTTGCCCCCATACACCGGAACAGTCATCTATGACGCCACCGGCGCGCAGCTCACCACCCTCAACGCGCTCCCGCAACTGGCCCCGGGAATGGAGGGAGCGGGCGGCTTCCTCACCGTCGACTCCAACTCGATCTACTCCAACTACTCCATCTATTCCCTTACCACCGGCGCCGTCACCTGGACAGAACCCCTTTCTCTTGGCGGAGTAAAAATACAACCTCAAGTTGGTCCCTCAGCCCTCTCCGGCAACTACCTCGTCTTCGTCTACGGCGCCCGCATCCTCGTCGACCTGCCCTGACGGCTGGGTGTCCCCTCGCGCAATTCTGAGATGTGGCTTCGCGCCACACGTGAACCGTTCTCCGTCATCCCATCAAGCCGCAAATCACCGTGCCAATCCAGTGCATTCGCGCGGCGTACCATCCATCCTCCAACCGCTATACTGGAGAAGGCCCGCGATCTGCACCATTACGCTAGCTGCATCTACGCTAACTGCGAGAAGAATCAAGACAAACTATGACGATCCAACAAGAAGTAGAATCCATCCTCGCCGCGCTCGGCGTGCCCGTTGCCGCGATCACAAAAGGCGAGCTCACCGTCCGCACCCCCATCACCGGCGAGGTTATCGCGCAGGTTCCCACCATCACCGCCGAGGCCGCCCAAAAAGCTATTGTCCAGGCGCACGCCGCCTATCTCGAGTGGCGCAACGTTCCTGCTCCCAAACGAGGAGAACTCATCCGCATTCTCGGCGAAGAACTCCGCGCCAATATCGAACCTCTGGGCCGCCTCGTCACCATCGAAACCGGCAAGCTGCTCTCCGAAGGCCAGGGCGAGGTTCAGGAGATGATCGACATCTGCACCTTCGCGGCCGGACTTTCGCGCCAGCTAGCCGGACTCACCGTTCCTTCTGAACGCAGCAAGCATCGCATGATGGAGACCTGGCACCCCCTCGGCGTCGTCGGCGTTATCTCCGCCTTCAACTTCCCTGTTGCTGTGTGGAGCTGGAACGCAGCCCTCGCGCTCGTCTGTGGCGACTCCGTCGTCTGGAAGCCCAGCGAAAAAACTCCGCTGACCGCCCTCGCCACGCAAGCCATCTTCGAGCGAGCTGCAAAGAAGTTTGGCGGTACTCCGTCCGGCCTGGCGACCCTCCTCATCGGCGATGCGAAGGTTGGCGAACAACTGGTCGACAGCCCACTCATCCCACTTGTCTCCGCCACCGGATCGACTGCGATGGGCCGCGCTGTAGCTCCGAAGCTCGCCGCGCGCTTCGCCAAGGCCATCCTCGAGCTCGGCGGCAACAACGCAGCCATCGTCGCCCCGACCGCGGACCTCGACCTCACCCTCCGCGCCATCGCCTTCTCTGCAATGGGAACCGCTGGTCAGCGTTGCACTACACTGCGCCGCCTGATCGTCCACGAGAGCGTCTATGACAAGCTCGTTCCGCAGCTCAAGAAGGTCTACGGCTCGGTCGTCATCGGCGACCCAGGAGCACAAGGCACCCTGGTAGGCCCGCTCATCGACGAACGATCCTTCAACGCGATGCAGAAGTCGCTCGAAGAGGCTCGCAGCGCTGGCGCGACCATTACCGGAGGCGAACGCATCTCCACCCAGATAGACAACAAGCAAAACCCCGCGGCATTCTACGTTCGCCCCGCCCTCGTCGAGATCTCGTCCCAGGCTGAGGTGGTCAAGCGCGAGACCTTCGCTCCCATCCTCTACGTCCTCAAGTACACCGACTTCGCCGGTGCGCTCGCCCTGCACAACGATGTGCCCCAGGGACTCTCGTCGTCGATCTTCACTATGAACCTCCGCGAGGCCGAGCTCTTCCTCTCAGCCACCGGCTCCGACTGCGGCATCGCCAACGTCAACATCGGCACCTCAGGTGCGGAGATCGGCGGAGCGTTCGGCGGCGAAAAAGAGACTGGAGGCGGACGCGAATCCGGCTCCGACGCGTGGAAGCAGTACATGCGTCGCGCCACCAACACCATAAACTACGGCACCGATCTGCCACTGGCGCAGGGAGTCAGCTTCGACATCAGCTAGCCGTCTGCAAACCGAGGTCAGGCCGCAAGTCCCAGCGTCGAGTTGATCGTCGCCAGTGCCGCCTTCTCCTCCTCCGAGACCAGAGTGCCGCCGAAGCCGAGAAAGCCGCCCTCCTTCGTAGCCTCCGCGGTCGCTTTGGCGACTCCCGCCAGCCACTGCTTCACCTCGGTTGCTTCCTCAGGCGTGGCCTTCTGTGCCAGCAGATCGGAGGTCCGCTTCAGGATCTCGGTTGCCGCCGCCTGCACCTGAACAGGGGTTGCGCCTGCTGGCGGTTTCGGAATCGACATCTTCTGCGTCAGGTCTTGCGCAAGATCCTTCAGCAGCGGAGTCTGCGCTGATCCCGCTGCCTGGATAATCATCTTGCCTGCAGCCGTTGACTCCTGAACAAGGCCAATGGGACCGCTGGGGCTCGCTGCTACAACCAGAATGCTCGCCATAAACGGAGAGGATCGCAGAAGATCCCACTCATCAACGCTGAAATCTGCTCTTGTGCTCATTGAAAGTCCAGCCTTCTGCCCCTTGCATCACGCGGAGTCTCCGCAAGGACTTTTGGGATTCCGACAGCAAAAAGACTGGCCCACCAATCACCGCCGGACCTTGAGGCTATCGAGCCGGGTGATCCATGTCAATCGGGCAAAGGTGAATTTTAGAGAAAACAAAGAACGAGTTCGTGCCGGGTTGGCCTTGTTCTAATCCATTATCGCAACGATACGATGACTCCGAGGAGAGGACTATCATCAGTCTGATGAATCGAAGCAAAAGACCAGTGTTTCTCGTCACCAGCTTCTTAGCCTGGACCCTCGCCGTTTCGGCTCAAACCGCGCCCGTCCGCCCCCGCATCCTCGACATCTCGCACGTCGGTTTCTTCGTCTCCGATCTTCCAAAAGCGCTCGACTTCTGGCAAGGTCTTCTCGGTTATGACGAGTTCTACGATCTCAAGAACCCAGATGGCACCGTCCACATCGCCTTCATAAAGATCAACGATCACCAGCATGTCGAGCTCTTCAACCAGCAGCCACTGACAGACTCTGGCCATCTCAACCACATCGCCTTTACGGTTTCAAATGCTGAGCAGATGCGACGTTACTTCGCCTCTCGCGGCGTTCCGGTCGACAGCAAAGTCAGCAAAGGCAAGACCGGCGACCTGAACTTCGAGATCAAAGATCCCGACGGCAATCTCATCGAGTTCGTCGAACCCCAGCCGGACGGCATGGAGGCTCGCAACGCCGGCAAATTCCTGCCTGCAACGCGCATCTCCGACTCCATCTATCACCTCGGCTTTCTCGTCGGCAGCAGTGAAACGTCCATCAAGTTCTACGGCGACCTTCTCGGCTTCCACGAGTTCTGGCGCGGCAGCTCCAACGGAACACAACTAAGCTGGATCGACATGCAGGTGCCCGACGGCAACGACTACGTCGAGTTCATGCTCTACCGCGACCTTCCTGCACCCGATAAACGCGGCGGCCAAGAGCACATCTCGCTTCTCGTGCCCGACGTAGCAAAGTCCATCGCAACCCTCGAGGCTCGCCCCGCGTTCCAAACTTACGGCAAGCCCATCGCTCCACACACCGGCGTCAACGGCAAGCGCCAAGTCAACCTCTTCGACCCCGACGGCACTCGCGCCGAGTTGATGGAGTCCGACACCGCCAATGGCAAACCCGTTCCACCGTCTACGGCACCACCACCGCGCTGATTCCCTGACTCGCTGACTCGCAAAAAAAATGGCTGTAGCGGAATGACTCCGCCACAGCCATCTCTCTAAACCAAAGCTACTTCGCCGCTGCAGCGACCTTCCCCGCCAAGCGGCCATCCATATCCGCCAGCACATAAGCCACGACGGACAACATAGCCGCGCTCTTCCGAAACTCCTTCGGATCGACCTTATCCAGCGTGTCCGCCTCGGTGTGATGCCAGTCGAAGTAGTGCAGATCCTCGGTCCGCGGAGCCAGCGCAGGAACGCCGTCGTCGGTGAGCGGCTCGATGTCGGACCCGCCTCCGCCCGGCAGAACCTTATCCGCGCCAATCGGCCCCAGCAGCGAAGCGATATCCTGCAGCGCCGCAAACGACTGCTGCTGATCCGGGGGCAGCTTGCTCAAATCGAATGGCGGCGCACCCGGCATCAGCGACTCGAAGCCGCCATACCCTATCCCAAGTGGCTTTTCCGCGCCTTCATCCATCTCGATCGCCGCAACCTGTTCGCCGATCTTCGGGCCAATCATCTTTCGATACGCCTTCCCGCCCGCCTCGCCGTTCTCCTCATTAACCCAGAACACTATGCGGATCGTGCGCTTTGGCTTCAGCCCCAGCTTATGAATCAGCGTCACCGCCTGAAACGTTCCCATAATTCCCGACCCATCATCCTGCGCACCCTGGCCCACATCCCACGAATCAATGTGTCCGCCGATCACCACCACCTGTTCCGGATGCTCGCTGCCAACAATCTCGCCGATCACATTGCCGGCTTGCACCTCTGGCTCGATGTGCGCCTCCATCTGCAGATGCACCTTCACCGGCCCTTCTTTACATAGTCGCTCGATCATCAACGCGTCTTCTATTGAAATGGCGGCCGCAGGAATCTTCGTCACCTTCTCGTCGTAAAAGAGCGCGCCAGTATGCGGCGTCTGCATCGCCAACCCCGTAGCCGACCGCACCAGCACGCCCACCGCGCCCTTTGCCGCAGCCTTCGACGGCCCAATCGCGCGATACATCACGTTCACCCCATAGCCATGCCAGCCCGGATTGAACACGACGATCTTTCCCTTCACCTGCTCCGGCGTCATCGCATCCAGCGCCGCGAAGCTAGGGACAAACACCGCCTCAGCGGTAATGCCTCCCTTCGGCGTGCCCACGCTCATACCGAGCCCCAGCATGTGCAGCGGCTTGGTCACCGGCGCAACGATCGCACCCGACTCCTCCCCCCTCACCCAGTGCGGCACCATCACCGGCTGCACCGTCACGTTCTGCAGGCCGGCCTTACGCATCAGCTCCGCGCCCCATTCGACCGCCGTGTTCAGCTGCGGCGATCCGCTCAACCGCTTGCCGATGTGATCGCACAGATACGTCAGCGCCACATATCCATCGTCATCGGTCTCGCCTGCCTTCAAAATTCGATCCGCGTCTGCCTTGTACTTCGCCGCGAGCGGCCCATGGATGGCCGGCATCGACACTGGCGGCGGCGTATCCGGCGCGCCCATCTGCGCCAACCCCGACTGAACAAAAAACAGCGCAGCCCCCATACCAAAAGCGGCAAGACCTCTCATGCGAATCTCCTTTTATTTGCAGCGGATTCATTGACCATAAAACCTCGCTCCTCGAAACACAAGAAGAGGAGCAGCACTCCCGTCCATAAAGCTTGCCCAAAGCGGCGCATGCACCCCCCATCCCATTCCCCGGCCGTCTCGCGTAGCATCTCAATTACGAGCGCATGATCACCCTCCACCGAACTCCCCGACCTCTTCTCTCCTTCTGTCTCGCCTGCGCTCTCACGGCAGTCGCTCCCCTTGCCTCATCGCAGACTCTCGCGCGCCCCGGCTGGGTTGGCTCCGGCATCACCACCGACCTCTGGTGGCAGCGCGCCATCATCTACGAGATCAACCCCGCCGACTTCAGCCCGGCAGGAGACAGCCCCCTTCACGGCATCGTCCATCGCCTCGACTACATCCACTCCCTCGGCACCGACGCCATCCTTCTCACGCATCTCCAGTCCGACGCCACCCATGCCGAGACGATCGATCCCGCCCTCGGCTCCCTCGACGAGTTCGACGATCTCCTTCGCGAAGCCAGCAGCCGTCGCCTCCGCGTCCTGCTCGACCTCGACCCCGCGATACCCGCAGAGGACCTGCCCAACGTCGCCCGCTTCTGGCTCAGCCGCGGCATCGCGGGCTTTCATGTCAACGGCACCAGTGAAGCCGCCCACCAACAGGCTGCAACCCTCCGCACCACTACCGTCAGCTATCTCGGCCAACGCATCCTCATCGCCGATGCGGATCCCAACTTAGTCGCAACCGCCCAGCCTCAACCGCAGCCGCAGCCCGCCACCCGAGGCCGCCACCACGCACACTCCCGCTCACGGCGGCAAGCACACACTACCACCCAGCCACGCAGCACCGTGCTCGACACGCAATCCCCGCAGCTCCTGCTCGACGACCGCCTCGGCGCTATCACCCCACTCAACGCATCCACCATCCGCCCCCTTATCGACCGCCTCCAGGACATCCAGCAAGCCGGCCACAGCCTTCCGCTCCTCGCCACCGATGGCCCCACCTTCACCCGCAGCATGAGCCGCTACGCCGACGGCCAGCACGACCTCGCTATCGCCAAATTGGTCGCAACTCTTCTCTTTACCACCCGCGCCGAGTCGCTGCTCTACTATGGGCAGGAACTCGGCGTCCGCTCTGCCTCTCCCTCCAGCGCAGCCGCGCCGCTGATCGTGTGGGACGCGCCTCCGCCTCCTCCACCCGCCGCCCCTGCCAGCGAAACCTATGTCCCGTACAAGCCGACCACCAGCGAGACCTACGTCCCCTATAAACCACCTACAAGCCCGACCCCAATCCCGAACAAGCCTCCCACGACCACGGCCAGCACTTCACCCGATGCCACGCCGAACGCCGCTCTCGAGGACACCGATCCCGACTCTCTCCTCAACTGGTATCGTCAGCTCAGCGCGCTCCATCATGGCAACTCCACCCTCGCTTTGGGGACCAGCCTCACCATCAACCGCGACGATCAAAACGTTCTAGTGCTGATCCGCAAACCGAAGGTCGTCTCGGCTACTTCTCCGGTCATGATCCTGCTCTTCAACCTCACGGCGCATCCCGTCATCCTGTCGCTCAAAGCAGATACAACAAGGCTCGATCTGCGCGGAAGCTTCATCCGCTCCGTACTACGCTCAGACGACAACATCGGCACGATGAATCTCGAACAGATGACCCTCGCCCCATACGCCGCGTTCATCGGCGAACTCCGCTACTAGAGGGTTGTTATGCTGACGTTCCCATCCGAGGCGCGAATGCTGAACGGAACGCCGCCGTTATTCAAGTGCCCGTGCAGGTGATGTCCGCTCGACTCCCTGCTGTTGTAGTGATCCAATGTCAGCGGAAGCGTGCAGTTTAGATGTCCATCGCCGGTCGCCACATCCATATCCGCGGAGAGCGTCTGCGGCAGCCGGATAGAAACCCGTCCATCCGAACTCTTTATCTGCGAAGCACTCGTAAGCTGAGATCCAGGAGAAAGGGTGAAGTCCAGATTGCCGTCGCTGGTCTGCAGCTGAACCATCGTGAACTGTCCATCGATCTTCATACTGCCGTCCGAACCGCGAGCATCAACGGTGCCAATCGCATTGTGCAGGCTGACGCTGCCATCTGAGGCAACCAAGTGCACATCCCCTTTGATGTTGTTAAGCTCCACCGAACCATCGCCGGAGCGGACTTGAACCTTGCCCGTCAGATCCTGCGCAGACAGATTACCGTCCGCAACCTTCGCATCCAGATCCAGCTTTGCCGGAGTCTCCACACTTACCTTCGTTCTTCGACTCGCGTTCCATTGAACCCGGAAGGCGTGCGGTTTTTCTTTGATCGTGAACGAAACGTGATCGCCCTCCTGATGCTCCTCGATCACGTACTCGCTCAGGTTTTGCGTTGACTCGACATGAACTCTGATCTCCTTGCAGTCGCCGCATGAGTGGATCTCAAGGCCGCTGTCGCCCGTCTCCACCGTAAGCGAAGCAGTCCCACCACCCACGGCATAAACCTTCTGCCACTCGTGGTCTGAGCTCTGAGCAAACACCACAGTCGATGTGGAAGCGAGAACAATCGCCGCCACCGTAGCGGCGAATCCGATGGAAGGCGTAGCGAAAGACGGCATAGTAATCTCCTTGATTGCGAGAATGGCAAAGAGCAGTACGCGGAGGGGGCCGGCGCGGTTCCACGCCTGTTTGTTTTCCTCTAAGCTTTGTTTGCGTTGTCATGCTGGTCCCGAGCTTTGCCGAAGGGGAGTACTGTCACACCTGGCCTATCGCCTACGCCAGTTCGCCAATTGTCACACCAGCCCGGCGCACCGGCAGCAGCGTCTCGTAGCCCGCATACACACGGTCAAACACCGCATCCCAGCTGCACCCCAGCGCATACTCCCGCGCCTTCAGCCGCATTACCTCCAGCCGCGCCCTGTCTCTCACCAGATCCGCAACCGCTGTCGAAAATTGATCATCCTCCATTACAAATCCCGTCTCGCCATCCCGCACGATAAACTTCGGGCCGCCGTCGGGGGTCACCACCGCAGGCACACCGCTCGCCAGTGCCTCCAACACTACATTCCCAAAGGTATCGGTATGCGAAGGAAACACCAGCACATCCATATTTGCGTAAGCCTCTGCTAGCGCGGCCCCGCGCAACACGCCCGCAAACTCAGCGTCTGCCAGCTCCAGCCGCAACTCCGCCTCATCGCTGCCATGCCCGACGATCAGAAACTTCACGCCGCCCACTCCCATCGTCGCGAGCTCTCTCCGCACTCGCGTCAACAGCTTCACATTCTTCTCAATCGAAAGACGGCCCACATACCCCAGCACCACCGTCCTGTCGCTGGCCTCACGCGTACGGTGCGCAGGCGAAAACCACACCGTATCCACTCCGCGCTGCATCAGGTAGCAGGGCCTTCCTGTCGTCTTCTCCAGCATGCGGCAGAGCTCTTCGTTCGGCGCAAACAAGACCTTGGCCAACTGGTAAAACCGCGAAGTAGCCCACAACGCCCCCGCCTCCACGCCGCGCTCGGTCGTCGCGCCCGCCCGTGCCGACAACTTGCCGGTTAACCACCCCATTCTTCGTGCCGCATACTCATGCACATTCGTATGCCACGACGCCGCCAGCGGAATCCCCAGCTCCCACGCGAAGTACGCACCAAACATCCCCAACTCACTTGGCCCCGTAATGTGAATCACATCCGGCTGAAAGCGCTCCAACTGCCGCCGAATCGCTCCGCCGTGCCGCCAGAACAGTGTGTCGAACTCAAGGTCCTTCTCCATGCGAACCGATGTGCGACTTCGTTCCAGCTCCAGCGTCCTTAGCTCTCCCACCTGCTCGAACGCCCCCACCCGGCCGCCTGCGCGCACACACAGAAACGGCAGCTCATGGCGCTCCGCATACGCCACAAAGTTGCGGCTCGTATGCGCGACCCCATTCACCTCATGGAACGAGTCCGGAAAGTAGGCAACACGCGGCACCCGCATCGCTTTAGACTACCTCTCGTGCTCCGCAGTCCGGAAGTTTTTACCCAGAGAAAGACAAAGCCGACCGAAGGAGGCCCTATACCGATCGTCTACCAAGACCGGGATACAAGTCACGAAGTGACCGCCCCGCGCGCAGCGGGCCCGTCCGGCAGGACACCAGCCTCTACGCCCTAAGCATCCAGCTTAGCCAGCGTCGTCCGCATCTCCCCGCTGTCATTCCACGCCATCCGGAGCCCGCTCGAAACCGGCCCCGCGCCCATCATTCGAACCATCACCAGCACCGCCCGGAAGAATGCTGGAGCATGTCCGGTCGTCCATAGCCGCGTCATCGGCTGAATTACGCCTTCCGCGTCGGGATGGTACACCCGCTCATCCCACAATCTCGATCCCTCCGGAAAATCCGGATAGTTTCGAATCGCGTCCAGGGTCGACTGCAGAATCCTGTGCTTCCACGGTTCGGCATACTGCGGCATAAACAACACATGGCTCTGCCGCTCGCGCCTCACCTCGTGCACAAACTCGTTGAAGCTCGACGCCCGCGTCAGATTCACATTCGCATTCGGCTCAACGCCATGGCGATCGCCACCACTGATCACCAGCTGATTCCACTTCCCGGCAAGCGTGGAGGTCTCGCGATTCTCCTTCCAGTCGCGCAGCCCGTTCAACTCCAGCGCATGAACGAACTGCCCATTCACGGCC
This sequence comes from Tunturiibacter empetritectus, assembly GCF_013410875.1. Classification (GTDB taxonomy): domain Bacteria; phylum Acidobacteriota; class Terriglobia; order Terriglobales; family Acidobacteriaceae; genus Edaphobacter; species Edaphobacter empetritectus. The sequence goes on along the minus strand of NZ_JACCCU010000003.1, from coordinate 545,683 downwards.
AGAAACTCATTCACCAGCACCTCATGCTTCTCCTTGCCCACACGATACAGATCCCACAGCGGGTGGTTGAACACAATCAACACTCCCGGCAGCTCATCGAGCTCCACCAGCATCTCCGTCAGCAGCTTCGGCGCACGGGTTGTGACCGGCATCGCGGTAAACGCTGCCATCCGCTCCATCCACTCCGCCCCAGTCGCGCTCGGAAGATTGTGAATCCCCAAGTGAAAGGCAGTCGCCCCAAACGGCACCGTCCACTCTACCGATACCGGAATATGCCGCGACGAGGGCACCGTCCGCAGCAGCATCGGAGCGTTGATGTCGTCGTGATCCGTAATCGAGACCAGCCCCTGAATCTGCAGCTTTTCTTCGATTTGCTTCCGCTCGAGATCGAACGCCAGGCTCGGCGTCAATGGCGGCGTCCAGTAAGCCCGTGCATAGTCTGGATCGATTCCAGTCAGCCGCTTGCTCCGCCGCTCGCCCCACCGCATAATCGGCTGCAGAAAGCTCCAATCCTTCGACAGCTCCGAGATGAAATCCAACGTCTCCTTCGACTGATTCGTATGGCTGTGTAGCGATACGCCGGTCAGGAAGCCCTTCGCCGCCTCCGGTTCCCTCCACAGGTACGACACGCTCGACTGGCTCATCGGGTTACCCCCCTTGGCTCGTAAGCCCTCAGGCTGCTTACGAGGGCAGTATCGAGCCACTATGTGACGAGGGTATGACTGCACCAACAATGCAGCTTCAAAATCCCTAAACCCAGTATCTACAATGATTCCCCAAAGGTTGTAGGCGGTCCCAGCGCATCCGGATTCCAGTTGCATCAGCGCAAAATCGCCCTGAATGGCGCAATGACGCAGACCGCCTAAACCTTCAATGGCGAGGCGCGACGATGCAAGTTAGTTTGGGCTATTGCCTGAACCTCTGTTCGACGGTGGCCGAGACCCCGACGATGGCCTTCCCGCCGACCTCGACTGTGAGGTGGGCCGGCTCTGGTTGGTCGGGCGACTTTGTTGTGTCGGCCGGGGCTGCGGCGTAGGTCTGCTCTGATTCGTAGGCCGGGGTTGTGTTGGACGAGGCTGCGGCGTTGGTCGGGTCTGTTGTGGCGGACGGGTCTGTTGCGGAGGCCTGCCACCCTGCCCCGGCTGAGAGGGACGGCCCACACTCTGACCGCCGCCCGGCCGGCTTCCATTCCCCGGACGACTTCCATTCGAACCACCAGGACGATTCCCCGGCGTAGTTCCTGGGCGATTCCCATTCGACCCGCCCGGTCTATATCCCGGAGTTCCAGGACGCGAACCTCCTGGCCGGCTCCCAGGCCCAGAGGTTGGGCGCCCCGGACGGTAACCCGGCTGACCATACCCGGGACGGCTGTACCCAGGCCGATTCGCCGACATCGGTGGCCGATAGTTCGACGGACGATATCCCCAGTTGCCGCCGTATCCTGGACGGCTACCGTAGGGCACCGGCCGTGGACGATAATAAGGCCGCGGCGGACGGTATCCGCCACGCCACCCACCCCAGGGGCCGTGGTTGTAGTAGATGCTGCGCCCGCCCCAGTTCCATCCCCAACCACCCCAGCCCCACGGCTGGTTGTTCACCAACAGCGCACCAATCCCGATCCCCACCCCAAAACCAATGAGCGACGCCGCCACCACACTGCCAGTACTTGGTCCCACATAAACGACCGTAGGGTCGTACTGCGGGATATACACCACTTGCGGATTCGTCGGCTGAATCACATAAATTGGCTGCCCCGAACTCTGCTGCACCTCCACCTGCTGCTGCGGCGTGCTGCGCAACGCTCCCGCCGTATAAGCCTGCGAACGCAACCGCTGAATCGACGCCGACACCTCCGCCTGATTCGACGACACGGCACTCCCGATCGCAGCATAGTCGTCGATGTTCTCGGCCATCATCTCGATCACGGATGGAAAGCTGGTAAGAGCAATAAAGGCAGGGTCGAAGCCGCTTTTCTGCGCCGCGTCCGTCAGCTCCGTTCCGCTTAGGTTCTTATTCAACGCCAGCCAGTTATCGACATCCAAAATCTCCTGAGGATTTGTCGAAGCCGTCGTAATCTGGGCCAGCAGCGAGTCAGGATAGAGCGCTATCGGCGCCAGCAACTGATCCAGCTGATCGGGCGTTGGAGGAGGAGGCGCTGGAGCAGTCGCTTGAGCGAGAAGGGTAGCCCCGAAGCTTTGGAACATCAACACTGCGACGAGAAATAGAGCGGCAGGAACACTTGGTTTCCGTTGCATGCAAGACCTCGTACAAAGATAGGTGCCGCGAACGATCGAACGAACTTCTTCAAGCTTCAGCCAGAACAAGATCCTATCAGAGCATCTACAAGAAATGGGACGTTGATAGCTCTCAGCAATTAGGGTGACCGCTATCCCAGAACTGGTTCATATCTGTAACGACTGAGTACCAGCCTCTTTCAAGGCGTCGCACGGAAACTACTTCGCAAGGAATACCGGCTATTTTCGCAGGCGTTCCGACGGTGTTTATTTGGGGCAAAGAATCGGCCGGATCGTATACGACATATCCCATCCAATCACCTACGGGAGCACCGCCCCATCCGTCCCCATACCATTCAGCATGGTGGACCTCTGTAGAGGTGCTCGAGGACAACATCACGTCTCGTTTATACTGCCGCGACCAAATAAACCAGTAAACGCGGGAACGTAATCCATGCGGAATGTCGATGAACGTTAGAAACGAGATGACACCTAGAAGGACAGTAGATGCACCGACCACAAATAGGAGTTTGCGATATTTTCCGTTCACGCCATCTGTCTTTCTCAAAGGAGCAACAGCGAAATACAGGTTTAGTTTATTGGTATTCAGTTTCAAACTGAGGCACAACCAAGCTACGGCCTCATCTACCGGGTCTTCGCGATATCCGGCCCCATCATCTCCTGCACGCTGGGTGCCGGATGATCTGGAATCTCCTGTTTCTCCAGCTTCGTCTGCTCCCGTTCATAGTCCGACTCGAGATGATTCTCCGTCAGCCCCTTCTTCAGCAGCTCAAACGCCTGCTCCGGCGTATCCGCAAACTCAAACAGCTCCAGGTCCGCCTGCGCAATCGCACCCTTCGCCGCCAGCAGCTCCAGGTTAATCACCTTCTTCCAATAGCTCGACCCATAGATCACCACCGTGATCTTCTTCGCCAGCTTCCTCGTCTGCGCCAGCGTCAGCAGTTCGAACATCTCATCCAGCGTCCCAAAGCCGCCCGGAAAGACCACCAGAGCCTTCGCCAGATAAGCGAACCAGTACTTCCGCATGAAGAAGTAATGAAAGTCGAAGCTGAGCGCCGGCGTAATGTAAGGGTTCGGATGCTGCTCAAACGGCAGCTTGATATTCAGCCCGATCGTCTTGCATCCAGCCTCATACGCCCCGCGATTGGCCGCCTCCATAATCCCCGGCCCGCCTCCCGAGGTCACCACAAACCGGTGCCGCCGCCCCGGCAGCGTCTTCGACCACGTAGCCACCATTCCCGCCAGCCGCCGCGCCTCCTCGTAATACTGAGCCATCTCCACCGCAGCCTCTGCCAGTCGCAGCTTCTGTGCACTGGCCTCTCCGCTGGCTATCTCCTCTGGGCTCGCCGGCTGCTCATCTTTCGGCGCCGGCTCGCTCGAACCCGTATTCGCCAGCAGCTCCAGCTCCGAGCTCGCCACATCCAACGCCCGAAACCGCGCCGAGCCAAAAAAGACAACGGTGTCCTGAATCCGCTCCCGGCGAAACCGCGCCATCGGCTCCTGATACTCCGCTAGGATCCGCAGCATCCGCCCATCCGGCGAGTTCAAAAACTCCGCATTCTCATACGCCAGCGGAGCCTGTTCCAGCGTCTCGGGCACCTTGGGGTTCATACGCTCTCACTCACCTTCAAGTCGCTCATCCCCGGTAGTCTCGGTAGTGCACCGCCTCGGAGATGCCGATCCAGACATCCAGCAGCCCCAGCCCGGAGATCATTCCCCGCACCGCGCCATTATGCAATACCGCCGCCAGCCACGGCCGTGCCAGAATAAACTCGTTCCGGTCCCATATCCGCGTCCACCACGGCAGCACCATTACCAGCACGCCCAGGTACACACAAAACAGCACCAGCACAAACAGCGACAGCCGCTGCAGCCATACCGGCGCTGATCTCTTTGCAGGTTCTCCCTGATTCACCGGCCGCTCTTCCAACGCCGGTTCAGGATTCGGAAATAGTTGTGGCTGTCCGGACATCAAACTCCGCATCAAACATTCTGCGCAAAAACTCTTCTGCTCGAATAACTCTCTAGCGAATAACTCTCCAGTCTGACACTAGCAGAGCGCTTCGTCCTTGTCTCTCCAACAGAAGCATCATCCCAGGCTCCTCCAGCCTCACTTCGCTCATTTTGCGGGAGTTGGCAACCCAGCCGGAGCCCGCGTGTCGTGCGGAAAATCCAACCTCAGGTCATACGTCGAACGCGTTCCCGTCACCTTGATCGGCAACTCCAGTCCCGCGCCATTCTTCTTCAGCATCTTGTCGAACGGGCTCAGCAGCAGACTCTTCCACCCGGTCGTCATCTGCGACGCCGTCGCCTGGGTCCTCACCTTCCCATGAAACTCAAACGTGCTCGGAACCAGCTGCATCTGCCCGTCCGCTAACATCTGCGCCCCAGGCATCTGGTAGTTCAAGTCCTTCACATCGAGCACCGCATTCGCGATCGAAAACTTTCCGCTCAGCGCAGAACCCACCACCGCCGCCTCCTGTGCGTTCGCCTGCTTCGGCTTTCCCTGCGCCCTCATGCTCAGCGAATCCATCTTCGCCTGCATCTCCGGATTGTTCAGCATCCCATCCTTGATCGCAAACGTGCCCTCCAGCTTCATCTTGCGCGAAACACTCACCGGTCCAGCAGGATCGAAGAAATGCACCTTCGCCACAAGCGCCCCGCGCATCAGCGGCGGGTTCGACTTCAACGAAAGGCTCAAAATATCCTCAAGCCGACCCCTCTCAATCACAACACTCAGGTCGGTATTATGCCCCGGCACTCCCTCCGCTCGCGTCACCGCTCCACGCGCCGTAATCTCCGTCCTGCCCAGCCGCGCCCGCACCGGATCCAGCCACGTGTCTCCCGTCGTGCCATCCACGACCGCATGAAACTCCGTATGCAGGGGCATCGCATGATCGCTGATGTCCAGGCGAAAGTCCGGAGTCTCCGTCGTTCCATCTGCAGTTAAACTCCCCAGCGTCCCGCCAAACCTCCCCGTCGAAGACAAAGTCCCACCCAGCCCATGAATCGAAGACAGGTCCGCATGAGTGAACTCATAGTCTCCGTCCAGCGGCGTATCCCGCGGATTATCACCCTGCCACGGCCCAAAGTGCCCCGTCGACCGCACCTCTCCCACCGGCTTCGGATTCATCAGCATCGCTGTGTAGCCCAGCGGCTTCTTCGCACCCACGTCGGTCAGCACTACGCTCTTGATGGCAAACTCCAGTGGCTTCTTCCCCGGCTTGCTCGTCTCGAGAGTCACCTTCGCGTCTGTGCACTCAATCCGATCCACCACAATCCCCAGCGCCGACTGCCCCTTCCGCCTCGGATCATCCGGCTCCCGGGCACCGCGATCCCCCTTCGGCGGAATATTCACCCGCAGCCCCTGCACCTTCACCGTGACCAGCCGTGTCGTAGGCCGCAGCAACTCGCGCCATCCCGTCCTGAACTCAAACCGATCAACCTCCAGCATCGGCGGCGCATTCGGCCTCGCATCCGGCTTCGTCGGTCCCGCCAGATACAGAATCCGCAGCCCTCCACCGGTCACTATCATGTCCCTGGTCATCGAAAGCTCAAGCTGATCCAGCTCTACCGGGCTGTGAAACCGCGCCGAGAGTGTCTCCACCACCTTCTTGCGCAGCATCGGCTGCATCTGCCTTAGCCCCCACTCCACCGCCAGCGCGGCGGCAAACCCCAACACGACAATACCCGTTCCCACCCAAAGCAGCCATCGTCTTTGCCACCATCTTGGGCAGTCCTTTAACTCAATCGTCTCTACTGCTTCTTCGCTCAATCTATACTCCTGGAGCTTCCATGCTACCCGTCTCGCACCGTGTCGTTATCGGTTAGACGAGCACACCCCCACGAAAGCCCCACAACGAGAGTTGAAGCGAAGAGTCTAGCAACGGTTAGGTCAGCAACGCCAACGACGCGCTAAATCCCCTCGGTGCTCCTGAATTGCGACAGCCGCTTCTCTCGCCCCCTCCACTCCTCGGACGAAAACAGCCGCGGCCCCACCTCGATCAGCCGCGGCATCATCTTAAACACCGCCACCCTGTTCCACGACCCGCCATTGCGCATTCGAAAGCCCTTCTCGTTCAGGTCGCTGACGATGCTCGCATACGAAAAGTCCTGCCCCAGCAGCTCCATCATCAACATCAGCGTCTGGTTCTCCCTTGGGTCCACCTCCAGCCGCGTGCAGTCCTCTGAGATCCGCAGCCCATAAGGAATCTCCTCTCGAAACGCGCCCTCCGTCGGAGCCTCCTGATCCGGCAGCTCCCGCCTCCACTCCATCGACACCAGTTGCCATCCGGCAGCCGTCCGCTGCCTCATCATCTCCGGGCTAAACGGCCCCGAAACCACATCCCTAACTCGTTCGAAATAAGCCATACCAGCCTCCGCAATCGAGAACTCCGCTAAGAAAAAGATGCAATTCCGCAGCCAAACTTTCGTTTGACCTCAAAAAGCCTAACTCTTGCCAACCCAGAACATAACAGAGAAGCGACCAGCAACATCCTCTCTCACCACTGTCCAAACACACGAAACACTGTTCGTTTTCGAACTGCTTGGAAGGGTGCCCTGCGCGGGCGGCGGTCACTTCGTGACGCGTATACCGGCTTCGCCTCGGACCTCCCGATGGTCGGCAAGAGATCTCCTCGCGACCAACGGGAGCGCCACCCGAAGGGGTATACACGTCACGAAGTGACCGCACCGCGCGTAGCGGTCCCGGCCGGAAGGCCACATCCCTACCGCTGTACCTGAAGTTGCGCCCGCTGAATCTTGGCCCGAACATCCTCCCCGCGAAAGATTGGCGACGAGCAAGCCTCTGCCGTACAAAGAAACAGCGCCGCCCGCTTCAACGGAGGATACGCAACGCTGGTCGGCAGCGGCGCCGGGTCCGCCGGATCGCGTATCTCAATCACCTCATGCGAAGTAATCGAGCGCAGCGCAGCCGCATGCAGCGCCATTACCTCAGCACTCGCAGCCGAGCCAACCACAGTGACGTGAATCGGAGCCTCCGTCATATCCTCATTCGCAAGCAGAACCCCAGCCGACAGCGGCTGCAGAGCAACCGACTCCGCCGCAATATACCGCATCGCCTCCGCAGCAGTAGCCCGAAACCGATCCTCTCCGGAAGCCACAGCAAGCGCCGAAGCGAACCTCACCAGAGCAACATTTTCATCCCGATCAGGATGCGGCCGATACGCAGCATCGGTCGGCGTCTGGGCCGTAACAAATCCCCTACCCGCCGCAGCCGGCGCAAAGTGTGCCGCGATGTACTGCGCCGCTGCTCCGGCAACCTTCAAATCCCCGCGATCCCCCGTAACGTTATAGAGCGCCAGAAAAGCCTGCCCCATCGCCAGCGTATCCCCAAGATAAGGCCCAGCCGCATCCACATCGTCGTGCCGAAAGCCTCCCCCCGGCAAACTCCGGTGCACCACAATCCATCCCGCAGCCTTCCGTGCCTGAGCCAGCGCAGACGCGTCGCCGCTGGCGGCATAGTAATCGCATAGCGCACTGATCAGCCACCCATTCTCGCGAGCATAAACATGCGTATCCACCCGCGGAATACCCTGTGCCCGCCGCGCCGCATCCGAGAGTTTGAAATAAGCCTCATTCTCCTGCCCATCATGGAGATCCGCATCCTGCGACACAAAAAATACTCCCGCCGAAGACGCAGTAAGAAAACTTGTAACGTAACCATGCACAGATTGCGCAGCCTTGAGATCCTCCGGATTTTGCGTCTGCGCAAACGCGAGCGAATACTCCCTTAGCGCATCCGCCTGGATCGAGATCAGCTTCTCAAAGTGCGGCTCCGTCCAATGCCGCCCCACCGAATACTGGTACATCCCACCCCAAACCGGGTCCAGCAGGTTCGTCGCATCATGCAGCGTATCAGCCGCGCGCTTCGCATACTCCGCGTTGCCCCGCCCGCCCTCCCGCATCGCATACTCCACCGACTCTTCATCCAGATATTTATGAACAAACCCCCACCCGCCAATGGGCTTGTCATACTGCTTCTCATACTGCGCCTCAATCCTCGCTATCAGCGCTGGCCTGATCGCCGAATCCGAAGCCGGCCGAAACGCAGCTTCCCTCTCGATGCTCGGCCCCGGCGAAGGATCGTCAATGATCGCCTGCAGCATCGACGACATCAGCCGCGGCGGCAGATACCCCTGCCGCTTCACAATCTCCGACCCATCCGCCGCAAACACCACAGTAGCGGGCCACCCGTAGTCCTGATACCGGTTCGAGATATCCGGCCGCGAGTCCTGATCCACCTTTACCAGTACATACCGCTGATTCAGCAGCCGCACCACCGCCGGATCGCGATACGTCACCTCATCCATCACATGGCACCAGTGGCACCACACCGCCTCCAGGTCCAGCAGCACAAACTTATGTTCCGTCCGCGCCTCTGCAAACGCTGCATCCGACCACGGCTGCGAATGCAACGTTGTCTGCGCCGCAGGAGCCGAAGCCCAACCCGAAACCGTAATCGCCATCAAGTAGAGAAGGACTGCCGAACGTAATCGCATAGTCACTCCAAGTACGAACCGCAGCTCTCAAACGGATTCTTCGTGCGCCCTGCGCAGGCGGAGGTCCTCCCGCTGGTCGGCACGAAACCCAGTTCGCAACCAACGGGAGCCCCAACCCAAGGGGTATACAAGTCATGAAGTGACCGCCACCCGCGCAGGGCGCCCGTCCGGCAGGACTCACGCTTCTCCATGCAATCTCGCTCTACCAGCTATAGTGCACCGTATAGGTCAGGATCGCTTCGCCCTTCGCTGGCACTGTCACGGGGAAGTCGATCGTGGAGCTGTCCCGTTTGGTGAACTCAGAAGACTTCGCGGTGATCTCCCAGTTCTCTCCGCGGCCCATATGTTCCACGGTGTTAATTGTCACGAGCTGCGCCTTCTGATTTGAGAGCTTGATCTCAAAGCTCTCATCCATCACCCGCTTCATATTGTCCACCTTGAAGTCGGTCTGACGCCGCGCAGCAGTCAGGTCGAAGGCACTCCCGCTAATCACTTTGAACGTCTGCTCAGCCGGCGTGTGCAGGATCATGTTCTCTCCCACAAACTGCATCTGTCCGCCGGTGTCGCGCCGATAAAGACGCAGGCGACCTCCAGGCAAGGGCATCCCAAGATGGTTCGACTCAGAGTTCTTGATCTCCTCGAAGATCGAAACGCGGGTGTTGCCGGAGTTTGAAGATCCGATCTGATCGTTATGGTATCCAGGATAAAAACCCTGTGTAACCGGGCCGTTCCCTTCAAACTGATACGTGCGCCGAACGGTCACATTCGTGGCCTCGAGAAACTGCACCTGCTTGGTCTCTTCGTTACGAAGTGAGACCGTGCGATGCAGATCGTACAGATGAAAATCATCGAACGCTTTTTGCGTGACCTGCGGACCTGCCGAAGCCAGAATCATGGCGTTCTGGTTCATAGCCATCGCAGCCCTGTCACGGGCCCGCAGATCCTGGATCTTCGCCACATCCCCCGCCATCAACTGAATCGTCGCCTCAGGAAAGTCAGTCCCCGTCTTGTTTTCGATAGTCACCCAGCCGATAATCTCCGCCAGCTCCGGCCCCGTCGTATCGGCTGTCTCGGCACCACCACGTTGTAGGTGGCCTGCCAGTTCATCCCATGCGTGATGTAATCGAGCTCCGCAGAAAACCGCGCAGCCTTCTCGTCATCGATCTGCCATCGCAGCGTAGGCTTCAACAACAGCCCGTCCGTCGTCGCCGGAAACACCGGTACTCCCGGCATCGAAAACTGCATCTTCCCGCCAACTTCGATCAATGGCTGGTTGTACGGATATCCATTCGCCGCCTGACCGCCCGCGCGAATGATCCGGCCCTCTACAGTTCTCGCCGGAATCACCCGTTGCTCACCCGTTGCACTCTCCATCACCTGCGGTCCCTGGATCTGAAAATCGATCGTCTTGCCCTCATACTTCTCCATCATCCACTGCTGGTCCACCACCGCCGCGTCATAGTTCTGCTCCGCCACATGCACCAGGTTGCGTCCGCTCGGGTCGCGAAGCACCACCGAATCCGGCTCAAGCTGTCCGGTCACATTCGTCGTCAGAACCTCGTTCGTTCCTGCATGAAGATCCAGCGGAACTGTCGTCCGGGCAACCGCAAAGTCCTGGTTGTAGATGGTGAGCCGGGTCGGCGCGGTCGTGGGCTCTTGCGCCACGACGTAAGAGAAGGCAAGCAGAGGCAGAAAAGCGAAGCATCGAATCATAAACAGTCCTTTGAGCAAAAGAATGCGTATCAAGAACATCGTGTTAGACGGAGAAGAGCGACAAACCTGGAAAACATATTTCTGTCCTGCCGGACGAGCGCCCTGCGCGGGCAGCGGTCACTTCGTGACGTGTATACCGGTCGTGGCAGGATGATAGACATAGGGCCTCCCGCTGGTCGGCGCTATCTTTTCCTTCGAGCATCACGAGGACCACCGCAATCCCTTCACCCAAACAAGGTATACAAGTCACGAAGTGACCGCCCCACGGTAGTGGGCCTGTCCGGCAGGACACACCCACCAATGAGAAAATAGAAACAAATGCTCCAACTCTCAGCAGCCGGCAAACGCTTCGGCCAAAAACTCCTCTTTGAAGACGCGAACTGGCTCATCAACCCAGACGAGCGCACCGGCCTGGTCGGCGGCAACGGCACCGGCAAATCCACCCTCCTCAAGATTATCGGCGGCATCGAGTCCCTCGACTACGGCGTCATCACCCGCAACAAGGGTGTCACCCTCGGCTACCTCCCGCAGGACGGCCTCGCCCTCCGCGGCCGCACCGTCTTCAGCGAATGCCTCTCCGTCTTCGACCACCTGCACGAGCTCGAGCGCGAATCCATCGCCCTCACCACCACGCTCTCCGAAGCCGACCCAAAATCGAAGGAGTACGCCACCGCCGCCGAGCGCTACTCCGATATCGCCGACCAGCTCCACGTCCACGACATCTACAACCTCGACTCGCAGGTAGGCGCGGTCCTCGGCGGCCTCGGCTTCTCCAAAGAAGATTGGGACCGCAACACCGAAGAGTTCTCCGGCGGCTGGCAGATGCGCATCGCGCTCGCCAAGCTCCTCCTGCAAAAACCCTCACTCCTCCTACTAGACGAGCCCACCAATCACCTCGACATCGAATCCCGCAACTGGCTCGAGAACTACCTCCACGACTATCCCAACGCCTACATCCTCATCTCGCACGACCGCTACTTCCTCGACGTCACCGTCAACAAGACCGTTGAACTCTGGAACAAGCGCATGCACACCTACCATGGCAACTACGAGAAGTACGTCGCGCAAAAAGAAGAGCGCCGCACGCAACTGATGTCCGCCTACAAAAATCAGCGTGACCGCATCGACGCCCTCGAAGCCTTCATCAACCGCTTCCGCGCCCAGGCCACCAAAGCAAAGCAGGTCCAGTCCCGCATCAAGGAGCTCGAAAAGATCGAGCGCATCGAAGTCCCCGAGGACGAGTCCACGATCCACTTCTCCATCCCGCAGCCCCCGGCCAGCGGCCGCACCGTCATTGAGGTCTCCAACCTCACCAAGGTCTACCCCACTCCCACCGGCGGTGAAAAACTAATTCTGGACAACCTCAACTTCTCCATCGAGCGCGGCGACCGCATCGCTCTCGTAGGCGCAAATGGCGCAGGCAAATCCACCCTCATCCGCCTCCTCAGCCGACAGGAAGAGCCCACCGCGGGCACCATTCGCGAAGGCCACAACGTCCTCTCCGACTTCTTCGCGCAGGACCAGTACAAGGTGCTCGACCCCGCCGCCGGCATGCTCGACGACATCAGCGGAGCCGCCCCCAAAGTCCCCGTCGTCGACCTCCGCTCTCTCCTCGGCTGCTTCATGTTCTCCGGCGACGACGTCTTCAAAAAACTCGGCGTACTCTCGGGCGGCGAACGCAACCGCTACGCCATGGCGAAGATGCTCGTCTCGCCCTCGAACTTCCTCCTCCTCGATGAGCCCACCAACCACCTCGACCTCCGCGCCAAAGACGTCCTGCTCGACGCCATCCGCAACTTCACCGGCACCGTCCTCTTCGTCTCGCACGACCGCTACTTCATCGACGGCCTCGCCACCCGCGTCTTCGAGGTCGAAGACCGCCGCCTTCACATCTACCCCGGCAACTACGAGGACTACCTCTGGCGCAAACAGGGCGGCCCCGAAAAAGTAACCGAACAGATTACAAACTCCCTCCCTCCAGCCCGGCCCGCCACAAATCCGGGTGCCCCATCCTTCACGTCTTTTGTGAAGGGTGGGTTATCGAGCGAAGCTCGATCGTCATCTTTCGAACCCGCTACAGATCTGGGTGCTCCACACATCGACTCTGATGTGTGGGCACCATCCTCCTCTGAACCCACCATCCCAATCAAGCGTCTAAACCCCATCAAACTGAAGCAGCTAGAAGACCGCCTCCGCCACGCCGAAGAAGAGATCCCCCGCCTGGAAACCCTCATCGCCGAAGCCGAAGCCCGCCTCGGCAACTTCACCTCCGCAGAGCAATCTCAAAAAGACGCCGCCGGCCTCGACGCCCTCCGCACCAAACGCACAACCCTCCTCGCCGAGTGGGAAGAACTCTCCCTGACCCTCGAAGAGCAGCAACTCGCCTGACTTGACGCCGCCCCCGACTGCCTGGCGCCACTTCGAAATTCCGTGTGCTAATCTAATCGCGATTTGCGAGGAACTCTGGTCGACGATCCGGTTCTTTTCCTAAAAGGAAAAATTTATGAAGTCAGAAACAGGTAAGGTGCGTCTCATCATCACCTGGTTTCTTAGAGTCCTCGTGGGCTTACTCTTCCTCGGCATCGGGATCGAAAAGCTCACCGGCACTATGGGAACAATCCCTTTCTTCAACGCAATCGGGTGGGGACAATGATTCCGCTACTCCTCCGGAGCTCTGGATACAGCAGGCGCCCTGCTCGTGTTAGTGCCGCGCTGGACTTCCTATGGCGCTCTCATCATTACGGGAACGGTGGGTCTGGGAACCGTTCTGTGCTTCATGATGGGGCTTTTTAATCCCCTTTTTCCTCTAGTGATGACTCTCCTGGCCGCAACGCTGGCGTGGCTCGCATGGAAACCAAACCAGCAGGCATGACAGGTCCTGGCTCTCGGATTAAATACCTCGCCATCGCGTCATGGGACTGCCAATGTGCATCCGGCGGTATATGCTTCTCTAGTTCCCGGAGGCAAAGGATGTTTGTTCGCAAAGCGGTCTTGACTTTGTTCGTTCTTGTTTGTATCGGGCATTCTGCGACTCTGCGCGCCCAGTCCACGCTCGCCGCAACTCCGCCCATGGGCTGGAACAGCTGGAATCACTTCGCAGAACACGTCACCGACGCCGACGTCCGCACCGCAGCCGATCTCATGGTCTCCACCGGCATGCGCGACGCCGGCTACATCTACGTCAACGTAGACGACACCTGGCAAGGCACCCGCGACGCCAACGGAGAGCTCCATCCCAACAGTCGCTTTCCCGACATGAAGAAGCTCGGTGACTACATCCACTCCAAAGGTCTCAAGTTCGGCATCTACTCCTCGCCTGGACCGAAGACCTGCGGAGGCTTCGAAGGCAGCCTCGGTCACGAAGTGCAAGACGCGCAGATGTACGCCCGTTGGGGCGTCGACTTCCTCAAGTACGACCTCTGCTCTATGCAGGACCCCATGCGCGAGCTAACCGCAAAGAACAACGGCAACACCGACGCCGCGTTCAAGATGATGATCGACGCCTTTCGCAAGATGGGAGACGCCCTCAAGGCGACCAACCGTCCCATCCTTTACAGCCTCTGCCAGTACGGTATCGCTGAAGTCTGGAAGTGGGGTCCCGAAGTAGGCGCTCAGATGTGGCGAACCACCGACGACATCAACGACACCTGGGGCCGCATGACCATCATCGGCCTCGAGCAAGCCGATCTCACCCCATTCGCCAGCCCCGGACACTGGAACGATCCCGACATGCTCGAAGTCGGCAACGGCCACATGACCACAGGCGAGTACCGAACCCACATGAGCCTCTGGTCTCTCCTCGCCGCGCCTCTGCTTGCAGGCAACGATCTCAGCAAAATGTCTCCCGAAGACAAGAGCATCCTCCTCAACAAGGAAGCCATCGCAATCGATCAGGACCCACTTGGCAAGCAAGCCACTCGCCTCTACCAGCGCGGCGATTTCTCTGTCTGGACCAAACCTCTCGCCGACGGAAGAGTCGCTGTCGGAATGTTCAACACCGCTCTGGACTCCCGCGACGTAGCTCTCGACCTCAACCAGATCGGTTTCGCTCAAGGGGCGACTCTCCGCGACGTCTGGGAGAACAAGGATCTGGGAAGACGTTCCGGGCTCTACTCCCGCAACATCCCCGAGCACGGAGTCGCGCTACTCATTCTCAGCAAATAGTCATACCATCTGTTTTGCCGTCGTAATCACGAAGGTGATCGTATGATTCTGAAACAGTACTATCTGGGCTGCCTCGCCCACGCCTCCTATCTCATCGGAGACGAGGCAAGTTCAACGGCTATCATCGTCGACCCGCAACGCGACATCCAGCAATACCTCACCGACGCCGAAAAGCTCGGCCTCCAGATCCGCTCCGTGTTCCTGACGCACTTCCACGCGGACTTCATCGCTGGCCATCTCGAGCTGCGCGACAGCTGCGGCGCAACCATCTATCTCGGCTCTCGCGCAGAGGCCGAATATCCCTTTGTACGCATCAAGGACGGCGACACGCTGAACTTTCCCGGACTGCGCCTGCAGGTCCTCGAAACCCCCGGCCACACCATCGAATCCATCTCGATCCTGGTCTTCGATCTCGAGAAAGACCCGGCAAAACCGCATGCAGTCCTCACCGGCGATACGCTCTTTATCGGCGACGTTGGCCGGCCCGACCTGCGAGCTTCCCTCGGCTGGACCGCAAACCAGCTCGGCGGACACCTCTATGACTCCCTCCACAACAAGCTCATGACACTCCCCGACGAAACCCTCGTCTACCCAGCGCACGGTGCGGGATCGCTCTGCGGCAAAAACCTCTCCTCCGACACCGTCTCCTCTCTCGGAGATCAACGACGCTTCAACTACGCCCTCCAGCCGATGTCAAAGCAGGAGTTCATTCGTATCGTCACCGCCGACCAGCCCGACGCTCCGGCATACTTCACCTACGACGCGATCCTCAATACTCGCGAGCACGCCACCCTGGATAAGAGCCTCCAGGAGGGTCTTCATCCCGTCGATCTCAATGAGGTCCTCTCAATGGGTTACGCGGGCGCTCATATCCTCGACGTCCGTGATGCCGCCGAGTATGCCAAGGGTCACCTTCCCGGCAGTATCAATATTGGACTAGGCGGCCAATATGCAACCTGGGCAGGCACAATTCTCGATCGGACCAAACCCATCGTCATCGTCGCTGAGCCGGGACGGGAACAGGAAGCCGCCTTGCGCCTGGGCCGTATCGGTTTCGATCACATCAGAGGCTATCTCTCAGGCGGCATGGAAGCGCTCGCAAACAGGCCAGACCTGGTGTGGCCAACAGAGCGCGTCACCGCCCAGGTAGCCGCAGAAGAACTAGCAACAACAACTCCGCCTCTGGTGCTCGACATCAGAAATCCTCGAGAGTGGACCACCCGGCACATCGCCGGCAGCGTAAACATTCCACTCGGCCACTTACAAGAGCGCATTGCCGAGATCCCCCGCGACCGCCGCATTGCGGTCCACTGCGCTGGAGGCTATCGTTCTTCCATCGCCGCCAGCATCCTGCACCAGCACGGCATCACGAACCTGATCGAGGTAGCCGGCGGCCTCGCCGCCTGGGAAGCCGCCAAACTCCCAGTCGTCTCCGAAGCCCAGGAACAGAACCGGGACCAGGCTGCCCAGCAAACTGCCTAAGCGCCCTCAAACCCAAACCACGTCTCGACCGAAGCTACTCACAGTTTCATCCTGAGCAGCGCAGTGGATTGCTGCCACAACTCTCAACTGCAGCGGACCGGTGCGTTCTGCGGTATCCGTCAAGTTCCCCGTACTTCGCTCCTCCATTCGCATCCAAAAATAAAGTTGAAAAATCTGACGTATTTTTCGCCACCACAAAAGTGCTCGTCAATTCACCACATTTACCACGCAATTCACCACGTTCACGCCACCCAAAAACCACGTTTTGCGCCCACATTTTTGCAAAACCCCATCAAAAAACCATCCCCAAAATTATCTTCCCTCGCGCAGACGAGCCGCCAGCCTCTCCGGCAACCCAGCCATCAGGATCCGCCCCTGAGCCGCCGTCAGGTCATACGGCACGCGATGATAAATAATCTCCCGCGCCTCCAGGTCATACACCACAAACGCCGCCCGCCAATCCAAATCCCGCGGCTGCCCCACCGACCCCGGATTGATCAGGTGCCGCGTCCCCTCTGGAATCAGCATCTTCCAGCTCTCCGCTGCGTTCCTCGTCCTGAACTGCGTCTTGATCTCGTGCCAGTCATGCTCCTTCTGCGAGAATCCCCCTTGCAGATGCGTATGCCCAAAGAACGTAATTGCCGTAGCCGCCTGCTGCAGCGGAGCCCACGCATCCCGCATGCTCAAGATGTACTGATCCTCATTGAGTGGCGACCCATGCACGCAAGTCACATTCGGCTGCTCCGGAACCACCGGCCCCTGCGGCATCGCCTTCAGCCACGCCAGATTTTCTCTAGTCAATTCAGCCTTAGTCCACTCCGCAGCCGCTCTAGCTACAGGATTAAACCCCACCGCCGAGGTCAACCCACAACACACCCGGTCATGGTTCCCCCGCACATTCACCTGTGCCTTAGCCCGCATCAGCGCTACAACCTCATTCGGACTTGCCCCATACCCCACCACATCGCCCAGGTTCCACATCACGTCATACGGCTCTGCCGCGGCAAGAACTGCGTTCAATGCTTCGAGGTTCCCGTGAATATCAGAAATAACCAGCGCGCGCATACGGTCAAAGAGGCCCTAAACGACATAAGGCACAATTCTCAAGTCTATAGACATTCACTCGTTCAGGGAAATTACCCGGCTCCAGCGCTACAATCACCGCTCAACCCGAGGCCAGCGGCCCTGAAGCCAGAGGCATAGTCCGGTCCGTCTTCATTGTCGGAGCAGAAGCCAGCAGTCTGCGCGTATAAGCATGTTGCGGCTCACGAAACAGCCTCCCTGCCTCCGCCTGTTCCACAATCACCCCATGCTGCATCACCGCCACCCGGTCGGCCACCTTCGACACCACCGCCAGATCATGCGAGATGAACAGCATCGCCAGTCCATACTCCCGCCGAAGCGCCTTCAACAGTTCCAGAATCTGTGCCTGCACTGTCACATCCAGCGCCGTCGTCGGCTCATCAGCGATCAACAGCCTTGGCCGATTCACAATCGCCATCGCGATCAAAATCCTCTGCCGCTGACCTCCGGAAAACTGATGCGGATAGTCCTTGGCTCTCAGTTCAACCTCCGGCAGACCAACCTCTTCCATCGCTTCCAAAACCCGCGCCCTCACTGCTCTTCGTCCCACCTCCGGATGATGGGCCGCCACGGCCTCCGCAATCTGTGCCCCCACCGGCATCACGGGATTCAACGCCGTCATCGGCTCCTGAAAGATCATCGCGATCTCGCGCCCCCTCCTTCGCCGCATCGCCTCTTCAGGCAGCACGAGCAGCTCCTCGCCGTCGAATCGAATCGTCCCACTCACTCGCGCGCTCTCCGGCAACAGCCGCAGCACCGCCAGCGAAGTCGCCGACTTGCCCGACCCCGACTCCCCCACCAGCCCCAGTGTCTCGCCAGCATTGATCTGGAACGAGATACCTTTTACAGCCGCATGCCGCCCAAAGCCGACCGTAAGATCCTTCACCTCAAGCAACATCGCAGAATCCATACCCTGCATGGTACCGAACATCCCCATCAACCAGGCCTTAACCCTAAAAAGTCAGCCGCGCAACTGGGCAGGACTTTGAGCTACAAATAGCGTCTAATCTCGATGACAGCCCTATGAGATACAGACCCCATCGCGTCCTCGTCTTCGCCGCTTTGCTCCTTTGCGGTCCCACTTCCTGGGCCCAGATGCACAAGGTCGCCAAGCCCGAACAGGTCGTCCGCGCGGTGGGCGTCTACGAGTGGACCGGCGACTTCGCCAAGCCAGCCGCCAGCCGCCTCATTCCCGTCTCTCTCTTCATCGACGGCAAGCTTGAAGACGCCGGCATCTACGTCGCCCGCCCCGTACCCTTTGCCTTGCTGAGCGGAAACGTCTACGAGCTCCAAACTGCAGGCATCGATAAGGGTTATCTCGATCTCGCTTACGCAAGGCATCTGCAGGCCGTCGAGGCCACCGGCGATCTCGCCTACGACGACGGCTGGTTCGGCTATGGCAGCGTCAAGCCGCTGGCCGCACCAAAGAAAGCTGCAGCTCTCAAGCCCTCGAAGACCTTGCCCGTACTCACCGGATCCAAAGGCGACACCAGCCATCACGCCGACGCTAAAACCGCCACCGACACAACTGCAGCGAACGACGATCCGACTCGCCCGACCATGAAGCGCCGATCCGATAGCGCCACCACCGACGCCTCCAGTTCAAGTACCCCCACTTCAACAACCTCTACTGCTTCCACCTCCACGGACGACCCCGATCGCCCCACCATAAAACGCCGGTCCGACAGCACCGACGGCACCACCACAACATCCACCACGCCGAACACCCCTGCCGACGATCCCGACCGACCGACCATGAAGCGTCAACCCTCTGGAACATCCGACACCTCCACCGCGGACACCGGATCGACCACTGCCAGCTCAACTCCATCCGACGACCCCGATCGCCCAACCCTGAAGCGCCACTCCGCCGAAGACGCCAAGAGAGCGCACGACACCAACTCAGTCACCGGTACCGGCTCGCTCAACGACGACCCCAACCGGCCCAACCTCCATCGCGGCAAGCCCACCAGCGCGATGACCGAGACCGAGCTTCCAAAACTCGTCGGCATCCCCCAAAATCTTCATCAGATGGTTGCGGTTTCTGATGCGGCCAGTCGAGACCCTCACGCCTTCACCCTCGAGTGGGAGGACGCTGCCCAGCACGCAGCCGTTCTCTCCAAGATGCAGACCATGGCCCAGGCGCAACTCGCCGCGTACAACGCAACGGGTGCCAAACCTGCCGCAACAACCCCCGTCCCGACAGTAAAGAAAACAACCACTACCACGCGGACCCACCGAGCCACCGCTTCGCCGTCCGTCCTCCTGTCTGACGAAGAGTTGAAGGCCTACACCCTCAGCTATGGCGGTGCCGCCACCTACGTATACTCCGCTCACACCGCGGGCACGGGAGCAGCTCTGCACTACGTCACTATCGTCGCGCAGGACAACGGCCTCGGCGAGCTAAAACCAGCCATTCAGAGCGTGACCGACGCAGCCCACCTCGACCGCACGCCGCTCATGCGCTTCGTCGATGTCGTCGATGCCGAGGCCAGCAATCGCGCCAGCCTGCTCTTTGAACTCCGCAGCCAGAACGCGCGACAGTTCGGTCTCTATCGCGTCATCGCGGCGCACTCTGAGCAGATCTTCCTCACCGGCACAACGCAATAGCGCTCCTCCTGCCCAGACGCGTCTGGTTTGAACTCACTGCCCGCGCGTAGTAGCGTCTTAGACAGTAGACCTTTTGAAACGCAGGAGGTTCCATGCACCGTCTCTCGGCCACCCTCTTTCTTCTCGCAGCCACCGCCTCGCTCGCACAATCTTCCACTGCCTCCGGCAGCAAGCCCGACGCCTCTGCAGTCATACTGCGAAGCATTCCCGGCGGAACGGACTGCCCTATCGGCTTCCGAGCAAACCGACAGTCAACCGCACAAGTCCTCTCTGCAAATAACGCTGACAAGAATGGCCCAGTTCTGGGACTGCATATCACCCTCGATCAACCCCCCATAGCTGCCATCGAGAGCATTGAAGTCACCGTCTATGGTGTCTCTCCGAAGGGTCGCATCGTTCCCACAGACTTCCGGTCCACCGAGGCAAACACACGCGACACCGTCTCAAAGTCGTTTCTGCTGGAGCGTTCGGCCGATGACAAAACCCTAAGCAATGCAGATGTCTGGATGAATCGGGTAGGCGCGCTCCGCTGGGTAGACCTCAATGAGATCCGCTACAACGACGGCACCATCTGGCGCCCATCCGGCTCCGAAAAGTGTCGAGCCGTTCCCAGCAACGTTGTTCTCGTCAGCGCTAAAAGTAGATAAGTTGTCACAGCGGAATGTTGCCATGCTTCTTGGCAGGATTCTTATCCCGCTTGGTCGCCAGCATATCGAGCGCCGAATTCAACCGTCGCCGTGTCTCACTAGGCCTGATCACAGCATCGATGTAACCCCGCTCTGCCGCCACATAGGGATTAGCAAACCGCTCGCGAAACTCCTCCACCTTATCCTTGCGAGCCTCAGCCAGAATCGCCAGCTTCTCCTCTTCCGTAAACGCCTTCCCCTGCGGCCACATCGCCTCAGCCCGGCGCACGGTTGAATCCAGTTCACGCTTGTAAACGATATTCACCGCTCCCTCAGGCCCCATCACCGCGATCTCCGCCGTCGGCCACGCCAGGTTTAAATCCGTTCGTAGATGTTTGGAGCTCATCACGCAGTACGCCCCGCCATAGGCCTTGCGCGTAATCACTGTAAGCTTCGGAACCGTCGCCTCCGCGAACGCATACAGCAACTTCGCTCCATGACGAATGATGCCGCCATGCTCCTGCTGAATCCCCGGCATGAATCCCGGCACATCCTCAAAGGTGATCAGCGGAATATTGAACGCATCGCAGAACCGCACAAACCTCGCGCCCTTCACGCTCGCGTTGATATCCAGCACACCCGCAAGAAACGCCGGCTGATTCGCCACAATTCCCACTGGCCGCCCCGCCATACGCGCAAATCCCACCACAATATTTCGCGCAAAGTGCTCCTGCACCTGAAAGAAGTAGCCATCGTCCACCACGCGCGAGATCACATCCACCATGTCGTACGGCTGGTTGCTCTCCTCAGGAATAATCGTGTCGAGCGCAGCATCCGCACGCCCTGGATCATCCTGTGTCGGCCTTCTTGGTGCGTCGTCGAGATTGTTCGACGGCAGAAAGCTCAACAACTCCCGCACCGTAGCCAGACACTCCTGATCGTCATGCGCCATAAAGTGCGCCACGCCGGAGATCTCGTTATGCGTCACCGCGCCGCCCAGCGCCTCCTTAGTCACGTCCTCGTGCGTCACCGTCTTGATCACATCCGGCCCGGTCACGAACATATAGCTCGTCTTCTCCGTCATCACCGTAAAGTCCGTGATTGCCGGAGAGTACACTGCGCCTCCCGCGCACGGCCCCAGAATCGCCGAGATCTGCGGCACAACTCCGCTCGCCAGCGTATTTCGCAGAAAGATATCCGTATACCCGGCCAGTGAAACCACGCCCTCTTGGATGCGCGCCCCACCCGAGTCATTCAGTCCCACCAATGGCGCGCCTACACGCATCGCCATGTCCATAATCTTCACGATCTTCGCCGCATTCGCCTCAGAAAGCGACCCGCCAAACACCGTAAAATCCTGCGCAAACACGAACACTACTCGCCCATGCACCCGCCCGTAGCCAGTGATAAATCCATCGCCGGGAACACGCTGCTCGGCCATGCCAAAGTCGGTCGCCCGGTGCGTAACGAACTTGTCCGTCTCCTCGAACGTGCCCTCATCGAGCAGAAACTCAACCCGCTCCCTCGCCGAAAGCTTGCCCGATTTACGCTCGCGCTCCCGCCGCTCCTCGCCCCCGCCCTCTTCGGCGATAGCGTGGCGAGCGGCAAGCTCTGCCAGTTTGCGTTGATGATTGAGGGACTTCTCCACAGGAACGTCTGCTTGAACGGGATGCTCGGCTGCTGCCATAGAACGGAATTCTAGCAGCGCACCACCGCAACAGTCCTGCCACTTTCATCGCATTCCAAGTCTCCACATTCCAGCAGGCGCCTACAATCAGTATCAAACGCTCCAAGAGGTGCCGAAAATGTTCAAATCCAACAACTGCGTCGCCATCCACCTCGAAGACATCACGGCCGCCGAAAACTTCTATACCAACGTGATGAAATTCACACTCCTGTCCCGCTCCGACGGCTACCTCGAATACGACACCGGCCACTTCCTCCTCTACGTCAACCGCGATCTGAACACCCAGCCGCCCATCCCCAGCTTCACCGTCGAAGACATCAACGCCGCAAGGCAATCCCTGCTGGACAACGGCTGCGAGATCCTCCGCGAAGGCCAGAACTCCCTATACTTTCGCGACCCTTTCGGCATCACCTACGACATCATTCAAGACAACGCCAAAAGCAAATAAAAGGCGAATATAATCTCCAGTACGAGCCGTGTCTACCCCCGCCCAACCCGACCGCTTCCATTTCCTGCACATCGACCTGAACAGCTTCTTCGCGTCGGTTGAGCAGCAACTGCACCCCGAATACCGCGGCCGTCCCCTGGCAGTGGTCCCCACCATGGCCGACACGACCTGCTGCATCGCCGCCAGCTACGAGGCCAAAGCCTTCGGCATCAAGACCGGCACCCGCGTAGGCGACGCCAAAAAGCTGTGCCCCGGAATCATTCTCATCGAAGGCAGCCACACCGAGTACTCCAAGTACTCCCACGCGGTAAAAGAAGCTGTTGAACAAGCATGCCATGTCACTTCAATACCTTCCATCGACGAAACCGTCTGCGAGCTTATAGGTCGCGAACAGGAGCCCCCTAACGCACGCAAGATCGCCCTCGCGATCAAGCAGTCCATCTATAAGAACGTAGGTGAAGCCATTCGCTGCTCCATCGGCATGGCGCCCAACCGTTACCTCGCCAAGGTCGCCAGTGACATGCAGAAGCCCGACGGACTCATAGGCCTCCTGCCCTCGCAGCTGCCCCGCGCCATCGCCCATCTCCCTCTCCGTGAGTTGCCCGGTGTAGGCGCCCGCACCGAAGCCCGCCTCAACAAAAAAGGCATTACCACAATGGAGCAGCTTCTCGCTCTCGACCGCAACGGCATGCACAAGCTCTGGGACTCCGTATGGGGCGACCGCCTCTACCACTGGCTCCGCGGCATCGATGTTGGCGACGACGGAGCTCCGCCTGCCTCCGACGTCCAGAAGACCCTGGGTCACTCCCACGTCCTCGCACCCCAGTTCCGCACCATCACCGGAGCCTGGGCCGTCGCCCATAAGCTTCTCCACAAAGCCGCCATGCGCCTGCGTATGGAAAAATTTCACACCACCTCGCTCTGCTTCAACATCCGTTTCGCCCTTACGCGAGAGCAGATCGCCCACGCAGAAAAGTCACGCCGCCACTCCAGCGGCATTGAGCACGCCTCCTGGGGTATGGAGGCCCGATTCGAGGCCTGCAATGACACCCTTACTCTCCTCGAAGCCCTGCAGGGCATCTGGCGGCAGTGCCCTAAAAGCTCGGAGCAGCAAAAGCCTTTCTTTCTCGCCATCACCCTGCATAACCTCATCCCCGACGATGAATTGCAACAGCGGCTCTTCCCGGACCCCAACAACCGCGCTAGCCTCTCGTCCACCATGGACAAGCTCAACCTCAAATACGGACACACCAAATTGCACTTCGCCGGCATGCTTCCTGCCCGCGAATCCGCACCCACCCGCATCGCCTTCACCCAGATCCCGACTAAGTACGGCGTTGACTATATGTAGTCTCGGTAGCAGCTTCCAAGCATGAGAGCCTATGTTTCTAAACTTGAAGGCTGTGGTTGATTAGCAATAATCCAGACCGCCGCGAGTATAAATCCGCCACCCAAAATTTGTAGCCTCGTCATCTGTTCTCCAAAGAGAAAGAATGCAAGAAGCGCTGTGATTGGCGCGACGGCAAGTAAGACTATTGAGGAGACCGTTGCGGGTACGTGTCCGAGGGCGTAGGTAAGGCAGAAATATCCCGTCAGTTGGCAGATAAAACCTAACCCCGCAACAGCTAAGAGTGACTGGAACCCCGGAATAGCTAGCGAGATATGCGCCGCAAAAGAAAACACCAAGAGAGCGGCCGCGCTTGCAGTAGTGGATAGCACGACAATTGTCACTGTATCCGTATTCGTTCTCAGTCGCTCTGTGGTCAAAAGATAAAACGCAAAGCAGATCGAAGCGATAGAGGCCAACAAATCCGCAGAGGAGGAGGACCGCATATGATTCCAGTCGATCGAAACGATAAGGCATGTTCCCAGAATGGCAATTGCCAGAGCCACCCAGAATCTGAAGGATGGTAGCTTTCTTGTTAGGAACCATGTGACTAGACCAACTACGATGGGAGCGTTGTTGCCTAGGAAAGTAGCGCTGCCAGCCGATGTGTGCAGAACGGCTACGTTGTAGAGACCTACGTCCGCCGCAAAAAAGATGCCCCCCAGAGCCGATAGCGGCACTGACCGCGACGAAATGCGCAGGCGACTGCCTCTTTGCGCCAACAGAATGATCCAAAGAGCGATCGAAGCAATCAGAACCCGGTAAAACGCGGAGGCCACTCCCGACATGTCAGTCCATCTCACGAAGATCGCTGACCAGGAGATCGAAATGATACCGACGAACAGCGCGGCGAAGGGAAGAATCTTTTTCTCATCGTGCATAGACTAAGCGTATCGGACGATTCTAGAAGACCGCTCTCCGGTCGACGGCAGAGCATGACATCTGTCACCTCCAACTCCTGACGTCCCACACTACTGTCGCCGCACAATCCGTCGCATCATCGTCCTGTAATTCAATACAGGAGACCGATCATGCCGCTGACCGCCATCGCCTACGAGACCGAAGCCCGGCCCACCAACGGAACTCAAATCGCGTCGAAGCAGCCCATCGCCAGCCTCACCGGCGTCACCAAGCGCTACGGCAACGCACTCGCCCTCGACCGTCTCAACCTCTCCTTGCATCCCGGCGAGATCGTCGCTCTCCTCGGCCCCAACGGCGCAGGCAAATCCACCGCCATCAAGCTCCTCCTCGGCCTCATCGCGCCCACCTCCGGCGCTACCCGCGTCTTCGGCAGTGATCCCCGCGAAGCTGCCACCCGCAACCGCGTCGGCGCCATGCTCCAGATCTCGCGCATCACCGAGATGCTAAAGGTCCGCGAACACCTCGACCTCTTTCGCAGCTACTATCCGAATCCTCTCCCCACCGCAGACATCCTCCGCATCGCGCAGCTCCAGGGCATCGAAGACCGTCTCTTCGGCCAGCTCAGCGGCGGCCAGAGGCAGCGTGTCCTCTTCGCCCTCGCCCTCTGCGGCAACCCCGACCTCATCTTCCTCGACGAGCCCACCGTCGGTATGGACATCGAGGCTCGCCGGGGCCTGTGGGCAGAGATCCGCGTCCTCGCCGCCATGGGCAAGACCGTGCTCCTCACCACGCACTACCTCGAGGAGGCCGACGCCCTCGCCGACCGCATCATTGTCATCAACAAAGGCCGCGTCATCTGCGAAGGCACGCCTGCCGAGATCAAACGCAACAGCGGCGGGCGCAGAATCCGCTGCCGCACCAGCCTTTCCAGCGAGCTTTTGCGCGCTCTCCCCACCGTAACCGGCGTCGAGCACCACGGAGAGGCAACCATCGTGACCGCAGTCAACGCAGAGGAGGTTGTCCGCGAGATGCTGCTGCGCGACGAAACTCTCAGCGGACTCGAGATCGCGAGCCCGGCCCTCGAAGATGCCTTCCTGGCCCTTACCAAGGCCTGACAATTCGTGCCATCATCCGCGCCTCACCCAGACAAGGAGACTTCAATGTACCCCGCCGCCATCCTCCAACCCGCCGGAACCAACGTCCCCGACATCTACCGCAAAGAAGCCAAATACGAGTTCGTAAAACTTCTCCGCACCCGATCCTTCTCTCTTGCAACCATAGGCTTTCCCGTCATGTTCTACATCATCTTCGGCCTCGCCAATCGCCACGCCTTCGACGGCAGCGTTCACCTGGCCAAGTACATGCTCGCCGGATACGCCTGCTTCGGCCTCATCGGATCAGCTCTCTTCGGCATCGGCGTTGGTCTCTCCTCTGATCTCGCCGCCGGCTGGCTCGAGCTCAAGCGCGCCAGCCCTATGCCCGTCTCCGCCTACCTCTTCGCCAAATGCGCCGCCGCCGTCGCCTTCGGCCTCATCATCGTCAGCATCCTCACCCTCGTCGGCACCGCCTTCGGCGACGTCCGCCTCTCCCCCGCCGAACTGGTCAAGATGCTCGGCATGACCGTCGTCGGCTCCGTCTGCTTCGCCAGCATGGGTCTGCTCCTCGCACTCCTCGTCCCCGCCAACGCCGCGCCCGGCATCATCAATCTCATCTACCTCCCCATGTCCTTCCTCAGCGGCCTCTGGGTCCCCATCCGCTTCATGCCCCACTGGCTGCAGGGCTTCGCGCCCTTCCTCCCCACCTACCATCTCTCCCAGCTCATGCTTCACGTCTTCCACTACGGAGACACCATGCCCCTCGCCAGCCACTGGAGCGCCCTCCTCGGCTTCACTCTCCTGATGCTCGGCCTCAGCCGCTTCCTCTTTCACCGCAGGGAACAGAACATGTAACCCTCAACCCTCAGTGAGGTATCGAGTCTCACGAACCGAGAGAGGCCTTAATGCAGGACTCAAAAGATCGGGACAGCACCTCAGATCAAGATCGGCGAAGTCTTGAACCGGTAGCAAGCTATGGACACACATTTGGCCTTCTCGCAATTTTGTGTGCTGTTTTCGCAATCGGTTTTGCGCTCCAATACGGACCTGCTGCCAGCCATGCCGGAGCCGCGCAGCCGGCCCCCGGTTCACAGCCGATTCAGAGAAGGATCATTCCCGGATTCATCGAGTCGCTCCTCTTCGATTGGGGCATTCTTTACTATGTCTGGAGCGGCGTGCGATCCGGGGGCGGCAGCCTGCTGAAGCTCTCCGGCCGACATTGGTCGAGTGTAGGCGACGTTCTGAGAGATCTCGCGATTGCGGCGCCTTTCTGGATCCTCTGGGAAGCGACTGCATTTGCAGCGTTCGCGGTGCTTGCCCGGCTCTTCGCTACACCCACCGGCCCGCACGACGAGACCTTTCCAGTTCGCGGTTTGTTCGAGATCGGTGTCTGGATCGCGGTCTCACTCAGTGCCGGATTCTGCGAAGAGTTGATCTTTCGCGGCTACCTTCAACGCCAGTTCAGCGCACTGACGGGGCGTCTCTGGCTCGGCATTCTTCTCCAGGGCCTTGTATTCGGTTTGATCCACCCCCGGGGTTGGAGAGCTGTCGCCGTAATCAGTATCCTTGGTGTGCTCTACGGAATTCTGGCGGCATGGCGAAAGAACTTGCGACCCGGCATCCTGTCCCACAACTGGAGCGACCTATGGGAGGGCTGGTTGAAGTTCACATTTCATCTCAACTTCTAGCCCGACCGCAATCCTCTACCTCTTGTGTGTCCCTCGCAGCCATACGTTTCCTTTTCTTGAGGTGCCCCCTCTAAGATCTGAACTCTAAACCCCGATAACCGGCGTAAACTGCACTGGAACAATCTATGAGCACCACCGACACCACCTCGAAGCGGCACACACGAAACTGGGCATGGCTCTGGCTCGCCTACGTCGGCTTCCTCTTCATCGACCCCATCCTCGAACCCAGCCCGCGCCTGTGGTTTGGCACCCTCGCCGTCTTCGCAGCCTTCCTCGCCCTCTTCACCGGCTACGTTCGCTCCACCGACGAAGGCCGCCCCACCCGCTACTGGATGATCGCCGCCACCTTCGCCCTTGGCCTCATCACCTTTCCCTGGAACGGCGGCGGCTCCACCTTCTTCGTCTACGCCGCCGCCTTCCTCCCCTTCAGCATCGAATCCAAACGCCGCGTTCTCTCTCTCTTTTTCCTGGAAGCTCTCTTCATCGCCGCCGAAGGCGCCCTCTTCAACACACCCCACCGTCCCCTCTACATCGGATGGCCGAACGTCTTCATCGCCATCTTCCTCGTCTTCCTCATCGGCGGCGGCAACATCCTCTTCGCCGAGCAGAAACGCGCCGACTGCAAGCTCCGCCTCGCCCAGGAAGAGAACGCCGCCCTAGCCGCCGTAGCCGAACGCGAACGCATCGCCCGCGACCTCCACGACGTCCTTGGCCACACCCTCTCTGTCATCGTGCTCAAAGCCGAACTCGCCGGCCGTCTCCTCGAGCGCGATCCACAACGCGCGGCTCAGGAGATGGCAGATGTGGAACGGACCGCGCGAACAGCCCTCAGCGAAGTCCGCGAGGCCATTGGCGGATATCGGTCTCAGGGCCTCACCGCCGAAATGGAGCGAACCCGCAAAACTCTCCAATCCGCCGGTGTCGCGCTCTCCTGCGAATCTCCAGTCCCCCAACTCAACGCCTCGGAAGAGACCGTTCTCTGCCTCACCGTTCGCGAAGCGGTCACCAACATCGTGCGGCACGCTAAGGCCACGCAGTGTCGCATCCGCTTCGCCCGCTCTGAAGACGGTTATCACTCTCTCCTGATCACCGACGACGGAAACCAGCCCAGGATCAGAGAGGGTAACGGCCTCCGCGGAATGCGAGAGCGCGTCCAATCGCTCGGCGGTCGCCTCTCCATCACAACCAGCCCAGGCGTCACAATCCTCATCGAGCTTCCTCACACTCCCAACACCCAGAGCGACCTAACATCGTCGACACATTCGAGCGAAATCAAAGCTCCCTTCGTGACCACATGAGCACCGCCATCCGAGTTGTTCTCGCCGAAGATCAAGCCATGGTGCTGGGCGCCCTCTCCGCACTGCTCGAGCTCGAAGCCGACATCTCCGTCATCGCCACCACAGCGAACGGCCGCGATGCCTTTGAAGCCGTTGGCCGCATGAAGCCCGACGTCCTCGTCACCGACATCGAGATGCCTCACATGACCGGCCTCGAACTAGCCGCAAACCTGCGCACCAGCCATCCTAACGTTCGCACAATCATCCTTACAACCTTCGCCCGCCCGGGGTACCTACGCAGAGCGCTCGACGCCGGGGCCCGCGGCTATCTCCTCAAGGATCGGCCCGCGAAAGAGCTTGCCGACGCCGTCCGCCGCGTCCACCGAGGCATGCGTGTCGTCGACCCCGCGCTCGCCGCCGAGGCCTGGAACGCAGAACTCGATCCCCTCACCGACCGCGAACGCCAGATCCTCCAGCGCGCCGGCGACGGCCGCAGCAGCACCGAGATAGCCTCTGAACTCCATCTCTCCGAAGGCACCGTACGTAACTATCTGTCCGAAGCCATCGCCAAGCTGGGCGCCTCCAATCGCGTCGACGCAGCCCGCATCGCCCGCACCAAAGGCTGGCTATAAACTTCGCACCGCTCAGGCAACCATTTTCGTAGAAGACCTAACCAACATCTCCTGCATCCCACCCACTTGAAAGCCTGAAGCCAAGCCAGGCAAAGATAAGATCTCAGGAGACATTTGAAATGACCCGCCAAAACATCCGCATCACCCTCCGCGCAGCTGCCCTCTGTGGAGCAGCAGCACTCCTCGCAACCGGTTGTAACAAAAAAGCCGACAACACCGTCAACTTCACCAGCGCGATCAATACCTACTACTCGGCCCATCCCGCCTGCCTTTGGTCCGACCCGATCAAATTCCCAGTCCAGGCCGATACCTCTGACGCCAGTAAAACCTCCAGTTACGATGCCCTGGTCGATCAGGGTCTCTTAGTCCGCACCACCGCCGAAAAGAAGAAGTTCATCATCGCCAGCAAGCAGGTCAATAACTACGACCTCTCCGACAAAGGCCGCGCCGCCTGGACCGCTGACACCAGCCAACCTGGTTACGGAAACTTCTGCTACGGCCACCGCAAAGTCTCAAGCATCGACAGCTCCACCCCCACCACCGACGCCGTAGGCGCCACCACCCAGATCAACTACCACTACACCGTAGCCGATGCGGCCGGATGGGCCACCGCTGCTGAAACCCAAAACGCCTACCCTCAACTCCAAACCGAACTCGCCGCGCCTCAGAACGCCCAGGCCACGCTCACCAACACCAGCAACGGCTGGCAGGTCTCTTCAGCGAAATCGTCGAACACCTCCAGCAACGACGGCAAGATCGTCGAATAATTGAGCAAAAATGGTCGGCAGAGCAAATCACTCTGCCGGCCATTCACATTTAACCCTCTCTACTGATCATCCTCCGCATCGCCCGGGCCCGAACGCGCCGCCGCCATCGCCGCAGCATAAGACTTCATCTCATACTCATGCGGCGGCACATCACCCGCGAGATTCTTCACGAAATAATCCCACCGCCGCCGCGTCATGTACTGACTCGCCTCGCCATAGCCATGCGCTACGTTAGGAATAATCAGCAGATCAAAGTCCTTGTTCGCTTTAATCAGCGCATCCACCACAAGCAGCGTATTGTTCAGTGGCACGTTGTTGTCCATGGAACCATGCGCCAGCAGCAGATGACCCTTCAGATTTTTAGCCACATACTGATTTGCCTGACTGTCATAGTTCGTCGTCCCATCGGCATTCTTCACCAGCAGACCATTCCACTTCTCTGCCCAATCATCTTCGTAGTCGCGTTGATCGTGATTGCCACTCTCTGCAATCCCCACCTTGAAGAAATCGGGATAGTGAAACATCGCCGCAGCCGTAGCATTTCCGCCGCCCGAGTGCCCGTACATCCCCACCTTCTCAATATCGATCCACGGATACTTCGACGCCAGCTCCTTCATCCCAACTACCTGATCCGGAATCGTATTGTCCCCCAGGTCGCCGAAGTAAAACTCATGAAACACCTTCGACCGGAACGGCGTCCCCATTCCATCAATGCACACGACAACAAACCCAAGCTCCGCCAGCGACTGCCAATCCCGATGCGCCGCCGCAAACCCCCGTCCACCGCATGATCCCGTCTGCGGTCCCGGATAGACACTGTTCACAATTGGATATTTCTTCGAGGCGTCGAAGTTCGTCGGCTTGAACATGTAACCGTACAAGTCCGTCTTTCCGTCCCGCGCCTTTACCACAATCGGCACAGGAGGAACCCAGCCGTAAGCTACCAGCTTCGAGATATCCTGCTTCGCAACGTCTACCGCAACTTTGCCGCTCTCATCCCGCACCACCGCCGTCTGCGGCTCGGTCGCAGTCGAATAAACATCGACAAAGTACCTCCCATCCTGCGACACCGTCACCGCATGATCTGCATTCTCAGGAGTCAGAAGCTTCATCCCGTTTCCATCAAACCCAATGCTGTAGTAGTGCGAAAAATAAGGGTCCCTCCCCCGCTCCTTTCCCACGCCGAGAAAGTAGATCTTTCGCGCCGTTTCATCCACCCGCAGCACCTGCGTCACATTTCCGTCGCCATGCGTAATCTGGTTCTTCAGCTTACCGGTCGCTGCGTCATACAGATACATCTGCCCCCAGCCATCTCGCTCGCTGAACCACAACAGCTCATTCGTCTTCGATAGATACTTCCAGTTCACCTTGTCATTGCCGCTCTCAAAAAACTTCGGTGCGGTCTCGCCCATCACCTCGCGAACCTCACCCGTCGAAGCATCTGCAATCCGCATCCACTCCTGCTTGTGGTCACGCGACGTAGAGACAAACGCCAGCGTTCTGCCATCCGCGCCCCACTGTACGTCGTCCCACCCACTCCCACCACGGCAGCTGACGTCATCGCACAAGGTAGACCGGTGCTGATCCGGCGGCATCTTCAACCGAATCGTCTTCGCAGCATCCACATCGATGACCACTCGCTCAATCATCGTCACATCCTTATCGCCCACCAGCGGATACTTCCACGCCTTCAACTCCGGATGCCCATTCGTTACCGGCACCATATACATCTCGCCCGTCTTCCGCTGGTCCTGCTGAAACGTGGCAATCTTCTTCCCATCCGGCGACCACACCAGGATCGCGTTATCGCTCATCGTCCAGCCGGCGTTATCGGTCGCATACCCATAATCCTTCGCGCCATCGGTAGTCAGCTGCGCCTCCTTACCCGTAGCCACATCGCGCATCCAGAGATTCCAATCGCGAATAAAAGCTTCCTTTGTCTTATCCGGGGAGAGAACTCCGTGAATCTTGTTTGCCGCCTGCTCTCCGCCCGGCGCAATCACCTCCGTGCATACGCCCGCACCACTCAGGTCGCAATGAAACCTCCGGGAGCCACTCCCCACAACAACCGTCTTGTCTCCATCCGAAAACTCAATCTCTGAGATCACCAGATGCCACGCATCCGCCTTCATCTTGCCGCCTGTCGCACTCGTCAGCGCTGCGGCCAGCTTCGCCTGATCAAACGCAGGCACCTTCGTCCCCTTCCCAGGATCGACCACGGTAAACGTAATCCCCTCCGGCCCATTGTCGCGATACCAGAACCGCCCGTCTGCCATCCACGTCGGCCGTGCCACGCCGTGATATACCAGCGCATTCACGTTGTACCCCATAAACTTCTCAGCGCGGGCATAGTCCTCGTTTGTAAGCTGTCTACCCTGCGCTGCTCCGTTCGCAGACAGGCAGCACCCCGCCACAACCGAAATCACCGACAATCGATTCTTCACAAACATGCCTCAAGCCTCCGGACGCATACCCTCACGAAAATTGTTACGAATGACGCTTAGTCTACAGTCCGCCAAGCCTACGGTGATATATGGAATCGTGGCCCTCGTCGGCTTACTGCAGATGTTGTTCCATTTGCCATCCCTAGGAATCTGCCGTGTTGTCGCAGGCGCTTAATTTTTAAAAAACCTTTGACTGCTATTACCTCTCCTGCGCGCCCTCAGCCCCCGCGCACCCGCCACAACACCTGCCGCAGAATCCCCATCCACACCGGCACATCACTTGCCGTCAAATCCATCCGCAACACCAGCCGCCGGATCTGAGCCTCATCAGAGTTCGCAGGATGCCGTCTCGTATAACCCGTCGCCTCCAGCACATCGCCCAACAGCGCCGTCAGCCGCTCTACCTCTCCAGCACCAGCCGCCGCATCCACAGCATCGGCAACAACCGAATCCTTCCTCCGCACCATTTCATACAGACAAACGGCTACCGCCTGCCCAAGATTCATCGAAGGATGCCGAATCCCAATCTGATCCGCCATCGGAATCGTCAGCAGCCAATGACAGTGGCTCAGTTCCTCATTGCTAAGGCCGGTCTTCTCCGAGCCAAATAGCACCGCAACCCGTCCCCCACCGGCCGCCGCTGAACCGATCTTCTCTCCAGCGTCAGCGAGGGTATGCAAAGGATGCTGCAGCGCCCGCTCCCCCACTGCCGTCGTCCCCACCACAAGAGTGCAATCCGCTACCGCCTCCGCAACGCTGATATACGCCTCAGCCCCAGCCAAGACCTCCGACGCATCCACCGCCGACCGCGCCGTCTCAAACGGCACCGCATACTCATTCACAACTCGCAGATGGCGAAAGCCAAAGTCGTGCATCGCCCTCGCCACCGCGCCGATGTTGTTCGGATTGCGCGCACGCACCAGTACCACTACCACCCGGTCCATCTGTTCCGTAAGCATTCCTAAGATTCTAGGCAAAAAAAGAGCGGCCGGCGAAACCTACACCGGCCGCTCCCGTTTCGCTCTAATACCGCCTACCGATGCCCTTCGCGCGCCTCAGCATGTGGATGTTCCTGCGTGTTTGCGTTGTGCTTGTCGTTATTGATTGATCTGCTGACGTTGTTCTGCCGCTGATTGATCTGCTGATGTTCCTGCGCAGTCAGATGTCCGCCGTTCGCCGCGCGGTCAGCCGCTGCCTGGTGATTGATGCTTGCGTCCCTGTGCTCCAGGTTGCCAGTCTCATGAGCCGTAAGCTGACCCGACTGCACACCCTGCCCGATACGCTGCTGCTGATTCGCCGCTCGCACTCCGGGCCGGGAGAAAGCTGCATTCTGAGGATGACCGCCATTGACCGATGCGAAGTTGCTGCGGTCCGCATGGGCCATCTGCACATGGCTTTGTTGCTCCGCAGTCGGCGCCACATGGTTCTCCCGCGCAAATGAAGCCTCCTGCGCCGAAGGACGAGCCTGTATCCCGCCGGTCCCGCCATTGAAGCTCGTACGGTTGTAGACCGTCGTATGGTTGATCACCGTATTGTCGACGTACGTATTGTGAATTACCGTCCGGTTCACATTGACGACCGAGGTGTTATACGCAAAGCTGTTGCCAACCCAGCGGCCGCCGCCAAAACCAACGCCGCCATAACCGAAGCCATAGTTCACCCCGCCATAGAAGCCCACATGCGGCCCCCAATAACCGGCGTGGAAGAGGTAAGCACCACCGCCCCATCCCCAGTAGCCCGGCGTCCACAAAAGTCCAACCTGCGGAGGCCGAACCCACACACCCGGAACCCAGTAGTAGCCTTCATCGCCATACGCCCAATAGCCGGGATTCCAAAGATAGCCATCGCCCGGGCAGATCGGCTGCGTATAAACCGGCAACACCGGCGGTGCAAAGCCCACCGAGATAAACACTCCTGCAAAAGAAGCTGCGGGCAAAAGCGCAAGAGCCGCGCCGACCACAAACTTACGGACTAAATTCGTCAATTTCATATACACATCCTTTGGTTGGCTTCACGGCGCCTTGGCCGCCGCTGCTCAAAATTGTTGAACGGCCTGAAATCGCAATCGGCCATTCGCTCTTTACTCTCCGTACAAACCCACGACCTCGGCGGAAGTTCCGCACGAATGTACGGTAGGCCCCCGAGAAATCTGCAAGATATCCCTCGATGGTTGTACGGAGACACATTGGGGGAGCCAAGCTCCGGTCCGCGCTGCAGGCAAATAAGTTCTGTCCCTACCGGCGGTTCATCCCAAGCAGGCTGAGAAAAAAGCTGCCAAATATAGCTTCCACCCCCAACATAAAACAGGTTGCTGACGGCAGAGTAAGACGCAGCATGCGCTGGGGCGAGAGGTTCCCAAATCCCGCGCCGTGCCAGATATGGATGGCATAGCCAAGGATTCCCAGACCAACGAGAAGAAGTGCTGCTCCGAACAACAACCCGACTTCGAGATTGATGTAGTTAAAAATGCGCTCAAACTCTGGGTTCGGCGGCAAAAATCCCTCCTGCGTGCCGAAGACCCGTGCGCTCACTGCAAAGACGGAGATGTGCGCTCCGATAAGGACAAGGCCCAACGCATAGGTGAGAGTGTCAACGTCGAAGGTCCATCGCCCCACAGTCTGCGGGCCGGGGATGAGCCACAGAGAAAGAAGGATGCCAACAAAGAAGGTGACGACGCCTGGAATCAAAAAGAGCCACCTGGGGCTGAAGAGAAGAAGAAAACGAAGATGACGCCAGCCATCGCGCCAGGATCGCAGATGGGGGGGGCGGCTGCGCCCATCGGGAGAGAGTGTGGTGGGAACCTCCGTCATGCGCAGTCCGGCGAGAGAGGACTTCACCACCATCTCCGAGGCGAACTCCATTCCTGTGGTGCGAAGGTTTAGTGCGAGGATAGGATCGCGCCGGAAGGCACGCAGTCCGCAATGGAAGTCGCGAACCGGGATGCGGAAGAAGATGCGGCCAATGGAGGAGAGAACCGGATTGCCGAGGTAGCGGTGAAGCGGCGGCATCGCTCCAGGCTCAATGCTGCCG
Source organism: Tunturiibacter empetritectus (assembly GCF_013410875.1). Lineage (GTDB taxonomy): Bacteria > Acidobacteriota > Terriglobia > Terriglobales > Acidobacteriaceae > Edaphobacter > Edaphobacter empetritectus. The sequence continues at coordinate 509,914 of NZ_JACCCU010000003.1, read as the reverse complement.
GAGAAGCGGTTTCCCATGACGAGATCGTAGCCTTCGTCAAGCTTTGGCAGGAAGCGGGGAAGATGTTCGAAGTGGTAGCTCGCATCGGCATCAGCCATCAGGATGTACTTGCCGCGGGCTGCCTCGATCCCGGCAATGAGCGCTGCCCCGTAGCCGCGAGTGGGCACGTTGACGACACGAGCACCTTCCTCGGTGGCGATCTGTTGTGAGCCGTCAGTGCTGCCGTTGTCGGCGACGACAACCTCGCCAGCAACATTGTTATCGCGGAGAGCGGCAACCGCCTGACGAACGCAGAAGGCTAGCGTCTCTGCTTCGTTCAAGCATGGCATAAGAATAGTTACGGTCAGATCGCTCATGGTTTGCATGTACCAAAGTGATGATATGGGACTAGCCGCGTCAGGGGTGAGGGTTTTCCGCTGGGGCCGCCGCCGGAAGGTTAAGAGGAAGCGCGTAAAAAGGAGAACTGTCCAGCTCATGCCAACCCGCAGAGATGGGGTTCGTACCGGTCATGAGACCAGGAGTGAAGTAGCCGATCAAAACCTTGTCGCCCTGGCGGCGCACGACGTCAATGACCTCGTCGCGGTTGGGCATCGCAGCATAAGAGGGGTAGAGTGGCGTAGTTGGCACATAGATCTCTGTGAGGACGCGGACACCGGCCAGCCGCGCCCAATAAGGATCGTAGAGACAGGCAGTGGTTCCGATGCACGCGACCGTATCGCCTGGTCCTACGCCCATGTCGTTGAGTGCGTGGGCAGCCCCAAAGATGCTCGGGCTGTACCAGCCTGCCGGTAGTCCGGCGGAGGGCAGCTCTCGACGAAGTTCTCCGACCGTACGAGCCGATTCGCCGACAGCCAACAGCGCAAGCAGAACAACAGCTGCCGAGGCCGCTGTGCGCGTGGCAGAGGCTTGAACGGCAGTCGAAAGACGGAGTGCCGCAAAGAGAGGCAATAGAATCGCGAGAAGGCCGATGGTGATGTAGCGGTCCTCGATGTTCACCATACCGTAGATCCCGAGAACCCCGAGGCCAAGAAGAAATGGTGCGACCCAGAAGGCGTTGGAAGACGGTTGCCAGTCTCTGGACAAGCGTCCTCCCATAAGCAGAAGAAGTGCAAGGAGGAGCCATGCCTCGGGGTGATTTGCGATGTACCGAATGATGCGCACGATGCATTGGCCGACGACGACGATCTCGATGCGTGGGTTCATGTGCGCCTTAACCTGGTCGTTCCAGAACGAGTTGTCAAACCAGTCGGGATAGGTGCCGTAAGGAAGCTGACGATAACTGAAGATGCCGGGCGATTGCAGTAGCTGTTTTTCAGGGTGTTTGAGGTGAACCTCGGATGCGCCGAAGAGCGACGTCTGATTCGGCTGGAGATGCATCTTCTCTGTGCCGCTGATGAACCACGCGTAGTTGAGAGTGCCGGAGTCGCCGAAGTCGAAGCGCCCCTTTTGCCTGGAGAGGGCCGCAATAAATGGACCCGCAATCACCGAGAAGCAAACCAACGTGAGAAGACTTGCCGCTACGATCTTGCTGGCAGAATGCCGCTGCCACAGGGCGCGAAAAAGAATCAGTGCGAGAACGGAGAGCAAGGTGAAGAGGAATGCGAAGGACTTGGCGAGATAAGCAAAACCCAGAAAGACGCCCATCAGTGCGGCGTACCGTAGCTGGCTTGTAGCGAGATGTTTCAAGAGCGCGGCCACGCCGAGAAGCAGAAAGGCCTGAAGGAGCGCGTCGGGACGAACCTTGCCCATGCTGAGTTCGCGCTGGGTGGAGATGATGAGAAGGGCGACGCCGAGGTAGCGGAGGGCGTAGCGGTCTAAAACGAAAGATGCGGAAAGAAAGGATGTAGCGTTTAGTGTGGCGGCCGAGTCTTCGCGGAGATCGCGTAGTTGGACGAGAGCGTCGGTGAAAGCAACGATAGCCAGCATCTCCAGCAGAAAAATGCCGAAGTTGACCATGTAGTAGGCGTGAAGCTCGGTGAAGCGAGTAGCGTGGAAGAGAGTGTGGCCCAGTGCCAGCGCGGCAGGGTAGAGCGGGTTCCAGTAACCATTGACGACGCCGTGCCAGTTATGTGCGCGGATGAGGTCGCCAATATCCATGTAGGAGACCGCGTCGCCGTCGATCTGGTAAGGGTCGTAGAGCGCGTAGCCGAAGGTAACGAGGGCAGCAAGAAAGCAGTAAATGGGCCAGAGACGACGCAGCCAGTAGTGGAGACGGTTAGGCTCCGGCGTGGGGAGTGTCATGCGGTGGGGAGGTCCTCCGGGGTGCTGATCGATCTTTCCTATCATCGCAGAAGTAGAGAGAGAACTTATAAATCTTTTGTCCTGCCGGACGAGCCCGCTGCGCGCGGGCGGTCACTTCGTGACTTGTGTACCCCTTCGGTTGGACCTCCCGTCGGTCGGGAGATGGCGTTTGTTTTGCTGCAAAGGAAAGGGCGGCAGCTTTCGCTGTCGCCCCTTATTGTTTTTAAATTGTGATGGTCGGAGTTACATGTCCTTGACGCCGTCGACGAAGGCCTTTAGCTTACGGCTGCGGCTGGGGTGACGGAGCTTGCGGAGTGCCTTGGCCTCTATCTGACGGATGCGCTCGCGGGTGACCTGAAAGGACTGGCCAACCTCTTCGAGCGTGTGTTCGGAGCCGTCCTCGAGGCCGAAACGCATCTTAATCACACGCTCTTCGCGCGGGGTCAGGGTGCGCAGCACCTGCGAGGTGTACTCTTTCAGGTTAACGCTGATAACGGCGTCCGCCGGGGACACGGCCATGCGGTCTTCGATGAAGTCCCCAAGGTGCGAGTCTTCCTCTTCTCCGATGGGCGTCTCGAGCGAGATGGGCTCCTGCGCGATCTTGAGAACCTTGCGGACCTTCGCGACTGGGATGTCCATACGGCGGGCAATCTCCTCCGAGGAGGCTTCGCGACCAAGCTCCTGCACCAGCTGACGCGAGGTGCGAATGAGCTTGTTGATCGTCTCGATCATGTGCACCGGGATACGAATAGTGCGGGCCTGGTCCGCAATGGCACGAGTGATGGCCTGACGGATCCACCAGGTGGCGTAGGTTGAGAATTTATAGCCACGACGGTACTCGAACTTGTCGACCGCCTTCATGAGGCCGATGTTGCCCTCCTGAATGAGGTCGAGAAACTGCAACCCGCGATTGGTGTACTTCTTCGCGATCGAAACGACGAGGCGAAGGTTAGCTTCAATGAGCTCACGCTTGGCGCGCTCAGCGTCCATGTCGCCCTGGATCATCTCGCGCTGGGTGCGCTTCAGATCGACCAGCGAGATGCCCGCATCGGCTTCGACGCGTTCGAGATCGGTGCGGCAGTTCTTCTGCTGGCGGCGATACTCCTTGCGCAGCTCTTCAGACTTGGAGGCCTCGTGCTTGACCTCGAGGGTCTTGATCTGGCGCTCGAGGGTGCGCATGGCGTCAACCGTCTTGTTGACCTTGTCGAGCAGGCGCTTCTTCTCACCGTTCGTGTACTTCAGCTCACGAACGATGCGGTTGATATAAACGTGTTCGCGGCCGATGAGCCAGCGGGTCTTGCGGGTGTCTTTTGCCTTGGCCTTGGCATCCTTGCCTGCGGGCGCTTCAAGCTTTTCTTCGAGGGCGTGGAGCTTCTTCTGGTGCTTGACGATGACGTCGATGCGGCCGGCAGTGGCGCGAACGCGAGCCTGCAGAATCTCTTCGGTAAGCTCTTCTTCGTCGAAGGTAACGACTTCCTTGATGTTGCGAACGCCGCGACGCAGATCTTCGCCAAGCCCGACGATCTCGCGAATGACAATCGGCGAGCGCGAGATAGCCTTCATGACGCGAAGCTGGCCGCGTTCGATGCGCTTAGCGATCTCGACTTCGCCCTCACGGGTAAGCAGAGGAACGGTACCCATCTCGCGGAGGTACATGCGGACAGGATCGTTGGTCTTTTCGAGCGTACCGGGCGACAGGTCGAGCTCTACGTCATCGGACTCTTCCCCGGCTTCCGGCTCGTACTTGTCGCGGCCACTGGCGCGCTCTTCTCCCGAAAGCACGTCGATGCCCTGCGTGTTGATGGTGGTAAGAAGATCATCGAGATCGTCGGGGGTGGTGATATCTCCAGGCAGAAGGTCGTTAACCTCGCCATAGGTGAGATATCCCTTCTCTTTCCCGGTGTCGATGAGCTTGTCTATATCGTCTTCGTACTTGTCAATTTCTTCAGCCACGGCTGTGCGCACTCCTGCGAAAGATTCTGATAATTGGGATGCCGCTTGTGTCGTTTGTGGTATTCAGGCGGACTGATCCCTTGGTTGTAACGTAATGGGCAGGGAGCAGATTGCGGTTTAGACCGCGTTGGCAAGCCCGGTGACCCTAAAGAGAGTCTGGGCATTCGAAGGCACACTTCCCCAGCGAATCACAGGATACCACAATGGTTAGACGCATTCGGAGGAAAAAAGATTCGGCGGTGACTCACGAAGTGACTCGCCTTTCATGCCGTTTTGATGAATTGGACAGCGACGCAGGTGAATATCTTTGCCGGCAGAACCGTAGTCATGGTGGCAATGGCTGCAACGCAGGTGGTAGATGGTCTGGCCTGCGAATGATTCTGAGGGAAACCCAGTCCGGGAGATAACAACTTGGCCGTGTTTGTTCTTATATCCGGGGGTAGTGCTCTGAAAAGTGGTCTTTTTTTGCAGATGTATGTGGTGATGTATGAAGAATCAGGGGGTTAGCAGGTAATCTTAGCTTTCGAAGCCAGGTCTGGAGCGACGGATCCGGGCCAGAAGCGAAGCGGGCCGCAAGAACGACGGAAAGTGGAGCATACTAGCCAAAAAAGCCGGCAGGGTATCGTGGGCGATCTTTAGGCAGGCAGGCACGACGTACAAATTCATTACGATCTCGGAGATCAGAAGCGAGGCGGCTGCTCCATAGAGGCCGTAGGTTCGCGACATCAGGTAGCACAGGACGCAGGCGACACTGGTGCCGAGGATGTAGTAGGTTGCCAGCCGTTGATGCTGATTCGTTGAAGTCATCAGGGTGCCGCTGGTGGACCAAAGCGCGTAGAGGACAACGACGGCGAGAAGAATGCTGAGGAGCGGTCGGCTGGGCGGCACGTGGCCACCCGTCCAATGAACCAGGAACCATGGGCCGAAGCTCAGCATAACCAGAACCAGGACCAGCGCGACGAGAAGAGCCAACTGGCAGGCGCGGCGGAGCAGGGTGCGGGTTAACTCGTAGTTTCCCGCCCCAAAGGCGATCGACATCTCCGGTTCGAAGGTGGTGTTGACCATTTGGACCATCTGAAGCGCAACCCGCGAGACGGTGCGCGCCGTGCTGAAGATGACGACCTCGGTGGGCCCAAGAGCATAGCCGACGGCAAGCAGGCTGCCTTGAAGGCTCAGGGCATTGCCCAGGGGGAACGCCATATAAGCAAAGGCCGGGCGGGCAAGCTTGCGAATCTCGGCGAAGCTGGCATGTTGCCACCCATACTCGATCCAGGGAATGTCGCGGTGCACCAGAATGCAGAAAAATATGGTGATAGCCACGTTGACCGAGGCAAATACAAACGCCGTCGTACGTGCCCCCGCGCCTAGAGCGACCGCTCCGATCATGCAGCCAAAAGCGAACAGGGAAAACATGTTCTTGAGGAAGGTGCCATAGGGATAACGGCCAACTGCGCGGTAAGCAGATTGCAGCAGTTGCTCCAACTGCCCAAGCAGCACGGAGACTCCAAGATAGAAGATGATCCATTTGGTATCGGACTCCCCCAGCGTGGTGAGCCTGAGCAGGCGAGAAGCCGGTAGATAGTACAGGGTTCCCGAAAGCAGAACGATCGTAGCAGTGCAGATGAGGGCAATCAGCCACCAACAACTCTGGAAGACGCGCAGCGCAGCAGCTCGGTCATCGCGGGCAATCAGCATCGTCATCTCATTGCCTGCGACTGAACCGAAGCCGACGTTGCTGAAGCTGAGATACGCAGGAATGGAGTTGACGATCATCCATTCGCCATAGAGGGGGACGCTCCAGAAGTGGAGGAAGACCGGGATCTGGACGAACTGAATTACGGTCGAGGAGAGTTTCCCCACCCAGTTGGTCAGGAAGCCGAGCATCAGCCTTCGCTTTGTGGAGACGTCCATGCTCATAATTGAGATTTGTTTTCTAGATACAGGACAAGTCTACTTTCTTCTAACCCGCTGCTCGGAAGGATGTTCCTGAGAAATGATGAAGAGATGAAGATGAGTTACTACTCTTTCAGCCTTCGGTCTATCTGAATCTTCTCCGCAGTCAGGTTGGCCAGCATTTCATGGTCGCCTCGGCGGTCGGCTTCGGCAATCAAACTTCGGAGCTCGCGCTGATGGCGTTCGAGCTGACGATATTTGAGCGTTTCGAGCGTGTTTTCTACGCGCTCCGTCATGGATTGCGCGTTGGCGGGGGCGCTATCAGAGTCTTCTGTGTCCTGAAGAGTGCGAGCCAGAAGAATGCGGCTGGGTTCATCAGGAGCAGCGTCGAGAGGGTTAGAGGGAACTGGAGCGTTGGCAAGAGACTCCAGTAACGCAGCCGACGGAAGACTCTCGTACCACTCAGGATGTTGGGTGAGCTGTTCGGCGGCTAGAGTACGAGCCGGGTCACCTTCGGGAAGAACGAGCGCGCGGAGAAGCACTCGCTCGGTCTCGCTTGCGGGGTCGTGGGCATGGGAGCGAACGCTTTCGACGCGTTGTGCTGCAGCCTGTTTGAGCTCCTGGCGCAGAATCGCAGAGTCGATAAAGAGTTTTTGCGCAGCATCCGCGGCGAACTCGTCCCGCTGAATGCGATTCGGCATCCGGCGGATGTGAGGAAGGAGGAAGTTGAGAGCCTTCACCTTGGCATCGGAGGTTCGCCCGGGAAACTGTTCGCGTGCTCGGTCGATCAGGTAGTCCGAGTGGCGCTTCGCACTGCGCAGGGCCGCCATGTACTGCTGGATGCCATGTTCGCGAATGTAGCGGTCCGGATCGAGGCCTCCTTCCAGGGTGACGACCTTTACCTCGAAGTCTTCTTCGGTGAGCAGCGCGATGGACTTCTCCGTGGCCGCGGTACCGGCCGTGTCAGGGTCGAAGTTAACAATGACGCGTTTGGTAAATCGGCTGAGCAAACGAATTTGCATTTCTGTGAAGGCGGTACCGGAGGTCGCAAGAACGCCCTTGATGCCCGCCATGTAGACGGAGATACAGTCCATCTGGCCTTCCACGAGCAGCGCGAAGCCGAGGCTCCGGATCTCCGCCTTGGCTTTGTCAAGGTTGAACAGGACCTGGCCTTTGCTGTAGAGCGCGGTCTCTGGAGAGTTCACGTACTTTGCGATGTCGCGGCCCTTTTCGTCCTGGGCGTCAAGGGCGCGCGCGGTGAAGGCGATGGTCTTGCCTTGTTCGTTGGCGATGGGGAACATCACTCGTTTGCGGAAGCCCGCGTAGAGTTGTCCCTGGCTACCGTCGGCCTGCTCCTTCGACTTGAACAGGCCACTGGCTTGCATCACCTCTTCACTGAAGTGCGGCTTCAGAGCGTTGCGCATGTGGTTGAAGTCGTCGGGGGCAAAGCCGATGCGGAACTTTGCGATGGTCTCAGCCGTAACGCCGCGTCCAGTCAAGTACTCGCGAGCACGTGCGGCTTCCGGAGCTTTGAGAGCTGCTTCAAAGTACTGCGTCGCGGCCTCGTGAATATCCACAAGCTGGCGGCGAATACCGGCTTCGCGGGCCTCCTCGGGGGAGCTGAACTCGCGTTTGGGGAGAGGAATGCCACACTTGGTGGCCACCACGCGAATAGCCTCCGGAAAGCTGATGTTTTCCAGCTTCATCACAAAGGTGAAGACATCACCTTTTTCGTGGCAGCCAAAACAGTAGAAGTAGCCGTGGACGGCGTTGACCGAGAAAGATCCCGTCTTTTCCTTGTGAAACGGGCACAGGCCGGTATAGTTCTGGGCGCCGGATTTGCGCAGCTTGAGGTAGTCCCCAATGATGCGGACGATGTCGGCCTGCTGCTTGACGGTTTGTGCGAAATTGTCGGACATGCGTATGGCGAGGCGTCCTAACCAACCGTCCTGAATGGATGAAGGATCTTTTTGTCGCCCTTATAAGAGTTTAGCTGGAGAAAAATCAGCGGGGCGCATCCCTCGCGCAACGCAGAAGAAAAGGCTCCGTAAGGAGCCTCTCTTTTCTGTTACCTCAGAGTTTGTCGCAGCGACTAAACGCCGGAGTTGTGCTTCACCGTAGCCTCATATCCAGCGGTAAAGTTTGAGCGGTACTCATCGCGAGCCGCTCCCTTGACCGGAGGATGAACGTACAGGTGAGACGCCTTCGCGTCGATCTTGCGTTTTGCGGTCATGTCCAACTGAGCCGCCTCAACTCCGTCGCGGTAGGCTGACTGCGCCTGCTCAGTACCTGCAGGAGGCGTATTCCAGCTGCGGCTCTCGGTGGTGGGTGCCTGGTTTGCCTGAGCGTGTGCGAAAAGTGTTGCACCGCTCATAAGTACCACTGCAATCAGTGGTGTTGCCATTCGAGTTAGGTTCTTCATCATGTTTCCTCTTTCCTTCCAGTCAGTAGATGCACCGGAAGGCCAGACGGAACTTATCATAACCCGGCAATTACTGGCAAATTCACAGAGAACCGTTGCGTTACCTCTCAAAATGCAGGGTAGTTGAACCCACATTCTTCAGCTACATATTGGTATGGCCGCCGCGCATATCCTCATTGAACGTAGGTTTGATGAAGGCCAGCGCATGCGCAAGTTCAGCAGCATACTGCGCACGATGTCCCATCAAAGCCTCGGTGGGCGTGGCATACTCGGTATCCGCCGCCAGGTGAATCAGACCTTCGCCCGCAAGTGCCGCCGCGGTCTTCTTCAGCTCCTCCACAGTCGTGTTCAAATACTGCGCGTCCCGAGGATCCAGCAGCCACACCGGCTGTCCGCCGCCCAGCACGCCCGACAGCCAGAACACCTTCGCAGCCAGATACTCCTGCCGCTGCCCCTCGGTCGTGTCGTTGAAGTTGAATCGCTTCTTCCACGGGCTATAGAACCGCGTCGTCACCGGCACAGGCTGCCGATTCCCGCTCTTCACCAGCTCCAGCTGCCCCTGATCCATCGTCTTTCGCACCGCGTTATAGATAAATCCCTCAGCAAACGGCTGCTCCGGAGCCTTCACGATCTCCGCAAACGTCACCGTCATCGACGCCGCCACCTTCGCATGCAGCGGGCTTCCCTCGCCATCCTGCAGATGGACTTCGCCATGCACCAGGAACGTATCCGCACCCGAGGTCGACGCGTGGAACGGCCACGTAAACTTCTCAAAGCTCAGCGGCAGCCCATGCAGCGTCAGATAATAATCCTGCTGCGGATTCTTCAGCCGCTTCGCCGTCTCCCCCAGATAAACCCCAACCTCGGCCAGCATATCCGCCCGGCTGAAATCGAACTTGTCGCTCAGTTCAAGCACTTGAGTCTTCGAGTGGTCCGCAGCCAGCGCCAGCATGAACCGCGTCGTCGGGTTCCCTGAAAAATCCTGTCCTGTCGCGCTCGAAACCACAACCAGCCCAGCCGCCTTCGCCGCCACTTCAACCTGTCCAGCCAAAATCTCTTGCGTTCCCATTGCCATCTGCCTCGGTCGTCCTTTGCGTTTTGCGTATCTCTTCTATTTTACGGGTTTCGAACCTCCGATCCACCCAAACACTTCGAAAGTTAGAGAAAACCATGCGAACTAGGGATGCTTCGCAGCCGCAGCCTTGTCTGCCGCAGCCAACGCCTTCCTGAACTCCTCCACAGCAGGAACATTATGCGAACGAAGTCCATCCTTCGCGACATAGCTCCATCCCACCGGGCCCTCGAGAGGCCTCTCGGCATCGCCGTTGTACACAAAAAAAGTGTCCTCCGTCGTCCCAATCTCCGTCTGAGGATGTGTCGGCTCATGCGAGCTTGCATCCGGCATTCCCGCCCCGTTCCCATGCTGCGCCCCAACCGACACACCATTCGCCGTCGGGTCAATCACACCCGCCCGATTATTCTGGCGAGGATCACTGATCGTCGTATCCACAACCTGCTTGTGCCCTTTGCAAATCACGATAATCAGATCCACGTTTTGGGTGAAGATCACAGGCTGAAACCTTCCCCAGTTCAACAGCGCCGTCTCAACATCCTTCTGCGCCACTTGATTGGCTCGCGGATCCTTCAGATCGATACCCGCTCCAGGATCCACCATCACATTTACGGTCTTCGCTCGGAGAATGTAATCCGGCACATTTTTCTCAGCCTTGTTCTTCGCACCTGCTACGGTCGCCATCAACAGGCACGCCACTAGAGCTAAAAACTCTCGCTTCGGCATATCTCCTCCTTCGTCTTCGGCACAGATTTTACGCCGCAGTCTAAAGCAACCGGAATCGTCGCCGGCCGGGAGCCACAAAGACGGCGAGGTGCCACGTCGTGATTCAACCCTAGCGCGATGCCGCCTCTTCCTCCATCATGGAGTCACCCATGAATCTCGCCAACCTCGCCACCGAAGCCCGCAACCCCTTCACCGAACACATCGACGAACTCCCCACTCTGGACATGCTTCGCCTCATCAACGCAGAGGACGCCAAGGTCGCCGCCGCCGTAGCCGCCGTCCTTCCCGAAGTCGCTAAAGCCATCGACGCCATCGCAAAGCGCTTCGCGGAAGGCGGCCGCCTCTTCTACATCGGCGCAGGCACCAGCGGCCGTCTCGGCGTACTTGACGCCAGTGAGTGTCCTCCAACCTTCTCGGTTCCACCAACCCTCATTCAGGGCATCATCGCCGGTGGCGACAGCGCCCTCCGCAACTCCAGCGAACAATCCGAAGACTCCCCGGAACAGGGAGCCGCAAACCTCGCAGCTCACTCACTCACCGCCAACGACACTGTCCTCGGCATCGCCGCCAGCGGACGCACTCCTTACGTCCTCGGAGCCCTCACGCACGCTCGCCAACTAGGCGCACTCACCATCTCCCTCACCTGCGTCCCCAACTCCGCGATGGCCGAAGTTGCGGAGATCTCCATCGCTCCCATCACCGGACCCGAGATCCTGACCGGCAGCACGCGCATGAAGGCCGGCACCGCCACCAAGCTGATCCTCAACATGATCTCCACCGGCGTCATGATCAGGACGGGAGCCGTCTACGGCAACCTTATGGTCAACATGCAGACCACCAATATCAAACTCGTCGACCGCGCCCAGCGCATCCTCATGGCCGCCACCGGCATCGACCAGCCCGCCGCCGCAAAACTGCTTACCGATGGAGGCACCGTGAAGACCGCCATCGTGATGCAGAAGCTCTCCATCGACCGCCCCACCGCAGAAGCAAAGCTGAAAGCCCACCACGGCAATCTCGCCGCGCTCCTGAATCGGAAGCCCTGAATTCGAACCTTAACCCGCACCAGGGTCTCCGCACCAGGTCTCCCATGAAGCAGCGGTAGACTGAGCGTATGACGACCGGCCGCGTGATGGCATTGGACGTGGGGAAGATTCGCGTGGGCGTCGCGCTCTCCGACCCCCTCGGATACACCGCGCAGCCCCTGTTAACGCTGTGGCGCAAGACCCGCGGCGAGGATCTACGCAGCCTGCTGCGCCTCATTCGCAAGCATGAAGTCGTCAGGATCGTGGTCGGCAATCCACTGCATATGTCAGGCGACGTGAGCCCCTGGGCCGCAAAAGTGCATGAGTTCGCCGAGGAGTTGCAAAAGCGCTCCGGCCTGCCCCTGCAGCTCTGGGATGAACGCCTCAGCTCGGTCGCAGCACACGAGATACTCAATGAAGCCGGACACCGCCGCCGCGAGCGCAAGTATGTCATCGATCAGGTCGCAGCAGTCGTCATCCTGCAAGGTTGGATGGAGGCCACAGCACAGGCCGAAGCGAAGGCTGCGCTGGAGCAAAGCGACTTCGGAGACGTAAGCGATCAAGACACTCGAGAAGGCAAATAACGCCTTGCACCGCGAGAGCCGCATCTGCTATCCCTGTTCGGCATATGGGCAAACTCACAAACTACGCCATCCGAGAGATTGAGCGAATCCATTCTGACTGGATCGCGCACGAAGTCGCCGGAGAAGATCACAGCTTGATGGCACTATGCGCCGATGACATCGAACTGTGGCCGCCTGACGCCCAGCCCGTACTCGGACGCCCCGCAGTCGCAGCGAAGATGACGCCCGCGGGCACAAAGATCCACTCCATCGAGATCACCGACCGTCGCATCCGAGGGTCCAACGAGATCGCTTACCTGACAGCAAGCTACAAAACCATCTTCTCCTCCACGGAAGACCCCGCTCCGAGACAACTCCTCGGAAGCCATCTATGGATACTGCGAAGTCGGATCGGCACATGGAGAGTTCATCTCATAAGTTGGTCATCGTGGACCCGCGAAATGTGATCCTCCAAACCCTTCGCGTTCACACCAAAGCAACTTCAACGCACTATCATCGTCCCTCATGCTAACCTCCACACGAACGGTTTTATCCGCAAGCCTCCTCCTCATCACCGCGATCGTCACCGCACAGCAGGTTCCCATGCAAAATCCCTTCCTTGGACTGATGACCGCCGCCGGCAAACACGCCAAGGCACACAACGCCCAGACACCGGTGCTCTCTCCCGTCGACGCAACCCTACTGGGAACCAATCCCCCTGTGAACGTAGCCGAGCTACATAAGGCCGGTTTCAAGGTCGTTCCCTGGACCACCAACGACCCGGCAAAGATGCGCGCCCTCCTCGACCTACGCGTCGATGGCATCATCTCCGACTATCCCAATATCCTGCAGCAGATCGTTGCCGAGCAGAAGGCCGCTCACCCTGAAGAAGCTGATTACTTCAAGACCTTTGTCGTCTCGGCCCATCGCGGAGGCCGCGGTCTGCGCCCGGAGAACACACTCCCGTCCTTCGAGTCCGGCCTCGACCATCTGGCCACCGAACTCGAAACCGACACCGGCGTTACCAGCGATCACGTCTCCCTGATCTGGCACGACCAGTTCCTCAACCCCGAGTCCTGCCGCCGCGTGGACGGCAAACCGTACACGTTGGAAGACCGCGTCTACACTCGCGATATCTCGCTCGCCGAGGCGCAGAGCACGTTCATCTGCGACAAGCTGCATCCTCAGTTTCCTGACCAGAAGAACGACCCCGCGCTCTCGCCTGTCGCGGTGGCTTTCGCGGAACAGGAGCACCTCATCAGCCCTTACGTTCCGACCCATGCGGAACAGCTCTTTCATTTCACCCGCTTTTATGCTGAGTACTATCGCAGTGGCGCGGGAAAGTCCCATCCTGAAGCGGCTGCGCGCGCGGCCAATGCGGAGAAGGTTCGGTTCAACCTCGAGACAAAGATCCTGCCTCTGCCCAATGATCCCGCCGGGCCTAACCCGCCATTGGCCAACTCCCACGCAGAGCCTACGTCCAATCGCACGGTCGACCCGCAAACCTTTGTCAACACCCTATGTGGAGCGATTGTGCGCAACCACATGGAGTCACGCGCAGAGGTGCAGAGCTTCGACTTCCGGACGCTGATCCTGGTCGAGGAGCAGTTCCCGAAGATTCCTACGTATTATCTGACTGGACCGCCCAAGATGCTAAGCACAGTCTTCGTCCCGGCTCCCCTGCGTCAGTAATTTTCGACCTATCCGAAAATAAAGTTGAAAAACATGGCGTATTTTTCGTCGCGAAAAAAGTGGCGTTTCCAGCCACACATTCACCACGATCGACACCACGTTTACCATGCCAAAACACCACGTTACACCACCACAATTTTCGAAAAACCCCTGAAAAACACCACCACCACCACGCCAGAAAAAATCCCGCCGGCAAAACCAAAAAAACAGCCCTGCCGGACGGGCCTCCTGCGCGGAGGGCGGTCACTTCGTGACGTGTGTACCGGTCTTGGTCGGGTGGGTGATTAGGTCCTCCCGTTGGTCGGTAAAAGATTCTTACTCGCGACCAACGGGAGCGCCAACCGAAGGGGTATACGAGTCACGAAATGACCGCCCGAATCGGGGTCCCCGCAAACTTCGTTTGTGGGGTGACCAAGCGCAGCGGGCTTATCTTTTTTTAGAAGAGGCTTAGTTTGCGGGGCATCTCTATGCCCAGGTGCTCGTAGGCCAAGCGCGTGGCAACGCGGCCTCGGGGAGTGCGGTCGAGGAAGCCTATCTGGATGAGGAAGGGTTCGTAGACCTCTTCGAGGGCGTCCTGCTCTTCGGCTAGCGCTGCGGCCAGGGTGTTGAGGCCTACCGGGCCTCCGTCGTACTTCTCAATGATGGTGCGGAGGAGACGGCGGTCCAGCTCGTCGAAGCCGTGGGCGTCTACTTCGAGGAGTGACAAAGCAGCTTGCGCCGTGGGGCGGTCGATGACGCCTTTGGCGCGAACCTGGGCGTAGTCGCGGACGCGACGGAGGAGGCGATTTGCAATACGCGGGGTACCTCGCGAGCGCATGGCGATTTCGGCCGCGCCATCCTGGTCGATGGGAACGCCGAGGACTTCGGCGGAGCGCTCGACTACGAAGCGGAGCTGGTCGTCGGTGTAGAACTCCAGCCGCAGGAGGATGCCGAAACGGCTGCGCAGCGGGGAGGAGAGCAGGCCGGGGCGCGTGGTTGCAGCTACGAAGGTGAAGGGGCGAATCTCCATCACGTGGGTGCGGGCGGCGGGGCCCTGTCCGATGATGATGTCGAGCTTGTAGTCCTCCAGCGCGGTGTAGAGTTTTTCTTCGAGGACGGGCTGGAGCCGGTGGATCTCGTCGAGGAAGAGGACCTGGCGTTCGCGCAGGTTGGTGAGGATGGCGGTGAGGTCGCCTTGAATCTGGAGGGCAGGGCCTGAGGTCTGCTGGTAGCCGACGCCCAGCTCGTTCGCGATGATGGTGGCTAGTGTCGTCTTGCCAAGGCCGGGAGGGCCAAAGAGGAGGACGTGGTCGAGGGCTTCGCCGCGGGACTTTGCTGCTTCGAGTGCGATGGCTAGCTGTTCTTTGGCCTTTTCCTGACCAATGAACTCGGCGAGGCGCGTGGGGCGGAGCTTGAGTTCGAAGGCGTCATCGTCGTCGGCTTTGCCCGCCGAGACGAGACGCTCAGCTTCGGTGGATCGCGCTTGATTGAGGTCTATCTTCGCCATGCCCTGAGGGCGATACTAAGGCGAAGAACGGCGGGAAGCAACTTTTTGTGAGCCGCGCACTTTGAATATTGCGCACCGACGATGGTTTGAACATTCCAACTATTAGATACGATGCTGACCTCAAATAGGATGGAGATAACTTCTCACAAACCGACTTATCAGGACCCACACTCCTTGAAAATATGGATCCGGATGCCCTACCGATTAATTGGGGCATCTACTACGCCCTTCAGAACGACGGGATCAAAGAATGCGGCCGAATCTCCCGTTGGCCTTATTGGGTGATGAGCTGGATAACTTCGAAAAGATTGCCCCAAGGATCTGCAAAGAACGCGACGCGAAGGCCCATTGCGGATACGTCGTGTGGCTCGCTGGCGATGGTCACGTCGCGGCGCTTCAATTCGTCAATGACATCGTCAACACTCTCGACGATGAAACCCGGGTGGTGCCAGCCAGACATGTTGTAACTGTCATGCAGATCCTTATAGGCAGGGCGTTCTGCTGCGCCCGGCCCGGCCATCAGCTCAAAATGGAAACTATCATCTCCAGCGGGGTACAGAAAACCGAAGCTGAGCCCGGCAACGGATACCGATTGCTTCAACCTAAAATCGAGCTTGTCGGCATACCAGGCAACCGCTTCGTCAAAGTCCGGCACGCGGATGGCTGTGTGATTGATCTTCAAAGAAGCAAGCGGGCTGGAAGCGTGAGGTGCGGTACGTGTGTTCATTATTTTCCTTAAGGATTGCTGCCGTTATCGCCAAAAGTTATAGAGCCTTCGTTTTGAGCCAGGAGCGCACAGCCTGGATGACATCTGCCTTGCGTTCGAGAGGCAACCAGTGGCCCGAAGGTAGATTGGTCACGGTAAGGTCCCGGCACGCGCTGCGCATGGGCTCACCGAAGCGGTTGTGTGTGATATCGCAGAGGCCGTCAAAGTCGCCATTAATAAACAGCACGGGCTGACGCAGCCGTCCGTCATCCGGCGCCGCGTGAGCATAGGCGATGTTGGCGGAATCGTTGAGGTACCAGGAGTTGCCCGGCCGGAATCCGGTAACGCGGAACGCTTCGACCACGGAGGCAAAATCAGCATGCGGCCAGAGCGCGTAATCAGGCTGGACCGCGGGAGCGTGGTGCGCCGAACCAAACCAACCGCCATTGCGCGTGACGAGCGCGGACCGGTAGACTGTGCCGACTGAACTAGGATCTCCACTCCGGAATATCGCCGCGAGGCTCGCCGGGATGTCCGCATCAAAATCGGTGACTGTCTGTTCGAAGTTGGTCAGGTAGAAGCGATAGTAGTTCCATTGTCCATCCGGGTACTGGTCGACCGAATAGAGCTTGCGGTCGATAAGCGGCAGGAGACTGGGCAACGCGAAGGCATCCGGTGCATAGGGGACGGAGATCAACACGACACCGCGAGTTCGCTCCGCGTGATGCGCGGCCAGCGCTCCGACAACGGGACTTCCGAGGTCGTGTCCCACCCAGATAGCCGGGCTGGAGCCAAGATGATTATGCAGCTCAACCATATCGTCAACGATCTCTTTCAGGGCATAGGACTCGGAGGCGGCCGGCGCAGAGGAACCGCCATAGCCGCGCATGTCTGGCGCTATACAGTGCCAGCCTTCGGTAGCGAAGGCCTCGACCTGCGCGCGCCACACCAGTCCGATCTGAGGCCAGCCGTGGAGGAAGATCATCAATGGGCCGCCTGCAGGTCCGGCTTCACAGTAGTGCGTCGTGTGGCGTGGGGAGCTGAAAGTGGTGTCGGTCAGTGTGAAGGACGTTGTCATCGTGAGCCCTTTTAGGCAGGGTTTACCGTGCGCAGGAACTTCACAAGCTGTTCGCTGACTTCGGCAGAGGCTTCGTGTTGTATCCAGTGGCCTACGTTGTCGAGTTCGAGAGTTCCGACGAGACCAGGAAGGCCGGCACGGAGCTTTTCAAGAGGGGGATAGAGAGCCCCCAAACCGTCGTCTTTTCCCGAAATGTAAAACGAGGGTTGGGTGATTTTCGCGCCTTTCCATGCAGCTGACAGATAGAAATACGGTTCAGCGGCACGATAGTAATTCAGAGCCCCGTGAAAACCCGTGCGCTTGAATTCCGCTACGTTGTGAGCCACGTAATCGGGCTCCGCCCATGACGGCAACAGTCCCGGAGCCGGGCGATGAAGATTTCGTGCAGGGTCCAGGGGGTTCCATCGCGTGTCAGCCGGAGCAGAACCCGATGCCCAATACAAAGCCCCCGGAATAGTGACTGCGGCATCGGCCCAAGTTTGATCGGCTTCCGGTTTGATCTGTTCGAACATGTAAAAATCGTTTTCATATCCGGATGTGCGCATGCGTTCGAATACGCTGACATCACCACGAGGAAAGTAAGGCACGCTCAAGCAGAACACCGCTTTGAATCGATCAGGACGCATCATGGCGGCATTCCACGCATGTGTTGCACCCCAGTCGTGACCCACGATCACGGTGCTGGGAACATTCAGCGCATCGAGGAGTCCGACCAGATCACCCGCAGTCTGCAGCGGCGTGTATAGGGCTGAGTCGGATGGCGCTGAGCTGCGCCCGTATCCGCGCATGTCTGGAGCAATCGCCCGATATCCGGCTGAGGCGACGGCTTTCATTTGTTGTCGCCACGTATAGGAGGTGTCTGGAAACCCGTGACAGAAAAGAACGGCTGGTCCGTCCCCCAGCTCAGTTACGTGTAGGGAGATACCATTCGCAGCGATTTCGTACTCTTTGAGTTCCATCTCTCCTCCACCTTCATCATAAAAGATGGGCCTCGTTCTGTAGCCCGCAAGGACAGGTAACGAGAAACGCTGTTCTCATCAATTGAATGCGTGACGACGAGAAGCGATCTTTACACTTGACATTGGCAAGAAATCCACTACCATTTGGTTGTGGATAAGTTAGGTACAACATTTACGGCTCTGTCTGATCCAACCCGACGGGCGATGATCGAACGACTCTCCCATGGGCCTGCCTCTGTGCATGGATTGACGGAACCGTTTGCAGTCTCGCAGCAGATGATTTCAAAACATATTGCCTACCTGGTGCGGGCGCGGATTGTCATCAAGACGAAGCGTGGACGAGAGAGTGTGTGCACGCTGAGGCCAGAGGCGATTAAGACAGTCAGCGACTGGGCGATTAGCTATCGCCGATTCTGGGAAGAGAGTTTCGACAAACTGGACGTAGTTGTAAATCAAATGAAGAAAGAGGAGGTCAAGAGATGACAGAAAACACGGTTAGCGAAGTTGAGCGGATGGTAATTACAAGAGTTTTTGATGCACCACGCGAGTTGGTTTGGAAGGCGTGGACAGACCCGAAGTACGTGATGCAGTGGTGGGGACCGAAGGGCTTTACTGCGCCGGTTTGTCAGATGGATTTTCGCGTTGGAGGAAAATCTCTCCTCTGCATGAAGACGCCGGATGGCCAGGAGTTCTGGAATGCGGTTGAATACCACGAGATTATTCTGCACGAGAAGATCGTCTCCTCCATGTACTTTTCCGACTCGAAGGGAAACAAGGTCGAGCCTGAGCAATTAGGAATAGAACATGAGGCTATAGACGGTGCGTACGACGTGACCCTCTTTGAGGATCTCGGCAACGGCCAGACGAAGCTTACCCACATTGGAAATGAACCCATGGAGAGCGCGAAAAATAGCGGTCAACTCGAGGGCTGGAACCAGATACTCGATAAAGTTGCCGCGGTTGTTGCGGGGCTAAAGCAGGCGAAGTAGGAAGTTGACGTTTTGACGATCGGGTGCGGCTGGCGGCGAAGGCTTGGCTAGAACAGGCTTCTCGCCGCTCGCTCAGAATGACAAGCAAAATGAGCAACCGCAACAGTTGGCTGGGAAAGGATTGCATTCCCACTCATCGCAAAATGCGCGATGAATGGGGCACCCAGAGAGTGGGGTCAAACTCGAGCAAAGACTAAAACAAATGCGAACGCAGATCCCCTTCGGGGATGACAACAAAAGGACAGGCGACGGCAGTTGCAACGACTACAGCAACCGCAACGGCAACCGCAAATACGGGGATCCTTCACTCCGTTCAGGATGACGACCCTTAGAGTGTTTGCTACAACTCGGGTTAGGACAAATTAGTCGTGGAGGGAGTAGACGACGGAGCCATGTGGCGGGAGATCGACCTGGAGGGAGTTCAGCAGGCCTAGCTCTTTTCTCTGCCAGAGGTCGCGGACTTTGTATTGTGCCTTGTCGATGTAGCCGTACTGGGCGAAGGTCTTGTCGATGTGCACGGGTGCGTCGCTGAGATTGAAGAGGGCGAGGTAGTGCTTGTCTCCGCGGATGGAGTGGGAGGTCCAGGTGACGAGCGGGCCGTCCTCTGTGTTTCTTTCGCTGTTTGTGGAGTAGCGATCCATATCGAGGACTTCCTGGTTGGTGATCAGCGGCTTGAGGGCGTCGTCCATCTGGGTTAGATTTCCGCCGAGGAAGAGAGGCGATCGCGTGATGGCCCAGAGGGTGATCATGGTTCTCTGCTCGTCCTGGGTGAGCCTTGAGTTTCGTGGTTTGCCGTAGCCGGGGTTTGGGCGGAGTTGGCCGAGGGGGAGCATATCGGCATCGGGCCAGCTTCCCGGCTTTGCCTGATCGGCCCACTGGGCAAGGATGGGCAACTGGCCTTTTATGCTTTGCGACCACTCTGCGTCGGGGTCCTTGTCCCAGTGGTCCCAGACGTCATCTGAGATGCGCCACATCTGCGCGTTCTTTGCCACTTCGCCAGCACGGTCGATTGGTGTGGGCCCGGGCGAGAGGCTGAGGACCATGGGGCGGCCGGAGCGCTCGATGGCTTTGTGGATCATGCGAATCTCGGCGCTCTTGTAGGGGTGTGCGATGCAGTCGACCTTGAGGAAGTCGACGCCCCAGGAGGCGTACTGCTTTATCAGGGCGTCGTACCAAGCTTGTCCGGCGAGGTTGGCTTTGACGCCGAAGTTGTCCGGGTTCCAGGAGCAGGTGTCGGTGGTGTCCGCGGCCATGGCGGCGCGGTATCGGGTGGAGCCGATGTGGGTGTTGGCGAAGACGGTCTTTTTTGGGATGCCCCGGAGGATGTGGATTCCGAATCTGAGGCCGTCGTCGTGGACGGCGTCGCTGAGTGGTTTGAAGCCGCTGCCGGTCGCGGACGAGGGGAAGCGGTTGGGCGCGGGCTCGTACTGTCCGCGGAGGTTGATGGTGTAGCGCAGAGCCTGCGGCATGGAGATGTTCTCGGGGTTCTGGAGGTACCAGCCTTCGTCGATGACGACGTACTGCCAGCCGAACTCCTTCAACTGAGCGGCGAGAACGACCATGTTGGCGCGGAACTGAGACTCGTTGATGGTAGCGCCGTAGGCGTCCCAGCTGTTCCATCCCATGGGCGGTGTGGGGGCCAGCGTCTTGTCCTGGGCAGTTGCCGGGATTGCGAGGAGAATCGTCAGAGCTGCGCTAAAACGCTTCATCACCATGCGAATAAACATATCAAAAGGCCGCTACGCGCAAACAATATCTAGAAACCCGCTGCGCGCGGGGCGGTCACTTCGTGACTTGTATACCCCTTCGGTTGGCGCTCCCGTTGGTCGCGAAGAGATATCCCTGCCGGCCATCGATTAGACTCGTGGTATCCGAAGAATGCCGTCGTGCAGGAGCCTGCCTTGATGAAGATTCGTTCTGCCTCAGTTGTGGTTGCCGCTTTTCTCTCACTTTCCACCGCCTTGATCGCACAGTCGATCCCGCCGGCGGTGAAGGCGGCGGAGGCCTCGATTGACGGTGAGAAGATTCGCGCGCAGGTGCGCTTTCTGTCGGACGACCTGCTGGAGGGACGCGGACCAGGACTGCGCGGGAGCGAGATTGCGGCGAAGTATATTGCCACGCAGTTTGCACTGTATGGGCTGAAGCCGGGTGGGGATAACGGAACTTTTCTACAGCAGATTAATTTTGTGGGGATGAAGGTGATTCCGGAGAAGACGACGATGTCGTTGATTCCGAAGAAGCCTGCGGGGATGTCGATTGATCTGCATTCGATCGATCTGACGTATGCGGAGGACTATACGGTGAGCAATCGCATGCTGACGCCGAGCGTGGATATCGATGCGCCGATTGTATTTGTTGGCTATGGCGCGATTGCGCCGGAGTTTCAGTGGGACGACTATGCGGGCGTGGATGTGAAGGGGAAGGTGATTCTTTGCATTGTGGGCGATCCGCCTTCGACCGACCCGAGCTTCTTTGGCGGCGATGCGCTGACCTACTACGGGCGATGGACGTACAAGTTTGAAGAGGCGGCGCGGAAGGGCGCTGTGGGCGCGCTGATTATTCATCGCACCGATTTGGCGAGCTATGGCTGGGATGTGGTGAAGAACTCAAATACCAGCGAAAAGACATATCTGCGGGATGATAAGAATCCGCAGCTCGAGGCGGCGAGTTGGATTCAGCTGGATGTGGCGAAGAAGATCTTTGCTGCGAGTGGGCTGGATGCGGATGCGGAGATTGTTGCGGCGGGCAAGCGTGGGTTCAAGGCGGTGGAGCTTCCGGTGCGGTTGCAGGCGCATGTTGAGAGCACGGTGCGGCCGTTCCAGTCGCCGAATGTGGTGGGGATTTTGCCGGGTGCGAATGCTGGCGGCAAGGATCAGGCGGTGATGTATACGGCTCACTACGATCACCTGGGGTTTGTGGCGGGGATGGCTGGCGACAATATCTATAACGGCGCGGCGGATAATGGCACGGGCTGCGGGATGCTGCTGGAGATGGCGCGGGCGTGGGCGGAGTCGGGGGTGAAGCTGCCGCACTCGATCGTCTTTGCTTCGGTGACGGCAGAGGAGCAGGGGCTGTTGGGGTCGGAGTATCTGGGGCAGCATCCGCCGATTCCGGCGGGGCAGATTGCGCTGGATATCAATTACGACATGATTCTGCCGATTGGGGTGCCGCTGGAGACAAATGTGAATGGGGCGCAGAGGACGACGTTTTATCCGACGGTGGAGGCTACGGCGAAGAGGTTCAATCTTGCAATTGTGCCGGACCCGAAGCCTTCGGCGGGGAGCTACTACCGCTCGGACCACTTCAGCCTGTCCAGAGTTGGGATTCCGGCGTTCTCGATTGAGACGGGGAATCTTTATGAAGGGCATGATGCGGCCTGGGGACATAAGCAACATGAGGAGTTCACGGAGCACGACTATCACAACTTCAGCGACAACTTCCACGAGGACTGGGACTTCAGCGGGAACGCGAAGCTCGACCGGTTTGGGATGGAGTTGGGGTGGGAGGCGTTGAGCGCGCCGGCAATGATTCAGTGGAAGGCGAAGGATGAGTTCGAGGCGGCGCGGAAGGCTAGCCAGGGGGAGGTAGATCGCGCGAAGGTACGGCCTGAGAATCTGTCCAGAAACTGTCCTGCCGGGTTCAGTCTGCGAGTTAGTAGAAGTCGGCGCAGCTTAGAAAGTAGCCGCAGGTTCGGCAGATAAGCTTGCAGCGGCTGTCTTCAAGGCGCGAGGAGCAGGTGGGGCAGAAACGGGAGTGGTGCTCGGTGGAGATGGGGCATGACGCGAGGGGCTGGTCTGCGGATGCTTCGACGGCTGGGATCGGCGGCATTTCAAGATGCTATCGCGGATGGGATTTTTTCAAGGTCCTTTGGCGCAAGCGGCGCATCGAAGAAGGTACTGTTGACAGGTAACAGTTGAAAACAAAAGGAGAACTACGATGGATCGCACTGGCAGCGCAGTATGGCATGGCAAGATTATGGACGGCACCGGCACCATCTCCACACAGAGCGGCACGTTGAAGGATACGCAGTACAGCTTCAAGACTCGTTTTGCCGATGGTGTGGGGACAAACCCCGAGGAGTTGATTGCGGCGGCACATGCGGGCTGCTTCACGATGGCTCTGAGCGGCCAGCTTACTGAGGCGGGCTTTACTCCCGACACCATTGAGACGACCGCGACGCTGACGCTCGATGTTCATGGCTCGCCTACGATCACCAAGATTCACCTGACCACGAAGGGGAAGATTCCTGGCATTGATAAGGCAAAGTTCGATGAACTGGTACACAATGCCGAGGTCGGCTGCCCGGTGTCGAAGGTGTTGAAGGCTGCGACGATTACCGTCGACGCTACGCTGGTTTAAGAGGATAAGTGTCCTGCCGGACGGGCCTCCTACGCGGAGGGCGCCCACTTCGTGGGGCGTATACCTTTTCTTGGCGGGTTATCGGCTTGGCTCCTCCCGTTGGTCGGAATCATCTTCCCTCCGACCAACGGGAGGACCAGCCGAAGGGTATACAAGTCACGAAGTGACCGCGGCCCGCGCAGGGCGCCCGTCCGGCAGGACCGATCAGTGAGCGTGGCCGTGATGATCGTGGCCGTGGGCGCCGATTGCCTCGAGCTCTGGCGGGGCGGCGCAGCCATGAGTGGTCTCGCAGCCGGTGATCTCAAACTGAATCGTGGTGTGGGTGATGTGAAAGCGGTCGCGTAGAGCGCACTTGATGTCTGCGAGGATGCCGCTGCACTCAGACATGGGCATCTCAGCGATGGTGACGTGGCTGGCAAGCGCGTGAGACTGGGAACCGAGGCTCCAGACATGGAGGTCGTGGACGTTGAGGACGCCGTCGATTGAGGCCATCGCCTGACGGATCTCGCCGAGTTCGAGGTTGCGCGGCGTCCCTTCGAGCAGAATGTTCAGCGTCTCACGAATGATTCCGATGGAACTGTAGAGGATCATGCCGGCGATGAGGATGGAGAGCACCGGATCGATCCACGACAGGTGTGTGAAGAAGATGGCTGCGCCGCCTGCAATGACCGCGGCGGTTGAGAGCGTGTCGCCGAGCATGTGCAGGAAGACACTGCGGATATTGACGTCGCCGGAGAACTTCCAGAGCAGGGTTGCGATGGTGCCGTTCATTAGCACACCGGCGGCCGCGACGTACATCATCAGCTTGGGCTGCACGTCGACGGGTGCGCTGAAACGGTGGACTGCGGCAAAGGCGATCCATAACGAGAGCACGACGAGGGTTGCGGCGTTGACGAACGCGGCGAGGACACCGGCACGCTGGTATCCGAAGGTCTTCTGATCGGTTGCGGGACGTGCCTGAAAATAAACGGCTACGAAGGAGAGCACAATGGCGAGCAGGTCGCTGACGTTGTGTCCTGCCTCTGAGATGAGGGCCAGGGAGTGTGCCCGTAGACCGAAGAAGAAGGTCGCACCAACATAGGCCAGGGTGAGCACCATGGACAGCTGCAAGACTCGCTGCATCTTGCTGTTCGGAGTGGCGACCATGTGCATGACGTTAAGTGTAGTCTGCGCAGGGATTCGGTTCAATCGGGATAACTGCCGGTTGAAAGACCAGGGAGGAGTTAAAGGCGATCTGAAACTGAAGCCGGCAGGCCTCGCGGCTAGATAGGTTCGCCGAGTTCCTCTTCGTCCGAGGTGGGATAGGGTACGGGTGTGCGTGTTCCCAGCCGTAGGCCGCTCCAGGTCTCCGCCACAATGATGCTATTGGCGGGATTTTGCGGAGCGTAGCGAACCTGAATGGGAAGATCGGTGCGAACGCCATAAACCAGCTCTGGAAGCATGGTGACGTCCTGGGCGCACTCGTAGGTCACGCCGGCGATGCGGTAGACGTAGACGATCATCTCTGGCGTTAGAGGGCCCTGGCGGGCTGGTTCCGGGTCGTCTGCGAGATCGAGGGCAGGTTTGCGAACCTCCGCGACCATGGTGTCCATGATGGTTCCGTCGGTGATGCGGCCGACTCGCGCCAAGGTCTCGCGACGCTCGCGCTCGACCTCTTCGGCAGTGGGTTTTTTGCGCGTGAGGACGTAGCTGACGACGCCGATTGCTGCCGCTGTCGTTGCTCCCATGGCGATGAGGACTCGCGGCGAACGGAGGACGTACGGCAGGTGGGTTGGAATCAGCGCAAACACAGTCTCTGCCAAAAAGCATAGTCCATGACGAGGGGATCGGGAGGGGGAAGGTGCTGTGTCAGTAACGTTCTTTTGGGGGATTGCGGCGAAGGTCAGGTGCTTCAAAAGAAATTTAAATAGAGGGTTTCTTATTCTTATCCGCTGAGAGTAGAATTCCGGCGAAGTTCAAACTAAATGGCGTGGATGCTCCCGGGAGTGACGAATATGAATGGAACGAAATGGTTTAGATCTCTGCTGGGGCTTGCGTTGATCGCACCTGCATGGCCGCTGACTCTCCTCGCTCAAGCTCCTGTTGCGATTACCCCTGCGAAGATGCCGAAGGTCGGTACGGTAGAAGAGCGCTTTCAATCGTTCAACATCGAGATGGTTGAGGTGACTGGCGGACGTTTCTGGGCTCCTTACAAGAAACAAGGCAGCGCCGAGCAGGATGTGCCGGCCAGCGCGAAGAACTCGGCTCCTGCGGGGATGGATCCTTCCGCGTTTCGGTACCGTGAGCCGATCAACCTGGCGAACCCGCGGTTGCGCAAGCTTGCGGCGGGACTGGCGCCTTCGTATGTAAGGGTTAGCGGAACCTGGGAGAACACGACCTACTTCCATGATTCGGACGAGCCGGTACCGGCGACTCCGCCAATAGGTTTCAACGCCGTGCTGACGCGGCCGGAGTGGAAGGGCGTCATCGATTTTTCGAAGGCTGTGGATGCGAAGATTGTGACGTCTTTCGCGATAAGCCCAGGGGTGCGCGATGCCGAGGGCGTCTGGACTCCGGTGGAGGCAAAGAAGGTGCTCTCATACACGAAGGCGGCCGGGGGCAGTATTGCGGCGGCGGAGATGTTCAACGAGCCGACCTTTGCCGGGATGGGGGGCGCGCCGAAGGGCTATGATGCCGCGGCGTATGGAAGAGACTTCAAGGTGTTTCGCGGATTTGCGAAGGAAGCTGCGCCCGAGATGGTGATTCTCGGCCCCGGGTCGGTTGGGGAGATAGGGCTTGCGGTTGGACTGCCGCCGAATTCGATGATCAAGACCGAGGACATGATGGCTGCGTCCGGACCTGGTGTGGATGCATTTTCGTATCACTTTTACGGGGGCGTCTCGCAGCGATGCAAGATGATGGGCGCGGCGATGCAGACGACATCGGAGGCGGCGCTGACGGATGATTGGCTGTCGCGGACGAATCGGGATGAGGATTTCTATGCGAAGCTACGCGATCGATTTGCGCCGGGTAAACCGCTTTGGCTGACCGAGACAGGCGAGACGGCGTGTGGCGGCAATCCGTGGGCTTCGGACTTTATCGACAGCTTCCGTTACCTGAATCAACTTGGAACTTTGGCGAAGCGGGGTGTGCAGGTGGTGATGCACAACACACTGGCAGCGAGCGATGACGCGCTGGTGGATGAGGCTACGCTGATTCCCCGCCCGAACTACTGGTCTGCTTTGTTATGGCGGAAGCTGATGGGGACGACGGTGCTCGATGCTGATGCTTCGCCTTCGCCGAATCTGCATATGTACGCGCACTGCCTGCGGAATCAAGCGGGAGGTGTGGCGTTGCTGGCGATCAACGCCGATCGTACGACGGCTCAGGAACTCAAGGTGCCAGCGAAGTCGAAGCGCTACACGTTGACGGCGAAGGACCTGATGGACAACAAAGTGGAGCTGAATGGCGTGGAGTTGCAGGTTAACTCCGAAGGGGATCTTCCTTCGCTCGAAGGAGAGGCGCAGGCTGCCGGGGTGGTTCGTCTTGCTCCGGCAAGCATTACTTTTCTGGCGTTTCCGAATGCGGAGAACGCGAGCTGCCGCAGATGAACGCTTGTGCTTGGGAATCGCCCCTCTACCTGGATTGACGGATGGGCGATGCGCGGGCGTAGAGGAATGGAGGATTGACGATATACTGAAGGTTGCCCATGAAGCCGCCTTCGTCCTCTATTTCCAAGTTGTCCGCTCCCGCTAAAAACTCCACTCTTCCGCTTCGCATCGCCGAGCCGCTTGGCGTTCCCCACCCGCTTGGCATCGCCCACCCACTGGATTTGGGCGACGGGCGGCGGATTCGCTCCACTACCGTTATCTGTGTGCGTCGCGGCGACTCCGTGGTGATGGCTGCCGATGGGCAGGTGTCGCTTGGCTCGACGATTATGAAGGGGTCGGCGAAGAAGATCCGGCGTCTGTACCAGGACAAGGTTCTGGCGGGATTTGCGGGATCGACTGCGGATGCGTTCTCGCTGTTTGCGCGGTTTGAGACGAAGCTGGAGCAGTATGCGGGCAACCTGGGGCGGGCAGCGGTGGAGCTGGCCAAGGACTGGCGCACGGACAAGATGTTGCGGCAGCTTGAAGCGCTGTTGATTGTGGCCGATTCGAAACATACGTTTCTGCTGTCGGGCACCGGCGATGTGATCGATCCGGATGAAGGGATCGCGACGATTGGCAGCGGAGGCAGCTTTGCCCTGGCCAGCGCGCGGGCTTTGATGGAGAACACCGATTTAAGCGCCCGAGAGATTGCCGTGAAGAGTCTAAAGATTGCCGGACAGATCTGCATCTATACCAATGACCAGGTGACGGTGGAAGAGCTGAAGTCCGAGACGGCAGAGAACCAGTAGGCTCGACAGTTCGTAGAGGTTCAAAGATTCGTCGCTGCGACATGCGACAAGGAGTACAGCACGATGGCAATTTTTTTACCTGGAACTGCTGAAGATCAGGCGCTTGCACTGGACGAGATGACGCCGCGTGAGATCGTCACGGAGCTCGATAAGTACGTGGTGGGACAGCATGCGGCCAAGCGGGCGGTGGCGATTGCGCTGCGTAATCGCATGCGCCGGCAGAAGCTTCCGCCAGAGCTGGCTGATGAGATCATGCCGAAGAACATCATCATGATCGGGCCAACGGGCGTGGGAAAGACGGAGATTGCGCGAAGGCTGGCCAAGCTGACGAACTCGCCGTTTCTGAAGGTGGAGGCCTCGAAGTTTACCGAGGTCGGGTATGTTGGGCGCGATGTGGAGTCGATTGTGCGCGACCTGGTGGAGATCGCGATCGACATGGTTCGCGAAGAGAAGATGGAAGAGGTGGAGGACAAGGCGGAGCTTGCGGCGGAGGATCGTCTGATCGATCTGCTGCTGCCTCCGACGCCAACGGCCGCTCCTGCTGCAACTGCCGCTGCGGCGACGCACGAGCCTGGGAGCAATGTGATTCAGCTGCCTGTGGCGGGGGCAGTGGATGACTCCGAGGAGAAGCCGGGGGACCGTGAGCATCGGACGAGAGAGAAGCTGCGGCAACAGTTTCGCGAGGGCAAGCTGGATGAGCGCACAGTGGAACTGGATGTGCGCGACCGTAACCAGCCTAGCTTTGAGGTGATCTCAAATCAGGGTTCTGAGGAGATGGATATCAATCTGAAGGACATGCTGCCGGGGCTGTTTGGACAGCGCACGAAGAAGCGCAAGATGAAGGTGGCAGAGGCCTTCGACTACCTGGTGCAGGAGGAGGAGAGCAGGCTGATCGATATGGATCAGGTGAATCGGCTTGCGGTGGAGCGGGTTGAGGATTCGGGGATTGTGTTTCTGGATGAGATCGACAAGATTGCCGGGCGCGAGGGTGGGCACGGGCCGGATGTCTCGCGCGAGGGCGTACAGCGCGATATTCTGCCGATCGTGGAAGGGACTACGGTTAGCACGAAGTATGGGATGGTTTCGACCGATCACATCCTGTTTATTGCTGCAGGGGCATTTCATGTGTCGAAGCCTAGCGATCTGATTCCGGAGTTGCAGGGACGTTTTCCGATTCGCGTGGAGTTGAACTCGTTGACGGTGAACGACTTTATTCGCATTCTTACGGAGCCGAAGTCGTCGCTGGTGAAGCAGTCTACAGCGCTTCTGGAGACGGAGGGGTTGAAGCTGGAGTTTACCAAGGAGGCGATTGCGGAGATGGCGCAGTTTGCCTTCAGGGTGAACGAAACTACGGAAAACATTGGGGCTCGGAGACTGCATACGATTCTGGAACGCGTGCTCGATGAGATCAGCTTCCAGGCTCCGGATCTGTTCAAGAGCCCGCGGGCGGAGATTACGGAGGAGGGCGTTGTGGGCGAAGTGCCTGTCTCTGCTTCGCTTACGTCGGAGCCGCAGATGCCATCGCCGCCGCTGCCGGTGATCGAGCGGCAGACCGCAACGGGCGTGGAGAAGGTGATCGTGGTTGATCCGGAGTATGTGCGGCAGCAGGTGGCTTCGATTGTGAAGGATCAAGATCTTTCGCGTTATATTTTGTAGAAACTGTCCTGCCGGACGGGCCGCCTACGCGGCGTGCGGTCACTTCGTGACTTGTATACCCCTTCGGTTGGCGCTCCCGTTGGTCGCGAAGGGTGTTGATTCCGACCAGCGGAAGGACCGGGCGAAGCTTTAAAATGGCGCGCAAACGCCCGCCGCCAGCGCAGGGCGCCCGTCCGGCAGGACGCTTCGTAAAGAGACATAACTTTTACAACTGCCTTTGAAGGCTGTTTTCGGTGTCGAAAGATTCGTTTTCGGTGTCTTTGATGAAGTCTTGTCCCCGCCTTGTCATTCCTCCGTCGCCTTTGGTCAGGGCAGCAACTTATTGAACCACATGGGGTTCAATGGTCAGGCATGGGTTGAGCATAATGTTACGTTTCTCCTTCTGTTTCATCTAAATAAACAGAGGTTTTACGAATATGTCAGGGCTCAAATCAATCGTTCTTCTTTCCCTGGCGACTCTGCTTCCGCCTGTCATTGCTCAGCAGCAGAGCGCTCAGCAGCAAGGCGCGAACCCAGCCCGCCCAGGATCTCTCAACTACGTGGAAGGCCAGGCTTCGATCGACGGCCGCCAGGTTACGGCACGATCCGTGGGCCAGGCCGAGATACAGCCGGGCCAATATCTTGCAACGGCGGATGGAAGAGCTGAGATGCTGCTGACGCCGGGCGTGTTTCTGCGGCTGGATAAGAACAGCACCGTGAAGATGATCAAGCCGGATCTGACTCACACCGAGGTAAGCGTGGAGCAGGGGCGCGCCGAGGTGGAGGCGGATCAGCTCTATCCGCAGAATATGATCCTGATCGATCAGAAGGGCGGTCAGACGCAGATTCTAAAGAACGGCCTGTATGAGTTCAACGCGGATGCGAATACGGTGCGCACGTTCGACGGGAAGGCGGCGGTCTATCCCGGCAATGATCTTGAGAGCAAGGTGAAGCCGGTGGAGGTAAAGGGCGGCAAGCAGATCATTCTTGTTGGCGAGGCGGTGAAGCCGGTGAGCTTCAACAAAGACCGCTCGCAAGATGATCTATATCGCTGGAGTGAGCTGCGCTCGCAGTACCTGGGCGAGGCGAACGTGAATCTCGCTGCGCAGTATGCGGGATATGGGCCGGACTATGGCTATGGTGGGTTTGCACCGGGCTGGGCGTGGGATGCAGGTCTCTACTCCTATGACTGGCTGCCGGGTGGCGGGCCGTTCTTTAGTCCGTTCGGCTACGGCTTCTACTCGCCGTACTACCTGTATGGCGGCGGCTTTGTGTATGGCCGTGGCTTCTATGGGCGAGGGTACGGCTACCGTGGCGGCTATGGCTTCCGTGGCGGCAACGGAGGGTATCGGGGCGCAGCGGTCGCGGGCGGAGGCTTCCATGGCGCAACGGCCGCAGGTGGAGGTTTCCATGGCGGCGGATTCCAAGGGGGTGGCGGCGGCGGGTTCCACGGCGGTGGTGGCGGGCACCGGTAAGCGATCACCTAAGTAGGTTTACGCAAGTAGAGGGTTGGTTGGTCATAATGACCTTCAACCCTCTACTTTTTTGCGGGCAGCGATAGTTGACTCGAATCGACGGAAATCGAAGAGCAGATCCCTGACATGCTCGTTTGTTTTTTTGTAGTGAATGTTGTTTCTAAACGAATTATGTCTGTAACGGTTTGCAGATTATGTTCACTACCATTGCGTTCCCACTCTTCGCCATGCTGAAGTTTTAGCGGGGCAGACTGTGGGGAGAACGGCTATCCGATTGATGCGATTGAGGTAATAAATTTAGTGGAAAAATCAGCAATGTTCCGTTGTTTGCAGCTTCTCTGCAGCGGAATTTTTATGTTCGATTGGCTTGGGAATACCGCATAATTGTGCGACAAACAGCGTTTCTATCTCTGTGAGACCGACGAGCTACCAGGGCCCCCGCAAGTTAGTGCAACGAAGTTTCAAAGATCCCGCGGGGGGGCAGAAATTTTGCTCTGTAATTTTTTCCGGCTGTCTTCAGAAGAGTTGACCGAGGCAGCGTTTGCCCGTCTCAGGAGGGTTCTGCGCAGTGCTTCCTCTGCAGTGTTGTTTGTTACAAATTTATTTTTGTAGAAGATGCTTTTGCCATCGCGCTGATGGTGTTTTTGGACTATTGTTTGGGTTTCAAAAGTTTCAGGGCTTTATGGCGATGGCGAAGCTGGCCGTCGCAGGTAGAGGAAGCAAACGCATCCCGCTTGGCCTGTGGCTGGGGCCAAATCCAAGTGCGACGGATGCCCGGGTCCCCGATGAACTTTGCCTTTCTCCCCGATCTGCTGGCGTTGTTGATCCTGATTGTGATCCTGGTGTTGCTGCGGAAGCGGCATCCGCAGGAGCGTGCGGACCTGTGGCTGCTGGGCCTGTTCTTTACGCTGGTGGAGGCGGCGGCGCATACGTTCTACGCACCGAACGGACCACCGCAGAAGATTCTGCATGTGATTGTGATGGACTGCTACCTGCTGACGGGCATGATCTTTGTATGGGCGTCGGGAGTGAACCCCGTCTCGAAGAGTGCGCGGCTGCTGTACCTGGGCCTGAATGCGTTGCCGCTGCTGGCTTTGTGCACGGTGTATGGGCTGCACCTGTATACGGGGATTGCGTTCTTCCCTTGCATGGCAGCGGGTATGGTGGTTGGGGTATCGACCTCGCTGTATCTTCGCCGCAGCCTGACGGTGGCGGTGCTGCATGTGTGCGCGTGGATGGCGATGGGATATCTGATCCATCTCTCCGACTACCGGGCAGCGGTGTACTGGAGCCTGTGCTGCGTCTATGCGACGGCTGCGCTGAACTTCCAGCGGCGGCTGCCGGCGGGAAGCACCGGGAGGCTGGCGATTGTGACCGGCTTTACGATCTGGTCGCTGTGCCTGCTGCTGCATCCGTGGATTGTGCAGTATCGCGCGTATGCCGATATTGCGTCGCATATCTGGAATATGCAGAAGTCGCTGATCTCGATTGGGATGATCCTGGTGATGCTGGAGGAGCAGATCTCGAGCAACGAGTGGCTGGCGCTGCATGATGAATTGACGGGACTGCCGAACCGGCGCCTGCTTGCCGACCGGCTGACGATGGCGATCGACCGAGCGGACCGCACGGGGAGCCGGCTGGCGCTGATCATTCTGGATCTGAATGGCTTCAAGAAGATCAACGACACGATGGGACACCAGATAGGCGACCAGGTGCTGCTCGAGGTTTCGATGAACCTGCGCCGGGGGGTGCGGGCGTCGGATACGCTGGCGCGGCTGGGTGGGGATGAGTTTGTGATTGTGGCGGCGGATGTGGAGCCGGAGCAGGGGCTCGGACACCTGTTGGAGTCGGTTCGCGGGGCGCTGGAGCAGCCGCTGATGATGGAGGGCAAGCCGATGGTGGTTTCGGCGAGCGTTGGCATGGCGGTGTATCCGCAGGACGCGCAGGACTCGATCCGTCTGCTGCGGGTGGCGGACCAGAGGATGTATGCATCCAAGCACCGGCCGGGAGCGCAGTCGGCCAAGGGGGTGGGTGGACTGACGACAGCTGTGGTGGACTCGCAGATGGCTGCGGTGGCGAGTGGGAGAGGTAGAGTTTCGGTATTGTGAAGGTCGCGAGGTGAAGAGAGAGGGCAGAGACTGGAAACGGTCTCTGCCCCCTCTCTTGTAACTGCGGTGTTTCTTGATTCAAGGTATACGTAACTTTATTTGTTACATTTTTAACTCTTTTGGTTACGTATTGAGTTAGCGGTGTTCGCCGCCTGCGTGGCCATGGCCGTCGCGCGTCTCGTTGCCGTGGAAGTTCTCCATGTGGTCGACGTGGTTCTCAGGACGTGCGGCTTCGCCTCGGGCAGGATAGGGGCCGTGATATCCGTGTTCGGGATGGAAGTGATTGTCGACGTGGCCGTTGAAGTGGTCGGGACCGTGGAACCAGGGGCCTGAGCCGATGAAGACGCCACTGGAGAACCACTCGGGACCGTAGTAGCCGTAGGGAGCGCAGTTATAGGGGGCGACGTCATAGTAGCCGTAGGGGCACACCGGGGCGGGGCCGATGTTGACTGCGATTTGAGCCTGGGATTTGGGAGCAGCTACCGCAAAGCTGAAAGCGACAACCGTAGTTGCGGCAAGGATTTTAATCGGGTGCATGTTTCACCTCGCCTAATTTAGACAAAGTCTGAGGCGAGGCGGTTGGCCCTTAATAAAGTTTTGTTACAGACAACTCGGCGACCTTTTTGAGAGGCCGCCGAGAGGGAAAACGTTGAATTGGCTGTTGAGAATTAGCGAGCTGCTGCGGCTGGTTCGTTGATCTCGCTGAGACGTTTTTCGAGGATCACTTCGAGATCGACGATGGCCTTGGAGAAGCCGTCAATGCCTTCCTTCAGCTTGTCGGTGGCCATGCGATCTTCGGCGTGCATCTTGTCGAAGGTGGCTTTGTCGATCGGGATCTTCTTGATGTCCAGGCTCTGTGCTTTCGCGGGATCGAGCTTGCGCGGCAGCTCGCCCTGGGTCTTTTCAAGCTCGTCAAGCAGCTTTGGTGCGATGGTGAGCAGGTCGCAACCAGCGAGTTCAGTAATCTCACCGATATTGCGGAAGCTCGCGCCCATGACGACAGTCTTGTAGCCGAATTTCTTGTAGTAGTTGTAGATGGTGGTGACAGACTCAACGCCGGGGTCTTCGGCAGGAGCGTAGTCCTTGCCGGTGTCTTTCTTGTACCAGTCGAGGATGCGTCCAACGAAGGGCGAGATGAGGGTGGCCTTGGCTTCAGCGGCAGCGACGGCCTGATGAATGCCGAAGAGCAGCGTCATGTTGCAGTGGATGCCCTCCTTCTCGAGGATCTCAGCGGCACGGATTCCCTCCCAGGTGGAGGCAAGCTTGATGAGGACGCGGTCGCGCGAGATGCCGGCCTTGTCATAGAGAGCAATGATGGCGTGGGCTTCGTCGATTGACTTTTCGGTGTCGTAGGAGAGGCGGGCGTCAACCTCGGTCGAGACGCGGCCAGGGACGATGTCGAGGATCTTGAGGCCGAAGGCGACTTCGAGGGGCCGGAAGGCGATTGCAGCGACTTCTTTGTCGGAGGCGTTGGGGCCTGCTTCTTTGCGTACTGCTTTGAGCACGTCGTCGACAACAGACTGGTACTCGGCTTTCTCGGCGGCGGCGGCGATCAGAGAGGGGTTCGTGGTCGCATCCTGTGGGCGGAACTGCTGGATGGCGTTGAAGTCTCCGCTGTCGGAGACGACGGTGGTGTATCCGCGAAGCTGTTCGAGTAACGATGCCATAATCTTTCTCCTTGGCTGTTAGTAGAGATTTTATCAAGCTCTGAGGGATTGCGCTGTTTTGTGCAGCTGTCTGTTAGAGCGCGGCGGTGGTCAGCCGGCGGCAAATTGATTATCGAGGACGCCGAGACCGTCTATTTCCACTTGGATGCGGTCGTTAGGCTGGACGGCTCCTACTCCTGCTGGGGTTCCTGTGGGAATGAGGTCGCCGGGCTCGAGGGTCATGGTGGCGGTGATGTAGCGGAGCAGGTCGGCGATGGGGAAGATGAGGTCGCGGGTGCTGCCCTGCTGCTTGACGACGCCGTTGAGGCGGGTGGTGATGGTGACCGGCGCTGGGGCTTTGTCGGCGAATCCGACGGGGTCGATCTCGTCGGAGACGATGGGGCCGACGGGGCAGAAGGTGTCGAAGCCCTTGGCGCGGGTCCACTGGCCGTCGGACTTCTGGATGTCACGGGCGGTGACGTCGTTGACGCAGACGTAGCCGCGAATGTAGGGGCGGACGTCTTCGTCGGGACCGATCCGGTAGCAGCGGCGGCCGATGACGACGCCTAGTTCTCCTTCGTAATCAACGCGGTTGGAGATGGCGGGCATGCGGATGGTGCCTTTGGGGCCGAGCAGCGAGGAGGGTGGCTTGAAGAAGAGGAGCGGCTCTTTGGGGACTTCGTTGCCCAGCTCGGCAGCGTGGTCGCGGTAGTTGCGGCCAACGCAGAGGATCTTCGAGGGGGTGACCGGTGGGAGGAGATACAGGTCGTCGAGCGGGGTGGGCTCGAAGTCGATTGCGAGGGTGGGGATGGGGACGCCGCCGAGGATGCGGGTGTTGAGGTCTTCCTGAGGGGCCTGCATGGGCAGTGTGGCCCAGAGGATGCCGTTGCGCTTCTCGACGAGGGCATAGCGTGGGAGAAAGGTGTCGTTTTCCGACGACAGGTACTTGCAGTAACGCATGTGTTTTTTTATTGCTCCCTTAATATTTCCTGCACTTCGGCGCTCGGGGCGCTCTCGTTTCCGATGGCATCGACCGCAGTGACGCGATAGGCGTAGCGATGCCCTGGGATGGCGGTTTGATCGCGGTAGGCAGGACCGACGATCGGGGATGGGTTCAGGCGCGTTGCTGGTCCCGCAACTTGGCCTGTCGAGGTAACTTCCTGTCGATACACACTATACCCGGCGAGATCGACATCTGTGTTGGGCGTCCATGAAAGATCGATGGACCGGTCGGATGGGGTGGCTCCGCCGGGCACGGCTTCGAGGCCGGTGGGGATGGCGGGGGGAAAGGTGTCGAGCATGGTAACGGTGACCGGAGTGGAGATCTCACTGCGAAGTTCGAGAGTGTGGCCGGCGAGGGAGATCTCACGAACCCTCCTGGCCGTGTAGCGGTAGCTGTCGCCCTTCTGTGTGGTCTGGTCGATGGTGCCGCCTGCGTCGGCTGTCTGTTTTGGGGTCTCTAACTTCACGTCGTCCGGCGTCTTCGGCTGTGCGGTCGACGTGGTCTGCGGTTTGGCGGAGGCGAAGGTGGTGGTCGGCAATGGCTTTCTGGATTTGCTGCGGAGTGCGGGCCTGGCTGCGGGGGTGGATGCTGAACTTGCCGGGACGGGAGCCTGGGTGCTGGTCATGGAGGCGAGGAGGTGGCGGTCAAGCTGTACCTGCAAGTTGCTTAAAGAGGTGTTTGGCTGCTGCCACTCCAGCTGAATGCCCTCTCGGACGGAGGTTGCCCGAAGCTGCTCGACTGGCGGCGGGGCTGCGCCGGCGGCGATGAAGGCCTCGGAGGAAGGGCCAGCGGAGCGGTTGTGGGGGTTGAAGAGCTGGACCTTGTAGGCGAGGAGCGAGGCGGGATCTGCCGTCAGCGAGGGGGGAAGGATCTCTTCGGTCTGGCTCGGTCCACTTTGTACGGGGAGTCGCTTGACCACCGTGCAGGCGGAAGTGGAAGCGGTGGCCGGGAGAGAGGCACGGCAGATCTCTGCGGTGATTGTGCCTTTGATTGCAAGGTGATCGGTGGTCTTCTCGGAAGTCGTCCAATGAAGCGTGACCCTGTCGCCGACTCTCTCGGCGGTGAGGTCTTTTACGACCTCGGGCAGATCGAGGGAGGGGGCGTGGGGCGGGCCGGGACTGGCGCAACCCACGGCGAAGACGATCGGCAGCGCGGTGACACCGAGGAATAGCCATCGCCGAGTCTGCGTACGGCTGGGGAGCAAAGACTTCATTGGTCTGTGACCATCATAGGGCCAGATCGAAGCTCTGTCCTGCCGGACGGGCCCACTGCGCTTGGCAATCCCGCAAACGAAGACCTGTTTGTGGGGGCCCGGTTCGCGCGGTCACTTCGTGACGGGTATACCCCTTCGGTAGATCCTCCCGTTGGTCGGCACGAGCTCAGCCTGCGACCAACGGGAGGAAGAGGTCCGCTCAAAGCTCACCTCCCTCATAAGCCAGATGAAGATCTTTTTGCCAGAGTGCGGCGTGAATGTTAAAAAACTGCATCCAATCCAGAAAGTGAGGCCCTTCGTACATCTTTTGACGGGGTTTCAACGTCTGTTGGCGTAGCGAATAAAAATCTTATGAGCAAAACTATATCCTCCTCCCTTCTGCCCCTCGCCGAGACTCCCGCTCCCACTAGCAGCCTGATTCCAGGCGGCGAGGCAAACCCGTTGCTGGGTATTCGCCACCTTCAGATCGATGGAGAGGCCGCCGAGTCGTTTATCGCCGAGAAGCGCATTGGGGAGCGCATCAAGCATCTGCGATTGAAAAAGTCGATGGGCCTGGTCGAGCTGGGCCGTCACACCGGGCTGTCGGCCAGCTTCCTGTCGCAGCTGGAGACCGGACGCGTAGTGCCGACGCTGCGCAACCTGGCGCGGATCGCGATGGTTTTCTCGAAGGATCTGAGCTACTTCTTTGATCCTGAGCCGCAGACGCTGTTCCGGGTGCATCGCCGCGATGAGCGGGTGCGCCTGCCGCAGACCGGAGCCGACGACCCTGCCTATTATTTCGAGAGCCTGGGGTACCTGGTTCCCGACCGCCAGCTTGATCCTTACTTCGCGGAGTTTCTGCCGGAGAAAGAGGGCCGTTCGCCGCGCGCGCATCAGCATGTTGGCTGCGAGTTTCTTTACCTGCTTTCGGGCTCGCTCGCGGTGCGGCATGGCGAGACGGTTCACACTGTGGAGGCGGGGGATGCGGTGTACTTCGATGCGAACACGATCCACAGCTATATGTGCACGGGCAAGACGGCGGCGACGGCGGTGATCGTGACGTTGCAGCATCCTGTGCTGATGCAGTTAGGGAGTGGAGCGCGGTCGACGAACGCCACCAATGGAAAAGTTCGCGGTGTTCCGGGCTCGATGCTCGCTCAGGCTGCTGCCGCTGCCGCTGGCAAGAAGGCCGCTCCACAGATGCACTAGATGTTTTCGGTACGGGGAGTCGCCGCGGCACTAAGTTCGTTGCGGCCCGCTGGGAGCGGGATCTCTCAGCGGGCCGAGATCGTCCTTTTCGGTGGGTTGGTGGCTGTCGGTAGCCTGGGGAGATCGACCTTCATGACATCGAGGCGCTGGAGTACTTTGCGCGCGAGTCCGGTGAGTGGTTTGGAGTTGAGCTTGTTGGTGGGGACCCAGTGTAGATCGCCCTTTGCGGCAGGAACGGCACGGCGCAGGCCCCGGTCCTGTGGTCCGCTGGCGGCGTAGACCTGGACATAGTAGTTGGTATTGGTGATGGCGTGGCGCAGGCGCAGCAGAGGTTCGCGGCCCTGGACTGCATCCTGCGGAAGCGGCGGCAGCTCGTACATGTCCGGCATCAGGCTGGCGTCTTCGGGGCGGCGCTCAAGCAGGACTTCGGTGAGGGTGCCGCGCTTTCGCAGGTTGAGCAAGTAGGCGGCGGGACGGCTGAGCTGCGCGGCGCGAGGCGGTGTGAGGTGCTCGCCGCGGGTCTTGCAGAGGGCATAGACAGGGCAGTGCAGGCAGAGCGGGGCCTTGGGCAGACAGAGGGTGGCGCCTAGCTCCATCATGGCCTGGTTGTGATCGCCGGCGGCGTTGGTCTGCTCGCCGATTCGTCGATTCGGCACCAGGGCCGAGGCTTGTTGCTGAACGAAGGCGCGGCCGGCGGCGTCTCTCTGCTCCGGCCGCCCGGTGAGGCGCAACAGGACGCGCTCCACGTTGCCGTCGACTACAGCGACACTCTCTCCGAAGGCAATGCTGGCGATGGCGGCGCTGGTGTACTCGCCGATGCCGGGAAGGGTGCGCAGCTCGGCGGCGGTGCCGGGCAGGATGCCGCCACGCTCTTCGATGAGGAACTGTGCGGCCTTGTGCAGCATGCGTGCGCGGCGATAGTAGCCGAGGCCCGACCAGAGGGCGAGAACTTCGGACTCAGGAGCAAGCGCCAGGGCGAGGATCGTGGGGAAGCGCCGGAGAAAGCTCTGATAGTGCTCGACGACGGCGGCGACGCGGGTCTGCTGGAGCATAACCTCGGAGAGCCATGTGCGGTAGGGATCGCTGACGTGACGCCAGGGGAGCTCGCGTGCGTGGGTGCGGTACCAGCTCATCAGCCTTCGCCGGAAGAGAGCGGCATCGAGGAGTGTAGTTTTCGGAGCAGCGGGATGCATTCGATCGTCGTTTGCGGTTGCTGGCCTGGGTACGGAGGACATCGCCCTCGAGTCTATCGTTTCGTGGAAGGATGCATACAGAGAATTTTGGTAAAGAGCGAGAACGTAAGTGTGATTGTTGATAGGTACGTAAGAACAGCTTACGTGGATTTGCCAGAGCGCAGACCGCTAGCAGTTTTGATACTTCCAGTTGCGCTGCTTGCCCTCGGCGATCCACTCGATTGCCGTTGCGATGCGTTTTCGCGGGTCTCGGGGCGCTTGGCGTCGGCGATCCACTCTGCGTACTCGCGCTTGCAGCTGGGGCTGAAGGAAGCGAAGACTGCAGCGGCTTTTTTGTTCTTCTTGAGCGCGGCGGTGAGTTCGGCAGGGTCTTCGATAGCGGGCTTCGGCGGTTTTACCAATTTGTTTTTGGCTGCCATGGGGCTGGTGTACTCACCGCGATCGATGAAGCCGGTGGCCTGACGGATGAAGAAGAGCATCTGCTTGTCGGAGGGCAGGTCCTTGACGGTGGTGATGCGTCCGAGGTTGCCCATGCCACCACGCTGGACGATGCCTGCCTCATGTAAGACCGCGGAGATCTCTTTGCCCCAGAAACCGAAGCTGCAGTGCTCTTTAAAAGCCGCCATGTTGCCGAGGTTGACGCCGCCATACTCGAAGAACGGCATGCTCCACTTGATGCTCTCTTCGACGTTGGGACAGGCTTTGTGAATGAGCTCGCGGAGGTGCTCGAGAATTGGCTGCGCGAAGGGCCTGGACTTCGCGACGTACATGTCTACGCGGGGGTTGAAGTTTGCAGCTGGCATGCTTTCTCTCCCTGTTTCGAGGACAGCAGTTTACACGGTGCTCGACCTTACACGATTGCTAGACCGTTTCGCCCTCCTTGGTTTTGGGCACGATGGGCTCGGGTTTGACCGGGTAGGGCGGCCCCTTGGAGAAGACCTTCTGCATCTCGGTGTCGTAGTTGTAGATGTCGTCGAAGAAGTGGACTTCGCCGCCGTCTTCGACGATGGCGGTGAGATAAAAGATGACGATGGGGAGAGGCGTTTTGAGGCTGACGGTCTTGTTGTCCGGACCACTGTTCATCGCCTCGTTTACTTTGTCGAGATCCCACTCACCCTGGCCCTGGAGAACCCAGGCAGCGAGGTCGGCGGGTTTCTGAACGCGGATGCAACCGTGACTGAAATCGCGGCGGGTCTGGTCGAAGAGAGATATGGCGGGGGTGGAGTGTAGGTAGATGTCGTACTGGTTGGGGAAGATGAACTTGACCAGGCCGAGCGAGTTCTTGGGGCCGGGCTTTTCGCGGACCATCACGGCGCCCTGGGCCACCTGGTGGGCGGTGTAGTCGGTCTGGACGATGCCCTTGTTGTTGGTGACTTCGAAGTTTTTACTGGCGAGGTAGCCGCGGTTGGACTCGATGTGGGGCACCAGCTCCTTGCGGGCGATGTCGACCGGGACGCTCCAGTAGGGGCGGAAGACGAGGTACTTCATCATGTGGGTAAAGACAGGGGTCTCGTGTTCGCCTTTTACCTGGCCGACGACGACGCGCATGGTGAAGTCGAGCTTGTGGTCGGGGTCGAAGCCGCGCAGGACAAACTCCGGCAGGTTCACCATCAGGCGTGCGTGCAGGTAGGGCTCGGGGAGCCAGCGCCAACGTTCGAGGGAGTCTTGAAGCTGGGCTACGCGGAGGTCCATGGGGACGTTGAGGGACTTGATGGTCTGCGGCGTGAGTTTGCCGTCTTCGGTGAGGCCGTGGCGATGCTGATAGTGCTTGACGGCGTCGGAGAGGTTGGAGTCGAAGGTGGTGGGAGACGTAAGGGTGGCGTCGGGTTCGGCATCGCCTTCAAGCTGGAGTCTCGTGAGCAGGGCTGGGAGCGCGGCATAAATGCCGCCCACCGAGATTGATTTGGGCACGGTGGGGAGGGGATCTGCATGGGCTTCACCCTGCTTCTTCGCGAGGTCCATGTAGTGCGCGAGGGCAGCTTCGGTCTGGCGGTATTCTTCGGAGTCGGGTTCGACGCTGGTGATGAGCTTGGGCACGTCGGTGGCGTCTACGGCGTTGTCAGAGACGAACTCGGCAAGGTCGTATTTCTTGTCCTGTACGGGAATCTCGAAGTTGAAGTGCGATGGATTGACACGGCCCATGCGCAGATCGGAGATGTAGCGCATTACATTGACC
Organism: Tunturiibacter empetritectus; assembly: GCF_013410875.1. Classification (GTDB taxonomy): domain Bacteria; phylum Acidobacteriota; class Terriglobia; order Terriglobales; family Acidobacteriaceae; genus Edaphobacter; species Edaphobacter empetritectus. The sequence continues at coordinate 468,735 of NZ_JACCCU010000003.1, read as the reverse complement.
GTCATCGCTACGTCGAAGAGCGAGATGGCGTCCTCGGATTTGCTGTTGAGGGCTTGAACGCGATCGGCCCAGCGCGGCGCGTCGTAGTCTTCCGGGATCAGACCCTTCGTCGCGGCGTCCTGGAATGCCTGGATAAAACCCTTTGCTGAGGCGGTGGGTGCTCCGTCACGGGTCCATGCGACCTCATAGTTGCGGTCGTCGTAGAAGGTGGCCACGATGGATTGGTAGTCGGAGAAGTTCGGCCAGCGCAGGTTAGGAACCTTGGTGGTGTCGACCTTTTCGGGTGGCAGCACTTTTTTCTCGACCATCTCATGCAGCTTGTCTGCGTACGCCGTCGTATTGGGTTGTGACTTCGACTTACGGTGGCGATGGCATCCGCCCACCAGCAGCAAAACGGTAAGAGCAGATGCGGTGCAGGCGGAGCGGAGAGAGACTTTCATCATCACGGGACGAGACCATCCTTCAGGGCGCAGCAGATTTATGAGGGTGCGGACCCATTATGCCGCATCAGCCGACAACTCCGCGCAACTGCCGGGTCCTGCCGGACGGGCGCCCTGCTTGGTCACCCCAAAAACGAAGACCTGTTTGTGGGGACCCCGATTCGGCGGCGGTCACTTCGTGACTTGTATACCCCTTCGGTTGGCGCTCCCGTTGGTCGCGAAAGAAGATGATTCCGACCAACGGGAGGATCGGAGCAGCCAGCCTCGCCCAAACAAGGTATACGCGTCACGAAGTGACCGCCCTCCGCGCAGGAGGCCCGTCCGGCAGGACCGCTTCTAACGCGCGATCTCTGGCAGGAGCGAGAAGCAGAGAATCGCCTGCATGAAAAGGATTGCTCCGGAGAGGGCGAGAAACATCCTGCGCTGGCGCGTCTCCAGAGCGTCCGCGAAGACTCCGCCGACGAAGGTGAAGAGAAAGGGCAGCGCCCACAGCCAGGGTTGCGACACTGTCTGCGTGGTGACCAGCGGAGAGAGCAGCAGAACCATGACGAGTGGGGCGGTGTTGCCAAAGTAGCGGCAGCGGCGGATGGAGACATAGAGCACAAGCGCTACGAGCGTGGCTACGACAATGGGAGCATTTGCGAAGTTCAGGAAGAAGCGTTTTGCTCCATCCAGCGCAAACCAGAGACGCGCTCCGCCGCCGGTGAAGATGTAGCTGAATGGAGCGAGGCGGAAGGCATAAGACGCGAAGAGGATCGCCAGTGCGCCGACCGCGGAGAAGACGAGGATCTGCATGACATAGCTGCGACGGCGCTGCGCGAGATACATCATCCACACGACCGCCATCACAAAGCCGAGGATGGCTGCGAGCAGATGCGCGGCGGCGGTGAGTCCCAGGGCGAGGGTGAGGAGCGCGATGCGCGGCCGCCATTTACGCCGCGGACCCTGCATCGCATGAGCGACTCCCATGGCGGTATAGACGAGGCCGTAGAGTCCCCACATCGCCAGGACTTCGTTGTTGGGTGTGACTGCGGAGCGAACGATCGCCGGACAGAAGCAGTAGAGCCCGAGTGCGAAGAATCCTCCTTCGTTGCCAAAGAGTCTGCGCGAGACCCACCACAGGCCGCCGCCAAGCCAGATTGCGAAGAAGAGGAAAGGCAGATGAAGGAGATATTTGACGCTGAAGAGCTCGTGCCGCGCCTCCCAGGTCGAGCCGTTCAACGAGCCTTGCGTGTAGAGTCGATTCTCCGGCTTGCGAAGCTTATCTGCGCCGAGCATTGCCAGGCGCTGCACGGTGAGCGGAAGACCGGCGACGCGATAGGCAAAGGTGCCGTCGCCATTGAGATTGCCGCAGGTGGTGAAGTAGCCGGCCAGCGGCGAGGGGCGCTCCCACATCTCGCGGCCGCACTCGGCATAACGATAGTCCTGCTGCGAGAGCTGCTGCCGCCCAATAACCCACAGGCACTCGCCTAGAAAAATCAGCAACAGCAACGCAGCCAACTGCTGCGGTCGTCCGAACTTGATGCGGGGGAGCTTCATTCCCATTCTGAAGTATGCCGGCCTTTATCTTTCCTTAAGTCTGATCTCGCATTTGGCTATCCGGGTGCAATTCGGGTGCAATTGCGGTGCAACTGGCATGCACATTGCCGCGCAACCTACACCGCCGGAGGGGTTCGGCAGCCGCCTCATCGAGTGTATCGTGAGAGATATGCAGTCGCTTTCTTTTACCCCTGGCCGTGCCTTTCTCTCAGTCAACTCGCCCGTCGTTCCGTGGACCGTGGTCTTCGAAGACGAAGGTGTCGCTGGATATTTTTATGCCTGCGATCGCTCGCAGGAGGTGCATGAACACAGCATTATGGACGCAATGCTGATCTACAACGTAGCCGCGCTGGCCAAAAGCGACGCCGAGTTGCAGCGCCCTGAGCCGCAACGCATCGCCTCGGTGGAGTGGTCGCGCGATGGCCTGCAGGCCGTGCTCTATCTCGATGGAACCGCGCAGGCTCTCTATGACTTTCAGGCGCGTTGCGGATACTGCCGCATGGACTTTCCGAACTTCATCTCGGAGCAGGGCGATACGTGGCGCAAGTCCAGCCATGCCTGGTCCGATGCCGCGTTGCAGCGCTTCGAATCGAACCTGTACGCCTGACGAAGCGGGTGCGTGGTCAGAGCAGAGAGTGCTTCGTGGTCAGCTCAAAAACAACTTCGCGGTCAGCCCAAAAACAGCTTCTCTACGTCGAGCCAGTCGTTGACGCGCCTGTAGCCGGTGACCCCGGCGTTGTGGGGTGAGGTATAGAGAATGCCTTCGCCCATGAAACGCCGCAGCTGCCGGGGATTGTCGTCTATTAGGTAGTCTGCGCGCAGGATGCTCTTGTCGCCGCAGTAGACGATGTTGGATGCGGGGATGAAGGGGAAGTGCTTCGCCAGCCAGCGGTACTTTGCCTGGAAAGAGGTGGGAACCTCCATTGCTGCGGTGGCGATAAAGACCTCATAGTTGGTGTGCAGCCGCTCGAGGACACGCTGCGACTCCGGCATCACGGCCAGGACCTCGAAGAAGTCTTCGGAGCGAAGGTATGCGTCGAGCACGGTGTGGCGATCCACTGAGACGACGTCCCACAACCACTTGCCCTGGAGGTCTTTGAGGGTTACGTTCTCGCCGAAGTGCTGGTTGTAGCGCAGGAGATGCTCGCCGAGCGCATCCGCCATCACCTCGTCCATGTCGATGCAGATTCGGGGGATTGCCATCAGGTCTTTGTTTTAGCAGGTGTCCGCGCAGGTGTCCAAAAAAACGGACCACTGCCTTCGCGTCTCGTTGTTTGGGCGCTTCACCGTGTAGAAATCGCGATAGGCTAAAGTCAATGCTCACGAACGCCTTCCGCAACCGGCTCTTCAGGTTTTTCCTGCTGTCCTGCAGTCTCTCGCCGCTCTTCGCGCAGACGTCGACGCCTGCTGCCAACGCAACGGCTCCGCCTGCGGTCAACAAACCAGCGATCAAAGAACCTACACACGCCGACCTTCTGCGCGGAGCCTACGGGCCTTATCGCGCCAATAACGATCTGCTCTTCTATCGTCTCGACCTGCGCGTCGATCCGGCCAAGAAGTTCATTAGCGGAAGCAATATGATTCGCTTCAAGATGCTTGCAGACGGCACGCGCATTCAGCTTGAACTCTTTGCTACGTTGCAGATCGACAAGATATCTATGGGCAAGAGCACGCTGAAGTATGAGCGTGACGGCGGCACCTTCTTCGTAGACTTCCCAAAGACCCTGCGCGCTGGCCATACCTACTCAATCGACGTTCACTACTCGGGAAGCCCCGTGGAGACTGGCCGTTTCGGCTGCTTCACTTTTAAGCAGGACACCGCCGGACATCCCTGGATCAACACCGCCTGTGAAGAGACCGGCGCGAGCGTCTGGTGGCCGAATAAAGACCAGTGGCGCGATGAGCCGCAGGAGGGCATGGAGATCAACGTCGCTGTTCCGAACGGCCTGATGGATGTGTCGAATGGAAAGTTTATGGGCAAGAAGGATCTCGGCGATGGATATACCCGCTGGGACTGGAAGGTGCATTACCCCATCAACAACTACGACGTCGCGTTGAACATCGGCAACTACGTTCACTTCGACGACAAGTTTGGCGATCTGCCGCTGGACTACTACGTTCTGCCTGAGGACCTTGATGGGGCGAAGCGTCAGTTTGCGCAGGTGCCCGGCATGATGAAGGCCTACTATCACTACTTCGGCGAGTATCCGTTCAAGAAAGACGGGTACAAGCTGATTGAGGTTCCGTACGCGGGGATGGAGCATCAGAGCGCTGTCGCGTATGGCAATCACTTTCACAATGGCTATCTTGACCGCGACTGGACCGGCGTTGGTATCAGCCCGCGCTTCGACTTCATCATCATTCACGAGAGTGGACACGAGTGGTTCGGCAACGCGATCACGGCGGCTGACAAGTCCGACATGTGGATCCACGAGGGCTGGACCACCTATCTGGAGTGTCTCTACGTGGAGTACAACTACGGCCACGAGGATGAGGTGAAGTACGTCAACGCGCTGAAGAAAAAGGTGAAGAACGATCGTCCGATTATCACCGCGCGCGGCACCAATGCCGAGCCACCGCAGGACCAGTACTTTAAAGGCGCACTGTTTATCAACACGCTGCGCAGCATTGTGGATGACGACGCTCGCTGGTTTGCGCTGATCCACGACTTCTATCAGCACTTCAAATATCAGAACATCATGACCGAGGATGTCGTGCAGTACTTCAATCAGCAGACCGGGATGAACCTGACTCCGGTCTTCGATCAGTATCTGCGCCATACGGCGATTCCCACGCTGGAGCTGAAGTTCGACGAGGCCTCAGGCAAAGTCCAATATCGCTGGCAGGTCGACGAAAAAGACTTCGCTATGCCGGTGCGCGTAGGCTTGAAGGAGCACTGGGAGATAATCCATCCCACCACCGAGTGGCGGACCATGAAGACGCCGCTCACCAAGGATCAGTTCGATGTGGCGACCGATCTGTACTACATCAACGTGGATAAGCTAGCCAAGCAATAAAGGCGCATACTTAAAAGGCGCATACTTAACAACTGGCGCACGCGGTGCTAGACTTCGGGACTTCCGCTGTTGTTGAATTTTTCAGCGATCGAACCGAGGGTAAGGAGAGACGCGAGATGCATCCGGATCTTGAAAAGCTGGTCGTATTGCAGGCGTATGACGTCGAGGCCAAGCGGCTTCGTGATGAGATGGTGGCTCTGCCGAAGCACGTCGCCACGCTGGAGACCAAGGCGAAGGCGAGCCAGGGACAGCGCGGCGTCATCGTCGATCTGATCGCTAAAGAGGAGGCGCTGCGGCGGCGGCAGGAGTCCGACGTCAAGGATCAGAAGGCCAAGATCGACCGCACGCGCAAACACATGGACCTTGCCACGACGACCGTGCAGGTGACCGCGTTCGAGCACGAGATCGCCTTTGCGCAAGCGGAGATCAGCAAGCTCGAGGACGCCGAGATCGAGAGCATGGAGCGCAGCGAGGGACTCGAGTTGCAGAAGAAACTCGCGGACGACGCCGTCACCGACGCGACCGCCACGCTGGAGCGCGAGCGAATCGGGGCGACCGAAACCGTCGCCGCAGATAAGACCCTGCTGGCTGCTGTCGAGGAGAAACGTATCGCCGTGCGTGCTGAGATCGGCGAGGCCGCGCTTTCCACTTATGACCGAATCGCAAAGGCAAAGGGAACAGGCGTAGCCGAGGCGCTCAATCAGAAGTGCATGGCCTGCCAGATGATGGTGAGGCCGCAGCGCTGGAACGACCTTCGCGATCGCAGCAATGACGAGACCATGATGACCTGCGAGAGCTGTGGCCGGCTGCTCTACTACGATCCGGCGCGGGATGCTCCTCAGCGCAAGACCGTTCCAGTGGAAAGCATCGCGGCGTCGATTATTCGATCGCTCTAAAACCAAGCGGCAAGATGCAGTGGCCGACGCTGGATATGGTAAAGAAGCGGCCATTTCAATGGCGTTCACTCAAATTTTGTCTGAAACTCTCTGAATCCGGGCCTCGTCGAGGCAAATCTAATCACCACACATGGCAGCTACTGTAGTAGACCTCACCGAGGCCCAGTTCTCTGAAGCGAGTAGTCCCGAGCACCACCCAGCAATGGAACGCCCCTGGCGTCCGCGGATCAACCCATGGATTATCGCCATGACGGTGACGCTGGCAACCTTCATGGAGGTGCTTGACTCCTCAATTGCCAACGTCGCGCTGCCGCATATCGCGGGCGGCCTGGGCGCTACGCAGGATGAGGCCACATGGGTGCTGACGGCGTATCTGGTTGCGAATGCGATCATTCTGCCCGCTGGCGCCTACATGACGACGTTCATTGGGCGCAAGAAGTTCTACATGATCTGCGTTGCGTTGTTCGGCATTAGCTCCGCTCTCTGCGGCTTTGCCCCTTCGCTTCCGATCCTGATCTTCTGCCGCATCCTTCAGGGCGTTGGAGGCGGCGGACTTGCGCCGTCGGAACAGGCGATTCTTGCCGACACCTTTCCTCCCGAAAAACGTGGACAGGCCTTCGCGATGTATGGCCTTGCCGTCGTCTGCGCGCCTGCGATCGGGCCTACGCTGGGCGGCTACATTACGGACAACTTCGACTGGCGCTGGATCTTCTTTCTCAACGTTCCCATCTGCCTGATTTCGCTCTTCCTCACCTCGCGTATCGTCGAAGATCCTCCTTACGTGAAGAAGCAGGTTGAGCTCTCGCAGAAGGGCGGTATCAAACTCGATTTTCTCGGCTTCGGGCTGCTGGGTCTTACCTTCGGCTCGCTCGAGTTCATTCTTGACAAGGGCCAGGAGGATGACTGGTTCGCCTCAAAACTGATCACCTTCTTCACCGTCACCGTGGTGGTCGCTTTCGTGACCATGATCTGGTGGGAGCTCAAACAACTGCGCGACGGCCACCGCCCAATCCTTAACCTCACCCTCTTCAAACGCCGCAACTTCGCCATCAGCTTCGTCCTGATGTTCGTGCTCGGCTTTTCACTCTACGGCACTACTATCCTGATTCCGCAGTTTGTGCAGACGCTGCTTGGGTACACTGCCGAACTTGCCGGGCTGGTGCTTTCGCCCGCGGGTCTGATGATGATGTGCATGATGCCGATCGTCGGCATTCTGGTGGGCAAGATCGATCCACGCAAGCTCATCGGCTATGGCTTCGTCATGTTGACGCTGTCTCTGGTCACGATGCACACGCTGAACCTTGGCGTGAGCTATGGCTACCTGGTCTTTGTGCGCTGCTTCCAGGCGTCGGGTATTGCGTTCCTGTTTATCCCGATCAACACCATCGCCTATATCGGCGTGAAGCAGTCGGAGAACAACGACGTCTCGGGCCTTACCAACCTGGCGCGTAACATCGGCGGCTCCTGCGGAACGGCGTTCGTCGCGACCATGCTGATCCGCCGCACCGCAGCGCATGAGAACAACATGGTTCGCAATCTTACCTCGGGCAATCAGGCCTTCATGAATCAGGTGGCGAAATTGAAAGGGATGTTTGGCGGACACAGTGGCGGCAACCCCATGACAGGCGCCGGCTCCCACACTGCCCAGGCCTACCTTTACAACGAGCTGCACCGTCAGGCCGGCATGCTCGGCTATCTCGACATCATCCAGTACCTCGCGGTCTTCTGCGCCTGCATGCTGCCGCTGCTGTTTTTCATTCCGCGGCCACCCAAACATGCGAGCCCTTCCGCCGGCCACTAGTTCCGCACGTTAGTCAAGAAAACCAAAGGGTTGCGTCCAAGTGGAGGCAACCCTCTCTCTTTTAGCCCAAGCTCAAAACTTCACGCTCTTTATGGATTCGTTATGCCTTCTTGACGAACTCGTTATAGCAAGCTCGCTACGCTCTAAGTATCAGCGTCTTGCGGCTTGGCGGTTCCTTGCACCAGCCACGGCGGCTGTAAGGAATGGAGAGCGTCAGTGAAAAACAGAATAACCTTATGCGGTCAGCGATTCGGTCTGGCTGCGCTTAGCTTTGCAGCGGGGATGGCTGTTTGCGCAAGCAATCTTCGGGCTCAGACGACAGAGCCGAATCTGCAGACGGCCGTAGAGAATACTCAGTCCACACCGGAGCACCAGACAGCTCAGGACCAGAAGATTCAGCAGTTGCAGGACAAGCTGGAGGAGATTCAGAAGGAGTTGACGGCTCTGAAGACGGCCAGTGCCATTGCGCCGGAGACGCACCACGTCACAACAGCAAAGGCCTCTGTCTCCTCTTCTGTTCTTACGGAGGCTGAGCCTGAGATTACCGACCCGAAGAGTCCGCACTCAGAGCCGTTCGCTTTTGCCGACTTTACCTGGCTTAATGGAAATGCGCGCACCAAAGATACTCCGTATGCGACCAAATTCTTCACGCCTGAGATTCGCTCGGATGTGAGTTATACCTACGACTTCCGCCATCCGCAGGACGACACCATCGTTGGTTCTAGCGAGGTCTTTCGATCGAGCGAGGTGACCCTGACCGATCTCGGGATCGGCGGCGACTTCCACTTGAACAATGTGCACGCCCGGGTTTTGAGCCAGATCGGCCTCTACGCCACGGCCACACCGCGCAACGACGCCAGCCCCTCACGCGGGCAGTGGGACCTTGCCGACGCCTATCGTTATGTGGGCGAGGCCAACGCAGGCTACCACTTCAACGTGCAACACGGCCTCAACGTGGATGCCGGTATCTTCCTCTCTTACGTCGGCCTGTTTTCGTTTTATCAGTTCGACAACTGGGCCTATCAGCCGTCGTACGTCTCCTCAAACACTCCGTGGTTCTTCAATGGCGTGCGCGTGCAGTGGTATCCGACGGCCAAGTTGAAGATCGAGCCGTGGTTCATCAATGGCTGGCAGTCATATGGCCGCTTCAACAATCGGCCCGGCCTGGGCGGACAGATCCTCTATCGACCCACCGGCAAGCTGGAGATTCTCGGCAACCAGTACGGCTATGGCGAGGACGCGCTTGGCATCGGCAACCGCACACGGTATCACACCGACGACAGCATCGAGTACAAGTACTATGACCGCCCCATGGCAACCATCAGCAAAGCTGCGATGACGCTTACCGGCGATGCTGGTTGCGAGAGTGGCGGCGGGGTCAGTTGCATGGGGAACGGCAAGAACGGGCCAAAGCAGAGCTTTCTCGGCTTCATGTTTTACAACCGGCTCTGGTTTGACCGTGATAAATACGGCCTGACCGTTGGCGGTGGACGCATCAACAACCCCGGCCGTTACCTCGTCCTTCTCCCACCGATCAATGGAGCGACAGCAGCTTCAGGAACACCTTACTTCACAGAGAATCCAGGTGATCCGTTCAAGGCTTGGGACGCTTCCGTGACAGCCGACTACATGCCGAGTCAGTACTTCACCTATCGGTTGGAGTACAACCACCGTGCAGCGAACGTCCCATACTTCGCCGGACCCGGTGGCGTCACTCCGCCAGGAGGAAATACATTCGGAGCACCGGGTTCAGTCGTTGCAGGGTGGAGTCCCGATCTTCGCGAGAGCGAGAACCGCCTGACCGTGGCGTTTCTGATGAAATTCTAACCGCAGCAACCAATGCAACGTCTAAGAGAGCCTCAGGAACGTGCCTGAGGCTCTTCTTTTTGAGGAGCACTACCGGGCTACGGGAGACTCTTTCGTTGGTGGTGCACCAAGTACTGGTTTGTCCAGCCCACGGACAGCCGCGCCCATTTTGCCTTGCAGATCGAATACGATCACTTCATTGTTTCCCGTAACCATCCACGGTGCCGGAGCATAGAGTGTCTTCTGTGGCCCGATGGTACAGATGCGGCCCAGCGCGTGGCCATTGAGCCAAAGCTGGCCCTTCGTCAATTGGCTGGTGTCGAGGAAGGTATCGCCAAGGGTGCTTAGCTCAAAGCTGGCGCGATAAAAACAAGCGCCTTCGCAGGGCTGCTTTGAAAACTTCAAGCTCGCGGTATTGTTCATCGGCAACGGATAGATCTCCCAACCTGTGAGTTCCTTGCCGCCCAACGTGACCTGCTTTGTTATTCCGGCGCGTTCGCCACCAATGGCTTTGCCAAAGTTGATCCGGCCGGTATTTTCCACCAGAATGTCGAGACGCGCTTTGTCGGCAGTCGCAGGAAGTGTAAGACGATCCTGCTTTAGTCGCCTATCGAGAGTTCCAAGCAATTTGCCATCCAGATAGACCTGGGCGTAGCTGTGAAGTTCATCGAGAACCAGCTCACCCTGATCGGCTGACTGCAAGGTCGTGCGATACAGAATGTAGCCATAGGCCTGGTCGACATCTTCCATGCTGAGCGGATGATCCGATCGGATGGGCGTGGGCAGATTCTCCCACAAGGATGCGGACTCGACAAATCTAGCCTCCGGAGTTCGAATCGCAGGTGCAACTTCAGGCACGGGTGACGCGGTGATGCCGGTGGACTTTGCGATGAGGTCGCGAAACACGAAGTACTTCGGCGTGGGACGCCCCCCTTCATCCAGCGCTGCGTCGTAGTCGTAGCTGGTGACGTCCGGCTCGTAGCTGCCTTTCTGATCGCCGTTCGAGCCATTCATCCAGCCAAAGCTGGTGCCGCCGTGAAACATATAGAAGCTGACGGAGTAACCATGCGCCAGCATCCATTGCAGATTGTCTGCCTGCTTGTCCGCGTGGGTGTTCGCATGGTCTGCTCCCCAGTGATCGAACCAACCGGCCCAGTACTCGCTGTTGATGAATGGTCCGTTCGGACGGACCTCTTTCAGCTTCGCGAATGCCCGCTCTGCTGCGCCATCTTCTTCGCCGCCAAAGTTGATCCCGACAGGAAGCTCCGGCAAGGAGCCATTCGGCACCTGCTCCGGGCCGTCCGCGGTATAGAGCTGCGACTGAGTGAATCCCGCATCGACGAGAAGCTTGTGAATCTGCTCCATGTAAGCATGATCGCTGCCGAACGATCCGTATTCATTCTCCACCTGCGTGAGGATGATCGGGCCGCCATTGCCCACCTGCAAGGGAGCAAGCTCCTTTCCCAGCCGCGCAATCCATCGAGCAGTGGGCGCCATGAACTTCGGGTCGCTGGTGCGCACCCTGGTCTCGTGATCCTTCAGCAGCCACGAGGGATAGCCGCCAAACTCCCACTCCGCGCAGACATAAGGCCCGGGCCGAAGGATTACATAGAGGCCTTCCTGCTGAGCTTCGCGAACAAACTCTGCGACATCGTTGTTGCCGGAGAAGTCGTATACACCCGGCTTCGGTTCATGCACGTTCCAGAAGACGTAAGTGGTGATTGTGTTCAACCCCATTGCTTTGGCCATTCGGAATCGCTGGCGCCAATACGCTCGCGGAATTCGCGGATAGTGCATCTCTCCCGATATCACCACGAAGGGCTTGCCATCTAGTACAAAGTGATCGCCCTGAACGGCAAAACGATTTGTCTTCCCTGGTTGAGCCAACGTGTTGATGCTAAGAAAACCGGCCAGCAACAAAGCCATTGTTAGTCGCACTCAATCCTCACGCACTGAAAATTGGCGAGGCTCGCAGGGAGTCCACGAGCCCCGAGATCATCGCCAATTCTACGCGTCTAAACCGGAAACGGGTTCCGCTCTTTGAACTGAGCCTGGTGCCAGTACGGATACGCCTTTGGTAGCTCGCTCGCCTTATCGAGCCTAGCCACCTGCTCTTTAGTGAGCTCCCAGCCGATGGCGCCGAGGTTCTGTTTCAGCTGCTCCTCGTTTCTTGCTCCGATAACCAAAGTTGAAACCGTTGGCCTGCGCAACAGCCAGTTCAGTGCGATCTGCGGCACGGTCTTACCGGTCTCCTTTGCGATCTCGTCGATGGCGTCGACGACGGTGTAGAGATACTCTTCCGGCACCTGCGGCCCCGCATCGTTCACTATGTTTGAGTTCAGACGGCTGTCCTTCGGGATGCCGGTGCCGCGGCGGATCTTGCCGGTCAAACGTCCCCAGCCGAGCGGCGACCAGACCAGCGCGCCGACGCCCTGATCGACGGCCAGCGGCATCAGCTCCCACTCGTAGTCGCGGCCAACCAGCGAGTAGTACACCTGATGGCCAACATAACGCGACCAGCCATAACGCTCGCTCACACTTAGCGACTTCATCAGGTGCCACCCCGAAAAGTTGGAGCAGGCAATGTAGCGGATCTTGCCCTCGCGCACCAGGTCATCGAGCGCACGCAGCGTCTCCTCCACGGGCGAGGTCGCATCGAACGCGTGCAGGTGATAGATGTCGATATAGTCGGTGCCGAGCCGCTTTAGCGAGCGCTCCGCTGACTGAATCAGATGATAGCGCGATGATCCTACATCGTTCGGTCCCTTGCCAAGCCGGAAGGTCGCCTTGGTCGAGATCATCACGTCGTCGCGATTGTGCTTGGCCAACGCCTTGCCTAGCGCCTTCTCGCTCTCGCCATCAGAGTAGACATCTGCCGTATCGAACAGGTTCATCCCCGCATCCATACAGATGTCGACGATCCGATTCGCTTCCTCCTGCGTCGTCTCCGACCAGGCTTTGAAAAACTCGTTGGCAGTGCCAAACGTACCCGCACCGAAGCAGAGCTCCGGCACCTTCAAACCCGATTTACCAAGCTGTCTGTTTTCCATGGAGCTTAAGATGCAATGAGAGATCTTTTCGCTTTAGATTTTTACCTTTGCGATTTGCGTGGCCGGTGGGTCGCGCTACCCATTTAACTCATCAGTTCTGATCAGTTGCAGATAGGTTAGATACTCCTGATCCCCGACCGAGGTAAACGGAACCATCTTTACTGGCCCGTTGGTGCTCTCCAGTATCCACTGGCCTTCCTTGTCCTGTTGCACGGCGAGAGCCTGCTCTCTGCGCGCCACCACTGGCCCGGAAGCCAGCGCGAACAACACCCTCGGCCCAAACAGGACCGCTGCCGTCTCGGGATGCGCCTCATCCAACAGCTCGATTCTCGGCTTCATTGGAAGTTGCAGCTTCACCGTATCGCCCGTCCGCCATTTGCGTTGCACCGTGGCGAACCCCAACGCTACTGTCATCGGAAAGGGGCTACCGTTCACCTGCAGCGTGGCCCCGTCGGCCCAGGCCGGAATTCGCAACTTCAGTGCAAACGGCACCACGCGCGTGGTCTTCAATCGAAAGCGAACCTCCGGCGTCTCCGGATAGTCTCCTTCCAACTCCATCTCGAGCTGTGCGCCGCCTTCGCTCCACCGAAGAACAGACGGCAGATAGAGGTTGACCCACATCGCTCCCGACTCGTGAAAATATCCGTTGATCCAGCAGTCTGCGGCGACCTGCGGCAGCGTTCCTGAACAACAGGGCCACCGGTGGGTTGAATAAACCCGCTTTGCTCCGGCACCCAACGCCACGTTTGTGCTGTCCACTGCATTCTCTGAAGGTCGCGAGTGGTAGTCCGAGTAATAGAAGGCGTGGCCATCGGGCTGCAGCGGCATGGCGCCTAGGACGGTGTTGTACATTACCCGCTCCATGCTGTCGCCATAACGGCCGTCGCGTGTGCAGCGTAGCAGGTACCGCGTCAGTTTCATGTGCGCATAGGCTCCGCAAGGTGTCTCGAAGCTGTTGTGACTCGTTGCCAGGCTTGCGAAGACCTTGCCCGATCCCGGAGCCTGCAACATCTCATCCGGTCCCCAACCGCCCGTAGCGAAGCTTTGAGCAAGAAGCATGTCGAAGCCATTCTTCGCGGCGCGCAGATGCTTTTCGCTTCCGCCGACAAGATAAGCCTGCATCGCAGAGCACAGTGCATTCACGTAGCTGTATGCATGCCTGCTTCCCAGCACGTTCTCTCCGCGTGCTAGTGGATCGAAGTAGCTTGCGTCATCAAGATACCGCTCTGCCATCTCGCGATAGATATGGCCCTCTCCCCTCATTTGCTCCGATACGAGATACAAATTCTCCGGAAGGGTGTAGCTCTCATCCCATGTCCAAGAGACATCCTTGCCCTGTCTCCAAACGACCTCCCGGTCCACCGCATGGGGCGGCAACTCAGGCAATGCAGCCTTTCGTGTGCGCTCCAGGATCGCCAAGGCATCGTCGTCTCCCGCGAGCCGGTGCGCATCCATCAGCCCGCAGACCAGCTTGTCGAAGCAATAGGCGGGAAAGCGGTTGTTGGCATAGTAGTCAGTTGCGATTGTCCTGGCGTAGAGACGATTCAGACGCACGACGCGCTCGCGCAACGCGGGATCGCCCGTGATCGCATACATCCGCGACAGGGCCGACACCCACTGCCCGAACGTTGCACTCGGCGCCAGCCCCGCGTCTTCTTTTCTGTAGTCATAGTCCGCCCGGTACTGATACCACCCGCCGATATCTTCGCCCGGCGCATCCTGTCCCACCATCTTTCGGAACGGCATCAACAGGCTGTCGTCGCTGATCCCCATGAGTATGGCGCGCGCGTTCTCCATCTGAGCCAGGTGCGGCGCACTCTTGAGCGTCACCTGCGAATAACCAACCTCTTCGAGCGGCCCCGCGCTAACAGCGGCAAATCCGGTACGTTGCAGCGCCCCACCAGCCGCAACAGCAGCCCCACCCCGCAACAACTCGCGTCTCGAGATCTCAAGGCTCACTCCAGCATTCTCTGCCTGTTGAGATCGATCTGTCACCCGGTGGGCTGCGATCAATGAGGTACGGGCGCAGAGTCCGACATCGTTGCCGTTGACTCCGCACTGCTTCGCGTATTGCGCAGGTTGAGTTTGCAGGTGGCGGACTCCGGCGGATTTCGCCACCATATCTGGAAGTCGCGGGTTACGTCGGTCAGGCACATCGAGCGGAGTTGAGCCTGAACATCCGGATCGCGGTCGGTAAAGTACGGGACGTGCGTGGTGTCCTCGACCACCACCTCGGCCGCGCGAACACCGGCGATGATGCGCTCGCGATCCGCAGGAAGCTGCTGGTGCGGCATAAGAAACCATGCGTCCGGAGAGCCGATCGTTGGATAGTAGCCGTGAACGCCCGTTGCATTCGACATCATCAAAAGTTTCTTCGTCGAGGCGATCTCGAGGATCTTCGCCATCTGCTCAGCGTACTCAGGCTCTGCGTAGAGGTTTTTTGTAACGGGGTAGCGATGAGTCCCCCGCCACGCAGCCAGAGTGAGTCTGGCCTGCCCCAGCTGCGCACATAGTCCTATGCAGATAAAGAGGATCAGCGAGCGATTCTGCCAGCGAGGAATCGTGAGCAGCGAGATGCCAAGGAGTACGCCAGCTGCAACGATTGGGTCGTAGATAATGTGCTGCCCGTCGCCCTTGTACGCTGCGACGGCAAAGAAAAGCTGCAGCGCCGCGCAGAAGGCTACGGCGGCGTGCCTGGGATCGGGTCTGCCGCTGCGGATCATTACGCGCAGCGCCCAGGCTCCCATAGCAGCCAGGGCGAGCGTGCTGAGGATCCACCATGTAATCGGCGTGACGACGTAATACCCGAGGTAGTACTTCAAACTGTGGCCGGCGGGATGCAGGAAGCCCTTCAGGTCGTTGTAGTCCATCTTGCCCGCCGTGCCATAGTAAAACTTTAGTCCCAGCATGGGGAGCGCCGTTACCAGAGTGGATTGAACCCCAAAGTAGGCGCTTAGACCGGCGAACAAGACAACGTACGTCAGAACGCCGGGAGCAAAGCGACGGACCAGAAGCCGAATCGAACGGTCGCTGTTGAACCACCAGTCCGCTGCGATATAGAGAGCGAGAAGTCCAGTGAGAAGCAGCGGCAACGACGGAACGCTGAAGCAGCCAATCACCGAGACGGCAAGCGCCACGTCCGCACGCCCCTCCACAAGAAAGAGCAGAGCAAACAACATCGACAACTGCACCAGAGAGTAAGGGAAGTTGGGATTGACCCACAGAAGAAGAGGAGCGACCGCGACCACCGCGGCGAGATACAACCACCGCGAGGAGAGGTCACGCAGAAAATAAGTCCAGAACACCACCATCAGGATCAACACGACGATCGTGCAACCAATCATCGGCCAGTAGCCGCGGCCGAAGATCGCAAACAGGCCGTGCTGAATCAAGACCGGAAGAAGCCCGTACTGATAAAAGGCATCCACCCCCAGGTGAAGATGTTCGGCGAGCATGTAGTCGAGGTTGAGGAAGTTGCTTCTATCGGCAAAGACCCAGAGGTAGTACGAAAAAAAGATAGGCAGGGATAGAAGATCCAGCAGAACGAAGCTGATCAGTAGGACGACAAATTGGGTTACCCTGCCTGGCGCGTGGCTGTCTTCGATCATCGTCTCCCCGACGAACTAGGTGGCTGTGGAACGGACTTTAGCAGCCAGAGGGAGCCATAGCAATCAAGAAATACAAGGTTCTGTCGGTTAAACTCGGCGAGCCCGAAGGCTTCCTCGCTGCAGTCCTACCGGACAGCGTTCGGGTCATTCCACCGGTTTGTCGACCTGAGACTGATACACCTCTTCCACCCGCGAGACGGTATCAATCTCGGCCACAGGCTTGTCCGTCCGGATCTTCAGGATGCGCGGAAAACGAAGCGCAAACCCGCTCGCGTGACGGCCGCTGCGCATAATGTTGTTGAACGCTACCTCCAGCACCATCAGCGGTTCCACCGTGCGAAAGTGCCCCTGGTCTTCGAGAGTGTGCTCCATCATCCACGCGCTCATCTCGCCGATCTCGACGTCCGTCAGGCCCGAGTAGGCTTTGCCGACGTTGAGTAGCTCGCCCGCATCGCCGCGCACCGCGAACGTATAGTCGCTCAAGATGCCTGCGCGCCGCCCATGCCCAAACTCCGCGCCCGTCACCACCACGTCCAGCGTCGCCAACTCGCGCTTCAGCTTTACCCACGCCAGCCCCCGCCGACCCGGCTGATAGATTGACTCCGCGGCCTTCAGCATCACACCCTCATTCGCTCGCGCTCGTGCATCGGCGTAAGCCCGGTCAATATCTTCCGCAGACTCCACCAGCCGCGACGGCGAGATCATCAGCCTCTCCAATCCAGCGCTCTGCTCGCCTGCAAACAACACCGCCTGCGAATCACGCGCCCGCTCGTCCACCACCAGCGGAGAGGCCACGCGCTCTACCAGTCGCTCCACCACCGCCTCCAGCCGATTGCGCCGCTCCCGTAACGGCAGCTCCAGCAGCAGTTCGCCATCGGCGCACATCAGGTCGAAGGCCATAAAGATGACCGGCACCTGCTGGCGCCACTCGTTCGAAACTCGCTTACGCCCAATCCTCTGCCCCAGCACGGCGAACGGGAGAGCACGCGCCTGTTCGAAGTCCCATCCCAGAATCTCCCCGTCGAATATCAGAGAGTACGGGATCAGGGAACCTTCACTCGCATCTGCATCCGGGTCGGCGCGAACCTGCGCAAACGCCTCCTCGAGCTCTGGGAAGCTTTCGGTAACGTCTTCCTTGTTGCGAGAGTAGATCGCCACCCGCCCCGGCTGACCGGAGTCTCCGCAGTGTATCTGCGCCCGCATCCCGTCGTACTTGTCTTCGAGAAACGCCTGCACGCCCTGGGCATCTGTGGCGTTTGCGAGCGTCGCATTACCGCCCGCCTGCGTCCCTTTTGCAAGTACATCTTCGGGCGAAGCATCGGCAAACTGCTCGGCGTCGACATCGGCACTCGCATCAAAACTTTGCGGCACCGCAGCTTCTTCCATCACTTCGTTCGCCGCTTCTACGGTCACTGCCTTCTTGTCTTTGCGAGGCTTGCCGGTCTTCACAACCGGCACCTTCGCGGGCTTTTCGGTGAACCGCTCCACCGCCTCCTCCGGCGTCTCCACCGGCGACGCCAGCATGAATCCCAGCGGATGAAACAGCCGCATCCTTGCCTCAGGCAGGGTCCCGGAGAAGGCTCGCTGCACGGCGCTACCAAGATCCGCCTCGAGCATCACCGCTCGACGTACAGCTTCCACAGAAGCTCCAGCCGCAGCGGCAATCGCCTCCTCCACCAGGCTCTGCTTCACTCCAATTCGCATATCGCCAAGCATCAGCTTCAGCAGATACTTTGCCTCGAGCGGAGTCGCCCGCCGCAGCAAACCCTCGACCAGAGCCGCACGAATCGCCGTCGTCTTCGCCACGGCCATCGCAGCAAACGCTTCGGCTACCTCGGCCAGCGTCAGCTCAGGAGCATTCTCCTCTCTCGCTGCGATCAGCAGATCAAAGGCCGCCGCACCCATGTCTCCGTGCCGCCGGTACGCCGCCGTCAGCGCCTGATCGCTGGCTCCACTGACCGCCAGCAGCGCCTTCGAGAGTAACGCCCCGCCGGCGTTCAGCTTCCGCGAATCCGCCTCTGCAAACGGCGTTCCGGCAAGATAGAGCGCCAGCAAACCTGAGTCTTCGCTCTCCGACCCACTCTCCGGACTTGCTGAGTGCACCTTCGCGATCGCCTCTGCCATAACTGCGCGCTTCTTCAGCTTTCCAGCCTCCTGCGCCAACTGCTCTGCCAGCTCCGCCACCACCGCAAACAACGCCATAGCTTCAACCCTCACCCCGAATGCCCGATTCCCCGTTTGGGATCAACTGATTCCACTCAGTAAAGATGCCAAAAAGGGGCTGGCTGCACCGTAGGCACAAGGAGTAACATCTAAACAGACATGAACACAGCCGCAAATTCGGTGTCTCTCTCCCGCGTGGCCGAGTCTCCCGACCGCCACGATTTTGCCTAGCTGCGCCTCTCCTCTACCCCGACCCTTCTGATCCCCTAATTCCTTTTTACTCAATGGAGTAGCCATGTTCGACCGCCTCGATCAACTTGAAGCCCGTTACGAAGACCTCGGCAGGCAGATGTCCGACCCCACGCTGGTCAACGACCAGAAGAAGTTTCAGGGCATCGCCAAGCAGCACCGCGACATGGAGCCCACCGTCGAGAAGTTTCGCGAGTACCGCAAGATACGGGACGGCATCGCCGAGGCTACAGCCATGCTCGCCGACCCCGACCCCGAGGTAAAAGAGATGGCACAGGCCGAGCTCGACACCCTGGAGCCGCGCCTCGAGCCTGTAGAGGAGCAGCTCAAAGTTCTACTCCTCCCCAAAGACCCTAACGACGAGAAGAACGTCATCCTCGAGCTACGTGCCGGCACCGGCGGCGACGAGGCAGCACTCTTCGTCGCAGAGGTCTTCCGCATGTATATGCGCTTCGCCGAGCAGCACAAGTGGAAGGTTGAGATCCTCTCGCAAACCGAGTCTGGCATCGGCCATGGATTGAAGGACGTAACGGCGATCATCGAAGGCGAAAACGTCTACTCGCAGCTCAAGTACGAGTCCGGCGTCCATCGCGTCCAGCGCGTTCCCGCAACCGAAACCCAGGGCCGCGTCCACACCTCCGCCATCACCGTCGCCGTGCTGCCCGAGGCCGAAGAGGTCGACATAAAGATCGAAGCTAAGGATCTGCGCATCGACACCTTCTGCTCTTCCGGACCCGGCGGACAGTCGGTGAACACCACCTACTCCGCAGTCCGCATCACGCATCTGCCGACCAACACCGTCGTCAGCTGCCAGGACGAAAAGTCGCAGATCAAGAATCGCGAGAAGGGAATGCGTGTCCTCCGCGCCCGCCTCTATGAAGTGGAGGCCGAACGCATCCACCAACTCCAGGCGAAGGATCGCAAGCAGCAGATCGGCTCCGGCGACCGCAGCGAGAAGATCCGCACCTACAACTTCCCTCAGAACCGCCTCACCGATCACCGCATCGGCCTCACCAACCACCAGCTCGCGATGGTGATGGAAGGCCAGATTCAGCCCACCATCGACGCACTCATCGCGCACTACACCGCGGAAAAGCTCAAAGCCGAAGCAGAGGCTGCCTGAACCCGTGCTTATGTTAGTACCGTTCAAATGACGGGTGGCTTAATAAGATTTTCGACATCTATTGCTATCTTGATAAGGAGTGAGTAAAGTGGTGTTATCCGTTACGCTCGTAGGCGAGCACTATACGCCCCCTTATGGGGGCTTTATATTTTTGGGGGAGCATTTTGAATGCCCGATGTAAGAGTAGCTGTTTTAATTGATGGTGGGTTTCTCAGGGTTGAGGCGAAGAAAGCAAAAAGGATCTACAACCCCGATTACATCGAACGATTTGCATTAGCCTGCAAAACAGCCGATGAATCCTTGTTTCGAATCCTCTACTACGATTGCGCTTTGTATTCGGGCACAGTAAAACTACCCGTCTCAGGTCTGCCTCACGTATTTCAGTCATCCGATGCGTGGCTCCATGAGCTTTCACATAAAGATCTCTTCGCAGTTCGTCGTGGAGTGCTGAAATTCAGGGGATTCAAACCAAAACGCACGCCTGTAACAAATCAGGCTCAACTCACCGACGCAGACTTTCAGCCAGATTTTGAGCAGAAAGGAGTCGATATGCGAATTGGTTTGGATATTGCGGCATATGCTGCCAATCACGCAGTTGAACGGATCGTATTGGTTTCGAACGACACCGATTGTGTTCCAGCTCTCAAATACGGCCGCCGAGCGGGCCTGCAAACTGTCTTAATTGAACCGCCAAAGGTTCGCCTCGCACCCGAACTACTCTCCCATATCGATTTCAAGCGTCCTGTGTTATGGCCGTAACTAATCTCCCAAGGAATCGCGGCATGATCAAACAGCACCTCAACGGGTGCTCTGGGCCGACTCTATCTTTAGCAAGATATTTCACTCTTGCTTTAATCCTCTTCGCACCCCTTCTTCACGCACAGCCTGATACCAGGACACCGCCCTTCAACGGCTTCGCCCACGTTGCTCTTCGCGTCCACGATCTCGCCGCCTCAGTGGCCTTCTACGAGAAGCTCGGCTTCGAACAGGCCTTCGATCTGCGCAAAGACAACGTCCCTTACGAGTCCTTCCTCAAGGTCAACGACACCCAGTTCATCGAGCTCCACGCGGCCAACCCAACCGAGCCCGATGCCGGCTTCCTGAGCCTATGCTTTGAAGGCGCCGACCTGCAGGCGATCAACGACGACTACCGCAGCCACGGCCTTACTCCCACTCCCATCCTTAAAACAACCGCTGGGAACCTTCGCTTCATCCTGGGGGGCCCTCTGCAAACCTCCAGTCCACAGACCATCGAGTACACCCAGTACCTCGCGGGTTCGCTCCACAGCGAAGACCAGGGCAAACATCTTGGTCCAGACCGCATCGGCGAAAAGCTGGTCGCGGTGTCAGTCCCAATGGCAGACCCCGCCTCGGCTCGCGACTTCTACATCAATCAGCTCAACTTCAAGCCCATCGCCAACGATCCGATGAGCCTCCACATGCCCGGCGAGAGCGGCCAGGAGTTGGAGATCATACCTGCAACCACCGGCATGCATGCTCGCATCACCCTCGAATCGAGCAACCTGGGCAAGGCCGCGCGCCACCTCCACAAAGAAGGCATCTTCGCCGTCAAAAACGGAGCCACCCTCACCGTGATCGATCCCGATGGCAACGTCCTGATCCTCGAAACCCGCTAGCGAACCATCTCCCCTCTGCTACCGTAAAGTCACGCATGCGCCTCTCTTCACTTCTCGCACGCCTGTCTCCCGTCTGCCTTGTCGGCTGCTTCGCCGCTGTCCTGGCCCAGCAGCCCGACCCCGCACTCGAGCAGATCCTCTCCCGCATCGAAGCCAACACCGAGCAGTACAAGTCCACCGTCCCCAGCTTTCTCTGTGACGAGCACATCACCTCTCAGGAGATCCATGACGGTCAGCTCAAACACGAAACCACCGTCGAAGCGCTCTTCCGCGTCGCGCGATCGCCTTCGCCAGACGGCGCCCTCGAAGAGTCTCGCGAAGTGAAGTCGATCAACGGCAAATCATCGAGCGGCAAGAAACTCGACATGCCCATCTCGTTCCGCGGAGGCTTCAGCGGCGCACTTGCAAAATTTCTCTCCGCCGATCGCCACGAGTGCTTCGACTACCAGTCCGATCGCTCCTCCCCAGCCTCTCCTGGTACGGAAGCTTTCACCTTCACCGCCCGCGAATCTGCCGCGAAACAACCGGCCTGCGTCTCCATCCAGCCTGGCACCACCGGCAAGTTCGTCATCGACACCGCCTCGGCGCAGGTTACGCACATCGAGCGCACCGTCCCCAATCCCGTTGGCAAAGATCAGGCAGTTCGAGGTACAGCTTCCGTTGACTTCGCACCCGTCACCCTTAACGGAAGATCCTTCTGGCTGCCCACCACGGTCATCGCCTTTACGACCGAGACCCCGAAGACCAATGCCTTCCGCTTCACCGCGAAGTACAGCAACTACCATCGCTTCGCCGCCAGCTCAACCATCCTTCCCACAACCTCAGACACCGCTCAGCCGCAGCCAAGGTAGCCGCCAGAATGATCCTCCGCCAGGCCATCACTAACGCCGCATCTGAGCTGGCCGCCAACCCACACCTCAGCGAACTCGCCCACCGCGACGCCGAACTTCTTCTCCTCCACACGCTGCAGATCTCCCGCGTCACGCTCATCGCACATCCCGACCGTGACCTCTCCCCCGAGCAGGACACGCTCTATCAAATCGCTATCAAACGCCGCCTCCAGCTCGAGCCCATCCAGTACATCACCGGCGAACAGGAGTTCTACGGCCTGCGTCTCCACGTCAACCCAGCGGTTCTCATCCCGCGCCCGGAGACCGAACATCTCGTCGAAGCGGTACTCAAACTCATCCCTGCGAATCAGCCTGTAAAGCTCGTCGATATCGGCACCGGGTCGGGAGCCATCGCCATCGCACTCGCCGTCCACCTTCCACTGGCCGAGATCATCGCCGTCGATCTATCTCTCGATGCCCTCGCCATCGCAGAGCGGAACGCTCACGACCACAACGTAGCCGATCGGATCCAGTTCCTTACCTCCGATCTCCTCGCCGCCGTCAAATCTCACGGCGCAACCTTCGACGCCATTGTCAGCAACCCACCCTATATCCCCGAATCCGACCGCCTCACCCTGCACCCCCAGGTTCGCGAGCATGAGCCCGCCGCCGCGCTCTTCGCAGGCGAGACCGGCCTCGACCTCTACCGGCGGCTCATCCCGGAAGCGCTGAGCGCACTCAAACCAACCGGTCTCCTCGCGCTCGAGATTGGCCACGGCCAGCAGCAGCCGCTCACCCACCTGCTAGCCGGATGGAACGATCTCACCTTCCTCAACGATCTCCAGCAGATCCCGCGCGTTGCCCTTGCGCGCAAGCCGAACACCAGCGACCTCACGGATAAAAACCCGAACCAATAAAATCTGTCACAATGAAACCCTCGACTCTGTCGTTCGTATTAACAATTGGAGTCTTCGTTCCATGACTAAGTCCGAACTTCAAGACCATCTCTATGCACTCGAAGAGCGTCTCCTCCATCCTGACCGGGAGACTGACCGCAGAGCCCTCATTCCACTCTTCGCCGACGAGTACAGGGAGTTCTGCACCTCCGGCCGCGTCTTCAATCGCCAACAGACCATCGATGTGCTCTTATCCAGCGCAGCTCGCCCCGCAACCATCCACCACTTCTACATCGCGCAGCTCGCAGAGAATGTCGTCCACGCCACCTATCGTGCCACCACCTCAGTCGCCGTCTCCCATCGCTCCTCACTCTGGATCTTTCGCGACAACCGCTGGCAGCTCCTCTTCCATCAAGGCACCATCGCCAGCTGACAGTGTCCTGCCGGACAGGTCCACTGCTCGTGGGGCGGTCACTTCGTGACGAGTGTACCGGTCTGCGCAGCGTGAGCAGCATCAGCCCTCCCGTTGGTCGGAATCATCATCCGTTTGCGACCAACGGGAGCACCACGCGAAGCGGTATACAAGTCACGAAGTGACCGCTCGCCGCGAAGGCGGCCCGTCCGGCAGGACTTAAGTCATTCAAAGCCCCGCATACCAGTCATACCCCAGCTTTGTCCAGTAGTCATCAGGCCGTCTGTCGGTGTATGCGATCAGCCCAATCCGTTTGATCTGTTTGTAACCGTACTTGATCGGCATATGTAACCGAATTGGTGCTCCGTGCCACTGCGCCAGCGGCCGCCCCGCCATCTCAGTCACCAACAGGCTCTGCGGATGCATGCAAGCCTGCAGACTAAACCCACAGTAGTAGTCCCCATCTGGCGTCTCCATATAGACGTATTTCGGCAGCGATCCATCCGGCTTCCTCTCCGGCGGATACTTCGCAATTAAATCCGCTAACCGGCGCCCACCCCAGTGCACCACCTGGCTCCATCCTTCGATGCACTTGAACTCCGTCACCAACTCGTGGTGCGGCAGGCTCGTCACATCGTCCATCGTCAACAGCAACCCCGGCGTACCAGGATCAAGCGTGTTGTCCGACATGCCTGCCTCTTCCTGCCCCCGCGGCCGCTTATTCCCCTGCGCTTTCTTCAACGCAGCAAACGCAGCCTCAAACGCGGGCGGCATCTTCACTTCGTTCTTCTTGTCGCCGCCCCCACCAACCATCGTGCTTGCAGCGCCACCCTGCATCATCGGCCCTTCGCCCATGCCCGCGTCGCCATTGGGATCTGCCTTGGCTTTCGATCCATTTCCGACAACAGCAGCAGCTTTGGGTGCGACCTTCGTATCGTGCTCCACCGGCCCAGCGTCTTGCTTCGCGACGTATTGATACTCCCACGCCGTCACATCCTCCACATACTGCGGAAGCCTCTTCGCGTCCTCCACTCCCACCATTTGCAGACGATAGCTCTCCGGGACCAGGTTCATCTTCAATCCATAGTTGCCGTTCGTCCGCAGCTCCATGGATCGAGCCACCGGATATGTCGGCGCGAGCCCGCGCTCATCAAACGCCCCACGCGACACTCTGGCATTGAACTCCAGCATCTTCCGCAGCGGCCTCGGTATCAGTTGGTCGCCCGGACTCCGATCGATCCACCGATAAAAACCATATCCGCTCGCAGCCGCTGCCGCCGCAATCACAAAACTCCGCCGCGTCCTCTGCCCCGACTGCGCCCTCACCCCGGCATCCAGCGCCTCTACCTCTGCGGCACGCGAATCTCTCCGCTCCCGCTCTCCCACGCGCTCCCAATCACGCTCCAGGTCGTCGTCGCGATCCTTCTTCTCGCTCTCCCACTTGCGCCTTTGCTCCTGCTCTTCACGCTCCTCCTGTCCGTCGCTCATCCCACCCTCCTCTCCTCTTCCAGCGAAGTCTTCGTCGCCGGAACAATCTCATATCCACTCACCATCGAGCGAAAGTTATTCCACCCCGCAAGGATCACCTGCATTACATGCACTACAAAGAACGCACAGAAGCCCATCGTCAGCCAGAAGTGCTCCCACCGCGCCATCTCATAGCCGCCCAGCAGCGACGTGATCCAGTGCACCTGCGTCGGCTTGTAGATCGAAAGCCCCGTGACCAGCGACCCCAACCCCATCAGAACAACCGACGTATAAGCAATCTTCTGCGCGCCGTTGTACTTCTTCTGCGGCGGCAAGCCCTTGCGAAGATGCAGATCCACCAGCGTCACCTGAATCGCATCCAGAAATGATCTGCGCTCCGGCACCAGCACCCGCCACTCCCCCGAGATCAACAGATACGACACATACAAGATCCCATTGATCGCAAAGATCCACATAAAGAAAAAGTGATACCCCAGCCCCTCGGTCACACGATAGGGCGCATTGATCAGCTTCCAGAACCACGGTGGAAACAGCCGCACCACCGTCAGCGATCCGACGCCCACCCGATACACCGCGTGCGGATGCTGATAGGCGTTATCAGAATCATTCCAGTAGATCAACAACCCGCTCCAGATCATCGTGAACAGCACCGGGAAGTTCACCCAGTGCATCCATCGAATCGCCAGGGAATGCTTCTTTTGAAGTCGTATCGTCGCCGCCGCAGGCTCTCTCACGTCCACTGGCGCGACGACTGCATTCGCAGTAACTGACGAAGCCGGACCCGTCGAACGGGCAGAGACAGCAGACTCATCTACCGCTAAATCACTCGCCTCCGCCATTGGAGCCGCAGAGATCTCCGGCGCAGCCTCGCCCCTCACTTGTGGAGTTTCAGCGGCCGGCTGCAACTCCTCGACCGGCTCCTGTTTGTCCGTAGGTTTCTCAGGCATTTGAGCTCCCGTCATGCACTCTCGCGTGCAGTTGTCTAACCCATCAAGGTCCGAATCGTTAGAGCTTTCCCCGCCGCAAAAGGTTACGCGCTATTTTACGTCGCAGCCTGGCTACCTCAACTGCACCCGAATCCTGGCGCCCGTCTCGTCCGCAAACGTAACCACCTTTGCGCTCATCGCCGCCTTGGCACCCGCACCACGTCCATCGAGCGGATAGACGGACGCGTGGTCCGCATCGGTCCAGCACGCCAGCCCTTGGACGCAGCCCAGAATCTGCGGCACTCCGGGAATCCCACTCCACCCCTGCACCAAATACCGCCGCTCTGTCCCCGGCTCCTCGACCAGCACATCGTTTGAAAAGTTGATGTACAGCCGTGCCCCATCGACTGCCACGTCATTTCTCTCCATCTTGCCCAGCGGATCACGCAGAAAGATTCGCTGCCGAAACACAGCCACGAAGATCACCAGAAGCATCGTTCCCACAACCAGAATCCTTGTCACTTTTTCTCCTCGTGGTACTCCTGCTCCGTGTTGATCCCCCACAGCGCAGCCTTATCGATGTGCCCAGCAACAATACCATCCACCGCAGTCATCGCAGTCAACATACTGTGATCCTGGTTGTTGTACTTATGCATCCCATTTCGTCCCACCAAAAACAGATTCTCGAACCCGTCGGTAAACTCTCTCAGTTCGTCGAACCGGTCATACGTGCCAAAGTACGCCGGATAGGTCTTCGGCACCCGCACCACATGTCCGTCGGAAACATCCTCTGCGTTCAAAATCCCGATCTTCGCTACCTCGGCAATCGCGAACTTCTTCAACTCTTCATCCGGCATCTTCCACAAATCGTCCGTGTCGTAGCAGAAGTACTCCAGCCCAATCCAAACCTTCGTCGGGTCCGCGACCAGGTACGGGCTCCAGTTGTTGAAGATCTGTAACCGTCCCAGTACCACATCAGGTTCCTGCACGTAGATCCACGTATCTTTCAGCAGCCCACCGTCCGGCTCCTTCACCTTCAGCCTGTCCACCAGCAGACCCACCGTGATAAAGTCGCGATACTGCAGCCCCGCGCTCACCTCGCGCACATTCTCGGGCACCGGAGCATCCATCGCCTCCACCAGTTCGCGCATCGGCATCGTCGAAAAGAAATAGTCTCCCGCAAACGTCTGCCGCTCTCCCTCCGCATTCACCGCATCGACCGACACAACCCGCTTCACGCCGCCTTCTCTCGAGCAGTGAATCCGATCCACCTTCAAACCCATATGAATCTCGCCGCCGCCCTCACGAACCAGATCCGCAACATGCTCCCACAACTGCCCCGGCCCGAACTTTGGATACATGAACCGCTCGATCAAGCTTGTGTCTGTGCCCTTCTGCGCCAAGTCACCCGTCTTTGCCTTGCCTCCAAACGCCTTCTTCAAAAAGTGTTTCACCGCCGTCGTCAAACTCAGCCCTTTGATCCGCTGCGCTCCCCACTCCGCCGAGATCTCATTGCAGGGCGTACCCCAAACCTTCTCCGTATAACTCTTGAAGAACGTTAGATAGAGCTGCCGACCAAACCGGTTGATCAAAAAATCTTCCAGACTCTTCTCCGGCGCAATTTGGCTCACCTGCGACTTCATATAGCTCGTACCGACACGGAACGTCCTGACAACTCCCAGATTCTTCAACGTCGTCGCCGTCAACGTAATTGGATAGTCAAAGAACTTCCGCAGATAATAGATCCTGCTCTTACGCGGACGGATCAGCATCACCAGGTCCGGATCAGGATCCGGCGTCGCTGCCGTCACCATCATCTCTACCGGCCCTTCGTTCTCTGCCTTATCCTCGATCTCTTCCGCCGCATGCGGATCAATCGGCCCGGCCCCACGCAGCACAGGCTCCTCCGGTAGCCGGGCCGGCACGGCGACCATCCGCTTCTTTCCCTGGTACGAAATCTCCGGCTCAGAACCCGCATCGCCGACATCGGGCGGCATCAGGTCCACCCACCACTGCATCACGCGATCGCTCTTGGAAAAAAAACGATGGCCGCCGATATCCATTCGGTTGCCCTTGTACTTGATGGTGCGCGAGATTCCGCCAATCTCCTCGCTCGCCTCAAGAATGATCGGCCTGACATCCGACCGTCTCAGCAACTCCAACCCTGCAGTCAGCCCTGCAGGTCCAGCACCGATAATCACTGCTCTCCGTGACATGCGCCCGCCTGCTCCAGACGCGCACACCGCGCCGCACCCAAGCTTATCGTAAACAAATCGCCCACTGCCAGAGGTCACCGTCATCCACTGGCTTCATCTCCATTTGCTACACTGAGCCCGTAGCCCCAAGGCAGCTGGCTAAGGAGCCCTTACAAAAAACATGCCCGAGCCTCCCCCGCGCAACGTCTCCTTGTCCGAGCGCCTCCGCGCCCATCTCGCCATCGCCAGACTCGATCACTCCATCAAGAATCTCTTCGTTCTGCCCGGCGTCATCGTGCCGCTCAGCGTCTATCCCGCGCTCTTCACACCCCATCTTCTCATCACGCTGCTGCTGGCATTTGTCGCGGTGACGCTCGTCGCATGCAGCAACTACGTCATCAACGAAGTCCTCGACGCACCCTTCGACCGCCTTCATCCCACCAAACGCAACCGCCCCGCCGCCCGTGGCCTGGTCAACATTCCCGCCGCCTATGTGCAATGGCTCCTGATGATGGTCGCCGGAATCGCCATCGGCCTCACTATCTCACGCATGTTCGCACTAGTCGCACTCATCCTCTGGATCATGGGCTGCCTCTACAACTTCCCTCCGATCCGCACCAAGGACGTACCCTACCTCGACGTCCTCACCGAGTCCATCAACAATCCCCTGCGCATGCTGCTCGGCTGGTACGCCGTCACCAGCGTCCTCGTCCCACCCGTATCGCTGCTTATCGCCTACTGGATGCTCGGTTGTTACTTCATGGGCCTCAAGCGCTTCAGCGAGCTCTCCGAGATCGGCGATCGCGCCGTCGCAGGCGCCTACCGCGCGTCCTTCAAGCGCTACACGCCCGAATCGCTGCTCGTATCCGTGGTGTTTTACGCCTCCACCGCGATGCTCTTTCTCGGTGCCTTCATCATCCGCTACCGCATCGAGCTCATCCTCGGCTTTCCTCTCGTAGCCTTTACCATGGCCGTCTATCTCAAGCTCGCCTTCAAGCACGACAGCGCCGTCCAGAACCCCGAAAAGCTCTATCGCGAACCTCTCCTCATGGCCGCCTTCACGTCGACGGCTCTCGTCATGGGCCTCCTCCTCTTCGTCCGCATCCCACGCCTAGAGATGTTCTTCACCCCAACGCTACCCTCCGCCACGCCGCCAGTAGTCCAGCCGGCGCCAGCTGCTTATCTCCGGCCCAACTCAGAGCAGCAGCGGCTTAGAGTCTCAGTCAAGATATGATTTCGTCGCAGAGTTCCAGTGTTGAAAGCAGATCCGACAGTCTTGCTCTCCCCTGGACAGCCGTCGCCTTTCTGATCCTCACCGCCGTCCTCTCCCTCCTCTGGTCGCATCACAAGCTCCTGTCGCAGGACGAGTTCTTCGTCCTCCAGACCGACAGCGTGCCCAGTTACGCCCAACTCCTCCACATTCAGCGCAGCTATCCCATCTCGCTCGATCCCCTCGTCTACCACACCCTTGCACACCTTGCGATCAGCCTCTTCGGCGCCGGAGCCTTCGCCCTCAGACTGCCCTCGCTGCTCGGCTATCTCCTCATGCAGCTCTGCCTCTTCTACTTTGTGCGCCGCATCGCCAATGAGCACGCCGCGATCTTCGCGATGGCCTTTCCCGCGATGACAGCGACTCTCTTCTACTCCGCCGAAGGCCGCCCCTACGGCCTGCTGCTCGGCTTCTACGGTCTCGCTATGGTGAGCTGGCAGAGTGCAACCCGTCGTAGCTCGCGACGCACCGGCTCCCTCATCCTTCTCGCCCTCGCGGTCGCACTCACACTCAACACCCACTACTTCGGTGTCCTGTTGCTTCTTCCTCTCTGCGGCGCAGAGCTCTTTCGCACTATCCAACACCGCCGGTTGGACCTTCCCGTCGTGGGTGCCATCATCCTCGGCATGGCCTGCATCGCCTTCGCGCTGCCGTTTGAAAGATCCGCCGCCGAGTTTCGCAAGAACTACTACAACGCCGGAGATGTGGGCTACCACGCCATCACCCAGGCCTATCGTTCGCTCTTCCTGGACTACACCCACGCGAGCCGCCGTATCCAGCACCTCGCCGCCCTCGGCCTCATCGTCTTCGCCGCTCTGCTCGTCTTCGGCAGCGTCCGGCAACTACGCAACAAAGAACTCCATCTCCCAGACGCAGAACTCGTCTTCGTCCTCGTTCTCGCCACACTGCCCTTCTTCGGCTTCCTGCTAGCCTTGTTCGTCACCCACTCCATCGAGGTTCGCTACGTCCTCGGCGCAATCGTCGCGCTCAGCATTCTCCTGGCGATCGCCCTCTATCCATTACTTCGCCGTACAAGCACAGCCATCCTTACGCTATCCACACTCGCGGTGGCGATCATAGTCACGGGAGCCATCCGCATCCACGCCGAGCAGGCAAAGACTCAAGACTTCATGGCCTCGCTCACACTGAGCCCGCAGATCAAAGCCGCCATTCTCTCAAGTCCCACCGGCCTGCTCTACCTTCAGGAGATGGGCACCTTCGAGGTAGCCAGCTACTACGAGCCTGACCCCGACATACGTTCCCGCATGGCCCTCGTCTACTCCAGCCCTCAGGAGCTGCTCTGGAGCCGGCGCGACACCGAGTCTCTCACCGCCGAGCACATGCGCCACTTGACCGGCTTTCCCATCATCCCCTACGAGCAGCTCTCCGCCCAACCCGGCGATCACGTCTTCGTGCTCCTGCACAGCGGCTGGAGCTGGACCGATCAGGCTCTCGCCGCCGCGCACGCCGACATCACGTCGTTAGGACCCGCCATGGGAGGCGACGCAGCGTCCGTGCAATTCGCACCCGGCTCCCAACCTCAACCTAAGAAATAATCTCGCGCGAGTCAGCAGGTAGAAGTTACGCAGCAATGGCTTCGTCAACTTCCGCACGACGTGCCAGCCGCATCAACAGCACAAGCAACAGAAGCGCTCCAAAGTACATGTACGACTGCAGCACATTCCATCCGCGCTTGTCTGCCAGCAGATTAGTCGCCGCCAGAAAGTTGGCGCAAAGAAAAAACGACAGCCCCCACAACCACGGCCTCTTGCTCTCCCAGCACCCATACGCAAACCAGAACCACGCAAAGATCCCGAACACAATGCCGTAGTGATGCTCCCACGCCATCGGCGACGCCGCCACCGACGCCAGCCCCATCGCAGCGATATCCGCCGTCGATCCCCTCATCTTCCTCCACGGAAACAGCAGCACCCCACCTACCAGCACCAGCGACGTCAGCACCGTCGCACGGTACACCCACGCAACGTAAGGGGTATAAACATGCGGCGTGTATCCCATGTTCTCGCCGTTGAAGATCATCCGGTTTAAAGTCCCGAACATCGACTGATTCGCATAGTGCGATTGCGCCTTATGGCTCAAGCTCGCAAGCACACCCACATAGTCGAGATTATTGTGCCAGCCAAAGACCGCCACCGACATCGCCACCAAAACACCGGAACAGACCAGGAACGCCCACACAGCACCCCATCGCCTGCGCACCACCATCCACACCAGCAGCAGCACATACTGAGGCTTCACAAACGCAAGCAACGCCGCGACAACACCCGCCTCGCGCTCCCGCCCCGACGTCCACAGGTAAAGCATCACCGCAAATCCAAACGAAAGCATCGTCTGAGCATTCCCCAACGCGTATCCCTTCAACAACGGATAACACCCCAGACAAGCAAGCACCACCGCAAGAACATCCATCCAACTCAGATCCGCGCCGCGCCTCCGCAACAGTCTGCGCCCCATCGCCAGCGACACTGCCGCAACCCCAACCACCGAGAACCAGGAAAACACAGCCAGCAAACGAAGCATCGCCGCATCACCCACGCCAAGCCTGCGCAATGCAACCAACGGCAACTCACTCGCCAGCGAATAGATCAGCGTGTCGTACAGCGGAGCCGCATAGATCGGCTTCGTAGGATTCGCGTCGAAGTAATCAAGTGACTTCATCATCGGCAACCACGAGTCGGTCCACTGCCGCACGTGCAGAAACTTAGCGACGTCATCCTTGATGCTGCCAGGGTTTCCCAGATGCAGCGCGCGGCAGATCCCCCACTGAACCACATTCGCAAGAAGAAGGCTGCACACCACAAAAAGAAGCAGCCGTCTGCTGTGCGTGCCCACGCTGGAGTTGCCCACTGTCTTTGCCGTCACGCTCTCACTCTATCAAACAGTGACACTAGCCGAATCGAACCAGCGCTATCCTTCACTCCACGTCCTGAACTCGCGCATACTCTGTGAAAACCTCCGTCGCAATACGACAAAAGAATAGCCCGCCATTGCAGGCGGGCCATCTCGTTACGCCAGGGATAAGTTTTTACGAGACTGCGACCTCGCGCCCCTGTACCTTGAACTCAAGGCCGTTCTTCCCAGCCGTCACCATCACATGGTCACCATGCAACACGCTGCCGTCCAAAATCTTCACCGCCAGCTTGTCCTGCACCAGCCGCTGAATCGCTCTCTTCAGAGGCCGCGCTCCGTAAGCCCGGTCATACCCCGCTTTGAAGATCGCTTTCCTCGCTCCATCGGTCAGCTCAAGCGTAATCTTTCGATCCGCCAGCAGCTTCTCCAGATCCTTCAACCGCAGATCGACGATGTGAGTCAGTTGCTCATCAGCCAGCGAATGGAAGATCACAATGTCATCCACGCGATTTAGGAACTCCGGCTTGAAGTGCTTGCGCAGCTCATCCAGTACGCGACTCTTCGCCTCTTCAAACCCGTCCTCGCCCTGCGCCCACGCCGTCGACAACTGCCCCGCACCAACATTCGAAGTCATGATAAGCACAGTGTTCTTGAAGTCCACCGTCCTGCCCTTCGAGTCCGTCAGCCGTCCATCATCGAGCACCTGCAACAGCACATTGAACACATCCGGATGCGCCTTCTCAATCTCATCAAACAGGATCACCGAATATGGCCTGCGCCGCACCGCCTCGGTCAACTGTCCGCCTTCGTCATACCCGACGTATCCCGGAGGCGCTCCAATCAACCGCGCCACCGCGTGCCTCTCCATGTATTCGCTCATGTCGATCCGCACCATCGCGGCCTCGTCATCGAACAGAAACTCCGCCAGCGCCTTCGCCGTCTCCGTCTTACCCACGCCCGTGGGCCCAAGAAAGATGAACGAGCCAATCGGCCGCTTTGGATCGCTCAAGCCGGCACGCGAACGCCGAATCGCATTCGCCACCACACTCAGCGCCTCATCCTGACCAACCACGCGCTCGCGTAGACGCTCCTCCATCTGCACCAGCTTCTGCATCTCGCCCTCCAGCATCTTCGAGACCGGAATCCCGGTCCACTTCGACACCACCGCGGCGATATCCTCCTCGTCGACCTCCTCCTTCAACATCCGTGAAGGCCGCTTCGCCACGCCAGCAACTGCGCCCGACTTCGCCTCCGCCTCATCCTCGCGAACCGCCGCATCCTGCTCCGCCGTCAACTCGCGCAGCTCCGCCTCCAGCTTCGGAATCTCGCCATACTGCAACTCCGCCGCCCTCTGCAGATTGCCCTTCCGCGTCTCTTCGCCCATCTGGAAGCGCAAAGATTCCAGCTGCTCCTTCAACTCCGCCATCTTTCCGATCGCGCCGCGCTCCTTCTGCCAACGCGCACGCAGCCCAACCGCCGCCTCCTTCACCTCGGCCAGCTCACGCTCCACAATCTCCAGCCGCTCCTGCGATCCCGCGTCCTTCTCCCGCTTCAACGCTGCACGTTCAATCTCAAGCGACGTAGCCCTCCGCTCCAGATCATCAATCTCCACCGGCACCGAGCCAATCTGAATCGCCAGCGCTGCAGCGGCCTCATCCACCAGGTCAATCGCCTTATCCGGCAAAAACCGATCCGAGATATAACGATGGCTCAGCACCGCCGCAGCCACAATCGCCGAGTCCTTGATCCGCACCTTATGGTGAGCCTCATACTTCTCCTTCAGCCCACGCAGAATCGCAACCGTGTCCTCGACGTTCGGCTCGCCAACATACACGATCTGGAACCGCCGCTCCAGCGCAGCATCTTTCTCAATGTACTTCTTGTACTCACTCAGCGTCGTCGCGCCAATCGCCCGCAGTCCGCCGCGAGCCAGCGCAGGCTTCAGCATATTGCTCGCGTCCAGCGAACCCTCGCTCGCACCGGCGCCCACGAGAGTATGTAACTCATCGATAAACAAAATAATCTCGCCGTTCGACTCCTCAATCTCCTTCAGCACCGCCTTCAGCCGATCCTCAAACTCTCCGCGAAACTTCGCCCCGGCGATCATCGCGCCAAGATCCAGCGAGCACACGCGCTTGTTCTTCAAAATCTCCGGCACATCGCCCAGAAAGATCCTTCTCGCCAACCCTTCCACGATCGCTGTCTTGCCCACGCCCGGCTCGCCGATCAGGACAGGATTATTCTTCGTCCTGCGACTCAGCACCTGCACCACCCGCCGAATCTCCTCGTCCCTCCCAATCACCGGATCAAGCTTCCCGCGCCGCGCCAGATCCGTCAGGTCCTTCGCATACTTCTCCAGCGCCTGAAACTTCCCTTCAGGGTTCTGATCCGTCACCCGCTGACTCCCGCGCACCGCACTCAACGCCTTCAGGATCGCCTCATGCGTCCCGCCCAGAGACGCCAGCGCCAGCTGCACCGGGTCATTCTTCGCCTTCGACAAAGCCAGCAGCAGATGCTCCGTCGACACATACTCGTCCTTGAAGTTCTCCGCCTCCTTGAATCCCTGCTCCAGCACCTTCTGCAACGCATTCGACAGCCCCGGCTGCCCCCCACCCTGCACCTTCGGCAGCTTCGTAATTGCCGAATTCACCCCCGACAGCAGCTGCTCCACCGGCACCCCAATCTTCTCCAGCACCGGGATCACCACTCCCTCGCGGTCCTCCAGCAGCGCCGCCATCAGATGCAGCGGCATCACCTCCGGATTGCCATTCTCCCCGGCATATCCACTCGCCGCCTGCACCGCCTCCTGCGACTTCACCGTCAACCGATCCCACTTGATCGCCATAACTCTTATCACCTCAACAAATTTTAGCTTTCTGCATAACTTTAGACGCGCCAACGCACCCAGAAGATGCGGGATCTGATAACAAGTCACTCATATCTTCCATCATGACTTACCGCTTCAACGGCGCGTGGTCGTACGATTTCTCAATCAAGATCCATGCCAGACACCCTATACCATTGGGTTGGCCCCCACCGGATCCACATGGCTCTCGATACGACTCCTCAACCCAGCTCCCTCACCGATGCGGTACTCCTCGCCAGCGCCGGTGGCATGCTGGACGCTGTCGTTTTCCTCAATCACGGCCACGTCTTCGCCAACGCCATGACAGGCAACGTCATCTTTCTCGGTATAGCCGTTGTTGGCCAGCAATGGCGCGAAGTGATTCCCCATGTCATCCCTATCCTGGGCTTCTTCGCAGGCGTCACCACCTCCCGGCACCTCCGCTCCCGCGCCACCCACGCCGCCATCATCGGCCTCACCTTTGAGATCGTCTCCCTCTTCGCGCTTGGCTGGCTTCCCCTTGATTTCCCTCACATGGCTTTCACCGGCATCATCGCTTATGTCGCCGCGCTACAGGTAGCCAGCTTCCGCCGCGTTGACCGATTCGCCTTCAACTCTACCTTCATCACCGGCAACCTGCGCGATGCAGTCGAAGGACTCTACGACGGACTCGCTCCTTCCTCCACGCCGGAAGTTCGCGAGAAAGGCCGTTCTCAGGCCTTTGACCTCGGCCTAATCTGTCTTTGCTTTCTGGCTGGAGCCATCGTCGGAGCCTGGGGCGCCCCGCGCTTCGGCAACCACTCCCTCTGGATGGCAGAGCCTCTACTTCTTACCTTAGCTCTCCGGCTTCTTAGCGGCCCCGGATCTCCAATCTCCCCAACCACAGGCTTTCACAGCTGATCGAGCAGTAGAACAAAGCCTCCGAATCTGCGCTCAATCCGACGGTACACCAACCTAACGAAAACTTATCTTCCGTCCTCAGTCCCCCGGATAAACCCCGCCACATCCGTATGGAACTGCTTCAACACCTCTTCGTTCACATAGACCATGTGCCCGCTCTGGTAGTAGTGGTAGCTGATATTCGCCTGCAGCTTTTGCGGAATCTGCAGATGGTGCATCTCGAACTTGCCCTCAAAGTACGGTGTCGCCAGATCGAAGTACCCACCCACCAGCATCACCTTCATCTTCGGGTTGGACTTCATCGTGTACGCCAGGTCCGGCATCACATTCGTCCCTCCCTCCTGCTGGTTCGCCGGCGGACCACCCGGAGCCTGGTGCCGCAGATCCCACGTAAAGTCCGGATCCACATACGCCCCCGGCTTGTACGTCTGGTTCTCGCCATACTTCAACTCCGTCCGCATGTACTGGTTCAGCGCCGCCGTATACGCCGACGAGATCGCATTGCTCTGCGGGTCATACTCCGCATCCGCGCTCAGCGGATCGAGATCCGGCCCCTTGTACCGCGTATCCAGCCGCCCCGTCGTCGTCTCATCGTCCAATTGAAGCTGCTTGCTGAACGCCCCGCCCGTCACCCGCAGATTCGCCCTCATCAGGTACGCCACCGGCAGCCCCGTATATTGATGCAGCTTCTCCGCCACCGCCTGCTTCCTGGCCTCCGGCAGCTCCGACCCCTGCAGCAGCGCACTCATATAGTCGCCAATTGCATACTGCTCCACCTCAGTCAAAAACGGCTCCAGCGCCGCCGGCTGAGTCGGCAGCTTGTGATGATAAAAGGCGCTCGCCGCAAACGTAGGCAGACCCAGCGCATAAGCTTGATCCACGCCAGGATTCCACTTCGGCCCATCGATGCTGTTATCGAAGCTCAAGATCTGCGACAGCAAAACAATCCCATTCAAATCCACATTCTGCAATGCAGCCGACAGCACCGCACTCCGCGGCGTCCCATAGCTCTCGCCAAGCAGGTACTTCGGCGAGTTCCACCGGTTGTACTTGGTCAAAAACCTGCGAATGAACCGGTCGAACGCATGCGCATCCTGGTCCACACCCCAGAACGCCTTTTCCTTGTCCTTGCCCATAATCCGGCTGAACCCGGTCCCCGGCGCATCGATAAAAACCACATCGCTCACGTCCAACAGGCTGTAATCGTTATTGACGATCTTGTAAGGGGCGCCTTCATCATGCTGCGCATCAGTCGTCACCACGCGCTTCGGCCCAAACGAGCCCATATGCAGCCACATCGTCGCCGACCCCGGTCCGCCGTTATAAAGAAACGTTACCGGCCGTCCCGCAGGCGCATCCTTCTTGAAGTACGCCACATAAAACATCCGCGACGTAGCTGGAGCCTCCTCCGGCTTCTCCGGATCGGGAGTCTTCTCTCCCGTATCCGGCAGCAGCTTCCCATCCAGCCCCAGCATCGCGTCCTGCGAATCCGTCGATCCCACCGTCAGCGTCCCCGCAACCGCGCGGTAAGTGATCGTCTGCCCACCCACCGTCACCGAACCGTCTGTAGTCGAGTCCGAGGGCGGCTCCGCTGGATCGACCACCGGCGTTCCTGTCACCACCAGCTTCTGATCCTTCTTCTTCTCGCTGTCTTTCTTCTCCTGCGGTCCCGCTCCCATCGCCATCGCAGAAGCAAGCAACACGCCACAAGACACACCAATCCGAACCAGATTCCTCGACATCCTCGCACTCTCCAATAGGCAGATCTTCCAGTCTCAGCAGTATATCCACTACAGCAGCCGTCGCCGTTGCAGTTCTTGTTATGCGGTTGTCGTTGCAGTTTTGTTGGCATCCCCGAAGAGGATCTGCTGTTGCCCTTGTCACCCTCTCGTTCGCCAAAAACTAGGCAGAACCTTACTCCGCCCGCAGAGCCTCCACCGGATTGATCGACGCCGCCCT
The DNA here is from genome assembly GCF_013410875.1 of Tunturiibacter empetritectus. Taxonomy (GTDB): domain Bacteria; phylum Acidobacteriota; class Terriglobia; order Terriglobales; family Acidobacteriaceae; genus Edaphobacter; species Edaphobacter empetritectus. The sequence continues at coordinate 430,814 of NZ_JACCCU010000003.1, read as the reverse complement.
TCGCGCCGGAACGTAACTCGCAAGCAAAGCAACCGCAGCGAGCAACAAAGCCACCCCAGCCAGCGTCCCCACGTCCCACGAGTGCACGCCAAACAGCATACTGCGCAACAGCGAGGTCGCTGCCAGCGAGCACACCAGTCCTACGACAATCCCCAGCGCGGCCAGCCGCCCGCCCTCCTTCAACACCATCCGCTGCACCATCTCCCTCTGCGCCCCAAGCGCCATCCGCACACCGATCTCCCGCGTCCTCTGCCCCACCGAATAGGCAATCACCCCATACAGCCCAATCATCCCCAACAGCAGAGCCAACGCAGCAAATCCTCCCACCAGCCACGCCGACGACCGGTGCAGATAAGCAGTCTCCGACTCATTGATGTAACGAAACATCGTCGACTCCTCCGAAGTGCCGATCCCTCTGTCAAACTGGTGAATCGTCGACACAAGCGTAGGCAGTAGCGTCTTCTCATCCTGAGTCGTGCGAACAACCAGATTGAACTCCGTATCAGGACTCTGATCCGCGGGATAGTAGACCGCGGGCAGAGTCTTCTCATTGAGCTTTGACTCGCGCAGATCGTCCACCACCCCAACAACCTCCTTGATCGACTTCGGCGACAACGTGGTATCGCCAATCCTCGCGCCCAGAGGGTCCTGACCCGAAAAATACTGCTTCACAAAAGCCTGATTGATGATCACAACACGAGGCTTTGTCCCATCCTCGTCCGGATTAAAGAAACGCCCGCGAATCAGCTTCGTCTTCAAAGTCGAGAAGAAGTTCGCGGTCACGTCGCGCTCATTCACTTCATTATGTTCCCCGTTGTACTCACGCCCAACAAATCGTATCCACTCCGTGTTGCCGTTGTATGTGACCGGAAGCGTGCTCGTCGTCGCCACTGAAGTCGCGCCCGGTAGAGCCGCGATGCGATTCAGAAGTTGCCTGCGTGCTGCCACGATCTGCTCATCCTTCGTATATATCTTCTCCGGCAAAGCGACCGAAAGCGTCGCCAGGTGATCAGGCTGAAAGTTCAACTCGACATGCAGCAGACGGTAGAAGCTTTTGCCCAGTAACCCGGCGCCCACCAGAAGTACCGTCGCAATCGCAAGCTCCAGTACAGTTAGGTTCGCGCCGATCTTCCGCCAAAGCACACCCGCCGACCCCCGCGAACCCTCCGTCAAACCCTCCCGCATCTCGCCGAAGGAGAGTCGCACAATCGGCGTCAGCGAAAAGATCGCCGTAGCCAGAGTCGCAATCGCCAAGGCAAAGCACACGGCATGAAAGTTCAGCCCCAGCCCGCGAAGATATGGCATTTGCAGCCGCATGTCCTTCGGGATAAGTCGCAGCAAAGCCTGCGAGGCAAAGACCGCACAGACCAATCCAAGCAGCGTACTCCCCAGGACAAGCAAAACTCCTTCGGTTACAAATTGTCGGACAAGCCGCAACGGCGACGCCCCCAACGCACCTCGCACGACGATCTCCCGCCTGCGGCTCTCCGAACGCACCAGCAGCAGACTCGCCACATTGACACACGCGATCAGGAGAAGCAGACCCGCCCCCGCCAAGAGAAGAAGCAGAATCGGACGAATATCGCCAACAAACGCCTCCGTCAGCGTCTGCACTGTCGCCCCCTGCCCACGGTTTGAGTCGGGATACTGTCGTTCCAGTTGCTGCGCGATAGCCTTCGTATCCGCAAGCGCCGCCGCAACCGACACGCCGTCCTTCAATCGCGCAACACCCACCAGAGAATGGCAACTGCGCCTTAGATCACAACTGTTCGAACCACCCGCGTGCATCGTCGTCCAGAACTCCGCATTGTTGCGAGGCGCAAACTCGAAGCTGTCCGGCATCACCCCCACAATCGTGTACGGTGTGCCGCTCAACGAAACCACCTGCCCCACAATATCCTTCCGTCCGCCAAACCGCGTCTGCCACGCCGAGTAACTCAAGATCACCGTCCGCGGAGCACTCAGCAGATCCTCTCCCGAGTAAAAGTCACGCCCGAGCAAAGGTGCGACGCCCAGCGTGTGAAAGAACCCATCCGTCACTCGCAGCCCCGGTACCGGTTCCACTCCGGACGGCGTATCCAACAGATAACCCGCACCCGTGTAGACGTCCAGCGAACGAAAGCTGTGATTCATCTTCTTCCAGTCGAGATAGTCGGGATAAGAGAGATTTGCATGCGGAAATACCGCAACACTCTCCGTCACGTCCACCAAAGTACGCGGATCCTCGTAGGGCAGAGGCTTCAGCAGCGCAGCATCCACAAACGCAAAGATCGCAACACTCGCCGCAGTTCCCAGCGACAGCATCAGCACCGCCGTAATCGTGAACCCCGGATTCTTCACCAGCTGTCGCGCCGCGAAGCGCAGATCCTGCCACAGCGTCTCGAAGAAAGGAGCCGTGCCGCGCTCGCGATAAGCCTGCCGCGTCTGCTCCAGACCGCCAAGCTTCCGCAGCGCATCCCGTCGAGCCTCCTCCGCCGTCATCCCCGCGCGCACCTTGTCGTCGATGTGCATCTGCAGATGCCCTTCCATCTCGTTGTTAAACTCCTGCTCCCGCCGCCCGCCAGAAAACATCCCAACCAATCGTCGCAACGCCGCACGCAGCCTCTTCATGCCGGATCCTCCGTCCCTCGTAGAAACCGCGACAGGATCGCCGTCGTCTGCTCCCAGTTATCGGTCTCCCGTTCAATCTGTTTCCGTCCCACCCGCGTCAGCTTGTAAAACTTCGCCTTGCGATTGTTCTCCGACACCCCCCACTCCGACACGATTGCCCCCTCCTGCTCCAGCTTCAGCAACGCCGGATACAGCGTTCCATAGTTCAGCGAGAGCACATCCCCGCTGGTCTGCTCGATCCGCCGCGCAATCCCATACCCATGCAGCGAGCCCATACTCTCCAGCGTCTTCAACACCATCAACGCCAGCGTCCCCTGCCACACATCCGCCTTCTCACCCATTCCAAGCTCTCCTATTGCCTTCAAATAGGAGTATGCACCCGCCTCTATTGGAAAGCAATACAAGACACCATCCCCGCACGACGATCCTCAAACCAACGCTCCTCAACCGTCGACCTCCGCCGCTGCTTCGATCCCCCTTGATCCGCCCCATCGCACTGTTCACTTGCGAACGAAGCAGTCCGTTTTCGGACAAATTCCACTCCACCACCACCGCATCCCCGCCCTTATCCGCACAAAATAAATCACTTGCAGCACGATCCGTTTGGCGGGAGACGTGCCATCCTCTCTCATAGGCCGCTGTCCGCCCGGAGGACCCCTTTTTATGCAGACCCTGCTCCAGAACCTGCGCTTCGCCATCCGCCAGCTCCGCAAGTCGCCAGGCTTTGCCCTGACCGTGGTGCTCACCCTGGCCCTGGGCATCGGCGCCAACGCAGCCGTCTTCACCCTCTTCGACCAGGCCCTTCTTCGCATGCTGCCCGTCCAGCACCCCAAAGAGCTCGTCCGCTTCGAGTGGTCCGGCGGCTTCTCCGGTTCGGCCAGCAGCTTCGGCGGCGATCTCAACAACTACTTCTCCTACCCCATGTACAAAGATCTCCGCGATCAGAATCAAGTCTTCTCCGGGATGATTGCCGCGATCAGAGCTGGCAGCGGCATCTCCTGGCATAATCAGGCCGAGGACGAAGATGTCGAACTCGTCAGCGGGAACTACTTTGACCTGCTCGGCCTCAAGCCTGCCTTCGGGCGCCTCATGAACGCTCAGGACGACACCGCGAAGAACGCCAATCCTGTCGTGGTTCTCAGCTACGACTACTGGAAGACCCGCTTCGCCGCATCACCCGACGTAGTCGGGCAGACTGTTCTCATCGAAGGCCACCCCTTCACCATCCTCGGCGTCGCTCCAGCCAACTTCCAGTCAGCCATCGGAGGCTACAAGCCCGGCGCTTTCATGCCGATCAGCATGGTCGAAACAGTCCTGCCCGGAACCGCCTCCCACGACAACCTGAACAACCATCAGTCCCTCTGGCTCACACTCGTAGCTCGCCTCAAGCCGGGAGTCTCTCCCATTCAGGCCCAGACATCGCTCGAGCCTCTGTGGCACTCGCTGCGCGCGTACGAGCTCACGCTCTACAAGAACAGAACAGACCACTTCAAAAAACGCTACCTCGATGACTCGAAGCTCAAAGTCCTCGACGACTCAACCGGCTTCGCCCCCGACCGCATGGAGCTGAAGACGCCGCTGATCATCCTGATGAGCATGGCCGGACTGTTAGTCGCAATGTGCGCCATCAACGTCGCAACCCTTCTGCTCCTCAAAGCCTCCAGCCGAGCCCGCGAGATGTCCATGCGCTACGCCCTCGGCGCGAAGCAGAGCCGGATCGTCTCGCAGCTCCTGCTCGAAGGCGGACTCCTCGGACTGGTCGGCGCAGCAGCCGGCCTGCTCATGGCTCCGCTTGTGACCAACACTCTGGTACGTCTTCTCACCAGCGCCAATCCCGGCGAAGAGCCGTACTCCAGCGCCATCGACGCCCGCGTGCTCCTGTTCACGCTCGGCGTAGCTCTGGTCGCAAGCCTGCTCTTCAGCATGGCGCCGGTGCTCCACTTCCTCCGTCCCGACCTCGCCAACGCGCTCCGCCAAAGCACCGGAACCGCATCCAAAAGCTCGCAGAGATTCCGCAAGGTCGCAGTCGGCGTGCAGATCGCGCTCAGCGTAATGCTGCTCGGCGGCGCAGGCCTCTTCGTCCGAACCCTCAACAATCTTCACCACCAGCAGGTGGGCTTCGACACCAGCCATCTCGCCACCTTCAGCTTCGATCCCTCAGACTCCGGCTACGGACCCGACCGCATGGTCCCCACCGTAACCAACGCGCTCGATGCCGTGCAGCGCATCCCCGGCGTCCTCTCCGTCGCAGCCACCAACGATGCAGAACTCGCCGGAGACTCCCACTTCAGCGGCTTCGCCATCGAAGGCCATAAAACCACGGAGGACGAAAAGACTGACTTCGAAGCTCCCTGGATCACAGCCGGTTACTTCGCTACACTGAAGCAGCCTCTGCTCGTCGGCAGAGAGTTCACCGTCGCGGACTCGCACGATGCTCCAAAGGTAGCCGTAGTCAACCTGACCTTCGCCAAGCGATTCTTCGGCTCGGCGCAGAATGCCCTCGGCCACCTGATCTCCGAGAGCTCCGACCGCTCCGAGACTCCAGCGCTACCCGACACAACCATCGTCGGAGTTGTGGGCGACATCAAACACCAGAATCTGCGCACCGACATGGGAATGGCGGTCTATCGTCCCTATCCGCAAACGCCGCATCCATCCGGAGTTAAGATCTACGCACGCACCAGCCAGTCTCCCGCAGCGGTCGAATCAGCAATCCGCCAGGCCATCCACGGAATGGATCCCACCCTCGTCGTCGACGGCATGCGAACCATGGACGATCAGGTCGATCGCATCACCGCCGACGAACGCGCCCTGGCTCTCCTCGCCGTCGGCTTCTCTGCACTCGCGATCCTGCTCGCAGCAGTGGGACTCTACGGCGTGCTCGCCTACTCCACCGAGCAGCGCACCCGCGAGATCGGCGTACGACTCGCCCTGGGATCGCAGCGCAGCGGAGTCGTCATGCTCGTACTCCGCGAGATGTCGATCATCGCCGCCATCGCCATCGTAGTAGCCCTCCCATCCATCGTCTTACTCGCAAGACTCTTCCGCAGCCAGCTCTACGGCGTCACCACCGCCGACCCCATAACGCTGATCGGAGCAGTAGCTCTAGCCGTAGTGATGGTCACTCTAGCCGCAGTCCTCCCCGCCCGAAGAGCCGCCTCCATCGAACCCATGCAAGCCCTCCGCACCGAGTAGTGTCCAGCCGCTGTTGTCGTTTCCAAGTTGCGTTGCCAAGTTGCGTTGCCACTATCGTGTCGTTGCAGCGTCTTTGCGGTTGCCGTTGCGTTTCTGGTTGTCATCCCCAAAGGGGATCTGCTGTTACTGTTCAGTTGCACTTGCCTATCCTCTCTGTCGTCATTCTGAGCAAAGCGAAGAATCCCCGTATTTGCCGTTGTCACTGTTTTTTGTTGTCATCCCACAGGGATCTACTTTCCTCACCCCACGTTAGTCAAACAGTCGAAGAATCTGCAGTCCCTCGCTGGCTACTGCTTGCCCCCGCTCCACTCCAGATACGATTTCCAATCCTCCTGACCGGGCATCTGCATCTGAAACTTTCCAAACATCACGGCATGCTCGAGATGGTAGACGAGACGGAATCTTGGACCGGGGCCTGGTTCCGATAGAAAGATCGCGGTCGTCGCATCTGGAGTTGAGAGCGCGTAGTGAATCACATGACCTTCGTTATCGAAGTAAATGGCCTTCAAAGGTTGACCGGGCCTCTCTTCAAAGATGTAAAGCAGATCACCGTGCTCGCAGTCGAAAGCCTCAGGTCCCGCACACCCAGCAACAATACTGTGGCGAGCAAGAACATGCCCTTTGAGTTCCCTCGTAAACGCATAGGTGCCAGTGACCTTAGCGGTTGAACCCTCTCCCGTCTTCGCCTGCCATGTGCCCTGAAGGAAGCTGAGGGGTTGCCATGAATCTGCTGGTTGAGGGGAGGTCTGAGCTCCGACTGAGATGGCGAAGACAAGTGGCAAAAATCGACCAAGTACATTCACAGTGTCTGTCCTTTCATCTGCGCGGCGAATCCGCGTAAGCGTTCTTCAATTTCTTCTTTCGATAACACTTCTTCAACCTTGGAAAGTGCCCAGACGTGCCCGAAAGGGTCGCTAATCCAGCTGTACCGGTCACCCCAAAACATGTCCGTGGGTGGAAGAACAGGCACCGCACCTTGATCGACGGCTCGTTTGAATGCTTCATCGACATCGGCCACGCCGACTTGGAACACACAAGTCGAACCCGAAAGAGTCTCTGGCGAAGCCAGTAAGGCTCCCTCAGCCCTTTCTCCGCGCTGCCGCGGCTCTTCCGTCGAAACCTGAACCAAAGAGTCCCAGATTTTGAGGTGAATGTGTTCTCCGTTGCCGCTTGGAGAGGGGGAACGGAAAAGAACCGTCGCTGAAAACGCTCGACTGTAAAACTCCACCGCCTCCGCTGCGTCCCGCACGACCAGATGCGGCACGATAACGCCAACAGCGGGAACAGAACCCTTAACTGCCATGACTTTGCCTCCGTTTACGTGCTGTTACCTGCGTCGCAGCTGGAACGCTGACAAAAGACCACGAATGTCCTGCAGGATCGATCAAAGTACGGTATTGCGCTGACCACTCAATGATGTAGCGAAGGGGCTTGGGAGTTAGCCGGTACTTCTGCTCAAGTCCAACACGATTGGAGCAAACGAGGTGAGCCTCTTTGAGTTCCTTTAGGTGCTGAGAAACTGCAGGTTGTGACATCGCAAACTCATTGGTGAGTTCTTTCACGGAACGATCGGAGAGCGCAAGAATGGAGAGCATCGCTCTTCGGGCGGGATGCGCAATAGCTCTGAATACCTGGTCCTCTGTCGTCATAAGCAAATCCTTATGAAGAATGTATATAAGACAACTCTTATGGTCAAGCGAATAACACAAACCGTCGAATCCAACGTGTCCTATGCGGGACTAACTCTGGTCACTGGTTCCGGGTTTCGTCGATACAGCCTATAGGCTCGTGAAGTCTTCGTCAGATCAAGAGTTTTGCGACTGTCCCATCCCCCGACCGCTTGCCAAAATCCTTGTCAAGCCCCCGAACAGCAGATCCCCGCGTCAATCCAGCACATTCGCATGGCGTATTAGTTATGCTCCAACCGCTATACTTGAATCAGAGAGATAAAAAGGTCCCCCGGCTGCGCGAAGGGTCTTTCGTAATAATAGGCCCGTAACTCATTCATTCAAAGTATTTTGCACGCAACTCACTTAGAATCAATATTCTACAGACACTGACTCCCACCAAACAATTGAAATCAAACAACTTCCGTCCAAGATACCCTTAGGGGGAGGGGGGAGGGGTCCAATCGGAAGAAACGCTATGCGACCATGGAAAGATGCTTAGAAAAGTAGAAGATCGGGCCCCGCGAGTCGTCACGGCCCAGCCGCACGGACCAGCCGCAGCCATCACCCGCCGCGCCGCAGACCGCCTCCGGGCCGGACACCTCTGGGTCTACCGGTCAGACATCGAATCCCTCGTCCCCCCAATCGGCGCCACCGAGATCCAGCCCGGAGCACTCATCACCGTCATGGACAGCCGCGGCATCCCCCTCGGCACCGGCCTCTACAGCGCCGCGTCGCAGATCGCAGTAAGAATCGTCTCGAACGAAGCCGCACTCCCCCGAACCGCCTACCTCGAGCAGCTCCGCGAGCGAGTCCTCGCCGCCCTCGCCCTCCGCGACGAAGTAGCCCCCGAGTCCATGGAAGACGACGCCTGCCGCCTCATCTTCTCCGAGGCCGACAACCTCCCCGGCATCGTCGCCGACCGCTACAACGACCTCGTCATCCTCCAACTCCTCACCCAGGGGACCGCACAGGACGACGTCCGCAACCTCCTCACCGAAGTCCTGCGCGACCGCCTCCGCCCCAACATACACCCCGACACCGGGGGTATCACCCTCTGGGAGCGCCCCGACCCAAAGATCCGCGAACTCGAACAACTCGCCCACCCCGCACCCGGTCCCCTCCACCCCCCACACCATCAGGACACCACCGAAACACCACAACTCACCACCATCTTCACCATCAACGGCCTTCGTTTTCACTTCGACGCAGGCTCTGGCCAGAAGACGGGAGCCTTCCTCGACCAGCGCCTCAACTACGCCGCCGCAGCCCGCTACGCAACCGGCTCCGCGCTCGACATCTGCACTTATCAAGGCGGATTCGCCCTCCACATGGCCCAGAACTGCCGTCAGGTCACCGGAGTCGACGCCAGCCTCAGCGCCCTCGAAGTAGCCGACCGCAACCGAGAGCTCAACCCCGACCTTCAAGCCCAGATCGAGTGGCTCGAAGCCGACGCCTTCGAGCTCCTCCGCGAGTACGAGTCCACCGGCCAGCAATACGACACCATCGTCCTCGACCCACCCGCCTTCGCCAAGTCCAAGCGCGCCGCCGAAGGCGCCATGCGCGGCTACAAGGAGCTCAACCTCCGCGCCATCAAGATGCTCCGCCCCGGCGGAACCCTCATCACCTGCTCCTGCTCCCACCACGTCCCTCTGCAGGAGTTCACTGAGGTCGTCTCCTCAGCCGCCTCCGATGCAGGCCGCCGAGTGCAGCTCCTCGAGACCCGGGGCGCCCCCCCCGACCACCCCGCCATCCTCACCCTCCCCGAGACCAGCTACCTCAAATGCCTCATCACCCGGGTGGGGTAACAAAAAACGCAAGCGACCAAATTCAAATCGCAAGTCCGAAGAAGGTCACGCTGCCTCCACACGTTGACGAATCTAAAATCACGCGAGCCACAGAATCTCCGATAGAGAATGACCACAAAACCGCACGTGCAGAAGGTTGATGTCGTAGTACTCGGCGCCGGCGCGGCGGGAATGATGTGCGCCATCGAAGCTGGCAAGCGCGGACGCCGGGTGGTCCTGCTCGATCACGCCGAACGCGTCGGGAAAAAAATCCTGATCTCAGGCGGAGGCCGCTGCAACTTCACCAACATCCACTGCCGCCCAGAAAATTTTCTTTCAGAAAATCTCCACTTCGCGAAGTCCGCTTTGGCGCGCTTCACACCGTCCGACATGATCGCCATGGTCGAACGACACGGCATCCGCTACCACGAGAAGACGCTGGGACAACTCTTCTGCGACCGCTCCGCCCATGATATCGTCACCATGCTCGAGCGCGAGTGCGCAGAGGCCGGTATCCGCATCATCCTCGGAGCCAAAGCCATCTCCGTCGAGCGCAACGATTATCTCGAAGTTCGTACCTCGGAGTCAGCGTTTCACTCCGAGTCGGTGGTCATCGCCACCGGAGGCCTCTCCATCCCGAAGATGGGCGCAACCACACTCGGCTACACACTGGCCGAGCAGTTTGGCCTGCGCATCGTTGCGTGCAGACCGGGCTTAGTCCCCCTCGTCTTCAGCGCCGAGGATCGCGAGCAGTGGTGCGACCTGGCTGGTTTATCAGCCGAGGTGGTGGCTCAAGCGAGAGCACGGCCACGAGAAGGAAGCTTCCGTGAAAAGATGTTGATCACACATCGGGGGCTGAGCGGGCCAGCAATCCTGCAGACATCGTCGTACTGGCAGCCGGGCGAGGCCATAACCATAGACCTCGCGCCCGATCTGAACGTCCTTGCCCCATTGCTGGCGAGAAATGCACGAAGAGATGCCTCCGCAGCAGCGAACGCGATACGCGCCGTCTTGCCGTCTCGCATGGCAGAGCGATGGGTTGTGCTCCACGATCCAGTCGACTGGACAAACGCATCCTTAGCGAAGATGGAACAGCATCTCCATCAGTGGCCTCTGACTCCCGCCGGCACCGAAGGCTATGCCAAGGCCGAGGTCACCGTGGGTGGCGTGGATACCGTAGAACTGGATGCAAAGACAATGCAGAGCCGCAAGGTGCCCGGCCTTTATTTCATCGGCGAGGTCGTCGATGTGACCGGATGGCTGGGAGGCTACAACTTTCAGTGGGCATGGGCCTCTGGAGTGAGCGCTGGACAGTCAGCCTGAAGCAAGCATCGACACTCGAACGGCTACTGCACGATGAGCGTGAGGTTGACACTTCGCGTCAAGCCAGCACTCGTTGCCGCCGCAACCACGGTGTAAGTCCCCGCCGCCGTTGGTGGGCCTGAAGGCCCGCCAGGGTTCGATCCACTCGTCAAAGGAATCTCCCTTCCCACACCACAACCGCTTGCTGCAAGCAGTAAACAAAGCAGAGCAAAACCAGCCACACTGGAGCGGCGCGCTGGACGAAGCACCAGCAAACCAAGCGGGAACAAAGCCACAAATAAAATAACGCCCGAGCGACCGATGAAAGGACGGTTGGACGAAGCAGAGGCTACGCCCGTCAACACAGTTACAGAAACAGTAGTCGTACTACCGAGCGGAATATTGGAAGGCGTGATATTACAAGTCGAGTTAGCAGGCATTCCCGAGCAGGTGAATTTTGCTGTCCCGGAGACATTGGACGCCGAACTGAGCAGCAAGGGAAAGACAGCATTCTGACCGCTCATGATAGTGACGCTGGTAATCCCATTGGTGGTAAGCGTAAAGTCCACACCCGGTCCCGTAAGCGAAAGCGCCTGCGGTGAATTGCCCGCGCTATCTGTCACCGTAAGCGACCCAGTACGCGGACCACCAACGGTCGGCGCGAAAGCGACCTGCAACACGCATGCAGCATCGGGAGCAACGGTCGCTCCACAGGTGCTGCTATTCGGCAAAATCACAAAGTCTCCCGTAAGCGAGATGCCTTGTATCGAGAGCGGGGCGCCGACATTGTTGGTTAACGTAATGGTTTGTGAAGCAGACTGAAGCCCAACACCTGTAGGAGGGAACACAACCATCGAGAAAGGCGCCAGTGACACACCGGGCGGTGCAATGCCGGTCCCGTTTAGCGTGACCGTCTGGGTTCGATACTGGTCCGATATCGAAAGCACGCCGCTGAGAGGGCCAACGTCCTTCGGAGCGAAGGCGACGTTCATGGAGCAAGTGGAGTGCGGGTTCAGCGAGTTGCCGCAGGCGTTGACGACTGTGAAGTCTCCGCTCGTGACCTGTGCTGCAATGAGAGTCAATGGCAGATCTCCCGTATTGGATAGAGTGATCTGCTGGGTGGCGCTCGCAGTATCTACCTGCTGTGCCCCAAACGTGAGTGTCAGCGGCGAGAGTGCGTCGGTTGCAGGAGATGTTCCAACTCCGCTCAGCGACGCCGTTTGAGTTCCTGCATCATCTGTCACGGCTAAAGTTCCAATTCGAGTGCCGGACGCGCTAGGCGTGAAGGCAATTCCAACTGTGCACCCAACCCCTGGCCCAAGGCTCGGACCACAGGTATTGACCGTGATCCTGAAATCGCCCCCGTTTACGATCACCCTCTGCAGGCCCACCGCGCTATTACTTGTATTGGAGATAGTAATGTTTTGAACCGGGCTGGTTGCGTTGAGAGTTGTTGAAGGAAACGTGAGCACAACAGGGTCGAGAACAATTGCCGCAGCAGCTAGTCCAGTACCTGACAGTGTCGCGGTCGCTTGGCCGCCGGCAACGTTGCCGTAGACAGTAAGAACCCCACTGCGCCCCCCAGTCGCAGTAGGTAGAAAGACTACTTGAATCGTGCACGTCGAGTTTATAGCGATGGGTCCCGCAACACAGTTGGCAGTCTCGGTGAAATCCCCCGTAACAGCGATCTGGCTGATCGTGAGCGGCGCGAGTCCCATATTTGTAACTGTAATAATCTGCGCCGCACTCGCATTGCCGATAGGTTGTGCACTATACGTGAGCGAAGTCGGATTTAGGCTGATCGTCGGTTGTGCTGCAATCGCTGCCGTCACGAGTGGAATCTGCCACAACCCGCGGCCATAGGTCGCAGCGCGCAACTCACCAGTGCGTCCATCACCGGTAGCCATGGCTGGTGCGGCCGCAAGCTCTACGACAGGGGCATTCGGCAAGCCGATGCCATAAACACTCCAGCAATTGGCAATGGTGCATGTCGTCACCGCGGTCGTAACGTACACGCCAGTATCCATCGCAACGTAAAGCGTATTGGCATCGTTCGGATCGACGACGACGCTGTTGGCCGGAGCGTTAGGCAGGTTGCTGCCAATGTTGCTCCAATGTGCACCGGCATCTATGGAACGATAGAGGTGCTCTGTATTGATCCCGTTTCCCACAAACCCCATCACTGTCGCATAGACAGTCTTTCCGCTCGCGTCATGGGAGTCTACCGCCACCGCCGAGAGATCAAAGCCTCCCGGGTTGAATCCGGTTCCTTGGCTATTTGTAACAGGTGATGTTGCAAGATCAGCCCAGGTTGTCGCACTACTTGCGGTGCCTGCCGTAGTGATGGAGTAGAGATGGCCTCCAGCGCTGCCGCCTCCATCGAGTTTCCCCGCCATACCGGCATAGAGGACCGGAGAACCAGAGTCTTGCACAGAAGATGCATTGTTTATGACCCCGCCTGCAGCCAGGGACCGCAGAACCGGATTTGTACTGACGCAAGATGTGCCTTGTGGCCCGGCCAGAAAGCTGCTGATGGCGTTCGAGGAAGGCCACGAAGACCCACCGCTCGCTGGGCCGCGCCATACCCTGCAAGTCCCAATAAGAACATTGGACGGGAGAGCGGGATCAAGTAGCCACGGAGCGTCGATGACTGAATTATCGCCATCAACCTGCGCAGGTCCAATCGTCGGTGTGCCCACAAAGTCCGCAGACGAGCAGCCCGTTCCCTTGGAACATTGACGAATACTCACACCAGAAGCAGTGGATACGTACCACAAAGAAGGGTTCTTCTGATCGATTCCAACGGTACCGCCTTCACCCGTTGAAAGCTGCGGCCACGAGCTCGCTCCGGAAGACGCCGTAGCTGCGGTGCCATTCGCACCAAGGCCGACGAGCAAGGTACCGGCATCAGTAGGATGCTGAGCGAAGCTGATGACCTCCGCCAGCGAACCAAGACCGCCGTTGAGATTCTGAAAGTGCGTTGCGTCATCGAAGGAGCATGGAGCTGACTGCTGGTTCACACCATCGGTCGATCGCCAGAGACCCCCATCGTTGCCAAGGTAAACCAGCGGCTGCGAGGCCGTAGCCATCGTGGCGATCGCATGTTGAGCCGGCGCTACCTGTGCAGGTGCAGCACATCCATTCAGCGCATTGGTAGTGTCCCGCAGTACACACCCCGCCGCGAGAGAGCAGCGGAAAAGATCAGTCGTCCCGGCATAGAGAATCGTGTCCTGGGTCGAACCAGCCGGTCCCAACGGCGCAGCCGCAAGCGCCAGGTTGTAGTCTGCCTCCGGCACGACGGTGCTCCCATTGCCAATCTCCAGTGCAGCCGACGGCAACTGTCTGCTAAACGTGATGATTCCATTGCCACAGTTTGCTCCGGAGAGACCACATACATCCTGCCACAGCCCTTGATCGAGATTGTTTTGATCAACCGTCAGCGCAAACGTGTCGCCTGTGTTGGCCTGCACGGCAAGCGCCCCGCGGAAGATCGGGCACGATGGGCTGCCCAACGATGTGGGATCCGTTGGGCAGTTCACCGCAGTGAGTCCTTGCCCAGGCTGGTTCGTCAACCGCGTCCAGGTCACACCATCTGCCGACTCGTAGTACCCGTGATAACGAATCGCACCATAAAAACGTTGGCGAACGGAGTTCCAGACAACTGCCGTCGCCGCTCTGCCACCGAGAAGTTGGCTAGGAAATTGTGGCGTCTGTACCGGCTGACTGCCGTCCATGATCGTGGACATCTGCCAGGTCACACCCGCGTCAGTCGAATAGTAGAGCCCCATGACGCTGTTCGTCGCATCGGCTGCGTTGACGAGAACACCCTCAGCCGCCTGCGAGACCGCTGCAACAACAGTGCCTGGCGTCGCCGTACTCCATGCAAAGCCTGCGAAGCCGAGTCCAGTGAAGAGGTGGTTGCCCGCAATGCCATCCTGCGACTCTTGAATAAGCGTCCACGTTACCCCATTATCTGCCGAGCGCAACAACCCGCTTCCGTAAAAAGAGTCGGAGGCGTCGTTAGGATCCCCGGTCCCGGCAAGGATCACGCCGGAATGAATACTGATCGCACCGATGCTGAGCGACGGAATCGCAGCGGTTCCCGCATTCGGGCTGAAGACCGGCAGCGTATCCGTTAGCGGGACAAAGGCGACGCTGACCGATGGTCCAGCCGCATTGATCGACTTCCAAACTCCGCCGCCAGTCGTACCTAGATACACCGTATTGCCTGTTGGATCAGCAGGGTCGATCGCAATCGCCGTAACGCGGCCAGTCACATTGCCATAGGCGATGCTGGCAACCTGATTCGGCCCTACTGCCTGCCACGGCGCACTCAAACTCGACAACTGCGGCGAAGCAGCTTGCTGTACCAACATCGCCGCATGCTTTTGACGAGCGGCATCCATGGCTTGTGCAGCGGGCGTGTTCCCGACGAGAGTACGGCCACCGAGAAAGCGACGCGACCCGATCGTGTGAGACGAGGGGGAGTTAGCCGAAAGCTCTCCGCCTTCATGCTGCTCAGCCGCCGCTGCGAAGGACAGCTGACCGAAGACGATAGCAGGCACGGTCAATGCGATAAAGAAAACGACTGCTGAAAAGAAGCGACTCGCCCTGGAGGAGAGGCGATCTGCGAGACGCTCGTGTTGTGACGATACAACCAGGCCCATAGCGTGTGATCCGCAACGTGAAAGACAGCTAACACTGATGCTGCAAGCTGACATCGGATGAGTCAACGCTAGAGCAGGAGAAGATACGACAGGCAGTGCCAGAACGGGATGAGAAATCTCTCATAAACGTTCCGTGCTTAGGGTTACCGGGGCTCTGTGGCCGCTTCTTTAAAAAGTTCCAACCGCACGATGCAACGAAAGACCAAGCACCGTCCGCTATTTCTCGAATCTACCATTAGCTACAGCAACGCCACAATCTCATCTTAGTTGTAGGTTTTTATTCGAGGATGGGCACAAGACATCTGCTGACCAGTCTCAACCGAGAACAGGACAGAGTAGTCTGACAATAAAACTTTTAGGGAACTCCTAAAATGCCAGCGACCCCTGCTGTGGCAGGACCTTCATCTGCCGCATGTACTCTTTCGAATCGAACTTCTTTCCCGTCGACGCTCCGGACATATATCGAATCTTGCCAAAGATAGGCCGCGTTCCCCAGGCACGATCGAACTTCCCCAAAATCGCCCAGGCAATCCCCGCGTATCCGTTCGGGTCACGGCCATCGAGAAAATACTTGTCGTTGAGATAGATGGAGTACTTCATCGCCGTGGCGACGTCAGGCGTCCACTCCAGGATCTTCTTTGCCCAGTACATTCGCAGGTAGTTATGCATCCAGCCATATCGAACCATCTGAATCTGGGCCGCATTCCAAAGGTCGTCATAGGTATGTGCATCTTCCAGTTGGCGAAGCGTATACAAATGCTCTCGTTCATCGCGGGCGTGCTCGGCAATCGTCGTCTTTGCCCAGTGCTCAGCGCAATCAGGCGAATCGTAGCTCGGCGTGTAGCGCACGAAGTTGACCGCCAGTTCGCGCCAGGCAATCAGTTCGTTGAAGTAGCTGTCGCGCGCAGGCTTTAACTTCGGGTTCGCCTTCGAAGCCGCTTCTACGGCAAGCGCAATCGTGATGGGACCGACATGTCCATAGTGCAGATAAGGCGACATGCAGGAAGTTCCATCCGTCTCTGGATGATTCCGCTGCGTGTCGTAATCTTCCAGAAGCTCTCCCGTAAAAAGTTTGAGACGCCGAAGCGCAGCATGAGTCCCCCCCTTCCACGCTTCAACAGGCAGAACGCTACGATCGAGGTCCTTCCAGTCGCGCGTCATGTCCTCATGAACGGAGTCGGCATAAAATGCCCGAGGTCGTTTCCATGCGCGTTCCACAGGAACATTTTCGTAGGGGTGTAGATACTCCGGCAGAAGGCGGTATAAGCGCGGCCGAATTGTGTATGCCCCATACTGAGCCTTTTCCATCAGCTTCGAAGGAACGACAACATCCGTATCGACAGTCCAGAACGGAATCTTGATCTTCGAGGCCAAATCCTTGCGCCACTGCTCCGGGACGCGCATTGGATTTTCATCCCCAATCAAAAACGCGGCATGTACATCAGACAACAGCTGCTCGTGCGATTCACGCGGCGCACGGCGCATAACAAACGAGATATTTCGCGCCGCAAGGTCAACCTCGATATCCGGCAACCCCTGATTGAGAAAGACATAGTGCCGTAGATTCGCGTGGGGAAAGTTAGAGATTCCTGCAAAATAAACTACAAGCGGGAGGCCAAGCAGGTTCGCGATTTTAGCGGCGAGATCGACAGCATGATTATCGATGCCTCGCTGCGCCCTTTGCATCCAGTACACAACACATTTGCCGTTGGGGTCCGGCAGTCCATCTCGCCGCATCGTCACACGGGAGTTTTTTGACCAGCTAAGCAACTCTTGCGACAAAGACGATCCGGCAATGGACATAACTCGAGTATATGAGCATGTGGCTACACAGCTTCGACAGCAACAAAAAATGCGACCCGAAGGCCGCATCCCTGTAACAACCACTTGCGTTACCAGAGTCCCCACGCCCGGCTGATGTAGTCGCTCATCGTCATGGTGATCAATACCAAAAAGGTAAAAAATCCAGCGGCAACCGTCAGCTTAATTAGGTTGGACTGATACTTGACGTGCATGAAAAACAGAATCACGACGACAGCCTTAAAGCTCGCAATAGCTAGCGCGACGACTGGATTGAAGATCCCTAGATCGACATAGGCCGCGCCTACCGTAATCCCGGTAAAGACCAGCAAGGTGGCAAAAACAATTCCATAGGTCACCGGCGTGATGATGTGATGATCGGCGTGTTCCGGATTGATTACATTCGACGGATCGTGATACTCGGACATGGTCTTCTCCTTCCAGCCAAAACGGCGTTGCAGTCGCGGCTAGGAGCCGGGGTGTCGGTTGATCAGATAAAGCAATGGGAACAGAAAGAGCCAGACAATATCCACGAAGTGCCAATACAATCCGAAGTTTTCGATAGGCGCGACATATCCTGACGAGAACTCCCCCCGATTGGCACGCCATGTAAGCCAGAACAAAAGCCCGATTCCCAGGATCATGTGGAACGCGTGCATGCCCGTCATCGCAAAATAGAGAAAGAAGAAGACCTGCGTCTTCTGTGCCATATCCGGTGCGAGCGGCTTCTCCTTCAATCCATACGCCTGGGGATTGATGAACTCGGAGACATCAAAGTGTGCGCCTGGGATGTGATGCTTCTCCCACTTCTCGTGATACTCAACCGCTTTGATCCCGAGAAAGGCGACCCCAAAGAAGGTCGTGAGCACCAGAAAAAGAACAAGAAGCCCCTTCTTCTGCACCTCCGCAGCCCACACCCCGAGCGCCATAAAGAACCCCGAGCTGATAAGGATAGCGGTGTTAGCCGCGCCCAAAGGAATACTGAGCTGATTGGAAGACACGACGAACGCATCATGGTACCAGTTGCGGTACAGCAGGTAGGCGAAAAACAAACCACCAAAGAACATGATCTCAGTCAGCAGAAACAGCCACATGCCGAATGTGGCAGCCTCGCGCTGCTGCTCCTTCGTCTCAAAGTGATGGCGGTGCTGTGGCAGAACGACGTGCTCATGTTCTGCCGCAACCGCAGTCTCGTGCGTGTGTGGATGCGTAGCTACGATCGCATTATCCAACGGTCGTCACCTCTTGTGCAGTCTTGTGGGCGAGCCATTCGTAGTCATAAGCTTCATGATCAACGACGGGCGTCTCGATAAAGTTTTCTGTCAGCGGTGGCGACTGAATCTGCCACTCCAGTCCGGTGGCCTGCCATGGATTATTGCCTGCAATCGCACCATACTTCAGCGACCACCCCAGGTACAGCAGCGGCAACATATAACCGACACCGAGTACGGTAGCTCCCGCAGTTGACAGTACATTGAGCACCTGGAACTCGGGCGGATATGCATGGTAGCGCCGTGGCATTCCCAGGTAGCCAAGAATGAACTGCGGCAGGAAGGTCAGGTTGAATCCGATAAAGGTCGTTACCGCGGCAAGCTTGGAGAGCGACTCAGGATACATACGCCCGGTCATCTTCGGCCACCAGAAGTGGATACCCGCAAGAAACGCCATCAACATCCCACCCACCATCACAAAGTGAAAGTGAGCAACAATAAAGTACGTCTCTGTCAGATGGATGTCCATGCCCAAGGCGCCCAAAAACACTCCCGTCATACCACCAATCGTGAACAGCCCCAGAAACCCAAATGCATAAAGCATTGGAGTCTCAAAAGTGATCGATCCCTTCTGCAGCGTAAACGCCCAGTTGAAGATCTTGATTGCAGAAGGTACCGCCACAAGCATGGTCAGCAGAGAGAACACGAGTGCCGAGTAGTTCGACACACCCATGATGAACATGTGGTGAGCCCAGACAAAGAAACCGAACAGAGCAATCGCCACCGACGAGAATGCGACCGCCGTATAACCGAACACCCGCTTGCGACTAAAGGTACTAATCACCTCAGAGATCACACCCATACCCGGCAGAATCATGATGTATACCGCAGGGTGAGAATAGAACCAGAAAAGATGCTGAAACAGGAGCGGATCGCCACCCTTAGTCGGATCGAAGACGCCGATACCGACAAGTCTCTCGAGCGCAACTAGAACCAACGTAATCGCCAAAACCGGAGTGCCAAGCACCATCAGAATGGACGCCGCATAATTCGACCAGCAGAACAGCGGCAGTCGGAACCATGTCATGCCAGGCGCTCGCATCCGATGCAGCGTAACGATGAAGTTCAATCCAGTAAAGATCGACGAAAATCCAATGATGAAGACCCCCGTGGCGGCTGTCACTACGTGGGTGTTCAGATAATGCGTCGACAGAGGAGTAGTAAACGTCCAGCCCGTATCTACGCCACCCAGAACGAGTGCGGCCATCGTGAACAACCCGCCAATCCAGTACAGGTACCAACTCAGCAGATTCACTTTTGGAAACGCCAGGTCCTTCGCGCCGATCATAATCGGTATCAGAAAGTTCCCCAAGGTCGCCGGTACCGACGGAACCAGAAAGAGAAAGATCATGATGATGCCGTGCATGGAGAAAAACTTATTGTATGTATCTGAAGCCACCAGATCGGGTTGTGGTGTCAGCAGTTCAAGCCTGATGAGACCCGCAAACGCACCCCCGATGAAGAAGAAGAACGTGATCGAGATCAGATATAGGATCGCAATGCGCTTGTGGTCGCCAGTAAACAACCAGCTGAGCAGCCCATCCTCATTGTTCAAATAGTTACGCTTCGGAAGCGTAGCCGTTCTCTGATCAGGCAGGTTGACGATTGTGTGGGTTGCACTCATGGCTTCACCGTCCCTGGCGTTGTCGGCGCCGCTTGGTTCGACTGTGACGTGGTCAGCGTCTGCTGCACACGGTAGTTGTTCTGCATAGCTTTGATGTACTCGACCAGATCGATCAGGCCGTCTTCACTGATCTGTCCCTGATAGGTCGGCATAATCGGCGCATATCCAGCCGTAATATGTTGTGACGGATTCAGGATCGAGTCACGCAGATAGGCGTCGTTGACCAGAACCTGCGACCCGCTGGCCAGTTGCAGCTTCGAGCCGTAAACACCCGCAAGATTTGGCCCGCGAGCCGCCGCACTACCCGAATGGCATGCATTGCACCCCATGCTGGCAAAGAGCCTCTCGCCATTTTGAGCTAGCGACATCCCGCTGGTGGACTCCTGTGTCCACTTGTCGTAGTCATCCGGACTCAATACAGTGACTTCGCCAATCATCGCCGAGTGATTCGTCCCGCAATATTGCGTGCAGAAGATATGGTAAGTTCCCGGAGTTGTGGCCTGGAACCAGACCGTCGAGTAGCGCCCCGGAATCACCTCGCGCTTTACGCGGAAGTCGGGAATAGAAAAGCTGTGAAACACATCCTGCGAGATCATCGTCAACTGCACGGGACGACCGGTTGGCACATGTAGCGCGTTGATCTCGTGCTGCCCGCCGGGATGCTCCGCCTTCCACATCCACTGCTTGCCGACCACATAGATATTCATCGCATTGGTCGGGGGATTGTAGATGCGGAAGTACAACAATGCGCCCCAGACAAACACAATCAGGAACAGAGCGAGAGGAATGATGGTCCAGGTCGCCTCAAGCAGCGTCGAGCCTTCCACCTGGACCGCGACCGGGTGCTTCTCCTTGCGATAGCGAATCGAGAAGCCGAAGACCAGGACGCCTACCAGCACCAGACCAACCACCGTGATCAACAGCAGGAAGAAGTAGAGCGCGTCAGCGTAGGGCGCGATGGTCGACGCCTCGCGCGGAAACAGCGCCGAAGCGTTGAGCCACTTCACCAAAAATTGCCACAGGACTGGACTGATATGCATCGTTACCCTTTATCCGTTTCTTTCTTAGTCAGGTCGTGTTCGCGCGCGGAGTTGACATCTTTCCGGAACATCAAAAACATGAATCCGCCAAGCCCTGCCACCGTTACGATCCCGCCGAGCTGCACCACGCGGGCGATTCTTAGGGATTGCTTGTTCGTCTGCGGATCGTAGTGATAGCAGTAGGTCAAAATGTTCGCAACCGGAGAACCAATCTTGTTGCCCGAAGCATCAATCAAGCCCAGCAGTATGTCCTTCGGGGAGTACTCCACGCCGAGGTAGTACTGCGCCAGCTTTCCGTCTGTCGTAACAATCTCAATCGAGCTGGCGTGCGCGAACTGCGTCAGCTTGCCATCGGGTCCCGGAACCTTGACATATCCAAAACCGACCGCATTCGTGACCGCATCGATCGCCGGCCGTTGCCCCGTAAGGAAGTGCCAGCCGGGGGCAGTCTCCGGACGCCCGTAGCGCTTTACATAAAAAGCCTTCTTCGCAGCTGCAGTCTCCGGCGTCTCGCTCGGATCGATGCTGATGATGACCACATCGAAGTCCTTCCCAGGCGTTAGCTTCACCATCTCCAGCGCACTGGTCAATCCGTCCAGTTCCTCAGAGCACAGCATGGGGCAGTTGTAATAAACCAACGAAAGGATTGCAGGGTGTTTTCCAAAGTAGTCCCCCAGCTTTACAGTCTTCCCTGTGTCGTCCACAAACGAAGCGTCCAGTGGAAGTTGTTGGTTCAGATGCTGCGAAACCCCAACCTTCTGCAGCACCTGCGGCAGCTGATCGCCGGAGTTATCGCCACTCTGCTTATCGCCATAGCTAGTGACCTGGGCAAACAGGGGGGCGCTCAACAGCGCGCAGCAGAAAATCGCCGCCTGCCACCCACCCCGAATTGTTCGCCCGTATCTCATATATCTCTCTATGCTAAATCTGCCTGAGCAAACTCTTTACTTCGTTGGAGTAAGCTCTGCCTGGCTAGCTGCTTCCGCTTTGCCATAGCTCATCTTTTGTTCCCGCGCTTCGATAACCTCAAGCTCATATCCAGTCCGGGCAAATCCCGAGGTCAACGGAGCCAAAACCACCGGCTTCTCATCTCCAGCCATCTCTACGGTAGCTGCTGCTGCCTGGCTGTTGACCGGCAAGCCACGCTGCGCGATCAACTCCATCGCACGAGAGATAGGAATCCGAATCGAGCCATTCTCCGCAGGAGTTACGCTGTAGTTGTCAAGCAGCAGATCCTCGCGGGCATGCATATCTGCCGTCGCCTGGTTGCCGTCATCGATATCCAGGCGTGGCTCCGGAAAGGTCGACGTCATCTGCTGAAACTCTTTCTGCTGCATCTCCGGGTTGCTGGCCAGGTCCTGACGTTTGCCGTTGGTCGTCTCCGCACCAGCAAAGTCCGACAGCTTGTTCCACTTGGTCGTTGGCCCATCCGATTTTTCAATCGCCGAGTTGATGACCTTACCCATCACAAAGCAGAAGACAAAGAAGACCAGCACGAACCCGAACAGGCCAGCCAGAAACACAGCCACACCGCCGGCGTTGACGTCGGTCGTCTCATATCCCGGCGAGTCAGCATCGCGAACATGCTGGTCGTGCGGGCCGGGCGTTTGATGCATCTCGTGATCGTTAGTGGGCATGTTCAGGCTCCAACATCTCTTCAACGTGAGGATCGTTCACATTGAGCAAAGGACGTGCTTGCAGTTGCGTCATGTAGTAAGCCGCCCACAGCGAGATCACAGCTACGGGCACAGTGATATAGGCAAGAATTCCAACATTCCCGGCGAGGTGAAGATTACCCGCGGCATCAGCGAAGTTTGGCTCAATCAGCCAGAACATATCCACGCAGCGCGCAAAGATCATGAAGCACGTCAGCCAGATCATCTTCTGCTTGTTCCGCTTCAAATCGCGGGACAACAGCAGGCAGAAGGGAATCAGCCAATGGCAGATGAAGTCCAGAGAGCAGACATACCACCATCCACCATGAATTCGATTCAGGTACCAGGGAATCTCGTCCGGCACGTTGCCCGACCAGATGATCAGGAACTCGGCAAAGCAAAGGTAGATGTTGAGCATCACAAATGCGAACGCCAGCTTGCCCAGGTCGTGCTGCTCCGTCGCCCTCAGCATCGTCTTCATCGGCTCAAACCGCGACAGCAGAATCACCGTCAGGATCCCGAGCGCGAGTACCGCGTACCCTTGTCCGACCAAGAACTGCAGCCCCCAGATCGACGAGTACCAGGTAATGTCCAGTGACTTGATCCAGACGATCGCGCCATCAGTGAGCAGAATGACGTAGATCAAAATGCCAATGCCGCTCAGATTTTCAAACTTCACCCGCCAGCGATCAAAGCTTGGCTCAGTCCCGCGCGCTGGATCGGCGTCGCGCTGAAGCGACCATTTGTTCAGTAGAAACACGAACAGGCCGAGGATCGCAAAGATCACGACCGTCTGGAAGATTGCGGCTGCCGGATTCAACATGGCCCTCTTGTCGTTGAGCGTCATCGCCTGCTCAAGCGACACGGCATGATTCGACAACGCCTGAGCCACGGCTCCAGCTGTCGGGAACGCTGCCCACTGATACAGATGCTTCCACAGGAAGATGATCGGCACGAACATAAGGCCCACCAGCCAGATCGTGCGCGACATCGCCTCTAGCGGGCGCCGAAGCAGCAGGCCCCACTTGCCTCCGCTGACATACTGCAGCATCAACATCACCAGCCCACCACCCGCAAAGCTGAAGCAGATCATATAGCCCAACAGGTAGGCGCGGAGGATATGATTCTTTCCCTCGTGGGTGAAGGCGAAGAAGATCGACAGAATCGAGGCAACCGCAAAGACAATCAATGCGCGCATCCGCCACGCCGAGAGAATCTCCGGCGCAGCAAGCGACGCAGGCAGTACTCGCGGCCCGTGGTGGGAGTGATCGTGTTGCCCGCCGTTATGTTCGTGTCCAGATGACATGCGTTTCAAGCCTTCGTTCGGAAGCTTCCGAGGTTACTGCTTCGGTGCGGTTTTTCCGGCAGACGCCGCCGGCGCAGCTGCGTTGTTTCGTGATGGAGCAGCCGCCGTAGTTCCAGCAGCTCCGGCGCCTGTGACAGGGAGCACATAAAGTCCATTGTCTGGCGTGCCCGTCACAGCCGTTGGCGGTAGCACCCACTCATCGGCGAAGGAGGCCGGCAAACCCTCCCGTTCGGCGATGCTAGCAAGCGGCTCAACATGAGCGCCGGACGCCACGTCAGCCTGTGTCGCCTTCTGGCTCAGCTGCAATGCCTTGATATAAGCGACAATCGCCCAGCGATCTGCCGGCACAATCTGCGCCGAATAGTCAGGCATGGAACCATACCCATTCGAGATCACATGAAAGAAGTGTCCCAGCGGCGCAGTCTCGAGCCGAGCCGAATGAAAGCTGCCGGCCTTCGAGTACCCGCGCTGCACAATCATGCCAATCCCATTGCCAACCCGCGAGTGGCACGGCGTGCAGTAGACGTTGTAACGCTCCTGCCCCCGCTCGAGCACCTGCATGGTCGCCGGGAAGGGCATACCATCACCCTCTTTTCCATTTACCAGCCCGGTATAGAAATAGGCATCTTCATGGAGCTGATTCCGAGCAACCGTATCCTCGACCTGCGGACGCACCGAACGGCCATCCGCATAGAAGTCCGTGCCACGTTGCGGATAAAACTTCGGCTGATTATGCATATCCTGACGGCAGCCCGTCACCACCAGCAGAGACAATGCTGCTGCGGCGAGGCCAAGGCGTCGGGATGTCAATCTCACTTGCGTATTAATGATCCACCTCCACCACGGAGACCGCAGGGAACTGCTCAAGAAACGTCCGCGTCTCGCTCAACGAGAACTTCGGATCAACCGCCTCGAGACACAGGAAAAACTTATCGGTCGTCGCGCCATTCCTGAAGTTCGGCGCGTTGAAGACCGGATGATAGAGCTGCGGCAAGCCGTTCAGCGCAATCATTCCGAGAGCCGCCGAAAAACCAGCGAATAAAATCGTCCACTCGTAGGCGGGAATGATAAACGCAGGCCACGAAAATAGAGGACGGCCAGCGATGTTCAGCGGATAGGCCCACACATTGATCCAGGTCTCCATCAGAAACGCCGTCGTTACCCCCATCAATCCGCCGATCAGGCACACCATCGGCACCCGCGTCTTATGGAAGTGCAGCGCCTCAGCCGCCTCTTCCACCGGATACGGCGTGTAGCACTCCATGCGTCGATAGCCCGCACGATGCGCCTCTTGAGTCGCATACACTAACTCGCTGGGCGTATTAAACTCGGCCAGCATTCCGTAAATTCCTTCGCGCGGCGGCATTAGGCGGACTCCTCACTGATCGTTTCGGCATTGGCTCCGCCAGGCGTTACCTTCGTCTGCGGCAGCATCATTCGAATCTCGGACATCGGAATCATCGGCAGGAACCGAACAAACAGGAAGAACAGGAACGTAAACAGGCCCATCGTTCCCACGTAAATCATGTAGTCCCACTTCGTCGCGCGGTAGGTACCCCAGCTCGAAGGCAGATACTCGCGGTAGAGGCTGGTAACAACGATGACAAAGCGCTCAAACCACATCCCTGTATTTACGATCAGCGACAGGATAAACAGGAACGTCACGTTCACCCGCAGCTTGCGCGACCAGAGCGTCGTCAGCGGAATCGCAATGTTAGTCAGAATCAGGATCCAGTACGCCCAGCCCATCGGCCCAAACATACGGTTCCACATCATGAAGAACTCCCAGTGGCTGGCCGAAAACCATGCCATGAAGACCTCCATGCCATAGCCGTAGGCCACAATCGAGCCCGTCGCCAGCATCACCTTCGCCATATTGTCCAGGTGCCGCAGCGTAACCAGATCTTCCATGTGGTAGAACTTGCGGATCGGAATCGCCAGCGTCAGCACCATGGCAAAACCTGAGTACACAGCACCCGCAACGAAGTAGGGCGGGAAGATCGTCGTGTGCCACCCCGCCAGCGCCGCCACCGCGAAGTCGAAGCTGATGACCGTGTGTACCGAGAGCACCAGCGGAGTCGAAAGACCCGCCAGCAGCAGGGAAGCCGACTCATAACGAATCCAGTGCCGGGTCGAACCACGCCAGCCCAGCGACAGCATCCCATAGAAGTACTTCGCCGCCGGCATCGTAGCCCGGTCGCGCAGCGTCCCAAAGTCGGGAATCATTCCGATATACCAGAAGATGATTGAGATCGAGGCATACGTCGAAACCGCAAAGACGTCCCAGGCCAGCGGGCTGCGGAACTGCGGCCACACGTTCATCGTGTTTGGATAAGGGAAGAGCCAGTACGCCAGCCACGGACGCCCAACGTGAATAAGCGGAAACGTTCCTGCGCAGACCACCGCGAAGATGGTCATCGCCTCAGCAAACCGATTGATCGAGTTACGCCAGGTCTGCTTGAACAAAAGAAGAATCGCAGAGATCAGCGTGCCCGCGTGGCCGATACCGATCCACCACACAAAGTTGATGATGGCGAATCCCCATGCGCCCGGAATCGTGACGCCCCAGATTCCGACGCCCTTTAGGAACAGCCAGGTACAGCCGACCACCACACCCATCGCAACGCCGCCACCCACCATCAGGCCAAAGAACCAGCCCAGCGGAGTGTTCGACGTCAGCACGATACCCGCAATCTTCTGCGTCACCGACTTGAAGTTATGGCCCGGCGCGATTACCGCGTATTCGCCGGTACGCGGGTCGATCATGGGATCGACGCTCGGGTCCTGCATGGGTCCTTTAGTCGCCATTATGCCAGCTCCGGGTGCGGGTTGATGACTCCGGCCGTATAGGTGGTGCGCGGACGGAAGTTGAGATCGGCGAGTACCTGGTAATCGCGCTCCTCAGCCTTGGCCTTTGCCACCTTGCTTGCCTTGTCGTTGATATTGCCGAACGTAATAGCGCTGGTCGGGCAGGCCTGCTGGCATGCCGTCACAATCTCGCCGTCACGAATCTCGCGGTTTTCCTTATCCGCCACAATCTTCACTGCCTCAATTCGCTGCACGCAGTAGCTGCACTTCTCCATTACGCCGCGCGAACGAACCGACACGTCAGGATTCCGCATGAACTTGAGGCTCTCCGTGTCATAGTCCGAGTACAACAGGAAGTTGAACCGGCGAACCTTATACGGGCAGTTATTGGAGCAGTAACGGGTCCCCACGCAGCGGTTGTAAACCATCGTGTTGATCCCCTCCGGCGTATGCACCGTAGCGCCCACTGGGCAGACCTGTTCACAACCTGCGTTTTCGCAGTGCTGGCAGGCCATCGGCTGGAAGTGCGCCTTTGGAGCATGTAGATCGCCCTCAAAGTAGGTATCGATACGCAGCCACTGCATGTTGCGCCCAACCTTCACCTGCTCGCGACCCACGACAGGAATGTTGTTCTCCGCATAGCAACTAACAATGCAGGCGTTGCAACCGATGCAGCTGTTCAGGTCAATCGCCATGCCCCACGCATTTTGAATCTTCAGCGTCGACGGATCCTGCTTCTCGTAGTTCCAGTTATCCGGGAAGAACGAGTTGTCGTGCGGAACCTTCTCACCCTGCGGCGAATACCCTACCTTATCGATCAGCGTTCCGCTTGTCCCGCCCTCGTGAGCGAAGTTCGGATTCTTCTTCACCTCATCGAGCGTGGCGTAGCGGATGATCGATCGCTCCTCCGCCTCATGCCCAGCCAGGGAGTACACACCGTCTTTATCCGAGAGTGGCTTCTCCAGATCGTGCTGCGCAAAGCTGCCGCGATGCTCGATGTTGTGGACCTTCGTGATGCAAAGATCGTACGTTCCCGGTACCTTCTTTGCGGTCGCGCCTGAAACCGATAGCAGCCCATCGGTAGTGCGAATCTGGTAAGCATCGAAGCCGACGCCCTGACCAACACGACCCGCCTCAACGCCTCGGCCAAAGCCAAGATGAACCGTGATCACGCCATCAGGATGCCCCGGAATCATCATCGCCGGCGCAATCACCTCGCGGCCATTCAACGAAATCTTCACTGGATCGGATTCATCGAGCTTCAAGTCGGCGAGCGTATTAATGCTCATGATGGCCGCGTTATCCCAGCTCAGATTCGTCACCTGCTTGGGCAACTCCTGCAACCACCCCACATTCGCGAACCGCCCATCGTAGATCGAAGGATCAGGCCGGAACGAAACTTCAAGTCCACTCGGAGCAGCAGCAGCGGGAAAGGACGCGACAGCACTCTTACTCGCACCACCAGCCTTCGCCGTGAACGCAGTTCCTTCCACCCAACCATCGTGGAGAGCCTTACGCCACGAGGTAGCAAAGTCGCCCTTGGTGTAGGTCTTCGCATTCGCAACAACAACGTCATAAGCCGACTGCTGCGGATCCGCCAGCAGCGCTTGCAACACATCATGCGATGACTTGCCGCCATACATCGGGTCGATCATCGGCTGAATAATCGAGATCGTACCGTCGTAGGCCCGTGCATCCGACCAGCTCTCCAGGTAGTGGCTTCTATTGATATGCCAGTTCGAGATCGCACCCGTCTCATCCACATGCGAGGCAAGCTGCGCCGTCACTGGAACATTTGCGAATGCGTCTCTGAAGCCAAGATCCCACGGTGCCGAGTAGATCGGATTGACGCCAAGCATCACCAGCCATTGCACCTTGCCAGCCTTCATATCGGCAACCAGCGACTTCAGCTCCGCAACCTGTTCGGTCGGCATCGGGTTCACCGTCTCGGTGTAAATCACCGTCTTGCCCACTGCCCCCAGAGAAGAGTTCAGCGCATAAGCCGCTGCATGAACCGTCGGCGAAGCTTGCTCTCCTGGAATCACAACGCACTTGCCGCCGCTATTCTTCAGATCAGCGCTCAACGCAGCAAAAAACTTCTGCTGTTCCGGTCCAAAACCCTGTAAGCCCGCGCCTTGCGGAGCGGAGCCGCTCGCCAACGCCTGCGCGAACGTCGCAATCTCACTCGGCTTCAGCGCCAGCCGATGCTCCGCCTTGAACCCCGTCACCGTCGGCATGGTCTCGACGACGTACAGCCGGTTCATCATCTTACCCTCTTCATACCGATGCCGTTCCGCATAGCCCGAAGCCAGCGGCAGGAAGCCCGGATGAGCGATGCCACCCAGGAAATCCGCATCGAGCGAGAGAATGACGTCTGCCTCTTCCAGCTTGTACTGCGTGTCCGTATAGCTACCGAACGCCGCCTTTGAAGCCGCGCGCGAGGAGTCCTGATTCACCGGCTCCCACTGCACCAGCTTTGCCTGAGGATAAGCCGCCTGCACCTGCTTCCATTGCGCCGCCAGCGTCGGCGAAGTAATCGTCTCACTCAGAAAATAAATGCCCTGGCCGCCAGAGGTCTTCTTCGCAGCGGTAGCAAACGCCTGCTGAAACTCGCCCCACGACGCAACTTCGCCGCGATGCAGCACATGCTGAGAACGGTCAGGGTCGTATAGATCAAGTAGCGTAGCCTGCGTAAAGGCGTCGGACTTACCCTTCGACATCGGATGTTCAGGATTGCCATCCACCTTGATCGGCCGGAACGAATCCGACTTCACCAGCACCGGAATCGCACCGGTCGGGAACGGATACGCCGTCGCAAAGTACATCGGCTTGCCAAGAACCAGATCCTCCGGCTGCTTGATGTACGGAAAGATCGGCTCATCCGGCTGCTTCGTACAACCCGCCAACCCCGCCAGCGCCAGCGACGCGCCCATCACCTTCAGGAAGCCACGCCGACTTACCGCATCGACCCACTCGCCCGCTCCAGCCTGCCGTGGAAACTCTTCCCTCATCAACTCGTGGAACGCCGGCGTATCCGCCAACTCGTCCAGATTCTTCCAGAAGCGTCGCCCCGTCTTGCCATCCAACTTGGCATGAACCTCAGCAAGCGTCATCTTCGCCGGTGCAATCTGAGTCACCACTACGGGTTGTCCTGCCGGTGCTTTCATCTCAGCCATCGTGTCTTCAGTTCCATTCCCGGTCGTCTTGTTTCCAGTCGTCTTCATCGGTGGCACGTCTCACAGCTCGACAGCTGCTCCGGATTGCGGATGTGGTACTGAGCCGTCAGATACTTGCCCAGGTCACTCTGGTTCGTAAACTTTTGATAGCTCGCTGGCATCGTGATCCCCAGCGGAGGAACATCGCTCGACGTCGGCCCATTCGCCTCAGTGTTCATCTGCAGCATCGCCAGCTCCGGCCCTTTGCCCGAAGGATTCATCGTCGTGCAGCTTACATTCTGCGCCGTCGGTCCAGAACCAGCCGCGCCCGTACCCGTACTCGAACACCACACCGGTCGCTCACTCGAAGGACCAGCCCACGCCATGTTGTAGATCTCGCTGGTCGGCCGCAGATTCACCGCCGGATTACGATGGCAGTTCAAACACCACTCCATCTGAAGCGTGTTTTGCTGATACATCAGCGGCATCTCGTCCACGCGCCCATGACAGCTGGCGCAGCCGATGCCCTTGTTCACGTGAATCTGGTGGTTGAAGTAAACGTAGTCCGGAAGGTCGTGCACCCGAATCCACTGAATCGAAGCCCCCGTCGCCCAACTCTGCCGCACCGGCTCCAGCAGTTGAGCATTTGTCCAGATCTGCGCATGACAGTTGATACAGGTCTTCGTCGGAGGAATCCCCGCATACGCAGCCTTCTCCACCTGCGTGTGACAGTACTGGCACTGCAGGCCAAGTCCCTCAACGTGGTGCTTGTGGCTGAACGGTATCGGCTGATCCGGCCGCTGGCCCTGCCGCGTCACCCACGGTGATCGCTGTAGCTGGTCCAGCGTTACGCCGAGCGCGATAACGATTACGCCCGTCAAAACAAGGCTGAATCGAGCCAGCGCGTTCGAACTGCGGTCAAAAACTTGCGCCATGAGTACGTTCCTGCTTCCTCTGCATTACCTGAGCTAAGGGTTGAGAAGTTGCTGTCAAGATTTTAGATACTGCGTCTCGCTACTTTTGCCGCGCAATCCATACGCGGCGATCGGAGCGTCCGTAATCGGAGCGACCCCGAAAATTTCTGTCTTCGAGACTCAGAGTATAGCAGTGGAAAACCCCACCTCAACTCATCCGCAACAACTCGCAACTGATTTTCCTGCCGCAACATCCGATTATCGAACCCGCTTCAAATCCATACACAACATCTCGTGCATGGCTGTTCATCGGCTGAAACTGACCGCTACATCTACCCTGCCCGAAACGTATCGGACTTGTAAATGCAAACCAAGTTAGTCCGAATTCTGCTAATCGCGCACAAGACTTTTCCGCCTCTCCTGCGATACCGTCAGTCTCATGCCGCGACCACACCACACTCCGCGCTCTCCCCGTTACGATGCCGCCCAGGCCTTATTAGATCTATCCGCCGCCGATCCCAAACTAGGCAAGCTCATCGAACGCGCCGGCCCCTTTACCCTCCGCGTCTCCAGCACCCAATCGCCCTTCGAGGCCTTAGTCGAGAGCATCATCTATCAGCAACTCCACGGCAAAGCAGCCGCCACCATCCACCGCCGCCTGCTCGAAAGCTTCTACCCCGTCACCGCCAACGAGCACTTCGCCGCCCAGCACCTGCTCGACTGCCCCAACGAGCAACTCCGCGCCGCCGGCCTCTCCCACAACAAATCCCTCGCCCTCCGCGACCTCGCCGCCAAAACCCTCGACGGCACCGTCCCCACCCTCATCCGCATCCGTCGCATGTCCGACGAAGCCATCATCGAGCACCTAACCCAGGTCCGTGGCATCGGTCGCTGGACCGTCGAGATGCTCCTCATCTTCCGCCTTGGCCGACCCAACGTCCTGCCCGTCGACGACTACGGCGTCCGCAAAGGCTTTGCCCTCACCTTCGGCAAACTCAAACCAGCCGACAAGGTCACCCCCGCCGACCTCCCCAAGCCCGACGTCATGCACCGCCGCGCAAAAAAATGGCAGCCCTGGTCTTCGGTCGCAAGCTGGTATCTCTGGCGCGCCTGCGACCTCGCAGCCGGAAAACTCACCCTTCCTTTGAACTCCGAGCCATAAACTGCATCCAAACCCATGTCCTGCCGGACGAGCCTCCTTCGCGGAGGGCGGTCACTTGGTGACGCGTATACCTTGTCCCGGTAAACTGAGCAACATAGCTCCTCCCGTTGGTCGGAAATAAATCTCTCGCGCCGACCAACGGGAGGCCCTTGCATTTTGTATCGTCCATGAAAGGTATACGCGTCACGAAGTGACCGCCCCACGCGCAGTGGGCCCGTCCGGCAGGACAAAAGGATCAATGGCAAAGTCGAAGACATCCACAAAAAGCAAACCCGCCGCCGTCGAAGCCCCCCGCTTCGTCTGCATCCACGGCCACTTTTACCAGCCACCCCGCGAAAACCCCTGGCTCGAAACCGTCGAGGTCCAGGACTCCGCCGCCCCCTATCACGACTGGAACGACCGCATCACCGCCGAGTGCTACGCCCCCAACGGCGCCTCCCGCATCACCAACAAGCAGAACGAGATCATCCGCATCATGAACAACTACGCCCGGATGAGCTTCAACTTCGGCCCCACCCTCCTCAGCTGGCTCCAGCAGAAAGCCCCCCGCGCCTACCGCATGATCGTCGATGCCGACAAGGTCAGCGCCCAGCACTACAGCGGCCATGGATCCGCCGTCGCCCAGGTCTATAACCACATCATCATGCCCCTCGCCAGCCGCCGCGACGCCCTCACCCAGATCCGCTGGGGCATCGCCGACTTCGAATCCCGCTTCGGCCGCAAACCCGAAGGCATGTGGCTCGCCGAGACCGCCGTCAATCGCAATGTGCTCGACCTCATGGCGCAGGAGGGCATTAAATTCACCATCCTCGCCCCCGTTCAATGCGCCCGTGTCCGCCGCCTCGAGCCGCCCGCTGGCACTACCTCCAAACCGAACCTCGACCCCGTCGCCGCAGCAGCCGCTCCAGCCGAAGAGCCCTGGACCCAGACGCCCAGCGCCAACGTCAACCCGACCCACCCCTACCTTGTAAAACTCGACGAAGGCCGCAGCATCGCCGTCTTCTTCTACGATGGCCCCGGCTCCCGCGCCATCGCCTTTGAAGGCCTACTCAACAGCGGAGAAAACTTCGGCAGCCGCCTCCTCGGAGGCTTCCACCCAGCCTCCCCCGGCGACCCCGAGATCGCCCAGCTCTCCCACGTCGCCACCGACGGCGAAAGCTACGGCCACCACCACAAACACGGCGAGATGGCCCTCTCCTATGCCATGCACTGGATCGAGGAAGGCGCACAGGCCAAACTCACCAACTACGGCGAGTTTCTCGAAAAATTCCCGCCCAAGTGGGAGGCAGAAGTCGCCGAAGACACCTCCTGGTCCTGCGCCCACGGCGTCGAACGCTGGCGCTCCAACTGCGGCTGCAACGGTGGCAAGGCCGGCTGGAACCAAGAGTGGCGCGCCCCCCTGCGCGAATCCCTCGACTACCTCCGCGACGCCACCGCACCGCTCGCCGAAAAGCTCTCCCAATCCCTCTTCAAAGATCTCTGGGTCGCCCGCGAAGCCTATATCCACGTCGTCCTCGACCGCTCCCCTGCCTCCATCATCCGCTTCTTCGCCGACCACGCCATCCGCCACCTCACCGAAGACGAGCGCGTCAGCGCACTCGAACTCATGGAGCTCGAACGCCACACCCAGCTCATGTACACCAGCTGCGGCTGGTTCTTCGACGAGATCTCCGGCATCGAAACTGTCCAGATCATCGCCTACGCC
Organism: Tunturiibacter empetritectus; assembly: GCF_013410875.1. Classification (GTDB taxonomy): domain Bacteria; phylum Acidobacteriota; class Terriglobia; order Terriglobales; family Acidobacteriaceae; genus Edaphobacter; species Edaphobacter empetritectus. The sequence goes on along the minus strand of NZ_JACCCU010000003.1, from coordinate 397,146 downwards.
GGACGTGTCCTCCAGCTCGCCGCCAAACTCTTCGGCCCTCCCGGCGTCGCCCTCGAAGCCGAGTTCCTTACCCGCCTCGCCCGCGCAAAAAGCAACGTCCCCGAGATGGGCGACGGCGCCGAAGTCTACCGCCGCTACGTCAAGAGCATGAAGATCGGCCTCGAACAGGTCGGTGCTCACTACGCCATCAGCTCCATCTTCCGCGCCTATCCAGAGCACGGCGAGCTCTTCTGCTTCGACGTCCACCGCGAATCGCAGGAGGTCTTCAACTCCGGCCGCGGCCGCGTCGCCCTCGGCCGCGCGCTCCTCTACTCCCGCATCACCGAGGAGAGTGAAGAGCTCTGCTTCGCCGTACTCCACCTCGGCGACCAGAACCTATCCGCCGCCGTCAAAGCCTACAACTCCAACAACCCAGCCGAGGTCGAAGCCTTCGCCACCTTCTCCACCGACATCAGCACCGCCATCCGTCGCGCCAACCTCCCCGAGGTCATCCGCCTCATCGACCGCTTCTTCGGCGAAACCGCCTACTCGCTAACCTCCCTCTTCGCCGACGAGCAGCATCGCATCCTCAGCACCATCCTCAACCAGACCGTCTCCGAGATGGAGCACTCCCTCCGCAAGATCTACGAAGACCACGCCTCCCTCATGCACTTCCTCACCGAGTCCGGCATGACCGCCCCGCCCGCCCTCGCCACCGCAGCCCGATTCGCCATCAACGCCAGCCTCCGTCAGGCCATCGAGTCCGAAACCTTCGACAACGCCGAAATCGAAGCACTCATCAGCCGCGCCGAAGCCGATCAAATCCCTCTCGACACGCAACTCCTCAGCTACACCACAGGACAGCGCATGAAGCGCGCCATGATCCGCCTCGAAGCCGCAGCTTCAGGCGATCCGCAAGCCGCCGACGCCCTCGCCGCAGCCATCGTAGTCGCAGAGGCCACCCACAAGATGCCCTTCGAGGTAAACATCTGGCAGGCCCAGAACATCTGGAACGACCTCCTCCGTCGCAGCGACACCAACTACTGGACCGACGAGTGGAAGGAAGGCTTCAAAAAACTGGGCGAGACCATGAACATCAAGGTCGATCAGCTCGTCATCGAAGAAGGCGTCAGCACCTTCTAGCTCTCAGTACTCGGGAGTGACCTTACAAAGGATCAAAGCGTAGCCATTGTTGGACCTCGACACGCCCTTCAGAGCATAGAATCCATCGATCTATCTCCGTGAACTCTTCCAGCTCCTTGATCGTCCAGGGATTGCGAGCTCCTGGATACCAGGTTGTTACGCGATGCGTCAAAGAAGCTCTCTCCACGAGACGCTCCATCTCCCCTTGGGGATCGGCATAGATATGGGCATGAGTTTCGACGATGATCATCGAATCTTTCAGGAAGGCAAAAACTTCCTCGGTAAGTACTTTGAACTCCGCGCCTTCAATATCGATAAGAAACATCGTCTCGTGCGAGTTGATCTTGTGAGTGCGAAGAGTATCAACGAAACGATCCGATGCCGTGCCGAGAATCGTTATCTTGTCCAAGACGCCGTTTTTATCAGCCAGCCGACTGATGGCCGTGCGGCACTCGGGAATGGATTCGAAGGCTACGGAGCGATCGACTTTGCCACTATGAAGAAGACCGACAGCGTAGTATCCGTCCGCAGCGCCGACATCGACAAACACTCGAAAGTGAGCAGGGGCCCCTGCAAGGTTCTCGAGGACCTCCTGCTCGTACAGGCCGAGAATCATAACGCCCTGCTCCGATCGGCCCCAGCGAGGGTTGTCTAACCATTGCATCCCGGCAAACGGCCCATACTGCACAATGCCGCCGCACTTTGCAAAGATCTTCCGTGACAAGCGACGCCGATAAAGGCCTACGACACGGCGAAAGTTCAGGTGACGTCTAAAAGCTTTTGAGACATAGCCAAGCAACGATAGTTCCTCGATACGAATGGGCTGTTTCACTACATTCTAAACACCACCAACCAGCGCATGAAGCGTGCTATGATCTGCCTCGAAGCCGCAGCCCTCGAAGCATCGAAGCGCGCTACCGAGGCGACAACGAGATAATCAGTTGATCGAGCGGCAGCGAATTCTCTATCTGGTGCGGAGGAGAGAACACATTAATTGCAAGTGGTGTCCCGTTGGCCTCTGCTTCGTCGAAAGCCTCCGTGCCGGGCGTCGCACCCGTCACTTTGAAGGCATCAATTTGATATGGCAGCCCGTTCGAAGCAAGCGACAACTCCGAACTCATCACATGAAAGTGCAGATGCGGTGCTACAGAATTACCCGAGTTCCCCACCAGGCCAATGATCTGTCCGCGCTTCACTCGATCGCCGCGATGAAGATTGATGCTCGCCGACTGCATGTGCGCGTAACAGGCAAAATGATGCCCCCCGATATCCTCAATGATCGCGTTCCCATCCGCGTCTTCAATCGGAATATTCGTGGGATACTTCCCCGGCGTCTGTTCAGGCAGGCCCGTAATCGCAACGGCTACCACCCCATCTGCAACCGCATAGACAGGCTTTCCGAAGATCGTATAGCTCTCAAGTTTTTCTCTTGGACCTGAATAGATACGGCCGTTTGCATCCAACTGCTCCCAATCGACAGCGTAACGTTGAGCCACATAGACGCGCCCATTGATAGGTAACGCAGCCCGGGTGTGGCGCGTCGCATCGCAACACGAATCAGCAGAGACGTAACCATCCCCACGCAGAGGCGCACCGATCTGCGCAACCGGCTGAAGGTCCGGCGTCGTTGCGCCGCCAGTCTCGGTGATCTCCTGTTGTCCCGGAGGCGCAGCGCTGTAGTGCGCCTTGATCCGATGCAGAAGCTGCTTCGGAATTGGAGAACCATTCGGAAGAATGACGTTCAAAAAAAGTATCGACTGCGTGCCCCGGGCAAGCACCCCGGAAGCTTCGCGCAAACCCGCAGGCTGAAGACGACGAGAGACCGCCGCTGCGTCCAGCCTCTGCAGAACCCCACCGTCACCGATCACCTCAACATCTTGAATATCCGCCTCGCCACTCGAGATATTCGCCAGCCACACCTCATAGACCAGGTGCACCTGGCCGTCCGAACCTTTGAAAGGCACCGGCGCATCATGAACCGCAATCAGCAGCGGCGTCATCTGCTGCGCTACCTCACTCCATCCCAACCCTGCATAGATCGTGAAAAAACCGATCAACGAAACCGTAATCGACAAAGCGAAAGACCGTCTTGAAATATCTCGCATCACCTCTCCATTCACAACAGACTGTCCCGTCATAAAGCTGCACTACATCTGCTATAAGAGGCATCGATGAGAGCACTGGAAATCAGACGCTCAGATCGCATTCACGACAACAACCTGCTTTCAAGAGGCCGTAGGGAGTGTGCGAAACATACTATGTCAGCCCAACCAATCCATCAATCCAATCAGTCTCAACCCAACAGACCAGACCATCACTTGGTACGAGCATTAGAACGGAACCAACCCTATCGCAGCCGCCATACATGCATCAATCTCAGTCTGTTCGGTCTCTTCCGGGCAACTCAACATCCTCGCAGGTACTCTCTTCCTTAGCGTCCATTATGAAAACCACACCGATTACCGCCAACGCCCATCAACTCACCCGCTTCGGCCTCATCAACTGCTATCTCGTCCGCGAGACCGACGGCTTCACCCTGATCGACGCCAACCTCGCCAACTCCGCCGACGATATTCTCGCCGCTGCGAAAGCCCTGGGCGCACCCATCCGTCGCATCCTGATCACTCATGCCCACGTAGACCATGTCGGCTCCGTAGATGCCCTCCTGGCAAAGCTAGGCGCCACACAAATAGAGTTTACCTCGAACGCCCGCAGCCTTCCGCTTCTGCAAAAGCCCCCCAACAAGTCTCCTCAGCCCGGCGAACCCAACGAAGAGATTCGCGGTGGCCTCCCCGGCATCGACGCCCGCCCTACGCGTCTCGTCACCGAAGGCGAACTCTACGGCTCCCTTCTCGCCATTGAAACCCCCGGCCACATCCCTGGCCACCTCGCCTTCCTCGACCAGCGCGACGGCACCCTCTACGCCGGCGACGCCCTCATCGCCATGGGCCACCTCACCGTTAGCGGCTTCGCCCCCTGGTACTTCCCTCTGCCGAACCTCGCCACCTGGGATAAATCCATCGCACTCGCCAGCGCCAACAAACTGCTCACCTACCCCATCGAGCGCTTCGCCTGCGGCCACGGCTCCGTCAGACCCGGAGGCATCCCCACCCTCCGCAAGGCAATCGCCAGCACAGCCAAATCGTAACCGCCGACCAACGGGAGGCCCTGAGCCGATCCCTCACCCAGAAAAGGTATACAAGTCACGAAGTGACCGCCTCCCGCGCAGGGAGCCCGTCCGGCAGGACACATTCTTGCAACAAGCATTCTTAGGCAGCAGTTAACTCCGCCAGTGCAGCGTAACCGGCCCACTTAGCGGATGCTCTCCCGTCCCCTTCAACCGCGCCTGCTTCAAAGCGAAGTACCACTTCGCCGGCTTATCCGCATCGTCGATCAGCATCAGCCCCGGATGAAACCTCAACCCCTCCGCCTGCTCAATCATCGTCTCCTGATCCTGCCGCACAAACCGAGCGCCAAAGAAAGTAGCAATCGAAGTTACAAATGGAACCCAGTAAAAGACATTCCACGCCGCAACCACATCAATCCGGCAAGTCGAAGCCGTCACCGGCGTAATCGTGGTCAAACTCGAAAACCACTTATCCCCCGCGCGTATCGTCTCGTACCGCCGATTCGGCAGCACAAAATCAATCGTCGTCGTAATCGGCTCGCCATAAACTCCCAGCAACTTATAAGGCGCCGAGTTCGCACTCGGAGCATGCGACGACATCCGAAACCCCGCATTCCGCCCGTTGTTCTCCCGGTCCTCCAGCGGCTCAAAGTGCTTCGTCTTCTCATGAATACTAGCCGCCGAACGCCACCACCACGCCTGGTGCACAAACGGCCCATGCGCCGGATCCATCAACCCGATAATCCCGTGATCCACATTGCAAGGCAACTCCGCCTCCAGGTGAGCACTCCGAAACCTCGCCGAAAACTTCGGCACCTCCGGCACCGGAGGCAGCGTCTCCAACCCCTGCACTCGCCCCGCACCGGCCTCCGGCAGATACACCCACGCAAACCCATCGCGTTCCTCACATGGAAACGCCCCCGCATAAATCTTCGTCGGGTCCAGCGTCTCATGACTCGTCAGCGAAGGAATCTCCCTGCACTGCCCACTGCAAGGCTCAAACTTCCAGCCGTGATACTTGCAAGTCATCGTCTCCCCATCGAACCACCCAGCCGACAGCGGAATCCCCCGGTGCGGACAAAGATCCCGCATCGCAAACAGCTTTCCCCCAGTCTTTCGCCCCAGCAGCAGCGGAATCCCCAGCAGCAGCGCCTTCGCCGTCTTGCCTGAGCGCAGCTCCCCGGCACGCGCCGCAGGATACCAATCCCCAAAGATCAGCTCCGTCGGCGGCCCCGCAACCTCCGCAACTCGCACCAACTCACTCAACCCAGATGCCCTCGCTCAAACAACACGCTTCTCATCATAGCCTTGCGACTCTAGCAAACCCCTCCCACCTCAACACCGCATTGATAGACTCACCTAAACCCAACATCTCGCCACCATGCAGACGACATCAACATCCTCCCTATCGCTCACAACCATGTCGCCCCTGGCAAAAAACCGCCTCATCCTCTTCGTCCTCTGGCTCCTCTTCTACGCCACCCTCACCCTCTTCGTCCCCCCGCTACTCGACGACGCCGACTCCGTCCACGCCGAAGTCGCCCGCGAGATGCTTCTCCGCCACGACTGGGTCACCCTCTACGCCAACGGCATCCGCTACCTCGAAAAGGCCCCCATCCTCTACTGGAGCATGGCCCTCAGCTTCAAGCTCTTCGGCGTCAACACCGCTGCCGCCCGTCTGCCCATCGCCCTCACCGTCCTCTCGCTCGCCCTCCTCCTCGAAGCCTTCGCCCGCCGCGCCTTCTCCCCCCGAGCCGGCCTCTACGCCGGCCTCATGCTCCTCTCCAGCTTCGGCATCTTCATCTTCACCCGCATTCTCCTGCCCGACGCCGACCTCTGCCTCTGGCTCACCCTCGCCCTCTTCTTCTACTGGGCCACCGAACAGACCCATGAGCGACAGCCAGATCAGCGACAGACCGATCAGCGACAGACCCAGGGAGCGCCCCAAAATCGGGTGCCCCATCTTCGCGAAGCTAAGGTGGGCATTCACGAAGCGAACCGCACTCCTACCCCATCAACTGAAGTAGACGCAAGCATCACCCTCTGCTGGCTCTTCGCCGCCTCCTGCGCCCTCAACGTCCTCACCAAGGGCCTCATCGGCATCGTCTTCCCCCTCCTCATTGTCCTCGCCCACCTCATCCTCACCCGTCGCAGCTTAGGCGCCGCCCTAACCCGAATCCGCCAGCTCCACCCCCTCTCCAGCACCATCGTCTTCCTCGCCATCGCTGCCCCCTGGCACATCCTCATCGCCCTCGCCAACCCCACCCAGGGCCACCCCGGCGCACTCACCTTCGCGCACGGCCACTGGTCCGTCCCCCTCCCCACCGACGGCAACGTCCACGGCTGGCTCTGGTTCTACTTCGTCAACGAGCAGCTCCTCCGCTACCTCAACCTCCGCGTCCCCCGCGACTACGACACCGTCCCCCTCCCTCTCTTCTGGGGACTCATCCTCCTCTGGATCATGCCCTGGAGCGCCTTTCTCTTCCGCTCCCTGGCCGCCGTCCCCTGGCGCAAAGCCCTTCGTCCGCGAGTCTCCATCCGCACCCTCACCCAACGCGAAAACACCTACCTCCTCCTCGGTCTCTGGGCCATCATCCCCGTCCTCTTCTTCTCCCTCTCCACCCGCCAGGAGTACTACGTTCTTCCCGCCCTCCCCGCCATGATCCTCCTCATCGCCGCCTGGCTCGACCGCGAAGCCACCGAAGCCGAATCCTTCGCTGTCCCCAGCCCTCTCGTCGCCTCCGGCCAGCGGATCTCCGTCGTCCTTCTCGTCCTTGGCTCCCTTGCCGCCCTCATCGCGGGCTTCTTCCTCCTCCACTCCGCCCCGCCAAACCCCGTCATCGACCTCGCCTCGCTCCTCAAACAAAATCCCGGCGACTACGCCCTCTCCTTCGGCCACTTCCTCGACCTCAACGCCCAGGCCATGGGCGCCTTCCATGACCCGCTCCTCCTCACCGCCATCGCGCTCTTCACCGGCACCCTCGCCAACTGGCTCCTCCGTCGCGCCTACCAGCCCCACGCCGCAAACCTCTGCCTCGCCGCCGCCACCTTTGGGTTCGTGCTCGCCGCACACGTCGGCCTGCAGATCTTCTTCCCCGTCCTAAGCTCCCGCCAGTTAGCCACCGCCATCGAGCCCGAACTCAAGCCCAGCGACCTCATCGTCATCCACGGCGAGTACGAGAGCGCCAGCACCCTCGGCTTTTATCTCGGACGCAGCGACCTCCACATCCTCGACGGCCGCAGCTCCAACCTCTGGTACGGCTCCTTCTTTCCCGACGCCCCACCCATCTTCGAGGACGCCCTCTCCCTCAAAGTCCGTTGGCTTGAACCTCGCCGCATCTTCCTCTGGCAGAGTCTCTCCGACCCTGTGCCTTCGCTTCCGGGCAAAACCTTCTTCATTGCGCAAAGCGGAGGCAAAGAGATCCTGAGCAACCAACCCAACCCATATTGAAGACTATGTCCTGCCGGACGGGCCTCCTGCGCTTAGTCACCCCACAAACGAAAGACCTGTTTGTGGGGACCCCGATTCCGCGGGCGTTCGCACGTCTCTTTAAAGCTTTGCGTGGTCCTCCCGTTGGTCGGCATAATCTCCCTTCGCGACCAACGGGAGCGCCAACCGAAGGGGTATACAAGTCACGAAGTGACCGCCGCCCGCGAAGGGCGCCCGTCCGGCAGGACTAAGAGTTCCTGATTTTAAAGAGGGGTCTTACAGAACGTTATTTATCCGTCTTCCAAACAAACAGAAACTCATCATTACTGGACGTAGCCAGATTGATCTTCTGCTGCCGGGCAGCCCTGCTCAACGCAGACCGCACATTCTCCTTCGTATCCGGAAGCTGATCCAGCGGGATCTTTAACGCGCTGCCAACCTTCAACTGCGCAATATCGCTCAACAGTTGCGTGATGATCTCTTTGTGCTTGCCTGCTCTACCCTTGGGTACATTCGCCTGCAGCACCGACTCAAACTTCATCTCTTTCGGATCGAACTCGTCGTCGCTTCCCACGCCCCCCCCCCTTGATGTGATCTGAAACTAACCTGACGTTAACGTAACACTAAGCAGATATGCCAGCTACTAACAAGTTGCTCTTTTCAACATTGCCTAACTGGTCGCTTTCTTTAGCACCGCCTAAACCTCTCCATAACTGAGAGATCTAAAAGAGTTAACCCGTATAACTCAAACAGGTCTACGCTTCGATTCAGAGGTACAAGTCATGACCGCGAAGATCAAATTTGAAGTTGTTCCCCTGACAGTAGTCCCGAACGAGGATGCCATCTCTATTTCGGAAAGAACCAAGCCAGTCATCCTCATCGTCGACGACGAGCACATCATCGCCGACACCCTCTCGATAATCCTCTCCCGCAGCGGCTTTTCCACCCTCACCGCCTACGACGGTGCCGCAGCCTTAGAGCTCGCACGAACGTTCAACCCCCAACTTCTCATCGCCGACGTCATGATGCCCGGCATGACCGGCATCGAACTCGCCATCGCTGTCAGTCAGAACATCCCCGAATGCCAAATACTCTTGTTCTCCGGCCAGGCCGCAACCGCCGACCTCCTCGTACACGCACGCAGCGCCGGCTACAACTTCACCACCCTCACCAAGCCCGTTCACCCCACCGACATGCTCAAGCGCGTCTCCGAATGCCTGGCAGTACAAAAGACCACCTTCGCCCCCCCGTACAACCCAACGGACGACTCTTCGCGACCCGCGACCTACCTCGTAAACTAGAACAAAGTCGCAGTTGGCATAGCGCCCGCAGTGCCCTTGTTGTCATTCCCGAAGGGAATCTGCGGTTGCCCTCCTCCACACCAATAGTCAATCCGCTCTAACCTGCCCAATACCCGCCGCAGCAACCGATTCGGAGACATAAGGCGGCTTGCCAACCTGCTTCACAAAGTCCTCCAGCCTCTGCCCCTTCTTCTGTACAAACTCGCGCCCCAGCACCTCCACCTCCTGCATCCGGTCGATCCGAAACACTCTGAAGTCCTTCCGCAGCTCGCACCAAGCCGCCAGCGTCCAGGCCCCACCCCAGAAGTACAGCGCCAGCGGCCTCACCTCGCGCTCACTGCTCTGTCCATCCTCCTTCGCATAGCAAAACGCAACGACCCGCCTGCCCACGCAAGCGTCGTGCAGTAGATCCAGTCGCTCCTTCAAAGGCTGCACCATCCGATGCCCCGGCGCGTACATCAGAATCGAATCCAGCCGCTCCCGCAGATCCGCCGGCAGCACCGCCTCAATCCGCTGCAGCGCCTGGTCCACCGAGGCCACGCTCGCCGCCCCACCCCACGCCTGCACCATCCGCGCCCCCAGCACCAGCGCCGTCAGCTCATCCCGGGTAAACATCAGCGGAGGCAGGTCCATATCCCGCCGCAGCGTATACCCAACCCCCGCCTCCCCCTCAATCGGCATCCCCGAGATCTGCAGATCGCGCACATCCCGATAGATCGTCCGCTCCGAAACCTCCAGCTTCTCCGCCAGCATCCGCGCCGTCTGCAGCCTGCCACCGCGCAGCACTCGTACGATCCGGAAGAGTCGGTCAGCCCGCCGCATGCATATATCCTAGATGGCCTGGAAAAGATGGCCTGGAAAAAGAATTGCGCCCGCTTCCAGTTAGCAGCCCGTATATCGCTCCCCGCGACCAACGGGAGCGCCAACCGAAGGGATATACAAGTCACGAAGTGACCGCCTCCCGCGTAGGGAGCCCGTCCGGCAGGACACTCAAACCGAAGTATGCAACCCAATATGATTTCCTTCCGTATCCTTCAGGCAAGCAAACGCACCATGCCCACCAGGAATCACCGTACGAGGCATCAGCATCAACCCCCCAGCCTCGCGAACCCGCGAAATTACAGCATCCAGTTCGCCATCGCAGTTCAGATAAACCATCGTCCCCCCACCACCGGGCTTCCTGAAGGTACGCTTCACCAGAGCCCCCGCCACGCCGCCAGCAGCCGCCGGAAACAGACGCATCGGATCCCCCAACTCCCCAAATTCATCCTTATTCATCCTGCGATCCAGAATCGTCTCGTAGAACCTAGCTGCCCGCTCCAGATTGGCACACGGAATCTCGAACCAAACCGCCACCGACTTCGGCTGTTCCTTCATATTGCCTCCCTGACTTAGCAAATGACCTTACGAACACAACCGCAGAATACTGACACCCTACTGACACCGTACTGTCAGGAGCCTTTCCAAAATCGAAGCTGTCCTGCCGGACGGGCCTCCTGCGCGGAGTGCGGGCGTTCACACGCCTTTTTAGAGCTTCGCGTACTCCTCCCGTTGGTCGGCACAATCTTCCCTCGCGACCATCGGGAGCGCCAACCGAAGGGGTATACAAGTCACGAAGTGACCGCCGCCCGCGCAGGGCGCACTTCCCGCACCGAACAAGCCTCCATATACGAGCAAGCAAAGAACACCAGTTCCCCCCGCATGCTTTCAAACTGCTTCTCCGGCGCATCCGACTCCAGCAGTCTCCGGCTCACCCCCACCATCGCCGCCACCAGCATCGACGCCACCAGCTGCGGCTCCTTCGTCAGCGACTCGCTCGACGTCCCCAGCATCCCCGCAATCGCCTTCAGCGACCGCAACGCCTTCTGCTTCGCAATCTTCGCCCCATCCACATCCGAGCTCACCGCATGCAGCGCCACGCTCGTCTTCGGATCCATCATCTTGGCCTCGAGAAACGCGTTGATCACCGCCGCAACCATCTCCTTAAGCGGCTTCCCCTTCTGCTCCCGGCACACCTGCTCCAGCGCCGTCGACACCCCGTTCAGATGTTGTAGCAAAGCCGCCTGCAGCAACGCACTCTTATTCGGAAAATACTGATACAACGTCCCAACCGAAACCCCAGCGCGCATCGCAACCTTCGTCGTCGTCAGCCGTTCCTTCCCCACGCTCAACAAAACCTGAATGGTCGCCTCCAGAATCGCATCCACGCTCGCAGCCGAACGAGCCTGCACCGGCGATTTACGCGGCTCCAACAGCATCTGAGGACGTGGGGTCAAATGCGAACTCCTAACCTGAGGCTTTCTTCATCTAACCACAGGTAGCCAAAACGAACCCGAACCGCGCACCTGACAAATCGCAACCGTGCAAAGACAAAAAGGAGCACCAGCAATGACGCAACAGACAAATCTAGGCGGAACCTTCACCTTCCCCGGCACCTCGATGACCGTGAACCGCATGGGCTACGGAGCCATGCAACTCGCCGGCCCCCACGTCTTCGGCCCGCCGAAAGATAGAAATGCCGCCCTCGCCGTTCTGCGCGAAGCCATCGCCGCCGGCGTCAATCACATCGACACCAGCGACTTCTACGGACCACACGTCACCAACCAGATCATCAAAGAAGCCCTCCACCCCTACCCCGATGGCCTCGTCATCGTCACCAAAGTAGGCGCACGCCGCGGCGCAGACGCCTCCTGGAACCCAGCCCTCTCCCGCCAGGACCTCATCGACGCCGTTCACGACAACCTCCGCAACCTCGCCCTCGACAAGCTCGACGTCGTCAACCTCCGCGTAGGAGGACTCGCCGGCCCAACCAAAGGCTCCATCGAAGCACCCCTCACCGTCCTCGCCGAACTCAAAGCCCAGGGCCTCATCCGCCACCTCGGCCTCAGCAACGTAACCCCAGGTCAACTCGCCGAAGCACAAAAAATAACCGAAATCGTCTGCATCCAAAACCTCTACAACGTAGCCCACCGAACCGATGACGCCTTCCTCGACGACCTCGTCAAACAAGGCATAGCCTACGTACCCTTCTTCCCCCTCGGAGGCTTCACGCCGTTGCAGTCCGCCAAGCTGGACGAAGCAGCCGCCTCCCTCCAATCCACGCCAATGCAAGTCGCACAGGCCTGGCTCCTCCACCGCTCTCCCAACATGCTCCTCATCCCCGGTACCTCTTCGCTTGCGCACCTGCGCGAAAACCTGAAAGCCGCAACCCTCAAACTCCCACCCGAAACCATCACCAGCCTCAACGCAATCGCAGCAGCACCCAAACCATAATCACTGCGGGTGCCCATCTCTTGAGCGTGGAGCGCCCGCGCAGCAATCAAAATCTTCTTCGCGACCAACGGGAGCGCCAACCGAAGGGGTATACAAGTCACGAAGTGACCGCCGCCCGCGCAGGGCGCAGTTTAATAGTCCGAAACAAGCAGCTGTCCCTCAGCGTCGTCACGCGATCCGCTGAACCCATTGGCTCCGCCACCCCGGCGCCTCGAACGGATCTGCGAAGTATTGTGTCTCATGCACCACCTTGCCGTTGCGAAACTCCATCGTGCTCACCGTGTATGCCGGTCGCCCCTGATAGATAATCGTGTACTCCGTGATCCAAAGATCTCCGCTTCCAACAATCCGCCTAACCTCGAAACCCGACGGCTTGCCCGGATGATGGCTCCGCAGCGCCTGCAAATTCTTCCTACCAAGGATTCGCTCGCCCGACTGTGGATAATCACAGATGGCATCGTCAGCATAGATATCGTGCTCCGCATCTGCATCGCCGGCCGCCGACGCACGCCAGTGTGCGTTCAATGATTCGCGTATCTGCTCCTCTTTCATAGTCTGCTCCAGGTGTTACTTGGCTTTCATGCCGATTGGACGCGTGGAATGAACCCCGGGCTGCCGGTATTCACCACGTCGTTGAGCCTCTGTCTCGTCTGAATCCGATTGATCTCCTCAACCGCGTCTTCCGGAATGGCTGAGACGTTGAAGTTCTCCTTCGCCCGCTCCGCCGTCCGCGGCGTCGTCAGCAAAGCTGTGCCGCGTTGCACCGCCCAGGCCAGCAGCACCGGCGCCGGAGTCTTTCCAACCCGTGCAGCGATGGCCAGAATCACCGGATCCTCAAGCGGCCCCGGCCTCATCCCATGACCCAGAGGCGCGAACGCCAACAGCACAATGCCCTTCTCCTTGCAGAACTCCAGAAGCTCCGTCTCCGGAAGATACGGATGCGACTCCACCTGGACCACGGCTGGCTTGATCCTCGCCGCTTCATACACCGGCAACAGCCCGTTCAAGGTAATGTCAGACAGTCCGATGGCCCTGCATCTGCCCTGGTCCACAAGACTCTCCATCGCCCTCCAGGTGTCAACCAGACTCACGCCCTTGTCGTAGATCACGTTGCCCTTTTCATCCCGAGGATCCTGCTCCTCCCCCGGTTGAAATGCGAACGGAGTGTGAATCAGATAGAGATCGAGATAGTCGAGCCTCAGCCTGTCCAAACTCGCCTCAAAAGCCGGTCTCACGCGCTCCGGCCGGTGATTGCTGTTCCACAACTTCGTGGTAACAAACAGATCCTCGCGCGCAATCCCTCCAGCCGCAACTCCTGCCTTCAAAGCCTCGCCCACCTCACGCTCGTTCCGGTAGCGTTCCGCGCAGTCGAAGTGCCGAAACCCCGCAGCCAGCGCGTCTTTGGTAGCGCTTATAGTCACGGCCGCATCGGGAATCAGTGTGCCGAATCCGAGTGCAGGCATCTGACCGGCTCCGCCGCTCAGCGGCATCCTCTTACTCCGAAGATCAGAAGACTCGATCATGATGACTCCTCGACTTTGTACGTGCGACCAACGGGAGCACCACGCGAAGCGGTATACCCATCACGGAGTGATCGCGCCGCGCGCAGCGGGCCCGTCCGGCAGGACCCAGAGCCTAGTACCCGCCCTAATCCCCGCCATGCGACAGATTCTCGAACCGAGTATAGTCCGACAGATACGCCAGATGAATACTCCCCGTTGGTCCATTCCTCTGCTTGGCAATAATGATCTCTGCCTTGCCCTTCAGATCCTCATTCTCCCGGTCGTAGTACTCCTCGCGGTGAATAAAGCACACCACGTCCGCATCCTGCTCGATCGAACCTGACTCGCGCAGATCGCTCAACAGCGGCTTCTTATCCCCGCCCCTCTGCTCACTCGCACGCGACAGCTGCGACAGCGCAACCACCGGCACCTTCATCTCCTTCGCCAGCGACTTCAGCCCGCGCGAGATCGCCGAGACCTCCTGCGTCCGATTCTCAAATCCCTTCTGCGACCCCGACGACCCGGTCATCAGCTGCAGATAGTCGATCACGATCAGATCCAGCTGCCCATGCTGCTGCTTCAACCGCCGAGCCTTCGCCCGCATCTCCGCCAACGTAATCCCCGGCGTATCGTCGATAAACATCTTCGACTCCATCAACCGCTCGAGCCCGGCAATCAGCTTCGCCCGGTCCTCCCGCATCAACATTCCCGTCTGAATCGCCTTCGAGTTCACCAACGCCTGCGAGGCCAGCATTCTGCGCAGCAGACTCGCCTTGCTCATCTCCAGCGAAAACACCGCCACCACCTTGCCCCCGCGCACCGCGGCATTCTCCGCAATGTTGATCGCCCACGCCGTCTTGCCCATCGAAGGCCGCGCCGCAATAATCGTCAGCTCCGACTCCTGCAATCCGCTCGTCATCCGGTCAAATTCTATGTAGTGCGTCGCCAACCCCGTAACCTCGCGCCCCTGCTCATACAGCGCATCAATCGACCCGAACGACTCCTTCACAATCGTCGCGATGTCCGAAAACCCATACTGAATCGCGCTATCGGCCACCTCCGACAGCTTGGCCTCCACATTGCTCAAAACATGAATCGCCTCCTCGGACTGGTCCGAGGCGAGCGTCAATCCATCGCCAAAGATAGCCATCAACTGCCGCAGCAAACTCTTGTCCTTCACAATCCGGACATAGCTCTCGATGTTGAAGTTCCGCGGAATCCCCTCCGTCAAAAACGCAAGATACGCAGGCCCGCCAATCGAATCAATTTCTCTCTTCCGAATCAGCTCCTCTCGCACAGTCAGGGAGTCCACGCCACGACCCCCCGCCAATAAATCGGTGATGGCTCGGTAGATGCGTTGATGCGAATCGAGCGAAAAATCTTCCGCCCTTAGCCTTCCTGTCGCATCGTTGACCGCAAGCCCGTCCAGAAGCATTGCCCCTAAAACAGCAACTTCGATATGAACCGAAGCGGGCAGACCTTCTGAAACATTTAGTTGAGCAAAAGATGCCATAATGGCTCTATTCTCCGCTGTCGCAAGGGCCGTTGCAACCAGCGCTTTCCTCACGTTATCAACGGGTTTCCCACACACCAAAGGGTTAATTCACAGATGAGCTGTAACCTGACAACTACAGACAAGTACATCCCAGAGTTTGATGAATACGAAGCGCGAAGCAAGCTCTCCGATCTCACAACTAAAAGTTGTCATCCTGAACGGAGTGAAGGATCCCCGTATTTCGTCCTTGCCGTTGTTCGCTCTTATGCCCCAGTCCAAACCCAAACAAACATCGTCATCTCGACCGAAGCGGCAGACAGTCACACCGTCTGTCGCGAAGCGGATTGCGACCGCATCTCTCAGTCGCAGCGAACCGATACACTCTGCGGTATCCGTCAAGACCCCCGCATTTCGTCCTTTGCCAGCCACCTAGGCCAAATTAGCCCCGAAAACCTGGCACATCTTTAGCAGCCGGAAAGCTAACCGAATAGCAAAAAGAAAAGAGAAGCTTCATGGGAGCAGAAAAAACCTTAGCCATCCCCGAACAAGCCCAGCGCGACAAAGCCTCCTTCGAGGTTCTCCGCGTCTGGATCGCCGAACAGGGACAGCACGTCAGCATCCGCAGCGGAGCCTGGGAGGACCCCTTCGCCTGGGGCATCGTCCTCGCCGACCTCGCCCGCCACATCGCTCTCGCCCACCAGCTCCAAAACAAAGACACCAACCCCGAAGCCTTCCTCAACCGCCTCCTCGAAGGCTTCGAGGCCGAGATCGAAAACCCCACCGACGAACCCGAGGGCGAAGTCACCCAATAACCCGCACTCTCTACGTGAAACCCATCCCCGCCCAGATCCCCAGCCCTTTTTGAAGTCATCCTGACCCTGGCTGGTATTGCCCCCTAAGGCCGCCACCATCTTTTGAAGTCGTCATCCTGGCCCTGGCTGTATTACCCCGTAAGGCCGCCACTTTTTTTTGAAGTCGTCATCCTGAACGGAGTGAAGGATCCCCGCATTTCGTCCTTTGCCTTGTTCGTTCTTCTATCCCCACCCCAATCCCCGTCATCTCGACCGAAGTCACGCAGCCTCAACGCGTGACGTAGTGGATTGCGGCCACATCTCTCTGTTGCAGCGAGCCGATGCACGGTATCCGTCAAGCCCCCCGCATCTTCGCCCGAACGCCACCAGTTCGCCCGAACCGCCATCCAAAATAAATCCCGAAACCCTGGCGTATTCTTAGCGGCCAGAATGTGTGGTGCAACGACACCACGTTCACCACACATTCCACCACATCCAGCCACACAAAAAACCACGTTCAG
The DNA here is from genome assembly GCF_013410875.1 of Tunturiibacter empetritectus. Taxonomy (GTDB): domain Bacteria; phylum Acidobacteriota; class Terriglobia; order Terriglobales; family Acidobacteriaceae; genus Edaphobacter; species Edaphobacter empetritectus. The sequence goes on along the minus strand of NZ_JACCCU010000003.1, from coordinate 380,584 downwards.
GCACCACTATTTCGCAAAAACCCCAGCAAAAACAGGTCCCTAACCCAGTCCCACCAGCCGAAATTATTTGTGCTTGTAATCCTGAAAAAGATCTGGAAACTGCTGCTTCAAAGCCGCCATCTTCGGCACATCGCAGACCTGAATATACGGATTGTTGGGATTCTTCTCCGCATAGTCCTGGTGATAGTCCTCCCCATCATAGAAGGCCTTCAGAGGCGTAACCTCCGTCACAATCGGCTTTCCAAACACATGCGCCGCATCCAGCTGAGAGATATAGGCCTTAGCCACCTTCTCCTGCTCCGGCGAAGTGTAAAAGATCACCGACCGATAAGAAGTCCCTACATCCGGCCCCTGCCGGTTCAACTGCGTAGGATCATGCACCACCGAAAAGAAGATCCGCAGCAGCGTCCCATAACTAACCTTCGCCGGATCAAACACAATCTTCACCGACTCCGCATGCCGAGTGCCCTCCGACGACACCTGATCATAAGTAGCTGTAGACGCGCTTCCACCCGAATAACCCGCAGTAGTAGCCGTAACCCCTTTCACCCGCTGAAACACCGTCTGCACGCCCCAGAAACAGCCACCCGCAAACACCGCAGTCTCATGCGTTGCCGCAACATGCGGCTCATCCATCGCAGGAGCCGGAATCGGCTCTTTTCTCTCTGCCCCCATCACCATTCTTTTTCCTCCTCCCAAAAGAATAAACGCAACAACCACAAGCCCTAACACGATCAACCCCGTCTTCAACCCAGCCGTCATCGCCTTCTCCAATCCACACAAGCTTGGACGCCAAAACCGCACCCACGGTTACATCTTCCTTCCGAGCATCGCGAGGACCAACGCACTACACTTGCCGCAACAAGGTACACAAGTCACGAAGTGACCGCCCCACGCGCAGTGGGCCCGTCCGGCAGGACAAGTCTTAAGCCACCCGAGCCCTACCCTGAATCTCGATATAAACATGAATCAAACTAACCGCAGCAGGCGTAACCCCAGCAATCCGGCTTGCCTGCCCAATCGTCTGCGGCCGCACCCGCAAAAGAATCTCCTTCATCTCGCTCGAGAGCCCGCTCACCGTCGAGTAATCGAACCACCCCGGAATCGCCCGCTTCTCCGCCCTCCGCATCTTCTCCATCGAGCGCCGCTGCTGGTCCAGATACCCCGAGTACTTGATCTCCGTCTCCACCGTCTTCATCTCATTCCGAACCCACGCCGGCAACCTCGCATCGCCCGCAGCATCCATCGCCGCCACCCAACCGCCCAGCACCTCATCCCCATCCCGCAGCCTCTCCCGCAGCACCGGCGCAATCTCCTCCACCGGCACCTCCGGACGCTTCAAAAGCTGCGCAAACGTCTGCCCGCTAATCCCAGCCGCGTCCCCATCCAGCCTCTCCCGAAGCGCAACCGGCAACTCCTCCGCCCGCACCCGAGCCGAACCCAACAGCCTCTCAAACGCATCCGCCCGAGCCTGCTTCGCCTCGTACTCCGCCCACGCCGCATCATCGATCAGTCCCAGCCGCCGACCATGCGGAGTCAGCCTGCTGTCCGCGTTATCGATCCTCAGGTGCAGCCGAAACTCTGCCCGCGAAGTAAACATCCGGTAAGGCTCATTCGTACCCTTACTGATCAGATCGTCGATCAGAATCCCCGTGTAAGCCTCCGTCCGATCCAGCGTAAAGCCATCCTCTGGTTCGCCGCTCAGGGCTGCCTTCACCGCCAGCGCCGCATTAATCCCCGCCATCAAGCCCTGGCAAGCCGCCTCTTCATACCCGCTCGTCCCATTGATCTGCCCAGCCAGATAAAGCCCCGCAAACGACTTCACCCGCAGCGTACGATCCAGCTCCGTCGGATCGATCGCGTCATACTCAATCGCATACCCCGGCCGCAGCATCTCCGCCCTCTCAAGCCCCGGTATCGACCGCACCATCGCCGACTGGATCTCCATCGGCAGGCTTGTGCTCATGCCGTTGATGTAGACCTCATGCGTATTCAACCCCTCCGGCTCCAGAAAAAACTGGTGCCGCGTCTTCTCCGGAAACCGCACAATCTTGTCTTCAATCGAAGGACAGTACCGAGGTCCAATCGCCTCGATCTGCCCCGTGTACATCGGCGAGCGATGCACATTATCGCGAATCAGCCGCAGCGTCCCCGGCGTCGTATGCGCGATATGGCAGTTGACCTGCCGCAGGTTCGGAACCCACCGCTGCCCCGCTGACTCGCTAACTCGCTGACTCGCTGATCTGAAGCTGAACGGCGTCGGGTCTTCATCCCCAGGCTGCTCCTGAAACTGACTCCAGTCAATCGTGCGGCCATCAAGCCGCGGCGGCGTCCCCGTCTTCAGTCTGCACTCCCGCAGCCCCAGCCGTTTCAACGCCTCCCCGAGCAACACGCTAGCCGGCTCCCCACCCCTCCCCGCCGTGTACTGCTGTTCTCCACAATGAATCAACCCATTCAGAAACGTCCCAGTCGTAACAATCGTCGCCGCGGCATGAATCACACGCCCATCCCGCAACTTCAAACCACGCACAACTCGCTTCGGAGAAAACTCGCCGGGTGCCCCATCCTTCGCGTTGTTTGCGAAGGGTGGGATATCGGAATTCTCGTCCTCCACAATCAGATCCACCACCTCAGCCTGCTTGATGAAGAGATTCTTCTGCCCCTCCAGCACCTCGCGCATCTTCACGCGATACAGCGCCTTATCGCACTGCGCCCTCGGCGACCACACCGCCGGCCCCCGCGATGTATTCAGCAGACGAAACTGTATCCCCGTAGCATCCGCAACCTCGCCCATCACGCCACCCAGCGCATCCACCTCCCGCACTAGATGCCCCTTGGCAATCCCACCGATCGCAGGGTTACAACTCATCTGCGCAATCAAATCCAGATTCAGCGTAAAGATAGCAGTGCGCAGCCCCATCCGCGCAGCCGCCATCGCCGCCTCGCAGCCAGCGTGCCCCGCACCCACCACCACCACATCGAACTGTTCCGAAAAGCTCACCCGTCTATTCTAGGCGTAACGGCATGATTCTCTGCAATTGCAGCAGCTTTACAAATCACCCTCCCCAAACAACAATCAACCATGCGCCCTCATCGCCATCTTGTCGCTCTCGCTCTTCTCTGCGCCTCACTGCACCTCTCTCTCAATGCCCAGCAACTCCCCACCGCCATCACCACCGACCCCGCCCACGACAAGACCAATCCCGCCGCCTTCGAAACCTTCCAGATCCCCAGCCACGGCGCGCTCCTCAACGCCCTCGCCTACATCGCTCCCGGGCCAGCACCACATCCCGTCGTCCTCCTCCTCCACGGCTTCCCCGGCAACGAGAAGAATCTCGATCTCGCCCAGGCCATCCGCCGCGACGGCTGGAACGTCGTCTACTTCGACTACCGCGGCTCCTGGGGCTCTCCCGGCAACTTCTCCTTCACCCACTCCATCGAAGACACCCAATCCGCCATCGCCTACCTGCGCGATCCCGCAAACGCAAAGAAGCTTCACACCGACCCGTCCTTCATCGTCCTCGTCGGCCACAGCATGGGCGGCTTTATGGCTCGCTACGTCGCAGCGCAGGATCCCGCCATCAAAGCCGTAGGCCTCATCTCCGCCGCCGATATGGGCGTCGACAAGTTCCAATCCCTCAAATCCGATCAGCGAGACGCAGCCGTCGCCGCCCTCGCCTCACACCTCGCCGAAGAGGGCATGGCCCCGCTAGCCGGCTGCACCCCCGAAAGCCTCGCCAAAGAGGTTGCCGCGAACGCCACAGCATGGAACATCCCCGCGCTCGCGCCAAAACTCGCCACACGCCCCATGCTCGTCATCACCTCCGACGACGGCCTCGCACCCTCCAACGACGCCTTCGTCGAAGCCCTCCGTAAAGCCGGCAACCAGGAGATCACCGCCATCCACATGTCGACTGACCACTCCTACTCCGACCAGCGCATCGCCCTCGAAAAAGCTGTCCTCGACGGCCTCGACTACCTTCAACATAAATAGCGTTGTCACACCAGCAACGCCGCCGGCGATTAAACTGCTCTCAGCTACGTTGCATCTAAGCAGCGAAGTAGACGGAGCAACCTTGAACCAACTCGCGCTCAGCCCGGCCAACCTTCCTGCACCGCATCTGAATCTGCTCGCGCAGGCATTCCCGCACTTCCGCCACACCTGGTTCTTCGCCATCTTCCTGTTCTGCGCCGCCATCGTACTCGCAAACGTGGTGCACTACGTCCTGTTCCGTCTTCTGCGCCGCAAAGAAGAGAAGAGCAAAGGCCTCGGCTGGGGCCTCCAGCGCTACCTCGGCAAACCCGCCCGCGCCATCTTCTTCATCACCTGCCTCCTTCTCATCCTCCCAGCCGCACCTGGCCTTTCCGACAAGCTCGAAGACACCATCCGCCAGGGCCTCATCATGGCGATGGTTGCCTCTCTCGGCTGGTTTGCCATCGGCTGCATCTACGTCCTCCAATCCGTAATGCTGCGGCGCTACGACCTCAACGCCGAAAACAACATTCAGGCCCGCCGCGTCCACACCCAGTTCCAACTCTTCCGCCGCATGCTCATCGCCTTCGTCGTCATCATCGACATTGGCGCCCTCCTCTGGACCTTCAACGACCCACGCATCTGGCACTACGGCTCCGGCCTGCTCGCCTCCGCCGGCATCGCCTCGCTCATCCTCGCCACCGCCGCCAAGTCTACCGCAGCAAACTTCCTCGCCGGCCTTCAGATCGCCCTCACCGAACCCATCCGCATCGATGACGTCGTCGTCGTTCAGGGCGAGTGGGGCCGCATCGAAGAGATCAACTCCGCCTACGTCGTCATTCGCATCTGGGACCTCCGCCGCCTTATCGTCCCCTTGAGTTACTTCATCGAAAACTCCTTCCAGAACTGGACCCGCGAGTCCTCCGACATCATGGGCACCACCTTCCTCTACGTCGACTACTCCATCCCCGTCGAAGCCCTCCGTCAGCAACTCGAATCCATCGTCCACCCCTCGCCGCTCTGGAACAAACAGGTCTGCGGTCTCCAGGTCACTAACCTCACCGACCGCTCCATGGAACTCCGCTGCCTCATGAGTTCCCGCAACTCCAGCGAAAACTTCGACCTGCGCTGCCTCGTCCGCGAAAAGATGACCGCCTGGATCCAGCAGAACTACCCCGAAGCCTTCCCCACCACCCGCTTTGCCTCTAAACCGCAAGAAGAAAACAACCTTCCATCCGACCAGCGGGAGGACCCAAGCCTCTACCCCATCAAGACCGGTATACAAGTCACGAAGTGACCGCGCGCCGCGCAGGCGGCCCGTCCGGCAGGACAGAATCCTTTCCCAAGCCAGCAAACAAGCTATAAACTAGCCAACCAGCGAGGTCCCTCATGCTAGGCCAAACGCCCATCATCGCCTTCATCCCCACCCGCGACGCCGCCCAGTCCCGCGCCTTCTACGAGGGCCTCCTCGGCCTGCGCTTCCTCAGCGACGACCACTTCGCCTTAGTCATGGAAGCCAACGGCACCATGATCCGCATCGTTCGCGTCGGCAACTTTACTCCCGCGCCCTTCACCATCCTCGGTTGGGAGGTCCAGGACATCCACCAGTCCGTAGCCGACCTCACCGCCAAAGGCCTCACGTTCACCCGTTATCCCCACTTCGAGCAAAGTCCCGACGGCGTCTGGACCGCACCCGGCGGCGCAGCCAAGGTAGCCTGGTTCGCCGACCCCGACGGCAACACCCTCTCCCTCTCACAACACTAAGCAGCCCGTCTCCCCCGTCCGACCAACGGGAGGGCCGCATCGTTTCCTAATCACGACAAGGTATACAAGTCACGAAGTGACCGCGCGCCGCGCAGGCGGCCCGTCCGGCAGGACACCTCTTCGAGGTCAAAACTCCACCCTCACCCCCAACTGCACCTGCCGTTCCGGCGACTGCCCCGTCGACGCCGCCGTAAACGTCCCAAACGGCCGCACATTCAGCCCCTCCGCCGCAACCGTCGCAGCACTTTGAAACACCAACGGCGTAATACCATTCGCCTCCGTTCCCACTAGATATGCCCGCTGCATAATCGCCGAGTAGTTCACCTTGTTGGTCAGGTTGAACGCCTCGGCGACCCCACGCACCTTCACACCCTCGCTCACCCGCACCGCCTTGCTCAACCGTAGATCGACGCGCCCCGTATCCGGCAGCCGCAGCGTGTTTCTCCCCACCGTCGGCAGATAAGCTGCCCCGCCAGCACCGTTGATGCTCTCATGTCCACCGGTCAGCCTCGTGCCGCCAAAGATATCCAGGCTGTAAGGTCTCCCACTCGTCTCCGTAAAGATAGGAGCCACAGCCCAGCCATTCACTGTGCTCCTCAGCCAGTGTTGCTCGATCGTAAACCTCGGCTCCCACACCACACTGGCTACAAACTTATGCGGATAGTTCAACGCAGATAGGCCCTTGTCGTAACGCACGTCAAACGGATCGAACTGCCCATTCGTCCGCGGCGTCGCGCCACCGCTCTGTCCATAGTCGATCGCCTTGGCCCACGTCCAGCTCGCCCTAAACTCCACCCCACCACGGCTCCGACGCCGCGCCTCCAACACCAGCGCGTTATAGGTCGCATCGGCATTTGAAACAATGTCGGTTACAGGTCCAAAGTTCGTATTCAGCCTTTGCGAATAAAACGGAACCACAAACGTCTCGCCATCCCGAACACCCACTGCACTTGTCCCACCTTGCAGTTGAAACTCCTTCGTCGCCACCGCCGGCGCAATATTAATATCCACCGAGTTCGGCAGCTGCCGGTCGAGATTCAGTAAGTACGTCGCACTCGCAATCGTCCCCGCACCCATTTCACGCTCAATCGAAAAACTGCCCTGCTGCACCGCTGGCAGCCGAAATCTCCGATCGAATACCATCGCCGAAGTCGTCTTCCCCACAGCTGCCGGCGGCGGCGTCACGTAAGAGCAGGCATAGCCAAAACCCTGGTTCGCAACCTGTGGACAATTTGTAACCGTCGTAGGCAAGATCAAAACGCTGGTCGTAGATGAGGGCAGTGCAGTCCTTGTCAACGCGCTGCTCACAGTAGCGCCAGGCAGCCTGCCATAAAATAGCCCGTAACCAATTCGCACCACCCCCCGTCCCGACCCGAACGGCTCCCACGACACCCCCACCCTTGGGCCAAAGTTATTACGATCCTCTGGAAACACGCTCGTTGCGCCCTTCTGCCCAAACACCGCGTCGAGTACTGCATTCGGCTGCTGCGGTAGGGGAGACAGTTCGTATTCGTAACGCAATCCGGCACTTATTGTCAGCCCCCGTCTCACCCTCCAGTCATCCTGCAAAAACCCCGCCCACTCCTGCATATCGAACGTCACCGTCTTCTGCCCAAAGCTCTGTGTAAACGAGCGAAAGCAGAAATCATGCACCTTCGCGGTGATCGACGGACACCCGCCATTCGGATAGGCGTTTACATTGAACGTATAGTCGGTGATCCAGTCCACCAGTCCACCCGCGTGTCCCGAAGTAATTCCGCTGTCGTAGTGAAACGCTCCCTGCAGATTGTTGAGACTCGAAATATCGTCATGAACGAAGCTGACATCCACTCCCGCCTGGATCTGATGGCGCCCCCGCACCAGCGTCAATAGGTCGGCCACCTGAACCTTATTCTCGTCCGGATACGCCGTGCGCCCAAGCGAGGTCGAAGTGCCGAACGTAAATCCATCCGGCCCAATCGCAATCTCGGGAGCATATCCTTCGGGACCCACCGCCGGCTCCTGCGGCAGCGGCTTCGATGCCGTCTCAAACTGAAGATCCCGCCCATACTGAATACGCAGCTCATGGCTCAGCTTCGGCGACACCGACCACATCCATCGCCCCAACACCGAATCCACCTTCGCATAGCTGCTCCCCAGGCTTGCCGCTCCCAGATCCACCACCGGCGCAGACCGCGCCCCGGACGGAGAGCTCGATCGTGCCCGGTCATACTGCAAACTCACGCGATGACGCGCCACCGCCTGCCAATCCACCTTGCCAAAGTTGATCGTCTGGTCATGTCGCCGCGGCACCGTCCCCGTCAAACTATCCAGGTATGTCAGTGCAGCATCTATCTTCGTCTGCGTCACGCCCCGATTGCCCAGCAGTGCACTCTGAGTCGGCGTCAGTAAATAAAAGTTCGGATCGTCGGGAGTCGAGATAGCCGGAAACGACCTCCGCTGCTGATCGTAGGCATAAAAGTAGAAGAGTTTATCCCTCACCGCAGCCCCGCCAACGCTGCCGCCGAACTGCTGCCGAAGATCGCTTGGCTTTACCTCGGTGCTCGTGCTCACACCGCCCACATAGCTCGTCGCAATCGAAAAGGGATTCGTAGCTCCAAACGCACTCGACCGAACCAGATAAAAACCCGTCCCATGCAGAGTGTTTGCTCCGCTCTTCGAAACAGTCGTAATAATCCCTCCCGCCGCATGCCCATACAGCGCCGAGTAGTTCTGCCCGCTCACACGAAACTCCTTCACCGCCTCCTGAGAAAACGTGGAAGCCGCACCCGCATGACGCCCATATCCGCCACCGCCATCCACACTACCCGCACTCACTCGCTTTGACGACCCAGTCTCTGCCGCATCTTCGATCTCGGCGCCGCTCTCCCCGCCCGTCCCTCGCGGCACCGCGCCAAAACTTTGGTCATCATCTCCGCCATCGACTCGACTGCTGTTCTGCGTCGAAGCCACCCCGCGAAAGCTCAACAAACCGTCCCCCTCCGGATCGGCGTTGACCGTCGGCGTCAACAGCGCAAACGTCTGCCATCGCCGCCCATTCACCGGCGTTCGCTCCATCTCCTCCGGGGTCACGACACTCGCCGTTGCCGTGGCCGCCGCCTCATCAACGCTCACCGTAGCCGGTGTCTCCGGCACCGCAGTCACATTCACCGAAGTGATGACTCCGCCAACCTTGAGCCTGGCCTCCACCGAGGTCACCCCGCCAACCTCGACCTCCACAGGCTCCAGCGTCAGATTCGCGAATCGCTCATAGCCAACCAGCACCCGGTACTCTCCCGCCGGCAGGTGCGCCACCACAAACTCGCCTCTGCCCTCGGTCTTCGCAACCGCAGTCAATCCGTTGGCGAGATTCTCCACCTGCACCACCGCACCCTTGAGGCCAGCGCCCGTCGCATCCACCACAAATCCGCTGACCTCGCCATCCACCGGCGTCTGGCCCCAAGCGCACGCCCCCACGGCAGCAGCGGCACTACACCACAGCAAGCAGGCCCGAACCACGTTCCTCACACCCGCGCTCAACCTCGCGCGTCCCAGACAGAACGACATGCACTCTCCGCGGATTCTGTACCGCTCTACGCCGCAACCACGGGAAGATTGAAAAGTAAGCTCGCCATGCCCCTCGCTATCCAGGCAAAGCGTCGCAGCCACACTATGAGATTAGCCGCAGACACAGCAATTATGAAAGACCACTTCCGTGTTAACCGAAAAAGGGCAACAGCCGAAGCCGCCGCCCTCCTTCCAAACAACGCCTGCAATCTAGAACAACAGCCGCAAAGCCAATTGAATCTGCCGTGGGCTATACGCGTAGTTCGAGTTAGCCGAGGTGATCGACTGGAACCCAGGCTGGAAGACCAGGTTCGCGCTCGGCCCCGTTGTCGGGGACCCCTGCGTCACAGTACTCGAGTAGCCCTGCGTCGTCTCCCCCGTCACGTTCAGATGATTCGGCAGGTTGAACGCCTCTCCGATCAGCTGCAGGTTGTACTTCTCCGCAAACGTAAAGTCCTTCTCCGCCCGCAGATCGGACTGCACCGTGACCGGGTATTTGAAAGTGTTGCGCCCGATCTGCGGCACGTAACTGACACCCGTCCCCGAGAGCCCCGACCCCGCCGACTGTAAACAGCCTGCCGTGTAGTAGCACTGATTCGGCGTGGTACCCCCAACCGTCAAGCTGTAAGGAAGCCCCGACTGCGACTGCACCAGCGGCTTCAACGACCAGCCATTGGCAATCCACTTCAACGGACTACCCTCGTTCACCCCAGGAAAGTTCAACAACCCCCACGCCACGACGCGATGCGGAATGTTGAAGCTTGAGTTCCCGTAGTTTGCCCGCGCATTGCCATAAGGATCAAACCATCCATTCGTGCTCGCCTGCGTCACCGCGTTCTGCGCAAAGTCCAGCGCATGCGACCACGTGTAGTTCACATCGAAGGTCAGAAAATGATTCGCCCTCTTCTGAACCTCCGCCGTCACCCCGTTATAGCTGGAGTTGATGTTGCTGATCACATCCGTCACCCCATTGAACGCAGGGTTTAGCGTGTTGGCCTTATAGCTTCCCGTGCAGCTCGCGCCCGCCGCGCACGAGGTAGACTGCGTCCGCGTCGAGTAGACCTTCGTCGGTATCACCGTACCGCAAGCCACCGGCCCGCAGTTGGTCGTATTCGCCGCAGGAGCCACCACGTAGTTGAAGGTATACGTCTTCGTCGGATCCAGGTTCAGGTTCAGATAATTCGGCAGCTCCCGGCCAAGCGCGCCGATATAGCTCACCGAAAACACCATCCCTCTGCCCAGATCCTGCTGCAGCGCCATATCGAACTGATACGTCATCGGGTTCTGCAGATTCTTATCCAGATACTGCACGCTCAGAGCGCCCGCCGACGCTGCCGGAGCAGTCGTCGCAACATTCGGGAACGTAGGCGCAATCGACACCCCATTCACCGACGTGCTGTTGTTGAACGTTGCCGACAACTGCGTATTCGCTGCGCCCGTCTGGTAGCGGGCATTCAGCAACAGCGCATTCCACAGGCGTCCGTAGTACATCCCCACGCCGCCGCGAATCACTGTCTTGCCCTGACCATAAGGATCGTAGGCAAATCCCACCCGCGGCCCGATGTTGTTCTTGTCGCTCGGCGTGATCGCCGACTGCGGAAACATAGCCGCATTCTGAACTCCGGTAAACGGCCCAGGCAGATGCTCATAGTCATACCGCACCCCCAGGTTCACCGTCAGCCGCGGAGTCACCTTCCAGTCATCCTGAAAGAAAAAGCCATAGTCCAGCGTGCTCAGATCGAACACCGCCGGCCCAAAGCCCTGATAAAAGCTGTTGTAGCAGGGCAGCGTCCCCACACCGCTCAGCGCCGCGTTGCACGTCCCATGCTGTGCAATCAAATCGCTGAAGTAATTAACGATGTTGCTCGTGTAGTTGTACTGGCCGTTGCCCTCATAAAGATTGTTCTGAATGTCATAGTTGTGCAGCAAGTCGATCCCAAACTTGATGCTGTGCCGCCCAAAGATCGTCGCCGCAGTATCACCCACCTGCCACTTCCGCTCGTCCGGATACGCCGTCCGGAAACTGTAGTACGGCGTCCCCGCAGTAAAGCCCGACACCGCGGTGTAGAGAGCAATGGCAACCGGAACGCCGCCCGAGTTATTCGGCGTCAGAAACTGATTCGTATAAGCGCTCGGAGTCTGTCGCCCTTCGTCATTCAGCTCGCGACCATATTGGTAACGCAATTCGTTACTAAATCGACCCCACAGGCTCTCCAACTCCACCAGGCCATAATCCAGCTTCACAAAGTCCGTACCAAACGCGTCCACCGCATACGCATTCGTCGCCTGGGTCTGCACCCCGCCCGGCGAATTCCAGCGCAGCCGGTGATACAGCACACTCACATGGTTCTTGCCGTTGATCTGGTAGTCCAGCTTCGGCGTATTGATGTCCTGGTTGCCGTAACGCGGAACCGAACCAAGATCCGTCAACGCATTCTGCAGCTGCTGGTTGTAGTCCGCCGCTCCCTGCGCATAGCTCACCTTTAATCGCGCTGCCAGCAGGCAGGTCTGCTGATCGATCGTGCTCGATCCACTTCCCGCAATCGTGCCGGTCGTTGCGCTGCAGGTCTGCCCCGCCGGAAGCGCCGCATCCGGAGTCGTAAAGAACGCACTCGGATTGTTTGCCTTCGAGACGCCAGGGAAGTTCCGGTGGAAGACATCAAAGGAATAAAACCAGAACAGCTTATCCTTGATCAACGCTCCGCCAGCACCGAAACCGTACTGATTGCGCTTATCCGTCGGCTTGAAGGGCGCCGTCACATACTTGCCCGTCGTTGCGTCGAAGGTCGTGTTATTAGTCTGGAACCCGTAAGCCGAGCGCGAGCTGTCCCGATTGTAGAAGTACAACTCACCATGAAGAGCGTTTGTGCCGCTCTTGGTTACAGAATTGATCACGCCGCCAACCGCGCGTCCATACTCCGCCGAATACACTCCGCTGTTCACCGTAAACTCGCGCACCGCGGCCTGCGAGGTCGAGTAGCCCTCCCGCGTGCGCCCGCGCTCCTCGGCATAGAAGCCCTGGTTGTCATCCGCGCCGTCAATCTCCACGTTATTCAGTAGCGGGCTGATCGCGCGAAACTGGATCAATCCATATCCATTCGCGTCCACCGTCGCGCCCGGCGTCAGCAGCGCCAGCGTCGACCAGCGGCGATTGTTGATCGGAATACTCTCGATCTCCGTATTCGAAAGATGGCCACCATAGGTCGCATCTTCAAAGTTCAGCACCGGTGCAGTCGCCGTCACCTCCACCGTCTGGCTCTCTGAACCCGTCTTTAGATGTTCATCCAACTGCGTCGCAAGGCTCACCTCCACGGTCACATTGCTCTCGCGCTGCACATCGAATCCCGTCGCCTTGACCGTAACCGTATAACTTCCCGGCGGCAGTTGCGGCGCGCGATACAGTCCCGCCGAATCCGACGTCAACGTCAGCGTCGCGTTCGTGCCGTTATTGCGAATCTCGATCGCCGCCCCCGGCACCACCGCGCCGGTATTGTCGAACACCGTCCCCACAATCGCACCCTGCGTCGTCGATTGCGCCCCCATCGGCCGCACCATCAAGCACGCCAACGCCAAAAAAACGCTCTTCCCTAAATATCGTGTCATCTGTCTCCTCAAAAATTGCTGCCGCCTCAGGCGCATTCGTTCGTTCCGCGCCTGACATTCGGAATGTCATGTATTTGTCTTAACCTTGTCACATCGCGATTAACACGTGATTACAAGCGCGACCCAACGATTTTCTGACGCAGGATCTCTGACGAAAGATCTCTTCTGTCACAAACTGAATCAATAAAGGAGGAGTGCCACAGTCAAGAGTCAAACAGTCAAACCCGTTCCGCAATCTCGTGCGCAACCGGCGATCTTGCTCGGACAATCCCAGTCTAGCGCAGACCCTAGTACACTAGACACTGAAGAATGTTTATTGATGAAGCAAAAATTCGCATCAAGGCCGGCGACGGCGGCAACGGCTGCATGGCCTTCCGCCGCGAAAAGTTCGTTCCCAAAGGCGGCCCCTCGGGCGGCGACGGCGGCCATGGGGGAGACGTCCTCATGTCCTCCTCCCTCAGCCACAACACCCTGGTCCACTTCCGTTTCAACCCCGAGCACAAGGCTCAGCGCGGAGGCCACGGCCTCGGCTCAAACTGCTCCGGATACTCCGGCGAAAGCACCACCCTCAAAGTTCCCGTAGGCACCCTCCTCTACGACGACGCCACCGGCGAGCTTATCCACGACTTCGCCCGACCCAACGAGACCATCGTCATCGCCAAGGGCGGTCGCGGCGGTCGCGGCAATCAGCACTTTGCGACGTCCACCCATCAAGCACCCCGAGAACACGAGCTCGGCCGCGCCGGCGAAGAGCGCGCCTATCGCCTCGAGCTCCGTCTCCTCGCCGATGCCGGCCTCGTCGGCTATCCCAACGTCGGCAAGTCCACCCTCATCTCCCGCCTCTCCGCCGCCAAACCCAAGATCGCCAACTACGCCTTCACCACCCTCGAGCCCAACCTAGGCGTCGTCCAGGTCGGCGACTTCCCCCACACCGAGTCCTTCACCGTCGCCGATCTCCCCGGCCTCATCGAAGGCGCACACCTCGGCGCTGGCCTCGGCATCCAGTTCCTCAAACACATCGAACGCACCAGCGTCATCGTCCACCTCGTCGACGTCTCCGACTCCGGCGCCGCGGAAGGCAGCGCCGCGGCAGTAGGATCAGCCCGTCCCGACCCCGTCGCCGACTACAAAGTCATCACCGAAGAGCTCAAAAGCTTCGACCCCGCGCTTGCCGCCAAGCCCACCATCCTCGTAGCCGCCAAAGCCGATGTAGCCAATCCCGAAAAGCTCAAAAAGCTCACCGCAATGGCCAAGCGCCGCAAGCTCCCCTTTTTCACCATCTCAGCCGTTACCGGCGAGGGCATCGAGCCGCTAAAATACGCCATCGCCGAGATGGTCGCCGCCCACCGCCCCATCGCCCTCGAACCCGAGATCGTAGAGCCCGTAAAGCTAAAACCCAACTACCCCCCACCCCCAGGCTCCGCCCGCGGCCGCGCCTAGCAGAGTGCAGTTTAACTTCTTTGAAACTTGATAGTCCGCTTGCGGACTGTCTTCCTCGCGGTCGACTTCGACCATGGCTTCAGCGAACGAACCAGTGAGGCCATTCCCTTTTCAAACCGCTCTAGGCTTCCGGGCCTTCGTGGTATTCGTGTTCGTTTTCATTGTTCTGGCTTTATTCTTGTTCCGACAGATACATATAACGCAAACCCAAAATTTGATTGCTGACCTGGATTTGCAAATGGTTGATATACCGACGGGTGAGTGCATGGATAACCCAACAGCGATAAGGCCTGCATTGCTAACTGAGACTCGCGTGTCGGGGGATCAGGCAGGCTACACCCAATCCCCTCTCCTTCCGACGATGAACGCTCAGATATGGAACGAAACTGTCCTAATTGAACATTTCTCTCGCGATATGGATTCCACCCGGCCTTATTGAAGACGTTTTCCAAGGTTAGCGTGAATTTTCCTATCTCTCCATCGTCACTAGCTTGAGTGGGGAACGTAATGAAGAATATCCGAGTCTCACTTCCTGCTCGCTTCAGGAGATCTACTGCCTTTGTTACATTATCTGGACTCAAGGTTCGATCGGGAGGAGGAACGCTTCCCAGTGTCCCGATCACAACCCCGCCCGGTTGATTTGTTCCTACACAGGCATTACCGCTGCCGCCAATACACCCCACGTTGGACGGCTGCTGCATGGGAGTCGGTGCGGGAGAAAGGTTTTCGGTCGGAGGTGCGGGTTGCGGGTTTCGCGTAACAGGGGGATCAGTCTTTTGTTCTTTTGATCGCGGGGTCAGTTTGACCTTAGGCGATACGGTAACGTCAGGGGCGACTGGTTTGATTGCCACAGTTTGTGGAATGACAGCTGGGACAGGAGCGGGATTTACAGGTTTGGCCATCGGTTCCAAAGACTGTGCTGAGATCTGTGATTTCGAAGGTGTGCGCAGCTTCGCAATTAAGAGAGACCCCGATGTCCAAAAAAAAACGAGTGCGATTAGGGCAATTATCGAATATGAGATGGGGTGTACCTGCCAGAGACTCCGCAACCTTCCCTTTTCGCGTTCTCTCCTATAAATCCAGACAAAAGTCAGTACCAATGGAATGGCACATATTAGCAATAAGCCCCACCAGCTTAATTGGCTACTAAACTTGTTTGAGATCACGCCCGCAGCGATCTCTGCTGAGCTTAGCGCTGATGCACCCCATAAGTCTTTTTGTCTTCAGACATATACTCAGCGCCTCAAGAGTATTCTCCTCTTCGCCTTGGACAGCAAGGATGATAAATGTCAGTTCAGAGAGCAATCCTAAAAGCTGTCAAGCCCCAGCCTCATGCAAACCAATTGCAATCATAGGTTTATCCCGTGCGCATTAGTTTCCGTTCAACCGCTATAATTAGTATAGTTAGATCGTTGCAAGGGCACTCTGTCACCTGCCAGAGACCAAAAAGCAATCTAACCCTTTTGTTTGCACGTATCTGCGCGTAAGCCGTTTAGAATGACGTATTTGAATGTGGCTTTCTTCTGTAAGCTACTGACAATAAAAGAGTTGCGCGCGGGTAATAGGGGGGGTACCCCCCTAACTTTCGGGGATTCGATAGACGCCTTGCCATTCGGGCCACAAGACGCGTAAAGTCAATCACGGCCCAGGTACCTTCTGGGACAGGTGGTATCCAGCCAAAGTCGCCTTCCTAAGACGACACGCGGCGGAGCTGCACTGGAGATTGCAATGAGTCTGACCACGTTCTCAACGGAACGAGCCGATGCCCAAGCTGGGCGACAGGCCGATTCCCTCGCCAAAGTCACCGTCCCCTCCCTCCTCGAAAAGAAACTTCTACGCCGGCCCATCAGCGCCATCACCGCCTACGACTACGCCAGCGCCCGGCTCATCGACGAGGCTGGCCTCGACGTTCTCCTCGTAGGCGACTCGCTCGCCATGGTCATGCAGGGCCACGAGAACACCCTCGCCGTCACCATGGACGAGATGCTCCTCTACACCCGCGGCGTCCGACGTGCCGTAAAACGCGCCCTGCTCGTGGCCGACATGCCCTTCGGCAGCTATCACACCGGCGACCGCGAAGCCCTCGCCAACGCAATCCGCTTCGTCAAAGAGTCAGGAGCCGAAGCCGTCAAGCTCGAAGGTGGCCGCGACCGCGCCGACCTCATCCGCAGAATCACCGCCGCCGAGATCCCCGTCATGGGACACATCGGACTCACCCCCCAGAGCGTCCACCGCATGGGAGGCTACAAAGTCCAGGGCAAGACGATGCAGGCGATCGACGAGTTGCGCACCGACGCGCTGGCTCTCGAGGAGGCTGGCTGCTTCGCAGTCGTCCTCGAAGGGGTTCCCCGCGAACTCGCCCACATCATCACCGAAGAGCTCCGCATCCCCACCATCGGAATCGGTGCCGGCCCCGACTGCGACGGACAGATCCTCGTCCTCCACGACATGATGACCATGACCTTCTCGCCTCCGGCAAAGTTTGTCCGGCGATACGCCGACGTAGCGGGAGTCATGCGCAAGGCGTTGGAAGAGTACCGGCACGACGTAGACGCCCGAACCTTCCCCGCGGACGCCGAAAGCTACCACTTCTCCCGCGAGGTTCGCGAATTGATGAATGAATCGGCCGAATCAACCGAGCCGGCCGACCCGATCGAAGCAGTTGGGTAGCAACCAGACCGCAGCCACACACAAACGATCTCGACGTCAATTCGAGCCCGTCGACGGCGGTGCGTGTCCGTCTAAAGAAGATCAGAAGAATCAAAGAGAGAATCCCGCAGCTATGCGGTAGAGAGGAGCTGTTATTTGATGAAGATCGTAAAGAGTGTTGCGGAGATGCAAGGCATCTGCCGCGATCTCCGGACGCAGGGCGTCTCAATAGGCTTTGTGCCGACGATGGGTGCGCTCCATAGGGGTCATCTCTCCCTGGTCCAGCGAGCCCGCTCTGAATGCCAGACTGTCGTGGCGTCGATCTTCGTCAATCCCCTGCAGTTCGCGCCAGGAGAAGACTTCGCCCAGTATCCACGAACCTTCGAGGCAGACTGCAGGCAGCTTGAGGCGGAAGGTGTGGCCATCCTCTTTGCCCCCGAAGCTCAAGAGATGTACCCTAGCGGCGCCGTAACCACCATCACCGTATCCGGCATCGGCGACCGGTTGGACGGAGCCTCCCGCCCAGGACACTTCACCGGGGTAACCACCGTTGTTGCCAAGCTGTTTCACATCGTCGCGCCGCATCGCGCCTACTTCGGTCAAAAAGATGCCGCGCAGATCGCCGTCTTGAGCCAGATGGTTCAGGATCTCAACTTTGACCTCGAGCTGGTCAGTTGCCCTATCGTGCGAGACGCCGACGGCCTGGCTCTGAGCAGTAGAAATAGATACCTTAGCGTTTCGGAGCGTGAACAGGCATTAGTCCTGCATCGTGCGCTGACTGCAATCGAACAAAGCATCATCCAGGGCGAACGCCGCAGTGCATTGCTCCTGCAAATTGGAAGAACCACTTTGGAGACCGCAACGTGCATAAAAGTGGACTACCTCGCAATCGTCGACGCCCGATCGCTTCTCCCTGAGTCATCGGCTAAGAGCGGTGTGCTCATCGCAGTAGCGGCTTATGTGGGCCGCACGCGTCTGATCGACAATCTTCTCGTCTCTTAAGCCTGTCAAACCGCTGATAGCGATTGAGCAGGCTCAGAGAGAATGACACGGAAGTACCATGCAACCCTTGTAATTACGCGTGTATTTCGTCTCCGCTTTAGTAACATGCAGGCAGCATCTTTATGGTTACGATTTGTCTCTGAACCGCCGCCATAGAAACACGAACCTTCAGGGATGCAAGACACACCGCTGAGTAGAGGCGACTTTCGATGCCGAGCACTTCCATTCACGAGCTTGCGATTCAGCAGATCGAGCGGCTTTCACGACGAGGTTTTCAGAGATTGGCGCTGCCGGTTCCTCTTGAAAACGCCTTCGAGCAGTCGACGCTCGCTCGCCGATCCGAACGTCTCTGGCTGGAAGGCCTGGTTGCGATTGGTCTCTTCAATGCTTATGTCCTCGTCGATCACCTTCTTCAGGGCGGTCGCTCCTGGCTTCCATTACAACTTCGCCTGTGCATCGTCACCCCTCTGGCCCTCCTGATTAATCTCACCATGCGCTGGAGTCCAAACAAGATCTATCGCGAAACGAGCATCGCCGGGGCGAGCTGTCTCATAGGAGTCGTGCACCTTTACCTCGAGAGCAATAAAAATGCGGCCTCCTCCGCGTACGCTCAGGTAGGCCTCATCGTTGCGGTCATCTTTGTCAATGTCGTGATGCGACTTCAGTTCTTTTACGCTCTCAGCGCATCGGTCGTTATGCTGGCAAGCGATCTTATCTTCATTAAACACGATCACTTCCTGAACTCTTCGGAAAAGCTGCTCGGAATTACCTTGGCGGTCTGCGCCATCTCCATGACAGTGATTGCGAACTACAGCACCGGCAGAGAAGAGCGGCTCGGCTTTTTGATGCGGCTGCGCAGCGAGATTCAAAGCAAAGAGCTCTCCTTCCTGAACGTTGAGCTGCAGAGAATCTCTAGCATCGATAGTCTGACCGGACTAGCCAACCGACATGCTTATGAGTTGCAGTTTGCCAAACTGTGGAGCGGGGCTGTTAGCTCCGGCACATGCTTATCCGCCATCGTGATCGATATCGATCATTTCAAGCTCACAAACGACACACGCGGGCATCTGTACGGCGACCGCGTCCTGGTGCGAGTAGCTTCTCTACTGCTGCAAGGCCTGCGGTGCAAGGACGACTTCGCAGCCAGATTCGGGGGTGAAGAGTTCGTCGTTCTGCTTCCCGGCACAACCGAGGAAGGAGCGGCGATCGTTGCTGAGCGCATCCGCAAACTCGTCGAGGTAGCTGGTTCTCCAGCGCTGCCTGAGCCGGGCAGTCATCCCAGGCTTTCAACGGTAAGCTGCGGCGGAGCATCCTGCTACCCGAGTGCCGCGAGCTGCAAGGAAGACCTGCTTGAGGCGGCCGATAAGGCGCTCTACCAGGCAAAGGCGCTGGGTCGCAACCGGGTATGCTGGGGCGAATTAGCGATCAGGCAAAACCAGCCGTCTTCCTCCTCCAGGCGACATAGGATTTCGGTGATGAGTGACCCGCTGCCACTGACGAGGATCGACTAGTCTGCGGCGTTTGTTCTCGCGGATTCAACAATTCTTCCGGCTGAAGTACCTTCACGGGTAGGCCAGTTCCACCAAGTATCACTGACATGAACTGTCGTTTAGGTAAAGTTATTTGCCGATGCAGAACTTGGTGAAGATGAGGTTCAGGATGTCATCGGTCGTTGTAGAGCCAGTAAAGGCATCGAGAGCGCGGAGAGCTTCGTAGAGATCGAGGAGGATCATCTCGTGAGGGATGATTTCGGCTGCGGCACGTCGTGCTTGATTAAGAGCTTGCAACGCATCCGAAATTGATTGCTGTTGCCGTCGGTTTGTTAGAACTGCGGTTTCAATGTTGGAGACCACTTTTGTCATTAGTGACAGGATTGCGCGACGCAACTCTGGGATACCCGATCCCATGAGAGCGGACGTCCCAACCACTTGAAGAGCACCTTCCCAGGTCTGCGATTGCGAGTGTTCGAGGTCTTGCTTGTTGTAAACAATAAGGGAAGGGCGGCCCACTAAAGCAGCTGCCGTTGCTTTATCTTCTTCGTGGGGCGCAGCGGTGGCATCGAGGACGAGAAGCACTATGTCGGCTTCTGACATGGCTTCACGAGATTTCTGGATGCCGATTGACTCGGCCTCATCAGCGGAGTCGCGCAGACCTGCGGTGTCGATGAGTTCTACTGGAATGCCGTCGAGGGAGACGCGTTCTGTGACCAGGTCTCGGGTTGTACCCGGTGAGGCGGTGACGATGGCGCGATCGCGTTCGACCAGACAGTTGAAAAGAGAAGATTTACCGACGTTGGGGCGACCAACGATGGCCATGGAGAAGCCTTCGCGAACGATGCGGCCGTAGGAAAAGGAGTGTTCGAGCGCGGTCAGGGGGGCTTCGATTGCTGCGATTTGGGTGATGATTTGGGCTTGGGGCAGGAGGTCGATGTCGTCTTCGGCGAAGTCGATGCCAGCTTCCATTGCGGCGATGAGGCTTATAAGTTGTTGTTTTATTGGAGTTATCTGGCGGGAGAGGGAGCCGCCAAGCTGCTGAGCGGCGATGCGGGCCTGGTGGAGGGTGGTGGATTCGATGAGGTCGTGGACGGCTTCGGCCTGGGTGAGGTCAAGGCGGCCGGAGAGGAAGGCTCGCTGGGTGAATTCGCCGGGTTCGGCGAGGCGGGCACCGTTGGCGGCGCATTGGCGGAGGAGCTGATCGAGGAGGACGGGGGAGCCGTGGGCGGCTATCTCTACTACGTCTTCAGAGGTGTAGGAGTGGGGGGACTGGAAGTAGGTGACGACAGCTTCGTCGAGGATTTCCCCTGTGGAATCAAGGACCTCTGCGAAGCGCGCCTGACCAGGGGCGAGGGGATGGCGGAGTTTGAGGAGGGGTTCGGCGATGGTGCGGGCGGCGGGGCCGGAGAGGCGGACGATGCCGATGCCGCCGCGGCCGGGTGGTGTGGAGATGGCTACGATGGTGTCTTCAGAGAAAAAGCCGGAGTTGGAGTTGGAGTCACACACGTGGATTTTTACATGGTAGCGGGAGAAAAAAATGGCGGGGTGCTTTGTGGGGTTTTTCGGGGGGTTTTGGCAAAAACCATGGTGCAGAACGTGGTTTTTTGCTGGTGTGATCGTGGTGGATTGCGTGGTAAACGTGGTGTTTAAAATTGCAACTCTGCAGCCGTTTGGAGTACGCCACATTCTGCAAGTTTATTTTCAACTTATGAAATGGCACCTAAATTAAGCCCTGTCAGCATTTGAGTCTTCTCCCTCGATGAAGAACGGCCTACCTTTTTCCTGCAAGAGTTTGCAATGTCAACATGTGGCGACGTGTTGAATACGGGGTTTATGGTGGCCCTTCGATTGCTTTTTGTTGGGAAAACATCACGACCGGGCCCTTGTACGTCATTTCAAGGAGACTCCACGATGAACAGCCTAAAACTCACAACTCTTGCACTGGGGTTTTTGCTCCCAGCTGCCGCATTCGCCACACCGGTCTGCCCAAACCTTGGGTTTGCTACCGGCTGCACTACGGTGATCACTGTAAATTCAGCTGGAACTCTCACGGCGGGGGCGGGCCCGAGCCCTTCTCCAAACTATGACGGGTCCGACGACCAGCTTGTCGGGTTCTACAATAACTCGTCTTTGACCATCAGCAGCATCAACCTCAATGGCGGGGCAGGCAATCCGATCTTCGGATTTGATGGAGACGGCATCACCACATTTGGGGATCCAGGCAATAAGTCGGATACCACAGGCTACGGTGGTCCCGACTCTAACTTCTCGAACATATCGCTGGACCTGACAAAAGGCACGGTTAATTTCGTCACTGCTATTGCCCCGGGCGGGTTCACCTACTTTGCTTTGGAAGATGCGTTTTCAGCAAGCACTCCGATCACTGGTACGGTTGGCGGCGGTGGAACCGGCGTCACTCCGGAACCAAGCACGCTGCTTCTTTTGGGAACCGGGTTAGTGGGTGTAGCAGCGAGCGTTCGGCGCCGCCTCTTTAACTAGCTAACTCTCCTCTCTTGGTATCTTTTCGAAGAGCATAGGCCTATGGCTTGTGCTCTTTTTTTGTCGAGTAAGTGATGATCTTTTGGAGGAGTTTGGGGTGGCGGAGGGCAACGCAGATTCCCTTCGGGAATGACAACAAGAAGGACAACGGCAAAGACCACAACAAAAGGGCAGCAGCAAAGGGTGACGACGAGCGGATAGGATTGAGGGATGGGGACACAGTTTTCGAATGAGGCTTTGAAGTTTTTGCGGGGGCTGAAGAAGAACAACGACCGCGAGTGGTTTGGAGAACGGAAACACATCTACGAGAAGCAGCTGAAGGAGCCGATGCTGGCGCTGATCAGCGAGGTAAATGAGGCGATGGCGGAGTTTTCGCCCGAGCACCTGCGGCCAGCGAACAAGATCCTGATGCGGATCTACCGGGACATTCGCTTCAGCAAGGACAAGCGGCCTTACAAGCATCATGTTTCGGCGTGGTGGGCGAGGGATGGTCTTCAGAAGACCTCGGGGGGCGGGTTCTATCTGCAGGTGAGTTCGACCGAGGTGTTGATAGCTGCCGGGGTATATATGCCGGAGCGGGAGCAGCTGCTGGCCATACGGCGATACCTGGTGGATCATCATCTGGAGTTCCGCAAGATTACGGCGGGGAAGAAGCTGCGGTCGCTGATGCAGGAGACCGAGACGCTTTCGCTGACGCGGCCGCCGAAGGGGTTTGCTGCGGAGGATCCTGCGATCGATTTGATTATGTGCAGGCAGTGGGGATTGTCGGCTACGCTGCCGATAGAGCGGGCTACTTCGCCTGGGCTGCTGAAGGATGTGGTGGAGCGGTTCAAGGTGGCTGCGCCTTTGATCAGGCTGCTGAATACTCCGCTGATTGGTAAGCCTAAGCGGCCTATGTTTTAAAGGCGTGTGTCCTGCCGGACGGGCTCCCTACGCGGGAGGCGGTCACTTCGTGACTTGTGTACCTTTTCTGGGTGGGTTAGCTGCTTCGGTCCTCCCGCTGGTCGGGTGAGACTATTCAGGACACAACTTGGCGGTTATCTTCGGGTTCGTTGCAGAAGAGCTGCCGTTGATACAGCAGCCGGAAGTTTCGTGGAGTCCAAGAACGTGAGCAGCTTTGGGTCGCTGAGTTTTTCCCCCTTCAGGCAGATGGCATGGCTGGGACTGGCCTCTGCATTTGTGTTGACTGGCTGCAGCAGCATACAGGTCCGGCTCGGACAGAGGATCTCTCTTGCCAAAACTCCCGTCACGTCGATAGAAGCCAGTCTCTCTAAAGATCCCGGTATTGCGCCGGGGCAGAAGGCTTCTCTGATAGCCACACTGATCGGCCCGAATGGGGCGGTGTTGGTGACGGAGGGCGCGGGAAAGGGCAAGGTTCTGTGGAAGGACCTGGCGGTCACAACCAGTGTTGTGTCGGTCAATAAGAAAGGTGTGCTATCTCTGCCTCGCGATCCCAGGGTCAGCGATGGAAAGACGGGGCATGTCACTATTACAGTGCCCAGCCAGCCAAGTGTCCGCGCCGATCTCGACGTTCCGGTCCGATACGACATCAGCTTTGTATCAAACTTCTCAGGTAGTGGTGGCTCGATCGGATTCAATGGAACCGATGGAATGAGCGGTTCGAGCGGCAGCATGGGATCTATTGATGGGAATAATCCTTCGGCTGGAGGAGACGGAACCGATGGGACCAATGGTTCGGATGGCCAGGATGGAGGATCTGGCGGCGATGGACCGTCTGTGCAGATGAGGGTTGCGTTGCGATCTGGGACTCATCCTCTGCTGCAACTGGGTGTCTCTGCCGCAGGACATAAGGAGCGTTTTTACCTGGTAGATCCGCAGGGCGGGTCGCTTTCGGTAACGAGTAGCGGAGGCGCGGGCGGGTCGGGTGGAAAGGGCGGGCGCGGGGGAAGCGGAGGGTCAGGGGGGATTGGAATACCCAGCGGACAAAACGGGCGCAACGGTCTGGATGGGAGAGATGGCAGCAATGGGACGGCGGGGAACGCTGGAGCGATTACCGTGATCTACGATCCGCAGACGAAGCCATTCCTGACGGCACTCCACATTGGCGGCCACGGTGGGCCGCAGCCTGTGTTTGAGGAGGAAGCTGTAGCTCCACTGTGGTGACTTTATTCGAAGACAAGTGTCCTGCCGGACGGGCTCCCTACGCGGGAGGCGGTCACTTCGTGACTTGTGTACCTTTCTGGGTGGTTGGGCGCTTCGGTCCTCCCGTTGGTCGGGTTCAAATTGGCTGCGCAACAACTGGCTTTCGGTTGCGTACATCTAATCTGGCTATACGTGGAGGACAGGATGAGTGTGACTACTATTGCTGTTGCGGTGGTTTGCGTTTTGGTCCTTGGGTTTTTTATGCGGCGGATTCTTGCCAGACGCGAGATTCGCGAGAAGAGCATTGAGCCTGAGGCTTTGTATGCGCTGCTAAAGGCGAAGAAGACTCTGCTCTACGATGTGCGCCAGCCGCTGGACTTTCTGGCGCATCCGGAGATTATTCCTGGCGCTACGCGGATCGCACCGAAGGATATTGCTGATCAGACAGCTCATTTCTCGCGAGATCAGAACTCGGTGATCTACTGCACGGGCGGCGACGAGGAGACCAGCCAGATGGTGCTGGGCAAGGCTCGTGCGCTGAACTTTACGCGGGTGAAGCTGCTGCGGGGCGGGATTGCGGCGTGGAAGGAAAAGGGCTATCCGGTGGAGGCTTACACGGAGTCCTTCCATCTGGATACGGCAACGTAGATTCGCGTTTTGTAACGGCAAAAACAAAATGCGGGGTCTCTCCACTGCGCCGTGCGATGAGACTGCACGGCTCCGGTCGAGATGACGAAATTCTTAGTCTGGATTGAGATGACGCGCGCTTTATTGGTTTCCGATCGAGATAGTGCATTTTGTTGATTGCCGTGGAGATGGTGCTCTTTTTATTAGAGTTTATTTTTTACTTCGGTCATTAGGGAACCAATCGGATTTGTGACGGCTTGCTTGGCGATGGTTCCTAACGATTCGCCTCGGCGGTACATCAGGTAGGCTGCGATGACTCCCGATGCGATAGTTGCGAACAGGATCAGCTTGCTCATGGAGCGGCGATCTTCGGCTAGTGCTAGTTCCTCTGTTTCCATGTTTCCCCCTGGTGCAATGGCTGACTATTGGATGCAGATTTGTCTGCGTGACGTGTTTACGGGGACGATCTTTTCTTTGATTAGACGAGGGGACGGAGAGCGTTGTAGCTGACGGCTACGGCTTCGAGCGAGGTCATGCCTTCGATGGGTGGATCCTGCTCGACGAAGATGTGCTGGAGGCCGGACTTTTCGGCGGCGGCGATGATGGGCTTGAAGTCGATGTGGCCGCGGCCAATCTCGGTGGGACGATGGTTGGGGTCTACGCCGCTGGTGGTGTTGACGGGAGTGCCGGCGGGAAAGTCTTTGGCATGCATGAGGGGATAGCGGCCGGGATATTTGGTGAAGTAGTCGATGGGATTGTTGCCGGAGGTGACCATCCAGCCGCAGTCGAGTTCGAACTTGACCAGCTTGGGGTCGGTTTCTTTGAGGAGGGTCTCATAGCCGGTGTGGCCGCCAAAGTCGCGGAACTCGAAGTTGTGATTGTGATAGGCGTATTGGAGACCAGCCTTCTGGGCTTGCGCTCCGATCTCGTTGGCTTTGGCGGCGATCTTCTTATAGTCGTCGAGGGTGTAGGCCTTGATCATGTCTCTCATCTTTGGCAGGTCCATACCCGTGATGGTGACTGGCAAAAGGACGGAGCTGACGGCGTAGTGGGCGCCGAGGGCGTTGGCCTGATCGAGGAGCTGGGCAGTTTCGCCCATGCCGAAGAAGAGGTGGGCGCTGGGGCATTTGAGGCGGCGTCGTTGAGCAAGGTTCGCATCTGCGCGGCGGTGATGTTCTGAAGGGGGAAGGACTCGACCTCGCGGTAACCGATTTTTGCGAGGGCTTGCAAAGTTGCCGCGGCGTCTTTCTTCAACTCGTCCTGCACGGTGTAGAGCTGGACACCGATGGGCATGCTGGTTTCGCCGAAGGCCGAACGGAAGGGCAACAGGGAGGCGAGGCTAACGGCTGCGGACTGCTGCAGAAACAGACGGCGCGAGGGATTCATGCTTCTCCTGATGTTGATGTGGCTTTAGTGCGGCGGCACTTGGGGCTTGTTGTTTTCTTTCGATTCGAATCGGGATAAGTCTACTTGGGTTGTGCGAAGAGGTGTCAAGGGAATAACAAAAGGGATGGCGATTAGAAGACGTGACCGAGGCCGAACCACCACTTGCGGTGGTCGTTGTTGCCGGAGGCTCCGCCGATGTAGATGGGGCCGAGTGCGGTGCGGGTGACGAGGACGAAGCTGCCGTCCCAGGCTTCGGACTCCAGTTCGTCCGCGGCGTTGAGGTTGTTGTAGACCTTGCCGCCTTCGAAGAACCCAACGGCGTAGACGCCTTCGCCGAGGAGGGGTGGGAGTTGGAAGATCTTGCGCTCGTAGCCTCCTTGAAAGAGCCAATACTGGGTGCCGAGGAGCTCGTTGCGTCCGTAGGAGCCGAGGCGGAAGGGGCCGCCTAGAGGGAAGCCCTGGAGGTCGGTGACGCTGGGTGGTGCGCCGAAGGCTGTGCCTCCGCTGGCGGTGAGAAAGACAGAGGCCTTGGGGGAGAGAGGGAGATATCCGGCGACGCGGGCTTCGGCGAGGGTAAAGGGGTCGTTGCCTTTGGAGGGTTCGTGGCGTTCGACGCGGAAGAAGGTGTTGACGCCGTGGAAGGGCAGGACGGAGTTGTCGGTGTTGTAGGAGGTGAAGCGCAGGGAGGTGACACTCTGCTGTTGGGGCGGGATGGAGAGGTTGTCGAAGTCGATGCGCTTGGTGACGGAGTACCAATACTCGTCCTGGCCGAAGCGGAGTTCGGCGTTGCGCTTCCAGGTGTAGCCGGCGTCGAAGCCTACGCCGTTCTGGTTGATCTGATACTGCGAGGTCCTGGCGCCTGCGTTGTAGAAGTCGAAGCGGGTGCTGGTGGCGTAGGCGCGGGGTGCGTAGAAGAACTGGCTATGCGGGGTGAAGGGACGATAGTATTCGCTGCGGACGCCGTAGGAGTAGCCGAAGAAGATGTCGGTGCGCCACTCGGAGCGGAAGCCGCCGAGGTTCTGGAAGATGATGCGGCCGGCCATGCCGAAGAGGACATCCTGGGTGTCGGAGCCGTCGATGTTGATGGCGAGATCGAGGAAGGGCGGCCCGTTGTAGCGGGGGTAGGTGTTGATATTAAGGCCGGGGACGCCGTTGCGGTCGACCATGTTGTAGCCGGCTGCGTTGAGGGTTCCATAGCCGACGTAGCGGGTCATCTCCTGGTCGAGGAACTTTGTGTCGATAGGTTTGTTGATGGTCTGGTGGAGGCTGCGTTCAATCTCGACTGCGGCTGGAGTACTTACACCTGTTACGGTTACAAATTGCGGAGTGGGAGTTTCAGTCTTTCGTCGGGCGTTGCGCTGGGCGAGGTAGGCGGCCCATTCGGCGTCGTTGACGGAGAAGCGATCGAGGAGTTTGGCTTTGGCTTCGGAGGCTTGCACGCCTTTCGGGATAATCTCGGCAGATTTGGTGAACATGGTGCTGGTGAAGCCCTGGAGCTTGGAGCTGATGAGGATGTCCGCGGCCTGAAGGCTGCGCATCTCGTTAGCGGCGATGGCGATGCTGACGAAGTTTCCCGTGGTGGCGAGGAAGGAGCCGGGAGTGGTCTGGGGGCCGCCGGTGTTGTCGAGGTAGCTGGCGATGATGATGTCGGCTCCGTTGGCCTTGGCCACGTCGACCGGCAGATTGTCTACCGCAGCGCCGTCGGTGTAGGTGACGCCGTCGATCACGACCGGGACGAAGAGAGCGGGGATGGACATGGTGGCGCGCAGGGCGCGGGCGAGGGAGCCGTTGTCGAAGACGCGGGGGCGGCCAGTGTTCATGTTGGTGGCGACGCAACGGAAGGGGGTGGGGAGGTCGTCGAAGGATTTGAGGTTGTAGTCGGGGAGGGTGGCGGAGTCGAGGATGAGACCGACCTGCTGGCCGGTGTTGAGGCCTTCGGGGAGAGAGAGGCCGTGACGGAGACCGAACTCGAGGCGGTTAGGGTACTCGACGCGATCCTGTTTGCGACGGTAGGAGAGGTCGGGGAAGGGAGTGCGGCCGCCGATGGCTCTGTCCCAGTCGATGTTCTGGATGAGGTTGCGGATCTCGTCTGGGCTCCGGCCAGTGGCGTAGAGACCGCCGACGAGTCCGCCCATGCTGGTGCCTACGATGAGGTCGACGGGGATGTGATGCTCCTCGAGATACTGGAGGACGCCGATGTGAGCGAAGCCGAGGGCTCCGCCGCCTTCGAGGACGAGGGCGACGCGGGGGTGAGCTTTGGAGGCAGGTGAGGTTTCGTGGGATGGAACGGCGGGAGAGTTGGATGGGTCGGGCGTCTGGCTGTGCACGATGCTGGCGGCCAGGAGTGCCAAAGGCAGGAGCAGGGTGTAGTTATTTCTTCGCAGCAGCGGCATTCCAAGGTCCTCCAATATAGGCAGCGCCTGGCGGTCCGGACGGGAAAGAGTTTGTGGAAGTGTGCGATCTTCCTCGCGGCAGAAGGGGTGGCCAACTGCCGCGCCCCATCAGCATCTCACCTTTTTCTTTTACATGTTTGCTTTTTGCAATGCAGAGAGTCGCGGAGGGATGCGCTAGTGCATGCGGCCAGCCCGTGGAGAACTTTTCATGATTGTTTATCCGTCTTCAATGAGGCGGCGATAAAACCCTCAGACGACAAGACCGAGCCACGTGCCGGGAAGAATCGTTGGAGGAGACAATCGTGAAGCGCTGAGTCCAGGTCAGCGCAACAATCGCCGATGACCGCAAGACGGTAGTCGGCGTCAGAAGCCTCGATAAGAGTGGAGAGGACGACTCCGCTGGTCGCAATGCCTAAGAGAACCAAGGTATCGATGTCATTGGCGCGGAGAATCATAGCGAGATCGGTGCCGGCAAAGGCACTGATTCGGTGCTTGGTTATAACGATGTCATCGTCTTGCGGGGCGATGACATCTGGGATCGTTCCATGCGGTTCCAGAAACAGCTTCTGATGTTGCTCTGAGGATTTAATGGCGTTGAAAAGCGCATTTCGGGAGCTGACTTCGGGGAGTCCAGATCGAAAGCCTACCTGAATGTGGATGATGGTCATGCCTGCAGCACGAGCATGATTGAGAACACTTGCGGCTCGAGCCAGAAAGGCGTCCTTGCCCTCTCGGGTGTAGATGGAGACGATGCCGGCTTGACAATCCATGCTCAGGACGGCCGTGTGGGCCGGATCGAGGGTGAATGTGTCAGCCATACGAGACTCCCTTCAGCACACTGTACTGCCGGTCACAATTGTAGTTGAGAGCCTTCGATCTACCTCACTTCGGCAGAGCCGGTAGAGCTTTGCGGATGATGGGGGCAACGCGGGTGCCAAGGAGTTCGATGGCGTGGAGGAGTTTGTCGTGGTGCAGGGCAGCGACGCTCATCTGGAAGCTGATGCGGGAGATGCCGCCGAGGGCTTCGTCCATCCTGAGGAGCTTTGCGGCTACGGTTTCGGGATCGCTGACCATCAGAGCGCCGGTGGGTCGGCGCAGCGCCTCGAACTGGCTGCGGGTGACTGGCGGCCAACCGCGCTCTCTGCCGATCTTGGTGAAGGCTTCGGCGTAGCCAGGGAAGAAGTCGTCGGAGGCTTGCTGGTCGGTGTCGGTTACGTAGCCGAGGGCGTGGATGCCGACCTTGAGCGAGTCGGGCGCGTGGCCTGCTTGTTTGCCTGCTTCGCGGTAGAGGTCGATGAGTGGGCGGAAGCGGTGGGGTTCGCCGCCGATGATGGCGACCATGAGGGGCAGGCCGAGCATGCCGGCGCGGGCGAAGGACTCTGGGGTGCCACCAACACCCAGCCAGACGGGCAGCGGGTTCTGCAGCGGGCGAGGGAAGACTCCTTGTCCGGTGAGCGCGGCACGGTGTTTGCCGGACCAGTGGATGTTGTTGCTCTCGCGAAGGGTGAGGAGGAGATCGAGCTTTTCGGCGAAGAGGTCGTCGTAGTCTTCGAGCTTGAGTCCGAAGAGAGGGAAGGACTCGATGAAGGAGCCGCGGCCTGCGACGATCTCGGCGCGGCCGCCGGAG
The DNA here is from genome assembly GCF_013410875.1 of Tunturiibacter empetritectus. Lineage (GTDB taxonomy): Bacteria > Acidobacteriota > Terriglobia > Terriglobales > Acidobacteriaceae > Edaphobacter > Edaphobacter empetritectus. Next base: position 350,479 of record NZ_JACCCU010000003.1, on the reverse strand, counting down.
ATAAGGTCGAGGGTGGCGAACTCCTGGAAGACGCGGACGGGTTCGGCTGCGCTGAGGACGGTGACGGCAGAGGTGAGGCGGATGTTTTTTGTGATGGAGGCTGCGGCGGCGAGGATGACGGCGGGGGCGGAGTCGAGGTACTCGCTGCGGTGATGTTCGCCGAGGCCGAACTGGTCAAGGCCAACTTCGTCGGCGAGCTTGATCTCTTCGAGGAGATGGGCGATGCGCTGCTGCGCGGTGACGGTCTGACCGGTGATGGGATCTGGAACGAGTGCTGCGAAGCTGTCAATGCCGATCTGCATCGGTTTTCCCCTCAGAGTTGATTGTCTCCTATGGTTGATGCGAGGGTGGGGGATTTGATTCAGGGTTGCCCGGCGAACAGGTTGCAAAGCGGGTCGGGAGAGTTTCGGAAAAGACGAAGCCGATTTTTGATGCGGCGGAAGTGAGTTCCTTTCTCTGTATGTGTACGGATGCGAGACGACAACGTTGGCTATTTGCGCAGCATCACACGCCTATGACGCTTGTTGCCTCTTCTCGCAGAAGCTTTCTTCGCTCCGCAGCAGTAGCGGGTGCAGTGGCGACTGCGGGTTTCGCACAACAAAGCGAACGAAGGCCCAACGAAGAAAATGAGGTCCAGCTGTCGCAGATTCATGGACCTTCGGAACAAAAAGAGAGTACACCGGGGCCGTTTCTTCCAGAGGACAGGCGCGTCGGCTTTGCGATTGTGGGCCTGGGCCGTTTGTCGTTGAATCAGATTCTGCCTGCGTTTGGGTCGTCAGAGTATTCGAAGCCGGTGGCGCTGGTGAGCGGCGATCGCGCGAAGGCGGCCAAGATTGCGGCGCAGTATGGCATCAACGGCTCCGCGATTTATGGATATGCAAACTATGAGGAGCTTGCGAAGAATCCCGAGGTGAAGGCGATCTACATTGTGCTGCCGAACGGGATGCACGAGGAGTACGTCGTGCGCGGTGCCAAGACCGGGAAACACATTCTGTGCGAGAAGCCGATGGCGACCAGCAGCAAAGAGGCGGAGCACATGATTACTGCGTGCAAGCAGGCGAAGGTGAAGCTGATGATTGCGTATCGTCAGCAGTACGAACCGCACAACCGTGCGTTGCGGCAGCTGGTGACGGAGGGCAAGCTGGGCGAGCTGCGCGGGTTTGTATCTTCGAACTCGCAACAGGAGGGAGACCCGGCGCAGTGGCGATTGAAGCGTTCGCTCTCTGGAGGCGGGTGCCTGCCGGATGTGGGGCTTTACTGTTTGAACGCAGCACGATTTTTGTCTGGCGAGGAGCCGAGCGAAGTGATGGCGCAGACCTGGCAGCCTAAGGATGATCTGCGGTTCGTTGAGGTGGAGGCTAGCTGCAGTTTTAGCCTGAGATTTCCGAGCGGTTACACCGCAACCTGCACGACGAGCTATGACGTGCATAAGAGCCAGTTTCTACGGATGGAAGGAACCTCAGCATGGGCGGAGATGTCGCCTGCGTTTGCGTATCACGGGAATAAGTTGAAGTGGTCCCATTTGGACGGGGAGCATGAGAATGAGATTGCTCCGCAGATTGAAGAAAAGGATCAGTTCGCGTTGGAGATGGATCACTTTGCGGAGTGCATTCTGGAAGGGATAGAGCCGAAGACACCGGGCGAAGAGGGGCTGCGAGACCATCGGGTGATGGAAGCGATCTATGAGTCGGCGCGAACTGGCAAGAGGGTGAAGCTTTAGAGAAGGTGTCGCTCGTCCACCGCGCGAGTTGCACGATGGACGAGAGGACAGGTGCGGGTTTGCGCTTGATTGCTAGAACCAGTGGTCGTGGTCGTGGCAACCTTTGCCGTCGGTCACTGAGGTTAGCTTCTGGTCTGCAGCGGTGAGTGACCTGCTGTAGCAATCGCCGAGGGAGTCGTTGCTGCGGTAGGAGGCGCTGGAACTGCCTACTCCGGGCGCCGTTACGTTGAAGCCGGCGTCGAACTGCAGCGTGTCTTGCGAGTTGACTTGCTCTTTGGCGCTGGACTGGAAGTATTGGAAGCCGTTGAGGGACTTCGCTTCGGTGTGCAGGTCCTGCTGGTTAGAAGAGACTACCTGAGTGAAGGTGCCGTTGGGATTATTGAGGAAGGTGTAGTCGAGTGTGAGCGGGAAGGAGATGTGCTTCGAGGTCTTCTCGACGAGGAAGCCATCTCGGGTTGTGGTCTCAGAGTCTACGGTGCTGGTCTGGACGAGGTTCTGAATCTCGGGGCCGTTGGCCACATTGACGTCGAAGGTCTGCGCGCTGAGGAAGTTTACTTTTTGTGCGACGGTAGTTTCGACGCGGCCGTGTGAGGTGTTGACGTATCCCGTGATGGAGAAGGTGCGGTTGGAGCCTACGTTGACGGTGCCGGTGGTGGTGCCGCTGGCGTCGGTGGAGAGGTTCTGGACGACCTCGGGATTGGGTGCGGCGGTGAGGGTGTTGCTGAGGACTCCGCCTGAGACTTCTTTGCTGCCGTGGTCGGTATAGACGAGCACATTGGCGGTGGAGAGGAAGTATCCGTTGGCGTTATAGACGCTGACCGCTACGGTGTGCTGGGTGCCGTCGGCGAGGAGTCCGGCGAAGGGTGTGAGGTCAACACGGTAGGGCTTGAAGTTGAGGGTCTGGACGCCGGTGATGGGCTCCCACAGGTAGGGGTCGAGGCCGCCGGTGTAGATCCAGGGATAGACGGGAGCGACGCCAGCGGCTTTACCGTCGATGGAGATCTCGGTCTCGCGAAAGGCGGTGTTGCCGCAGGTTTCGAGCTCGCCTGCGACCGGGGTGGGGACGCAGAGATACCAGAACTCGTCACCGATCTGGCTCTGCGAGATGACGTCAAGGTAGACCTTCTCTACGTTGCGCGGAAGGTTCAAGGTTGCGGTCGCCTGATCGGTGGTGGTGTTGAGGGTGACGGGGCCGTTGCCGGAGCTGACGGGGACGATGACGTCAGGCGTGACGGGCGCGGGGGCCTGCCAGGAGGCGGGGTAGAACTCGAGCTCGGCGCTGGCGTAGATGATGCCGGTGTAGGTGGAGTTAACTACGTTGCCGATGGAGGCGAGGCCGGTCTGCGGAGACTTGAAGAGTGCGGTGAGATCGGTGAGGTCGCGCTCGATGTGCCAGGAGGGGCTGAGGGCGGCGCGGGGTTCGGCGGTGGTGCCGTAGAAGATGTTGGTGTCGCCGAGATAGAACCAGGCGCTGCGATCAAACTGGCGGCCGGCGGTGACGGTGAAGTCGGCGGTGAGGACCACCTTGGCCCACGGGCCGGGGCAGGCTGCGGGTGGAGCGTAGGTGAGGGGCGTTCCGTTGAAGTTCTCAAAGGCGGCATTGCTGAGAAGCGAGACGACGCAGGGTTTGGTGTGGGGACGGGAGACGAGAGGCTCGGCGGTGACTGGGTTCGAAGAGCCTACCTGCGGAGTCGGTGGAACAGGAACGACCTGCGCAGAGGCGGTGACGATGGCGAGAGATGCGAGGAGAAGGAGTTTTGAGACGGAGGGGAGGACCCCGCCGACGCGCGAGGGGGAGAATGCTTTGTGCATGGACTTCGCTCCTTGGGTTTACTGCGGAGGAAGATATCACATACTGATTGCGGGTGAATATTCGGGGGAACCAGTAAACCAGTATGGGTCAGTTGCGCTTGGCCAGTTATGGTCGGGTGAAAGAACAATTAGTAAACAAAAGCCGCCTTCTCAGGACCATTCTGTGATTTCGAGCGCATTGCTTGCTAGTCGTAATGCTTTTCGTCAGACCAGAGAAACTGAGCATCCGCTCGCCGGTTGCGAAGGAGGTATACGTTCTTGTGTTCGTAGGGCATCGCGTAAGGACTATTCAGATGACCAAGCACCATGACACTGGAGTATTTCTGGCCGATCTCCTCAGGCGTATCGCCTATGACGGCGATGCTTATGTTGGGATCGCAATGATGTGATCCCCAGAGATAGTAGGTGTTGTGGCCACTGATCGCCGGCGGAAGGTCGGCATGCTGCAGACGATTGAAGAAATCGATGGAGCCTGCCTCTCCATAGTTATTGCCGAAGATGCACACATGCTGCTGTTGCTCAGGCGTCAGTGAACGGTAGCCGGCAATGACGATACTGGCTTCCTGCTGCCAGCCGAAGCGATCGGCAAAGAACTGAGGCAAAGGGCCGGTTGCGGCCCTTTCAGTGTTGTTGTGGGGGAGATGCAGGGCCGTCGTGTAGCGCACCCAGGTTTGCGGCTTTAGCACAGGCGAGGCCATGGGTAAAACAATGGCTGTAGTGACAACGAGCAATGCTTCAAACACAGGAAACGCAAAAATGCTTGAGCGCTGCACAAGCCGAGAAGCTGCAAAGCGGTGTTCCCAGGCAATGGCACCAGCAGCAAAGAACGCGGGATACACCGGGGCCAGATAGTAGTCCTTCGCATGGCTAAGGAAGGCCATCGCGAAGAAGAAGATAAACGCGAGCCCAAGCCAGCGACCACGGGGGATGGACTTGCTGCGCAGAAGCGCGATAACGCCGGTGACCCACAGCAGTGCGTTCACCGGCTGCATGTTGGCAAACTGCGCAAGAAAGAACGCCAACGGCCCCAGCGTAACGTTCTTATGGTGCACCGTGCCGTTGTGCAGAAATTCAGCCATGGGCCAGTGATTTCCGTACTGCCACGCGACATAGGGCAGCGGGATGATAAGCATCAGGAGAATGCCAATCAAGGCCCATCGCGAGAAAAGCACCCGACGTTCCGGTGTGCACAATAGCCCCAGGAGAAGCGCAACAAGAAACATAGGCATGGACGGTTTGTTGAGGATTCCAATGCCGCTGACAATGCCAAGCATGGGCCACCAGAAGCGTTCAGGGCGCCCGTTCTGCATCAGAACGAGCGCCAGTATGCAAAACGTCCAGAACATCGGCTCGAACGAGTTCATCGAGAGAAAACCATCGGCGCCGATGTACTGCGGGCAGCAGATCAGTCCGAGCATGGCCAGCGCCTGCGCAGACCGGCGACCACCGAGAGCCCAGGCGACCAGACCACCGAGGAACACCATGATCGCGCCCGCGATTGCGGAAAAAATGCGGATGGCAAAGAGCGAATCGCCAAATAGTAGCTCGCCCAACCTCGCCTGCACCGCGACCACCGGACCGTGGTCCACATAGCCCCAGGCCAGGTGCCGCCCGCAGGCGATGTAGTAAAACTCGTCCCGGAAGTAACTGTAGCCAATCTTCTGCGTGTACAGAGTGAGTCCGAAGGTGAGCAGTAGTTTGACGCTCGCAAAGATAACAGCAAGCCGTAGAGCGGATTTGACGGCCGGATCGCCGGGGTACGCGTCGCTTGTACTGGTCATAGACTTTGGTTACGTATTTCGGCGTTGTCAGGTTCCGAACTGCGTATGGCATCTCTCAGGTGCCTTATTTTATTTCTATTAATCGCTACGCAAATGAGAGATTTTGGGGCAAAAAAGATTCGTCCCTAAACGCACCTCGCGTCACTGGGACTGAATAGATCGACTGGTTAACCTGCGCGTAGAATCAGGGATTTTCTTGGTTATTTATGAGAAAAATGTACCTGTTTTCGAACAAAACCGAGAAAAACCGGAAAAAACCTGTGGAAACCGAAGAAAGGGAGTTGACAAAGCGCGCGGAAAGGCTGAAGGTGAATTGCGGTACGGTTCTCCGCACCCGCATGAACACTGGTGATTTCGCATTGCAAAACTGGATGCGGTTTACGAAATCTTTATGCGGGCAAGGCGAGCAGACCTTAGAATTCTATTTCGAAAGCAAGAAGGAGCAATACATGGCAAAGGGAATGACAAAGACAGCGCTGGTTCGCCACCTGGCGGAGAAGCTCGAACTGACCAACAAGCAGACCGCAGGTTTCCTGGAACTGTTGGCAGAGACCGCAGTCAAAGAGACCAAGAAGAATGGCGAGTTCACCATTCCTGGTATCGGCAAACTGGTAAAGGCAGAGCGCAAGGCGCGTCTTGGCCGCAACCCGCAGACGGGTGAGACCATCAAGATCAAGGCCAAGACCGTGGTGAAGTTCCGCGTGGCCAAGGTTGCCAAGGACACGATCGCACCGGTAAAGAAGTAGTTCGACAGCGACGCTCGGGTGCGCCAGTTGGTGCGATGGTGTCGCAGAATTAGGCCCTCCCCGATTGACGCGCCTCGGAGTTTAGGCTGCTGAAGCGCGAGAAAGACTAACCCGCTGTGTCCACGATCTGATCGTGTGGCGCGGCGGGTTTCCCCTTTATGGGCGAGAACTGCAAAGGCGTGCTGCGCGCACGGCGCGATCTGCCATCGAGGCTGACGCGTCTTCGACGCCTTCTAGCGCTTGGGGAGGAAGGCGCGGACGATGAGGGAGAGGCCGAGTGAGATGAGGACCCCCTTGATGATGAGCACAGAGTTGTAGCGCCAGCCGAGCGCCGCGAAGGAGATGGCGACACCCCACATGTAGATCTCGGAGAGGAATGCAGTGGGCCATGATGGGCGCATTGGGGATGCGGGGATGCGTGCAGTGAGCGATGGAAAGAGGCGTGGGACCTTGGCGCAGTAGTCGAGATAGGGGGCGCCGAGTTTTGCGGTGAGGAAGGACTCCTCTGCGAAGATGAGACGCAGCTGGAAGAGAACGATGGCGACGATGCAGAAGATGGCTCCGCTGGGCTGCATGAGAAGCGCGAGGGCGAAGGTGTGGAAGAAGGTGCCAAGGTATAGCGGATTGCGGAGATAGCGATAGGGCCCTGCGGCGACAACGCCTTCGCCGTGCATCGCGCCTGCTTGAGCGATGGAGTGGGCGAGGTAGGCTGAACCCCAGGTGCGCAGGAACGCTCCTGCAACGGCGCAAAGGATGCCGAGGACCAGGACCATGATGGTGGCAGCGCTGAAGCTGAGCCATCCACTGCGCGCAGGCCATGCGGCGAGATACTGCCAGGTGCGAATGGAGTCCAGGTGCAGCAGAATGTTCCACGGGGCGATGAATCCGAGCAAATAAATGACGATGCCGATGATGAAACGAAGACGAAACTCAAGAGCTGAGGCTTGCATATTGATCCGGCGATTTCTTTCCTGCTACTTGTGGGTCTCGTCTTTGTAGACCACGCCGGACTTCATGACGAAGGGGACGTGCTGGAGGAGCTTGACGTCTTTGAGCGGGTCGCCGTCGATGGCGATGAGGTCGGCCCACTTGCCGGGTTCGATGGAGCCGACGCGATCGGTCCAGTCCATGAGGTCCGCGGCGTTGAGAGTGCCGGTCTGGATGCCTTGCAGGGGAGACATGCCGAACTGATTGACGTAGACATCGACCTCGTGTGGGTTGAGGCCGTGGGGGTAGACGGCGGCGTCGGTGCCGAGGGCGATCTTGACGCCGGACTGAATGGCATGGCGGATGTTCACCTTTTCGACCGCACTGACGTCCTTCATCTTCTGAGCGTAGATGGGAGGAAGGTTCGCATATTGTTGCGCCCAATCGATGAGATACGCCGTCGGGACGAGGTAGGTGCCCTTCTTCTTCATGAGGGCGATGTCCTCGTCGTTGATGTAGCTGCCGTGCTCGATGGAGTCGACGCCTGCTTCGGTGGCGAAGAGGATGCCTTGCGCTCCGTGTGCGTGCGCTGCGACTTTGCGGCCGAGACGGTGTGCGTCGGCGACGATGGCCTGCATCTCTTCGAGGGTGTACTGCGATGCCTGCGGGTCGTCTCCCTTGGAGAGGACGCCGCCAGTGGCTCCGATCTTGATGAGGTCGGCGCCGTACTTGATGTTCTCGCGGACCTGATGCTGAACGGCGGGGATGCCGTCGGCTACGCCCTGGCCGTGTACGTGGTACTCGTAGGGGAGGAGGTTCTCGTCCATGTGTCCGCCGGTGATGCCGAGGGCTGGGCCGGAGACCTGCATGTGCGGGCCGGGGATGTGGCCTGCGTTGATCTCATCGCGGAGGGCGACATCGGTGAAGTCGTTCGCGCCTACATTGCGCACCGTGGTGAAGCCGGCTTCGAGCGTGACCTTTGCATTTTCGACCCCGATGATCGCCTCTTTGGCAGGAGTCATCGAGAGTTCGTAGTACGGGTCGAAGTTCGTCGCCATGGTGAGATGGGTGTGGACGTCGATGAGGCCGGGCATGACAGTGTATCGAGTGAGGTCGATCTCGGTGTCACCAGCTTGCTTCGGCGTGGTGGCCGTGGGTGCGATAGCGGTGATGCGATCGCCGGTGACGATGATGGTCTGCGCGGCAGGCTCGGCTCCGGTCTTTACGTCGAGGAGATGACCGGTGCGGAGGAGAATGCGGGGTGTCGTTTGGGCGTGGATGCTGAGAAAAGCAATTTGTAACAAAAAAAGGAATAAATATAGTTTCACGGGATGGACTTGACGCATGTGGAGTCTCCTGACGTGTCTGCGAGAGTCTTCGGTGTTTGTTGGGGTGCTTGTTTGAGTGCTTGTCCAGCGCGGCCCGAATTATTAGTGCCTTGATCTTTAGTGCATGCCCGAGACTACTGGCCGCCTACTACTGTCCGCCTAGCGCGGTGAGGATGGAGTCGAAGTCTTCGAGGCCGGAGTACTCGATGATGACGCGGCCTTTGCCCTTCTTGTCCTCGATGCGCACTTTGAGGCCGAGGGAGCGACGCAGGCGGTCCTGGGCTTCGCGGACGTTGGGGTCTTCGGGCTGCGCGTCGGCCTTGGACTCCTTCTTCTCCTTTGCCTCGGGGTTGATAAGGCCCTGGACGTAGCTTTCGGTCTGACGGACGGAGAGCGACAGCGCCATCACCTTTTGGGCGGCTGTGGTGATGGCTTCGGGCGAATCGAGCGCGAGGAGGGTGCGGGCATGGCCGAAGGAGAGATCGCCGGACTCCACTTTTTGCTGGACCGATTCCGGTAAACGCAACAAACGAAGGAAGTTAGCTACACTTGCTCGCTCTTTGCCGGTGCGGACGGCCATCTGCTCCTGGGTCATCTTGAAGTCGCTGCTTAGGCGTTGGTAGGCGCGGGCCTGTTCGATGGGGTTGAGATCGGCGCGCTGAAGATTTTCGACGATGGTCATCTCGAGCGTCTGCTCGTCCGAGACCTGACGCACGATGGAGGGGATGGTGGTCTTGTTTGCTTTTTTACTGGCCAGCCAGCGGCGCTCGCCGGTGATGAGCTGATAGCGGCCTCCGCTAAGTGGCCTCACGACAATGGGTTGCACTACGCCTGAGGCAGCGATGGACTGCGCCAGTTCGGCTAGCTTGGCCTCGTCGAAGTGGCTGCGCGTCTGGAAGGGGTTGCGTTCAATCTGGTCGAGTGGGATCTCGAGCGGCTTGCCGGTTGGCTCTGAGATTTGTGCTGCGGCTGCAGAGAGTGATACAGGTGCAGGACGCTGGGGGAGGAGAGATTCAAGGCCCTTGCCCAGGGCGCGACGTTTGGGATCTGCGGTGGCGGTTGGCATCGTTTGTGACTTTCTGTGTGTGAAGTATTTGTCCTGCCGGACGGGCCCACTACGCGTGGTGCGGTCACTTCGTGACGTGTCTACCTTGTTTGAGTTGAACGGATTGTGTCTCCCCTCCCGTTGGTCGGGTGTAATTTCTTTGCTATTTGCTGGACTGCCAGAAGCGAGGCTTCTTTTCTGGCTTGTTGAATGACTTGAGCGAGCTTGCGGCTGCTGCGGCTGCTGCTTTGCGGCGCTTTTCTTCGGGGCTGTCCATCTTGTTGCGGGTCAGGAGTTCGAGGGCCAGCTCTCGGTAGGCCTCGGAGCCGCGGGATCTGGGGTCGTAGAGCGAGACGGGCTTGCCGTGGCTGGGAGCTTCAGCCAGGCGGATGTTGCGGGGGATTGTGGTCTTGAGGAGCTTGTCGGCGAAGAAGGCCTGCAGATTCTCCGAGACCTGCTGGGAGAGGTTGGTGCGGTCGTCGTACATGGTGAGCAGGACGCCCTCGAGCGCGAGGCCGGGGTTGAAGGCCTGGCCGACGCGGTCCAGGGTGCTCATCAGCTCCGAGATGCCTTCGAGGGCGAAGTACTCGGCCTGCATGGGGACGAGGAGGCTGTCGGCGGCAACAAGGGAGTTGAGGGTGAGGAGGTCGAGGGCCGGTGGGCAATCGAGGAGGATGAACGGGTAGTCGCCGCGGATGGGCTCGATGGCTTCTCGGAGCTTGTACTCGCGGCGGTCGAGGGTGATGAGCTCGAGCGTGGCACCGATGAGGTTCTTGCTGCTGGGAATGAGCTTGAGGGTGTCGATCTCGGTGGAGAGGAGGGCTTCAGCGATGGTGGTTTGGCCGACGAGGATGTCGTAGATGCTGAGGCGGGCTTCTTCGCCGTCCCTGGCGCGGGCAAAACCGAGGCCGCCGGTGGAGTTGGCCTGGGGGTCGCAGTCAATAAGAAGGGTATTGAGGCCTTCGAGGGCCAGGGCTGCCGCGAGGTTGATGGCAGTGGTGGTCTTGCCGACTCCGCCCTTTTGATTGACGACCGCGATGACCTTGGACGGCTTGGGAGAAGATTTTTGGTCTGCGGGCTTTTGGGTGGTGTCTTCAGGTTTGGGAGTGAGTTGTTCAGTGGTCATTGCGGTAAAGGAAGGGTATCCGGCGGAAGGCGGCGTGGCAATGGGTGGGTGGTGTGCAGAACAGGCGAAGGCTGTGGAGAACTTGTGGGATACGTGATTTAGGGCCTGGATTGTGGGGTTTCCGAAGGGAAGATGTGGAAATCTTTGTTCCACGTGGAACAGTTAATTGCGGATTGCCCGGATCAGAATGCTTGATTCGGTAGTTGGGATCAGAATGGAAGCCTGGAGGGTGAAGCCAGGGGGAGCGGGTGGGGTGGCTCCCGCCATGATGAGAAGATCGTTGGTAGAGCGGGGCGCCGCGGCGATAAGGGCAGAGGACATATTGTCCACAGCGCGAAGGGTTACCGTGTGGAATTGACGGCCTTCGGGCATGGTTTCGACGCGGACAGGCCAGACTTCGACCGGAATGGCGAGCATCCGCCCGACTTCCCGGAGGAAGGTGGCCTTTTTATTCTGCGATTCAGCCAAGGTTACGGCAATCTCGGGGTGGAGGATAGCGATGGGCAGACCAGGAAAGCCTGCCCCGGAGCCGAAGTCGAGGAGGGTTTTAGTCTCCGAGGCTAGATGTCTCCCTGCGAAGAGACTTTCCCCGAAGTGCCGACAAACGATCTCCTTCGGATCGCGGATCGCGGTGAGGTTGGTTCGGGCGTTCCATTTGAGTAGTAGTTCGAGGTAGACGGCGAGCCTGGAGAGAACGAGAGGAGCGGCGTCTGGGAGATAAGGGGTGAGGAGCGAGGCAATCTCCGCTTCAGAGAGGGTTGGCATGGAGTTTCAGTATCTCAAGGTTGGAAAGCATGAAGGTGTTCCACGTGGAACATTCTGACAGGAGCGGTCAGGCTACGGAGGTGTGGACTGGGCGCGGCGTCCAATTGGCGGCTTGCGCCACAAAGCGGTCGAAGAGCGCGCGGGAGCTGGGGCTTAGGTCGTAGCTGCGCTCGGGATGCCACTGCACCCCCAGAACGAAGTGTGAGGTGGCCCCTTCGCTGGCCTGACCGCCCTCTACGGCTTCAATGACTCCGTCCTGCGGGCAGCGGGCAGCGACGCGGAGGCCATCTCCCGGGATGCCAATAGCCTGATGGTGACTGGAGTTGATGGGGAGGCGGAGGAACTCCTCCTGTACGGGGGCTTCTGCGGGGTCCAGGAACGATCCCAGGTGGGAATCGGGTGCGATTGCGGCGGTGTGGGCTATTGCTACGCTTCTGCCAGCGGTGTGGTTGACGGGAAGAATCGCGAGGTCCTGCACCAAGGTGCCACCGCGCCAAACGTTGAGGAACTGCAGGCCGAAGCAGATAGCGAAGACTGGTTTGTAGAGGTTGTGAGCGTCCTGGATGAGGAGCTCGTCGACGTTCTCCCGGGCGTGGTCGGCTGGGGAGCACTCGGGGATGGGGTCCTGGCCGTACTTCTGCGGGTTGACGTCGGCGGGACTGCCGGGGAGCAGGACCGCCTGGCAGGTGTTGATGAGGTTGGCGATCTCGGCAGGAGTGGCGGTGAGGGGTATCTCGACGGGAGTTCCACCGCTGCTTTCGACCGCTGCTGCATACTGGGGCCAGGAGCGCTGGTTATAGGCGAGGTCTGTGCTGGTGGGGACGGGAATGGCGATGCGGGGCTTCATGGCTGATTAATCATACGGCCTGTTGCTGTGTCCTGCGGACGGGCGCCCTGCGCGGGCGGCGGTCACTTCGTGACGCGTGTACCGGTCGTGGTAGAACGAACGCTAAAGGTCCTCCCATTGGTCGGAAAGAAAAATGGCTCGCGACCAACGGGAGCGCCAACCGAAGGGGTATACAAGTCACGAAGTGACCGCCGCCCGCGCAGGGCGCACTTTAGTTGCTGGCGGAGTACTGAGCGTAGGTCTCGGAGATGGATGCGTAGAGCCGCCGAGTAAGCGCGTCGGCATCGCGAGAGTTCAGGCCGGTCGTAGGGATCGGGTCCCCTACCACGATGAAGATGGGCCGGGGGTGCAGCGCGTAGACGTGGATCGGGAGAAGCTCGTAGGTTCCAATCAGCGTAAGGGGGACCAGGGGGACCTGCGCCTTGATCGCCATGTAGGCACAGCCGGACATCATCGTCTGGAGCTGGCCGGTGGCTGCGCGGCCACCCTCGGGAAAGAGGACGAGCGGCAAGCCTTGCTTCAGGGTGGCGACACCACGGTTGAGGCTGGCGACCAGCGAGCGGGGACTGTTCGAGTCGACAGAGACCTGACCCGAGCGGTTGAGGTACCAGCCAATAAACGGGATCTTCCAAAGAGACTGCTTCGCTAGGATGCGGAACTGAAAGGGAAGCTTCGCGAAGAGGACGGGCGTGTCCATGTAGCTGAGGTGGTTGGAGGCGTAGACGGCGGTCTCCTGCTCGTGAAGCTTCTCGCGGCCAATGATCTTGACCGGAGAGAGGCTAAAGAGGAGCATGGTGCGTGCCCACACGTGAGCAATGGCGTGCTGCTGGCGACCGGACTTGTCCCACAGGCCGGCGAGGAGAGAGAAGCAACCAAAGAAAGCGGTAGCCAGGCCTACGAGGGGGATCAGAAGAAGATAGGACAGCCAGCGCAGGGCGAAGGGCGGCTGCTTCGAGATAAAAGGAGAGGCGGGAAGGTCCGGCTCCTCCACAGAGAGGATGGGCTGGGCCGACGGCTTGGGCTCGGCGGATTCTGCGACGTTGCTGCTCCCGCCTTTGCCTTCCACACTCTTATGCGCCACGTTGTCCGCAAAAGGAGAGTCGTTCATAGCTCTCCGGCTAGACGGCGGATCTCGCCCACTAAATAGACGGAGCCGGTGGCGATAATGAGACCTTCTGGCGGCGTCACAGCACGGGCCTGGGCGAAAGCGGCGGCCAGGTGAGGGGCGGCGTGGGCGGGAATATCGAGAGCGTGAGCGGCCGCCAGGAGATCTTCGATGTGGGCCGCTCGCGGATTGTCGATAGGGGCGAAGACGATATGGTCCCTGCGGCGTTCCGGATCCGTCGAGGAGGCGTCGAAGAGCGGAAAGAGGATCTGGCCCATCTCTTTGAGATCTTTATCGCGAAGGCAGCTGAAGAGGAGAGTACGAGGCCGCGTGTCGGGGAGCTGAGCGATGGCGGCCCGTAGGGTCCAGGCCCCGGCCGGGTTGTGCGCTACGTCCAATAGGAGCTGCGGGCCTTCGGGGAAGGTAAAGAGTTCGAGGCGTCCGGGCCATTGCGTATTGCGGATTCCAGCTTCAATCTGCGCGTTGGTTATATTGTAACCGATTTGGTTACTTTCTGGGGTAATTTTTGCTAGTTTGTAACCTTTAGAGTTACGTAACTCCGCCGCAGCAGCGATTGCCAGGGCAATATTGCGCTGCTGATGGTGCCCGGGCAGTGGCGAATTGACTTCGAGGGTTTCACCGTCGAGGGTGACGATGTAGCGATTTGCAGGGAGCGACCGTGCTTCCTGGCCAGCGGTGTCGGCGGGATGTTGTGGAACACCCGCAGTATGGCCGGGCACGTTTGTGGGGATGTAGCCGGCAGCGTTGATGGCGCGGAGATTCAGTGTGGCCGCAGCCTCGCCGATCGCCTGGTTGGCTTCGGGGTGCTGGGGCAACGTGATGAGCGTGCCGTTGGGGCGCAGGATGCCGGCTTTTTCGCGAGTGATCTCGGCAATGGTGTTGCCCAGGTAATCCTGATGGTCGAGCGCGATGTCAGTGAGGATGGAGAGGAGCGGTTCGACGATGTTGGTGGCGTCGAGACGGCCACCGAGACCAACCTCAAGGATGACGATGTCTACCGGGGTCTTCTCTGACTGGGTTTCGCTCTCTCCGGCGAAGTAGAGAAAGCCTACCGCGGTGAGAACCTCAAAGAAGCTGGGCGGATAGGGCAGATCGCCAGACTCGACGAGATGGCGGGCAGTCTCGTCGACTTGAAAGTAGAGGCGAGCGAAGTCCTCGTCAGGAATCTGTTGCCCGTCGATCTGGATTCGCTCGTTGACGCGGACCAGGTGGGGCGAGGTGTAGAGGCCGGTACGGTAGCCCGCAGCAGTGAGGATGCTACTGAGCGTGGCGGCAGTGGACCCTTTGCCGTTGGTTCCGGCGATCAAAACCGAGGGGAATGCGGTCTGCGGGTCGCCCAGGGCAGCGGCCAAAACCCGCATATGAGCAAGGTCGAACTTCCGGCGAGGTGTACTGGGCGTTGAGGGGGCAAGTTCCTGGCCCAGGGCGTAAAGATGGTCGACCGCTGCCGTGTAGGACATGGGTTTATTTTAGGCGATGGCGCGAGTTTGAATACGCAGTTGGGCTGGCTGACCGGGCGAAACGATGCCAATTCCACTCACGTGCCCGCTGTAACACCAAGGTGGGATATCGAGGGTGGTTCGGCGGGTCGATATTGGGGTATCAACAGTTGCAACATGCAATGTTTTGCAAACCAATCTGCCCGTTCGAAACCTGGAGGGTTCTCAAGACCCAAGGGGATAAAAGGAGAAGTTTATGCGCTTAGCACTTGGTATCGCTTTTGGAATGATCGCTGTAGCACCGTTTTTTGGCCGTTGGAGAGCGAATGTCTGGTTGCAGAAGCATGCTCCGGCGGAACGCACGATGGAGAGCATAGCCGAAATTGCTTAACTAAACAGTTAACAGCCGTCTCAACACAAACAGGACCGTTGCCCACAGGGGTGCGGTCCTTATTTCTGTGGCTTTTGGAGCTCAATTCAGGCGGTAGATCTCGTAGTTGAGGGCAGTCGCGAAGGTCACCCAAACGAGATAGGGGAGCATAAGGCCTCCGGCGAGGCGGTCAACCTTCCAGAAGCGGAGAGCGGTGAGCAGAATCAAGCCCCAGAGACAAAGGATGACCACAAGCGCGGGCAAAAGCTGGTGAAAGCGGAAGAACACAGGTGTCCAGAGAAAATTGAGCAGCAGCTGAAGGGCAAACAGTATCAGCCCGGAGCGACGGGAGGTGGAGTTGCTTCCAGAGGTGGGTGTTCGCCAGACCAGCCAGGCCGCAACGGCCATCAGTCCATAGAGCACCGTCCAGACTGGAGCAAAGATCCAATTGGGTGGACTGAAATTCGGTTTGGAGAGAGTGGCGTACCAGGCAGGAACTTCGTGGGCGGTCACCAGGGCTCCCAGCGCGGCCACGGCATAGCATACGAAGAGCAGGCCGAGGAGCACGCTAATCGAGTCTGCGCGAGATGTCTGTCTAGGGGTAGATGCGATCATCGCTCGCCATCTTACTTGAACATAGTGGCGAAGAGTTGCGCTGGCCTGATCTTCAACTATTTATCTTGAGGCCGCGGAATCTACCTGTGGATGAGGCGCAGACGAGCCTTGGCCTTGCCGAAGAGCGATATGGGGAAGATGAGGCGGACGCAGGAGCGTGGCAATTTACGAGGAACAACGAGCTCGTTGGAGGATGGTTCCAATGAGGCGGGGAACTACCTCTCCCGATTCGCCCGCCTGGAGATCATGACCACTTTGGAGATATCGCTGGGGATGCGGGCCGGCCCTGCCAACATCGCAGTCCGGGTGAAGCGCGGCGAACCGCTCCAGCCAGGGAGCCGGAACAGGTCGAAAGGATGGGCTGCGGCAGTCTTGTCCCCACCCTGTTCTGGAGAGTGATGGTCGCGGAGCTCGCCGAGAACGATGGAGCGTGTGGTGGTGCGTTCGGAAGGGGAGCTCGACTCCCAGTAGAGCCGGAAGCCCTGACCGCAAACCGAACAGTGAATGTCCTGCCGGAACTCAGACCTTCTAAGTAAAACCTGCATGTTTGTTGTCGTCCTGTGGGCAGTTCACCCGAATCTCTGGACACTTCGAACATTCTTACCGTAGCCGGGCCATTGGAGCACGGCTATACCACGCTGGTGTAAGCGTTATGAGCCAGTAGTAACGTCGTAGTTATCCACCTCCCAGCGACTGTCTTCCGACCGGCTCCGCAGTCCCCGCCTCGACGCGCTTTGCGGCAACCATCTATTCTTGAAGATGTGAACGAGCAGATGATCAGGATTCAGCTTCCAGACGGTTCAGTGCGCGAGGTTTCGCGTGGTACGACAGCGTATGACGTGGCGATGAGCATCTCGCCGCGGCTGGCTGCAGCGGTGGTGGTGGCGCGGATTCGTCCGCTGACGCCGGTAACTACGGGAGCCGCGGAGGAGGATGAGACCTCAGAGGCAGCGATGTATGGCGGTGCCGAGAGCGGCGAGCGCCTGGTTGACCTCGCCGCCCCGCTCACAGAAGATGTTGCTCTGGAGCTGCTGAAGGAGAACGACGAGGCCGCACTCAAGGTGGTGCGTCACTCCGCCGCCCACGTCATGGCGACGGCGATCCTCGAACTCTTCCCCGAGACCAAGCTCGGGCATGGACCCGCGACCGACTCCGGCTTCTTCTATGACGTCTACCGGGAGACGCCGTTCAGCGATGAGGACCTCGCCGCGATCGAAACCCGCATGGCCGAGGTGGTCGCGCGAGATGAGAAGTTCCTGCGTGAAGAAGAGTCGCGCGAGATGGGATTGAAGGACTACGCCGAGCAGGGCGAGTTCATGAAGGTTCACTTCATCGAAAAATTTACGCAGCCGGGCGACGAGATCTCGCTCTATCGCAACGGCAAATTTGTCGACTTCTGCCGCGGCCCGCACGTTCCCTCCACCGGGCGCGTTAAGGCGTTCAAGGTGACCTCGGTCGCCGGAGCTTACTGGCTGGGCGATGAGAAGAATCAGCAGCTGCAGCGCATCTACGGCACTGCGTTCTTCAACACGAAGGATCTCGACGCGCACTTCAAGCGGCTGGAGGAGATCAAAGCTCGCGATCACCGCGTGCTGGGCAAACAGCTCGACCTGTTCTCCATCCAGGAGGTCGCAGGATCGGGGTTGATCTTCTGGCATGCGAAGGGCGGACTGATTCGCAAAACCATGGAAGACTGGATGCGCGAAGAATGTATCCGCCGCGGTTACGATATGGTCTACACGCCCCACATCATGCGGCGCGAGCTCTGGAAGATCTCCGGCCACGAGGGTTTTTACTCGCAGAATATGTATCCGCCGATGGAGCTTGACGACGCGGAGTACCGGTTGAAGCCGATGAACTGCCCCGGCCACATTCTGATCTACAAGAACTCGCCTAAAAGTTATCGCGATCTGCCCGTGCGCTACGCGGAGCTCGGCAACGTCTACCGTTACGAGCGATCGGGCACCATGCATGGACTGCTGCGCGTGCGCGGCTTCACGCAGGATGATGCGCACATCTTCTGTATGCCGGAGCAGGTTGTCAGCGAGATCGAAGGCTGTCTCGACTTCGCCGAAGCTGTGCTGAAGACTTTTGGGTTTAACGAGTACCGAGTCGAGCTCTCGCTGCACGATCCAAAGAAATCAGGAGAGTTCGTCGGCAACCCGAGCGACTGGGAGAAGGCCGAGTCCGCCCTTAAGAATGTACTCACCAAACGCGGCATAGCGTTTAAGGCCATTCCCGGAGAGGGCGCGTTCTACGGCCCGAAGATCGATATCAAGCTCGTGGACGTTCTGGGACGGCTCTGGCAGTTGTCGACAGTGCAGTTCGACTTCAACCTTCCCGCCCGTTTCGAGCTCGAGTACAAGGGCGAAGACGGTGAGCTGCATCAGCCCGTGATGGTGCATCGTGCACTCTTCGGTTCTGTAGAGCGCTTCTTCGGTGTGCTGATCGAGCACTACGCTGGCGCCTTTCCAATGTGGCTCGCGCCGGTGCAGGTCGGCATCGTACCCATCTCCGAGAAACACGTGGACTACGCCGTCGCCGTCAAGGCAAAGCTCGAGGCAGCCGGCCTGCGCGTCGAACTCGACCAGCGTAACGAAAAGATGAACGCGAAGATCCGCGAGTTCACCCTCCAGAAGGTGCCGTTTGTCCTGGTGATGGGCGACAAGGAAGCAGCCACCGAAGCCGTCAGTGTAAGGACACGCGGAAAGGGCGATGAGGGCAGCGTCGCGCTCGCCGACTTTATCGAACGAGCCAAAGAGTTAGTCGCTTCCAAAACGGTTACGCTGTAAGAAACTGTCCTGCTGGACGGGCCTCCTGCGCGGAGCGCTGTCACTTCGTGACATGCATACCCCTTCGGTTGGCGCTCCCGTTGGTCGCGAGAGAGAATGATTCCGACCAACGGGAGGACCACGCGAAGCTTTAAAAAGGCGTGTGAACGCCCGCCCCACGCGCAGTGGGGCCGTCCGGCAGGACAGTTTCTAAGGAGGAGATGGAGATGGCATCGCTCTCCGATCAGGACCGCGCAGCGGCGATTGCGATTCTCGAGCAGCTACGCGAGCGGATCGTCGCCGTCGCCGGGGAGGATCGCGAACGGCTCTTCCAGATGCGGCGATACATCCTCAAGCGGTTGGAGTTTGACGAGCGTGGAACACCGACGCAGCGTCGCAGGTTGAAAGAGGCGAAGCGAAAGAGTCAGCTTGGCCTCTGCGCCCTCTGCCACACAGCGCTCCCCAACCGCGGCGCAGAACTTGACCGCTTTCGTGCCATCGATGGGTATACTGCAAGAAACACTCAGCTGGTTTGCCATAGTTGCCATCAGAAAGCCGAAGCAGAACGCGGATTCGCATGATGATGAGAACTTGTTCCTGAGAACTCCATCGCAGTTGATCAAACGACAAGGCATCCACAGAACGAGAGTACGGTTGGCTGCGGATCTGTTGACTGACAAAGGTTTAGATTGAGTCTGCAAGCGGAACAGAAGTACAATCAACAGGGGACCGATGTTTACGATTAGCGACAGTGTTCATATCAATGCTCCGATCGAGAGATGTTTTCTGCTTTCGACCAACATTGAGTTGGTGTCAAAGACGCTGGGAATGAAGCCGATCGAAGGAAAGACCCAGGGAATGATTGGTCCTGGAGACAAACTTCTGTGGGCAGGTTGGAAGTTCGGCTTTCCCCAGATGCACGAGACCCTCATCACCCGGTACGAACAGCCCGTCTTCTTTCAGGACACCATGGGACGTGGCCGCTTCAAACGATTCCAGCACGACCATCACCTCTTCTACATCGATGGACGGACCGTGCTGAACGACAAGATCCGCTTCACTCTCCCGCTCTCCTGGGTAGGACGATTGGTGGCCCGCGCGATCCTTGTGCCTTACATCTCCCGCGTTCTACGCCGCAGGATGAAGCTGCTGAAAAAGATCGCCGAGAGCCAGGAGTGGCGAAAGTATCTACCGGAAGAGATCGAACGCACTAGTGCCGCGTCCTAACCTGCGTCCTTAGGCGCAACAAACCTAAGCTGCATCGGGTTAACCTCCTCAGGAACAGGTATGCCGATATGTGCATCACACTGTTTTGAGGTGTTTCAATGAGGGCTGTCGTCCTGCATGAGTATGGTGGACCGGATAAGTTGAAATATGAGGTAGTTCCCGATCCGGTCGCCGGCAAAGGTGAGGTTTTAGTTCGGCTCGCAGCGACCAGCGTCAATCCAATTGATTACAAGATGAGAAGCGGAGAGGCGAAGGAGCATTTTCCGCTCGAACTTCCCGCCATCATCGGGAGAGATCTGTCGGGGATCGTTCGTGAGACAGGCGAAGGAGTAAGCGGTTTTGCGGCGGGCGATAAGGTGATGGCGTTTGCGACAAAAACATACGCCGAGCTCGTCGTAGTAAAGGCGACTGACCTTGCACTCGTTCCAGAGAAGCTTGATCTTGTGCACGCTGCGGCTTTGCCTCTGGTGACCCTCACCGGAGAGCAACTGATCACACGAGGGACCAAGATCCACTCCGGGCAGACAGTGCTGGTCGCGGGTGCAGTGGGTAGTGTCGGCCGATCTGCGGTGTGGGCCGCAAAGAAGGCCGGGGCAGTTGTGTTCGCAGGCGTAAGGAAGTCCCAACTGAAAGAGGCGGAGACCCTGAAAGCTGACCACGTGATCGCGCTTGACGACCCGGCAGCGATGAAGAAGCTCGGATTCATCGACGCGGTTGCGGACATCGTTGGAGGGGAGACAGCCAACCAGCTCTTGGCAAAAGTAAAGCAGGGAGGGGTCTTCGCCTCGGTACTCGGGCCTCCCTCGGACGCAAAGCTGCATCCCACCGTCAAGGTGGAGATAATTCGTTCCGAGCCAGACCCTAAAGTACTGATAACAATGGCCGAAGAGTTGGTTGCGGGGCGGTTTGCCGTTCCGATCGACAGGATGGTACCGCTCTCCGAGGCCGGCGACGCGCAGGCAGCATCAGCAAAAGGTGGAATAGGAAAGATACTATTACTGGCGTAATCTGTTCCTGTTACGCTAAGTACTCAAGAGTAAACGGTGACCGGGGCCCCATGGATACGATTCAACTAGAAACCTGGATTGACGCACCTGTAGAACGATGCTTTCTGCTTTGCCTCAGTGTTGATCTTCATCTTGCTTCGGCGCATTCGTCCCAGGAGCAAGCGGTAGAGGGGATCACGACCGGCCTGATCAGCGAGGGCGAGACGGTGACCTTTTGCGGCCGTCATCTCGGAGTGAAGCTGCGGCACAAGAGCCGTATCGACGTGCTGCGCCCCTACTCGTACTTTCGCGATGTCATGGTCTCGGGAGTCTTCTCGCACTTCGAGCATGAACACCACTTCGCGGCGATGGATGATGGCACTCGGCTGCGCGACGAGATTCGATTCACTGCTCCCTGGGGCGCGCTGGGACGGCTCGCGACGAAGATGGTGGTAAAGCGTCATCTTGTCGCGTTTCTGGCGAAGCGGAATGTGATCATCAAGCAGGTGG
Source organism: Tunturiibacter empetritectus (assembly GCF_013410875.1). Classification (GTDB taxonomy): domain Bacteria; phylum Acidobacteriota; class Terriglobia; order Terriglobales; family Acidobacteriaceae; genus Edaphobacter; species Edaphobacter empetritectus. Next base: position 329,338 of record NZ_JACCCU010000003.1, on the reverse strand, counting down.
CAGAGTCCAACGACTGGCACCGCTATCTGGATGGTCAATCGGTGACCATCTCGATAGCTCCCGAAGGAATCTCGGCGAAGAAGAGATGGGAAGCAACCACTCTCCTGGCTCGCACGCAGAGTTAGCCGCATGCAGGATTAGCCGCTCCATCACTCGCACTCCAATAATCCAGAATGCTCTACTACGAACACATCAGCGCCGGCGGAAGCTGTTGCGAATAGCGCGCGTTCGATCGGCGGTCGGCACCGGTTGCGCCGCTGCCGGGCCCTCAGGATAGAGAACCACAAAACGCCTGGGGCCTTCGCCCGAAGAGGCCGTCGGCAGGCCGGACTTTGCCAGGGCAAGGTGAAGCAGGCGGCGCTCGCGCGAGGTCATAGGAGGAAAAGAGTACGGCCTGCCCGTGTCGCGAACCTGTTCGATGGCCGTCTCGGCAGAGTGCTGAAGCTCTCGGTCGCGATTTGCTTTGAAGCCTTCGGCATCGAAGAAGATCAGATCGTGCTCTTCAGGTTCCAACCGGAGGATTTTGGCGGCAAGATGCTCGATGGCGTGAAGGAGTTCGCCATTGCGGGCAAGGAGAAGGGGAGTATCTGTGCCGGTAAACTCGACGCAGATCACAGGCGACGAGTCGGGGGTAGAGGCGCCGTTTAAGCCAGGGGAGTTCACGTCGGCAGAAGCGTCAGCGTTGGGTTGCACGTGGCCGTTGCAGGCAAGAATGTGAGATTGCAAGTCGAGACTTCCAGTCTCTTTCAAAACTTCCAGGAAGTCCGCGATCTTCTTCACTGCACGGCCCTGATCCATCAGGGGGGTCGTCATCTCTATAAGACCAATTTCGAGGGCGTGAAGTTTCATCCCTTTTTATATGATTTTCTCAAACTAGTATACGGCTCGAATCGCTCCCAGCTCGGCAACGTTGCTCTATCGTTTTCCCGAGATGGTCGTAGGCGCTCCTGCCTTGCGGCGAGCCCGTTTGGCTGCGATCTCCCGCATCTCGCGCCCAAGGCTGGTGCGGTTCATCACCGACTGCTGCACGATGCTGATCAGGTTGCCGATGGTCCAGTAGAGAGCCAGGCCCGAGGCATAGTTCCAGGTCATATAACCGGAGACCGCCGGCATCATGAACGCCATCATCTTCTGCTGCTGGGGATCGACCCCGGGAGACGGCGTATAAAACTGCACCAGGAACTGGCTCACGATCATCACGATCGGCAGAATGTGATACGGGTCGGCGCTCGAGAGATCCGGCAGCCAGAACCAGTGCGCCTGGCGTAGCTCAACCACCTTGGGCAGCATGCTGAAGAATGCGAACAGCAGAGGCATCTGGATCAGCGTAGGAATGCAGCCGCCAAACATGTTGACGCCGTTATCCTTCTGCAGCTTCATGATCTCGACGTTCATCTCGTTGCGCTTCGGATCGGTCGCCTTGTACTTCTTGTAGCGCTCCTTGATGGCATCCATCTGCGGTTGAATGCGCTGCATCTTCAGCCCGCTCTGCATTGTCTTCACGCGCAGCGGAAGAATCAGCAGATTGATCAGCACCGTCAGAAGAACAATCGCCCAGCCCCAGTTTGACGTAATGTGAGCGTGGATAAACTGCAGCGAGAGGAACAGATACTTCCCTATCGGCCCGAAGAACCCAAAGTCCAGCAGCGGCTCAAGCGAAATCGTATCGCCGGTAGCATGAATGCCGCGCAGAATATTCACCGCCTTGGGGCCAACATAAACGCGGGTCTGCGTGTGGCCGCTGGTATCGCCCAGTGCCGCGCCCAGAACCGGCACCTCAATCGCTCCCTTCGCAGGCGCGCCAGCCCCAAGACCAGTGCGCCGGATCGTCTTCGCCACATCCAGCTGGTTATGCAGCATCGCCACCGTCGCGGTGTCCGGCGAATCCGGCAGGAAGATCGCAGCAAAGTAAGTATCGCTGGTGCCCGCCCAGTCAAGCGGCCCATTCAGCGTGTCGCCCCCCGAGACCTTCTTCGGCGCCAGGTGTTGCTCCTTGGCATGTTGTGCGTAATCCAGCTGCGCACCCGCATACGCCGATGCATTATCCTGATCCCCAAAGCCCCCCGGCCAATTCAGCAGTGCGCGAACCGGAACGCCACCCCGCGTCACCTCGACATCAGCGTGCAGAACATACGTCTCGTCGAAGGAGAACGTCTTACGCACCGTCGTTGCGCCATCGGAATATTTAAACGTCAGGCTCGCCGGAGCAGCAAGCGGCCCCGTAGCCGACGGCACATACAGCACCTTGCTCAAATTCGCCGTCAACGCCGCATCATAGGTGTACAGCGACAGCGGATAGCCGAACTGCTGCGCCGCCTGCGTATGAACCAGGTTCAGTGGCTTGCCGTCCGAGTCTTTGTACTTCTTCAGAATCCAGCTCGAAACCTGTCCGCCGCGATTGGTGAACGTAATGCTGTAGAGTTCATTCTCGACCGTCGTTGTCGCCTCAGCAGGAGCCTGCACCGTAGCCGCCGAGCTCGCAGGAGCAGCCGCAGCCGAAGGTGAACTCGTCGCAACCACAGCAGCCGGAGCCTGCCCTGGCGTCTGAGCGCCGGCAATCGCTGCAGCGCTCTGCCCAGCGTTAGGCGAACTCGTCTGCGGGTTATTCTTCGCGCGAAAGTACTGCAGGCCAAAGAAGACGGTGACCAAAACGGCCATCATGACCAGGAGCGATTTATTGTCGCCGCCGCCCTGTTGATTTGGGTTTTTAAACTCTGCCAAAAGAGACTTCCTATTCTTTGCTGAACGTAAGGCCGCCTCCGCAGACTGCGGAGACGCTACCGTTATGATAAATGGTCTGTGGAAATAGGGGCGGCCACCGTATCCGAGCTTCGCAGAGGCACCGGGTCCAGGCCGCCCTTCGCAAACGGATGGCACCTCCCCACGCGCCGCAGCGCCAGCCACGTCCCCTTCACCACACCGAAGCGGACCAGCGCCACATACGCATACTCCGAGCACGTCGGAAGGTAGAGACACTGGCTGGGGCTGAAGGCATGCAGCACCGGTGAAACAATGCCCTTGTAAATCCCATAGGCCACGCGAACACCCACACCGGGCTCCATAGCACTGGACTCCCTCTGAGCAGCTTTCGCGAGACCACGTTCAGAGTCATTCATAGAACTATCGCGATGCAGCGGAGGTCCTCTTGTCGGAGCGATCCTCACGCTGACGGCCGGGCTGACCTGCAGGCTCACTTGCAGGTCTCCGATCGGCCATCTTCTGGATCATCCGAAACACCGTCGCAACCTCGCGCTCCAGCGCCGGAAAGTCGAGATCGATCACACTGCGGCGCGGATGCAGAATCACATCCACCGGCGTGTTGAGTGTCGCAAGATTTCTCCGGACCGCCTCACGCATGCGCCGCTTGATGCGGTTGCGGTCAACCGCCTTTCCCATCACCTTCCCCACCGTCAAACCCACCCTCGGACTCGACGCGTCCGCATCCCGCAGCGGAGTTCCATCAGACCCCAGCAGCGGCCGAAGCGCAAAGAAGTAGCTCATCTGCTTCGCAAACTGTTTGCGGCTGGCCTTATACACGCGCTGATAGTCAGCATGTTTGCGCAGGCGAAAGATCGAATTTGGCTTCGCATCCATTGGCGTACGAGGCAAGCCCGGCTTGCCACTCTTTCCATCGTACAAGCTTCCCTGCCCCATCACGCAAAGAAGCGGATAATGCAGTGGTTAAAAAGACACAGACCATCGAATGAAGCGCAATGGCTCCCTCGATGGTCTACAAAAACCCTAGATATTTCTTATGAATTTTTTCGTGTCTTACTAGCTGTTCGCCAGACCAGTCTGCACCAGCAACTGAACTAGTCGCGGAAACCGGCGCTGACGGCGATCTTGTGACGGCCCTTGGCGCGGCGACGGCTAAGCACAGCGGCTCCCGCCTTGGTCTTCATGCGGGAAAGAAAGCCGTGCGTCTTGGCGCGGTGGCGGCGGTTGGGTTGAAAGGTACGCTTCGGCATGGCAAAAAACTCCTGCGCAGGGTAGAACACCTGCTCAAACTTTTAGGCTGTTGCAACAATCTCTGAGTATACCCGATCGGACCGGATTTTCACAGCCATCTTGGCAGGAAAGCAGCAGGAAAGAACCGCATAGGATAGTCAATCTACAGAGATACGCCTTACCGGCAACATCATCTCCGGGGTAGCCCTAAAACCAAGAGAGCTATAAAGCGGCCGGCCATCACTCGACGCACTCAAGGTCACCTGATCGAGCCCAATACTTTCGGACCACTCCAACATCGTCTCCATAAGCAGACGAGCCAGTCCCCGTCGGCGATGGGCCGGCACGGTGTAGATGTTCGCGATATGCCCCGAGCGCCCTACACGGCAACAACCTGGCACAGGCCCCATCTCCCGCAGATGGATACCGCCTCCCGCGACGATCTCGTCGCCTTCTTCGCCCGTCTCACCTCGCCAGACCGCGAACCAACCGGCATACTCTCCCCTCGCAAGCAAACTTCTGAACCAGGGCGCACTTGCGGCAAAGAGGTGCTCCGTCTCCGCCTCTGCGTTCGGCGCCGAACCCATATCCTGAAACATCAGAGCTCTATAACGCGCCATCGTCTCTGCGTCGGCCATGGTCGCAGTGCGTATCGAATAAGACGCAAGGTCTACCGTCATAAAAAAAAGAATAAATGACTCTCTTCGCAGATCGCATCGAAACGCCTGAGTCAAAGAAGATCGCATTAGGCATTAGACGTACTACGATAGTTGCAGCACATCTTCCGGCAGCGAGTCCGGGAGAGATACCGTCGGACGCAAAGCTGCGATAGCATTTATTTCGTGGCCATGCATCGCGAAAAAAAACAGAACTGCAGAGCTCTGTCCATCGCGCGCCCGTACCACAAGAACCGGCGCAGCGATATCGGAGAAAGGCCCGCATTCAGCAAAAAAATGTGGCTTTAGAGACGTTCCATTTCCTTTCTTCACTGCTTATGGTGCAACTTTTTTTTTTGGTAGAACACCATGAAAAAGGCCTTCTTTTCCGTGCTACTATCGAACCCGATTCGCAACACGATTTTCTGCAAGTCCAGCCGTTCCGCACTCTGGTTCACCATGCACCACTCGTCTTCGCAGCTTGGTCTCAAATGGGCTCCCAACGAAGAGAATTCTGGCAACTCGGGGCTGTCTTCTCCTGTCCTCCCAGGCAGGAACGGACTTCTGTTTGCTGATTATCGTGCGACACTGCACGACTGTAAAAGTGCCACGGTCTGGTTTGGAACAGGAAACTAGACAAGGAAAACTAAAGAATGTCATTCGTTCCGACGGCTACCGCCGTACTGAATTATTGGGTTCGTATCCTGGCTGCTCTTGAGAAGAAGATCAACCGCCAGTCTTACGAGACCTGGCTCAAGCCGACACGGTTCTCACATCTCGAGGGCAAAAAGCTCTTCGTGCGAATTCCCTCCACGGACTTTCAGCACATCGGCGACCGTTACGCCGACCTCATCCAAGAGGCTATCGACAATCTGGGACTCGACGTAGAGTCGGTCGCCTTCACCACGCCCGAGCAAGACCCCCGCGCGCCCAAGGTGCGAGAAGATGGCGGCTTCGCTCCCGTTCCAAGTCACAGCCAGAGCGCACCCAGGCAGCGCCTTGGCGCATCAGGCTCATCGTCGAACTCCGTCTCAGGCCCCGCGCCGGAGCAGGCTCGATTCGACTGGAGTGCAGCCTCGCAGCTCAATCCGCGCTATCAGTTCGACGCCTTCGTCATCGGCAGCGGCAACCAGTTCGCTACAGCAGCAGCCCAGGCCGTCGCGGAACGACCCTCCAAGGCCTACAATCCCCTCTTCCTCTACGGCGGCGTCGGCATGGGCAAGACCCACCTGATGCATGCCATCGGCCATGACGTGAAGCGCCGCCAGCCCCACGCCTCCATCAGCTACGTCAGCGGTGAGAAGTTCACCAACGAGATGATCAACTCGGTCCGCTACGACAAGATGACCGGCTTCCGCGACAAGTTCCGCAACGTCGACGTTCTACTAATCGACGACATCCAGTTTCTCGCCGGCAAGGAGCGCACCCAGGAGGAGTTCTTCCACACCTTCAACACGCTGCACGAGAGCATGAAGCAGATCGTCATCGCCAGCGACCGTCCGCCCAAAGAGCTGGCCGACTTTGAAGATCGTCTGAGGTCGCGCTTCGAGTGGGGTCTGATCGCCGACATTCAGCCGCCGGACCTCGAAACCAAAGTCGCCATCTTGCAGAAAAAAGCCGAGAGCGAGCAGACGCAGCTTCCCACCGACGTAGCGATGTTTATCGCTTCGAACGTCCGGACCAATGTGCGAGAGCTTGAGGGCGCGTTGGTGCGGCTCATCGCCTGGTGCAGCATGCATGGCGTGGAGATCACGCTTGCCGTAACGCAGCAATGCCTGAAGCAGTTCATCGACACGCAGGTTCGCAAGATCACGATTGAGACCATTCAGCGCACCGTGGCGGAGCAGTTTGGCATGCGCGTTGCGGAGTTGAAGCAGAAGAACAACTCCCGTCAGATTGTGGTGCCGCGGCAGATTGCCATGTTCCTGGCCAAGCAGTTGACGGAGGCTTCCCTGCCTGAGATTGGGCGGCAGTTCGGCGGCAAGCACCACACCACGGTGATGCACTCGATCTCGAAGATCGACGAGCAGCGCCGCGCCGACAAGGACCTGAATCGTACGATCAACAAGCTGATGGAGACGCTGAGCTAACTCCCCTGAACCCCAGCGTCCTGCCGGACGGGCCTCCTGCGCGGAGCGCGGTCACTTCGTGACGTGTATACCGGTCTCGGCAGGATCATCAACAGGGGTCCTCCCGCTGGTCGGCACGATCTACCCTCGCGACGAACGGGAGCGCCAACCGAAGGGGTATACAAGTCACGAAGTGACCGCCCCACGCGTAGTGGGCCCGTCCGGCAGGACTGAGTCCCCTAAAAATAAAGTTCAAAAACGTGGCGCATTTTTAGCAGCCAGAAGACACGCTGCTAACTCACCACGTCTACCACGCAAACCACCACGTTCTCACCACCAAAACACCACACCAAACACACCATTTTCCCCAAAAACCCCAATTAAAACGCCCACCCACCAGCGCCAGAAAAAAACCTACTTCGGAAGATATTTAGCAGGGATAGGATTGGCAGCAGACTCAGAGTCCCAGAAGATGTTGACGACCCAGTAGCGGTCCCCATCCTTCAGCAACTGAAAGCTATTGATCCCACGAGCAAAAGGAGCTGGGTCATCAGTGTTGTGGCGAGACTCATAAGTGCTCCAGATCTGAACAATATTGCCAAACTGCTCTATCTCATTGTGAATGGAGTGCTCAAAGAATCCATTGGCCGTCATACGCCCCTGGCTGCGCGCAATATAGCCATCGATGGTTAGAACAACCGCATCAGCACGGCCTGTAGTGGGTGACATCACCGCAGGAATAAGGCGCGCATCAGGAATGAAGAGAGAGCGCATACGGTCCCAGTCACGCGCCTGCCCTTTAGGCCCAGAGATGACGCTGTACACAGCGTTGAGGATCGCTTCAGGAGATTTGACGTCCTCAGGTTTTGCCTGGGGCCAGTCGCTTCGAGTTGCGATGGAGCCGACCAGCATGGGAGGAGCGGATGGCTGCGGGGTTGCTGCGGTCTGCGCCTGCGCGGCAATGGTCACGAGTGAGACTAGTAGGAAGGTGGCGGCGATTCGGTTCGCTGACTTCACGGAAGCTCCTTTTGAGGGACAGTGTTACTTTACTGCGGCTGAGCAGATTAGGGTTAATGCCACGTGGAGGCTCTGAAAGCGCAATGGATGGTGAAGCGTGACTATCAAGCATGGTAGTGATAAGCGAACTCCTCCGATTCTTTGCGGAATCGCAAACAAAGGACGGCGTGCAGTTGCAGGATTGACGTTGCGAAGACCCGTGTAGCGGCATAGCCTGTGGAGCATGCTAAAGACTCTTCTTTTCCTTGGAATTTTGTGTGGAGCGATGTGCGCGATCGTGATGCCTTCCGGTGTCGCGTATGGCCAATCAATGCCAGATATGCCGGCGGAGCACCATCATCACGACGATGCGGAGCAGACGCTGGGACGAGTTTCATTTCCGACCTCGTGCGCGGCACGATCGCAAGGGACGATAGAGCACGGGGTAGCGCTGCTGCACTCGTTTGGATACACCCAGGCAGAGATGCAGTTTCGTGCGATCTCGAAGGACGACCCGGCGTGCGCGATCGCTCACTGGGGCGTGGCGATGACGAAGTACCAGGAGTTGTGGGGAGAGCCGGAGGCCGCCGCGTTGAAGACGGGTGCAGAGGAGATGGCAGAGGCTCGAAAACTGGCTGCGCCCCCTGCGGTAGTGACAGCGCGGGAACAGGCGTATATCGGGGCTTTGAGTGCATTCTTCGATCCTGCCAATGGGAAGGACGCGACGTTTCAGCAACGGGCAGACGCGTATGAGGCGAAGATGAATGCACTGCACACTGCGTATCCGGATGACGTGGAGGGAGCGGCGTTTGACGCACTGGCGATCCTCGCCGCGGAGTCACCAACAGATACCTCGCTAAGTCATGAGCATGAGGCTCTGGCAATTCTGATCCCGCTGTTCAAGGCCCATCCCGACCATCCAGGGCTGGCGCACTACATCATCCATACCTGCGATACACCGGCTCTCGCACCGGAGGGACTACAAGCCGCGCGGGAGTACGCGAAGATTGCGCCGGCGTCGGCCCATGCACTGCATATGCCAGGGCACATCTTTGCAAGGCTGGGGATGTGGCAGGAGGATATCGATTCGAATGTAGCGTCAGTGAAGGCTTCGAAGAAGGCTGAGGCCGCAGGACAGCCGGGAGCAGCTCACCAGATGCATGCGAAGGAGTTCCTGATCTACGCGTACCTGCAAGTGGGGCAGGACGCGAAGGCGAAGGAGCTAACCGATAGCATGCGGTCAGTTGGCCAGAAGATGGAGGCGATGCCTGGGATGGACGATATGAAGCATGCCGGGAATCGCCTGGATAACGAGGTGCGGGCGGTGTACGGGATCGAGATGCATGACTGGAAGACGCTTGCTGTGGCGACGCCTGCGCCGGGCTCGAAGGAGTACTTGAAGTTCGATACGTACTGGGGCCAGGGTGTCGCTGCAGGGCATCTTAAGGATCCGAAGCTGGCGGCATCGGCGCTGGTGAACTTTGCCAAAGGCGTTGAGGCGCTGAAGAAGTCGCCGTATGCGTCGCACGTCAGCTCAACCGAGGTGGCTCGCAACGAGATCGTGGGCTGGAAGGCGTTCGCAGAAGACAAGCCGGAGGAGGCTGTGGCGGCGATGCGCAAGGCCGCAGACCAGCAGGACAAGCTGGGGCAGGGAGAGGTGGATATTCCGGCGCGGGAGATGCTGGGCGATCTGCTGATGATGGAGAAGAAGCCGGAGGAGGCGCTGGTGGAGTACAAGATGGCACTGAAGCTGAGCCCGAATCGTTTGAATGGGCTGCTGAGCGCGGGGATGGCTGCAGAGGAAGATAAGAAGCCGGTGGAAGCTCGCGCGTTTTATGCTGAGGCGTCTCGGCAGACGAACTTTGGGAAGACAAGTGAGCGGCCGGAGCTGGCGCATGCGGTAAAGGTGATGGGGTCGGCGGAGACGGCGCAGAATTAGCCTTGTAATCGTTGGCAGCCTGAGTTTCTGACCGATGGGTTTTACTTCGGCAAGAACCCCTACTGCGATGTTGGCGGTTCGGCGCGAGTGAAGGTGTAAGCGTCGCGGAACTTGAAGTCTTCGCCCTGTCGGCGTGTCTCTTTGCGGTAGGTGTAGAGGTTGCGGCGCAAGGTGAGGGTAATGCGAACGTCAACTGGTTTGTCGTTCTCCTTGCCAGGTCCGCTGAGGATGAGCGTGCCGCGTCCGGTCTTTGAGAAGTCGTCGAGGCCCTGAAGGGCATAGGTGTCGCTCGATTTATCGCGATCGGAGGTGAAGGTAATCTTTGAGACGGCGGGGTCGATTGTGACGATCATGAGTTCGCGGACCGTCTTGGATGGGCCGTCGTCGTAGACATAGTTGAATTGGAGAGCTTTTTGGTCGGTGATTTCAGTGATGATGAGCCAGGTTGGGAGGAAGACCTGTGCGTTGCTCTGGAAGTCGCGGTATTCGAGCTGTCCGACCCATTTGCCTATAAAGTTGGCGTTGAGATCCTTTTGAGGTGCTTGCGCCGTGGCATAGATAGAGGGAGAGAGTGACGCGACAAGAATTAGAGTTCGGATTTTTTTCTGGAGCTGCGGGATCATTGGAGATCTCCTTCATTTGCTCTTTTGGTCTGCGGGCTGGAAATACGGCGACTAAGCGTGACTGGTTCCGGCTTGCGTGTCACCACGCGATGTACACACCTTTACGGACCCATTGTGGGTTGCCAATCTGCTGCATCATGAAGTCGGCGACGTCTTCGCGGGAGATGCGGCTGCCATTCGGGGGGAGCGCCTCACCGTCGACGCGATAGGCTCCATGGCCGGGCGTGTTGGTGAGCATGGGAGGCATCACCATGGTCCAGTCGAGGCTGCTGTGGGAGAGGGTATCCCACTGCGAGATCTGCGACGCCACGGGCCACTTGAGAAAGGTGTTGTAGACGATGTTCTGGACAATCCAGCGGCGCCATGCGGGTTGCTTGTCGAGCGAGGTAGGAAGCGCACCGGCAGAGCCGAGGACAATGATGCGGCGGACTGGTTTTGTCTGAGTGGATGTCTCCTGCATGGCGGCGACGATCTGAGGAACTGCTCGCTCAAGGACATCTTCCTTCTTGAGGGAGCTTGCCCCAAGGGCCGACAGGACCACATCGGCGTCTGCGATGGTCTGGCGGATCGGATTGGGATCAAAGGCGCTGCCCTGAATAACATCCACCTGGTCACGCATAGGAAAGGTTTCAGGTGTGCGGAGCAGTGCGGAGACCTCGTACCCAGCGGCGAGACAGCGCTGAGTAAGAAGTCTTCCGGTAGCGCCATTGGCTCCGAAGAGCGCGATCTTCATGGTGAACTCCTTTGAGCTTTGGACTAATTATCCTCGCAGGTGAGATGGAGATGTGAAAAAAGTGGTTTGGGTAAAGTGCTCATTTTGTTTTGTTTGGTGAACATTCCCACGTTTGGGGATGGGTCTTCTCAAAAGCCGGGGGCAGCGGCTGTGAAGAAGTGGGATAAGAAGACGGTTGATGCGGAAATGCGGGCCGGTTTTCCTGAATGTGCTCTTTGGTACGCCCGATTTTCTAAAATAGGACTACCGCATAAACGTCTATTTATGAGATTGATGGAAAGATATCCACTTTTCAAGCGACAACGGTTATTGCTACTAGTATTTCTCTCTTTTTCTCTTGTTTTTTAGAGGCAGTAGCCAGCGATGGTTGAGGTTCTGGCAGATTTCGGCATCGCACACAACTACCTTGGTTTCCACAAAGAAATCTGTCGCTTTGGAGACGGTTTCACCCCTAGAATCAAGCAGACGTTGGACGGCAGAGATGCATCGTGGGTTCAATTCGGTGTACAGTTTGGCCAGCAGCCACTAACGCAGACGGAGAGACAACAGTGACTAGTGCGACCCAGGAGCCCGAGATGACTTTGCCGACCGAGACGAGCGCAGCGCCAGCCCCAACCGGCAACCTCGAGATCACCGTCTCCCGCGCGGAGTTGCTGCGTGAGTTGACTGCTGCCCAGAGCGTGGTCGAGCGAAAGACGACGATTCCAATCCTGTCGAACTTCCTGTTCGAGGCGACGCAGGGCGAAGGCGGCGACCGGTTGACCATTACGGCGACTGATCTCGATCAGAGCCTGCGGACGAGCTGCGCGGCCAAGGTGAAGAAGGCGGGCGCGTGCACGATTCCGGCGCGCAAACTCTATGACTACATCAAGCTGCTGCCTGAGGGCGAGATCTCGATCAAGCTGATGGACAACCACTGGGTGCAGATTCGGGCCGGGCGATCGAATACGAAGATGGTGGGGATGGCGCGGGCGAATTTTCCGCAGGTACCGGAGTTTCCGGCCAGCGGCGCGGTAAAGATCTCAGTGCCTTCGTTGAAGAACATGGTGTCGAAGACGATCTTTGCGATCTCGAACGAGGAGTCTCGCTACACGCTGAATGGTGCTCTGCTTGTCCTGAAAGCGGAGAGCATGGCGATGGTTGCGACTGATGGCCATCGGCTGGCGCATATCGAAAAGCTAGGCGAAACGCTGGATGGTGTGTCGGGCGAGAAGAAGACGCTGATTCCACGGAAAGCGCTGAGTGAGCTCTCTTCGCTGCTTGGGGCGACGGAGGCCGAGACGCTTGAGTTTGGCGATGACGATCAGACGCTGTTCTTCAGGGTTGGAGGCCGTGTGTTGACCAGCCGCAAACTAACCGGGCAGTTCCCTAACTATGAGGCTGTACTGCCGCGGGATAACAACAAATTTGTGATCGTTCGGTCAGAGGATCTAATGGGTTCGATTCAGCGTGTGGCTCAGTTCGCGGATGAGCGGAGTGGCGCGATTAAGATCCGTCTGGAGCAGAATGAGCTGAAGCTCTCTTCTTCGAGCACGGATGCAGGGGAGTCGGAAGATACGATCGAGACACCGTATAACTACGATCCTCTGGTAGTGGGATTCAACAGCCAGTATCTTATAGATTTTCTAAAGGCAATCGGCAATAGCGGTGAAGTGCGTCTGGAGTTCAAGGATGCACAGAGCGCTGGCCAGATGCGGCCTGAAGATGCGAATGAGGATGTGAAGTATAGATACATCCTGATGCCGATGAGGATCTGATTTGTGGCCCAAATATCTCTCTCGTTTGGCTTGGCTGTTTGCCAAACTATGTCTTATGTGAGTTGAGAGTATGCGTGTTTTAGCACCGCTGCAGAGGCGTCGAGCGCTTTTTTTTCAACTTCATTGAGATGTAGTTCGAGAGCGGTTTCAACGCCGCAGTTGCCCACTATGCAGGGCGTACTGAGTGACACCTCGTTGAGGCCGTACTGACCTGTCATCATAGTTGAGACCATGAGAACAGAGCGCTCGTCGCGGAGGATAGCCTCGCAGATTCGCGTAACGCAGGCGGCGATGGCGAAGCAGGTGTTTCCCTTGAGCATTGCAACTTCCGGGCCAGCCCCGCGGACGATAGTCAACAGTTCTTCCTGAGAAGGGAGTGTCTCTGCACCTGGATATTGAGCGAGAGGGATGCCAGCAACCTGAGCGGCGCTCCAGACTGCAACTGAAGAGTCTCCATGCTCGCCGATAACGGAAGCGTGGACAGAGCGTGGATCTACGTTAAGCTTTTCACCGAGAATGTAGCGCAGACGCTCAGTGTCTAATAAAGTTCCAGTACCTATGACCTGGCTGAGAGGCAAGCCCGACTCAGTTTGTGCGATGTAGGTAAGAACGTCCAGCGGGTTCGTAGCGATCAAGAGCACGCCGTCGAATCCTTCTGCCATGAGCTTGCTAATGCAGCTACGAACGATAACCGCGTTGCCCGCCAGCATGTCGAGGCGTGAACCGCTGAACTTTCCGGGGGTTCCTACGGTCAGGATGACGATGGAGCTTTTCGCGGCGTCCTTATAACTTCCGGCGAAGATCTTTAACGGGGTGCCTAACGGGACCGACTGTTGGAGATCCAGAGCTTCGCCGTGGACAAGATTTTGAGTGTCACCGATGAGAACGATCTCGCGTGCGAGGTGGTGTTGCAGCAGAGCGTAAGCGCAGCTAGTCCCGACGTGACCACAACCGATAATAGTGATGCGGGTGCGATGGGCGGCCATGATGGTGTCCTTTGTGCAGAGAGGATACCAGAGAATGTAAAAAAATCACCGGTCACTGCCGTAGTTCGACCTCGGTTGCGCCCTGTCCGCCCTGATTTTGCGGCGGCTCGGTGACGGTAGTGACGTGAGGATGATTGCGGAGATATTCTCGGAGAGTTCGGCGCAAAACGCCCATGCCGGTTCCGTGCACGATGCGAATGCGCGGCAGGCCGGCTAGAAAGGCGCGGTCGAGAAAGCGCTCTACTTCGGTTTGCGCCTCGTCGGCGGTGCGGCCGATCACATTGATCTCAGAGGTCATGTAGTCGGTGTCGTTGCTGGCTGTGGCGACGGTGATGCCTCCGCGTTTGCGCGCGGCTTCGAGCGGCGTGACGACCTTAACGGACTCAACCTCTGCAATGTCGTCGATGGGGGCGCGCATCTTCATCGGGCCCATGGAGACTTCGAAGTTTTTTGCGTCGATGATTCGGTCCACCCGCGCCTGACGGCCGAGGGATTTGAGTTTGACGAGATCGCCGACCTTGATTCCTTTGGGTATGTGGGGTTGAGCGGCGGGGTCGTTCTTGTCGGCTCGCGTTGTGTGAGCGACGACAGTGGAGTTGAACTGCTCGGAAAACTCCCGACGAAGGGTTGCCATGCGGCGATCGGAGTCGCGGGCTATCTTCTGAGCGAGTGTCTTGTCGTCGATGGCTTTTACGGTCTCACGCAGCTGATATGCGAAGTCTTCGAGGAGAGAGTTTAGCTTGGTTTCGAGCTCTTTGGTGCGGGCCTTTTGTTCGACGCGACCTTCGACTTCGACACGGGCTTTTTCGCGGGATAACTCACGTTCGCGCTGCTGCATTGTTTCGCGCTCTACGGCTGCTGCGGTGAGTTGGTCGTGAAGCTGGTCGAGGAAGGCTCCGATATCCGCGGTCTGCGTAGTCATCTGGGCGCGAGCAGCGGCGATGATGTTGGGTGCGAGGCCGAGTCGTGCTGCGATGTTGAGACCGGCAGAGGCGCCGGGGACGCCGAGGCGCAACTCATAGGTGGGGGTAAGGGTCTGCTGATCGAAGCCGACAGCTGCGTTAACGACGCCGTAGTGATTGGCGGCGTAGACCTTCAGTGAGGTGAGGTGAGTCGTGATGCAACACCAGGCCTTGAGCGTGAGAAAGTGGGATGCGATGGCAACCGCGAGAGCGGCACCTTCTTCTGGATCCGTCGCGGAGCCGAGTTCGTCGAGCAGGACGAGCGAGTCGGCGGTGGCTTCGCGGGAGATGCGATCGAGATTGACGACATGCGCGGAGAAGCTGGAGAGATTGCGTTCGATGGATTGCGCGTCGCCTATGTCAGCGTAGATGCTCTGGAAGAGTGGAAGTTCTGCCTTCTCCGCAGGAACAGGAATGCCTGCTTGGGCCATCAGCGAGAGCAGGCCGAGGGTTTTGAGAGAGACGGTTTTTCCTCCGGTGTTGGGGCCGCTGATGATGAGCTGCTTCGCTTCGGGAGGGAGGATGATGGTGAGTGGAACAGGCGTCCTGGGTTCTATGCCTTCGGCCACGGCATCGGCACGCATGCGAAGCTCCAGCAGAGGATGGCGAGCGGCGGTGAGCGAGAGCTCCTGCGTGAAGGTTGGGCGAGAGCAGTTGAGGGTCTCGGCGAAGCGCGCGCGCGCGTGGTGCGATTCGACCTCCGCGAGGATGCATGCGCCAACGTGGATGGCGGCAGAGTTCTGACCGAGCGCGCGGGTCATCGCGACGAGGATGCGGTGTATCTCTGACTGCTCTTCGTCGAGGAGCCGCACGAGCTCGTTGTTTTGCTCGATGGTATCGAGTGGTTCGACGAAGACGGTCTGGCCGGACGAGGACGAGCCGTGAATGACGCCGGGGACCTTACGCTTGAACTCGGACTTTACCGGGATGACGAAGCGATCGCCGCGAATGGTGATGAGATCTTCCTGCGTGCTGCCACCTTCGCTGAGGCTCTGCAACGATCTGCGGAGGCTTGCTTCGATGGCGCGGTGCTGGCGCTCCATGGCGCGGCGGATTCGATTGAGTTCGGGTGAGGCGTCGTCGTTGAGGCTGCCGTCGGGCTCGATCTTGCCACGCAGGAGGCGAAGGAGTGGCGCGAGGTCGTAGTCGAGCAGTGGCGCTGAGAGGGCGGCGATTCCTGGCCACTCGTACCGTGTGCCATTTGGGGGAGGATCAATGAGGCTTCGCCAAGCGGCGACGCGTTCCAAGACGGCGAGGAGGTCGCGAATCTCGGTTGACTCGAGTGCCGCGCCTTCGATGCGGGCTTTGTCGAGAAGAGCGGTGGGGTCGAAGAGTCCGCGGAACTCGAAGCTGCCGCCTCGGGTGAGCATGGCGCGCAGTTCGGCGGTGCGTTGTTGTTGCTGGTCGATCCAGGCGAGGTCGGCGCAGGGTTCGAGCGCGAGAATCCAGGCGCGGCCCAGAGGGGAGAAGGTGCGGCCTGCAATGTACTCGCGGAGGCGCGGCCACTCCAGGGCAGCCGCGCTCGCTTCACGCAGCGTGGAGGGGACGATCGGCAATAGTTCTGGTGAATTCACTTCTTTTATCGTACCCTCGCAGGGAACTGCCGACCGAATCTATGCGTAGCAAGGAGAGCGCAGGGCCGGTGCCTTGAGTGGTAGGAGGTGTGAGATGGTCTGTCAAGCATGTGGTTCATCCCTTGTTGATGGTGTTCATTATTGTGCGAAGTGCGGAGCGCAGGTCGCTGCTGCGCAACCAATGTATGCTGCTTATCCACTGGCGCCGGTCCCTATGGCGGCTCCCCGAGTACAGCGGAACTTGCAGACACTTGGAGTGCTTTGGTGTGTCTTTGGAGCGTATCGGATTATCGGCGGGTTGATTGGGATGTTCTTCCTGCGGGCATTTGCGTTCCGCAACTTCGGCGGGTTCGACTGGCCGCTCAACGACCACTTTTTTGGAACGCATGGCCCAGCCTGGGTTGGTGCGCTCCTCCCCCTGATCGCTGCTTATACGGTGGTTATGGCGGCGCTTGCGGTGTTTGTTGGCTATAGCCTGTTGACGCGTCGACCGTGGGGAAGAACGCTCGCCATCGTCGTCGGAATCTTGACTCTGCTGAAGCCACTCTTCGGCACAGCGCTGGGGATCTATACGCTTTGGGTGCTGGCTCCAGGGGCCTCGGGGCTCGAGTACGACGCAGTCGCAGACCGAAGCTGAAGGCTGGACGTAAACTGGACACATGAACTTTCCAGCTACACGTCTGCGCCGTCTACGCAGAACCGAGGCTATGCGGTCTCTGGTTCGCGAGACTCATCTCCATCCCGGTGCTCTGATCTACCCGCTGTTTGTCTGTCCCGGCGAAGGAATACGCAAAGAGATCAGCTCGATGCCCGGGGTCTTCAATCTGTCGATCGATGAAGCCGTGAAGGAAGCTGAGGCCTGTGCCTCGCTTGGGTTGGGAGGGTTGCTGTTGTTCGGTCTGCCATCCGAGAAAGACGAAGACGCTTCCGGCGCCTGGGCAGAGGACGGCATCGTGCAGAAGGCGTTACGAACGTTGAAGAAGAACAGAGCGCTTGATTCGCTGGTCACAATCGCCGATGTCTGTTTGTGCGAGTACACCTTGCATGGCCACTGCGGTGTTGTGACGCGGGATGGTGATCACTACGAGATTCAGAACGACTCGAGTGTAGCTCTGATTGCAAAGACGGCTGCCTCTCTGGCCAAGGCAGGCGCTGATATTGTTGCTCCATCAGACATGATGGATGGTCGGGTTGAGGCGATTCGAGAGGCGCTCGACGCGGGCG
Organism: Tunturiibacter empetritectus; assembly: GCF_013410875.1. Taxonomy (GTDB): domain Bacteria; phylum Acidobacteriota; class Terriglobia; order Terriglobales; family Acidobacteriaceae; genus Edaphobacter; species Edaphobacter empetritectus. Next base: position 311,871 of record NZ_JACCCU010000003.1, on the reverse strand, counting down.
GCCACGAACAGATTCCGGTGATGAGCTATGCGTCGAAGTTCGCATCGGCTTTCTATGGACCATTCCGAGAGGCGGCTGATTCGGCTCCGCAGTTTGGTGATCGTCGCAGCTACCAGATGGATGGCGCAAATCTACGTGAGGCAATGCGCGAGATCGATCAGGACATCGCAGAGGGCGCGGATATGTTGTTGATGAAGCCTGCGATGCCGTATCTGGACGTGATTCGTGCGGCGCGGGAACGATATGATCTGCCGATGGGCGCCTACCAGGTGTCGGGGGAGTACTCGATGCTACAGGCGGCGTTTCAGCGCGGCTGGCTTGAGCCTGAGCGGACGATGATGGAGTCCTTGTTGTCGATCCGACGGGCTGGAGCGGACTTTATTGTGACGTACTTTGCGAAGGATGCGGCAAAGGTGCTTGCGTAACAAGCGATTCGTCAGGATAATCCTGTCAAGCTAAGGCGAGTTGATGGGATCGTCGAAGTTGTCAGGAGGCAGCGGGGTGATGATCGCCTCCTCACCGAAGCGGGCGCGCAGCTGAGCGAGTGTAGAGTCCTGCTGCATTGGCGGGACGTAGCGAATGTTGTAGTTCGCGATGGTACTTGCAACGAGGTAGAGCTTCGCTCCCGGAATCGTGCGCCAGTAACTCTCGCGGGCCCTTTCTGCGCCGCGCTCTCGATCGCGTTCGAGCTCTGCCTGCTGATAGCGCGCGGCACGTTCCAAAAAGATACCCTCCAGCTTCCCATCTTGATCGAGAAACCAGTCGACGAGTTTCCCGCGATAGAGAATACCCGCTGCAAGGGCGTCGATCTCTACGTCGAAGTCCTGCTGGCTTCGCGACAGGGAACGCGTGGTGAACAACAGCTCCCATTCCGAGACATAGGTAAGCAGAAAGTCGTCGCAAAAGCGCTTCAACAACTGGTGCATCCGCTGGTTGGTACTGTAGTCGCCGTAGCGCGAGACGATCAGCCCGGACGCCCATCCCTCGAGCGCGCAGAAGAGCCATAGCAACAAGAGAAAACGTCCCTGCTCCAGAAACGCACGCAGGTAAGCGTCCGCCAGATGGACTTTTGCGATAAGAGGATTTGACGGGGTAAGTTCAGGACCAGGCAGAAGCGAACGAAAGACGATGCGATACGCCTCGGCCTTGGGAGGCCCGATCGCTAGTGTAGGCAACTTGCCTAAGGGTGTATGGACCAGCAGGATCCACGAGAGAACAAAGGGCACCATCGTCACGAGCAGGGAAAAGACAACCTCTTCGGTTCGAGTGCGTTGGTATCTTCTTGCAGGAATGTAGGCGGAGAAGAACAGGCGGTAGATCACGCCCGGCGCAAGCAGGTAGCCGATCAGCAGAAATCCCGCGACCAGCGCACTCATGGTCTAGGCGGGCTTGCGGACGAGGCGAAAGCGGTGGCCACGGTCATCCGTGAAGAGGGCTACCCCGGTTTCGGCAAGATCGCGCCGAACCGCGTCAATCTTTTCGGTAAGCGCGGTCTCCGGGGAAGGAGACAAATCAGCTTCATCTTCCTCAAAGACGCTGCTGCGCAGTGCGCTCGTCAACCGGGCTACATTACTTACCATCGAACATTCTCCCTGATTTCGATTATCAAGCCTGTGTCAAGCTTTTTCGCCGAAATTTCGCCCTGGTTCACTCCTTCGTTACCTGTCGGTGACATTTATTCAGGACGTGTCTTCGTCTGTTCATGACGATCAACAGTCCTCTTCGCGAAAGGTGCGATCGCGGCCTTCTGTCGGTAGGTCATCGCTTGAGCGTAAAATTGAGGTGTTTGAGTTCCCAACATCCTATGGAGTGTTCCTTTGGCAGATACAATCTTTGATCTTGTAGTGCTCGGCGGTGGACCCGCTGGATATACTTGCGCGATTCGCGCGTCGCAGTACGGTCTAAAGGCGGCGCTGATCGATGCGAATGACCGGCTGGGCGGAACGTGTCTGCTCTGGGGCTGCATTCCCACCAAGTCGATGCTCTTCTCTGCGGAGCTGTGGGATCACCTGAAGCACGCCGACCGGTATGGCATCGAAGTGACGCCACCCAAGCTGAACTGGAAGGGCGTTCTGGCGCGCAAGGACGATGTGATCTCGCGTCACGTCAAAGGTCTCGACTTCCTGATGAAGAAGAACAAGATCAACGCCATTAAGGGCTACGGTCGTTTGACTGGTCCGGCGAAGGATGGCGTTCACACCATCGAAGTGAAGACTGCCGATGGCAAAACCGACACGATTAAGGCCAAGAAGGTGGTGCTCGCGACGGGTTCCGACGCGCGCATGCTGCCGGGTTACACGCCGGATACGACTATCCTGACCAACTACGAGATTCTGAAAATCGACGACGCCCCCAAGTCGCTGGTGGTCGTGGGATCCGGCGCAGTTGGCGTCGAGTTTGCTTCAGTCTTCAAGAGCTTCGGAGCGGAGGTGACGATCCTCGAAGCGTTGCCGCGCATGGTGCCCGCGGAGGATGAGGACGTTAGCAAAGAGCTTCTGCGCCTCTTCAAAAAGCGTGGAATCGACGTGCACCTCGGAGCGAAGGTCGACAAGTTCGAAAAGAATAAAGACGGAGTAGTCGTTCACTTTACAAAAGCCGATGGCACCGGCGAGACCAAGCAAGCAGAGAAGGTACTGGTAGCAGTCGGTCGCGCACCACGCACCTACGATGTCGGTCTCGATAAGGTGAAGATCACTCCAGATCGCGGCTTCATTGTTACGAATGAATGGATGGAGACGACAGAGCCGGGCGTCTACGCAATCGGTGATATCGTCGCGGGCTTGCCGCAGTTGGCGCACGTCGGCAGCATGGCGGGTCTCGTGGTTGCGGCTCGAATTGCGGGCAAATTTGCGAAGCCTGTGAACCGCACGCGCATTCCGGGCTGCACCTACTGCGATCCGCAGATTGCCAGTGTCGGTCTTACCGAGGCGCAGGCGAAGGAGAAGGGCTTCCAAGTCAAAGTCGGCAAATTCCCGTTCGTCGGCAACTCGAAGGCTACGATCCTCGACGCACACGATGGCTTCGTCAAGGTCATCTCGGATGCGAAGCACGGCGAGATTCTAGGCGTACACATCATCGGTACTACTGCGACGGAGATCATCGCGGAAGCCGTGACTGCAATTGAACTCGAGGCGACGCTCGAAGAGATGATGTTCACCATCCACGCGCATCCGACGGTCGCCGAGGCGCTCCTCGACGGCTTCTCAAGCGTTGAGGGCATGGCGGTCAACGTCTAGTCCGTGTCAAGGTTAAGACTGCAGCCGGACCACTTTGGCTCGGCTGTTTTCTTCAATTGCCGGAGCCACAAAAGCTCATGCATATCAATCTCCTCAATCTCGGTCGTGTCCCATACAACGAAGCGCTCGCCATCCAGCAACAGGTCATCGCCGCGCGAAAGCAGAATCTGATAGGCGACACGCTTCTTATGCTGGAGCATCCGCCCGTCCTGACGCTTGGCCGGAACGCGCATCGCTCCAACGTTCTCGCGAGCGACGAACAACTGGCCCAACGGGGAGTGGAGCTACATGAGATCAACCGCGGCGGCGACGTGACGTATCACGGCCCGGGCCAGCTGGTTGGCTACCCCATCATCGACCTGCGCGGCGACCTGCCCGTCAAAAAAGGACCACATCTGGGCCCGGTCGACTACGTTCGTTTGCTTGAAGAGGCCTTAATCCGTACCTGCGGCGACTTCGGCGTGATGACCCAGCGCATCTGCAAGCTCACTGGGGTTTGGACCATGGCAGGGGGAAGTATCCGCGAGAAAAAAATCGCGGCGATTGGCGTCCACGTCTCTCAAGGCGTCACCTCACATGGCTTCGCGCTCAACGTAACCACGGACCTAAGAGACTTTGACTGGATCATCCCTTGTGGCATCACCGACAGAGAGGTAACGAGCCTCGAATTGGAGGCCGACCCCAACCGCCAGCCGACGATGGAGTCTGCTCTCAACTCCGCCGCCAAAAACTTCGGTCGAGTCTTCGAGCGGCAGATGCTATGGTGTGAATCGGTCGATCAACTCCTTGCCACGCATGTATGAAACGCGAGATCCCGTAAGACGGCCACTGTTCGCTAACCGCACCGCGCAGCCAGGTTTCACCCAGCAGCCGTATAATCCCACTTGCGCACGCCCGACTGCGGACCGGGCTGATACTGGGCGGTTTTGCCGCTCGCACCTGTATTACCGCACCTCAAAGCCGCACCTGAAGTTAGGGGAGAAGAGAGATACATGCCGACTGACGTAGTTATGCCCCAGATGGGCGAATCCATCACCGAAGGCACCATCACAAAATGGCTTAAGAAACCGGGTGACGCCATTCAGCGGGACGAACCCCTCTTTGAGATCTCGACTGACAAGGTTGACGCGGAGATTCCGTCGCCCGCGGCCGGCACTCTGAAGGAGATCAAAATCTCCGAAGGGACTACGGTCCAGATCAATACCGTCGTCTGCAGCATCGACGAAGCAGGCTCGTCCTCCGCGCCTGCCGCCGCACCCGCAAAGGTTGAAACCGCAGCCGCTCCAGCAGCGGACACCGTCACCCCGGCCGCGGTCGATGCGCCTCCCGCAGTTCAGGGCAATCCACCAGCCCCGTCCAGTGCCACCGCAGGTCCGGGAACCGAAGTCCTGATGCCTCAGATGGGCGAGTCCATTACCGAGGGGACGATTACCAAGTGGCTTAAGAAGGTGGGCGATACCGTCCAGCGCGACGAGCCTATCTTCGAGATTTCGACCGACAAAGTTGATGCAGAGATCCCATCGCCCGTAGCCGGTACCCTCTCCGAGATCAAGGCTCAGGAGGGCGCTACCGTCACGATTAACACGGTCGTCGCGGTTATCGGCGGCGCTGCAAAATCGTCCGCTACGGCCGCTTCTGCTCCTGCTCCATCCGCGGCCGCTTCGGCCCCTGCGGTCTCAACAGTATCTTCCGCCTCTGCAGGGGAACACGTTCGTTCTTCACCGCTGGTCCGCAAGATCGCAAAAGACAACAACGTCGATCTCTCGCAGGTTCCTGGCACTGGAGCCTCGGGCCGCATCACCAAGACCGACATCGTCAGCCACTTGGAGCAGGGTCCAAAGCCTGTCTCCGCCACGTCCGTTTCTCCCACGCCCTCCGCGCCTGCGCCAGCTGCTGCCAAGCCAGTTGCCCCTCAGCCGCAACCCGGCGAGCTCGTTCCGATGACCAAGATGCGCTCCATCATCGCGCAGCGCATGGTCGAGTCCAAACGCACCAGCCCGCACGTCCACACCGTCTTCAAGGTGGACATGACGCGCATCGTCAAGCTCCGCGAGAAAGAGAAGTCAAAGTACGAGCAGCGTAACGGCGTCAAGCTCACGTACATGCCCTTCATCACCCGCGCCGCGATCGTCGCACTTCGCAAACACCCTATCGTCAATGGCTCAATTGAAGGCGAAGCGATCCGCTACAACAAGAACATCAACATCGGAATCGCCGTCGCGCTCGACTGGGGCCTCATCGTTCCCGTTCTGAAGCAGACCGAAGAGAAGAACTTCCTCGGCATCGCACGCGGCATCGTCGACGTAGCCGATCGCGCGCGCAACAAGAAACTCGCACCCGACGAGATCTCCGGTGGCACCTTCACGCTCACCAACTCCGGCATCTTCGGCGAGCAGTTCGGCACACCTATCATCAACCAACCGCAGAGCGCGATCCTCGGTATCGGCGGCCTCAACAAGGAAGCCGAAGTCATCACCGACAAAGACGGCAATGACTCCATCGCGATCCGTTCTATCCAACGCTTTACCCTTGGCTTCGACCACCGCATCGTAGACGGTGCAGACGCCGGCAAGTTCATGTCCGACTTCAAGGCATACTTGGAGAACTGGTCCGAAGACATCGGCTAGTTTCAAATAGCAGCCAAAGGCAAAGCAGCGGCAGATCTGTAGATCTGCCGCTGCTTTGCCTTAATTTGAAATGCGCTCAAGGCTCGATGAATTCAAATAAAAACTCATTCTTTGACTGAATATGTTCTACTGCGATCTCGCACAGCTCGTCAGCACTATAATCCCAATATTTTTTCTGCGAAAAATCCAGGCAAGCTTCATATAGGCGCTCGTATTCATCGTCTTCCCCAGAGCCGAAAACTTCTATCCCCAGCAGCCGAATGTCCCTGTGCTTAAATTCGCCTACAGCTTCTACAGCAACATCTGCCGGAAACAGCAGCGTACCTCTCCACACAACAACTCTATGCCGATAATCTTCCAGAAAGCTAAAATCTTCATCCACTAGAGTAGCTCCTTCGCTCTCAACACCAGCTCAACCGCCTCATCTGCCGTTGCACCAACCGCCGACAGATGCCCCATCTTCCGCCCTTTACGCGGCTTATGCTTTTCATACAAATGCAGCCGAACCCCGGGCACAGCCAGTGCCGCATCGAACCTGGGTTCGACAGCCTGCCCATCCTTCAGCCACAAATCCCCGAGCAGATTCGCAATGGCAGCAGGTTGCACAACACCAACATCACCGAGCGGCAGATCACACACGGCCCGCACCAACTGCTCGAACTGTCCCGTCACACACGCTCGGACACTCGCGTGATAGCTGTTATGAGGTCGCGGAGCTAGCTCGTTCACCAGCAGATTTCCATCGGTTGTGCAAAACATCTCAACTGCGAGAACTCCCTCAAGCTGAAACGTATCGGCAATTGCCTCCGCAATCTCTCGAGCTTTCTCCTCCATCTCCGAAGAGAGTGGAGCAGGAATCACACTCCAGGCAAGAATCTGTTCCTCATGGTGATTCAGCGCCGCGGGATAAACCTTCACCTCGCCATTGGGCGCGCGCGCCACCAGTACAGAGATCTCTTTCGCCAGATCGACTGCCTTCTCGGCCACGCCAGCCCGCTCGCCCAGCGCCTCCCAGGCACCCCTCACCTCATCTTCGACAGAGGCACCTGCAGCAAATCCAACCTTACCCTGACCACGCCCGTCATATCCGCCAGTCGCACTCTTGCAAAAACATCTACCGCCAAGTGCAGTCACCGCATCTCGCAACTCATCCAGCGACCGAACCGCGCGATACTCCCCAACCGGAAATCCGTTTCGCCGCAGCCAATCCTTTTGCTCGATCCTGTCCTGAATCACCGCGAGCATAGCACCACCCGGCCGCACAGGCGCGTAGCTTGATGCCGCTTCCATACTCGCCGGCGAGATCTGCTCAATCTCCAGCGTCACCACCTCGCATCCGCGCGCAAGATTCGCCGCCTCTCGCGAATCGTCCCATCCCGCCTCAATGCATCCATCCACCACAAACCGTGCAGGACAAGCCGGATCTGGATCAAGCACAAGGATGCGATACCCCATCTCGCGAGCCGCCATCGCCGTCATCCGCCCCAGCTGCCCACCACCAAAGATTCCGATCGTCGCACCCGATAGAATCGGCATCGCATTCGAAGAACCAGAGTTCACGCGCCAACCTCATCTTCTCCGACTACCTGCGCAAGAACCTCATCCCGCCGTGCTGCGCGCCAGGCCACCAGCTTCTTCTGCAGCGCCGCATCGGTAGTAGCCAATATTGCCACAGCCAACAATCCAGCGTTCGTAGCCCCGGCCGCTCCAATCGCCAGCGTTCCCACTGGAATCCCCTTTGGCATCTGCACAATGCTCAACAGCGAATCCATCCCTTGCAGCGCCGTCGCCGGAATCGGCACGCCAAGCAAGGGCACCACAGTCTTCGCAGCGATCATCCCCGGCAGATGTGCCGCACCCCCTGCGCCAGCAATGATCACCCGAAGCCCGCGCGCAATGGCCGACTCAGCGTAATCAAATAGAAGATCCGGTGTCCGATGTGCCGACACCACTCGCACCTCATGTGCAACGCCAAACTCCTTCAGCACCTCCACGGCGCCTCGCATCACCGCATAATCACTGCGGCTCCCCATCACTACCCCAACCAAAACAGTGCCCAGCGGCTCGGCGTCCATGGCCCGATTATACGGTTTCCAGTGCACGCCGCGCCCTGGCAGCACTACGAGCGATTTGCCCACAGGCTCGCGTTCAGGCACATCACCACGCCGTCAATCGTCATACTCAGCCCCTTGGTGAACTTGTCCGCGTCGACGATGTGCTTCTTCGTCACTGCATCGGTAATGTTGATAGCAGTCCCGACGATCTCCACTGCCGCATCCTTCTTTTGCTCGCCGGTCTTCGCCCCAAACAAAGCCTCAGTCCCTTGAACCACCCCTGGAAGCAAGGCAATCGATCGAAAAAACAACTTCAGAAAATCCATAACTTCTCCTATCGCCTCAAGTAGTCAATCGCCATATGAAACATCGCCAACACAGCTCCACCTGCACCCAGCAGCCCCTTGATGCGCTGTACGCTCCGTTCATGCTGTTCAACCCTGTCCTCAAGCTGGGTCAATCTCCCCGGCTGTCCTATCCCCAGCAGATGTTCCATCTGGTTCTTCAGCACACTCAAATCCGCTAGTACCTGCCCTTCGAACTCTGTCACCTTCTCCTCCTTCCACCCATCACTCACTTACCGGTAAATTCGTAAACACCGCACTCGAAAATCGCGAGTACAACGGAGGCGTCGACCCATCGAACATCCTCACGTAGTAGTGCTCCACCTGTCCCTCGCGAGGAATCGAAAAACTCCGCACCGGACTCCTCAGCACCAGATCCTGATCCACTCCCGGCCCAAAATCTCCGTCCCGTCGTCTCACTTCGAACCCTCCTCCGGTTGGAGGAGCCGTTCCGGAGTCCACTTGCAGAGCCGTCCCTGTTGCGCTCACCACCTGCAACTCTTGCAGATTTGCCAGCACGCTGCCGCCAACCGGCAACGTCGAACTCAACGCCTTCTGTGGCAGCAGCGCATCGACAGCGATTGCCTCGGACAAGGTCAGCCCCAGGCCCTCAGCCCAGTCATTCGCAAACGCCATTCGATAAGTGAGCATCTCGGGACGCCCCATCCCATCCACGATCTCAACCTTTCGCACCATCACGCTCATCGTCTGTCCAGCGCTGGTAATTGCGAGAACATCTCCCGGCCAAACATCCTGAGAATTCACCGCCACGTAACTCCCGGAGACAGCCGCTGCACGACTGGCTGAAAAACTCAGCACTGCCATCGCTGCCCCCTCGCAATCCATCGAGCTCCGTGCCGCCGGCTTTACCACCTTCCCCAGCCACTGCGCCGTTCCCGGCATGCCACCGGCAGCCTCCTGGGCAACGCTTGCCTCATCTGCAAGCCGCGCCACAGCTCTCAGCCGCCCGCGGTACGTGACGGTTACAAGTTCCCCGGCCACAGGAACCCGGCCGGCAAAGAATGTAACCTTTCCTGCTGCAGATATCTTGCAATCAACTCCCTCGCCCGCAACACCGATCAGCCGCGTCATCTTCACGCCGCTCGGCAGCGTACTCACCACCCAGCCAGAGCCCGTCTGCGTGATCCTGCAGTAACCCATCGACCCAATCAGCTGCACGCTGTTCACCGCAGCAAAGGTGCAGTTGGCCGGCGAGGTCACCACCGATCCGTCATACAGAACCGTCGCCGGAGTATTCGAAGCTGCCCCAAGATCCTGCAGCTCAAACACCACAGACATCGGCGCCGATACCAGTCCCCCGCCGAACGACGCCACCACGCCATCCACCATCGCATAGTAGTTTTGCAGCACACGCTGCATCTCCACGCAGTGCAACCGAATGCGCAACGTATAGGTATGCCCCTGCAGCATCGTGAAAACCGTTCCTGCCTCGGCCCCATTCACGAATGGAACCGCGACCGTATTTCCGCCACTTTGCCGCACGTTGTAACCCACAAAGCAGTTCGCGCTCTGGGCAGCTCCCTTGTACAACCCGCACACCACCCCTGCGCTTGCTCCTCCAAGTTGCAGATTTCCCGCTTCAATCACCAGCGAGCCGCCCATCTCCACCTGATCGATCGCCGTCAATGTGGTCTGTCCGTCGAAGCCGTTTCCTCCGGTCATCGTCAGCCCGGATGCGCCTAGACCAAGATGCGACCCCGGATCCGCAACCTGCCAGATCTGTGTGTCGAGCACTGCCTCGTTGAAGTTGTCGGTAAGAAACTGCACAGAGTTCGCTGCCTTTTTTGGGCGAAACGGATCTTCCGAAAGCTGAAATACGGTTGTCGTCCCATCCCCCGCAAACGTCTCGGTGACATAGGCCGTCGGCTCAATCTCGCCACTCACCGTAACATCATTGGCAAGCTCCTTCACCGCCGTCGTCTTCAGCGTCGCCACCTGGAGCGAGCCATCCCCATCGCTCAAAGCGTGGGTCACCGTCCCCGCCGGCTGCAGTCCAATCGAGCCATTCAGAACCCGATACGCGGCATAGGTCGCGCTTGCAACGCCACCCGCATTCGCAGACCAGCTCTCCGTCTGCAAAGGTTCGTAGACTCCAACGGGCAACCCGTTCCTCACGCCCGTTGTCGTAAACAACCCAGCATCCACACGGTTCGTAAGAGTCGTCAGCAGCTGTCCACCGCTCTGCGCCAGCCCCGCTCCACTCAACGGAACGGACTGCTTATCCAACAGCCACTCATCGCTGACCGCGCTGAAGGCGTATCGGTATACTGAACCCTTAACCCCCGTCCCCGCATACACCGCCTCCGGGTCCGTTGCGATGTAGCCCGTAAAAAGAACAGTTCCGTTTGCCGCCGTAACCACAGCGCGCCCACGCCGTACCGGCACCGCCAGGCCAGCGTCACTCACATCCAGCATGCCGCTGCATATCGACGGAGCATTCAACGTGCGAGCAATCTTCAGCGGCCCGGTAGTACAAAGAGCAGCGCTACAGTCCACCGCACCCGCGCCATCCAGATTATCGATCGTCACCTTCACTGTGTCACCGCCGCCTCTAGCGGAGCTAACCCCCGCATCGCACGTACCTCATCCACCGTCAACACGCCCGCCTGCAGCAGCGTCGTCTGAATCTGCAGCTCCTGCATCTCGTCCCTGCTCTCCAGGTCGTTGAAGCAGAACTCGGACTCGCGCCAGCCCAGCTTCTTCGCGAATAAGTCGCGCGTAATATGCTCGGCGAGCAGCTTTGCCACCGGAACCACCGCGCTCTGGAACGCCTCGTCCGCCATCTCCCCGGCAGTCGATTTGTTAACATCGCTCGCCACCCCAAGCAGCATCGGCGGCAGATCAAACGCATTGGCGATCATGCGAACCAGCGTCTCCTGCCACTGCAGCCGAAGATCCGCATCCGTGCCGCCCGCAAACTGAATCACCTCCGGCTTCTGCTCACAACTCAAAAACGGAACCCGGCCCGTGCCTTCAATCTCGTCCTGCCACCACCGAATCAGCCGGTCATGCTCCTCAGGAGTGGCGTCGTTCAACCAGATCGCATACTGCGCCACCGAGTTGCTGGCCAGCTTCCCCGCATACCGGCTCGCGCTCAGAAACTGGTTCACCGTCTCAAACGCAACCTCCAGCCTCCCCAGGCCAAACGGCGTGTAGCTGCGAGGATTCAGCCTCAAATACATCAGCTCGTCATCGAGCAGAGGCACCAGAGACTCCTGTCCCATCCGCCCCGTAGCCTGCGCATAGCGAGGCTTGTTCGGATCGCCATCCCACTTCGTATCGATCTGGATCGTCGCGCCATCCACCGGCCAAAGATGAAACGGCCTCTCAGGATCTCCCGTGCTCTCCATCTCCACCGCGCCGAATCCGCCCACCAGCAGATCCTCCAGCACCTGCTCCCAAAGTACCCGAAAGCTATCCGACGCATTCGGCTCTTCGAGGCACTGCCGCAGAACCTTCATGCGAGCCTCTGCATCTTCCACCGTCAAGCCCGAGTAGCCGCGCCGCACCTTCACCTGCCAGTCCATGCTCGCAATCTTGTCCTTCACTACATTGATCGCCCGGCGCACCACCGGCGTCTCGGCGAACTTCCGCAGATTCGCCGCAGTCGGCTTCGGCAAAGCGTTCTGCCCCGGCCGTCCCGCAGGTCGGTAGGGACTCAGAATCGACGGAAGCATAGCCGTCTTCCTCGCGCCCATCCCCGCATCGCCCGCTGCCGCCTCAACTCCCGCCAGTCTCTGCCAAACATCCTTCACCATCGTCCGAACGCCCATCGCTACCCTCTCTTTCCGTCTCTGCTGCAAAAGAAAAAGGCACAGCCCCTGGGCCATGCCTAACCGTTAAATCAGTCGCTAGCTTTTAGCCTCTAGCTAAAGCTGTCCCTCAAACACTCAACTCCACCCGAGCCGTCGCCGCCACCCGGGCCAGATCGCTCAGGGTAACCACACGAATCTCCTGCCGCTCCATCGCCTCCACCCCAAACCGATACCGCTCCATCGCCTCGTCCTCAGTGTCCGACACCGCCCGCAGCGGCTCCACAACCGCAGTCAACTCCAGCTTCGCCCTCTCCACCCTCTGCACGCCCTCCACCAACTGCGGAGCCGAATAAGCCAGTCCCTTCGCCGCCTCCACATCCCCCTCCAGCGACACCGCCTGAAACATCCGAATGACTCCACCCGCAGTTGCCTCTCTCGATCCAGCCCTGTATCCGCAATCGATCTTCATCGGATCGCCCGCCCGCGTATAAAGCGAAGCCGCAATTCTCTTCCGCATCAACCCCCAAACGCCAGCCCGCTCAAACTCTGTTCGCATCGCCCCCGCGATCGCCGCCCGTCCCGTCCGCTTCCGCTCCGTCTTCACCTTCAACGGCTCCACATACATCTTCATCAACTGCTCAATCTCCGCCGGCAGGCTCTCCGCCAGGCAAGCCCGCACCTCGGTCATCTGCACCGAGTTCGCCAGCGTATCCTCGAGAATCTCCATCACCGGCTTTATTCCCGGAGCATCCCTGCCCACAGTCTTCAGCCGATCTCCAATCTCCCCCTCCAGCGCTTCCAGCAAAGCGATATCCGCATCCGCATCCATGCACTTCACCCGCGCCCAGTCCCGCGTAAAGCGCACCACCGCACTATCGTCGCGTCCCGCCTCCCGCAGCAGCACGCCGATATTCGCAAACTCGCCCTTCACCACATCCGGCACATACCGGATCAGGAAGAACTCGCATTGGACACGCTCAGCCATCAACCTCCAAACCTGCTACCCAACACCACCAACTACATTACAAATTTTCCCACCCCACCCACCTCAGCAAACTGCCTCGGCACCACAATTTTCTTACCTGACGCCCACATTGGGAACGGCTCTCTGTTCGAATCCCGAAACTCTCCGATCAACTCTCTCACCCGCGACCGCCGCCTCAGCATCTGCTCCATCAGCCGCTCGATCACCGCGGTATCCCCGCCGTACCACTCTGGCGGCACCGCTTCTGCAATATCCCACAGCGTCCCCGCCTCCATCGCCTCCACCTGGCTCAGCCAAGGCTCGAAGCTCTCCCACCCCGTCACCCGGGCATACACCTGGTTCCTTTGATACACCCCGCGCAGCGGCGAATCCGGAAACGTCCAATCTCCCGCATTGAAGCAAAATCCCTGATCGATAAACGTCGCCCGGTACTTCCTCTCCCGAGGCTTCCTCTCAAACACCGCCTGCCGCCCGTTACAGTTCCCCGCCCACTTATCGATGCATAACATCCCGGCGAACTCCCCCAGGTTTCTCACCTCATCCAGCTGCTGCTCCGGCAGATAGTCCACCACTTGTCCAGGCATCAACCCACCCACAAACTGCGATCCGAACTGCAACCCCGCCGCGTATCTCTGCCGCAGTCCCTTCGGCATCTCGACAAACATATCCAACGTATTCGACACCAGCCACTCGGTGACCTCGACCACATCGCTCACCGGCACCGTCAGCCCGACTGCCGCGGCCAACCGTGTTGCGATCAGCTCATTCGCCAGCACCCGCACATCCTGCGGATTATTTTGAAACTTCACCACCCAAAGCTTGCCATCCGCCCCCAGCATTAACTGGCTTTGCGCTCCGCCTCGCATCCTTCTAATCGCCTGTACTGCCAATACCGCCAAGCCGAACACCCCAGCAACAGAATAACCGAGGCTGTCCTGCCGGACGGCCCTCCTGCGCGGAGGGCGGTCACTTCGTGACTTGTATACCCCTTCGGTTGGTGCTCCCGTTGGTCGCGAACGAAGATGATTCCGACCAACGGGAGGACCAGGCGAAGCTTTAAAAAGGCGTGCGAACGCCCGCCCCACGCGCAGTGGGCCCGTCCGGCAGGACATCACATCTTCCCCAGCAACTCAGCCCTCACCGCCTGCCCAATCGCCATAGCCATCAAGCAATCATCATGCGCCCCACTCACCGCCCCCGTTCTTCCCCCAGCCATAGCAACGAAATTCCGGCACTCCCCCAGCAACCGCCGGCTAAAAAACATCCCAGACGACTCCACCAGCAAAGCCCCCATCCTACTCACCATCCCGGGCTTCGACCCCGCCGTCGTCAACCAGCCCGCAACGCCCCCCTGCTCATACACACGCGCATACCGTTCCACACTATCCAGATAAGCAAGCACACCAGCTCCATGATTATTCCTCTCCACCGCAATCATCGCCCCGCCATACTCCCTCGCCAGCTCCGCCGAGACCCTCGCCAGCTCCAGCGTCCCCAGCCTCTGCTGCAGCTCCGCGCACTGCATCCCGGACTCCCTCTCGATCACCTGCACCGCCGCAAAGTCTCCATCCGCCCCACCCCCGGCTGTATCGACCGCAACCACATACTCCTTCCCGGCAATCGGAGGCAGCCAAACCTGCAACGCACCACCCCGCCGCATCTCCAAAGGCTCACCCACCGAAGCCAGCCGTCCCTCCACAGCCTCCATCTCAAAGCAGCACTCGCCCGTAGCCTTGAAGCAGCTCTCCGCATCCTCCGCGAACTCCTGCGACCGCAGCCCCCGATAACTAGCCTCCAGCCCCCTGCGAAAACCAATCTGCCGCCCCGTCAAACCATGCGCCCTCACCAGCCGAAGCTCATCCTCCCGCAGTGCAACGACAGAAGCATCGACAGGAGCAGCAACATAAGCCTCCTCCATCCACCACGGAAAGAAATGCCGAACCACACCGCTATCCCGCTGACCCGCTGACTCGCCAACTCGCTGGTCTACGCCGACTCGCTGCTCGACGCCGGCCCGCCGCTCCACCGCCCGTCCCCACTCCTCATAGAAGCATCCATAAGCTCCATTCGGCGTAGACTCCATCATCATCTCGCCCCCAGGAGCAAGCGCCGCCCGAAGCCCCGCCAGCGTAGCCCCCGCATCTCCCGGCCACCGGCTCACTTCACTGCAGTGCAGATACTGCACAGTCAACCCACGCCCAGCACTCTCATCTCCTGCGCTCACCACGCGAAACTCGCTATCCAGCGCCGGAAAACACATCTGCCCCGCATTCGCCTTACTCCGCCGCAGCGGTCCCTCCCGCAGATCCTCCGGCAGACACTCCCAGAATCGCTGCACAATCCGAAAGATTCCTTCTGCCGCCTCTCTCGTCTGCGCCACCTGCACCGTCATCACGCCGCGAGCCGTAATCGTCTTCAGAAAAAATCGTCCCGCCACCCAGGTCGTCATCCCCATCTGCCTGGCCTTCAACACAATGTTCTGCTTGCCGCACTCCCGTTCAAACGCCCTCTGCACCGCATTGGCCCGCAGCGGCCGCTCTACACCCTCACGATCCCGAACCCTTAACCACTCCTCAGCCACCGTTAACAAAGCCGCTGGTTTCGTATCCATTAAACTGCCCAGCGCCAGCAACTCTTTCACATCCCACCGGGCTTCACCCATTCCACCAACCTCATCCATCTTGAAACGATGCAGCGCCCCCTCCTCGCCGGCCGATTGCGCCGCATCGCCGTTCTTCTCTCACCACATCCCGCATCCGTCAGCCGAGCTAGAAAGCGCTCAGCGCCACGCGTTTCCAGGTATTCGTAGCCGTGCAAACGTAGTGAAAGTTCGAATCGTCCGCAAAGTCACCCGCACTACACGGCGCGGACGAGCTCGCCGGTGTACTCAATGACTCGTGATAGCTCGCAGCTGTGAACACCCCGCTCGGGCAGCTCAGTCCCGATGCGCCCAACATGCACGTCGCTGAGATACTCCCAATGCGAAACTTGAAATTACCCCCCGAAGGCACATCAATATACATGTTTGTGTCGTTCGTAGAAGGCCCGCCGCCCACCAGCCCAATGCGGCTGCCATCGGTGTTATTGCCATTCAGCGCAATGTTGCTATAACCCGACGACCCTCCCGAAGCTGCGGCCATCCTTATATTGCCGCCGGCAGTCTCAATCGAGTTCGACACCTCGGCTCCATTCCCATCCACCGTAAAACTCGACACCGGGTTCACGCACAATGTAATCCCGTTCGAACACGCCGCACCCCCAGCATTCACGCTGAAACTCCCCGCCGCAGAACCCGTACTACCTCCGCTGGACGATCCGCCCGCAGGCACAGCCCAGGTTCCATCCTCTCGCAGATAGCGTACCGTCCCCGCTGTCGCGCCAGGATCAGGAACCGCACCAGGAGAGTGGGTCGTCCCCGAGGCCCCAAACAACGGGAGCTGTGCCGCACTCACTGCGCCATTCAAAGTCGTTGCGTTCACTGTTCCGGCATTGATCGTCCCCGCCGTAAATCCCTGCGGAGCGAACTGATAACTCGCCCCACGAAGGAAGATCTGCAGTGCACTCGTTGTCGGCTGGTAGGAGACTGAATCCGTCCCGGCACTGCTGTCCAACTCAAAAAGATCGTAGCCGGAGTTCCAGTTCCCACACCCATGAGAGTTGCAGTGAACCGAGAACACACTCTGCTCCCCTGCCTGCACATCCATCGTCCGTTGCCAGATCCCCAGCTCCTGGTAGGCAAAGCGCGGCGCCGTATGGGTTCCCCCATTGCCAAGATAGTTTGACGCGGGTACCGAATTCGTGACCGTCCAACCGGTCAATCCGGGGCCTGCATTCCCTTCATACTGCACCCCTGCCGTCTGCGCCAGCGTAGGACGAGGCATCGACTGTCCGATGAAAGCCGTGTCCTGCGCAACTCGCTGCTGATAATAGTGCGGCTCTTCCACAGAATCGTTCACGGCCCAGGCAACAGTATTCGGCGCCAGCGTCAGTTGCCCATCCACGTTCTTCGTCGCCGTATTAAAGACTCCCAACACCTCGGCCATGGGATACAAAACATATCCCCCCGTAAGCTCCGACACAGTACCGCCGGTGCTCGTACTGTTTGCGCCCGTCTCCGAGAACTTCAACGTGTTCGCCCCAGTAGTAGTCACAACAAAGGTGCCGTTATAGCTCTGGTCAGCCACACCCGAAATGGTCATGCTCAATCCATTCACATCCACCGGCAACAAACCCGCCGTCGTAACCGCAACCACACCATTGCTCCTGGCAATCGCGGCAATCTGTAGCGACACATTCAGAAAGGCGCTGGTATTCTTCTGCACGCCTACAAGCGCAGTCAGGCCGCCCGCATAGTAAAGTCCAGTGGTCGAGTAAGAACCAAGGACAGGAAACACCTGCCGGATTGCCCCCACCGTATCCACCGTCTGTTCCAGCCCATATCCGCACAACCCCCCAAACGCAATCGTGGTCCCGGCAGAGTGTGGCTTATTCAAAGCCATCTGAAGGTGTGTCCCATCCACCACAGAGTAGTTCGCCATCTCGTAGTCTGTGGTCGAACTGACGGCCGGTGAGTCCATAAGGCAGGCCACTCCACTCGGACTCGGAATCGCGGCCGTACTCGTCGCGAATCCCGCCGTCACCCCGGTCGTCGCAACCGCTACTGTCACTGCTCCCGGAGCGATGTTGTTCGCCTGAGACGGTATCACCTGTGCCGTCGCCAGAAATACGCTCACCGGAAAGTTCGTCCCACTAAAGGTCGCGCTGGCGCCAGGCCCACTGTTGACTTGGCCCGTACCGCCTATCAACAACCCACTCGTAATCGTCTTCGCCGGATTCTTGTTGATAAGATATCGCCCCTCACCCTGCGTCCCCGATGCCAGAATCGAACCCACCGTTACCACCGTAGATCCCGGAGAACACCCCGCGCTGCAGACTCCCTGGAAGACCTCGAAGTCCTCCCGAATCTGAATATCGAATGGATGCGCGCCTTCATCTGCCTCATCGCGGAATCCCCCCGAAGAGATCAGGATCTGCGATCCCATCAGACAATCGCCAACCCCATAGCAGTTGATTGCCTGAGAATCCAGAACATGCTGACCCATCGTGTTGTACTGGCCGAATACGTTTACCGCGTTGTAATTCGTCTTGAAGTAGGGAACACTTCCGATCTCCTGTGGAAACAGATTCGATCCGCCTGTCAGGCCACGATGAACGATCGACAACGCATACGAGTTCGGATCCTCCGACCCTCCCGCCGCAACCTCAGCCTGCGAACTCCTAGTCGAAGTCACATCGATGACCTGCCCGGCATCTACGCCGCCCGGCACCGAAGTTGTCGGATTGAAGTAGGTATCGCGCCGCTGTCCGCTCCTGTCGTCCTCCACATGGGTGCCCCCCGCGCCGCTATTCCATGTGGTCGCTCCATAGTTCTCGCCCACCGGATAGCTGCGTTCGACCTTCACCTCGCAGCCGTTCGCGCAATCAGGACTCGTCACAGCATTTGCGATCCCGTTGCCGCCAAAACCGGTTACATATTGGCTCGCATACTCATCGCCATTCAGGTTATTCACCTGCAGCTGCGTCCCCACCGGCTGAACCACAACCTGGGTCGCTGCGGGGATCGTCGAAACTTTCTGCCCCAGCCCCGCAGCAACACCCGCAACATTCACATCGACATAGTGCTTATCCGCGGCCTGGTTTGAAGTCACAGGATCGCCCGGAAGCACCAACGGCCCAGTCATCGTATCCCCCGCCTTCTCGACAAAAGGATTCGTGCTGTCCAGCGGATGTCCCGACACTGCGGCCGCAATCGCCGTGTCCACATAGTTCTTGCTCACCGTCTGCATCGCCACCGACGTAGGAAGCACCGTGCTCTCGATCGTGCTCACCTGCACCGGAGACTGGCTTGCAGGAACCACCCAGAACTGTCGGCTAACCGTCCCATCATCCAGGTGATACACAGCCGTATAGTAAGTCCCGATCGGAGTCGATCCCGCATTCGGAACCAGGGCAAGGCTTAAAGATCCGTTCGTGATCGTAGCCGAAGTGGTACCGCTCGGGACAGCCTGCCCGCTCGCCGCCGTAAAGGCCTGCCAGCTCACAATCACACTCCCATTCGCCAGCGTCCCATCGCCGCGGTAGATCGTATCTGTAACCTGTGTGGTAGCAATTGCGCTCGGCGCCGTCGTCTGAGCGGCAGCGGCTACCTTCATCACTGTCATCGCGCCCGGAGCTGCCAGCAGCAGCATCCCGATCAGCGTCCATCCCTTAGGCTTCCAATGCATCTTCATTCTCCTCGTTCCTTATCCACTCGCACGGCCATCGCCATCGCCATCGCCGTCGCCGCGTCGGTTGCCGTTGCTGTCGCCTTTGTCATTGCTGCTGCTGCGTCCGTTGTCGTCGCCTTGCCCTTGAAGTAGCAATCGCCTGTGCGGCTGCTTCTAGGAACCCCAAGGCGTTAGCCGCGGGTCTCCTCTGGGTATGTCTTCTCCGCCCAGCAAACATCCCAATAACTAAACCGCCCGCATCGCCCCCGGCAGATAACTGCGGAAGCACAAAACCATCTCGCCGTCGTTATAGTCCTTCACCGGTAGTGCGCGAAACGCTCCCGCCAGCTTCACCTTCTCCAACGGCCCCGCCAGAGGCTCCGCCACCTCGGCCGAGCCCTGCATCGCCTGCAACCGCGGATAGTGATAGATCACCCGGTCTCCCTGCTCTCCGTCCATCACAAACAGCCCCGACCACTCCTGAAAAAATCCGCCGCCCTCGCGATCAACGAACCCCAGCAGCGAGCTCACCTGCATCCCGGAAGGCGGCGCCCCCGCCAGCAGCGGTGCCCCCAGCTGCAACGCTCCGTTGGCAATCGACACCACCCGTCCCACATTCAACGAGACCCGCCGAATGTAGTTGATGTCGCCTCCCACCGAAGCCGGCGAGCTCACATACGCCGCGCTTACTCCGCTTCCCACAAACCCCACCTGCGCCACGTAATCTTCATCCACCGACACCAGCTGGCCAACCTGAAACTGTGCCACAGCTGCAGCCCCCACATTCAAAGAAGTCGCCGTCGATCCACTCCCAGCCGCCAGCGGAACAGCCTGTGCCGCCGTGCCTCCACTCCCATTCGCAGCGGCTCCAGTTGCAGTCTGCAACAGGTTCATCTGCTGCGACCCTGCAGCCAGCGCCAGCTGCAGCTTCCCCCAGCTCTCAAACTCGAGCTGCACCGTCGCCTCCACCTGCGTCACCACCTGGCTCTGCACCACCGCTGGAGCACCCGTCGTCAGTGCGCCAATCTTCGTCTCGCTCTTCCTGGCAAACTTCGTACACCATCCCAGATCCACCCACGGAGCCGGCGGCGCGCTCAACGCGAAACCCCCACTCTGCGCCGCATCGAACACCGTGGGTGCTCCCGCCGCCCGATTCACCGGAGCAAAGTAAGCCCTCACCATCCGCGTCACCGGAGCCGCCGCTCCCACCAGACCAACCGCAGTAACCGTCGTGCTCACAGCTCACCCGCTTCCTGGTAACAAAACACCTCGACCGCAGCCACCCGCTCCAGCCGCTCTCCGTTCACCACTGCTGCCCCAAACGCAGCATCACCCCAGAACACATTCGTCCCCATCGCCACTGGAGCCAGCCCCGACCCCGCCGCCGCGCCAACATAGTTCCTCTTCGTCACACTCTGTGGAGCCGCGCTCACCGCCGCCACTAGCTCCGCATCCATCGCCGACAGCAACCGCCCCCGATCCATCCCCCCGTTACCAGAGTCGCCATCCGTCGCATAGCTGATCTCGCAAGCCATCGTGACGAGCGGTAGTGCCCCCTGCGCGTCCACGCCAAGCGCCGTCCAGTGCAGGCAAAACGCATTCACCGGCACAGTCGCAGAAGCCAGCTCGTTCTCCTCCACCAGCACGCCAGGCCGTATCACCCCGCGCAGCACAATCGTTCGTGCTGGATTCACCGCCGCCAGCCTGTCACGCAGCGTGACATAAAACGTATCTCTAGCATTCTGCATTTGTCTGTAACCTTTCAAGTAACATTTAAGCCGCCACTAAACCATCAACGCCAACGGGGCCCGCAGCACAAGCCGATAAACATAGGTAACGCCGCCCACCTCCGACTCCGAAGCCGACTCAATCTCCATCAGCACGTCGTCGATCAACACTCCGAACGCTGTAGCAAACAAGACATTCGCAGCCGAATATCCCATCGATCCCACCAGCAAATTCACAGCCGTAGCCGAAACCACAAGCTCGCTCTTAGCCGCCTTACCATTGGCCATCGTGGCCCTGGCCTTCCGGAACACCACCGGCTCCAGCGCAACATCCTGAAACGTTGGCACCGCCAATCCCAGCTGCTCGGTTGTGTCACCCGAACTTGCCGGTGCTGGCATCCGTAGAAAAACAGCGCGCCCGCCGCAACTCCGCAACAACACGTCCGCCGTCCGCTGCGCCCTTATCGATGCATCTCCCAGCTCTCCCATCACCTCACCCAAGCCTCTCTGCGACATAGGGCTTCAGCAGCATCTGCACCTGCGGGTCGATCAGCGAGCTGCTGAAGTACTGCATCCACATCGTGTCCATCTTGGTCTGCTTCACATTCGTCCCCGGTGTCGCCTGCGCATTTTTCACAATCTGCACGCAAGCCACCTTCACCGCATCGGGCACCGTTACCAGCCCCGAAGTGTAGGTAACCTCAACCTCGTTGTAGTCGATCCCCAGAAAGTTCCCGGGAAACGTAAGCTCGGCCGTCGTCGCATCCACATCGACCGTCGCCACATCCAGCGCACTCCAGCTTCCCGGCACGCTGAACGCCCACGCAATCTGCTCGTGAAATGGATCGGGCAACTCACCCCTGCGTGGCCTCGCAAACCGGACCCGCACTCCAACCAGCGCCGAAGCAGCCCCTGCTGCAGCAGCGAGCGGACGATAGCTCAGCCGCACCGTCTGCGCGCCCGCAGTTAACCGCATTCGCTCCACATACTGCGTTACCAGCAGACTCGGCCGCCGGCAATAAGACTCCATCAGTGCCGAAGCCATAGTCACCCAGTCATCCGTAGTCTCTGCCGTCAGTCCATACTGCACATACTCCGTCGGCAACAAATAGCCCATCGCATCCCTCTCTCAAAAAAGCAACAGGGACCGGCACAAATAGCACCGGTCCCCCGCAGTTATCAATCAAAACCAGCTAAAACAGGAAGCTCTAAAGCTCTAGCGGTCAACCAGAACCTGATAGTGCGCATAATTGGCACCCTTCACCACAACGCCGCCAAACTTCACAACCACATACTGCGAAGCCAGCGAGCCGGGAACGCCGAGTTGGAAGATGCGAGGATTCGGATCGCTCAACCAGTGGTATTCGATCAAGTCCTCAGTCACGATGTAAGCCGGAAGCACAGCCGAACCGGAGCCAGGAGTACCGGTGTAGCTCAGCGTCCACTCAGGAATCAGCGGAATATCGCCGGCCTGTGTCGAAAGCGTCTTTACGCTAAAACCAGCAGCGATCTCCTTGCTCTGTAGAACCACGTTGAACTCCGACTTCATCTCGCGATCGATCAGATCGAGCAGCACAGGGTTGGCATAGATCGCAGTAGGACGAACGCCAAACGAGCTGTTCGAAACCATCTGGGCAATCGTCGACTTGAAACCATCGACGATGCTCTGGTTGGTGCCGATCGAAACCGTGTTGCCGCCCGCAGCAATCTGCGCGCCCGCGCCAAAGTACTGCGCAGTCGTAGGCGAACTCAGGCTGGTATCGCTGCCGTTCCACAATGCAACATCATGCGTGCGCAGAACGCCGTCAACGGTATCGGCAAGGTCCTTCGCCTGCAGATAAGCAAACTGGCTCTGCTGCTGGCCAAGCTCGATATCGAACAGGTTGTAGTTGATCTGTGCCACCAGGGCCTTCAGTGGAACACTGCGCTCCACGCGAGTAGGGCTCACCAGCGGCGCAACGATATTGCGCGGATCGACGAATCCAGCCGAAGCCGAAGGTGACGGAATCGCAGTCTCTTCAAAGTAGCGTGAAGGATGGCCGGTTGCAGGAACCTGCTTGATTCGGCGGCCAAAGATCCCACGCCGCTGGACCAGGTCCAGAATCTCTGTCTGATACAGCGGAACTTCAATCGCGCCAGGTCCAATGTAATCCGCAGCGCCGTGAATATCGGTAAACTTCGCGTTCATCTTTCTCCCTTTCAAAACAAAAAGGCGCAGCCAAAGCCACGCCATCTATAGACCCCATAACTGGCGCGTAGCGCGTCAGCCTCGATGGCAGATCGCGCCGTGCGCGCAGCACGCATTTGCTGTTGATCTAAGCCAGCAAGCCAGACCGCATCAACTGAGCCTTCACCGCAATCCGCTGCTCCACGCTCAAACTCACCAGCGCAGCATCGACAGCTCCGGCCTCCATCGCATCCACAGTTACTCCCTGCTTCGCCAGTAGGTTTACCATGGACACAGGAAGAGTCTTCCGTCCATGTGTAACCTCAGCAGGCACAGAAGCAGCGGCGGCCTTCAGCTCAGCAATCTGAGCCTCCGCAGCAGCCAACTTCTCCTCCAGCTCTGCCTCACGCTGCCTCTCGACAGTTGCCACGATCCGGCCAATCGAAGCCTCGGCATCCACGGCAAAGTTGTTCTGCCGCTGTGCCAGCCTCTCGACCGCCTGTTCCAGCAAACCAGCCGCCGCAGCCAGACGTTCCACCGTGCTTCCCAGCTCGTCCTTCATCTCCAGGTCCATCTCCATGCTCTTTCGCCTTTCTCTTCGGTTAATCAGTCCACCCACTGAATCTCGTCTTAGGCCGCAACCGTCGTCTGGCCATTCTGCACGTTCAGAATCGCCACTACTGCAGAGACCACATTCGCGATATAGGTGCTATCGGCCGTGATGCCAGCCTTTGCCAGCAGCGCAGTTACCGACTGTTCGGTCAGCAGAAGAACCTCCGAAAGCTTCTGCGCCCCCGTGCCGCTCTGCGCGCCGGAGGCCGCATACTTCTGCTCCACCAGCAGCACCGCCGTCTGGATCAGCGAAGTAGCATCAGCCACCTCATTCGCAATCGGAGCCGCAACCGGAAACAGAAGCCCAACCAGCTTCTCTACTGGAACCGCATACTCCACCGCCCACTTCAGCCCCTTCGCAAAGCCCTTCCCAATCGTCTCCATCACGCTAACAAAACTCATCGTTCCCCCATTCGTTTAGGCGCCGAAGGCGGTCTGCCTCGATGGCAGATCGCGCCGTGCGCGCAGCACGCACTTGTCTTTGCTTGATAAACTACCGAGCTACAGCCACCCGTCGTCCAGCCGAAGCCGGCCGCTTCACCCGAAAGCTCGTACTCCGGTAAGCCGCCTTCTCCCGCAGCAGAATCGCTGCCCCGGTAAAGGTCGCGCGAGTCAGAGTCCAAACCTGCGCCCGCATATCCGCCACATGCGCATCCGCCAGCTCATAGCTCATCCCCATCAGGTTCGACGCGAGCCCGCTCCCCTGGATCTTCGCCTCCATCTCCGGAAAGTCCCGCGCAAACAAGTAGCCCGCAACCATCAGCTTCTGTCCATCCAACTCAGCGGCTGTAATGATGCCGCACTTCTGCCGCGCATCATGTCCATCCCACCCCGCCTTGTAGTCGACAGCCATTCCCAGCAGACTCGGCAGCGCAGCCTCCGCAGCCGCATGCGTCAGCACCACCCGGTGCCCCTTCGCACCACTGGGTGCCTTATCGCTCGCCACATCCACCAGCGTCAACACCCCTTCAAACGGCAAACGGTTCGGATGTCCGTGCACTACCGGAAACTCCACCGCCATCGCCCGCATCTCCAGGCCCGCCGCACCCTGCAAACCATCCCGTCTGCCTGCAAGCTCCGACCATCCAGCAAGCCCAGCACTTCGCCGATGAAGCCCCTCCGAGTGTCCCATTGCACCTCCTGAAATTTTTTCTTCGCGCAACCACCACACCGCTGCCTTGCCCCGCGAAAGTGCACGGCTGCCTTTTTTCTCAACCAGCACCCTCAGCAGAGACACGCCCCCACGTTATCCCGCACCTCAAAATTCATAATGGTCTAATAACGGTTACAAATGAATTCCGCCGAATTGCGATCAGTTACAAATACACCACGGAACAACCCCGACCACCCAGGAACCCTCTACTTCTTCTCCGGCTCGCGAGTCATCTTCTCCAGCAGCTTCTGCACAGCGCTCTTTCCGCGCCGCTTCGTCGTCTCCTGTATCTCGCCCCTGTCCAGGCCCCCCAGATTAGCCAGCATCTTTGCGTGCGCAATGCTGCCCTTCTTGGCCTCCTCCACAAATCGCTCCACAATCTCCGGCAGCGCCTCCGCCACCCGAGCCCGCGTAAACGTTCTGCAGAACTTCGGCCGCGGACCCTTCACCGCCGCTCCATCTGCCCCTGCCGCTTTCTCTCCCGCCCCCTGAACTCCACCATCCCCGTCCAGCCCCTGTCGCACAAACCTGCCCGCCACCCGCTTCCGTTCCACTTGGGTCTCCTCCCAAAAGCAAACGGGAGAGCAGCCCTCAGGCCCTCTCCCGTTTCAATTCTTTACTACCTTTCCAGAATAGCAGTTGGACCATAACTAATACGCCAACTTTTCAGCACAAATAATCACCATCGAAACAATGACTTACCCTCGCCAGGTCACTTTCTGCCTCTTGACAACTTTTTCCTCACTCCCAAATCGGTACAGATCAACTCGCCAGAAAAGTAAACGGGAGAGCAGCCGCCAGGCGCTCTCCCGTCTCAATTTTTTACCTATTACCAGAGTAGCATCTGGCGCATAACTCATACGCCAACTTCAAGACAGAAATAACAGCAATTGAAACAGTTGTTTACGCCTTACAGGATAGTTCCAGCCTCTTGACAAGCCTTCGCAGGCTCCAGAAGTTTCCGTTCCAGGAAGATCTCCGTCAGCTCATCCAGCGCATCCGCATACTGCCGGTGCACCGACCTCAGGCTCAACCCCAGCAGCCCCGCCGTCTCCGCCTGCGTAAACTCCTGCAGTGCGATCCGTCGGATCAAATGTTGTTGTCCTTCGTCGAGCTTTTTGAGACATGTCTCCACGTCGCACACGAAGATCACCACATCCTCAAAGCTGTGCACTCGGTAGCTCGTCACCTTCCCGCGAAACATCTCGCGGCCCAGCAACGATGGCGCCCTTCCCGCCTCCATCGACAGCCTCACATACCGTCGCAGCATCCCCTCCGTATACTTCCGGTAGAACGCCAGCTCCGGAGCCGTCTTTTTCGGTTCCACAACCTCCGGCAGCGTCTTCTTACGAGAAGGCGCAGCCGTAGCCCACACCACCGGCAAAATCACCAGAGCTGCACTCATCGCGCACCTCCAGCAACCGCCGCAGTGCAGCCAACACTGCGTACCACCCCGCTACGCCCATGCCGACGCTTTCTTCCTCCAGCATGCTTGCCTCGCGGAGCCGGAAACTCTGCCAGTCGCCCAGCACATCCCCGGCAGTACACACCGTCAGAGCCCGTACGAAGCCAAAGCGCCCCGCACCCTTCACATACCTTCAAATCCATGCGCAAGTAGTTCACTTTGTTCCCTTTCAAGGCGTACTTCTCCCTCGGACGAGCCTCAATTTTTTACAACGGTCGAGTGGGCTCGCCTAAGCTGCTATGGAACGCCGTTCGCTTCGCCGCTTCGCTCTCCTGGCTCCATCGGACAAACGACAACATTCATCTATGTGTTGCTTCAGTTCAGTGTCGTACCTTGGGAAAAATCGATCACCCTGTCCCCCCACCCACACCTCTCCGATCGCGGTCCAGCTCCTCCGCCCCCAGCTAAGGGTCATCAGCCGCTCTACCACTCCGGTTCCGTATTGGGGAAGTGTCAAGGTTATAGCTTTTGACAAAACTACTGTCAATTGCGATTTTTCCTCAGGATATGTCTTCGCGTATATCCCTCGTTAGCAGTAGTTTGAAGTCGAAACTTATTGCGTCAAGTGAATATTTCGCTTTATATTCGCCTTGTCCAATGATATGGTTCGCCGAGGGTTACCCTCCATTATGAACTTTCAAGACCTTCACGAACTCCTGCGCCTTGAACTCCTTCGACGCATCGACCGAGGACTCCTCACCGGAACCCGCCTCGCCCAACAGGCCGGTTTCCAGCAAGCCCACATCTCCAACTTCCTCAACCGTAAACGTGCTCTCTCCCTCGAAGGCCTCGACCGTGTCCTCGCCTCGCAGAAGCTCTCCATCGAGCACATCCTTCCCCTCGACCTAAACGCCTCCGCTTCCGCTCCCGCTGCCACCGAAAACAGCGATCCCATCGAGACCATACCCGTCGTCTCTCCCTCCGCCGCCATGGACGACGCACGCATCCTTCCCGCCTCCATCATCGAAACCATCCAGGTCTCTGCCTCCCGCCTCCAGGACAACCGCGCCCGCCCCTCCACCAAATACGCCAACTGGCAGCGCTTTCTCGCCATCCGCGCCGACGCCCAACAATCCGCCGCCATGGATCCACTCCTCTCCCCCGGAGCCATCGCTGTCCTCGATCGCCACTACAACTCACTCGCCCCCTACCGCGCCCACCAGCCCACGCTGTATGCCGTCCGCACCGGAGCTGCTCTCCTGCTGCGTTTCGTAGACTTCGACGAGGGCCGCCTCATCCTTCGCCCCTACTCCCGCGACTTCCCCGTCCAGCTCCTGCCTCTAGCCTCACACGAAACCCCGGCCGACTACCTCGTAGGCCGCGTCTGTCTCATCTTCTCCGAGCTGTGATGCTTGGCTGCAAGCACCCAGGCGCCGCAGGCGCGTCAGCCTCGATGGCAGATCGCGCCGCGCGCGCAGCACGCAGTTGTCTGTTCTTGCCGTCATCCTGAGCGCAGCGAAGGATCCCGAGGCTCTCGACCGTCCACCGCCCTCACGGCCCTTTCAACCATCATCCGTCGAGACAAGTGTCACCAAAGTTGATGACATTCATTACTTGCTTCGAAACATAGCGGGTGCCCCATCCATCGCGTTTTTGCGATGGGTGGAAAGGTACATCTCCCCAGCCAACAGCTGCCCGTCTCCCCGGCCGTATCAAACTCCAGTGTTACCCTGTCCCAAGCGATGAACCTCCGCATAGCAGCCATCCGCTCCGGCACTGACCCCGTCCGAAAGCTCACCATCGGCTCCTTCCAGCACTGGCTCGAAGCGCCCCTCACCTGCCCAAAGTGCGACGTCACCTACCTTCTCGCCGTCGACTGGGATCAGTCCTCCGACCGCTGGTTCCCCGAAACGTCCAAGCCTCTCATCACTCTTCTCAGGAAGGCGATCCACATGGGCCACACCACCAGTCACCGCGTCACGCACTTCGAAACCGAAGGCGTCATCGTCGAAAGCATTGTCGAAAGCATCACTCCGCCTTCGTGACGCAGAAGTCACCCGCCGACCAACGGGAGGACGAGGCGAAGCCGGTATACACCCCACGAAGTGGGCGCTGCCCGCGTAGGGCGAACTCAAATCTTCATCAGTTGTCGTTATCAGAAAAACCCAACCCCCAACCGCAATCAGCCGTCTCCCATCACCGGGACACACACCAACCGCGAAATCCCCGCAGAGCGCCCCTTGCGGCTCCCGGGGACAACCAGCCTAAGCTACCGCCAGCTCATACTCTTCCGCGCTGATCACCGCGCTGATATCGGTCACCGAACCAACACTGGTCACGCCCACTACAGGCTTCTTCCAATCGCCCAGCGAACGGCTCAGCATCGATGCTGCGCAACCCTCGCCGCAAAGTATCGTGATATCCCGGCTCCGCGCCAACTCCGCATCCCACGGCATAAATGTAACCCCGTGCGACGTAACCTTGGCCAAAACCCAATGATTGCTGGTCTTCTTCTGGACCCCGCAAACGCATGTGTAAATCGTAATTGCAGCCATATAACTCTCCTCTACGTTCCGCTGTTCCCGCGAATTGTGTGCTACATCTTGCATAGTTGCATTTGGCCTGCCAATGACGCTGAAACGCCCGTCTTTATTTGTTTTCAACGCCGCTTCCAGATCTCATCACCACTTTTGCGATACCGCCGAGTGCCCAGGATCGCAAAATGTAGGAAAACATTTTCCACTCTCGCATTCGAAGGGTAATTTCTTCGGAAACAGAGCAGAACATACCGTCTGATGCGGAAAAACCATCCCGCGGCCCACAAAAGCAACCACAAGCGAAGAATTAACGAAATACCACCTTCGTGCCACTCCCAGACCGTGTCAACGCTCTACCTAATCCCACGAATCATAGCGTTCTCAAATACTTAAGTTTATACTTGACAATTAGGCGATCACTATTCAATAGTAAAGCTGTAACTTAACTATTCTCTTTCCCGAGGTGGAACTCATGGAAGACTCAACAGTCATTCACAACACATTTCAAATCGAACGGAAGCTGAAGGCCTCCCCGGAGCGAGTCTTTGCAGCATTTGCCGACGAGGCGATCAAACGCCGCTGGTTCTTTGGCGGGAGCCCTCACGCGGTCGAGCACTACGAGCTCGACTTTAAAGTGGGAGGCAGGGAGCGCACGCAGAAGAAAATGGAGCCGGGCACCCCAGTCTCCGGCAAGACCCTGGTCAACGAAACCGTCTATGAGGACATCGTCCCTGCGCGGCGAATCGTGACAGCTTACCGGATGAGCTTTGACGGCAAGCCGTTCTCCGCGTCCCTGGCTACCATCGAGTTAGTGCCGGCTGGCTCGGGCACTGATCTCGTATTCACTCATCAGGGTGCCTACTTCGAAGGAGCTGACGGCCCAGAGATGCGCAAGGGCGGATGGGAGTCATTGCTGGATAAGCTGGTGAAAGAGCTTGGCGAGTCAGCTTGAAACCTGAGGACGAGCCGGCAGTGAGAGGAACCAGGGCGCGGAAGATGAATCGGAAGGAACACAATATCGACCGCGTCTTCCAGGCGCTTGGCGACGCGACGCGGCGTGCGATGCTGGAGCGCTTGAGCCCCGGCCCCATGTCGGTGTCGCTGCTGGCCGAGCCCTTCAACATGTCGCTCGCCGCCATAGTGCAGCATCTGCAGGTGTTGGAAGAAGCAGGCCTCGTAAAGACCGAGAAACTTGGCCGCGTGCGCAGCTGCCGTGTCGAGGCCGCGGGCCTGCACGCTGCCGAACAGTGGCTCCGCGCTCGCCGTCCCGAATGGGATCTCAAGCTCGATCGATTGGCTGAGATCCTAAATGAATCAGATGAGTCCGATGAATCGGATAAGGGACAACCAGACTAAGGCATGGAGCAAAGCCGCTACCGTTGCAGAATCTGAACAGCTCAATGCTGAAAGAGCCACTCGGCGCACCCTGCTCCGGGTCTACCCTCAGCTGCCTCAGGACGCCGGACCACTTCGCGACCGAAGCCATATCCACATCGTAAGTATGGAACCCCGCCGACTCCGGATACGACCAGAAGGTTCGCCCACTTCAGAGAGACAAGTGAAGGACACATTCAGCGAAAATTAAGCATGCAATGCTACCTTCTTCATGCTGTAGATCCAATGCATTTGGTTATTCCTTCAGTGCATCGAATCCAGCCCGGAGATGGAGATATATAGATGCGAACGATGCGAATGGTTGTAATGTCAATGGCGATGCTGCTGCCCGCCGGTCTCCTGCCCGCCATGGCCCAGACAAAGTGGGACGTGACAAAAACATGGCACATCGGCGGAGAGGGCTCAATGGACTATCTCACGGTTGATCCCCAGACACACCGCTTGTTTGTCCCCCGCGGTACCCACACGATGGTGATTGATGCAGACTCAGGCAAGGTGCTGGGCGATATTCCAGGGCAGAAAAATGCGCATGGCGTGGCGATTGTCCCTTCGCTGGGGCGCGGGTTCATCACGGACGGCGGCGGAGAGGGTGCTATCGTGATCTTCGATCTGAAGACCTATGCCGTGCTCGGCACGCTGGCCACGGTGCCCGATTCCGACGGCATTATTTATGACGCTGCACTCGGGCGCATCCTGGCTGTCTCGGGGGACAAGGGCGTGCTGATGTCGTTCAAACCGGATATCGATCCGAAGAGCGGCAAAATTGATCCACAGATCGAACTGGGCGGAGCGCCCGAGTTTCTCGCCTCCGATGGAACCGGAAAGATCTACATCAATCTGGAGGACAAGGACGTCGTCGCAGAGGTTGACCTGCAGACAAAGAAGGTCATCGCGCGCTGGCCCGTTACCCCCGGCGGCCACCCCGTGGGCATGGCGTTGGACAAGAAGACCCACCGCTTGTTTATTGGCTGCCGCAAGCCGCAGAAGATGATCGTCATGAGCACTGAAGACGGCAAGGTTCTCTCAGATCTGCCCATCGGAGCGGGCGTCGACGCGACTGCGTTCGAAGCGGGGCAGGCGTTCGCAAGCTGCCGCGACGGCTCCCTGGTGGTCGCTGGAGAGAGATCGGGAAAATTTGAGGTCGAGCAAATCGTGAAGACTTCCTACGGAGCGAAGACGCTGGCCATCGATCCGACCAGCCACAAGATTTATCTCCCAACGATGGAGTTTGAAGAGCTCAAGCCTGGAGCGGCTTCGGGGCGTCCGAAGGCGAAGCCCGGGAGCTTCATGATCGTTGAGGTCGGGCGCAATGCGACGCAGTAGATAACCCGAAGCCGGCCAACCGATAGCTCCGGTTGGTCGGCAACTCGGAAGTTGCATGTGACAGAAGCTACGGTCGATTAGTAGCGGCAAGTCGGCTTATAGCGACCAAACAGGATTAGCTTGATAAACACGCAAAGTGGATGTACTGATGTGTCTACGGGCAGGTCAGCGTAAGCCGCTGCAGCGAGCCCTCCGACCACCCCGAACCATCGGTCAGCAGATGCGTGAAGTAGACGTAAAACTGCTTGCCCAGAATGTGCGGATCGTCGCCCAAATCCAACCGCAGTCGGATAAGCCGCAATCGGGCCATACACGCCAAGCAACGTAGGAACGGTCCAATGCAAAGCATCGACAGATTCCGCGTATCCAAACTGCGTGTCGTTGGAGATCAGCATCACATAGCGCTTCAGCTCGCTGTTGTAGTGGATATCCAGATATCCCTGATAGGCGGAGCTTGGAATCAGGTCCGTCGACGCTCCTCCAATCGCCGGCTGCAGATCCCACTGCCCCTCATAGAACTTCTCAAAGGCAACCGTATGCGGATGCGCCAGTTCGGTCGCCGAGCTCAACTCCGGCTGCACCGGCGAACGCGCCGTTCCGAAGGCAGCAGCCAGCACCGCAGCCACCGGGGCACGCGCCACCGAGACATTCGTCGTCGTCGACGCCCCGCCAGCATTGGTAACGTGCAGCGAGCCATTGGCCAGCCAGTCCGGAAAGTACAAGTAAAAGTACTTGCCATCCGGCGAGAGCACCAGCGGCCCGTCGCCGATCTCATAGCCGTCAAGCCCAACCGCGTAAGCCTGGTTCAACCGGATGATCTCGCCAAGGTCGGTCCAGTGCTGCCCATTATCAGAGGACGCCGCGAGTCCCAGCGCAGCGTACAACGCATCTTTGGGTAACTCCGCGTGGTACGTCGCTAAAAGATGTCCCGGCCCAGCCAGCTCCGAAGGCACCTGATAGACCGGGCCTCCCCCAATGTAGCCATAGCTCGAATAGTTCGGGTTCACCGCGGAGTTGGGATTGGGCGAGACGCCGACATCCAGCGGATCGCCCGAGCCAAGCGGCTTGTCGAGCGTGCCCACCGTCGTAACCACCGACCCTGCCTTATTGTTGCCGACCCACTTCCCCTGCCACATCTGACGCGCATGATATCCCCCATCGCTGGCAAAGAACTCGTAGCCGGTATCGGTCTTGATCACGCCCAGCGGCGTATCGGGCCATGCAAAACCGTTGTAGATGTCCGTGATCGGCGGTTGTGCCTTTCGCCCGGCCGCGAGACGTTCCGCCGGCGTGGCGACCACCACCTGCCCGGTCACCTTCGGCTGGCAGACCGCCGAGAGCGTTTGGGCAGCTAGCTCCCTGGACGAGAGACCTGCCAAGGACAGACTAAACAGGCTTACTAACAAGGCAAAAGTGAAGAACCGCATTCGGAGGAGCATAGATATCCTTGGATTGGATTTCGTGAGGATCATCAGGTCTTTCTTGCAGCGACTCTTTTCCCAAGAGACAACCATCGACCCTCTCTACAAAAAAACACAGCAGCCAAACGAATGTCGTGCAGTGTGCTGATGAATTGTCTGTAATTTCTCTCGATGTCTCCTCGCCGCTACCGTCGCAGAATCTGAATCAGCTCGATGCTGAAGGAGCCGCTGGACGCACCCTGCTCCGGGTCTACCCTCAGCTGTCTCAGGACGCCGGACCACTTCGCGACCGAAGCCATATCCACATCGTAAGTATTGAACCCCCGCCGCCGCCGGGCACACCAGAAGGGTTAGTCCATCATCACGCCGACCCAATCACAAAGAACTCCCGACAAAAGAATCTTGGAAGCCGTACGCTACTCAGTAGCAGGCGATCCGAACCAGGTAGTCAGCGCGTCAGCCAGACCCACCTGCGTTACGTCTCCCACCCAGGCCACATATCCGTCGGGCCGAACCAGGACAGCGGTAGGGGCCGTGACCGCCCCGATCGCAGGAAGCTCCCACGGACCAGCGAACAGGGCGTCGATCAATGAAACGCGATCTGCCCATGGAGCGATGTCGAAGCCGCCAGATTCACCAAGGTTGAGCAGCAAGGGTCGAGCATCGTGCAGTAGGGCGAAGACGCGCTGCGGGCCCTTGGCGGTCACCAGGTCGAGATCGGGCATGTGGCGTCCGAGCAACGGGTGTCCCTCCCCAAAGTCGTACCGAATATCCAGGCCTGTCATCATGGCAGCGTACCGCTTGCGCGGCTCGTCCATCTTGAGCAACTCGGAAACGGCCTTCCATGCAGCCTGCGAGCGGTCATCCCGGCGCATAAGGGCGACCTGCGCCAGCGAGTTCTGCAGAACCTTGGCACCCACCGGGTGGCGCTCGGCCTCGTAGGTATCTAACAGCCACTCCGGCGACATCGCCTGAATCACCTGTGCCAGCTTCCATCCCAGGTTCACAGCATCCTGAACGCCGACATTGAGGCCCTGTCCGCCAGCCGGGTAATGCACGTGCGCGGCGTCGCCCGCCAGTAGCACCCGCCCCTTGCGGTACGTCTCTGCCTGACGCGCCGCGTCGGTGAACCGTGTGATCCAGACCGGACTGTGAACCCCGTAGTCCGTCCCATACACCCTGATGAGTCCTTCGCTGAGATCGCGAAGGGTCGGCTCGCTGGTGCCGCCCAGTTCTCTCTCAGTCACGAAAGCTCTCACCAGACCCGCCTCATCCAGCTTGCTCAGCGCGTGCAGACCAACGGCGTCGTACCGTACGCCCCATTCCGGCTCCTCGGCCAACTCGACCTCGGCGAGCAGGTGGCTGATCGTCGGATCCCAACCAGGGAATGCGATGCCGGCTGCTTTACGAACCTGCCAACGCGACGTCGACGCCGGTCGGATCCTGCGCGAAGCCCGTCACCTCGCGCCCGCGATAGCAGACGGTCAGTTGCTGCGGGCCCAATATCTCGTCGGGTGCGACGGCGGACGCAGCGTGGTTTGCCTGGTTATCCAGGGGATGCCTCGGAGAGCGGAAAGAGGGCGCTCCATTTCGAGCCGAATCGCGAGTGCGATCCTCATCCTCTCTGCTTCTAGGATAGCAACTCGGAACAACATAAAACAGACTGTATTTCGCTCCAAGATGCGGTAGGTTCAGCAGACGTTTGTTGAAGATAGATACCGCAGCCAAGGGGTCTTGGGATGAAACATGAGGTGGTGATTGCCGGAGGGGGTCCGACGGGGATGATGTTGGCGGGCGAGTTGGCATTGGCGGGTGTTGACGTCGCTATTGTCGAACGGCGCACCAACTCGGAGTTAGTCGGCTCGCGTGCGGGTGGCCTGCACGCTCGCACCATCGAGGTTCTCGATCAGCGCGGGATCGCGGATCGCTTCCTCGCGGAGGGCAAGGCGATGCAGACCGCGGGGTTCGCTCACATCTCCCTCGACATGAGCGATCTGCCGACCCGGTACAACCACGGGCTCGCGCTGTGGCAGAAGCACTTCGAACGCATTCTGGCAGGCTGGATCGAAGAGCTGGCCATACCGATCTCCGATGTTCTGTACTGGGCCTCGCGAAGTTCAGGGTCAGTCCCCATGGTCAGCAACCATAAGTCGCCTTCTGGGAAGTAGCTCCATACCTTGATAAACTTAACAAATGCTCTCAAGGCTTTATGCAAAGTGGATGTACTCCTGGGAGACAGCCCTCACCACCCGCGACACCAACCGCATCGTCCGCCCCCTCGAGTGGGGCTTCGACTGGCTCGAGGACTTCAGCCCCTTAGCCCGTGCAGCCAACCCGCACCTCGCCAACCCGCACCTTGATACCACTCCCCTCACCGACACGCCCGTCGCAGACGACTTCGCCCGCATGACCGCCGTCAACCGCGACATCGTCGCCCGCGCCGACGAGTTCTTCGGCTACGAAACCCCCACCGACTTCCGCCTCGAGCGCCGCCACCCCCAGCTCTACCCCACCAACGTCCGCCCCGAAACCCTCGAAGAGGACGCCGAACTCCGCCGCCAGGCCGAAACCGGCGAGATCGAAGAGGCCGACTTCCTCCGCTTCACCTCGCCCATCCGCAGCCTTTACCCCGAAAACGATCAGGTCAACGCCCGCTGGTACCCGGCGCATCCGCACACGCAAAAGGGCAAGCCCAAACAGGCGATGATCGTCATGCCCCAGTGGAACGCCGACGCCTTCTCCCACAACGCCCTCTGCACCCTCTTCAACAGCTTCGGCATCTCCTGCTTGCGCCTCTCCAAGCCCTATCACGACGTCCGCCGTCCCGCCGAACTCGAGCGCTCCGACTACGCCGTCAGCTCCAACGTAGGCCGCACCACCGAGGCCTGCCGTCAGGCCGTCGTCGACATCCGCAGCTGCATCGATTGGCTCGAATCCCAGGGCTACGAGCACTTCGGCGTCCTCGGCACCAGCCTCGGCAGCTGCTACGCCTTCATCGCCGCCGCCTTCGACCAGCGCCTCCAGGTCTGCGCCTTCAACCACGCCTCCACCTGGTTCGGAGACGTCGTCTGGGCCGGCCAAAGCACCCGCCACATCCGCGCCGCCTTCGAGCGGACCGGCCTCACCCAGGACCAGGTCCGCGAGATCTTCTCCATCGTCAGCCCCATGTCCTACATGGATCGCTTCGCTGCAACCCCCAAGCGAGTCCTCGTAGTCCACGCCACCTACGACCTCACCTTCCCGTTGAAGTACTCGTTAGACGTCCTCAAAAACTTCAACGCCCTCAACATCGACTACGTCTCCAAGGTTCTCCCCTGCGGCCACTACACCACCGGCGAAACTCCCTACAAGTACATCGACGGCTGGTACCTCGGCTCCTTCATCTACAAATCCTTCAAGCGCCTCTCACAGACAAAGACCGCAACAGCTCTCGAATCTCCCCAAACAGCAAAGGCTCAACAGGGTCGCTGAGCAGATTGGCAGCAATTCATCCACTTCTCGTTACTCCAACACGCTTGCCAAAGTAGAACACGCAGTACTTGACGAAAGGCGTTTGTCGAGACTAAATCCAGAGAGCCTTACCCGCAGCGAATTTCAAAACAGGAAACGGAGTGTTTCGCCATTCAATGTTTGTAGACTTTGCAAATGTCTATCCGGAGCACTTTGAATAGCCGCTTACTCATGCGCTCGATCGCGATGAGACTGCGAGGAGGAGGCATCCGCTATCGAGGAGTTTTGAAGAAGGGATAAATGTAAAACGACAAGCGAAATCTTGATAGCTGGCAACCTACTTATTCAGGGTAACGGCGATGCCTTCGAGAAACATCTCCATAAAGTCAGGGCAGCGCATGCCCGCCCGCCGGTTGTTCGGGTCGTTGGTGACCCGCGGACCCCACCGTCCATCCCATCCGGCGCTCTCAGTGCGCGGAACCCACCATACCTGCGAAGTGCGGTCAATCACAAAATCATACTTGCGACCGTCAGGAGCCGGGGCAGTAAATGGGTTGACCTGCCAGTCGATCTGTCTGGTCGCCGTGAAGCCTGGAACGGTGATGGCTGCAGGAGCGAGGATGGTCCCAAAAGTAGTGGTTCCTGTCTGATCCGTTGAGACCGCGTTTGGGGTCGCGTCTACTTCGGTTGAGCCGAAAGTTGACCAACCTTCAGCTTCTTCGATACCTAGTACGACCCAACCAACTACCAAACCGAGGAGTTTTAGAACGACGACCCACGTAGGCGGGGGTTGAGTCCCGGGAGGCGTCCCCGGGCTGAGCACCGCCTCACCCGAGATAACGTCGTCAAGCTTCTCAACCGCGCCGCACGAACCACCACCGGCCGAGATGCCAGCGGTAAAAGGCGTTACATTATGCGGCCCGGGCGTAAGGTACAGTCCGTGGGTGCCAACTGACACAAACAGGAGCGGATGCGCATCGCCGCCCGTGCCCAGCACAGCATCGGTCCATTTAAATACCTGCATACCGACTCGCTGGTCCTCGTCCCCAAGAATGCTCGGGTCGCCGATGTTCCTCGACGTCAGTCCGATGAAGATCGGCGTGTTGGACGAATCAATCAGGACGGCCATCGACGCCCATTCGCCCCCAAAGCTGGCGAAGTTCGCACCCTCGCCCGCAGCCTCGCATCCTTCCAGACCTTCAAAGTGAAGTGGAAAAAGGAAGTGATAGACCAGCGCAGATGGCGCGCTGAGCTGCGCGTTGTTGGCCACCAGCCTGAAGAGGTCGAGGCCATTCGGTGTGCGAGTGCTGGTGAATTTGAGCAAATCCTGATTGCTCATAAACTCCACGTAGTACCAGGGTTGACTGCCCTTAAGCGGAGAGGAATAGTCGATGGCATTGAGCGCGGCGTGGCGGTTGATGGTTGCTGCCGTTATCTCGTTGGGAGGATCGACCGGGGTATCCCAGCCGGCAAAGTCGAAGAACCGCTCCTCGATCGGACGCGGCCTCTCGCCCTGCGGACGATTGCCGACCAGCCCGCCCGCGCCCAGCGCACCCAGCCAGACCTTTCCGGTTGCCTCATTCTTCAGCGCGGCCAGATTCCCACGCTCGACCTGCGGCACCCTTGGAAACACAGTCTGCGGCGCTTCACCCCAGTTTGCCTTGTCGTCGAAGGGCGCCGGAGAGGCGCGCCACATCGAGCATCGCTCCAGATACCACTTCGGATCGACCGGCAGCATGTTTTCGTTCGGATGGAAGAGCAGGACTGGCTCAAATCGTTTTGCGAACGTCCGTGCATCAGAGGGTGGTGGCATCATCTCTCCTGTACGTCGGGTGTCCTGTTTACCGGATAAGGCGCGGCCCGCCAATCATCGCTGTTGGAGTGAGATTCGTATGGACTTCAAGGTCCCAGCGCTGCCTCTTCTTTTCCGATCAGGGCAAAGAACGCCTGCATCGCCGGATCGCACTTTGGGTCGATCACAGGTGCCTCCGTCTTGGCAGCGTTCAGCACCCGCTGCAGCTCCGCCATCCGCTGTCCGCGATCGGTGTCGAGGCCGTGCTTCTTCAGCAGCTCCAGCCACTGCCGGATGACCTTGCGCATGGCATCGCCGTCGATCTTACCCTCGCACCACAGCTTCATAAACCGGTTGAGGAGACCTCTAGCCTCGGCCTGGTCGGCGGGCGATAGCAGCTCCAGGCCGCCAAGCAGCGCCCGTCGTCCCTGCTCAGCCAGTTGGAGCAGAGAGGCAACCGCGGCCGGCTCCGCCTTTGCCCACGCCACAACGTCCTCAAAGAGTGCTTGCCAGCACGCCGCCGTCTTAGGGGTGTAGGGTCTGCAGAGGAACTCACGCTGCATGGCCTTGGGATCGCTTCGCCAGACCCTGACCTCATCGATGCGGCCGTTCAACGGATGGCTGCCACCGATGTGATTGCCGACGGCGATACTGCCCTGCAGCGGAGGCACGCCGCTCGAGACGTCAGCCTGTCCAACCAGTTTGCCATCCATGGTCAGCTGTATCTTCGAAAAACCGTCGTGGTAAAACCCAACGGTGACCCAGCGTTCCAGCGGCACAGGATGGAATTGTCCATCCGGGGCAAAGGCGTCAGCAGCCCTGACAAAGGCACCGCCCGGGCCGGCGATCTGTGCCGTCAGCGCCTTTTCGGAGATGGCGAAGGTGAAAGCGCCACTCGCATCGATGAGACCCTGTTCCCGCACGAACACGGCGTCAACAAATACAACCATCTCGACTTTGATTGCAAGCAGGCTGGCCCAGCCTTGTGCCGCAGTCGGCTGAATCGCAACCTGGCTGTCGTTGTTGGGAAAAGATACCGCGAACTGGCTGACTGCCGGGCCGGGTGCAGATGCAGTGTCGACGCCGGAACCGTGATTGCGGTACGGGCTTAGATCCACGGGAATACCGTCGACACGATAACGCTGCTGCAGGATGAGCTCAAGGGCCATAAGACCTCCTGCCAGACTCGGCAGTGTGGATTCAAGTCGAGAGGGCCCGGGATCGTCGGCCCGATTATAGCAAACGCTAGCGTCCCCGTTGGTCGCAAGCAGAATGATGATTCCGACCAACGGGAGGACCAGCCGAAGGGGTATACCCACCACGAAGTGGTCGCGCTCCGCGCAGGAGGCCCGTCCGGCAGGACAGTCACTTAGTGCCACACGTAAGAAGGGCCACGAACGAAAGCTCGTGGCCCCCCTAACCTCTGCTCGAAAAATCTGCTTATTGCTCGCTATTGAACGAGGACTCAAACTCCTCACGCGGCGTCCCGTTCCACTTGGCGACAAGAAGCGGGAGAATCACCATCATCGAAAACGCAATTCCAATATATAAAGTCTGCATAGGTGATCCTTTCCAAATGCTGCTTGCTTATGCCTGCTGATAGTAAGAACGCCAACTGCAAACGAATGGATGTCCACTTGGAAACCTTATTTGTTCGAAAACCAAACCAAATCCGGTTGCCAACCCTGAATATTCTTTTTCCACAGGCAACCTCTACGCTGCCACCCGCAATGTAATGGCCGAAGACCAAAAATAAAGTCCGAAATCGTGGCGTATTTTTCGTCGTCGAAAAGTGCACTGTCCTGCGTCCATCTCAGCCACGCATCCCACCACAAACTCACCATCCAAACACCACAACGAAACACCCCCTTTTCCCAAAACACCCCTCAAAAACAACAGCAAAACAGCAAAAAACCACGCCGCCCAACACCAGAAAAAATCCAAAAAAAACTGTGACATAAAATAACGTCATGCCCATCGACCGCAACGCCCCGCTGGCCGTCTCCGACCCCGAAATCGCCGCTCAGATTGAAAACGAAGTAAAGCGCCAGCACGAAGGCCTCGAGATGATCGCCTCCGAAAACTTCGTAAGCCGCGCAGTCTTAGAGGCCGCAGGCACCGTTTTCACCAACAAATACGCAGAAGGCTACCCTGGAAAGCGCTACTACGGCGGCTGCGAGTACGCCGACGTCGTCGAAAACATAGCCCGCGACCGCGCAAAACAACTCTTCGGCGCCGACCACGTCAACGTCCAACCCCACTCCGGCTCCCAGGCCAACGCCGCCGCCTACATGACCATCCTCAACCCCGGCGACTGCATTTTAGGCCTCGATCTGGCCCACGGCGGACACCTCACCCACGGCCACAAGCTCAATTTCTCAGGCAAACTCTACAGAATCGTCGGCTACCAGGTCCGCAAAGACACCGAAACCGTTGATTATGATGAACTTGAAGCCATCGCACTCCGCGAAAAACCCAAGGTAATCGTAGGGGGTGGGAGCGCCTATCCGCGCCAGTTCGACTTCCCCCGCATGCGCGCCATCGCCGACAAGGTAGGTGCCTACTTCATGGTCGACATGGCCCACTTCGCCGGCCTTGTAGCTGGAGGCGCGCATCCATCGCCCGTTCCCCATGCCCACATCGTCACCACCACCACCCACAAAACCCTGCGCGGTCCACGCGCC
The DNA here is from genome assembly GCF_013410875.1 of Tunturiibacter empetritectus. Taxonomy (GTDB): domain Bacteria; phylum Acidobacteriota; class Terriglobia; order Terriglobales; family Acidobacteriaceae; genus Edaphobacter; species Edaphobacter empetritectus. The sequence goes on along the minus strand of NZ_JACCCU010000003.1, from coordinate 270,917 downwards.
GGCCTGATCCTCTGCAATCAGGAGTTTGCCGCAGGCGTAGATCGCAGCGTCTTTCCCGGCCAACAGGGCGGCCCACTCATTCACATCGTGGCAGCCAAAGCAGTAGCCTTCAAAGAGGCTCTGACACCGGAGTTCGCGACCTATGCGAATCAGGTAGTTACCAACGCCAAAGTCCTCGCCGAAGCCATCGCCTCCGAGGGCTATCGCATCATCTCCGGCGGCACCGACACCCACGTCATCCTCATCGACGTCTTCCAGAAAGAAATACTCGGTTCAGAGGCAGAACACGCTCTGGGAGAGGCTGGAATCACGGTCAACAAGAATGCAATCCCGTACGACACCAACCCGCCGATGAAGCCCAGCGGCATCAGAATCGGCACACCCGCTTTGACCACAAGAGGCATGAAGGAGCCTGAGATGCGCGTCATTGCCGGCTGGATCGCGCAGGCTCTTGAACACCGAACCGACTCTAGCAAGCTGCAGCAGATTCGCAATCAAGTGCTCGAAATGGCAGAGAAATTCCCTTTGTACAGTTGGCTACGAGAAGCATAACTCCCTATAAATCAGATGGTTTCAGCGAAAGAGAAATCATAAGTGCAGTGCAAGGCGTAGCAACTTTCGATTCACCTCCGTGGCGGATAACAAATCTGCGAGTATAGTTTTCGATTGGAAGGCTGGCACAGACCCGATGAGGGCAACCGGTACGCTGGGAAGATCTGTCACTCTACTGACGCTCGATCTTCCAGGGAAAGGGGACTATATGATGCAAATGCTGACCTGGCTGATTGCCATCCCCCTGCTAGGTCTCGTCACCGGCCTTCGTACAATGACCGCCATGGCGGTGCTTTGCTGGTTCGCCTACGCAGGTCATCTATCAGTAGACGACAGTTGGGCCGCATGGAGCGGAAAACTAGTGACCGCAATCATCTTCACCGTGCTCGCCTTGGGAGAGCTCATCGGAGATAAGCTACCGACAACGCCCAATCGGACGGCTCCGTTCCCACTGATCGCGAGGCTTGTCTTTGCCGGGCTGGTCGGAGCGATCGTGGCTGCAGGACTCAACGGATCCGGAGTCGAGGGCGTCATCCTCTGTGTGCTGGGAGCCCTGATCGGCGCCTTCGCTGGCTTCCTGATTCGCCGAGAGATCGTAGTGCGGTTGGGATCCAAAGACTGGCCCGTGGCGCTCGTCGAGGATCTCAGTGCTATCTTGGGCGCCATCCTGGCGATGGGGATTGTGACCGCATAGCGAGTATCAGTACAGCTAAGTTGCAAGACATTGCAGCGTCCCGGATACACCGAAAAGTATGGCAAAATCCAATCACGTCAGAGTAGGATGTGCAATACCAAAGCCCGTGGATGCCGAAAGTGAATCCCCGCCTGGGCTTGGACTGGTAGGTAGAGACATGACAAGAAGCATCACACGCATCGTGCTGACGATTTTGATGTACGCAGGAGTTGTTGTCTTCCTGTTTCCATACTTCACGGGACGACTTACGACAGGCATTCTTTTCATGATCATCGGTGCCGGGGCAACGGTTCTATTTGGAATACTCCGCTGCTACCTCACCGAAGGTGACTGCGGCCGCATCCCCCATCACAGCCGCGATTGGTAGGTTGTTTCCTAAACCGCTCGTGAACTCATTCGATTGCTTCCTAATCAAGCGATACGTCGCACGATCAAGTCAGCGATAGATCAAGCGCCAGTACTTCGGCGATTTTGGCGGCTGCTTGTAAAGGGGTACATAAACTTGTGTCGATCGAGAGCTGAGGTTTTGGCAAAAAAGATCCCTCGAATCCACCCGCCGCATGAATTTGATCAAACAGCGTCTCTGAGGTCAATTTGCGATATTGAAGCCGCGAGGGACTATTCAGACGCTTCTTCAACTCGCTGAGCGGGCAAACGAGTTCGACAAACTCTACGTTGCCCCCTCTCTGCGAAATGGTATGCAAAGCGTTCTGAAGAAAGCTGTGCCGCACCGTCGGTTCGGGGGCGAAGGTAAAGATGAGGGCCGGCAGGTGGCTGAGACTGGCCTGATCAAATACCGAAAGCCAGATCTCTTCCCGAAGCGCGACGAAACCTGGCGTACCAAAGTCGAACACGGATAGAAGCAGGTCGACCGTGAGATGGTTGTGGAAAAGCTTGTAGCCGGTCATCGCTGCCAACTCCTGCGCGACGCTCAACTTTCCAGTAGCGGGCAGACCATAGAGGAAGATCAGCTTCATCGATTCGTATCCTTCACACGCAATAACACCGCGCCAAGTATACGAGTCCATCCCTCAAGCCGATCGAGCCGCAGCAATAGATCGCAGCCATCCCTCCATCACGTCGTGCCCCACAACGCCAGCCTGCTGTTTCACCAGCTTGCCGGACGAAAAGACAGCAAAGTTGGGGATACCCCGCACCTGGAACCGCGCAGCGAGTTGCTGGTGCTTGTCGGTATCGACCTTCAACACAAGGGCGTCTCCTGCCATATCCTTCGCCGTGCGCGCGACCTCTGGAGCGGCAGTACGACAGGGGCCGCACCACTCCGCCCAGAAGTCAACAAGTACGGGGACGCGCGAGTTCTGGACAATCTCGTCGAAGAGCGCCGCGTCTACCTGCAAAGGCTCGTCGAGCGGTGGCAGAGGGGTTTTACAAGCTCCGCAACGGCCAGTGTCAGAAAGGTGATTCGCGGCAATACGATTCTTCTGGCCACACTGTTTGCAACTCCGAATTACAGGCATTGACGTCTCCCATCCCACGGAAATTAGATGTTTTTCTGCGCGAATACCATGGCCGACATCTCAGGCGCGGCGGCGATATCGGATGGAAAACTCATAAGTAGGATTCGGCGGAAAAAGCCGCGCCACCAGGCGCAGACGATCTGCAAGAGCCAGCGGAGCGAGCAGCGGATACTCCCGCTCTCGTAGTTCGGAGTAGTCGAAGTCTACCGAGAGCGAAAGCTGATAGATAGCAACGGCGTCCGAGAAGGCAGATTCAAGGAAAGCCGTTTTGGCCTTCTCATCGATCACCGGTTTGCCATCAATCTTTTCCGTCTTCCCGCCAAGCGCGAGACCGCGGCTCTCCCAGGCATCCTGGCTGGTCTCACCGCGAACATCAGCCAGAGCCTGTCCCCAGACGAGCTGATCAAAGGCCTGTGGAACGCCCACCGCATCGACGAAGGCGTGGCCAACATTGATGAAGAACTCGAACGCCAGCGCAAAGCGATCCCCAAGCAGACGAGTAGAAATGAAGACGCCTTCCGTGCCATCGTGCGTCACATTGCGATGGCAGATCGCCTGGTCGCCAAGTTCAGGCGTATAGGCCGGCGCAACCATCGTAGCTTCGCTGCCTCGCGCCTCGCTCAAAGCAAGCGGCACAAAGTAATAAGTCTTGCGCGCGATGGCACCCGAGATGGTGACCGGCACAGCCTGGACCATACGCTCGAGGTCAAGTGCCTCAAGATTATTATCCCCAAACGCCGCGTAACGAATGCCGTTTGGTGTCTGCTGCACCACTGCGTCGCGGATCACCTGCGCCGCCTGTACCAACTCGCTCTGAACACCTTCTGCCATAAAGCAGTATTCTACTGGTATGGCGCAAGCATCGCAGAACGGAAGTTCAGCCTCGCCTCGAACCTTTGGCGCGGGTTATCTCTTTGGTGTACCTCTGGGCGATCTGGGCTGGTTTACCAGCCTCCTAATGAGTTTTGCACTGGGGTTTGCGGCTTTCTTCGCGGCGACCTTCTGCGCAATCTTCGGAGTTCTCTTCTACAACACGGCAACCCACCATGCGGTCGATTTTTCGCTGACTTATACACGGATCGGATTGCCGGTGGGTATCTTGGTACTGCTGGTGGCGCTGTCTTACCTGGGTACCCTGTGGATACGCAGGCAGCTGCGCAGAAGCTGATAGTCAGTCAGATAGTTTTCGCTCGGTTCTCCAAATTAAGTCTGAGAGACATTTGCTCGATGCGGTCTGTCGGTGATATCTGCTATTCTTCGCTCTCAGAACACTTCCTGGAGGACCATTAAGCATGTCATTCGTTCGTGCCATTGCGCGTTGGAGCTGCTGTACGGCTGCAATCGCAAGCTTCGCCGTCCCTTCCGTTGCCGCCGATAAGAAAGCCAAAGATGCCACGGTTGAAATCCCCTCCTACTACGGACCGCAACCCGCGACCGAGAACATCGATCTCACCATGTATGCGCGCATCCGAGAAGAGGGTTTCAAACACTCACACGTCATGGAATTCGGGGGGGCGTTGGCTGATGGGATCGGACCCCGGCTAACCGGCTCGCCGAACATGGCGAAGGCCAACGCCTGGACGCGCGACACGCTGACGAAGATCGGCCTGGAAAACGCGCACCTCGAAGATTGGGGTGAGTTCGGCATGGGCTGGCAGCAGATCAACACCTGGGTGCGCATGATATCGCCTGATCCAGAACCGCTCTGGGCACAAGCTGCCCCGTGGTCCCCTGCAACCAACGGTCCTGTCACCGGCGAAGTCGTATACATGAACGTGCAAGAGATGAGCGACCTCGAAAAGTACAAAGGCACGCTCAAAGGCAAGATCGTTCTCCTGGGCGCAATGCGTCCCACTCCGGACATCACCGAGCCGCTATTCCGCCGTTACACCGACGCAGAGCTCAAGGAGATGGAAACCTATGAGTCGCGTGGCGGACGCTTCACCCCGGGTTCCCCAGAGTTTGCAAAGTTCCTCGCCGACCGAATGAAGATCGCCGAGATTCGCAAAGCCGCTCTCAAGATGATGGCAGACGAAGGCTCGCTTGCCGTGCTGACACCGAGCCGCGACGGAGGAGACGGAGGCGGAACCGGCATCATCTTCGACGACAACGGTGCGAACCTCGCCCGCGATGCACAGAAAAAAGAAAACGCAGTCACCATTCCCAATGCCGTGATGATGATTGAGCACTACAACCGCCTCGGACGCATGGTAGAAAACCACGTCCCGGTAACGCTCGAGCTCAACATCGAAACGAAGTTCACTGGCGACCACGAGCATGGCTTCGACACAGTCGCGGAGATTCCTGGAACCGATTCAAAGTTGAAGGATCAGGTCGTCATGGTTGGCGGTCATCTCGACAGCTGGATCTCCGGTACCGGCGCAACCGACAACGGCGCAGGTTCGATCGTCGCAATGGAAGCCGTTCGAATCCTGAAGTCCCTCGGCATCAAACCAAAACGCACGATACGTATCGCGCTCTGGTCTGGCGAAGAGCAGGGCCTGTTTGGTTCGCAGGGATACGTCAAACAGCACTTCGGCACTTTTGCAGAGCCAAAGGTTCCCGAGCCTGCAAGCGTGCCTTCCTTCATGCGTCAGCGCGGCGCGCTGTCCACGACCAAGGAGTGGGAGACCCTCGACGCCTACTACAATCTGGACAACGGCACCGGCAAGGTACGTGGCGTCTATACACAGGAGAACTGGGCGATTGCCCCGATCTTCAAGCAGTGGATCGCGCCCCTCGCCGACCTCGGCGTAACGACAATCTCCTACCGCAACACCGGCGGCACCGACCACTTATCGTTCGATGCGGTTGGCCTTCCCGGCTTCCAGTACATTCAGGATCCGTTGGACTACGAGACGCGAACCCATCACTCCGACATGGACACCTACGATCGTTTGCACGCGCTCGATCTCGAGCAGGCAGCGGTAGTCGAGGCGATCTTCCTCTACAACACCAGCGAGCGCGACGTTATGATGCCGCGCAAGCCGTTCCCGCATCCGGAGTTGGAGAAACAAAGGACCGCGCCAATTCCCGAAATCTATCCCAACGCAGTCCCGCCCGCCAACGCAGCGAAGTAAAACACAAACAGCTATCGTCGCAAACTCACAGATACCCTCTCATAGGGGGTATCTTCGTTGAGTGGGCCAACACTCAACTTGGGAGGGTTGATTTATGACCGATCAGCAGACACACGAAGGGATAAAATCCTGCACCAGCCGCTACTCTGTTGACGAAACAGTCTCCCGTCTCGAAGCTCTTCTCAAAGAAAAGGGAGTCAAGCTCTTTGCGATCGTGGATCACTCCGGCGAGGCGTCCGCAGCAGGCTTCGAGATGCATCCAACCAAGCTGTTGATCTTCGGAAGCCCGAAGTCTGGCACTCCTGTCATGCTTGCCGCACCCAGTGCAGCCCTTGATCTCCCGCTAAAAATTCTTGTCGCCGAAGGAGCCGACGGTAAGGTCTTGCTCTCCTGGAACGACCCCGTGTGGCTCGAGCAACGACACGGCTTCCCAGCGGAGTTTACCGCGAACCTCGCCGCAGCAGGGTTGCTTGCCGCCAAAGCCGCGCAATAGGCTCGCGCGCTACACCTATCAGACGACCTTACGCCGAAAGCAATCCGGGCTGTGGTCATTCACGATGCCGACAGCCTGCATCCACGCATACACAATCACAGGGCCTACAAACTTGAAGCCACGCTTCTTCAGTGCTGCAGAGATCTCTTCAGACAGTGGAGTCTTCGCGGGAACAGCCCCTGTATTTTTGATCGGCTTATTGCCAGCCATCTTCCAAACGAAAGTTGAGAAGTCCTCTCCCGCGTCGGCCATACCCATGTAAATCCGTGCGCCATTGATGGTCGCTTCAATCTTGGCGCGTGAACGAATAATGTCTGCATTCTGCAGCAGGCGCTCAACATTGGCTTCACCCATACGAGCAACCTTCTCCGGATCGAAGTTCCGAAATGCTTTGCGAAAAGCCTCGCGCTTCCGTAGGACTGTGATCCAGGACAGTCCTGCCTGAAAGCCATCGAGCATCAGCGCCTCCCACAGCACGCGACTGTCGCGCTCCGGCACGCCCCACTCTTCGTCGTGATACGCGCGCATCAGTGGATCGTTGTCTGCCCATGCACACCGGTGAACAGCCTTCTTCGTCTTGGTCATTCGGCAGCCATCTCCTGATAACTATTCAATCCTACGATCCTACGATGGCTGGCACGCCAGTGGACATCAAAGCCATGCACTGAGCAAACGCCCCGCGCTCCCAAGCACCTTCAGCGAGTCGGATCGTCCAGTAAAGTAGCGGGTATTAATCTCAGCAGACTCAAGGTCTTCAAGATTGCGGAACGTGCTTAGTTCAGCAGCGATCTCAGGCGGAGTGAAGAAGAGTTTGAATGGCTCTCCGGCCTGTTGAACCCGCGAAGCGAGCGAGTCATGAGCCAGTTGTTCGAAGAATGGAAGCGCGGACCGTGGTTGACCGTAATCAAGAATCAGCGCACTGCCCAAAGCCTGCGATGCGAGGAATTTGGTGGTAGCGCGGAAGGCCTCAAGCGTAAGGTATGGGACCACCCCAAGCCAAGCGAACACAGTTGGCGCCTGCGTGTTGAATCCGCCGGCCTGTAGCTGAACGAGGAGAGATTCCTCTTCGAAGTTCACTGGCACATAAGTAAGATTCGCTGGCGCAGAGAGCGCAGTATTTTCCAGAAGCTCGCGCTTCCACTGCTGCGTAGCCGGGTGGTCTACTTCGAAGACGCGAAGTTGAGGATAGGGATTGCGATGGGCAAACGTATCGAGCCCCGCCCCCAGCAAAACATACTGCCTGACACCCTGCGAAACGGCCCGGGCAAGAATGTCTTCGGCGTAGCGACTACGCGCAACTAGGAAAGCCCGCAGGCTAACCGAGAACGGCCGATCCTTTCGATCAGGATTGCGAGTCGGAGTCCTGCGCAACTCCTCCGCATAGAAGTCGCCGAGGATCGGAACAGCAACTGGGTCTTCGAAGACAAGTGGCTTCGCATCGTAGAGTTGGTGCGCCGCGCGTCGCAAGGCTACGCGAAGTGCCGTGCGTGATGGACTCGCCGATTGCATACAATCCGCTAACCGCCCCTAAGCGCCCATCCAACTCAAGGTCTGCGAGAGGTACTCTTTCATCTCTTTGCGCGGAACGATCGCATCAAGGAACCCATGCTCCAGGAGAAACTCGGAGCGCTGAAAGCCTTCGGGCAGCTTCTGCCGAATCGTCTGTTCAATCACGCGAGGACCCGCGAAGCCGATCAACGCCCCAGGCTCTGCAATATTCAGATCGCCTAGCATCGCGAAGCTAGCCGTAACGCCACCCGTAGTCGGATCGGTCATCACCGAGATATAAGGAATCTTCGCATCATCCATGCGTGCCAGACCCGCAGAGATCTTCGCCAGTTGCATCAGCGAAGCAATGCCCTCCATCATGCGCGCACCGCCGGAGGCCGCAACAATTATCAGCGGATGTCGCGTTGCAAGCGAGCGGTCCACCGCCCGTGCAATCGTCTCACCGACAACAGCGCCCATGCTCCCGCCGATAAAGGCGTACTCCATTACGCTCAGGACAACGCTATGCGGCCCCAGTTGTCCAACTGCATTGACGATCGCGTCATTCAACCCTGTCTTCGCCTGCGCCTCCGCAAGCCGCCTCTTGTAGGGTTTCAGATCGGTAAAGTTCAACGGATCGGTCGAGCGAAGTTCCAGGTCAACGAGTTCATACCCCGGCTCCAGCAGATTCTCAATGCGCGTCCGAGCGTCAATGCGAAAGTGATGACCGCAGTGCCAGCACACCTGCTGGTTGGCTTCGAGCTCAGCCTTGAATAGAATTTTGCCGCAGTCGGAACAACGGATCCACAGCCCCTCGGTCCGAACTGTCTTCTCCGAGTCGTTGACGATCTCGTTATCTTCGCGCTTGAACCAACTCATCCTTGCATGCCCTTTCGACCGTCGCCCTGTTCATTGTAACGACTGAACAGTCTGCTCGGTGCGTTGGTGGTTGAGCTGGAGGTTAGAGCGCTTCGGCAAGACGAGAGTAGAGACCGGCATGATTGGTCTCATACAAAATCAGCAGCCTCTGCCGCATCAGGTAGTACGAAGAGGCCACTTCGTGCAGATAGAAGGGAATCCGCATCTGTTGCCTTCCCAAAAAGGTCGCCAGCATAATCTGTGTGACTGCGCGACGCAGCTGCAATCCATCGCGGCGCATCCGCTCCGCGATGATGATGCCTTCATCGAAGTTCCAACGTTCGACGTAGGAGGCGAGCGCGACCAGGATTCGGCCGTTTTCGCGCATCCGCTGTACCCCTTCTAAGCCACCCATCAAACTCCACATCTCGGCCGGTTCCAGCTCAAGAGCATCCTTCTGTGGCACAAGGTGATTCAATGCCACTGTCATCAAACCTTTTGACTCAATCGGATGCAGCTTGGCCACAAGCTCATCCCACGTACAGCGAGCCAGACGCCTTGCCGTCAAATAAGAATGGAGAAGGGCGCAGCCCAATAAAACAGTAACCAGTGCGGTGATGACTATGGGTGCCATATGGGTTACGTGTGGTCGCGCGTCCGAGTGACCTGCTGAAGATCGTACTGCACTCTGCTGTGAAGCGCAACGAGATAATCTTTCATTTCGTTCGAGAGGGGTGCACGGACGCGCTCCGGCCTCCAGAAGGCGACAGCCCAATACAGTAAGACGGCAATGTAGAGGAAAGAGGGGAAAAGCTGAACAACTCTATACTGTTGAGTCCAACCCAGAAAGATACTGGCCAGATCACTGACAGCGGAACCGAACGCCCAAAGCGTCAATCCCTGCGCAAGGGCCATCACGTGGTTGCGCCACTCCAGCCCTAACCTATTCGAAGCAAATAGCATAGCCAGAAAAAGCTCACAGTCGAGCAAGGCAGTGAAAAGGTCTCCTCGAATCTCCCAAATCCCCGCCGTCGAGCCCGGAGGCGTCTTTATTGCAAGACAAAGCCCAACAGCAAGGGCTGTGCCAGCCACCCCGGCAAAGACAAACGAAGAGCGCGCGTCGCGAACCCATGTCCCGGTCGGGCGCAAAACAACACGGGCGATCTCGAAGATCAGACCGAGTTGAAAGAGTACGTCGCCTCCACCGGTAATCCAATACGTAATCCCGTAGACCTTCGCTGTGCTGTAACGCGAAATCAGGAAAAGCCCAATGGCAACGAAGGTCGAATAACCAACGAAGCAGGTAAAAATAGGAAACTGGCTCCATCGCTGGCGAAACAGCAACACGAATAGCAGGGCGGCGAAGCCGATAAAGTTCGCCGCCCAAATCAGGTTGTCCAGAGCCGTAAAATTCATTCCTGCCTCGCAGGCGTATTCGGAACGATCTTACAGCCCGAAGACGGAGATGACGATACTTGCGTAATCGCCAAGAGAAAGAGCAACAGAAGCTACCTGCGGATGGGGATTTCCGCCCGAGATGTTCGCAAACATGGGAGCAGCGGTGGAGAAGAGGATAGCGGCGGTGAGCGCGAGATTGCGGATTGACTTATTCATGGGGAAGGCTCCTTGTGCGCAAATGTGCGCTTGCATCAGCCTAGGCCATGTATGCTTTCTAATTAAGAAAAAACATGCGCTAAACCTACACAAAAGAACCATCTATTGTGGGATGGACGATAAAGTCGTTCTCGATTACGACCATCTCCGGCCTGAACGAACAAGAGTCGGAGAGTCTGTTGTGGCGACTCCAGACGGTACTCTGAGAGCAGTGGCCGTCCCAAGTGAGGCAGTGGCAACACATGCCGGACACCTACCTGCTCGCGCACCATCATGCAGGGCCCCGTGTATCGTGTGTCAGGGGCCGCGGAGGGTCAATTGCCGTACATCTATATCGACAGGATCTTCCATGAACTGAGGCCGGAGCTGTTATCGGCCATGCACTCCGCCCTTGAGGCACAGGGACGCAAGGGGCAAGTCGACGTAGACCGTCTTTATCGTGCGTTTACCCGCGCAGCAGCCGGAAAATGTGCAAATCCTCAGCGCGTCTCCGAGAGATGCCTAGCCGAAACCACAGCCTCCAAGCCCCGCAAGGCCAAAGACGCGCGAATCGACGAGTAGAAGTGTGCTCGCAACTCTTACCTTTAAAGAGCAGATCTTCTGACCCTGCAAGCTCACCTCAGCTGAGGGGCAGGGCGACCATCGACCATCCCGCCAGATGCAACTGTAACTGTGTCTGTCGACACGCCAAGTCGATAAACAGCGACTGGCGAGAACCAACAAATGTTCAGTGCCCTGAGTGATAAGGGTGGCCAGCCAGGATGGTGAAGGCGCGGTAGACCTGCTCTGCCAGCACAACTCGCGCCAACTGATGGGGTAAGGTCATGCGCCCTAGAGATAGAAGCAGATCTGCTCGCTGCCGCGCCTCTGGTGACCAGCCGTCCGCCGGCCCAATTGCAAACACCAACCGCTGCGTTCCCTCATCGCGAAGCCGCCCGATCCGGCCAGCAAACTCCTCCGAGCTAAACTCCTGCCCTCGACTATCAAGCAAAATCCTATAGGCACGAGTTCGACCTTGGTGCTGTTCCAGCCATCCTATCAATGCTTTTTCCGATTCAAATGTCTGCGAGTCGCAGGGCGTATATCGAACGATGCGGTTGAGGTAGTCATCGAACCAACGTCCTCCGGCTTCGGGGAGCGATCGCCTTGATAACACCGCTGCGAGGGTAGTCTTCATGTTCATCAATCTCATATTTCGAAGAGTTTTGCGGCAGCCCATAAATCGCATCGCAAATCGCGTTCACCACAATCTGAATATAGGAGCCAAAATGTACTAATTTTCATATTATCGACTTTCCATATTTTCAAACGAAATTTACTTAGACAATCGCCCGATTTACGCAAGGAATTCAGCGATGGCAGTCACTCTCATAAGAGAGCGGCATCAGCACTAAATCTTGCCCAGTTGCAACCATATTTGATTTTCAGTAGATATTTATCGTCTCAAGGCGTTTCCGTTCTTTGCTAGACGGGAAATACGGCCAAAAGATTACATTCAGGGCCAAATTTTCATTTGGCCAGAAAATTGCTCCATTACTTCTCATAGCAACCAACTAGTTCTTCAGATTCAGGCGGGGTCACAAAGATGACCGGAAACCTATCTCTGATTTCGATTGGCTAACGCGCTAGAGGTATGCAGCGAGTTTTGAAAAAAAGGGGAATCTGAATGAAACGGTTATTGGGATTTGTTTTTGTGCTGGTGGCCCTGGCAACTATGAGTCTTGGTCAAGCCATTTCTGTGAATGGTGGCTCGATTCAGGGAACAGTAACCGACCCATCGGGTGCGGTCGTCTCCGGTGCCATCATTAGGGTTACAAGTGTTGACCAGGGCTCGGTAAAATCCGTCAAGGCAGATTCCGCCGGTATCTACGCTGTCGGTCCACTCAACCCAGGTTCTTACTCCGTTTCTATCTCCGCTCCGGGTTTTGAAAACCTCTTGGTAAACACCGTGGTTCGTACCGGAACTGTGACCAATGGAAACTTCAAGCTCACCCTCGGAAAATCGTCGGAGACAGTAGAAGTCAATGCAGGCGCCCTCCAGGTCAACACCGACCAGGTTGGCGTCAGCGACGTAATTACGTCAGAGCAGATCAAGAGCTTACCCGTCAATGGGCGTAACTTCCTCGACCTCGCCCAAATCGAGCCTGGCGTCATCCTTCAAAGCGGTGAATCGTTCGACCCGACCAAAGCAGGCTACTCCGCAATCTCGGTGGGTGGCGTCTCCGGTCGTACAACACGTATCCTCCTCGATGGCCAGGACATCACCGACGAGTACGTCGGAACCACCATGTTCAACGTCTCCCAGGGTGCCATCAGCGAGTTCCAGCTCAATCGCTCGACACAGGACGTATCCGGCGAAGTAACCTCAACCGGTCAGGTTCTCGTCTCGACCAACTCCGGAACCAACGCCTTCCACGGCGAACTCTTTTACGACTTTCAGGATCACCGCGCTCTATTTGCCCGCGCTCAGGACGGCCAGGACCCTCCGTTTCAGCGCAATCAGTTCGGTGGAAGCGTAGGCGGGCCCATCCTCAAGGACAAGTTGTTCTTCTTCGCCAACATTGAGCGAATCAAGCAGGATTCTTCCTCGGTCTCCCCTGTGAACGCCGCCGGACTCTTCTCGGCCATCTTCGATGCTTACCCAACCATCCCATCGCCGTACCGTCTCACGTACTCCACCGCGCGCGTCGACTACAACGGCCCGTTGGGAGGTCATTACTTCGCTCGTGTGAACTACGATGTCGATTCCGTCTCGTCGAACTTCGGAAATGGCTACTGGATCTATGCGAATCGGGACAACACTCCTGGTTATGCGTTTGGTGCCGACTTTCAGAACGGTCATTTCACCCATTCGTTCCGTGGAAGCTATGAAAAGTTCCACAATTTGATCGTCGACAAGACTACGGGCGATACAAGCATCTATAACGGCATACCTGGGTTTGCCTTCTATAACCTTGCTCAGAAACTTTATTCCGGTCCTAACGACAACGCTCCTCAGCAGACCTTCCTCTCCGATAAGCAGCTTCGCTACGACGGTACTTGGACAAAGAATAAGCACAGCTTCAAGTACGGATACAGCCTCAACAGGATTCAAGGTGGTGGGTTTGCCTCCTTCTTCGGCGTTGGGCCTCGCGGCTCGGAGTCAACCGCTACCCTTCTTGCGAATTGCAACGGCATTGCGGGCGCTGCCCCCTGCCCCGACGATCCCATCAAGGGCTACCACGTAAACACGCTCTATCTCGGCAACGGGCAAGGATCAGGTACCGAGACTCCTGGGTTTGGACTCACCGGCGGCGGCGTGGCCGACTGGCGTGAGGGAGCATACTTCTCCGACAGCTGGAAGGTGACCCCAACCTTTACACTTACGGCTGGTGTTCGCTGGAGTGTTGATACTGGCCGCGCCAACCAGGATCTCGCTACCCCACTCTGCAACACGATTGATCCCACGCAAGTCACCCCTGCGTGCTCAGGTACGTCTGCTATCTTCGCCCAATTCAATCCGGCATACGGCAAGAACGTTCACCAGCCCTATGGGAACTTCGGGCCTCAGATCGGATTCAACTACAGCGTCAGCCACAACACAGTCGTTCATGCTGGATTCGGTATCTTCTACGAGGGCGACGTCTTCAATAACACCTCGAACGCTCGTACCAATCTCCTGCAGACTGGTGCTTTCAATGTCTACAACCCGTATTGCAGCACTGGTGTCTACGCCGTCCCATTTGCAGATGGCACCTCAGTCACATCCGTGAATGGGGTCTCGATCCAAAGTCTTTGCAAGGCTCCTCTCTCTGTATCGGGCCCGGCTTTCATTACTCTTGAACAGGAGTATCAGGCAGCCGCCAGGACCAATCCCCTCTCCTCTAACTCGAACTACGTTGGAAATACCTTAAGCGTCAACAACATCTACGGGGCCCCCTACCGGACGCCGTACTCTGAACAATGGAACGCCGGCTTCCAGCGGGCTCTCTCCAGGGGCGCGATCGTATCCGTCGACTACATCCACAACTCGACCTTGAAGATCGGTCAACAGGTCGATCAAAACCACGTCGGTGCTGCCCGATATCTCAACACAGCGGCGGCGCAAAACGCCATCGCTACCACTACTGCCAATTTCGGCTGCGCTGGAGGCTACTCTTCCTCCGCAATCACTTGCGCCATCGCCGCAGGAGCTCTCATCACCGACTTTGCTTCGAGTGGATTGGATTCCGGCAATCAGTATCTCGGTGGCTTCCCAGCCTCCTACGTCGGCAACGGCTCTCTGACCCCGTCTACCGGAGCTGCCTTTCCTGGTGCCAACCCTGCTCTTGGAAACGGCAACTTTATTATTCCAATCGGCCGCTCTGGATACGATGCCTTACAGATCGTCTACAAACAAATCACAGCCCACCCCGCCCCTGGCATCGAAAACATGAACCTGCAGGTGTCGTATAACCTCTCGCAGATTGTCAGCAGCTCCAACAACTCGACAGGCGACCAGTTCTTCAGCGGTCTCTCCTACGATAACGACAATCCTAACGCCTACATCGGCCGCGCTGGGCTCGACCGCTCCAACCAGCTCTCAATGGGCGGTGCGTTTACGGTCAAGCATGGTCCGATGGTCAGTCTTGTCGGTCACTTCGCCTCAGCATACCCAACCACTCTGACACTCGATCAGCAGTCTCCTACAGCCGGTATCTTCCTTTCCGATATCACGGGCGATGGTACCATCGGCGATCTGGCTCCTGGAACCCTTCCCGGTGCCTACATGCACAGCGTCAAGCCAACAAACCTTGGCAAATACATCAACAACTTCAACGCAACCCAGGCAGGAAAACTCACTCCGGCTGGTAATGCCCTCGTCACAGCTGGGCTCTTCACCCCTGGTCAACTCAGTGCGTTGGGCGGCACGATTCAGCCCCTCGGCACTCTCCCGCAGACCAGGGCACTCAGCAATCCAGCCTTACGTACACTCGATGCCAGCTTCTCTTACCCGATTCGTCTGACTAAATTGCGTGAAGGTCTTAGCCTTGAACCGGCTATCTCTTTCTTCAATATTGCGAACTTCTCCAACTACTCAACCGGTACCACCAGCGCGGGGATTCTGGAGAACACAACAAGTACAGGTGGCCCCGTCAATAATGACAGTGGTTATCTGTCTGGCATCAACGACTTTGCAACGCTTAGCGCAAATCGCGATCAGCGCGGTTCGGGAACATTCGATCAGGGCGCCTCACGTAGTACTCAGTTCCAGCTCAAGCTGAACTTCTAACCTTGGCTGCATAACCAAAAGAAAGGCGGAGAGCTTTGGCTCTCCGCCTTTCTCTGTCTTTGGTCGTGCAACTCAATCGAAGACGCCTCATCTCACGAATAAAGCTCACAACAAATCAACTAACATTCCAGGCACGCCGCAAGGGGCCTATTTCTTTGAGGTCTTCTTCGGAAGAGTCTTCTTTGACGCAACCTTGGCTGCGGTCTTTTTCGATGCGGCTTTCTTGACAATCGACTTTTTCGCGGTAGTTGTTATGGCTGTCTTCGCAGTATTTTTCTTAACCGCTTGCTTAGCTGGAGTTTTCGTCTGTGATTTCTTCAAGCGACTCTCCTTGATTCGGGAGCTTACTTCGGCATCAAGATCCGCCACACTGATTGTGGTCGCTGACTTACGAAGCCGTTCCAATCCATAAAATGCGCGCTTCTCCGCAGAGAAAACATGGACGATGAAATCGACATAGTCCATCAAAATCCATTCGCCCTGGCGGCGTCCTTCGACAGAGTTGGGATAAACCCCAAACTCGCGCTTCAGGCGCAACTCAATCTCATCGGTGATGGCCACGTTCTGTCGGTCGTTGGTTCCGTTGCAGATCAGGAAGTAATCGGTCAGGCCGCTCTCGGCTGGATCCAGCGCGAGGATGCGGATATCTTCAGCTTTCTTGTCTTCGCAGGCGGCAGCGGCAGCAAGCAGCAGCTGATTGCTTTCAATTGAGGGCATGAGACTCCTTGGAGTTCCATGGTAGCGGGTTGCGGCCTCGGAAGCCAGCGTCTAAAGCGCACGGAAACTGGCAACTTCATCTCCACGCACCAAGATTCTCTGATCGCTCCCATGCCCTATCGTTTCTGAAGGTGAAACAAGATGCGCCTATTTGCCAGCGTCAACTCCTCTGAGACCGTGAAGTGCCTCCCGAAGGCCTCGCGAAATGCCGTTTCGGTAATGTGTCGGTAAAGTACATCGCGCCCGCGCAAAAGCTCACGAAACTTCGGATCCGTCGCGGGCACCCATTCCACAATCAGGTGTTGCGTCGTCAGCTCGCTGCAGAGTTCGGCGATGCGGTCCATCGGAATCTGATTGTGCAGCAGCAGATGGTGCAGTACGGCGAGCATGATCACCGTGTCGAAGTGGCCTGCACAACGGCTCAGGAAGGAAACACTCTCCCGGTTCTCCCATCCAGTAGCCGGGCTGGGGTGAGCAAGATCGACGCACAACGGAAGGATATTTTTTCCGGTCCCCTTCAGGCCAGAATACAGACGATCGATCGCATGCAGGTCCGTGTCGATCGAGACCACCTCGGCACCGGCATCCGCGGCCAGATTCGAATACACCCCGGTGTTGCCGCCCACATCGAGCACCTTCGCAGGGCGCGCACTCCCCAGTGCATCGCTCACAAATCTGCGCTTGCCGGCATGGTCTTCCTCGCTGTAGTGGCTTGCCGTCTCAGCGTAGTGCGACCAAGTCGACAAGCGGTGGGACGGCGTCACATGCCGCATGTCTTCCAGCAGCGTCCTTATAGTCTTTAGCAGAATCTGTTTCGCAAGGTCGGGATCTCTCAAGGATTGCGGCGTCCCCTTGCCTGTCCTACCCTTCTTCGTCTTCGCGAGCAGCGACGGTAGCGTCACGGTCGAGAGGGCAGGCCGCCGCAGCCGCGAAGCAAGCGAAAGTGCCGGGTAGACCTCCTCCGGTTCATATCCATCGCGACGGGTTAGCGAGGTTCGCAGAGGCCACCCCAGCCGGGAGTAGGCCAGCATTGGCAACAGAAACGTTCGGACGAACTGGCCGTACGCCAGCCAGATCGGCTGATGCGGCTCTCTGCGTTCGATCGAAAGCACGTCGACAAAGACCGGTCGCGCTCCCTGGAACAGCACATTTAATGGCGTTGCGTCCTTCAGCTGCCAGCCCTGTTCGACCAGATCACTGCACAGAGTCAGAGTAAGTTCTGCCGCAGCAAGCCACATTCTTGGACTCCACTCCCATGGGTAGGACTGGAACGAGATGCGCGGATGGCGTAGCACCAGCATCTCAGCGTCAGGGGATGACACGACCTCGCTAGCCACAAGCCGTCCCTGCGCAACTAAATCCGTAGCGAGCGGAGTCGCCAGGAACGTAAGAATCTCCGCGTCGAAAGGAGCTCGCACGCTCCGGTAAGCTCCATCGGGACGAACTTCGATGCTGCCCGCCGGATCGCGAAACGTGGGGAGTGAGGGAGGTGACAAAAGCTCAGCCATAGAAAGTTACGATTCTGCTGCACGCACAAAAGCGGCCGGTTAACTAGCGAAAAGGATCCTTGATAAGGCGCAATACTTGTACAGACACACTTCCATTCCAGAAAGTTTCGAGCAAAACAAAGTTTCGCGGTGACGAAAACCAAGGCTCAGAATGGGTCTGCCTATCGATAAAGATGGTGGCTCTGTATGTAATTCAGAACACCCGGCGCAATCAGGTCGACACAAGGATCACCCGCTTCCAGCCGTTCGCGAAGGTCAGTGGCTGCAGTATCGTCTTGTACGGTATCGAGCAGATGAACGCGGCTCTGCTGATGCACATCGAGCCCCAACGAAGAAAGATCCTGGATCGGAAACCCCGGCCGGCTCACCACGATCCACTCGGCGAGCTCCAGCAGACGTTCGGGTTCGTGCCATCGCGGCAGGCCGAGGAAGCTGTCCGCTCCCACTAGATTGAAGAGTGTGGCTGCTGGCATTCTCCGTGCCAACCCGCTCAGAGTCTCCACGGTGTAGTTCGGTGCGCCGTCGGATCGAGGCGCATCGAGCGCAGAGGCCGCAAATCGAGCGTCCTCAAGACACGCAAGCTTCACCATCGCGAGCCTGTCTTCGAATGAAGTCACCGTGCCATCAAGCTTCAAAGGTTGACGCCCAGCAGGAGCAAAAAAAACGCTATCCAGCGCAAACTCATCTGCAGCTGCGGTCGCGATGGCAAGATGTCCATGATGCGGAGGGTCGAAGCTTCCACCAAAGAGAGCTAAGCGCATGCACTATTCTCTCGTGAGCCCGCGCTCTTAGAACGGAAGATGAAAGACAAACCCCATGCTGACCTGTTTGATCGGGTAGTTGTGGCTGTAATTCCCAAAAGGATCCAACCCTCCGTACCCGAACTCGGCAACTCTCCAATCCATGATCGGCAGCAGCTTGAGATCCAGCCCAGCCAGTCCCTCATATTCGAAGTTGTTGTAAAGAATGTTTTGGCCAGTGGATGTTGTATACGAGAGACCATAATCGCTTCGGCCAAGTCCTACCGAACCTTGAACGTAAGGTTTTAGCCAATTCTTAGGAGTATGAATGGCAGCACGAACTCCGCCCAAGACGGAGTAAATGCGCGTCCCATTATCGTTAAAACTGACATTGGCGCCTCGCTTGGTGGTTAGGATGCTGCCGCGCAGATCAGCCCCAAGCGTGATAGGTCCGAGCTTCTTGAAATCGTAGTAGATACCGCCTGTGCCGCCTAGAGGATCAGCTGTGTCGGTCCGTGCGTTCGGTCCGGTCGTCGTGGGCGCGGGTAGAGGCGAAGACTTAATATTGCTCAGCCGATCTACGGTGAACATCCCGTAAACGCCGAATTGCGCGTGAGCGGAGGAGACACTGACAAGGGCAAGGGCGGCAAGAAGGAGGAACGCTTTACGGAAACTCATGTGCCGTTAGTTTACTAGTTCGCGCGTCCCCGGTGCACGGGAGTCCGCGAATTGTACCCCGCGAGGGATCCTCTTCGGAAGGAAGGAACACTCCACGGAGACAGATCCCTCAGTGTGCAGCCCCAATCCGCAGCTTTAGTACCTCGTCCAGAATTCGCTCCGCCATCTCCGTCTTGCTCATCACCGGAAACTCAACCGTGCCGTCCTTGGTCAGAAAGCTGCCCGCATTCTGCTCAGAATCGAACCCGATTCCATCCTTCGAGACATCGTTGACCACCACCGCATCCACGCCCTTGCGCTCCAGCTTGGCGCGTCCATTCGCCACGGCATTCTCGGTCTCGGCCGCAAACCCTACCACCAGCGTTCCGTCCCGCCGCCGCCCGACGACCTCGCGCAAAATATCCACAGTTCCAGCCAGCTCCAGCGAGACCGCCTGCGCCCCCTCACGCTTCATCTTCTGACCCGCGACATCTTTCACCCGGTAGTCACTTACTGCCGCCGCCATCACCACTACCGTCATCTCATTCAGCCGAGCCATCACAGCCGCCCGCATATCCTCCACGGTTACCACATGCTCTACCTCAACTCCCGCAGGACAGGGCAGTCCGGTCGGGGCACTGATCAACATCACCTTCGCGCCACGTCTCCTTGCCGCCGTTGCGACTGCGTACCCCATCCGCCCGCTCGAACGGTTCCCGATAAACCGCACCGGATCGATCGCCTCCCGAGTCCCCCCTGCGGTCACCAGCACTGTCTCTCCGGTGAAGTCCCGGCCCTGACCCACCGCGCCCTCGGTGCCCTCAGCCAATGTCTCCACAATCGCCGCGACAATCTCCGTCGGCTCCGCCAGCCTTCCGCCTCCAACCATCCCGCAGGCCAGATACCCGCTCCCCGGCTCAATCACTTTCACTCCACGCGCTCGCAGCGTCGCCACATTCGCCTGCACCGCCGGGTGCTCCCACATATTAACGTTCATCGCCGGAGCAACGATCACCGGAGCCGTCGTCGCCAGGTACATCGTGGAAAGAAAGTCATCTGCCAGTCCATGCGCAAACTTCGCCAGCATATTCGCCGTCGCCGGAGCTACCACCAGCAAACGCGTCGATTGTGCCGCCTGAATATGCTCCACGCTGCTGTGTTCCACCGGCTCATCGTCCTCAGCCGACCCCGTCCCTGCCTCCTCGCCCCATAGAGAAGTAATCACTTTATGCCCGGAGATCGCCGCAAAGGTCAGCGGCCGCACAAACTCCTCTGCCGCAGACGTCATCACCACATGCGGGTCATATCCTGCATCCTGCAGCAGACGTACCAGCTCCACCGACTTATAAGCCGCAATCCCACCACAAACCCCGACCGTAACTTTTATCCGCCCCGCGTTCATCGCATCCTTTACGTTGTTACTTAGCGAAATGGTCTCACAAGCGCCTACCCCCCTTGAACGCCTCCCCCCGCTTTTACACCAGTTAGCGCCCCAAGTCTGGTGCAAACCGAGCAGGGAGTATCAAACAAGTAATTCATGCAGCTAAAAATCTATTGTAAAAATTATTCGCACATGCTTGCGTCATCGGAGAGAAGGGGCATAGGCTAGCCTCGAAACAGGAACGACGGACCATGCTTTTCCATCCCCAGGAGGCAACACCCGTGCAGAACTCCTCGCTCGCAACCCTCTCCGCTGCCCTCCCCGCTCAGTCAATTCAGAGCATTGCCAGCCACTTCGGGGCCTCGGAAACAACTGTCCTCGATGGCATTCAGTCTTCCATAGCCACCGTCGTCAGCGGTCTTTCGCAGAAAGCGGGCGATCAGGGCTTTCTCAGCCAGGTCTTGAAGCAGGCTTCGGCAACCCCGGAGAACGCCGTCAGCTCTGCGCTCTCTAACGGCTCCCTCACCAACCCCACCTCTCCCTTCCTCACAGGAAGCTCCCAGTTCCTCTCGACGATCTTCGGTGGCAGGCTAAGCTCCATCACAGAGGCGCTTGGCAGCCAGACGGGCCTGCGTTCCGCGGCGGCCTCAAGTCTTCTGGCAATCGGCGCACAGACGGCGCTTGGTTTCATCGGCAGTAAGGTTCGCGACGGCAGCGTTAGCCTGAGTACTCTCCCAGGCTTCCTCGCACGCGAAAGTGACGCGTTGAAGGGCCTACTGCCGGAAAGTTTCCACCGCCAGCCTGTCCCCGTCTCCACGCATAAAGTCGACGTCAACCCGGTCATAGCTCAGTCCGTGCGAGTCGAAGAGCGTCGCTCCATCCTGCCCTGGCTCCTCGGCCTGCTGGCGCTCGCACTTGTGCTGGGTTTCTGGTGGTATCGTTCGCACCAGCCCACAGTCGCCACGCAACCCGACACAACCGTTCCCGCCGTACCCACTCCAGCCCCGGCCACAATCACCTCTTCCACCGGCACCGACCTTGGTACCTTGGTTGACGCCGCCCTGCCCGACTCCACCACCCTTCGCATCCCCGAGCGCGGCGTTGAGGGTAAACTCCTCGCCTTCATTAAAGACCCAGCCCGCACTCCTGACAAAACTTCCTGGTTCGACTTCGACCGTCTCCTCTTCGACACTGGTTCTGCTTCCCTGCAGCCCCAGTCCACTGATCAACTCAACAATATCGCCGCCATCCTCAAAGCCTACCCTGCTGTCCATCTCACTATTGGCGGCTACACCGACAACACCGGTAACGCCGCGCAGAACCTGAAGCTCTCTCAGGATCGCGCCAACAGCGTCGTCACTCAATTGGAGACGATGGGCATCGCCCGAAACAGACTGGTCGCCAAAGGATACGGCGACGAGCACCCAGTAGCTGACAACTCCACCGCGGAAGGTCGAGCCCTCAACCGCCGCATCTCCATGTTGGTCACGGCTAAGTAGCAACCATCTCCCCAACCCAACGCTTTGCTTCGAGGTTCTTCATCATGAATCCGTCCCTTGATCACTCGGACGCGGTCGACACCGCAGTCACAAGAGTCGACCGCGAAACTGTCATCCCGGTCTTTGAAGAAGAGCTCTCCGTCGCCAAGCGTGTCGTCGAAACCGCGCGCGTGCGCGTCTCCCGCGTCACTCATACCCACCAGCAACTGGTTGATGAGCTCCTGCAGCAGGAAAAAGTTGAGGTCGAACACGTCCCCATCGACCGACAAGTCGAGGTCATGCCCTCCATACGTCAGGAAGGCGATGTCACCATCATCCCCGTCGTTGAAGAAGTCCTCAAAGTGGAACGGCACTTGGTACTCAAAGAAGAAGTGCACATTCGACGGATTAGAAAAACAGAGCGGTATCAGGAATCAGTCACATTGCGGAGGCAGGAAGCCCAGGTCACTCGCCTCCCCATAGAACAACCTGCAGTCCCTGAAGCGGGGGCTCAATCCAATGCAGCCGAACCCAGAAAGGAATACCGATGAGCACCTACGAGAAGATCGTCACTCTATTCGATACTGCAGATCATGCGCAGGCAGCCGAGACCAACCTCCAGCACGCAGGTTTTCATGATGACGAGATCAGCATCGTCAGCGGAAAAGATCTCCCCACGAGCGATACCGCCTTGCGCGAACCAGGCCTCTGGCACCGCCTCTTCGGTGGCGACATCGAACAGCATGAAGCGACCGTCTACGCGAAAGCCGTCGAATCCGGCGGAGTCGTCCTCACCCTCCGCGCCGCAAAAGAAGACGTGCCCAAGGCGATGGCCATCCTCAACCAGCACAACCTGGTTGACGTAAAAGATCGTGCCGTCGACACTGGCGTTATCTCCAAGGAATCCGCGGCAACCATCGCTGCTCCGGCCGCTGCTGCCGTCGCCGCTGCGGCTGCTCTGCCCGCAAGACCCGTAACCTCCGATCTCGGAAAAGATCAGGTCCTCCGTCTCGCCGAAGAACATCTCGAAGTAGGCAAACGGCTCGTCGAGCAGGGCACCACGCGTATTCGCCGCTTTATCACCGAGAAGCCGGTCGAAGAGAACGTGACCTTGCACGAAGAGCATGCCGAAGTCGTACGCCGCGCCGTTTCAGATCCTAACTACGTCAAGGATATCGACTGGTCCGATTCAACGATCGAAGTGCTCGAAACCGCAGAGGAGGCCGTCGTCTCCAAGTCCTCTCGCATCGCCGAAGAAGTTGTCGTCGGCAAGACCGGCTCTGATCACGTCGAGACCGTACATGACACAGTTCGTCGCCAACAGGTCGAAGTCGAGCGCGTTCCAGCCAACAAGAAATAGCAGTAAAGATAGACTGCGTCCGGGCACAACCGCAGGAGAGGTTCTCTTCCTTCGGTTGTGCCGGGAAGCTACCTTCTTTGCATTTGAATCTCAGACTTCGTCCCGAGGAGAGACATCCGTGGATCTTCATTGGATTTACGACTTGTCCAACTGGCTTCTCGGAACGCTAATCGTCGGCGTCTTCACCGTCGTTGGTTTAGCCGGACTCTATCTCACCCGGCCCCTGGTCCGTCGCCTTCACCTGATCGACCACTCCCACAACGACATCGTTGGCTTCTACCTCGCCGCAGTCACCGTCTTCTACGGCATCACCCTCGGTCTTGTCGCCGTTGGAACTTGGGAGACCTACTCCGAAGTCGAAAACAGAGTAGACCACGAAGCCATCGCCGTAGGCGCCCTCTACCGCGACATCGGCGCCTACCCTGAGCCTGTGCGCTCGGCCTTGCAGAACGATCTGCGTACCTACACCCGGCAGGTCATCGACGTAGGCTGGCCCATGCAGCAGCGAGGTATCGTACCCAACAATGCCAGTGGCGCCCTCTCGGATTTTCAGAGAGACTTTATGTCCTTTGAGCCCACCACCGAAAGACAGAAGATTATTGCGGCGGAAGCCTACCGCGCCTTCAACGACCTCACCGAAAGTCGACGCGCACGTTTGAACAGTGTCACCGCCGAACTACCGGGACCCCTCTGGCTTGTCGTTATAGCGGGAGCGATCCTCAGCATCGCGACCACATGGTTCTTTCACACGGCAAGTTTCAAGATGCACTTGTGGATGACGATCATGTTTTCAGCCCTCATCGGGCTGCTTATCTATCTCGTAGCCTCGCTCGACAATCCTTATCGCGGACGTGTCAGCGTTACCCCGGAGCCGCTCGAGCGTGTCTACCAGCAGATTATGGTCTCGCAGCCGAAGTGACCCCTACGC
This sequence comes from Tunturiibacter empetritectus, assembly GCF_013410875.1. Classification (GTDB taxonomy): domain Bacteria; phylum Acidobacteriota; class Terriglobia; order Terriglobales; family Acidobacteriaceae; genus Edaphobacter; species Edaphobacter empetritectus. Next base: position 246,640 of record NZ_JACCCU010000003.1, on the reverse strand, counting down.
CACAGACCCCAACGACCGGCGTCGACTTCAGCCCTAAGCCTCGGTAAGCTCCTCAACCAGCCTGATCGTCACCGACTCTCCGTTTTCGATTGCCACCAGATAGCCCACCTGCGGAACGATCACCACATGCGAACTAGCCTGGCAGTTACCATCCTCACGTAGTTCGTGCTCGACGATTGCAGCCAACCTTGCCCGGGTGAACCTGCTCTTTAGCTCTTCAGCCATTCGGTTTCCTCTTTCGTTTGAAGGACCTTGGCACTCCAAACATAGGGAGTGGGTGTCCAATATCAAAATCTGAAGAATTATTTTTGCCAATCATACATAAGTTGCACATAAAATGGTGCAACTAAAGTGTTGCTCTCGCACCAGTCCGATCACACCGGTCTCTAACTTGATTCACCTGCGCTGGAATGAGCGAAAACATGAGTCCGCTACAGCGACGACCTGCTAACCGCCGGCGAGCTAAAACTCGTACTCTTCTACGCAAAGCTTTTAAGCTGTCGCGGAAAGCGAAGCTGGTTGGGATTGGGGCTTCTTGCGTAGGATGGCTGCGGAGACAAGGGTAATGAGGAGTCCGACGGGGAAGGGTTCGATGAAGGTATAGAGGGCGTTGACGAAAGGGTTTTCGTAGAGCTGTTGGGAGTGGCGGATGGCAGCGACCTTGGCCTGGATGGCTTCTGTGGTGCCGGGCGAGGATTGAACCTTCTGGATTTGGTGAGCGAAATAGCTGTCCATGAAGCCGTGGAGGAAGTTGAAGTAGACGATCTCCCACGTGACGACATAGAAGAGGCAGGAGATGAGGGTGATGCCAATGCCGATGCCGAAGGCGCGGCCGAAAGTGATGGAGCCGCCGGCGAGGTTGTCCCGGTAGGAGCGGATGCCGAAGTAGACAAGGAGGAAGGAAAGCACGATGGTGGTGTACCCGATGACCAGGGCTTTTTGGCCGTGGTTGAGGTCGCTGAGGAATCGGAGGGTGCCGCACATCATGACGGAGGAAAGAACGCCGGAGATGAGGCCAAAAACGAGGATGGTCTTCTTCAATGTGAGGCTCCTGTGGAGGTGGACTTGAAGACACTTTGCGGGTCAGAGGCGGCGTTTGTCGTCATGCTTTTGGGTGATTTTGGGGTGTGCAGAATAAATCATGCTTTCGGAGGAACGGTTTTAGGGGAGGAGACCTAGTTGTTTGCCCAGCTGGACGGCCTGGGTGCGGCGGCGGGCGCCCAGCTTGTCGAAGGCCCGGCTGCAGTGGGTTTTGACGGTGTTCTCGCTGACGAAAAGGCGGTCGGCGATCTCGCGGTTGCTGAGTCCCTGAGCGATAAGGTTGAGGATTTCGAGCTCGCGCGGAGTGATGCCGAGGGCGTCGAGCTGGGGTTGGTTCAGGGCGAAGGGGGCTTGCTCGGCTGGCGCGGCGGCGGGGATGAGGACTTCGCGGAGGATGATCTTTTCCCGTGGTTTGGTGAGCTTGATGCCCAGCCAGATGCCGAAGGCGGCGAAGAGGATGGCGACAATGGCGCCATAGATTTCGAAGGAGTGCTCGATGACCAGGAACTGGTACTCGGACCAGCGGAGGACGGCGATGAGGACGCCGCCGACGAGGCCGAGAAGCAGGACGTGGCTGAGGACGGAGCGCTTCATGTCTGTTGGGTGGATTTTACTGCGTGTCCCATGCCGGAACCAGTTCGGCAAGAGATCCTTATCTCGATGGCGAAATCTTCAGGGCCTGCGCATCGCACTGTCGCAGCCCCTGGCAAGAGATTGGCAATAACCCATCCTTAGCCAGACAAACCTCAACCGCCGTCAGACGCTCCTTCTCACAACTCACAACAACGCTGTTCTGGGGAAACGAAGGATTCGCCTTCCTAAACAGATCGAGAATATCCGCTGCGTGAACTAAAACATGAGGAGCCGATGAGGCCGAAGGCAGCTTTAGAGAACAGCCTCAATCCAACACGCTACAATCACCAACAGCATGATCGCCCACCTTCGCGGACGCCTCCTCTCAAAAACTCCCAACCAGGCCATCCTCGAGTGCGCCGGTGTGGGCTACGACGTCACCATCAGCGTCACCACCTTCTCGGCACTCCCCAACGAAGGCGTAGAAGCCTCGCTTCACATCCACACCCACGTGCGTGAAGACCAGATCGCGCTCTTCGGCTTCTCGGAAATGCAGGAAAAACGTCTCTTTGAGAAGCTACTCACCATCTCAGGCATTGGCCCAAAGCTTGCTATTACGGTTCTTAGCGGGATTGATGGGAGCCGCCTTATCACCGCGATCCGTTCCGGCGATCATGCTACTTTGACGAGGATTCCGGGCATTGGCAAAAAGACTGCTGAGCGCGTTGTGCTTGAGCTTAAGGACAAGCTGGATGACCTTGCGACGGCCATTCCTGCGACTAGTGGGGGCGCTTATCATGGCCCTGCGGGCGATGATGCGCTCTCTGCGCTGGTCAACCTTGGCTACCCCCGCCCTGTGGCTCAAAAGGCTATTGAGACTGCCGTCACTAAGAACCCAGATGTCGCCCATGACTTTGAAACTCTTTTTCGTGCCGCCATGGCCGCGATTCGATAGTCATTTTTCTGGTTTGGTTGTGGTTTTTTTTTGGCGTGGTGGAGTGGGTTTTTGCTGAGGGTTTTCGCAAAATGTGGGTGCGAAACGTGGTGTTTTGGATGGTGAAATGTGGTGAGGTTGTGGTGTTTTGCGTGGCTGGAAATGCACTTATCCTAGCGACGAAAAAAGTGACATGGTTTTGAGATTTATTTTTTGGGGGTCCTGCCGGACGGGCGCCCTGCGCGGGCGGCGGTCACTTCGTGACTTGTATACCCCTTCGGTTGGCGCTCCCGTTGGTCGCGAAGGATGACTATGCCGACCAACGGGAGGCCCCGTGACGATCATCCTGCCGAGACCGGTACACGCGTCACGAAGTGACCGCCGCCCGCGCAGGGCGCCCGTCCGGCAGGACCTTTGCTTCAAAAGAGATGGCCCCGAGATCGTTTTAGCGACTTCGAGGCCATAGGTTCGCAGACGGCCCGTAAGCCGAATTCTGTTTTAGACGATCATTCCTCTACGCGACGCATTACTGCGGCGCTTTAGCAACCTACCCGCAAGTTTCGGCTCTCTTTCGAGTCTCTCCGCCTGGACGCATCGGGCCGATACGCTCGCGCCGCCTGAAGAGAAGCGGCACGATCCCTGCCTATTTGGTCTTGCTCCGTGTGGGGTTTACCCTGCCGCGTCCATTACTGGCCGCGCGGTGCGCTCTTACCGCACCTTTTCACCCTTACCTCAAACCGCTTACGGATTCACCGAGGCGAATCACCAGCTTGAGGCGGTTCATTCTCTGTTGCACTTGCCGTCCAGAGGCCTTAACGCCTCCGTCCCGGACGTTATCCGGCACACTGCCCTGCGGAGTTCGGACTTTCCTCCCCCGCCCAACGCCTTGCGGCCCGGGCGGCAGCGATCATCCAGCCGTCTGCAGTTCCAAGTGTATCGCAGCCTTAGACCGTATAGCAATTATGCTATACACTGAGGTCGAGGGCACGTGACGGGTGAAGCTGGCAGATATCTCGTGGGAGGGTGATTCGCTGAAAGTATTGCAATTCGGGCCTAAGCCGATACGGCCACGTTTACAGTCAGGCCCATGACATCGATTGCCGCAAGCGTTGGTTGAGTTAAAGGACCAGGACGGCAGCAAGTGGTACAGGATGATCTACATGGCGCGAGTGAAGGACGTCATCTATGTTCTGCACTGTTTCACGAAGGATAGTGCAAAGACGGAAAAGAGAGATCTGGCCACCGCCAAGGCCAGATGGAAACAGATACAACAACGGTTAAGAGGGAAGCCTAAGGATGTCGAGGGAGCAAAAGAGGAACTCACCACACATGACAAAGGGAAGCGTGCTGGATGATCTTGGGTTCAGCGCAGCAGAGGCGTTAGAGATCAAAGTAAAGGCCGATATCTATCGCGAGCTGATGAAACATATTGAAGGGTGCAGCCTCACGCAGGAGCAGCTTGGATCGATCCTCGGGATTCATCAGCCGGACGTAAGTCATCTGCGCAACGGAAGAATCTCGAAGTTCAGCGTGGGCAAGCTAATCAAGTTTGCAGGGAAGATGGAGCTGGGTGCGGAGGTGAGGTTGATCAAGCCTAAGCCGGGCCGGGGCCTTTCGGTACGTGCTTCCGTTGAACGACCGGCCGCCGGGTTGGCCGTTAGGAAACTGGCGCGATAGCCCGTTGATACAACGTCTTGCGGCCCCGGGCGGCAGCGATCATCCAGCCGTCTGGGAACACAAGTGTATCCCACCGGTTGTCTGGGGGTGGGTCAGCCTGCCCGCACTTATAGTCTATTCACTGGACCACCAACGTAAGCGCCATCGCTTCCGACACCCCAGACCCGGTAGCCGTTACCGTCACCTTATAGGTCCCTGCGGGTGTCGCGCCACTGCCGCCTCCTGCGGAGCTGCCCCCTCCCCCTCCTGTGGAGCTTACGGCGCCCCCGCCTCCGCAGCCGTTGAGGCCGATGACTGAAGACACGAGTAGCAACAACAAGATCTTTCCGATTCGTCTGACAGATCGTTGCCCACGGCGAGTCCTCGGTATAAAAACGAGTAGGCTTGGGAGTATGAACGCAAGGAACACACCCTTGCCGCGCTCAAGTGGTTTCTGAGAAATCGAGGAAGATGTCGCGGTGGTTGAAATGATCAGCGTTGTTTCGGCAACTCCGCTGCTCGGCGTCACGCTCGAAGGACTGAAAGAGCAGCTTGCGCCTGTCGGCAATCCGCTACAGCTGGAGTCGCTGAACGTGATTGTTTGGTTAAATCCATTCCGAGGCGTTATTGTGACGGTCGTCGTCCCTTGTTGTCCGGGTGAAGCTATCGTTATAGTCGACGCATCGGCACCAATCGCAAAACTGGGAGTAGTCAGGCTGTATATCACTCCTTCACCTCTGCCGGTGGCTATGGTGCCCCCTCCAACGGCCATCCCATACAGGGTGCCAAAGGCATCTTCGACTAAGCTACCGGCGGGGTCGAATCCATAGGCGTAATTGGGGTCGTTAAGAAAGCTAAAGGTGTGCAGAATGGTGTAGTTGCCAGCGCTATCGAGCTTGAAAACCTCACCGTCGTAACCATCGATTGTTGTCCCGTAAAAGTTTCCAGAACTATCTTTTATGAAACTGCTTGCTGGACTGCCACCGTCCGCGCAGTTGCCCTGCTGGCAAAAGGTATGAAGCACTGTAAATTTGCTCGAACCGTCTATCTTGAACGCCACCCCACCGCCAGGACTTAAACCGCTGTTAGTATTGCCGCCGTTAAAGGTGTTCCCATAGAGGTTTCCGGAAGCATCTCCGACCAAGCCCGCAAAGGGATAGGCACCATCGCTGCAATAGGCTTGGGAGCAAAAGTTGTACAGCACAGTGTAATGACCAGCAGTGTCCAATTTGAAAACGGTTCCGTATCCGCTAGCGCCGCCATTGACAGCGGTTCCGAAAAAATTACCGGAAGCATCCTCGAATAAACCCGCGTTGGGAGATGCACCATCGATACAGTTAGCCTGGGAGCAAAAGCTATACAAGATGGAATGGTTGCCGGCGGGATCCAGTTTGAAGACCGTGCCCCCATTATTTGCTCCTCCGTCTTGGGTGGTCCCATAGAGATTTCCAGAACCGTCTTCGACCAGTCTTCCGTACGGATGGAGGCCGTCGGTGCAATTGGCCTGAGCGCAAAAGCTGTAGAGGAGGGAGTAGTTGCCAGCGCTGTCCAGTTTGAAGATGGTTCCCGCGCCGAGTGTTCCGGCGGGAGTAAACTGGTCGGCCCCGCCGCCAAGTGTCGTTCCATAGAGTATTCCCGAGACGTCCCGGATCAGGCTAGTTGGAGCGCTACCTCCGGGACAGTCCTGGAAACAGAAGCTATGCAGGACAGTGTACTTGCCACTGGTGTCTAGTTTGAACAGTGCTCCCCCGCTGTTCGCGCCGCCGCCATTTGTAGTCCCGTAGAGATTCCCAAAAGAGTCGATAACAAGGCTGTCGTTGCCTTGCAACTGTGTACTCGGTCGGCCGTCCTGGCCGCCGGTAAAGGAGTACAGAACGGTTTCGGTATATGAAGCCGATTCTTGCTGCGCGTTGGCCTTCGCCACACCAACTCCACTTGCCACTGTGACAAGGATCAGCATTAGTAGTAACTTCCGCATAAAACTGGCTCCCAACTGTAGAACGCTCGCGCAGAAAATCGTGCATTTGTAGCGATAACCAATCCCCAGCTTGCGCATCGGAGTGGTCTCAAAAAATAAAAAGTAGACGGCGACGAGTTTACCTTATTGCCCCGTGACTTTAGCCGAAATAGACCCTGACCAGCATGCCGAAGGGGCAGCTGGATGAGCGTCGCGAAGTAAAGGCAAATACGGGTCTCTCTATTGCGCGACGGACGGTGAGACTGTCCGTCGCTTCGGTCGAGATGACGGCTTTTTTGCTTGGGTGAGGAGAACAGGCACTTCTATGGGGTGGCGGACGAGAATAGGCAAGGGCAAATGCGGGTCTTTCGGCTGCGGCACTCACGATAGTGCTGTGAGTGCCTTCGCTCTGGATGACACCTCTTTGGGGCTAGGCGAACAAAACGCTGCTCGATTGCGTATGAGAGAGCAAGGGAAATCTCGCTTTGGAGGCCACTGGCTGATAGTCTCAAGCGTACCCAAGGTAGACAAGCTCAAGGTAGACAGGGCGATGGAATTCAAAGAGGCCGTAAAGATCGCGCTGCAGTCGCTATGGGCGAACAAACTCCGCTCCGTCCTCACTTTGCTCGGCGTCGTCATCGGCGTAGCCAGCGTGATTGCGGTGGTGACGCTGGTCAACGGTGCGAACACCTATGTCACCACGAAGTTCGCCAGCTATGGCGCGGATGTCTTTACCGTCTCGAAGATGCCTCAGATCATTACCAGCCCGGAGGACTATCAGCGGTATCAGAAGCGCAAGAACATCCTGTACCCCGACTTTCAGTATGTGGCGGCGAACTGCAGGCACTGCGTGGGGATTGGCGCGCAGCAGGCTGTGACAGGGAAGATTGTGCGGGGGACCGAGTCCACGACCGATTCGAACATCCGGGGGTATACGTGGCAGATGCCTTCGCTGCAGAACCTGAACATCATGCAGGGGCGCGGGTTCACGGAGGCGGACCAGGAGCACGCCTCACATGTGGCGATCATCGGGACCGATATTGAGGACCATCTTTTTGTGGGGATGGATCCGCTGGGACAGGAGTTGCGGGTAGACGGCACCCCGTACACGATCATTGGGATCAGCGAGAAGCAGGGGAGCACGTTTGGGGCGAGCCAGGATAACTGGGTGGCTGTGCCGCTGACGGCGTTTCAGAAGAGCTATGGGACGGAGAAGACGCTGACGATTTATGTGAAGGCGGGCGAGGCTGGACCGGTGCTGGAGACGGCGGCGGACGAGGTGAGGGTTCTGATGCGATCGAGCCGGCATGATGCTCCGGGAGTCGAGGACTCGTTTGAGTTGGATACGAACAATACGCTGGTGGGATTCTTCAGCATCGTAACGCGGTCGTTTGGAGCGGTGGCCGGAGCGGTGGCGCTGATCTCGCTGGTGGTCGGCGGCATCGTGATTATGAACATTATGCTGGTGAGCGTGACGGAGCGGACGCGCGAGATCGGCATCCGAAAGGCTCTCGGCGCGCGTCCAAAGGATATCCTGATGCAGTTTTTGATTGAGTCCGGAACGATGGCGCTGGTGGGCGGAGTCTTCGGCGTGATCGGGGGAATTCTGGTGGCGCAGGCGATTACGATTCTGGCAGGATTTCCTTCGACGATTGCGCTGTGGAGCGTCATTGCCGGGCTGGTGATGGCTACCGGTACGGGAATCTTCTTCGGGGTCTATCCGGCTCGAAAGGCCGCGCAACTGGATCCGATTGTGGCGCTGAGATCGGAGTGAGGCCGGGGCTGGGTAGGGGTAGAGGGCAGGGAGGTCGTTAATGCAGATCGCCGATACTAAAGAAACGGTAGTGATGGCTCTGGATACGCTGCGGGCGAACAAGCTGCGTAGCGGCCTGACGATTCTGGGAATTGTGATTGGCGTGATGACGGTGATTATCATCTCGTCGGTGATTAACGGATTGAACTCGAGCGTGTCCGGCCTGGTGGAGTCGCTGGGGACGAATGTGATATGGGTCTTCCGGTTTCCGGTTATTGGGGTGCGGCCTACGACAGAGATGCTGACGCGGAAGCAGTTGACCTACGAGGATGCAATGGCGATGAAGGAGTTGCCGCATGTGGTGGCTGTGACGCCTGGATTGCAGTATCGGGATAAGACCGGGGTGGAGGGTACGGTCGCGGTGAAATACGGCAGCAAGATCATGGAGGGGACGCTGCTGGAGGGAGATACGGACAGCGTGAAGGACGTGTATGAGCTCAACTTGAAGGATGGGCGGTTCTTCAACGAGAGCGACGTGGAGCGGGCGGCGAATGTCGTCGTGCTGGGGATTGATACGGCGGATGGGCTGTTCGGCGCGACGGATCCGGTGGGCCAGGAGGTGACCATTGCGGGCATGAGGTTTACCGTCGTGGGGGTGATGGACAAACAAAAACAGGCGTTTGGGGGAGGCAAGAACCCGGAGGACAACAAGGCGTTCTTCCCTGTGTCCACGTTCCATAAGATTCACCCGGAGATACTGGACTACTGGATCAGCCTGAAGTTTGATGATCAAAAGAACAAGACGCTGGTGCAGGATGAGCTGGAGGAGCTGCTACGGCGCAGGCGGAAGGTGAAGAACGAGGCGCCGGACAACTTTGCGATCTTCGGAACCGATTCGCTGACTCGTTTGTGGACCACGATTACGGGTGGCCTGTTTTTACTGCTGTTTGCGCTCTCCAGCGTGGCGTTGCTGGTGGGAGGCGTGGGTGTGATGAATATTATGCTGGTCAGCGTGACGGAGCGAACGCGGGAGATCGGGGTGCGCAAGGCGATCGGCGCGAGCAAGCAGACCATCCTCGCGCAGTTCACCCTGGAGGCCATTACGCTGTGCGCTGTCGGCGGCATTATTGGCGTGCTGATCGGCAGTGCGATCGCTCTGGTGCTGCATCTCTTCTTTCCGTCGATGCTGTCGGCGCTGTGGGTTGCGCTGGCCTTCTGCTGCTCGTGCGGGATCGGACTTCTCTTCGGTATTTATCCGGCTTGGAAGGCGGCGAATCTGAATCCTATTGAGGCTTTGCGTTATGAGTAGCGCAAAAACCCACTGCGCGTGGGGCGGTCACTTCGTGACTTGTATACCGCTTCGCGTGGTGCTCCCGTTGGTCGCGATGGAGATGATTTCGGCCAATAGATGCCGGTAGACTAGTGGGATGGCCATCTTCATTGAGGCGATCACTACGCTGTTGACCCTTGCGGGTCTCGCTTATCTGTTGCTGGCGCTGTGGGGGACGCGAGATTTCGCGCACTATTGGCGGCGAAAGAGCGTCGATGCGGGCTTTGCGCCTGACGTTACGATCTTGAAGCCGGTGAAGGGTGTGGACCAGAGGATGTATGCCGGGCTGGTGAGCCACTGCAGGCAACAGTATGCTGGTAGGTTCGAGATTGTTTTTGGCGTGAGCAGTCGGAACGATCCGGCTGTCAGCGAGATCGAGCGATTGCAGGTGGAGTTTCCTGAGTGCGCGATCCGGCTGGTGGAGTGCCGGGAGCGACTGGGGACGTCGGGCAAGGTGAGCAATCTGGTGCAGATGCTGCGCGAGGCCCGGTATGAGTATGTGGTGATCAATGACAGCGATATTCGTGTCTCGCCGCACTATCTGACGCGGGTGATGCAGTGTTTTTCGGATGCGAAGGTGGGGATGGTGACGGCTCCTTATATTGGGCGGACGGCGGAGGGTGGCAGAGGCTTGACGGTGTGGTCGCGGCTGGAGGCGTTGGGGATCTCGACGGACTTTCTGCCGGGAGTGCTGACGGCGCGGAGGCTGGAGGGCGGGATTCACTTTGGGCTGGGATCGACGCTGGCTACGAGCAAGAGCGTGCTGGCGAAGGCTGGGGGGTTAGAGTCGCTGACGGAGTATCTGGCTGACGACTATGAGATGGGGGCGCGGATCTCTGCTGCCGGGTATCGGGTGGAGCTTTCGAACGAGGTGGTGGAGACGACGGTGCCGGAGTATCACTTTGGCGGTTTCAAGGACCATCAGCTGCGGTGGGCGCGGTCGACGCGGGACTCGCGCAAGCTGGGCTACCTGGGGCTGGGAATTACGTATGCGGTGCCGTGGGCGGTGATGACCTGCGTGGCGAGCGGGCTAGCGCTGTGGAGTTTTTCGTTGCTGAGTGTGGTGCTGCTGGCGCGGGTGGCGGTGGCTCTTTCGGTTGGAGTGGGCGTGCTGGGGGATGAACAGGTGCTGCGTGATCTCTGGCTATTGCCGCTGCGGGATTTTTTTGGGTTGGGGTTCTGGATGTGGAGCTTTGCGGGGGATACAGTGGTGTGGCGCGGGGAGTTGTTTGCGCTGCGGGATGGGCGGATTCGTCCTGTGCACCCTGTTGGCTCTCAGTAGCCGGCGGTGTCGACACTTCCAGACCCGGACCATGACGATGTTGCCCCCGGGGGTACCCCCCCTATACACCGCGCGTAACTCTTTTTGATTGAGTAATATGCGGGGAGGCTTACCTCGTAAATACCTCCGTGTAAAGGGGTTACCTGCAGATTCCTCTTTATAAAAGGGTTAGTGGTAGTTATTCGCACAAGAAGAAAAAGCCCTCGGGATGGCGATCGCGCAGGTTTTGTACTCTTGTGTATTTATTCTCTACTTCAAGGGTAGCTAATTTGACATAACTCGTGCGCAAGGTGGATCTCGTTGACTGTTATAGAGATAGATGAAACTGGGACTTGACAGACGAATTTTCCTGTAAAAACGGGAGTTGACGAGCTGCCACCCTTCAAATTTCGGGCCTGTTCTCTGATCAAGCCTGTACCTTCATTCGATGCGTTGCCGGTAGTAATTCCTGGATGGGTGACTTGGCGATTTATCACTCATTGAGGACTCGGATCTAGAGTCCTTCCATCTACGCCATCCAACACGAGTCGACGCTTTTGCGGTGATCTGAGGTTCTACCGGCAGATTGAGCTGCTCGGTCGTTCGAGAATTCTGGATAAAATTCTTCGTTTTTAGGTGGACGTGCCATACAATTGGCCGCAGAAATCCACCCAAAAATCCACCGTTTTGAGCTAAATGACCAAACTTCTAAAGTTTCTTTCCCTGCCTATACTGTTTGTTGCTCTTTCCCTAAGCATAACGGGATGCTCTGGCGGCTCCAGCCGCAGCGCAACTACTAACGGCGGCGGGAGCACCACGCAGACTCCGGCACCCGCCGTCACGGGCGTGTCTCCAGCAAGTGTTCCTGCGGGCTCGGAAGCGTTCACGCTGACAGTAACGGGAAGCAATTTTCAACCGCAGTCGGCGATCAAGTGGAACTCAACCGCACTCACGACCACTTATGGGAACGCAACGACACTCACCGCGACAGTGCCCGCGAACCTGGCGGCGTCGACGTTGGTTGCAAACGTAACGGTTGCAAATCCGGATGGTCAGGTTTCGGTCGGCGGTTCTTCGTCCCAGCAGGTCTTAGTGACGAACCCGAAACCGACGCTGACGGGTATAACACCGAACTCTCTGTATGCAGGCTCTGCGGATACAACATTTACGCTGACCGGCGCAAACTTTAGCTCTTTGTCGGTGGTTGCATCTGGAACGACTTCGCTCGCGACCACGCTGGTCGGCAGTACGCAGCTTACGGCTGTGGCTCCGGCCGCGCTACTGGCATCTGTGGGCACTTTGAGCTTGACGGTATCGAATCCCGCACCGGGCGGTGGCAGCTCGCAGAGCGTCGCAGTTTCTCTTCTTCAACACCCGGCTGAGCTTGACTCGCTCGCTCCCTCCACCGTGCCGCTCAGCAATTCACCACAGACGGTCACGTTGAGCGGCAGTTACTTTACGCCTACGACGGTCGTCTATGCCAGCGGCACCGCGCTCTCCACGCATTTCATCTCGACTACTTCGATCCAATTCACGGTTCCTGCCAGCTTAATCTCTTATACGACGGGAACGATACCGATCGCGGTTGTCGATTCAGCATCTGGAGTTAAGGGCGATAATACGGTCACGCTGCCGATCGTGAATCCTGTGCCTGTGCTTAACAGCCTCTCAGCGATGGCAGTGACGGCAGGAGCGCCGGATTTCCTGCTTGTGCTCAATGGAAGCAACTTTCTTCAATCGTCAACGATTCTCATCAACGGAACCGCGGTGCAGCCGTTCTCCACGGGCCAGTTGAGCGCTGTTGCCACGGTCACGGTACCGGCGAGTGTGCTTTCGACCGTCGGCCCGGTCACGATTGCGGTCTCGAATCCAGCCCCCGGTGGCGGCACGTCCCAGGCGCAAACGTTGAATGTAATCAGTGCGAGTAATCGTGTGCGGACAGTGAACGTCGCGGCGGCGGATCTGGGCTGGGATAGCGTCCACAATGTCCTTGTCGCGTCGACTCTTTCCAGTTCGACGAACAATCCAAACAGCATCGTGACGATCGATCCGCTCCAGGGAACCGTGATTGCATCCCAGACGCTGCCGAGTCAGCCGGCCGGCATCTCTGTCACCTCCGACGGCACCTACATCTACGCGACACTGCCGTCGACGGGCCAGATCGAACGCCTCATCCTTCCATCGCTTACACCGGACATCACATTTGCCCTGGGCGAGGGCGCCAACGGCGTGATGAATACGACGGCGGCTGTGACTGCTGCTCCGGGAAAGCCGCATACGGTCGCCGTTTCGCTCCATACAGGCGACACGAATCCCGAGAGCGCAGTCGGAGGCGTTGCGGTCTACGACGACGGTATCTCGCGAGCCGCAATTGTTGGTCCGCCGGCGTACCCCAATGTTTATGACACGCTGGTCTGGGGCAAAGACAGCACAACTCTTTACGGGACAGACTCGGCTTATTCGGGTGGACCGGAGGATGTGTTCTCGGTAACGGCCAGTGGCATCACCCTCGCGCAAACGTACACCGGCGCACTTGGTGATTTCGTGAAGCATCTCGCCTACGATCCTTCGACCGGGAACCTGATCGACGGCTATGGGCATATTTTGAATGCAGCGACCGGTCAGTCGATGGGACTGCTGCAGGTCCAGAACACCCTCTCCAACGGGCAAAATCCTTTTGCGCTGGATACTGCGCAGCGCGTCGGCTTCTATGTGAACGTCAACAGCTCTTACAGCAGCAATCCCGCTCCGAATGGAGAGTACATTCAGGCTTTCGGCCTCGATCGGTTCAATTACATCAACTCGATGCTGGTCGAAGGTCTCGAGGGCGCTTCGACCATTGTTCGCTGGGGAGCGAGCGGGCTTGCGGCAAATGGCGCCTCGCAGGTCTACCTGATCGATGGCTCGTTTGTTACGCCTACGGGTGTTACGTCCGCGGTTGGCGGCTTTGTCGCGCCCTCGCCTACGCTCGCGTTGGTAACGCCGGTCAGCGTTGCGGTGGGGAGTGCGGACACGCAGGTGACGCTGACGGGCCGCGACTTTACGCAGTCCTCTCAAGTGACGTGGAACAATCAGAACCTGTTGATTGACTCCATCTCCGACACCCAGATGGTCGTCACGATTCCCGCGGCAGCGCTAGGCCAGCCGGTGGCAAGCTTACTCGCGGTCAGCAACGGTCCGGGAACAGGCAGTTCCAATTCGATAGGCTTCACAGTGGTTCCAAATCTGGGTGCCAACGCGCAGATGCAGGTACTCAATGTCTCAGGCAACGATCTTGCCTGGGACGCCGCACGCAACCTGCTTTACGTTTCGGTTCCCGCTGGCGATCCCATATCGCCCAACACCATTGCCGTCATCGACCCGGTCGCTGCTGCTGTCCGGCAAATGATTCCCGTTGCCGACCAACCGAGCACCATTGCGCTCTCTGACGATGGAAGCTATCTGTATGCGGGCTTTTCAGGCCAGGCAATCGTTCAGCAGTATTCGTTGCCGTCCTTTTCACTGAGTCTCACGATTCCGATGGGTGCGGGAGCCACGGGCACGGTAGGCACGCAAGGTAGTTGCGCGTTTCCTGCAGCGATGAAGGTAGCTCCCGGCAATCCTCAAACGATTGCGGTATCGGAAGGCATAGCGAACGTTGAGCCCAACGGCTGTCTTCTCGCAATTTATGACAACGCTACTGCTCGTCCGAACACCCTCTCGTACTATACAAGCGGCGTCGAGTTCAGCAGTCTTGCATGGGGCGCGGATGCGAATACGCTTTACGGTCAAGTGCAAAATGGGATTTCGCCGCAAGAAATCTACAGCGTTACCGTTTCCCCGTCCGGCGTATCGCCTGCGAACGGTCTCAATTCGGGCGGCTTCGGATTGCAGGTTCATTTCGATCCGGGAACCAAGCTGCTCTACAGCGACTCGGGTGTGATTACAAATCCGGTCGGGCCGGTGCAGGTCGGTAAGTTCGATTCTGGTCAGGGCGTCCTGGTAGCCACGGACTCGGCATTGAAGCGAGCCTTCGTCCTCACGTCCTCGAGCACGGTCGGGATCAACAACTCAGGGCAGGGAGCCAACTCGTACACGCTGAACATCTATGACCTGAACACGCAGGCGCTGCTGAAGACGATAGCGATTCCGGACGTGCTGGGCGCTCCAGTGCGCTTGGTTCGCTGGGGAACGAAGGGGCTGGTCTTCGTGACTTCGAACTGGCCGAGTGAAGGCACCACAGTAGGTGCCCTGTATATCCTTCAGGGTAGCGACATCTCTGGCACGCCATAGCCGAAGTGCTGTACACGACAAGCCAAAGTTGTGGCTTGCACTAGCTTTCGTGAAGAAGGCTCAGGCCTTTTACTCGGCAATGTTGCTCGAGCGAGCCCGGGAACTTGACCCTCGACTGTTGCTAACAGGCCAATGCGCTTATCCAGCACCGATCTGGTCAGGATTGGCAACGCTAAATGCGCCTTCGTCATTTTCTATGGATTGTCCGCAGCTTGGCATGGACGGCGATGGGCTGAATTTGGAGACCTACTGTTTCTGTCACTGCTTCTTTTCGAGGATGGGGGCTATGGCCTTGCCGGCGTTGGCGGGGATGGTTCTGGGGCGGGCGGCGGGGGCTATCTGGGTGGCGAGGTTGGGGGGCCAGTAGGGGTCGGTGGCGGCGACGGGGCCTAGTGGGACGTCAGGGATCTTGGTGCTGATGGTGGCGTTCATGGTGTCGATAAGGGCGTTGGCGACGACGGCGTATCCGACGTTGGTGGGGTGAATGCCGTCGAGGGCGAAGATGCCGCCGAGAAAGCTGGAGGTACCGGTGTAGCCGTTGATGGTGACACCATTGGTGAAGGCCTGGTTGAAGAGGGCGTTGATGTCGACGAGGGTGGCGTTGGCGGCTTTGGCCTGGGCGGCGATGACCTGGTTGAAGGCTGTGACCTGGGACTGGACGGTGACGACCTCGGCGGCGGAGAGGACGCCGGCGTCGCTGATGGGTCCCTTCTGGAGGCCTCCGAGGATAAGCGGGATCTCGGCGGTGCCGGTGGGGTTGACGAGGTCGCCGGGAACGATGCCGAGGATGGCGCTGAGTTCGGCAGTGGGGAGGCCGGTTTCGGCAGAGACTTCGCCGAGGACGAGGGCTGCGGGGGTGAGATAGGGGACGCGGGTGACGTCGGGGATGTTGCCGATGACGAGATGGGCCGGGGCCTTGGTGGTGAGTTCGGTGATGAGGGCCTGGTACTGGCTGGTGAAGGTGGCGACGGAGGTCATGCTGCTGGGCATGCCGGTCTCGTCGGCGACGAGGGCGTCGTTGTTGCCGATCCAGAGGAAGATGGTGGTGGGCTGGGCGTTGACGGCGAAGGTGGCCTGGCTGTTGGCCTGTCCGTAGCCGAGGCCGGGGAAGCCGAGGACGAGCTGGTTGAGCTGCTGCTGGCCGGGTGCGGGGTTGACCAGCGGGACGGTGTTCATGACGTCGTTGAGCAGGGCTCCGGGGACGGCTAGGTCGGTGACCTGGGTGGCGAAGTTGTCGCGGCCAGTGGTTGTGCCGGGAGCGGAGGTGATGACGGGCGGGGGGCCGAGCGATTCGAGCTGGAGGACGTTGGGCGCGCCGGGGTAGGCGATGAGGGGCTGGACGATGTTGAAGCCGGCCTGAGCGGCGAGGACGGGCGCCCAGCCGTGGACCTGGGTGGTGTCGAGGAGGGAACCGCTCTGGAAGCCTGCGGTGAGGGAGTCGCCGAGGAAGACGGTGTTGGAGAAGTTTCCTGCGTTCTTTGCCTGCTGGGCCTGGAGAGCGGCGAGCTGTTTGGCGGCGTTGCTGCTGGCGCTATCGCTATTGCAACCGGCGAGGGGGACAAGGGCGAGAGTTGCGGCTAGGCTGGTGTGCAGCAGGACTGAACGACTATTCATTTTCATGGCGACAGACTTACCCCTTGGAGACCGTCGCGAACTCCGGGTGGAGGCGCGTCGGGTGTGCTTTCTTCAGACGTGGCTTTGTATCACACTCGGGGTGCGATGGGGAATAAGAAGCTGTCCTGCCGGACGGGCCTCCTACGCTCGGCCACCCCGCAAACTAAGACCTGTTTGCGGGGACCCCGGTGCGTGCGGGCGTTCGCACGCCTCTCTAAAGCTTCGCGTGGTCCTCCCGTTGGTCGGAATCATCTTTCCCTCTGACCGGTGGGCGGGTTGAAGACGGGCAAATGTTCAACCGTATGCAACGAAGGAGAGGACGTTGCCGTCGGGATCTCGCACATGGAAATCAGTTCCGCCCCAGGGGTGCTTTGTGACCTTTTGGGCAAACTCCACATTTCGTGACTTGAACTCTTTGAAGAGGTCTTGAACGTTTGCGACTTCGATGGAGACGATGATCAGCGACTTCTCCTGAGCGGCGACTTGAGCGAAGAAGGGTTGGTGGACGAAGCGGAGGTGCAGGCAGACGCCATCTCGAGAGACTGCGCCATAAAACGGTGGCAGACCGTGGAGGAAGTCGATCTCGAAGCCCAGCTTCTGTTGGAAGAAGGCAGCGCTTGACTCGACATTGTGCACGAGCAGGATGGGGGTGACCTTTTTCAGGAATGGCTGGCTGGACGGAGCGCGCGGCGTCCTGGTGGCTCCGGCGGTTGCGGCTTTCAGATCCGCCCATCTTTGATATCCGGCTTCAACCGCGACGATCTCCTGCGCTAATGCAAGAGTGAACTTGAGCGCCAGCACCTCCTGGTCGGTTAATGACCGATAGCGTTCGAGGCGGCGTACTCGTTCGCCTATGGAGTAGTCTCGTTCGCGATGCCAGCGGAGGAACAGTTTGGCTTGCTTGCGGTAGGTTTCAATGGTGGGCATAGGCGCATCCCTGCTGAGATTTTTTCAGCGGGCGGGCCTGGCCCTTTCGGCGGGATGCCGACGTGCCCCACGGGAACAGCCTTATGGTAGGGCGGAAGATATCTACTGTCAATCGGCATCATTCGCTACTTTCAGCGTCTCCGCGCGTTCGCCGAGATTCGCCGGAGGTCCGTATCTGGAGAGGTATCTGCTGGAGTGGGCGGCGACGGTAGGATAAGGATGTGAAGAGCTGGGTGGAGGTTTCGGAGCGGCGGCTGGTGGGGAACTACGGGCTGCTGAGGGCGGCGGCTGGTGGGGAGCCATCCGCAGCGACCCCTCCAACCCCGACGACCGCGGTGCTGGCGGTGGTGAAGGCCAATGCGTATGGGCATGGGGCGGCGGTGTGTGCTCCAGTGCTGGCGCGAGCGGGGGCGGAGTGGCTGGGGGTGACCGATGTGGCGGAGGGTGCGGCAGTGCGGGAGGCGCTGGCTGCGGCCGGGATTTCGCGCAGAGAGCAGCCGGAGGTTCTGGTGATGTCGGGGTTGCTGCGAGAGGATACCGCGGATGTGATTCGGCATGGGCTGACGCCGGTGGTTTGGCTGAGGGAGCAGATGGAATGGCTGGCGGAGGCTGCGGGTCGGAGCGGTGGAGTGGTGGTGCCGGTTCATGTGGAGATAGATACCGGCATGGCTCGGCAGGGAGTTGCGCCAGGACGTGAGTTGGAGCAATTACTCGCTTGGGTGTCGGGACAGACGGCGGTGCGGGTGGATGGGGTGATGACGCACTTTGCGTCGTCGGAGGTGGCGGGGTCGGCGCAGACGGTGGAGCAGAGGAAGAGATTTGAGGAGGCGATGGGTGCGGTTGCGGCGGCGGGGTTGCGGCCGGAGTGGGTGCATGCGGGGAACTCTTCGACGGTGGATAACCAGGGTGCGGAGGGAAACCTGGCTTGGCTGCGTGGGCTGGCGACTGGAGTTGGGGCGCGGTCGATGGTGCGGGCGGGGATAGCGCTTTATGGGTACTGTCTGCCGATTGAGGGTGGGGGTGTGAGTGAGGTGCGTCAGGCGCTGCAGCCGGTGATGACTTGGAAGACGCGGGTGATTGGGGTGCGCGAGGTAGAGGCTGGAGAGACGGTTGGGTACAACGGGATCTTTGTGGCGGAGCGGGCGATGCGGTTGGCGCTGCTGCCGGTGGGATATGCGGATGGACTGCGGCGGGAACTTTCGGCGTCGAATGCACGACCGGGTGGGTGGGCGATGGTGAAGGGGCAGCGGGCGGCGATTGTGGGGCGGGTGTCGATGAACCTGACTATTGTGGATGTGAGCGGGATTGCGGGGACTGCGCTGGGGGATGAGGTGGTGGTGCTGGGGGATGGGGTTACGGCGGAGGATCATGCTTGGCTGGCGGGCACGATCGCTTATGAGATTGTGTGCGGGGTGCGGCCGGCGCATCGGTGTGGGATTGCGGGTTAAGTGCGCCCTGCGCGGGCGGCGGTCACTTCGTGACTTGTATACCCCTTCGGTTGGCGCTTCCGTTGGTCGCGACGGAAGATTGTTGTGCCGACCATCGGGAGGACCACGCGAAGCTCTAAAAAGGCGTGCGAACGCCCGCGCCACGTGCAGTGGGCCCGTCCGGCAGGACATTCGCTTCGATCTAGTTTTGGGGTTGGTATTCGTGAAGGAAGGCGAGCATGGCCTCGTTGAACTGCTGGGGGCGCTGGAGCGGGGCGAAGTGGCTTACACCTTTCAGGAAGAGAAGCTTTGCGTCCGGGATGTTGTGGGCGAGATATTCAGCGTGTTCGTCGCGGATGAACTCGTCGTGCTCGGCTTGAACGATGAGGACGGGCACGCTGATCCGGGATAGATCGTGCGCGGTGTAGTTGGGCTGGGACTTCATCATGACGCCGACGGCTTCGGCGAAGTAGTGGAAGTCGTCGGGTGTTGCGGAGAGCTGGGCGTAGTCCTGCAAGTGGCGCGAGAGGCAGCGGGAGAGCAGGGGGTTATGCTGGTCAATTTGTTTGAGGCCGGAGGGATCCATGTTGCAGCCGAAGAAGAAGGCAGCGGCGACACGGTTGGGAGCCTGGGCGGCGGTGATGAGAGCGATGCAGGCGCCGTCGCTCCAGCCGATGAAGGACGCTTGTTGGAGGTGGAGGGTGTCCATGACGGCGAGGACGTCTGAGGCCATGAGTTCGTAGGAGTAGGGTCGGGTGTCGCGGGTGCTGCGACCGTGGCCGCGGCTGTCGATGAGGATGACGCGGTGGCCGGTTTCGAGGAGCGCGGGGACCTGGTGGCCCCAGTTGCCGCTGTGGCCGAGGCCGCCGTGGAGCAGGATGACGGGCGCGCCGGTGCCGTAGGTGGCGTACCAGATGCGTGCTCCCTCGTGTTCGACGTAGCCGTGGTCGTTGCCGTGGTTCGGGAGTGGCGGCAGTGCGACGCCCTGGGCTTCGAACTTGTTCAGGTCGTCGTCATGGATCTCATCTTGAATCTTGCTTTGGATCTTGCTTTGGATCTTGCTATGGATCTTGCTATGGATCTCTAACTTCATCTCTGCGTGGACCTCCTCGAGCTGCTGTAGGAGAAGTCTATCGTTGTGGTGGAGTGGCAGTCATTTGCGTGCATGACGGGTGGGCCATTAACATCAGGCTAAGAGAAACGAGGAATCATTTCATGGAATCCATCAACGGAGCGCGTCGTACCGAAGATATCGCGCTCGATCTACTCAAGTTCGTGGCATCGCACGCTAATGTTGGAAACAAGTCGGCTGGCTCGACTGGTTTTGGTTTGCCGACGTCGTCAAAGAGTGAGGACCAGGTGACGCATCTGCTCGAGCTGTATGCCCGCTGCCGCGAGGTGGTTGAGGCTCCGGTCGAAAAGAAGTAGTGGCACAGGAAGGCGTGGCGCAGGAAGGTGTGAGGCCGACGCGGGCTCTGCGGGTCGCCGTGATTGGGGCAGGAGCCTTTGGGCGGAATCATCTGCGGGTGCTGCGGGAGTTGCAACAGGCGGGGCAGGCGGTAGAGCTGGTAGCCGTGGTGGATCGCGATTCGGCGGCTGTGGCTGCGGCTTCGGAGAGGTTCGGTGTGCCTGGCTTTGCGACGATTGAGGCTTGCCTGGGTGCGGTTGGTCGGCTTGATGCTGCTTCGGTGTGTGTGCCGACGGTGCATCATGCGAGTGCTGCTGCTCCGCTGCTGGAGGCTGGGGTCGATCTGCTGATCGAGAAGCCACTGGCGGCTAGTCTGGCTGATGCTGATGCGATTCTGGAGATGGCTCGCAGGCATGGGTGCATTGTGCAGGTGGGGCATCTGGAGCGGTTCAATCCGGCGGTGACGGCGGCGCGGGAGCATCTGCATAAGCCGATGTTCTTTGAGGCGCACCGGCTGAGCATCTTTACGCCGCGTTCGCTCGATGTGGATGTGGTGCTGGATCTGATGATTCATGATCTGGATATTGTGCTGAGCCTGGTGGCTTCGCCGGTGCGCGAGGTGCGGGCGGTGGGGCTGCCGGTGCTGTCGCGCAAGGTGGATATTGCGAATGTGCGGGTGGAGTTTGAGTACGGGTGTATTGCGAACTTTACGGCGAGCCGGGTGAGTACGGAGCGGGTGAGGAAGCTGCGGTTCTTTCAGCCGCATCAGTATCTTTCGCTGGATTTTGCGCGGCAGGATCTGTTGATGATCGACGTGACGGCGGCTGCTGGGATGGATCCGGCTATGCTGGCTGCGATGGCGGAGAAGGCGCAGTTGGCTGGGGCGCTTTCTGGTGGGCATCCTTCGGCGGGGCTGTCGCTGAAGAAGGTGACGGTAGAGCTGGGGGAGCCGCTGCGACTGGAGATTGAGGCGTTCCTGCGGGCGGTGCGGGAGCGGACTCGGCCGGTGGTGTCGGGCGAGGATGGAAGGGCTGCGCTGGCGTTGGCGCTGGAGATCAATGAGGCGATTGCAGTGCATGCGGAGCGGGCAGGGCTGGGGGATTTTCTGTAACTCAGGAGCTCTTGTGATGGAAGCCGCGCGGATGCTCTGAGATTTTCAGTTGGTTGGTTAGTGCGATCACATGCCCGAACAACTGCCATTTAGCTGCGGAGCACGAAAGATTAAAAAGCTTTCGTGCTCCGTGACTTGAAACGGCTGTCAACGAATTTAACGCCAATATCCACGGTGATAGCGATAACCGCCGTGCCATCGGTCATAGCTGCCTGGAATCCAGACAACACCTGGACGTGGGGGACGACCCCAGTGACCTGGGGCCCAAACATACCGCTGTCCATCCCACCGATGATAGCCGCCCTGCCATACGTACCCCGGTCTTGGTGGTGGTCCATAATGCTCGACGACGGGCGGCGGTGGACCGACGCGGATGACGACCTGCGCTTGAGAGGCAAGGGGTAAGAGCGAAGAGTACAACGCTAAGACTGCGAGTCTTTTGAGCATGAATCCCTTTCTTGGTTGGATACGTATGACTTGGGCACGTAAAAGCCGAGTTGCTGTGCTTCTCGGGAAGGCACTACAGACTTTTAGCGCGGCGGGACGCCTGGGTCAGTAGCGGCATTGTGATTGCGGTCATAAATATGCTGAGAAGTACGATCCTGCTGGCGAGCAATTTTGTGGCGGTCCTGTGCCGTAAGGTGGCCGTTATCGGCGGCGCGCATCTTGCTCTGTTCCGCGTTCAGATGAGCTTGGTGGGCGTCGGCGGCTGCGGCGCCCTTAGGTGTGATCTGGCCATCGGCGACGCCTTTATTAATGCGAGCCTGTTGATTGGCGTCTCGGGCGTTCACCGAGTGACGTTGCTCATACGTAGTGCTCTGGGCCAACAGGTTGGAGACGGGTAGTGCCACGAGTGATGCCGCGAGCAGAGTAGCTTTCCAGTTCATAGTGTATTTTCCCTTGATAATTGCCTAATTGGAGATCATCGAACTGTCTCCCGTGCTCTCTGTAGGAACCCAGGAATGGCTTGCGGGTTGCGTTCGTGTCCGAAAAGTATCAAGAGGAGTGAACCTGTATCGAAAGATGCGAGATATTCACTTTGGAGATTTTCCCTGTGTCCTACTGCTGTATAACAGGCATCTCGTCCAAGCCGCTGGTAGCAGCATGGTGAGAGGTCAGCTTCGCGCTTCGACAGATCTCGCCGGAATAAAGCGATCGGTCTGCTCCCAGGAGTCAGTCCATTTTTTTTACGGGGACGGTGTCGGGGATCTTTAGTTCGAACTGATCGTCTTCGAGCTTTTGATTGAGGGTCAGCTTGGTGAGGGTGAGGGTCAGGGTGTACTGGTCCTGCGGGCGCACGATCTGGATCTTCATGGGAAAGGGCGTGTCGCCGAACTTCTGGTAGTTGCTGTAGAAGGCGCGAGTGATGATGGTGCCATCAGGGCCGTAGATGTCCTGCTGGTAGGGGAGCAGGTTGGCGCGGCCGATGTGAATGACGCGAACGGCATGGGCAGTCTGGCCCTTGGGCTGTGCGAGAAACTCTAGGTCGTAATCCTGCTCTTCGATGAGATCTTTGGCGTTTTTTTCGTTGGCGACGACCCTGGTGTCCTGGGTGAGGGAGACGACCTGGTCGGGGCCGAGGCCGTGGATGAGAAGCGAGTCGAAGAAGACGGCAGGGCGGAGATTTTCGAGACCGTTGGTGGAGGGTTTGGTGACCTCGCTGGTGCCGGTCATGGCGAGGTTGCGCTTGGGCACCCAAAGCTTCCAGGTCTTGCCGTCGCTGACCATGTCGAGGGCTACCGAGCCGAGAAAGGGGACGCGCAACAGGACGCGGAGGTCCTGCGGCTTTCTAAGGAAGATGTATCCGGCGAAGCTGGGGTACTGGGTCTCTTTGCCCTGGCGGCCGCCGCCGGTGGTGGCGACGATCTCGATGCTGGCGTTCATGGTCTGGACGGCGCTGAAACGAACGTCGACCTGTTTGAGGAGATCTTCGAGTTCGGCGTTGAGGACGACATCGGCTGGACGGGTCTTAGGGACGATGCGGGTATGGGTCAGGCAGCCGGTTAGCGCCGGAGCCAGCCCAAGGATTGCCATCGCCGCCGCTTGTCTTATCCTCATGAGCACAAACTTCAAGTATATCTTTCCCGGCTCGGTTCCCGTAGTTCGGGCCGTGACGCGGCGATCTTCGACTATTCCGTGTACGAATTGGATGTCTTGAGGCTCCGATGCGCTTCCAAAACTTCTGGCTAAAGCGCGGTTGGCTAAAGCACTTATCCCGTTGATGGGTATCCCGAAACGGGCGTGCAGCGTCGTTTTCATTGGGAAAAACGCCCATTGATATCTCTTCCCCGCGCTACACCTGCGGGAGAAATGCTCTAGGGGGTAACTCCGGTACCGGTAAGCTGTTGCTTCTGTGCGGCGCGATAGGACTGGACCTGCTGGGCGTGCTCCTGCAGGGTGGTGGAGAAACGGGTGTGGCCGGAGGCGTCGCTGACGAAGTAGAGGTAGTCGGTGCGGGCAGGGCGCATGGCGGCTCGAAGGGCGGCGAGGCCGGGGTTGGCGATGGGTCCGGGGGGCAGGCCGGCGTGTTTGTAGGTGTTATAGGGGGATGGGGACTGTAGATCGGAGGCGTAGATGGTGCCGCGCCAGTGGTTGTTGAGCAGGGCCGCGTAGATGACGGTGGGGTCGGTGGCGAGCGGGATGCCTTTGGCGAGGCGGTTGACGAAGACGCCGGCTACGAGGGGGCGCTCGGCATCCTGGCGGACCTCTTTTTCGACGAGGGAGGCCATGATGACGGTGCGGGAGACGTCGTTGGTGAGACCGATCTGGGCAGAGACCTGGTGGAAGCGGCGGACCATGGCGGAGAGGATCTGGAGCGGGGTGGCGTGGCGGGAGAGCTGGTAGGTGTCGGGGAAGAGATAGCCTTCGAGGGATGCGGGGGGCGGCCCGTCGGTCCAGGCTGAGATGAGTTCGGTGTGCTGGCGTTCGGCGGCGAGAAAGGCGTCGCGGGGGCCGAAGCCGGCGGCCTCGGCTGCCTGGGCGATGTCGAAGATGTTGAAACCCTCGGGGATGGTGAAGGCGCGAGTGTAGATCTCGCCGTGGAGGATGTGCTGGTAGACGTCGGTCATGGGGAGCTTGCCCTCGAAGCGGTACTCTCCGGCTTTGAGGGTGCCTCCCATCTTGAGGCGCAGGAGGTAGAAGGCGTAGCGGCTGCGGATGATGCCGCTCTTTTCGAGCTGGTTGGCGATGGTCTCGGTGCCGGTGCCGGGGAGGATGTCGAGGAAGGTTTCGGTGGAGGGGCCGTACGGCAGGTAGATGACGCCGGCTGCGACGGCCAGGGCGATTAGCAGAAGCAGGAGGAGGAAACCGAGAAACTTCAAATGCGTGTCTCCGCTTTCGGGCTTGGAAGAAGTGGCTGTCGCCGGGTTGCCGACGGAATCTGGCCGGGGTCGTTGGTACGCCGGTTTCATTTTACGGCTGCTGGCAGAGGATTGGGGAGCGCGGGCCGGTGGACTCAAGTTTATGACTGCCGGGGAAGGTCCGGGGAAGATTCGCGGGGCCTCTGACCTGAAACAGGCTGAGCAGTGTTGATTTTATGAATGCTTTCTGAGGTCTGACCGAGGGAGCGGGTGGTGTTCCGCAGAGGTTGAGCGGCGCGTAGGAGGAGCGCAAGGGGTGGTTTTGCGGTCCGCCATCGTATAATCGAGTTTTGATCAGAGAGCGTTGACGCGCGAAGGGTTGCGCGCTCGCCAGTACCATCCGGAAGGCCCCATGCCAGAACAAGTAAAAAAGAGGCTTGCAGAAGAGATCAAGTTGCTGGAGCACGAACTTACGACCGAACTCCCTGCAGAGATCAAGAAGGCCGTCGCACTGGGCGACCTAAGTGAAAACGCGGAATACCACATGGCCAAGCAGCGCCAGGTCTTCGTCAACGCCCGTCTGGGGCAGTTGAAGAAGCGGATGGGCGAGCTGGCGATGGTGAACCTGGTGAATATCCCCAATGACAAGGTTGGATTCGGCTCACGCGTGACAGTCTTCGACTCGAGCAAGGACGAGGAGATCAAGTATCAGCTGGTGACCAGCGAGGAGTCGGACGTGTCCAAGGGTCTGATCTCGACGACTTCTCCGATTGGCCGGGCGCTGCTGGGCAAACAGGTTGGCGACTCCGCGACGGTGATTACGCCGAACGGCAAGCGCGAACTGGAGATCCTCAAGCTGCTGACGATTCACGACGCCCCCGAGGAAGCTTAGACGCACGGCATCGCAGACGTGGCGCACGTGTGCCGATGTGAACTCAGTGTGATAACAAGGAAGCGGTAGAGACGGGGATCGGCCCCGGAGGATTTGCTTTTTGACCTGGACAAGCGCATTCGGCAAAGGCAGCGGCTGGCTGCTGCAGAAGATCGTGAACGGCCTAGCGCTGACCCGCATCTCGCCAAACGCACTGACGTTTATCGGCCTGGTGATCAACATCATCGCGGCGTGTTTCTTTGGATTTGCGCGGCCGAATAATGCCAATCGGATGTTTCTTTATGCGGGTCTGATCATCATCGGAGCCGGCGTCTTCGACATGGTGGATGGGCGGGTGGCGCGGAAGACGAATCAGGTTTCTGTGTTTGGCGCGTTCTTCGATTCGGTGATGGACCGGTACTCGGATGTCGCTATCTTCTTTGGCTTGCTGATCTACTATGCTCGCGGAAACCGCTTGTTTTATGTGGGGCTGGTGGCGTTTGTGATGACGGCTTGCGTAATGGTGAGTTACACACGCGCGCGGGCTGAAGCGCTGATTGGGACCTGCAAGGTTGGGTTTATGGAGCGGCCGGAGCGTATCGTCTGCGTGATTTTGGGTGCGCTGTGCAACCGGTGGGGCGTGATGGCTCCTGCGCTTTGGGTGCTGGCGCTGTTTGCGACTCTGACGGTGATTCACCGCATTCGCTATACGTATGTGGAGACGGAGCGCAGAAAGCTGATCGCACAGGCTAAGTAGGTGAGCGGTGTCCTGCCGGACGGGCGCCCTGCGCGGGCGGCGGTCACTTCGTGACTTGTATACCGGCTCCGCCTGATCCTCCCGTTGGTCGGGGGAGGATTTTTTTCTTGCGACCAGCGGGAGCACGAACCGAAGGGATATACAAGTCACGAAGTGACCGCACCGCGCGTAGCGGTCCCGGCGGAAAGCCAGCCTTAAGACAGGATTCGCTGGAGGATGTTTGTCTTTGCGAGGTCGATAATCTCGTCGCCGCGTCCGCTGAAGACGCTTTTTGCCATGTAGAGCGAGAAGCCCTTCATCTGGTCGAGACTGATGTGCGGCGGCATGGAGAGCTCCTGTCGATTGACCATCACTTCGATCAGTGCAGGCCCCGGAGTTGCGAGTGCCGTCTTCAGTGCAGATTCGAGGTTGTTCGGTTTATCAACGTGAACTCCGTGTATGCCGATGGAGTTGGCCAGATCGGCGAAGCTGGGGTTGTCGAGGTCGGTGGCATAGTTGACGATGCCTCCGGCCTTCATCTCGAGCTCGACGAAGGCCAGAGCGCCGTTGTTGAAGACGACCATCTTGATGGGGAGCTTGAGCTGGCGGAGGGTGAGGAGGTCGCCGAGCATCATGGCGAGGCCGCCGTCGCCGGAGAGCGTGACGACCTGACGGGTGGGGAAGGCCGTTTGTGCGCCGATGGCTTGCGGGACCGCAGAGGCCATCGATCCGTGGGAGAAGGAGCCGAGGAGGCGGCGGCGGCCGTTCATCGTGAGATATCGGGCGGACCAGACGGTGGGGGTGCCTACATCGCAGGTGAAGATGGCGTCGTCGGCTGCTAACTGGTCGATGAGTTTTGCGACGTACTGCGGGTGGATAGGAGTCTTGTTGTCGTCCGGGCCGGCCAGCTCGTCCAGACCTTCGCGGACTTTTTTGTAGTCCTTTGTCTTGGTGTCAAGGTGGGCGCGATCGGTCTTTGTGGTGAGCAGGGGAAGGAGCGCGGAGAGGGTGTCCTTGATGGAGCCGACGAGACCGAGATCGACCTTGGTGCGCCGCCCGATCTGGTCGCCGCGGAGGTCCACCTGGATGATCTTCGCGTGGCTGGGGAAGAACTGCGGATAGGGGAAGTCGGTGCCGAGCATGAGCAAGACGTCGCAATCTTCCATGGCGTGATATCCGGAGCTGAACCCGAGCAGGCCGGTCATGCCGACGTCGAAGGGATTCTCGTACTCGATGTACTCTTTGCCACGGAGTGCGTGAACGATTGGGGACTTCAAGGCTTCGGCGGTAGCGATCAATTCTTTGTGCGCGCCAATGCAACCGGCGCCGCCGAGGATGGTGACCTTTGCTGCGGAGTTCAGGATCTCTGCGGCATCGCGCAGCTCGTCGTCGTTGGGGCGGATGACGGGGTTTGCGCTTCTGATAGGAACGAGGTTGTGATCGGCGGGGGCTTTGTGGAGGAGGACATCGCCGGGCAGCACGAGGACGGAGACGCCGGAGAGGTTGATGGCGGTGCGCATAGCGATCTCGAGCACGCGGGGCATCTGCTCGGGGATGCCGACCATCTCGCAGTAGTGGCTGCACTCTTTGAAGAGATTTTGCGGATGGGTCTCCTGAAAGTAGTTGGTGCCGATCTCGGTGCTGGGGATGTGGGCGGCAATGGCGAGCACGGGGACACGATTGCGATGGCAGTCGAAGAGGCCGTTGATGAGATGGAGATTGCCAGGGCCACAGCTTGCGGCGCAGACTGCGAGGGAGCCGGTGAGGTGGGCGTCGGCGCCTGCGGCAAATGCGGCGACCTCCTCGTTGCGCACGTGGACCCATTCGATGGTGCCGTCGCGGCGGAGGGAGTCGGTAAATCCGTTGAGCGAGTCGCCCGGGAGGCCGTAGACGCGCTTTACACCAGCGTTCTTCAGGCTTTCTACGATCAGGTCAGCGATTGTCTTTGCCATGGAGCACTCCATTTGTCTGTTTTATGAATCACCTGGTTGATGATGGGAGGACAGTTGACGGTTTGCGATGCGTTCGTAGTGGTATTGCTTTATCTTGAAGACTTCGTTGAGATAGACACCCTTTGATGGCGCTGCGCAAAATGCTGCAAACTCCTCCGGCGGAACGTTGAAGTACCGATAGACACCCCGGTTCCCGCGATAGACGAGGGTGAGGATTCGGCCTTCGTCGTTGTAGGACATGGCGGCGATGACGCTGGAAGGCATTCGGGGGAAGACTCCCGTAGACTTGGATGCGATGAGTGTGAAACCAGTTTTGTTAATTCATGGCGGTGCGTGGGCGATGCCTGACGACGCCATCGCTGCTCACGAAGCCGGTATCGCGAATGCTCTGGTTGCCGGTTATGCTCTGCTGGAACGAGGCGCTGCTGCGGTGGATGCCGTGGAGGCCGCTGTCGCAGTGATGGAGGACGATGACACCTTCGACGCGGGGCGTGGATCGTTTCTGACGCAGGATGGCCGGGTGCAGATGGATGCTCTGCTGATGAACGGGGAGAATCTTCGCACGGGCGGCGTGGCTTGCGTGGAGCGGCTGCGGAATCCGATACGGGCGGCTCGGCTGGTGCTGGATAAGTCGCCGCATGTGTACTTTGTCGGTACCGGGGCGGAGAGGTTCGCGCGGCAGCATGGCATGGCGCTGTGCGACAACATGGAGCTGGTGGTGCCGCGGGAGCGGGAGCGGTTGTATAAGGCTCAAGCTGATGAGCTGGCGGGCCTGCCGGATGAGACCTTTTCAGGAAGTCTTGAGTCGCACGATACGGTGGGCGCGGTGGCGCTCGATGGACATGGAAATATCGCGGCGGGGACGAGTACGGGCGGGACGTTGAATAAGGCGCCGGGGCGGGTGGGGGACTCTTCGCTGATAGGGTGTGGGTGCTATGCGGATAATCTTTCGGCGGCGGTGTCGCTGACGGGGTGGGGCGAGCCGATTATGAAGCTGGTGCTGGGCAAGTGGGCGGTGGATCGTGTGGCGGCTGGAGCCAGCCCTGACGAGGCTGCGCATGCGGCGATCGATTATCTCTTCGATCGGCTGGGCGGGCATGGCGGGATTATTTTGCTGGGACCGGATGGGCGCGTGGGGATGGCGCATAATACGCCGCGGATGGCCTGGGGGCTGCAGACGGCAGCGGGGAGAGAGTTCGGCGTTACTCGCAACTAGTTTGCATTGGATCGCATGCAAGCTGTGGCATCTCTTCCTCGAATCTTCTCTCAAAGGGCTCGTAGCGCCAGGGAATAAAATTACAGGGTGATGCTGGCTGCGCCGCTGTTTACCGATACACGTCTGGAGGAGATTCATCGCCGGTTGCTGGCGCACTACGGCCGGCCACAGGAGCGGGAGGTGTGGGATCCGCTGAAGCAGTTCATCTACTCGATGCTGTCGTCGCGGACGAAGACGGAGATCTCGCTGGAGGTGATCCGTCATCTCGAAGAACGCTTTGGTAGTTGGGAGAATCTTCGCGATGCTTCGCTTCCGGAGATCGAAGATGCGATTCGGGCGGTGACGTTTCCTGAACCGAAGGCGATTAATTTGAAGACCGCGTTGGAGCAGATTACGCGACGCTGCGGATCGCTCTCGCTGGATTTTCTGAAGGGGTACCGCACGGACAAGATTCGCTTGTGGCTGGAGCGCTTTGATGGCGTAGGGGTGAAGACCAGCGCGGCGGTGGTGAACTTCAGTACGTTGCGGCGCCGGGCGATGTGCGTGGATAGCCATCATCTTCGGGTGACACAGCGGCTGGGATTTGTCAGCAAGAGTGCGGATGCGCGGGAGACGGAGAGGCGGTTGATGGAGATGGCTCCGGAGGAGTGGCCGCCGGAGATGCTGGACGAGCACCACTCGTTGATCAAGATTCACGGCCAGCAGCTTTGCACGAAGAACCATCCGAGGTGCGGGGCTTGCCCGCTGCTTGATCTCTGCCCTGCCGGCGCTGGGGGCGGCGAGCCGGCGAGCGGTGTGATGGGAGCCGGGAAGACAAAGTCCACAAAACAAGGTCATTGAGCGGTTGAAGTAGAAGGTGATTGCTCAGATAAAGACGCCCGTGCCGCTTTCCTCTTGCGTACTGAATGGTCATTCATGTAGAACATCGCGTCGTCAAAGTTGTCGCTCAGGCCGTCGCCAACGGGGCTGGGCTGCCGACACAACGGGGAGCAACACGCATGTTCAACTTCAAGTCGCGGCTTTTCTGTTTCACCGCTCTGGCCGCTGTTCTTCTTCTGGTGTTTTTTTTCTCCACTGATCTCGAGGCTCAGAACATCTCCACGGCGCAGCTCAATGGCGCGGTTCATGATCAGACCGGAGCGGTGATTCCGAATGCCGCCGTTTCGATTACGGATGAATCGAAGGGCTTCTCGCGTTCGACCACTACGGATGCACAGGGAAACTATCGGCTTTTGTTGCTGCCTCCAGGGACCTACACGGTGAAAGCGACGGCGACAGGCTTCAACACCTACATCAGCAAGAACGTGATTCTGACGACGGGCGAACAGGCTGAGCTTCCGTTGTCCCTTTCGGTGGGCACGACGCAGATCGTTACGGTGAGTTCAGGCGCGGATATTATCGAAACGCAACGGAGTTCGCAGTCCACGACGGTCGATCAGCTGCGCATCGACAACCTGCCGACGAACGGACGCAACTACATCAACTTCACGCTGACGAACTCGCAGATTGCGCGTGACGCTGCGCCTTCGGTGGGAGCAATCCCGACCTCGGGGCTGAACTTTGGCGGCGTGCGGGCGCGGTCAAACTCGATCAACGTTGACGGCGCGGATGCGGGGGACTACATCTCCGGCGGCACGCGGTCGACGGTCTCGCAGGATGCGGTGCAGGAGTTTCAGATCATCACGAATGGCTTTGCGGCGGAGTACGGCAGGGCTTCGGGCGGCGTGGTAAATATTGTAACTAAATCGGGTACCAATGCGACTCATGCGAGCGCCTTTGGTTTCCTGCGCAATCGCTACATTCAAGCGACGAACCCGTTTTCGACGGTGAATCAGCCGGCGTATACGCGGGTTCAGGCGGGCTTTACCGTTGGCGGCGCGATCGTTCCCGATAAGACGTTTTACTTCTTTTCAACTGAGATTACACGGCGGCAGGAGACAGGCTTTTCCGATATCGGCTCGAACAACTTTGGACTGACGAGCATCGACGTGAGCCGGTTTTATGGGGTTCCGGGCGGCGCGCTTTCGATTCAGGGGACGCCGGAGCAGCAGGCGTTTTTGCAGAACGTTCCGGCGGCGACTCCGGGGATTCAGCAGTATATTGCCCTGGTCGGATCTGGGTCGTCGCTGGCTACGACCGGCCAAAATCCTGCGTTTTTGCAGTCAACGATTGGCCCCCGGAACTTTGTGACCTCGGGCCAGCCGACGCCTGCTTCGTTTACGCCGCTCAACAGCCTGATCGGAAACTTTCCTGTGACGGAGAAGACCGAGGTCTATTCGCTGCGCATCGACCACAAGCTGACGGGCAATCAGCAGCTGGTTTTGCACGCCAGTGTGAGCCCCAGCTATATCACTGGAATCGAGGAGAGTGCGGCTAACCAGAATATAGGCGAGAACTCTTTCTCCCGCACCGCGACACAGAGTCTGCATGATGTCGCGATTGCGGGGCAGCATACGATCCTGATCGGCAACAACAAGGTGAATGAGCTGCGCTTTCAATATGCGCGGCACCCGGTGCGATTCGCCAATACGAACGCGCCTGGCGGTGACAGTGCGGCGGTAAATATTCCGGGTTATGCGTACTTTGGCAAGACTCCGTTTTCGGTCGTGGACCGGATTGAGAATCAGAACCAGCTGCAGGACAACTTTACCTACACGCGCGGCGGCCATACGTTCAAGGCGGGCGTTGATCTTCGCTATATCCCGATCAATCTGCTGCAGGGACAGCTCTATGGCGGGGGTGACTATACCTTCGCTGCTCTGAACGCAACCGATGTTTCGCCACTGTTGGAGGGGTTGCCGGGCTTCTCGCCGGTGCAAGCTTATGGCTTGGGAATTCCACAGTCGTTCGCGCAGGGCATTGGGCAGACGACGTACAAGTACGACCTGAAGACGCTTGGGGGCTTTCTGCAGGACAGCTGGCGCGCTACCAGCAGGTTAACGTTGAACCTCGGAATCCGGTACGACATTGAGGCCTTCCCGACGCAGCTTGCGCTGAACTCCAACACGAATGCGGCTGAGAGGATCTATGGGATTCGCGAAGGCATTCGGCTGCAGGATAGCAACTTCGCTCCCCGCATCGGAGTTGCGTGGGACGTGCGCGGCGATGCGAAGACGGTGGTCCGCGCGAACTACGGGCTGTTCTACGATCGCGCTCCGGGAAATCTTGAGTCGCAGTCGACGAGCTTCAATTCGACCAAGGTGCCGCTGGTGATTCTTGGCGGCGGGTCGCCTTGCAGTGTGGCGAGTCCAAATGCTGCGGCGAGTCCGCTGAATCTGAACGCGACGAATGCGTTTCAGGGATCGCTGGCCAATCCGAACTGCCTGGGCGCGAGTGCTGCGGGGGTCAACTATCTTGCGAGTCAGCAGCGGTTCGATCCCAACAACTCGAACTCCGTCTTCGTCAATCAGAACTTTCTGGCTGCGGGTTTTCCTCTGGCGATTCTTCCCTCGGGGCTGCCTGCGGACCTGCACTATGTGACGCCGTATGTGCAGCAGATGTCGTTTGGAGTGGAGAAGGATCTCGGGCACGATCTATCGCTGAACGTTGCGTTTAATTCGACCGGTGGGCGTCACCTGAACCGTCCGGTCAATGTGAATCCGGTCAATCCACAGCTGCTCGTCGCCAACTGGCGTAATGCGGTGAACGCGGTGAAGGCAGGGACGGCGGCGCCTGGAACTGCCAGCCCTACCTCCAACCCGCTGACGGTCGGAACGGCGGCTGGGGTTAATCCCTGCGGAGTCGGCCCCACGGGACCCTTTGTTACTCCTGCGCTGCTCAACTTCTTTCGCCGGTCGGGGCTCAACACCTCGCTTGCGACCTTTCTTGCGAATCCGAGTGTAGGCGGCGGACAGTGCGTTGCGCTAGCTAGCGAGATTGCTGCCGGGGATGGGCTTGGCGTGGGTATTCCTGTTCCGTTCGGCGATATGTCGCCCAACCTGACGACGGGAACCTCGAGCTATAACGCTCTGAGCGCAAACCTGAGGAAGCGCTTTTCGACGAACTATGAGTTCCTCGTAAGCTACACGTGGTCGCATGCGATTGATGACTCGACCGACGTGGTCTCGACCTCGGATGCTCCGCAGAGCAACTTTGCGCCCAATGCGGAGCGCAGCACCTCGACCTTCGACCAGCGCCATCGCCTGGTGCTGTCGGGGGTTTATAACTCGGGCCATCTTGGCGGCTCGGGATTCTTTCCTGCGGCGTTCTCCGGCGTAACCGTGGCGCCGATCTTTGAGATCTCCTCGGGCCGGCCGTTCAACATCCTGACCGGAAGCGATACAAACTTCGACTTCGATCCGCTGACAGACAGGCCGAACGCGGTCGCGCCTGGCAGTGGGACGACGAGTTGCGGCACGGCGCCGGTGTTGTCCAAATACTCTCCGACGGGGGCGTTCAATCTGCCCTGCTATGCGGATGCGCCTGCAGACGCAGGCCCGGCGAGCAGCTACTTCGCAGGCAATCTCGGCCGCAATGTTGGAGTAAAACCGTACACGGTGTTCACGGATCTGCGAATCGCGAAGGCGTTCACGTTTTCGCATGAGATTGCGCTGCAGGTTACCGCGGATGTCTTCAACCTGATCAACAAGAACAACACGCTTGATGTGAACCTGCTCTACACCGCGGCCGGCACGCCAACCGCCTCGTCCGATCCACGGCAGTTTCAATTCGGAGCGCGTGTCTCTTTCTAGTTGAATCTACAACTCGGCCGCACTATTCGACCTCTAACCCCTTTTCACAAATAGCTCTGCGAGAACCTGCGCAACTTGTCTGAGAAAATAGGGGTTTGGGTCGATGAGGCTTTATCGAATCGAGCAGCCGCAGAGAGGATTCGGATGAGACAGTGGTGCGCCGGACTAACGACGCTTGCAATGCTGGTGTTGGCGATGGGTGGAGTCTGGGCTCGTGCGGACGCGGCGCTGCTGATGGAAGAGCCTTATGGCGAGTTCGGGGCATTCAACCCCACAGGGCATGCCGCGATCTACCTGAACCACATCTGCGCCGAGTCGCCGACGGTGCTGAGGCCGTGTCACGCTGGCGAGCCTGGCGCGGTGATCAGCCGCTATCACAAGATCGACGGCTACGACTGGCTGGCCATTCCGCTGGTTCCTTACCTTTATGCGGTTGAGCATGTAGAAGACGTTCCGAAGACTGCAGATGCGCCACTGGAGGGCGAGGTTGCGCGATCAGTATCGACGCGATCATCTACTGGAGCTGGCACCCGACGTTGAGAAGGGCAAGAAGGTCGGCGAAGCACCGGGGGGCGAGTGGACGCAGCTTGTCGGTGCGTCCTACGATCGCAGGATCTACGGATTTCAGATTCAGACGACTGCGGAAGAAGACGAGGAGTTCATGAACCGGTTCAACGACAGCCGGAATACCGGGCACTTCAACCTGCTGTTTCACAACTGTGCAGACTTCTCGCGGACTTTGCTCGATGTTTACTATCCGCACAGTGTGCATCGAAATATCTTTTCCGATCTTGGGATTACGACGCCGAAGCAGGTGGCGCGATCGCTTACGAAGTACGCCGATCAGCATCCTGATCTGAAGTTCTCCACGTTCATGATTCCGCAGGTGCCGGGCAGCATCAAGCGCAGCCATCCGATCGATGGGGTGTTGGAGGCGGTAGTGAAGTCGAAGAAGTACGTTGTGCCGCTTGCGGTTTTGAATCCGGAGGTTGCGGCTGGGTTTGTGGTGGCCTACCTGACCGACGGGCGTTTCAAAGCTCCGAAAGATGCAGCGGTAGAAGTGATACCCGGGGAACCTACGACGATGAACGGAGCCGCACCTGTACCCGGAGCGGACGAAGCTCGGCGACCGCTGCCCGCGCCAGCAGCGACGCCAGCCCCGACGATTACTCAGTAGCTGACAAGCTAGTTCACCTTCAGATTCGCGTCGGCGTCCATCACCAGCGACTCGCCTTCGACCAGCAGGGAGTGAAGTTTCAGCGAGTCGAGCGAGAGGGCGTAGCCGGTGGTTTCGGTCGAGCGGCTGAGGAGCTGACGCATCAGCACCGCAGCGTTGACCTTCATCTGTGCAGGGACTTTGTGGCTCAGAAAGGGTGCGAGGATGAAGTTCAGCTCCCTGGATTCGC
Organism: Tunturiibacter empetritectus; assembly: GCF_013410875.1. Lineage (GTDB taxonomy): Bacteria > Acidobacteriota > Terriglobia > Terriglobales > Acidobacteriaceae > Edaphobacter > Edaphobacter empetritectus. The sequence goes on along the minus strand of NZ_JACCCU010000003.1, from coordinate 211,205 downwards.
TGAGCTTTTCAATTCGCGCGTCGCGAAAGCCTATGCTCTCTTCTTCGGCTTCGGGGATCAGCGAGACGTCGGTGTCGGTAGTGAGGGAGACGCCGAGGCAGGCGCCGCGGACGGAGGTTCCGAGCTTCGACCTGGCGTGAACCCGGACGACGATGCGGTCCTGCACGAAGGTGACGTGAGGTGATTCGGCGTAGACATAGCAGGGAGAGTTGGCGTCGCCGCGGATGTAGTAGCGCCCCTGCGGACCGTTGAAGAGCTGTGCCCGCAAGGTGCGCTCCAATGCCTGCGCGGACACCTTCACCTCAATCGCCGAGGCAGCTTGAGAGGCAGAGAAGATAAGAGCAAGCGAGAGCACGATTCGGCGCATGTTGTTAAGAGCATAACGGCTGTCGCGCGGGACAGCTCGACGTTTTACCTTTAGCTCTCTTCTAGATGGCTGGTAATCTGTGCTGACCATGAGCCGAAGATCCCCTCTGTTCCGCGTCGTGCTTTTTTGCGCTGCGATCTCGCAGCTTTCCAATGCTCAGGCCAGGCGTATGGTCTTGATCGATCAGGACGGCTCCGGCCCGGGCGGCTCTAACCAGATGGCGATGATGGTGCTGCTGCAGTCACCGCAGGCCGAAGTGCTGGGCATCACGATGGTGAGCGGAAATGCGTGGGAGCCGGAGGAGGTGCAGCATACGCTGCGTATGCTCGAACTGATTCATCGGACGGATGTTCCTGTTGTGCCGGGGGCGATTTTTCCGCTGGTCAGAACCGAGGAAGAATCGAAGATTCAGCAACAGCTTTATGGGACGTTTCCCTGGTACGGGGCTTGGGGCGATCTGACCGCGACGACGAGTCGCCAGCCATACCATGGACCTTACGTTGTTCCAAAGATGGAGGAGGGCGAACCGACGTTGAAGCCTTTGGCGGAGGATGCAGTGCACTTTCTCATCCGGCAGGTTCATGCGCATCCGCATCAGGTCACGATCTACGCCGCTGGCCCGCTCACGAATATTGCGCTTGCGATCTCGATCGATCCTCACTTCGCCGAGCTCACGCAGGGCATCGTGATTATGGGCGGCAGCCTGAGTCCGCAGACGGGCGATCCGGAGTTTGCGAACAATCCCCGGCACGAGTTCAACTTCTGGTTCGATCCGGAGGCCTCCCACATCACGCTTCGCGCGCACTGGCCACGCATCGACCTCACGACAGTCGATATCTCCATCAAGACAGCATTCACCAAAGCGATGCTGGAAGAGATCGCTCGTTCGCCTAACCCAGGTGCGAAGTATCTGGCGGCGTACACGGGCGAGTTCTACTACTTGTGGGACGAGCTTACGGCCGCAGCGTGGCTCGATCCAGCGATCATCACCAAAGAGGAGAAGCTATACGTTGATGTGGACCTGACTCGAGGCCCGTTCTACGGAGACACGCTTTCGTGGACTGCGGCCAACAAGCCTCGACTCGATGTGCAGCTTGTTCACGTCCAGAAAGATCTCGATCTGCCGCGATTCAACAAACTCTTTATCGAACTGATGAAGGGGCCGCCTCAGATTGAATCTTCAGCGAAGTAACTGGGCCTTCCGTTCACACTAACTGGCGAGACTGTCTGTATTCTGTACGAGATATTTCGTCCTGCAGCGGCGCATGTCTGGCCGACAGGGGAGGGCTTGATGGAAAGGCGTGACTTCTTGACCGCATCACTGGCAACCTCGGCGTTTGCACTCGCGAATCAGGTGTCTGCTCAGACCTCATCCGGCAAGCCGCGCGAATACTATGAGATTCGCAGATATCATTTGCAGACCGGACCGCAGATTAAGCTCACCGACAGCTACCTCTCGGACGCGTTGATCCCCGCGCTGAATCGAATGGGCATCGCGCCGGTCGGGGCGTTCCATCTGGACATTGGACCAGAGACGCCGACGCTGTACCTTCTGCTGCCATGCACAAAGCTGGAGGCGCTTGTCTCTACGGAGCTGCAGCTCGTGCACGACGAGCAGTTCATGAAGGCGGCGGAGCCTTTCTGGAGTGCACCTGCGACGGCTCCTGGGTTTCAGCGCATCGAGAGCTCACTTCATATTGCGTTTGAAGGCTGGCCAAAGTTGACTCCGCCGGCCGCAACGGCAGAGCACGGCAAGAGGATCTTTCAACTGCGCACCTACGAAAGTCCCAGTAGCCAGGACCATATCCGCAAGGTCGAGATGTTTCACCACGGAGAGTTCGACATCTTTCAACGTGCAGGATTCAGCCAGGTCTTCTACGGCGATACGTTGATCGGTCCGCGTATGCCGAACCTTACCTACATGCTTAGCTTCTCGGATCTGACGGACCTCAACGTCAAATGGGACAAGTTCCGCACTGATCCTGAGTGGATCAAGTTGAAGGGTTCGCCGCGTTACAACTTTGAAGAGGTCGTGAGTAACATCTCGAATCTGATACTGAGCCCGACGGCTTACTCGCAGATCTAACTGGGGCAACACGGTTCTCTCGTCCTAGGGAGCGCAAGGAAAAGGAAACGATGGATATCAATCAACTGAACGAACACTTCGGCCTGCCGGGCGTGCTCGCATTTCACGCAACGGAAGGCGGCCTGGTGCGCGCCGACATTACGACGCCACATGCGACCGCAACCGTCTACCTGCAAGGCGCTCACCTGACAGCGTGGCAGCCTGCGGGCCATCAGCCTGCGATCTTTACCAGCCGCAAGACCGATCTCAAACCGGGTAAGGCTATTCGCGGCGGAGTGCCGATTGCGTTTCCGTGGTTTGCTGCGCGGCATGATGGCAAGACGGGGCCTTCGCATGGCTTCGCGCGGATTCAGGACTGGACGCTCGCATTTGCCGCGCTGGCCGGAGACGATCTGCACCTTACCTTTACGCTTGGGCCCAACGATCTCAGCCGAAGCCTGGGATACGATCACTTTCGTCTTGCCTATCAGCTCACCATTGGACGCACGCTGACGATGCAGCTGACCGTGGCCAACGATGCCGCTACGCCGCTTGTCTTCGAGGAGGCGCTCCACACCTACTACGCCGTGGGGGACATTCACGAGATTTCGATTGCGGGTCTCGATGGGGTCAGCTATCTCGACAAGGTCGATAACTTTGTAAAGAAGCTACAGCATGGTGACATTACGGTCACGGGCCCGACGGATCGTGTCTATCTGGACACGGCTGCGACCTGCACGTTGAACGACCACACGGGCAAGCGCCGCATCGTCGTGGCGAAGACCGGCTCCACTACTACTGTTGTGTGGAATCCTTGGGAAGAGGGAGCGGCAAAGTTGGCTGATATGGACCCGACGGAGTGGCATGAGTTCGTCGCGATTGAGACGGTGAATGCTGCGGTCGATGCGATTACTCTCGCTCCTGGCGCTACGCACACCATGCAGGCTCGAGTTTCGATAGAAGAGCTTTCTGCGTAATGGAGTCGCTAGGAGGAGGGGTCGCGCGTGGATGATTTTGCAGAACCGGCGCAGTGCCGATAGTCTCATAGCGTGATGCTCATCCTTGCCTCCGCTTCGCCACGTCGTCACGAACTTCTCACACAGGCGGGTCTTACGTTTACTGCGAAGGCTGCCGACCTCGACGAAGATCTGTTGCCGAGCGAAGCCGCTGCCGCTTATGTACAGCGGCTTGCGGAAGAGAAGGCGCAGGCTGTGTGGAACGCTCATAGAGCCTCGGACACGGCTGAAGACCCGCTGGTTGTTCTTGGCGCGGACACCTGTGTTGTTGTCGAGGGACAGATTCTGGGCAAGCCCACAGACAGCGCCGACGCACGCCGCATGCTGGAACTCTTGAGCGGGCGCACTCATGCGGTGTTGACGGGGATCGCGGCTATCACGGCGAAGAAGACGGTTCGGGATCTCGATATCACCCAGGTGACCTTCAACGTCATCACCGACTCGGAGATCGGGCGATATATCTCGAGCGGAGAGCCTCTCGACAAGGCGGGAGCCTATGCGATTCAGGGGTACGCGGCACGGTGGATTCCGCGCATCGAAGGCTGCTACTTCAATGTTGTTGGCCTGCCGATCGCTCGCACGATCACGCTTCTCGCCCAGGCGGAATCGGATACACCAGCTGTAGAGAAGGTCTAGGACGCTCCTACTGTTACTGCTTACTCGATGCTGGCGATCATCGCTGCGAGTAGGGCAGTTCGCGGTACCAGATGTTCGATGATGACAGACTCGTGCGGGGCGTGGGCTCCGTCGCCTACTGCGCCCATGCCGTCGAGTGTTGGTACGCCGAGAGCGGCGGTGAAGTTACCATCGGAGCCTCCGCCGGTGGAGGCTTCCTCAAGGTTGAAGCCAAGTTCGGCGGCAAGGGTGCGGGCCTTTTTGAAGAGCGCAATCGTTCCCGGTTTGCGTTCCATCGGAGGACGGTTGATGCCCCCGGTGATGGTGAGCTTGCAGTGGGGGTCTGAGACTTTCAGTTTGCGGAAGAGCTTGTCGACATAGGCGGCGTCGCTGGCCTTGGCGATGCGGACATCAATCTCGGCGGAGGCGTGCGAAGGGACCACATTGGACCGTGTTCCACCAGCGATCACACCACAATTTACCGTGAGTTTGCGATCGAGATTCGTGAATCCGGAGATGGTTTCGACCAGTTTTGCAAGCTCGAGGATGGCGGAGTGGCCGCGCTCGAAGTCCACCCCACTATGCGCGCCGACTCCTGTAACCTGCACATTATATTGGCCTACGCCTTTACGGGCGGTCTTATAGGCCAGCCCCTGTGCGGGCTCCAGAACGAGGACGGCGGATGATTCTTTAGCCAACTTTTCCGTGATTGGCCGGGAAACAGTGCTCCCTACCTCTTCATCGGTATTCAAAAGTAATATCGTTGGGCGAGATAACTCTAGTTGTTTCAATGCGTTTAGGGCAGCCAGTGCCATTACGACTCCGGCTTTCATGTCCAGGACGCCGGGCCCCCAGAGACGACCTTCTGCATTGCGCCACGGCATCGTCTTGAGAGTGCCGCGCGACCAGACGGTGTCGAGGTGGCCTAAAAGGAGCACCGGTTGCTGCTGGGAGCGCGTTGGGCCGAAGCGGAGCTCCAGGACGTCGCCGAATTGGCGCTGTTTATGGCGTTTGGAGCGAGAGCCGATCATTTGAGCCGATTGCTCAACAAGAGTTACAGCCGCGTTAACTGACTGCGGGTCTTCACTTGGAGATTCCTGCAGCACGAGATCTCGCAGGGTGTCTTCGATCCATCCCTTTTGCTTCTCTACGGCGTTGAGGATCGCTTTGGCTTCCATGGACGGATGTTATAGCAATCAAAAGGATTAGTTGGTCGCCTTCTTGAGGAAAAAAGTAGTCATCCTTAGAGGTAAATGTGGTTTATTTGCCACAGCAGGAAGAGTTCCTTTCGCTATAGTCTCGGTGATGGTTCTATCCGGAGACGCCTACTCGTGGCATTGGAAGCTCACTTTGAGCAGACAATTCGTTCGGAGATAGAGTTCAGCGGTATCGGCTTGCATAGCGGGGCGCCTGTGCTGATGCGCTTGGTCCCGGCGCCGGCTGGATCTGGTATCGTCTTTCGTCGCACGGACTTAGACAACTTCGAGATTGCCGCGATTGGGCGGAATGTCGCTAAAGTTAGCTATGCGACAAGTTTGATGCGGCAGAGCGTTTTGATCTCCACAACCGAACATCTGCTCTCTGCTCTTATCGGCTTTGGCGTGGATAACGTGATCGTCGAGGTGGATAATCTTGAGGTTCCGATCCTGGATGGGAGCTCTTTGCCTTATGTTCAAGCCTTTCATTCTGTGGGGCTTAAACAACAGAGGCGGAAGCGCGAATACCTAAAAATTTTAAAAGAGGTGGAGGTTCGGGACGGATCCAAGTTTATCGGGGTCTATCCGGGGTCGGGGTACCGGATTCAGTATACGATCGACTTCCCGCAACCTATTGGTTATGAGACGTTTAGGGGAGATCTGGCGACTGGCGATTATGTTAAGTTGATTGCTCCGGCGCGTACCTTCGGGTTTAAAGAAGATGAAGCTATGTTGCGGGATATGGGGCTGATTCGTGGGGTTTCGGACGAGAGCGCTATTATTCTTTCGCGGCAAGGTGTTGAAAATGGGCCACTTCGGTTTGACGACGAGTTTGTACGGCATAAGGTGCTGGACCTGATTGGGGATCTGGCGCTGGCGGGGCGCAGAATTCAGGGTCATGTGGTGGCTGAACGGGCTGGACATGCGATGCATACTGCTCTTGTGCAACGACTTATGAGGGATAGATCGGCGTGGGAGCTGGCGCATGGGTATGATGAGGTAGCGGAGCCAGCCAGGGTGATGGGCCAGCTGCAACCAGCCACGGTTTCGTAATTTTGTGGTCAAAACGCGTGGTTTGTTGATGGTGGATTGTGGTGACGGCGTGGTGATTTGGGTGGCTGCTAAACCCGCTTTTCGCGCGGAGCGGGCGTGAAGGCTTTGGCGGCGATCGCATTGGGGTCGAACCTAGAATCGCGCTTCGGGGATCGTGAGGCGAATCTGGAGGAGGCGGTGCGGTTGATCCGGCCGCTGGGTGAGGTGACGGCGGTCTCGTCGTTTTACGATACGGAGCCGGTGGGTTTTTTGGATCAGCCTAGATTTCTGAATGCTGCTTTGCTGCTTGAGACCGAGCTGGACCCGGTTGTTTTGCTGCGGGAGTTGCTGATGGTGGAGCGGACGATGGGAAGGGATCGGGTTAGGTCCGTTGCGAAGGGGCCGCGGGTGATCGATCTTGATCTGCTGCTTTATGTCGATGCGACGGGGCGCGATGTGGTGATGTCGAATGAGGAGCTGGTGCTGCCGCATCCAGAGATGCAGGGGCGGAGGTTTGTGCTGGAGCCGCTGGAGGAGATTGCGCCGGGGATGGTTCATCCGGTGTCAGGGCTGACGGTGCGGGAGATGCTGGACGCGCTTCAAGGGTAGGGATCTCGAGGTGGACTGACGGAGGGTTCGAAGAGAACAGACAACAGCAAAGGCAATATCATCCGTGCTGCTTCGGCTTCACTCCGGCCTTCGGCAGAGAGGAGCCTACTCATTGCGCCGGAAGCCGAGCGATGAATGGGGCACCCGGCTGCGTGGACTTAGCTTCGGGTTTTATGCCTTCTGTCTCTTGTCTTTAGTTTGCTCCGTCGGTCTTTGCGAAGCTGACTGTGTAGTCTCCGATTCTCTTGCCATGATCCATTCCAACGTTGATATCGGAACGATAGTGAATGCCTGCGTAGAGCCTGGACATGGCGGCTTCCTGCATCTGCGCTTGAAAGTAGGTTGCGCCGCTGGGGAAGAGATAGGACAGGACATCGGAGCCTGCGGCGGAGAAGTCGGAGTGGCCCGAGACGTAGGATGGAAAGTTTGGCAGTCCGGTCTGGACCTTGATCGAGGGATCGAGCTGCGAAGGCCGGGGGTTGAAGTAGAAGTACTTCGCATCCCAACAGGCAACGGCGGCGTCATGGAGGGCCATATTGAGCAGCGCGAAGACGCGTGAGGCGCGAACCTCGCTGAAGCTGGCAGCGCTGATGTACGGCTCGGCGATGGCGTCCCAGTGTCCGGGAGGAGTGACGGTGCTGACTCCATCGGCCCACTTGTAGACCGTCGCCTGCTGGTCGCGGGTGAGGCTGTTGACGATGCTTTTTACTTCGGCGGTCTCGGTCTGCATTTGAGCGGATGACGTAGACGGAGGAGGCCCCGGCCGCTCGTTGATGATGTCGGTTGGAGTCATCATCCACGCCTTGACCTTGCCGAAGACGGGCAGCATCGGAGGGCGAGGGGGACCATCCTGGCTGATCCAGGGGATCTCCCCGCGGGCGGTTGCGTTGGCGGCCAGGGACTGCCAGATTGCAGGCGAGCCACCGGCTGCTTTCATTCCGTCGGTGGCGGCGCGGGCAGCGAAGACGGCGGCGACGGCTTTGCCGAGGGCGACTCCGGCGGCGATGTCGCTGGCGGACGCTCTGCCGGAGATGAGGGCGACTTGCTGCTGCTCGGCTGCCTTGGCGTTGATCTCGTCGACCGAGGTGGGGAAGAGGAGTGTGAGGAGTGCGGCGTTGACTCCTGCTTCGACGGCGTCTTCGGAGGGGTAGGAGGGGATGTCGCTGGTCGGCAGCAGGGCCTTGATGCCGGTGTCGGTTTTGAAAGGAGAGGGGCGGTTGTACTGGTACTTGTAGTACCAGGCGGTCTTTAGCGCCTCAAACTGCGCGACCGAGACGTAGCTGTAGGCGCGTGCGGCGTAGGGAGGGTTGCTGAACGGATATTGCGGATTCGCGAATGGATTCGCGGGGTTGGGAACGGGATAGCTTCCGTCCGGATTAGGCGAGGGCGGCAGATCGGAGCGCGCTGCAATCTCGCGCATGATCTGATTCCAACGCAGGACGCCGCCGCTGCTCCAATAAGTGATGGCGGTCTTTTGCGCATCGGTCAGACTGGCCTGTGCGGTCTTGATAGAGGCCAACTCGGACTGATAGCCGGGGTCGCTTACCGGGGCCGGCGCAGCTACAGGGATCTGCGTGGGGCCAGAGAGAACGATCATCTTCCAGGCACCTGCATTGGCGTCGGTGTTCGCCGGAGTGACTGCGGGCAAGGGCTCGGAGCTGGGGATGTCCTTGCTGCAGCTGGAGGTGCTTAGGGCCAGAGCAAGAAAGATTGCGGCTGAGATCGATGTGCGGAGGAGAGGCGTTTTTTTTGTGACGATCGTGGTCATTATCGTTTTCAAGGGGTGGCTCGCTTTTCGAAGGGAAGGGTGTACATAAGGCCGGTGGTGAAGGTGTTCGCCTGTCCAACGTTGCGGCCTTGAAAGGTGTTGGAGTAGCTGAACCAGTACTGAAGGTCTTTTACCTTCGGGACCGGGACCTTGATGGTTGCGCCGGCTTTGGAGAAGTTGGTGCGGTTGGAGACGAAGGGCATGTCCTGGGGGCGGATGTCTCCGCCTCCGCGGGCCTGCTGTACGGAGAAGTCGCCTAAGAGCGAGACGTTGTTTTTGCGATAGCCGACGCTGGTGCCGTAGTTGAAGAGGTTGGGCATCGCGACCTGATTGCTGAGATAGAGCTGTCCATTGGTGTAGTAGCTGGTGCGGTCGAGCGTTACGTTGCTGCGGAAGGTGTAGGCGGCGGTGCCGTTAAGATAGAGGCCGCGCCTGCCCAGATAGTTCAAGGTGGCGCGTCCGGTGAGGGTCTTGCTGTTGGTGCCGAGCGAGAGCGGTTGAAGGTCGGGGGTGTAGTTGGTCATGGGGAGGGTGCCCGATAGCACGGCGATCGCTCGCAGCGCGCCGAATTTGCCGACAGGAACGCTGACGAGCTTGTACTTTGCGGCGAGGGTGAGGTCCTGAAATCCCGACTGGCCATGGAGTACGCCCTTGCTGGCGTCGGTCCACACGTAGGGCACGTTGATGATGAAGTCGAGCCGGTTGGTCACGCCGTAGTTGGCTGCCATGGTGATGGTCTGGGTCGTGATGGTGCCGATGTTTCCGTTGACGCGTTGGAGGCTTCCCTGCCAGTAGCTGTCCCAACTGTCGTGCGTGTAGAGGGCGCCTGCACAGAGAGACCGCTTCGCCAGCATGATGCCATCGTCGATGGTCTGGGCATGGAGCGATGGGCTGAGCAGGGACAGGAAAGTAAGACAGCCAGAGAGGAGAGCGGCATGTCCGGCTCTCCGCACTTTGGATTTGGGGGTGCTTCCGGCGAGGAGGAATCGGCGACGGGAGAAGAGGAGCGGCAGACGATCTAACAGCGGCTTTTTGAACCCGGATGATGCTGGCACGTGATTCGAAGTCATGGGTGGTTCTCCGTGTCGTGAGAGGAAGGCCAACGCACAGCCTCGTACGGAGCTGGCAGTCATCGGGTGACTGCGAAGCCTGGCTGCGAAGAGATTCGTATGCCTTGGTCACGAGGGAGTTTATGCGCGCACGCGGGTGCTGTCTTCAGCTCAAAGGATGGTTTTTCTCTCCATCGTCTGGGGGACAGGCTTTGTGCCGGGGGCGTGGCGGGGGTACACTCTGAGAGTTCACGTGGGCGGTTGTGCCTGCTTGCGAATCTCTGAATGGAGCTTTGATTATGTCTGCGATCGAGTCTGGGATTGAGTCTGGGAGTGCTAGTTTCTGGAGCCGTTTCGAGGAGCGCGTTGCTCCGTTCAACCTGTTGCAGCACCCGTTTTATCAGGCGTGGTCGAAGGGTGAGCTGACGCGTGAGGATCTGCGGGAGTATGCGGCGGAGTACTGGCATCATGTGTCGGCGTTTCCGACTTATTTGAGTGCGCTGCACTCGCGGCTGCCGGATGGAGAGATGCGGCGTGAGGTGTTGCGCAATCTGGCGGAGGAAGAGGGCGTGGATGCGGCTACGGCTCGTCCGCATAGCGATCTCTGGATGGACTTTGCGACTGGAATAGGTGCGACTCGCAGCGAGGTTGAGGGGCGCGCGGTGCAGCCGGAGATGACGGCGCTGATGGCGACGTTTCGTGAGTTGATGCTGGAGGAGAAGGCATCGACTGCGATGGCGGCGCTGTATGCGTATGAGTCGAAGGTGCCTGCGATTGCGAAGACCAAGGCCGAGGGGTTGGCGGAGCACTATGGGACTGAGGGTGCGGCGGCGCGGTACTTCACGCTGCACCAGACGGCCGATGTTGCGCATGCGAGTGTGTGGCGAGAGTTGATTGAGAAGCAGCTTGCGGGTGCGCCGGAGGAGGAAGAGGCTGTGCTGGCGGCTGGGGAGCGGGCGGCAAAGGCGCTCTGGGTTGCTCTGGATGGGGTGGAGCGGGAGCGGCTGGCGGTGAACTAAGTCCAAATAAGTCCAGAGGATCAATTTGAAGCGAGGGGCCAGGCGAAAGATGCCTGGCTCTTTTTGCTTTCGGAAGCTCTTCGGCTCTGCGGTTAGTGGTGCGTGGGTGGAGTGTAGAGGTTGAGGAAGACCCAGACGCTCATGTTTCCAAGATCGACCAGCATGTGAGAGAAGGTATTGGAACACAGACTGCGTGTCTGACGATAAGTTGCGCTCCATACGATTCCCATAATCATGAGTGCGGCAACCATCTGCCAGTTTCTACTTCCAGCGGAGAAGACTCCCCATTGCAGGGGATGGGCGGCCGCAAAGAACAGCGTTGGGTAGAGGAGTGCTGCCCAAGCAGGCCATTGCGAGGTGACTTCACCGAAGAGGCCGCGCCAATAAGACTCTTCGATGAAGGGATTGATGAGGGCCAGAGCAAGCCAGCAGACGATAAGAAGTGGGGAGTGGAGGAGATTCAGGTGGAGGAGCAGGATCGGCCAGGGAATCAAGCCGATGAGGATGCCTGACGACCATGATCTCCATCCGGAGCTTCTCGTGTACGCCGCGAAGATGGTTGACATTCCATTGACGGAGTAGAGAACCGCAATCATTCCGGACCAATACACGAGCTGCAAGGGAATCCAGGCCCAGGCTCCTACTACGGAAGAAAATACGCGAGCCGTAAGGTGGCCAGCGGAGATGAGCAGGATCGGTGACAGCAGCACGAAACGGCGTTGCCTGGAGGAGAACGCTCGTTGATCCTGATCTTGTGGCGTCGAAGAGTTTTCTATCACGCGAGTTTGGATTCGTGGGGATTGAATAATTCGGCTTAGAAGCGCATGTATTGACTGTCGTGCTGTTGGTGCCAATGTGTGACTTGCTGGAGGGCCTGGGCGAGGGAGTTGACGACCACGGTGGGTCTGCCGCTGCCGAAGCGTTCGATGGACTGCTCGGCGGTCTGGTCCTGGTCGCTGGCGGAGTTCCAGAGACCGACGACGATGCGGTTGTTGGGCAGGTGGGTACGGACGCGCTGGCAGATGGCTCGGGCCTGGGAGAAGGCGAAGGGTGGTAGGGCGGAGATAAAGACGACGGTGTTGGATTCGGTGGCGAGGGAGTCGAGGATCTCGCTGGAGACGGCGGAGGCGGAGAGGAGGAGGGTCTGATGGTTGGCTCGCTCCATGAGCTGGCCGAGCATGAGGGTGGTGAGCTCGTCGGCCTGGTCGTTGACGGAGATGCAGATGACGGCGAACTCTTTCTCCTGGTCGTTGGGGCGGGAGGAGCGGCGGGGTTTGACGGGGTTGGGGGCGTCGGCGGGTTCCTTCTGGTGGTAGTCGGCTAGTTCGGCGACGATCTCGCCGATGGTGAGGAAGAAGAAGTCGGAGCGCTTGTCGTCGAGGTTGCCCTGATGGCGGTCCTGCTCGACGAGGGCAAGGGCGGGGATGAGGACGGAGTCGTAGAGCTCGATGAGGGGCTTGCCGACGAGGAAGCGGTTGGCGATGGCCTGAGCTTCGCGCTGGTCCATGGCGAGGAGGCGCTCGTAGAAGTGGGCTTCGGTGGAGAGCTCGGCGTCGGTGCCGAGGAGGGTATGGAGGAAGGAGAGCTGCGGTACGTGTCGGCCCATGACGACGATGCAGACGGTGAGCGGGGTAGAGAGGATGAGGCCGGGCCATCCCCAGAGCAGCGCCCAGAAGATGGCCATGGCAAGGAGTGCGAGCGAGGAGATGCCGGTGCGGGTGCTGTAGAGCCAGGGTTCGACGAAGTTGGTGGCGGTGAGCTCGAGCGCGAGGAAGAGACAGAGGATGAGGATGGGCGGCCACCAGGTGGTGGAGATGGCGACCGAGACGATGAGAGGCAGCGCGAGGCTGGTGGCGGTGCCGACGTAGGGGACGATGCGGAGGATGCCGGCGAGAACTCCCCAAAGCGTAGCGTCGGGTACGCCGATGAGATAGAGACCACCGCCGAAGAGGATGCCGTAGGCTGCGTTGACGGCGAGTTGGAAGAGGAGATATTGGCTGATGCGGGTGGCGGCCTCCTGCAGGGCCTGGGTCATGAGGTTGATGCGTCCCATGCCGGCGAGCAGGAGGATGCGGTGGCGCAGGTCCTCGCGCTTCATCAGGAGGTAGATGGTGAAGACGATGACGACGCCGACGGTTCCGATGGGCCGGAGGAAGCGCATGAGCAGCTCGGCGGTGGTCTGGAGCTGGGTGCGGTCGGGATCGATGACGCGGACGGGCTGGACCTGCACGGGGGTCTGCGAGACGGACGTGGGCGAGGAGGGGGCGATGTCGCCGCTGATGTCTTCGACGGCAGTGAAGGCTTTTTCAAGGGACTGTTCGGCTGGCGAGTGGACAGTGGCCATCTTCTGGTGGATGTTGAGGCGGTAGGCCGGAAGGGTGCGGGCTACGTTGAGAAGCTGCTTGGCGACTACGTAACCGACGCTGAAGATGCTGAGGAAGGCGAGGATGCCGATGAGGGCGACGGCGAGGACGCGGGGGACGCGGCGTGTTTCGAGGCGGCTGACGGCGGGGGCGAGCAGGAAGGACAGGGTGAGCGCGAAGGTGAGCGGGATGAGGAGCTCGCGCGCGAAGTAGAGGATGAGCACGATGACGGCAAGGACGAGGAGGGGCTCTACCCTGGGGATCTCGGTGGTGCCGGCGCGGGACATGGGAGTTGTGAGACCTCGTAAGACCTGATGAATGCTCTGCGCTTATGCGGGCAAGAATACATCAACATGCAGGCTCGCGGAGTTTATTTGCCGCGTGGGTAGACTAGACTCTTGGTTGCAGATGGAGGTGGATGGATGAAGGAGACGCAGCCGGTAAGCGCGCGGGAACGCTATGCCTTCGGGCACGAACGGCGGAAGCAGTTGAAGCGCCAGCATCATAAGGCGTGGACAGCGAAGCAGAGGCGGGAGAGTCCGCTGAAGCTGCTGGAGATCTCGACGCGGGGGCGGGTGCCGGCGCTGGTGACGCTGAAGAACGAGTTGATGGCGGCGTCGCCGTTCGGGTACTTTCGCGGAGCGGTGCCGGTGATGGCGTATGACCTGTCGTTGGTGGGGAGCACGGGGATCTGCAATCAGCTATGCGGCGATGCGCATGTGAGGAACCTGGGGGCGTTTGCAGGGCCGGATGGGCGGCTGGTCTTCGATATTAATGATTTTGACGAGACGATCGTCGCGCCGTTCGAGTGGGACGTGAAGCGGATGGCGACGAGCTTGGTGCTGGCGGGACGTGGGTCCGGGGCCAAGGATGTACGTTGCCGGGAGGCGGCAGCGGTATTTCTGGAGCGATACCGGACGATGATGCAGTCGTTTGCACGAATGCCGGTGCTGGAGGTCGCGAAGTACCAGGTGCATCGGCTGGGAAGTGTGACGCCGGTGGCGGGGATCCTGATGATGGCGGAGCGAGCTACGCCCATGCATACCCTGTTGACGCTGACGGAGGTAGAAGGACGAGCTTCGGTGGCGAAGAAGAAGGGGAGCAAGACGGCGAAGGGTGCCGCTAAGAGCTCGGCTAAGAATGCGGCTAAGAGTTTGGGTCGGGCGCCGAGGGTGTTTCGGACGATTCCGCCAAACCTGAAACGGGTTACCGGAGCGCTGGCGGAGCAGGTGGTGGGGTCACTGACGATGTATGCGGAGAGCCTGCAGCCGGAGCGGAGACACTTTCTGGCGCAGTACCGGCCGATGGATGTCGCGTTCAAGGTGGTGGGGACTGGGTCAGTGGGTCTGCGGGACTACGTGGTGTTGATGGAGGGAAATGGCACGAAGGACCCTCTGTTTCTGCAGATCAAAGAGGAGGTTGCTTCCGGGTATGCGCCTTACGTTGCGGGTGCCTTGAAGGGGCGAAGAGGAAAGCAGCACGAGGGCCAGCGAGTAGTGAATGGGGAGCGAGCGATGCAGCTGCAGTCCGATCCGTTTCTGGGATGGACGACGATGGACAGCAGAGATTACCTGGTGAGGCAGTTGAACGATCACAAGGCCTCGATTCAGCTGGGAGATCTGAAGGCTGCTGGATTGCTGGAGTATGCGGGGGTGTGCGGCGAGATTCTGGCGCGGGGACATGCGCGGGCAGGAGATAGCGCAATGGTGGCCGGTTATGTAGGGACTTCACCGCGGTTCGATGAGGCGGTCGGAGCGTTTGCGGAGGCCTATGCGGATCAGACGGAGCTGGACTGGAAGCAGCTGGTGAAGTCGTTGAAGAAGTGATGGCGATAGGAGACCTCCCTATCCAGGGAGAGGATCAATCACGGTATATCCCACCCACGTGTGATTGGCCTCGAGTCAGATAATCTTTTATAAGCCAACTGGCAGTAGAGTTATCTTCGCAACGGTTAGCCGCTGGGTTTAACCAGAGCCGCGGCGACCCTGTGTAATCCTTTGCCTGTGACGGAGTGCGGTCGATGTTGTTGTCGAAGATCACAAAGCTCGGCGTTCTCGCTCTTTTTGCCCTGCCAGTCCTTCCATTGCGGGCTATCTCAGCGAACGATGCTCCGTTACCAGCCTCCGCCATAGCCGACAAAGTGCTTGTCTTGAAGAGTGAGAGAAAGCTGCTTTTGATGAAGGGCAGCGAAGTGCTGAAGACGTATACGCTTTCGTTGGGGGGCAATCCGGTCGGTCCGAAGATCATGGAAGGCGATCGCAGGACACCTGAAGGCAACTATGTGCTCGACCGGCATAACGCACATAGCCAGTATCACCGGTCCATTCACATCTCTTACCCAAACGCGGACGATGTGGCGCGCGCGAAGAGGTATGGTGTTCCAACCGGCGGCGAACTGTACATCCATGGGCTTCCGAACGACTTCAAAGGGCCGGCCCACCACCTGGGCGACTGGACCGAGGGCTGCATCGCGGTGACCAATGCGGAGATCGACGAGATCTGGCGAGTGGTGGCTGATGGCACGCCGATCGAGATCAAGCCTTAGCTGTAATCATCTGCGACCGCAGCGCTTCCGCTCATTTGGGATAGGGGTAGCCCTGGGCCAACTCCAGCTTCAGCGTTCTGTCATGATCGTAGATGTCGTGAAAGAAGTGAACATCACCGTTCTCTCCTACGACGACCGTCATGTAAAAGATCAACACGGGAATCGCCGGCACAAGATTCACCTGGAAGTTATCCCGGCCGTCATGCATGGCCTTCTCAACCTTTTCGAGATTCCAACTGGGATTGTTCCGGAGAAGCCACGCTGCAAACTTGGCGGGATCCTGCACGTGGATGCATCCATGGCTGGCCACCCGCTTTAGCTCTCCCTCTTCCCCTTCGGTTGCCTCGGAGAACATATCGAGGCTCGCAGGGGTGTCGTGGATATAGACATCGTGCTGGTTGGGAAATATGAATTTGACCAGACCCATCCCGTTCTCGGGCCCAGGTGGCTGCCTCACCGTCAGCTTCCCTGCTCGCACCTGCTGCAACAGTGCAGGAGTGACGTCTCCCGACTTAATCACCTTCCCGCTTGCGCTGACCAGCTCCAGATTCTGATCGCTCAGGGATGGATTTTTCTCAAGGTCGGGAATGATCTCCTTGCGCAGGATGTTTGGCGTAGGGGTCCAGTAAGGACGAAAGACGAGGTACTGGATGTTGTTTTCGAACATGGGTGTCTGGTGGTCATAGTCCTCGCCCACATTCACCCTCATCGTGAGGCCCACTTCATTTTTACCGTCGAACCCGTAGAGACGGAACTCCGGAACGTTGATGACGATAGGAGGCTGTTTGAACTGGTAGGGCAACCAGCGATATCTCTCCAATCCCAGGCGCATCTGCTCAATCCGGTCGCTGAGCGGGACGTTCAACTCGACCACTGTCTTGTAGTCGAGTTCCCCGGTTGCCTGTCGGCCCAGGCGCTCCTGAAAGTGTTTGACCGCATCGACCAGGGGGCCTTCATAGACCTTCGAGTCGGGCGGGATGCTAACGCTATCCGGTAGATCGCCCAACAGCCGTAATCGGTTTCCCAGTCCTGCTATGCCCGCATACTGGCCGCCCGGAGACACTCCTCCGACGTCAAGCACCTTCTCTCCGTCACCGCTCTTCTCAAGCTCCATGTAATGCAGCAAAGCAGCGCGGAGTCGCTTGTAGCTTGGGAATGGTGGTTCGATCTGGGCCAGCTCGGCATGTAGATCGGACCCGTTGACCAGCCGCTCGCGGACGAAGTGCGGCAGGTCGAGTTTCTTGCTGGAGACGTCGAACTCGAAACCCAGATTTTGCGGGTTAACCCTTCCGATATGCAGGTCGGAGACGTAACGCATCCCGCAGACGGTGAGGGCGGCGTCGAAGCGCGCTTCATCAGCAGCCTCGTGCGGACTCTTCAACAAGGCCACGCGATCAGCCCACCGCGAGGCGTCGTAGTCATCAGCCTGCAGGCCCTCTCGATCGGCATCCTGCAAGATCTGGATCAGTTCGAGAGCCTGAGTGGTGGGTTGGCCGTCGTGGATCCACGCAGGCTGATATCCGGGGCGGTAAAAGTTGATGACATGCGAGCGATAGTCCGAGAAGTCGGGCCAGCGAAGATCTTCGAGATGACCGGAGGCAGCGATCGCACTTAACCGGGCAGAGGCGCTGTCCTGCTTTGCCGCCGAACGGGCTTCTCCCGTGGCTGTGGCTGGGGAGCTCGTTGTCTTCTGAGCGGAGATCTGTCCTCCAATCGGCAGAGGTGAAACAAGAACAAGAAGGGCGATCTCAAGCCGGCGTGAAGGATGCACAAGATACTCCTCGAAACAACAATTCGCTTATGTTAAGAACGAGTTAACGGGCATTCGGCGCTAATGCAGGCTCATCATAGCAAGACACCCGCCGCCACACTTTTTTGCTTAAGCTGCTTCTCGTTTCACAGCATTTAATCCCGTCGGAGTTCCGCATGATCGCTTCCCTCTTCGTCGCGACTTGCGTCGCCACACCGCAATCTTCTGCTTGTCGAGGTGCACGATCTTTCGGGCGCGTCAGCGATTGGCTCTCAGGGTTGAATCGCGGGCTTGGCAGATCGAGTGGCGTATTGAGCGAGGATCAGGCCGATGAGGAGCATCGCCGCGGCGGCGACGTAGAAGGGTGTGCCGGCTCACGGGAGAGCGCCGTGGATCGGGTTCGCTCCCGCCGCCTGGAGGCTGGGACCTGCCGGAGGCGGGGATACGTCCGGAACCATCAGTGGCGTATTTCCTCACAGTCTTGCGCCAGCGCTCTCCTTGTCTGGCTATTTGATTGAGATGATGGTTGCCTGCCGGGCGATCTGCCGCCAGCTCGTGCCGGAACGCTGCCAGATATCGAGGAAGCGGCGCTGAACAATCTTGCCGGTGTTCGGGCCGGTCAAGGGCTTGACCATCTCTTGCCCCATGATGGCGACAGTGTCCTGAGAGACGGAGACCCTTTCGATGGACTGCTCGTAAGCGGAGTATTTGAGCATGCCGGCGTGCATGGCTTGGAAGACTTCGGGCTTGCTGCGCACCACGTTGTCGGGAGCGTTGACGATCATCTGCGGCGACCAGAGCTTATCGAGCGTTGGAGCGTCCTCGGCCAGGACGGCCTTGACCTGCGCGGCTTCGGCAGTTCGAACCTGTTGTTCGGCAGCGTCGCTCTGCGCGAAGACGGGGAGGGCGAACAGGCAGACGAGAAGAGAGAAGAGGCTGGAATGCTTCATCTATTTTTTCTCCAGGTAAAGGGATAGCTGTATGGTGCGGCAGGCGCCGGCAGCGTATCAAGCAAAATCCGCGCGGAGTCTTCAGCCGCGAGTGCAGGGCGCTGGGAAGAAGCTCGCCAGCCTCTTGTGGCCGGACTCAGGAGGGAACCGCGGGTTGAGTCTTGCGGGTGGCGTATTGGGCGAGGATCAGACCGATGAGGAGCATGGCGGCGGCGACGTAGAAGGGGGTGCCGGGGCTGCTGATGATCGCGTTGGCTCCGATGGATTTGCTGAAGATGTAGGTGAAGAAGCCCGGACCGATGAGTCCTGCGATGCCGCGCAGGCTGTTGATGGCGCCTTGAAGCTGGCCTTGTTCGGAGGGGCTGGTCTTGCGGGAGAGAAGGCTTTGGGCGGAGGGCCAGGTGAAGGACATCAGGTTGAGGACGGGGATGCCGAACCATAAGAGGAGGCCGGTTTTGGAGGAGCCGATCATGGAGTAGCCGATGGCTCCGCCGATGAGGCCGATGGTCATGGCGCCGCGCTCGCCTACTTTGGCGATGACGGGTTTGATGAGGAGTGCACCGTAGATGACGGTGAAGACGCCTACGGTGGCGAGCGAGAGACCGACGGTGCGATTGGTCCAGTGGTAGCGGTAGTCGTCGTAGATAACATAGACGTTCATGAGGACCTGCTGGGCGAAGTAGCCGAGGAGAAGGACTCCCGAGATGGCGAGCATGCCACCGCGGTTGAGCAGCTTGAGCGAACCGACGGGGTTGGCGCGCGCCCAGGAGAAGGGGCTGCGGTTGGCGAGCGAGAGCGACTCGGGGAGCACGAAGAGGCCGTAGAGTCCGTTGATGAGGCTGAGGCCGCCTGCGACCCAGAACGGCAGGCGCGGGTTGATGTTGCCGAGAAGTCCGCCCATGGCCGGACCAAGGACGAAGCCGATGCCGAACGCGGCGTTCAACATGCCGAAGGCTGCGGCGCGACGCTCGCGTGGGGTGACGTCGGCCATGTAAGCCATGGCAGTGGGGATGCTGGAGGCCGTGAGCCCGGAGATGACGCGGCCTACAAAGAGCCAGCTGAGTGCGGGAGCCCAGGCCATGAGGAGGTAATCGAAGCCGAGGCCGAAGTTAGAGAGCAGGACGACGGGACGGCGGCCGAAGCGGTCGGAGAGCGAGCCGAGAATGGGCGAGAAGAAGAACTGCATGGCGGCAAAGACGGTGCCGAAGAGGCCAAGCATCTTTGCGGCGCTGGAGGTGTCGCCGTGGAGGAAGCCTTCGATGAGACGAGGCAGGACAGGGGCGATCATGCCGAGGGCGAGCATGTCGAGGGTGACGGTGAAGAAGATAAAGGTGGCGGCGGCGCGGCGTCCCGCGGGTGGTGCGGACGGGAGCGCGGCGTTGCCGGTCAAGTCAGGGGCGACGAGTTCAGGCTCGGTGATCAGGGTATCGGGCGTGGTGATGGGTGGCAGCGGTTTTTCGGGAGATTCGGCCATGCGATTGATGGCAGTCTACGTGAGTTTTGTGACGGGTTATTGGATATTTCGGCGGGCAATCTCGAGGGCGAGTCCTACAGCGTTGCGATCGCGTCTGTACGGGCAGTTGGCAGGAATTTATACGAGTAGTGTTGCTGGCGTGCTTTACTGGGGCTTGGTGGGCTGGTAATTTTTTGCTGACGAGATGAGGATCCAAGGTCGATGCGGTTTGTTGTAGGAGCCACAGTGTCGATTTGTCTACTGGCAGCAGGGAGCTTGCATGCGCAGAGCTCGAGCGCCGCGAAGCAGATCGTCGACACCATGCTGCACCATGAGAACGATCCGGCGGAGCATCGCAACCGGTATATCTATCTCTGTGAGGAACGGTCTGATCGTACGGGCGGCCATCTGTGGCGGGAGCGCGTGATAGAGACTGCACTGGGTAAGGTGAGACTTCTGCTGACCGAAGATGGCAAGCCGTTGAGTGCGGATCGGATGGCTGCCGAGAAGAACAAGCTTGCCGAGATTGTTGCGCATCCCGAGGTCTTTCGGCGGCGAGAGCAGGCCATGAAGAGTGACGAAGAGCACGCGGAGCAGATGCTGGCGTTGCTGCGAAAGGCTTTTCTCTTTGAGGATCCTCACGTGGAAGGGAGCGATCTGCATATTGCATTTCGACCGGATCCTGCTTACAAGACGCAGTCGCTTGAGGAGCGCGTGTTGCATGCAATGCTGGGCACTGTCTTGATAGATCGACGGACGATGCAGTTGCACGGGATTGATGGCAAGATGCCTGCGGATGTCAGCCTCGGGTTTGGTTTGCTGGGAACGGTGCATGCTGGCAGCAGCTTCAGCACGACGCATGAGATGGAGCCAGGTGGCGATTGGAAGGACGCGACGGTGAACACGGCGATCGAAGGCAAGGCGATGCTCTTCAAAGAGATTGGCAGGAATGAGCGGGTGGTGCACAGTGAGTTTCGACAGGTCCCGCAGGATATAACGGTGGCGCAGGCGGTGGAGATGCTGGAACGGTAGCCGGGTAACCCCAAAATAAATCTGCCGTCCGTGGCGTGTTTTGAGTCGAAGAATTTAGCGCGGCTCGCCACCACGTTTATCACCACAACTCACCACGCTCTCACCATCAATTCACCACACCAAAATCCCCGATTTCCGCAAAAACCCCTTACAAAACCACGAAACCCCGCGCAACATTTTTTGGTGAGTTGAAGGAAATTTAAGTTAGTCAGGTCCCAGACAGCTAAGCTGCGGCTACGCGCTGGATGAGGTTGTTCTGCTCTCGTTGGGATTCGGCGCCGATGGTGAAGGCGTCGAGTACGCCGGTGCCGAGGGCGTAGCGAATGGCTTCGGCCGGCTTGTCGCGAAGATCGCCCTGGCCGAGGATCTTCATGCCGACGATTCCCTTCCCTTGCGCGCGCATCTGCTTGATGACGCTGATTACGGTCGCTGGGTCAGCGTCCATATGGGAGCCGATGGGGTTGAGGCGGACGAGATCGACTTCGACCCAGGGCGAGGCTGCCGCTGCTTTCAAGGCGGAGAGGCTGTGGCAGGAGACTCCGTGCGCGCGGATGATGCCTTTTTGTTTGGCCTCGGAGAGGACGTCCATGACACCGCGATAGCGTGTGGTCCAGTCGGCCTCGGTGACGCAGTGGATGAGGACGATGTCGATGTAGTCGACTCCCAGCTCTTTGCGATAGCGGTCGAGGTCGGCGCGGACTCCGGCGGCGTCACGCGTGTCGGTCTTGGTGAGGACGGTGACTTTGTCGCGGGGGATCTGCTTGAGAGCCTCGGCGACGTAGGGATGGCTGCCGTAGGAGTCGGCGGAGTCGAAGAAGCGGAGACCGTTATTGTTGTAGCCGTCGAGGAGGAGTCTGGTGAGAGGCGAGGTGCCGAGGCGGGTCTGGTTGGAGGAGCCGCCGAAGCCGATAGTGCCGGTTCCCATGGCGAGGCGGCTGGTGCGGATGCCGGTGTGGCCGAGGGTGACTTCGTCCTGGGCCTGGAATTTTTGCGGGAGTGGATCCGGTTCGAGCAGTGCGGCGCGAGCGATTGAGGAGCAGGCGAGAAGGGCGGCACCTACGGTGCGGGTCGAGCGGCGAAGGAAGTCTCTCCTTAGCATGGCGCGATCTCCTTGGGGATACGGTACTCCAAAACGGGCACTAAGGAGAATGGCTGGAGGCGAGTTTTGCCGGTGGTGGGTAGGGGATACCCCCCCTATTGCCCGCGCGCAAGTCTTTTACAATGTGAGGGTTGCGGCGAAGCATTCCCCGTAAAAACTTCATTCTAAAACACTTGCGTGCAGATACGTGCAAGCAAAGGAGTTAGGTCCTGTAAGGCGGCTGATCGAGGGGAAACTGACATGCAAATCTGTTTTGTTTGTCTTTTTAAAGAATAGCGGATCGAGCCTAACTGATACGCCACGCGAATTCCCTTGTCTGGCGGGGGGATTTGCAGTTTTGGGGGTTGACATGCGAATTTGCTGAGGAAAATTCAGAAAAGTTTTTAGACATTTTTTTAGAAGCTCGGTGCCGTGCATTGCTTCACGTGGGTGGCTTGTTCGGCGGGACACGAATCTTGAAATGATTCGATATCCATACCCTTTTGCTCCGGGTCTACTCGAAGCTAAAGCAGGTGGGTTGTTACTTCGAGGAAGGGAAAAGCAGATTCCCTTCGGGAATGGCAACAAAAAAGGCAAACTGCAAACGCAGATTCCCTTTGGGAATGACAAACAAGAAAAGCAGATGCAACTGCAACAGCAAGAGGCCGAGTTCACGGCAACTGCGACTAGGCGATGACTTCGAAGGGGCGCATCATGTCGTTGGCTTCGTGCTCGAGGATGTGGCAGTGGTAGAGGTATTTGCCGGGGTAGCCGTCGAAGTGCACGATGATGCGGGTGATCGCGCCGGCCGGACAATGGACGGTGTCCTTCCAGCCTGTTTCGTTCGGGTCGGGCGGGACGGCTGCTGCGAGGTAACGGGTTCCCAGATTGTTGCGATATTTGAAGACATCAAATGCGCGACGATCGAGGACCTGGAAGCGCACCAGGTGCAGGTGCATGGGGTGGGTGTCTTCGGTGAGGTTTACGAACTCCCATATCTCAGTGGAGTTGAGGCGTGGAGTTTCGGTGACGGGCTCATGCCAATGCTTGTTGTTTAGCAGCATGAGCATGGAGTTACCGATCTTGTCGAGATACTCGTTGAGGGTGATGGTGCGTGTAGTGGTGGCGGCGGACTCGGGGATTGGGTCGATGGAGCGAAGTGTGGATGGAATGGAAGCTGCTGTGGCGATTCCGTTTGGGATTCGTGAAGATTGAGATGCTGAGGTGGTTTGGCTGGATTTTGGGGCGACGCGAAATTCGAGGATTTGGACGGCACCGTTGATGAGGTGGATGTGTTGACCGGCGGCCTGGGAGAAGTCGATCAAGAGGTCGGCTCGTTCGGCCGGGGCGATGAGAAGGTTGGACATCTTGACGGGTGCTGGGAGCAGGCCCTGGTCGCTGCCGATCTGATGAAACGGCTGCCGACTGGTGAGGGATAGATTGAAGAAGCTGCTGTTGGCGGTGTTGAGGAGGCGGAAGCGGTAGAGGCGCGGTTCGACTTCGAGATAGGGCCGCATCTTGCCGTTGAGGAGGATGCAGCTTCCGCCAAACTCGGGAACCCAGGGATGTTCGGGGTCGCCGGAGTCGGGATAGTAGAGCTGGCCGTCGGTGGTGAACTGGCGGTCGTAGATTTGAAGCGGAATCTCGTATTTGCCGGAGGGCAGGTTGAGCGCGTCCTCTGCGTCGTCGCGTAAGAGCATCATGCCGAAGAGACCGGCGTAGGTGTTGAGCCGGTTGAGTCCCATGGCGTGGTCGTGATACCAGAGAGCGGCGGCGTCCTGCTGGAGAGGATAGGTACAGGTGCGGGAGGTGCCGGGAACGAACCAGTCTTCCGGGAAGCCATCGTCTTTGGAGGGGGTGCGACCACCGTGGAGATGGACGCAGGCGCGAACGTCGGGGACGTCATGGCCGCAGCCGTGGAGGGAGTGATCGATGGGAAGGAAGTGCTGCTTGGGAAGCTGGTTGACCCATTCAACCTGAAGCGGCCGGTGGGCGCGGACATCGATGAGAGGGGCGAGGGCGGTGTCTCCGTAACTCCACATGCGGGTGGGGGGGATGTCACGGTGGGCCTTGGCGTGGATCTCGCGCATGGTGATGCGGAGCTTGTGCGGGTGGAGTGAGGAGATGGGCCTGGCGCGTTCGGGAAGGGGGAGTTCGTCGACGAAGGGAGTGAGGGAGAAGCCGTTGATTGCAGGCTTGTCAGATTGCTGGGTGGGAGCCATGCCAGCCATGGACATGCCTGAATCGGCGGACACGACGTGATTCTGCAGGAGGCGACTGGCGAAAGCGATTGGTGGGGAGGCGAGGGTTCCCAGCGCAGAGAGCTGCTGGAGTATGGTGCGGCGGGTGGGGGACAAACTTATCTCCGTACGAGCGTGATGGTGCGGGCTGAGAGCAGAAAAGGACGCACCCTTGAATGCAGGGTACGTCCTTTGAGTTTATGGCTTATTTGTGAACGTACCGTGAAACCTTGGCTAGTTGCCAGAGGTAACTGCACCGGTAGTTGGGTTGAGGAGGACGACGTTGGGATTGGGCGGAACATTGCTCGTGAAGTTGAACATGTTCATGAGAGATCCGGCAGAGGCGTCGAAGGATCCGCCACCGATGCGTGCGCTGCTCAGGAAGACATCTTCAATAAAGCGAGTGATGGAGGCCTGGTCGGTCGGAGTCTGATCGACGTAGTTTTTCTTGGCCCAGGGTGAGATGACGAGCAGGGGCAAGCGAGGACCGTGACCGCAACGGCCCTGGACGGGAAGTCCGTTGGAGTTGGGACCCGCCAGAGTGGGAGCGGCGCCGTTGCAGAAGGCTGCATCGGAGGTTGTCTGGGAGCCGTTGACGAAGTCGGTGAGGTGATCGTACCAACCGTCGGAGTCGTCGTAGGCAAGGATGATCGCGGTCGAACCCCAGAAGGACGAGGACTCGATGGCGTTGATCTCGGTGACGAGGAAGGTCTGCTCGTCGAGAGGATCGGAGTAACCGGCGTGGCCGTCCTGGTAGCCGGGAGCCTTGAGGAAGGTGACGGCAGGCATGTTTCCGGCCTTGAGAGCTGCGTTGAAGTCAAGAATGTCGTACTGGTGGTTGGCGGTGGAGGGGCCGGTATCGGCCGCGGTTCCGATCGCTGCGACGGAGGCGGGGCGGATATGAGTCGGGTTTGCTGTGCTGGCGTAGTACTGGAAGGGCTGGTGGTGGGGGATGTAGTCAGCCTTGAGAGGATTGCCGGGGATATTGACGGCACCGGTGGCGCGGCTGCCGGTTGCTTCCCCGGGCAGGCATCCGGTACCGGAGGCGATGACGCCGTTGGCGCTGGTGTTGGTGATGGAGAGATTGAAGCCGCCCTCGAAGAAGCCCCAGGAGATGCCGGCGGCGTTCAACAGATCGCCGATGTTTTTGCCGGACATGCTGAAGTACTCGCCCGTCGAGGAGCAGACGTCATTGGCCGGGTCAGCGTCGTTGATGTCCGTTAAGCCACCTTGGCCGTCGGCGATTACGGCGCTGCCCAGGGCACCGACCTGATTGATGACGCCGTTGGTCTGGCCGGAGATGAGGTTGATGGCGCCTGGGGTGGAGGGACCAAAGGTAGTGCCGAAGGAGTGGTCGTTGAGGCCGTAGTGCTGCGCGTAGTTCCAGAGTGCGGTGACGGTGTTGCCGTCATAGTAGCCCATGGTGAGGGCGGTGGTGCCAGTGATGGGAGCTGCTCCGGTCGAATTGACGAGGGAGGCGGGGCTGGCGACTCCGACCGAGAGGGGGAAGAGATCCATCTTGCCGTTATCGAATGCCAGCTGCTCCGGGCCGTAGTTGTGGTCCTGGTCATTGGTGGCAGCCTGGTTTGGGCCGAGTCGGAAGGGATTGGCCGACACAGAGTTCGATGCAGACACAGTATTGGCGCTGTTGAGGTTCGGATTGGCCGTGAGCAGACTGGGGTTCGAGATGTAGTTATTGGTGATGGTAGGGGTGGCCGGAAGGCTGGTGGTGCCGGCGGCGGCCGCAGCAGCTACCGTGGCGGCGGTTGCGGGGGTAAAGGTGGTTCCACCTGTGTTGGCCGCGTTGGGGTAGGAACCGAAGTAGTGGTCGAAGGAGATGTTTTCGCCGTAGATGACGACGATGTGCTTGATGGCGGCCTGGGCGGTGGTGGGCGTGATGACGACAGGCGGGGTGGTGTTGGCGTTGCCGTTGCCTGGAGGC
Organism: Tunturiibacter empetritectus; assembly: GCF_013410875.1. Taxonomy (GTDB): domain Bacteria; phylum Acidobacteriota; class Terriglobia; order Terriglobales; family Acidobacteriaceae; genus Edaphobacter; species Edaphobacter empetritectus. The sequence continues at coordinate 185,116 of NZ_JACCCU010000003.1, read as the reverse complement.
GTGCTGACCGTGCCCTGGCCGCAGCCACTGAGAAGAAGGGTCGAGGACAACGAGAGGGCGAGAAGTTTCCGAATCATTTTTTGAGGCCTCAAAAGTTGGTAGAGATGCGGTGCTCCTTATTGTTAGGTCTGAAGGTGGCTGGATTTGTGAATTGAAGTTGAATGCCAGATGAATTAATGGAGTGTGACTGCTCCGAAGAGGCTGTCAGAGCGTCGTTGGGGTCGGAATGGGCTAGCCCTCATACAATCGGAGTAATGGGATTTTCGTTTGAGCGATTTTCATTTGAGGTAGACAGGACCGCTGAGGGCGGAGGGCGGAGGGGGCGGCTAAGGCTGCCGCATGGTGTGGTGGAGACTCCGGTGTTTATGCCGGTGGGGACGGCGGCGAGCGTGAAGGCGGTGCCTCAGAGCCTGCTGGAAGAGGTTGGCGCGGGTGGAAAGGGGGCGCAGATTATTCTGGCGAACACCTACCATCTGTATCTGCGGCCAGGGCATGAGCTGGTGCGGCGGATGGGCGGGGTGCATCGGTTTATGAGCTGGGAGCGCCCGATGCTGACGGATTCGGGCGGGTTCCAGGTGTTCAGTTTAAGCAAGCTGCGGAAGGTGACGCCGGAGGGGGTGGAGTTTCGGTCGCACCTGGATGGGAGCAAGCATTTTTTCTCGCCGGAGCACTCGATGGACGTGCAGATTGCGCTAGGAGCGGATATTGCGATGGTCTTCGATGAGTGCGTGGAGACGCCGGCGACGTGGGAGAGGACGCGGGAGTCGATGGGGTTGACGCATGCGTGGGCGCAGCGGTCGAAGGATCACTTTGAGTTACATAAGGACCGGGTGCCGTGGTTTTCGGAGAGACAGGGGCAGACGCAAAGTTTGTTTGGGATTGTCCAGGGCGGGATGTATGCGGATTTGAGGAAGGAGTCGGCGGAGCGGCTGGTGGAGATGGACCTGCCGGGGTATGCGATCGGCGGGCTGGCGGTGGGGGAGCCGCGGGAGGTGACGCGGGAGATGATCGCCTGGACGCTGGAGCATCTGCCGAAGGATAAGCCGCGGTATGTGATGGGGGTGGGGTATCCGGATGAGATTGAGGAGTACGCGCGGATGGGTGTGGACATGATGGACTGCGTGCTGCCGACGCGGGCGGGGCGGCATGGGCTGCTGTTTACATCGGAGGGCAGGCTGAATATCAAGAAGAAGGAGTATGCGGAAGATCAGGGGCCGATTGATGCGACGTGCGGGTGCATGGTGTGCCGACGGTATACGCGGGCTTATCTGCGGCATTTATTTGCGTCGGGGGAGCCGTTGAGTGCTGTGCTGAATAGCGTGCACAATATTGCGTTTTATCTGGATACTATGGAGCGGGTGCGGCGGGCCTTGGCTGACGCTAGCTAATTGTTTTTTGTGTAGATTCTGTAGCCGAGGGGCTTGGAGGGGCTGCTGCCTGCGTTGACCATGTGCGGGGGGATTCGTTCTACGTCGAGGTGGTAGTTGGCTTGAAGGTAGTCGTCGAATTGGGGCCAGCGGCTCATCTTTTGATAGGTGTAGCCGGGGCGCTGGGTGGCTGGGTCGCAGTCGTTGCTTGAGACGACAAAGACGGCAGGGGGATTTTTCATGATGGCGTGCCAGAAGGCTTCGCGGGATCGATCTTGTTCGGCGCCGGGTTGGTTGGAGAGCATGTAGCAGTCGTAGAGATAGCCGGTGGATTGCACGAGACGCATGTTGTAGAGCGTGGGGATGCAGCCGTCGGCCATGTCCAGACACTGCACGCGGTTGTCTAACTTTTCGCCTCCCAGGCGGTTGAGATCGGCGCGGAGCATGGTGTCGAACTCCTGATTGCGCCAGTCCTGCCAGAGGGCGTGTGCGGTAGAACCGCCTGCGACGAAGACTACGCCGACTACGATGCCTGTGATGGCGAGGGCGGGCAGGAGCTTGTTGTTTGTGGTGAAGCGAAGTCGCCAGTGGGCTGGTCTGGTTTTGAGGATGGTGGTGAAGTCGATGGCGATCAGGAGGAGCAGAAAGGCTTCGGAGGGGTAGCGATGGTAGGGAAAACCCTTCCGTTGGAGATAGAACGAGGCTAGTCCGAAGAGAACTGCGACGAGGAGGGCGGCGCGTTCCCAGGTGATCCAATCTTTTTTGAGAAGGACGATTGGCAGCCAGAGCAAAACTATGGGAAGCATGACGGACGAGATGCTGTGAAGAACGAGATGAGGGTAAGAGCGGGGGCCGAGGAGGAGGAAGTAGGGGAGGAGTTGGGTGAGGGTTCGGAAGAAGTCGGCGGTGATGTGTTGGTGTTGGAGCCAGGCGAGGATTAAAAGGATCGGCGTCAGCATTCCGAGAAGCCCGGCGATGAGGTGCGAGACGAAGGGCTGCTGTCTGCGTTTTAGAGCGATGGCGGCGAGGAGCAGAACAGCCGGAGCGAGGAAGAGGACGGACGGCTTGATGGTGGCTGCTACGCCGCAGAAGAATCCGAACGTGGCCGTCATCCAGGGCCTGGTCTTTTTTGGTGGAAGCGCTCTGTGATGCGTTCTCAGGCCGGTAAGTAGGAAGGCGTAGCCGATCAGGAGGCAGACCGTCATCGTGAGATCGCGCTGACCTAGTTCGACCAGGCCGTCGCGGCCGTGGATCAACGTGAAGAGGGATGCAGCGAAGAGGGCGGCAAAACGGCTGTAGGGTTTGCTAATGACGAACATCGCGATTCCAGAGACTGCCAAAAGCGAGAGGTCGAAGAGTCGCCAGGGAAGCGAGTTGCCGCCGAAGAGGTGCATGACGGTGCCTTCGATCAGTAGAGTCGTTGGCATGTTGGGATCGACGATGTCGCGATAGGGAGCCATGCCGTGGTCCATGAGGAAGACGACGTAGTGCATAAGGGCAGCATCGCCCATGAGGGGCCAGTGCCAGGTGCGGAGGATGAAGAGAAGAAGGCACACCACGAGGAAGATGGAGGAGAGTGTCCGGGTGATGGCGTAAGGCCGATCCGACATGACTGCGAAGCTCCCGTGGTGCCGCTGCTTTGCGGGCAAGCTTTTATTAGAGCATTGCCACTTTTTAGGGAACCACTGACGAAGCGGCAAGTGAAAGGCTTTTGGGGGCGCGTGGGTGCTAAGAATCCGGAGGTGAGGGTAGAAAGGCATCGATGGTATGGGCGTGTGCAGCCTGTCGGGATCCTTCGCTCCCGCTCAGGATGACAGCAAGAACTGGGGGGCATCAGTCAATCAGAGTTTTCTTAAGCTATCGCAGTGCGGAGTTTTGTCATGCGAGGCGCAGGGAGTCGTGGCTCTGCTTGAGCTCGAGGCAGAGCGCTTCGACAACGAGACTGTGGTCTTCGCGCTGTGGCAGGCCGGAGACGGTGACGCAGCCGATCACGCCCGCGCCGATGACGTGGAGGGGAAAGCTACCGCCGTGGGCGGCGTAGTCGGCATCGGGAAGACTGTAGCGTTCGCTGAAGGTGCGGCTGCTCTGCTCGAGTGCGAGGCCGATGGCATAGGAGCTGCGATGGAAGCGGGCGACTACATTCGATTTGCGCTGCACCCAGCGGGGATTGTCCGGCGTGGTGTCGGCGAGGGCAGTGTAGAAGAGCGGCTGGTAAGGTTGGCCGAAGCGGCGAATGTCGATGACGAGAGACTGATTGCGGGAGACGGCCAGATCGCGCAGACTCTGGCCGAGACGCCAGGCCGTGTCATAGTCGAAGGTGGAGAAGCGGAGTTCGGCCTCCTGGTGAGCGATGGCGGCGAGGTCTTCGGGGATGGGCATGGGCGCTTCCTTCTTGCTTGCATACGGTTGCAAATCGATTGCTTCACGAAAAAAGAAATCCTGGCTAACTATTCCAGAGTCAAAATGTCCGACCGCTGCGTCTCTAACGGCATAGGAATGATAACGGCCATGATTTTTTTTTTACCCCTGTTGCTATTGTGTTCGTTTTCGTTGGCGCATGGCCAAGGTTGCCCAGCGGGCCAGCAAAAAGATCCGGTGACGCTGGTTCAGATTGAGCAGGTCTGGCTGCGAGCCGTGGAGCAGCACGATAAGGCTGCGCTAGAGTGCATTCTGGCAGATGAATTCGAAGAGGCAAACTTTGATGGCTCACTGATCGACCGCAGAGCAATGCTGGCGACCGTCGCGAAGCCGAGCACCGTTCACTTCGAATTATCTGAGTTGCATGCGCATGTGCATGGCAATTCCGCTTATGTCCGTGGTGTTGGCGGGACAAGAAGCCAGGACGGAAAATTTCATGCGAAGAATCGCTTTACGGATATTTTTGTCTATCGCGATGGGCGCTGGCAATGTGTCGCAGGCCATGAATCGCATTTTCCTGAAGAACGCTAGCGGCCCCATGCCAAAGCAACCCGTTTTTCGGCGGTGGTTGGCTAGGCATGTCTATTCATGCCTTTATGAGATAGGCGATTAGCGTCCCGCGTTAAGGCGAAGGTTGGCGCTGGATTCGCGGCGATGGGCGTAGAGTGTTGAGAGCTTTCGGGAGGAGATTGCAGGTGACGGCAAAGGACTATCGTCGGATTGCGTTAAGTCTGCCGGGCGCGTCGGAGGGGTCGCATCAAGGGCATCCTGACTTTCGGGTGGGAGGGAAGATCTTTTGTACTCTTGCATTTGAGAAGGAGGGTTATGGCGTTCTGAAGCTGAGCCCGGAGGAGCAGGCTGGGCTGGTGGAGGATGCGCCGGAGGCGTTTTCTCCTGTGCCTGGCGGGTGGGGTCGCGGTGGGGCCACCCGGGTACGGCTGGACGCGGTGAGCGCGGATATGTTGGAGGGCACGATAAAGATGGCCTGGAAGCGACGTTTGGCGAAGTGAGGAGCGATGCCCGCGCCTTGACAGGGGGTTGCGGTTACGCGATGCTTAGGGGCTAGGCACACTTTTTGCACCATAGGCGAAGTTGCGTCCGGCTGCGCGCACTGGGCTGTGGTTTCGCTGGCCAGTGCTAGAGAAGAATTGAGTGATTGAACGGAGTTTGATTGATGTTTGCGATGTGGTTGCAGAGTGCGATGGGTGGACTGGGTAATCTTGGCAGTCTTGCCCTGCCGATCCTGTTTTTTGTGGTGCTTTATTTTTTGATGATCGCACCGAACCAGAGGAAGCAGAAAAAGTGGCAGGAGATGCTGGGGCAGTTGAAGACCGGCGACCGTGTCACCACCAATGGCGGGATTCGCGGCACGGTACTGACCGTGAAGGACGATCTGGTAATCCTGCGGGTTCAGCCGGACGGCGTGAAGCTAGAGTTCGTCAAAAGCGCGATTGCCGCGGTGACTACTGACGAACAGGCTGCCTAGAACAAAGACTTCACAACAAAAGCTGTAACAGATATTAGATGTAGGCACGTTGAGATTGAACCGTTAACAACGGACGAGGAAGAAACAAGGATAGCGGCGGCGGGACTGAAGCAGGGCACCGCGGCTGCACCCTTCAATAAAGATCATGGGCAAGAATCTGGCCGGGAAATCGGCATTCATCGTTGCGGTACTGGTGATCTTCTGCTTCGGCATCGTGGGCATTCCCCATGGCGGGCTCACGCAGTCGATCAAAGATCGTATCCACCTGGGGCTCGACCTTAAGGGCGGCACCCACCTGGTGCTTGAAGTGCACGTGGCTGAGGCGATCGCTTCGGCTACGGACCGCGATGTTGCGAGGCTTGAGGGCGATCTGCAGAAGGCCGGAGTGGTCGGCGCTACTGTGGGCAAGACGGATCCCTCGCGGCCACAGACGATCATCGTGTCGGGTATTCCGGCGGCGAAGTTGAGTGACGCTCGCTCCGTGCTGCAGGGGAACGATTATTCGACCTATGACGTCACCACGACGCCTGATGGCAACTCGGCACTGACGATGAAGGTTGGCGCGGCTCGGGATCTTGAGACGCGGACGCTCGATACTTCGATTGAGACGATCCGCGAGCGCATTGACAAGCTGGGTGTAGCTGAGCCGGTGATTCAGAAGTACGGGCTGGGCGAGAACCAGATCCTGGTGGAGCTGCCCGGCGTCAGCGATCCCGGCCGGGTGGAAGAGATTATTCAATCGACTGCCAAGCTGTCCATTCATGCGGTGACTGGTGGGCCTTACGAGACGGATCAGGCTGCGTTGCAGGCGAACGGCGGGGTGATTCCTCCTGACTCGATGCTGGTGCATGGCAGCGGCTCCGCAGGCGCACCGGATCAGATCTGGCTGCTGAAGCGGGTGAGTGAGGTGGAAGGTACGGACTTCCGCGATGCGCAGCCGGGGCAGGATCAGAACGGCCGGCCAAATATTCGGTTCAATCTGACGACTGAGGCTGGGGACCGCTTCTACAAGTACACCGAGGCGCACACGGCCTCGAGCGCCACGCCGGGTTCGATGGCGATTCTGCTGGATAACAAGGTTCGCGAGGTTGCGGGAATCCAGTCAGCAATTCGCGACAGCGGCGAGATCACCGGTGCGTTTACGCAGCAGCAGGCGAACGATCTGTCGCTGATGTTGCGCACGGGCGCGCTGCCGGCTTCGATCTCGTATCTTGAGACGCGGACGGTTGGGCCGAGCCTTGGCGCTGCCTCGATCCATCAGGGCGTGGTCGCGGCGATCGCCGGTATGTTGGCGGTCATGATCTTCATGCTGATTTACTACAAGGGTGCTGGCATCAATGCGGATCTGGCGCTGATGCTGAACCTGGTGATCCTGCTTGGGTTCATGGGCTTCACCGGCTCGACTTTGACACTGCCAGGAATCGCCGGTGTGATCCTGACGATTGGTATGGGCGTGGACTCGAATGTACTGATCTTCGAGCGCATTCGCGAAGAATTAAGAGCCGGCAAGACAGCGGCGGCGGCGGTGCAGCAGGGCTTTGCACATGCCTGGGTGACGATCATCGATACCCACGTGACGACCATCGTTTCGGCGATGATCTTGTTCCTCTTCGGTTCGGGGCCGGTGCGCGGTTTTGCGGTAACGCTGGCCTTCGGTCTGTTCGCCAATTTGTTTACCGCGGTGCTGGTGTCGCGCGTGATCTTTGACGCGATTCTGCAGAAGAAGGAACGCGGCGCGGCGCTGTCTATTTAGTTTTTCGAGAGATTGCGGAGCCATTGGCTGCCGCTGAGGGTTTGAGCTTGGAACTGTTTCGTACAACAAATATTGATTGGCTCGGGAAGAAGTGGTACTTCCTCGGGTTTTCCCTGATCTTTTCTGTTCTGGGTGTGTTGAGCATCCTGTTCTGGCACCACATTCCGATGGGGGTTGATTTCAAGGGAGGCACGCAGGTTCGTGTGGCCTTTGACCAGACTCCGAATGAGGATCATATCCGGCAGGCGATGGACCGTGCGGGCGTACACGATGCCCGCATTCAGCGCGTCAGTGATCCCAGCGGCCATGCGGCGAACAAGGTGATCATCGCGCTGCCCGAGTCAACGGCGACCGACCAGTCGCACGATGCGGGTCGGCAGAGTGTGGAGAGCGCCCTGACTGCCAATTACCGCGACTCCGCGTTTACAGTGGAGCAGGTTGAGATCGTTGGACCGACGGCTGGAAAGCAGCTGCAGAAGCAGGCGTGGCTGGCTACCCTGTACTCGCTGATCGGAATGCTGATCTATCTGTGGTTCCGGTTTGAGCTGATCTATGGCGTGGCTGCGGTGGTAGCGGTGTTTCATGACACGCTGATCACGGTTGGCGCGTTCAGTTTGACGAATCAGGAGATTACGCTTACTGTTATCGCTGCAATCCTGACGCTAATTGGATATTCGATGAACGACACCATCGTCGTCTTCGACCGCATTCGCGAGAATCTGGCGCTTTCGCGGAGGGAGTCGCTGCATGATGTCGTCAATCGGAGCATTAACCAGACGCTGAGCAGAACTGTTATCTCGTCGGGGCTAACCTTCTTGACGGTGCTTTCGCTGTATTTATTCGGCGGAGAAGTGCTGCATGGGTTTTCCTTCGCGCTCGTTGTTGGCATTCTAATTGGAACTTACTCATCGATCGCGGTGGCTGCGCCGATGCTGGTGGCCTATCAGGACTGGCGAGTGAGCAAGGGTAAGTCGGTGACGTTACCTGCGGGCAAGCGCGCGAAGGTGTAGGGATCGGCTCTTCTGCCGATGGAGTAGCACAGGAACAAAAAAGAAGTGGCTGGAACAAAAAAACAACTGGGAACAAAAAGCAGCAACGTGGTGTCTAAAGAAAAATAGCTCTTCTTCACAGTAAAGAGGCTGCATATGTTCGAATCCTCGTTGATGGAATCCGGCGGCCAGATCAAGACCAAGTCCAAGTACTGGATGATTGGGACCTTTATCTTCAATGGCGCGATCCTGGCAACCATGATCCTTATTCCGCTGCTGTATCCGGAGGCTTTGCCGAAGACGGCAATGACTGCGATGCTGACAGCGCCGCCTCCACCCCCTCCCCCTCCACCCCCTCCGCCGCCGCAACAGATCGTCAAGCCGATCAAGATGGTGTCGGAGATCGACGCAGGTCTTCACGCTCCGACGAAGATTCCTAAAGACATCAAGATGCTGAAGGAAGATGCTGCTCCTCCTCCGCAGGTTGCCGGTGTTGCCGGCATGGCTGGTATGGGTGGCGGAAGCGGTGTTCCAGGTGGCGTGATGGGCGGAATCGGCACTGCGCCGACTCCAGTCGTCAAGGTTGCTCCGCCGAAGGGTCCGGCTCGCGTATCGAGCGGCGTCGTAGCTGGCAATAAGCTGTCTGGGCAGAATCCCGTTTACCCACCAATCGCGAGAGCTGCTCACGTCTCCGGTGCGGTTGTTCTGCATGCGGTGATCTCGAAGAGCGGCACGATCGAAAAGCTCGAGGTCGTCAGTGGTCCTGAGATGCTCCGGTCTGCGGCGGTTTCTGCCGTCCAAGGGTGGCGTTACAAGCCGTACTTCCTGAACGGCGAGCCCACCGAAGTGGATACGCAGATTACTGTCAACTTCAACTTCGGCGGCGGCTAAACCAAGGCTCATCTAAATCAAGTCTAATCAGGCAACAACGTCTCTCGCGGGTCTCCCAAAGGTGTCGAACTTTTGGGGGATTCCCGGGTCAAGATTCTGAAAGTTAGAGTTCTACCAGGAGGAAATATTCCAGTGATTCTCGCTCATCTAGCAACAACCTTCGCTCACGTTCCCGCTTCCCTCGCCCTATACTTCGAGGAAGCCCAGGTCAGCTTCAGTGTAATGGGACTTTGGGGCAACATGGGCTGGCTGGCCCGTTGCGTCGTCATTCTTCTCTTCATCATGTCGATCTGGTCGCTCGCTGTGATCATCGACCGGGCCCTCTATTTCTCTGCAGCCCGCAAGCAGTCTCGCGAGTTTGCCCCGAAGGTTGCAGGCGCGTTGAAGGACGGCCGTCTGGATGAGGCGATCAAGGTTGCGGACCGTTCGAAGAAATCGCACCTCGCTGAAGTTGTCACGGCTGGTCTGCAGGAGTTTCGCAGCTTCGGTTCGGGCGGCACGATCACCGAGGAGCAGGTTGAGAGCTCCAAGCGTGCACTCGAGCGCTCGGAAGCCATCGTTCACGCCAAGCTGAAGCGCGGCCTGGGCGGTCTGGCTACGATCGGCTCGACGGCTCCCTTCATCGGCCTGTTCGGTACTGTTGTCGGTATTTTGAACGCCTTTCAGCAGATTGCAACCCAAAAGACCTCTGGTATCGGTGCAGTTGCCGGCGGTATCTCGGAGGCCCTCGTTACGACCGCCTTCGGTCTGCTCGTCGCTATCCCGGCCGTTATGACGTTCAACTACTTCACTGGTAAGGTCGAAGCGTTTGACGTTGAGATGGACAACAGCTCGAGCGAACTGGTCGACTATTTCATCAAGCAGAGCCACCGGTAAGGATTCGGTCCTGAAAGCGCAAGGCAATCAGCAGCACTCTGCGGGAATCACCCTCTGACCAGGCTTTCGGGCGCCGCCAGCGAACGGCGTCCGAGGGCTGGGCAGCTATCGCAGGAAGAGTAAATACAGCAACCGGACGGAGCATACGTTATGGGTATCAATAAGCGGGATGAAGGCAAGAAGGTCAACTCCAACATCAACGTGACGCCGATGGTGGACGTGATGCTGGTGCTGTTGATCATCTTCATGGTCATCACCCCCATGCTGAACAACAAAGTCAACGTGGATCTGCCGAAGGCTGATGCCGCGGTGGTGATGGAAGATGCCAATAAGGAAGATGCCGTCGTCGTCGCTGTGACCCGCGATGGCAGGACGTTTCTCGGCGGCGACCAGGTAACGCTCGATGATCTTGGACCTAAGATCTCCGCGAAGCTGGAGAACAAGACCAGCAAAGAGGTCTTTATGCGCGCGGACATCCGTGCCAACTATGGCAAAGTGATGGATGCGGTGGATGGAATCCGGTCCGCCGGTGTAAGCCAGCTTGGCCTGTTGACTGAAAGAACAGACGACACCGGCGCGACAACAACCAAGAAGTAGCATGTAGGGTGCCGGACTCGCATCGACTGGAGCGGCAAGAGTATCTGAGGAGATTGCTATGGGAATGGGTGGTGGAAATACTGGCGGAGCGGTTTCTGAGATCAACGTTACCCCGCTTATCGACGTTCTTCTGGTACTGTTGATCATCTTCATGGTCATCGTTCCAGTCACGCCTCGAGGGTTGGAGACGCTGGTTCCTCAGCCTCCCAAGGATCATAAGGAGCAGCAGGAGAATGACCGTACGATCGTCGTTCAGGTGCTATCCAACGGCGCTGCAGCCCCGGCTTATAAAATCAACGAGACTTCGATGAACAAGGGCGACCTTGAGCCTAAGCTTGCCGAGATCTTTGCAACCCGGCAAGAGAAGGTCATGTTCGTCAAAGGCGACAAGGATCTGGACTTCAGCAAGGTTGCTGAGGTCATCGACTTCGGTCATCAAGCCGGAGTGGATAACATCGGTCTCATTACACCCCGAGTCGAAGCCGGACAGTAATTCAGTAAGGAAAGCTTTGCGCAGGCGACTGGTCCAAGTGACCAGTCGCCTGAAGCTTTGTGTACTGTGGTTGATCGAGTGCTAGCGTTACCTAAATTACGTTCACCCTTACGTCGACTCTCTTTCATATCCTGGGGGGGGTTGACCCCGATGACAACAGGGACAGTGCATCTGAACGGCCGGGATCTGGCGGCATGAGCAACGCCGAGCGAACGGAGCTTTGCAAGACTACGGTGGGTTCGTGTTTCTGAAGTACAACCTGCTGCCGACCCTGACTGCAGAAGACAATATCCGGATGGTGCAATATATCGGTTGCCGGAACACTGTGTTCGACTCGGCATTTCAGGAGATCTCAATCTACTGGATCACCGACAGGCTGAAACACAAACCTCGTGCCCTCTCTGGCGGGCAGCAGCAACGGGTGGCGATTGCGCGCGGACTGGTGAATTCACCGGCTATCTTGCTGGCCGACGAGCCTACGGACAATCTGGACAGTGAGAACTCGGCGGCAGTGCTGAAGTTGATCAAGGACCTGAACCGTCGGCTCGGGCAGACGATTCTGATGATCACTCATGACGCCGACGCTGCTTCCTATGCGGACAGAATCGTCAAGATGCGAGATGGGCGTATAGTTTAGGCCACTTTGTTTGCGTTCCGGCTAGCCTACGACCGCTGGCTTGCATCGTATCCCGAAGAACAGTTCGAACTATGCAGAAGCGCCATAGTTGTAGTACAAAAGACCGACATTATTCCCTTTTCGAAGAAGGGAAAGAAAGCTGCTCTAGTCACGTTAGGACATATACCATTACAATCAAGCGAACGCCGAAACTTGGTTATAGTCTTTCCCGGTCTTTGGAATAGAAACTCGCGCCCATTTGAAGGAGATGATTCGCCCAATGAAATTCACCGCACGGATTCCGGTTACGGCTGCTTTGCTGGCGCTGATGCTTATCACTGCAACCGGGTGTAATCGCCTGAAGGCTCGGGACCAGCTGACCAAGGGAGTGCAGGCATTCAAAAATGCACGATACGAAGAGGCTGTAAACCACTTCCAGAATTCGATCGCTCTCGATCCGAATTACGAAGACGCGAAGCTGTATCTGGCTACCGCTTACTCGTATCAGGTAGTGCCGAATCTGGACACGCCGGAGAACCTGGCGATCGCACAGAAGGCCCTTGATGGCTTCAATGCCGTTCTGGAAAAGAACCCAAGCGACTTGACAGCGCTGAAGCAGATTGCGTCGATCAACCGCAACATCAAAAAATTTGATGTTGCGAAAGAGTACGAGAAGAAGGTCATCGCGATTGCGCCAAACGACCCAGAAGCTTACTACACCGTTGGATTCGTAGATTGGACGCTAGCTTATAAGAACGCGATCACAATTCTTGCTGCGGACGGGCTGACCGACCAGGGCGACGGCAACCCCAAGAAGAGCAAAGGCGCATGCCAGAAACTGCAGGCTGCTAATACCGATCTGGTGAATGAAGGGCTGCAGTATTTGAACAAGGCTGTCGAGCTGAACCCGACCTATGATGACGCCATGCAGTACCTGCAGCTGACGTATCGCCGTAAGGCTGATTTGGAGTGTGGCAATGAGCAGGCTCGTAAGGACGACATGGCCCAGGTTGATTCCTGGATCCAGAAGGCTATGGGCGCTCGCAAGGAAAATGAGCTGAAGAAGGAAAAGGCGACACAGGGTGGAGTTTCGATGCAGTAGATGTCACTGTGGGTTGTGGTACCGGAGGCCTCCCAAGAACGGGAGGCCTCTTTTGCGTTCAGGTCTGTCCCGGTTTTGATTCGCTGAGTCGATCGTCGTCTGCGGTAGAATGGCCGCTTGCGACGCTCGATAAAAAAAGTGTTGATTGCGAACCGCGGGGAGATTGCGCTGCGGGTCATTCGTGCGTGCCGGGAGATGGGAATTGCCACGGTGGCGGTCTACTCGGATGCCGACCGGGGAGCCCTGCATGTGCTGCATGCGGATGAGGCCTACCGCCTGGGTCCGGCGCCGGCAGGGGAAAGCTATCTTCGGGGAGATCTGATCCTGGAAGTGGCGCGACGGACGGGGGCAGATGCGATTCACCCTGGGTACGGGTTCCTCTCGGAGAATGCGGAGTTCGCCGAGGCATGCGCCAAGGCTGGGGTGACGTTCATTGGGCCTCCGGCGAGCGCGATGCGGGTGCTTGGCTCGAAGACCAAGGCGCGACAGGCGGCGGATGCGGCGGGGATGCCTCGTGTCCCCGGGAGCGTGACGGGGCTGGCGGATGTGGCCGAGGCGTTACGCGTGGCTGCCGGGATTGGCTACCCGGTGATGCTGAAGGCTGCGGCTGGAGGCGGTGGCAAGGGCATGCGGGCGGTGACGCGGGCGGAGGATCTCGGGGCGGCGTTCACGGCGGCCAGCAGCGAGGCGGAGCGAAGCTTTGGGTCGGGCGAGGTGTATCTTGAGAAGCTGATCGAGCGGCCTCGGCACATCGAGATCCAGTTGATGGCGGATGAGCATGGGAGCTGCGTGTATCTGGGCGAACGAGAGTGCTCGGTGCAGCGGCGGCACCAGAAGGTGATCGAAGAGGCTCCTTCCGCGGTTGTGGGAGATGATCTGCGCCGCAGGATGGGCGAGGCTGCGGCGCGACTGGCGCTCTCGGCTGGGTATGTGAACGCTGGGACGGTCGAGTTCCTGGTGGATGATGCGGAGAACTTCTACTTCCTGGAGATGAACACGCGGCTGCAGGTGGAGCATCCTGTGACCGAGATGGTGACTGGATTGGATCTGGTGCATCTGCAGCTTCGTGTGGCGATGGGCGAGCCTCTGCCGCTGACGCAGGAGGATGTTCGGCTGCGCGGACACGCGATCGAGTGCAGGATCTATGCGGAGGACCCGGAGAATCATTTCTTCCCGTCGCCCGGGTTGATTACGCGGCTGATTCAGCCGAGCGGCCCGGGGATTCGCGAGGACTGCGCGGTGTTTGAGGGGTGGAATGTGCCGCTCGACTACGATCCGATGCTGTCGAAGCTGGTGGCGTTTGCGCCGACGCGGGAGCAGGCCATCGACCGAATGCTGCGTGCGCTGGACGAGTACGTGATCGGCGGCATCAAGACCAATATCGGGCTGTTCCGGCGGATTCTGATGGATGAAGACTTTCGCGCCGCCCGGATTGACACGGGGTATCTGGAGAGGCTGCTGGCTGAACCCGCTGCCCCTGCGCAGGAAGATGCTCATGAGGATGTCCCGGAGGATGTGGTGGCGCTGGCGGCTGCGCTGTTTGCTGCGTCTGCGCGGCGGGAGACGGTGGTGACGCCGGCTGCCTCCGAGGAGAGTCGCTGGGCTGTGGCCGGGCGGCGGGAGGGTTTGCGACTGTGACGGTCTGGCTTGAGGTTGTGGGAGAGAAGTGGCGGGTCGAGCTTCCGGCGGAGTTCGGCGCGGGGATGGAGTGCTCGGTGGACGGGCGGCCGATCGTAGCGGATGTGAGGGTGCTGCAGGCTGGAGTGCTGTCGTTATTGATTGACGGACGGCAATACCGGTGCGTTCTGGATGGCAATGGGGTGGTGATTGGGGGACGGCGATTCGAGTTTGAAGTTGCGGACCCGCGGTCGCTGCAGGGGCGCCGGGGGGCGGGTGCCGGGACGGATGGGCCGCGTCCGGTGAAGGCTCCTATGCCGGGTAGGATGGTGCGGGTGCTGGTGGAGGTGGGCGATGCGGTCGAGGAGGGCCAGGCGCTGGTAGTGATCGAAGCAATGAAGATGCAGAACGAGCTGAAGTCTCCCAAGACCGGACGGGTGGCCAGAATTGCGGTCGCGGTTGGCGATGCGGTCGGCTCCGGGGATGTGCTGGTGGTGGTTGAGTAGAGCGGTTCTCCTAGCTGGCAGCTTGATAGGGTCATTTCTTTCTCCTCTCTCTGGGTGGGGGTACCCCCCTCCCCCCTTGGGGTATTTTGGGAGTAAACCACTTGGAATCATTGGTTTGTCGGCTGCTTGTGTATGTAAATTATTGATTCCATGCGACTTGCTTGCAAAATATTGAAAATAAATGACTTGTTGGTTAATAACAAAGGCCCCCGATTGCTCGGCGGCCTCTTTTGCTTCTCTACTACCAGTATAGCGGTTGGAGGATAACTCATACGCCACGCGAATGTGCTGGATTGGCGCAGGGATTTGCGGTTTGGGGGCTTGACAGTTTTTGGGGCACTTCCACTTGGGTGCCTCGAGGAGATTGTTGCGCGCGGGCCAGACACGACCGGGAACGGAGAATATGCTGTGTTGCTTTACTGCTCCGGGTTGGGCTGAAAGTGAACCGAGACTGGAAGGGCGGCACCTTGCCGGATCCGATAGGTCGCGACGACCTCTCCTACCCAATCGCAGGCGTGGCAGGTTGCATTGCGTTTTTGCACTCCGCTTTTTAGCCTGGATTCTTCAGGATGGAGCGCCCAGCACCGAGAGGTATATACGGTGTCCGGCGGCAGCGCAGTCGTGATGGCGCGGTCGAGTTGCGAGAAGTCCACCGGGTGAGCTCCTGCCGCATCGAACCACCAGTATCCGTCAGCGCATCCTCCTCCGTTTCCACCGTCAGGGTCGAAGGTCCCAAGGATGGCATTGGGTCCTACGCCATAGACGGATGCGGACTTGAGAGACTGAAAGAGTCCTCCGTCGGCTTGCAGTCGATAGATTTCGAAGTACTGATCAGGCTGCGGAGCAACACTGCGATCGTCGACCGGAACCTTCACCAGCAGGCTCTTCCATTGCGCGGGCGGTAGATCGGCTAAGGAAATAGGTGGGCCGGCGCCTGGCACCGTCGAGGTATCGAGGGCTAGACCGGGCTGGGCATAGATGGTGGTGATGATCTGGACGATGGCGTGGGTCGAGAGAACGCAGAGGTCGGTCACCTTCTGTTCGACGCGATAGTCCTGGGCGCTGATAAGGTGACCATCCGTTGCCTTGAGGCCGAAGGGAAGAGTGCGGTCCACATCGAGTCGAAGCGGGTCTTGAGTCCACCATGAGAGCGGATGGGCGACTGGAGTATCGTGCGTGTCTGATTTATCGGTCACAACCTCCCGCTGCAATTGGGAGGTTTGCGCGAGTGCCCGCTGGAAGAGGAGGACGGCTAAAAAAACGAAAGAGAGGGAGAATCGCAGCATGGGTCTTCTAATCTTCCACACTCTATCAAACTATCCATTACGTGGAGTCGGTTTGAGCAGGCTAAGTGTGGGTTGAGGGCGCGGAAGAGGCTCAATCTGGGTAGGCGGTGAGGAATTTTTTGTAGGCGCGGTCCGGGGAGTTCCTTAAGTCGATATTCCGCGACCGCGCCGGAGTATCGAAAAAAGGAGATAGGGCAGGACTGTTAGCAAGAAGATCAGCAGGGCTTGAGACAGGCCATCGGGAATCCCCTGGAGGAGAGGTCCAAGCGTGAAGCTCATGGTGATATGTCCGACTTTGTCATGCAGGTTTGGACGATGGGCGTGGACTTTGGCTGCGCCCCCGATCAGTGCAAGCAGAGTCCAGCCGATGGTGGGCCAAACCAGATTCAGTCTTTGACGGGCGGCGATGAGCGCGATCGTCCAACCGATCAAAGTCGGCCCAGCGGTAAAGAGAGACCAGCCAACGCCGAAGTAGAGAATGGCGAGGCCATTTATTGGGACGAATGGCGAATCAAGTCCCGGCAGGAAGATTAGCCAGCCAGACCACAAGATGAGACAGGCAATGAAGTAGGCCGCTGCGAGGAGCGAGAGCGGGGCGAGGCAAAAGGTGGCCCACGGCACCCTGACGCTCCAGGACTGGAGTTGACGCTGGTCGATCATTGCCCTGGCGAGATCCTCCGTTTCGCCGAGCCGGAGGAGCGCCGCGGACTTCGCGTCCCCTGGGGTGAGACCGGCACGCTCCTCTTCCGCGTTCAGGTCGGCCAGGTGATCGGCAAGTTCGCTCAGGTAACGTTTTACATACCGTGGCGCTACGCCAGCCCGAAGCAGGCGTTCGCGAAGTTCATGGAATGGCCTGGCCATGGTGCCCTCCTGTCAGCATGGTTTGGATTGCGGTGGCCAGGTTGGTCCAGGTCTTCGAGAGATCGGCTAACCGTTTCGCTCCGACGGGCGTTACGGAGTAATAGATACGGCTGCGGCGGTTGACGGTCTTGCGCCGGGACTTGAGCGCTCCGTCCTGTTCCAGTCCGTGGAGGACCGGATAGACGACGCCTTCGCCGACTGCGATCACTGCGCCGGTGCGGCTGCGGATTGCCTCGACGATCTCATAGCCATACATCTCCTGGTGCTGAAGAAGTCTGAGGATGAGGAGCTCCGGAACTCCATTCATAAAGTTCGGATTGGTCTCGCGGGGAGCCATCAAGGCCACAATACCTTGTGGTTCGAGGTATTGCAATGGCTTTGTTCAGTCGGGGTGGGCGGTGAGGAATTTTTTGTACTCGCGGTCGAGGGTATTCATGAAGGATTCGACCAGGGTTAGCTGTCCCTGAAGAACCTCGATCTTTTGCTTCATGTCGCTGGCCTGGGCCTCGGTCAGGTCGGGACCTTTCTCCTCCATATTCATGAAGGGAGCGAGGCTGAGGATGGCGTCGCGGGCGGCCTGCTGCTCGGCGTTGTAGAGCTCGGTCTGGGTGGTGTAGATATTGGCATACTCCTCGGCCCGGGCATAGGGCATGTAGGAGAGGGCGGTGGTGGATTGCGCGGTCCTCCAGCTCACGTCGTCGATGGTCTGGATACCGGAACCAATCGACATGCTCGCGTGCTCTGGCTCCTTGTGGTTCTTGATAACGTATTTGAGAACTTCGACGTCGTGCTTGAGCTCAGCCTGATTCTTGTGGAGACCGGCGAGCGCATCGGGCAGGCCCTTAGCGTTGCTTTCGATCTCGGCGTGGAGGCTGGCTTCGGCTTCGTGGACGAGATGACGGTGGTGTTGCCACTCGACGCAGCCTTCGAGGCTGAGCGCGATGAGCAGGCCGATGGTGATGGTCAGGAGATGAAGCAGAAAGTCTCGCCAGCCATGAATGGGTTCATGGGGAGGGTGCACATCGATCACGGTGGGGACCTCGTCGAGATTCACTGAGGACTAGGGTAGCAAACGTCTGGGGCGCGATGCATATTGCGGCATCGCGGTATGGTCCTGAAGGAAGGGGCCGGCGGATGGGGTTCTGTCTTTCTTGATTTGTAACCAAAAATGTGATACAATACTAAAGTCCAC
Organism: Tunturiibacter empetritectus; assembly: GCF_013410875.1. GTDB lineage: Bacteria > Acidobacteriota > Terriglobia > Terriglobales > Acidobacteriaceae > Edaphobacter > Edaphobacter empetritectus. The sequence continues at coordinate 167,066 of NZ_JACCCU010000003.1, read as the reverse complement.
TTTTTTGTGATGTTGGCTTGGACTATTGGAGTTCATTCAGAGTTCAAGGAGGCGAGATGGAGAATTTAGGCGAAGAGGTACGAGTTTTTCTTGAGAAGTATGAGGCGAACGCCAACGCGGGAAGTGCTGACGAGATTGTGACGCAGTTTGCAGAGGTCTTTATGGCTGCTGATCCGAGTGGCGCCAGGGCTGTGCCGTCTTCGGTGCTGCTGATGGCGATTCCGCAGCGGAGGAAGCTCTTCGAGCGAGTGGGGAGCAGTGTCACCACGCTCGCATCGGCGAAGCAGACGAGGCTGGATGAGCGGTATGTACTGCTCGAGACGGAGTGGCTGGTGAAGTTTGAACGTGCAGGCGGGCTAAACGAGGAGCTTAGCCTGCGATCGACCTTTGTTGTGCATCGTTCGGCCGATGGTCTGAAGGTTGTCTTTTATTTGAGCTACGAGGATCTGACGGCGGTTCTGCGCGATAGGGGGCTTTTGGTGCCGGATATGGCTTAGGTTGGCGCAGATCTCTTAGTCTGATTTTGACAGGGCTAAGACTTCGGCAAGATGCAGGGGTTTGGCTTTGGTGTTCTGGGTGATCTGCTCGGCGCAGCTGAAGCCATCGGTGACGAGGATGGTGCTCGCGGATTTGTTGCGAACGGCTGGGAGGAGGACGCGGTTGGCGAGGGTTTGGGAGACGTCGTACTTGTCCTTTTCGAATCCGAAGGGGCCGGCCATGCCGCAACAGCCGGAGTCGAGGAGTTCTACGTCGGCTCCGGTGAGGCGGAGGAGGGCGATCTCATCGTGCATGCCCATGGTGGCGCGGTGGTGGCAGTGGCCGTGGACGAGGATTTTTTCTGCCAATTGCGGCGGGCGGTAGGTGGGCGCGTGTTTGACGAGGAACTCGCTGAGGAGGAAGGTCTGGTCGCGGAGTTTTTGCGCGCGGGGATCGTGGGGGAGGAGGTTGGTGAGCTCGTCGCGGAAGACGGAGGCGCAGGAGGGTTCGAGCACGACGATGGGGGTGCCGGCCTGGAGCTGTGGGGTGAGGGCGTTGAGGGTTTTGAAGAGGTAGTCTTTGGCGGTGTCTAACATGCCGAAGTCGTAGAGGGGGCGGCCGCAGCAGAGATGCTGCGTGGGCAGCGTGACGCGGAAGCCGGCGGTGGTAAGGACCTGGTGGGCGGCGCGCATGGCGGCGGGGTGGAAGTAGTTGTTGAAGGTGTCGGCCCAGAGGAAGACCTCGGGGGCTTCGGCAGGGAGGGGATTGCGGCGGTCGCGGCGGCGTTTGGGGTCGCGGGCGAGGCGGCGGTCGGGGGTGAAGGGTTTGGAGAAGCGGGGGAAGGTTCGCTGCGGATGGATGTGGAGGATCTTCTTCATGACAGCGCTGATGAGCGGTGTGTGGTTGATCGCGTTGACGAGGTGTGGGGCGTAGGAGGCGAGGCGGGCGAAGACGTCGATGCGGCCAAAGGCGTAGTGGGAGAGCGGGCGGGACTCGCCTTCATAGTGGTGGGCGAGGAACTCGGACTTGTAGGTGGCCATGTCGACCGAGACGGGACACTCGGACTTGCAGGCTTTGCAGGCGAGGCAGAGGTCGAGGGATTCTTTGACCTGCTTATTTTTCCATTGGTCGGGGAGGACTTCGCCCTGCATGAGCTCCCAGAGGAGATGGGCGCGGCCGCGGGTGGAGTGAAGCTCTTCGCCGGTGGCCATGAAGCTGGGACACATGGTGCCGGCGTCGGTCTTGCGGCAGGCTCCAACGCCTACGCAGCGGAGGTTGGCGTCGGCGAAGCTGCCGTTGTTTTCGGCGTAGGCGAAGTGGGTCTTGGGCTGCCAGGGATTGTAGTCGGCGCCGAGGCGGAGATCTTCGTGCGGCTGGTGGGCGTCGATGAGCTTGTTGGGGTTCATCCGGTTGGTGGGGTCAAAGAGGCGCTTGAAGGTGCGGAAGGCGTTCATCAACTCTTCGCCGAACATCTTGGGGAGGAGCGCGCCGCGGGCCTGGCCGTCGCCGTGTTCGCCGGAGAGAGAGCCGCCGTGAGCGAGGGCGATGTCGGTGGCGTGGTCCATGAACTGGCGGAACTTGAGGATGCCTGCTTCGGTTTGGAGGTCGAAGTTGTGGCGCATGTGGACGCAACCCTGTCCGAAGTGGCCGTACATGGGGCTGCGGTAGCCGAACTCGTTCATCAGGGCGAAGATGGCGCGGAGATAGCTTCCGAGTTGATGGGGATCGACGGCGGCGTCCTCCCATCCTTCCCAGCCGGTGCCGACACCGGGGATGAAGGCGGTGGCGCCAAGGGCGGACTCGCGGATGCGCCAGACGTTTTTGGCTTCGGCAGAGGTGTAGATGCGGCTGGTCGCGTCCGGCGCGATGGTTCTGAGAGAGGCGACCAGGGCGCGGGCTTTGGTGTTGGCTTCGGCCTGGGTGTCTGCGCCGAACTCGACGATGAGGAAGCCGTTACCGCCGGGGAGGAGCGCGAGCTCTTCGGAGAACTTCTGCTTGCGGCGCATGGCATCGAGAAGGAGTCCGTCCATGCCTTCGAAGCCGATGGGTTTGTGTTCCAGGATCTGGGGGACGTGGTCGGCGGCGAGGAAGATGTCGGGGAAGCCCACGCCGACGAGGGTGCGGCAGGGTGGAGACTGGACGAGCTGGAGGGTGGCTCCGAGGATGATGGCGCAGGTGCCTTCGCTGCCGACCAGGGCTCGGGCTACGTTGAAGGAGTTTTCAGGGAGAAGCTCGTCAAGATTAAAGCCGGAGACGCGACGAGGGATGTTGGGAAATTTTTCGCGGACCTGGCTGGCGTAAGTGTCGCGAAGGGATTTCAGGGTGGCGTAGATCTCGCCTATGCGTCCTCCTGTTGCGATGTGGTCGGCGAGCTCGGCTTCGGTGGTGGGGCCCACGGTGAGGCGGGTGCCGTCGTAGAGGAGGAGGTCGAGGGTGGCGATGTTGTCGACGGTTTTGCCGCCCATGAGGCCGTGAACGCCGCAGGAGTTGTTGCCGATCATGCCGCCGATGGTGCAGCGGCTGTGGGTGGCGGGGTCGGGGGCGAAGGTGAGGTGGAGTTTTTCGGCGGCGTCGCGAACGCGGTCGAGGACGATGCCGGGCTGGACGTGGATGGTGCGGTTGACCGTGTCGATTTCGCCCATGCCGTTCATGTATTTGGAGAAGTCAAGGATGACGGCGGCGTTGCAGCCCTGACCTGCGAGCGAGGTTCCGGCTCCGCGGGTAAGGATGGGCGCGTTGAAGCGGCGGCAGAGTGCGACGGTGGCAATGACGTCGGCCTCGTCGCGGGGGAGGACCACGCCGATAGGGATGTGGCGATAGTTGGAGGCGTCGGTGGAGTAGAGGGCTTTGGAGGCGGGGTCGAAGCGGACCTCGCCGCGAATCTGCTCCTGGAGGAGCTGGGCTAGCTCGTCGGAGGCGGGAAAGGTGTCGTGTGCGCGGGCGTGGGAGCTCGGCAGGACGACGAAGGGGGAGGTAGGAGGAGCAGCCATGAGGTTGATGGTACGGTTATTTGTGGTCGCGCACCTGATCGTGGAGTTTAGCATTGTCCAAATGGTGTGAGGGAGTGGCAACGGATGTGCGGGGGATCCGAGATTCGTTGCCACGCCATCTGAGCAGACAGGAGCGATTATGTCGATTACGAAGACAGCAGAAGAGTTCTTTGAAGCGTGTGAGACGGGCAAGGGCTGGTCGGTATGCAGCGCATATTGCACCCCCGGAGCTACGTTCTCTGCACAGGCGGAGCCGCTCGCTGAGGTGTCAACGGTTCAGCAGTACACCGACTGGATGCAGGGGTTGCTTACGGTCCTTACCGACGGAGCGTATGAGGTGAAATCATTCGCGACCGATGCAGGACGAAACAACGTCAACATCTACGCGGTTTTCACAGGCACGCACCTGGCAGGCGGACCGGTATCACCGACCGGAAAGACCACGAACTCCGACTATGTTTACTTCCTGCAGTTCGATGGCGACAAGATCTCGCATTTCACGAAGATCTGGAACTCCGGGTTTGCGATGAAAGAGCTCGGCTGGGCCTAATTCCCTTTCGTCATCCACAATAAACCTGTAAGGCCTTAATTTTTGAATGTGGCTTGCATCGACTTGCGCCGATGCAGTTCGGTGGTTCTCGCAGCTGCTAGGCCTTGCCGGTGGCAGTCATCTTGAAGATGGCTTGTGCGTTGGAGCTGTCGAAGCCAAGGTCGAGTTTTTGTTTGCCGTCTTCTTCGGGTAGTGGGAGCCGCGTGATGAACTCGTAGAAGGAGCCATTAACTTCTTTGGGGATAAGAGCGCCTTCGGGCGTACGGAACTTGCGTTGAACTTTGGCGGCTAGAAAGGCAGTCTGACGGACGCGGCCCGATTGCGAAGTTTCGACAGCGGCCTTCATTGGCTGGCCTAGAGCTTTCTGTTCTTCGGCTAGCTGGTCGACGTCGGGGACGCGGTCGGTGGCGTGGTTGAAGGCGTTGCCCTCGGTGGAGATCCAGGCCATCTCGGGAGATTCTGCGAGGAGGATCTCGTAGTCGGCGAGAGCGGGTTCGGTGTGCTGGCGCTCGAAGACGGAGGCCAGGATAGGGAGCAGCGTTACAGACTCTTCGACGCTAAGGGAGCCAGCGGATTCGAGTTTGTCGAGGAGGGACGTCGCCTGTGGGGTGACAGGATCCTTTGAAGTTGCGGCGACGCGCTGGACGGCGGCCTGGAACTCGGGCGAGAAGCGCTCGGGATGAAGCTCGCTGAGAAAGAACTGGGCGATCTCTTCGGGGTAGTCGGCCTGGGCGTGGGAGCGGCCGGTCATCTTGAGGCGTTCGAGGGGGTAGACGCCGTTGAGTGCATAGCCGAGTGGGCGGAGGATGCGCGTGATTGCTTCCTGCCCGGCGGGGAGACCACCCATGCCTTCGAGCGCAACGGTGCGGACGGCGCCGTGGTCGTGGAGGATCTGCCGGCCTTTGTTGAGGGTGTAGTCGGCGTAGGTTTTGGCGGTGGGTACGCGACGCAGAAGATCTTCAAAGAGGAGCATGTTGAGTGCTTGCGCGAGAACGGCGCGAGAGACCTGCGGGCCGGGGTCGGCGGCGATCTCGGGATGGATGACCAACAGCTTGAAGAGGTGTTCGGTGCGCTCGGTACCGATGATCTGGTCGAGTGTTTTGCGTAGGACGCTGGTGCCTGTGCTCATGGTTAATTCCTCGTGACTCCCGGAGGGTTTCGTCCGGCCCCTAACATCATCGTCAATGGGAGCGCGTCTGTAAAGGTCACTTCGTGACATGTATACCGGCTTCGCCCTGGGCCTCCCGATGGTCGGCAAAAAGATTTTTGATCGCGACCAACGGGAGCGCCAACCAAAGGGGTATACATGTCACGAAGTGACCGCCCGCGCGTAGCGGGTAGTTCCGCGTCGTGAATGGTCTACGGCCTAGTGGTGGCGAATTGGGAGGGAGGCGGCGAAGGCTAAGAGTGCAGCGTCCTGCATGGGTGCGGCGATGAGCTGCATGCCGGTGCCGAAGGGTGCGTTGATGGCTTCTCCAGCGAGTGTGACAGCGGGCAAGCCCGCAAGGCTGACTGGCGTGGTGTAACGCAGAATCGCTTTGCGGATGTGTGACTGGTCTTTGCCTGCAAAAAGTCTGCTGACGGGAGCGAAGGGAACGAGGAGGAGATCCGCCTGCTGGAAGAGCGAGGACATTTGAGTGCGGAAGACTTCGAGGCGATGATGAAGGCTTTGGAGTTGATCGGCGGTGATGGATGCTCCCCACGTGAGGCGTTCCGCGATTGCGGGCTCGAAGTGTTGATAGTGGCCGCGATGGAGCTGGGCTGCTTCGCTGGCCTGGATGGAGGTAAAGATCTCTAAGCTGTCGGCCCAGAAGGCGGTGTTGATTGGTGTGAGGGTTGCGCCGTGTTGCCGGAGGTGCTGCTTCCACGCGGCGAATGCTGAGTGAACTTCGGGTTCGCAATCCTGCATGAACTCGTCGTTGACATAGCCGATGCGGAGTTGAGTTGGTACGGGCGCCGAGGGGATGTCGTAGATTGCGCTGGCGAGCGCGGGGCCATCGCGGAGATCGCGAAAGAGCAGACCGAGGGTATCGAAGGATGGTGCGAGGTGGGCTGCGCCGAACCAGCGTTCTTCGCCGCGACTGACACCGTGAGAGGCGCGGTAGCCGGCGAGTCCGCAGAGTGCAGAGGGGACGCGGACGGAGCCGCCGGTGTCGGTGCCGATGGCTGCGAGTGCGGACCCCTCTTGCACGCTCGCCGCTGCTCCGCTGGAGGACCCGCCGGTGAGCAGGGTTGAATCGCGCGGCTGGAGGCTGTCTCCGTAGTCGGCATTCTCGCCGGTAATACCGTAGGCGAGTTGATTGAGGTGAGTCTTTCCGGGGATGATTGCGCCCGCATCGAGCAGCCGCTGTGCGACCCATGAGTTCTTTGCGGCAATCGGATGGAGCTGTTGGTAGTAGCGAGAGCCGCAGCTGGTCACGGTTCCTGCGAGGTCGAAGCAGTCTTTGAGCGAGATGGGAATGCCGTAGAGCGGAGGGCGATTTTGAACATCAGCAAAGAGATTCGGGAGTTGTTCGGCTCGATGGAGCGATTCGGTTGTAGTGAGGGTGAGGTAGGTGTTGTGCGAGGCGTTGCTGTTCGCATTGCCGGCGGCAGCGGTTGCGATCGTGTAGGGATCGGTTTCAGCTGATGTAATTGCGTGGCGCAGGGATGTGAGCGGAGAGGGCGTGGTTGTCATAGTCTTGACCGCCAGGTGAGGAGATAGTTAGTGAGGTGTGGTGGCAAAGGTCTGGAAATAAGCCTGCAGGGCCTTTGCAGCAGGCTCGCCGAGCTGTGGATCACAGGACATGGTTGATTTCGGATCGACGGACTTTGGGTCGCGGAGATAGCGTTCGAAGATGGCTGGCGACGACGAGGCGAAGCTACCTAGCGTGTGCCACTCTTTACCCGCTTTTGTGCCACCGTAGCTGCCGATGTTGTGGCAGCGATAACAGTGTTGCCGGGCGATGCGAAAACCATCGATAACCTGCGGGTTGGCTGCGTCTCTTTGATGAGGTGAAATGGCGCCATAGACCTGTTGAGAGGTGCCGAACTCCAGCCGGGTTACTTTCGCCGGTATCTTGGGGATCTCCTGGAAGGAGAGGACGCTGAAGGACGGAGTGAATCCTGCGTGCGTGATGAAGTAGGCGCCGGGGTCGTCGTTATGGGTCCGGGCTACCCAGGTTTCGACGGGCAGCCCATTGATCTTCAACGCGAGGATTGGGCGGTGGGTCTTTACATAGTCGCGAGGATAGGTTGCACGATAGCCATCAGAGCACAGGGCGATCAGGAGATCTGAGCCGGGAAGCGCGCGGAGGGAGCTTTCCAGTACGTCAAGATAAATGCCGGTCACGGCTAATTTTTGCTGAGGGAGTTCGCGGAAGTTGTCGTCTCCAATGACTGTGACCGTCGTCTGGGGAAGTGTTAGAAGTCGTTCGTAGGAGATGTAGCGAACTGTTCCGGGTGTGACACCTGCAGCCATGCCTGTGATCTCGAGGTCTGACGGAGCGCTGCGCTCCATCAGAAGGGGCGGCCCGGATGAAGGGGAGTTGGCGGCTAGTAACGCAAGGCATGCAGCAAAGACAACGATCAGCTTCACTGGAGACATGATTCAGACTATCGTGTAATTTCTTTCCAACAAGAGCAAAAAACAGGTTTTCGCGTATCGCTATCAAGGCCGGCCGATGTTTACAGTTGCAGGGACAGAATGCCTGCGAGGGGAATTCTGACCCATGCGGGGCGGTTGTTGAGTTCATAGAGGAGCTCGTAGAGGGATTTTTCGAGCAGGTAGGCGCTGAGCAGAAGTTGTGCCTGCTTGACTTTCGGAATGAGCTCAGAATCTTTGGTCATGACGGTTGCGTGGTAGGCGCGGAGAAATTCCGTGGAGACGGAGTTCTGCCAGAGGGTGGACCAGGGCTCGAGATACTTTGCATCGTCGGGACGGCGCTGGGCGAATGCGTTGTGCGCGGCGTGTGCGGCGTAACTGAAGGAGCGCAGCATTCCGGCTACATCGCGCAGAGGGGATTGCTTGGCTCGGCGTTCGGCGAGGCTGCGTGCGGGTTCGCCCTCGAAGTCGAGGATGACGTAGTCGCTGCGGGAACGTAGGACCTGGCCGAGATGATAGTCGCCGTGGATGCGGATGCGCTGGCCCGCCTGGGTGGGTGTTGCGGAGGCGATGGCGCGGGCGCGGGCGAAGAGCTCGATGCGGCGGCTGAGGACGAGAGCCGCGTTATCGGCAGTGATCTCGGTAAGCTGCGACATGCCGCGCTTGAGGGCGTCGAGTGTGAGAGACAGCTGCGCGTCGATGCGGTCGGCGTCGGCGACGAGATCGGCAGTGGTGAAGTCTTCGGCCATGAAGGCGGGATCGTGAGTGGGTGTGGCGAGTGCCAGGTGCATCTCGGCGGTGCGTCGGCCAAGGAGAGCGGCGGCGTCCAGATAGAGGCCTGCATGCTCGCGGGCCAGAGCGGGTATTTCGTTGTTGGAGAGGAAGGAGGGGGGAGTGCCGAGGTCGTGAAGAGCGGGCAGGATGGCGACGCTGTCGTAGTAGTGAGAGAGCTCGTCGAGGGTCCACTGCCAGCCGTCGCCTTCGTTTTCGACCAGGCCCTGGAGCATCGCGATGGTGGTGGGTTCGCCGGTCTTGGAGTGGAGCGTGATGTCGCCTAGAAAGGGAGCGATGCGGGGGAAGTGTGCCGTCTCGGTGAGAAAGCGGCCGATCTCGGTGTCGGGGTTTTCCCCGGGTTGAAGCCGGCGGAAGAGCTTCAGGATGAGCTTCGCGTCGTACAGGATGGAGGTGTTGGATTGCTCGGCTGATCCTGTGCGGGCCGGTAGAGGATCCGAGCCGCGAGCTTCGGCGAATGCGCTGCTGCTTCGTCCTTGAAGGTTGCCGTTTTGCGTGGCGAGTTCGCCGTTTGTCTCGATGAGGTGAAGGATCGCCTGACGAACGTCTTCGCGCACGAGTGCATCGTGGAGGACCGCGGGGCCGTCAGAGGTTGTAACGGTTGCGACGATGCTCGCGGGATCGGCAGCGCGGATCATATCGGCAGTCTCGCCTGTGCTGGTGGTTAGGGCGAGCTGATAGACATCGGTGCTGTTGTCTTCGTAGGTGAGACGGAGGAGGAGAAGCACTGCGTTGAGATCGGGCAGCATCGCGGAGTCGTGAACTTCGACCGCTTTGATGGTCCGTGACTTGGCCCCAAACCAGCGTTGATGCGGGAGGTAGCCGACGAGCAGACGTTGCAGGAGAGCTAATCCCTCCCCGGTCAGAACGCCTTCGACGCCGCGGCTGAGCAAGTTGACGATAGGCTCGTCAACGGGCACCTCGACCGGCTCTGGTGCGGCGGGCGCGGATTGGAGTTCAAGCCAGAGAAAGGAGTATGGCGAAAGCGTGAGCGGATAGGGCTGTGCGGTGATGGTCGGAAAGTTGACGTATCCCAGCATCTCGACGGGGACCATGCCGGAGTACTTCGACAGGTCAAGGGAGACGGGTTGCGAGAAGCGTGACAGGTTCGCGACGCAAAGAACGGTCTCGCAGTTGCCATTCTCTTCGTATTGGCGAACGTAGGCGAGGATCTTGCGGTTCTCGGGGTTGAGAAACTCCTGCGTGCCGCGTCCGAAGACGTGGAAGAGTTTGCGCAGGGCGATCATGTTGCGCGTCCAGTGCAGGAGAGACGACTGATCGGACTGCTGTGCCTCGACGTTGATGGATTGATAGCCCCAGATGGGGTCGGTGATGACGGGGAAGTAGAGCCGCGCGGGGACCGACGTGGAGAAGCCCGCGTTGCGGTCGGAGTTCCACTGCATCGGCGTGCGGACACCATTGCGATCGCCCAGATAGATGTTGTCGCCCATGCCGATCTCGTCGCCGTAGTAGAGGATGGGGGTGCCGGGGAAGCTGAGCAGAAGCGAGTTGAGCAGCTCGATGCGGCGGCGATTGTTATCGACCAGAGGCGCAAGGCGTCGGCGGATGCCAACATTGATGCGCATGCGCGGGTCGGCCGAGTATGCGAAGTACATGTAGTCGCGCTCGTCGTCGGTGACCATCTCGAGGGTGAGTTCGTCGTGGTTGCGAAGGAAGAGTCCCCACTGGCAGTTGTCGGGAATGGCGGGGGTCTGCGCCATGATGTCCGTGATGGGCAGGCGGTCTTCCTGGCGAAGGGCCATGTAGATGCGCGGCATCAGCGGGAAGTGGAAGGCCATGTTGCACTCATCGCCGTCGCCGAAGTAGGGACGGACGTCCGCGGGCCACATATTGGCTTCGGCGAGCACCAGTCGGTTCTCATACTCGGCGTCGATCACGGCACGAATCTGCTTGATCTTGACGTGGGTCTCGGGCACGTTCTCGCAGCTTGTGCCGTCGCGCTCGATCAGATAAGGAATTGCGTCCAGGCGCAAGCCATCCACGCCCATATCCAGCCAGAACCGCATCGCCGTGAGAACTTCTTCCATCACGCGGGGGTTGTCGAAGTTCAGGTCAGGCTGATGGGAGAAGAAACGGTGCCAGTAGTACTGCTGCGCGACGTCGTCCCAGGTCCAGTTGGATTTTTCTGTGTCGGTGAAGATGATGCGGACACCCTCGAAGAGCTTGTCGGTAGCGCTCCACACGTACATGTCGCGTTCGGGCGAACCTTTGGGCGCTAACCGTGCCGCTTTGAACCATGGGTGTTGATCGCTGGTGTGGTTGATTACCAGTTCAATCATCACCTGCATGTTGCGAAGGTGAGCGGCGTCGAGAAACTGCTTGAAGTCGTTGATGGTTCCGTAGCTAGGATTGACGTCGACGTAGTTTGCAATGTCATAGCCGTCATCTCGCAAGGGAGAGGGGAAGAACGGAAGCAGCCATAGACAGGTGACGCCCAGATCCTGAAGGTAGTCGAGCTTTGACATGAGGCCGGGAAAGTCGCCGATGCCGTCCGCATTCGAGTCCATGAAGGCTCGAATGTGAATCTCGTAGATGATCGCGTCTTTGTACCAAAGCGGATCGGTGGCGCTGCCGGCTTTTTTCACTCTTCGTCCTCGCGCTGGAAGCTGTTTTTAAGAATTGGTTGACTGCGTGGTTTGCGGAGCTTCGATGTTAGGTTTGCGAAGTAGGCGGAAGATGTGCGCAGGCATCACGTCCGGGCGCAGGGCAACGTAGTTGCTGCGATCATGCCACTGATAGCGGGTTCCGGTGAGCAGGTCTTCAATGTCAAAGGTTTCGTTGTGCGGGATGGCAAGTTCCTTGAGGTCGAGATCGATCCATCCCGCCTGCTCCTGGGTTGGGTCGAGATTGACGGCGACAAGAATTTGATTTTGCCCGCTCCATTTGCTGTAGCAGAGGATGCTTGAGTTATCGACGTTGTGGAAGTGGAGCGATCCGTCGCTCTGGAGCGCGGGATTGTTACGACGAATCTGATTGAGGAGCGTGATCAGTGGCGCGATGCTGTGGCTTGCGCTGCGGTCCCACTGGCGAATCTCATATTTTTCGCTGTTGAGATACTCTTCGCTGCCTGGTTTGGCAGGGACGTTTTCGCCAAGTTCGTATGCGGGGCCGTAGATGCCGTAGTTTGCGCCAAGGGTCGCTGCGAGGATGACGCGCTGCATGAAGGCGGGGCGGCCACCATTTTGAAGTGCGGCGTGCAGGATGTCAGGCGTGTTGGGCCAGAGGTTGGGATGAAAGAAGTCCGTCACGGGCGGCTTGGTGATCTCTTCGAAGTACTCCCGGAGTTCGTCCTTGGTGTTGCGCCAGGTGAAGTAGGTGTAGGACTGGCTAAAGCCGGCCTTGGCTAGCGAGTACATCAAGTGCGGACGTGTGAACGCCTCTGCGAGAAAGATCACATCGGGATCCTTTTTGTGGATCTCTCCGATGCACCACTCCCAAAAAGGAAGAGCCTTCGTGTGGGGATTGTCGACACGAAAGATTTTGACATCGCGACAGATCCAATAGGTAAAGACATCGCGCAGAGCCTCCCAAAGCCCGCGCCAATCGGGCGATTCGAAGTTGAGCGGGTAGATGTCCTGGTATTTCTTCGGAGGGTTTTCCGCGTATTGGATGGAGCCGTCGGGGCGAATGTTAAACCAGTCGGGATGCTCGGCGACCCAGGGATGATCGGGAGAACACTGGAAGGCGATGTCGAGAGCGAGTTCCATGCCGTGTTCGCGTGCGGCGGCGACCAGCGCGTCGAAGTCTCGAAGAGTGCCGAGAGGAGAGTGGATGGCCTTGTGGCCGCCCTCTTTTGCGCCGATGGCCCAGGGGCTTCCTGGATCGCCTTCCGCCGAGGTGACGTTGTTGTTCGGGCCTTTGCGAAACGCTTTGCCGATGGGATGAATTGGCGGCAGGTAGAGCACATCGAAGCCCATTGCAGCGATGGTCGGCAGAAGGGCCTGCACATCGGCGAAGGTGCCATGCCGCGCCGGATCGGGCGAAGTGGATCGGGGAAAGAGCTCGTACCAGGTGGAGTAGCGGGCTCGTTCGCGGTCGACCCACAGGTGCAACTCCTCAGGGTAGCGCGTCGCCAGGGTGAGATCGGGATGCTGCGCGACCAGGGCGACGATCTCCTCCGTTAGAGGATAGTCATAGGTGTCAGACTTCGCCTTCGCCAGTTTGAGCAGACGTGCAGCCTCATCCGCTAAACGTTTGCTGTCGGACCCTTTGGCGCGTGCTGCGGCCTGCTCCAGCAGAAGAGCGCCCGAGCGCAGTGCGAGCGGAATATCCTGTGGTTCGGCGGAAGCGCTCACGCCAGTCTGACCGGGTTGTGCTGCCAGCCGCTTCCGTAGATCGGCAGACCATGTATCGAAGTGGTCAACCCACGCCTCGAGGGTATAGATCCAGTCCCCGAGTGCATCTGCGTGGAAGGTGGCAGACCAGAGATCGTTGGTAAGTGCGGAGAGCGGCGTCGATCTCCAATCCTTCTCAGTTGAGGGGCGATAGAGCAGACGACCTGAGACATGGTCGTGGCCATCGCCAAAGATTGCGGCGGTTACAGTGACGAGGTCGCCTAAAATTCGCTTTGCTGGATAGCGTCCGCAGTCAACCTGCGGGCTGACCTCTTCAATGATGACTCGCTTACGGCCTTCAATAGGTTTCATATCGCTCAGATCTTCACACTGCTTTCGTACCTATAGTAGCCCGACAGACTACGCCAAATGCGCTATCGGGAGGAATGAGAACACCTGATAAGAAGATGCATCCCGAGCCGTATATGTTTGCTGGAGACGATGACAGGTCGGCGCATCGTGCGGAGGTCCAGCGGAAGGGCGAGGCTGGGGGGAGGGGAGCCCCGGTTTACCAATGGAGGTTTATTCATGTCCCTCGCTCGAAGGCTCGCGCGCGCCCTGACTACCATTTGCCCCTGATGGGGCTGTTTCGACGAGCCGCCGTTCGTCAGATTGTGACGGATTCCCCGGTTGAAATTCCTGACAACGTTAGCACCGAAGCAACAGAATCCGTGCCGCCGCTTACGCTGCTTTCTCTGGCGGATAGTGCGTTTTTACTGGCATATCGCGGAGCAAGATCTGACGTCCGATTTCGTGGGTATTTTCCAATTGAAATAATTTTCCCCTTGACAATCGGTTAACACCTCTGTTCGACTTGCGGGCGTTACAGGGAGGCGGAATCTCGCATGACACACCTAACCAAAACCAATGCTCCTTCAGAGCCGATCGCTAACGGCAGAACCAATCGCAAGTCCTCGACCCGGCCACGCGGCCTTCTCAAGATCAGACCTTCCTGGGCTCTCCAGACCGTACTCGTACTGCTGTTTGCTGCAGGCTTTGGTCCGCAGAGGACAATGCTCGCCCAGACCGATCTCGGCTTCATCTCAGGCACTGTCCGCGACAGCGCGGACGCGGTAGTTCCCAACTGTCAGATCGAGATCAAAAACACAAGAACAGCCACAACGCGTTTGGTCACGACGGATCAAAACGGCTACTTCAATGCACCTTCCCTCACGATCGGGCCGTATACGGTCTCGGCGACGGCGCCGGGCTTCAAACACCTGGTGACGAATGTGGATGTGACCACGAATGGCGCGACCGCGAACCTGGAACTCTCGGTCGGCAATGTGCAGCAGGAGGTGACGGTCACCTCAGAGTCGGGCTCGGTGAGTCTGCAGACCGACAATCATGAGTTGGTGACGACCGTCTCGCCGACCCAGCTGGTCAATCTGCCGAACAATAGCCGGAGCATCCTGAACGTTGCAACGCTTGGGCCTGCGTCGCAACAAGGAACCGATGTCGGCGTCGATGGCGGAGATGAGGGTTTCTACGGACAAACAGCGAACTCGGTTATCATCTCGGGGCTTGGCAATGCACACACGGCATTTCTTCAGGACGGCGTCGACAACACGAACCTGCTGACGCAGACGGTGAATATCCTGTCGTCGGTGGAGGCGAGTCAGGAGGTCACGACGATTCTGAACGGTGCTCCTGCGCGCTTCAGCCAGCCTTCGATCATCAACGTCATCACGAAGAGCGGCTCGAACCAGATTCACGGAACGGCGTACGACTTTCTTCAGAATGACGACTTCGATGCCAAGAACTGGTTCGCCACTACCAAACCTGCGAAACGCTATAACCAGTTTGGCGCCAACATCGGCGCCCCGCTCTGGAAGAACAAGCTGTTCGCCTTCTTCGACTACTCGGGGCTGCGCAGCCACACGGCGAACATCAATCGCGACCGCGTTCCGACTGACGCAGAGCGCCTTGGAGACTTCTCGGCAGACGGAGTTACTCTCTACGATCCTTCCACCTACAATCCTGCAACTGGAACAAGCCAGCCGTTCGCGGGTAACAAGATCGGTGCGATCAGTCCGTTTGCACAGCAGTGGTTGAAGAACTATCCCGAACCCAACACGACATTGGACGCGAACAACGTCAACTACGTTGTGAACCTGCCGCAGATCAGCAACTACGACGAGTACCTTGGCCGTGTCGACTACAACATCTCGCAACGGGACTTGCTGTTCGGCACGGTAGCAAGGCTGGAGAGCCAGTTCGGTAACGACAGCATTACGCCTGGGCTCTTCGGGATCTTCGATGCGCTCAAAGGAACGAATATCTCGGCCGCGGAGACGCACGTGTTCAACGCGAACGTTGTGAACGTCTTCAAGGTCGGCTACAACCGCAGCAATCTGTTTCGTACGCAGCAGGGCGAAGGAGCCGTCAACTATGCGGCACAGTATGGACTGGCGAACGTCAATCCTCAGCCTTCCCAATGGACGCCCCCTGCGATCAACTTGAACACGGGCAACTACACTTCGCTGGGAGACCCTTATTCCCCTCAGGGTGCCATTCAAAACCGCTATCAGTTCACCGACGAAGTGAGCTGGAAGGTAGGCAACCATACCTTCGTGTTCGGCGGTGATTATGTGAGGACGCAGTTCAATGGCAACTGGGTCGTCGGCAACAACGGCATCTACAACTTCGACGGCAGCTCGACCTCGGCTTATAGCGGAGGAGTACGCAGCGCGACAGATCAGGGAAACTCGCTGGCCGATCTTGAACTCGGATTCCCTCGAACCGCCAACGCTGCCAACGGCGTAACGGTGGGCGCGTTTCGCGGCACCGACGTCTCCGGCTATGTGCAGGATGACTGGAAGGCGCTGCCTCGGCTGACCTTCAACATCGGTCTGCGTTATGACTTCGACAATCCGCCGAACGACAAAAATGGCCACGGCGGGCAGTTCGATGTTGCGTCGAATCGCGTCATTCCCGGCACGTGGAAGACGAACTACAACGACTGGGCGCCCCGGTTTGGCTTCTCCTATCAGGCAAACGATCGTACCGTCGTGCGTGGTGGTTATGGCATCTACTATGCGCCAATCCTCTACAACAACCTGCAGTTCCAACTGCTCTATTCTCCGAACTTCGTGAATCAGTCTTACTCTTTCAACGTAGCGGCGCCGGTGGATATCCAAAACCTGTTTGTTCCTAATCCATCGTTGGCCGGACAACAGAACTACACCCTGACGAAGACTTTGAAAGATACGTCGGTTCAGGACTGGAACCTCAACATCGAGCGGTCGCTCAGTAACAACACTCTGTTGACGATCGGTTATATCGGGAATGTGACTCGTCATCAGTCCGCGCGCGCCGATCTCAATCAGCCCTTTGGATTGTTGCCCGGAAACAAGAGCGGCATCCTCGATCTGAGACCGAATCAAAACGTGGGAACGACTGACGGCCAGCTCAACGCGGTCTCGGCCAACTACAACGCTCTCGCGGTCAAAGTGGAGAGAACCTATACAAACGGGCTGCAGTTCCTGGGCGCTTACACCTACTCCAAGGCAATGGATATTCTCGATGGCGATAACGCGGATATTCAAAATCTCTATAACCCTGGCCTGACCTATGGGCCCGCAGGCTTCGACCGGACGCAGAATCTCATTATCAGCGCGGTCTACGAGTTGCCCATCGGCCCTGGAAAGAAGTTTTTGAACTCCAATAACCTGATCAATCGTGAGATCGTAGGCGGCTGGCAGCTCTCTGGAGTTCAGCAGTTCGCCACCGGTCAGCCGATCCAGGTCACGGCCAACAACAATGCTGATACCAGCTCGGTGCACAGCGTGTATGCCAATAGGATCTGCACTGGAAATCCGCCTACAGGACATCCGCGGCTCCAGTTCTTTGATCCGTCTTGCTATGTGCAGCCCGCCACAGGCCAGTATGGAACGGCCAGAAGTGGACCGCGTCAGCCTGGCATCGACACGACGAACCTGAGCCTGCAGAAGGCGTTTGCGATTACCGAGCGGCAGCAGCTTCAGTTCCGTGCAGAGGCGTTCAGCGTCTTCAACCACCCTAACTTTTCTACCGGCAGCACCAGCGTTACCAATCCGGCTGCCGGACTACTCACCCAGGAAGTTGTTGGTCAGCGAGTGCTGCAGCTTGCTTTGCGTTACGCGTTCTAATCCCGCTGACGTCAAACTCACAAGGGGTCAAGGGCTTCCCTTCTGACCCCTCTCACCTTAGGATTGCTCGACGAGATTCTTTCCTTTGACGCAACCGCAGTAACTCAGAACGAAGCACCGGGAGATGGGTCATGGCTGTGACACGACGTAAGTTTCTATTGAACTCCACCTATGCAGGAGCTGGATTTGCCGTAATTGGCGCCATGAAGCCCATAGCCCTCTTCGGGCAGACGAGCGAGAAGGAGATGGCGCCTTACCTCACTGGAATCAGAATGGCAGCAACGCCGGCAACGAACTATCGCGCGTATCGCTCGAAGGTGGTTACCACGCCCGATGTAACGACCTGGGTTCAGGTCGATCTCAAGAAGAGTGTCCCAATCTCTGCGATCCAGTTATTCCCTGCGTCGGAGCGGATGTATCCGGGGCGCGACCAGTACTACGGCGGCGAAGGTTTCCCACTACGATTTAAGCTGGAAGCTTCTGACGAGGCCAACTTCGCAAAGCCCAAGACCATTGCGGACTTCACGAAGTCGGACTTTCCGGATTTGAAAGACAACATCACGCAGTATGCGGCGCACGATGTTCACGGCCGGTATGTGAGGTTGACGGCAACGCGGCTTCGCGCAGTCAAGGCAGTGGCCTCAGACAGCACGCCGCTTGGCAAAGAGCCGCAGGACAGCCCCGACTACACGCTGATGGTTGCGAAGATGGCTGTTCTCTCTGGTGGACACGATGTTGCCTTGGGCAGCAAAGTAACCGCGGATGAGCAGTATGGAAACAGCGAACTCGTGGCACAACTGACGCGGCCGCCGCGACAGGATGGGGAGGGAATTCGTGTCGACAATCCCCACGCCGTGACCGACTCCGCAACCTGGAGGCCGGCAAAGTACAAAGCTGAAGCGCCGAAGACGGGAGTGACTCTGGATGGTGGTGTCTTTCAGGAGGCGATGCAAAACAACATTCAGTATCTGTTGAACTCGTACACGACAGACGATCTGCTGCGTCAGTTCTACGAGCGAACCGGCAAGATCAAGAACTTTAAGCCAACCGGCTCACAGGTCTTCTGGGAGGAGGATCTTGCCGGCTCAAATGCTGGACGCTTCCTGATGGGTGCGGGTAACACAATACGGTGGATCGATGATCCTGAGTTGCGCCGCCGAGTCAATGTCGTGGTTGATGGCATCGAAGAGTGTCGTCAGTCGAACGGATACATCATGGCGTACCCCGAAGACACGATCTTTTACTCGGAGCGCGCCGCCTACACTCGCGCGTGGCTTACGCACGGATTGCTCGAAGCTGCCTACGGCGGCAACCCCAAGGCTCTGCCGATGCTGCGCGGATACTACGACTGGTTCAATCAACAGCCGTTCCTCCCGGACATGCTGCGCGGCGCGATTCAAGGCGGTCAGGGCATGGTCGCGAATACGCGTATGTGCACCAGCCCCATGGGAAAGCCAGCGGATGCACAGGTAATTCAACGCTACTACCAGGAAGACGGTTGGATGGAGGGTTTGGCGAAGCATGAGACAGAGCAGGTGTGGCAATACCCCTACGACCGCCCGCATTGCTATCTGCTGACTAACCTCGAAGCGTATCTGGATATGTATCTCGCCACCGGCGACGTGCGGTATCGCGACGGCGTTCTTGGAGCATGGGAGCTTTATCGCGCACACTGGCAGCAGGCCGGAGGAAGCATCTCGATCATCGAGTTCGAGAAGGATCCACCCAATAGCAATTATCTTCGCCAGAAACTGGGAGAGCTCTGCGGCAGCAGCTTCTGGGTCTTTCTAAGCCAGCGCTTTCAACTGCTGAATCCCGATGAGGAGCGCTATGCCACCGAGATCGAAAAGTCGATCTACAACGTTGGCATGGCTAACCAGGATGGCGGTGTCGGCCTGCGCTATCACACGATTATGGAAGGTAAGAAAGAAAAGTCGACGCACGAGAATACGTGCTGCGAAGGTCAGGGAACCAGGCTGCTTGGGACTCTGCCGGAGCACATCTACTCCATCGCTCCGGATGGAATCTATGTGAACCTCTACGAGCCTTCCACGATTCGCTGGCAGCAGGCAGGTCAGCCGATGGAGTTGAAGATGAAGACTCGCTTCCCCTATGACACGCACGTGAGCGGTGCGGTGAAGGTCTCCACGCCGACACAAGCTAACCTTCGAATTCGCGTTCCTTCCTGGGCGGCGAAGGAGATGGCGGTTTCGGTAAACGGCAAGGTTGCGGGTTCCGGTAAGCCGGGCACTTATCTTGCGGTCAACCGTCAGTGGAGCGATGGGGACGTCATCGAGTTTGTGCTTCCTGCGGAGATTCGGGTACGCCGTTATAACGGGGACGACCAGATTGCGGGCAAGAAGAGGTACTCCGTGGAGTACGGCCCGATCCTGCTGGCCGCTGTCGGATCTCCCACTGCGAACCTCACCGTGGATAAGGGCAAGGAAGCCGAGCATCTCGCCAATCATCTGGAGCCGGTTGATGGTTCGCCGCTGCACTTCACGGTTCGAGGCAACGACGGCCAGAAGTTTGTGCCGTACTGGAAGATCTCGGAAGAGGAGTTCACTTGCTATCCGCAGGTCACCGCGATGGCTTGATGAGTCTGGACAGACTGCTGTAGGGTGGCAGTCTGTCCTTGTTTTCCTAGAGGCGATGTTCAAGTCGATCTTCTCAACACATCACGCAGCGCTTTGATGTCCTGGATAGCCAACTCATGAAAACTCCGCGCGTCGCAATCTTCTCTTTCGCCTCCGTGGCGCAGCGTGCTTCGTTCCTGGCACTGTCCTTGTCTCTCTGCGCTTCGACGGCGTCTGCTGCACCGATCCATCTTCGTGTGGATCAGCGGATCGATCCGCTTGGCATCGATTCAACACATCCAACACTGTCGTGGCAGAGTGATGCGACTACACGCAACTGGAGCCAATCGGCGTACCGGATTCTGGTTGCCAGCGCTCCAGATGCATTGCGTGACGGGCATGCGGATGTGTGGGACAGCGGTAAGCAGGTGTCCTCGGAGTCGGTGAATGTGGCGTATGCCGGACCCGCGTTGAAATCTCACCAGCGCTGCTACTGGGCAGTTCAAACCTGGGATGCGCAGGGAAAAGAGGAACGGTCTTCCGAGGTTGCATGGTGGGAGATGGGCCTGCTGCAACCCTCCGACTGGAAGGCTCAGTGGATTCGGCGCGATAACCGCGAAGAGGCCGAGGTGTTGAAGACGACATCGTGGATCTGGTTACCGGATAGCGACTCAGTGCGCGTCTCACAGGGAGCCGAGGCGGAGTTCCGTTACAACCTCCATCTGGACAAAGTTCCGAGCTCGGCCAGTCTTCACGTTCTGGTGGGTGGCATCTTCACCACGCAGGTCAACGATACAGTCACAGGGCATAAGGATCAGTGGGGAGCGTTCGATCGTGAAGATATTCGTGACCAACTTCATGTTGGCGACAATCAGATCGTCGTCTACGTGGAGACACCGAGATCGAATGAATCGAATAGAACCTTTCGCGCTGCTTTGGCTGCTGCTCTCAAGCTCACCGATGATGCGGGCAAAACAAGGTGGATTGAAAGTGATAGCGCGTGGCAGGCTCGGTCGATCAAGCCAAATGAAGCGAAGGAGTGGTCTCCTGCAAAAAAGCTCGGCGCGTTTGCGGATCTTAACTTCGGTGTCGGTACGGATCGCGAATCGCGTGGGCAGAATCCCACGGTGATCGAGTCGAGCACGGCGCTACTCCGAAAGCAGTTCACGCCGACTCGTAAGGTGGTCTCAGCTCGGCTCTATGTAACTGCGCTTGGCAGCTACCAGAGTTATTTGAACGGTAAGGAAGTAAGCAAATTCAGGCTCACGCCAGGATTTACGGACTATCGCAAGCGCGTGCTGTACCAGACCTACGATGTCACTTCTCTGCTTGTCCAAGGACGCAACACGATCGCTGCAATCCTCGGTGCAGGCTGGCACGGCAGTCCGCTCCTGTGGTCGGGCTCGCGGCTGTTTCCCGGCCCGGACCGTCTGCGCGCTCAGCTTGAATTGACCTTCGCCGATGGCACTCATCAGACCATTGCGACCGACTCCAGCTGGGAGACAGCCGCGTCGCCCATTGTCTCTTCGGAGATCTATGGCGGAGAAGCCTACGACGCCCGGCTTGAAGTTCCGGGATGGAATACGTCCGCGTCTCCTAACTCCATAAAGTGGTCGCCGGTGGTTGTAGATGATGCAAATACTGCCATGCTTGTCACCGCTGAGCCGGACACACCGGTGCAGCCTGCGCAGACAGTCGCGCCGGTCGCCGTAACCATGGTCAACTCCGGCAGCACGCAGGACGCCGTCTTCGACATGGGACAGAATATGGTGGGCGTAGCGCGCTTGCGTGTGCACGGACCGCGTGGAACCACCGTGAAGCTCCGCTTTGCGGAACGTCTCAATCCCGACGGCACGGTCTACACCGAGAACCTGCGCGACGCCGATGCAACGGACTACTACACCCTCAGCGGTCATGGGGAGGAAGAGTGGACTCCGGCCTTCACGTTTCATGGCTTTCGTTATGTGCAGGTGTCTGGCTATGGCGGCAAGCCTACCCTGTCGGCGCTGCAGGGTCAGGTGCTCAACAGCCTTCCCGCTTCGCCGGCGATTCGCTTTGAGAGCTCCAGCGCACTGCTGAACAAGATGAGTGAGCTTGGGCTGTGGGGCCAGCGCGGCAACTTCGTCTCCATCCCCACCGACTGTCCGCAACGCGACGAACGCATGGGATGGATGGGCGATGCCGGCGCATTCTGGCGTACCGGCACATACAACTTCGACATCGACGCCTTCTCCCACAAGTTCATGCTCGATGTCACCGATGCGCAAAGCCCGGACGGCGCCTTCGCCAACATCTCGCCGAATCTTTTGCAGGGGAGGGACGGCCATCCCGGTGCTCCCGGCTGGGGCGATGCGGGCGTGCTCGTTCCGTACGCAACCTGGCTGCAGTATGGTGACGCTGCGGTGATCGAGCAGAGCTGGCCGAACATGGAGCGGTGGATGGAGTTCATCCTGCGCACGAATCCGAACTATATTCGCGAAAAAGATCTGGGAGCGAACTACGCAGACTGGCTCGCGCCCGATCCGCATACTCCCTCTGATCTCGTCGCCACGGCCTACTGGGTCATCATCGCGCGCCAGATGCAGACGATGGCCACCGCGCTGGGTCGCACCGCAGACGCGGAGAAGTATGCGACGCTGATCTCTCGCATTCAGGCTGCGTATCAGCAGAAGTACGTGCACTCCGACGGCTTGGTCGCAGGCGACACCCAGACATCGTATGTGTTGACGCTCTACACAGGGCTCGCTCCAAGGGAGCTTGAGAAGTCGATGACCGACCGCCTGGTGCGCGACATTCAGGCCCACCAGACCCACCTGACGACGGGCTTTCTCGGCACACCGTTCCTGCTCTCCGTGCTTGAATCGCAAGGCCGCACCGACGTGGCGTACAACCTGCTCCTGACCACCACCTACCCCTCGTGGGGATACATGGTTGACAAGGGCGCGACGACCTGGTGGGAGCGCTGGAATGGAGACACCGGCGACCCAGCCATGAACTCCTACAATCACTATGCCTTCGGCTCCGTCATGGCATGGGTGTTTCGGCGCGTAGGTGGTATCGACGCAGATCCTGCGAACGCGGGTTTCCATCACGTTATTGTTAGCCCGCATGTGGAGCAGGGTCTGTCGCACGTGCACACCGAGTACGATTCGGTATATGGAACGATCGTGACGGACTGGACGAAGACGCCGAACGGCCAGCTTCAGTTGACCGTCAAAGTACCCGCGAATACTACTGCTACTGTCTTTCTTCCGGCGACACCGGCGAGCGTCGCAAAGCAGGACGGAGAACGCATCACGACTCCTTACAAGGATGGGTTGATGGTCCGCGAGATTGGCTCAGGGAGTTACAGCTTTTCGGTTGATAGCAACTAGGTGCAGTGGAAGGCTGTTGTTGTCGGCAATCGCTTCTCAATAGCCCACAGCTTTACCGTAGTTGCGGCGGCTATCGTGCCCGCCCAATAGCTCATGACTCTTAGGATCGACTGCGATGAGTTCGCTATCGCCCCAGGTGCCGGGGTTGTGTTCGTCAGCGACGGCAAGGCGATTCACGTTGTAGCCCATCGCTTTGAGTTGCTCTGCGACGTCGGGCGAGAACTTCTTTTCAAGGTCGAGACGATCCGGAAGATACTGGTGATGAAAGCGCGGCGCGTCGGCAGCTTGTTGAATATTTAGTCCGTTGTCGACGCAGCTGAGCAGGTCATTTGCCACGGTAGTGATAATGGTCGAGCCGCCGGGAGTGCCCAGAACATAGGCCACCCTTGCGCGGCGAAAGAGGCCGCCCTTCGTCGTGACGATGGTGGGCGTCATCGCAGAGAGCGGGCGCTTGCCTGGAGCAATGGAGTTGGCGGGGCCTTGAATGAGCCCGTACATATTCGGCTCGCCCATCTTGGAGGCGAAGTCGTCCATCTCGTTATTCATCAGGAACCCGAGGCCGTCCACTGTCACGCCCGATCCGAAGGTGCCGTTGAGCGTATAGGTGTTGGAGACGGCATTGCCATCAGCATCGACGATAGAAAAATGTGTCGTCTGGGTCGACTCGTGCGCGACGGGCTGAAGCTGCGGAGGAGGTGGCATGAAGCCCGCGGGCCGAACCAGATCTTTGGACGGCGTCGGCGAGTAGGGTTGAATCGAGCTGCGCCATGCCGCCGCGTAGGCAGGGTTTGCCATCTGTTTGAGAGGCTGCGGCGTAAAGTCAGGATCGCCGAGATAGTCGGCGCGATCCATGTAGGCGCGACGAAAAGCCTCTGTGATGATGTGAACCTGGGGCGCAGACCGGTCCGGACCCAGCCTGGGCAGATCGTAGGTCGAGAGGATGTTGAGGATCTCCATCAAAACGATGCCGCCGGACGAGGGTGGAGGTGCAGTAATAATTTTGTAACCGTGGTAGGCACCTTTTACCGGCTCGCGATCCTTCACCTGGTAAGCCGCGAGATCGGCAGCAGTGATAAGCCCTCC
This sequence comes from Tunturiibacter empetritectus, assembly GCF_013410875.1. Classification (GTDB taxonomy): domain Bacteria; phylum Acidobacteriota; class Terriglobia; order Terriglobales; family Acidobacteriaceae; genus Edaphobacter; species Edaphobacter empetritectus. Next base: position 143,156 of record NZ_JACCCU010000003.1, on the reverse strand, counting down.
GCCGGCCTGTTCAAACGAGGCGATCTGTTTCGCCATCTCGCCCTTGTAGAAGTCGTCGGGATTTGCGGCGATGCGCGTCAGCGTTGCGGCCAGCAGAGGCTGCTTGAACGTATCGCCTTCCTTGTAGAAGTCGCCGTCGCGCTGGAAGATATGCGCGGAGGACGGGAGGCGCGCGAGCATCTTGCTGTGAAGATTCTGCGCCTCCTCCGCTGAGAGCACGTAACCATCGGTGGCCAGGTGGATCGCCGGCGCCATGTCCTGCTGCAAAGTCAGCTTGCCGAAGTGGCTCTGTGCATAGACGAGCCCTGCGACGGTGCCGGGGACGCCTGATGCTTTGTACCCAACCGTGGAGAGGCCGGGCACGACGTTTTTCTGCTCGTCCAGGTACATATCGCGGCTGGCAGCAGCAGGGGCTTTTTCGCGGTAGTCGAGGAAGTGAGTCTGACCATGCCTGGTGCGGATCAGCATGAAGCCGCCGCCGCCGAGATTTCCTGCCTGGGGGTAGACGACGGCGAGCGTAAACGCGACGGTTACGGCCGCGTCGATCGCGTTGCCTCCCTGCTTCAGGATGGCAAGGCCGGCGTCGGTCGCGTCATGGTGAATCGTGACGACCATCGCATGCTTCGCGCGAACCGGCTCTTCGGAGGCTGAAGCGACGGTTTGCGCTCCGAGCGAATTTGTAACGAGGGCTAGTCCGACGGTAGCTGCGAAGACACGGGTGCCAGCGGGCATTCAGGGCTCCAGAAAGTTGTGGATGGGCGCTGTGATCAGCATAGCTGGTTCGTGATCGCGGCGTCCGAAATAATGGCTGATTGGTCCTCGGTGGCGAAGGGTCGGTAGAATCAGGATCGGTAGAATCAGAGGGGTCATGTCTACGCGTGTTCGTTCGTATTCGAAGATCAATCTGGGGTTGGCGATCGGGCCGGTGCGTTCGGATGGCTTTCATGGTCTGACGACTCTCTACCAGACGCTGGACCTGCACGATTTCGTCACGGTGAAGGCGAGGCGAGCGTCCGCAACCAGGATCTCGCTGACGACCAACCATCCATTTGTTCCTCGCGATGGACGGAACACCGCCTGGCGGATGGTGGAGCGGGCACTGGTTCGATTGGGAATCACCGCAGAGGTCGAGATCAATATAGATAAGAGGCTCCCCGTTCAAGGGGGAGTGGGAGCCGGTTCCGCCAACGCTGCGACGGCCCTGTTGGGCTTGGAAAAGGAGCTTGGCGAAGCTCTCCCGGGAGTCGAAAGGCTGAAACTGGCGACGGAGATCGGGTCGGATGTGCCCTTGTTTCTGCTCGGTGGGGCTGTTCTGGGACTCGGCCGGGGGGAGCAGGTTGTGCCGATGCCGGACCTTCCCAGAACCTGGTGTGTCGTCGCGGTACCCGCAGTGGGCGTCTCAACGCCAGCGGCTTTTAAAGAGTGGGATGCGCGGCGGGAGGTGGAGGCAGAGCGGCATGTGGTTGATAAAAATACGGTTAGCGCATCAGAAGAAGGGGAGTTGGGGGAGGGCCACGGCGTCACTCGGGTGCTGGGGTTGACTTCCGATCCTCAAGTTGATAGGCTACATGAGTTGAGTCTAGCTTACTCATCCCTCTCTGCCCGAACTGGCGTTAGCCTAACGAGAAAGACAGACGATAGTAGGCCCGGCACCTCCGGTATCGTTCGCGATCCTAATCCTGAGAAAAAACAGGGTTTGCCTGGTGAAAATCAGGCTGACGCGAGGAACGATCTGGCCGAGAATACCCTTCTCGCGCTTGTCCGCACCGGGATTGGAAGCGATGGTCTTCAGAATGACTTTGAAGAGGTCGTCTTTCCTCAGTATCCCTCCTTGCGAATAACCAAGCGTCAATTGATGGGTAGTGATTTGGGCAGTTCCGGTCTAGATAGCTCTGCTATTTACGCGGCTCTGTCAGGTTCTGGCTCTGCTCTGTTTGGACTTTACCGGTCCGAGCGGGATGCCAAGGCAGCTCAACTGCGCGTCCAGTCCTCTGGGGTCCAAGCTCTCCTTACGGAGACCTTGCCTCGAGCCGAGTACTGGAACAGAATGTTCGCGGAGTGACCTCGCCGGTCGTTCGCAGGGTTGATAGTAAAATCAGACTGCATCCGGCGATGTACTGGGCGATCGACTAATGGTAGGTCAAGAGACTTTGAATCTCTTTGTCTAGGTTCGAATCCTAGTCGCCCAACCAGACAGTCGACGCCAGATGCGACGAGTGAGATTAGGGAGTCTTGTAGAGATGTTACGCGGCAGCAACAACTTGCCGCAGGATGAAGACGATTTTGGACTCCGCGGAAAACAGCGCGGAGAAAGAAGTACGAAGTTTGAAGAACCGAAGTCTTTTAGTTTTTTTGAGCAGTCCGCAACAAGGATTTCAGAAGAAGTAACGGGGCCGCAACAAGGCCTCGCAAGACAGTGCAGCAGGAACATTCAAGGTCAACCAGCCTGGAGGGTTTCACGTGAACGAACGAAACACGACTGCGGTTCTTTCCCCTATTTCAGAGCAGGCTGAAGAGACAGAAACGAGCTCTCAGCCTGCGAACGCGCCTTCTACGCAGGGCGGACAGACTAAAGGACCTCAAGGCCCACAGGGGCCGCGGGTATCAGAACCAGCTCCGGAAAAAAAGCGCCCGGGCCGGCTGGCAGATGATAAGCGCATCAAGATTTTTTGCGGATCTTCGAATAAGGCTCTGGCCGAGGAGATCTGCAAGTTCGTCGGTGTGCCGCTGGGCGAGACCCGGTTGCAGAGATTCTCCGACGGCGAGGTTCATTTTCAACTGCTCGAGAACGTTCGCGGTGCGGATGTCTTTCTCGTGCAGCCTACGTGTTTCCCGGTCGATCAGCACCTTGTTGAGCTGCTGATCATGATGGATGCGCTCAAGCGCGCCTCAGCTGGACGGATCACGGTTGTGATTCCCTACTATGGCTACGCCCGGCAGGACAGAAAAGACCGTCCGCGCGTTGCCATTACGTCGAAGCTGGTTGCCGATCTTCTGACCACCGCCGGGGCAAACCGCGCTCTGCTCGTCGATTTGCACGCAGCCCAGATTCAGGGGTTCTTCAATATCCCGGTGGATCATCTGTTTGCCAGCCCGGTGCTGGTGAGCTACTTCCGGGAGCTTGACCTGCCCAATCTGACGGTAGTTTCGCCGGACGCAGGGGGCGTGGAGCGTGCGCGCTTCTTTGCCAAGAAGCTGGATGTACCGTTGGCCATCGTCGACAAGCGGCGGACCGACATCAATGTCACCGAGGTAATGAACGTTATCGGCGATGTACAGGGCCGGACATGCTTGATCCTCGACGACATCATCGACACCGCCGGAACTCTGGTGAAGACGGTGGATGCGCTGCTGGCCGAGGGCGCGGAAAAAGTTTATGCGTGCGCGACGCATCCGGTGCTCTCGGGCCCGGCGGTCGAGCGTATCGCAGCCTCACGATTGGAGCAGTTGATCGTGACCAATACCATCCCTCTGCGCGAAGATGCGCTGAAGGTGGAGAAGATTAAAGTGCTTTCGATCGCAGGCCTGCTTGGCCGCGCCATCGAGAGTATTCACATGGAGACCAGCGTCAGTACGCTGTTCAACTAGGTCGCAATCAGCTACAGGCGGCCTGGATCAACCCAGGTAGCCTGGTAGCAAGAGACAGGAAGCAAGAGACAAAGGGAGCAGAGCTCAACTCTGTGCCCGAAAGGAAGATTCATCATGGCATCATCCACTATGGAAGCAGTCGTCGCAACGCCCCGCGAGGGCAAGTTCAACAAGAACGCCGCTCGTCGCGTTCGTGTCGCAGGCAAAATTCCGGCGGTCGTCTACGGCGCAGGCCAGGACGCAGTCGCCGTTGCGGTAGACCCTAAGGTCATCACCAAGATTCTCCACTCCGACTCGGGCCACAACACCATCTTCGATCTCAACGTCGAAGGTTCCGCGATCGTCAAGGCCATGATCGTCGACTGGCAGAATGAGCCCATCAAGGGCCACCTGCTGCACATCGACCTGAAGCGCATTGCGATGGACAAGATGATGACCGTTTCGGTGCCGATCCAGTTGGTTGGCATTCCTGTCGGCGTCAAATCGCAGGGTGGCATCCTCGAGCATGTCATGCGGGAAGTTGAAGTTGAGTGCTTGCCAAACGATATTCCGAGCCACCTCGACGTCGACGTTTCTAACCTCGAGCTGCACGGCATCATCCACGTCTCTGACCTGCCGCACTCGGGCAGTCTCAAGTTCCTCGAAGACGAGAACGCGACCGTTGCGCACGTCACCATCATCAAGGAAGAGGTTGTGGCAGTCGAAGCAGTCGTTGTTGCACCGACTGAGCCAGAGGTCGCCAAGAAGGGCAAGACAGATGCAGCCGCTCCTGCTGCTCCTGCTGCCGATGCCAAGGACGCGAAGAAGAAGTAGTTTTACGCGGCCTGCCGATCTTTTGGGATTTGCGGGCCGCCTGAGTTTGCTGGAAAGGGAAACAAAGCGTGAAGTTGATTGTCGGTCTCGGCAACCCCGGTATCGAGTATCAGTTCACGCCGCACAACGCTGGCTTTCTTGCAGTGGATCGCATCGCGGACGACTGCGGCGTGGTCCTCTCCAATCGCCGGGGACGGGCTCTCACAGCGAAGGCAAGGCTTAGAGGACACGAGGTTCTGCTGGCCAAACCTGAGACGTACATGAATTTGAGCGGGCTTTCGGTAGCCGCGCTGGTTCACGAGCTTGAGATTGCAATCCCGTCGGAGGACCTGATCGTCCTCTATGACGAGCTTGCATTTCCGCTGGGCAGGCTTCGCATCAGCGCGAACGGCAGGGCGAACGGGCATAACGGAGTGAAGTCGATCTCCGGTGCGCTTGGAACGGAAGAGTGGCTGCGCATTCGGATCGGCGTTGGGAAACCGGCGCTTGAGGATGGTAGAGAGATTAAGGCCGGCGGCAGAGATTATCTGCTGTCGCAGTTTCGCAAGCAGGAGCTTGCGAAGCTGGATGAGGTGCTCGACAGGGTCGAAGATGCTGTCGAGATGGTGTTGACCGAAGGGGTCAGTGCCGCGATGAACAGGTTTAACCGTCGGCCAGATGATCCGGAGAATGGATCGGACGTGTCGAAGGAGAAGTAAAGAAGCATTAGGTCAGGTGTAGTTAGAAATTAACCGCAGTCGAAATTCCAAACCGGGTTGGCAGAATAGACGTCAGCACGGTGCGAAGCAGAACTTCGCAGAAAGAAGTAATCGAATGAATCGTACCTACGAAATCATGTTCATCGTCCGTCCGGATGTTGAAGAAGCCGAACTCGACAAGCTGATTGAAGGCTTCTCCGCGAACGTCACCAATGGTGGCGGTGAAATCAAGAGCGTCGAGAAGATGGGCCGTCGCCGGCTCGCCTACACTGTCCGCAAGTTCAACGACGGCTTCTACGTCCTGCTGAACGTCGCCGCAGCCGGTTCGCTGATCACCGAGATCGAGCGTCGCCTCCGCGTCTCCGAGCAGGTCATCAAGTTCATCACCGTTCGCATGGACGAAGAAGAGAAGCGTCTCGCGAAGGTAAAGGCCATCCGCGACACCAAGGTCAAGCGTAGCGCCCAGCCGATCGCAGCACCTGTTCAGGCCCCTGCCGCAGCACCTGACGCCGATTCAGCAAAGTCTGAGACCGAAGAAGAGAAGAAGCCAGTTGCAGCAGCTCCCGTTGAGCACGTCACCTCCGACGCGCCGCCCGAGACTGTCTCCACCGCGGTCTAACTTCCGTCTTCGGCTGAACATTCGCGATGAGATACAAATCGCATCGCACAACGCACTACGATCACCGATCTTCGCTTCCAATCGACTGCATTTTACCGATTGTTCAGAGGCTCCAATGCGAACCTGGAGCGAGGAGAGGCACAACGCACCTGAGAGGGAACTATCATGGCTGACGAAACCAGCACGCAATCCACTGAGCACCACGCACCAACACCCCGCCCATCGCACTCTGGCCCCGGCGCAGGTCCTCGCACCCCACGCCCCGCAGGCGCACCCGGCGGCGGTCCTGGCGGCCGAAAGTTCTTCCGTCGCAAGAAAGTCTGCAAGTTCTGCACCGAGAAGATTGACGCCATCTCCTACCGCGACGTTCGCCTGCTTCAGGGCTTCGTTGCCGAGCGTGGCAAGATCGTTCCCCGTCGCCTGACCGGTGTCTGCACTCGCCACCAGCGCAAGCTCAGCCTGGCCATCAAGCAGTCGCGCAACATCGCCCTGCTCGCCTTCGCTGCACGCTTCTAACTCTTCCGCTGCGGCGGGACCTTACGGGATACGCAAGACTGGCGGCACCGCGAGCCAGAGACGAAATCGGAGAAATGCAATGGAAGTCATTCTGAAGGAAGACGTAAACAAGCTCGGACATCGCGGCGACGTGGTCAAGGTCGCTGACGGCTACGGGCGCAACTATCTGCTGCCGGAGAAGCTCGCCATCGAGGCGACCCTCGCCAACAAGGCAGTCATCGAACAGATGAAGTCATCGGCGGTTCGCAAGTCCGCCAAGGAGAAGGCTGGAGCCGAGCAGCTGGCCACCCAACTCTCTGAGGTTGAGCTTGTGTTCGAGCGCAAGGTCGGCGAGAACGAGCATCTGTTCGGCTCGGTCACCTCGGGCGATATCGCGCACCAACTCGAAGCCAAGGGCTTCACTATCGACCGTCGCAAGATCTCCCTCGAGGAGCCGCTGAAGACGATCGGCGAGTACCACGTTCCCGTGAAGCTGCACCGCGAGGTCACCAGCCACGTCAAGGTGACGGTCAAGGGCGATCAGCCGGAAGCCGAAGCAGCAGCCACCACCACCACCGCGTAACTCACGCATCACGAATTACAAAAACGCATCGCCCTGCGCAGATCTCTTGCGAAGGGCGATGCGTTTCTATTTGTAACCAGGTTTATTTGTAACCAGTAACGATCAGAGCCAAGGAAGCGCTATTCGTACTTGAGCGTCTGAACAGGATCAAGCCGTGCTGCACGGTTTGCTGGCAGCGTTCCAAAGAGCACCCCAACCAGCACTGAACTTCCCAGCGAAAACACTACCGACCAGGGGTTGATCGGGATCTTGAACGGTGTGAGCAGGCCAAGGGTAAAGGGAATCGCAAGGCCGAGAATAGTCCCAATGATCCCGCCGCTCAACGAGAGAAAAACCGCTTCGGTCAGAAACTGCATTCGAATCTCGCGGCTCGTCGCACCCAGCGCCTTGCGGATCCCAATCTCTTTCAGCCTCGACTGCACGTTGGCGAGCATGCTGTTCATAATGCCGACGCCGCTCACGATCATCGTGATGCCTGCGCCCAGCGTGAGCACGATGGTTAGCATATCGGCGATCTTCGCCATGCTGGTGAGAAGATCGGTCAGTGTAGCGGCGGTGTAGACCGAGCCCGCATAGTGACGCGACCGGACGATCTCGAGAATATGATCGCTGGCTGGAACCACCATGGACGCGCTTCGCATGGTGAAGAAGATCTCTTTCAACGTATTGGTGCCGGTAAAGTAACGCACCACAGGGTAGGGCACAAGCATGGTGTGGTCGCTGATCTCTGACTGTCCATAGGTGTCAAACGCCTCTCTGAATACCCCTATGACGACGAACGGAATGCCTTTGATGCTGATCGTCTTTCCGACGGCCGCGTTTGCGCTGCCATACAACTCTTCAGCGAATGGCTTGACGATCACGGCGACCTTCTCGTGGGCAAGCTCATCCTGATCGTCAAAAAAGCGGCCGGACACAATGATGAGATTGCGCACGACCCGATACTCCGGAGACACGCCAAGCAACGTTGTCTGCTTCGTGATGCCGCCTCCTAGGCTCACATTGTCGTGATACTCCAGCATGGGAGACGATGCGACGATGCCCGGAACCTGATCAAGAACAGCATGAAGATCATCGAGCGTCATGTAGTCCGGGGTGCTGGTGTTTTCGGGGCCGCTGACGTTTCCGCCGCCGTACTGCAGTTCAACCTTGTTGGGTCCGATGCTGGTCAACTGATCCAGCGCATACTGTTTACCGGTGGATCCAAGCGTCGCAACCAAAATAATCGACATCGAGCCGATGACCATGCCGAGCATGGTAAGCAGAAACCGCGTCTTACTTGCGCGGAAGCTGTCGACCGCCAGCCTCGCAACCTCACTGAACATCATGGTCGAACGCGCGCTGGCCAACGTACGGTCGAATGAGCTCGGTTTGGGAAGGTTCGTGGTTGCCATCGGCTTAAACCATTAGACGCCTACCAGTATCGCAGCGGTGCATGCTTTCTCGCTAACCCGAACGTCAGACTCCAGCGCTGTCGAATCCATCCGGCTCGACGGCCTCGGCCTCACCCACATCTCCGGCCCCGAGTCCGGCCTGCGCCAGCTCGCAGGCAGCGAAGCCGCAGCCTCTCAGCTTGTAGTCCTCATCTCCACGCTCTCCCCGGTCCCGTTCCACGAACGCTACCAGCAACAGAAGACCTCACAGCTCACCCCCATGGGCAACGCCGTCGACTACACCCGACCCGACCCACCCCTTCGCGAAGACCTGCGCCTGCTGGTCGAACGCTACCTCCATAGCGCCACGCCTGCCGACCACGTCGCCGCGCACCAGCAGCTTCAAACCCTCTTCCAGTCATGGATCGCCTCTGGTCCAGCGTTAGATGCCCTCGCCCCCGAACATCCGAAGCTTAACCAGCTCACCCTTCGCCGCAGCCAGCTTACTCAACTCGGCCAACTGGGAATCCAATCTCTCGCATCGATCGAATCCCACACCCCACCAACCGCGGCATGGATCGAAGCCCAGAGCACTCTCCTGAAGACATCAGCAGACCACTCCGAGCTAACCGACTTCGTCATACTGCCGCCCCTGCAACAACTAGTCGATACTGCCGGAAAGCAGGTGGTCACTGGCCCGTCGAGTCGATGAGATCTTCGATCACAGCATAATGGGCCTTCACAAGCAGTGGGGCCGCTGCGCTACTTATTCAGCGCCTTATCGATCGCTGCCTGCGCCAGCGGTGTCATAATCGCATACCCCTGCGCATTCGGATGCACCCCATCACTGCTGAGACCTGGCTTCATCCCGCCATCCGGCCCCACCATCGCGGAGTAATAGTCCAAATACGTCACCGAGTGGTTGATGCAGTATCCCCTTAGCCAGTCGTTTAATGTCTTGATCTTCAGCGCTGGCTCCAGTCCCCGCTTCCATGGGTAATCTGCCGCCGGAAGAATCGAAGCCACAATCACCTTGATCCCATTCGACTTCGCGAGATCGATCATCGACCGGAAGTTATCCTCCGTCATCTGCGCGGTCATCGGCCCTGTATTTCCAGCAATGTCATTTGTCCCGGCCAGAATCAAAACCGCCGCCGGATGCAGGCCGATCACATCCTGCCGAAACCGCACCACCATCTGCGGCGTGGTCTGCCCGCTGATCCCCCGATTCACATATGGCTTCGCAGGGAAGAACTCTCCCGTAGTTGGGGATCGTCCCCATGCGTCCGTAATCGAGTCTCCATAGAACACCAACCGTTGCTCTCCCTCCGCCACCGGAGCCAGTCCTTCATTGTCGGCCTTATACCGATCCAACCCCGGCCAATCCGCAAGCTTAGCCTGTAGCGTGGCAATCTGCTTCGCCATCTCCACTGGCGTCCCAACCACCGGCACCTTAGTCGAAGTTGGTCCCACGGCAGGAGTCTGCATTGACGTTTGCGCTGGCGTCTCCGGAGCCGTCCCAACCTGCCCATACCCCGCCCCACACCACATCCCGATACATCCAGTCACAATCAGCCGTGTAGAACCCGTCATCCTATGCTCCACTTGCGGCCCAATTTTAGCCGAACCACCCCAATGCCCTTCAATTCACCACCGAACCCTCTCCCGCTGTGCCTTGAAAGATATGCACCTGACATCTCGATCCAGGCCCTCTGCCCTAGCGTCTTCACCCACGCCTGCTCGACGCTCTCTACAAATCCGCACCCAGATCATTGAGAGCTTCGCCGCCCGCCGTCACTTAGCTACATTGCCCGAGCCGCAGCCCGCGAACGTCGCCTCATGGTTCCGCACCATCGCTATCCTCAACGTGTTCGAATGGGACATTACGAAATAGGCGGCAGCGAGATATCATCCGCTACGAAAGCGTGCAGCGATTGCCCCTGCTTAATATCGACATCTTTCCCGTGTTTGATCAGGCCGATAGGGCCAAACAGCACCGTCAGCACCACCGCTGCTCTTGTGCCACTCTCTCCCTTTTTGTCTTTCGTGCCCCGCAGCGCTACTTTTTCGTCTCCAACCTTCAGGTAGTCGAGGCTAATGTCTAGCTCGCCAGCCTTTCCCATCATCCGGGGCCGCTCTGCTCTGGCCACTTCGCCGACAGCTTTGCATCCGGCCTTCGCCACCACGACGCCACTGACCCTCAGATCGTCGACCAGCGTGAACCTGACGGGGTCACCCTCTACCGCCGTCTTCGAACTCACATCACGCGAGAATGCCAGGACTAGATCCATGCCTTCACGCAGTTTGTACTTGCCGGAAGCATCCGGGCCTCTTAACACACGAGTGACAAGAGTAGGTGCTATCTCCATCCGCGCAACCAGTGCGGGCCGAGATGCCGGCGCAACTGCTTGCTGGCTGTAGGCATCAGTGCCCAACCCAGAGAGAACCAACAGAGAAGAAACACCAAGCCAGCGCATAGTTTTCGTACGACCCTCTCTCAGCAAAGTTGAAGTCCATCCGAAACTAACCTCACTCATCACAGCACGGGCAGCACCACACAAAAACTCCACGAAAGTCGCAGAGAATTCCTTTATCGGCCGCATCCAACCGGAGCATGACTTTTTCAACAGGATCGTCGCTGGTGGAACCCTGGACCGCTAGTCCGCGTTATCGACGACCCAGCGTCTTATCGATCGCTGCCTGCGCCAGTGGCGTCATAATCGCATACCCCTTCGCGTTCGGATGTAACCCGTCGAAGCTTATCCCCGGTTTCATTCCTCCCGTTGCGTCCACCATAGCCGAGTAATAATCCAGGTACGTCAACGAGTGCTCCACGCAATACTCCCGCAGCCAGTCGTTCAGCGCCTTGATCTTCGGCACTGGAGCCAGGCCTCTCCTCCAGGGATAGTCCAGAGTCGGCGTAATAGACGCCAGAATCACTTGAATTCCGTTCGCCTTTGCCAGCTCCGCCATCGAACGGAAGTTATCTTCGGTCATCTCGGGTGTCATTGGCCCCGTCTTTACCCCGATGTCGTTTGTCCCCGCTAGAATAACCACCGCGTCCGGGTGCAGATCGATCACATCCTGCCGAAACCGCAACACCATCTGAGCTGTAGTCTGTCCGATGATGCCCCGATTGATATAAGGTTTGCCAGGAAAAAACTCCCCCGTGTCCTCGCGCCGACCCCAGAAGTCCGTAACCGAGTCCCCATAAAATACAATCCGTTGCTCTCCCGCAGGAACCGGTTCAAGGGTCGCATTGTCCACACGGTATCGCCCCAGCTGTGGCCAATCCGCCAGCTTCGCCCGCATGATCTCCACATCCTCCGGCCTTTCCACCCGAGCCACCATCGGCGTGCACCCAGTAGCGGTAATCAGCGCCATAGACCCCACGAGCGCCCATGTCGAAGTCTTCATCTCGTCCCCCGTCGGTCCGATTCTAGCCGACCCCTGCCGAACTCCTTCGATGTCTTTGAGCTTCCACTGCTGTACCTTAAGAGATGATGCAACCCGGAATCTCCACCCACGTCTTCCTGCCCCAGCGTCTTCACCCAGGCCTGCTCGACTCCCTGCACAAATCCGGCGCTCAGGTCATCGAGATCTTCGCCGCCCGCCACCACTTCGACTACACCGACCGTGCCGCCGTCCGGGACATCGCCACCTGGTTCAACTCGACCGGCGTGGGAGCCACCCTTCACCAGCCCCTCTACATCAGCGACCGCGCCGATGCCCAGTGGTCCCGCCACGTCGCCCCCAATCTCAACCTCATCGACCCCGAAAAGTCCCGCCGCATCGCTGCCATGGACGAGGTCAAGCGCGCCCTCGAGTCCGCCGAGCAAATTCCCATCTCCGCCTGTACCCTTCATCTTGGCTACAAGGACGACGCCTGGAACCTCCGCGCCCTCGAGAACTCCCTCACCGCCATCGAGCACCTCAAAGCCTTCGCCCACCCCCTCGGTGTCCGCATCCTGCTCGAAAATCTCCAGAACGAGATCACCACACCCGAGCACCTCCTCGAGATCCTCAAGGTCGGCCACTTCGACCGCGTAGGCGTCACCCTCGACGTCGGTCACGCGCATCTTTCAGCACCCCCCGACGGTAGCCAGCCCAATAAGGGTATCGACGAAGCCTTTGAGCTTCTCAAGCCCCGCATCGCCGAGCTTCACCTTCACGACAACCTCGGCCAGAGGGACGATCACCTCTGGCCCGGCACCGCGAGTCCCGGAAGTTTGAGTATCGACTGGAAAAATGTCGCAAAACACATCGCCTCCCTCCCAGCCAACACCCCCGGTATCCTCGAGATCGCCCACGAACTTGAAGAGACCCCCGAATCCGCAATCACCAAAGCCACGCAAGCCTTCGACCTCCTCAGGCGAACCACCGAAGCAGCGGCGAATAATTAGTACCTGTGACAAGTACAAATAAGGAACCAATGAGCGAATCTGTAACCACTGCCCGCACAACCTCCGCACCACTCGCCACCATCGCCTCCCTCTCCGCTCACGAAGGCCGAACCGTCACCCTCCGCGGCTGGCTCTACAACCTCCGCGCCTCGGGCAAGCTCCTCTTTCCCATCTTTCGCGACGGCACCGGCACCATTCAGGGCATCGTCCCCAAGGCCGCCGTCTCCGAAGAGGTCTTCAACACGCTCAAAGAACTAACCCTGGAATCCAGCCTCACCGTAACCGGCAAAGTCCGTGCCGACAGCCGCGCCCCCAGTGGCTACGAACTAGACGTGGAAAGCATCGAAGTCCTCCAGCGCGTCCCCGAAGACACCCCCTTCCCCATCTCCCTCAAAGAGCACGGCGTCGACTTCCTCATGGAGCATCGCCACCTTTGGCTCCGCACCCCGCGCCAGTCCGCCATCCTGCGCGTCCGAGCCACTATCATGCGCGCGGCAGCCGAGTACTTCGACACCAACAGCTTCATCCGCACCGACCCGCCCATCCTCACCCCCAACGCCTGCGAAGGCACCTCTGAGCTCTTCGAGATGGACTACTTCGACGACGACAAGGCCTACCTCACCCAATCCGGCCAGCTTTACATCGAAGCCACCGCCCTCGCCCTCGGCAAGGTCTACAGCTTCGGCCCCACCTTCCGCGCAGAAAAATCCAAGACCCGCCGCCACCTCACCGAGTTCTGGATGATCGAACCCGAGGTCGCCTTCCTCGAGCTCGACGGCCTCCTCAACCTCGCCGAAGCCTTCATCACCCACATCGTCACCCGCGTCCTCGAGTCGCACCGCGCCGACCTTAAAGTCATTGGCAAAGACATCGCCAAACTCGAAGCCGTCATCGCACCCGACTCTCCCGAGGCCCCCCGAAATGAGGCCCTCATCCTGAGCGCAGCGAAGGACCCCGAGGATGCTGAACCCGGCACAGCCGTTCAGAACCTTTCCGGCGCGACTGCGCAAACTTCGGCTGGCACCCCCAACCGCTTCCCGCGCCTAAGCTACGACGAAGCCCACGCCATGCTCGAAAAGGCCTTCGCCGAAGGCAAGCTCGAAGCCCCCCACAAGTACGGCGACGACTTCGGCAGCCCCGACGAGACCTACATCTCCAGCCAGTTCTCCAAGCCAGTCATGATCCACCGCTACCCCGCCGCCTTCAAGGCCTTCTACATGCAGCCCGACCCGCTCGACCCCACCAAGGCCCTCTGCGTCGACGTCCTCGCCCCCGAGGGCTACGGCGAGATCATCGGCGGCTCCCAGCGCATCCACGACTACGACCTCCTCAAATCCCGCATCGAGCAGCACGACCTGCCCCTCGCCGCCTTCCAGTGGTACCTCGACCTGCGCAAGTACGGCAGCGTCCCCCACGCCGGCTTCGGCATGGGCATCGAGCGCGCCGTAGCCTGGATCTGCGGCCTCGACCACGTCCGCGAAACCATCCCCTTCGCCCGGACCCTCAATCGCATCTACCCTTAGCGGCCGTGTCTTCCGTACCATCAAAACTCCGGCATAAGCCTCAAGCTCTCACCGTTCGCAAACTGCATCCAAAGCCCCCAGACGGAACCCCGAGACATCCGATGCCGCGAAAGAAACAGCTACAAATAGTCACCGATCCTGAGGAGTCAGCAAAAGCAGCAGGTCTGCGCTACGTCACCGACACGAAACCCGGAATTCAACGCAAACCCTGGCGCAAAAGTTTTCATTACTTCAACGCCGATGGAACCCCTGTGCATGAGGCCGAGACTTTAGCTCGCATCAAGTCCATCGTCATCCCTCCAGCTTGGAAAGAGGTATGGATCTGCCCTAATCCAAAAGGACATCTCCAGGTCACCGGTCGCGACGCAAGGGGGAGAAAGCAGAGCCGCTACCATCCCCGCTGGCGCGAAGTCCGCGACGAGACCAAGTACGAGCGCATGGTCGTCTTCGGAGCCGCCCTGCCAGCTATCCGGGAGCGGGTAGAACACGACCTCTCAACACCCGGTCTGCCTCGTCCAAAGGTTTTGGCCACCATCGTTCGTCTCATGGAGACAACCCTCATCCGCGTCGGCAACGAGGAGTACGCTCGCCAAAACCACTCCTACGGCCTAACCACAATGCGAAATAAACACGTTGATGTCGAGGGCGCTACCGTAACCTTCAACTTCCAGGGTAAGAGCGGAGTCAAACATACCGTCGACATAACTGATCGCCGCATCGCAAAGATCGTCCAACGGTGTCAGGACATACCCGGATATGAGCTATTTCAGTACGTCGACAAAGATGGTACTCAGCACTCCATCGATTCATCCGACGTCAATGACTATCTCCGCGAGATCGCGGGGCAGGACTTCACCGCAAAAGACTTCCGCACCTGGGCCGGGAGCGTACTGGCTTGCGACTTGCTGCATGAGTTCGAGGCATTCGAATCCGAAACGCAAGCTAAGCGAAACGTAGTTCAGGCAATCAAATCCGTCGCCGCGCGACTCGGCAACACACCATCTGTCTGTAGAAAGTGTTACGTGCACCCCGCAGTTCTCGACTCCTATATGAGCGGAGCGATGCTGAAGAGTGTTAAACGCACCATCGAAGAGAAAGACATTGACTCCTCCCACGAGCTACGACAACAGGAGTCCGCTCTTCTGGATGTTCTGCGTCGCCAGGTCGACCGTGCAGTTGCTTGATTTTGCTCAAAAACTTCTTGCAATTTCAATTCGTAACTGGCAAAGTAACAAAGCGTAGGAGAAGCCCGATGAACACAAAATCGCACAACACGATGCGTAGATCCCCAGAGACAAACTATCTCTGCGGCGATCGCCGGGCCATGCTTCTCACCTGCCAATAGCCGCTAGCGGACGATCCTACGCAACAACTCGCTCTCACAAATAAACTTCGATGAAGTCTCAGGAGAGATCTGTCTCTCCACTTCAACGAGTAGTCCACTGTCACGGACGCTACTGCGTACCCACGAAGCTGCGCCCGCAAATAATCCAGCCACGCGCTGGTTAGAAAGAAAGGCTCGCCATGGGCAAGCCATACATCAAGGGCGGAACTCCGATTGGTTCGGATTCGCTCTACAAAACGTGCTCTTACGCGCACATCATGACCGGCTACCGAGAGTCGGAGATGGTCACAATGTGCAACGAAGTCCAACCCAATATCATCGTTCCGTTCCTCATCTACGACTGCACCGGATTCTACGACAAGAATAAGCCAAGTTGGAAGCAGATGGAGGACCTCGCCATCGACCTCGCTACCGGACCGATGAAGCCAGCCGGCTTCAAGGTAGGTGCTGGCTTTCACGAAGCTGTTGTAGCACGCATCTGTGACGACGAAGATGATGAGTAACCAATCCGCAACTTACCAACTGAGAGCGTCCATCTTTGCCCGTTCCTTAACGCGAAGATGGACATTTCAATCGTCTACTTTCCGCTCGGTGGATACTTCTTGAACATCTTCGCTACAGCCTTATCGATCTTCTGGCTGTTCTTGTCCGGCTTATCGGACAGAGTGTCCTTCGCTGCCCCACGCCAGGCCAGCTCCTTCGTCTTCCCGTCGTTGATATCCACCACCAAGGTCCCCACATTGGTGACATATTGGTTCACCGTAGCCATGCCACCACCCCGCCTCCATCCGCCGCCCATCCCCGTTGCCACCGCCTGATGCTGCTGCGAGACCCCCGCGCCATAGGTCACAAACACATCAGGAGACTGTTCGACCTTCCTCATACCTTTTTCTGCCAGCTGGCTGTCGATCGCTGCAACGATTCGCTGGTCCATCAGGGGATTCGATGTCGGACGCGTCGGTTTTACCCAGGCGTAAGTCTTGAAGTCTGAGAAGTTACTGATGTTGTGGTCCCAGTCCACAACCACCGACTGCGAATGACCAATTAGCGGAAACAGGAAGGTAACAGCCACCAGCAAAAGAATCTTCGCGCTTGACTTCATGGGTTCGTCCTCTCCAAACGCAGAAAACGGATGAACTACCGAACGCGGCTATCTTAGCAAAGCCTGTACAGTCAGCGTCACAAATAAGGAGCGCTCCCTCTTCAGCGGGTTCCATCCACGGTCTTCCGCGCGTTATGCACTGCGCAGGCCGCCGGAACATTCGTCATCTGCTTCGCAAACACCCGATAGCTCACCGTCCCAGGCCGGAGCGTCGACCAGTACCCCGATGCGGAAAGCAGCGCCTTATGCTTCTCGATAATCTGCTTATCCAGAATCTTCACGCCGCACTCAAGATTGTTCTTCGGCTGCAGAATCGTCCTGTCCGGATCACCCACCTTCAACTGTTTATCCCGCTCCCAGTCGAAGTCGCACCCATACCGCTTCTGGTCTTCATAGGTAAGCTGCAGCAGACCCGAGGTTCGGCCCGGCCGCCCCGTCACCTCATCCTTCACCGCCATCTCCGGCTGGGCATGTTTGGCCTGAACCGTCGGCTCGAGGCCTGCCTCTGCACCAGCCAAAGCTTGAAAGAAGTAAGCCCAGAAAGCCCGCTTGTCGTCCTCCGCCATCCCGTAGAACGCCGGACAGAAGCGCTTCACATCATGCGGCACCTGCCCCGACAGCATCGCCGGCGGCAGCGCTAACTCAACAATCTTGTCCCACTCCGGATCCCACGTCGGCCCACCCACCTCTTCCTTCTTCACCTCGATCGGTGTAGGCGGCGCAGGCTTCATCGCCGGGGCCGGAACCGCTGTAGCCTGCGCTGTCTCGTGCTTTCCGCACCCAGCCAGCATCAACGCAGCCAGGCCACCAGCCAAAACTACCGCAATCCTCAGACCTCGGTTCATCTTTACACCTTCACGTTCATTTGCAGTCGGGAGCCCACCACAGAGAGATGCGGTCTGTGAGTGTTCCGTTGTAGAGAGGGCTCGCTATATCGACTGCATGACTAGCTACTTAACGCCTTTATTCGGATCCCATACGCCCTGCAGCTTCCGCACGTAGACCATCTGCCCGATGTGATACGCGTTGTGCGTGCCAACATGCGCGATCCTCGAGGCCCAGAGCGAGACCTTCGCGTCATCTGCCGCCTCCACCGCACTCTCCCAATCGGTCATCACCTGGTCCAGCTGCTTTACTGTCGTGTCCCAGCTCTTGGCGTCGAAGTTGTTGAACGTCTCGTCATTGTTGCCATCGAACTTCGCCGGCGTCTCACCCTTGAACTTCGCGAGCATATCTCGATCCCAGAAGACAAGATGATTCGCCAGCTGTCCCACCGAATGATTCCCGCTCTTGTCCGTCCAGCTTGCCTGTGCCGGAGTCAGCCCCGCCACCGCGGTATTCGCCGGAACGAACCACTCCGCCTTGTTGTGCGTCGTCCGCAGCTGCTCCAGCAGAACGGCCTTCAGCGTCATCGGCTTCTCCTGCTGCCCCAGCGCAAAGATAGACGAAGCCACAACGAACACCATCAGACTAACCAGAACTCGCCTCATAAAGCTCTCCCTGGACCATGATTTAGCGCATCGACAACTGTTGATCCCACTTGAAGGGATCATTCTACGGCGGAGGTAGTACAAAAAGCTGCGCCCAGGCTATTCGCGCCGCATGCAAAACCGTGTCAAGCCCCAGACAACCGAAAACCCGCGTCAGACAAGGAGATTCACGTGGCGTATGAGTTATCTCTGTTCAGCTATACTTGAAGTACAAGGTAGAAAAAGCAAGCCCCGCGAAAGTGTCCGGGGCTTTCTCCTTTGTTTTGAATAATCTGCAAGTAAGTTCCATGGAATGAATATTTTGCAGCTGGTTACCCCCGCTAACTAGCTGTATTGATTGGACTTACATGCAGGTAATGGGGGGGGGACCCCCTCCCGGTTGCAACTGGCAACCGGGAGCGGACGGCCAAGAGAGATCACGGTCAGCGTAAGAGGCATACGGAGTGTTGCAGGGACACATATCACTTGCTGCCTGCTCAGCTTTAAGACTGCGCAGCAACGGCCCAGGATTATTTCTCGCTGGTCGGTGGCACCAGTCCTTTCAATCGCAGATAGAGCGCAAGCGTCGCGTACTGTTCGTTGTCATGCGACACTGTTCCCCACATGATCCCGATGCGCGATCGTTTCGCGTTGAACACCTCAAACATATCGCCCAGATTTGCATCCGTTACTGCGGCGAACGCCTTATCGCACTCTGCGAACGAGGCCTTCAGTCCTTCGACGATGGCTGCTTTATCTGCAGTATCCGCTGGAACCTTCGCAAGATCGGCGGCCGCTGTGCGATTTACCGCGCCGCATGTACGGAGCTGCGCCTCTGTCACATGGTTGACCACGCGCGCATAGGTTCGTACCTCAGGCGTCGGCTTGAACTGGTAGTCGCTCTCCGGCATCTTATCGGCGGACTTCAGGATGTTACCTTTCTGAGCCGCATAACCACGTTGTACCTCAGCTGCAGGCCCGGTCGGTCCAGTTGGAACCGCCGGCGTCTGACCCATCGCCACAGAAACAAATAACGCTGCTATCACGCACATCGAAAGTATCTGCCGCATCTTGTTCTCACCTCGTACCTTTAGCTTATCCGCGCCTCTTGAGACACGCCGAAATTATTTGTCAAAGTTTCGTTGTTTGTTACTCTCAGCCTCCGCCGCCCAGTAGTTGCTTCTGGCCGAAACCAGCATCTCCGGATGCCGCGCTAGCCGCACGCTGATCGTATGCAGCCCAGGGGCCGCAGATGTAGGTGTAAAGCTAAGCACGTAGCTGTTGTGCAGATGGTTCGTCAGCACGCCTAGGTCCTGCGTCAGCTCCCCAAGATTGTCGAAGCTAGTCCACTCTCCCCCGGACAACGTAGCCAACTCCGCCGAAGTATTCTTCCGCATCGCGCCAAAGATCAGCCGCAACGGCTCACTCAAATTGAAGTAAGCCTGGTAATCGCCTTCCCCAACATGCAATGGCGGATTCAGATGCGCTGGATCTTTGAAAGCCTGCCGCGCCGCCGTCTTCTCTGCTGAAAAAGTCACGCTATAGATCGCAGTATTCGTCTCTCCCAGCTCACGCACGATATCTTTCATCGGGGCCTTGCTTCCATCGTCATGCTCCTGGCTGATCAGCAGAATCGCCCGCCGATTTCGGATAGGCCGTTTCGACAGGAGATCCAATCCAAACGAAATTCCATCGAAGATTGCCGCCCCTTTATCTCCCACATCCGGATGATCGATCGCCTCCCCCCACTCCGCAACATTCGACGTAAACGGGGACGCCGCCTCTGGCTTGCTGTCGAAGTTCACAATCGACACCTCGTTCGGCGCCCCACCTATCAGCGAACCCAGCATCGTGTCGAGATTCGCATAACTCGGAAACTGCCCCCGCGCATCCCCACTGGTCTGTATCAGCACTACCAGCGATAGCGGCCTCTGCGTCTCCTCCTCCAACGTCACCTTCTGCGGAACTCCGTTATCCGTCAGCACAAAATCATCCGCCTTCAGCGAATACACCAGCTCTTTGCCTGGAGTCTGCACCAGCGTCGGCACAACCACCAGCGTCGTAGTGGTATGCAGCGTAGTCTGCGCAAATGCCGCGCTGGTCCAAACACCAACGAAAGTAACGAATACTCGAAGTCTCAACTGCATGGTGTCTCATTTAGACGAGCCAGCGGCCTATCGGCACGGGAAAACTAGCAAAAAAGGTATCCTATAAAGAACACACACGACGCCGAAACAGCCTCGTACTCAAGCCAGCAGCAAGGAAACAGCATAATGCCATTGAACTGCGGAATCGTTGGTCTTCCCAACGTCGGAAAATCAACGATCTTCAACGCCCTTACCTCGGCCAAGGCGCAAGCCGCCAACTATCCCTTCTGCACGATCGACCCCAACACCGGTGTTGTTACCGTGCCCGATGAGCGACTGGCCAAAATCTCCGATCTCATCAAGCCCAAGTCTCTCGTACCTACTTCTATGGAGTTTATCGACATCGCAGGACTCGTTGAAGGAGCCTCCAAAGGGGAAGGCCTCGGCAACCAGTTTCTGGGCCACATCCGCGCCACCGATGCCGTCGCACACGTAGTTCGTTGCTTCGACGATCCTGAGGTCATCCACGTGGCCGGCGGAGTCAATCCACTGCATGACATCGATATCATCAACACTGAACTGCTGCTCGCCGACCTCGATACTGTTGAAAAGCGCAACACAAAAGTCGAGCGCGCTGCGAAAGCATCGAGTGATAGCAAGATCAAGGCTGAGCACGCCATGCTGCAGAAACTTCTGGCGGCTCTCAATGCTGGTAAACCCGCCCGCACCGCGGATCTTACCGAAGAAGAAAAGCTCCTGTCCCGCGAACTCTTTCTCATCACGGCGAAGCCTCAGCTTTACGTTGCAAACGTCGACGAGTCAGGTCTCATCGAAGGCAACTCGTACACTGCTGCAGTTGAAAAGCGCGCCGAAGAAGAGGGCAGCCAGGTAGTGCGTATCTGCGGCGCACTCGAATCGGAGATTGCGCAGTTAGAACCTACTGAGCGCGACGAGTTTCTCAAAGACATGGGCCTCTCAGAGCCCGGTCTCAACCGGCTTATTCACTCTGCTTACCGTCTCCTCGATCTCATTACTTACTTCACGGCGGGCGTCCAGGAGGTTAGAGCTTGGACTATCCGTCGCGGCACGAAGGCACCTGGCGCAGCAGGCGTCATTCACTCGGACTTTGAAAAAGGATTTATCAAAGCCGATTGCTACGCCTCCGATGACCTTTTCAAATATGGCAGCGAACAGGCCGTCAAGGAAAAAGGTTTACTCCGTTCCGAAGGTAAAGAATATGTTGTCAAAGATGGTGACATTCTCTTTTTCAAGTTCAACGTCTAACGTGGTCATTAGTTGACCTAAGGTTGGTGCCAGTCACATTCTGGTCTTTATACTTGAGGGATATGCCTACGTTCGCTTCGCTTGAGGACCAGCTTGATTTGATCACTAAAGGTGCCGCGGAGATTGTTCCGCTGGAATCACTGAAAGAGCGCATTTCCAAGTCGATTGCTACTGGAGTACCGATGCGGATCAAGGCGGGGTTTGACCCGACTGCTCCAGACCTGCACCTGGGACATACCGTTCTGCTTAGAAAGTTGAAGCACTTTCAGGCTCTGGGACATACGGTGATCTTCCTGATCGGCGATTCGACTGCATTGATCGGCGATCCGACCGGGCGCAACGTAACTCGCAAGCCGCTGACGCGGGAGCAGATCGCGGCCAATGCGGAGACCTATAAAGAGCAAGTGTTCAAGATTCTCGACCCCGAGAAGACCGAGGTTCGATACAACTCCGAATGGCTGGACAAGCTCAGCTACTACGACATGGTGAAGTTGATGGCGCAGTTCACGGTATCGCAGATGCTGGAACGTGAGGAGTTTCATAAGCGCTTTAGCGAAGAGCAGCCGATTGGGCTTCACGAGTTCATCTATCCGATCGCGCAGGGCTACGACTCTGTGGCGTTGGAGTGCGACGTGGAGTTGGGTGGGACCGATCAGAAGTTTAATCTGATGCGAGGGCGCGATTTACAGAAACACTTCGGGCAATCCCAGCAGATAGTGCTGATGACCTCGATTATCGAGGGGTTGGATGGCGTCCAGAAGATGTCGAAGTCGCTAGGCAATGCAATCGGTGTACATGAGCCGTCGGGTGAGATGTATGGAAAGCTGATGTCGATCTCCGATGAGCTGATGTGGAAGTATTGGACGATGCTCACGGATCTGCGGGGTTCAGAGATTGCGCAGATGCAGACTGATGTTGTCGCCGGGGCGCTCCATCCGATGCAGGCGAAAAAGAATCTGGCATGGACGATTACTCAAGATTTTCATTCAAAGCAAGAGGCGGACGCGGCGGCTGAGAGCTGGGCGAAGATGTTTCAGCAACGCGGGATTAGCGAAGACGTGCCGGCGATAAAGATTGCCCTTGGTGCTGACGGACTCGCTATTCTGCTTGATTCGAAAGATGGTTCGGCGGTTCGTCTGCCGAAGCTCTTGCAGCTTGCTGGGCTTGCTGCCTCTACAGGAGAAGCGACGCGCAAGATCGCGGAGAATGCAGTCAGTGTGGACGGCGAGAAGTATAGCGGCAAGTCGCTTGAGGGTGTGAAGGCCGGTAGCTCGCATACATTGCGGCTAGGTAAGAAAAGCATTCGAGTGGAGTGGGTGAGCTAAGCTCGTAAGGGGCAGAGGTCGTGCACCCGCTGTAGACGGTACTTACTGCTAGATCAGGTAGCGCTAACATTATTGAAGAATCTGCATCTTATAGGATGTGGGGTCTATGAAGAGTTCGAAGTTCTTTTTGCGGGCGATCGTGACGGCGGGGTTTTTGTTGACGGAGCTTCTACCTTCGGGTGCGCAGGGCCTTCCCGAGCCTAAGGAGATCGTCAGAAAAGCCATGCAGGCGGAACTGTCGGCGGATTTGAACGACCACTCGCGGTGGAAGTATCGTGATGCACAGAAGGATGGCACAGATACGGTTTCGATTGTGGTGGAGACTGACCACGGATCGGTAAAGCGTTTGATCAGCAAGAATGGGCGACCGCTGAACAGTTCAGAGGCAGGAATTGAGGACGCACGAGTACAGACGTTTATTCACGATTCAAGTCAGATTGCGAAGCAGAAAAAGGACGGAGTGCAGGACGGCAAGAATGCTGAAGAGCTGTTGAGGATGCTTCCGGAGGCATTCACCTGGGGGGTGCAGAGCGAAGATGCGAAGATTATGACGCTGCACTTCGAGCCGAATCCGAAGTTTAGTCCGCCGGACATGCAAGGACGGGTGCTGGGGCAGATGGCTGGCGAACTGGTGGTCGATAAAGGGCAGAACAGGATCGTAACGATCAGTGGAAAGTTGACGGAAGACGTAACCATCGGCTGGGGACTTCTGGGACGACTGCGTCAGGGAGGGACTTTCCGCGTAGAGCGCAGAGAAGTTGCACCAGGTCTTTGGCAGATCACCGAGACCCACGTGCACATCGAAGGGAAGGCCCTGTTCTTCAAGAACATCGGACAGCAGCAGGACGAGATCCAGACTGACTTCACGCAGATGCCGCACGGAACCACGCTGGAGCAAGCGGCTGAGATGTCGAAGTCGCTCTAGTGAAGAAAAAGAATAGTGACTGTATGCTCGGAGACGATGGCACATACACCCTATCCACAAACTGACCGCGAGTTGATGAGGTTGATTGAGCGCTCTCCGGGCCATCGGGCTGGGTACAAGCAGCTGATCCGTGAACTGGGATTGAGCGGTGGACGTGAGCGTCGGTTGTTGTTAGAGCAACTCGCGCGGATCACGGCGCGGGGAGAGTTGGTGAAGGTTGATAGTGAGCAGTGGAGTCTGCCAACGGCAACGCCGGAGAAGACGAAACGTGTAAAGCGTGGTGGTGTCGAGATGCCGGTGGAGCATCGGGCCACGCGGGATAAGCTGCTGGCGGGGCGGCTGGATCTGCATCGAGATGGCTACGGATTTGTGCGGCCCAATGGGAGCGTGGATCGAAGCGATGACCTCTTCATCCCACCGAATGAGCTGAACGGTGCGATGCAAGGGGACGAAGTTCTGGTGGATGAAGCGCCTCCGGGTCGAGATGGCCGGAGGTCAGGCCGAATTGCCCGGGTACTGAATCGAAGAAATCCCACGGTAGTAGGGATCTTTCATTATGCGAAGACGCATCGCGGGGGAGGCCTTTGGGAGAGCGCTCCCATGATCAACGGAAACTACATTACGCCGTTGGATGAACGGATGACGCAGGCGATTTTGATTCCGGAGGGTGCAGAGATTGCCTCAGCGCCGAAGAAGACGCCACATCGCGTTCTAGGTGAAGAAGCAGTGGCGCAACAATCTCATTGGTCGGAAGAGCTAGACCCGCATAGGCCACTCGAAGGGCTTGCTGTCGATGTGGAGATCACCGATTTTCCAACTGTTGGAAGGCCAGCGCGCGGACGGATCATTGAAGTCTTAGGGCCACCGGATGCTTTCGGGGTTGATGTGGAAATCATTATCCGTAAACATCATTTACCGCATGTCTTCCCTGCCAACGTGCTCGCCGAGGCGACGGCGTCTGCAGAACAGACTGTCGCCACGCTGGACACCGATGAAATCAGGCAGCGCAGGGATTTTCGTGGACTGAACATCGTAACGATTGATGGGGAGACTGCTCGGGACTTCGACGACGCGGTACTGGTAACGCCGCTGTCGAATGGAAACTGGGAGCTACAGGTTCATATCGCAGATGTCAGTCATTATGTGAGACCAGGTACGGCACTTGATCTCGAGGCTCGCCTGCGGGGGACGTCTGTTTATTTTCCAGACCGTGCGATTCCAATGCTCCCGTCTCAGCTTTCAAGCGGCATGTGCAGTCTTCGACCCGATGAGGATCGCCTGGTCCTGAGTTGCGTCATGGAGATCGATGGGCGCGGCGAGGTGTTGGGATACGAGATCTGTGAGGGAATCATTCGCAGCGTCAAACGAATGACTTACACACAGATTCAGGGCGTAATTGATGGCAACGTCGAGACGCGGTCGGAGTTTGCCGAACTTGTCCCGGAGTTCGAACGGATGTATGAGTTGGCGCTGAAGCTCAATGCGAAACGGCATCGCCGCGGATCGATTGACTTCGATCTTCCCGAACCGGTGATTCAATTTGATCCAGATGGAAACATGGAGGCGATCGTACGGTCACAGCGCGGGTGGTCGCACCGATTGATTGAAGAGTTCATGTTGTCGGCGAACGAATGTGTCGCGACCTGGATCGAGTCCCAAGGTGTGGCAAGCGTGTATCGCATTCACGAGGTTCCGGACCCGAAGCGGATTGTCGATTTTGAAGAGACGGCGAGCCAATTTGGTTACTCTCTGGGCTTCAGCAGCCTGCCTGTAAAACGGATTCAAACGAAGGGCGACCGGCGTGATGCGCGTGGGACTAGCAGGCAGACGAAGACGCATGAGGTGGCGGAGTCGATTCCGGTAACGCCGCAGATGTATCAGAAGTTGACGGCGAAGATTGCGGGAAAAGCGGAGGAGAGGATACTCTCGTACCTCATGCTGCGGTCGTTGAAGCAGGCGCGCTACAGCGAAAAGAATGTAGGACACTTTGCGCTGGCAAGTCCCAGCTATACTCATTTCACTTCCCCGATCCGGCGCTATCCGGATTTGATCGTGCATCGGTTGCTGCGGGAGCTCATTCGAAGCGGTGTAGATACCCAGGGGGCGGCGATTCTGTCCAACTCTCCTCAGCCGTGGGGAGAGGCACGGGTTAAAGGGCCTTCCGAGAAATCTGAACGATCGGTTTTAGAAGGGCCGATACCCGAGGCTGAGCTTGGTGCGATTGCTGCGGAGTCAAGCCAGTCCGAGAGACGGGCCGATGATGCAGAGCGTGAGCTGATCGAGTGGAAGAAGATCAAGTTCATGCAAGACCGTGTGGGTGAAGACTTCAACGCCATCATACTTTCCTGCACGAAGTACGGCTTCTTTGTGGAACTGGACAGCCTCTTCATTGAAGGGCTAGTGCCTCTCACTTCACTGCAAGACGATCGCTACATGTTTCGCGACACAGACAGACAAATCGTCGGAACCCGCAATGGCCGTGTGTTCAAGATGGGGCAGCGGGTGCACGTGCTGCTGGATCGCATAGATCGTCAGCAGCGGCGGCTGCAATTCGCGCTGCTGCCTGGAGAAGGGGAGTCTGTTCTGCGTGCGCCTCGTAAATCGAAGACCGCTGCCAGTGCAAACGGAGAACGGCCTCACTCCAGTCCTAGCCGTTCGGGGAAGAAGGGCAAGACGAAGTCAAAGGCTCGGGAACGAAATAAGAAATCGAGGGGTAAACGGCGTTAGGCGCCGGCCTTCACACAAGTCAAAATCAGAAGCTGGTTGAGGAGATTTTAGCAAGCCGACTTCAATAAGCCGTAAGGAGCAGAAGAATAGATACTACTAGCACCGCAACCCGTATGCGGTGAAGAAGATCCCAATGTACGCGATCTTTGAGCCAACCCGTCGTAGGGACGCGCGGTATCATCTTCGCTATACGATTATTGATCGGCACGAGCATGGTTACGGTGAAGGTGATGGTGCGGCCCAGAGAGATTCGGCATACGCAATGAGCTTCAAAGCCGTGTGAAATTGGGCGATGCTCGAACGCTGCACCGATGAGGAACAGGAGCAAGAGGGCGTACCAGAAAGGCATCCCCTTTCCGAGGCTTGCTCCCATCGAAGCGGCAGCTTCAGCGTGCGTTCTGGTACTCAATCTTCCAAATTGAGATGGACAAAAAGCTGCAATGGCGAACTCATTGCCTGCCATCATTGCTGCTCCGGCTGCCATCACTACGTCGTAAGCGATAGTCATGGGGTATTGGATGCTGCGCAATAATTCGTACGGCATCGTAGAATAAAAGTTCCAAAGGAGTTAGAGAATGGCACACATGGTGTTCGACACGAGATTCAAGACTGAGATGGAAGGACTGGATGAGCCGCCGTTCGATTCGGACTTTGGTCAGAAGATCTTCAAGAACGTCTCGAAAAAGTCGTGGGGCGAATGGGTAGAGCGGCAGAAGATGCTTTTGAATGAGTATCGCTTGCAGCCGTGGACACGAGAGGCGCAGGAATTTCTTGTTGAACAGATGAACGAGTTCTTTTTTGGTGAGGGGGGCTCGTTGCCGAAGGAGTTTGTGGCGCCGACGACATAGTCTCCCTGACCTCAAAACCGGGCCGGTCGTGTACACTTAGGACTGCAACATACCCCCGCCGTCACCCTCCTGGGCTGACGTGCAAACCATAGTCGGGACGTGGCTCAGCCTGGTAGAGCGCACCCTTGGGGTGGGTGAGGTCGCTAGTTCGAATCTAGTCGTCCCGACCATTTTTCCAAATTTGACCATTCGAAAATCATGTTGGCCACATATCGGGTGGAATGGCTAGTGCTTCAGAGACCACATGTAAGTTGCAAGCGCTCCAGGTGGTAGCGACGTGTGGAAGGTACTGGCTCTCCAACTCACGTCGAATGTTGCCGCGTCGCTTCGATTGTTCAAGACCAGCAAGGCGATTGATCCGTCTACGTTTTGAAAAGCCACGCTTTCGAGACTGTCACTCCCGAAGGATGTTGAATCGATACGAGTTGCCACGGGATGGACGAACTTGCTAGCCTGTGCCAACGCGTAAAAATCCCCAGTGTAGGAAACGCTCATCTTATTCGTATCCAACGTAACCAATCCCCGACACGTCCCACAGCCGCCCGCATGTGGGTTGTGGTCGGTATCCAACACAATGCCCCAGAGTGCCACTGCCTTGGCCCAATTGCGGGTAGAGTCAATCAGTAGGTGAGCCGTAACCTCCAATGGAGCCTTCTTTTGCCACGTCCCACCGGAACACTCCGTCATCCATATTCCTTTGTCGGGAAACTTATTATGAATGACGCTCTGGGCAGTTGGCTCACCTCCATAGCAGTGCAGTGCGGACCCAGCCATGAAGGGAGCGGCCGCAGGGTCCGACAGCACCTCAAGTGGATACTCCGGATGATCCCAGTTGTGATCGTAGGCAAGCACCTGCGTCCGCAGGCCCATGCGACGTAGATCGGGCCCGAGATAATGGCCGATCAAATGCTTCTGCTGATCCGCAAGCATCAAGGTTCCGGGAAAGTCTTCTGTCTCATGTAGTGGTTCGTTCTGCACTGTCAAGTATTTCACCGGGATGCCTTCCTTCTCAAAGGACTGCAGCGATCGCACGATGTACTCTGCGTAAGCAGACATGTCCTCTTCGCGAAGAGAACCGCCGATCATGGAATCATGCGTCTTCATCCATGCAGGAGCGCTCCATGGTGTGGCCATGACGGTAATGGACGGATTGAGTTTCAGTGCCTCTCGCATGATGGGGAAGACATACGCCTCATCGTGCGTGGTTGAGAAGTGGTGCAGTTCGGTGTCTTGTTGTCCTGCGGGCATGTCGTCGTAGCTGTAGTGATTGAGCGATAGATCAGTAGAACCGATAGGGAGCCGAACAAAACTTAGGCCAATTCCGCTAGAGGGATCGAAGAGCTTCGTCATCACATCGCGGCTCATCGCTGGGGGCATCCGCTCGTGGAGCAACCATGCAGAGCCCTCCGTCATAGAGATGCCGAAGCCGTCCATTGTCTGGAAGCGGCTGCTCTCATCTACGCTAATCGTAAGAGGCGCCGGACTGCTTGCGGGCGCGAACGACAGGATAGGCTGCGCCTCAAGAGCACGGGAGAGATCGGATGTAGATATGTAAGACCGTACAGTCTGCGAGAACAAGGGGCTGGATGCGATAAGCAAAACAGCAGAGGCGTAGCGATGCGCGCGAGAGAGCACAAAATTCCTCGGGAAGCAGAGATAAAAAATCGGGCTATCGTTTTCGGCGATAGCCCGGATGATGCAATTCGTTTAGAAGTAAACCTTTGCGGCAAGCTGGATAACGCGTGGGCCACCGGGACCAGCTGCTCCGAAAGCAGCAGTGGGTTGACCCCAGTTGGTGTCCTTCGCGATAGAGAGCGGCGTAAAGGTTCCATTTGCATTGTAGGTTGGCAGCGTGACGTTTGCGTTGTAGTCGCGTGTCAGGATGTTCGGATGATTGAGGACGTTGAAGAACTCGCCGCGAAGCTGGATGGAACGGCCTTTGCTTGCCTCTCCGATGGCGAAGTTCTTGAAGATAGAAGAGTCCCAGGTGACCATGCCGCCTTGACGGAGGCTGCCGGGTGCGCCCAAGTTAGGCTGCCCAATAGTAGGCAGAATCAGGTTGCCAAGGTGATCGACACCCACCCATGCAGGAGGCGTCTTGCTGTACTGTGAACCGCCAGTGACCTGGTTCGCAGGTGAGTAGAGGGAGTTCCGTACTGGCTGGCCGCTCATTATGTTGGCGAGGCCGGAGAGCTGATAGCCATCGGTAACGTAACTGAGCCAGTGAGGTCCATTGAAGCGACGGGCAAGGTTAGGAAGATCATAGACGTAGTTGATTGCGCCGATGTTGGGACGGTCGTAGCTCGCGACACCGTAGCTGTATTTGCGCGGGTTGAAGGGATCGACGAAGCTCTCATCTGCGCTGGAGGTAGTGAGTGTTTTGGACCAAGTGTAGACGCCGCCGAAGGTAAGACCACGGGCAAAGCGCCGCTGCACCGAGACCTGTAGCGAGTTATAGTTCGAGGTTCCGTCGAACTTGTAATACTCCATTTGGCCGTAGCCCTTGTACGGAGAGAGGAAGTTCTGCGTGTAGGCATACCGTCCACTGAAGGCGTATCCAGCGGCGGCGTACTCGGGTGGAAGGTTCGGCTCGACGGTTGGAACGACACCGCCGGCAAACTGGCTTGGATCCTGTGCAGCACGGGTGAAAGTTGTGCCGTACGGAATCGTGTTAAGGTCACGAGCTGTGACCAGATGGCGGCCCTGGGTGCCTACGTAGGCTACATCGAGAGTGGTTTCATGAAGGATCTCTCGCTGGATGCCGAGGCTGTAGCTATAGACAGTTGGAACCTGACCGTTTACGTCCGCACCGTAGATACCGCTGAGCACACCGGAGTTTGCCTGGGCAGCCGTAGGTATCTGTGGGATGGTGCTGAAAGGGACGGATGGAGTAGTTACAAGAGATGGGTTGCCGAAGACGGTATTGAAGATCAGGTTGCCCTGCTCACGGTCGTGCGAGATACCGAAGCCGCCGCGAAGAACACCCTTGTTGTCGCCGAAGATATCGTAAGAAGCTCCAAGGCGAGGCTCGTACATAATGCCGCGGCTATTCCATCCGCCCTTCGGCAGCGTTCCATCGGCGGCGTAGGTCATGCCATTGAGTCGATTGCCGGAGTTCGGAATAATGTTGCCACCGGTATCGATAGAGACTGCATCGGCGGGGTTGTAAGCAGATGGCGTAAAGAGAGCAATCTGGTTTTTAGCGTCGTACTGCGGCGGAATGTAGGCAAAACGAAGTCCGTAGTCGAGAGTGAAACGAGGCGAGACTTGCCATGTATCCTGCGCGTAGAACTCTACTTGGTTATAACGGAAGTAGCCTGTAGGCCGAGCGCTCGACTGGTCGAAGTTTGAGAAGGAACCGATCAGGGCACTAGCAAAGGGAGATCCACTGTTTGAGGAGCTGGAGTTAAGGCAACCCAGCGATCCAGTGCAATTGTTGCCGAAGCTGAACTGGCCGTTCGAGTTGCCGTAGCTGATCTGGTCTTTGCGAGCGCGCTGATAGAAGGCGCCGAACTTGACCGTGTGACTGTGCAGGCTCCATGTCAGGTTATCGTTTGCGGTGATGGTCGTGGTCGCCTGGTGCCACGGCGTCGAACCTAAGTAGGTAGAGGGATAGTTTTGCCCGTTGCCGCTGAATCCGAAGTCCGGAATCGAAGTATCACTTGTGACCGGATACAGCAGAGGCAGGTTAATGTTATTCGCACCGACGGTGATATTGCCATTCACGCCGTCGATATTGGAGTGATACACGCTGGGGCCGACGGTGAGCTCGTTGAGCAACGTCGGTCTCAGGGTGCTGGTGAGGTCGACCGAGAGATTCCAGCCAGGCTGCTTGTCGGTGCAACCACCTGCAAACTGGAGCGAGCCACCGCACAAGATGCCACCGAACGAACCGATAGGGCCAGTTTGGGTATCTTGGTTGTTGATATACCGAACGAAGATGCGTTCGGACGGCGAAATCTGGTAGTCAACGCGACCAATGTACTCGGTACGGGGATGGGTCGAGGAGAGAGGGTCCTGCCGGTTGTAGGTATTGTTATTGGAGACGTTCGGTAGGGGATAGAGACTGAAGATCTTTTGCACCTGGGCGAAGCTGGCCTGCTGCGAAGGCGTCAAAGCTGCCTGCGTGATCTTGTTACCAGCGAATGGAGCGCCAGTGGCTGGGTTGAAGATCTGGATAGGGTTGCCGCTGCTGTCGACACTCTGTGAAAAATCGCCCTGGCGCTCAAGCTGAGTCGGCGTGCGGTACTGGTCGAGGCTGCCTGGCACGAGTTGACGGTAAAACTCATTGGAGAAGAAGAAGAAGAGCTTATCCTTGAGAATCGGGCCCCCGATCTGGTAGCCGAACGTGTTGTACCGGTAAAGCTGTTTTGGGGTCCCGTTTTGATCGCTGACATAGTCGTTTGCATTCAAACCTTCGTTGCGATGAAAGTAGTGTGCGTTGCCATGAAAGTCATTGGTTCCACCGCGCGAGGTGACGACGAAAGACCCGCCGCCCGCCTTGCCGAACTCAGCTTGATAGTTCGAGGTGAGAACCTTTACTTCGGCGATGGCGTCGGTGTTGACGGTCACCTGGGTTCCGCCGTTGTCGCCTGTATCGACGTTTGAAGCTCCATCTATGGTGAAGTCGTGCTGATTTTGCCGTGTACCGTTGACACTGTACGAGGTGAGGCCACCCGTTCCGGAGGCACCGAAGGATCCTACGCCCGAGACGCCTGGAACGACGCGAATGATATCGAGAACGTTGCGGCCGTTGAGAGCGATATCATTGAGTTGCTTGCCAGTGATGAGGTCCGACCTCTCGCCTGAGTTCGCCTGAATCTGGAGCTGTCCAGAATCTGCGGTCACAGTGACGCTTGTGGCCTCGGCGCCGACTTTGAGGCTGAAGGTACCGGCGTTTAGTTTATCGGCGGAGCTGAGAATGATGCCGTCTTTTTCGAGGGTTTCGAACCCCTTTGCCGTTACCGTGAGTTTGTAAGTGGTCGCTGGGAGGTTAGAGAGCGAAAAGGTGCCGTTGTCGGCTGAGTTCACCGTCCGCGAAATGCCAAGATTCGAAGCAGTAGCAGTGACCTTAGCGCCGGGGATAATGGCTCCCGATGTATCCTGAATGGAGCCGAGAATAGTGCCCGAAGTGACTTGCGCGAAGGCAGGGAAACAGCAGGCCAGTAGGATAAACACCGCGGCCAACATAACTCTGTTCAGCGGATGAGCGGCCAGACATTCTGCCGACAGGAACCAGGTGCGACTCGGAGCGCTATTAACGAATCTATTAAGACTGCATGATTTTTTTGATTGGTTCACTTTGGCTTCCTTTGAAAACAAACAACTAATTGCGTTTCGAACCCTATGCAGACGACAACGCGATGATCCTGAAGAGAGAGTGATGCTTGTCTGAGGGTTTTCTGAGGGACGACAAGCATATTTGAATGAGCAATTTAAAGGAAGTCGGGGCAGAGGTGGAAGAACGCTGGACAGAGTTTCGGGTCGGAGAGTGGCTAGTTCAGACCGAGCTCAACTCTCTAACAAGGGACGAAGTGGTACGCCACATCGAACCTAAAGTCATGAAAGTGCTCCTTACACTCTCAGCTCAGCATGGTCGTGTCGTCTCCAAGGAAGACTTAATCTCTGCAGTTTGGCCGGACACATTCGTTAGCGACGACGTCCTCACCCGATGTATCTCCATTCTGCGACGTATCACCGAGGATGACCCTCATACGCCACACTTCATTCAGACGATCCCCAAAGTTGGTTACAGGCTCGTAGCCCCGGTCTCTGAGCTACCCATCGAAACTCAAGACTTATCATCTATCCACCCCTCCTTCAGCCACGCTGCTTTGCCTCCCCCAGTGCTATCGCAAACCTCCAGGTGGAGTGATCGCTACTGGATTGGGTGGATCGTCTTGATCGCGGTGCTGATTTTGGGTGCATTGATAGCCATTTGGTCCTACCAGAGAAGCAAGGGAAGATCGGTCAGGGCCGCCAACTCCTTTCGGACGATCCAGTTCACCTCTTACTCAGGTGAGCAGATTCAGCCCGCGTTCTCTCCTGATGGAAGAAAAGTTGCCTTCGTCTGGATCTCCGAAGATATGGCTTCTCGACGGATTTATATCAAGACCATTGGCACGGAAGAGGTAAAACAGCTCACCTCTGACGAGAACGAGCAGTTCAGCCCCACCTGGTCGCCGGATGGGAGTCAGATAGCTTATCTGGCTAGATCGAACGATGGTCTCAGCCTCTCGGTTGCGAATGTGAGTTCGCAGGCGGCTCCACATAGACTACTGATCCCGCAGGAACCCAGCCATTGGGAGCAAGGCGCGCTCTCCTGGGCTCCCTCAGGAAGCTCATTGATCTATCCGGACCACTCCGGCACCTCTCCAAACTCCTCAATCTTCCTGCTTGATCTCCATACCTTCAGTACCAGATCCATCACGACGCCACCTGCGGGCTGGGAGGGTGATCTGAACCCAGCTTACTCGCCCAACGGCAAATGGATCGCATTTACTCGGGCAAGTGAAACCGCCGTTCGGGACATCTACTTCATGTCGACTGCCACTGGCGAGTTGCATCAGCTCACGCATGACCATTTGAACATCGACAGCCTCGCCTGGGCTGCGGATAGCTCCTTCCTCATCTTCTCCTCTAACCGGGGCGGGAAGTATGGTCTTTGGAAGATCGGGCTGAAAGATAAGCTCCCCGAGCGCCTACCCGTGGGAACGGAAGATGCGTATCAGCCGGCGGTGGGGCCGAAGGCCGGAGAGTTAGCCTACACGCAAGGATCCGCCATCTGGAGCATTCTCCGTCTCCAACCGAGCTCAGGCAAGGAGACTCCGGTTCAGTCCGACTCTGTTCTGACCTCAACCCAGCAAGATTCAGCCCCAGCCCTTTCGCCCGATGGGCGCTTCTTCGCCTTCCAGTCCCGACGCTCGGGCAATCAGGAGATATGGATTGCCTCCCAGTCCGGGGATCAGCTTCGGCAACTGACTTTCATGGCTGGCCCGCTCACCGGCAGCCCCTCCTGGTCCAACCAAGGCAACAAAATTCTCTTCGACTCACGTCCCGAAGGTCACTCGCATATCTTCTGCGTGCCCGCTGCCGGGGGCCATCCAAAGCAGCTCACCTTTGGGGATGCGAACGATATCACTCCGAGGTGGTCTCATGATGATCAGTCGATCTACTTTCGCTCTAACCGCGGCGACCGCTGGCAGCTCTGGCGAGTACCCGCAGCAGGAGGGGACCCGCAGCCGGTGACCACGGGAGATGGGATCGTTCCGCAGGAATCGCCCGATGGCAAATGGCTCTATTACACCCGCGGCGATGAAGACGGGATCTGGCGGGTCCCACCAACTGGCGGAGCTGAGACGCAGATCCTGACGCAGCCATCCGCAGGTTATTGGGGGTACTGGCAGATTACTTCCCGGGGGATCTTCTACCTCGACCGCGGGGACTCCTCCAGTGCAATTCGTCTCTTCAATCCCGATACGAAGATCACATCCTTGTACGCAATGCTCAAGCAGACTCCTCCCGTCTACGCTGGCCTGACTGTCGCTCAGGATGGGAAGATCGTTCTGTTGACCGATCAGCACGATGCGGGAAGGCACATTACTCTTATTCAGGCCTTAGGCGAGTGAGTTGGTTTTAGTTCTTCTCATTCACCCACGTCTGCCAAAAGCTCCAGATCACTTAAGCGAGAGCCGTGTCTGCGTGGTGCCGTCGAGAAATTCTCATCACGTTTACGAGGCGACAGCCGCCACCTCGCTAAAGAATTTAACCCCTGTCAATTCTTCGCAGACTTGCCATAAGCGAACGGCACAGGCGGTGTCGGTCGCTTGTGCAGCTATCTTTGCTCGTCCTACCTCGTGACCACGCATCTCCAGAAAACCTTGCGGCCCATAATACCCACCGTCTTCTGCATCGTCGGATGTTGATGCATAGAGCGTCGGGAGAGCCCCTTCGGAGTCCGAGTTGAGAGCAATGCCAATAACATGTCCCACAAAGGTGCGAAGGCTCTTTTCAACTGCGGAGTATTCGCCCGACTGGAAGAGATTTGTATTCGCTACGCCAGGGTGCGCAGCAACGCTCATGATGCGTGAGTTCGCCGCGCGCAGGCGACGATCCAGCTCGAAAGCAATCAGAAGATTGGCGAGCTTCGATTGTTGATAGGCTCCCATCGGAGAGTAGCTTCGCGTGGAGTTCAAGTCATCGAAGTTTATGCGTCCTCGTTTGTGTGCAATCGAAGCAATGGTCACGACTCGAGGTCGTTCGGCTGCATTGCCGGAAGATGCGCCAGCAGCCTGCTGCAGCGCGGGCATAAGAAGTGCAGTGAGTGCGAAGTGGCCTAGAACATTCGTGCCAAATTGCACCTCGAAGCCATCAGCTGTTTCTTTGCGGCGGGGCGGAGTCATAACGCCGGCGTTATTGATGAGCAGGTGCAGCGGGCGATGTTGCGCGAGTTCAGCAGCCGCAAAATGATGGATCGAAGAAAGAGAAGCGAGGTCAAGAATTGCCAGCTCCATGCGCAAGCCCGGTGAATCGGCTTCCACTCGGGCGAGGGCAGCTTCGCCTCGTCTCTGATCACGGCAGGCAAAGATAATGTGAGCACCCTTACGGGCAAGCTTTAGCGCAGCATGATAACCGATGCCGCTATTCGCTCCAGTGATAAGAACACGCTTGTCTGCGAGCGACGGAATGTCTGATGCTTGCCACTTCTTGCTCATCGGTATTGGACGTAGCAGGGGGTCATGAAAGATGCGAACTTTTTCTGCGAGTAAGCCAGGCATTGTCTTTCTCAGACAATCATTTCGAGAAGAGTCCGTTTTAACTAAAGCTGAATCAGAGTGCAGTAGATTGTGAGAAGGAGAATAACGATGCCGCTTCCTACCGACGAAAAACTCATTGCGCTCAGCGAACAGCTTCTACAACAGTTTGACGCAATCTTTGGGTTGAATCCCGGGTTTCGACCGGCCCATGCTAAGGGCACGATGCTGACCGGCACGTTTACACCTTCCTCCGAGGCGGCCACACTTACCAAAGCGCCGCACATCTTGCGGCAGTCGATGCCAGTGACTGTCCGATTTTCGGACTCGACTGGTATTCCTCTGGTGCCTGATAACGATCCGAATGCAAATCCCCGAGGATTCGCGATTCGGTTCAACCTTGCGGAACACGTCCACACCGATATCGTCAGCCATTCGACGGATGGCTTTCCGACAAGAACAGGGGCGGAGTTTCTAGAGTTACTGAAGGCTCTTGCGACGAGTGACCCTAAGAATCTGGCCGGCTCTTCGCTTGAGGCGTTTCTTGGTTCGCATCCAAAGGCGCTGGCGTTTGTGCAGGCGCCGAAGCCTGCGCCGTCGAGCTTTGCCCGCGAGAGCTACTTTGGTGTGACCGCGATGAAGTTCACCAACAAGGATGGAGTCAGCCGATTTGGGCGCTATCGCATCGTTCCTGAGGCTGGGAACGATCATTTGGATGACGCTGCGGCTGCTGCCAAAGACGCGAACTACCTGATGGATGAGATTGCGGAGCGAGTTGCGAGAGGGCCAATCAAGTTCAAGATTCTGGTGCAGCTTGCGAACGATGGCGATGTGGTGGACGATGCGACCAATCACTGGCCGGACGATCGAAAAGTTCTTGAACTCGGCACCTTCGCTTTGACGGCGCTGGTGGCCGATAACGCTCAGGAACAGAAGCAGATCATCTTCGATCCGATTCCGCGGGTGGAGGGAATCGAACCATCGGATGATCCGCTGCTGGAGTTGCGAGCGGCGATTTATCTGCTGAGCGGGCGTCGGCGAAGGGCTGCTTAGAATCGATGTCCTGCTGGGCGGGCGTTCGCACACCTTTTTAGAGCTTCGCGTGGTCTTCCCGTTGGTCGGAGTCAGATTATGCCGACCAAGGGGAGGCCCCATGACTATCATCCTGCCAAGACCGGTATACCCGTCACGAAGTGACCGCTCCACGCGCTGTGGGCCCGTCCGGCAGGACATAAGCTTCCGATAGCCTCTTCGGCGCGATGGGCAGGGTATTTGATCTGCGCCGGGAACCTGCTACCCTTAATAACGTGCTGATTACTCCGCTCCAACTCGTAGATGAACCCCTTGAGTTCACTGAAGTCATCGCTCCAGGTGCATTGGACTATGCCCCCGATATTCGGCAGGTGGGGCCGCTTCCCGTCAACGGCGTCGCTGACTTACTGATTGAGCACCGCAGCTCCAGTTCGCATGTGAACGATATCCGGTTGCGGGCTAATTACAGTGCGGACTTCGAGATTCTCTGTGCGCGGTGCGTCGACCCGGTGAAGGTGCCGCTTACGGGCGATTTCGACCTCATCTTTCGTCCCGAATCCGCCGATGCGGACGCCGGGGAGCGTTCTATTACTGCGGATGAGACCGAAATCGGTTATTATCAAGAGAGCGGTCTTTTGCTGGAGGATGTGGTGCGCGAGCAGGTGTTACTCTCCCTGCCAAGTCGCACCCTCTGTACGGCAGATTGCAAGGGGCTTTGCCCGCGCTGTGGTCAGAACCTGAATCAAGCGAAATGCTCCTGCGAGGAGGCTCCGGCTGATCCGCGTTGGAATGCGCTTGCGGGTCTGGGAACTCTGACCGACAAGCTCGAGCTGAAGCACTAATCAAGTTTTTGCCTCGTCGACTGCGTGTTTTTTGCGTGATTGCCGCGGCCGATTGAAAGGGATACTGCAATGCCTAATCCGAAACGGCGCCACTCCAAGCAACGGACTGCCAAGCGCCGCAGCCACGACTTTTTGACCCCCACCGGCCTCTCCGAGTGCCCCAACTGCCACGAGCGCAAGCTTCCCCATCGTGCCTGCCGCAAGTGCGGTACGTACAAGGGCCGCGACGTTCTCGTGACCAAAGAAGCCAACTAATCTTTCCAACTCAAACCCTGCTCTTCCCTGCTGATGCCGACTGACATCGTTGTAGATGCAATGGGTTCCGACAAGTCCCCAGAACCAGAGGTTCGCGGGGCCGTCCTTGCTGCGCGTCAGTATGACGTTCGCGTCCACCTGGTTGGGCCGGAGGATAAACTTCGTCCAATTCTGCGGCAGGCGCTGCGTGGACAACGTCTTCCGGTGTTCATCGTGCCTGCCACCGAGTGGATCACGATGGACGACAAGGCCGCCCAGGCGGTCCGGTCCAAGCGCGATTCGACGATGCGGGTAGGGCTGAAGATGGTCCGCGAGGGACGTGCCGCGGGGTTCTTTACCGCAGGCAACACCGGCGCGGCGATGGCTACGGCGAAGATGGTTCTGGGAATGCTTTCCGGCGTCGACCGGCCTGCGCTGGCCCAGATTCTGCCGACCGTCCATCGCATTCCCTCGTTACTGCTGGACGTTGGGGCGAATGTTGACTGCGATCCGGACAATCTGGTCCAGTTTGCCGTGATGGGCCACATGTATGCCAAGAACATCCTGAAGATCAACAACCCTCGCGTCGGCCTTCTCTCGATCGGAGAGGAGGATTCGAAGGGCAACGCTCTGACCCGCGATACTCTGCCGCTGCTGCGTGCCTTGAAGGGGATCAACTTCAAGGGGAACGTGGAGGGTCGCGACCTGTTCAACGGGCACAGCGATGTGGCGGTATGCGACGGTTTCGTCGGGAACGTGGCGCTGAAGTCGATTGAGGGGACGGCCCAGTTGCTGAGTGCGTCGTTGCGCGAGTCGTTGAAGTCCACGGTGACCTCTCAGGTAGGGGCGCTGCTGTCGCGCAGGGCCTTTGCCGAGTTCAAGAAGAGGCTGGATTACTCGGAGTACGGCGGTGCGGTGCTGCTGGGCGTGCGAGGTGTTTGCATCGTAGGGCATGGATCGTCGAATGAGAAGGCGATCATGAACGGGGTGCGGGTTGCGGCAGAGTTTGCTCAAGCCGAGGTGAACTCCGGGATTGAAGCGGCGCTGCTTCCTTCCTAGGGTCGTTCTCTCAAACTGCAACTTACCCCCCCCCTTATTACCGTTGCGTAAGCCTTTTATTATTAATGATTTACGAGGATGCAAGCCTCGTAATCATTCCTGCCAAAGGAGTTACGTACAAATTCCTCTGAATCAATGAGTTAGCGTTCGAAGTCTTACAGTTCTAGTTGCACATAAGAACAGCCCCGGTCCCGGGGCTATTCTTGTCTCTATTTATCTTCTCTCTACTTATTATATCGGGTTGGCAATAACTCATACGCCACGCGATTGTCCAGCATTGACGAGGGTTTTCGTGTGGTGGGGACTTGACAGGATTTCGATCGGTACTCCGGGATAGCCAAATAGGGTCAACATAGGCGCGTTTATCGGTCCTGTTTCCGAGCAGCCTAACTGAGCTGTCATCGCCTATTAGTTTAGTCGTTTCGCCGTTGACACCCCTATACATCTATGGGTATCTTTTATCCCAAGTTGTTTAGGGGTCAATTTTCATGGCTAAGAATGATTTGCAGGGGACGCTCGATTTGCTGGTTCTCAAGACTCTCTCCCAGATGGGGGAGTTGCATGGTTATGGAATTGTGGTCCATATTCAGCGAGCGTCGGACGATCTGCTGCGCGTCGAGGAAGGCTCTTTATACCCAGCGCTGCACCGGATGGAACAACGTCGATGGATCGCTTCAGAGTGGGCGCTGACGAATACCAACCGCAGGGCCAAGTATTACAAGCTGACCTCCGTGGGCCGCCAGCAGTTACAGGATGCCGAGAAGAACTTTGAGTACCTAATGAAAGGCGTTCGCGCCATTTTGAGCTATGCGTGAGGTAAATATATGTCGATGCTTCGCCGCATTTCGAATCTCATGTCCCGATCAAAGGTGAACCGGGAGATCGACGCTGAACTAAGGTCTCATATCGAGCTGCGGATAGAGGACAATCTTGCCGCGGGGATGTCGGCCGAGGATGCACGCCGTGATGCGCTGCTGCGCTTCGGCAATCTGACGAGCACCAAAGAGCACGTGGCAGGGGCGGATACGGCGCTGACACTTGACAGCATCTGGTCGGACCTATGCTATGCGTGCCGTCAGTTGTGGAAGAATCCGGGGTTCGCCTGCACTGCGATCCTTGTGCTGACTTTGGGTATGTGTGCCAGCATTGCGATCTTTGCATTTGTCGATGCGGTGCTGATCAGTCCGTTGCCGTATCAAGTTCCATCGCGGTTGGCGGGGCTGTTTGAGAGCACGCCCCTTGGGCCGAGATTCCATCTTTCGTATCTCGATTATCTGGACTGGAAGAGGCAGAACAAGGTCTTCAGTTCAGTGGAGGCTTACGACAGCATATCTTTTGCCTTGAAGACAGCGACGGAGACGCAGCGTGTGGAAGGCGCTACGGTGAGCGCTGGATTTTTTCGCACGTTGGGCGTTGCTCCCATCGTTGGTCGCGATTTTGGTGTCGGCGAGGATACTCCCAGTGCGCCGCGCACAGTCATCGTGAGTTACGCTGCGTGGCAGAGCCGCTTCGGCAAACGGCAGGATCTGCTGGGCCAGACGGTCACGCTTAATGGAGAACCGAGCGTCATCATCGGCGTGTTGCCGCAGGACTTTCACTTCGCGCTTACGGGGCAGACAGAGTTTTGGACGGCTCTCAGCGAGTCCTCCGATCCCAAGAATCGTGGAAACCACGGACTTTCGGCGATTGCGCGGCTGAAGGATGGAATCACGTGGGAGGCGGCATCGTCTGACATGCGTTCGATCGCGCAGCAGCTCGCGAAACAATATCCGGACTCCGATGAAGGACGCGGCGCGACCGTGTTGCCGCTGACGGAGGTCCTTGTGGGGAGCCTGCGCCCGGTCCTGCTGTTGCTGCTGTGCGGGGCGGTTCTTCTCCTGTTGATCGCGTGCGTGAATGTCTCCGGCCTTCTGCTGGTTCGCTCGGAGAACCGTCGTCACGAGATCGCGATTCGTGGGGCGCTGGGCGCATCGCGGATGCGGCTGCTCCGCCAGTTCGTGACGGAGGGAGTCATGCTTGCCGCGACCGGCAGCCTTCTTGGCGTGTGCGCTGCATGCGGAGCGATCCATCTCCTGAAGCTTCTTATGCCGGTCAACATGCTGATGGATATGCCTTATCTGAAAGGACTGGGACTGAATCTGCATGTGATGGGTTTCGCCGTGGCCATCGGTCTCGCGATGGCGAATCTGTTTTCGCTCACGCCCATCCTCCGTTTGTCGCTCGCAGATCTCCGCACTGGGTTGACGGAGGGCGGTCGTTCCAGTTCCAGAACGGTGTGGAGCCACCTGGGAGCGAATCTTGTGGCGCTAGAGCTAAGCGCGGCGATGGTGTTGCTGGTGGGAGCCGGGTTGCTGGGCAAGAGCTTCTACCGGTTGATGCACGCCGATATTGGATTCCAGACGGATCATCTGGCGTCAATGAGATTGTTGGCACCCCTTTCGCGCTATGCGAAGGATGAGCAGCAGGTTGCATTGGCGCGGCATGTCATGGACGAGACAAACCATCTGCCAGGGGTTCAGTCGGTGGCCATAGCGCACCAGATTCCTGTCGCCAATGTTGCAGGAGGAAATACGACCTTCGAGGTGATTGGCAGGCCGCAACATGGGAGTGAAGATGAATCGAGCAGCCGCAATGTGAGTGTTGACTACTTCAGCACGGTGCGGGCGCGGCTGGTGCGAGGCCGCTACTTCAGTGAGGGGGACGATGTCTCGAAGCCTCGGGTGACGATCGTCAATCGATCCTTCACGCGAAAGTACTTTGCTGGAGAAGATCCGATCGGCAGGCAGATACGATATGACGCGACGACGCCAGCAATCGAGATCGTCGGCATAGTGGACGACCTTAAGGAAGGACCTCTGGATGAGGAGGTTCAGCCGGTACTGTATACGCCGTTCAACCAGGAGCCCGACAATGCGTTCTTCCTAGTTGCAAGGACAGCACAAGAGCCGCAGGAACTGCTGAAGTCACTCGAAGCAACGGTCCACCGAATCGATCCCGAAATCCTGACCTTCAATGCGGAGACGATGGAGGACCGTATCAATCACTCGCAGTCAACTTATCTGCATCGCTCGTCTGCATGCCTTGTTGGCGGCTTTGCGGCGATAGCTCTGCTGCTGGGAGTGGTTGGTCTGTATGGTCTGATCGCGTACTCGGTGAGCCAGCGAACGCGGGAGATTGGTGTGCGTATAGCGATGGGCGCGCAGCGCAGCTCTGTGTACAAACTGATTCTTAAAGAAGCGGGGCGGCTGGCAGCTATCGGCATTCTTGCGGGCCTGATCTGTTCGGTGGTGACGGCGAGCCTGATGCGCAAGATCCTGTTCGGCACACAACCATGGGACGCAGGCACACTGGCAGGAGTGGCTCTAGTGCTCTCGATCTCTGCTCTGCTCGCAAGCTATATCCCCGCGCACCGCGCAGCCTCGGTTAATCCTGTGGAAGCCCTGCGCGCGGAGTAGCCTGAACTGCGGGCGTTTTGCCAGCTCTTAGGAACTACTTCAAAGCCAAGGGCTGATGGTTGGAAGGGACGTGGTGGGAGTCAGCTTTCTTTATGGGGAACGCGATGGAAGAGGCGGATGCCGGCGACTCCGGCTGCGCCTGCCTTGAGACATTCGGGAGTGTTTTCGGCGGTGACTCCGCCAAGGGCGAAGACCGGGATGGGGGCTGCGGCGAGGCAGGCGGCGCGGAGCTGATCGAGGCCCTGGCCGGGGAGGTCTTCGCCGTCGGCGAGGGGCTTCTCGAAGACGGGGGCAAACAGGATCGCGTCGACCTGGTGGGGATGGGCGCGGTGGACCTCGACGAGGTTGTGGCAGGAGAGCGTAATCAGGGGTTTGGTTGCGCGGGCGGAGAGGAAGAGGTCGCGGATCTGGCAGGGGGCTAGCTCGTCTGGCGAGGCGGTGAGATGGACCCCGTGGGCTCCGCTTGCGAGGGCGATGTCGGGGCGGGAGTTGACGAGCAGGCGCGTCGGGCTGACGGCGAGGGCTGTCATCTCCAGCAGGTTACGGGCGAGGTTCGCGAGCGTGGCGGCGGGAAGGTCTTTTTCTCTCAGCTGGATAAAGTCGATGCCATCGGCGATCCATCGGGCGGCTTCGGCGAGGAGTGCGGTTTGTTTTTCCTGCTCGCTGCCGGGGTAGAGCGCGCGGCTTGTGATGGCGTAGCGGAGCATGGTCAAATCAGTGTATGGTGCCAAGGGCACTCAGTGGAGTCTGTGATGTTGGTGTGGTAGCTTCAAGGCAGTAAGGCGAACACGCACACAGTCAAGAACTGGCCCCCTCACGATCGCCACTCGAGGGGCCGATAACGGGACAAGAGCCGCCAAGACGCTGGAGTGGAATGTCCATGAGTATGTGCCAATATGAGTAGTGTTTACGATCTGATTGTCATCGGGTCCGGACCAGCCGGGCAGCGCGCTGCAATTTACGCCTCGAAGCTGGGCAAAAAGGTCGCATTGGTGGAGATGCGGGAGGTCGTTGGGGGCGCCTGCATCAGCACCGGCACCATCCCTTCAAAGACCATGCGCGAGGCGGTTCTTCACCTCTCCGGGTACAACTACAAGTCCATCTACGGGATGAACTACCGGGTGAAGGAACGGATCACGATGGCGGACCTGGCGTTCCGGGTGCAGCATGTGATCAAGACCG
Organism: Tunturiibacter empetritectus; assembly: GCF_013410875.1. Lineage (GTDB taxonomy): Bacteria > Acidobacteriota > Terriglobia > Terriglobales > Acidobacteriaceae > Edaphobacter > Edaphobacter empetritectus. The sequence continues at coordinate 99,392 of NZ_JACCCU010000003.1, read as the reverse complement.
AGATCGACGTGACCGAGGCGCAGCTTTCACGCAACAACATCGAGATGCTGGTCGGCGTGGCGAGCTTTGAAGACGCGAACCATGTGAAGGTGACCAACTCGCGCGGTTCGACGGTGTATGAGGCGAACAATATTCTTATCGGCACCGGGACCAAGCCGGCCTCGTCGCCGAAGGTGCCGATCAACGGGCGCAGCATCATCAACTCGGACCTGGTGCTGGAGCTGGTGAACCTGCCGAAGACGATGATTATCGTGGGTGGGGGCGTAATTGGCGTCGAGTACACGTGTATGTTCTCAGCCCTCGGGGTGCGGGTGACGCTGATTGAGCGGAGGCCGCGTCTGCTGGAGTTTGCCGACCAGGAGATCATCGAGGCGCTGAGCTACCATCTGCGGGACTCGCGGGTGACCATGCGGCTGAACGAAGAGGTGGAGTCGGTCGAAGAGATGCCGGACGGAACCGTCGTGGCAAATCTCGAAAGCAAGAAGAAGGTTCAGGGCGATGCGCTGCTGTACGCGGTCGGCCGCCAGGGCAATGTGGACGAGCTGAACCTGGCCGCAGTGGGCATCGAGTCGGACTCGCGCGGGCGCATCCCGGTGGATAAGGACTTCAGGACGAAGGTGCCGACGATCTTTGCCGTGGGCGACGTGATTGGGTTTCCGTCGCTGGCTTCGGTGTCGATGGAGCAGGGGCGGGTGGCGGCGGCGCGGGCGTTTGGGGATGAGAAGATCCTGTCGAACCCGGGGCTCTATCCGTATGGAATTTATACGATTCCGGAGATCAGCTTTATCGGCAAGACCGAGGAGCAGCTGACCGAAGAGGATGTTCCGTACGAGGTGGGCGTGGCCTACTATCGCGAGATTGCACGCGGCCAGATTCGCGGCGATACGACGGGCCGGCTCAAGATCATCTTTCACCGGATGAACCACTTGATCCTTGGGGTGCACATCATCGGCGAGGGTGCGAGCGAGCTGCTGCACATCGGCCAGGCCGTGATGGCGCTAGGCGGAACGCTGGATTATTTCGTGGATACGGTCTTCAACTATCCAACTCTCGCGGAATGTTATAAAGTTGCGGCTTTCAACGGGTTGAACCGCGTCAGTAAATTTGAGTAGAAACACGGGCACCCGAGGATGAGGCGGACAGGGTAATGGCAAAGACAGTTGGGGTAATACTTTCGGAGCGGATCTCGGCCGGATTGGTCGTGGATCACAAGCTTGTAGGACCGGTACGCCGTTTTCCTGAAGATCATGACGACGAAGATGCGTTGGTGGAGCAGCACACCGAAGCTCTGGTGGAGACGATCGCAAATCAGGTGCTCCTGGCTGCTGATGGAGCGAGGGACTTTACGGCGATCGGCGTGGCGTTGCCAGGGCTGGTGAAGGATGGCGTGGTAGCAGAGGCGCCGAACCTGCCGCAATTGAAGGGCGCGAAGATTCAGGAGTTGCTGGTTGCCCAGATGCGCAACCATGGGCTCGACGTGACCGTGACGGCGGTGAACGATGCTGATGGAATGGCTGCGGGGCTGGCTTCGATGCACGGCAAGCTGGACAGCATGATCCGGGTCTGGACGCTGGGCGTTGGTATCGGCTATGGGCGGTATCCCTTCGCTCCGGGCGTGTGGGAGGGCGGCCACACGGTGGTGACGCTCGACGAGAAAGAGCGCTTCTGCGGATGCGGCGGCCGCGGGCATATGGAGGGGATCATGGGGCATCGTGCGATGCGCCTGAGGTTTCTGGATATGGAGCCGGAGGAGGTCTTCGAGGCGGCCAAACAGGGCGATGCCCGCTGCGTGGAGTTCAAACGGCTCTGGCATAAGGCACTGGCTGCAGCGTCGGCGACCACGATTCACATGGCTGGGCCAGGGAAGATCTTTCTCTCCGGGTTCAATACGCGGTTTCTCGATATGTCCATGCTGAAGGACTATCTGCAACAGATGGTGAAGATGAGTCCGCTGCAGGGATACTCATTGGAGATCGTCGACGATACGCCTGAGGTTCGGGTGATCGGCGCTGCTGTCTCGGCGGAACTTGCCGCGGGCCGGTAAGAAGTGAATCCGAATCCGACCGAACGCGCTATCTCTGGCAGGTGGGGCAGAAGTGGGTGCTACGGCCGCCGAGGACGATGCGCTTGATGGGCGTTCCGCAGGTAAGACACGGCTGGCCGGTGCGCGAGTAGGCGTGATGGTGCAGCTGAAAGAAGCCTGCGACTCCGTCGGCGTCGACGTAGTCTGAGACGGACGATCCGCCAAGCTTGATCGCCTCGGTGAGTACTTTAATCAACGCTGCGTGGAGGCGCGTCAGTTCGGCGCGGGTGAGTCGGCCAGCGTGGCGTGTGGGGCGAATGCCGGCGTGAAAGAGGCTCTCGTCAGCGTAGATATTACCGACACCGTGGAGCAGCGACTGATTGAGCAGTGCGGCTTTGATCGGGGTTTTGCGGCCACGAAAGAGCGCGATGAAGTCCTCAAGCTCGATGGTGAGGGGTTCGGCGCCTGGGCCGGCGTATCGCTCTTCGGGGCTTGCGGCTTTAACAACGGAAAGCCGGCCGAAGCGTCGGGCATCGACAAAGCGAAGCTCCTTTCCGCTGCTGAGAGAGAGGATCGCGTGCGTGTGGGGTGGAATCGGTGTGTCTGGAGTTGAGACGAGCAGGCGGCCGGTCATGCCGAGGTGGACGAGGAACTGCGCTGATTTTTGATTCTCTCTGGAGCAACTGAGATCGACGACGATGGTTTTGCCGACGCGGTGGACACGGTCGATGCGGCTGTCAGTGAGTACCTCGACAATCTCGTCGGGCGAAGATTTGAAGGTTTGGGGTTTGTTGCTGGTCCAGACCGAACGGATTGTCTGGCCGTGGACTCTGGCGTGAACGCCGTTCGCGACGGTTTCGACTTCAGGAAGTTCGGGCATACTTTCTGTAAGTATAGGCGAATGAATGGATACAGGATTGCTTGCAAGAAAATGCGTAGCAATCCGCTAACCTTTTGCATGTTTGCGGCTCTCAGTTAGATAATATTTACACAATATTAACAATTAACTGCGAAATTCAGTCCCTGCGCGGCCTATAGTTAGATTCCTCCCCAAATACAACTGGATGAAATGCCATGACTATGACGGGTGTTCTGACACGTTTGAATCTCTCAACCCTTCCGGGATACAAGCAGCTACGGCAGTCCGGGGTACTGGATTTCGTAGCCGGCAAAGAGTTTGGGCACTATCGCGGAAGATTCAGTACCAGCGAAGAGGCGACGAACTCTCTTCCGCCTTCGCGCCGCGCAACTTATGACAATGAATCGCTGGTTTCGATCGGGATCGAATCGTACTCGACCATTCATCCGTTTGACTGGCCGATTTTGACCTTCTGCCAGAAGCTGATGCGCGAGAACCACCTGCATGCGGTGACCGATTTTGGTGGTCATATCGGCGTGAAGTTCTATGCGTTTCGAGAGATGCTCGACCTTCCGGAAGACTTTCGCTGGCAGATTGTCGATGTGCCGGCGATGGTGAGGGAGGGGCGGCGGCGGGTGCCTCCTGAGGTGCACTCGTTGAGCTTCCACGAGCACGTCGAAGAGACCCAGGCGTGTGATGCGCTGTTGTGCTCTGGGAGTCTGCAGTATGTGGACTGGTCGATTGAAGAGCTCATCGAGCGGCTGCCGAGGAGGCCGTACATGATCTTTTTGAATAAGGTTCCTGTCTCGGCGAGTGAGGGCTTCTTCACGCTGGAGACGTTTGTCAAGACGCTGCCGTGCCGTATCTTCGGGCCCCACGAACTTGAGGCGGCCCGTAAACATCTGGGCTACAAGCTTGCCGCGAGCTGGCCGATACCCAACCGCGACTTTGTTGTGCTCTCTTCGAAGGGCATGGAGAAGGTGCAGATGGTTGGCGAGGCCTGGGTGTTGCAGCCAAGCAATGCATGAAGAGCTTCCTCTGGTTTGCGTTGATGGTTGTGCAATGGAACGCAGACACGCGGCGGCCTATATCGTTCGGCGAGGCTATACTGATCGCCTTATGAAGAAGATCTTTTTCTCGCGTTGCATGATGGGCTGTTCTCTTCTGAGCCTTCCCTTTTTACTCAGCGCCGCCGGTGCGATTGCGTTCTCTCAGAGCGGCATGGAGAGACAAGCCCGGCCATTGCTGCTGGTGGTGAACCAAGGTGACCGAGATCTGAGTTTGATCGATCCCGGCGCGGGCAAACAGATGGCTACTGTGCTGGTGGATGGTGTGACGGGCCATGAGGTGGCGGCTTCGCCTGATGGAACGACGGCGTATGTACCGATCTATGGCAGTGCCGGGGTGGGAAAGCCGGGTACGGACGGCAGCAAGATCTCGGTGATCGATCTTGCCAGCCACAAGATTGTCCACACGATTGACTTCGGGCATGGAGTGCGGCCGCACTGCGTGATCTACGACAAGAACAGCGGGATGCTGTACGTGACGACGGAGCTGGATAAGACGATCAGCATCATCGATCCGAAGACGTTGAAGATTGTCGGCAGCGTGCCTACGGGGCAGGAGCAGTCGCATATGCTGGCGCTGTCGCGCGATGGTTCGCGGGGGTACACGGCGAATGTGGGTCCGGGGACGGTGTCGGTGCTGGATATGAAGGCGCGCAAGACGCTGGCGATTATTCCGGTCTCGACCGATACGCAGAGGATTGCGGTCTCGCGCGACGACAGCATGGTGTTTACGGCGGACCAGACCAAGCCGCAGCTTGCAGTGATCGATACTGCGACCAATAAGCTGAAGACGTGGGTTCCGCTGCCGAGTGTCGGATACGGAACGGCGACGACGCTCGATGGGCAGTGGTTGCTGGTGGCGCTGCGAACGACGCATCAGGTGGCGGTGGTCGATCTGAGGTCGATGCAGGTGGCACGCACGATCGACGTCGCGGAGGGGCCGACGGAGATCCTGATGAATCCCGATGGCAAGAGTGCGTTTGTCTCCTGTACCAGGAGCAAGCAGGTGGCGGAGATTGATCTGGGACAGTGGAAGATGGCGCGGTTGATCGATGCGGGGGATGCTGCGGACGGCCTGGCTTGGGCGAAGTAGCTCACCTTGTGGGGTGTATACCGGCTTCGCCACAAGCCTTCCGTTGGTCGGCGGAAAAAATGTTAACGCGACCAACGGGAGCACCAACCGAAGGGGTATACACGTCACGAAGTGACCGCCCCACGCGTAGTGGGCCCGTCCGGCAGGACAACTCAGTTCTAGGTAACCTCTGATCAAGTTCCCGCTCAAAAAGAAAGCGTACCCCAGCGGCTAAAGCCGCGTTCATTTTGAACTCATTACGGCACGGCTGAAGCCGTGCCCTTAACAAAACGGGAGTTGATCAGAGTTTCCTAGTGATGTGAGAGCTGAAGGATGGGCAGGATGCTGGAGTAGTCGTCGGTCCAGACGCGAAGGCGTGCGTCGATGGGGACGGCGCTGGCAGCGGAGGCGATCTCGGGTTGATCGAAGAAGGTGGGGCTCGAGGTGAGCAGAATCCAGGTGGCGCGATAGGCTCCGAGCGAGTCGTCGGGCTGGCTTTCGATCAGCTTTGCCTGCATGTCGGCGGCGTGGGCGAGCTGCGCGATCTCGGGTGCGAGGTTGAGGTATTGGTTGGAGACGTGGAAGGCCAGAATGCCGTTTGGCGCGAGATGTTTTTTGTAGAGTGCGACGGCCTCGATGGTGAGAAGGTGGAGAGGAATGGCATCGCCGGAGAAGGCGTCGATGGCGATGACGTCGAAGTTCTGTGGGGCATCTTGCGTCAACTCGCGGGTGAGGGAGGTGCGTGCATCGCCGTCGGCAAAGGTGATCTGCGCGGGGGAGTCTCGCAGATAGATGAAGAGATTTTGTGCGATGGGGCGTACGAGAGGGTTGATCTCGTAGAAGCGGATGCGGTCGCTGGCGGTGCCGTAGGTTGCGATGGTGCCGGTGCCGAGGCCGATCACTGCGATGTTGCGGGGTCGCGACTCGCAGCAGTATTGGAGCGCGAGTCCGATGCCGGAGTTGTCGGCGTAGTAGGTGGTTGGGGTGCGGGTGAGGCCGGGCGCGAAGAGCTGGGTGCCGTGCTGGATGGTGCCGTTGAGCAGCATGCGCTCGGTGCCGCCGTGGGGGCCGACCGTCTGCTTGACGCGAAGGGTTCCGTAGAAGTTGCGAACCTCGAGGATTGCCTCGCGGGCATAAGCGGTGCGCAGCATGAAGGCGAAGAAGAGCAGCAACGCAGCGGCGGTGGACCAGAGAAGACGCTGGGGCCAGCCGTCGCTCCAGGTCACGACTACGGCGAGCGCGGCGGTGACGAAGAACGAGATTGCGAGGTCGTAGTTGGCCGAGAAGATCATCGGGCTGGCGATGCCGATGAAGAAGGTTCCGGCTGCTCCTCCTGCTGCGATCAGCAAATAGAAGAGCGTGGTTTCGGTGGGGCGGGAGGGTCGCAGGGCGAAGGCTTCCGCGTGGCAGAAGAGTCCGGCCAGGAAGCACTCTGCGAGGAAGAAGAGGATGGCGACGCCGATGGGGAGGCTCACGTCGGTCTTCGAGATGGCGTAGCCGAGGCTGGCCAGCATTACGACAAGCAGACGCACCACAATGCCGCGGCGGTAGAGTGCTGGGAACTCGAAGGCGAGGATGAAGGTAAGCAGGTAGATGGCGAGAGGCAGAATCCAGAGGAGCGGGATGGCTGCGATGTTGACGGTGAGGTGGCTGGTGACTGCGCTGAGCTGCATGGCGGCGGCCATGGGGAGGAGGAACCAGAGCCACTTTGATCTGGCGGGGGCTTTGGCGGGAGCTGGGGCTTCGGTCTCTTCCGCAGTTTCAGAGGGTGCAGGTGCGGGGAGTTGGCGTGTGATGGTCGCACAGAAGACGGCGTACAGGAGGAAGCCGAACGACCAGAGGCTCCGCTGGAGATTCAGGGTGAGGTGCGGTTCGACGACGAAGGGATAGGCGATGAGAGCGAGAAGGGAGCCGAAGTTCGAGAGCGCAAAGAGGCGGTAGGGAATGGTGCCGCCGGTGGCGCGTTGGAGCCAGACCTGCAGCAGCGGGCTGGTAGCGCTGAGCAGGAGAAACGGCAGGCCGATGGTGAAGGCGAGCGTCGAGAAGATGGTGGTGACAGGGTGGCCGACGCCCTGGGCTGGCTCTGCGGGGACGACTCTTTGTGCCATCAGGAGCACAGCTCCGGCGGCGAGCGTGACCAGATAGACGTGGCGGCGCCAGGTGGTGGCCTGACAGCGGGTGATCCAATGGGCGTAGAGGTAGCCGAGCAGCAGAGTGACCTGGAAGAAGACCAAGCATGTGAGCCAGACGGCGGAGGAGCCGCCAAGCACAGGCAGCAGTTGCTTGGCGGCCATCGGCTCGACGAGAAAGAGAAGGAAGGCGCCGAGGAAGATGGTAGTGCCGTAGAGCAGGCGGGATGCAGACATGGTGGGCCCTGAGGTCTCCGAGTTGAAGCAAAGCGCCAGCGCTGTCGCTCCGCACCTGATCTTTTGTCGACCGAAGTGCAGGAGGAGGATATCGAGAGAGTCCTATGCTGCGCCACCGAAAAGGCCCGGCGCGGCTTTTTGAGGATGCTGTCGCATCCAGCGGTCTGCCGGGGCGAGTTTTGCTGAAACTACTGGCCTGGCTGCCGCGTCTTCATGGAGGGCCGAAGATCGGCCCCTGCGTGAGTCTCATCGTGCAAGGTTTCATGCTGCAGGCCGCACGACTGCAGAGAGGTAATCGAGGTGGAAGTATGAGTAGGTTGCATCGGGTCCCGCTGGTTCTGTTCTGTCTTTCGTTCCTCCCTCTCGCGGCATTCTCACAGCAGCAGGCACCGTCGGCGGAGCAGCTGCCAGCGGCCTCCGTGCCAATCCCTGAAGCGCGAGACGCTAACCTGACGCTGGATGTTGTGGTGACCGATCGGTCGGGGAAGCCCAGAACAGGTCTCACGCAGAGTGACTTTGTCGTGCGGGACAATAACCAGATCCGAAAGATCCTCTCGTTCCGCGCTGTGGATAGTACTGCTCCCGCCGAGCCGGTGAAGATCATCCTCCTGGTGGATGAGGTAAACACTTCGTTCACTCGTGTCGCGTATGAGCGCGACGAGCTCAAGAAGTTTCTTCTGCAAAACGGTGGCCAATTAGTCCATCCTGTGACGCTGGCCTTCTTCAGTGACACGGGGACAGAGCTGCAGAGCGGCTCCTCGCGTGACGGCAATGCGTTGCTGGCAGAGTTCGATCAGCATGTGACGAAGCTGCGAACCATCAGGCGCTCAGCGGGTTTTTATGGCGCGACGGAGCGCTTCGATCTCTCCCTCAAGGCGATCAGTCTGCTTGCGGCCACCGAGGCGAAGGAGCCGGGACGGAAGATGGTGATCTGGATAAGCCCAGGCTGGCCGATTCTCAGCGGACCGAATATCACGTTGAGTGCGAAGCAGGAGCAGGGGCTGTTTTCGTCGATCGTCTATCTCTCTACGATGCTCCGGCAGGCTCGGATCACGCTCTACAGCATCGATCCGCTGGGGGTGGCCGATGCCGCGACGACCCGCGTCTTTTACTACGAGGAGTTTTTGAAGCCGATATCGAAGCCGCAGGATGCCCAGGCGGGAAACCTTGCGTTGCAGGTGCTGGCGCGACAGAGCGGCGGGCAGGCACTCAACTCCAGCAACGATATTACCGAGCAGATCACACGCTGCGTTCAAGAGGCGGACGCGTTCTATACGCTGACCGTGGAGCCGATGCCGTCGGACCGGCCAAACCAATCTCATGTGGTCGCGGTTAGTGTGGAAGCCCCTGGGCTGACGGCTCGAACGAGAAACCTGTACTACGGCCAGCCGTAAGAATGCCGAGACAGCGAAGCAAAACGCCGGAGCGAGCGACGCTATATGATAGATAGCAGCGTGCATCGGCCCTTTGCGGTGCGCGTCTTCGGGCTTCCGGTCTTGCGGCCAACCACCATCCTTGGAGAACACATCCGTCGTGAATCAACGCAAATCAGCGGTTATTTTGGGTGCCCAGTGGGGCGATGAGGGCAAAGGCAAGATTGTCGACGTGCTTTCGGAGAAGTTCTCCGTGGTGGCGCGCTATGCAGGCGGCCACAATGCCGGCCATACGGTCATCATCAAAGGCAAAAAGTTCGTTCTGCAGCTGATTCCATGCGGCGTTCTGCGGCCGGAGTGCAAGGGTGTCATTGGCAACGGCGTCGTTCTGGACCCCATGGCGTTTTTGAGCGAGGTCAAGAAGTTAAAGGACGCGGGTCTGCCGGTCGACGGTCAGCTCTTCGTGTCGAACCGTGCGCAGGTGATTCTGCCCTACCACCGGATGATCGAACTGGCAGCGGAGAATGCGCCTGGACGCACGAAGATCGGCACGACCAGCCGCGGCATCGGGCCGGCCTACGAAGACAAGATGCATCGCAGCGGACTGCGGGTGGTGGACCTGCTGAACTCGGCGCTGCTGCGGACGCATATTGAGAACGCCTGCCACGAGAAGAACACCATCGCTCATGCGTTGTTCGGCACGGAGCCGCTGGACCCTAAGACGATGTACGAGGAGTACTCACGCGCCGCCGAGCAGATCGCACCCTTTGTGACCGATACGGCGGTGATGTTGAACCAAGAGATCGACAACGGCGGGAAGGTGATGTTCGAAGGGGCGCAGGGCGCGTTGCTGGATATCGACCACGGCACCTATCCCTTCGTGACCTCTTCCTCTTCGACCGCAGGCGGAGCCGTGACGGGTACGGGAGTTGGGCCGACCAGGATCGGCACAGTTATCGGCGTTACCAAGGCTTACGTGACGCGAGTCGGCGAAGGTCCGTTCCCCACCGAGATCCATGATTCTACCAGCGATCTGTTGCGTGCTCGCGGGCAGGAGTATGGTGCGGTGACCGGACGTCCGCGACGCTGCGGCTGGCTCGATCTGCCGCTGCTGCGCTACAGCAACATGATCAACGGGACCGAATGGCTGGTGGTCACCAAGATGGATGTGATGGACGAGTGCGCCGAGATTCCGGTATGCACCGGCTACAAGGTAAACGGCAAGCTGACCGATCTGATTCCCGCGGACATGCCGGGTTACAACGCCATCGAGCCGGTCTACACCAGGCTGAAGGGCTGGAACAGCTCGACCGAGGGGATTACCGAGTTCGACAAGCTGCCGCAGCTGGCGCAGGATTACCTGAAATTTGTAGAGAAGGAGTCCGGGGCGAAGATTGGCATGGTCTCCACCGGCCCGGACCGCGACCAGACCATGAGCCTGCCAGCGTTTGAAGACGCATTGAAGGCATAGGGGAAAAGGCGATTATGCTTAGTTTCAACGTGCGAATGACCTTCGACCAGTCCGACCGCGACGAGATCTACGAGATCCTGTGCCATATCACCGCGGCCTCCAGGAAGGAGCCCGGCTGCGTCAGCTATATCCCGCACTTCGTAGAAGGAGAGGGCTGCACGGTACTTATCTATGAGCAGTATGTGGATGACGCTGCCTTGGAGCATCATAGAGGGACACCTCATTTTCATCAGTACGCGATCGGTGGTCTGTATCAGAAGATGAAAGAACGTCAGGTCGAGAATCTGACCGCTGTTTGTTGATGATTTTCCTGCGCGTCGCTCTGTCTAATGCGTGGAGTCTCGCGTACGACTAAAGTAGTTTTGACGCAACGCGATAAATCGATCTAATATCCGGTACGCTATGGGCTTGTCTGGTCGTCCAATTCGTAGGTCGCTGATGGGCTCTGGCGTGTTGCTGGCGGCCATGGCGATGGGATGGCCTGCGTCGATCGCCTTTGCCGGTCATCTCCAGCCGCTGCATGAGAAGAAGCACGACGCCAAGCGGCAGGTGGAAGCGCTCGAGGAGCAGTGGCGGCAGGCACAGCTGGCGGGCGACGTTGCCACCATGGATAAGCTACTCTCCGACGATTACATCGGCATCTCGATGACCGGCCAGGTCAACACCAAGATGCAGCAACTGGACCGCATGCGGACCCGCAAGTTTGTCCTGACCAAGCTGGACCTGGGCGAAATGCAGGTTAAGCTGGTCGGCTCCATCGCGATTGTGACCTCTCGCGCCCAGGTGGAAGGAACCAACGAAGGCGTAGCGGTTCAGGGAACCTACCGCTATACGCGTGTCTACCAACGGCTGCCTTCCGGGGGATGGAAGATTACGAGCTTTGAGGCTACGAGGGTGCCTGGACCAAGAGATCCGGGCAATCACGATGCGGCAGCACCCAAGGCTGTAAGCAGTGTGCCTCCGGAGGGGCCCTCTTAGCTCCCTTGGATGATTCGGTGGTCTCGGGGCGAATCTCGTTCGAGTAGGCGTGAAAGTCGCGTTTCGAGTGGAAACCCTGTTCGCGGCAGGGTTTTTTCCTATCGCAGCTTTGAAGGTCTTCAAGGCTCTGAAATTCTTCACGATTCTGCGGCGAGCTTTGGAGCGGAGGCCTTATGCGGTCTTCGGTGCAATCACCGTGACGCGTATCTCCCTTGCCTCCCGTGGCGTAATGGGAAGCTCTGATGCTTCGACTGGCCGGGGAAGATTCAACGCAAGCAGTCTGCGATAGAGAGAGCGGGTTGCCCCGGTCAGGCGTGCATCCTCGGACTCATGAGGAAAGAGCGAAAGATATTTGCGAGTCGAGGCTGCGGGCTTGCGCACGGGAACGATATAAGGGCGGCGATCGGGCTTTGATGCGCTGCGATCTTCGTTCGAAGCGGACGGAACCGATCGAAGAGATGCGGGGAGTGTCTGTGAGATATTTTGCATTGAGCCCTCAACGAAGACCAACGTGGCTTCATGCTTCTACACGATAGGACGGAGGCTGGGAGGCTTTGGTTGTATTAAATTTCGAAGGCAGCGCGAAGCCTCTCCCATGTCACATCGAGAGCCTCAGGAAGGACGCGGGTTTCGGCCGTCACCGTCATGAAGTTCGTATCGCCGATCCATCGGGGCAGGGCATGGAGGTGCATGTGAGCGGCGATGCCGGCGCCCGCAGCCTCCCCCAGATTGAGGCCCATGTTGATGCCGCCCGGGCGATAGACCTGCCGGAGGGCCAGCTCCGAACGCTGAGCCAGAGCCATGAACTCCTGGGCGACCTCGACGGGAAGCGCAGCCAGCGTGTCCAGATGTTGATACGGCAGCAGCAGCAGGTGGCCGGTGGCGTAGGGGAAGGCGTTGAGGCAGATAAAGCAGTGTGTTCCACGGTGAACGATATGAGCGGCCTTCTCCGCGGCTTCCGGCTCCATCCCGTGCTCGACCGCGTAGTCGACCGCCGCGATCATATTGCAGAAGACGCAGTGCTTGTCCTCCGCCTCGGTTGGGGGCCAGGCGCTGAGAGCCTCGGGAACCCCGCTTTTGGCCTGCGGTTCCGAGCGGGTGACGTAGCTATAGCGCCAGGGCGTCCAGAGGCGGTCCATTCGGGGAGTATAGCGCGGGGGCTGAGCGCCTCCAGGCTGAGAGTGCGGCCGGACAGGCCGTGGCGAGTCCGATTCCGGTTCGTTCCCTGCGCTTTACCGGGTTTGGCGGACACTCTCTGCATCAAAACCGGACTTTCTGCATCGAACTATGTACGACCTAAGAAGATTTCCTTCACTTCCGAGCATGACATGGTGATGAAAATGCAGGCGAAGAGGCCGGCTTTTGTTGACGTACCGTATGCAAAGTTCTATGCTTTATCAGTGAGCTATTGCGTGTGGGACCCAAGTGCAATAGCTCCTCTGCAAGACCTGATTCCTTCCATCCTGCCGAAGCTGTTGCGGGGATAGAGAAAGCAGCCAGCCTCCCCTCCCGGATTCGCTGATTGCTCCCGCCCACGCGCTGCTCTTAGAGGAAGGAATCTCTTGGATCCCGGAGTCCGCATTCACCATGGTAGAAAACCATAATCCTGACCACAACGAGAGCAAACCCCTGACCACCGAAACGGAAGTCCTAGCGCACGAAGCGACAGCGGCTCACACAGACCTGTCTTCTGAATCCACCTCAACCCAACAGCATGAGACCGCCCACGACGCGTCAAATGTAGCTGCACAGCATGTTGCACCCGCTGCCGCCGCTCATGAATCTGCAGATCACGGAACCGTAGCCACGGTTACCGCTGCAGCCGACGAGTCTGACGATGATTTGAACTACGACGCAGCTGACTTTGCCGCCGCCCTTGCGAACTTCGATCGCGAGCAGGCTGCCGAGTCCGCCGCTGCCCAAAACCTGACCGCAGAAGAGGTCATCGTTACCGGCACCGTCGTCAAGATCACCGACAAGCATGTTGTTGTCGACATCGGGCTTAAGTCTGAAGGTCTCATCCCCCTGGAACAGGTTCTGGACATCAATGGTGTCTCGAAGTTCCAGGCAGGTGACACTGTTGAAGTTGTGGTGGAGCGCGAAGAGTCCGAAGGCGGATACCTGGTCAGCTATGACAAGGCTCTCCGTCACAAGGTCTGGGACAAGCTGGAGCAGGCGGCGAACGACAAGACCCCTGTGAAGGGCATGGTTCTCAGCCGCGTCAAGGGTGGTCTCACCGTTGACATCGGCATCAAGGCGTTCCTCCCCGGCTCGCAGGTCGAGGTTCGCCCCGTCCGCAATCTGGACGGCTACATCGGCACCGAGATTGAAGTTCGCGTCATCAAGCTCAACAAGAAGCGCGGCAACGTCGTCATCAGCCGCAAAGAGCTTCTCGAAGAAGACCAGAACGCCAAGAAGTCCGTCACTCTCTCCACTTTGGAAGAGGGCAGCGTCCTGACTGGCACCGTGAAGAACCTCACCGACTACGGCGCATTCGTCGATATGGGCGGCCTCGATGGCCTGCTCCACATCACCGACATGAGCTGGGGCCGCCTCACCCACCCTCGCGACCTCGTCAATGTTGGCGATGAGATCCAGGTGAAGGTGTTGAAGTTCGACAAGGATAAGCAGCGCGTTTCGCTCGGCTTCAAGCAGCTGACGCCTGACCCATGGCTCGATGCAACCGAGCGTTACCCGATTGGTGCGCAGGTTCGCGGCCGCGTTCTGTCGGTCACCGACTATGGCGCGTTCGTTGAGCTCGAGCAGGGAATCGAAGGTCTCGTTCACGTGTCTGAGATGACCTGGAGCAAGCGGATGAAGCATCCGTCGAAGATGGTCAAGCCCGGCGACGAGGTCGACACCATCATTCTCAGCGTCAACCCGAACGATCGCCGCATCTCGCTCGGCATGAAGCAGCTGCAGGACAATCCGTGGGAGCAGCTCGAAGACAAGTACCCAACGGGTGCCATCATCGAAGGCCGCGTTCGTAACCTGACCGACTTCGGTGCCTTCATCGAGATCGAAGATGGAATCGACGGACTGGTTCACGTCTCGAACCTGAGCTGGACCAAGCGCATCAAGCATCCCTCGGAAGTCCTGAAGAAGGGCGAGAAGGTACGCGCGATCGTCCTCGGCGTTGAGCCTGAGAACCGCCGCCTGTCGCTTGGCGTCAAGCAGCTTCAGCCGGATGTCTGGGATACGTTCTTCGCTCAGCACCGTGTTGGCGATGTCATCAAGGGTAAGATCCTGCGTACGGCTCAGTTTGGTGCCTTCGTTGAGATCGCCGAAGGAGTCGAGGGCCTCTGCCACGTCTCCGAAGCGATCGATGCCGAGGGTAAGCCAGTCTCGATGGATGTGGACTCCGAGCACGAGTTCAAGATCGTCAAGATGAACCAGGAAGAGAAGAAGGTCGGTCTCAGCATCCGTGCCGTTGGTGAAGAAGCCAGCCGCGCAGAGGTCGAGAGCTACAAGGAGCGCGAGAAGTCGCCTAAGGGCAACAACTCCGGTTCGTCTTCCTCCTCCTCGTCAGGCAACAGCAGCAGCACCACGCTGGGCGATCTGATCAACTGGAAGCGTTCTGAATCTGAGCGTGACTAAGCTCGAATAAGCAAGCAGTAAAAAGGCCATCCCGCTTGGGATGGCCTTTTTATGTCTTTCGACAGAGGGCAAACGGATCGATGCTGCTCGGCGAAGGCTGTTATGCGGAGAGAGTGTGCATGGAGGCTGGCGACTCGATCGCTCCGGTAGCCATCTTCGCAGAGGCGCGGCGCATGACCTCGAGCTCAGCCGGGGCAAAGAGCTCCGGCGGAATTCCACCGACAGCCACATGCCCAGGATCGTCGCCCAGAGCCATCGAGATCTGGTTCCAACGAAGGAACGGCGAGGTGGTTGGGAGAGTGATGATGCGGCGCTTCGGCTCAGGGAACGCGAAGTAGGTTGACCAGGTCAATAAAGTAATGCCAACGGCGAGGCCGTTAATCACACTAAACATGGAGTACATGTTTGAGTTATGCGCGATCCAGGCTGAATTGACCAGACTGATCGTCGCAAGGAAACCCAGACCTAGACTGATGCCGAAGATCCTGCTCCGATAAGAAAGCCCCATAGGGCGGATGGCAAAGCACACAAAGAGCAGCAAGCAAAGAGTAAGAATGCTTGAGGTTTGCTGAAGCTGCGTGATCATAGCAACCATGAAGTTGATTCCGGAGAGGTGCGGAGTGACGGCGACGCCTACTGCAACCGCAACCGAAATAGCAGCTACCCATCGGAAAACCAACATCCCTAGTGTTTGGAGTCCTTTAAGCGGTGCCATTGCAAGCTTGAAGATGCTGTAGATTACGAGCAGAGAAAGCACTGCTTCAAGAGCGTAACCGGACCAATAAACATAAAAGTAAATCTGGTATGCCAGATGACGTTCCATCCCAAAGTGTGCACTGACATAGATCAGGCTTAAGCACGCTAGGGAACAAACCAGACGCACCCCCATGAGTGCCGTGAGATACGCAAACTGGCGAGCATTCTTGCCGCGAATCAAAAACGTGATGACAATCAGGCAAAGTAGGGGCTCGAGGTATTCAAGGAACGAAACTAAGCTTGCTGAGGATACGTTCATAGGCTCTGTACCTTATCGACAGAGCTAGCGTAGCCTAATGCAGTAGCGCACACAAGAAATAAATACCTGAATTATGCAAAAAGGTGCCTTTGCTCAACGCCCTTTCATTCCGCACGCATTCGGATCGCTCGGCGCACAAGTGGGAACCGGTAACATGCTGACGCGGCTGGCAACTACCTTTTTCTTCGCGGAGGCATTGGAGGTCTGGGTTGTGGCAGCTACACCGGTGAGGACGAGGACGACGACGAAAGCGCGAACGATGTGTTTCATGGGGATCCCTTAAGAGTTATTTTTGTAAGTGGCTGAAAATAAGCTTGTAAAGAAGGAAACCACTATCAACGACCGATCATCCCACAGGCATTAGGATCGTTCGGAGCGCAGGTTGGAACGGGCAACATACTGACGCGGCTGGCGACTACCTTGTTCTTGGCGGAGGCGTTGGAGGTCTGGGTTGTGGCAGCTGCACCGGTGAGGACGAGGACGACAACAAAAGCGCGAACGATATGTTTCATAACGAGATACCCCCAAAGTTGTATTTCTGTAAAAAGATTTCTCTGGACAAACCAGATGATGTAACCATAGGATACAAACTGGACTAAGTCTAATAGAATCAGTTATATAAAAAAGTATATAACAGTTTATATTACTAAAGTAACGTAAGCATCTTCACGGATGGGTGATGCTTATAGACGTGCCGATTCTGGGATCAAATGTTGAACGGCCTGTTAGGTAGAGCTTTTGTCACGGGGCGCGAGTCGTCACGGTCAGGCTCGATGCCACTAACGTGTGGCTGGCTCTTAGTTAGAAGACTTCCGATTGGGCGGGGCCAGAGCCAGCCGCAGAGAAAGTGCCGGCGGGAACTAGGGAAAAACAGCAAGGTCCCATCAGATGAAGGTGTCTGATGGGACTTTTTTCTTCTCTTGAAGCCGAAATGTTTTGCGCACCCACTTCAGCCTGAAACCGATGGCAAAAAGGAGTATTTTCTTAGGCTTGAGCAGGCGTAGGAGCAAGAGGCTCGGCGGGCTTGGAGCCGGAAGCCGGAGTAGCTGAGGAGGCAGCCTTCTTTGGGGCAGCCTCAACCTTCTTGGACGGAGCGAGGATGGCATGGAGCGTGGTGCCTTCCATGCGGGGCATGAACTCCACCAAGCCGGCATCGCCTATATCCAGAATGAGGCGATTGATGATTTTATAGCCAAGGTCGCGATGCGCCATCTGGCGGCCCTTGAAGCGCAGGGAGGCCTTGACCTTGTCGCCCTCTCCCAGGAAACGGACAGCCTGGTTCTTCTTGGTCTGATAGTCGTGCTCGTCCACGGTCACGGAGAACTTGACCTCTTTGATGACGATGACCTTCTGTTTCTTGCGGGCAGCGCGGTCGCTCTTGTCTTTCTCGTAGAGGAACTTTCCGTAGTCCTGAATCTTGCAGACAGGGGGAACGGCGTTGGGTGATATCTCAACCAGATCGAGCGAACGCTCGCGGGCCATCTTGAGGGCGTCGAAGGGAGCCATGACGCCGAGCTGTTCGCCATTTTCGTCGATGACGCGAATCTCGCGGGCGCGGATGCGTTCGTTGGTGCGGATAAAAGACTTGGCGGAACGTTTATCAATTGGTGGAATAAGTCGCCTCCACAGCGGATTTTCTCAGCCGCCATGCGTTTGTTTAGGGTTTAGATGCAAATCTTACGAAAGGTTGCACCGCAACGTGAAGTATAACACTTCGCGCACCAAGCCCCCTGTAATCAGCGAAGAAGATCGAACGTTGTGGGCTTCGAGTGGGAGCCTTCCAGAGCAGGACTCTTCAACGTCGGGACCCTTCCGCTTTGGAATCGTGCGCTCGATCATGTATGTTTGCACGGAAGCCTTCGAAGGGGAACTGAATGAGACGCCGTATTCTGTTGGTCGATGATGAAGTCGCTGTTCTGCTGACCCTGAAGGCTGTGCTGGAGATCAGCGGCTTCGATGTGGACACAGCCGCCTCCGCGCGCGAGGGCATCTCGAAGCTGCACACCCGCGAGTATCAGATGCTGATTACCGACATGCGCATGGAGCACGATGTTGCCGGTATCGAGGTGATCAAGGCCGCGCGGTTGGCCAACTACCATCCCGCGGTTGCGTTGTTGACAGCCTTCCCTGTCGCCGAAGAGGACTGGCAGGAGATGGGCGCTGATCAACTTCTGGTCAAGCCCATGCATACGCGGATACTCCTCCAGCAGATTGAAGACCTGATCGCCTCGCACGAGCGAAAGTTAGCGGCTCTTGGCTTGACGCTAACCGCGTCGAACCCCGCTGCTGCTAAGGCGACTGGCAAAAAGAAAACAACCGTCAAGAAAGCGGTCGGCAAAAAAGCGGTCGGCAAAAAAGCGGTTGTCAAGAAAGCGATTGCGAAGAAGGTTGCCACTAGAACGTCGCCGGCCAAGAAGGCTGCTACCGCGAAGACGCCAATCCGAAAGAAGTCCGTCGTCAAGAAAGCTATCGTCAAAAAAGCTATCGCGAAGAAGGCGACAAAGGCCGCCGCCAAGTCGAAGCCTGCACGCCGTCGAACAAAGTCCTGATCTGGCAGCTTTGCGCGCACTAGCTTGTGGTGTGTTCCTTGATGTAAGTGCGCAGCGACAGGTTGAGCTTCAGTGCTTTTTCCACGCCACCATCGAGCATCCGCAGCCAGTCCGAAGCCGGTTCTTTCAGCTCGGTGGTGCTCAGCAGATAGCTCGTCTGCACAATAATCTCGAGTGCATTGCTGAGATCGTGTGCGATTCTGCGCATCTCGACTGAGATATCTTCCGGAATCTTTTCAACGTTTGTCCCCTGGGAGGGAGCCTTGGGTTCGTTCATGGAAATGGGTCAGCCTTCCTTAGGATCTATACGCGGTTGCCGGGAAGAAGACTCGCAATCTCCGATCCTGCATTGAACCATGTTTCGTTATTGGATGCGCAAGGTCCCCACTCCGGACGTCTCCTTCTTCGGGGGATGTCCGCCTCCCGGAAACCTGCGCCACACTGGCAGCGACAACATTGACAGCAGCTGTCGCGTTTGTAAAACTAGAGACTCGCGGTTAGCGTGCTCCGGCCTTTGCGGTGGGGCGAATGACACCGTGCCGTAGTGGCGGAATTGGCAGACGCGCATGGTTCAGGTCCATGTACTCGCAAGGGTGTGGGGGTTCGAGTCCCCCCTTCGGCACCAAAGTTTCAACCTCGGTTGCAGGCAGGCAGCTTTCAATAGCCGCCAACGACAGCCGAGTGTTGGTCGAACCGGTCGCATCCGGAGCTGACCACAAGGCCATCGCAAGGGGACTATGCCCACTCAGCTCGACCAGATTCTTGCGCACACGCTCCTACAGGTAAGAGCTCGCAAGGCGGTCGCGGACTTTGGGCTGCTTGAGAGCATGGCCGCCGCCCACATCCCCCGCGGCTTCCGTGCCGGCCTCCAGGCAGCTGCAAAAAATGGCCCCGCCATCATCGCCGAGATTAAAAAAGCCTCTCCCTCCAAGGGCCTCATCCGCAGCAACTTCTATCCTGCCACCCTCGCCAAAACCTTCGAGTCCTCCGGCGCCGCTGCCCTCTCCGTCCTCACCGACGAGGAGTTCTTCCAGGGTTCGCTCGCCTACCTCGAACAGGCATCGAGCGTCGTCGACATCCCCTGCCTCCGCAAGGACTTCATCCTCGATCCCTTTCAGATCCTCGAAGCCCGCGCCTACGGAGCCGATGCGATCTTGCTCATCATCTCCGCGCACAGCGACGAGGCGCTCAGCGATCTGCGCGTCGAAGCCAGCTCACGCGGCCTCGACGTCCTCTGCGAGACCCACGACCGCGAAGAGATGGAACGCGCCATCGCTTTGGGCTTCGACCTCATCGGTGTCAACAGCCGCGATCTGCGCACCTTCTCCGTACGCACCGAAGTTCTCTTCGAGCTCGCCGCATCCGTACCGAAAGACGTCGTCACCGTAGCCGAGAGCGGCATCCGCACCGCCGAAGACATCGCCAGGCTGCGAGCCGTCGGATATGATGCCTTCCTCATCGGCGAGACGCTCATGCGGCAGCCCAACCCCGCAGCCGCGCTCGCCACCCTTCTGGATCGTGAGCTCTCCTCCGACATCTAATCAGAAGGCGCGCGAGCGAAGCCGGCCAACCTCATGTGGATTAAGATCTGCGCCAACACTAGCCTCGAAGATGCAAAACTAGCCGCCGAACTTGGCGCCGATGCGCTCGGCTTCGTCTTCGCCCCCAGCCCGCGCCGCATCACCTCTGCCGAGGTCGCAAAGATTACGCCGCATCTTCCATCCACCGTCGAGCGCGTAGGCGTCTTCCACGCAGTCGATGCTTACGAGATCGCGCGCGCAGCCCATGAGGCCGGTCTCACCGCAGTGCAGCTCCACAGCGGCGTCGACTTCGCCCTTCTGCATCGCCTCCACAAGCTCTTCGCCGGGCAGGTCTCCCTCATCCAGACCGTTCACTGGCAAGTCGATGCCGACGCCGCCAGCGCAGTGATCGTAGCCTCGGAGCTGCGCAAGATTGCAGCTGACGGCTTAGTAGATCGTGTTCTGATCGATTCGAAGGTAGGCGCAGTCCTCGGGGGCACTGGCGTCGCGTTTGACTGGGACATCGCGCGCAGCATCTTCGACGAAGCCCCGCCTCAGCTCAAGCTCATTGTGGCAGGTGGCCTCCGCGCCGAAAACGTAGCGGAGGCTATCCAGGGGCTCAATCCTTGGGGGGTCGATGTCGCAAGTGGTGTGGAGGCGGTGCCGGGCAGAAAAAGCCCGGAAAAACTAGCGGTATTTATTCGGAAGGCGCGTGAGTCGAAGGTCGATTCGATCTGACCTAAGTTTGGTTTGATCTCAACTCAGCGGCAGCGAAGAACACTCGTTTACGCGTGGTGCGGGTATGAGTGTTCAATGTGAGCCTTTGGGGCGCGGTCGTGATACCCCTGTGACCGCAGATGCGCTGCGGGCTGCTTTGGTGCTGCCGAAGCGAGTGCAGGAACCAGTGCCAGTAGGAACGCGATAGAAATTCTCAGTTTCATAGAGCAACCTTTCTACGTATTTATTAAGACGCGTAGGCGATGTCCCCGGATTCACATTTCTCCGCCGGATCACCACAAATGCTGGGTATTTGGATATACCCCGAAAGCGGGACAAACCCAGTATCGCCTCAAAAATAGCGATAAAAATTGAATCCCGCCGTCGGGTGCCGCAAGCTGTATTGCGTAACTGGTTATTACCTGCCGAAATGCCCCAACCACTCCACAAGATCAACAGCCCGCTCCACTGAGTCATGGACGGATCTAGATACTTGCTTTTAGCAACTATTTAATCTTAAACTCCACCTATGCTTGGCACCAACCTCGAAGAACGGAATCAGGTCTCCGCAGTACGAGAGTTCAACCGCTTCTACACAGCGCGGCTGGGCTTGCTGCGAAAGCGGCATCTGGATGGGGAGTTTTCGCTGACGGAGGCGCGGATTCTCTATGAGATCGGAGCCAATCCCCGCCAGACTGCGTCCTCGTTACGCAACACGCTCTGCCTCGACGCCGGATACATCAGTCGATGCCTCGCTCTGCTCACACGGCGAAGGCTGGTACGCCAGGTCGCTTCAAAGCAGGACGGCCGCGAGAGGCTGCTTACCCTCTCGACATCAGGAGCCAGAGCCGTAGCAAAGCTCAACGAACAGTCTGAGTTACAAATACAGCAGCTGCTCGCAGGCCTCGATTCCCCCGACCGCGAGGTGCTGCTTGATTCGCTCTCGAAGGTTCGTTCCATTCTGAGTCGGCCGAAAGAACCTTCTCTGCGAATCGTTCGCGTATCGAAGTGCAGCGACGAGGTGCTTCAACTTCTGCAGGAGTACTACGATGCAATCAACGTCGTGGTACGGGATACGCTCCCTTCGATCCGGAAGATCATCGACGGCGCCTCCTCCGGCGTGTGGCTCGCTCATCTGGACGACAAGCCGGTTGGCTGCGTCCTCCTGCGTAAGATGACCTCAACTCCGTTTGCCGGCGAATGCAAGCGGCTCTACGTGCAGCCTGCCGCCCGCGGGCACGGCATCGCAGACAAGCTTATGGATGCGCTGGAGGAGTTCGCCCGAAGCAGGGAGTTGCGTTGGATCTACCTTGATAGCCACGACGGTTTGAAGACTGCAATTGCGCTGTATTGCAAGCGTGGTTACGTTCCCTGTGAACGCTACAACGACAACCCCCAGGCGACCGTCTTCCTTCGTAAAAACATCTCTTAGAAACTGTCCTGCCGGACGGGCCTCCTGCGCGGAGCGCGGGCGTTCGCACGCCTTTTTAAAGCTTCGCGTGGTTCTCCCGTTGGTCGGAATCAATCTTTCCTCGCGACCAACGGGAGAACCACGCGAAGCGGTATACACGTCACGAAGTGACCGCTGCCCGCGTAGGGCGCCCGTCCGGCAGGACAGTCTCTACCGGTTTAACTCCCTCACCAGAAAAGCATATTGATCCACTGTCGCTTCAATTCTCTTACTCAGCGGCATTCCCGCCCCATGTCCCGCGCGCGTCTCCACCCGAATCAGAATCGGATTCGAGCCAGTCTGTGCCGCCTGCAGAGCTGCGGTGTACTTGAAGCTGTGCGCCGGATAGACTCGGTCGTCGTGGTCGCCCGTGGTAATCAACGTCG
The DNA here is from genome assembly GCF_013410875.1 of Tunturiibacter empetritectus. Classification (GTDB taxonomy): domain Bacteria; phylum Acidobacteriota; class Terriglobia; order Terriglobales; family Acidobacteriaceae; genus Edaphobacter; species Edaphobacter empetritectus. Next base: position 76,949 of record NZ_JACCCU010000003.1, on the reverse strand, counting down.
CCGGATAGGCCACGCCCGGCCGAACATTGTGCAGCGGCGAGTACTTGTAGATCGCGGCAAACTCCTCCGCGTTCTCTGAAGGAGATCCATACTCTTCCTTCCATGCCCAGCCGATCGTGAACTTATCGAAGCGCAACATATCCATCACACCAACCTGCGCGACTACGGCACCAAAGAGATCCGCCCGCTGCAGCTCACAGGCTGCCACCAGCAGACCGCCGTTGCTTCCGCCGGAGATGGCCAGCTTCGCCGCCGAGGTGTACCTGTTCTCGATCAGCCACTCGGCTGCCGCAATGAAATCGTCGAAGACGTTCTGCTTCTTCAGTCGAGTTCCGGCCTCGTGCCACGCCTCGCCATACTCGCCGCCGCCTCGCAGGCTGGGCTGTGCGTAGACCCCGCCCATCTCCATCCACATCACATGCGCGGAAGAGAACTCCGGCATCAACGGCACATTGAAGCCGCCATACGCATACAGTAGTGTCGGCGCACTGCCGTCGAGCATAAGGCCCTTCTTGTGGCTGATAAACATTGGAACGCGCGTACCGTCCTTGCTGATGTAGAAGATCTGCGTCGTCTCATAGAGCGCCGGATCGAACAACAACTTCGGCTGTCGATAGATGGTTGACTGGCGCGTCTTCATATCCAGTCGGTAGATCGTGCCCGGCGTCGTAAAGTTGGTGAACTGGTAGAAGGTCTCGGTATCCTCGCGCAGTCCGCCGAAGCCGTAGGCGGTGCCGATCGCGGGCAGCTTCAGCCGTTCGATCAACTGACCATCAAGACTGCGAAGTTCGATCAGGCTCTGCGCATCGGCAAGATAGTTCGCGATAAACGTATTGTCGATGATCGAGATGTCGCTCAGCTTGTTTTTGCTCTCGGGAATTACCGTCTTCCAGTGTTCGCGCTCAGGATGATTCAGGTCAATGGAGATGACCTTACCGTTAGGAGCATCGAGCGTTGTGAGCAGCCAGAAGAGAGAGCCGTCGTTGTTAATCGGTGCGTAGGTGGCATCCGCAGTTTCGATCAGCCGCAGAGTCGCAGACTCGGGCTGCTGAAGATTCTTGATGGCGATCTCGTTGTTCGGACTTGTGCCTTTGCTCTGATAGAGCACCAGGTATCTCCCGTCATCAGTCACGTTCGCCCCGAGATTCAACTCCTTGTCGTCGGGACGGTCGAAGACGAGCTTGTCCTCGCTCTGCGGTGTACCCAGTTTGTGAAAGAACACCTTGTGAAAGTAGTTGGCAGCCTTCAGCGCCTCAGCCGCAGGCGCGTCGTAGCCCTCGTAGAAGAAGCCGCTGCCGTCCTTGAGCCACGCGGCCCCGCTGAACTTCGACCACTCGACGATATCGGGCAGGTCCTTGCCGGTGGTGACATCGCGCACATGCCACTTCACCCAATCGCTGCCTGCGTCCGCGATCGAGTACGCTGCCAGTGATCCATCGTCGGTGATGCTGAGGCCGCTGATCGCAACCGTGCCATCGGCCGAGAAGATATTCGGATCGAGCAGCACCTTCGGCTCACCCTCCAGCCCCTCGTGCCAGTAGATGACGTTCTGATTCTGCAACCCGCTGTTGTGCGAGTAGAAGTATCGCTCGCCTCGCCGCGCGGGAGCGGTGTATCGCTCGAAGTCGATCAGTTCCATCAGCCGCTTCTGCATCGCCTCGCGAGAGGGGACCTCCGCAAGATAGCTCTGTGTCAGTTCATTCTCGGCATCCACCCAGACCTTCAACTCGGCGGAGTCGACATCCTCCATCCATCGGTAAGGATCGCTGACCGAAGTGCCAAAGTAGTCGTCCGTCTGCTCCACCTTGCGGGCAGTAGGATACGTGAGAGCTGAGGTCGTCGCAGGGGAGGTCATCGCAGGGGAGGGTGAAGCAATAGCAGGGGTCGTAGTCATCAAGTCAACTTTCGGTTCAATTCTCGTTCCAGGGGGAGGTCAGACAGCCACCCTCGGACTATAACTTAGATGAGTGACTCTGAAGTAAGTCGCCGCGAGGCAGTAGAGATTCCTGTCGTGTGGACGCAAATGGGAAAATTTTCTTTCGACCGCCCGGGAGGCAGAAAGTAAACCGGCAAGTCCGAAAATAAAGTTGAGATTTGTGGCGCATCTTTCGGTTGCAGAAAAGTGACGGCTAAAACACCACGTCAGCCACACAAGTCACCACGATCACACCACGATTTAACCATCGCAAAACACCACAAAAGCGCAAAACCCCAACAAAAGCCACCCCCTCACCACAAACCATTTTTTCCCAATCAAAATGCAAAATTTCCTCCGTTTAGACTTGAGGGATGCGGTCTCTCCTCCTCGCCCTTCTGCTGTGCGCCACGCTTCCAGCCCTGGCTCAGGCGCCGGCGGACAGCCAGAGCTACACCCTCAAAACCCAATCCAACGTGGTTCTGATCCCAACCACCGTCCAGACCAAACACGGCGAGATGATCTACGAGCTCAAGCCGGAGCAGTTTGTCGTTGAAGACAATGGAGTTCCGCAAGCGGTGCGCGTCGATGAGGACACCGACTCCCTCGGCCTGTCGCTCGTCGTCGTCGTCCAATGCAGCCGCGCCGCTGGTTATGAGTACCCCAAGCTAAGCGGCCTGGGCTCGATGATCGATGGCATCGCCGGCGATGCCCCGCGCGAGGTCGCCATCGTCACGTACGGCTCCGCACCGCTGCTGCTCGGCAAATTCTCCAACAACGTCGACGCTATGAGCCGCGCACTCTCGCAGCTTGAACCCTGCGACGATCCCGAAGCCTCAACCCTCGACGCCGTCGCGTATGCGACGAAGCTGCTTGAAGCGCGCCAGAACCACTATCGTCACGCGATTCTGCTGATCAGCGAGACCCGTGACCACGGCAGCACAGCTAAGCCGGCCGAGGTAGTTGCTGCACTTGGGAGAACCAATACGGTCGTCGACTCTGTGGCGTTTGGGCCAGGAAAGACGGAGGTTATGAGTGATTTGAAGTATGGCGGCGGTAGCGGGCCGATCGGCCTTCTGGTGATGGCGGTGAACGCCCTGAAGAAGAATGCGGCGCATGAGCTGGCTGCGCTCTCGGGCGGCGAGTACATCAACTTCACCACGCAGCGAGGCTTCGACGAAGGCCTGCATCAGCTCTCCAATCACGTGCATAACTACTATCTGTTGAGCTTTCAGCCCCACGCCGAGGCGAACGGTGAGCCGGCATCGGGAATGCACAGGATACGGGTCAAGATTCCGGATTATCCTGAGGCGCGAATCCGCTTTCGCGAGAGCTACTTTGCCGGCGAGCTGGACGCCGCTGCGGCAAACACGAACTGAGGCTTCGATCGCCCAGGTGAACAACAGGGTTCGAGATCGTTCGTTGGATGGTTGAACTTTCAGGAAGGAGCATACTAGGAGTCCGATGAAAGGCAATAAAGCGAAACGCTGCGTTTGCCGATAAGGTGGCTCCGGGCTGGTTATGGGTATTGGTTCTCTCAATGAGGCCGTAGAGGATCGCGTCTCGTCTCTGTGGCGACTGACGACGGTCGCGCTGGTGCTTGTGTGCCTGGGCTATGCGGCGCTACTGTTGAATATTCGGAGCTGGGACATTGGCGGGGCGACGATCCTGTGGCCTTCGAACGGCCTGCTGCTGGGGGTGCTCCTATGTTCGAGGCGTCGACAGTGGGCGGCTTATCTGGCGGTAGGTTTCGCTGTCGACCTTGGACTCAATCTATCGCTGTCGTTTGCGCCTGGTATCTCTATCTATCTTGCCGGGTGCAACATGCTGGAGGTGGGCATCGCGGCGGCGCTGACGTATCGGACGATCTCACCCAATCCAGACCTTACCCAGCGGAGGCAGCTGTTGCGGCTGCTGGCGTATGGCGTTGTGCTCGCGCCGGCGATTGCTTCGGTGCTGGCACAGCTGAGCATCTCGAGCCTCCATGCGCTGCCGAGGTTTATCGCAGCCAGACACTGGTTTGTGGCGGATGCGCTGGGCATTGCGGTGATGACGCCGCTGTACCTGTCGTTCCGGGAGAGGGAGCGGTTTCCCGGCCGGTCGCGGCTGGAGGTTACTGGGCTCCTGATGCTTCTGCTCGCGACGACGGTGGGTGTCTTCTGGCAGACGCGGTTTCCGCTTCTGTTCCTGCTGCTGCCTGTGCTGCTACTGCTTGGCGCTCGCCTGCGCCTGGCAGGATCGGCGCTTGGGCTGTTGATCGTGTCGATAGTCGGCGGCTACCTGACGATTCGGGGACGGGGTCCGATCGCGCTGGTGCATGCGGGCTCGCCGCTGACTGGTGATCTGCTGCTGCAGTTCTTCGTTGCGGTCTCGATGCTGGTGCTTTATGTCGTTGAGGTAGTGATCTCCGAGCGTGAGAGGCTGCAGGTCAACCTGAAGGCCAGCGAGACGCTATTTCGTCTTTTGGCTGAGGCTTCAAACGATGTGATTGTTCTCTCGGACCTCGCTGGCGCGAGGCGGTACGTCTCTCCAGCTGTTTTTACCGTGCTGGGGTGGGAGCCGGAGGAGCTGATCGGCCGGACCCACCACCAGATTGTCCATGCTGACGATATTGTGGCGGTGGAGGCGATGATGCGGGCCTGTCGTGAGGGGGAGCCGGTCGAGCCGTTGATCTATCGGTGTGCGGGAAAGGATGGCAGGTATGTCTGGATGGAGGCGAGCCTGCGGCTCTATCACGACGAGACGACGTGGGAGCCTATCGGGTTCGTCAACGTGGTGCGGGATGTAACTGCTCGCAAGGCTGCCGAGGAGGAGCTGAACCGCGCCTTCCGGCTGGTGGAGAATCTTGCGATGGCTGACGGCTTGACTGGCGTCGCAAACCGGCGGCGGTTCGAGGAGAAGATGGACCTGGAGTGGCGCAGGGCTATGCGCGATGGCTCGCTGATTTCGGTGTTGATGATCGATGTCGATCACTTCAAACCTTACAACGACCTTTACGGGCATGTGATGGGCGACAGCTGCCTGCGCCAGATTGCCATGGCGGCGCAGGAGGTGATCCACCGGTCGTCGGACCTGTTCGCCCGGTATGGGGGCGAGGAGTTTGTGGCCGTGCTGCCGAACACCGGGAGCAGCGGCGCGCAGCTGGTCGCTGAACAGATTCGCCGGACTGTGGAGTTGCTTGGGCTGCCGCACTCGGGCAGTCCTAGCGGGGTGGTGACGGTGAGTATCGGCTGCGCGACGAAGATGCTGGGGCATGATTCGGCTGCGACGATGCTGGTGGATGCGGCCGACCAGGCGCTCTACCAAGCGAAGTCCGCGGGCAGAAACCGGGTTGAGGTGGCTGCGGCTTCGACGATCCCGGGCTAGCGGGGTACCCCCCCCCTCCCGGGTATCTTGGGCGTAAACTGTTTACAATCAGTGGCCTAGCGGCATGGCATGCCTGTAAAATATTGATTTTAGATGACTTGCCTGCAAAATATAAGAAATAAAGGAGTTACTGGTTAAACTGGAGAACCCCGGAGTGGTCTCCGGGGCTCTCTGTTCTATTAGTCCAGTATAACGGATGGAGACTAACTCATACGCCACGCGAATCTTCAGGATTGGCGCAGGTTTTCGTGTGGAGGGGGCTTGACAGGATTTTTGAGGCTGCCCTTGCGGAGGTGGCTTGGCCGTGTGCCCCATGTCTCAGAATCGAGACATGAGGCTACCGGTGATTCTATGAGGGGGTTAGAGACTGCGGACGCAGATTCCCTTCGGGAATGACAAACAAGAAAGCGAAGGCGACTCTACACCCCACTACGGCATACCCCACTACGGCGTTTGCTCTAACCACCGCGGCGGTGCTCCTAAATGACTTTGCGCTAGGTGATTACGGGGAGCTGAAGGGTGGCACCGGCCTGGATCTTGTTGGGGTCGGAGATATTGTTGGCCTGAGCGATCTGAGTATATTTGCTGGCGGTGGCGTAGAAGAGCTGGCTGATGGCACCGAGGGTGTCGCCGGATTTGATGGTGTAGGCCTGGGTATCTCCGCCGGTGTTGGTGATCTCGTGGTGGAGGTCGGCGTAGGTGGGGTCCGCCTTTTTGATCTCGTCCCATACGCGCTCGAGGATGACGCGGGAGGGAACGCTGCCTTTGATGTGGAGCTTCTCGCCGTCGAGGTCGACTGCATCGAGGGTGGCTCCGTAGGGGGCGAACTTCTGCAGGGATGCAATGACACCGGCGTACTTCTGTTTCAATGCGTCTAGATCTGCCATGGCGTAGCTCTCCTTGTCAGCTTGGCTGACTGTTTGGTTGATGCTGTTGGGAGGAAGCGCGGGGCCCCTGCGCTCCTGAAAATGATCCTGCGAAGTTGTTCCGCTTCGACCTTGCGGTTTAGACGAATTTGCTGAGGAGACTCTGTGCCATGCTGCCCATGGAGCTGGTCGGCGCGGCCTGTCCGTTGGGAGCGAAGTGCTGGATGACCATAGGCAGGACGGTGGCGAGGGCTACCTGAACGATCTGAGGCGAGACGCCGGCTTTGGCTGCAGTGGCCTCGATGAGGCCGGTTCCGCCGAGACCCTGCTGGACCTGCTCGGGAGTGGCTGTGGTGGCCTGACCTGCGCCCCAGTTGTTGACGTGCTCGGCCATTCCGTTGTTCTTGAAGGCGTCGAGAACGCCCTGAATACCTTCGGGATGCTGGGTGAGAGCTTCAATGAAGCCACCTGCAACTTTAGCCTGATCGGTGCCGGCTGCGGCTCCAGTCTGACCGGCGAGCGATTGGATCATATCCATAATTCCCATGTTTGTTCACCTCGCACCCAATATATGACTGATTTAGCAGGAGTGCGGGCGTAAGAAAGAAATATTTATGGATTTGTCATGCGGTGACTTTTGATTTGGGTAGACGAAAAGGCGGGTCTGTTGGCCCGGCTGCTCGGCATAGAGTCGATGCTCAATTCCAACGCTTGAGGTCCGGCCAGATCGTTTGCAGGTTCCGCTTGAATCCGCGGCAGTGATAGATGGGTCCCCATTCATCGCGGCGGGAGAGCGGGTACTCCGTATTGCCGATAATCGAGTAGCTGGTGCATTTTGTCTGCATGTTGCGTTCATTGCCCTCTCCGAGGACGATGATGCTCTCGCCTGTGTAGCTACGGGGTCCCCAGATCCAGTAGTTCTGATGAACTCCGATGGATTTGGGGAGGCCGTACCTGGGCCCGAAGAAGTCGATGGCTCCGGCGTCGCCGTAGTTATTGGCGAAGATGGCGGTCTTCTGTTGTTCCTCCGGCGAGAGGCTGTGATAGTACACGGCCACTCGCTGGGCGATCTGCTCCCAGCCAAACATGTCGGCGTACAACTGCGGGAGAACCCCCTGTGGCATATTTTCGAACTTCTGTTGCTCGATGCCGGTCTTGTGCTCGTAGGCGAGGAAGTTCGGGACGCTGAGGATGGGCAGAATCGTTGGAGCATAGATGCCGCCGACGGCGAGGATTGCGAGCGCGAGAGCGGGTTTGACCCAGATCCAGAGGGTGGAATCTGTGACGGCTTCGATCCAGACTGCACCGGCGGCGAACATGATGGGGTATACGGGGGCGACGTAGTACATTTTGCCGTGAAGGATCATCATTTCGGCGAGAAATATGAGATAGGCCCATCCGAGAGCGCGATATGGACGGCCCTGCCTGGAAAAGAAGAACAGAAGCGCAAAGGGCACGAGCAGCGCGGCGACAAAGCCAAGCATCTGTGCCTGGGCCTGGAGAAAAGGCAGCGGGGAGAGGAGAATGTCGCGGCCACTCTTTCGGACATTGGCCATGAGCTGGAGAAAGGGGAACTGGTGCTGCCATTGCCATAGGAAGTTGGGGAGAGCGATGGCCGCTGCCAGGGCGCAGCCGAACCAAAACCAGCGATGACGCAGACTTTGACGTAGAGGTGTCAGGCAGACGCCGATAATCAGCCCCGAGAGCCAGAAGATGACGGCGTACTTGTTGAGGATCGTGGCACCTGCAAGGGCGCCGACGGCAAGCCAGAGGGGCTCGTTGCCTGTCTTCGCGATACGCACGACGAGGTATGCGATCGCGGCCCAGAGCAGGGGATCGAAGGCGTTCATGGTGAACAGGTGGGACAGGGCGAGGGAGACGGGGGCCATCAATGCTGCAAATGAGGCGAGGAACATCGCCCAGCGGCGGCCACCTAGTTCGCGTGCGAGGAGGCCGGCAAGAAGGATGGTGGCAGCACCGGCAAGGGCTGGCAGGAGACGCAGAGCCCAAAGCGAGGTCCCGATGGTGTGCTGAAGGAGCCAGGCGATCCATCCGATGAGTGGCGGCTGATCGACGTATCCCCAGGCGGGGTGTTCCCCGCAGGCCAGGTAGTAGAGTTCATCGCGAAAGTATCCGTAGCGTGGTCCGGCAAAAAAGTAGAGGACGAGACGCACCAAGGCGACGTAGACGATGATGGCGGTTCCGGAGGTCAGGAGAGATGGGGTTCGGTCTTGTTTTGGCGCAAGAGTTGCCGATGGGGTCGCACTCATGCAAACAGTGTACGAAGGAGTGAGGGGAATGTTCCGCTGGATAGGTGGATTTATGGAGGTCGCCAAGCGCTCCAATTTTGGTTAATTGTGATGGATTTTCATTGGATCGAGGACGGGTGGTTCTAGGAGAGGCCAAGTTCCCGCGCGGCAAGTTCGGTGCCCTCGACTCTGGCCTGAATTTTGCTGAAGGCAAGGTCACGAGCGGTGGAGGTGTCATCGGCGAAGGGAGCGAATCCGCAGTCATCGGTGGTTCCGAGCTGTGCTGCCGGGAGGAGAGAGGCCGCTTCGAGGACGCGATCGCGCACCTGAGCTGGGGTTTCAATCTTCGGATCGATGGGATCGATGACGCCGATGAAGATGGTGTGATTCGGTTGAAGGAGCTGGCCTACCAGTTGGAGGATTCGTTTTCTGTCGGGTTCGCTGGCCATTTGGAGGTAGAAGCGTCCGGCGTTCAACTGGAAGAGGTCAGGTAACAACGTTGAGTAGTCCACGTCGGCGCTGTGAGTGGAGTCGTGGTCGCCCCCGGGACAGACGTGAACGCCGATGAGAAGGCGCTCTTCGGGGGTGAAGCGTTCGAGGACCTGATTGTTGAGGGCTATGAAGCTGCGCAGTAAGCCGGCTGAGGGATCGAGTTTGAGGGAGAGCCTGGCTTCGGTGAAGTCGATCTGGACAGAGGCTGCTCCGGCCTGGAGGGCGCCACGGATGTCGGCGGCAGCTTCGTCGATGAGGTCGGCCAGAAACTCCTCGCGAGGATAGCCCGGTATGCCCGCCGATGGATAGAGGAGGCTCAAGGCAGAGGCGGAGATGACGGCCTGTTTTATCGGGAGCCGGGTGTAGCGACGAGCTGCGCTGAGGTAGCTGGCAGCGTGCACGCCGTAGCGGAAGGGACCTGCGGTGAGGCGAGGTAGTTGACGGACGTGGCCATCGGCGAAGGGAATCGTGACTCCGTCGGGAGCGAGATTGGTGAGCCCGGAGAGGGGATAGGTTGCGAAGCTGGGCTTGGTCTGTTCGCCGTCGGTGAGGATGGGGGATCCGGTTTGCTCGAATCGCTGGATGGTGTCGCGGAGTGCCTCGGCGGTGGCTTCTTCAAGCGCCTCATTGCTGATTTGCTGGTTGTGGAAGGCGACGGAGGCTTCGAGCAATGCAGGTGGACGGGGGATGCTGCCGATGGGTTCAGTCGGGATCGCCATTGAGGGAGGATATCGTTTTGCAGTTCGGCGGAACATCCATCAATAGATTGATCCTGAGCGGGCATGGCTGTGCGAAGGGATCGTATCGATGCTCTGCCGCGTGGGGTTTTTCATTGTCTGAAGAACGGGATAGACTTAGCGGCATGAGCGAACTTTTGAGCGATCAGGGGAAGACGGCGGTTTCGACGAAAGAGGCGCCGGGGGCGATTGGGCCGTACTCGCAGGCGGTGCGGGTGGGGGATATGTTGTTTGCGTCGGGGCAGGTTGGCCTGGATCCAGCTACAGGGCAGATGGTTGCCGGGGGGATTGCGGAACAGACGGCGAGGGCGCTGGAGAATGTGAAGGCGGTGCTCGCGCAGGCCGGGCTGGATCTGAGTCATGTGGTGAAGACGACTGTGTTTTTGAAGTCGATGGGGGACTTTGCGGCGATGAACGAGGTTTATGCGAAGTACCTGGCGCCTGAGGGCGTGGTGCCGCCGGCGCGGTCGACGGTGGCAGTGGCCGGGCTGCCAAAGGATGCGCTGGTGGAGATTGAAGTGATCGTGAAGGGTGCCGCCTGAAACATAATGGGCGGCCTGGCATCTAATTGGTAGACGACAGGAGGTCGGAACGATGGCCGAAGTGACAAAGGGTGAGAAGGTTCATAAGACGGAGGCGGAGTGGCGTGAGCTGCTGACTCCGGAGCAGTTTCATGTGATGCGTGAGGGCGGGACGGAGCGTCCGTTTACCGGGATTTTGGTGAATAACCATGAGGACGGGGTGTATCACTGCGGGGCTTGCAATGCGCCGCTGTTTACCTCGGATAAGAAGTTCGAGTCGGGGAGCGGTTGGCCGAGCTTCTGGAACCCGGTTTCGCCGGATGCGATTGTGTCGATCGAGGACAATTCGCTTGGGATGAGGCGGGTGGAGGTGCAGTGTGCGACCTGTGGGGCTCACCTGGGGCATGTCTTCCCGGATGGTCCGAAGCCGACGGGGCTGCGGTACTGCATCAATAGCGCTTCGTTGGGTTTTGAGAAACAGTAAATTGAGCTGAAAAACAGGAAAAGCCCCAGCCGGCTAGGTCGCGGCTGGGGCATTCTGTTTCTGGAGGTTAGAGCTGGTTAGCCTTTTACGACTTTGCCGGTCTTGATGCAGCTGGTGCAGACGCGCATGCGCTTGCTGGCACCGTTGACCTGGGCCTTGACGGGCTGGAGGTTCACGTTCCAACGACGACGGGTGGTGTTGTGGGCGTGAGAGATGTTGTTGCCAAACTGCGGGCCTTTGCCGCAAAGATCACATTTTTGTGCCATGACGAAGTGCTCCAATCCTGAGTCGCAGAAGATTCCCGGGGACATGCGCCTGAGTGAAAGAAGCCTCAAAACGGGGTCGGGAAGGATGGTACTGGGAGCGGGGTCGCTCCTGACCGCTACCCGATGAAGGGTAGTCTGCCGATTCGTAATCATACCATGCTGTGGGCGGTGGGCTCAACGGGAGAGTCGCGGGAAGGGGAAGGCTGGGGACATCGTGTGGGATTTTGCAGGCATCTTATTGAGGAGTCATTGCTTATTGAGCTGTCGATCAGATAAAAGTTGACGGTTGCGTGGGCCGAAGCTGAGTCTTTGTACGGGCTCATCCGTCGATAAGATTAGGGACCTGCTGCACATTTTCTGTCCAAAAAAAATTCTCTGATGTGGCAAGGGAGACGTATTGCCAGCCGAATCGCATGAACAGCACCCCATCGTTGGGCCGGATCATCAACTTCCGGCTCCTCCTCCGACCTCGTCTCGAAGTAAGCTGCTTCGGGTTATTGTGTGGGTCGTATTGCTGCTGATCTTTGCTATTGGTTTCTTTCTGGTGTTACGGCATCACGAAGATTCGGGCACGAACGCTGCTCCGAAGCGGGGTGCCGGGGGTGGGGCGGTGGCGCTAACGACCGCAACCGCACAGAAGGGCAACATTGGCGTGTACCTCGATGCGATTGGGACGGTGACTCCGGTTTACACGGCTTCGATTACAAGCCAGGTGACGGGGCCGGTTGTCGCGGTGCGCTTCAAGGAGGGCCAGGTTGTGCGGAAGGGCGATCCGTTGATTGAGATCGACCCGCGGCCGTTTGAGGCGACGCTGATGCAGGCGCAAGGTGTATTGGAGCGCGATCAGGCTACGCTGGCGCAGGCGACGATGGATCTTAATCGATATCGCGATGCGTGGTCGAGGAATGCGATTCCGAAGCAGACGCTGGATGACCAGGAGAAGATTGTGCTGCAGGATGCGGGCACGGTGAAGAACGACGAAGGGACGGTGAAGTTCGACCAGATTCAGGTTGGGTACTGTCATATTCGGGCGCCGATCTCGGGAAGGGTCGGGCTGCGGCTGGTCGATCCGGGAAATGTGGTGCAGGCCTCGGGGACGACGACGCTTGCGGTGATTACGCAGATGCAGCCGATCACGGTGATCTTTACGGTGCCGGAGGACAACCTGGGGCAGATTCAGCCGCGGCTTCGTCAGCAGGCGAAGCTCGCAGTGGATGCCTATGACCGGGCGGCGTTGAAGCAGATTGCGACGGGGACGTTGTTGACGCTGGATAACCAGATCGATACGACGACAGGGACGGTGAAGGCTAGGGCGACGTTTGAAAATAAGGATTCGTCGCTGTTTCCGAATGAGTTTGTGAATGCGCGGCTGCTGGTGAATACGCTGCAGGGAGCGACGCTGATTCCGACATCCGCGATTCAGCATAACGGCACGGCGTCGTTTGTTTATGTTTTGCAGAATAATACGGCGCACATGCGCTCGGTAAAGCCGGGGGTGGTCGAGGGCGAGACCGCGCAGGTGACCGGGATCAATCCCGGGGACGTGGTTGCCAACAGCAGCTTCGACAAGCTGCAGGACAATTCGAAGGTCAGCGTGTCGAATAAGCCGATTCCTGCGGCAGCGACGGCTGGGAGTAGCGCTCCTTGAGTCCATCCCGTCCGTTTATTTTGCGACCGGTCGCAACGTCGTTGTTGATGGCTGCGATTCTGCTAGTCGGTATTGTGAGTTACACGCAGTTGCCGGTGTCGGCGCTGCCTGAGGTCGATTACCCGACGATCCAGGTGCTGACGTTTTATCCCGGCGCCAGTCCGCAGGTGATGGCGACGACGGTGACGGCTCCGCTGGAGCGCCAGTTCGGCGAGTTGCAGGGGTTGAGCCAGATGACCTCGAGCAGTTCGGGTGGAACCTCGGTGGTGGTGCTGCAGTTCAATCTCAGTTTGAACATCGATATAGCGGAAGAAGAGGTTCAGTCGGCGATCAATGCTTCGCAGAGCTTTCTGCCTGCGAACCTTCCTGCACCGCCGATCTATAGCAAGACGAATCCTGCGGATGCGCCGGTGCTGACGCTGGCGATTACTTCGAAGACGGTGCCGCTCTCCCAGGTGGAGGATCTGGTGGATACGCGGCTGGCACCGAAGATCTCGCAGCTGAGCGGGGTTGGGTTGGTGAGCATCAGCGGCGGACAGAAGCCTGCGGTGCGGATTCAGGCGAATCCGACGGCGCTCTCGTCGTACGGCATCAACCTTGAGGATCTGCGTACGGCGGTCAGCCAGAGCAGCGTGAATGCTGCAAAGGGGAACTTCGACGGGCCGCGGCAAGACTACCAGATCGATGCAAACGATCAGCTCGTGACCAGCAAGGACTACAGGAGTGTGGTGGTTGCGTATCGCAACGGAGCGCCTGTAATGCTGACTGATGTTGCACACATTCTTGACGGCGTTGAGAACACGACGCAGGCTGCGTGGATGAACCAGACGCCTGCGGTGATTTTGAATGTGCAGCGCCAGCCGGGTGGAAACACGATCAGCGTGGTCAAGAGCATCAAAAAGTTGCTGCCGCAGCTCGAGGCCAATCTGCCGAAGGGCATCGAGGTGACGACGCTGACTGACCTTACGACCCCGATTCAGGCGTCGGTGAGCGATGTTGAGTTTGAACTAATGCTGACCATCGGGCTGGTAGTGCTGGTCATCTTCCTGTTCCTGCGAAATCTGTATGCAACGATCATTCCAAGTGTGGCGGTGCCGCTGTCACTGATTGGAACCTTTGCAGCGATGTACTCGCTTGGCTACAGCCTGGATAACCTGTCGCTAATGGCGCTGACGATCTCGACGGGGTTCGTCGTCGATGACGCGATTGTGATGGTGGAGAATATCTCGCGCTATCTGGAAGAGGGCGATACGCCGATGGAGGCGGCGCTGAAGGGCGCGGAGCAGATCGGGTTTACGATTCTTTCGCTGACGGTCTCTTTGATTGCGGTGTTGATTCCGCTGTTGTTCATGGGAGATGTTGTGGGTCGCCTGTTCCGTGAGTTCGCGGTGACGCTGGCGGTGACGATCGTTGTGTCTGCGGTGGTTTCGCTGACGCTGACGCCGATGATGGCTTCGCGGATTTTAAAACACAATCCTGAAGCGCAGCAGGGACGTTTCTATCGAGCCTCGGAGCACGTCTTTGAACGGATGATTGCGTTCTACGGACGGACGTTGAAGGTTGTACTCCGCTACCAGACGATTACGCTGCTGGTTGCTCTTGCGACGTTGATGCTGACGATCTTTCTGTACATCATTATTCCCAAGGGATTTTTTCCTGTGCAGGATACGGGCGTGATCCAGGGAATCACGCAGGCTCCCCAGACGATTGGGTCGAAGGCGATGGCGGTCAAGCAGCAGGAGGTGGCGAAGGTGATCCTGGCGGATCCTGCTGTCGAGAGCCTGTCCTCGTTTATTGGCGCGGATGGAACAAATATCACGACGAACAGTGGAAGGATGTCGATCAACCTGAAGCCGCTCGAAGATCGCGATTTGAATGCCTCCGATGTGATTCGACGGCTTCAGTCGAAGCTGAAGGATGTGCAGGACATTCAGATCTTTATGCAGCCGGTGCAGAACATTACGGTGGATGACCGGGTGAGCCGCACGCAGTACCAGTACTCGCTGGAGGATCCGGATCAGAACGAGCTGAACGACTGGACGGCTCGATTTGTAACTCGGTTGAAGGAGTTGCCAGAACTGGAGGATGTTGCGACGGACCAGCAGTTGGGCGGGCTGGCGGTGTCGCTGATGATTGACCGGGCGACGGCCTCGCGGCTTGGTGTGGCGCCGACGACGATCGATAACACGCTTTACGATGCGTTTGGCCAGCGGCAGATCAACACGATGTATACGCAGTTGAATCAGTATCACGTGATTCTGGAGGCCGAGCCGCAGTTTCAGCTCGATCCGAATAAGCTGAACCATCTCTATATCCGGTCGGGTTCGGCGTCAGGGACCACGGGTGCAGCGGCAACTTCGTCTTCGGGCAATGGCTCGACCTCGGCGGGGTCGAACGCACTGACGGGCTCGGCACTGTTTACGGCTTCTGCGAATACGCTGGCTCCTCCGATCAATGCACTCACTTCGAGCACTGTGAATTCGACCTCGAGCAAGGGCGCGACTTCGGCTGGTACTACGAGTTCGACGTTCAATAATGCAGTGCCGTTCAGCGCGTTTTCGCACTTTGAGACGACGACGGAGGCGCTCTCGATTACTCACCAGGGACAGTTTCCGGCGATTACGGTCTCGTTTAATCTTGCGCCGAATGCTGCGCTGGGAGGCGCGATCACCGAGATTACAAAAGTGCAGAAGGACATGCACATGCCAGCAAGTCTGCAGGCGGATTTTCAGGGGACTGCGGCTTCATTTCGGAACTCGCTCTCGGGAATGCCGCTGCTGATTCTGGCTGCGCTGGTGACGGTATACATCGTTCTGGGTGTTCTTTACGAAAGCTTCATTCATCCAGTTACGATTCTTTCAACGCTGCCTTCGGCGGGTGTTGGCGCGTTTCTTTCTCTGATCCTCTTTCACCAGGATCTGAGCGTGGTGGCGATTATCGGGTTGGTTCTGCTAATCGGCATCGTTAAGAAAAACGGAATCATGATGGTCGACTTTGCGCTTGATGCGGAGCGCCACCGCGGGCTTAGTTCGACCGATGCTATCTATGAGGCGTGCCTGCTGCGCTTTCGTCCGATCATGATGACGACGATGGCTGCGCTGCTGGGCGGTCTCCCGTTGGCGTTTGGGCATGGTATCGGTTCGGAGTTGCGCAGGCCGCTTGGAATTGCCATGGTGGGCGGCCTGCTGGTAAGCCAGGTGCTCACGCTTTATACGACTCCGGTGATCTACATCTTCTTTGACAATCTTTCGCATCGGTTCTCGAGCAAGTCGAAGAAGGCGGAGCAGGGCGGAGGCGAGTTAGAGCCGGCGGAGCAGCCATGAACATCTCTGCACCATTCATCCATCGGCCTGTGGCGACGACGCTGCTTACGATTGCAATTGCGATTGCGGGGGCGATTGCGTTCAATGTGCTGCCGGTTTCGCCACTGCCGCAGGTGGATTTTCCGACGATCTCGGTGGGTGCGAGTTTGCCGGGCGGGAGCGCCGAGATCATGGCGTCGTCGGTGGCGACCCCGCTGGAACGGCAGTTTGGGCATATTGCAGGGGTGACGGAGATGACCTCTGCGAGCAGCCTCGGCACGACGTCGATCACGATTCAATTTGATTTGAGCCGGAATATTGATGGCGCGGCGCGCGATGTCGAGGCGGCGATCAACGCGGCGAGAACTTATCTTCCGGCGAATCTTCCGGGAAATCCGACGTATCGCAAGGTGAACCCCGCGGATGCGCCGATCATGATTCTGGGGCTGACGTCGGATAAATATGGGCCGGACAAGTTGTACGACGAAGCGTCGACGGTGGTGCAGCAAAAGCTTTCGCAGATCCAGGGAGTGGGGCAGGTCAATCCTGGTGGAGGCGCGCTGCCCTCGGTTCGGGTTGAGGTAAATCCGACGAAGCTTGCGAGCTTTGGGATGACGATGGCGAATGTGCAGTCGGTGGTGAGTCTGCAGAATTCGAACCTGGCGAAGGGTCAGATCACGAACGGAGACGTGTCAGCGGATATCGTTGCGAATGACCAGATCTCGCATGCGGAGGACTATAAACCGATCATTATTGGTTACAATAACGGGTCGGCGGTGCGGTTGTCTGATGTGGCAGATGTGGTCGACTCGACACAGAACCTGCGTGCGGCGGGATATCTGAACGGCAAGCGGGCTGTGATGCTGATTATCTTTCGGCAGCCCGGGGCCAACATTATTGATACGGTGGATCGTATCCGGGCTGAGCTGCCGTCGGTGGAGGCCTCGATTCCGAAGGGGATCGATACGACGATTGTGCTGGATCGCACGACGACGATTCGTGCGTCGGTGAGTGATGTGGAGCGAACGCTGCTGCTCTCTATCGCGCTGGTGATTGGGGTGGTTTTCGTCTTTCTGCGGAATGGGCGAGCGACGCTGATTCCCGCGGTGGCGGTTCCGGTTTCGTTGATTGGGACCTTTGCGGTGATGTACATGTTTGGCTACAGCATCGATAACCTCTCGCTGATGGCACTGACGATCTCGACCGGGTTTGTGGTGGACGATGCGATTGTGGTGATGGAGAACATCACGCGGCATCTCGAGAACGGGATGACTCCGTTTGCCGCTGCGCTAAAGGGAGCGCAGGAGATTGGTTTTACGGTGGTGTCGATCAGCATCTCGCTGGTTGCGGTTTTTATTCCCCTGCTTTTGATGGGCGGGATTGTGGGGAGGCTGTTTCGCGAGTTTGCGGTGACCCTTTCTACAGCGATCTTCGTGTCGATGCTGATCTCGCTGACGACGACGCCGATGATGTGCGCGTATCTGCTGCGGAACGAGCACGCGAAGAAGCATGGCCGGATTTACATGGCGTCGGAGAGGTTTTTCGACTGGGTGCTTTCGCTCTATCGGCGAAGCCTGCATTGGGTGCTGGAAAACCCTGTGCTGACTCTGACTGTACTGCTGTTGACGATCGCTTTGAATGTGGCTCTGGTGATCAAGATTCCGAAGGGATTTTTTCCGCAGCAGGATACGGGGTCGCTGGCAGGGGCGGTTCGGGGGCCGCAGGATGCTTCGTTCGCTTCTATGAATATGGCACTTCAGGAAGTCGCAAATATCGTGAAGAATGATCCGGCCGTTCAAAACGTGATTGGCTTTACGGGTGGCGGCGGGGCTACGAATACAGGAAATATATTCGTGGCGCTGAAGCCGTTGAACCTTCGCAAGATCACGGCGCCGGATATTATCAACCGGCTGCGGCCGAAGCTGAACCGGGTGACGGGCGCCTCGGCGTTTTTGCAGGCTTCACAGGATCTTCGCATTGGCGGACGATCGAGCAACGCGCTCTATCAGTACACGATTCAGGCGGATAACGTTACGGATCTTTCGACGTGGGGTCCCAAGCTGCTGACAGCTATGATGCATCTGCCCGGGTTTCAAGATGTGAGCTCGGATCAGCAGAATGGGGGCCTGGATCAGCTGCTTACGTACGACCGGGTGACGGCGGCGAAGCTGGGCCAGACGGCGCAGTCGCTCGATCAGGGGCTGTACAGTGCGTTCGGGCAGCAGCAGGTTTCGATCATCTATACCCAACTGAATCAGTACTACGTCGTGCTGGAGGTTGCGCCGGAGTACTGGCAGACGCCAGAGGGATTGAAGAATATCTATTTTCATCCTTCCGGCACCAGCAGCACGACGGCCAGCGGGAACGTCCCGCTCTTTACGATGGCGACATCTATGACTAATACGACTCCGCTTTCTTTGAATCACACGGGGCTGTTCCCTTCGGTGACGGTGTCGTTCAATCTGGCTCCCGGGATGTCATTGAGCGATGCGACGCTTGAGATTGCGCAGATGCAGCAGCGGCTGGGGACTCCCACCTCGGTGCATGGATTCTTTGCGGGAACGCTGCTGGCGTATCAGCAGTCGCTGGGGACCGAACCCCTGCTGATTTTGACGGCGTTGCTTGCGGTCTATATTGTGCTGGGAGTTTTGTACGAGAGTCTGGTGCATCCGTTGACGATTCTTTCGACGCTGCCTTCGGCCAGTGTTGGCGCGATGCTGGCGCTGATGCTCTTCAAGACGGATTTGAACGTTATTTCGATCATCGGGATTGTGCTGCTGATCGGCATTGTGAAGAAGAACGCGATTATGATGATCGACTTTGCGCTGCAGGCAGAGCGCGAGGGTGGCATGAATACGGAAGACGCGATCTTTGAGGCGTGCATGCTGCGTTTTCGGCCTATTCTGATGACGACGATGGCTGCGCTCTTTGGGGCGTTGCCGCTGGCATTTGGGACAGGAACGGGGTCGGAGTTGCGACGACCGCTGGGCATAACGATTGTTGGGGGTTTGATCGTGAGCCAGATGCTTACGCTCTACACCACTCCCGTTGTCTATCTCACGCTGGATCGCCTGCGTCTGCGTGCATTGGGTCGTAAGCACGATACTTTCAACCCCGGGGGCGGCCCAGCTGCCGTCGCTGCGGAGTAGATTTGGATGTCTAACTCTATGACGAACCTTCGATGGACCATCGCGATTTGCCCGACAGCCACGGCGCTTTTGTTGGCCGGATGCATGGTGGGGCCTAAGTACCACACGCCTCCGGCCGTTGCGCAGGCGCCGCCGGCGACGTATAAGGAGTCGCCGACACAATTTCAGGATACGGATGGCTGGAAGGTGGCACAGCCTCAGGATGCGATGCTGCATGGAAAGTGGTGGGAGATCTATGGCGATCCGGAGCTGAATGCGCTGGAAGAGCGGTTGAACATCGATAACCAGAACATCAAGCAGTTCTTTGCGAACTTTATGGAGGCGCGCACGCTGGTTGCACAGGCACGCTCGCAGCTTTATCCGACTGCGTCCGTAGGACCTTCGTATACCCGCTCCAAATCTTCAGCGAATCTTGGGCGTTCGTCGCAAGCCAACACGGGCTCAACGAACTCTGTTGGCTCTCTGCCGCTTTCAGTTTCGTGGGAGCCGGATGTTTGGGGCAGAGTTCGCAGCACGATTCACGAGCAGCAGTACAACGCACAGTTGAGCGCTGCCGATCTTGAGAATGAGAAGCTGACCGAACAGGCGAGCCTTGCCACGTTTTTCTTTGAGATACGAGGTCAGGATGCGCTGCAGGCAATTCTGAACGACACGGTGGAAGCGGATAAGAAGGCACTGGAGTTGACGCAGGCGCAGTACGAGACCGGCGTTGGCGACCGGATTTCGGTGGTGGAGGCGCAGAATACACTGCAGAATGTGCAGTCGCAGGCGATCAATCTTGGGGTGGCGCGCGCGCAGTATGAGCATGCGATTGCGCTGCTGGTGGGCGCCAATGCGTCCGACTTTTCTATTCCGGTGAGGGCTTCGAGTGTGACTCCTCCACCGATACCGATTGGGTTGCCGTCGGCGCTGCTGGAGAGGCGGCCTGATATTGCTGCTTCGGAGCGAAATATGGCGTCGGCGAATGCGCAGATTGGTATTGCGACGGCGGCGTACTATCCGAATCTAACGTTGAGCGCTTCGGGTGGATTTGAGAGCTCGACCTTCAAGCATCTTCTTGATTGGCCGAGCCGGTTCTGGTCGATAGGGCCGACGGTGAGCGAGACGGTCTTCGACGCCGGGCTGCGAAGGGCAACGGTGAATCAGTTTGTGGAGGTCTATAACGCCGATGTTGCGAGCTATCGGCAGACTGTTCTTACGGGATTTCAGCAGGTGGAGGATGCGCTTGCTTCCGTGCGTATTCTTTCGCAGCAGCAGTTACAGCAGCAAGAGGCGGTGAAGTCGGCGGAGGAGTTTGTGACGCTCCAGACGGCGCGGTATCAGACGGGCATCGATCCTTACGTGAACGTGGTGACAGCGCAGACGACGCTACTGACGGATAGGCAGTCGGTCGCGTCTCTACGAGTGCAGGAGATGACGGCCTCGGTGCAGTTGATTGAGGCGCTGGGCGGAGGGTGGGATCGATCGCAGTTGCCTACCCCGGCGCAGGTCTCGAAGAAGCTGACGAAGGCAGAGACGACAACTCAATAGTGAGGCCGCAGGTGTGACCTTTGCTTGATGATCGTGTAGGGTTTTCTATGTCAGGCGCGGGGCGGTCTTCGCGTTCGAAAATTCCGATCGTCACGATCAAAGGTGCGGGTTGAATGCGAATGAGAGTCTGGGGATCGGCGTTGGTGCTGTCGTTTGTTGCAGGTTCGGTGGGGTTGGGTTCGGTGGCTTTGGCAGCTAGCTCATCAGTTCCTGAGAGTGTGACTCTGTCGGCTGGCTGGCAGCTGCAGGATGCGGCGAAGGTGACGCAGGCCGGGAATGCGATCGCTTCGGCAAAGTTTAAACCGCAGGGGTGGTACTCCGCGACGGTGCCTGGGACGGTGCTGACGAGCCTGGTGAATGCAGGCGCCTACCCGGAGCCTTTGTATGGGGAGAATAGCCGTCCCGACAAGATTCCCGACAGCCTTGCGCGCACGCAGTACTGGTATCGCACGGTCTTTGAGGTGCCGAAGACGTACGCGGGGAGGCATGTGTGGCTGAACCTGGAAGGAATCAATTTTTCAGCACAGGTGTGGGTGAATGGGACGCAGGCTGGCACGATGAAGGGCGCGTTCAAGCGGGGGATCTTCGATATCTCGACCGTGGTGAAGCCGGGTAAGAGGGCGGTTCTGGCGGTGCTGGTGTCGCCGCAGCCTCATCCGGGCGTGCCGCATGAACATACGATTCGGGATGGTGTGGGCAAGAATGGCGGCATCACCGCGATTGATGGGCCGACGTTTCTTTCGACGATTGGGTGGGACTGGATTCCGGCGATAAGGGATCGGGATACGGGAATCTGGCAGAAGGTTTTTCTCTCGGCGAGTGGGCCGGTGGTGATTAAAGATCCGCTGGTGACGACGGATCTTCCTTTGCCTAAGACGGATACGGCTAATGTTTCAGTGCAGGCGCGAGTGGAGAATGTAACGGATGCGCCGCAGAAGGGCGTGCTGAAGGGAAGCTTTGGGGATGTAACGTTCGAACAGAGCGTGGAGGTGGCGGCGCATAGTTCACAGACGGTTACAGTCGATCCGAAGAATACGCCGGCGATGCATGTGGATCATCCGAAGCTGTGGTGGCCGAATGGGTATGGGCCGCAGAATATGTACACGCTGCACTTGAGTTTTGAGGTGGATGGGAAGACTTCGGACGACAAAGATGTGAGCTTCGGCGTTCGCAAGTTTACGTATGCTGTGCCTGATTCGGAGAACCTGACGATCTCGGTAAATGGGGTTCGGGTGTTTATTCGCGGAGGGAACTGGGGGCTGGATGAAGCGATGAAGCGCAATCCGCGGGAGCGGCTGGAGGCGCAGATTCGGATGCACCAGATTGCGAATCTCAACCTGATTCGCAATTGGGTGGGACAGAGTACGAGCGAAGATTTTTATGAGCTGTGCGACAAATATGGGATTCTGGTGTGGGATGAGTTTTTTCAGCCGAATCCTTCGGATGGGCCTGATCCAGATGATTTTGATACGTACATGGCGAATGTGCGCGACAAGATTCTTCGGTTTCGCAATCATGCCGCGATTGTTTTGTGGTGTGCACGGAATGAAGGATATCCGCCGAAGAAGATTGATGATGCGCTGCGCGTTTTGATGACTGAGCTGGAGCCGACGAGGTTGTACCAGGCGAACTCGGCTGATGGGCGCGGGGTCAACTCGCATGGGCCGTATCACTGGAGGACGCCGCGTGAGTTCTATGTGTATGACGAGGCGTTCAAGACAGAGATTGGAAGCATGTCGGTGCCGACGCTGGAGTCGATTCATGGCATGATGCCGGAGAAGGATTGGGAGACGATCAACGACGACTGGGCGCAGCATGACTTTGCCAAGGGCGCGGCGGATGGCGACAAATATCCGGCGATGATTGCGGACAGGTACGGCAAGGTGGCGAATCTTGCGGACTTTGTGCGGAAGTCGCAGCTGGCGAACTATGAGGCGTTTCGCGCGATGTATGAAGGCCGCAATGCGAAGCTGTTCCATCCGACAACGGGCGTGATTACATGGATGAGTAATCCTGCTCAACCCAGCTTTGTGTGGCAGCTTTACCACCATGATCTGGAGCCGAACTCAGCGCTGTTCGCGGTGAAGAAGGCGGCCGAGCCGGTTCATATTCAACTGAATGAGGCGAATGGCGAGGTCCAGGTGATCAACAATCTGGATACTCCGCTGGAGAGTGCGCATGCTCACCTGGCGATCTACAACCTGGATGGGGTAGTGCAGTATCAACACGACTTTGACGTGTCGGCTGCACCGAGCCTGGCAACGACGCTCGGAAGCGTGGAGTGGCCTTCAACGCTTTCGGCGGTTCACTTCGTGAAGCTTGAGCTGCGTGATGCAACAGGGAAGCTGATCTCGGAGAACTTTTACTGGCGTGCGCTGCCGGAGCATCAGGATGATCTTAAAGCGTTGGGCAGCTTGCCTGTGGTGACGCTTGGAGCGTCGGTGATTCGCCGCGATGCGGAGGACAAGGTCTTCGTTACTGTGACGCTGCAAAATACAGGGAAAGACATTGCGCTGATGACTCACCTGCAACTGCGGCGCAAGCGCTCGGGAGAACGAGTGCTGCCCGTTTATTACAGCGACAACTACGTGTCTCTGTTGCCGAACGAGACGAGGACGATCACGATTGAAGCTGCGACCGCGGATCTAAAGGGAGAGGACGCCCTGGTCGTTTTGGATGGATGGAATGTTGGAGTGACCTCCGCTACTTCAGCGGGGGCTGGTGTTGAAGCTAACGTGGGAGCTTTGGTGGATCACTGGCGGCTCACCGGGTTGCCCACGGAAGGGGCCCGGTGAGCCGCGGCTGAAGACGCGCCTACTCTTTGGTCTTGAGCAGGCTGTCGTTCTTTACGATGAAGTCCTCGATCTCGGATGCCATTGCGAGGATCTTGCGCCACTGCTCCTTGTACAGAGTGACGGGAAATCTACCGACTCCATAGAGGGACAACCCACCCTTTTCGCTGACCTTGAGACTCAGTCCACGCACACTCTTGTTCTTCAGTTGATCGTTCTCTGCTCGCAAGCGTTCGAGCTCTGCTCTCAAATCCTCTTCAGACATGTGTCCTCCTTGACCATGTGTTCTGACTACGAGAATACGACAAAGGCCGAAGCCGGGTTTGGAGAGACAATCGGCTGAATAATGATTGCGAAGGTCGCCTTGATTGCGCCGGAGTCGCTACGCAATGTTGCGGCTATATTTTGTTATTCCTTCAAGTGCTGCTCGATCTCTTCCAGAGTTTTGCCTTTGGTTCGGCAGGAGGAAGATTGCCGTGAGGAAGTAGATAACGGTGAAGGCAGCAAAGACAAAGAACATTGTGGAGTAGCCGTACCGAGGACGACAGGCAGGAAGAGGACAGCAGGTGTCGATGATGACGAGAGCGATGCTCATGCCTACCGAACGGATGCCGGTGGCATAAGCTTCAGGAAGACGCCTATACTAAGGAACTTATTAACGACTATTGACAAAGAATCTCCACTGCCCGATACTCGTCAATATCATTTATGGTGACTCGGAGCCTCTGATGCAGGTCAATCTAGCAGGTGTAGAGGAGGATTCAAGTCGCGGGATGGGGATCCTCGGAGCCTGCACCTCTAACATGCTCAACATGATAGGCGTGGGCCCGTTTCTGAGTATTCCTCTTATCCTGGTCGCAGTGCATGGCTCAAAGGTTTTGCTGGCGTGGATTCTGGGTGCGGCAATCTCATTGTGCGATGGTCTTGTGTGGGCAGAGTTAGGAGCTGCGATGCCTTACTCTGGCGGTCCTTACTTCTACTTGCGACATGCATTTGGAGCCGAGTCTTATGGCAGGGCGGCAAGCTTTCTTGTTCTTTGGTCCTCTGTACTTACTGCGCCGCTTCTTATCGCCTCGGGCGCGGTAGGGTTCTCACAGTATTTTCATTACCTCTGGCCTTCCGTTCACGATGCGGGCCTTTGCGCGTTGGCAATGGCTGTCTGTCTTATCAACGTGATATTGCTTTATCGCAGAATTACTACGATCAGCGCAATCTCGATTGGTCTCTGGATATTAGTTGTCGGAACGATCGTCTGGATAATCATTGGTGGAGCGGAGCACATTCCGTCTGCTCTCAGAGCGCAGATCAGTGGTGGGTATCCGGTCTTAGATGGCGCCTTTTGGAAGGGCGTGGGTGCCGCGACTTTGATAGCTGTCTACGATTATGCCGGTTACTATAACGTCTGCCTGATCGGCGGTGAACTGAAGCGCCCCGAACGCACGATTCCCTACTCAATTATCGTCTCCATCCTCCTGGTAGCTATTCTTTACATTGCAATGAGCCTGGCCATTCTAGGTGTATTACCAGTTCAGCAAAGCATGCATTCAAGTGCGATCGTAGCGGACTTCATGCAGACGGTCTACAGTGTCAAGGCTGCTAGAGTGGCCGATGTGCTTATCCTGGTTGCTTCATTTGCATCAGTATTTGCGATTCTGCTTGGTTACTCGCGCATTCCATTTGCTGCCGCAAAACAAGGGGAGTTTTTCAGTGTCTTTGCAAAGCTGCATCCGACGAAAGACTTTCCACATTTCTCGCTGGTTATCTTAGGCATTCTCTCTGCTTGCGCTTGTATGCTCAGCCTCAGTACGCTCATCAGCCTTGTAATTGTCATCCAGACGATGGTCCAGTTTCTTGCTCAGTGTGTCGCCGTAGTTCTACTACGTCGCCGCCATACTAAAGAAAACAACGCCACGTTTCTTATGCCGCTCTATCCTTTGCCGGCAGTGATCGCTTTTGTGGGATGGCTTTTTATTCTTATCTCCAGCGGGGCGAGAAATATACTCACCGCTTTTGCGATGACGTTGGTAGGAGTAACAGTTTTTCTCTATAAATCACGCCATGAACAAAGATGGCCTTTTGAAATCATATGACTAAGAGCAGGAATATTGCCGTTGCAGGTGAAGTGTTTGTAGACCATATCTTCACTGATTTCGATCACGTTCCGTTGCCGGGAGAAGAGGTATTCGCGGAGCAGTATCACCGTGAGGCTGGAGGCGGGACTGTCAACACGGCATGTGCTCTGGCTCGTCTGGGACATCACACTTCCATCTTTGGAGTGTTTGGAGAAGATGAAGAGGCGTGGCTTCGGTCGAGGCTTAGTTCGTTTGGAGTACACGCCGAACATGCTCGCTCCTCCGAATTGCCCAATGCGCTTACTATAAGTATGTCGACAACAGTGGATCGCAGCTTTTTAAGCTATGCAGGGGCAAATAGAGTTCTGGAAGAGTTTGTAGTTTTGCCTGAGACCATTGCCGCTCTTTCCATGGCTCAGCATATTCACTTTGCGATGCCGCTTGAAGTGGGGTTTGCAAGAGTATTGCTGCCTTCTCTACGAAACGCCGGTTGCACTCTTTCTATTGATCCTGGGTGGCGTAAGGATTGGTTTCTGAACTCTGACAATCTTGATGTATTACGCATGGTAGACATATTTTTGCCGAATGAAAGCGAAGCGCAGTTGCTGACGGGGCGCACGACGCCGGAGCAGATGTTGCGTGCATGTGCTGAGTTAGGGTTGGAGCACACGGTTATCAAGTTAGGGTCCCGGGGGGCAGTCGCTCTTCAGAATGATCGCCTGTACGCGATGGAGCCGCCCAATGTTCAAGTTGTAGATACTACCGGCGCGGGTGATGCTTTTGATGCGGGGTTCATCGATGCATGGTTATCCGAGGCCGATCTGGAGGAGCAACTACGGAGGGCGTGTGTTTGCGGGTCTCTTTCTACCCGTGCCCGCGGCGCACTCACCGCTTTGCCTTTCCGCGAAGAGATACTGGATGACGTGCTGGAAAAATCTATCTTTTGATCCGTGGAGAACGAATGTCGAACCTGCTGATGGATCCTGCGTTCGCGCCACTTGCCAAGGAACCGAGAGCGGTTCTTCGTAATGCTAACGTCGCGCGTGAAGCGCTCTCTGCTGCGCGGCTGGAAACGCGGCCGTTGCCATCAGATTATGATCTTGAAATTACAGACTACGATGTTCGTCTTTCTGAGGAAGAGAAGGCGCAGATACCCGTGCGGATCTATCGCAGAAAAAATGTGATAAGTGCGTTACCTGTCCTGCTTTACTTTCATGGTGGTGGGTTTTTTTGCGGTGACCTTTTTTCTGAAGAGTCACAATGTGCCCATTACGCTCTGAACGCAGGGTGCGCTGTTGTATGTGTTGCCTACAGACTCGCACCCGAGGAGCCGTTTCCTGCTGCCCTTACCGACTGTTATCGGGTGCTTGAGTTTCTTTGGAGCAAAAGTCGCGATCTGAATCTCGATCGAGACTTTCTCGCTGTTGGAGGTTCGAGTGCGGGCGCGAATCTTGCCGCCGCGGTCTCACTTCTTGCCCGCGATCGCACCGGGCCGAAGATCTGCTTTCAGATGCTATTGATTCCGGCACTGGATGACCGTCTTGAGACTCTGTCAGCACGCCAGTTTACGGACGTTCCTGACTTTGGCAGATCTGAGGCAGAAGTTATGTGGCGCTGGTACCTGGGTGAACACGCACATAATATTTCGCCCTATGCAGCTCCGGCACGAGCGAAGGATTTATCGGATCTGCCCACTTCATACGTTCTCTGCGCGGGCCTTGATCCGTTGCGCGATGAAGGTCTTGACTATGCACGTCGTCTCACAGAAGCCGGAGTGGCCGTTGAACTTCATCTGGTGCCATCGATTCCTCATGGCTTCGCGAGTATTCCGTCCGCTGCGATCTCAAAACGGTTGCTGAAAGAGCAGGTCGAGGTGCTGCGTGGTGTGTTTTCACGCAAATCGGAGCAGTTTTGAGTCTATTTAGGGGGAGCTTTCAGAAATGCGCTCAGGCGGGGGTGGCTGGATCGTCCTTATCTTTATCCCTGATGGTCAAAGAAAGACTCTGAATCGCATGTGGTTCTCGCGAACTATTAGGAAACGTCAAGAGATCGATTTGGAAGCATCGTATAGGTTATCTGGATCATAAGCTCGATGAGAAAATATGACGTTGAACTGGAGCCTGGCCAAACCGCACGAAGTCTTGTTGCTGATAGGGCTGATTGGTGGACCAGTTGTTATTACCTTATGTCGGAAGGACGGAAGTCTCTTCCAAGATCGAACAAGGCGGTGTAATGAGTAAGAGCCGGTTGCTGATAGGTAATCCAGCATTAATGCGTCAGACGAATGCGCGCACAATTTTGATGCTGTTGAAGAAGCTAGGCCACTCCTCACGTGCAGATATTGCACGTGAAACCGGCATGAGTGCACCAACGGTTGCGAACGTCGTCTCTGATCTCAACGACATGGGGCTTATTGAGTGGATCGGGGAAGGTGCTTCGAGTGGAGGGCGCCGACCAGACAACCTTCGCTTCAAAGCTGACTATGGGTATCTCGCAGGCGTGGATATCGCGGCTGATTCGTTTCGCGTACTACTGACTGACCTGAACGGAACTCTTCTCGAGGAGCAATATGAACCTCTTGCGAAGGAAGCCCGCAACCCAAGCGCTGTGATTGAGGTGTTGCGCGTCTCTCTGAAGGAATTAATGCAGAGACGTGGTCTGCCATGGAAAAAATTACTAGCGATGACAGTTGGTGTGGCGGGAATCACCAATGTTAGAGACGGGATTGTCATCTCTGTCAGCGGCTCAGACACCTGGAGAGATGTTCCTCTTCTGGAGCTGCTGAAAGAGCAGTTTTCCTGTGCTCTGTTTGTTGAGAACGATACGAACCTTGCTGCAATTGGCGAACACTTTCGCGGGATTGCCCAATCCGAAGAGAGCTTTATTTTCGTGACCGTTGGTGCGGGCGTAGGCGCGGGGATATTTGTAAATGGCAGGATTGTGCACGGATCAAGTTGGTCGGCTGGTGAGATAGGTTATCTTCGTATCCCCAATATTGCCAGCATGCAGCCTTCGTTGTACGAATTCGGCCGCCTCGAGCAGGTACTGGGCGCTCCTGGCATTCTGAGAAGCTGGAATGCAGTAAGTCATAAGGCTGGAGTGCCGTCGAAGGTACGTAAGGCAAGTAGCGTGCTTGACCTTGCGTTAGAAGGAAACTCAGTTGCACAGAAGATCGTTCACCAGCGCGCCCGCCTTCTTAAGGACGTGGTTCTGAATCTCTCTTTAACTCTGAATCCCAGCCTTTTTGTATTCGGAGGCGATCTTGGCGCCCATCCGGCGCTGCTCGAACCGACAGTGGAGATGCTCCGCAAGAGTGAAGTGGCGGTCGCCAGGGTGCTCCCGAGCAGCCTGGGAAGTTCGGCGGTCGTATGGGGTGCCATCGCTGTCGCAATGAGAGATGCAGAACAGAATCTATATCGCTACTGAATCGAACGGGGATGAGATGCAGAAAACTAGTTAGATTGCTGGATATTCCTCTTCTGGTTGTTTCCATCCCCCGGCTGATCTCCTCGTAGAGAAAAAGAGCAGGTTTTAAGTTTGAAATCCTTGTTGACCATTCCAACATTGTAATGATAGGTTCGTAAGTATCTTTTTGAGCCTAAGAATTAAAGTCGCATTTCGAGTCGACGCGTCGTCATAAGCAGATCTCTTTTGTGGGTAACACTTTCTGGTTGGCCCATTCTGTCTATCGACGCATCGATGGAGGTTTCGAATGTCAACGAACGTCGAAGCGCTTACTCCCCGTAATCCTGATTGGCTGCGTCATGTGCACTTGGATCGCATCATGGATCCTCTCTCCTATCCTGTTCGCTCGATGCTTTATCACGGTGCCGCTTACCAGGTCTTGCCGAGAGTGATCTGATGCGACTCTATCCGAGTTCCCAACTTTCAACCGCGGGCGGCTGCAACCTGCCCATCGAGTTCAAGGAGATTCCATGAAACGCGCTGTTCTCCCCTTATTCCTGCTCCTCAGCCTGATCATGCCCTTGTTGCCCACCAGGGCCTCCGCCCAGAGCATTCCCAATTGGGCGGTCGGTGTGTCTTACTCTGTTGGTTCGCTGGTGATGTATCAAGGTGTCGAATACCAAGCGCTCCAAGCTAATGTCTCCGAAGCAGGTTGGGATCCCATCGACGCTCCAGCCCTTTGGCAAAAGGTCGGCAGCGGTAGCTCCTGTACAACGATACCCAGCACTCCTACAGGTCTAACAGCTTCTGGAACCACTAGTTCCAGCACGAATCTTAGTTGGTCTGCAGTCACCTCCCCCACCGGCTGCAGCGTTAGTTACAAAGTATTGCAGGGGGCAACCTCTATTGCGGCGCCGACGACAACATCCGATGCTGTAACTGGCCTTTCCGCTTCAACCACATACAGCTTCGCCATCGAAGCGACAGATGCCGCCGGCACATCAGCCGCCAGCCCTGCAGTGAACGTAACGACTCTGGCAGGGTCCGGCGGTGGCGGAGGCACGTGCGGTACAGCGTGGAGCGCCACTGCTGTCTACACTGCGGGAATGACAGCGAGCCTGGGAGGGCAAAACTATGTCGCTAACTATTGGACACAGAACCAGAGTCCGGCGACCAACAGCGGTGGCGCCGGCAGTGGGCTGCCCTGGACTGCAACAGGAGCCTGTTCGAGTTGCACAACTGTGCCCAGTGTCCCAACTGGATTGGCGGCTTCAGGGACAACCAGCTCCGGCACGAACCTAAGTTGGACAGCGGACACCACTCCCACAGGGTGCACTGTTAGCTATAAGGTACTGCAGGGTGGAACCTCCATCGCAACCCCGACCACGCCATCCGATGCAGTTAGTGGCCTAACTCCTTCGACGACTTACAGCTTCACGGTGGAGGCGACCGACTCTGCTGGCACTTCAGCAGCGAGCTCCGCTCTCAATGTGAAGACATCTGCAAGCTCCTGCACGACTAAACCCAGCGCGCCAACAGGGTTGACGGCTTCAGGTGCAACTTCCTCAACTGCAAATATTAGTTGGACAGCAGTATCTGCTCCATCCGGCTGCACTGTCAGCTACTCGATATCGGGAGGACCGTCCACTCTAACTTCAACGACTGCATCCGATGTTGAGAGCGGGTTGGCTCCATCCACCACTTATACCTTCACAGTAGCCGCTACTGACTATGCCGGTACGTCGCCCGGAACTTCGGTAAACGTTACAACGACCGCACCAAGCACGTTGATCGTTGGCGGGTGGTTTGAAGAGTGGAGCATCTATTACGCCGGCTACAACATTGCGAACATGCAGACCAATGGTGTGGCCGACAAACTGACGCATCTTTTTTACGCTTTCAGCGGTTTGACAGCACCAACCTCTGCGACCGCGGCATGCGTCATCGCTGATTCCTATGCCGACTATCAGAAGTTGGGTGTGCCTCAGGTCACTGGACCATACAGCGGAGCCGGAGGTGTCTATGGAAACTTTGGCGCAATCCAACAACTTAAAGCGGCCCATCCCAACCTAAAGACGATCATCTCCATAGGCGGTGCAAACGCTGCCGCGGTGACTGCCTTCACGACTGCCGCCAGCACTGCAGCGGGACGCACAGCGCTAGCCAGCTCGTGCATCAATATCTTCATTCAAGGCAATATCGCCTCAGGGATCACCGCTCCGGGCCTGTTCGATGGCATTAATATCGATTGGGAGTTCCCGACGCCGACGGACACGACTAACTTTACTGCATTATTGACAGAGTTCCGCAGGCAACTGACCGCCCTATCGGCAACCACCGGTAAGACATATCAATTGACCTTCGATGCGCCCGCCGGTCCCTCAGACGCGAACAACCCGGGCGGCTTCGATACGATCGATATCCCAGGGACATTCGCTCAATCGGACTTCGTCACCATCGATGGCTACAACTACGCCGGAGATTGGGAGTTAGCAACCAACGACGCATCCCCTATATACGACGATGCTGCCGATCCCTTGAATGGAACCGGCAATACGATTGATGCGACGGTAAACTATTACCTCGCAAAAGGTGTACCGGCGTACAAATACACCATGGGCTTCCCGGCGTATGGTGCCGGGTGGACTGGGGGATTGAATAGTACAAACTGTGGCGAGTATCAGAACGCGACTGCGGTTTCTCCAGTTCCTAACGCCAATGGGGCCGGGGTTTGTTCAACAGGTAATAACCAAAGTTCGCCGGCAGCAGGATGTGACACATTGCTGACGAACGGACTAGCCACTTATGGGACGATCAAGAATCTTCTAAGCAACGGGTACACCGCTTGCTACGACTCCACAAGAATAGCCACTTCGGCGTTCAACCCAACTACACAGACAGTCTTCAGTTATGACGACGCTACTTCAATAGCCGCGAAGGCAACTTACATCAAGGCACATGGTCTTGGTGGCGGGTATGTGTGGGCGGTGAAAGACGACGATGCCAATGGAACCATCGTAAAATCGCTTGCTGCAGGTCTCAATCCGTAGAGATCGTCACGAATGACTGGGGCGTCCTTACCAAGCTAAAGGTAGGACGCCTCCTAACATCCGGCTTCTTCTCAGAAGCTTGACTTGAATTAGCGATAAAGATGTAAATACCGGAATTGAACGCGCAACACCTTAAGGAGAGGCATATGAGAGAGATAAGTTCTTCGGACTGTCAGACAAAAATAAGAACTGCAAAAGCTGTCACAAGAGTTAACTTCGTCCCGGTTGTCCTTGCAAAAGCGTTAAGTCTTGCGAAGGGTGCGTCATTTGTACTTTTGATGCTGGCGTTGTTTGCGTTCCCTTCTGCCGCAAGCGCACAAGAACTGGCTGGAACCTTTACAGGTACAGTTACCGATACCACGGGCGCCGTAATTCCGCATGCCATCGTGACCATCACACTCAATGGAGTGGACGGCAACTCTCGCGTGGTGCAGTCGAATGACTCCGGCAACTATACCGCTACCAACCTTCCTGCCGGAACCTATACGATCAGCGTCTCGGTTTCGAGCTTCGAGAAGTTTTCGGATCGTAACGTCATCTTGAATGTGGCACAGAAACGAACCGTGAATGTCCAACTGAAAGCCGGCTCGCAGAGCCAGACCGTGACTGTGGAGGATAATCCGGTGGCGGTCGAAACGGAGAGCAGTTCCCAGGCCGGGACCATCTCCGGAACGCAGTTGCGCGAGCTAGAGCTGGTCAATCGGAATTTTCAACAGTTGGTTACGCTACAGCCAGGGGTCGTGAACCTGCTCGGCGATCAGCCTGGCTTTGGTGGGATCAACAGTACTTCTGCCGTTTCGATCAACGGCGCACGCAGTACAGCCAACAACTGGTCGGTGGACGGCGCCGATGTTAACGACAGCGGTTCAAACGCCACGCTGCTTAACATTCCCAGCGTCGATGCGATCCAGGAGTTTACGCTGGAGAGAAGCTCCTACGATGCGAGCTTTGGGCGCAGCGGCGGCGGCCAGGTCCTGGTAGCTACTCGGTCCGGTACTAGCTCGTTCCATGGCTCGGCCTACGAGTTTGTGCGCACGGCGAACACCGATGCAAACACCTACTTCAACAAAAATAACCCCGCAGCACTCCTCCCACGCGCACCCGATCACTACAATAACTTCGGTTTTACCCTGGGTGGGCCAATCTATATTCCCCACGTCTACAACACAGGCAAAACGAAGACCTTCTTTTTCTGGTCGGAGGAATGGCGTAAGATCACGAGTCCCAATGGGGAAAATGTAGCGGCGCCTACCGCGGCACAACTGGCCGGCTCGTTTTACGCTGCGAATGAGCCGAGCGCACCCGCCGGTTGCATAACTGGTTGGACGCCTAACCCGAATACGGTAGTAGGGGGCGGCACAGGCACTATCAGTCCCACCTGCTTCAGCGCAAATACCAAGGTATATCTTTCGCAAATCTTCAGTAAGAACCAAGCCAACGCCACGGCAGTCAACACCAACACCGGCTTTATCGGTGGCAGCCAGATCTCGTCTTTCTCTACGTTGAACAACTTCCGCCAAGACCTGGTTCGAGTGGACCACTATTTTAACGACAAGCTGCATTTCTTCGCTCGCGGCATGCAGGATGACGCTCCCAGCAATCAGCCTCTGGGGCTTTGGGGCGGTACCAACTACCCGGGAGTGGTGAATGTGGGCATCAATGCTCCCGGCAAGAATGTAGTGGCCAATCTTACCTGGACGATCTCTCCGAAGATGGTGAATGAGGTAGAGTTTGCCTACTCGCAGGGAACAATCAAAGGCGCGCTCTCCGGTCCAGCAAACTCATCTTCCATCCTCTCGTCGCTGACTAACAACCTGGCCAACCCAGACCCCTACGGACGCATTCCGACCGTGACTATATTGGACGGATCAGTCACAGGCGTTTCGCAGGGCAGCGCTCCATATTTCGAAAGAAACCTGGATCGCAATATCTTCGACAACTTCTCGGTGACTCTGGGGAATCACACCCTACGCGCAGGCGTAACGGCTCAGCAACTGTTGAAGACGGAGGACGCCTCTGAGGGGAATCCCAGCTTCACCTTCAATAGCTGGGGAGACTTCCTGCTGGGTAACGTGAATCAATACACGCAGGCCAATCGGGACATCGTGCCGGACCTGCGCTTCTGGAATACGGAAGCCTATGTTCAGGACGACTGGAAGGTGAGCCACAGACTAACGATGAATCTGGGCCTTCGCTGGACACGATTCCCTTCGCCTTCCGACGCGAAGAATACTCTGACCAACTTCGATCCACTGGTGTACCAGTCGACTCTGGCCCCGGCTCTCGACAACACCGGAAACTTTAAGCCTGGGCAGGCCTTCACGCCGGCGACTTACACCAATGGGTTGATCTTCCCCCAGGGCGCTGCCTGCGCAGCTGCCAAAGCCATCTCGGCGCAGGTCACCTGCTCTCCTTATGGTAGCAACGTAAACCCCAACTACAACTGGAACTTTGGACCACGTGTGGGCTTTGCCTACTCTCCTTTTGGAGACGGCAAGACCGTTTTGCGCGGCGGATTCGGTCTCTTCTTCGATCGCACGCTCAACGGCATCTGGGAGCAGAATGCATTCGGAGACCCGCCGCTGGTGCAGACGACTACAGTGGTCAACGCGTCGTTTGACAATCCGACGGGAGTTGGTTCTGCTGCGCCTCCGGCACTAGGACCGAACGCGCTGACAACAACAGGAAGCCCCGCTTTCAAGGTTCCCTCGTATTCGGATTACAACCTCTCGGTCCAACAGCAGCTGGCCCCGACAGCCACCCTTGAGATCGCGTATGTTGGCTCGCAGTCTAGACACCTACTCGGCGAACTGGATCTGAACCAGCCGACGCTCTCCACCCGCGTGGACAATCCGCTCTCACCTCTCAACAACATACGCCCCTATTTGGGCTATTCGGACTTTCACACAAGGTTGCCCATCTTCACCTCCAACTACAACTCGCTACAGGTATCGCTGAATCTTCGGACGACGCGCGACCTGACACTGGGCATCGCCTATACCTGGTCGAAGAATCTGTCAGACCAGACCAACGACCGCGGCACTGCAAACACCTATACCTATGATCCGAAGCTGGACTACGGTCCCTCTGGGCTGAATGAACCGCAGATCTTCATTGCCAACTTTGTTTACAAGGAGCCGTTCTTCCGCCAGCAGCATGGTCTTACTGGACATGTGCTTGGCGGCTGGGAGCTCTCAGGTATTACCTCCTTCAACACCGGAGTATCGACTACCGTCACTCAGGCAGTTGACCCATTCGCGGGAACCTATCCGGGCGGTCTGGGCATCTTCAGCCCGAACGCTGACATTGTGCCTCGTGCCGATCAGGTGGCTCCAGTTCACATGATCAAAACTCAGGCTCAATGGTTCTCGACCAGCTCCTTCGCTACAGCCCAGGGCCACTTCGGTACTGCTGCGCCTGGAAGTTTCCTGAGTCCAGGTACAGAAAGGATTGATTTGGGTCTGTTGAAGAACTTTAGGTTTACTGAAACTATCAATCTTCAGTTGCGCGCTGAGGCATTCAACCTCTTCAATCACACCAATTTCGGCAATACCGGCGGAGGTGTGGGTTCGACACTCAATGGCATAGATGTCGCTATTGCAGACAGCCAATTTGGACAGGCCACAAGCACTCGTATACCGCGCACCATGCAGTTCAGCGGAAAGATGTACTTCTAACAAGAACACATGGTTGTGAAGGTGGACCAGCGCGATGCTTACGTCTGGTCCACCTTTGCGAGTAGACACTGTGAGCATATGACTACAACTCCGTCTCAAACAGCCTCAGCGGTGCGGTCGCTCGACAAGAACGGATTTGTTCCCTTGTACTACCAGATTCAGCGCGCACTAATTGAGAAGATTCATTCAGGAGAGTTACGGAAGGGAGATCTTCTGGCTTCTGAGGGGGAGCTTGCGCGCGCCTACCAGGTAAGTCGGGTGACGGCGCGGCAGGCTCTGCAAGGGCTGAAGGCTAGGGGCTATGCGTTTAGCCAAAGAGGGCGTGGCACCTTTGTTACTAAGTCCAAGGTTGAGGAACAACTGTCGCAGCTCCAAGGTTTCACGGAGGAGACGATGCAGCGCGGCAGGGTGCCATCCTCGCGTGTGTTAGAGCAGAGAGTCGTTGATGCCGATAACGAATTGGCTGAGGATCTGGAAGTCCAAATCGGAGCGCCTGTGATGATACTTCGCCGCCTTCGTCTAGCCGATGGAACTCCCATGGCAGTCGAGAAGACCTACGTGTCGCTCAGGCACTTTCCGGGTATCGAACTGACTAACTTCGCTGAGCAGTCGCTCTACCATACGCTTCGTGAACAGTTTGGGGTTCGTGTGGCCTGGGCGGCCGAAGCAATCGAAGTTATGCCGGCAACATGGGAAGAGTCTGAGCTATTGGACGTTCCTGCAAACACGAGTGTGTTGTCAATCTCGAGAAACACGATTACAGCGGAGCGGATGCCGATCGAAGTGACAGTCTCACGATATCGCGGAGATCGATATCGCGCCCTGATTCGTATTCCGGCGGCGACCCTCCCCACAAGTGAGAGAATTCACGAAGAAAAATGTTTTGTGTAGGGGATATATTGCAATTAGCAACGCTCAAGGTCTTGCAAAAAGCAACCGTGCTCGTTACGATTTTCTTTGCAAATTAGCCCGAGATGGTTCAACAATGAAAAGGGTGTAATGTTTAAACCTGGTGTAGTGCGAGCCTGTTGCGCAATTTTTGTGTTCTATATAGTGTTGCCTGTTGGCGGGCAGTCAGTGCGGGCGCAGACGCCGCTTTCCATCATTCCTCTTCCTGCGGCCGCAGTCCAAAGGCCCGGGAGTTTGTCAGTCGATCATGGCCTGCAGGTTGTATTCGAGGGCTATACTGAGCCACGCCTCGAGCGAGCCCGAATACGTTTCTTCGGAACTCTATACCGTGAAATGGGGATTCCCGAACTGCCTGCCTCTCCTTTCAAGAGAGCGCAATTAGTCATTAAGACTGCCGGCCCGAGCGCACCCGTGCAGCATCTTGGTGAAGATGAGTCTTACCACTTGGAGATTACGGCAGCCGGGGCACTCCTCACAGCGCCCAATCCGCTCGGCGTGCTGCATGGACTTCAGACTTTTCTTCAACTTGTGCAGAGCACTCCTGAAGGATTTGCGGTTGCAGCAATGACAATCGATGATAGGCCACGCTTTCCCTGGCGTGGACTGATGATCGATTCAGGCCGACACTTTATGCCGCTCGATGTGATTCGACAGAATCTCGATGGTATGGAGGCGGTGAAGATGAATGTCTTCCACTGGCATCTCTCCGAAGATCAGGGATTTCGGATTGAGAGCAAGACCTTTCCTTTGCTGCAGGAAAAAGGCTCAGATGGTCTGTACTACACACAGGATCAGGTTCGAGGCATTCTCGATTACGCTCGTGATCGAGGGATTCGTGTTGTCCCGGAGTTCGACATGCCGGGTCACGCAATGTCGTGGTTTGTAGGGTATCCCGATCTGGCGAGTGGCAGCGGACCGTACAAGATCGAACGTCACTGGGGGGTCTTTGATCCGGCCATGGATCCGACCCGTGAGAGCACCTATCAGTTTCTCGACCAGTTCCTCGGGGAGATGACTGCTCTGTTTCCTGATGCCTACTTCCACATCGGCGGGGATGAGTGCAACGGGAAGGAGTGGGACGCTAGCCCGCGCATCAAGCAGTTCATGCAAACGCATCATCTCAAAGATGACGCTGCCTTACAGGCCTACTTCACAGGCAGGGTGCAGAAGCTCGTCACCAAACGCGACAAGATTACGGTGGGTTGGGACGAAGTGTTACAGCCAGACACGCCCCATGATGTCGTTATTCAGTCGTGGCGTGGCCAGGATTCGCTGGCAGAGGCTGCACGGAGGGGCTATCGCGGGATTTTGTCAGCAGGCTACTACGTTGACCTGAATCAATCGGCAGCCGATCATTATGCAGTGGATCCTCTGGTGAACGGCACGGCCGCACTATCCCCAGCGCAGACAGCCAACATCCTCGGTGGTGAGGCGACCATGTGGACGGAGTATGCCACACCTGAGATCGTAAACGGCCGCATCTGGCCGCGGACCGCCGCCGTCGCGGAACGGCTTTGGTCGGCTCAGAGTGTGAAAGATGTCGACTCCATGTACCAACGTCTCGATACGCTTTCACAAAAGCTTTCGTATTACGGTTTGCCATACCAAAGCGTCAGTGAGCAGATGTTACGGCGTCTGAGTGGCTACTCCGATCCAGTGGCTCTGCAGGTACTTGCGAGCGTGGTTCAGCCACCCAGGGATTACGCTCGAGAGGAGCTGAAGTCTTATGATGTGTTCTCTCCTCTGAATCGACTCGTCGATACGGTTCCCCCCGAAAGCGACACGGCACGGAGGTTCAACGAGGTTGCTGCGCGAATCGCAACAGGAAAAGCGGCGCCTGGAGATTGGGAGAAGGCGCGTCAATGGCTGCTGTTGTGGCGAGATAATGATGCAACTCTCCAGCCCTCGTTAGTGAGATCTGCGTTGACCGTCGAGTTAGTACCGATGTCCCACAATCTCTCTAAGGCGGCCACAACCGGTCTAATCGCCCTCGATGCCTTGCAAAACAGCACGCCGGTAGATGCCGAAACGCGGAAGAGGCAATTGTCCGAACTCAAGGAGTTTGAGAAACCAGAGGCCGTCCTGTTGAACAGGATCGTCCCCGGGGTAGAAGTGTTGGTACAGGCAACCAAGATTCAATAGATATGTGTTTTGAGGACCACCACCTGATCCTCTCGTTTCCTAGTTATCGATTTGCCTAAAAAGGGCGCCAATATTGAGGTCATCTGCCTAGTGAAACGATGCCGTTGCGTGTCAGGCTTCAGCGAGAGAAAATCTGAGAGGATGTGAGGAGAGATATCTATTGAGTTACAGGTTAGCCATCTGGTTGGCGTTGGTGCTGGTTACCTGGAATCCACCCATATACTCACAGAGCGATTCGACGCAGGCAGCGGTCCCACACGATCAACCACAGAGCGCGACTGATTCCGAAGCTACCTTGATTGCCTTATCGAAGGCCCACCCAACGAATGCCGAGCCGCTTGCCCAACTGGGTCTTCTTGAAGCCCGTCAGGGCCATTACCCGCAGGCGATTGTCTACTATCGGAAGGCCATGGCGTTGAAACCCGCGATGCCCGGCCTGCGTTTGAACCTTGGTCTGGCATTCTTCAAGGATGGTCAATACAAACAGGCGATTCAAACCTTCACTCCACTGCTCAGATTACAGTCGCAATCCACATCCGAGATGCAGCGTCTGAATGTGTTGGTCGGAATGTCGCACTATGGCTTGGGCGAGTATCAGGCTGCAGTCCCATACCTTAAACAAGTTGCGGACCGCGACGGGCAGAATCTTTCCTTGCTCTTGACCTTAGCGCATAGCTGCCTGTTATCGAAGCAGTATCAATGCGTTCTGGATACCTACCATCGGATGGTTGCGCAGAATGCTGAGTCCGCCGAGGCCGACATTTTGGTTGGAGAAGCGCTGGATGAGATGAAAGATACAGCCGGAGCGACGCGGGAGTTTCGCGCTGCGGTTCAGGTCAATCCGAAGGAACCTAACGCGCACTTCGGACTGGGGTACTTGTTGTGGACGCAACGGCAGTACCAGGAAGCTTCCCGGGAGTTTCAGGCCGAGCTCGAGAATACACCGGATTACACCCAGGCAATGGTCTACCTGGCAGACGCAGAGATTCAGATGAACCGGAATGAAGACGCCCGGTCCTTATTGGAAAAGGTGGTGAAGGTCGACCCCGCAATTTTTATGGGGCATCTCGATCTGGGCATTGTCTACGCCGAGGCCAACCGCGAAGAGGACGCGCTGCGAGAGTTCAAAGCGGCTGCCGCACTCAAACCGGACGATGTGAATGTCCACATGCGGTTGGGGCGGCTGTACCGCTCGATGGGGAAGGCCGGTGAAGCGAAGAACGAATTTGACAAAGCTCGTAACCAGAACAGAACCGCCCACGACGCGTTAATTACGGTGATGTCCAGCGCTTCCGAAAAATACAACAAGGCTCCGGCGAAGTCACCTGCCAGATAAGAAACAGAGAACGGTATGCAATAGAGATGGGGCTCTTGTGCCCTTTTCAGACTGGAAGGGGCGTCTCTGATGAAGGAGTTGTTTGGGGAGTTTGGTAGGCACGAGCGGATTCGAACCGCTGACCTCTACCGTGTCAAGATCTCAATGTAACGCAACTTATTGAAACCAGTTGGCACAGACCGCACTCTACGCCACTGATTACACCGAAAAACGCTGCTATTGGACCCTTATTGGACCCCCGTTTGGCTTCTACCCTTCATGGGTAAAATAGCCGAACCAATCGAACCGCCGATGCCGGCCTTTTCAGGGCCACCTTCCAATTATGCCAAGCGGTTTAGAATGAGAGTAAGTAACTAAACCAAAAGAGTTTAGACTGAGACCAATTTAGGATGACTTAGGGCTATCTGGGATGTTTTCGGTTCGTCGATGTACGCTAATGGTACGTTGTCATCCAGAGTCTTCCCGTCGCGATGGTCGAGCTTTGAAATGCATTAGCTTAGACGCACACTAGATTACCGGAGCAGATGGGACATGCCTCACCGCAGCGTGTTCTGCTCCTCACGATAGCTTTTGCATTTCTAATCGTGGGTATTATTGGCAAATAGGCATCTTTGACTTCTTCCTTGATGGCGGCTTTTGCTGGAGACGATGTGTTGTCCGGGAGAAAGTCTAGCTTGAAACGTTGGCCGTTCCAGATGACGGCTCGAACGATTCCGTTCGAGCCGATTTTCATGTCTAGCGAAGAGTCGAGATTCGCGACACCCGCTTGATGCCTGGCGAGGGTGGCTTGATCACTGCTAGCTGGAAAGTGCGACGAACGACAAACCCCACCTGCCGATAAATGCGAACCGCTCCCGTGTTTGCCTCAAGGGAGGTTAGAAACGGAGTGCGGCCTTCGGCGCGAATGTTCCGCGTGACTGCGGCAACAAGCGCTTGGGCACATCCGCGGCCGCAGAAACTAGAGTGAGTGCAGACGGCGCTGACTTCCGCGAAGCCGGTTGGGGATAATCGTTGTCCAGCCATCGCAGCGAGACGACCGTCGACCCGAATTCCTAAGAATCCTCCGAGCTTGGCGGTATCGTGGCGAAACGGTCCCGGCTCAGTGAGGTCTGCTAGAGCAACCATCTCGGGGATATCAGCCGCCTCCATCAAGACAATTGTGTCGTCGAGAGGAGGTTGTTCCGGAATCGACGGGCAGACCATCTGAACGAGTGTTCCACCGCGGAGAAGCTGCCAGCCTGCAGGAATTTCGGGTTGGTCTTCGAGAAAGAGAACGGCAACGTCTCCCTCCGGGACAATAGCGGCCAGGTCCGCATATGCAGCCGGTGTTGGTTCCTGGAAAGCCGAGAGTGGGCCTACCTCGGCAGGATAACGGCGGGCGAGGCCCTGTCCAATATGGGACCCTACAGCGAGATGGGCGTGACTCGTGGTGAGCGAATTCCAAATCGGATTATCGAGCAGCGCGTCGCCAAAGGGGTGTAAGGCTGAATCGCTCATGGTCGTTTTGTTGATAGGGTTGATGGGGTGTTGTATCGACAACGAGAGCTCGTTTCATGTCGCAGATCATTTCGGGAGAGTTGGGAAAAGCGAGGGCACCATTTGACTCGCGAACTCTTTGAAGACACGCACTTGACGCGGGATGTACCTGTTGCCAAGATGGACAAGCCAAAGGTCGAGCGTCCGGAAATGCCATTTCGGCATGACCTCTACCAGCCTCCCTTCGCGGAGCAATTGAGGGCACTACCAAGATTTTTGAGTCTTTCCATTGCAGGCTATGGCGGAGCTGCCGATGCAAAGCTGACAAAAACGCGTTCCTTGGGACTCATCTTTTCTCCGGTCACCTATGTGCCAATCGGCATCGCTAATGTCAGTGATCAAGGGC
The DNA here is from genome assembly GCF_013410875.1 of Tunturiibacter empetritectus. GTDB lineage: Bacteria > Acidobacteriota > Terriglobia > Terriglobales > Acidobacteriaceae > Edaphobacter > Edaphobacter empetritectus. Next base: position 35,159 of record NZ_JACCCU010000003.1, on the reverse strand, counting down.
TCGAAAGCCCTCAGCAGACATCAATGGAGTCAATCCCGCCAAATTGCCTAAGTCCGGGTCTGTGCCTGAATCGAGTAGGGCCTTCAACGCTGCCCGAAATTGCAGGAAAGCCAGATGCTCTTTCAGGAACCCGCAGTTAGATCGTTCGGCTTTATTGATGAAGACCCGGCTAAGGCCGCTCCGTTACGTTAGGGTCCGGGCCTCAGTATCAAGCCGAACACATCAGACAGGATTCGGTACGGCTTCGTTTCAGCTCGTTAAATCAAAGACTATCAAGCCTGGGGCGAGCGCACTTAGTTCGCCGAGTTGCAATGAGGTAAGACTGGTGAGGTTTTTCACTGTGATCTTGGCCTTCCCGGAACTCGCAGCTGTTGTAATGTCTCGAAGTTGATTGAAGGTCAGGGTTGACGCATCGAGCGTCAGGCCGCCTCCTGTATCTGCTATCTGCTTCGCCGCGCTGCTCACTTTGAAGCCATGCTGCTCCAGAATCATGCTAAGACTGTATCGAATGGTGTTGTCGTCATCGACCAGGAGCACCTTCGCGTTCGCCATGAGAGTTCTCCCTCGGCGGGCTAAAGGTGCGATCCGCCTTGTCGTGACGAGAGTATACGCTTATGTCATATACCAGACAGAGCTGTTTAGACCTGAAAAATGTCCTGCCCTGAACTGACGCTTCTAGAGTGCAAAGTCACCGTGGTGGATCTCAACGCATGACACAGGACATTGTTCTGAGAATAGGGCGCTCTACTCAGCCGCGAAGGTGTTGTAGCCGAGCCTCTTGAGACAGCGAATATGGTGCCGGGCGCGCTCCTCGTTCCGGCTGACTGCTCAGAACGGGGTTTACTGGGATGGAAGAGTTTTCCTCGACCATCGTGCTTCATGAGAATCGAACTCCGCGCCCCAGGACCAAAACAAAGAATGTCCTCATTCGCTACATGCCACAGTTTTGCCATCCATCGTTGAACAGGGCCATCTCGCCAGTCTGCAAACTTCGCCCGATCTCACTGCGTCGCTAGAATTTCTTCTTTGGTAAGCGGGTCGCCAGAAGCGACCGCTCAAAGTCTGCCTTCCTCTGCTGAAGGGTCTGAGGCGGATCGTCTTGCGGCGAGGTCCCAGGACAGATCCATTGTGCCCGCTGGCGTGTACGCTGCCATACGGGTTGACGGTCCTGGAGAGAACAGGGGCGAGTCTCGCATTAGGAATCCTGAGTGCGATATATTTTGCAAAAGGATTGGGAGGCAGGTTCAATGAAGATAGGGTATGCGAGGGTCTCGACCGAAGATCAACGGCTGTCTTCCGGGAAAAAGTCTCCGGGGCGTACCGAGACCGCCCGGAGTTGAACCGAATGCTCGATCAGCTCCGCGAGGGCGACATCGTCACTGTCTGGAAGCCTCGCTCCACCCGCAATCTGCTGGAAATCGTCGAGACGATCAATCAGGTCGGCGCCCGCTTTCAATCTATTTCGGAACCCTGGGCCGACACCACCACCCACGCCGGCAAGATGATCATGACCATCTTTGCTGGTATCGCCGATCTGAACGTGATCTGATCCGCGAACGCACCGGACCGGACGGGCGGACGCGCACAAGCGCGGCGTCCGCTTCGGTCGCCCCAAGAAGATGAATGAAAATCAGCGCGAGCTCGCCAAAAGACTGCTCAAGGAAGGCAAACACGTCCGCGAGGTCGCCCGTACCTTCAGCGTTCATCCGGCCACTCTCTACCGTCTCCTTACACCTGCCGCTTCAGCCTAGTTGGGCAGGCCTAGCGAAAAGCTATCGTCGCAACAAGTACCACCCGAAGCACGTTATTAATGTATGTAGCTAATCTTTCTTAGGAGCGGCCCTTGCACAAAGGAGCGATCGTCTTTCTGGTTACAGTTTTATGTGGAGTACGGTTGGCCACCGCGCAAACAACGCCCTCAGTCCAGCTCACCTTGGACACTTCCGAAGCTGAACAGGCTTTGCAAATCCTTGATAAGGAAGCCGCCCATCAAGCGGTAAATCCTGAAGACTGGCAAAGGCTCTTTGCAACCACTCCGTACCAGTGGCTAAAAGACCGCGAAGCCGCCATGGGGCGAGAATTTACGGACGAAACATTCAAGCACTTTCTTCTCCAGCCAGAAACGCTCAGCAAGAGAGCAGAGTGGCACGACACGCTCACCAATCTTGAAAAGGCAAACATGGCTGCGTTGGGAGCCAACGTGCTGACGTGGTTGCCGCCCGGCGCAACTATCCACGCCCGCGTCTTTCCTGAGATCAAGCCGGTACACAATAGCTTTGTCTGGGCTAAACAGGGCGAGAGCCCCGCAATCTTCCTCTACCTTGAAAAGCAGTCTCAAGACAAATTCGAGAATACCGTCGCCCACGAATGTCATCATATTGGGCTAGCAAGCCTCGAAAAACAGCAGGACGCGATACAAGCCGGGCTGCCACTCAATGTGAAAAAAGCGATGGAATGGATCGGTGGGTTTGGCGAGGGGGAAGCGATGCTCGCCGCGGCGGGATCGGCGGACCGACACCCGCATTGGGAAGATGACGGGGTAGCACGAGCTCGGTGGGACGCCGACATGATGCACTTCAATGTCGATCTTCAATCGATACAGCAGCTTTTGATGGATATTCTCGATGGGAAATTGACCCCCGATACAGAGATCCGAAAGCGAGCGGCTCCATTCTGGGGCGAAATTCAGGGCGGCTGGTATACCGTCGGCTACGAGATGGCATTCCTGGTTGAAAAATAGTATGGTCGATCCGCACTCAATGAGTGCCTGCTTGATCCCAGAAAGCTGCTCGTTTTCTACAACCAGATTGCTGAGCAGGCGGATGCCAACGGTGCGACGTTAGCAACTTGGACACCGCAACTCATCGCCAAACTGAACAGCCAAAACTAACGTGCTGTCGCGCCACGGCCCTGGGGCATGTCCCTTTGAGCAGGTCGCTGAAACTGGCAGATTGCCCCTGGTAACAGCAATGTTGGGTTTAAGCAATGAATGAGCCTGTTCAATATTGGAGATCGCTCTCGATTCTTGCTACCAGACCGAGTCACTCATTGGAGGAGCGGCCCTGGCCTATCAGGTCGTAAGGAGTTGTCACGCCCTTTGGGTTCATAAACCAAAGGGTTGGGGCAGCGTACTGCTCTGAAACGTTCGTTTCAGAGAAGACAAGAAAGCCAATCGGTCCGAACTACGGTTTGGTAGCTTTGAAGCTAACGGATACGGGTTTAGCGACGCCTTGCTCGATCCTATAGACAGCATGTATCTCCCCGAGACCGCCACAAGCGCGACACTCGGCGTCCCTACGTTGCACCCAGCTCTTCAATTCAGAAGTCTCAGGGTGCAGAGCCCAGCAGTTCGGAGTGAACCTGGAATTCGCCGGAATCTCACGCTTGATTGCTTCGAGCAGGGGAGAAAAATTGACTTCGTGAGGACCCTTGTTGTCGATCCACCAGTAGCCGTCAAGACAACCGCCGCCGTTTCCAGTATCTGGATCATAGCTACCTAAAAAGGCATTCGCTCCCGATCCAAACAGCTGCGCTGTTGTCTCATGGATCAGCCCACCTCCGTCATAGTGCAGCGCGTAGATTTCGACGTATAAGCCTTCGCTCCCCGTAGATACAAGCAAATCTTTCCACTCTCCTGCGCTCCCGTCATCAGAGGCAAACCTGCTGCGATCACTCGCGGACCCGGGTGAATGGAGGTTTGTACTTGAAGGATAGCGTGTCCTGCGAGGACACCCACTTTGGTTATCGTTTGTTTTGTCCGGTAGTCTTTCGCTGTGAGAGGTTGGCCGTCGGGTGCTTTAAAGCCAAGCATGAGATCTCCGCTCGAATCCAGTCGCAACAGGTCCTTGGTCCACCAAGAGAGAGGGTGTGCCGATAGGGCATCGCGTGTCTCACCCTTCTCCGTGTCAAGTCTCCTCTGCAACTCCTGACCGGAAAGAAAGCTCGACCCCATGCTGCAAAAGATCAAGAAGAGGCATACACAGCTTCTGAGCATTTCCGTCCACAATATCTAAGATGACCTCATTTAGCACTTTGACTTAATCCGCTAAACGTCAGCTCTCCGCTACCGACGACAACTCCGGTTGTTGGGGAGGCGTTGCTGGGAACCCAGTTTGCAGCTGCGACCGCGTCGGCTAACATCGAAATACCCATGGCAAACTCGCGAGAAAAGAAGCGGCTGGGATGGATTGATGGGCTATTCATCGTCCTCACGGGAGGTGTGTGGATTGTGACAGTCTACAAAGTGGTAACGAATGGTATCCCATCTGGATTGCTTCCGGGAGAAGGCCACCCGGGGGCGCTGGAATCGTCCTGAGCTGCAACGACTGCTCGACCATCTTCGTAAAGGAGATGTCCTGGTCGTCTGGAAGCTGGACCGGCTTTCGCGATCATTGAGGGATGTCCTCACGATCATGGAGCGGATACAGGAAGCGAAGGCGGGTTTCCGCAGCCTCACAGAGGCGATCGACACCACGACACCCGCCGGCCGAATGATGATGCAGATGATCGGATCGTTTGCGGAATTTGAGCGAGCCATGCTGCGTGAGCGAACGCGAGCGGGCCTGGAGTCCGCCCGTGACCAAGGTCGTATCGGAGGGCGCCGTCCAAAGCCGACTCTTCGTGCAAGTGGAAAGCTTCAACAGCCGATCAGATCAGTCCCGAATCGAACCGCCGAGGATTTGACCAATTGTTCGGTCGCTAAGTATCTGTAGTTTCAGATTGCATTGCAGCGTGCGGCGGTTCAACGCGCAAGACACCTTTGTTCATTGCTACACACGCCTTTGCGGGTTCCGACAACCGGGATTGTGCTGAATCCGCGTCTGGAAATCGCGGTTGAATCGTGTGGAACTCATTGATCGATGTGTAGTTACGCAATGATGTCTTTACACCGTCGAATCAGACCTTAAAAGCCTCGGCTAAATTCTAAGACGAGCCTGACAAATGGTGTGAGAATGGATAGATGGCGCAACAGACAGTAGATGAACTTCAGAGAATGGAGCGAATCGAGACCCGTAGCGGGGCTCTCGCGTGGTCGGCGCTGGCATTCGCCTTTCTTCAAAGCGTTTGTACTGCGGTGATCGCAGCCAGCGGCATGCGTTTCGCGATTGGCTTAGCGGCATTCGTTACCTCGATTGCCACGTCTGCTCCTTCGCAGGATTTTCATAGGGATCGGATTAGGCTGCCGATGCTGATCTTTGCTCTCGCTGGCGCGGCTCTCAATTTCGCCGTTCTTTGGCAAGTGAGGCGACTTCGCCGAAGACCGTCAGCTCAGTGGCGTCTGACTCCAATATCAGCACACAAGAAGCGTATGGAGCAGTTCACGTTTTGGGTGAGCGTTATAACTGTACTTCTTGTTTTTGCTGAACTGTTCGCTCACCACAGGATCCACGGCTTCTACTTTTAATTAAAGTTAGAGTTAACTGAGGCGCCGACTCACGACAACGGTTTCTTGTGCGATGAGTTTTCGTCCCGCGAAGACCATAGCTGCAGTACAAAGAACCGTACCGGTGCACCACGAACATAATTTTCCGAACGACACCAATTGCCTAACTGCATTGAAACTTGCAGCCGATCCATCGGCTACCAATTTCACGACAAGCATCTTCCGTGCTATCGGGTGTCGTCGCGAAAGTAGGATAAGTGCGAGAGTGCCCCCATAACTTCCGAGCCCAAGAAGACCGTCTGGAATTCCTAATGGGTGCGCTGCTTTCGATTCGGTAATGTCATCGGAGGTAAAGATGGCAAAGGGCGGATCCGGTAAGTGCGAGAGTAGGCCCACCTGGTGAGCCGCCACTGGTAACAAAGTCAGGATTGCAGCCGAAGTTGCGGTGACAAGGGCTATATTCTCCGAGTGACCTTTCTTGTCTACCCTCACGAACGTCTCCTTCCGCCAAACGCAGCAACGCCTGCGCCGACCAGAGCCGCAGCCCCAAGAACAAGCCACGTACGGTGCATGGAGAGGAAGACCTCTGCACTGGTATGCTTGGATCGGTCGTCGAACTTGCCACGCGTATTGTGCGCTCCTGCGACTGGTTCGTACAGGTTGTTGGGAGCATTCGGATCGCTAGGCTCATCCATCAGCTGTTGCGCTTTGTATCCTGTCCTGCCGAGATATCGATCAAGCAAGCCTGGAACCACCTTCTGGGCGAGGATCGCGGCGATCGTTGGTGCGCCCACCCAATATTCACGACGAGGATGTTTCGCTAATCCCGCAGCCACTACTACTTCCGCGGCGATCTCCGGTTCGAAGATTGGAGGGACCGGTTGGGTATTGTGCGGCATCCGATTCTTTACCCAGCCAAACTGAGTCGTATTCATCGCGGGCATGTGTACGGCGGTGAGTCGAACGTTGCTGTGATCATGAAACAGTTCACAACGAAGTGAGTCAGTAAAGCCATTGATGGCGTGTTTGGACGCGCAGTAGGCCGATTGCAAAGGAATCGAACGATACGAAAGCGCGGAGCCAATTTGAACGATTGTTCCCCTATTGCGCGGCAGCATCCGGCGCAAAGCGGATAATGTTCCATAAACGAACCCGAGATACAACACGTCTGTAACACGCTTGTAGTCAGATGCCTCCATGTCTTTGACTGGAGAGAACACACTGACCATGGCGTTGTTGATCCATATATCGATTGGACCCAACTCCTGCTCAATCTGGCTAGCTGCCCGTTCCACCGCCTCAGCGTCCGAGACATCGACGGAAATGAAGATTGCTTGGCCGCCAAACTCATGGCATTCGCGCTGAGCCGCAGCGAGTGCCTCTGAACTTCTGGCTAGAAGGCCTAGTTTTGCGCCGCGTTTGGCATAAGCATGCGCAATTGCGCGGCCCAGACCAGCAGACGCTCCCGTAATCACAACAACAGGTGGTGAGCTCATGATTGACTTGCGACCTCTACTGCAAATGCTTTTATCGATACGATCTTATGTCGTCCAGTGAATTGAATTTGCCAGCCGTCTTCTCAACCTAAACTCGTAGGTTCTTCCCATTGATGAAACTTTGCATCATGCAACCTACGACTTTGATGCTCAATGGCAGCAAGTTGCTGGAAGAATGTCTTTTGTAAATCGACTGATATCAAGCCTCAGTCATTAGGATGCAACAGCCCTCCACCGCTTAATGAGGCGCCTTCTAATAAACTCCACGACAAAACCGTAGAGAGAATGGGTCGCAAGTTCGCTTGTGTGCTCTCGCAACGGCTGCTGCGTCGGCGGTTTGTCGAGACCCAGGAGAGGAAGTGTCGATTCATGGGTACCCAGCATGACCGCGATCCCAAACGCCACGCCGTAGCCAACCGTTACGATAGGCGAAAACTCCGCCGCCACTCCGTACGCTCCAGCGATACTCGTTCCAAGTGTCCAGTGAAAGAATTGGGTTGCAATTTCTTTATGAGTCTCACTAAGCGGATGACCGACGACTTTCTCCGCCAAGACAGCAGGAGGGGGTTCTTGCCCTTGCGTTCTCGGAGGATAAACAGCCTCACCGATCAACTTAGCTGCTGAACCTCCCACGCCGCCAATTAATCCAGCCAGAAGGCCTTGAGCGATGAAATGTCGGGACGGGCGCTGAATGTTCATGATGTGTTGATTCCTTAACAAAGCAACACTCCTCTTTCTTCCAGCACTTTCAAAGAGGAGTCATCGCTTAGTGGGTGCGTGTGAAAAAGCAGTTTCGTTCTGCTAGCAGTCTGACGCTCAAACCATGCGTGCGGTTACAATTTAGACCGAAAATCACTTAAGTCTTTATTCGTAGGATCTCGTGCTTTGCTTTCGTGTGCCGGCTTAACAAGATTCATAACATTACAGCTGTCGCGTGAGCGAACGCAGACTCAAAACTACACCCGTTGGTTCGCAAAAGTGCATCGAATGTCAATAGGTTTGTAACCAAATTGACGTCATACATGTCGAATGTTGGGACTTTCAAGATCGACAAGCTGTTTCTGAAGGAAGTGTGAAATGTATGGAAAGACAAACAGCCTATGAATCTGATACGAAAGTGCTCCTGAAACAATCTCCTGGCAAAGACAACGCTGGTCTTTCTTTGGTAGTAATGCCGTTTCTCGGCGGCAGTTGGAAGGAATGGGCGGAGGTGATCGAACTGCTTTCCCCCCGATTGCAGTGTGTCGGCATCGATCTGCCCGGATTTGGTGATGCCGCAGAGGTCAACGGATACTCGGTTGCGCTCATGGCCGATTACATTATCGCGCGACTGAAAACCCTGAAGCTCAAGCGCTTCGTGCTGGCGGGACATAGCATGGCTGGCAAGGTTTCCATGGTCGTTGCACTTCGTGCGAAGAATGACCCGGAACTCGCGGGGTTGGCAGGCTTGGTATTGGTAGCATCGTCGCCGGCGTCTCCCGAGCCTATGAGCGACGACAAGCGGACTGAGATGCAGGCCAGACTCGGGAGGCCGGGAAACAGTTATCGAAAGCATGCCGAGAAATTCATTCAAGAAAACTCAGCCCAGACACTCCCGTCCCACGTCTTCACACGTGCAGTCTCCGATGTGTTGCGCATGAACTGTGCGGCGTGGAATGCATGGCTTGACTCCGGGAGCAAAGAGGATTGGGCGGAGCGCGTGGGAGAACTGAATTTACCGGCACTTGTCGTGGCGGGAGACAAAGACAAAGCGCTGGGTTTTGATGCGCAGGCAAAGCTGGTAATGCCTCATCTTCCCCATGCACAACTGAAGGTGTTGGCCGGTGCAGCTCATCTCCTTCCTATGGAACGGCCGCAGGAACTGGCGAAGCTTATCGCCGACTTCGCAGATCGCATCGTACCGGATTTCGAGAGGCGAGGGTGATGATCACAAAAGAGAAAATCGATCCTTCTTATTTAGCTCTCATTGACTCCGACCGCGTAAGCACTCCGACGCGTGAGGTCCTGTTGAAGCGGCTCCGATCTTCAGATGAGCCAGGCAGAAAGACGGCCCTATCGACGGGCGAAAAAAAGATACTCCAGGCGCTCGCGGAATGCGTAACGCCGATGCCCGATCGTTCTATCGATTTCGCAACGTGCATTGATGCGCGGTTGGCGGTGGGACAAGGAAAGGGATGGCGTTATTCGGAGCTACCACCAGATCTGACGGCTTATCGCGGAGCCTTAGCGGCGATCGATCGGTATGCGCGCAGAGAGTTTCGGGCGTGTTTTGCTGAATTGCTCTCAGAGAAGAAGAACCAGGTCCTGAGGGTGATCGAAAGCGGAGAGATGGAGGCGGGCGAGCCTGATTCTGGTGTTGACGTCGCGAGTCTCAGCGCAACTCAGATGCAACGGTGGTTCGAGGATCTGCGGGGGGACGTTACGGGGATTTATATGTCACACCCTGAGACCCTGGCACAGTTAGGGTATAGCGGGATCGCGGATGGAGCAGACTCGGCGGCATTATCCGGTTTCGTTCAATTGGGTCTCGGCAAGGTTGAGGGGTGGGAGCCGAAGGCAAAGGTGCGGGAGAATGAATCTTGATTCGATGCGGCGATATGGAACGGACGAAGTAGTAGATGCAGTAGTGATCGGCACGGGCGCGGGTGGAGCGCCATTGTTGGCGAAGCTGGCTCGTGCTGGATTGCGAGTAGTTGCTTTCGAAGCTGGACGCAACTGGGATCCGGGACGTGATTTTGCGACTGACGAAGTTGCAGCCTCGGAGCTTTATTGGCTTGGCGAACGGCTTAGTGCAGGAAACACTCCGACGGCGTTCGGTGGTAACAATAGCGGCACAGGCGTTGGCGGCTCAATGCTTCACTGGGGAGCGTTTGTACCACGGGCTGACCCGCGTGATTTTAGGATTCATTCTGAATTCGGCATAGGTGTTGACTGGCCGATGAGGGTGGACGATCTGAGGCCCTATTACGAAAAGCTCGAAAGGTTCTTCGGAGTCTCAGGTCCGGCACTATATCCCTGGGACCCGGAGCGAAGGTATCCGCTGCTCCCTGTACCTTTGAATGCACCCGCAGAACTGATGCAGCGAGGCTTTCGCGAACTTGGCCTCCGCACCAGCGAGGCGCCGGTGGCTGCTGTCTCTAGCGATTACCAGCAGGAAGGGTATGAGGCCCGACACGCCTGCGTGAATCGCGGATACTGCCATCAAGGCTGTCGCAACGGCGCGAAAGCCAGCATGGATGTGACCTATCTCCCCGCAGCCGTTAAAGCTGGCGCAGAGATCCGGCCTGAATGCTTTGTGCACAACTTCGAACTCAACAATCAAGGAAGAGTGAGTGCCGTAATCTATCGGCATGGCGATGAGAATATTCGACAGCGCTGCAAGGTTGTGTTCCTGTGCGCTGGAGCGGTCGAGACACCGCGGCTCCTCTTGCATTGCAATGGAGGGCATGGGGAAGGACTCGGCAACTCCAGCGGACAGGTCGGTCGCAACTTCATGGCACATGTGGCTACGCAGGTATGGGGGACGTTCGCCGATGAAACCCGGCCGAACAAAGGCTTTCCCGCGTCTCTGATCAGCGAAGACACGATTCGGCCTGCACAGGCAGGCTTCGCCGGCGGTTACCTCACTCAAAGCCTGGGCATCGTTCCGGTCACATGGTCGATGCAAGTGGCGCGAGGGCGCGGCCTTTGGGGTAAACCGCTCGTCGATTACTTGCAACAGTACAACCACGTCGCCGGTATTGGGATTAACGGCGATTGCCTTCCATCTGAAAACAATTTCCTCGAACTATCCGAGGAGAGCGATGCCCTGGGTATGAAGAAGGCACGTGTTCACTTCAGTTATGGCGAGAACGAACTGCGTATGAGTCGACATGCCCAGGATCTCATGACGGCTGCCTGGAAGGCCGCCGGGGCAACCGACATCTGGACCTACCAACGATCGGCACACACAATCGGCACGTGCCGTATGGGCGACAATCCAAATACGAATGTGGTCGATCCGAACGGACGGAGCTTCGATGTGCCAAATCTATGGATTTGCGACAACTCTGTCTTCCCGTCTGCACTACCCGCAAACCCCGCACTCACGATCATGGCGCTGTCCCTGCGGACAGCAGATATATTTCTTCAGGATGGGGAATGGCGATGAGTCAATCCATGCCGATTCAGGAGCTTCCGGCCACCTTTTCTCGCCTCCAGCTTGGAATTGAGGATTACGCAGTCATTGGGGATTGCCGCTCGGCCGCGCTGGTTTCGACCGAGGGGTCGATTGATTGGCTTTGCTGGCCGTGCTTTGACAGCCCTTCTATGTTTGCTTATCTCACAGGGCCAGAGAACGGAGGCAGCTGGCAGATCTGCCCCGCGACTACCTTCACCACAAGCCGAAAATACGTGCACGACACAAACGTGCTCCAAACAACATTCGAGACTCAGACGGGAACCGTTCGATTGACCGATTTCATGCCGGTTGCCGGAGAAGAATTCACATCCGGCCGTCTCGTTCCTCAGCGGGAACTGATCCGTATCCTCGAAGGAGTGACCGGAGAAGTAGAGATCAATGTGCAATTCAATCCGCGACCCCAGTATGGAACAAAGAAGCCCGATATCCAAGATAACGGGAAGCTCGGTCTTCGCGTTGACATCCCGGGCGCGGTTGTTCGCTTACAAAGCCAGATGGAGTTTAAGCTCAATCCCTCCGGTGCGACCGGTATGACCAATATCCAAGCGGGAGATCGACTATCTTTCTCGCTGACTTTCGCGACTGATGCGCCCGCGGCACTCGCATTTCCTGAAGGGTCACTCGCTGCGCTCACTCGAACCATCGACTGGTGGCAGATGTGGTCTGCGAAGTGTTCTTACTCCGGGGAATATCGTGAAGCCGTCTTGCGAAGTGTGCTGGCGCTTAAGATGCTCCATTTTGCTCCCTCTGGAGCGTTCGTTGCCGCTGCGACAACTTCGCTGCCGGAACAGATCGGCGGCGACAAGAACTACGACTACAGATATTGCTGGCTGCGCGACGCTTCTGTGGCTGTCCATGTGTTGTGCGGCACGGGTCACGAGCTTGAGGCTGAAGCCTTTGTCGAATGGATGCTTCATGCGACGCGTCTGACGCAACCTAAGTTAATGGTAGTGTATGACGTCTACGGAAATATCGTGGGCGAAGAGAAAGAGCTGCCGCGCCTGTCCGGCTACAGGAGTTCGGTCCCGGTTATGATGGGAAACTCGGCCCGCTCGCAAGTGCAGATGGACCTCTATGGGGAGGTCATCTGCGCCTCGGCGAAGCTGTACAAGGGCAAAGGCAAGCTCGACCGGGACACCGCAAAAACAATCGTCAATTTCGGCAATTATGTATGCAAACACTGGCGCGAACCGGACGCGGGAATCTGGGAGCCAAGGGGTGAGCCGGTCTTGCATACACATTCTCTTCTGTTATGTTGGGTGGCGCTCGACGAGCTTGTTAAATTTGCAGAGACCGGGACGATCGACGTAAAGCAGATCGAAGCGTTCAAAAAGACTCGGAATGAAATCCGCACTTTTATCGAAACCCAATCCTGGAACAACCGCATCCGTAGTTACGCTAGTGAGCCGGGGTCGGAGAAGATGGACTCTAGTCTTCTGCTCATGTCATTCCACAACTTCCACGAAGCTTCTTCAGAGCGGCTTCAAGGCACCTATAACCGCATCAAGAATGAGCTAGGTGCGGGCGGGTCCCTCCTCTACCGAAATCGACCGGACGGTAGAGGTACATTCCCTGAGGAAGGAGCTTTCGGCATCTGCGGTTTTTGGGCAGTTGAGCATCTGGCCATGGGCGGAGGTAGCCTGAAACAAGCAGAGGAAACCTTTGAAGAACTTCTCCGGTACGCGAATGATGTCGGCTTGTTCGCCGAAGAGATCGACCCGAAGAGCGGTGCCGCGCTGGGAAACTTCCCACAGGCTTTTACACATATTGGTCTGATCAGCGCTGCACTTGCCATTGAAAAACGACGAAAAGAAGTTGCAGAGGACGTGAGAAATAGCGCACGTCAATGGATCGAGGCGAAGCAATGAACTGGCAAAGCTGGTTGTTCTGGGGCGTCATGGCGACGCTCGCACAAGCTACATTCGAGTCGATTACTCAAGCCCTTCACCTCACTCGGATGAGCTTGCCCTTTATGCTCGGCACAATGGTTACTTCGGCACGATCAAAAGCTCGCTTGTGGGGCTTTGGACTGCACATCGTAAGCGGTTTAATCTTCGCCCTGCCGTACATCGTGGCTTTCCATTTTCTTGGCGGCCCTTCCTGGTGGCGAGGCGCCCTCTTTGGGGCTGTTCAAGGCACTATCGTCCTGACACTGGGTATGTCTCTGATGCCCAACCTGCACCCGCGGATGGCGACCGAATGGGCTGGGCCATCAGCAACACGCAGGCTGGAACCACCTGGTTTTCTTGCACTCAACTATGGCGCCAAGACACCCATTGCGGTTTTGCTTTCGCACGTAATCTTTGGAACCGTTCTCGGCAGTTTTTGCAATGCATGAAGCAGATATGAGCGATGAGAACACAAAACCAGCGGATGTCCAGTCAATCACAAGGATTGTCGTGCGTCCTTATGGCACTGCCCTCCCCCTCGGATGCTTCGGCTTCGGAGTGGGAAATGCATTGCTCAGCGCTTATGCGCTTCACTGGATTCCATTGGCGGACACAAAGCTCCTCGCGGTGATGCTATTGGCCTTCGTCGCTCCCCTTGAGCTAATCCCGTGCATCATGGCTTTCCTTTCGCGAGACTCCGGAGGAGCCACAGCTATGGGCATCTTTGCCGCAGCATGGGTGGTGCAAGGGGTTGAATTTTACACTGGCGTACCAGGCAGCACCAGTATCGCGATGGGAGTTTTTCTACTCCTCCTGGCCCTCATACTGATCGTCCTTACGGTAGTGACATTCCCAGGAAAGCCATTGCTTGGAGTTCTCTTGACCATCGCAATCCTACGATCCAGCGGCAGCGGCTTGGTGCAATTTGGATTTGGTGGCGGCGCGGTTCTCTTCGCAGCATGGACAGGCTTTTTGCTCGCCGCGTTTGCGTTCTACAGCGGCTTGGGCTTCCTCATGGAAGATGTCAAACAAAGGCCGCTCGCAATGACCTTTCGCCGAAAGGAAGCTAAGGCCGCTCTCCAAGGCGACTTATCGCACCAGTTGAAGCCCTTGGCAAATGAAGCGGGAGTCAGACAACAGTTGTGAAAATGTGAAAGCGAGAATCGCGAACTTAGCCCTAAACAGCTTGCAATTCAAACCAGGAGGGGTTTGTCATGGAAATCCCATCAACTCCGATACTTTCGAGCAGTGGCTGAGTGCCGCACGCACCGTTCATGCCTCCCAGTGTTCCGGGGTGATGAGGAACGATGTCGATAAACTTACCAATCTATATCGTTTATCTGTGGACTTGATTGGGATCGAATCGATGACTCTTCCATGCCATATAACTCAACGTTTGTAACTTATTGAATTCATGAGCATCGATGGCGATCGTAACGACTCAAAAGCACTGGAAATCACATAACCTGAAGTTTTCGGCACCCTATTTAGCACCCCAAATACCGCCAGTCAAAAACATCAGGGATCGCTTCTTTACTGAGCTTGTTCGGGTAGCCTGGGCCAATCCTTACTCAAGCCAAGCTTTTTGCTTCGGTCTGAGTTCAGTTCTACACATCGAGACACATCCCCTGCCTAAGCTGCTTCTGCCGTCCTGATCAGATTCTCAAAACACTGCTCTAAGGCACCTGCTATGGGCGGCCTCCGCCAGTACGCCCGAACTTAGATGGATAGCAGGCGACGAGGGTGTCTCATTTACAGGTCCGACTACCTTAAGGTATTTATCTTTGGTTCGTCTGAATGCGAGTCCATAAGTCAATGCAATGATTTATATCAATCAGCTCAGACTTCTGTGCACTTATGGCACCGATCACTATGATTCACCATGGCGTTGTACGTCCAAAGAAGGTCTGAACGGCTCGAGCTCGTTCTGCCAGGGCCTACTGAGTTCACACACTCTCCAGCTGCCGCCAAAAACCTTAGCGCAAGCTCCAGTCGTTCATGACACGCTGGCATCTTCTCAATTTTTGAAACGGATGGTTGGGTATCGCTTTCTAATGGCATATTCCTTTACCTCTTTGTTCTTTTCTTGCACCCTATTCTGATGACTGAAAGAGTGAAGCAGACGCTCTTTTCTGATGGTGACTTTAGCGTCGAGAGTGTTGCATTTCAGAGGCTGATCATCTCGGAAGTTTCCCGACCCGACTGACAAGGGAAATCGGATACGGACCGTGGTTTAGCAGGGGGTCAAGCGTCGGATCGACTATGTTTGGCTGCGGCAGGGTTCTGGACCGGTCTGAGCTTCAGGCTCATCAACAAGGGCGATGTGGTCTGAATAAAGATCACGGAAGCCATGGCGGTCTAGCGCCTGGTGATGCGCTACGCAAGGGCCCAGAACTGAGCAAACTCGCGCCGTACGACCTGCGACAGACTCGCGCGAAACTCTGCCGGAAGCAGAAGGGGCACCAAAGCAAATTCAGCTGCTCCTCGGCCATGCCTCCATTCGACCCACGAGAGGTGCCTGGGGGACCAAACATCTTTCGTAAATGATGTGGACGGTCATTGGAACCGTGATAGCGATCTAAACAGATCTTCGTTTCCGTCGAATGACTGGCGAGAACAGATTGTTGCATCAGAATGAAAAGCCTGCAGAAGTGACAAGGCGATTCCGTAGGCGTTCCGTCCGTGTGCAATCGTCTGGGAAGTCTGGTCCATATCTGCCAGGCTTTTTTTGCAGTTTGATAGACCGAGTGACCTGCTCTCGGATTCTTGCGTCCTAATTGCTGTGCTTGCCGCATTATTTCGTACAGTCCTGACTGACTTCTGCGGGAAGGCCCTGCGTAGGAAACTCGTGTTTTAGCGCCTTTCGGCATCAGCAGTGCCTACGCAGGAAACGAAAACGTACCTGGAGTACCAAAAATAAATTCAGATTCGCTCGCGCGCGAAGAAGTGTTCGGCATCATACATTTTGTAAGGGGCGGTGACGCTGCAGGTATTGATCCGAAGGCATACCCCCGGACTGTTCACCAATGCAATTCGCGCGACATAACTCAGGCGATTCGCAGTGCTTATTAAGGGAGACACATATGTCAACAAAGCTTCAAAACCTACGGAAATCGGCTATGACCTGTTGTGTGCTCATGGCGCTGTGCTTTCTGCCTGTTGCACTACCTGCTCAAGACCAGGCACAACCTGCCGCTTCTCCTGCTGCAGACAACTCAGCGAGGAACAAAGCGCGACAAACGACCGCGGACCAGCAAAAAGAAAACACAGCAGACCGCCTTACAAGCAAGAAAATCCGTCAATCAATCATGGCGGACAAATCGCTTTCGACATATGCGCACAACGTGAAGATCATCACTCAGGATGGAGCCGTAACGTTAAAGGGGCCTGTCAAATCCGAAGAGGAGAGGCAGAATATCGCCTCCAAGACAGCGGCTATCGTTGGTCAGGACAAAGTGACAAATCAGTTAACGGTCAAACAATAACAGAAATTGAAACTACGGTTTCAATCACTCTCTATCTGATTCAAGGAGAACTACCATGGCAGGAAAGAATACAGCAGCATTCGCAATATTCTCTACTCGTAAGGCCGCGGAATTAGCAGTCGATCAGCTAACAACCGCCGGTTTTTCTAACGATGATGTTTCAGTCTTGATGTCTGACAAAGAGGGATCCAAAGACTTCGCGACTGAGAAGAACACGAAGGCCCCTGAAGGAACTGCGACTGGCGTCGGAGTCGGTGGCGTGGTTGGAGGCACGCTCGGTTTGCTGGCAGGCATCGGAGCGTTGGCAATTCCTGGAGTCGGTCCTCTTATTGCCGCAGGTCCGATCATGGCCTCACTGGCGGGGCTTGGCATCGGCGGGGCAGTAGGGGGTTTAGTCGGTGCACTCGTTGGCATGGGCATCCCGGAATACGAGGCCAAACGCTACGAAGGGCGTGTCAATGACGGTGGCATTTTGCTATCGGTTCACTGTGACAGCTCTGATGAAGTATCCCGTGCCAAGGATATTCTCAAGGCTGCCGGCGGTGAAGACGTCGCATCGTCAGGGGAAAAGAGCGTCAGCAGCCACACCGTTGCGTCTGCAAATGAAAGCCCAGAGCAGGCCGCTTTACATCACTTAGGAACGGATCGGCCCGGCGCCACGCGAACTGCGGATGACGTTCTGATCGACCGGGAAAAGACGAAAGCAACTTATTAAACTTTTGCCACAATGACGTTTTCTCTGCTATCGGCTATCGAAGGCTTGCATGCGCTACTTGGTGTGCAAGCCTTCGCTTTTTCTGCTAGCAATTGACGTGCGACCCCATAAATCTGTATAGACAAACAGTACCGGATTCCTCATGAATTTGAGGCTTCCGAGAAAACTGGCGGTGGATGCCTCTGATGCTAACATTTTGCATGCTCTATGCCCTCACATTCAGGACTACGGACGAAGGACACCTTCGCATGGCGAGCTTGCCCATAGCGGAGCGGGCTAAAGGCGATCCAGTGGTAGCCATACAACCCAACATCTCGGCCCTTCAAACTGCGTTGGGCCTCGCTAAGATCAGGCCTACGGATTGTGATTCGATTTTGTCGTTTGCAAGGAATGCCTATGAGTCCCCAGGAGTCGATGTTTGCTGCGACCAATTAGAACTAAGCGCAGATCAATTAGCGATTCTATGTATGGCGCCTGGCCGGCAAAGACCCTTTATCGCTTCGACGGAATTTGCGCCAAAGCAGAACAATTCTGGCGATCCGGGTTGCCAATAGCTTGGTGAGCCACAATGGAGACATTGAATTCAGCTCAAGCCCCGTCTGCCCCGGTCACATTCAAATCAACATCGCATACTACTCAGCCGTGGCTACTACTACGGCGTCTTTATGCGTAAAGCTTGACCAACACCTGCCGCGTGGTTTCGTAGCACAGACAAGCGATAGCTCGGAGACCAGTTCGGTTAAGGATCTGAACCGTTCCGCGGCGATGGCCTACCAATCCGGCCTTTTCAAAAGACCTGGCGACGATATTCAAGGTTGGCCTTCCAATCCCTAGCATCTGTGCGAGAAAGTCCTGAGTAAGAGAGAACTCCGCCGCTCGACTCCGGTCTTGGATAGTTAGGAGCCAACGGGCAAAGCGCGGAGCCGCGTCATGCACTCGATTGCAAGCTGCTGTTTGCGCCAAGTGCGCAATCTGATGTTGTACGTATTTCAGGACACCACTTCTCAGATCCGGAGAAGCTGCGAAGAGATTTTCTAACTCAGAGAACGGAATCTCATACGCTGTCCCCGTGGTTTGGATGAAACAGCGATGGAGCGATGACGATGGTCCCAAAAGATAGTAACTGCCGGTCAGCCCCTCGTTTCCCACCAGCCCTATTTCTACGAACTCCCCGTCGGCAAGTTGGACCACTTCCGACGCAAAGCCGGAGAGAAGAAAATAGGCTAGTTTTGGAGGCCCGCCTGCGTCTGAAAGGGTTTGCCGAACGGACAAATCGACAAGGCTGGACCTGGCAATAACCATTTGGCGAGTTTTGCGGTTCAGAGATTCTAGGAGCCTATTCGTTACTTCCCTTGCCATGAGTTCCTTAGAAGAGGTTTGACTTTCGCTATCTCAGGCCATTTCACTAGCCTGATTGTTAGCAGGTGGACGCTCTTCATCAAGAACACCGCCTACGAATGTTCTGGACAGTATCTCGCACTGTCACGCTGTCAGGATACTCCCTAAAAAATTAATTCTAATTCTTCATTTGCCGATAAGTGTTCGGCATCATACACTTTGTACCAAGCCGTTTGGACCAACCAAGGACTGACTGAAGGCGAACTTTTGCCGTCTGAAACGAAACCATCAGGTCAACCTAAGCGCACCAGTAACCTGAGTTCGGCTCAGATAAGGAAATCGATCATGGCACACGAAGCACATAAGAAAGCAGCAGAACACCACGAGAACGCAGCAAAGGCGCATCACACGGCTGCGGACAAGCACGCAAAGAATGACCCGACTGCGGCGGAGCACTCGAACCAGGCACATGACCATTCCCGCAAAGCGCACGAAGCCTCGAAAACGGCGCATGACAAATCAACGATAACCAAAAAGTAATATAGCGTTCCGGGGGGGCTTGGTAGACTCAGCCGTCCCTTCGTACTCATCTCCTCCGAAGAATAGAAAGGTTACCTAATGTTTATTATCTGGTGGATTATTGTCGGTCTGATTGCAGGCTTTCTCACGGGGAAGCTTATGAAGGGGAGCGGTTTTGGTCCCCTAATGGATATCGTCGTCGGCATCGTTGGAGCAATTGTCGGCGGTTTTATCATGCGCACGCTTGGTTTTGCTGATCAAGGTGGACTGATTTATACGATCATTGTTGCCATCGTTGGAGCTGTGATTCTTACTTTGCTGGTGAGACTTGTCACTGGCGGAAGAGCCCGAAATCTGTAGACGCCTACCGCGGGGGCCATGGATTTGGCAACCAGGCCCCCATGCGTTCAAGTACCCCTATCCGATTGGAGACTCAGTCACGTTTGCTATTCGGTTCCGTTGCAAAAGGCACCGACCCGAAAACATCGCCCTTCCCGTCTACCTGTTCAGCGAAGGAACAGTGAATCTCGCTTCGATGGTCCGTGAGATGAACAAATGAACCGAAAATCGAATCTGACCGAGACGGCGCAGCTGCTTCGGATCGTTACCCTTGTCGTTATTGTTGCTGCCCTTTACTTTGGTAAGAGCGTATTCATCCCGCTCGCGCTGGCCTTCCTTCTTTCTTTGCTCTTAGCCCCCTTGATGACACTTCTGGGAAAACTCCGCATCCCGAGGATAGGCGCGGTTCTCATCATCGCTACCGGTTTGTGTCTATTAGCTTTTGCATTTGCGTGGAAACTATCCATGGAAGTTACCGATCTGACACTTCAGCTGCCGACGTATAAGGCAACGCTCGAGCAGAAGATCCATGCTGTGGGGGCTCTCCGAGGTTCGAATTTCGACAAGGTTTCCGACGCTCTTGGAGATCTGGAAAAGGATCTTAGTAAGCCGCAAAACGAGTCGACGCAGCAAGATCGCGGCAAGAAGCCGCTCCCTGGCGCTTCCCTTCAGAGGCCCCTAGCGGTTGAAGTCGTGCCCGAATCTCATACCTTTGCTTTCCTTGAAAGCGCCGTAGAATCCATGGGTTCAGCGGGCCTGGTTGTCATCTTCACAATCTTCGTATTGATCGGGCGTGAGGATCTGCGTAACAGGTTCATTCACCTTTCGAGTGGAGGCCGACTCCATGTAATGACACAGGCACTGGATGAAGCCACCAGACGTATTCAGCGTTATCTGCTTCTGCAATCGATGGTGAATGCAATCTTTGGACTGGTGGTGGGAATTGGCCTTTACTTCATCGGAATTCCTGAAGCTTGGCTCTGGGGCCTCTTAGCAGCAATCCTTCGCTTTTTGCCCTACATTGGAGCTCCCGCTTCTGCAGCGGTGCCGATTTTGTTGTCACTTGCGGTCTTCCCGGGGTGGAAACATTGCTTCGGTACCACCGCATTTTTTTTAGCTTTAGAACTGGTTGTTGCCAACTTCGTGGAACCTCTGCTCTATGGCGCCCAGGTCGGTCTGTCTAGTCTAGCTATCCTTGTTGCAGCCGTCTTTTGGACGCTAATATGGGGCTTTCCCGGCCTAATCCTGGCGACACCCTTGACTGTTTCGCTGGTCGTTATGGGGCGATATGTTCCCAGTCTCAGCTTCCTAGACACTCTTCTGGGAGATGAACCCGAAATCTCAAAAAGCGGACTTTACTATCAGCGGTTACTCGCCTCTGATCAGGCCGAGGCTAGACAGGTCTTGGAGCAATACCTTGAAACTAAGCACCTCGACGATCTGTACACTGAAGTCCTGATACCTGCTCTTAGCCTGGTCGAACAGGACCGCCATCGCAACGAGCTAGACGATGCAACTTTAGCATTCATCATGCAGAGCACCCGAGAGCTCATTGAAGAGCTTGGGGAATCCGCACCCGTTGAAGGGACTAACCGACAGCTATTAGGATCGGATGCCGAGAGCCGCATCGCGTGCATCCCGGCACGGGATGAGGCGGATGAGGTCGTGGGAATGCTCCTCTGTCAGTCGCTGGATCGAGCAGGGCTCGTCAGTCAGAGCATCCCCACCGGGCCTGTCGCTGAGATGCTCTCCGCAGTGGCCGATCTTGATCCTGTGGTCGTCTGTATCTCGGCTCTACCGCCCTTTGCCATCGAACACACCCGAACCTTGTATCACAAACTTCGGGCCAAATTTCCGGAGATCAACATCATCATTTGTCTATGGCAATTTGCGGGCGATCTTGAGAAGACACAGCGTCGATTAAAGACGTCGAACGGGCACCCAGTATTCTTCACGCTACCTGAAGTGCTTGAGCACGTGAAAGATAAGCTGCTCCAACCTAAGGCCGGTTCAACAAGCACCGTTGAACTAGACGGTGCAGTACTACTTGCAGATGAAGAGAGAATTTCAGACTCGGTCTGATTAGTGATGTTTATAACTCATTGCTTGGCTCAAAGCGATTCGGATAAGGCCAACCTTCCGTCTTACCGCTTGGCATTGCGATTGAATCCGGTTCTTCCGAGGATACAGACAGACGGACGGCGCTTTTCTTTCGAGAACCTAAGCCGGTAGCAGAAGTCCTGCTCTAGCTATTGAGTTGGTGTGCAATACTACCGTTTTCGCGGAATTTTGGTTCATTTGAGTCGATATCCCTCGCTTCCACAAGGCAGGGGCGCGGGTAATTTCCGCTCCAAAGAGGAAGATTTGCTCAGAGTAATAGACCCAAATGACCATAACCAATAGTGATCCTGCGGCTCCATAGGCGGCGCCTGGGATTGCTTTACCTAGATAGACTCCCAGAAACGATTTCCCGATCGTAAGCGTTCAAAATTCAACAACACACTGCAAAATTTGTAAGTTGTTGGCGCGACCGGCGGACTGACCACGACCGAATGATGACTCATCCGCGTTATTTAGCAGCGTCATGCAACTCATTAGAGCAAATGATACAGACCCCTCTCTATGCCACCGATTACACATAAACTCTCCTTATTGGACCGGCGAAATCCCATTTCCTGATCGAGAGACTGGTGCCAAGCCGAAGCATTATTAGACGAGCCGCTTGAAAGGCAAGGTCACCACATAAATTTTCTACAACTTAGGTTGTATACATGGGGTGTGCTGGGCCGTCTAGGCTGACAAAGCAGACCATCTTCGCTCGATTGTGAGACGCCTCCCCATGCGATTCGACGTCGACACCCGATGCATTCAACTACTGGTCGCATGCGTTGCCGCGTCCGCAACAGCGCTAGGACAAGCTGGGCCTGCTCCCACAGTATCGATCAACATTGCCAGCGGAAGACATCCGATCAGCGCGCAAGTTTACGGCATCGCAAACTACGGTCTCGATGCAACGTATGCGAAAGAGATATCAGTTCCAAATATTCGTTGGGGCGGAGACGGCACTACACGTTACAACTGGCAGGTTGACTCGAGTAATGCGGGCTTCGATTGGTACTTTATGGGCGGCAGTGGGACCGCCAATCCTACGCCAGGGCGCTCCGCCGATCAAATGATTCGGACGTATGAGCCGGCGAATGCGCTGATCACGATACCTATTATTCCGTTCGTCAATAAATCCGCAGCGTGGAGCTGCAGCTTCCCGGTCTCTGTCTACGGCGCGCAACAATTAACCAATCCCTATGTTCATCCAAATGGCGATAACTGCGGCAACAGCATCGCATCCAATGGAACTCAGCTAATTGATAACAATATCTACGCCAACCATATCGACAACTCAACCGGCCTGCAGAAAGGCTGGCTACAACACCTGGTGGGAACCTTCGGACCTGCAGCTCAAGGCGGAGTCGCCTTCTATCAACTGGATAATGAACCTTTAGGATGGGGCAACACCCATCGGGATGTTCTGCCCAATGGGGCGGACTATCCCACCATTACACAACTAGGCGAGCAGTATGCCGCGGCGATCAAACAGGTCGACCCATCGGCCATGGTTCTCGGGCCTTCTGACTTCACCTTAGGCGGCTGGGTTGGCGATACCACCAAACAGGGTGGCCTTCTGGCGGGCCAATACTATCTTCAGCAGATGGCCGCGTATCAGGCGACGAACGGTAGCCGCATCCTCGACTATTTTGACGAGCATTATTATTTCGACGTGTCGTCCGCCACCGCACAGCTTGCTTCCACACGGACTCTTTGGGATCCAACCTTCAACGGAGGCACGTGGGTAGAACAGTATGTCTTCAACGGCCCCATGCAGTTGCTGCCGCGGTTTAAGGGATGGGTCAGCCAGTACTACCCCGGCACCAAGATCGCCTTATCGGAGTACTCCATCGACAGTGGAAGGAAGTCGATCGTCGATGCGATAGCCGAGATGGATGTTCTGGGAATCTTTGGACGCGAACAGCTCGGCTTTGCGAATATGTGGAGCGCTCCGGCTCCGGCTGATCCAATCGCCTACGCCTTCAGGATGTATCGCAACTATGACGGCAACGGGGAACAGTACGGAGACACCTGGGTCGATGCGGCCAGCTCCGATCAGAGCCAGCTTTCGGTCTACGCGGCGCAACGAACCTCAGATAGCGTCGTAACCATTCTCGTCTTGAACAAAACGGGTACCACGATAAGCACAACCGTCGCCTTGACCGGTATTCCTTTACCGGCTACTGCCTCTGTCTACAGCTACTCTAGCGCAAATTTACAACAGATTGTCTCGGAAACTAATGCACCTATCAACAATGAGACGATCACCTACAGCTTCGCAGGCTACTCGGCCACGCTTTTTGCTTTTACTCCCGCTGCAGCGCCTCCAGCAGTTACAACGACCACGCTTACGGCATCCACAACGACGCTAACCACTGGACAGACGGTAACTCTTACGGCTGTCGTCTCAGGCTCAGGTTCGCCGACGGGAATCGTGGCCTTCAAAGATGGAGGCAGCACAATCGGTAGCGCGACGCTCTCCGGCAGCAGAGCCATCTTTAGCACGTCAGCTCTTAGCGTTGGCTCTCACATTATCACTGCGGTCTATGGCGGAGACCCCGGCGACGCTGTCTCCACGTCGAGCCCTGTGACTGTCACGCTGACGCAGCCTGCGCCTCTGAGCACTACAACCGTGCTCTCTGCAAGACCTTCGCAGCCCACAGCCGGCCAAAGCGTTGTTCTCAGCGCAATCGTCTCAGGCTCAGGTACACCGACAGGAATCGTGTCCTTCAAAGATGGAAGCAGCACCATCGGGAGCGCAGTTCTTTCCAGCGGCAAAGCCGTATTCAGCACCTCAGCTCTCAGCGCCGGCTCTCACACCATCATCGCGGATTACAACGGCGATTCGAATGACGCGACCTCCAGTTCAAACACAGTGATTGTGACCGTAGCCCAAGCCGCACCAGCCGCCACGATGACGACGCTTACAGCCTCGAGCACTCAGATCACGACACAACAAAATCTTGCCCTTTCCCTATCCGTCAGTTCCGCAACCGGCACGCCTGCCGGCACGGTGATCCTAAGTGACGGCGCGACCACCCTGGCCTCCGTACCCCTTGCAAATGGAGCCGCTACTTTCACTTACTCTAATCTTGCCGTCGGAGTTCATAGCATCGTAGCTGTTTACAACGGCGAAGCGACTTACGCAGCCTCAACCTCTTCCATCCTGACCGTAGCCGTGACAGAGCCTCCCGTTACTCCGCCCGTTGTGCCTCAACCACCAGCCGCCTCCAGCACCACCACGACCCTCAACGCGTCCTCAACTCAACTCATTGCAGGTCAAACTCTCATCCTCACTGCGACAGTAAACACCTCCGCCCCGCCCGCGACTGGAACCGTCACATTCAGCGACTCCACTGACACACTCGGTACCGTCTCTCTCTCTCATGGAATTGCCAGCATTACCACTACCCTCAACGCAGGCCCTCAAACCATTGTCGCCACCTACGGCGGAGATACCAACGACGCCGCATCTGTCTCCACCCCGCTAACTATCAGCGTGACTGCCTCCGCGCCTCCGCCACCGGCCCCCCAGGACTTTTCGCTGCAGCTGAGTCAAACTGCAATGACTTTGGCACCGGGAGCGTCCGGACAGATTGGCTTTACCATCGCCCCGCAAAACGGATTCAACCAGCAGCTGAAACTCAGTTGCTCCGGTCTTCCTGCCAGTGCTGCCTGCAGCTTTTCGCCTGCCACGCTGAACCCCACCGCCGCATCTACCGGCAGCATGACAATTACAGTAGTCTCCTCCACGACTGCAACTGCATATCTCCTCCTTCCAATCACCGGCATCCTTCTATTTTTCCGCAGGAGATTGGGCAGGTTTGGCGCAGCCTTTGTCATGGCAGCCTTCACGCTTCTTATCGCAGGATGTGGAGCAGGAGTCAACCAGACGATTGGGACGGCCACCAACGCAGGACCGACGGCTGGCAACTACACGGTTCAGGTGACCGCCGCGACCACAACAGGATTAGTCCACATGCAACCAATGATATTGACAGTGCAATAGACAGGACGAGTGCGGCTTAACCGAACTTCCATCAGATTGTGCCCTATTCTCTTCACTTCCGACGAAGGAGAGCGCATCTCGGTCTCCTCTTCACCCGCATAGGAAGCGTTCAAGCAATTCTTCTCGCATTTCGTCCAACGTCACAGATTGCACATCTCATTTACGCGATCCCCTTGCCAGTAATCTGCGGCTCGCATCGATTGAACCGACACGGACGCCTGCAGTGATTGCTCAGTGGAACCCGGTGGGGAGGATGTCACTGAACATAGTGAGACCTTTACCTTTTCATGGCCCGGAGCGATTTCAGCAAAGGGGATCAAATTGAAGCCTACCGATCTTTAGGCCAAAGTTCTCCTTCGGAGCCGCCGCCACATACCTCTCCCCCGTTTTCGTCGGGTCAAAAGCGTACCACGTGAGCCATATCTCCTGAGGTATGCTGTTCCCAACTTCCCATGGCTAACTTCGCTATGATCGAACAGCAGAAGCGCGAGCTCATCGACGAGCTCAGCCATTGGGCATCCGAGCGGCTCGCCTTCCGCCCCACTTCCAACGAATGGTCAGCCCTCCAGATGGTGGACCACCTCATCCGCACCGAACGCGAAATCCTCCTCGTGACCTACAGCAACGAGCATCAGCTGCACCGTATCGGCCTGATAGACCACCTGCGCACCCGGTTCCTCGAGGGCCTTTTCCGCTCCGACCGCAAAGTTAAGGTTCCCTCCACCGCCAGCGTTGTCCTCCCCGGCATAGATGTCCAACTGCCGATCCTCACGGCGGAATGGCTAGAGGTCCGTGCCAAACTTGCCCAAAATGTCGATCGGCTCCTCGCCGGCCCTCATGGCATGGCGCTCTTCCATCATCCGGTAGGTGGGTGGATGAGTATGCAAGCAGTGCTTAACTTCTTATCCGTTCACCTAGTGCATCACCGTTTTCAGTTACAGCGCCTCCGCGCCGCATCAGTGCACCTGCAGCCGCTCGACGTCTCACCGTTCTCTCAATAAGCCTGCACCCAACCAGGCTTCCGGTAAATGAGCATCGATGGCGATCGAAGATGGTAATGAGCATTCAAACCGCGTATGCCAAGTTTTCAGCACCCTCGACAGCACCTTATAAGCATTCAGATCCTAAGTGTAGAAGGAGTGTTGGCGTTAGGCGGATCACGGCTCTGGCGCTCTTCGACTTGAACCCTGTCGTATCATTCCTATGAGAAGAAGGGAATCAGACCCCATCGCATGAGCGTCAGTTCGCGGTCGCCTTCTTCATCGAGTCTGACTACAGGGAGAAAGGTGCTCGGCGCGACGTTGTACCCAGGGGCCAGGACAACCTTCGGGTTCACCCTCTTCGCGTAGAAGTCGTCCGCAATTGATTGCTTGTCCGGTCTGAGTCCGGAGCGGCCACATCATAGGGTCAAGTCAGTCTTCGGTGATATCTTGACGCTTGGATCGTTTCGCGGAATCGTCTTTCTTTGACGACTTACTCGACTCCTTTTTCTTGCGATCTTTCTTCGCGGCGGCTTTGTGGTCTCTGGCTACGCGCACGATAGCGTTCTCCACCGCGAGTTCAACGATCTTGCCCGTCACCCTTTATGAACCGCTTTTCTGACTGCCATTTCAACCGCCTTCACTGCCATCTTCTTCGCCTTTTTCTTAGCCATTCAGGTTTCCTCGTTGGAAAGTCTTCGACTCGTGTCAAAGGAAATTGTAGGCTAATCGTCGGCAGTCTGTGTAACCGCTTCGTTGGATTGATTGTCTACCTGAAATTTCGGTTCAGTGGCTGATTCACCCGGATGGCCAGCTGATCGCTCAAAATATCATGGCGTCTCGGAATCCACCCGCCGTCTTTGAAAACGGGTTTCACTTGATGGCCACAGAGAGCACAATAATAAGCGCAGAATTCGACGCCATTTTTGTCGATGATCTCCTGCACGTCCCGATTGAAGTAACCGGGGCAAAGAGTCTCTCTCATACCGAACAGCCTATCATCCAAGGCAGGCAGAGACCGCTTCACGACTGGGTTACTACGCACCACGAACCTTGTCTAAGTGGTGGGCCAGTTCTTCTCGTTTGGCCTTCAGCCCGTCCACCAGACTCGTCATCTCGTCATCGTGCTTTGTGCCGTCGGCTTGGCTATCCCGACTCTGGGCGAGGTCTGTCTCGGCTTTTTCGATTTGAGATTCGATCTCGACTACCGAATGACGCAGCTCTGAGATTTCTTCCGTGTATGCCATGGGCGCAGGCTATCACCCAGAAAGAACCTCGAAGATTTATATCTCGTTACAGTTTTCGCAAGTGCTTACATGATCGAAGTACGGCGCAAGCTCTTGGTCTGGGTGATCCTCGGGGCATTCGGGCGGCACGGCAACGCCGTGGGCATTGCGCCGTCGATACTCCTCCCACAGCGCGAGGCCGATTGGGCAGGCTATGAAGTCTACAGTCGTGCGGATGCTACGAAGTTCGCCCATAGTCCTTCCCAATCAGCTTGTCGTATTGAAACTCGCTCAATTCTAAGATGACGGCACCGACACCATTGCGGATGCCGTGTTCGAAGTTATTCGTGCTAGATAAATCTGTAAGTGCTTTCCCGCGTTGGGCGATATCGCGGACCTTCTCGGGGTCAGTGAAGTGAAGCGTGCGAACTCGCTGCTGGGTGAACTGATTCGTGAAGTCAACGGTCCACCGCTTATCGAAGGTGAAGCGCATGTAGACGTAGGGCATATCAATGCACCTTCTCCATCGCCTTCGGCATGAGGCGGAAGACCCGACTATAAATATCGTGAGCAAGTTCGATCGACTCCCCAACTGCAACGCCGATCGGAATCACCCGCACATTTACTTGGTTCTGCCGCGCCAGTCGCAGTCCGGCAATTATGCAGGCTCCGTAATAAATCAGGTTTCGATTCGGGCGAGGGGTGTGGGCATCGGGATCAAACATGAAGATAGAGGAGGCGAAGACACGGCGAAAGTCACTGTGGATGCCGAGAATCTTTGGTAATAGCACTGGAGTTGAGGCAGTTTGTACGGTGTAATGAGAATCCCATTGTTAAACAGGAGTGCTCATGCCCCGTCCATATTGGTCCGGTCGTATACAGGTTTCCCTCGTTTCATTCGGCGTTCAACTCTTCACTGCAACGGAATCGAAGAGTGCCATCTCGTTCCACCAGATCAGTCGGAGCACCGGAGAGCGTGTGCGCCATCAGAAGGTGCTCGAATCGTCCGTCGAGAAGTACAGCGATGGCCCAGCGGTCCCCGTCGAGAAAGATGAGATAGTGAAGGGCTATGAGTACCAGAAAGGACAGTACGTCATCATCGAGCCGAGCGAAC
Source organism: Tunturiibacter empetritectus (assembly GCF_013410875.1). Taxonomy (GTDB): domain Bacteria; phylum Acidobacteriota; class Terriglobia; order Terriglobales; family Acidobacteriaceae; genus Edaphobacter; species Edaphobacter empetritectus. The sequence continues at coordinate 6,383 of NZ_JACCCU010000003.1, read as the reverse complement.
TTGAGAACTTGAAGGTTCCATCGAAGCACACCATCGAGGTTACGCAGTTCGTGGAAGCCAACGAGTTGCTTCCTGAGTTCATCGAGAAACCGTATTTCGTTGTGCCAGAGAAGGACAGCGTTGAAGCGTTCACGGTCATCAGGAAGGCTCTCCAGAAGACTGGGCGCGTTGCGATTGGAAAGGTGTCATTCGCTGGTCGAGAGAATATAGTCGCGGTGCGTTCCGACGGCGAGGGTGAGACGGGCGGCATGATGGCCTACACGTTGCGTTCTGCGAACGAGCTTCGGTCGTCACTGGAATACTTCCGTGACATCAAGCCATCCGAGATAAACGGAGAGTCGCTGGAACTCGCTGAGAGCCTGATTGCGAAGCGGTCCTCGAAGCTCGACATCTCTAAGTTTGAGGATGGGTACGAGGTCGCGGTGAAGGAGTTGGTCGAAGCCAAATTGAAGCATTTGCCAGTACCGCAGGATGAAGGAGCGCAGCCTGTTGGTGGCAACGTCGTAAATCTGATGGATGCGCTGCGTAAGAGCATCGGCGGTGACGAAGCCCATTCTAGGAAAGCTACGAAGAAACCCGTTGCAAGTGCGAAGCCCGAGACGAAGAAGGGAATCGGGCTGGTGAAGGCTCCAACGAAGCGAAAGACTGCTTAGATATCTTTATCGCCGATTCGGAGCAAGGACAGCGAGAGTAAGCTGTGAATCACCAGATCGGCTGTAGCCTGATTCAGCGCCTCCGGGCTAACGAGGCCATGGGCAACATTATTCCTTAGGTTGATTCCCCTTCGATCTGTGTAGAGCACCGCTAGATATCGCCAGAGGTTTTCCGAAAGAGCAGCCCGTATTCTCGTGTCTCTCAAAACTTCGCCCATACTCTTCACGTCTACGACTCCCGGTTGCTCTTTTATGGATTTATATATTGGTACTTCGAGCTTGCCGAGTAGGGTTCGCAGCGTGTCCTCGACTTGTGGCACAAGCACATGAATCGTCTTGATATGGTCGCCAGCCAAGTAGGCTGAAACTCCTTCGGCGATCAAGAACCTTCTCCGATCCGAAAACAGCGGCGACCCATATAAAACATCCATTACTTCATTTGCGGTAGGATTAGCTTTGTTCAAAACTTCTTTCAACGTATGCGTAAGCAATGGTTGCAGAAACATAACGTTATCGGCGATTTGTTTCTGAAGCCGTCCTTCGGAGTCTTCATCGACGGAACCGATCCTAGCCACAGGTTGACCATCGGGCCGCGAGATAACGACCTGTATCAATGCTTGAAAAGGGGCTGTCACGCGCAGGTTCTCCAAAGCCGCCTTTGCGCCGTTCACGTCCGGAAGAAACAGACTGGCCGCTTGATGGAGCATTGCTTCGAGATCGCCTTCCAACAGTTGTCCAACCATTGCATCGAATTGGCTCTTATCGAATGGAGCCTCGACTGTGTAGGTCTTCATATCGTCAGCAATGTTTGCACCCTTATGGGATGCGAAGAGAGATAGCTTTTCGGCTTCATCTTTCATACCAAGCTGCTCGTATCGCTCTATCACGGGCTGGAGCCACGCCATCGCTAACATTGGGGCTGCATTTCTAGACAGTTCCTCAAAGGCCGATCCAAAGACCTTAGCGAGACGTTGCTTCTCCTCAACGGTTTTGTAATGCTTACTAAGACGCTCGGCTGCTGCTTGCGCTCCGAATGGATCGAAGTGGCCACTTACTGTTGAGGACACCGAAGCAAGCATCGTCTCTAGATCTGCGACAATCTTTGCTTCCTGCTCTGGGCTAAGGAATTTCTCTCCGTAAAGAAAGTCGAACGGGGCGATCCATACTCCAATGTGTGCTGGATTTAAGGTCGCGTCACGAAACGTCAGCATAGCCGCGGCCGCCCGACCCAGCAGCGCGTCATCGTGAACGCTTTTTGCTAGAGCAAGAGCACGCGCAAGCCACTCAACTCCGTTGATCTCGCTAAAATAGAGCCTCGCCTCAACGGCATCTATGTAGGAAGATGATGCTAGGCGGGCAAACTCGTGACGACTTTTCTGCCCAGAAATCGCGTTCTGTAAATCCCATACGCAGTCCGCGTACCTAGCACACATCAGTGGATTTTGGGTCGCTCTCGCTCTTTGTGCCCAATGTTCGACGCTCTCCGCATCTAGGTTAGAAATATCTGGCACTCGGACTAGTGTTCCATCTTGCTTCGTCCCTTCCATCATTGGCGCGAGGTATGTACCCCATGGGCTATCTTCATCTAGCCGCTCCATGAACATAAAAGCGGAGTGTTCGGCAAGCGTGGCCTTACGGTCATCGTCGCTATGGGAGGTAGCTTCGAGAAACCCTTTGTTTATCGCTTCACCGAGTTGCACCTCCATGAAGGGGGAAGTCTTTGCTGCGTAAGTGCTCAAAATAAGCTCTAACCAACCCGGCATTTTCATTTGCGATGATGGTCTCACGAAATGCCATTCACTCAAGCTTTCGCTTGCGCGACGGCTATGTCAAGTAGGGTATACATCAGTTGAGCATCCATTGGACACAATGAAATTGTACAAAATGCCACCGGGTAGAGAGTACTAACGCGGCGAATGGTGGAACGTTTTTTGCTAGAGGGTGCACAACTTGCCGCTCGTGCTGTGATTCCCTGTGGCCTTGCCTATCGGTAACACCGCAGATCCAAATTTGTCCGGATACGATCTCTGCGATTGTTTTGATCTCGGTGACTTCGATCAAAAGGGGCGAGCTGGTGTCTCTACTACAAGACATTTGAAGCGGGTGGGTTATGGCTCGATGTTTTTAGTGCGGAAACGCCTCTGGATCGGCCGACGCGATCACGGGCGAGGGTCTCGCAATCACGTTTCGCCAGGCCGCCGCGCTAGCCACATCAATTGAAGCAGGTGGTCTGGACGACCACGAAAGTGCGCGTCCATTGATAGGGAAGACTCCGCGCGCGACAGCTAACCGGAGCAATATTTCCATCACGATTGGCTTCGTTCTATAATCAGACCATCAATCCTAAGCGGAAGGCGTATGGTCGTCGGTAGTTGCCAATCATTACAAAAGCATGGGGGCAAACCCCGGACGCCGAAAAGTTCGTTCAATAGCGATGGTTGAGCGACTAATAGGAGGGGACAGGTGGGTAAACTGAGTCTGTGTCACTGTATATGAGCTGCATTTAAAATGTAGAATGAATAGTTATATCTGTCCTAGTCTTACCCGGGTCGTCATGAGGGAAGAATTTACAAGACAGAATCGCCTAGATTTTGTAGCCCACGCAAATACCCAAAGTCATCGATATGAACGAGCGGATGGGATTTACTCACCGATCTAATCTGGATTCTTCTTTCGATTCAATTTGCCGCACGTGCTATCAAACTATCGAAAATCGTGAGACCGAAGGCGAACTTCCAAATGATGAGTAAGTCCATGTGTGCAACATGGGTCATCCGTATACCGTGCGACAAGAGCCTCCGATGAAATCGGATGGGCTGCCTGTAAAGAAAGGTAGGTCGTTATTGTGCTGAGAACTGCGTCACAGCTTTTTGATGAAATCCTTGACGGAATCCAGTCCGGACTGAGTGCTTTAGATCATCAAAAACGTTAGAAGACGATGGCGCGCCCACGATTACTAAGGTAGTTGCGATCGATAGAGTCAGGAAGATTCTTCGGGGCACTTCAGCGTTAATTAAGATCGAACTTGATAACCTCGATAGAGCTAAGAAAGGTCAGTTCAGCCGATCCGAGTTCCTGAAGCCTATTGCTAGCGACGCCGGAGAAGAAAGACTATAACCAGGATTATTACGACCAATCCCAACCCACCGGGCCATATAAACGCTCCGCCATTGCTGGAAACTCCTGCAACGAGGCACCCTGTGAGCGACATGCAGTAAATAAAGATTGCAGTAATTTTCAGCGCTGACCGAACGCCGGCTTGATGTAGTGAAATCATGTTCGTCATTAGCTCGTTTCCCTCAATATATGATGAGTGCGTGGTAAGTCTACGCTGCGCACCTCCATCGAACACGGCCACTTATCAAAAAAATTTGGGCCGAAACGCGAGACCACAGCATCGGATCGCTCCCTGAGATGACCAAATCAAGACGCTTAGTGATCGTTTTTTAGATGTCTAGTTTGTCCTTGCTTTCCATCTCCATGGTCCATCCATTTATCCAAGCTTGATGCGCTTCTTTCAACTGCTTCTCACCGCGGACGCTGCTTCGTGGCCCAGTCTTTCGTAGCATTCGTGTATCTGACCCACTGTCGCTGTGGAAGTAATGGCGTCCGATTCACTCGCGAGGCATCAACTCTTAGAACTGATTACATCCCGAACTTCCCCATCCGCAGGTTTGCCACCATTAAGCCAAGAAGATTCAGCACCCTTGCGCTCCCTCGCGATAGATAAGTTCTTTCACAAGCCACTTGTCTGCTGGATCCAATCTTGGTGATCTCTTCCATGCCATGGTATGAGAGCACGGATAAATAATAGACGGCAAAGCACTTATGAGTCGGCTGAGTCGGTTGAGTCGGCTGAGTCGGCAAAACCGGCATAATCGGCGGTATTTGCGACAAAGATGCGACAAACTTCTGGCCGCTACAAAAATTTCTCGCAGCGGGCCATTAGGATGATCCGTTTGGGGTCAGCCTAAAACAGATTCAAACGGGGACATGGATGGTCCTTGCGTTCTTCGCGCTTCTAGAAAATCTAGAAGGACAGGGGATGAACACTGGCATCCAGGGCGCGCACAATCTACGATGCAACTCAGCATAATCCGTCGCGGCCCTGCCTTGGCGTGCGATGACCACCAAGATACTGCGCCGCTCCGTGCCGGCGATCGCGCCCCTGATGCGACCAAGCTGATGACGGTGGAAGGCGAACGCCGCCTGTTCGATCTAAAGAGCGGCGGACAATTCACCTTACTACACTTCGGCGCATCCGGTGCGGTCGAGTCCTCTCCGTTTGACCTCAAAAATTTCCATGTCGTCGGACAACCGATCGGCTCTGACGATATCGTCGACTCCGAAGGCCATCTTGCCAGCGCTTATTGCGCCGCCGACCGTACCCTCGTGCTGGTCCGTCCAGGCGGCTATATGGCACTGATCTCCGATGCTGGTGATATCTCGGCGGTCTCGGAATATCTCGCCACGATCGGCTGACGCTCGGTCCCGGAGAAAAACGTGTTCACGAGACCATTGTTTTTATGTCGGCTCACTTCCTTGCTGGATGAGTGCGTTGGCCCGACAGCGGAAGCCGGCGGTCAAGCCAGTTCACAAGCAGGACCTCGAACCCGCTTTACTTGCAGTCCAATCCGAGCACATTAGCAAGACGATCCTTGATTGAGATCATCTCGATGCGCCCGAGGTTCCGGGGTGCAACGCCCAGGCCATACAGGATGAATACGCTGCTGTAGTCGCGGCGAGTCGGCCAGAATCCATGATTGCCCTTCTCCGCAGGCAGAGTCAGGTACGGCGGAGGCGTGGCGGGCGCGGCGACTCCGCAGGGCGATCGTTGCCGGGAGCCCCAGAACCGAACATGTAGTCTTCGGCCGGTTCGACGGCCAGCAGAGAGCTGGCGAGCCCTGGCGCGTATCGCCTTAGTTCGGAAGGCGGAATCATTGGGCCAATCCCGTTTTCGCCAGCAGCGGATTCGCTACGCAGAAAGGCGGCGACGGTGGGTCATCGGTCGTGGCGATGCCGCCCAGAGAGCGGTCCTGGCCTTCGATCCCATTTTCATCGAGCAGGACGTTGAGGTTGGCTACTTGATCGACACGCTCGAAGCCGTGGTCGGCGGTCACAACCAGATCGTAGTCCTGCGGAAGGGCAGCCATCATCTGCCCAATCAGCTCGCCGGTTCGCTCGACGTCCGTTGGTGCGTTGACTTCTTTCCCTAGACGTCCGATCGTCAAAACCTGAGAGCCTTACGTATATCCTCCGTTTGTGTGGAAGCTCGCCTTTGCGCCGAAGGTTCCGTTGACGACTAGGGGCACTGTTCCCCATTCGTTTCCGGCGACCCGGAAATCGACCAACCCGCAAGCACCCTTTACAGTTATCTGGACAGTTTCGGCAACAGAAACGGGTTTTCGTTGAATGCCACCGCGCCAGCCAGTGGTGACAGGCTGTTCGGAGCGACTCCGGAAACAACTCGTACGCGATAGCTATCAATATCAAAGATAAGCGGATCACCGCTTGGATTCAGAATGATCGACACAGGACCGACGAGCGGAGCGCTTGTCGCCGGACCTCCATCCCGCGAAAAAGTACCTAGTCAATCACCAGCGATGGTGCCGATAATTCCCGTAAAAGCGGTTTCCTAGGGCGTGTTCACGCTATCTGAGGGCTTCGACGATGAGGGCGAAGTTGAGGAAGCCGATGAAGAGCACGTCGAGTTTCTCGAACCTGGAGAAG
>NZ_JACCCU010000002.1 GCF_013410875.1 Tunturiibacter empetritectus | reverse complement strand
ACGCATCCCGGATCCGTTCATACTGCGCTTCTGTCAGTTCCATCGGTAAGACCAGACTAACAGAAAACTAGAACATAGCGTGAACACGCCCTAGTGAACAACATTCGATCCTTGGTCACTAAGATATAGATTGAAACTTGAGGCGACCGCCCCGAAGACGGAGTCTGCATCTGCGCCGTAGTAGCCGGGCATCGAGAAGCGTTTCCCTTGAGGGTGCTGAAAAAGGCAACGAATTTAGCAACGACGCGTGTCTGCCGGTCAATGCTGCAATTGACTTCGTCTTTGGCGAATCTTCCTTTTCTCAAAAGATCCGGCACATACTAAGTCTTCAGTAACTAGTACCGCTTGGTTTGATCATTTTTACTCGATGAGTAAGTAATCTGAGAGGCGGGGAAGGGGCGGGGCGATCGAGATATCTAACCCGCTAACTCATTCGCTAAATTAAGAGGCAGCCCGACATAGTTTTCTGCCAGCGATCTTGCTCCCGCCTCCGAACTGGTCACATAGTCCAATTCCGCAGTCTGCCGGCGCTGGTCGAAGGAATTGGCATCAGGAAAGCGATGAAGAATCGACGTCATCCACCAGGAAAAGCGCTGAACCTTCCAGACTCGGCGAAGACAAGTCTCCGAATAGGCTGCCAGTGTCTCAGAGTTACCACTCTTGTAATACGCCGCGAGACCATGCGCCAGCACGCGCACGTCCGCGATGGCAAGATTCATTCCCTTCGCGCCGGTAGGCGGGACGATGTGGGCCGAATCTCCGGCGAGGAACAACCTGCCGTACTGCATTGGCTCGACGACAAAGCTACGCATGGGTGTGACACTTTTCTGCAGGATTGGGCCCTGATTGGGCTGCCAGCCATCGACGCCAATCAATCTGGTGAGGAGTTCGCTCCAAATCCGGTCGTCGGACCAGTTGGCGATGTCCTCCGCAGGATCACATTGGAGATAAAGACGCGTAACTTTGGGCGAACGCATACTGTAGAGCGCAAAACCGCGTTCGTGATTAGCGTATACCAGTTCTTCCTGTGAAGGCGGCGCGTCGGCAAGGATGCCAAGCCACGCAAATGGGTAGATGCGATCGTAGACAGTGAGTGCGCCTTCAGGTATTGATTGACGGCATATCCCATGAAAGCCGTCGCAACCAGCGATGTAATCGCAATGCAGCTGCTCTAGTGTGCCATTCTCCGAAAAATGGATCACTGGATGTTCGTCGTTGAGGCGATGTATGCTCACTTGCTCGACGTTAAAGACGATCTTCCCACCGCTTCCCAACCTCGCGTTCACCAGGTCTTTGACGACTTCGTGTTGCCCGTAGACGACCACGGCCTTACCAGTTAAGTCGGTCATGTCGATGCGATGGCGCTTCTCCTGGAAGCCAATCTCGATACCGTGATGCAGCAGTCCTTCTTTGCGCATGCGTTCCCCAATACCGGTACGATTCAGAATGTCGACTGTGCCTTGTTCTAGCACGCCGGCGCGCACACGTTCTTCTATATATTGGCGGCTGCGGGCTTCGATGATGACTGATTCAATTCCCTGAAGATGCAAAAGGTGAGCCAACATCAGTCCTGCTGGTCCGGCCCCTACAATTCCGACTTGGGTACGCATCATTTTCTCCTCGCTGCTGATTGGAACTGATCCGGGTTCCATCTTGGTATGAATGAATTCAGGACCTCAGGCTATGCTGCATCCGTTGCGCGGCTCAGAACTCTAAAAAAACGGTCTCATTCTGTCCCTGCATGTGGATGTCCCACGTAAAAAACCCTGGTTGGTCGGCTGAAGCCCTTAGAAGCAGGGTCTCGCGGCGCGCTATTGGGATGCTTTGCAAAATGGCGTCGCCTTCGTTCAAGACTTCATCGGGAAAGTAGATTCGTGTAACGAGACCTTTGAGTAGCCCCCGCATGATCAATCCGACGACCAAGTGCGGTGCCTGCAATCTGCCGTTGGGCCCGGGGACCGCTCCGGGCTTGATTGTCTTAAATTGAAACCGTCCCTCGTCGTCGGTGGGAATCCGGCCGTAACCACTGAAACGGTGGTCCAGCGGCATATGTTGCCTGTCGTCAGGATGCGCATATTTTCCATGAGAATTTGCTTGCCATGTCTCAAGGAGGGCGTCTGGGATCGGCCGGAGATCGCTATCGAGTATGCGGCCTTGAACCTGAATGTGATCTCCTTGCATATGCGGGACCGCGATGTCAGCCTGCGTGAGACGGCCGAGACCGATGCTGAAAAACGGGCCGACAGTTTGCCAAGTTGTTGCTTGTAGACTCATACTCATTCCTCGCTAGTAGTGGTTTGTGTCTTCGAGAGGCGTCGCGTCTCGCCCGCGCAAAACGATGTCGAACCTGTAGCCCAAGGCTTGGCTTGGAACGGTACTGTCCCAATCGAAGCATGAGATAAGCCGGTTGCGCGCCTCTTCATCTGCGGTGCAGTTGAAGATGGGATCGAAGGGCAGCAGCGGATCGCCAGGAAAGTACATCTGTGTCACGATGCGGGTTGCAAACGCAGGACCTAAGATCGAGAAATGGATGTGTGCCGGCCTCCAGGCATTATGGTGATTGCCCCACGGATACCTTCCTGGAAGCACGGTAACGAAGCGATAGCGGCCATTGTCGTCCGTCACCGTGTGACCTTCTCCGGTAAAGTTGGGGTCGAGCGGAGCATTGTGTTGGTCACGCTTGTGCAGGTAGCGTCCCGCAGCATTAGCCTGCCAAATCTCGATCAGCGTACGACGCATTGGACGCCCATCCTCATCGATCACTCGCCCGCTAACAATGATTCGCTCACCCAGAGGTTGACCTTGATGTTGCCTGGTCAGATCGTAGGCGCCAGCGTCTACGGCGTCTTCCCCGAAGTGTGGACCCGTCAGCTCCGACAGAGTTTGCGGAATAGCAATCAGAGGCTGCCTAGGCGCTCGCTTGAGGGAGGATAAGTAAGGGATGTGAAGGTACTCTGGTTGAGTGCCAGGCGTCGGCTTGCGATACCGATTGATTAGATCAAAGCCGTATCTAAAATCACTGGAATCCATCCTGCCGTCGATCGAATCCTTGTCTGTCGTACGCTGAGAGGTATTTTTGTCCATTTGGTTTTCCCTTGCGCCGGCGGCGAAAAAGTTGTTTTAGGCTTCCCAGAGCAGCTAATGAGTTCGGGTGGCGGCCGGTAAGTCGATATTGAAGTTGGTGTCGCGGATGAGGGAGCCTCCGGGCACTAGATGGCGAAGAGTCTGATCATTCAGGGCAATTTCGAGATTTCTTCGCGAGAGGCGAGAATGCTCTCGAGCAAGACTCTCAGCGCGGGTGCCTTCACGCTTTTCGATTGCGTCTAGAATTGCGCGGTGCTGATCCTGCCCGATCATTAGCACTTCGCGGGATTCTGGAATCCGTGTTTGTACCAGCAGAAAGCCGCTATTCGGCGAGGCGAATGGAAGTCTCACAATACGTTCCATTTCCCGCGTTAGGATTTCACTCTCGGCCAAGTCAAGTAGCAATGCGTGGAAGCGTCCATTCCATTCGATGTATTGCGTCAGAGATTCCATATCCGAAGTTGAGGCATGCACCGCGACATTGAGTGCTCTGACGCATTCTCTTATTTCGATCAACGACTTCTGTGCACGCAGCGAATCGAGCGGCAGTCGTTCAGCCGCGAATCGCGCTGCGGTGCCCTCTAGTACTCCCCGCACTTCGATCGAATCGTAAATATCGCCCAAAGTAATGGCGCGAACCAAAAAACCGCGCGTAGGATGCATCTCCAGCAAACCCTCATGTTCGAGCGTAGTGAGCGCGAGCCGAAGCGGTGTGCGTGAAACATTGAGTCGAGCAGCCAAGGGCAGTTCCGCCATTCGCTCTCCGGGCAGGAATTGGCCGCTCAACAGCAACTCACGCAGGCGTAGCAACGCGGTCATCGTCTGCGACTGGTTTTCACGCCCGTTCTCCTGATCTTCGTGGCCTGAAGCATTAGTTCGAGACATGTTCCAAAGCCTCCCAACGGATAGTCTTTTCATTTCGAAACCTTAGATAGATAGGAACGGCAAACGGGAGAGATTTATGAACGTCGAGTGATACTGCGTTGCGATTGCAAAGAGTATGAGGCGTGTATTCACAGTCGTGCTGCGATCCCCCGATCGCAACATGACGGACAACCCCCGCGAAGGCATTGCACACGAGGTCGGTCAAAACATGAATTTGGAAAGGGCATGACGATTGTCCTGTAAAACGGAATCAGCATACAATAAAATATAAGTTGTATGCAACAGCTCATTGTTCTCCTCAGTTGTCTTTAGCCAGACAAAGCAGTATTCAAGATCGGTATTAGAACCGAAAAATTAGAATAGCGCGTTCGGGAAGATTTATAATGTATTGATTAATATATACTTATATTCTAAACGCGAGCCTATTCAGGCTAACACGGAGTAAGGTTACGTAGTGTGTGTCTTCTCAGGAATTTTTACTCTAACAACGGTGTCTGAACTTACCAGTTGCATGCAACACACATTTGAGCGTATACAGTCAGGCTGAGTAGAAAGTGCACGCTAGCTGCAAATGACTGAACTGTCATAAGGTGCTTTCGGCATTGGTCGGCACTATGGAGGTAAGGCATTGATCACGCTTTCAACGATGTCCACTGATACCGTTCCAGTAGGGAATATTGAAGAGTTCTGGCAGGTCAACGCTTCCGAGTTATTTGGGCGACTAGAGTTGGAGACCCGTTCAGACGAACACTTTTACGGCCGTTGCACACATGCTAATATCGACGACCTAGTGCTTTGCAAACTCGCGTCCGGCCCGCATCGGATCACACGTACTGCCACCTCCGCGCGCCAATACGATCGGGGATATTTGAAGGCGTTTTTGCAAATACGCGGGACGAGCTTGCTCGATCAGGATGACCGCACCACGCTGATCGAACCCGGCGAGTGGAGTCTGTATGATACCGCTCGCCCCTACCACTTAACAGTTCTGGAGGAGAGCGAGATGCTACTGCTGCTGCTGCCTCGAGAACGGCTATACACTCCGCAATCGAATCTGCGCCGGTTGACGGTTCGCAAATTCTCAGCCCGAGCGGGTGTAGGTAAGCTCGCGTGCCAGTTCGCTCATGTTGCTTTCGATGAAGTCGCAACGCTCAACATCTCTCAAAGCGTAGACGTCGCGGACTCCATCTCCCAAATGATTCGCCTCGCGGTTCATGACACTTTGTCGGTAAACGTTACGCCTCCATCGAGCGAGATGCTCTGCGAGCGCATCAAGTCTTATGTGACGAGCCATCTACGCAACCCCGAACTCAGCATTGATGATGTTGCTAAGGCAATTCGCTGCACCAAGCGATACCTGCATAAGACCTTTGAAAAGGAAGAGCTTTCAATCTCTGAATACATTCTGAGACAGCGGTTGGAACGCTGTCGTCAGCAGTTGCTGGATTCGGGTTGCGCCGATCGGTCAATCACGGATATTGCTTTCTCATGGGGTTTCAACAACTCAAACCACTTCAGCCGCTGTTTCAAAGAGGCCTTCGGTATGTCGCCGCGTGCGGTTCGCCCTGGCCCCACTGCTACGTAACTGTTTTGCGCACCGATTTGATAGCTCTCGGCAGGTTTTTTAAATAACATGTTCTTCCATCTGTTTTGCACCAATCCTGTTCATCCCGCACAGTTCCCTCAGAGAGAGATTCAAAGTTCCTTGTCAGGCGGGACGGACTCGATTCCGTTGCCTAGTCTCCTCTCGTCTCGGATTGTGCGATTTTCAGTGCGGCTTACTCGAGACAGCAGATGATTGGAGGCGAAATGTCGAGAATAATCCGAGTTAAATTTTTGCTGTTGGCCGTGATGGCGTGGGGAACACGAGGAGCGATAGCACAGGTGGGCACAGCGCAGTTGAACGGAACCGTTCACGATGCTGGGGGTGCGGTGATCCCAAAGGCGACGGTTACGCTTCGAGACGTTGCGACGAATCGGGCTTACACGACCTCGACGAACGATAGTGGATTTTATGCTCAGACCAGCGTGAGTCCCGGAAGCTATTCGCTGATGGTCGAGGCAAACGGTTTCTCTAAGTCAATCCAAAACGGTATTGTGCTCAGCGTTGGTCAGATCGCGTCCATCGACGTTGGTCTGACGGTCGCTGCCGCCAAACAAGATGTCGTCGTTACGACGGAGACGCTACCGCTCGATACTTCGCGTACCGAAGTGAGCCAGGTGATCACAACAAGTCAGATCCAGTCTCTGCCGATAAGCGGCCGGCTCTTCACTGATTTCGCCTTGCTCACTCCGGGCGTCGCTACGGGTCGCAGCAGCCTGCAATCAACCTTCACGGAGACCGAAGTAACTCGCATCTCGTTCGGGGGGCAGCGAGACTTTAGCAACGAAATTACGATCGACGGCGCAGACAACATCAATACCGTTACCGGTTCTCAAAGAGCGACGCCGTCCCAGGAGGCTGTCGCCGAGTTTCGAGTGGTCAATAGCAGCTTCGGAACAGAGACCGGTCGCGCACTGGGCGGTCTCGTGGATATCGTCACCAAGTCAGGGACGAATGACTTGCACGGCTCCGTGTACGACTACTTCCAAAACAATGCAACCAATGCAAGATCGATCTTGCAACCTGCGCCCGAAGCGGACACCCTTCGACAGAACCAGTTCGGCGCGACTCTGGGCGGCCCGATCAGGAAGGACAAGACCTTTTTCTTCAGCAACTACGAGGGACAGCGTCGAGGCGAGTCCCCCACGTACCCGGTGACACTACTAAACGATTTCGCGCTGTTCAATGCGGCGAAATCGGCGTTGAACATAGCCCCCGAGACCTTGAATGTTCTGAAGACTGCCGATTCGGACAATGGCTTCATCAAAGTTGATCACGAACTTAACAAGAGCAATCGCTTAGCGGTTCGCTATAACATCTACGACTCACGCAGCCTCAACCTGCTGGTAGGCGACACGCTGGACGGAGGCGGCATCGCAGCCCCGAGCGGTGGACACAATGCCTTCATACGTGATCAATCGCTGGTTGGCGTCTTCAACTCAGTGATCAATTCGGCGCTTGTGAATACGTTTCTCGGTCAATATGCACGACGTCACTATGACTTTCCCGGGGCGACGGGTCAGCCAACCCTGGATATCCCCAATACGCTCCAGTTTGGCCACAACTTTGGAGTGTTCGATCAGATCAACGAGTCACGTCTTCAATTCTCAGATACCGTCGCTTGGGTAAAAGGATCGCACGTTGCGAAGTTCGGTGTAGACACCAACTATCTCAATGACTTCGTTCTTTCTCCCGGTTTTACGCCAATGCGTATCGTGCTGCCGGGCGCGAGCTGCCTGGTCGAGTTCGCCAACTATGTGAACCCGGCAGCCAACCTCCAGCAAAATCCCGCCGATGGGCCCTGCCCCGTACCCAACTCCCTGCACGGAGTGCCTATTGTGTTCTGGGGCGCCCCGATCGGACACGGACCTTTAGCTCCTGGGTATCTGCCGCCTCCGATCGATACCAGCTGGGCAAGCCCTTTCGTGCCGTCGCTGCGATCAGATTTCAACGATCCGCTCAATCACGGTTACTTTGGTTTTTTTGCTCAGGATCAGTGGCATATTACCCCGACGTTGAATCTGACCTATGGACTGCGCTACGACTTTGAGACAGGTCTCTCAACGCAAATCAACCCAGACTATCGTGGCTTCCAGCCGCGAGTAGGTCTAGCTTACTCCTTGAACAAGAAGACGACGGTGCGTGCAGGCTTCGGGCTCTTCGACGACCGGTACAACTTAACCTTCATCTTTACTACACGTCTCCAGAGGCCAGTAGTCATCCCCAATGCCACTCTCCCGGGGGTGCAGTACAACTCCGATACGTTGCCTTTTTCGCTTAACCAGTTGACGCCTGGACCACCGCTTCCCAACGGTCAGACTATTACGCCCGCGGATGCCGCCGCGACCCTGGTCAAAACAGGGCAGGTGCCCCCCAGCTTTCTGACCGGCCCACAAGGTACGACTGTTCCCGGCAGCGCTGATCTGGTAGATCACAACAGCCGTATTCCCTATTCGGAGCAGGCAAATTTTGCGATCGACCGCGAACTCGGCAAGGGTTTCGTGCTCGACGTCGCCTATTTGTTTGTCGCGGGACACAAATTGCTGCGTCCGCAGAATCTAAACGTCTGTCCTCCCGGTGGATTGAGCAACGCTGCTACCAACTGTCCAGCCGCTGGACCTAAACCTCCGGATTGGCCTACCGGCAAAGACACCTTTAGCGGACCTTTATATACGAATGCCGGTCTCCTCTACTTCACGGACAACACGGGCAATACTGCCTACAACGGAGTGACAGTGCAGATTGTTGGCAATATCGCTCCTTATTTCCGCCTCAATGCAAACTACACTTTTTCAAAGACATTCGATAACGGCACCTTCGCTACCTTCGTTAGTACGCCTCAGGATCAGTACAAGAGAAATCTGGAGCGAGCATTATCGAATCAGGACGTTCGGCACCGTTTTATCGGTAACTTCACGGCGACCGCGCCGCAGAAGAAGTTTGTGCGTAACTTCGATCTCAGCGGCATCGTGAATCTTCAATCGGGTCGTCCCTTCACCGAGTTCGTAGGGTTTGATGCGAACGGGGACACGAATCCAGTCACAGATAGAGTCGGTGACGCCGGACGGAATACCTATCTGGGGGACAAGCTCATCACAGCCGATCTTCGTCTTCAACGAACCATCAAGTTCGAATTTGGCCAGCTGGCATTAGCTGTAGACGGCTTCAATACGTTCAATAGGGCGAACGTCAACGAAGTCACCTCCGTCTACGGAACGTATAACTACTGCGGCGGTCAAATACCGAAGCAGTACAAGGACACGGTCTCCCGTTCCATTCAGCAAGGCTCGACAGTTAGCTGTCCGACGGGCGGGCCGCCAACTCCTAACCCTCTCTTCGGCACTCCTAGGACCGTGTTCAACCCACGCCAGTTGCAGTTCTCGGCGAAGTTCGTCTTCTAGCTGGATTATCAGACTTTGCGTGATTATCGAAGCCAGCGAGTTAATCCGGGAAATCGAAAACGACAGGAGTTCTATGATGGCCACAATCTCGCCGCCCAGGACTGAATGGACGGACAAGTTATATTCCGGCGGCTGGCGGCATGGAACAGCCGGTGTGCATGAGGTCATTGAACCGGCGACAGGGGAGGTCCTTGCAAGTGTAGGAATGGCAGACCAGTCCGATGTATCGGGAGCCGCACAAGCGGCAAGCGCTGCACAGAGCGCATGGGCCAATATGCCGGTGCGGGCGCGAGCGGAGATCTTTCGTAAGGCCGCCGCAGTCTTTGAGCGCGAGGCGGGGGAGATGGTATTGTTCATCGCGCGTGAGACTGGATCCCTGCTAATGAAAGCCCGCCATGAGGTGCAACAGGCGATCGACATTCTGTACTGCGCCGCAGGCATGCCGCTGCAGCCAAACGGCCACATATTGCCGCAGATGTCAGGTCGATTTAACTTTGCCCAGCGTGTGCCGCTCGGAGTGGTGGGCGTCATCTCGCCCTTCAACTTTCCATTGATCCTTTCCATTCGTTCCGTCGCGCCCGCGCTCGCAGCCGGTAATTCCGTAATTCTCAAGCCCGATCCCCAAACACCAATTACAGGCGGTTTTTTTATCGCGAAAGCTTTTGAGGAAGCCGGTCTGCCGCGGAATGTCTTGCATGTCTTGCCAGGCAGGGCAGATGTAGGAGAGGCGATGTGTACGGAGAGTGATATCGCCATGATTGCCTTTACAGGCTCAACTGCCGCCGGTCGTAAAGTGGGCGAGCTCTGCGGGAGGCATCTGAAGAAGGTCGCGCTGGAGTTGGGAGGCAAGAATCCACTGATTGTTCTCGACGATGCCGATGTAGACATCGCAGTATCGAACGCTGCTTGGGGTTGCTATCTTCATCAGGGGCAGATCTGCATGGCAACTGGTCTCATCCTCGTACACGAATCGATCGTAGCTCAGTTCACGTCTCAGCTAACTGAGAAAGCAAAGCATCTGAGGGTAGGCAATCCAGCTATGGAAGAGGTCGCTTTGGGACCCGTGATCAGCGCCAAGCAGCGGGACCGCATCCACCAGATTGTGCATGAATCAGTGTCGCAGGGCGCAAATCTTTTGACAGGAGGCAACTACCGCGATTTGTTTTATCAACCCACGGTGCTCGGTGGCGTACGTCCTGGCATGAGAGCTTTCGAAGAAGAGATCTTTGGGCCGGTCGCGGCAGTCGTCTCTTTTGGATCCGATGACGAAGCCGCGGAGTTGGCCAACCGCAGTGAGTACGGTCTTTCCGCCGGATTAATTTCAGGGGATGGAGGACGAGCACTGGCCCTCGGCCAGCGGCTCAAGACGGGATTGCTGCACATCAACGATCAGACCGTCGCCGATGACGTGGTTAATCCATTCGGTGGACGCGGTGCATCGGGCAATGGCACCAGCATGGGCGGGCCCGCGGATTGGGAAGAGTATACCCAGTGGCAATGGATTACTTTGAAGAGTAGCGCCACCCCCTACCCAATGTAGAAATATGATTGCGAGATTATCTTGAGAAAAGCCATCAAAGCGGCAGTAGCAAGGGCAATATCCGCACCTTTGACCTTGGAAACCCTTCAAATTGAAGACCCGCGAGCCGGTGAAGTTCGGGTGAGTATTATTGCCAGCGGCATCTGCCACACCGATATTGCGATGCGCGATCAGGTCTTCGCAGTACCCCACCCGATCGTGTTGGGACACGAAGGCGCGGGCGTGGTCGAGTCCGTTGGCGCGGATGTCGTTCATTTTTCGCCCGGTGATCACGTCGTCATGAGTTACAGCTCTTGCGGTCGATGCTCTTACTGCAAACAAGCTGAAACGGCGTATTGCAACTTCTTCTTTGAGCTGAACTTCAAGGGTGCGCGCTTGGATGGCACCGGAGCGTTCGATGCCGGTCCCGATGGAATTCATAGCCATTTCTTTGGCCAGTCTTCCTTTGCGGAGTACTCCGTGTGTGCGGTACGTAATCTGATCAGAGTTCCGAAGGACATTCCGCTGGAACTACTCGCACCGCTTGGTTGCGGCGTAATGACCGGGGCAGGTTCCATCATGCACGCCTTGAAGGTTAGGGTAGGTGAGTCCATTGCAGTCTTTGGCGCTGGAAGCGTGGGCCTCAGCGCTGTAATGGCTGCTCGCGTGGTGGGCGCGACCCAGATTATCGCCGTGGATGTGAACGATGCGCGCTTGCAGATGGCGCTCGAATTAGGTGCGACGCATGTGATCAACCCCCACAATGAAGAGCCTGCCTCAGCGATCAAAGGAATGTTGCCAGAAGGTGTGAACTTTGCGTTGGATACAACTTCACGTCCAGAGACGATCACTGCAGCCATCTCGGCACTTTCGTCTCGCGGCAGTTGCGGCCTAGTCGGGGTCTCACCACCCGACGACCGGATCAGCATCGCGCCGATGGAGATGGTCAGCTTTGGGAAGAAACTTCAGGGGATCGTGGAGGGCGAAGTTGTGCCGTCAGTATTTATCCCGCAACTCATCGAGCTTTATCGCCAGGGCCGCTTTCCTTTCGATCGGCTGATTCGTTTCTATCCCTTCGAAGAGGTCAACCAGGCTATTTACGATTCCGAGACCGGAAGAGCCATCAAGGCTGTAATTAGGATGGAGCATTAAAACAACACGAGCATCTCGTGTTGCGACTAACAACAGGGATCATCAAGTATGGCAGAAATCACTTCTCTTCGATCCGCAGTCCAGCGCCTCATCCTCGATGGAGACACGGTTGCGCTCGAGGGTTTTACTCATCTTATCCCCTTCGCTGCGGGACATGAGATCATCCGTCAACGCAAGTCGGATCTGACTCTTATCCGCATGACGCCGGATGTGATCTACGATCAGCTCATCGGTGCCGGCTGCGTTCGTAAGCTAATCTTCTCCTGGGGCGGAAACCCCGGCGTAGGTTCTCTGCATCGTCTGCGAGACGCAGTGGAAGCGGATTGGCCTCGAGCGCTTGAACTGGAAGAACACTCTCACGCCGACCTGGCGAACGCCTACGTCGCGGGTGCGTCCAATCTACCCTTCGCAGTCATGCGCGGTTACGCGGGTTGCGAGCTTCCAGCACATAATCCGACCATTCGAACGATCGTCTGTCCCTTCACGGGCGAGCAGTTAGCTGCGGTTCCGGCTGTTCGGCCGGACGTTACTGTTATCCATGCGCAAAAGGCTGATCGTAAAGGAAATGTCCTGCTCTGGGGCATCCTCGGCGTACAGAGGGAAGCGGTGCTTTGCGCAAAGCGATCGATCGTCACGGTTGAAGAGATTGTCGATAAACTTGATGCTTGGCCGAATGCATGCGTCCTTCCGGCATGGGTCATTGATGCCGTTTGTGAGGTACCGTACGGAGCGACACCGTCTTATGCCCACGGCTACTATTCACGGGACAATCAGTTCTATCGTGCCTGGGACGGCATCAGTCGCGGCCGTGACTCATTCAACGATTGGATTGATCACTATGTCTACGGCGTGGCAGACTTCGAGGAGTTTCTGTCTGCTGCATCTCTCAAGCCACGAAAGGAACAACTTTGAGCATGACTCTCATACCCGCAACTGCAACCGAGATGATGACCATTGCGTCGGCGCGTCTTCTACGTAACGGCCAGGTGTGTTTTGTCGGTATCGGCCTACCCTCGACTGCGGCGAATCTAGCGAGATTGACGCACGCACCCGATATCGTCCTGATCTATGAGAGCGGACCAATCGGTGCCAAGCCAAATGTCCTTCCACTCTCAATAGGAGACGGAGATCTTGCCGATACCGCCGATACGGTCGTTTCTACCCCGGAGATATTTCGCTACTGGTTACAAGGCGGTCGCGTGGACATCGGGTTCCTCGGAGCTGCACAGATTGACCGGTTTGCCAATATCAACACCACGGTCATTGGCAGCTACGCAAAGCCCAAGACTCGCCTTCCCGGAGCGGGCGGCGCACCAGAGATTGCGAGCTCTGCCCGTGATGTGCTGATCATTCTTCGCCAGTCCCGAAGAACCTTCGTCAACAAGCTGGACTTCCTCACGTCGATTGGCTTTGGTGAGGGCGGGGATCATCGCAAACGGCTTGGTCTTCCGGGGAATGGTCCTCGTGCAGTTGTTACCGACCTTTGTATCTTTGAGCCTGATCCTTCGACGCGTGAGATGACTGTGACCTCACTCCATGAAGGCATTACTCGAGATCAGGTTATCGCGGCAACTGGCTGGCCGGTCCGCTTCGCTGAAGGAGTGAGCTCCATTTCAGCCGCCACCGAGACTGAACTATCGACCTTGCGCGATCTCGAGCGTCGCACGTTGATCGCTCACGGCGTCATCACCGGAGATTCAATTTGAAACACGAAGCATTTG
This sequence comes from Tunturiibacter empetritectus, assembly GCF_013410875.1. Lineage (GTDB taxonomy): Bacteria > Acidobacteriota > Terriglobia > Terriglobales > Acidobacteriaceae > Edaphobacter > Edaphobacter empetritectus. Next base: position 1,282,685 of record NZ_JACCCU010000002.1, on the reverse strand, counting down.
TCTGTGATGCGCTCCGAACTCCCATCGGACGGTTTGGAGGCGCTCTTTCTACTGTCCGCACCGACGACCTCGCGGCGATTCCAATTCGCGGTCTCATGGAGCGCAATCCATCGGTCGACTGGCGGCAGCTTGATGAGGTATTTCTCGGCTGCGCCAATCAAGCAGGGGAAGACAACCGTAATGTTGCCCGCATGGCGGCTTTGCTCGCAGGTCTACCCGTCGAAGTTCCGGGCACCGCCGTCAATCGTCTCTGCGCATCCGGAATGGATGCAATTGGGGCGGCAGCCCGCGCCATCGCAAGCGGTGAACTCGATCTTACAATCGCCGGCGGCATTGAATCTATGAGCCGCGCTCCATTCGTCATGGCAAAGCCCGAAGCTGCTTTTCAACGGACCGCCAGCCTGCAGGACACCACAATTGGTTGGCGGTTCGTGAATCCAAAGATGCAAGAGGCTTATGGAATCGATTCGATGCCGGAGACGGCAGAGAACGTCGCGATAGAAGAAGAAATCTCCCGCGCCAATCAAGATGCCTTTGCCTGGCGCAGCCAGATGCGCGCCGCAGCAGCGCAAGATTCCGGATACTTCGCTGAAGAGATTCTCCCGGTAACCATCCAACAAAAGGGGTCTTCTCTCCTTGTCGACCAAGACGAGCATCCCCGCCGCAGTACTACTCTTGAAGCCCTCGCCAAGCTTCGCCCTATATATCCCAATGGAAGTGTTACGGCAGGGAATGCCGCAGGGATCAACGATGGAGCCGCAGCTGTGATTGTGGCCTCGGCAGCCGCAGTGACGACTCACGGACTGCGTCCGCGAGCTCGCATCCTTGGCATGGCCAGCGCAGGCGTCGCTCCACGCGTAATGGGCATGGGACCGGTGCCCGCGACCCGGAAGTTGCTCTCACGTCTCGGCATGACTCTCGACGCATTCAACGTTATCGAGCTGAACGAGGCTTTTGCCAGCCAGGCGCTGGCGTGCCTGCGTCACCTTGACGTTCCGGATGATGCGACTAGAGTCAACCCGAATGGCGGCGCGATTGCCCTCGGCCATCCACTCGGCATGAGCGGCACACGTCTTGTCCTGACGACGGTGCACCAGATGGAAAAGATCGGAGCGCGGTTCGGCTTGGCGACGATGTGTGTTGGGGTTGGCCAAGGGGTGGCTATCGCGTTGGAGCTTGTCAGGTGAGAACATAATCTAGCTGCCACCTCTTCGCTTCTCAAAGAGCTTTGGAACATCATCTATGGCGTTGAATTCTCCAACTCGGATCTATGATCCACTCTTCGCGACGCCGGAGATTGCTGCTGTGTTTTCAGGTCGAGGCCAAGTGGAGCAGATGCTTCGATTCGAATGGGCTCTGGCAGTCGCTCTGGAAGAGGCTTGCGTTATTCCTGTCGGAGTCTCTAAAGCCATCGAGGCAGTTACTGTCGATACTCTGGACCTCGACGAGATAGCTTTAGGTGCTGTAAATGCAGGCAATCTGGCCATTCCATTCATATCTAGCCTCAAGAGCTACGTCTTGGAGCATAGCCCCTCCTTGGTTGAGTACATCCACTGGGGGGCGACCAGTCAAGATGTTCTCGACACGGCAAAGGTGCTGCAAGCTCGCGAGACCATCAGGTTGTTGCAGATAGATCTCGATGGAATTAGCGACGAATTAGTCGTTCTCGTCCAGAAGCACGCGCTCACGCTTTTACCCGGGCGCACATGGTTGCAGCACGGTCCGCCTGTCACCTGGGGATTGAAACTCGCTGGATGGCTGGATGCGCTACAGCGGCACCGGGTACGTCTCAAGGAAGCTTCCGCGCGCTGCATTGTGCTGCAGTTCGGCGGTGCTGTCGGTACGCTCGCGGCTTTGGGTGAACTCGGTCCCCCCGTCACCCGGCGACTTGCCCATGCTCTCGACCTTCCTGAACCATCCATGCCGTGGCACACGCATCGCGATCGCTTTGCTGAACTTGCAACAACCCTCGGCCTGCTTGCCGGTACGCTTGGCAAGATCGGGAGGGATTTTTCCCTGTTGATGCAGACGGAGATCGCAGAAGTCCTTGAACCCGCCGGAGAGAATCGCGGAACCTCCAGCACCATGCCGCACAAACGCAACCCGGTCTATTCAAGTATTTTGCTGGCGACCGCGGTACGAGTCCCCGGTCTCGTCTCAACCATGCTCTCGGCTATGGTGCAGGAGCATGAGCGCGGCTTGGGCGGATGGCAGGCTGAGTGGGAGACGCTCGACGAACTGTTTCGGCTTACAGCAGGCTCTCTTCGTGCTGCCCGTCACGTTGTTTCCGACTGCGCTGTGAACGAAGATTTGATGCGACAGCACCTCGCTGCGATAGGTGGCGTCGCACTTTCGGAAGCAGTTTCGTTTGCGCTCGCAAGAAAAATTGGGAGGAGTCCAGCGCATCGCTTGCTCGCACAAGTCACCCGCGCTGCTCTGGACCACCGTCTCACGCTTCGTGAGGCGCTGCTGAAGTCTACCGAAGTTTGCAACCAACTTTCTGTCGAGGAGATCGATCTGGCACTCGATCCTGGCCGCTATCTTGGGTCGACCAGTACCTTCATCGCCAACGTCATTGCTGCGGAGGAGAGAGGCTAATGCCGCATCTTTCTCTCGATGGCAGATCAATCTTTTACCAACGTGATGGACCGATCGGAGCACCGGTGCTATTGCTGTCAGGATCTCTAGGAACCACCTTAGAAATGTGGAAGTTTCAAGTGGAGGGGCTACAGGAACATTACGATATTATCCGCTATGACGTGCGAGGGCATGGAAAAAGCTCAACGTCGATAAGACCTTATAGCATCGACGACCTTGGCGGCGATGTTGTTGCTCTCATTGAAGAGTTGGGCATCGATGGTATTGCCTTTTGTGGGCTTTCGATCGGTGGCGCGATAGGTCAGTGGCTCGCGATTCATGCTCCGAAACACTTTCGCGCCTTCATTCTTGCGAACACGGCAGCCAAGATCGGAACGCTTGATGCATGGGCCAAGCGAATCGCGATAGTCGAAGAACAAGGGATGGTCATCATTACTGAGAGTGTCATCGAACGATGGTTTACCTCAGCATTCCGAGAAGCTTCTCCGCAGATCATCGCGAACATGAAGCGGATGCTAAGGGGCTGCGATCCCATCGGATATGTGGCGGCGTGCAAAGCCCTACGTGATATGAATCTCTGTAGCTCTGTCCATCTAATTCGTACGCCGACCCACATCCTCGCGGGCGAGCACGATCTAGTCACCACAGTCGCCGATGCCACGTATTTGAAGGAGAAGATAGCTGGTTCAAGTCTAGCGATACTTCCCGCATCACATATTTCGAATGTGGAGACATCGTCGGCATTCAATTCTGCCGTGCGTCACTTTTTACAGGAGCGAGATGTCAATGGATGATAATGAGCGCCGACAACAAGGATTTACCGTTCGAAGAGCAGTCCTCGGAGATGCGCATGTAGACCGAGCCGAGGCTGGCAAGACACCGCTCAACGAAGACTTTCAAGACTTCATTACGCGCTACGCTTGGGGCGAGATTTGGTCGCGCCCCGGGATGTCTTGGCATACCCGAAGTCTTATCACCATATCAATTCTCATTGCCCTAAACCGGCCTGAGGAGCTGCGTATGCATTTCGCTGCGGCCTTCAACAATGGTGTTACGGAAGACGAACTGAAAGAGCTTATGCTGCACAGTTCCCTCTATTGTGGTCTACCCGCAGCCAATGCAGCCTACTGCCTCGCCTCCGAAGTAATCGCGGAGCGTGCCGGCAAACACTAACAAGCTTATTTCGGAATCGGTATATTGGTTTCTGTTGAGATTTGAACATAGGTTAGCCAAGATGGATGACCTCTTGACTGACAGACAGATCACGCCCCTCCGGGGTCATATGTAGTTCCATGGGATCACCACCAGCCGCGATGTTTTAGATGAGGAGCTTCCGGATTCCCGCATTGTGTCGAACGATGGTCTCTATGCCTTCGGCCGGCATCAACCCAACATCGCGCATCGAGGCGAGTTGAGAAAAAAACCTTGCTTTTGGAAGCGCTGCTATTACATTTTCGCATCTTCAAACCGAGATAAAAATTGGAGCTGTCGAATGAGGGATAATTCCGTAAGAATTAACGGTTTCGATGTGACGAAGAAGGTGCATCATAAAATCTTATTGTCCGAGACGAGAACTGGCACCTCGACGTGAAAAAGGAGATCGACTAGAAGGGCTGGATTACGCCATGCCAGAAGGGATGACCCATTGGCACTCTATGGACCTGCCGGAGTTAAACATTGAACAGGAGGGGTTTGGACTGGGATTGTAGAGAATGTGTAGCTGCGCACCTGTCGATATCGCCGTTTGGATCGCGAACCGCTCTATCGGCCCAGATGTGAAGGGGTCCAGTTCGACGTGGTCAAGTCGCTTTAGCGTTCCCAGTGTGAGTGTTTCGCACATAGGCCTTGACCGTTGCAAATTCACGATTTTCCTCTGGGCCACATGGACTGATTCGATATTGGCCCACTGCGGCGGGCAAGATCACCGTCTCGGCGTAATGCAACTCAAACGGCGTGAATGATGCGGTCGGGCTTTCGATGAGTACGCTGGATCCCTCAACGAGATTCAAGACGTTGACCGCACCCCTTGTATCGTGTTCCACCGGCACCGAGAACCAGTGACGCCGAGTCTCGATGAACTCTTCTTTGTGAAGGCCGGTACGCTCCTCGCGCCAACCCGGACCTTCAGCGACGACGGAAACCACATTTGTTAGTTCACAATCCACGAAGTCTTGGGTCTGATTCCATCGAATGTTGGCAAAGGCGTGTTCCAAGTGTATCGGGCGGGGAAGCCCATCTAGCCCCATGCGCAACCAATCCCACATCTTAAAGGTGAAGATGTAAGGCGTGGCACTTATTTCCAAGACCATGCATCCCGAACCCGAGCAGTGGACTGTCCCTGCAGGGATCAAGAAGTGATCATGTTTCTTGGCAGGAATTGAATGAACGTACCTATCGGTCGGGAATGTCTCACCTGATCGTTGAGCCAATTCCAGATCGCGGATCATGGCATTTGGATCGTCAGCATTCTTTAGGCCAAGGTAGATCTTTGCGCCCGCCTCTACATCAAGCAGGTAATAGCTTTCATCCTGCGTGTAGCTCAGCCCAAATTGTTGCTCGGCGTACTCCCTTAGCGGATGAACCTGTAACGATAAGTTACCGCCGCCCATGGTGTCCAAGAGATCAAAACGTATCGGGAAGTCCGCCCCGAACCTTGCGTACACTGCTTCACCCAACAACTGCTGAGGAAAAAAGAGAACAAGATTGATCGCAGGCAATTCGTAGATAACATCATCGAATCGCAACCGCAGGCTGTTCTCTTCAGGAACACAGTCAAAGCACCAAGCGTAATTGACAGCTTCATGCGGAAGATCGAATACTTCCTTCATCCACTGTCCTCCCCAAGGACCGGGATCGAAGAACGGGACTAGTCGGAGGGGTGCCTTGATGGCTTTCAAGAGTTCTGTGAAGTAGTTTTGTGCATCTAGCATCTTCGGAGATGATGGCTCAGTCGTATCAATGAAAACGGCGACCCGCTTCGCAACAGACACCTTCAGCCGATCCGCCACGCGCCAGTCGAGGAAAAAAGCTCGCTTGTATTTCTCAGAAGCAGGAGCCGTTCTATTAGAAAGACCAAGGTTTCCCAGTAAGCCTGCCCTTTGCCGCTTCTGAATTTCCCATCTCGGCATATCCACGTACGCAATGAGAGGAGCTCCTGGACAGACCACTGACGCACCGGTCCCGACAACGAGCTTCATGCCATTGGCTTTCTCAATCTGCTCTCGAATCCGCGTGAGTTTGCCGCCGTCAAAGAATGTATCAATGGTGGCATGGCTTAGCACTCCGAAGACTGGGTCGTCCCCGAGTTCGCGATCAAAGAGAGACTTCAGCTGTGGTTCGGTCAGCAATGCGTCTTCTGAGTAGAAGACAGCGTCTGGGTGAAGATGGATCTTTAGTTGGCGGGTAATCTCCTCTATATCGGCACCTGGGTAGCACTCCACGCAGAGTGTATTGGAGTAGCCTTCGAAGCGGCTCCGGATTGAAGCCGATATCGCATCCCAACCGTGGATGCATGTGGAGGTCGGCAGCCCGGTAATAACAGCCGGGCTTTTATCATAATTGGATGGTCGAGGAATATCAGCGACCTTCTAGGAGGGGAATAGTGCCATACAACGCTGAGTGCGGACCGAGGCTTGCTACTTGTATTTCGACGGGACCGGCGGGGGTCCATGCGTGGCGATGGATGAAAGCGCGCAGATCTGGAATGACCATCTCAGGCGACTTCATAACGCCTCCTCCAAGAAGTACCTTGCTTGGTCCATAGACATGAATCAGCCCTATGATGCCTGCTGCCCATACACGAATGCAGTGCCGCCGCACAGCTTCAGCGACTAGGTCACCTTCCGCTACAGCATCAAACAGCTCCTTGAAACCTCCTAGTGTATTGCCGAAAAGCGTACTGGTCTCAATGCACGGCCAGCCTTGCAGGATGTGCGGGAGTGCCCAGGTTGATGCTTCAGCTTCCATGCAGCCGACCGCCCCGCAACTGCATGTCCGGCCATTCAGATTCACGGGTATGTGCCCTCCCAAACAGCCGCCTTGTGGCTGAGACGAGCGAAACACCTTGCCTTCGACAAGCGCGGCGCACCCTATCCCAGTCCCAAACGTCAGCATGATGGCCGAGTCTGCATTACGGAGCCCACCCCCGTACCACTCTCCGAGAAGACCCATTCGAGCGTCGTTCTCAAGACGCAGAGGAAGACCGAAGTTCTCTTTGCTCCATCCAACAAGGTCGATAGAAGGTGCATCGCTATACTTACCATTTGTTCCGACGACGCGATTGCTCTTCCAATCGACCAACGCGGCTATGCCCATGCCTATACCCGATACCTGATTCAATGCCAAATTGTTCTGTGCCAGTAGGCGCCTTATGCAAATTGCTAAATTGGGCAGGACCCGGGCCAACTGAGCTTTAGGAGTCAAGGATATATCCTCAACGGCAATAAGTGTGTGGGCGTTCACCAGACCGACCGCGGCATGCGATCCGCCAAGCTCAATAGCGACTGCAACGGACAAAGGTCACCTCTCTCCTTGAGCGATGACGAACACTCCTACGCACAGGAGGAGCATTCCGGCTATCTGTTTAGCTACAACTGTCCGCGGAGCAGTGGCCCATTCGCTGGTCGCAAAACTAAATACACCAGCGAAGAAGACGATGAGCGACATGAACAACGGCCACGCGTCCGTTGCCCCGAGACGAGCCATTGCTGATCCATAAACTATGCTACTGCCGAACCACAGTAACGCCATTAGCATCGCGTAGGCGAAGTAGTGTCGAGTTGTTCTTTCCGCAAACTGCAGGCCAGTACGCTCCCGGTTTGCTAGGTAAATGCAATAGGCGAGATTTGGTAATGCGCCAGCCGCAAGCAGAGGGAGCCAGACGATGTTGGAAGCAAAACCGGGCGCGGCACCCCGATGGGTAGCGTCCGAGATCAATGCCCTAGAAGAGGCCAAGCCAAGATTCATCGCGCTCGCGCAAAGACCGGACAAAACCGCGATAGCTACTCCACCCGGCGTTCGATTGCCTCTTGGCAGATTCGAGTATTTTTCCTTCTGGTCTCCGGCGATCGCACACAGAGTCAGGCCAGAGATCATCACCGCACAGCCAATCAAGAGACTTGCGTAGAGGCCTCCGAGGGCACTTCGCTCAAGGAGCGGTACCAGTAAACTTCCAGCGCATGCTGAAGTTCCCAAGACGATTGAAAACGCGACAGCCAATCCGACTCTTTTGATAGCAAGGCCGAAGAGCACCTGCGCCACTCCCCAGGTGATGCCGCAGAGGAGAAGACGAATCAGCTGAATCGTAGAGGCGTCGCGATAGATTTCCGGCGCATAGGGAATCATCAGACGAGCCGTCAGGAGAGGCAAGAAGATAAGCGCAAAAAGAGTCCAAACACCCCAGGACGTTTGCCAAGACCAGCGCTGCATCCGCTTCATTGGAAGAGCGAAGGAAGCGTTCATCAGACTTGCAACAACAATCAAGATAAATCCCATAAGCGTGTCATCCATCCTTTCTTCCGCTCACGCGGTGGGCGCATAAGCATTGTGTCTTTAGACCGGCCTTCAGACGAGTGCAAGTCAGATAGCCAAATCCTGAAGCGTAGCCACCACACCATACAGGAGTTGTGCAAACGTTTGCAAATACCAAGCTAGGCTTCACCTGTTCCGTGATGCCGCGTCAGTGGAGTGCTAACATTCAGGAAAGCTGAGTAAGATCGGAGCCCCTAGAAAGGTTTGGCTAAGTGAATAATAGCAATCGTGTCACTTTGAAGGACTTGGCCAACCAACTCGGAATCTCGATCGCAACCGTCAGTAGGGCACTTCAGGGCAATCCTCGCATAAACGCTATAACGAAGCAGCGAGTCTCAAAGCTGGCTGCTGCCTCAGGATATGTCCCGAATCCCGCGGCTCGGTACCTGGTCTCGAATAAGGGGCTTATGATCGGCGTCAATTCTCCGCGCGAGATCGCCTTTTTCTATGATGCTGCGAGGCGCGGAATCAATGATGAAGCGGCTCCCTTCGAGGGGGCTGGGGTGCAGATTCAGCATCGCGTCTTTCCCAGGCTTGGTGAGGGTGAAAAGGACGCCTTCGAAGAGGCAATTGCAGCTGGGCTGGACGGGCTCATCGTCGTGCCCGGTGATCTGCCGTCTCTCAAGAGTTCATTTCGGAAGGCAGCAAAGCTCGGGCTACCTGTCTTGTGCTTGGTAACGGATGCACCAAATTCCCAAAAGCTTTGCTCTGTAAGCATCAACACGCATTCAATGGGCGCCATTTCAGCGTCATTGATGGGACGGTTTTTGGGCGGGTCGGGGAAGATTATGGTCACGACCGGCAATCTTAAGGTGGCAGATCACGAGCAGAAGTTCGCCGCCTTCGAGCAGACCATCAAGGCGGAATTTCCAAAGATGCAGGTCTTTCCAGCAATCGAAAACCACGAGATTGCGGAAGAAGCGTATAGGACATCGCGTGCGTTCGTGGCCAAACACCGAGACACCTCTGGCGTCTACATTAGTACCGGCAATGGCGCACCGGTTCTTGAGGCACTCGACGAGATCAAGTTGCTCGGCAAGTTGACCGTCATCTCAACAGATGTGTATGCGTCTGCCGTCCCCCACATTCGTTCCGGTGCGGTTGCTGCTGTGCTCTACGAACGCCCATACAGCCAGGGACGTACTGCATTCCGCCTGATGTACGAGTACCTCGTAGAAGGCAGGCTTCCAGTTCCTGAAATCCGCTTGGAGCCGCTCCTGATCATGAATAGTAACCTTGGTGCCTTCATCTCTCGACCAGGTAGCGAGAACCAGAACAAGGGCAATCGCGCACCGCTCACGCTGACTGACGAATTGGTCCTCTTCGATCAGCGCCAAAGCTGACCCGAACTCTCCGCAGAAATGTCTCTTGACAAGCAAGAAGCTGTTAAGGTAGCGTTCACACGTTCTAAATACAAACGTTTGCACAGTTTTCAAAAGAGCTCAAAGTTGCACGCTTCCTGGTGCGCAGATATATCGCAGGCTTACTGCACAGAGCGGGCCATTTGTCCGCATGGAGGGTTTAAATGTCCAGAAAGTTGCACTTCAGTTTGCTTCTGGGTGTTTTACTGTCAACCACCTTTGCGACGAATACCCGCGTCCAGGCGCAGTCCGTCAGCATAGTACAGACGAATGGCGACCAGTCCTTACTGCTGGCTAACGAACCCTCAACATCGTTTGGTTCATCGTCAGGTGGCACCTACACGATCACCATCAATCCCAGTGTGACATATCAGCAGATGGATGGCTTTGGCGGCTCACTTACCGATTCCTCCACGTACAACATTTATAACTTCTTGACTCCAGCTCAACAGACTGCGGTATTGCAAAGCCTCTTCAGCAGTACATCAGGAATCGGTCTGAGCATGCTACGGCAACCGATGGGTGCTAGCGACGAAACCGCGCAGGGGTTCTTCACTTATGACGACTTGCCGTCTGGGCAAACGGACGTGCCTTTAGCTAACTTTTCCATCGCAAAGGATTTGACCTACACAATCCCCGTCTTAAAGGAAGCTTTTGCGATCAATCCGAAGATTAAGGTCGAAATGCTGCCTTGGAGTCCTCCGGCATGGATGAAGCAATCTGGCACATTAATTGGAGGTTATTTCAACGACATTTATTTTCCGTCCCTCGCCCAGTATTTTGTCAAGACGATCCAGGCATATCAGGCGGAAGGTATTCCCGTCTATGCCGTCGCACCGCAAAATGAGCCAGATCACGAGACAACAGACATCACTTATCCTGCGGAAACCTTCTCTGCGAGCGAAGAAGAAACCTTTATCGCCAATAATCTCGGACCTGCGCTAGCGAATGCCGGCCTCAGTCCCAAGATATTTGGCTACGATCACAACTGGGGCGACACCACCTATCCCGAAACGCTCCTCGCCTACGGTCCGGCAGCCGCTTATCTAGCCGGAATCTCATGGCATTGTTATTCAGGCGCCGTGACGGCGCAATCAACTGTCGAAGCCGCTTACCCGGGTTTTGGAGTCTGGGAATCGGAATGCGCGGAAGGCGATGAAGACACCTTTACTCGCGACCTTCAATACACCATGGAAAACATCCTTATTGGGTCGCCGAACAACTGGGCGAAAGGCGCGACGGCGTGGAGTCTAGCTCTCGATGAGAATAACGGGCCTTACGATGCCAACTGCTCCGACTGTATTGGATTTGTGACCATCAATACCAGTGTGAGTCCGGCAACCGTGACCAAGACCCCGACTTACTACGCTTATGGCCAGATGAACGGAGTGGTTCCGGGCGCATACCGCGTACAGTCTAACTCGGGGGCAGTTGGGAGTGGTGGCATTGAAGACACGGCATACCTAAACCCGAATGGATCAATGACCCTCGTCGTCTATAACGACGCAACATCATCTACCACATTCGATGTGAACTGGGCCCCAAACAACACGAATTTCGTCTACACTCTCCCGGCAAATTCAGCTGCCACTTTCTATTGGACTCCAACAACGGGAGTTCCCCTCGGAATACCCACTAACTTAACTGCCACTGTCGCCTCTAGCAGCGGGATTAACCTGAACTGGACGGCTAGTAACGCCTCCGGGGTAACTTATGACGTGTTCCGCAGCACGTTCAGCGCATTCGCTCCTACTACGGGCAATCGAATTGCGAGCGGGCTTAGCGCGACAACTTTTTCTGACACCGGGCTTTATCCTGGTTCAACGTTTCATTATGAGGTAGAAGCCACAAACGCCTCGGGAGCAAGCAATCCCTCAAACGAGGCGAGCGCGACTACAACGCCAGTGATTTCGACAGGTAGTTATTACACGATCGACAATCTGGCCAGCGGTTTGTGTTTGGACGACACCAATGGAAGCACCTCCAATGGCACGGTGCTGCAGCAGTACACCTGTTCTCAAAACGACACAAATCAGCAATGGCAATTCACTGCAACTGCCGGCGGCTACTATGAGATAACAGCCTACAATGCGTCTACGCTGGCCTGGAATGTATATGACTCAGGAACCTCTCCAGGAACGAATATGCAGCTTTGGGCTTATGGCGGTACGAACAACGAGCAGTTTATGCCTGTTCTGCTCTCGAATGGAAATTACGAGTTTATTGACCAAAACAGTGGCCTCTGTCTCAACGTCCCCAATGGAGCGTCTACCAACTCCCTTCAAATGCAGATCAATACCTGCAACGGATCGATGAGCGAGGCGTTTACGCTGACCCCGCCAGCCGCCTCGATTGTGAACACTGAGTACTACACGCTTACCAATGAAGCCAGCGGTATGTGTTTGGACGACACTAATGGAGGCATCTCTAACGGGACGGTTCTTCAACAGTACACCTGCTCATCGTCAGGCAATACAAACCAGCAATGGCGGTTCACGCCAACCAGCAGCGGCTATTACGAGATCGCAAGTTACAACTCGAGCACGCTGGCATGGAATGTTTACGACTCAGGGACCTTACCCGGAACGAACATGCAGCTGTGGACCTACAGCGGCGGGGCCAACGAGCAGTTCAAGCCTGTTTTGCTCGCGACTGGGTACTTTGAGTTCATCGACCAGAACAGCGGTCTTTGTCTTAATGTTCCCAGCGGAGCGCCCACCAACTCCCTTCAATTGCAGATCAATACCTGCAATGGGTCTACCAGTGAGGCGTTCAAAATGAAGGCGGCCGCTCCAGCTATTTCGACAACCGCAAAATACCAGATTGCCAACGAAGCTAGCGGTATGTGTGCGGACGACACCAATGGAGGCATCTCCAATGGCACGGTCCTTCAACAGTACACCTGTTCATCGTCAGCCAATACAAACCAGCAATGGCAGTTCACACCAACGAGCGGCGGCTATTACGAGATCGCGAGCTACAACTCGAGCACGTTGGCATGGAATGTTTACGATTCAGGAACAGCACCCGGAACGAATATGCAGCTTTGGACATACAGCGGCACCAACAACGAACAATTCATGCCTGTACTGCTCTCGAATGGATATTACGAGCTTATCGACAAAAACAGCGGTCTCTGCCTCAACGTACCCTACGGAGCAGGTCTCAATAGTCTTCAGCTTCAAATCAATAGCTGTAATGGAGGACTAAGCGAGTCGTTCAGGCTGACCCAGCAGTAATCGCAATAAATGAGACTTAGACCAAGACCACAATTGAGCATTTATTGAAAATTTAGAAGTTTTTCAGGAGAGCCACCAGTGGAAGTCAAGCCTAGCCCAAAACAAAAGATATTCCGTGCATTGATGATCGCTACCGCAACGATCCTGCTCGTGACTCACCCGATGCAATCGGCAGCGCAGCTCTCCACTGCCTCAGTGAATGGTGTTATCCGTGATCAAAGTGGAGCAGTGATCCCGGGTGCTACTGTGATTTTGCGCAATGTAGACACCGCTGTAGCGATTGATACAAAGACGAATACAACAGGCACGTACGGTCTCTTTAACATCACTCCTGGGCACTACACCATCGAGGTTCAATCCTCTGGGTTTAGCCCCAAGAAAGACACGACCTTTACGCTGGAGGTCAGCCAGGTTGCAACTTTCGATTTTGTGCTGACCGTGGGGAGTCAAAGTTCGGAAGTCACGGTTTCGTCAAGCAACGCACAGATTGACACCACTACGGCAAACCTCGGTACTGTAATTACGGGCCGACAAGTGAATGATCTTCCGTTGAATGGCCGGAATTTCACACAGCTTCTTCTGTTAACTCCTGGGGTTTCTGGTGCAAATCCTAGCCAGAATGCTGGGGGATATACCACCGCAGTAGCGCTTGGTTCGTCTTTCTCATTTCCCGCCGTTAATGGACAGACAAACCGCAGCAACTACTTCTTGACCGATGGGATGAACAATTATGGTACATTTTTCAGCACCTATGCAGTACCGCCGATTATCGATGCGATCCAGGAATTTAAGATTGTTTCCCACACGGATGACGCCGAATTTGGTTCTGTTTTGGGAGGCGTCGTGAACGTCGTGACCAAGTCTGGGACGAATACACTTCACGGCTCGGCCTGGGAGTATGCGCGGAACGCGATTTTTGATGCCCGCACCTATTTTCTACCGCCTACAGCCGCCAAAGCTCAATTTCATCAAAATCAGTTTGGCGGGTCCATTGGTGGACCGGTGGTGGTGCCTAAGGTCTACGATGGCAGGAATAAAACATTCTTCTTCGGTGCCTACCAAGGATTCCGTTACCTTCAGACGAGCAATACGCCCCTAAGAGTTCCTACAGCAGCGCAGCTGAGCGGCGATGAAAGCAGTTGGCCTACGCAACTTTATAACCCATATACGACCAAGCCCGATCCGGCCCATCCAGGGCAGTTTATCCGCGATGCGTTTCCGGGGAACCAGTTAGGATCCTTTCTTGACCCACGAATGGTTGCGTACGCTCAATTCGTCTTTCCCATGGCTGGGCCTGTTTTCGACGGCGCTGGCGACAATGCAATTGACACCACACCAGTCACGCAAGAGCAAAACGAATTTAACGTGAGGATCGACCATACCTTTAGAAACGGCGATACAGCATTCTTTCGATACAGTTTTATAGATAGCAATGTGAATTCCTCGGGGGGACAGCCTGGCCTGCCAAACGTCACTGCGACCCCTGCGCGCAATTGGGGCGGAAGCTATGTACACGTATTTAGTCCGACTCTTGTGTCTCAGGTTCAGTATGCCCGCACCACCGTCCAATTGAATTCAACCACTCGTTTCGATCGCTCCACCTCTGCCATCATTAGTCAAGTTGGCTTCTCGCCAAGCTTCGTTGGGCAGTTTACGGCTGTAGATGGATCTTTGCTGCCCGGCCCAGGCATCGCGAATTTCACTGGCGGTAGTGGCGAGAATGTAAACTATAATCCTGGCGCAACAAACAGTTATCAGATCAGCGGAAGCGTAACCAAAGTTGCGGGGCGGAATGTTATACGCTTGGGCGGTGGTTATATTAGTGCAGGATACGCCACGCTGACTTCCGGTGCGCAGCTTGGGTTCGCCGCTCAACAGACCGGTAACACAAATCCTCTTGATACCGTAAATGCAGGCGATCCACTTGCCTCCTTTCTCATCAATGTCCCGAATTATGCAGAGCACTTCAACAGGGAATCGAATACTCGGCCTGGTGGTGTTCTAAGCGCTTTTGCTCAAGATACTTGGAAGGCCAGCGATCGTCTCACGCTGAATTTAGGGGTTCGATATGACGTGACGTTCATTCCGCCCTTTGGAACGGAGTCAACAGCTGGTAAGCAGGGCGGTATCGAAACTGGCGACGTGAATTTCAATAATGGGACCTATGTTCTTCAAAAGTTATCCCCTCCCTGCAACGTTACAGGAGTGGCCCCTTGCATTCCAGGCGACGGCACCCTTCCAGCCAATGTGGTAGTCGATCCCCGAGGCAAGATCGCCTTCAATAGCTACAATAATGTAGGTCCACGATTTGGATTCGCTTACCGCATCGGTGAAAAGTCAGCTCTGAAAGGTGGATTCGGGATTGTCTATGACAATTGGGCGGCCGTAACGCAGACTTCGCAAAATATAGGTGGGGGATGGCCTGATGTCGGGCAGCAACTTGCGAACAATATAAATCAGCCGAACTCCGGCACGACGACGCCGACTGTACAGAGTCAGAATCCATTCAATGACAATGGAAACAGTGCTCTCCCCGGACCTACCCCATTCAATCAAGTAGGATTTTTCTATGATCCTCATCTTAAGGATCCTTATTCCGAGCAGTGGAATCTTGGCGCGGAGCGCCAACTTGATAGCTCCACGACAGTTGAAATAAACTACGTAGGATCGGTGTCCAAGCGTTTGGGTATGCCGGGCTACTACAACACCGCTTTACTTCCGGGCTCTGGAAATCCGCAAAGTCGGGCTTTATATCCTTATATAGCGCCGACTTACTATAGTCGAAGTGTTGGGGCGGCCAACTACAACGCTTTCCAATTCTCTCTAAATCGACGCTTTAATAATGGGCTGGCCTACCAAGTCGCCTATACCTGGTCAAAGGCGATGAACGTTGGTGGAGACGATTTGTTCCAAAACACGACAGTTCCCACAGATCCCTATAATCCGGCCGCCTACGGAAATTACAGTGTGTCAGGGTTTGACCTTACAAACATCCTGTCGGTGAATGCTGTTTATCAGATTCCAGTCGGACGAGGGCAGCGCTTATCCACCGGATCTCACGTGGCGGACTACATACTAGGGAACTGGCAATTTAATAACATTTTTCAAGCCCATTCGGGATTGCCTTTCACTCCGTACATAAGCAGCGATATCGCAAACACCGGCAATCTTGCTCAGAATGAGTATGAACATGCGAATATCGTCGGAAATCCGAATAAGATTACGAAGAGAACGAGTGCGGAGTTCTTCAACACAGCCGCTTATGTGGCACCGGCAGGCTTTACCTTTGGAACGGCCTCGCGAAACTCCCTGAGGTCTGCAGGTTATTGGGGTTTGGATTCATCGATATTCCGACTGTTCCCTGTTGGAGGTGAACGTGAATTTGAATTTCGAATCGAAGCCTTTAACCTTCTGAATAACGTGGTACTTGGACAACCGAACAACGATCTAAATAGTGGAATGTCATTCGGAACGGTGAATACAACAGCCAATTCATCGAGAGTCTTACAACTCGCATTGAAGTATCTTTTCTAATGTCTTGCAAAGACAGGATCACCATTTAGAGGAGCTTTATGCCATCCGGTTTAGGCGGTATCGCGGTCTTCTGTCGATGTTATACGCGACTTTCTGCGCCGGTGAATCTGTCTCTCATGAGGATTTGTCGCCTTAGCGTTATGCATCACTCAGCGGGCTTGCAGTCAGGAGTTAGCGAACCAAAAATCTGAATACCTCTTCAGACAAGCGACTGAGCTAGTCCATGCTAGAAGACTGGCAGAGGCATAGTCGCTTCTTGAGCAGGTGAATTCAATCCCCCACCGTGCTGCCCTGATTACGTTGTACGGACAAGTCGGAGAGCGACTTAAAAGTATAGATATTGCTTCTACACTCTCTATGGTGAAGTAAGTGCTTTGACTCGGTGATAGGACCGCTAACGCGAGAAGTCGTTTAATGGATTCGCATGAACTCGAAAAATAACGCGTTGTGACACAGTTCCTGTGTGATACGCGCTAATTCAGATGAAGAAAGCATGGTTCATTCCAATGGGTATGGTGTCGCGACGTCGGTTTATGCAACAGGCTGCTGTTTCAGCTTCGTTATCCTTAGCAGGGCGGCTGTCTGTTGCCGGAATCGTTAGTTCTCCCTCCACGCCGAGGGCTTGGAAAACTGCAGGTGAGGACCGATACGCGGAATTTGGCGTCAAACCGTGGGCGGCGGCCTCTGCTCCAGGAGCGGTGGCAGTGCGCATCGACCCAACGCGGTCTATGCAGAGCGTCCTTGGCTTCGGCGGCGCCTTCACGGACGCCTCCTGCTATCTCTTTAGCCAGATGGAGAAGGCCGCGCGGTCTAGTCTGATGGATCAGCTCTACGGCCCCACCGGTTTGAACTTCTCGGTTGGCCGCACCTGCATCGGCGCCAGCGACTATTCGCGTAATGCATACAGTTTCGACGACAGTGCAACTCCCGACCCGACGCTCTCGAAGTTCAGCATCGAGCATGACCAAGCCTACATCCTGCCGACGCTGCGGGAGGCGCTGGCGGTGAATCCTGAACTCTTTCTCTTCTCAACGCCCTGGAGTCCACCCGCATGGATGAAGTCCAACCACTCAATGCTTGGCGGCAACATGCGCGACCAGTATTTCGGCACGTATGCGCAATATTTTGTGAAGTTCATTCAGGCGTACCAGGCACAAGGGGTACACGTTTCAGCTGTTACCTCACAGAATGAGGTTGACACCGATCAGGACAGCAAGATGCCGGCGTCGCTCTGGGGTCAGTATGACGAGGTCGTTTTCGTGAGGGACCATCTGGGACCTGCTTTGCGCGCGGCCTCTCTCGACACGAAGATATGGATACTCGATCACAATTACGACCTCTTGGGGCGCGTTATTGACGAGCTTGAGGAACCAGGACTGGCGCAATACGTCGATGGCGTGGCGTGGCACGGATACATGGGTTCGCCTGAGGCGATGACGCGGGTACACGATGCCTTCCCAACCAAGCATGCGTACTGGACGGAAGGTACTCCGGATCTCGCGGCGCCCGATAACGCAACAAACTGGACGAAATGGTCGGCCACCTTCACGGACATTCTTAAGAACTGGGCGCGCTGCATCGTCGGTTGGAATCTGGTGCTGGACGAGAAGGGAATGCCGAATATCGGACCTTACGAATGCGGGGGTCTGGTCACCCTCGACTCCAAGACCCAGCGGATCAGTCCCAGCGGCCAGTACTGGGCCTTTGCGCATTTTTCAAAAAATGTACGGCGCGGCGCGCGCGTAATTAGTACAAATGGCGGAATTGACGGTGTTGAACATGTCGCGTTCGCAAATCCAGAGGGCGACTACGTCTTGGTGCTCACGAATTCAGGATCCACCACCGACGTCGCCTGCGAGTTCCAGGGACACTCTACCCAGGTCCATATGCCGCAGAACTCTGTGGTAACACTGAAGTGGACCTAGTTCGGATCAAGTGTCTGAAAGAACACAACGTGAGGTACCGACAGTAGATGGATCCTTCGACTTGTAAACAAGATGAGGTTGCCAGAACTTGAGCACGAAGCGGACGCGAAAGTTAGGGCGTATTGACACGTCCTGAGTTTCGTCAAACGGAACTAGCCACAACACGAAAATACAGACGGCGCAGATATGCGTCGATTCGACACTTAAGTGAGGCACAGACTGCGGTTCTTTGATAGCCGAGAAGGTTGATTTACCGCAGCTGGGCAGTTCTGGGCATCACGACTTCAGCGGCTCGCAAGCAAGCTGATTTGGAGAACGAAGATAATGGGAATCACCCGAAGAGATTGGATCAAGGGGGCCGCTTCGACCTTTGCCATGGCTCAGGCCGGTTGGGAAGCGAAAAGCGCGTTCGGGTTGGAATTGCCGCATGCTCGCCCGGCGCTTGCCGATCGCCACTTCAGCAGTTCTGCGATCGAAGAACTCATCCCGCAAGTGCAACGGCAGATCGGCGACCCCGCGTTGAGTACACTCTTCGCGAATTGTTTTCCTAATACGCTAGATACGACGGTTTTCCCCGGCACCTCTGAGGGTAAGCCCGACACCTTTATAGTGACCGGTGATATCGCCGCCATGTGGTTGCGAGACTCCGCAGCGCAGGTATGGCCTTATTTGCCGCTCGCCAGACAAGACGAAAAGCTGCGCTTTCTGTTAGAGGGCGTGATTCGGCGCCAGACGCATTGCATCCTGCTCGACCCATATGCCAACGCTTTCCAACGCGATTCTTCAGCTCCCCCGTTAGAGTGGGCGATCGATAATAAGACGGAGCATCGGCCGGGTGTGGCCGAGCGCAAATGGGAGTTGGACTCGCTGTGCTATCCGGTGCGCCTGGCCTACGGCTACTGGCAGGCAACCGGGGACACGCAGCCTTTCGATGCGCAGTGGAGAGAAGCGGGTCGAACGGTGGTGCATACCTTTCGCACACAGCAACGCACGCAGGGCCAAGGACCGTATTCCTTCCTGCGCGTTACCACCTCTCCCAACGATACCCTTGCCCTGAGCGGCTACGGAAATCCTGGACGGCCAGTGGGATTAGTCTTCTCCATGTTCCGTCCCTCGGACGACGCCTGTATCTTTCCCCTCTTCATTCCCGCCAATCAGTTCGCGGTCGTGAGCCTGCGCCAATTGGCAACCCTAGCCAGTAAAGCAGTTCACGATGACAAGCTGGCAGCTGAAGCATCGGCATTAGCGGCAGAAATAGAAGCGGCGCTACAAGAACACGGAACCGTGCAACACCCCACGCTGGGCCGCATATGGGCTTACGAGGTGGACGGCTATGGCGGTACGGCGTTGTTAGATGACGGCAATGCGCCGGGTCTACTTACGATTCCTTACCTGGGGTATTGCCGCAAAGGCGATCCCCTCTATCGCCGTACCCGACAGTTCGCTCTTAGTGCCGCAAATCCCTATTTCGTCCAGGGAAAAGTAGCCGAGGGCATCGGCGGTCCGCATGTGGCACGCAATATGATATGGCCAATGTCCATCACCTTTCGCGCACTCACCTCGCAAGACGACGGGGAGATCCGCTACTGTTTACGGGTACTGCGAGACACGACGGCGGGAACAGGCTTCATTCACGAGTCTTTCGACAAGGACGACCCGTTCAAATACACGCGGCCCTGGTTTGCGTGGGCGAACACTCTTTTTGGCGAATTGGTCGTTCGTCTTGCTCACGAAAAACCTGCTCTGCTCGCAGCGCCTCTGGATTAACCTTCCCGCTCACCGGCAACGATTCGCAGGGGTTCGAAGGACAAATACCTCCGAGAACATTGACCTGAATTCGTTTATGTACGAGCCGATCTTCAATATGTCGGATGACAGATTGCGACTTCCAACACCATCCGGCAAGCGCCGAGCAACCAGAAGATTGATGTAGCTATATGGGTTGGCAAAGTGAATAATAGCCTGTTGGAAAGTTGTAGGTTCCTTGCTCATGAACATTCTCTACCCAATCATTGGAGATGAGTCATGGATATCATTGCCTGCATCATTAGCTCTTGGAAACGAACCAAATTCGATGTCCATCCTCGACAAGGACGCCCCATGCAATTGGGGCTGCTATCACCCTTATTCCTTTCAGTGACGTTGACGGTCCTCCTTAACTCCTTTGTGCGATCCGCCCGCGGTCAACAGCACGGTGGATCTGATCGAGCCGAGGAACTCTATTCCCAGGGGATTTCTCTTGCGCGCGAGGGCAGGCTTGCAGAAGCGGAATCTGTACTCGAAAAGGCGAATACTGTCGACCCCGCAAATTTCGACATAGTAAGCACCCTCGGGCAAGTTCGCGGAAAGCTCGGCGATCTTCCGAGCGCCATTTCGCTCTTTCAGCTGGCTATTCAACTCGCGCCAACCAAAGCCGAGGCTCACGACAATCTGGCCATCGCGCTAGCGGACAACAACGATCTGGACGCCGCTCTGATCGAGACGACGAAGTCACTGGCCCTGGACCCACATTTCGCTTCCGCACACCTTACCAAGGCCCGTATCCTTCAAGACCAACGGCATAGCCAGGAGTCCGCTCGTGAATATGCCGAGGTGGTGAAGCTCGCGCCGGAGTGGGAAGCGGGCTACTATTACTGGGCGCTCTTGGTACGCGATGAAGGTGATCAAGCGAAAGAGACCGACCTCCTGCGAACCGTCGTCAGACTTCAGCCCACTAACGAAAAGGCGCTTTATTTGCTTGGCTGCGGCCTCTCGGACCAGGGCGACCAGCCGGGAGCGATCACGTCCTGGAAAAAGGCGCTGGCCCTGCAGCCGAATGACACGCAGACGTTGTACCGGCTATCCAGAGGACTTCGCGAGTCCAACCCAGCCGAATCGGCAGAGTTAGAGAAGCGATTCTTCCGGCTTCGCAGCGAGCGCGACAACCTCGACAACATCAAGTCGTTGGGAAATGACGGCTATCGAGCCATGGAACAGCAAAGGTGGACCGATGCCATCGCTTCTTTTGAGAGAGCCCTGTCGATGTGCGAGGACTGCAGCGTCGAGGCGGGCCTCCGGAAAGATCTCGGGCTCGCTCTTTGCCGGCGCGGCGACACGCCCGCTGGAGTAGCCCAGCTTCGCGCAGCGCTAAAGCTGAATCCATCTGACCGCGATATTGTGAAGGCATTATCAACATTGACTGCGACACCCTAGGTTATGACCCCGTCTTCTCTGCCTGCTCCCCGACCATCGACCGTATCGCTCTTCTGCCAGATACTCGACAATCACTGCGCGGCCATGGAGCTCCACGGTCGACGCTCGCGAATCTGTCAGAGTATTAGCAGACAGACTAGGATTGATGACCTGCGAGTTATCCTGAGAGCTCTCGTAGAGCTTTCGTACTCCTCGGCGCAACCCGAGCTGCCTAACACAGCAAGTCAGATAGCGGACGCATCGCTCCGACGATTCGTCGACTCCGACGGCATGCTCCATGGGAGCTGTCAGCCGCGATGCGAAGCCGATGACGTACGTACAATATTCAAGGAGATCTTTATGCGCAATCTCTCCGCGCTTCAGCAACGCTCCCCGAATCCTGAATATCGAAGCTTTATCCTTCATGCAGCGGATAGTGTATTGACAAATGCGGGCGATACCCAAACCACTATGAACAAGTATGGTCAGGGCCTGCGCTGTGCTCCACTGCGGACGCACAAAGTGCAGGTCTCGACTCCATTGTTGCTGCGGCGAGAGTATCACTCTAAGTGAGCCTCACGATGCGAACGCTTTTGACAGGCCTTGCGCTGATCTGTATGGCCAGCGAGCCTGTGGCTCAGGTCAAGCAGACCGCTATACCACCGTTAGATCAGCTCGTAAAAAGCGATGGAGGCCTCTCGCAGAAATACTCTGATATCAATGCCGAGTCGAACGTCACCCTGCGTACATTGGCAGATTCTTCCCAAGCGAATGGCCAATGGAAAGCTGCTGCTTATTACTGGATGAGGTTGGTCTCCCTGTACGGCAAGGCAGATGACCGAATATCGCTGGGAATCGCCCAACTGCACATGGGAAAGGATGCCGAAGCTATCGTCAGCTTTCAGGCAGCCATTGTCACAAACCCGGCGAGCTTTGATGCGTGGGCCAACTTAGGCGTGGCACATTCGCGAGTGCAGCAATACGATCAAGCGGTTGTCTCGCTCCAAAAGGCACTGACCCTTAATCCTGGAGAGTTCCAGACTCGTCTCACCTTGGCAAAAGCGCTGACATCGGTCTTTCGCTTCAAGGAAGCACTTGCGATTGCCCTCGATTGTGAGCAGCGCGCTCCTAAAGATCCAGAAGTACTCGGCTTGGTTGGGCAGATACAACTGTTTTCCGGACAGCCTGGCGAGGCCTTGAGTGCGTTTGAGCGTCTCGCCTTGCAGCGAACGCTAACCGCCACTGAAGAAGCAGATGCCGGACGGACATTGATGTTGCTCGATCGACCCTCTGAGGCGCGAACTCATTTTCTCCGCGCACTGTCTCTCGACTCAGCTCTCACGGGCATACATTTCGACCTGGCTCGGTGCGCCCGCCGTATGCATGATCGAGACATAGAAGAGCAGGAGGACTCTCTGGCCAAGGCAGAGTTGCGCTGCACAAATCAGCAAGCCGAAGCTTTGGCACTGGTATGTGACGCAGACCAGTTCGAGAGCAACGGAGATCGAATAGCGGCTTCAATGCGCTACCATCAAGCTCTTCCATTGGTATGCGGCTCGCCCAAGCTCATCTACGAGGTCGCGCGAGGCTTGGTGAATTTAGGTGAGTTCGGCGCTGCCGCCCAACTCCTGGAATCGGCGCATAAAGAAAATATCACCTCCGCCAACATCCTCACTCTTCAGGCGCTCCTTGTCGAATCCAACGGTAAGTTCGAAGCTGCGGAGGCTGATCTTCGCGAAGCCCTAAATCTAGAACCCTCATCTATACTGGCACTTACAAACATGGGTGCCTTATTAGGCAAGCAGGGTCGATTAAGTGAAGCCGAGGATTACTTGGAGTCAGCAACGGAGATAGATCCACAAGCTCAAGATACTCTTGTTGATCTGGCTCTTATAAAGGCGGCGAGGAATCATATCGAGGAAGCAAATGCTCTCCTGAGGCGTGCCCTGAAATCTCCCGGAAATCACTCCCGTGCTGTGACGGCGCTTAATGCCTTGTGTGCTACAGAAGTAGCCACCTGTTCTCAGAAGTGATAGACCTCCTTGGATTAGGTGTTTAGTCCCCGGCATTTGATGGATTGGGTCGAGGGTAAATCTATCCGGGGTTTGTGACTAGAGTTTGCAGAGGTATTCGTATGACGTGAGGCCTTTCAAGGTCTTGAGTCTTCGGGCGAAGTTGTAGGCTGTTACAAGTCGGTCAATTGAGCTTTGAGTTGGTTATGGGTGTCGTAAAAGTATTGCTTCACCGTAGCTGTAGCTTTAATCGCTATTTGTCGTAGTGTTTCAGAATTATTTGTCGCATCTTGCGTCATCCCGGCCCAATCACGAGGCTGTCCCGTGCGGCTTCGACGACTGCGGTCGAGACCAGATGAAGGTTGTTTACGCTGAGAACCCGCTCGATCTGGGTGAGAAGTCGGGTCAAGAGCCTGAAGTTTCCGCCGGTCATCCGTATCAGACTCGCTATCACTTCCGGGACCAGTTGTTCGTCCGGAAGGGTGACTCCGGCAGGTGTCCATCTCCTTTCCAGCAGCTTTTGCATTTGAGTAGCATCGAGAGGCCGGAACTCATGGACGAACCCGATACGCGAATAGAGTGACGTAACAAATCGTATTATCAACTGGCTAGGGACATAGTCGGGAGCTTCAGAGAGTCCAAAGTCATTGAATACGTTGCATCCGCAATATATGGTGGCGCGGGACGATTACTGCAAATCAGCCCACAGTTAGGGATATTGCTATCGGAAGTAAAGCGGATAGCCTTCCAAGCGTCGAGGGTAACGGGGAGTGATAACCGCGCCATCCGACCGGGTTCGAACGGCGCGGCTGGGTAGGTTGTCAGAAGCTGAAGATGCCGTAGAACTGAACCTGTCGTGGGCTTCCAATGGGGTTGGTGATGGCGCCTACTCCCTGACTGGAGAAGACGGTGGGGTCGCTGTTGGGTAGCGGAGTGATTCCCGGCGGGTTGTTGAAGTCGCTGCCGCTGAAGTTGTTGCCGGGCGTATCGAAGCTGGGGGTGTTGGTGACGTTGAAGACCTCCATGGCGATGCGGAGGCGGTACTGTTCGTGTAGTTTGGTCTCTTTGAAGAGGGCGATGTCGGCCCGCTTCTGGAAGGCGCTGCGGAAGATGTTGCGCTGGCCGGTTGCAAAGGTCGACTCGAAGGTATCGCAGAGATAACCGCCGCTGGTAGTCCCGCCGCAAGGTGGAACGCCGGACTCTCCGGGCTGCAAGGAAGGATAGGCGAAGGCAGATGGGGTGAAAGCGACATCGTTGAAGTTGGAGGAGGTGCCGTTGGGTGCATTCGGGTTCACGAAGGCTCCGCTGTGCTTGGTGTGCGCACTCTTCGGATTGAAGCCGGGCGCGAGCGGAAGCACAGGGTTAGTGAGGAAGTCGTTGGATGCGAAGAAGATGCTGCCAACGGTTCCGGAGAAGTCGTAGACGTTATAGGGTTGGCCGCTCTGGAACGTGGTGACGCCGCTGAGGCCCCATCCGCTTCCCGCCTTGTCAGCAAAGCGGTTTCCAGTTTTAAGATCGGGCACCTGGTAGTTGAAGCTGAAGATGGTCACGTGGGTGCGATCGTAGTCCGAAGAGGCATATCCGGAGGCGAGATTCTGAGGATTGTTGCCGTTGTAGAAAAGTCCGAAGCCGCTCGCAGCATCCAGGGAGTGCGACCAGGTGTAGGACAAAAGAAAGTCGAAGCCATGCCAATTCGTCTGCCGAATGGAGGCTAGTAAAGCGTCGTAGTGCGACCAGCCTACAGTTGTCCAGGCCACGGAGTTGGGACTGTAGCCGATGTAAGGCACACGCAGATCGGTGTTGCCTCCGGTGCTGGTGCTGTAGGGCTCGGTGAGGAGTGTGGCTCCATTGGGATACTGGGCGTTGTAGCCATAGCTGTAGCTCTGCCCGTTGACCGGGTGATCCGGCGTAGCCACCTGGGGCTGATTGAAGGGGACAGGGACGGTCTGGTGGACTCCGTGATTGCCCGTGTATCCGAGCGTGGTCACGATACTGTGCGTGAGTTGGTACTGGAGGTCGAGGCTCCAGTTCTCGGTGTAGGGAAGACTGTTGTTAGCCGCGTAGGCACCAAACAGATAGGGGTTGGCTCCATCGATCAGGGCTGCCTGATTAGAGAGATTCTTGATGAAGTTAGCAGGATTGGTGTCGATTGGCGGGCGCACGGTTCCGAACGGATTCTCGGAGGTTGCACCCTTAGCGGGTATCACACCCTGCACAAAGGGGGGCTGCAGCGTAACCCCGAAGGGTCCATTAAAGCCGTTACCGGCGGAGGGTGAGAACTCGGTGAAGTATTCGCCTCGGTCGTAGTAGAGCCCGAACCCCGCCCGCAGGACGAGCTTGTCGGTGATGCTGTTGGCGAGACCGATGCGCGGGCCGATGCCCCACTGGCGATTCGTAAGGGTGGACTTCGATGCGCCCCGGGAAGCATAAAGTTTGTTGTTGCCGGCGACGACAAGACCACTGTTGATGATGGTATCGCTGGCGAGGTCGTAGGAGTACTGCCTTGGACTGAAGTTGACCAGATTGCCGTACTTCTCGTAGAGGCCGCCGTCGTAGTCGTAGCGGATGCCGGCGGTGATGGTCAGGTGCGGGGTCGCACGCCACTGATCTTGGGCATACCCGCCAACCTGAGGCGAGCGGTAGTAGCGGTTGCTTGCGCCCTGGAAGTAGACCGAGGTTCCAGCGCTGTTGCGAAGCGGCCCGCCGGTGAGGAAGTTGCCGATGCTGTTATAGGAGAGCGTGGCAACCTGATTGGCGCGGTTGATGATGTTGAGTTGGGTGAAATCGTAGTTGCCGCCGAAGGCGAAGGAGTGATTTCCAACCACGTAGTTCAGCGTCGAGGTGCCCTCGAACGTGTTCTGAGAGAAGCCGGTGTTGGCAAAGTTGGAGGTTGGGCCGATATTAAGACTATTGAAGCCGTTTGCATTGCGAATGGCGACACCGGGAAGCAGCGGGCTGCCGAAGAGATTGATGCCCACCGCAGAAGGACCAAAGGGTTGGCCGGTGAAAGAGTCCACCTTCATGCGAACGAACCCCCCCTTCTGCTCCCACGTAAGCCGCGGAGAGAGAACAACCGTGTTTTCGAGCGAGAAGACCTGGCTGCCAGCAGTGTACTTCTGCGGAAATCCGAGCAGGTTGGTGCTCGAAAAGGGGCTCTCGCTGGGATCCTGTTGGAAGTAATACCTGCCGGTAAGAGTGTCCTTGTGTGAAAGCACGTAGCTGATATTCAGGTTGGCCTGATCGGCTTGGAACTTCGAAGCAGGGCCGATAAACGATACCTTGCCGGCAGGATCGGCAGGGGACTCAATCAGGAGTCGGCCGCCCGGGAGTTTGGCTTGGAGAAAGGCGAGTGCGACGGGGTCGATAGGGGTGCCGGGGGGAAGGTTTGCCGCGGCTAATACAGGCTGCAGGCCAGCCACACTGCGGTCGTCGGTAATGCCGAGGGGCGCGAAGTAGCTACTGAGCGAATTGAGTTGGTCGCGCGCGCGGGTGTACTGATAGCTGGCGTAGAAGAAGAGCTTGTCGTGCCGGATGGGGCCACCGAGTTCCGCACCCGCGACATAGCGGTGAAGATCTGGAGTGGGGTTGCCGGTCTGTTTGTTGAAGAACGGATTGGCGTTGAGCGCGGAGGTCTCCCAGTTGCCATAAGCGGACCCATGAAGCGCGTTGGTGCCGGTTTTTGTAGTTACGTCGATGTGGGCGCCCGCAGTGGCTCCCTGCGCAGCGTCGAACATGGACGTGTTGACGCGCTCCTCTGCAATAGTCTGCTGCGGGGGAGAGGGAAGAGCTTCGCCGATAGCGTCGAAGATCGAGGTGTTGGTGCGGATGGTGCCATTCGACTGGAATGACTCGCCAGTGTTCAGAACGGCGCGGCTTTCGGTGACCTGACTGGAAGAGGCGCCGTTGAACAGGTTGTTAGTCATGACGCCGTTAAAAGTGAAGGTGTTGCTGCTGAGGCGCTGTCCGTTGGCATAGATGTTCTGGTTGCCAAGGCCGGTGTTGGTGCCGGTGTCGGCAAGCAGGTCAGCGTGAACTCCCGGACTAAGCGTTGCCAGTTGCGTGAAGCTGCCGGTGCCGAGCGGAATCTTTTCAATCTGCGCCGCGTCGAGAATGTAACCGTTGGTGGTATCCACTGTGTCGAGCTGAGGCGTCGCTGCAACGTCGATAGTGGAGGAGACCTGGCCGGCCTTGAGGCGCACAACCAGCGCGGCAGTGCGATCGGCCTGAATCTGGAAGCCGCTAAGCTTTTCCGTATCAAAGCCATTGGCTGTGATAGTCACCGTGTACAGACCGATCGGCAGACCTTGCACCTGGTAGGCGCCGCTTCCGTTCGTGGAAGTAGTACGGCTCGCTGCAGTTTGATCGTTGACAAGCACGACACTTGCTCCGGAGATGATTGCTCCGGTCGCGTCGCTGATGACGCCGGACACTGAACCCAGTGTTTGTTGCGCGTTTGCGGATTGAAGAATAATCGCACTCAGGATGATCAGGGCGATAAGTATCGCTCTACGTGGCGTCATTGGCTCTACCTTTCAGTAAACAAAGCAGGTATGTAGTAGTGAAATTAGGGCCTATGGTTCAGTTGTGGCCTTTGTTGATGAGGCTAGGGATCAAATGTTAAACGGCGGTGACAATTGTCTCGCGTATGTCGCGGTATGAATAAAGGACGGTTTTTTTGTTGTGCTATTCCGACGACCTCCCGGAACGATCCGCCCTTCTCAAAAAAAACTGCGACTCTAAAAGTCGTCTATACCTTTTGGCGGGGGGTAGGGTGACGACAACCCCCCGCGTCCGCACCCAAAGACTGCGAGGTCTCGATTGCCACGCGCTCCCTTCACCGAGTCTGTACCGCCTCAAATTCGCCCCCTGCCCTCGAGGCGTGCGTCTGAATTCGGGTACCCCTAAAATCCTATTCGCGAGACATCCGCGTGGGGCATCGATCGGATAAGTTGCGTTGCGCCTGCGCTGGCTAACAGCCCGAGGAGCGCGGCTGCAGCCCGTCGAACAAAATAAGACGCAATATCTGATCACGTTGCGCGCCGAGGGCGATGCGAATGCCAATTTCCGACACTCGCTGGGTCACCAAGTAGGAAAGCACTCCATACAGGCCTACCGCGGCCAGGAGAAGCCGGCGCACGCGCTCAAGCAGTGACTGGTGGAAGAGCATCACTTTGTCGCGCGTATCGTATTGGATTTCCGGCAAACCGAATTTCATGGTCATCACGTGATCGATACCGCAGCCTAGGTCCGCCATGCGCAGGTGCATGAAGCTCTTGAAAAGCAGTCCGGCTGAGAAGAGCAGCATGACCGTGAGCTCGATTTCAACTGTAAGCATCGTCTTGTGAAGCTGCGCCCGCGAGGTGCTGGTGCTGGCCGATCGTGAGGACTCCTGCAGCGCTGTGAGTAGCCGACTGCCAGTGGATGTGACTGCCGGCGCGAGACCAGCCAGCAATCCTGTAATCACGACCAGCCCTGCGGCAAAAGTGAAAACCCATCCATCGATGTGCACGGAGTCGGCCCGGGGTAGATTGCGCCAGTTGGCAGCGAGCCATCGCGTCGAAGCGAGCGATAGCATCAGGGCGAGCCCGCCACCCGCCACTGTTATACCTGGACTCCAAAGGGCGCCACCTCTGCGGCCACCGAGTGGCTAAAGCCGCCGGCGGCCCCATTTGGCAGCATGGTAGGGAGAGTTGCCAGGTATCGCCATCCGGCCGCCGATCAAGGACACCTGAAAAATGCGCCCGCTACGCTGACTGCCATGACCGGAACTGCAGCACGCGTTGTGTAAACCATCGAGCCGCCCATACTCAGATACGGCCGTCGCGACTGCAGCCTTCGTGGCTGCTTCATCGCGGACTTCGAGCGAGACCGGTTGAGTCGCTCTCCATACTGTCGCACCAAATCATCGAGTTGCGCAGTCTTGCGAGCCCCGGCGACTACGTTGTCACCTGCAGCCAACGCCGCTTCCGAAATGTCCCGCCCTAGTCCGTTGCCACTTCCTGTAACCAACCAGACTTTTGTCGTGAGAAGATCTCCTAGTTATTAGATTCACAATTCAAGGCCGAGGTTCCGAACAAGACCGGGTCCATTGCTAATTCGCACTCCCTCCACTCTAGGACTGGAGTAAAAAAACTTTGTCCAGCTTGATAGCGACTCTGCAAGCCAAGCCGCTTGACACATTGCCATTGCAGTCGCCTTTCTGGCTAGTCCGCTGGCAGGATATGTCTCCGGAGTCATTGTGAGAATCGGCGGCGGCGTGTAGCCGAGCTTCGAGCCTTTTCTCACCAGCACGAACGACGGCCTTTAGTCTTCCAGTGAGCGTGCCGCCCTTGGAATTGAGAGCTAAGGGATGCTGATCGCGATCTTGCCGAAGTGCCCGCCTTCAGCCAGATGTCTGTAGGCTGCCTGCGCCTGATCCATGGGGAACGTAGCGTCGAGAACGGGTTTGATTCCATGGGCGGTCATCGCAGCTGCGGCGTCGGCAAAATCAGCCACAGGGCCTGTATTGTTGCCCTGCAGGCGAATGCGCCTCTCCATCACGGGGACCACGTTGATCGAGACCTCCGTCCCGGACAGGAAGCCGATGATGAACACTGTGCTATCAAGACCCGCAGCTTCGATCGATTGCGGAAAGGTCGCCGCACCGCCTGTCTCGAGCACAAGATCAGCGCCTCTTCCATCGGTCAGGCGAAGCACCGCATCCGCCCACTTGGGAGTGAATTTGTAATTGATAATTTCATCAGCGCCCAGTTTGCGGGCGCGCTCCAGCTTCTCGTCAGAGGACGATGTAACAAGAACCCGCGCCCCGTGCGCCCTTGCAAACTGCATTGCAAAAAGCGATACGCCGCCGGTGCCGAGCACGAGAGCCGTCTTGTGCGGTCCCAGTCCGGCGGTGCGAACGGCGCGCCAGGCCGTGGTCGCTGCTATCGGTAAGGTGGCCGCTTCAGCGTGCGATAGGTGCGCCGGTGTATGGACCAGCGAGTGCGCGGGAACCACCACATACTCCGCGAGGCTGCCGGGAAGATCGATGCCACGACGTGGGCCGCCGCCGGCGGTGGGCATCCGGCCATCCTGCCAGTTGGGAATGAAATGCGGGATGACCCGTTCTCCAACAGTCCAGTCGGTCACAGCCGCGCCGATAGCCGCGATCTCGCCTGCTCCGTCTGTAACGGGAATGATCGGAAAATTGTTGAGGGGATACTTGCCGGTGGCAACGGCGATATCAAGAAAGTTCAACGAAGCGGCCCGCAGACGAACTAACACCTCAGCCGGGCCTGGGACGGGATCAGGATAAGTGCAGGAATGCAGTGCATCGACACGTGGTGCCGCTAGCTCAATGACTTTCATGAGTTCTCCAAGTTAATCTTTTAGATGGCCGCGGAATCGATTCGATTCCACACCTTGCCAGAGCGCGAAATACTACCGATAAATCATCTTAAACGAAATAGAAGGTCAGATGACGAGAGTCGACCTGCCGAAGACTGGTAGCGTCTAAAGTAAAAAATTTCGCACAGAGTTCCGCTGCTAGGCTAGCAAGACGTACCTCGTCGCGGCCAGCCAGCAACAGCGCAGCGCCTTTGTTGGCAAGTCGCCTACAAAGAGCAGAGCCCACTCCTCCATACGCTCCGAACACTACATAGGAGTTGCTCATGTCGCATGTTCCTCGAAACTCAAGCACCATGTTCGCGAAAAGAATCCTAATCTTCGCTTCTTATTTTTGCCTAGCGATGATGAATGAAGATACAGGATGGCCTGATTCATTTTAGGAGAAAATACCTGATCAAAAAATCAAACGCGAACAGGCATGCTGTAGCTGTTACTGACATAACAAATGAGACTTGAGTTTTGAACCCTGCTACCAAACAGCTTCTCAAAAAGAGGTGCACTCTGAACCAAAAAATTACCTTGTCCCCGTTTGACAAATAAATAGCTAACAAAGCTGAGAACCTAACTTTTCGTTCAAGGAAATCTTGTGAAGCGAATTCATGTGATGACATGTCTGGCGTTGCTGCGTTGCGGAAGTGGATGATGACAGAATTGCTATGGCGATCTCGCAAGCAGCGCCGCAACTATGGATTCGATTTGCCGCACGTGCTATCAAATTATTGGATGTCGTGAGGCTGAAGCACAACTCGCCACCATACTAAAAATTCGTTAGGCTCGATCGGCCGACACGGCTCTTGGCGTCCATATCGAGACTCCAACCGGCGCAGGATTTCAAGCAGAATTTCAGGAGCGCTATCCACATAGCCCAGTGGCCAGCAATCGAGCCATTGGCCATCCCAGCCTCGCCAACGCCCAACGAATGTTCTTCTCCCGAAGAACGGACGCTGGAGCCACGGCCTCGATGCCTGAGCCACGGGCTTCTGACCCTCCCGGAATGACATTCAACTTGGAATTTTAGGCGCTTCGGCTATCAGTTGTATCTCGCTGGCCACCTCGCGCGGGTCAGGCTCCTCCCATAACAGCATCGCTTTCGGCAAAGTGAGCGCCTGCACCCCGACCGTCAGGAGAAGGGCAACGATGTCTCCCGCTGTTGTTGGTCGTTCTAGATGGGTCGAATACATTCCCGCGAGATATATTGCGTATGCCATTAGCCAAACCAGCGTTCTCCGTGAAGCCCAATCTCTTTGCGCTACTTCACGCTCGTCTGGCAGCCACGGACGAGCCTCCCGGCTCTTGATGATGGGCATCACGTAAGTTCCTATTCGATAGTTCTTCAGCAACTCCTCCTGTTGCTCTGCCGAACTGTCTTCAAACCCTGCTGTCCCATATCGGTAGCGGGCCCACTCATCAAGGCTGCCGACCATCATCGTCTCCGGAGTCCTTCGCTTCGGAACGTCGAAGGTCTTGACCAAGCCCCCGTTGCGAAATACTCCGGTAAACGCGACCAGAAAAAGACAACCCCCACATTGTCCAGTATGGATGCCCAAACCGCTCCACTCTTTCATTTGCAGCCCAAACACACCTGCACCGAAGACCCCGTAGGTTACTACTACCGCAACGCGTCGTCGCCACCGGGCTTGCATATCGATACCCAGCAATCGTAGCTGCTTCACGCCGGTATTCAGCATCGCTATGCCTCTCTCTTTTCGATCACGTACACCAGCTCGCTCAGCGGTCGAAATGGATCTGGCGAGAAGACCGCCTCAACCGGCAGCTTGAAGAATCCGCTAATCTTGAATGCCAGTTCGAGAGACGGGGTGTAATCGCCCCTCTCCAGAAATCCGATCGTCTGTGGGTTGACACCCACAGCTTGCGCCAAGACCTGCCTGCTCAAGGATCGTTCTGAACGAAGTACAGCAATGCGGTTATAAAGCATATAGGTATCTTTTAAAAAGATTACGTTGCTTATAAGCAATATATCAAGCTCTCACACGGTGATACGGCCACTCCTCCACCACATTCCGAAAATAACTAGCGCCCCTTTCGGCCAGCCGTCTTCCGCTATTAGGATTGATCTAGGCAGGGATCGGGCCCTCCATGCGCGCAAAAAGACACGGCAGCACCCGAAAAGATCTGGCCACTGCAGATGACGGTCAACAGTTCTGGGGAACAAGGTACAGGATCGCGACGCCGTTTCTGAAGCTTCTGAGCTCAGGGGGTGTAAAGTACAACGCTTGTAAGACATCGGTGAATCAAGCTCTGTGTTTGGGAGAGTGATCATCCTCATGGGACACGCGGAACTCACAGAAGCCGTTGGCACGGATGCGAGCAAGCCGAAGATTCAACGATACACGGACGTTTGGCAGCGCAAGTCGGAAGGGCCCTGGATGCTAATTGCGCGTCAAAGCCACCTACATTGCGGTCCTTAGAACTCGGCTCTTCAAAACTGATCACTGGCCGGTGCATTGATAAAGACATCTAATGCTGGTAAAACACAACATTTTTGATCTTTCTTCAGATAGCGTCATCCCGTACTATGGAGGCACTTTGCAAGAGCAGGGGAGGAATAGATCGTGATTTCAATCTGTTTGGCACAAGATATGAAGCATCTCGCATGGACCGCTCTGATGCTTACCGGATACGCTACAGCAGAATGGAAGGCTGCGAATGAGCAAGTAACTGCCGCAGCCAAAGAACCCCAGATTGCAGCCGTATTAGAGGCCGTCAATGCATTGGATGCAGCGCTGGTGAAGGATAACCATGCCGCATTTGCTGCTGGGCTGGCGAAGGATCTTGTCGTCAACAATCCTCAGAATGGCATCTCTATCAGCGGGGCAACGGGACGCAGAAACACCGCAGGGCTGATCAGCTATAGCAGCTATATACGATCCGTTGAGTATGCAGGGATGCATGGCGATATGGTGTTGCTGATGGGGGACGAGCGGGTTATGCCCAAGGGTGATTCAACGTTGTCGGGAAAAGAGGTGCGGCGTCGGTTCACGGACTTGTGGAAGATGGAGGATGGTCGGTGGGTGCTGACTGTCCGGCAATCGACGATCGTAGCGCCATGAGAGATGCACTATCTGCGCCGCTATTGGAGAATTCTTCATGGTCCCTGCTGACGATCAGCACACCTGGTGTGTCGCTTCTAGTTCGGAAGCGCGGCGGTATTCTGCCCGGAGGCAAGCTTCCAGCTACCATCGATCTGTTTGATTGCCAGATATTTGAAGTGGGTGACAAGCGTGCCTGGAGCGGATTCGACGACACCCGGCGGTAAACCCACGAATTTGGTGACGGTTTGGTCGGTGTCGACCAGGACGGCGGAGTCTGAGATCTGGTCGAACTTTCGCTGAACGATGGCGATGGAGCTACCTTTGAATGGCCCAGCAAATATTCTGGCGTGCTGCTGCTGGACTGCCATCTTCCCGGTAAAGACTTGGCCTCGAATATTGATGAAGTCTGCGTCTTCGGTGTATTCATCGGCGTATGAGACGCTATCACCAGCGTTCCAGGCTGACTCTTCCGTCGCAAGTATCTTCGCGATGGCAATCTGTGGGGTGTCTTCAGCGGCTTGTACTCTGCCGCAACCAGTGGTTACGATTGAAAGCGTCATCATAAGTGCACCTATCCAGTTTCGAAATTTCATTTTTCTATCCCTCCGGGCTGATAATTCAAACTGAAATCGATCATGACAACACCCTGCCCATAACTCCTGAAGATGGTCTGGAGTTTTTCTGAAGATCGGAGCGAGCGGTGAGTAGCGAAATATGGAGGATGGACGGAATCGAGCTCGACAGACGAAGCTTTTCGCTGCGGCGTCATGGAGCGATCGTGCGCCTGGACCCAAAGCCTCTGGAGCTGCTGTTCCTGCTGGTTGAAAGCCGGGGCGGCGTGATCTCCCATGACGAGGCACTGCGCCGGGTATGGGGGGAGAATGTCTTTGTAAATGGCGAGGCGGCGCTTTACACGGCGGTAAAAAAGATCCGTCAGGCATTGGGCGACGCGACTTTAATCGAGACCGTCACCGGTAGAGGGTACCGGCTACGGATGGCAATCAATACTGAATCAGACAGCGCTCCGCCCAACATCACGCTGGCTTCACCAGAAGGTCAGAGACTGGCCATTCTTCCGTTGTTGAACCTCTCCAATGATCCCGAGCAGGATTACTTCTCTGATGGATTGACCGAAGAACTAATCAGCGCCGTCTCGCGTCTGCTGCGGGGACAGATGGGAGTGATCGCACGAACGTCGGTCATGCGGTATCGCAATGTGAGCAAACCGGTTGAAGAGATCGCCCAGGAACTCAAGGTCGATTACCTCGTGGAGGGCAGCGTAAAGCGTGACTCTGGAAGAGTTCGCGTCACTGTTCAGTTATTGCGTTCGGTTGACGGTACAGCGCTATGGTGCGAGAGCTTTGAGCGCGTGGTCGACGACGCGCTGGCGATGCAGTCGGAGATTGCGCTTGCCACAGCCACCGCCATCGGTATACAGATCGCGCCGCATGCCGCAGCAAGCACTAAGACAGGGAGAGCTGGCCCTATCAACGCCGAGGTACACGACCGCTATCTCCGCGCTCGACATCTCTTGAGTCAGCGTACCAAGCCTGCTATTCAGGCGGCGATGCGCTATCTACAGGAGGCTCTTGCAATCGACCCCGGCTTCGCACCTGCGACGGCAAGTCTCGCTTTGTGCTATGCGGTGCTGCCGATCACCAGCCTCTTGCGCCCGCATGACTGCTTCCCGGCGGCTCAGAGCCTGGCTAGCGACGCACTATCGCTGGACGCATCGCAAACGGACGCGCACATCGCATTAGGACTGGTTGACTTCTGGTATCGGCGTGATTGGAATGCCGCACGGCACCACTTCCTTCACGCTTCCACATTGAACCCGGGAGACAGTGCTCCTCCGATGTTTTTGGCGCATATCCATTCGATCCTGGGAGAGCACGAGCAGGCGCTGACGACCCTTGGCGCAGCGCTTTTTCTGGACCCGATCTCCCCTATCGTGAGAACCCATCATGGCCATTTCCTTTACAACGCGGGACGGTCGCTGGAGGCACTTCTTCCGCTGGAACAGGTGCTGGAAATGGCACCGCACTTCTGGGTAGCCCATCTGATGCGCGGGAAGGCACTCGCTACACCTGACCATCTTCAGGGTGAAATTCCCGGTCTGTCGGCTACCTCAACTGAAGCGATCGACTCATTCCTGCTTTCGGAGCGTTTTGCCATGGGCAACAGCGAACCGTTGGCATTTCGCATCCATACTCTGGCTGCGACAGGCCGGAAAGCTGAGGCCGAAGAGGCCTTCCGGACGATGCTGGAGATACAAACAAGAAGCCCGTTGCCTCCATTGCATCGGGGGCTGGCGGCAGTGGCTGTAGGTGCTCATGCCACCGCCCTAGAGTTGATCGAGGAAGCATTCGCGGAGAACGATGTCCGCCTAGTCTTCCTGTTAGTCGAGTCGCGCTGGAGCGGTTTGGGGAAATGCCAATATGCCGACGCCTTACAGCGAGCCAACCTGGTTGGCTGCAGTGTGGCAAGCTCCTAATCAAGCGCGAGCGCCCTGTCGCGAACCGGAATCTCTTCTCCATCGTAATCTCCCGATAGACCATTTTCTGTGGTTGCGGCAAAGGTCCTCTATCAGGGATGTTTCACTTACGCGTCTATGGAATAAGAGTTCTCGTAGTCATCCTCGCTCCCATACTTAAGAAGAACGCCTCCGTACATCTCGTGAGTTACAGACTGCGAACCAAGAGGTATCGCTGCTTCGCAGACCATCCGCCCCAACCCAGATCGCACCCTGCCTAACGACGACTATGATGGCGGTCGCAGATGCGTATGTGTCAGACAAAACGATTCCCAACAGGCAGATAAAGCAGATCAATTTTCGGATGAAATCCTATCACTGAGACTCTACTCTTCCAACAACTCCTCGATCCGCTCTACCGCCGCCAACCAGCTCGCGTGTTGCTCGTTGCTTAAAGTCTCCAACACTTTCATCACTTCGTTCGGTGCGTCTACAATCTTTAGATATTTGGTGAGCACCACAATGTCGTCGTCAAAACGTTCAAGACTTTCGCGCTGGATTGCCGCTATGCGCTCGAATACGGCTGAGTTATCGTGGACAGGCTCAGAAGATTTGGGAACAACGCGGTTAGTGAAATTTAGGGTATTGACGTCTACATTGAATCGAGTGAGGCTCGTCCCTGGCAATTCTAGATTTACGTGTCGGCCTTCAGCGCGGACACTTGCAGCCTTTCGCTCCGAATCAGATCGCTCAGGAATCACCCTATCACCGATCTGTGGGATTGGTGGTGGTGTAGGTGGCTGGGGTGGTCCTAGCGGCAGGGTTGGATGTTCTGCCTTTTTACGTGCTCTCGCCATGATGCATAGGCTAGCAGACAGTCAACTGTGTCGAACTCGGTTTTGGTTCCCAGTCGATAAACCATCATACTTTTTTGTTGAAAGGGATAAAAGAAAAGCATAATATTCGGTGCTCTCAGGGAGGTTGAGTTCCATGACCCTGGAATATAAACGTCACCCTCAGTTTCCTCTTCGACTCCCGCCTTCGCTGCGACAGAGAGCTACCGAACTTGCACTTGCAGAAGGTGTATCTCTCACCGTTTTTATAAGTCAAGCAGTGACAGAGAAGATAGAACGGATGCAATTCCGTCACCTTGAGGAAAACGATCGATAGCTACGCGACCGTCAAAGTTAGGCTCCCGTCTAGCCATTTTCTTTGGTCGATTTCTGACTTGCATTGGAGTATGTGTTTACGATGGTGTTCTTGTTCGGCCCTCATCGCAGCAAATTCAGCCGGTTCGGTAGTTGACTCATCCGCGTTTGCAATCCTATTTGCCAAGGCTTCGGTTTCGTGTTCCGAAGTGCGAATCTGGTCTACAAGGTCGGCGTGGTTAGGATCAGCCATGTCAGTCTCCACTAAGTTTGAAATTAGGTATTCGCGAAGGTTACCAGGGATGCTTGGGATGCGCTGGCTATCTTACTCCTGAGCTTCAGCCCAACCCTGCTGCCAAGCCTTACTCTTGGAGTCATCATTCTGCCCACCGTTTTGACCACACTCGAAGCCTTTATCGTAGTCAGCAATCTCTTCGTCCGAATGCTTTTTCAGCATGAATGGCTTTGAGTTCAGGCTTTCACCCGGAGCAGCCTCACCGCTGAGACCTCTTTCGCTGTAAGCTTCGTTGCTGTTGCTGTTGCTGTTGCTGTTGCTGTCATCTGGCACTGGCTGTACTCCAGTTACAACTGGATCGCTGACTGTAACAGTGTTCGGTGGTATGAGATCTTGGCTGTCATCTAGCGGCATTGTCTTGTTACACCTCGTTGTGGAATTCCGCAGCACACGATGGCTTTGACGCATCATCCAGTCATTGAGTCGCCTAGTCTTTCGGCCACACTTGGTTCCTGTTGGCAGGTCGTGCATATGGAACGATGTTCGATGTAGGTCGCTCGTGCAGTTGAGACAAGCTTCACTGCGTCAGTCCACCCCTGATGTCGTAACTCTATGCTCACACCCGGCTTACGCATGTTTGCATCTGCTTGTGCCATATGGCTTGTTGCTTCAAAGAGTTTTTTGGCAAGATTCCATCCGACTGGACACGGTGTCTGCACATTGTGAGGTACGGTTTTCGATCATCTGTGGATTGGGATACGAACAAGAAAAGGATCGAGGATCGTCGATCACGCAGGCCTTCGCCAATCCTCGGCAAACCCGAGAATCTAGATTTGCTCTTGCGTCAACTCGATAGCCTGACAGCGGACATCTTTACCTTCATCAACCCATGCGTCTGATGCCGTGCTGCTCAGCTTCTGAATATCGTTATCTGATACGCCAGCTATGCGGGCGGCTGCGGCAAATACGTGTGGATTTATGTGAATGGCCCCTAATGCAGGAGTACCCTTTGCCGAGGTCATTAGTTTCAGATAACCATCTGTGGTCTTTCTGAATGCGAGTCTGTAAATCATCTGGAACTTCTCCAAGAAGAATGCATAGCACGCTGGGATAGAAGAGATGGAGTACAGACATGATCCTTCTCGATCTTTTCAACCTCTACTTCTAACCGGTTCGCAGCTATCGTTTGAAAGCAGCGCATACAAATCGAATTCCAAGTCCCATCCATATTGAGTTTACGAAACGGTGCCGGAGCTAGTTGTGACATCTATTACGACCTCCGATCGGCCACCACAAACGAAATTTTTCAAAGCTTTGGTCGACTAGCAGAAATTGCGAAACATTTATTCATCTAAAGAAAGACCGAAGTTTATCTCTTTCGCTGTCCCAATTCCTAACCTCTCCAACTCACAGCAATCGTAAAACCTCATTACACTTTTCACATTTATCACTATGGTTCACCATCGCGGTATGTGTCCACAGAAGATCATTACGGCTGCTACTTGTTCTGCCGTGACCTAACGTGTTGACACACTCACCAGCTGCCTCCAGGAACCTTCGTGCAAGGTCCATCCCTTCATCACACGCTGGCATGTTCTCGATATCCCAAAGGGTCAGTAGAGCATCACTCTTTACTGGCATATTCCTTTACCTCTTTATCCGTTTGCACACTGTTCTGATGATCGGGAGAGCCATGCTGACGCTCTTTGTGATTGTGATCTAAAGGCACTCGGCGTTTCTCGGAATTCGCTGTGTACGACTTCTAAGCCTGTCGAACTGCTCCCGACTTAATTCAAATCAACAAAGCCTGATCTGCGCTCTTTTAGACTTTGCCTAACCAACTGAATGTCCCGGAACCTGCAGGCCCAGCATTGTCGATTCCGACTACAATCACCGGCTGCACAGCTTTCTTCGCGATCAAATCCGTAAGGGTTTCGTCAACGTGCCACTCATCTGGACACGGCTGTGAGGTGCAGCGGTCACAAAGGAACTGCCCGTCAAAGAGGTAGAGTACTGGGTACCGCTTCAGGGGAACCGCAGAATTGGAATAACCGCTGGGCAGCCACACCCGCAGCAGACGTTGGTCGCCATACACCTTGCTCTCCAACGGAATCATTTCAAGTGTCCCGGTGACGGTGCTTTTGCAGGGCTGCGGCATCAACTCGCTTGCGCTCGTAACAACCGCAATCAAAAGACTAGTGGAAGCAATAAGACGACGAATCATGGCGCCTTTCCCGTAATTTGAACCAGTCAAGCAGACCGAAGGAAGGCAAGTTTCTACGTATCCCGGAGGCCGTAAGTATCTAAAACAATGTACATTGCCACGACAATGTGAATTGTCAGGGGTAAAATCACTTCATGACAACTGCGCTCGTTTTGGTGCCTGTGCCACCTGAAAGTAGGGAGGGGGAGCCCCTCGCCCTCACCCCGGCACAGGTCAGACTGCGGAAGATGGTCCTCGACGCGGTGCCGTCGCCCCATTCTAAGCGCAACTACGGGAAAGCCCTCGACGACCTATTCGCCTTCTGTGCCAGCCGGCCTCTCTCCCGGTCCTTATTAATGGAGTGGCGAGCGGCCATGGAGTCGCTCTCCCCCTCTATTATTAATGTCCGGCTCTCCGCGGTGCGCAAGCTGGTCGAGGAAGCCCGGGGGAACAACCTGATCGGATCGGAGGAGGCGGCCAGCCTGACCGACGTCCCCAACATCCGCCAGAAGGGAACCCGGCAGGGGAACTGGCTGACCCGGGAGCAGGCCAAAGAACTTCTAGCGGTCCCCGATCGCTCCACCCTGAAGGGAAAACGCGACTACGTGATCCTGGCGTTGCTGGTCGGCTGCGCCCTCAGGCGAAATGAGCTGGCCGAGCTCGACGTCGCGACCATCCAGCAAAGGGAAGGGCGCTGGGTCTTGGCCGACCTCGAGGGCAAAGGTCGGCGCATCCGCACCGTCGCCATCCCCATCTGGGTCAAGCAGGGCATCAACGCCTGGATGATCGCGGCCGGCATCGAAGACGGCCGGCTGCTGCGCTCGGTTTCCAAAAGCGGGAAGGTCAACCGTGACACGCTGAGCGACTGGGCAATCTGGTCAATAGTTGAACAGTCATCGAAGCAAATCGGCATCGAGCATTTCGGTGCCCACGACCTGCGTCGAACTTGCGCGAAACTGTGTAGGAAGAACGGCGGCGATCTCGAGCAGATCAAATTCTTGCTTGGCCACTCCTCCATCCAGACGACCGAACGTTATCTCGGGTCGGAGCAAGACATCGAGATCGCGGTGAACGATAACCTGGGACTTTGAAGGCGATATTAGAAACGCGGGTCGTGTGATGGAAAGGTTGGTTCCTGCTCGCCTTCCCGCAGGCCGGCGAGATGAATGGCGAACCTATACTAGTTTTATGAAGAAGGGTCGTCCGCCAGTTCATAGTTGGCGCGAAATGGCGACTGCTTGGATCCATGATCAAGTGCGACGCGAATGGCTGGATGACAACCCACTGGTTGCAGACGAGAGTGGTATCCCCAGGTCTGGAAGATCGGTATCTACGTTGAACTATGTAGAAACTGTGAACATTCTCGTGGATCTATACTGGAGGTTGTCTACTGATCATCGAATATTGCTGGCGCCAGCGGGCAGTAAGATGCAAACAGTAGGCTGTTTCTTGGTGCGGAGTCTTCATCCAGACATTCATATCGAATACCCATGTCCCGAAGGATTTGCACCTGAGTACTCTTCGGGAATCGGAAGCCGATGGCAAGTCGACATGGGTAACCTGCGCGGCTTGACAAATGCTTTAGCGACCATCGAGAGGCGGGAATTCCTTGAACTCTCATTATGAGAGTATTCAAGTGTCTTCTAACGTCGACTGAGCGATGTGAATAGTCCTCGTTTACGGTTCGACAAGAACATCATTGGATAGTATGCGTATCTTCAAAGCCTGTTCCAGCTGAGCCGCCAGTTCTCGGACTTTAGCGACCAAGGCAAGTATGGCGGTGTTGTCCCACAAACCCATTTCACCGGCTTTAGATTTGCCGTTACGATGCACAATGTCATGCCTCTGGAGAACGGCTTTGTACAAAGCGCCAAGATTCTTCGGAAACGTGATATCAAGTGTGTCTTTGTACATGGCGCTCACGGTAGCGAGCCTGTGCCAGATCACCTCTCCGAGTTGGTCGAAAACCAATGTTTCTAGGTTCCTAGCAGTTGCGGCGGCTGCGCTGAGGAGAATCTTATGATCTTTCAACTTAGGGTCTGTCTCGACAAACTTTTGAACGAGCTCCGCGTCGCCCTTTATCTCTTGCCTGAACCTGTCAGCCAGGTAGGTTTCCAAGGCCGTGATCGCATTTGCGAACAGTAGTCGGCGCATGAACTGTTCGCTTTCACCCAATTGTTTTAGCCTTGTCGCTGCCTCGATTTCATCCAGGCTCAGCTCAAGAATGTCGTGAGGAGTCAGGGGCAAAGAGCTGAGGTCAACAACTTCGGCTTCATCCTGTGGAAGAGAATCGGGATTGGCCGACCATTCAAAATTCTGTTCTGTCAGCTCATCGGCGAGCTCATCTAAAGCTGAGTCCTTGGTCGCTCCGGAAAATTCGTCGCGTAGCTCATCTTTCGCGCCGAATGGTCCACCCCAAATCCATTGATATCCACCTTCCGAACTGTCATAGGGTAGGATCAGTGGGTCGCTGTAATGCTTAAAGAACCAGGCACGCATTACTTCCATCTGCTTTTGTTTGCTGAGCTTCCGTAGTGTTCCGATACCGACCGGTGTGCCGTCTTCGAGGTAGTAGGTGCGCCTCACGTGTTTCTCTGCCATTTGGTGTGGTCTCTCGATCTGTAGCTTTGATCGCTATCTGGCGCAAAATTTGAGGCTTTTATGGCGTATCTGCTAGTCGACTAGGCAGCACGAACGTCCCTCAGTTACAGGCAGAGACACTGTGTGCATCCTACTCGATGATGAGCATTGTCGGAACCATTGTCCCACTTGTCAGCCGCACTCAAACGCCGGAAAGTATACCCCCCGGATTCAGATACCGTCCTCAATTTTCGGGATTCGCCGAAAGGTTTTCGCGCCAGGCGCGCTAAAAACTTCGAATAAACGGCCGGCACTTGTAACATCCGGGCATGAGAAAAATTGCAGGTGTTCTGATCGAGCGCTTGGGCCTTATCGCCCTTGCTGCTGCCGCCGCCACCTTATTGCACTACTATAGTGACCTCAGTTTTGCGGCGTCTATCCTGTTAGGCTGCGCTTTCACGATTATCGGCCTATGGCTCTACGCCCTGAAGGAGCTCGCCGCGTTCAAGCCTTATCGCCTCATTTTCGGAGTCAACTACGATGCATTGTGGGAAGATCTGAAGCTAACGCCGGCCGAAGGGCCGAAGTTCGAGAACGTCAGTCTGACGGCGATCAACGCCGCGATTTTTGCCCGTTCCGATCAACGCGCCTATAGCGTGAAGCTAGATTTATACAAGGATATTCCCTGCGGTGCACCTACTTGGAGGACAGGCCCCGGCGAAATCAACGACGGCCCGACCTTTTTCCTGCGGCCGGCGCGAGACGGCTATCAGTTTGGCGCGCATGTGCAACGAGAATGGTGGAAGGCCCACAGCCTGCAGCTCGACCAGGCGCTGCGCGATCGGCAGCTAGCTTATGACAACACTATTGTGCTCAGGTTTTTGCCCTATGGTTTCATGCACGAGCATACACGTCGGTGGAATGAAACTGCGTCCCTCTGGTATGGCTTTGACCGCAAGCAGCGCCGATGGAAGACGCGGCTGCAACAAGAGGGCTGGACCTTCGACGACAATTACCCGACACATATCAATCATCGTTATCTCAGCATCGGTTATTACGATTTATAGCGTACCGCGCTAGTGTCAAGGTTTGCAGTTGTAGATTCCCTTTGGCGTGCGAAGATGAGCTATGACCGCTGACGAATATTTGAATATGCTTCTCGTCCGCGAGGCGGTCAACACCGGTACGACTTCGCCGGTCCTGGCCGTGCAGGCGACCCTGATGCCGATATTTTGGGAATGGGCAGGCAGCCAGCTTTTGGCGGTTCATCCAAGCGGCTCTTTTATGAAAGGCACCGCAATTCTGAGCGGTACGGATATCGATTTATTTATCTCCCTTTCCGAGACGACTAA
Source organism: Tunturiibacter empetritectus (assembly GCF_013410875.1). Lineage (GTDB taxonomy): Bacteria > Acidobacteriota > Terriglobia > Terriglobales > Acidobacteriaceae > Edaphobacter > Edaphobacter empetritectus. The sequence goes on along the minus strand of NZ_JACCCU010000002.1, from coordinate 1,238,886 downwards.
GGAATCCCTAAAAGAAATTCACGCCCTACTCTTTACCAAGCTGACGCAGGTCGGCTATGCGCCGATGCGGCAAAATGTCTCCCTGAATATCAAGGTCCAGGGCTTTTCGGTCGACCTTGTGCCTGCGAAGCGTCAAAACCCTCTGCTTAACGATCACAGCCTGTATCGCCGCAACGGCGGGGAGTGGACCAAGACGAATGTGGTCACACATATTAATTATGTCCGGGCCGCGAATTGCCAGCAGGAGATACGGATTTTAAAGCTCTGGCGCAATCAAAAGAAGTTGGATTTTCCTTCTTTCTACCTTGAATTGACGGTCATCAAGGCGCTTTCACTTCAGACTGGCTATACGCTGGGGCGGCGAGTGCAAATCGTTTTTGAATATCTGCGAGATACTTTTGCCACGGTTCGCGTCGTCGACCCGGCCAATTCGAACAACTTCATATCGGACGACGTGACCGATGGCGAAAAGCTGAAGATCATCGCGGCCGCCAAAGCGGCGCGTAATGCCGCCAACTGGAATGAGATAGTCAAATGAAATGGTCATTGCCGAAGTTAATGAAGGGTCTTCATGAGCGCGTCGCACAGGATCTAAAAACTGCGCGCGAAACCCTAGGCCATCCGGTCGCGCTTGGTGACGGAAGCCAGGCGGTCTGGCTTTCTCTATTCGAAACGTATTTGCCTGAGCGCTACCGCGCCATGACGGCTACCGTTGTTGACAGTCGCGGCAAGTTCAGCGAACAGATCGACGTTGTTATCTACGACCGTCAATATTCACCGTTGATTTTCACGCATAAGAACGAAACGGTTATACCGGCGGAAGCGGTCTATGCAGTCTTTGAATCGAAGCAGGAAATTACGGGTTCGTACATAAAATACGCTCAGAAAAAGATTGCCAGTGTGAGGAACCTTCAGCGCACCAGTGTCGCAATTCAAACCATAGATGGTCCGCGCAAGAAGGCACTGCAGCCGATACTAGGCGGCTTCCTCGCGTTCGACTGCCGATGGAAAAAGCCAATCGATAAGACCTTATCGCGTGCGCTGACAGCCGATCAGTCGGACGGGCGCCTCGATCTGGGCTGTATTGCCACCTACGGAACTTTTGGATGCACCGCCGCCGGTTGTCTAGTATCGGAGCCGCACGATAAAGCGGCAACGTCATTCCTGCTTGCTTTCATCACGCAGTTGCAGGCATGCGGTACGGTTCCGGCGATCGACATGCAAGCCTACGCACGGTGGCTTGTCTGACGTGCACTTCGGTGGAGCGAGGCCGCGCCGCTTCGACATGCCGGGCCGCACTAAAATCGGACAATCTGATCTGTAGTCCGTGATCTTCACGCGGTGCGCTGCCCACCAGATAATTCTCAACACTCGTGCCGATTTGAATGATTAAATAGGTGTGACTTCCGGCTCATCCTCAATAAACTCTTCAGTCTCGTCTGGGACGTCTCCATCATCGCTATAACCGTAATAACTAGCAGTCGGCGCCAAATTTCCGCCGTAAAATCTGACTCCATGCTTCTGCAAAATGCTAAAAAACTCATCGTTCGCGATGTAGTCAGTTTTGGCTACCGCCCAACCATGCTCGTGTGCTTCATAAGCAAGCAACCAGTGGTCCTCATATAAATGGGTCGCGTTCATACGGCTGCGCCAGAGCGTTAGCTTTGACGTTTGCAAGAAACCTCGTTCAATGAGATCCAGTCCTATTAGGGCGACGATGTCGTCGTCGACAGCCGCTATCTTATCCCCAACGGTTCGCGAGATGAAGACGCCCATCTTCTTCGCAAGCCACAGCGCCCACGAGACCTCGTTTCCTTGTTGAAGTGGCGCGTGATACGAGCAAATACTCTCCAATGCGCTAGTCAAGGCTCCATTATTTTTATGGAATGCTGGATAATGATCGTAAACGTCACCCACAACTGAAAGCATTGTCGGTTCCCCTAGCGCGGCCCTCAGTAGCAAGGATTCGCAGAAGATCCAGTTCTCTTCGGCAAGTTTCGCGCTTAATACTTGTTTCGCAGCGTAGGTCAGTACGTTATCGGTAGGGAAGTTTTTTGCGTGTTCATAGGCGCGGTCGAAGAGACTCAAAAGATCCGTTGCCTGAGGCTGTCCGCTATCGCGTATCACAAGTCCACGAAGGTCGCTCTTCCAGGCTGGCTCGAACCTGTCCGGTAGCGAGATGATCTCCGTCTTAGGATCGTTTATCTCCAGCTCATATTGTTTGGCAACACCGTGAAGAACCGCCAAAGCTGTTTCAGCTTCAGAGATCGACCCAAGATATAAGTTATAGTCATCGATGGATCGCGTGCCCTTGATGTTGGGCAGCTTTTTTTGAAGTTCGAGGTCGAGAGCAGTACCGATTATTTCTCCGATGATAAATGAGGTGTCAGGTCCGATCGGGATTCCGCCAGTTTGTTTGTCTTGGGACTCTCGCGTCCATAAATCGATTCGATTTCCGAATAGTGCGTACTTCTTATCCGCTCTTGCGGCGGCTTTGCCATGTAGAGCCCAGGGAATGCTGTGAGTGTAGATCGATGGATAAAAACGCGCGATGTCCGTCTTGAGCAGAAAGCGAGCTCCTACCGATCTCTGAGCTCTGAAAAATGGCTGTTTGTTGAGGTCATTCTGCGACTCTACTGCTCTATCTGTACCCAGCACGGGCATGCTTAACGACAAAGGAGATTGCCGGCAGAATTTGTAAATATCCTTCCAATCGTGTGCAATCTGTGCCGCGGCCATCAATTGATGAAGCGGATTCGGAATCGACAGTGACCTGCGCAGGTGTTTGCGCTTCGGCACAGAATGCGTAACGCATCGACTCCGCAATTTGTTAGCTTGCTTTGCAAGCATTCCTAACATGATGGGACGGATGTGTTTCATCATGTCAGGCAACGCGACGGTTATCCCTAAGGCATTAACCGGCGGAATTATGCGGTCAGGAAAGTACCCATTTGTCATCAGATCATGGATGATCAATTTACCGGAAGCTGCGAGCGTGAGAGCCATATAGGGGCAGCTGAATCATACTAGGAACTCTTTCAAGAACCGGTAATTCAGAAGGCCTCCAAGCTCAACGTATCCTAACAACAAACGGTGGGTGAGTCTTTCTCATCCGCATTCGTTAGAAAAGCGACTAGGTGACGACTCGGATTCATTGGGGCTTGCGAGTGCGACCAGGATAGTGAATGTGGATTTCGCTGCGCATTAGAACGTAGATTAGGGCAGCAGCTGCGCCGGCAGGCCAGCCATAATCGGAAATCAAGCTTGCCAAGACCGTCATTATTGTTTCCTCCAAAGACAAATTCGAACCTAAGGTGCTGGCCCGGGACGCCGATGCCTCCCCTACCCCCCCGGATAGGCTTCTTTGTAGTGCTTGGCCTGCGCCCGGCGGGCGCGTTCAGGATCGTTCTCCCGCCATCGCCGACTTTTGGCGCGGCTGCGACAACCCTCGCTGCAGTACCGCCGACTCGACGTGGTGCGGTCGAAGACCGCGCTGCACTCAGCACACGCGCCACGGCCCTTCGCTGACAAGTCACATTCCCACATTGCGGGCCCTCGTTCCGCGACGAGTGCAAACAACTCGTCCAAGCGGTATTTTTCATAAAGTGCCTTATAGGCCTCTGGCGAGGGGTTGTTCAGCAATTCCAGACCATTTTCGGTCAGATTGAAGTCGGGCGTCCGCAGCGGGAAAATTTTGCCTTCGTTCCGTGTTCCCTTGAAGCGCTCCAAGGTGGAACGCCAGTTGATATTTCGAAATGTGGTTTCGGTGAAGTTTTTGGTTTCCCAGCCATAAAAAGAGACTTCAATACTGTAGCCCTGCTCAATTTGGGCCTTGAAGGGTTGCGCCATCCAAAGGCGTGACATTTCATCGCTAAATCTGATCTCGTGAAGAGCCTTTCGCCAACCTTGGTGTTGTTGAGGCTTAAGATCAGCATCCAATCGCGTCGCAAAATAGTCTCGTGTCCGTAGCCATTCGGCATGTTGCTTCCGGGCGTCCGCCTTGTGTGCCTCTAGCTGCTCGGCTGGTACAGGGCAAAAGCCGTCGTCCATCCGGATGATGTCGTTTGCAAAAAACTCGGTCATCTCGCGCGTGCGTCGCTGCCAGTTTTCGTAATCGTCAACTTCCATGCTGTCGTAAGCGAAATCATCGACGGAAAGTATCTCGAGAAATTCATTCCATTCACTAAAGATGTGCTGCAGCTCGGCATCGCTGTAATGGCCGGTCGCCTGCAGTTTTTTTGCCAGCCGAGCTTGCTGCTCGGTATAGAGCAAGAAGCCTTCACAGCCGGCGCCGTCTTTCCAGCGCCGCAACAGCTTGCCGTCGATCATCGCGTCCAGCTCGGACCGAATTATCCCATGCGACTCGACGGCATTAGCTAACCAGTCGTCCTGCAGTTCGCCACAGATTTGAGGATCGAAGAGCCGGAATTGCAAAGGCGTCTCCATGTCGAAGCCTGGCGCAGGAATCGGGTGAAAGGGATTGATCCGCTCGGCTTCCTGCGTATCGCTCATCTGGGTGGAATCCAAAATAGCCATGATTAGACAATAGGCCTACTCGGACCCTACGCAAACGGTCTTCAAATGACCGCTCCTTCGAAGTGACAACTCGGAAGCTATCGAGTTCGCCTTCTCGAGGAGTGGCAATCGCCGATTCACTTAGCGACGCTGAACGGAGATGAGTGGATAAGGTCTCGCGACCTCATCCACTCTAGCCGGCGACTATTCGTCGTCGGCTCCATCTGAAGGATCATCAGCGGCCTCGAACTTCGAGAGCCGCTTCATGCTGACGGCGTGGATCTCCGCGATCCGGTGCTTGAAGGTGGTCCCTTTGACCTCATCCTCTACCTCGCGATACCGGAGAATGCCTTCCAGGGTGACGAGCTGCCCCTTCTGGAGGGTCTTGGCGAACTTCGAGAGATTCCTCCAGGCAAAGACGCGATGCCATTCGGTGCGGGTTTCGTACTCGCCTTTGTCGTTCTTCCAGCTTTCCTGAGTTGCGATGTTGAGGGTGACGTACTCTTTGTTGTTCTGAGCGGTTTTGGCTTCTGCGTTCTGCCCGAGGCGGCCGATGAGGATAACTTTGTTGAACATGGTGTTTAGCTCCGGTTCTTTTGGTTTGTCCGCTGTCTGCGGTACATGCTTGCCCAACGGGTGTGCCGTCGCGACCCCCTCCCTCGGCGACTGAATAGAATCTGTGGAAGGGGACCACAGCTTGCCTGGGGGCAGGAGTCCGCACCTCACGGAGGCGCGCAGCGGATTCTGGGAAGGAGAGCGTGCGTCCGAAGGGCGGGGGTGTCTTGAGCGCGGCACGCTGAACGCAGATAGAAAGGCAAACCGGAAAGGGAGCCTCCCTGTTCGACGGCTTTCCCTCATGGCGCGAGTCGCAAAAGCCAGCTCAGAAACTAGAAGTGTCATCCACAAACGGGAGGAAAAATGACAAGGGCAAATGCAGCATCGATGCTCATCGCTCGGCCCATCTTCTCGCCTTCTCCATGGTTCTCCGGATGTAGGCAGCTCGCTTGGAAAGGCTGGGATCGCGGGAGAGGTAATCGTCTTCAAGGGCACATCCGATCCGGTCCTCGGTCATGCCATTGGCAAAAGCGGCGACACAGAAAGCGATGTCGGCGGCGGCGGGACGATCCTGGTACCTGGTTGAGCTTCGGAATCGCTCAAGAGACAAGTTCGATAACCTCGGTCCCCTTCGGGGAGAAATAGAACTTTGCAGACGCTTTGCCTCGTGTTCCTGCTCGCGGACCTGGTAGAGCGTCCTTATCTCCTGCTCGAAGGCCTCCGCCATTGGGTACTGCTGTCCGCTGTGGCTGAGCAGGCGCACGAAAGGGTAGAGGCCGTCAGACTTTCTGTATTTCGGTTTGCAGTGGTGAATCCGGGAAGCCGACCAAACCGCCTCCAGTCCGCCGCGCTGGGGTCGGCGTCGTACCGCTCGGCCAATGTCTGCGCGGCAAAGGTTCCGAGGAGCTTCGGAAACGTTCTCGGGTGCTTGAGCCAGGCTTGAAAGTTGCCGGCGCTGGTCTCGACAACAGCGCATGGGTTGAAACCATCCGCCGCGAGCCTCGCAAGCGAGGTCTCGTGGAGATCGTCGAGGGTGGTGAAACGATGCTCCCCGGATGGGCGTATGTAGATGTGCGAGCCGTGGGCATTGCGGTACTTGAGCAGAGAAAGCCTGTCGAGGACCGCCGCGGCCGAGATGCCATCGAGTCCTGGAAGCATTCCACGCTCACTGAGGACACCGACATCGTAGAGAGGTGCCTCGATAGCCGTGAGCAAATTGCGAACTGTGGATTTTGTTCTATTCATCGACGTCATCCTTGAAATTTGTTTCGCCGTGGGAGGGGAGCGGGGAGGGAAAGGCCCCGCCGCCCGCGTTGCGTGGGCGAAGTTCATACCATCTACCCTCTAAGCGAGATGAGAAGGACACTTTTTGACAGCATCTCGGGCATTTTTTTTGAAGAGTGCGGTTGCAAACGCAACCCCTCGGATTAGAGAGGTTGGCTTCCAAATGGAGGATCTTTCTGCCTCTGTGAGTTTGTCCTGTTGCGTGGCCGACGTACGTGAGACCACGGCGTCGCTCTTCGCAAAAACTCCCGATGCGCGGCATCAAGCGATAGCCTCGCCTGATGCAGGTCAAAGAGGGAGAAGCAAGTGGAGCATCCGCCCTTGATTCCGCCGCGTCCGTCTCGCTCCGGGTTGTAACGCGGATGCCGCTGGCACTTCGCCTTCACCCTCTCGGCGACCTTGAGTTTGTAGCTGAACTGAAACATGATCTCCTCCTTTCGGAAAAAGAGCGGGAGCCATTTGGCTGACTCCCGCTGCGGCGTTAGGCTGCAACGTCCTTCTTAGCCGTCGTCTTCTTCGTTGCGGTCTTCTGCGCGGCCTTGATCGGTGTGGCTGTCTTCACTTTCTTGCTGGCTGTCTTCTTGGGTTGTGGGGGAGCAAACGCGGCTTCGGCCTCGGTCAGAAAGTCGATTTCGCTTTCGCGCGGCGTGGCTGTGTGTGCGGTGAGGACGAGACGGAGAGCAAACCCGGTGAGCTTGTCATCTTGTAGTCCGTCGATGGTGGATAGCAGAATCTCTTCGGAGGTATGCTGGTTGTTTTCGTCGTTCGCGGCAAGTTGTTCCGCTACGTCATCGAAGGCATAAGGGTCGATAGTGACGAGGGCGCGGAGAAATACCCTCAACTGTGCTGCGCTGAACATGGCCGGGGCCTTTTCGATAATGCGGTCGAACTTGGATACACGCGCCTTATGCAACTTCTCTCTCCGGGCGCGTTCGGCTTCATGCTCCTTCTGTTCCTGCTCGAACTGCTGTTTACGCTCGTCGGCTCTCCGCTCCTGCTCCTGCGCGTACTCCTTTCGTTGTTGTTCGTAGTTGCGCTGGCGTTCCTCGGCCTCTTCCTGTGTCTCGGCTTCGGACGCGGGCGCCATTGTCGGGGCGGGATTGGCGGCTTGTTCTTCCTCTGCTCGTGGGTCGTGTACGGGGCAATCGTCGTCTGTGCATACGGTGAGAGTGGTTCCTACGCGCTTGCCGTAGACGATGATTGCGGGCTTAGCGGCTGCGCACGGCGGGGCTGGCTCGGCGTCCGGGTTCTCGACTACCGTCTCGATCTCGCGTAAGTGCCCGCGCTGAACGGCACCTGGCCTCTGCTCTCGTGCGTTCCTCCAGCCGTTCTCTATCTGGATAAGCTCGGGGCGGGTTGCAATCTCGCGGTCGATATGGGCGGTGAGCTTGATTTGATAGCAGGGTCCTGAGAGGCATTGGTCGCCGTCAGTTACGTCCGAAAAGAGGGAAGTGTTGTATCCGCTGCGGCGGGGGCAAGTGACGCAAGCTCCGGCTGCGGGATTGAGGGTGGGATCTTCGCGGTCGAATGGAGCATCCGCGAGCGCGAGATAGAGGTTGTTCTGAATCCAAGCGGATACATGCTTGGCAGGTAGCAAGTGCGCCTCCGAGTCCTGTCAGTCCTTGCGCCAGCACTGCTCGAATGCCTCGGCCTGTGACTCCTGCGGTAGACGGGCGATGAGGTTGGCGTGGCTGGCGGTGATGCGCTCTTGAGTGAATGCCTCGGCCACTTCAGCGATGAGTTGCAGAAGAGACAAACGAGCGTAGATGTGGCTTGCGCTCTTGCCTGACTTCTCGACCAACGTTGCAACGTCGTAGCCAGGCAGGTCAAGCAAGCGTTGGAACCCCTGTGCTTCCTCGTAAGGATGGATATCGGCGCGTTGGGCGTTTTCGACTAATTGCCATTCGAGAGCCTGAGTATCGTCGACTTCGACGATGCGGGCGGGGATGGAAAACAACTCGGCCAGTTGTGCCGCACGGTAACGCCGCGCTCCTGCGATCAACTCGAAGCCTTCCGAGTTAGGGCGTACAGTGACGGGCTGAATGAGGCCGTGATGCTTGATGCTCTCGGCAAGCTCCAGCAGCTTGCCTTCGTCAAAAGTGCGACGTGGGTTCGTGGTGGACTCATGGATGGTGTCGAGGGCGAGGTACTGGAATGCGCTGCTGTTCTGCATGACTGCCTCCTTGGGCGGGTTAAGACGTGTGGGGTGGTGGGAGCGGGACGGCCTGAGCCGTCCGCCCCCCGTGGGAGAAAATTCGTTAGCTGGCTTGCGCCAGTGCGGGTTCGGGGCCGGCTTCCGCCTCGGTCTGCTCCGCTGTGGCGGCGGGTGTCTCGATTGCGGAAAGAATCAAAGCTGACGTGCGCTGGATGACTTCCAAGCTCTCGGCCAGAAGTGCAGCATTGCCGTGGTACAGGTGGATGTATTCGGCTGAGGCACGGCCAGCGTCAAGGCCGATGGTCTGCGAAACAACGAAGGCGATAGCCTCGGCTTCCGTCTCGCGAACGGTTTTGGTGGTAGCTGTTCTGCGCTCTGCTTTGTGGAGCATTTCGTGTGCGAGTTCATGGACAAGGGTGCTGAACTCTTCGGCTGCTACCTGTCCGGGAAGGACGGCGATCCGGCCTCCGTAGCTCATGCCAAGTGCCGGGGCGATGCTCTCTTTGAACTCAAGCTCGATACCCTGCGCGATGAGAAAGTCGATGAGGCGTTCGCGGTACTCGCCCACTTCACCTTTCACCCGCTCTGAGAGATCGGGGAGCGGTGCGCCGTCTGTCTGGCTCACATCGAAAACGTAGGCCGAACGAAAGCCTACGAGTACGGGCTGATTCTGCTTGGTGATGTCCTTTTCGGCTTCCTTGTCCTTCTTACGGCGTACTCCAATCATCGGAGCCAGAATGCGGATGCCTTTCTGCCCCTTGATGACTTTGCGGCCTAGCTGGTTCCACGCATACATCCCGGCAACGCGGGTTGCGTCCGGTTTCTGTCGTGCGATTTCGAGAATGTTCCCGAAGCTGTAGTTATGGAAACGGCCCATTGCGGTGAGGTACGCAGTGAGTCCTTCGCTGTGGCCCGCTTCAAGCTGCTCGATAAGGAGCTTCACGTTGGCGGCGATTATTTCTTTCGCCGTCTGCGCTGTAGAGGTCGAGGGAAGGGAAGTAACGTTGCTGGCTTCGTTCGTGGTGGCGTTGCCGCTCATGGGGTGATTCCTCCGTCTTTGAATGGCCGTGCTGTGTTTGCTAACAAACACGCCTTGGCCCTGGCCCACGCCAGCAGGGGCGGCAAGTGCAAGAGGAGGGTTCCCTACCCTCGGAACGGAGCGGGAGCGGCATGGAGGGGGCGGAGCGCAGCGGAGGTCTGCACAAGCGCAGCGCGGAAGATTAGGGTGCCTCTTGCGCGCGCCAGGGACGGAGTCCCTCAGGAGGCTTGGTTACCTTGCTGCGCGGAGCGCATGAGATCGCACTTCGTTGTTGCTGGTGCAATGGGGCCGGCGTTGCGGGCAGGGAACGAGACTCTTACGAAACCAATGCTCGGACCCATCTCATCCGCCGGAGCAACTTCAGAGTTGCCGACAATCCAAGAGTTGAGTGATATTGTGATGTTTTTCGGCAATCTCCGAATGCCGATTCTTGCGGCAATTCGAAAGTCAGTCGAGGATCAGCTTTGATTCAGGGGCCGTAAACATCATTACGGTCAATGATTGCTGCGGACGCCCCGCTAATGGCTACCCACGGTACTTCGTCGGAGTAACTCCGACCATCCGCCGAAAAACCTTCGCGAAATGACTTTGATCAGCAAAGCCTACCGCAACGCCCGTTTCGCCGACGCTAAACGCCGGATTGCGAAGGTATTGCTTCGCACGATCGATCCTGCACTGCAGAAGGTATTGATAGGCAGTCAGTCCTGTACTCATCTTGAATAACTCGCAGAAGTAATGAGGGCTCATTCCTGCTAATTGCGCAAGCTCCCATAGACGCAGTTCCTGAGTAAAGTTCTGGTTGATAAAATCAAGAACTCGGTTCAGACGGGCTTTAGGCATTCCGCCGTGAAATTGAGGGCTATCGCCCTTTCGAGCCGAGTAACGCCGAATGAGGTAAAGGCCGAGTGTCAAACCAAGAGACTCGCCATAGAGAGGACCAGCCGGAGACCCGTCCTCGAGGTCGGCATGCATCGCGAGCATCAATGATTGAATGTGACGATCGCGAAGATTCCAGTGTGTCGTGAGTTCCAACTCATCAAGATGCGCAGTGTTCTCAAGTGAGCGCGACAGGAAACCCGGTGCCATGACCACGACGATCCTAGTCGTCGGACCCGACCAAGTGAGCCGATCACGACTGCCTGCGGGTAACAAATAGATTGTGCCGGGACTGTTCGCTGCACTGTGACTCCGTCCCTCCGTAGTCCACTGAGCCTTGATCTCTCCCCGAGTAAGAAGGTTAATGAAATGTGTCGGATGTTCATGATCCGGGATGGCGACGCCCGGGATGTCGCTGAACGATTCCAGGGCAATTCCATTCCAACCGGCGCCCTTACTTGTAATCGAAGAGCGGGTAGGAAAGGGGCACATGGCGCACCCGGTACGCATCACTTCTACGGCGTCGACAGGAAGGACCCCAGAGTTGGCCATGGTTTTACCTTTTTACCTCGCCAGGGAAACATTAGTAGAAGAGCATACACTCTTTCATCGCAGGCCGGTTTTTTTGACCAATTAAATCGGAAGAATTGACCAACACCGGAACATTTGACCAACCCTTCCGCGGTACTGTGTCCCTCAATCAGTTGAGAAACGGACGAAAGGGGCTCCAAATCACCAAGAAAGGCTTTACAAGGTTGCTCGAATACATCCACGCGAACGACAGTGGAAACATCAGCCTGGCAGCGATGGCCAAGATCGCCGAGGTGACGCCGCACCATTTTGCGTCGTTGTTTACAAAAGCGACCGGACTGAGTCCGCATCAGTATGTTCTGCGGACGAGAATCGAGCGCGCGAAGATCCACTTGCAAGATGAGATGCTGAGCGTGGCGCAGGTGAGCAGGCTCACTGGGTTCAGGACCCAGGAACACTTTACGAAGGTATTTCGGCGAATAGTCGGCGTAACTCCGAGCGCGTTTCGCGAAGGGTTATCAATTGATTAACGGTGGAAAACACACCGTTCAGTCTAGGTATCACTCAGAGAAACTAGGCAACAACTTGAACGAGAAGAACCCATGGTGAGCGCCATACCCGCGCCACGCTCGTAGCATTCTTGTGTCTTTTTGGAGTATCTGATGAGACGTATTGGCGAGATGATTTACTTGGTGGAAGATCAGCCTCACGTGCGAGAAGGCCTCTTCGCCTTCCTCACCTCGATGGAGTTGGAGGTATTGTGTTTCGGATCAGCATCAGAATACCTCGCTTACGTCAGATCTGATGTAAGTGCATGTCTGATATTGGAAATGGGACTGAAAGACATGCATGGCCTGGAACTGCAGCGTCGGCTAGCCGGGGAATTGGGCCCGCCGATCATCTTCATCAGCGAACATGGTAGCGTCTTATCGATAGTCAGTGCGATGAAGGCCGGCGCGGTGGAGTGCCTAACTAAGCCTGTAGATTATGAAGCATTGCTGATGGCTATTGAGGCAGCCCTCGCACAGGATCGAAGGGTGAGGCAGAAGCAGGCTGATAAAGCAAAGCTCCGAGAACGACTTTGCTCCTTGACTCCTCGGCAACGAGAGGTATTTTCACTTGTTGTCGGAGGACTTCTTAATAAGCAAGCCGCGGCCATTCTCGAAATCAGTGAAGTAACTTTACAAATCCATCGAAGTCAGATCATGCGGAAGATGGCCGCGGACTCGTTCGCAGAGCTTGTCAGGATGGCGGTAAAGCTCCACATCCCATACTGGCGGGCGGCCTCTACAGCTGAATGCCTCTCATCGTCCAAAGAGCTTCTCAACAGATAGCTGTGATTGTGCGTACGATGACTTTCGCGAACAAGAATAGGTCCGCATCTAATCGACGGCCCTGTCATCACAGTTAGTGGCGCGACTTTAGGCTTTTGGGATCGGGCACCGTGAACTTCACCGTTTCGCTGGTGATTACTTTGTGGGTGGGGTCTGCCAGTTCAATCAGCACCTTATGAGGGCCAGGTTCCAGGCCGACCAGAATTATCGTTTCGCCGCTAGCGTCGACAAAGTGCCAGGGAGCGTCATCGATGGTGATGTGGATATGACCGATGCGCGGCGACACGTCGAGGGCTCCTTTGCCAAACACTGGCACGACGCGCAGGTTTTCCGTCCGGTACTGTATGAAGATGCGGCCCTGAGCCAGCGGCTCGGGAAGCGGTGGATCGACAATCAGCTTTGGAAGTGGCTCGTTTTCGATGGCGACCAACGGTGATGGGACCGCGAATGTCCTTGGCGCTCTGGGAAGAGGCTCCGGCGACAGGCAAGCTGCAGGCGGCCATGGCGGCTACGTACCTGAGAGATGCGCGCATGGTGCCTCCTTTCAAAGAGATTTGGTGGAGGAGCATGCCAGCAGAGGCGTCGGGTCATAGCTCCTGCGAATTCGTCGATTTCGTTTGAACCTCGATCCGATCACGAAGCCGATGTGCGCAGTCTGCAGCTCAATGCCGCCTTCGCAGAGTCTGCAAGTGTCGCCACTGCCGCGGCGAGCATGATGAAGTCTTTGACGATCAGCCGGCCTACACCCGAGAGATACGGGAATCCGTGATTGGCATCTCCGAGCGCGGGCACCCAAGCCTCCGGTGTACTAATCAGAAATGACAGGGTCGTACACGACATCAGGATGAGTAGACCGCTCCCAAGCGCAGATAGCTCCGGTTTGACGGGATACAGAGCAATAAGAATACCGATGACTATGATGACGGCGCCCAACGCGTGTGAAAACGCGTATGTGCCATTTTCCTGATGCCAGGCTCTATGCTGCTGGTTCAGTTCCCCTTCTTTATTCACGTGGGTTCGATACTCTGACGGCCGATGATAGAGAAAGCTCATCACTGGACTGTTCGCAACGAGAGGAACAATGCTATCCGCTTCGTAATCTACGAATTTGAGTCCCCCAATCCAGAGTAGGACGATCACTAAAGCGCCCCGCAGCATGCTCATCGCCACACGATCAAGTTTCGAGGCAGCATACAAGCCTGACAATAACCAGCGACCGAGCAACGATGTTTCATCTTGAGGCGATTTCTTGTCCATCGAGAAGGCTCCTGTCCGACGTGCCAAAGTGCAATCGTTCCCTAATCAGGCAGAACCGCAGAAACTATTCATGTGATGTCAATTTGAGAGTCGGAACTTTTGCCGCCGCGGACTCCACAGAAGCGCCTGTAGGTCCCCCACAGAGATGGGTGGTCGTGGCCACTTTGTTCCGCCGGTTGAGGACGGCATTGGTTGAAGAGTACCCCACGGTCATAGCAAGAACAAGGAGCGCTCCGGGAATTACAGGTGGACTTGGAACCGGAATGTCGAAGAACCGGCAACCTGCACCGACTATGAAACTGATCACGAGACCGATCATGACTTTCATTTGACAGCTCCGAGAGCTAAGAATCGCTAGGCCTGGCATGAGCATTCAGAAATTGTCGGCTCGTAGCGCTCCGAACCCGAATCTCATATGCCCTCGCTGCAAGGAACACTAGCCGGTGACAGATCGGATTGCTATCACGTGTTTACGTTAGGGTCGTCGCGCCAGCACTTTTCCTGAATCGCAGGAACCCCGGAATAATGATGCGCCGCCGCTCAGTGCGCTCCGGTTCCAAACGATCCGAATATTCCCTAATACAAACACGTGATAGGCAAGCTCTGAGGTACTCACTATTGTTATGAGCGAGACGATCTTTCGTCCGCACATTTTTCCTAAGGAGCCGCTTATGTCCACGACTTTAGTTTCGTCGGTATCAACCTCCGTACACTACAACACGATTCGCATAGGGGACCTGGATATCTTCTACCGCGAGGCCGGCGCTCCGGATGCACCCGTGCTGATTCTGCTGCATGGGTTTCCGACCTCATCGAATATGTTCCGAAATCTCATTCCTCGTCTGGCTGGTTCGTTTCGAGTGATCGCACCCGATTATCCAGGATATGGGTTCAGCAGCATGCCTGATCGCTCGAGCTATTCCTATACTTTCGAGAAGATGGCCAAAATCGTCGAGGAGCTCACGATTACGCTGGAACTGCCAAAGTATTCTCTTTACGTCATGGACTACGGCGCGCCTATCGGATATCGGCTGGCACTTCTGCACCCGGAAAAGATTGCGGGGCTTATCGTGCAAAACGGGAACGCGTATGACGAAGGGTTGCTGGAGTTCTGGGACCCGATCAAGAAGTATTGGCATGATGCCACACCGGAGAACCGTGCGGCTCTGAATTTCCTGGTGTCGCCCGACGCAACAAAGTGGCAGTATCAGAACGGAGTGAATGATCTCTCACTTCTCGATCCCACGACATGGACGCTGGATCAACTCGGACTTGATCGTCCGGGCAACGGGGACATCCAGCTGGATATGTTGTATGACTACCGGACGAACGTACCACTATATCCCGACTTTCAGGCATTTTTCCGCAAGTATCAGCCGCCAACTCTGATCGTCTGGGGCAAGAATGACCACATCTTCCCGGCAGAGGGTGCAGCTCCTTACAAGCGTGATCTTCCGAATGTGGAGACTCACCTGCTCGACACGGGTCACTTCGCCCTGGAAACTCACGGTGAAGAGATCGCTTCCTGTATCGAGAAGTTTTTCGCACGCCGCGGTTGACTGTCCGTGCCGGCTGACCGAACATTAAAAGGCCGGTCCGCCCACACGATTCAGCAGAAAGAGGCCCTATGAGCTTTGCTTCGCTGCTCTTCACACCCGAGGTTAAAAGGCTGCAAGAGCGCTTTGGGAGCCGGCAGCAGTACGAGCGGATGGAGAAATCCGGTCCGTCGCACGATCGCCTCACTGCCTTTGAGTCGGAGTTCCTAGCCGAACGAGATAGCTTTTACTGGGCGACAACAGGAGCCACCGGATGGCCCTACGTCCAGCATCGCGGTGGGCCCAAAGGGTTCATCAAAGTGATCGACGATCGCACTCTCGCACTGGCAGATTTCCGCGGGAACACACAGTACATCAGCACAGGAAATCTGCTTACTGATAATCGTGTCGCCCTCATCATGGTCGATTATCCGCGGCAGGCCCGTCTCAAGATACTGGGGCGCGTAGAAATCTTTGAAGGCGAGAAGGCTGTCGGCTGGATAGAGCGCGTTCGTATGCTTGGATACAAGGCAGTCATTGAACGGGTATTCGTCATCCATGTCGAAGCCTACGACTGGAACTGTCCGCAACACATCACGCCGCGTTATACGGCAGAAGAGGTCCACGACGCGGTGCATGCGACTGAAGAGCGGTTGCGCAGCGTGGAACTGGAAAATGCTAAGTTGCGGAAAGAACTCGCACACTTGCGCGCCAGCTAAATCCGATGCTGAGAACCATTGAGCTGACTTAGAAAGGTGCCTAACGTCATGACCTCACGTCCGCCATTACCTCCGTTCACACAAGAGACTGCAATTCAAAAGGTTTGTCTCGCCGAAGACGGCCGGAACACGCGTGCCCCGAGAAGGTCTCTCGCCTACACTGTCGATTCACGTTGGCGGAACCGTGCCGAATTTGCAAATGGTAGAGAGCAGATTGTCGCACTCCTCTCACAAAAGTGGACAAGAGAGTTAGACTACCGACTCATAAGGAGTTGTGGCCGTTCCATGGAAGCCTATCGCAGTACGGTTCGCGTACAAATACCACGATGACTCGGGAAACTGGTTCGCGCCTACGGCAATGAGAATTGGAACTTCGACGAGCAGGGTTTAATGTTTGCGCGAAATGCGAGTATCAATGAGTTACCGATCAGGTCAGCCGATCCATTGGCCCTTGGGAAGACGGCCCGACGAACCGCCGGACTTGAGTGCTCTGGGCCTTTAATACTTCGACCCTGCTGTCAGAGATCCAATTCAACCTCTGACCGAGGGGTCGAACAGCAGATCAAAACGTTCCCCTCAGAAGGCCGATCAAGCGGCTCGGGTGAGTAGTCGACTCTGCCGTCGATCAGCCCGGACTCGCACGTGTGGCATACACCAACCCGGCATGACCACCTGACAGGAATATCGCAAGCTTCAGCGAATTCGAGAAGGCTTCCATAATGCGAGTTCCACGGAACGGTGAAACCACTACGTGTGAAGGAAACTTTCGGACCGGTGCTAACAGTTTCGGTGGGTGGATGTGATGGCGGTAGTGTCATGCTCGCGATTCCAGGTGTTATTGACGGTCCCGCGCCGAATATCTCTGAATGTATGCACGTATCGGTAACGTCCCAGGACTTCAACCCAGCTGTGAGATCCGCTATGAAAGCAATTGGTCCGCACAGATAGAAGTCCGCTGTTTTCGGTATGTTGCGTTGTTCCAATAACGCCAGATTAAGGTGCCCTTGAACGTCGTAGTCCTTCCCCGGCTGATCTCCAGCCTCCGGCTTGCTATAAGTGACCAACGAACGGCTCTGGGGAAGACCCTTCAAAAGCTCCCGTGCTTCCGCCGCAAATGGGTGTTCTCTGCCGTTGCGTGCTCCGTAGCACCACCAGATCTCTCGCTTGGAATTTGCTTCTGTGGCCGCTAGCGAATGAAGCATGGAGAGTACAGGCGTCGCCCCGATACCCGCGCTCAATAGCACGACGGGTTTGTCGTTCGGTGCAAGCGTAAAGCTGCCTCTCGGCGCGCTTACCTGAAGTAGATCGCCAACCTGGATGCGTTCATGAAAGTAGTGGCTGCCTGCGCCATCACCACGCTTCACGCTGACGCGATAGGTTGCTGCATCCTGCGGACCAGACATCGAATAGCTTCGCAGGATTGGAGTTGAGTCCTTGTCGAGCCGAAGCTTGAAGACCAGAAATTGACCGGCCAGAGGCACCGGTAATGGGCTCCGATCCTCCGACTCGAGGATGACAGAGCGCACGTCAGCGCTCTCTCGCTGCACCGCTGCTACGCGCAGCAGTCGAAATCCGCTCCACGCCGGCTGTGCCGCGGAGGTGGGGGCGAGGCCGGCATTGCCACCCTGCTTGTCCGCCTCGACCAGAGCTTGCAACGATCCTTTCCAACCCGCGCTAAGTGCGGGGATGAGGAGGGCACGTACCAGTTGATCGCGCGGATGGCCAGGCAAGTAAAGCAGCGCATCGACTTCGGCGACACTGACATGTTCCGGCCCATCAGCAACCTTGACGATCTCATCTCCCGCGCCAATGTCCCCTTCCTCAATCACACGGAAATAGAAGCCCGGTCGCTTGTGCGAAACAAGCAGCGAGGGCATCTGTGGGTTATTCATCCGTATGCCGACGCGATAGCAAGTGACCCGCGGCTGAGTCACCTCGAACAGCGCAGCACCAATCCGGTAGCGATCACCAATGCAGGCCTCATCATCGGAAAGACCATCGACTGTCAGATTCTCTCCGAACTGTCCGTACTCAAAGTCATGCCGCTGAAACTGAGCCTCCCAGTAGCGATAGGAGTCGAGTTGATACACCATCACGGCTCGATGCTCTCCGCCGTGGCCCGCGAGATCGCCCTGCCCATCGCCGTCAAGGTTAAGACGCCGCGCCATCACCCTGCCCGCTACGGACCGCTTCCAGATGGCGGTGTGGACGATCTTGCCTTGCCATTCAATATCGCGAGGAAGGCCGACGTTCACGGAGATAAGCAAACTCACAGTGCACCTTCTAAGGTAAAGCTACAAGAAATTCTTTTGAAAGAGCTATTTGTTCCGCGGAGCGTCTATCGTGCTCTCGCTACATTCTGCGCGTCCTCTACGACCAACGTAAATTCATCCGTGTCGATGTGGAACAAATAGCCGTAGATGTTGAGAGTCCTCGGCACCCCTGCAGACGCTCGAACCAGATTGACGTCGTGGTTAAGCGACGATCTGAAGTCGCGGATCGCCAGGCTGTCTCTTTCGTACACTGCCGAAAGGTCCGCACCCTGTTCAGCCTGAAAGGCGTCGATAAGCCCATCTGCCGTGAAGCTGGTTGTTCCGCAAAACGTATGATGTGCAACGACGATGTTTTGGACACCGAAGAGATGGTGCCCGATCGTAATGGAACGAAGTGCATCGATTGCACGGCCTCCCGCCACAACAATCGGAAAGATAGTTGCGTTAGAACCGACCTTGTTGCCAGCTTTGTCAAGCACCAACTCGCCGGGATAAACCTCATGCGGCCAAATTCTGGCCAGCATGAATGGTATTTGCGCTGCGCGCGGGTCGTAACAAAACATCACAATCGTTCGGAGCGGTACGGCATTCTTGAACGCTGCTCGCACATTCGGTTCGTTGTATCCCGGACTCAGCGAGTATACGTATTCGTTGAATTCATTCGCGTTGCCATCTGTTGTGCTGTTCATCCTCAATGCTCCTGACTGTGGCCGTTCATCCACTCAAGACAGTACTGCTTCGCCGATTCGTGCACAATCAGAGGTTTCTGTTAGATGTCCCCGATATGACTTTGCTCGCCGTTCGAGCCGTTAACTAGAGGGATCGCCCGCAATGCGTAACCGCTCCCAGAGCGGCGTGCGTAGTGGGGACACGGCTAATAGAAAGACATGATAGCGGCGAGTGCTCTGCACGGCTACGATCGAGTTGTTGATGCCGCTGTAGCTGTGGCGGCATCGGATGCGTGCATTGTGAGGAGCGATATGGAGATCAGCAATATCCCGAACACTTCCCGCCGGCATTTTATCGCCGCCGCAAGCGTTTCTACTGCCGCTGCGCTATTCACTCCGCCGATGCTCCATTCGTCAGAAATCGAAAGCATCCCAGATGGCAGCACTCTACAGCCGACGCCATCAGCTCTGAGCCTCGGGAGGAGCGACACGGCAGTAGTATTTATCGATCCTCAAAATGACGTGTTGAGCGAAAAGGGTCTCTCTTGGCCTCTTGTTCATGAGAGTCTGAAGGAAAACAACACCATTGAAAACATGGAACGCATCTTCAAGACCGCGAAGGCTCAGGGATTCGAGGTGTTCATCTCTCCTCATTACTTCTTCCCCACCGACAAAGGATGGAAGTTCAATGGGCCTCTCGAAACCGACGAGGCTACGTCCGGTCTGTTCGCACGCAAAGGGCGTTTGAACCTCGACGGATTCGAGGGCTCCGGCGCGGACTGGCTGGCACGCTTCAAGCCGTACATCGAGGACGGAAAGACAATCGTGGTGTCGCCCCATCGTGTGTGGGGGCCACAGACAAACGACCTCGTTCTTCAGCTTCGCAAACGAAGGATCAGCAAGATCATTCTCGGTGGAATGTTGGCCAACATGTGTGTCGAATCTCATCTACGGGAATTTCTGGAGCAAGGATTCGAGGTAGCCGTCGTGAAAGACGCTACTGCGGGGCCGAAACACCCAAAGTGGGGATATGGCTATACGGCGGCGCTCATTAATTACGCGTTTCTCGCCCACGCAGTCCTAACAACGGACGAAACGGTCAAGGCGATGGAGAGTGGTCAGCGATAGATTTTCAAAAGAAGATGGAGAAACACGGTGAAAATTGCCATTGCCTCCGATCATGCGGGCTTTCCGCTTAAGCAGGAAATACTTGAGTATGTTTCCCGGCTAGGTCACGATGCGCTCGATCTCGGCGCTCACAATACCGAACCTTCGGACTATCCGGACTTTGCGGCGGCGGTAGGCGGGGCGCTTATGGCCTCGTCTGCCGATCGCGGCATCCTCATATGCGGCTCCGGCGTCGGAGTCTGCGTCGCGGCCAATAAAATGCCGGGAATCCGAGCGGGTATATGTCACGACACGTACTCCGCCCACCAGGGGGTCGAACACGACGATATGAATGTCCTCGTCATAGGAGCTCGTATCCTTGGCTCCGCGCTCGCATTCGAGGTTACACAAAGTTATTTGAATGCCAGATTCCAAGCGTATGAAGAGCGCTTTGTCCGCCGCCTCAACAAGATAAAAGCCATTGAGCGCCTCTACATGCCTGTAGCCATGAGGTAGTGACCCCGCTGGCTGGCAACGAATCCACGCTTGATTGAAATATTGACCGCATGCGTGCGATCGTTTTCGCCTAGCTTGGAAAGGATTCAAACGGTCCATGATCGCCAAGCCTCAAGAGGATGACCAATGTCGAAGAAGCTTGAAGGAAAGATCGCACTCGTTACCGGCGGAACAAGCGGTATTGGCCTCGCCACCGCAAAACGCTTCGTCTCAGAAGGTGCGAAAGTCATCATTACCGGTCGCCGCAAGGATGTACTCGACGGCGCCGTAAAAGAGATCGGGCCCAGTGCGACCGGCGTCCAGGCCGACGCCAGCAACCTCGCAGACCTCGATAGGCTCTACGCACAGATCAAGGAGCAACATGGCCGTATCGATGTCCTGTTTGCCAATGCTGGAGGAGGCGAGTTTGCCACCATCGATAAGGTGACCGAAGAGCATTTTGACAAGACCTTCGACACGAATGTTAGGGGCGTCTTCTTCACGGTGCAGAAAGCGCTTCCACTTATGCACGATGGCGGAGCCATCGTGCTCAACGCCTCTATCGTTTCCGTCAAAGGAATGCCTGCGTTCGGCGTCTATAGCGCCACCAAGGCCGCGGTCCGCTCCTTCGCCCGCACGTGGACTAACGAACTCAAGGAACGGCAGATCCGCGTCAATGTCGTGAGTCCCGGTCCCATCGACACTCCCGGAGTCGACGGTCTCGCTCAGGATCAGGAGCAGGCGAAACAGCTGAAGGCCGGTCTGGCATCCCAGGTCCCGCTGGGTCGCATGGGTCATCCTGACGAGATTGCAAAGGCCGTCGTTTTTCTCGCCTCCGACGACTCCAGCTTCGTCGCCGGCATTGAGCTTTTTGTCGACGGTGGCATGGTGCAGGTCTAGTTGTCGCACAAGGTCCGGAACGTTGCTCGTGCTAATTCGCGACGCCGCCATTCGTCTCTTCGAGAACGAACAGCTTGCTCAGGTAACAGGTCGCTTCTCACAATCCGACGGAAGACCTGAAAAAGCAGTAGACGGACAATAGAAGCCTAGCAGAGGCTTCGCCGGATGGTGCTTGACTCCCGAGTCAATGTCCGCCTCTCGGCGGTCCGGAAGCTGGTCGCGGAGGCGCGGCGAAATGGCCTGATTGGGGTTGAGGATGCCGCGAGCCTCTCGGAGGTCCCGAACATCCGGCAGAAAGGGAACTCGGCTGGGGAACTGGCTGACACGGGATCAAGCGAAGGAGCTGCTTGCCGTTCCCGATCGCTCGACGCTGAAAGGCAAGCGGGATTATGTAATTCTGGCGCTGCTGGTTGGCTGTGCGCTTCGGCGGCAGGAGCTGGCGACCCTCGACGTGGAGATAATCCAGCTACTAGAAGGTCGCTGGGTCCTGGCCGATCTCGAAGGGAAGGGAAGAGCATGCGAACCGTGGCGGTCCCAGTGTGGGTCAAGCAGGTGAACGACAACCTGGGGCTTTGAAACCGACCCGGCCTCTAAGCGAATCGCTTATTGGGGAGATCGGCATAGTAAAAGGATGGGAGAGGAAGGTAATCCGCGACGAAACCGACGATCCTTGTGGAGACGTGGGCCGATGGGCTGTTCGCTGTCACCGGCGATTCGGCCTCGAGGCTCAAGAGTAAATAATATTGGACACACCCAACTTCGCAAGTAGATCGGTTGGGTGTATCGGTTTAGCGACAATCTCGAATTCGTGACCCTGCGTTTTCGCCTGTTCAAGCAGATCGGCAGTGGCAGCTTGCCTGAGAAGAAAAATATTTTGCAGTTTGGAAGTTTGCTGCGAACCGCGATTGCGACCTCGATGCCAGTCATGCCTGGCATAACTACGTCAGCGATCATCATTTCAGGCTGGAAGCTGTCGAGTAATTCAACCACTTGTTCTCCGCTAAACACAGCGCGAGCCTCGAAGCCCGCCTGGTTGAGAATGATCGCAAGGGTGGTAGCAATCTTCTCCTCATCGTCAACCACGATTACTCTACGTTCGTCAGTTCTGACGTTTCGGTCATGTATGCCTTTCTTCGCCTTGATTGACGTCTGGCTTAGGACAAATTAGATGCAGATTTTGTTCTAGTGCGCACGGAGATTGATAACCAGCCATCACAAATTCAGTTTTGGGTTTGGCGTAAATTTCTGCGATGCGGTGATTGAACGTAGTGCTCTCAATCTCCTACGCCCGCTCACTTTCTCACACGTTGCTCGGGTTGTTGGCAAGCACCGGGCTGCGCGTCGGAGAAGCAAGCGGTCTGACAGTTGAGGATCCGAGGGTCGATAAAACAGGCGACCATTCGTAGTGAAAGCCACAGCCAAATTGCTCCTGTTCGTATAGGCCAGGGAACTCGATATCTTCTCCTCGGGTGAGGGTGTCGACCATCTCAGTGGCAAACCTACGCGGCATTAGCATGCTGAAGGCTCTCTCGAATTGGCCACAGTTGATACTGAACCATTGCATTGTTTCGGTCGAGCATGTGGCTAGGAACGCGACACCTCGGAGCTCCCCTTTGAACTCGCCCTCAAAAAATAGTGACGGCTTTGCTGAGAGCTTGTATGTTCCAATCATGATTGCATCCGATGCATAGCTGTGTCGTCCATCTTACACATTACTTAGGAATAGTCTCTTTGTTCTGAGGGGTACTCTCTGACGGCTCACGGTGGGGCCTCAAGTCCAGCAGTTCCTCCACCACATACCCGCCAGTCGTTCCGTCCGAGAACGTCACAATCAGCCCGTCATCACCTTCGCGCTCCACGGTTAGTATTCGTATTTGGTTGGCCATGAGAAGTCTATATACACTCTCTAGGTCTGCTGATCTGTTCAATTTTGTACACTACGGGTTGTTTTGGGCTTGGTGGTGCGCTGTGTGCGGAGCGCCCTGTCCCAAGCCTCCCAAAGCAGTAAGCAGATCAAGCTCCTATGGCACTGGCCGATCCAGACGACCGAAAGCTATCACGGCTCCAAACAGGAGATAGCGATAGCGGTCAACGATAACCTGGGCTTGTTGGCTCTGATGGTGAGCGACTCTATTTGTATAGGCGCCGCCTGAAGTATCTTGGAATGATTCTGCGAAGATACGGCCTGGTGGAAGGAACGCCGGATAATGAAGCGTCGAGTCTGCTCCTACGATATGTTCGCCGTCCCTGACCCTTCCTTCGTCATGAAGGATACGGTCGGAGAGATGTACTTCTGCAATTTGCGATGCTTCTGTGTTTGGTCGGTGCAGTTGGCTACAAGGCCGAACCTTTCTGTAGATGATAAAAACAGTGCCTATTCGCTGACCACTCCATCGGGTGAAGAACATCAGTTTGCTGGGATTGTGGAGGTGGCGCGGTGGGCTACGGCCAATGCTATTGGATAGTGAGGTTTGGGAATCTGACACGCTAAACTAGCGTCTGGAAGGTGCCTTGTGGCCCAGCTGTTGATCTCCCCGCAGGAATACGAAACGCTTCTCAAGGCGCTGAAGGAAAGAATCCGATCAGCGCAACTGCAAGCCTTACGTTCAGTCAACAGCGAGCTGATTTCGCTATACGCAGATATCGGGCGAATGATCGTCGAGAAGCAGCAGGGCGATACCTGGGGCAAGAGCGTCGTTGGCAGTTTGGCAGAGGATCTACGCAAGGAATTCCCCGCGACGAATGGCTTTTCCGCCGCTAATCTCTGGCGAATGAAGAATTTCTACGAGGTGTACGGAGGGGATGCAAAACTCGCACAGCTTGTGCGAGAAATTGGCTGGTCCCACAACATCACCATTCTGGAGAAGTGCAAGAGCGAACAGGAGAGGGAGTTTTACATCCGCAGCTGCCGGAAGTTTGGCTGGTCCCGGAATGTCCTGGTTCACCAAATCGAGAATCAGGTTTTTCAAAGAACGATGACCAGTCAGACCAACTTCAGAGCTGCTTTGGACCCTGCAGCCTCGGTTCACGCTCAGTTGGCGGTAAAAGATGAGTACACGTTCGCCTTCCTGGACTTGGAGGATGCACATAGTGAGCGAGAGCTCGAAAGGGCACTGACTGAACGCGTTGGCGCGTTTCTGCAGGAGATGGGCAATATGTTTGCGTTTGTCGGGAGCCAGTACAAGATTCATGTTGGTGAACGTGATTTCTTCATCGACCTGCTTCTCTACCACCGGCAATTGCGCGCCCTGATAGCGCTGGAACTGAAGATTGGGGAGTTCGAGCCGGACTATATCGGCAAGATGCAGTTCTATTTATCGGTCCTCGATGACACGGTTCGTCTGCCAGAAGAGCAGCCGTCGATCGGGATTATTCTCTGTAAATCGAAGGATCGGCTGATTGTTGAGTACGCGTTGAAGGACGCGACCCTGCCGATCGGCGTCTCTTCTTATAGCGTGACCCCAAATATTCCGAGTCGACTGCAAGGCCAACTGCCGAGCCCGGAGCAGATCGCATTCCTTTTGGCCGGTATTGATTGAATTGTGTGCAAGCCACTCACTATAAATGACTTGTAAAACTCGCACAGCCTGTGCGAGTTTTACCAGACCTCTGACGGACTCGCCGGGGTCGTTTAACGACAATTTTGTTCTACGACGGAATACTTTCGTGTTTATTGAAATAAAGTATTGCATTAGTATTAGAAATGTATTACGGTGGTAAGGTCATCACGGGAGCCCCGCCAATGCCCGACAATTCCGCCATCGTCCTCTTCACTGCCAAAAGCGCCGACCGCATCATCCGAGAGGGAGGCACCTCTTCATGGCGTTTGGATCGCAACAATGCCCGGCGTTGTACCTACGCCGTTTGTGTCCGCAATGCGCACGCCGATTGGGGTGACGGCAATGAGCAGCATCACGACGCTTTCCTCGTAGGTAAGGTTTCTGCAGTGGTTCCGACTGGCGCTACTCCGGATAACAACGAATCACCGAAAGACCGCTATTTGATCGTTTTCAGTGAGTACGCACACGTCGCCGTTCCTGATTCCTGGCCTAAGGGCTATCGGAACCCAGTGCGTTATTCAACGCTTGAAGAGATCGGCATCGATCCGGCTAAGCTGGAGTGGAAGCCTATGCCTGAGGCGACTGAGGGACCATCCGATGAGGACGAGACGCCCGCTCCCGCAGCGAAGGGTGGCATCGAGGCGCTAACGATCATTCAAGCCAAGAAAGGCCTAGCGCTAACCTTCGGAGTTTCGCCGGAGGCCGTTGAGATCGTTATTCGCGGCTAACTGGTTCTAAGGTGGATGAGCCGAGGGCTCATCCACCCAGGCCGCCGACTACTCGTCGTCTGCTCCGTCCAAAGGATCATCGGCGGCCTCAACTTTCGAGAGGCGCTTCATGCTCATGGCGTGGATCTCGGCGATCCGGTGCTTGAAGGTGGCCCCTTTGACCTCATCCTCTACCTCGCGATACCGGAGAATGCCTTCCAGGGTGACGAGCTGCCCCTTCTGGAGAGTCTTGGCGAACTTCGAGAGATTCCTCCAGGCATAGACGCGGTGCCACTCGGTGCGGGTTTCGTACTCGCCTTTGTCGTTCTTCCAGCTCTCCTGGGTTGCGATGTTGAGGGTGACGTATTCTTTGTTGTTCTGAGCGGTTTTGGCTTCTGCGTTCTGTCCGAGGCGGCCGATGAGGATGACTTTGTTGAACATGTACCTGTGCAACTCGCGATGTCTTTGCATCTGGGCGGTGATGCTGGTGACGAAACATAATTTGCCAGCGAGCGAGCGAGATCGTTCATTTTGTGGTGACAAGTCCTCTTGGCAAAAAGCGCAGCTTCGACAAACTGATGGATCTTGCTCAATGGGCCGATGCTAACGCATTGGGTAAACCTGAAAGTGAGTGGTTGATGAACGGGCGCGATGTCGAATAATTGGATTTTGGTGGGAGTATAGAAGCCGCTGCAAGCGGTTTATCTTAAAATAGCTTGAGCAAGTGGAGATTGTGCATGATTCATCCAAGACTCGCGGCCTTAGAGAAGTGGGAGCCCATCGAATACGCGGCCGGCTATCGGGCACGTTTAGCTGCGATACCGGATTCAGAGATCGCACATCATTGTTGGCGTTGTGGCTGGGAAGACGCCGATGCGGAAGCTCTTGAATTAGAGAGGCACAAACGTGTCTTAGCCGATGGCGGGGAAGATGCTTACGCAGAGACATGGGGTCTGCTGTTCGATGCCGGCGGTGATGCCCGGGCGAATGCAGTTCCGTTCGATGAGGGCCGTACGCAACCCTGGAAAGAAGGCTGGATCGCCGCGGACATTAACGTTGGACTGGCAGGCTTTGAAGACTAACCCTTCGAAGACCGGAGTACAGCGGGCGCTGCATTGCCGATGCGGACGCGAGAAGATCCTTGCGCTCGGTCTTTGTGCGACCTGCTACACCTTGAAACGGCAGGACGACGAATATTTTGGCGGGCTGCGAGAGCAGGTCCTGGAACGAGATGGTTATTGCTGCCGTGTTTGCGGTGCTTCGGGGCGACGCAAACGTTCCATCGTTGTTCATCATCGCGTACCAGGAATATCCGAACTTCATCTTATGATTTCTCTTTGCCCTGGGTGTCATGCGAAAGTGGGTCGCACAAAAGCAGTTCTTTCACAGATGCCACCGCTTCTGCTCGAATTGTGGCGCGAACAACACCCGCTCGGTCATGAGCAAACCGCATTAGACTTCAAGGCCAATTTCCCAGTAGCTAAGAGCGCGCTTCTGTTCAGAGAAATCGCTCCACAGGCGCGATAGTTCAAGCGCGAAGCCCTCTTGCTCTGCGACGCGTTTTCGGACGCTCAGCTAACTGCACGGGGTTCGACCAGGGATCGACTGACTTCAATAGACGAAGGTGCTCATCGAGAACGAAGTCTCGTCCGCATTTTAAAAGTTCAGAGAATTTCCTTTAGTCGCTGAAGGGCACGCCAAACGTCAACGAAGCGGTTGTGGGTGGCCGATGCTGGGAACCAATCACATGTGGATCTTTTCCCATTGCCTTCCAGGTAGAGTATGCGACTTCATTCATGTAAAGCAGTCTGATCTCCTCACTGCTTTCGCCTCTTTGGCTATAGATGCTTATTCGAGTCAGAAGCTGCGTCTGCTCTGTCTCAGATATAAAAGTGCTCATACTAATGGCTGGAGCGTTCTGAACGTCCTGCACCTCGAGCTCACTTTGCGCGATGATCAGATAATTCAGTGGGGGCTGCGGGTGAATCGCATCCAGCCGAAATAGCACGTCGTTGGAGGTGTCACCTGATTGGTACTGCGAATTTGTCATATTTCTCTTTCCTGCAATTGGCTGATCGTCGCACTCGATTCGTTAGGTCGTTTCTTTCCGTGCGTTAGAAAAGCCGTAATATCTTCGCCAGCAGTTGACGCAGCGAAGCGGATGCAATGAAAAGAGGGCCAAGGGCCCATCCATAGGCTGCAATTCCGCTTCAGTGAACTCAAAAGACCTACATAGTGGACATGTTCTGGGCGACCAAAGAAGCCGCGGTAGATTCGCTGGCCAGTCAAATCGAGGTGCGTTCATTCCGCTCCTACGAATATCGGACCATTTGCGTTTAGATGGTTTCGCCTGCGACAAAATGACGTGAGGCGGGAGCAAAGAGCCCGGTACCTGAGCTAACCATACGCCCTATTTACCATCTGTGCGGCGCGGTCTCATGCCGGAATAGTGTGGTCCATTCGCCCGTCGAGGGAGTCAAACAAGGCTTCCACAAGATCGACTATGCATTTCGGACTTAGGCGAGTGATGGCCTCCAGAGGCCTTACCGGAGGTCGCTGGACAGCGAATGTTAGACGGAGGCTGCGACAGGAACAGAGTATAGGGTACCGTCGTTGCGGGCTCACCCGGGTTGTTTGTGTGTGACTACAGTCATCAAAGCGGCAGAGAGATCTTGAATGCGGTGCCGCTTTTGCCAGGACGCACGCTGCTTCGAAGACGAATCCGCCCTCTATGACGCTCAACAATTCTCTTTGAAAGTGCCAACCCGAGTCCCGTTCCGCGTTCTCCTTTTGTCGTGAAGAAAGGCTGGAAGATTAATTCGTTTTGGTCAGGCGGGATGCCATGACCATTGTCAGCAATCACAAATTCGACTATCCCCTGGCGTTTCCTCAGGCGCAGCCGGAGCGTCCCTTCCGTTGGTAGAGCATCCAAGGCGTTTACGATTAGATTTGAAACAACCTGGAGCATCTCACCTGTATAAACCTCGGCTACGATGCCATCGGAGAGTTCTTTGACAAGATTGATTCGCTTCTCTCTGATCGCGCGCTGATGAATACGGACGGCCGATTCGGTCAGAAGGACTAGGTCTACCGGTTTGGGTTTATCCGATTGCCGCGCAAATCCGAGTGTCTGTTTCGCGATATAACTCAGATTCTCCATCTGCTCTTGAGCCAGGGTCATGTACTTCCGCACTTTCTCTGAATCTGCTGCCTGTTCCAGAGCAAGATAATTCAAGTGGCCCAGGGCTTCTAGAGGGTTCTTGATTTCGTGCATAACTTCTAAGGCTAAGCGCCCTGCAATTGCACGCTCCTCCGATTTCCGAAGCGCCTCGGTGACAACCGCTAGACGCTGTTCAGCGGACCGTAAGGCCTCAATCGCTGACGCTAAGTCTGGTGAGGTGTCGGACTCCGTGTTCGCACCCATAAGCTCTTCTGATACTTCGCTGGAGAGACGCCCATTCGGCGTTTCGATTGGGATATGCCCGCAGACCAGTTGGCACGACTAATTTTCCATAGAGTCGACCTGAAAACTCAGATGCACAACGACTGCGCTATGTCGCCTAACAGGCATATCTTTCTCATAGGAGCATTTTCACTCAATGGGTTGGGAAACTGACCCTTTCATGCCTTGGATTGAACGCAATCGAGGAGATCCTGAACCGTCTCTACAAGCTTGCGCGGACCATCGAAAGCACTCAGAACAGCTCCGGTTGTCCGCTCGGAACAAGGAGAGCCGCTTGCTGTAAGGACCAAAGTGTTCAAAGCTGGCCGCTGAAGCTTCGCGAAATCTAATGCAGCTTCGCATTGTTGCTCTGATAGCGAGTGACAGAGCACGACCAAGGCTACTTCGCCGCTCTTCATAATGGACTCAGCGCCGTCAGAGCTAATCGCCGAGAATACCTGAAAACCAGCGTTTTCTAAGACCATCGTTCGCGTACCAAGCAGGAGCTCGTCGCTCCCATAAACGAGAATCCCAACTGAGGTATGTACTGCTGAAGACGGGTTCAAGGCGACCTCCTGTCGGTCGAATTGTAAGGGAAGCGCCCGCCTGGTATATGCCCGGTAGGCGTCATAGCCGCGCTTTTGGCGTATAGTCGAAATCAGGACGGTGTCTAACCCGTCTCATAAAATTCAGCCGTGACTGCTTGCCGTTTCCAAACGGCCGTCCCTTGCGATCTGACGCAGGGGGCCTTCATGCCTACCCAGACCGATAATCTTTTTCTATCTTCTCTGACTGCTGGGAGCCGTCAGGCGCTTTTGGCCCATTCCGTTTCTATGACTCTCTCCCCCTCAGTACCATCCTGTACGAGGCACAAGAGGCTCCCCCCTTTGCTTACTTCATCACTTCCGGTATGGCATCAGTCGTAACCTCTATGGCCGATGGCGCAACTGCGGAGGTCGGGGTCGTCGGGCGTGAGGGAGTCATCGGGAGTCTGCAACTCATGGGACCGGCGCTCGCTCCGACGCGATGCTTCATGCAGTTGGCAGGAAGTGCGCTGAGAATCTCACTTTCTGATTTGCGGAAAGCATTTCGCACTTCCGAAGAGGTGCGAGATCGCATCCTCGAGTTTGTTCAAGAGCAGGCTATGGACCTCAGTCAGATCGCGGGGTGCCACCGGCTGCACGAAGCAGAGCAGCGTCTCGCACGGTGGCTGCTGACGGTTCAGGACCGAACGCGGGGTGACGTGCTGAACCTCACGCAAGATTTTCTGGGGATGATGCTCGGCTCCCGTCGTACCACGGTCAGCTCACTGGCAGGAGCTTTCCAAGCTGCAGGCGTCATAGATTACCAGCGAGGGCGCATCAAGATCCTCGATCGACCAAAACTTGCGGCCATTGCTTGTGACTGCTACGAGGTCACAAGTCAGCTTTGTGCGGGACTCTATACCCGCCCATTGCCAGGCAACGTCGATCAGCTAACGATTTCAAACCTGACAGTTCTTGGAAACCATCACTGACAGTTTGCTTCTGACTCAGAGGGCTCCAATCTGGGCCGTATGACAACAAGTTTACGACCGACGAGAACGAGGTTGCGATGGACATTCAAAGATTGAAAACGGAAACCGAGAACGACCATCGAGCAGTCGAAGGAACGTTTGCCCTCATGGATGAGGATCTCAACGTTACCCAGTACATCGGCTGCCTTCTGCAGATGTATGGGATGGTTTCAGCCTGGGAGGAGCGTTCTCTCGAGGTCGCACCACGATGGCTGCGGACTCAGCTTGTGGCCCGAAAGCGAAAGAAGATGCTTGAGCTTGATCTGGCGTGGTTCGGAGTGAAGTACAGAGGTGATCTGCGTCCCGGGTTGTCGCAAATTAGGGATCTACCCAGCCTTCTCGGGGCGATGTATGTGATGGAAGGATCGACACTCGGCGGCCAGCTGATCGCCCGTCAGCTTCAGAAAACTCTTCATCTGAGCGAAGGCAAGGGCGACGCTTATTTCAGGGGCCATGGGGATCAGACCGGTCCTATGTGGAAGGAGTTCTGCCATGTCCTAGAGACGAAGGTGGCGGAGGAGGAAACAGAATCGGTTGTTCTTTCAGCAAAGGCAATGTTTGCAACCTATGGATCGTGGATGTTGATGGGATCGGCCATAGATGGCAGTTGATCCGCTCTTAGGCATTCCGTTCTCTCCTTCCACAGCTCAATCGAAAGTGGACATCCAAAACTGCGAAGACGAGCAAATTCGTATTCCGGGAAGTATCCAGCCCCATGGGTTCTTGCTCTTGCTTGATGATCGCCTTGAACGGATTGTCGCTGCGAGCGAGAGCACTGAAGAGTTCCTCGAAGTTCCTCTCACATTGATTCTTGGAGCGCTCGTAGAAGTCGTTTTAGAACGAGAAGTTCTCGGAGCGCTCAAAGCACAAGCAAATTCCAATGAGATTTTGGGGTCGCAGGCGTATCTTGGCGCGTTCCAAATGCGGGGAAGACTCTATAGCGTCATTACCCACCGGGTGGGAAACGAACGTATTCTGGAGTTTGAGCGCTTAGAACAACTCATCAGTTCGGAGTTGACCAATCAGGTCTTTACCAACTTTGTCAGTAAGCTCAATAAGCTTCGTGACGAAAAAGAGCTCTGTCAGGCACTCACCGACCAAGTAAAAAGTCTGACAGGATTTAATCGCGTTTTGCTCTATCGCTTCGACGAATACGGTCACGGTACGGTTCTCTGCGAAGAAACGGATAGTGTGCTGCCCAGCTATCTTGATTTGCGGTTTCCGGCCTCCGACATTCCACGGCAAGCCCGAGCCCTGTACCTTCAGAACACCGTGCGGATTATTCCGGACGCGATGTATTTGGCTTCGCCGCTCCGCGCGATCAACCAGAGGCCAATCGCCACATTGGACCTGTCCATGTCGATTCTTAGGAGCGTCTCCCCATTTCACCTCGAATACATGCGGAATATGGGAACAACGTCTTCGATGTCGATCTCGATCGTCTCTGAAGACAAACTTTGGGGGTTAGTCAGCGGACATCATGCTGAGCCTCGCATGGTTCCATACCTAGTCCGAAGCGTTTGCGATCTGCTGACAAAGCTAGTTTGTGCGCAGTTGACGAGTTTTCGATCTGCGACAAATCTGAAGAAGATAGTACATTTTCACGCTGTACAGCGTCGGATGCTGATGCATATGGCGGCTGAGAATAATCACGTTGCGGCCATCGCTGAGCAGATGAGGGACCTGATTGAGATCACCGACGCAAATGGCGCGGCACTCGTGATCGATGGTCAGTTCAAAGTTTTTGGCCAGACGCCCGCTGAAGAGGACATCCACAAGCTTGCAGCTTGGATGGATGGGATGCCGGATCTTGAGGTCTTTGAGAGTCGGCATCTCGGCAAGCACATCGAGTGGGCAGAAGCTTTCAGCGAAGTTGCTAGTGGCCTTCTTGCAGTTCGGATCTCGTATATACGGCAGGGCTACATTATGTGGTTTCGACCGGAAGTAGTGCGAACGGTAAATTGGGCTGGCGAGCCGAAAAAGCTGGACCATTCCGATAAAGGTCTCAACCCACGACAGTCTTTTGAAACGTGGAAAGAACTGGTGCGAGGCAGAAGCAATCCGTGGACGGAGATGGAGATCGAGTCTGCGACAGACTTCCGCGGGGCTGTAATGACTATCAGCCTCAAGCGCGCAGAGGAAGCTGTGCAGCTTGGTGAGGCACGCTTTCTGCAGCTTACCAACGCTTTGCCTCATCCCGTTTGGACTTCGGACGATGAAGGTCGCCTCACCTATGTCAATCTGAAATGGCTCGATCAGGGCCTAGGGAACATGGGCCGTTGGTATGAAGAGGATCGTCTCGCGCTGGAAGACAGAGATCGAACTGAAGACCTTTGGAAAATATCAGTAGCCCGCGGAATGTCATTCGATATTGAAGTACGATTCCGCTCCCCGGCGGAAACGGTGGAGCGCTGGAATCTAGTAAGGGCAATCCCTTATCTGCAAGCTGACGGAAGTCGAGCTGGCTGGGCAGGAACCTGCACTGACCTGACGGATCGGCGGCAACGCGAGACTGCAATTCGAATGAGTGAAAAACTCGCGCTCTCGGGAAGAATGACGAGCGTCATCGCGCATGAGATCAATAATCCGCTCGAGGCGATCATCAATCTTCTATATCTTCTCGGTGGTCGGGTGAAAGGAGACGATGTCGCGACAGACTATATTGGATCGGCAGAAGCCGAGCTACAGCGCATTTCGGGACTCACGAAGCAGACGCTGCGTTGGTCGAAGGAGAACGTGCAGAAGGCTGAGTATGGGACGGCAGGAGAGTTGTTCAGGGATGTTCTGCAACTTTTCGCCGGCAAGATAAGGAATCGACAAGTCAACGTTACGATCAAAGGCGGAGAGGATTTCCGCTTCTATGGCACGGTAGGTCAGTTGAGCCAGGTGGTGGCAAATCTTTTATCAAATGCCATCCAGGCTGTAGCTGTAGGTGGGCGAATTTGGCTCGGCGCGACTTCAAGCGGCGAAACCATGCAGATCGTTATACGGGACAACGGGTGCGGGATGAGCCAGGAGACTTTGAGAAACCTCTTCCAACCTTTCTACAGCACGAAGGGAGATCTTGGAAATGGTCTGGGACTCTACATTTCTCGCGAAATCGTCGAACGACACCAAGGGAGCATCACGGCAGAGAGTGAACTTGATATAGGAACTACGATGCGCATTAGTTTACCCACTCGAAAACCTCTGGATGAATAAAACCTCACATGCTGCGAGAGGGTAGAATAGGGATATCGCATCTAGTTGTTGAAATCGTGGGCGGCTCTATTCGCCACAAAACTTACCACTGCGGTGCGGTCTTCCGTCCTCGACGAACCGCCACTTCTCAAGAAGAACCTGCATTTCACCCGCGAACTCAGCAGAACGTTAGTCTGAACGCCGCATAAAAGGAGAACTAACGTGCGCTCAGAACTGATCTTTCGTGCCAGGGAAACGGTCGCCAACAAGTACAAGTTGTGTCAGACAGCCTCAAAGGCAACTCGCAGCCTGCACATCGCCGCGACAAACACCACAGACACCATCAATAATGCCTTCTCCCGAATAGCAGGTGGTGATGACTCTTCGGCAGCTCCGAATCCTCTTCTTTCCTCGTCGTAGCGAGCAGAGTCGGGATCATCGCCACTGGTTCAGACGCCTCGCGATCCACTATACGTAAGCTGCATTATCGGGCCTGTCGGCATACTGCTGATGGACCGCTTTATCAATGACTCCGGCGCCAAACAAGCCTTGACTCGACAATGCTGCCGGATGCATCCTTCTGCTTTGTGACAAGGGTGAGGCTGTCGCGCTCAAACGTAAAGCTTCTATGCTGGTTCCGGTTGATTAGATTGGGCAAGAGGGAAACTATGGGCATATGGATGACCTCCCCGCGCTCCTCGTCGACTGCATATGCCCCACAGTACGGGATGTACCCGTTTGCAAGATTCGCTCCTTGACCCGACTCAGCAGGAGCCCATGGATCGGTTCCGAGCGCCTTCCGGTCTCGCCTCATTAGCTGAGCGGAAACAAAGCCGTTGGCTGTGTAAATCAGAAAACCTACAGGCGCTGCCCCCAAAGGGTTGAGTTCTTCTGACGATTTAGACTGCTCAGTAAAGCTTTCCAGGTTCCAAACCCCCACGAATGGACTCCGAGCGTGGGCTGCATCTCCTGTCACCATGACGTCTCCTTTTGCCTGATCTAACTTATGCATTGTGTGCCTCTGGTATGTCCGTGCTCAGAGAATGGAGAAGTCGCATTTTGCCTTCGTCTTCTACATAGACCGCAACCAAACGGAAGTGAGAGACAAACTCCACACCTCCACGTTCTGCAATCGTTTGGCTGTCCCCGGTGAGGAGTGCTACCGAGCCGATCAATCGAACAAGCGCATTCGTTAGCTTGATGGACCTGAAAACAAGATCACCCGATTGCAGGTCGGTGAGAACTTGTTCCTTGGACAGGACACTACCGTTTGAGCGGACGAGTCTGTAATCATCGGCATACAGCTCGGCAAGCGAACTCCAGTCCTGATCGAGGAGAGCCTGATAGAAGACGAGGTTGTTGGTTTGCAGTACGGTTTCTGCGGTCATATGGCCTCGCTGGAAGGTGGATAGTCGGTGTAGCCCTTCTCTTGCCCTCCGTAGAACGTCGACCGATCGTATGGACTGAGTTTCAGATCGCTCTCGATTCGTTCCACCAAGTCCGGATTCGATATGAACATGCGACCGAACGCCACTGCATCCGCGTTCTTATCACCAACAGCTTCGCTGGCGGTGCGCGGCGTATAGGCGGCGGCAGTGATCAGGACACCCTGGAAATGAGGTCTGAAGAGCTTGGCGTTGTTCAATGCATCTTCATGCAATGCGTCGCCCAGACCAATCTCCGAGCCGCGGCCCTCGATGAGGTGGAGGTATGCCAAGTTGCGGTCATTCAGTTCATCGATGATCGAGGTGAACAACCGCATCGGGTTGCTGTCGCCGATGCCACCGTATTGACCAAATGGTGACAGCCGCACCCCAAGTCGTTCGGACCCGATGGAAGCTGAGACTTCCTCTGTAATTTCGAGGAGGAACCGCATCCGATTGATGATGGAACCCCCATATGCGTCCATTCTGATATTTGTTCCGTCTTCCAGAAATTGGTCGATCAGGTGGCTGTTAGAAGCCTGAAGTTCTACTCCGTCGAAACCTGCCTCGATGGCGTTGCGACTGGCCTTTGTGAAGCTCTTAATGATCGGGCTTATCTCGTTCAGTTCGAGAGTTCGAGGTGTCTCAATCGGAACCTGCCGGCCATCGCGCGTGAACCCAGGCAGTTTCGGAGGAATGGCAGAGGGCGCTACGGGTGGTCCGCCGTCCGGGGTGAACGAAGAGTGAGAATTACGGCCATTGTGAGCAATCTGGAGGAAGATCCGTCCGCCTCGGGAGTGAACGGCCTCCGTGACGGCCTTCCATCCATCTATCTGCTCCCGCGTGTAGATGCCTGGAGCATTTGGATATCCCTGACCCTGTTGGCTTACTGCGGTCCCCTCGGCGATGATGAGCCCAGCGGCGGCTCGCTGGGCATAGTATTCCGCATTCAAAGCTGTGGGGACATTTCCGGCTCCAGCACGCATTCTGGTAAGAGGGGCCATAATGATGCGGTTGGGAAGTGTGATGGCTCCCAACCGCAAGGGCTCAAAGAGCGAAGGATGATGGCGCATATTGTCCTTTTTATGCTGAAAGGTTGATGTGAGTGACGGCTTACCCACGATTACTGCAGGGTGATTTCACCCATGTCGATCTTCACCAGAAGGGGCTCGGGCACGAGTTGGTAGTCCCCTTCATAGGCGTAGATCCGGCGTTTGGTCGGGAAGATGATCCCACCCACGTCCCGATAGTCAGAGGCATAGTTCAGACCGGTTGCTCCACCGAGAATGTCCACCGTGTAGTCGTGGCGCCTGATCAAGCCATCCGGGCCGAAGCATGAAATCTGTTCTCGCGTGTGGCTCTTGATGTTGTCCGGAAAGGTGACCTTCAAACGACGCCACTTCTCCCCACTCACATCTATGGACGCAATCTCCTCGGTCACAAATCCCGGTTGCGTGTAGAGAAACGGAGTATTCAGGTAGGTCCAAAGTGCCTCGCCCTGGAAGTAGGCAACGTGCAAGTCATCCCACGGAGTTTCACGGGCCTGACCATCGAACGACTTCTCGGGATCCTCACGCTCAAGAAGCACAGTGCCATCCCGCTTCTCCATCACCAGTCGCTCCGGTGTGAAGAGAAAGCGTTTATCCTGGCCTGGAAAGTCTGTGGTCATCCGTTCTTTTTTGGTGTCCACAGTCATCACCACGTCCTTCAGGTAATCACCCTGGCTCTTCACAAACCAGATCGCCCCGGTGAGCGAGGCTGCAACGGTAACGCAGCTAATCTCGTTCCAACGCTTGAGACCTCCGTGTGCGTGCATTGCTTTCTGCAAAAGATCATTCATTTTCAGCTCCTGGCTTGTCTTGGTGCTGTTGCGTGCTGCGCGAGTGAGTGGAGCCGGTGTTAGACGGCTGAGGGTTGGGGTGCTTCAAGCTGCTCATTGAAGCTTGAGACGAAGACTGCCTCGTTGGGGCCGGCTTGGTCGCGTAGGAACTTCGCATGGGGAACCATGATCTCGTTCGCCTCTGTTGCAAGAGCCGCCATCGTGCCTTTCAGAAACTCGTCGAGCGGCATCGCGCGTGGCTCTTCGCTGCTGTTGAGCAGGTCGGTGCGGACCCAGGGAGGAATGACTTCCAGAACTCGAACCGGAGTGTGGCGTAACTCAAATCGGAGGGACTGCGCATAGGAGTGGAGCGCTGCCTTGGTGGATGAATAGACTGCTGTCATCGCCATGGGGGTGAAGCCAAGGACCGACGAGACGATCAGCACCGCAGCGGACTCTTGCTTTTTGAGGTGGTCGATCAAGGCACCTGTGCTCCGTATCGGCCCCATCAGATTGGTCGCAATGGTTGACGTGACCAGGTCATCGTCTACCAGGGCCGAAGCGTCGTCGATCAGCATGATTCCTGCATTGTTGATGAGCACATTCAGGGTGGGGTATTTGGCAATGAGTTGCTCGGCAGCCCGGCGTATGCTCTCTGGATCAGTCACATCTAATTCAACTGAGTCCATTCCGGGATTGGCTTCCAGGGTCTTCTCCAGATGACCCTGGCGACGACCAGAGATGATTACCTTGTTGCCCAGACGGTGAAGAGCCTCGGCAAGTCCACGCCCGATACCAGAGCCGCCTCCAGTGATAAGAATTACGTTCCCTTCAGTTTTCATGGTTCTCCTTTGTTCTCTGTGATTTGGTCTGGCTGGTGGTGCCTACGCGAAAGAGGCACCGAACATCGGTAGCCCGCTCTTGGATTCAAGTTCTGTTGCTTCGTCCTGGATGACATCCCAGTGTTCGACCAACACCCCTTCATCAAGGCGTACGATGTCGGCTACGATCCAATTCCTGGGCAGTCCGTGACCGGAAAACCGGCCATGCAAGATCACGAAGTCGCCCTCGGCCAAGGCGACATGATTCTCATATCGCAGCGTTTCCGGAAGGGCTCTGGTCAGACCGAGTAAGCCGTCACGTCCAGGGC
Organism: Tunturiibacter empetritectus; assembly: GCF_013410875.1. Classification (GTDB taxonomy): domain Bacteria; phylum Acidobacteriota; class Terriglobia; order Terriglobales; family Acidobacteriaceae; genus Edaphobacter; species Edaphobacter empetritectus. The sequence continues at coordinate 1,200,806 of NZ_JACCCU010000002.1, read as the reverse complement.
CAATGTGCGCGCTGTGCTGGATGTAGTTAGGCGACCAGAAGCGCTCCGCAGCTTCGTAGTCCCGCTTGTTGAAAAGGGCGTCGAAGGCTTCGAGAACAGTTGCCTTATTCTTAGCGGGAGTAGCGAGGGTCATGATTGCTCCTTAATAACCACCGTTGTTTCTGAAGATGACGCTTGGTAGATCATGTCGATCATGGTGTGCATGGCCACAGCGTCCGAGAAGTCTCGGCCTGTCTTGCCTCCATGCACCCGATCCCGAGCAAACGCCTCATAAAGATGAGCCAAGTCCTGGACGCTGGCATCAAGTTCCGTTGGCGGGAGGAGGCTGAGATGATTGGGTGTGGGCAACTCTCTCCAGGTCTGTCCCTCGCCCTGCGCTCCTCGAATCAGGTCGTTGTGTTTTGTAACGAACGCCTTCTCATTTGTGATCTGGAGGTCGCCGTCTGTGCCGGTGAGATCGATTTGAAGTCCTGTTTGATTGCGCTTCCCACCCTCAAGCTGGATCTGAAACATAGCGCCGTTCTGAAGCGTACCCATGACCATCACGCCGTCAGGCGTCTCATTGGGGAACGACTCTCCCGTACTGCTTATCAGCTTAGGAAATTGTGTTCGGACAAGGGAGGTCATCGTGGCGGGCTGGCCTGCCGCGTTAAACAGCATGTCCATAAAGTGACCGCCATAGATTGAGAGCACATGGGAGAAGTTCTTTGCTGGAATTGTCCAGTCGAGCGATGCCGATCGTACTGGCCCAAAACCCGCCATGCTGACGTGCATACGAACCGAACGGAGTTGACCTACGTAGCCTTCTGAAAGAAGTTCGTGGAGATGGAGGGAACTAGATCCAACGGTCCGCTGAAGTCCCACGAGATGCCGAACACCGCGCTGCTCCGCAAGCTGCAAAAGCTCTTCCGAGTCTTTCGTGTTGGTCGTGAGCGGCCACTCGCAATAGACATCCTTCCCCGCCAGAATGGCAGCTTTAACCGCTAAAGCGTGTTCTGGTGCCGGGGAAAGTACCGCGACCAGGTCCACCTCAGCGTCGTTTACAAGTTGGTGCATGTCGCCGTAGCTACGAGGAATATCGTATGTTTTTCCGATTTCCCTGGCCTTCTCCAGGCTCCTACTTGAGACGGCGACAATATCGTATTCCGGCAACAATCTGAGCGCGGGAACATGCCCATATCGTGCCCAGTTGCCGACCCCGACCAGACCTATCCGGATTCTGCGTTCTTCCGCCATGTCGTACCTCGTGAATGCGTGTCCTAGTAGCGAAAGCGATCTGCGTACGTCTTGGCAAAATCGGCGAGAAATCGAGGCGCGCGGCCTGTCAGCCCAGGAAAGTTGTCAAAGGTGGCATCTGCACCGATGTCCTTGCCATTAGTAAAATCGGTATAGCTGTCGAATACGCACTTCATGTATGCAGGCTCGGCCCCTGCAGCAAGCACGTTCCGAAGAAACTCGGATGGCGGCTGCGGCTCGTACGAAAAGGGCTGCCCCAAAACTTCCGTAAAGACCTCCGCAAGTTCGTAGTAGGTCTTTGCCTCATACCCCATGCGGTAGGTCTTACCGGCATGAGGCTCAGGCCGCGCGAGGCAAACCGCTGCGACGGCTGCAACGTCGTCGCAATCGACCCAACTTAGTCGTGCGCCTCCAACGTAATGTTTGATCACGCCCTTTTGCACGTAGCTTTCGCCTCCATATCCGAGCAGATTCTGCATGAAGATCTCGGGGCGCAAGTGCGTGAAAGTGATGCCGGACCACTCGATGTACCGCTCGATGAACTGGTGCCAGCCGTAATGAGCGACACGCGTGTCGTCGTCACCGCTAGCACCCAAATGAACAATCTGTTGAACCCCGCCCCGCTTGGCGCTGTTCACCAGGTCCTTGCTTTGGCGGAGCATGTCTATCGTGTAGCCGGTTGCCATGAAGATGCGATCGATGTTTTCTAGGGCCGGGGCAAACGTCTCAATTCTGTCGAGATCAAACTCCACAACCTCCACCCCTAGGTGTTCTGCCCTTGCCGGATTACGAGCTGCTGCAACGACTTCGACGCCCTGGTTGGCTACAAGCAGCGGCACCAGAGCACCGCCAACCTGCCCTGTCGCTCCCAGTACCAGCACTCTTGCTTTCGTATTCATAGGACCCTTTCGGAGACAAAGAATGGGCAGGAAGCCGCCATCCCCTCAAGGAGGCGGCTTGCCGCTGGATGAGGAGAGTTAGGAACGGCTAGTTGTCGATCGCCTCGGCTGCGAGAGCGATAAGGTTCGCCACAGCCTCTGGCTTGGACATAAACGGACAATGGCTGGAGGGAACGGTGCGGATAGTAGCGTTCATGCGCTTGGCAAGGAACTCCTGGGCTGGTGGCGGAATCATCTGATCCTCAGTACAGACGAGGTACCAGGAGGGAAGTGTCTTCCATGCTGAAACCGCTTCCTTTCCGCCAAAAGCCGCAAGCGCCAGAGGTTTCTGTACTGCGGCCATCACAGCGGCCTCATCCGCAGTGGCATCCCCCGCGAACGACTTATGGAAAGTCTCACGATTGATCCAGAGGAATCCGTGAGCGTCGGGCTGAATGGAGGAAGACCCCGGAGAAGGAGGGCCCTGGTTAGCGAGCGACTCAAGGCTCTCGCCTTCATCGAGAGCGAACGCCGTAATGTACACCAGAGCTTTGACCTGCGGGGTTGCCGTGGCTGCGCCGGTGATAACTGCGCCTCCATAGGAATGCCCGACCAGTACAGTAGGTTCGGATTGCTCAGAAAGTAACCGCCGAGTCACATCGATGTCGTTCTCAAGGGATGTGAGCGGGATCTGAGCTGCCGTCACGTTATAGCCCTTTGCCTGAAGCAAGAGAATAACCTTGCTCCAGCATGAACCATCCGCCCATGCTCCGTGTACCAGCACGATGTTTTCTTTTTTGCTCATGACAGCCTCCAGGGTTCAGTGTTGTGAGATCGAATTCTCGTGTCATCAAACACCGCTTAGACAGCTACAGCCTGCGCATAGACGGGGTAATCGGTGTAGCCGACCTCATCAAAGGTGTAGAAGGTTGAGCGATCGTAGGGCGTCAGCTCCAGATGCTCGGCAATACGTTGAGGCAGGTCAGGGTTGGAGAGAAAGTGACGGCCGAAGGCCACTGCGTCGAGAGTTCCGGTTGAAACTACTTGCTCTGCGGTGTCGGGCTCGAAGCCTCCAGCGGCAATCATTTTTCCGTTGAAGAATGGGCGAAGGCGTTCTGCTGCAAGCCCTCCGCTCGCTTTCACATCTTCGCTACCGGATACCCTCGGCTCGATCAGATGGAGATAGGCAAGTCCGAAATGATTCAACTCTGTCGCAACATGAGCGAAAAGGGCATCCGGGTTGCTATCCGACATGCTATTCCAGGTTCCGTAAGGACCAATACGGACGGCTACGCGATCTGCTCCCCAAACAGAGGCGAGGGCGTGTACGATTTCAGAGAGCAGGCGCACACGGTTCTCCAGAGACCCGCCGTACTCGTCAGTCCGCTTGTTGCTCCCATCCTGCAAAAACTGGTCGACGAGGTAGCCGTTAGCGGCATGGAGTTCAACTCCCTCGAATCCAGCGGCCATTGCGCGTTTCGCCGCTTCACGGTAATCCGCAACGATGCCGGCTATCTCTTCCAAGGCCAATGCCCGATGCGGAGAGGGCTGAACCCAGCCACCGGGGATGGATACAAGATGATTCGAATTTTCCCAGTATGTTGGATCGACAGAAGCCGACACAGGGGTCGCACCACCCGTCATCGCGGTGTGAGACGAGCGCCCACTATGCCAGAGCTGCGCGAACATATGGCCGCCCTTGGCATGAACGGCAGACACGATCTTCTTCCATCCCTCGACCTGCTGATCGGAGTAGAGGCCCGGGGCTCCGAGCCAACCACGGCTGGTCAACGAAATGTTCGTCGCCTCCGTGATAATGAGTCCGCCGTCCGATGCACGTTGTTCGTAATACTCACGCATCAGATCACCCGGGACGGAATCAGGCTGAACTGAACGGGAGCGGGTAAGAGGCGCCATGATGACGCGGTGCTTCAATCGCAGAGCCCCGAGTGCCGTGGGTGTGAAAAGAGCGTTGCTAGCCTTCATCAGTCTGTCTCCTCTTTGCGTTCTAAAAGTCGTGGCCTGTAAACGTGCACTTTCAGTTGCAAGCCTAGGTGCAAATATCTATGTGGCAAAGACCAGATTGGGCCGCTTAACGTGGGCCCTTTCGGGCTAATATTTCGCTTAGCCGTGGTCTCAGTACAAATCCATGTCTGAAGCTTTGCGGATTGCCTACCGGCGGGAGACGGTCACTCTTCGACGCCCGAACCACAGTGCGTCAAGCGAATAGGCACCGGGTCCCAGCAACAGAACGGCTATGAGAAGTAGCACTCCGAGAACGCAGCAGGGAAGGCCCCTGAACCCTGTCTCCCACTCGACGGTCATCTGCAAAGCTAATGCCGCTGCACAAGCAAACGGTGTCATCAGCCCCGCGACTAGTAAGCCCGCGACCGGCCAAAGGATGAAAAAAACCCAATTCGGGACCGTTCCTCCAACGCAGAGAGCGTAACCTACTACCATCGCTGTTGCGCAAACACGCAAGAGAATCAATCCGGCACCCGGCGGTCCAGCCGGAAACATCGTGAACAGTCTCTGCACCTTTAGAGTTCAGCAGATTTTGCCTACGGCTTGAAGACCCTAAATGAAGGGACGATCGTAGCCATTTTGAGCCCCTATCGACAGCACCAAATAGAGAGTACTGTTCTTGCATCTCCGTCTCTAAAGGATCGAATTGCGTTCTTTCTCCGTTAGCCTGAAGTTTGCGGTTTGTCGACAGTGGCGCGGTCTCGCTGCTTGCCTCGACCTTCGTTGTCTTAGGCGCAGCTTCTCATGCGTTACGCAGTCCGAGCTGGATGCATCGCGTGGTTGGTAAAAAACTGTCTATCGGGGCTCAGCCCAATGTCTGACCCACAGCCAATCCGGGTTCTCGTTGTTGACGATCATCCGATGATGAGAGCCGGGCTGCGCGGCGAAATTGACGCTCAAATAGATATGCATGTTGTTGCCGAGGCATCAGACGGCAGGGAAGCGATTGAACTGTTCCATATACATCGTCCTGATGTCACGCTTATGGATGTGCGTATGCCGGGGCTAGGCGGGATCGAAGCAATTGAGATCTTGCGAAAGGATTTCCCGTATGCGCGATTTGTAATTCTTACGACGGCAGCCGGAGATGTTGTTGCGCTTCGAGCATTCAAGGCCGGTGCGGTGGGCTACCTGCTGAAGAACCTGTTGCGCACCGAACTAATCGATACGATTCGCGTAGTTCACTCAGGACGTCGAAGAATCCCGCCAGACGTTGCTCGGGAGATGGCAGAACACGCTGCAGATGACTCCTTGTCGTCGAGAGAAATCGATGTGCTCCGTTCTATTTCTCAAGGCCAAGCTAACAAGATCATCGCATCGGAGCTTGGTATCTCTGAGAACACAGTCAAAAACCACGTGAAGAGCATTCTTTCGAAGTTGGACGCCAACGATCGCACCGATGCCGCGATCATTGCAATTCGCCGTGGTTACATCGAGATGTAAGACTCGGTGGCTCTATTGAGCCATCTGCTTATGGTCGGATTGAGACTGTCGAAATGGACGGACCTGCCTTACCTTCAGCACAGGATGGGATGCAGCACACGAGAACACGCCGTGATGTAGGTCCTCCACAGTGAAAGGGACACCCTCATGAACTTACGACGTAATCTCCTTGCGGCATTCCTGTGCGCTCCACTCGTTTCTCTTACCGTCCCCGTTACCGGCCTGTCGCAGGTGCCATCCAAAGAGCCAATCAAGAACGTGGTTCTGGTGCATGGAGCATGGGCAGATGGCTCAAGCTGGCTGAAGATCCTCCCGCTTCTTGAGGCAGAGGGTTTGCACGTCGTCTGTGCTCAGATCCCACTCACCTCCTTTGCAGATGATGTTGCAGCCACAAAGCGGATCATTGATGCGCAGGAGGGTCCTGTGCTGCTTGTCGGCCACTCCTACGGAGGAGCGGTCATCACGGAAGCTGGCAACGACCCCAAGGTGGCTGGACTCGTCTACGTCGCCGCCTTCGCTCCAGATCAGGGAGAATCAGCCGGTAGCCTCGGGAAACCCTACGGAGCAACGCCGGGCGTAGGCGAGCTTCGCCCGTTGGCGGATGGGTTTCTGGTGCTCACAGAAAAAGGCATCCTGGAAGATTTTGCGCCCGATGTTGCTCTCGAAGACCGTACATTGATGATTGCTACCCAGGTTCCAACGCAAGGTGCTGCCTTGGGAGCCCCCATCACAACTGCTGCCTGGCGTACAAAGCCATCTTGGTTTGTCGTAGCCGCAAATGATCGAATGATCGCACCGGAACAAGAACGAGTGACGGCTAAGAGGATGAATGCTAAAACTTTGATTCTCTCGACAAGTCACGTTCCGATGATCTCAAAACCACATGAAGTAGCCGACTTCATCACTAACGCGGCATCAGCGAAGTCCAATCCGACTCCTCCAGGTACCCTGTAGGAAGTCCTGTTTTCAAACAGGAGGGGAAGCGCCTTATGCCTTAGACAGAGGCGCACCCTTCGAATCACCTCCAAGTTAATCACTCGAACCAGGAGCATGGCAATGCTAATTGGTACAGATCCGATTGAAGCTGAAATCGTTTATCTGCAGTCGAGGATTTGCACCTTGGAGCAATGCATCTGTGAGTTGCTGGTGAAGAATGAACTCCTGCGATCAACCCTCTCCCGCGGTGCTTTTCTGAGCTGGGTTAATAGGCCGCAAAGCTAAAGCTTCGCTGGATCTGTCGAGTGATCCTGTTTTATAGGGGGTCGTGGTCGTCGTGCCGTACGTAATGTGGGAACCGCCATACTCCGGCTTCCAAAGACTGCCTCCCTGAAAATAGCGATTCATGCTGCTCAGCTTTCCAGCCTCCGCTCGGGCTTCCTTTTGACCCGCTGTAGCTGACCGAATCGCGCGGTCTGCACCAGAACCATTCTGTATAGTCGGTGGAGAAAGGCTAATCGCCGAGATGTGCCAACCCTAACGGGCAATCCTCACCTTCCGTCAAATTTGCTTCATCTGTCTCTTGTACTCGCTTAGCCATTAGTGACTGTTCAGCAAAGGGTTGGAGGAGGATAGATGGCGATAAGGAACTTCTTGCCTGCAAGATAATGTATGAAGATCATTTCGCATCTCCGGCAAATAGCGGGCCGAAGCATAGGAAACTGTCTATGTTGTATCGTTGTGCTGCTTTGCGCGCAGATTGTGCAGGCGGAATATCCAGATTCAAGTGAGTATCCCCTCCGGAATAAGTACATTCGCTCTGAATTGACCGTTGAGCAAGGTTTACCCGATAACGTCGTGAATGCGATCGCACAGACCGAAAATGGGTTGTTGTGGATCGGAACGGGTACCGGCCTTGCAAGTTTTGATGGTGTTGCGTTTCATCCGCTTCGACTCAAGCTCGAGGGGTCTGCATCTGCAGGCGCGGTTAATGCTCTTCTCCGGGCTTCTAACGGAGATCTATGGGTTGGCACTGACGCGGGTGCGACAGTTCTTCCTAAGGCTTCTCAAGACCACATCGATCCAGGCACGTTAAAATTACTTCGTACGGCGGCAGGGGTCTCAGAGGACGCCCAAATCATCTTTGAAGCTCGGAATAGAGATATTTTAGTTGGAGGCAAGCACGGACTTTATCTGTATTCCGGGAAGGTGCTGGTTCCAGTTCTGGAGAACGTATACGTCAACAGGATCAGCCAAGCGGCTGACGGACACCTTTACATCGTAACAAGCGATGGATTAATTGAAGTTGCGGGAAAGAACAGGATCCCGGCTACCGTGACGGCCAAGCAACTTGGGGTTCAACCTGACCAGGTCTTTGAAGTTCACCAAGGGAGCGATGGTACCGTTTGGTACGGCACGCATGCCGGCATTAGGCGCCAGTCTAATGGTCTAGTCTCGTCACTGACACCAAGCCACGTGGGAAATACGGCGACGAACCACATCTATGAGGATCCCCAAGGCCACATATGGGTCGGCACCGGGATCGGCTTGTATCTGGTCACCGGAGATCGATTAGAGAATCTGGATACTCTAGACCTTCCCCGGTCAATCTATGTCACCGAATCTGGCGATGTGTGGTTGGGAACGAATGGAAACGGGCTTTGGCACTACAAACCACGAGCAATCCGCGTTTATACCAGGAAGGATGGGTTGCCGAACGATCAGCCGATGGCCCTTCTTGCGCGTCCTGATGGACAGCTATTTGTCGGGAGCAACTGCGGCTTCTCTATCTTCGACGGGAAGCGTTTTCGCAAGTACTTCGAGAAGGACGGTCTCACCAATACCTGTGTCTGGTCTCTTGCACAAGACTCTAAAGACAATGTGTGGATCGGGACGTATGGAGGTGGGCTGTTCAAATTCACGAACGGGCACTTCACTCAATTCTCCAAGGCCGACGGACTCCCTGATACGGTGGTCACGAAGATTCTGGTTGCGCACGATGATTCGTTATGGATTGCGACTCCTAATGGCGTTAGCCACATGCAAGGCAAGAAATTTCACAACTACGGACGTGCGGAAGGCTTGTCCAGTGATCACGTGCTCGACATCCACGAGGATAAGGCAGATACAATCTGGATCGCTTCGCCACAGGGTATCGATCACTTGGTCAAAGAGCGCTTTCAGCGCCTTGACCTGACCTTGGCCACAGGTGATGGATCTCCCTCTCGGTTCGTCGAGGATGGAAGGAGCAACCTTTATATTGCTGGCGCTAGATACGGATTGAGCAGGCTGGTAAATGGTCAGCTCAAAACGATCTTCGACAATCTGAACGTGAACGGGATGATCGAACTGCCTGACTCTCAGCTCTGGTGTAGTAGCCGGTACGGCATCTATAGGTTGCCTGTCGAATCGATTACGAAACGATTGACTAGCCCTGAGTCACCGCTTGATTATCGCTGGATAAATACCAGTGATGGCCTTCTTTCAAGCCAAACAAGCGTGGGATCTCCGAACATCGTTCGGACTGCGGACGGCAAAGTCTGGGTAGCTACCGTGAAAGGCCTGGCCGAGCTTGATGTGACCAAATGGCCTAAGGCAACACAAAATCCCATCATCTTTATTCCAGGAATCACTATCGAAGGCATTGACGTTCCTGTGGGTCAAAGTCTCACGCTGTCGCCGGGAGCACACCGCACTGAGATCACAATGGCGGCTGTGGACCTTGATGCACCGGATACTATTCGCATGCAGTACCGTCTCGAGGGCGTCGACTCAAGATGGCAAAATACAACCGCTTCTCGGGCCGCCGTCTACACAACGATCCCACCAGGTACACATCGATTCTTGGTGCGTTCGACGAACAGTGATGGCGTCTGGGGAAAATCTGACTTCGCTTATGACGTGCAGCAACAAGCATTCCTCTATGAACGTTTGTGGTTTCGCCTGCTCCTGGTAGGCATGGCGCTTTTTGCAATCAGTGCTCTGTATCTCTTCCGCGTAAACATCCTTGTAAACCAGGCGCGATTGGTACTTGAGGAACGAATGCGGGAACGCGAGAGAATTGCGCGAGATCTTCACGATACGTTCTTCCAAGGGATACAAGGCCTTTTGCTTCGCTTCAACACTGGGACCACACACCTCAGGCAAGACGAACCCGCACGGGCCATTTTCGAGGAAGCTTTGCAGCAATCGGATGGCGTGATGCTGGAGGGACGAGAACTCGTGCTCGATCTGCGAAGTCCTACGCGAGATACGTATGATCTCTCCGAGGCCCTCGCCGAAGTGGCACTTTCGTTGCGCAAACTCGGCAATGTCACCTTCCGTTCCATATGCAATGGTTCGATACAGGCTCTCCATCCAATAGTTTTTGAAGAGGCGTACCGCATAGGTAAGGAAGCGCTCACCAACGGATTTCGGCATGCGGAAGCCAGCGAGATGGAGACCGAGATCAATTTTGATAGGAATGAGTTTCGACTTCGTATACGTGATAACGGGATCGGCCTGGACAGAACGACTCTGGGCGATGGCTTCCGCGAAGGGCATTGGGGTTTGCCTGGAATGAGGGAGCGGGCTGCAAAGATCGGCGGCAGGCTGGAAATCTGGAGTAGAACAGGACTTGGAACCGAAATAGAGTTACGGATTCCAGCTTCAGTCGCATACCGCTTAAGACCGCAGATAGTACGAAGTCGTTTAGCGGCTTTCCTTCGACTTGGCTAGCACCTGCCCACTGGGGGCCTTCTGCATCAACTCGTTGGCCGCGGTGTTTCCCTCTACTCTTTAAATCATGCTGCGACGGCCTTGTCGAAGAGCTCGTTTTCGAAACGAAACGGGACCATGACATTTCTAGCGAGCACTGCACATCGACTATACATAAACTGCGTTATCGGACGTAAGTTTTTTGTTATCAATAGTATAGCATTTGTGGATGTATTTCGCCTTTTATTCGCTTATTGTTTGGGCATGGGCGGCGAACGATCCTCCACAACCCGGATGCGGCTGGCAGGAAAGATCTGCTGCTTTTGCGGGCGCTACCTTGACGCAATGCTCTGGCAACCGCCTGGCGAACGAGCCTGCGATTCGTGCGCGGTCCAACGCGCACCTGCCCCAAAGTTTCGCCGCATCCATATGTCCTTCGTTCTTCGAGAGCGATGGCATTGCACTTTCATGGAGGAAGATCTCCGCACTAAGGCCGCTCCCCCTCGTACCTTCACAAACCCGGACAACATGGTCGAGATGATTCGCCGCGGCAACGGATTCCGCGACCTCGCTTCAAAGCAGGCCGTCGAACATGCCATCATGGCTGGACGCGGCAATGTCGATCTCCTGCTGACACCGGAACAGTATGCACGGCTGGTGGGGTAGAAGAATGGTCGATTCTGCGATCAATTGGCTGTTTGTCGATCTCAACTCTTATTTCGCCTCGATCGAACAGGAGCTTTGCCCCGAACTGCGCGGCCAGCCCATCGCGATCGTGCCGATTCGTATTGAAGCTCAGACGGGCTGCTGTATCGCCGTCAGCTACCAGGCCAAGGCTTATGGCGTCCAAACCGGCTTCAGTGTTGCGGACGCCAAGCTGCTCTGCCCGCACATCATCCTGGTCGAGGCTCGCCCGCGCCTATACGTCGAATACCACCACCGCATTGCCGCCGCGATTGAGCACTGCATCCCCATCCAGCAGGTCATGTCCTGCGACGAGTTCGCCTGCCAGCTCCTCGGCCGCGAGCGCACGTTACTACGCGCCACCGCCATAGCCTACGAGATAAAGCGTGAGCTCCGCACGGTCGGCATCACGCTGCGTTGTTCCGTTGGCCTGGCACCCAACCGTCTGCTCGCCAAGATCGCTGGCGACATGCAGAAACCGGACGGCCTTATGATCTTCGAGCGGCGCTACCTTCCACAGGCGCTCTACAGCCTCGAACTAGCCGACATTCCCGGCATCGGAAAGCGCATGGAGCAGCGCATTCTTGCCGAAGGCATTACCACCATGCGCCAACTCTGCACCCTCACACGCGAGCGGATGCACACGATATGGGGAGGCGTCTTAGGTGACCGATTGTGGCTCTGGCTGCGCGGTGAAGATTTTCTTGAACCGCCAGCGCGTCCGCTACAAACTCTTAGCCGTCAGCACATCTTGCCTCCAGACTGCCGAACACCGGATAAGGCCCGTGCCGTGGCGCTCAAACTACTACACTCCACGGCTCGCAAGATGCGCCGCAACGATCTCTGGGCCGGCGGCCTCTCCTTGCAGGTTGGCTTTTATGATCATGTCGCATTCGCCTGCAATGTACGCATCGAGCCATGCCACGATCCATACACGCTGCAGGAGCACTTAATTGCCGTATGGCCGCGCGTTCCCGCCTACACGCCCTCAGACCTATCTGTAACTCTTACCCATCTTGATCTAGCTCCGTCTCCGGACCTCTTCGGCATTGATCCGTTTAACGAGCCGAATGCGAAACAGCGTGTAGTCACAGCCCTCGATACCATCAACGCCCGCTATGGCCTTAATACCGTGTATCTCGGCTCCGTTCATCAGGTCCGCAAGGAAGCACCGACCCGTATTCCTTTCGGCCCACCGCCGCCGTTGGAGGAATTCGACGACACCGCCGATAAATTGCGCACGCCGAGGGGTCCACGCGGCATCCGGGCATCAGATCTTCCCAGAGTGCAGCCGAAAACGCCAACGTCTGGTGGGTCAGTTTGAGTTCCTTCTGTCTGTAGGGGAACACCAATGAATTTCTAAATGAGTGACTCGCCCTGTTATCGTCATTTGACCTGTCCGTTACGACCGAGCGTAGCGCATGGTCCATAGAGCGTTGTCTCCTTCGTTGTATTCGTTGCCATCCCAGGGAGTGCCACAAACATGCAGGTAAGCAAACGGAGTACCCGCAAACATTACCCAGGCTCCCTTATCGCGGACCGTAGTTGGAAGCCCATTCTCTTTCGCATCAAAGGGCCACGTAATCATCCAATGAGGTCCGATTGGTATAGCGGGACTCGTCTTATCGGCCGGATCGGTGTTACTCCTCTGTGTTGCGCCGCAAAGCATATAAATCATCCCGGGAGATTCATTCGTCGGCTTCGGTTTGCCCTGCATGGCATCCATCATCCATCGCATACCCATCGGGTTCATGCACATTGGCGGTTCGCCAATCTTATTCTCGTTGCCAGGCACACAAACCCATTCGTTGGTTCCTTTAGCCAAAACCGTTAGTGTCCCATCGGCTCCCAGTTCGGCGACCATCGCATTTCTAGTCACTTGTTCAGGGCCGGAAAGTCTCGCTCGTTTGATTCTTGGGTCTTCCGCTTGGTCCAGGATTTGTTGCCTTTTCGTTTTTCCGAGGAGAAGATCGAAATCTGTCTCCTTCGTGAGAACCACACTTTGACCGGAACTGCTGCTCAATGACGCAGCAGCTCCGATCGTAATGACGATGAAATCTCTTCTAGTTCTCGTGGTCAGACTTGGACTGTCGAACCTTGGTTGCTGGCCGCGACAGGAATGTGCCCATCGATCCAGCTTTTGATATCCACGATGACCGACTCCTTATCGATATCGTTAAGTAGGTCGTGAAAGCAGCCTTCGTAAAGCTTTAGGGTTTTGTCGGTGGAACCGGCCATCTCGTAAAAATGCTGGCTACCACTTGGCTTTGTATTCTTATCGAGAGTGCCATGCAGGATCAGAACTGGCAGCGTGATCAGAGGAAACTCTTTCTTGAGTCGCTCGTCAGCCCGAACCATCGCGGCCATCGTTTGGGTTGGCTGAGTCTCATGCGCAATCAGTGGATCATTGTCCATTGTTTCGACGACTTTCGCATCACGAGAGAATCTCTCATTTGGAAGGTGAAGAATATGCGCATGTGGCGCGACATGGCTCAGTCCCTTGAAAACCGCGAGAGCAAAATCAGGAGCAGGTAACTCGTGGGCAAAACTTTCGCAGATCAGCCCCGTCAGCTCAGCCTGGTGGTCGAGGGTATAGAGGCATGCGACAACGCCGCCAGCGCTATGACCAAGCAAAAACAGAGGTAGACCCGGTTCGCGCGACTTCGCGACTGTCGTAACCGCCTCGACGTCACGCACGTAGTCCTCAAAGGCTTCGACATAGAAGCGTTCGCCGTCCGAATTCCCGCGACCTCGCAGATCCACAGCGTAAACAGCGAGACCATCGGCAACGAACTGTTCGGCCACCCATTCGTAGTATCCACTGTGGGCATTGAAACCAGGGACGATGACGACAATCGCGTGAGCCGCCTCGTCCGGACGCCATGAGCGAAAGAATATTTTTAGACCGCCTTCACTGTCGACCGTTTCTTGATTTGTAGTAGCCCGACTTTGTTTCATAGCACGCTCCTTATGCGAGATTTGTAAATCTGATTCGCGATCTTCAAACGGATGCTCACCGCGAGTTCGCTCGGACTCGTATCGCATCGATAGGATTTGTTCCATTCCCCGTGCTTAATCGACTGTTAATGGCGCGAATTGCAAGTAAATGCAGAACGACGGCAAGCGGTACAAAGAATCCTGGAATCAATAGAAACGGAAATGTACTTATCATTCGATCGGGAATTTCCGAGTGGATAAGATGGAGTGGTCCGGGAGCTGTCAGTATGGCGCGAGTCACAACATTCAATAGTGCGAGAAGCCCGAGGATGTTCCAAGCACTTGCGAATTTGAGTCCCCATCGCCCACGTGTGGACAACCATGCGATAACGGGTGCTGACAGTCCTATATAGATGTCGATGTTTGCTCCAGCGAAGGTCATCATCCTGGGCACCAGGCCCTCGATCCAGAGCTGATGCAGGAACAACTCCACGCCGATGCGAAAGCATTGTGTGCCCAGGATTAACCAGAGCGGAAAGGCTAGTACGGCCTGCGTGCTGGCAGACGGTTGCACAATGAAAAAGATGAGGAACAGAAGAACAGGACCGACGATGAAAGCGATTCCTGGTGGCCGTGTCTCCGAATTACTGAGAATGCCAAAGTGTGCCATCAGGCCGGCGTAGAGAAACCATACGAGGAGACCAGCCAGCAAACGGACTGCGGCCCGACGATTGATGTAGCGGTCGATCAGCGCGACGACGAACGTTGTCATCAGCGCCACGAATCCGAGAAAGAGTGTGGAGGTCATTTGCAATTCCTGGTTACTGATCCATATGACTTCTCGCTACATCGTTGCTACTTTGCGGCCATCAACATACCGAGAGGCAGCAGAGGACCGATCGGCATAAGCTCAAAGGTCAACAGGTTGGCTTGTCCAAGGGGCAGGCCTTTAAGGAGCTTGTCCGCCTCGTTGACTGAGTCCACGCTCATTAGGAAAATAACGCCCACCTCTTTCTCTCTCAGCCAGAACTGCTCCATCTTTCCGTCGAGATAGAGTTGCAATGTCGCCGGAACTTCCTTCGGTAGATACTCCTGACGTTGTTCCTGCGAGAGAGACTCCAGTGTGCCGACTGCCATTATCTTCATAATTTCCTCCAGTAGATAAGGCTTGCAGATTATTGGTGTTCGGCGACGGGTGCGCGAAACAGCGATTCATTCTTGACGATGTAGTCCATCATCTCGAGTGGCTCCCGGCCGGTGAGCTTCTTCACCATGTCGTTGGTTCCGGAGAAGACTCCGTCGCGGCAATCCTGGCAGACGTATCCCATGTGCTGTTGGAAGTACGGCGTAAATCCCAACTCTTTCAACAGAGTCTTGAAAGCTTCGATCTCCATGGGGATGTAGGTGATTTTGTTCCCCAAGGCCTGCGTGAGCATGTCCGCAATTTCGTACTGGCTCAGTTCCTTGGGACCATAGAGCGGATAGGTCTTTCCGGCGTGTTGGGCGGGCTCCTGGAGGATGGCGGCGATGACTCTGCCGAGGTCTTCCCCTGCGACAGGGGCGTACCGGGCGTCGCCAAATGCGAGGGGGAGGATCTTCTTATCCCGGATAGCGCCTGCCATATACATGATCCATTCAGCAAATAAAGTCGGACGCAGATGGGTGACCGGAACCCCTGAGCGATCCAGCAGTCGCTCCGCGATCCAATGATTCTGAGCCGCGTGACTCTTCGCAGATCTTCGCGCTGAGGCCTGCGACATGTTCACGATGGCACCAACACCCTGTTCGAGCGCGGTCTGCGCAAAAAAGGCAGTGGCCTCCAGGAGGCCTGGAACTTGAATGGGATAAACAAAATAGGCCCCGGTTATTCCCGTCAATGCTTCGCTGACCGCCTCAAAATCAGAGAGATCACCTTGTACAACCTCGACGCCCTGGGCACTGAGTTGCTCTGATCGAGCATCTCTCTTATGAACGAACGCTCGAACGGGTATCTTCAGCTCCAGAAGCGTTTCGATGGCACTGCTGCCCGTTGCTCCCGTTGCTCCCGTGATTAGAATCTTCTTGTTTGACATGGTGTCTCCAGTCGGGGAAGGCGAAGAGGGAGCGATCTTTCCCTGTGCTCCGATAGCTAATGCCTAAACGAACAGTAGCTGAATTATCGATGGCCGCTGGGTCGGATAAGCAACGTTTTAGGACATTCGAGTGTGCAGAGGCATAGACTGAGCCTGGAGCAAATCGAATGCACAAAGTCGGTTTTATTATGTTTCCTGCATTTTCGCCCATCAACTTCGCCGCCACGAGCGTATTCGAAACCGCAAACTGGCAAATTGGGAAACCGGAGTACCAACTCACTCTGCTCTCAGAAGATGGTGGTCCGATCGCTACGTCTCTGGGCTCGCAGATTCAAACGGTGTCATTCAAGCGCCGCGCGTTTGACACGATCATCGTTGCCGGCGGCATCGAACCCCCAACCCCTACGCCGGGCCTGGTGAAGTACCTTCAATCCGCTATCCATCGAAGTCGAAGGATAGCTTCGATCTGTACGGGGGCGCTGGTGCTTGCGGAAGCGGGATTGCTCGATGGTCGGAGAGCAACTACTCATTGGAACGCTGCAAGAGAGATGAAACGACGCTATCCAAGGATCGCTATGGAAGAAGATCGCATCTTTATCGCCGACGGACCCGTATGGACATCAGCTGGCATGAGCGCTGGTCTCGATCTCGCCCTGGCGATGGTGGAGAGCGATCTTGGCGTCGAGATAGCTCGGGCGGTTGCCAGGACATTGGTGGTCTATCATCGACGTTCAGGCGGCCAGTCTCAGTTTTCGACGCTGCTTGATTTGGATGCACAATCCGATCGCGTTCAAAACGCTCTCACGTATGCGAAAAAGAACCTTAGCTCACCTTTATCTGTAGTTGGCTTGGCGAAGGCGGCGTTTCTAAGTCCGCGGCAATTCAGTCGAGTATTTCGAGAAGAAACAGGCCGGTCTCCCGCTCAGGCAATCGAACGGCTGCGCGTAGAATCTGCTCGTTTGATGATGGAAGGCGGGCGCTTCTCCGCTGAGGAGATCGCCAGGAAGAACGGCTTCGGAAATCGAGAGCGCATGCGACGGTCATTTCTGCGGGCGTTTGGACGTTCTCCGCAGGCAATCCAGCGCAACATAGCCGTCTCGATCTAATAGCGATACAGTCGATGAACCGCTTTACTACCATCAAAAGCTTGTACTTCATTTTGGTTTGCTCGCCCGATTAGATAGATAACAGGAAACGCGTTAGGTCATCGAATCTCCAACTTTCCTGTGTTCGGCAAACTGGACCGTATCCGTCTCGGTTGACGACAAATTGCCAAGTCACTCATCGACGAGCCACATTCCACATGGACGAGTAGTTGACTTCTCGTACGAATGACCACATTGTCAGGTGGCCATATCAAGCCAATTCATCCTGGAATGTGCTCAGCTAGTTTCCCGTCCGTGGCGCATCCCACTGCGCGCGATCAACTCCCTTGATCAGCAGCCAAAGCGTCAGGGAGACCATCGCCACGAACATGGGCACAATCACGTAGGGCAAGTCGTGCTGCGGTGCGAGGACAACTATAAAATTCTTCGCGATGAAGCTTGCACCGCCAAGGATGAGGATCGCGCCAAGCCCACGCGGCAAGTAGCCGGAACGCACAATCAAGTACCCACGGAGCACCGCCGCAGTGCCATAGAACGTTGCGAAGATGCCGAAGCCATATCCGTAGATGGTGAGGCAGAGATAGGTGAGCGCCGCCTTGGCCTCCGGCGAGATCACCCGGGCGACATCGGCATCCAACGCCGGTAGCGCTGCGGCAAAGTAAAGCATTTCCCCTGCGGCAAAGACTGCCGTCCCCATCAGCCCGAAACACGCCCCCAGCAGCGACAGGTTACGGCTCACGGGGCGTAGCAGCGCATAGAGCAGCACGTTAAGCGTAATGTCGCAGGTGGCTTCGATGAGGTACGCGGCAAAGCTGGCCCGAAAGATTCCCACCGAGCTGGCCACCCGTTGCGCGGTCCCAGCCAGGTCGTTGGCGATGAGCAGTGTATTCGGCACGTGCGACTCGCCAAATCCCCCCGCCACGATCGTGATGACATACAGGGCCCCGATCCACCGCGCGTACTGCTGTGCTGTGCCTGCGTTCATCGCACACCTCGTAATGCCACATGATACGTGCGTCGGGTGACAGACCGTCCCCGAAGAGACCGCGAAAGCGAGAAATGAGAGCACTTCAGTTGGCCGAATAGTCGGCTTGTCAGCAACTTGACGCGAGGTTGCAAACGGTCCGCATAGCCGGTTACACAACAACTTGCCGAAGACATCCATCGACCTGAATAGGGTCAATGAGCGCTAAGACCTGCTATCGACAGTTGAAATTCGAGATGCCTAGCGGTCGGCAAAGCGCGGCTCACTGATAGGCGTGCCGGCCGGCGATGCTTGTTTTGCCGGGAGGAGCGCAAGCAGCGTGACTCCAATCACGACAAACATCACAATGTCCTGGGGACTATCCTGTCTGTGCATCCCGTGCGCCACGGCCTGCGCCGACATGATTGTCATCGTGAACGCATGGGCAAGGCTTGACCACGCCCCATAGGCGATCATCAAACGATGATTGGCCGGCTGCTTAACAGCCAACAACAGACAGACCCCAAGCGCCGTGTTAAGGCTCAGGAACATCGGCATGACGTCACTATGCCCGCTAAGCCACTTAGCGTGCCGCAGATTGTCGAACAGGAGATAACCCCAAAAACAGTAAAGCAAGCCCACCAACACCAACACTACCTGTAAGGCGCGTTCACGTTTCAACCGTCCTCCGTTTTGTGTGATCGTCAGCGGTGATCCGTTCGATATTAAGAACCCTGCGAGTTTCCGCAGTGGCTGCAGAATGCTTCTCCCCCGCGAATAGGCTTGCCACAGGAGCTGCAAGGCCCAAGGAGAGGCCCTCGGAACAGAAAATAAAGGATGAATCCAATGAAATTGGGTATGAGGAAAGCGGCAATCACCCAGGCCCAGGCAGGCTTCTGACGCCTTTTTGCGTCCCCGAAGATATATCCGAGGGCAAGGAAAAAAGCCGCGGTGAAGACGCCAAACGTTAAGCCAAACCAAAGCGCTTCCGGCATCGCACTGAGAAATCCTTTGGTGGCAAGGAGGGAACGGCCCTGGCCGGAAGCAAAATAGAGCACCCAAATCGGGATCGCCAGTGCCGCGATGCCCATTGCACATCGGGGTAAAGTCTTCCGCGTTGCCGTTCCCAATAAGACAGCCGCAACTACAATTCCGGCCAAAAACGCTATCAAAAGCACCGCCGATTGCTGTGTCATGCAATACCTCGATTCTCACCAGGGGCCGCGAGCAGACATAAGGCTGCGCAAAGAGATGGCAGTAGCCAAAAAACGAGCACGCCTGCCTGGACTTGAGCAGTGTCAAAATGGACCCCCAGGCGCGTGGCCATCCGGTATACGAGTGCCGATCCGATAAATGACATCGAGAGTGCTACAGCAAATGCAGCCCAGTTTTTGAATGGCACGCTGTGCTGTCGCATTGCCCCGGTGTCACGCGCAAGAATCCCACGACCCTCTTTCGCCTGCAGCCTGAGGGCCGCCAGAACCCTGGCATTGAGGGTTGGATTTACCTCGAAGGAAAAACCGCTGAGGCCCGCGATAATCCGGTTGCTGGCGCTGAGATACTCCCTGCAGGTAGCGCAAGTGGAGAGATGCTCGCGAAGAGATTGTTCCTTCTCCGCTGAGAGGACGCCCGCCAGACTCTCGTCGATCATGCGTTGGAAAGTGTCGTGGTGGTTAATATTCATGCTGTGTCTCCCTCAAACTGCGGCCGCAGCGTTGCCAGTCCTCGATAAATTCTGGAAGCTACGGTAGAGACCGGCGCTCCCACAATCACTGATATCTCCTGTAGAGATAGGTCTTCTTGAAAACGCAGTACGAGGGCTTCGCGATAGACGGGCTCCAGAGTTTGCAGAGAGTGGGCAAGCCGCTCGGCATCTTGTGTCCGCGCCGCAAGCGTGTATGGCGAAGGCTCACCGGATGCAGGCGATGAGCGAACACCATCCTCCTCATTTGAGTCCAGGTTAAACATCGGTCGCTTACGCATGGCATCAAGAGCAATATTGCGTGCCACCCTGAAGAGCCAGGGTTCAAAGCGGGAGTGCCCGTCGTAGGACTCACCTCGCTCCAGGACTCGGAGCCACGTCTCCTGCACGAAGTCGTCAACTCCATCGCGTCTGCCCAACAGGGAGACGAGATAGCGAACAAGCCGGTATTGGTATTGCTCGACCAGCGTCTCGAGGACAGCGACATCTCTCTGTCGCAACCCAAGCGCGATTCGTTGCGGATCGCTTTCCATGGACGCCCTCGAAATCAGCTCATAATCGAACATACGTGGGGTATACGAACCATGAACCCAAAATTACGAAAAGTAGAACCATTGGCTATTGGAAACCCGAAACTTGCTTCTGGCGGTTCGATACATTTTCTGGAGAAATGGTCGGCAATCTGGAAGTTGGCCTGATCGGACCTCAATTCAAGACAAATTGCCGCTAGAGAACCCTCTGGAAAGAGAAATATCCCCTCTGGACGCCCCTAAAGAGAAAAGAAAGCCTAGACAAGGGAGAGAGGATCTCAGCGGACCTGTTCCTCTCCGCAAATCCGGCCCGATGTTCAGAAAAGCAAAGGTCCCTTCTCGATGTGTGCCAAATCGCCAAGGCACTCATCGAGGATCGCGGGCGTGTCACGGTTCGTCACCGATTGCTATTTCAAAATGATCAACTGCTCAACGTCTACCTAAGTTTCCCTGACAACCTTTTTAGGGTCTTTGTCATCGAGAAGCGCAACGAATTTGGTGTGTCTCAGATGGTCGGCACCGGTCCACTCCAGAAATCCTATTTGAGCTACGGCCTCGGGCTTCAGCCAAACGCATTCCTTCATCTTCTCAGCGGTAAGACCGGCCCCCCAACGGCCTTCCGAGAGTTCCGGAAGATTTGCGAAGGGGCACTTCGCCGCTTTGAGGTGCTTAATCTTCTCGAACATTAAAGTCTTCTCCTCAAACTATGCGCTCTATGGCGACCTGTCGCGGCGGGTCGGGGACACGCTGACGTCTATGGTGCCGACGGTGGAAACTTACTCGATTGACGAGAGCTTTCTGCACTTGACGGACTTCCGGGAAGGAGAAGTGGAGAGCATGGCGCGCGAGCTGCGCGATCGCGTTCTGCGCTGGACCGGTATTCCTACTTGCGTCGGCATTGCTCCAACAAAGACGCTTGCTAAGGTAGGAAACTTTATCGCAAAGAAGCGGCCGCAATATGTTGGCGTTTGCGATCTACGCTCCGCTACGGTCCGGGCGGAGCTGCTGTCTGCTGTGCCGGTAGAAGAGGTCTGGGGCGTCGGCGGGGCGTCCGCCGCAAAGCTGGCAAAGCTAGGCGTCTCGACAGCTGCGGACTTGGCCGCGCTCGAAGCCGACGATGCACGGGCGCTGATGACGGTGACCGGTGGGCGCGAGGTTTATGAGTTGCGCGGGATCTCCTGTCTGCCGCTGGATTTGCTGGAGCCGACGCGGAAGGGAATCGCCGTTACCCGGAGCTTTGGCAAAGCCGTCACATCCTGGTCAGAAATGCGAGAGGCCATCGCAAGCTACGCCACCCGCGCGGCGGAGAAGATGCGCCGGTACAAGGTAGCGGCGGAGAATTTGTTTGTCTTCATGCATACAAACACCTTCAACAATGACCCTTTCTACTCAAACGGTGCGACGGCACGGTTTGTAGAAACGACAAACGATACCGGCGAGGTGGTCGCGCTGGCGGTTCGCCTTGGCGAACGTCTGTGGCGTCCTGGCTTCCGCTATGCAAAGGCCGGCGTGATGATCACAGAGCTGCTGCCTGAGACGGTGCGGCAACCAGCGCTCTGGAACGACATCGAGCGCGAGAAGAGGGAACGGGTGTGGAAGGTCATGGACGGACTGAACGCCGACCTTGGCCGTGATACGGTGCGAATTCTGAGCGCGGGAGGGAAAACCGCGAGCTGGAAGCTTCGGGCGGAACATCGGTTGCCGCGCTGGACCACACGCTGGGCAGAATTGCCGCGAGTTCGAGCGTAGACTCAGCAGGTGACCTTCTTATCAGGTAAGTTTACTGATCTAGGGGGCACCTCAAGAAATGGAAATTTATGTGCGCTAAGGCTGGGGGCGATTCTAGAACTTCGGAGACGAGATCAGTTACTTTTTGGGTTGCTCATCGCAGAAGCGAAGCGTAGATAGTGTGATCTCATTGAGCAAGGCAATTTGACCCTTAGCCATTTGCATGTAAAGATTCGCTTTCACAGGATCATCAGAATCATTTAGCGCGAGATAAACAAGGTTGTTGATCGCCTCTAAAGGCCTGACGACTTCCGTCATCAACGCTCGCGTATGAGCGCGAACCTCAACTAAGGCTGCGCTCCCAGAGACAGCGTCTTCCACTTGCTGTAGCCGCGTGGTTAGCTCTTCTAGGGTAATTGAATCTTCTCCAACTTCATCTCATCAAGAGATGACGGCATATTGTTTTACGTTCTTGGGACTGCTCAGGTAAGATGACCAGACCCTCCCCGAAGTTAGCTGTGTAGTAAAACAAGAGACTGAGAAAGAGTACCCGTGTCTTCTTCACCAACATCTCGCCAAATACTGATTTATGGTCATGACGCGATGCTTCTGGACACTCGCAGGATGCTGCTTGAACAAGCCGGATTTCTGGTGAAGGTTGCAATAGGTCAAGATGGCGTTCGTAGCCTGCTAGGACAAGCTGAAGTGCCGTACTCTTTGATCGTGGTTTGTTACACCGTGCCAGAGGCAGAGAAGCAATGGGTTAGAACCGCTGCGGATGCGTCTGGTGCACCTATCCACCAACTAACACCTCTCGTTCTCCCTGCTGAACTCCTAAGACAAACCGAAGCGTTGGTGCGAATACAACAGGTTCATTCAAAGGTGCCTTAGTTAGGGGCAGACACTGAGAGCTTTGGCGGAGTTGGCTCAGGGGTCATAGGAGTTGCCGCCAACTTCCGAGATCTCGTCCACAATAGATGCATGTCGGCTTTCGAAACCGAGACAACCCGCTTTATTGCCACATGGATGCAGCTTCGTCAGGTGATCCAAGCCGCAAACTTCAACCGCTTCCAGCAGGCAGGATTGAGCGCGACTCAGTTCATGACGTTGAATGTGGTCCCAAACGCAGGCATGACGCTCACTGAACTCGCGAGAAGACTGAACTTAAGTCCAGCCACCCTAAACGCCACCGTTCATTCTTTGGAAGAGCGAGGTCTTGTCCGCCGAATCCGTCAAATCGAAGACGGGCGGAAAATCAACATCTTCGCTACAAAGGCAGGCGAAAGCTTACAGAATTCCACATCTTCGGATTTCCACGCCTTCCTGACCGGGATATTTAGTCAAATGAGTAAGACAAGGCGTGAGGGCCTCCTTGCCGGCCTTGAGCAGATGGTGAAGCTCAGCGCCTTGAGCCCGGAGTCCCCTAAGCCTACTCGCCATGCTGATGACGCTCCTCAGGGGAGGCGTAGTTCTCGGCAATCTCGGCAGCAGTGATCTCGATCTCGCTGTTCCGCTGAATAAGGGATGCGATATCTTCATCCGTCTTGCCACGCTTCCGCAGAGACTCAATCTCGTCGCTGAACATTCCAACAAACGCCTGGATGGGAACTGCTCAGGCCCCAGGCCGGCTGCTTCGCGGAGAGACTTCTGCGCCTTAATTGCTTCTTCGACGGGATACAGCTTCGGTTGGCTCATTGGGTTTTCCTTTCGTAGTACGAAGTATTTATACTTGGAGAACGAGCATTCCGGAAAGGTTGCCTCCTCTGAACCATGGAGCGGTGCACACTGCTTTCGGGTCAACCATCGCTGACAGCGGAAAGGGAACGCCCTTTTCCATCAGCGTTTGAACCCTTTCACGAAAACGCAGTCTTGGAGCCTTGGGACCACGGGTGAGCAAACATAGTCTTGATAAGCACAAGGGCGCGATAACGGCAGAAGGGCAGCGGAACGGGACAATCTTCCGCATTTGCTCCTAGCCAGAATCCATCCATCAAAAGTCCCGTCGTAGTCAACGGCACTCGGGCAAGCGGATTGCTACTAAGTACTAGACGTGTTGAGTTCAGGCGTGGCTTTCGCATCATCTTCTTCGCTCTTTTTAGCGGAGTACTTCTCTTTCTCGGTCTTAGGTTTCTTCGCCTGCTCTGGCTCTCTGGCGCTCTGCTTCATGATTGGTGCCCCTGCTGCCGTGATCTTCCTCGCCGCCGACAACTCCTCCTTCAGATTGGCATTGAGCAGCCTGATAATCTTCGGCATTGGCAAAGCGGTCGCCATGGAGATGCAGGCTTCGTAGCCTGCAATCTCGTAGTGTTCGGTACGTAAGGCCGCCCCAACAAGCCCAGCATCAAATGACGCGCCATCTTCATCTTTCTCCAATGCGTCTTTACCCTCTTCCACGACGCCTTCCATGCCACTACAGTGCTGCCCTGTAGGCTTCTCGCCCAATTCGCCAAAGACTCTCTTTAGCCGCTCGACCTGACCCTTGGTTTCCTCCAGGTGTGCCGCGAAAAGTTGCTTCAGTTTGGGTTCTTCGCTCCTTTCGCAAGCTTTGGTAATGCTTTCACTAACTGATTTTCCGCACTGTACATGTCGCGAAGTTCGTCCAACAGAACGTCTCGTAATGCCATCTTGGTCTCCTTTGTCGCCAGTTGTCGCCAAGAGATTGCGACCGTGTTCCAGGAAATTAGGAACGCGGAAAAAAAAAGACCTTGATAGTTGATAAAACGTGAGCTCAGTGGCTGAACAACGCAATGAGGATGACGATTGGGATAGGTACACCGAGAAGGAGAAGCAGGATCGAGCGCATGGGAGTGTTCCTTAATATTTATTTTTTGCTGTTGAGAAAATTCGACAAAGTTCGATGCGTCTAGATAGCAACAACATGATCCCGTTGCCTTCCCCCAATTGTCCCGGCAAAGCTGGCGCAGAAGGCTCCGATAAGTAGAGCAACAAAGGTCCAAAGCAAGGTATGGGCGACGGATTTGCGTGCGGTTTCAGCTGCTGCCTTAACGCTCAGAAACAGGTCGGAAACTCTCTTATCGGCGTCGCTCTGACTCAGCCCGGTTTTGGATATCACCAGTTGATCAAGGTAAGTTTTGTCTGCGGCGGAGAGATCGCCCTGTTTGAGAGCTGTTGCAAAGATCACTCCCGCTTCCCGGTTTACTGAAGTGTTGTCTATTTCAGGTTTCGAACCATCGGTACGGAAAAGGGAATCGACGAAGTAAGGGTTGGGGCTTGCTGTGCCTGCCTGGTTTTTGGTTGCGGCAGTTGAGTTCTCGCTACCTGGCGCTGCACCCATGAGGGAGGTAGCAGCTGAAGTAAGGAACGCTGCGGTGACAACTAATGCAACCGACCAGGCTAGGAAACCGTGTGCGGTGTCGCGAAAGTACACTTCGTCCGTACGAATACCGGCCCATTTTGTTCTCAACCGGCCGGCCAAGTAGCCGCCCATCGAAGAGCTCATGATCTGGATGAGAATGAGCCAAACGATTGCAGCGCCTCCGATCGTTGATGTCGAAGCTCCCACACCAGACCAAACCGATACTGAAGCGAGTCCTAAGCCCGTACCCAAAGCTATAAGGATCAGCGAAAGAGCCGCTGTAACAAAGGCCCCTGCAACAACGGCGGACCAAGAGACTCCAGATGAGTTGGCTTCGTTATTTCCTACACTTCTATATCCAGTTCGTTGATCTTCCACTGGTAAGTTCACATTTCCTACATGTGCCATGATTTCTCCGTTATTTCAAGGAAGCAAGAAAGTGAGGCTTAGAAAGAACACGAAGACACGTTCTTCCTAAGCCCGACAATCGCTATTTAGTTGCCGCTAACGACTTACCATGCGCCTCGGTGGAGTGCTGGTGAGCCTCGGTCGATTGATCATGAGCTTTTTTGGAATGTTCAGCGCCCGCTTTATGGTCGCCCTTTTCGTGGTGAGCAGCAGCAGCGTGGTGTGCCTTCGCCGCGTTCTCGTGATGTTCCGCAGCTTTCTTATGCGCTTGATGAGCCATAGTGGTCTCTTTTCTGGGCATGTGACGCCCGCGGAGGAGCATACACTAAGATTGATCACTCGGTCGACCTAAGAAGAGACCGAAACCCAATGCAACGCTGGCCTAGTCGCGACAAAGCCGCCCTCAATTGGGGTGCTCTACGGATTGGGTTACTTTAAGAGGCTGTGCTGTCTCGAAACGCCTTCACTTTGTCGTGCGAAGCTAAAATGTGCGCTTGTTGTTTCGTAAGCAGCTCGCGAGTAACTGAAGAGGGGAGATCCTTTGCTTCTAAGGCTTCCTGGTACGCCTTCTTGGCAACATCCTCACCCTGTTCTGCGGTCTCCAATAGAGCGTGATCACCCCCGCCAAGACTGGCCTTTAGATCTGCCCAGGTGCGGTGAAGCGCTCCGGTTGCGGTACCACCAATGTCTTTCGTGTCGCCTTTTGCCAGTGCGAGTTCTGCCTCAAGTTCAGTAGCAAACTTGCCACGGTTAGCGGACTCTGCCAAAAAGAATTCTCTAAGGTCGGGCCTCTTCAGCTTCTCTCCAAGGTCTGCAAAACCGGTTTGTCCGTCGTGGAGTATCTGCACAATTGTCTTTACCAGCGAATAGCCTTCTGCCATGTGACACCTCGCTTTGTTTGAAGCGAGAGTCGTACTTGGGGTTGGTAGAACCTAGTTAACGGTTGCTATAAGTGCGGATTAAACGGAACGAGTTATTTATTTCCACTATACATAAGTAGCGTTATCGGACTTAGAATCAATAACTTACACTAGCACATCGTACCATATGAATTCAGATGACACTATCGCCCTTGGTGCGTTAACCTAAAAGTCCCCCTCAGGGGATTTCACCATGAATGAACGAATGCGATTTGTTCATCGACCGAATCGGGATTCTTCTTTCGATTCAATTTGCCGCGAATGCTACCAAACAATTGGACATCGAAAGGCTGAAGCAGAGCTTGCAAATGATGAGATAGTCCATGTCTGCAACATGGGTCATCCCTATACCGTCCGACAAGAAGGCCTCGAAGAAATCGGATGGACTGCCTCTAAAGAAAGTTAGGTCCTTAATATGCGAATTGCGTCACACCTTTTTCGTGAAATCCTTGACGGAATCCAGTCCGAACTGAGTGCTTTAGATCATCAAAAAACGTTAGCAGAAGATGAGGGCGCGCCTACGATTACTGAGATAGCTGCGATTGATAGAGTCAGAAAAATTCTTCGGGGGACGTCGGCTCTCATTAAGATCGAACTTGACGACCTCGATAGAGTGACGAACGGTCAGTTCAGACGATCTGAGTCCATTAAGCCGGTACCTAGCGACGCCGGAGAAGAAAGACTATAAGCAGGATTATTACGACCAATCCCAATCCACCGGGCCATATAAACGCTCTACCATTGCTGGACACTCCTGCAACGAGGCACCCTGTGAGCGACATGCAGCATAAGAAGACCGCAGCAATCTTCAACGCTAAACGAACGCCGGCTTGATGTAGCGAAATCATGTTCAACATTTAGCTCGTTTCCTCCAAGGCATAGTGAGTGCGTAGTAAGTCTACCCTGCCCACCTTCGTAGAACTCGGCCACCTAAGAAAGAAACGAAGGGCGAATGGGAGACCACAGCATCGGATCGCTCCCTCTGAGACGACCACATTAGGACGTTTAATGACCCTTTTTTAGATGTTCTAGTTTGTCCTGGCCTTCCATCTCCATGGTCCATCCATGTATCCAAGCTTGATGCGCCTCTTTCAACTGCTTTTCACCGCGAATAGCGGCTTCGTGACCCAGTCTTTCGTAGAATTCGTGTATCTGGCCCGACATCATGCCGTCGATGTCGGGGGGGGCCACGCATTCTGGGTTGGCTTCTGATCGACTGACGTTACTTTTCCTTTGCTTACTCCCACTACCTTCCTCATCTCGTACCTCGCTTGCAGTTCTAAACCTCTAAGCAGTTCACCAACCCTAAAACGGTCTTAATTCTTTGATGATCTTGATTGGATCTTCGCCTTCTCCCCAAGCGAGAACAAGAGAGTTGGATTTTGCTGTTAGGATTTGCGAGAGGCTTCCCTGAGATGGTGAATATGTCAAGTGCCGCGAATACGCTAGTCGACGCAACACCCGTTCAGCGCCTCCTTCTGAGGATCGTGAACGCGCTTGTCGATGTACCGGATGCTGTTTCGATCGAGATAACGGCTGGCTCCGACCAAACCACCTTTCGCATTTCGGTCCACCCTTCGGACATCGGAAAGCTCATTGGGAAGCAAGGCCGGACAGCCCGGTCCATTCGCACAATCTTTGCCGCTTGTAGTGTAAGACTTCAGCATCGTTTCTCAATCGATATCGTCGAAGACCTAAAACCTTTCCTGAGAAGCCGTCCGGACGCATGACCGCGCGAAAGCAGCGAGCTTTTTTAGGTTTCTTTTAGTACTTTGCGGGGGTCTTATCTTCTCGCATGGCAATGAACTTGGTGTGCCGGAGGTGGTCTGCTGGTCCACTCTAAAAATTCTACCTGGGCGACTGCCTCCGGCTTGAGCCAAACGCACACCTTCATCTTCTCAGCGGTGAGTCCCTGTCCGCACCGGCCACTATTGGGTTCGGGAAGGTTTGTGAATGGGCAGTGTGCGGTCGTTAGATGTTTGAGCTGGTCGAAGACTTTCCGGCGAGTGGCGGGCACGAAGGCAGCTCGCACTCGGGATGCATAGATGAGATTCTTTCCACGGTAGAAGCCGACGATGGTTGAATCGAGTCCAAGATTGCTGGGCACGTAACCGCCAATGACGAACTCCTGACTGAGATTGATGCGGTGTTTGGACCATAGGTCACTTCTCTGCCGCGGTTGATAAATACTGTCCGAGCGCTTTGCGGATCTGGAGCAGATCAAATTCTTGCTCGGCCACTCCTCCATCCAGGCGACCGAACGTTATCTAGGGTCGGAGCAAGACATCGAGATCGCGGTGAGCGATAACCTGGGACTTTGAAGGCTATATTAGAAACGCCGGTCGTGTGATGGAAAGGTTGGTTCCTGCTCACCTTCCCGCAGGCCGGCGAGATGAATGGCGAACCTATACTAGTTTTATGAAGAAAGTTGATTCTTTCGAGCTCTACGACGGCATCCGTCTGCTTGTTCTTTCGGCCCGTCAGACGGTGGCGCGGGGCGTAATCTTTTACAGGTTCAGACGAACTATGAAATTGGGCGGCGAATCGTCGAGCACGAGCAGGGCGGAGCTGATCGCGCACAATATCGCAAGGAAGTCATTAAGGAACTGGCTGAGCGTCTAACAACGGACTTTGGCAATGGGTTTTCAAAAAGCAATCTCGAGTACATGCGCCGTTTCTACCTTGTATATCCGGGTCGAGACATCCAAATATACCAGACGCTGTCTGGGCAATTCGGTGGCCTTGATAATAGTCTCCCTTCTTCAATTGCCCAGACAGTGTCTGGGCAATCTACTTCACCTCGTGCACAGGTTCCTTTTACCCTCAGCTGGTCCCATTACGTATCTCTTTTGGGGCTAAAGGATCAGGAGCGCAGATTTTATGAGATCGAGGCAGCCGAGCAAGGCTGGACACTGCGAGATCTCAAACGCCAATTCAATGCCGGCCTTTTCGAACGACTTGCACTCAGCCGAGACAAGAAGGCGATACGTGACCTTTCCCATCAGGGACAGGGTGTTTCGAGACCGCAGGACATACTCAAGACCCTTATGTTTTGGAATTCCTTGGACTAGAGGGCAGGGCTACCCACTCTGAATCTGATCTCGAAGCGGCGATCGTCAAGCACGTACAACATTTTCTCCTTGAACTGGGCAAGGGGTTTCTTTTCGAGGCACGTCAGAAGCGCTTCACTTTCGATGAAGAACACTTCTTCATCGATTTGGTTTTCTACAACCGTCTTCTAAAATGCTACGTGCTCATCGATTTGAAAATAGGAAACCTGACACATCAAGATCTCGGCCAAATGCAGATGTACGTCAATTACTTCGATCGATTCGTCAAAAACGATCAGGAAAACTCCACAGTCGGCATCGTTCTCTGCAAGAAGAAGAACACTGCGCTCGTCGAAATCACCTTACCTAAAGATGCGAATATCCATGCACGGGAATACCAGCTATATCTTCCGAGCAAAGAGGAACTTCAGCAAAAGCTAGAGGAATGGATTGAAGAGCAAGCAAAAGTTGGTGAACCATCGTCCGCTTAAAGGCAGATTTCCTGCCGAAATTCTAGGCTTCAGATCGTCTTTAGGCCAAACTATGGCTTTTCTAATTATGTGGCATACTTCTCAGCTAATTATTTGGCGCAGCGGCTCCGAATCGGGGGCGAAAATCTCTGTGGCATGCTTCATCGATAATGCAGCTATGCTTAGGCGCATGGGTTTGCGGGACAAAGTGAGGGACCTTGCATATGCCACTATATTTTTTTATTTTCCTCGGAATGCTAGCCGCCTCAATGTTGCTGTACATAGTGGCTGTGGGATTTGCGGCCGCCAGGCGGCGTCCGATGCCCATTTGGATCGGCGGGTCGGCGGCGAGCCGGCTGCAAGATACCAACGTGGCGTTGATGTGGTGGAATGTCGGCGTCGGCTGGTTACTGTACTTCAACGTCTATCGCATCCATGTGGACATGAGTGCTCTTGGTGATGCCGCCCTGCAAGCATTTAGCCGCGGCTATACGACCCGATTGCCGATCGTAGTGTTGCCCTACGGTCTGATGTGCCTATTAGCGGTGCTCGGGCTGTGGGGCGAGCCAGGTCGCACCTCGCGCCGCGCCCTTTGGGGCATCGCAACACTGCTCGTACTGAACATCCTTAGTACACCGTTCGCGGCAGGCGCGCAAGGAGATATTCAAGAACACGGATTCACACTAAAGGCATACCAACAACTGCAAATGGCGCATCTTTTTCGCAGTGTGCTGATCACCATCGCCGCTGTGTGGGGCATTGTCGAGGGATGGCGTCTGCCGAGAGTTGACGCGAAAGTTGACGGTGCCAGGAATTCTTAGCGGCTTCGCGCGCGCTGTCTATTTATGGGTGACCACTTTGTATTGGGGGAAGCGATGACCGAAGCCTATCGACATGGATGCGATCATGGTAGGTCCAGATCTGTTGAGACGGCATTTTCGGCGGTTTGGGCTTAGAACCCTATCCTTTGTGCAATGTTATGTCGCAGTCAGCCGGTAATCCAATCGATCAAGGCTAGGTTGACGGCATCGGGTTGGAATGCGCTGCTGTTCTGCATGGTTGCTCTTCTTGGAATTTGGTGAGGGATGAAGGTGGGGGCGAACGAGGTTCTCTCGTCCGCTCCGTTCGGGGTACTAGATGGGTTGGGTCAACTGTTGCTCGTAGGCTTTGGCGAAGCCCTGACAGCGAAGGTTGCTATCCCACTGCACGGCATATTGGCTGCCCACGATGTTCCGGCTCCACTGCTCCACGCCTACGTAGTCGTTTCGGTAGTGATAGGGATCGAGTTGCCCATCGCGAAGCTCGAAGCACATCTCTAGGTCGCGCATGAGATCGCCATTTTGCTCGCCGTGATGAGTGACAGAGACAGTTGGAAGACCGGATGGGCGTTCTTCTATGGCCCTCGATGACAAGAGCCATAAAGAGCGTGTTTCGATCTTGAAGAAGAGGCCGGGATTCCAGCCTCCGGCCGTCTCGAGGATGCGGATGATGGTCTGCATCAGGCCAACTCCGTGATTGCTGCTGTGTCACTGATGTTCACTGCGGGCGGCTCGATGGCAGAGAGGATAAGGGCTACGGCAAAAAAGGAGCCGACCACGGGCCGGCTCCATCTCCAATGCGGCCGCAATGTAGCGGCTCTTGAACTATGCTTGCTGTTGAGGTTATCGAACGAACCTGCGACGAACCAATCCAGCAAAGCCGGTCAGTCCGGTACCTAACAGGATGAACGTGCTTGGCTCTGGAGTAACACCGGTTCCGCCACCTCCGCCGCCGCCACCGCCCAGAACTTGTGAGTAGTCAGCTGACAGGTCCTCGATCAGGAAAGGATCGCTGCTGTTCGCGCCGGTGAGGGTGATGGTTTTGATGAACGTGCCGCTTTCGGACCATTCGTTGAATGAGCCCTGAAAGATGTTGGAGGTGTAGAAATCGGTTCCATCAAACGCGATTCCGGTTGTTCCACCAGAGTGAGCCGCTGCGTTGATGTAGTCGGCTTGAATAAGGTTGCCGCTGGTATCGTAGAGATCGTAGTTATCTACGCTGCCGTCAGCCTCGTTCGATAGTAGATACCCTTTACCGTTCATGACGAAGTATTCAAGGCCGTCGCAATAGCCAGTACAGTCTGCGAGCGACACGGTCTTCAGCAGAGTTCCGGTAGGACTGTACAAGTAGGCGTGATTTGTGCCGCTGTAATCGCCGACCCAGAAGTTCGTACCGTCATAGGCGATGGTAGAAAGGGCTGTGGAGCCAGCGACCGTAAATAAAGGTCCGTTGTCTGTCTTCGTCGCGAGGTTGTAGGAGTAGACGGCGTTGGTGGTAGCCGAGGTATAGTACATTGTGGTCCCGACAACTACAACGCCGCGACCATTGACGCCGCTGAGACCCGTATACGTGTTAGTAACTGCGCCGGTAGTTTTATCAATTTGAAAGACGTATGGGGAGCCCCCGGTGGCATTGTCCCCGTAGATGAAGTTGTCCGCGAGAGCTGAAGATGTCGCGGCAGCCAACAGGCAGCTCAAAACAAGTAATTTTTTCAAGAAATACCTCCAGAGATGGTTGGAAAGAGTAAAAGAATCCCGAACCTTCGCTTCCGCTGCGGACGGTAAAAGAACGCAGTTTCTGAGGCGAAAGGGCATCGGAGGAGCGCCGGCACAAACGAGACAGAGATGATTTTTTAGGGGCCTAGAAACGTAACCGGAGACAAACCGTCTGGTTTGCGCGAGTGTCTCTATCGAGAATTCGCCAACAAAGCATTCCGCATGTTGGAGCCTTTGTTGGCTGACGCGAAACTAGATGCAATTGCCGCGCCAATCTTGATCGTTCAAAGCAAAGCATTTAATTGTTGTGTTAAACCGAGCGTCCGTGCAAACAATTGCGCCCTTGTGAGAATCCATCGGGTATTAGTTTCAGAGAACGGGTCTTCATTCGGTTACGCTCCATTGGCACTTCTTGAATTATCTTGGTTTCAGCGCGCGTTGCGACTATGGCGGAGCGCCCAGAGACTCTGTTTCCGAACCATCTTTAGGTTTCCGGCACGCCACGCGGATCTTTTAATCCGCCTGCAACCTCGGGCCGTCAGTTCCAGGCATGGGACAAAGACGAGCATTGCCAGTAAAATGGCTGAGGTTATAGCTATCGAGATCAGGCTTTCAGACATAGAACTCCTCTTTCCAACGACAGGATAAGAAAAGGGGCTTATCACAATCCATTCGATTGCAGAAGATGAGGTGACCTTCTGGTACCGGTGGAGATAAACACGTCCCTCCATAACGCACCGACGCGGGGTCCCGTGAGGATCAGACTAGACGGCTCGAATACACATCTTTAATCCGCCACACTTCATCCTCACCCCGCAGTCGGTGTGCAGCTTGGTTGTCACACAATGCCTCGTTGACAGTCCTCAAGCCACGCTTAAACATTTCTCAATTAACAATCAATGAAGTTATGTACCTTTATCGAGGTATTTTGTGGCCGTCACCACGAACTTTTTTCTTGTTTTGTGACAACATTAGCCACCCAGGCGACGGTGGCACTTCGTCAATTTGCTCTTCGAAGCTCACCCGGCGTGTTCGATTGCGTCAGCCCTTTCTTGCATCTATGGGCGACCATTTCGAGATTGAGATCTCAGTTATCATCGCAACCTTAGCAAGAACCGTCATTTCCGCTCCAGCGTCAGAGAGTAGATATCATCGGTTCCCTCGTCGCGGAGCATCATGGGCGCGTCGGCTTGGTCGAGGCCCATCCACAGGGTATAAGTGCCCGTGTACCGCGCGCCTTCCAGATCGGCGACTTGCTCCCGTCTTCCGTCCGAAGCGCGAATGCGTTGGACTGACGGATCGGCCGTCCACCGGACGTAGTATATCCACCGGCCATCGTGTGACCATTCGGGAAAAGCAACGGCGCCTGTATCCAGCTTCGTCCATCTTCCGCTCGACAGGTCAAGGAGTCTCAAACTCACCGTATCGAGTGTCATGGCGGAGATGAAACGGCCGTCCGGCGACCAGCGGGGCACCAGGAGACCTTCAGATTCAGGAAGGACAGTGGCCTTTCTTGTGACGACGTCGAAGGCGCGCAAGTCAGATTGTGTGCTTGCGCCGACATTGGGCGACGTGGAGAATGCAATCTTCTGTCCATCAGGCGACCAACTTGGATCCGTCTCCGCCTTACGATCCAGCGGCAAAATGCGATGCGGCTTTCCGCTTCCATCGGACGCAATGACGGAGATGGCGTCGATACCGTCTGCCGTTCGATCGACAAAGGCAATTAGAGATCCGTCGGGGGACCAGCGCACCGATTTCGGGTGCAAGGGAGGTTCAGTCATCTGAATGGGATGACTGCCGTCCAGATTCGCGCGCCAGAGAACGCCATCGGGATAGGAGACATATGCCACAGATCTGCCGTCGTTCGAAAAGACGACGAACTCCACCGAGATACCTGCGAGAAAGGGCTTGAATTGTGTGGATTTTGTGTCAAAGCGAACAAGCTCGCCCCGCCGGGTGCGGCCCGATGCAAAGATCTTTTTCCCATCGGAGCTGGCAATCGGCCTATCCCAGACGGTGGGTCCGAAGGTGAGTTGAACCGGGGTTGCA
Source organism: Tunturiibacter empetritectus (assembly GCF_013410875.1). Classification (GTDB taxonomy): domain Bacteria; phylum Acidobacteriota; class Terriglobia; order Terriglobales; family Acidobacteriaceae; genus Edaphobacter; species Edaphobacter empetritectus. Next base: position 1,166,119 of record NZ_JACCCU010000002.1, on the reverse strand, counting down.
GGTTCGCTCGAACCGAAGCTACGCTCGCGCGGAAGAAGCCAGATCTGGCCGTCGGCGACAAAGAAGAATTGTCCATCTGGCGCCCATTCTCCACTCCATTGAGTGGGCGATTTGCCCCATCCGGGGAGGAGCTGGTGGACATTGGTTCCGTCGAATGCGATCTCCCACAACAAGCCGTCTTTGGAAAACCGTATTGTCTTACCGTTCGGCGACCATGCCAGCGACTTCAAATATCCGCCGGGTGAGGCGATTCGATGTGCGTCCGAACCGTTCCGTCGCATCACGAATATATCGCCGTTCGCCGAGGCACTGACCATCTTCTCTCCGTCGGGAGACCAAGCTGAGGAAACTACGGCGTCCGCAAGATGGTGAATAGCGCCGCCCACGAGGCGAAAACTCCACAGCGAAGTGGCAGGTCCTTGTCCGCCTGCCTGAGAGATGATCAACAGAGTGGATCCATCCGGCGAAACGTCGCCGCTCCACGGATCCTCGATCCCAAGCTGGACCGGAACCTCCACTCCGCCGGAGACCGAAACCTCCGCCACGCCTCCAGTTTGTAGTTGCGTAAAATAGATTCTGCTCCCATCGGTTCCACCGATGGATTTGGCTCGTCCGTCGGATGTGATTGGTGCGTACGTCGAGACGCGCAGATGGGTTGGGTAACTCCATCGCATCGCAAGGTACGCAGTCAAAAGTACAAGCACCACTGCGGCACCGACGAGCCAGCGCATCGCAGGCGAACCAATAGTGCGGCCGAGCGAACGCGGCTCCCTTGCAGTGGGCGTTGCTCCGCTTGTCAAAGAAACTCGTGGCATCACGAGCGGCTGACTGGGTGTCCGGAGGTCGAGCGCAACATCGGTCGATACATCGCCGTTGGCTTCGATCTCCTCCTCCTCAATCGTGATATCGGTCACCGTTTCACTAGAGTTGACCACGACCTGCTGCTGAAGCCGTTCCTGCGGGGCGTGTCGCTTCTCCAGCTCTACCGGTACGGTGAACCTGTAGCCGCGGCGGGAAATAGTCTCAATGATTTTTTTACCCGACTCGTGCCGTAACAGAGCTTTGCGCAGCAGGAAGATCTGCTGAGTGAGGTTGCTTTCATCGACGAACTGGTCTGGCCAGAGTGCGGCAAGCAATTCATCCTTGCTACATACGCGGTCGCGATGATCAATGAGGTAAACGAGCAAATCGAAACTTTTACGATTCAGAGCAATCGCTTCCCGCCCCCACTTGAGTGTCCAGCCGGAGGGGTCGACAACATAGCCTTCGAATCGAATCAGGTCCCTGGTTTCCAGCAGCATAAGGCGAATGGGCGGAATTGAGACAGGTTGAAGCGAACCGTAAAGTTTCGTGATGAGAACAGAGGCATCCCACGAGTTCCATGCCGTGACTAAAACGACGAGCACTTCGCCAAAGCATACCAAACCAATTGCGAAAGCCCTAGCGGCGCCCTCAAAAAACCAAGACAACGGCGGAGAAACTGTTCGGTCTGTTCAGCGTAGCCATTTCAAAGGCCACCCAGCAATCTAAGCTCCTCAGTCGTCGTAAGATGATCTCTCCGCAATTGCTTTCGACCGTACGGCTCGAACCGAGGTTCCGCCAAATTGCCGCACAAAGGCTACGACAAATAATTTCTCAAGCTACACGTTATGTGTCACACCGTCCCAAATGCAGAGCAGGTTTTGGTCAGAAATGCTGCCGATGTTTCTGCTGCGCCTGTCCACCAAGATCTTACAAACAGAATTGTTACATCAGGCGGAAGCGTTGCTGCGAATAAAGCAAGTGGATTGAAAGGGATCGCCAGGGCCGGAACCTGGGAGACTTGAGAAAGCTAGTCGATCTCATGACTGAACGCGGAATCTCGGTTCACTACCTGAAGGAGGGGCTGGCCTTCACCGGCGAGGATGCGCCAATGGCAAACCTAATGCTCAGTGTGATGGGTGCGGTCGGCCAGTTCGAACGAGACCTGATTTGTGAGCGTCAGAAGAAGGGAATTGAGCTTGCAAAGCGAGATGGGGCCTACAAGGGCCGCAAACGGAAGTTCTCGCCGGAGAGGGCGGCGGAGCTGAGCCGGCATTTGGCGGAAGGGGAGGAGAAGGCTAGTCTAGCCCGCGAGTTCGGTGTCAATCGAGCAACGGTCTATCGTTACTTAGGTTGGACTGCGGCTGAGGCTGCTTCCGGTGCCAAGAAGCCGAGGGTAAAACGGGGTCGATCTCATCGGGAGCGTAACTATGAAGGGTCCTGTTCAACGAAGGGTCCTGTTCAACGCTCACTGCACTGCCCTGCGTGCTCTTGATCTGTGCTCGACGTGTTACACGCTGAAACGGCAGGATGATGAGCACTTCGGCGGTCTGCGGTAGGCCGCTTTGGAGCGAGACGGTAAGCGATGCCGGGTGCGTGACGCTTCCGGCCGAGATAAGCGTGCCCTCGAACAGAGGGACGGGTGTGGCTATGGGACGCTGCGCCTTGAAGTCGAGATTGGTCTGCTCATGCCCTTTTGGGTGTTGTTCCCGCCAAAGCTTCAGCAGAAGCGGAGGCATGGCAGACAAGACGGCCTTCGGGCGATGGACCTTCGCATGGCAGCTAGGACAAAGCGAGATCATCAAATGTAGAACTGACGTGCCGGGGACCCTATGGTGAACAATGATGGGTTTCAAAGAAATGAAGTCGCAGTATCCTGTCACTCCAGGCGGTCGATATTTCGTGGTCAAGGGTCGTCTCTGGCGACGCACAAACCCTTCACTTCCATCCGAAAGGAAGCAACTCCTGGTCCATGAGTTGATGGAGACGCGCAGGGCGAAGGGCGCAGCTATGCATAATCGGGACTTGGTCGGCCGCGAAGCAGCCCGGAAGAGGGTCGATCAAGTTAAACATTAATTAGGTGAGCGCGGGCCGGTTTGGTGGACTGACGGAACCCCGGATTAGAACCGGCATATGGCAATCAGTACGCCATATGCCGATTGGTTTATCAGTTTATCCGTTTAGGAGCATGACTTTCATGTCTGCCACAGGCTGCTAGGACTTGATGGGTGGGATCGCCAGGATCTGCCCGACCTGATTTTATTCGCGTCGGCCAAATGATTCGCCTTGGAGATTTCGTTGTATTTGTTGGGTGGCCACATAACGTTTATCAATATCACGGATTGAACGCATAGTGGATGTGACGCTTAAGCTAGCTTCTCGATGAGGAGTTTCGCCACCGCGGCCGAAGACTTCGGATTCTGCCCGGTGATCAGCAGGCCATCTTCGACGACGTATTCAGTCATGTCCTCTCCTTTGGAATATATGCCGCGCAACCTCTTGAGTTCATCTTCCAGCAGGAAGGGCACCACATCGGTCAGCTCCATAGCAGCTTCTTCTGTGTTGGTGAAACCGGTAACTCTTCTTCCGGAGACGAGGGGAGCACCGTCTGGCGTTTCGACATGCCGAAGCGCGGCCGGCGCGTGACACACTAGGGCGACGGTCTTTCGTGCCGCAAGAAAAGACTCGATGAGTTTCCTGGAATTTCGATCCTCCGCAAGATCCCACATCGGCCCATGTCCGCCCGAGTAGAAAGCCGCGTCGAAATCTGACTCTGAAACATCTGCTAGGCGCTCTGTGGTCGCAAGCTGCTCCTTGGCTTCGCCATCAAGTTTGAAGCGCAACGTGGATATTGACTGTGTTGTAATCCCGTCGCTTTTTGGGTCTACGGGTGGCTCGCCACCCTTGGGCGAAGCGAGAACGATGTGTGCCCCCGCATCTTTGAATATGTAGTACGGGGCGCAAAACTCTTCGAGCCAGAGTCCCGTCTTCTTACCGGTATTTCCCAGTTGATCGTGTGACGTAAGCACCATAAGAATCTTCATTGATCATCTCCTATATACAAAGTTTTAGGTCGGAAGCAAGTGCGAATGCGAATGCCTAGGTTCGGGAAACAATCCAGACAGGTTTGATGAGCTGATCTGATTGCAGACACAGTCTGATCAGCAATACTGCTTTTAGCGACTCGCTCCGTCGCGCTCCTCTGGCGTCCAATTAGACTCGGGTGTTTCGGGATTCATGTCGTAGCATTTCTGTACTTGTGCTGCTCGGGTACCGAGGCCGTCCTTGACAGTCTTCGTCCAGGGAGCCTCGATGTTCTTCTTGGTTTCCTCCAACATCGATTGGGGCTCAAGGTTTCGGTAGCTATCGACTTCACCTGCGACTACCTTGGTCATCGTCGTGATCATGAGGGCTGGGTCGAATTGTGGTCTCGGGAACGCAAGCTTTGTGTACTCGAAAAGCCTCTCCGACGGTATGTCCTCCCAACTTTCCCAGGTTTGGAAGCCGCGATCGTTGAAGCCGGTCAGGAAGGGACCTGGATTGATCGTCGCGACCTCGACACCAAACTCCTGAAGCTCCATGCTCATCGTCTCGGCTATGGCTTCGATGGCGTGTTTGGAAGCGGAGTAGATGCCGGTGAACGGGTTGACATTCAGACCTTCACGGGAGGACACCCAGACGATGCGTCCCCGCCCCCGCTTTGCCATCTGCTTCACGATGCCCTGCGTGAGCAGGAGAGGTCCGATAACGTTCACCTCAAACTCATGACGCATGTTGCTGGCGGGGATATCTACTACAGAGCCGCCCTCTAGAACCCCGGCATTGTTCACCAGGATGTCGATGTTCCATCCGAGGGCCTTCCTGCGGTCGCCCTCAACGGTGACATCCAGCTTTTCGACCTGTACGCTTAGTCCCCTCGCCGCCACATCACGCTTGAGCGGCTGCACTTGCCCGTAGATTTCAACGGCAGCGATCACCTCGAAGCCTTTCTCCGCAAGTTGCAAGGCCGTTCCATACCCCAGACCGGTCGCCGCGCCTGTAATCAAGACCCTCTTCATACCATCTCCTTTGTGTTTCATCGTTCTCCCGCCAAAACACGGTAATCGTTTGGCACCTGCTGTGTATGCGTGGCTCGAGCTTGCAGAGCTCGCCAGCGAAGCGCCATTCTTTCTATAGATGATGTCGCAGGTAATGCGTTTGGCCGAAAGCTCCGATTGTTTAGCCTAAAGCTACGACCACATTCACCCTTGCTCACTCTCGTGCGCACAATAAACCGCTGATGGACCTCTACGGTGGTTTAGAGTCATGAAATGCCGCACCGAAACGCCGATCGGCAAACCGCTGAGATACGTAGCGACGCGGTGCGCCTGGCTGCTCGACTGACCCCGCTGGAGGGCTACAACCAGACTCTCGTGGACGACGTTACGGTTTTACGACGGAGCAAATCCATACCGCGGACTCCTATTGCCTACGACCCAAGCCTGATTTTTGTTATTCAAGGAAAGAAGATCGACTACCTGGGAGGAACCAGGCTGGTTTACGACTCAAACACAGTGTTGGTGCTCTCCGCGCCCATGCCGCTGGAGTGCGTTGTTGAGGCGAATCAGAACACGCCGTTGCTTTCTGTGGTCGTCCGCCTTCGGAGAGAAGTCGTGCTCAGTATAGTGTCGAGGATGCGGAATCTGGACCTAGTGCACCGGACTGCCCCTCAAGCTATTCTGACCGCGACCCTGGACGAAGAACTCGCAAGTACGCTCATACGGCTACTCAAGACTGCCACCTCGCCCGAAGACGCGCGGGTACTTGGCGACCAAGTGGTTCGGGAACTCATCTACCTTGTACTCAAAGGGCCTAGCGGCTCGGGGATTCGTGCAATGGTGGACGTCCATGGATCTTTCGCCAACATCCTTCGTGCTCTTCAACGTATGCACGCGGAATACCGCCGCCCTTTGTTGGTTTCGGACCTCGCACGTCGTGCGGGTATGAGCGTCTCGACGTTTCACTTCCACTTCAAGCAGGTGACCGCCACGACGCCGATCCAGTACGTCAAAGCGATCCGCATGCATAGAGCACGCGCGATGTTGCTTGATGCGAATGCTACGGCTGGAAGCGCGGCAGCAGAGGTCGGTTACAAAAGCTCATCACATTTCGGCCGAGATTACAGACGGTTCTTTGGGGAAGCTCCCGCCAGGGGCGCTCCAAAGTCGAGCAGAAAGGGCATCAACAGGTTGCGAGGAATGCAGACTGCCAGCCATTATCGGAGATGACATAGACACCTCCTCCCACACCTTGGACCGCATATCCCAGTTTCGGATCGATCTTCCAAACCTGTGCCTTCACCGAAGGCAAGAGCGGTACGTACTTCTTCAGGTTCTCTGCTGAATCCTCATGTGAGGACTGAGCTGAGGCGCAAGCGAAAATGGCGGCAGCAAGTGCCAGACCGTACATGAACTTTTTCATTGGTAGCTCTCCTACTACTGAAGGCCGCACTAAGGCACACGCCTGCTGTGCGGCTGGCTGATTCCTTATTGCCCCCGTCTCGAATATCGATCTCTGTTGAAATACTGAAACTCAATCAGAGAAAGTCGTACACTGGCGACAATTAGTGTTTTGGTGGATTGGTGGTAGAGAAGCAGTATCGTGAAATTTTCCAGCTACTGTCGACCTTTTGAAACACGAAGAGTTCCTGGTTCGCCTCGGGGCCGCCGTCGCCGGTGGCGTTGACCTTGGATGTTCCTGCCGAATTGGTACGTGCGATCGCCCAGTCAGGAGCTATCTGGAAGACTTCAGCAACATTGAAATTTACCTTGAGCGTGATTGCCTCGAATACTCCGAGATATGCCTTATGGACTGCATCGGCTCCAACGCTGGACGGGAAATTCTGCGCCATGAAGACGCCGTCAGGGGCGTAGAGCTTCATCACTGCATCCGTATCGGACTGGTTCAACGCGTCTTGATATTCCTTTAGTACGGCGACGACGGCTTGTTCATTTGAATTCATAATTTGGACCTCCCAGACTGCCGATGCTTCGTAACTAACTTTAGGCTTATCCCGTCAGCGCGATAAGCGGGGTAAACTGGGAATCAGCTTTCCATAATGGAATAATGAAGATGGACCTCAATTCGCTGATGATTTTCGCCAAAGTCGTCGAGGTGAACAGCTTTTCAGAGGCTGCCCGCCGACTCAAAATGCCTGTCTCAACCGTGAGTCGCCGCATCGTGGAACTGGAGGATCAGCTCGGCGTGCGCCTGCTTGAGCGCTCCACACGCAGCCTCCGGCTCACCGATGTTGGTTCGGAAGTTCTGGAGCATGCTCAGCACAGCGCCGAACTCAGCGAAGCCGTCGACGGCATCGTCTCGAACCATCTGTCAAACGTCTCCGGCGTACTCCGGCTCTCCGCGCCACCCAGCATCTCCGACTCATTGCTTGCGCCGCTGGTCGGCGCCTTCCAGGCATCCTATCCTAACGTCCGCGTCCAGATCTTCATCACCGAACGGATCGTCGATCAGATCGCCGAAGGCGTCGACCTGTCGTTCAGGGTAGGAGAACTCGAGGATTCAGCACTCGTCGCCCGCAAGATTCTCACCTACCGGCACCGGCTTGTCGCGAGCCCTACCTATATGGCGAAGTGCAAGCCTCCCAGATCACCACGCGACCTACTGGGCCATCGTCTGCTCGCGTTCTCGTTTTGGAAGCCGGAGAATACCTGGAAGTTCACACACACGTGAACGGAAAAGATAAGGAAACCCTTACTTTCCGGCCCTACCTCTCAATCAACGAATATGCGGGCCTTGTCGGCACGATTCAAATTGGCGGAAAAGTCGAGGCAAAGAAGGAACAGTACCATCGGTTCGCGCCCGGAGTCGCATTTCAGTATGAAGCTGAACTTCCCACCGCCTCAACGGGTGCGCTTCAGGGCTATGGTCAACAAGCAATTCTGCTTCTCAATCACCACTACGGGAATAACGGTCACATTGATGTCATTGCGAATGGCTCGATAGTACAGTCAGACTGCCAAACGGTTACCGGATGTCGGTACGGTGGACAACAATCGTTCGCTCTTAGCTACCACCTTCAAAACAAGACGCGTTTTTACGCTGAGATTTTCGGCCAGAACACCTCACAATCCAATACGCCGCCTGGCACTTACTTGTTTGGCGGTTTATATCACCAATTTAGTGACGCCTTTGGCATAAACGGCGGCGTGCGATTTGGCATCAGTGATCACTCGGCAGCTATTGGCACGACAATCGGGTTGGTCTTCGGCAAACGCATTCAAAATGATGCGCCCGCTAAGCATCAGCCATGAGACAGCTTCGAAGATTTCTCGTTCGTTCTATTGGTGCGTCTTTTTCTTGAGGGCACTTCCCAAACTTCGGTGATCGATGCATCAATAAGGAATAGTAGTGACTGCAGATATGGTCTGGTCCTTGGGCTTGCTGATCGGGGCCTTGCCGTCCCACAACGTACCTCCCCAAGTCTTATTGCGTTCGGCGGCGGCCTTATGGGTTACAAACATTCTTGTCTTTGCGTCGTGGTACTGGCGCTTGGATGCAGATGGTCCTAATGTGCGGGATTTGCGCGAGAGCCATACCGATGGCGCGTTCTTGTTTCCGCACATGACTCTCAATGCTGAGACAAGAAAGGAAATGGGCGAGCAATATTTGAGCCCCGGATTCGTAGACTACCTCTTCATCGCCTTCAACACGAGTACCGCTTTCTCCCCCACAGACTGCCCTGTATTGCCGAGATGGGCCAAAGAACTCAAGATGGTTCAATCCCTCATCTCTTTCACCACCGTGGCTCTGCTCGCGGCTCGAGCTGTTAACATCCTGTAATCTCGAGCGACTACCGCTACCTGAATATGGACCAGGTTGTAGCTCAAGCTTTACTCACTTTCCGACGGATAACGAAAAGACACGCCCGCGCTACTGAAGTTTGCGTCTCCCCTTATGTTAAACCGAATGGATAACAGTGCCCATTGATTAGTTCGAATTCAGTTTGACTAGTTGGGTCGGGATGAGTTTCGCCGACTATGGCACTGTTCAGTCGTCCCAGGTTTGTTAGGGAGATTCGGCCGCTGGGAAAAGCATGCTAGACTTTTCGGCATGCCACTCATCATCATTCTTATTGTCCTATTGGTTCTCTTCGGCGGCGGCGGCTACTACATGGGTCCTGGAGTCGGCTACTACGGTGGCGGCGGCCTTAGTCTCGTTCTTGCGATTGCGATTATCTACCTGCTGTTTGGTCGAGGGCGGAGCAGGCTGTAGGGATCGTGGCCGTGAAGTCTATCTAGACTCCCGAAAACGTCATAACGAGAGGGATAGCTCTGGCAGAGCTACCTGATAGGGTTTATGGTGGTCGCAAGACTGCCTTGAACGCGATCCGAGTCACGAAACCTAGGAGGCGCGTAGCAGCCGGCGAATCGAACACATCGATTGCTATTAGGTCCGTGTTGCGCGCCTGACGCTCTATAGATATGTTGTTGGGAGCGAAGTGACATCTGAATATCCTGTGACTCCTGGTTAGGGGAAGGTTATGGCGCTGCACCAACCCGCAGATTCCTCAGGACCTGAGACGAACGCTAGTGAAGCGCCTCATGGAAGCACGACAAGCGAAACGCGCGTGGCAATTCGCAAGGATGACGAAGCCGCAAAAGAGGCGGCGAGAAGAATTATAGACGAGGTGAAGCACCTCTTAGGCGAGCGAGGCCCGGTTTGGTGGACTGACAGTTCACCCGACTGGAATCGGCACAAGGTGTCAGGAACGCCCTATGCTGAATGGTTTACCCAATTAGATGTATAGCTGGTCAACGCTTAAACGGAAGGAAGCGCATGACTAGGCGAGAACAGGCCAACTGCGAAAGGTGGGAGCCCGCGGAGTATGCGGTCGGTTATGGCGCTCGCTTGAGCGGAATTCCGAAGCTGGAGACATCGCACCGCTGGTGGCAAATGGGACGGGACGATGCCGACACGGAGCTGTTGGAGTCAGCTCGACACCCCTAAAGTGCTTGAGGAAGGCGGCGAAGACAACTTCGTAGAGACTTGGGGCCTTCTCTTCTACGCGGGCAGCCAAGCCAAAGCAAATGGGATTCCGTTTGATAGTGCCCGCAGTGATCTTTGGAAAGAAGGTTGGATCTGCGTCGATATTAGTCTGGGCATGTTGGGAGAAAAGGTGCGTTGAAAAAGTGCTTCCAAAGCGCCATGTACTGCAGCTGCGGGAATGCGAAGATCCTCGCACACGGCCTTGCGCGACTTGCTACACGCTCAAGCGTCAGGATGAGGAATACTTTGGTGGGCTGCGAGAGATGGTCCTGAAGCGGGACGGCCGTTGCTGTAGAGTGTGCGGCGCCCGATTGTGGTTCATCACCGAAACCCGACCATTTGGATGCTGCTCACGCCACAATTGCAGGAGTAACGGTCGAACCGGCGTCTTCGCCATCAACATCTTCGTACGGTGGACCCTTAGCGTGACACGGCAAACAAGAGCAGAACTCTTTAGACTTCAACGCTCAGAGCGAGAATTATGAACCGGGCCGACTATTCTGCGGTGAAAGGTGAATAGTCATCGCGTTTTGGTCAACGTTATGTCGGCAGACTGAGCGGTTCATTTCATAGGACCAAATGGACAAAGGCGCATCGGGCCTTTGTTGCTTCATAGTTCCCATGAGGAGGTCAGAAAGCTTCTACGCTGCGAAAGCCTATCTGCGGAGGAGTCGGACAGCCACGAAAAAGGTATCAGCGCATGGGGCGTTTCCAGCGCGGTTTGGAACCTGATGGATCGGCAGTTAGCGCAGCCCGTCGAACGCGGCAACGGTTGGCCCTGGAACGGCTATGCGCTGAGACAGATGAAGAAGCAGGAAAAGTTTCGGCGCCACTTCAACTTCGCGCTGGATCCTAGCACGGGGCTAGAGCGAAGGCAGAAGTGATCTACCGTTGGTCGGAGCCTTGTGGCTATGAGGACGAACGGGAGGATTGATTGAAGAAGCAGGTGGGGAGATCTTTAGGTAGGCAAAACTGTGGTGCATGGTGCTCGACATCGGGCTCTACAGCGCGATGGTGTGACTTTCCTTTTTGGCCTGTCGGTCACAGAAGCTAAGTGTACATAATGCGATTTCGTTGAGTAAGGCGATTCGACTCTGCACCATTAACATGTACAGATTCACCTTCTCAGAATTATGAGAATCATTTAGTGCGAGATGTGTCTGATTTACCTGTGCACCAACTCGCTCTTCTCATTCTTCCGACGGAGCTCCGGAGGCAAGCTGAAGGGTTGACGCGAATACGGCTGGTTCATTCAGAGTTGCTAATCGAAGGTAGACGCTGACTTTTGGCGAATTTGGCTAGGAATCACATTAGTTGGAGCCAGCTTGCGAGATCTCGTCCACAATAGATGCATGTCGGCTTTCGAAAATGAGACAACCCGCTTTATTGCCGCATGGATGCAGCTCCGTCAGGTGATCCAGGCCGCAAACTTTAACCGCTTCCAGCAAGCAGGATTGAGCGCGACGCAGTTCATAACCTTGAACGTGGTTCCAAAGCAAGGCATGACTCTCACAGAACTCTCAAGAAGACTGAATTTAAGTCCAGCCACCCTAAACGCCACCGTTAACTCTTTGGAAGAGCGAGATCTTGTCCGCCGAACCCGTCAGATCACAGACGGTCGGAAAATCGACATTTCTGCGACAAAGGCAGGCGAGACTTTACAGAACTCCACATCTTTGGGTTTCCACGCCTTCATGTCTGGAATATTCGGTCGAATGAGTAAGACAGGGCGTGAGGGCCTCCTCGCCGGCCTTGAGCAGATGGTGAAGCTCAGCGCCATAAGCCTAGAGGCCCCTAAGCCTACTCGCTATGCTGATGACGCTCTTCAGGTGAGGCGTAGTTCTCGGCAATCTCGGCAGCAGTGATCTCGATTGCGCTGTTTCGCTGAATAAGGGACGCGATATCGTCATCGGTCTTGCCACGCTTCCGCAGAGACTCAATCTCGTCACTGATCATTCCAACAAACGCCTGGATGGGAAACTGCTCAGGTCCCAGCCCGGCTGCTTCGCGCAAAGACTTCTGTGCCTTGATTGCTTCTTCGACAGAATACAGCTTCGGCTGACTCATTCGTTGTCCTTTCGTAGTACGAAGTATTTATACTTGGAGCGCAGACGTTCTGTAAAGGTTGCCACTCCCTCGACGAGATTGACACACTTGCGCCACTTCTCTCTAGGGTGAGAGATCTGAGTCCTAATCGACCGCATCGGGGTAAGCGGATTGCCCTCAGGTGGTAGACGTATTGAGTTCGGGCGCGGCTTTCGCCTCTTCTTCCTTGCTCTTTTTAGCGGAGTATTTCTCTTTCTCGGTCTTCGGCTTCTTCGCCTGCTCGGGCTCTTTGGCACTTTGCTTCATGATTGGTGCCCCTGATGTCGTGATCTTCCTTGCCGCCGACAACTCCTCTAGGTTGGAGTTGAGCAGCCTCACTATATTCGGCATTGCCAAAGCGGTCGCCATAGAGATGCAGGCTTCGTAGCCTGCGATCTCGTAATGTTCCGTACGTAAAGCGAATCTCTGAGCCGTTCTTCACCACGAAAGGCATTAACGGAACTGGTTTGGGTTTATGGATCTTAGCCAGCGCGCCGAGGTGATGGATGCTGTGCAGCGGATGCGGCAGAAGGCGCGCAGCTATGGCGATCTGGCTCCTAACAGCTACGTGAATATGGTCGAGACGGGAGGCTCCATTGAGATCCGACTTCTAAACCCTGCGGTATTCTACGTACCTTACTACGATCCGGTCATCGTGTTCGCTCGCCCTTGGCCAGGCTTCGTAGTTGGCACCGCGATCCGATTTGGACCCGCAGTTACCATCTCCGCCACCTTCGGGACATGGGGCTGGTGCACCGGTCCGGCGTTCTTCTGGCCAGCTCACACGATTGTGATCGGAGGGAATCCGTGGGAACATAGTTGGGTAAACCGGGGGTCTATGTTCACCCCGTACTCCCATCCCCGGATTCGGCCGGTCGGCCCGCGAGTGAGATCCACCGGAGATAAGAAGCGTGGCAAACGCTAGACAATCGAGATTGTAAGGGGGGCGGCAAAGATGCCGCCCCAGGTGCCACTGGGGTACCTCTTAGAGACTTTGGTTAGCACCAAAAGGCAATGCTAAAGTCCTCTGAAGGCGAACGGTCCAATGAACAAAAAAAATTCTGGTCTGCTAAGACTAATAGCGATCTTCAAATTATTCAAAGCGATCGCTCTTATCGCGGTGGGCTTTGGCGCCTTGCACTTGTTTCACGATGGCGTTCCTGGGGACTCAGTGACTCTCTTGATCGCCAAGTTCGGCTTCAATCCTGGGGGACACTACGTCGACCTTGCCCTTGGCAAATTATCGAATATTCCGCCCAAGGACTTCAAGGATCTTGGCATCGGCAGCTTCGTTTATGCCGCCCTCTTTCTCACCGAGGGTATTGGGCTCTGGCTTGCGAAGCCATGGGCGGAGTGGTTCACGACGATTATCACGAGCTCGCTCGTGCCACTAGAGATTTTCGAGATTTACCGCCATCCAACTGCCACGAAGGTCATCGTGCTCCTGCTCAACATTGCCATCGCTGTCTATCTCATATTGAGAATTCGTAAAGAACGATCTAGTGTCAACGAAACACACTAGCCGAGCCCGAGGCCTAGCTCCTTTCGTTGACCGTTTCTCGCTGTTTTCCGCAATCCATACGCCCGCCTGAGTCAAGGAAGACGGCCAGTTCTGTTGAGTGTTGTCGAGACTAGGTCTGACGGAACTAAAGGGGAGCATCTCGTGGTGCTCACTTCTCGTTGTCGTTTCAGCCTAACTGAATGCATGCTCTTAGCCGCTTTAAGGACTAAAGCTCTGCCGATTGTTTCCCGTGACGAGCCGAACGAGCAAGGGGAGAATCACAGCTCCGACAACCGCGATCACAATGCTCATAATGAGGCCATGATCTCCGACACCGCCGAGACCAATATGCGAGGAGATGAACCATCCGGTCAGGGCACCGATGACCCCGAAACCATATCCATCAAGACTCCGAAGCTAGACCCTTTCATGATTTTGCCCGTAAGCCAGCCTGCGACGATGCCAATGATGATCCGGCACTCACGCAGAACAGCAGCGCCGCCTGTTTGCTCGCGGGCGAGTCGCATTAAATTTAGGGCGAGTTCTGGGGCCTCTTTGCGGAGCCTTCCTGGCAAATTTGTTTCTTGGTGCAGTGTTCTCCGGAGCGGAGCTACGTTGCTAATCGCAGCCTTGGCGACCTTTGCCCTCCTACCCAAGACCTTGGTGTCCACTGGCAATGCGGATGAGGAGGAAGAAGAAGGTTTGGCCAATCTACTGCCTGCCTTCCGGATAGCCACCTAGTAGTGCTGCTGCTCTGGTTTTTGGTGCTGGAGGTCGCAGGCAACTGGGTGGAGTCCGTTTTACCACATTATGCCTATGATGCTGGAACACTTACGGGATCGGGGGTTGGTCTTCTCTTCTCCTGTGCGGCTCTGCTCATAGTGTTGCCAGCTTGCGCTGACTCGTATGCTGGCGTCTGTCTCCGGCTTTGGGATGATTTTGGCCAGTGGTGCCCGCTGATCGGTGGCTTTACGTGTCCGAGCATCTCCGCCTCGACCGGCTCAGTGATCTTCGCCGTAACTTTTTATTGGCGGACATGCTGGTCGGGCCACTGATTTCAATTGGCGATATCAGTCAATGCACTCATGAAGCAAATTCGGGAATATTAGCCTTGGTAAGACGCTTGCGTCTACCCAAATCTATCTCGGCGTCTCTTCATCCGTCGCGACATACCAGGCGACATCTTTCGATTGAAAGAGATCAGGGTGCCGGGAGGTCAGATGAGAAAGCACAAACTTCGCGATGCGGATGCTATGCTCAACTTCTTTCTCCCACTCCACGTTTGCGAGCCCGTCGCTGTGCGTTGGGTCCCAGCGCGCTGTGCGGATCGCGAGGACAAGACTAGAGGCAATGAGCAGTGCCGGCCCAAGTTTTTGAAAGTCCACCTCCCGACGATAGCCGCCCACCCGAGAACCAACATTAGTGGAAGTCATGCGACGTCACCTCTAACCCTCGTGTCGGTAGAGCTTTAATTCGTGAGGCTTTGACATGAATCGCGTCGTCTTCGTTCTGAAGCGGCCCTTCCACCGAAATGAACCTAGCGTTCGAGATTGCGCTACGATTTCGCTCAAAGAATTCCTTGGTAACGATGACGTTAAAAATACCTGTCTCATCCGAGACTGACAGGAAAACGGTACCCTTTGCTGTACCTGGCCTCTGTTTTACGATGGCCAAACCCGCTGTTCTCACGAACTCTCCGTCCCGTCGTTTCCTCAATTCAATGGCTGTGAGATATCCCTGCTTGTTAAGTTCCTGCCTGCGAAAGTGCATGGGATGCGGGCCGGTGGTCACACTCGTTCCCGCATAATCGGCAACCAGGCGTTCTTCTGGGGTCATCTCTCGTAATGGAAAACTTTTGCTGTTTTCCTGGAGCCATTCGCTTTGCTGACTGAGCAAAGGTCCTTCCAGCTTGCCAGCCCGTTCTACTTGCCAGAGTGCGTCGCGCCGATGCTGCACTCCGTCAATACCATTCATCGCGCCCACACGAGCGAGCAAAGCCAGCTCCTTCCGGTTCAAAACAGGTACACGTAAAGCAACATCCTCGACAGAACTGAATCGACTTGCGTCGCGGGCGCTGACAATCGCTTCCGCGGCATGTCGCCGAAGACCTTTTGCGTAGCCCAGACCAAGCCTAAGCGAGAGCGAATAGTCCGCTTCGCGTTCCAACGCGCAAGCCCATCCCGATACCTGAATATCTATTGATTTAACACGGAGCCCATGACGCCGAGCATCTTGAATCAAGACGGCTGGACTATAAAAGCCCATCGGCTGGTTATTGAGAATCGCGCAGGTGAAGGCAGCGAGATACTTTATCTTGAGGTACGCCGAAGCGTATGCGATCAAAGCGAAGCTCGCCGCGTGCGACTCAGGAAATCCATAGAGCGCGAAGGAACTGATGTTCTGTATGATGTTTTCCTGAGTTGCCATGTCGAGGCCGTTTGCGGTCATTCCGGCCCGGAGCTTGCCTTCAAGATTCTTCATGCGCTCCCAGGATCGGCGCATTCCGACTGCACGGCGCAATTCTTCTGCTTCCGCGCCTGTGAAGTTCGCAACCGTCATCGCCATGCGGAGCAGTTGTTCCTGAAAAAGCGGCACCCCTAGAGTGCGTTTCAGTGTGCTTTCGAGGGAGGGGTGTGGATAGGTGATTTCTTCCTTTTTCTGTCGTCTCCGCATGTAGGGGTGCATCATCTTGCCGACGATTGGCCCAGGGCGAATGATGGCAACCTGCACTACCACGTCATAGAACTTCTCTGGCTTGTTTCGAGGCAGGGACGCCATCTGCGCACGGCTCTCAACCTGAAACATACCGATCGTGTCGGCCCTCTGTAATGCTCGATACACATCCGTATCGTCGGGCAAGTTGGAAAGATCTACGGGGTCACCATAGTGCTCAGGGATTAGTTCGACGCAATCCTTGAGCACGGCCATCATGCCGAGCCCGAGCAGATCGACTTTGATGATGCCGAGGTCGGCGCAGTCTTCCTTGTCCCACTGCACGACGGTGCGGTCCGGCATGGAGGCTCGCTCCAGCGGAACAACGCGATCTAGTTGCCCCTGGCAGATAATCATGCCGCCGGAGTGTTGGCCCAGATGACGCGGCAGATCCTGGATGCGCATACAGAGTTCGAGATATTTCGCGATACGCGGATGCTTGATATCAAAACCAGCATTACGAAACGAATGCGCCATCGTGTCGGTTGGTCCACGCCACTCGAAGTGGCTCACGAGACTTGATAATCTCTGAAGTGATTCACGATCAAACCCGAGCGTCTTGCCGACTTCACGCGCTGACGACTTTCCGCGATAGGTAATCACGTTAGCGCACATGGCTGCACCCAGTTCACCGTACCGTTGGTAAACATGTCGAATGGCTAGCTCCCGTTTGTCTTCCGAAGGCAGATCGAGATCAATGTCCGGCCACTCGCCGCGACTCTCGCTCAGGAATCTCTCAAAGAGCAGTTCCATTCCAACCGGATCGACCGCCGTGATCTCCAAGGCATAACAGACCGCGGAGTTAGCAGCGCTCCCGCGCCCCTGAATGAGAATGTTGTTCCGTTTACAGAAGCAGACGATATCCCAGACAATAAGGAAATATCCTGCAAAGCCCAGCTTTGCAATCAAGGCAAGTTCATGCTCGACTTGTTTCTTCGCACGTTCGAAAAGTCCCGAATTGCTTTTTGCCCCGTAGCGCTTCATAACTCCCTCGGACACGCGCTTCCGGAGAAAGCTGTCCATTGTCTCGCCGTCCGGCACCGGATAGCGCGGAAACTCGTATCCCAGGTCACCCAACTGAAATTCAAGACGATTGGATAATTCGACAGTGTTAGCCACAGCACAATTCAAATCAGCGAAAAGCGCCGCCATCTCAGAGGCCGAACGGAGATGGCGTTGGCTGTTCTCGGATAAGAGCCGCCCCGCGAGATCAAGTTCTGTATGATTCCGAATCGATGTGAAGAGGTCAAGAATTTCGCGGTCATAGGCGTGCGCATAACGCACTCCATTTGTGGCCAGCAGTGGCAGCTTCAGAGAACTAGCTATACGAATCGCTGCTTGATTGCGCCACTCTTCCTCGCGCTCGTGATGTCGTTGCAATTCCACGTAGACATTCTGGGGACCAAAGACGCGGACCATACGCTCAACCACATCGCGCCCAGCGGTCTCGCCGCCGCGCGCCAAGGCCGAGGCGAGCGGCCCTTCATCGCCACCTGTCAGGCAGACCAGACCACGCGAGTAATCCTGGATTTCTTCGAGCTTCGCTGACCCATCTCCCTTGCTCTTCTCTCTCATCTTGAAGCGTGTGATGAGCTGGCAAAGATTCTGATACCCCTCCCGTGACTCGCATAGGAGAGGCAGTCGGACAGGCTCCGCAATGTGTTGGTGCGGGAGCCATTTCGGAGGGGTAAGACGAGTACCGAGGTTAGGAACCGCGATCTCAGCCCCAACATGGGCTCGAATGCTATTTCGTTTCGCAGAGGTGTGGAAGCGGGCTGAGCCATAGACGCCGTTATGATCGAGCAACGCCATTGCAGGCATCTCTATTTCAACTGCACGCTCTACCAACTTTTCGGGTTGGGAGGCTCCCTGAAGGAACGAGAACGCGCTCGCGCTATGGAGTTCGACATAGGGGTTAGTCATAGAGTGCCTCCATCTGCCATCGATTTCTTACCCTGTCCCGCACCACGCAGCAGCACAGGAGTGATCCATCCTCACTACGCGCATCGAGATCCCACTGTTCCAGTCCGTAACGATCTCGACTCCACCATGCGCCGCTTGCGAACCATGGCCCATAGAGATGCTCGACCACATAGCGCCGGGTGCGAAAGCGTAGACTCTCGGGCCGCGCATCTTTCAACATGACGGCTACCGGCTCGGGTGGACGCAGTTGCCGAAGGGAGACTCGTGACATCGGGGATGCCGTGATAGTTGCGTCTCCTGACGGCAGGGTGAATGGCTCGATACGGAAGCTACCCGGGAGATGTTGATCGGGGAGAGCCGGAGATCCGACATTGCCTTCTCCCACGAGCGCCGACAGACGCGCTAGCGTTATATCCAGCCGGCCTGCTTCCGGCAACTGAGGAGAAAACAGTCCGAGCTGAACCTTGCTGGTAGAGCCGGAGTCCGCACGCAGTCCGACAGCGAGAATCGCTGCCCGTGGTGGATGCGCCTCAAGATCAAGGTGGAGCAGTTTGATCCAGAGTTGCTTGTCATTTGTTGGCAATGCGGGACGTACCGTCCGCTCATGAGTGCCGCTGCCTTCGAGGTCCAACGTAACAGTCACAGAAGCCAAAGCGAGAACGCGCGCTGACACACGCGCGATGAGTTGATCCAGCATCATCGCGATACCAAAGAGGAGCGATTCCAGGACATCGAGGGGCGAATCCAGTTCCAGTCTGTCTTCAAGCCGAAAGACCGGCTCCGCCGCTTGGAAGAGGTGGGGCAGCGATCCTGCTGCCATCTGCCGGAGTCGCTTGCCGTCCTGGCCCATACGGGAGATCAGTTCTTTCTCAGGAAGGGTTGCCAACTCTCCCAGTCTGTAGATGCCCCACGATGCGAAGGTTTCCAATTGAGTGTCAGACACTGCAAGAACAGTCAGCGGTAAAGATGACAACGCGGCCCCTTCCTGACCAAACGCGACAACCTGCACGGAGGCTCGCCGTGAGAATCCCTTCGCGAGGCTCACAGCCGTATGGAAGTTCGTGCTGACTGCGACGCTCGCGGATATGCCGCTGGCTCGGATCTGAGTGATGAGGCTTCTGCCTAATTGCTCAGGTGGTCCGAACAAACTTCGCGTTCCCGTAATGTCGATGCCACAGAGGAACGCTGTATCTTCACTTCGGTCCTCCACCTGCGGCGAGAAGCTTCCGGCTACCTCAAGCAACGCGGCCTTCGTCATGCTTTCCGCGACAGTGGACCGACGCATGATGATTGGATTGGCGAACGTTTCTACTTCGACGCGAGACATGCGGTGCTTCATGCCAACAAGCCGGGCCTTGGTGTTGAGCGAGCAGACCTTTTCGCTGGGCACTTCGCCAGTCATGACGACGCAGGCTGCACCATGTAATTCCGGTCTCAGCCGTAGGAGCGACTGTGCGGGAAACTCCCGCACATAGAGGCAGGCGTAGAGAGAAGCTTCGTTTGTCATCGCTGACCTGCCCATGTCGCGCGGTTTTGCCGGCAAGCTGTCGTGACGTTCTGGGGAGGCTTACGAATCGGGAGGATATTACTTCCTCGCTCTTGGAAGCGATGCCGCGCGACCTCTGCCTTCGGCTGTGTTCCGGAGAACACGGTTGTCTCCTCGCGGAGCATCCTTGGAGTATGCAGACGCAACAAGAGTTCTGCGCTACTCTTGGCACAGACATACTGGGTCAAAAGAACAATGCTCGACTGCGTCCGTTCTGCCGCTACGCGATACCGATGCCATGTCCCTTGCTCTACGCGCGACACGAACTCTGGCGCGATGCTTCCAAGATCGAGCACGATGGCACCGAACCCGCCGGCCTGCAGGATCAAGTCGGCGCTCTTCAGACCCTGTTCAATCCGCTGGTACTGGCCGAGTGCGGATCGCCTCCGCACTGGAGATACCACAGGCTGAGAAGCCGGAGCATAGGTGACCTGAATAGGGCGGGTCTTTCGTTGCGGTTCCGCACACCGTGAATTCAGCGCCTCGGTCTGAAGCAGACCGCTGACAGCCAAAGAGAGGCCCTTGGCTTCATGCCGAGGATGAGTGCCACAGCCGCCTCCATGAATACCTTTCTTTGGTGTTCCAGGAATCAGGTATGCGTTTGGAAGCGCGAAATCGCGGACCTGTTCCGGATTAGAATTTTCCGGTACCCCGCAGCGTACCCAAAGAAGCCGCCGCAGATCGATGCCGGCTGCTGCAGCAGAGGCCGGGTCGAAGGTGTCCGATACATCGATCCAGGCGGCAACTTTGCCACTTTCGACGACACGCGCTATAAGGGATTGCGCCAGGGAGGTCCGGCCGGAACAATCTGGACCGGTGATCTCGCTGACTGCTCCGATCGGGAAACCACCTCGTAAGAGATCATCTACCGGCGCAACCCCTGAAGAGACTGCGGGCCGGACCATCTTCGCAACCGAAGTCAGGGCAGAAGGGATCTTATTGGCGAGGGTACTTTCGACTTGAATACGGAGGGCAGAGGATGACGGCATAGTGAACAACCTTCGCCAAATCTTCGCCTATTACATTTGGAAACGCAACCGCCCTTGCCTCCAAAATTGGGCAACAAATCGTTTAGGTAATTGATTCTATGCCGATTATTTAAGGCAAAAAATGTACTGTCGGTATAGGAGCTGACGCAGGTTGGGCGTGATTTATGGAATAACCGTAGACAGAGGTTCGCTCTGGATAGCAATTTCCGCCGAATAAACGCCGATTTGCATCCAACAGAAAAGTCAAAGAGTTTGGTAGTGGACCGTCTAGGGGCAGAGAAGCGTTCAAACTGCTGCAGAAATTATGAAACCGTGTTACCTGGCTCTAGTGGACCATGGTGACGGCTGTCAACAGATGCAATGAAACTTGAGTTAGCTAAACCCGATTCCCAAATCCCAGCCCGGAGCACCACATGATCAGCGATGCATTAGAAAAAATCATAATCAAACGAGTGGATATCGGTTATGAACTCACGGGCTCCGATGGCGTCAGTATCGCTGTTTACCTAAACTGGGATCCCATCGAACAGATGTTTCGTAAAGCGGATTTCTCGACTGAGTACATCGAAATGCGAAAGGCCGAAATTGACCGCGGCGGCGAAACAGCAATTGACGAGACCGAGGAATAGCTATGTGCGGCCGTTACTACAGCCAAGGCGACAAACAGCGTATTGCGGAAGCTTTCAAGGTGGGCAAGATGCCGCCCGGCTATCATTTGCCTGCGGATTACAATATCGCTCCCAGCACCTACCAGCCAGTCATCCGTCCGGACCGGGAAACGAGGGAAAGGGAACTGGTGCCGATGAGATGGGGATTGGTTCCCGCCAAAGTCGCCGACCCGAAAGCATTTAAGATTTACACCACCTCCAACGCCCGCGCCGAATCGATACTTGATAAGCCTATCTGGAGAGGGCCTTTCCTCCACACACGTTGCCTGATACCGATCGACGGTTTTTATGAATGGCTGCAACGCCCCGGTCTCCCTCAGCCTCCTGCTATAGAGCCCGGCGAACACGGCCTGTTTCCAGGAGCGCCACCACCACCGATGAAGACGCCAAAACCCAAGGCGGGCTCGAAGCCTGTTTATAAATTCGAGATGAAGGGCCATACGCCATTTGCAATGGCTGGCCTGTATTCACAATGGCGACCACGTCCGGGTGATATGCAGGAGCCGCTGGATACATTTTCCATCGTCACGACGGAAGCGAATGAGATGATGACGGCGATCCATGACCGGATGCCGGTAATCCTCCACGAGCGCGACTATGACCGCTGGCTAAACGACTATGATGAATCGCGGCCGCCCATTGATCTACTGCGGCCTTTCGAGTCGGAAGGCATGAGTATGACTCCAGCAAATCAGCTGGTAGGCAACGTTAAAAATAATGGGCCAGAGATGCTCAATAGTGCTTAGGCCCCACCGGGATCATTTGTTGAAATGACCTCGGGCCCAAAGCCAAAGCGCGAAACACCGGCAGAATTTTCTCAGCGCGCCGACTCTGTTACGCTCAGCATTGCGCGCATCCATGAAGCAAGATAGTAGTGATACGTCGCCCACAATCGCTGCGTCAGCCAGGCGAAGGCGTGGCATATGACTTAATCGAAGGCCTCGAAGGCATGTATAAGCCCTCGGCCTTATGGGAGAACTTCTGACAATCGCAAACTGGGCGTGACGGTCATTGCAGACACGACCCGACACAGTCACGGTTACTCCATCGTTTTTCGCTCGACTACTCAGGCCGACTTTAATTCCCGCGCGTCTTCAGCAGCAGCTTTTCGAGCGGGCTTCTTGGAGTCTGCCGTGGCAATACCCAGCGAGACCGCTTTGTCGACCGCGCCCTCGGTGACACCTCTTTTTACTGCTCTCCTGACCGCTTTTTCGACTTTCTTCACTGCCTTCTTCTTAGCTTTGTTGTTTGCCATAATCCCTCACAGTTATTACTGACGACGCGCAGCTTCCTTCGCGGCCTTCTTTACGATTTTTTTCGCAGCTTTCTTTGCTGGTGTTTTTTGGATGCAGCTTTCTTGAAAGTCTTCTTATCGGGTGCCTTCTTGACGGCTTTCTTGGTCGCGGCTTTTATAGTGGTCTTCTTCATAGTTGCCTTTTTGGCCGCGTTTTTTTTCGGAGCCTTCGCAACGGGCACCTTCCTGACAGCTTTATTTCTCGCAACCGCTTTGGAAGGCTCCTTCTTCAGCACGTCCGTTACCGTGGTTACAGCCGCGCCAGCTGCCGTTTTGACCTTGCCAGCTGCATCTTCCGCCATTGCCATTCCAAACCCAACTGCTTCAGCAACCTTTTCAACTAGTGTCTTCTCAGCCACTTTTCGTCCTTTCAATCTACGTGTTCACACGTAAGTAGGGATTGTAGATGGATACGGGCATATCCGCATCAAACTCTTGAAATTGACGACGAATCCCCTAGTGGCTGGACTGCCCGTAGCAGTACAGGCCGATGTGGGCCTTCATAACACCCGCGTCTTCCAAAATGCTTAGGGCAGTCAACGCGACCATTTCGTTTTCGCCGACAGCTTGCGCGAGCATGGCTGGGCGAATCTCGGGGTCGGGATTGTCGGTTGCACGATTCCGTAGGTACGCGAAAGTTCGCTCGATGAGAGATCGCACGGCGGGCGACCGCTTCAAGCAGAAAGGGATAGTGAATCCTTATTTCTGCATTTCACTGGACCGATCCGTTGGTCTATCCGTTCTATTTTGCGCTATGCCGAATTCAAAGACAGAAAAAGTACGTGAGGAATTATCTCCTGGCGACGATGGTTCACGAGTCGCTCCGCCAGGGGTTTAAGAGCTTGATAGGAAGATCTTGAACATCGCTTTCGTTGCGCGTGACGAAGACTAGGCCGTGCACTACGGCAGTTGCGGCGAGAATTGTATCAATGACGGGCCGGGGCCTCTGGGCCGACCACTCACCCCAGAGCTTCGCGCTGGCAGTGTCCACACTCAAGATCCGGTCTGCAAAGTTCATCTCAAGGCCATCGACCCACCCCGCAATTGCCTTGGCTGCCGATGGGTCGGAGTTCCGCTTGAGGGCCACACCCTTCTTGAGTTCTCCAACTGAAAGGCAGCTCATAAACAAGGCAGTTGGAGACACATTTGAGAGAAATGCCAAAACCCGCTCATCCGGCCGCTTCTTGCGAGTCTCGGACAACACATTTGTGTCCAAAAGATATCGGCTTCGAGATGTCACAGGCGGATCTTTCGTCCTGCATCGCGGCTGCGCTTAACCTCGAAGGAGTCTACCTTGGGACCATTCAACAGATAGTCCCTCAAGTTCGCCCGCTGGACAGTGAGCGCGCGATAGTCCGTGATTGAGAGGACCACGGCATGTTCGGAGCCGTGCCGGGTGATGATCTGCGGCCCTTCCGTATTCGCATCCTCGATCAGTTCGCTCAAACGAGTTTTCGCTTCCTGAACCTGCCACACAGCCATATGCACCTCCACTCCACGGTTCCGACTATAATCATATCACTTCTAGTCAGAATCGCCGTTTTCACGGATTCTCGTAAAAACTCGCCGTATTTCGGAAAGTTCGACTTCGTTTCTGAAGAGTTTATGGCTCTCCACTGTTGAACAATGAGAATTCATGGCGCGGTCTTAGCCTGTTTTTTTTCTACCCGACTAATTCAATCGCAGCCAAATCCAATTCTCTGACAAAATGGCTCGGGTCTAAGGAAATCTAACTGGCCATGTATACGTCATAGTCTCTTCTTCTTAGCGAAGGCAATTTCGACCTTGCTGTGCCTCACAGTCAAAGTGTTTTTCTTTCGAGAGGCCCGCCAGCTCAGACCGCCGCTTTCAATAAAGGCCTGGTTTTCGCTGTAATCGAGTAGTGATTTCTGTGCAATCTCGAAGGCATTCGCCAAAAAAGACAAGCTCACTTCGCCAGTCCAGCTCTTTCCACGTTCAATATTTGATATTTGGTCTACTGACAACTCGCAAAGATCAGCCAGTTCTTGTTGCCCCATATCTCTTTCGAAGCGAAGTTTTTTGATGCGAATTCCGAAATTGGGCTGAACAGGCTCCACATCAAAAGTGTGGAGATTTCACTTTTTTTAAGACACCGAGCGATATTACGAGTTATTATCCCAGTACATTGGGGATAACCTATGCCTATGAAAGCCATTAGGAGGTGAAGTCGAAGAAATCACGTACCGGAATACCCAGAGTGATTGAAAATGATTCAATTGATTCAAAGGAAGGCGCGTTCAACCCGCGTTCTACAAGGCTTAGGAAATCAACTGAAATATCCAACAATTCAGCAAATTGCTCTTGAGTCATATTGTGGCGCTTGCGAATAGAACGCATTTTTTTGCCGAATTGTTTTCGCAGTGTCGCCACAACGTGAAGTGTGAGCGAGGTGCATTAGATAAAACACCGAGCCGCATTACGGATTGACAGTAAATAGCCTTGCCTTGCATACCCGAGTGGAGATCAAAGTCCAAATGATCCAGCAACCCCAAGTACACGACTTCGCCAGAAGGTTTGAATGAGTTCGGAAGCTGCCGCATATTTCCCTGATACTCTGGGGAGCGCCTCAGACGTCGACGCGCCTGCTTCCGCATCGTCTCCCGTCATGGTCCAGCCCAACAGTGGATCAGCTTCACCTGTAGTCGCGGTCCATAGTCCTATCCGGGAGAGCTCTGATGAAGATCTTTTGATTCAGGTGGGGAAGGGAAGCAAGGAAGCGCTGTCTGTTCTGTTTCAGAGACACGCCCGGGCCGTCCTCAGCATCGCCCGCCGCATTCTGAGAGACGACTGCGAGGCAGAAGATCTCTTACAAGAGCTCTTCCTCTTTATCTTCCAGAAGGCAAGCATCTTCGACGCGGCAAAGGGTTCGGGTGCCTCCTGGATCATTCAAATGGCTTACTGCCGAGCTATTGATCGCCGAAGGTATCTGAGCTTTCGCCAGCACTACAATGGTGAGGAGCTGGATGAGGACCGCTTGACAGGTCATCAGGGGCGGATATCGATTGACGGACTTGCTGGGAGAGCGCTCTTGGAGAAGCTTCGCAGGGAGCTCTCGCCTGAGCAGATTCAGACGATGGAGCTTCACTTCTTTGAAGGATATAGCTTCCATGAGATCGCCGAGAAGACCGGCCGAACGTTCGGGAGTGTCAGAAACCATTACTACCGTGGACTGGAGCGGCTCCGGTCCCACATCTTCCCGGGGAAAAGAATCTCGAAGTGAGAGAATTGGTACACAATAGCTCCAAGCGGGAGCCGAGCCGGTGAACCCTCAATGGCATGACGAGTTCGTTGCCCTTTGCGCCCTCTTCCCTTCGGGTGAACTGACAGAGGAGGAGTGGGCTCTCCTGCAGGTGCACCTCGCCTACTGTAATTCCTGCCGTATGGTGTTCGATGAGTACCAACAGCTTGCCAAGGATGTGATTCCGGTGATGGCCGCCAGCGCGGCTTCAGTGCTGGACGGGCCGCCAGGACCGGCGTCGTTTTTTCTGGAAGCGGCTGAGCAACGGCTGATGAGCCGGTTGAACTCCGACGGCCCAGCCGACAGTACACACAAACCACAGAGTAGGAGCTGGAGGCTTCCGCTAGCCCTGATTGCGGCCTGCGTCGCGATCCTGTCCGGCCTGATTGGCCTTAGTCTGCATCACTCAGGGATTCGACCTGCCGTGCGGCCTGTCTCTACAAGCAGTGTGGATGAGAGAACACGGCCAGAGGGGAAGTCTGGAGCCAACAGCGAGCTCAGAGCTCAATTGGAGGCCACCCAACATGAAGTGACAGAGCTTCAACAGCAGATTAACTTAACCAAAGACCTCTATCGGCAATCAACATCTACTGCGACCAACACGGAGCAGCAACTGGAGGCTGAGAAGAGCCAGCGGGTTAAGATCAGCGATGAGCGAGACACTCTTAGCCAACAGCTTGCCGCCGCGCAGACCGAACTCGAATCTCTGCGCAGCCGATCCACAACCTTCGATGTGGCTTCCTCGCAGCAAGCGGTTCAAGCAGAAAGTCTAAAGGCGAAACTTCACGAGGCAAACCTGGCTCTCGAGGAGAAGGACCGGATGCTGGCGCTCGACAAGGAGTTCCTTGCCCATGACCGGGAGATCCGAGACCTGATCGGGGCGAGAGATCTTTACATCGCCGATATCTTTGATGTGGCGCAGACTGGAAAGACAAACAAGCCTTTCGGCCGGCTCTTCTATACGAAAGACAAGTCGCTGGTGTTTTATGGCTATGATCTGGATAAGCAGTCCGGCTTGAAGCAGTCAGTTGCCTTCCAGGCGTGGGGCAGCAGTGACGACAGACAGGACGTCAGTCTCGGCATCTTTTATCAAGACGATACGCACAAGCGATGGGTACTCAGGTTTAACGACACCAAGACGCTGGCGCATTTGAACAAGGTCTTTGTCACGGCAGAGCCGCAGGGAGGAAGCGCCAAGCCAACCGGCAAGCCGCTTCTGCTCGCCTACCTTCAGATTCAACCCAACCACCCATAAAATAGCACCAGCAGCTGATACATAACCTCGACCTCCAACCGTAGACAGGATGAACATCTTTCATCCTAGATTTCCGGAGCATCGTCGTATGAAGCTACTTGCTTGCCTTCTCCTGTCCGCCCTCTGGTTCGTCCCCACGGCGGTGTTTTCCCAGTCGACGAGTGCCACGATCAGCGGAGGAGTCACCGATCCCACAGGCCGTTTTATCACGGGCGCCGCGGTGGAGATTGCCAATGATGAGACCGGCGTGCGGTATTCCGACCAGACGAACACCTCAGGAATGTACTTCGTTCCCATCCTGCCTCCGGGACACTACCATGTGCAGGTCTCGAAGCAGGGCTTCAAGACCATCATCAAGCCTGACGTGGTTCTGAATGTGCAAGGGGCTATCGCGCTGAACTTTGTTCTGCCCGTGGGGGCGACGTCGCAGAGCATCACGGTGGAAGCTGGGTCGTCCTTGCTCAATACAGCGGACGCTTCGGTCAGTACGGTGATTGACCGCAAATTTGTTGCGAATATCCCCCTCAACGGCCGCAGTTTTCAGGATCTCATCTCAATGACGCCAGGCATCGTGACTCAGAGCCCGCAGTCGTCTCAAGCTGTGGGCGCGAGCGGTGATTTCAGTGTGAATGGCCAGCGAACCGAGAGCAATTACTACACGGTCGACGGTGTGAGCGCGAACGTCGGCGCCGGAGCAGCAACGGGAGGTCCTCAAGCGGCGACCAGCGGAGGGATCGGAGCTACAACCGCCCTTGGCACGACGCAAAGCCTGGTTTCGGTCGATGCGCTGCAAGAGTTCCGTGTATCCGGATCAACCTATTCTGCGGAGTACGGGCGCTCCCCTGGAGCACAATTCTCACTGCTTACCCGGTCGGGCACAAAGAAATTTCATGGGAGCGCATTCGACTATCTTCGCAACAATTACTTCGACGCGAACAACTGGTTTAACGACCATTACGGAAGAGCGATCACCCCTTTACGCCAGAACGACTTTGGGGGAACACTCGGAGGCCCAATCCACCTTCCGTATCTTGGTCCGCCTTCGCACCCAAGCTACTTCTTTGCTTCCTACGAGGGGCTTCGGCTTACCCAACCTCAAGCTTCTTCAATTCAGTATGTTCCTGACGCTGCCATGAGGCAGAATGCTCCTCCTGCCATGAAGTCCATACTTAACGCCTTTCCTCTTCCAAGCATCGGCGGCATCGACTACGCTAGCGGTCTTGCGCAGTTCATCGAGCCTTTCTCTCTCCCGAGCAAGATCGACTCCATCAGCGGCCGGATCGATCACGTCGTCTCACCCAAGTCGAGCGTCTTCTTTCGCTTTAGCGATACACCCAGCTCCACCAGCACCCGCGTGCTCTCTGCTCTAACGCAGACTTCATTTGACACACAGACCTACACTGTTGGCGCAACCAGCCGATTATCAAATCGGTTCACAAATGAGTTTCGACTTGGCTACTCCTGTAGCGACTCAAGAACGCAAACGGCGTTGGATTCCTTTGGAGGAGCTACGTCCGTTGACCTCGGAAGCGCGCTTGGGAATGAAGCGTCTGAAACTGCCGGCAGCGCTTTTCAACTGAGCTTTTTCGGTACGGGAACATCGATCTTGCAGGCAATCGGCAGTGTGAATCAGAGCCGACAATGGAATATCGTCGATACAGCCGGTCTGAGCCTCGGGAAGCACCAGCTCAAGCTCGGCATCGACTACCGCAGGATCAAATCTCCACTGTATCCGTCATCTCCCTATGTCTCGGGCATCTATCTCGATCAATCCTCGGTTCTCAATAACAGCGCGGATATCGGTATTCTCTCGAAGGTTCTGCCAGCCACGCCAATATTTAACGAAACCGCGGTGTTCTTGCAGGACGAATGGCATTCGCTTCCAAGGCTGACCATCTCCGGTGGGATTCGGTGGGAGATCGATCCCCCGCCAACCGAAGAGCACGGGAACGACGCCTTCACCCTTCTCGGCGATCTGGCCGACCCTAGTTCGCTTACAGTCGCACCACGAGGGACACCATTGTGGAAGACAAGTTGGTACAACTTCGCTCCGAGACTTGGAGCTGCATGGACGGCTCGGGATCAGCCGGATTGGGAGACGATTTTGAGGACAGGGGCTGGCGTGTTCTTCGACAGCGGAAACCAAATCGCCACAACGGGCTATCAGTATCTCGGTTTCTCCGCAATTCAAATCGGAACGGGCCAGGCATTCCCGGTAACTCCAGCACAGTTGGCTTTTTCGCCTTCCACCACCGCTCCGTATACCAGCACCGCAGTAGTTGCTTTTCCCCCGCATCTGCAACTGCCATATACGCTGCAATGGAATGTGAGCCTGCAACAGGCATTGGGGCGGCCTCAGGCTCTGACAGTCTCCTATGTCGGATCGAACGGCCGGCGGCTATTGCAGATGCAGCAGCTCTCTCTGACAGCGTTGAATCCGAACTTCAGCACCGTGGATGTCGTCCAAACGGGAACCACATCGAACTACCAGGCCTTGCAGATACAGTTCCAGCGCACAGTGACCCACGGCATTCAGGCGCTTGCCTCCTACACCTGGTCTCACTCGTTAGACTTCGGTTCAAACAACGCTTCTCTGCCACTCACTCGAGGGAACTCCGACTTTGACGTCAGAGATAATCTTCAGGGAGGGGTGAGTTGGGAGCTGCCAGGCGAGTACCAGAGGAAGAGTGCGGAAGCGATCCTTGGAGGGTGGGCGCTCGATGGCCGCCTCATAGCACGGACTGCTTTCCCCGTCACTTTGGGAGGCGACCTGCTTACCGATTCGGCAACAGGTAGCCGTTACTATAGCAATGTCGACCTGATCGCAACTCAACCTGTCTATCTCTATGGTTCCCAATATCCAGGTGGACGTTCGATCAATCAGGCTGCTTTCCAGCTTCCGGCAGCGGAGAAGACAGGGAATGCCCCGCGCAACTTCGTAAGAGGATTCGATGCTTCGCAGATCAACCTCGCCGCACGCCGCACCTTCCCTCTGGCGGGTAGCGCAACAGTGCAGTTCAGAGCGGAAGCGTTCAATCTCCTCAACCATCCGATGTTCGGTCTGATCGATTCGACGCTGTCCGATGCTACGTTTGGACAGGCTACTCAGACGCTGAATCAAAGTCTCGCTACCTTAGGTTCGCAATACCAACAGGGCGGTCCTCGCTCTCTTCAATTTGCATTGAAGATTCAATTTTAGAGCGAGGAGAAGCCAATGACCCAACAGAAGATGTGGAAGCGTCACAACAAGTTCTTGATATTCACCCTATGCGTCTTCGCGGGAAGCCTTCAGGCTGAGTTGCGGAGGGCAATCGTTCCGGCAGACTGCGTTACTGTCCGGCACTTTCTCGAAGACGATTTTCGTTCTTCCATTCAGACCAATTCCCAAGGGACTGCTGTTGCGTACCTGGTTCAGGCCCCTAATCTTCAATCAAATCAGAACGATATTCTCCTCGAGCTGAAACAGCTTGGTGCGCCGCAGGGGCAAGTGCAACACTTACTCGCCGGTGCGGATATCTCCGGCTTGCAGTGGCTGAACGATGGCACGGCCGTCATAGTCTTGGCGAAGGATGACGGCCACACCGTTGTTAAACAGGTTGAGATCCCTTCAGGACGCGTCCAGGTCTTAGCGCGAGCGTCTCAGGATATCTCCGAATACAGCGTCGCCGAAGATGGTAAAACCATTGTCTTTGCGATGGAAGAGCCGGACCAAACCCGGAACAAGCTAAAAAGTGCCAGCGACCTCGCGCAAGGCTATAGAATCCCCTTTCAGAGAGAGCAGGTAGCGCTCTTCTTTCGGCGAAAGATCTTCGTTACCCGGAGAGGCGGTACGGGAGGGTGGACCGCACCACAGGCCTTGAGCGTGCAGTCGCCATTTACCAAGGGAACTCTCACGTCTCTTTCCTACGCCCTCAATCTGCGGCTAAGCCTCTCTCCAAATGGAGAGTCGCTGGCGTTAACATATCTTGAAAATTCCAGCCGGATTTCAAACGCCTGGAAGAAAAGCCCGGTAGTTCGGGACATCCTTTCCAGCATTGGAGTAGCGCAGGTTACTGTAGTGGTCGATTTATCGGACGGCGAAACACATCTTCCATTTGAGGGCCCATGGGCATGGAGCATTCCCTTCTGGTCGCGCGACAGCAAGTCGTTCATGATCGCCTCTGTCTCTCCAGTCAATAGCGTGTGGGAGCAGCAAGACCTGCGAGAGCATCGAGGAGCCAGCGAGGCAGTTCACTTATTCGAAGTCAACGTTGCGTCCGGCTCGGTCATACAGGTTCGTTCTGAACTTAATGGAATCTACGATCGTCCCTTGTCGTGGAGATCCGATGACGATCTTGTCCTTCGTACAGGAGACAACATCGTTTCGCGGTTTCAGTATAAGCATCAGAAGTGGGAGGAGTCGTCGCAGATCCATCTTCCCCTTCAGGGGCTCTTCAGGAATGCAGGGCTTGCGAGCGATGGAAGATCTGTCGTAGGAGACTATGAATCACCGGCAACTCCGCCGGAGCTGTTTTCTTACAAAGAGGACGAAGAACAGGTGCAGATCCTGGCCAAGCTCAATCCGCAGTTCGACGAACTGACTCTGGCACCAATCAAAGAAGTGCAGTGGGAGACTTCGACCGGCTATCGTGCCTCCGGCATTCTCCTTCTACCTCCGGACTACAAGCCAGGCACACGCTATCCCTTGGTGATCCACTCATATCCAGCAGCGGGTAATTTCTTTTGCGATAGTGGCTTGAATCACGAGCCTTCATTTGCTCCCCAGCCGATTGCAAATGCCGGAATCATGTATTTGATTCGTTTTTTGCCCGAAGGACCGCAGACAGCGGAGGAACAAACCCACTATCCCAAAGGCCTCCCTGGACTTTTGGGACAAGTAGCATTTCAGGCGGATGTCTGGGATAGCGCCATCGAGCATCTTGCGAAGGACGGCCTCATTGACCGGAACAGAGTCGGAATCATAGGCTTCAGCCGTTCCGGCTGGTATACCGAATTTGCGCTTACACACGGCAAAACAAACTATGCTGCAGCGACCGTCGCAGATAATACACAATACAGCTTGGGCGAGTATTGGATGATCCACACGGATGGGGTTCTGCGCGCTTGGGATGCGATGTACGGAGGCCCGCCCTATGGCGCGACATTGAAGTCGTGGCTGGACTATTCCATCTCGTTCAACCTTCCAAGGGTTCAGACTCCATTGTTGATGGAGGTAATGGGTAACGGCGTGGCGTATGACAACGATGGGGCACCTCCAAGCAATCTCGCTCTGAAGTGGGAGGTCTTTGTCGGACTCAGTCGCCTTGGAAAACCTGTCGAGATGTATTACTATCCTCTGGAGTCGCACCAGCCCGGTCATCCCTTGGCCCGCCTGGCATCGCTAGAACGCAATCTGGATTGGTATCTGTTCTGGCTAAGAGACCAAGAGCGACCTACAGCGATGGACCCTCAGCAATACCAGCGATGGCGTGAATTGCGGAGCGCAGTAAATGCAGAACGCCGGCTGGATTCGCCACACTAGTGTGAACGATTTTCATATCACACAGGAGTTGAGTGTCCAGATTTCCGGCAATCAACTCCTGTATGGAAAGCATGAAGGTTACTCGTCCGCCTCATATGCTCCGACGGAGCTGAGGAAAGCAGGCATGCCACCTTCAATGTTGTCAGGGTTTCTGGTTGCCTTCGGAGAGCCCATGACGGAAGAACTAGCCATGGAGTAGGACAAAACAACTGGTTTCGTATAGCGCATAGAATTACTCCTTTTGTTACTTCCGTATGGGTGATCCATCCGGAACTTGTAGCCTTCCAGAGAAGGCAAACTGTCTAGCGTCTTTCTCAGGTTTAAGGAATGGTGGCCCATCCTGACTTCAACCAGATTTCAAAGAGGGATGTCCTCATGAGAGACAATCCCCACCTGCTCTGATCTTGGGATCCCACTTGACGAAGGAAGCTTTCGAATTTAGGAATGTCGATATATCGATGCCTGGCCAGGAGTGAGTTCGCCACGGAGTCCAGAATTGTGTCTATAGAGAGGGCAAGCGTGACAGCTGGTCCTCGATCGATATAGGCCTTCCTGCGCCGCTCCAATACAACGGAGGGAAGAATGCCCGAGAGCGCTCTACGCATGAGAGCGCGTCTTCGGCCTGGGCGAACGAGCTGATCATTGGGGATGCGAAGGAGGAAATCCACCAGATCTCGGTCAAGGTAAGGAAAACGGTATTCTCTTCTCGAAGATGCAAGGTGGGGGCTGGGAAGGGTCTCCAGTATCGACCACCACGTTCTTCCGTTCATGACCCTACTTGGCAGGAGCAAACCTCCTTCTTGTTTGGCATCAGCCTCGTTCGGTTCCAAGCGGTGGGGGGCCCATGGCGGCAGGTGTATCTTGCCGGATGAACCGCTCCAATAGGCGCGCTGTGAAAACGTAACAGTATCCCAAAGCAGATGTAGGAGCGAGGTGCGCAAACTCAGGCACCAAGGAAGCGTCTTCTGAAACAAAGCAGCGAAATTGCAGGTCAAGAGATAATCGGACAGCTCGGGCAGAGGCGTCGGCACGCCCCCCAAGAGCTCATCTCCTCCGACTCCGGACAAGAGGACTCGATATCCCCGCGATGCCAAGATTTCTTCAAAGTGCTCCCTTTGTTCGTAGGAGCCCCCATCGTTCCCCGGCAGTAGGGGATATCCCCCTGGAGGACAAGACAGCGGAGTGAATGTTGGGCGTGTTGAAGATACGTCGACATGTAAACCCACTTTGCCTCGCTGGGACTCCACAGCCGTAAAATAAGGTTTTTCATCCCAGGCTGGCTCGGAGTCGTCGTAAAACGAAACCGTATCGAGCAGTTGCTCTATTTGTCGCCCCTGATGCAGCCTGAGGGTGTCGGACATGCAAACAATTGCGCTGGAGTCCATCCCACCGCTGAGGTGCGCGAGAATCGGGGCCCCGGGACCGGTGCGACGATCGACAGCCTGTGCAAAGAGCTTCAGGAAATGTTCCTCATACTCACTGTCCTGGTTGTAGGTGATCCGGTCTTTGACCATCCATTGCCAGTGCGGTCTGCGAACAATGGTTCCCTTAGAGAAGATGAAATAGTGCGCGGGGGTCACCGCAGCAATATTGGCGAAGGGTGTCAGGTCGCCGATTGGGTGGCACGACAGGTAGCGTGCCGCATAAGCTTCATCCAGAGGCCTCGACCTTCTATCGGCAAAGAACGTCTCCAAGAAGGTCGACCATACAAGATGGCCGTTTGTTTCTTCAAAATATAGCGTCCGCGTACCGGCATGATCTCTAGCGAGGTAAAGCGAGCTGTTCTCTTGTATCCAAAGAGCGAGCGCCCAGTCTCCCACAAATCTGGCAAAGCACTCCTCCCCCCAGCAACGGAAAGCCCTTAGAATGATCAGCGAATCCGCCGTATCCGTCCCAGGAATGTCCAGCAATTCACGAAGTTCTTTGTGATTATCGAGGCGGCCATCCAACGAGACCATATTGCCGAAGTCATCGAGGAATGGCTGGGATTCCAGATCAGCACGCTGATGAGTACGGTATGACTGAAAGCCCATCCCGACGCTTCCCTTGGCTCGTACAAAGGTCCCATCCAGCGCATAGCGATTAGTCGCGTGAGCTAGGTCGAGTAGTTGCCGCCCCTCGACCAACGCTCCTTCGGTCTTTCTGATTCCGAAAATAACACTCATGACCCACCTCAGATCAGCAGCGCTCCAGTACCCGGTACTTATCCAGCATGTACGGTTTGTCATTCACGACAACACCCTTGATCTCCACCCAAGCGTGCGAGCGGAACGGCATTATCTGGGCTCCGATGACCATCTCTGCTGCCCACCCATGACGACGCAACAGAAGCGTCGTTGCGGCTGAACGTTGCAAGCACATCACTCGCTTGAAATAAAAGACGCAGGCCAGATCGACGGCATGACACAGGCCGGTGCTTGTCAGGCAATCCTGCTCGCCAACGGGTCGTACCTTCATCTCTCGGACAGTGCGATGAAGGTGTTTGAAGCCGCAGACGCGTAAGATGAATTCGAAATAGAGCAACAATAACCAGCTTTCAAGCACAAGCCGTTTCATGACGGTCTCCGAAGACGACAGGCAGGTTGAGCTCCTTGCACAGAAAAGCGATTCTCCTTGCTAAGGCCTCGATGCGAACAGATAAAGGCAGAACCGGGGAATGTCCTCGTTCTCCGCAGTAGTCCACGATGATGGGAGAACGTTGGGCCGCGCGGTTCTGCAGACGAGCCGCCATCTTCCTGACATGAGCGGGATTACAGCGATCATCGCTGTCTCCGGCTACAAACAATAAGGACGGATAGTCGATATGGTCCCCAATATGGTGGTACGGAGAAGATGCGTACAGAGCGGAGAAGTCCTGCGGATCGTTGACAGTCCCATACTCCTTCCGCCACTTCGCGGCTTGGTTGAAAAATTCGTAACGCACCATGTCCAGAAGCGGAGCGATGCAGAGTACAGCGGTGAACAGATCTGGCCGCTGCGTCATCGCTGCGCAGACCAATAGCCCCGAGTTCGATCCGCCAAAGATGGCAAGCCGAGGCGAAGTCAAACTTTCCCTGTTCAGCCACTCCGCGGCGGCTATGAAATCGCTGAAAGCTACCTGGCGATTTCTTCCTCGGCCAGCTTCGTGCCAATCCTTTCCGAACTCCCCGCCGCCGCGGATGTGGGGCAGCACGAAGGTACAGCCCAGCTCCATCATGATGGACACGAGAACGGAGAACTGTGGCGTCATCGACACACCGAAGCCTCCATAGCTTGTCATCAACACTGGCAATCCACCGCTCAAACCAACTCCTTTGGGAGTCACGAGCGTTATCGGAATGCTCTTTTCGTCTCCGGAGGGGTAATTGGCCTCACGAATAGTGCACAAAGGCGCTATTGGTGTGCATCTCCGGTGCCAGAGGTGTGGCTCGTCGGCGTCAATCTCGTACTCAAACAAGACAAGCGGCTGCGTGAACGATTCGAATGTGTAGAAGACACTATTTCCATGGTCGCCATGGTGAGCCAGCAGTTGAACTGTTCCATTCAGGGGAATGGGTATACGGCCCATATCTTCCCCAGCGAGATTCCAGCAACGCACCGAATGTTCCAGTTGATCCAGATAGTTGATAAAGATTCTGTCGCCGAGCATGATGAGCTCACGGACTGTGCCTGCCTGCTCCGCAATGACCGTCCGGATCTCAGTTCCCGCGAGATCGAGCTCCACGAGCTTCCCCCGGGAGGCATGTTCGTAGCTGAGAGCGAAGAGACGACCTTGTTTCAAAATGGGGCCAAATGGGAGCGTGCGATTTGCGAGCACACAATTCCAGATCTTCGTCTCATCGCGCCGGGCGACCCAGAAATCGACAACGAACTCCCCATCGAGCTCGTGTACGTACAACGCACCCAAATGGATCCCATCGGCTCTTAGGAGCAAGCGGCTTCCACGCGTGCGTGGAGCGCGAAAACATACCTGATCCTCGGCCGGCTCTCCAAACAGGTGGACGCAGATCAAATGCTCTTCCGGTGATTCCAGCACTTCGTGGCAATAATAAAACCCTCGAAGATCCGAAGTGAAGCAGAAGCCTCTCGCATAGCCGGTCTCGATGCTGTCAGGCAAGATGTAACCACTCACAACATCTACAATGTAGATGGCTTTCCGATCTCCGCCATCCCGTTTGAGCTCATAAGCGAGCATCGATCCGTCGTCGGAGACGTGATGGATGCCGACGCTTGTGAAGGGTCCCACCGCCGCAGGGTCGACGAGTAGCCGCTCGAGTCCCGATGTCATGTCTCGAATGTAGATGCTTGCCTGTTCCTGCCCTCTATCGCGCCGACGGTAAAAGTATCGGCCTGCCACTCTTGCGGGCTGATCGACGACTTCGATATCCAGATACTCACGTGCACGCTTTCGAAGCCCGTCGAGATCGATGCAGTCTGCGAAATATTCTTCGCACCTCAAGTGCTGATCGCGGAGCCATTCTTCCGTTTCGGGAAGATTCCGATCTTCAAGCCAGCGATAAGGGTCACGTACCACAACGCCGTGGATGAGTTCTTCGACCGGAGTATGAATTGAGTTGGTTAGTGGCATAGCGCCTCCAGCAGCTTCGGCTCGCGCGCTGCGTTGTCCATGTGCCGCGCAAGACTACGTGCATACGACTGCCGTCGGGGATCAATTCGTTGGGGCGAAGTCAGCCAATCGCCTCTTCCATACAAGGTCGAGGCAACCGCAAGGAGCGGCATATAAATCAATCCCTTATCGAATGAGCCGGCATTGCAGGATCGCAACCAGATCGTTCGATACCTGTCCGTGATCCCCCGGCTCATGAAGCCCCTCAGCTCCGGATCCTTCGTCTTGTTGAGAAGCAACAGGTGCTGTAGGGAAATGAGTGGATTAGCGATATATGCCTCGCACCAGTCAATGAACTGACAACGTCCGCAACGGAACAAGATATTGCCGTAATTGATGTCTCCATGCACGATCGTCTTGGGTAGATCGAGACGCTCCATGCGACTGCATACATCGTCGAATATTTTGCGAATCTCCTGCAGACGTGATCGTTCAAGACGAGGAACCCTGGATGAGGTTTGCAGGCTCATGGCCTCTTCAAGAGAGTCGAATAATGCTTCGGAATGCATTTGAAAGACATCGAAGCCTTGATCGAAGACGCCGGAGTCCATCAGAGTCTGGCTGTGTCCTTGAGTTCTCATTTGAAGTTCAGCTATGGATCCAGCAGCGCCTTCCAAAAAGCAGAAGAGCTTGTAAGGCTCGGTGGTCACCTCCTCGACCTGGGGCCCACCTGACATCAACCAGGCGTTCCATTCTGGCCGTACTGAGACGAAGTGTGGGAGACAATCACCGCTCAGCTCGGACAAATGCTTCGTAATCGGGAGTTCGTGTATGTTTGGCTCGCCCGTCGCCTTCAGCCAATAATTCGTTGCATCGTCCATAGGAAAACGGATAAGGGAGAAAGCCCCACCCGCGTTGTACTGTTCGATTTGGCTCTTGGACGAGAGCTTCGCCGCAGTTTCCCACTCAAGCCATCCAATCGCCTGATCGATCCAGCCGATCTGGGATACTGCGGAATGGCTGGTGCCGGAAAGCAGGGAATCAAGTTGGGCACGCTCCTGTTCGGATAACTCGGCACCCGCAATCTTCTCGAGCGTCACCGGCCTGAGTTCGGAGCTTGCATCGGGAGCAAGGACCTCAGCAACCGCGCAGCGGCAGCAACCGTTCTCCACGGCGAGAAACTCGAGAATGATAACGGGCAGTCCCACTATGGCTTTGATAGCCTTCTGCAATTGCTCCGCTGGACGGGTAAACAGCGGAATCCGAACACGCGGCAGACAGTAGCCTCCAACTGCATCGAACGCCAGCAGCTGGCGGGAGTCAGAACGCACAAGGATGACCCGATACTCGATCATCTCGATAGTAGCTTCGGCGATTGACATTTAGGCCCTCCGCATAGGCCGAGACAAGAGGTTGTTTTGCTTGAGTGATTCGACAAACTCGCGCACGTCACGCTCGACGGTTAAAACATCTTCGCCGGTATCACGCGAAAGACTCGCGGCAATGATCTGCAGACCTTCGCCTCGCTCAAGTCGTTGCCAAACAAAGGCCCCAGTGGAATTGAGCGTAGTGACCGTGCCGTGTTCGATATCGAGGATGGCGGCGCCATCCTGATCGGTGACCGTATGAATATGATTGCTGCCGATGCTCATTGGCTCCTCCAGCTGCTTAATACCCCGCAAGGATGCGGACAATGGAGAAGAGCTTAACCTCAAACCAAGTACTGACCCTGAAAAATCCGACGCATGGCCAAACTTAATCGAAAACTCAGGCCCATATCGGATAGCTGGGTCGCTGCTCTGTCAAGATTCTGTAGGTTCACACGCAATAACGGTCGAAGCTCGAAGTATAAACTTCTCGTCGATAGGGCCCGGAGGAAGTCACTTACTTTCCCTGAGGGCTAATTGGCCGAAATGTAAATTAAAGTCCGATAATCCCAGTGCAACTGTCATCACAGGCGATGATCCAGGTCCAGTCAGCCAGTGCGTGGAACTTGTTCACTAACAAAAGAACGACGTCAGCGGCTTGAGTGTGCACTCAGAAGCGGGAACTTTGTCGGTGGAGAACGTCGAGTAGAACTGTACCTTGGCGCTGGTGGGAAGGGAATTGGGGAAGGACGGCGAGCAGAGTAGGAACTGAAGAAAACCGGCACTCGCAAGCTTTTGCGAAGCATCGCAAAGGATGCGTTGCCTGATGGAAAGGTCTCATCCTGAGATGCAACAACTGTCTGAGTTGGTTCTATCTACGTGCAATTCGCGTCTACGCCCCCACTAAAAGTATGGATAATCATCCTTGCGGTAAGTCTGCACGTGCAATGGCTACGCCTAAGGCACGATCAGCCAAACAACCTCTAACCGAATCACAGAATATTCATCTGGTCGGCAGATCATGAAGGCTTCGGATGATCTGAAGCAGTCCTAACCAAGACGTCTAGCCCGGCTTACATGTCAAGAACCCCAAATTATGTTGAAACCACGATCCCCCAAGGAAAAGTCTGAAGCGAAACCCGCACGCAGATCGTTATAGCGGCACAGCAACGCCGGAGATGCGCTTAAGCTGGTGAATTTCGTCTTGACGAATCGAAATCGCTTCGCCGGCACCGTCAGAGCCGACAAGAAGAGTGTAACGATCCTCATTTCTATCCAAGTAGCCGCATCGTAGATCCGCGCCTCTACGAAACGCATAGAGCCGGCGGCCCCAGCCGGCCTTTGTTGTGTCGCTCTGAATCTCAGAGATACCGGGTATTTCTTCCAAAAGAATGAGAGAGCCTGGAGAGATGGGTGGATCGACACCCTGAAGTGCGCTGCCCTGCGGAAGTAGAACCACTCGATCGTCCAAAGCGCGAAGTTGCGGAAATCGTAGCGACAGCAGCATGGGCCATTCAGCAAATTTCTTGCGGAGTTCCATCCACCGATCCCTCGGAACGGGCATATGAGGTCGGCGAAACTTTCCCGATAGATCCGCAAAGTGTCTTGTATTGAGAAGAGTATCGAGAGAATACCTCCCTAGATCAGAGGGCATAGGCTGCTGCACCCTGAGGGCATCGGTGTAACGCGTCAGATGCATCACGGAGAGTCGGATCAGTGCATCGACATGGGGCATAGATGACGTATGGCGCCGATAGCGCCGTTCCGTCCTGCCGCTGAGTTTCGTATGGAAGATTGACTCCATCGTCTCTTGAATGCGCGGAAGATCCTGACGCGATCTCCGAAACCGGCGATGTTTCGTCCCGAACAGCCGATCCATTGAGGAATGCTCCCAGGGAAGGACCAGCGGAGCGTTGTGCTCAGACATTGGAAGAGAGTGGAGTAACGAATAGTCGGGCAGCGGAAGGCTCAACGCGAACATGCGTATTCTTCCTGCAATCCTCACGTCTTTCGGAAAAGCGAACTCATGAGGGCCGTTATGTCTTCGACCGGAGACTAGCAATATGAGCTTTCCTCGGCTGACGACACAGCGACTGCAACGGTATCCGTTACCGAACTGAAGCAGATAGATTGCTCTTGGGTTTGGACGCGATTGTTCTGCTTCGTCTATCGGCACTACAAGAGCAATTGCACCGGGCGGCAGGCTGGAGCCCAGGCTGTCTTCTGTTCCGACGTGCACATAGAATGCGCGTGGCTGACGCCAATCGGCATTCTCCAAGGCATGGATAGGAACGTTGCCTTGCCACTCCGGGACAAGTTCATGTAGGGTGGCATTCCTGGTAAAGATCTCATCAACGCCCAACTGTGAGGGCAGGTCAACCGGAAGATCGCGCTCGAATGGGTAAGTTTCAATGATGTGAGTGCGTCCGGCGTTTAATCTGAGGTCATACTCTCTGATTCTCTCCAACTCGTATCCGAAGAGTCGGTGCGCACCATCAAGAGTCAGCGAGAAGGCATTCGCAACCTCAAGAACGGCGTGAAGAGTGGGATGATCCTTGGTGCGGCGGAGATTCGAAAGCAGGTTCTTTGTCAAAAGCTCTCTTCTCTCTTGCGCCCGATATTCCTTTTCGTCGACGGGTGGAACGTTACGAAACAGCCCGCGGAGATGGATGAGTGTGTCGGCGATTTGCTCGCGTGGGACAAAACTATACACAATGAGCAGCCTCCTCAAAGAAGCTCAGCACGGGAGTCGGAATGACGAAATGAACAGGAGAGCCCTTAGCAGCAGGATCGTACAGAATCCATGTAAAGAATATTTACTTCAAAGTTTGCCTATTGCCTATATGGCGCGAGCCGACGATATGAGCAATTTTGTGCCTCGACATAAGGTAACGCAACAGGAAATATTCGGCTTCGTCGCCAAACGCGAGAATCCGTCCGATTAGCGGTTTTAGAGATGTTTCGCAGTGAGCTTCAGTTCTTAGCATATTTTGGTTAGGATGAGGACCTTCAAAGCCTCCGCGAGTCAGCTCTTAGGGGCATTTCCTTCGCGCGCTTGGCCAGTCCGTCTACAGACCTTACCGCACTCCCCTTCGACGCCTGGACAATCATCCAGCCGTTCGTGACTGTCACTTTGATCCGCCGTAGCTCTGCTCGTCTAGCATTACTCTCTCAGCCTCCGACACATTTCAAGTCGGGCTCTCCAGTTTCATTGAGAGAGTAAATTTGGCCAATCGCATAATTTCTGTTGCATGTCCACCATCTCACTGCCAAGCTTGCGGCACGGAGCCAGTCCGGCTCCAATGTCACACTGATTGCTCTTTCTTTCGCTGAGTAGGGAGCTATGTACGATTGGGCCGAGTTGTGCCATTTCAATTATTTGCCTACGATCCTGAAGAAACAGGGGTTCGGAGTCGCTGCAGAGGAACCGCAAACCTCACGGTCGAAGTTGATCCTCCATGTGCGGTGGCTGCAGTGGTGCGTTTTAGTCCGACTCGTCCACAAAATGAAGAAGAGTCGTATCCGACCTGCCGAAACCAGGATTGCGTTGACTACCCTTGCCCGGTCGCATTTGGGTGTGTCCTGCTAGGCGGATATGAGCCTGTTTCGCAGGTTCCGAGCTCTGCACAAAAATGACTCCAATTTGTGTAGTTTTCTCCAACGATGGGGATTACTGTGCCATCCCACGGAAGAAGGTCTAATCGGCGCAAGTGTAGGAACAGAGCTGCGCAATATCTAGCCCCTCCATTTC
Organism: Tunturiibacter empetritectus; assembly: GCF_013410875.1. Classification (GTDB taxonomy): domain Bacteria; phylum Acidobacteriota; class Terriglobia; order Terriglobales; family Acidobacteriaceae; genus Edaphobacter; species Edaphobacter empetritectus. Next base: position 1,123,856 of record NZ_JACCCU010000002.1, on the reverse strand, counting down.
GTTTTATTCCAGAATCGCTGACGCAGAAAGGCATTTCCCACGCATCATAACCTCTACTTTGAAGGCAGGTCTCCATGCAGAGCAAGAATCCATTGGAAGTCACCATCATGATTGTCGTCATCGCTCAGGAGGGCAATTTCGTCCGGGCCTCGAAGAAGCTGGGAATTACTCCGCCATCACTCACCAGAAGAGTCACGTTGCTGGAGCAAAGCATCGGCGTCAAGCTGTTCGACAGATCGACGCGCAAGGTGGATCTTACCGCTGCAGGAAGGCTCTTCGTTCAGGAGGCATCTCTCTCGATCAGCCATGCGGAACGTGCTTGGGATCTCGCCCGATTTCAGGCTCAGATTGAGACCGGCCCCTATCGCATCGGGTATTCTCCCTACACTCACAATGCGTTCCTACCGCTTTTGAACAGGCTGAGCCCGGCGTCTCATCCTCCCGGCGATGAACCTTCCGGAATCGTCCTTGAGACAGCGAATACTCTAGAGTTGGTGGAGCGAGTTCTTCAGGGCCGTCTACACGTCGCCTTGGGAGTTGGCCCCATCGTTGACCGCGATCTGTGGGTACAGCGCGTCGGACAGGAGGGATTCTCGGTCTGCCTGCCAAGGAACCACCGGTTGGCTCAGAAGGTAGCGGTGACCGCACATGACCTGGACCGCGAAATGATCTTCTGGATGCCACGATCGTTGCAGCCACGGTTCTATGGACGGGTAATGAGATATATGGCCAGCCTGTCTGTACGACCGGTATTCAAAGAGGTCAAAAGTACGACGCACGCTCTTGAGTTCACTGTTCATGGCTTTGGTATCGCCTTGCTGCCCCGTTCTTCTGTGGCCCATATCTCCTATTCCGGAATTGTTTTCAAGCCGCTTGCTGATCGCTATCTCGGAATTGAGATCGCGCTCTTCATGAGGCGCGATCAACGGTACGGCAAACTCAAAGAGATCGCAGATGGATTTCTCTCTCAACTCTTGGCTCTCAGGATTGAAATCAATTGAGGGTCAGATAGGTATCCTGCGGTCGAAGTATGGATCGCTCCCGACCACCTGACTTCTGAGGGTTTATGCATACATCCACTTGGATCATTCCCTCGATGTGCGAATCTCTGTAACGTGCCGCCAGCCGCCATCATTCGCCACATGCGCGACCAGGTTGATGGATCGCCTGCACTCCTCGGCGACTTCATGCAAAGGAACGCCGTTCGAGCCACGCATGGCAAGCTGTGCGAGACGCCGCAGAGCGTCTCCGGCGTTGTTGGCGTGGATCGTCGAGAGCGATCCGCGATGGCCGGTGTTGAGGGCGTCCAGAAAGACACGCGCCTCCGGTCCACGAATCTCCCCTACTATAATTCTGTCCGGTCTGTGGCGGAGTGCCGCTTTTAGCAAATCGCTGAATCCGATCTGGCTCTTGTGAGTATCGAGTTGGGCCTCAGCGGATATGACATGCCGCTTCCGTATGTAGAGTTCGGCAACGTCTTCAATGATGAAGATTCGGTCGCTATCGGGGATAAAGCCGGCTATGACGTTTATCAAAGTCGTTTTTCCCGCGCCGGTTCCACCAGAGATCAGGAGATTGTCTCCACGGCGAATCGCATCCGTGAGCTGTTGCGCCTGCTCGACATTGAGCATTCTGCGCTCAATCAAATCTTCTACCGTGAAGTCGCGCGAGGTAAACTTGCGAATGGTCATCATGGGCAGCGGATTGACCACAGGCGGGATGAGCGCCGCCATACGGCTGCCATCGGGCAGGCGCAGGTTGAGAATTGGGCTGTCTGCGTCGAGCTTTTTGCCGAAGCGGTTGGCGATCACTTCGAGGCTCGTCAACAACGCTCCCTCATCAAATCTGATCTCTGACAACAGTTCGATGTTGCCCTTCTCCTCCATCCACACAGAACCATCGGGATTCACCATGATCTCGGAAACTGCTTTGTTGGACAGAAGATGTTCGATGGGCTTGAGAAACGGAATAATAACTTCGAAGCTCATCGTTTATTCCTCTTACCGGTTGAATGTCCGCGATCAAAAATGTCGTGGTCGTGGTGGTGGTAATGTGGGAATCGCAAAGCGATTTCCAAGGTCGGTGGGAAGGGGGAAACGGCAGCATCGTTTCTGTGCTTTCCACTGCCCGTCATTTCCACCGCCTTCATGTAGAAATCTTGTCTGGATCGAAGCCGATCTGCTGCTGCTCAAACCAACTCATATTGCTGGGCAGGAAATCAGGCTTGAGATAGCAATACGTGGGCGGCAGAGGGCTGATGCCGTCGAACGCAACGACTACGGACTGTGCATTCTTCAGGTCGAAGAAGACCTTCTCTTCAAAGAGTGGTTCCTTATGTTTCTGGTACTGCTTCGAGGCAGAGACAGAACCTTTACTGGACGAGGTGCGGCCACTCAAAAGTCCAACGTTTGCATTGGTGTTGGATTCTGAGACGGTATAGCTGATGCGGGTACGGTCTGCTTTGCCGCACAACTCAGACGCGTATCGTGCCGTCTCTGGGTCTGTCGTTGTCAGAAAGACCTTGGTACGGAGAGCCTGTAGCAGGGTCATGACTCCTTCGTTGGGAAGAGCCTCTTTGAGGCTTGAGACGCTCTGGGTTGCGACAATGGGAATGCACTTCGGTTGCCGAGACATCGAGTAGAAGCGCTCATCGCCAGTCGGATTGTCACCACCGACTGTAGCGAAGTTCTGGTACTCGTCGCAAATGAATACCGTTGGACGGAAGTGCCGTTCGGGGTGAGCATCCATAATCGGGATGCGTAGCTGAACGGCACGCTGGTAGTCGATCTTCATGAAGGTGCCGATGGTCTTGGCGAGCGCGGGGTTGAGAGCCACCGGGAAGTTCAGGCCGACGATTCTGCCGGATTCGATCAGTTCGTCGAACGGTGGAAGTACCCGCCCTTTGAGGTCGGAGGAACAGGGTTTGCCTTCGTACAGCTCTTTGGGCGGACAGAAGACCCGACGGACCTTGGCGTCGGTCTCAAAGAGAGACAGAAAGACGACAATACCCTGCACGATCGAAGTCTTGACCTCGGAGCGAAAGAACTTCCAGTGTTCCCAGTACCAATACTGGACGCTCTCGAAGTGGTCTCGCTGTTCAGCTTGGTATGGCCTTCGAGTGTAAACAGCAAATTCTGCTGACGTGTGTTGGATCAGCAACTGTTCCAAAGCCTCGGTCCAGGCTACGAGGTAAAGTTCCTCGTCTTCGCGCCACTCGAATCCCACCGGGGACAACAGACCCTCATGCTCCAGGTATGCTTCCGTATCGATACCGATATAGCTGGTTGTGCTAAAGCGCGTTCCAACTTCGATCATGAGTTCTTCGAGTCGTCCGGCGCTGATGACGGTGCGGAAGATATCGACCATCGTCAGGTATCCGTCGCGGATGCGGTGGAGCAGGATCACGTACCGGACAAGGTCTGTATAAGACTGCTGCCAGAAGGGCTCCTTACCCTTGCCCCATATCGAAGTAATGATGGAGGCGATGTTGAATGCCTGCGCGTAGGCGTCGAGAGTATTATTTAGCGGGTTATAGCGCAGATCGCCATCGAGGGAAATTTCGTCATAGTCGGTCTCTCGCCCGCACCACATAAGGATGCGTTGGAGTTGGCGGCATAGGTCCCCTTTGACCTCAAGGACGATGCCCGAGAGCTTTCTTTCCGGATCATCGGCACGGTATGCGAATAACTGGCGCATCGCCGGCAGGATCAGGCCGAGGGTTTTGCCAGAGCCGATGGAACCGAAGGAGGCGATGCCGGTATAGAGACCCCGTTCCGGGATGGAGAGCCATCGCGGGGTCGGACTGGGTCGCGGAACGAGCTGACGATGTACCTCGCCAAGTACCAGCGATAGCTCCTGCCTGATGCGTGGATCGACGAATGGCGGCAGCGATCCGGCAGCGTGCTCCAGCTCTTTTCTATATATATGGACATAGATCAGAGAGAACATCATGGAGAACACTAGGAACGGTGTGCTGTAGAGGAACAGGTTATAGCTCCATACCAGATCGAGATAGATTGATGACCGTTCGAGTGAGATCAACCGCAGTAAAGGGTTCACCTGATTGATCGGGTAAAGGCTATTAAGGACGATGCCGCAGGCTGCGCTGAGTCCAAGCGACAGCAGGATGCGGTACTCGACCAGGGGACGGACGATCTGTTGAAAAGTTGCGCTTAGACGCATACGGATCACGTCTCCTCTTAAGCGTGGGGCGTGCTGCTGTTTGGAGTGGAATCGATTTTGCGAACCGGTTCAGTTGTGCCTTTGATCGGCGTCGCCTGAATTCTTTGCTCGCTGGGAGGACGTGAGGACTGGCTGACTTTGTACTTGAGGAAGTCCTCCTCCTGTGTCAGAGCGAAACGCAGAAGCTCGTTGATGATGTACTTGCGTTCGTTATCCGACCACTGACACATCAGGTCGATGTCGTTTGAGATGCTGTCCTCGATATTGGTCTTCAGGAGCACGAGCCGAACCTTACTGGCACCATGCTCGATCTTGAATCTACTCATTTGCAGTTTCCTCCGTGGCCGGGATACGGCCTCGTCTTGAACTTGTACCGGACTAATCCGGTACCTCCTCTAGCCAGAGCCAGGTACTCACCTCAGCCAAGTCAGGTACAGGCTTCGGACTGGACGAGGTACCAACTCTGGACCTGACGTGGTATCTGATTGGGTCAACGGCAGGTCGGGGGTGGGAGCGACCAGCGCGGCGAAGCCGACGCGGAAGTGCGGCGCACTGGGGTCGCTCCCACCCCCTGCATACACCCCTCCCTGACCCCATCCACTAGCGCAAATCTCTGTATATAAGTCACTTATCCTCCAACAAGGGGGTATCGTGGTGGATATGGTGATGGGTATCGTCATCCTCGACAGAGAAAGACTCGGGCTGCGTCGGATCTAATGGGTAGCGAGAGGGGAGGACCACAGTGGAGAAGGTCACACGCATGGAAGTCTGGAGAAACCGTTGGCGGACCTTCTCCACTGTGGTGCTCCCCGCCTTCCACGCCGAGTAGAGAGCCTGGTGCTCCAGCGAGGTGTAGAGTAATCCGCCCTCCCGCAGAGTTTTCAGATCGCTCGACAGAACGCCGCGGCCACCCATCTCGGACTGCTGACGGACGGCGAGATATTCGAGGAAGTGATCGACGCCGAGCGGTGTCACGGCAGTGACTCCGCGCAGGCGGTCTGCGGGCAGAAAGCGGTTGAAGGTGGTTTTGGCTCTGGCGGAGTTACTGCTGGTGGCGGTGACGTAAACCAACTCGAACTCGCCGAGCGCCCCAAACAGTGGTTGGTACTGTTTGAGGTAGCGCTCGAAGCGAGCTGTTGTCGCCTGTCCCTCGTCGAAGAAGGCGAAGCGTGGAATGCCAGCGTTCGAGACGAGGATGGGGAACCCATCCGAGAAATACATCAGGCGTCCGGCGTGACTGCGAGGCAGCAGTTCCGACCGGACACCACACTGCGTAGTGAAGAAGTCAACTTTGTTGACTTCTTCAACGAGCATGTTCGCGCTTAGGTGTGCGAGGACGAAGTCCAGCACCATGAGGCGCGATTTGATGTGAGCGTCGCCCTTAATGCGGCGATTCTGGGAGTGTGGCCGTTCGATGGCGGCGTAAAGAGTCTTCGATTTCAGGTGGTAAATGTGCCAGCCCCGACCGCATTCGATGACCTGAATATGGTTATGTCGATCCGCTTTGCGGAGCATCCGATCAAGCGCAGTACCGCCGTCGCGACAAGCGAAGCGGTTGTACTGACGGCGCAGGAAGTAGCCGGAGTGAACGGCAACCAGATACAGAAATGAAGCCTCCCTTTCCAGGTAGCCGATGGCTTCGAGTGATGAGATCGGATCGTAGTCCATGGTCATAGCTCCAGAATGTCTCCCAGGGGATAGTGTTCGTCTTCGATCTTGGAGATGATGGTGGCTCGGTCTGCGGCAGAGGCATAGTTCCGGAAGCCAGCGTGGCCTTTGGATCGGAGATGGCCGGCATGGTAGGCGGCGGTTAGGACTTCGATGTCCTCGTGGCCGGTGCGTGATCGGTCGTCCGCATCTACGGTCTGCTCCATATCGCGGGGAAGGTCATATTCGATTCGAGCGTCAGGGATCTGGATTTTTCCATCGACGAACGGCAACTCCAGGCGTTCGGCGACCTCGTGCTTGATCTCGGCCATGTCGCGTTTGGGATCGGCTTTGCGTTCGGCGTGGATCGCCTTCTGTACCTGCGACTTGATCTCGAAATCGAGTTTCACTCGAAGATTCGAGCCACCCTTCTCCGTGATCTTCTGTACCTCTTTCCGATAAGCGCGGTAGATTTGGGAGTCGTGCTCCACCTCGCGCGGCTTTACTAGTCCTGCATAGAGCCTCTGGTCTTTCGGCAGGTCGCCCTGCTTGAGAAGCAAGCGGCGACCGTCCTGGGTCAAGGTGGCAACCTCGACGCGCTCAATCGTGCGCCGCCTTCCGTCGCGACGCAGATTGACCTGAGAGGTTTCGACGAGACCTTTGTCTCGGAGATACCGAAGGTCATTCTCAAGAGGACGTGATTTTCCGTTGTAAAGCGTCTCGCGGAGGTCCGCGACGCGGACGACGCGAAAGCGCCCAGCTTCGCTCAGGAGTTGTTTCTCTTCTGGGCGCAATTCAAGTCCGACGATGTTACTCGCTGTCCGAGACGGACGCCGAGGATCGGCGGATGGCTCGGGACGGCGACGGTCACGCGGAACATCTCGCGCACCCTTGTCACGCGGGCGTTTCTCCCGAGGACAGGTGCGGCGAGAGTCCTCATCCTTCACCTCCAGAGACTTTAGGCGATGGCGAATCGGGTTGTTAGGGACCTTGCGGGAGACGGACCATTCGCCGGGCTGTGGGGCAACGCGTTCGTCGCCATCGCGACGACGCGGCGGTTCCTGGGGGATGTCGATTCTCATGCGGCCTCCCCGTCATCGCCGCGCCCTGCGGGAGCGGGCGCGAAGTCAATCGCGGTCTGGGTATTCGCAGGCTTCGCGGACGACTTCTTCTGGCGGTTGGCTGGGGGAGAAGGCAAGATGGTTTCGTTAGAAACCGGTGGAGCCTTAGGAAGTTGGCCTACGACACGACGGACGTCGTAGTCGTCCACGTGCGTGAAACGGTTCATTTGCTTGTCGGCAAACTCGCGCATTGCACGGATACTGGCGACAAGATCGGGCGTGCGCTCCATATATTGGTCTTCGTTGGACATAGTTACTGTTCCTCCTCTGCACCACCGAAGCGAGAGAGAATCTCTTCGGACAGTTCACTTTGTCCGGTCTGAATCTCCTGATCGAGATGCCGGAGCTTGCGACCGGCATCTCGGAGGAAGAACTTACGCTCGATCCAGATGGTGACGCCAAGGATGTTGGCGAAGAGCAGAGCGCAGTAAAGCGCGATGCTCTGAAGATCGTGATGAAGAATGAAGCTGCGCCAGGGAGTGAGGAAGCGCAGTTCCGCGCTCAGCCAGAATCCGAGCGCGAGAAAGATCAGAGTGGCAACGAATACAGCGTTGGCGAACATTGGGTTCCTTCCGCCGCGATGGCGAAGCGGCAATTTCAGAAAAAGAGCGGAGAGGCGTTAGCCTCTCCGTGAAGAAGGCTGGACAACGATTAGTTGTCGGCAACCTCGTATACTTCGCTTGGCGGATAGTCGAGTCGCTGAATCTTGATGGCATGTATCTCGAAGCCGCTCTCCTTCATCGCGAGTGGGTCTTCAGAGATCACAACTGGTTGGGGGTACTCGAAGTCTCTTAGCGTGCCCTCAATTTCGATGTAGTCACCCCGCTTCATGCCGCGCGTCAGACCGCACAAGAACGGGCCGGGACAGATGATCGTATGTTCGGCGGTATGAGAGAGCCAGTAGCTATCGCGTTTCACCCACTGACCGGCCTCGGTACATAGGGTGAGTACCGCGAACGACTCTGCTGTGATGCCATCCGATGGAGGCGCCTCGGCATCTCTGCCGAGGAACCCACGCAACGTAACACTGTTGGCGAAGAGATTCATGGTTGCACCTCCCGAGGGAGGACAACACGGCCTAAGCCGCGTCGTCCTCCGTGACCGGCTCGGCGTCGAGGTTCTCTCCACGTGAGCTCTCGGGCTGCGCCAGCTTCTTGACGAGGCTGGCGCGTATCTCCCAACCACGACGCTTGAACGTGGTCTTCTTCTTGCCCTCACCGACCTCGGCGTCAAACTCGGTGCTGCGGAGCTCGCCCTCGATCTCGACGTAGTCGCCCTTCTTCAGGTTCTTCGCGTGGTCGGCGGACTTGCCGAAGGTGACGATGCGGTGCCATTCGGTGTGGTTGACCCATTGCTCGGTCTGCTTGTCCTTGTAGCCGGACTTGGTGGCAAGTGAGAGGACGGTGAAGGTCTTCTGCTGTTTGGTTGCGAAGTTCTCGGCGTCTTTGCCGAGGAAGCCCTTCAGAGTGATCTTGTTTTCGTAGAGTGCCATTGTGTTTCTCCTTGTTTGTATTTGCCCGGATTGCCCTCGGGACACTCTTGCGCGAAGCGACGGGAGGTGCCCCGCTCCCAAGTGCCAAGCGGCGCTTTTACGGAAGGTTCGGAAAATCTTTTCGTCCGCGTCTTGTGCGGAGTCTTGCCGAAAAGATTTTCTGAAAGCCGTAACCCGCAAGGGCGGCGAAGCCGAAGCAGAGACGCGCCGTGCCGCAGGGCGTGGGATAAGCACCGAGCGAGTGACCGAGGGTGAGCAGGGAAAATACGAGCAGGGATGGCGCTTTACGGAAACACCCGTCTGAAGAGATCCATCGCGTTCAGGACGCCTGTGCAATCGGACAGCAGTGGTGCCATGTCCGCTCGCCACCAAGTCCTGCTCCAAAAGCAGATCGTGGGTTAACCGCACCGATCGGTTGCTTCCATCGCCGTTTGCGTCCTGGCATGCGGAGAGCCTGTGTTTGGGCGACCGGCGAGAAGGCGAGTTGCACAGCGTGAACTCCGAAGCTGTGAGGGCAAGAAAAAGACCATAGCTTTTCCGTGATTGGGAGATACGCGCCAGTCTGTTCAGAATCTGCAAGCCGTTGCTCATTGGACCCTCTCGATACCGGGCCGGTCGCGGAGGACCTTGTCGACTGCTGCAATCCGTTTCCCGATCCAATGCATGACCGGAACCGCCATCGAGTTACCGAGCGCTTTGTAGCGAGGGCCATCGGCTGCCATCTTGCCGCGATACTCGACCAGCGTGTAATCGTCTGGGAATCCCTGTAATCGCTCGCACTCGCGTGGAGCCAATCGCCGCACGGCCATCTGAGGCGTCATAACGCCATCGACGCGCCCGCCCTCTCCGCCACGCTGAAGTGTTCCCGCTACATCGGTCGATGCAGTGAGTTCTCCAGACCAGGCGACAGACTGTTCCTGGAGCATCGCGGTAGTCGAGCTGTTCTCGATGCTTCCCGGAGCACGGGTCCGGAGGCTTCCTGCGGTTTCGGTGGATGAGGCTGCACTCGCGGTGCCGTCACTGCCGTGGAGCGTGAACGCAATTGTCGGGACGTTGCGTCCGGTGGCATTGGAGTTGGTTCCGAGCGACTGCATTACATCGCCGCTGAGAACATCTCCTTCCTGATTCTGTGCGAAGGCGATCGCTACCTGGCCGCCACCGTTGGCATGGCTCCGATCAGGCCCCATGCTGCGCAATGTCGGTGCGACGTCATCCGCGTCGGCGCCATAAACTTTTGCGGAGAAGGCGACGTAGGATTGCTGCTTCGCGCCCGGTTGCGCAGACAGCGCTCCGACTGTCCTTCCGTCCCAGCCATGCAGTCGTACTTCGTCCCGGCTGTTCTGCGCAAAGGCGACAGCCTGCGCCCCTCCACTCTCCAGGGTATGGGCAACATCGTCAGAGAACCCGCTACCATTCGACTGGGTATGCGCAGTACAGATGGCGACCGGCACGACGGGCGTCCCACGCCCGGTGCCGTCCTCGCCCGCGTCGAAGCCATCGGCTGAGAGCGCATGAGCGATCAGTGTTTCTGTTTCGAAGTCCTGCCTGCCCATGCCACCAGCATTCGGGCAATGAGATATCTCATCGGTGGAGGAGAGGACTCCTGCGCATAGTTGATTGCGGACGAACCCGTCCTTACATTCGGCATCGATGGTTGGGGCAGTGTCCGTGAGGCGACCGCCAGCAGGGCCGACTTCAACGCCTCCGGTAGCTCCTTGCCGCGCTTCTCGGCGCGGCGGAGGATACCCCGACAGGCTGTGGCGCTCAAATAATACCGCTGCGGCACCTCGCCAGCTTCCAAGACATCCGACAACGAAGACGCGGCGCCGTCGCTGGGGTACTCCGAAATACTGAGCGTCCAGAACTCTATAGGCGATCCCGTACCCGAGTTCGACCAGCATCCCGAGGAAGGCTCCAAACGTGCGTCCGTCATCGATCGACAGGACGCCGGGGACGTTCTCCCACACCAGCCATAGGGGCCGGAGTCGACCAGCAAGTCGAGCAAACTCGATGGTGAGGTTGCCACGCGGGTCATCCAGTCCCGCTCGCTTACCGGCGATGGAGAAAGATTGGCAAGGTGTTCCTCCGGCCAAAAGGTCGATTGCTCCGGCATCCTCAGCTCCAATCTTTGTGAAGTCTCCGGCATTGGTAACGGCGCCTCCGGCAGACAGAGCAACGATGTTGCGAATGGCTGCCGCGCGCTGCTTCGCCTCTTTCCGTGTGGGCGCATCGTGCGGACTGGGCATGTGGATGGGCCGCGATGCGCCATAGCGCGAGCACAGCAGCCAGCAATAGAAAGGATCAATCTCCGCGAACATGGCAGGTTGCCAGCCCAACGGGCCCCACGCAACCGAGACAGCCTCAATGCCTGAACACACGGACAGATACCTCATGCAGCGTTCCGGGGTCCGCGCTTTCTCGCGCAGAGCACATTGAGAGCGCTGAGGATGTGGGCCATCGAGGTATTGCGGCCATAGAGCACCATGTCTGCGTACCGGACGGGTGCGAGATCTCCTGCCCGATCCACCAGCAGCAAAGGTGTATGCAGGTCCGTTTCGAGCAAGCGATGGATCATCCTGCCTGCGAGATCACCTTGTCTTGCGTGGATCAGGATGCCGCAGACGAGGTGGCTCGCCATCATGACGGCAGCGGCGCTCCGACTGTCGTCAATGGCAGTGACATCGTAGGGTTGCAGGCGCAGCGCGAAGGCCGTGTTTGAGAGCAGTTCGCGGTCGGCGCAGTAAAGCAGTATGGGCATCTTCGATCGCATGATCGTTAGCTCCCGAATGCCTGATCCTCATGGACATAGCTGATGACCAGGCCGAGAGGATTGGTGAGTAACATCTTGTTTGGCACTTCATCACGGAAGCTGTAGACGACATTCGCAGTCCAGCGTTCGCGTCGTTGTTCGTCCTGATCACCAAGCGAACGGAACACTTTCTCGAATTCGATATGGGCGCGATAGGGTGCCTCTCGCAGGTCTTCAAGAACGACGGCCTTGATTTCTATATCGACGGTCGACGTGCTCGGATCGAGAAGAAAGGTTTCGAGTGTCTTTGCTTTGGTGACGCGCAGGAGCGTAGCGCCCTGCAAGTCGTTCGAGAAGAAGTTGAGCGACTCGGTGAAGTCACGCTGGAGAGTAGCGTGATTGCGACCGTAATAAAGCTCCGTCCAGCGGGCGAGGTAATACTTGCTTACGCGATCGACGGGGACTTTGGAGAAGTCGGCGTAGCTCGACACCTGCCCGCGTCCGGCTTCCGAGACCGCGATGACGAGCGGCTTCAGCCGCAAGGCGGCGGTTTCGGCGCGATACAGAAGCGCAAGTGAAGCGAGCGTAACGACGGAGAGTACGAGCAGTGCCACCTTCAGATAGGTGTTGGTGACGACGGGCTCGGCGTACAACTCCAGGAACTTGTGTCCGGCATCGGTGGTTCTAAGCGTGTTATTCGTAGCTGTCATGATTACCTTCCCATTGGGTTAACCCAGGTGCCGCTGCGTCCGCTGAGGATCGCGCCGGTCAGCTCTGGGATTTTGACCAGTCCATAGATGCAGACAAAAAGAGTGATGAACAGCGCGGGTAGCTCCATCAGTGCATTCGAGATGCTGATGGTGACCTGGAACATAGAGGTCAGCACCTTTGAAAAGACGAAGATGAACGCGGAGGCAATGACCTGATAGAAGCTGAAGCCGATAAAGGCTTTAAACCATCCCCAGAAGAGCCAGTCCATCTTGGGCACGATGAACCACGGGATAAAGACCGGACCTATCAGCACGCATACGGCGGCGGCGACGTAGCCATAGGAGATGACTGCGAAGGACACGGCCTGCATCGCCGCCAAAAGAATGGCAAGTATCAGGTACACCAGATCTTCGAGGATGTTGAAGTTACCCGGAGGCGCTCCAAGCTGCTGCTCGGCTGTGGTGACGGTGGTTGCGATCTGCTGTGTGGTATCGGACTCGATCTGGCGGGAGATGTTCAGGGTTTCTTTGGTGATCAGGTCGCTGAAGCTAAAGCCGACACCCGGGATCGGCGTCGAATAGTATGTCAGCATTCCCAGGCCAAATGAGATCAACAGGATCAGGTCGGCAAACTTGCCGAAGTGAAATCCGCCGTGTCCCTGCGAGGCGGACAGGGCGGATTTGATCCCAAACCAGGCAATAAGAATAACGGCCACGCCGCGGAACATATCAAGTCCCGCAGCCTCCAATGCAGCGCTGTTTGATGACAGAAGCTGGCTGATGGCCTGACCGAGAAAGGTAAACGGATTATCCTGCATGATCGACCTCCGGCTTACTGTCCTGTGGTGCTGAGTGAGATCGCATGCAAGGACGTGCTTACGCCGTTGCTCACGTTCTGCATGGTGTTGGAGAAGTTCTGCTGGAAGTAAATGGACTCATTGATGGCGCGGTTCTGCGCGTCAATCTGCTGCTTTTGGGCGAAAAGCTGTTGCTGGATCGAAGCCATGAGGAGTTGGTTGGTGTCTTGCTGGGAGCGGATCTGGAGCAGCGTTGCGGAGTTGATCTTGCCGAGCAGGGCATTCTGCGTCTGCTGACTGGGATCGTTGGAGAAGGTGTCCGATTCGAGGTTGGCGAGCTTGGTTGCGAATGCCTCGCCATCGGCGCGAATCGTGCCCAGGGTCGAGAGAGTGCTGGTGGTTGCGCTCTGTGCTAACTCGGACGTGGCGTACTGATTCGCGACCGTGGCTTGTGTTCTTGAATCGAGAGAGGAGTAGGAACCCGAGGGATAGCTCTGAGGCTGCACATAGGCGCTGTTGTAGCCCTGCTGCGCCTGGGGCAGTCCACCGAAGTTCAGAGCATTTACCAGGGAGGACGTATTGCCGTAGGCATTTGGCGGAGCCGCGAGGCTCTGCCATTTCGACCAGTCTGCCTTGTACCGCGCCTCAAGATTCTGAGGCATCGTGGCCATCTGGTAAGCCAGGTTGTACATCGTCACGATCTGTGTCCGCGTCTGTTCAGCGGTGGTAAATATCTGGGCTTCCTTGAGGAGATGTTGCTGCCAGTTATTAAGTTCGGTCGCCCACTTCTGAAGTTGCTGTTCGCCCTGTTGGATCTCCTGGACGGCGTGGGCGCTCTGGGTGGGGTCGTAGACGATGCCTGATCCGAACTGCGCGTGTGCCGTGGGTGAGAACGCAGTCATCAGGGCGAAGACTGGGATAAGAAATTTTACTGCTTTCATGGTGAAACCTCCGGTTAGTTATGGGTGAACGGATACGGGACAGGATGGGGAGCGCGCCTCAATGCGTTCCGGCGTCCTGAACCGATAGGGAGAGGGTTTGGGCGGCGGCGAGGGGGAGGCGCAGCCAACCACAAGCACGCAGCCGAGACCAAGAACGAGAAGGGCACGCATCAGAACACCGCCGGCATGTTGTGGTTTTCGTAAGCGGGCAGCAGCATGTCCTGGGTGATATAGACCTTGATGCGGTGCCCCTCGAAGATGGTGTGGGTGGGCAGGACATTGATGAAGCGGTCGAGCATGTTCGCGCTCGACTGCGAGAGGCTGGATGAGATGCCCTGGCGGTAGGCGTCCGAGCCGCTCTCGTTATAGCCGCTGTTCGTTGTGGCCTCAGCAGCGCCAGCGATGACGCCGAGAGCAATGGATGTCCCGAAGATTTCGAGATAGTGGTTGTTGACCTTGCCCTTGACACCGGTTTCGCCCGCCTGATCAAGACCCTTGAATTGGTAGAGATCGACGGAATATTTGTCTGGCATGAGCATCCGGTGGAAGGTGAGAGCCAGGCGCTTTTGGCCGAGGCTCGACACCTTCTGGGTGTCGCCGAGAATGAAGGTTCCCTCGGGGATGAGCACATGCTGACGGTCCTCGCTGTAGACGGGATTGGTGACCATGACTTTGAAGCTCCCCGCGAACTCTCCATCGAGCCGGTCAACCAGAACGGTGTCGATGGTGGTGCCTTCGAAGAGCGCAAAAGGCTGGCCGTGTGCGGAGTTTAGGCTTAGCTCCGGCGCACGCTTAGTCGCAGCGGCCTGCGAAGCAGAAGCCTGCGATGGCGAGTTCGTAGAACGAGCCGCAGGCGTGACCGAGTCCGTCTCCGGGCGGGTAATCGCGTCAGCGGAGCCCGAGGGAGACGCCGATGGGCGCGAAGCGCCAGCATCGGCGGAGACAAGGTTTGAAGCGAAGCGGGCCTTGAAGACCATCGCCTTCTCCGCGTCAGCGATGGGATCGCGGGGAGGCTCCGTAACAGTGGGCGCCGGCGACTGCGTAGCAGGAGTGACGGGGCCACCGGCCTGCGTGGGAGCCCGGGCTCCGGCAGTCGTGCCAGCAGCAGAGGGTTTCTGTTGTTGGGCCTGCTGCTGGCTCTGTCGCTGCTCCGCAGTCAGGTTTTGCTCCAACTCTGCGATCTTGCGTGCGTTGGCATCGCTTGAGAACGGCGTGACGCTCGGGAGAGCGACAGGCGTGGTCTTGGTGTGGTTCTTCGAGAACATCACGGCGAGCAGGATCAGCAGGGCGAGTCCTGCAACGACGTAACCCTGCGCCCGTTTGGGGACGACACCCTCCGGCAAGACGCGCTTGTCGCGCAGGGCCGGAGGGATTTGCGATTGAGGCGAAGCCTGCACCACGGGTACTTCGGGGATTAGTTTTTCCTCTGGCACGTTGCCTCCTATTTGCCTTTGCGGTCGAAGCTGAGCTTGTGTTTGCCGATCTCGAGGTAGCCGTGATCGACCACAGTGGGGATGACATAGGTGCCGTCGAGCAGCTGGAAGGTGATCAGGTCGGGCTTCTTATCCTTCATCTCGTAGATGGAGAACTTCTCTGACGCCGACGACTTGATGTAGGTGAACTTGTCATCGTGATAGATCGCCGAGACATCGAAAGGGCTCTCGTTGCGGTAGGTGTAGTCAAACTTCAAAGCCTTGACCGGATAGTCGGCGCGGAACTGTTCGACGGCACTCGCTGCATGAGTCTGGGCAAGTCGCGCCTGCTCCTGAGCAGCAATCACTTCCGACGCGGAGACCAGCTTGCCTGCGTTGCCGGCGGCGGCAAGTAAGGACTGGTCGGACGGCTCGATAACGATCTTCAGGTCGGGATCGGCGGGCCCGGCTTCATCGAGGGTGAATGAATAGATGCTGCCCCTGTCGGTAATCAGGTCCAGGCTGGAGTGGATGCCAGCCTTCGCAGGATGCACAAAGCAATAGTTTCCGACCGTATCGACGATCCAGAAGTCTTTGTCGCCGGTGGCTGCATCCAGAATCTTCTCTGTTGGCGGAAGCTGAATGAGTGTTGTGTAGCTCATCTTGCCGCGGACATTCACGATGTCGTTGGCGTGGTATTTGACGATGCGGGCGGTGGTCTGCTGGCCGTGAGCGACGGTTGCAGCAAGGCCGAGTAGAAGAGGGATGATGGGTGCAGAAGGCATGAGATCTCCTTTGAGGGTCGAGTTGGGTTATGAGCTGAGCGGGTTCGGGTAGTCCTGGGCGAGCCGGATCAAGCCTTGCTCCGGCCCAAAGCGGGCAAAATAATCCTGTTTGCGAACGTTGTCGCGAGCGTTGTTGGTAGCCATCCAATACCCCAGCGCATCGACTTCGAGGACCAGCTTCTTCGTACCGCGCGGCTGTATTAACAGCAGCTCGCGCTTGGGTACAAGCGACTCGAACAGCTCCAGCTGCGTGTCATTGAGCTGGAAGACCTCGGCATAGAGTTTGCGATCGATGTTTGGATTGGCCAGAAAGATCTTGGTGGGACAGGACTCGTTGATGATGTTGAGAACGCCCGCATCGGCTAACTCCACGACCGACTGCGTCGCCAGAATCATGGCGGCATTTTTCTTACGCCACGTCCGCTCTGCCCGCACCACCCAATCGCGGATGATTGCGTTCTTCAGGAAGATCGAGGCTTCGTCGGCGAGAAACACTTTGAAGATTGCGGCATTCGTCGCCTTTTCAATCTCCGATGAGGCCCTTTGGAGCACGTAAAAGAGCAGCGGCTCCAGGATGTCGGGATAGTCCGACCAGCCATCGAAGTTGAAGGTCTGGAAGCGGGCGAAGGTCAGGGTGTCCTCGGCGTTGTCGAAGAGGTAGCCGAACTGACCTTTACCTAGCCATCGTTGCAGCCGCTCACCCAGAGGCCCGAGGATGGAGGCGAAGTTGGATAGGGTCCGTATCTCGCGCGGGAGTTTATAAGCACGCTCGATCGTGGCGAAGAGCGATTTTTCATCGTCGCCTGTCAACGTGTACTTCCCCTGGCCTTCGATCAAAACCCTCATGAATAGGTAGAGAAAGTTCAGGTTCTCGTATGTGGGTGCGAGCGAGAAAGGATTAATACTGAAGCCGGGAGTCTTGAGTCCGACGTTCAGGTAGGTGCCGCCGAAAGTCCGCGTCAAAGCCTCGTAGCTGCCACCGACATCGAAGATAAAGGTCAGCGGGGCATACTTCTGCAGTGATTGAATGATGAACCCCAGGGTGAAGGATTTGCCCGCGCCCGTTGCGCCGAGCAATAGGGTGTGGGCAACATCTCCCGCATGGAGGTTCAGGTAGTACGGTGTTCCATGCGTCGATTCAAGGAGAGAGAGATACTCGCGATCGAGATGCCCGTTCCACGGCGATCCGGTATTGATCGTGAAGAGGAAGGATAGATCGGCATAGTTGGAGTTGAGTGCCCACTGCTTCCGGAGATTGAACTGTTTATTTCCCGGCACAGTAGCGAAGAACGCATTGAGAAGGTTGTAACGTTCCTCGTATAGCAACCCATCGTGCTGTATGAATAACTTCTGAAACTCGGCGACGGCATGTTCGACCTTCAGGCGGTCCTCGTCGTAAATCACGACGGAAAACGTGAACTCGCCGAAGTTCTTGCCTTCCATACCAATGGCCGTCAGGGCCGAGCCCAGCTCGGCGACCGCCGCTTCCTTCGAGTCATCGACCAACTCGTCCTTCGGTCCGGCGTTCTGCCGGTCCTGGAGGTTCGAGACAAAGCTGGTCTTGGAGTTGTGGTGATGGCGGCGACGCGAAGCGATCTCCTTGCGTGCCTTCGCGTTGTCTACCGGATGCCATTCGGTGACGACATGGAAGTTGGCTGGAATGTCGAGCAGACTACGCAACTGCAGTGGCCGCGTCTCGCTGGGCATCTCCTTCAGCGTGAGGACGCGGACGAAGCAGTCGTCAAGACGCAGATAGCCACGGTGCGCCTCTAACTCCGAGTCGCATGCCTGCCGGTCGAGATGACGCGAGCCGCGAAGCGGAGCGTCATCGATTTTGGAGGGGCGGAAGTTGACGAGACGCCGGACAAGCCGGAAGGTCCTCTCCGCCCCTGACAGCTCGATCTTCATCAGATCGTTAAGCTGTCCACTCAAACTCTGAACTTTTTGCTGCAGGCGCAAACGGTCGCGTTCGATCTGCTCATAGAGCAGGGTGCGCTCTTTGTTGCCTGAGAACAGAGCGCGCAGTTCGCGCAGCGACGAACTCGGCTGTTTCGGTAGTTGCGCCAGCGCATGGAGGAAGCTCGTCTTTGCATAGCTGCCGTCCACCATGACGATCCAGTAGATCTCGATGGAATAGAGCCGATCGGATTTCGACTGGAGAAACGCAGCGCGTTGTTCTGCGGCGGCGCGGACGAGAGGGTCGTCGTACTCGGCATAAGAGATCTCCGGCCGATTGTGTTTGAACAGGATCTGGTAGAGGCGCGTCTTGTCGTCGAGAGACCGCAGAGCGGCTTCGAGCCGCTTCACCGCGTAGTCGCGTCCAGCATGATCGAGACTCTCGTAGTCGATCCCACCAACTTTGAGTACGACGCCCAGGTCGCCTGTCTTCGTCAGGAAGCTGTGTTCATCCCAGAAGCCGTACAGGTTGAGTTGTGCGGCGAAGGAGCCTGCTTCCATCCAATCTTTCGTGATGTTTTCAATTCTGAACATTGCGTGTCCTGACGCTGATTGCGGTGGACTCCCACTTCATGGAGTCGTAGCGCCTGTGGAACTTTGCGGAGTTGAAGAGGATGCGAAGGATCTCTACGTCGTGCTTCGTGGCGACTTGCGCAATGATGACCCCAACGATGAACAGGCCTATGCCACCGACCAGCGAGTGCAGCATGGAGAAGATCGCGCCGCCTGTAATCAGCGCAACAAAGAAAAGTCGCCGTTCTGCGCCTAACACGGTCAGCGGGCGGTTCATCGCCTTGAAGACCCTATTTCTACGTGCGTCGCGTTGTGAACCGCCCTCTGCCATGCGCTACGTCCCTTCTGCCCACCATCCTTGGGTTGTGATTGAGCCTGCCGTCAAAACACTGCTACGGAAAGAGCCAGGCCATGAAGTTCACAGCGCCGATGGCCATGCCGATGCCGAAGACGATGCCGGCGAGCATCTTCTTCGACTGGCCTTCGCCGTAGGCGAACATCAGGCCTCCGACGACAATGGCCACGAGCGACAGACCCTGTGCGATGGGGCCAGTGAACGAGGTCTTGAGGGCGTTGACCGCGTTCTCCCATGGACTAGCGCCGGTCTGGGCGTAGACCGGCAGAGCGGCAAGGAACATCAGCGTTGGAATGGCCCACCTCCGGCATTGCGAACGCAATCGCCGGAAGTGAAGCCGTTTGGTGGGAAGGCTGGGTTGCATGTCTGCTCCTTTCGTTTGCATCTCCGGCGAGTGAGCACTCTCCGTTGCAACGACTGGAGCGACAGTAGGCGACAAAAGGGAGGTCGATTATTACCTTTTGCGACGCATTATTGCGTTAAAAGCAATAATCCAGAGACACAGTTTGCGAACGAAAAAACACATCATGAGAAGGGGAAGATGGGCTTCAGCTACCGCGCCGCGCAGGCGCAGAGCCTGGCATTCCCACCATGACTAGCAAAGAATCCGCGGGCGTGCTGCGGGTCAAGGCAACGATCATGCGACTCAGAGCGACTGCTCGCATTGAGGCGCGACCGGCATGCGGATAACATCACACTCGCGTAGGAATGCCCGAACCAGAAGATCGCCTTACGGCGACCCTCTGGTGGACTCTCTTTAAGCGTTCGCTGGCCTGCTGGTAGTACACGTCATCCATCTCCACGCCGATGTACTCACGACCCGTAAGGAGCGATGCGGCGCAGGTGCTTCCGCTTCCAGCGAAGGGATCAAGGACGTTCTCTCCTGGAATGGAGAAACTACAGATCAGTTGTGCGAGTGCTGATACCGGCTTCTGCGTGGGATGAAGCTTGTTGCCGCTGTAGGGCATATCCATCACATCGCCGAGCGGCTGCTTCGGGAGTGGCGGCCTGCCCTTCGCTAGTAGGAATGCCTGCTCGTGCTGATAGCGGAGGAACCTGCTCTTCAAGCTATAGCTCTTGCGAAATACGATGTGTCCGACAGGGTGGAGACCTGCGCTGCGCCAAGCTTCGAAGAACGCATCGATCTTCGTCCACCCGTAGAACATGACGGCGACGCGGTCCTGCTTCAGTACACGATACGCTTCTGCCATCGCGGGTTTGAGCCAGCTCTTATCGACGTCGTTCTGAATCGTGCGTCCACTGCGGTCGCGGTAGTTCACGAGATACGGTGGATCAGTTAGTATGAAATCGACGCTATTCGTGGGCATCTGACGCATGACTTCGATGCAGTTGCCGTGAAGGATCTGGTTGTTGAAGTTGCTCTGCTGTGCGGTTGCTACGGTCGTGGTTGCCATCTCTGAATCTCCTCTTGATCCCTTGCCTCTGAAGGCGCTCGGGACACACCACGCGAAGCGATGCGAGGGACCCGCCTCCCAAGGCAAGCGGGTGCATTTTCGGGAGGCCGAAAGAATGTTCTGTGTTCTTTGCAGAAGATTGTTTTGGAGAGACCCGAAACCCGGAGGGCGGCTGTCAGGCCGAAGGAGAGCCCGCCCCGTCCGAAGGGCGGCGGACCAGGCCCGAAGTAGTGTCCGCGCGCGCGAATGAAGAGCAATGGAGTTGCGGGGATCAGTATTGGCAATCACTCAAGTGCTGCAGGAACGTCTTCGAGAATCGCTCCTTCAGACATTTCGAAGACGCAGACTTTTACTGAACGATTCCAGACTGCCCGCCCATCAGCATGGTTGCGATCAGAGTGACTCGCTGGACAACGTCTTCAGGCAAAACCTTAGCAATAGGTTGGGCCGCATCGATCTCGTCCTGCGGAGGGACCTGAATGAATTCTTCGTCGCAGGCGGATAGTTCGTTTGAATTGAGAAGGCGGATGAACTCAGCTTTGTTCTCAGTTGAATTGAACGAGAACAGCAGCTCGTACGTGTCCGCTCGAGGATCACCCAAAAGGGCCAGCATTCGGGTGTCGGTCATTTGCGCATACGCCAGCATGTACCCGATCCGCTCTGCGGCCTGCGTGCGGTCTTCGACGTCATCTTTTGGTAGAAACTCGATGAGGACGATCCAATCGCTTTCCTCAAGCCAGTGCGGTGGGGTTGGCGGCATACCGCCTGGCGGAATGATGGGTGTGCTGCTCATCGATGAAATCGATCATCGCGCATAACCGGGCAAGACTCAAGCTGAAGGCTTTAACAATTGTGGTCGCGATGCAACACAGTGTGGCTCTGGATTATTGCCTCAGATGGAATAATGCGTCGCAAAAGGTAATAATCGCCGCCATAATTTCAACCTATCGTCTGGCTATGGGCGCTACGGAGTGCAATTGATCGCACTTCCCAATCTCGCGAAATCCGGGAAAACGTGCCGATAGGAGACGAAGATGCAAAAGCAAGAAGACGATCAGATGAAGGCGGCCGAGATCTTCGAGCCTTTACTGGACAGCCAGCAGGCTGCGGAACTAATGCGTGTGCATCCCGAGACGGTAAAGCGAAGAGCACGGCGAGGGGAGATTCCCGGCCTCAAATTCGGGAAATTATGGCGTTTTCGCGCCTCCGGCCTGGAGGGCTATATCCGCAATTTAATGCAGTAATTTGCGACCCAACTGCTGAAAATATGGCACCATCGAAATCAGCGGTCTGTGGCCAACGAAACGGGAGGACTTTATGTTTCGAAGGGCACGATACCAACAAGGAATGATCAACCGCATGAAGAGGAAGCAGGGCCCGGACTGCTGGATCTTCCGCTGGCGTGAGACCGATGCCAGCGGAAAACGGGTTCGCCGCAAGGTGGTTCTCGGAACGGTCGAGAAGTATCCCACCGAATCGAGCGCCATAAGGGCTGCCGAATCTTTACGCATCACCATCAACGAAGAGCAGCCCCGGTTCCCTCAGCAGCCGGTCTCGGTCGCCGCTCTCATCACACACTTCAAGCAGCATGAACTGGGTGCTATGCAGGAAGACGACGAAGGCCGGGCATACTCAACGCGGATCGTCTACAAAGACTTTCTTCGATTGTATGTCGAGCCCAAGTGGGGCGACGCAGGGCTGCGTGAGGTGCGGGCAGTAGCTGTCGAGAAGTGGCTTCGCACCCTGCCCATTGCAAAGGGAACCAAGTCGAAGGTCCGCAACATTATGAGCGTTCTGTTTAATCACGCGATCCGGCACGAGTTCCTTCCACAGAACTCAAACCCCATCTCGATGGTGCGGCAGAGTGCGAAGCGGAAGTCCATTCCGGACATCCTCGATGTGGCAGAACTGGTCGCTTTATTCGAGGAGCTTTCACGCCGGGAACGGGTGATGGTGTTGCTCGACGCGCTGACCGGTCTTCGCCGCGGCGAGCTGATGGCTCTGAAGTGGAAGGATGCCAACCTCGAGGAACTGGAACTTGCTGTCACGCGGTCGATCTACCGGCAGGTAGTGGGACCGTGCAAGACGGAGGCCTCGATGAAGCCGGTTCCTCTTGATCCTTGGATCGCCGAGGAGCTGCTGACTTGGAGACGCGCTTCTCCCTACAACCAGCCGGAGGACTGGATATTCGCCAGCACGCGGAAGAAGGGGAAGCAGCCTTATAGCCCTGATGCCATCCTCAAACGATGCATCCGCCCCGCAGCGACGCGGGCAAAGATCACGAAGCGAATTGGCTGGCACACCTTCCGGCGGACCTTCTCGACTTTGCTGAAGGCCAACGGCGAAGACGTCAAGGTGATACAGGAACTGTTGCGGCACGCGAGCGCGAAGATCACGCTCGATGTGTACGCGCAGGCTGTCACACTGGACAAGCGGCGGGCGCAGTCGAAGGTGGCTGAGATGCTGCGGGCGGGAAGGGGAATGGCGGAGAAATGCTTATTGGACCCGTCTGGACCCTCGGCTATTTCTAAGGAGATTGTAAGTGATTGAAGATATGGTAGGCACGAGCGGATTCGAACCGCTGACCTCTACCGTGTCAAGGTAGCGCTCTAACCAACTGAGCTACGCGCCTGTGCGTTCATTCAGTCTAAACGGAGATTGGGGTTGGGGCAACCTTGTCGGGGTTGGGTTAGGATGGATTGACCCCGCAACGTGCCCTTTCTGAGCCAATTTCGCGCCGCGCCGAACCTGCTTACGCTTATGCGGCTCTTTATTATCCCCTTCCTTTTGATTGAGATTCTGGACGGGCACTACGGGGTGTCGTTTGCCTTGTTCATGCTGGCTGGCATCAGCGATGCGCTCGATGGATTGCTGGCTCGATGGCTGAGCCAGAAGACTACGCTGGGACTATATCTGGACCCAATTGCGGACAAATTGCTGCTGAGTTCGCTGTTTGTGGTGCTGACGCATGTTGGGCTGATTCCGCTGTACGTTACGGTTCTGGTCTTCAGCCGCGATGTTGGGATTTTGTTGATCGCTACGCTGCTGTTTGCGACGGGAACGCTACGGGACTTTCGGCCGAGCGCGTTGGGAAAGCTGAACACGTTTGTGCAGATCGTCGCTTTGATTGTGGTGATCTGTCAGAAGCTGTTTCTGTCCCCGCAGCTTGCGACGCTGCGGGATATTCTGGTGCGCGCGATCGCAGTGCTGGCTCCGCTGTCTGCTGCCCAGTATGCATGGATTGTGCTTCGCAGGATGAGCACTCCACCACCGGAGCAGACGGTCGTCTAGTCGTCTGAGGGAATCTCGGAGAGGGCGGATTTTTCTTCGATGGCGATATCACTGTACTCGGCCGAATCGAAGACTTCTCCGCATTTTTGACACTCAACAAATTCGGCGTCTTCCTCTCGGGCGACGATTTTGACAATGGGATGTTTGCAGATGGCGGTCATTTTGGGGAGAAAAAAATGTGAATGGTATGGATTTTGCGCGTCCGCAGACCCCTTGTCAACCCGGATTCCGGAGTTTTTGTCCGGCAAAAACGCTGGAAGGAATGTTGAATCGGAGGGCACTCGCCCCCTGTTGCATGCATGGAATTTTGGACGTACACTATCTAGGACTGGAATTGTCTGATTTGCGCCCAATTTCCAGGGAGCGGGAGCGCGAAGTCTACATGCTGCGTCTGACCAAAAAAGCCGATTATGGTCTGATGGCTCTGAAGTATCTGGCAGAGCAGACGGACGGCAGCGCGCACAGCGCCAAGGATATTGCAGAGGCGTATCACATTCCACCGCAGTTGCTGGCGAAGATTCTACAGACTTTAGCGAAGGCTGGACTGCTCGTTTCGCACGCTGGGACCAATGGGGGCTATGCGCTCTCTCGCAGTGCGACGGAAATGACGGCCTTTGAGGTGATTCGGGCGATCGACGGGCCGCTTTTTATTACTAGCTGCATTACGATTCACGGAACTTGCGACCTTGCCGGGCATTGCACCATCAAAGAACCACTGCGCAAGGTCAACGACAGCATTAAGGATTTGTTGAACGGGATCCGTATTGCGGACTTGATCGAGGCCGGGGATACGGAGCAGGCTGGACCGGGAGCGCCGGTGGGCGGTGGTCTGGTAAGTATTGCGGTTTAGCCGTACGCTGCCGATGATAGATAGTTTGAGTTGAGTGACGAGTCAGAAGCATTAGTTTGGGAGATTTGGGAGATACGATGAGCAACGAGATGAGCAATAGCGGCGTAGTGATCAGCGAGTCCTCTGCACCACTGCCGGCTGGCGTAACGCTGCCGATTTATATGGACAATCACGCGACGACACCGATGGACCCGCGGGTCCTGGATGCGATGTTGCCTTATTTCGGCAAGGTGTTTGGCAATGCAGCGAGCCGCAATCATATGTTTGGCTGGGAGGCCGAGCAGGCGGTGGAGAAGGCGCGGGAACAGATAGCCAAGTTGATTGGCGCGACCGCTAAGGAGATTATCTTCACCAGCGGTGCGACCGAGTCGAACAATCTCGCGCTGAAGGGAATCGCCGAGATGTATCGCGAGCGCGGCAACCACATCATCACGCAGGTGACCGAGCACAAGGCAGTTCTGGATACGTGCAAGAAGCTCGAAAAGCAGGGCTATCGCGTGACTTATCTGCCTGTGCAGGCGGATGGGTTGATTGATCTTGAGGATCTGAAGCGTGCGATCGACGATAAGACGATCCTGGTTTCGATCATGTATGCCAACAATGAGATTGGGGTGATTCAGCCCATCGCCGAGATCGGCAAGCTGTGTCATGAGAAGGGTGTGATCTTTCACACCGATGCGGTGCAGGCTGTGGGTAAGATTCCGGTGGATGTGCAGAAGGACAACATCGATGTGCTCTCACTCTCGGGGCATAAGGTCTACGGGCCGAAGGGTGTGGGGGCGCTGTACGTTCGTCGCCGTAATCCGCGAGTGCAGATCTCGGAGCAGATCAACGGCGGTGGTCATGAGCGCGGGATGCGGTCGGGCACGCTGAATGTTCCGGGTATCGTTGGCCTTGGCGCGGCTTGCGAGATCGCCGGGCAAGAGATGGAGGCCGAGGCGAAGCGCGAGCAGGAGTTGCGCGACTACATGAAGGCCAAGTTTGAGAAGGCGTTGGACTACGTTCATGTGAACGGCAACATGGCGCATCATCTGCCGGGCAACCTGAATATGAGCTTCGTCTATGTTGAGGGCGAGAGCCTTCTGATGGGAATCAACGATATTGCGGTTTCTTCAGGCTCTGCTTGCACCTCGGCGACGCTTGAGCCATCTTATGTATTGAAGGCTTTGGGTCTGGGCGACGATGTGGCGCACAGCTCGATCCGGTTCGGTCTTGGGCGCTTCAACACGAAGGCTGAGGTCGATTATGTTTCGGACAAGGTCATCGACGTGGTTTCGAAGCTGCGAGAGCTTTCGCCTTTGTATGAGATGGTGAAGGAAGGTATTGATCTCACCAAGATTGAATGGGCTGCTCATTAGTTCGGCGGCATTTGCACATTAGAGTTTGGAATCGGACAAGGTAGAGACAGGAGAATAAGATGGCATATAGCGATAAGGTCGTAGACCACTACAACAATCCACGAAACGTTGGCACGCTGGACAAGGGCGCGGCCGAGGTTGGGACTGGGCTTGTAGGCGCGCCGGAGTGCGGCGACGTGATGCGGCTGCAGATCCGCGTGAATCCCGAAACGAACGTGATTGAAGATGCCAAGTTCAAAACCTTCGGCTGCGGGTCGGCGATTGCTTCTTCTTCGCTGGCGACGGAGTGGGTGAAGGGCAAGACGATCGACGAGGCATTGGCGATCACGAACACAGACATTGTGAAGGAGCTTGCGCTTCCTCCGGTGAAGATTCACTGCTCGGTGCTCGCGGAAGACGCGATTCGTGCGGCGATCGGCGATTGGAAGAAGAAGAACAACGTTGCCGAGACGGCGTCGGTTGCTGTTGCTCACTAGGTTTTGAGCGGCGGTAAAGGGTTGGGAACAACGGTAGCGGCGCATTTTTTAGTCGCGCCGCTACCGTGTTCTGTTGGTAGGGAGTGATGGCACTATGGCGATGGTGACTCTACAAACCGCGGCGGAGATGGAGGCGGCCCAGCAGGCTGCAGCCTCAGGCCAGGCGAAGAATCCTCTGGCGGGGATGAACGTGCTGACGGCGCAGGGGCAGGAGGCGGGCCAGAAGGGCATTCAGATTACCGAGAAGGCGCTGAAGCGGATTCGTGTCGCGATGGCCAAGGAAGGCGTTTCGCCGGAGCAGGGTGGACTGCGGGTGGGGATTCAGGGTGGCGGCTGCTCGGGTCTGAGCTACAACATTCGCTTCGATACGCAGCCTCGGGAGCGGGATCGCGTCTATGCGTTTGGCGAGGGGCTGGCTACGGCCGGCGATCCGACCGACGGGAAGGCGATACGGATCTTCGTCGATCCGAAGAGCTTTATTTATCTGCATGGCATGGTGCTCGACTTTGAAGAGACGCTGATGCGGCAGGGGTTCAACTTCATCAATCCGAATTCGACCAAGAGCTGTGGCTGCGGGTCGAGTTTTACGGCGTAGATGGCGCTGAATTAGAAGAACCCGTTTCGAAAGCCTAAAGACTATTGTCTGAATCATGACTGCCTCTTTTGTTGTGTGCTGCGCGCATTTATGAACTATCGAGATCTCATCAAACTCATTGAGCAGGACGGCTGGTATCTTCACAAAACGACCGGCAGCCATCAGCAATTCAAGCATCCCACGAAGCCGGGCCGGACCACGGTCGCAGGCAAAGGCGGGAAAGACGTTCCAGAGGGCACGCTGAAGAGTATTCTTCGGCAGGCAGGTCTAAAATAGAGCCATGCGCGAATATACCGTCATCTACGAGCGTGCAAAGGATGGTGGGTGGGGAGCCTATGTGCCCGACCTCCCGGGTCTCGGTGTCGTTGGCGACAGCCGCGAGGAGGCACACCGGCTGATCGTTGAGGGAATCGCGATCCATATTGCGGGATTGATCGAAGATGGACTGCCTGTTCCAGAGGCTGCGTCGTATGCGGAACTCGTCACTGTTCCTGCCGCATGAGCCATCAGGATTATTTCTCCTTTTTTGATCTGCCGCGGAAGCTGACGCTGGATGTGGTGGCGTTGGAGAAGCAGTTTTATGTGCTCAGCCGGAAGCTGCATCCGGATCGCTTCGCTTCGAAGCCGGTGGCGGAGCAGGAGGCGGCACTGGCGCAGAGTTCGCTGCTGAATGATGCCTACCGGACTCTGAAGGATCCGATTGCGCGGACGCAATACCTGCTTGGGCTTGAAGGAGTTGAGCTGGAAGAGCAGTCGAAGACGGCGACCGATGCGGCGCGGGCTTCGGGTGAACAGAAGAAGCAGATTGTGCCTCCGGAGCTGCTGGAGGAGGTCTTTGAGCTGAACATGCAGCTGCAGGAGATGCGCGCGGCCAACCAGATGGGTGAGGATGAGCCGGAGCTGCGGCGCGACCTGATGACGGCGAAGGACAGTTTCGACGCGAAGATGGTGGAGACGCAGGCGGAGTTGGAGGGGCTGTGGTCGGCCTGGGACGCAGGTGTGGATGCCGGGGATGAGGGGGCGAAGCTTCGGGCGAAGGACGCCATGGTGGTGCTGCTGAACAAGCGGAGCTATCTGCGGAACCTGGTGCGGGATGTGAATGAGGCTTTGGATATGTAGGCTCCGGCGCGGGTGTGCATCGTTGACTTCCCTTTCCGGGGTACCCCCCTATATACGCCGCGCGTAAATTCCCCATTATGAACGGTTTACGCCGGGTAACTCCTCGCAAATACGTCATATCAAACGACTTGCTTGCAAATACGTGCAGGCGCTGGACTTAGCCTAATAAAAGAGAAAAGCCCCGGCTGACTGCCGAGGCTTTTTCTCTTCTCTATCGATTATAGCGGATCGCACATAACTGATACGCCACGCGAATGTGCTGGATTGGCGCGGGTATTTCGCGTTTGGGGGGTTGACAAGCTTTTTTGCCGGGTTTTTGGGCTGGGCGGCAGTTTGCAATTGTCGGGCGGCGAGATGCCGGGAGCATTCGGGTAGTATGGTGCGCAGCGGAGGTGAGGGTGAAGAGCGATGATTTCTTTAGTCAACAGTCGCCCAGTTGCCGTCCTGTCTTGCGTGGTTTTGTCTCTGCTTTCTTTGACGGCGAACGCACAGATAGAAGTGGAATCTCCGCAACAGGAGCCGACATTTGATAACGATGTCTGGCATGTGAGTGTTTCACCCTATCTATGGCTTGCCGGGCTTGATGGAAACCTGAATCTGTTGGGTCATGATGCTGCAGTACACCAGTCGTTTGGTGACATTTTCAGCAACCTCAAAGTCGGGTTTATGGGATTGGGCGAGGTTCGCCGCGGTCGTGTGGGCGTGCTTACCGATCTTCTCTTTGTGCGCGTCGGCGATCAAGCTGCTGTCCCGGTGCTTCAGCTTCCACTCCCAGTGCAGGTGAAGCTGACGACAACTACGTTTACGCTGACGCCGGAGTTCGCTTACCGCGTCTATTCGCAGAAGCACTTCACTGCGGATGTACTCGGTGGATTCCGCTTCTACCATCTCGGTGCGAATTCGAATTTCAACGCTGGACCACTTGGCCAAGCTTTTTATTCGGGCACAAATGATTGGGCCGACGTTACGGGATGCGCGCGCCTGCTTGCCAGAGCCACACCAAAGATTGGTGTATTTCTGATTGGTGATGCCGGAGGAGGCGGTTCGAGCCCGACCTGGGAGATTGCTTATGGCGCTGGATACAAAATCCTCAAAGATGCGACGGCGCAGATCGGGTATAAGCGCCTCTATTTCAACCGGCAGGACGGAAACGCCTTCGGCTTGGAAGCCACATAGCAGGGACTTATCTTAGGGACTACCATTCGCTTGCGCTAGCCGCTGCAGCGGTGGATACACACTTGACTAATCCATGCTCCTGAAAGGATACCAACTATGATGGATTCTGAGATTGCGGCTCATGCAGCTAAGCTGTGGCCCCACAGAGAGCATGAAGCGAGCGTAGTGTTAGGTTTGCTCTGCTGTTTGGGGATCCATCGATGGCGGCGACTCGACCTTACAGAGCTGATACCTGGCAAGGATATTGCACACTGTTTCTGGTGCTCAAAGGTGAAGGTTGACGGCGTTGTTTATGACGTTTGATCGAGCGTCATCTTCGGCTTGGATTAGCCAAGTAAGTTGTTACCGCTGCAGCTACTTGAGCGCAGAGGATTGGGCTTTTCGTAGCACAGTCCTCTGTTGGATTTAAGAAGAGTTAGAGGCCTATTTGAGCGAGGCGCTCGAGTTGCTGGAGGTGGTTGAGGTCGTGGCCGGCCATGGTTTCGACGATGGTCCAGAGGGTCATGGTGCCTCGCTCGGGGTGAGTTGCGGGGCGGTGGCGGTCGTCGTCGGAGACGGTGGCGAGAAAGAGGAGGTTCCAGTTGCGGATGGCGTCGAAGAGAGCGAGCGCGGGTTCGAGAGGGTAGACGGCGTAGCGCTGAGCCCAGGCGTCCTGGTCGAAGGGCTGGATGATGTGGTGGGGCTGGTCGAGCGCGGGGGCAAGAGTCTGACGGAGGCGGAAGGAGAAGACGAGTTCGGTGTCGGCGAGGTGGGTGACGATGTTTGTGATGCTCCACTTGCCTGGGGCGGGTGGGGTGGTCAGTTGGGCGTAGGTAAGGCCGGTGGTGAGGGTGTGGAGGCGCTTGGAGGTGCTGGCGAGGACGGGAATGGGGTCGTTGCCGTCGAGGTTTTTGGCGTAGGGGTTTAATTCCATTTGGAGACGGTATCATGACGGCGCTGGGATGGCCTTAAGAACAGTCCTGCCGGACGGGCCCACTACGCGTGGAGCGGTCACTTCGTGACGTGTATGCCGGTTTGGGAGGATGAGGTGCTTGGGTCCTCCCGTTGGTCGGGATGAGCGTTTGGTGGCTAGGGCTTTGGTTTGAGCTCTGGTTCGGCCCAGGGATCGTAGGTGCCGATGCCCCACGTGTGACCTTCGAGGTCGCGACAGGAGAAGTGGCGGCCGCCGTAGTCCATGTCGCGGATGTCGATGATCATCTCGGCACCGGCGGCTTTTGCGGTGGCGTAGATGGTGTCGGCGTTGGGGACTACGAGGTACGCGCCCTGCGTTTCGCGGAAGCCGATCTCGTCGGGCTGGACCATGAATTTGCCAGCTTCGCCGCCGTTGTCGACGGAGCCGAGCATGATCATGCCGTTGCCGAAGGTGAGTTGGGCGTGCTGGACGGTTTTTTTGTCCGGGCCGACAAAGACGGCTTGTTTCTTGAAGCCAAAGGCGGTGACGAGCCATTCGATGGCGGCGAGGGCGTCGCGGTAGCGGAGGCTGGGGATGATGGTGGAGTGTGTGCTGCTGATTGAAGTGTTCATGGTTGGAAGGATGCCATGTTGCGGGGGGATGGTCTTGGAAAAATCGGCGTGATGAAAGAGAGATGTCCTGCCGGACGGGCCCGCTGCGCGCGGCGCGGTCACTTCGTGACGTGTATACCCCTTCGGTTGGTGCTCCCGTTGGTCGCAAATGAAATTCATGCTAATCGAGGGGGATGTGGTTGGCCCAGATGCGGTTGGTGGTGGAATAGTCGGTGGCGCTGAGGCCGGAGAAGGCGCGGAAGTCGTTGGCGAAGTGGGACTGGTCGTAGTAGCCGCAGGCGAGGGCGAGCTCGGCCCAGGGGATGTCGGCGCCGCGATGCATCTGCTGGATGGCTTGCTGGAAGCGCTGGATGCGGCAGTAGAGTTTTGGAGAGATGCCGATGTGTTGGTTGAAGCGCTCGGAGAGACGGCGGGGGCTGAGGCCGGTGGTGCGGGTGAGCTCGGCGATGGTGGTGGTGCCGGGCGAGGCGTCGAGGTGGGTCAGGGCGTAGTGGAGGATGGGGTCGCGACGTTGTTGTCTGCTGAGGGAGAGGCGAGTGAGAAGGGCGAATTCGAGGAGGGCGAACTTTTGTTTGGGGGTGGGAGCCTCGCGGAGCTCGTTGCGGAGGTTGTCGGCGGCGCGGCCCCAGAGATCGCTGAGTGCGGTTTCGCTGTTGGTGAAGACGTGGGCGTTGTCGGGGAAGAAGGCAGCGGTGCCGCCGGGGTGGAAGACGACGCCGATGAGTTCGGTGAAGTCGATGGCGTCGATCTGCTGGTAGCGGGAGTAGATGCCGAGGAAGATGCCGGCGGGCGAGTGATTGAGGGGATTGGCGAAGTTGTTGGCGTCGGTGAGATGGTCGCGGGCGAGGGAGAGGACGATCTGGGCTCGGCCGGTGGGGAGGACGCGCTCGTGCCGGTGGGTGGCGCGGGGGTCGCGAACGTACCAGAGGGCTTTCACGAAGGGTGCGAGGACGGGATGGGGAATGTGCTCCAGGTAAAGCATGCATCTGTCTCGAGTTGTGAGTCATCTGAAGGAGATGGCCGTGGGTGGCTCTGCCGGTGATGCGATTGTAGGACAATAGAAGATGGACGAATAGGGGATTTGAAGCGATGGCGGAGGAGCGGGTTGTAGGGATCGGGCGTGTTGTCGGGATAGACCTGGGTACGACGAACTCCCTGGTGGCATATATGGAGGATGGTGCGCCGGTGGTGATCCCCGGCGAGGACGGTGAGCGCCTGGTGCCGTCGGTGGTGGCGTGGACCGATAGCGGGGTGATGGTGGGGAATGCGGCTCGGGGGACGTTGATGGCGGACTCGGCGAGCGCGGTGTACTCGGCTAAGCGGCTGATGGGCAGGGATATTGAGGATGTGCAGGGGGAGCTGAAGCTGTTTCCGTTCAAGCTGGCGGAGGGTTTGAGGCCGGGTGAGGTGCTGAAGGTGAGTGTGGCCGGGTTGATGCTGACGCCGCCGGAGATCTCGGCTTATGTGCTGCAGCAGCTGAAGAAGAATGCGGAGAGGTTTTTTGGCGGGCCGGTGACGAAGGCGGTGATTACGGTTCCGGCTTACTTCAATGATGCGCAGCGTCAGGCTACGAAGGATGCGGGACGGATTGCCGGGCTGGAGGTGCTGCGTCTGGTGAACGAGCCTACAGCTGCGGCGCTGGCTTATGGGCTGGATAAGAAAACTGCCGAGAGCGCCAATGGGGATGACCGGCTGATTGCGGTGTATGACTTTGGCGGCGGGACATTTGACGTTTCAATTTTGAAGCTGCATGAGGGGATCTTTGAGGTGGTGGCGACGGGTGGGGATACGCACCTGGGTGGGGACGATATCGACAACCTGATGATTGCGATTGCGCTGGATGATATTGCCGGGGATCTGGGTGTGGATGTTCGCGGGAATGGTGAAGCGGTGCAGGCGGTGCGCAAGGCTGTGATCGAGGCGAAGATTCTGCTTTCGAGTGCGAAGAATGCGACGTTGAATGTTGAGCTGCCGCCGGTCGATGGGAAGCCCGCGAAGAGGTATCAGCGGCAGATCTCGCGAGAGCAGTTTGAAGGCTTGATTGCCGACGTGATTGCGCGGACAGCTGGACCTTGCAGGCAGGCTTTGAAAGACGCTGGGTTGAACGCGGCGCAGATCGATGAGGTGGTGCTGGTGGGCGGGTCGACGCGAATTCCTGCGGTGCGGGCGCTGGTGGATGATTTGTTTGAGATGGGTGCTCGTGGGAAGAAGCCGCATACGGAGTTGAATCCGGATGAGGTGGTGGCGCTGGGGGCCGCGGTGCAGGCGCAGATTCTTGCTGGTGGGGCTGTGTCGGGATCGGGGCTTGAGGATCTGTTGCTGCTGGATGTGACTCCGTTGTCGCTGGGGATTGAGGCGCTGGGTGGCGTGGTGGCAAAGATTATTCAACGGAACTCGACGATTCCGGCGAGTGCGACGGAGCACTTTACGACGGGCGTGGATGGACAGACGAATGTTGCGATCCACGTGGTGCAGGGAGAGCGGGAGTTGGCGAAGGATTGCAGGTCTTTGGCGCGGTTTGATCTGAAGGGGATTCCGCCGATGGTGGCGGGGCTGCCGCGCATCGAGGTGAAGTTTCTGATCGATGCAAACGGGATTCTGCATGTGAGTGCGCGGGAGCAGAGAAGCGGGAAAGAGGCTGAGGTCGAGGTGAAGCCTACCTACGGTCTTACAGACGAGCAGGTGGAGACAATGATTCTGGACTCGTTCGATAACGCCGAGACAGATATTCAGGAGCGGCAGACGATCGAGGCGAAGAATGAGGCTGAGACGATTCTAAGTGCAGTGAAGAAAGGCAAGAGCCATGCTGCGTGGCAGATGTTGACGAGTGTGGAGATAGAGAAGATTGAGGAGCAGGCGTCGTTTTTAGAGGCGGCGGTGCAGGGCGGAAACTACAAAGACATTCGAGCGGGAATCGAGCGGCTGGATAAGGCGACGCGAAGGTTTGCGGAGTTGATGATGGATACTGCGGTCTCGGGTGCGATGCAGGGGAAGACGATGGAGGCGGCGGGTGAGAGCATGGGAGAGGGACCAACGGCTCCTCATCCCTTTGCGAAGGCGCAGGTGAGCAGCTCGCGTTCAGGCGCGGATGTTGAGGCGACAAAGATTGAGGAATCAGTTAAGGATGAGGCTACGGCCGGAGAGTCGACGGAAGACTGAATAATGAGTGAGACGAAGAAGGTTGCTGAAGCTGTGGATCTGTCGAAGCCTGCGGGCGACGGGATGGTTCGCGTGACGTTTTTGCCTGAGGGCAGAACGGTGGAGTTCCCGTTCGATACGCTGCCCTACGAAGGGCACGGCCTGCCGATGTCGTTTCTGGATGTAGCGGAGAACTATGACATCTTTTTGGATCACGCGTGTGGCGGAGTTTGCGCTTGTACGACGTGCCATCTCCACGTGAAGGAAGGCGCGCAGGGGATTAGCGAGGCGGAGGATCTGGAGTTGGACCGGATGGAGACGGCGGCGGATATTCAGTTGAACTCGCGGCTGGGATGCCAGGCGGTGATTGAGAAGCCGGGAACATATGTCGTGGAGATTCCGAAGTGGAATCGGAACTATGTGCAGGAGGGTAAGCCTAGCCACGGGCCGGGAGCTTAAGCCTGGTCTCCTGGTCTATGGTTTCGCTGGAAGAATTCCGTACTTTGCTTCGAGGAATTGTTGCAGGTCTTCGGGGAGGACGGATGTCAGTTCCTGCCATGTCAGGAGCTTCAGTCGCCAGGTGAAGTTGGGGTGATGGACAGCGGAGAGAATGGAGTACCAGGTTTCGACGAGGTCGTGGCGGCGAGCGTCGCAGAGGACGCAGAAGGATGCGTTGGACGCGAAGGCGGCGAGGACGTTGCGGATGAGTTGGTAGCCCTGGATGACAGTGCGTGAACGCGCAGACGTCGGGATTGGTGAGGGTGGATTGGGCGATCGCTCTTCAAGGTCGGAGAAGTCCTCTGCTGATGGGTGTGGTGATGGAGCGATGATTTTGTGGGGCAGGCGTTCGATGGCGAAGATTGTTTCGAGATCGCGGTAGCGCTCGATGAGGCGCGGGCTGGCGGTTTGGAAGTTGGATTCGGTGAGCTTGGCTTCGACAAAGAGTTTGCCAAGTTGGAGATCGATCTCGGTGCGGTCTTTGAGATGCTGCTGCTCTTCCGTTTGTGGCGAATTTGTGAGGATGTCGGCGTCGTTGAAGAGTGATGCGGTCGATTCTTGTTGATAGATGATGTGGGCTGTTTTCTTTCGACTGGCAGGAGATTTTTTCAGCGGAATGCCGGGATGAATTCCGAAGTTGGGTTGAGTTTCGGCGGGGACGCCAAGAAGATTCGCAACGGCGGAGGTGAGGTGGCCGTTAGAGAAGATTCCCGGGTGGCAAAAAATGTTCATTAGGAGAGCGTCGGAGCTGTTGGCGCAGTCGAGCTCCTTCCACTGCCAGTCAGCGTGTGCGCGAACGCGGCGGTGGGCGGTGTGGGCTTTGGTGAGGCGACGGGACCAGGCTGGGTTGGCGCAGATGGCGGCGTAGCTGGCGGGATGGAAGTTGCCGTGACGGGCTTGCTCTGCCTTGTCTTCATGGCCGAAGAGGATGCTGGGCTCGGAGCCGGTGGTTTGCTCGTGCAGAAGATTGCTTGTGACGGCGAGGTGCTGGGCGCGGGCGTTCAGGTCGCGGCGCAGCAGGGAGGCGGACCAGGGGATTGAAGCGGGTTGGTGGTTATGCGTCATAAAACTGTGGCAGGTTTTCTTGTAGTCTTTCGATGAGACGGTTCTTTGCCGCTTGAGATTAGTTTATTTGGGGGATGCTATGGCTTTTGAGTTTGATTGGACAGATGCGGAAGAGATTGGGATTCAGTTGCAGGAGAAGTATCCGGAGATCGAGCCCTATTCGGTGCGGTTTACGGATCTGCACAAGTATGTGACGGGGCTGCCGGGATTTGTCGGCGATCCCGCGAAGTCGAGTGAGGGGATTCTGGAGGCGATTCAGACGGCTTGGAATGAAGAGTATGAGGATGCTAAGTAAGGGGTTTGTCCTGCCGGACGGGCTCCCTGCGCGGGAGGCGGTCACTTCGTGACTTGTGTACCGCTTCGCCTGGTCCTCGCGTTGCTCGGAGGAGAGATCCCCTCCTGTTGGTTGGGAGTGCGCGTGGCTTAGGCTATGCGGGAGCGGATTTGATGCAGGAGCTTTGAGCCGGTTAGATGGAGGGTTGCGATTGAGAACGCGGCCCAGACTGCGGTGGCGGCGGCAATGATCATGAGATCGCGAAGGTGGCTGTGGTGGAGGGGGATGAGATGGACGACGACGGCTGCTCCGGCAAAGCTGATGATGGCGGCGAGAAGTGCGCCGGCTAATTCGCGGAGTTCGAGTCCAGAGAGACGGACCAGTTTGCGGTGGTTGAGGAGGATGGCCAGCGTCAGGGTTTGAATCACGATACCGATGTCGGAGGCGATGGTGAGGCCTTTGAGTCCGAGGGTGTGAAAGAGAAGCGCGTAGATGGGGATGGAGACGAGGGTGACGATCCACCCAGCGGTGGCGGGCGTTATGGTGTTGCCGGCGGCGTAGAAGGAGCGGGCGTAGATTCCCTGAGCGGCCCAAAAAGCAATGGAGAGGGTGAAGAGAGTGAAGTAGAGCGCAGTGGCGCGGGCATCTTCTGGCGTGAAGGAGCCGCCGCGGAAGAGATCGACGATTGGGTTGGCGAGGGCGATCATCCACGCTCCGAGGAGGAAGGATGCGGCTAGAACTCGGGAGACGGAGCGGTTGACGGCGTTGGCGAAGTCGTCGAATCGACTCTGGCTGTAGAGGGCGGAGAAGAAGGGGAGCGAGGCTGCTCCTGCGGCTTGGCCGAGGATACCCATGGGAGCGGTGAAGAGCGTCTTGGCTACGGTGAGGAGGCTGATGCCGCCTACGTCATTTGAGGCGAAGTAGCTGAGTATCCACTTGTCGGCGGTGACGAGGGAGACGCCGATCATGAGAGGGAGGGTGAGTCGCAGCCATTCGAGGAAGGCTGGGTGGCGGAGGTTGAGGATGGGGTGATAGCGGAGGCCGCCGTGGAAGGCTCCGTAGAGATTGAGTGCGGCTGGGCCAAGGATGACTCCGGCTAGCACTCCGATGGCAAGAGAGTAGATGCCGAAGCGTTGGTGGAGGAAGATAGCTCCGACGATGATGCCGGCGTTATAGATGAGCGGGCTGATGGCCTGGTAGAGAAAGATCTTTCGGACAAGGAGGCGGGAGCCTAAGACTCCGCCGAGGAAGAAGAAGAACTGCGCGGGGAGCAGGAGGCGGGTGAGTGCGGTGCAGAGGGCGGCGCGATGGGGATCGAAGCCGCGGAAGGCGATGTGGGTGTAATAGGGGGCGAAGATCTCCGCGATGACGATGCCGAGGAGAAGCACGGCGGCCATGGCGTTGAGGATGATGGAGAGTGCGCGGTCTGCGCCTGCTTCGTCGTTTTGCGCCCGGTAGCGACTGAGGATGGTGACGAGCGAGATGGAGACGACCCCGCCGACGAGGAAGTAGGCGAGCATGTCGGGTAGCTGAAAGGCGGCGTTGTAGGCGTCGGTTTCGGGGCTGGCTCCGAAGATGCGGTTGATGTACTTGGTGCGGATGAGGCCGAGGACTCCGGAGAGGAGGGTGGAGAGCATGAGGAGGAGCGTGGCGGAGAAGGCGCTCTGCGACGAGGAGGGGTGGAGGA
Source organism: Tunturiibacter empetritectus (assembly GCF_013410875.1). Lineage (GTDB taxonomy): Bacteria > Acidobacteriota > Terriglobia > Terriglobales > Acidobacteriaceae > Edaphobacter > Edaphobacter empetritectus. The sequence continues at coordinate 1,086,730 of NZ_JACCCU010000002.1, read as the reverse complement.
GAGCGAAGAGGCTGCGGCGAGGGTTGCGTTCGATGCCAGGGGCGATGAGGGGCTCGATGGTAGCGGATTCGAGAGGGTTGACGGCCGGGTTGGGATCTTCGTTGATGGACACGGGTTGAGTTGATTTTATCGGGTGGGCTTATGCTGATGGGTGGCGGGTCTGGTTCGTGGTGAGGAGTGGGTTTGGAGAACTTTCGGTTGCGGGTGTTTCGGGCGGTGGCGGAGGAGTTGAGCTTTCGCAAGGCGGCGGAGGTGTTGCATCTGAGCCAGCCGGCGGTGAGTCAGCATGTGCATGCGCTGGAGGAGGAGGTTGGAGTGCAGTTGTTCGACCGTGCGAGAGGCGCAGGGCATGGGAGCCAGATCTCGCTGACCGAAGCAGGGCGAGTACTACTGGGGTATGCGAATGCGGCTGCGGAGACGATGGTGGAGGCGAGGCGGGCGCTGGCCATGTTGAATCACGAGGCTGCGGGTCCGTTGAAGCTTGGTGCATCGACGACGGTGGCTCAATATCTTTTACCGCGGATCCTTGGAGCGTTCTTGAAGCAGCATTCGCAGGTGAAGCTTTCCCTGGTGAGTGGGAATACAGAACAGATTGTGGAGGCGGTGGCGGAGAAGAAGGTTGCGCTGGGGATTATTGAGGGGCCAGCGATGCGGCGGGATGTGAAGACTGAGCGCATGGTGCAGGACGAGATGGTGCTGATTGCTAGTCCGAATCATGCGTGGGTGTTGCGCAAAGGCGGAGCGATTGAGGTGGCGGAGTTGACGAAGGTGCCGCTGTTATTGAGAGAGCGCGGGTCAGGATCGCGGCGGGTGGTGGAGCGGGCCTTGAAGAAGATGGGGCTGCCGCTGCGGTCCTTGCAGGTTGCGGTGGAGTTGGATTCGACCGAAGCGATTATTTCGGGCGTGGAGGCAGAGCTGGGTGTGGGGTTTGTTTCGCGTTGGGCGCTGGGAAAGGTCTTGCGGCTGGGAGCGGTAAAGGTCGTTGCGGTTAAGGGGCTGGAGATTCGGCGGGACTTTAGCTTCGTTTGGCTGGCTGGTACCGAATTGACGGGGGCAGCGGCTGCGTTTCAGGGATTCGCCGTGGGAGCGATTGACGTTCGCTAGATAATGTTGGCGATAAGTAATACTTATCACCAATTGGAAAGTACTTCTCGACTGGGTAGACAGGCACGCGCATGCTTTAAGCATGTGGAAGAAGAACCTCTTTTATATCGGAATTATCATTTCGGCGAGCGGGCTGATCGGGCCTCCGCTTGCGTTGGCTGCGGGGCTCGCGTTTGGCCTGAGTACGGTGCATACATTTCATGGGGAAGGTCGGAATCTTTCAAAGTTTCTGCTGCAGGCTGCGGTGGTCTGCCTGGGATTTGGGATGAATTTGAAGGAAGTAGTGCACGCCGGGGCATCGGGGTTCTTGTATACGGCGATCAGCATTACGTTTGCGCTGGCGCTGGGTGTCGCTCTGGGCAAGTTGCTGCAGGTGGGGAAGACACAGTCGCTGCTGATCAGCTTCGGGACGGCGATCTGCGGAGGGAGCGCGATTGCGGCGATGGGGCCGGTGCTGAATGCGAATGAGGAGGAGATGGCTGTTTCGCTGGGTACTGTGTTTGTGCTGAACTCGGTAGCGCTGCTGCTGTTTCCATTGATTGGACATCTGCTGAACTTTTCGCAAACGCAGTTTGGGCTGTGGTCGGCGCTGGCGATTCATGACACCAGTTCGGTGGTGGGCGCAGGTGCTAAGTATGGACCTACGGCGCTGGCTGTGGGGACGACAGTGAAGCTGGCGCGGGCACTGTGGATTGTGCCGCTGGCGATTGCTACGGCGATGCTGAAGAAGAGCAAAGCGAAGGTGCCATGGCCGTGGTTCATTCTGTACTTCTGCTTTGCGGCGGTAGCGGCGAGTTACCTGCCGCGGTATATTCCGCAGGCTGTGCCCTTGTTTTCTGCTCTGAACCGGTTGGGGCGCGCTGCTTTGACTGTAGTGCTGTTTTTGATCGGGACCGGCATTACGCGGGAGACATTGAAAGAAGTTGGAGTAAGGCCGATGGTGCAGGGGATTACGCTTTGGATTGTGGTGGCGAGCTTGTCGCTATGGGCGATCCATGTGGGATGGATTTCACTATGAGGAACTAGCGATCGGGCGGCGTCGAGACAGTGGCTCGCGGCTGATCGCCGCTTCTATCCTTGAAGGGGTCTTTCCATTGGGTAGGGAGGCTGTGTCGACTGCCTCTTTTTTTTATTTTGATGCTGGAAGAGATGGAGATGCCGGCTACGGTGAAGCTGACCATCTGGCGCTGACTGCAGCGGAGGCAGCGGACGGGATAGCGCATGAGGAGTATTTCGGTGAGGTCTTGCGAGCGAAGGCTAGAGCGGCGGAAGTTTTGACCGGGGCAAAACTGACAACGGATGGGAGCGCCGTTGCGAGACTCGGTTCCGAGGTAGGGGGCGCGATCGCGGGAGGAGTGCCTGCGGCGAGAGCTTTCCTTGTAGCTTTCGTTGAATCTCATCTTCAACTCTTGTCCCCTTCGGGAAGGAGTGGAAGGTTGAAGAGCCTTTCCGGAGTTCGTCGCGGGGTGTTCGGTGTACGTGGAGCGCGGATCGTGTGTACGGTGGGACGGGCTGGTGATTTAGAGAGCAGAGTATGGAGATCGCGAAGATCTTTGTGCAGTTTGCGGAGCTGGCGCGAGTCGATGCTGGTGGGTGCGCCTTCGATGGTGAGAGCCAGTTGCGGCTCGCTATGTCTGAGTTCACTTTTGAAGACCTGACGAGCGCCGGGGATGGTGTAGCCCTCACTGTAGAGGAGGCTCTTGATGCGGAGCGCCATCTCGACGTCTCGCCGGCGATAGAGCCGCTGGCCTGTGCCGCCTTTGTGTGGCTTGAGTTGAGGGAACTCGCTCTCCCAGAAGCGCAGGACATAGGCGGGGACGTCGCAGAGTTTGGCGACCTCACCGATGCGAAAGTAGAGCTTATCGGGGATGCCGCCGGGGATGTCAGACCCGGAGGGTGGGGTGGTTTTGCGGATTGGCTGGTGCTGCGCCATGCCAGGAGCTCCGGAACCGCCTGCCCGGCGGAGTGGCCTATCGTTCGGCTGCTGCCAGTATAGGCCACTCGGTCGGCATGGTTTGTAATTTTTCCCTGGTGAGGGCTGTTGAATTTCAGGCAACTGGGGTGGAGACGGGCTGGCGTGGCTCAGTCTTTCCGCGGGCGCTGCGGACATATTGGACAGGCCAGGTGGTGGATTGGTGAAGGACCGCCGCCGCGTGAAGCGGCCAGTAGGGGTTGCGGAGGAGCTCGCGCGCCAGGAGGATGAGGTCGGCCTGACCGGTGCGGATGATCTGGTCGGCTTGGGCTGGCTCGGTGATCATGCCGACGGCTGCGGTGGGGATCTCGGCCTCGCGGTGGATGGTGTCGGAGTGGTGAACCTGATAGCCGGAGCCTACGGGAATCTGCTGGGCGGGGTGATTGCCGCCGGTGGAGACGTCTACCAGATCGATGTCGGCCTGTTTAAGGAGTCTCGAGAAAGCGACGGATTGGGGAAGATCCCAGCTTGGGCCGAGTGACTCCGGTGCCCAGTCGGTGGCTGAGATGCGGACGAAGAGAGGGAGATGCTGGGGCCATGCGGCACGGACGGCGCGAACGATCTCGAGGGGGAAACGGACCCGATTTTCAAAGCTTCCGCCGTACTCGTCGGTGCGTTGATTGGAGAGCGGGGAGAGGAACTCATGCAGGAGATAGCCGTGCGCTGCGTGGATTTCGACGAGGTCGAAGCCGGCGGTGAGGGCGCGGTGGGTGGCTGCTACGAAGTCGGCGACGATCTTGTCCATGCCGGCGCGATCGAGGGCGGTGGGGAGGGGATACGCCTCGTCGAAGCGGATGGCGGAGGGGGCTACGGGCTGCCAACCGCCTTCGGCGGCGGGCATGGTGCGGACTGGATCCCAAGGGAGGGACATGCTGGCTTTGCGGCCGGCGTGGGCTAGCTGGGTTCCGGCGTAGGCGCCGTGCTGGTGGAGGAAGGTGGTGATGCGGTTGAGTTCGGGGATGTGTTCGTCTTTCCAGATGCCGAGGTCGCCGGGGGTGATGCGGGATTCGGGGCTGACTGCATTGGCTTCCGTGATGACGAGGCCGGCACCGCCAATGGCGCGGCTTCCGAGGTGGACGAGGTGCCAATCGTTGGCAAAACCGTCGACCGAAGAGTATTCGCACATGGGGGAGACGGCGATTCGGTTGGGAAGCGTGAGGCTGCGGAGCTTGAGAGGAGCGAAGAGGTGGTTGATGGGCTGAGGCACTCCTATTGGATGTGGCGAAGTGGATTTGGATGTGAGGGATCGATAGTTGTGCGCAGGAATTAAATTTTGTGGTGGTTTTTGGGCGGGTTTTGGGAAAAGCCAGAGATTTTTGTGGTGTTTTGATGGTGTGGTTGTGGTGAAATGCGTGGTGAACGTGGTGAGCAGACAGCGGTTATTTGAGCTCCGAAAAAAGCGCCACGGTTTCGTTGTTTTTTTTGCGTGCCCGGGGGAATGGAACCCGACAGGACAAGAGAGCGTATTGTTTCTCTGATCGGATGGAGGCTGAGATGAGGGTGAATCAGAGTGCGGCGGCGTCGATGTTGGCAGCGACGATTGCAGCGTCGACGATGTTGATGACCGGGTGCCGGATTGAGAACGATAAACATGGCGACGCGGATAACGTGAAGATCGCTACGCCGTTTGGCGGTATGTCGGTGAAGACGAACGAATCTGCTGTGGTCGATGGGATTGGGCTGCCGGTGTATCCGGGCGCGGTATTGGTGAGGAAGAAGGACAAGAACGATGGCGCGGCAGACATCAATCTCAGCTTCGGCAGCTTTTCGCTCAAGGTGAAGGCGGCCAGCTACACGACGCCGGATAGTCCGGACCAGGTGACTGCCTTTTACAAAAAAGCACTGGGACGGTATGGCGATGTGATCCAGTGCCAGAACGACAAGCCGGTGAGCTCGCAGACGCAGACCGCTGAGGGGTTGACGTGCGCCGATGATCAGAAGAACCACATCAAGGTGGACAATGATCTTTCGGGCAAGCTGGAGCTGAAGGCTGGGTCGAAGCAGCATCAGCACATTGTCGGGATCGATCCCGATGGTGGCGGAACGAAGATCGGGATGGTGGCGCTGGATCTGCCGGGGCATATCTCGGTAGGAGATGGGGACGACTCGAACAAGCAGTGATGCGGATTGTGTTTCCTGAAGACGTGTCCTGCCGGACGGGCCCATTTCGCGTGGGGCGGTCACTTCGTGACGTGTATACCTTTCTCTGCAGGAATGATCACTCTCGTCCTCCCGTTGTTCGGCGTCATCTTCTCGTCCCGCAGGACACGCAGTGGCGGTCTGGAGGCGGTCGCTTGCCGCGCCCTTTGGGGTGGGGTAGCTTCATAAGATATGCATGAGTACTGTCATCGTTGCGGAGGCGAGCTTGCTGCCAGTGTTGGCGATTCGCCGTTCTGTCCCCACTGCGGTTCGCCGCAGATCTATCTGCAGGACTATGAGCTGCAGAGCAACGGGGAAGAGCAGAGCAACGGCGCGGAAGGCGATACGACCGGCGCGATGCCGCCCCCGCGGCCGCAGCAGGTGGAGTGGAAGACTGCGATTCGGTGCGCACTGCTGGTGGCGGTTGTGGCGGCGGTGCTGAGTGTGTTGTCGGCACGGGTGCAGCTGGTGTCGCCGCTGACGTGGCTGTGGACGATCAGCGGGTCGATGATTACGCTGGCGCTGTATCAGAAGAGGAAGCCGCTGGCGTGGATGGATGCCGGGATCGGAGCGCGGATTGGGGTGGTGGTGGGGCTGGCCCTGGTCTCGTGTCTTGCGGTCGCGATGGCGGGTGCGGGGCTGGTGGCGAGGTTTGGTCTGCATAACATGGCGGGGTTCGATGCGGAGCTGACGCAGACGCTGCATGCCCAGGTTGAAAAAGCTGCTGCGACGACGCCGGAGCCGCCGGATGTGGTGCGTTTTTTGTACTCGCCGGAGGCGCGGGCGGGGATTATGCTTGCGGGGTTTGCGATGGTGTCGGGCGTGCTGCTGGTGTTGTCGACCGTGGGCGGGGCGCTGGGTGGATTTATGCGGATGCGGCGAAAGGTGTCGGCTTAGGTTTCGTTGGGGGATTTCTACGACCTTTGTGGTAATTCGATCGTTTTCGAGGGGTTCAGCGCTTGTGACGTAATGAATTCCGTGGTTCGTTGAATTAGGTTCTGCTATACACAGCAGAGAGATTATGAAAGCTACTTTGTTTCGCTGTGCTCCTCTGCTAGTTCTCTCTGCCTTCGCGTTCGGTCAAAGCCCGACTCCGCCGGAACATATTCCTGTCAAGAATTTGCCGTTGTCCGCGCCCGCATCAAGTGCGAAGGGTGCGGCAAGCTCCCCAGACTACTCTGGAGAACCAGGCATTATTCAGCATATGGACAGGGTGTATCAGGTGGAGGCAGACGGTACGGGTTGGCGATTGCTGACGACGTCGGCTCAGGTGTTGACCGAAGGCGCGGTGAAGCAGTTTGGCGTGCTCAGCATTGCCTTTGCGAGTAGTTCGGAGAGTGTTGAGATTGTCTATGCCAGGGTGAAGCGCCCGGATGGAACGGTGGTGGAGACGCCGGTGAGCGGCGCAATGGAGCAGCCCGATCCGGTGACGCAGGCGGCTCCGTTTTATAGCGACCTGAAGCAGAAGCAGCTTCCGATTCGGAGTTTGAGCGTTGGCGACACGCTGGAGTGGCAGGCAAAGATCGTGCGAACCAAGGCAGAGGCTCCGGGTCACTTCTGGGGTCAGGAGACCTTCTTCGAAGATGCGGTGATCCTGTCTCAATCGGTTGAGCTGCGGGTTCCGAAGGATGCATTTGTAAATGTGTGGAGCCCTACGTTGAAGCCGACGGAGACGACTGCGGGCGGGTACAGGGTACTGCGATGGGAGAACTCGCAGCTGAAGCCGACCGTGGGCAAGGAGGCTGATGCGGCGAAAGAGGCCAAGAGCAAGGTGGTGTGGACGCCGGAGCTGGAGTTGGAGGCGACGCAGGGCAAGCTGCCTATGATTGAGTGGACGAACTTCAAGAGCTGGGAGGATGTGGGTGGATGGTATCGAGGTCTGGAGAAGGACCGGACGGTGCCGGATGAGGAGATCAAGGCGAAGGTTGCGGAGTTGACGGCGGGGAAGACGACGGAGGAGGAGAAGGTTCGCGCGGTGTATGGGTATGTGGCGACGCAGATACGGTACATCGGAGTTGCGTTTAGTGTGGGTCGGTATCAGCCGCATCGCGCGGAGGATGTGATGCAGAACCGGTATGGGGACTGCAAGGACAAGCACACGCTGTTGGCCTCGATGCTGGAGGCTTTGGGGTTGCACCCGGATGCGGTGTTGATTGGTGCGGGGATTCGGTTCAACGAGGCGGTCCCTTCGCCCGCGGCGTTCAATCACCTGATCACGATGGTTCCTATAGATGGGAAGGATGTGTGGCTGGATGCGACGGCGGAGGTCGCTCCGTACAAGATGCTGATGTACTCGATTCGCGACAAGCAGGCGCTGGTGATTCCGAGTACTGGAGTTGCGCAGGTGGAACGGACACCGGAAAAGCCTCCTTTTGCTTCGTATCAGGCGATGCATGCGGAGGGCTCGCTGGATAAGGATGGGACTTCGAACTCCCGGCTGTCGATAACGTTTCGCGGCGATGATGAGTTGTTGATGCGGAGCGTGTTGCGGCAGCTGTCACCTGCGCAGTATGACCAGGTAGTGCAGCAGATGTCGCAGAATATCGGTTATCAGGGAACGACGAGCCACTCCGAGGTGAGCAAACCTGACGATACGGCAGAGCCACTAAAGATCAGTTACGACTACAAGCGAGAGAAGGGAGGCGACTGGGATAACTACCGAATTCTTCCGCAGATCGCGCCGGTGCTGCTTACGAGACCGGACGATAAGACGCCTCCGGTTCGCGCGATCTTACTCGGTGTTCCAAGGACTGAGACTTCGACGGCGGAGATGAAGCTGCCGCAGGGTTGGGGTGTCGAGCTTCCTGAGGCGGTGCATCAGAGGTCGGCTTATGCGACGTATGACCAGACGTACCGGTTTGAAAAAGGGACTCTATATACGGAACGACGAATCGAGGTGTTGCAGGACAAGGTTCCGGTGAGTGACTGGAAGAACTACAAGAAGTGGGCGGATGCAGTCGATCTGGGGAATGAACAGTATGTGCAGCTGACGGGGATGAGCAAGGTGGCGGAGGGCGCCGGTTTGACGGGATCGCCCACCGCGACGGTTAACAATGCAGAGGCGCAGAAGCTGATTCAGGACGCGTGGAAGGCGGTGCAGCAACGTGACTTCAGTACGGCGCAGACCAAGTTGGATAGTGCGAAGAACTTGAATGAAAGACAGATCGGACTCTGGACGACTTATGGATACCTTGCATTCTCGCAGGGAGAGATGTCGAAGGCGATTGAAGACTATCAAACGGAGCTGAAGGCTCATCCGGAGCAGTATGCGGCGTATGGGATGTTAGGGCAGTTGCAGAGGAATATGGGACGGCGTAAGGATGCGATGGAGACTTTGAAGAGCTGGAGTGCTGCTCAGGGAGATAATCCAACGCCCGTCGTAGCTTTGGTGGGCATGCTTCTTGAGGATAAGAATGCTACGGAGGCCGTTTTGGTGGCGGAATCTGCGGTTGCCAAGCTTCCGGAGGATAAGAAGAAAGATGCAAGCCTTCAGCTTGCGCTGGGGAAGGCGCAGATTATGGCGGGAGAGAAAGAGCAGGGGCGCGCTACGTTGCTCGGCTTGATGCAGAGTACGGAAGATCCTCTGATGATGAATAACAGCGCTTATGAGCTTGCGGATGCGGGGCTTGAACTACCGGCAGCAGAGACGGCGACGCGGACTGCGCTGGGCAAGATGGAGGAGGAGAGCAAGACGTGGACGCTCGATGAGAATCCACAGATGCTGGCTGCCAAGTCACAATTGATTGCAGCGACCTGGGACACGATGGGATGGATTCTCTATCGCGAAGGGAGGTTGCCGGAGGCGGTGAGCTACATCCAGGCTTCGTGGAGGAGCAATCAGAACGCGGAGGAGGGAGAGCATCTGGCGCAGTTGCTGGAGAAGACGGGCGATAAGAGTGCGGCTCTGACGGCCTACGAGCTTGCGGGCGCCACGATTCCTGACTATGACGCTATGGGGGTGAAGAAGGCTCCTGGAGAGAAGAAGATTGAGTTGGGGAAGCGGTCGGAGGCGCTGCGGAAGGCGGGAGTGAAACCAGGGCCGCATGATGCGCATACTCTGCAGGAACTTCGTACGATTCCGCTGGGGGCGGCGAAGGGGATGTCGGGAACGATGGAGTATCGTCTGCTGCTAAGCCAGGGGAAGGTGGTGCGGGCTGAAGCCATGGGGTCGAAGGCGATGGAGGGCGGGGAGGAGTGGGTGAAGACGCTGGCGGTTGCGGGGTTCTGGCCGGCGGGTTCACAGGCGCAACTTGTTAAGACGGGGTTCCTGAACTGTCATGCGAATGTTTGTGAGGTGGTGATGGAGCCTTAGGCTTTGGCGGAGACGGATTGGGCTGATGGCGGCGGTTCGTTCGGGTGGGTGGATGCTGATATCATCAAGCGCAATTATATGAGTGAAAATACTGGAGTTCGGAAGCCGAAGTTTCGTGAAAAGGGGAGGCTGATGTCGGCCTCGGAGATCGAGCGTACGCTGGTGCGGCTGGCGCATGAGATCGTGGAAAAACATGACGGCAGTAAGAATGTCGGCCTGGTGGGGATCAAGCGCCGGGGCGTTCCGCTGGCGCAGAGGCTGGGCGTACTGATCGAGAAGATTGAGAAGCATCCGGTGGATGTGGGGGTGCTGGATATCAGCTTTTATCGCGACGATCTGTCGACGGATGGGCCGCGACCGAAGGTGACGCCGGGGGCGATCGGATTCGATGTGACGGGGCGCGACGTTATTTTGATGGACGATGTGCTGTATACGGGGCGGACGATTCGGGCGGCGCTGGATGCGCTGTTTGACTATGGGCGGCCGAAGAGTGTGCGGCTGCTGGTGCTGATCGATCGCGGGCATCGCGAGCTGCCGATCGAGGCGACGTATGTGGGGCGGCTGATTCCTACGTCAAAGCGGGAGATTATCGAGGTGAAATTGAACGAGGTGGATGGGCAGGAGCAGGTGCTGCTGGTTGAGCTGATGGATTGAGCTTGTCCTGCCGGACGGGCTCCCTGCGCGGGAGGCGGTCACTTCGTGACTTGTATACCCCTTCGGTTGGCACTCCCGTTGGTTGCGAGGGAAGATTGTGCCGACCAACGGGAGGGCCGCGCGAAGCTTTAAAAAGGCGTGCGAACGCCCGCGTTCCGCGCAGGAGGCTCGTCCGGCAGGACAGAGAGTCGCCACAGGCTCTAAGATAAATTCGTGACGATATTAGAGACGGGCACGATTGCGGCGGGGTCGCTGCTGACGGTTGCAGGCCTGACGGTGGAGGAGGTTGCGGCGATTCTGGCGGCGACCGACCGGCTGGAACGAATGGCTGCTGCGGAGAGAGCGAAGATTCTGGCGGGGCGGCGGATTGCGCTGCTGTTTTATGAGTCGAGTACGCGGACAAGGACTTCGTTTGAGCTGGCGGCGAAGTCGTTGGGTGCGATGACGACGCTGGTGAGCGATAAGTCGTCGTCGATTGAGAAGGGTGAGAGCCTGAAGGACACGGGGCTGACGCTGCGGGCACTGGGGGCGGAGTGCATTGTGCTGCGTCATGCGAACTCGGGGGCGCCGTATCTGCTGGCGAAGACGACGGGGCTGCCTGTGTTGAATGCGGGGGATGGGATGCATGAGCATCCGTCGCAGGCGCTGCTGGATCTGCGGACGATGCTGGCGCGATTGCCGGGGATGAGTGGGCGGCTGGTGAACGCGAAGACGCTTGAGGGTGTGACGGTGGTGATTACGGGGGATATTCTGCATAGCCGGGTGGCGCGTTCGAATGCGATGCTGCTGCCGCGGCTGGGGGCGAGGGTGGTGCTGTGTGGGCCACCCGGGTTGCTGCCGGATGATGCGTTGGGGCTGGGCTTGGATTCTAAAGGGGGGATTGAGATTGAGCGGGATTTTGATAAGGCTTTGAAGCAGGCTGGCTCGGGGGGTAAAGCGGTGGTGATGATGCTGCGGATTCAGCGGGAGCGGCTGGCGGGGTTGGAGCTGGATTTGGGGGAGTATATCTCGCGGTATCAGCTGGACGAGGAACGGTTGATGGCGCGGGCGCCGGAGGCTCTGGTGATGCATCCGGGGCCTATGATTCGCGGGCTGGAGATCGCGGGTGAGGTGGCGGACGGGCCGAACTCGGCGATTGAGGACCAGGTGCGGCATGGGTTGGGCGTGAGGATGGCTCTGCTGGTGAGGGCGCTGGGTGCAGGCGGATTTGAGAGTGTAACGGTATGAGTGACGTATTGATTTTGAACGGGCGGCTGGTGGACCCAGCGAGTGGAGTGGATGGGGAGCGGGATCTATTGCTGCGGCATGGGCGAGTGGCTGCGGTGGAGATGCCGGGGGTCTTGCGCGCTGTCAAGGGCAAGGAGATTGGCAAGGAGATTGGTAAGGAGATCATCGATGCGAAGGGGATGATCGTCGCGCCGGGGCTGGTGGATGTGCATGTACATCTGCGGGAGCCGGGACAGACTTATAAGGAGTCGATCAAGACGGGTACGGCGGCTGCGGCGGCGGGTGGATTTACGAGTGTAGTGGCGATGCCGAATACTTTGCCGGTGAACGATTCGGTGGAGAAGCTGGAGTGGATGCTGGATGCGTCGCGTGGGGCCTGCGTGAAGCTGTTTGCGATGCCAGCGGCTACGTTTGGAAGCTTGGGCGAGGAGATTACGGACTATCACGAGCTGCAGAGGGTCGGGGCGGTGGGGTTTACCGATGATGGAAAGCCGGTGTTGCATGATCGCGTGATGCGTGCGGCGCTGGTGGCGGCTGCGGGGATTGGCGTGCCGGTGTCGCAGCATGCGGAGGATACGCGGCTGACGGGTGGGTGCAGCATGAATGCGGGGCCGGTGGCGTTTCGGCTGGGGCTGCGCGGGATGACGGTGGAGGCGGAGTCGAAGATTGTGGAGCGGGATATTCGGCTGCTGCGGGATATCGAGCAGCATGATGGATTGCGGCCGCATCTGCATGTGCAGCATGTGTCTACGGCGAAGGCGATGGAGGCGATTCGGCAGGCTAGGCGGGCGGGGCTGCATGTGACGTGCGAGGTTGCGCCGCATCACTTTACGCTGACCGATGAGGCAATTGGCGAGTACGACACGAATGCGAAGATGAATCCTCCGCTGCGCAATGATGCGGACCGCATGGCGATGATTGCCGGGTTGATGGATGGCACGGTGGACTGCATTGCGACCGATCATGCTCCACATGCGTTGTTTGAGAAAGAGCAGGAGTTTGAGCGGGCTCCGAATGGGATTACGGGGCTGGAGACGGCGCTGGGATTGGCGTTGCGAGTATTGCATAAGGGCAATGGGATGCCGATCTCGCGGGTGATTGAGTTGATGAGTGCGCAGCCGGCTGGGATTGTTTCGCTCGAGGGGCGTGGGACGCTGAAGGTGGATAGTTTTGCGGATGTGGTGATATTTGATCCAGCGGCGGAGTGGAGTTTTGCGGCTGCGAAGAGTCTGTCGAAGTCGCGGAATACTCCTTTTGATGGGGCGCCGATGTTGGGCAGAGTAATGGCTACGATCTGCGAAGGCGTGATTGTTTATAGAGGATAGATGCTTCGTTTTGTGCAGAGTTGGATGGTCGTTCTGTTCGGTACAGTGCTAGCCACCTCCTATGGGCAGTCCTCTATTAAAGCTCGCCCCACAGACTTTCCAAGTTTCACGGTGTTCCCAGGTGCTGCAGATTCGGATGGCTTGCCGACTTCAGGGGCGAAGCTTTGTCTTCTTAAGCCGGCAGGAGTTTGTTTCCAAATGCCTTCACATCGGGCGTCCGATTCTGTGGAGTACGAATTTGGTCTCGATCCTCGCTCAGAGATTCTTTCGTTACCGGGCGGCGGATCACTTGTTTTCTTTTCGTCCCAGTTTTCTGGTGGTGGCAGCGGGACTTTAGATAGGCTTGCGATTTTGCGGTATCAAGTTGATGGCAAGATTATCAATCTGATGCCATTCGTTGGAGTGACAAATCAAAGCGACCGAGCTGTGTGGCATATTGCTTCGATATCAAACTTTCCTATTCTGATGACGGCTGATTTTTACTGGAGGGATGGAGAGACGCACTTCTCAGAGCATTACTATACGGTGACTGCATATGAGTTCGATACTAAAAGGGGACGGTATGTCAAAGCCTTCTCGTATGAAACGTCTAAGAGATATCCGGGGCTCGATAGAGTTGATCAAGTCCATGTGCTGAACTCAGAACGTGCGCAGATTTTGCGACGTCTTGAAACAGGCCTCGACGAGCACAAAGCAAGGTAAACGATTTTAAAGATGCCGCGATTCTAGGGATCCGGCCTCGCGGGGGGACAGATTCAACATAAAACCGCGCGGGTGCGGGGTGGTTGGGATAGAGTATTTTTTCTAACTGCGCTGTTGCGTGCGAGCAAAGGGACATCGCTATGTATAGGAAAGTGCGAGGGCGGTGGAACCCAGTGGAGGCGGTTTCGTATAGTGACGCATGAGAACTTTGCGATTGGCGGCGACGCTGGTTTTTGGATTGACGGTGATGGTGAGTGTGCGGGGTGGGTTGGCCGCGACGACCACATATGAAGTGGGAGAGAGTTCGCGGGTTTTTAAGCCTGGTCATGCTCGGAACTGGCGGGGTGCGAAGACTCAGGCGCTGGTGGCGACGATCTGGTATCCGGCGAATGCCGATGGGACATTGTATGAGGAGCCGCAGGTGATTGGGCCGCCGGACATGCCTCTGTTTCTGGCAGGTGGAGCGGTGCTCAATGCTCCGATTGCGAGTTCGCAGGTGAAGTTTCCGGTGGTGATGCTGTCGCATGGGACGGGTGGGTCGGCGATGCAGCTGGCGTGGCTGGGCACGGTGCTGGCGCGGCATGGATATATTGCAGTGGGGGTGAATCATCCTGGCAACAATGCGCTTGAGCCGTATACCGCTGAGGGGTTTGTGTTGTGGTGGGAGCGGGCGACCGATATCAGCGATGCGCTGGATGGGTTGATGACTGATTCGACGTTTGGACCGCACGTGGATGAGGGCCGGATTGGTGCGGCTGGGTTTTCGATCGGCGGCTACACGGTGCTGGAGCTGGCGGGGGCGAGAACGGATCAGGAGAGATTTCTGAAGGCGTGCCAGACGGATCCGACACTGCATAAGTGCGTGGTGCCGGAGATGAAGAACATGGGTGATCCGGAGCAGATGCTGGCGAAGGTGAGGGCGAGCAGTGCGGAGTCGATGGCGCGTGGAGGTGCGAGCTATCGCGATGCGCGGGTGAAGGCGGTGTTTGCGATCGCTCCAGCGGTGGGGCAGGCGTTCGCCCCGGATGGATTTCGTGAGGTGACGATTCCTGTGGCGATGGTGGTGGGAGCGGCGGACCCGATCGCTCCTGTGGCGACGAATGCGGGGAGATTTCTGGCGTTGATGCCGGATGCGCACCTAACGGTGCTACCCGATGGCGTGGCGCACTACACGTTTTTGGATACGTGTACGGATGTGGGAAGGGCTAAGCTTGGCGTGTTTTGCGGGGATGCTGCTGGTGTGGATCGCGAGAAGGTGCATGCGACCGTGTCGGCGATGGCGGTGAAGTTCTTCGATAAAAATCTGAAGTGAGGAGGGGAAGAGCGGACTCCTTCGCTGTTCGGCTATGCTGAGCTGGAGCTGATGACGTCGGCGTAGTTGAGACACAGGGATTTGAGGCAGGGTTCAAGTTGCTGATTCAAAGCAGGCAAATGACTAGACACGCGGCACACATATTCTTTCATCCCACTGTAGGCGAGAACACATTTGGCTCGTCTATATTCATAACCCCAATCCCTAATCAGTTAGTGGGAGGAGTGTCCACCAGCTTTGATTTCTGTTTAGACTTTTCCGTACGGCACATCATGCATCGGCAATAGCGAGAGGAATTAATTGATTCCTCGAGTATGAATCGCTGCCGATGCCTGGGGGGTGCAGGGTATTGCAATACCATTCAGGTAAACTTTTAAAGTGACCGTTTTTTCTCGCCGTCTTCCGCTCTTCGTCATCAATGTGATGTTCCTCGTCATTGCAGCCCCGGTGCTCTCGCAGAGTCCTGTTGCGATTGAGGCGACGCTGCCTGATGCGCCTTTGCCGCAAGCGCCCGTGGAGATCGCAAACAACACAGACGAATATAGTTCTTCTACTCTTGATGAGGCGCGGACCGGGCAATCTCAGACCGTTCCGGCTCAGCCGACTTCGCCTGGGCAGACGGATACGGCGCAGAAGCCAATGACGGATGAGCAGAAGAAGAGCGCCTCGGAAGAGGAGCTTCAGAAGGAACTACACCAGCGAATCGGAGTCGTCGTGCCGAACTTCAACGCTGTGCTCGACGGGAACAATCTTCCTTTGACTCCGGGGCAGAAGATGCGGGCGGCTTTCCGAAGCGCGGTCGATCCGTACCAGTTTGGACTCGCGCTTTTTACGTCGGCGATTGGGCAGGCGGAGAATTCGCATTCCAGCTATGATCTGATTCCGGGTACAAATCCGGCGCAGTATATGCCAGAGGGTTATCAGCAGGGCTGGGGGGCTTATGGCAAGCGCTTCGGGGCGGCATACACCGACCAGTTCGATGGAACGATTCTCGGCAACGGCGTGTTTCCTGTGCTGTTGCACCAAGACGCACGCTACTTTCGGATGGGTAAGGGAACTTTCAAGAAACGGTTCTTTTATTCGGTGAGTACAACAGTCCGCTGCAAGGGCGATAACGGAAACTGGCAGCCTAACTTCTCGAACCTGCTGGGGAATCTAGCCGCAGGCGGAATCTCGAATCTTTACTATCCGGCGGCGGATCGAGGATTTGGTTTGACGATCGAGCAGGGTCTGCTGGTGACCGCCGAGGGTGTGTTCGGCGCGCTTCTCATTGAGTTTGCGCCAGATGTTATCGGACATTTTCACAAGAATCGTACCCCGCCGGATGTGCCTACCCAAAGCGCTCCTTAAGGAAGAGAGTGTCCTGCCGGACGGGCTCCCTACGCGGGAGGCGGTCACTTCGTGACGTGTGACCGGTTTGGGGTAAGTGAGACGCTTAGGTCCTCCCGTTGGTCGGGACGGGTGATTTCCTTCAGGCTTGAAGGATGCCCATTTTTCTAGCGACGGAGGAGAAGGTTTCGAGGGCCTGATCGATCTGTTCGCGGGTGTGTTCGCTGGTCATGATGGTGCGAATACGGGCTTTACCTTCGGGGACGGTGGGAAAGGCGATGCCGGTGGCCATGACGCCGGCGTCGAAGAGGGCGCGGGAGAAGTCCATGGTGCGGCGGCTGTCTCCGATGAGGATGGGGGTGATGGGGGTTTCGCTTTTGGGCGTGGTGTTGCCGCCTGTGTCAAAGCCGGCATCGGCGAGCTGCTGTTTGAAGTAGCTGGTGTTGGCCCAGAGGCGGGCTATGCGGTCGGGCTCATTCTCCAATATGTCGAATGCGGCGATGCAGGTGGCGGCGACTGAGGGTGGGTGCGAGGTGGAGAAGAGGAAGGGGCGGGCGCGGTGGTAGAGGTAGTCGATGAGGTCGCGGCTGCCGCAGACGTAGCCGCCGAGTGCTCCGATGGCCTTGGACAGGGTGCCGACCTGGACGTCGACTTTGTCGGTGGCGTGGAAGTGATCGACGGAGCCGCGGCCGTTGCGGCCGAGGACGCCTGAGGCGTGGGCGTCGTCGACCATCATGATGGCGCCGTACTTTTCGCAGAGGTCAGCGAGCTTGTCGACGGGGCCGATGTCGCCGTCCATGGAGAAGACGCCGTCGGTGATGAGGAGCTTACGGCCGGGCTCGTTCTGGACTTCCTGCAGGAGCTGCTCGGCGTGGGCGATATCTTTGTGGCGGAAGACTTTGATCTTGGCCTTCGAGAGGCGGGCTCCGTCGATGATGCTGGCGTGGTTGAGCTCGTCGGAGAGGATGAAGTCTTCTTTGCCGAGGATGCTGGAGACGGTGCCGGCGTTGGCGGCGAAGCCTGACTGGAAGACGACGCAGGCTTCGACTCCCTTGAAGGCAGCGATCTTTTCTTCGAGTTCCATGTGGATGTGCATGGTGCCGGCGATGGTGCGGACTGCTCCGGAGCCTACGCCGTATTTTTTTGTGGCGGCGATGGCAGCCTCTTCGAGGCGGGGGTCATTGCAGAGGCCGAGGTAGTTGTTGGAGGCGAGGTTGATGACGCGCTTGCCGTCGTAGGTGCAGACGGGGGCCTGCTGGTCGTCGAGCACACGCAGCTTGAAGAAGGTGCCGCGCTCGCGGAGGTCGTCGAGCTGGGCGGTGAGGTGGGCAAGCTGGGGGCGTTTGGCGGCTGCGGAGGTCATGAAATTATCTTAAACCTTTTTAGGCTGGGCGGTCTCCGGTGAAGAATGAGCATCTTACGAGGTGAAGTGCTTCGCGAGGCGCGACTTCTGGTCGCTGAAGCTTATTTCTGAACTAAATTCCAGAATAACGAACGAGGATGTCACGATGAATTTTTCCTATAAGACTGTTGGAGCGATGATGCTGGCTGTGGTGATGCTGGCCGGATGCAAGTCGAAACAGGATGCTGCGATTGACCAGGCAAAGAAACAGGCTGCGGCTACGGGGCAGGCGCAGCAGGTGGTTTCGACCGACAGTAACGGCAATGTGACGACCACGACAGTGCAACCACCCGCGCCTGGACAGACGGCGCAGGCTATTACGACGACCACGACTCCTGCTGCTGCTGCGGGACCGGTAGCGGCGAACACGCCGGCGGTTGCGCCTGGTGCTCCTGAGCAGGTTGCGCCTGGAACTGCGGACCAAGTGGCGCAAGGACAACCGGCGACTGCAGGGCCAACGGATTCTTCCGGTCAGCCGGTCGGGCCACCTGCTCCTGGGGGTGCGCCGATTATTCGGCCGGCAGATGTGAATGTTCCTGCAGGGACGAATCTGACGATCCGCATCAATCAGCACATAAGCGTGAAGACGAGTCATGCAGGAGACCGGTTTACCGGAGAGGTGGAAGAGCCGGTGGTTGGCCGGGGTGACCGTGTCGTGATTCCGAGGGGAGCGCCGGTGAGCGGTGTGGTGGTTGCTTCGCATCGCCGGGGGCACTTCAAAGGGTCTTCGATTCTGGAGTTGAGGCTAACCTATCTGACTCTCAACGGGTCTCGCTATGCGCTGGATACTTCTGATTTGACGCGGACCAAGAAGGGCAAAGGGAAGCGGTCGGCTGCGATTATTGGCGGCGGCGCTGGGGCGGGCATGCTGGTTGGCGGTTTGGCCACCGGAGGCGTTGGGCTTTTGGTTGGCGGGCTGGTTGGTGGCGGTGGCGGTACGCTCCTCAGCGGGTTAACCGGGAATCGGGATATCGAGATTCCGGCTGAGTCGATTGTGCGGTTCAAGCTGGCGGATAACCTTGTGATCCAGCCTTCTTGATTTTGTTTGAGGAGTGAAGAGAGAGACTCATCTTTGCGGGTGGGATTTTTTCTTGTCAGGACTTATGTTTGAAGGTGCTTTGCGACGAGGTGGTGGGCCTGAGCTGTGATGTCTGCGTCGCCGCCGCAGCCAAGAAGCCAGTGCATGCCGGGTTCGCGCCGGAACCAGGTGAGCTGGCGCTTGGCGTAGTTGCGATGGCCTTGCTGGGCGTGGGCGACGGCCTGCTCGCGGGTGATTTCGTTGCGGAGGACGGCGGTGGCTTCCGCATAGCCGAGTGAGGTGAGGGGGCGGCAGGCTTCGCCGTAGCGGGCTATGAGGCGCTCCGTCTCTTCGATAAGGCCGCCGTCGGGCCGTTCGCGGGAGAACATAGCTGCGGCGCGCTGGTTGATGCGTTCATAGAGGAGGGTTCGGGGTGGGTTGAGGCCGAGGCGCAGGATGCGGTATCCGGTGAGGGCATCGCGGCCCTGCTGCCATTGCTCGGTCATAGGAGTGCGCTTGTTGGCGTTGTGGCTTTGGCCGGTTGCAAGAGAGACCTCGATGGCGCGGATGACTTTGGGGACGTCGTTGGGGTGGATGGCTGCTGCGGCGGCCGAGTCGAGGCGGGTGAGGATGCGATGGAGATAGGCGGGGCCGCGGGTCGAGGCAATATTGCGGAGGCGTTCGCGCTGGCCAGGTTTTTGTGGTGGAGCGGGGAAGAGGCCGTCGATGAGGGCACGGAGATAGAGGCCGGTTCCTCCGGCGACGATCGGCAGGCGGCCTCGGGCGGTAATGGCGGCGAGGGCTTCTCGGGCCTGGCGGCTATAGTCGCCTGCGGTGCAGGATTCGTCGGGCCACGCGATGTCGATCATGTGGTGAGGGACAAGGGCGCGTTCTTCGTGGGTGGGCTTGGCGGTGCCGATCTCCATCTCGCGGTAGATGGCGACTGAGTCGCAGCTGATGATCTCGCCGTTGAACTGCTGGGCGAGAGATATCGCGAGGGAGGTCTTGCCGCTGGCGGTGGGGCCGACCAGAACGATGAGGGGGTGCTCGGGGGCGCTTACCATAGACGCCACCAGCCAGGGTGGAAGAGGTTGTGGACTCCGGCGCGGAAGAGACTGAAGAGGAATACTGCGAGGGCGAGCAGGAGGAGGCCGCGAATCTGGCGGCGGCGTTCGGTTTGGAGTGGAGTTGCTATGGTGGTTGCCCTTTTTGGATGATAGTGGATTGCCTTGGTGGAATGGATTGGGCCGGTTTTTGTGGGTTGAGGAGAGCGGTTCGCGCCTGCCGGCGCGAATACCCCACCCTTTGCGGTAAGACTGCGAGAGGATGGGGCACTCGGTGTTTGGGCGCTCGGTTGCCCGGAGGGTGTTTAGAATGGCATGCTTGGAAGATGATGCGGAAGAAGATGGCCGGTGCGATGGTTGGGGCTGTGGCTGGTTTTGTGCTGGCCTGCTGTCTTTCTGTGGCGGCACAGGAAAAAGGGTACTGGCGTGCAGAGAGTTCTACGGCGCAGGCCATTACCGGCGATATAGGCTTCGGCGGGGAGAAGATGTCGATCAACTTCACGAGCTTCGTGGTGGCGCAGATACGTGCTCTCGAGCCAGGCGAGGTCAGTGCAGTCTTCGATGCAGACAGCGGTGCTGGCGGGACGGGCAACCTCTTCAGGCTGGATATCCCTGCTACGAAAAAGTTCCTGCACAAGAACACTTTGTGCGGCACCGAAGATGTGCAGTGGATGGCCACTTATGTTGCTGGGCGCTCTTTGAAGATTGCATTTTTCTCGGGAGCCAAGATGCCGGTCTTCGCGTTGAATGAGATCGCAAATTCGACGGATCTATGCGGCACGTTCTCTTATGTTCGGTGAGCTGCTTGCCCCTTGTGTCCTGCCGGACGGCGCCCTGCGCGGGCTGCGGTCACTTCGTGACTTGTGTACCGCTTCGCTTGGCGCTCCAGTTGGTCGCGAAGGAAGGCGATCAGGGGAGCGGTTTGTTCGTGTAGAAGGCGATGCGGAGTTCGAGGTTGGGGCCGTGGAAGTTTGCCGGGAGTGGGGGGAACTGGCCTTCGCCGGTGATAGCGCCCCAGCATGCTCTGTCGATGGATTGATCCTGGCTTGAGCCGTCGAGGTTCATAGCGGCGATGCGGCCGTCAGGGAGAATGGTGAAGCGGACGAGGGTCTCGCCTTGTTTATTGAGCGGCGGGCGGGCCTCCTCGGGGATGAGGGGAATCCAATTGCGTTTTATATCACTGAGGATTCGGCGGAGGTAGGGGTTGAAGTCTACGCCCTGCATATCGGACAAAACCTGAACTCCTTGGCCCATACCGGTGCGTCCGCTGGATGAGCCTCCGCTGTAGTCTCCTGAGCTGCCGTGGTCGTGGGCGGCGCCCTGCGCAGCTTGACGAATGGCATCGCCTGCGGTCTGGTTGGGATTGCCAAAGTTCGGCCGGGTTGCGACGGGCTTTGGCGCTTCAACGAGAGCCTGTTGCTGTGTAGGCTGGGGTTGCGGCGATGGAGGCAGAGGAGTTGCCTGTTGCTGGGGAGCCGGCTGCGTCACAGGGGGGGTGGACGTTGGCGGAGCAGGGGCAGCGGGTGTTGGCGGAGCGGCCTTGCGCATCGCCTGAAGCTGCTTCAGCATCTTTTGGTCAACGGCTGGCTGCGATGGTCGTGCTTTAGGGGTTCTGGGCGCGATTTTAGATAAGTTTGCCGGGTCTTCGAGACGGGTCAGCTGCTGCTCACGCTCTTTGAGTACTTCGGCGGGACTGATGAGGCGAGGCTGATGAAAGAGGACGCGGGGGCCATAGAAGAGGAACCAGGCGATGGCCAGGTAGATGATGATGGAGATGTAGATGGACTCGCGGAAGCGGGCTTTGGAGCGCTCGTCGTCGAGGGAGTCCAGCAGGTGAATCAACTCCCGCTCGTCGAGCTCTCCGAAGCGGCCGGTGCGCACCTTTACGGGCTGGTTGGACGGTGCGGATTTGGGCGGAGTCTCGAGTAAGGGCATCGGCTATGTGGTCTGACGGCTACGGGGGACGAAAGTTTCGTGCGGGATGGATCGGGACACTTCCCAGTAGGGTGCACCGGGTTGCGTAGTTCTCCCTATTTTCTCATCTTTGATGCATGTATTGGGAAAAGAAGCGTCGCTTGGAACTTTCGGACAGAGAGGCGAAACCGTAGACTGGGAGGGTGACTCTAAGATTTGCGCCAGATGTACGTGCCGTTGTGCTGACGATCAGCGACCGCTGTTCTCGCGGGGAACAGATGGATCTGTCGGGGCCTGCTGTGTGCGAGCTGCTGGAAGATGCCGGAGTGGGGCAGGTGTTGAGCGAGATGTTGCCGGATGAGATCGATCAGATTGCGGCGGCGTTAAGACGTAACGCGAAAGTTGTAGATCTGATTGTGACGACCGGAGGGACCGGGCTGGGCAAACGCGATGTGACGCCGGAGGCTACGAGGATGGTCTGTGAGCGGCTAGTTGAGGGATTATCGGAGAGGATGCGAGCGGATGGGTTGCTGCAGACTCCGCTTGCTGCACTGAGCCGAGCGGTCTGTGGGACGCTGGGGGATGCGCTGATTGTGAATCTGCCGGGGAGTCCGGCGGGCGCGCGGAGTTCGCTCGCGTCGATTCTGCCGGTGTTGCCGCATGCGCTGGATTTGCTGGCGGGGCGGACGGCTCATCATGCATTCACAGAGAGCGATCAGCATGGAAGAGCCGACGGCAATTAGAATGAGAAGGACCCCGTGAAGATCTCTCCCGTTGCACTTCTGCATAAATTGAACGTGGTGATGCTTGCGGCACTGAAGCCGCTCGGCGTGTGGGGTATCGGTGCGCTGGCGGTGATCGATTCGGCGGCGATTCCGGTGCCGATTGATGCACTGCTGATCGATTACGTGGTGCACGATAAGTCGCGTTTTCTGCTTTATTGCTTTATGGCGGCGGTGGGGTCTGCGATCGGGAGCCTGTTGCCGTATTACCTGGGTCGCGCGGGTGGGGAGCTGTTTCTGCTGAAGCGGATCAACCGGCAGAGGTATGAGCAGATGCGAGACCGGTTTGAGAAGCAGGAGTTTCTGGCGATCATGATTCCTGCGATGATGCCGCCGCCGACGCCGGTGAAGCTGTTTGAGTTTGCGGCCGGCGTGTTCGAGATGAAGATGCTGTGGTTCTTCAGCGCGATCTGCGTGGGGAAGTTTATTCGGTTTTTGATCTGGGCCATTATCACGATCACTTATGGGCCGGCGATTCTGCATACGATTACGAGGGCGATTCACCAGCACCTCGCTTATGTGCTTGGGTTTAGCGGGATTTTGATTGTGCTGCTGCTGGTGTATGTGCTGCGGAAGGTGTTCGACCGGCGACGAGGTACGACGCTTCCGGTGGAAGAGAGTTAGAAGTTTCCAAGTTGTTAATGTTGAATGCGGCCGTCCATCTCCATGCCGACGATGCGGCGGTCGGCGTTGAGGTAGACGGCGCCTGAGAGTGGAGGCTTTTCGCGACCGGCCAGGAATGGCGTGTCGTAGAAGAAGCGCAGGTCGCGGAAGGTGACGGTGGTGAGGCCTTCTTCGTTAGTGCCGATGTCGGTGACTACGGGGTACTGGGACCAGTCGAGGTAGGCCTCGCCGAGCCAACTGCGTTTGGCGACGAGGGTGGCGAGGGTGGTGGGGGGCTTATAAATGACGTCGGCCTGCGTGCTGGTGGTGACTACGCTGTTGAGAGTGTCAATGGTGGCTAGCTGGTAGAACTGCGGAGTTTCGGCGATGGTCTGCCAACGAAAAGGATTGATAGGGTAGGGGCTGGCGAAGACGCGGGAGACGGGGGATTCGTTGTAGTCGGCGGATTGGGCTAGTTGGAGGGCTTTGGCGTGTTCTACGAAGCGGAGGGTCCAGAGGGCAATGATGGCGAGGAGAGCGAAGATGGCCCAGCCTCGTCCGCGGAAAGCTTGTTTGCGCGCGCCTACTTCGCTGTTGATGAGCCCGAAGAGGGAGGGCGCGATGAGAGCGAGGAGCAGGAGGAGAAAGATGACGGGCTCAAAGATGAAGACGATGGAGCCAGAGTACCAGTGGGGGTTGAAGGGAAAGAAGGGGCGGATGCCGTAGTTATTGGTCCAGTCGAGCAGGAGGTGGCTGAGCAGGGCGATGAGGGAGAAGCAGTAGAGCAGGCCCCAGCGGATGGGGGCGTGGCGATGGGGCAGCGGGGTCGTGGTGGGGTCGTATGGAAGCGTGGGTTCGGGTTGCTTGCGGGCTTGGTTGCGGCGTGTTCGCCAGCGGTGGAAGAGCCAGACGGCTCCGACGACAGCGGCTGCTTCGAGCGGGATGCCGAGGAGGGTGTGGGTCCAGCCGCGATGATGCTGGAAGGCTGCGATGGGTCCGCGGATCGACCAGAGGGTGTCCAGGTCGGGGGCTTCGGCGGCGAGGGTCATCGCTATGGTGGCGTAGACTGCTTTGCGATTGAAGCCGGCGCGGGCGAGGACGGCTCCGGTCATGAGGTGAGTGATGGGATCCATGCTGATGCGATAGTAGCTGGTTTCGCGAAGCTGTCCTGCCGGACGGGCCCACTGCGCGTGGGGCGGGCGTTCGCACGCCTTTTTAAAGCTTCGCGTGGTCCTCCCGTTGGTCGGGATCATTTTTCTTGCGACCAACGGGAGCGCCAACCGAAGGGGTACACGCGTCACGAAGTGACCGCTCCACGCGCAGTGGGCCCGTCCGGCAGGACATGAGCTTGGTAGAATCAAGTTGTCTATGCCTACTTTGACCGCACTCTCACCCGAGATTCTTGCCAAATATCAGCCCGTGATTGGGCTGGAGGTTCACGTTCAGCTTTTGACCAAGTCGAAGGCGTTTTGCGGGTGCGTGAATAAATATGGCGGAGAGCCGAATACGCATTGCTGTCCGACCTGCCTGGGATTGCCGGGAGCGCTGCCGGTGTTGAATCGCAGGGCGGTAGAGTTTGCGGTGCTGGCGGCGAAGGCGATCAACTGTGAGATTCGCGAGACCAGTATCTTTTCGCGGAAGAACTATTTTTATCCGGATTCGCCGAAGGGATACCAGATCTCGCAGTTCGACAAGCCGGTCGCTGAGCATGGATGGATTGAGGTCCCGGCCTTTGATGTCGCTGGGGCGGCCGTGACGAAGCGGATTGGCGTGACGCGGCTGCATATGGAAGAGGATGCGGGGAAGAGCATTCATGATGGATTTGCGGACTCTGTTTCGAAGACTTACATCGACTTGAACCGCTGTGGGACGCCGCTGGTGGAGATCGTGAGTGAACCTGATCTGCGGACTGCGGATGAGGTGTTTGAGTATCTGACGAAGTTGAAGGAGATTCTGCTCTACACCGGCGTGAGCGATTGCAATATGGAGGAAGGCTCGCTGCGGTGCGATGCGAACGTCAGCGTCATGCTGAAGGGCGCGAAAGAGTTTGGGACGAAGGCCGAGGTGAAAAACGTCAACAGCTTCCGGTATATTCGCGCGGCGGTGGAGTACGAAATCGAGCGGCAGATTGGCGTGTTGGAAGACGGTGGGCGGGTAGTGCAAGAGTCGCGGCTTTGGAGTAGCGCGGAGGGGCGGAC
Source organism: Tunturiibacter empetritectus (assembly GCF_013410875.1). Taxonomy (GTDB): domain Bacteria; phylum Acidobacteriota; class Terriglobia; order Terriglobales; family Acidobacteriaceae; genus Edaphobacter; species Edaphobacter empetritectus. The sequence goes on along the minus strand of NZ_JACCCU010000002.1, from coordinate 1,061,673 downwards.
TTACTCGATGCGGAGTAAGGAGCAGGCGCATGACTATCGGTACTTCCCGGAGCCGGATCTGCCGCCGCTTGTGGTTGGGGCGGAGTGGCAGGCAGAGATTTTGAAGATGATGCCGGAGCTGCCGGAGGCTCGGCGGGCGCGAATGATTGCGGAGTATGAGATTTCGGTGCAGGACGCGGCTACGCTGACGGCGACGCGTGAGTTTGCGGACAAGTTTGAAGATGCGGCGAAGAAGGCGAAGAGCCCTCGGCGTGTGGCATCGCTGCTAACGAGCGAGTTGACGATGCGGTTGCGGGCGGCGGGGCTGGAGCTGGAGCAGTCGCCGGTATCGATGGCGGGTGTGGTGATGGCGGCTGATCTGGCGGAGTCGGGGGAGCTGTCGAGCAAGATGCTGAAGCAGTTGCTGGATACGGCGTTTGAGAAGAACGAGGACTTTCCGGTTGTGTACGAGCGGGAGAAGCCGCAGCAGATCTCGGATACGGGCGCGATTGAGGCGATGATCGATGAGGTGATCGCAGCGAATGCGAAGCAGGTGGAGCAGTATCGCGGGGGGAAGAAGACGGTGGCTGCGTTCTTTATCGGCCAGGTGATGAGGCTGTCGAAGGGACAGGTAAATCCGGCGCTTCTGAATGAGCTGGTGACGAAGAAGCTAGATGCGTTGGGGTAGAAGATAGGTCCTGCCGGACGGGCCCACTGCGCGTGGGGCGGGCGTTCACACGCCTTTTTAAAGCTTCGCGTGGTCCTCCCGCTGGTCGGCACAATCTTCCCTCCGACCAACGGGAGGATCGTTGTCTTCCACTTGCCACATCAAGGTATACGCGTCACGAAGTGACCGCTCCACGCGCAGTGGGACCGTCCGGCAGGACATGAATCTTTTCTTAGGGTTTAATGGGCGGATGTGTTTGAGGAATGTTTGTCGTGGGGTGTGTGTGAGCATTTTGCTTGCTCTTTTTGGGTGCCGGAGCGAGGCTCCGTATGTTGTGCCGGAGGAGCCGATGCCGGCGAACACCGTGATGCTGTCGCAGATGATGCGGCAGTTGTCGGCTACGCCTGGATTTACCGATGCGATGCTCGCGCAGTTGGATAAGAACGGAAAGAAGGGGCCGGCGTTGATGACGCCGGCGCTGGTGAAGCGGCTTCGCGAGTTGATCCTCGGGAAAGACTGGCAGGGTCTGGACCGGTTTCCCGGGTGGACGATGCAGGCGATCAATCCCACGGTGAGAGTTGCTGGCCGCGTGGTTGCCAAAGATCAGAAGATGGATGGTTTGGCGGAGCGGCATCCGGGGGCGCCGGATACAACTGCAAATGCAACAACGAAAGCAAATGCGGGGGTTCTTCGCTCCGCTCAGAATGACAAGGAGGGAGAGTCAGCAGCTCTGACAGCTTATGTCGATCTTGGCGACTATTCGCTGGTGAAGGCTGAGGTGGTCAATCTGGACACCCCATCGAAGCTGCCGGGATTCACGACAGATGGATTGGTGAGCGAGCTTGGTGCCGGGGTTGTTCGAGGAGATGGGGCGAATGCGACGCTTGCGCCAATGCATGCTGAGAGTCAGAGGCTGGCGGATGTGCTGAACCGGCTGAGCCTGAATGGGCTGGATGGTACTGCTCCTATGGTGGTTACAATTGAAGGACAGGATGTGAAGACGCCGCAGGATTTGGTGAAAGCGCTGATGGCTGCTGGACACACTGTGGTGGTGGCAGATGCGCGCTACTTCGCTAACTTCGGGCACTTTCATTACAAGGGACAGGATGTAATGATGCCGTTCTGGGTGGACTCTCAGATCCGCATACCGGGGACGAGACGTCCGCTTCTGGTTCCGGTGAGCCATGCTGAATATGAGTGGGAGTTTCGCGGGCCGAAGGTGAATGCGAATGTGAGTTGGTACTTCGGCATCGACGGCAAGGCGGAGTTTCGCACGATGGACACGCAGGATCAGTCCTGGGTGCTGGGGCGTCACGCGCATGAGTACGCGCAGGCGGATGCGGTGGAGGTGACGCGGCTGGCGGGGAAGATGTCGATTGCGTATATGCATCAGCACCTGGCGCGGCCTGAGCTTCCGTTTGGCGGGTATTATCTGCTTGGAGTTTGCCAGGATGGCGTTGCGGCGATTGAGAGGAAGATGACGGGGAACGACACTCTGTTTCCCAACACGGCGGATGGTGCACTGTTTGATGATCCACGCGATGCGGAGATCAATGAACTGATCAAGGCAATTCCGAAGGACCGGGAGGGAGGCGCGCCGGAACCTGAACGGATCTTCAGGTCTCTGCCGGCTACGGATTTTGATTTGATCACCATTCCTGGTTTCGCGGCTGATCTGAAGCTGGTGCATGCGGCGTGGCAGGATGGATCGCTGGAGCGGACTCCCTCGTGGATTAGAAAAGTGACGTTGAGAGTTGTTGGTGTGGCAGCTTTGGGAATGCTGGTGGGAGTTGTGGTTTGGCGAAGAAGGCGAAATAGTTGAAGCTGATGGATGTCGTTTTGAGGTGCAGTGACGAACTGTGATGCAACGTTGCGGTGGCCTTGAGGACTCATAGTGGGAGGAGGAACCTCGATGACTACGAAGAAGGCAACGGCAAAGAAGTCGGTGAGTAAGAAGACCGCTTCAAAGAAGACGGCAGCTAAGAAGGCTCCGGCAAAGAAGGCTGCGAAGAAAGGTTCGGGGCGGAAGTACAGTCCTTCGGCCAGCCAAAACGTAGAGACCGAGATGCACGAGATGAAGAAGGGTACGTTGAAGAGCGGTCGCAGCGGGAAGAAGGTGACCAATCCGAAGCAGGCGATTGCGATAGGTTTGTCAGAGGCGCGGAGGGCCGGTAAGAAGGTTCCGCCGCCACCGAAGAAAGGGTAAGGATGACTGAGTTCGAGAAGTACCGCGCGATGCTGGAGGTCGCGTTGGAAGAGGCCCGCACCGGGCGGAACGAGGGTGGTGTTCCGATCGGTGCGGCGTTGTTCGATGGGGATGGTAAGCTGCTGGCTTCGGGGAGAAATCGCCGGGTGCAACAGGATGACCCGTCGGTGCATGGAGAGACCGATGCCTTTCGCCGCGCGGGCCGGCAGCGGTCTTATAAGGACAAGGTGATGGTGACTACGCTTGCTCCCTGCTGGTACTGCAGTGGGCTGATTCGGCAGTTTGGGATTCGCACCCTGGTGGTTGGGGAGAGCAGGAATTTTGCTGGCGGGGTGGGGTGGCTGAAGGAGCTTGGTGTTAAGGTGATCGATCTTGATTCGCAGGAGTGTTCGGATCTGTTGACCGGGTTTATTGCGGAGAAGCCTGAGATCTGGAACGAGGATATCGGTGAGGAGTAAAGGCTCTTTGGCAGAGATCACTCTCGCGTGAAGATGCTCTTCGATATGGAATGATGGAGAGATGAGCATAGAGTCAGGGAGCGGATTTGGGTGCAGGGTTTGCGGCGAACGACATGCTCTGCCGTTGAGTTACAGCGTCAAGGCTCCGTTGGCCGTGGGTGCGATTCCGGCGGAGGAGTTTGATCAGCGAGTGGTGATTACTCCCGACCAGTGTGTGATCGATGGCAGGGACTTTTATCTGCGCGGACGTGTTCTGGTGCCGGTGATTGGGCTGGAGGAGCTTTTTGTCTGGGGGATCTGGGCGGAGGTGAGTCCAAAGAACTTCGTGCGGACGAATGAGCTTTGGGTTGTTGATGGGCGAGAGAAGGAGCCGGCGTTTCCGGGATGGCTGAATACGCAGCTGCCTGTGTTTGGCGATACCTACAACCTTGAAGTGAGCGTGCAGACGCAACCTGTTGGGCAACGGCCGCAGTTTACGATTGTGGATCCTGATCATCCGCTGGCTGTGGAACAGCGGGATGGGATCACGATGGAGCGGGTGGAAGAGATTGCGGTGAGGATGCTGCATCCGGTCCTGCCGGACGGGCCCGCTGCGCGCGGCGCGGTCACTTCGTGACTTGTGTACCTTTTTCTCGGTTGGTAACCGGCGAGGGTCTCCTCTGTCTGCGTGGCTTTAGATTGCCGAGGATTGGCGACGCGTGGTAAAGCCAAACCATGCAATGCCGGCAAGGATGTAAACGAGGTATACGTACGGCAGCCAGTTGTAAGGACGCTCGGGGACCGGATAGAGGGTTCCGGCGATTGCGAGGACGATGGCGAGCGTGGTGGCGATGGAGAGGATCAGCGAAGCGCTGGTGAGGTGGTGGTTGCGCTTGAGATAGAGGCCCAGCGCGATTGCGGCGAGACCGTAGGTGGTGAGGAAACCATAGACGGCGAGAGAGCCCATCCAGCCATAGATATCGGTTCCGGCGACGCCGCGGAGAGCGAGGATCGTCACAGGAAGCGCGGTGAAGACTCCGGAGACGACGACTGCTGAGCCTGGAGTGGCGTTTTTGCGGTGGGCCAGTCCTAGTCGCTGGGGGACCAGGCCGTTGTGGCCCATGCGCATGAGCACGCGTGCGGCCGCAGTAATGCAGGCGAGGGTACAGGCGAACATGCTGACAAGAGCGCCGAGGTCGATGAAGGGGCCAAGGGGCGTGACACCGGCCAGTGTGGCGAGGACGCGCATGGGGGCGGTGGATTCGCCGAGGTTCTGGTGGGCGGTGTGCATACCCAGGGTTTCGAGATAGGCGCAGAGGATGAAGAAGAGCCCGGTGAAGACGGCGCTCTGGATGACGGCGCGGGGAATGGTGCGGAGCGGGTTGGAGGCTTCGGCTCCGAGGGTGGTGGCGCTCTCGAAGCCGACGAAGCTGAACAGAGCTAGGACGACTCCGAGACGGACTGCTGAAGGCGTGACGCCTTGGAGGTGGAGTTGGGCGTGATCGATGTGGAGGCCGTTGTGCCAGAGCAGGAGCGCGAGCACGATGGCGATGAGCGCGACAGAGGTGGCTTCGATCCAGAGCATGAGGCGGGCGGAGACCTGCACGTCACGATAGGCGATGAAGGAGGAGACGCCGACGCAGAGGATCGCGAGGAGGAAGGTTGGGGCTGACTTGCCGGTGATCGAGAGGAGGAAGACGTTGGCGTAGTTGATGAAGCCCCCTGCTACCGAGGCTCCTGTGGCGATGTAGGCGAGCAGAAGTGCCCAACCGGCGATGCCGCTGACGGATGGCGGCAGAGATGAGGTGGCGTAGGTGTAGAGCGAGCCAGAGCAGGAGGTGTAACGGGCGAAGCGGCTGATGCAGAGAGCGATGAGCAGGATGGCGACGGTGGCGAAGAGGTAGGCGAGCCAGGTTCCGTTGCCGGCGAGAACGAAGACCAGGGGGATGGTCATGGTCGGTGTGGTTGTTGGCGCGATGGTGGAGATGGATTGGGCGAGGGTCTCCATCGGCGAGAGGATGTTCGCGCGCAGACCGGGAACTGGAGCGAGGGAGGCTTCGGATTCGGCGACTTGCTCCATTGTGCTTGACCCTTCTTGCGTGGTTGGAAACGGAGATGCGAGTGCTGAAGCGTTGCCGGATGATCGAGGCAGAGCTGCTGGTGGCTGGAACGATGACAGGGAGTTAGATCAAGGATAGCTGAAGTTGCTAGTGGGGCGAAGGAGTATCTTTCGGAGGTTGCCGATGACGGGGAGTTTGCCGTAATTGAATGCAGAGGTTGGTTTGCCGAAAACGGCCAGGTTGTTGCTGCGATCCAACTCTTCGGAAGAGTGAGACGGAGAGTTCAAAGTTGCAAATTAGGTGTAAGCTTCGGGCGGGTCCCCACACACAAAAACTATGAGGTACGACCATGAAGGCGTTCGCACGTTGTTTCGTCGCTTTGGTACTCACTGCTGCTCCGCTCGGCGGGCTGGCACAACAGTATTACAGTAATGCCGGAGTCACTCGGGCCGTGAAGCTCCGGATCTTGCCGGGGAAGACGAAGGAGTTTTACGAGGCGTTTGCTTATGCCCCTAAGGTCTTCGAGGCGGAAAAGGCAGCTGGCATTATCACGGGATACTCGATCTACACCTCAGTCAACTTCGAGGGGCCGGAGAAGTGGGATGTGATGTATGTGATCTTCTTCAAAAATATGGCGACGCTGGATACGTCCGCGGATCTGGCCGAGCCGATTGTTGCCAAGGTGTACGGCTCGCCCGAGAAGAGAGCAGAGGTGCTCAAGATGAGGGCGGAGAGCACGGAGGTGGTTTCGAGCGAGCTGGTTCGCGAGATTCATCTGAAGCCGCTGCCATAAAACTGAAGCCGCTCCATAAACCGAAGCCGCTTCATAAACCGAAATCCGGCGCGCCTGTGCGATTACTTCTTGTCTGACGAGGAGGATGCCGCTGCAGGCGCTGCCGGGGCAGACGGAGCGGTAGCCGGGGTGCTGTTGCCCGAGGAGCTGGAGTCGGTGCTTGACTTTGAACCGCCGGACTTGGAATCACCAGACTTGGAACCTTCAGACTTGGAACCTTCAGACTTGGAATCGCCAGATTTCGAATCGCCGGACTTGGAGTCGCTGGCGCTTGATCCTGAGTTATTGCTGTCGCCGGAGGATTTTGGCTTGGCGTTGCCGTAGCCGTCCGCGTACCAGCCTCCACCTTTGAAGCTGACAGCGGGGGCGGAGATGACACGCTCGAGATGGCCGCCGCAGTGAGGGCAGATAGTGATCTCAGGATCGGAGAACTTTTGGATCTTCTCTGTGTGCTTATGGCAGGTGGTGCATTCGTATTCGTATAGCGGCATGGGGCAGTTTTCACTTTCTAGTTATAGCTTACTGAAATTTCACATCTGAACGGTTGTAGAGAGCATCTCGCTGATTTCAATAAGCTCGTTTAAAAAGCCTGACTGAGTGTTTCCCAGGATGTACAGGAGGTCCTGGGCGCGAGTGAGGCCGACGTAGGCAAGTTTTCTTTCGCTGGCTTCGTCCCGATCGGGTCTGGGAAGCATTTCGATGCCGAGCAGAAAAACGAGTCGAAACTCCATTCCTTTGGCAGATTCGATGGTGGAGAGTTTAAGCGATGGAGAGGAGAGGTTTAACCCCATCTTGCTTTGCCGCGATTCGCTGACCCAATAGAGTTTCTCGTTGCCGAACCGCTTTTCAAACGCGGATGAGAAGCTCTTTGCGAAGTTTGGGGAGACATAAAGCACGTCAACGTCACACCAGCTACAAAGGCCCCCGTCGATGTATTCGGATATTTCTTTCAAGATGTATTGGATCTGGTCGACGCTCGCCATTCCGCAGATTATCTGTGGAGGTTGACCGTGACGATTTACATCGACTGGAAAAAGGAGGCTCTCGATGGCAGATTCGGTGTCGGGGTCAGTTGGGATGTCCTGAACCTTCGAGAAGTTTCGGGCAAGACTTAGAATTTCGGCGGTATTGCGGTAGCTCCTGTTAAGCGAGACGGGTCGTTTGCCTTGTACCTTAATGCCCACACTCTTGAAGGAGACCTTTCTTCCGAAGATGTTCTGCGCGGGGTCGAGGCAGAAGAGGAGGCTGTCGCTCTTTTCCTCAAGGAGCTCAGTGAGGGATTGCAGCCATTCAACGGCGAAGTCCTGGCCTTCGTCAATCAAGATCGCATCGTATTTTGCAATTGATCCGCTGGCGATGGCCTCGCGAAGGATGACGCCTGTTCGTTCGTCCCATTGTTCTTGGGTCTCAGAGTCGCGCCGCTGCAGGCTTGCTCCTGTGAGCTCTTTGACGAGGCCGTGATAGTGAAAGACCTCGATGCCGATGTGCTCCGATTCGGGCTCAGAGATCGTAAGCAGCTGCTGAATGTACTGGCGAAGAGAGATGTTGTAACAGACGATGAGAATTCGCCAGTTGGGCTGAAGCTTTTTGAGATACTTGGCGCGACAGGAGAGGACGAGAGTTTTGCCGCTACCTGCAACACCCTTCAGAACGCGATGACCTTCCAGGATGCTCTTCGCGGTTCTCTCCTGTTCGAGATCAAGGGCTCTGATCATGGCGCTCTGATCGGGGTCACGCAGGACGCATGCGTTATCGGAGCGCACGTTGTTGATCCGGACCTCGGGAAAGATGAGGTAGCGAAGTGTTTTGAGCTCATCGGCGGTCAGAGGATCGAAGGGGAACGTAATGACAAAAGTCTTTTTCAGCTTGGAGACTAACTTCCGCCTCGATTCCTTGGAGTCGAAGGTATCCGTGAGATCGTCGCTGAAGAGGCAAAAGACGGGACCGAGTGCGCGGATGATGCCGGAATCTCCAGCTTGTTTGCGGGTGATCTGGGTGAAGGCAGCGCAGTACCCAATCGGAAACCGGATATTGCCCTGGTTGGGGCCATCTTTGTGACGCAGTTCGGGAGATTTCTGGATCAGCTCCTTAAATTTGATAAAGCATTTTCGTGCCTGTTCGACGGGGCTATCTTGTGTTTTGAGAACATTATCCCAGCGAATCGTCCACCGCTCAGGGTTGAGATCGACAATCTGCTTGAGACCCCAATCTTTTACTTCAATGACGAGAAGTCCCAGATCTTGAGACCAGACAAGAAAGTCGGGGCGCTTCTTTACGGCTTTCGGTTCGAACCAGACGATAAACTCTTCGTCCGGGAGTAAAGCGTCTCGGAGCACTTTGAAGACGCGCTTCTCGCCCGACGTTGCTTCTTTCATCGCGGCGATCGACTCTGGAATCATTTCCGCCATGCTGTAAATTCCTTTTGGGATGCTTAGCCGCTCCGGGCGAACAGCCAAGGGTTAGCAATAAATGATGCGATAGAGTCAGACAACGATGTAAGAAGTATCGACCCGGTTAGAGCTTGCCCAGTTCGATGAGGCGGACGCTGGCGATAGCTTCTACTTTGCGCAGGGCTTCGACGGCGGCGGTGGCTGAGGCTGCCTTGGGGACGTCGATCTGCACGACGGCGAGGGCCTGGCCCTGTGGAACGCAATGACTTTGCGTGGAGTGTGCACGGCCCAGGGCGAAGTTGGCGATGTTGACCGAGTGCTCGCCGAGGATGGTTCCGATGCGGCCGACGACGCCGGGGACGTCGTGGTTGCGAATGGCGACGAGGGTGCCGTGGAGCGGGGCTTCGATGTCGATGCCGTCGTAGGTGAGTAGGCGGGGCGAGGTGCCGTGGAGGACGGTGGCGGAGGCGCTGGCGTCACCGGCCTTCTCTCCAGTGGCAGCCCCGGAGGAGTGGAGCACGATCTTGAGCACAGAGCCTGCGCCGCCGATCGTGAACTCCTTCTTGTCCTCCTGAATGCGGATGCCGCGCTCAGCTGCGATGGCGGCGGCGTTGATACGGTTGGCGGTGCTGCCTCCGTCTGTTCCTGAGAAGATGCCGGCCAGGGCAGCGTTGCGGATAAGGTCGGTTTTGCCGGAGGCGATGCGGCCGGTGTAGGTGATCTGGATGTTTTCGAGGTTGCCGGGTGTCGCATGCGAGAGAAATTGACCGAGGCGTTCGGCCATCTCGATGTAGGGAGCAATCTCTTTGTACTCCTCGTGCGAGAGCGAGGGCAGGTTGACGGCGTTCTGGACGACGCCGAGCTTGAGGTAGTCGCGGACCTGCATGGCGAGTTGGATGCCGATGGCCTCCTGGGCTTCGTCGGTTGCGCCGGCGATGTGGGGGGAGAGGAGGACGTTATCCAGATCGTAGAAGGGCGACTCTTTGAGCGGCTCCTGATGGAAGACATCGAGAGCTGCGCCGCCGACGTGGCCGGATTTGATGGCGTCGGCGAGGGCCTGCTCGACGATGAGCTCGCCGCGGGCGCAGTTGATGATGCGGATGCCCTTCTTCATGATCTTGATGGAAGTGGCGTTGATAAGGCCCTCGGTCTGGGTGGTGAGGCCGACATGGAGGGTGAGGTAGTCGGAGGTTTTGAAGATCTCGTCGATGGGGACGAGAGTGACGTTGTTCTCGCGGGCGATGACCGGGGCGACGAAGGGGTCGTAGCCGATGATCTCCATGCCGAAGCTGGCGGCGCGACGGGCGACTTCGAGTCCGATCCGGCCCAGGCCTACGATGCCGAGCGTCTTGCCGCGGAGTTCCTGGCCCTGAAGGGTTTTCTTGTCCCACTTGGCCTGGTGCATGGTGGAGTTGGCGCGTGGGATGGAGCGGGCGAGCGAGATCATGAGGCCGAGGGTGAGTTCGGCGACGGCGACGGCGTTGGCGCCGGGGGTGTTCATGACGACGATGCCGCGATGGGTGGCGGCATCGGTGTCGATGTTGTCGACGCCTACGCCGGCGCGGCCGATGACGCGGAGCTTGGGGGCAGCGGCAAGGAGCTTGGCGTCGGCCTGAACGGCGGAGCGGACGACGAGGGCGTCGGCATCGGCTAGCTCGGCGGCGAGGCCGTTTTTGATCTGGTCGGGGGTGACGATCTGCCAGCCTGGTTCTTGTTGGAAGACGGCGAGGGTTGCAGGGGAGACTTTTTCGGCGAGAACGATCTTCATGGAGCTCCGTAAGCGCAATTAAGGTTAAGACTTAGTTTAGTCGACAAGGCGTTATCGAGTGGAATGAGAACAAAAGGGTGTTTGTTCTGAAAAGATTAGAGCGCCTTGTCTTCGCTCTGATAGATCTTGTTGAGGCTCTGCATGAGATCTCTGAGGTAGTGGACATCTGTCAAAGTCTGCTTTGAATTGACGATGGCTTCATCGATCTCCTCCGGTTGGAGATCCTCGACTTTGCGTGTCGCAACAGGGCGCCCACATTTGTACACGTCGCGAATGTAGACCCAGGCCTGATCGTTCACCAGCGACTGTTGGCTATAGATTACGGAATAATCCTCAGCCGTTTCGTAGGACATCAGGGCGATCGCCCCGGTGTTGCGTGCCGTATCCCAGGCTGCTGATTGCAGTCCGTTCCACTCCCACTGCAGTCCGAATTTTTCGGTCGGGACGCGATGAGCTTTGAGGTCGGCGAGAATTTTCAGATTATCTTCCATTCGATGTTCGGTCTCGGCTAGTTGCTTCTCGTCCGCTGCCAGGGTCTGGCGGTTGTCCTGGATCTCCGAGTGGAGATTGTCCTCTGCCTGATGGAGGAGATGTCGGTGATGGAAGTACTCCACGGTCTGTTCAAGGCCTATGGCGATAAGCAGTCCGATTACGATGGTGGCAATGTGGATGAAGAAGTCTTTCCAGCTATGTGCGGCCTGGTGTGGCGGATGAACGTCGAGAATGGCGGGCTCCATTTCTGCCCCTAGGGGCTGAGGCGTGCTCGGCGTCGGATTGGGTGTCGACTCAGACAAAAAAGTGAGGTACGAAGGAGCTTAGATTATCAGTGATGGGGTTGAAGGACTCGCGGACGCCGAGGCCGCAGCAGTCCTGGTCGATCATCCAAAGGCCGAGGACAGTGTGGCGATGGTCAAAGACCGCGTCGGGGGCGAGCGCCTGAATGATTTGTTTGCCGTTGTAGGGACCAGGGGTGGTGGTGATGGTAGAACCTTCGCGGACGAGAGTGATGTTGGCGCCTTCGCGGGACATCAGCGGCTTGCGGACGTAGTTGCGCAGATGGGCGGCGTTGCGGGCGGCCTCCGAAGGCGATTCGGCGAAGTGGGATTCGAGGAGTAGCTCGTGGTTGGGGTAGAGCTGCCAGAGAATCGGCAGGATGCCTTTGTTGGAGAGGAGCATCTTCCAGATGGGCTCGATCCAACGGGTGCTGGGGTAGGTGTCGATCGCGTGGGGGCCGAACTCCTCCTGGATCATGGCCTCCCAGGGATAAAGCTTGAAGATGGAGAACATGGGCTGCTCGTCGGGGTCGAGGAAGAGTTGCTGCTCGTCGTTCCAGCCGATCTCGTTCATGAACATCTGCAGGGTCTCGAGGCCGGCCTGCTGGGCGGTGTCACGGAGATAGGTCACGGTGAGCTGGTCTTCGGGGTTGTCGAGCGCCGCGAAGTAGATGGGTTTGGAGAGGTAGGGGTCGATGTCCTTCCACTTGGCGATGAGTTTTTCGTGGATGGAGTTGAACTGGTCTGTTTTTCCTAAGTGCGAGACGGCAGCAAGGGCGAGGGAGACATCTTTGAGCCAGTGCCATTGGACGACTGCGGCTTCGAGGAGCGAGGTTGGGGTGTCGGCGTTGTACTCGAGGAGTTTGGGGGCGTGGCCGGATTGCGCGCCGGCCCAGCTTAGATCGAAGCGGCCGTAGAGGGCGGGCGGCTCGTTGTTCCAGGCCCATTCGATGGCTTCGACGGCGAAGGCGGGGATATCGAGTTCGGCATAGCGCTTCTGGTCGATGATGTGCTGGGCGGCGGCGAGGCACATCTCCTGCAGCTTGTATCCGGCGGCTTCGAGAGTGTCGATCTCGGCTGCGGTAAAGCTGTAGGCAGCGGACTCATCCCAATAGGGCTGGCCGTTTTCGAGAGTATGGAAGGTGAGGCCGACGGATTCGACTTTTTGCTGCCAGTTGTCGCGAGGGGCTAGGGTGATGCGCTGCATGTCTACCTTTGTGTAATCGTACCGATTGCTTGGAACCAACTGGTCAATATGCGTGGCTTGATCCGATCAAAGCTTTCGATCAGCGCTGCATCTACAGCGATCAGGCCGCACACCAGATGATTTGTAATGTTGTTGAATGATGCATCTTGATGACGAGGAGTAGCGATTAGGCTACTGGTGGTCTGGCCCTGATAGACAATTGGCAGATCTAAGTTGAGCAGCGCCGAGTCGCCGTCATGGGCAATCTTTTGGATAGAAGCTTGAAAAGGACGATCTCCAATCTGAGTGACGAGTTCCCATGATTCGCTAAAGACTATTTCTACTTTGGAGCCGTTCTTCATCTCTATTCTCCTGCGCCGCTGCCGCTGTGGGCTCCGCCTTCGCCACCGCTGCTGCTGTGGCTTCCGCCCTCGGAGAAGCTGCGGCCGAAGCCGCCTCGGATGGTGACGCCGGAGCGGTTGGCGTAGCTGCGACCGGCGACAGGCGCGTAGCCTCCACCGCCGACTACGCTGCCGAGGCCGTAGCCTCCCCACCCGCCGTAGTAGTAGCGGTAGGGGATAAGGATGGGGAGGAAGCCGCCGTGGCCGTCGGGACGTTGCTGCTGGACGCCTTGCTGGTCCGCGGGGAGGTTGGCGCAGAGGCTGTCGTCTACGACGTGGTTCTGTTCGTCGACGCAACGCTGCATCTCGGGCTTTCGGCAGCCGGTGAGCATGGAGAGGGCGGCTGCGGCCAGGAGTGGTGCGGCGACTTGGCTGGAGCGTTTCATTGGGTTGCATAAGAGTATCAAGGGCCGAGAGGCCGCGGATTTACGCGGGGCACGTCGATTTCACTAAGACGATTTATTTACGGTTGGAGGAGTGTGCAGTTCGCTTCGCAAATTTCCACCTTTACGGTGAAACTGGAAAGGGTGGGAACCGGCTTCGCCGCACAACCATAGGGGTACTGTTTGTTATTTCAGCTTCTTCAGCTCCGGATACCGCGCAAATATGCTTGTTATTTCAGCTTCTTCAGCTCCGGATACCGCGCAAATATGCGCCGCTGATCCTCCGCTGTCAACTGCCCCAGCCGCTGGGGCTTATCCTGCGGCCGCGTGCCTTTCTGATTCAGCACATTCATCAAGCTCCACTCCCGCTGCAGAGTCTGCGGCTCCTGCGTCGGCAAGTCGTAGCGCGTAAAGTCGATGACCATTGGTGCCTCGTTTTTGGTCCAGTTCCGCAGCAGCGCCAGACGAAACTCGCGATTCATGTACCACTCGATCTCCAACTCTTTTTCCGACCCCGGCGCGCCGGTTCCTCGCGCATCGAACTGATAGTTCAACGAGGCGTTGCTGGGCGTGTGCTCACGCCACTTCAGGCCGAATTCACCCTCGGTCAACACGCTCGTGTCGGGCCACCTGTCCCTCACGGCCTGCAGCCAGTAGGTCAGATCCTCGTCGTGCCCAACCGACACCTCCCAGATCCCTGTAACCCAGCCAAATCCATTCAGAGTATGGCCTCGGTCAAAGTGCACCGCCGTGGTGTCCAGCATCTCCTTACGGCCCGCTGCCGTCCCGAGATTTCCTACAGCTTCGATTGGACCCACGCCCAAACGGCTGTTGAACCTGCCCTCGAAGCCCTCCCGCCGCGCCGTTAGAAAGTCGCAGGTCCAGCCATCCAGGCAGACGCAGTCGATGAAGTCGGCCGCTCCCTGTGCCGGTTTCAGATAGTGCTCCCGGCTTGGATAGTACGGGTAGCAGATGCCGCCATCGCCATCACCGTGGTCGATGCCGTGCTGGCTCCAGATCTGCCCCTGGCAGACATGGATGCCCTCTTCCGTGGCCAGGTATCTCTGGTTCTCCGCATCCAGGTAGCCCGCTACGATGCACTGCGGACGATATCCGCCGCCCACCATGTTGGAGATCAAGCCCAACGCCTTGTGAATCGTCTCCCGGTTATGCGCTCGCGTGTCATACATGGGTGCAAAGTAGCCGCCCGGAATGAAGGTGATCTCGTCGCCATACCGATCGTGATACGACGCCAGAAGGCGGCGCGCGTCTTTGTACTCCTGCCGGCTGTCGTTCAAGGCCAGCCAACTTACCGCCCACGTCATCCGCCCTTCCGGGCACCCTCTGGCAAACGCTTCTCTTCGCGAACGAATATGGGCCGGGCTGTTGTCCGTAGCTTCGTCTTCTCCGATCGAACGACTCGGCGTCACCTCGATCTGATTAACGCGCACCACTGAGACATGGGTCAGGAATCGTCCGCGTAGAGCAGAAGTGCTCGCCCCCAACGCCATCGCGCTCTGCGCCTTGAGCGCGCCTGAGACCGCAGCGCCGGCGGCACCGATCAGGAACTCTCGTCTGCTATAAACGTCGTCCGTTGCCATATTTATATTTCCTGTCTTCCCATGGCTACTGAAAACCCACGTCCGAGAGTCCGGACGTGGGGCACGGTTTTGTGGTGAAACCGAGAGGGTGGTGTTGCTGGTTATTTGGCGTGTTCGGCGAAGAAGGTTTGGGCGGCGATGAGGCCTTTGCCGAAGGTGAAGTTGGGGGCGGGAAACTTGGTTTTGTGGATGACTTGTTCGAGGGCACCGAGGATGGCGATGGTGTCCATGTAGTCGAAGAAGCCGATGTGGGCGATGCGGAAGAGCTGGCCCTTCATCTCGCCCTGGCCGTCGGTGACGATGGCACCGAACTGCGACTTGAGGCCTTTGACCAGCGTGCCGGAGTCCGAGCCTTCGGGGGCTACGATGGCGGTGGCGGCTGCGGCTTCGTAGCCTTCGGGGGCGAAGAGTTTTAGGCCGAGTGCGGTGGCTGCGGCGCGGGTCATGGCGGCGCAGGTAATCGCGTTGTCTACCAGTTTGACGCGGCCTGCGGCTAGGTCGCCTTCGGGCTTTTCGGGTGTGGCGGCCTGGGCGGCGATGTAGTTCAAGGCTGCGCCCAGAGCGGCGATGAGCGCGACGGAGGGTGTGTAGGCGGACTCGCCCTTGGCGGCGTTCTTGCGCTCTTTGCGGAGGTCGAAGTAGTAGCGCGGGTTGTAGGTGGCCTCCATGCGATCCCAGGCGCGGGCGCTGACGGCGAGGTAGCTGAGGCCGGGGGGAATCATGACGGCTTTTTGTGAGCCGCCGATGAGGACGTCGATGCCCCAGCCGTCCATGTCGAGGTGCGAGGTGCCTAGGCCGGTGATGCCGTCGACGATGAGGAGGGCTTCGGATTTTTCCTGCTTGAGGAGGTTGGCGATGGCCTCGATGTCGTGACGGACGCCGGTGGAGGACTCGGTGGCCTGGACGAAGACGGCGCGGGTTTCGAGGTGGAGATTGGCTTTCACTTCGTCGAGGGAGAAGGTGCTGCCGTAGGGGGCGCTGACGACGTCGACGTGGCAGCCGAAGGCCTTTGTGATGCCGGTCCAGCGCTCGCCGAACTTGCCGGCGGTCAACACCAGCACGCGATCTCCCGGTGACGTCAGGTTGGAGACGGCGGCTTCCATGGCGCCGGAGCCGCTGCTCGAGAGGATGATGACGTCGTTCTTGGTGCCGACAAACTCTTTGAGCTGGGAGAGGACGCGGGTATACATGGCACGGAACTCGGGCGTGCGGTGGTGGATATCGGCCGCAGCCATGGCGAACTGGGCGGCGGGGAGTAGGGGGGTCGGGCCAGGGGTGAAGAGGCGAGTTTTGCGGATCATGGGTTTATTGTAGCGGGGTCCTGCCGGACGGGCCGCCTGTGCGGCGGGCGGGCGTTCGCGCGCCTTTTTACTGCTTCGCTTGGTCCTTCCGTTGGTCGGAATGATTATTATGCGACCGCTGGGGCGGCGTGCTTGTGTACCTGCTTCGCGTTGCTCGGCTTCCCTATAATGGAGGGATTGTTGGATGGAGATGCGATGACAATTGGCGAGAAGATTCAGACAGATATTGTGGTGGCAATGAAGGCGAAGGATGAGCATAAGCTGACGACGCTGCGGATGGTGAAGTCTGCGCTGAGGAATAAAGAGATCGACAAGCGCGAGAAGCTGACCGATGCTGAGGAGTCGCAGATCCTGACGACGCTGATCAAGCAGCGTAGAGAGTCCGTGGAGTCGTTCACCAAGGGCGGACGGCCGGAGCTGGCGGAGAAGGAACAGACGGAGATTGGGATGATCGAGGGCTATCTGCCGCAGGCCGCGGGCGAGGATGTGATTCGCGGCGTGGTGCTGGGTGCGATCGATTCATTGACGGTGGATGGGAAACGACCGGGGCCGAAGGATATGGGCCCGCTGATGCGGGTGGTGCAGCAGCGGATACTGGCGGATGGCCTGCGAGCGGATGGGAAGCTGGTGAGTGAGATGGTGAAGACGGAGCTGGCGAAGTAGGGCGAAGGATGGTTTTTGCCATGAGGAGTTAGAGTTCATGTTGATCGCTCCAGTGAAACCGGCGCAGTCTGAAGGCGCTCAGCGGCTGCTGATCTCAAACGAGGCAGAGGCAGCGCGTGGTGCGATTGCGTGGTCGAGCTTGTTCTTCGTGATGTTGCAGAGTGTCTGTACGTTTTTTACGGCGCTGGATGGTTTGCGGCTTGTCATTGGAGTGAGTGCGCTGGCCAGCATGGTTGGTGCTGGGGAGAGATGGGATAAGTTGCATGCAGACTGGATCCGCTTGCCGATGGTCGTCTTCGCGCTCGCAGGAGCCTTGTTGAACCTGACGATCCTGATGCATGTTCGGCATCTGCGCAGTCGTCCCGCGGCGCAGTGGCGTCTCCAGCCGCTTACGCCGGGTAAGGTTCGCAGGGAGCGTGTTCAGCTGATCTTATCTACGGTGGCGCTCGCTCTTCTTGTGATCGAAGAAGTGACACATCTGCATACGTTTCATCGGATGTAATCCTCGATTTCGGGTGAGTTGGCGTCTATCTTCTATCTTCTATCTTCGCTACCAGTTGAAGTTCCGAGCTGCGATGATGGTGAGCCTGACGCGCGGATGGAAGCTCTGCGAGCGAGATCTTGAACGACGGAGTTGGCAAAATAAATCAGGCGCTTCTGAATAGGAGATTTCTGAATTGCGTGGGCGCGGCGAGCAGGTGTATAGTCCTCGGCCATCGAGGTAACAACTATGCGAAAGATTCTGTGCGCCTTAGTGCTGTTAGCGTTTGCGACGCCGCTGCTGGCGAGTGATCCCTTCGTTGGGACATGGACGCTCAACTCGGCAAAGACGAAGTATACGACCGGTACCGCACCAAAGAACGTGACGCTTGTGATCGAAGAGCAGGGCGACAGTCTTCAGGTGACTGGTACCGGCACGACCGGTGATGGCTCACCCATATCGGTGAAATATACGGTTCCGATCAAAGGCGGGGCGGGGACGGTGCAGCAGGGTGACTTTGACGGAGTCAGCTCAAAGCTAGTCAGCTCTCACAGCCGCATCAATACCTTCACAAAAGGCGGAAAAGAGATCAGGAAGCGTCATACCGTTGTGTCATCGGACGGGAAGACGCTTTCGACCACAGTCAAGGGAGTGGGATGGGATGGGAAGCCGACTGCGGGTCTTGACGTTTACGACAAGCAGTAGCCAGACGGCTGACAGAAAGCGATGCGACTCAAAATATTGAAGGTTAGGTGTGGTTAGCCCGGAATGTAGAAACGGCGCATCTGGGGTTCCCGAGTGCTGTCATTTCGGAACCCAAGTTGTGCAGGGCTAATGGTGCAAAGTAGTCCAGTTGAACTCGGTGCCGGCGAGGATGGTACGGCCTTGCATGGGAACTTGCGGGATCTCCTGATAGCCGGTGTTGCTGAGGTCGAGCAGGCGCAGGTAGGGGCGGATGCGGCCGGTGTTGCGGGAGAGGTCGATGTCCGAGAGCGGGTAGGCGGTGTGCTGGGTGCGTTGGATGACGTTGACCTGGGTGTGTGCGTTGATCTGGTGGCCTAGCCGGCCGGGGAGTTGACCACTCCACGCGAAGATGGCGTTTTGTGCGGCGTAGTTGTAGGCGTACTCGGAGATGAGGTTGGCGGGTGGGGATGCGGCGTGGGCTCCTGAGTAGCTGAACTGCAGGTTCTGAGTTTGTGTGAGGCGGAGGCGGAGTGTGGTCTCGGCTCCGGTGATGTTGAGGTTCTGGATGTTGACGGCCTGGTAGGGTTCGGCGAAGGTGAGGGCTGGGGTGGCGAGGGAGAGTTTGGAGTAGTCGATGGTGTCTTTTTGCTGGAGGCGGAAGGTGGTCGCGGTAAGGGTTAGGCGTCCGTTGTTCGGAGTCCAGTCGAGACCGGCCTCGTAGCTCCACGAGGACTCGGGTTTGAGGTTGGGGTTGCCGATGGTGGTGGGGTCGGCGTAGTAGAGATCGACGTATGTGGGGAGGCGGAAGCCGTGGCCGGCGGAGGCTCGGAGGCGGATCGTGTGAGTGAGGGTGTAGGCGGTGGCTACCGAGGGGGAGAAGACGTTACCGTTGCTGGAGAGGACTTCGTCGCGTGCTCCGAGGGAAAGGGAAAAGCGGCCGAGGGCGCGGAGGCTGAGGTTGGCGTAGCCTGCGCCCTGATTGCGGGCGTGTTTGCCGAGCGAGTTGGAGCGGATGGAGTCGCCGTCGGCTTCGAGGCCGTAGGAGAGGGTGGCGTTGGGGGTGAGGTTGTCGGCGCGGCGCAGGGCAGCTTCGTAGCTGGTGGTGATGTGGTTGTTTTCGTAGATCTGGGGCTGGTCGGCGAAGAGGACGAAGAGGTCGGAGTGGCGGCGGTAGCCGTAGCTGGCGGCGGTGCGCTGGCCTAGCTGTTGCTGGATGCTGGCGAACCAGCCCTTGGTGCGCTCCCATGAGTCGTAGGGGCCGTAGAAGAGGTTGGCTCCGTAGGGGCGGTCGCTGGCGGCGAGGAGGATGTCGGTGGTGCCGGGTTTTAGGGTGAGCCAGGTCTCGGAGGCCAACGCGTTGCTGCTGTAGTTGCGGTCGGGAATGAAGCCGTCGGAGGTGTCGCGGCTGCCGGTGAGCTGCTCGGCGATGGGGCCGCGAGTGTAGGAGGCGCGGAGGTGCTGCTCGATGGAGTAAAAGCTGCCTGCTCCTGCGCTGGCTACGATGGCGAGGCCGGGGGCGGGGGATTGGGTGAGGAGGTTGACGGCGCCCCCGATGGCGTCGGAGCCATAGAAGGTGGAGCCCGAACCGTGGAGGATGTCGACGCGGGTGACGGCGTCGAGGGGGATGGGGAGGTCGAGGTTGAGGTGGCCAGTCTCAGGGTCGTTGATGCGGAGGCCGTTGAGGAGGATGAGGGATTGCTCGAAGGTGGTGCCGCGGAGGGAGAGGTCGGCCTGGACGCCGTTGGCGGCGCGGGCCTGGAGGTTGAGGGACGGGTCTTGGCGGAGGAGGTCTACGACGGAGTTTGAGACGAGAGGCTGGTCGCGTGGGGAGATGAGATTGACGGCGCGGTCGCTCTCGGCGAGAGGCAGGGGTTCGAGGGTGGTGGTGACGGTAATGCTTTCGGCGATGGGGGCGAGTTTTGTTTGGGGCTGCGTGGAGTTGGCTTGCTGGGGCTGCTGGGCGATGGCCACGCTCAGGCAGAAGAGTAGGGGAAGATGTGCTGGGCAAATTTTCATGGTTGGCGATGCGCTTTGATCTTGTCACTATCATCGGTTGAAATGGGCGGGAAGAGGAGTTAGTTTAGTCTGTTTTTAGATAGTTGAATTGCTCAACTAGTGGAGGGCTGGCGTTGAGGATTGAAGCGTTTTTGCGGCAGAGCCCGATCTTTCAGGCGAGCCGGATCGCTCGGAGGATGGAGATCTCGCTGAATGTGATTCTGCGGGATGAGAGACTGACCTTGTTTGAGGCATTGATGCTGGCTGCTATCTTCTTTGAGGAGAAGGGCGGCATTAAGCCTTCGGACCTGGCGGAGACGTTTCAGACGACTCGGGGGAATGTGAGCCATTGTGTCTCATCGCTTGAGGCGAAGGGATTAGTGCGGCGGCGGATCGATGAGGACGACGCACGGTCGTTCCGGTTGGTTCTACAACCGATGGGCAAGAGGCGTGCCGCGCGAGTAGCGGGAATCTTCGATCGCATGCAGACTCACTTTGAGGAGAATGTGGGGGAGGCAAAGCTGGCGGGGATGTTGGAACAGATGCGTGTCGTGGAGGAGTTGTGCTTGCATTTGGCCGAAGCGGCTGGCGAGCGAGGACGGTGAAGCAGGTGAAATTGAAGGGAGAAGCCATGTCTTTTGAATATGCGAATGGAAAGATCTGTATATCGAAATACCTTCATCTGCCAAAAGGGGGGCGCCTGAAAGCATTAGGGAAGAGAGCGTTATTCGTGGATGATCTTGACGAAGATGCCTTCGCGGAAGATTTCCAGCTCTTATCGACTGTCCAATGAATTCGGGAAGGAGCGACCTATGATTGCCAAAACGGTTTGGAAAAAGGATATGGAATTTGATGGGCACTCCGAAAGTGGTCATCATGTCGTTTTCGACGCCGGAGCCGCGCATGCCAACGGCCCTACCCCTATGGAGGCGGTTCTGATGGCCCTTTGCGCCTGCACGTCCGTTGACGTCGTGTCGATCCTCAAAAAGAAGCGCGAGCATCTGACCAGCCTTACTGTATCGGCCACCGCTGAACAGGCCGCTGAACCGCCCCGTATCTTTACACGGATCAGTTTGGTCTATCACGTTGGTGGTGCTGTCTCAAAGAAGGCCGCCGAAGACGCAGTCGCACTCTCCAAGAACAAGTACTGTTCGGTCTCGAAGATGCTGGAAAAAGCCGTCCAGATCGACTTCACCATTGAATACGCAAACACGACCGTCTGAAGCGAATAGTTACTCTCGGATGATTTTTACGAAGACGCCGTCGGGGAGGGTGGCTCCGCCGAGGATGTGGACGACGCCGTCTTTGGTGAAGCCGCGGAGCATGGTGTCGGCTTTGGCATAGGGGTTGGGCGGGGCTTCGGATTTGTTTGGGTAGGGGGTGGCTTTGATGGGTGATGGTGTGGGCTGGCTGGCGCTTGAGCCGGTGGCTGGGCCTCGGCGCATTCCGCGGTCCATGGCTTCGTTGGCGAGGCGGTCGGCGTCCTTGTTTTTGTGGCGAAGGGCGTGGGTGATCTCGAAGCCTTCGAGTTTGGCGATGCGGCTTCGGGCCTCCTGCCAGAGGGGTTTGAGGTCGGGGGAGTTGACCTTGTACTTGCCCTGGATCTGCTTGACCATCAACTCGGAGTCGGAGACGACGCGGAGGCGGGGGTGGTGGTGGTCGAGCGCGTATTGCAGGCAGCCGAGGAGTCCGGAGTACTCGGCGTAGTTGTTGGTGCGAAGCCCGAGAAATTCGGAGAGTTCGGCGAGGACGTTGCCGTGGTCGTCCTGGATGAGAGCGCCGTATCCGGAGGGGCCGGGGTTGCCGCGGGCTCCGCCGTCGCAGTGGGCGTTGATCCAGTCGGTCTTTTTCGGGGTAGGCGTATTTGGGCTGGGGGCTTCGGGGAAGAGGCTGGGGACGGCGGTCGGACGGGGAGGCATTGGGTGAGTTTACCGGATGTGGCGTGCGTGAATTCGGCGGCGTGATGAATCGGAGCTCCTGGAATTATGGCTAAGGTAAGTGCGAAATGCGGGGGTCTCTCCACTACGGCGGCAAATTGCGCCGCCTCCGGTCGAGATGACGAGCATTTTTGTAGATAGTGAGTATTTGTAGGGATGGCAATGCTATGCGGTTTGGTGGGGGGATGCCTCTTTCGTGGGATCTTTTTGCGCTCACCTTTTGGAAGTTCGGGGGTCTATCGGGGTGTACTTTGATTTCCTGACTCCGGAGTCAGAACGATGAATGCAGAAGTCGCTGGGTTGAATCCTGGCGGGGAGTTGTCTTCTCCGCTCGCTGTGGGGCTCCGAAAACGGCACGTTAGCCCGTTTGCCACGGGATTATTAGGGGCAACAGCGGTAGAATCGTTGCCAGCGATGGCAAAAGCAGCGGCTCAACCTGGAACCCGGAACGGCGGCAAGCTGACGCAGGCGCAGCTCGATGCACGGGCGCAGCAGCGAACCGAAGACGACGAGTTGATTCGCGAGGCGCAGAAGGGCCAGCGAACGGCGTTCGACGCTTTGGTGCGGCGATATGACCAGTCTGTGCTTCGGCTGGCGCTGCATATGCTCGGTAATGAGCAGGATGCGCAGGATGTCCACCAAGAGGCCTTCATTAAGGCGTATCGCCACCTGGGGAACTTTCGGTTCGAGTGCAGCTTTTACACGTGGCTTTACCGGATTGTGACAAACCTTTGCCTGGACCAGTTGCGTCGGCGAAAGAGCCGCAGGGAGGATCCGGCGACGGTGCTGGATGCCAGTGGCGATGAGATGGACCTGATGGCCAATATCACCGACGACCGGGCTATGGCGAACCCTGGGCGGGAGCTGGACCGGAAGGTGATGAGTGAGCGGATCGGCGAGGCTTTGAGCAAGCTGACACCCAGGGAGCGAACGGTCTTCGAGCTGAAGCACTACCAGGGGCTGAAGCTGCGGACGATCGGGGAGATGTTGAGCACGACGGAAGAGACGGCTAAGAATACGCTGTTCCGGGCCACGCGAAAGCTGCGGGCTAATCTGGCGGAGCTTCGGTAGAAGCCGGTGTGGGTGCGGTAGGTTAGGGATGACTTTACAAGGGCGCACGTAGAGCCTACGAAGAACAAGCAAAATTTGAGGCTGGCTGAGGTAGGACAATGAAGTGTGAGAGCGCAAGAGACTGTATCGTTTTGTTGAACTACGGCGAGCTGCCCGATGAGCTGGCTGGGGGACTGGAACAGCATCTGACCGAGTGCGAAGGTTGCCGCGCGGAGCTGGAGGCGTTCCATATGTTTGAAGAGCGGTTGGCGTTGCTGCCGGTGCTGGAGCCATCGCCGAATCTTCTGGCGCAATCGCGAATGCGGCTCGACGACGAGCTGGACATGATTGAGCCGCATGGGTTTCTTACTCAACTGAGGACACATTTTTATCGTTGGCTGGGGCATGTGCAAGGTGCGCCGGCGCTTGCGACGCTGCTTCTGGGAGTAGGGTTTCTGGCGGGAAACTTTACGCTGCGCTACCAGGTGGCTCATGCGCCGAAGCCTCAGAAGCCTGTGATTGTGACGGGTCCTGATGAAGGCGTGGATAAAGGCGTGATCGCGAATGTGACCGGGATTGTGCAGACGCCGAACTCGGAGCTGGTGCAGGTGAAGTACAACAGGGTGGTTCCCGAGACGATGGAAGGGTCGCTGGACAGCCCGGAGATCCGGAACCTGTTAATGGTGGGCACACGTGCCGCCGGCGTGGCTGGCGCCGATACAGTGCGGAAGGATTCGGTTGCGTTGCTGACGAACGAATGCAAGTCCGGGCATGCGTGTCAGCCGACCGCGGTAGACGGTAAAGAGATTCGCAGTGCGCTGATGGTGTCGCTGCGATATGACCAGGATGCCGGGGTTCGAATGACGGCGCTCGAGGGATTGCAGCGGTTTGTGGGACAGGATCAGCACGTCCGCGACGCGGTGCTCGAAGCTGTGATGCATGATTCAGATGCGCAGGTTCGGAAGACCGCGATTGGGTTGCTGGAGCCGGTCCAGTCAGACTCGAGCGTGCGGCAGGTGCTGCGAACGGTTTCGACGCAGGACGCCAACCCGTATATTCGGACAGCATCGTATAACGCGCTGCAGGGCTCCGCAGATATTCAGTAGACAAGGCAGGAAAGTGCGCTCGATCACCGGGTGCGAGAGATGGTGCGGATGAGGGTAGGCGAATGAAATACCGCAGGTCATTGGGAGTTGTGGCGGGGTTTGTGGCGCTGGCTGGGACGGCTGGTCCGCAGAACTCACTCGTGGCACAGGGTCTTCCTTTCTGGTCTGCGCGCACGGTGCTCGAAGGAGCGATGGAGGGCAGTTCGCATAAGTACGCGGCGCAGGGGTACCTCGGGGTGGAGGCACGCGACGTGAACGACGATCAGGTTGGTTCGCTTCGGATGAAAGAGGCGCGCGGGGCGGAGATTGTGAGCCTCGATCACGATGGGCCGGCATGCAAGGCAGGGATGCGGATGCATGATGTGATTCTGCAGATGAACGGCCAGGCGATCGACGGCCAGGAGCAGTTCAAGCGGATGCTGCGCGATCAGCCAGTGGGGCGGACGGTGAGCTTCGTGGTAAGCCGCGATGGGCAGACGATGACGATGACCATGCAGATGGCGGATCGGCGAACGGTGGGGCAGCAGGCTTGGGACCAGCACTACACAGTTCCGGCGCCGGGTGATGGACCTTCAGGGGCTGTGCGCGGTGGCAATAGTTTTATGGGCGCTTCAACATCGTCCGGCACAACAACGATTCCCAAGGGGCATCGCGAGATGCTGGCGATGAATATGATTCTGAGTTCGTCTTACACTGGCGCTCAGCTTGAGGTGATGGGGCCGCAGCTTGCGGGTTTTTTTGGCGCAGAGGGTGGAGCGGGGTTGCTGGTACGGAGCGTCGACGGCAACAGTCCGGCGGAGCAGGCTGGGTTGAAAGCGGGAGATGTGGTGGTGCGGGTTAACTTGATCGCGGTTTCGAGCGGAACCGATTGGACGAAGACGATCCACGACAACCGGGGCCGGCCGGTGCCGGTGGTGGTGATTCGTGACAAGCAGGAGCAGACGCTGACGCTGACGCCGGATACCAAGAAGCGCTCGTGTGTGCTTCCGGGGTTTGGGCTGGAGGAGTTGTTTGGCGAGACAAGCCAATATACCCGCGAACTGCTGGCCAAGTTGTAGGGCGAAGTGCGGTTCGGAAGACTCAGCAGGATTTTTAGCAGAACTCTATCTGGGTGATAGGCGCGAGTTCTTTGGCAGGTAGCCGAGACATAATTTCTGGTCTTTTCGCGCGGATTTGCCGGTCCTCTCGTTGGGGAAGGAGGAGATTGGCATACACTTCGATATACTTAAGCTGATATGTCTTCTGCTCCTACAACTGCCGTGGTGAACGGCAGCCGTCCGATGACTGCCAGGCGCCGCTGGAAGGCAGTGACGCGCAAGCTGCGTGAGCTGGGTTCGATCGGGTCGGCGGTGCTTTCGACCGGGCATCCATACATGGCGCACATTGTGCCGATGCGGCGATGCAATCTGGCCTGTACCTACTGCAATGAGTACGACGACCACTCGGACCCGGTGCCACTGGAGGAGATGCTGCGACGCATCGACGATCTGGGGCGGCTGGGGACTTCGGTGATTACGATCTCGGGCGGCGAGCCGCTACTGCATCCGGATCTCGATCAGATTATTGCGCGAATCAGGAAGACGGGCGCCATTGCGGGGATGATCACAAACGGGTATCTGCTGATGCCAGACCGGATCGAGAGGCTGAATAAAGCCGGGCTCGATCATATGCAGATCTCGATCGATAACGTGATGCCGGACGAGGTCTCGAAGAAGAGTCTGAAGGTGCTGGACAAGAAGCTGCAGATGCTGGCCGAGCATGCGGACTTTCATGTGAATATCAACTCTGTGGTGGGTGGTGGGATTGCGAATCCAAATGATGCGCTGACGGTGAGTGAGCGAGCGCTGGCGCTGGGGTTCAGCTCTACGATCGGGATCATTCATGATGGCAGCGGACAGTTGAAGCCGCTGGGCGAGGCCGAGCGCACGGTCTGGGACAAGGTGCGGAACCTGACGCGGCGGAGCTACTCGCGGTTCAACCACTTCCAGGAGGCGATTGCCAACGGGAAGACGAATGACTGGCGTTGCCGGGCGGGCGGACGGTATGTGTATATCTGCGAGAACGGGCTGGTGCACTATTGCAGCCAGCAGCGTGGATATCCGGCGGTGCCGCTGGCGCAGTATCAGACTGCAGATGTGAAGCGGGAGTTTTTGACGGAGAAGAGCTGCGCGCCGAGCTGCACGATCAGTTGTGTACACCAGGTAAGCTACATCGACCACTGGCGCGCGCCGCAGACCTCGTCGGTGACGCCTGGTGCATCGGGGCATGGAGCGGACGCGGAGCTGGTACAGATTCGTTGACCGTGCGGTGGCGATGTTGGTGAGGTTGTAACAGACGACTGACCGCGATTGCTTCAGCCGCTAAATTGGTGGATTCTGTTGGAATGATGCTTTCGAGTGGTACGTCGCGGCTTGGGATGGGCCGAGGTCTTCTGATTTCAGTTTTGGCGGTCGGAGTTTGCGTGCCTTCTCGCGCGCAGACCGGGGCGGGAACGCAGCGCACCCTCGACAAGGCAACCGTGGGGATGTCGACCTCGCCCGATCCAACCGAAGACGTGACGCAGCGGCCTACCAGCACTCCGTACTCTGGCGATCTTTCCATCTTCGAGTATCCGGATCGGGATAAGAAGCTGCAGATCGAGCGCGTGATGGATCTGCTGGGAATTGTACCGGGAAAGAATGTCGCAGATATCGGTGCAGGCTCGGGGTGGTTTACGGTGCGTGCGTCGCGCAGGGTGGGACCGGCGGGCGTGGTGATTGCAGAGGATATCAATCCGCTAGCGATCGAATACATCGGCAAGAGAGCGTTGAAGGAGAATCTGCCGAATGTGCGGACGGTGCTGGGGAGTCCGGACGATCCGCGGCTGCCGGGGGGAAGCGTGGATGCGGTGTTGATGTTGAAGGTTTACCACGAGATCGTGCATCCTGTGCCGACGATGAAGGTGCTGCAGAAGGCGCTGCGACCGGGAGCTAAGGTGGGGATCATCGACCGCAACGGCAATGGAGCGGATCATGGGTTGAACCACGAGGTAGTGGTGAAGGAGATGGGCCAGGCCGGGTACAGGCTGGTTGGGACCTATGACTTTACCAAGGCGGACGGGCAGGATTACTTTTTGATCTTTCAGGTTCGATGAGCGGAAGGTCACATTGCAGAAAAAGATCCGGGATTTCCGGGCCTTTTGGTTTTGTGACAGAAATCGTTACTTGTGGGCGGTGGTCTTCGGCTTGGCTGCTGCAGGTGCCGGGTTCTCTGCGATCGCATTGTCCAGCATGGCGTAGAGCTGGGTGACATCATTGACCTCGACAAAGCCCTTGTGGGTGACGATGAAGATGGTCGGGGTCTTGGTGAGGCCGACTCGTTCGCCCAAGGTTTGGTCAGCGTGCACCTCGGCGGCGAAGAGACCGTTCGGATCGATGACGAACGGCATCACGCGACCGTGAGATTGAAAGTACTTTTGCGTGAAGGCGTTGAGATCTTCCTTTGAGGCGATGGAGATCTGGTTGGCGAAGACGGCGCCGCGATACTCTTCGGCGGCCTGGGGCGAGATCTTGTCCTGAATGTAGCGGGCGATCACAGCCGCGTCAAAGCTCCAGACGTGCATTCGCAGGGGGAAGTCGTGGCGGAGAAGGGGAATCTTATATTTCTCCACAGCCGCATGGACGATGGGGAATGCGTGCGAGCAGGCGGGGCACTCGAGGTCTTCAAAGTCGTAGATGGCGACCTGAGATCCGGCGGGAGCGCGAAGCATTGAGGTGTCTTTAAAACCCTGGGCAAGGGCCGGGATGCCGACCGGAATGGCGAGGAGCAGGGCTGCGGCGAGGAGGATGCGGTTCATTGGTATAAGACGCATAGGATTATCTTTTGTATTTTAGCCGAGGGAGGGAGCCGAAGACCGTTTTCTCGCTATTTCTGCATCGAGAGGGGAGTGTGGCACTCTAATAAGAGAGCATGAAAGCCCAGACTGGAATTTCAAGAGAAGCGAAGACGCGGCTATGGGCTGCGGTGTGGACTGCGGCGCTGATTTTAAGCGTTCCCCTGGCGATTGCGCAGAGCCAAGGTGCTCAGACCCAGAACGTTGATCTTCCGCCGGCGCCGGTGCCGAATATCGTCAAACTGCCGGGCGGGGTGGTGGTTGAGCAGGGGACGGCTGGGGCGTTGCCGCTGAGCCTTGATGACGCGATCGCTCGGGGAGAGAAGCGCAACCTGCAGATGCTGCTGGTCATCCAGAACGAACGAGCGGTGCGCGGCCAAGTGTTGACCGTCGAAAATAGTTTGTTGCCGAGTCTGACGGCCAAGGGAGCGGTTGAGGCCCAGGAGATCAATCTCGCGGCGCAGGGATTCAAGGCCTCGTCACTGGCGGGATTTGGCCTTGCGCCAGGAACGTTCAACGAGATTGTCAAGGTGAATACGGCTTCGGCGCAGTTGAGCCTGAATCAGCAACTCTTCAATGTGCCCGCCTATTACCTGTTCCGATCGGCGCAGCAAGCGGTGAAGGCGGCTAATCTCACGACCTTGAATCAGCTGGGCAACGTCACTCTTTCCGTGGGCACACAGTATCTCCTTGCATTGGCGGACGCCTCGCAGATTGCGAATGCGCAAGCTCTGGAGAAAGCGGATGAGGTGGCGTACCAGCAGGCGAAGGCCTCGCACGAGGCGGGCGTGGGGACGAATCTGGATGAGTTGCGCGCCAGGGTTCAACTGCAGACGCAACAGCAGGCGCTAATCAACGATGAGAACGCGTTTGCGAAGGACAAGATTGCGCTGAACCGGCTGATCGGACTCCCTGCGGACCAGGAGATTGCGCTGACCGATACGGCTCCTTATGCGGAGTTTGCGCAGCTGCCGCTCGAAGATGCGAAGAATCTGGCTTTTCAGAGACGGAAGGATCTGCTGAGTCTGCAGGCGCAGCTTGAGGTTGCAGCCAAGGCGCGGAAGGCAGTGCGGGCGGAGCGTCTCCCGGTGGTCTCGTTCGATGGATACTACGGCGTGCTGGGGGAGATTGGTTCGCTCTACCATGGAGTGTTTGCGGCGACAGGCAAGGTAAGCGTACCGGTGTTTCAGGAAGGACAGCTTCGCGGCGAGCGTGAGGTAGCAGACGCGCAGGTTACGGGGCTGAAACAGCAGATCGACTCGCTTCGGGTGACGATCGAGCAGCAGATTCGCGCGGCGATGCTGGATGTTCAGTCGTCGAATGATCTGGTGAAGGTGGCGAAGAGCAACGTGGACCTCGCGACCCAGGAACTGCAGGATGCGACGGACCGCTTCTCTGCCGGGGTGGATGATA
Source organism: Tunturiibacter empetritectus (assembly GCF_013410875.1). Classification (GTDB taxonomy): domain Bacteria; phylum Acidobacteriota; class Terriglobia; order Terriglobales; family Acidobacteriaceae; genus Edaphobacter; species Edaphobacter empetritectus. Next base: position 1,032,528 of record NZ_JACCCU010000002.1, on the reverse strand, counting down.
ATCTACCGGTCGTGCAGGCGCAGGCGACGTTGGCGGCGGCGCAGAGCAGGCTGGTGGATACGCTGTATCAATACAACCAGTCGAAGCTGCAACTGGCGCGGAATACCGGAGTTGTCGAAACCCAATACAAAGTTTACCTGGGCCGATAGAGCTCCTTCGACGCGGGAATCTCCAACAAAATGAGGCGTGATTGCCTTATGTCCTTGCGATGCGCTCTCGCTGGGGAGAGGCGTCTTCGGCCTGAAGGCTCGAGAAGTCAGGTGATGCTTCAGATGTTGGCTAGAGAGCGAAGGAGATCCCGGAGATGGTGACACTTTCGTAACAGAAGTGTGAAAACATAGGGCATGGCGGATGGTTCGGAACGAGTGAAGCCGGCGGTAGAGAAGGGTTACCGCTCGGCATTCAAGTCACGGGACTTTCGGCTATATCAAGCGGCGCGGTTGATGGTGATTCTGGGCGCAGAGGCGCAGTCGGTCGCTGTGGCATGGCAGGTATATGCGATCACCCACTCTGCCTTGGACCTTGGATATACGGGGCTCGCGCTCTTTCTGCCCGGGTTGTTCGTCATGCTGGCCGCAGGACATGCTGCGGACCGATATGACCGGCGCAGGATTATTCTGCTCTGTTATGGATTGCAGGCGTGTTGCACGGCTGTGCTGCTGTGGCTCTCCTTGAGTGCGACGGCGTTGCAGCATGGGCGAATCTGGCCGATCTATGCGGTACTGGTGGGGATTGGGTTGGGCAGAGCGTTCAGCGGGCCGGCGGCAAGTGCCATGCTGCCAAGCCTGGTGCCGAAGGAAGATTTCGTCAACGCGGTGACCTGGGGGGCGACGGTCTACCAGATTGCGAATATGTCCGGCCCCGCCGTCGGCGGCCTGCTGTTTACGCTACCGCTGGCCGGTGTTGCGGCGATGTGTAATGGCGCGCCGCTTGTATACAGCTTCACGCTCCTGATGCTGGTTGGGTTCATCGTGCTGGTCGGTATGATTCGAACGAAGATGGTTACCACGGAGAAGAAGGCCTTCAGCATGAAGACGGTGCTGGCAGGGTTGGAGTATGTGTGGCGAGCGAAGCTTTTGTTGGGGTCGATTTCGCTGGACCTGTTTGCCGTGCTGTTGGGCGGAGCAACGGCGCTGCTGCCGATCTTTGCGACTGACATTCTGCATGCTGGGCCGCGCGGGCTTGGATTGCTCCGGGCGATGCCATCGGTGGGCGCGCTCGCGGTTTCTCTGTTGATGGTCGTGAGGCCGATAAAGCGCAGAGCCGGTCTGACGATGCTGGTGTGCGTTGGAATCTTCGGCGTGGCAACGGTTGTCTTCGGGTTGTCGAAGAGCATCTATCTGAGTGCAGCGGCCCTTGTCATCGTCGGCGCGAGTGACATGGTGAGCGTGGTGGTTCGGTCGAGCGTGCTGCAACTGGCGACTCCGCCTGAGATGCGTGGACGCGTGAGTGCGGTGAATTGGCTGTTTATCGGAGCTTCGAATGAGTTTGGCGAGTTCGAGAGCGGCGTGACGGCGCACTGGTGGGGTGCGGTTCGGGCCGTGGTGGTTGGGGGAATCGGGTCGATGCTGGTGACGGCCTCTGCTGCCGGGCTGTTCCCGCAGCTGCGCAATGCTGACGCTCTGACGGCGGAGGCTTTGATGGGAGCCAATGAGGAGTTGAGTGTCGCAGAGCCGGTAGATTAGAGTGCAGAGGTTGCTATCTAAGGGGTAAGGGAGAGTCGATGCAGAATGGGGCTAAGGCGGCGATCGGGGCGACTGTGGTGCTGGTGCTGGCGGTGGGCATTCGTGTGGGGTTGATCTACCGGGAGCGAAATGCTCCAGACAACTCGGTGAAGGCGCCTGCGCGCGAGGTGATTCCCGAGGACGATCTCGTCTTCTTAAAGAAGAAGCGGCCGGATACGCTGAAAGACATCAAGGATCTGGCTGGCACGACGGTCTGGGTTTCGGCTGGCGGACAGCTCGAATACTACCCTCTCGTTGGACATGCGGCTCAGTACGGCAAGGCTGCCGGAACGTTGTTGGGCGCGGAGCCTCTGGTCGTGAAGGACGCGATTGAGCAGGTGGCTCCTAAGGCTGCGACGTTTCGAATCCCAGGCGGCGACAAGCAGGTGTTGATGGTCTTCACGCGGCCCGATGTCGCAGGAGATACCAAGGAGTATGCCGTGCCAGTGGGGTACCGGCAGGGGGGCCAGTACACCTTTTATACCGACGAGATCCTGTTCTATGACGATCCGCATGATCTGTACAAGCACTGGGGACCGGAGATCTGGAAGGCAGTGGACACACACCAAGTCATTCTCGGAATGAACGAGCGGCAGGTGGAACTCTCGTTGGGACAGGTGAGTAAGAGCACGAGTAACGACTACGGAAACCGCATGGTGGTGTTTGCGAATCTTGGTAAACCGATGGCGGTCACGTTTGTGAAGAATAAAGTGACGGCGTTCCGGGCGGATCAGGGGTATTGAGTCTTAGTCTGGAACAAATAGAAAAGGGCGAGTTCATGGCGCTCCCCCCTTTTGCGATCCCGATGGCTTAGTGCTTTACCACCGTTAGTATCACGGCGCTTGGATACTGGCTGCTGTGATGGATGGCGGTGTGAGCGACGAGCCCAGTGGTCTCGTCGTAGTTGTTGCCGCCTGTGTTGAGATTGCGGTCGAACCGTGGGAAGTTTGAGCCGGCGACCTCGATGCGAACTCTGTGGCCAACATCAAAGTAGTTGCTGGTGTTCATCGGGGTTAGGGTCACTTTGTAGATCTTATCCTTCTCCATCCATACAGTGTGGTCGTCGCCCTCACGGTAGCGAAGGCGCTGGATCGTCTCGTCGAGGTTGTAGGCGGTGCCGTCGGGCAGGACGTCGATGACTTTGACGGTGACGTCGGTATCCTTCACGTCGGAGGAGACGTAGAGCGTTGCCGTAATCGGGCCGCTTACCTCCATGCCTTCTTTCAGCGGCTCACTGGTATAGACAAGGATGTCGGGACGCTCCTCCATCTTGCGTTGATCGAGCGCGCCGCCCATGCCAGAGATCGTATTGGCTGCGCAGCAGACGTTGCCGCCATAGCTCGGTGTGGGATTCATGGGATCGTAGGTGAAGAGGTCAGCGATATCTGGAGACTTCGCCTTCGACTTTGCGGGTGGCGTTGAAGAGAAGGAGAGAACGCCGTCGCCGTGAAGTGTGTTCGCATGGCCGCCGCTGGAGAGGGTGAGCGTTACGGGCTTTGCGCCTTCAGGAGGCCAGCTCTCAGAGTGCTGCCACTTGTTGATGCCCATGGTGAAGTACTGCACCTTGGGTGTCTTCTGGAGAAAGCCGTTGTCTTCGTGCTTGAGGAAGTGATCGAACCAGGCGTAAGTGAGCGCGTCGTAGTCGAGCCGTGCGTCGCCCATGCTGCGTTCGCCGACGATGGTGTCCTCCTTGGCACGCTTGTAGCCGCAGTGAAGTGTGGGGGCAATCACCGCGTACTGCTCGTTTGCCGCCTCACCTTTAGCGGCGGAGCGGACGAAGTTGTAAGCAGCGAGATTTGGACCGATGGAGACGTCGTACCAGGTCATGAACCAGAAGCCCGGAACGTTGATCGGCATGGTGTCGGACTGCCAGATGCCGCCCTTGCGCCACGCGGGATCGTTCGGCGTGCGCTGGATCATGGCGCCTCCGGTGGTGTTCGGCATCTTGTCGGAGAAGATGCCCTTCGGGCCATCAATGGCGGAGATGATCTCTTGCTCTGGCAGATGCTGAAAGGCCTTGGCCCAGTCGACAGGAGGAAGCTGCGGTGCGAGGTCAAACAGTTTCGATGCCTTGATGAGATCAGCTTGTGAGGTGTCCTTTGGAAAGCTGGGACGCACCTGGTTTTGTTCGCCATAGAGCCAGTCGATGAAGAGCATCTGTACGGCGCCGCCGCGATACCAATTCCCTTGTTCGTTGTATGGACCGACCTTGCCGACGCCAGCGCCGAAGCTCTGCGGAATGATTGTGGTGAGTGCCTTGTTGCCCAGTGAAGCTGCGGCGAGCTGCCACTCTGCGGTGGAAGAGCAGCCGATGAGACCGATCTTGCCGCTGGACCAGGGTTGCGCGGCCATCCAGTCGAGCTGATCGTTGGCATCGGAGAGAGGTGCGCCGAGGATGTCGTAGTTGCCCTCGGAGAAGAAGTGTCCGCGCTCGTTCATCTCGATCAGGACATAGCCGCGCTTGACGGCGTCGAGCTCCTGGCTCATGTCGCGATACGTCCCGAGCTTCACGTCCCAGAAGTTGAAGTTGTAGGGCGTGCGGCTGAAGATGATCGGATACTTCTTGCTTGTATCTTTCGGGCGATAGATATCGGCGGCCATACGCGCACCGTCACTCATCGGAACCATTACCTTGCGGTCGATGACGGCGACATCTTCCAGTTGCCTCTCGATAGCTTCGCGCTTTTCGATGAGAGCCTTGGTCTCCTCAGGCGAGAGCTGGGGCCGTGGACCTTGGGCAAAAGCAATCGGAGCGACGGCGAGAAATAGAGCTATCAGGTTAGACAAGCGCATTGGAGTCTTCTTCCAATTCATATAAGGCTTTTGAGACGTAATAGGAGACGAACTGGTGGCGACATGAGCTTCGTCGAAGTGGAAGATTTTTACTAACACTAGTGGAACGAAAAGGCAGTTTCAATATTGAGTTCGACCGTTACGGGTTTCCCATTCTCCTTTGCTGGTTCGAAGGTGTACTGCTGCACGGCGGCCATCGCATCTTCGTCCATACCAAGCCCCAACGCCCGACGAACACTAAGGTGACTTATCGCGCCGTTGCTTCCTACCCATAAGTTCATGAGGACAGTCCCGCTATACTTTTTATCTTTTGCCACGTTGTTGTAATTGGGATTGACGTATCTCACAACCTTTGGCGGGGTGATCGCACCACCGATCTTTCTAGGCCTCGTGTTCGGTGACTGTGAGTCAGAGTCTGCCGAAGTGGCTGCAGGCGTTGTTGTGGTGGAAGTTGGCAGGAAGTTCTTTTCCGCATAGTTCTTCCAGTAATACGGCATGGATGGAACTAGCTTATCGAGCCCATCGACAAAGACTGCATCAAGCGCAGGTCCATAGTCGCCACTTGGGCTTGCATCTATCTCGATATGGATGGGAGAGTCGAGGTGAACGCGGTTTTGCTTGTTGTCCGCTAATTCGAGACCGACGCGGGGGCCTTCGAGGATGAGTTTATCCGGCTTTAATTTAACCGACTTAAGGTCGAAGCCGCACACCGTGAAGGTAACTGTACCGGACTTTCCGATGAGTGTACCGTTGGAATCGAAGTGCAATTTATCTTCTCGCCAGAGTCCGCGTAGGTAGAGGGGCTTGTCTTTCAGCTTGGCTTTGATGTCCGCTTCGGTCGATTGTGCGTTGAGGGATGGTAAGAGCGGGCAGGAGAAAATGAACGCAAAAGCGCAACGAGCAAGAGGCGAACGCAAAATCAGCATGAGTTCGAATCTAGACGAAAAATAAGCCTAGTGAAACAGCAAAATGAGAGATAGACCTACAGAGTCCTCAGCCGGTATTGCGGAGGCCGGCGCTGATGCCGTTGATGGTTGCGGAGATGGCGCGGTCCAGCTCGGGAGAATTGGGTTCTCCTTTTCTCAGAGCGGCTCGTTTGCGTCGCATCAGTTCGACCTGTATGAGCGACATCGGATCGACATAGGGATTGCGCAGCCGGATGGAGCGCTCGAGAACAGGGTTGGTTTCGAGGAGCGACTTTTGCTGCGTGATCTCGAGAATCATGCGGTGGGTCAGGTTGAACTCAGCTTCGAGGGTAGTAAAGACGCGGTCGCGCAGGGCTTCGTCTTCGACCAGTGACGCGTAGAGGCGGGCGATCCCGAAGTCTGCCTTCGCAAGCGCCATCTCGACGTTACGCATGATATCGAGAAAGAGAGGGAAGGCGCGGGCCATAGTTTGAAGCTGCGCGAGGCCGTCGGGTTTGGATTGAATGAATTGATGAAGCGCGTGGCCGACGCCGAAGTAGGCAGGAACAAGCTGCCGCGACTGCATCCAGCCGAAGACCCATGGAATAGCACGCAGATCGGCCATGGATTTTTTACCGCTCCGTTTAGCGGGGCGTGAGCCGAGGCGGGCGTGTTCAAGCTCCGCGACGGGAGTGGATTGCTCGAAGTAGGTAAACGTGTCGGCGCTGTCGACGATGTGTTTGCGGTAGAACTCGTAGGAGGTAGCCGAAAGCTCGTCGAGCGTGGCCTCCCATGCGGGAAGGATCTCGCCGGTGAGATGGGGAGTCTCCGCGCCACGCTGCAGCGCTGCATCGGGGCGGGCCAGTGCGTCGAGGCTTGCGGCGATCATCAGCTCGAGATTGCGCTCGGCGAGCACTACGTCGGAGTACTTCCAGTTGAGGACCTCTCCCTGCTCGGTGATGCGAAGTTCGCCGGTGAAGCTGTCGACAGGCTGAGCGAAGATGGCGCGGTGCGTCGGTCCACCACCGCGACCGACGGTGCCGCCGCGACCGTGGAACAGACGCAACGTCACGTTGCACTCGCGAGCGACCTCGTGGAGTGCTCGGTGGGCCTTCCATATCTCCCACGTACTTGTGATCATGCCGCCGTCCTTGTTGGAGTCGGAGTAGCCGAGCATGACTTCCTGGTGTCGATTCCAGCTTGCGAGCAGTGGCTTGTAGACATCGCTCGTCCAGAGCTTGCGCATGATTGCCGGGGCATTCTGAAGATCCTCGATAGACTCAAAGAGGGGGACAGGTTGGAGGCCAGGATCGTCTACTCTTCCATTTGCAGCCGGGGCTGTGCCTTCCACTCTGACGCCGCCGAGACGCGCAAGCCAGATCACCTGGAGTACATCTTCGGCGCTGGTTGCACCACTGATAACGTACTGCCGGATGGACTCCGGAGAGTACGTTTGTTTGAGCTCAGCGATTGTGCGGAAGGTGTCGAGGACCTCGGCGGTCTGCTCACTGAGAGATGACGGAAGGTTCAGGGAGTCAGTCGAGTTGGAAGGGCACCATGCCGAGACCTCGGCGACGGCGGCGGCGTGGACGCGGGCGTGTTGGCGGATGTCCAGCGTCTGCAGGTGCAGTCCGTAGGTGCGAACCTCTATCAGCAGCGGATCGATCAGCATCTCGGCGAGTCGCGGACCGCTGTTGCCGATCAGCGAATCACGAAGGATGGTCAGATCGGAGAGCATCTCGGAGGCGCGGGTGTAGGGCTTGAGCGCGGGATTGGCTGGAACGGGAACGGCGGATTGGGGAGTTGCTCCCAACCGCATCATGATGCAGGCGATGAGGAGCCGGATGGACTCGTGAGGGAAGCGTTCGCCCAGGGCGCTCTGACCAGCGGTGCGAAGTTGGCTGAGGTAACAGTCGAGCAGCGCGCTTAGTTCGTTGGAGACGGGAACCTGCTGGGTGGAGCTTGCAAGCTGTTCGAAGACGTTCTGAAGGCGGCGTCGATAGTGCGTGAACAGGAGCGTGCGAGCCATCGCGAGGGCGTCACGAGTCGCCTGGGGAGTGACGAAGGGATTGCCATCCCGGTCGCCGCCGATCCAGGAACCGAAGCGGATCAGCAAGGGAAGATCGGCAATACAGGATTGAGTCGTTGAGGATTTGTCTTGTTCGGGTCTATTTGTAACTGAACTGAAGCTTTTCTCGCTGGGGTATTCAGCGGCGAGCGCGGTGGCGACTTCGGAGTAGAGGACGGGGAGGGTGTCGAAGAGGCTGGACTCGTAGTAGTCGAGCGCCATGCGGATCTCGTCGAGCACTGTGGGGCGGGCGCTGCGCACGTCATCAGTCTGCCAGAGTGCGGTGATCTCGGCCAGCAGGTCGCGTTCAAGAGATTCGAGGTGGGGTTCGGGGACGGGGATGCGGTCGAGCTGCTCGAGCAGATCGGAGATGCGGCGGCGCTTGAACATGACGCTGCGCCGGGCGACCTCGGTGGGATGTGCGGTGAAGACCGGGGAGACGCAGATGCGAGTCAGCAGAGCGTGCACCTGTTCGGTGGTAACGCCAGCCTGGCGCAGACGACGAAGAGTTCCGCGCAGATCGCCACGTTGGATAGAGCCGGATGCGCTGGCATTCTGATTGAGCTGCAAGGAGAGGCGCCGCCGCTTGCGATGGTTGGTCTCGGCGAGGTTGATGAGCTCGAAGTAGAAGCCGAAGGCGCGGGCCAGCTGATAGGCAGCGGGAAGGTCAAGCGTGTGGACGCGGGCGAGCGCCTGCTGAAGATGGGCGGTGGCGGCGGCTTGGTCGGCAGCTCCGGTTTGCGGGGCCTCTGCTTCGCGACGGGCGATTGCAATGCGGCGAAGCGCCTCGACGGCCTCGTAGAGAGGCTCACCGGCCTGCTCGCGTAACACCTCGCCGAGCAACATACCGAGAGAACGGACGTCGCGACGCAGAGGAGCTTCTTTCAACTCACCAGTTGGAGCCTGGAGTTCGGCGAGGCGCTGGGGCCAGTCGGTTGGAGACCAGAGAGACGACATGCTTTGATTATGCCTTGTGAGATGGCCGAAGAATATTTAGATGAGGTAGCGCAGGTGTTTTAGGTGGTGAAGGGGATCAGGCACGACGGGCTAACGCTTGCGCCAGGCAAATTTTAGAGCGGACCAGACTTCGTTGATGGAGCAGACCTTGTAGTCGACCAGACCTGCCGTGAGGGACGCATCGCGTACATGATTCTGGTTGAAGTCGACGTGGTGTTTGCCGCTGCGCTTGGGATGAATGATCCAGACGGATGCTGGCCTGGGGAGACGAAGTGTCAGGAGATCCAGTGTGGAGGACAGGTCTTCGAGTGAGCGGGTAAAACACAGCGCGAGACTTGTGGTGGGGCGCAGGCGCGAGAGTAGTGCGGTGTTTTCCGGGAGATCGCCTAGCAGCTCTTCGAAGCCATCCGGGGCGGCGATTAGAGCTACCTCCATGCTCGTATTGATTCCTAATTTTTTTAGCAGGGGTGTCGCCGAGAAGTCGCGTGGTGGGGCGACAGCCGGAGTGACCGGTGGATGAGCAAGGAGTGCGGCGAGGGCGCCAGGAACTTCGGACCAGGAGGCGTAACTGGCGTCGGGATTTTCTACGCGGATTCGTTCAGTTCTTTCGGGCGATCCGCCTGCGAAGAGAATCGGTATATGGTGTGCGGATCTGCTGGAGCGAAGAATTAGAGCGATCTCACGGGAGCGCGATGGAAGTTTGTCCAGATCGAAGATGAGCACGGCAGGGTTGAGATGGGCAAGCTCACCGACAACTGCTGAGGTTCTGATCAGAGGAGAGGCGTCGATCTTCAGGCCACGGCGTTTCAGCGCCGCCGCCTTTGTCATAACGTCTTCGTGCCAGGAGAGAAGTCTGACGATCTTCATGGGCTTTCGCGGGTTCGCGCTGTGTTGCAAAGGATTTTAGGCCATCGCCCTGACGTCATACCTCACATCAGCTGCGCGATCTTCTCCAACTCCTCTTGGAGGCAGGGCAGGGAGCAGCTGATAGCCTCCATCCGGAAGGCCGCTTTGCGAGCATCCTGCGTGGAGACCCCGTAACCGCGCGCGACAAGAAAGCTGCTGATGAGATCGGCGGCCTGCCAGGAGTCGAGACCCGACTTCATCAGATCTTCCCGCAATCCGGAGAGATCGGCCTCAGCGAACTTTTCGACGTGGGCACCCTTAGCCTTTGTCATTTGTTCTTCTCCTGCTCGGCGTGTGTTCGCCGTCAGCTTACCCAAAGTGTTAGACGTCATATATCGACCTATCGTCAGAGGACTTTACGAAAAGATGGCCTGGAAAGTTTCCTTGAGGCGCTCCCAGCAGAGAGTGCGGTTCGCAAGCAGTACGGGAGATCCTTCGATCACCGGATAGCGTCACCCGCATCTCCCGTGCACGAGATGACATTTCCGGCGCGGCCAAGCTTCTGATGGCACACTGGACAGACAACGTACTGCAGATCTGCGGCGGCAGGGATTGCGCGCTCACGGAACTATCTTATCGTCGGAGATGCGGGGGAGCGCGATACCATGAAAGATGTATGGATGAGATAAAGAGAACTCCGGCGCTTTTGGACGGCGTCGCCATCGCCACCCGGATCAAGGCCGAGGTCGCAGCCGAAGTCCGAGCTCTCTCGGCTCGCGGGATCACTCCTGGGCTGGCGGTGATTTTGGTCGGCGAAGAGCCTGCGTCACAGATTTACGTCCGAACCAAAGTGAAGACCTGCAGCGAGTTGGGAATCTTCAGCGAGATGATCACACCACCGGAGAGCATCACGACTGACGAGATGCTGGCGCTGGTCGCGGCTTTGAATGCCCGCGATGACATCGACGGAATCCTGATCCAGCTTCCGCTGCCGAAGCACGTGGACACCAAGCGGCTCCTCGAGGCTGTCTCTCCGGACAAAGACGTGGATGGATTTCACCCCGTGAACATGGGCAGGTTGCAGAGCGGTCAGGCGGGGCTGGCTCCATGCACACCTGCGGGCATCCTCGAGATTTTGCGGCGGAGCGGATTGCCAATCGCAGGCCAGAACGCGGTCGTCGTGGGGCGCTCGGATATCGTAGGCAAACCGACGGCGGTGATGTTGCTAAATGCCTCTGCCACGGTGACTGTATGCCACAGCAAAACGGTCGACCTCGGTAGCTTCACCCGCGAGGCTGATCTTCTCGTAGCAGCGATTGGTCGGCCGGGGTTTATTACCTCGAAGATGGTCAAGCCGGGCGCGACGCTAATAGACGTCGGAATCAATCGCATCACCGAAGCCGCCGAGGTGGAAGAGTTCTTCCCGGGCGATCCGGCCCGGGCGGCAACTTTTGCCAAACGCGGATCGGTCGTCGTCGGGGACATTCATCCGGCTGCCTTTGCGGTGTCGGGCGCGTACACCCCGGTCCCGGGTGGAGTCGGCGCGCTGACCATAGCGATGTTGATGCAGAACACGGTAGCTGCGGCGAAGCTGCGCCGGGGAATCTCGCGGGGGAGCAAGTAGCCACGATGCTGCGCGTTGGACTCACCGGCGGCCTGGGAAGCGGCAAGTCAACCGCGGCGAACCTGTTCGCAGCTCTCGGGGCGCATATCCTGCAGTCGGATGCGATCGGCCGCGAGCTGATGGAGGTCGGCCAGCCGATCTATGACGGGATGGTCGCGCACTTTGGCCCCAACGTGGTGTTGGCCGATGGCACACTTGACCGCACTGTCCTGGCACGCATCGCCTTCACGGAGGGCCGCGTTGAAGAGTTGAATGCAATCGCTCATCCTCTTGTGATTGCGCGCCAGATGGAGTTGACCGAAACAATCTTTCACAAGAATCCTCACGCCGTCGTGATGGTGGAGTCAGCGCTGATCTTCGAGACGCACTACGGTGCCGCAGATGGTTCGCGCTGGCAAAGTCGTTTCGACAGGATCATCTTAGTGACGGCTCCAGAGGAGGTGAAGGTCGCACGATTTGTCGCTCGGTCTTCCGCCGGCAGGTCGATCAGCGAGGAGCAACGCACGGAGTTCGAAGCGGAGGCGCGTCGCAGGCTGGCACAGCAGATCTCCGACGAGCAGAAGGCAGCTTTGTCAGACTATGTACTGACCAACGGTGGTGCGCTGCCCGAACTGGAGTGGCAGGTCGATCAACTCTGGCCGATCCTCGAAGCCGCGGCGTAGATGATCTTTGTCTGAATTTAGAGAGTGGAACCTGCTGCGTCGAACCCAACAAACAATTGACTATCCTCGGATGATGCATTTCGATCTTTTGCCGATGAAAGGACTGTGTCAGACAGGCACACTTCACCGAGGGATAAGGAGACGGGCAGATGATCCGGCAAGCTATCAATTGCGATATCTGTGCAGCAGAGAAGCAGACGAGTAACTACTGGTTCGTCGCTTACGAGCAGGACGGGGAGTTGAAAGTTCGTGGCTGGGAGTCGCCCAAGAATTCGCGCAAGGGCGCCAAGCACCTGTGCGGACAGAAGTGTGCGCAGCGCATGATGGCAAACTTCATGGCTTCGTTGATGGCCGCCGTTCATAGCAGCGATCAGGACGCCGAGCCTGCGTTGGAAGATATTGAGGTTGTGGCGAAGAGAAAAGAGGTAGAGGGGATCGTCCGTCCGGAACGCTCCGAGCGTACGGAGTGGCTTGAGCGCGGCGATGGATCCGATCGGCTCGATCGCACTGACCGCTCGCTGGTAGGTCGCGCAAGCATCGACAGCGTCGACCTCGAAGCCGAATCGTGGGCCGGTCCGGTAAAGGTCAGGGAGGAGCCCTGGGAGGTGCAGACCAAACGCCTGCCCGAACGCGAGAACTTCCTCCATGCGCCGCGTATCAAGCCCTCGGCACTCAATCGGCTGCAGCGAATGGTGTGAGAAGGTCGAGACTTAGCCCTGTCCAGCAAAGAGGGCGGGAGCACGACCGATTGGGTGCCCGATGCTCTCCAAAAAGTGGGACGAATTCGGTTCGTAGTCCCACTGTTCTGACAATCATCTGAATCGCTTCGATAGGATCCGCGACTATACGCCGCCCGAGCAGCAGGGCGCGCGGCTCGATACAATAAGATGTGTCGGTCTTTCGCAACCGGCTATTTGAAAGATCAGGTCGTGCTCACGATGAAACTGCGCCCCGTTCTCCTTGTGGTCCTTCTTCTCTCCGGCTTTTACTACCTGACCACGCACGTCTGGTCGACAGGAGCCGCTTCGCCCTGGCTCCATCGTGCCGCAGCGCCCTCCGCATCACTGCCTGCGACGAATACTGCAGCCGTGAATGGCCCGCTGGGAACCTTCGAGCTGACCGAGGCCCATGCCGCGCCCGCGTACGACACCGAGGAGCAGCAGAATATTGCGGTCTACAAGAAGGCTTTGCCGTCGGTGGTCAACATCACTTCCACAGCGATCGCGATGGACTTCTTTTACGGCCCGGTTCCGCAGCAGGGGCAAGGCTCCGGATTCATTCTGGACAAGCAGGGACACATCCTCACCAACAACCACGTCATCGACAACGCCCAACGCGTCGAGGTCACGCTCTCTGACAAGCACAAGTACAAGGCTACCGTCGTTGGCGTGGATAAAGGACATGATCTCGCTCTGCTTCTGATCAACAATGCTCCTAACCTTCAGCCGGCAACGCTCGCAGAGTCGCAGAGCCTCACCGTGGGTCAGCGCGTCTACGCCATCGGCAATCCGTTCGGCTTGTCCGGCACCATGACACGCGGAATCATCTCGGCGATTCGGTCGATTCGCGGGCCCAACAACAATCCCATTGAAGACGCGATTCAGACCGACGCCAGCGTCAACCCAGGCAACTCCGGCGGCCCACTGCTCAACTCCCGCGGCGAGGTCATCGGGATCACCACTCTCATTGCTTCGAATGGCGTTGATCAGTCGGCTGGTATTGGTTTTGCTATCCCGGTCAATACGGCCAAAGCTGTCATCGCAGACTTCGCGAAATACGGTCGAATCCGTCGTCCGTCGCTCGACATCGCCACGCTGGAGATTGGTCCGGAGGTTGCGCAACAGATCGGTCTGGCGGCTGACTATGGGTTGTTGATCGAGCGTGTCCTGCCAGGCGGCGCAGCGGAGAAAGCCGGGCTGCACGGGGGAACTCAAAGGGCCTACCAGGGAAACATACCCGTGATGCTGGGCGGCGATCTGATCGTCGCGATGGACGGACAGGAGATCACCAACGCGCAGGATCTGGCGGCAGTGATGAACTCGCATAAAGCGGGCGACGAGGTGACACTTACAGTCTTCCGCGGGCGCAAACGGGTCGACGTAAAGGTAAGGCTGAACGATGCAACTGAGCAGCAAGGGCAGGCTGGTCGCGAGACGTAGGAGGCGTCCGGCAGGACATTGCTGTTAAACTTTGCTGCGAACGTAGCGGCGATCCTGGATGGAGTATTCGCCGCTAAGTACAGCCGCGATCGCCTCCGGATAGGCGCGGTGCTCCTGTTCGAGGATGCGAGCCGACAGTGTCTTATCGGTATCGTCGTCGTGGACGGGCACAGTCTTCTGCACAATGATGACGCCATGATCCACTGCCTCATCGACAAAGTGCACGGTGCATCCGGCGACCTTGGCTCCATATTTCAGCGCCTGCGCCTGCGCATCAAGCCCCGGAAAAGCAGGTAACAGCGACGGGTGTACGTTGAGAATCCGATCTGGAAACGCCTCCACAAACACCGTTGAGATGATGCGCATGTACCCCGCCAGGCAGACCAGATCAACCTTGTGCTGATGCAGCCGCGCGATCATCTCCGCGTCATGCTCAGCACGCTTGCGGCCAGCGGAAGGAATCGCAAACGCTGGAATTTTCAGCTCGTTCGCTGCTGAAAGCCCCGGAGCATCTTCAAGATTTGACAATACCACGGCGATCTCCGTGCCGAGCAGCCGGTGTTCGTGGATAGCCCTAGCGATTGCAAGAAAGTTTGAGCCTCTGCCGGAGAGAAGAATGCCGAGTCGATGCATGAAGGGGTCCCTTGTTTAGATTTTAGGCGACGCCTACGCTTGATGTCTCGCCGACTCACAATCCTTACCGCGCATCCGGCAGCAAGCCATTCTCCACCAGCACCGGCGGCCTGCGATGCTTCGTTGCCTGCTCATACGCATAGGCCCAGCCCAGCAGATCACCATCTTCCCACCGCCGGGCCGAGATCTCCAGCCCAAACGGCAGTCCGTCGGGATAGAAGCCGCCCGGCACCACCACAGCCGGCACGCCGATCATGTTCACCCATCCAGTATCACTGTGCGGTCCCTCGCTGAGCTTTCCATTCTGCGGCATCGTCTCATCCGGCGGCGGCATCTGCGTCGCCGGGTAGACAAACCCGTCGAGTTGCAATCGGTCCAGCGTCTCGTTGTAGGTTTCGAGCGCCTTCCTGCGCGGGGCGTAAAAATTTGCTTCAGCCTGCGGATCGCTTTCGATCGACTCCTGCACGATCGCCGGTCGTCCTCGTCTTGTTGCGGGATCGGCGCCACCGATTATGGTTGTTGGGAGTGGCGATCCTACCACCTTCGCATACTCCGCAGCCGAGTGATACTCCGCCGGGCCATACTCCGCCAGAAACTTCTCCGTTCCCTCCTTCACATAAGGAAACGTCCCCACTCGTCCCACTGTCACGGCAAAGCTGTCCGGCAGAATCGAATCATCGAACACGACCGTAGCTCCCGCCGCCCGCAAACCTTCAATCGCCTTTATAAACGCCGCCCGCGTCTCTGGTCGCAAGGGTTCACGTGCGTCCTCGGTATCCTCGGCCACCTCGCTCGCTGTTGCCGATGCAGGGATACCTTGAAAGGCAATCCCAGCTCCCGCAAGAATGAAAGCCGGTACGCCAAACCGCTTGCCCTTCAGCGCATCCGTCTTCAGATACTGCGTATACGGCCCTCTTTGTGCCTTCGCGGTGAAATCGACTGTGCGCGCATCCGCAGCGTCCTCTCCGGCCATCACATCGAGCGCGATCGTCGCATCGGTCACTGTGCGAGCGATTGGCCCCGTGTTGTCCAGCAGCCAATCCAGGGGCGCGATCCCCGTGATACTCACCAGCCCGCGCGTCGGAAACACGCCTACCACCGAGCTCGTCGCCGACGGCATGCGAATCGAGTTCCCCGTATCGGTCCCGTTGCCCAGTAGCGCAAAGTTGCTTGTCACCGCCGTTACAGTTCCGCCCGACGAGCCGCCTGGGCTGAATCGGACGTCGTAAGCATTACCCGTCCGCCCAAACGCCGTGCTGCGATTAGTATCGCTCGCCGCAAAGTCCGGCATGTTTGTTTGCCCCAGAATCACCGCTCCAGCCGCCCGCAGCTTTGCCACGATGGTCGCATCCTTTGGGGCGACCAGCTCGTGCCCTGGAATCAAGTAGCCTTTCCACCCATCGGTCGTCACCAGCCCCTTAATACTCGTATTCGCCTTCGTCACAATCGGAACGCCCCACATCGGCCTGCGGCGAAAGCCGCTCCCACCAGCCTTTGCCTCTGCATCTTCTCGAGCCGCAGTGGCCAGCGCATTCTGTGTATCCACCGTCTGCACGGCGCGATAGATTCCGTTGTACCTCGCAATTCGCGCGAGGTACCACTCCACCACCTCGGTCACGGTGTACTTGTGGGCACGGTACAACTCCTCCAGGCGAGGAATCGTAACCTCCAACAGGTCGCGATCCATTGCTGTCTGCGAAGCCCGCGCATTCACGGAAGGCGCATCCTGCGCGTACAAACAAGTACCTGACAACAAGCCGACCACGACAAGAGCAAGGCAAGCGCTGACTCGAATCCTCATATTGTCCTTGAATGATCTTGAGAGATTTGGTGCCTTCTATAAGAACACAAATCCATCGCTAGACACTCAAGTTATGATGGCCTGAACCAAGAGGCTCCTATGTGTTTCTCTGCAACCGCGAACTTTGTCGGCAGTGCTGTTCTGGGCGGCATCGGCGTCGCCACGCTGACTGAAGTAAAGCACCGCCGCGAGCTGCTCTTCGCCGCCATGCCCTGCCTCTTCGCCTTCCACCAGTTCATCGAAGGATTCGTCTGGCTGGGCCTCGGCGGAATCCTCTCCTCTACGGTGACCCATAACGCTGGGGCAGCATACGTTCTCTACGCCCAAGGTCTGCTGCCGTTTCTCCTTCCTCTCAGCGTCCTGCTCATCGAGCCTACCCACAAGCTCCGCCGTCAGATGCTCCCCTTCGCCATCCTCGGCTGCATACTCATGCTCTACATGCTCTGGGGCCTGATCGCCTATCCGCTGCAGGTCTCGGTGCAGGACAACAGCATCGTCTACGTCAACAGCATCACAACCACGACGGTCATTGCAATCCTCTATGTCATCGCTACCTGCGGCTCGCTCTTCTTTTCTGGCTTCCGCGACCTCATCACCCTGGCGTGGCTCAACCTTGTAGGGCTGCTCGTCGTCATGCTGGTCAAGAGATACGCCTTCACCTCGGTCTGGTGCGCCTACGCCGCCGTCGTCAGCGTCATCATCTACTTCTTCTTTCGCCGCAGCCGTGCGCACCGCCCATCTACCTACACTCCCCTCGCTTAGCGGACTTCATTCGCCGAAGAAAACCGCGCCAAAACGAAAGTCCCCGGCCACCATGTAAAAGAATACAGTGGCCAGCGGGCTCGTAAAGCGACACTGCGACTATCTAGTTGTAGCTGACCTTGCGTTCCCCACGCACCACGCGGCCAATCAGGCAGTGCCGTTCGTTCGCGCGGTTCAAAATCGCCTTCGCCTTCTTGATCTTCTCTGCCGGAATCACCGCGATCAGACCAATGCCCATGTTGAAGGTCCGCAGCATCTCGTCCTCATCCACATTGCCCAATTGTTGCAGGTGTTCAAACAGTGGCGGTACCGTCCACGAGGCACGGTCGATCAGCGCTCCCATGCCCTTCGGCAGAATGCGCGGCAGATTCTCGGTGATTCCACCTCCTGTAATGTGCGCCATTCCGCTCACCACCTCGGCTCCGGTCAGCTTCTTGATCACCGACAGATAGCTGCGATGCGTCCGCATCAACGCGGCTCCAGTCTTGTCTTTCAGCTCGTTGATGTACTGCTCCGGGCCATACTTCGCGACTTCAAACAGCAGCTTGCGCGCTAGCGAATATCCGTTCGTATGTAGTCCGTTAGAAGGCAGCCCCACCAGAACATCACCGATCTGAATCTGTTCTCCGGTGATGATCTTGTCACGGCTCACTGCGCCGATGATCGTGCCGGCAAGATCGTACTCGCCATCTGCGTAGAAGCCAGGCATCTGTGCGGTCTCACCGCCGATCAATGCACAGCCGTTGGCCTTGCAGGCCTCGCTGATACCCTGCACCACCCGCTCGATCACCATGTCTTCGAGCTTGCCTGTGGCCAGGTAGTCGAGGAAGAACAGCGGCGTCGCGCCCTGCACAGCAATGTCGTTGACGCAGTGGTTCACCAGGTCCTGGCCAACGGTATGGTGAATGCCCAGTTCAAACGCGACCTTCAGCTTCGTGCCAACGCCGTCTGCGCTCGAGACCAGCACGGGGTTGGGAAACTTCTCCAGGTCTAGCGCGAACAAGCCGCCGAAGCCGCCGATCTCGCTCAGCACCTGTTTGTTGAAGGTTTTGCGCGCCAGCATCTTGATGCGCTGCTTGCTACGGTCGCCCGAGGTGATGTCCACCCCGGCATCCGCATAGCTGATGCTCTTTTTTGAGGGGATCTTGGTCTTTTCTTCCGAAGCAGGCCGCTTTATGCCAGCGGCTTTTCTCTGTGCGACTGCGGACTGCAACGAAGTGGTCTCCACGGGCATCTCCCGCCCGGACGTGGTGGAATGCGTGGCGATTGAATCGGGCGGCGGGGAGGTCTCATCCGGCAAGGTCGTGCTCCATATCGTAGTGCTTGAAAAGAAGAAGTTTAGTCTAGCAGGGCGGCGGTCAAAGCATCGTAAACAAACGTTATTCGTACACGCCCAAAAGTTTTTGTCGCTGATGCAAAGGTGGTAGAGGACAGGTATCGTAGCGCCCGAAGATGCGGTAGCGGAGGCGAGCAACAACGCCGTAGCCGAACTCACGCAGGGCTCGGGGAACCAGCGTTACCAGCCGCCCAAGAAGCCTCCAGGGGGTCGAAAGCAGCTTCAACGCCGCGGCAATCGCATCGGAGCGGTGGTAGAGCCGCTCCTGCGGCCTCAGGGCATCGGTCAGAAGCACTACACCATCGGGAAAGCTGTGAATGCCGAAGCGGTCGAGCACTTCGCGGCCGAGAGCGCTCTGGAGCGGGGCATAGCGCAGCCTCTCGCTACGGTCGTGTTTGAGCAGGAACTGAACCACGCCATTGCACAACGCGCAGACGCCGTCGTAAAGCAGTAGAGCCCGGCCCTCAATCTCTGCATGTTCTGGCTCGGTCATGTCTCCTCGGTTCTGTCTTCGTCTTCTAACTTCTCGTTTTCTACTTTCATGATATGCCCTCTTATACTGTTGATATGTCCCGCAGCCTCACCCGCTCCCGTCAATTGCAGCTTCGCGCTGAAAAGTTTCTGCCCGGGGGCGTCGACTCGCCGGTGCGCGCGTTTCGCGCCGTGGGGGGTGATCCACCCTTTGTCACCCATGCCGAAGGGGCCTATCTGTTTGATGCGGATGGAAATAAGTACCTAGACTTCTTCGGCTCGTGGGGGCCGATGATTCTTGGACATGCTTTTCCACCAGCGGTCGAGGCGACTCAGAGGGCAGCCTCGCGTGGGGCGAGCTTTGGAGCCTCCACCGCGGCCGAAGCAGATCTGGCTGAACTGGTGACGCGATGCTTTCCCTCGGTCGAAAGGCTGCGCTTCGTCAGCTCCGGCACGGAGGCATGTATGTCAGCTATCCGACTTGCGCGCGGCTTTACAGGACGCAACTTCGTCATCAAGTTCGAAGGCTGCTACCACGGCCACTCGGACGCCATGCTGGTCAAAGCAGGCAGCGGAGTTGCTACGCTGGGAATCCCTGGGTCCGCCGGCGTTCCCGCCGAGACCGCGATGCACACTCTTGCGCTGCCCTACAACGATCTCGATGCTGTGCGAGAGGCCTTCGCCGCACGACCAAACGAGATTGCCTGCGTCATTGTTGAGCCGGTGGTCGGCAACGCCGGGACGATTGCCCCTGCTGCAGATTATCTGCAGGGCCTGCGGGAAATCACCGCGGAGTACGGCGCACTTCTCATTCTCGACGAGGTAATGACTGGCTTCCGTCTCTCGCTTGGCGGTGCGCAGCAGGTCTATGGCGTGAAGCCGGATCTCACGACTCTGGGCAAGATTATCGGGGGTGGGCTGCCCTGCGGAGCGTTTGGGGGACGAGCCGATGTGATGGAGTTGCTCGCTCCGCTGGGGCCTGTCTACCAGGCGGGAACGCTGAGCGGAAACCCCCTCGCCATGGCTGCGGGGATCGCTACTTTGAGTCACCTGCTCAAGCATGAAGAGGAGGTCTACAACGGCCTTGAGAGCACCTCTGCTCGCATTGCTGAGGGGGTTGCGGGTGTGGCGCGGGAGGCGGGAATTTCGTTGACGACCAATCGCGTTGGGTCAATGTTTACGTGGTTTTTTACGGATAAACCAGTTACTGATTTTGCTTCGGCTGCGACGTCGGACACGGTCGCCTTTGGCCGGTTTCATCGTGCCATGCTCGACGCTGGAGTCTGGTTGCCTCCTAGTCAGTTCGAGGCCGCCTTCGTTTCGACCGCGCATGGGGAGGCGGAGATTGGAATGGTCCTCGAAGCTGCCCGCAAGTCGCTTTCCTGAAACCTGCCTGGAAGTAATTTCGGGACTTTTTGCAGATTTTTTTTGCTGTGGCGGGCGAGCGAAAAGTTGCTGGTTTGCTGAGGTTTTTGAAGGGGGTTGCGGGAAAACCGGGTGTTTCGACGTGGTTTTTTGATGGTAAAGACGTGGTGGGATGCGTGGTGGATGTGGTGTTTTAGCACCCTACTTTTCGGCTTCAAAAGATACGCCAACTTTTTGAGATTTATTTTTGGCTGGCCTGGAACGGGTTTGTTTCGGTGGGCCGATGCCGCCATCAACCGCATCTAAGCCTGAAAAGCGAGAGAGGTATTGCTATGAAAGCAGTGGTGCTACACGAGTACGGCGGCCCCGATAAGCTGAAGTATGAGGAGTGGGATGATCCACAGGCGGGAGACGGCCAGATTCTGATTCAGGTGACCGCAGCGGGAGTCAATCCGATCGATTGGAAGATCCGTAGCGGCGCCATGAAGGATTTTATGCCGCTGGAACTGCCCATCATCCTCGGGTACGACTACTCCGGCGTCGTACGCTCAGTCGGCAGAGGCGTCGAGGGATATGCCGAGGGTGACAAGGTCTTCGGGCGTGCCGGCAAGACCTACGCCGAGCTGCTTTTGGGTGATCTTGCGGGCTTGTCGAAGCTTCCTGATGGCCTTGATCCCATCGAAGCCGCTGCACTCCCTGTGGTGTTGAACACTGGGGAGCAACTCATTACGCAGGCCGGGAAGGTTCAGCCTGGCCAGACGGTTGTCATCACCGGCGCGCTGGGCAGCGTGGGCCGCACTGCCGTGTGGGTGGCGAAGAAGCTTGGTGCTCACGTCATCGCCGGTGTTCGCGGCTCACAGAAGAAGGCTGCGGAGGAGCTCGGGGCCGATGCTGTTCTCGCGCTCGATAGCCAACAGGAGATGGACTCACTAGGCCTGGTCGAGGTGGTCGCGGATACGATTGGCGGCAACGTCGGCGACGGGCTTCTGGCTAAGGTCAAACCGGGCGGAAGCTTTGCCTCCGTGGTGGGGCCTCCACCAAATGCCAAACTTTACCCCGACGTAAGAGTGGAGGCCTTTGGCTCGCATCCTGATGCAGTGAGTATGCGTTCGCTCGCGGAAGATATTGCAAAGGGAAGGTTCAAGATTTCTATTGATCGGACGATGCCGCTTGCCGACGCGGCGAAAGCACACGCTGAGGCGGAGAAGGGCGGCATCGGGAAGATTCTCTTATTAGCATGACCGCGCGTTCCTTGAAACGGATTTTGTGAAGACTAATCTAAACCTTCCAGCCTGAGAAGAACCTGCACGCGACTTTTGATGTCATCGCGTATCGCCCGGACTTCCTCTGTCGGCAGTCCCTTCGGGTCGCGGAGCGGCCAATCGTCCCGGCGTAGGCCGGGGACGTAAGGGCATTTGTCACCGCAGCCCATCGTGATCAGAAGGTTCGCGGCCCTCGCGAGTTCCTCCGTGAGCTTCTGGGGCTTCGCGTGGCTGAGGTCGATGCCGATCTCCTGCATGACAGCCTGCACTTCCGGGTGGATACGGTCTCCCGGCTCTGTACCAGCTGAAACGGCCTGTGCCTTCCGTGGATCTGCAAGATGATTGAATAACGCCGCCGCCATCTGAGACCGACCAGCGTTGTGCACGCAGGCGAAGATTACTTTGAGCATGTCGCCTCCTCTGCCTCTTATGAACAGCAACCCGGAGCACAGCATGACGCGACTGTTTTGCTTGTGGCTCCAGCCATGGGCTTGATGGCATATACCTTTACGCTTGCCGCTGCTGCGTTCAGGTCATACTTGCTCAAGAGGTCGGACAGCTCCGTGTGCAGTGTGGTGTCCCTATCCGATATGGGCGAACAGCACGACTCCTCGGCCATCGCCGGGGAGCAGCAGCCGGACTGGTTCTCCACCTTCGCGTAGGCGTTGAGGTTTGAGCCGCTGTCCACGATCTCCACATGCTCGAAGCCAGCAGCCAGCAAGCCGGTGCGGTAGTCGTCAATCCTGATGGCACCAGCGATGCAGCCGACATATGCCGCCATGCTCTGGGCGACGGCTTCCGGTAGCTCTCCCTTGAGCGCGATGTCGCTGACTGCAAGTCGGCCGCCCGGCTTGAGGATGCGGGCAATCTCACGAAAGACGACAGGCTTGTCCGGCGCCAGGTTCAGGACGCAGTTCGAGATGACGCAATCAACCGACGCATCCGGTAGTGGGATCTTGTCGATGGTGGACTGGTAGAACTCCACGTTGGTGTATCCACCGGAAGCCGCATTTGCCCGTGCCCGTTCCATCATGGCCGGTGTCATATCGATACCGATGGCACGCCCCTCCGGCCCTACCATCTTCGCGGCGAGAAACACGTCCAGGCCGCCACCGGAGCCGAGGTCTACGACAACTTCACCGGCTCTCAGATGCGCGGTCGCTGTGGGATTGCCGCACGACAAACCCATGTTGGCCTCAGCCGGAATGGAAGTCAGTTCTTCTGCGGAGTAGCCGAAGGCCTCCGCCACGGCCTTGACACCTGCATCGTTGCTGGAGAGCTTGCTCTGCGCGACCGCGCCATACTTCGAGCGGACGGAATCAAGAATCTGTGCCATGTCTCACCTCCCACATATTCGTCTAGGTGAATATATATATTGCTAACGAATTTGTCAAGGCGTATATATAAATGCATGACCCGCGCCAGACAGTTCGACCTGCCTCAGTTCTTTCAGGCACTTGGTGACACAACCCGCCTCCGGCTGCTGAACCTTATGGGAGAACAAGAGATCTGTGTCTGCTACTTTGTGGAGATTCTGGGGGCACCGCAGCCGAAGATCTCCCGGCATCTCGCGTATCTGCGAAACGCCGGCATCGTCTCAGCCCGGCGCGAGGGCAAATGGATGCACTACCGCATCGTTATGCCGCCGCACGTCGGGGCATCGCAGGTGCTCCTGCAGACGCTCGACTCCCTGAAGGAAGACAAGGCGATGCAGGCAGACCGGGCGCGTCTGACGAAGGCTTGCTGCTCCCCTGCGAGGTACGCGCTTGATGGCGCTCCATTGCCTACGGCTGTGGCTGAGCAGAGCTGTGAGGTTTGCTAATGGCTACGACACCCACACCGACGACCCGGGGCCGCGTCTGTGCTCCGGCCGCCCAACGGAAAAAGCTTTCTTTCCTAGATCGACTTCTGACGCTCTGGATATTCCTTGCGATGGTGTTAGGCGTGAGCATTGGGCATTTCGTTCCCGGTTCGGCTGACTTCGTCAACCATTTTCAGACCGGCGCGACAAACATCCCTATCGCCATTGGCCTGATCGTGATGATGTTTCCGCCGCTGGCCAAAGTGCGTTATGAGAAGTTGGGTGAGGTGTTCCGCAATAAGCGGCTGTTGGGACTGTCGCTGGTTCAGAACTGGCTTATCGGTCCGATGTTGATGTTCGTGCTCGCCGTGATCTTTCTACGGGACGAACCGGCCTACATGCGCGGCCTGATCTTGATTGGCATTGCGCGTTGCATCGCGATGGTGCTGGTCTGGAATGAGCTTGCCGAGGGTGATACGGATTACGTCGCCGGATTGGTCGCAATCAACAGCGTCTTTCAGGTGCTCTTCTACAGCGTCTATGCATGGGCATTCCTAACCATCCTTCCCCGGTGGTTCGGCCTGCAAGGAAGCGTCGTACAGATTGGCATCGGCCAGATTGCCAAGAGCGTGGGCCTTTATCTGGGGGTGCCGTTCGCGGCTGGCTTCCTGACTCGCTATGCGCTGATCCGGGCCAAAGGTGAGGAGTGGTACCGGACGCGGTTCGTTCCCCGTATAAGCCCGCTGACGCTACTCGCGTTGCTCTTTACCATCCTTGTGATGTTCTCCCTGAAGGGCGACTTGATCGTCCGGCTTCCGTTAGACGTGGTGAAGATTGCGGTCCCGCTGGTGGTGTACTTCCTCCTTATGTTTCTAGTCAGCTTCTGGATGGGGAAACGGCTGGGAGCCGACTACGCACAGTCCGCCACGCTGTCATTCACGGCTGCTGGAAACAACTTTGAACTTGCGATTGCGGTGGCGGTCGCGGTATTCGGGTTGAACTCTAGGGAGGCGTTTGTAGGTGTCGTGGGTCCGTTGATCGAGGTTCCGGCACTCATCGGCTTGGTGAATGTAGCATTTTGGCTACGCCGCAGGCTCTTTAGCAATTCTGTCGCAGCTCATTAACGGTAATGCCGGTAATCCGGCTTGTGCTTATCGGGTGGCTGCGAGGACGGCAGGACGAAACTGCGCGGCGTGTTCTTCGACGGTAGTTGAACCGAAGGCGACCGCAGCCGTGCCGCCAGCAAGGATGACCTCGACTTCGGTGATGCCGATAAAGGCGAGGATGCGTTTGAGGTAACCACATAACCATAAAAACTTCCGGCACCTGGTAACGAGAAGTCGGCTTTCGCCAGTTGCTGAAGAGAAGCGCATTTATGACGACTATTTAGCGCGCAGCAGCAGTGATAAACTTCCCATGAATTAACCTCGATCAGCCTCTTTTCAGGAGCGCCTTCGTGAGAGTTGTGTTTCGAATTGTGTGTGTGCTCATACTGCCCGCTGCTCTGTCAGTGCTGTGCAGCTCTCAGGTGCACCAGCCATCCTCGACATATCCAGAAGTAATCTCGATGTGTGAGGACTCAGACGGATGCTCCAACTGGCTCTTCAAGACGGGAGACGGCAAGGGGACGGGCCAGTGGGCGAGTGGCGGCAATGCAGACCTCACCATCACGTACCTTGATGCCACCTCTATCACCGTCCATCGCGAGGACAGGGCCGGTCCAGTCAAAGGCATCGTCGTCGATTACACCGGTACGATCTCAAACTACTGGATCGATGGCGATGTGAGTGCGACCTGGCCAAGCCACTCGACGGGGGCTTCGCACATGAAATGGCGAGGATTATTTCTCCCAACCCCCTCCGAATTTGGAGATGCCGGCAAGCTCTATGACAACTCGATCGCCCATGCTCAGGCATGGAGCATGTGCCAGGCTTTCGGAGAGGAATGCTCCGCTGCTAAACCGCCAGTCAACTCCCTTATGGTCATTGGGGGAAAGATCGGCTCGATGCAACTCACTACGGACTACTCCGCGGTGATTACAACCTTCGTCGATACGCTTCCCGGAGGCACTGTCGTCATGCGGCGTTACGATATGAAAGGAACCTTCTCCGGTGCCACTGGAATTTATACAGGGAAGCGAATTGGAAACCGGATCAGTGGAACGTTCAAGGTCATCTGGCCAGGACAGTCGAATAATGCCATGGAGGGTAAGTGGAACGCGACGGTGGCCCCGACTCGCTGCGACCCTGCCATGAATGTCGAAACAGAAAAGAACACAGGTACGCTCGCAAACATGATTGGCGATAAGGCCGCTTCCTTATCCTGCTACACGGCTGCTGCGAACAAGGGCGACGGCGAAGCTGAGGATGTAGCGGGCTATTACGACTACGTCGGTTGGGGCGGGGCGCCTGATTACCAGAAAGCGCAGGCGTACTTGATGCGGAGCGCTGAGCAGGAAAACGTGAATGCGATGCTTTCTCTCTCGCAATACTACAGAGAAGGTAAGTGGGGTCCGCCGAATCTGTTGCTGGCTAACTACTACGGCAACCGGGCGGAGTTGCATAAGAGGAAGACTCAGGAGAATGCTACCACTTTCTTTTTCTTCCGAGGTGACGATCTCGCTGCCACTGTCGACCATGAGGAATCCGTCATCAGCCTCATGGGTAGCGGGACATCGAGAGTCGATGCGGAGGCGGCGGCTTTCAAAAGAGAGGATGCTGACAATCCCAGCCGGGACGTTGACCCCGAAAAGCGCTGTTCCGCCGGCAGCCCGGCAGACTACTACAAGTTAAGCTACCAGCAACGCGAACAGGCCGAATCGAAGCACGCCGAATGCGTTAATTCCATAAAGAGAGCGGCAAATCAGGGGCGCGATTATCTAAGTTGCGTGCAGCGCTATAAAGATTCGAACGCCATCGAAGAAAATTGCAAATTCAACTGATCTCCCTGACCGAAGCTAATTTTGTGATTCTGTGAGTGCGGGGTTTCGTTGGGCGCGAGCCGACAATAAGGATGTCGACGAGACGACGGGCGCTGGGCTCCCAGCCGGGCATAGCAGTGGTGTGGAAGACGCCGACGAGGGCACGGACGAAGTCGTTGGGGTCGGTGTCAGAGCGGAGATCACCGCTGGCGATGGCGCGCTCGACGGAGGTTACGAAGGCAGTGTGAATGAGCGAGCGGGAGTCTTCGAACAGACGCCTGGAGCCGCCAGCGACGGTGTCCATCGCGGGAAGGATGAGTTTCTTGCCTAGGATGTGGTCGATGAAGAGGAGCATCCAGGCGCGCAGCGCTTCAAGCGGCGGCATAGTGGCAGCGAAGCGCTGTTCGGCTGCCGCAAGCTTTTCGACTTCGCTGCGGTAGACGGCTTCGATGAGGTCGTCGCGAGTGGGGAAGTGGCGATAGAGGGTGGCGTTGCCGATGCCGGAGCGGCGTGCGATGTCGTCGAGGCTTGCAGCTGCTCCATCGCGGGTGAAGGCTTCCCTGGCTACCTCTAGGATGCGCTCGCGGTTGCGCTTCGCGTCGGCGCGAGGTTTGCGGGAGGGCGGGAGTGGTGAGATCTTCTTTATCGACATCGGAGATGTGGCGAAACTTTTTTTGCAACCGGGGACTATCCCCGTTTATCTTATCTATACGGGGACTGCCCCCGTTTTATAAGGCACAGGCTCGGATGTCAACTTTAACGCGGCCTCCGAAGGGCTGCGCCACCAACAATAGGAGGAGCGATGCGCGTATTCGTAACGGGAGCGACGGGATTCATTGGGACGGAGCTGGTGAAGGAGTTAATCGGATCAGGGCACCAGGTGCGTGGGCTTACCCGCAGTGATGCGGGCGTAGAGCAGTTGAAGGTTGTGGGTGCGGAGGTCCATCGCGGCAATCTGCAGGATCTCGACAGCCTGCGCAGTGGAGCGACGGGGATGGATGCCGTGGTGAACCTGGCGTTCAACCACGACGACTTTTCGAAGTTTGCGCAGAATGCGAAGGACGAGATTCAGGCGATTGAGGCGCTGGGATCGGTGCTCGAATCGGGCAAACTGCTGGTGGTGACCTCCGGGGTTGGACCCGGCGCGCCAGGCCAGGTGCGGAAAGAGTCTGATCCTGCAACAGATTCGTCTGCGATGCCGCGCAGGCCGGAACAGGCGGCGCAGGCGGTGGCGGCAAAGGGTGTGCATTTGGCGATTGTGCGTCTGCCGCAGGTGCATGACACGCGCAAGCAGGGGTTGGTGACGAGGTTGATTCAGATCGCGCGCGAGAAGGGTATTTCGGCGTATGTGGGCGATGGGACGAACCGGTGGGCGGCCGCTCCACTGAAGGATGTGGCGCATCTGTATCGGCTGGCGGTCGAGAGTAGTGGACCGGGCGTGACGACGTACCACGCGGTGCAGGAAGAGGGCGTGCCGCTGCGGGATATCGCGGAGACGGTCGGTAAGGGGCTGAAGGTGCCGGTGGTTTCGATCCCGGCGGAAAAGGCCGTCGAGCACTTCGGGATGTTCTTCGGACACGCTGCGTCGCAGGATATGCCGGGTTCGAGCGAGTGGACGCGCAAGACGCTGGGGTGGGAGCCGACCGGGCCGGGGATGATCGAGGATCTGACAAATATGAAGTACTTCTGATGAAGCTGCAGTGGGCAGGTTTGGACGACCGTGGTGATTTAAATGGAAAGGCCCCGGAGTTCTCCGGGGTGCTTCCTCCGCAACGGATTCGTTCTGGAAGGCCGGCTTCTCGTTATCTGCGTTTCTAACTGTGCGCTTCTAACTGTGCGCTTCTAACTGCGCGGCCCGCCTTCGATTCAGCCAGTACAGGGGTCAGATAGCGGAGAATGGCATTGCGCATCGCCTGCTGCAGGCGCGGGCGGGCATGAGGCGAGGCGACGGTCAGCTCGTCGAGGATTCCGCGGAAGATCATAAGGGCTACCTGCCCATGGTGGGCCGCTTCGGAGCGAGAGAGAGTGGGTAGCTCGCGGCGGAGGCGGGCCTCGATGAAGTCGACGAAGACCTGCCCAAGAACCTGTTTGTCTTCGCGGGCGGAAGGTGAGAGCGGTGCGTCGACCACGAGGGTGTGAAACTCGGGACGCTTCCGGTTGAAGCTCATGCAGACATTGATCAGTTCGCCGACGGCTTCTGTGAAGCTCAACACGCCTTCGGAGTCGATTGCGCGTTCTGCCTCGGCCATTTCGCGCGCGTACCTCGAGGCGAGTTCGCTGGCGATGGCTTCCTTATTGGGGAAAAACTGGTAAAGAGTAGCCGGAGATACGCCCGCCTCCGTGGCGATCGCGTTTGTGGTGGTCTGGTGGTAACCAAGACGACCGAAGACTGCGGCAGCGGCGCGGAGGAGAGCCTGCTGGCGCTCCTCGCCCCGAGCGTTGCGCTTGCGGTTTGGATCGAAGACGGTCACAGGAGGATTCTCGCAGAAAAGGAATCATATAAGTAAAAACTTGCATCCTTTCTTTGAATATAAGTATCTACTTGCATAGGAGGTGAACGATATGTTCACAGTGATGGGAATTACGGGCAAAGTTGGCGGCGCAGTGGCGGAGAATCTTCTTGCTGCGGGTAAAACGGTGCGGGGCGTGGTGCGCGATTTGGGGAAGGCGAAAGCCTGGGCTGATCGCGGTGTGGAGCTGGTGCAATCCGCGTATGACGACGCGGCGAGGCTCGCACGGGCGTTCTCGGGGGCAGAGGGTGTATTCGCGATGATTCCACCAGACTTTGCGCCTGCTCCCGGGCTGCCGGACCAGAAGCGTACGATTGAGGCGATCCGTGAGGCGCTTGAGCAGGCGAATCCTGGCAAGGCTGTGTTTCTTTCGTCTATCGGTTCGGAGCAGGCGAGCGGGCTAGGACTGATTACCTCGACCCACCTGATGGAAGAGGCTATGCGCACGCTGCCGATTCCTGTGGCGTATCTGCGCGGGGGTAGTTTCATGGAGAACTGGCTGGGAGCGTTGGACCACATCCGGGCGACGGGTGAGATGCCGTTCTTCTATGCGCCACTCGATCGCAAATTTCCGCTGGTCGCCACGCGAGACATCGGCATGGCTGGCGCCAAGGTGTTGCAGGAGACCTGGACGGGCGAGCGTGTGCTCGAGGTAGACGGGCCTGAGGGTGGAACCGATTTGCATGAAGCGGCGGCCGCGTTCGGCAAGGCGCTGGGCTGTGGGGTGAAGGCCGTGCAATTACCTGAGGCTGCGTGGCAGAACGTTTTGGAAGCGATGGGTACGCCGGCTGATCGGACCGGGCTCTACATGGAGATGGTGAAGAGCTTCAACTCGGGCTGGATCCACTTCGGCAATTCAGGAACAGAGAAATTCCACGGGCCGACGACGATCGAGGCGTTCGCACAGGAACAGGTCAAGTAAAGAGAACAGGCGCAGGAGCTCTTCGATGCAATAAATTCGGCATCTCGGAAGCGGCGTTAGCTTCCGAGATGCGCGCTTCTCGTTACTTCCGCGAGAACGCCGGAGTAGCCCTTTGCAAGATATTCTTCTTCTCGTCACTCAATATGCGGACGAGAGTCATGTCTTATGAAGACAGAAGACAGATAGTCCTCGCAACGCGTACAACGTCTTATCCAGTGACAACTAGCTCTTGCTCGTGATCTTCAGCGGAGTTCGTTGGTGTTATTGCGCACGGCACCGAAGACCGGGAGTATTGCCTTGGAGAGTAGCCCATCATGCGGCGGAAGGCCTTGCCGAAGGCACTCTCGGACTCGTAGCCAAGGGACTGCGCGATAGTGGAGAGCCCGTCACTGGAGTTCTTCAGGCGGTCGGCAGCCAAGAACATGCGCCAGCGGAGGAGGTACTCCATCGGCGTGGCACCAACGGTCTGGCGGAAGCGCAGAGAGAAGACTGAGCGCGACATACCGACACGTTCGGCCAGCAACTGGAGGGTCCAGGGATATCCCGGGTCGTTGTGCATGCTGGTGATGGCGATACTCATATGCTTGTCGGACAGCGCAGAGAGCCAGCCGGGCCCAGCGCTGGCGGCGTCAGCTAAGTGCAGGCGCAGGGCTTGAATGAGCATCATGTAGGCGAGTTGCTGCGCAATCAGCGAACCGCCGGGTTGTGGGTCGCGCAGTTCTTCGCGCAAGCGCTCGAGGGACCAGCGCATGGCGGCCTTGTCCGACTCGCGGCGTATGTGGACGATGGGCGGTAGAGAGTGCAGGAGCATCTCGGCGTGGCTGCCGGTGAACCGGAAGAAGCCGCCGGCCATGTATTGCGCCTCTTCGGGGATCTCCGGGAGGTCCTTGGCCTTGCTGAGGCGCGCCAACGCGAGGGTGTAGTGGACCGGTTCGAGCGAGAGATCCGCGGTGAGCTGGAACGACAACCCGCGCGGCAGAAGAAAACAGTCCCCGGCCTTTAGCAGGACGGGCTCCGGGACCTCCTCGACCAGCAGCCAACACTGGCCGGCAAGCATCGCGTAGCACTTGACGCCTTGATGCTTCGGGAAGTGAATCGCCATATCGTCAGGAACCACGAAGCCGCCGGAGTACAAGCTCTGCGGCTTCAGCAGGGCAAGAACCTCGGAGAGCGGATCCATACGCTGACTC
The DNA here is from genome assembly GCF_013410875.1 of Tunturiibacter empetritectus. Lineage (GTDB taxonomy): Bacteria > Acidobacteriota > Terriglobia > Terriglobales > Acidobacteriaceae > Edaphobacter > Edaphobacter empetritectus. Next base: position 1,001,817 of record NZ_JACCCU010000002.1, on the reverse strand, counting down.
GATTCGGCAGCCGGTTGCAGGAGCGGCGTCTCGGATCTCAGAGCCTCAAAGTTCGGGGTTTCGAGGTTCTGGCTTGGCAGGACGATTGAACCGATCATACGGACTCTCAGTATAGATCGTCCCAACACCAGGACCCATCTAGTAGTAGACGGCGCAGATTGGCCGCATCAAAACTTTAAGGAGACATCATCATGCGTATCTTTGTGACCGGAGCAACGGGGTTCATTGGTTCGGCGCTTGTTCCGGACTTGTTAGCGGCAGGGCATCAGGTGCTGGGCCTGACGCGTTCGGAGGAAGGCGCCGAGAAGCTGCGGGCGGCAGGCGCTGAGGTGCTTCATGGCAACCTCGAGGACCTCGACAGCCTGCGCAAGGGATCAGCCGATTCGGAGGGCGTGATCCATCTGGCCTTCAACCATGACTTCTCGCAGTTTGAGAAGAACGCGGCTGACGAACGCAAGGCAATCGCGGCGCTGGGAGAGGTACTGGTGGGTTCTGACCGGCCGTTCGTGGTCACCTCGGGTACTGCGATGGCAGCCAATTTGAACGGCAAGCCCTCGACCGAAGACAGCCCGGTAGCGTCCTGGAACCCTCGCGTGGGGTTGGAGACGGCGGTGAAGGAGTTTACTGAGCGCGGCGTGAAGACCTCCATTGTTCGGCTCGCGCAGATTCATGACACGCGCAAGCAAGGGCTGGTGCCCTACGTCACGGCCGTGGCGCGAGAGAAGCGTGTGTCGGCCTACATCGGCGATGGCAGCAATAGCTGGCCGGCGGCACACGTCTCGGACACGGCGCGGCTCTACCGCCTGGCGTTTGAGAGGGCGGAGCGGGGCGCGATCTATCACGCGGTCGACGAAGAGGGCGTTTCGATGAAGACCATCGCCGAAGCGCTGGGCCGCGGGCTGAAGGTACCGGTGGTCAGCATTACGCCCGAGGAGACTGCGGCGCACTTCGGCTGGCTGGCTCCCTTCGCCGGGCTCAACATGCCATCCTCCAGCGCTATCACGCAACAGAAGCTGAACTGGAAGCCAACGGGGCCGGGCCTGATCGCCGACCTGGACGGCATGGACTACACGCAGGCCTGAGTCATCGACGGCGCACCGGTAGCTACTGCAGATTGCCGGTGCGCTTTGCGTTGATAGATCTCATTAAAATTCGACCACAACTTGCCTATGGCAGGAGCATCTGCACGACTGATCAGTAATATGTCGGCTTAGCTGAGTGAGCGTCAGACTGTTTGAGTGGAGTTCAGGCAGGCTGTGTAACTGCGGGTTTTGGCTCCATCCAGAGTTTGCCTACTGCCATCAGGACTACCAGCATGGCGGCGCATAGGGCGAATACCCGGCGCACGCCGATGTAGTGGGTGAGGATGCCGGAGAGGACGAGGCCTGAGATCTGAGCGGTGAAGATGATGGACATGAAGGTGGAACCTACGCGACCCATCAGCTCTGGGGGTGTCGCTTTTTGGAAGAGGGTTTGGGAGGGTACGATGATGCCCGCTACCGAGAAGCCGATGATGAGGTTGCCGAGGATGGTCGACCAGAGGTGGGGCAGTAGCGTGAGTATGACGAGGCCGACCGCGATGCCGCAGAGGCCGGAGTAGACGAGGAGCGCGTCCTTCAGCTTCTTGCCGAAGGTGTTGAGTCCGTTGATGCCGAGGAGCATCCCGAGGCCGATCATCGCTGAGGCGATGGCGAAGGATTTGGTCGAGGCGTGGAGGGAGTCGCGCACGTAGATGGCGATTAACGGGCCAAAGCAGCCGAGAACAAACATACCCGCTGCCATGGCGAGGATGACGAACAATAGAGCGGCGTGGTGCAGGATGAAGTTGAAGCCCTGCTTCATGTCGAGCCACACTTTGCCGATGGCGGATGCGTCCGCGGCATGGGGTGTTGGTGCGGCTGCCTTCGGTCCGGGTGCGAGGAAGGAGACGGAGGCGATGAGTAATGCGGAGCCAATGAAGCTGGCGGAGTCGAAGGCGTAGCAGCTGACGGCTCCCATGTAGGAGACCATGAGGCCTGCGATGGCGGGGCCTACGATACGCATACCGAACATGACCTGCTGCATGAGCGCGTTCGCGGAGCGGAGACCGTGCAGCGGGACTGCGGAGCGGATGGCGACCCCTTGTGCGGGGCCGAAGAAGCTGGAGATGACGCTGATGGCGGCGAGGATGGCGTAGTAGTGCCAGATCTGCGTGGCGAAGAGGAGCAGGAGACAGAGGCCTGCGCGGATGGAGTCGCTTGAGACCATGGTGGGTTTGAGGGGCCAGCGGTCGACGAAGACTCCGGCAAGGATGCCGAGGACCGCAATGGGCAGCATATAGGCGATTTGCACGCCCGTAACCTGCTGAGCGGTGGCGTGGAGCTTAAAGGTGAGGACGTTGATGACGGCGAAGAGGGCGAGGAAGTCGCCGAAGACGGAGATGACCTGGGCGTACCAGAGGCGGCGCATCATGGAGATGCGCAGGACATCTCTCATGGATAGGGGTGCTGGGAGTTCGGGATCGATGACGGGATTCTGCTGGGCCGCGGCCGGATTGGCGGTTGTGCTCATCGGAGTTCCTCTCGGGGTGTTGCCATGGTACGGGGTCGGGTGGGATTAGACTCCAGAGTTTTGCATGGCGTCTGTCTGGAGATCTACTTGGGAAATCTTTCTGGGACTATGGCAATTTGCGTGATGGTGTAGAGACTGCAAAACGCAGATTCCCTTCGGGAATGACAAACAAAAGGCCAAGACGACTCTACCTCAACTTCGGCGTTGCTCTATGTCCAGGAATCTACTGTCACGAACGCTATCTTGGGTTGATTTTGGTAGTGGTGAAGAATCAGGGCGGTAGCTTCGACGCTGGGCAGACGCGGTTGGCCTAGACCAGCCTGTCCGCCGTCGTGCAGCACAATATTGGATGAACGGTTTTGGCGTTGGTTGCGGAGAATTCCACGGAGGGTACGGTCTGCGATCTCGCGTGGGGAGAGGGGCTTCCAATCGCCGGGAAGGATGTTCCACTGGACGGGGGTAAGGCCTAGCTCGTGGGCCATGCGTAGGACTGCAGGGCGGCGGGCTCCGTGGGGGGCGCGGAAGTAACGGACGGGGATGCCGAGCGCGTCTTCAATGGCGGCGTTGCAGCGGGTTAGCTCTTCGCGGATGCGGGCGGGCGACTGCCATGCCAGCCAGGGATGGGTCATGGTGTGGTTGCCGATGAGATGACCTGCGGCGGCGATGGCGCGGGCGATGGCGGGGCGCTGCTGGACATAACGGCCGATGAGGAAGAAGGTGGCGCGGGTTTGATGGCGGGCGAGGGTTTCGAGTAGGCGCTCGGTGACGATGTCGTTGGGGCCGTCGTCGTAGGTGAGGGCGATCTGGTTGGGATTATCGCCGGCGATGAGGATTTTGCCGAAGAGTTGAGACTGGGCGGAGAGCGCGGCGTAAGTGAGGGTGGCTGCGGCGGTAGCGGCCGCGGTGAGAAGGGCGGTGGTGGCTGTTTGAGTTTGTGTCATGCCCCGTATCTGCATTATAGGGAATCGACCCTGAGTCGATGGGGTTGAAGGGGGAGCGCGGCTGAGTTGCGGTGTGGGCGTCTGAGATCTGGCAGGTAACGGAAAGCAGGTAACGGAAGATCGATTGCTTTCCTGCATTCAAGTTCCTACTATTGGCCGCACCAAAATTGACACTTGCTTCCAGGCTCCGGGGAAAGACTCGTTCCCGGGCAGTCAGGCTGAGGATTTTTATTCGCGGCGTGCCTGTCCGCATTGCAGCCGATATACCTCTCGCGAAGACACCAGAGGAGTTCGTCGTCTGCGCTCCGCCTTAGCTTCTCTCACGTTTGAAATCAAGGAGAAAGACTGTATGAAGCTGCCAATGAGTTTTCGATGCACCGTGCTGCCCCTGTTGTTTTTTGGTCTCGCAGGCAGCGTTGCTGTTACGGCCTCTGCGCAGGAAAAGACGATTGCGAGTCAGAAGATATTAACGATTCAGCGGGAGTACACCAAGCCGGGCAAGGAGGGTGCAGCCCATGAGAAGAGCGAGGCTGCGTTTTCCAAGGCGATGGCGGATGCGAAGGTGACGGACCACTATTACGCCCTTACGTCTCTTTCAGGCCGGCCGAGAGTTCTGTTTCTCAGTACCTATCCGAGCTTTGCGGAGATTGAAGCTGAGCGCAAGAAGGTGAATGGCAACGCGTCTCTTTCTGCGGAGCTTGATCGGGCGAATGAGGCGGATGGGGATCTGCTTGCGGAGACGAACTCCAGCATGTGGATACGAAGGGACGATATGAGTCTGAACCAGGGATATCGGGTGGGAGCTCGCTATGAGGAGTTGACGCAGTTTGTGGTTCGGCCGGGCCACATGGGCGAGTGGACAGAGTTGGTGAAGCTGGTGATCGGCGCGTACAAAAAGGGCGTTCCGGATGCTCACTGGGGAACCTACGAGATGGTTTATGGCGGGGGGAGCACGTTCCTGGTGATTACGACGCTGAGGTCCGGGGAGGAGATCGACTCGAACTTCGCGAAGGACCCTAAGTTCATCGAGGCGCTGGGGCCAGAGGGATTGAAGAGGCTGGAGGCGTTGGAGGCTTCGTGCGTCGAGTCGAGACAGTCGAATCTGTTTCGGATCGCACCGACGATGAGCTACCCGCCAGAGCAGTTGGTGCAGGCTGAGCCGGATTTCTGGACGCCGAAGCCGTAGGTGCCGGGAGAGTCACGGTTGCTAAAGGAAGAGCCCTGCGCTGGCTGGCGTGGGGCTCTTTTTTTTTCGCTTTTCGTCTTACGGCGGCTTGCGCTGGAGCGGCTGCGCGGGATCAGGCGGGTATGTCGAAGCCTATGTCCCGCATCATTTGATCGGTGACTTCGTAGTTCTGCTCAGCGTCCGGCATGACGTCTCTGCCTGAGTCCTCGTGGCCGAAGGAGTGGAGGTAGAGGCCGGCTTTGAGGAAGGCTCCACGAAGTTTTACTGCGTCTGGAAAGGCAACTTTCAAGAGATTTTCTTCCTGTGTGATGTCGATCACAGGCTGGTATTGAAGGATGTATCCGCCGGCGTGTTCTGGGTCTGGATGAAGCTTGAATCTGACTGGGTAGGTGTTCATCATCTGTAGAGTACCTTCTCCTTCGATGCCGGATCGGAGTCGGCAGGCCCAGTGTTTTGGAGGTTATTTCTTTGCGTGAGCTTTGAGGAGCGCGAGGACCTCTTCGGCGTGGCCTTCGGGTTTGACCTCTTCGAAGATGTGGAGGAGGCGCTGGCCTTTTCCTATGTCTGGACCGATGAGGTAGGTAGTGCGTTTGACACCTTTGACGAGCTTGCCGTACATGTTCTTGGGCTTGACGAGGTTGTAACGATTGATGAGCTCCATGTCGGGGTCGGCGAGGAGATCGTAGGGGAGGTCGTACTTGTCTTTGAACTTCTTCTGGTCTTTAACGGTGTCGCGGGAGATGCCGAGGACGACGATGCCTTGCTTCTGGAACTTCTCGAAGGCGTCGCGGAAGCCACAGGACTCGATGGTGCAGCCTGGGGTGTCGGCGCGGGGGTAGAAGAAGAGGACCACAGGCTTGCCCTTGAAGTCGGTGAGGGAGACTTCTTTGCCGTCTTGGTTTTGGAGGGTGAAGTTTTCTACGACGTCGTTGATTTGCATGCTGGCCTCTTGTTGTCTGAGATGAAGTTTATCGCTTGCGCAGTTTCCGCCGGATGGTTGCGCTCGTTACTTCGCGGAACAGTCTTTGCGTCCGGTGTCTGCTACGCTGGCGATCAACCATTTGCCATCCTTGCGGACGAGGTTGAAGAGATCGGTTCCGCAATGATCCACTTTACCGTCGACTAAGAACTCGAACGGGGCCCAGACGACGGCGAGGTCGTTGTCGATGCGTATGAGCGGATCGTGGATGCGTTCTTCGATCTTTGTGGTGCCGGGTTTTCCTACTCGGGTGGCAAAGTCCTCGAATGTCATCTGGGTTGGCTTGCCGTCTCGCATTAGAACCATCGTGCCGCCGGGGAGGGTTGGCTCCTTAATGGCTGCTGCGTCTCGCTTGGCCATGCCGTCGAACATCGCTGTTACGGGAGCAAGGACTGCCTGCTCTTCTGCTGTGGTGGCGTGTAACAGAGCGGGCACTAACACGGTTGCGATTGTTACGGCGATAGACAAAACCAAACACAGTTTAGGTGTCTTCATGGCTCCCGATTCTAAACCTTGAGTTAGAGGGAAGTTGGATAGATCTCAAAATTGAAGGCGTTACAAGCAGTTAAGTGAAGCTGGTGTCTCGGTATTTAATAGGCTCAGACTTCTTTCTGACGTTTTCGTATTTGGTCTTTATGCCGGTTTGACTTTAGAGGATGAAGTTCTCTCCTTTGTCGCCTGAATTCATGAGATCTTCTCCTGTCGAAGCGGTTCATTTTTTTGATTGAGCTGCGCATATTCAACTTCGTTCACAAAATATGCTGCGAAGACAAGGACTTGATGAGGATCGAGGCCCTGAGCCATTGCGTCCTGGACAGAGGGCCATTCGGATGCCATCTTCCGAAAGTCTGTCTCTGCAATGAGCTTAGTAAAGGCGCTCAAAATCTCCGAGCAGGAGCGACGACAAAAGGCTGGCCATGGTTCATTGAGTTTGCGCTCTTTCGAATCAGCACTGAGCCAGTACATTTCACAAGTGCCGGTAGAGAGGCGAAGTTGAAACTGCCCTCCAAGGCAAGCGTATCCATGAGCCTCTGCCTTAGCGAGAGCACTGGGGAAACAATCAAGTTGCCACGCATACTCGCTACCGCTTTGCGTTGCGTCAATTGTCATCTCTGGCGGAAGATTGTCAGGCTTGATCATGGGTTCTTTTCAGCAATGAGATTGTAGGCAACGCAGAGTATCAGGCCGGGGCCATAGAAGCCAGAGTCTTTTCGAGGGAGTCGGAGTCGGAGACGTGGGAGGCGTGCTGGTTTTTGTCGATCTTGTGGACGAGGCCGGAGAGGACTTTGCCGGGGCCTACTTCGATGAAATGGGTGGCGCCCTGGGCGATGAGGAGCTGCATGCACTCGACCCAGCGGACGGAGCCGGTGACCTGACGGATGAGACAGTCGGGGACTTCGGCGCGGCGGTGGATGAGACGGGCGTCTACGTTGGAGGCGACGGGGAAGGCGGGGTCGTGAAAGGTGACGGCTTCGAGGGTGGTGGCGAGTGCCTCCTGCGCGGGCTGCATGAGGGCGCAGTGGAAGGGGGCGCTGACCTGAAGCATGATGGCGCGCTTGGCTCCAGCTTGTTTGCAGAGATCGGCTGCGCGCTCGACGGCTGCGGCGGCTCCGGAGATGACGGTCTGGTCGGGGGAGTTGAGGTTGGCGGGTGAGACTACGGCGTCGTTTGGGGAGAAGTCTTTTGCGGCTGGGTCGTTGGGGAGGGGTGTGAGGTCGTCGGAGACCTGGGCGCAGATGTCGTTGATGAGGTCTCCGGAGAGGCCGAGGATGGCGGCCATGGCCCCGACGCCGGGGGGGACGGCTTGTTGCATGAACTGACCACGGGAGCGGACGGTGCGGACGGCTTCGGTGAAGGAGAGGGTGCCGGCGGCGACGTGGGCAGAGTACTCGCCGAGGGAGTGGCCGGCGGCGAAGGCGGGGCCGGGGATGCCTTTCTCTGCGAGGGCTTCGGTAAAGACACGGGCGGCGGCTACGGAGACGGTGAGGATGGCGGGCTGGGTGTGCTCGGTGAGCTTGAGCTGGTCTTCGGGGCCTTCGAAGATGAGTTTGGAGAGGGGGAAGCCGAGGGCCTGGTCGGCCTCGTCGAAGATGGCGCGGGCGGTGGGGAAGTTGTCGTAGAGATCGCGGCCCATGCCTACGGATTGCGAGCCTTGGCCGGGGAAGAGAAGAGCTAGTTTAGTCATCGTGATTATCGTAAATCAGGGTGCGGACTGCTCGCTAAACGAGGAATTCAGGCTTGTGAACAATTATTTCGGTCCTAACCGCCGTTCGCGGGTATCTGAATATTGGAAGGGTAGAGATCATGTTCAAAAAAATCGCTGTGGCCTTCGATGAATCGCCTGAGGCGGGACGAGCGTTTCATTCTGCGCTGAATCTGGCCAAATTTTCTTCGGCCGAGCTTCACCTGATCACAGTGCTTGAGGGCTTTCCGGCCTATATGAGTTATGTTGCGGCGGTGGCTCCAGATGTGCCGGTTTTGTTGAAGAACGAAAAGCGGAATTTTTATACGGATCTGCAGGGCAAGGCAAGGGCGGAGGCAGACCGGGCTGGGGTGCGTGTCGTTCCGGAGATCGCTGAGGGAGATGTGGCGGCGGAGTTGTTACGAGTGATTGAGGCGATCAGACCGGATTTGTTGGTGGTTGGTCTTTGCCATCACCAAGGTCCTGTGGGGCGATTGATGGGTCGAACGGCGCACTACATCGCGGTCCATGCCAAGTGCAATCTGCTGGGAGTTCATTGAGGAGTTTTTGAGTTGATTACAACTTTGAATAGGTTAGATGCCGAGGCCAAAATCTACGTCTTTTTCGTCGCCGGAGTGGGCGTAGAAGTCGTAGGGGGTGCGGCGGTTGAATTTATAGCGCTGGCGGAGTTCGCGGCCTACGAAGAGGCCGAGGGCTACGGCGCCGAGACCGGCGGAGATCCAGCCTACGGTCTTGATGAGAGTTGATTCTGCGTCGTCTTCTTCCAGTTGCGCGAGGCGCGGGAAGGGGAGCTGGGCGGTGACCGGGACGTCCTCGTTTTGGGTGTCTTCAGGCCTCGATTTGGAGCGGAAGATCATGGTTGAATGATAGCGCAGGTTCGTGGGTGGCTGGGAGAGGCGACGGTGGCGAGGTGCTGCTTCGGTGGCATTGACCAGTTGGACGCCGTGCGTCAGATAAGGTTGCCGCGGATAGTGTCGATGGTTGGTTTAGGTGACATCGACCTGGTGGAAGCCCAAGCTGTAGAGCAGGGTGGTGACGGTGGCGCGGGCGTTTTTGCGGGCGGTGTCGAGGATGCCGTCGGCGAGTGCGGACTGCTGGAGCTGCTGCTCGGCTTTGACGCGGGTGTCAGACTCGAGGTTCTGGTCGGCGGGAACGAGGATGCCGGTTGAACGGGCGTAGACGCGAGTGTGCTGGTTGTCAAGCGTGGTGAGGAAGAGTTGCGAGGCGGGGAGGGTGACGTGGATGGACTGGCCGTTGTTGTCGATGCGGACGTCTTCGGGTTTCAGTTGCGAGAGATCGATGCCGGCGATGGACTGGCCGTGGACGACGAGGAGGAGGCGGTCTCCGGCGAGGAGGTCGGGCAGGACGGCGCTGGACTTAGAGCCTTCCACTACAGTGTCGATGGAGTAGACGACGGTTTCGAGGCGGTTGAGGCGTTGAATGCGCTGGACGACGGCGGGGACCGAGGTGTCGAAGGTGGTGGTTCGGCCGGTGATGGCGGTGGCAACGCGGGCGAAGATGCCGGTGGTGGCGTGTCGCAGGAAGACGGCCAGGGCTGCGGCGCCGAGGATCAACGAGAGCAGGACGACGAAGAAGGTGCCGGAGGATCTGCGTTCTGAACCGTATGAGCCGTATTGGGTAGTCATGTTGTTTGGATGCTACTACTTCGCGTGGCGGAGGGGGGTATGGGTGCGGCAACTGCGCTGTGCCCGGGATGACGGCTGTAAAGGCGGAACGCAGATCCCCTTCGGGGATGACAAAAAAAGACAGGTGCAACAGCAAAAGCAAATGCCAAAACAAATGCGGGGATCCTTCGCTGCGCTCAGGATGACGACAAGCTCAGGATGACGACAATTTGAGGCGCATGTAAAGGGAGTCAGGGCTTGAGGTAGGTTTCGAAGTGCCAGAGGATGCGGTTGAAGAGTTCGTCGCGGGCGGTGGGGCCGGCGATGGAGTGGGTCTTGCGCGGGAAGAGCTGGAGGTCGTAGGGGATGCCGGCGTCGATGAGGGGCTGAAGGAACTGGATGGTGTTGGCCATGTGGACGTTGTCGTCGCCGGTGCCCTGGGCGATGAGGAGACGGCCTTTGAGGTTGGCGGCGTTCGTGGTGGGGGAGTCGAGGGTATAGATGTCGGTTGCTACATCGGGCTTCGATGCGGGGATGCCGAGGTAGCGCTCGGTGTAGATGGAGTCGTAGTTGCGCCAGTCGGTGACGGGGGCTACGGCGACGCCTGCGCGGATGCGGTCGGTATGCGTCATAGAGTAGAGGGTGAAGGTTCCTCCCCAGCTCCAGCCCCACCAGCCGATGCGTTTGGGGTCGAGTTGCGGGTATTGCGCGAGGATCTGGTCGAGCGCGGCCATCTGGTCGGATAACTGGATGGGGCCGAAGTTGCGGTAGGCGGCCTGCTGGAAGTCGCGTCCGCGTCCGCCGCTGCCGCGGGTGTCGACGTCGAGGACTGCGAAGCCATGCTGGGCGAGGAGCTCGTTGAAGATCTGGCCGGCGCTCCAGGAGTTGCGGATGCTGCTTTCGGGAGTTGGTCCGTTGTAGGGGTTGAGGATGAGTGGAATGGAGACGGATGTAGGACTTGTTGTTGGGGAAGGAAGTGTAAGGCGACCGTATAGTTTGGTCTTTCCGTCGGCGGCGGTGACGGAGACGATGTCACTGGTGACGGTTGTGGCGGGGGGAAGCGGCTTCGACTTCCAGATGGGAGAGCAGTTTCGGGTGATGTTGCAGAGGCTAATGACGGGCGGGGTGATGGCGTCGCTGTAGTAGTCGGTGAAGTGGGCGCCGTCGGGTGAGGTTTTTGTGCCGTGGGTGCCGCGGCCGGCGGTGAGCTGATCTTTTGCGGAGCCGTCGAGTTTGATGGACCAGAGATTGTCTTCGAGGGGCGAGCCCTCGTTGGAGGTGAAGAAGACTGTGCTGGATTTTTCGTCTGTGCCTGACTTGATGCTGTTGACGTACTCGACTTCGTAGTCGCCCTGGGTGAGTTGGCGGGTGAGGGTGGCGTCGGCGGCGAGGGGATGATGCTCGTCGAAGCTGTAGAGGTAGAGGTGGGTGTGGCCGTCGCGCCAGCTTTCGATGAGGAAGCGGCCGCCGGGGAGGATGCTGAGGTCGGTGCTGAAGTCGAGGTATTTGGCGTCGGTGTCGGTGTAGACGAGGCGGGTCTTGCCTGAGCGGGCGTCGGCGAAGTAGAGGTTGAGGTGCTGCTGGTCGCGGGTGAGGACTTCGAGGTAGATGGTGTTGGCGTCGACCCAGCCGAAGCGGGGGATGTAGTCGTTGTTGGGGCTGAAGGGGACTTCGAGGAACTTGGTCTTGCCGCCTTTCGCGGCGACGATGCCGACGCGGACGGCGGGGTTGGGGTCGCCGGGCTGGGGATAGCGCTGGCTGTCGATGGTGGCGTGGGTGGGGATCCAGTCGGTGATGGGGTACTGCGGGACTTTGGCCTCGTCCATCTGGAGGTAGGCGATGGATTTGGAGTCGGGCGACCAGAAGTAGTTGCTGCGGACGTCTAGCTCTTCGAGGTAGACCCAGTCGACTTCGCCGTTGAGGAGAGTGTCTGTGGTGTCGCGTGTGAGGGCGGTCTCCTTGCCTTGGGCGGCTACGGGGTGGACGTAGAGGTTGTGGTTGTGGAGGTAGGAGACGGACCTAGCGTCGGGGGAGAACTTGGGGTCGTCGCCGGAACCCTCGTGGGTGTCGACGATGAGGGAGCCGGTGCCGGCGGCGATGTCGTAGAGCCAGAGGCGGCCGCCGTTGTCGAGCAGTAGATGTTTGGAGTCGGCGGCCCAGAGGTAGGCGGACATGCCGTAGCGGGCGCGATGATCGGCGTCTTTCTCGTTGACGGCGGCGGCGGTGAGTTTGCTGAGCTGCTCGGCGGTGGCGAGGACGCTGGCGTGGCCGGTGGCGGCTTCGATCTGGACGATGTCGCCGGGCTTGCCGGTGGTGTCGTCGTCGGAGGCGATGTAGGTGAGGAGCTTGCCGTCGGGGCTCCAGTCGATGCCGTGGGGAGGGGTGCCGGTGAGGTTTTTGTTGGCGTCGGCGATGGTGCGGAGGCCGGGGTCGATAGCCGTGGTGGTCTGGGCGATGGCGCAGGTAGTCGAAAGGCTGAGGAGGAGAGCAACGCGCAAAGAGAGAGGCATGATTGCGACCAGTCTACAGAGAAGGCAGGCGCTGTCCAAACCTTAGTCGTGTTCGAGAGATTGTCCCTGGCGTCGGATCGAGCCATATCGCCATAGTGGTTAGAGATATGGCTCCCGGGCAAAGCTTTCGTTACTGGGCTTCGAGGCTGGAGGAGGTCGCGATCTCGTGGCGGATGGCGAGGCGGTTCTGATAGCTGGCGGCGATGAAGTCGCGGAAGAGCGGGTGGGGCTCGAGGGGCTTCGATTTGAACTCGGGGTGGAACTGGCAGCCAAGGAAGAAGGGGTGGGTGGGAATCTCGACGATCTCGACGTAGGTGGAGTCGGGTGTGGTGCCGGTGAGGCGTAGGCCGGCGCCGGTGAGGATGGCCTCGTACTCGCGGTTGAACTCGTAGCGATGGCGGTGGCGCTCGCTGATCTCGGTCTTGCCGTAGGCGTGGGCGGCGAGGGAGTCGGGCTCCATGACGCAGTCCCAGGCTCCGAGGCGCATGGTGCCGCCCATCTCTTCGACGCCGGTGAGTTCGCGGAGCTTGTAGATGATGCGGTAGGGGGTGGCGGGGTCGAACTCGCCGGAGTTGGCGTCCTTGAGGCCGCAGACGTTGCGGGCGTACTCGATGCAGGCGGTCTGCATGCCGAGGCAGATGCCGAAGTAGGGGACGGCCTCTTCGCGGGCGTAGCGGATGGCGTTGAGCATGCCTTCGATGCCGCGCTTGCCGAAGCCGCCGGGGACGAGGATGCCGTCGAAGCCTTGAAGTTGCACGGGGTAGTCGGGGGTTTCGAGGCCCTCGGCTTCGAGCCAGGTGACGCGGAGCTTGAGGTTGTGGGCAAGGGCGCCGTGGACGAGGGCTTCCTTGAGGGACTTGTAGGAGTCTTCGTACTCGACGTACTTGCCGACGATGGCGATGGAGACCTCGTCCTTGGGGTTGTAGGCGCGGCGGACGATGTCCTGCCACTTGGAGAGGTCGGGCGCTTTGGTTTCGATGCGGAGGTATTTGAGGGCTAGAGTGTCTACGCCTTCGGCGGCGAAGGTGAGGGGGACTTCGTAGATGCTGGGGACGTCGCGTGCGGCGATGACGGCGGCCTCTTCGACGTTGCAAAAGAGGGCGATCTTGTTGCGCATCTCGCGGGGGACGGCGCGGTCGGAGCGGCAGAGCAAAATGTCGGGCTGGATGCCGATGGAGAGCATCTCCTTGACGGAGTGTTGGGTGGGCTTGGTTTTGAGTTCCTGCGCGGCGGCGATCCAGGGGATGAGGGTGACGTGGACGAAGCAGGTATTTTCCCGGCCCAAATCTTGCCTCATCTGTCGAATCGCTTCGAGGAATGGTAGGGATTCGATATCTCCTACGGTGCCGCCGATCTCGACGATTGCTACTTCGCAGTCTGCCGCGACCTTGCGCATGGCGTTTTTGATCTCGTTGGTGACGTGCGGGATGACCTGGACGGTCTTGCCGAGATAGTCGCCGCGGCGCTCTTTGGTGATGATCTGCTCGTAGATGCGGCCGGTGGTGAGGTTGTTGTCGCGGGTGAGCTTGGCGTGGGTGAAGCGCTCGTAGTGGCCGAGGTCGAGGTCGGTCTCGGCTCCGTCGTCGGTGACGAAGACCTCGCCGTGCTGGAAGGGCGACATGGTGCCGGGATCGACGTTGAGATAGGGGTCAAACTTCATGAGGTTGACCTTGATCCCGCGGGCTTCCAGGAGGCAGCCGATAGAGGCTGCGGCGAGACCCTTGCCGAGCGAAGACACGACTCCGCCAGTTACGAAGATGTACTTTGCAGACATGTCCGCGACCTCTTTATTTGTATTTGAAATTTGTGCAGGATGGGCACGGTTAAGTATCGCAGGGTACGCGCTTGGAAGCAATGGGTTGACTTTTTGAGGGGAAGCCAGTTTGAGTCGTGAGATTTTGGCGAGTCAGGCAGAATCGGCTCTATTTTTCAGGGGAGGGGATTCTTTGGGACGCCGCGTGAGATCTTCTTGACGAGGAACTCCTGAATGAGGGAGGAGGCTGCGCCTGAGGCGGTGTCGATGAGTCCATTTCTGATGGTGAGGCCTGCTCCGTTGCGGTCGCTGGCGGGATAATAGAGGTTCGATATGCCGGCGGAGGCGAAGTTACCGAGGATGAAGGAGTAGTTGGGTTGCCAGTGGCCGTTGTCTCCTTTGCAGATGAAGGCGGTGGACATGGCATAGAGGGCGCGGGAGCGAATGGTTCCGGTGCCTTTGTAGAAGTAGCGCGGGTCCTGGTGGAAGACGGAGGGGAGGATGGCGTTGCCGAGGAGGTTGCCGATGAAGCCGTCGCCGTAGGAGGCACCGAAGCGTTTGAAGTAGCCTGCGGTGCCCTGGCCGTAGCCGCTGAAGATGTCCTGAGACTGCTCGGTGCCTGCGATGATTGCGGGGACTGCGAAGGAGACGGGATCGTAGGCGGTTCTGAGGGAGAGGCGGAACTTCTGCCCGGTGCTGAGGGGAACGGCGTCCCAGTTGTAGGAGACGTAGAAGTTTGGGAAGACGCCGAGGACGCGCTGTTTTTCTTCGAGCGAGACCTGCTCTTCGGCGATGTCGTGGCGCGTGAAGTTGACGTCGACGTTGGTGGTGGCGGAGGAGAGTTGGAGGGTGATGGTTGGCAGCTCGTATTGCTGGCCTCTTTGCAGGATGAGGGAGGAGGACGCCCAGCTTGCAAAGCCGGAGGAGATGACTGTGATTTTGAAGGTGCCGGGGTTGACTGCGGTGAATCTGAAGGAGCCGGTGGAGTCTGTGGCGACGGTGCGCTGGGGTCTGGAGTCGAGGAATTGAATTGAGACGAGAGCGCCTTCGACCTGGGCTCCGCTGGGATCTAAGACGGTGCCACTGATGCTGCCAGGGGGTTGCTGATCGGATGAGAGGAGGTTGGCGGATTGCTGTGCGGGCGCTTCTGGGAGTTCGTTGTGGAGGGGATCGAGTGTGGCGATCTGTCGGACTGCGGCTGTCGGCGTTGATGGGATTGGCGAGGGGCGAGAGAGTGTCTGCGCGTGTGCATACGCGCTGAGCATCGTGAACAGCAGAGTGGTCAGCAGAAGAGGGCCCGGATTACGCAAATCATGCATATCAGCGATGTTTCCAATTGTAGATGTCTACGCACCGTGGTTGATAGGACGCAAGCGCGTGGAGCCGATCTTGCTGACGTGATTGATCTTCTTAAATCTTTGCTTTTCGAGGATCGATCCTGCAATCACCCATCGGTCCAATCCCTTGGATAGTCCCGGACGGGATCTCTTATTGGATTGGATTCAATATCGCTCTTAGAGTTTGCAAGCACGAGTTTGCAACTGGGGATGGATGCTGCGGTTGATTCTTGTTTCAGGGGATAGCTCAGTGGTTTTTTTACAGGGTGTTAATGTCTCTGGGCTCCAGGATGGGTCGAGGGAAGCCGTGTTTGGCGACCAGAAGCATGGCGCGGCCGACCTGTTCGGTAGTGCCGATCTGTGCGGGGAAGGCGCGTCTCATCAGGGGGAGGATGGGATTCAGGACGGAGTAGAAGATGCGGTACAGCTTTGTTTTGGAGACGATGCCGTGGAGCGGCTGGATGAATCCGATGCGGAACATGTAGGCAGCTTTGAAGGGGAGTTTGAGGATGTCGTTTTCGGTTTTGCCTTTGACGCGAGCCCACATAGTGCGGCCGCGCTCGGTGCTGTCGGTCCCGGATCCTGAGACGTAGATGAAGGTCATGGCGGGGTTGAGCTTTGCCAGGGTTGTTGCAGCGGCGAGGGTGAGATCGTGGGTGACGTGGGTGTACTGCGCCTCGGACATGCCGGCAGAGGTGACGCCGAGACAGAAGAAGCAGGCGTCGTAGCCGGTGAGGTCGGCTTCGATGGTGGAGTAGTCGAAGAGATCTGTGTGCGCGAGTTCGCGGAGTTTGGGGTGATGCTGGCCGGTTGGACTGCGGCCGATGGTGCGGACCAGTGTTACGTCGGGGTCGAGCAGGCACTCGCGTACTACGCCCTGGCCGACCATGCCGGTTGCGCCGAAGAGGATCACGTTCATCGGTTCATGCTACAGGTGGGGTTGGTTTGACTGCTAACGGGATTGCAGGACTGGAGAGGGTGGGTTGAGGATGTTCGGCTTGGTGGGGCCGAGCTCCACGATCGACAACTGGCCGTCGGTGAGCAACTCGTCGCCGGTTGCGTTGGCGGTCTTCTTCGGAGCGTGCGGACGATCGACCAGAGCGTAGGAGGTTGCGGTGCCGGAGTAGAGGAGATCGGTTTCAATCCATTCGCGTTCGCGGTCGACATGGGGATCGATGCGGTGGGACCACTTCGTTTTCGCTTTTGCGGTGGAGATGGCGATGTCGTGAGTGGCGGCTCCGATCCAGACGTCGCGGCCCTGGTAGGTTCCAGGCTCCTTCCAGATACGGATGTGATGCCGTTTGGCAAAGGTGTCGAGGGATTTTTGAAAGACGAGATCGGGTGGTTTGCCGTTGATGGTCAGGAGAGAGACTGGAGCGTTGGTGTAGCCGGCACCGCGAATGGTTGCTTGAACCGACTTTGCGGCAGAGCCCATGCTGAGGGAGTCGGCTTCGAACCAACCTGACTCGCGAAAGGCTGCTTCGAGTTGTTGCTGTGAGCCGAGGAACATGAGATTGGTGACGTCGGAGGGCTTGTTGTCTTTGGTGTAGACGCGTATCGGGGCCGCCGTGACGAGTGCCTTCAGCTGTGTGTCGACCGGCAGTATGGGCCAGCCTGACCAGGCATCGCGGGTCTTTAGCATGGAAGGCCGAACGACCTGGATCTGGAGGTCTGTTCCTGCGGGGAAGAGGATCTCGCGTCGAATGGAGAGGCCGTAGACCGCGGAGACTCCTCTGATGGTGTATCCGGCGATTGGATTGACCATGCCGAGGCCGGCGAGAGCTATGGATCCCTTGGTGGAGGCGTGAGGCTGGATGATGCCTAGGATCTCGTTGTTGCGGACGGTCTCGCGAGCGTTATCGACATCGAGGACGCGGGCATAGAGGGGCGAGCGGGTGCCGTCGGCGTGAACGATGTTTGAGAAGTCGAGGACAAGACGGGGGCGCGAGTATTTGTCAGGAGCTTTTTGCGCGAAGAGGACGGTCGCCTGAACCTTTGTGCCGGGAGCGATGACGAGTTCTCCGTTGGGGCAAGCGATATTCTCTCCGCTCTTGCAGAGGGGATAGGTGACGGTCCCTTCGACGGGGTCGCCGGTGCGGGAGTGTTCACTGTAGACGGGGCCGTTGAGGCGGACGCTCAGGGTTTGGCCGGGTGCGAGATCGGCTTGTCTTGACTTCGCTACGCTGGCGGCGATGGTGTGCGGCATATCACCGTTTTCCTGGTTGAAGAAGTGGAAGAAGGCGGTAAGGAATCCGCTGGTTGCTCCGTTTTCTATTAGCAGGGTCTGGATCTCGAAGTTAGGAGAGTAGAGGAGGTAGTCGAGCGCGGTGTCGTTGTAGATGTCTTCGCGATTGATCTCTACGCCGTGCTGAATGAGCTGGTCTGCGATGCCTTCGTAGGCGACGATGATCTTCGGCTTGGTGTTGTAGCTGGAGCCGAAGATGGTCCAGTGAAGGGCGGTGCGGCCGTACTGGTCGGTTGCTTTGACGTCGGCTCCGTCGGCGATCAGTTTTTTGGCTTCGGCGAGCCGGTCGAGGATGGGCTGCTCCTTGGTTTCGCGGGTGGCCTGGTAGAGCTTTTGAATGAGCGGTGATGTGTGCGAGAGGTCGAGGGTTACGGCGGCAGTGTCCAGCTCGTCGTCGGGCGTGTCCTGTGTGTCTGCGGCGGTGTCGGCGGCCTCAGGTGGGGGCGATTGTTGATCGGCTTGAGCCGGCGGTACGGGCTGGCTTTGAGCGACTGCATGATCTCCCGACCCTGGTCCGGCGAGAGTCAAGGAGATGGCGAGGAGAAGGAGTGGCGCTCTCGATGCGTTTGGCATATATGACCTCTGAGTTCAGGGGGCCCGTATCTGAGTGTGGAACAGGGAACGTCCCAAGTTAAGACAGCGGTTCGAAAGCCACGTATTCTACTCGGAGATGATGGCGGAAATGATATACGAAGAAACGGAAGACAGCTACGGTGTGGATTGATCTTCAGGCCTGGGCGATGCGGAGGCTGGATTCTCTGAGTTCCGGTCGGAAAGAGGGGCCTGCACATCTTGCTGCGGGTGAGGAGGGCGAACGGGAGGCCCTGTTTTATCTGCGGAAGATGGGATATACGGTTGTGGCGCAGAGGTGGAAGAGCGCGAAGTTGTGGGGAGATATCGATTTGGTGGGGTGGGATGGGCCGACGTTGTGCTTTGTCGAGGTGAAGGCGCGCGGTGCAAGGGATGGGATGACGGCGGAGTCGGCCGTGGACAGGGACAAGCGGGAGATGCTGCGGAGGATGGCGCGGGCTTATCTGAAGGGATTTCCGGAGAAGCTGAGGGGCGATGTGCCGGTGCGGTTCGATGTGGTGTCGGTATACTTGCTGCCAACTGGAACTGAGTTTGAAGTGTATCGGGGAGCGTTTGGATGGTGATCTATGCACAGGAGTCGGATGTGGGGCTGCTGAATTCCGCCGAGTTGAGTGAACGGCTTGCGGCGGTACTCAGAGACTGGATGCCGTGGCTGGTGACTCTCTCCGAGGCTGAGGCAAGTGTGCCGGAGCGGCCGGGCAAGTGGAGCGCGAAGCAGGTGATCGGACATCTTGTCGATTCTGCGGTGAATAATATTGGAAGGGTTGTTCGATTACAGATTGAGCCGGGACAGAGCGAGTCAGGTTACGAGCAGGTGGAGTGGGTAAACCTGCAGCGCTACGCCGAACGCGAGTGGGCTCAAGTGCTGGCATTATGGTTTGCTCTCAATGAGCATATGGCGTGGACAGTTCGGCATATCGAAAAGTCTCGTCTTAAAAGTGTCGGATTGATTGAGGGCGAGTCTGTGACCCTGGGATTTCTGATCGAGGACTACATTGCGCATATGCAGCATCACTTGCGACTGATGCAGGGATGGCTGGGAGTCGGCGACGATACGGTGGGGTAGTCGTACGAAAGAAGTGGCACCGGTGTCTAATAAACTTGATTTGTTTTGATCTACAAGGATGAGGAACTATGACCCTGCTGAATGCACCGGAGTTCGACAACCGCCGCGAGACGCGAAACCGTAATTTGTTGATCGCTTCCGGGGCTCTGATTGTGCTGTTGGTCGTTTTGGGGATGGGTGGATTTCTTTTGGGACATGGGTGGTTCTTCTCCAATCTTCCGGCCGAGCATAAGGTGAGCAACTTCTTCAGCGCTCTCGAGGCGCAGGACTATGGCAAAGCGTTTGCAATTTATACAAACGACCCGGACTGGCAGCAGCATCCCGAACGTCATGTGGACTATCCGCTGAAGAGATTTACCGAAGACTGGACGACTGCAAGCCCGGTGGGCGAACCGATTCGTTCTCATCATGTGGATATTTCAAAGACAGACGGAACGGGGGCGTTTGGAAGTGGGATTATTGTTGCAGTGCGGGTGAATGGGACTCACAAACTGTTCATGTGGTATGAGCGCAAGGACGGAACACTGACTGAGCCGGCGCCACATGAGCTTCAATATGACTGACCCGGCTGTTAAGCAAACACCGCATAACGCAGGCTCGATTTTTGTTCTTCTACACTAGCTCCACAATCGCGTTATTGAACGTATCCCAATACACGCGGGTTGTACCGGCGGCGGTTTCTTGCCATGTGAACCGGGCGGCCTGGAGAAGCGAAGCTTTATGCAATTCTTGCCGTAAAACTGAATCTGAGAGAAGACGATTTAAAGAGAAGGCGATCTGTTCGACATCCGTTGGATCCACCGCCAGTGCGGCGACTCCAGAGACCTCTGGCAAGGAGGATGTGGTGCTGGTGAGAGTAGGAATTCCGCAGGCAAGAGCTTCTAGCACGGGGAGACCGAAGCCCTCGTACAAAGAAATATAAGCAAAGACGTCCGCGGCGCAGATGAGGAATCGCTTATCTGCTTCTGCTACGAATCCCGGGAAAAATATACGTGCTTCCAGCCGCAGGCGGCTTACGCACTCAAACAGTGAGTCATACATCCATCCTTTTGATCCTGCTATTACTAGTGCGGTATCCGGATGAAGGGGGGCTATCTCCGAGAACGCTTCAACCAGCCGCACGAGGTTTTTCCGAGGCTCTATTGTTCCCACATACAAAATGAAACGCGTGGGCAGACCATACTTTTTCCGGACTTGCTGGAGAAGGTCCTGATCCCAACAAGGCGAGAAACTATCGCTTTTACCATGATGTATTACGGCAGAAATACCCTTCGGAGAGCCGAACCTTGCTGTCAGATCGCTTTGAGCGGATTGGGAGACGAAAATAAGAGCGTCCGCCAGCTTGGCTGCAGCTCGAATAAAAGTCCGGTAATAAAGCCTCTTAAAAGTTAGGTGCACTTCGGGCATCGAGAATGATGTCATGTCATGAATTGTGACAACGTTCTTTGCTCGACCGCTGATGAGAGGAAAAGAGTAGTGGAGGGAATGCACAACATCGATATGGTGCTTCCATAGGATAAGAGGCAAAAGCAGCTGCTCGAAGATCAAGCGAATCAGCGGTGTTCGCAGCAGTTTCGAGGGAACCCACAATACCGTGACATTAGGCAAGCCTTGGTAATCGAAGTCGGAGTCATCATCCTGAGCGAGAACAAACAGATGTAATTCGTCATTCGATACCAACGAATCAATTAGATTCTTTGCATATACGCCGACCCCGGCCTTCTTCTTGGTCACACCCATTGCATTGATAAGTATTCTCATGACCATTTAAGCCGGGTCAACGATCCGATAACAGCGCACATTAGTTGCACACTGGCTCTGTCGAGCGGCTTCCAGGACTTAGCTCTTTTCGTAAACGTGCTTGTTATCTACAATACCCTTCTTGAACACCTTCCGAATACCTTGTCGTAGAGCTATGTCCCCCTGTAGCACCAAATCGCGTACTGGCTGCTCAGGCCTACCCCTAAACGAAGTCACATGAAAATACTCATGATCTTCTAAGGGCTTCGGCGAAAAGTAATAGTTGGAGACGCAGCAACGCGAACGGTCTACTTTCACCTCGCTCACTGAATGCCATGAATTCTCGTGAGTGGCCATCAGGGCAAGGCGATTGAAATGACTTGTAATCTCGCGCGGCGCACCCTTAGGGCCGTCATCCCATAACTCCAAGTTTCCACCGTGTTCATGGCCCCAGTTTGGGGTTACGTAGTAAAGCAGATTGAGGACACGGTACATCTCGCGCTTGATGTCATGAGAGTTGTCAAGATGTGGATTTAGGAAGTTTTCTTTCGCCATGAGGCTGATTCCACCGGCATACAGTTTCTCGTCGGGGACCATGCCCTGGATGCCGGTAATTTCCGCTACCGCGTTCAGGACGCCTGGCTCTTGGAACGCATAAACGATCTCTTCAAGTATTGGGGCATATTGATTCATCTGCGCGGCAACATGCTTGTTTTCGCGCAGGCTCTTCTTGAGCATCATCGCGCTCTTGTCAGGAAAGGCGTTGCATATCTCTAACGCGAGTTCTTTCGGTAAAAGGTCATCGACATAGCAGCTTTGCACCACATACTTTGGAAATTCCTGCCGCAGCCGGTCAGATTCGACTTTGAGTCGTCTTTCGATAAGCGCGGCGTACTCTCTGCGATTCATGTGAGCCAACTCCTAAATAAGACGCGTTCTGCGATGTTCAATCGCAGTGGGACAAAAATAGTATAAAGGAATTGATTCGTTGGTAAGTAGAGAGCCCATCCGTTAACGTTACTTTGGCACAAATTCTGGCGGCCCCTCCTCTCGATCGGATCGTCGTGCGAAAAACGAGACCACTCTTATCTATAATGAGATGCGGCGGTCCCGTTCGTGGTGGAGGAGGCAACGGGAAGTGGCCCGGTATGATCTGTAGAGGCGAGTGACCCAGTTGGCGCGTGAGGCTGCTTCTCAAAGGAATATTCCGAAGAAAGCTGGCAGGATGACGCGACGCAAAGCGCACATTGGCGGCACGGAGGTATGCCTAAATCAGCGCACCGCTTGCGGCCGGCTCGCGGCACTCTCGGAGTGCGTCGGAACGTGGATGTCTCAAGGGATTGATTTTCAAAGGAAACCGACGGAGAAATTTGGTGCGTGAAGACGTGCGATTCTCAATCGCAATGTGTACTTACAACGGGGAAAAGTATCTTGGCGAACAGCTGGAGAGCATTGCACGTCAGCAGCAGCTGCCAGCAGAACTTGTTCTTTGCGATGATTGCTCGAGCGATGCCACTGTGAGCATCGCAGAGAGGTTCGCAGTCGAGAGTCCTTTCCCGGTGCGTATTATCCGCAATCCGAAGAATCTAGGCTATCGTGGCAACTTCGCGCAGGCCATCGAGCTTTGCACCGGGGAGCTTATCGCGCTCTGCGATCAGGATGATGTCTGGTATCCGCAGAAATTGAAAAAGCTGAAAGAGTTGTTCCTCAGCAATCCTTCCGCCGCAGGGGTCTTCTCAAACGGCGACTTGATCGACTCGTCCTCGCGGCTTTTGGGAAAAGATCTTTGGGGAAGTTTTCAATTTGATACTTTCGATCAAATGAACTTTCGATCAGGACAGGCTGTGGGGGTTTTGCTGAAGAGGAATGTCGTTACGGGCATGGCCTTTGCTATACGCAGCTCATCAAAGAATGAGCTTCTCGCAATGCCATCGAGTTGGAATCACGATGCCTGGCTTGCACTCATGCTGGCGGCACACGCTAGATTGATAGCCTGTCCCGAGCATTTGGTTGGATATCGCGTGCATGGAAATCAACAGATCGGTGTGCCAATCTCTCTAAAAGAGAAGTGTAGTTACATCTTGTCGCACGGCATCAGTGGCTATATTCAGCTCTCACGCGATCGAAACCAAAAAGAATATCGAGAAAATGCTCTCCAATTCGACGCACTGCAGGTGTGTTTGGAAAAACTGGGTATCTCGAGTGACGATCATCTGTTGATCGAGGCGCATGCCAAGGCAGAACATGCTCATCGTGGTGGTGCACTTTTATCTCTTAGCAGGTTGAGAAGATTGCCCACTGTCCTGGGTCATCTACGGAGTTATAAGAAATACTCACCAACTGGATTAAATGCTGCCTTTCGGGATCTTGTTTTGTGAGCAGATCTGAACAACGAAGCCATGCTGTGTGGAAGCGGATGCCTGACCCAAAGTTATAATGAAGTCGAAAGGTCTATCAATCTACCATCCGTATGGATGCCCCTGCCCAGTTCGAGACGCAACGTAATGGAAGAACAAGCATTTTCGCTATCATTGTTCTTTACAACAAGCTGGCCGCCTCGTCTCCCACCATAAAGACACTGCTCGAGGCAGCCCACGCGGCTTCTAACCGACTGCGGCTTACGGTTTTGATTGTCGATAATACCCCCGGAGGCCAGGACCCAGGCATTCTTCCGGAGGGGGTTCGATATTACGCAGAGCCTGATAATCCAGGGCTGGCTGTGCCCTATAACAAGGCGCTAAAGATGGCCGAAGAAGAGGGCTTTACCTGGTTGCTCACCCTCGATCAGGACACAAACCTCCCAGTGGACTTTCTCAAAAAGATCGAGGTTTATGCAGAGGAGTATGTCTCTGATGCACGAGTCGCAGGCATCGTTCCTCGTATTGCAGATCGTGGAAGACTTATCTCTCCGTTCCGTTTCGTAGGAGGGTTTTTCCCGAAGGTTCTTGCGCCGGGGGTGGAGGGCGTCTCGAAGCGATTCACGTCTGCGCTCAATTCAGCGTCGATGCTCCGTGTTTCTGCCGTCCGGATGCTCGGTGGTTATGATTTGCAATTTCCACTTCATAATAGCGACACAAATCTCTTTCATCGTCTGGATCTAGCGGGAAAACGGCTGATTGTAGCTGGAAATATTCTGGTAAACCACGAGCTCGCGATCATGGATCGTCAGGGTCGCATGACTCCAGAACGGTACAGGCGACTTCTGGCGGATGAGCGCGCGTTCTGGGATTTTCACATGGGAGTTTTGGGCAGGGCCGAGCGGCTGTTGCGGCTAGTTGGACGAATGTGTAAGGACACTCTACGCGACGAGAATCGTGATTTTCGCGCGATAACACTCAATGAGATCAAGCTCCGGTTGCTGACTCGCAGGAGCAATAGGATTAGGCGCTGGACAGAAGCTAGGTGAGGTTAAGTTGGTACTCGGATGATTGCCTGTGGAGGCGCATTCTCTAATCCATGCGGCGCTCCGCACCAAGTTAGTGAGGTATGCGCCAAATCCCTACCTCAGGGTAGACCGTTTCAAGATCAGTGGTAATTTCACGATAGCGAAAGATAAGATTTGCGTCGGAAAGTATGACTGTGCCGGCATCTCGTTTTGTCAATGGTGCCTTTATTTCCATAATCTGTTTAGCCTTTCCACCAGATCCTCGAAGTGCGAGGCGGTCGTATATCTGACCCTGATGCAGGTAAGGAGCTATAAAATAATCGATGTGCTTTCTGGTGGCATAATCACTAAATCCCTCTTTTACTACTTCATCGTTGTACGCATAATTGGCTACAAGACCATCTACGGGAAGAATGCTCATACCGGAGTAGAAAGCAACGCTACCAGGAGCGTCAAACACGAAGATTCGGCTTCCTTTTGGAAGAGTATCTCGCAGTGTTATTGCGAGGCCCAGTTTAGGTTCGAGATAAGATCCGTGAAATGTAACCTGCCTATGCACGAAGTGCGTATAGGTGAAATTTGAAAATATACGTAAAGCAGCCAAGCTCAGAAAAGCAAAAAAGACAAGTGCTGCGAGCGCCGTTTCCATCCACTCCAGAGATGGCGCCACTCGTAAAACGCTGTCGACCATCCATATGACGCAAAAACAAAGAGTAAGATACCCCGTTGTGAGGTACCAAGGGGCTAACTCTCCGAACGTTAGTGTGTATGCCATGTGAAGTGCGGCTGCTATTGCGGTGAGAATGCAAATATTCTCGAAGCTCGTCCTAGTTTTTTTAATAAGCAAAGAGCTATTTAAAAATATAGCCCCAATAACCGGATACATAAAATTGCTAAAACCCCAGCGTTCTGGGTGTGGAAAAGTACTTTTGATAGCACCACTGATGGGAAGCAAGTGACCGAATTGATGTATGTTCCATATGAAATATGGCGCTAAGAGCATTCCTGCCGCAGTCATTTGTATCAGTGATGATCTAGTCCGCGTCTGTAAGCTGAGCGACCAATTGGTATTGACAATTTCGTAGATAAGTATTGTCGCAACAAAAAACATAAGATCTAGTCGTGCGAGCATTGTTAAGCCAAACAGTGTTCCGATGAGAAGGTTACGCCATCTACCTAACTTGTCATAAAAACTTGCCGAGAGGACTGGACACACTATGATCAACACGCTTAACTGAAGTGCAAGTGCCAAGTTCGCCTCGAGCAGGCGCCAAATACCCAATACCATGCCGAAGAATAGGAGCGGCAGGCACCCTAGGACGGAACCACGCATTTTGGCACGGCGTGATACTGAGACGATCGTGTACACGCAGCCCAATATGAGCACGTCCTGTACTGAGGTTAGAAGTTGGACGAGTGGATAAGAGGCTGGCGTGATCCATGCGCCTATTACACAGATCAGCATCCAAAGTGGGTGATAGCCGTTTGTCAGCATTATGCCGTTGAAGGTACTACCTTGACCACGTGCGATGTAGCGCGCAATTTGAGGATAAAAATAGCCATCATCCACAATGAAATTGTCAGGGCGAAGATGGAAGGGGACCGCTAGTAACAGGGTCCCAACCAATATTAGCCACATAGGAATTTGAGGCAACCGTCGATGAAGTGGCATAATGAGATAATCGATTTTACGCGATTTTGATAGCATGGGTGCGGATTATTGAGGTGGCAGAGATCAAGAAGTAAGAATCAAGTCTCAAGTCTCAAAGGATTTGAGCGTGCTCATCAATCCTGACTCAGAGCTTATTTCCGAGAGCGCATTAATGGCGGCATATGACATTGCCGCAGCGGAATTGAATAGCATTGGGTTAAATAGGCCAGCGGCAAGCCAGCCAAATAGAATAATGATCAGGCCGAATCGGTGGCTGGAAAAGAATCTTCCTTTCGACCATAATAATGGGTAATAGTAGAGCAACAATAAAACACCCATCAGCAAAAGCCCAATTATGCCTTCTTGTCCAGCCAATGCGTAGAGCTGAACCTCGTATCCGTATTGAAGGTCGGAGCTTCGGATAACATCTGGGGTATAGCTGCCATATCCATGTCCTAAGAGCGGGGCATCTAAGAAGAACCGCTCAAGCGCTGGAATTTGTTCTGTTCGTACTGAATCCGATCCGCCTGCAATCGCGTCAGAAAAGCGAATTTGATAGAGATCGACAATGACAGGAAGACTCACCAGTAAAACAATGCAAAGCAATGTGATGACCGAAGCGTGAAAATGATCTTTTTTACTAAAGATCATTCCGAGAGAAAAGGCTAGAGCTGCAAACCCCCAAAAATATCTTGAAAAGGTAAAGACAAGGGATACGGCAAGAAGAAAAAACATGACGACTGCACTCACGCTACTAATCTTAAGTTTTGTACGGTAGCGCAGCAGCATATAAATGCATATGGGAATTAGACCATCGGCTACAAATTGAATCCTGCCGAGAGCTGAGTCCAAGTCCATGCTCATTAGCTTCGTCCCAAAAAAGTCACTGATACTATCGATCATGAGCGAAACGGGAATTTCCTTATAAAAGCAGTAACCGAGCAGCGTAATCTTGATCAAACACGCAACGATTTCTGCAATAAGTACCGTTCGTAAGAATCGAATATCTGCGCCTTTTCTGTTTCTGCAGAAAACGGAGACCAGCCAGCAACTCGCAAAGGTTGTGGCAATGTCCTTGAATTGAAAGTAAGACAGAGCTGCGTTGGCTTCATAAACCTGCGCGATCAAAATCCAAACGAGCAGTGCTCCGGGTACAACAAACAGTAATGAAACCTTGGACAAGGTGGTTTTGCTATCTGCTAGATGTTTCGAGAGCGCAATTGGGAAAAGAAGAAAAAAGCAGATGAACTTGATGTTGATTCCGAAGAGGCTACCAGTCGGCAAGAGGACTAGGAGATAGACGTATATATGAAAGAGGGGCTCAAAACCTTTATTTGAGATCCAATTTAAGATCGACGAGTGGCCAAACGGGGGGGTCTTTGAATGCCCAACCTCCACGTACAGTGTGGACTCATTACTCACGGCTCGTTCCTCCATGTCGCCCTAAGAATCCGACGTCGTCAGCGTACAACGCGCTTGATCGTATCGGCCCGCAACAAAACCCAGGCGGAGCTCCCCAGCACGCCAATCACAAGACCGAGGGCCATGATCAGAGAGCGGTGCGGCCCGGACTTCATATCGGGGAGGACCGGCTGGTCGAGAACCTGAAGGGGAGAGTCTTTTGCTTCGTCTAATCGCGCCGCTTCGTATTGTTTGGCGATGATTTCGAAGAGTGCTTGATGATACTTCACCTCACGGGCCTTCCGAATATAGTCGAGCTCCAAGCCAGGCACCAAAGCACTCGAGAGGCTTCCTGTAGGGTTTTTACCGTTTCCCTTTGCCAATTGGGAGGCTTGAGACTGCAAACTTTCGATCTGCGTCCGTAACCGAAGGATATCAGGATTTTGTTCGGTCTCATTCATGAGCAGGGCGGCCAGCCTTGTCTGGAGGTCTGTGATTTGTGCCTGGACCTGTGCCTGCGCTTGAATGTTGGAAGCCATCTGCCCGACCGGCGCCACCAATCCACTCTTTTCCTCTTCCAGCTTCAAGGCGACCTCTGCGTTGGCGAGGTCGTCCTTTTCTTTGGCAAGGCGCTGCTCGTAGAACAGACGCCGCTGTGAACTCTCTGAGAGGGCCAATCCGGCCGAGGTAGCTTGTAACGTCTGAAGATATCCTGCGGCCAAATCCCGGGCGCGCTCGGGGGATTTATCGGTCACCGACACGGTAACGATGGGATCTTTCGTTCCCAGCGTAAACTCGGATTCCGAAAGGAGCTTCTTCTCCGCCAGACTCTCTTTTTTAACTTTGTACACCTGCATAAGATTGAAACGCTGAACAATGTCGCGAGCGACTGTATGACTCTTGAGAATGCCGACGTAGAGATCGCCTTGGCCTTTGCCGCCAAGGAGGCTGCCAGCTCCTATGGCTGAAAGCTGACCCATCAGTGCTGCGGCACTTGAAGTATTGTTCGCTCCCGGAGGGACAAAGGAGCCAGTTGCGGTGTAGTAAGGAGGGAGTATGAACGCCAGGATTGTTGCGAGAATGAACGTTATAGCTGCTGTCTTTAAAATGAAGCGTCGAGAACGCTGCAGAATCTGTAGCACCAGCGTCAAGGAGAGCGGTTCATTCTCGGTAAAGACGAGGCTCGTGGATTCCGAGATGTTGGAGCTCTCACTCTGAGTCGGTGTTTCGATTGGCATTCCGTACCTTTATACTCGCTATTGTCTTTTCAGCACATCCTGCAAAGTGCTGGCGGATAATGCTCGTTAGCCGATGACTAACTTCCAGTGTAATAGATTTTAGAAACCTTCTGAGGACGGCGAACGTGCGGACCTGCAAGCTCAGGTGGACGCCTTACTGATTTGATTCCAGATATCCCCGCTGTTGGTGACTTCGTAGAAGCATGGCGTGTAATTTTCCGGGCTTCAGCGGTCCAGAGAGACGGTCGACCGACGAGGTAAGAATGTCTAAAAGGAGGGGACGAGCTCCTAAAATCGTACAGATTTTCGTCTTTATATCCCTAACCGCTATATCCCGAGCAGAAGGCCAGATTTGATGAAACTGTCGCTGTGAACGGCCAAGGGTGTGCATTCTTCTGACAGCTTGCAGGAAAGTGGTTGGATGGACGTGGGAAGCGATTGCATTAGGAAGAAAGGTGAGGTGCATCTGATCCCGGTCTGCCAGCCGAAACCCGAGTTCTATGTCCTCCCAGGCAGCTGCTTTAAACCTTTCGTCAAAGGGGTTGGCTCGAAATAAACGCGTTTTGAACGACAGATTGCTAGTGTAGAAATGCTGCCAGGTCGGGGTCAGTCCTGCAGTCAGTCGCCCATAGTCAAACTGAACCTCTTCGTACCATTCCATAAAGGGTGTGATCTTCTGGTGAACTGTGTCCCATTGCGTCCGACCAAGACCGACCGCCTTGTTGTCCGGGTTAGCTCGGTGAAACTGGAGATGAGCGTCGAGGAGATTCGGAGTCGCAAGGATATCGTCGCCAATCAGAAGACAGATCTCAGTTGTGACATGTGCAATCGCCCAATTTCGCGCTCGTGCGGGTCCGGAGTTTTGCTGATGCAGAACCTGTAGATGGAGAGAGCTATTCTCTCGAATGTCAGCTAGCGCTGCCTCGGTGCCGTCGGTCGATCCGTCGTTGACGATGAGTACATCGAAGTCGGTCATCGTCTGCGCCTCTAAACAGTCCAAGCAAAGTCGCAGAGTGGACAAGCGATTGAAGGTAGGGATGATGACCGTCATCGCACTTCTAGTAATCATAGGATCTTCGGGATCTTGAGGGTTGTTGATAGAGAACCCTGGCACAGCCACAGGAAATTTCGAGCAGGTAGATATGGCTAATGGAGATCGCCGACCTCATTGCATCTGGTTCAAAACTGCTTATTGATAAGTTTATCGCACCAGTCACCATTTTTCTCGATCTGGTGCTCACGTACTCTCGCGCGAGAGTATGTCTTTCATTTTTGCGTCGGAATGTATCAGTTATCTTTGCTTTGGATTCTGCGCAAGCGCGCATTTTGATGGACGAAGAGATTGTATAATTTCGCTGTGCTATCTTCCGATTCTCTAACAGTTTAAATCGACCAGGGATAGCGACTATCGCGTTTCTTACTTTGTGCGGACGACCGTCGGTTGCCGCCTCTACCATGTAAAGGATCCAATGCTTAACTGGGCGGCCAGGTATTATCCAATTACACGAATATTGAAATCCCACGACATGTTCGAGCAGGGATCTGTACTTGAAATTGGTTCTGGCCCTGTCGGTCTGGGGCGATTCCGTAAAGTTCCTTTTGTCGGTTGTGATGTTTCCTTCCCCTTTGAGCCATCATGGCCTATGACCCCCATGGTCGCTTCTGCGACGGAGTTGCCCCTGAAGGACAACGAATTTGATGTCGTCGTCGCATCGGATGTACTTGAGCATGTTCCACCTCATCTACGAAAAATGGTGATTAGCGAGGCTCTTCGTGTTGCACGTAAGCTTGTTATCTTCGGATTTCCGTCTGGCAGGCCAGCCTGGGAGTCGGATCGAGAGTTGCTGAATGTTTACGTGAAATCTAAACGGACACCACCAGGTTGGCTCAGCGAGCACATGGATGCACCCTTCCCTGAATCAGAGATATTTGAAGGATTGGAAGGGTGGGAGATGCGGCAACAAGGCAATGAAAGCATATCCTTCCATTCATGGCTGATGCAGAAAGAGATGTCAGGAATCTTTAATAGGGCGTCTTCGCTAGGAATGCAAATTGCGCCGTCTCTTGTTGAGATGTTGCTACGCAGAGCGGATCGAGGGCCATTTTATCGGCAGATTTTTACCTTACGAAGCACCAAGAATGATTGAAGACTACTTGGTTAGAGTCATCTCTCTCTCCACAAGCGTTCCTGACCGTTCACGATGCTCCGGGCCGAGGCTGCACAACAATGTTCCTTGGGAGCAGGCTTGCCATGACAACCGTAAGATCTGACGATTCTCGTGGCGATCCTTCACTGGAGACAGTTGATGAAGCGACGCGTAGCCCATTGAACGCGAAGGTTCGCCGAATGCTCCGGATCGTGTTCCACTTTTTTCTTGGCCAGGGAGCACTTCAGGGAATCAACGTAATCATTGGAATTTTTCTTATACGCGTCTTGAGCGTCAGTGATTATGCAAAGTTCGGGTTGGCTTCAGGATTTCAGGCTACGACCTCGATCTTAATGGATCTAGGTTGTGCCAGTACGATCATACCTTTGATTGGCGATCGGGCTCTGGATCCGTTAGTTGTAGGTAGATATGTGCGGGGCGCAAAGTCTCTCCGGGACACTGCATTTTGGATGTTGTCACCTTTTGCAGCTGTTGTCTTCTTGATCATTACTCATAAACAGAAGTGGCCATGGCCCATTCAGATCACGCTGTTGATGACGGTTCTTCTCGCGCTTTATTCGAGCGGCCCCGTCTCTTACTATTCAGCCCCGTTGTTTCTTCACAGGCGGTTGCGCGATTATTATGTCCCGCAAACGATTTCGAACATCTATAGGTTGGGTGCTTATGTTGTTCTGAGTGTTTTAGGTGCGCTCAATTCATGGACGGCTGCTGGATTGAGTGCATTGAATATCACCTTTAATGGCCAACTTCTCGGGAGAAAGAGCCGACAGTTCTTCACTTGGCCACAGACCAACGACCTGTCGATCCGGAAAGAGATTGGTCGTTATATCCTGCCAGCTTCTCCGGCTATCATTTTGGGTGCTTTTCATGGACAGGTGGCGTTATTTCTAATCAGTATCTTTGGCAATACGGTGAGCATCGCTGAGGTCGCGGCGTTAGGACGTCTCGGTCTCATCTTCAACTTTCTGATGACGTTTAATATAGTGATCGTCGAACCGTATATAGCTCGCTTGCAACGGGGACGATTACTTCTCACTTATTTTCGTCTGATTTTCTTCGCTGCACTCTGCTGTGCCGGACTAGTTCTGTTTTCTTTTGCTGTTCCCACTGTCTTCCTATGGCTTTTAGGGCCGAAATATGGCGATCTACGCGGTTTGATCGGATGGGTCGTTCTGACGGCATGCATCAACTACGTTGCTGGGTTGATTTGGATCATGAACCGCTCCCGCAAATGGGTGTTCTGGCGAGGGACGATTGCGGAGATCGGACTGCTGCTGCTTGTTCAAGTCGGATATGTAATCGTCTTTGGAGTACGAAGCACTCGAGACGCGGTTATGTTTAATCTTGCTTCCAGTTTCTGTTATGTTTTCGCCCATTCGTACGTAGCGGTCTACGGCTTTCTAAAGAAGGAAGAGAACCCCGTGGCGGAACTGGCACCGGATCCACCTATGATGGATTGATCAATGCACGTGTTGGGTGGAACGCAGAGACTCGGTCAGTTGAAGGCGGAGTTTAGTCAGTCTTTATTGGAAATCGAAAAGAACAAACGGTGAGTACAACGTAGTCGGGTCCGAATACGTTCTCTACACTCAGAATATTGATCGTATTTCCGCGCACTCACATCCGAGCCTAGAATCAATCCCTTACGCGAATGGTGGGCCCGGAGGGATTTGAACCCCCAACCAAGGGATTATGAGTCCCCTGCTCTAACCGTTGAGCTACAGGCCCTTCCATGACTTACGGACAACGACTGCGACAGGGTAGCGGATACTGCCACGCCGCGTAGCTGTCTTTTCGGCTCAACTTCGGGTCCCGTTGCCAGACAATTACAACCGCTCGAAAGCGCGCTCCACTGCCTGGCGTCGGATGGATATACCGTTGCGATACGAGGGTAGTGCTGTGTTCGGCAATCCGCATGGTGATGAAAGCGTCACTCCCGATTCCCCAAGCCTAATCAGCATTGTATGGCGTAGAGAGTGCAGCTCAAAATCAGCCGATAAGTAATTGGGGATTTTGCGTAGATCAGGAAAAGGTCTGTGCCTGTCGAGATATTTACAATGGCCCCGTTACCGTCAAGTGTCTGGCAGGGCAGCATAGTGAAGCGGGTAAGCAACCCGTCACATTCCGGATGTATTGCGTCGTTTTGTTTTGCTGCGATCTAGCCAATTGTGTCTGGCCTAGGATCGACTGACAAAGAGCAGAACGCTAAGAATGCCTGCAAAACGGTAGAAAGCTCTGTGCACGAAAAAGTTCCCCAACAGATTCGGCTCATAGCCTTCTCACCTGACCAACTGGATTCGAATGTCAGACGCATCAACTATTTGAAAGTAACGGTTGGTTAGCCAAAAGGACAGGAGTAGGGCCGGGGAATCGAAGTTTGGAACAGGATTGTGTTAAATCCGGTTAAGGATTATTGGCATTCTTCGCGGAGTTCAGCCATCTCCTGACACTTCATTTTGAACGTGTTATCCATTGCCCCAAACGGCGCCCGTTCTGGAGGAAGTCAGATGAAGTCGCCGCGGGTTTCCCGTGCCCTGAAAGATACTAATACTTCCGTTTGCCCTGCAATGTTCTGCGCATTGAGAAAGACGGAGTTAGTGATTTTGCTGGATTTTTCGGGTTTTTCTTTGGCATGTCACGTGCTTCATGAAATCGCAATCAAGGGTCATAAACGATAAGGTCCAACGGTGTACCGGCACGATTTCCTGATCCAAGCTGTGGTTGCAGATAAACACATGAGTTTTCTGGAGGAATACAGATAATGAAACATCTTCTTCGCATCCTTTTCGTTCTGGCTCTGCTTTGCGGCGGTTCCAGCCTCGCCCACGCGAGCGGCATCGACTTCCGAATGACCGTTCTTGACCCTCCAGCAGTGGATGTTTGCAATCCGCCGGGCGTTCCCCAAGGATCTCCGGGCAACACGAATTGCACGATCTTTACTGGTGGTGACATCTCCCCTGTTAACCTTTCGCAAGCTGCTTGCAACGGGGCTGGAATTGGAAACGGCCTCACTTCAGGCACCTACGGATGCTTTGTCGTAGACAATGAATCGGGCCAAACTATTACCTCGCTCGACCTTGGTTTTCTTATTGCACCTCTTAGTACCACTCCCCAGTGCGACTCGGGTGGTCAGGTTGGGAATGGGGGCACCGTTATTCCGAGCGCTCTAAACGTTGTGAGTTGTGGACCTGATCCCAGCAATCCTCTTGAGTACGCTCTGGATTTTGCGGGTGGCGCGGGTGTTGCTCCTGGGGGCGCACTTATAGTCTTCGAGCAGGGAGAAAATCCCGGCGACTTCCAGGGAGGGTCCGGAACGATCGGTGTCGCCCCTGAGCCGGATTCGCTGTTGCTGTTCTCGACGGGCGTCATGATGG
This sequence comes from Tunturiibacter empetritectus, assembly GCF_013410875.1. Classification (GTDB taxonomy): domain Bacteria; phylum Acidobacteriota; class Terriglobia; order Terriglobales; family Acidobacteriaceae; genus Edaphobacter; species Edaphobacter empetritectus. The sequence goes on along the minus strand of NZ_JACCCU010000002.1, from coordinate 967,874 downwards.
CTGGCATGTATATGTCGCGCCGGCTCTGGACGACTGTCAGAAAGCCAAACTGACTGTAACCGCTGAGTCAGATGGAGTTGAAATCAGGGAGGCGGGCAGGAGCCAAATAGCTCGTCTCCCTGAACGTCAATAGAGTTGGAAGGAAACCCGGGCTCAAGCCTGGGTTTCCTTGTTATGAACGTCGGTCTTGTGGTGGGTCGAGTAATGACAAAGTGAGAGTCACTGACCTGTTCCAGATAGGCAAGGCAGAGGTGGCTGAAACGGCGTGGTTCACAACGGTTTTATTGTGGCTGAGTTGCAGGACGCGAGCCCATGGTCTTTCGGGTCACCGTGCCCCAAAGTCCCGTGGTGTCAGAAAGATGACGTTGACATCGGAGCTTTGTTTTGCGTAACCTTCGAAAAGCAACCTGCGGGCTAGCTACCTCCTCAACCGAAAGTCTTGCCTGGCAATCGTTGGAACAGTTTTTTGGAAAGTTCCAAGAGAACCTCACTCAGAATCAGACGCGGGCTGATGTGAGGAAAGTCGCAGCTACCCTTAGCCCAGTCCGTGGGGAGTAGTGTTCGGGTCTTCCTTTCATCCGCAGACAGATTTTATCGACAAGTTTTGAGAGTTGCATCTATGCGCCGTGCAAGAGTTTCGACCGTGTTGTTGCTGCTCTTTGGTTTTGCAGTTGGACTGCGTGGAGAGAAACCCAAGTCAGCTCCTGCACCTAGAGTGCAGTTGGAGGCCACGCTCGGCGATAGCACCGTCGAACTCTCCGGCCTCTGGAAGTTCCATATCGGCGACGACATGGCCTGGGCGCAACCGGACTTTGACGACTCGAGCTGGGGGACGATCGATCTGACTCCACCTGCGGGGTCCGCGAATCCGGAGCTAGGCAGCAGCGGATACATTCCTGGCTGGACCGCCAACGGTTATCCGAAACATACGGGATTTGCCTGGTATCGGCTGCGCGTGAATGTGCAGAGTTCGCACGGCAGGCTTGCGATCAAGATGCCGAACGAAGTCGACGACGCATATCAGCTTTATGTCAATGGTCAGCTGCTTGGGGAACTCGGGAAGTTTGGCGAACATAGGACGACCGCGTATAGCACACTTCCGCGAGAGTTTCGGCTGCCGAGAGAGCTGCGCAACGGGCCAATTACTATTGCGGTGCGGATCTACATGGACAGTGCATCTCTTTTTCTTACTCCAGACGCGGGGGGAATGCACGAACCTCCAGTTCTTGGCCACGCCGGAGTGATTGGAACCCTGATTCAGATGGACTGGGACAACACCGCGCACGTTGTAGGCAGTGGCTTCCTGGAGATGTTGATTCTGCTCCTTGCATGGATGGTCGCAGTCAGCCTTCTCTCAATGGACCGCACGGAACCTTCGTATCTGTGGCTAAGCCTGGTTTGCGCAGTGACGATCCTGGGAAATGGCGTCGTCCTGATTGTCAGTTTTGTGCCATGGATTGCCCTGACACCTGGAATTTTTCTGCAGTCTGTCATCATTAATCCGATTCGAATTGGGCTTTGGGTTATCTTCTGGGGCTATTGGTTCCGCATCAGCCAGATGCAGTGGGTTCATCGCATCGTTTGGGGGCTGGTCGCGCTTACGATGATCGGAACGGCCATGATGAGTGCGCCGATTTACGGTGAACACATCCCGGTGCACGCTTCCGTTTATCTGCTACCTATTCTGCTGGGGCTGAGGCTTAGTTTTGCTGCGCTTTTGTGCGCAATTACCTTTCGAGGTATCCGCAAACAGAAGACCGAAGGATGGCTGGCCCTCTCGGCAGTCGTTCTGGTAGCCGTCGCTCTCTTTCAAGTACAACTCCGCCTTCTTCTTCATATACCGACCGCATTCAACATCCTTGGATTCGATGTTCAATTGGGAACTATCTCGACGATCTTCTCACTCTTTCTGATCACGGTCATGTTGGTTCGGCGATTCCTGCAGACCCAGCGGATACGTGAACAGTGGAAGGCTGAGATCGAACAGGCACGGCAGATTCAACACGTGCTTATTCCAGAGCATCTACCGCAGACACCTGGTCTTGCCATCGAAAGTGAGTATCGTCCGGCACGTGAGGTCGGCGGGGACTTCTTCCAGATCCTTCCTGTGCAGGAGGATGGCAGCGTGCTGATCGTGGTTGGCGACGTCACAGGGAAGGGCTTGCAGGCTGGGATGTTGGTTGCGCTGATCGTTGGCGCGATACGGACGGCGGTTCAATACGACTCCGATCCTTTGATTTTAATGAACAGCCTTAATGATCGGTTGTGGGGGCGTGGTCGGGCCAGTGCGACCTGCCTCATCCTGCAGATTTGCACCGACGGGCGGGTCACGCTGGCAAACGCGGGACATCTGCCACCGTATCTGAACGGGGCAGAGGTTGAGATGGGCGGTTCGCTGCCGATCGGCGTGGTGCCTGGAGCTGAGTTCTTTGTCTCCCATTTCAAGCTGGAGCCAGGGGACACACTGATGCTGATGTCCGATGGAGTCGCTGAGGCGCAGGATCAAGAGAAGCAGCTGTTTGGGTTTGAACGCATCGAGAAGATGCTGCAACAGCCAATCTCAGCGGCAGAGTTGGCGTCGGCTGCCCAGGACTTTGGGCAGGAAGATGACATTCTGGTGCTGCGGATTCAGCGCAGACTCCAGCCTGAGAACGTTCCTGACGAGAAGCGCATTCTCACGGCGATGTAAACCGCGGTTTCAGCGAGGACGATTTGATGCCTCAGCGAAGGCTCAGGTTTATTCGAAGCCTGCACAGGCGGCGGCTTCATCGGGGTAGAGTTTGGTGTACTTCGTTATGCCTACCATGGTGAAGACTTTCTGGAAGTGCGGAGTCAGGCCGAAGGTCTGGACGGTTTGTCCTTTCTGACTTGCAGCGTAGAGCAGTTGAATGATCAGTGCGATGCCGCTGGAGTTGAGATACTCCACCTTGGAAAAATCAAGCAGGATGCGCTTGGATGTCTCGGGCGATAGTCCGCTGTACGTGCCTAGTACCGCAGGCTCGGACGAACTCGTGATGTCGCCGGCGAAGCGCAGTACCGTGATTGGATCGCCAGAGGCGCACTTAACCTGCTCCATTTTGACCTTCGTACCTGAGTCCGCCATCTTGGTGTCTCCTCAATCTCCAGTGTTGTTTAAGCGTATGACGAGTCGGGCGTAGCTTCCAGTGAGAGGCGCACTCACCCATTCTGCCTCATCCACCAAAGACTGAATAAGGAACATTCCCATGCCGCGACTAGCCTCTTCTCCGTGCATTTTTTTGTCCATATCCGGGGCGTGAACTCCGCCCGGAGGCCCGGTGCCCGTGTCGAGCACCTTTACTTCAAGGGAACCCTCGTTCATGGAGAGAATGACATCGACAATCAGAGATTCGTCGAGTTTGTTTCCATGCTCCATGGCATTGATGCAAGCTTCGGCGACAGCGGTTTTTAGATCTTCAACCCGGTCCGGAGCGAAGCCCATCAGTTTGGCGACACTGGAGGCGGTGCTCATTGCAACTTTTTCAAAGCCGAGACGCGAAGGAAGACGCAGCTCGATGCTGTTCACGTTCTTTCCGTTCACTTCCCCTCCTACGGCTTTCGTCCAATTACGAGTGCGGTCATATCGTCTGATTGGTTTTCCTGATTGGAGAAAGCATCCAGAGTCTGCCAAATCGAGTTCAGTGTTCCAGTCGCGTCCGAGACTCGGCAGGTGCGGAAGGCCTCCATGAGACGATCCTGGCCGAATTCTTCGTCACCTTGAAATACCTCAGTCATTCCGTCGGTGTAGATTAGCAGCTTCGCCTTCTCGGACAGTACATATTTTTCTGCCGAGTAACCAGAGAAAGGCAACATTCCGACCGGGGTTCCACTGGCCTCAATCAACTCAGGGACATCGCTGCCGTTGAGAAGAAAGGCCGGATTGTGACCGCAGTTAACTACTTCGACAGTATGTGTCTTTGGATCAAGCTTCAGGAACATGGCCGTGACGTAGCGGCGGCGGGACTCCTCGCCTTCTTTGTAGTGGAGAAGGTTCATGTGTGTCGCCATGTCGGCGAGCGGCATCCCAGAGTTCGCGATAGCTCGCAACGCCGCCCGAAATGAGCTGCCAACCAGGGCCGAGGCAAGGCCTTTGCCTGCGACGTCGGCTACGACGATCATCAGCTCGCCAGAGGTAAGTGGGATGAGATCGAGGTAGTCGCCGCCGACTTCATAGCAGGTCTGCGAGCGGCCCGCGATGCTGTAGCCGGAGATGTCTGGAAACGTTTGAGGAAGGAGGCTCCGCTGAATGTCGCGTGCGCAGGAGAGATCCTGCTTGACCCTCTCCATATCCAGGGTTTGTTCGTGATATCGTGCGTTTTCAATCGCGACGGCGGCCTGGACTGCGAGATGTTCTAGAAAGTCCTGCTCGAAGAGGGTGAGCGGAGCGCCTTCGCGGGTGATGACTACCATTTCGGTAAGGGCAGCACCGTGGCGATCCAGCAAAGGGAAGCGGTAACAACCGCGTCTTGGATCGGAGGACGGCGGATGCAAGAGAAATCGTGGGGGGATCTCCCCGTAAGAAAACGGAAAGGCTGTAAAAAATGCACCCGCCATCTCAAGTTCCCGCACGGTGATCTGCAGGACGCTGCGGAGAACGCTGTCCAATTCGATGGTGCTATGGATTCTGTGGGTCGTGTCGAGGAGTGCTTGTAGACGTGCAATTTGCTGCTGAAGATGGAGACTGCTTTCGATTTCCATGGGAACTGCTCCTTCACGTAACCCCTTTCAGACGACGATAAGAACTCTTTGCCGCATAGGCGGGCGAAGGGTTCGCTCCTGCCGTTATCCACTGTTTCCTGGGCAAACAGTGGCGCAAACTCGACTGGCGCAGTGGATGTCGACGTCTTGTAGGTCCTTTCAGGAGATACCACGGATGAAAGACATTGAACAGAACAATCTTATTTCTTGTCTGTTGTGCCTGGGGTTGTGTTCGCATCTTCGGGCGCCGAGGGATTGATGCGCCCCCGATTATTTTCCGGGGTGTTGGAGGTGACCTTTGTGGGGCCCGGGCCTGCGGTCGATGGGTTATCCCCCTTGGGACCTGAGGGTTCTACAGCATGTTTTGAGTCGCCCGCAGGCGTCTGGTAGCTGGTTTGATTGGACTGTTGATTATTCGTGGTCATAGGGTCACCTTTCGCGTCTCGATCTCCATTGGAGAGAACGGTGGAGTTTGCAGTTGCCTGGTTCTTCGCAAAGGCAAAACACCGCCGGGAGGTGATCCACCTGATGGCGAAGGGTAGGTAGCCTATTATTAAGCGTTGGAACCAAAGTTCGGAGGCATAAACAGAAACATGAGAGCAGCAACAGAGGCAGAAGCGATCCCGTGCAGCGATTCCATTCTAGTGACTGGCGGAGCCGGGTTTATAGGGAGCAACTACGTGCTGGACTGGCTGGCTGCAGGCCATGGACCGGTCGTCAACCTGGACAAGCTGACGTATGCGGGGAATCCGGAGAACCTTGCGTCTATTGAGCGCAGCTCTGCCTACACGTTTGTGCATGGTGATATCTGCGACGCGAAGGCGGTTTCCGGATTGCTGCAAAGATACCGCCCGCGAGCGGTGATTCATTTCGCAGCGGAAAGCCATGTCGACCGTTCGATTTTGGGCCCAGAAGCGTTTCTGCGAACCAATATCGACGGCACATTTACCTTGCTGCAGGCGGCACGGGCGTACTACGAGGGCTTAGCAGGGGCAGATCGGGAGAGGTTCCGCTTTCTGCATGTTTCGACCGATGAGGTGTATGGCACGCTGACGCCGGAGGCGCCGGCTTTTCATGAAGACACGCCATACGCTCCAAACAGTCCTTATGCGGCGTCGAAGGCGGCGTCGGACCATCTGGTGAGGGCATGGGTGCATACCTACGGGCTACCGGCTATCATCACGAACTGCTCAAATAACTACGGGCCGTATCAGTTTCCAGAGAAGCTGATTCCGCTGATGATTGCGAATGCGCTGCAGGGTAAGCCGCTGCCTGTCTATGGAGATGGACAACAGGTTAGAGACTGGTTGTATGTAGGAGACCATGCGAGTGCCTTGCGCACGATTCTGGAACGAGGCCGCATTGGCGAGACGTACAACATCGGCGGGGGAAATCAGCGAAGCAATCTCGAGGTAGTGACTACGGTGTGCGCACTGCTGGATGAGCTGGTGCCGCAGTCAAAATTTAAACCGCATCTGCAGTTGATGACCTACGTTACCGATCGGCCGGGGCATGATCGACGGTATGCGATCGATGCGCGCAAGCTTGAGGGAGAACTCGGCTGGAGAGCGCAGGAGAGCTTTGAGACCGGGCTGAGGAAGACGGTGGAGTGGTATCTGAGAAACGCGTCGTGGGTAGAGCATGTAACCAGCGGGGCTTATCAGCAATGGGTTCTCCAGAACTATTCCGGTCGCGAAGATCAGCTTGCTGTTGCTGATCGTGGCTTCTTGACCGAGGCAGGCGAGAGGGTTCGATGAAGGGGATTATTCTCGCAGGCGGCTCTGGGACGAGGCTGCATCCGGTCACGCAGGTAGTCTCAAAGCAACTGCTGCCGGTCTACGACAAGCCGATGATCTACTATCCGCTGTCGGCGCTCTTACTGGCAGGGATTCGCGAGATTCTCGTGATCTCTACTCCGGAAGATACCCCGCGTTTCGAGCAGCTGTTGGGAAGTGGTGAGCAGTGGGGAATCAAGCTTCAGTATGCGGTGCAGCCGTCTCCAGATGGTCTGGCCCAGGCGTTTTTGATCGGTAAAGAGTTTCTTGCAGGGAAGGGGTGTTGTCTGGTGCTGGGAGACAACATCTTCTACGGACATGATTTTGCCAGGACATTACGGGAGGCTGCTGCAGGTGGTGCCGGAGCGACAGTGTTCGCTTATCCTGTTCTTGACCCGGAGCGATATGGGGTTGTGGAGTTCGACCAGCATCGCCAGGCGATCTCGATTGAAGAGAAGCCGCTGAAACCGAAGTCGCGCTATGCGGTGACGGGAATCTACTTTTATGATGCGCAGGTTGTTGGCATCGCTGAAGGGCTGAAACCCTCGCCGCGGGGTGAACTCGAGATCACAGATGTAAATCGCTGGTACCTGGAGCGAGGACAACTGAGGACTCAGGTGCTTGGCCGCGGAATCGCATGGCTCGATACTGGAACACACGATTCTCTGCTGGATGCGGCGACGTTCATCCATACGATTGAGAAGCGACAGGGGCTGAAGGTAGCTTGCCCTGAAGAGATTGTGTACCGGCTCGGTTACATAAATACCGATCAGCTGCGAAACCTGGCATCGAAGATCGCGAAGAGCACTTATGGGCAGTATCTGCTGAGGGTGCTGGAAGAGACGGTGTACTGATGGTGTCTGGGAGGTTGCCGCTGGGTGAGCGGATCCTGTTGACGGGAGCTTCGGGCCAGGTTGGTGGTGAGCTACTTCAGACCCTGAAGTCGTTGGGGGATGTGGTTGCCCCGGAACGCGAAATGATGGATCTTGCGAATGCGGTTTCGGTCAGGGAGACGATTCGTGCGATTCGGCCCAGATGGATTGTGAATCCCGGAGCTTACACGGCGGTCGACAAAGCGGAGAGCGAGCCGGAGATGGCGAATGCGATTAATGCCGAGGCTGTCAGGGTAATAGGAGAAGAGGCGCGAGCGCTTGGTGCTGGTGTCGTCCATTTTTCTACGGACTATGTTTTTGATGGCTTAGGGAATAGACCATACCTTGAAACTGATGCAGCCGAACCAGGGAGTGTCTATGGCGCGAGCAAGCTGGCCGGCGAGAGGGCACTTGCGGAGAGTGGTGCAGGGCACATGATCTTCCGCACGAGTTGGGTCTATGGAGGACGAGGGCGGAATTTTCTGTTGACGATCTTGAAGCTTGCAAGCGAACGCGAGACATTACGAATCGTGAACGACCAGCATGGTGCGCCAACCTGGAGTCGTGATCTGGCGAGGATGACAGCGCATGTAATCGGGCGAGTCGAAGCAACCGCAGAGACAACCGGACTAGAGAGGTCAATTGAGGACGCGAGCGGGATTTACCACGCGGCTGGCTGCGGTGAGACTACATGGTTCGAATTTGCAGCGGAGGCGCTTCAACTGCGCCGCGAAATGGAGCCTGGAGTGCAGTTTGCGACCGTCGAGGCAATCTCGACTGCTCAATATCCCACTCCTGCGAGGCGGCCGTTGAACTCACGGTTGAACTGCAGCAAGCTGAGGGAACGATTCAGTTGGTCCATGATGGACTGGCGGCAATCGCTGCGAGAGGTGTTAGCAGAGCTATGAAGCAGCGAGCGTTATTTCTCGATCGAGATGGTGTTGTCAATGAAGAGGTGGGATATCTGCACCGCGCCGAGGAGGTGCGATTTGTTGATGGGATATTTTCGCTCTGCAAGACCGCTGTAGGACTTGGATATCGGCTGATCGTTGTGACCAATCAGGCGGGCATCGCGCGGGGCTACTACTCTGAGGCCGATTTCCACGCGCTGATGCTGTTCATGCGCGCAGAGCTTCGTGCAGAGGGGGTTGAGCTGGATGCTGTTTATTTTTGCCCGTTCCATCCCGAGCATGGTGTTGGCGAGTACAAACGCGAGCATGAGGATCGGAAGCCCGGCACGGGTATGCTTCGACGGGGGGTTGCTCAATTCGGGGTGGAACTGAACGAGAGTGTGATGATTGGAGACAGATGTTCGGACGTGGCGGCCGCGAACGCAGCCGGATTGTGGCAGGCTTTCTTGATCAGAGGGACTGAGACTGACCGATGTGACGGCGAGTATCTAATGGTGGAGTCCTTGGCTGAGGTTGAACGTTGGCTGGTAGCGCACGGATAAGCGACTGTTGAGCATGCAGGTGTCACTGCGTTCAAATTGTGTAAGCTGCGGGATTCGGAATCTGCGGGGAAGCAAGAAGCTCCTCGACCGCGACGTTACTCGCGGAGTTTTCAGACCAGATGACTCACTTCGACCGGTGGCAGTTCGGCCTCGAGAAAGTGCTTGCCTAGGGCGTCTTTGGAACTGACCAGGGGAGGGTTACCATCGAGCGCCTCGATGGGCCAATCAATAGCGAGGACGGGATCGTTCCAGAGGATGGAGCGCTCTCCCGCAGGGTAGTAGAGGTTCGTGGCTTTGTAAAAAACCTCCGCGGTCTCTGAGAGAACAAGAAAGCCGTGGGCGAAGCCTTCGGGGATCCAGAGGAGTTGCAGTTGGTCGGCGGAGGATTGGGCTTTCAGGTGGAATCCGGCCCATCTGCCGAAATCGGGAGATTCGCGCCGAAGATCGACTGCCACGTCCCAAATGTGGCCGGAGAGGACTCTGACGAGCTTGCCCTGAGGCCTGCCAAGTTGATAATGAAGGCCGCGAAGTACACCTTTCAGCGAGAAAGAGTGGTTGTCCTGCACAAAATTCGCTGATAATCCTTGAGCGGCGAAGGTTGATTGATTGAATACCTCTGCAAACCAACCGCGACTATCTTCGAAGCGTTGGGGTTGAAGTAGCTTAACGTCACGTAGAGGCGTTTCAAGAACCTGCATCAAAGTAGTTTAGTGTCTCGACTCATACATGAAAACAGACCCAACGTGGCGGTTCCAAAGTGGAACGAATAAAAGGCGAACTCGGAATGCGTAAACTCCTTTTTCAGAACACCGTCGGTTAGAATAGTGAAGTTGTATCAATGCGCTTTGTTTTCCCAGTCGTCGACTTGGTCCAACCCGACCGATAGAGAGGCCAACGTATAAGGTCCATGGACGGGTAGCATGAGCAGGCAGGTGGAAGTGATTTGGAAGCGCGGCCGTTTCCCGGTCTCATTTGAGACTCCAGGAGCGGATTAGAGAAGGTACCGCGACACAAGGCGTGTAACAGGAACCGGTCCGGCTGATGGAACGCAGAGCATGCGGACATGCGAGCCGAACAGATACAGGATTCGAATGCAGGCTGAATATCAATCTCCCGAGTCGCGGACAGCGGCTATCGAAGGTTCTTATTCGTATCCAGAGTCGGTTGGTAGCTCGTTAGAGATTTCGCATCGAGCAGAGGAAACGCCATCCGACTTCTTCCGATACCGGGTGATCAAACGATCAGTCGATGTTGTCCTGGTTTTGATTTCAATGCCGGTTGTGCTGTTGTTACTCAGTATTGTGGCCATCTCCGTGAAACTGAGTTCGCCCGGGCCAGTCTTGTATTCGCATCGGCGGATTCGCAAGCATGGCGCCTTTTTTTCCATGTGGAAGTTCCGCACGATGTGTATCAACTCGGCTGAAGTGCTGGAGACTCATCTAGCGCGATATCCAAAGGCGAGGGCGGAATGGAAGAAGACCCATAAACTTCGTAAAGATCCGCGGATTACCCCCCTGGGGCTTTTTCTCCGGCGATACAGTTTGGATGAGTTGCCGCAGCTTTGGAACGTGCTTGCTGGACAGATGAGTCTGGTGGGGCCTCGACCGATTGTAGCGGCGGAAGTAGAAAAGTACGGTGATTGCTTCGACTGCTACTGCAGGGTCAAGCCCGGCTTGACTGGTCTTTGGCAGGTGTCGGGACGCAGTGCGTTGAGCTATGAAAAACGTGTCGCACTTGACTGTGAATACGTTGAAAGATGGTCTCTGATGAGAGACCTCTGGATCCTGCTGAAGACGTTTGCCTCGGTAGTGAATCAGGATGGCGCGTATTAGTCTGACTCACATAAAATAAAAGTGACGTGGCTGCAACCACCTGTCTCTCACTCACTAGCGCGTGGAGTTTATCTCTTCATCTTGAGGGTTTGCAGCTTGTTTTGTATCTTGGCTTTGCCGTGGGCTAGGCTGGACAAACCGCGCATCTGCCGTAATTTCAACAGTGGGGCACGAAGTTGGCCCATGACTGACATTTAGCCGGAAGCTTGCTTTTAACTCCCAGTCGAGAATCTCAACCGTGACAACTTGATCGGGGTTTGCCGATGCCTTTAGAGGGAATGCGGGATATGTTGAAAGGCTCATTAAGAAGGAGCCTGCAAGCGCTCCGGGAGGAGGACAGACTCGCGGCAGCGTGGCCGGTGGCGTGCGGAAGGGCAATGGCCGAACGAGGGCAGGTCATAGGATTTGAGAATGGCGTGGTGCGCGTTGAGGTGGAAGATGGCGTATGGTTGCGGCAACTGGTCAGTATGCGTCGACAGCTTGCCGCAGAGCTGTCGCGTATTTCGGGAGTACCTGTAAGCGAGATACACTTTGATAAGAAGGGGAACTACAAGCGATGAAGGAACAGGCTGGCGTGACCCTGGAGGATGTGCGGCGGGTCGCAGAGTTGGCGAATCTGGAGCTAACGGCGGAGGAAGAGCCGAGGATGCAAAGAGACTTGAACGCCATTCTTGGCCACATCGATCAATTGAATGAGCTGAATACTTCTGGGGTTCCTGCGATGGCGCAGGTAGGGGAGATGTTGGGCGGCGCGTTGCTCGACAATGGAGAGGCATTGCGGAGGGACGAGGTACGGCCGTCGCTCGACCGCGCTGAAGTGATGTCTGCGGCTCCTGATACCGATGGGCGGTTTTTCAAGGTTCCCAAGGTGATCGAAAGGTGAGCGCAAAGGTAGTGAACCTGGAAAATCTAACGATCGATGCCGCGCATAAGGCGGTAGCTTCGGGTGAAACTACGGCAACAGCGCTTGCGGAGCAGCACTATGACCGCATCGCCTCCCAGGACGGCAAGATTAACAGCTTTCTGGCGTTCAGCCGTGAGCGGGCGATGGCCCAGGCTGAGAGGATCGATGAGATGGCCTCCAGGGGGAACCCGCTGCCGCCGCTGGCAGGGGTTCCAGTGGGCATCAAAGATGTTCTTGTCATGAAGGGAGCCCCGGCCACTGCAGGGTCTCTTATTTTGAAGGGGTATCGGCCGCCGTATGATGCGACTGCGGTCGCTAAGCTGGAAGAGGCTGGGGCGGTGCTGCTGGGAAAGTTGAACTGCGACGAGTTTGCCATGGGTTCGTCGAATGAGAACTCTGCCTATGGGCCGGTATTGAATCCAAAAGCGTTAGATCGTGTCCCCGGCGGATCGAGCGGCGGATCGGCGGCTGCCGTGGCGGCAAATTTTGCAGTAGCAACCCTTGGATCCGATACTGGCGGGTCGATTCGCCAGCCAGCGGCCTTTTGCGGCGTGGTGGGGGTCTTGCCTACCTATGGCAGGGTCAGCCGCTATGGATTGATTGCATTCGCCTCCTCGCTGGATCGCGTCGGGCCATTCACCACGACTGTCAAGGACGCGGCAACTGTACTGCAGGTGATTGCAGGAAAAGATGTTATGGATGCAACCTCATCGACCAGGCCGGTGGATGACTATGTTGCCGGACTGGGAAAACCTGTGGAGGGGTTGCGGATCGGCGTGCCGGAGGAGTACTTCGGCGAAGGATTAGATCCGGAGATTCGCAGCGCAATCGATGGTGTAATTGCTGGTCTGAAGCTGGTGGGATGCGTGGTGAAGCCGGTCAGTTTACCGCACACCAAATACGCGATTCCAACCTATTACGTGATTGCGACGGCAGAGGCATCCTCCAATCTCTCCCGGTTCGATGGGGTCAGGTTCGGGTTAAGGGCGGAAGAGGCGACCACGTTGTCCGCGATGTTTCGCAAGACTCGAGATGCAGGCTTTGGCGCCGAAGTGAAGCGGCGAATCCTGCTGGGCACTTATGCCCTCAGTGCGGGCTACTATGACGCGTATTACCGCAAGGCGCAGCAGGTTCGAACTCTGTTGACCCGCGACTTTCTGACGGCATTTGCCGATGTGGATGTGCTGGTGGCTCCCGTGACTCCGACCCCGGCATTCAAGCTGGGCGAAAAGACAGACGACCCTGTCCAGATGTATCTGGAGGACATTTACTCGGTGGCTGCGAGTCTGGCGGGTATCTGCGGTGTGTCCGTGCCCTGCGGGCAGACGAAGGAAGGATTGCCGATCGGAGTTCAAGTCCTGGGCAATCACTTTGATGAATCGACGATGCTTCGAGTGGCGCAGGCCGTGGAGACGCAACAAGCTCGCCAGGAGTCTGGTGCCTGAGGCTGGCTTTCCTTACAGGAGGACGCTCCGCCATTTTGATGGGATCGGGCACCTGAGAGATCCGGAGATCAGGTGTCCGGCCGCCATTTCAGCGAGTTCGGCTGCTGATTGTATGATGAACGATACTAGGCTAAAAGAAGGTTGCGAGGATTAGAGCAGATGCAGTTTGGTAGTTCCCCCAGAGTACGCAGGTTTGGATATGTGCTTCTAGTCAGCGTGTTCGGAACGCTAACATCCTCTGCTCAGTTCGAACAATTCGGTCAGGCGCTCAGTGGGCAAACTTCACAGCAGCAGTCCTGCGACCCGAATGATCCGACGTGTCAGTCTTCTGACGATCAAAGCAACCTTCAGCTCCGCAACCCATCGGTCAATCAGCAGCAGCAACAGACCTTGACTCCGCAGATTATTGTGCCCGGGCAGCAGGACACCCAAACCAACTCGCAAAATAATACTCGGACCCAACAGCAAAATCAGAATCTTCAGACTCCTCTTCCGCTGGACTCGCCCACTGAGTTTCAACTTCTGGTCGCTAATTCGATTGGGAAGATGCTGCCGATCTACGGCGTGAATCTATTTCGCAACTTGCCGTCTACTTTCGCGCCGGTCAACCAGATACCGGTGACGCCAGATTACGTCGTAGGGCCGGGCGACCAGTTGCTGATCCAGATGTGGGGCCAGGTTACCTTGAACGGCCGCTTTCTGGTAGATCGATCTGGAAGCATCTTCGTGCCCCAGGTAGGCTCGGTTCACGTTGCTGGGGTGAAGTTTGAGCAGATGCATGACTTTTTGAAGAGCCAGATTAGCAGGGTCTTCCGAAACTTTGATCTCAATGTGAATCTGGGCCAGTTGAGGTCCATTCAGGTATTTGTGGTAGGACAAGCGCGCAGGCCAGGAAGCTATACGATCAGCTCGTTGAGCACACTGACCAACGCTCTCTTCGCCACGGGGGGACCAACTCCGCAGGGAAGCCTGCGACACATTCAGTTGAAACGCGGCGATAAAGTAGTCGTTGATTTCGATTTGTATGACCTGCTGCAGCGTGGCGACAAATCGAAGGATGAAAAACTCCTGCCCGGGGACGTTATCTACATTCCGCCGGTCGGTCCGCAGGTGGCTGTCACTGGAAGTGTCAATCATCCAGCGATCTACGAGCTCAAGTCACCGAGCGATACAACCGTCGGGGATGTTCTCGAGTTGGCGGCAGGTTTGACGAACGTTGCTTCGGGACAGAGGGTCCGGTTAGAGAGAGTGGACGAGCGCCGCAGGCGTAGCATGCTTGAGATATCCCTTGACGCGCAGGGAAGAGCGACTGTGATGCAGAATGGCGACGTGTTGGAGCTGGACGCGGTGGTCAGCCAGTACAAGGATGCGGTCACGCTGCGCGGAAATGTGGCTAATCCGGGACGGTACACTTGGAAGCCGGGAATGCGCATTCGCGATCTGCTGCCCGATAAAGATGCATTGATCACCCGCGACTATTGGTTGAAGCGAAGCCAACTCGGTCAGCCCACTCTGACCTACATTCCCACCTGCCTTCCCTTGACCCCCTACGGCATTCCAAATCTGCGGTACGGGATTCCTGTTGGAGAGGAAGGATCTAACCCCAACTGGAGATACTCCTCTACCAGGAATCCCAATTTAATTGGGCTGGCCTTCGGAAGCGAAGAAGGAAGTAGCTATCGAACGACGGATAGCGATATGGGAAACGACAACGATACCGATCCCCCCACCGATGGCGGACTCGACTGCATCAAAATTCCCGCTTCTCAGACCTCGTTGAGCGGAAGCAATGATCGATATTCTCCTTCCGCAGCGGCAAATGCAGCCAACGGAATAAGTGGGACGAATTCGGCGAACAACAATCAAAACGCCTACAGCGGTAGCAACTCCAACCTATCCGGGTTGCCGCAAAATGGCTCCCAGTTCAACACGGCACCTACAAATCGCGTCAGTGCAGCCAGCGCGAGTCTGGGTTCAACTGTGGCAAGTGCATCGTCTGGAGAGTTTAAGCCGCGGAATAATGTCAAGTTGAGCGAGCCCGATATCGACTGGAGCTACGCGGTCATCGAGCGTCAGAGCAAAGCGAACCTGACAACCTCTCTCGTCCCATTCAATCTCGGCAAAGCGATATTAGAAGAAGACGCTGCTCAGAATATCGAGCTGCTTCCCGGCGATGTTCTTACCATATTCTCGAAGGCTGACATTCGGGTGCCCCAGGCGCAACAGACCCGATTCGTGCGGCTGGAGGGAGAGTTTGCCTCCTCTGGTGTCTACAGCGTTCTGCCAGGCGAGACCTTGCGACAGTTGGTAGAGCGTGCCGGCGGGTTTACCTCGGAAGCATATCTCTATGGCTCGGAGTTCACTCGCGAATCTACACGTCGGGTGCAACAACAGCGCCTGAATCAATACGTCGACGAGATTGCGCTGCAGGTGAGTACAAACGCAACAAATAATGCGGGCCGAGCTATAAGCGCTTCGGACACCGCAGCCGCAGCTGCAACTCAGGCCCAGAATCAGAACATCATCGCCAGCTTGCGGCAAGCGAGGGCGACCGGACGCATCGTGTTGGATTTGAAGCCTGACAGCCGCGACTTGAGCCAGATCCCTGATCTCCCACTCGAAGATGGAGACCGTTTCATCGTTCCGCGTGTTCCCTCTACCGTAAGCGTCGATGGGGCAGTCTATAACCAGAACTCTTTTGTTTTCGAGTCACAACGCAGGCTTGGCGGCTACATAAGACTAGCCGGTGGCTCCAATAGAGATGCTGATAAGAGCCGGGCTTACGTCATTAGAGCGAGTGGATCTGTGATCAGCAAGCAATATAGTTCTTCGTTACGAGGAAACAGCTTTGACTCGCTCCACTTGTATCCTGGCGACACGGTAGTGGTCCCATTGAATCTGACCAAGGGCAATACGATACGGCTAATCGTCGATATTGCGCAGATCGTCGGTCAGTTTGGACTTGCCATAGCCGCGGCTAACGTTGTCTTCTAGAGAGACGACATTTAGCCGTGGGTTGGAATGCTGAAAATGGAATTGCAGTCCCTCCAACTGAATCGATGCCGGCATCGGAGTGATCGGTTCTGCCACCGCGATTCTTGAGCGAGAATGTAACCAGAGAGTGACAGAATGTACGCCGCCACACTCCCCTCGACGACTCAGCTTATCTCTATAAACCGCCGTTTCAACAGTGATAACCTCTGACAGGTGAATTTTTTTGTAGTTGTACCCACTTTGAATGCCGCCGAGGGATGGTCGCGGCTTACGTCGCTGCTGTTGGAATCAATTGCGGCGGACCGGGTGTTGATTCTCGACTCTTCTTCTACAGATGAAACAGTGAATCTAGCGAATGCCGCGGGCTTTCGAGTCCATGTGATCGCAAGATCCGAGTTTAATCACGGCGGAACAAGGCAACTGGCCGCTGAACTGTTACCTGATGCTGAGATTCTCGTCTTCCTTACGCAGGATGTTGAGCTGGCGCAATCCGATGCCATTCGTTGCCTGCTCGAGGCCTTTACCGATTCTGGCGTTGCAGCTGCCTTTGGACGTCAGCTTCCGCGTCGTGGTGCAACTCCGATTGAAGCTCATGCGCGCTTCTACAACTATCCTGCTGAGTCTGGCGTGCGCACGTTGTCGAGCCGGGAGCAGCTTGGGTTCAAGGCTATCTTTATCTCAAACTCCTTTGCCGCTTACCGGCGCGAGGCGCTGATGGCCGTCGGCGGATTTCCGCGCGGCGTTATTTTTGGAGAAGATACAGTCACCGCCGCCAGGCTACTGCTCGCGGGATGGAAGCTCGCCTACGTGGCTCAGGCGAAGGTCTATCACTCCCATAGCTATACCTGGATGCAGGAGTTCCGGCGATACTTCGATATTGGCGTGCTGCACCACCAGGAGAGCTGGATGCTGAGTGAGTTCGGTGGCGCTGGAGGGGAAGGCGGCCGCTTTGTTCGATCGGAGTTGCGGTCTCTCTGGCCTCGCTATTGGTGGCTTATTCCTTCTGCCTTGGCTCATACAGCGGCTAAACTGCTAGGCTACCGGCTCGGTCGAGTTGAGAGTCTGTTCAGCGTCGGTTTGAAGCGTCGATTGAGCATGAATCGTCTTTTCTGGAACTAGCAACAGTGTATGACTAACGGCAGCCGCTCCCATGAATTGCTGTCGGGAGATACCTGCGTGCCTATCGAAGCGTCTCTTAGCGATGCAGATGTAACTCGGGCGTCCACGTAACCTGAAGCCAGCCGCTCACATTGTGCCGCGAGCCGCTCATGTAGGAGGGAATCAGGAATCGCTCGTACTGCGTGAAGACTTGCGCCTGCCAGTGTTGATTGAAGGCATAGGATCCGTTGAGGAAGCCATCCGTTATCGTACTGCCACCGGGAAGAAATTGGATGCCCCCCTTGTTCTGCCGGTAGCCTAGTTCGACTTTAGTCCGCGCTGAAAACCAGTAGCCGGTGCGGCCTTCGATAGCTCGGCCATCGCGGCCCACAGCGTTGCCCAGCAGAAATCCCTTATTAGTATTTCCGTCCAGGTACTGGTTATTGATGAAGAAGTGCTGGCCGCCGAAGTCATTCACAAGCCCCTGCGAACTAACGGCCTCGACGCGTAAATCCATATGCGGCAGAAAGGGCAATCGCGCAAAGTATATGCCTGGGCTCCAGGCAGCCCTGCGAGGTGCATCGATTGGACTGGGGTCGTCGTCGGAGTATGCATCCGCGTAGAGGGTGACGGCCCGGCGCAAAAATGGCAGCCGATAACTGAAGTCGAAGTTACTCTTGCGGTCGCCAGGATCGGCTCGATCTCCGTAGCCGCCGCTCCCGCCGTTTCCAGTGGATATATCCCCGGTTGAGTTGAAGCTGAATACATTGTTCTTGAAGGTGTGGAGTGTGATGGGGTGTCCGACGCCCCAGAAGATGGACCAGCGGGTGAAGCTCATCTCGAGGTTATCGCCAAAATTAAAGTCAAGCTTTTGCCCATTGAACCAGGGACGTGCCGGATAGCTATGTCCGGAGAGCTTTCCGAGCACGATATCAAAGCGATAGGTGCCCAGCGATGGCAGGAACGGTATCGGGTGAGGGCGCGTGGATACGAGGCGCAAGTTGTACGTTGGCTCTGCGTTACTGGAGAAGGCGAGCGGACCCATCGTAGTCGGTCCCCAGTAGATCTCCTGTTTGCCCAAAGAAAGCGCATTGCCCTCGAAGGCAACGCCTGCATATAGCTCGATCGGCCGTTGGCGAGTGTAGGCTGATCTTTCAGGGATAGGCTGTATGGTTGGGTCGCCGAAGTTCGGTAATCGATCCAACACGTTGATCAGCTGATTAATTGCCAGCGATTCAGCCGGATTCCCAGGGCTTTGCTGCAGCTCCTGGCGATCATAAAAGAAGAGCCTTCCGTAGTTGGCGCGTATCGAATAGCCGGCGATTGCGCTGCCGCCGCGGCCAAGGGGGCGGCCGAAGTCGTTCCACCAGGTCTGTCCAAAGTGGAAGCTGTCTGCCAGCGCAGGGCCTGCGATTGTGCCGTATCGTGCGTAAACTGACTCGAGACTCAACGACTCGTAGTAGTTAGGTTCGATCTCGAACTCATTGTGGAGATCGGCCATGAGACGGCGAGCCTCAGAGACAAGCCTGGGACTGTTGTATTGCTCCATATCGATCTGGTCCTCCGCCACTCTGAGCTGGCGTAGGCACTCCTGCCGGGTCCACGGGCGGATTGAGACACTCTGACCGGGGATGAAGCCCATGGCGGCAAGCCGTTCCAGTGCCGGATAGACCCAACTGTCCATGGGGACGTTGGTCGATCCGATCGAATCTGGATCGTCATCTTCAGAGAAGAGCCGCGGTGGATGATGAGCGACAGGCACTGGCTGAGAGCTTCCCTGCGCTTGCTGCGTCTTGTGGGTTCGCGGCACCCCAAAGTCATCCGGCATCGCCTTGGAATCGAATGGGTTCAGGCTGAAGTTGTGGTGCGCGCGATAGACGTAGTGACCGATCAGCCATCCGGTTGCGCTTCCAATCAGAACGTCCGAGGGAAAGTGCTGTTCGGCGAGCACGCGGCTGACGCTTACGCCGGTTGCCAGTCCATAAACCGCTGTGCGGGTAATCCAGCCAGGGTACTCATCTCCAATTACCGAAGCCATCGCCCATGCAGCAGTCGCGTGATTCGAAGGGAAGCCTGACGCAGATGGACTGGAGTTGAAGAAGTCTCCCTTGGCATTGTTTACAAGGGGACGGTCACGCAGGGAGATGAATTTGCCTACTTCGCTCACCGCCAGGCTGTCCGCCAGCGCTTCTGCTGTCAGCAGGCCGGTCTCGTGGGCCTGGGGCGCGTCGTTGAAGAGACTCCAGAGGTACATGGCTGCCGGCGCCGCCCCAAGCGCCACTACGCCAGCGTTCGAGAAGGTGTTGAATTTGCTTCGGTCGTTTGCGTTGATTTGGATCAACGAGTTCATGGTGTGCTGGTCGCTGCCGATCAACAAACCTGTCGTCGCGCCAAGGGGAGCCAGCCAGATTGCGTCGCTGGGCCGAAGATGCAGAGGGCTCGTCCAGATGGCCTTTTGATCGGCCAGGAGACGACGCGGGGTGCCAGCGAAGGTTACGGGGGGTTCGACCTTTTCTGCCGCTGTTGCAGAAGACGAGGCCGGGTCGGTGGCGACTTGAGGCTCCGGCGCATCAGGCAGAGAGCTCGATGTCTCCGCTGAAACATTCATCGACGCTTGCCGAGGAGCTACGTTTTGAGCGAAGCACAGTCGCCCAATCGAAAGCAGAAGGAATGCTGTGAGGCGGAAGTATCGACCAGGTTTTGGGTGAGCTACAAGCATCGGCAACGGGTCGGGGTGAGCTTACTCGGATAATGCAACCCCTTGCAGGAGGCTACCATAGCTGGGCACGCCATGAGGACACCGTGACGAAAGCGTGACAACTTTCCCACTCGGAACTCCCGCTTCGCTTGACCAAAATCGGCGAAACGGGAGCGTCCACAAGGTGGTGATTTTAAAGATGGAAGAAGTGGTTGGCACCGAGGACAAGCAGCAGAGTAATGGCGGCAATAGCGACCTCGCCGACTGCTCCCACAATGAACGGCCTCGCTCCTTGTTTGAACAGGTCCTTCAGGTTTGTGCGCAGCCCAACTCCGGCAAAGGTGAGCAGAAAGGCCCAGCGGCTGAGGTTCCCTAACGCTGCGAGCTGAGGTTTCGAAAAGCCCAGCGCGGCTACATTGGGGTTGGTCGAAGAGCCCAGGGTGGCCAGCAGAGAGATAAAGAGGAAGCCGAGGACGAACTTGGGAAACTTCTTCCAGAGGAATGCGGCTTTGTTCTCGAGTTGTTCCGTGGCGCCGCGGCTGGCGAGGCCCTTCCGTGCCCACTGGATCGCGTAGGCCAGCACGACGAAGCCGATGAGGGCGTTGCGGCAGGTCTTGGCGAGCACGGCAAACTTGCCGGCGGCATCGGAGTAGAGGGCTCCAGCGGCGGTGGCTTCGGCGGTATTGTCGACCGCGAGACCGGCCCAAAGACCGTAAGCGCGATCACTCATGTGCAACGCATGGCCGATCAGCGGAAAGGTGAACAGCGAGATTGCGCCGAGAGCCAGAATGGCGGCAATAGCAGTCGAAGAGTCCTCTTCGTCGGCGTCAATTGCGCCCTGGGTTGCAATGATGGCGGAGACGCCGCAGACGCTGGACCCAACGGCCAGCAGCGTAGTGAGTTGGGGACCTAGTTTGAAAGTGCGGCCCAGCCACGTCATGAAGGTCAGCGAGAATGCGAAGGCGACGAAGACCAGGGCCAGCGAGATGCCGCCGAGTTTTAGAATATCGCCGAGAATAAAGCGTGCGCCGAGCAGGATGATGCCTGCCTTCAGCCAGAACTCGTAGGTAGCGACGCCCGCACGAAAGATCCGCGGCAAACCGACGGTGTTGGCGATGAGGATCCCAAAAAGAATGGCCCAGAGCACGTATTCGATGTTGGGCAGGACGTAGTGGTGAGCTTTCCCGTAGGTGTTGATGAAGTGCTCGACGAACTTGCCGGCATAGCCGACGACGGCCAGAAGTGCGATGCCTGGGAGCAGGCCAAGGAGGGAGGAGCGCTCGGCTGGGACGCGGCCCGGGGCGTGTGGGGGATACTCGCTGCGAAGATCGGGTAGATCGACTGAGGCGGCCATAGACTCTCCTTCATGTTGTTTTGTTGAGGCGAGGACCTCGATGTTTACCAGGCGACGGTTTTGAGCAGACCGGCGCGGACGATGATCGCCAGAGCAAGGGACAATACGATTGCCCAGGTGTCGGTGGAAAAAGAGAGACGGGTGCGAGGGGTGGACATGGAGAAGTCTCCTTGGAGAAAGAAGTGGTGCCCACGAAGCGACGTGTGGGCTATAACGCTGAATTTAGAAGAGGGGTACTACGAAGGAAGGACTAGCTACAACAACAACGAGTCGGCATGAGGTACAACGCGGCGGATTGGCGGAAGACCATCATGTCAGCTTTGAGTCTACACCACGGAGGCTGCTCAGGCTCTCAAGAGATGCGCTGCCTTCGCCTCAGCCTGGCGCCGCAGCAGTGCGGCCTTCGCGTAAAGCTTCTTGATGACTGGACTTCCGTCCGGCAGCCGGGTCTGAGCCTGATCCAGCAGAAGAAGATAGTCGTGCCACGCGCCGGTTGTCTGCTGGATGTTCTCCATGCGCTTGGCAAACTTCATTGCAGTCCTGGACTCTTCGCCGCCAATCTCTGCGATGTAGCGTGCGGTCTTGCAGGCCTTCCGGATCGAGTGAAGGTCATCGTCCTCGTGAGGATCGAGCCCCTGCACCGCCGGCGTCAGCCAACTTCGTGCGACATGGAACAGCCTTCCACCGCTAAGGTTAAAATCGGCGATTCCCGCAAAGATCATCTCGAGTCTGTCGAGCGCGTGGCGGATCTTATCTTCGTCGGCGCTGATCTGCTGTTGCAGTTTCTTCACCTTCTTTTTTCTCGATGCTTCCACCTCCTTCTCCAATTTGGTTGCGCCGTCTGAGGTTTGATAAGCGCGGAGAAGTTCACGTTGAACGTCCAGGTCGCGGACGTCGCCGGCGATGCGTCGAGTCTTTTGGACGGAACGTTTGAAGGCGCGGGACCTCTTCGGCAGAGCGGGAAGATCGACGGAGGGAGTCAGCAGTTCGAGCATAGCTTCCAGGCGGCGATTGCTGGAGCGAAGTCGATGGACGACCTCCGGCTTAGGATCCTCAAGGCAGTCGGCCATTGCGGCTTTCAGGATCAGAGAGTAGCGAAGAAAGGTGATAACCGGCTGCGGCATAGAACACCTGCTTTTGTTACAGATGCAGCTTACACAGATTAGGGCTTCAGGACACAGGATCGTCACGATAGTTGCGCGCAACCGGTGCGCGTAGGGCGGGTTTCATCAGTTGTAGGCAGGAGGGTTGTTATGAAGATCACAAACGTAAAAGCGATGGTTGCAAAGGGTGTAGCGGTTGGCTTACTGGCAGGTGCGTTTGTGTTGGCAGCACCGGCGAAGGCTGACGCACAGCAGTTCGCAGTGGGGGTCCGGGTCGGCTATCCGGCTTACTACGGCTACCCCGCTTACCGCTGCTATGGGCCGGACTACTATGCTCGTCAACGCTTCGAACAGGAACGTCGGCATGACGAGTGGGTGCGAGCGCATGATTTTGAACGCTACCACTACGATCATCGCGGACGCTGGTAGTCCACGCGAAAGGCTGCAGTCTTGCAGCGCCTAACAATGTTCGCAGGCCGGTGGCGGAGAGGTTTCCGCGCCGGCCTTGCTGTTGTTAGAGATCTCCGCTTCCGTAAGCGACCGATAGTAGCGGGCCTCCGGAAAGGCGCACCCTTGGCAAAGTGTTCGTCCGTCGCCAAAGCGCTCGCGATCGTAGTTGATGCCCTCGCCGCACTGCGCGCAGGTGATCCGCGCCGACTTGTAGCCAGGCATCTCACGCGGGTGGATCGGTACGGCAACCCACTCTTCGTGGAAGAGGTCCTCGTCAGGCAGCTCGCGATAAGCAAGCATCTGCTGCTCGTTCTTGTTCTCAATGTGCGGGTAGAGTTCGCGGGCGCGTTGCTTGGAAGATTCGAGCGCGGCGATCCGCAGAGCTTTGAAAATAGGAGTATCGCCCTGCGGTGTCAGGGGTGACGTCAGGTCGACAAAGGTAGCTGCCATCTTCCCCCAGTCGCGAAACTTGATGGCGCGCTTGCCCAGGCGGCAGCCTGTGACGACGGCAATCGCGTCCGTGGCGCAGCGGTCGATCTCGATGAAGGTGACCAGGCGCTTGCGGTCGGCACCCTTGGGATCTTCGACGCCAAGCCGTTCGCAACCCAGCATGGCCATGCGGACGCCGAGAATCTGGCCAGCGCAAAGGTGGCCGTGGGCGACCTCAGCTTCGCGGAGAAGGGCGTCAAAAGGCTGCATAACCAGATGATACTGCTGGATGCG
Source organism: Tunturiibacter empetritectus (assembly GCF_013410875.1). Taxonomy (GTDB): domain Bacteria; phylum Acidobacteriota; class Terriglobia; order Terriglobales; family Acidobacteriaceae; genus Edaphobacter; species Edaphobacter empetritectus. The sequence continues at coordinate 944,457 of NZ_JACCCU010000002.1, read as the reverse complement.
GCGTTTTTAAGTGTTTGCGCGAGGTTGCTCAGCGGGGGTACTATTCGAGGCCCGAGGTGCTCTATGGCAGAATTTGCAACGACAATCGGTATGGTGCTGAAGCAGAAGTCTGGGCCAATTGCGGCGATCGCGCCCGACGCCTCCGTCTATCAGGCAGTCGAGATGATGGCCGAGCGAAAGGTAGGCGCGTTGTTAGTGATGGAGCATCAAACCCTGATGGGCATCATCTCCGAACGCGACTACGCACGAAAAGTCATCTTGCAAGGGCGCTCGTCAAAAGAGACGCAGGTTGCCGAGATCATGAGCAGCCCGGTGATCTCCGTTTCGCCAAAGCATACTGTGGGCGAGTGCATGCGCATCATTACGAAGAATCGCATCCGTCACCTGCCGGTGGTGGAGGCTAATGCAGTTGTCGGTGTGGTCTCGATCGGCGATCTGGTGAACTCGGTCATCAGCGAGCAGGAGATGACGATCCGGCATCTCGAAGCCTATATCTCTGGTGCGGCTACGACGTAGCAGATGGTTGCGCTGCCGCGATGGATACCGCCGATTTCTTTGCCGCAAATGACTCGTAAGCGTCGAGCGCATCGTGAAGCCGATTGAAGATCCATGCGCTGCCGATAGTCTCGGTGAGGTGATGGCGGTCGAAGTCTGCCCTCGTATTCCAGGGCACTCGAGCGAACCCCAGTTGAACACCGGCATCTGTAAGATTTTTTTTCAACTCCTCAACCACACGGGCAGCGCTGTAGTCCAGGTTGGTGATCGCCTCGGCATCAACGATGAACCAGCGGACGGTGGTCGGCGATGGGCCTACCAAGCCAAGAACCTCGTCGGAGAACCGGCTCGCGTTGGCGTAGAACAGTGCGGCGCCGAAGCGGTACATCACCAGCCCGGGTTCGGTCACTGCACCCGGAGTTGGAGGAATCAGCTTCCACACATTGGCCTCATCCGGAATCATGACGCCCGTGCGGGGATGATAGCTGTGATGCACGATGCGCAGCAGAGACAGGACCATCGCCAGAACGATACCCACCTCGACGCCCGCAGTAATCACGACGAGCGTAGTTGTCACGGCAAGCGCGAACTCGGCAGGGCTTTCGTGGAGAATATCCTTCAGGCTGCGCAGCTTGATCAGCCGGATCGCGACCAGGAAGACCAGTGTGCCAAGGACGCACTGGGGCAGGTACTGAAGCGGCTTGGTCAGAAACAGCAGGACCAGCCCGACGACGATCGCCGTGGTGACCTGGGCGACCTGGCTCCGGCTGCCAACACTTTCCACCATGGCCGTCTGCGTAGGGCTGCCGTTGACGACGAACGTCCCGCTAAAGGCAGCGGCTGCATTGGCCGCGGACAGGCCGATCAGGTCCTGATTCTCATCCAGCCGTTGATGGTAACGCGCTGCGTAGATACGAGAGGTGGCAGCGCTCTGGGTAAGGATCATGACAGCGCATGAGCCGGCGACCGAGACCAGCGGCCGGATGTCGCTCCATCTGACGTCCGGCATCGCAAGGTGAGGCAGGCCGCCAGCCACCGCGCCGATGATGGCGATGCCATGTCCGGCAAAGTTCCATAACGCGCTGGCCGCCGTGGCTAGAATGACGGCCAGCATTGGCCCCGGCACCTTCGGAGCAGACCAGCGAAGAGCAAAGACGAACGCAAGAACGGCAAGGGTCACCGCCAGCGTTTGCAGATGCACCTTCGGGAGGCTGCGGCCTATTTCAACAAGCTGCAGAATTGATCGACGCGAGGTGACCTGAACGCCAAGCATCTGGCCCAAAACCGCGATGCCGACCTGAAGTCCGATGCCCGTCAGGAAGCCGACGAGCACCGTCTGCGAGAGGAAGTCGGCGACGAATCCCAGCCCGCACAACCGCCCCACCAGTAGGAAGACGGCGGTGAGCAGCGCCACCAGGCTCGCCAGTGCGACATACCGGGTGCTCGCAGTTGGCGCCATGCCTGCCAGGCCGCTATGAAGGATGGCTGCGGTGGCCGAATCGGCGGCGACGACCAGAAACCGCGACGAGCCAAAGGTCGCAAAGGCAAGTAGCGGCAAAAGAAGGGAATAGAGGCCGGTTACGACAGGCATTCCGGCGATCCGGGTATACCCCAGCGCCTGGGGAATGTTCATCGCGGCAAACGCGACCCCGGCAACAGCGTCTCGTACCATGCCGTTTCGCTTCAACGGTCTGATGCCCTGAAACAGGTTCAACAAAATTAGAAACTCCTGCCTGGGAGACGGCGCAAAGTCCCCAGCCTTCGCAGCGGCTGTTTTGTAACTAAACGTTGATCCTAAACCAAATACCGCCGATTTGATGCAGGTCGTGTCGCAAATCCTCAACCCCGGCAACCCGAACCATATTCGGACTATTCATCCGAGTTATCGCCCTCTTCCAGGAGAGAGACAGTGCCGACCACATCGTAAGTGGTGGCCTCGCCGCCAGTCGGCTTCAAGGTCACCCGCATGGGCAGCCGTTGCCACTGCGCAGGCTGGCAGACCGGAATGAAGTGATCAGCCTCGGGCCACTTTCCAATCTGCTTCTGAACCACAGGACGACGCGCCCCCAGTTCGGCCACAATCGCGTAGAGTCCTCCCTTGGCCGTCGTGGCGATGCCGCAGTACGCCGCATAGTCGCGAAACCAAACCACATCGGAGACAGAGAAGTCGAAGTCGGGCAGGTGCAGCACCGTGATGTGGCCGGTGACGCGATCAACCGAAAGCCACGGTCCAGGCTGCCAGATCCAATGCGCCGCAGCGTCATTCGGTAGAGCGTCGTTGAGCCGAAGCGCGCGGCGGACAGTGAAGGTACGGTCCGTCACATCGTGAATCTCGCCAGTCGTCCACTCCTTCTGGCGGTCATCCACAAACAGCGGGCGCACCTTCAAGTTGCTCGTCTCGTCCACTTTCGTGTCGGGGGTGGCGTCGGGCTGCGTGTAGGGAACCTTGCGATACGCCCCCAGCGTGACCGTATGAATCTTAGGACCGGCCGCCAGCAGCGGATGTCCCAAGTAATTTGACGACAAAGCTAAAAAAAACATTGCTGGCAGGAGATGAGAAAACTGCGGTCTGGCGGGGGTCGCGCGGGGAGTCGAACTCAAGGGATAGGGCTCTCACAGTGGAATTTCCGTTGTTGCCATGCTACCTGACACACAGTCTTTTCTATGCGGTAGGGGCCTTAGGCCGCATACCACTTTCGAGGTGGAATAAAAGGGAGAAAAGGCAGAAGAAACTTCAGGGAGGCCGGAAAGAACTCCATAGGTAACGGAAAAGGTACAGACGTTGTGGAATAGATTGTGAATACGGGGCAATCCACGGGCCTTTGCAGAGTAGTATCGTGGAAAGTATGCGTGCTGCCGTCGTGGTAGCGCGTGCGACAGACCGCGGCGGATCATTTGAAGCAGTACGAAAGGATACAAACGAACATGTGGAAACCGAATCAGACTGGAAGCAACACTCCCTCGACTCCTGAACCGGTGCGTCCGTCGACTCCAGCGACGAACTTCGAGGCGAGCCCAACCCGTCCCGCGACCGTCGGCGCTGGCAATGCGGCAGCTGCTGTACCAACCGGCGAACAGGCCACCATCGGCAAGTCTCTCATCGTCAAGGGAGAGCTGACAGGTTCTGAGTCTCTTTACATCGACGGCAAAGTCGAAGGCGCAATCAACCTCCCCGGCAACCGCGTCACCGTAGGCCGCAACGGCCAGGTCGCGGCGAACATCGTGGCGCGCGAGATCGTTGTGCTGGGTAAGGTTCGCGGCAACTGCCAGGCCAGCGACCGCGTTGATATTCGCAGCGAAGGCTCGCTCACCGGCGACGTCATCGCAGCGCGTATCTCGATTGAAGATGGCGCCTTCTTTAAAGGCGGCATCGACATTCGCAAGCCCGGCGGAACCGACCTGAAGGGTGGCACCGCTACCCAGGCTTCTACCGAGCCTGTCGCCGTCGAAGCATAACGCTTCGTCGACATCGTTCCTTATTGAGTCGAGCGGTCCCTGCTAATCCCAGGGATCGTTTGCTTTTTATTGGAATAGCTGCAGCGGAAGATTGCGAAGAACCGTAAATATTGAAGCCGCAGCAAGCGCGACATAAACAGCCTCCTGCGAAACGACCAGTCCGCGGTAGACTCCGCGCCGCACAAAGCGTACGTACCAATAAAAACCATAAGCTGCGGCGACAGGGAGCAGGAGCGTCACGAGCGCATTCAAATGCATCGCCTCGCCGAAACGACCCCGCAACAGCGCAGCAAGCGCGCGTGTAGCTCCGCACCCCGGACACTTTAAATGAAAAGCTTCATAAATAGGACATCGTGGATAGAAGTTGTTCTGCGCTGGGGGAAAGCGATGCAGAATCTCAGCGAACGCCCCGAGAATCACCAGCGGCGCAGCTGCGCGCACGATTGCTGCGACACGGTCGCCTCGAATCAGCCAGATCATCGCGGCAGGTTCTGGTATCGAAGCGTCTGTTTCAGCTGGTTGATCTCGTTGAGCTTGTACTGAAAGTAGATGCCACCGAAGAAGAAGGTCATGACGGGGTTCAGACGTAGCCCAACCGGCTCCGCGCTGTTGAAGTGTTGTTCCAGCGTATCGCGCAGCGTAAAGCGAGCGATAAGGCGGGCGACCCAGGAGGCAATTCCAATGAATCCTCCTACAAAGTTCTGGTGCGGCTGCTGATGGTGGCTCATCGAGATCACAACCCCCCACGATCCGCCAAGGTTGAGCACGACCAGCACCGTGGCAATGATGTAAAACATCAGGGCTTTGCTCGCCGGCTGCACTTTGTTTGCCCATGCGGCGATTACCAGGTTCCACACCACTACGAAGAAGGTGCAGGTTAGAAATCCCAGCAGCAACTCGAGCACCCAGTTCAAATTCGGAGGATCTGGATATGCGCCGCCAGCCTGCGGATACGCAACCGGAGCAGCGTAGGCGGCTGCCGTCGGCACTACCGCTGCGCCGACGAGCTGGGCAACAGGAACCCAATCCGGCATCGCGTCGCTCTTAGCCATGTCCGTCGGCAGAATGTTTCCCGAGGCGACGTAGCGCTGAAGATCTTCGAGGGTATACGGTCCATACATCTGCCCATTGCGCGAAACCTGATAGGTCATGCAAAGCTCCTGAGTGTCGAGGACTGCAACGCAGCTGCAGCCTCGATGAAATCACGGAGAGGCGCTTTCGCACAATCACTTTCGAAGCGGCCGCCTCGATAGCTCAAATTGTGTCCGCCGGAATACAGATGTGAGAGTCTTGCAGTGTGGAGCGAGCAACTCTGATCGTCAACGCGTCAGCGGGCAGAAGGAAAGCTCTGCAAACCCTGGTCCCGGCCCTGATGCAGGTGCTTGAACGAGCCGGTGTGCGGTCAAATGCACTTTTGACCACCGCCGCTGGGGAGGCACAGTCCCTTGCGGCGGACGCAGCGACCAGCGGAAGCGATGCCGTCTTCGCCTGTGGGGGCGATGGCACTGTGCACGAGGTTCTGCAGGGCCTCGTGGGCACAACAGCCGCGCTTGGAGTCGTACCTCTCGGCACGGCAAACGTCTTTGCACGCAATCTGGGGCTGGCGCTCGATCCTGTGAGAGCCCTCCAACAACAGCTCAACCGTGAGCCTCGTGCGATCTCGGTCGGCGAGGCTTGCTACGCCACCAGCGGATCCGAACAAAAAAAATTCTTCATCGTCATGGCCGGGGCCGGCCCCGACGGTGCGCTCGTCTATCGACTTCTTGCAGGAAAACGATCGAGGCTGGGTCGCAGCGCTTACTATGGCCACTCCCTGCGGCTCTTCCTAACGCGTAAGTTTCCAGCGTTTCGTGTGGAGTATCGCAGCAACGAATCTTCCGAGTGGGTGGAACGGCGCGGAGTTGGCGTGATCTGCTCCCGTGTCCCGAACCTCGGAGGCATATTCAGGCGTCTGGCAATGGAAAGCTCCGCGACCGACAACAAGCTTCTTCTCTCGATAGTGAAACCACCCGCCGGAATCGGCTTACCGGCTTGGTTTGCATTCAGCTACCTTACACTCAACGCAAAAAATCCATGGCTGGAACAAGTTCGTGTCTCCGAGTTTCGCTGCACACCACTTGAGCAGAATCATCGCATTCACGCAGAACTCGACGGTGAATGGATCGGACATCTGCCAATGTCAGCGCGACTTTTGCCGCAGGCGGTCTCGCTGCTTATGCCACCCCTAAAACGTGAAGACATTCCGCATCATGGCACGGTATAGCTTATAAATTTTTCTTATCCGCGCTCTCCATCTGGATGTCCTTGGCAGCTCTGCTCAGCAGGATGCGCAGATCGGTAACTTTTTCGAGATAGAAAGCCGGATGATCGGTGGGAGCTGTGACGGCAATAAAGTCCGCACGGTTGACACTCTCCAGAAAAAAACTTGGTCGCGGATCGGGCTCGATGGGCCGAATCTCGACGTGGCTCATCTCAAGATTGCGTATATGCCGAAGATAAAACCCCTGCGCAGGCATCGGTCCGAACATGCCCGGGTCCGGATATCTCTCTTCGTACTCGGGCGGCCGTATGGCAACGGCATCCCTGGAGGCTCCCCCCGTGTGCTCTTGATAGATGTTTGAAAGTTTGATGTCCTGAATCGCATGATCGGGAACGCCGCTGAGAATCGAGCACAGCCTCGAGTTCGCGTTTGAGCTCACCACGTTGTTGATCAGGATTCGCTGCATCTTGCCGACTTGGGTGCTCTCTTTAGGGCCGCGAAGCCGGGCGCCCAGGCGCAGGAACAAGGGCGACGTAACGATGTCGCGCATCGTAATGTTGCTGATCGTGATGTCTTCACACAGCGCACCGTCTTCACTCTCAAGCGCCAGTCCATCGCAACCCTCAAACACGCAGTTGGAGATCGTGATGTTCTTGAATCCTCCATTGGACTCCGTTCCGCATTTGATTCGACCAGTGCGCGGAACCCGAACCCCAGGGCCGAACTTCTTGAAGCTGCCGTCAAGCACCGTTCCCAGTTCATAGGTGCCTGTGACGTAGCAGTTTGTAATCGTGACGTCTTCGGTAGTCCGGCTGTAACCCAGGGCATAGCTGCTCTTCGGGCATATTCCATCGTCCCAGGGCGAGTTCACCGTGCAGTTGGAGACGCGAGCGTTTTTACAGCAATCAAGATCCATCCCGTCTCGATCGGTATCGATCTTAAGATTGTCGATCGTGAGGTTGTCGACCCCCGTAAGCAGCAGACCGAAGTGACCGCCCTTCAGAATGGAGAAATCCCGAAAGATGACATTCCTGCAGTTCTTCAACGCGATCGCTTTATTGCCAACCCCAGCCTGTTCCGCTACGTATACCGGATAGTTGCCCCGAGCCTCTCGAGTGCCTCCGAAGCTAAGGCCCTTGCCATGGATAAGGCCAGGCCCCGTAATGCTGACATCGTGGAGCGACTCGCCCCAAAGCAGCGAGTTGTGCCAGTGATTGTGCCCGTAGTCCTGGTACGCCTCCCACGCAGCGTTGGGTTCGGCGGCGTCGTAGATCCCGCCGTTATATCCGGTCGATGCACCAGGCAACGGAGAGTCAGCGGCAACGATCGTCGCACCCTGGGCCAGGTAAAGCTCCACGTAGCTCTTCAATCGAATGGAGAAGCAAAGCCATGTTCCGGCCGGGAAAAAAACTGTGCCGCCGCCCGCCGCTGCTGCCGCTTCGATTGCTCTGTTGATGGCAGGGGAATCAACTGTCTTGCCGTCGCCGGCTGCTCCATAGGAGCGGATATCGAAGACACTCCCGCCAACTGACTGGTGATTTGCGGCAGAGGCTTTGGAAGGAGAAGCGGCTACGGCTGCTGCCAATCCCATGCCTCCCAGCCGAAGTAGATCGCGACGAACAGAGTTGAATGAGTCCATTGGGCAATGATCGTAGCAGACCTATGGCTGAGTCAAAGATTGCTCTTCTGGAGACCTTCGGTCAGTTGGAAAGATCAGAAGTCGTCGTTACCGGTGGGACGAAAGCGATAGCCGATCCAGGGCTCCGTCACGATATACGCAGGCTCTTCTGTCAGTTCGATCTTCTTCCGCAACTGACCGATGTTGACGCGCAGATACTCCGGCTGGTCGGCGTTCGTTCCCCACACTGCGTGGAGCAGCGCTCGATGCGTAAGCACCTGCCCAGGATGCTGCGCCAGGCATACGAGCAGGTCGAACTGCTTCGGCGTCAGATGGGTGTCTTGCCCGCGAACCACCACACGGTGCTGCGGAATATCGATATAAAAATCACCAGCCGAGATAATCTGCGGAGCCTCGGCCTCGGCGGCCGAACTGCGGCGGAGTTGTGCACGGACGCGAGCCTGCAGCTCCTGAATGCTGAATGGCTTCGTCACATAGTCGTCCGCACCGGCGTCGAGCGCTTCAATCTTTACTGCCTCTTGATTGCGGACCGAAAGAACAATGATCGGAACCTTGGATACGGCGCGAATCTCGCGGCATAGCTCAATTCCATTCATCTCCGGCATGGAGACATCGGTGACGACGAGGTCCGGCTTCCACTCGTGCACAGCCTCCATTCCTTCCACGCCATTCGCAGCGATGCGCAACGAATAGCCTTGCGTCGAAAGCGCCGTGCGAAGGACGCGGGTGATCTGTGCTTCGTCATCCACAATGAGAATCTTTGCATGTTGCTGGTCCTGCAGGTTCTGTTTCATTCACGCTCCGGATGTTGCGTCACGATATGGACATCCACATTCGGCGACTCTTTCAAAAAATGCTGAATCGCCCAGTAATAGAGGTATTTGCGAAAGCCGTGGACGGCGGTCCGGCCGAAGACAATGTGGGTGATGCGCTTCTCGCGGACAAAACTGGCAGCAGCGTGCGCAATGCTCTTTCCTTTGACAGTGAACACCTGCGCGTCGAGATTGCGTGCGAACTGCATATTGGCAGCAAGCGTAGCCTTCTCGTCGTCAGCCAGGTCTTCCTCGGTGTCAACATGCAAAACGAACAACTCGCCGCCAACACCCTCTGCTACCCGCGCCCCCCGCGCGATCAGCATCTGCGAGGAGCTGTTGGAGCTGATGCACACAGCAACGCGCTCGCGGACAGCCCAATGTGCCTCGATACGTTTCGCGTCCATGTAAGCGGTCAGCGTACGATCCACCGCCTTGGTCACATGCTGTAGTGCGAGCTCGCGCAACGCGATCAGGTTGCCGCGGCGGAAGAAGTTTGCCAAGGCCTTCTCCGCGCGAGCCGTTCCATAGATATCTCCGCGCCGCATCCTGGTCTGAAGAGCCTCAGGTGTCAGATCGGCCATGACGATCTCATCCGCGCGCTGCACCAGCCAATCCGGTACGGTCTCGCGAATCATCACGCCCGTGACGCTCTGCACTGTTGGCGCAACGCTCTCAATGTGCTGTACGTTCATCGTCGCCAGTACGTCAATGTTTGCAGCCAGAACGTCCAGCACATCCTCATAGCGTTTGCGATGTTTGCTGCCCTCGATATTGCTGTGCGCCAGTTCGTCGATCAGAACGATCTGCGGTCGCCTGGTCAGGATGCCGTCGAGGTCCATCTCTTCAAAGACCACGCCCTTGTACTCGATCCTTCGACGTGGAACCTGCTCCAGCTGCTCAGCCAACTCCGCCGTGCGCGGTCTGCCATGCGTCTCGACTACCCCGATGACAATATCCTCACCCCGCTGATGCCGCCGGATCGCCTCACTCAGCATGCTGTAGGTCTTGCCCACGCCCGGCGCATAGCCGAGAAAGAGTTTGAAGGTCCCCCGCATCTTCTCCGGTGCGACCTTCTCCAGCCATTCCTCCGGACTCTTTAACGCCGGATTCGAGTTGTCACGAGTGCCCATAAGGATAAGATAAGACAGTGCAGCGCAAGCTTACACGCAGTATCGTCCGCTACAGTATCTCCACTGCCGGCGCAGCTGTCATTGTAGCCGTCTACTTTCTTCGGCTGCATGTCAACGAAACCACGGTAGCCCTGACATTTCTGATTGGCATTCTTCTCGTAGCCGCAAACTGGGGCCTGCGCCACTCGATCTACCTGTCCATCCTCTCGGCGGCAGCCTTCAACTTCTTCTTCCTGCCTCCAGTCCTCACCTTTACCGTCGGGGATGGCCGCAACTGGGTCGCCCTCTTCGCCTTTCTGGTAACCGGAATCGTCGCCAGCCAACTTGCCGAGCGCGCACGCCGTGAAGCAAAGATCTCGCGCCGCCGTCAGCGCGAAGCAGAACGCTTGTACGAGTTCAGCCAGCAGATGCTCGTGACCGGCAATGTCATCGATCTCCTCAACGTCCTGCCACAGATGATCGCCGCGACCTTCAACCTTACCGGAGCCGCTGTTTATCTTCGGGAGAAAGATCGCATCTATCGCTCGAGCCCCAACTACATGGACGTAACCGCCTCCGAGCTGCGGGATGCAGCCTTCACCCGCGATCATCGCTATGACGAAGCACGCGCCGTCACCCTCGTCCCAATTCTCCTCGGAACCCGCCCCATCGGCGCCGTCGGAATCACAGGCAACAGGACCTCCCCTGAGGCTCTCGATGCGGTTTGTGGCCTGGCGGCGATTGCGATCGAACGCGCCGGCGCCGTCGAAACCCTGACCCGAGTCCAGGCCTCACGCGAGAGCGAGCGACTGCGCAATGCCTTGTTGGACTCTGTCGCGCACGAACTCCGAACGCCTCTCACCTCCATCACAGCCGCCGTCACAACTCTTCGCAGCGAACCCTCCCTCGATGCCGAGCAGAGCGGCGAGATGTTGCAGGTCATCGAAGAAGAAGCTGCGCGGCTGGACCGGCTCGTCGGTCAGGCCATGGAGATGGCGGAGCTCGATGCAAACGATATCAAGCTCGATCTACGCATGCACTCCATGCGAGAGGCCGTCGATCTTGCGCTCGAGGCTGTCCAGGGGCCGCTCAAAAATCATCCCCTAGAATTACGCCTCCCCGACACCCTCCCTCCCGTCCAGATGGACCTCGAGCGCATCGCCAAAGTGCTCCAGCACCTGTTAGAGAACGCGGCAAAGTATTCCACCGAGGGAAGTCCAATCTTCGTCAGCGCCGAAGTCTCCCGAGGCCAGCTCGTCACCAGCGTCGCCGACCGTGGTGCAGGAGTCGACGACCTGGAAAAGATGATGATCTTCGACAAGTTCTACCGCGGCCAAGGGCAGCGATATCGCGTCCAGGGAACAGGCATGGGGCTGGCCATCGCAAAGGCGATCGTCGAAGCCCACGGCGGCTCCATCGAGGTCACCAGCCAGCCCACGCAAGGTTCCGTCTTCTCCTTCTACCTGCCGCTGAATCTCTCCGGCCGCTAAGCCTACAGCTTCGGCAGCTGCGTCACGTTCCAGCCGCCACCCAGAGCCTTGATCAAGAGCACGCTCGCATCCATCTGCCTGCGCATAATGTCGATGTCGTTGCGCTCGTTATTCAGCTCCGTAGTCTGCGCCGTCACCACCTGCAGATAGGTGTCGAGTCCGCCAACATATCTATTGTTGAATATCTGCGCAGCAGATTGGGCCGCCATCGTGGCCTGGTGTTGATGCCCTGCCTCCTGGTTCAGAACGCGCAGCGCGACCAGATTATCCTCAACCTGTTGAAACGCCGTCAAAGTCGTCTGCCGATAGTTCGCAACCGTCTCGTCATAGCTCGCATTGGCCTGTTCGGACACCGAGGCTCTACGTCCAGCGTCGAACACCGTCTGCGACAGCATAGGCCCAAGCGACCACAGCAGACTCGCCGGGTCAAACAGGTTCGCAAACGAGGTCCCCTCCACCCCGACGGTACCGCTCAACGAAATCGTAGGATAAAACGCAGCCCGTGCAATGCCAATGCGGTCATTCGCTTCGGCAACCCGCCGTTCTGCCGAGGCAATATCCGGACGCCTTTCCAGCAGCTCCGAAGGCAGCCCTGGCGGAATCGCCGGCGGCCTCGCATCGAGAGGAGCGTTCGGCAACGCGAACGACGCCGGCGGCTTGCCCAGCAGAATCGCGATCGCATGCTCGAACTGTGCTCGCTGCAATGTAATATCACGCGACAGCACCTTCGCCGCCTCAAGCTGCGTCTGCGCCTGATCGACGTCTGACTTCGGAGCGACGCCGCCCTCAAAACGATTCTTTGTAATCCGGTAGGCCTCTTCGAAGTCCTTCACAGTATCGTTCAGCAGCTTCTCCTGGGCATCGGCGCTGCGGGCCTCGAAGTAATCTACCGCAAGCTCAGCCTGTAGGCTTAGCATTACTGTCTGCCGATCTCCCGCGCTTGCCTGGGCCTCCTCGCGAGCAGCGCTCACTGTGCGCCGAACACGCCCCCAGACATCGAATTCGTAGTTCAAATCCACAGGCAGTTGAAGTACGCCAACGCCATTTCCCTGGGCGTTGTTCACATTGAAGTAAGGCTGGTTGGACGATTCCCGTTCGCCCCCGCCAGTCGGCGCCACACCAACAGTCGGATAGAGCGACGCATGATTGAATCGGATCAAAGCTCGGGCCTCGCGAAAGCGAGCATCCGCAGCCTTGAGACTCTGGTTATTCTCCGCCACCTGCGGCTCAAGGGCATTCAGCTCCGCATCGCCGAAGATCGTCCACCACTCTCCGCGCTGTGCCGCATCGGACGGCTGCGCCACCTGCCAACTCGAGTTCTCCTTGTAGGCATCCGGCCCTGCTTCCTTATAGTCAGGCGCCATGGGAACCGAAGGCTTCACATACTTTGGCCCCACCATGCATCCGCTAAGCAGGAACACAGCGGCACTGGCCAGAGCACCTGGTCGTAGCGTCACTGCGCCCCCTCTTTCTTCTCCATCTGTGTTGCGTTCTCGTTCATCTGGCTCTTCACCTGCACCTCTTGGCCGCTCGCCAGTGAGTCGGAAGGATCCAGAATCACAGCATCGTTCGGTGTCAACCCCGAGGCAATCTCAACGTTCGCCCCCATGTCTTTGCTGATCGTCACTGGCACCAGCTGCACGCGTCCATCGCGAACGACTCCCACCTGCAGACCCTGCGCCCGGAACAGCAGCGTGTTCGACGGAATCATCAAATTCGAACTGCGCTGCGGCACCTTGAAGTGGACAAACACATAGGCGCCCGGCAACAGTTCGCCCTTGGGATTGTCTACATCCACCTCGACATTCAGTGTGCGTGTTGCTGAATCGATCGCGTTCGAGTTGCGCGCAACGGTGCCCTCAAACTCACGCCCCGGATACTCGTCCAAAGTCAGCATCGCCTTGCCGCCGGCCTTGATCGAGGTGGAGTAAGCCTCCGGAACCGACACGAACACGCGGATCTTTTGAATCGCGGCAAGATGGAACAGCTCCTTGGGAGTTGTATTCTCACCAGCCTGGATCAGTCCGCCGATATCGATATTGCGTGCCGTCACGATTCCATCGAAGGGTGCATAAATCTTCTCGAACGATTGCAGCTGCTGCAGTCTGCGCACAGCCGCCATCGAGGCATCCACCGCCGCCTTCTTCGCCGCGGCATCACTCACCGCAACATCGGTCTCCTGCTTTGAGACCGAGTTAGTCGTCAGAAGATTTTGATACCGTGCCGAGGTCGTATTTGCAAGATTCAGATTGGCCTCCGCGCTCTTTAGATCGGCCTGCGCCACCTGAAGCTGCTCATCCAACTCCGGCGTCTCGATGACCGCCATCAACTGTCCTTTGCGAACGTGCGCGCCAATGTCGAAGTACCATTTCTTCAGATAGCCGCTCGTGCGCGCGTAGATCGGCGTGTCCACATACGCCTGCGTGTTTCCCGGCAGCGCCAGCCCCGAAGACAGCATCGAGCTGGCGGGATGAATCACTTTGACAGACGGAATCGCGGCAGCTTTTGTGTCCGTTTCGAGCGTGCTCTCCGTCCGGCGACGCGCGGCAATCCCGAAGATGACAACCAGGGCCACAATCACAGCGATGACCGCCACTCCAATCCACGTCCCTCTTGTCAGGCCGGGCGCGGGGGCGTCCACCACCGCAGCCGGGCGATCGCCGGAGAGTGTGGTCTCATCCTCATTCATCCTGGTCTCCACCTTAGTTCCGCTCGTCATGCGTTCTCCTTCATGCCTCTCAAGTTCTTTCAGTCGCCCGCAGTCAACTGGTGCTCGCGGCTCTCATTGGCAACCGCATTTTTCTTATCCGAGCTGTGCAGCAAAGCAAAGACCGCGGGAACGAAGATAAGAGTCGCAACCGTAGCGCAACACAGTCCGCCGATCACAGCTCTACCTAGCGGCGCGTTCTGTTCTCCGCCCTCTCCCGCACCCAGTGCCATCGGAATCATGCCGATGATCATCGCCAGGGCCGTCATCATCACAGGCCGGAACCGGGTCGCTCCCGCTTCAATAGCAGCCTCAATCGCGTTCCCATGATGCAACAGGCGCTCTTTCGCAAACGATACCACCAGAATACTGTTCGCCGTCGCAACGCCCATACACATAATCGCGCCCATCAGCGCGGGCACACTCAACGTCGTCCTCGTCGTGAACAGGAAGAGCACAATACCCGCCAGCGCTGCCGGCAGAGCAGTAATAATGATGAACGGATCGAGCCAGGACTGGAAGTTCACAACGATCAACAGGTAGACCAGCACAATCGCAAACGCCAGTCCGGCAAGCAGTCCAAAGTAAGAGCTGTTCATCGTCTCAATCTGGCCGCGCACCCTCACAAAGCTGCCGCGCACCAGCGACTTCTCATTCTTTGCCACAATTTTGTTGATGTCTCGTCCCACCGACCCAAGATCGCGCCCCTGAACATTTCCGTAGATATCGAGCGTGCGCCGCACGTTGTAGTGCGTCACCACCTCCATCTCGCTGCTGCGCTTAATCGTCGCGACATCGGTCAAAATCTCCGGCTGCTTTGCCGTCGGAGAAGAGATCGGAATATTCTCGAGCGAGTTCAATGAGCTGATCTGGTACTGCGGCGTCTGCTCCACAATGTTGTACGTGTTGCCATTGTTCCAGTTCAGATAAAACATCGGATTTAGCTGCGTACTGCCCCCGAGTATGTTCAGCAAGCTGCTGCCCACATCACGCTCCGAGTAGCCGCCCTGCGCCGCCTTCGTGCGGTCTACATCAACGTTCAGCACGGGATAATCATCCGGCTGCTGGATGCGCAGATCCACAAGGCCAGGAACCTTGTGCAACTCGCTCAGTACCTGGTTCGCAACCTTTCGATTAGCCGCAATGTCCGAACCCTCGAACTGAATGTCGATCGGAGCAGGCAGGCCGAAGTTCAGAATCTGCGTAACAATATCCGACGGTAGAAAGTAGAACGTAACCCCAGGGAAGGCGCGCGGGAGATCCCTGCGCAATGCCTCGACATACTTGGCAGTCGGATGGTGATCTTCCTTCAGCGAGACCAGAATGTCCGCATCTCCCGCACCGATTAGCCCCGAAGTAGCATGCTGCGTATTCAGTGTGCTGTACGGCAGGCCAATGTTATCGAGGATGTTGTCCATCTCTCCTGCTGGCACGGTCTTCCGAATGTCTTGTTCGATCAGATCGCAAAGTTTCGCAGTCTCCTCGATGCGGATCCCGCTCTTGCCGCGAACATGGAGGATAAACGATCCATTGTCTGTGCTTGGAAAGAAGTTCTGTCCAAGAAACGGCAGCAGTGTGAAAACACACAGGCACAGCAGCAAAAAAATGGGAACGAAGAAGACTCGCGCCGCTACCAGCCGTCCGAGCAGATCTTGATAACTGGTGCGCAGCTTCTCAAAGAGGCGCTCAAACCCCCGCTGGAACCGCGCAAGGATGTTATTCGAGGGCACAGCATGGTGATCATGCGCCTTCAGCAGATACATCGCCAGCGTCGGAACCAGCGTGCGAGAGAGAACATACGAAGCCAGCATGGCGAAGACCACAGCCTCCGCCAACGGCACAAAGAGATAGCGCGCAACCCCGCTCAAAAAGAACATCGGCAGAAACACAATGCAGATACAAAGCGTCGATACCAGCGCCGGCACCGAGATCTGCGCCGCACCTTCCAGAATCGCGTCATGCAGCTCTCTGCCCTCCTCCAGGTAGCGTTCGATATTCTCAATCGTCACCGTCGCATCGTCCACCAGAATGCCGACTGCCAGCGCCAATCCGCCCAGCGTCATAATGTTGATCGTCTCGCCCAGAAGTCCCAGCACAATGATCGAGGTCAGGATCGACAGCGGAATCGAGATCGCGATAATAATCGTGCTGCGCCAGCTCCCCAGGAACAAAAGAATCATCAGCCCTGTCAGCACCGCCGCAATCACAGCCTCGCGGATCACCCCCTGCACCGATCCGCGAACGAACACAGACTGGTCCCCGATCGGCGTAATCTTCAACTCAGGCGGCACCGTCAGCTTCACCCTTGGAATCAGATTCCGCACGCCGCTCACCACGGTCAATGTCGATGCGGTCCCCGACTTCAGAATCACCATCAGCGCCCCGCGGCGTCCGTCCTGCCGCACAATATTCGTCTGCGGTATGCTTCCGTCCGCCACCGTCGCCACGTCATGCAGATAGATCGTCGTGCCATTCACCTGCTTGATCGGCAGGTTGCTGATCCCCTCCAGCGTCACCGGCGACGAGTTGATGTGAATGTCATACTCGTCCTGGCCAATCTTCGCCGTCCCACCCGGCTGCACCACATTCTGCTGTCCCACCGCATTCAACACATCAACCGGCGACAGCCCTTTGGCCTGCAGCAGCTTCGGATCGATGTTCAACATAATCGACCGCTGCTTGCCGCCATAGATATTCGGAATCACAACCCCCGGCACCGAGATCAGCTGCGGCCGAACAAAATTTGCCCCCAGGTCATTCAGCTGCTGCTCGCTCAGCCCCGCGCCCGACAAGCCCAGTTGTACGATCGGCACGCTCGACGCGCTGAAGTTAATAATCTGCGGCGGCAGAATCCCCGGAGGCAGGCTCCTCAGTTGGTACTCCGAAGCCGCCGAAACCTGCGAGTTCGCCGTATCCAGACTCGCCCCCGGCTGCAGGTAGATCTTCACAATCACCTGCCCCGCAAACGTAGTCGACTCGATATGCTGAATGTTGTCCACCAGCACCGTCAGAGCCTTCTCATACGGAGTCGTCAGCCGGCCCTCAAGCTCCTCCGGATTCAGTCCCGTGTACTGCCACGCAACCGACACCACAGGAATATTAATATTCGGAAAGATGTCGGTCGGCGTACTCGAGATGACCACAGGCGCAGCAATCAGAATCAGGATCGCCAGCACGATAAACGTGTACGGTCGGCTCAGAGCTACTTTGACAATCCACATGCGACAAGCCCTCTTCCGCTTCGGGTAAATCTTTCTCTATAGAGTAAGACATTCCTACCCGCCTGAAGGTTGCGACAGTTATTTCCGCGACCCGCCATCGGAAAAACCGATACCATCAAACCAGAGGACCCTTCCATGGAACTGAGACATCTGCGTTACCTCTGCGCCGTCGCCGAGCACGGCACCTTCAGCGAAGCCAGCCGCCGCCTCCACGTCTCCCAGTCCGCTATCAGCGAGCAGGTCGCCGATCTCGAGCGCGAAGTCGGCGGCCCGCTCCTCAATCGCAACTCAGGCCGAACCCGCCTCACGCCCCAAGGCCAGCTCTTCCTCGCCGAAGCGCGCAAAACCCTCGCCGCCGCCGACCGCGCCATCGAAATCACTCAGCGATCCCTCATTGGCCAGGTAGGGTCTCTCAACATCGGCTTCTTCCTCTGGGGCGCCGGCGGCTTCTTCGCCCGCATCATCCGCGACTACCGCAAGCTCCACCCCGACATCAAGCTCTCCCTCTACGAGATGCGCACGCCCGAGCAGATGGAGGCCCTCCTCACCGGCAAGATCGACATCGCCTTCGCCCGCCCCCTCGAGCCGCCCTTCGACCAGACCCTCCGCGCCGAACTCCTCTATCGCGACCCCATCGTCGTCGTCCTTCCCCGCGACCATCCTCTCGCCGGCAAACCCATCTCGATCCAATCCCTTATCACCGAACGCTTCGTCCTCTGCGATCGCCAGATGACTCCCGCTCTCTTCGACGGTATCCTCGCCCTCTGCTCCGGCGCAGGCTTCTCCCCGAACATCGTCAACACCTCCTCCACCTGGTCCGGCGTTCTCACCCTCGTCGAATCCGGCGAAGGCGTCGCACTGGTCCCGTCCGGAGTCCGCTACCTCCGCCCGCCTGGAGTCGTCATCACGAAGCTTGTGCCACAAAAGCTCCACATGGGACTCGCCGTCGCCTGGAACCCGCTGAACGAAGACCCCATCCAGCAGAACTTTCTCCGTTTGGTCCGCGATAACAAAGACCGCATCCAGCGCACCCACGGCCTCTAACTGAAAATTTTTGCCTCACCCTGAAATCGTCTTCTAAAGTGTTTTTAGCGTCTAATGTCTTCATGATCAGACCCTGCTTCCTAGTCATCGACCGAGAGTTTCCCGGCAGCATCTCGACCCGCAAGCTAGTGATCGAAACCGCAAAGTTCAACGTCATCACCGCCTACAGCGGTCAGGAGGCCTTTGATGTCTTCACTCGCTTTCCCGCTGTCAACGGCATTGTTCTCGACGGCGGTCTCGACGACATGTCCTGCGAAGAGGTCGCCAGCAAAATCAAACTGCTTCAACCAAAAGTCCCCATCATCGTCATCACCACCCCCGGCTTCAAGGGCTGCCCCTCAGCCGACTATCAACTCGAGTCCTTCGACCCGGCGAAGCTGCTGGAGATCCTGCGCAGCCTGAAGCCGGAGGCCGCCGCCGCAATCGAAAAGCGCAACGAAGAGCTCAGCCGCGAAACCCTCTCCTGATTCAGACACACAAAAGCCCTTCCCTCCGCGATCTTCCGCGAAAAGAAGGGCCATTTCTGCTTCCTGCTTATTTACCCGCTTCTACGTCGATCGTGAACTGAACCTCATCGCCCAGCATCGGCGAGCCATACTTCGAACCGAAGTTGAAGTCGCTGCGCTTCAGCGTTCCCGTAGCTGAAAAGCCCGTCACCATCTTGCCCCCCATACCCTTCTGCGGAGGCGTCGGTCCATCCACATCGAGTGTCACGCTCTTGGTCACCCCGGCCAGCGTCAGATCGCCCACCACCTGCAGCTTGCCGTTCGCGCTCGTCACCGCAGTCGACTTGTACGTCATCGTCGGGAACTTCTCAACGTTGAAGAAGTCAGGTGACTTCAGGTGAGCGTCGCGCTTTTCATTATTGGTGGAAACGGTCGTCGTAGTAATTGTCGCTTCCACACTCGACTTGCTGGGATTCTTCTCATCCCAGACCACGGTCCCGTTCACGCCGCTGATAGAGCCGCGCACCGTGCTGACGCCAAGGTGTTTGATCCCAAAGTTCACCTGCGAATGGTTAGGGTCAATCGTCCAGCTTGAGCTTTGGGCCAGCGCGCTGACTCCGGTCAGGAGCAGCGCAGAGAGGGCGGCGGTAAAGATGCGACGGTTCATAATCGTTCTCCTCGGAAAATTAAGTCTGCTGTGAGATGTCATCGTTATAGTGACCGACTCAAAAAATATGTGCCGGTCACCGTTGCAATTGTGTAAAACGTTGTCAACTCGCTGTCAGCGGCGGGGGAAAGGATTATGCGAGATCGAACAACAGTATCTCGCTATTCGCCTTCCCCTGCGCACTTACTTCCAGTGCCTCTTCGTTATCGACGGCAACAGCATCGCCCGTCTCCAGCGCCTTGCCGTTCACCGTCACCTCTCCCTGGATCACATGCAGCCACGCATGGCGCTTGCTCCCCAGCGGATAGGTAATCTGTTTGCCCGGCGTCAACTCAGCAACCGACACGCTCGTGTCCTGGTTGATCGTCGCCGCCCCGGCTGTCGGCGTCGGCGAAGCCAACAGCTTGAAGCGGTCCAGCTTCTCCTCGGCCTCAAACTTCAACTGCTCATAGCTCGGCTTCGTGCCTCGGCTCTTCGGCTCAATCCAGATCTGCAGAAAGTGAACCGGCTCCGTCTCCGAACCGTTGAACTCGCTATGCACCACCCCGCTGCCGGCCGACATCTTCTGAATCTCGTTCGGTCCCAGCACCTCCACATGGCCCATGCTGTCCTTGTGGGCAAGCTGGCCCTTCAGCACATAGCTCAGAATCTCCATATCGCGATGCGCATGCGCTCCAAACCCGCGCCCCTCTGCCACGCGATCCTCATTGATCACCCGCAGCGAACGATATCCCATATGCTCCGAGTCGTGATAGTTGGCGAACGAAAACGTATGGTGCGAATCCAGCCATCCGTGGTCTGCATGGCCTCTCTCGTTACTCTTCCGAACAGTCAACATAACATTTCCTTTCCATATCTCCACCGGCCCATTGCTTAGGCCCGCATGTCCTGCAAATCAAACTGCTCTTGCAATCTTCAGCTACCTCTGAACACTCTCAAAACTGTCGTCGTCCCGACCCCGACCACTAAACCGTCGTCATCCTGAGCGGAGCGAAGGATCCCCGCATTTGCCTCTCCTCATCTCCGCAGATCTTCCCCTTTGATCCATCTCTAACCAGCCTTCATACACTTCTGTGTGGGAACCGCAACCTTCGCCGCGATCCCCATCTTCTTCAATCCCTCGTACATCGTCCTTCGCTCTGCCTCGCTCAACCCGGCAGCGACAAACTCAAGATCCTTCTCATGCCGCGCGTAGATCTCCTCGATGAACTCCTTGCCATCGCACGTCAGCTCCACGTAGCGGGTGCGCCGGTCCGAAGCGCAGTTCTTACGCCGCACCAGCCCTCGCTTCTCCAGCCGGTCGATCGCAGAAGTCATCGAAGCGCTTGCCAGCAAGACCTTCTCGCCGATCGCCGAGATCGTTAGTGGCCCCTTATGCAGCAAAACCTCCAGCACCATAAAGTCACTAAGAATCAACCCCTGAGCAGTAAAAGAGCCCTCGATGAAGTCCCCGATTGAGTGAAATGCCCGAGCCAGAACGAGCCAGAGCCGAGGGGCCGAAACTATATTGTGCTCATCCGTCATCTTCGGCCTCCAAACTCCTACGGCATAAGATATCTCGACATCGAGATAAGATTCAGAATCAGCCTTATACTCCGGCCAGGAAAAGTGGCTATCCGAAGGTTCTGTGGAGTGGCCATTGGCATCCGTCCTGCCTCGCTCTAAGTTCAAACATAGCTAAGTGCAGCAGTTTCAGGCATCTCCCTGGGCGCTGCCGGAGGACGCTTTGTCGATGTCTCTACTGCCCCTGTCGTTGTTGGGCCTACCGATTCAGGTGCTCTTGCCTCTAGCTCTTGCATTCCTCCTGCTGTTTGTACCCCTGCCGCTTCCTCTCCTCATGCTTTCCCTGCGTAGCGTTGCGGAGGAATCTGTTGTTCTGGTCTTTTCGAACTTTAGCGCTCATGCCGCCTCCCTCCGACATCTCTCCTTGGCCCTCGCCATCCTTACAACCGTACCGACCTCGACGATCAGGACGGCGAGCAACATGAAGAGCAACGCATCGACAATCGCACGCCTGCTCTGCTTCGTACTGTTTCTCTCATTCGCCGCAATTCCGGCCTCAAGCGCGAAGAATCTCTCCCCCTCCATTCGCGGCACGGTCACTAACCCCGACGGAGCAATCGTCAAAGGTGCCAGGGTGCTGGTGACCAATCAGAAAACCGAGGCGGTCTTCAAAACCCAGACCAGCGCAGACGGAACCTACGAGTTCTCGAAACTTCCAAACGGCATCTACTCGCTGAGCGTTCAGGTTCCAGGCTTCCAGACCTTCACGGTCTACGGAATCAATCTTTCGGTCGACTCGAAGTACTCCAGGCAGGTCCAGATGCTTCGCGGCATGACCAGCGCAGTTCTGGTTCCGGCCGGAGATCAAGCCAAAGACACATCGAACGAACTGGCCGTTCGATCACTTTCATCGCATATCTTGTCGCGATGTCCTCAGATCCGTTGACGCCCAAGCTGGCGGCCGGCATCCTTCATTCGCTCCGTCTCATCGGCAGCATCCGAGACCAGTGCAGGTACCGGAGTGATTCCAGCCGTCAGTAAAGCCTCCTCCGCTAACGTCTGTGCCTCGGTCCTCTTCGAGGCGATACCCTCCGCGTTAAACGTCCAGTACTCCTTACCCTTCATCTGGCTGGAATCAAGCCCGGACAGCACCATAACCAGCCCGTTCAGCTCCTGTGTACTGGATTTTTCGCCCTCCAATCCAACCACAACCGTATCCGCCCAGAGCACGTCCGCCTCGCGCAGCGTCCCATAACCCTTATGCCCCACCTCGACGGCGCCTGGCATCCTCAGGCGCCGCAACCGAATGCCCGCCTCAGCCTCGACTGCACCCACCCCGACGGCCAGCGCCATCTGCTCTGTGCGCTCCGTATCCGCTTGGAAGATAACCAGTACGTGACTCATATCCCAAATCCCCTTCCGGTCCCAAATCTCCTCCGACCGGGAGTTCAGGACCATGGCCGAGCAAGTGCCCACAATCGCCCGTCTCCTTAAACCCGAAAAAGACAGCTCCGACAGGCGGCCGGTCAAAAATAAAGTTCAAAAACGTGGCGTATTTTTTCTCCTCCAAAAAGTGACGGCTAAAACACCACGTCAGCCACACAATTCACCACAACGTCACCACGACTTACCAGCGAAAAACACCATCAAAAACGCAAAACCCCCTGCAAAAAGCCCAATTCACCACGCAGCAATTTTTTTGGTCGCAAAATTCCGAAAAATTACCCCTCGTTAGTGAGCGGTTTCCGCGCAAAGTAGTAAAGCGAAAAAGCCAGCAGAGCAAACATCACCACGCTGACCGGATCATGATGCAGAGGATTATGCTCGCTGAACCGCGGAATCGAGCGATCCGTAGCCGCCTCATAAAGTTTCACGCAAACCCCCAGTAATCCAACGATTCCACCCGCCGCAATCAGCCCCGAAGCATAAAGAGAACCTGGCGAAACCTCAGACTCAATCGTCACATCGCGAGCAGTAATCGCGTTGAAGACAGGAACGCCGCTGGGATCCGCATGGGCAGGATCTGTAGGGTCAAAGCTCGGGTGTTGAGCTAGCCATGAATCGCGATCAGAGTGCCACAACGCCAACGAAGCATCATGCTCAACTCGAGCCTTCTCCGCAGCATGGCGAAGCATCGCGCGATCCACCATCCAGCGCATCACACCACCCACAAAGATCGCCAGCGTAGTCGCAATGCTGAGATAAGCGCCCACAGCGAAGGTGAGAGAGCGCACGCCAAGAAGCTCAACAACGACAACGATCGCAACACCCAGCAAGACCAGAGCCCAGGGAAGCTTACGGCTTAGAATGCCATTGATGACAGTGGCCATCAGACGGCCCTGCGGCGCAGCTGCTTTTTCACTGCCGATGCCCTGAATCCACTGAACTTCGATCTCGCCGGTCGAGGTGTTGTAGAGATATTTGCCATCATCCAGCGTGGTTGATCCAATGGCATTCAGCAGTACGTACTGTCGTGCGTTGGAGAGCTCTTCTTTGGCATGGTCGACACTGTGAGAGGTAAGAGTGATCTTGTCGTTACCAGTGAAGTGACCGTTGTTCTGAACGCCGTCAGGGAGTTTATCTAAAGAAAAGACGATTGGTTTCGGGAGGCGCTGAAAGGTCTCGAGTCCCTTGTTCATCGCGTTGAGCGTGGCGCCGATGGAGAAGATGGAGATGATGACGCCGATCATGATGGCGATCTGCTGCTTCCACGGCGTTGCGCCGATGAGGTAACCGGTTTTGAGGTCCTGCGAGGTGTCGCCTGCGTTCGAAGCGGCGATGCAGACGACTCCGCCAATGGTGATGGCGAGCGCTCCGAAGGCAGGTGCTGTCCAGCCTTTGACGAGGAAGATGGCGGCGGTTGCCATGAGAGTTGCGATGGTCATTCCCGAGACGGGTGAGGCGGACGAGCCGACGATGCCTACGATTCGGGCGCTGACGGTGACGAAGAGAAAGCCGAAGACGACGACGAGAAGGGCTGCGGCGATGTTGGCGAGTGGACCGACCTGCGCTCCGGGGATCGGCTTGAATTGGAGGAAGAGGAACATCAGCACGATGAGAAGAAGAGAGCCACCGAAGACCACGATGGGAGGAAGGTCATGTTCGGTGCGAGACGGCTGTGTCGCAGCCGATTTGCCGGAGCCTGTCTTCTTGAAGCCCTGAGTGAGTGCTCCTACGATGGTAGGAAGAGTGCGAAGCAGGGTGATGAGGCCCGCGGCGGCAACTCCACCTGCACCCATCGGACGGACGTAGGTTCTCCAGAGATCGGACGGCGACATCTGCGTGATGAGGACAGTGCCGGGATAGAGCGGCGTGGAGAGATGTGAGCCGAAGAAGTAGATCGCTGGCATGAGGACCAGCCACGAGAAGACACCACCAGCGAGCATGATGGCGGCGACTCGAATTCCGATGATGTAGCCGACGCCGAGATACTCAGGTGTGCAGTCAGCACGGATGGCAGAACCTTTGAGAAGATGTTGCGAACCGAGATCGGGCTGATAGTCGGGCTGGCTGGGCCAGAGTGCGAAGAGGTTGTCGTTCTGGAATAGAGTGTAAAGGCCGCCAAGCCCGAGGCCGAGGAAGACACGAGAGGCGAATGAGCCTCCGCGTTCACCGGCAATGAGGACGTCGGCGCAGGCCGTGCCTTCGGGATAGATGAGATTGTCGTGTTCTTCGACGATGAGCTGGCGGCGAAGCGGGATCATGAAGAGAACGCCGAGCCATCCTCCGAATAGAGCCAGCGCGAAGATGCGGGATGCTTCAAGATCGAAGCCAAGGAAGATGAGAGCGGGAAGGGTGAAGATGACGCCGGACGCGATGGACTGGCCTGCGTTGCCAGTGCTTTGGACGATGTTGTTTTCAAGAATGCTGGCTTTGCCGAAGGCTCGCAGGATGGAGATGGACAGGACTGATATGGGAATGGACGCGGCAACCGTGAGACCAGCACGAAGACCGACGTAGACCGTGACGGCGCCGAAGAGAACGCCGAAGATTGCCCCGAGGATGAGCGCCCGGGCGGAGAGCTCGGGTCGGGTCTCCGTGGTGGGGACGAAGGGTTTGAAGGTCGGTTTGGTCGGTGTGGATGTTGCCATGGTGGTGCGTCTCCCGCTTGGTCGAGCTTTGTTTTGGCTTCGATGGAGTGTATCAGCGCGGTGAGTCTATAGGTATCGAACGGATCTGAAGGGGGATGTTCGAGTATGGTGCGCTTCTTTTGTGTTGCGAAGAAAACTTTGCCACGGAATTAGCTTCGGTACGAGAGCAGTGAGGATCACACCGACTCGTCATCGTGTGTGTGCGCTTCTGGTTGTGGCTTGCGCGAGTTTGTCAGTTGATAGCGGAGCAGGGCTGCGAAGGCGCAGGCGATGAGGAAGAGCATGGGGCCGGTGAAGAGGAAGCGATCGGTGATCCATTTGCTGTCGAGCAGGCCGGAGGTCTGTCCATAAAGAGGTCCGAAGAAGCGTTCCATACGACCGACTGATCGGTGCGTGTCGAAGATACTTGAGGCTTGGGACTTCCAGGTGGCAAAGCGGATGAGAAAGGCGACGGTGACGGGTAGCCATGCCCACAGGATTGGTGGGACGGCTTCGGGCTCCTGGGTTGGCCCGGCAGAGGTGGAAGGGGTGATAGAGCGGGAGAGGTCACCTAGCGCTTTGCCGAGTTTGCCGAAGGGGATGAGGCCGAGGAGAAATCCGGTGGCTGCGAAGATGGGCAGAAAGTAGCTCAGTACGTATCCGACACGATTCAGGCTGGTCCAGTGCATGGTGGTAGCCAGTTGCCATACTGGCGTCGTGACCCATGAGAATCGGATCGCGGCGATCGCGACCAAGAGGTACAGAAACAAACATTTGGCGCACCAGGTGGCGACTTTCAACATGGCCTAGATGTAGCACAGGCGCATCTTTTGTGGTGCAGAATTGTTGACGGCTGGTGTGGCTAAGGGGCTATACTGCGTGAAATGGCGCGGTCCGACGGACCTGGAGCGCCGGCGAGTGAGGTGAGTCTTCAGCGATTGCTTGAATGACAATGCGCTCGGGATTGGTTCCGGGGGCCCCCCCGGTGTTCCGCCTGGCGGCGGGGTAGAAGGGCACGCGATCTCTCGCTGGTGGCGTGGGCCGGGACGGGTGGTTCGGACAGCGCTGGATGATCTGGTTACTACGTTGTATCCGACCGATTGCAGGGCTTGTGGTGGGCCTCTGCTGACAGCTGGGCTGTCTCCTGTATGTGACAGATGTGTAGAGGGGGTTGAGGCGCAGTCGATGACGCTGTGCGTGCGTTGCGGCGAGGCGCTCGACATGGAAGGCGTGCGGTTCGCGGGGCAGTTTCCTGTGGAGGGGCTGGTGTGTTCGCCCTGCAGGATGGCGCCGCCGGAGTTCGAGCGAGCTGTGGCCTATGCGGTGTATCAGGATGAGCTGCGGGAGATGATTCACCTGCTGAAGTATGAGCGGATGGCTTCTATGGCTAGGCCGCTGGGGAGGTTCCTCGCGCGGGCGATTGAGATGCTTGAGGGCCAGGCTGGTGATGAGTTGCTGGTTGTTGCGGTGCCGTTGTTTCCCTCCAAGGAGCGCGAGCGAGGCTACAACCAGGCGGTTTTGATGGCGGATGCTGCGCTTGTGGAGTTGAAGAGGACTCGTCCGCAGTGGAAGCTGCGTTCGGCCCATGAGGTGATTCGCCGGGTGAAGGATACGCGGAGCCAGTTTGAGTTGACTCCGAAGGGGCGGAGACGAAATCTGCAGGGCGCGTTCAAGGTAGACGATCGCGCGGCGCTGGCTGGGCGCGAAGTTTTGCTGGTGGATGACATATATACAACTGGGGCTACAGCTCGGGCTTGTGCGCAGGTTTTGCGGCGGGCCGGGGCTAGCAAGGTTTGGGTGGCGACGGCATCGCGAGCCCAGGCGGAGATGGTCGCTTCCTGGGATTCCTCGGTTTCGTGGGCTTCGGCTTCGGCGGACGCGGGTTCTGGGGTTGCTGGCTCTGGCGTTGCGGCTTGGGATGCGGGTTAGTGGAGTTGAAGTGGTAGAGAAGCTTCGCGCGGAGTGCTAACAGTAGCTGGAACCGGAGGGCTTTGAGATGCAATCGGGGAAGATGCGGAAGCAGGGGCTGGGTGGAAAACGACACGCGGGGCACGGGGCTGGACACGCTTCCGGACGGGTTACGACGGAGCGCGAGGTGCGGGTTGGCGTGTTTCGTCAGCCGGCGATGCAGACCCCGGTGCTGGTGCTGAATGCTTCGTACGAGCCGATCAACATCTGCGGGGCGCGACGGGCGCTGGTGCTGGTGTTGAAGGGCGTTGCCAGGACCGAGGAGGAGCAGGGTGCGGTGCTGCATGCGGCGCGGATGCGGGTGGCGATGCCGAGCGTGATTCGGCTGCTGGAGTACCGCCGGATTCCGCACCAGACGCGGGCGCTAAGCCGCAAGAACATTCTTCTGCGCGACCGCAACTCGTGCCAGTACTGCAGCGTCATCCTGACCGCGGGGGAGTTGACGCTGGATCATGTCATTCCGCGGTCGCGTGGCGGGCTTTCGACGTGGGAGAATCTCGTTGCCTGCTGCCACAACTGCAACCGGCGCAAGGGCAACCAGATGCTGCATGAGCTGACGGACATGAAGCTGCAGCGGGAGCCAAGGCCGTTTTCTCTGCATACCTCCCGGCACATTATGCGCATGATCGGAAGCGCGGACGCGGCGTGGCGGAAGTACCTTTACTTCGAGGCTGAGCCGGCGGCCTAAGGTTGTAGCGTTGTCAGTTCTCCGTTTCCTTGTTACTTAGTCGATGTCAGGTCCCCCCTCCCCCCTTGGGGGTATCTTGCGACTAAAGTTATTGCAATCAATAATTTACACTGGATACCCGTCTGTAAAATATTGACGACAAAGTAGTTGTGGCTAAAATACTTGTAATCAATGGCTTAGCGGCTCTTTTCGAGTTGCGCAAAGAGGCCCCGAAGTATCATATCCGGGGCTTTTTCTTGCTTTGATTCCATTATAGTTGTTTCGATATAACTCATACGCCAAGCGGAAGTACTTGTTTTGTATGGGTTTGCAGTGTTTAGGACTTGACAACATTCCTGGGTCCGCATGATAGGTCACAAGGCCTATCGATGTTATGAAATCCGTTATCACTCCCGCTTGCACTTCCCGGGAAGGTTTTTTAGAGGAGTGCTCGGATAAGCGCAAATGACGATGATGCTGTTTCACTTACTCCTGAGTGCCGGACTAGTCAGGACGGTTTCCACTTCGATTGGGGCGGGGCACCCGGGCGGAGTAGGGTACTGCTTTGCACCTGTGCGCTCTATCCAGTTCGTTCAGTTCTTCTTCTAGTTTGCTTACGCCGACGGTTCTCAAGCAGGTGAGGCATATCGATTGAAGGTTGCCATCCTGGATGCGCCGGTGGGGGAAAAATGGTTCAGTTTTCTTATCCATCGTGTCTCCTGACTTCAAGAACGCGATGGGTGGGTGGTTCAGATTTCACTGTTTTTCCCAATTAATCTGCTGTTTTCGGGATATTTTCGGACTTCGGCAGGCGGACATCCCGGTAAAGCAGATGCACATCTTAGCGATGTTTGCGGTTGATTCAGGCACAGAGAAAGTGCATCCGCAAGGACGGAATGCGGGGGTCTCTCCACTGCGTCGCGCGATGAGACTGCGCGACTCTGGTCGAGATGACGTGGTTTGGGGGTGTCCCGTCTGGGGGCTGCCCGTTGAAACGGGGATGTGATAGTTTCAGCGGCAGGAGTTCGAATGTCTTATATCGAGAGTTATCAGTGCGACGTGTGCGGGGATAAGAAGGGCGAGGGTGGGGACTGGTGGCTGGCCTGGGTGGATTGTTTTCCGGGGGAGAAGCCGGAGGAGGATCAGCCTCTGATCAAGCTGACGCGGTGGCAACATCACCATGCGCACTCGGCTGGGGTGAAGCATTTGTGCGGTGCGCGGTGCGCGGGCACGCTGATGGATCGGTGGATGACGCAGCAGCATGCGGACCCTGATGCTCACTGCGAGACTTAGGCGGTTTTTTCCTCTAACTCGTGCGCCGTCTTGTCACGGAGTGTAGTGCGTCTTTGCGTTGATGTCGACGGTATGTGGAGCAAAACGGAATGCGGGGTCTCTCCACTGCGTCGCGCGACGATACTGCGCGGCTTCGGTTGAGATGACGGATCTTGGGGATGGGACGAGATAGCGATGGGTTGCTTCGGTTGGCTTTTCGGGTGGGGGAAGAACGGTATCGGCTGGAGTGTTGGGTTGAAAGGTTCGAACGGTATGGGTGGGTGGAAAGTATCGGGATCCTTCCCCTTCGGCTTCGCTCAGGGTCAGGATGACGACTTTAACTTTCGTTTTGATATCGACGGGTTTACTAAGAGCAAAAACGGAATGCGGGGGTCTCTCCACTGCGCCGCGTGATGAGGCTGCGTGGCTCCGGTCGAGATGACGAATTCTGGGGATGGGTCGAGATGATGAATCTTGAGGATGGGTCGAGGTGACGGATTGTAGGGCGGTCTTTGGATTGGGGGGAGATGGCGGCGGCTATTTTATTGGCCGATGGGCTCGTAGCCGGAGTTGGTGGTGGTGACCTGGAGTTTTTTTGCGGTGGCGTCGAGGACTGACCGCTCGACGTAGTTGGTGTTGTCGGGCAGGCTGGCAAAGCGTACGGCGAGGGTCACGACGTCCTTCGGTTCGTCCATGTAGGTGTTTACGTTCAGGGCGCTGATCTTCTTGTCCGAAGTGTCGAAGGAGATGGTCATCTGGTCGCCGGGTTGAGCGTAGTCCTTGAAGACGATCTTAGCGATGCCTGAGTCCGGGGAGGGGTTGATGGAGACTTTTCCTTCCTGAAAGGCCTGCTGCATGCGTTGGGCGTCGGGCGGCACGTACATGGCGAGCAGGATCTTGACCTGCCCCATGTAGTCCTTCATCTCTTCCTTCTTCTTGGCGATGATTCGTTGTTTGAAGCGTCCTCCGCTGGGGGCCTCCTGACGCTGGGGGCTCATGGGGGCCTTCTCCACCTTTCCGTCAGGACCGTACTGGCACATGGCCTGGGTGGCGGGTTTGGCTTCGCCCTTGAGCGTGAGCTGAGTGGTCTCGAGCCAGCGGTAGTGATGCAGCTTCTGCTGGTTTTCGGCGGTGGACTGCTTGAGGGCCGCCATCTTCGCCTGCAGATCGCCAAGGGCCTGGCCGTTTGCGGCGGTGGCGGAGAGAAGAGAGGCGAGCAGCGCTGCTGTGACGAGTACGGCCGGGTGACGATGCGATGGAGTGCCTGCGGTTGACCGGTTCATCGAGCACCTAATGGTTTACTTGGTCGCGGTTTTTTTGACGTGGGGAATGCGGGTGACTGAGCCGTCGGGCATGACGATGTATTTGTCGCCGGTAGCGTCTTCGATGTAGGCGTTCTTGCTGCCGGGGGCGAGAGTGACCTCGCGGGCGTCGGTCTGTCCGGGTGCGGTGAGGACGAAGTGTTTGCCGTCGCCTTCATCGACTACGGGGGATTTGGTGGGGAGCGGAGCCGGGGCGACCATGGCTGCGGGGGCTGGGCCAGGGGTGGGCGCGGGTGCGGCGGAGCTGGTGGGGGGCGCGCCGGTGTAGGCGGTCATCTGGCCGGTCTGGCGGAAGTGGACGTACTCTGGCCCCTTGATGCCGTTGACGCACTGCTGGTAGGCGTCGACGCCGACGGTCTGGCTGGTGGCGGTGGTGCTGGCGACGGCCTGGCTGTTGCGGTCGGTGCGCTGGGTGGCTCCGGTGGCGGCGGCGGTCTGGGCGCCGTTATTGTTGCCGCCCCACCAGCCGTAGTTGTTCTTGCGGGAGATGGCGCTGGTAGCTGCGCCGGTGATTCCGGTGATGCCGCCCTGGGCCATCTTGTCTTTATCTTGACCATGTTCACGGTCGTGAAGGGTTTTTTGTTCGTCGGTGAGCTGGCTGGAGGCCTGTTGGCGGCACTGGGTAAGCTGCTCCTGAGTGATGGGCATCATGTCCATGGTGATGCCGTCGGCGGGGCCAGCTGCGGGTGGCGCGGGTGCGGGCGCTGTCTGGGCGAGGGCGTAGCCCAGGGAGAGGGTGGCGATGCAGGTGGTTTTGAGAAGGAATTTGATTGGCACGGTGACCTCCCGGTGTGCGATCGTTCCCGACGATCAGACGCTGCAGGGGCCCGTGAATCAAAGGATACGGGAACAGAGTGATAGTAAACTCGGCGCGGTTGGTGGGCAAGCGAATCTTCGGTAACTTTGATTAATTCTTGTCCTGCCGGACGGGCCCACTTCGCGTGGGGCGGTCACTTCGCGACTTGTATACCCCTTCGGTTGGCGCTCCCGTTGGTCGCGAGAGATCCTGTGCCGACCATCGGGAGGCTTGGGCGGAGCTGGTATACAAGTCACGAAGTGACCGCTGCCCGCGCAGGGCGCTCGTCGGCAGGACATGCGTTATGGTTTAGGGTTCTGCGGGGGATTGGCGGGGGGCTGTGTGGTGTCCTTCTTGTCGGTAATGTCTTCGCCGTTGTAGATGATGCGCGCGGTGGCGTGGTACTGCTTGTAGTCGCTGTATTTGACGACGTTGCGCAGGTGGACGTCCTGCGAGAGGGCGCCCTCCTGGGCGACGAAGTGGAGGTTGCCCTCGGCCTTGGTGTAGGTGGGGAACCAGTACTTGCCGTCGATCTGCTCGTAGTAGGTGGTGAAAGGCGGGGATAGATCTTCGTGGCCCTTGCGCTTGTCCTGGGGAACGGTGATGCCGTTGACGAGGACGATCTGGAAGTCCTGCTGGTCGACCCAGACTTTGCCCTGGAAGTAGCGCTTGCCTTTTTCGAAGGTCTTGGGGGCGGCGGAGAAGACGTAGGTTTCGAGCTCGTCAATGTGCTGGCGGCCGAGGTAGGTGATGTCGTACTGGGGCAGGTCTTCGGTGGTGAGGATGAAGGGGAGGCGGTGCTCGATCTCTTCGAAGTCGGCGGGGGTCATTAGGACGCGCTCGAGGGTGTTCTGGGGGGCGAAGACGACGTGCTCGGCGCGCTTGCCGTCCTTGTCGAAGGTGATGTCGGTGACCTGCTGGTACTCGCCGTCGATGCGGTTGGTGTCTTCGGCGAGGGTGTCGACTTTGACGGTCTGGCGGAAGGTGTAGTTCTGGCGGGCGAGCTTGAAGAGGGTCTCTCGGGCGGCGAACTTGTCGATGATCTGCTGGGGGGTCATGCCGGCGGGGGGCGCGGGGTCAAGCTGGCCAAAGCCGGAGGGTTCCTGGGAGGCGGTGGAGGCGGGGGCGGCTCCGTCTGGATTTGCGACAGCTGCGATGGCTGCGGTGGACGGGGCCGATAGCAAGAGGGATAAGACGCTTGCAGCAAGAAAGTGATGGGTCGCGGAGGCAGAGGCGCGGCTGGGCTTCATGTGGAGAACTCCATGGGCGGGGCTGTCTGTTGTGTCGCCTGCGCTGCCCCGCACGCTTACTAAGACGCACGCTACTAAGAATAGACGCGATTTGGGGAGGTTTGGTGATGTGGCCTGGAGCGAGGGAGATGAGCGGGTTGATTGTGGTGAGGTGGGTGGAGCTTTCGCTGGCGGGCGGAGGCTTGTGGGCACTGTGGTGTCGCATGCAGGCTCGGGTGGCGGAGGGCAGGCGGGAGCGGCGGGAGCAGGAGGAGCTGCGCGCTTATGCAGGGCTGGATGTTCGGCTGGGGGCGGA
This sequence comes from Tunturiibacter empetritectus, assembly GCF_013410875.1. Taxonomy (GTDB): domain Bacteria; phylum Acidobacteriota; class Terriglobia; order Terriglobales; family Acidobacteriaceae; genus Edaphobacter; species Edaphobacter empetritectus. The sequence continues at coordinate 911,965 of NZ_JACCCU010000002.1, read as the reverse complement.
TGCGGAGATGCCTGAGCTGGCGGTGCGGGTGAGCCGGTTGATGGCGGAGAAGAGCGTCTTTCGCAGGACGGCGGTTCTGGTTCGTGATGCGGCGGGAGTGCTGGCGGTGGCGGCCAACGCGGGAATGGAGGAGACGACGGTGGGGTCGCTGAATGCGTGGGCGGAGGGGGTGGTGGAGGCGGAGCGCAGGGGTGGGATTGGCACACGGCGTGGGGAGGGCGGCCTGGGACGGCGGGTGAAGAACAATGCGTTTGCGGTGGTGTTTGAAGGGGGAAGGGGGCAGAGTGCGCGATTGGGGGAGGAGGCGCGGGGGGCGATCGTGGTTCCGCTGTGGACAACGAGCGGGAGAATGATGGGAGCGCTGGCGGTGGGGGCGGATGGGTTGCTGAGCGTGAGGCAGAGGGAGCTGGAAGAGGTGTTGTGGCCGCTGGAGGCGCTGGGAGTGAAGGTGGCGCGGGCGATGGAGAACGTTGCGCTGGCCGAGAAGCTGATGCGTGCGGAGAGGCTTGCGGGGGTGGGGATGCTGGCTGGAGGGATGGCGCATGCGCTGAGTAATCCGTTGACTGCGGTGCTGGGGTTTGCGGAGCTGATTGCGGGATCGACTGGCGAGGCGCGGGTGAAGGAGGATGCGGAGATCATCGTGCGGGAGGCGCTGCGGATGCGGCAGACGGTGGAGACGCTACTGGAGTTCTGGAAGCCGGTGGGGCAGGGCAATGAGCTGGTCGATCTGATGGAGCTGGTGCGGGAGCTGGCGGCGGCGTGTGGAGAGAAGCTTGAGGGCAGGGGGATTCGGCTGGTGGTGCAGGCCGATGGCGAGGTGCCCGAGGTGCGGGGGAACCGGCACAGGCTGCGGCAGTTGCTGGAACATCTGCTGAATAATGCGGCGCAGGCGCTGGCCGGGGTGCGGGGCGTGAAGCCGGAGGAGGAGATGGTGATCCGGATGTCCTTGAATTGTTCGGGGAACTCTTCGGGGGGATATTCAGGGAGCGGGTCGGGGAGCTTTTCAGGGGTTTCCTCCGGCGAGGTTTCCGAGGAGGCATCGGGGTTGGATGGGCGGAGGGTTCACTTGATTGTGAGTGATACAGGGCCGGGTTTTCGGGAACCGGGGAGGATCTTCGATCCGATTAATACGATGCAGGAGGCGGGCGATGGTGCGGGGATGGGCCTGAGTCTCTGCTACTCGATTGTGCAGGAGCATGGCGGGGAGATCAGCGCGTTCAATATGCATCCGCATGGGGCGGGGGTGGCGGTGGAGCTGCCGGTGAGGATGGGAAAAAAATCTGTGGTGGCGGAGGAGACGATTCGCCGCGCCGCTGTTGGGGGATAGCCTGTTTTGCCTGTGGTTTTTTGTGGTGCAGAACGTGGTGGGATGCGTGGTGGACGTGGTATCGACGTGGTGTTTTGCGTGGCGAATTTTGGGGTTGAAAAAGTGCCAGGTTTTCTGAATTTATTTTTTGGCGGGGTGTGAAAACTTTGATGGGGATTTTCTTCCGTGGTTCCCCTTTCGGTTCGATCTTTGAGTTGCGGCGTTAGACTGGCGCGATGAAGAAGTGTGCGGTTCGGGCGGGTGTTCCGGCTCTGTCGGGTGTTCTGGCTCTGGCAGTGGTTGGGATTTGGGGCTGGTGCGGTGGCAGGATGTTGGCGCAGGGATTTGGTCCTGACTCTGATTCACTGCCGGGTAGTGCTGCGGGAAGACGGCCGATGACGTTTGCGGATCTGCAACGGATGAAGCGGGTGAGCGATCCGCAGGTTTCGCCGTCGGGCAAGTGGGTGATGTTTTCTGCGACCGACGTTGATCTTGAGAAGAACACGAAGGTGAATCATCTGTGGGTGGTGCCGATGGCGGCTCCTGCTGCGGCTTCGGGAAAGAGTGAGGGCGCGGGTGTGGTTGCGAAAGAGCGGCAGGTCACGTTCTGGAAGGACGGCGAGTCGGGGGGACGATTCTCGCCGGATGGGAGACAGGTTGCGTTTGTGGCGACCGAAAGCACGACGGGGTTGTCGCAGATCTTTCTGGCGGCGTGGGATGACGCGACGGGGACGCTGGGGACGCCGAAGCGGCTGACGAATGTGAGCACGGAGGCGGATGGGCCGGTATGGTCGCCGAACTCGCAGCGGATCTTGTTTGCGTCGCGAGTGTATCCGGAGTGTAGTGATGAGGCCTCGTGGGTGGATGAGGATCTTTGCAACAAGAAGAAGGACGATGCGGCGGCGGCGAGTCCGGTGAAGGCCCAGGTCTTTGAGCATCTGCTGTACCGGCACTGGAACAGTTACCTCGGTCCGAAGCGGAGCCATGTGCTGGTAGTGTCTGCAGCCGATGGAAATGCTATTCGAGACCTGACTCCGCGGAGGGATATTGGAGAGGCGGAGTCGCCGACGTTTACCCTTGGCGGTCCGATGGGATACGCCTGGGCTCCAGGCTCGGAGGAGATTGCTTATGTAACTAATGTTGATCTTGTTCGGGCGGCGAGCACAAATAACGATGTGTTTACGCTGTTGCTGGATGACGCGAATGCGAAGCCGCGCCGGATTTCGGCATCGTTTGGTAGTGACGATGGGCCGTCTTACTCGCCGGATGGAAAGTACATTGCATTTCGCTCGCAGGAGCGGGCGGGGTATGAGAGCGATCGGTTTCGGCTGATGCTGTTTGACCGGCTGGCGGGGAAGGCGAAAGAGTTGCTGCCTAAGTTCGATCGTTGGATTGATGAGTACACCTGGGGGCCGGACTCGACCATCTACTTTGTCAGTGGGAACGCAGGCGAGGCGAGGATCTTTTGGACATCGCTGACGATCGGCGAGATTTCAGTGATTCGCGGGAGTGGTGAATATGGCGAGCTCAGTGTCAGGAAAGATTCTGGCAGCAGAGGGTTTTATCTGATTGCTACCAAGATGAAGGCGGACGCTCCAGCCACGCTTGTGCGAGTGCAGCCTGAAGATGGCGGCACAACTAACCCAAGTACATTTACAAGTCTCGGTGTGAGTTCTGAGGAATTTGCCACGGAGCGGGTTTTGATCTCCATGAATCAGCAGATTCTCTCCGGGCTCGAACTGCCGAAGATGAACTCGTTCTGGTTTACGGGTGCCGAGGGGGCTAAGGTACAGGGGTTTGTCATTCGGCCGCCGAACTTTAATGCTTCGCGGAAGTATCCGTTGAAGTTTTTGATTCATGGGGGGCCGCAGGGGGCGTGGGGAGATATGTGGAGCTACCGGTGGAATGCGGAGCTGATGGCGGCGAGTGGATATGTGGTGGTGATGGTGAATCCTCGCGGGTCGACCGGGTATGGGCAGGCGTTTATTGATGGTGTCAATGGCGATTGGGGTGGGAAGGCTTATGTCGATCTGATGAAGGGGCTGGACTATGCGGAGGCGCACTACTCCTTTATCGATAAGCGGCGGGAGTGTGCGTTGGGCGCGAGCTACGGCGGGTTTATGGCGAACTGGATTTTGACGCACACGAATCGGTTTGCCTGCATTGTGACGCATGATGGGATGTTCAATCCGGAGAGCGCGTACGGGACGACGGAGGAGCTTTGGTTTAACGAGTGGGAGTTCCGGCGACCAGAGGAGATTGCGCCGGGCCAGCCATGGAGGTATGCGGCGGGGCCGGTGGCGAACGATCCTTTCAGGAGATGGTCGCCGATGCTTGCGATTGAGAACGCGAAGACGCCTACGCTGGTGATTCACTCGCAGCGAGACTATCGGCTGGATGTGTCAGAGGGGTTTCAACTCTTTACGGCGCTGCAGCGGCTGAATGTTCCGAGCAGGATGCTTTATTTTCCGGATGAAGGGCACTGGGTGTTGAAGCCGCAGAACTCGAAGCTCTGGTATGAGACGGTGGGGGAGTGGTGCGACCGGTGGACGAAGACGAATCTGTATGCGGATTTAGTGCCAGACACAGAAGCACCGGTTGCGCCTGCCAAGGCAAAGGGAACGACGCGTGCGACGGCGGTTCCAGCGAACCCAACTACGCACTCTGCGCCTGTGGCTGCTGGGCCGGGGGTGGAGGATCTGCCGCAACGTGCTGTAGGCTCTGAGGATTTTACGGTTGCGATTGGCGCTCCGCAGGATGAGGTGAAGGCGGGGACGGATGCGAAGGTGACGATTGCGCTGAGGAATGTCTCGAATCACCAGATTGCGTTTGCGCACAAGCCTGGGGCGAACAATCCGGAGTTTTCTTACCGGATCGAGGTGAAGGACGCGAAGGGCCATGAGGTGGAGGGGACTGCGTATGGCCGGGAGGCGTTGCAGCACCAGCAGGAGGAGACGCGCATGGTGGAGTATGTGCAGCCTGGGAAGGCGGCGGTGCAGACGGCGCATCTGGAGAGGCTGGTGAATATGAATCGGCCGGGGCGATATACGGTGGTGGTGTTTCGCAAGGATGCGAAGAATGGTGCGGTGGTGCGGTCGAATGAGCTGACGATGAACGTGGTTCCCTGAAGGACAGTTCGCCTTTCGAAAAGGGTAGAGAGAGGCATACCCCAGGGGCTAAAGCCCGGTTCTGAGGCAGGGTGAGAGACCCAAGGCTGAAGCCTTGGGGTACCTCAAAGCAACGGCAAGTGCTCCGTTCTTCGATCAGGGTGTCAGAGAACGAAATCTTAAGATCGATGGATTTGCTTCGTGGTGTAGGGAGTGCAAACGCAGATTCCCTTCGGGAATGACAAACAAGGACGGCAAAGGCAAAGGCAATGCAACAGCGAGAGCTGAATACGGGGGTCTCTCCACTCCGCTTCACTCCGGTCAAGATGACGTTTTTCGGGCGGTTGAGTTTTTAATGGTAGAGGGAAGATGGAGTGATTGAGTTGGTGGAGAATGAGTTGAGGGGATTCGCGAATGGCGTTTGTGCGGCCGAAGAAGCGGGAGCCGGTGGGTGAGGCTGGGTTGTTCGAGTATGCGGTGGGGGCGCTGGCGCGGCGGATGCGGACGGTGCGGGATCTGCGGCGGTTGATGAAGGCTCGCGCGGAGGAGGGTGAGGCGGGCGAGCGGGCGATGGATGCGGTGATGGTGCGGCTGAAGGAGCTCGGCTATGTGAGTGACGAGAAGTTTGCGGAGGGCTATGCGCGGGTGCGGAAGGAGAACGAGAAGTTCGGGAAGAGGCGGGTGCAGCAGGATCTGATGATGAAGGGTGTGGAGAAGGAGTTGGTGGCCTCGACGCTGGAGTCGGCTTATGGCGAGGTGGATGAAGTGGAGCTGGCTCGGGAGTATATTTCGCGGAAGCGGATGAAGAAGCCTGGTGGGGAGAACGCTCAGAAGGAGACGGTGCGGACGATGAATCGGCTGATGCGGGCTGGGTTTTCTTCGAGTGCGATCTTTAAGGTGCTGCGGGAGTGGGATCTGCCGGAGGAGGCTCTGGCTGGAGTGGAGGAGGAGATGGATTGAAATGACAGGTCCTGCCGGACGGGCGCCCTGCGCGGGCGGCGGTCACTTCGTGACTTGTATACCGCTTCGCTTGGTGCTCCCGTTGGTCGCAAGCTGAATTTTGTGCCGACCAACGGGAGGAGGGAGTGTCTCATTCTGTCACGACAAGGTATACCCGTCACGAAGTGACCGCGCTCCGCGCAGGAGGCCCGTCCGGCAGGACCTATCTTTAATAGTCGCCGCGGAAGCTGTGGATGAGGCGCCGGTCGCGCTTGCTGGGGCGCTTGGAGGGGGCGGTGTAGGCGATGGGGCCGAGAAGTTTGCGCTCTTCGGCGGCTTTGCGGCGCGCCTCTTTACTGTCTTCGGTTTCGCGGTAGAGGGTTTGGGCTACGGCTGCAGAGCCGCGCTGCTGGCTTAGGGCGAGGACTTCTACTTCGAACTCGCCGCCTTCATTTTTGATACGGAGCATGTCGCCGATGCGGACTTCACGTGCAGGCTTGGCGGAGAGGTTGTTCGAGGTGATGCGGTTGAGGTCGCAGGCTTTGGAGGCTTGCTCGCGGGTCTTGAAGAAGCGGGCGGCCCAGAGCCACTTGTCGATACGGGTGCCAGTCATGGATCTATTTTCTTCTACTTCTGCAGGCAGGTGTTAGATGGCGCGGAGCATTCGCACGGGGAGATAGAAGAGCGCGGCGATGAGCTCGAAGGTGCCACCGACAACGATGCCGATGAGGCGGAAGGGTAGGAGGATCAGCCAGATTAGCGGATAGAGGAGGAGTGCCGCGAGGGCGAGGGGCCAGCAGACGATCATGAGGATCAAAAAGAGTAGAAGGTTGAGCATTGGTGTTTCTCTCCTGGGAGATTAAACGTGGTTCGTTGGGGAAAAGTTCCCTTGGGTAGATGATAGGAGGATGGCGGAGAGCGGGCTCGAGCGGGTGGTGGGGGTGGATTGGTCGGGCGATAAGGGGCCGGGGCAGCGGAGGAAGATCTGGGCTGGGGTTTGGACGGCTTCCTCTACGGGCGGCCGGGTGACGCTGGAGAGTGGGCGAACGCGGGAGGAGTTGGTGGCGTGGCTGGTGGAGATGAGCCGCGAGACTCCGCGGATGGTGGTGGGATTTGATTTTTCGTTTAGTTATCCGGAGTGGTTTTTGCGGGAGCTGGGGATTGGGTCGGCGCCTGAGTTCTGGGAGCTGGTGGCGAGTGGACGCGGGGAGGAGTGGCTGCATCGGGAGTGCGCGGATGTGCGGTTCTGGGGGAGGGTGGGGTCGAGGCGGCATGGGAAGAAGCCGGCGGAGTTCAGCGGAGAGCATGCGCACAGGATGTTGCGGAGGGCGGAGACGGTGTTGAAGGTGAGGGCGGAGATGACAGACCCGCTGCAGGTAGCGAAGATTGCGGGGATCGCGCCGAAGTCGGTGTTTCAGATTGGCGGGGCGGGGGCGGTAGGGACGGCTTCGCTGCGGGGGATGCCGGGGTTGCTGGTGTTGCGGGCGGCTGGGTTTCGGATCTGGCCTTATGATGAGCCTTCAGTGCGGAGTGCTCCTTTGGTGGTGGAGATTTATACGCGGTTGATGACGGGGGCGGTGACGAAGAGCTCGGAGGTGGCGCGGACGGCTTATCTCGCGAAGAAGCGGAGGGAGAGTGCGCTGTATGCGGGGCTGCCGCGGGGGGTGGTGGCGAAGGCGCGGGCTTTGGAGGATGCGTTCGACGCGCTGGTGACGGCGCTGGTGATGACGGAGCATCGCGGGGAGTTTGCGGAGCTGAGGAAGACGGAGGATGAGGTGTTTCGGATGGAGGGGCAGACGTGGGTGCCGGGGTTGGTCGGCTAGCGTTAGTGCTTGTGGTGGAGAGCGGTTCGCGCGTGGCGCGAATGCCTACATCTCAGAATCGAGATATGGGGCACCCTGCACCCGGTCGCGGCTACACTGAAGGCCAGCACTGAAGGGGCTGGGACTGGTATGAAAGCAAATCTGCTGACGCTTGCTGTCGTTATCTTTACGCTTGGTCTCCTTCTGGCTCATCCGTCGGAGGTGATCTGGAGTACGGCGAAGGTGATTGGAGCAGTGATCGCTGGGATATCGTTTCCGTTGTTTGTGCTGGCGCGGTGGCAGCTCGGCAGTTCGTTTTCGATCAAGGCGAAGGCTAGCCGGCTGGTAACGACGGGGCTGTACTCGCGGATTCGGAATCCGATTTATCTGTTTGGGGGATTGTTTACGGTGGGGGTCTCGCTCTTCTTTTCTGTATGGGGTCCGGTGGTGGTGGCGTTGGTGCTTGTGCCGATGCAGGTGGTGAGGGCTCGCAGGGAAGAACGGGTTTTGGCGGGGGCGTTTGGGGAGGAGTACGCGCGGTACAAGAGCAGGACGTGGTTTTGAGGCGCGGGCTCGCTGGTAGACTTTAAGGTCTATGACGAATCGTTCGGGCAGCCAGCGTTTTTTTTCGGGAACGCAAATCAGGGAAGATTTTTTGCGGTTTTTTGAGGGTAAGGTGTCGGATGCGACCGGACAGGGGCACCGGCGGGTGCACTCTTCTTCGCTGGTGCCGGTGAACGATCCTACGCTGCTGTTTACCAACGCGGGGATGAATCAGTTTAAGGATGTTTTTCTTGGGAACGAGAAGCGGGATTACACCCGGGCGGTGAGTTCGCAGAAGTGTGTGCGTGCGGGGGGCAAGCACAACGACCTGGAGAACGTCGGGTTTACTCGGCGTCACCATACGTTCTTTGAGATGCTGGGGAATTTTTCCTTTGGGGATTACTTCAAGAAAGATGCGATTGCTTATGCGTGGGAGCTGCTGACTTCGAATCACGATCATTGTTTTGGGATCGATCCTGCGCGGCTTTACGTGACGATCTTTGAAGGGGACGCGAAGGTTCCGCGGGATGATGAGGCGGAGAGGTTCTGGATTGAGATTGGGGTGCCGAAGGAGAGGATCTTTGGGATGGGGGCCAAGGATAACTTTTGGCAGATGGGGGATACGGGGCCTTGTGGGCCTTGTAGTGAGATCTTTTACGACATGGGGATGGGGGCTGCGGAGGAGGCGGGGGTTGATATGCCGTTTCCGCAGGATGAGCAGCGGTATGTCGAGGTTTGGAATCTGGTGTTCATGCAGTTTGACCGGAGTAGCGATGGGACGCTGACTCCGCTGCCTAAGCCTTCGATCGATACCGGGATGGGGCTGGAGCGAATTGCGGCGGTGTTGCAGGGTGTGCTGTCGAACTTTGAAACGGATCTGTTTACTCCGCTGATTGCTCGGGCGGAGGAGCTGACCGGGCATAAGGTCGAGCCGGAGCATGCTGTCGATGAGCGGTCGCGTGCGAGCTTGAGGATTATTGCGGACCATGCGCGGGCGGCTACGTTTTTGATCTCGGACGGTGTGCTGCCGGCGAATGAGGGCAGAGGGTATGTGCTGCGGAAGATTCTGCGGCGTGGGATTCGGCATGGACGGCTGCTGGGGCAGGAGAAGCCGTTTATGTATCAGATGGTGTTTGCGGTTCGGGATGAGATGCAGACGGCTTATCCGGAGTTGAAGGAGTCGGCTGAGCGGGCTAGCAAGGTTGTGCTGGCGGAGGAGGAGCAGTTTGCTCGGGTGATGGATGGTGCATCCCGTCGATTTAATGATTTGATCATCGAAACAAAGAAAGATGTATTGATTCCGATACTGTCGACTGCACCATATAAAGGCTTTCTTTACCACCAATACGAACTTTCGATTGCGAATCTGCACGCGGATCCGATAGCGGCTTTCAAATTAGAGCAAGACAAAGTTGCATTGAATGATCGTGATGCAATCAACTTGCTATATGACGTTGCCTTGAAGGCTTCTGAGAATCCAACCAACCTAATATCGATCAGCAGAAATATAGATGGCGCCAAAGCTTTTTCTATTTTTGAAACTTATGGTCTCCCCTTCGATTTCATGGTCGACGCCGCTCGAGACGCGATGATGTACATCGATCTGGTTGGGTTTGATGCGGCTAAGGAAGTGGAGCAGCAGCGGGCGCGGGCGAGTTGGAAGGGTGGGTCGCAGAAGTCGGCGGCGCCGGTTTATCGGGAGTTGCCGAAGACGGAGTTTGAAGGGTACTCGACGCTAAGGGTGGATGGGGCGAAGGTGTTGGCGCTGGTGAAAGACGGCGTTGGTGTGCCGGAGTTGAAGGGTGGCGAGACGGGTGAGGTGGTGCTCGATACTACGAGTTTCTATGCGGACTCGGGTGGGCAGGTTGGGGATGTGGGGTGGTTGTATTCGGGAGACCACAACCTGGTGGTGGCTGAGGTGAGTGGCGCGACCAAGCCGGTGCAGGGGGTGTTTGCGCATAAGGTGAGGGCGAATCAGACGATTGCGGCGGGCGATATGGTGGACACGGTTGTCGATGCGGCGACGCGGGCGGCTACGATACGGAACCATACGGGGACGCACCTGTTGCATGCGGCGTTGCGCGAGGTGCTGGGCAAGCATGTGAAGCAGGCGGGGTCGTTGAATGATGCGGCCAGATTGCGGTTTGATTTCTCGCACTTTACGGGTGTGGCCGAGGAGGAGCTGCGCGAGGTGGAGGAGATTGTGAATCGGCAGGTGATGGGGAATACGAAGGTGGAGACGCTGGTGGATGTGCCGATCGACGTGGCGGTGAATGAGTTGGGGGCGATGGCGCTGTTTGGCGAGAAGTATGGCGAGAAGGTTAGGGTGGTGAAGATCGGCGACTTTTCGACGGAGCTTTGCGGCGGGATTCATACGGGGGCTACGGGCGAGATTGGCGTGATCAAGGTGGTAGGGGAGGGGTCGGTGTCTTCGGGCGTGCGGCGGGTGGAGGCGGTGTCGGGTACGGGGGCGTTGGATGAGTTTCGGCGAGACTTCGATGTGGCGAAGGTGGTGGGGGCTTTCGTGGGTTCGGGGGTGGGGAGCTCGTCTGAGGGTGTTACGCCGGCGGAGGCTCTGCGTGCGCGGATTGCGGCGCAGGAGGAGGAGATGAAGAAGCTGCGGCGGGAGCTGGATACGGTTCGGATGAAGGCGGCGAGTTCATCTTTATCTGACGCTGGCGCGTCTGCCGTGGAGATGAAGGGCGTGAAGGTGCTGGCGCAGCGGGTGGATGGTGTGGAGAAGGCGCAGATGCGGGAGCTGGTGGATTCGCTGCGGATCAAGTTGGGAAGTGGCGTGGTCGTGCTGGGTGCGGCGGATTCTGCTGCAGGGAAGGTTTCGCTGATTGTGGGTGTGACGAAGGATCTGACGGCGCGGGTGCAGGCGGGGAAGATTGTTGGGTTGCTGGCGGCTCAGGTTGGTGGGAAGGGTGGCGGGCGGCCTGATCTGGCGGAGGCCGGCGGGAGCGATGTGGGGTCGCTTGATGCGGCGTTGAAGGGTGCGGCGGAGGTGGTGGGCGGGTTGCTGGGGTAAATCTCTGTGTCCTGCCAGACGGGCCCACTACGCGTGGGGCGGTCACTTCGTGACGCGTATACCTTGTCTCGGTGGGACAGGACCTGCTGGTCCTTCCTTCGGTCGGTGGTTAATGGTGGTGGAAGGTTTCTATGAGGAACCAGATGTTTAGTCCGGCTATGAGGAATGCTACGGCGTAGCTTAGGATTCTGGTTCGCGCGTGATTGACGAAGGGGCCCATTTTCACTGGGTTGCTGGTGAAAGTTACTAGTGGAAAGACGGCGAAGCTCAACTGCAGACTGAGGATGACCTGGCTTAGAAGTAACAGTTTTGTGACACCTCTGTCGCCGTAGAAGTAAGTGACGATGATGGTGGGGATGATCGCGAGAGACCGGGTGATGAGCCGGCGCAGCCAGGGAGCGAGGCGGATGTGGAGGAAGCCCTCCATGACGATCTGGCCGGCGAGGGTTCCGGTGATGGTGGAGTTTTGACCGGAGGCGAGGAGGGCGAGAGCGAACATGGTGCTGGCTCCGGCGAAGCCCAGCATGGGGGTGAGGAGCTTGTAGGCGTCGCCTATCTCGGCGACCTCGTAGTGGCCTGCGCGATGGAAGACGGCGGCGGCGAGGATGAGGATGGCAGCGTTGACGAAGAGGGCGAGCATGAGGGCGGTGGCGGAGTCGATGTTGGCAAAGCGGATGGCTTCGCGTTTGCCCTGCTCGGTGCGCGGATAGTTACGCGTCTGGACGATGGAGGAGTGGAGATAGAGGTTGTGCGGCATGACGGTGGCGCCGAGGATTCCGATGGCGATGTAGAGCATGTCGGGGTTGGTGATGATGGCGCGGGAGGGGATGAAGAGGTTGTGGGCGATGGGGAGCAGCTCTGGACGCGAGAGCAGGACTTCGACGCCGAAGAGAGCGGCGATGGTGCCGATGAGGGTGATGACGAGCGCTTCGAGATAGCGGAAGCCTCGGTTTTGCAGGAGCAGGATGAGTAGGACGTCGGCGCCGGTGATGAGGACGCCGAGGAGGAGTGGGATGTGGAAGAGGAGTTGGAGGGCGATGGCGGAGCCGATGACTTCGGCCAGGTCGCAGGCGGCTATTGCGATCTCGGCGAAGAGCCAGAGGAGGATGTTGGTGGGGCGGCTGTAGGTTTCGCGGCATGCCTGGGCGAGGTCGCGTTCGGTGGCGATGCCGAGTTTGAGGGAGAGGCTTTGGAGGAGGATCGCCATCAGGTTGGAGAGCATGATGACGAAGAGGAGGGTGTATCCGTACTTGGAGCCTCCGGCGAGGTCGGTGGCCCAGTTGCCGGGGTCCATGTAGCCGACGGAGATGAGAAAGCCGGGACCGAGAAAGCCGAAGAGGCGGCGCCAGAAACCGGGCGATTGCGTGAGGCGCACTGAGGAGAATGCCTCTGGGAGGGACGGACGCAGATCGCGGTCAGGTTCTTTGAGGGAGGGCATAGGCGGCATCGGTACGTGCGGTCTTATATGCAGTATGCCACATTGAGTTAACCGAGGTTACCTTTTTTTACGTCGCCTTGGTTCATGCGCTTCTTTGGATCCTGAGCTTGGCCGTACCCAGACCCTGATGGCGGCGGATTGGCCGAGGGTCACGGAGCCGTTGGGGGTCTTTAGTTGCATGGTGTTGTCGTAGTTGCGTTTCTGTACGCGGACGGCGACTTTGGGTCCGATTCCGAGCTCGTGAAGAAATTCGAGGAGGCTGGAGTCTCGTTCGTAGAGACTGGCGACGACGTAGTCGGTGTTCTCGGTGGCTTCGGAGAGGGCGACGAGGCCTCGGCGTTTGATCTGCGCGGGGGTCTCGGGGAGGACCTTGTTGCCGTGGGGGCAGTCGCCTTCTTCGCCGAGTCTTTCGATTAGCTTGGCTTCGAAGGCGGGGGAGATGGCGTGTTCGAGGCGCTCGGCTTCGGCGTGGATCTGGTGCCACTCCATGCCGAACATCTCGGAGAGCATGCGTTCGACGAGGTGATGACGGAGGGCGGTGCGGTGTGCCGCTTCGCGGCCCTTGGTGGTGAGTTTGAGGGCGCCTTCGCGGCCAGCTTCGATGTAGCCGTCTTCGCGGAGGCGCTTTACGGCCTTGGTGACGGCGGGTGCGGAGACCTCCAGCCACTGGGCGAGCAGGGCAGCGATGACGATGTGACCTTCGCTCTCGGCTTCAATGATTGCCTTGAGGTAGTCTTCTTTCGAGACTGTGATTTCCTGCGACATGATTGCAAGTTAACCATGGTAAGGGCGATTTGTCATCGCAGGAGATGACGCCTGGGGTGGGAATAACGGCAAACTGTGGGTGTTTGGTTTGGAAGGTTTGAACGGCATGGGTAGGTGGAAGACGTCGGGATCCTTCACTCCGTTCAGGATGACGGCAAGAACAGACTACGGGCCTTCCCGTTCGACTCGCTCAGGGTCAGGTGCTCAGGGGCATTGGCTATTTTGATTCTTGCTCGTCTTCGAGAAGCTGTCTGGCTTCTTCGAGGTTGAGGAGATTGCCGTCTACGACGATTTCGTAGACGCCTGCGTTATCCGGGACTGAGAAGACGCTTTCGACAGTGTGGCCGCGTTTGCGAATCGCTTCGACGAGAAGATCGATGTCTACCATGGGTGGAAGTTTACAGGATTCAAGTTCAGACGGGCAGGCGTTGTAAAGAACTAGGTTTCGGGTGCGCTAGAATTTGTCGCAGGGTGGAGCGGATGTTTGCTTGCTCAGACCTTGGCAACGGAGATTCGCGGTACTGGAGGGGACTTTGGATGTACATGCTCCGCATGAACCGATACATGGCGTGAAGGATTTTCTGCTGCATCTGTTGACGATTACGGTGGGGCTATTGATTGCGGTGGGGATCGAAGGCTGCGTAGAGCGGCATCGCGAGCACAAGCTGGCGAATGAGGCGCGGGCGACGATGCGGGAGGAGATTGAAGACAACTCGAAGGTGATGGAGGGCGCAGTAGCGGACGTGCAGAAGGAGAAGAGTCTGATGCAGAAGAATATGGATCTGCTGTCGCGGATTCAGGTGAACCCGAAGGATCAAGAGTCCGATGGGCCTAGTATCAATGCTTCGTTTTCGAATAAGAGTTTGAAAGGGACTGCGTGGAAGACGGCCCAGACGACCGGGGCGCTTGGTTATATGCCATACGCCGAGGCGCAGCGGTATGCAGACATCTATCAGGCGCAGGATGCGTTTCTAGCGGCGCAGGACAAGAACTGGGAAGATCAGTCGCAGTTACTGGGTGTGATTGGAAAGACGAACTTAGGTCACGGGCCTGTGACGCGGGAGCAGGCCAGTCTGATGATGGAGCGATTCGGGATATGGAAGGGACACCTGATGTATCTCGACTTGATGGCAAAGCTTACCTCTTTGAGTGATAAGGCTTTTCTGGAGGGGAAGGAGGGGCCGAAGTCGTTGCATGAGGATTTTGGCGGCGGGAAGTAGTGCTCCTTGGTGAAGGCTGAAAGCTGAAGACTTTTCTAAGGTCTGGGGGTATCGGGGGGTGTACCGGGCTTCTTTTCACGGGCGTTGCGGGGTGGGTTCTCTTAAACTTAGGCAGTCTGTCGATTTTTTGAAAAGACTATGGGCCTGAGAAAGACAAGGCGTGGTGTCTGGTGGGGTGCGGGTTGCGCGGTGGTGCTGAGCTGCGTGATGGTACAGGTTCTGCCTGCGAAGGCGGCGCGGCAGCGGCATGCGGAGTTGACGCTGTGGGAGCAGGCTGAGCGCGGGCGCGAGACGCTGGAGGCGATGCCGACGGGCACGCGGACCAGGGCAGATTATGCGCGGGCGATGGATGGATTTCGTGCGGTGTACCACGAGGCTCCGGGAGATGTGCATGCTCCCGACAGTGTGAATTCGGTGGCGGAGCTGCTGGCTGAGCAGGGGCGCGGGTTGCATGATGCGAAGAGTCTGAAGGCGGCGGTGGGGCAGTATGAGTTTTTGCGGACGCAGTATCCGGGCAGCTCGCTGCGGGTGGGGGCGTTGCTGGCGGAGGGGCAGATCTATGAGAACGATCTGCAGGATGCGGGCGCGGCGCGGGAGAGATATGCGCTGCTGGTGAAGCAGTATCCGCGGAATGAGATGGCGGAGGAGGCGAGGGCTGGGCTGGCTTCGTTGGAGCAGGGGATAGGGCGTAGGGATCAGGGTGTAGTGGGTGCGGCTCGGGGTGGGTCTTTCGGGACTTTCGGATCTTCCGGGACTTCGGTTTCTTCGGTTGCGAAGGAGGCTGGGGTCGGCGGGATGCTAGCGACGGATAGTGCGTCTGATGGGAGTGATGCCAAGGTTTTGGGTACAGGTTCTGGTACAGGTTCTGCGGGGCAGGCGGGAGTTGGGGAGAGACAGGGGGGCGCAGGTCAGGGGTTTGCGGCGCCGGGATTAGCTGCTGAGGATGGGGCGGTTGATGCTGCTTCGGGTTTGGCTTCGGGCTCCGATGCGGGAGCGCAGAGTGGGGCGCCGATGCATGTGGCGAAGGTTGTGCGGCGGGGACACATGGCGCAGGTGACGGGGATTCGTCACTGGTCCACGCCGAACTACACGCGGGTGGCGATTGATCTGGGTGACGATGTGACTTATGAAGCGGCGCGGGTGCCGCATCCGGATCGTATCTACTTTGATCTGCATGGAACGCGTCTGGCGCAGGAGCTGGTGGGTAAGAGTTTTGCGGTGACCGATGATGGTTTTCTGAAGAAGATTCGAGCGGCGCAGTTTTCAAACGATATGACGCGGGTGGTGCTGGATGTTAATGATGTGACGGAGTATTCGGCGTTTCTGCTGCCGAATCCTTATCGCTTAATTATTGATATCCATGGTGGGAGCAAGGCGGAGCCGGGTGCTCCGGCGGTGAGCGTGCCAATGCAGAGGGCGGCGGCTCCTGCGCCTTCGGTTCCGAATACGACGGCGGTGAGGTCGGGGAGTTCGTTCGATGTGGCGGCGGTGAGTGCACAGCCGGGCAGGGTGGAGGCGACGACGCAGCCTACGTCGCAGCCTATCTCGGCGGTGGTGTCGGATAGGAGTCAGTCAGATAGGGCTCAGGGTTCAGGGCTTGGTGTTCCGGGTGCTTCGGGGACGGGTACTTCAACTATGCCAGCAACAAGCTCTGCTGATGTGGCGGTGCCTGTGCCGAGCACCAAGAAGCTGCGGCACGGCAAAGGTGTGAGGGATGCCGATGCGGTTCCGGCGCGGGCGGCGTTGCCTACGGCGGATGGCGAGACCTCGATGGTTCGGGCGCTGGGGTTGAAGGTTGGGCGGATCGTGATCGATGCCGGGCATGGGGGGCATGACTCGGGGACGCTGGGCGTGGATGGGATTGAAGAAAAGGACGTGGTGCTGGATGTGGCGCTGCGGCTGGGGAAGCTGCTGCATGAGCGGCTGGGGTCGGAGATTATCTATACGCGATCGGATGATACGTTTATTCCGCTTGAGACGCGGACGGCGATTGCGAATAAGGCGCAGGCGGATCTATTTCTTTCGATCCATGCGAACTCGTCGGCGGATGCGAGTGCGCGGGGGGTGGAGACTTACTACTTGAACTTCTCTTCGTCGCCCGATGCGCTGGAGACGGCGGCGCGCGAGAATGCGGTGTCGGATCAGTCGATTCATCAACTGAGTGATTTGGTGAAGAAGATTGCGCTGAAGGACAAGATTGCGGAGTCGCGGGAGTTTGCAGGAGATGTAGAGCAGAGTCTGTATGGCGGACTGCAGAGGGGCAATGCGGGGCTGAAGGATCGCGGGGTGAAGAAGGCTCCGTTTGTGGTGCTGATCGGGGCGAATATGCCTTCGATTCTGGCGGAGATCTCGTTTGTGACGAATGCGAAGGATGCGCGGCAGCTACAGCAGCCGGAGTATCGGGAGCGGGTGGCGGAGAGTCTGTACAAGGGTGTCGCGAGGTATGCGGGTGGGTTGAGTGGGGCGAAGACGCCGACGGAGCGGGCTAGCGGGAACTAGGACGATTGCTGCATGGGGTAGAGAGTGCAAACGCAGATTCCCCATTCGGGAATGACAAACCAAAAGCTAGACGACTTCAACAACTGTGGTATTGCTTAGGGCTTGTTATTCGTCGCGCAGGGTCTTAGCAGGATCGATTCCGGCGATGCGCAGCGTTGGGACGGTGGTGGCGAGAAGTGTTATCGCGATGAGGGTGAAGACTACGGTGAGGAGGGTGGGCGCGTCGTAGACGTCAACTCCGTAGAGCACACTGTGCATGGCCCGCAAGGCTGCTGCGGAGAAGATTAAGCCCAGGAGGAGGCCTAATGCAGAGGCTCTTATACCAGGTGCGCCGATGTGGACCATGGCCTGGCGGATGGTGGAACCGAGAGCGATGCGGATGCCGATCTCGCGGGTTCGCTGCACGACGATGTTGGAGACAAGGGCAAAGATTCCTACGGCGCTGAGCAGCAAAGCGAGAGCCGACATGGTGCTGAGGAGGGCGACTTCGACGCGCTGGGTTGCGAGGGTTTTTGCGAGCAGGTCGCGCATGCTGTAGAAGCCGGAGAAGGGGAGGTTGGGATCGGCGCTGGCGAGGGCCTGCTGCATCTGCGCGGTGAGGCCTTCGATTGGGTAGGCGGTGCGGACGATCCAACTGGGTTGAAACCAGACGTGGACCATCGCGAGTTGTCTGGCTTCGATCTGTGCGGCAGGAACGTACATCGTCTCTTCGCCGGTGAGGGGCGCGACGGGATCGACTCCCGGCGCCATGGATACACTCTCCACCACTCCGACGATCCTTGTGTCTTTATTAAGGTAGCGGCCAACCGGATTTGCGCCATGGAAGAACTTGCGTGCGAACTCCTGGTTGACGATGGCCACATGCTGCGACTCGGCACGGTCTGCTTCGGTGAAGGATCGTCCTGCCATGACTGGAATCTGCAAGGCGGCGAAGTAATCAGGGGTGACATAGACCTCGTCGGCCATAGCCTTTTGGCCGGCTTCCTTGCCATCGCTCAGGGTAATCCCTCCCATAATCAGCGAGCGTTCATAGGGCAGGCTGAGGCCGACGGCGGCATGTTGCACGCCGGGAATCTGGCGCATGGCGGAGGTGCTTTCCTGAAGCAACTTTTGGAAGGCGGCCGCGTCGTGATAGTGGACGTCGTCGAGCGATGCCTTGGCGGTCATGACTCCCGTGGGGTTGAATCCGGGGGGCAGGGTCTGGAGGTGGACGAGGGTGCGGATGAGAAGGCCGGAGGCGGCGAGCAAGACTACGGTGAGGGCGACCTCGGCCACGATGAGGGCTTGACGGAGGCCGATGCGGTCGCCGCCGGTGGCGGAGCGGCTGGCGATGGCGGAGCGCAGATCGAGCTTTCGCATGACAAGGGCGGGAAGCATGCCGAAGAGCACGCTGGTGAACAGGGAGAGGAGAAGGGTGAAGGCGAGGACGCGGCCATCGAGGGGAATGCGGGCGACGGGCAAGAAGTGTTCGGGGAGGAGCAGGAGGAGGCCGCGGAGGGCGACGAAGCCGACAGCGACGCCTACGGCTCCGCCGATGAAGGCGAGGAGGAGATTTTCCACCCAGAGCTGCCGTTGAATCTGCCAGCGCGAGGCTCCGAGGGCGAGACGGGTTGCGACTTCGGGGGTGCGGCGCAGCATGCGGACCAGGGATAGGCCGGCGAGGTTGGCACAGGCGATGAGCAGGATGAATCCGGCGGCGAGCATGAGCGCCAGGACCTGCGGACGCAGGGTTGCGGTCTGTCCCTGTTGCAATGGCACGGAGTAGTAGGTCACCTGTGCGCCGGGGTTGTCGGCCAGTTCGTAGCGGTTGGAGCGGAGGGACCAGGCGCGACTAATCTCGGCATCGGCCTGCTGCCAAGTTGCGCCGTCGCGGAGGCGGGTGATGGCCTCGAAGTTAGTTCCTCCGCCTTCGCCGTCGCGGGCGGGTTGAAGCGCGGTGTAGAGGTCGGCGTTGAGGGGAGTGGTTGCGCCTTCAGGGAGCACCCCGATGACGGTGTAGGGCTCGCCCTTGAGGAGGATGGGTTGGCCTAGGATGCTGGCATTGGTGCCGAAGGCGCTGTGCCAGAGGTTGTAACTGAGGATGACGGTCTTCGGGCCGTGGGGGAGATCTTCGACGTTGGAGAAGTTGCGTCCGGCAATGGGGTGGATGGCCAGCACGTCGAGGTAGTGCTGGGAGATTCGGCCAGCATGTAGATATTGAATGTGGGAGCCGGCCTGGAGATTGACACCGGCTGCCCTGGAGCTGGAGACGGCGGAGAGGAGGGAGGGGACGTTGTCGCGCAGCAACTCCCATTGCTCGCCGTTGACGTGGTGACGCTCGTCGGAGGGTTTGGCTCCGGTGACGCGGGTGTAGATGGTGCCCATGCGCTCCGGCTGGGAGTAGGGCAGGCTCTTCAACATGAGGGCGTTGACCAGGGAGAAGATTGCGGTGTTAGCGCCGATGGAGAGTGCCAAGGTAAGGATCACCGTGACGGTGAAGCCAGGGTTGCGACTCAACTGGCGTACTGCAAACTTGAGGTTTTGAACGAAGGCTTCCATCGACGATCTCCTAGTGCAGCGCGGCAGGGATTTCTCTACAGCAATATTCCATCAACATACGTTGATGCGCCGAGGAAGTTCCAGCAAACGAAGACGGGTGTGGCTCTAGGCTTACGTTCGCGTGCTGGTGTAGTCTGACCAACGTATGGGTTTTCTCTCTCGGATACGGGTGGCGGCTGTGCTGGGGCTGGTGGTGATGGGTGCGTCAGTGATTTCGTTGGAGGGGCAGACGCCGAAGGTGATGCTGGCGGAGCCTCCGACGCCGCTGCTGCCGGAGTCGCTGCGGGGAGGGTCTGATCATGACGCTGGGACGGGTGCTCCTTCGTGGAGTGGGGCCGATGCGCCGGTGCTGGTCGAGGATGGAATTCGCCGGTATGAGCGGGGTGGGCCACAGGGTCCGGGTGCAAAGGGCATGGTGACGGTGTATCAGTTTGACGATGCGACGGGTGCGGCAGCGGCGTGTGACTATCTGCGGAAGAGCGGTTCCACAGTGGTGCGGAGTGGGGTGTCCGTTGTGGTCGCGGCTTTGAAGGGCAGTCCGGCTTCGACGGAGGCGGTTCTGCGAACGGTGGAGGTGGGGCTGCCGAAGGTGGGGGGTCCGAAGGGGATGTCTCCGCTGCTGCCGACTTACTTGCCGGTGAAGGATTTGGAGAAGGGCTCGGAGCGGTATGCTGTGGGGCCGCTGGGCTATCAGGCAATGGGTGGGGTGCTTCCGGCGGAGATGATTGGTTTCGACAAGGCAGCCGAGGTGGTGACGGCGAAGTACGAGGGGAAGGGTGTGCTAACGATGCTGCTCTACCCGACGCCTCAGATTGCAGGCGAGCATGGGCGACAGATTGAGGCGGAGATGAACCGGGAGGGCAGTGCGGCCGGGACGGTGAAGCTGAGGCGGGAGGGGCCGCTGGTGCTGCTGACGACAGGGGTCTGGGGTGCGGCCGAGGCGCAGAGGCTGGTGGAGGGGATTCATCTGCGGAGTGAGGTGACCTGGAACAAGCCGGTGCCTCCTGAATTCCATGCGGAGATCAAGAAGACGGTGAGTTTGCTGACGAGCATCCTGGTGTTCTGCGGGGTGGGGGCTTTGGCGGCTGTGATTCTGGCGCTGTTTCTGGGTGGCGGACGGGCGGCGATCAGGGTACTTCAGGGTAAGCCAGCGGCGACTGAGCCGGAGTTTCTTCGTATCGATCTGAGCGGAAGTGCGGCTCGGATTCATACGGAGGGGTCCGGGGTTGAGCATGGGGGATGATCGACGGGCTCGCAGATCTGCACTGGGGATGGTGCAGGCGAGGAGCTAAGCGTCTGATAGGATAGCGGTTTAGATTTTGGCGGTGGCGCTAAAAACGAAACTTAGGCGAATATAGGGGCCCCTGTTGGCAGGTTAGTAACCCCCGTAACCATTGAGGAATAAGGACTTACAGTAGTCAAGTTTTGGCCTTGACACGTCATATCGCCAAACTTAGTATTTCGCCAGAAAGTTCTGATGGCTTTGCCTCCGTTGGAACTATTCTCCCTAAAGAAGAGGCCACCTCGTTGCCGGGTGGCCTCTTCGCTTTTCCGGAGGGAATTTTCGTGCGTTCTCTTCCGAGAGAGTTGGTTACCAAAGTGGGATGGCTGTGGTGAGGAATCAGCCGGGGTGATGGCGTTGCGTCACGGTCGAGAATGAGGCTGCCGATGAAGATCGCAAGGGAACAAAAGGCTCTCTGCCGAGGCGCACTATGTCTCAGGGTCTACATCCGGTGCTGCAAGTAGTGATCGCTCTGGCGGCGCTCGCGATACTGGTGTGGCCTGCCGACGGAGCGAATTGGGTGGACTCGGATGGTGGAGAGTTTGACGGTGCTGGTCGCCGCGACCTGTGAGTGTGTGATCTCTGCGCTGTGAGTGTGGAATTGGGCTTGTCTGCTCTGATGGACGATGACGCGCGTGGATCTTTGGTCTTCGGTCAGCGAGTGGGGAACGATAGCTCCATCGAGACGTCTGCGCGGGCGTAGGGGGATGGCACTACGCGGTCTGGCGGGAGGCGTCTGAAACCGACCGCTTCGTAGAGGTGAATGGCTGGGGTTAGCTTGTGGTTGGTTTCGAGATAGAGCCGGGTTGCGCCTGAGGTCCTCGCTTCGTCCACGACGGTTTGGAGGAGGCGACGTCCGATTCCGGTTCCCTGGCAAGCTTGGGTAACGGCCATCTTGGCTACTTCGAACTCTCCGGGTTTCATCGCGACAAGAGCACAGCAGCCGACGGTCTCGCCGTTTTGAATGGCGAAGAAGATGCGGCCGCCATGATCGAGGATGGTTGCCTGTGGGTTGGAGAGGGAGTAAAGGTCCTTGGGTTCGAGGACGAACTCGCGGGTGATCCACTCTTCGTTGAGGCGGCGGAAGGCGATCTTGTCTTCCGGTTCGAACTCCCGGATCTTGAACTCCAGGGCTGTGTTGTTCATGAGACCTCCACTGAATCTTTTGTTCCGGAAAGGGTCACTGGCGGTGTGTCCTGCACTCAACGCTACGAGGAGTGGCGCGGGATGTCCAATAGCTGAAAGGTCGCGATCTATATGATTGAGATATGAATGAGCGCATCGAGCTGCGGCATCTGCGGTACTTCCTGGCGGTTGCGGAGACGCTTCACTTCAGCAAGGCGGCGAGACGTCTGGGGATGGCGCAGCCTCCGTTGAGCCAGCAGATCAAACGGCTGGAACAGATGCTTGGTCATGCGTTGTTTGAGCGGACGACACGCGGAGTGAAGCTGACGGCTGCCGGTCAGCTGCTTGCGAGACGTGCGAGGAGCACGATGGAGAAGGTGGACGAGGACCTTGCCCAGGTTAGGCGTTTGGGTCGCGGTGAGGAGGGAACGCTGACGGTGGGTTTCAGCGGCTCGGTGATGTTTACGGAGCTGCCGGCTGCTATTCAAAGTTTTCGGCGCCATTATCCGAAGGTGGAGTTGCGTCTTCGGGAGTTGGTGACGTCGGCGCAGATTGCCGCGTTGTTGAATGGGCAGATCGACTTGGCGTTTCTGCGGGATGGAGATCCGACCGAGGGGATTCGCATCACTACTTTGTTGAAGGAGAGGTATGTGGCGGTGTTGCCGGAGGCGCACCCGCTGGCCCAACGGAAGACGCTGGGCGTGAAGGCGTTGGAGGGCGAACCGTTCATCATGTTTGCGCGGCGGATGGGTCCGCTGGCCTATGACCGGACGATTGCGTGCTGCGAACGGAGCGGGTTTCGTCCGAACATCGTTCAAGATGCGCCGCAGTGGTTGACGCTAGTGCGCTTGGTGGCGGCGGGACTTGGGGTGACGCTGGCACCGGCTTGCGTGGCGAGGGTTGCGATGCCGGGGGCGGTGTATCGAGCGGTGACGGCTGCTTGCCGGACGACGATTGATCTTGGAGTAAAGACGGGTGCGGAGAGCGTTCTTGCGAGGAACTTCATCGAGATTGCGAATCAGCATCTGGTGGGTTGATCTCTGACGTTGGCAGCTTTTTGGTTACGGCTCATCGCCGGGCGAACTGAAGAGTTGGCGAATGGCCACGAAGCCGATAGAATAGAGAAACAGGCCGATGTAGCTCAGTTGGTAGAGCAACTGATTCGTAATCAGTAGGTCAGCGGTTCAACTCCGCTCATCGGCTCCACAATCCCTTTAAAGATGAATTATTTGGTAGGCTCTGCTCCTGCAGTTGGGGAGACGGTGCGATTTGAGGGCGTGCCTCCTCTTGGAGGAGCTTTGCCTTGGGTGCGGCCCGTGGCCAATCGCAAAAAGTGCCGAGGCGACCAAAAAATGCGAGGGCGCTTGAATCAATGCTATAAACACTGCACCTAGCTTTCTCCTTGGCAAGGGTCTGTGTTTTTTCAAGGTCACATGGGACTCGCCGGATTGAGTTGGCAGTAATTCTTCGGGTTGTGGGGCCCCGTATTTCAATTCAATGGAATGATAGTGAAATCAACAAGGAGAGAGCTATGTCAAACATGACGAAGTGGACCACTCAGCATTTGGTTGAGAAGGGGAACAAGCATGGGCTGAGCGGGGTTCATCCGGATTGGGGGATGCACCCGTCGTGGATCGCGGGAATCGAGGGTTTGGACGCTTATAACCGCTGGGTGTCCGAGGTGCTGATGCCGATCGTGTTCCAGTGGATCGACGAGAACTATGACGAGGTCTATGCGAGCGTACCGCCTGATTTGGAGGACGATGTGGGTGTTGTCATCGCATCTGCCTTCGAGATCGTGAAGGGCATGCAGAATTACACGGATGGAGAGAATAAAGCTCAAGAATTCGCTACAGCGCATGGGCACGGGCAGGTCGATCTCACGACAATCAACCCGGTATGGACCGATATCATCTCAAAGGTAAGAAACGACACGACGGCGGAATTTCAAAAGTACAAGGGTGTTCTCAAAGACACGATTTGATTGATCTTAGGTAGATCTGCGGTTGATCTGCGGTGAGGCCGCTCACAGGCATTTTTACAGGTTCCGATTGGCCGGCGCGATGTCGGTCGATTCTTCGCCCATGGGGACGCGGACCAGGGTGACGACGGTGATGTCGTCGTCCTGACCAAAGTGCACGGCGGCTTCGGCGGCGCGGGCGGCGTTGGGGAGTGCCGCGAAGAGTTCGCGCGTCCGGTCGAAGCCGTAGAGTTCGCCGGACTTGTTGCGGGCTTCTAGGAGTCCGTCGGTATAGAGGGCGAGGTGATCGTTGACCTGCAAAGGCAGGCGGCTATCCGGATAGGCGACGGTGGGAAACAGGCCGAGCGGGAACGACCCGGGGATGACTACCTCTCGATCGTTGAGGTAGGGAGGGGGGTGTCCGGCGCTGGCGAGGACGCAGTTGCCGTGGGGATCGAGACGCAGGGCCACGCACGTGGCAAAACCGCCATGCAGGCGGCCGGTCAGTCTCCGGTTCAACTCGGTCAATAGTTGAGCGGGGCTGTGAGTGTTTTCCACCAGGACGCGCACCAGTCCGACGATGAGTGAGACCGCGATGGCAGCCTTGAGGCCTTTTCCGCTGACATCGCCGAGGATGACAAGGGTGAAGTCGCCATCGAGGGGGATGATCTGGAAGAAGTCTCCGCCGACCTCAAGTGCGGGGCGATAGGCACTGGTGACGGCGAAGCCAGGGATCGAAGGGAAGGTTTCGGGGATGAGCACGTGCTGGAGTTCGCGGGCACTGCTCATCTCGTGCTCGAGAAGGCTGCGGCGGCGGCGGTCCTCCATGGAGGTGCGATAGACGGAGTAGAGCAGAGCGACGAGCAGGAAGATTCCGGCGAGCGTGGGCAGGGATACGGCGTTGCCGTAGAGGTGAAAGAGGGGGGCGCGTAGTTTGTCGGCGAGGGTCCAGTGGGTGAAGCGCTGTCCCTGGGGAGCTAGCCTCTGGACGACCTGAATCATGCCCCAGAGAAATGCTGCGATGACTAGTAAGCGACGGGCCAGATCCAGATGGCGGTGCTGTTTGATGGCGAGGGCGACGAGTGCAAGGGGAACTGCCGCGGTGATGAAGTAGATCCCTGTGAGCACCGCGTCCGCGATCTGAATGAGCCAGAACCAACTCACGCTCGCATCCAGGAGCGACAGAAGGCCATCGGAGATACTGGCTGCCAGGCTGATGATGGCAAAGCGACGGATGAGTTTTGTTAATGATGGGTTGTCGTCGAGGTGCAGAAGCCAGAGCAGCAGAAACCAGAGAGAGATGTCGCGAATCGAGGAGACGGGCGGTCCGAGCGCGTTTGATAAGCCTACGGGCCACGCGATACGCATTCCGTAGAGGACCAGCCGGAGGAGCGGGCTCAGGGCGAATCCGGTCATCCACAGGAGGGCTTTCTGCTGTCGATCTCGAAGCCAGGCGAAGAGGGCGAGGAGCCCGGCGATTCCGTAGAGGAGGTATTGGCTGAACGAAAATTGATTGGCGCGGAGCCACTGATAGTCGAGCGTGGTTTTATACGCGGCTACGGATTCGGGATAGCCGATGACGGGGGATCCCTCGAAGCCGCCGGATTGTCCTGAGTCCTCGGAGGTAAGAGGAGCCTTCCAGACGCGGATGGCGAGTGTGCCGTTTTCGTGCTCCGACCCAGACTCAGGGGTTGCCGGGTGGAGCGGGTAGGTAGCTGGTGCGTTTGAGGATCGATACCAGATGGGGTAGGGAGGGAACTTTCCGCTGCGGCCGATGGAACTGCCGTTCCAGAAGATCTCGTACACGTCGTCGAGGTGGGGCACGAGGAGGGCGAAGCTGGGTTGATCTCTTGGGGACGGGTTGAGCGACAGGTGCAGGCGGTACCATGCATAGCCGGTGTAACTCGTGTAGCCCTGCTCGCCCCAGGGTTTCTCTGCGGTGAGTTGTTCCCATTGGGAGTCATCGAAGGAGGGCGAGGCCCAGGTGGGATCGTCGCCCAGGTGGAAGCGCCAGGGGCCATCAAGTCGTGCGACGGCTCTGCCTAAGCCTTCAATCGCGAGAGTGGATGCGGGGGGCTGGCCGAGCGCGGGTGCCGGTGGAGATGCGACGAGGAAGGAGACGCTAAGCAGGTGTGCGGGCAGGCAGCACGAATGCGATAGACGCCAGGCAGGCCGAAGCATGTGGCCAGCATACGCCGGGTTTCCATGTGTGAGGAATCGAACGTACTCTGCAGATTCTTGCGATGTCTTTGGGGCGGAGCTTTTCTGGTTTGAATTGGAGTGAAAAATCGGTCTTGATTTTTATTGCATATTGCGATATAAATATTGCGATTTGTAATTGTCATGAGACTCAGCGACAAAATCCGTTATCTGCGTGAGGTTGAGGGCAGCCTTCGTGGTCTTAATCGCGCTATGACGCAACAGGAGCTGGTTCGGGCGATTCAACAAGAGAATGGTGCGGGTAAGAAGGCAGGCAACAGGGCAAACAAGGGAACTATCAGCCAGTCGTATCTGTCTCAGATTGAGAGTGGCGCGCGCCCGCACCTGACGAACACGACGCGGCTGCTGCTGGCGAAGTTCTTCAAAGTTCATCCCGGCTATCTCGTCGATGATCCAGAGGGTTATCACTCCGAGTTGATCTCCGACCTGCGAACGGCGGAAGACAAGCTCGACCTGTGGCTGGTCGGAGGCGTCGAACGCTTCCGTCGTGACCCGGCACTCTGCCAGGCTCTGCTGGCGCTGGCGAACCATAGCGATTCACGGCGCTGCTTTCTTCTGATCGAGAGCATTCTTGAGACGCCTGCTCTGCTGGATCGTCTGTTTCAGGTTCTTCGTCCTGAAGGCTCTTCGATGATGGCTCCACTAACTCAACCGGCTCCAAAGAAAGCCGCGAAACGGAGCACCAAATAATATGGACTCCTTCTATCTCATCTGTTTCTGTGTCGGCTTGGTGCTTAGCCTGATCTCGGTCGTTGGGGGTTTCGGCCATCTGCATATCGGCCGATTCCATATTGGCAATGTGGCTCACGGTCATGCCGCGCATGGGGCACATCGGGGATCAGGCTTGTCTGCGGTGAACGGCTTCACCATCACGGTGTTTCTGTGCTGGTTTGGCGGCGCCGGGTATCTGCTGCACCACTCGAGCATCTTCGGCGGCGTGCTGATTTTGCTGACTGCATTGATAAGCGGTGTCGCCGGGGCCGCGCTCATCTGGGCTGTTCTCTTCAAGCTGCTTCTTCCTCATGAGCGGATTCTGACTCCGGAAGAGACGGAGATGGCGGGCGTACTTGCCCAGGTGAGCGACTCCATTCGTGACGGGGATGGGATTGGCGAGATTATCTTTTCGCAGGCCGGGGCTCGTCGTGCGGCTGCTGCCCGGAGCGAAGACGGCAGCGCCATCGCGCGAGGAACGGAGGTTGTTGTTATTCGTTATGACCGCGGCGTTGCCTACGTCCGTCGATGGGACGAACTCGCGAATGGAATGCACGATGCGTTGTAGATCATGATTGTAATTTTTGTTGATCGTCGTTCCTGATCCGGGCGGCCTCACTTGCCGAGGCACATCACCCGCTCAACCCTCTCTTGAGGCAAGCACATTACACGCTCTCTCGTCCGTCTGGACAAAGGACTGGGACAAAGGAACGATATGCCGAACTCGGTCGTTATTATTGTTGGTCTGGTAGTTCTCGCCACTCTCGCATTGGCCCTTCTAATGGCTAAGATGTTTCGCAAGGCTGGTCCTAACGAAGCGATTATTGTCTATGGATTCCGCGGGCCGCGCGTCATCAAGGGCGGCGGCGCGGTGATCTTTCCGGTCGTGGAAAACTCTCGTCAACTTTCGCTGGAGCTGATGAGCTTTGACGTTGCGCCGCAGCAGGATCTCTACACCAAGCAGGGTGTCGCGGTGACTGTGGAGGCTGTTGCGCAGATCAAAGTTCGTTCGGACAAAGAGTCGATCCTCACTGCAGCGGAACAGTTTCTGACGAAGTCTCCTGACCAGCGCGAGGGTCTCATTCGACTGGTGATGGAGGGTCATCTGCGCGGCATTATTGGTCAGCTTACCGTTGAGCAGATTGTGAAAGAGCCGGAGATGGTGGCTGAACGGATGCGCTCTACTTGTATGGATGACATGAGCAAGATGGGGCTTGAGGTGATCTCTTTCACGATTCGCGAGGTGCGCGATAAGAACGAGTACATCACCAACATGGGCCGTCCAGATGTGGCTCGCATACGACGCGATGCCGAGATTGCTACGGCAGAGGCTGAGCGCGATACGGCGATTCGCCGCGCCATTGCACTACGCGAGGCAGCAGTCGCCAAGTCCTCGGCGGATCAGGATCGCGTGATCGCAGAGACAGCGTCGCTTGCAAAACAGGCGGAGGCTCAACGTGACCTTGATATCCAGAAGGCGCAGTTCATGGAGCAGAGCCGTCGCCAGGAGGCTCAGGCGGATAAGGCGTACGAACTCCAGACCAACGTCATGCAGCAGAAGGTCGTTGCCGAGCAGGTTCGCGTTCAGCAGGTTGAGAAGCAGGAGCAGGTGAAGGTGCAGGAGGCTGAGATTCTGCGTCATGAAAAGGAGCTGATTGCGACGGTGCTCAAGGGCTCTGAGATTGAGCGTCAGCGCATCGAGAATATCGCTCAGGCCGATAAGGCTCGCGTCATGATGGAGGCCGAGGGTCGTGCCGCAGCCACGAAGCTGCAGGGCGAGGCGGAGGCCAACATCATCTTTCAGAAGGGCGAGGCGGAGGCGAAAGCGATGAACGTAAAGGCCGAAGCTTACCAGGAGTGGACGCAGGCCGCCGTCGTCGACAAGCTCATCACCAACATGGCCGATGTGGTTCGGGCTATGGCGGAGCCTTTGAGTAAGGTCGACAAGATCACGATTGTTTCGACGGGGAACGATGGGGCGACCGGAGCCAGCAAGATCACGGGCGAGATGACGAAGATCGCTGCCCAGGTTCCTGCGCTCTTCGAGGCTCTCTCGGGCATGAACCTTCATGATCTAATGTCGAACGTCAAAGCGATGAAGCCTCGCGATGACAGCAACGGTCCACAAGCCTGACCTAACAGCCAGCGCGGAGAAAACTCTCTCCGCGCTGGACGCACTACCGCAGTAAAGGAGGAATCCCATGGCACTGCTTGAGCGTGTAGGAACACTTCTACGAGCCAACATCAACGACCTTATCGAGAGGGCGGAAGATCCTGAGAAGCTGGCGAAGCAACTCGTGCTGGATATGGAAAACCAGCTGCTCCAGGTCAAGACGCAGGTCGCTATCGCGATTGCCGACCAGCACCTTCTCGAGAAAAAGCTCAAGGAGTACGAGGTTGCTATAACCCAGTGGAATCGGAAGGCGGAGCTCGCGGTGCAGAAGCAACAGGACGATCTGGCCCGCGCTGCGTTGGAGCGCAGCCTGAGCAACCAACAGCTGACAGCAAACTTTGCGCAGCAGCTTGAAGATCAGAAGGCTGAGACAGAGACTCTTCGCAACGCCTTCAATCGGCTGCAGCAGAAGCTGTCCGAGACGCGCTCGGCTTGCGAGTTATTGATCGCTCAGCAACGCCGCGCCCGCACGGTAGGCAAGGCGAACGCTGCCCGCACGATCGCTGCCTCGCACCAGAGATCGACCGCCATGAACCGGCTGCGCTCGAGCATTCAGCGTGAGGAGGCCGACAACTTTGCCAGCCATGTGGTTCTTGAATCTCAATCTCTTGAAGAACGGCTCAACACTTTGGAAAAAGAGGATCAGATCGAGCGGCTGCTTGAAGATCTCAAGAGCAGGCAACCGCGTCTTAGCTAAAGGGGTTCGGACAGTTGAATTTCCGAATGTGAATTTGGTTTGAAGATCGGTGAACCCATTTGGGTACGAGTTATCCACCACTATTCGAGGGGGTTAGAAGGTTTTGGTCTTGATTGGCGCGGGTTTCGAAGGCATACTCCAGAGAGAGTTCGCAGGATGAACTTGTAAGACGGTGCCAACTGAGACACCACTGTGACCCGATATAGCCGTCAAGACGTAATCCGGATCCTTCACTTGCAGGCACGCCAGCTAACGGCGTGGGAGCGAGCGGGACTGATCTCTCCCACGGATGACTACTCTTTTGAAGCGCTGGGTCAGCTGCGCAGGCTGCGCGATCTGCAGGCGACGACAAAGATCTCTGCGAAAAATATACGAGTGTCGGTGGAGGCCATGCAGCGGCTAGGCGGAGTAGGGAATCCGCTGCTGGAGGCGAGCTTTGTGCGGCGCGGATCACGGTTGAGCTTTCGACATGGCGGTGCGCTGATGGATCCGCTGACGCAGCAGCTGGCCTTTGACTTTGAAACTGCGCCGGCGCGTCAGCTTCGTGTCGTGGGTAGTGGGGATGCCGGTTTGCGACAGGCGGCAGAGATCCAGGAGATGTTTTTGCGTGCGGTGCAGTTGGAGGAAAATCCGGCTACGATCCAGCAGGCTGCCGAGATCTATGCTGCGATTCTGGCGATGCGCCCGCAGCATGCGCCGGCGTTGATCAATCTTGGGACGATCCACTACAACCTGCGGCGGTTTGAGGATGCGGAAGGGCTCTATCGACAGGCGACGGTGGCCGACCCGGAGTATGCGCTTGCGTTCTTCGATCTGGGCAATGTGCTGGACGAGATGCAGCGTCTGGCTGAGGCGACGACCGCTTATCAGAAGGCTGTTGCTCTGGTTCCGCAGTATGCCGATGCACACTACAACCTTGCGCTGGCGTATGAGCGGCAGGGGCAGCGTCGAAGGGCGTTGCGACACTGGCTGGCTTATGTGCGGCTCGATCCGGTGGGACCGTGGGCCAATCATGCCAGAGAGCAGGCTCGGAAGATTTTGAATACCGAGAAGCTCTCGATCGTCACCCGGCGTGGGCGGTTGGTTAAGGTCGCGGGCTAGCGATTTGCTCTCTTCTTGATGAGCGACTAGACAGGTGCCTTTGCTCAATTAGTTGAGTGAATGGCTATTCAGTTGTGTGCTCAAGATGCTAGACTCGCCTTTTCCTGATACGGGCAGAGGTGAGTGGATGTCGCAGCAGGTTGGACCGATGGCGTTGACGCCGCTAGGGGATGACGAGCAGCTTTTTCGTAATACGATACGGCGCTTTGCGGTAGAACAAATCGGTCCGCTCGTACGCGGCATGGATGAGTCACAGCAGATGGATGCCGGACTTATCCGGAAACTCTTCGAACTTGGGTTGATGGGGATCGAGATTCCCGAGGAGTACGGTGGGGCAGGGGGCACGTTTTTCAATGCGATTCTCGCGGTCGAAGAGATCTCTGCGGTCGATCCGTCGGTCGGGGTTATGGTCGATGTGCAAAACACGCTGTGCATCAATGCGCTGGTGCGATGGGCGAATGAAGAGCAGAAGAAAAAATACCTGACGCGCCTTGCGACAGACACCATCGGATCGTATGCGCTCAGCGAAGCTTCGTCGGGGTCTGACGCCTTTGCGTTGCAGACGCGCGCGGTGAAGCGCGGGGACGATTATGTTCTCAACGGACAGAAGCTGTGGATCACGAATGCAAAAGAGGCAGGGCTGTTTATTGTCTTTGCGACGATCGATCCGGCAGCCGGTTACAAGGGGATTACGGCGTTTCTGGTTGAGAAGGGTGCAGCCGGATTTACGCTTGGGAAGAAGGAAGACAAGCTTGGTATTCGCGCGTCGAGTACCTGCGAACTCATCTTTAACGACTGCGTTGTGCCTGCGGCGCAGGTGCTGGGCGAGCCGGGCAAGGGATACAAGATCGCTATCGAGACGCTGAACGAAGGCCGTATCGGGATTGGCTCGCAGATGCTGGGGCTGGCCGAAGGTGCATGGGGCTATGCGGCGAAGTGGGCGAAGGAGCGCAAACAGTTCGGTAAGACCCTGGTGGAGTTTCAGGCGATGCAGTTTCAACTGGCCGAGATGGCGACGGAGATCGAAGCGGCGAAGCTGATGGTTTATAACGCGGCTCGACTGAAGGATGCGAGACTGGATTTTCTGAAGGAGGCGGCGATGTGCAAGTACTTCACGTCGCAGGTGGCGGAGCGCGTTGCCAGTTTAGCGGTCGAGATCTATGGGGGTTCGGGCTTTGTAAAGGACTACCCTGTCGAGAAGCTGTATCGCGACGCCAAGATCGGCAAGATCTATGAAGGGACGTCGTTCATGCAGTTAGCTACTATCGCTAAGTTGACGTTAGGCAAGGTTTAGCCTATCCGCGCGGACTCTGGCTCTGGTCGAGCAGGCTCTAATGCTTTACACTTGAATTAGAGCATTGGTATGACCACTTCATTACGATCCGAACAACGTGCTCCGCTGCCTTTTCTGGGGCTGGCTTGCGCAGTTGGTGTTTCGACGATCTACTACAACCAGCCGCTTCTGCTGGAGATGGGCCGTTCGTATGGCGTTACGGCTGGCCATGTGGGCTTTGTGGCGGTGGCGACCCAGGTGGGTTACGCGTGTGGTTTGCTAGCCTTCGTTCCGCTGGGCGATGTGCTGGAACGCCGCGCCCTGATGATGAAGATGTATGGTGCGGAGGCGGTTGCGCTTCTGCTGGTCGCGCTTGCCCCCGGACTGACCTGGCTTATCGTTGCGAGTGTGTTGCTTGGACTCTTTGCGTCGGTCACCCATGTTGCGCTTCCGATTGCGCCCGATCTGGTTTCGCATGAAAAGCGCGGTCGGGCTATCGGTACGGTGATGACTGGACTGCTGCTGGGTATTCTGCTGGCCCGCACTTTTGCGGGGTGGGTGAGCGGTATTCATGGCTGGCGCTGGGTCTTTGTGGTGGCGGCGGTGGTGAATGCGGCCTTTGTTCCGCTGATGGGGCGGGTGATGCCCAAGCTGCCCCCGAAGCAGCAGTTGCGCTACTCCGATGCGATGAAGTCGCTCTGGACGCTCTTTCGCACGCAGCCTCTGTTGAGAGAGTCCTCCGTTGTCGGGGCACTAGTCTTTGCGTCATTCAGCTGTTTTTGGACGACGCTGGCTTTTGTGCTGCATAGTCACTACGGGCTGGGCGCCGGGGTCGCGGGTACCTTCGGGGTGGTTGGCGCGGCGGGAGCGTTGGTCGCACCACTTGCAGGGAGGCTGTCCGATAGGCATGGGTCGCGATGGGTGATCTCGCTTGGGATGGGCCTGCTCACGTTTTCCTACGTTTTATTGTGGGTGGAAGAAGTAGCCGGGCTGCCGATCACGATCCATAT
The DNA here is from genome assembly GCF_013410875.1 of Tunturiibacter empetritectus. Taxonomy (GTDB): domain Bacteria; phylum Acidobacteriota; class Terriglobia; order Terriglobales; family Acidobacteriaceae; genus Edaphobacter; species Edaphobacter empetritectus. The sequence goes on along the minus strand of NZ_JACCCU010000002.1, from coordinate 879,225 downwards.
CATCGCGCTGGCGGTCGGAGTGCTGGTGCTCGACGTAGGAGCGCAGATGACGCAGGTCGCCAATCAGACACGGATCTTCGGGCTGATGCCCTCTGCGCGCAGCCGGATCAATACGGTTTATATGACGGTGTACTTTAGCGGGGCGGCAGTGGGATCGGCTCTGGCGACTATCGCATGGGAGCACTGGAGGTGGAACGGAGTCTGTTGCCTGGCTATCGGCTTTATCGCGTTGGCGGGGCTGCGACATGCGACCGGAGGCCGCGATGCTGGAGCAGATTACCACCAGGTCAAAGAAGAAGATCTCTTGCTCGAGGCTTAAGTAAGCTCGGGAAGCTTAGAGGGGCGCAGACGCTTGGTACGGGTGGTGGGCGAGGCGGGGATCGAACCCACAACCCCGAGCTTAGAAGGCTCGTGCTCTATCCAATTGAGCTACTCGCCCGTATGCGTCTGTATTGATTGTATCGGGGAAGGCGACCCAGAGGGTTTGGAAAATTGGGGGCTAGCCCAAGGCAAGATCCTTGCTGCGCAACAGTGCGACGACAGCGTCCAAGGCCGAGGCCCAGTTCTGTTCTGCTGCCTGGGGGTCGTGACCGATGGCCTTCACGTACAGGCTGATGGCAAAACCCTCCTGCGGGCCGGTGAGATCGACGAGCGCAGGTCGGATGACGCAGTCGAGCATGGCATAGGGCTGATCGAGCGGAGCGGAGTGACGGGTCAAGCGATGCACCCTTTGCTCCATCTGGTGGTAGGAGGCGAAGAGAGATCGCTCGCGCCAGAGGATGTCGATGTAGCTGCCGAAGCCTGCCGGGGCGTCGTCGGAGGTTGCGTCGAGGTTTGCGCGGAGAGCGTCAAGCTCCTCTGCTTCGAGCGGCCATACATCGCACTTCGCGGTGAATACAGCGGATCGTGGGGCATTGAGCGCGCGCAGGGCATGCATCAGCGGGGGATGCTGCTCGACTTCGGGGAGATGGTCGAGGTCGTAAGGGTTCTCGCGGAGATCGATGAATCGGCGATTGCCGGAGGGATCGGATGGGTCAGACCAGGGAACCACGAGTACAGGATCGTCTGAAGAACATTCGGCGGACCAGTCAGAGAGCATTACGAACTATCTTATGCGTTGGCGAGCAGGAAGCGCAGCAGGGTGTGCTCGGCCCAGTAGCCATCGTAGCCACTGTCGGCATCGGGCCGCGCGAGGAAGGCGCAGTGACCTCCGTGATGGGTCGTGATCAGCTGGATACTCGGATTGGCCTCGAGTGTTTTGCAACTCTCATCGCTGATGCGGACAAAGGGATCGTCCAATGCATGAAGGATGAGTGTCGGCACGGCGATCTGGTCGATGACGCGGGCGGCAGCGGCGCGGTAGTAGTAGTCGTCCGCTCCAGTGAAACCTGAATAGAAGGCGGTGATACGGTCGTCCAACTCGCGCAGAGAACGGATCCCAGTGGCGAGAGTGGGATCGTAGACGTGAGGAAACAGCGCGACCTTGCGGCGATAACGGCTGAGAAGAGCGCGCAAGAACTTCAGCTCGTAGACCCGATTGTACGGGCGATGCAGAGCGTCAGCCGATGGGCCAAGATCGAGCGCGGGCGATACGCCGATGACGGAGTGCAGCTCTGGGGGAGCAGCAGAGCCAAGCTCGCCGGCAAGCTTGAGGACGAGATTTCCGCCCATCGAGTAACCGATCAAGGATACTGACCGCAGGCGGTGTTGTGCGACGAAGAAGTCCATCACGGCGAGTACGTCGTTGGAGAGACCGGAGTGATAGAGCGTCTGCGTGAGCGCTTCGGTGCCTCCGCAGTTACGCATGTTCATGCGGATGATGTTGCATCCGGCTCGCCAGAGCTTGTTCGAGTTGCCGATGACGTACTGTGAGTTCGAGGAGCCTTCCAGCCCATGGACGAGAATGGCTGTTGGGCGCGAGGAGCGAACCTCCTCGGGCTGCCAATGACAGTGGCAAAGAACCTGACTTGCGATCTGGCTGGGTGTGGCGGGCGAAACCTCGACGAGCGTTGCCTCGGGCGCGGGCAAACTGTTGAGTCGCGGCAGGTAGTTGCCCATGATCGTCTGCAGATGTCCGTTGATTATGAAACGTCGAGGCTGAAACTCTACGGCGTGGCTCTCGATGCTCTCGATCTCCGCTGTCGGCATTACTGCTTCTCCGACAGTGCCTGAATGCGGGCAAGAAATTGCGTAGCGTTGAGTGCGCCGGTGGGCTCGTCCTCGTGTTTGAAGTAGACGTAGACGTCGCGCTGCTGGGCGAGAGCTGCGAAACGTTGAGCAAAGGCATCCAACTCGATTGGCGAGTAGCCGCTGCTTCGCCGCAGCCGGTAACAGGTGTAGTCCTTCGCGGTGTGCACCTCCGGCGTGAGCAGGTCGTCGCTCTCGGCGATGCAGACTGCTGCGTTGTGCTCGCGTAAGACTGCATAGATCTTCTCGTCGAACCAGGACTCGTGACGGAATTCAAAGGCGATTAGCGGTGCGCTGCTTCCGTGGAGGGCAGAGAGAAAGAGGAAGGTGCTGAGAAGTTCGGCGTCAGCCTTGAAGTTCGGAGGAAGCTGGAAGAGCAGAAGGCCAAGTTTGCCGGACTGACGAACTGGTTCAAGGGCTGCCACAAACTGAGTTACCAGTTCTTCGCAACTGCGCAGCCGCTTGAGGTGGGTGATGCGTTGTGGGGCCTTGAAGCTGAAGCGAAACTCTGACGGCGTCGCGGCAAGCCAACTCTCGAGTATCTTCGCCGTCGGCAGGGCACGGAAGGTGTAGTTGACCTCCACCGAGGTAAGTTGCGAGGCGTAAAACTCCAGAAACTTTTTGGCGGGTGTGCCAGCAGGATAGAACTCCGGCTTCCAGGTGGGATAGGCCCAACCCGAGGTCCCGGCATAGAGGCGCGCCAGTGATTTAGGAGCGGCTACCGGGGCGGGCGTAGAGGGAGCTTTTGGCACGCGGGGCAAAGGTTGATCCGCAGGTTAAAGATTTGAGAAGTTTGGGGCGGCTAGTGGGTTTCGAACCCACGACATCCGCTGCCACAGAGCGGCGTTCTGCCACTGAACTATAGCCGCCGTATACTGGAATTATAGCACTGGCCGCCTGCGAGACAATCTCCCAGCCGGGCGGGGAGGGTCCGATGCCGTTTACCGCAAAGCCGGAGGTCTTGTCTCCTCGCCTGAAACGTGGCGGAAAAGCCTTTGATGACGAGAACCTGGACCTGCTTTCGCATGTTTTAGACGATTTCATCAGGATTCCCGGCACCTCGATCCGCTTCGGACTGGACGGCATTGTGGGGTTCATTCCAGGCATCGGTGATCTGATAGGCGGAATCGCCTCTTGCATCATTATCGTAGCGGCCTGGGTGCGCGGGGTTTCGTATGCCACCGTGGCGCGCATGGTCGCCAATGTTGCGATTGAGGTCGTGGTGGGGTCGGTTCCGGTTCTCGGCGATATGTTCGACATCGCCTGGCGCGCCAACCGGCGGAACTACGCTCTCCTTGTCGGCAGCGTGGATGAGCCGCGCAAGCATACGCTGCAGAGCTGGCTCTTTCTTGGAGTGCTCTGTCTTGTGTTAGCCGGGCTGATCATTTTGCCGCTCCTTCTGTTCACGTGGGTCTTTGACGGCCTCTTCCACGCGCTTCGGGACTGGCAGCCACGGCTTGTTTCGAACGCTTTGATCGCGGTAGCTGACTCGATGCGATAAACTAAAGGAAGTCGGGGCGTAGCGCAGTCTGGTAGCGCATCTGGTTTGGGACCAGAGGGTCGGGGGTTCGAATCCCTCCGCCCCGACCATTTTGAATACAATCCCGTCTACAACTTACTTTGCATTCTTTGGCGATGATGCGCTGGTGCTCGGCGACTCAGAGGCACGTCAAGGCAAAAAATGCAGGCACGATAAGATATGCGATTTTCGCGCGAGATTTCTGCATGAAGGACGACGATTGATAGCTTATGCGTTTGTGGGTTGAGCGGCAGGTTCTTTCTCGGCCGCATCCCACTTCAAGATTTTGAGATCAAGTACGAAGATCGCGTACATCACTGGTACCTGGAGCTTCGTGACCACGGTCGCGACCAGCAGCCCACCTATCTGCGCATAGCAGAGTGGCTTCCAAAGCGGACCGCCATGCGCTGCGAGAGGGACAAGCGCCAGCACGGTTGCGAACACTGTTATCAGCACCGGACGAAGGCGGAGAATACCAGCATCGATCAGAGCCAGTTCAAAGTCGTCGCCCGCGATGCGCCGTTCTTCGATGAAGTCGAAGAGGACAATGGAGTGGCTGACGATGACGCCGACAAGACTGGCGATGCCGAGAAATGCCATGAAGCCGAAGGGCTCGCCCATGACCCACAGCGCGGCGAAGGCGCCCACCATGCCATACGGCGCAGCGGCCAACACCAGCGTGGGTTTAATGGCGTTCTTGAATTGAAAGACAAGAGCCATGAAGATGGCGGCAACCGAGATCACCATCACCGTGGCGAGATTCCGGAAGCCATGCTTTGTCTTGTCATACTCGCCCCCGATCTGGATCTTGTAGCCGGGTGGCAGGGTCGCTTCCAGTGCCAGCAGTTTCGGCATGGCGATGTTCAGCACCTCCGAACTCAGGTGTCCGGCGACGGGGAAGCTGCGCACATTGATGGTGCGGAACTGCTCTAGCCGAACGATGCGGCCGGTCACCAGGTCGTGGTTGATATCCGAGATCTGCGCAAGCTTGATCTTGTTGCTGTCCTGCGAACCATAGACGTAGAGACTTTGGATATCCGAGAGCTGAGCACGTTCGTTCATGCGCAGGCGCGCTACGACCGGAATCTGCTTCTGACCCTCCTGCAGAACACCGACGGTAGATCCGCTAATGCCTGCCGTCGAAGAGTTCGCCACGTCCATGTTCGTGATCCCGGCAAGATTGGCGCGGTCTGGATCGATGGTGAGCGCAATCTGCGCATTCGCCTCTCCCCATTCATTGCGGGTGCGCTCCGCGATCGGAATGGAGCGCAAGATGTCCTCGACCCTGCCCGCAACAGCCTGCAACCCGCGGATGTCCTCCGGCTCCTGCTGAGCGCTCAGATCGGCGGTACTGGAGACGCGAATTTCAATGGGATAGTCCATGGGGTTGGTCAGCAACTGGCGTGCATCCAGACGCGCACCCGGAATGGACGCGGTCAGCGCCGGCTGCAGCGCCCTGATGAACTCCGGCGTCATCTCTTTGTCACGAACCTCAATCAGGATCTGCGCATAGTTCAATTGCTGTCCTTGCGGGGAAGCGGAGAACCAAAAGCGCGGGCCGCCGCCGCCGACAAAGGTCGTGATGTAACGCAACAGGTCGCGTTGTTTTAACGGGTGTTCGTGCTCTTTTGAGAATCGCGCCGCTTGCTCCCGAATGATCTGTTCCGCTTTGAGCGCGATCTCATTGGTCGCTCCAATGTTTGCATCGTTCGGCAGCCAGACGTCGATGTAAGACCAGTACTGAACGTCCTCCGGGAAGAAGGCAGTGGTGAGCCTCGAGAAGATCAAGACACCGGCGGCGAGAAACAAGAGCGAGGCGAAGAAGAACTTCCAACGATGCTCGATCGAGTACTTCGCAGCTCGCGCATAGAGGCCGAAGAAGCCGTGTTTGCGCTGCTCCTCCAAAGACTTCTCGCCGTTCTTTTCCGGGCGAAGCAGGTAGTAGCCAAGCATGGGCAGAAATGTCATCGAAACCAGACGTGAAGCAATCAGCGCTACGGTCATGACGATCGGTAGGCTAAAGAGAAATTCACCGGTACTGCCAGTAACCATCAGGAAGGGCAGGTAGGCCACGATGTTAGTGACTGTTGCATACATGATGGCGGTTGCAAGCTTGGTAGGGCCAAGCCATGCGGCGACGATGCTTGGGTGGCCTTCGGCGAGCGCATGTTTAATAGAGTCGCCTGCGATTACCGGGTCGTCGACCAACAGACCCAGTGCGATGATCAGAGTAGCGACTGAGACTTGTTGAATATCAATGCCGATCAGATACAAGACGCCAAAAGTCATGGCTAAGGTGATGGGAATGGAGATCGCCATCAGCAACGCTGAGCGCCACTCCCAGAAGCCGATCCACGACACCAGCACGACGAGAACAATTGCCTCATACAGCGAATCCATGAAGAGACTGATGTTTTCTTTCACCTGCAGCGGCTGATCGGAGGTGCGGGCGAAGATCAGATCGTCGGGGAGATATTGCTTCACGGCAGCGAGCTTCGTGTCCACGCTTCGGCCAAAGGCGTCGATCTGTTCAGCGTCTTTTACCTGAACCGCAATCGTAATCGCGCGGCTGCGGTGCCAGTGTCCTTGCTTATCCGCCCAGGTCAGGTAGTTTAGGTACCGCGCAGGGCTCTGATAAGCGCGAGATATCTCCACCAGATCGCGAAGGTAGACGGGACTCTGCGCGGCGGAGGAAGAAGAGCCGACAATCACATCGCCAATTTGTCGTGGGTCAGTGAACTTCCCTGACGGATCAATCTGAATGCTGGCAGGGCCGACCTCAAGCTGGCCTCCGGGTAGCGTAGTGTTGCGCGCTCCGAGTATGTCCTTCAGATTGGAAGGAGTCATGCCGTATTGGGCTAGCCGGTCCTGAGAGTAGTCCAGATAGATTTGTTCAGGAAGCACTCCTTTACGATCGATCTTGGCGACCTCAGGAGCTCCCTGTAGCGTTCTTCCTATGAGGTCGGTAAAGTCATCGAGTTCGCGATACGTGTACCTGTCTCCCGCCACTGCGGACAGCTGCGTCTCTGTGTCTTGGGGATTGCGGATGAAGGCCGCTGGCCACGCATCGGGGTGGATTTCGGAGCGGTGCAGCTTCTCCACCACTAATCGGTCTCCGGCTTCGCGAAGCTCTGCGTCAGTCAGGGTAGTGGCGACATCGACGCCGATGAAGCCGCTGCCTTCAAAAAAATGTGGGTCGAAGATCATCCTAGTCTGTGCTGCCGCTTCGATGAACGACACAAAAGAATCGTGCATCAGAGAAGCGGAGACCGACAAGGGAAATGCGTTGACAATCGTCACTCGTGGCTGCGGAGATCGTTTTGGTTCGGCAGCTCGCGTCTTTTCGATCGCACCGCGAATCGACCTCGCCCGCAAAGCAACCTCGACTTCATTCGCGGGGGGACTGGCTACAGTTAACATCAGAGCTGCGGTGTCACCAAAATCGCTGTTGAACTGAATGGGACCGGCACCCTGCGGCAAGCTGCTGTTGAGCGCATTCAGCTTCAGGTTCATATCAGTGAACTGCTTTTTGGGATCGCTCACCTGATCGTCAAGTTGGACATAGACCATCGACAGATTAGGAAAGCTGAAGGAGCGAATGCCGAAGTCAGAGGCTGACGGTGGCTTGATGAAGGAGTTCTGTGCCATTGTCTGCTCGACTTGCCGGGTGACCAGTTGTTCGACCTCCTGCGCGGTTGCGCCAGGCCACTGCGTGAATGCAACGGCCACACGCACCGGTATCTTCGGATCTTTGCGCTTTGCCATGTGCTGAAAGCCGTACCAACCCCATAGGCAGAGAGCGATCAGGATGACAAGCGAGAGCTGCCGGTTCTCCACGAAGAAGCGCGCCGTATTGTGGGTATGAGCAATGTACTCGGCTTCCGACTTGTGGCTCATGGCTTCGTGCACCCTTGATGACTGTTCCAGCGAGACGTGTTCGCCGGGAGTTTACGGTATGACGCGGACCTTATCGCCGCTCTTGATCAAAGTGACTCCGGTAGTGATGACTCTCTCTCCGGAGGTGAGTCCTCCCTTCACGACGATCATGTTTCCAGAGGTATCGCCGAGATCCACTGGCTGCAAACGTGCCGATACGAGATCTCCGCTGCCGTCGGCTGCCATGACGGCGAAGCCATCTGCGTGCGAGGGATCGCGGATGACTGCTGATAACGGAACGACCAGGGCGGGCTGTTGCAGACTTGCGCCATCCAGACTGAGCGAGGCGATCATACCCGACTTCAACTCATCTTTTTGATTTGGGATTGTGACTTCGACTGAGAATACGCGGCTCTTTGGGTCGGCGGCGGGCGAGATCGCACTGACCCGGCCTTCTACAGGATGCGATAGCGCGTCGGTGGCGATAATTAGATGCTGGCCCAGTCTGACCCGGCTGATGAGGATGTCGGGAACTCCAAAGACAGCTTTCACCGAGCTTGTATCCGCCAGTGTAAAACCATTGGTGGCTGGTCCCACCAGGCTTCCGAGATCGACGCTGCGCTTGACCAGCCATCCATTGAACGGCGCTCGCAGGGAGCAATAAGCGAGAGCAACCTTCGCCTCGCTGATCTGCGCTTGTGCGCCTGAAACGGAGGCAGTCGTGCTGTCCATCTGTGCTTTAGCGGAGTCGTAGTCGGGTTTGGTGGCGCTTTGCGTGGAGTAGAGAGAGGAGACTCGGTCGAAGCTCAGCTTGGCTTTTTCTTGTTCGGCTTGTCCACGTGCGAGTTGCGCCTGTGCCTGCTGCAACTTGTCGCTATAGTCCTGTTGGCTGACCAGCGCCAGCACCGTTCCTTTCGGAACCCAATCGCCCTGATCGACATTTCTCATGCCGCCACTTGGGCTCTTGACCTGATGGATGCGCTCGACGTAACCGTTCGATTTGAAGGACAAGTCGACCTGGGCATAGGGAACGATGTTGGCAGAATATTTTGTGCCGCTCTCTGCGGAGACTGACTGCACGACTGCCGTGTGCACTGGAAGGGGAAGTGTCGTCGCCGGATTTTCCTGTTTGCAGGCAGCGAGAGCTAGGACAAGAGAGTTCGCGAGAGCTGCGACCCAGAGACGACCCGGCTTGGCGAGGCGATTCATGTTTCACTCTTCTCCCAAGGCTTTTTCAAATTCTGCCTTCGCGTTCCAGAATGCGAGCAGGCTCTCTTCGTATTCGTGATTGGCATTCGCGACTGCGGCTTGCTGCTTCAAGACGTCGCGCAGCAGGACCGTCACCTGTCTGTACTGGTCATTCACTTCGCGTAACTTTTCGTTCGCGGCATCGCGGGCGGCCTGTGCGACCTCCAACATGGAACGGCTCTCGCTCAGTTTGCGGAAGGTATTGTCGACATCCAACAGCACCTGGGAGCTGGTGTGGTCCAACTGGTATTGGCTTTGCTGCACCTGAATGTCTTTTTCTTTCACATTGTCTTTGCGCCGGCCCCATTCGTATGGCTCCCAGGTCATCTTCAAACCGACGGAGAGGATATTTTGCGGCAGGATCTGGGTATTGATTGGAGTGAGGTATTGGAGTTGCGCGCCGATGCCGGGGATGTATTCGGCCTTTGCGAGGCTGCGGTCGTAACCGGCCTTCTCGACGTTGATCTTTGCTTCCTGTAACTCGGGCCGCTGCTGGAGAGCCGTCTTTCTAGCTGCCTTCAAATCCATCTCATCGGTTGAGGCCGGTGGAACGGGTTGAGTGCGAAAGGATGTATCGAGATCCCTCCCCAGCAGATCGTTGAAGTGTTCTTTCTGGGTCTGCAGATCGTCCCGGAGCGTGATTAGCTGATGTCTTGCCTGGGCCAGTTGTGCTTTCACCTGCAGGCTGTCCGATTTCAGGATGGACTCTTTGCTCAGATATTGCGTGGTGACTCGATCGGTTTCCTCGTATTCCTTTATCAGCGCCTGCTCGGACTCGAGAGCGCTCTCGGATTGAAGAATGGCGTAATAGCCTTGCTTTACATCCACCACGGTAGCCTGCCTCTTCTGCTTGTATTTTTCTCCTGCAAGATCGACGGAGAGCTGCTTCTCTCGCACCAAGAGATGTATTTGATAAAGCTGCGAGATTGGCTGAGCTACCGTTGCGATAGCGTAACCAGTCAATCCGCTCGAGAGACTGATCTGCTTATCCGTCGTTGGAACCGGTTGGTTGTCTATGGTCCCGAAGACGCCTTGCTTGAAGGTAAAGCTGGGAGAGTCGATATTTCCGGAGGCGAGCAGCTCTGTCTTGAGTTCGGGAAATCGATGAGTCTTGGCCTCGGCGACCTCCCATCCATATTTCGTAACGTCAAGCCTGGCTATTTGAACCGGCCGATTGTTTCCCAGCGCAATCTGAATCGCGTCAACCAGCGCAAGTTCCGGTGCCTGGTCTGAGGTGCTTTGGCCAAAGCCAGAGACGCCCCACAGAATGACCAGTGCGCTTGAAAAAAATCCGAGAGATCCTGTACGTCTTACTCGAATCGTCGCCATACAGAGAATTAAGAAGGATGTCAGCGTCCTCATTCCGGCCTGACTAAAGCCCATTTCTCCTCAAACCACCTCCGCCTCCGTTGCCTCCAAGATTGTTTAAGTCATCGAGGACGGTTTGCTTGTCCTGCGGCCGGAACGAGCCTTCATTCATCGTCTGCTCGATCTGTGCTTTGGCGGTCTTCATCGTCCTGAACTTTTCGAGCATGCCGCCACCGCTGGTTTTGATCGATTGAAGGGAGTTCAGGCTTTCCTGAAGTTGCTGCACTTGCGGAGGAGTTGGTTCGCCGTGCATCACAGCAGCGAAGATATCTCTGCCGAGTTTTTTCCCCGGCGTATCAGGTTCAGCAGAGGGCTCGGGCTGTTTCGTCGCCATCATGAGCTGAAAGTCCTGCCGCAGAGTGCTACGGTCCGGTTCCTTGACGGTAGCCATGGTCGCTCTTATTTTGGAGACGGCCAGGTAAGGGGTCATCAGGTCCACAGGCGCTCCAGGCTGCTGTTCGGCCTTCGCCGCCTTGAGTGTCGCAAGGTTCTCCTGCATCTCCTTCAACTGGGGGACGGTGATGCTTTCGTTCATGACGGCTGCTTTAAGATCTTCCTGAAACTTTTCCTTGACTGGGTTGGGTTCGTCCTGGGCTATGACGTACACCGAAGATGGGCACAGGAGTGCCGCCATGAGGAAGGCAGAGAAGGCGATTGTCTTGCGCGTGGTTTTCATAGATCCCGCTTTCTAGAGAATCTTCTGGATTGACTGGGGATTATTTCCTTGATCAGTGATTGAGCGGTAAGTCATCGGCGACGTGTGCCACGATCAAATAATGCTTCATTCTTTTGCTTATCGCTGCCTGCGCGAGCCCCGTGAGCCGCCGCCTCCGCGATTTTGCGATTGCTCTAGTTGATCTCCGCGTGCGCGCGATTGCGAATCATTCTGTAACTGGCCCATGGTGCTGGGAGGGTTCAAACTTCCCGGATTATTCTGTGCCTGAGACGGAGGCTGGTTCTGAGTTCCGCGTCCTGAAGTACGAGGGTTCGTCGGATCGGACCCTCTGCCAGTTGCTGGCGTAGTGTTTCCGGCTTGCGAGCCTGGGGTTGAAGATTGCGGCTGCTTCGGCTGATTGGCACTATTGGAGTTCTGCTTCTGCTGCCGCGTCTGGTTTGCGCCAGTGGATGGATCTACTGGAGTCCAGCTGCCGTTGTCGTACTTGCTCCAGTTTCCGCTGGAATCTTTCTTGTAGACGTTGCCATCGGCTCCCGCATAGACATTGTTGTTATTCGCATCCTTAGCCACGAAGCCACTGTTTCCATTGGCCCCGGAATATCCGGCGCCGGCGCTTCCCTTGGAGGTCTGGAAAGATCCCGCCGTTCCGTTGCTGTTCGTGACATGCTGCGCCTGGGCCCAGTTGTCGCCATTGGTCACTACGGAACTTCCCCATTGGCTGTACTGGTTGTGGCCCTGGGAGGTCGCGGCAGAGGTACCAGTCCAGGGATTATAGGTTGAGGCGTATGTATGACCGCCATAGGCATTTTGAGTTGTTACGGCCCGTCCATAAGTCCCAGTGGTGGGGTTGTACCAGGCCGCTGTTCCAGCTGAGCCATACGGTCCGTACACTGCGCGGCCCACTCCATAGGCTCCTGTGTAGGGGCTGTACACAGCAGCCACGCCGTAGGTATAGGGATACGGATAGTAGATTGGATGTGGTCCCCAATAAACATAGGGAGGGTAGTAGTAGCCTGTGCCATACACGACGGTGGATCCAACTGCCATCCCCACAACGAAGACTCCAAGATATCCGCTTGAATAGCTTGTCTGCACGGTCGTTACAGTCGGGTTTGAGACCACCACATATGTGACGTTGTACACAGGGGAGCTTGGTGGAATCGTGTAGATGACTGGAGGCACTGAATCCACGGTCTTCCACGGACCAGCGGGGTTTCGAGAGACAAACCAGACTCCCTGAAAACAAAGATAGTAGAGGTCCCCGACACGGATCACTTTATCGGGCGTGTTCACCGCGTAAGACATCGTTGTGGTTTCGATCTTATTGAATTGGGGCGGCCCCGCATAAGCGACTTTGACCTGCGCCTCCGCCTGGGCGCGATTTACGATTGCCGTAGTCGGTACTTGCGAGAGCAACACAGCGTCACTAGCCTCCTGCGTTCCTGGCACGGAGACAAGAACATCGTGGCACGGATTGCCCCTCGGGATCATTGCGAAGTCAGCTGGAAGAGAATCGCCTGCATAGCTCCATGAACCATCCAGTCTGGCGGCTCGAAACCATCGTCCAGAGATCAAGACGTAGATCTGGCCGTCGGGCTGATGAACGAAGACCTTATTCTCTGTATTCGTTGCATAGCTGAGACTAGTGCCGGGGATCTTTGAGTAGACCGGCTTACCCCTGAAGGCAAGCAACTCGGCCGGCTTTTCTGTGAACAAAACCTGAGGAGCAGCCAAACCATTGGAGCGCGGCGGCACGGCTTTCAAAACCTCGTCCCAGTTCTGCTGAGCGGGCAACTTGGCTATGTCCGGGGGCAGCTTCATGGTTGCGGCCCAAGGTCCATGCAGATCTTTTGCTTTCAGCCAAGTCTTGCCACTTAGTAAGTAGTAGTCGGATTTATCAAAGAAGAGATCCCAATTGGTGTTGACGACATACTCCAACGTTGTGCCTTGAATTGGAGCCAGTATTGGTTTTCCATCGACCAGGAGCATGATCGCTGGCGCCGTGGCGACGAGAATTAATGGCGCCTGGGTGCTGGCAGCAACCGTCCGCACAGGCTCGTTTACCTTCGCAAGACTGGCGATCATACGCGGCAGTCCAATCGTGAACGTCATGGTTGGATAGAGTTGGTGGGCACGCTGCTGCATTTGCGCTTCCTGCGCTGCATTGAGCGAAGGAAAGCGTGCATCGAGTACCTGAATATCGTTCACATAGACAGTTTGCGCACTTACGTTGGCGATGGTATCGGCGCGCCAGGAGACAACACCCAGAATAGGCTTCTGTCCTTTGTCTGTCACGGAGATCGCAGTATCCGCAACCATCGTGCGATATTTTTGCCAGGCCTTAAGCTGGGGCTGATAGACGACGAGGTGCACGCCGTTCCGGTCAAAGACCCGTGGCCAGGAAGGAGCAGAAGCTGGGGGGCCGATCGGCTTGCTGGTGGCCGGAGATGCCGGTAGCGCCAAGGAGGAGATTGCACCACCCAGAAGGCAAATCGCAACGGCGGTAATTGTAAGACCCTTTGGTTCTCTCAAAAGTGGCCTACTTTAACGTTCGAAAGTGAGTAGTATCTGGCCTGTTTTTGTGCGAAACCGATTGTAACCCCATAACTTTTATTTCCAAGGATTTTTTTTGAAGGGCCACTAGGAAAGCGGTTGAGCTAAGACGTTACCTCTTTAGTCTGCAAAAGGTCTGGAGAAGGATAAGTAAAAATGCCAATAAATTTATTTGCAAGAAATCAGATTCACTCTTAGAATTGACGCGTTTCCGAAACATAATTGCGCATCTGGGCTCAAGTACTGTCGGAGCAATCTGGCTAGCTCTTTTTGAGGCACAAATGAAACTTATGCGACGACTTTCGGCACTATCCCTTTTGCTCGTGTCTCTCAACGTTGTCGCTCAAGCTCCTCTAGCGCAAAGCTCCGCAGCGCCGCAGACGCTTCCGACATTCACCTTTACGAAGGATATGACGGTCTACGTGAGCGACTTCGAACTGGACGCGCAGAATGTTCAGGTAGATAAGGGGTCGGTGATAGATCAAGTAAGGCCGGGAATTCTGGAAAGACCTTCGAAGAAGGAGCAACGAGATCCGGAGGCCCAGGCAAAGAAGTTGGTCGACACGATGTCGAAGAGCATCGTCAGCGATCTCCAAAAGGCCGGTTACAAAGCTCAAAGATTGACAGACGATGATCCGAAGCCAACGGCTGGCGCCTGGGTGCACGGTGTGTTTACCCAGGTGGATGAAGGGAGCCGTATCCACCGCGCGGTCATCGGCTTTGGATCCGGCAAGACGACAATGGAGCTAGTTGTAACACTCTCGGATCTGGCGAGCCCCAAAAAGCCGCTCTATGAAAGCTCGGAAGAGGGAGCGAGCAAGAAGAAGCCTGGCGCGGTTATTACACTGAACCCTTACGTAGCCGCTGCTAAATTCGTTATGGAAAAGAATGCGCCAGAGAAGACGGTCAAGAGTACCGCCTCGGCGATTACAAAAGAGATCGTGCAGCATCTGCAACCAAGTCCTAGCTTGCCGGCGATGTAACTTGCCAACCGGGACGATGAATCGCGTGAAGCGATAGCATGCAGCAGTAGCGCGACTCGACCTATGAGTTACAAAAAATGGGAGTGTTGATGGATATTAGGGGCCATCAAGATTAAGCGTATAAAGATTGCCCGTACGAGTTCGTGATCGCACGATTGGCACGCTCTCCGGCGTCAAGCCACAGAAGAAATAGTCTTCCGTATCTCCCCCGCTGAAGTTTGACAGGTTCGCAATTTGTTCCAGCCGACCACCTGGAATCGAAACACGGTAGATCGGCTGCATCTCGGCCGAGGACGCATGAAAGAAGATGGTTTTACTATCTGACGACCAAACTGGATCCGCGACCGTGGTCTCTGCGATCGTCCGCCAAGTTTTCGACTCGGTATCAAAGAGCGCAAGCTTCCGCTGATCCAGCGAGATTGCGGCTATATAACGTCCGTCTGGCGACCATCGCGGACTGAACCATCCTTCGGATCCAGTTACCGTCGACACCGCCTGAGTTCTCAGATCGAATATCTGAATGGCTCGCGGCCCATCCTCTTTTCCCATCATATCGGTCACGCGCCCAAAGGCGATCTGCTGCCCATCCGCAGACCAGGATGGGTCTGCCGCATTACGGCTCTCCCGCAGTAGTCTCTCTGGAGCTCCACCGTCCGCAGGCACCAGGTAGATCTGCCACGCTTTACCTGACTCCTTCGCCATGATTGCCAGTTTCTTTCCATCGGGCGACCAATGGGCGAGAAATACCTGCAAAGAATCTGGGGTTATCTGGATCAACTCTGATCCATCAGCCTTCGCCCTCCATAGTCTTCCGGACGCGTCGGTCCAAAGAACCCACTGCCGATCGTGCGAGTATTCAACCCTGTTTGCTTCTGCCAGAAATCCTGGTAAGGGTACAAATTCATGTCGGCTGGCGTCGTAGTGCTGAAGAAGCGATTGGGTCTCAAGCCCAAGGAAGAAGATCCTATGCCCGATCCGCGAGGTCACAGGTCCGACAAAACTCAACGGACCATTTGTCACGCGTTTCGGTTCACCAATACTTTTTCCGTCAAGTCGCCAAAGATCGCTGCTTCCTCCACGATCCGACTGAAAGACAAAGTACTTCCCATCCCCGGTCCAGATGCCACAGCACTCCGACGAAGGCTTGGTCCAATTGCTAAGAATTGGACGGACTGACTTACCATCGCTCGACGCCTCCCAGAGCCCCAGCGTATGTTGTATCGGATCGAGCAGTGTAAATCTCAGTACCTTGCCGTCAGGCGACCAGCGCAACCAGAAGGCTCGTTCCGGCAGTTTCGCGAACAGGGAAGAGGTGCCGTCCTGAAGTTTGTTCACCAACAACTCGTCTCCCGTGGCGTAGAGGATGCTCTTGCCATCAGGCATCCATGTCGCATCGTGAGCCACAACATTCGCTACCCGCAGCGGACTGCCTCCACCCACGGGAACCGTCCATAGCGATTGCTCTGACTCCGGCGATACATGACTTCGCAGCAGCAGCATCGACCCATCGGGAGACAGGTCTCCAAGCGTGGCGGAGGCAAGCTCGCTTGGCAGTGGAAGGTTCTGTACCGCCCCAGTGCGCACATCCACCTGCGCCAGAACCGACCTGCCACCTGAAATTACCGGAATATAGATGCGTAGTCCATCCGTTGCTGAGGCAGGAAGGCTCTCCATTGCCTGCACTCCCGGCGCTATCCGTCCGATCCGGGTTAGGCGTTCCACACGCGGCAGAGGTGCAGTGCTTCGAGAGCCATAATAAAACCCAGCCAAACCCGCTAAAACGGCCATGGGAACCAACATCGCGAGCCATAGCCAGGATCCAAAGCCCCTCTGGTGCGTGGGTGATAGATCGAATTCGTTGGAAGATGGAGAGACTTGAATTGAAGGAGAAGTCCCCGGCGATTTCTCCAAGACAACTCGTGCAGCACCCGATTCTGCACTGAACTCATGGTTCATTGATTCGGCTGCTAAAGATCCGTTCAGTGCCGTAACGGGCGCGACGAAGCGATAACCCCGTTTTGCCAGTGTCTCTACAAATCGCGGATTATCTGCTGTGTCGCCTAACGCATCCCGGATCTTATTGATCGCGGTGCCCAGCGAGTGATCAAAGTCGACGACTACGTTCTTGCCCCACACCCGAAGCTGCAGCTCTTCTCTGGTGACAATCTCACCATGTTTCTCCAGCAGTATTGCCAGCACCTTGAAAGGCTGACTTTGAAGCTTGATCTTCCGGCCCGCCTTCCACAGCTCGCCGGTCTGGAGGTCGGCCTCATAAACTCCAAATCCGAACCTAGAGGCGATTTCCGGGTGAGACAGCATAACGAGGAACCCTGTAATCAAACTTTATCACGCGGTGATCCAAGCAGATTGCACCTGCGATCTAAGCAAAGTTGGAGTCACTTGCCTGTTGATGCAAAGCAACTATGTGCTTTCAAAATGAGTGACTTACTCGATGACAAAAGATTGATTGAAAAAGGACAGCCAGAAGATGGCCATGAACGCAAAGAAACGTTCATCGTTCTCCCTCGAGTCTTGACAACCAATCGACTACACGCAATTTAGGCAGCACCTTTGGAGGCTTCACCATGCACACGGATCTCGATCGACGTCAGCCGGCCCTCGCCAGCAAGCTACTGGTTTTATTCCTTTGTCTGCTTTTCTTGCCAGTCCTAAGCCTGAGAGCTCAGACAGACACCGGTCGAGTCACCGGTATCGTCACAGATCCTTCCGGTGCCGTTGTCCCAGGTACCACGCTCAAACTCACCAATATTGACACTGGCATTAATCTCACGGTCACTGCAGGGAGCGACGGCAACTTCACGTTCTCCGCCGTCCCTCGCGGCAACTATCGCGTCGAAGCCAGCCATGCCGGATTTCAGACCATCGATCAGACCTTCGCTCTCCAGGTCTCTCAGGTCCAAACCGTCGAGTTCAAGCTACCCATCGGCTCCTCCAGCCAGACTGTCGAAGTTACCGATGCCGCACCGGTCGTCAATCTGTCCACCTCGTCCACCGGAGCGGTCATTGAGGGCAAACAGGTCACCGATCTCCCACTCAACGGCCGAAACTTTACCACTCTTGCCAATCTGATCCCCGGTGTAACCCGCGGAGCCTTCAACTCCGACGCCAGCGGACGCAACGCGAACGTCGAAACCTTCCGCTACTCAGACTCTGGCGGCGGCGCGCTATCGGCCAACGGACTCCGGCAGCAGTCCAATAACTTCATCCTCGATGGCGTCGACAACAACGAATCCCTCGTCAACTCCATCGTCTTCTTCACGCCGCCCGAAGCCATCCAGGAGTTCCGCGTCACCACCTCCGTCGCCCCCGCCGAATTTGGTCGCGCCGGCGGAGCCATTCTCCAGAACTCCGTCAAATCCGGAACTAACAGCATTCACGGCTCGGCCTTTGGCTACTTCCGCGACCAGATCTTCGACGCCAACTCGCTATACTTCAACCCTGGCAATCCAACGCCGGCCTTTCAGCGTAAACAGTTCGGCTTCGCCGCAGGCGGACCCCTCTGGAAAGATAAGATCTTCCTCTTCGGCGACTACCAGGCCCTTCGTCAGAAACAGCCAAAGGACACCGGCTTCTACACCGTCCCCACGCCACTGATGCGTCAGGGCAACTTCTCCGAGCTGCTCGGTCAAAATGTGACCAGCAATCCCGGAACATCTTCTTCGGCAACTGGCTGTCCCGCGCCAGCCGCAAACGCGACGGTTGTCGTCGGAGCCATCTACGATCCAACAACCTGCCAGCCCTTCGCAGGAAATATCATTCCGCAAGATCGCATCAACTCCGCCGGCCTCAAGTACCTCAACGCCTTCGACGCGCCGACACGTAGCGGCATCCTGAACAACTACTTCGCAGTACGCAAGTCTATTCAGAACTTCAACGACTTCGATGTGCGCCTTGACTATCACGTCTCTCAGAAAGATTCCGTCTTCGTCCGCTACAGCTACGGTCAGGACAACCTCGACGTCAATAGCCTCTTCACCAACCTACCGGCAGGTTTTGCCTCCGGAGGCAACGTAAACCATCCACGCGGCGGAGCGGCCGGGTATACCCACATCTTTACTTCGAATCTTGTCAACGAGTTTCGCTTCGGCTACATCCGTCCAGAGTTCGCCTACGTCAATCCGGACCAGGGCACACCCATCTCCGCCAATCTTGGCATCGTCAATGCGAACCGTACCCCGCTTCTGGGAGGCGGCGCTCTCATCGGCGGCAACAACTCCCAAATCGAGTACACCGGCGACGGCGGACCCTACTCCGTGCCTGAGAAGACCTTCCAATATCTCGACAGCGTCACCTATAACCGTGGCAGACACACCCTGAAAGGCGGTGCGAATGTCATTCGGCGCGAGGTCGACTTCTTTCAGGGGAACGACTCCAAGGGCTATTTCATCCTGGGCGGAGTCAACTTCCCCGGCACAGGACGCTTCACCGGATATGAAGCCTCAGAGGTTCTCGCCGGCTTCTCCGACTATGAGATCGGCGCTGCCAGCACCTTCTTCAAGACCTTCAACTACGAGACCGGCTACTTCGTCCAAGACGACTGGAAGGCGACCCGCAGGCTTACTCTCAACCTTGGCGTTCGCTACGATCTCTACACCTACCCCTACGAGCAAAACAACAACCAGGCGAACTATGACTTTGCCACCGCGTCCCTCCAGGTTGCAGGCGTCAACGGAAACTCACGCTCGCTCATCAACACCGACAAGAACAACTTCGCACCTCGCATAGGTTTTGCCTATGACCTCTACGGCAACGGTAAGACCTCACTCCGCGGCGGCTATGGCATCTTCTACTTCCTCGATCGTGGCGGCGTCGGCAACCAGCTCTCCAACCAGCCCGGCTTCAATGGCATCAATCAGTACACCGCCACGAACGGCTACCGCATCACCTTCACCGGCCAAAGCCCCACGATTCCTAACAACGCAGCCACCGCAACCGCTGCTCTACCCCTACCTCCCTTTGGACCAGGAGCGATTAACTCTATCGACCTGTCGAACGCCTCCGTCATCGCTGTGCCAAAGAACAATCAGAACGGCGCGGTTACCCAATACAACCTGCAGATCCAGCAGCAGCTCGATCGCGCAACCTCGCTCAACATTGCCTACGTTGGCAACAAAACCGATCACCTCATGACCTGGTACAACGCCAACGCGCCGGTCCTCGACGGCACCACGAAGGGCCTCTACCCCACCCGCGGAACCATCACCGAAGGTCTGGCCGGCGGCTCCTCGAAGTACGACGGACTGCAGGTCTACCTTGATCGCCGCGTTGGCTCGAGCTTCCTGGCAACGGTCGCTTACACCTGGTCCCACTCCCGCGATAACTCGAATGGCGCCTTCAGTTCTGGCGCCGGTGCAAGCGCTAGCGGACGCATCTTCATCACCCAGCAGGGCGTCGATCTGCCTGCTAACTACGGCAACTCCGACCAGGATCAGCGTAACGTCTTCGTCGCCAGCGCCGTCTACTCTCTACCCGTCGGCCGTGGCAAGATGTTCGGCTCAAACATGAATCGCGCTCTCGACGAAGCCATCGGCGGCTGGCAGCTCAATACCATCGTCACACTCGATAGCGGCACTCCGATCGACTTCAGCACTAACGGCAGCGGCGGCACCATCGACAACCGTCCAGACTTCATCAGCTTCAGCAAGGTACATCGCCAGCTGGTCGGCGGCTCGACGAATTCCAACAACCGAACCTTCTTTAGCGGGGAATTCGCACTGCCGCCTATCAACTCTTCCGGCATCTTCACTCGTCCGGGCACTCTCCAGCGCAACGCCTTCTCCGGCCCAGGCTATAAGACTGTTGACCTCGGACTCTTCAAAGGATTTCGTATCACCGAACGAGTCAACGCCGAGTTTCGCGCTCAAGCCTACAACCTCTTCAACACTCCGCAGTTCGGCAACCCCGACACCAACATCCACGATGGCGCCAACGTCCCCGGATCAACGACCATCTTCACCACCGGTCCAAATACCAGCGGCGCAGACAACGGCTTCGGAAGCATCAACAGCATTCGCCTCAATACCGAACGCCAGCTTGAACTCGCCGCTCACATCAACTTCTAACCCTTAGGAACCCTCAGGCGGCATCATCGAGCGAGTCTCGTGGTGCCGCTGCTCTCTTCGAAGAACACTAACTATAGGCACCCTCACCCTTCACCTCGCTCCCCAGACCACCGCTATCTTCAACCTGAAGTAGCGGCGTCGGAAAGTTGCGCCATTGTTGACCATGTCGATTCGAAGCTGCTCGCTAAGTGTCCTTCGTGCGGTTCTGTCCACGGTGCTTGGATCTCTCTTGCTCTTCTCTACTGCTGCGGCCTTGGCTGAACTGCCCGTGATCACCAAAATAGATCCGCCAAACTGGTGGATCAGCATGCCTCCTCCCATGCTGCTCGTGCATGGCGAGCACCTCACAGGGTGCACGTTCCGACTCCGCAACAGCAAGGCTTCGATAACCAAGCAGAGTGTTTCAACCAACGGACGTTGGGCATTCCTCGACATCTCGACAGCTTCAGCTGCTTCGGGCACGTTTTTGATCGAAGCCAGGAATGCTGATGGCGTGGCCACGAGTCCCTATACTCTCGAAAAGCGCCGGACAGCTTCGGATCAACCACGCGGCTTCTCCTCGGCAGACGTAATGTACCTCATCATGACGGACCGGTTCGCCGATGGCGACCCCAGCAACGACCATCAGCCGGGGATGCCCTACGCTCTCGATATCCCAAATGCCTGGCACGGCGGCGATCTTCGCGGGATCGAGCAACACCTGGACTACCTTGCGGAACTAGGCGTGACCACCATCTGGATTACGCCTGTGGTCCAGAATCGGGAACCGGAAAGCTACCACGGATATGGGGCCACGGATCTATATAAGGTAGACGACCACTTCGGTTCTCTCGACGACTTGAGAACTCTTTCGAACAAGCTACACGAACGGGGCATGAAGCTTGTATTGGATATTGTGCCCAACCACGTGGGGCCGGCGCATCCTTGGGTCGAAGACTCACCTCAGCCCGACTGGTTTCATGGCACCAAGGCAAACCACAGCGAAGCAGTAGGAACGTTTCAAACGCTCCTAGATCCCTATGCTCCCTGGCGTGATCGAGAGAAGGTGCTCAACGGATGGTTCGTCAATCTCCTGCCCGACATGAATCAGGAAAATCCGGCTGTCTCTCGTTACCTCATCCAGAACACTCTCTGGTGGATCGAGGAGTCCGGTGCGGACGGTCTCAGGCTCGACACCTTTCCCTACGTCGGCCGGACCTTCTGGCATGACTTCCATTCGCAGCTCCATGCCACCTATCCGAAGCTAACGACGGTAGGCGAAGTATTCAACGGGACCTTCGATATGTATCCCGTCTTGAACTCATTCTTCGCTGGGGGCGCAGTGCGTAGCGGCGATCAAGGCTCGATCGACACCGGCTTAGATACCCCCTTTGACTACCCTATGTACTCTGCCATCCGGAATACACTGCTGCGTGGCGCGCCCATGTCGCAGATCGCGGATATTCTCAGTCAGGACGGCCTCTACCCGCATCCGGAGCGTCTCGTTCCACTCATCGGCAGCCATGATACGAAGCGCTTTTTGGGTGAACAAGGGGCGACCGAAGAGAAGATGAAGCTGGCGTTCGCAATCCTGTTGACCATGCGAGGCACTCCGCTGATCTATTCCGGCGATGAGATCGCCATGACCGGCGGAGACGATCCCGACAATCGGCGTGATTTTCCCGGTGGCTTTACCCACGATGGACAAAAGACAGAAAACAATGCATTTGACAGTAGCGCGCGGACCGAACCCCAGCGAAAGATGCATGACTGGGTAAGCCTTCTAACTACCCTCCGCAAGACCTCCCCTGAGTTAGAAGCCGGCGGCGTACAGATTGAAGACGTGGCAGCTGATTCGATCAGCTACGTGCGTGGATTTGATTTGGATCGTGGTTGTTCGTCTGGGTCACAACGCGTTCTCGTGATGGTGAATAAAGCAGAGCATCCTAAGGCCATTCCTCTGTCCACTGACAAGACGGCCCTCCAGAATTGCACCAAGGCAGATGTCCTGCTCGGCGATAAAGTCTCCGTAGAGTTATCTGCCCATAAGCTACAGCTACTTGTTCAACCGGAAAGCGCTGTCATTCTTCGATTGAAATAGCAATCCAGTATTTAGGAGCAAAAAGTGTAATTCGGTGATCACAACCCCTGCGGGCCTAGAACGCGCCGCTCCCCTGGGATTCCTATACCAAGCCTGCAGCTCGTTGTTTTGCAAGCAGAGGGTGCAAATTTCCTCTCTGGCCACTATCCTTACGCGCGCCGAAGGACCTGCTCCAGACCTCGAATCAACCTCTCATTTTCAACTTCTGAACGGACTGCGATACGCAAATGGCCCGGCGCGAGCCCTTCGAAGTTCGCGCAGGAGCGAAGCACGATCTGGTGTTCAAGGATCATCCTCTCCCAAAGCAGCGAGACGTCCACCTCTGCGGAAAATCGAAGTAGCAGGAAGTTCGTGTTTGAGGGGTAGGTGACGATCTTCAAACGAGCAAGTTCCCCCAACAGCCAAGTCTTTCGTAAAGAGTTCTTCCGCCGAGTGTCTTCCGCATAGGTCTCATCCTGCAACGCAGCGCAGACTGCACACGATGCCAATGTTGTAACCGGCCATGGCGGAAGCCTCCGGTTCAGATCTTCTATCGAAGAAGGACTGCTGACGACGTAGGCGACACGTAACCCGGGGATTGCAAAAAATTTTGTAACCGAGCGGAACACAATCAAATTCTCATGTTGAGAAGCAGCTTCAGTCAGGGACTGTTCTGGAACATAATCTATGAAAGCTTCATCAAGCAGCACTTTAATTCCTTGCTCAGCGGCCGCTTCTATCAGACGTCGCATCGTCTTCGCTTCACAAAGTGAGCCGGAAGGATTCTGCGGATTCGCCAGCAGGATTGCGTTGCATCTCTCTTTCAGCGCAGCCTGCAACAGGGAGTCCGGAGCGTATGAGAAACTATTTTCTTGGAAGAGGTAGTGCGGAGCGGCCGCAACTCCGGCGTTCTCGAGCGTACGTCGATACTCGCTGAACGAGGGCACAGGCAGAAGGCAACGTGTAATCCCTAACGAACGCAGAGCAGCTTCGAGCAGCGGTACAAAGCCGTTAGCCACAGAGATATTTTCCGGCGAAATATTCGAAGCTTTCGACAGTGCCTGCTTGAGTGCGGCGAGTTCAAGGTCTGGATACGCCGTCAGTGTGGCAAAGTCCGCCAAAGCTCGATTTAGAGTTGCAAGCACTGACGCAGGGGGATCAGCCGGGTTAATGTTGGCGCTGAAATCAACGAGCTGTTCCACCGGGATTTCATATTGCGCAGCGATTTGACGCAGTTGTCCCCCGTGTGCGGGTAAAAAATCCTGCGGAGGGTGACTCATCTTCGTCTCCGATGCAGCAACAGTGCGGTAACTGCGCCAAGGGCAGAGACGATAGTAACTATCCTGATGGCCAGCCTTGCTTTGAGCACATTGGGCGGCGGAAAACCCGCCCCAAGCAGGGGCGCTGCAATAAGCTCGCCGACGTAGTAGTTGTCTCCTCCAAGTCGCACCTTCAGTGCGCCCGCCATGGCGCTCTCTGGCTGTCCCGCGTTCGGACTTTTGTGTTTCATGCCGTCGCGCCACCATGTCTCAAGCGCTGCTGCAGGACTCGCGTCTTGTAAGGCGGCTGCTGCAGCGATACCCAGAGCTGTCAATCGAGAGGGTATAAAGTTGGCGACATCATCCAGCCGCGCTGCGATTTTTCCAAAGTAAAAATATCGATCATCTGCATGGCCGATCATCGAATCAAGAGTGTTGATCGCCTTATAGGCCATGGCAAGCGGAACTCCTCCGATAGCCAAATAAAAAAGTGGTGCGACGACGCCATCCGAACCGCTCTCTGCCACGGTCTCGATGACAGCGCGGCTGATCTCCTGCATGTCGAGTGCCTGCGTATCGCGACCGACGATTCGTGTCAGCCGCTGTCGGGCCAGGATGCTGTCGCCTTCCTCCATAGCGTCGACAACTGCAGAAGCCTCCTTGTGCAGGCTGCGCGATGCAAGGCACGTCCATGCGAGCAGCATCTCCGCAGCGAATCCCAGCCGCCGGTCCGTCTTATGCGCCCAGTCAATCGTCTTTGCCGACGCGAAATACGCCGCAACGACCACTCCTAAGGTCAGTATGCCACCGGCGACAAACTCTGCTGCTGGAGTCTGCCTGGGCCTTCGAAGAATTCGTTCTCCCCCTTCTATTCCTTTGCCAATCAACCGAACGGGATGAGGGAACCATTCAGGATCGCCAGCTACCCAGTCGAACAGATAAGCTGCTGCGATAACGCTTCGACGACTCATCGCATCGCACCTGCACTTCGACGCTGCGGAGATACATCCTCTGTCAGAGGGACCTCATAAGACAGACCCACCCACTTGAAGATTGCTTTCATATCAAGCGAACTCTCAACCTCGCGTGCCAGCCTGTTCAGGGAGTCTTCTCGAAGTTGCTTCCAGGGATTCATCTTCGTCGGCGTGGAGAGCTTGTGAAACCCGCGCGCGGCACTGAGAAACTGATGACGAAAGCAATCATCGTCAAAGATCCCATGAAGATAGGTGCCAAAGACGCGCGTGTCAGCGCTGACGCAACCGTCTCTGCTGTTGCTGGAGGGGTCATTCTCGGGCGAGAGTGTCGAGAAGTGCTTTGCTCCAGCTTCATAGTCAGTGTGTCCGATGTGAATCTCATACCCTGCGAGTCTGCTATCAGTAACGGGGTGGCCGAACAAAACCTCAACCTCAATCTGCCCGCTGGCATTTCTGGTTACTTTTTCGGTGTGCATGACGGTGCCGATGGGAAGCAAGCCAAGACCCGCAACCGATCCCTCGTGCTCCATTCCGGACGGGTCGCTGATAGTTTTACCAAGCATCTGCATACCACCGCAGATACCTGCAACCAAGCCTGTCTGCGCGTGTCGCTTTATAGCGACCTCTAAACCTGAACCTCTCATCCAAAGAAGGTCATCCACAGTCTGTTTACTACCAGGCAGAATGACGACATCAGCGTGTGCGATCGCCTCTGCTGTGCGACAGAAGAGAAGTGATACCGATGGCTCCGCCCGCAAAGAATCGAAGTCCGTAAAGTTCGAAAAAGAAGGGAGTGCAATGACTGCGACCCGCAAGGCGCGATCAGTCCATTGGTCCGCAATCCGCTCTCCAGTCCACTGAGTTTGAGCAGACACCGGCAGACCCAGGCTGTCTTCTTCTTCGAGCATAAGAGAATTCAGATAGGGAACGACGCCGAGACATGGCTTCTTCACACGCTCTTCCATCATTCGTATGCCGGGCTCCAAGAGGCTTGTGTCACCACGGAATTTATTGATCGCGAATCCACGAATCCGCCGCTGCTCGTCCGGCTCCAACAGTTCCAGCGTTCCCAGCAATGACGCGAACACCCCTCCGCGATCTATATCCCCCACCAGCAGGCAGCTGGCATCTGCCATCTCCGCCATTCGCATGTTCGCAATGTCATGCTGTTTGAGGTTGATCTCAGCTGGTGATCCAGCGCCTTCCAGAATCATCACGTCGTACTGAGAGGCAAGCAAGTCATAGCTCTCGCGTACCACGGGCAGCAGCTCTTCTATGCGCCGACGATGATAGTCCGCTGCCGTGACTCGTCCCCAGATCTTGCCGCGCACAACCACTTGGGAAGAGTGGTCGCCCGAAGGCTTGATCAAAATTGGATTCATGTGAACCGATGCGGCAACTCCGGCGGCCTCTGCCTGCAATGCCTGCGCGCGTCCGATCTCAAGACCCTCAACAGTTGCTGCAGAGTTCAATGACATATTCTGTGATTTGAACGGCGCAACGCGATAGCCATGTTGCGCGAAGATTCGGCATAGAGCGGCAGTCAGCAGCGACTTCCCGACATGAGAGCCCGTACCTAGAACCATGATTGCTCGCGCTCTCATGACCGCGGCCGCCCCTGGTCCCAGCTGCTGTCATATTCATCCAGCGAGAGCACGCTCTTTAGAGGCGTTCTTGTCTCCCATCCTGCGCGCTCCAAATCCGGCTCAGTAGCAAACGCATCGACGTAACCCAAGCACAGATAAGCCACCGGAGTAATATGGCCGGGAATCTTCAGAGTCTCGCGCAACAAAGACGGCTCGAGAATACTCACCCAGCCCACGCCGATGCCCTCGGCTCTTGCGGCGAGCCACAGATTCTGAACCGCGCAGACGGCCGAGTAGATCGCGGTCTCAGGCATCGTTCGTCGTCCCAGCTGGTGCCCCTGGCTGCTCTGCGAATCGCACACGATGCACAGATTCTGCGGTGCCTCCAGTATGCCTTCGAGCTTCATCCCCGCATAGCTCTGTTGCTTTTCCTCTTCGTAGTGCGCCAGCGCCTGCGTATTTGCATCAAGGAAGATCTGGTGAACCTTTTGACGTACGGCGAGTTCGCGCACGACAATGAATCGCCAGGGCTGCATCAGACCAACCGAAGGTGCATTGTGTGCTGCTTCGAGTAGCCGATAGAGCAGCTCATTCGGAATCGGCTCCGGGAGAAAGCCGCGGCGCACATCTCTCCGCTCGCGAATAGCCCGGTAGACGGCATTTCGCTCACTCTCGTCGAAGCCTGCAGCCTTCGTCATTTCCATGCCCTTGACCACTTCGGTCCCGCAGTGTCGCCGCTGCGCAGCCGCGCATCAACGCCTGCCTTTACTTCAATGAGTCTGCCGAAGAGCCAGATCACGTCGGACAAGCGATTGAGGTACGAGAGTATCTCAGGCTTGAGCTCTACGCCACTGTTCGCAAGTCGAACCGCGTTTCGCTCTGCGCGCCGGCAAATTGTGCGAGCAACTTCGTATGCGGCAGACTCGGTATGCGCACCGGGCAAAGACCAGTCGGCAAGGATGCCTTCGGTTGCCTCGATCTGATGAACCAGGTCTGTCAGCATGTCAACGTCCTCGGACAAAACGGATGGCGGAGGTTTTTTGCTCTCCGGCGGGGTAGCCAGCGCGGACCCTACTCGAAACAGCGTGCGTTGGATCGTCTCGGTCCAGTCATGAATCTCCTTATTTGTGCAGATGCTTCGGGCAAAGCCTAGAGCCGAGTTCAACTCATCGACCGTCCCATAAGCTTCAACACGCAAGTCAGCCTTCGAGATGCGAATTCCGCCGGCCAGTCCTGTCTGTCCGCCATCTCCACGTTTGGTTGCAATGCTCATAGTCTTTCCTCTTGTTCTTGAACTTCGTCAAACGGCTGCAGCGACTCTTCCACACGAATACGAATCAATTTGCGGAGAGCCGTTCTCTCGTAGTGCAGGATCAGGTCGTCATCAAGAAAATCCGTGACCCGCGGAGGACGATCAGAGAAGATCTGCTCTTCACCGAAAAACCATGGGGCGGTTGCGCCAAGTTCCTCGATGCTCCGTGTGTGGATCACGACGGCAGGAGTGCGATCGACTCCCGCCCGCAGAAGATGGTAGGCGCGATGATAGCCATCGCGCAAAAACCAGCGTCCGCGTAGTTCAGCTACTTCGAAGAAAGGAGTGCCGCCATACAGCGACAGTGGCAAAGCTCCAAATCCGCTCGTCTTCGGAGTAAACCGTAGCTGCAGATCAGGATTATTCGAGTGAAGGCTAATATCCAAACGGTCAGTATCGCTGTCGTTATGAACCAAAACGTGCTCCGTGCTGCGTTGCGAACCGACAGTGAGTGAGATCAAACCGTGCCAATCATTCTGTGCCGGCATACACAATGCCTGCCGTGATGGATTGAAGATCAACCGGCGTTGAAATGCAAGCAGGAGGCGCAGGTCGACCACGCCCAGCATCCAGTTAAGGCCCCGATACTCCGCTTGCAAGTCTTCGCGTTGCGTTACCGTCGCGAGCAAAGGTTGAATGTCTCGTGTCTCTCGCTCGAGTAAAGCGCTGATACTCGTGTACCGAGCATGTTCGGCTAACTTCGCACCTGCTTTCGCAATGCGGGCAGTTAACTCCCTCGAATTGAAACCTGTGACGTCGTCGCGGTAGGAGTATTCATCCAAACCCCAGGCGATCAACTCGCGTACGTCAACCTTACGCGAAGTCATGAGCTTGCTCCGATGATCTGCGTCAGGAGCGGTGGTGCAACCGTATGCCGAACAATGGCACAGTAGCTCTCAGTCTGTCTCCAGGCATCGTCCAGGCTGCAGTTGTCCAGCGAGCACAGCACGGTTCTCAGGACTCCCGCGTGGGTCACGACCGCGATCCTTTGTTCTATTGCCTTTGCACACAAGAACTCCACTTCCTTCAGCACCCGCCGTTCAAAGTCGCTGAAGTCCTCTCCGTCAGGCGCCGCAAGTCTCGGATATTCCGATATCCATCGATGCGCATAAACCGCATCGCGCTGTTCAATGTCTTTCCAGCTAAGCCCCTCCCATGTGCCGAAGCTGATCTCACGCAGGGCCGCACGCACCTCGCACTCAACGCCGGACGCCTCGGCAATTGCGCTGGCAGTCGCCGCAGCGCGACGCAGATCGCTCGTGTAAACGATGTCGATACTCTCCTTGCGAAGTCTGTCTATCAACTCGGAGATCTGTTCCTGTCCGCGCGCATTGATGTCAGGGTCAGAGTGGCCGCAAAAGGTTCCAGCCATGTCTGTCGCCGCATGACGAATGAAGAGTATCTCGCTCATGCGATCCATACCCCGCAGAAGTAAACCGCGATTTCGGTAAGCTGATTGGTTGCGCCGAAGCAATCTCCAGTCACGCCATCAATCCTTCGATAGTAGAACCATCCGCTCAATGTCACTACAAAGAGGGAGACGAGAAGAGGCTGCACGGAAGCCCGTCGAAGAGCGAAGACCACGATTGCGGCAGCGAAGGTCGAACCAAACAGCAGCGAAGGGAGAGAGGTGAGCCGAGCGATGCGCGCACCTTGTCCCTCCTGTTTGCGAGCAGGAGGGAGAAAATAACTCAGCGGAAGGGAGCTCCATCGGCAGAGCACATGGGCGGATATGACGTAAGCGGCAAAGTGCTCCATCGGCATGGAAGACAGCAGGAGATAGCGCGCCAGCAGCGACAGAACAAGAGCAGATGCGCCGTAACTTCCAATCCTGCTATCTCGCAGGATGGCTAATACCCGATCCTTAGTCCAACCACCGCCGAACCCGTCTGCAGTATCCGCAAGGCCATCTTCATGCAGAAAGCCAGTAATCAGTACAAAATAAGTCAGCACGACCAGCGCGGCAAGAGGACGAATAAGGTGCGTTGTCAGCAGCTTTTGCAGCAGCACGGCTCCTGATCCGACAACTAATCCAACCAGCGGGAAAAATTTGACGGCACGCGAGAGGGAATCGGACTCGAACGCAATCGCAGGCATGGGGATTCGCGTGAGAAATTGGAAGGCGATTATGAGCTCCTCGCCAAGTCTCCGAATCTGTGCTGCTACGGTCAATCCCTGGCCTCGCTCACCCTGGCAGATTCAAACGTCGCCATCTGGTTATAAAGGCACATCGCGGACTCAAGGATCGGCATAGCCAGGACCGCGCCAGTGCCTTCGCCCAGACGCATATTCAACGCGAGAATCGGCCTCATTTCCAAGTAGTCGAGCAGCGCCTTGTGCCCGGGTTCTTCGGATTGATGTCCAGCAAAAAGATATCCGCGCACCTGCGGGGCGAACGCGCATGCAATTGCAGCAGCTGCCGTAGAAATGAAGCCGTCGACAACCACTGCGACTCCATGCCGCGCCGCGCCGAGTATGAAACCCGTCATCGCGGCGATCTCCAACCCACCGACGATACGGAGCACATCGACTGGATCAGGCAGAGTGTCACCTTTCGCTTCCCCAAAATACTTCTGCAAAACTGCTTCGATGATCCGGCGCTTGTGCTGCAACGCCTCGGTGTTCAGGCCGGTCCCTTTGCCGGTAGTGAACTCAACTGGTTTCCCGGTAAGAAGAGTGGTGATGGCGCTCGCAGCCGTGGTATTTCCAATGCCCATCTCGCCGACAGCAACCAGGTTGTGCCCCTTCGTCTTCGAATCGTCAGCCAGGTCCAGTCCTACACCAAGAGCTTCCGTCAACTCGTCGCTGCTCATTGCGGGCTCATGCATCATATTGCGCGTTCCCCTGCGCACTTTGCGATGCAACAGTCCGCCGATCCGGTTGAAGTCCGCATCCACACCGACATCGACAACATTCATCTCGACGCCGTGAAGTTTCGCGAGCACATTGATAGCCGCGCCATGAGCAAGAAAGTTGAGCACCATCTGCCGCGTCACTTCGCTTGGATACGCACTGACGCCCTCAGCGGTAACTCCATGATCGGCTGCAAAGATGTAGACAGCCTTTCGTAGCGGCTCCGCAAACTCCTGTTGTCGAATCGACACCATCTGTGCCGCAAAGTCTTCCAACCGGCCGAGACTGCCCAGCGGTTTGGTCAAAGTATCGAGATGCGCTCGTGCCTTTGCAAGCCAACGCTCACTAGGCGACTCAATGGTCGACACGATGTTAGAGTCGCTCACCGCGCCACCGTCTGCAGTGTGCGCGCTCGTCGAATGGCAGCGACAAAATCTCTCGCGATTGTAGGATTCGCCCGGAAGTGTAGATGAACATAGCTGGCCAGCACATTGCCTTGCCTAAATCCCTCAAGCTCCTCTTTGCCGGACATCGAGTACTGCACGCGATAATTTGTTGCCACCTCTCCCCGGGAAACAAGACACGAATAGTGAAAGCTGTGCCCGCGAACGGTGGTTCCTTTCACGCCCAGCAAGCAGTCGGCGGTGAACTCAACAGTGACGTATCCGAACTGCACGAGTTTATCCGTCATCTGCATCGACAGCGGTAGCACGCCAGCCATCGGGTACGTCTCCCCGTCCGTTGTGCTGAGGCTTTCGGATAGATAAATCATCCCTCCGCACTCCGCATAGACCGGTCTTCCCGAAGCCGCGAAGGTACGAACATCCTCGAGCATCCTGCGATTACTGCTCAACTGTTCTGCATGCAGTTCGGGATATCCTCCCCCCAGGTACAGCCCGTCCAGTCCGGGTGGCAGGCACCTGTCGTGTAGCGGACTGAACCAGACAATCTCAGCTCCCTGTTCGCCCAGCAGGTCAAGATTGTCCTCATAATAGAACGAGAAAGCATGATCGGACGGGAAGCCGATTCGCACATCTTCTTCAGAAGGCGAATGCTTCACGCCGAAATCCTGATCCTCGTTCAGCTCCAAACCGCACTGCAGCTCAAGCAAACGATCCAGATCGAAGAACTTTTCCGCGAGCGCGGCCAGTGTGTCGATCGCAGCATCGTCACCAATCGCCGCTTCCGCCGCCCCCTGCAAGCCAAGATGCCGTTCAGGAATCGCAATCGTCGGATCGCGTGGCAGCCAACCGAGAATCTTAGTCCTGCAGCTTGTCTCAATCGCCGCCCTCAGCATCTCGTAGTGCCGCTCCGTCGCAACACGATTCAGAATCACTCCCGCAAGCTGCAGTTGCGGATCGAACATCTCAAAGCCGAGCACCACCGCTGCGATGCTTCGCGCAGTCTTTGCCGCATCGACAACCAGCACCACCGGCAGCTTCAGCAGCTTGGCAATCTCCGCGGTGCTGCCCGCTTCAGTGTTCCCACTCTTTCCATCGAACAAACCCATCATGCCTTCAGCAACCAGAACATCCGCGCCACGTGCTGCATCTCGCAGAACACTTCGGTTCGCCTCTTCACTCAGCATCCACGTGTCAAGGTTGCGAGCATTTCGCCCACATATTCGGGTGTGGTGTCCCGTGTCCAGAAAGTCGGGTCCACATTTGAACGGCTGCACCGCAAGCCCGCGCCGTCGCAGGCCCGCCATAATCGCAAGAGATACCGTAGTCTTACCAACGCCGCTTGCAGCACCTGAAATCAGCAGCCCTCTCACAGAGTCACCTCAAGATGACCCTTCAGCGCAAGCGGCAGGCCAGCTACCATCAGCACCACATCATCGGCGACTCTTGCCACGCTCTGATTGATCTCACCCAGCAAATCACGATAACGCCGTCCCAGGGTGTATGCGGGCACCACTCCGCTGCCTACCTCGTTTGAAACCAGCACAACCGAGCAACGAGCCGACCGCAACGCCTCACAGAAAGCCTCAACGCGACGATTTACGGCGTCTTGGTCATCACCTTCGGTCTCAAGAAGATTCGCCGCAAAGATCGTCAGGCAATCCACCACCATCACATCGCAGCTCTGCCCATGCTCCGTCAGTACCTGTACCAGCTCCAACGGCTCCTCCACCGTGATCCACTCCGCCGGGCGCTCTTTGCGATGCCGTTCGATCTTCCTCTGCATCTCGTCGTCCGAAGCCTTCGCTGTCGCCACAAAGATCACGCGGCTTTCTCGCTCTGCAAGCTGCTGCGCATAACGGCTCTTGCCGCTGCGAACGCCGCCAAGAACGAGTGTCACGGAACTCTGGCGCATCTCCTGCATCGTTAGCTCCTTGCCCGGCACGTTCGAAGCAGCCGAGCAGAGCGGGAATAAAGTTAGGCAGCGCTCGGGCAGACCTCGGTTGCAGTCAGCGAGAATGCTCTTCAGCTCTCCCAGCGAAGCTGAATCAAGCCTGATCGGCCACCGGCAGGTCTCCTGACTTACGCTTCACCGAGCTTCGACTCACCTTCCCAGGACAAATCCCAGTGGCTTAATACCAATCGTCAAAACTCTCAGCGCTTACAGTTACGGGGTAGCGACGGATTTACACCGTCTTCCCAACACCAGTGTAGAAAAAGACTATCCCGGCCATTGCGCCGGGTCAAATATTTACAGCTCCGCGACCCCTGCAAGATCTTTATTCGCACCTGCGATACGCCTCGCCGCAACCCGGGCATCCCGAATTAGGTCGGGCACACCCACGCCACGATATCCGTTGCCAAGCAGCGACAGTCCATCGAGCGCACTCACTCGTTCATCTAGCTTCTTCATCCGTTTCAGATGCCCCACGGCATACTGTGGGAGACTTCGCGGCCATCGCCGAACCACGGTCACTTGAGGCTCCGGCAGCGGCCCCAGAATCCTGGCCAGCTCCATCCGCGCCACTGCGGCGGTCTCGTCGTTACGGCATCGCATCAGCCGTTCTGCAGCTTTGCCTCCAAAGAAGGCTCGCACTAACCGTCCACCCTGCGGTACCCGGTCTTCAAACTTCTGATCGACGAAGGTTGCAGCGAGCAGCAGACTATCGGAGCCTGGCGGCACCAGAAAGCCAAACCCAGGCGGCACGGGAAACTTCGTCGCACCGGGAAAGCCAAATGCCACCACCACCGCGGAGCTTGCCTCCATCTCCATCAAGGGAGCCATCTCCGCGTCCACTGGTTTAAGCAAAGAGCAAGCAACATCAACAGGAGCAGCCATCATCACGGCATCGAACCGTTCCACACCGCGAGCTGTTCCCACCAGCCAACCTTCGTCGCCGCACGACACAAATTGCACTTCGGCAGCCAGTCGAATCCAATCTTCAGGA
This sequence comes from Tunturiibacter empetritectus, assembly GCF_013410875.1. GTDB lineage: Bacteria > Acidobacteriota > Terriglobia > Terriglobales > Acidobacteriaceae > Edaphobacter > Edaphobacter empetritectus. Next base: position 845,340 of record NZ_JACCCU010000002.1, on the reverse strand, counting down.
ATGGCCGCAATCATACGATCCACCAGCGTTCCCATACCGCTGCGCAGTGTAGTGAACACTGAGTGTTTCTTCGCTCCCGCACGCGCCTGCAGTGCGACGATCAGACTGCCATGCTCTCGTTCCATTGCGACAAAGGGAGTCATCACCGCCCGCACGCTCAACTTCGATACATCGCCGCCAAACACACCGCTCAGCAAAGGCGCACCGATCTTCGTCAGCACCTCTTCTCCAAAGTGGCGTCGAATAAACTCCGCAACGCTTTCATCCTCATCAGGAGCGTCCGCCCGCAACTGCTCCGCTCGTCCCACCTCTTCGCGATAAGCCCGCTTCGCCGCCGCGCTAAACATCTCCGACGCATCCAGCGCATCGAGATCGACCGGCACCATCATCCGCATCCCATCCGGCATCGCCTGCAGCTTCTTGTCGACCAGAACATAAGTCTTCCGCGTGGCATCGTTGGAAGGCATCACTTCATCGCCCAGGCCAAGCTCTTCTGCCAGCTCACGCGCCCACGGCTTCTCCGTCACCCACGCATCGGGTCCGCACTCAATGACGAACTCACCTTCATGCACCGTCTCGATGATTCCACCCAGCCGCGTCGAGGCTTCGAACAACACCACCTGCAGCGATGCACCGTTGTGGGTCTGCTGCGCCAGCTCATACGCCGCCGCCAGTCCTGCTACTCCACCGCCAACGATCGCGACGCGCTTCATCTTCTCTCCAGGAAAACATCTGCCAATAAAAAGAGCGGAGACCCGAGCCCCCGCCGTCGGCCCTCAAGACAGCCTATACCTACGCCGGAACCATCACCTCATCGACGGTCGCCTTATATTTTCCGGTGATTACGTCCACCAGCGCCTCCACCAGCACCGGCGAGTCGTTCAGGCTCTCCGCCCGCCACAACTTCAGATCCAGCTCGCTCGCCGTCTGACGAAAAGCAACGTCAATGTCGTACAGAATCTCCACATGATCGCAGAGAAACCCCACCGGCTGCATCACGACGCCCACGTGCCCTTCTGCCTTGATCGCTTTGAGCGTGTCCTCCACCGTCGGCCCAATCCACGGTCCTCCGCTCATACCCTGACTCTGAAACGCGAAGTACCAATCGTTCTCGCGAAGACCGGCTGCCGACATTCGATCCGCCACCATCTGCGCAGTGCGCTTGGCCTCCACCGGATAAGGATCCGGCGAATCCTGCACAGGAGTTCCCGGCCGCGCTCCCGCAATCGAAGCCTCACCGGTCATGATCGTTCGGCACGGCACGCTGTGCGCTGTAAACAGAACCGGCACTCGCTGTCCCGACTCAGCGCAGGCTTCTGTCCACACCGGGCGCAGCTTCTCGGCAAAGGCCTCCACCAGCAGCGGACTGTCCGCCCATCCAGCAACAAACTCAACCTCAATGCCTGTCGCCGCAGAGAGCACAGCCTTCCGGTAAAGTCCGACGCTGGTCCGGGAGTTCTGCGGAGCCAGGCACACAGCCTTGATCTTCGTCACTCCCTCGCGCCGCATCTCCGCAACAGTGTCCTCAATATAAGGATGCCAGTTGCGCATCCCAACATACACCTTACCCGCGGCCAATACGTGCTCCAGCATATGCGCCTGTACCATCGTCCACTTCGTCAGCGGCGGAGGCTCCAACCCAGGCGCCTCTTGCAGCCCGATCTGTGCATACCGATGCTGCAGCTCTTTGACAATCTCCTGCGGCATCGCTCGGCCGCCGGTCACCTTGCTCAGATACTCGGCCATCTCACCCAGCATGTCCGGCGTTCCATGGGCAAGCAGCAAAACCGCGCTTTTACCTTTCTCAAAACTCATCGTCGTGTCACTCCAACCGCGCTCAACTCCTTGACCCACTCCACCACGCGAATTACATTCTCCACCGGCGTACCAGGCACAATGCCGTGGCCCAGGTTGAAGATGTGCCCGGGCCGTCCATTTGCGGCGGTCAGAATCTCGCGCACCTGATCCTTCAACACCTCTTCGTTTGCGAACAATGCAACCGGATCAAGATTTCCCTGCACCGCGCAGCCCGGGCCGACTGCCTTCCATCCCGCATCCAAAGGCGTCCGCCAATCCAGCCCAATCACGTCTGCTCCCGTCTCGCTCATCGCCGGCAGCAGGGAAGCGGTCTCCACGCCAAAGTAGATCACCGGCACTCCAAGGGACTTGATGCGCTCGACCAGCTCCGTCGTCCATCCAAGACAGTACCGCCGATAGTCTCGAACGCTCAGCTTTCCTACCCAGCTATCGAAGACCTGGATCACATCCGCGCCAGCCTCCACCTGCTGCTGCGCATAAGCAACTAAAACGGTAACAATCTTCTCCATCAGGAGCGACCACGCAGCTCCATCGGAGTACATCATCTTCTTCGTCTCGATGTAGATGCGATCCCCGCCGCCCTGCTTGCCGCCCTCAATCATGTACCCAGCCAGCGTCCACGGAGCACCGCAGAATCCAATGATTCCCAACTCATCCCCATCCGCCCGCGGAGCAGCAAAGTGCTTTGCAACCTGCTCGATCGCCCGCGCAACGTACTGTAGTTCCTCCACGCGATCGGTCCGCAGCGCCTTCACATGCTCCAGCGTCCGCACCGGCGTATGCACCACCGGCCCTTCTCCCGCAACGAACTCGAAGTCCAGTCCCATCGGCGTAAACGGCAGCAGCAGATCGGCAAAGATAATCGCAGCATCCACGCCCAGCCGTTCAGCGGCCGTAATCGTTACCTCGGCCGCAATCGTCGGAGTCCGGCAGATCTCCAGCAGCGAATGGTGCTTCCGCACGGCCATATACTCCGGCATGTACCGCCCTGCCTGCCGCAGAAACCACACCGGCGTCCTGGCTACCGGCCGACGCAGGCACGCCCGCACAAAGCGGCTGCCGCCCGACGCCGCATCGGCAGACCATACTGTCGCACCTTCCACGATCGCATCACTCAAAAGACTCGTCCTCTATAACCTTTTAAGCCTAGCACTCGTGGCTCGTCGCGCGAACTCGCGCCAGCCTAAGCTGTTCATGGCACCCGAAAAATTCACGTCACTTTAGTATCGGGTGCCGCCCGTCGAGTACAGACCCAAAAAGCCTTCGCTCAGGCCTCAAGCCGGAACGTAAACTCTTCAATCACAGGGTTTGTCAGCACCTCACGCGCAATCCGTTCCACTTCGGCCTGCGCGGCGCTCTGTTCCAATCCATTTTCCAGAGTCAGCAGAAAATACTTCCCCTGCCGTACATCCGCAACGCCGCGATATTCCATCCGCCGCAAAGCATCTGCAACCGTCTGCCCCTGGGCATCCAGCACCGTTCGTTTCAGCGTGACATAGACATGAGCCTTCATCTTGTCTGATTATAGACAAGGTGCAGCCTTCGCCCTCAATCGAGGTCACGAACCTCCGCCAGGCAAGCTCGGACCCAAGCGACACAACGCCGCCCTCCGCCTAAAACTTTGATCGGACAAGAGAAGAGACACCAGCCTTTATGACGAACTACCTGGAACTCCCCGTTGGGCCTAAAAGCCCCGAGGTCATCAACGCAGTCATCGAGATTCCCTACGAGGGTGTCAACAAGTACGAGTACGACAAGGAGCTCCACGTCTTCCGTCTCGACCGCAACCTCTACTCCCCCGTCCACTACCCCGGCGACTACGGCTTCATCCCCAGCACCCTCGGCGACGACGGCGATCCCCTCGACTGCCTCGTCCTCGTCGACACTCCCAGCTTCTCCGGCTGCGTCATGCAGGTCCGCCCCATCGGTGTCCTCGAGATGCTCGACCAGGGCCTCGGCGACGAGAAGGTCCTCTGCGTCGGCCAGGACAACCCTCGCTACAAGGATGTCTGGAATTTCTCCGAGATCTACCCCCACATGCTCAAGGAGATCACCCACTTCTTCGCCATCTACAAGGACCTCGAAGGCAAGCGCGTCGAAGTCAAAGGCTGGCGCGACGCCTCCTTCGCCCGCAACAAGGTCCTCGAAGCCCAGCAACGCTTCCTCGACAACAAGGTCACGCCTATCCCCAAGCCAGTCCCGAAAAAATAGTCTAAGCCAGATCCCGACCAACGGGAGGGCCAAGCCCCTCATCCTGCCGAGACAGGGTACACAAGTCACGAAGTGACCGCCTCACGCGCGGTGAGCCCGTCCGGCAGGACAAGCACTTTCACCCACCCAAGCGGCCCTTCCGCACCATCCGCGCCGCCAGATAAACCACCGGCCCCGCCGTCGCCACAATCCCCGCAAACTCCAGCGCCGGCAGCCCAGCTACCCGTTCCCCTCGCGCTGCCCATAGCGCAAACGCGATCAACACCCCCGGGCCAACCCCCATCCCCACCGCGCCCCAAACCCCACCCGGCACCCTGAACGGCCTTGCCAATCCGGGCTCCTTCACCCGCAATACCACCAGCGCCACAAACTCCAGCATCAACGCCCCTCCATACAGCACCAGGTCAATCGAGATCAGCCGCTCAAATGACAACCGCAGCGCCAGCGCCCACCCCACCGAACACACCGCCAAACTCACCCACGGCACGCCCCACCTGTTCTTCCGCTCCATCACCTCCGGCAGCAGACCCTCCTCTGCCAGCGCATACGGCACACGCGTATAGCTCATCATCAGCGCGTTGAACATCCCCCCACCATTGATCATTCCACCCAGCACCACGCACAGCGCCAGCCAGGGTCCTACCAGCTCTCTCGCCGCATCCGTCCACGCCCCCGTAGAAAACCGTGCCGCCGGAATCCCCACCAGCGCCACCGCGGCCAGCGGCAGCACATATGTCAGCGCTACTAGCCCCGTCGCCGACAGCATCGCCCGCGGATAGTTCCTCTGCGGCTCCTCCACCTCCTGCGCCACTGTCGACGCGTTATCCCACCCCATGTAGTTCCACAGCGTCACCGACACCGCCCCCGCAAAGTCCACACCCGCCGCCCCCGCCCCCACCCCGCCCGCCCCCACCCCGCCCGCGCCACCAAGCATCCCATGCCCGCCCCCGCCTATCAGCCCCTTCCACAACCCCACCGCCGACAGCACCACAAACGGCGACAGCAGTACGCAAAACAGCCCCACCGACCCCTCACCCACCGCCCGCGCGCCCCGCAAGTTCCAAACCATACATACCACCACCACCGCCAAAGCCCACCCCGTCCCGCGATACCCCGCCGTCCACGCCGGTTCAATCCGCCCCAGATAAAGCACAAAGATCGTCGGGTAGATCGCCATATCGAACACGCTCGCCGCCAGGCTCAGCCACGCCTCCTGAAACCCCCAGAACTCCCCCATCGCCCGCCGCACCCACCGGTAGTACCCACCCTCCTCCGGGATCGCCGACGCCAGCTCCCCCACCATCAAACTCGTCGGCAGACTCCACACCACCGGAATCACCAGCAACAGCAGCAGCGCCCGCCCATACCCCGCCATGCCAATTACATCTTCCAGCCCATACGGCCCACCCGCCACCATAAAGTAAGTCGCCGCAATCAGCGGCAGCAGCCGCATCTTCCCCCCGCCCGCCGCCCTCGCTCTTCCCAAACCCACCCGGCCCAGCGCCATTCAGTCTTTATATAGCGAGTCCCGCCAGACCGCGAACCCGAAGCGCCTCACTTACCAGACATTCTTCGTCGTCTCCACCTGTCGTCATGCCACGAAGTGGCCGACTCGTTAACCCGCTGACTCGCGAAGCAGCTGTCTTGCTATAATTGCCTCAGCCGGGCATCACCTATAGGTGATGCTCACCGCAACACAGACGGAGAGTTGGCCGAGTGGCTGAAGGCGGCGGTTTGCTAAACCGTTATAGGGCGAAAGCTCTATCGGGGGTTCGAATCCCCCATTCTCCGCCACAAACTAGTATCAGGATCCCCAAGAGACCTCTAGATTTCCGGTGAAGCAGACGAGGCATCACCTCATCGCGGAAGTTCGCGTGGGCGGACCATCCGTCCGATCCAGCCTCGTTCCCGAATGAACGAACGACAGGCTGTGGCAGTCAAGTCGATCATGACGCGGATTGTCTCCAGCACGCTTTCCATCCAGTGTGAACGCGGCCTACGCGGGCGGTCTTCTCGCCTTTGGAGCCAAGCGTCGACGCGCCTTTTGCTCCATGCGCTTGTGTCCCAATATCATGACGAGCTGCGAAGCAACCGGCTGAGAGTGTGTATGTCTGTGAGTTGCTCGAGCTGGAGGACTGCAGAGATAAGCGCCTTCGAGGACGCAGGTCCGAGGACAGGTTCGATGAGGTCGCGGGACTTGGCGATGATCTCTTCACGACTCATTGGGTTCTCGGCAGTTCCGCGGACGGCGTCGACGTGCTGGGTGAGGACGGTGCCGTCATTCAAAAGGATCTCGACGGTGGCTTCGCGGGCGGGGAGGCGTTTCTCGAGCTCTTCGTCTCCGATCAGAGTGACTTTGGCGCGTTGTTGGAGGATGCCTGAATCCTTCATGAGGGCGGCGTCGTGGGCAGAGCGAAAGGTTAGGGTTCGCTGGACGAGCATGACGGCGACGAGGTGTTGGAGGCAGATGTCGGGGAGTGCGCGGTTGTCGACTATCGTGGCCTCGCGGGTGGCGACTTTTACGGTGACGTGACGAACCTGGTCCGGGGTGAAGGAGTGCTGGTTCAGGAGGAGCTGAACGGCGTCGAGCGGCGCTTGAATGGGCGAGCCGACGCACCATTTCTTGATATTCGTGCGTGTGATCTCGTAGTGCTCTCCGAGACCGCCGACTAGATTCTTGGCGAGCCCCTGAGGATTGGCGTGAGGGGCGTAGGCTGCGAAGAAGCTTTCGGGGCCTGAGAGCACATCATCGACGCCGCTCCAGCCCGCCTGAACCAGCAAAGCGGAGGTGACTCCATTGCGGGCGGGCATGCCGGCGAAGACGAAGGCTTTTTCGACGTGGAGGGTGTCCCGTTGCCACGCAGTGAAGCCTGAGGACTGCTGCGAAGCGTAATCGAGGAGGAGGCGCATCTGGCGTACGTCGAGGGAGGCGGCACAGCCAGCGGCAGCTGCGGCTCCGAAGCCTTCGGAGGTGGCGTGGGGATCACGGTGTGTCTCGGTCTGATAGTTGACTCCACCGAGGGTGACGCCGAAGCGCGGGCCTATGTCGTACCCGAGGGTGACGGCGCGGAGAAAGTGGGAGCCGGAGATGTTGAACTGTTCGCCCACAGCGAGTGCGGCGGGAACTACAGCGCAGCCTGGGTGGGACTGCGACGGGGAGTGGGAGTCATCGGTCTCGTCGGAGTGGGCGAGGACTCCGTTGGCCAGGGCCGCTTCGAGCGGACCGCACAGAATGACGGAGGTGGCGACAGAGGCGACTGGCTTACCGCCGTAGGATTGTGCGAAGGCGATGGCGGCGCGGCCGGGAGGAAGCTGGGAGCCGGAGATCATAGCGGCGAAGGTGTCGAGGATGTGATCTTTTGCCTGCTCGATGATGGCGGGAGGGAGTGGCCGGGTGGCGGCCTGGGCCATGTAGGTGCTGAGGGTCTGCATGACAGGGCCGATGGGGGCGGAGGGCGTCTGCTGCTCCTCTGAAAATAAATACGAAGGAAGAGGTAGAGCGGTGCCGGCCAGCACACAGGCTCCCTTTGCGAGCAGATTCCGGCGAGTGAGTTGGGGGACGGAGTTTGGTGCCTCCAGTGGTTTGAACGATAGGTGCGGTGCGTCCATTGAGTCTCCTGAATTCGGGCGAATCGCGGTGGTGGGGAAGCGGAACAACGAGGATGCCACGCAGGAATCCCCATCACGACACGCGACTAAAGGATGGCCAGCTTCTCTGCGGGAATGCGGCTTATGGAAGAGGCGTCAAGGTTGAGGTGAGCCGAGACCATCTCTGGGGGGAGACGACGTATCCAGTTATTGAGAGAGAACTCGAGGAATTGATCGAGCTTGAACATCTCAAGAAAGATGAGGTCGGAGGAGCCGGTGTTTTCGATGTAGTGGCCTGCAGCCGTGGGGACGAAGCCAACGTCGTTAGCGTTGAAATCCATGGTGCGTGCGCGGCCACCTGGGGCTATGACAGTCATCCTGCCGGAGCCTGCGATGTAGAACTGCCATTCGGCGGCGGTGGGGTGCCAATGCAGCTCGCGCAGGCCTCCGGGTTTGAGGGTTACGATGCCGGCGGCGACGGACTTCGAGGCGGGAAAGTTACGCGAGTCGACGATGCGAACTTCGCCCTGGGGGGAAGACTTTGTGGGCGGCATGGATCCCGCGCGGAAGATGTATTGGATGGGTGATACAGCAGAGGGACCGCCTGCGGATTGGCGGTCGTGCTCGAGGGACTGCGGCAGCGCGGCGGGGAAGATGAAGAGTTCGCGTGTGGGCAGCTTCGAAAGCTCGCTGCTGCTAAGGCGGAAGTTCTTTTCAAGGATCTCTGGCGGGGTGTGAGCGACCCACTCGGAGATGGAAAAGGTGTTCTCCTCGGAGAAAAATCCTTCGTCGAAGACCAAAAGAAACTCGCAGCCGTCGGAGGCGAGGCCCTGAATGGAGTGCGGGAAGCCAGCGGGAAAAAACCAGAGGTCGCCCTTGGAGACATCTTCGATCTGGATGGTCCCGTCCGGATTGAGGACAGTTACGCGGGCGGAGCCGTAGATCATGTAGGCCCACTCGTCTGCGGTGTGCCAGTGAAGCTCGCGGAAGCTGCCAGCGGTGAGGCGCATGTTGACTCCGGCGAGATCCCTGGATGGAGGAAGCTCACGCTGAGTCACTTGATGTGTCCAGCCACCATTCTCCAGGCGTTTGTGGTTAAGGTCGAAGGAGTACCAGATCGGTCCAATGTCTCCGCGGTCAGTGCGGGGAGGAGTATTAGAGCTGGGGTTTTCTTTGAGGAGCGGAAGATTCTCTTGACCGGGATTAGAGCCGGATGCGTTAGGTGAGGTGGCCGATGGCTGTTGGGCGGAGAGGCTGGCACCTCCTAAGGCTGCGGCGGCTAAGGCTACGGAACCGGCCTCCAGGAAGGAGCGGCGTGATAGAGAGTCGGCGGAAGGCCTTTCGTCGTTCTGGTTCAGCATGGATTCCTCGCGAAGGTAGTGGATGGAAAGTTTGTCATGCGAGGGCTCCCAGGCGCGGGAGGTCGCCGGCGTTGTGTTGCTCGGGTAGGTTCCAAGCAAAGGTCAGAAGCTCTTCGATCTGGGCGGGGGGAAGGATGCCGGTGGCGAGCTGGGTGAACTTGAAGGAGAGATCTTTGTCGGAGAGTGGGTTCTGGACGCTGCCTACGGCGTGCTCTACATGCTTGGTGAAGGTTTGACCGTCGGTGGTGGTAATGGTGATGTATGCCTCGTCAGTTTGGACGATGGGATCGACGGCGACGGTGACGCGCTCGCGAAGGGCAATGACTTGGGGATCGCGTGCGGCCTCGTCGGTGTACTCCTTCTCTCCTGCGAAGCCGCGGAGGAGAGCGACTGCGGCGGAGTGGAAGACGCTGAACTTGGCTTCGAGTCCAGTGGTGGGTGTCTTCTTGCCGGTGAGCTCGAGGACAAGGGGGTTGGCGCGGATGGCGATGGAGCGGATCTCGGGGGCTTTGAGGTGGTGCTGGTTGCGGAGCTGGAGGACGCCGTCGATGACGGGATGGATAACGATGCCGCAGGCGAATGGCTTGTAGGTGTTGAGAGCGATCTCGTAGTGTTGACCGAGGCCGTCGACGAGACGGGCGTAATCGTGCTGGCGGGAGGCGGCGAAGATGTAGCCGTCGTGACCTTCGATGCTCTCGTCGGAGCTGGTGAAGTTGTTTGCGGCGAGGAGAGCTGCGAGAAGGCCGTTCTCGGCGGCACGTCCGATGTTAAGGCTCTTGCACATGCTTCCGAACATGATCTTGAGGCCAGCTGCTTCGGTGGCGGCGATGCCGAGCGCCCACCGCATCTGCTGGGCGTTCAGGCCGAGGATGCGCCCGCATGCGGCGGCGGCACCGAAGACTCCGCAGGTTCCTGTGATGTGCCAGCCCATGTCGTAGTGGGAGGGATAGATGACTTTGCCGAGACGGCACTCGATCTCGGTGCCAAGGATGAAGGCGTGGAGGAGATCGGCTCCGCTGACTGGTCGGGTCTGAGCGAGCGAGAAGAGGGCGCTGGCGACGGGGCCTGCGGGGTGGATGATGGTCTCGAGGTGGGTGTCGTCGTAGTCGAGCACGTGGGAGCTGATGCCGGTGATGAAGGCGGCGCGAAGCGGGTCGAGGGTCTCGGAGCGGCCGAAGAGGTGTGCGGAGGAGGTGCCGGTGTAGGGCTGAAGGGTGGCGAGGGCTCGGACGACAGCCTGCTGGCCAGAGCCTCCGACGGTGACTCCGACCCAGTTGACGATGGAGCGCACCGCTTCCTTTCGCACATTGTCGGGTACAGCGTCTTGCGGAGAGGAGACCAGCCAATCGGCGAGGATGCGGGTCGCGGGGGGAGTGGAGGGTTGGACCTCGGTGGGTGCTTGCGGCGTAGGTGTCTGCGCTGCGGGTGTTTGCGGGGATGGGGCGGGGGCGACCGCGTTGGCTGAGACTCCGGCCAGTGCTCCCTGGACGAGGAAGGCGCGGCGGGAGAGCAGATGGGAGAGACTCATAGGAGGAGATTTGCTCGCTTTCCGAAGGTGCACGGGAGTATTCGTGCGGAGTGTCATCATTGTTAAGGAACAAACGCTAAAGACCGGAGTCTGCTGGAGGAGGCTTCTGATCGAGACGCGGAGGCATATCGAGGAACGCTCGCATGGTGTGCCAGAGTTGACTTCGGTTTGTGCCGAGGGCGACCGAGTGAGCGGCCCCGGGGAGGATGACGAACTCGCGGTCGGGAACGGGAAGGCTGCGAAAGAAGTTCAGGAGATCTTCCTCGGTGGCGATGCCGTCATACTCGCCGCGCACGATGAGGACGGGAACGCGGAGTTTGGTGGGGTCGACGAGGGGAAGGTTGGCGGACATATCGAGGTAGGTTCCGGTAGGGGCGGAGTCACCAAATTTGAGTTCAGCGTCGGCCATAGCCTCGGCGACGGCGGGGTCGGAGGTGCCGGGTTTGTCCCGGGTGAAGATGCTGCGGATGGCGTCGCGATCGCGGGGGCGTAGGTTGTGGGTGCGGTAGGAGTCGAGCGACTCGGCACGTTTGGTGAGGGTGGACGAGCCCTTGCCTGTCCAGGTGAAGGCTGCGAGGACGAGGCGACGGACGCTGGCGGGCTGGGCGACGGCGAAGGCTCCGGCGCGGAGTGCGCCGCCGGACTCTCCGTAGAGATGAAAGGCAGGCTGGCCGGTCTCCTGCTGGACGATCAGGCTCGCCGCCTTCAGGTCTTCCACGCCGTCGGCGATGTTCGAGTTGCCGGCGGAGAGTGAGGATCTTCCGTAGCCCTCGAAGTCCATCGTCCAGACATCGAAGCCGAACTCAACGAACTTGTTCATCAGGGAGTATTCGCCGTGGCCGGGGACTTCGAGGTCAAAGGTCGGCCGGGAGGAGACGGAAGAGCCGTGGCAGAGGAAGAGGATGGGGCGGGTGGAGTGGCCTGATGGGGCAGGCCCGGCGTTCTTGCGGAAGAGGTAGAGCTTGATGTCTCCCCTGTGGGCCCAGTACTCGCGGCTCCACGTGGCCGGTTGCGAGGCTGGCCGGGTAGAGGCGTGGGCGCTGTGTGGGGGAGGGTCTCCCAGCAGGGTCATGGTGCTCGCTAGAGCCAAGGGGGAGCGGAGTAGAAAACTTCGGCGCGAAGGCGCGGTCTCTGGAGTGTTGGAACCTCCGAGCACGGGTTCATCCGATGGGTTCATGTTCTTCTTCGCCCTCCGAGATCTGTTGGTCTCTGATTTGTCGGTCCATCCTCGGTTGGTCCATGATCTGCTGTTCGATGGTGCGATTATTTGGCATCGCTAGAGCTTGAGTCAGTGCAGAACCCTCGATCTCATGCTCCCATGAGGCTACAACGATAGTGCCTACGCCGTTGCCGATCATGTTGACCAGGGCGCGAAAGGTGCTGAGAAAGCGATCGATGCCGAGGATGAGCGCCATGCCCGCAACCGGAATCGTGGGCACGACGATGAGGGTTCCGACGAGCGCGACGAAGCCTGCGCCCTGGACGCCGCTTGCACCCTTGGAGGTGAGGATTGCAACAGCAAACAGGCTGAGCTGCTGGCCGATGGTGAGGTGGGTGTTGGTCGCTTGAGCTACGAAGAGCGCGGCCATGGTGATGTAGAGACTGCTGCCATCGGTGTTGAAGGTGTAGCCGGTAGGGACGACGAGACCGACGAGAGCTTTGGAGCAGCCGAGGCGCTCCATCTTCTCCATGAGGCTGGGGAGAGCCGACTCTGAGGAGCTGGTGCCGAGGACGAGAAGAATCTCTTCCTTGATGTAGCGCAGGAAGCGGAAGATGTTGAAGCCGGCCAGCCAGGAGACCGCGCCGAGAACGATGATGACGAAGAGCGCGCAGGTGAGATAGAAGGTGAGGATGAGCTTGAGCAGAGGCCCGAGGGACATGACGCCGTAGCGTCCCACGGTGAAGGCCATCGCTCCGAAGGCGCCGATGGGTGCGAGGCGCATGAAGAGATTGACGATGGTGAAGATGGCCTGGGTCAGCACCTCGAGCAGGCGGAGGAGAGGCTCGGCGCGGCTGTGCATCATGGCGAGGGCGACACCTAAGAGGACGGAGATGAAGACGACCTGCAGGATGTCTCCTTTGGCAAAGGCGTCGACCATAGTGGTGGGAATGATGTGCAGCAGGAATTGCGTGGTGTTTTGCGCCTTGGCCGCGCCGGAGTACTCGGCTACTGCCTTCACGTCGAGGGTTGCGGGGTTGACGTTCAATCCGCTGCCGGGGTGGGCGAGATTTCCCGCGACCAGGCCGATGAAGAGCGCGAGGGTGGAGACGACCTCAAAGTAGAGCAGGGCCTTGCCTCCGACGCGCCCGACCTTCTTCATATCCTGCATGCCAGCGATGCCGGTGACGACGGTGCAGAAGATCACCACGGTGATGACCATGGCGATGAGTTTGATGAAGGCGTCTCCGAGCGGCTTCATGGCGATGGCCGTCTGCGGCGCGAAGCGACCCAGAGCCACCCCTAGAACGATCGCCACGGTGACCTGCACGGAGAGGCTCTGATAGAAAGGCTTGCGCAGCGGAACGTCTGGCTCGATCTCTGTTCTCATGGTCACTTTCCTTGGGCCATGTTCCAGGCCTGTGTGCTGCTCGGGATGCAGGTACTGGCGAGAGGTGTGGGCGAATTAGAAGGTGAGCTTGACCGCTAATTGAATTTGCCTGGAGGTGAGAGTTGTTTGGTCGATCAGACCGGCGGAGGGAACGCCGTTTCCTGAGCCATCGTAGATTTGGAAGTGGTCGGTGGGCGCTGCGAAGTCGGCGTGGTTCATGAGGTTGAAGATCTCAGCGCGAAGCTGGAGGTTGGCGCCTTTGCCGAACCGCTCAATGGGCGTGTTCTTGTAGAGAGAGAAGTCGAAGTTGATGCTTCTGGGGCCGGTGAGCTCGTTTCTCCCAGCGTTACCCATGCGATTGACGGGGTTGGGGAAGGCAAAGCATTTGAGATTGATAAACCCGTTTGGATCTCCGGTGGTAAGACTTTTGCCGCAGCCTTTGATTCGGTCGGGAAAGTCGAAGGGGATGGCGGCGTTGGTTCCGAGGGGATCTCCGCCGATGGTGACGCTGAAGGGAGCTCCGCTGGCCGCGCTGAAGATGCCGCCGGTCTGCCAGCCGTTGATGGCCCATCCGGCGATGCCATGCCGGGCCTGGTCTCCGGGGAGGTTCCAGATTGCGTTGATGGTGAGGTTCTGGCCGACGTTGGTGTCGCAGGGGCCGCGATGGGTGGCGGGTGCGATGTAGAGGTCGACGTTGAGTGAGTTTCTGTACTGATCGGAGGCAGCCGAACCGGAGCTGGTATCGATGCAGCGGGACCAGGTGTAAGAGAGCTGACCCTGGAGGCCGTGCCAGGGAGATTGAGTGATCTGGGTCTCCAGCCCGTGGAAGGAGGAGCTGCCGTTCCAGCGTGCATCGAGGGTTTGACCGACGAGTGGATCGACGACGGTGCCGCTGCCGATGGGCGTGGGCCAGTAGAAGCTCTTTCCATCAGGAGTGGTGGGGAGGACGATGTTGGCGTCGTCGGTCTGGTACCAGTTGTGGACGCCGCGAGAGCCGACGTAGCCGACGAGCAAGGTGGTGTTCTTGGCGATGGCGCGCTGGACGTTGAGATTCCACATCATGATGTAGTTGCGCGGGGGATTGTACTGAAGGACGTAGTAGTTGCGGTTTGCGGGGTTGTTGGCGACGATCTGGTAGGCGGTGGTGGGAAAGGCTCCTGCGGGAAGGACGCCGGTGCTGGCGTCCTGGGCGAAGGGGTAGGCTGCGTCAACGCCGCTGCCCATTTCGACGATGTAAGGAAGCACGTCGTAGATGCCGAAGGCTCCGCGGATGGAGGTGTTGCCATCGTGGAAGGGATCCCAGGCGAAGCCTACCTTGGGCTGAAAGTTTTTGAAGGTTGGGTTCTTGATGTAGGGGTTGCCGAGGTAGGGGGTGTTGCCCTGCAGGATGCGGAGGTTGGAGAGCTTGCCGTTGATCTCGTAGGGGACCGAGGCGGCCTCATAACGGAGACCGAGGTTGAGGGTAAGGTTGGGATTCAGGCGGAGATCGTCCTGAACGTAGGCTCCGAAGATGGTCTGGCGCAGATTGCGCGGGGTGAGGGTGGAGGGCAGAGTGGTGATGAAAGACTGTGGCTGGTTGGTGATGAAGGCGTCAAGCGAGGGGAAGGAGAAGTTGCCGCCGGGGGCGTCGGAGCTCTCCTGATTGTCCTGAATGCGCTCGATGCTGACACCGAAGGTGATGTTGTTCTTGCCGGCGGTGTGGGAGACGTCGTCGTAGCCTTGGAAGGAGTTCCATCGAAAGAGCAGCGGGCTGGCAGCGCTGACGCCTCCGGTGAAGGTGGTGATGCCGGGGACCTGAACGATTCCTGCGCTGTCTCCGGGCTGAAAGCCGAACTGCGGGTCGGCAGCGGCCGGCTTGATGGCGGAGGCGGCGTAGGGGGAGCCGGCGTTGTCGCGGCTGAAGCCAGCGTGGAAGGTATTTACGGTGGCGGAGGAGAGGATGTGCGTTTCCAGGATCGACACTGCCTGGCGAACGGTTTTACTAAGGGTGAGGACGTTGTTGAAGGCATCCGGCTGCTGGCTCGGTGAGTTGTCGTACATGTAGACGACGGCGGCGGTGTCCTTCTGGGAGAAGGTGCGGTCGACTCTGATGGTGAAGTAGTTTTCGCTGGTGACCTGATAGGCGGGGAAGGTAAAGGTGCCGGTGTCGCCCTGGGTGGTTCCGGTGTTGGGTAAGGGGATGAAGGTGTTCAGGAAGTTGACGATGGCGGGGTCGGGGGTCACCTGCATGGTGGAGGCGCAGGGGTTGGAGCCGTCTGGCGAGGGGACGCAGAGGGTTCCGGCGCGTGCGGCTGGAGAAGGAACGGTATCGATGTAGGAGACGCCGAGGTTTTGGCGGACGCCTTCGTAGTCGCCGAAGACGAAGGTCTTTTCTTTTTGAATGGGTCCGCCGAAGGAGGCTCCGAACTGGTTGCGGCTGAAGTCCGGCTTCTGTACGGGATCGAAGTAGTTGCGGGCGTCGAGGGCAGCGTTGCGGGCGAACTCGTAGGCGCTTCCGTGGAAAGAGTTCGTTCCTGAGCGGGTGACGGCGCTGATGACTCCAGCTGCGGTACGGCCATACTGTGCGGTGGGATTGGTGGTGACGACGGTGAACTCCTGGAGTGCGTCCACTCCGATGTTGCCTCCGAGCACGCTTCCGGGGCCTGCGTTGGAGTAGTCGTTGATGTTGATTCCGTCGAGGAGGTAGCTATTCTGCTGGGGACGCCCACCGGCGATGCTGAGTTGACCGCCAAGTCCTCGCTTCATGCGGTCGGGCGCACTTACAGGAGGTTGGGTCTGAATGACGGTGACGCCGGGGGAGAGGGAGGCAAGGTCGGTCCAGGAGCGGCCATTGAGGGGGAGCTCACGCATCTCGTGGCCACTGACGGCGTTGCTAAGCTGGGAGCTGGTGACGTCGACCGAGGCAGGGCTCTCTGTGACGACGACCTCCTGGGTGATACTGCCGACCTTGAGGGAGAAGTTGATGAGGGAGGCTTCCCCGACGGTGAGGACGACTCCTTTGCGCGTTTCGCCGGCGAACCCGGGGGCGGAGACTTTGACGATGTAGTTGCCGGGGGGCAGGGCGGGGGCGTTGTAGATGCCGTCATCGTTGGCCGTGATGCTTCGACTGATCTTAGTGTCGATGTTGGTGATGACGACCAGGGCTTTGGGTATCTTGGCTCCGGTGGCGTCCTCGACAGTTCCGGAGAGGTTTGCGCGGCTGGTCTGTGCGCAGGTGGTGCCGACGGTGAGCACGAGGAGTAGAGCCAACAGGAAGAACACTCCAGAGCGCGGGGCGAGTCTGTGGGTCGCCGGTCTCTTCAGGAGGCTTGGAAGCAGTCCGTGATTCCCGGTGACATCGATGGCGGCTGGGATTTGGTTGAAGGGGCTGATCTTCACCGGATGGTTCGGGCGATGGGCTGCGTCATGCATGGCCGCTCCTCTTTTACGTCTCGACTTGCGTAGTTCGCTGTGCCTATAATCTCGGGCCTACGGAGAACTCCCGTGATGAGGTTCCAGTCACCGTAGATTGAGAGCGGAAGAAAGTCTTTTGAGAAGTGCGAAAAAAAGATAAAGGAATTATTAAGCTCGATGTCCCATACGGTCAGCCACTTATACGAATTTGGAAGCTTCAGTCTGGATCCGGTTCAGAGGCTTCTTCTACGCCAGGGCAGACCTGTTTCCGTAACTCCGAAGGCGTTCGACCTGCTTGTGCTGATGGTGGAGAACAATGGCCAGCTGCTGGTGAAAGAAAAGCTGATGGACGCTCTTTGGCCGAGAGTGTCGGTCGAGGAAGG
The DNA here is from genome assembly GCF_013410875.1 of Tunturiibacter empetritectus. GTDB lineage: Bacteria > Acidobacteriota > Terriglobia > Terriglobales > Acidobacteriaceae > Edaphobacter > Edaphobacter empetritectus. The sequence goes on along the minus strand of NZ_JACCCU010000002.1, from coordinate 828,509 downwards.
CAATCTGGCGGTGACGGTCTCGCATTTGAGGAAGATTCTGGGCGACGATCGCGGGAAGCATATCTATATTGAGACTGTTTCGAAGCAGGGCTATCGCTTTGTGGCTCAGGTCGTGGAGGGGCAGGAGGTTCCGCTGGAATCCATCGACCTGCACCCAAAGCACGTGGAGGAAGAGCCGGCGGCTATGACTCCAATCGTGTACGCGGCTTTGCCATCGATGCTGGCCGGGTGGAAGTGGATGGCCGGCCCTGCTATTGCACTCGCTGGTCTATTGGCTATGACTGGCTGGTGGCTGGCGAGCAGGCATGTGGCTACAGCTTCGGCAAACGGCCGTCCGATCAAATCGCTGGCTGTACTGCCCTTTGCGATGATAGGGGGCGCGGGTTCCGATGAGTATCTTGGCCTGGGAACGGCTGACGCGCTGATTACGAGACTGTCCAATACAGGGAAGATCCTGGTCCGGCCGACCAGCGCGATCGAGAAGTACAGGAGCAGCTCCATCAGCGCGGAGGGTGCCGGGAAGGAGCAGCAGGTAGACGCGATCATCGATGGGAGGATTCAGCGCGAGGGGAATCGCGTGCGGATGACCGTCCAGATGGTGAGGGTAGCGGACGGAGCGCAGTTGTGGGCACAGGCGTTCGATGAGGAGTTCACGAATATCTTCAGCCTGGAGGATGAGGTCTCGGAGCGGGTCGCCCATTCCATTCGTCTGCAGCTGAACAACAAGGAAGAGAAGAGGTTTACGAAGAGGCCCACGGAGAATCAGGAGGCTTACAGCGCGTTCGTCAAGGGCAGGTACTACTGGAACAAACGGACGAACGAGGGGATGATGAAGGGGCTGGAGTTCTTCCGCGAGGCTATCCGGATGGATCCGAACTTCGCGGAGGCATATGAGGGAGTGGCGGACTCCTATGCCGCGCTGGGGCTATATGCGGCGATTCCCCCGCAGGAGGCGTTTCCGGCAGCACGGGATGCGGCGAACAAGGCTCTCCGGATGAACGAAGATCTGGCCGACGCGCACGCGACTCTGGGGTTGATTGACTTCTATTACGACTGGAATGGCCCCGCAGCGCAGAACGAGTTTCAGCGCGCCTTCGATGTGAATCCCAACTACGCGATGGCACACTCATGGAATGCCGAAAATCTGGCGGCGATGGGGCGCTTTCCTGAGGCGCTGGTGGAGGCGCGGCGCGCGGTGGAGGAGGACCCCCTGTCGTTAAGCGTGAACAGCAACGCGGGCTGGACGTTTTGCCTGGCAGGCCACTATGAAGAGGCTATCCAGACCTTGAACAAAGCAATCGACATCGATCCAAGCTTTCCGCGTACGCACTTTCGCCTGGGTGACGTGTATGAAACAAGGGGTTTGTACGACCAGGCAATTACGGAGTTCACCCATGCCGTGCAGTTGTCGGGAGGCGACGTCTATTACACTGCCGGGCTGGGGCATGCCTATGCGATGGCCGGCAGGACTCGTGAGGCACGTGAGGTTCTCGTCACTCTGCTGAATAAATCGGCTCACCAATACGTCCCTGCGTTTGCGATGGCGATGATCTACGCTGGGCTGAGGGAGAATGGCCAGGCTCTGAATTGGCTGGAAAAGAGTTCTGCGGACCATTCCACATCCATGGCATACGTGAAGGTGGACCCCACGCTAAATGGGCTGCGTTCCGACCCAAGATTTGGCGAGCTCCTGCAGCGCGTGAAGTTCTAACCGACTGCGGTACGATCATCAAACCAATCTTCTCAAAACCCATCGTCGTGCTTCCTTACGTTCCAGACCTGTCATAGATATTTCAAGCACTACAACGGCTTAATAGGCGAGCCACAGTAGTTCGGAGGTGCGCACCAAGATCCCTGATGCTTCGGCTATCTGAAAGCTATCGGCCAGGCGATCCGCTTGGAGGTCCCTCAATTCCCGCTGGACTTCAAAGGAACCCCCGTCTTCAGCGGCAGCGATTCAACCGAATCACCTACGGAAATCGTGAATCGATTCGATCCAATCGCCCATCTCTTGGCCGCAACATCATAGTAAGAAAACGACCTCGCCTCCAATGGGATCTCGACATGCTTCGTCTCGCCGGGTGAAAGTTCTATCCGCTGGAAGCCCTTCAACTCATGCTCTGGTCGCGGCACCTTCGGGTGGTCCTCCGTCACGTAGAGCTGCGCGACTTCAGCACCTTTTCGACTACCCGTGTTCGTCACGTCGAAGCTGGCCGTGCCTCTAGCCTCATCGCCAGAGCCGTTCTGATCGAACTTCAGATTCGTAAACTTGAAGGTGGTGTACGAGAGACCGTATCCAAACGGAAACAGAGGCTTGACCTTGTTCTTCTCATAACCGCGGTATCCAACAAAGATCCCTTCCTTGTAGTCGACCCGCTTTGAGTCGCCCTCGGGATAATAGTTCGCGAAGGTTGGATTGTCCTCTGCATTGCGCTCAAAGGTGGCGGGCAGATGTCCCGACGGATTAACGTCGCCGAACAATATCTCAGCCAACGCCTGTCCCGCTTGCTGTCCCGCGTACCATGTCTCCAACACGGCGGGTACGCGATCAATCCACTTCGCCGAATCGACATTTCCGCCCGACGTGATAGCGACGATAACCTTCGGATTTGCCGCCGTGATCTCGCGAATCAGTTCGCTCTGCCCATACGGCAACGCAAACGTCCTGTCGCCAGCCTCGCCCTCGCTCTCCTGTTCGAAACCAGCCTCCACAAGCACCACGTCGGCTTTAGCGGCAAGTTGTACGGCCTGCGGATTCACCACCTTGTCTTCCGGCACGATCCCCAGCTCCACATGGCCTCCGATAGGACTCTTTTGCCACTCTTCGACGACTATCTTGTGAGCCCCTTCCGCCAGCTCGAGCGTTACATGCGGCTGAAACGCGCGCACAATCTTCCAGTTGTCGATCACCAGCTTGTCATCGACATACACCCGATTGCCTGATCCTTCCCCAGAGTCCTCCAGTGCGAAGATGTATTTCGTGGGGGTCGCGGCATGATAAAAACCGGTGAGTCGATGCGAGACTTCAGACGGTGGCGAGTTGAACAGCATCTCGATCACCGCATCCACGTTTGCAATCACATCTTTTATAGTGAGTCCTTCCAGGACAGCATGACGTGCAACAGTCTTTGTAGCCGGAGCCCCGGACAGATCCAGATTTTTAAAGCTCTCAAGCGTCAGCCCGGCCTTGCCACCCTTGGCCTCGGTCGTAAACTCCGTCGCGGACGCCAGATGCTCCAACGTCGGAACTCCCCGGTCATACAGCACGGTCGTCGTCGCGCCTACTTCGTTGGAGATACCCTCAAGCGCACTCACCATATGAAACGGCACTACCCCGGCGCTTCCTCCGCCCACCGGCACGCCAGGATAAGAGTCCGGCCCGACAATCAGAATCGTCTTAACCGCCGATCTATCCAGCGGCAACAAATTGCCTGTGTTCTTAAGCAGCACAGCCCCCTCGCGAGCCGAATCAAGGGCAGCCTCTTTATTTTTCGCGTCGACGAAAGAGATCGACGTATCGCGTTGATCGCGATTCAGCCAGCCATAGGAAGCAGCCGTCCCGAGGATATGCCGCACCTTCTCGTCGATCGTCGCCTCGGTTACCTTGCCGGCCTGTATCGCCGGGCCCAGGTTTGCATTGTTCATAAACTTTCCGCTTGGTTCCTCTATATCGAGCCCGCCGTTCGCCGCGCCAATCGCATCGTAGGTCGCATCCCAGTCCGACATCAACACGCCTTTGAAGCCCCATTCCTTACGCAGAATGTCGATGTTGAACTAGCTGTTCTGGGTTGCATGTTGTCCATTGATCAGGTTGTAAGAGTCCATCACCGAGCTCACATGCCCCTGCTTCACCGCCGCCTCAAAGGCTGGCAGATAGATCTCGCGCAAGGTGCGTTCATCAATCTCGGTATCTGAGTCGTGCCGCAAAAACTCACTATTGTTGCCGAGATAATGCTTGACCGTCGCGCTGACGCCCTGCTCCTGCATCCCCGTGATGTAACCAACGGCGATCTGCCCTGAAAGGAACGGATCCTCGCCGAAGTATTCAAAGTTGCGCCCATTTCGCGGCGAACGGTAGATATTCACCCCGGGCCCAAGCATGAAGTGAACACCACGTGCCCGCGCATCACGCCCAATGCCTGCCCCCACCCGCGCCGCCAGCGCAGGATCCCACGAAGCTGCCGTATTGATTCCTGCTCCATACGTCGTCGAAGGAAATCCCGAATTCGATCTCGTCCCAAAGGGGCCATCCGACATATCGAGCGCAGGAATCCCGGCCGACGGAACTGCCCGCACCCCAAACCCTGTTCCTCCGATGTAGTCCAGCTTTTGCTGAAGCGTCATCTGCTTCACCATCGCATCCACACGCTGTTGTTCCGCAGCATCCACCGGATGGGGCGCTTGGGCGAACACTGGCGCACACAAGATTGCAACAGTTGCACTCAGGGCCAACTTCGCCAGGAAAGCAGGATTGAAGGATGTGAGAAATTTCGAATACATGGAAGGGATGTCCTCGTAGTTACAAAATTGTATCTGCATCATCCCGCTCTCGTCGCTAATCGCAAAAACACACAAGCCCGTACCTACAAGGATGTCGTTATCATCCAGTGCGGAAGAGGCAGCGACTAGAAACTAATCTTCAAAATCTGGCCGTTGTTGCCTACGAACCATCCGGCCTCCGGATTCGCAAAAGCGACCGCCCAATAGCCGCTCACCTCCGACAGTTTGATCCAGGTTTGTCCTTCATCCGGACTCCAGGCAGCTGCACCGGAGCTGAAGTTCGGCTGAGTCTCTGTCGTGATCACCACACTCCGGTCGTGTTCATGGCCGAAGTCGTCTCGATGCCGCCAATCATCCTTGTGTTCAACGCCACGAACATAGGCGAGACAGAAGATCGCTCCAGGAATAGGTGGTTTGGTGGTAAGCGTCCATCTCTGGCCGCCATTATCCGAAGTTGCTGCCTGCGTAGCGCTGTCGTTGGTCAAATCGCCGCCACCGACGATGCCGTGCCAGGGATCGCGGAACGCTACCGACAAGGCGCCTGCATTGGCGTTGCTCACGAACGGAGTGTCATACGCATTCCACGTATAGCCGCCATCCCGAGTCGCCAAGATTCGCGCGATGCTTGAGCCGCCTGTGGCAATCCACGCGTTTTGCCATCCTTCTGTAGTGATGCAGGTTCCGCTGGAAGAGAACGACGCTTCGCCTGGCAACGCAGGCGGCATGTGGGCGATCGAGTGCCATGTCGTGCCATCGCTGGTGCGAATGTCGGGAAATACTCCGTTGACGGAATCGCTATGCGTGATGCCGCGATCCGGCCCCCAGAACGCGAAGCAATCATAGAAGGCGTTCGCCGTCTTATTCGTAAACTGAACAGTCCAGTGTGCGCCGGCGTCTTCCGTCTTATAGATGCGAAAATCTCCGGTGTCATTCCCGATCGACATGAGATATGCAACTCGATCGCTTACGCCTTGCACGTCGCGGAACTGCAGACCTTCGGCTCCCGGCACGACTCCGGACTTCCACGTCGAACCGCCATCGGTCGTAACCACGTAAGTACCACCCGCTCCGGCCGCCCACACTACGCGGGAGTTCACGGGACTGACCGCGATCAGCAATTGTGTCGTGCCGCTGTGCTGAGGAACGAGAGAGGGTTTATGGCCTTTCCACTCTTGTGCATACGCGCCGGTAGCGGTTGCAATCAAGAGAACGAACAACAGCACACGCTTTGACATGGACTTCCTCCTTGAATTGCCGTTCGAGTGTGGAGAAGTATAGGAACGCCGGAGGAGCCGAGTCAAATCAGGTACACGTGACTTCTGCATGTGGTAAACATCTACTGTTGAAGCGGAACTCATGGATCGCGGTACTCCCGGCGCTTGAGTTCGCGCAGTGCCTGTTCGTGGCCTTGAAGAGCTGCCTGACGAATCCAGTGACGGGAGTAGGTGTAGTCATGCTCCACGCCGTGGCCTACCGCGTAAAGGTGGCCAAGCTGAAACTGCGCCTCTGCGTTGCCCTGATCAGCAGCCTCGCGATACCACGCGGCGGCCTGAGTGTAACTGAGCGGGACGCCTTGACCCATGTAGTAGAGGTCCGCTAGCTTCTGCTGAGCTTCGGCAAAGTTCTGGGTAGCGGCAAGGCGATACCAGTAAGCAGCTTCGATATCGCTTTGTTGTACCCCCTCCCCTTTTCGATACATCAAGCCAACGTTGTACTGAGCCCAGGCGAGGTTACTGTGCGCGGCGCGTTCGCACCATGCGAAGGCTTCAGCGAAATCATCGGCTGCGTAGTAGCGAAAGCTGAGGTTGGCCTGCGCGTAAGCGTGGCCCTGCTCGGCAGCCTTGCGCTCCCAGTAGGCGGCCTGCCTGTCGTCTTGCGGCAATCCCTGACCAGCGTCGTACAACGTGCTCAGCAGATACTGCGATTCGGCGTGGCCTTGCTCGGCGGCGAGCCGAAAACCGTTTGCGGCTTCGGCGAAGTTGCCGGCGTTGTAGTCGGTGACAGCCTGCCGGTAGTTCGGGTTCGAGGCTGCGTTGGCGGCATCGCGGCGCCCGCGGGCGATGATGCTCGAACGCGTGGAATGGAGTGACAACGCGGCGCCGATAGGAATGTGCTGCAGGCCGGCTTTGGCTTTATCGTCCATCTTTATCTTCCATGCGCGCTGATCTGGCGGTCGATCAGTTCGAAGCGGCGCCGAGCGTCGGCAATCTGCTCGCGGAGGCTGGTAGCGAGTTCCGTGAGGAGGTCGCGGTGCGCCCCGGCTGTGGCTTCCGCGTCGCGGTGCAGTTGGGCGACCTCTCCGGCGAGCAGCGCATCCCGCTCGGCATCGAGCGTGGCGATATCGCGCTCGGCGTGCTGAATCTGGCGCGTGATGCGGAGCAGCTCAGCAGCGGCGCCTTCGCCGGCGATCGAGGCGTTGATCTCGCGATGATCGTCAAGCAGGCGCTGCAGCGTTTCGGTATCGCCGCAACTGTACGCCTGATTAGCGCGGGCCATCAGCAGCGTGAAGTGTCTTTGCTCCACGTCATCGCGCGCGAAGTCGGGGTGGATGCGCTTGGCGACATCGCGGAAGAGGGTCTTGAGGCTGGGTGGTGGGTCGAACTCCTCGGCTTCGCGCGCATCCCCGAAGGCGGCATCATAGGTCTCCTGTGCGCGCTGGCGAACCTCCTCGGCTCGGCGACGCGCGGAGTCGGAGTCGTAGAGGTCGACCTCACGCTCAGCGATGCGCGCCTCCAGGTCGTCGAGTTCGGCGTAAAGGATGCCGACCTGGCGGAGGTAACGGCCTTCGAAGGTCTTGAGCTGGGCTCGGATTTGAGCAAGCTCGGATTCGCGCTCGGCCAGCGTCGTGCGGACAGTGGCAAGTTGCTCCTGCTTGTCGAGGAGGGCGGCGTCATCCGGGGTTTGCTGGAGAATGATTTCGGCTGGCATGCGGCTTCCCCTGAGGGAAGTTCTAGTTTAGCGGAATCAAGCTCCCCGTTTCGCAGAGCAGCCGTGATTGTTGCTACATCGCTTCATTGGTTCGAGACTCTGCCCATTTGTCATTGTCGGAAGCAGGGCTTCCAGTAGGAAGATTAATCGAGACACGCAGTCCAGGCATTGCATTCTCCGCTCGAATAGTCCCACGGTGAAGTTCGACAGACCGCATCGCAATGCAAAGCCCCAAACCAAGTCCGCCTTGGCTAGCTGACCGAGCAGGATCGACCTGAAAGAATGGATCGAAGATACGCTCGAGCAGCTCTTCAGGCACTCCCGGGCCATAATCTCGAACTGTAATCGAAGACCAGGCGTGACTCTGGTTGAGCGTCACTTCAACGGTCGCCTTCTCCGGAGAATGTCGAACAGCATTCCGCAAAACATTTCCGATCGCGCGTCGTAGATGTTCTGCTTCGCCTGAGATCATCTCCCTTGCGGAACCCGTACAGGAAACCGGGCATCCCTTCGCGGCAGCCTCCAGTTCGCAGTCGCGAACAGCCTCAAGCACAATCCCCTCCAGATCAACAGGAGAACTTCCCAGGCCATAGTTAGCGCCACCCGGCGGTCCAAGACTCAATGCGGTCAACTCCGAGACCAGAAAGCTGAGTCGATCGACATCTCGCTTCACTTCATCCATTGCAACACTCTGGTTCGGAGCCGTCCTCGCTAGCTCCGTCGAAAAGCTCAGCCTCGTCAAAGGAGCCCGCAGTTCATGAGAAACATCCTGTAATAGCTGCCGCTCTCTTCGGAAGGCAACCTCCAGCCGATCCGCCATGTCGTCATACGACTTCGCCAGAGCTCCAATCTCGTCGTGTCGCTTCGTTCCGATGCGTGCACTCATGTTGCCCATTCCAAAGCTTTCAACAACGGCAGCCATTCTGCGCAATGGCAGCACAATATACGCCGTTGAAAATGCTCCCAAAGCGAAAACGACACCCGCGATAAGGAAATAAAAGCGGCCGAAGGATACTCCAGGACTTTCGTTCTCTTCTGTGACGAAAAACCAGTACCGGCGATCTTCGGACTGCTGCGTCAGAGTAAAGTGGCCGTTGTGCCAACCCCGTGAATTTGTTTCCGGGATAGGGGGAAGAGAACTGGAGTGGTCTTCTCCTCCATCCATGCTCCGGCCGCTCCCATCCAGCAGAAAATGCTTGCCCCCGAACTGCCTGTCGAGTCTCTGAAGATAAGCCCGCAGCGCCGGAAGCCCCCTGCCTTCGAATGCCGACCGCGCGTCCTCCAACTCCATCCGGTCCATCCTGTGAAACACCGGGTCGAAGTAAACGTGCTCCGTCTGTTGTGAAATCGCAAATGCAGTGAACAGGCAGATGACAAGAACACAGAGCGAGGCAAGCGCGACCGCCGTGCTCAGAGACCGTATCACCGTGGATCCTCATCGTCTATCACCAGAACATATCCGGTGCCCCGAACAGTGCGAATTCTCGAACCCTCTGAACCAAGCTTCGTGCGGATGTGGCTGATGTGAACATCGAGGCTTCGATCAAAGTGGCTCGGTTGCCTGTCTTGAATCGCAGTGGTCAGAGAATCCCTCGTAACCACGCGACCGTTTGCCCGGCTTAGTATCAGCAGTAGTTCAAACTCCACCGCCGTAAAGTTGATACGGGCATTCTCTCGAAAGACCTCACGGCTCGTCTCCGAGATGCGCAGAGGACCAATCCTCTGCCACTGCGAGCTGACTGCAGCAGGTTCGGATCGACGAAGAACTGCGCGGATGCGAGCCAGAAGTTCCTCCGGATCGAACGGCTTGCACAGATAATCGTCCGCACCGCTGTTGAGACCAGTCAAGCGATCCGTTGCCATACTCCTGGACGTCAGCATAATGATCGGAATTGTACTGCTCCGACGCACCTGGTGAAGTACCGCGAAGCCATCGAGAACGGGAAGAGTCACGTCCAGCAAAACTAGATCGTATGCGTTTGAGATCGCCTCAGTGACTCCGTCGCGGCCATTGGCGCTGCAGGTCAACCTGTAACCGGCCTTTCCCAGGTACAACCCAATCAGCCGGCAAAGCTCCACATCATCGTCGATAAGCAGCAGCGAGATCTTTGTGTCCGTATCTGTAGAACGTACTCCGGATATGCCCATTGATTTTGCGCCAGCCGCCCAAAAGGTTCCGCGGGACGAAAGCGAGGGTCCGAAATCGTCAGAAGACCCGGACCCAAACCCATCGCGCTATTTGGCTGCGGTGTCTTTGATCATAAGGTTCCCAAGCTTTGTCGAAAAGCCTTGAAGAAGAGTCTTGTCTCCCGACATTGTAATGATCGCCCCATTGGAAGTCGCCGTACTGGGAGTTACCGTGATCGGAACGGACAAATTATGCCGACTGCCGCTGATCGAAAGTTCTACAACTCCAGTGCCATCGGGCCAATGAAGGGAGTAATCCCCTGCTGGCAATGTATTCGAGCCTACAGTCACGGTCTCATACAGAGTCACCGACGCGGAATGTTGAACTGCCGCGTAGCTGACGGTCACGAATGCGAGGACTAGTGCGAACCCGCTCAAAAGTCTCTTCATAATTTTTTCTCCTTTGCCCGGCACTTCCGGAGCTGGCCTGAGTTAATCACCGCGGCAGCCTTCCGAAACCTAAGAAGTCTTAAGCCGCAAACCTCCGACAGCCTCTAACCTCTAAGTGGCGGGTGCATATAAGATTTTTTGAGGATCGAGGAGAGGAGATGAGAGCTTTTCAACAGTGGTCGCTGATTGCCGAGGTAGCCCTCCTGTTTGGAGCAGCGTCGGTCCTGGCACAGCCGACCACATCCTCTGAAGCGCTCTACACCGAGTCCCGTCCCGCGATGGGTACGGTCTTCACCATCAAATGCTACATGCCCGATCGTGAGAGTGCAGACGAGGTCATGGACGCAGCCTTCGAGGAGATCAATAGGCTGGAAGCGTTGCTGAGCAACTATCAACCATCGAGTGAGCTGTCGCGGATCAGTCGCGAATCGGGTAGCGGCCCCGTGGTCACCGACCCGGAGACATTTGGCTTCCTTGCCAAATCGTTCGATTGGAGCGATCGATCTCACGGAGCATTCGACATCACCGTAGGTCCTCTGCTTCGTGCCTGGGGTTTCAAGGCGCGGAACGGACATGTACCGACGCAAGCAGAGCAGAAGCTTCTCCGCGACCAGGTCGGATGGGACAAGGTGAAACTTGATCCGGCAACGAATTCCGTTCGATTTACCACCCACAATCCAATGGAGCTGGACCCGGGAAGCATCGGCAAGGGTTTTGCGGTAGACAGCGTGGTGGCCCTGCTGCGCGAGAGCGGCGTCCACGCGGCATTCCTCTCGGCTGGGGGCAGCACGTTGTACGGCCTTGGCGCTCCGCCGGGTAAGGCCGGTTGGCCAGTCGAAGTTCCAGATCCCCGAACCGCAGGGAGCATAGCGACCACGTTTCTCCTGCACGATACGTCTCTTTCCACTGGTGCATGCACGGAAAAATTCTTCATCCAGAACGGACATCGCTACTGTCACATCTTCGATCCCCGCACTCTGATGCCAGTGGAAGGTGTTCTTCAGTCCACCGTGATTGCACCGAGTGCGACCGACAGCGATGCGCTCTCGACCGTTGTCTTCGTGCTCCCGCCTGCGCAGACTCGAGAGGTGCTGCGCGGACTGCAGGGTACACAGGCTATCCTGTTCTTATCGGCGCCCGGTGCGCCCACCTGCATCGTCTTCGGAGCGCCGGACTCCGCCTGCGATGCTCATATGCCCGCAACCAGAAAAGGAGTTCGTCCCTGATGGATCATCGGATGGATCGTCGCACGTTTACCCAGAGTCTTTCAGCTCTTGCCCTGGCTTCCTCCGCTTCGCTCAGCAGCTCTGCCCTGCAGGTTGCAGCCAGCGTAGTTGCCCCACAGGGATCCACTGACGACACGCGAGCGGAGCGGCAGACGGCACGAACGACCGTAAAGACGCCGCTGCGATTGGGTCTCATCGGCGCTGGCAGCCGCGGACAAGAGCTGACGCGGAGCTTTCTGCGTGTCCCAGGAGTCAAGGTCACCGCAGCCGCTGACGTATACCCACTACGATTTGAGCAACTCAACAAGGTATGCGGATATGAGGTAGCAAAGCACGCCGAGTACAGCGCGCTTCTCGATCGCAACGACCTCGATGCAATCGTGGTAGCCACACCACTCGGCCTGCATGCGGAACACGTGTTGGCAGCGTTAAAGAGCCGCCGGCCGGTCTACGGGGAAAAGACTATGGCCTACACCATCGAACAGGCGCGACAGATCGTGACAGAGGTGACTGCCGGAAAGCAGATATTTCAAGTAGGTCACCAGTACCGCTACTCTCCCTGGATTCGCGCCGCCATGGCGCGGGTTCAGGCAGGCGAGATCGGCGACGTCACCCACGTTCTGGCTTATTGGAACCGGAACAGTAGTTGGCGGAGACCCGTGCCCGATCCATCGTTGGAGCGGCTGATCAATTGGAGACTCTATCACCAGTGGTCACTCGGGCTGATCGCCGAACTAGGGTCGCATCACATGGATATCGCCAACTGGGCCATGGGCTCCTACCCGGTAGCAGCGCAAGCCTCAGGCTCGATCTGCTGCTACCACGACGGACGTGAGACGGACGATAACGTCCAGGTCATCCTGAGCTATCCAGCTGGCAGACGGATGGTCTTCACCTCGATGACCGATAATGCCAAGATGGGCGATCAGCTCTGGCTCTATGGAACCAAAGGCTCGCTGAACCTGACGCTGCAGGACGCAACCTTCTTTTACGAGCCACGAAAAGTAGAGGTAGACAAGGTTGTAAAAACCGGCGAAGGCCACGAGCCGGCAGTCACAAGCGCCTCCTACAACCCGGCCAACGAGATGCCGTACCGCGGACCTGGAAGTCCCGTTCAGGTTAAAGACGGAGAAGATCCAACGACAGCGGCCACGCGGGCGTTCGTCCACTGTGTCCGAACAGGGGACCGGCCCATCGCAGACGAACACGTCGGCTTGGGCTCTGCATTGGCCGTTGTGTCAGCAAATGAGGCGCGTGTCACCAAGCGAGAGGTTGAGATCGCTATCGTCTAAACACTCGCTGCCGCGCGTCGAACCTTCGTTTTTCGCAACGAATCAGGGATACCCAGAAGTGACGCGAGTGAGCGGGTTCAGTTACTGCCATGTTCTTGGCCCGCCCGCACAAGCATGCCAATACTCTCCTGAATTGGAAAGCCCCAAAATAAATCCCAAATCCTTGTCACATTTTTAGAGACCGGAAAAGTGACTGCCAAAACACCACATCCACCACGCAAAACACCACAACTTCACCACCAAAACACCACGTTAAAACACCCGATTTCCCCAAAAACCCCAGCAAAAACGCACAAAGCATCGCGCAGGAAAAAATCCGTAGTCTGCCGCCCGGTCGAACGCCAAAACACAATCCCCAAAATTCAAATCCGGAGGCGCACGCTACCGCCACCGTCCCGATAATCCCCAATACCAGACTGTAAACTGTACTGAGGACCATACTTATGACAGCAACTCCAATGATAGGCAAACCGGTTGCCGACGCAATCGTGACCAAAGTAAAAGCAGATGTCGTTGATTTAAAAGAGCGCTACGGAATCACCCCACAACTAACGGTGGTCCAGGTAGGAAAAGACGCCTCCTCCGAAGTCTATTTGCAGAACAAAGTAAAGAGCTTCGCCAAAATCGGCATCGCCGTAAAGCCCCACACCTTCGAATCCACCGTCAGCGCCGCCGTGCTCGAAGACACAGTGAGTGCCTTGAGTGAAGACAAATCCGTTCACGGAATCATGATCGGTCTACCCCTTCCACTACACATCGAAAACTCCACCGCCGCAAACAGAGGCAAATTCGATATCTTCGACCGCATCCATCAATTCAAAGACGTCGATGGTGTATCGCGACACTCCACAGCGGAGCTCTATCGAGGGCAACTTGAGCGCCTGACCTTCCTTCCCTCAACCGCCCTGGCTGTAAGTCGAATGCTGAAGTTCTACGGTGTCGAAACAGCAGGGAAACGAGTTGTAGTAGTAGGCAGAAATGACATCACCGGCAAGCCGATTCATCATATGCTAGGCGGCCGAATGGGAAACGCAACGGTCTCATGGTGCCACCGGTTCACGCCCAAGGAGACGCATGACGACCTGACCAGAGCGGCAGATATCGTCGTTACCTGCGTCGGCAGCCCTCGATATCAATTGAAAGCAGATGTTCTTCGCGGCGGATCCACAGTGATCGACGTAGGCACACGAGTCGACAAGGACGGCAATTTGATTGGAGATGTAGACTTCGACGGCGTGAAGCACGTTGCAGCCTTGTTGACGCCGGTACCCAGAGGTGTCGGACCCGTTACAGTGGCCTGTCTAATGGAAAACGTCGTCAGGGCTACAAGGTTTTGCGCCGGAGAAGATGTCCGCGGATATCTCCTCTAGGCCATCTTCTCTAGGCCAATTCAATGCAAGTCTCAATATAATGACGTCTCATGCGTTTTACTAAGACTGTCCTCGTCCTACTTTTCGTATCCTCCTTGCTCTGCGCTCAGGAACTGACCACTCGATATTGGGGCGGGACGCTGCAGAACGAAACCGGCGCATCAATCGATGGTGCAACGATCCGCCTCGTTGCGAAGCAAGGTGAACTTAGCTCGAAAACATCGGCAGACGGCAGCTTTCAACTCCCCAATCCAGCCCCCGGCGACTACATGCTCGAGGTAACAACGGCCGACGGCATCCTTCATCGCTCCGTGGAGCCACTCAAACTCAAAGCGGGCTCACCCCAAGCGATAGTGACACTCTCCGCTGAGGGAGCCATCTCGGTTGTATTTCGCGCAGCCGATGCTGCGAAGACCGGCGGAGAGAAGCTCTCCAGTCAGACAGTCAGCGCAATTCCATTGAACAAACGCGATTTCAGCCAGTTGCTGCTGCTCGCGGCTGGAACGATGACCGACGCCAATGGCCAGACGAACTTCACCCAGCAGTTCGCCATCAACGGACAGCGCGGCGTCGAGGCAGTCTTCGCTATGGATGGCGCCGACACGAGCGACCCCGAGATGGGAGGCGCGACGTTCAGCAACTTCAACGTCGATGCTGTCCAGGAGATCCAATCGACCTCAGGCTGGATGCCCGCCGAGATTGGGCGCGGCGCAGCAGGTTTTACAAACATTACGACACGCTCCGGAAGCAGTGGTTTTCACGGCTCCGTCTTCGAGTTTCTTCGCAACTCCGCACTCGACGCACGCAACTACTTCGATCATCCTTCTATCGCCGAACCGGGTCGAATCCCGCCATTTCGGCGCAATGAATTCGGCTTCACCAACGGCGGCCCGATCATCCTGCCCCATCTTTATGACGGAAGCGGCAAGACATTCTACTTCGCGCAATATCAAGGCTTTCGTCAGGTTCTTGGAACAACACAGGTCCTCCCGGTGCCCACGGCCTCCGAGCGGCTTGGCATCGACACGACCGCGTTTCCAGGCGATACGCTGGTCATTACGCCCAAGCCGGAGATCGCGAAGATTCTCTCCCGCTATCCGCTGCCCAATAACCCGACAGGCTCCTACGGAGCCAATACCTACGCGGCGTCCTCCAAAGTAGTCACGAACGCCAACCAGTTCTCCGTGCGTATCGACCAGGTGCTCTCCCCCAGCAAACACCTTACCGCGAGATTCAACTTCAACAATCTCTTCGGCCCGACCACCAACCCTGATCAAACAGCCATTGATCCCAGCTTCGGCGTCGTGTACGTCGATCATCAGCGCAATGGAGTCCTTACCTACAACCAGACAGTCTCTCCTCGCTTCTCCTTCGAGAGTTCTATAAGCGTGACTCGAACGACACCCCAGTTTCCAACACCGAACCACACCGACCCAGCAGTCAAGTTCAACGACGGACTCTTCGAAGCCTTCAACTCTGCGGCAGGCTCAGTCGCGTCCGCATACGGCAATCTCTTTCAGGCCAGACAGAACTTCGTAGTCACCATCGGACGTCACCTCATCAAGGCTGGCGGAGAGTTCCGCGCCAATCGCGACACGACCTACTTCGGTACCAGCCCAAACGGCGAATACGACTTTGGTGGAGGGACAGCCTATTCTCCTGTAGACATCACCTCGCAGAGCGGTGCTCACAACATCCGCGTCGGCGATCCTCTTCCAGATACCCTTAGCGGGCTGCTCACCGGGAGTGCCTTTGTTTACACAAGGGCGGTCGCGGCACCTTATGTCTCAGGTGGCGATCACATCGGCCCTGCAGCCGTCTCTCGCAACGGCGGAGCAATCTACGCCCAGGACACCTTCAAGATCTCCGACCGGGTCGTGCTCGACTACGGAGTTCGCTACGAGATCTACTCTCCCATCGCCGAACGTGCTCATCGCACCTCAGGCTTCCTCATCAACGGTTCGCAGCAGCAATATCTCGTCAATCCTCAGCCTGGATATCACTTCGACTGGGGCGGTATCGCTCCCCGAGTTCAAGTCGACTGGAAGGTTACAAATACACTTCACCTTCACGCTGGCGGCGGCATCACGACAATCCCGCCCAACATCTGGCAAGACAATTTTCTAACCGGTGCCGTCCCCTTCGTGATCTATCCCCACATTACTGCCGCCGTTGGAGCGCCGATTCTGTATGGATTTCAGATCACCTCAGCGCAGCTTCCCACCTTCTACACTCCCACTGGACAAAACGTCTTTGCCAGCGGCAATACCAAAAGCGTTCCATCCAACACCGTTCTCGACGTGGAGCGCTATCAAAGAGATCTTGCCGCGCTCTCGCCAGGCGCTCAGTTCACGCCGCTAAACCTGACAGGAATCGACCGCCACTTCGGCAACGGTTATCTGCAAACGTGGACACTCGGCGCCGAACGTCAGTTCGGTAAGCTCACCGCGGACGCCGCCTATGTCGGCACTGCATCGGTCAAGCTGCCGCGTACCGCCTTTCCCAACAGCTACTCTGGAGCCAGTCCGGAATTCGCTACTCATACCCAGTTTGACGGTTCTGGCAACGCGATCGGCGGTTTTGGGACGGAACAGCTCATCGTAAATAATGCTCACTCCAGCTATCACTCGTTGCAAACTTCGCTTACTGGGACACCCTTTCAGGGTGGCCCCGGCATTCAACTCAGCTACACCTGGTCAAAGTCGATCGATGACACAAGCGGCGTCACGGCAAACGGAAATACCACTGGCGCGATATCCAATCCGTACCCGCAAAATCCATTCAATACCCACGCAGAAAAGGGGCCATCCAGTTTCGACGTTACCCATGGCTTCACCATGAGCCTCGCTCAAGATCTGCAGTTGGAAAAGATCGAGCTGCTGCAACCGATCAATCGAAAAGTCACAGCCGGGTGGGAGCTGTTGAGCATCTCGACGATCAGCAGTGGTCTGCCCTTCACCGTCTACTCCGGCGTACAGCAGACAGGTGCAGGCTCCAACGGAGTTGATCGGCCAAACCAGATTGCAAAGCCGACTCTCTCCACCGCTAGAAAAGTTCGCGAAGACTACTTTGGACAGGGAGCAAACAACGCCAACTTCTTTTCAATCCCAATCAATGAACCGGGCGGCACAGGACCGAACCAAGGATTCTTCGGCTTTCTTGGTAGAAATACCTTTCGCGGACCGGCCTATTACGACTTTGATTTCTCGCTTATCAAGGACACTCCCGTCGGAAGGCGTGTCGGCGGTTCCGAACTCTTCGACGTGGAGTTCCGGTCAGAGTTCTTCAACCTGTTCAACATCGTAGATATGGGTCTGCCGGCCAATACGATCAAAGGATCCGGCTTCGGCGTAATCAGCAAAACCGCAGGAACCTCGCGGCAGATCCAGTTCTCCGTGAAGCTACTTTTTTGAGCGCCTCTGTTAGAGGAGCGCAAGTCTCGCACATTTTTTGCTTCGACCACTCGCGCATTGCGAAAAGTATGGAAGTATCGGCGCGAATCCTCGCCGCTACTTACTTGCCTGCCGGAGCCTGAGGCGCATCAACTCCGAACCGAGTGATGTTCCAGATATTCCTGCAGTACTCCTGAATCGATCGATCGGAGGAGAACCGACCCATGCGTGCTGCATTGTAGATCGACATCTTCGACCATCCCTCCTGGTCCGAATAAGCTTTACCCACCTGATCCTGACAGTCGACATAAGACTGATAGTCGGCGAACAAAAGATAGGGATCAGTATTGAGCAGACCGTCGACCAGCGGGCGGAAAAGATTGCGGTCGCCTCGCGAAAACTGTCCGGAGACGATGCTATCGATGACCTCGCGCAGCTCCCCATTCGACTCGTAGATTTGATGAGGGTGGTAGCCGGCAGCCTTCTTCGCGGCAACTTCTGCTGCGGTCAATCCGAAGAGGAAGAAGTTTTCATGCCCCACAGCCTCGCGAATCTCAATGTTGGCTCCGTCGAGAGTCCCGATGGTAAGCGCTCCATTCATGGCGAACTTCATATTGCCCGTGCCGGATGCCTCTTTGCCGGCCGTAGAGATCTGTTCACTAAGATCGGCGGCAGGGTAGACCAGCTGGCCGAAGGTGACGTTGTAGTCCGGAAGAAAGACCACCTTCAGCTGTTGATTTACCTCCGGATCATTATTGATGACCTCAGCGACTGAGGTGATCAGCTTGATGATCAACTTCGCTATGAAGTATCCAGGAGCAGCCTTTCCGCCGAACAGGAAAGTCCGCGCCGGAATCTCCAGCCCGGGAGTCTTCTTCAAGCGCTGATACTGCGTCAAGATGTAAAGAAGGTTCAAATGCTGCCGCTTGTACTCGTGAATGCGCTTCACCTGCGCGTCGAACATCGACTTCGGATCGACAGCAATTCCGGTCGTGTTGGCGATGTACTGGGTCAGTCGAACCTTGACGGCGTACTGTACATTGCGCCAATCCGCACGGAAGGCGGAGTCTTCGGCATAGCGCTCTAGCTGTGAAACCCGATCGAGATCCCCAATCCAATCCTGTCCAATCTTGCTGATCATCAGCTCCGTCTGCTCAGGATTGCTAACCGCCAGCCAGCGCCGCGGCGTCACGCCATTGGTTACGTTGATGAACTTCTCAGGCCACAGCTCATAGAAGTCGTGAAGCACGTCGCTCTTCAGCAACTCGGTATGCAGTCGAGCGACCCCGTTGATATGCTCGCTTCCAACGCAAGCGAGGTGGGCCATGCGAACGTACCTCTCCCCATGCTCGTCGATCAGAGACATGCGAGCCACCCGATCTTCATCGTTCGGGAACCGCTCGCGCAGCGCACTCAGAAAGCGCGCATTGATCTCATAAATGATCTCGAGGTGGCGAGGCAGCAATGAGCCGAACATCGGCAGCGGCCAGCGTTCGAGCGCCTCTGGCAGAAGAGTGTGGTTGGTGTAATTAAAGGTATGCGAGGTGATCTCCCAAGCCTTGTCCCATCCCAGACCATGAATATCGATCAGGAGCCGCATCAGTTCGGCGACGCCGATCGACGGATGAGTATCGTTGAGCTGGACGACACACAGCTCGTGGAAGTTCTCAATGGCATGGCCCGCATTCTGATGCCGCCGGATCATATCCTGCAGGGAACACGAGGTGAAAAAATACTGCTGCTGCAGGCGAAGTTCTTTGCCGCGAATCTCTTCGTCATTCGGATAAAGAACCTTAGAAATATTCTCGGCGAAGACCTTCGCCCCGACCGCACCCTCATAGTCACCGCTGTTGAAGCGTTCAAAGTAGAAGGATTCGGTCGCTTCGGACCTCCACAGGCGGAGAGTGTTTGCGACTCCCGAGCGATACCCCAGGATCGGCGTGTCATAAGGAATTCCCTTGACCACTTCCCCGGGAATCCACTGCACCTTGTACTCGCCGAAGGGATCTCTCCAAGACTGAGTATGTCCGCCGAAGGCTACTTCGACGTCGGCCTGCGGACGCCGAATCTCCCAGGGATTGCCGTAGCGCAGCCAGTAGTCCGTGAGCTCGACCTGCCAGCCATCACGGATCGTCTGATGAAACATGCCATACTCATAGCGAATCCCGTACCCCATCGCAGGAACTCCCAGCGTTGCCAATGAGTCGAGATAGCACGCCGCAAGTCGGCCCAGTCCACCATTGCCCAATCCAGGCTCGCTCTCCTGCTTGATCAATAGATCGAGGTCAAGATCGAGCTCCGACGTTGCCTGGCGAACAGCCTCCTGGAGTCCAAGATTGAGTATGTTGTTTGCCAGATGAGGTCCCATCAAAAACTCAGCCGACAAATAATGGACAGTACGCATGTGATGCTTTACGTAATCTCCTTTGGTCGTGAGCCAGCGGGCCAGAATCCGGTCTCGCACTGTATAGGCGAGAGCCATGAAGTGATCCATGTCCGTCGCCACCTCGGCTCGCTTGCCCACAACGTAGAACAGATTATCCAGAATCGCTTGTTTGAGCGCCGGAACCGTGATGCTGGTCCGATCGTCATCAACTATCAGGTCATGCCCCTTCGGCGTTGGTTCCTGCATGGCGTGCCTCGTTTCTAGTGGCCTGCTTCTGTTGCAGAGAGCAGAGAGAGGTGAGAACTTAAAAACTATGCAGTCGACAGGGAAGTACTAGTGTCGTGCCGACTCCTTATGCTGACTCCCTCTATGATCGATGCTAGAGACGGCTCTAAAGCGGCAGCAATAAAATATTGCGAACTCTAAATAATTTACGGGAAAATAATTCATACGACATTCACGAACCATCGGTGATGGCTCCAATCGCCTCGTTCGTCTTGTCACTAGACGTAAGCAAAATCATCGGAACTCACGCGATCCAGGCAGTTCAAAGTTTTCCACTCTACAAACACCTCAAGGCTCGATCGCGAGTTGTGGATTTGCATCGAATATACTAACTACTGGCATGAGCGAAGAAGATCTCAAACAACGGCTTGCATATTTTCAACAGAGGCTCGAAGAGGCCAAGCGAAGGCACTCCGCAAAAGAGCCGCACCCGCGAACCTTCGATGCCGGCTACACCACCGAAACCTTCAAGACTTGGGCCGAATCAATCGCCGTTATTAATGAGCGCCTTGCAACCATCAACGATCAGCTGAAGGTGGAGGCTCGAAAGTCGAATCTGGCCCAAAAAGACCTCTAGGAGATCGCGGTTCCCTGAGGCGGCATCCGTAACTCGACATCGGCGGCAAGTTCCAGGGGCCCCTAGGCAACTCCTGCGACAGTTTACTCATCCGACAACAAAACATAGTTACGTTGTAGAGGAGACCCTATGGCCGACCAAGCCGCTGCAACACATCCCCGTCGCCCTAAGATGGATGGATCATCTGATTCGATTTGTTTGAACTGTTTAGCGACTGTTGTTTCAAAGCATGAACAGGAGGCTGATAAGTCTGGCGTTGACTTGCGCCACATCTGTCATCCGTACTTCTCAGCCAGACGGACCCCTGTCCCGCAGCAGCTGTTGGCCTGAATCCGGGTCGCTCCCCAACAAATTCTCTAAAACTTATCTCAGCGCAACGTTATCTCTCGAGGACACCTCCTCGGTCGCCTCCGCTCGATGGCCTGTCACGAAGCTTCTGCCTCGCTTCTCCGGACCAAACCAGAAGATCAGAAGCAGCGAAACGATCACCAGCGTCTCAAAGGAACATAACGCCCAAGGATAGCCAAATCTGCTCCGCAGCAGATTCTGCAGCGGCAGCACAGGCGAAGCAAACAGCACGCCGAGCTGATACACAAACCCCGGAAACAACCCGCGAATCGCATCCGGAGCCAACTCATTCAAGTGCGCCGGAATCACCCCAAACGCCCCCTGCACACCGCTCTGCATCAAGTAAGATCCAACCACAATCGCCAGCACCGAGCCGCCGAATGCCCACATCGGCATCGCCAGCAGACACACCCCAAGCGCAGCCATCACGGCATACCGACGCCCAATCCGCTCCGACATCGCCCCCACCACAATAGCCCCGATGATCGCTCCAATGTTGTAGATCACCGGAACTCCAAAAGTAGCTCTCATTCCCAGCACGGTGACGCCGTTCATCCATGGCAGTGTCTTCAGGAAGTCGGGATAAAGATCCTGGGTACCGTGAGAGAGGCAGGTGATCGCTGCCATCAACAGCAAAAGGTATCCGAAGACGCCTAAGTGTTGAAACAACGTTCCGAATATCTTTCCGAGAGATGGCGTCCGATGCAACCGCCAGGCCGCCGATTCAGGCGCCACTGCAGCCAGCACAACAATCACTAGCGTGACCCCAACCCCCACAAAGAACATCGCCTGCCAGCCGAACCTCGGCGCTATCGTCTGCATTCCGATTGCCGCCATGAGATACCCAAACGGATAACCACCCTGCATAAGACCAGAGAGAACGCCACGCCTGTGCCGAGGCGCGCTCTCCATCGCATAGGAAGCGCAATACCCCAATAGCCACCCATTCCGAGACCGTACAACAGTCTCATCGCCATAAATATCCAATACGTCGGCGCAAGCCCGCTCAGTACGGTCACCGCCGAGAAGTACAGAACGCAAGCAATCAGCGGTTTCTTGCGTCCGAACTTATCGGCTAGGGCCCCGAAGAATAACGCTCCAATCGGTCGCATGGCCAGCGTCAGTGTCATGCTCCACACAATCGCGGCCTTCCCCACGTGAAATTTGCCCATCAGCTCCGATATCAGAAAGACGACGACAAAAAAATCGAATGCATCGAGAATCCAACCCAGAATGCCGGCCGCTACGGCAAACCTCCACCCTGGAGCGCCCGTCTCCGAGCTTGCAGCGGCTGCTTCGATCTCTTCAAAATGCATAAAAAAAGGGTCTCTCTTCCGGCGAGACTAGGAGATGGGTGATAGGTAGCGTATCCAGACCAGGCCAATCGGCAGTCATAAACACCTATCTGACCCTTGCAGAAATACTATCGTGATGCGGATTACTCCGCACGATGACATTCAGAGGTCATCGTGCCTGCAATTGAATCCGACGAAAAGGTAACTCCCCGGCCTCCAGCCTCCCACCAGATATAGCTCCCAGCCGCATATCGCGCTCCCGACCCCGAAGTTACATTTGCAAAGATCAGAGAATGTCCGGCAACGGGAACAATCGCAAGACTGTTACCCGCTCCGTTTATATACTCCACCGAAAATATTCCTGCAGGCAGTCCCATCTTGCTTCCCTGGCCGTCACATTGGTACTTCATCGTGTTCCGTGAGATCGGCTCTGTACTATTCAGGTGGATCGTTACGTCAGTGGCTCTCGCAAAAGCGCAACAAGCAAGAACAGTCACACCGGCCAGAGACTTCTTCAATGATGTCCGCATAAAATATCTCCTCGTCCTCAACCTCGTAGACGCAAACATCATACCTTCTAAGTCTGTGGCTTTCGATGTCGCGCGCCCGAGCCTTCGCTAACGTTCCGCGGCTGCACCCTGGTAAGTCCATCTTGAGGAGATGCTTCACGACCAAGGTGTCGCAAACTCATCGGTCTACGAGACCCGCCTGAGAGATCGTCCTGAAAAAGTAGAAACCTGCGGAGGTGATGTCTCCCGTCACCTCTCGCAGGCATCACCAGCCCGAACAACTCAACTGGCTGGAACTCAAGATCAATTTGTCCCTGCACACAGTAGTGATGGCTACCACAAGATCGTTTCAACATCTCCGACTACTTGCCTGAACCATTCTAAAGATGGCCAAATCGATCTAAGCCTGTCGAAGACAGCTGCAAATCTCTCACGACCCGGCGTAGAGCTGAAACGCTGCCCAATACATAGGCTTGCGCATCACACCGCTGGAGCGCATCATATCTAACTTAGCCGCTCGAAGCGCCTCGTCCGGATTGCTTCCGCCTTCAAGTCCGCCATACAAGCGATCCATCAGTTGCGGTGTCGAAGCGTCGTTTACCTCCCACAACGCTCCAATGACGTTATGCGCACCAGCCCGCAGGAACGCCCAGGATAGACCCACCATCTCCTCTCCCGCGTAAGCGCGAAGCCCCGATCCATAACAGGACGAGATAGTCACAAGCCGGGCGTGCAACGGATGACGCACAATCTCTCTCGCGTACAGCTTATAGTCATCCGCGTGTGCGGCAGGCGCCGAAAGCACCACCGCCGAATCCAGCGGACTAAGCCGACTCGCAGTTCCATGAGCGACGAAGTGGATGTACTCAAAACGATCCGGCCTGACTGTTCCATATGCCGATGGCACTGCCTCTGCCTGCGTCAACACGGTCTCTCGGTCCGTTGGAAAATGTCTTTTGATCTTATCGACTTCAGCCGGCGCATTGGGCAGGCTTTCATACTCCGAGCCCGAAGAGACCGGATTGCCGATCAACAGCAGATCATTCGCATCTTTGGAAGATACCGAATCTAGCCGCGACAGAAGCCGAATTGAGTTCGCGTTCGTCAGCGTCACATCTTCGATCCAGTAATGCAGTCTTTCGCCACCCGGCTTCAACAGAGTCTCGAAGTTCAACCCATTGAGGCCGCCATCAGGAATGATAAACACCTTTGTCCCATCCGGAATCATCGACGCAGCTGGAGCGACGATCGTGTCATAGAGATATCTACCGTCAACATTCCCCTCGCGCAGCGCATCACTCGACTTCAAAATCGCTCTCTGATAACTCTGAACATGAGATTCGAGCTCCTGTTTCTTCGGAAGCACAAACAGCCTAGTACGAGTAGCTGTCACAGCCCACAAGTAAGACTTCTCTGCTCCCAGAGAATAGAAGAGAATTGCAGCGTTATGTCTGCGAGCGATCGCCTGCGGATCGACGTCCTCCTTTAGAGTCACAAAAATTTGTTTCGCGGCTCCGAGACCCTCCTCCAGCGTTCGTGCGCGACCAAGGTCAAGAAGCTTCAAAGCCTCCCTCTGCCGACTCGAAGAGATTAGAAAATCTGCATAGTCACGATAGAGCGAATCCCCGTGCCCAAAAAAAGGTAACTTCAGCTCTTCGTTCTTAACGGAGTCTCGTTTCGCTTCGAAGGTGTGAATCGATTCACGATACCAGTGCTCCGCTTGAACTGCCTTATGTCTGTCGCTGTAATAATTGCCCAGGGAATCTTCGATATCCCATCTCAAGTAGGGAGTTCCGATCGACTCCTCATGGACTTGCAGCAGCATCTGCTCTGGGTTCTGCCCATTCGGCGTCCGCACCGCCAGAAGTGCCTGGACGTACAAAGGTTCTAACTTCGCCGACTTGTCTGCAGACTCCGCTGCCGCCCGGATCGCTTCATCGCAGTGACTCTTGGCCGAATCGAGCTGTCCTTTCTTAAATAGCACCATCGCCAGTTCAGTATTGGTCCCCGCAATCTCTTCCCGCGCATTGATCGCGGTTGCCACCTTCAGCGATTGTTCATAGTCCAGCTTTGCATCATCAAGTCTTCCAAGTTCGTAGTTCGAAGAACCGGCATTCCAAAGCCACTTAACCTCAAGGTACGTAGAGCCGGTCTCTCTCGCTTCTTTTTCAGCCAGTTTGAAGTTATATAAAGCCTTCTCAAAGTCGCCGAGATGAAAATAAGCGACTCCAAGATTCCCCAGTGCTACTTGAAGAAGCTGCCGCGATTGAATCGTCTTGGCAAAATCAGTTGCCGCATCCAGCGACGCCACCGCTTCGTCATAGTGTTCTTGTTGCAACTCGACGAACCCAAGATTCAAAAGGTCACTGGCTTCAAGGAACGTATCCCGCTGCTCTCGAGCAGCCCCCAGGCTCTTCTTATAGAGAGCTGTAGCTTCTGCCGGATGGTCGTTGGAGAGCTGAATCTTGGCCTCGGCCCGAAGAACCTCGCCGTTTAGCTTTGAGTGACTCAAATCGGTGAGACGCCGGGCCTCGCGCAAATCCTGATCAGCCAACTCCGGCTTATTCAGCCCGGAGTACGCTTGACCACACAGCAAATCTCTCTTGATCGCCAGATCACCATCGGTCGGATAAGAAACACCCTTCTCCGTCAATAGGGCAAGAACATCCTGGCGCTGTCCTTGATATGTGCGGATCTCAGCCTCAAGCATGCGAAACTTCATGGGCCAATCCGAGCCCATTTGAGAGAAGTCTTCTCGTGCCCTCTTCGCCCTCTGCTGGGCAACATCGAGATTGCCCTGCAAGGCATCGCTGCGAATGCTTTGATAAGTCTGCTCAGGATCCCGGCTCACGGAAGAGGAGCGGCAACCTGACGAAGTTGCGGCCAGCACAGTCACCGCAAAGAGCACTATGGTGGAAAAGTTGAACCCCCGCCCCCCACAACTCCCGCGCTGATATTCCCCTGGATACTGCAACCCAACTCGGCCCGAATCATGGAGAGCCGGACCGACCCGCAACTCGGAGTAAACTCCCCTAGAAAGATCCTGCCAAACTCCGGAATCTCCAGAACGTGACCGAACGATCGACCCGGAACGTTTTGATCCACGCCATCCACCAAGGAACATAGAACGCATCGATCTTCTCCTGGCTTCGGTTCCGAATCCATCCAGCTAAATCTGTCGTGCACCCATTTAACTTTCTTAGCATTGGCGCTCTTGATTATAGTGCGACCTTGCTCGCGGCTTGCCTTCTGAAACTCCTTGAGCGGAAGGCAGTCTTCATCCTCGCACTGCAGCGTCATAAACTTTTTGTTCATCACCGGCACAACATCGCGGCCTGCCACTCGCAGCCCATCAAACCGGGAACCGGCAAACGAAATGCGAGGGAAGCGAACGCCCTTGGCGTACTGAAGGGAGACCTGACCCACAATTCGATCGGCCGTCACGACCTCCATAATGTTCAGCCCCTCGATGACAGAGGTAGTCACCATCGACCACGGCCCCTCCTCACCCTGCTCTCTGCCCGAAACGCGTGTGTAAGCCGTTCGGCATGAGACGACCGAGTCGTGATCGAACGCTCCGGTCGTTGTCGTCACATGGCCTCCTACGGCCGGCAGCGAAGAATGTGCCTGTGACGGGATCACTTTTTGCGAAGGATGTTGAACGAATCCGCCCAGCGAGTGAGCATCGGATTGAAAGTAAAATGTCTTCGTTGAAGTGGGTCGCATATCAGCCCTTCAAGTTCAGTAGTCTAATCCTGAATATTCAAAGTAAAGCGATAGTGAGCTAGTTCGACAGCGGGCCCGGTTGAAGCTTGATCTGCATCTCCTCGCACGGTCAAGGTGTAAGTGCCGCTCACCTTGTCCACGCCGGGGACGCGTATCGAAACAGTATCCTTCGCTTCCTGTGCAGACACCTCGACGTGCCACGCAAGCGTGCCGGAAGGAGAATACAGAGAGCAAGTGTAGCCCATAAAGCGATCTTGTGTAGGAACATCCACAAGCAAAAGAAAGGGCTTAGCCTTTAACACCGTTACAGTAGCCGCCTCACCGCCGCCGCGGCTGTTTCTGTTTACTAAAGAGAGCGATGGTAGAACCTCAGGTGCGCTCAACTGAGCAATCTCCCGAGTCAGGTGTGGGTACACCACGATATTCTGATACGCAGTCACCAGCAAAGATGCTGCCAGCGCCGCCCAGGCAAACACCGGCCACTGTAGAACGAAACGGGATCTCTTCGCAGGCTCAGCCGTCGGCTTCGAACGAGGAAAAGACTTCAGCTCCTGTTTCGCTGTATCAAGGAATGCAGCCGTTGCGCGAAGATCGGCAGCGCACTCCGGGCAGTCAAAGAAGTGTTCTTCGAACGCATCGCGCTCTACCGGAGACATCTCCCCCAGCAGATACTTCTCTACCGCTCTGCTCTCTGTGGATTCAAAATGGTTCATTAACAAAGATGCCTCAACTCTATAGTGTTTCAATCCGCAAAATCGTGTCACGGACTTCTTCAGTTCACCCTGCTATCGCCTAAGTGGCTTATATAAAAAGACTTGAAAGACTGCTTCGCGCGGTGTACTAGCACCCTCAGATAGTCCCGGGTTATGCCAAGCTCAGCGCACACTTCATCTTTATCGCGCTCCTCCAGCAGAACCAATTGCAGCAACTGCCGATCCCGGTCGGTCAACTCCGTCAAAATCTGACGAACGACTCGCTGCGCATCCTTTGTCTCCAGAAGACTCAGAGCGCTCGGTTCGTGATTCGCCAGGGTGGCTTCAATGTCGCTGTCGAGATAGGACTCTGTCTTACTCCTGGAACGGTAATGCTCCATCAAAACATGGTTACAAACCGAATTAACAAACGCCCCTAGGCGATCAGGCTCCCTCAGGCCATTGGCCGAGCGAACTAGCCCCAGCACCCGCACAAAAGTCTCCTGCCGGACGTCTTCGATTGCTTCTCTGGAGTTCAGTCGCGAACGCAGCTTCAGCTGGATCAATTCCCCGAAATAGCTGACAAAGTGCTCCTCGGTGCGGGCGTCTCCAGATCGGAGTCTCTCAAGATACGCCGCGTCGAACGCAAAAAATTGCAAGCTCTATCCCCCCAGGCGGCTGTACTTGCGCCCAAGTTTACACCGTGGGACGAACTTGTTACGAACCTCCAGGGTAATCGTGAGTTCTGATCTTTCGGCACCCTGTCGCCTCGCTCAATTGGTCGTTCTTACAGGATCCTCTGGTACGCCCCAGAAGGGAATCGAGGCAGAGAGTAACGCAAAAAAAAGAAAACAAGAGTTTCGCTTACAAGGCGTGACATTTGGATAGTGACCGACAGGTGACAATCGTTTCAGAAGAGATCCAAAAAAAAGACGAGCGCAAACCCGCAAAATTGCTCTCCGCTGGAAGTCTGCACGATTACGCCCCCTCGACCGCGGCTGGTAGGATAAATCTCTCCAGAGGAGGTCCGCCTATGTCCGCCACATCCACACTGACCCCATCCGAATCCACCGCCCGCCAGCTTCGAGAGGTCCATCACTGGGTAAACGGCGAAATCATGGCCGGAGTCTCCGGACGGTTTGGTGATGTCTACAACCCCGCCACCGGTAAGGTCCAGGCGAAGGTAGCCCTCGCAACCAGTGCCGAAGTTGACAAGGCCGTAGCCGCCGCTGCTGCAGCATTTCCAGCATGGTCGGCGCAACCGGTGCTTCGGAGGGCTCGCGTACTCTTCCGCTTTCGCGAGATCTTCGAGCGCCGTCTCGACGAGGTCGCCGCCTTACTCACCAGCGAGCACGGCAAGGTCTTCTCCGATGCAAAAGGCGAGGCCACCCGCGGCCTCGAAGTCGTCGAGTTTGCCACCGGCATCCCGCACCTCCTTAAAGGCGAGTTCACCGAACAGGTAGGCTCCGACATCGATAGCTGGTCTATGCGCCAACCCCTTGGCGTCGTAGCCGGCATCACCCCCTTCAACTTCCCGGCTATGGTGCCCATGTGGATGTTCCCCATCGCTCTGGCATGCGGCAACACCTTCGTTCTCAAGCCCAGCGAGCGCGACCCCAGCGCATCGCTGCTCCTCGCCGAGATGCTCAAAGAAGCTGGCCTGCCCGACGGAGTCTTTAACGTTGTCCACGGAGATAAGACAGCAGTCGACGCCCTCCTGGCCCACCCAACCGTACAGGCGATAAGCTTCGTAGGTTCCACCCCGATCGCCGAGTACGTCTACCGCGAAGCAACCAGCCACGGCAAACGCGTACAGGCTCTCGGCGGTGCCAAGAATCACATGATTGTCATGCCCGACGCCGACCTCGATCAGGCCGCGGATGCGCTCGTCGGCGCAGCCTACGGATCCGCAGGCGAACGCTGCATGGCCATCTCAGTCGCGGTCACAGTAGGCAATGCCACCGCCGAAAAGCTGATAGACAAGATCGAGCATCGCATCGAAGGCCTGCAGATGGGCGACGGCATGCAGCCAGGCGCAGAGCTTGGCCCTCTCGTTACAAAGGCTCATCTCGAACGAGTCACCGGCTATCTGACGCAAGGTCAATCCGAGGGGGCAGAACTAAGAGTCGATGGACGCAACAATGCTCTCACCAAAGGAGAAGGCTTCTTCCTCGGCGCCTGCCTGTTCGATCACGTCAAGCCGGAGATGAAGATCTATCGCGAGGAGATCTTCGGCCCTGTGCTCGGCATCGTGCGAGCCAGCGACTTCGAAACAGCGCTGCAGCTAGTCAACGAGCACGAGTACGGCAACGGCACCTCCATCTTCACGCGCGACGGAGACACAGCACGAGACTTCGCGCACAGAGTCCAGGCCGGCATGGTCGGCATCAACGTCCCCATTCCAGTGCCAATGGCGTTCCACAGCTTTGGCGGATGGAAGCGTTCTCTCTTCGGCGATCACGCCGTCTACGGCCCCGAAGGCGTGCGCTTCTACACAAGGCTAAAGACGATCACCTCACGCTGGCCCACAGGCATTCGCAAAGGAGTAGACACCTCCATGCCAACGCTAGGCTGAAAGCCGTATCCCGACCAACGGGAGGGCCAACCGAAGGGGTATACAAGTCACGAAGTGACCGCGCCACGCGCAGTGGGCCCGTCCGGCAGGACGCAAGGACACGATCAAGCACTCAAAGCAGCATCTGCAATCACAAGATGCTTATCCAAAACCGAGATCCCAAGGTCGATCTGCTCCTTCGTAACAATCAACGGAGGAGCCACCACAAAGTGCGAGACCCAAGCCTGAATCGTGACACCATCCGCCAGTATCTTCGCGGCGATCTGATCCACCAGCAGCGGCTTTCCAGAAACCTTGTCTGAATAAGTATTGAAAGGCTCCTTCGTAGTTCGATCTTTCACGAGGTCAACCGCCCAGAAGAGCCCCTTCCCGCGAACGTCCCCAATACTGGGATGTTTCGCCTTCAACTCCTTGAGCTTGCCTTCAACATAAGGAGCACGTTCGCGAGCCCTCTCCACCAGCCCAAGACGCTGCATTTCACGAATCGTAGCCACCGCAGGAGCAAGCGTAAGCGGATGCGCCTCATACGTATGACCATGAGCGAAATAATGATCCTGAAAGAAATCAGCGATCTTCTCACTTGTCGCGCAAAGTCCCAACGGCACATAAGCCGAAGTAATCCCCTTCGCCGTAACCAGAATGTCCGGCACGACTCCCCAGTGATTCATAGCGAACCACTCGCCAGTGCGCCCCCACCCCGTCATCACCTCGTCCGCAATCAACAAAACGCCATATTCGTCGCAGATCCGGCGAAGCTTCGGCATGTACTCCTCTGGAGGAACAATCACGCCGTTCGTCCCAACGATAGGCTCCACCAGAACCGCAGCCACATCCGACTCATTCCGGATCATGTGTTCGATATAATCCGCGCACGCGATCCCGCATCCCGGATAGGTGTGCTTGATCGGACATTTGTAACAGTGAACCTCCGGCGCAAAGAGAACACCCGGCCCCTTGCCGCCAGGCTCCATCGCCCATCGCCGCGGATCTCCAGTCGCCGCGATAGAACCGGCGGTAGACCCATGATAAGAGCGATAGCGCGCAATGATCTTCGTCTTTCCCGTATACATGCGCGCGATCTTGAACGCCGCCTCGTTAGCCTCTGTCCCGGAGGTAGTAAAGAAAAACTTGCTGATGCCCTTAGGCAAAACTTCCAGTAGAAGTTGAGACAGCTCAGCGCGCGCCGTGGTCGCATAGCCAGGCATCGCGTAACTCAACTCCTGGGCCTGCCGCGCAATCGCATCAATTACAGCCTGATTTTTGTGCCCAAGATTAGAGCACATCAACTGCGACGAAAAATCCAGATACCGCTTGCCCGCACCATCGACGATGGTGCAGCCCTCGGCGTCCGCGATGTGCATCGGGTTCCAGCCCTTTTGAAATCGCCAGGTGCCGTAGTTGTGCTGTCGCGTAATATCCACCACCTGCTGGCTCGTAAGCGACGCTGATTTATTAGAGCTCTTAGGCTCGACGACATCAATCGGACTCATGAGTGCCATCCTATTCCTGAGACGTTATCTGTGTCACGACGCCGGACACACCCGAAGCCGCCGTGCGGTATCCCTGCATAAGCAGATAGTAGCTGGCCGCCGCAACAAAAAAGCCAACGAACCACGCGTAGTCATAGAGGAACCGCAAAGAGGGAACAGCAAGCCCAATCAACGCGACGGTTACCCCACCGACCAGCGCAACAATCGCTCTTGGATTGATCCCGCGTGTGTACTCATAAGGCCCGCCTCTGCGATACAGCGACACCGTATCCAGCCGCGTCCCACGTATCAGGAAATAATCCGCGACCATAATGCCGGCAACAGGCCCGAGCAACCCCGAGTACCCGATCAGCCAGCCAAAGATGTAGTTGCCAAAGCTGCTCATCAGCTTCCACGGCATCATCGCCAGTCCCAGAAAGCCAGTGATCAATCCGCCGGTGCGAAAGCTGATCAGCCCCGGAGCCAGGTTGGAAAAGTCGTTTGACGGCGAAACCACATTCGCGCCGATATTTACATTCAGTGTCGCGATCAAAAGAGCAACCAGCGCCAGCAAAGCCGCAAAGGGCTGATGAAATCGCCCCAGCAAAGTGATAGGCGACCAGACCGGCTCTCCAAAGATAATCTCAGATGCTGAAGTGCAAGCGATGCCGATAAACGAGTAAAGCACCATCGCAACCGGCAAACCGAACGCCTGTCCCACAATCTGCGAATCCTGAGACTTCGCATAACGTGTAAAGTCCGGAATATTCAGCGACAGCGTCGCCCAGTACCCCACCATCGCCGTCAACGAAGGGAAAAAGAAACGAAGAAAGCTGCCAGTCGTATGGAAGTGGCTCGGTGCCGAAAGCATCGGTCCAAATCCACCCGCCTTATGCAGCATCCAGAAGAGCAGCGTCAGCGACATCACCAGCATGAAAGGCGCAGAGAAGCTCTGTAGAAATCGAATCGATTCGACGCCCCGCCACACCACATACATATTCAGCAACCAGAATCCAAGAAAGCTCGCCCACAGCACCAAAGGCATCTGGGCAGTCTGTGGCCAAAGCACTCCAATCATCGCGGCAATCGCCTGCCCTCCAAGCCACGACTGAATACCAAACCATCCGCAAGCCACAAACGCCCGCAGCATCGCCGGAAGATTAGCTCCCCGCGTCCCAAAGCTCGCGCGAACAAACACAGGAAAGGGAATCCCGTACTTCGCGCCAGCATGTGCATTCAGAAGCATTGGCACCAGCACGATCAGGTTTCCCAGAAGAATCGTCAGAATCGCCTGCTTCCAGTTCATGCCACCCGCGATCAGCGACGACGCCAGCATATACGTCGTCACCTCCATCGACATCGAGAACCACAGCGCAATGTAGTTATAGGTCCCCCACGTACGTTGAGCCGCGACCGTAGGTGCAAGATCGGCGTTATAGAGGCGCGAGTCATGTTCCGCTGCAAGATCAGCGGCAGACTGATCAACAACTCGTGTCGAAATCGAACTTACTGCCACGCCCCTCCTCTCGCCTCACGCCGCAGATACTGGCCACGGCCCACCGCCGCCACATAGCGTCCTCCATCCGCAACAAGCTCCCCACGCGAATAAACCTGCCGGGCATTTCCCTTCACCTTCCACCCTTCAAACATAGAAAAATCGCAGCGCATACTGTGGGTAGCCGCAGAGATCACGTGTTCCGCCTCAGGATCCCACAGCACAATATCCGCATCCGATCCAGCAGCAATCGTCCCCTTCTTCGGATACATCCCGAAGATGCGCGCCGGCGCAGTCGACGTAATCTCGACAAACCGCTGCAGCGAAATCTTTCCCGCATTCACGCCGAAGTGATACAGCAACTGCATGCGATTCTCCACGCCCGGCCCCCCGTTAGGGATCTTGGTGAAATCATCCTTCCCCAGCTGCTTCTGATCCGCAAAGCAGAACGGGCAATGGTCGGTCGAAACCACCTGCAGATTGTCCGTCGCCAGCCCATCCCAAAGCTTCGGTTGATTCTTCTTCTCCCGCAGTGGAGGAGTAAAAACATACTTCGCCTCTTCAAAACTCTTCCCCGGCATCTGATCTTCGATCGACAGCAGCAGATACTGCGGACAAGTCTCCGCAAACGCCGGCACTCCGCGATCCCGGGCCTCACGAACCTGATTCAGAGCATCCTCACTCGAGAGATGAACAATATAGACAGGCACTCCAGCCATCTCCGCCAGCGCAATCGAGCGGTGCACCGCCTCCGCCTCCGCCTTCGTAGGCCGCGTCAGCGCGTGATAGACCGGAGCAGTCTTCCCCTCCGCCAGCGCCTGCTGCACGATCACATCGATCGCACTTCCATTCTCCGCATGCATACAAACCAGCGCACCATTCTTCGCCGTCTGCTGCAGCGCCTTAAAGATCGTCCCGTCATCTACCATCAGCACATTCGGGTAAGCCATAAAGAGCTTGAAGCTGGCGACACCCTCCCGCACCATATCGTCCATATCGTGCAGCCCCTGTTTGCCATTATCGGAGCCAAGATCGGTCACAATCATATGCAGCCCGTAGTCGATACAGGCCTTGCCGTCGGCCTTCCCCATCCAGAGATCAAGCGCGTCCCGCATCCGCGTTCCCTTCGCCTGAATCGCAAAGTCGACAATCGTAGTCGTCCCGCCGATCGCCGCCGCACGTGTGCCCGTCAGAAAATCATCCGCAGAGACAGTCCCTCCAAACGGCATATCCATATGCGTATGCGCGTCGATGCCGCCCGGCAAAACAAAGAGTCCAGCCGCGTCCACAACCGTATGCCCCGCAGGATCAATTCCGGCCCGGACCTCCAACACCGTGCTGCCATCAATCAACACATCCGCTTTTTCGAAGCGCTCGGCCGTGACAACGGTGCCGTTCTGAATCAGAGTCCCCATACACATTGCTCCAAACTATTTCCACGCTGTAGTTCAACACGAGAGGATGCTCCATCTCTAAAACACACCGCATCAAGTATTCGTACTCATCACTTCACCCGTCCCCGTCGCGACCAGCCCCTTGGCAACTCGCTCCTCCCAGCTCTCGAACGGAAGATCCTTGTCGATGCGCTCCATCGTGATGCAGTTCTCAACCGGGCAAACCAGCGAGCAAAGATTGCAGCCCACGCAATGGTGCTCATCTACCCGCGGAATGCGCTCAAGCGGAGTAATCGCGTTCGTCCTGCCCGAAGTTCCCGAGTCAAGCTTCGGAATAGGCGTAGTCGAAATTCGTCGCGCAGATTCAGCCTCAACCATCTTCGGCGTCCGTGTCGTATCCGGCGCAGGCGATGTGCGATCAAGATGAATGCACTGATGCGCGCCATCCCAGCACGCCGTATAGCAAAGCTGGCATCCAATGCATAGATCCTCATGAATACGAGCAACAATCTGGTAGTTGAGATTAAGCTGCTTCCATTCGTGAACATTCGGAAGCGACAACCCGCGAAAGTCTTCGATCGTAGCGAAGCCCTTCTCCGCCATCCAGTTCAACAACCCGTCCTGCATATCCTCGACGATCCTGTAGCCGTAGTGCATCGCAGCCGTACACACCTGCACCGTGCTGCATCCCAGCAGAATAAACTCCGCCGCATCGCGCCAGCTTCCAATGCCGCCAATACCTGACAGAGGAAGCGCACTCGTAGCATCAGCCTGTATCTGCTGAACCATGTTGAGCGCAATCGGCTTCACCGCAGGCCCACAGTAACCGCCATGCGAACTCTTGCCATCCACATTCGGATTAGGCTGAAACGTATCCAGATCGATGCCCGTAATCGAGTTGATTGTATTGATCGCCGAGAGCGCATCCGCCCCGCCCTGCTTTGCAGCCCGCGCAGGAATGCGTATATCCGAGATGTTCGGCGTCAGCTTAACGATCACAGGCGTGCGAGCCTTCTCCTTCACCCATCCCGTAATCTGTTCGCAGTACTCCGGCACCTGCCCCACCGCAGACCCCATACCCCGCTCGCTCATCCCATGCGGACATCCAAAGTTAAGCTCCAGCCCATCAGCCCCTGCATCCTCGGCACGCTGCACAATCTCATGCCAGCTCTCGCGCTTACTCTCAACCATCAGCGAAGCGATCACCACATGCTTCGGATACCGCCGCTTCACCTCCGCGATCTCCTGCAGGTTCACCTCAATCGGGCGATCCGAGATGAGCTCAATATTATTGAAGCCCATCATCCGCCGCCCCTCCCAATCGATCGACGAGTAGCGCGAGCTCACATTCGTAATCGGCTCGCCAATCGTCTTCCACACCGCTCCTCCCCAGCCCGCATCGAAGGCCCGCATAATCTGTTCGCCGCAGTTGGTCGGCGGCGCAGACGCCAGCCAGAACGGATTCATGCACTCGATGCCGCAAAAAGTGCTCGCAAGCGTCGGTCTACCCTTTGCCATGTTGCCCCCCCAGCCATCCAGCGATTCCGATTCCAGCGCGCTTCCCGTCCGCCACCGCGTCCACGACCTCGCGCCCCCCGTTCGTGCAGTCTCCCCCAGCAAAAAACTTAGGCTGAGAGGTCTGCCCCGTCGCACGATCGATCACAATCCGGCCACGCTCCAGCTGAATCTTCCCGAACGCACTCGAAGACCCAGAACTCGAAGATCCAGAGAGAAAATTCGCATGCGTAGCCTGCCCAATCGATAGAACAATCAAATCCGCCTCGAGAACAAACGCCGAATCTTTTTCAGGCACAATCGAACCATCCTCAGTCCCCGCAACTCTCGTCAGTTCGAGTCCCTTCACGACTCCATCCCCGCGAATCCCTGTCGGCTGCACATGCCACAGGAACTTCACGCCCTCGTCCTTCGCATGCTGGTATTCAAACGTGAACGCCGACATCTGCTCCTGCCCTCGCCTGTAAAGAATATGGACCTCGCTCGCACCTAGCCGCACCGAAGCGATGGCCGCATCGATAGCAGTATTTCCCGCTCCCACCACCACCACGCGCTCCGGCACCGTCGTCAGCGCACCGGACTTATACCCGGCGATTAGATCCAGAGCATTCGTCACCCCCGCAAGTTCCTCGCCAGCAACTCCGAGCTGATGAATCGCGCCAAGCCCAATCCCCAGAAAAACCGCATCATGCGTCCGTTCCAACTCCGCAAGCCCCGCCGCATCCACCTTCGTCTCGAAGTGAAATTCCACTCCCAGCTGCGAAAGCATCTCAATCTCCCGCAGACTCTCCACCAGCGGAAGTTTATATTCCGCCACCCCATAGGTATTCAAACCCCCAGGCAGAGGACGCGCGTCATAAAGATCGGCACGAATGCCACGCCGTCGCAGCTCAGCAGCACAAGCCAGCGAAGCAGGTCCCGCACCGATCAGCGCGACCGCCAACCCAGTCTCCGGCCCAGGCTCAAACGGCAGCGGAGCTCCACTCTCGTGGAGCGCGTCCATTGCGAAGCGCTGAAGCCGTGCAATCTGAATCGGTTGTTTGTTATACCGGTGCATCACGCATGCACCTTCGCACAGCACCTCAACCGGGCACGCGCGAGAGCAGCTCGCACCCAGAATATTCGCATCCAGAATCGTTCGCGCCGACCCAGAAAGATTTCCGCTGGCAATCTTCTTAATAAAGCTAGGCACATCAATATGCGTCGGGCAGGCGGTCGTACACGGAGCATCAAAGCAATACAGACAGCGATTCGCCTCGGGCACAGCGGCCTGTCTGTCGAAGGGTGGATGCAGATCGCCAAAACGCTCTACCACCTCTGGAGTGGCTACAACCTGCTCAGGAAAGGGAACGCGCTCGTTCATCGGAGTCCGGTCGCCTCTTCGAAACGCCCATCCAATGGAAGCAGTTGCATCATGGAAGAAGACAACATGACCCTCCTTGCCCCGCATATCTTTTCTCAGGAGTGACTATTATGCACCATCACAACAAACTCCTCGTCAGTCGAGAGCGAAATCCACCGTGAAATCACAACACACGCCGTTATCCTCCCCGTTCGCTCAACCACTCCAACGTCTTCCTCGCAAGCCGGTCAAAGGCCTGCACAGCCAGCGTCAAATCTTCGACCCTCGTATCTTCCGCCTTGTTATGACTCAGTCCGGCAAGCGACTGCGTAAACATCATCACCGTCGGAATCCCCGCGCGCGCCACCTCCGCAGCATCATGCAACGGACCCGAGGGCAGTCGATGGGACACGCCCGCCGTCTCGCGGACAGCTTCCTCGGAAAACGCAATAAGCTGCGCATCAAACGGTATCGGTTCGATACTCCAGATCCTCGACCAATCGACCGTGCATCCCTCTTCCTTCGCAAAGCGTTCACTCGCAGCGCGAGCCTCGGCTAACATCGAGGCAAGCACCCCCGCGTCCAGATCCCGCATATCAAGTGTCGCCTCGCAGCGTCCAACCACAGCCGTCACAATCCCAGGAAAAGTCTTCACGCTTCCCATCGTCGCAACCGCGTCCGGATGCCGTCGTGCGATCGGACGAATCTCAAGCGCCAGCTTCGCCGCAGCGGCCAGCGCATCTCGTCTCGCACCCATCGGAGTGGACCCCGAATGAGCCTCCTGCCCAAGGAACGTAATCGCATGCCGCTCCACGCCTTTGGTTCCAAGCACAACTCCCAGCGGCAGCCCCATCCCTTCAAGCACCGGCCCCTGCTCGATATGCAACTCCAGGTAAGCAGCCGCACCGCCTCGTTCTTTTGCCGCGTCTCCTATCTGATCCATGGCGACGCCGCAACTCCGAAGTGCATCCTCCAGCCGAACTCCATCGCGATCCGTACGTCCGCGATCAGCCTCAATCGTATGGGTCCTGGCAAACGCAGACGAGCCGAAGAGACTCCGTCCAAAGCGCGCTCCCTCTTCATCCGCCCAATCCACCAGCCGAATCGTGATTGGCGGTTCGCCCTCGAAATCCTCCGCCAGACTGCGCAACACCTCAAATCCAGCCAAAACACCCAGACACCCATCCAGCCAACCGCCGTTCGGAACCGAATCGAGATGACTCCCCAGAATAAGTGCTCGCTCGGAGCCCCCCCGCAGCGTCGTCCACGAATTTCCCGCAGCATCATAATGATGCTCGAACGGCAGCCCCTCCAGCTTGCTCTGAAACCACGCCCGCGCCTCCTGCCACACGGAACTCCACGCCACCCGCTGGGCACCATTGGCATCTGCCGTTAGGGCACGAAGTTCTTGAAGGTCGGAGATCACTCGCAACGGATCAACGGGCACGCATCGTCTCCTGAAAAGTAGTCCTAAAAACAAATCCTGAAAAAATAAGGTTATACCCAAATCCGCAGCTGCAACTTTCATCAAAACACGGACGTCAGTCTGCCAGAGAATCACTAACATCAATCCAGACCTCTCTGTATCAGCCCACTCGTCCATCAACCAGGCTCATAGCCAAGCAACCAGGGAGCACTGTTTGTTCGCTCGCCATCTCATCCTCAAAGCGTGCCTCATCGCAGCTCTGTTTGCCTCTGCAGCGCAAGGCGTTCGAGCGATCTCTCCCCAGAGCGCTGATAACGGCAAGGTTGTCGAGACCGCCGGGCCTCTCAATTCGCCCAGGCAGCAGAAAAAACACTACGTCGTTCTGGTCTCGCTCGACGGCTTCCGCTACGACTATCCACAAAAGTGGGGCGCACCCCACATCGCCGCGTTAGCAAGC
Source organism: Tunturiibacter empetritectus (assembly GCF_013410875.1). Lineage (GTDB taxonomy): Bacteria > Acidobacteriota > Terriglobia > Terriglobales > Acidobacteriaceae > Edaphobacter > Edaphobacter empetritectus. Next base: position 789,733 of record NZ_JACCCU010000002.1, on the reverse strand, counting down.
ACCGGAGCAACAGCGCCGGAAGGAATGCTTCCCGCATACCCCTCCATCACCTTTCCCAATCACTTCACCCTCATCACCGGCCGCTATCCCGAGCACCACGGCATCGTGGGCAACACCTTCTACGACCCCGCCCGAGGCGAGGGTTATTCCTACAAAGACAACAAGACAAATCGCGACGGAAGCTGGTACAGCGGCACTCCTCTCTGGTCGCTGGCCGAGCAACACGGAATGCGCGCCGCCTCCTTCTTCTGGCCCGGCTCCGAGGCCCAGATCGCCGGCGAACGGCCCGACGAGTACGTCCACTTCGACGACGCCTTCGACGACGAAAAGCGCATCGACCAGGTCATCGCGTGGCTCCAGCTGCCGCCACCGCAACGCCCTCACTTCATCACTCTCTACTACAGCAACACCGATCACGCCGGCCACAACTACGGCCCCAACTCACTCGAAGAGCAGCAGCAGGTCCATCACGTCGATCAACTCATGGGCGACCTGAAGTCCAAGCTCGACGCCACGCACCTCCCCATCGACCTCATCATCCTCGCCGATCACGGCATGACGAAGGTCGAAGGCGACTGGGTCACCCTCGACCAATACGCCGATCTCTCGCACTTCAAAACCGATGGCGCGCTCCTCTACGCGGACACCGAAGCCGATGCGCAGAAGGCCTACGAGAGCTTTCGCGCTCACACCGACCCACGTTTCACTGTTTACCGCCGAGCCGACGTCCCCGCCTATCTGCACTTCAACGAAAACCCACGCGAAGGCGATCCTGTCATTGTGCCCAACGGACCCTACGTCTTTCGCGCCCATGAAAGCTCCCGCAAGCCGCCCGCAGGCGACCACGGCTACGACGCAACCCGCATGCCCGAGATGAAAGCCCTCTTCGTCGCGAATGGCCCGGACATCCGCCCAGGAACAAAACTCCCAAGCTTTCAAAACGTAGACGTCTACGACTTCATCGCAAAACTCCTCCGGCTCAAACCCGCACCCAACGACGGAGAACTTAAACCGCTGCGCCCAGCTCTCAAGTAACGCAGGGGGCTGCGTTCCCAGGCGTCTCGCGATCAATTGGCACACACACCCTCAAGCTCGGCGTCCATACCACATCGACCAGGTCAATGAGCATCCCAACGCCACCTTCAACCACACCCAGTTCTACGGCCCCGTGCGGTCACGTCGTGACGTGTATACCGGTCGCGGTAGGATGAGTTGCACAGGTCCTCCCGTTGGTCGGAAGAGAAGGTCGATTCCGACCAACGGGAGGACAGCGCGAAGCACTAAAAAAGGCGTGTGAACGCCCGCCCCACGCGCAGTGGGCCTGTCCGGCAGCACAGCTTCTAACCAACGGAATTCTCCCAGCAGGTAAACTGTTCGCACCGCCGCGCCAGTCGAACTTACCCCGCTCACGGAGATGCGCCGTTCATGCAGAACAGAAGCTGTTTCAATCCGCTTGTCATCCTCATAGCAATCCTGTTCTCTTCAACCGCACTCCGCGCAATACAAAACGAAGAGCAGACACGCTGGAAGCAAGAAGCAGCCAACGTCACCATCACCCGCGACTACTGGGGAATCGCGCACATCCACGGCAAGACCGACGCTGACACCGTCTTCGGAATGGAGTACGCCCAGGCCGAAGACGACTTCAATCGCATTGAGATCAACTACATCAACGCCATGGGCCGCCTCGCCGAAACAGAAGGAGAATCCCGCATCTACCAGGACCTCCGCATGAAGCTCTTCATCAACCCCATAGCACTGAAGAAGCAGTACGCCGACAGCCCCGCATGGCTCCACGCCCTCATGGACGCCTTCGCCGACGGCCTTAACTTCTATCTCTACCAACACCCCGAGGTAAAGCCGCGAGTCATCCACCACTTCGAACCCTGGATGGCCCTCTCCTTCACCGAAGGCAGCATAGGCGGCGACATCGAACGCATCGACCTCCCGCAGCTCGAAGCCTTCTACTCTCACCCACCGCCCGTCGCTCCTGCCGTTGGCTCTCATCTTTCTAGCGAGCCTCAAATACAGTCATCTCGACCGGATGCGGCGCATCTTGCCGCCGTAGTGGAGAGACACCCGCACTTCATTTTCACGGCAAATCTTCCATACATCCACGACAGCGACCCACCCGAGCCCACCGGCTCCAACGGCATGGCCATCGCCCCATCGAACACCGCCAACCACCACGCCCTCTTGCTCATCAACCCCCACACCTCTCTCTTCTTCCGCTCCGAACTTCAAATGACCAGCGACGAAGATCTCGACGCCTACGGAGCCGTCACCTGGGGCCAGTTCTTCATCTATCAGGGCTTCAACCAGCGTGCCGGCTGGATGCACACCTCGAGCGGTGTCGACGCGGTCGACGAGTATCTCGAAACCGTCGAGAAGAAGGGCGACCACTTCACCTATCGGTACGGCAACCAGCAACGCCCCATCACCGCCGAGCAGATCACCATCCCCTACAAGACCGACCACGGCATGGCCGAAATGAAGTTCACCATCTACCGCACCCATCACGGCCCCGTCATCCGCGAAGAGAGCGGAAAGTGGGTCAGCATCCGCCTCATGCAGGAGCCCATCAAAGCTCTCACCCAGTCCTATCTCCGCACCAAAGCCACCAGCTACAAAGCCTTCCGCCAGACCCTCGAACTCAAAGCCAACTCCTCCAACAACACCATCTTCGCCGACGCCGACGGCGATATCGCCTACTTCCACGGCAACTTCATCCCCCGCCGCGACCCCGCCTTCGACTTCACCAAACCAGTCGACGGCAGCAACCCCGCCACCGACTGGAAGGGTCTCCTCACCGTCGACGAGATCCCCCAACTCCTCAACCCAGGCAGCGGCTGGCTCTACAACAGCAACAACTCGCCCTGGTCCGGAGCAGGCGCCAGCAGCCTCCGCAAGCAGGACTACCCCGCCTACGTCGAAACCGGCACCGAAACCGCCCGCGGCCTCCACGCCATCCGCGTCCTCGAGAACAAAAAAGACTTCACTCTCGACTCACTCATCGCCGCCGCCTACGACAGCTACCTCCCCTGGTTCGACAAGCCACTCCCCGCCCTCCTCAAAGCCTGGGACGAAGCCCCGCGCTCCAATCTCCTCAGAGCGAAGCTGACCGAGCAGATCGCAACCCTCCGCCCTTGGAACCACCGCTGGGCCGTCGACTCCATTCCCACCTCGCTCGCCGTCTTCTGGGGCGAAGACATCCGCCGACACACCCTCGCCGACGCCAAAGCCGCCGGCATCTCCGTCGAAGACTTCATCGCAACAAGAGTTTCATCCGCCCAGCTCCTGCAATCGCTCTCCAACGCCACCGACAGACTCACCGCCGACTTCGGAACCTGGAAGACCCCTTGGGGCGACATCAACCGCTTCCAGCGTCTAGCCGGTAATGGCGTCGCGACTGGGAAAATCGCCCAACCCTTCGACGACACCCAGCCCAGCATCCCCGTCCCCTTCACCTCCTCCCTCTGGGGCTCCCTCGCCTCCTTCGGCGCCCGCCCCTACCCCGGAACAAAGAAGTGGTACGGCACCAGCGGCAACAGCTTCGTAGCCGTAGTCGAGTTCGGAGACAAAGTCCACGCCAAAGCCGTCACCGCCGGAGGCGAGAGCGGTGACCCCACTTCCCCACACTTCAACGACCAGGCCACCCGCTACAGCACCGGCAATCTCCGTGACGTCTACTTCTATCCCTCCGACCTCAAGGACCACATCGCCCGCCAGTACCATCCCGGAAGTCAGGAGCCCGGCAACTAAGAAATCCCTCAAGTAAATCCCCACAAGCCACCGCCATAAGCGGCCTCTGTCCAGTCGTGTAGAATCCTCCAGACCACTATCATGATTAAGCTGGCTAAAATCCCAAACCTCACCGAGCTCACCTACCGGAGCATTAAGCAGAGCGTGCTGAACGGGACCCTGGGCGAGCTATCCCGCCTCACCGAAGAGTCCCTCGCCACCCAGCTCGGCATCAGCAAATCTCCCGTCCGCGAAGCACTTAATCGCCTCGAGGCCGAAGGTCTCGTTCGCATCGAAGCCCGTCGCGGAGCCTACGTTCGCCAGTTCTCCGCCAAGGAGATCCGCGACCTCTACGAGCTCCGCGAGGTCCTCGAGGTCCACGCCATCGAGGCCGCGACCATCACCCCCAAGCTCCTCACCGACCTCGCCGCCAGCATCACCCGCACCAAAAAATTCCTCAAAAACGGCAACAAGCTCGAGCACATCGAAGAGGACATGCGCTTTCACAGCCTCATCGCCGCCGCCACCGGCAACCAGGAGCTCAGCCGCGTCCTCGAAAACGTCCAGCAGAAGGCCCTCCTCTGCCGCTCCAAGTCCTACGAGCTCTCCGCAACCACCGCCCCCGTAGCTCACACCAGGATCTACCAGGCCCTCAAGAAAGACTCCAAACGCGAAGCCCGCCTCGCCATGCGCGATCACATCGTCTTCGTTCGTGAGCGCCTCCTGGCCACCTTCAAAACCCCAAACTGAGCCTCGCAAATTCCGTAACTCACCACGAGCCCCGCCAGCCCCAACCTCGCCCAAAAACCTTCACGCTCTTGTCCATTTTTAGGGACGAATCAAAGGTAGTAAGCACTTCAAGCAGTAACCAGCCAGAGTCCCGCACCCCTCAAAAATCGTCCGACCACTGCCCCCAAGGGCACCCGGCCCCTCCACACACTTGTTGTCGGAATACCGCCCAAAAGCGGCATTCACTCACACAGGGATAACGTGATCCAGCATCTCTGAAAAAACAGTCTTCCCATTCCCGCAAACTGGTATGACCAACCCCGAACCAACCCCGAACCAACCCCGAACCAACCCAGGACAAGCCTCTCGGCCGACCCTCCGAAGTCACTCCCCGGCCAAAAACTTTCTTGACAAGCAATAGGCCGATCCAGCAGAATCCACAGCCGGGGAAGAATGACGACATTCCCCCTACTCAAACGTTTGAAGTAAATGCAGTACGAGCAACATTTGCCGGATACGGCGACTTCTTCGAACAACAGCAGTCAAGTAAGTAGATTCAACGTGCTGAGCAGCTCTAAACAGAAGTCTGCCAACACAAGTACAAGAGTGTCAGATTCACTTAAACGTTTCACAAACCCAAAGCTCGAAGGGCAGGACAACATGATCAACGAGGTAACTACCCAGATGGACCGCTCAGGCCAGTGCGGACGCAGAATTTTTCTCAGAATAGCTAAGGGGTGGAGCAAGCCGGCATATCTCCTGGCGCTCCTCGTCCTCTTTACCTCAGCCGCCTTCGCGCAGCTGACCACAGCCGACATCCTCGGCACCGTCACCGACGCCACCGGCGCCGTCGTTCCCAACGCCACGATCACCCTCACCAACACAGGCACCAACCTGGTGCGCACCATTCAGTCCAACGGCTCCGGAGACTATGTCTTTGCTCTCCTCCCCGTCGGCACCTACTCCATCTCGATCAAGGCCACCGGCTTCCAGTCAGCCAAGACTGTCGTCGCCGTAGAAGCAGGAGACCGCGCCCGTAACGACATCAAACTCCAAACGGGTGCAGAAAGCACCATCGTCGAAGTCACCTCTTCCACACCCCTGCTTCAGGCCGATAACGCCACCGTCAGCTCGACCGTGACCGCCCAGGCTGTGCAGGACCTGCCCCTCAACGGACGCAACTTTGTCCAGCTCATCTCTTCCACCCCAGGCGCAAACGAAGGCGCCGGCAACGGACTCTCAAGCGGTGGCCGTCCCGACGATCGCCGCACTAACGCCGCCGGTCTCTCCGTCAACGGTCAGGACGAATCCCTCAATAACTGGATCGTCGACGGTATCGACGACAACGAGCGCGTCATCGGAACCATCGGAGTCAAGCCCAACATCGAAGGCATCCAGGAGATCACTATCGAGACCAACTCCTATGCTCCCGAAGCCGGACGCACCGCGGGTGGTGTCATCAACATCGTCACTAAATCCGGTACGAACAGGTTCCACGGCTCCGTCTACGAGTACTTCCGCAACGACATCTTCGACGCTCGCAACTTCTTCCAGACCACCGGACCTAAACCCGAACTCCGCCAGAATCAATACGGCGCCAGCATCAACGGCCCCATCTTCAAGGACCGCACCTTCTTCACCTTCGACTATGAAGGCTTCCGCAACGTTCGCGGCACCACCTATACCGGTACGGTGCCCACCCAGCAGGAGTACAACGACATCAACGGCGTCAATGGCGGTTCGCTCACGGATCTCTTCTCGAGAACCAATAACGGCACTCAGGGCGCCGGTGGCGCGGCTGCGGTCAACCCGATCATCCTCGCCTATGAGCGGCTCTATCCCGCTCCCACCAACCCGAATGCGGCTCCCGGCGCGTCTAACTTCGCCATCAGCCCCAACGTCACCCAGAGCTACAACACCTACGACGCCCGCATCGATCACAAGATCAATGACAAAAACCAAATCTTCGCTCGGTTCTCCTACAATAGCGTCAACACCTTCACACCCCCAGCGTTCGGAACTGTTAATGGCATCCAGATCAGCGGCGGACGTTACAATTTTTCTGGTCCGGCCACGAACATCGCCCAGCAGTACGAGCTCGGCTACACCCACATCTTTACCCCCGCGCTCGTCGCCGATCTGCGCGCCGGCTACACGCGCATCAACAACCTCTCACTTCCTCTGAACTATGGCGTCGGCATCGACCAGAAGGTCGGCTTCCCTGCCAGCATGACTAACTTCAGCCCCTTCGCAGACTCCCTCACCCCGGTCTCCATCGGACCCTTTGGGGACATCGGCGACGGTGCCTACGTTCCCTTGCAGGACATCGATGGCACCTACCAGTACAGCGGCACCGTCAGTTGGACCAAGGGCAACCACAACTTCAAGTTCGGCGCAGCTCTTGTCCGCCGTCAGGCCCGCAACGTCCAGAGCGCCTCTGCAGTCGGAGCTTACGGGTTTAATCTCTCAAGCGACGGCCTCAACGCCCAGGGCACATCAAATGATCAGGGGCAGACCCAGGACAACCAGCTAGCTTCGGCGCTGCTTGGAGCCTTCAACAACCAGGCCCGTAACTTCAACCTCTCTCCGCCTGACTACCGCAGCTGGGAGCCTGGCTTCTTCGCGCAGGATAGCTGGAAGCTCAGCCCCAAGCTGACCGTCATCTACGGTGCCCGGTACGACATCTACACGCCCTTTACCGAGGCGCATAACCACATCTCCAACTACGACTACCTCGCTGCTCTCTCCAGCCCCGCTGCAGCAACCTCCAGCGCGTTGAACATCGCCGGAGTCAACGGTGTCAACAACAACGCAGGCATCTCAACCCAGTACAACAACATCGGACCGCGCGTGGGCTTCGCGTTCTCCGCCCGGCCCACAACTGTGTTGCGCGGCGGCTATGGCATCAGCTACTTCCCCGGCAACTACACCTCGAACGGCGACCTCAAAAACGCGCCCTTCACCTCCGTTTATGCTCCAGCCTGCCAGTCCACCTTGGCCGTTCAGCTCGAGGCTTCGATCCCTGGCGCGTCCAAGGGCCAAAACCCAGACTGCGCCACACTTGGTCAGCCTGGCATCATATCGTCTACCGTTGCAATCCCACCGCCCGCTGCACCCAGTGCAGCTCAGCTGGCTAACCTTGCTACTCTTCCCGGTCTTGGGTTCGTCGCCGAACAGAGGAACTTCAAGAATGCTCTCATCCAGCAGTTCAACCTGCAGCTCGAGCAGCAGATCGGTGCCAACGTCCTCACCATCGGCTACGTCGGCAACATCGGCCAGCATCTGCCGGAGTCGATCGACAACATCAACCAACCGTTGCCCTTCAATGTCGTAACCAACCCGGAACTTGCAGCACGTCCGCTGGCGGGGCCTCTGCCCAACCTCAGCGGTGTCAGCTACCTCAACAGCGGCGGCGTCTCCAACTATAACGGTCTCCAGACCTCCTTCCAGCGCCGCTTTACCAAGGGCCTCGCTGTGAACGCCAACTACACCTGGGCCAAGGCGCTGACGGACGTCAGCAGCTACTCCCAGCAGGGCGACCAGGGATGGTCTCACGCGCTTCCCACCAACATCCGGGCGACCGAATACGGCTATGCGGACACGGATATCCAAAACCGCTTCGCCCTGCAACTCAACTACGAGTTGCAGTACGGTAAAAACTTCACGGGCGTCAAGAAGCTGGCGTTCTCCGGGTGGCAGACCAACATGATCGCGAGATGGCAGAGCGGTAAGGTCTTCTCGATCGAGAACGGCGGCGGCAACCAGGGACCCCTCAACAACGACACTGCGATCGAGGCTGACGGCGCAGAGCATGGCTACGGCAATCGCGCCGTTCCGCAGAATGCGGGCGGCAACGATCGTCCTGACACCATCTCCGATCCGCGCCTGGGCCACAAGTCCAATGCCGCATTCTTCAACACCGCATCCTTCGTTCCTCAACCCCTCGGAACCATCAGCAACACGCAGCGCAACTCGCTGTTTGGCCCTCACTTCCGTCAGGTTGACCTCTCCCTCTTCAAGAACTTCGCGGTCGCAGAACGTGCGACCATACAGTTCCGCGTTGAGGCGTTCAACATCTCCAATACACCCAACTTCTTCATCGCCAACAACAACAGCTCAAACGCTCAGCTAGGTAACGCGAACTTCGGCACCATCACCCAGACGGATCCGAACGACGTTCCCCGCGAGTACCAGTTCGTACTCAAAGTGCTGTTCTAACTCAACCGAAACACAGCCCGTCGGCGAAGAGATGTCTTCTTCGCCGACGGGTAATTTTTGCCCTAACCCTCAACTCTGTTCAAAGCCATCATTCCTGTCCCCTGAAAGTCGTCATCCTGAACGGAGTAAAGGATTCCCGTATTTTCGTTTTTGCAAGAAACTGCACCCCAAAAATAAATCACCAAAACCTGGCCCATTTTTCAGACCACAATTCACCATCCAAAACACCACATCCACCACGCATCGCACCACAACCACACCACCAAAAACCACTCTCGAAAACCACATTTTCCCCAAAATCCCCTTCTAAATCCGAGCTTTCACCATCCAATTTTTTCCGCGAACTTCGTTCATAAAATAATCCGCACGGAGACCACCTGACATGAATCGCCGAAGCTTTCTCGCCCAAACCTCCGCATGGGCCGCCGCCGCCGCGCTCCCCAGGCTCTCCGCAGCCTCCATCCTCCCCGCCCTCGACGCCTTGGCCGACCAGGGCCCAGCCGCTGCCGAGGTCAAGTTCCCCAAGGACTTCCTCTGGGGCACCGCCACCGCGGCCTACCAAGTAGAAGGTGCCTGGAATGTTGACGGTAGAGGCGAGACCGTTTGGGACCGCTTCAGCCACTCCCCCGGCAACGTCAAAGGCGCCTACACCGGGGACACCGCCTGCGACGACTACCACCGCTACCCCGGCGACATCGCCCTCATGAAGCAGATGAACATGCGCAGCTACCGCTACTCCATCGCCTGGTCGCGCATCCAGCCCACCGGCGAAGGAGCCGTGAATCAGAAGGGAATCGACTACTATAAGCGCCTCACCGACGCCGTCCTGGCCGCCGGAATGCGCCCTCTCGTTACCCTCTACCACTGGGATCTCCCCCAACCCCTTGAAGACAAAGGCGGCTGGCCCAACCGCGACACCGCCGCCCGCTTCGCCGACTACACCGAGATCGCCGTCAAAGCCCTCGGCGACCGCATCAACACCTGGGCCATCTTCAACGAACCCTGGGTCTTCACCTATCTTGGCTACGGCAGCGGCGTCCACGCCCCCGGCAAACAAGACTTCGACCTCTTCCTCAAAGCCTCCCACACCGTAAACCTCGCCCAGGGAGACGCCTTCCGCGCCATCAAGGCCATCGCCCCAAAATCAAAGGTCGGAAGCGCCTTCAGCATGTCCTCCACGACTCCCGCAACATCCTCGCCGGAAGACGCAGCCGCGGCCAAACGCTTCGACGCCTTCAACAACGTCTGGTTCCTCGAAACCGCCCTCCGTGGCCGCTACCCCGAAGCCTTCGTCCACGGCGTCCCCCTCGAAACCATGGGCTTCCAAAGCGGCGACGACAAGCGCATGACCGCGCCCCTCGACTACATCGGCGTCAACTACTACTTCCGCCAGATCGTCGCCAATCTCAAAACCCCAGCCCCCACCAAGCCCTCCTACGACGCCATGGGCTTCGACCACTTCAACGGAAAGGAAGGCCCCCTCACCGAGATCGGCTGGGAGGTCTACCCGCGCGGCATGTACGAGATCGTGCAACGCGTCTCGCAGGACTACAAACTCCCCATCGAGATCACCGAAAATGGCTGCTCCTACGGCGACTACCCCGATGCCAACGGTCGCGTCGCCGATGTTCGCCGGATTCACTACTACCGCGAGCACCTCCGCGAACTCGCCCGGGCCATTCACGACGGAGCCGACGTCCGCGCCTACCACTCCTGGTCCATCCTCGACAACTTCGAGTGGTCCGAGGGCTACACCCAACGCTTCGGCATGGTCTTCGTAGACTTCCCCACACAGCGCCGCTTCATGAAGGACTCAGCAAAGTGGTACACCCGAGTCGCCGCCACCAACACCATCGAAGCCACCCCAGCCACTACATAACCGCCTCAAAACAGAGGCACAGGGGTAAGCGATAATACCTCTGTGCCTCCGCCCGATCTTTCAATGCCCGATTACTCTCCGTCCGATCTTTCTCCCTCCGAAGAGTACAGGCAGCGCCAGCAAGCCCGCGAGCAGCAGGTCGCGCACTTCGAAAAACTGCACCGCCGCTTCGGAAATCTCCGCCTCCTCGTAGTCCTCGCAACCCTCATCGCCGCCTGGCTCTCTCTCCACAACGACGTCTTCTCTCCGTGGTGGCTGCTGGCCGGCCCCGCAACCTTCCTCGCCCTGGCCATCCTCCATGCCAGAGTGCTCCGCAGTCGCGCCTGCGCCGAACGCGCCGTAGACTTCTACCGCAAGGGCCTCGCCCGCACCGAAGACCGCTGGAGCCAGACCGTCCCCAGCCAAACCGGCGAACGCATCGACACCCACGCCAGCCTCTACGCCACCGACCTCGACCTCTTCGGCCCCGGCAGTCTCTTCGAACTCCTATCCCTCGCCCGCTCCCGCATGGGCGAAGACACCCTCGCCGCGTGGCTCCTCTCTCCATCCCCCGTCGCCGACCTCAAGCAACGCCACGCCGCCCTCACCGAACTTCGCACCCGCCTCGACCTCCGCGAAGACATCGCCATCCTCGGCGAAGATCTCAAGGTCGGCATCCACGCCGAAGCCCTCACACACTGGGCGGAAGCCTCCAATCAGCTCAAGCATCAAGCTCTCCGTTGGATCTCTCTCCTCCTCTCCCTCTCATCGATAGCTTCAGCCGTCTTCTGGGCCGAGCGCGGAGAAAAAACTCCCTTCTTTATAGTCCTCATCCTCGCTTGCATCCTCACCGCCTCTCTTCGCAAACAAACCGCCGAAGTCCTTCAATCCACCGAGCACGCCCTCAAAGATCTCCAACTCCTCTCCTCCCTCCTTGCCCGTCTCGAACGCGAAGATTTCGAATCCCAACGTCTGCAGACCCTCAAGCAGCAACTCTCCTCGCATCACCTCGCCGGCTCTCAAGCCATCGCCCGCCTGCGCACCATTGTGGAGTACATCAACGCCCTCGAAAACCCCATCCTGCGCGCCCTCAACGTGCCACTCCTCTACGGCGTCCAGGTCGCCTATGCAGCCGAGGCCTGGCGCAACGCCCACGGAATCGCAGTCCGTTCCTGGCTCACAGCAATCGGCGAAGCCGAAGCTCTCCTCTCCCTCTCCGCCTACACCTACGAGCATCCCGCCGATCCCTTCCCCGAGTTTGTCGAAGGCCTCGACCACATCCCAGCTCCGCCCTGCTTCATCGCCGAACAACTCGGTCATCCCCTCATCCCCGCCGCAAAGTGCGTTCGCAACAACGTCAGCATCTGCGGCGAAACCCGCGTCCTGCTCATCAGCGGCTCTAACATGTCCGGCAAGAGCACCCTTATGCGCGCCGTCGGCATCAACACCGTCCTCGCCATGGCTGGCGCTCCCGTCCGTGCCCAAAGATTGCAACTCACACCGCTACAAATAGGCGCAAGCATCCTCATCAACGACTCGCTCCAGGAAGGTAGCTCCCGCTTCTACGCCGAGATCACCCGACTCCGCCAGATCTGCGACCTCGCCGAACAAAATCCCCCCGTCCTCTTCCTCCTCGACGAACTCCTGCAAGGCACAAACTCGAAGGATCGTCTCATAGGAGCTGAAGGCGTAGTCCGCGCTCTGCTCGACAGCGGTGCCATCGGACTCATCAGCACCCACGATCTCGCCCTCACCAACATCGGCGAACAACGCGATTCTCGTCTTCACAACGTTCATCTTCAGGACGAAATCAAAAATGGAACGATGAGCTTCGACTTCAAGTTGCACGAGGGAGTCGTCACCAAAAGCAACGGTATCGAACTCATGCGCCTCATAGGCCTAAAGGTTTGATTCGCAACTTCCACCGACCGAAGGGAGGACCAAAGCCGTCAGATCCATCCAGAAAAGGTATGCGAGTCACGAAGTGACCGCCCCACGCGCAGTGGGGCCGTCCGGCAGGACAGAGTTTTTGGGGAGCGTTGACGAACTGAACGCCCATTCAGTATCCTTCTCGCGTTGGACCAAAGCTCTTTTCCCGAACTAATCCCATAAAGAGTCAAGCCAAACAGTCAAACAACGACACACAGGATAAGGTAGAGATGACATGCGCATACTGACCTACATTCGGCAGGTCCTCGACGCCGAAGAGAGCGTACACATCGCGAACAACGCCGTCGCGCTCGAAAACAGCAAGCTCGTCATGGACACCATGGACGAGTACGGCGTCGAAGAGGCGCTGCGCCTCCGCGAGAGCGGTATCGAAGCCGAGATCGTCGCCGTCGCCGTAGGTCCCGCCCGCGTGCAGGACGCCCTCCGCACCGCCCTCGCCATGGGTGCCGACCGCGCCATCCACGTCGAAACCGACACCCGCCTCGACGCCATCGCGCTCAGCAAAGTCCTCGCCCAGCTCGCCACGCAGGAAGAAGCAACGCTTATCCTCTCGGGCGGTCAGCAGGCCGACTGGGACTCGCACGCTCTCGCCGCCGCCACCGCCGAGCGCCTCAACTGGCCGCAGGTCACCTGGACCAGCGCCCTCGAACTTGCAGGCACCACCCTTACCGGCAAGCACGACGCCGACGAAGGTAGCGAATCCTTTACGCTCGAGCTCCCCGCCGTCGTCACCACCCAGCAGGGACTCAACGAGCCGCGCTATCCCACGCTCCCCAACATCATGAAGTCGAAGAAAAAAGAGCTGCGCAAAGAGGCTTTCGACCAATTCGATGCAGCGCCCAAGCTCAAGTTCGTCAGCGCCGAGATCCAGGTAAAAAATCGCCTCAACAAAATCCTCGATGGCAAAGACGCCCCAGCCGCCGCCGTGCAACTTGTAGATCTTCTCCGCAACGAAGCCAGGGTGATTGCATGATTCTCGTCGTCGTGGAGTATGCCAACGGCAAAGTAAGCAAGAGCACCTGGGAGATGATCACCGCCGCACGCGAGTCAGGCCGCGAAGCCCCCGTCACCGCCCTGGTTCTCGGCAGCAACATAGCAGCCATCGCCGCTGAAGCAGCCAAAGCCGTCGACCAGGTTCTCGTCGCCGATCTCCCTGCTCTCGCCCAGTACGACCCCGAACTCTGGTCCACGGCGGTCGCACAGATCGCCACCGAAGGCGAAGCCTCCCTCATTCTCATCGGTGGTAGCCGCAGCGGTCGCGAGTACAGCCCACGCGTAGCCATCAAACTCGACGCGCCCCTGCTCGAAGACGTCATTACACTCAAAGCTACCGGCGAAACTCTTCAAGCCCAGCGCTACACCTTCCTCGCGCGCGTCACCGAGACCATCGAAACCACCGCGCCCATCGCCGTAGTCACCATCAAACCCGGCGTCTTCAATCCCGCAGCGCCGAAGGCCGAAGCTGCAGAGCAGTTCGACGTAGACCTCAACCTCCCCACGCCGCGCCTCAAGATCACCGGCAAGACCGCCGAACGAAGCTCCCGCATCTCGCTCGCCGAAGCCGAGATCGTCATCTCCGGAGGCCGCGGCGTAGGCAGTGCCGAAGGCTTCACCCAGTACGTCGAAGCCCTCGCCGACCAGCTCGGCGCCGCAGTAGGAGCCACCCGCGCCATCGTCGACGCAGGCTGGCGCCCCTACTCCGAGCAAGTCGGCCAGACCGGCAAGACCGTGCAGCCCAAGACCTACATTGCCATCGGCATCTCCGGCGCGGTCCAACACCTCTCCGGCATGAACAAAAGCAAAACCATCGTCGCCATCAACCGCGACGCCGAGGCCCCCATCTTCAAAATCGCCGACTACGGCATCATCGGCGACGTAACCCAGTTAGTCCCAGCCATCCTCGCCGAGCTAAAAAAATAACTTGTTCAAGAGACCATCAGCGCGCGAGATGGCGATCCATCAAACGCGAGGAGTTATCTCAGAAATCGACGTTTTTGCATCTAGGTACCCCAAGGCTTTAGCCTTGGGTCTCTCAATCTGCCTTTAACGCGGGGCTTTAGCCCCTGGGGTATGTCTTTCTCATCCCGCGATTCGTATCAATGCATGGCAAGATCCAACGGTTCATAGAAAACGACGCACAGTTCGTCATAACAAGCACTAGACTAGCGGCTCAAGCCCAATGCTTCCATTCCACCAAAAGATCGCCTTCCTCCTCTTCGCAGCAGTCACCCTCGCACTGGGCTTCCATGGCTTCTATCGCCTCTACCTCCGCATTCGCCGAGGCACCACAGACCCGGAACCCCGCTTCAACAAACTCCCGCGCCGCTTCCTCTACGCCCTCATCACCACCCTCACCCAGCAGCGCACCTTCAAGAAGCGCCCCACCGTCGGCCTCTTCCACTCCTTCATCTTCTACGGTTTCGTCTTCTATGGCCTCGTCAATCTCGTCGACGCCGCCGAAGGCTTCCTTCCCGCATCTTCCGGCGATATAAGTTTCTCCTCAAATGTCCCCGGCCTCACTCATGCGTTTCTCTACACTTACATCACCGTCCTCGCAGCTTACAGCTTCCTCGCCGACCTCCTCAGCTTCCTCGTCCTGCTCGGCGTCGTCGCGCTGGTCATCCGCCGCTTCGCCCTACCCAGTCGCACCGACTTCCGCTTCAACCCACGTACCCTCCTCCACAAAGACGTTCAGCACCAAAAGATCACCCGCGACTCCCTCATCGTCTCCGCCTTCATCCTCTTCCACGTCGGCAGCCGAGCCATCGGAGCTGGAGCAAAGATCGCCTCCGAGGGTCCCGACCCGCTCCAACCCTTCGCCACCCTGCTCTCCCACCTCTTCACCCCCGCCAACGCCGAAGCCTTCCGCATCTTCGGCTACTGGGGAGCGCTCGGCAGCGTCCTGGCCTTCCTCGCCTACTTCCCCTACACCAAACACATCCACATCTTCATGGCCCCGGCGAAGTACCTCGTCGCCCGCGAACCCACCTCCGGAGTCCTCCCTCTAGCAGCCCTCAATCTCGACGCAGAGAACGAAACCGAAGACGAAGCCAACGCAAAAACCATCGGCGCCGCCAAACTCGAAGACCTCGCCTGGCCCCGTCTCCTCGACGCCTACGCCTGCATCCAGTGCAACCGTTGCCAGGACGTCTGCCCCGCCACCGCCACCGGCAAATCCCTCTCTCCCGCCGCGCTCGAGATCAACAAGCGCATGGAGCTCAACGACCTCGCCGCGCAGCAAAGCCCCTTCGCGTTCACCTCCGCGCCCTTCGAAGCCGGAAAACCCAGTCTCCGCCCGCTCCTCCAGTTCGCCCTCTCCCCCGAAGCCGCCTGGGCCTGCACCACCTGCGGAGCCTGCATGGAGGTCTGCCCCACACAAGACGAGCAGATGCTCGACATCATCGACATCCGCCGCAATCAAGTCATGATCGAAGGCGAGTTCCCCAGCCAGCTTCAATCCGCCTTCCGCGGCATGGAGCGAGCCCAAAACCCCTGGGGCATCAACCACGAGCAGCGCCTAGCCTGGGCCGACGGCCTCAACGTCAAGACCACCGACGAGAATCCCACCCCCGACGTCCTCTACTGGGTTGGCTGCGCCGCCAGCTACGATCCCCAGGCGCAAAAAGCCGCCCGTGCCTTCGTAGAACTCCTCACCCACGCCGAGGTCAACTTCGCCGTCCTCGGGAAAAAAGAGTGCTGCACCGGCGACAGCGCCCGTCGCGCCGGCAACGAGTACCTCTACCGCCAGCTAGCCGACAAAAACGTCTCCACCCTCAACACTGTCCAGCCCAAACTCATCGTCGCCAGCTGCCCCCACTGCATGAACTCCATCGGCCACGAGTACAAACAGATCGGCGGCGACTACAAGGTGATGCACCACACCGAGTACCTCGAAACCCTCGTAGCCACAAAAAAACTCACCGCCACGCCCAGCGCAGCGACCATCACCTACCACGACCCCTGCTACCTCGGCCGCCACAACGGAGTCTACGAACCTCCACGCAACCTCCTCAACATCCTCTCCAACTCCACCCCCGAACTCCCCCGCCACCGCGAAAACTCCTTCTGCTGCGGAGCCGGCGGAGCCCAGTTCTGGAAAGAGGAAGAAGAGGGCGACGAGCGCATCTCCGACAACCGCTTCCGCGAAGTCCAGCAAACCCTCTTCCCCGCCGCCGGAGAAAAAATCCTCGCCGTTGGCTGTCCCTTCTGCAAGAGCATGCTCGGCAGCACCCCCACCAAAGCCGACTCCGAAGACATCGCCATCAAAGACGTAGCCGAACTCCTCCTCGAAGGCGTCCGCCGCAGCAAAGGCCTCACCACTCCCGTCACACAAAGCGAACCCGCAGCAACTCCCGTTACCCAATCCATCCCCGAGCCTGCCCCCACATCACTCGTCGCCGCCGCTGTTGCTGAAACTCCCCGCAAGGAAGATGTCTCGGCACCGCATACACCCGCGCCGCCGTCGATCGACAGAAAAAAGTGGCAACCGAAATCTGTCTCACCCGCTCAACCAACACAAAGCATCACCACCCAGACTCTACCCGCTCCTGCAGCGCCAGCGGCTGAAGTCTCGTCAACCCCGTCGACCCCCGAACGCAAGAAGTGGCAACCCAAAGCAGCAACCCCTGTTCAGCCGGAACCAGGCAACGTTCAGGCTTCCACAGTTGAGATCCTTCCGATCGAACCGCCAACTCCCACCGCGCCGGCACCCACGATTACCCCGCCCCCCGAAGCCCCAACGCCGGAACGCAAGAAGTGGCAGCCAAAATCCGCAACCCCAGCGTCTGCCTCGGAACCGGTCCCTACAGTGTCTACCGAAACGGCAACGCCGCCTGTGTCAACCGATGTACCCGCGCGCAAAAAGTGGAGCCCAAAAAAGCCCAGCTGAACTAGCCGCCAGCCTTCACCCAAGCCGCCACCCTCCCCAGCATCTCCTTCGCCTGCGGCAAAAGCGGAAATTCATTCGCCGAAGCCGCGAACCCATGGTTCATCCCCTCCGCAAACACATGGGTCACCTCCACCCCATCAGCCTCCATCCGCCGTGCGTAAGCCTGTCCCTCATCCCGCAGCACGTCATACTCCGCCGTCACCACAAACGCCCTCGGCAGCCCCGCCAGCGAACCCGCCAGCAGCGGTGCCACCCGAAAGTCCGCCGCCTCGCTCTTGTCATTCAGATAGTGATCCCAGAACCAGATCATCCCCCTCCGCGTCAGCCCATACCCCTCAGCATTCTCCAGATAAGAAGGCGTCGGCGGATCATAGTAACTCGCAGCCGGGTAGAGCAGAATCTGCCCCGCCAGCCCACCCACACCCTTATCCCGGAGTAGCAGAGCCACCACCGTAGCCAGCGTTCCCCCTGCGCTATCGCCCCCCACCATCACCTGCGAGCCATCTCCACCCAACTCCCCGGCATGCTCCAACACCCACTCCGTAACCGCTACGCAATCCTCCAGCCCCGCCGGAAACTTATGCTCAGGAGCCAGTCTGAAGTCCACCGCGACCACCACCACTCCAGCCTCTTTTGCCAGCGCCCGGCAGTAGGGATCATGCGTCTCAAGCGTCCCCGCCACCCACCCGCCTCCATGGAAGAACACCACCACCGGCAACAGGCCAACCCTCACCGGCGTAAAAACCCGCACGCCAATCTCTCGCCCCGCCGCCGCAGCAATCGTCCGAGCAGCGATTCCAAGAGCAGCGATCGCCCGATCCGCCACCCTCACATCGGCATACTCCGGCATCGGCACAAACCGCGCCATCATCTCGGCTCTCTCCGTCCGAGCCTCCTCCGGCGTCTGCTGCTCCACCGGCGGCCGACCCAGCGCCTTCCCCGCATCCAAAATCGCTCTTATCTTTGCATCCAGTGTCATGAAGCCATCTTATCGCCGCCCTGCGTGATAATCCTTATCTATGCACCTCGCCGGATCCTGGATCCTTCTCATCTTCCTGGCGGTCGTCACCGCGCTCATCCTGCTCGTCCTCCATCTCACCAGTGCCGGGGAGATTATCTGCCAGCAGATTCCCGACCGCCCCCAGCGGCGCCTCTTCCTCGCCTCGGTCAGCTTCTTCATCACCTTTCTCGCCGTGCGTCTTCTGGTCGCCTCCATCACCCATCACATCGGCCCCTTCGGGTACGTCGAGATGGGCGGCCGCCACATCCACCATCTTGTCTGGGGAATCCTCCTGCTTCTCATCTCCGGCTATGCTGAAATCGCGGGCGTGGGGACCGGAGACACCTCCATGTCCATCCTCCTCAGCCGGCTCCTCGCTCTCGTCTACGGAATCGGCGCTGCCCTTACCCTCGATGAGTTCGCCCTCTGGCTGAACCTTGACGCCGCTGCCTACTGGTCTCGCGAGGGCCGCGAAAGCATCGACGCGATTGTTCTCTTTGGCGCTTTACTCTCCATCGGTGCCTGGGGGGCACCGGTCTTCCGCTGGATCGCTCGTCCTAGAGCCAGAATCTGATCCGGTTACAGCGCCCTCTGTGGGCGGCGGTCACGCCGTGGCGTGTCTACCGGTTTCGCCCGGGCCTTCCGACGGTCGGCATAAGATCTTATTCGCGACCAACGGGAGCGCCAACCGAAGGGGTATACGAGTCACGAAGTGATCGCCGCCCGCGCAGGGCGCCCTTTAAAGAGTTAAAGAATCTATCCGATAGAGCCTGGCAAGGCTTAGTTCTGAAAGCTCAACAGCTCCAGTTTCACCGGGTCGAGCCCCGTGTTGACCATCCGCAGCTGTCTCGCGGCTCCAAGAGAAAGATCGATCACCCTGCCCGGATAAAGCGCCCCTCGGTCAGTGATCGTCACAATCACCGACCGCTGGTTTCGCAGATCGGTCACCTTCACCTTGCTGCCGAACGGAAGCGTCTTGTGCGCTGCCGTCATCTCGTTCATGTCGAAGATCCGTCCACTGGCAGTCCGGCGTCCCTGCCATACCTCGCCATACCAACTTGCCAGCCCACTCTTAATTCGGGTCAAAACCGTGCGCCTGGGGACCGATACCGTGTTCACAATCTCCGATGTGGTGACATCGTGCATTACCGGCACGGGGTCGGTAGGTCGAGCCGATGCCGGATTAGCGTTATCCGTCGCAAAGGCAGACAGAACTACCATCGCCGCCAGAGTAACAGCGGTTCGAGCCCTTCCTGTCAGGATTGCCGTACGGTCGTTTCCGGGTCTCTGTTCCATCCCTTAAGTATAAGAAAAACAACCATTAAAGGGTATTTTTTATGCACTAAAATGAGCTCCGGTTCACCATACCTAGACTACCTTGTCAACCCTTTTCGGGGTTGCCTGGCCGCACGAAAAAGTGCCAAAAACAGTCCCGTTTTGGCAACTCAACGTTACAAAGGGGTTAACCTTAGCCTTCAAGAGAGTGATAGTTCCTCCGGGTACACTCTCTTTTGCATTTTTTTTTGGTCCCACGCCCCAAACAGCCTCGTACAACGAATCTGCCCGAACACGAGGGAATAACAATCCACCCGAAGACTGCCTCCGCAACCAAAAACCAGCCTTCCGCGCTCCCGCCCGAGGAGGGCCTACCTCGTCAGTAATGCCACCTTATCGTCGCTGTTGCCCCCGCTTTCTTGTTGTCATGCCCGAAGGGGATCTGCTGTTGTCTTGTCATCACCCTTGCCCTTGCCGTCATCCTGGGCGTCGCGAAGGATCCCGAAGGTCTCCACCATTCACAACCTTCCGAACCTTTTTGCCAAAAAACTGTTCGGCCATAAACATCTCATTCCAATTAGCTTATTGCTCCCTCTCGTCGCCGGTCAGCACCGACATAGTGTCAGTCTCCCTATTTGCTCTTCTGCTGTTGCCGGTAGTACCGGCGAGCCTTCTCTCGGTTGCCGCAGTCCTTCATGTCGCACCAGCGTCTGCGTCTCCCTCGGCTCTCGTCGAGAAAGAGCCATCCGCAAAGGCCGCCTCCACAGATACCGATCCGAGCCGACCTCCGGGAACAGAACAAAAACAGCGCCTCCCCCGCCAGGATCGCCCTCAGCTGCATCGATGCGAACTGCGGATCAGGCCGCCAATGGAGCCCTCCTCCGAGACTCACAACTATCGGTTTCGGCGCGTTCGCCTCTTCGCGAATCGCCACCAAGTCGTCTTCCGCAACCGGATCTCCCAGGGCAAGCGTTAGCCCAACATGGTAGATCTCCTCTCGAAGCTCCCAAACCTCATCGATAGGCGACGAAGATTCCACCAGTTCGCAGTACAACTCAGGCTCGATCAACCCAACCTGAACCGTCCATCGGACAAACGACTCCCAGTCCGGAAGCAGCTCGTCAGGCTGTTCGGCCAGATGCTCGGCCGCCGTATTGCAAAAGTCGAGCGCCAGGTGGCCACCAATGAGGGAAGCGACAAGCTTCGCAAGTGCAGCCCTGACAGCAACATCGCTCTGTCGATCCTTCATCGGCGTATCCCGCTCTCTATTGCCCGTCTTCCTGGATGCGAGATCTTTATACCACCTAACCGGTTAGACAGCTAAGTCGCAATAACAAAAATTACGCTCTCAAAGTCGCAAGTCATCTTTCTTCGCGAACAACGGGAGCGCCAACCAGAGGGTATACAAGTCACGAAGTGACCGCCGCCCGCGCAGGGCGTACTTAAAGCTTAAAGAAAGCCCGATCAAAACGATCTTTCAAAGGAGCTCGGCTAGTCGCGAAGACCAAAACTCTGTCAAGCCTCCAAATCGCATAACCCAATTCAATTCAGTACATTACGCGTGGCGTATAAGTTACATGCCAGACGCTATAATTGATACATAGATAAAAAGCCCCGGCTCTAAGCCGGGGCTTTTTGTTGCCGTGCTAACTAATTGATAACAAGTATTTTAGGCACAAGCCTTCTGGTTTCTACATTTTGCAGACATCACCCCTCTGCAAATTACTGAATAGAATAACTTTACCGCCAAGATACCCCTCGGGGGGGGAGGGGGTACCAGGGGGAAAGGAGATTCAAAGGGAGGAACTAGACAAACACCAGGCACTGCGGCCGCGACAAAGGAAAACTCTTCCCCGCATCCGTCAGCTTTCCCGTCTTTTCATCACGCGCCAGCACCGAGATATTGTCCGACTCCTGATTGGCAATCAGCAGCCACCGGCCACTCGGATCAAGCGCCAGATGACGTGGAACTTTGCCTCCGCACGGTATCCGGTCCACCACGCTGAGCCTCCCATCGGTCGGCGAGATTGCAAAGATGACCACAATGTCGTCAAACCGGTCGGTCGCATAGGCAAACTTTGCCTCCCGATCGATGACGATATCGTTCCCTGAGCTCACACCCGAAAAGTCGGCAGGCCTCATCACCACCTCCTGCACCGTCTCAAGCGCCCCGCGCGCAGAGTCCCATCGCAGCACCACCACCGAAGACGTCATCTCGGTGACGCAGTACGCAACCCTGCCGTTCGGATGAAACCGCAGCGCCCGAGGCCCAGCCCCCGGAGCAGACTTCCAGGCCGCCGGCTCATTCGGCACCAGCTTCGCCGTAGCCGCATCCAGCCGATAGATGTGGATCGTGTCCAGTCCCAGATCGTTGACCAGCAAAAACCGGTTATCAGGAGACACCGTCACGCGATGGGCATGAGGAGCCGTCTGCCTCTCCGCATTCGGTCCATGTCCACTGTACTGAAAGAACGAAACTGCGGGACTCAATGCACCGCCCGCTCCCACCGCAAACGAAGCCGCGCTGCCCCCGCCATAGTTCGCAGCAAACGCAGCCTTGCCAGTCCGGTCGAACGCGACGTGACAGGTCCCCCCTCCCCCGGAGGCAACCTGACTGACCTTGGACAACCGCGTCTTAGTTCGATCCAGCGTAAAAGTCGATACCGCCCCGCCGTCCTTGCCCTCGAACTTATCCAGTTCATTCGCCACGACGACGGTCTTCCCGTCAGGAGCCAGCGCCAGAAACGTAGGATTCTCCGCCTCAGCCGCAAGGCTGAGCGCCGTCAAATCTCCCGTCGACGACGCAAAGGAGTACGAATAGATCCCCTTGCTCGAGCCGGAGGTCTGAGTCCCGACCAGCAGCCGCCCCCCATCCTTTCCGGCCGCAAACCCAGCCCTCCCCGCCACCGTCAAAGCCGCCGAACCGAAGATAAATCCACGCCGATCAATCTGTCTCAAATCTCGCTCCTTTTTTCCCTCATCCACAATAACGCGATTTGCAGATAGTCTGTTTCCTACGGCGTCGTGTCTTCCCCATCAATAGCCAGACAGCCGCATTCAAGGAAGCATCAAGTGTCTCAAGGCTCGAACCCCTCATTCAACTCGCCCTTCCATCTCCTCCGCGGCCGCATCATCGTCTCCTGTCAGGCTGCAGAAGGCGATCCGCTGGACGATCTCGAAACACTCACCCGAATCGCAACCTCGGTCCTGCGCGGCGGAGCTGGCGGTCTCCGCGCCGAAGGCACAACTCGTATTGCCGCCTTCCGCACCCTCACGCAGCTCCCCATCATAGGCATCATCAAGACATACGACGCCAACGGAGACGTCTACATAACCCCCGACTTCCACTCCGCCAGGGTCATCGTTGACGCCGGAGCCGACATCGTCGCGCTCGACTGCACCGGCCGCCGCCTCACCGCCCCCGAACCGTGGCCAGAACTCATCACCCGCATCCACACCGAGCTGCGCCGTCCTGTTCTCGCCGACATCGCCTCCTTGGAAGATGCCCTTGCCGCCGAGCGCGCCGGAGCCGACGCCGTCGCGACTACTCTGTACGGCTACACCGCTGAGACCGCCGGCATCCGCTCTCCCTCCTGGCTCTTGCTCCAATCCCTGGTGGCCCGCTTGACTATCCCCATACTCCTCGAAGGCCACATCACCCACCCCCAAGAGGCCCGCCACGCACTGGACCTGGGGGCCACCGCCGTTGTTATCGGCTCCGCCATCACCCGCCCCGAGACCATTACGAATCGGTTTGTGCAAGTGACCAGGCAAACGGGGATTCAATCTTCAAGCAAGTAATCCGTCGAAACAGTATAGTCATCTAGACATATAAAAAGACAGTTCGTGCACAAACAGGGGATGGAAATGGCGCTTGGAGTCGCGGGAGAACGCTCGATCACCACGGTCGAGACCAGCAGCAAGAATTACACCGTTCCACTCATGCTGATGGTCTCTTTGTACTTTGGCATCGGCTTCATCACCGCGCTGAACGACATCCTGGTTCCACACTTCAAAGATCTCTTTCATCTCACCAACGTCACTGCGCTGCTGGTTCAGTTCTGCTTCTTCGGAGCATATTTCGTTATGTCGCTTCCGTCAGGATGGATCGTTGGACGGATCGGCTACAAGCGGGGCATTGTGGTCGCGCTGTCAGTTATGGGTTGTGGCCTGCTTCTCTTCCTGCCCGCGTCCATCATCATCTTTTATCCACTCTTCCTCTTCGCTCTGTTTGTCGTCGGCAGCGGACTTGCGCTCCTCCAGGTAGCCATTAATCCCTACGTGGGCGCATTGGGACCTCCGGAGACTGCGGCTTCCCGACTAAATCTGGCGGGCTTCTTCAACTCGATTGCTACAACTTCCGCTCCTCGAGTTGGCGCCGCATTTATCTTCATAGCCGCCGGTGCCTCTACAGTGCAGCTCGCCCACTCTGTGCGTAAGCCCTATCTCATTCTCGCAATCTGCGCCTTTGCTATGGCAGTCATCACAGCCTTCGTGCAGTTACCCGACGTCATTGAAAAGGGCGGCTCCAAATCCGGGACTGATGGCAGCGCGTGGAGCTTCAGCCATCTAAGGCTGGGTGCGCTTGCTATCTTCTTCTACGTAGGAGCCGAGGTTGCCATTGGAAGCATCATGATCACCTATCTTGGCCAGCCATCGATGGGAAGCTTGAGCCACGAGGTCGCCGCGCGATACGTCTCCTACTATTGGGGACTATCCCTGATAGGCCGCTTTGTCGGCTATTTCGCGATGCGCTGGATTCGAGCTCAAAGGGCACTTACCGTCGTCTCGCTGATTGCTGCTGTCCTCATCACTCTCACGGTCGCAGCACATGGACACATTGCAATGTGGGCCGTAGTCTTTTGCGGCCTGTGTAACTCGGTCATGTGGCCTTGCATCTTTCCGCTGGCGGTAAAGGGTTTGGGAAGATTCACGAGCCAGGGCTCTGGAATTCTAATTACTATGGTCGTCGGTGGAGCCGTTATCCCTGAGATTCAGGGCTTTCTCGCCGATACGCTCGGCTATCAGCACAGCTTCGCGATTGTTCTACTCTGCTACGCGTATATTTTCTTCTTCGCGATCAGAGGGCATCGCAACCTGGACTTAGCCGAGGCGTTGCATTCTCAGAGCGCCGCTCTTACTCAATAGTTGTGGTTGGGACACGGATGGAAGCCCGATAGCGGTCACCGCGGTATCGAGAGCATGCTACTTCGATTGGCGTCTCTTCGGTCGTCATGATTGTCCGCGAGACGGAAAGGATGCTCGCCTTCTTGGGAATTGTAAGTAAGTCAGATTCTTCGCGAGTCGCGGGGAGCGCCTCGATTACCTCATCGGCCCAAGCGACGCGCACGCCAAAGGTTTCGCGAAGTACGAAGTAAAGAGATTGCTTGGCAAAGTTGATCTTTTCAAGGCCTGGAAATTGTTTTAATGGGATATGCGACACTTCAAGCGCCATCGGAATTCCGTCGGCCAGACGTAATCGCCGCAGCCGCATTACGATCTCGCCCGTTTCGACCTTCAACTGCTCCGCCAGTTCCGCAGTAGCCTTTATGACGGTTTGCTCGATCAACTTTGAACTCGGAACCATACCGAGATGTTTCATATCTTCGGTAAAGCCACGCAGATGCATGATGTTTTTCTCAAGTTTAGGCCGGGTAACAAATGTGCCGCGCCCCTTCTGGCTTACGGCGAAGCCGCTGGTCTTCAACCCGTGTAGCGCTTGCCGCGCTGTCATTCGGCTAACCTGGTAGATTCGCGCCAGCTCCTCCTCGGAGGCCAAGGGGTCCCCGGTCGAAAGTTCTCCCGAGTGAATTTTTTCCATTAATGCTCGCTGAATCTGGTAATACAACGGTATGAAACCGCTCTTATCCAAAGGACGAATTGTTGAAACAGATTGATTTTGAGGCTTCGGCACTCGATCTCCTGAGACGTTCCGACATCGTGTCTACATACTCACACTGATGGAAGATGGCAGTTTCAGCCAGCATCTTGCGATATACGATGTTGAACTAATTCGCGTCCTAGTCTTTGTAGTCCTATCCCGCTTCGGTTGTCTATACACATTTCGTCAAAACGAGTGGTAGAAGTCACAGATTCGGTTCGTCTGTCGCAAGAGTTAGTGATTCTCCTCAAGCAATCATCGATCTTCCCGACAAGAAGGTTTGTATGACCTCGGCTGACGATGATAGTACGGCGATGTTGGCCGTGCGGCCCTCTTCCAGGCTACCCCAGCTGTCATCAATGCCCATCAGTCGAGAAGGGTTTCGTGATGCGGCAGCGACAGCTGTCCCCAGGTTTGCTCCGGTAAAGTTCATGAGGTTTTGTACTCCGCGGTCGAGAGTCAATACGCTGCCTGCAAGAACACCATCGGAGGTGCAACGCCCATCACGCACCTCCACATTCATATCGCCCAACATATAAGTTCCGTCTGGCATTCCAGTAGCACTCATGCCATCAGTCACCAGAATGATGCGGTCTCTCTCTTTGGCTTTGAAGAACAGCCGAACCATTAAGGGGTCTACATGAATGCCGTCACAGATAATCTCGGCAAACAGAGAATGCTTGTCCAGCACATAGGCCGCTAGTCCGGGCTCTCGATGGTCGATAGCCCGCATTGCATTGAATGTATGGGTCGCGGAACGCGCTCCAGCTATAAAGCCCGCCTCTGCCTCGCAGACCTTGGCGTCACTATGTCCCATGCTGCAACGAACCCCCAGTGCAGTTGCGTGCGCGATCAATTCAATCGCTCCGGGCAACTCGGGAGCAATCGTCATAAGGCGAATTTGGCCCTCTGCTGCCTGCCAGAAACGATCGAAGAGTGAGATAGATGGCGCTTCCAACAAGGCATCCGTATGTACACCTCGCTTCAAATGCGAGAGAAACGGCCCTTCCAGATGTATCCCTAACGGAGTAGCACCATGGCCGGCAGACTCAGCCCACCGCCTGATCTCAGTCGCGAGTCCCGTCAAAGAGCGTAGAGTCTCGTCCGTCGGAGACGTCACTGTAGTTGGAAAGTATGCTCCGACGCCACGGCTGGAAAGGTAGGATCCAATCGCGTTTAGCGCTTTCGAGTCGGCTTCCATAACGTCTTGTCCAGCGCAACCATGAATATGTATGTCGACATACGTTGGTACCAGGGTGGCCTCACGAAAGCTATGTGTTGCCTGCACCCGTTCATGATCAGCGGCATTCAGACTGGCTATCTGGCTGATGCGACCATCTTCCACTGTTACCAACGGATACTCGATCACCAGGCCTGAACTTATGAGTCTCCGTGCCGCTATCGTACTAACCATTGCTGCCCTTTCGTCGACTCCACGCTGAACGCAAACTCTAGTTAACCATGTTCTAAACCTTCGCGCGGAACCCCGTGAAGGCGATAAGCCAGCGGTACTACTTTTTGTAAACAAGCACTATCATCTATATCGCAAGTCCAGTATAGTCGTACATACAAGTTAAAGGATATAAGATTTGTTCTCCAGGCGAAGTAATCCACCGTCAAATTCGGCGTCCAGCGTAATTCAAGCTGCCGCTCTCGAGAAATGCACATATTGTCTTCAACGGTCAGTTACTCCAGCCATTCGTAACCGCAGCTAAACCATTGGGATGCCAAAGCAAATGACAGAACCGACGCCCATTCCTCAGGAGCTTGTGACATTTCCTCACGCCATGCTGCGCGAGATCTATGAGCAGCCCCAGGCCCTTGCCGCGACGATCGAGCGATATGTTCCAGGCGGCATCTCGACAGCAGAGATGTTTCAACCGGTTCTTGATGCACTCGGAGGGCGAGAACGGCTTGTTATTGCCGCCAGTGGTTCTAGCCGACACGCAGGTCTCGCCGGTGAAATCATGCTTGAAGATCTGGCTGGAATCTCTGTCGATGTCGAATACGCAAGTGAATATAGCTATCGCTCAACGCATACGCTACATAACCCCGGTGTTGTCGTGATCTCCCAGTCCGGGGAAACGGCCGATACACTAACCGCTCTCCGAGAAGCCCAGGCCCGGGGACTTGCCACCGTCGCAATCTCCAACAATGCTCGTTCCAGTATGGCAACCGAAGCGAGCGCTTCAATGCCAACTTTCGCCGGCGTCGAGAATGCCATTCCGGCAACGAAAAGCTTTACCACGCAGCTCGCAGTACTCTATTCTCTCGCCCTTCACTTGGCTCGCGTTCGCGGGCGCATGACGCTCCAGGCTGCCGAAGCGCACGGCCGCCAGCTTCAGGAGATCCCGAGCCTCCTTCAAGCCGCATTGCCGGAATGGCAGAGACAGATTGAGGCGTTGACGCCTCAGCTGGCAAGTTCTCGGACGCTGCTTTACCTCGGTCGCGGTGCTCACTATGCGATCGCCCGGGAAGGCGCGCTCAAGCTTAAGGAGTCCGCCTATTTAAATGCAGAAGGATATCCTTCGGGCGAGTTGAAGCATGGCCCCAACGCTCTTGTGAGCAAGGACTCTCCGCTAATCATGATTGCTACTGCTGACTCTGGCGATCCCGACTCCTTGTTGCGCTACTCCAAGGTCCTTCAGCTGATGAAGGACATGCGGACACAAGGTGCAAGAATTATCGCTTTGGCGACCGAGGGTGATCAGGAGGTCCCTCAGTGCAGCGACTCCTGCCTCTTTATTCCCGCGAGCAACGATTTACTCTCAACCATTCTAGAGGTCGTTCCATTTCAGCTGCTTGCCTACTCACTGGCGATCAGCCGCGGCATCGATGTTGATCGGCCCAGAAATCTGGTCAAGGCGGTCATAGAGGAGTAATTCTCGGGCAGCGCTTCCGCTCCAATCCACCTGGCACTCCGACGTGCATCGGAAATAGCTCTCGCTCTAATAATTCCGACCTTCGCCATATCTAGGCGCCGTATCGTCGTGCTCCTTCATTTTGAAAACTCCTCCCAACTACTGCATAGCAGTGATTTAGCTGGCCGCAAGCAAATCCTTTGCCATTCCACTTTATTTGGACTTCTCAAACTGCACCTAGCGTGACTCGGGCCAAACGAGACATCGCTATGGTGCAACTTTCGTGTAATAGGTACTGCTCAGTCAGAAGGTTACGGTGGGTACTAAAGTTTGGTTGAAGTAACGAGCCAAGGGGACCCTATGAAGCGCTTGTTTCACCGTTCGCCTTGTTTTCCTGTCTCGGTATTTATAAGCACTTGCCGCACACGAGTTTTTCTTTCCCTCGTGTTGATGTCAATTCTTTCCTCCGCGGCCTTTGGAATAACGCCCAATCCAACGCCAACTGTCACGACGTTGGCAATCTCAGCTACTTCGGTTGCTTATCAAACGCCCATTACTTTGACGGCAACCGTTACAGCGGGAAACTCGCCAATCAATGCCGGCTTGGTGCTTTTTTGTGAGGCGACAGCAAAGTTTTGCGAAAATAACTCTGCTTTGGGTATTGCCCAACTGACCTTTCCGGCTGCAACCGCATCCGTAAAGATCGGTAGTGGACCGATTGGAAATCACAGCTATAAAGCGGTATTTAAAGCGAATAATATTTATGCCGCTAGTGAGTCGAATACAGTCAGCTATGCAGTTACGGGAACTTATGGTTCGACCCTAACTTTGGCTTCTACAGGTACAGTCGGAAACTACAGCCTCACAGGAACGGTGGCAGGTTTTGGCTCGCTTAATACAGGTCCCACCGGTACTATCTCGTTTCTAGACACCAGCACAAGTAACAGTCTGCTCGGTACTGAGAACCTAACGGTATCTACGCTCTCGACAACCTTTCTTCAAAATCAGCCATTTGCAATAGGGGGAAATGGAACAACCCTGCGGTCTGTGGCAATTGCGTCGGCCTATCTCGATACCGACAACAACCTGGATGTCGTAACCGGAGACGCTGCGCAGACAATCTCTGTACTTCTTGGAAATGGGGACGGAACTTTCAAGCCGAAGGTAAATTACTCTGGCTGCATCGTAGGAAAAGCGCTTCAGATTCTCCTTGCTGATTTCAATCGGGACGGTGTCACTGATATCGCCCTTGGTTGCTCCGACGGAACGAATGGTGGTCTCGTGATCATCCTCGGCAGCGGGGACGGCAAATTTAAAACACCAGTTTATTATCCAACGGGCGATGTCGCGAGTATTGCCATTGGAGATTTCAACGGCGATGGTCTCCTGGATATAGCACTCTCCAATAAGTCACAGCAGAATGTCACAATTTTTATTGGCGATGGAAGCGGCAAGTTTGTTCCCGAGACAGTACCTCTTCTCACTCCCGCTCTCGCACATGGGGTGGTTGTTGCAGACTTCAACATGGACGGCAAAGACGATGTGGCCTATGCAGTCGATACCGCATCGCCCAACAGTTCATTGTCAGACCTATACCTCGCGTTTGGTAATGGTGACGGCACATTTCAGGTGCCAACGTCACCTGTGGCAACCAAAATAGGTGAATTTCTTACCGCCGGTGATACAAACGCAGACGACTTCCCGGATGTTGTAGCTAGTTCCATCACTCGACCGGGTAGCGGAAATAACAACGTCGGCAACAGTCTTTTCGTTCTCCTCGGAGATGGAAAAGGTAACTTTCAGACAACAACTTACGTATCAGACATCCCGTCTGATCCTCACCTTGCTGACGTGAACGGAGATGGAATTCCTGACATCATTGCAGGAGGTAGTACTGGCGCGCTCGTTTATCAGGGCAATGGTGATGGAACTTTTCAGAACTATCAGGAGCCTGGCATAGGTGGCTTCGCACTGACATACGCCGTAAATGCCGGAGACTATAACAACGACGGCAATGCAGATCTCATCGGAACCGATGCGGACACGCCTCGTGCAGCGGTTTCGTTGAGTCAGGTCCAGCAGACATCCGTTGCCTCCGCCCTCACTCATGTAGCTGTCTTTCCACTTGGCAGTGGCGTTCATCAAGTGGATGCGAGTTACTCTGGTGACTCTATCTACATAGGTAGCCTGTCTGCCACAGTGCCGCTAACTGCCGCACCAGTAAATACCGCACTCACTTTGACGGCATCTTCAACTTCAGCAATCTTGCCCGGGCAATCAATAGTGTTGACTTCTGTACTGTCCCCCTACACGGTTGGACCGCCGACTACGACGACCAACAATGAGCCCATTCAATTCTTTACCGGGACTACCCTTCTTGGCTCTGGAAGCTTGGTGAACGGAGTCGCCACACTAACGACAACCGCGCTGCCAGTGGGAGCCGACGTCCTCTCGGCCGCATTTGCTGGAGACTCAAACTACAACCCCAGTAATTCGAATACGGTTACGGCCACAGTTTCTAATGTCCTGCTAAGTTCTTCACCCAATCCCTCAATTTATTCGCAATCTGTTACCTTCACTGGGACCGTAGCTACTGGAAAAACCGGAACAATAACCTTCTTCGATGGCACGACGAGCATCGGAAGCGGTGTCATATCCAATGCCAACGCAACACTCGCAACTTCTAGTCTCTCGGTGGGCAGCCATAATATCACCGCACAATATGGTTCTAATAAGTCCCCCGTCCTCGTTCAGGTCGTCAATAAAGCGACACCGACTGTAAATGTTGTAACCTCTGGGCCTAGCAATTACGGCGCCACTGTTACGATCACAGCTTCGATCCCGACTAATGCGACGGGCACAGTTGTCTTTACGAGTGGCAGCCTCTCTCTTGGCTCGGGAACCGTCGCTGGCGGTACAGTATCAATAACTACGACGCTGCTGTCGCCGCCAAGCGATCTCATCACCGCCACTTATAGCGGAGATGGCAACTACAACTCGGCCGTGGGGACTACTACCCAGACTGTAGCTAAAAACAGCCCCACCTCGACCTTGACATCGTCAGTAAATCCCTCGCTGCCCGGGGGAACGGTCACTTTCACAGATACGTTGTCGGCAAATGTGACTGGTACAGTGTCATTCACAAGCGGCTCGACCCTTCTGGGGAGTTCAACGTTGACGAATGGGGTCACCACACTCACTATTTCGACGCTTCCGCTTGGCAATAATCTCATCACTGCGACATATGGCGGAGATGGGAACAACAATGCTTCCAGCTCTACCTTGACTCAAGTCGTTGCAAAGTTAAATCCATCGGTGACAGTTACAACCTCCGGCTCGAGCATCTACGGCCATTCCGTCACAATTACCGCGTCTCTACCGGCCGGCCCAACTGGCACGATCACGATCACGAGTGGTGGTGTAACGCTGGGATCGGGCTCTGTCACGTCAACTTCCGGAACAGTCACGATATCGACTACCGTATTGCCGGTAGGTAGCGATCTGATTACGGCAAACTACAGTGGAGACAATGTCAATAACCAGGCGACGGGTTCAACGACCCAGACGGTAACAAAGGCATCTCCTACTGAGACGCTCTTGTCGTCGATCAATCCGTCCGCGGCGAATCAGTCTGTGGTCTTTACCGCGTCTGTCCCGACCAATGCAAACGGAACCGTGACCTTCGTGAGCGGTTCAACCACTCTGGGAACATCGCCCTTGGCCAATGGTGTGGCAACGATAAGCAGCACAACGCTGCCAATAGGTCCCGACACGATCACAGCGACCTACAACGGGGATGCCAACAATAACACCGCGACAGCGACTCTGACCCAGACCGTGAATAAGGCGACTCCGACGGTGGTAGTTACTACCTCTGGTCCGAGCACATATGGAAATCCCGTCACGATCACGGCAACGGTCCCCCCTGGTACCACAGGCACGATAACGATCACCAGTGGAGGAACGAGCTTGGGTTCTGGAACAGTAAATCTGACAACCGGAACTGTAACCGTCACTACGTCGACCCTGTCTGTTGGCAGCGATCCAATCACTGCTTCCTATGGCGGGGATACGAATGACAACCCAGCCACTGGCACTACCACACAGAACGTGACCAAGGCCACTCCGGCCGTAACGCTGGCCTCCTCCACAAACCCATCTGCGGTGAATCAGTCTGTGACTTTTACCGCCTCGCTTCCATCTGGCGTAAGTGGCACGGTGACCTTTACCAGTGGTTCAACTCTCCTCGGCACCTCAACGATATCGAGTGGAACTGCAACCATCTCCACCTCTACCCTGCCGACAGGCAACGACATAATCATTGCGACCTACAATGGAGATACCAATAACAACTCCGCAACCGCAAGCCTCACCCAGTCTGTCGGAAAAAATACGCCACCTGTGACGGTGACCACCTCTGGATCCAGCACCTATGGCGGGTCAGTCACAATAACGACGACTGTTCCTCCTGGTACAACCGGCACGATCACGGTCACTAGCGGCAGCGTAACTCTTGGTTCAGGAACAGTGAATCCCACAACTGGAACGGTGACGGTCACTACGACCACACTTCCAGTAGGCAGCGATCCGATCACGGCCTCTTATGGGGGCGATACAAACAACAACCCAGCAACAGGCACCACAACCCAGACTGTCACCAAGGCCTCTCCTCAAGAGATCCTCTCTTCGTCGATCAACCCATCGGCCGCTAATCAAGCAGTTGTCTTTACAGCATCCCTTCCACCGAGCGCGACCGGAACAGTAATCTTCTCTAGTGGGTCGACTGTTCTAGGTACATTCACATTAGTAAACGGTGTAACTAGTGTAAGTACTTCGACGCTCCCAATTGGCTCTGACCCGATCACAGCTACGTACAACGGCGACACGAACAACAACTCTGCAGTCGCAACTCTGACCCAGACAGTTAACAAAGCTACGCCAACCGTTATCGTCACTACCTCTGGTTCGAGCAGCTATGGAAACCCGGTTACCATCACGACGACCGTGCCTCCTGGCACAACGGGCACAATAACGGTTACTAGTGGCGGTACGACGTTGGGGTCTGGCACAGTAAATCCTACGACTGGAACCGTGACAATCACCACAACGGTGCTCCCGGTGGGCAGTGATCCGATCACAGCCTCCTACGGCGGCGACACAAATGACAACCCGGCCACTGGCACTACCACACAGAACGTGACCAAGGCTAGTCCGGCCGTAACTCTAACCTCCTCCGCCAACCCATCTGCGGTGAATCAGTCTGTGACTTTCACCGCCTCGCTTCCATCTGGTGTAACTGGCACGGTGACCTTTACCAGTGGTTCAACTCTCCTCGGCACCTCAACGATATCGAGTGGAGCTGCAACCATCTCAACCTCCACCTTGTCGACAGGCAACGACATAATCACTGCGACCTACAATGGAGATACCAATAACAACTCCGCAACCGCAAGCCTCACTCAATCCGTCGGGAAAAATACGCCGATTCTGCCCCCGCCCGTTGTGTCGTCGTCTAACCTACCCATCGATACACCTGAGACTATTAGCGAGACAGTTCCGGCAGGCGTTACGGGTACAGTTACTTTCTCCAACGGTACGACTCCATTAGGTTCGGCAACCATTGTTAATGGCGTTGCCACTCTTACGGTCCCATCGCTTCCGCTAGGAGTTGATTCCATTACTGCAGCCACCTCAGGAGACGCGAATAATAACCCGGCTGTGTCGCCACCTACTCTCGTCACGGTAGGAAAGACAGCAACTGTTGTGACCCTGACGTCATCGGCTAATCCATCGGCAGTTAGTCAGCTTATAACTTTCTCTGCAACCGTACATCCTGGTGCAACTGGTTTGGTGGCCTTTCTCGATGGCTCAACCACCCTGGGAACTGGAGTAGTCAATACCTCAGGAGTCGCGATCTTTTCCACATCTGCATTGACGATCGGCTCTCATCCCATCACCGCATCCTATGGGGGCAACTCGAGCTATAGCTCATCGATCTCTTCGGTGTTAGTTCAGGTCATCAGTAAGATCCCAACCGTCATCACTATCACTGAAAGTACGCCTGCCCAACTAATCAAAACCGGAATTACCTTCACGGCCAACGTCACCGCTTCGAGCCCAGATGCTACAGGAATGGTAACGTTTATGGATGGCACGACCATACTGGGAACAGCTACTCTCTCATCGAACGGAGGTGTTGCTGTGTCGCTTAGCACTAATGCTAATGCGGCTCTCCTTACTTCCAAGCTCGCCACGGGCTCGCATCAGATCATAGCAATTTATTCGGGAGATAGTTCCTTTGCTCCTAGTACGTCGGCACCTGCGAATGACGTCGTGGAAGATTTTACAAACACAAACAGTGGCCCCACCAGCCAGAACGTCTTCCCGGGATCGACGACCAGCTATAACTTTAGTCTTGCCCCCATTAGTGCTACGACCTTCCTCAATGATGTGACACTAACGGTCGCAGGCCTACCGCCAGGTTCAACCTATACTCTTACTCCATCCACGGTAGCTGCTGGCAGCGGAGTCACTGGAGTTGTTCTTAATATTCAAACCAGTAGCTCCCTCCGTGCAGAAAACCATCCACTCCAAGGCGCGCCTGACACAAGAAACGAGCTGCCAATCGTTGCTGGAATGCTGGGAATTCTAGGGCTCGGAACAATCCGAAAGTTGCGCAAGAAGCTGCCTCGCACTTTGATGCTTGCCTTGCTGGCACTCGGCTCTCTTTTACCAATCGCTGCACTTAGCGGCTGCGCAGGTGGGTACTTTACTCTCACCCCCACAACCTACACCGTCACGGTAACCGGTGTCGAAGGTCCCGTCCAACATGCCGCAACCGCCACTTTGATTGTTCAGTAGGAGAGGAATGATGCATCTTCGAAGCGTCCTGCTGCTGACACTTCTATCCGCTTTGTCCGGGGTTCTGCATGCCCAGGCCATATCGACGAGTGGAAACAACTACGAAATCCCGCGGTTCGAGGTGGGTGCCAACTATAACTACTTCCATGCGAACGCACCCCCGGGTCAGTGTGGTTGCTTCTCGCTCAATGGAGGCAGTGGAACTATATTAATGAACGTGACGCCCGTGTGGGCCGCAGTGGCCGATATCGCAGTAGCCCACGCTAACAATGTGGATAACACTTCGCAGAACATCACTATTATTAACTATCTCTTTGGCGTGCGGTACTCTCGCCGAAATTCAAGTCGTTTCGTACCTTATGGCGAAGTACTGTTTGGCGGAGCGAAAGAGGATGTCAATTTTCAATTCACGATCAATCGCAACTCGTTTGGTTTAGCTGCAGGAGGAGGCGTAAGCACTCGACTAAAGCGAAAGCTGGGCATGACCATCGCTCAATTTGACTATGTCTACACGCAGATCCCCAACGCCGCGAACGACCGTCAAAACAATATTAGAATTAGTACAGGTCTCACATATAACTTTCGGTAGCATGAGTTGACGAACAGGCCATAATTGCCTGTCTAAAATGATTTTTTTCTCAAACCCAAGGGTCTCAACTGGCGAAACCTAATGAGTTATCAAATCTATTCCAATTGGCTTCTGCGCTAGTTCTTTTCTGTCCGCCTTCGGATGCTGATGTAGCGCAGCGCATAGACAATGGAGCCTGCTACCAGGATTAGTTCGGCTGTCCTCATCTCCCGCAAGAAGTTCGGTCTCGAAAAGAGAATAAAGACAAATCCACTTAGCGCCAGCAATACTGGCAGTGGGTACAGCGGCATCCGAAACCCTTGCGTCTTACGCGCGAGACGATGCTTCGGCAGCAGCACGGCCGTTCCCTGCAAAAGAAATTGAAACAAGATGCGAATTACTACAAGAGTCGTAATGACCTCCTGAAGCCTGAAGATGCAACACATCAGGGTTATGCCGCCCAGGGTCAACAGGGAGTGCGTTGGGACTCGATATTTTGGATGTACAACTCCAAACCATGAGGGGAAGTTACCGTCCCGAGCAGCGGCAAACGGAATTCGCGAATATCCAAGCAATAGCGCAAACACGGATGCAAGCGCTGCAAAAGCGATTAGCAGAACAATTACTCCGGCGGCGGCATGCCCGTACAGCTTCTCCATGAAGACTGCCATCGTGAACATGCGGGCGTGGCTGTCGGTATTCTGTGCCATCTCACGCCATGGGAGTACGCCAAGAACGCTTATGTTCATCAGCAGATAGAGTGTCGCGACAACGCCGATTGAGCCCAGTACGGCTCGGGGAATAGTCTTTTCGGGATCGCGGACCTCAGCGCCCAGAAAGCATATCCCGTAATAGCCCCAATAGTCGTAGGCAGAGATCAGCATCCCAGCGCCGAGGCCGGCGAAGAATGCCGAGTTGATATGAAAGGCACCGGCTGGGAAGTCGAAGGCCAGATGCGGGTTGAAGTGGGTAAATCCAACCACAATCAGCAAGATAAGTGTGAGACCTACGGCAACTCCGAGCCAGCGTGCGATTCGGCCGATGGCGAAGATACTGCGGTGCAGAATGATCATGGCGGCTACGCACGCGCTCATTGCAATTAGCGTCTGTCCGCTCAACACCACCGGAACACCGAGCAGCGAGGTGGAGGCGAATGGACGGCTCGTGTTCGGAAGAAAGAAAGAGAGGTATTGTGCGAATCCTATACACCCGGAGGCGATCGAGAGGGGGGCGCTGATCAGGACCTGCCAGGCGTAGAGAAAAGAAAATGCCCGCCCCCAGGTCTTCTCTCCATAGAGGTGCTTCAGGTAGGCGTAAGAGCCGCCGGCCTCCGGATAGGCGGTGCCGAGTTCGCTCCAGATCAGGCCGTCGCAGAGGGAGAGGAGGGCCCCCATCAGCCAGCCGAGCATCGCCTGCGGTCCACCCATGACCCCGACGATCAGGGGCAGCGTGACGAATGGGCCGACTCCGACCATGTCGATGATGTTGAGGCCCAGCGCAGCGCTGGTGGAGAGGCCGCGATGGAGCTCACCTGCTCTGGGCTCGGAGTTCATCCTGCGCTGGCCACGATCCGTTTGCCGAAGAGGGCGGTTCCAACGCGGACGCAGGTGCTGCCCTC
This sequence comes from Tunturiibacter empetritectus, assembly GCF_013410875.1. Classification (GTDB taxonomy): domain Bacteria; phylum Acidobacteriota; class Terriglobia; order Terriglobales; family Acidobacteriaceae; genus Edaphobacter; species Edaphobacter empetritectus. The sequence continues at coordinate 752,285 of NZ_JACCCU010000002.1, read as the reverse complement.
TTCGATCGCTACCTCGAAGTCGTTCGACATGCCTATGGACAACTGGGTCAGCTTCGGGAAGCTGGCGACTGACTGGTCTCTCAGCTTGCGGAGGTCGCGGAAGTAGGGCCTTGCCAGCTCTGCGTCCTCGGACCACGGTGGAACCGTCATCAGGCCTACGGCTTCTACCGACTCCAGCGGCTCTATCGCGGCGAGCAGAGCGGGTAGTTCGGCTGGGTCGAGGCCATGTTTGGACTCCTCGTGGCTCAGCTTCACCTCGATCAAGATCGGCAGCTTCTTTCCCAGTGCTTTGGCGGCCGCGTCGAGCCGTTGTGCGATCTTCAGCGAGTCGACGGCGTCGATGGCGTGGAACAGCTCGGCTGCGCGGGCGGTTTTGTTGGATTGGAGCGGGCCGATGAGGTGGAACTCGGCGTCGTTCAATGCGGTGAGGTGCTGGGACTTTTCCTGAAACTCCTGTACCCGGTTCTCGCCGAAGAGGCGCTGGCCGGCGGTGTAGGCTTCGAGGATGACCTCGACCGGGCGGACTTTGCTGACTGCCATCAGGGCTACTTCGCTGTCGGAGCGGTTGGCTCGTCGGCAGGCTTCGTGGATCTGTTGGTGAAGGTGTTCGAGGTTTCCGGCGATGGACATGCTCTTTGCATCTTATCGTTTAGCACTTGCAGCCTTCGGCTGCCTGATCACCGGCGCGTTTTTCATGTTTCACAAGTTCTAGACGTCCCCTGACACCTCCCCCCTCCCCCTTGAGGGGTATCTTGGGCGTAAAGTGTTTGGATGGAGTGGTTTGCAGAGGGTATGCGGCTGTAAAGTATTCCATCAAAAAGACTTACTTGCAAAATATTGTTTCTGAACGGGTTAGAGCGATGAAAAGGGCGTAGAACTTATCCACCTATGTTTCGTGTACATCTTCCCCTACATCCATTATAGAGATTGCTGCATAACTCATACGCCACGTGATTGTTCAGTGCTGGCGCGGGTGTTTGCGTTTTGTGGACTTGACATGGTGTTTTGCTGGCGTTTTGGTGGTGTGCGTGGTGGTTTTTTGCCTTGGGCCATGAGCTACGGCTTGTCGGGTTCTCCGAAGAGGGAAGGGGGCTCCGCGAAGAGCTCCTCCAGGAAGCTGTCGCGGTCGTTGGTGAAACGGCGGACGATCTGAAGGGATGCGGTGTCCTCGTAGGAGATCTCGTGGAGGTGGCCGTCGTCGAAGGAGAAGATCTGCGCGCCGGGGTAGCCGAGAAGGAGGGGGGAGTGGGTGGAGATGAGGAACTGGGCGTCTTTGTACTGGCGGAGAGTGTCCCGGATGAGGATGAGGAAAGACAGCTGGCGCTGCGGGGAGAGGGCGGCTTCGGGTTCGTCGAGGAGGAAGAGGCCAGAGTTACGGAACTTGTTGTCGAGAACTGTAAAGAACGTCTCCCCATGAGAATGGTTATGGAGTGAAACCCCACCATAGCTATCAATGATCCTTCCGCCTGAGCCTGGATCCTTGTCCCATTCGTCGATCTGCGTCGCAAGGCTGAATAGACTTTCCGCACGAAAGTAGAATCCCTTTCCAGTGCGTATATCGAATGAAAGCCGCAAAGATCGCGTAAGTCGTTCGACAGATCGCGAGCTGTCGCTGGTTTCGAACTGAAGATTTCGGTTGCCGCCTTCGGGACCGAAGCCGTAGTGGGCGGCGATGGCTTCGAGGAGAGTCGATTTGCCGGTTCCGTTCTCTCCGGCGAAGAAGGCGATGCGGGAGTGGATCGAGATTTCGGGCAAGGAGGCGATGGTCGGGACGGAGAAGGGGTAGACGGTCCAGTCTTCGACTCGCTCGCGCAGGAGGGTTATCTTTTTGAGCATGGGATGGAACGGAACTCGGCTCCTTCAGCATAACCTGCGAATTTTATGCTTGGTGGTGCATCCATCGCTAGCCAATGCGGTTTTCGTAGTTCGAGGGAGGGAGGGAGGGAGGGAGGGAGGGAGGGAGGGAGGGAGTTGGAGGGAGGGAGTTGGAGGCGAAGACGAAATACGGGGATCCTTCGACTGCGTGGCTCACAAAGTGCCGTGAGTCACTTCGCTCAGGATGAGGACTTCAGGGGGCTCGGATGACAATGTTGTGGGGTGCTCCGAATGACGGCAGCGGGACGCGATTATGACTGAAAACCGAATTCTTGAGCAGCACCTCAATTTGTTGGGAGAGTCGCGATGAATGCGTTCATCTCACGGAGGGTGTCGGCTTCATTCGATTTGAAGACGTAGTGGTCGGCGTTTGGCAGGCGAACAATGTGAGCTGATGGTACGCCAGACTGGAATGCGTCCGCCTGAGCCGTGCAGCGAGCCTCGTCTTCTTTAATAATCGCTGCTTTCCCTTCCGGAGTGGTGTGGAAGTGGAAGTTATCGCCGAAGTCATGCGGGCACGCCACGATGGAGAGGATGGGAGCGGGGATCTGCGTGTATTTTTGCTGCCCGAACATGATCGCTAAACCAAGCGGCGGAGGCGGCGGCGGGTATGGAGGGAGCATCTTCGCCAGGTCATTTTTTGTTTTCTGTAGATCCTTTTCGAGTTGGGCGACACTGGTCAGCATGTTGTCCACAAACTTCGGCTCCAGCACAGCGCCTGCCTGGAGCGCATCGATCTGTGTTCTGACGTCGACCATATCCAGAAATAAGTCGGTGTTGGCGTGGTTGTAGAAGGCGTAGGGGAAGGCTGCATCGAGGTAGATGAGTGCGGCGACTTTTTCCGGGTGCCGGCTTCCGATGGAGCTTAACTCTTCGCCGGCGATCGAGTGGCCGACGACGATGGGGTGATTTAGTTTGAGGGCGCTGATGACAGCCAGGACATCGTCTCCGAGGCGGTCGGCGTTGTAGTTGGCTACGGTGGGGGGTGGTGCGCTGGAGTCGCCGAAGCCGCGCCGGGTAAGACCGTAGACGTGGTAGTTCGCAGTTAGCTTGAGGGCAAACTTGTCGTAGACGTGGGCGTCGTTGCCCAGACCTGTGAGGAGGACGAGTGGGCGGCCGGTGCCTCCCCAGTCGAGTACTTCGAGCTTGACATCTGCTTCGACGGGAACGAACTGGACCTTGTGCGGCGTGGGGTCGAGCGGCCATGCGGTGGCTTCGGTGGCACGGTGGAAGGTGAGGGGTTGGGACTTGCCCTGCGTGAAGGTTCCGGCGATGGAGTTTCCGTCTGGAGAGATCGTTCCTTCATACGACACGTGGTAGTCGTCGACGGTGAATTTGATAAGAGCGCCTGTGATGGTGAGGGTTGTCGTGGGGTAGCCTTTGCGCGTCTGGCTAATGCTGTAAATAGTTCCTTTCCAGGAGCCAGCGATTCCGCTCGTCTCGCCCTTGTCGATCTTCAGCAGGATGCGGAGTTTTTGCGAGTCACCAGGGAGTGTGGCTTGCCAGGAGCCGACGGGATTTTGAGCTTGGAGCTGGCTTGCAGCAGAGAGTGTGATGGCTATAAGTCTCAGGGCCAGTCGCTTCATCTTGGATCTCCTATCTTGGGTCTCTTATCTTGGATCTCTTATCTTGGGTCTGGGGATTGTGGGTTGCGGGTTGAGAGGGATCTTTCAGACGAAGAGATGTTGAGATTGGCATAGACGGCAGGATTGACGTCGATTCGATAGAGATGCCAGTAAGTGAAGCTGTGATGAACTCTGGAGGAGGAGACCAGGGGAGAGTGGGAGAGTCTTGGTTGCGGACCCTGCGGGCCGAAGAGATGGGTGTAAGTTGATACGGCAACGATGGAGAGGAACGCTGCATGGACGATTCGGCGCAGGGGAGGCGTCGAAGAGATCTCCGAGTAGAAGCCAGAGAGCTGTGGCTGGGGGTGAAGCTGGGCGTCGAGATGTTGAACGAAGAGCGAACGCATGACGTCGAAGAGAAGTTGGAAGGAACGGCCTTCGCGGGTCTGCTCGTCGAAGATCCAAAGCATCTCTTCGCCAAAGCGATCCCGGAAGGAGTAGGGATGGAGATGAAGGAGGGCGCGATAGAAGAGACGGATAGGCGAGTTCATACTCTGCGCGGCCTCTTTTCGTTGAGCGTCTGTCTTGCCTCGCGTACTACGTTGTGCAGGCGGTCTATCTCTGCGGAGAGAACAGTGCGGCCTTGAGCGGTAAGGCGGTAGAGTCTGCGGGTCTCATCCTCAGAGAGAGAAGATTTTGGAGCGTCGATGACGAGTCTGTGGTCCATGAGCCTTTTGAGATTGTCGTAGAGTGTGCCAGGGCCAAGTTTGTAGTGCCCGTGTGACTGGCGCGAGATCTCCTGGATGATGCCGTAACCGTGGAGGTCTTCGGCGGCAAGTGCCAGAAGGATGTGAAGCGTGGCAGGGGCGAGCGGCGGGTTGTGGCTGGGGTCGGGCTTCATGGTCGGAATCCGACTATATCAGATTTCGACTATGTGTCGCATTTTGTTTTTATATTTTTTAGTCGGCGACCATGAGCTCGCCGGGGACGATGGGGCGGGTGCGGGGAGAGTGCCTCGATAGGCGGCTAAGCCCATGAGGAGGAGGGAAGCGGCGAAGATGGCTAGTTTCGTCAGGTTGGCTGCGCGGGTTGCGGGGAGGGTCTTCCAGAAGAGCAGCAGGATGGCTTGTGAGATGGTTACGGCCCAGACGGAGCCGTAGAAGTAGCGGCGTTCTGTTCCTTCGCCTTTGGTCGAGGGTCGGACGCGAGGGAGTACGCCCAGAGCGCCTAAGAGCAGGATGGTTCCGCAGAGAGGTAAGTAGGCGTAGTGGTAGATCTGCTGCATATACCAGTGGCCGATGGCTGCGGCGAGGAGGAGTCCGGTGAGGTTGAGGAGAGCGAAGGTGAGGACTGCGCTCCAGGCGAAGGTGTAGCAGACGCGGCGGTAGAGGGGGTTGGGCTTGTCCTCGTCGAAGCGAAGGATGTAGGGGCGCGGCTCGGAGCCGGGAAGGCTGCCGCGCAGGGCGGCGATGCCGGTGCCGATGAGGACTGCGATGAGCCAGGTGAGGTTGCCGCTTCCGAAGCCGTGGGCGAAGAGCGAGAAGGTCAGCGGGCCGGGGGCGAGGAAGAAGACCCAGATCCAGATGGGCCAGTGGGCGAGGCGGTAGAGGGCGGTGTTGCGTTCGCGTATCTTGCGCTGCTGAGCATATTCGACCTTGCCGCTGTATTGCATAGGGGTGAGTCTCGCAGGGGTGTTGAGGGCGGGTCAATCGACCAGGTTGCAGTTTAGCGGCCGTGTTCTTTTACTCATTTGAGAGATGGTCGTCATGAGTGATCGATGGGTGCCGAGCTTCGCGATGCACTGTACAAGATAGCTAAGGCGGCTGAATAAAAAGCCATCCAATGTCCGGAGAATCCTCTCCATACTGTCGCAGGAGGATTTGTACCATTTTCTCCATTGGGAGCATTGACCATGAACAAAAGAAAGTTGACCACTGCATACCCTCCAAAGGCGTAGACCATGTAACGCATCCAGTCAGGGGAATTTCTTAAGACGACCTTCCAGAAATCCTTGCGGTTCGTAGTCCCAACGAGTCTTTGGGCAACTAGCACTGCAGGCAGCCACACAACGAAGACTCCCATGTGAAGAATCCAGAAAAAGGATTCGGGAGCTACACGCTTCCCCATCACGGCGCCGAGATGGACCCACAGACTCAATACGAGACCTACGACGGAGAGAGCAATAAAGATTGGAAGAAGGGAGCTGATCGACGACGGTATTGACCTTGGTGGTGGCAACGACGCGAGAGGTACTGGTGTGCGGCTCTGAAGCAACAATTCGACGTCGCGTTCGAGCAAAGCAGAACGTGAAGGCTTTTCCGGGTTGTAGTGAACTGCTATCGCCTTACCTTGAAGATCGCGGATGAATTCGTCGGCCTCTTCTGCGGCGGGGATGTCGCGAGTGTAACGGCCAGAGTAGCTGACGCCAGCGAAAGAGTAGGAGTAGAGGAGCTCCGCTAGATAGTGACCGCTTTTGACGGTTAAGGAGAAGCCAGGTTTCGAGATTTGTGCAGAGTCGATCCGTCCATCGGCAAGTGGCCAACTCTCTCCTCTGCCCCGTTGTAACCAATGCCAAGCTGGTTTAGCTGCGCCGATTAACGCAAATGCCGCCCACGCGTAAACCATCCAAGGCCATGTCGAAGGACTACTCCAGACTATCGGACCTGCAATCTTCATCGTGCGTCGGTTCTCCTGCGAAGATCGTCCCGGATAGCTTACTCGATCAGCGGCCGTGTTCTTCGAGGTACTTTTCGACCTCGAGGGCGGCCATGCAGCCGGAGCCGGCGGCGGTGATGGCCTGGCGGTAGCGGCGATCCTGGATGTCTCCGCAGGCGAAGACGCCGGGGATGATCTCGCCGTTATGGGTGGTGAAGACGTTGTTGCGCGTCTGGATGTAGCCCTCGTGGTCGACGTCGATCATGCCGCGGAAGGCTTCGGCATTGGGGATGTGGCCGATGGCGAGGAACATGAAGGCGACGGGCAGAACGTACTGCTCGCCGGAGACCTGATTTTTGACGCGGAGGCCCTTGACGTCCTTCTCTTCTACGCCGAGGACCTCTTCGACGACGGTGCTGGAGAGGAAGCGGATGTTGGGGTGAGCCATGGCGCGGTCGAGCATGATCTTGGAGGCGCGGAACTTCTCGCTGCGGTTGATGATGGTGACCTTGGTGGCGAAGCGGGTGAGGAAGAGAGCCTCTTCCATGGCGGTGTCGCCGCCGCCGATGACGGCGATCTCCTTGCCTGAGGCGAAGAAGCCGTCGCAGGTGGCGCAGGAGGTGACGCCGTGGCCGATGAGGGCCTGCTCGGAGGGGAGATTCAGCCATCGTGCGCTGGCACCTGAGGCGATGATGAGGGTGCGGGTGTGGATGGTCTCCTTGCCGAGGTTGAGGGCAAAGGGACGCTTGGTGAGGTCGATGGAGCTGAGATGGGCGAGGCGGAGTTCGGCGCCGAAGCGGACAGCCTGTTTCTTCATGTTCTCGATGAGGTCGGGGCCTTGCACGCCCTCGGGCCAGCCGGGAAAGTTTTCAACCAGGGTGGTAATCGAGAGCTGGCCGCCGGGCTCGTGGCCTTCGAGGACGAGCGGCTTGAGGTTGGCGCGGCCGGTGTAGATGGCGGCAGTGAGTCCGGCGCAGCCTGAGCCGAGGATGACAGTGTCGTGCGTTATGTTTTCGGGCATATTAGCTCCACTAGTGTAAATGCGCCACGGGGGGAAAAGATGCAAAGCGGGGTTTTTGGCGGGATTAGTGAAACAATTGAGACTATGGCAAACCTGACCCTGGTGTATGGAATGAGGCTGTTACCTGCGGATGAGATCGCGTCCGTGGGCGAGGCGCCCGTAACCCTGAAGAACGGCAACGAGGCGCATGTGACGCTGCATGTGCTGGAGGGCAGCCGGGAGCAGATTGAGGCGCAGCTGCGGATGAGCATCGACGCGTTCTTCGACTTCTACCCGGAGATCTAGCTGCAAGGTGGCGCAGTGTACGGAAACAGGACAACCGTTCGTAACGTGACTCTCCTGACGAAGAACAAGGAGAGGACGGAGGGACGGGATGGCCTGCATGACTGGGATGCTGCGAGTTTTTTTTCGGCTGCGCGCCGTTGCTGTGACTGCGCTGCTGGCGGCTTCGATGGCCTGGGGCCAGGCGGCTCCCTCTGCGGGAGCGCAGATGGTTACGGATGTTCTACACGAGATGTCGGACCGGGCAGGCGTCATCTTCATGGGGCAGGTGCTGGCGGTGCGGCTTCCCGTCGGTGTTGGGCCAGCGTCAGGGGTCGTCGAGGTTGATTTTCGCGTCGATGAGGCGATTCTTGGGTGCAGAACCGGCCAGCCGTACAGGTTGCGGGAGTGGGGCGGGCTTTGGGCCGGTGGCGCTGAGCGGTATCGCGTGGGACAACGCCTGCTGATGCTGCTGCATGCTCCGAGCGCGGGCGGGATGAGCTCGCCGGTTGAGGGGCTTGATGGAGCTATTCCGATTCGCCAGGGCGCGGGGGTGAGCCCGGGGAAGGCCGGTGTCATGGCGGAGAGTTTGGTGGCTCCGCCATCTTCGTCGTCGTTTGTCGACCTTCGATGGCTGGGCGCGAGGTTGCCGCGTACGGTGACTTATCGCAGTGAGGCGGTGAGGCCAGCGAGTACGTTTCCTCAGCTGGGTGCGACTGGGCCGGGTGCGACTGGGCAGCAGGCCGGGCAGATGGTCGCAGCGGGATCGATTGGCAGGGACGTATCGCCGGTTCAGCCGCTTGGATACACCAATGCGTCGGATGCATCGACCCCCGCGCAGCAGGCTTCGGTGGATGTGGTGCTGGGGTTGTTGAACTCGTGGCAGAAGGCGCAGCATGTCACGCCCTGACCCCAGCTTACGAACTCGAACCGAGATACGACGGCAGACTCTTTGGGCGATGGCGATCTTGTGGTTCGCGAGCGCGGCGACGGTTTGGGCCGGTGGGCCGCGCTGGGTGACGGGGCCGCCGTACTTTACGACCTCCGGGGTTCCGGTGGTCTGGTACACGAATCAGCCGCTTTATTTTACGGACCCCGGCGATCTGAGCTCGAATGTGAACCATGCGGCTGCGGATGCTCTTGTTGCGGCGGCAGCCGCGGTGTGGAATGTTCCGACCGCGAGCCTGGTGCTTTCGCACGGTGGCGTGCTCGAGGAGCATGTGAGCGGAGCGAATGCTTTTCTCGGATCGAATGGGCCAATCTTTCCGGCGGATGTCGAGAGCAGCAACTACCTGGCCAAGCAGATTGCTGTGATCTACGACAGGGATGGTTCGGTCACGGATCTTTTGCTGGGCAGTGGAGCGAGCGACCCGTCGGGGTGCCTGCAGAACGGCGTGACCGAGAGCGTTGACTCGATTGTGCCGGCGGGTTTCATTCAGCACGCGATTCTTATCCTCAATGGCCGATGTGCCGGGCCTGCACCTCAGCAACAGATGCAGCTGCAGTACCAGTTGATGAGGGCGTTTGGGCGCGTGCTTGGCCTGGGTTGGTCGCAGACCAATGACAATGTCTTTACTGACAGCCCGCAACCTACGGTCAACCAGGCGCTGTACTGGCCGGTGATGCATCCGATCGACATCATCTGCGGCCCTTACACCTACCAGTGCATGCCGCAACCGTTTACCTTGCGGCCGGACGACCTGTCGGCACTGGCGCAACTTTACTTCATCGCTCAAGGGCAGGCGGGCCCGGGGAAGCAGGACAGCCTGCTGAATGCGAATGAGCTTAACGGTCATATGAGTTTTCCGGGCGTGGAGGGGATGCAGGGGGTGAACGTCGTCGTACGTCGATGGCCGCAGTTCACGCTGCTGGCGCAGATTGAAGACTGGTACGTTGCTTCCGGTGTCTCGGGTTCGTTGTACCGTCAATCGAATGGCAACCCGGTGACGGGTACGGATTCGTCCATGGCAGGGAGTCAGGGGACCCAGGACTCGTGGTACCAGGGATATACGTTGATTCAACGAATACCGATGCTCCCCGGCAGCTGGCAGCAACTGATTCTGGAGACCGAACCTGTCAATCCGCTGTATATGGGGCAATATGCGGTGGGACCTTACATCGCCAATACCGTGGCACCCTCCGGCTCGGACCCGGTGCTTACTGAAGGAATCTACGGCAGCTACGCGCAAGCGCATCTCGATTGGGAGACTGACAATCCAGTGACCGCCTGCAACTCTGGCACGGACGGGACGGAGGCTGCTCCCGCGGCAGTGCCGGCGCAGGGATGGTGGCAGGATCAGCTTTGCGAGTATGGGCACTCTGCGTGGTCTTCGCTCTCGGTCAAAGCCAATCGCTCGTTGACGGTTGAGGTGACGGCGGAAGATGAGCAGGGGTTCGCGAGCAACGTAAAGGCGATGCCGGTGATCGGCGTGTGGAACGCGACGGATGCGCTGGGCTCATTGCCTGGAGTTGCCAGTGCAGGTGAGGCCTTTAATGGCGAGGCAAACGGCATGACCAGGCTGGCCACCTCGTTTACGCAACCGAATCAGTTACGAATTGGGATCGCCGATCAGCGTGGCGATGGGCGGCCTGATTTCAACTATGGGGCGCGCGTGCTCTACGCAGACTCGTTGAGCCCAGCCACGATGAACGCGTCGGGAGGCGTGATTACCATCACGGGAATGGGCTTTCGCACCGGAGATACGGTGACCGTCAATGGGGTTGCAGCAACGGTTTCGAGTTGGACTGCGAACACGATTGTGGCGACGGCACCTTCGATTCATGCTCTGGGGTCCACGACCGGGCTGGTGGCCGATGTTGCTGTGACGGATCTGTCTACCGGGGGGACGACGGTGATGACGCAGGCGCTGAGCTACGCCGCACCGGTGCCTGTGATCAGCCTGGTGAGTGCGCCATCGGGCCTGGTGCAGCTTGGACTGAGTGCTGCGACGCCTTTTGCGGTGAGAGTGCTCGACGGCGATGGAGTGACTCCTGTAGCAGGTGAGGCTGTCACGTTCACTGCGACGGCGGGAACGGTGCAGTTCGCTACTTGTGGAGCGGCCAGTTGCACTGTCAACACGGACGCGAACGGTATGGCGTCGACGCTGGTGACTCCGTTGAGTTCGAGTACGATTGCGCTGCAGGCGGCTGGAGTCGATGGCATGGTGGCTGCTTCCTTCATGACGGCGGTGCGCGTTCAAACGGCGACTGCGGTGCAGGCGATGGAGTACATTGCTGCGGGCACAACCTTTGCATGGACTCCACAGGTCAGCGTGAGCGATAACTTTGCCGCTACTGCAGGGGTGCCGGTTGGCTGGCAGACGACTTCGGGTGTTGTGTCGGTGGCGCCGGCCAGCTCTGTGGTGAACTCGCAGGGGATTGCGCAGACGGTTGCGACGGCTGGCCCGTTGGCGGCGGGTGCTGAGGCGACGCTCTCTGGCTGTGCGTGGACGAACGTCTGCGATCCGTTTACTACAGCGGGCGTGGATCTTGCGGACCTGCGGGTGATCGCGGTGAGCGGAGCCAATCTGATTGTTCCGGCGAATGGAACAATTGTGCCGGTTGTTCTGCAGGTTACGGATACGGCGTCTCATCCTGTTGGGGGGGCTGTGGTCCAGATCTTTGAGACTGTGAGTGCCTGGCAACCGGCGTGTCCGAATCGGGGGCGTTGTCCTATCGCACCTGTGCTTGCCTCCTCGCAGTCTTTTGCTGTCTCGGACGCGAACGGACTGTTGACGGTTGTTCCGCAGCAGATCCCGGGCATAGCTGAGACGACGAACCTCGCCGTGGGTACAGGCACACAGGGCTTCCTCTCGCTTACCTTGCAGAAACAGCCCTAATTTTTATTTATCGAGTCTTGATCCTCTATTCTTTGATCTCCGATTCTTTTTGGTGTAAAGATTCGCTTTTTTGTAACCCCTTTGGGAGAAGATCGTCGAAGGAAGCAGAAAATTCCGGCAACGCCGAACAGCTCAATTCGGCATCAGATAGTGGATATGTCACACCGAGGAGCCTTGAACGATGGCGGTATCAACGGCAACAGGAAGCGGACCGGTACGAAAGCGAGTCGTGATTCTGGGCGGAGGCTTTGGCGGGGTCAATGCGGTGACGGCGCTGGGTAAACTGCCAGTCGATGTCACTTTGGTGGATCGCAGAAACTACTATCTGTTTCAGCCTCTGCTGTACCAGGTTGCGCTGGCGGTGCTCTCGCCTGCCGACATTGCGCAGCCTATCCGCACGCTGGTGCGGGATCATCCGAATGTCGATGTTCTGATGGATGAGGCTGTGGGCATTGACCTGGCGCAGCAGCGGGTTCATCTGAAGACCGGCGTGCAGCTTGAGTACGACTACCTGATCCTTGCGACGGGGTCGACGCACTCTTACTTCGGCAGGGACGACTGGGCCGTGCTTGCGCCGGGACTGAAGACGGTCGAAGATGCGACTGAAATTCGGCGGCGGGTGCTGCTGGCCTTTGAGCTGGCAGAGCGGCAGATGATGGAGACCGGAACACATCCAGCTTTGAACTTTGTGATCATCGGCGGCGGCCCGACGGGGGTGGAGCTTGCCGGGGCTATCAGCGATATTGCGCGGCTTTATATGGCGCGGGACTTTCGTCATATCGATCCTTCGATGGCGCAGGTTCTGATTCTTGAGGGCGGGCCGAATATTCTTGCCGCCTATCCTGAGGATCTGCAGCAGAAGGCTTTGCAGCAGTTAGCCGAACTTAATGTGAAGGTGCGCACCGGCGCTCATGTCAGCGATGTGCAGCCCGGCTATGTGATGGTCGGCTCAGAGCGGATCGACGCGGTGGTTACGCTATGGGCGGCGGGCGTGCAGGCTTCGCCGCTCGGAAAGATGCTGGGTGTCGAGATTGATAAGCGTGGTGCGGTGTTTGTAGATGGGCATCTGAATCCGCCGGGGCATCCGGAGATTTTTATCTGCGGTGATCTGGCTCACTTCGAGCAGGACGGGAAGCAGGTGCCAGGTGTGGCGCAGCCTGCGATGCAGATGGGCCGTTATGCCGCAAAGCGTATAGGAAGGCTGGTGGCCGCGGGGCTCGGCAGCGATGGGAGCGGCAAGGACGAACAGTTTCGCTACTTTGATAAAGGGGACATGGCGACGATCGGGCGCAAGGCGGCTGTGGCCAAGATCGAATGGCCGTTCAAGGCTCACTGGAGCGGCTTTCCAGCGTGGATGACGTGGCTGGTGGTTCACATTTTTTTTCTTATCGGCTTTCGCAATCGGCTTAGTGTCTTCAGGCAGTGGGCGTGGACGTATCTTACCTTCAGCGATGGGGCGAGGCTGATCACCGGCTCGCAGGAGCTGCCGGGGTGGAACTCGCAGGAGGACCTCGTTGGGGCTACGACGAAGCCACTGGATATGAACTCGCCGAAGACGTAAAGACCTTTGAAGCCAGGCGTAATTTCTGCGTAGCTTTTTGAAGAAAAGAAAAGAGCCGTGCGGTGGCGGCTCTTTCAGCGTGAACATGGAGTTCGCTATTATTTCGCGGAGTCTTCGATCTCTTTCCATTCGGCTGCAGACAGCTTGACGTCGGCTGCTGCCACGTTCTCTTCAAGATGCTGTACCGAAGTTGTGCCTGGGATGGGCAGCATGACCGGAGAACGATGGAGCAGCCATGCGAGGGAGAGCTGCGAGACAGTTGCGTTGTGTTGCTTTGCGGCAGCGTCGAGCTTGCCTCCCGGTTTGGCCAGTTTGCCTGCTGCTACGGGGAACCAGGGGATAAAGGCGATCTTGTGTTTGTCGCAGTACTCGACGACATCTTCATGCTGGCAGTCGCCGATGTTGTACTGGTTCTGCACGCTGACAATCTCAACGACCTTGCGGGCCTGATCGATCTCGTGGGGCTTTACTTCACTCAAGCCGATGTGGCGAATCTTGCCTTGCTGCTGAAGTTTTTTGACTGCACCGAGGGAGTCTTCGACGGGAACCTTGGGGTCAATGCGGTGCAGCTGCCAGAGGTCAATTCGTTCGACCTTCAATCGGCGCAAGCTCATCTCAACCTGCTGAGTCAGATACTCCGGCCGCCCTACCGGCAGCCATCTGTTTGGGCCCTGCCTGGTCAAGCCGCCTTTGGTTGCAATGACAATGCCACTCGCATAGGGAGACAGGGCTTCGCCGATAAGCTGCTCACTGACATCAGGGCCGTAGGAATCTGCGGTGTCGATAAAGTTGATGCCGAGCTCGACGACATGCTTAAGTACTTTCTTTGCGCCTTCTATATCTTTGGGCGCGCCCCAGACTCCGTCGCCGGTGATCCGCATCGCGCCGTATCCCATGCGATTGACCGTAAGATCCCCGCCTATCGAAAATGTTCCACTTGCTTTCGCATTTACTGTCGAAGTAGCCATACGTTATCGGATGCTGGCTGCCGGGCAAAGGTGCATCGTCTCACCCTCGGCGAGAATTTTTATTTTTCCTTTAATGCCCAGCCGCTCGCCCTCTGCTTCCAGCCTTTGCAGGGGTTCTTCCATCGGCTCGCGGCCCAGACGGAAGGTGCCATAGTGCATCGGCACCATTTGCTGTGCACCGAGTTCAACGAAGCCTCGTACAGCCTCCTCCGGGCTGGTGTGAACGGAGCGGTAGGTATCGGGAAAGTAGGCGCCTATGGGCAGAAGGGCTACTTCAGGTTTGAGTTTTGCACCAATCTCCCTGAATCCATCGAAGTAGGCGGTGTCGCCGGAGTGATAGACGGATTGGCCGCCGCCTTCTATGACATATCCGCCGTAGCCGCGATGGGTGTCGCGAAACATCCTCGCGCCCCAGTGCTTGCAGGGAGTCATCGTAACTTTCAGGCCCTGTACCTCGATCTGGTCCCACCATGCCAGGCCGTGGATCCTGGAGAAGCCTAGTCTTTCGACGAGATCCTCCACGCCGCGGGGTACTACGACCTCGGGGGTCTGGCCGGTCAGCCTGCGCGTTGCGCGAATAACGCGGCGGAGGGATGCCATATCGAGATGGTCCATGTGCGCGTGCGTGAGCAGGACCACATCGATGGGAGGAAGTTCCTCGACCATGACGCCCGGTCGCCGCTGTCGTCGAAGTACGATCAGGCGCTTTGAAAAGACCGGATCGACGAGCAGCTTTCGTCCGTTAACCTGCAGGAGAAACGAGGAGTGTCCGATGAAGGTGACTCCGAGCTCGTCTGGTTTTACCAACTGCACTGGCCGGGGAGTTCCGGTCATTGGCTGCTCGTGGCTCTCGCGCACCAGCCGCCAAAGCTGCTCCATCTTTCTCACCGCAAACGGCCGACCTCGCCATGTTCTATGCATTCATCTCACCAATAATTGGATGCTCGATCGTGATGTTATGCATTATTAGCCAGTGGAAAACGAGGTTTCCGCGGCTACCTCTTCGACAAGCGAGGCATCTACCTTGCGAGAATGCCTGCTTTCAGGGCCCTCGATATGCCGGTTCAATGAGCAAATCAGGGGCGATAGGAGCCGTAATCTCTTCCGGGGAACCCATACTCGATCCGGCTCACGGCACTCGCGTAGAGCGGCGCATCTGGGATCTTGTGTCGCGTTCCCCGCTTCACTCCCTATGGGATCTTAGAGGGATTCCGATCAAAGTAGTTGCGAAGCATACCTGGACTGCCTTCTTTGACGATAATCTCGTCGGACGTGCGGCGGAGCTAGGTTTCTACTTCATCTTCGCGCTCTTTCCCAGCCTCGTAACGGCTACTGCGCTACTCGGGCTCGCTGCGCGTTCGGCCTCCCATATCTACTACTCTCTGTTGGGTTATCTTTCGATTGTCCTGCCGCACGATGCGATGGGGATGGTGCTTGAGACCTTCAACCAGACTACGACTGCTACGACCAGTGGGAAGCTAACCTTCGGCCTGGTAGCCGCGATATGGAGCGCGTCTGTCGGGTTCTCCGCGATTCAAGATTCGCTGAATGTTGTTTACCGCGTCAAAGAGACTCGATCGTACTTCGCCGCAAGGCTGTCCGCGATTGGCGTGACCATTCTGCTCATGGGTCTGGTTACGCTGATACTGGCCTCCCTGCTGGGCGCAGACTTCTTCGCCCGGCTCGCCCATCTACATATCAACGTGCGCTTTGCGGCGGCGCTGGCGGCGGTTACGGTAAGAGGGATCGGCTGGCTCCTCGCGGCTGTTCTACTGTCGCTCTTTTTTGCGGTCATCTACTATTTTGCGCCGGACGTGAAGCGGAGCCAGTGGCATTGGTTTACTCCGGGTGCGGCCATCGGCATCGTCGGGTGGCTGCTAGCCTCAATGGGTCTGCGGCTGTACGTCCATCTCTTCAATAACTATTCGGTGACGTATGGCTCCCTTGGCGCGGTCATTATCCTTCTTACATGGTTTTATCTGACGGGTCTGATGCTCTTGCTGGGGGCTGAGATCAATAGCGAAATAGAGGCCGCCGCAGCGGCGAAGCGTCTGCTCGTTGCTGAGCAAAGCGGCCTCACCATTGCGGCGGCTCCTGGTTCGCCGGTTTCGATGTCGAGTGCTCCGAAGCCCGCCGCTTGATTGAGCGGATATTACTTTGCTGCAGGTTTCAGAATATCGTCCAGGCGATCCGGAACTGCAGTGACGCGTTCCAGCGTGGGATAACGTTCGCCTTCGTGATAGTCGAGTTTAACGACTTTATAGTAGCCAAGTGTTCAAGAGGATCAACTCAACTGCTGGACCAGAACCCTTCGCATCGTGAATCGCAGCTTTGAGCACATCGGGGGAGTAAGCTCGGCCGTTGACGGCGACGATCTTCATCCCTGGGCCAATACCGCTCTTGTCGGCGACTCCGCCCTTGAGAACATCGGAGATATTCCCAACCTTGTTCGCATGCAGGCCGATGGAGTACCAGAAGTTGAAAGTTTCTGACTGCTGATCTTCAAGCGTGCTCCAAGCGTTCGGCTTGTCGGTATAGCTGAGCTTATAGCCTCCATTCTCTAGACCGCCTAGTGGCGCGTGATAAGAGTTTGAGTCAAGGCGACTCCGCAGAAACATAACCCAGTCGTTCGCGACGACGCTATTCAGTCCCGCGACCACATCGTCAAAGGTGTAGGGCACAACCTTCGGTCCCGTGTCTCCGCCGAGCCCGTGGAACTTCGCGACGAAGTCGTCGATGGTTTTTTTGCCATTGGTCATCTTGCGGATGGTGGTGTCAACATCGAGCCAGACAAGTTCGCCCTCGTCGTAGTAGTCCACGCTAAGCCGCCAGTTGTCCCATCCGCCACCCGCGGCATAGAGGGTCTGCGCGGCAGTTGCGGTGTCCTGAATGTCGCGCCAGGTGCGGCCCGGACGATTGTCATACTCAGCGGCGATGGTGGAGAGCCGCTGCTTATATTGGTCGGGTGTCCAGATGCCGCAGCGCGCAGCGAGCACGTCGCCGAGGTACTCGGTCAACCCTTCGTAGACCCAGAGGAGATCGCCCTCCATCGGCTTCTGGTAGTTGCTGGTGGCAAGCCCAGCGGGACGACGGTACTTGGCGTTCCAGCTATGGGTGAACTCGTGCGGAAGCAGCAGGCCGTCGAGCACAAACTCGCGATCGTCGGTGAAGGTCGTTGCCATCACGCGGTCGTCGCTGGACTGGTGATGCTCAAGGCCGAAGTGCGCGACCTCGTCGCTGAGCGTGACGAGGAAGTGATAGGAGCCGTAGTGGCGCGACTTGTAGAGAGCGCCGGTCTCGCGCACCAGCTTGTCGAAGTCAGCGATGTGTTCCTTCGAGAGGTTGAGCTGCTCGGGGCCATCGGCGGCCATGTCGAGATAGTGTTTAGGCGAGATCTCCGGGGCGAGGGGAATCTCGCGGAAGTAGCGTCCGGCGAGGACCGGCGAGTCGATGAGTTGCTCGAGGCTGACAGTTTTGAAGTTTGAGGTCTGGCCTGAGCCGCCATCTTTATCCAGCGCGGTTCCGAGATTCCAACCACTCGGCAGCTTCACAGAAGGCGTGAACATTACCTTGTCTGCGTCGGTGTCGGCGGGGTAGACGAGCAGCGTATTCCAACTAAGTAGCGCGAGATTTTCGCTGGTCGATCCGCCTGCGGAGAACCCTGAGAGTGCGGAGGAGGCGAGGAAGTCGATCTTCATCTCAAGCTGCGTAACGCCCTGCGGGACGGTGAGGTGATAGGCAAACATATCCACCTTGTCGCGCTCCCACTTTACGGGCTGGCCGTTAGCGGTGATGAAGAATCCGGCCATATTTTCGATGGGGCCGGTCGGTCCGTGCTCGCCTGGAATCCACTTGGGATAGACGACGGTCAGCGGCCCGGCTGTCACCGGCATGACCTCGGTTGCGTGAAGGATCTTTCGGGGAGCGTCTGTGAGATCGACACTCAAGGTAATCGGCGCGGTCTGCGCTCCTGCTACCAAACTGCTTACGGCTGCGGCCAGAGCTGCTCCGGCACACTTCTTCCAACTCATCATTGTTTCGCCTCTCCACGCTGCTGTTGTTGTACGAAATCAAGTCTAACCTGCCTGAATCTGAGGTGCTTTCTTGAGCACGGAACTTGGCGTAAGACTGGATTTTGAGGGTAGGATGGTGCACACAGGAGAACCCATGCCTTCGAAGATTCCGGTAGCCCTGGCGGCCACTGCACTTTTGCTCGCCGCGATCCAGCTTCCCGCGCAACAGGCGGTTCAGCCCCTTGAATCAATGCCGTATTCGCCATCGCTTGACCTTTCCAGTCTGGATCGCAATGCGGATCCGTGCACCGACTTTTACAAATTCTCCTGCGGCGGTTGGGAGAAGAAGAATCCTATCCCCGCGGACCAGTCTGGCTGGAGTGTCTATGCCAAGCTCGGCAACGAGAATGAGCAGTTTCTCTGGGGCATTCTCGAAGCAGATGCGAAGGCCGCGAACCGCGACGCCGTGCAACAGAAGGTCGGCGACTACTTTGCCGCCTGCATGAACACCTCGACGATCGATGCGCTCGGCGTGAAGCCTGCGCTGCCGGGCCTCGCGCGCATCGACGCCTTGAAGACGCGGCCCGAGCTGGTGGCGGCCATCAGCTCGCTGCACCATGAGTATGCAGGTAGTTTTTTCTTCGACTCCGGCACGGATCAGGATGCGGTTGACTCTTCGGTTGAGATCGTGGCGCTGAGTGCGGGTGGACTCGGTCTGCCGGATCGCGATTACTACCTGAAGACCGACGACAAGAGTGTGAAGCTGCGTGAGCAATATGTCGCTTACATTCAGAAGCTGCTCACGCTGGGTGGGGAATCTTCCGACCAGGCAAAGTTCGACGCGGATGCGACTCTGCGCGTTGAGACGGCGCTGGCCAAAGCTTCGCTGACGAGGGTGGAGCGGCGCGACCCGCATAAGACGTATCACATGATGACGATTGCCGAGCTGAGCAAGATCGCTCCTGCCTTCGATTGGCCGCACTACTTTGAGACGCAGGGTGCGCCTGGGGTCGCGAAGCTGAACGTCGCGCAGCCTGAGTTCATGAAGACAGTGCAAGCGGAGCTTACGACCGAATCTGTCGAGGCACTCCGTGGCTATCTGCGATTTCACTTTCTGACCGCTGCAGCGCCCTACCTTGCTCATCCTCTACAGCAGGCTGACTTTGACTTTTATTCGACAACGCTGCGTGGCGTTCCTGCCATGCCGCCGCGTTGGAAGACCTGCACGCGTGGAGTGGACCGAGACCTGGGCGAAGCACTAGGTCAGGAGTTCGTCAAACGCACGTTCTCTGCCGACACCAAAGCCAAGACGCAGCTGATGACGGAGCAGATCGAGACCGCCATGAAGCAGGAGATCGAGAATCTGAACTGGATGAGCCCCGCAACCAAACAGGAGGCTCTGCGCAAGCTGCATGTGATTCGCAATAAGATCGGATACCCGGACCAGTGGCGCGACTACACCACGCTGGAGATAAAGCCCGGCGACTACATCGGCAATGTCGTGCGGTCCTATCGCTTCGAAGACGCACGCCAATGGCACAAGCTGGGCAAGCCGGTAGACCTGAACGAGTGGGGCATGACTCCGCCCACGGTCAACGCCTACTTCAATCCGCAGATGAACGACATCAACTTTCCTGCAGGCGTTCTGCAACCGCCGCTCTACGACACGAAGCTCGATGATGCTCCAAACTATGGAAACACCGGCGCGACCATCGGCCACGAACTCACGCACGCCTTCGACGATGAGGGCCGGCAGTTCGATGACAAGGGAAATCTTCGCGACTGGTGGACGGCGGCCGATGCCAAGGGCTTCGAGGATCGCATCAACTGCGTTCGCGATCAATACGCGCAGTACATCGTTGTGGACGACATTCATATCAACTCGAAGCTGACCAGCGGCGAAGACGTAGCCGACCTGGGCGGGACGCTGCTCGCCTACATCGCCTGGAAGAAACAGACGGCCGGGCAGCAACTGGCAAGCGCAGACGGATTCACTCCGGATCAGCGTTTCTTTGTCGGGATGGCGCAATGGGCCTGCGAGAATGAACGTCCGGAGGTGCTGCGGGTTCGCGCCATCACGGACCCCCACTCGCCGGGCTACGCGCGCATCAACGGGGTGGTCTCGAATATGCCTGAGTTTCAGAAGGCCTTCAGCTGTAAAGCAGGCCAGCCTATGGTGCACGCTCCAACCTGCAGGGTCTGGTAAAAGCTTCCTGCCGCCGACGGCTTCGCGATCGTATCTGCGAGGCCGTCGGTGCAGAAACAAGCTGCCAGACAGTACACTGACCTAACCTAATGAATCTCTACGCGATCGTTCTATCAGTTATTGTCGTAACTCTGCTCACGGTCTCGCTCACGCGTCTTGGCAAGGTGAAGACCAAGGCTGACTACCTTGTGGCGGGCCGCTCGCTGCCTGCCTTCGTGCTGGTCTTCACGCTGTTGTCGAGCTGGATCGGTTCGGGGTCGCTGCTTGGTGGAGCTGAGAATGCCTATAAGCACGGCTTCGCGGCGCTTTGGCAAGGCGGCGGCGGCTGGGCGGGCCTGCTACTGATCTACTTCATCGCGCCGCGTGCCAGAAAGTTTGCGCAGTTCACCATTCCCGATCTCCTGGAGGCGCGCTATAACCAGGCAGCGCGGGTTCTTGGGGTCGTTGCAATTCTCTTCTGCTACACCGCGGTCACCAGCTATCAGTTTGTCGGCGGCGGCGATATTCTGCACCTGATCTTCCCCGACCTGATCACCCCCGACTTGGGCAAATATATTATTGCTGCGTTCGTAATCGTCTTTACGGCGATTGCCGGTATGGCTTCGGTCGCATATATGGATGTTGCGATCGGCCTGCTCGCCACCTTTACGATGCTTATCGCGCTGCCTATCCTCCTTCATCACGCAGGTGGTTGGTCGGCGATCCATGCGAGCCTTCCTGCAACACACTTCCAGGTGCTGGGCGATCTCACGTTTATCCAGGGGCTTGAGCTGTTCCTCCCCACCTGCCTGCTGCTGCTTGGCAATCAGTCGATGTATCAGAAGTTTTTCTCTGCCAGGTCGGAGAAGGATGCCACACGCGCGGTAGTCGGCTGGATCATCGGCACCGTCATCCTGGAGACTGTTATCGTCGCGCTCGCGGTCACCGGCTCGAGCCTTTTTTCTAGCGGGGAAGTTCATGCACGCCCCCGCGAGATTCTCGCTTACCTTGGGCTTCACGGTTTCTCTGGCTCGGCGCCGCTTCGCCTGCTGGGGGCGCTGCTGATGGGAGCCATCTTCGCGAAGATTATCTCTACTGCGAACAACTGGCTCTTTTCACCATCGACCAACCTGGTCAACGACATCTATCTCCGCTATATCAATCCGCAGGCTTCGAACACAAAGACTCTCGCGGTCTCTCGTCTGATGGTGGTCCTGCTTGGTCTGTGGGCGCTCTACCAGTCGCTCCATATCGAGTCGGTGCTGAAGAAGTCGCTCTACGCCTACACGATCTATGGCGCTGCTTTGACGCCGGTTATCCTGGCCACCTTTTACTGGAGACGCGCGACTGCAGCGGGTGCGGTGGCTAGTATTGCAGTGGGCACCTTCGTTACGGTCTTCTGGGATACCGGCTTCGTCCACTCTCATCTTCCGGCGGTGGTCAGTGAACGCGACGCTATTCTTCCAGCTCTGGTCGCCTCGCTGCTGTGCCTGATCGCTGTCAGCCTGTTGACGAGCCCACCGACGGAGAAGCAGCTCCAACCCTTCTCAGAAGCCTGACGGTGGTTCATTCGCAGTCTATTCATGACGATGATCGATACTGATTCTTCACTTCCAGTGAAAACAAAGTTCCGTAGTCAAGCGCAGTCGATCAGGGCTGCATCGAGATTGAGGATGCCGACCAACCATAAATCAATAGACGCGTAAGAAGAGCCGGATTCACCAAACTTCAAATTCACGGAAAAGTGAATTTGCACACTCACTTTTTTCAGTCTGCTGCATCCTATCCCAGTACACATTTTCATCAGGAGATTTTTATGGCACTTGAGACCCGAACCTTCGACTTCAACGCAACCTTCTTCCCCTTGGGTCTGGATTTCCATGCCGCCTTTGAAGACAGCCCCTTTGGTCCCCTTGATGCACCCGGTCAGTACTCCACGTCCGAATCCTTAAACGTCGCAAAGAAAGCACTCGATGAGGAGGATGAGGACGACGACGAGGAGGATGAGGAAGAAGACGACAAGGAGGATGAGGACGAGTTCGAGGATGACGACGAAGAAGAAGATGAAGTAGAAGACGATGACGATGAATACGAAGATGATGACGAAGAAGATGACGACGAAGAAGAAGACGACGACGATGATGATGAAGATGTAGACGAGCTTCAGGTTGGACGAAGGCGCTAACCTTGTGGTCAAAGCCAAGGTAGGTCAAAGCCAAGGTAGGTCAAAGCCAAGCTGTCGCGACTGCGATGGATGCATCGCAACCTGGTTGCGACAAGCTAATTCTGCAGACGAGTCTGCCTGAATTCCATCTCCCACTTCTTTTGAAGATGCGGCAAGCTCGACACTTGGCAAGGCATGGCCCTGCTATCCTAAGGGCACCTTCAACCGGCACAAGCCCGTTCTAGGATCTCGCTCTCGATTGGTATTCAAGAAAACTATGGCTGCACTCATCGACGCCATCGACGTGAAACGCAAGATGTTCTTCGAGTTTGAAAATGCTCCCTTCTGCTGTCTGGAGTCGGATATCTCCACCCCGACGGCCCGCGGCGGCCAAACGCTGGTCCGTCTCAGGATGCGCAACATGCTTACCCGCGCGGTCTTCGATAAGACCTTCAAGGCCAGCGACAAGTTCAAGGAGCCGGATCTCGAGACGGTTGGAGCATCCTATCTCTACAGCGACGGAGATGGCTCATACTTTCTGGACCAGGAGAGCTTTGAGACTCTCTCCCTCAGCGGCGAGATGGTAGGGGATGCTCTGGACCTGATGATCGAGGGAATTCTAATTCAGATCGACAAATATAACGGCAATCCAATCGGCCTGCAGCTACCGATGCAGGTGGAGCTATCGGTCACCTACACCGAACCAGGCGTTCGCGGCGATACTTCGAGTGGAAGCGTCACCAAGCCAGCGAAACTCGAGACAGGTGTGGAGATTCGCGTCCCGTTGTTCATCAAAGAAGGCGAAAAGATCAAGGTGAACACAGAGACGCGAGAGTTTGCCGGGCGGGCCTGACTCGTCGCTGCTTTGCCTCAACTATTACCGAACTGTTACCTGCGCCCTATAGCCATGCCTCTCTTCGGGCGTTAGCCTCCAAATTAGAGGCAGGCGCCATGGCAACTCTTGTAACGCAACCGCAAAAAGCTGACAGTTCCCCAATCGTCGAAGTGGTACAGGCAAAGTCGGCCGAGTTCAACTGGGTCTTCTTCGTCGTCATCGCAGCATTTCACGTAGGAGCCGTAGCGGCGCTGTTTACCTTCCATTGGTCTTGTCTCGCCGTGTTTCTGGTGATGTGGGTCTTCGGCCAAAACGTAGGTATCGCCATCAGCTATCACCGCCAACTCACGCACCGCGGCTTCACCACGCCAAAGTGGTTGGAGTACGCCATGGCTATCTGTGGCACCATGGCGCTGCAGGGCAGTCCTACGTACTGGGTCTCCGTACACCGTATGCACCACCAGTACACCGACAAGCCGGGCGATCCGCACTCTCCCCGCGACGGCAAATGGTGGTCGCACATGGGCTGGATCCTGCGCGGCTCTCTTCACAGCGAGACCACCACGCTCTCCCGCTATGTCCCCGATCTGGAACGCGATCCCTTCTACCGCTGGCTGGCGGTCTGGCACTGGGTCCCGATCACCCTCGCAGGCGCTGCTCTGCTGGCTGGCGGCACTGCTCTGGGCGGATGGAAGCTGGGCCTCTCCTGGCTGCTGTGGGGAACATTTCTTCGCATCACGATTGGCTTTCACACCACGTGGCTGGTCAACTCGGCGACGCATCTGTGGGGCTCACGCCGCTTCATCACGCGCGACGACTCGACCAACAACTGGTGGGTCGCCCTCTTAACCGGCGGGGAAGGCTGGCACAACAATCACCATGCGCATCCCGTATCTGCCAGCCACGGCATGGCCTGGTGGGAGCTGGACTTCAACTACTGGGGCATCAAACTATTGGAAGTGCTCGGTCTGGCGAAGAACGTGAAAGTGACGCATCTCGCGCATCCCGATCGGGTCAACGAGCTTTGACCTCACGGCATAATCTCAAACGGCATACACACAACGGTGCTCGAGGAAGTTCGCGAGCACCGTTGTGTGTATGCCGTGACTATTTACTGCTCAAACCAGGTCAGCTATTTCCGATCGTTCCACCATCGACGTGTATTGTCCCCGGAGTTGATGTCAAATCAGGCTGCTTAACGCCGTCAGGCGTCCAGCTAAAGGTATAGGTTTTTCCTGCAGCATAAGGGTTAGGCTCGGTTCCTTCCGGATAATTTGTGGTGTTCGGCCATGTTTCATTCTGTTTCAAGGTTTTGGCATGGGGAAGATGTGGGCAGAAGTACTTCGAATAGGTGCTGGCGAAGGCACCCGAGACTTGAGCGACAAACTGAAGGGTGTCCGTAGCTCCAATATTGATTTCGATTGGATCGGTTGAATCAGTAAGAGAGACAACAACAATAGACAAGATGGTTCTCCTTGTGAGGTTAGTGTTTTCGGGTTAGAGTGACGATTTGCCGGTATGAAGTCCAGCATCTCGTAAAAGGTCCTGCATCTTCGGCTCATCCTGAAGTTTGTCGAGAGAAAAGCCCTTACGGATGGCGATCTGAAGATACTTAACAGCTTGTTTGCGGTCACCACACAGTTCGTAGGCTATAAAAATTTTAGACAGTACGTCTGGGTCGTCCGGTGCCAACGCCAACGCGGTCTGGACGTGTTCCAAAGCCTTCTCCCGCATCCCGTCCTCCGCCTGCATGATCGCCAGTAAGGATTGCGCCTCGGCATCTTGCGGTTTCAGCCGGATATTCTGTTCTAGCAGCGGTGCCATTCGTCTCCTGACAGCCTCCGCCTTTGCGCTGTCTCCACTCCGCTCGTAGTCGATGAGCAGGTTATTCCAAACCATGTAATCGTTCTCGTTTATTTGCAGAGCTTTCTCATTGATCTCTGCCGATTCCTTATACCTCCTCTGCGCAAGGTAAAGGCTCGCCAGATTTGCATACGCCGGATAACTTGGTTCGAGGGCGATTGATCTCTTCAGCGCCTGCTCGGCAGCCGGAAGTGCCGCAGCGTCTCCCGAATCGATATAGGTTGCGCCCAGATTGAGATACACCTCCGCGTTGTCCGGAGTCATCTCAATCGCTCTCTGCAACGCTTTGATCGCTTCGGGGAATCTTCCCTGGCGATCATAGAAGTTGCCGATCCGGTTGTAGCTCTCCCAATCGTCCGGCTTCAGCGCGACTGCCTTTTTAAACGCAGCTTCTGCATCGGGGACGCGGCCGGAGCGCTCATAGGCGCGCGCCAGTCCCCGCACCGCCAGCGCGTTTCGTGGGTCGATCGCGAGGGCATGTTGAAACTCCTGCAGCGCAAGGTCCCGCTTCCCCCTTACGTCGTGAATTTGCCCCAGGGTGACGTAGGCCGCAGGCAGACTGCCGTCGAGCTGGATCGCCCTCTCAAGGTTGCCCTGGGCTTCATCCAGCCAGTGTTGATCTTTGTCCAGTTGATACTTGAGCCGATAGGCCTCTCCAAGTTGACCGTAGCCAAGCGCAAACTTCGGATCGGTCTTGATCGACTCATTCAGTTGGTTGATCGCCCGATCCAGGTTTCCCGCTTTGTCGTAACGCTGCATATAACCCAGCGCAGTCAGGTAGTTCTCATACGCCGCAGGCACAACCGATCCGCCGGTATTGTGCAGCATCTCGGCGGAGACAGGCAGGTTCATCAAGTGCGCCAGTCGTGATACTGCTTCATCCTGCAGCGCAGAGAGATCTCCAGCCTGATCCACTACATCGACCGAACCGATTAGACGAAGATTCTCTGTATTGATCAGGTTGAGGTTGAGGTTGATGGCGGTTCCATCGCGCCGAATGCTCCCGTTGATCACCAGATTTGCGCCAAGCGTTTTGAGTGCGGCAGCGGGGTCCGTCACCTTGAGACGCCGAATCTCACTCGCTGGAATGACCCATAGCGCCTTGTTGCCAACATCAAGGTTGGAGAGCTTCCCGGACAGCGTATCCACCAGGCCCTCGCTCAGCGCGTCGTTCTCCGGATTGTTCCCAATGTTGGTAAAAGGAAGGACTGCGATGTGCTCTTCCCCCACGCTTATGCGGAAGCCAAAAAGTCGGTTGCGGACTTGGGGAATGAAAAACAAACTAGCCAATAGAGCAAGCCCACAGAGTCCGAGGCCCAGCGGCAGCCATCTGTTTCGAGGCTTCTGTGCCCTGGACCAGGTAGAGACGGAAGCCTGCTCCACATACTTGCGGATGTCATGGGACCGATGCGTGGTCTTTCTGTCAGTCGCTTCTTTCCGGCTGGTGGAATCGTTCGAAAGCTCTGTTCGTGCGGCCTGTAGATCAGCCAGCATCTCGGAGCAATGCTGATACCGCTTCTCGGCGTCCTTCGAGAGAGCGCGATAGATAATTCCCTGCAGTACGGTCGGCAAACCATCAAGCGACTGCGGCGGCTCATTGAGGATCGCAACCAGAATCGCCGGAATCGCACCGCGCTCAAAGGGATTTCGCCCTGTCAGCATCTCGGCCAGAACGACTCCGAGGGACCATATATCTGTTCGCTGATCGGTTCGATGGCCCAGCGCCTGCTCCGGCGAGACGTACTTGATCGATCCTACGATGCCGCTCGCGGTCGCCGTCTCGGCGCTCATCAGACGAGCCAAGCCAAAGTCGACGATCTTGACAGACCCTGAGTTCGCCAGCATCACGTTTGACGGCTTGATGTCGCGATGCACAATCTGATGCGCATGAGCTTCGCACAGCCCGAGCGCAATCTGAATCGCAACATCGACAGCCTCTATCGAGCTCAGCGGACCTTTGCCAATCCTTTGCGCCAGAGAGAGACCATCATAGAAGCCCATCACAATAAATGCACGGCCATCCGCCGTCTCTTCGATGCCGTGGATGACGCCGATGTTCGGGTGATCGAGGGACGAAGCCATTCGTGCTTCGAGAACAAAGTACTCCCTCTCCCGAACGTCAGCATTCAGCAGAGTGGGTAGAAATTTGAGCGCAACCTGACGCTCGAGCTTGGAATCCCATGCACGATAAACCACACCCATTCCGCCGGCACCGGCGATGCCCAGAATCTCGTAGTTATTCCCAACCAGTTCTCCCAGGGGGAGAGCGTTATTAACCTCTGCCATTTAAATTCGCTCATGCTCAGAAATAGGAGGCAGTTATTCAGGCTCGAAACCCTCCTAGGGTATCACTCGGGATCGCGTGAGCTGCAATGAGGCCTTGGCGTTGAACATTGCTTTCAAGACTGTCCTGCCAGACGGGCCTCCTGCGCGGAGGGCGGGCGTTCGCACGCCTTTTTAGAGCTTCGCCCGGTCCTCCCGTTGGTCGGAATCATCTTCCTCGCGACCAACGGGAGCGCCAACCGAAGGGGTATACAAGTCACGAAGTGACCGCCCCCGCGCGGGGCGCCCGTCCGGCAGGACAGCTTCTGACGGTACGAAGTCATCAAAAGTAAATCTTTGCAGCAAGCTGACCTGTCCGCGATCTTTGTCGCTCTGCTACACCCACAACAAAGGCTGGCGAACCGGATAGTTGCGAATGATCTCTCTGTCGGTGGGGTCCGGATCTTCGGTCTTCCAAAGCGAGACATACTCCAACTTTTCGCAGGCGAGTCCTGCGAACAACAGCCCTGGAGAGCGCACGGGCAGCGAGTCAAAGTGCTCCACATCCTTCGGATAGGGCCACGTGCTCTTATCCTTCAAGTAGGGATAGAGAAACTCCGCTGCCTTACAGAGTCCGCGCCCGTCGGCGAGCTTGAAGATCGTCAAATCCTGCCCGGCGCCCTTGAGCGATTGGCAGAGGCAGGCCATCACGTCGAAGTTAAAGATGGAGTAGCTGTAAGGCTTGGTTCGCGCCAGCTCCTTGGGGAAGGAGCCATCCGCTCCTAGCTGATTCGGCAGAAGAATATCCGTGTATTGCCGATGCACCTGGCTGCGTGTCTCTCCATCTCCAATCAGCCGCGCGAACTCCGCCGCCTGCAACGCCCAGCACATCGCATGATTGTTCAAAGCATCCCGCTCCTTCTGTCCCTTGTCGCTGGTCTTCATCCATTGGAGATAGTCCCGGAACCAACCCATGAGAGCCGTCGTCTCTTCCTTTCGAAGAAACTTGGCCGCAACCAGACTCGCTGCGCGGGCCACCTCGACGAGGTGAAGCGTGTCGATGATTCCGTAGGAGCGGCCGGTGGAGACGCCATGAACTCCCTGCGAGAACTCCAGGTTCGGATTCATGCGCGTCTCAGACGAGATGAACCATGCCCGCAGGTGGTTGCAGGCACTCTCTCCATAGCGGCGTTCTCCCGTCAATAGCCATGCCGACGTCAACGCCGGCATCTGGATTGAAAGCGCAATCATCGCCTTCCTGTGCTCGTTGAAGTTATCGGGATTGCTCTGGCCGTCCCGATTGATAAACGGGCCATTCGGATCCTTGGGGTTCGGCCAGAAGTAGTCCGCCTGCGAGAAAAAGTCATGAACGCCTCCCGGGCTGCGATCGGAGTGATATGAGGTGATCGTCACCGGCTTCTGCGTCAGATAAAGTGTTCCCGCCTTCAGGATCCGCTCGCGATCAGTCTGGGCGACGAGTCGATAGGCATCGCTTTTTGTCGTCCCTGCAGCGAGCCCGCGTAAAAACCCTCCAGACGAAAGAGCGCTCAAAGCGATAGCTTTGCAAAACCGGCGCCGGTCGATTCCTGATGGGGAAGTCCTTGAGGGCAAAATCGTCGAGGGCGAAATCATAGAAGGATAGATTGTCTTTCTCACTTCATCTCCTGGTGGTTCAGCGTTGGCCCACGGCACACTCCTCGTCGAAATGCGTCCTTGGCCAGTGACCAACCGTCTGTTACATCGCTGACTCGCGTTAAATCGTAGAAAGATTATAGTTCGCACTTTGGACAAACATGTAGATAACTCCCACTCTCCATCAGCGATACACTAATAGCTGAATCCATTTGAGGACGCTGGAGACCCAGTCTTGCCCGAAACCATCACCACCGAAGCCACCACCCCCGACGTCGCCCAGCAGGAGCAGGCCGAGACTCCACTCGAGTCCCTCGCCTCCATCTGCACCGTCCTCGCCATCGGTCTCTTCGTGATGACCTTCATCTTCCAGAACTTCGAGATCCCCTCCGCCTCCATGGTGCAGACCCTGCTCATCGGCGACCACGTCCTGGTAGACCGCATCTCCCTCGCCCCACCCGCAAAGTGGGCGCCCTTCACCTTCTATCGCGATGTCCGCCGCGGCGACATCATCGTCTTCTTCAAGCCCGGCGAGCCGGACCTCTTCCTCGTCAAGCGCACCATCGGCATCCCCGGCGACCGCATCCATCTCCGTAATGGCGTCGTTTACCTCAACGGCGTCGCGCAAAACGAGCCCTACGCCGGCATGCCCGCCAACGACGACAATCCCCAGCACGCCTTCGATCCCTACCGCGACGACTTTCCCGCCGTCCCGCCCGACAACTACGGCAACGTCACCGCCAGCTGGGCCTACGAGCTTCCCAACCACATTCAGGATGGCGACCTCATCGTCCCTCCCGGCAAGGTCTTCGCTATGGGCGACAACCGCACCGAAAGCCTCGACGGCCGCTACTGGGGCTTTGTCCCGCGCGAAAACATCGTAGGCCGCCCCCTCTTCGTCTACTGGTCCTTCCAAACTCCCGCCGACCAGATCAACAAGCAGAGCATCGGCGAGCGCCTCGGCTTCATGGGCCACATCATCGTCCACATCTTTGACGAGACACGCTGGAAGCGCACGCTTCATCTCATTAAATAGAGGTCCCTCTGGCACGGCCTAACCCACCACGCCGGACCATCGTTCATGCACGAAGCTGATCCCATCTACGAGCACTCGCTCGCCCCCAGCGACGCCGCGGACGCAGACACCGCTCCGTCCCTCAGCACCCACATGCTCCGCCGCCTGCTCTACCTGGCCTTCGCGGTTCTTGCCGTCATGCTGCTCGTCCTGCTGCCTCCTTACATCAGCGTCAACCGCTATCAGCGCCGCATCGCCACGAGCATCGGCGACAGCCTCGGCCGCCCCGTCCATCTCGACAAGGTCTCCCTCAACCTCCTCCCCCTACCCGGCTTCACGCTCGAAAACTTCGTCGTTGAAGAAGACCCGGCCTTCGGCTCCGAGCCCGTCATCCGCGCCAACTCTGTCCGCGCCACCCTTCGGCTCAGCTCCCTCTGGAGCCGCCGCGTCGAGTTCTCCACCATCAGCTTCACCGACCCCAGCGTGAACCTCGTCCACAGCTCCTCAGGCAAGTGGAACCTCGAGAGCATCCTCCTCCACGCCGCCCACATCTCCGCCGCGCCCACCGCGCAGAGGCAAGCCGGCCCCGCCCCGCGCTTCCCCTACATCGAAGCCACCGGAGCCCGCCTCAACCTCAAACTCGACCGCGAAAAATCCCCCATCTCCCTCACCGAAGCCGACTTCGCCCTCTGGCTCCCCGACCCCCAGCAGTGGCATCTCCGCCTCTCCGCTCACCCCCTCCGTACCAACACCGATGTCACCGACACCGGCATCCTCGAGCTCGAAGGAACCCTCAGCCGCGCCCCCTCCCTCGGCCAGGTCCCGATCAACCTGCGCGGCACCTGGCATAACGCTCCTCTCGGCGGAGTCAGCCGCTTTCTCCTCGGGCGCGACGCCGGCCTGCGTGGCGAAATGACCCTCACCGCCAACGCGCAGGGCACCGTCAGCAACAGTCAGATACAAACCCGCCTCCGCCTCACCGACGCCCGCCGCGCTGACTTCGTGCCCGCCCAACCCATGAACATCGATCTCCAGTGCCTGGGCGAAGCCAGCGGCGACTTTCACGCCTTCGACGACCTCCGCTGCAGTTGGCCTCCCGCCGGCTCCCCCAACCCTTTCAACGACGCTCCCATCCTCGCGGTCACCGGCTCTGTTCCCGATCTCCTCAACCCGAAGTCCGCCAACCTGCAGATAGGAACCCCTGGCCTCCCCGCCGCAACCCTCCTCGATTGGCTGCGTGTAGCCAGCGCTCGCGTTCCTGCCAATATCGCAGCCGCAGGTGCCCTCACCGGCAATCTCTCCTACGAGCCCGCCCCCGGGTCATTGCCCTGGAAGGGCGATCTCCTCGTCACCAACGCCAGCCTCATCAACCCCCAAGCGGGCGCTACCTCTCTGGTCATCGGGGATGTCGCCCTCCACTCCACCGTGCAGGCCTCCACTAAAGCCGCACCGGGCAAATATCGCAAACCCGCCCCTGCCATATCCGATGGCTTTCAACTGGTTCCTGTCTCTCTCGCTCTCGGCGGTAAGGATCCCGCAACCCTTGAAGGCCACCTCAACGCCGCGGGCTGCACCTTTCATCTCACGGGCATGGCCTCCACAGCACGTCTGATAGCTCTCGCAACTGCGCTTCCGCAGCTAGGCGATGGCCTCGCCGAAATCCTGCCCACCAACCGCGCCACCGGCCCCTACCGCATCGACCTCACCGCCACCCGGCCCTGGGGCCAACCCCAAACCTGGACCGACACCTCACCCCACCTTCCAGCTCCCCGACCCCATCGCTAGCTTTTCCTTTTTGCGCGCACTTGCTCTTACATCTCCACCCTACACAACACACATCGTCATTCTGAGCGAAGTTGCTCACGCCTTTGTGAGCAACGCAGTCGAAGAATCCCCGTATTTCGCATTTGCCGTTGCCTGTGTCCTTTTTGCCTTGTCTTTGTCTCTGCGTGTCCTTTTAGTTGTCGCGTCGCTTGTCGCTGCTAAAAATTCCTGTCAAGCCCCTCAATCACCTAACCCAAATCCACACAACAAGATACACGTGGCGTATTAGTTATGGTCAAACCTCTATAATAAAAACAACAAACAAAAACCCGGCAAATCGCTTGGGTTTTCCTATTTAATCCCGTAACTCGTTTGATTGCAAGAATCTGGGCGCAACTCGTTTGGAATGACATATTTACAGAGAGTTATTACCTGTAAATATATGAAAATAGGAGACTTACACGCTGGCAATAGGGGGGGGGAGGGGGACCCCTCCCGGAAAAGGAGAAGTCAATGCGCCACAATCTGCTTGGTATGGACCGAAGCCGTCACCTCCGGCACGCTGCCGTCATTGACGATCACCTCATCCGGCGTCCCCTCGAACACCAGCCGGGTCGACGCGCTCGACCGTCCCGCGATCCGCAGCCTCTGCGTGGAGGTCAACGTCCCCGACCGCACCGTCACCGGCACCTCCGCCGCCGCGTCCCCGTCGTTCTTCACCTCTACCGACACCAGGAACCCCTTGCCCTTGTCTCCAATCTTGTCGAGAGCACGAGGCGTCACGTTGGCGATGCTCAGGTCCGGCAGCCCGCGGTCGCGATACACCCAATCGTCAAAAAACCACGCCAGATCCCGTTTGGCGCTTCGTTCCAGAACCCGCTGAAACTCCCTCGGATCGCTGTCCATCTTGTCGGTCCGATAGGCCGCGAGCGCCCGCTTCAACGCATCGTCACCCACCACCGACCGCAGCATCCAAAGCACAGCCGCAGCCTTGGTCCGGTAGTAGACCTCATCGCTGGCCAGAATCAGGCTTTGCCCGGCATCGGAGTCGGAGGCGCCTGCCGACGAACTGGACGACGTTCCACTCGGCATTCCAACGGACGAGCCGGAAGAAGGACCAGGTTCCACCAGGGCCAGCGTATTCGCCGTCTGTTGCAGTTGCTTCACCGCAACCTTGCGCCCCTGTGCCTGCTCAACCCAAAGCAGCGAAGCGAACTGCGCCACACCCTCATCCAGCCACACATGAGCCGAGCCGAACCAGGCATGGCTCAGCGAATGCACCAGCGAAGGAGCCAGCACCTCAGCCGTCGCGGCACGCATCGGCACCACCAGCAGAGCATCGTCCTCAAACGGCTGCCCCGCATGGTCGAGGATGTTCAGCATGCGCAGCGGACCTGCTCCCAGCCACTCGGCCAGCAGCGGCTGCACCTTCGTCGAGGCCGCACTATAGCTCGGCAGCGCGTCGTAGTGGTCGGTCACCGCCGAGATCAGGCTGTTGTCCGTCACAGTACCCGCCCGGTCAGTGATAAACAGACTCGGCGAACGAAATCCCAGCGGCCGCTCGGTGAACTCAGCCGTAGCCACTCCCGGCGACTCAGCCACCGGCAGATTCTGATTCTCACTTACCTTCACCAGCTGCTCGCGCCGACCACAGAAGAACGCAGCGTCCGGCGCATCGCCGACGTACTCCACCGTCAGCCGCATACGCACCGTCGCCTCGGCCTGCCGCAGCTTGTTCAGCCCGACACTCTGGAACAGCTTCGCTCCATCGCCCAGAAACACCGGTGCCGCAGCCGTCGGATACCACAGAACATTGCCGAACCCGCGCAGCGCCGTTCGCTCCGCACCGATCAGATCCCAGTCCGCATTGGCTGCCTGGTCGAGCGGCGCGCCAATTCGCTCCAGCCGCTCCGCCGACTGCACCACCTCGCCGGAGTAGAAGCCCGTCAGCGCAAGGCTCGCACCCGGCTCGAGCGGCTGAGGCAGAGCAACCACAGCCTCGGTCGCCTTGCCCGTGTGGTCGGCATCCGTATCGATCGCATGTTGCGTGAATGTGAGAGGAGCCACACGCCCCTCACTCTGCACCGCAAAACTCTCCCAGCTCAGAGCCGAAGAGATCTGAAACACCAGCCGCGTGAGAGGCGCCTTCCCGGTGTTCTTCACGCCGAACCTCGCATGAACCGCAAGCTTCGACTCCGCGGGAGTCAGATGCACATCGAGATCATACGAGGTGAAGGTAAGCGACGTCCGCTCCGCATCGGTGACCTCGACTGCCACCTGATTTACCGGCGGCTTCTCCTTCTCCTTGGCCTCCGGCGAATCCAGATTCCGATCGAACAGCACCTTCCCTTGCGGCGGAGGAGGCGAATCAGCAGGTGGAGCCTCCTGGGCCGGCGCGAAACTCACTCCAAACACAGCCGCCAGAATGAGCCAGCGGCCTCCAGCCGAAACAACAGAAAAACTCTTCAAGATCCCAATCCCTTACGTTCTTTCACAGGCTTTCGTGCAGGCGGAGCTGCAGGTTGACGCCGTTGCCGCATCGCCTCATACATCACAATCGCGCCCGCAACCGACACATTGAGCGACGACACTTGTCCCGCCATCGGAATCCGCAGCAGGTGATCGCAGGTCTTCTTCACCAGGTCGTGCAGACCAGCGCCCTCGCGCCCCAGCACCAGAACGCAGTCGCCCTTGAAGTCATAATCGGTGTAATCCGGCGTTCCGCGCTCATCCAGTCCAAGAACCCAGACGTGCTTCTGCTTCATCTGCTCGAGCGCACGAACCAGGTTCGTCACCCGCGCGATCCGCACATGCTCCGATGCTCCCGCCGAGGTCTTGGCGACCGTCGCGGTCACCGGAGCTGAACGCCGCTCCGGCAGAATCACGCCATCGACGCCCGCTCCATTCGCAGTCCGCAGCAGCGCCCCAAGGTTGTGCGGGTCTTCGACACCATCGAGAGCCAGGAAGAATCTGTGGTGTCCCTCCGCCTTCGGAGTCAGCAGGTCCTCGATCCCCAGGAACTTACGCTCCCGCACCACCGCCAGCACGCCCTGATGTGCATCCGTCCGTGCCAGCCTGGTCAGCTGGTCCCGAGACTCCAGCGACACCCGAACCCCAGCTGTCCGGCACAGCTCGATCAGCCTCTCCAGCCGCTCATCCCGGCGCTCCCGCGCCACACTGACATGGTCAAGCTGCCGCCCCCCGGCCCGGATAGCCTCCTCAACAGGGTGCAGCCCATAAAGAACTTCCATTCCTCAAGTCTACCGCCCCCACCCGGAGAAAGGCAGCGAGGCCTTAGAATGTCTAAAGTAGGGGCGGCCCTACGGACAGAATCCAGGATCTCTCAAAGGAATCTCTCTTTTTATGAACCGTGTGGGCAAAAAGCGAGTCTTGTTCGACTCGAAGAACGTCTCTAGCAATGTGCAAAATGGTTCCATCTCGCTCGCCTCAACGCTTGGTGCTCAAACCTCAAGCGAGAATGCGGCGATTGCTCAGGGGTTAAAGAGGCAGAGTCCGGAACTTCTGGATACGCTTATTGAGCTCTATCAGCACCGTCTTCTTCGTTATCTGCTCTTCCTTACAGGGAAGCGTGAAGTTGCCGAGGATCTCTTTCAGGAGACCTGGATGAGGGTTCTACTGCGGGGAGCGCAGTACAACGGTAAAGCACGCTTCGACACCTGGCTCTTTACTATTGCGAGAAATCTGGTGATAGACCTGTCGAGAAAACGCGTGATGGCGAGTCTCGACGAGATGAGTGAAGGGAAAGATGACGATCGTCCTTTTGAGGTCGCGATGTCAGGACCTTCCCCGCTCGAGCAGTTTCAATCCCGCGAAAACTGCGCTGAGGTCGGCGAGGTTTTACTCAAACTGGAACCCAGCTATAGAGAGGTTCTGGTGCTTCGATTTTATGAAGAACTGTCATTGGAAGAGATCGCTACTGTAACCCGGGCTCCCTTATCGACGGTGAAGTCCAGGCTTTATCGCGGCCTGGCAACTTTGAAGCCGGAGATGGAGCAGCTTCGATCCTCTCGGTCCCATGCAGAGGTTGGGATATGAGCGACGCCTTCGAGAGACCGTTGTCGCAAGACGCTTCTGGATCGGTTCTCCGGGACGAAGTGACGGATTTGCGGATGGGCGCTCGTGCGTCTGTGGTCAATCGAACTCATCGTGTGGTCCGGGAGCGCGCGAAGGCGCTTGCAGTGCGGCGCAATCGCATTCGAAGCCTCTGGATTCCGCTGGCAATCTGCTCCTCGCTTTTTGTTATTATTTGCACCGCCGTGTGGAGTGCGCTAGATGCGTACGACGTGACACCGACTGGTGTTCCCGATGCGAGTAATCAGTTTTTAGTTCTCTGTTTGTGGTTCTTTCCTGTGTCGATGGCTTTGCTCGCTTTGGTATTGTTTCACCGTGCCCGTAAGCGCGAGGTGGCTGGATGATGAGGTTTTGGGGTCAGGAGTCGGATCGATTGCAGGGCACCCTGGCACGGGGCGACGATGAGTTGAGCATGATACCGACCTGGTCGGTGGTGCTGGCCATCTTGGTGTTTGGGGCGGTGCAGTATCTGTTCCACGGCGTGTTGCCGCACCATAAGCATGAGCTGCTGCCGATGCGGCTGCTGATGGGATACTCGTGGGGGACGGCGTTTGCGAGCTATGTGCTGCTGGTGGGGTATGTGAGCCGCGATGTGCGGCGGCGGCGAATGCCGGCTGGATTGTGGATGCTGATTGTGGTGGTGCTGCCGGGCGGGATCGGAGCTGTGGTGTACTTCCTGCTGCGGCAGCCGATGCTGATGCCTTGTCCGCACTGCAGTACGGAGATTACCTCGAGCGTGCACTTCTGTCCGCAGTGCCAGTTCCAACTGGCTCCTGTGTGCGGCCGCTGCTTCCGCGGGGTGCAGATTACGGATGTGTATTGCACTCAGTGTGGACATGATCTGGCTGAGGACCATGCGCCGGCGCGACTGCGCGTATATAGTGACTAGTTGCTAGCATGTCCCTGACTGCACTCATCATCGATGACGAACCTCTGGCCAGGCAGGAGCTGCAGTATCTGCTGGAGCGCGCGGGTGGGGTTGAGGTTCTGGCGCAAGGGACCAACGGGATTGAAGCGGTGGAGCTGATTCGGACGCATAAGCCGGATCTGGTGTTTCTGGATGTTCAGATGCCTGGACTTGACGGCTTTGGCGTACTGAAGAAGCTGCTGGACCGGAAGGTTCCGATGCCTGATGTGGTATTTGCTACTGCATTCAATCAATATGCGGTGCGCGCCTTTGAGGTGAATGCCATCGATTATCTGCTGAAGCCCTTCGATCGAAAGCGGGTGATGCAGACGATCGAGAAGGCGCAGGCGCGGAAGGTGGCACCTGCGGGGCCGGGGGACCTAGGGCTAGAGACCGGGGCCAAACTGGATGCGCTGCTGCGGCTGGTCGAGGAGCAGACCCAGACGCCGAAGGCCAACTCCGGCAAGGTGATCGTCAGGGCACAGAGCCGTTTGCTGCTGGTGGATCAGCGCGAGATCTGTTTTGCTTCGATCGAAGAGGGCACGATCAGCGTGGTGACCAAGGCGGTGGAGGGACACTCAAACTGCAGAACACTCGAGGAGCTAATGGATCAGCTCGACCCGGAGACGTTTTGGAG
Organism: Tunturiibacter empetritectus; assembly: GCF_013410875.1. Taxonomy (GTDB): domain Bacteria; phylum Acidobacteriota; class Terriglobia; order Terriglobales; family Acidobacteriaceae; genus Edaphobacter; species Edaphobacter empetritectus. The sequence goes on along the minus strand of NZ_JACCCU010000002.1, from coordinate 715,171 downwards.
GGCGCACCGGTCGTATGTGGTGAATATTCAGCACATACGGGAGGTGGTGCCGTGGTTCAAGTCCAGCTATCAGCTGCGGATGGACGATTCCCAGAAGACGGAGATCCCGGTGAGCCGGGCACAGACGAAGCGATTGCGGGAACTGTTCAATTTGTAGGGGTGCTACCCCCCCCTATTACCCGCGTGTAAGTCTTTTGTTTTAAATGGTTTACGTGGTGTCTGTGTCTCCAAAATATTCATTCTAAATGAGTTACCTGCAGATTCGTGCAATCAAAGGAGTTAGCTGGCTGACCCTCCTGTTGTTAGGAGCACAAAGCCCCGCATTGGCGGGGACTTTTTTCCTCTCTTATTATAGCGATTTGACTGTAACTAATGCGCCACGTGCATCTTGTTGAGTGGGCTTGGCTTAGGTGGTTCTGGGGCTTGACAGAAATTTGCCAGGGACAACGATAATAGCAATCTTTCGCTTCCGCCCTTATGGGCTTTGCTCCGGCATGACACCCTAACGAGCGAAGAACACTCACGGGGGACCTCGCCTTCTGCAGAGAGGTGCCGCTTGCGGGGGTTGGTTCTTGCGGCACGGCTGAAGCGTTACCCTTAAGCGAAACAGGCTCTACCGCAGATCCCCTTTGGGGATGACAACAAAAAAGACACAGGCAAATGCAAAGACGAAATACGGGGATCCTTCGCTACGCTCAGGATGACGCACGAATAATTGAAGCCGCTGATGACTCACAAATGATTGAAGCCGCTATTGATAACGGAAACAGCAAAGGCAAATGCTGCCGGTTCTTCGATTGCGTTGCTCACAAAAGCGTGAGGAACTTCATTCAGAATGACAGTGTGTTTTCTGGGGGCTTGGGTTCGTTTGATGCGGGAGCCAGTTTTGGGACGGCTCCCGCATTGGGACGAGGGTTGGAGTAGTTTTATTTCTCTTTTAGTTTGGAGGCGGAGCCCTGGACGATGAGGTCGTTGTCGACGCTGAAGGCGCCTGGGGTTGAGTTTGCCTGCATTCCGGCGATGGAGGAGTCCATCTGGTTGAGCACGACGCCGTAGAGGGTGACGTTGCCGTTCTTCACGATGATGTGGATGGCGTGGAAGCCCATAGGCGGGGTGTTGGTGATGCCGCCGGCGGCGAGCGCGATTCCTGCTCCGGGCCCGATGGCGCGGCCGATGTTGCCCTGGTTGGCGTTATATTTGCGTAGCGAGGGCTGGGTGTAGATGCGGTTGTAGACGGCGGCGCGGATGCGGTCGTCCATTGGGGAGTTGGGCAGGACCTCGATCTGGTTGTCGACGGAGTCGATGCCCTGAATGCCTTTGACGGCGTTTTCGGCGTCACTCTTGAGGACGGGGCGGGAGGCGTAGCCTTTAAGGACGAGCGTTTTGCCGTGAATGCCGAAGGTAAGCCAGTCGAAGACTCCGAGGTTGGAGAGGCCGGCAAGCTTTTTCTGTACCTGCTGGACGATGCGGAGGGTATCTTCCTGCGACCAGGTGGGACCGGGCGTGGGTTCCTGGGCGATGATGGATGGGGCAGAAAGGGTGAAGACGAGAGATGCAGCAAGTGCCGGGAACACGCGACGGGTTAAGCGGGTCATCGATTTCTCTCCGGTTGTTTTGAATTTTGACTTCCGGCAAAAAGATACGCTATGGCAGAGGGCGAGTCCAGAGGGTGGCGATTTGGGTGGGCTTGTTCTGGAGGACGAGGTGTTTTCTGGTGGCGGTGAGGGTGAGGAGAAAGCCCCCCTGGGGTGGCATCGGAAAGACGGATGACGACAGTGGCGAGGACAGCCGGCGAGGAGGGCAAGGCAACGGCAACGGCAATGTAATGTCGCTTCGCCCTTCGGGCTTTGCTCCAGCCTTCGGCAGAGAGGTGTTGCTTGCGTGCGTTGGCTCTTGCGGCACGGCTGAAGCCGTGCCCTTAAGCGAAACAGATTCTCTTTAGCTCGGAAAGCCTCGATTCTCAATGGCAAACGGCAAAGGCAGATCCCCTACGGGGATGACAACAAAAGTACAAGCCAAAGCAGCGACAACAGCAAAGGCAGAGGCAAACGCAAACGCAAAGGCAAACGCAAACGCAAACGCAGATCCCCTTCGGGGATGACAACAAAGGGACAAGCAAAAGCAGCGACAACAGCAAAGGCAGTGGCAAACGCAACGGCAAAAGCAAAAGCAAAGGCAAACGCAGATCCCCTTCGGGGATGACAACAAGGGGTGATGGTTCTGCGCGGGCGGCGATTTGGGCGCGGCTTGTTTCGAGGATATTGGCGAAGTGGTGCGCTTCATAAGCCGCGGTCGTTACAGATTATGGGTCGCGACTACATAAGATGAGGGCGGTTCTATAACTTGGGTTGCGGCTACATCATGTGGCGATGGTGCGGGTTGAAGTCGAAGAGGTAGACGACGCCGAGGGTGGTGGCTTTGGGATGGATGCTGCCGGAGGGGACGGCGGGGGTGTTCCAGTGCTGATACTGGAAGTCTACTTTGACGGCGAGGTGATGGGTGAGGCTGTAGTCGAGGCCGACGCCGGGGGAGAGGACGAGGGTGTTGGAGTTGAGGTAGCGGAAGTTGCCGAAGATGTAGCCGCCCCTAAGATAGTCGATTGCGCCGCGGCCGATGAGGAAGTTGGCATAGGGGTGGAGGCGGCCGAGGGGATAGTCGATCTTGGGGCCGAGGAGGAAGTTTTTCTGGCTGCTGGTGGTGCCTTCGTCGATGGGGTAGGAGCCGCGGATCTCGGCGGCGGGGTGGAGGCGGCGTAAGGCGAGGAGGGTGATGTCGGCGCCGGCGGTGATGTCGAGGTTCTTTCCGCCGGCCAGGTTGGTGAAGGTGCCGGTGGCTCCGGCGAAGGTGGAGAGCTGAAGCTGTTGGGTCGCGGTGGGAGAGCTTTGTGCGTGTGCGTTATGGGCCGGGAGACATGGCAGAGAGAGCGTGGTGAGCAGGATCAACCGGGTCAATGACTCTTTAAAGTTCATTCGATCCTCTGCTCTCTCTTCTCTCTTGGTCGAACGCAACGCATGGCTCCGAACGCAGGCCGACTTCCTGAGCGAAGCGGGGGAGTTCACGGTCTTCGCTGAAGGAGTTATCGGCTCGTTGGCCGCAAAGCTTACTTCGTCTCTGTGCCATACTTTGGCTGATGGGACGATGGAGTGGGCGGGTGGTTCGATTGCTGGTGGCGCTGGCGGTTGCGGCCGGAGCGTTGTGGGTGGGGGATTGGGCGGTGCTGCGGGTGCGCGTCTCGCATGGGACGGCTTACGGGGTGGTGCAGGTGAACCAGTTTCTGGCTACTCCGTTGAAGGGCAGCAAGGTGGAGTACGACTATATGGGCACAGCTCCGGTGACGTGCAGCCGATCGATCTTTCCGCAGCAGGGGAATGAGGCGTGCTGGTGGCTGGAGCGGCACAGCACCCAGTGGCAGTGATGCACGGCGGGAGCGAGCGCGGCTAGACTTCGAAGAGTATCTGGACGATCTGCCTGGAGAGATCTTCGGGTTGATGGAAGCGCTTTGGGTTGTCGCCGAAGGAGTCCTGGAGGTAGAGGGCGTCGTCGTCGGTGACCTGGAAGGCGAAGTGCCGGGTTTTGCGATCGATGGCCGGGTCGCCGGCGATGCCTAGGCCTTTGGCGTAGTCGAGGAGGATGACCGAGTCCTGGTGGGTGATGAGGGCGTCGAACCAGGGGAAGCGGCTGCGGGTGAGTTTGATCTCTGCGGGCTTGATGGTTTGGATGGTGGTGTCGGAGGCGGTGACGTCGCCTTGAAGCTGGCGCTTGATCTCGGTGATGTCCTGTTCGAGAGTGAGGACGAGGGTGGTGAAGAAGGGTTTGCCCTGAGTGGTGATGATGCCGGCCTGGTGCTGGGAGCGCCCGTATTGTTCGGCAGCTTCGTGGGACTTTTGCTTGATGTCCTGGGCGAGATTCTCGATCCACTCTTTAGCCATGCTGACAGTTGCTCCTTCACCCGTCGCTTCGCCTGAGAGGCTTGCGATGTGGATGTTTAAGGTTTGACGGCGGCGAGGCGGGAAAAGCCGCTTGGCCATGATGTGGAGGATTTTGATTGCGGGCGGTGAGGAGGCGAGCGTATGGTGTCGCCATGCTTGGTGGACGTAGCTGGGAGAGCTGGATTGCGGAGTATTCGGAGAGCCACCAGCATCCGCTGAACAGGCTGACTCATACGTTTGGGATACCGATTATTATGCTGTCGCTGCCGGTGATGATGGCAGCGATTGTGTGGCACCGATTGCTGTGGGTGGGAGTTGGGCTGTTCTGTTTTGGGTGGCTGCTGCAGTTTGTAGGGCATGCGATTGAAGGGAAGCCGCCGGAGTTTCTGAAGGATTGGCGATTTTTGCTGGTGGGGTCGCGCTGGTGGGCAGCGAAGATGCGTGGGAAGGCCTAGGCTCTTCGAGTAACTCGGGTAGGTGATGCGAACTGGGGGCAGATCCGGCGACTGGCGATAGAGGCTTGTGAGCCTTTGTCGCAGATCTCGTGCAACTTACGGGTAATGTCCCATTGTTACGAAAAAACCTAAAGTCATGATTACCAAAGGGTCAGTGTTCCATCTTGCGATCTCTGGCGTTTCTTCCCCGACTTTGGAGCCACGTCGCAACCTTATCTCCGTTGAGCTCCTGAGGTAAAACATGCTCGCTCCTGTTCGATTTGATAGAAACTTTTTCTGCCGCTTCGGTGATCTGATCCTCCCAACTTGTACACGCCGCGAGGGACGGTCTCGGTTTACAGCGAAGTTATACTTCTGCTTCGCGCTTATCCTGTTTGGCGTTCCTGCGACTCACGCTTACGCCTCTCCTGTGACATTGCCGGGGGTGACGGCGGTTGGAAGCACGTCCGCTGTTCAGACGGTATCGGTTGTCGTGACGGCGAATGGTCAGTTGGGGAAGGTGAGCGCACTTACTGGAGGAGTTGCCAATCTTGATTTTGCTATTTCGGGGGCTGGCTCCTGTTTGACGGGAAGTACACTTGTTGTGGGGCAGACGTGCAGTTTTCCGGTTACGTTCAGTCCTAAATATCCTGGACAGCATATTGGTGCGGTCGCTCTATTTGACGCTTCGGGATTGCCGCTAGGAGATACGTGGCTGGTGGCGACGGGTGGCGGCCCGCTTGCGTTGTTTATTCCTGGCATCATCAGTACGGTCGCCGGGGATGTGTCGTGGATCTACCGTGGAGACGGGCAGCCAGCTACGTCTTCTCCGATCTTTCTTCCATTCGGAGTGGCGGTGGATCCGGCGGGAAACATGTTCATTGCCGATTCGAGCAACAATCGCATTCGGCGGGTGGATGCGGGTACGCAGCTGATGTCGACCTATGCTGGGAACGGCAGCGCAGGTAACAGCGGCGATGGAGGCCTGGCGACGCTGGCTTCGGTCAGCCTGCCGACTTCGGTTGCACTTGACGGTGCGGGCAATCTCTACTTTGCCGATAGCAATAATCATGCGATTCGTAGGGTGAGCGCGGCTACGGGAGTGATCACGACGATAGCGGGCGTTCTGGGAGCACAAGGGTACTCGGGCGACGGCGGGCTTGCAATTCATGCCCACCTGGATACGCCTGATTCAGTTGCGATCGATCCGGCGAAAGGCTATCTCTATATTGCGGACAGTGGAAACAATCTGATCCGGCGCGTGGATCTTTCTACCGGGATTATCTCTGTGTTCGCGGGGAACCGTGTGGCAGCTTATGCCGGGGATGGAGGGCCGGCGGTAGGCGCGAGTCTAAACGGACCGTGGGGTGTGACGGTTGGTCCTGATGGCCAGATTTACATCGCCGATCAGAACAATCACAGCGTGCGTAAAGTCGCGCTGGATGGGACGATTTCAACCATTGCGGGGAATGGAACTTCGGGGTTCGCGGGCGACGGCGGCCCAGCGAGCGCTGCTGTGCTGGATAGTCCGGCGGCGACAGCGATCGACGCGGCAGGAAATATTTATATTGCCGATGCAGGCAACAACAGAGTTCGTAAGGTGAATGCTGTTACAGGTGAGATCGATACGGTGGTGGGCAGCAATCAGGAGTCCTTTAGTGGCGACGGTGGGCCGGCGACTGGAGCGGGCATGTATGGACCCTATGGAATGGCGCTCGATGGATCGGGAAATCTTTATGTCAGCGATGTGTTCCACAATCGGATACGCCTGGTCAAGAGCATCAATGCGGTTCTGAATTTTCCGACGATCCGGGTGCAACGCGTTTCGGCAACACAGGATGAAGAGCTTGAAAACGATGGGAACGCGCCACTGAATATCTCCAGTCTGAATCCAGGAGTGAATACGCAGCTGGATCCTGTTGCTACAACCTGCTCGACCAGCGTGGCGATGGCTTCGGCTTTGAATTGCATCATCGGGGCTCAGTTTGCGCCGACGGTGATTGGCAACACGGTTACGGGAACGATTATTGTTACATCGGATTCGCCGACCAGTCCGCAGACGATCACTCTCAGTGGTAAGGTTTTGACGCTCGATCCATCGACCATCACGTTGAACACAAGCGGCTCTCCCTCTGCCACGGGGGCGCTGGTTACGTTTACTGTCGCGGTGACGAGCACTGGAGTGACACCGACCGGCATTGTTACTTTTCTTGATGGGGCGGCGACGATTGGGACCGCTACGCTCAATAGCGCCGGCGTGGCGCTATTTCCGACGCAAAGCCTGGCGAGTGGGACTCACATTATTACGGCGAGCTATGCGGGCGATTCGAATACCGCGCCGGGTACCTCTACCTCCGTAACTCAGATTGTCAAGGATGGGACGTCGGTTGCGCTGTCGTCGAGTCTCAATCCTTCCTCTCCGCAGGTCAGTGTGACTTTTTCAGCGCTCGTTGTGGGGACGTCGGGAGTTCCTACTGGGAGCGTCAGGTTTCTCGATGGGGGAGTTCTCCTGGGGACGGTGAATTTGGATGCAACGGGAGCAGCTAGTTTTAGTACGTCCACGCTGAGCGTTACGACCCATCGCATTACGGCGAGCTACAGTGGAGATGCCAATTCGATCGCGAGTACGTCGAACACGGTCAATCAGATCGTGGTCGCTTCTTCGACTGCGACCACCCTCACTACCAGCAACCCGGATGTATCTTTTGGGACTGCTGTTACCTTTACGGCGAACGTGACGGGAAGCGGATCTGTAACGCCAACCGGCACGATTTCCTTTCAGGAGGGCACTACGGTTCTGGGTACGTTGACCCTGGACATTCATGGCGCGGCTGCTCTTACTCTTTCCACTTTGTCTGTTGCGGCGCACTCGATTCGTGCCGTGTATGGAGGCGATGCAAACAATGGCGCTAGCTCCTCCGCGCCGGTGCAGGAGACCATCGAGCAAATCAATACTACGACGGCGGTCACTTCAAACGCGAGCACAGCGCCCGCCGGATCGAGTATTCAACTGAATGCGACGATCACACCTAAGTCATCGGTCCCATCGAGCCCGATCACTGGAACCGTGACGTTTATGGATGGGACGACGACACTTGGCGCTGCGACGGTTAGCGGGGGTACGGTGACGATCACTCTGAACTCGCTGGCAGTTGGGCAGCACACGATTTTTGCGATCTACGGCGGATCTTCCATCTATGCCGGGAGTATCTCCACCACGATTGTGCAGAAGGTGCAGCAGGCGGTCACGTCGGGCACGCTGATTGCGTCTGCCAACCCGTCGATCGCGGGGAAGAGTGACACGCTCACTGTTTCGATCACGAGCAATGGAGGCGTTCCTACAGGCGTTGTGACGTTTATGGATGGAACGACGGTGCTTGGTACGGCGGCTCTGAATGCGCAGGGCGTCGCGAGCTTTACGGTGCCTTCTTTCTCCACGGGAACTCATTCGATTACAGCCGTCTATGGAGGAGATAACAATAACCTTGGAACGACTCCCTCGTTGACTTTGACGGTGCAACAGGCGACAACGGGAGTTGTGCTTTCGACCTCTGGAAGCCCATCCACAGCGGGGTTGCCGGTTACTTTGAGCGCTACTGTGACGGGGAATGGATCCGCTCCTACTGGATCGGTTACTTTCTATGACGGCTCGGCTGCTTTGGGTTCGAGCCCAATCAACGCGGCAGGGCTTGGCACGATTTCGCTGTCTACTCTGACGGTTGGGCCTCATACTTTGACCGCAGCCTACTCCGGAGATGCTTATAACGGAACGAGTACGTCGCCTGCGATTACGCAGGTTGTTGTAAAGGCAACGACGACCACCACTCTGACTGCGAGCGCTTCGACGACACCGGTTGGAGCTCCCGTGACGTTCACCGCTACGGTGGCGGGTAGTTCGGGAGCGTTGAGTGGAACCGTCCAATTTATGGATGGCTCGACGGTGATCGGCAGCCCTTCGCTGGCGGCAAACGGAACGGCGGTGTTAAGTATTTCGACGCTGATTGTCGGACAGCACATTATCACTGCTGTTTATCTTGGCGATACGAATGATGCCGGCAGTACTTCGGCGGGCCTGACTCACATTGTTTCGCCGGTCACCGGGGTTGCGCTCGCGTCGAGTCAGAACCCTGTAAGCGCCGGCGCCAATGTGACGTTCACGGCGGCGGTTGGGGGTTCGGAGCCTGCGCCGACCGGAGTGGTTACCTTCCATGACGGATCGGCTACGCTGGCGGCGGTCACGCTGAATGCAGCTGGCGTTGCGGTCTTCAATACGACGAGCCTGGCTTTAGGAACGCACATCATTACTGCATCGTATGGTGGAGACGCTAACAATAATGCGGCTCTTTCTTTGCCGTTGAGCGAGTCGGTGCAGCGCGCGACCACTCAGACTTCGATGGCGGTCAGCGCGGTCACCTCAACGGTGAACTCTACGGAGACTTTGACTGTCACGGTTACAGGATCGGGCGGGATCCCCGGTGGACAGGTTACGTTCCTTGATGGCACCGCTGTGATCGGGACGGCAATTCTCAGCGCAAATGGTTCTGCGAGCCTGTCTGTGTCGAATCTCTCTCTCGGCCAACATACGCTGTCAGCTAGTTACGGTGGAGACACGAACGATGCAGCTTCCTCATCTCCGGCGCAAACGATTACGGTGAACAAAGGTGCGCCTGGTCTTACGTTGGTTTCAAGCAGCAACCCTTCCATAGCGGGACTTCAGGTTGTCTTTACCGCCAATCTTAGCGGAACGACTGTTGCTCCGACCGGCAGCGTTACGTTCACTGATGGCACGACGGTGCTTGGTTCTTCGCCGATTGCCGCGAATGGCAGCGCTAACTTCTCGACCTCGAGTCTCTCGGTCGGGCAGCATACGATCGTAGCGACTTACACCGGTGATGCGAATAATAGTGCTGCCAGTTCGCCGGGTGTTGTGGAGACGATTCAACCGTCGACGAGCACGGTCACGCTGAGCAGCAATAAAAACCCTGCGCTGATTGGAGACGCGGTTACGTTCGCGATGACGGTGAGTGGGACGGGATCTCAACCAACCGGCACGGTGATCCTCCGCGACGGGGCGAACAGTATCGGGACGACGGCGATCGGCGCGAGTGGCCTGGCTACGCTTACTGTGTCTAACTTGACGATTGGGGCGCATACGCTGATCGCGACCTACAACGGCGATTCGAGTCATCCTGGCAGCGTGTCGGGACCTCTGCTCCAGACGATTTTGCAACCGACTGCCAGCACTCTCATTTCAAGCAGCAATCCATCGTTGTCGGGTACCCCAGTGACGTTTACAACCGTGGTATCAAGCAGTGGCGGTTCGCCTGTTACGGGGTCTGTCACATTCCGCGATGGGGCGGTTATTCTCGGGACGAGCATCGTGGGGGCATCGGGGACTTCGACGTTCACGACGAATGCTTTGAGTCCGGGGCAACACTCGATTGTTGCGACTTATAGCGGCGACAGCGTGAGCCAGACGAGCAGTAGTCCGGTGCTGGTCCAGACGGTACAGAACAGCGGCACGACGACTGTGCTGACTACTTCGGGAACGCCCTCGATTGCGGGCGCTCCTTTGACTCTTACCGCGCAGGTGACTGGAAAGGGCGCGGCCCCCGCGGGTCCGGTGAGCTTCGAAGATGGGACTACGGTGATCGGGACCGCTTCGGTGGGAGTCAACGGCATTGCGACTCTTACGACGTCTTCGCTTGCTGCTGGTCAGCATATTCTGCTCGCAATCTATGAGGGCGACAGCAACACTTTGACCAGCACCTCTAATCCTGTGTTGCAAAACATAGAACAACGCACTGTCGTTGCGCTGACTGCGGTCAGTAGCCTGGGGACAATCAGCGGGACGAGTTCGGGAGGCGCTCTGATTGGCAATCCGATTACCTTTACCGCTTCGGTGACTGGCAGCAGCACAACCCCACCCACGGGGTTGGTCACGTTGTCAGATGGCTCTACTATTTTGGGGACGGCGAGTGTTAATGGCTCTGGGCTTGCAACATTCAGTGTTTCAACGCTTGCGCTGGGTCCACATACTTTGACTGCGACCTATGCCGGGGATACGCAAAACTTTCCGGGTACCTCGCCGGAGTTGACTGAAGTAGTGCTGCTGCATACTTCCAAAAATACTCTGACGATCTCTTCGAGTCCCGTGATCGAGAATCAACCGTTTACTCTGGTTGCGACCTTGCAGGGCGATGCTGCTGTGCCGCCGTCTGGTACGGTGGTGTTTAGCTCTGGGGGGAAAACGCTTGGCAGCGCGACTCTGAACGCGTCGGGCATTGCTACTCTGACTACGACCCTGGGGCTGGGGACCTACACTCCGATCGCTACTTATCAGGGAGACTCGCAGTATCTGGGTTCGGTGTCGAGCGCTGTGTCTTTGACGGTGATTCAAGCGACCAACTTCACGATTAGTTTGAATCCTCCGGCGATGCAGTTGAAGACGACGCAGCACAACACGATTCAGTTGACGCTGACTTCGATCCAGAACTTTACGGATGTCTTGTCGCTTGGATGTGTGGGCCTGCCGCGAGCGGCGACCTGCACGTTTACTTCTGACCAGGTGTCACTCGATGCGAACGGGCACCAGACGATCAGTCTGACGATTGATACAGGTTCGCCGCTGACTGCGGGGAGTATTGCAAAGGCCGACGAACCATCCGCTAGCCGGATTGCGCTGTGCTTCCTGCCGGGCGGGCTCATCCTCGGGTTGTCGCTGCTGCGTTCGCGACGTGCCGGTAAGCTGCTGAGCGGCCTTCTGCTTGCGTTGCTCTTTACCGGGGCGATGGCGATCACGGGTTGCGGCGGACTTGATGTACATGGAACTCCTGCAGGGACCTATACCTTCAATGTGACTGCTATCGGCGCCAAGACGGCGGTGACACAGTCTGCTCCGATGACTTTGACGGTGACCCAGTGATCGATTGGTCTGGTCCAGGACATCTCCGAAGATCGTTGCGGAAGCTTGTTGTTCTGCTGTTGCTTGCCGCTGCAACGTCGGCTCTGCACGCACAGGCGCTGCCGACGGCTACAGGGCCAGGGCCGCGGTGGATGGTTGGCGGGACTTACTCGTTCTTTGCGGCAGACTATGGCAAGCGTGACCTTGGCGGAGGGTCTGGCTTTGTCGATTACGCTCGTTCGGAGAGGATCAGCTACGAGGCTGAGGTTCGCTTTCTGACCATCAATGAAGAAGTTGGTACACATCAGTCGACTTACCTTATCGGGGGAAAGTTTCCCTATCGCAGGCGGTGGATGACTGCGTACGGCAAGATTCTTATCGGGGATGGGCGCTTTCATTTTCCGTACGATTACGCGGACGGCAGTTACTTTGTGCTTGCTCCGGGCGGTGGTGTAGATCTGGCGCTTGGAAACAGTCGGTACAGCGTTCGGCTTGTCGATTTCGAGTATCAGTGGTGGCTTAATTTTCCGTTCGGTACGCTGCGGCCTTATGGGGCCAGTACTGGAATCGCCGTTCACTTCCATTAGGCGGATTGAAACAGGTTTGTTTCGTCAGACCCTCAATTGGATATGCGGCTTTTTATTGCTATGAGGGAGTGAGTGCTATTTATTTATTGGGCGCCGTGACGACGGATACCAAAGAGTCGGCACAACCGTAGTAGAGAAACCAGCTGTTGTGAAAGTAGACCAAGCCTTCTGAGAAGGTTGTGCCCGCAGCGTATTGTCCTGTTTTCTCATATGGCATGGTTGGCCTGAGTACCGGATGCTCCGTCTGTTCGACGAGATGCGAGGGATCGCTGCCGCTAAAGAGCGCTTCGCCTACGGCGTAGGCATTCGGACCGAGATCTGGATCGCCTTCCCTCGCAGAATTTTTTCCGTTATACAGAACGACGATTCCTCTAGCAGTGAGGACTGGTGGCGGACCTGTTTCTGGGAAGGTGCTGTCGAAGTGTAACGGACGCGGGCGAAGGATCTCGATGGGATCACCTTGAGCGTTTTCTATGGGACTCCAGTGGATTAAATCGGTGGAAGTGGCCAGATGGATGGCACCCTCTCCCCAGTACATCCAGAACTTCCCGTTAATTTTTGCGGCAATGAGTCGTCCGTTGTCTAAACGAGTTACGATTCCTGCTGATTTGTACTTGAGCTGGTCATACTTGCCGTTCGATGCGCCTGCAAATGCCGGACCGTGTTTGACCCAATGCGTCAGGTCGGCTGAGGTTGCGATTCCCACGGAGTAGGTACTGCGATTCCATTGGGTGTAAGTGAGGACATAGCTGCCATCTAGTGTTTCGACGATCCGCGGATCTTCGACACCACCGGGCCATTCGCGAGATTGCTGCGCGTCTTTGGATGGGTAGAAGACCGGCTCAGATCGCCGCATGAAGTGAATACCGTCTTTACTCTCCGCCAGACCGAGCCGTGAGGTATGTTCGCCAATCTGCATCGTCCCGGAGTTATCTTCTGCGCGGTAGAGGACGTATATCTTGCCGTTGCGAACGATTGCTGCCGGGTTGAAGGTGTGGAGGGTCTCCCAGTTAACCAGGGCTCCGAGCACAGGATCGGTGAAGATGGATCGCGGACGAGGAGTGATGACCGGATTGCCGTTCGCTGGGCGTGTGAATGGGCCGATCTCCCATGTGGCCGCACTCTGCGCCTGGAGCACGTTCGCGACGAATAGTGTCACCACGACAATTACCACGCGATCAATTTTCATGCTGACTAAAGTACAGTGCTTGTGCACTGATAACAAGCTCTCGTTCCTCGGTGTCGATTACAGACTGTTGCGCCCGATGGTCAGGTCAAGATGTCTCTCTTCGTTTCGGCGGATCGTCATTTTGTGGGTTACTTTTCCAGGACGTAGGGGATTGCGAAGCGGCCGATTTGAAGGATTGAGTTGTTTGAGGGCGGCCAGATGCGAAAGGACTCTACACGTGATCCCGTTGCCAGACGATGAGCGGTGACGGTGCCCTGTTCCTTTCCTGTCACGGCCTCGTAGAATTTGACGACGAGGTCGTCTTCACCACGCTGCCATCCGATGACGTAGCTGCCGGCGGCGAGTGAGATGTCTCCGAAGGTGACGGGGGACTGGACTAAAAGGTAGTGGGAGTATTTTCCGTCAGCGGAGTACCCAGCAGTGATGAGGACAACCCCTGCGATGATCTTTCCGCGTGCGTCGATGATACCGGAAGCGGTGCGCATTTCTGTTTCGATGCGCTCCTTCTCGACTGGTGCGCGGGCGGGCAACACAGCCTGTAGTTCTGAAGGCGTCGCGGCGCGCCAGGATGATTTTGATTGCGATAAGGCGACTGAAGAGAGGCTAACGATCAGAAGGAAAGCTAAGAGAGCAGACTTTATTGGTTGCGTTGTCATTTGAGATGTACGATACCCCGCTGGAGAGCTACGGTTGCGGCGTGAGTGCGATCGCTGACGCCAAGTTTGCCGAGCAGGCTGTTGATGTGTGACTTGACGGTGGCTTCGCTGATCTTCAAGTCGGATGCGATCTCTTTGTTAGCGCGGCCGGCTACTATGCGCTCCAAGACTTTCAGCTCGCGATTGGTTAGGGGCTGCGTGCTCATCCGTTCGGCGAGTTTCTCTGCGATGGCGGGAGAGATCAGCGTCCTTCCGCTGTGAACTGCCTGGATGGTGGAGAGGAGCTCGTCAACGGTCATTCCTTTGAGGAGGTAGGCTTTTGCGCCGGCCTGGAGGGAGCGGAAGATATCTTCATCTCCGTCGAAGGTGGTGAGGACGATGAATCTTGCGGTGGAGTCGTCGGCACGAATCTTCAGGATGGCGTCGACTCCGCCGAGGTTAGGAAGCTGCAGATCCATCAACGTGATGTCGGGTTTGAGGGTGCGGTAGAGCTCGATGGCTTGGAGTCCGTCACTGGCTTCACCTACGACTTCAATGTTGGCCATGATGCTGAGCAGAGCAACGAGGCCCTGCCGTACGACGTGATGGTCATCTACTACAAGGATTCGAATGCGTTCAGCCATGGGTTGCTGTCTCTTTTCCTTCTGCGATGTGCGCTTCGAGGATGACGGTCGTGCCATCTTCGGGAGAGCTCTTTATCGTCAGTCGAGCATTAATTTGAGCTGCGCGTTCGCGCATGCCTTTTATTCCGAAGTGGCCGTTTGCTGAGAGATGCTCTTCGGCAAGCGAAAATCCGCTGCCGTTGTCGGAGATGCGTAATGTTAACCGAGTTGAATTGTAGTTGAGGTCTGCGGATACCTGAGTCGCGTTTGCGTGGCGTGCGGCATTCGCCAGAGACTCCTGGGCGATACGAAAGACCTCATCTTCAAAAGACTGGGCGAGAGGGCGGTAGGTGCCGGAGATATTGAGGCGGGTGTTGAGTTTCTTTTGGCTCCACTGTTCTGCAAGCTGCGTGAGCCGGGTGGGTAGGCTGTTCTGCGCAGTAATCGCGCGAAGATTCCAGATGCTGCGACGAGCGTCGGCAAGCCCCTCCCTGACGTAAGTTCTGGTGCGGTCGACCTGCTGGCTGGCGGCGGAGACTTGCGACTGAGCCAGCAGCTGAGAGGTGAGTTCGAGTTGTACGGAGACACCGACGAAGCTTTGGGCCAGGGTGTCGTGGATCTCGCGGGCCACACGGTTTCTCTCAGCGAGAACTGCCTGGAACTGTGATTCAAGCCGCCGAACGCGGAGGCGATAGAGGGCAAGCGCGATGGCGGCGATGAGAAGAAGAAGCAGCAGGAGAAACCAGAGGGTGCGATAAAAGTGCGGCCGCACAGAGAAGGAAATTTGAGCTCCGATTTCATTCCATACGCCATCGTTGTTTGCTGCTTGCACGCGAAAGCGATAGTGGCGCGGCGGGAGATTGGTGTAATAGGCGATACGACGTGAGCCGGCGTCGGTCCATTGCCTGTCGAACCCCTCGAGAATATAGCGGTAGCGAATCTTGGCAGGAGCTACGTAACTGAGGCCGGCGTATTCGAACGCAAAACTGGCATGGCCGGGGGCAATATTTTTCTCGGTCGCTCCTAGGGGAATCTCAACACCATCTACCGTAAATTGCTCGATGACGACTGGGGGAGGGATGAGGTTCTCGATGAGGTGGCTAGGATCGGCAACGGCAACCCCTTTGCGGGTGGCGAAGAGGAGCATTCCTTCTGTAGTTTTCCATGCAGAGGGATGACCCGCGCCGGAGGCTTCTTCGGTTGGCATGCCATCGGCGCGGCCATAAGAGACGGGATGAGGATTGCAGGTTGAAGACGAGCCGCATTTGACAAGCGCTGAAGCGGAGACGCGCGTGAAGCCTCGACCTGAACTTAGCCACAGGTTGCCGTGGCTGTCTTCGAGGATCGAGTCGATGGTTTGGGGCAGATCGTCTCGATGCAGCGGCGCGAAGCCGGCGGCGGGGGACATGACGCTGAGTCCAGCTGCTTTCGTTCCGATCCAAAGTGTGCCGGTTGGATCTTCGGCGAGAGAGGTGATGGTGTTTCCGGAGAGCCCATCTTTTGTAGTGAAGGTTGTGATGTTGCCTCTTCGGAGGCGCGAGAGTCCATTGAGTGTTCCTATCCAAAGGTCATGTTCGGAGGTGGCATGAGATCGGAGCAGAGCGCCTACGAGGTCACTTCCGAGACCGTCGGATTGAGTGAGAGTGACGAACTGGTTGTTCTGCCAGTGCGCCAGGCCGCGGCGGGTGCCGATCCAGAGTGAGCCGTCATCGTCGCTCAGCAGAGAGCGAATGAGGTCATCAGGTAGCCCGTCGGCAGAGGTGTAGGTTCGAACCTTCGCGCCCTCGATACGGTTCAGGCCGTCGGGGGTGCCGACCCACATGCTGCCGTCTCCAGCCGGGGCTAAGGTAAGGATGGTTTCGCTGAGAAGGCCGGTGCGGGTAGAGAGATGCTGAACGTTTTCCGCTTGCCAGCGGTTGAGGCCATCGCTGCTGGTGCCTGCCCACAGAGCGCCGTCGGATGCCTGTGCGATGGCCGTGATTGGGAGGTCGGAGAGGGCAGGAATGGCGCGGAAGTTTTTGTGCCTCAGGATTTGCAGGCCGCTGGTCTCTGTTCCTACCCAGAGATTTCCCTCTTCATCCTGCATGAGGGAGAGGATGCTGTCGGAGCTGAGGGCAGGGACGGGTTGTGGATGGTTGTTGATTTTGTCCAGGGTGAAGAGGCCTTTGTTGGTTCCTATCCATAGTTGGTTTTGATAGTCGACGAGAGAAGACTGTATGTGCGCAGCGGCCAGATCGCGGCTTAGTGGGAGTGTTCGGGTTTGGCCATTCTGCAGGACTGTGATGCTGGTTGCGGTGCGCAACCAGAGGCTGCGGTCGCGGAAGAAGCCGAGGCCTGTAATGTCTTTTTGCGCTGGGATAGAGTTGAGTGGTTGAGGAAGAACTCGGCCGCTTTGATATTGAAAGATTCCGGAGTTCGATGCGATCCAAACGCTGCCGTCGCGAGCGGTGGCGATTGCAGATGGGGCGGCGAAGGACGGAAGAGAGATGGTGGTGAAACGCTGACCGTCAAAGCTGGCGAGGCCATCTGTGGTGAGGATCAAGAGAGTGCCATCTTCTGCGGCGGCTAGGTTGAGGATGCGGCCAGTGGGTAATCCGTTCGCGGCGGAGTAACGGTGAAACGTTCCTGCCGAGTATCGGAGGAGACCGTCGGAGGTTGCGATCCAGAGTGGGCTGGCGTGGCTCTGAGCGAAGCAGCAGATGTCATCGCTGGTGATTTCGGTAGTGGTTTCGTGGTTGAAGACTTTGAAGTCGATGCCATTGAACCGAGCAACGCCGCCTTCGGTTGCGATCCAGATGTACCCGTCGGTGGACTGGAAGATCTGATGGGCGCTGTTTTGAGGAAGGCCGTTTTCCGTAGACCAGGATTGATAGCCGAAGTTATTCAGTGACTGGGAGTGTGCGGAGAGAGAGAGTACGGCGATTCCGCACGAGGTCCAGATGAGGGAAGAACGCACGACGAGATGGAGGCGCGAAAGTAAGTTCATGCGTAGGGTCGATACGTTCGAAAGCATGATGGACGGAGTCGCTTCAGCTTGGATGATACGTCCTCTGTCCGGGAGTACTTATGGATATTTCGGCTTTTTGTCACGGCAGGAGTGGAGGTAGGCGACGAGGTCATCCACTTCAGCCGTCTTCAGGATGTTGGCGAAGGATGGCATCTCTCGTCCCCCCTGAACAATCTGCGTTCTGATCTGAGTTTTGTTGAGCACGCGTCCTACCCCGGAGAGGTCGGGACCCTTGTCGCCGCCCACGTTGCGGATCGTGTGGCAGTGTTGGCAGCCGTTATTTACAAACAATGCTGCTCCGCGCTGCTTCGCGGACTCGGCGAATGCCGGGAGACAGGAAACGGCTGCGAGGGCAAAAAAGAGTGCAGAGCGCAGCAGATTCATCGAGCAGATGTTCCGGTGTTGGCGGCGGGCTCGACGGGGGAATCTGTGTGTGTGTGCCAGGGTACGGTCTCCGATGCGATTTCGTTGTGTTTGCGCAAGAACTCGAGCGCGTAGGTGCTGGCTGTGGGATCGTCTTTTTGATCTGCGAACATTGCGGCTTCGTGAGAGGCCTTATCTTTCATGCCGAGACGGCGGTAGACGATGGAGAGGATGTAGTGGGCAGCGAGATCGTCTGGGTCGATGGATTGGAGGGTCTCGTACTCTGTGCGAGCTTCGTCGTACTTGCGCTGCTGATAGAGTGAGAAGCCTAACTCTTTATGGGCGTCACGTGAGTTTGGAAATTTTTCGATGACCTGGCGAAGGTCTGCGATGGCGTTGTCAACCTGGCCCTGGTTGCGTTCGACTAGTGCGAGGTAGTACAGAGCGCGCGAGTTGTGAGGGCTGAGAGCGAGAGCTTTGTTGAGACTGGCGCGGGAGGCGTCGTAGCGCTCCCACTGGAAGTTGGCGATGGCAATGTTGATAAAGGCGTCGGCATAGTCGGGACGGAGTTTGGCGACCTGCTCGAACGCGCGGCCGCTCTCTGCGTACTGTTGTGCGTCCAGCATGGCGATGCCGTAGTTGTTCCATCGCATCCAGAGTTTGTTGTCCTGCGGGTCGACCGCGGGGGGATTCTCGCCGAGGGTGAAGGTGCGTGTGCGCTCGGACATGGCAACGACGGGCATCTCGTAGTGCTTGCCCATTCCGAAGTCCATGAAGTGCTGATCGAATCGGCGATAGTTGACCCGCGCGGTGACGGTGATGGGACCGGCTGCGTCCGCGGGTACTTTGAATTGGTAGCGGACGAGCTGTGATCGGCCTGAGGCGATGGTGTTGTTGTAAGCCACCACGCGATTATCCCAGACCTGGTGAAGATCGTTGATGGTCCCTTTGGTGTTTACGAGGCGATTGGTGAAGCTGTGTGCGCGAGGGTCTAGGTCACCGTTGGGTTGGATCGCGCCGGAGTGCATCAGGATACGGCCGGAGGAATCTTTGGCCTCGAATTCGACCCAGCTCTCGTACATATCGCGCTGCTCGGGTACGTGGCTGTGTGCGATGCCTTTGTTCTGAATGATGATCGTGGTGGTGAGGAGGTCGCCGGGCGAGACGGTGAAGTTGTCGCTGCCGAGAGGCGCGATGATCTTGCCTCCGTTTCTCTCGAGGCCGAAGATGTCGACGTTGAAGACACCTGCTTTGAGGAAGGCTATGGTCTTCTCCATCTGAGTGTCGTAGTTGTAGAACTTTGGAAGAACAGTGTTGGCACCTAACCATCGGTGAGAGGCAAGCTTGCCCTCTTTCGCGCCGGAGTCGGAGGTGGTGAGAGCTTCGCGGGTCATGTGGCAGGTCTGGCAGGTGGAGACCTGGTCTTTTACGTAGAAGGGAAGCGGCGACTGTTTTGCGAAGGAGGAGAGCTGCCACTCGTCGGAGAGGAAGATGGCGCGCTGCCATTTGTAGTCGTTGAGTTGTTTGGGGAGGGCGGCCTTATGACACGCAGCGCAAAAGTTGCTGGTGCGATAGAAGTCCTTCATGACGGCTTTAGAGTGGCGGTCGAGATGGGCGAGAATCTCCTTGTCGGAGACCTCGCCGTAGATGGGTTGATTGTTTTCGTCGAGCAGAGCTGCGGGCTGCGCGAGAACGTAGCTTCCTGTGCCGCGGGCGTCAACCTTCTGGATGGAGTGACAGACGGTGCAGGTGATTCCGTCTTCGTCGAACTTGCGATTTACCCGGGAGCCCTTGGTTAGCGCGCCAGAGACGAGGGCGATTGGGTTGTGACAGCCTTCGCAGTGGCGGGTGTATTCAATGCCCTTTTCCGCAGTGAGCAGGTTTGTGTTTCTGATGTACCAGGGGGCGCGAAAGGAGTTGGCGTGAGCGGACTGACGCCATTCTGTATGCGCTTCCTGATGGCAGTGGCTGCAGTATTTGGCAGTGGGGAAGGCTTTGGGGTTGATGAACTGGCCGGTTTCGGTGGTTGCATTTGACGGGAGGAAGGGCTGATCGGCGCCGAATCGAAAGTTGTAATGTTGTTTGACTGATTCGGTATAAACCTCACGTTGCGTGGGGGTCGTGACAGCATCAGATGCGAGAGCTCCATCACTTTTCAAGGCCATGAAAAATGAGGCGATTGCGCCGCACAGCACTGTACAGAGAAAGATGCGACCGATCCGGCTGTAGGGCAATTTCATAGCAACTGTGAATTCTATTGAAGCGGTAAGACTGTTAGCCATCCTCTTACGGGCTGATAGAGATCTCAACCAAAAGATTGAGTGGGGAGGGATGGAAGTTAGAGTCTTGCTCCTTTACCTTCTGCCAGAGTAACGATCTGGTCAACCTTGGTAACTGCGAACTTTTCTTTGACTCCGCTTGGCCAGCGAACTTCAACGGAGTCGATGGTTGTGATGTCGCCGAGGCCGAAATGCACGCGCGGGTCGTGGGTGGAGGCAAAGCTCCCACCAGAGGTAACGTCTCCGCGTTGTCTCTGGGTTCCCGCGGTGAGATAGACCGTGGCGCCGATGGCGTCTCTTGGGCTCTTTGGACCGCCTATCAGCTTCAGTTCGATCCAGTGGTGATGGTCTTGCGAGACGTTGCGGAGCAGGCCGGGGTGACCATCGAGGGAGTTGATGACGACATCCAGCTTGCCGTCGTTGAAGAGATCTCCGACCGCCATGCCGCGGCCAACGTAGAGGCTTGCGAGCGCGGTGCCTTCGACTGCAGGTTCGAAATCAAATTTTTTACCCTCGATGTTGTGAAAGAGGAGCGGTCGTTCTGCCCAGGTGGTCCCCCAGGATGTGTGATCGACCTGCGGATAGACGTGGCCGTTCGCGATGATCAGATCTTTCCAGCCGTCGTTGTCGAAGTCGAGGAATGCGGTCCCCCAGCCGAGAAAAGGAATTGTGGGTTCGGCGATGCCCATCTGATAGCTGATATCGGTGAAGTTGACGTCGCCGTCGTTGCGGTAGAGCGGGTTGTAGTCGTCAGAAAATGTGGTGTTGTAGATGTCGAGCAGGCCGTTATTTCGGTAGTCGCCAGTGGCGATGCCCATTGAAGCGGTCTCGCGGCCGTTCTCATTGAGTGCGTATCCGGAGGCGTAACTCACGTCTTCGAAGGTGCCGTCGCCTTTGTTGATGTAGAGGTAGTTCGGCGTTGAATCGTTCGCGACGAGTAGGTCGGGCTTGCCGTCGTTGTTGACATCGACGAAGACAGAGGCGAGACCGTAGAAGCCGTTTTTGTCGGAGACACCGGCTTTCTCGCTGACGTCAGTGAAGGTCCCGTCGCCGTTGTTGTGGAAGAGGTGGTCTGGCTCTCCCTTGAGACCGCGCGGACCGCACATGACCTTCTCGCCGCGAAACTGGCAGAAGCTGTAGGAGACCTCCTTGCCGCCAGATCCGGGCTGATTTGCGAGGTCGTAGTGAACGTAGCCGGGAACAAAGAGATCGAGTCGCCCGTCACCGTCGTAGTCACCCCAGGTGGCGCCGGTGGACCAGTTGCCAAGACTGACACCAGCTTTCTCTGCGACGTCGGTAAAGGTTCCGTCGTGGTTGTTGTGGTAGAGACGATTTTTGCCGAAGTTGGTGACGTAGATGTCGGGCCAGCCGTCATTGTCGTAGTCCGCTATGGCGACGCCGACGCCCCAGCGGTCATTGGTGACGTGTGCCTTCGCGGCGACGTCGGTAAAGGTACCGTCGTGGTTGTTGTGGAAGAGAGCGGCGTGGGGGGGTGTTGCTTTGCCGCTGATAGCGTCGGAGGTGGAACCGTTGACGAGATAGATATCGAGCCAGCCGTCGTTGTCGTAGTCGATGAGTCCGACGCCGGAGCCGATTGTTTCGATGATGAATCTTTTTTCGGGCGTGCCCATGGTGTGGATCCATGAGGCCAGTCCGGCTTTTGCGGCGATGTCCTGAAAGATGACTGGGCCACTCTTTACGAAGCCTCCGGCAGTGATGGGTCTCTTCTCTTCGTCGAGGACTGCGCGGTGAGCTCCGCCGGTGTTTGATCCTCCTGTTGCCGGAGCCTGGCCGCCCTCTTGAGGCTTGTCAGATTGCGCGTCGGAATGGGAGTTCGGGGATGTGGACTGAGCGATTGATGCCGCTGTGCTCAAAAAAAGTGTCGCGTAGAGAGCAAAGGTAATGGAAGGTGAACAATGGCGAGAACGATGGTGAACGGTCACGAGCGTGTCCTTATAGTCTTCCAGTTTCGAATTCGCAGGAGAAGCTAAGTCCTTCGTCTCTGCATCGGTTTGCCGGATGGTTGATGCAGCATCATGTCTACCATAGACCCCGAAAGAGTGGGTTGAGAGCACTGTTTTGCACTATCGCTGTTTTTAATTTGCCGATGGCACCCGGCCATCTCCCTCGGTCAGGTCGATCATGCGATCCACCGACGCGGGAGGGTCAAAGATCTCCATCTGGCCGTTGGGCCAGCGAATTTGAATGCTCGTGAGGTGCGTCTCCGTGCCGAGGCCAAAGTGGAGACGGAGATCGCTTGACGAGTTGTAACTGGAGCCGCTACGAACCTCGTCTACCCAGAGGCGCTTTGCGGATTTCAGGGTTACGCGCGCGCCAATGGCATCACGGTTGGAGGATGTACCTCTGAGATGAAGGCCGAGCCAGTGGTTCTGATTCCTCGCGAGGTTGACTAAAAGCATTGGACGATCGCTCAGGTTGTTAATCACGGCTTCGAGGCGTCCGTCGTTGAAGAGGTCCGCGATGGCAAGGCCACGGCTGGAGCGTGGGTCGACGAGCCCGGGGCCGGAGGTCTTGCTGATGTCGCGGAACTTTCCGTTGCCCAGGTTGTAGTAGAGGAGGCGAGGCTCGCGATAGGACGAACCTAGTTTGGCGGAGTCGACCTCGGGATAGACGTGGCCGTTCGCAACGAGAAGGTCGGGCCAGCCGTCGTTGTCGACATCGGCGAACATGGCGCCCCAGCCGAGGGCATCGGTGTTGATGCCAAGCCCTGCGGCGAAGGTCATGTCGGTATAGGTGCCGTCGCCATTGTTGCGATAGAGGGTGGAGGTGTCGTCGGAGAAGTTGGTTTTGAAGAGGTCGAGTCTGCCGTCGCCGTCGTAGTCGGCCGTGGTTGATCCCATCCCGGCCTGTTCGCGGCCGTCTTCGTTGAAGGCTACGCCGGCGTCGGCGGCAGTGTCCTTGAAGGTGCCGTCGTGGTTGTTTCGATAGAGGATGGCGGGTGTGGAGTCGCAGGCGACGTAGAGATCGGGCCAGCCATCGTCGTCGTAGTCGAGCGTGGTGATGGAGAAGCAGTAGTGGCCTTGTGTTCGTTCGAATCCACTGGGCTTGCTGACGTCTTCGAACTTTCCGCCGCCAAGGTTGTGGTAGAGGATGTTCGGTGCGCTCTCGAGGCCGCGTGGACCGCACATGACGGGCACTCCCTTCCAGATGCATCCTGAGGTTTGGCCCGGTGTTGGAGTGCGGGCAAGATCGAAGTGCACGTAGTTGGCGACGGCCAGGTCCAGCTTGCCGTCGCGATCGTAATCGACGAAGGCGCAGCCGGTGCCCCACTCCTTGCCTGTGCCGGCGACGCCTGCCTGCTCGGCTACCTCTTTGAAGGTTCCATTGCCCTGGTTGTGGAAGAGGCGGTTTTTGCCGTAGCCGGTGACGTAGATGTCGTCGAATCCGTCGTTGTCATAGTCTCCAACGCATGCTCCTTGCCCCCATCCAGTGGAGACCAGGCCTGCCTTTACGGTGACGTCGGTGAAGGTTCCGTCGCGATTGTTGTGGAAGAGATGATTGGTTGGCTTTGCCTGGCCGGCTGCAGAGGTTGTGCCGGGCAGGTTCGTGCCGTTGACGAGAAAGATGTCGGGCCAGCCGTCGTTGTCGTAGTCGAGAATGGCGACGCCGGAGCCGGTAGCCTCGATGATGTAACGCTTGGATTCGACGCTTCCGTTGACATCGCGAACAGTGATGCCAGCCTTCAAGGCGACATCCACAAACCAAGCGGGGGGAGGATGATCGGTCGTTGGCGGATAGGGCTGCTGCTCTCCGAATGCGGTCGCCGCAAAGAAGAAGATGGCCGCGGTTCGAAGAAAGGAGCTAAGCTTCATGGCTTTGGGGTCGTTGCTGGAGTGGTTGACGCTTTAGATTGCGAGGAGGCGCCCATGGCAACTGTCTTCAGAATCTTTCCGCCCTCTTGAATGACATAAAGATGATTGGCCGCAAGGTCTGTGAGTTTGTCGGTTGTGCCGGAGGGCCACTTGATTTCGACTGAATCTGCTTTAGCGGAGTGGTCGAGGCCGAAGTGGATGCGGAGATCGTTCTGGGAGTAGTAGCTGCCGCCGCTTCGAACTTCGTCGATTTGGATAAAGGGTTTGGCACCGTCTGGTGTTGCGGTTGTGACGCTGATCTTTGCGCCGATGCCGGAGAGGTTTGACTTTGTGCCTACGGTGCGGATCTTGATCCAGTTGCGGCCAGTCGTCGATTCGCAGCGGAGCAGCTGGGGAAGGCTGTTGATGCAGTTGACGACCACGTCCACTACGCCGTCGTTGTCGTAGTCGCCGAAGGCGCAGCCTCTGCCGGGGGCGGGTGTTGTGATGCCTGGACCACCTTGCGTGGTCACCTCTTCGAACTGCCCGTTGCGGAGATTGCGGTAGAGGTACTTGTGTTCGGCGTAGGGCGCGTCGATGGCGGTTCCGTCGACCTCGGGATAGACGTGGCCGTTGCAGATGAAGATGTCGGGCCAGCCGTCGTTGTCCATATCGAAGAAGCCGACGCCCCAGCCGAGATAGCGGGTGTTGACGCCGAGTCCGGACATGTAGGTGTGGTCGTCGAAGTTCCCGTCGCCGAGGTTGACGTAGAGGGAGTCGGTGTCGCCGGCAAAGTTCGTCTTGACGATGTCGAAGTGGCCGTCGCGATTGAAGTCGCCAATAGAGACGCCCATGCCGGCCTGCGGCTTGCCGTCGGGTGAGTAGGCGATGCCGGACTCAATGGCCACATCTTTGAAGGTTCCGTCTTTCTGATTCTGGTAGAAGGTGGCGGCGGTGGAGTCGTTGGCGACGTAGATGTCGGGCCAGCCGTCGCCGTCGATGTCCGAGACAGCTACAGATAAGCCGTAGGTGCCGATGGTCTCCCACATTCCGGATTTTTGTGAGACGTCGGTGAAGGTTCCGTCGCCGTTGTTGCGATAGAGGATGTTCTTGCCGCCCTGGAGACCGGGAGGACCGCAGGCTACCTGAATGCCTTTGTAGGCGCAGCCGGCGGCTTCGGGGAGGGGAGCTGTCTTGATGTCGAAGTCGATGTAGTTGGCGACAAAGAGGTCGAGATGGCCGTCGCGATCGTAATCGATGAAGGCACAGCCGGAGTTCCAGCGCGTCTTTGACTGGAGCAGGCCAGCCTTCTCGGTGACGTCGGTGAAGGTTCCGTTGCCATTGTTGCGATAGAGAACGTTCTGACCGTAGTAGCTGACGAAGAGATCGTTCCAGCCGTCGTTGTTGTAGTCGCCGACACAGCAGCCCTGACCCCAGCCAGCGCGGCCTACGCCAGCTTTGAGGGTGACGTCGGTGAAGGTGCCGTCGCGATTATTTTTGAAGAGGCGAGAGATGGGTTCCTGCCCCTTGGGAAAGCCGTCGAGCCGCGTGCCGTTGACCAGGAAGATATCGATCCAATCATCATGATCGTAGTCGTAGAAGGCCACGCCGCAGCCAGTGGTTTCGAGGAGATATCGATTTTTGTGTTCGCCGCCGTAGATCGTCTTTGCATTGAGTCCGGATTGACGCGCTACATCGATGAAGCTGATGCCGAGAGGAGTGCCTGCGACGGGTGAGGGAAGGAGTTTGGGAGCGGGTCGGGGTACGGCGTCGTAGGTGGGGCGCGATCCCATCTGCTGGGCCGGTTGAGAGGTTTGCGGCGCTGCCAGAGCCAATACGTCATCAAGCGAAAGAACCAGTGCGGTGGTCGAAAGCGAAGTAAGAAAGTTACGGCGAGACCAATTCAAATGGATGCTCCTGAGACAATGGCCCGGTACTGGCGTTCGAGGCTCTCTTCGCCGTGGTAATTGTAATCACAAAATCGAAGACGATTGAAAGAGTCTTGAAATCTGTGCGCGGTGTAGAGAATCTTTACGTGCTAAGGCAACAAACGCTTGTGAGTACCGTAGTGTCGATTCTATGGGCGAGCGGAAGGTGCCTCGCCTGGGGTGGAAGTATTCGCGAGAAGTTTTTTTGCTTTCTGTCGCTCTAGCGCGGCATCAGCGCTTCGTCCCTGCCTGTCGAGAGCGTCGGCCAAAACGGAGTGAGGCTCGCTGTAGTTCGGATCTGCATCGACTGCGGATTGCAACTGTGCGATTGCCTCGGCAATCTGACCTTGCTTGAGCAGAGCCTTGCCGCTATCGAGGGCAAAGTTGGCACGCTGGCGGCTGACAGCGATACGGCTGAGGGATGCGGCTTTTTTCCGTTCGGCTGCAGCGCCTTCAGAGTCTCCCTGCTGGCTGAGGATGGCGGCAAGGCTGATGTGTGGACTGGGCTGGTTGGGCAGAAGATCGATGGCAAGTCTCAAGGCGGCTGCAGCCTTTTCGGGATCGTTGTTATTTTTATAAACATTGCCGAGCAGCGCCCAGGCCTCACCGTTGTTGGGGCGCAGCGTGGTGACATTCTCCAATTCGGTCTGCGACTCTGCGAAGCGTCCGAGCTGCATGTAGAGTACGCCGAGTGTGTAAGGCGGATCAGGCAACCTGGGATCGAGTCGTTCGGCGCGTACGAACTCCGCGATCGCTGCGTTTGGATCGTCTTTCAACTTCAACGCCAGCCCAAGATCGTAGTGGAGATGTGAGTTGTCGGGTTCGACCAGGAGGCCTGCACGAAACTGCTCTATGGCGTGGTTGAGATCGCTCTGTTGAAGATAGGCGACGCCGAGGTCTTGGCGCAGGGTGGGATTTTTCTCATCCAGTACAAGAGCTCGAAGGTAGAAGAGGATGGCGCCCTTGGCGTCGCCTGTCTGCACAAGAGCGAGTCCGAGGTTTGTGAGTACGGCAGAGTCCTGCGGCCGGGCGGCGGCGACCTGTTGAAAGAGTGGAATAGCTTCGCGGGGATTGTCGTTCGCCTGAAGGGTAAGGGCGAGTTCGTACTTGATGTCTGTCGAGGCAGGATCAACAAGCAGCGCATGCCGAAGGACGGTGAGGGCCTTCTCTTCCTGTTCGTTCGCCCGTAGGGCGCGACCAAGTTGCAGCATGTATTCGACGTTTTCTTGAGAGATGTCATTGGCTTTGGTGAGTTCGCTGACTGCGTCTGCAAGGTTGCCTTGATTGAGAAAGACGGAGCCGAGGTGGTAGTGCGCGGATGCGAGCGATGGCTCCAGTGAGATCGCACGCTGAAACTGAACGGTGGCGTCACTGTAGGTTTGCTGCTGCGCGAGGACGGTGCCCAGGCTATCGTGCAGGGCAGCGTTGTCAGGGGAGCTATTGAGAGCTGCCTCCAAGTTTTTTTGAGCGGTGGCAGGCTCTCCCGTTGCTGCGAGGGAGGCGGCGTAGGCGATGGAGGCCTGTGGCGTGAGTGCCTGTACTGCATCGCTCTTCGTTTCGTTGAAGAGCTGAAACATCTGCACTGATTTTTGGTATTCCCGTAGCTGAGAGTAAGCGATCGCCAGGTTAAGGGTGGCATCTGAGTTCTGCGGATCGAGTTTATGCGCCTGTTCGAGTTGATCGGCAGCGTATGGGAGATCTCCCTCAGCAAGTAGTACGGTGCCAAAGGCGCTGTGGCCAGCCGCGACCTCAGGAGCTAATTTGACGACTTTTGCGAACTGAATGTGGGCGGAGAGTAGATCGTTTTTAAGATAGGCTGCGGACCCGGCACGAAATGCCTCTTCGGCCTCTTTCACTCTGTCGGTTGTAAGGGTCTGTGACGAAGCTGCCGGTGCGGAATTTGTCTGTGCCTGCGCCAGGGGAATCATCGTCGCGAAGGCGATACATCGCAGAAGCGGACGTGTCGGAAAGAGTTGCATCTGAGCCCGATTGTAATTACGGATGGAGGGAAGTGGGGTTGGTCGTTTTAGCTGGCGTCTGCGTAAAGTCGACATAGTCGCGACCGCCATAAAGGCGATATCCGGTGCCGTTGGGCGCGGTCAGGATCTGTAGAGGAGTCGGGCGGTGGAGGGTGGCGTCTTTGGTGGTGGGGGCGGAGAAGAGATCGTGGCCGCCGATGTCCATCACGACGAAGGTGTTGCCAGCAACAAAGCCGCAGCCGTATGCTCCAGGCCTGAGCGTGTGTCCTTCGATATCGATCGATGCCTCAGTGATGAGATAGGCCTGATATTTCTCCTGCACCGAACTGGAGTAGCCTGCGGTATCCACTAGTGCGACTAGAAGCAGCGCGTCTTTCGCAAATTGCACTCCGCTGGAGTTTCTGGATTGAATAGGCGCGCTCTGACCTCGGAAAAAGACGGTGGCGGGCAGGAACTTTGCTGCTTCAGCCGCAGTGAGGGTCTTGGATTCAGCGATGGTGGCTGAATCCTTCTGGTATCGACCGGCCAGTGGAGATGCGGCGTGTCCGAAGGAGATCGCGATAGCCAGCAATGAGAGGGAGCACAGGAATCTACGAAGCATGTGCGGCATCTTATCAGTCGCATCGTCGTTAGAGAACACGGCAGCATGTAGACTGGTGGTCTTTTGAGGTGGAGGGGCCGATGAGAGCTGCGTTTGCCGGGGTGGTCATGCTTGGGGGAATTGCGGCTGCGCAAACAGGGGCTCTGCGGCCGGTCGATGCTTTTCCTGTGGCCGATGGCGCGCTGACGATTCGACGTCACGTTGAGACCGGGAAGCCATTTACCGTGGCGGGGACCCGCGGCGTCATACTGGGGCAGCAGGAGGGGACTTTTGAAGCGTGGGTGTTGCCAGTCAAGCTGCTTAGCCACTTAGCGATTCGAGCAGAGGTAGAGGGCTACTCAGTGCCGATCGATCTAAATGCGGGTGCGGCGGAGATCGAGGTATCTCCCGACCACACCGTAATTACGTATTCGCATATTGCCTTCACGGTACGGCAGATCATGTTTGCGCAAGACGATGCGGAGGATGGGACGGGCGCGGTAGTGATGTTTCAGATCGACTCGACGAGGCCGATGGATTTGACCTTCAGCTTTACTCCGGAGATGCGGCCGATGTGGCCACAACGCAGCCAGGGAGTTCCGTCGGCGGAGTGGGTGAAGCAGCAGGATGGCGGGTTCTATGTGTTGCATACCGACTTCCCGAATCTCGCGGGAGCTGTGGCGATGCCGAATACTCAGCCGGGGATTCTGGCTCCCTATCAGGAGAAGCCGCGAGTTTACCCGCTGGAGCTGAAGCTGCACTACGATCCGAAGCGGGATACGAACCGCTACTTCCCGTTGCTGATGGCGATGGGAGATACTGTGGAGACGGCGACGAATGCCGCGCTTCAGGGGAAGCTGGAGCGGTTGAATGCTACTCTGCCGCAGGTGTATGCGAAGCATGCGGCGCGATATGCCGGGATGAGGGACAGCCTGACGGCGATTAGCACTCCGGATGCTGGATTGAACGATGACTTCGCCTGGGCTGAGATGTCAATTGAGCAGTTGAGGGCGAAGGCGCAACCAAGTGGGGAGATTGGTCTGGTTGCGGGATATTACTCGTCGGGCGATTCGGCGAGGCCTGGATTTGGCTGGTACTTTGGGCGCGACAGCTTGTATACACTCTATGCCGTGAATGGCTTCGGCGACTTCGGGTTGGTCCGCGACGAGCTTGAGTTCCTGATGAAGCGGCAGCGTGAGGATGGAAAGATCATGCACGAGTATCCGCAGACCGCGGCTTACTTTGACTGGAAGAACTTCTCTTACGCTTACGCTGCTGCTGATTCGACGCCGCTGCTTTTGACGGCGATGCTGGACTACGTACGGACCAGCGGCGATGTCGATTTTCTTCGGAAGCATCGGGAGACTGTTGAGAAGGCGTGGCGTTTTGAGACGACCCATGACACCGATGGTGACGGGATCTACGACAACTCTCAGGGGACCGGATGGGTGGAGAGCTGGCCGACCGGGATGCCGCATCAGGAGATCTATCTTGCGCTGCTGGATCAGCAGGCTTCGGCTGCGATGGCGAAGCTGGCTGGGCTGCTGGAGGACAAGGCAACGGCTGACTCTGCCGGTGCGCGGGGTGTCGAGTTAGCGAAGAAGATTGAGGCGGAGTACTACGATGCTTCGCGGCAGGCTTATGCGTTCAGCCGGAACGCTGATGGGTCGCTCGACCGCGCTGCTACGGTCTATCCGGCGATTGCATGGTGGGACGGCGGTGAAGGTTTGGCTCATGCGCAGGCGAGCTTTCGGCGGTGGGCTTCGCACGATTTTTCTACCGACTGGGGCCTGCGGGATGTCGCCGAGAGCGATCCTTTTTATGATCCGATCAGCTATCACCAGGGGTCGGTGTGGCCTCTGTTTACCGGGTGGGCGTCGGTGGCGGAGTACCGTGCGGGACATTCGCTGGCTGGGTACGCGCACCTGATGCAAAATGCGGATCTGACTACGGCGCAGGATCTTGGCGCGGTGACGGAGTTGTTGTCGGGTACGTTCTTCCAGCCTTTCGGGCGCAGCACGAGTCATCAGCTCTGGTCTTCAGCGATGGTGATTACTCCGATGCTGCGTGGTCTGTTTGGTGTCGATGTGGACGGGCTTGCAAACTCCATTCATCTTGATCCGCATCTCCCTGCTGACTGGGACCATGCTGCTGTCGATAGGCTTCATGTGGGTGCGTCTATTTGCTCGCTGGAGTACCAGCGTGAGGCGCGTGGCCTGGTGGTGAAGGTGAGTACGCTCTCTGGCCCGACGGTTCGGCTGGCTAGTACGGTGAAGGGTTCGCGGGCTTCGGCAGCTGGTTCGTCGGTGGTCTTTGCTTTGCCGGCGGTTGAGGTTGTAGTGCCGCATGGGTTGCCGCTGCCGGGAGCGCGGACGGCGCAGATGAAGGTGCTGAGCGAGGTCTCGGAGGCGCACTCGATGAAGCTGGAGTTCGAGGGACAGGCGGGCACGACCGTCGAACTGACGGTTCGGCGGAATGTGGCCAAGCTGAATCTCCACGTTGAAGGTGGAACGATTGTGGATGCGGCAGCCGGCAAGGGTGATGGGTTGGAGAAGCTGGTGGTGAAGTTTCCGCAGGGTACGGGGTATCAGCAGAGTGCTGTGACTTTGAGCTGGTAAAGGTATGCGTGCCGCCAGCGTTCTCGATGGATCGAACAGTGTGCCGGGCGGAGACTAGAACAGTATGGACGGCAGCCAGGAGCCGGCGGGATCGTTATACAGCCCGACGCTCATCAGCGTCATGGGCTGAACCACTCGCAGACCATTCTGCAGGCACCACCGCAACAATGCGCTATTGCGAGAGGGGACGAGGATTCCAGGACCGGCAAAGGAGTCTGCGGAAGCGATCAACGCCTGCATATCCGGATTTGTCTCCGATGATGAGTGGCCAAAGAAGGCGAGATGGGTTGTGTATCCGGTAACGCGCCCTTCTCGTTCGACGACCAGGGCTGTGCCTCGCGAGATGGCCTGTTGCAGGTCGACGGCGCGATCGAAGCCATGAACGCGGCGAGAGAGCGAGTTGCAGGCATCTTCGTCGGTCGGAGTAGCGGGCCGCACCTGGCATCCGGGAACGCTGCGCTCGCGAGTCTGTCCCTGCAGGCAGCAGAGCGGCTCACGGACGTCGAAGCCGCAGGAGGTATAGAGGGAGAGGGAGCGATTGTGAAAGGCCGCCTGGACCAACCGTACTCCGGCGGCTCCGCGATCATGGGCGCGATTCATCACGGCCTGCATCAGCAGACGGCCGACACCCCTGTTCTGTACCGCGGGGTCGATCGTAATGGGTCCGACGCCGCGGATGATGGAGCGCTCGTCAAGGACGTTGCTGCCGACGATCTGGCCGTCGATCTCCGCCACAACGCAGTAACAGTTGGGGTCTGAAAACATCGAGGAGATGGCACGTATCGCCATCTCAGGTCGGGGGAAGTCGGGTGGAAAACCATGAGCAGAGCTGATGGCAGTAAAGGCGTCATAATCAATCTGCCCACAGGTTGCGGCATCTTCGGCTGTGGCAGATCTGATAACGACAGACGTATCTTTCGACGGCATCGTGAAACGCCTCCAGTTTTGTGCGAGAAGTCTACCAGCGCAGCATTCAGCGTATAGGCCAGCAGAAGCAAGCTCAGCTTGTACATAATCAGGCTCGTTTGACTTTACGTCTTTTTGAAAATTCCAAAGTAGGTTGCTAGTCTGTTAGCCAATTCATCCACCAATAGAAACAGGCTGAGGAGGATCTCTAACGTGTCACAGAAAGTGGATCTCTATGACAGTGCATATGGAAATTATGTGTCGGATACGTACCGACATGTGCGCATCGAGACCTACGGCGAGGATTTTGGGCAAACAAGCTGGGTTACAACGGAAGAATCCAACGAAATCCCCCAACTGCTGGACCTGAGACCCGATTCGTTTGTGCTGGAAGTGGGGTTCGGTTCGGGTGGCTATGCGTTGCACCTTGCGGAAAAGGTGGGCTGCCGTCTCGTCGGGTTAGATATCAATCCATTGGGAGTTCGCAATGCGAACCAACTTGCGCTGGCAAGAGGCCTTGGTTCAATGGCCCGTTTTGAGCAGTGTGACGCTTCGAAAAATCTGCCTTTTGACGACGACAGCTTTGACGCTGTGTTCTCGAATGACGTTTTGTGCCATCTTCCAGGACGTCCCGAGGTGCTGGCTGAGATGTTTCGCATACTGAAGCCCGGCGGACGGATGCTGTTCAGCGACGCTCTGATAGTTGGCGGATTGCTTTCCAACGAAGAGATCGCCACGCGCAGCTCGATTGGTTTTTATGTGTACAGTCCGCCCGGAGAGAATGAACGACTCCTCGAGCGAGCAGGGTTTCGCCGGATCCGCGTAACCGACACAACCGAGAGTGCATCTCGGGTGGCGAAACAGTGGCATGATGCACGGGAGAAAAGGAAAGAGGAACTGGTCGCAGCGGAAGGCGATATCAACTTCGAGGGGCTGCAGCGGTTCCTTTCCTGCGTACATACCCTAACGGGCGAAAAGCGCCTACTGAGGTATCTGTACTTTGCGATTAAGGAATCGTGAGATGATCGGCCAGTGTTTACTGGACCTCTGCGATCCAGGTGGCGTACGGTGCGAGGGTGACGGGCTTAGTGAGTGGGGCGTGATTGATGACGGGGTCGTTGGTTTCGAGGGTGGCGGTTGCGCCTTTGGTGAGGCCTAACGCGGCATAGTCGTATTTCAGAGTTTGGGGTTTGCCGGAGAAGTTGAGCGCTACGAGGACAGAGGGTTTGCCGGGTGGCCCTTGGCGCAGGTAGGAGAGGACCTCTTCGTTGGGATTGAGGACGGTCATGCTGCCTGCGTAGAGGGCTGGGTTGGTGCGGCGTAGCTCGATGAGACGTTTGTACCAGTTGAGCATGGACTCGTGGTCGGGTGACTCGACGGCGACGTTGACGGTCTTGTAGTCGGGCGCGACGGGGAGCCAAGTGGTGTTGGCGGTGCTGAAGCCTGCATTCTTCGAGTCGTTCCACTGCATGGGAGTGCGTTCGCCGTCGCGGCCTTTTTGTTTGGGCCAGCCGGTGATGCCTTCGGGGTCTCTTACGTCTTCCACGCGAGTGGGAGTTGTGGTGACCATGCCGATCTCGTCGCCGTAGTACATCTGCGGGGTTCCTCGTGAGGTGAGGAGCAGAGTTGCCATCATGCGTGCGATGCGGGCCTTCATGGCGGGATCGGTGACGCCGATGCTGTAGCGGTCCCAGATGCGGTCCTGATCGTGGTTGCCGAAGAAGAAGTAAGGCTGGCCGTGAGCGGGGTTGTTCTCTACCTCTTTGAGGAGCTCGCGGAACTTTGGCGCGGAGAGCTCGTTGACGTCGGCTACCTGGAAGTCCATGGGGAGCTGGACCTCGTCGTTGTTGGCGCCGTACATCTTGGAGAGCTCGAAGATGTTGGGTTCGTCCGCTTCGCTGATGAGGACAGGATTGCCGGGGTATTGGTCGACGACCTTGCGCATCTCGCGGAGCATGTCATGAACTTCGGGGAGGTTGTCCGTGTATTTGTGAACGATGTTGGGGTCGCCGAAGGCGTTGGTACCCGGAAGGATGGGGTCGTCGTGGAGGTTGGGATCTTCGAAGAGGCGGGAGACGGCATCGATGCGGAAGCCGTTGACGCCTTTGTCCATCCAGAAGCGGAGGACGTCCATCATGGCCTTGATAACTTCGGGGTTGCGCCAGTTGAGGTCGGGCTGCTGGACGTAGAAGTGGTGGTAGTAGAACTGCTTCGTGGTGGCGTCGTACTCCCATGCAGAGTGGCCGAACCAGCTCTGCCAGTTGTTCGGGGGGGTTGGTTTGCCGTCGGCGGTGAAGCCCTTGGGGTCGCGCCAGATGTACCAGTCGCGTTTGGGATTGGTGCGGGAGGAGCGTGATTCCTTGAACCAGGCGCTCTGGTCAGAGGTGTGATTGGGAACGTAGTCCATGATGACGCGGATGTTGCGGCGTTTGGCTTCCGCGGTCATGTGCTCGAAGTCGGCCATGGTGCCGTACTGGGGATCGATGGCTGTGTAGTCGGCGATGTCGTAGCCGAAGTCGATCTGCGGCGACGGATACATGGGGCTGATCCAGATGGCGTCGATGCCGAGCTGCTTGATGTAGTCGAGACGGGAGGTGATGCCTTTGATGTCGCCAATGCCGTCGCCGTCGGTGTCCTGAAAGCTTCGGGGGTAGATCTCGTAGATGACGCCGTGCTTCCACCAGGGGTCGGCGGTGGTGTTCTTCTGGTCGGCTGCGGGGGGGGCCTGAGTTGCAGTTTGAGCAAACGCGCCCGGTAAGAGACTACCGAGCGCGAGGGCTGCACAGAGGAGGGAGTTTGCAATGCCTGAAGTGCGTAACGGCGTTTTGTTCACGAGCGACCCCTTTAGGCGTAGCTGTAGCTATTTGCTGGAGCCGATCTGGCCAATCTGTCCAATCCACGACGCGTACGGCGGTAGCGTGATGTTCTGCAGGCTGGTGTTTTGTTTGAGACCGGGTGCATTGGTAAGGACCGTGGTCACCGCCTTGCCGGAGCCGCTCGCTTTGCCGAGATCGAGCGAGATGGTCTGGGGTTGAGCGGTGAAGTTGAGCGCTACGACGACTGAAGGATGGCCGGCGACGCCTTCGCGAAGGTACGAGAGAACAGATGGATTCGACTCATCGAGTATGACCTGTTTTCCGTCGCGAAGTGTGGGATCGCTTTTGCGCATTGCGATGAGCTGCTTGTACCAGTTGAGGAGCGAGTCGGGTTCGATCTCTTCCGCCTTCACGTTGATGGTTGCGGAGTTGGATGGGACGGGAAGCCATGTGGTTGATGATTCGCTGAACCCGGCGTTCTTGGAGTCGTCCCATTGCATGGGTGTGCGCTCGCCGTCGCGGCCTTTTTCCTTTGGCCAACCTGTGACGCCGATGGGATCCTTCACATCTTCTTTGCGCTTGGGTGTCGAGGTGACCATGCCGAGCTCTTCGCCGTAGTACATGAGCGCGGCGGAGCGGGAGGTGAGGAGGACGGCTGCGAGGATTCTAGCGATGGCCTGATTGTGCTCACTGTCGCTGTAGCGATCCCAGGAGCGGACGTTGTCATGGTTGTCAAAGACGAAGAGGGGTTGCGAGCCATTGAGCTTGGTCTCGGCATCGTTAAGGAAGGTGCGAAAGCTTGCGGCATCGAGCTTGTCGTGGTCGCCGTGGAAGCCGAGGAGCATGTCCATGGGGAGTTGCAGCTCATCGTGCTTTGCGCCACCGTACCACTCGTTGAGCGCGGCGGTATCGGGAAGATAGGTTTCGCCGATGAGGACGCGGTTGCCGGGATATTTTTCTACCATGGTGCGCATGCGGCGCATGACATCGTGAACGTCAGGGAGATTGCTGGTGTAGATGTCTTTGAGGTTGGGATCGCCCTGGGCGTTGATGCCTCCAGCCTCGGGTTCGTTGCGGAGTTTGGGGTCTTCGAAGAGAGTTGGGATGGCGTCGAGGCGGAAGCCGGCTACGCCGCGGTCGAGCCAGAAGCGCATGGCGTCGAAGCAGGCCTTCTCGACGGCGGGATTGCGCCAGTTGAGGTCGGGCTGCTGCTTGTAGAACTTGTGGTAGTAGAACTGATGGACGGCCGGGACCCACTCCCATGCCGAGCCGCCGAAGCCGGAGACCCAGTTGTTGGGCGGGACGCGGCCTTCGTGCTCGAAGCGCTTTTGATAGGCAGTGACGTTGGGGCCGTTGGCGGGAACGCCGTCGTTCCAGACGTACCAGTCATGCTTGGGGTTGGAGCGAGAACTCGCGGAGTCGATGAACCACTGGTGTTTGTCTGAGGTGTGGTTGAGGACCATGTCGAGGATGACGCGAATGTTTCGCTGTTTGCCCTCGGCGATGAGGTGGTCCATATCGGCGACGGTGCCGTACTGCGGGTCTACGGACTGGTAGTCAGAGATGTCATAGCCGAAGTCGACCTGGGGCGAAGGATACATGGGCGCGATCCAGATGGCGTCGATGCCGAGGCTTTTGAGGTAGTCGAGGCGCTGAGTGATGCCGTTGAGATCGCCGATGCCGTCGCCGGTGGAGTCCTGAAAGCTGCGGGGATAGATCTCATAGAAGACGGCGTGCTTCCACCAGGGACCGTCATTATGTGTCGCGGCGGCGACGGATGAGGGCTGCGGTGTCTGACTGAGCGCGTGGCTGCCGTAGGTCCAGAGCGCGCTGGCGGCAAGGATTGCGAGCACACGCAGCCAGCTTGAAGTAGATGTGTTGGAACGGCGTAACTTAATCGTCAAAACAGGCCTCCGGGGAGTTCGCAACACTATAGCATTCGGGATGCAGGCTGCGACCTAAGGATATGGCATTTTGATTAGGTGAGTTTGTGAGTCGGGAGGGGATGGGTTCCACACGAGCTGCGCAGGACTGTTTTTGTCTGTAAAAGAATGTCGCGGGTGGGGAGGTCGGGTTTTTCGAGTCGCTGCAGCATGGTAGCAATGGCCATGGCGCCGATGTCGGCACAGTTCTGATGCTGCGTCGTGAGCGGCACAGGGAGGAGGCTCGCGTATTTCACGTCATCAATTCCGACGATGCGGATCTCCTCCGGGACGCGTATTCCGCGAGCAGTAAGACCTTGCATGATGCGGGCCGCAGTGATGTCGTTGGCGCAGACGATGGCATCCGGATGGCAGTCTTTGAGTATGGTCTGGAGAAACTTCGGATCTTCCGGATCGCCGAGGCGAACGAGGTCCTGTTGCTGGTTGCCTCCTCGCGCGAGCAGAGCCTCTCGATAGCCGGCGATTCGTCCGTGAACCGTCGAGGCCGAGAGGCGCCTGGCGACGAAGGCGATGCGTTTGGCTCCGTGCTGAAGCAGATGTTGCGTAATGAGAAAGCCTGCGCTGCGATTGTCGATGCCCACGAGGTCATACTTTGAGCGGCGGGGATACGGAGCGTAGCACCTGTCCAGCAGCACCACGGGGATTCCTGCACGATCGAAGGCAGAGGCGATGCGGCGGTTGACGATGTCTTTTTCGGGAGTGAACTCGAGCGGCGCAAAGAAGACGCCTGAGACTCTTTGCGCGATGTACTTATGGCAGAGCTGCTCGGCCTCCTTCTGCTGCTGGGCGAACTCGCCCATGGAGTGCCCCCACAAGAGGGAGTGCGGCCGTGAGAGAGGCGACCGCATCATGCCGTTGCAGATGGGCTCGAAGATTTCGGTTCGGCCGAGATCGGGAATGAGAAGCCCGAAGACATGATCGGCCGAGGCAAGAGGTGCGAGAACGTGGGTGCCTGCGCCTGGTCGTCGCGATACCAGGCCCTGCAGCTGTAGTTCATGAACGGCTTTAGCCACCGTGATGCGTGAGGTGTTGTAGCGCTCTCCGAGTTCGGCTTCGCTGGGAAGACGTTCTCCGCGACGAAGGGTTCCGGCTTTGATGGCGGAGTGAAGATCCTCAAAGACCTGGCGATACTTTGGCGTAGCAGAAGAGTCTTTTTTGTTGCGTGACCTGGGTTGCGATTCGACGGCTGGCGACGGCGAGGTGTCGATTCGGTGGACCGGCTTCTTCTTCATGTCGTCAACCCCGACGGATTGGTTTGAGGTCTGTCGCTAATGTATAGACAAACTTGTCTTCCGACGAGTTTGGAACTCAATTCGTTACTTTGAATGTGGTCAACCTTTTGATTGAGATTTTACTGCACCTGCGACATTGCTGGGTTTGTGAAAAATTACGCTAAACGTATATCTATCAGCAATTTATCGGTCTTATAAAACAAAACTACAGTAAGATTACCGAGCTAAAGGTAGGACCAATTTCTTGAATCTTCTTCATACTTTTCATAAAGATTTGTCCTGTCAACAACTTGCAAATTATTAACAGCTCTAGGTCGTTGACATTGTCTCGAGGCCGCGAGTATTTTTCGGTTCGATTCAAAAGGTCAGGAACTTCGGGTTTGAAAGGGCGACATTTGCCCTGACTACGTCGTGCAAGATTGATGCCGTTTGAATTCTGAAGTGATGTTCGGCAGCACTCAAAGATGATTGCCAACAGTTAGCAACGTGAAGCACTTTTGGAGGTTTGCAATGAGATTTGTGATGCGCGCAACAGTGGGGTTGGTATTTGCCGTGTGTGCTCTGGCGTCTTCGCCGGTGGCATATGGCCAGGCAGTTTACGGATCGATCTTCGGCTCGGTGACGGATACCACGGGCGCAGCGGTCCCAGGGGCGACTGTGACGGTGACCGACGAGGCCAAGGGCACAACTGTCACGGCAACCTCCAACGGGAGTGGCGAATTCACTATTGAACACTTGATTCCAGACCTCTACGACGTGAACGTGACCGCGCAGGGTTTCAAGGGATTTGAACAGAAGGGTATTCAGCTCTTTGCCGATACGTCGACCAAGGTAGTAGCGGCCATGACGGTCGGAGGTTCGGATCAGACTGTGGAAGTCGATGCAGATCAGGTTCCGCAGTTGAAGACTGACCGCGCGGATGTTTCTACAATCTTCGGCTCGAAAGAAATTGGCGATCTGCCGGTTGGTGGCCGGAACTTTACAAACCTTCAGCTTCTTCTTCCGGGTGCGCAGTTGCTTGGCTGGAGCCATGCTCCAGATGAAAACCCACAGGGGAGCGCCCAGATTCAAGTCGATGGACAGGCCTTCGGTGGCGTTGCTTTCATGCTCGATGGTACCGATAACCAGGATCCAATTCTTGGAATCATCGTGGTGAATCCGAATCTTGATTCACTTTCCGAGACCAAAATAACGACGCAGAACTTCGATGCAGAGTTTGGTAAGGCTGTCTCGTCGGTGGTGACTGCGCAGACGAAGTCCGGTTCAAATAAATTCCATGGTTCTGCTTTTGACTATCGCACCAGCACTGCAAACCTTGCGAAGGATCCCTATACACAGTTCCCTGCCGAGGGCGGCAACGCCGGCAGCGCCATTGCTCCAGGTCTGAAGAATTTGTTTGGGGGATCGATTGGTGGTCCGATTTGGAAGGATAAGTTCTTCTTCTTTGGCGACTACCAAGGTGCGCGTCAAAGAGTAGGAACCACCTCTTCGACCATCGTCCCTACTTCCCTGGTTACCTCCTCGTGTCTAAGTGGAAATGGTTGCAATTTCAGCGAATTTGTTAACCCTGGGTTAGGCCTGAATTACCCGGTGTATCACAACGTCGACGGCGCCTCGGTGCAGTATCCGGGGAATGTCGTACCACAAAGTGACCTTTCTGCTCCGGCCTTGAATTACATCAAGGCCATCGCACAGTACGCTCCAAACAAGATTGGGGCCAGTGGTTTGCTTGACACCTATGTCCAAGGTGGAACAGGTATCTTTAACAGCAATCAGTGGGACGTGCGATTGGATGGACAGATTACACAGAAGGCGCACGCTTTCGTTCGCTTCAGCCGGTTTACAGATACGCTGACTGGAACCTTGCTTCTTGGAGCGGCTGGAGGCCCAGGCTTTGGCCTTGGTGGATATGGTGGAAACTCCACAGGCGCAAACGACAGCGTGGCGTCGGGTATGGACATTGCTGTGAATTCAACACTCGTCACAGACTTCAGACTGGGCTACTACCGCTATAACATCATCGATTCGAAGTTCGACGCTGGAACGACGGCGGCCTCTGATCTCGGATTCGGCGGTCTCAATACGGCGGACCCTATTACCAGCGGTCTACCGGGCTTTCAGATCAATACGTTTACCGGCAATACTCAGACAGAGTGGGGAGCCGGTCTTAACATCAATCGCTGCAACTGCCCCCTGATTGAAAAAGAGGACCAGTATCAAATTGTTAATAACTGGACTAAGACAATTCGCAATCATGCCGTAAAGGTTGGAGTTGATCTTCGCTATGCACGAAACCTTCGGGTGCCGAGCGACAATGACCGCACCGGACTATTCAATTTCAATGGAAATGCAACTGCGCCCTCTGATGGTACGACTCCGGGCCTTGGCTTCGCCTCCTTCGTAAAAGGGGATGTAAATACCTTCAATCGATACGTCAGCACCTCGACCAACGCGAAGGAATTCCAGAAGCGTACGTTCTTTTATCTGCAGGACACCTGGCGCACGACCTCCAAGCTGACGCTCAATTTGGGCGTTCGTTACGAGCTCTACTTCCCTGAGGATGTCAACGGAACCGGCAACGGCTCTCTTCTAGATCTGACGACCGGCTACCTACACGTAGCGGGTGTTGGGGGCGTTCCAACTAACATGGGCTGGGGCGCAGCGAAGAACGCCTGGAATCCACGTGTGGGTGTGGCGTACCAAGCGACCGATAAGACTGTCGTACGCGCCGGCTATGGCAGAAGCTTTGATTTAGGCGTATTCGGCTCAATCTTCGGTCACGTCGTAACCCAGAACCTCCCTGTTCTTGCGAATCAACAGATTACGGCAGCGGGTTCGAACGCTGCCAGTTATGTCCAGCCGTTTGATCTCACAACCGGGCCTGTAGCAAATCAAACAGTTACAGTTCCTTCCAATGGTCTGCTGCCGAATCCTGGCTACGCCGTCAACACGAAAGCTCGTCCTAACCCTCTGAAGCTTCCAACACTTGATGCCTGGAATCTAAGTGTCCAGCAGTCCATTACGCCGACCTTGTCTTTGACAATGGCTTATGTGGGCAATAAAGGAACTAATACCTTAAGTGCAGGTGATGGAAACAACACAAATCCAAATGAGCCAGGGATCTTTCTACCGGCGGCAGACAGCGTGACGGGAACTCCGCTGCACTACGATCCGGCCGGCGGCAACTGCTGGCCTCTCGGTCCTAACTGCACGGCGGCTAATGTCATCAATTCCGCGACCGGAGCAGTATCTTCACAGAATTTCCTAAAACGCTACTATGGCGGCAGTGTTGCGGCTTGTAAGGATCCGAACTATTCGCAGCCCACGGGTGAAGGTCTCGCTCCAGGCGCTTGCGGATGGAATCAGCCCATCTCCTACTATGGAGACAACCAGAATACTCACTTCAATGCATTGCAGGTGACTGTAGCTAAGCAGATATCTCATGGGCTTTCATTCACAGCGAACTATGCCTGGCAGCGTGGGTTCAACTACAACAACAGTTATGCTACCTGGTTGAAACAGGCTGCCTATGGGCGCGACGATTCGATTCGTGAGCAACAACTGGTTGTTTACGGTCTCTATGAGCTACCCGTGGGTCGAAACAAGCTGTTGCTTCCTAACTCGAACCGAATTGTGGATGAGATTATCGGCGGATGGCAGCTAAGTCCGGTACTCAATATTTCGAGTGGTTTACCGTATAGCCTTTCGATGGCTAACTGCGCGTCTTCGGTTGGCGGAAGCGGGATCGGTGACAACAGTGGTCACCCCACTGCGGCACCATGCTATCCGAACGGTAACCCAGGAAATTTCCATCCCAAACAGGGTAGCTTCAACCCGGTCAGCCACTCCAGGCCGTACTTCACTGCTCTTCCGGCCTTGTGTCCCGCA
Source organism: Tunturiibacter empetritectus (assembly GCF_013410875.1). Lineage (GTDB taxonomy): Bacteria > Acidobacteriota > Terriglobia > Terriglobales > Acidobacteriaceae > Edaphobacter > Edaphobacter empetritectus. The sequence continues at coordinate 673,519 of NZ_JACCCU010000002.1, read as the reverse complement.
TCGGGAGCTGGTTCGGGTGGCTTTACTTGCCCGGGCCTGGATCAGATAGGAAACACGGGCCGGAACAGCAACTTCGGTCCGCATTTCTTCAACACCGACCTGGCAGTCCAAAAGACCTTCCCGATCAAGGAAAGCATCTCGGCGATGTTCAGAATGGATGCGTTCAACGTCTTCAACTACATCAGCTCAGGTACCCCGAATGGCAACTCTAATAGTCTCGCTATCGATAGTAACGCTGCCATCACAAATGGTATCGGAGGCAACGGTATAGGGCCTGTTGGGGCATCTAGTCCGCGCCAACTTTCGTTTACGGCGAGAGTCACCTTCTAGCCGAACGAATTGTGCGAAGAGGGGAGCTTCGGCTCCTCTCTTTTATTTTGAGTTACACTCGGTCCAGATCTTTTATGTGTCACCTGCTCAAAGTGGTTCTATTTCGTTGCTTCACTTTTTCTGCGGTGCTGTCGCTGCCATTTGGGTTTGCGCAAAGTTCGACGCCAACTTTGCCAACAGAACCGACGCCTGAGACAAGGGTGTCCGCTCCAGGAGCTGCTTCTGGCGATGCTTCGCTCAACTTGGTGCAGTTGCGGGCGATGATCGATCGGGGGCGTACTGAGGATGCTTTGAAGAAGTTGGATGTGCTGGCTGCAGAAAAGCCGGTGCAAGCAGGGGTCTATCGGGTGCGGGGGTTGGCACTGTATTCGCTGAATGATTTTACGGATGCCGATGTTGCGCTTACGAGTGCGCTAAAGCAGGACCCCCATGATGAAGAGTCGGCGCAGTTACGAGGCCTGACGCTGTTTCGCATGGGGCGGCCTGCGGACGCGATTCCTCTGCTCGAGTCCACGTCCAGCTGGACAACGCAGACCAAAATCGATCCTAACTATGTGCTCGCACTCTGTTATATCGACACCAATCAGTATGACAAGGCGCGTGCGGCATTCGCGACACAGTATGGCTTTGCTGCTGATTCGGCAGCGGCCTATCTTCTGGCTGCGCGAATGCTGCTACGGCGAGATGGCCTGCCAGTGGCGCAGCAGTTTGCTGCGAGGGCGCTGGAGTTAGACCCGCAGTTGCCGCTGGCCCATTTACTGCTCGGCGAAGTCGCGCTCGCCGGAGAGCATCTGGATACGGCGATCGCGGAGTTTGAGAAAGAACGGAGCCGTAATCCGCTGGATGGGAGCATCTACGATAGGCTGGGGGACGCGTATAGCCGGTCGGGGGACTATACGAAGGCTCAGCAATCGTTGCAGCGCGCGCTGTTGTTGGAGCCGAATTCGACGGGGCCTTATATTCTGCTTGGTAAGGTTTTACTGAAGCGACAGGATCCTGCCAGCGCGTTGATGTATTTGGAACGTGCCGAAAAGATGGACTCGAGCAACTACATTACGCATAGTCTGTTGGGACAGGCGTATCGATCGCTGGGCAGGACAGGGGACGCAAGTCGAGAGACCGAGATCTCGCACAAGATACAGGCAGCGAACGAACCCAAACTGGAAACGCTTCATTGAAGATAAGGGGCATGCTTGTCGCGGAAGAAGCCAATGCGGATCACATCGCAAGACAGGTCTTCTCGGCGCGATGGCGGATCGTTGCAGAAGCAAGTAGCCTGGCATAGGTCGGCGCGAGGCCTCAGTCGTTTCGTGGTAACGGCTGTGGTCGTTCTGTTGGTTCTTTTTTTTGGGTTTTCTAAGACAGGGGTTCGCGCTTCCGGCACTGATCAGGCGAAGGCTGATGGGGCTGTAACTTCGGCAAATCCCGATGCGATATGCGCGGGGTGTCACCGGGAGATCTACGAAAAATATGAACGAACTCCAATGGCGCGAGCTAGCGGGACTGCCATGGAGGGTTTGCTGCAAGGCGGCTTCCTACATACTGCTTCCGGAGTTCGCTACAAGGTGTTTTCCCGGGACGGCAGAGCCTGGATGTCTTATGACCGCGATGATGCGCCGGAGATATCGAAGGAGCGATCCGTTCTGGATGGAGAGAAAGAGCTGCTCTACTTCATAGGGTCAGGACATCGTGGCCGTACTTATCTTTATGAGGTGGAAGGGGAGTGGTTTGAGATTCCCATCAACTTCTACGGCAAGAGACAGTTGTGGGACATGGCTCCCAACTATGGCTCTGCGAAAACTATGCCTGCGGCTTTGCCGGTTGATTCGAATTGTCTCCATTGTCATGCTTCCTCGGTGCAGATAGCATTGCCTGGGGCGCGCAATCGCTATGAGGGGGCACCGTTCCTGCAGGGTGGGATCGGATGCTCTGCCTGTCATGGGGAGGCAGCGAAGCATCTGGAGGAGCAGGGGCGCGGGCCTATTGTGAATCCCGCAAAGCTGGATACCGCCAGAAGGGATAGCGCTTGTCTTCAGTGTCATCTTGAGGGAAATGTGGCTATCTACCGGGCGAGAAAATCGCTTGCGGATTTTCGAGTAGGGGATGATCTTGCCGACTATGTGGTTTATTCCGTCAGGGCAGATGCAAAGACTGGTGGCAGACGGGCAAGTAGCCAGTATGAAGCGCTTTTGCGGAGTGCCTGTAAGGCCGCTAGTGGAGACAAGTTGACCTGTACGACCTGCCACGATCCACATCGCTCCCCAAGCGCGGAGGAACGAGTTAACTACTTTCGCGAGAAGTGTCTTACCTGTCATACGGGCGTGAAGATGGCGACGGCACACCATCCCGAGCAGAGGGATTGCGCGGTATGTCATATGCCTACGCGCGAGGCCGCAGACATCTCTCATGAACAGGTGACTGATCACGATATTCAGCGTCACCCGCACTCAACAACGCCGATTGCGCGACTTCTGGATACTGCTGAGGCGGACGATTTGGTGCCGGTGGGAAGGGTATCGGCCGGCGATCGGGAGATGGGATTGGCGTATGCGCAGCTGGCCGCGAGCGGAAACCAAAAGGATGCGGAGAAAGCTTTGCGGCTGCTGCTGAAGGCAGAGAGAGAGGGATCGAGTGATGTCGAGTTGCATACGAAGCTTGGACTGATTGAGCAGATGTCTGCGGACAACAACGATGCTCGCAGAGAGTACGCGGCTTCCTTGAAGGAAGCTCCCTACGATGCTACGGCGCTGGGGAATCTTGCGATTCTGGACGCGGTCTCGGGGCACACGGCTGATGCGGTTAGTCTGCTGCAACGAGCGATCGATGCGGACCCCAGTCAACTGACGGCTGGGTTGAATCTGGCGTTCATCGAGTGCAGGGTTGGTAACAAGAAGAAAGCGTTACAAATACTGACAGGACTGACTCGGTTTGATCCCGATGATCCGACACTTCGCAAGTTTCTTTCGTCCGGCACGTATGCTGGCGAGCGATGCAGTCTTCTGTAGGGAGCGCGCAGGACAATAAGTGCAAGCGGGGAAGAGATTTGGCGTTTCATTGAGGAAGATGTGAAGAGATAGATCGTATGGGTAGGTTTCCTCAGAATGAGTTTGTTGCGGTGAAGGCGATATTGATTGCATGGATGGCGCTGTCGAACGCCGCTCTTTCGCAAGAGCCTTCGGCTGCGTTGAAGAAGGCGGATGCGGCGTACAGGGCAGGTCAGGCTGCGTTGGCTCAAAGAGATTTGAACGCCGCACAGGCTGACTTTGAGCAGGTAGTTAGACTCGCCCCGCAGGCCGAGCAGGGGCACAGTGCGCTCGGGGCAGTTTTGGTAAGCCGGGGGCTTGTGAAGGAAGGCATTGATGAGCTTGAAAGAGCGCTGGCGATAAAGAGCACAGACAATACTGCACAGATGAATCTTGCGATGGCGTATGAACAGATCGGTTTGCCGGCGAGGGCGATTCCATTATTTTCCAAATGCGAAGCAGAGGCGCGGCTCGAGAGGCGCACGCTGCCGCCTTACGTCCTCGCCGGATATGCGCGTGCGCTTGCGGCAAATCGTCAGGTTGGGCTTGCTGTGACAAAGATGAAAGCTGCGCTTGCCGCAGACTCACAGAACGCTGAGCTTCACGATGAGCTGGGTTCGTTGTATGCGCGGCAAAAAGATTGGCCTCACGCACGAGAGGAGTTTGTAACAGCCGTTGAACGTAATCCCAATCTTGCGGTCGCGCATTTGCATCTTGGGCTGGCGATGCAGGCCCTAGATGAAAAGGATGGGATCTCTGAGTTGATGCAGGCAGCACAACTGGCTCCGCAGGATGCGATGATTGCGTTTGAGTATGGCAAGGCGCTGGCGGCAGATGGAAAGGACACAGAGGCGATTCTGGCGTTCCAACATGCTCTGGAACTCGCGCCGGGCACCACTGCGGCTTCGTATCAGTTGGCTCTCGCGTTACAGCGGTCGAACAGAGCGCAGGATGCGATTGTGCTGCTGAAGAATGTAGTCGCCGCAGAGCCGGACAACGCAGAGGCGATGACGAACCTTGGGATGGCGCTATGCCAGGTGCAACAGGCGAAAGAGGCGGTGCCGATTCTTGAGCGCTCGATTGCAATTGCACCTGAGAGTGGGACGGCGCATCAAGACCTTGCGGCCGCTTATGTGCAGTTGAGCCAGTTTGGCGATGCGGTGGTGGAACTGCACCAGGCGTTGAAGCTGGCTCCTGACGCCCCTCAGCTGCACTACAACCTGGGTCTTGCGCTGAAGATGCAGGACGATGCGGCGGGCGCTATTCCTGAGCTGGAGACCGCGCAGAGGCTTGATCCGTCGGCGGCCGAGGCTCCTTATCTTCTGGGTGTGCTCTACATGCAGACCGGGCGGTATGAGGATGCAGCGCGTGAGATGAATATCTCGTTGAAACTTCGTCCTGAGAACGGAGATGGATGGGCGACGCTGGGAAGCGTCTACGACAAGTTGAATAAACTACCCGAAGCCACGTCGGCACTGCGAGAGGCAATCCGGCAACTTCCGGGGCAGCCCGATCCGCATTTGACGCTCGCGGGTGTGCTCGTCAAACAAAACCAGCCGGGTGAGGCTGCAACGGAGCGCAGAAAAGCAGCAGAGCTGATGCGGAGCAACATGAATCGTCAGCGCGCGGAGGTTGCTACCAACGCTGGAAACTCTGCGTTGAAAAACAACGACGTGGAGGGCTCGGTTACACAGTTTCAAGATGCATTGAGCTATGACGCGAACTACGCTGAGGCTCATCTTGGTCTTGCGGCGGCTCTCGACAGGAAGGGTAAGACCGCAGAGGCGGCGGCTGAACGTCAGAAGGCTGCGGCGGTGAAGCCTTAGCTGGCCTGTCGTAAGCCGGCGTAGAGTATTCCCAATTGCTGCTTGAAGGGCTTGTGTACAGTGCGTTGGAGCGTTCGCTATAATTCGGCGGACAGGGAATGGATGGCTTGTTACTGGCGTAACGCTTACAGTTGGCATACATCAACTCGCTGCATGTTATTCCCACTGAAACCAGGGTCACTTTGAGAACAGGATTCACTGACTTGAATCGCCGTAGATTTATCCGATCCCTTAGCCGAACCGCACTGGTGTTGCCATTTGCGGATATTCTGGCGCTGGCTTCGCCGTTGCAACAGCAGGCCCCGCCGCCGCCAAAAGGGATAGGTCCGCAAGAGCGCAGCTATGATGCGAAGACTGCTCCGCCTCCGCCTGGCGAGAGGTCTCCGATAGAGGATATGCCGCTTGGGGTAAGTTTTTTCGATGTGGCAAAAGAAGCTGGTCTGACAAGCAAGACGATCTACGGTGGGGAAGCAAAGAATAAGTATCTACTAGAGACGACGGGGTGCGGGTTGGCTTTTTATGACTACGACAATGACGGATGGCTCGACCTATTCCTTGTCAATGGGTGGCGCCTGGAGGGGTTTCCTGCGGGACAGGAGCCACGATGCCATCTCTTCAAGAATAATCGGGATGGAACCTTCACGGATGTCACCGCCGGCTCCGGCCTGGAGCACAAGACCGGCTGGGGGCAAGCGTGCTGCGTGGGGGACTATAACAACGATGGCAACGACGATTTATTTGTAACTTATTATGGTCAGAATGCGCTGTACCGGAATAACGGGAATGGAACCTTTACCGATGTGACGCAGCAGGCGGGCCTGATGCAGCCTGGGCCAAAGGTGCGTTGGAATACAGGATGCACGTTTGTGGATTACGACCGCGATGGGCATCTCGATCTGTTTGTCGCCAACTACGTCGACTTCGATCTGAAGACCGCGCCTTTGCCCGAGGATGGACCGTGTACGTATAAGGGGATACTGGTGGCGTGCGGTCCGCCGGGGCTGGCTGGCGGCAGGAACATCCTGTATCACAACAACGGTGATGGAACCTTTAGTGACGTTAGTGAGAAGTCGGGGATGTGGACTGCGGTAGGAACCTATGGGCTTAGTGTGGCCGCATCGGATCTGGACAATGATGGCTGGCCTGATATCTATGTTGCAAATGATTCGGCGCCAGCCACGCTCTATCTGAATCAGAAGGATGGAACCTTTCGCGATATCGCGATCGAGGCCGGGGCCGCGTTGTCGGCTGAAGCTAAACCCCAGGCGGGGATGGGTGTTTCGATCGGAGACTATAACCACAGCGGCAGCTTCGACATCGTGAAGACAAACTTCGCGGGCGATACCGATTCGCTCTACACCAACATGGGGGACGCGACATTTGAAGACCACACTTATCCCAGCGGATTAGGCGAGAATACGCGCCTGCTTGGATGGGGCGTTGGCTTCTTTGATATGGATAACGATGGGTGGCTCGATATTCTGATGTCGAATGGGCATGTTTATCCTGAGGTGGATAAGTCGAAGGCTGATCTTAAATATGCGGAGCACAAATATCTGTATCGGAACCTGCACAATGGCCGTTTTCAGGACGTCACCAATAAAGGTGGTCCAGGGATATTGGAGGATGTGCCTGCTCGCGGCTGTGCCTTTGGCGACTACGATAACGACGGCGACTTGGATATAGTCGTGAACTGCATTAACGCTGGACCGCAGCTTCTGCGCTGCGATTCGACGCTAAATCGTAACTGGATCAAGATCAAACTGGTTGGAGTGAAATCGAATCGTTCCGGAATTGGCACCAGAGTGATTGTGACCGCTACAACAACACCTGATGTGGCAAAGCCTTCCAGACAGCTTGATGAGCTAAGGAGCGGAGGCAGCTATTTTTCACAAAACGATATGCGGATGCACTTCGGGCTCGACCAGGCCAAAAAGGTGGATATGGTGGAGATACGATGGCTTAGCGGGCAGGTGGATCAACTCAAGAATCTTGAGGTCAACCAGCTTTATGTTGTTCAGGAAGGTGGAAAGATCTTAAAAGCCGGTCCACTGAAGGCAGCAAAACGGAAGGGTTAGACGCGAGGCTTTCCTTCTTGTTTGACAGCGGAGCGGAGACAGTTCAAACTCAGGCATCATGCGACTAGCCCTTCTCAGTCTTTTGACAATTGTCTTGCTGCCGACACCAGGCAACGCTCAAGCTCCTGTCTTCAAAACGACTCCGAAGGACAGCAGCATCAAGTTTTTCGTGAAGGCCTCTGTTTCTCTGGTCGGTAAATTCGAGAAGTGGGATGCCTCTCTGAAGTTCAACTCTTCGGATGTGACGACGGGTGTACTGGACATCAAGATCGCGGCGGCCACAGTGAACACCGGAAGCGGGATGAAGGACCAAAAGCTGAAGAGCAAGGATTTTTTCGACGTGGAACAGTCCCCGTCGATCACGTTCCACTCAACGAAGGTAGTGCAGACCGGCCCCGAATCTTTTGATGTTTTGGGAAATTTTTCCATACGAGGCGTGTCTAAGCCCGAGACTTTGAAGTTGACGGTTTCAGGCAAGGGCACGGGGACCGGCAGTATCAAAGGGTCGATGGCCTTTGACCGCAAGGACTATGGGATGACGAGTGGAATTCCTTTTGTGAAGATCGCCGACCCCGTTCAAGTGGATGTGGACCTGAAAGTAGAGCAGGTCAGCGGGCCACGGCTGGTTTATAAGCAGTAGTCTCCCCTGCTGCGAGTGGCCAAGAGTGAATGTTCGACTGTTGCATTGGCCAGCCGTCGCCTTGTGGGTGCGAAGCCGAGACGGACTTGCCCTTGCGCGAGGGTGAACGCTATTCGTTAGCGATCATCTCGCGCACTTCGGCGAGGTGCTGCTTGAGTTGCGAGATCTTGAGGGACCAAGAGCCCTCTGGGTCGGGATAAGGCTCACCGGCGGCGTAGAGACGCTCGGCTTTGGCGAGGCCTTCCGTAATGTGGGCTATGCGGTCTTGCAGGGTGGGGCCACTCATTGGGAAGAGCGTATCACTTTGCAGACCGAGGAGGAGTGAGTTTCTACCTTGAAAGAACAAGGGATTTGAGGTGGCTTCCGTCGTAGTAGAACCGGTTTGCGGGACCTACCAGTTTTTCGTAGACGAAGGACTCTCGTGAGATGGTCACTTTTTTGGCGCCGTAGAGATCCTGGTAGCTGCCGCGGTGGAGCTTCCAGACAACCATTGGGGCTGGAACCTGAGTGGGAGGAATGACCGGTACTGTGATGGGGCGGTCTTTTTTGAGGTAGACAAGGGTGAGTTTTTCGAGCTGGCTGGTCTGCTCGCCTGCCTGGGTGGGGTCGCGCTGAATGAGAGCGATGAGGTAGGAGGTCTTTCCTTTCGGATAAAAGTTTCCCGAGGTGACGCCGGGGCATTCGCCTGGGTGGTTGCCCTTCCATCGTTGCGGGTCGGTGCCGGCGAGATCCTGGGGTTGCAGGATGGTCCAGCTGTCTTGCTCGACGGCTGTGCGGATCGATGGAGGGAGGTTGTTCAGGCAGTCCTCTGCGCGGACGTTTGCCGAGAGGGAGAGGAGGGTTGCAAAGAGGATGCCTTTAGAGACGCTCATCGTACTAGCTTCGTCTGCCCTGAGGGGTTTAGCGATACTACCTTTAGGGGAGATAGCTTTGCGGTATACGAGGATTCGCGCGCCTTCGTACGAATGCCCATATCTTCGAAGACGGAGTCGAAACCGAGATCGAGATATGGGCACGCGGATTGGAGCGCTCGGAGGTATCCGCTTGGGCGGCCGACTTAGAGGTTTCGAGCTCGGTTGCCAGTGACGAGGCGAAGGAGCAGGGTAAGGAGGACTGCTCCGACGATGGCGACGATGACGGTGTAGATAAGGCCGCCGGACCCTGCGTAACCGAGCTTCTGCATGATGAAGCCACCTACGACGGCTCCGATGATGCCGATGACGATATCGCCAATTGCGCCGTAGCCGCTGCCTTTCATGAGCTTTCCGGTAAGGAAGCCAGCGATGAGACCAACAATAATCCACCAGATAATAAACATTTCATACTCTCCTGAGAGTTGAGATAGGGGCCCGCGCAGCTGTGTTGGAGTGGCGTTCGGATCGATACCTGCGGCTCACATCCGGGAATACAGTCTTTCAGAGAACATTCCGTTCCGGCGAGTTGTTCGTCTTTAGTATTTTGCGCCTAGATTCGATCCGTAGAGTTCGGAGAAGCTTATCAGGATCGGCGTTGAAGGGGAAGATCAACTTCTTGTGCCAGGGTAGTTCGTGATCGCCGCTCCGGGAAGAGGTTGCTCGTCAAAATCGAAGTGTGAACAAGGGTCGAGATTTGAGGGGGGAATGTGCAAAGCTATATGGGAAAGGGCGATAGGTAACTTATGGCGAACCCCTGGCTGCATTGGTGGACCGATTCGACGGCGCTTTTGCAACAGCCGACGTTTCCACGCCTGGTGGTGGCTCTGGTGCTCGGCGCCTGCGTTGGAGCGGAACGACAGTGGCGGCAGCGGGCGGCTGGGCTGCGCACGAATACGCTGGTGTGCTTTGGCGCCGCGGCGTTCGTCGATCTGGGTTTGACGATAGCGCCGGGAACGACGCAAGTGATTGCCTACGTGGTCTCGGGCGTGGGCTTTCTGGGTGCAGGGGCGATTATGAAGGACGGCGGCAATGTGCGCGGACTAAATACCGCTGCCACGCTGTGGTGTTCGGCCGCTGTGGGCGCATGTGCCGGTGCGGGGGAGCTGCTCGATGCGGTCTTTGTAGCGGTGCTGCTGGTAGCGATCAACTCCGTGTTGCGTCCACTGTCGCGGTATATCGATCAGCGGTCTCTGTCGGTCCTGGAGACTCACACGTTTTACAGGCTGAGGCTTTTTTGCGAGACAGAGTTCCAAGCGGAGGCTCTGTATCAACTGACGCGGGAGATTGCGGCGCGTTCCCTGGTACTGCGGAAGACGATCTCGGAGAAGGTCGAAGGTACGGAAAACTCGGTGGTCCAGGTCGTTCTTGAATCGCCAACGCATGATGCGACTGTTCTGGAGGGGATCGTTGACGAGCTGCGGGAGTATCCGTGGACTCAGTCGGTGGAGTGGACTGAGACCGGGAGCGAGGCTGAGTAGCTGATTCAGGGCGTTGCTCTGCGCGTGTAGATTTGCGCTTGTTGCTCTGGGTGGTTTGCCTTTCTCTCGAAGGGCTCTGGAATCTTCTGACTTGTTCCTCGGTGCGTCAGGAGCGTTGGAGCATCTCGGTTTTGTACTTTGGGTTGAGGGCTTCTACTTTGGCTTTGAAGGCTGCCTGGGCTGCTGCGTCCAGCTTTGGGGGTGGGGTGGTGCGGGTGGCGACGGGTACGCCGATCTCGGCGAAGAAGTCCTCCTGGCCGGCGGGTGAGCAGAGACAGAGGAGGCGTACGGGCTGATCGCTTGAATTGTGAAACTGGTGGGGTGCGTTGGCGGGGATGTGGATGGTTTCGCCAGCTTTTACGGTGGACTGCACTCCGCGAAAGGTGGCTTCCATCTCGCCTTCGACGAGGATGAAGGTCTCTTCGAAGTCGTGGCGATGAGGTGGGGGGCCGCCGCCGGGTGGGATGTGCATGTCGATGAGGCAGAAGCGGCCTGCGGTGTCTTTGCCTGAGAGAAGGACGGTGTAGGTGTCTCCTACTAATCCGATATGGGGCCGATTTTGGTCGTCGGCGCTGGCGAGGATCAGGCTGCGGGCTAGATCGTCGGGCGGTAGCAGGAGCGTGTTCTGGATGCCTTGATCGGAACTACTGGGCATGGTGCGCCCTCCTTGATGGGCCATTCGCTGCGCGCGTATACCTGTTCGATGGCCGAGTCTCAAGCGGGGTTGTGGGCTCGTCGCATTCGGGTCGCAAATTGATGGTGCAGTAAGAGAAGCGAATTACTGCTTTGTGCGAATTCGCTACTGAGGTGAGCCGCTGAAGTATGCGTACTATTTTGACAACTCATCTGTAGGGGGCTGTACGTTTCAGATGGAGATTTTGTTGGCGGGGAGTTGTGGTGTTTTTCAGGGGATTTCGGGAAAAGGGAGTGTTTTGTGGTGGTTTTTTGATGGTGAACACGTGGTGGATTGCGTGGCTAACGTGGTGTTTTGGCAGTCACTTTTTCGAGGTGAAAAAATACGCCAGGTTTTCCGGATTTATTTTTTGCAGGTTCTCTTTTTGGAAGGATGTTATTTGGGGCATGCGTCGGCGCAATACGATGCCGTCATGAGAAAGCCGACGGTCGCGATGGCGCATCCGATTCCGGCGGTTCCGCCGCAGATGATGAGAGCGGCGAGACCGGAGATTCCGTTGCACAGGGCGTGACAGTTGCGCTCGGCCCAGACGTGAGGATGGTCCTCTTTCTCGGGGTGGATGCCGGTGGTCTTCTCCAGGCCGTGGACTTTGTCCTGTACCGGCCCATTGAGTGGGGAAAGCTGCTCTTTGACGTTGCCGGGGAGGACGGAGTCGAGTGGGGGTGGATACTTTGCGTTGTCGGGGTTTGAGGAGCTGCCGATTGAGCCGGAGAACTCCTGCTTGTTGCCTGCCTGCTGCTCGATGACCACTCTGAAGGTGACCTGTGGGGGCTGGTTGGGTTGATTGGGAGACTGTTTCGCGTTGACCTGGATGTGGTAGGTGAACCCGTGCCCGTCGGTCAGGGTTTGAGAGGTGAGTGCCTCAGTTGGAGAGGTGTTGATGAGGGTTGTTTTGGTCTCGAAGAGCTTTGCGCCGTCTTTGGTGACGACAATGTGGACAACGTCGCGGCCGTTCTGCCTGGTTTCGGTGATGTGCATGTCGACGCCGCCGGCGTTGATGGTCTGGTCTGCGATGGGTGTACCAGAGGGTGTCTGCGCGAGGGCTTCCAAGGTGGCAGTTGCGGCGAGGGCAGAGGAGACGAGGCGAAGGGCTTCGCGGCGGGTGAGTTGTTTGATGGAGGACATTCTGTGCACACTCCTGAGCTGGAAGAGAAGTTGGCGGGGGGCCCATGTTGAGAGGCGGATCTATTATCCCTCACATTCTGATGTCGTGTTCGCCGACGATGGTGAAGGCTGGGAGGAGGTTGGTCATGATGAGGAGGTCTCGGACTTTTTTGCCGATGTGGCGGAGTTCAAGTTCGCAGCCGTGTTTGCGGGAGGAGACGTAGAGGCGGACGAGCGAGCCGAGGCCCATGCTGTCCATGTGGGTGAGGTCTGCGAGGTCGAGGATAAGGCGCTGGTGGGTGGGAAGCAGTTGGGACACCGGAGCGTGAAGGAGCTCGGTGGAACCCGCCAACAGTTTGCCGTGACAGCGTATGACGGCTGTGCTGCCGTGGTCTTCGATTTCGAGCGTGAAGGGCGGCGGGACGGATGCAGGCATGGGTGCTCCTTTGGGAGCCTATTCTATCGTTCGGAGTGGGGAGCGATTCATGCTTTCGCGCGAATTCTGGTTTCGTGGGGAGGAGGCATGAAATACGCGCCTAGCTTTGACAACTCATTTGCAGAGTTGTAGGTTTCATCTTATTCACAGATCTACTTGAAGCCGCAACGCAGGTATTCCGGGCCTTTCTCGCAGTCTCGAGTTACTCACGACTTTTGGAGGCGAAGATGTACTTTTCCGATCCGTGTGTTAAACGCGGTGTGTTTTGCTTCCAGACTCTGATTGCGTTCCTCGTCGTGGGCTGTTCTCATCCGACGATGATAGTGACAGGGCCAGGGCCTGCAGCGACTGCGCCCTCCTTACCAGGTCTGCCTTTTTATACGAAACATGGGGTGTGCAAGAGGGAGACGGTGTGGCTGGAGCCGCAGTACACGCTTAGTATCTCCGTGACTGCCGACAAACAGCTTCCGGTTACGAAGACCATGACGGTGACGCGCCAGGCTTATCTGAACGATGAAGTTCAGACGCTTATAACGACGATGAGTGCTTTGTCGGGTGAACACAAGCTCGATGCGAACGACGCCAGGGAGTGCCCATCGAGCGTGGGGGCTGTCTGGGATAAAGTGGCTGCCAACAAGTCGTACTCTCCTGTTGCCGCGTTGGAGACAAGTGGTGGGCTAGGTACTGCGGAGGCGGCTGGGAATATCGTTCGGGTGGGAGACACGGCAGCGGTTGTTACGGAGGTGGATTACAAGAATGTCTACTACCTGAATACGAAGTCTCCGTGGATAGGGACGGCGCAGGTGAATGCGAAGCTGGGTAGCGATGGGACACTGACAGAAGCAAGTGCACAGGTAGACGATGAGACCTGGTCTACGATTTTGAACGCCGCTACCTCTCTGGCGGGTGATTTCATTGGTGCGGGGTCTGCTGCGAGCGCTCCTGCGGCTGCTGCGGCGACGGCTCTTACGCCGCACACCTCCACTGCGAGCGGCCCGAGAGTCTCGTGTCCTGTGCTGGCCGGCTGGCCGACGCCCCAGGAGTCGGTCAGCTATAAGACTGCTGCGAAGACGACGGTCTATAAGCACGACCATACGGAGTTGTCAGAGTTAGATAAGCCTTGCGTGACGACCCGGGAGGGAGTTGTTGGTGGAAGCTTTACGGTTGTCGCAGAGGACATGGATGCTAAAGAGAAGAAGGACGACGCAGATACCATCTCGGTCAAAGGAGCGATCAAGCTGCCTAAGAGTTCGGATGATAAGGGGAAGGCAGGGAAGCAGGAGCAGTAGTGCTTTTTTGCGGGCTTCTTTGGATCGAGACGGCTCTAGATTTGTTCCCGGAGTAGCTGGGTTAATGCCTGAAGGCTGTGCTCGGAGAGGCTGGCATAGTGGCGTACCTTTGCCGGGTGCTCGGCTTCTTCGCAGATGAGGTAGATGAGGTTGGAGAGAGCTTCGGTGTGATTTGCTGCCTTGCGTAGAAATGCCGCGTGGGCCGTCTGAGAACTATTTGTCTCTCGATCATTCATCTAATGCCTTTTCCAGACGCGTGAGTAGCGTACGGCCAAAGCCTCGTTCCAATGGTTTAGAGATGCGATCGGTAAGCGTTGAGATGTATGGACTTATATGTCGGTTGCATGACATAGCCCCGAAGTCTAGACTCTTAGAACCTTCGCAGTTCCGGCCCCAGGTGGTCTTCCGTGTCTCGACAGATTATGGTGTGTGGAAACGAAGCATGGCTTCTAGAGACTCGCCTGCTCGTGCTTGAACAAGCGGGGTTCGCTGTCGTGTCGGCATGTTCGCAAGGTGAGATTGATTGTCTGCCACTGAATCCCGCAATCGAACTTGCGGTTCTGGGACATTCGCTGAGCGATGAGGAGCAGACCACCATCGCTGATGATTTGCGTGCCAAGTGGCCGAGCGCGAAGATTCTTCATTTGACTGAATATCAGGGTTCGCTCGAGAGGGTGGCTCAGAACGAGTATCGGTCGGACAGTTTTGATCCCAGTCAGTTTGTAGCGGACTGCCGTCAGATTCTTGGAGCTTAGGAGACGGTTCGTGCTTCCGCACGAATGCCCACTCATCCACCCCAACGAGCAAAGGCCGCTCGCTGGGGACCCCGGCATGCGGTGAGACTGCATGAAATGGGGGATCCAAGGTTGTGGGTTGGTTTTATGTATGGGCCACCCGCCCCGGCTCGTCCTTAGTTGTCCTAGAGTACTGACTTAATATCCTTTGCGTTTCGAGCGACCATTCTCTTCCTTGCCTGTGTAGCCGGTTCCCAGTCGCCGGGGCTACTGATAATACGAATCGTTTCTGGTGAACCTAAATGCGTAAAGAACATCGAGTGCGGGACCGACATATTCAATTTAGAGTATTGTCGGAACTCGTCCCCAACTTCTTTGTTGATGTAAGAAATCGAGGAAGCTAAAATTTCGGCGAATCGCTCGTAGGCCTCACGTGTTATACTTCCGAATTTTTTTATCAATTGATATAAAAATTCGTGGCCGACTTCTGGTGGAGCTGGTTTGGCTTTCCTACGCGCCTGATATTGGTTGAATCCGTGAAGCTCGTCTTTGTATCGGCTAATCAGCAGGGAACTCCCAACTACTGTGCTCCAGTTGTCTCGTCTATTTTGAGTGCTTATGGCTTCCATTAATGACGAGATGATATGTAAAAACATCTCAACAGTTCGATCGGCTTGAACGGGCAGTAAGGTTCCAAGGACTGCTCTGGACCCTAGCGCTAGGAAGGCGTTTGCCGGTGTAGTATGAGTCTCTGCTAGCGCTGCAGTATCGCAAGAACCTAGCAGAACGATTGGGGGAATATAGCTACCCTTCATGTCCCACAGCTTTGAATAGCTTTCGCGAAATTGAAGGTATCCAGAATTTTGAGCTCTATCGTATGTTCCATGCCCAAAATGGATAAGTATGAACGGTTTGTGTTCACTTAAAAGCGCTTTGTAGCTTTCAAGTGAACTTGCCTCAACATATGTGTGTTCGATATTGTGATCTGAAAATACGCGGCTCAAGTTTTTGGGATCATTGAATAATGGGTCAACCTGTTGGAGGCAGTTAACGATGAGCAGTCGTCTTGCTTCCACAAGTCCTAATCGCAACTCATTTTCGGCCTGCATGTAGTGGCCTAACGTAAGGCCCCCCGGGGTGAGGGGAACACGAGACACATAGCAGATGCAGTTGAGAGGTACACCGTCAACGTCCAGCCATTCCAAGGGCAAATCCGAAAACAGTCTTACAGTGTGTGGCCTACGATCTCTAATGAATTCGATTACGGCGCGCGGCAATGCATCACGAAGATGCACCCCGAATTCTGCTATTGCTCTATTTAGTGCGGGTACATTTTTTTCTTGATATCTTTGTCGTATTTCGCGAAGTTTTCCATGGAAAGAGCTTGCAACTCTTGGCACCCGAATGCTTGGTGACCTTTCGGCCAAAGTATAGAGGCACTGAAGATTGCTTATAAACTCAGACTCCTGTTTTTGAGTTTCAATCAAATGTTCAAGCATTTCGATATCTTTAGTATCTCTAGCCCAATTCTCTAGAACTACCTCACCGAAATTAGCATCTTCTTTTCCAAAGAGTAACCGGAGCAATCTACTTGGTATTCTTCTTGAGAGCGCCTCCGTTGTAAGTGTTTTATTGATACATGGAACCCATAGCGCGAGATGTAATGGTAAGCCATTTGTAATATTTTTCTCGTTCACCAGTCGCTCATATGCGACTCCGTTGCGTGTTATAAGGAAGGAATCTATGGCTTTTTCGAGGCCATGAGCAGTAAGCAGACCATCCTCTCTTATAGAGAGCAATGCATCGACTGCTTGCTGTTGAAAAACAAGTTGCATGGATTCCATCTGAAGTTGAACGATGTTGGCATTTTGGGAACTCAATCCGGGTGCCACATCAAAGACTCGGCGCATCTGGTTCGCTAAGAGTTCGTTTGGTAATGCGATGTGTGAATTGTGAGTCGGAATCGGGGGTAAAGATGAACTTTCAAAAATGTAGGCTTCAGGATGTTGAACAACCTGCAGGATCGGTTCTACCAATGCCGGGTCAAGATGAGGCAATGATTCCGAAAGCCAATTCAGCTTCGCGAGTGTCCGTATTTCACTATTAAGCTTTGGGCTTGTTGCCTCATCGAAACTAAGGACGCAGCAACCGTACTTCTCATAATCCTTGACTTGTGATTCGTTGCAAACTACAAGTGGCTTGACAGCTAATTCACCAATTTTTTTCTGCAGGTTCTCGTTTGCCATACCTTCTATGTAAATTATTTTGTAGGGATATAAACCAATATTTCCGAAGCCGCCAAATTCCACCGTCTTTTTCTGTGAAATTCGAATCGTGGGTTTCATTAATTCCTGCCGCATATGCGAGTTGATGCGATAGAAACGTGAATCGTAACATTGGATCACTGGCATTATCTCAGAAACCATTCTGAAGAAAGGTGAGAGATTACACAGAGACAATTCCACACGTATTCCCGGTGTGATCTGAACTTCGCCTTCGTCGTTTCTCAAACAAAGTAATTGAAGTGACCAGGGGCTGACACCCACGTCATGCATCCAATACTCATTTGCGCGAAACGTTGCCTTGCCGTCGTCCAAGTCTTACTTCCCCTACTCTACGGTGACACTTTTCGCTAGGTTTCTGGGTTGGTCTACGTCGCAGCCTCGACGGACGGCTATGTGGTAGGCGAGGAGTTGGAGGGGGACTACTTCTAGGATGGGAAGGAGTAGTTCGGGGGCCTGGGGGATGTAGATGGTCTGCTCGACGAGCTGGCTGATCTCGGTGTCGCCTTCGATGGCGATGGCGATGACGCGGCCAGAGCGGGCGGTGACCTCTTGAATGTTGCTGAGGGTTTTTTCGTACTTGAGGACGCTGGAGGGATCGTTGGGGTCCTTGGTGGCGATGCAGACGACGGGGAGGGATTCGTCGATGAGGGCGTTGGGGCCGTGCTTCATCTCGCCGGCGGGATAGCCTTCGGCGTGGATGTAGGAGATCTCCTTGAGCTTGAGTGCGCCTTCGAGGGCGATGGGGTAGTGGATGCCGCGGCCTAGGAAGAGGAAGTCGTCGGAGGTGTGGAAGAGGCGGGCGAGCTCTTCACACTGGGCGGAGAGTGGAAGGCGGACGGTGGAGCGGCGTTCTGTATCAGATGCCGCGGCGCGTGTGGAGGGGCGGATGGGTGCGGCGACGCCTTCGGAGGAGCCGGGGGCGTCGGGGGAGTTGATGTTGAGCATGGAGGCGAGCTTGCCGGGGAGTTTGGAGAGCTCGGTGACGAGGTGGAGGGATTCTTCGTCGGAGATGGTGCCGCGGACCTGGGCGAGGTGGAGGGCGAGGACGAAGAGGGCGGTGAGCTGGGCGGTGAAGGCTTTGGTGGAGGCGACGCCGATCTCGGGGCCGGCGTTGGTGGTGAGGGTGCCCTGGGCTTTGCGGGTGACGGCGGCGCCGACGACGTTGCAGATGGCGAGGGTTTTGGATCCTTTGGCGATGAGCTCGGCCTGGGCGGCGAGGGTGTCGGCGGTTTCGCCGGACTGGGTGATGAGGAGGCCGATGGCGCGTGGGTCGGCGATGGGGTCGCGGTAGCGGTACTCGGAGGCGTAGTCGACTTCGACGGGGAGGCGGGCGAGGCGCTCGATCATGAACTTGCCGGCGAGGCCAGCGTGCCAGGAGGTTCCGCAGGCGGCGATGGTGATCTGGCTGGCGTTGCGGAGGTCTTCGTCGGAGATCTGCATGGCTTCGAGGAAGACTTTTCCGGTGTCGAGGGAGACGCGGCCGAGGGTGGTGTCGCGGATGGCGCGGGGCTGCTCGTTGATCTCCTTGAGCATGAAGTGCTTGTAGCCGGCTTTTTCGGCCTGGATGGGGTCCCAGGTGATGCGCTGGACTTTTAGGGGGAGGGGCTTGGCGTCGAAGTCGGTGAGGGTGACGCCATCTTTGGTGAGGATGGCGAGTTCGCCGTCGGCGAGGAAGTGGATGTTGCGGGTGTGGTGGAGGATGCCGGGGACGTCGGAGGCGAGGAAGAAT
The DNA here is from genome assembly GCF_013410875.1 of Tunturiibacter empetritectus. GTDB lineage: Bacteria > Acidobacteriota > Terriglobia > Terriglobales > Acidobacteriaceae > Edaphobacter > Edaphobacter empetritectus. The sequence goes on along the minus strand of NZ_JACCCU010000002.1, from coordinate 654,959 downwards.
TCGCCGTCGCCGATGCCGATGACGGCGGGCGGGCCCATGCGGGCGGCGACGAGCTTGTTGGGTTCAAGTGCGGAGAGGACACCGATGGCGAAGGCTCCGGTGATGCGCTTGACGGCGATGCGGACGGCCGTTTCGAGGGAGATGGTGGGGCGGGTGCCGTCGGGGTTGAGGGTGGTGACGACGGCTTCGGACTCGTTGGCGGAGTTGGTGCCGGCGTAGGGGCTGGCGGTTTGATTGCGGCCGTGTCCGATGACTTGGGGGTGGCCGTTTTCGTAGGCGTCTTGGATGAGGTGGGCGATGATCTCGGTGTCGGTCTCGGAGACGAACTTGTGGCCTTTGGCGATGAGCTCTTTTTTGAGGGCGAGGTAGTTTTCGACGATGCCGTTGTGGACGACGACGAGGGTGCCGGAGCCGTCGCGGTGGGGGTGGGCGTTCTCTTCCGTGGGGCGGCCGTGGGTGGCCCAGCGGGTGTGGCCGATGCCGAAGGTGCCATCGATGGGGGAGGCGTGAATGGCGGTTTCGAGGTTGCGGAGCTTGCCGGGGGCGCGGCGGAGTTCGAGGCCGCTGGGGCCTCCGGCTACGGCGATGCCGGCGGAGTCGTAACCGCGGTACTCGAGGCGGCGAAGACCTTCAATGATGACGGGGACGACAGACTGAGGACCAATGTATCCAACGATTCCACACATGGATTGAGTTTAGATGGGTGGGGCAGATTTTGCGCGGGGAAGCGGGTGGGACTTTTGGGGGAGGATGTCAGGGGTGGCGGAGGTATGGACGAAGATGCCGTCGAGTGGAGTGGAGGGAGGGTTCGAGATGCATCCAACATCGGGTGACCTTGGTTGGAGGAAGACGCTTGAGGGAGAATTTACGGGCCTGTGATGGGCTGGGTGTAGCGTAGGCAAGGGTTTGCGACAGGAGTGCTGTGCACATACTCGTTATCAATAGCGGATCTTCGTCGATAAAGTTTTCCCTGTTTGAAGCTGAGGGGGATGAGATACGGTCGCTGTTTGAGGGGGAGGTGGCCGGCATTGGCGGGGCGAAGGGGAGTTTCAAATTTCGCGACGCGGGTGGACGGGATTTAAGCGGGGGGCGCAGCGAGGTAGAGGCTCAGACGGCAGTGGAGGCGATTGGGCTGGTAGTTGAGGCGGTAAGTGGGCAGGGTTTGCCAACGGTGGACGCGGTGGGATATCGGGTGGTGCATCCGGGAGCAAAGCTGGATCGGCATCAGCGGATTACCGGGGAGGTGCTGAAGGATCTCGAGGAGGCGGTGGTGTTTGCGCCGCTGCATGATCCTGCGGTGATTGAGGTGATCAAAGACATGATGGCAAAGTTTCCTGGGGTGGTGCACTACGCCTGTTTTGATACTGTGTTTCACGAGACGATGCCTGAGGTTGCGACGACGTATCCGATTCCGGCGGAGTATCGCGAGCGGGGAGTTCGGCGGTATGGGTTTCATGGGTTGAGCTGCGAGTCGATTGTGCAGCAGCTGCGAGCGGAGAAGGCAATTTCGTTTCCGAAACGGATGGCGATTGCGCACCTGGGCAGCGGGTGCAGCGTTACGGCGTTAGTGGATGGATGCTCGATCGACACGACGATGGGGCTGACACCGACGGGTGGTGTGGTGATGGGGACGCGGCCGGGGGATCTCGATCCGGGGCTGGTGCTTTATCTGTTGCGACAGAGGAAGGGTGACCAGGTGGGGGAGCTGGAGAAGATGCTGAACCATGATGCGGGGATGGTGGCGCTCTCGGGCATGCCGAATGATATGAAGGCGGTGCGGGAGGCCGTGATGAAGGGCGATGCTGCGGCGAGGCTGGCGGTGGAGATCTTTACGCGGAGTGTGAAGAAGGCTCTAGGCGGCTTCATTGCGTTGATGGGTGGGATCGATGCGGTGGTGTTTGCAGGTGGAATTGGGGAGCACGATACGCGGTCGCGCGCGGAGATATTAGCTGGAATGGATGGTTTGGGCATCTCTATTAATTCTGAGCTGAACGGGGCTAAGGGAGACGCTCTTCGACAGATAAGTGCATCTGATTCTGCAACGATGGTACTTGTCGTTCCGGCGAAAGAAGATTGGATGATCGCGGTGCATGTTCATCAAATGGCCCAATCTACAAGATAGTTCTTTAACGGTTACAAATTTTTGCAAGCTAACTTGTTTCCGACTTTACTGAACCATGACTGACGGAGTTTATCTATGAGCAACGTTTCCAAAGAGCTGGGTAAAGATAAGAGTCAGGGTGGTAAGCCGCTTTCGGCTGAGGAACTGCGGAAGGTGGATGCCTATTGGCGCGCCTGCAACTATCTTTGCGTGGGAATGCTGTATCTGCGGGCGAATCCACTGTTGCGAGAGCCGCTGAAACCGGAGCACATCAAGAACCGGTTGCTTGGGCACTGGGGATCGGATCCCGGGCAGAGCTTTATATGGGTGCATTTGAACCGTCTGATCAAAAAATACGATCTGGATCTGATTTACCTGTCGGGGCCCGGCCACGGGGCGCCTGCAACGTTGTCGAACAGCTATCTGGAGGGTGTGTATTCGGAAGTGTATCCGGATAAGAGCGAAGACGTTGTAGGAATGCAGAAGTTCTTCAAACAGTTTTCGTTTCCGGGTGGCATTGGGAGCCACTGTACGCCGGAGACGCCGGGGTCGATCCATGAGGGCGGCGAGCTTGGGTACAGCCTGTCGCATGGGTTTGGCGCGGCGTTTGATAATCCTGATCTGATTGTGACCGTAGTGGTTGGCGACGGGGAGGCTGAGACTGGGCCACTGGCCACTTCGTGGCACTCGAATAAATTTCTGAATCCGGTGCGGGATGGTGCGGTGCTTCCGATACTGCACCTTAACGGTTACAAAATCGCGAATCCTACTGTCCTGGCACGCATTACGCCCGAAGAGTTGGAGTGGATGTTCAAGGGGTATGGGTGGGAGCCGCATGTTGTCGAAGGAGATGATCCGGCGACGATGCATCAGTTGATGGCTGGAGTGATGGAGGATTGCGTGAAGGAGATCCGCGCGATTCAGAAGAAGGCACGGAGTGCGCCCAAGGGGACAGAGCCTGAGCGGCCGCGTTGGCCGATGATCATTCTGCGCTCGCCGAAAGGATGGACGTGCCCGAAGGAGATTGATGGACACAAGCTGGAGGGATCGTGGCGGGCACACCAGATGCCGATTCTTGATCCGGTGACGAATCCAAAACATTTGAAGCTTCTTGAGAAGTGGATGAAGAGCTATAAGCCAGAGGAGCTGTTTGATGATTCGGGTAAGTTGATCGCGGAGTTGAAGGAGATGGCTCCAGTAGGGCAGCGAAGGATTACTGCGAATCCGCATGCAAATGGAGGGCTGCTACGGAAGCCGATGGAGCTGCCTGATTTCCGCGATTATGCGGTTAAGGTTGAAAAGCCGGGGCAGATTGAGATTTCGCCTACTGATGTGCTGGCGCACTTTTTGCGCGACGCGATGAAAAAGAATATGACGAGCTTTCGCGTGTTCGGGCCGGACGAGACAGCTTCGAATAAGCTGCAGGTGATCTACGAGGGCAGCCACGGAAAGACGTGGATGGCGAAGATGCTCCCGGAGGATGCCGATGGCGGCGATCTTTCGCGTGAGGGCCGCGTGATGGAGATTCTGAGCGAGCATACGCTGGAGGGATGGTTCGAAGGTTATGTGTTGACGGGCCGGCATGGTTTTTTTTCGACGTATGAGTCGTTTGTGCACATTATCGATTCGATGTTCAATCAGCATGCGAAGTGGCTGGAGAAGAGCAAGCTAGAGCTGAGATGGAGGGCGCCGATCTCGTCGATCAATCTGCTGATTACTTCGCTGGTTTGGCGGCAGGATCATAACGGGTTTACGCATCAGGACCCGGGATTTCTGGATGTGGTGACGAATAAGAGCCCGGAGGTGACGAGGATTTATCTGCCGCCGGATGCGAACTGTCTGTTGAGCGTGGGGGATCACTGTCTGCGCAGTTCAAACTACGTGAATGTGATTGTTGCGGATAAGGCACTGCATCTGCAATATCTGAATATGGAGGATGCGGTAACGCATTGCACGAAGGGGATTGGGATCTGGGACTTCGCGAGCAACGATGCGGGGGAGGAGCCGGATGTTGTGATTGCGTGTGCCGGGGATATTCCAACGGAAGAGGCGTTGGCTGCTGTTGCGATTCTGCGGGAGCGCTGTGCGGATTTGAAGATTCGGTTTGTGAACGTGGTGGATCTGTTCCGGTTGATGCCGGAGACGGAGCATCCGCATGGGCTTTCGGAGAGAGAGTTCGATAGTTTGTTTACGAAGGACAAGCCAGTGATCTTCAACTTCCATGCCTACGCTTCGCTGGTCCATAAGCTGACTTACAAGCGGACGAATCATGAGAACTTTCATGTGCGCGGGTACAAGGAGAAGGGAAATATCAATACTCCGCTGGAGCTGGCGATTCTGAATCAGATCGATCGGTTTGATCTGGCGATCGATGTGATCGATCGGGTGCCGCGGCTGCAGATGACGGCGGCGCATACCAAGGAGTGGCTGAAGGGGCAGATTATCGAAGCGGTGAACTACGCGCATGAGAACGGGATCGATAGCCAGGAGATTCGAGAGTGGAAGTGGCCTTTGTAGGTTGATGAGTGGACGTGAAAAAGCCCCATCCGGCGATGCTCTGCGGGATGGGGCTTTTGGTTGCGCGCTGGGGTTAGCTCGGGGTTAGAAGATGATCTTTCCACCGAATTGAGTGTTGAAGGCTTCGCCGGCGCCGATGCCGGGTGCGCCGTTGTAGTCGCCGATGGTGTCGCTGAGTTGTGAGCTGCCGCCGACGGAGGGGGAAGGTGGAGCAAAGTTATTACGGTTGAAGAGGTTGAACATCTCTGCGCGAAGCTGAATGGTGAGCCGCTCGCCGATTCTCGTGTTTTTGAAGACCGAGAGATCAACGTCACTGTAGCCAGGAGCGAAGAATTGGTTGCGGCGAACGGTGCCGAACGTACCTGGATTGGGATCCTGGAAGGCGCTGAGGTCGATCCAGTTCGCAGTGGTGGACTGACCCTGATAGCCGGTGCGAGCAGGAGCGATCTGGACTGCGCGATCGTTGCCTTCGTTGGTTCCGCTGATGTCTCCGGAGGCGTGGACGGTGAAGGGCTGGCCACCATGGAAAGAAAGTAGACTGTTGACCTGCCAGCCACCAGTGAGGCGCTTCAGGTGCTGCGAGCCAGGAACTTCGTAGCTCACGAAGCTGACGAAGGTATTCCGAGTGTCGAAGTCTGAGTTGCCGTAGTCGCCTTTGAAGTTGGTACTGTCTTGAGGAAGAGCGCCGCGGTAGGCCGAAACTTCGTCGAGGGCGTGAGACCAGGTATAGATGGTTTGGGTGGAGAAGTGATGCCAGTTGGTGATGCGAATCTGCGCCTGGAGCGAGTTGTAATTCGCGGTGCCGATGCTTTCGATCTGGTTGATGTTGCCGTACTGCTGATAGGGGCCGTAGAACGGACGATGTTGCTGGCGTTTGAAGTCAGCGGACTCACCATTCGGTACCGTTGGTGGATCGCTTACATAGATGCCGGGAGTGGCCTGGTTGATGTCGAGGAGGCTGAGGAGATGACGGGCTGATGAGCCTACATAACCCAGTTGAAAGATTACGCTGGGTGCCAGGGTGTGCTCGAGGTTGACGTTGTAGTTCTCGTTGTAGGAGGGGCGGAAGTTGGGGTTGACGGAGAAGACGCCGCAGGGTGAGGTGGCAGCGCAGGGATATCCCACCGAGGAGGGGAAGATAGGAACTCCCTGCACGATGGTGGTGTTCGATCCGCCGTTTGCGGCTGAGACGGAGTAGACAGGGCTTGCGCCACCGGGGTTGCCTTCGACACCGTTCGGAGCCTGGTTGCCGGGACGGTTATCGAGGAAGGGGTTGAGATTGGGGGTGTCAGCGTACCATCCGTAGCCGGCACGGATGACGGTATTGGAATCGAGAGCATAGCTGAGGCCAACGCGCGGACTGAAGTTCTTGTAGTACTTCGGGTAGAGGGAGTCGATCTCGCTGCCCTGGAAGGCAAGACCATTGGTGGAGGTAAGAGCGGGACGGAAGACGGACATATCCTTGTACGAGTTGTGGAGCGGTCCCTCGTAATCGTAGCGGATTCCGTAGTTCACGTTGAGCTTGGGAGTGAGCTGCCAGGAGTCGCCCGCGTTGAGGAACCAGGTGTTGACGAAGACCTGACGCTCGGGGTCTCCGATGGTGATGCTGGCGGCGGATGTCGTACCGGCCAAAAAGTCAGCGAGGGAGTAGCGGTATCCGTCCAGACCATCTGGATTCGGTGTTGGCGCGTGGCCGCCGTTGTTGGCGGTAGCGACCGCAGTGGTTTGAGTTCCGTCGAAGGTGAAACTGCCGGTAGCATGGCGATGGTAAAACTCGTCGAGTTGTGCCTGACGGTATTCTCCACCGAAGCGCATCTGGTGCTTGCCCTTGGTCCAGGAGAGTTGATCGGTGAGGTGACCCGTGATGTCGTTACGACCCTCGGGAGGGGTCAGGCCGACGGGATCGAAGTTGCTGCTTGCGGCGCTTGTGCCGCCGCCGGTGGTGGCGGGCCTTCCGATAGTAATGTTTGGAGCGTTCGGGAAGGTGGCGCCAGTGATGAAGCCGAGACTTTGAACATCCTGACCCGTCTGGTTGTCGTTGAAGACCTGATTGAAGTAGTTGACGCCGGCGAGAATCTGGTTAGAGATGCTGGATGAGATGACACGGTTGTAGACGATGGCGATGTTCTGTACGTGAATTGGTGCGACTTCGTAGTAAGCGAGAAGCTGCGAGCCGACGGGCGCAACCTGGCTCCCTTGTCCCACAAACCAGTGGGCACTGATGTTGTCTTTGTCGCTGAGGCGATAGTCGACCTTACCTAGACCGTTCCAACTGTAGCCATACTCGGGGTCGCTGGAGTGGAAGTTGTTTACGGTGCCTACGGTGTCTTGCGCGAGGACATTTGTACCCCAGAGTCTGTTGAGAACGCTTTGCATGACTGGGTTAACCGCAATTCCGTTCTGCGCCAGGATTGCTTGTGCTTGACTCTGCCAACCTACGGAGGGCTCGGTTGCGTTACCGGATTGGCCGATGACGAAGCGTTGATGTTCGAAGGTGGCAAAGCCGAAGAGCTTGTCTTTGAGGAAGGGGCCGCCGACGGAGAAGCCAGTGTTGTAGTTGCGAACCTTCTGCTTGGTGGAGGCGAAGGGGCTCTTGGCGCCGAAGACTTCATTGCGATTGAAGTAGTAGGCGGTGCCGTGAAGCTGGTTGGTGCCGGAACGCAGGGTCAGGTTGACGGTGCCGCCAGGGTTGCGACCGCCTTCAGGGCCGGACTGAGTTTGTGCGGAGAACTGGTCGACCGCGTCGAGTGGAAGGATGATGCCGGCGATGCCGGAGACGCCGCCCTGATTGACAGCGGGAATGTTGTGCCAGAGGTCGTTGTTGTCGACGCCGTCGATCTGCCAGTTCATCTGGTTGGCGCGTGTTCCGTTGAGCGAGCCGTATCCGCCGCCGCTGTAGCCAGCGTAGCCGGGGGTGAGAGAGATCATCTGGGTGAAGTCGCGGCCGTTGAGTGGGAGGTCAGAGACGACCTTGGCGTCAAGCACGGTGGTTTGAGTAGTGGTCGTGGTATCGAGAGCAACGGCTGCAGCATCGACTTCGATGGTGGTGGCGGAGCTGGAGAGTGGGAGAACGACTGGCAGAGTGAAGATGACGCCGGCTTGCACGGAGATCTTGTCGGTCTTGACGGTTTGAAAGCCGGAGAAGGTGACGGTGACGCTGTAGTTGCCGAGGGGAAGATCCTGGAAGAGGAACTCGCCGCCGCTACTGCTGGTGGTGCTGTGCTTGACGTCGGTGTCGGTTTGTACGGCGACGACGGTAGCGTTGGCGATGGCGGCGCCGGTGCGGTCGGTGACGGTACCGTTGATTCCACCGCGGAAGGTCTGGGCGTTCGCGAGCGATGTTCCGAGGATGGTTAGCAGAATTGCGGCGAGGCTGTAGAGCACAGCCTGTACGGGTCTTACCGATTGCCTACGCATAGAACCTCCGAAAAAAGACAAAGAATCTCCCTGATCGCTCTGAAGCGATTTTTTGAATTCGTTTTAGACAACAAGCCGGCGTCGCAGCTGAAGCTACGGGTACGTCACTGTGTTCCAAGGGCCAAACGGCTGCTAGAAGTGTGGCGAAAACGGCAAATTAAGAAAGAGTGAGCCAACCCTAAATGGCTTTCGCGAATATTGCAAGAATTTTTTTGAGATATCACACAACGAGTTTCACGGCTGAAATACAGGAATCACTCAGGCGCAGGCGAGAGATTGATCTTTTTAGAGAGTCTTGAGGAAGGAGATTGCCAACGGATGACGCAATGCCGTCTCGTGGAGGCGTGAGTCGATAAACCTCTCCGGCTGCGGCTCCGGAATTACGCGTCGCCGTTTTTTTGTTTTCCGCTGGAGCTTCCTGCGAGTGCTGGGACGGACTTTGAGTAGGAGTTTGGTGGCTTAGTGTCAAGGTTCTCTCTGACTGAGCTTTGACAAAATAAATTATGATCATCCTGTAAATAAAGATGTTTTTCGGGATTGCTTTGTTTCGAAGGACAGTTCGACGTAGTGAGGTAGTGGCGACTCGTTGCGAGAAGAGGGAGCTGGATGACTTCGAAGGCAAAGATGAGAGAGCAGTTTCGCGTGGTGGTGACTGGTGTTGGGCTGGTGAGTCCGGTGGGAGTTGGCACTGAGGCAACCTGGGCCGCACTGCAAAGGGGAGACTCGGGAATCGATCGAATTTCGCTCTTCGATCCAGAGAGATTCAGCTGTCAGTTTGCCGGCGAGGTGAAGGGATTTGTTGCTGAGAACTTTGTCGACCGCAAGGACGTGAAGAAGATGGGGCGCTTCATCCAGTTTGCGATGGGGGCGGCGCAGTTTGCCATGGAGCAGTCGGGACTGGATATGTCGGCTGAGGATGCGGAGCGGGTGGGCGTGTACGTTGGGAGCGGGATTGGTGCGTTCGAGGTGATCGAGCGGGAGCATACGAAGCTGCAGAGCGGAGGGCCTGACAGAATATCGCCGTTCTTCATTACGGCGACGATCGCTAATCTGGCGGCGGGTCAGATCTCGATACGGTATGGGGCCACGGGGCCGAACCTGACGTGTGCCACTGCGTGTACGACCGGGGCGCATGGAGTTGGGGAGGCGTTCAGGATTATTCAGAGGGGCGATGCGGATGCGATGATCTGCGGCGGGAGTGAAGCAGCGGTCACACCGCTTTCAGTGGGTGGATTCGGTGCGATGCGCGCTTTGTCGACGCGCAATAACGATCCGGCAAGGGCTTCGCGGCCGTGGGATTGCGGGCGAGATGGATTTGTTGTGGGCGAGGGTGCGGGAGTTCTTGTGTTTGAGGAGCGGGAGCATGCCCTGAAGCGGGGAGCGACGATACTGGCGGAGATTGTGGGCTATGCTGCGAACTCGGATGCGTTTCATACGAACGCTCCGCCGGAGGATGGGCGCGGAGTTCGGCGCGTGATGCAGTTGGCACTAAAGGATGCCGGGCTGGAACCGAGTGCGATTCAATACTTGAATGCACATGCTACGTCTACTCCGCTGGGAGACAGAGCGGAGGCGAGGGCAATCTGCGAGACGTTTAGGGATCACGCGCAGAGTCTCCTGGTGAGTTCGACGAAGTCGATGACGGGACATCTGCTGGGTGGTGCGGGGAGTCTTGAGGCGGGTATTACGGTGCTGGCTCTGCGAGACCAGATTGCTCCTCCGACGACGAACATCGAAGATCTGGATGAGGTGGTTCAGTTTGGATTAGTGCGGGACAAAGCTGTCAGCGCGCCGATGGAATATGCGATGTCAAACTCTTTTGGATTTGGCGGCACGAACGCTTCGCTGATCTTCCGGGCACATTATCCCGATTGATGAGCTTATGCTCCGCCACTGCGAAGCTCTTTGGTCTTGAGGACGATGAGGTACTCGTAGAAGGCCTGGAGAGTGGCGTAGGTCAGGCCTGCAGCGCCGTCGAGGATCGCTCCGCGAAAGAAGACCATGTAGAGCCACTTGATGAGAGGGCGTCCGGGAAGGCGGTAGAAGATGGCCTTCTGGTGGAGGCGGCGTGTGTGGAAGTCTGGGTCGCGGAGAGCTGTGACGAATGACGGATTCTGCAGACCTTGGTTGCGGGCGATGAGCTCAGCTTCCATGGTGGAGTAGAGGTTGTGCTTCTCGATCCAGCGGGCTATGCCTTTGGAGAAGGGGTAGTGATCGAGTGGGTAGCTTAGTTCGGCTACGGGGCCGTCGATCTCGAGGACTTCGTTGATGGCGCGGGTGTAACGGGCGTGTTCGGGACGTACGAGGCGGATGTAGAAGGGAGAGATCTGCGCGTGTTTTAGCCAGGTGTCGAAGAGGAAGTCGCGACGGCGTACGCGGAAGGCTGCGGTTTGATCGGGGGCGGCGAGGGTGATCTGCTGCATCTCGCGGGATAGATCTGAGGTGGGGCGCTCGTCGGCATCGAGGATAAACACCCAGGTGTACTTGAAGGGGATGGTGGTGAGGGCGGCGTTGCGATGGGTGGCGTAGTCGTCGAAGGTGCGCGTGTGGATGTGGGCACCGGCGGCTTTGGCGATCGCCACCGTGTTGTCTGTGGAGTGAGAGTCGAAGACGTGAATGTCGTCGGACCAGGAGACGGAGGAGAGGCAGTCAGGGAGGTCGTGCTGCTCGTTGCGGGTGAGGATGAGGACGGAGATCATCTACTGGCTATGGTATCGCGATGACCTCCAGTTGAGGCTAAAAGCGCAAGCCGAGGCCGGTGGTGAGTTTGCGGGCTAATGTCACGAGCGCTCAAGGTCTAAGCGGGATTACTCACCGACGAACCTTGCTCGCGAGGAAGGAAGAAGTAGTTTGGGATCTTGTCGGCGGGAGTCACGATCCGGAAGGTACCGTCTTCGTAGATGTATGCATCGTAGTCGAGCGAGGCGAAGAGCTCGAAGGTGCGAGGGCTGGAGACCTCAACAACCCAGATGGGGCGGGAACGAGCGATCAGTTCGAGCGCGCCGTTGATGCATGGGACCTCGTGGCCCTCTACATCGCATTTGATAAGCCGCGGGTTGAGTGTTGGAAATAGGGTATCGAGCCGCGTGACCTTGACGGGAATGTCGCCCGTATCGGAGAGGGTGGACTCATAGATGTTTGCACCTCCGGAGGCGTACTGCGGCATGCTCATGGCGGCTTGGTCCTGATCGCGGTCCGATGCGGCAAGGTTGTAGCAGGTGACGTTGAGGAGGTTGAGGGCGCGGACGTTGGAGGTGAGGTAAGAGAAGGTCTCGGGGATCGGTTCGAGTGAATGAATCTGTCCAGTTGGACCGACAAAGTCCGAACAGAACCGAGTGTAGACACCGATATTGGCCCCGACGTCGAACACGACATCTCCGGCATGCAGAAGCGCCTTGCAGCCAAGGAGATCGGGCTCATCGTTGAGGTTGTAGTGCTTCAACTGATCCTGATAGTGACGGGCACGAACCGGCTTGAGGACAGAATCGGGAAGGTACTTCAGTGCGAACTGCTTTAGAGGCATCTGCTGCTCCATGGAATGAGGGCACATTCGGAAATCCTTACAAAACCGTTTCCATTGGCAGCAGTATAGCTCTCTGATAAGTATTTTTTAGTGCACCTTAAGAAGCAGAAGGAATTCTTCACGTACACGTGAAGGCCCTTGCTGATCTTTGAGGCTACATGAAGGTGTGTTGGGCAGCGAGAGACCCGCGGGCCTGGTAGGGAGTTGTTGGCTTGCCGCGGCAAGAGTGTCCTTGTCGATTGCTGTATGATCGGCGGCGGTGAGGGGAGAAAAGATGCCTAATTTGCCATGCGAAGAAGGTGCGATGCGCAGCGTGGCTTCTGCGCCGGCAAAGACGCGGGGTGGGGTGTGGGTGCTCGCGGCTACGATTCTTGGGTCGAGCATGGTGTTTATTGATGGGACGGTGGTGAATGTTGCTCTGCCGGCGTTGCAGAGCTCTTTGAACGCTACAGTGACTGACGTTCAGTGGGTGGTTGAGGCTTATGCGCTGTTTTTGGCGGCGCTTCTTTTGGTGGGCGGGTCGCTCGGCGATCTTTATGGGCGGCGGAAGATATTTCTGGTTGGAGTGGTGCTGTTTGCGGGAGCTTCGGCCTGGTGCGGGTTTGCTTCCGATGTTCGTGCGCTGATTGTGGCGCGGGGTCTGCAGGGAGTGGGCGGGGCGTTACTTGTTCCTGGAAGCCTTGCGTTGATCAGTTCTTCGTTCTGCGCTGAGGAGCGAGGGCGCGCGATTGGGACGTGGTCAGGCTTTACTGCGATTACTACGGCTGTGGGGCCTGTGCTGGGTGGTTGGTTGATCGAACATCTCTCGTGGCGTTGGGTGTTCTTTATCAACTTGCCGCTGGCGGTGCTGGTGGTGTTGATCTCTTTGGCACGGGTGCCGGAGAGTCGCGATGAGGAGATGGTTCAGAGGCTGGATGGGTGGGGGGCGGCTCTGGCTACGGTGGGATTGTGCGGGATTACGTTTGGGTTGATTGAGGCTGGCCACGGTGGGAGGAGGGCGTTGGTTGCTGCAGTGGTCGGTGCGGTGGCTCTTGCGGCTTTCTTTGTGGTGGAGTCGCGGTCTGAGTCTCCGATGCTGCCGCTGGGTCTGTTTCGATCGCGGACCTTCAGTGGGGCGAATCTGATGACGTTGTTTTTGTATGCGGCGCTGAGTGGGGTATTGTTCTTTTTGCCGTTGGATCTGATTCAGGTGCAGCACTATTCGGCTACGCAGGCGGGCGGGGCTTTGCTTCCGCTGATTCTTCTCATCTTTTTGCTGTCGCGCTGGTCGGGTGGGTTGATTGTGAAGTATGGGGCGCGGCTGCCGCTGATTGTTGGGCCGTTGGTTGCCGGGGTGGGATTTGGATTATTTCGGAGAGGCGGGGTGGGTGGGTCTTACTGGTCGACGGTATTTCCGGCGGTGATTGTGCTTGGGCTTGGGCTGGCGGTGAGCGTGGCTCCGTTGACGACTACGGTGATGAGTTCGATCGATCAGAGCCGGGCGGGTGTGGCTTCGGGCATCAATAATGCGGTGTCGCGCGTGGCTGGGTTGCTGGCGATTGCGGTGATGGGGCTGGTGTTTTCGATGACGTTCAATGCGAGGCTGGGGCGGGGGCTTGATGAGCTGGGGCTGCCGGCGGCGGAGCGGCAGAGTGTTGAGGCTCAGAGAGCGAAGCTGGCCGCGGCGAAGAGTGACGATGTGCGGGTGCAGCGGCTAATCGGGGAGTCGTTCGTGAGCGCGTACGGGGTGGTGTTGTGGATTGCGGTGGGACTTTCGGTGGCGAGTGCTTTGAGTGCGGCGTTGCTGATCGAGGGGAGGCCCACGCCGGTGCGGGTTGAGTGAGTTTTGATTTATTCGATGGAGCGGATGGCGAGCACGGCGTTGAGTCCCCCGAAGGCCAGGGAGTTGGAGAGGGCTAGTTTTGTCGAGGCTTTGCGGGGGGCGCCGAGGATGATGTCGAGGTCGATGGCCGGGTCGACCTGGGTGATGCCGATGTTGGCGGGGAGGAGACTCTCCCTGAGGGCGAGGATGGTGGCGAGTGCTTCGAGTGCTCCGCTGGCTCCGATGGAGTGGCCGTGGAGGGATTTGGTGGAGCTGACGGGGATTTTTGGGGCAAGTGGCCCGAAGACCTGATGGATGGCGGCGGCTTCGGTGACGTCGTTGACTAGGGTGCCGGTGCCGTGGGCGCTGAGGTAGCCGACCTCTTTAGGTGAGGCGCCGGCGTCTTTGAGGGCGGCGCGCATGGCGGCTGCTGCGCCGTCGGGGTGGGGCTGGGTAATGTGGCTGGCGTCGGCCGAGCTGCCGGTGCCTACGATCTCGGCGTAGATGGTGGCGTTGCGGGCCTTGGCGGACTCGAGGGTTTCGAGGGTGAACATAGCGGCGCCTTCGCCGAGAGTCATGCCGTCGCGGTCGGCGGAGAAGGGGCGGCACTGGGTGGGGGAGACGACGCGCATGCTGTCCCATGCGCGGAGGAAGCCGAAGGTGAGGGGGGCTTCGTGGCCTCCGGTGATGGCGGCGTCGATCATGCCGGCGCGGATCATCTGGAAGGCGAGGCCGATGGCGTGGGTGCCGGAGGCGCAGGCGGTGGAGATGTTGAGAGAGGGGCCGGTGATCTTCTGGTCGATGGAGATGTTGCTGGCTCCGGCGGAGGCCATGGTGCGGACGACGGTCAGGGGATGGACGCGGGCGTCGCGGGTGTAGAGCTTGTTGGTCTCGGTCTCTTCGGCCTGGCGGCCCCCGCAGGCGCAGCCTACGACGATGGCGATCCTGTCTGGTGCGTAGCGGCTGGTGAGCTGGGACTCTGCGGCGGCCTGGCGGGCGGCTACTACGGCGAAGTGTACGGTGCGGTCGGTGGCGGTGAGGATGCCGGATTCGAGGTGCTGGCGGGGGTCGAAGTCTTTGACGGCGGCGGTCTGGGTGAAGCGGAGGCCCTGGGTCTTGTCGTCAGCTGGGCGGGCGGGGGCTTCGGGGTAGGGGGGGAAGGGGGCGATGCCGGTGGTGCCGGCGAAGAGAGAGGTGCGGAAGTCCGCGACCGTGTTGCCGATGGGGGTGATGCATCCGAGGCCGGTGACTACGACACGATTCACTTCTTCTCCCTGATGGTGCTTTGATGATTGTAGATTCTTTGAGGGCTGCTCCCTCCCCCTCCCCCCAGGGGTATTTTGCGGCTAAAATACTTGTTTTGAGTAGTTTGCAGGTAGTGTGTATCTGCAAAGTATTGCATTGAAAGGGGTTACTTGCAAAATATTCCATCCAAAGGGGTTACGTGATCTTGTCGGTGAGTTGTTCATGATCGGCCCCCCCAAGCTATCAAAGCAAAGCCCCTGTTGGATCTCAGGGGCTTTTTTGTTCTGTTTCCATTATATCTGTCCGGACCAAACTCATACGCCACGCTTTTACGCTGGATTGACGGGGGGTTTTGCGACTTCGGGGGTTGACAAGGTTGGGGGAGGGGGCCGTGCGAGTGAAGAATACGGAACTTTGAGGTCCGACCCGGCGTAGTTGCTCTCAAATCTTGAGATACAGGACAGGACTCAATGCAGATTAGCCTTCCACGCCTCTCTGTCTTTCCCGCGCCGGTTGTTTTGGCAGCGATGCTCTTTTGTATTGCGGAGGGCCTTGTCGCCCAGAAGTCGGATGGAGGCGTTGAGCTCCATGCCAAGTCGAACATTACGGCGGCAGAGGTAGGCTTGCCCACTTATCCAGGCGCGACCTTGTTCAAAAAAGATGCGGATAACGATGCCGCGGTGGATATGGGACTGACCTTCGGAGACTTTCACTTCAAGCTGATGGCCGCCAGCTACGTGACGAACGACTCGCCGGCGCAGGTTCTGGCCTTCTACCGCAAGCCGATGTCGCGGTATGGGGAGGTGTTGGAGTGTGAGCATGGAAAGCCGGTCGGCGCTCTGACGGTTACGCGCAGTGGGCTTACGTGCTCGGACGATCACGGAGGCCATGTGCAGGTAAACGACTCCTCGAGCGATCATGAGTTGCGGGCGGGCTCCCCGCTTCGTTACCGGATCGTTGGCCTCGACAAATCGCAGCCGGGGGCTACCCACTTTGGTCTGGTTTATCTTGAGCTGCCGAAGGATAGTGACGAGAAGAAGAAGCAGTAGGGGATTGGCGTCGGGCGCACAATGGGAAGACGATGAGGGATGCGTTGGAACGCCTTGTGCGGCGGCTGGAAGAGGATAGGTCGCTGCTTGAACCCGATCGGCTTCGCGAGCGTCTGGAGGCGCTGGACCGGCTTGATGCTTCGCTTGCTTTTCTTCCTGATGTTTCTGAAGGAGTGCCTGGGGTTGGTTTGAAGGATGCGGAGCTCTCTGTTCGCGCGAGGGCTGTGTGTGCCAGGCTGGAGGCTGCGAATAGTGAACTCTACAAAGCCATTCGAGGGGAGATTCAGCTTGGGCGTGGGCCTGAGGCTTTGCTTCGGTGGGTTCAGGCTTCGTCGGTAGAGGCAGGGGGCGGTGCGGCCGCCAGTGGTGTGGGCTATGACACCCTGGATGAGCTGGTCAGTGGGGTGTTGCAGTTCGAAGAGCCTGACGCGGGAGATGTTGCAAGGGAGCCTGAGATGGTGTTCTATCAGCCCACTCCGGCGCGGCATATCTTTGACCTGATCGGCGGCGATCTGATCGGTTTGGGTGGGCTGGGTGCGGAGGATGTTGTTGTGGATCTTGGCTCGGGAATGGGCCATGTTCCGTTGTTGGTCTCGATCTGCACCGGCGCCAGCAGCGTAGGGATTGAGTTGGAGGCGGCCTACGTGGAACGTGCGCGGCAGTGTGCGCAGAGACTGAATGTGAAGAAGGCTACGTTCTTTTGCGAGGATGCGCGAGTGGCGGATCTTTCGCGCGGCACAGTCTTCTATCTTTACACTCCTTTTGTGGGGTCGATCCTGAGAGATGTGCTCGACCTGCTGAGGCAGGAGGCTGCTAATCGCCGGATCCGTATCTGCACCTATGGGCCTTGTACGGCTGTGGTTGCGGAAGAGCCGTGGCTTGAGGCTGCCAAGGCGCCAGAGATGGATTGGATCGTGCTGTTTCGCTCTCGCGATTAGAGCGGGGAAAGATCGGTCCTGCCGGACGGGCTCCCTGCGCGGGAGGCGGTCACTTCGTGACTTGTATACCCCTTCGGCTGGTCCTCCCGTTGGTCGGAGGGGGATGTTGATTTCGACAAACGGGAGAACCGTCGAGGTTCATCCTGCCGGGACCGGTACACGCGTCACGAAGTGACCGCCCCACGCGTAGTGGGCCCGTCTGGCAAGACCGATCTCTTACCAGAGAAGTAGTCGCAGACGAGGAGGGTGAGGTCGTCGTTCTGGGATTTGGAGGACCAGCGTTCGAGCGAGGAGAGGATGCTGGCGGCGGCGGCTTCGGCGCTGAGGCCGGCGGCCTCTTTGAGTAGGGTGTGGAGGCGGCCAGATCCGAACTCTTCTCCCTGGGCGTTGGTGGCTTCGAGGATGCCGTCGGTGTAAAGGAGGAGGCGGTCGTTGGATTGAAGTGCATGTTCGGCGGTCGTGTAAGTTGCGAAGGTAAACGCTGCGAGCATGAGGCCGTTTTCCGTGAGCTCGATCACGCTTCCTTCACGCAGTAACAACATGGGCGGGTGCGCGGCGGCGGAGTAGCGCAGGGTGGAGGATGCGGCGTCGAGATAGACGTAGGCGGCGGTGACGAACTGATCCTGCGTGTTGCCGCAGAGGACGGAGTTCATTCCGGCGAGGAGAAGGGCGGGATCGGCGGCGTTGGCGCGCTGGGAGGTGGCGGCGAGTTTGACCATGGAGGCGATGAGGGCGGCGGGGACGCCGTGGCCGGAGACGTCGGCGATGAGGAGGCCGGCCTGGGTTTGATCGGCTACGAGGAAGTCGTAGAAGTCTCCGGCGACGGCGGTCATGGGGACGTAGCGGGCGGCGACGTGGAAGTGGGCGGACTGGGGATAGGCCGGGGGGAGAATCGAGGTCTGGATTCGCCGGGCGATGTCGAGTTCTTTTTGTAGCTCGCTGAACTGCTGGTCGCGTTGGAGGCCGCGCTTTGCGGCTACGTAGCCGAGGATGGAAAGGAAGATGGTGAAGCCGATCGGTTCTATGAACACACGGTGTCCGAGGGCTCCGCCGATGTTATCGAAGAGGGCGAAGAGAACGAAGACGAAGAGGCCGCGGCGAGCGATGACGAAGTCTCTGTCTGTCTGCTTTCGTGTGAGTGATTGGATGATGAGGGCAAATAAGCTTGCGATGACGACCAGGTTGTTGGTCGTCTGAATGGCGGGTCTTAGACCGAATACCATCGTCGCGACGGCAAGACCCAGGAAGACGGCAGTGAGAGCGAGGATGATCTTGCGGCCAGACCGGCCGAGGAAGCCTGCCGCTTCGAAGTAGAAGAATCCGGGGATGGGGACCAGATAGTTGCCGATGGCGCGGAGGTCGTCGAAGAA
The DNA here is from genome assembly GCF_013410875.1 of Tunturiibacter empetritectus. Taxonomy (GTDB): domain Bacteria; phylum Acidobacteriota; class Terriglobia; order Terriglobales; family Acidobacteriaceae; genus Edaphobacter; species Edaphobacter empetritectus. The sequence goes on along the minus strand of NZ_JACCCU010000002.1, from coordinate 636,998 downwards.
GTGCGACGGAGGGATGATGAGGGCGAGGAGGCCGAGCTGGAGCCAGAGTCTTTGACCGTAGAAGATGGCGAAGAGAGCGAGCCAGAAGAGCATGGCGTCGAACTTGCGGCCTAGGAAGGCGAAGGCTATCGAGACGAGACCGACGGCGGTGAAGGCGGCGCCGAGGAAGAGGTAGAGCTCGTCGTGATGAAAGGTCCGCAGAACCTGACTGGCTGTCAGTTGAGGGTCGCCTACATACATACGAGCGAATGATACACGGCGTGGGGGACCGAGGGTGTTCGAGGAGGCAGGGTGTTCAGTGGGTGGTGATGTGGGCTGGGGCGGTGGTGAGCTTGGCGACGCCTTCGACCATGTCGCCTACGGTGCGGAGGGTGCTGAGGGCTTCGTCGGGGATCTCGATGTTGAAGGCCTCTTCGACCTCAAAGGAGATGTTGATCTTATCGAGGGAGTCGATGTTGAGCTCGTCGAAGGTGTTGGTGAGGGAGATGGAGTCCGCGGGGATGCTCTTGGATTTTGCGATGATGTCAATGCAGCGTGTGGCGATATCAGTCATGGAACTCCGGCGTCCTCGGGGATAGCCTGAACTTACAGTGAGGCGAGTGCCGCTGTAAAGTTCATTGGGGCTGCCGCCCAGGTCTAGTTTAGCTTGTCAGCAGGTGTAATCCGGTTGCCAGTAGTTCGTCAATACCTGGGAAGATGCAGGCGCGGTGGTCGATGTGGACCTCGAGGAGACGCTGGAAGAGGATGGGATAGCGTTCGAAGGTGTTGAGGACCCGGGCACGGAGGCGAGGGGATCGATCCATTTGAAGCAGGCAGCGGGACATGAGGCTGGGTGCGAGCTGGATGCGGCTGTGGGCATGCTGGTAGGAGTCGAGGTCGTCGGCGTTGAGGGCACGGGCGAGCGCGAGGGCCTGACGGAAGCAGAGGGCGAGGCCTTCGCCGGTGACGGCATCGACGGAGCCTGAGGCGTCGCCAAGGAGAGAGATGTTGTTTGCGGTGACTCGGCGGAGGGAGCGCCCCTGGGTGATGGAGCCGCGCGGCGCGCTGCTGGGAGTGGCTGCTGCGAGGTGGCGTTGCAGGGTGGGATAGTGGGCGAGGGCCAGATGGGGGCTGGGGATTTTTTTATTGGAGATGAAGGCGACGCAGACCTCGGTGGAGGAGGTTGGGGTAACGTAGGCCTGACCGTGGTTGCTCCAGTAGACTTCGACGAAGTTGGTCCAGGGGGCGATGGCGTAGTGCTGTCGGAGGCCGATGCGGCTGGAGTGGACGGTGGCGGCGGTGAGGCCGGCCCAGGCGGCGATGCGGGAGTGATGGCCGTCGGCGCCGATGAGGTAGCGGGTGCGAAGGGTTTGACGGTTGGTGTGGACGAGGTGGCCGATGGAGGCGGGCTCGATGCTTTGGACGGAGTTGTCCCAGTGAAAACGGACGCCGAGCGAGAGGGCGCGATCGAGCAGAAGCTGGTGGAGGACGGTACGGCGGATGCCTCGGCCGGGATTGGCGGGGAAGGTGGCTTCGGCGGTGGTGGGTGTGCGGTTGGGGTGCTCGTGATTGGGATGGTTGTTACTGGGATGCTCGTTGAGGAAGCGGATGCCGCTGAGGAGGTAGTTCTCGGTGTTGCACAGACCACGATTGAGGTGGAAGCCGAGGGCTTCGAGGGAATCGAGGGCATCTGGCATGAGACCTTCGCCGCAGGCCTTGTCGATGGGCGGCTGCCTGGCGTCGAGGACTTCGACCTGGAGGTCGCTGGTGGCAGAGGCGATGGCGGCAGCGAGGCCAGCTGGGCCTGCGCCAACGATGAGAACCTCCGCGGCGGATCGACCGTTGCGGAGGTTCATTGGGAATTTCTTTCAGGTTTGTCTAGTGCGCTGCAGAGGCTGCTGCTACCACTGCAGGAGAACGAGCTCGGAACAGAAGGCTGGCCCCATGGCAGCGAGGATGCTGTAGGTGCCGGGCTTGCCGGGGGCGTTGACGAGTACGTCTTCGAGTACGGCAAGGACCGAGGCTGCGGAGAGATTGCCGACCTCGCGGAGACTGCGCCACGAGGGCTCGAGGGCGTTGTCGGGGAGGTTGAGGGTGGTCTCCATAGCTTCGAGGACTTTGGGGCCGCCGGAGTGGAAGATGTAGCTCGAGATGTCATCGAGGGTTAGACCGTTGTCGGTGAGAAAGGATTCAACGTTGCCGCGGAGATGCTCGTTGACGACCTTGGGGACGTCGGGGGAGAGGACGATTTTGAAGCCCATATCGCCGATGTCCCAGCCCATGATGTGTTCGGTGTGCCGGTAGAAGGTTGAGCGGGTGTCGAGGATCTTGGGGCCGGAGATGCAGGTGGGGCAGGTGCGCTTGGCGAGTGCGGTTTCGCTGCCTGCGATGATGACGGCGGCGGCTCCGTCGCCAAAGAGGCCGCAGGAGATGAGGTTTGCGATGGACTGGTCGTTGTCCTGCCAGGTGAGGGAGCAGAGCTCGACGGAGAGTAGCAGGGCGTACTGGTTAGGGAAGGCGCGGACGTAGTCGGAGGCGCGGGAGATGCCAGCGGCGCCAGCGACGCAGCCGAGGCCGAAGATGGGCGTGCGCTTGATGCTGGTGGGGAAGGGCATGCGGTTGATGAGGCGGGCGTCGATGGTGGGGCTGGCGATGCCGGTGACCGAGGCGAAGAAGATGGCGGAGATGTCGGTTGGGGTGAGTCCTACGCGGGCGAGCGCGGTGTCGATGGCTTTTTCGCCAAGCTCAACGGCGGCGACGATCCAGGCGTCGTTGGTGGGGCCGAAGCCGGAGAGGTTCTCATAGACGTCGAGGGGGAAGACCAGGTTGCGAAAGTCCACCCCGCAGTTGACGAAGAGCCGGTTGATGAGCCGGGGCTCTTCCATGCGGTCCTGCCAGCGCGCGGTAAGTGCTTCTGAGATTTGTGCCTGGGAGTAGCGGTGAGGTGGATAGGCCGTGCCGACAGATGCAATGCGCATGCTTATGAGAACCCTTTGTGGTGACGTAAATTGAGCTGCGTTTCGTTCATGGTGCGTGGAAGTTAATAATGCAGCCTGCGATCGTCTCTGGAGGCGTGGGATGGAGCGATGGGTTAAAGGTACACGCTGAGTGAGGTTCAGTGTTGAATTTCGGCGGGAGGCTAATGAAGGCGGCCGATCTGGCGCTGGTAGAGGGTGTTTTTTGGGAACTCCTGGGAGAGGCCGATCAGGATCTGTTTGCCGGACTGGGTGCGGCCATCGCGAAGCTCTCCGACGGCGAGCATGAGGCGGGCGAAGGGAGCGAGATAGTGACCTCGTTCGGCGGTGAGTTTGAGGAGGCGGACGCCTTCGGCCTTGTTGGTGCCTGCTCCGGCCATGCCGAGGAACCAGCGGATGGGAGCAGCTTTAAGGCTGAGCATGTAGTTTTCGATGCCTACGGCCAGGTTGGCATCGTAGAGGGTGGGGTTGGCAGCGAGAGCCTGCTTGGCGTACTTGCTGGCTAGTTCGCTGTATTTGAAGGCGCCATACTCGTGACGGTCGATCAAGGAGGCCCAGTCAGCCTGCATGCCTGAGGTGACGGCTTTGCAATAGAGCGCGTTCGAGTCGCCGGGGTTGCGCTGGAGGGAGACATCGGCGAGGTGGTTGGACTGATTAATGCGATCCTCGAAGCCTTGCTTTATCGCCGGGTCGATGGCGGGGCGGGTGCGCGAGGTGAATCGGTTGTCGTCGGCGAAGAGCTCGATGTCGAGGACGCCGAGGCGGTTGAACTCGTCGAAGATGTAGCCGGCCGCGTCGGAGGCAGGGCCGAGGCAGTCGTCGGGATGAGCGCTCATCCATTGACCGAAGTGTCCGTGGGCGACGTTGAAGTCGAGGTTGTATAGGGCGTAGTAGCCGTCATTGAGCGGGGTGCCGGTAAGGGGTGCGCTGAAGGCGAGGACGGGTGTTGCCAGAAGGAGTAGCAGGAGGGATCCGGAGAGCGAGAGGCGCCGGGTGATTCTGGCCGAGAGTGGGGCGGTTCGGGCTGCCGGAGACGTGAGATGCATTCTTTTCTTTTACCTCATTGGTTTGAAAGTGCGCTTTGGTTTTAAAACTTTGCGAATGGAATTTGCCTGATTGAGGACGTTGCAGCGGTCTCTGTACTGAGATGCGATTTAGAGGGGACGCCGGTTCGGATCGACTGAAGCGGGTGTTCATTTTCAGAGGATCCGGGAAAAAAGTCTTGATCATCTGCGGCGACGCGCAATTTTTAGCAGTCAAGTGGCAAAGTTTGTCCTATTTGCATTAAAAGTGTGCATTTTATTGCACCTTGCAGCCTTGATGAATCTCTAACTGTTTCATTCAAAAAGGTTTTTGTTTGGGGAACAAGCTGCTTCAAGAGTTGCATGATTGCCTTCAAGACCCGCTGCGGTTCGCTTAGCCAAATTGAGGGTAGTGACAGGCGCACATGTACGAGACCGTGGCAAGCCATGGTTCAGGATCGAACCGCTTTAAGCGGAATTTCAGGAGGCCCTTTCATGAAACTGTTTTCGAAACTCTCTGCCTTAGGCGCGGTGTTCGTAGTTGCAACTACGTTCGCCTCTGCCGACACTCTTCAAATTGGAAGTTATGGCGTGTATGGCGTTGACGGCGTGACGGCTGGCGGTAACTTCGGCAATGTCAATTCGGTTTTGGGAGAATCCAACTATCCCGGCTTTTCGTTCAACGACGGATTCGGGTCTGGTCAGTTGCCAGGCACCCCTACGGTGGATCTTGCCTCCGATGGGTCGGTGTGGAGCGCTGCCCTGCCTAAGTCGAGCTGGGTCTCCTTTGGTGCGACGGGACCACAGTCGAGTTCGTTTTTCACTACACCAAATGGCAACTACTTCTTCACCAGTACGTTCACCCTTGAAGATAAGAACCCTACCGACGCAAGCGGCTATCTGAATATCTATGCGGACGATACGGTCGCGGTATTTCTAAACGGGAACCTGGAGAACACGCCGACGGGAGACTCATATCCGCATTGCTCGAACGGCGTTCCCACCTGCATCGGCGATCCTACGCTGGTCCAGCTTAATGCGAATGACTTCGTGAGCGGCGTCAATAAACTGACGTTTCAAGTGCTCCAGGCTGGCGGTGCGGAGTACGGTGTTGACTTTGCGGGTGAGGTCTCCACGGTTCCGGAGCCGAGTTCGCTGCTGCTTCTGGGAACGGGCCTGATCGGTTCTGCGGGTGCATTGTTTCGTCGGATGCGCGCGTAGGTTGAGTTGATCCAGATCGGAGGTTGCGGGAGCAGCCACTGGTGAGATGAATGTCATCGTGAGGGGCCGCCTGGTTGCTGGCGGCCCCTTCGTCTGGGGTTGAGTTGATCTCTTGCAGTCAGGCGCAGGTCAGGCTTTGAGCGCTGTAACTTCCTTTTTCTGCTTCTCTTCGAGGTACCAGGCGACGGTCTTCTTGAGGCCTTCGTGGAAGTGGGCTTTGGGTTGATAGCCCAGCTCGGCGGTGGCGCGGGTGATGTCGGCCAGTGAGTGCTGGATGTCGCCTGCTCTTGGGGGGCCGTAGATTGGCTGGGCGGTGAAGCCGAGATGTTCGGCGATGGTGGCGTAGACCTCGTTGAGGGTGTGGCTTTTGCCGGTGCCGATGTTGAAGACGCGGCCTGTGGCTACTTCGCTGGGCGCGAGGCAGGCGAGGAGGTTGGCACTGACGGCGTTGTCGACGTAGTTGAAGTCGCGGCTGGTGAGGCCGTCGCCGAAGATGGTGGGGGTGATGCCTTCCATCATCTTGAAGGTGAACTGGGCGATGACGCCGGAGTAGGGCGAGTCGGCAGCCTGGCGGGGGCCGAAGATGTTGAAGTAACGGAGGCAGACTCCTTCGAGGCCGTAGGCTCGGTAGAAGGACTGGATGTAGTACTCGCAGGTGAGCTTCTGAACGGCGTAGGGCGAGAGCGGCCGGGGGAGCATATCCTCCTGTTTGGGCTGGGTAGGCTGGTCGCCGTAGGCTGAGGAAGAGGCCGCGTAAACGATGCGGCGAACCTTGGCGTCGCGCGCTGCGATGAGGAGGTTCAGCGTGCCGTTGATGTTGGATTCATGTGAGGCGAGGGGATCTTTGACGGAACGCGGGACCGAGGCGAGGGCTCCCTGGTGGAGAATGTAGTCGATGCCTTCACAGGCGGACTTCATGCCGGCGGCGTCCTGGAGGTCCAGCTGCTGAAAGTCGATGGCGTGTCGGATGTCGGCGAGGTTGTTGAGGTCGCCGGTGGAGAGGTTGTCGATGCCGCGTACGTCGTGTCCCTGTTCGACGAGAGCGTGGGCCATGGATGAGCCGATGAAGCCTGCGATTCCGGTGATGAGATAACGGGCCATCATTCCTCCACCCAGACGTACTGTGCTGGGGCGTTGCAAAGATGTTTGTGACGTGATGCCACCCTTATTATCAGGGTTTGCAGGGCGAAAGCTAGTGTTGCCGACAGAGGAGCAGTTTGATTTAAGTTTGAGGAGCGGAAAGAGGCAAGTCAATGCGACTTTCGTGCGACGCGGACGACCGAAGAGGGCTGATCGATAGACGTCAGGATAAAGTAAAAAACAATCAGACGGATTCTGGCTATTCGGGGAATATCGTCCTGCATTGTTCCACGCGGTTTGCATGCGAAGTGTGAAGGTGATTGAGAAGGCGAATAATTTACTGGAAATGGGATGTTTTGATTGAGTTTCAAAATGATGAAGTGCGGAAGGTGGATGCGATAATCGAGACTATGTTGACACAAAGCCAAGTTATTTTGCCGAAGATTGCGCAGGAGCGCATGACGCGTCTGGAGAACCGTACCGCGAAGATCGGGGTGATCGGGCTCGGATATGTCGGGTTGCCACTGTCTCTGCTGTTGTCGGAGGCGGGTTTCAAGGTGACGGGATTTGATATTGATACTAAAAAAGTTACAGATCTAGAAGCGGGCAGGTCGTATATCTTTCGAATTCCCGCGGAAGAGATCCAGAGCGCGCGGAAGCAGGGCTTCCAGGCAACTGCGGACTTTGCCGGGCTCTCGGAGATGGACGCCATCATTATGTGCGTGCCGACGCCCTTGACCGAACATCGCGAGCCGGACCTGAGCTACGTGGAGAATACGGCGAAGGCCGCGGCTCCGTGGATGCAGGAGGGCCAGCTGGTGGTGCTGGAGAGCACGACGTATCCGGGGACGACGGAGGATCTGATGATCCCGATCCTCGAGGCAGAGAACCGCAATGGACTGAAGGTGCAGAGCAAGGGTACGGTGGCCGAACAAGGTGTCTTCTATGTGGCGTTCTCGCCGGAGCGTGAAGATCCGGGCAATACGACCGTGGCGCGGCACAATATTCCGAAGGTGGTGGGCGGCCATGAGGAGATTGCGACCGAGCTGGCGGCGGTGATGTACGAGGGTATCTTTACGCGGTCGGTGAGGGTGTCTTCGACGCGCGCGGCTGAGATGACGAAGCTGCTCGAGAACATTTATCGCTGCGTGAATATTGCTCTGGTCAATGAGCTGAAGGTGCTGGCGCTGAAGATGGGGATGGATATCTGGGAGGTGATCGACGCTGCGGCGACGAAGCCATTCGGGTTTCATCCGTTTTATCCCGGGCCGGGCCTGGGGGGACACTGCATTCCGATCGATCCGTTTTATCTGAGTTGGAAGGCGAAGGAGTATGACTTCAATACGCGCTTCATTGAGCTGGCTGGCGAGGTAAATGAGGCTATGCCTGCGCATGTGGTGCAGTATGTTGCGAAGGGGCTGAACCAGAATAAGAAGGCTGTGAACGGGGCGCGCATCCTGATGTTGGGGATGGCTTACAAGAAGGACATTGATGACCTGCGCGAGTCGCCGTCGCTGACCGTGATCGAGTTGCTGCGGGAGCAGGGCGCCGAGGTGCAGTACAACGATCCCTACTTCCCGACCGTGGGCAGAGGGCGGCACTACAACCTGAATATGACCTGCACGCCGCTCGATGATCTGGGGCAGTACGACTGCGTTCTGATCATGACTGACCATACGGACTACGACTACAAGGACATTGTGAACAAGTCGAAGCTGGTGGTGGATTCGCGGAATGCAACGAAGGGGATCAAGTCGGACAAGATCGTTCGTTGCTAGTAAGGTCTTGCTCGGCAATGCAGTGGTTCCGCTTTCCTGAGTGGCCCCCTTCGGATAGCTCGCTATCGGTGGGTTTATAGAGCGCAAAAGAGCCGGCCGCGTGTGATTGCGCGGCCGGCTGTGTGTTTATGGTTTTGTTTATGGTTCCATGGCTCCGATGGCTGGCGGGTTGGCTCTGGTGGCTCCGTTGTAGTCGGTGGTGATTCCTGAGATTGCGATTCCAGAGTTGATGGCCGCGCTGGAGGAGGTGAGGTGGGGGTCGAAGTGGTTGACGTCTGTCTCACTCGCAAAAGCAGGGTCCCCACAGGTGTAGATCTTCTCGTATCCCGCGGTGACGGAGTTGTCCGGGCAGCCCGTGTTCATCGTGCTCCAGAGATTGTGGTCGATCGCCGATCCGGAGTTGGCGAAGACATTTCCGGCGCCGAGGTAGATGCCGGAAGCGAGCCTGTTACCGTTTCCGGCATCGGGATAGCCCTTGTTGATGTTGTTTCTGAAGATGAACCTGGCTCCGTCGGCCACGCAGTTGGGAGCCTGAACGGCACATTCGAGGTCGAACATGGTGGTACCGTAGCCAACCGAGGTGTTATTCTCCAGCGTGATAACAGTTCCACCATTCATTTGGAACGCCCATTCGTTGCCGGCGGCGCGGCAGGTGTCAGCGCTGTCGAGAGCCCAGCCCGACGGGTTGAGGGGGAAGTTCGAGGCCGTGGCGAGCACTCGGCAGTTGCTGATGGAGACGTTGTTGATGGCAGAAGACGCAGCTCCGGCACCGAGCTTGAAGGTTTGACCGCCGTTGCCCTCCGACCAGGAGTCCGAGATGTGGATCGCCGGCGAGGTGGTCACGTCGTCGGAGAGGTGGAGCGAATCGAATCCGTCCTGGGTATTCCAGCGGAAGAAGCTGTGGTCCACGTTCAAGGTCATGTTGCCAGCCGCCACCTGCACAAAGCCGTCGCCGTAGCCTCCGTCTACCTGTCCGTAGCAGTAGTTGAATTTGTTCTGGGTATCGGGCTTGGTCATGTCGTACGGCTTGACGGCCATGCAGCCATTCCAGTCGACGATCACATGAGACAGGTTCATGGTCCCGACGGATTCGCAGTCATTGGCGGCTGAGCCATCGCAAGCTCCACCATCTCCATTCCAACCCGCTTGTCCGTTGCCGATCACGTATACGTCGCTCGCGGTAAAGACATCGCTGCTGGATTTGTTGAGATGGCTGCCAAGGATGCCGCTGCCAGAGACCCCAACTACAGCAAAGTCGGTGAGTGTGAAGTTGGACGGTCCCTGCGCGGTTAGGTACTGCAGGACAAGACCGCCGAAGCGCACTGCGTTAGGCACATTATTACCGCAATTGCCCGGTGCGCCGGTGCCCCCTGCCGTGGTGCAGGTGTCAGGCTGGGTCACTTCAATACAGGAGACATCAACATAATTACTGCCCTGTACGTCCAGCACCCAGTAGGCATTATCAATACCGCTCAACACGGTGGGATTGACTAAGTGAGTGTGTGCGGAGTCGTGGCAGTTGCCTGCGTTCTGACCGAGAATCCGGGTGTGTTGCCCGGCTGTGCCCGAGGGGGGAACAGGCAGGACGCATTCGAATCCCTGACTCTGGTTTGCATTCGGCTGAGGGCAGATTACGCTCAGTTGCGAATGCCAGTCGGTTCCTATTCCCGCATTCTGCTCGCCCATGTAATAGGTGTCGGACGTGCCACTGGTGTTCACAAACTGGATCGTGTCGCCGCCAGCAAAGCTGGTCCAGGCTCCCGACGAGTTCATCATCTGGTACGGGTGATTGAAGGCGCACGCCTGACCGCTGCCAGAACCTGGATAGGCTGCGTTGGTCTTGCCGGTGCACTGCGTGTTCGTGCCACCATCCGGGCGGATGTACCAGGTGGTCCCCGGACCAGGAGGTGGCTGCGCTGCGCTCAACGTGATCGAGACGGTGACCGACTTGGTCTGGACGGGAGTGCCGTTGTCGCTTACGGTTGCAGTGAAACTGGAGGTGCCGGTCACCGAGGGAGTACCGGAGATCACGCCGGTGGTTGCGGCCAGGGTGAGTCCAGCGGGCAGGCTGCCAGTGCTGATCGACCACGTGTAGGCAGGGGTGCCTCCGCTCGCCTGTAAAGTGCTCGAATAGGCTGTGCTTTCGGTGCCTGAAGGCAGAGTTGAGGTGGTAATTGTAAGTGGAGTTGCAGTGACCGCGAGTGAGATGGTGGCGGATGCGGTCTTGGCTGGGCTCTGGCTGTCGGTGACGGTGACGGAGATGGAGAAGTTGCCGGTGGCGGTCGGGGTTCCGGCGATGACTCCGTTGCTGCCGAGTGCCAGACCAGCGGGTAGGCCGGTGACCGACCAGGTGTAGGGAGCGGTTCCGCCGGTTGCGCTGAGAGTGGTGGTGTAGGGCTGGGTGGAGGTTGCTCCTGCGAAGGTGGTGGAGGTGATCGAGAGTGGGGCGATGGCGGCGGTGACCGCGAGTGAGATGGTGGCGGACGCGGTCTTTGCTGGACTTTGGCTGTCGGTAACGGTAACGGAGATGGAGAAGTTGCCAGTGGCGGTGGGGGTTCCGGCGATGACGCCGTTGCTGCCGAGTGTGAGACCAGCGGGTAGGCCGGTGACGGACCAGGTATAGGGAGCGGTTCCGCCGGTAGCACTGAGAGTGGTGGTGTAGGGCTGGGTGGAGGTTGCTCCTGCAAAGGTGGTGGAGGTGATCGAGAGAGGGGCGATGGCGGCGGTGACCGCGAGTGAGATGGTGGCGGACGCGGTCTTTGCTGGACTTTGGCTGTCGGTAACGGTAACGGAGATGGAGAAGTTGCCAGTGGCGGCGGGGGTTCCGGCGATGACTCCGTTGCTGCCGAGTGCCAGACCAGCGGGTAGGCCGGTGACGGACCAGGTGTAGGGAGCGGTTCCGCCGGTAGCACTGAGAGTGGTGGTGTACGGCTGGGTGGAGGTCGCTCCTGCGAAGGTGGTTGTGGTGATGGCGAGAGGGGCGATGGCTGCGGTGACCGCGAGCGGGATGGTGGCGGATGCGGTCTTGGCTGGGCTCTGGCTGTCGGTGACGGTGACGGAGATGGGGAAGCTGCCAGTGGCGGTGGGGGTTCCGGCGATGACTCCGTTGCTTCCGAGAGTGAGACCAGCGGGTAGGCCGGTGACGGACCAGGTATAGGGAGCGGTTCCGCCGGTTGCGCTGAGAGTGGTGGTGTACGGCTGGGTGGAGGTCGCTCCTGCGAAGGTGGTTGTGGTGATGGCGAGAGGGGCGATGGCTGCGGTGACCGAGAGCGGGATGGTGGCGGATGCGGTCTTGGCTGGGCTTTGGCTATCGGTGACGGTGACGGAGATGGAGAAGTTGCCAGTGGCGGTGGGGGTTCCCGCGATGACTCCGTTGCTGCCGAGGGTGAGACCAGCGGGTAAGCCGGTGACGGACCAGGTGTAGGGAGCGGTTCCGCCGGTGGCGCTGAGGGTGGCGCTATAGGGCTGGGTGGAGGTTGCTCCTGCAAAGGTGGTGGTGGTGATGGCGAGAGGTGCAATGGGTGCGACCACGGAGAGGCTGATGGTTGCCTTTGCGGTGAGTGTGGGCGAGCCAGCGTCGGTGATGGCGATGGCTATGGGGAAGCTGCCGGTGGCCGTGGGAGTTCCGGCGATGACACCGTTGCCTCCTAGGGTGAGGCCTGCAGGCAGGCCGGTAACGGACCAGGTGTAGGGAGCTGTTCCGCCGGTTGCACTGAGAGTGGTGGTGTAGGGCTGGGTGGAGGTTGCTCCTGCGAAGGTGGTGGAGGTGATGGAGAGCGGCGCGATGGCTGCGGCGACGGAGAGGCTGATGGTTGCCTTTGTGGTGAGTGTGGGCGAGCCAGCGTCGGTGACTGCGAGTGTAATGGGGAAATTGCCGCTGACCGTCGGGGTTCCTGAGAGAATGCCGTTTGTGGCGAGAGAGACTCCGGCGGGAAGCCCAGCGCCGGACCAGGTGTAGGGAGGTGTTCCTCCAGTCGCATTTAGTGAGGCACTGTAGGGTTGGTTGGCCGTCGCGCTCGCAAAGGCGCTGGAGGTAATGCTGAGCGGTTGGATGGCTGCGGCGACCGAGAGGGTCAGGGTTGCCTTCGTGGTGAGGGTTGGGGATCCGGCGTCGGTGACCGTGAAGGTGATGGGGAAGCTGCCGGTCGCGGTGGGAGTTCCTGCAACGATTCCGTTGCTGGCGAAAGAGAGCCCGGCAGGGAGGCCGGCCGCGGACCAGGTGTAGGGAGCAGTTCCTCCGGAGGCGTTGAGGGATGCGGTGTAGGGTTGGCTGGAGGTTGCGCTCGCGATTGCAGTAGAGGTGATCGTGAGGGGCTGGATTGGCGCGGTGACCGAAAGACTAAACGTAGCTTTTGCTGTCACGGCAGGCGCGCTGGAGTCAGTGACGTTTACCGTGATGGGAAAATTACCAGTCGCGGTTGGGGTTCCGGAGAGGATGCCGTTGCTGGCGAGAGAGAGTCCAGCGGGCAGCCCGGCGGCGGACCAGATGTAGGGAGCAGTTCCTCCAGATGCGTTGAGGGAGGCGCTGTAGGGTTGGTTGGCCGTCGCGCCTGCAAATGGAGTGGAGGAGATTGTAAGGGGTTGGATGGCCGCGGTGACGGAGATGCTGAGCGTAGTCTTGGCGGTCAGGGCGGGAGAACCGGCATCGGTGACAGTAAAGGTGATGGGGAAGCTGCCGGTAGCGGTCGGGGTTCCGGAGAGGATCCCGTTGCTTCGAAGACTGAGTCCAGCAGGGAGCGCAGTGGAGGACCAGGTGTAAGGGGCTGTGCCTCCGGAGGCGTCGAGGGAGGCGCTGTAGGGTTTGTTGGAGGTGGCGCTCGCAACGGAGGTGGAGGTAATGATGAGGGGTTGGATGTCCGCAGTGACGGAGATGCTGAGCGTTGCCTTCGCGGTTAGGGCAGGTGTCCCGGCGTCGGTGACAGTGAAGGTGACGGGGAAGCTGCCGGTAACGGTGGGGGTTCCGGAGAGGATGCCGTCGCTGGCGAAGATGAGTCCAGCAGGAAGCGCACTGGCGGACCAGGTGTAGGGAGCTGTTCCACCAGAGGCGTTGAGCGAGGCGCTATATGGTTGGTTGGAGGTGGCTCCTGCAAGGGTAACGGAGGTGACGTTAAGGGGCAGGATTGCTGCGGCGACTGACAGACTGAACGAAGTCTTGGCGCTGAGAGAGGGTGAACCTGCGTCGGTGACCGTGACAGTGATGGTGAAGACGCCGGTCGCTGTCGGGGTTCCCGAGAGGATACCGTTGTTGGTGAGAGCGAGTCCAGCAGGAAGAGCGCCGGCGGACCAGATGTAGGGAGCAGTTCCTCCTGATGCATCGAGCGAGGCGCTATAAGGTTTGCTGGAGGTGGCCGGTGCAAGGGAAGTCGAGGTAATGATAAGCGGCTGGATTGTCTCGACGATCGATAGAGTGAACGAAGCTTTTGTGGTCAGGGTTGGTGAACCGGCGTCGGTGACCGTGACTGTGATTGGAAAGTTGCCGGAGGCTGTTGGCGTTCCAGAGATGGTGCCGTTGTTTGTCAGAGTGAGTCCAGCGGGTAGGGCGCTGGTGGACCAGGTGTAAGGTGCTGTCCCTCCGTGTACCTGCAGTGACGCGGAATAGGGAGAGTTCGTCTGGGCGGCCGGCAGACTGACGATGGTAATTGTCAGAGGCGACGGGGTTACCGCGAGTATTGCAGTGACTGAGGCGGTCAAGGCTGGGCTGCTTGAATCTGCAACGGTAAAGGTTACAGTAGTGCTTCCACTTGAAGTCGGATCTCCAGAGATGGCGCCGTTGCTTGCGAGGCTAAGTCCTGCAGGCAACGCGCTCGAGGACCATGTGTACGGCGCGGTACCTCCACTTACCTGCAGCGAACCTGAATAGATCGACCCAACTGCACCAGCGGGGAGCGAAGGCGTGATCTGCAGAGGCGTGGGACTAACGGGTGGGGCTGCAGCAGCGGGTATATTCAAGCCAAATTGCATCGCTGCGGTTTGTGCGGGGGAACCGGAGTCAGTGACCGTGATTGCAAATGAAAAACTTCCGCTCGCGGTGGGTACGCCGGAGATAACTCCGGTCGAGGATAGGCTGAGTCCCGAAGGCAACTGCCCTCCTGTGACACTCCAGGTATATGCGGGTGTGCCTCCATTTGCGGTCAGCGCCACGCTATAAAGAGTGCCGAGGGCGGCCTGGGGTAAAGAGGTCGTAGAGAGCGTCAGGGTCGAAGCGGATGCACCGGTCGCAGGTGTCGTGATGACTACGGGTACTGACGATGAAGAAGCTTTTGTAACAGTGTTCTGTACCTGCAATTCCACCGTGGAAGGTGTTGCGACGATGTTGCTTGCAAGTGGGCTTGAGAGGGTATTCGAGTCGATGACCGAGGTGGAGAGTGCGCTGCCATTCCAGAGGATGACACTCTCGCTTGTGAAATGGCTTCCTGAGACCTTGATGGTCAGGTTCTTTGAACCCGCAGCGATGGTTTGGGGGACGACCTGGCTGATACTTGGCGCAACGTTTACCGGGACCAAGCCGGCTCCACAGCCGAGACAAAAGTGAAGGAGCGCGAAGCTTGCGGTCGCTGCAGTAGCCCTAAAAAGTTTCACCAAAATCGCACCTCGAGTTACATCAAGACTTATCGACACTGGAGCGGCTTAGCGTTGTAAAAAATTGCTCAAAGCCGTCGCATCAACTGAAAACTACAGTGAGAAAGTGGTTACTACAGCTCCCCGATAGGGGATGCGGGAGTGCCACTTCCGTGTGATTAAGGCAAAATTCTCTCGGCTTAAGGCGCAAAAAACGCCTTTGCAGAGAGAGGAACAAAGAGACAAGTGAAGCAGAGGTTCTAATTTGGTCGAAGACGAAAACCAAAGTAATGCGAGACAAGTATCGAGGTACAACCTCCCTCGGCGACATACCACGGAAGTAGTAGGGGAAGGAGTAAGAGCTGACGACGAAGTGTCTTTTTTTCGGACACTCTTGCCAGGAAAGGAGGTTTGTTCCCGGAGAGGTTACTTATATCCCCGAAGAATCACGGCTTTAGAGCAGACAGCGTAGGAGTGTTCCGCAGAGGCATACGGGCTCTCAACGTCTGCGAGTTGAAACAAGCTCGCATAAGTTTGTCGGAGAATTTGGTGTTTAGCTGTAGTTCGGATTGAGAAAGGATGGGGTGGTCAATGATCTAGAGTGCGTTCTTCAGCTTTTCTGCAGCTTCGGCTCAATGGCGGGGAAGAAGAGAAGCTTTTGTGATTAGGTGGGATGCGAAGGCCTGGAGTAGGGAGCAGTTAGTCGCAAGGCAGGTGTTGGTATGGTGCAGAGAACACTGATCTACAGAGGGAGAAGGGACCCAGTTGTGCTAACTCTTCATGCCTATAACCCCACGAACCGCAGGGTCACTCTTCTTAAATCTGATGAGACGTCCCAGCCCTAGTTAGACTTTGGTTGCTCGGTCACGCAGGTATCGCCACGCCTGCCATGCGCCGGTCACCAGCACTGCTGCACCCAGGGACTCGATCAAGGTAGAAGCATGCAAGGCTGCATGAGGTTCCGATGCGGGCGGTAACGAACTCTTGTCTACGGCTTTGATGGGTAAAACATCCCCGTAACCAAACGGATGCCATGTTTCATCTTTCAGGTGCGGGTTGCTGCAGCTACCACCTGTCTCATGCAGCTCGGTGGCGGGGCATTTCCAATCGCCTTTTGGATGGTAGGTGACATTGTTGTTAAAGCTGGCACCTGGATTGGTCAACATCTTCAGGTCGGTTTCGCCGTAGATCGGCGACGGGTAGTGTCCTTCAGAGTTGTGAAAGCCGACAAAGATGTTGTCGTCATATTTGAGTGCATGTCTGGGCGATGGGCGATCTCCCTCATATTCAACTTCCAAAGCAACGTGGTTGTTGGAGTAGATAACGTTGTGTTGGAAGATCGCAGGCCGGTCTTCGATTGTTTTGATGAGGATCGCGGTATCGCCGGCGCGGCAGAAGAGGCTGAGGTTAGCGTTGTACGCCGGCGGCGTGCCTGGGATCGGGTGGGACATAGCGTCGCAGTTTCCGACGACGTAGTTGCCGGTCAATGTCGTCAGCGAGCCACCTGCTTTAATCTGCTGTCCCATGTTGCTGAAGGCGAGGCTATCTGTAACGGTCATGCTGGAGCCGGCGCCGCCGATGTGGAGTGCGTCCAAACCGTCCTGGGTGTTATAGCTGGTGGTTCCCTTATCGAAGTGTACTTGCCATCCGGGAGGGTCACTGTCTTTTGTGGCCGTTCCGAAGCCGTCGCCGTATCCGCCATGGTCCTGATCGGTGCAGTCCCCATAGGGCAGAGGATGCACGATCGGATACTTTTCGGCGCAACCGTTCCAGCTGATGTCGTAGTGTTGCACCAGCAGGCTACCCTTGCCGGTGGTTCCGTCGTCGGCGTCCCAACCAGAACTGGCATTGCCCTGGATATCGATGTAGTCCATGACGACGCCGTCTCCGGTTGGGCCAGCGATTCCTGAAACAGCGAGGCCGTGAAGATGAAGATCGGTAAGCGTGAGGTTTGTCGTCTTATTGTTGAGTCGAATTCCAACCTGGGCGAAGTCCTGGCCTGAACCGCACCCGACCTTCTGCGCAGCTTTGCCGCAGGCGGAGAAGTCCGTAATGTCCAGACAAGCCACATCCACATACGATGTGCCGGAGAGATTAAGCACGTTGAGGGCTGCCCATCCGCCGTGAAGCTGTGTCTTAGCCGAAGCGCTTCGACATGAAGCATAGTTTTCGCCGAGGATCCGAGTGTGCTGCGCGGCAGTGCCCGATGGTGGCGGAGGAGCCCCGGAGCCGTAGGGGTCTCCCGTGAGGCCCCAGCACGGGTTCTTATCACAAGAATATGTGGGATGATCCCACCCGACCCTGTAGGAGACGCCGGTGCCGATCGAACCACGGATGATGACGGTATCGCCTCCCGCGATGACCCATCCCCAGCCTGGAGATTTCGTGCCATTGGAGTAGCTGCCATCCTGCCACAGCATACGAACATCCTTGAACGCGCAGTGTTGATTTTTTCCGCCAGAGGGTGCGGCGTCGGCTTTGCCATCGCATTGACCGTTAGAGACGTTGGAGGAGTATCGAGTTCCTCCATCCGGCCGCACATACCAGGTTGTTCCATAAAGCGGCAGGCATGCCCATCCGACGATCAGTACGCAAAGCGTCTTGAGACAAATGCGAACGTTCATAAGCTCTGGTCTCCGAGGGACTCTATGAGTTTTGCGAGCCTAGTATAGACGGTCGTGATTGGAGGTTGTTTGGGGATGGGAGAGAGGAAGAGCGCAAAAAAAGCCGGCCGCGTAGAGTTGCGCGGCCGGCTGGGTTGGGGTTGTGGTTTTGTTTATTTTTCCATAGCGCCGATGGCTGGCGGGTTGGCTCTGGTAACTCCGTTGAAGTCGACGGTGATTCCTGAGATGGCGATACCGGAGTTGATGGCGGGGCTGGAGGAGTTGAGGTTGGGGTTGATGGCGTTGATGTTGGACTCACCGCCCAGATTGGGATCGCCGCAGGTGTATATCTTCTCGTATCCCGCGGTGACGGAGTTGTCGGGGCATCCTGTATTCATCGTGTTCCAGAGGTTGTGGTCGATCTCCGATCCGGAGTTGGCGAAGACATTTCCGGTGCCGAGGTAGATGCCGGAAGCAAGCCTGTTACCGTTTCCGGGATCGGGATAGCCCTTGCTGATGTTGTTTCTGAAGATGAACTTGGCTCCGTTGGCCGCGCAGTTGGGAGCCTTAGCAGCACATTCGAGGTCGTACATGGTGTTGCCGTAGCCGACCGAGGTGTTGTTCTCGAGTGTGATGACGGTGCCGTTGTCCAACTGGAAGGCCCATTGGTCGCCGGCGGCGCGGCAGGTGTCAGCGCTGTCGAGAGCCCAGCCCGAGGGGTTGAGGGGGAAGTTCGAGGCCGTGGCGAGCACGCGGCAGTTGCCGATGGAGACGTTGTTGATGGCAGAAGAGGCTGCTCCGGCGCCAAGTTTGAAGGTTTGACCGCCGTTGCCCTCCGACCAGGAGTCCGAGATGTGGATCGAAGGCGAGGTGGTCACGTCGTCGGAGAGGTGGAGCGAATCGAATCCGTCCTGGGTATTCCAGCGGAAGTAACTGTGGTCCACGTTCAAGGTCATGTCACCGGCGGCGATCTGAACGAAGCCGTCGCCGTAGCCTCCGTCTACCTGTCCGTAGCAGTAGTTGAATTTGTTCTGGGTATCGGGCTTGGTCATGTCGTACGGCTTGACGGCCATGCAGCCATTCCAGTCGACGATCACATGAGACAGGTTCATGGTTCCAACGGATTCGCAGTCATTGGCGGCTGAGCCGTCGCAGCCTCCGCCGTCTCCATTCCAGCCCGCTTGTCCGTTGCCGATCACGTAGACGTCGGTTGCGGAGAATACATCGCTGCTGGATTTGTTGAGATGGCTGCCGAGGATGCCGCTGCCTGCCACACCGACCACGGCGACATCTTGAAGGGTCAGGTTCGACGGACCTTGATCGGTCCCGTAGTTGAGGACGAGGCCGCCGAAGCGCACCGCGTTAGGCACGTTATTACCGCAGTTGCCCGGTGAGCCAGCGCCGCCCGCCGTGGTGCAGGTGTCGGGCTGGGTGATCTCGATGCAGGAGATATCCACGTAGTTGGTTGCGCGGGTATCGAGCACCCAGTAGGCGTTGTCGATGCCGCTGAGCACGGTGGGATTGACTAAGTGAGTGTGCGCGGAGTCGTGGCAGCTGCCGGCATTCTGGCCGAGAATCCGGGTGTGTTGCCCGGCAGTGCCGGAGGGAGGAGCAGGCAGGACGCATTCGAATCCCTGGCTGTCGTTTGCATTCGGCTGAGGGCAGATAACGTTCAGCTGCGAATGCCAGTCGGTTCCTATTCCCGCATTCTGCTCGCCCATGTAATACGTGTGCGCCGCAGAGCTGGAGTCGGCAAACTGGATCGTGTCGCCCCCGGCAAAGCTGGTCCAGGCTCCCGACGAGTTCATCATCTGGTAGGGGTGATTGAAGGCGCACGCTTGACCGCTGCCAGAACCTGGATAGGCTGCGTTCGTCTTGCCCGTGCACTGGGTGTTCGTGCCACCATCCGCCCGGATGTACCACGTCGTCCCAGGGCCACCCGACTGCGGTGCTCCGGTTGTAATGGCGATGGAGGTGCTGGCGGACTTGGTCTGGTCCGGGTTGCTGCTGTCTTTGACTGTGGCTGTGAAGGTGGAGGTTCCGGTAACCGAGGGCGTTCCGGAGATCGTGCCGGTGGTTGCTGCGAGGGTGAGGCCCGCGGGCAGTTTGCCGGAGGTTATCGACCACGTGTAGGCAGGTGAGCCGCCGCTGGCCTTCAACTGCGAGGCATAGGCTGAGCCATCGGTGCCGGCAGCGAGCGTCGCCGATGTGATGGTGAGCGCAGCCTTACTGGCTGCTGAGACGGCCATTGAAATGGATGCGGATTTAGTGAGACTGGGACTCGAAGAATCCTTGACCGCGAAGGTGATGGGGAATGTCCCGGTAGCCGTTGGTGTGCCGGAGAGGGTGCCTGTGGTTGCGAGAGCAACTCCGGCAGGAAGCTTACCGGAGCTGATGGACCAGGTATAGGACGGTTTGCCTCCAGCTGCTTGCATGGAAGCCGAGTACTTGGTCCCCGTCGTGCCGGCGGGGAGGGCCGTGGTGGTAATAGAGAGCGGCGACGGAGTGGAACTTGTTGTTCCTACAACGATCGAAAGGGCGGAGGACTTGGTGAGGGCGGGGTACGAGGAATCCGTGACGGTAAAGCCTACGGAGTACGTCCCGGTGACGGAGGGTGTGCCGCTAAGGATTCCTGTCGAAGCAAACGTCAAGCCGGTGGGGAGTTTGCCAGAGCTGAGGGACCACTTGTAGGTCGGGGACCCTCCGGTTGCGGTCAAGGCCGCTGAGTACTTGGTCGACTTCTTGCTGGCAGGAAGCGAGGTCGTTGTAATAGAGAGAGCCGGGGCGACGACTACGACTGTTACTTTGAGAGTCTTGGTTTGAGCTGGGGAGGAAGAATCTGTCAGCGTGAAGGAGAGCGGGTACGTGCCGCCGGCAGTTGGCGTGCCAAATAACTGGCCCCCGCCTTCCCCGAGAGTGAAGCCTGGGACGTGCTTGCCGGGCACAGCTCTCCAGTGGTAAGGCAACGTGCCCCCGGTAGCTTTGAGCGTCGTGGTGTAGGCCTCACCGAGGGTCGCTTTTGGGACCGAGGTGGTGGTGATGGTTAGCGTGGTAGCGGCGCTTGCTGTCTGTGACGGGGAGAGCGAATCCAGACCGAAGAAGAGAAGCGCGAGGGAGAGGACGGCTACGAGGGTTTTGAAGATTTTTCGCAAAATAAGCTCCGTACAAAGAGGAATTGGTTAGTCAAATCGTGCTGCCCAGAGCCGAAAGTAAATCGGGGCCTGGACATCCGGATGAATATTTTGTTTTGAAATGGTTACTACAGTTACCCTCTAACGGAAACCGGGGCCCACTTCGTCTATCGCGAGGCAAAGTTCCTCATCTGCATGTCCAGCTTGGTTTGCATGCAGTGAGTTCGCAAATGACACAAAAAGGCAGAGCTTGGGGGGACTAAGAATTAATTACCAAAGTAACCTACCAAGTCAGTAAAGAATATATCAGGCCGGTACTGCTATCCCACATTCGTTGCACAGACGTTTGAGGCTCGACGAGGCATACGTCATGAGGTTCGTGGCGTGTCTTGGAGCCAACGAAGCAGGTCCATCGCGATGCTTGCTAGTAGGGAACAGAGAGGATACGAATTGAGTCGCTCTATATCGAATTGGTCTTGCCCGCCTGAGAAAGATTGCTCTTGAGAGAGCGATCTCCTAACTCATCAGAACCGGCAGAGAGAAAGAGCGACGACTTACAACGACGAACGCTTCAAAAAGGGAATTACTCATTTTTTATACCATAGCTCAGGAGGCTGGACGAATTTGTAACAGTCAATTGTTTTGTCCGCGATGGAAAGCCAGGACTCCTCGCCAAAGTTCATCTTTCGCACATTTTCTGCAAGTCGTTCTCTTAGAAGCGCATCGCCCAGAAGCTGAGTGATCGCGTCGGCCAGCTCGGCTGGTTTTTGGGGATCAAAAAAAAATGCAGTCTCGCGATCTGTGAGTAACTCACGAAAGACAGGGAGGTCGCTGGCGATGATGGTTTTGCCCAACGCCAGTCCAGTCGCGAGCGCACCGCTGGTTGTAATCGCGCGATAGGGATAGACCACGATGTCTGCCGCTCGGTAGAGAGCTACGAGCTCTTCCGTGGAGATGAAGCGTGGGTGAAGCTGGACACGTTGCAGCTTCAGGTTGCGAATCTGCTCGCGAATCTGGCCGATCAGCTCTGCCGGTCCTGTGCCTACAATCAGCAGTCGAGCGTCTTCAACGGATGTTTCCACGCTCTGCCAGGCCTCGAGCAGAAGATCGATTCCTTTGTAGGGGGAGAGGATGCCCTGCCATAGCACGAGCAATGTTCGCGGATCGAGCTCGAAGCTTTGCAGGGTTTGTTCGGCGGTTGCAGCAAGGTCGTAAAAGAATGGGCCGTGAGGAATGACCGTGACCTTTTCTTCCTTCGCTGCGAACTCAATCGCGAGTCTCTCTCGAATGCTTTCGGAGTGACAGATGATGCGGTCGACCATTTGATACAGATCGAGGAAGGTTTGCCTGTGGCTCTCGCCCGTGTTGTGGGGGAGTAGATCGTGAACGGTTAGCACGATCTTCGAGCCGCGTCGCTGGCAGAGGCGGACGAACCATAGATCGAGCGGCAGGGGCCCGGCCACCATCGGAAGAAACTGCACGTGAACGATGTCGGGTGGGGAGACGAGGAAGCGCAATGACAGCGCAGCGAGATTGAGGAGAGATTCCAGGAGCTTCAGGACTCTGCGCGGGAGCCGTGGCATTTGGAAGTTGCCGACGACGTTTATAAATCCCGAATCGAGCTTGATACCTCGATTTGAGAAACAACCTGGGTCGAGATAGTAGGAGATGGAACCGACGGTTAGGTTGACTCGCTTCTTCAGCAGCGCCTGTGAGAGATACGCCGTATAGTAGGGCACGGTGGCCAAGAGATCCATCATGAAGACGGTTGGTCTCTGCTTATCTTCGCTCACTTGGTCTTTCCTTGTGAGACGGCGGAGGAGATTGAGCCGGTGGCTGCGTGTTGCTTCTTCGTCATGATTGCTTGTTCGTAGATGTGGAGATAGTCCGCTGTCATTCGCTCGGCGGAGAACTCCGCTTCAATGAGTTTTTTTGCTGCTGCTCCGAACTGCTGTCGCTGCGTGGAATTAGTGAGTAGTTTTACGATCTCGGATGCTAGCGTCTCGGCGTCTTCCGCAGAAACGAGAACTCCCGTACGGCCATTGAGAACGATGGTTGGCACCGCGCCTACTGCGGTTGCAACTATGGGCAGGCTGCTTGCCATGCCCTCGAGGATCGCAATGGGCAGACCTTCTTGGCGAGAGGCGGAGACCATGATGTCGAGCGAGGCATAGATGGAAGGCATATCATCGCGGCGTCCGAGCATTAAAACATTCTCGCGAATCTTCAGCTCATCAATAAGTAACTCAAGTTGTTCGCGATCCGGTCCGTCGCCGACTACGACGAACTTCGTGGCTGGGAGTTTTATCAGGACCTGCGCGGCAGCTCGAAGAAAGATGTCGACTCCCTTTT
Organism: Tunturiibacter empetritectus; assembly: GCF_013410875.1. GTDB lineage: Bacteria > Acidobacteriota > Terriglobia > Terriglobales > Acidobacteriaceae > Edaphobacter > Edaphobacter empetritectus. Next base: position 614,299 of record NZ_JACCCU010000002.1, on the reverse strand, counting down.
CCGTGGCTAACCTGCCGATGAGTCCGACGATAGCGGAATGATCTTGGGATGAGATGTTGCGCAACGCCGGAGCGGCATCGTCAAAAGGACGCAAGTCAATGCCGTTCCGAACGATGTGGATCTTCTCTTCGCGAACGCCAGCCTTCAAGAGCCGTTTTCTTACCTCCTCCGAGACTGCGACTACTGCCGCGTAGCTTCGCAGCACCATTCGATCGACCATTCCGTAGAAAGAGAGCATGAGATCGTTGTCGTACCAGGTATGGCAGGTCGAGACGAGTGGAATACTTGATCTGCGCAAGGCGAAGTAGCAGTAAAGGTCGGCTTTATAGCCGTGGGCGTGGACGATATCCGCATCGGTGCGAACAGCAAGCTCTCGAATGCTCGAGGATACGGTGCGGTCGATCTGTCCGGCGCAAGAGATCAGATGCGATTCGACGCCTTGTGCGGTCGCAACTACGTGAAGCTGTAGATTCGGATTGGCGGAGTTCGAAAAAACGCCGAGGATGCTTGCGTGCGAGCTTTCATTCAGACTGCGCGACATGTTCAGGATTACGGCCTCTGCGCCGTACATTCCGCCGCTACTGATGATGTGCAGGATCTTCATAGTTTGCAGCGTCTCTCACGTCGGTAGACGGCTCCTGTCGGTTGAGAAGAGCCCAGAGTTTTTCGTAAAGGTGGTCGCCAAGTAGAGTTTTTGCGGTGGCTTTGATCTGATGTTGCCGTTGGAGACCGGACAGAACGCCGCTCTCGGGTTGGAATAGCTTCGCGATCCACTCCAGCGTCATGTCGCCACGAACGTTGAGCCTGCCCACGGTGGATCGTGCAGGTTGGGGCTCTGCTTTCGGGACCGACGTGAAGACCTGGGTATAACCGGCTTGTCGACAGGCAGAGAGGACTCGTTGGTTCGAACGGCCACCGGGCAGAGACATCGTGGTGATTGAAGTTCCCAGCTTGTCTTCGAGGGTGAGTCGAGCTTCGAGCAGTTCTTTTTGCAACTGTGACTGATCGCAATGAGTGAGCAGGGTGTGAGACCATCCATGTGCTCCGATTTGTTGGCCATCTTCATGCAGTGCGCGCAACTCTGGCCAGCCCATGTAGCCAGGTTTTTGGCCTGTCCAGCCTGTGGTGATGAAGAACCATGCCTTCAGGGCACGCGATTGCAGGATCGGCAGTGCGTACTCGAAGTTTGAGATGTGTCCGTCGTCGAAGGTGATCTCCGGATAGAAACCAGGTGCTTTCTCGACTTTTCTTAACTTGAAGAAAAGATCGATGTGTTTCTCGAACTGATCGGTTTCGACGACGTAAGAGTAATCGCTCCGGCTGGGCCGTAGTTCGTGATAGAGAAGGTAGAGTCTGTCTGGCGGCTGGGTCACCGGGTTCGTCTCGATTCAACGAGCAATGATTTTGTCTCAAACAGATTGGAGAAGCTTGGCTGAATCATACAGAGGTTGTATCCGATCGGAGCTTGAACGACTTCAAGGAGTGGACGGGTGCGCGCTAATCTCCTGCACATGGCGAAGTTTGGCTCTGAGATCCTCAACGTTCAAAGTGTCGCTCCCTTAGCGATTAGCTCCGCCTGGATGAGCGAGACAGTGGTCAGCTCCGCGATACGGGCGGGATCGAACTGAACGCTGTACTCGCCTTCGATGGCGAGGATCGCCTGCAGATGGCGAAAGGAGTCCCAGGTGTCGATGGTACCGACACCAAGCTCAGGCGTGACCTCTTCGGGCGAGATTTCGAGAACATCGGCGAGAATGTCACGAAGCGATGGCGGCACTTGCTGAGAACTCATTCGATTCATTTCCTTCCAGTGTTAGCCACTTGGGACTTTCGGGAGCCGCGGTGGCCAGGTCAAGTTGATAAAAGATGGAATCAGTAGAGGCGTCGCATGATGTTGCCTGCTGAAGAAAACCGTGGTCAAGATAGAAGTCGGCACAGGGGGCGTTTTTCTTGGTCGGAATGAACTCGCCCACCAGACTCTGGGCTCCTGCTCGTGTGGCGTTCGCTCCGAGATGGGCCAACAAAGCGGTTTCGATGCCACGGCCGATCACTCGGCACGATAACAGCAGGGAATCGATCGAACAAGTAGTCCCCTCTGTGCGCGCAAGAGCGAGGCCGACTACGCCGGCATCACCGAAACGGTCGCGCACGCGAACTGCGATTGCCTGACCACCTGCTGCGGAGGCGAACTCTTCCACCTCTGCTGCCGAGCGGCGGCGGGTGGTGAGATTGAATTGGTTTGTTTTGGCGAGGAGCTGGACCGAACGCGCTAGGGGCGCGTCCAAAGCGCTGAGGAAGGTGCAAACGATCTTCAGGGAGGCGAGAAATTCGTCGCGATTGCCTGCGCTGCTGGCTAACTCTGCTCGTTGGGCCTGCGCTTTGTAATCGTTCAAGCGATTGAGGTCGTCGTCTGTCACCAAGGCTGCGTCGAAGAACGGCTGTGCGGACAGAACCTCGACCAGCTTCCAGGGCTCTTCTACGGGGGCCGCGATGACGGCTACCTCAGGAAGCTGCTGGCGGATGGCTTCGCACTCCACAGGGTTGTCGTCGACGAAGACAAAGGAATCAAGGCCAAGAGAGAGCTCTTCGGCAAGTTCACGAATCGAGGCAGTTTTTTCATTCCAGCCTATCTTTGTTGCAACGAAGTCGTCGAGGGTGAGTCCGAGGTCGGCGGCGCGGATCTGGAAAGCCTCGCGAACATCTCCGTCGTTGTTCTTAGAGACGAGGGCCAGGAGAATGCCGCGAGACGACAGCTGCTTGAGATATCTCTGATACTCAAGGTAGCAGTTGCCCGGGAAGGCTGTTCCTGTGGCGATTCCTTCGGGGCCTTCTTCTCCGAGGACTCCGCCCCACAAGGTGTTGTCGAGGTCCGTACAAAGGACCTTTCGCGGAGCACGGAAGAGTGGCGAGAACGAACGAACGAGGCCGCGCGCATAGGCTCCGAAAGATGCCGAAGACAAAGGGAGTCGCGAAGCTAAAAACATTCGCACGTCGCGCCAGTTAGAGCGGCCATGACGTGCAGCAAGATGATCGACATCGAAGAAGACGCAGTCGGAGATGGTGCGACAGACCGCAGCGAGTCTCTGGTTTAACTGGTAGACGGCGTTGGTCAGGCTGTGGGGGAGATTCGCTTCACCGACATCGCCGAGCGAGGTGTGGTCCGGGACGACACAACCCTGGAAGAGAATCCGACCGGAGTTGATGGAGCGGAAGCTTCTTAGCAAGTTTGTTACGCGAGCAACGGATTCTTCGATCTCCGCTTCGACCGCGTCTCCGATGCCATCCGCGCACAGGGCTGGAAGCCGGCCAGCGATGTCTTCGAGATCGAGAAGAACGAAGACGAGGTCGGGGTTGAACTTGGCGAGGGCGCTCTGCGGATTGAGCAGTTCATCAACGTAAGACCCGTAGCCGCCTACGTCGAGGTCGAGCACGTAGTTCGAAAGCACCGCTTCGGTCTTCAGAAAGGGAATGATCGGTTCGATTGTGACGGAACGGACGATGTAAGTCTTAAGCCGTTTGGCACGCAGCTGGCTGGTGAGGGCTTCGGCTATCCCCGTAAGCGCTGAGGCGCAGAACATAACATCCGCCGGCTTGTTAGAGCAAGCAAGAAGACTTCGTACGTGAGTGACAGCGGTTCCCGCATCTTCCACGGCCGTGGCCTGTTTGATACGGTTGCGGAGATTCTGCCGATCGCTATCATTTAGCATCTATCGTCTCCGCTACTGGCAGGGCAGGGGATTCGACAGCCTTAGGGGCTCGCATGACGATGCGACCGGGTACGCCCATGACTGTCGCCCCATCGGGGATATTGCTCATGACGAGCGTATTGGCGGCAATCTTGACGCCATTGCCTATCTTGATCTTTCCGATTACCGTTGCGCCTGTACCAACGAAAACACCGTCGCCGAGGATAGGTGCACCCTTGCGACCCATCGCAGAGGCGCCGATAGTCACGCGATGGCCGATGTTGCAGTTACTTCCAATGATCGCCTGTGGGTTGATGTGAACGCCGCCGATGTGGCCGATGTATAGGCCGCCACCAATTATCGCGTGCGGATCAATCGACATTTCCATGACTACTTCGCAGAACATAGAAGCGAAAAAGTACACGGCCTTCAAGGGAAGGCGAATCAGGATAAAAGGCTTCGCAGAGTATAACCAATGACCCAATCGATAGGTTGCGACTGCCCAGACCGCCGGGTTCACCCAAAGACGTCTTCCGCTTAGGCCATCGGATCGATATCGTGCAATATCTTCGGAGAAGTTGGACATTTGAGGGCTCTTAGGCGCACTAAAAGTAGCTCGAATCACTCCAGCCATCGTAGCAGTCCTGTAACGATCGATTGGATAATTTTATCATTCCACCCGGGCACAAAATTATTCTGGTCAACGTTCGAACCGTAGGAGAGAACGATCCCTTCTGTTCGATCAGAGGATGCAAATTCTAGAGCGACGGGTGCCATGCAGTCCCCCATTCTGATCGCTTTCAGACCGTGCCCTGAAGCACGGGGCGCCGTGATGCCTGCCATCTTTTGAATGCGCTGAACACCTGCTTGTGGAAGATGGCAAGCACAGCAAGAAGATATATAGGCAAAGTCATCAAGACCTCAGCAAAAAAAGCCACGAGAGAGTGGGGATGTACACGGCGGTCCACTAGCAGGGATACAACTGCGAATGGGATGGAACACAACACGACCTTCCCCCACCCTTCCCAAAGGTAAGTTCCAGGCGAAACGCCGAATTCTTTCTTTACGAATCGTGGCCAGAAGATCAGGTGAATGACGGCCATCGAGATCGATGTGCCCCAAGCCACTCCATAAAGCCCGATCGTTTTCACCAGCACAAGGCTCAGGCTTAGATTGAAGACGGCTTCAATTGCTGACCACTTCGCGACTAACCTGTGTTTATCGACTCCGAATGCTATCTGCGACGCGGTCGAGTTGCCGATGGTGAAGAACTGGCTGATCATCAGGATCTGAAGAATCGTGCCAGAGATCTCGCTGAATTGCGGTCCCATCCAAAGGCCGATAAATGTTTTACCACGCAAGGCCAAGGTGAGCCCGATGGGCATCATGAGTCCAAGCATGGCCTGGGTTCCACGAGTCAGTAGTTTCTTCAGGCTATCCGAGTTGCCGCTTGCATCGAGACCGCTTGCGATGGGGATAAAGGTGGTCCCCATCGCAGTGGATATCTGCCCCGAATACATTGCCAGACTTCCAGCAATGGAATAAAAGGCGACGATGCTAACATTGAGAAAAGCCGCGACCACGATGTTGTCCGTATAAAAGATGACGTGCACGGCGATGATGATGATGAATGTCTTGAAGCTGTAGGACCAGATGCTCTTGAGGGTTTTCATATCGGGCCGGAAGACAAAAATCCGGCACGGCGGGTACAGTCTCAGCGCAAACACGAACTCTGAGATCGCAGACAAAAAAACGATTATGAATTCCCAGACGGCCAAGACTACGAGACCGTGACCACTGCGGAGAATAAGGATGACTCCGACAGCTCTTACCAGAGTCTGGGTCATAGTGATCGAGCTCAGAACATCGAAGCGATTGATCGCCCGGAGTACTCCGCCGTAGACGCCCGCGACCAACGTAGAGGCGACTCCTAAAGCACAGAGCAGAACCGTAATTTGTGCCGGGCGCACTAAGTCATGAGGGATTTTGAATATCGCGCCAAACCAGACACTCAACGCGATACTGATGATCACCATCACGGCAGCGATCAAGCCGCGAAACCAGAGGGTGGCGGCGATTGCCTTCTGCGCTGCCTGGGTATCGCCCTCGGTCGCGCTTTTTGAAACAAAGCGAGTAATCGCGCTCCGCAAACCCAGGTCCAGCATATTGAGATACCCGGCTGTCGAGACAGCTAGAATCCAGATGCCGTAGATCGTTGCGCCGAGATGACGGACAACGAAGGGAGCCAGGAAGAAGGGAACGACCATGCCGACTGCCATGGCGACCCAGTTCGTTACGACGTTGATTGCGAATCGCTTTTTGCTGGACATTGAACTCGAAGTAAACTTACTGGAAATCGCGCAAGGGTGATCTGTCTATTGGAAACGTTGTCGACCCGATCTGTACCCGATCATGGTCCTTTACTACGTCTCATGTCTGACTACGGGCGGTAGGGCTCGGTATCAGTTTAGTCGAGAGAATTGGATTTGCCAGCTGCGATCGTTACGCGAAGTCCCCTGAAAGGGGTAGGTGGCCCGTTTTGGAGTCGAAGTATCATTACGTGATGCTATAGCCGACTAAGAGAACGAAAATGCCATTCGGGTCGCATCCTGATCCGGCAGCATCGTTTAGTAGAATGACGTCAATCGAGGGATCGTGAAACCTGGAGCTGGTATTTTGAGGATTGCAGGTTTCGGCAGGTGGAGGCCGATTGTTTCCTCTGACGCGAACCAGTACTTTCGTTACCTATTTCATCTTTCTTTAACTGGCGGTGTTGGCAACAACGGGACTGAACGGTGAAGTTTATTTTCTGGATTTGCCTCGCGCTTACCGGCTATGCGTACTTTGGCTATGCCGTTCTGCTGTCGATCTGCGTGTACCTTCGAAAGCAATCCATCCGGAAAGCAGACTATACGCCTGGTGTTTCTATCATCATGGCTGCGCGCAACGAGGAGGTAAATCTTCCATCGAAGTTGGAAAACCTCCGTATGTTGAACTATCCAAAGGAGCAGTTCGAAATAGTTGTTGCCTCGGATGGATCGACGGATCGAACCGCCGAGATTCTTCTGGAACAGTCTCCGCCTGTTGTCGCTATTCTTCTGGAAGAGTCCGGTGGCAAGGCGCGGGCTTTGAATGCTGCGGTCAGTCGCGCCAGGGGGGAGATTTTGGTTTTTCTGGATGCGCGGCAGTCTCTTGAACTGAACGCGATCTCGGAACTCGCTTGCTGTTTTGCCGATCCAACTGTGGGTGCAGTGAGTGGGGAGTTGTTACTTGAGAACTCTGGAGTTCATTCGCACGAAGGGCTCGGCATCTACTGGAAGATCGAAAAGATGGTGAGGAAGCTTGAATCTGCTTCGGGGTCAGTGGTGGGAGTGACCGGCGCGATCTACGCGATTCGCCGGGAACTCTACGTCGCGATTCCTCCCGGTGCGATTCTGGATGATGTCTTTGTTCCGATGAATGTAGCGCGACAGGGGAAACGGGTTGTTTTTGAACCGGCAGCGATTGCGCGGGACCGATTTTTTAATGAAAAGGGGAAGGAGTTCTCTCGAAAGGTCCGTACCTTGACCGGGAACTACCAATTGCTGCAACTGGCTCCTTGGCTGCTCTCTCCGTCAAACCCGCTTCTCTTCCGCTTTGTCAGTCACAAACTGCTGCGGCTGCTGATTCCGATCTTTCTTCCGCTGATGTTGGTAGCTTCCGGTGTCGTGGGAGGGCCTTTTTACGGCGCAATCTTCTGGCTTCAAGTGCTATTCTACGTTGCAGCCGCGTGCGGATCCTTGATTCCGTCCGCCAAGAGATTCAAGCCCGTTGGCATCGCCAGCACCTTTGTAATGCTCAACGCGGCTGCGGCACTTGCCTTTTTTAACTTTGCGGCAGGGCGGAAAAAAGTATGGCTCTAATGGCTAACGCGGGTCTGTGGCGTCGAGTCTGTCTGGAAAGGTTTGCCGTCAGCGGGAAGGGTGAACTTTGGGACTAGGAATCGGACATTACATTCCGTTGGTCGCATACCTCGGGTTCTGGGTCATGTGTATCGTCTCTTTGACTGGACGCCCTTTGTTGGGCCTTTATTACATGATTCCTTTCCTGCCCTATCGCACGATGCGGGATCACTTTTTGGATTATCCGCTCGGCGGCAACGTGCTGACCATTCTGGTGTTTGCAGTCATCGTTGGTGCCCTGATCAAAGGGAAATCGATTCCTAAGTCGCCGCTCTATCCCCTATGGCTGATGTTCGGTATCTATCTTTACCTTACGATGTGGGTTGGTTCGGCACTCGGCACTGCTCCTCCGCCGATCTGGATCGACGACCAGAACTTTGCGGCGTGGAAAGACTACATTCTGATCCCGTTGATCTTCGCCGCGACTGGTATGGTCGTCGAGGATCGGAAGGCGGTGCGGATGGTGATCATGCTCACGGCGTTTTCCCTCCTGGCAATCGACAAGAGTTGTTTGCTGGAAAGCATGTCCCGGAGCTGGGGTTCCTTCGATGAGAATAAAAGAAGCGTGGGGCCGCTTGGGTACGGTTCGAATCAGACGGCAGCCTTTCTCGCCCAGTTCGCCGTGTTCTTCTGGGGTTTTGCCCAGTTTGTCAAAAAAATGAAGCTTAAGCTGATCTTCTATGGACTTGTTGCCTTGACGATCTTTGCCGACCTGTACACGTTCTCCCGAGGATCGTACGTGGCCCTCATCGTCAGCGTCGTCATTCTTGGACTATTGAAGGACCGCAAGCTTATCGTGATCGCTGCAGTCTTTCTCTTAACGTGGCAAGCTATTGTTCCGACTGCAGTCCGCGAACGTGTCGATATGACTCACAACTCCAACGGGAAGTTGGAGGATTCGGCTCAGGAACGGATTACCTTGTGGAAGGACGCAGAGGAATCCATTATCAGCTATCCGATCTTCGGCATTGGCTTCGCCAGCTTTGCCTTGTCGACTCACTTTGACGGGCTGAGAGACACCCATAACTGGTACGTCAAAGTGATGGTGGAGACAGGAATCGTCGGTACGATCTTCGTGCTTGTTTTACTGCAGCAGATGCTTGCCGTGGGATACCGGCTCTTTAAACGAGCCGAGGACCCGCTGTATCGGGGGCTCGGGCTGGGATTGTTTCTCGCCATGTGTTCCTGTGTCGTCGCGAATCTCTTTGGCGATCGATGGACTTATCTCGAGATTACAGGCTTGCTTTGGGTCCTTGTGGCAATCTCGATTCGAGCGCTTCAGCTGACCGAGACCGAAGCCGCAACGGAAGCGGCTATCCCCGAAGTGACCACGCCAACCAACCCGTTTTTGGCGTACCGGTGATGTGTCAGTCTGTCCGGCGCCCACAGCTTCCTTGGCTTTGGGAAACTCTGAACAAGCATGATTAGGCCGCTTCACCTTGAGGAATCGAGCGGGGACGCGGCGCATGCCGAACTGCCTCACGTGCTGCTCGTGCTCGATCAGTTCCCCAAAACACTGGGGGGCGGCGAACGGATCGTACTCAAGCTTGCAGCACTTCTGCCGCAGTATGGATACCGCGTATCGATCCTGACGTTCTCTGCCCATCCCGAAAGCGCCGGGCTGAAGTCGCCGCCATGCTCTATATATCTTTTGCCTCTGCAGCGCACGTACGATTTGACGGCGATGCAAGGCAGCTTTGATCTCAGAAGATTCCTCAAGAAGCAGCGAATTCGGATCGTTCAGACGTTCTTTGAAAGCTCCGATATTTGGGCAGGATTTGTAACCAAAGCGATGTCGAGCGCTAAGCTCATCTGGAGTCGAAGAGATATGGGCATCCTTCGAACCGGCAAGCATCATGCAGCTTATCGTCTGATGGCAGGCGCTCCCGATAGGGTGTTTGCCGTCTCCGAACAGGTGCGTCGGCACTGCATTGAGGTCGATGGCATCGATCCATCGCGCGTGATGACGGTCTATAACGGACTCGATCTGGCGGATTGGAATGCGAACGCCGGATCAGCAGGACGAGTTGGAGAATCGGTCGTGGCGACGGTTGGTAATATTCGACGGGTAAAAGGGCACGATGTTTTCATCCGCGCCGCCGCCTCTATCGCAGAGAAGTTTCCCGACGCTTCGTTTCGCATCGCCGGCGATGTTCTGGAGCCAGAGTATTTTGCGGAGTTGCAGAAACTGGTCAGCGAACTAAAGCTGTCCGACCGCTTCCACTTCGTTGGAGGCGTGACCAATCTGCAAGACTATCTCTCCACCGCCGAGGTCTTCGTGTTGCCATCACGGAGTGAAGGCTTTTCGAATGCGATTGTCGAGGCAATGGCTGCGTCCCTTCCTGTAGTCGCCACCAATGTTGGCGGCAATGCGGAGGCGGTACAGGATGGTGTGAGTGGAATTATTGTGCCGCCGGAGGATTCTGCTGCTCTGGCGGCTGCGATCATCAGCCTGCTCTCCGATAACGCGAAGGCAAAGCAGATGGGAATAGAGGGAAAGAGACTGGCTGCAGAGAAGTTCACGACCGAGGCCATGATGAGCCAGATCACCAGCGTCTACGATAGCTTGCTGCAGGGAGAGTAATCCTCCGGAGCCGTATCGGAGCCGATGGCAGTATCGGGAGCTCGAAAGAAGCGTTTAGCCTAACAGCGCGAGTTCTTTGTCGGCATCCTTCGCGGTCTGCGTGTTCGGAGCCAACGCCGCCGCCTTCTTCAGATGAGTCATGGCATCGGCGGTGTTGGACAGCTTGGTGTAGGTCATCCCGAGGTGATAGTGGATGGAAGCGCTGTTGGGAGCCGCCTTGAGGGCATCCTCGAGAAGATCCCGCGCGGAAGCAAAGTTACCCTTCTGATAGTAGATCCAGGCCAGGGTATCCGCTGTGTTTGGAGATGAGGGCATGGCGCGCCGCGCAATCTGGGCCAGAGAGAGAGCAACGTCGAGGTTCTGTCCAGTGTCCACCATCAGGTAGGCAAGATTGTTGGCGGCAATGGGCTGCTCGGGCTGGACGGCAAGCGCCTTTTTGTAGCTGGCCATGGCTCCGTTGCGATCGCCCTGCGACTCCTGCATGGTCCCCAGCATAGTGAAGCCCTGAGCATCGGTGGGATGGTCGGTGGTCCATTGCTGCCACTTGGCCACGGCCTTGGCGGGATCGCCAGCGGTGACTTCAGCCCGGGTGTAGGTGACGACCGCCGCGTTGTCGTTCGGGTTCAGCTGTAACGCTTTCTCTGACGAGGCAAGCGCGTCTTTCGCATCGCCTGTGCTCAGCTGCAGCTCTGCCAAAAGGTTGTACATGTCGCCGTTTTGCTGTGACTTGGCGATTTGGTCCTGCACTCGGCTGAGTGCCTTCGCTGGCTGCTTTTCAAACACGAGAGCAGAAGCCAGCAGTCGCAGAGCGCGGGAGGAGTTGGGATTCAGCTCGAGTGTCTGTTCGAGCAGGGTCTTGGCTTCAGGGATCTTCTGCTGGAAGAGGCGCAGCTGCGCAAGCTCCAGATAGCCAGTGGAGTTCTTTGGATCCAGCTTGATGGCCTGATGGAAGTCCGCGTCTGCTTTGTCGAACTCCTTCTGGCTGCCTTCGGCGATACCGCGCCAGATATAGGGCCCCGCGATCTGTGGGTTGATAGAGATGGCCGTATCGGCTACCTGATGAAGCGTGCTGAAGTCGTGGGTGTCGATCGAGATTTCGGCAAGACCGGCTTGCGCCTCCAGACTTCCCGGGCTGAGTTTGGCGGCATCTCGGAAACTCTGCTGCGCAACGCCCATATCGCCTTTGGCGCGGGCTGCCCGGCCGAGCCAGAGCTTGACAACCAGATTGTCGGGGTTGGCCTTGGCTGCCTTCTGCAGCGCGGCAAAGGCATCGGCCGACTTGCCATCGTTCAACAGAAGCATACCGTTGAGAACCGCAACCTCAGGAATATTGCTGTCGGTTTTAGATAATTCCGCGCCGACCGTCCTCGCCTTGGGAAGGTCTTTGTTCAGAATCAAAAGTCGCAGATAAGCGATCTTGAGTGGCGCACTCTTCGGATGTTTCGAGACGAGGTCTGCATAGGCGGTCTCCCCCGCGGCAAGCTGGTTGGTGCGGATGTAGTAAGTAGCCAGCATTCCTGCACCGCTCTCAGAGTCAGAGAGATCCTCCGATGCCTGGTGAAGAGTCTGCTCAGCCTTGGCCGTGTCCTTTTGCCGCAGGTAAAGATCCGCGAGGCTGGCGCGCGCCATTACGCTCTTCGGATCGGCAGCAATGGCTGCCTTCATCTGATCCTCGGCGCCCTGGAGATCCCCCTTCTTTTGTAGAAGCGACGCCAGGACGACACGCGCGGTTACGTTCTTCCCGTCGAGGGAAACGGCTTTGCGGAGCTGGTCTTCCCCGGCGGCAGCCGTGGTGGGATCGTTGCTTTGCAATAGACCGAGGGAGGCATGGAATGCTGCGCGATTTGGGTCTGCGGCCAGAGCCTGCTGAATTTGCGCCAGCGCCTCGATGCGATCCCCTTTGGCCGCGGCGATGCTGGAAAGAAGAGCATGGGCGTCGGCGTTATTGTTATCGATGGCGAGGACCGCGGTGGCCTGTGCGGAAGCCCGGTCGATCTGTTTGCCGGCGAGCAGTATGTTGCCCAGATCTATACGCGCTTGCAGGTTGCCCGGCTGCAGATCCACCGTGCGCATCAGCTCGCTGTACGCGGGCATGACCGAACCCTGCTTGAGAAAGACCTTTGAGAGCTGGTAGTGAGCGTCGGCGTAGTTACGGTCGACTTTGAGGGCGTTGGCGAACTGGATCGTCGCCTCTTTGAGTTTGCCCTGGTCGGCGTAGCGTTTGCCACTTTCGAGATAGCGCAGCTTCTGCTTGTTGGGATCGCGATGACAGCCCGCCGTGAGCCCAAGAGCCAGCGAGACGGCAAGCACTGTTGAGATTCGACGGGTTGCCAGGGGGAGGGTGGTTCGCATCACGCATTTCCTCAACTGTTCTTCTAACGGTCTTGTTATTCTCGCACTGTAATTGATACTGTCGCGGCCCGGCGTGGCTATGCGATATACAACTTATGTGAAAGATTGATCTGCCGGCTCTTTAGTCGGGAATGAACCGGGGCAGATTGGGTGCCATCTGTTGGGTGAACAGGGTGGCCCGGTCCCTGGCGCTGTCTAACGACTCTGACGGCAGGACCTGGGTGATGACCCGGACCAGGGCGCCATCCGTGCGGTTCGTGCGGATCGCGTCGGTGACCATGTAGAGCTTTGCTTTGTACTCGTTGGGAATGCTGCGGCCGTGCGCCTGATACCAGTAGATAACAAACTGTTTAATATCTCCGTTGCTGATAACGTATTCGCCAACGTTATATTGCTTGCCGTTGATGTCCTTGAGGCTGGTGTATCGCTGTGAGTCGAAGGTCCAACCGGCACCCGGCAGGCAGTTCTGCGGAGAGTGCATGGTCTGGCCGGTGCGCTGGCTGGCGAAGTAGCCGATAAAGAGGGTGATGGGGGCTTTTGTCACTGGGCTACCAACCGTCGTTGGTTGGCTCGCGTAGACGCGATTGAGAAAGTCGCCTTTACCTAGAACGGCAAGGGTATCGTCGGAGAGCGGGATATCCTGCGCAGTCCAGTCGCCGAAGCGCTCCGGCATCTGGCTAAGCGGCTGGCTCGCCGGGATGCGGTCGGCGTCGCCTCGGCTCTGCAGAATAAAGGCCGTCGAGATGAGTAAAAGGAGAACAAGCCAGAAGCGTGGAGATCTCATTTGGGTTGTGCCTTTACGGGGGAGATCAGCTGCATGGCCCGGTGAACCAGGTAGAGGCAAGCCAGAGAGATAACGAACATGACCCAGCCGGAGAATTCGTGGAAGAAGCCCAGCGCTTTTTCGGGATCCCAGTACTGGACGCACAAGCCGGTACCGACGATACGCGCCACGTTGGCCGCAACCGCGATGGGAATGCTGGCAAGAGCAAGAATAATGCGGCGCCGATTGGTCCGCTCCAGAAAATAGCCATAGAAGACCGCAAGGGTGAACAGGCTCATCAACGAGCGGATGCCGCTGCAGGCCTCGGCGACCTCCAGCTTCATCACCGGCAGCTCGATCACATTGCCTTCGTGGAGGGTAGGTACTCCGAGCAGCGGAAGAATGTCACTGGCGATCCGCGAGGCCAGCAACTGCAGCGGGAAGGTGATCTGGTTGAAGAGGATTGCGGGAAAGGGAATCGCGAGGACAAGAACCAGAAGAGGAAAGCGGAGGGCGCGGACCATCGCCCATCCAAAGAAGGTCCAGATCAGGCCTGTCATCAAGAAAATAAAGGACATGCGCGAAGTGAAGAGTTCGACGCCATAGACGCCAAGGATCAAAACAGCGATGGAAAAAACAACCAGCGGAACTCCAAACCAGCTTTGGCGAATTGGGATGGTCTGGAGCACCTTGCGCTTATCCCAGATGAGAAAGGCGGCGAAAAAGGGCACAAGGAAGCCATGAGAGTAATCCGGGAGCGTGAACCAGTCGTATACCAGTTTGATAGCGACGCGGTAGTACAGAACGACGATCAGGAGGACGATCGAGGCGTAGGAGATCCAGCCCAGCCGGGCTGAAGCGCCCGAAGGGGAGGTAAGGGGCTCTGGATTGGCCTCCTGCGCGGCTAGATCCACGGCATAGGGCATGATGTGAGTTGTCCCCGGTGTTGCTCGTATGACGTTATACTTCACCTGATCCTTGTAAGCAATTCACGTGCCTCTTCCTGGAACTTAGGTTTGTTCACAGGGTTAGAGTTTATCGACACAAAAGTGGTAGCAAGGATACGTCCTATGGGAAAAAGTTTTCATACTTGCACTGATAATCTGCACACCATGGGGAACTAAGGAGGGTAGCGCGGCAGTTTTCCCGTCAGATACTTATACTTTCCGGTTTTCTCGCGGGAAAAAGGACGAGGTGCAGATTTTGGCCATTGCGTTGCTAGAAGCTATAGTACCGCCGGTAGAAGATTCGGGGTCTTCACAGATCCTGAAGCGACGGGGTATTAGGGAGTATTCCCTGGGCATGAACTTCTAAATGGATTCAAGGCGATTTACCCTCACGCGCAAAGGGGATGCGTCAGAATAGATGAGTGAATCCACGGCGACTGGACATGAGGAAGGTTGAGGGCTATTCGATGAAGCGGTTTTGTTCCATAGGCGCGTTGCTGCTGCTGCTGCCGGTTGCGGCTGGGTCACTCGCAGCACAAGGCATACCAGAACCTGCGGCCACAAAAGGTGCAGCACCGAATGCTACGTCGGCGAACCAGCAGACGGCCGCCCCCGCCACGCCGAACGCTCCCGCAACGGCGAGTGCAAACTATGCAGGTCCGATGGAAGCGTCGCGTTATGTTATCGGTCCGGAAGATTCCCTGCAGATCACTGTCTGGAAGGAGCCTACGCTCTCGGGCACGATTCCGGTGCGGCCAGACGGAATGATCTCAATGGTGCTGGTGGGAGACATCCCGGCGGCCGGAATGACGCCGACTGGGCTTTCGACCGACATCAGCCAGCGGCTCAAAAAGTACATTCAGGATCCCGTGGTTACGGTGGTGGTCCTCGGAGTCAACAGCCAGCGGATCTTTCTGGTGGGTGAGGTCGTGAAGGTCGGCCCCGTCGTCATGACTCCAGGAATGACACCGCTGCAGGCGATCGTTACCGGCGGCGGTCTTACCCAGTTTGCGAACTCGAGACGCATCTACATCCTTCGAACCGTTGCCGGCAAGCAGCAGAAGATGCCGTTCAACTACAAGCAGGCGCTCAAGGGCGAAAATGCGGGGGTCTCGCTTCTTCCAGGAGACACAATCGTCGTCCCATGAAGGAAGGTATGAGGATTCAACCACTGATCTTTGGCTTGTTGCTGGCGATGGTTCCTTCCTTCGCACAGGGCCAAGCCGTGCCGACCGCAGAGTCGTCGATGTCCTCGACTTTGGGTCCAAATCTGCCCAATCTCGATGGTCTCTTTCATTACTCTCTCAGTGCCGGGGAGGTGATTCAGTTCGGATACTACGGGGCTGGGGAGACATCGTACTCGACCAATCTTACCGGCAATGCCGCTTACACCTCCCGCAGCACGGTGCGACCTTTCAGCCTGCTCGTCGCAAGCGGTGTTATCTTTGGCAACCAGGGGGGGCAGGGAACTAACGGCTTCGTGAACTTAGCGGTGTCTCAAGGATATGAAACCCGCCACTGGATCTTCAATATCTCGGACTCCTTTAGCTATCTGCCACAATCGCCCACGACGGGTCTATCCGGAATCCCTGGAGTAGGCGACCTCGGATCGATTCCCATTTCGGGTCCTGGCTCAGGACCAATCGGGACAATTCTGACGACTGCGGGCGATCGTATCGGTAACAGCCTGAGCGGCAGTGTCGAGCGGCAGCTCAACCACAATAATTCGATCAGCGGCAGCGGTACCTGGTCAGACCTTCATTATTTAGGCAGCGACGAAGAAGGGCTTGATACGAGCCAAGTCTCTGGCGTTGTCTCTCTGAATCATCGAATCGATGCGCGAAGCTCCGCCAGCGTCTCCGGCGTCTACTCGACGTTTTCCTACGGCAGCACGAGTACAGGCGTCAATCAACCTGACTTTCAAACTCGTGGTCTCAATGTTTCTTATCAACGGGTGTTGAGTCGAACGCTTAGCTTTAACGTCTCGGTCGGTCCGCAGTGGATTTCGAGCTCTGACAGTGCCCTTATTCCGGGCTCGACCAATGTATCTATCACAGCGGGACTCTCTTATAGTTATCAGAACTGGCACGCCGGCGCGAACTATGCGCGGGGAGCGAACGGTGGGTCCGGAGTCCTGCCAGGCGCCATCTCCAACACATTCTCAGGTTCTGCCGGCCGTAACTTTGGACGAGACTGGGTGCTTGGTTTAACTGCCTCTTACTCTCGAAGCTCCGGCCTGACGCAATACTCCACCGGTTCCTCCCCACCCTCGACCAATGAAACCTATGACACAACCTATGGCGGGGCTCAGCTTACCCGCCGGTTCAGTACTCATTTTTCTGGCTATGCAAGCTATACGGCAGCAAGCCAGTCATTCAACACCAATCTCGTGACGCCGGTCACACAAAACGTTCTCGACAGCAACTATCAAACAATTGGATTTGGAGTCACGTTTACTCCCCGTTCTACAAGTCTGGGGCAATTCTAAGGAGTCATCATGCTTGGCCATCGCGCATTGACGGTGCAGGACTACCTCACCATTCTGAAACGAAGATGGTGGATCCTTGCGATCCCGGCGATTATCTTTCCTATCGTTGGGTTCGCTCTCACGTTTCTGGTGCAGGCACAGTATATTTCGCAGACGCTGGTTCTGGTGGAGCAGCAGAAGGTTCCCGAATCTTACGTCAAGGCCGTCGTCACCGAGGACCTGAGCGGACGGCTGGCCTCCATGAAGGAACAGATCTTGAGTCGGTCCCGGCTGCAGCCAATCATCGAACGCTTCAACCTCTTCGCGAATGGAAAGCTGTCGATGGACGAGCGCATCGATCTGACCCGCAAAAACATCGGGATCACGCCTATTCAATCGGAGATTGCGCGAACGAACGGTCTGCCGGGATTCTTCATCTCCTTCAAGGCGAATGACGCGCGCACGGCCCAGTTGGTCTGCGGGGAGATTCAGTCGCTCTTCGTCAGTGAAAACCTCAGCGACCGGGCAGCATCGGCAGCAGG
The DNA here is from genome assembly GCF_013410875.1 of Tunturiibacter empetritectus. GTDB lineage: Bacteria > Acidobacteriota > Terriglobia > Terriglobales > Acidobacteriaceae > Edaphobacter > Edaphobacter empetritectus. The sequence continues at coordinate 597,017 of NZ_JACCCU010000002.1, read as the reverse complement.
AACAACCGAGTTTCTGAAGAGTCAGCTGGCGGATGCTAAGGCCAAGCTGGACGAGCAGGATGCCAGACTCGCCAAGTTTCAGCAGACTTACATGGGCAAGCTGCCGGGCGCAGAGACGTCGAATATGAACATGCTGACCACCTTGAATACACAGCTGGATGCCGCGACCCAGGCACTGGCCCGCATGGAGCAGGATAAGAGTTATACCGAATCGATGTTGTCTCTGCAGCAGGCCCAACAGTCGCAGTCGACAGAGCGTGGAGCCCCGGCGCCGCAGACTCAACTACTGGAGTTGCAGCAGCTTGAAGCGCAGGAGTCTGAGCTCACGGCACGATACACCGATGACTATCCGGATGTCGTGACGGTGAGGAGAAAGATTAAGGAGTTGGAGCAGAAGATGGCTCAGGCCCCCGCCGCATCCGCGGCGCCACTTTCCTCGGCTCCTAAGCCGACCGACTCTCTCAGCGTACAGCAGATGCGCGCTCAACTGCGTGCAATGGAACAGGGGATTGCGCAGAAGAAGCGTGATCAGGCCGCGGTTCAAGCCGAGCTTAGGACCTATCAGGATCGCGTCGCCTCCAGTCCCGCCGTGGAGGAGGAGTACAAGAGCATTACGCGCGACACCAGCACTGCGCAGGCGTTCTACGACGATCTGCTCAACAAACTGAATCAATCCAAGATGGCAACCGACTTGGAACGTCGGCAGCAAGGAGAGCAGTTCCGAGTCATGGATGAACCTAATCTTCCTGAAGAACCCGCTTTCCCAAAGCGCTCAGTCTTCGCTCTGGGAGGCTTCGCGGTCGGCTTGGGATTAGGCTTGTTCATCATAGCCTTGCTCGAGTATCTGGATACGGCCGTTCGAAACGAGCGCGATATCTGGGCGTTTACCAAGCTGCCAACCCTCGGCGTCATTGGCTTTGCCGGCGAAGGGGAGCCGGTGGTCACGAAACGAAGCCTGTTCGGTCGTCGCAGCCCGGACGTAACCTCAGGCAGCAAGCCGTTGATGAATGCGGGGGGCTGAGATGTATAACACCTTCTTCAAACTTCAGAGTAGCCCCTTCGGAACTAGTCCCGACCCTCGGTTTCTCTACATGATGCCGCACACCCGGGAGGCGCTCGCCTGCCTGGAGTACGGTATCTCCGCACGCAAGGGTTTTACAGTCCTGACGGGCGAAGTGGGCACCGGCAAGACGACGCTGCTGCGCCGAGCGCTGAGCTCGTTCAGCGGCCGCAAGGTCTCGACGTCCTTCGTCTTCAACCCACGTCTGGACGTGCTGGACTTCCTTGAGTTTGTGCTCACAGACTTCGGCATTGTGCCGGCGACGCGAACCAAATCGGGCATGCTGCTGCAGTTGAATCGCTGGTTGATCGAACGCTTCCGCATGGAGGAGACCTGTGTGGTGGTCGTCGATGAGGCGCAGAACCTCTCTTGGGAGCTGTTGGAGGAGATTAGACTGCTGACCAATCTTGAAACCTCCTCAGAAAAGCTGTTGCAGATCGTGCTATCCGGGCAGCCGGAGCTAGACGAGAAGCTTCGCCACCCCAGTGTGAGGCAGCTCCGCCAGAGAGTCTCGCTATGGTGCCGTACGCAGGCTCTGACTGAGAGCCAGACCCACGCTTATGTAGCCGAACGCCTCAGGATCGCGGGTGCAAGCTGGCCGCTTTTTTCGATCGAGGCGCTTGATCTGATTCATCGTGCCAGCCGGGGAATTCCGCGCATCATCAACCTATTGTGCGAGCACTCGCTGATCGTCGCGTATGTCGAACAAGTGCAGCAGGTAACCGGGACTATTGTCGAAGGTGTAGCCGCAGAGCTTGAGCTGGAGGTGCAGCCGTTCATGATGTCATCGGCTGCCCTCGGCAACGGCGACAAACAGAACTCGAAGGAAGATAACTTTATGGCTGCTTTCAACAGAGAGCCGGGAGGGCACAATCGATGAGCCGCATCTACGAAGCACTCCAGAAGGCAGAGTCCGAGCGCAAGTTGGAGCGGCGCGAACCGGAGCGGCGCGAACCGGAGCCGCGCACTCCAGAGCAGTCGGTCCACTCCGCCATTTATGCGACCGCCGTGGCCACAGCCGAGGAAGAGCAGTCGAGTTTTACTTCGGCCGTTGAGCCTTATGTTGAGACGAGACCCTCGCCGGTCCAGCCACCTGTTCGGGTGGATCCAAATGCGCTTGATGTTAGTAAGATTCCCGTCCGCCCGTGGGCTCTGTCTCTTGAGCGTCTACCCTCCCTGCTGGAACGGGGTCCTGCAGTCGAGCAGTTTCGTAGCCTTCGCTCTCGAATCTTCGAACTCCGCGACATCACCCCGCTCAAGAGCATCATGGTGACCAGCGGCCTCCCACAAGAGGGCAAGAGCTTCATCTCGACTAATCTCGCATTGAGCCTGGCACGGCACAAGAGCAGCAAGGTGTTGCTGATCGACGGCGACATGCGGCGCTACACGCTCCATCAATTTCTCGGATGTGAGTCGCATCCCGGCCTCGCGGATTATCTTGCTGGCAAGGCGAGTCTGGCGGAGGTGATGCAGCGTTCGGAGCCGTTTGAGGGAATGACCTCGGGAACTGCCGCAATCACGCAGAACCTGACCTTTATTGCCGGCGGCAATGGCGGCGATAAGGCCGCAGATCTCTCCGGCAGCCCGCGCTTCGAAGAACTGATTCGACTGGCGGCGCCGCACTTCGACTGGATCATCGTCGACTCTTCGCCCGTCCTGCCCGTCTCCGATGCCGTCAACCTGGCCCGCGCCTGTGATGGCGTTCTGCTGGTGGCGCGCAGTGGACAGACGAAGTTTCCGGTTGCGCAACGCGCTCAGAGTGAGTTGAAAGCCTCAAACATCCTGGGGTTTGTCTTGAACGCTGTGCAGGAAGCGCCCCAGGTCGGCAGCTACTATGGATACGATGCCGCCAAACCGTAAGAGGGAGCGAAAGACCCGATGATCCGGCTTTTCAACGTGTATTATCCCACGCGTACCATCGTTCTCCTGTTGTGCGAAGCGCTGATTGTGAGTGGTTGCTTCCTGCTGGCGACGGTGCTGCTGCTGGGGCCGGATACCTATCTCGTTCTGAACTATGAGAACGGCGGCCTGAAGATTCTTGGCCTGACCATCCTGACGCTGCTCTCCTCTTACTACTTCGATCTGTACGAGCCGCAGCGCATCTCTGCAAGCTGGGAGATCTACTTTCGCCTGCTCCTGGTCCTTGGCTTCCTATCGTTTCTGCTCTCGGCGATCATCTATCTCTTTCCCGCAGCCGACATCGCCCACTATGTTCTGCTGCTTGGCCTGATCTTCCTCACCCTGGCACTGGTAGCATGGCGCAGCGCATACGAGTGGATCATCGGTCGGGAGATGTTCCGAGAGCGGGTTTATGTACTTGGTGCAGGCGAACGTGCCCAGACTATCGTCAACCTGCTCGAAGCTCGCAAAGACGCGGGCATGGAGGTCCTGGGCTGGGATGGCGTCGTCACCGACCGCGACCAGCGCAAAGAGGCTATCCACATTGCCCTGGAGAGATTCTCCGTACCCAGACCGCCCGTCGATCGTGTCATCGTTGCCATTGAAGATCGTCGCGGCGAGTTTCCCGTCCGAGAGTTGCTGAAGCTTCGGTTCAACGGAGTTGTCATCGAAGATGCTGGATCCCTGCTGGAGCGGCTTACCGGCAAGCTGCATCTCGATGGTCTTCATCCGAGCAGCTTCATCTACAGCGAAGGCTTTCGCGTGAAGCCATCCCAGCAGATTGCCCGGCGGATAGTCTCGACGCTGACAGCCGCGGTCGGTCTGCTTCTCTTCCTACCATTCTTCCCCATCGTCGTGTTGATGGTGCGGCTGTCCTCCCCCGGCCCGATCTTCTTCCGGCAGACACGGGTAGGTCTCGGCGGAAAGAACTTCACTGTCTACAAATTTCGTACGATGCGAACCGATGCAGAGGTCGCCGGAGCAAAGTGGGCGACCAAGAACGATCCGCGCGTGACCCGCGTTGGCATGTTTATGCGTAAGACCCGGCTCGATGAGGTCCCTCAGCTCTGGAATGTACTTCGCGGCGATATGGGCTTTGTCGGTCCACGCCCAGAGCGGCCAGAGTTCGTGCCGTGGCTCACCGAACAGATTCCGTATTTCAACCTTCGCCACATGATCCGCCCTGGTCTAACGGGTTGGGCGCAGGTGCGTTATGGCTATGGGGCGACGCTGGCAGAGAGCCGCGAAAAGCTGGAGTTCGATCTTTATTACATCAAGCACATGACGCTGGGGCTCGATCTGTTGATCATGTTCGAGACGATCAAGACGATCATCCGGCGACAGGGCGCGCAGTAGCTCCTGTCACAGACAACAAGCCTTACTCTTTCCGACCAACCCGAGGACCGGCGCACATCTATCCTCACGAAAAAAAGTATACAAGTCACGAAGTGACCGCGCGAATCGTGGTCCCCGGAACAGGCTTCGTTCTTGGTACAAAGCGCAGTAAACCGTTCGGCAGTAAATCTTTTACTAAACTCAACCGAATGCGAATCAGAAGCAGTTCACCTGAGGAGGCAGCATCAATAGATGCGCGTCCGCGAGGAGAGTGCAGGCTTCAGTGTCCGCTCTTCTTTCTTCACCAAGTGGGGGATCCGCAGAGGCCGCGGCGGAACCTCAGGCATGCCCACCTCGCTCAGCTTGTACAACAGAGACCGATAGCTGATCTGAAGCCACTTCGCCGTCTTCTGGCGATTCCAGCTATTCTCCTGCAGAACTTTCAAAATGATCTGCCGCTCGAGGTCCTGAGTCGCCTTCTTGGTAATGTTCTTCAGGGAGATTGGTTCGCTGAGGTCGATATCGGTAGTGATGCCTCCGCGCGGAGTCTCGGGCATAAGTTCCGCGACCAACGCCTCCTCGCTGCCGATCAGCACATAGCTGCGGATGAGGTTCTCCAGCTGGCGGATATTTCCCGGCCAGTGATAGTTCTGCATCAGGCGGACCGCGCTCTTAGAGAGTAATTCCGGTGCATTGTGGAAGATCTTTGCATAGTGGTCGATAAAGTAATCGATCAGGATAGGCAGGTCGGCGATCCGTTGGCGCAACGGAGGCAAGTTAATCGTGACCGCATTGATACGGAAGAGGAAGTCCAGGCGGAAGCTTCCATCCTCGACCTGGCTGCGAAGGTCCGTGTTGGAAGCTGAGACCAGCCGGGTTACAATGCTTCTCGGTTCGTGGCCACCCACGCGGACAAAGGTTCCGTCCTGCAGAACTTGGAGGAGCTTCGATTGAACTCCCAAATCAAGGCTTCCGACCTCATCCAGAAATAGCGTGCCATTGTGAGATTGTTCGACGCGCCCCAGCTTTGTGGACATAGCGCCTGTAAAAGCGCCCTTTTCGTAACCGAAAAGCTCGGTTTCGAGCAGCGAGTGAGGGATCGCCGGACAGCTTACTTTGACCAGAGAGCCTTTGGCCCGCAGAGAGAAGGCATGCAGCAGACGCACGCAAATCTCCTTGCCGGTTCCGCTCTCCCCCTGGATCAGCACGGGGACATCGGTTTCGGCGACTCGCTCCAACTTATTTCGAACCGCCTGCATAACAGCTGTCTTGCCAAAAAAGATCTCAAGAGGTGGCAAGTTAAGAGAGGCGGCGGATTCGGCGTGATGATCCAAGGTCATTTTTTCCTATCGGCGTTGTGCAGAAACCGCAAGTTTGCAATATCCTTCACACTGCACGTCAAGCGCCATTTCCAGGACACCGGGGAGAAACAATGAGGATTTCCCGGGCTCAACCGAAAAGCGAAATATACGGGCAAACCCCAAAATTGGATTGAAGTGGCGCTTTTCCATTGAATTTTGAGGTCACCGGGCGGCCCTTCACCAAAGTAACCCGCAAAAAAAAGTTCACATTTTTTTCGTTTTACTGATGCCAGTACCATGTAAGCTATGCCTACTCGATAGGAGAGTGGTAAACCTTTATCTCTTTTGTCGGCAAAGTTCGTAACATTTTTGTGCAAATGTTGTGTTAGTAGAGCTAGAATCTGCTGGCGCGGGTGGTTCGGATGACCCCATCCGCTTTTTGGCAACTGTCTGGATTGAGTACAGTCTGACCCTGGGGGGCCAACCGGGTTCAGGATCACCGCAGGTTTGGGAGACAGTCCACACCTGCAACTTGAGGTACTTTGTATGTCAGCTGCGCTTTCTTATCCCGTCCCTGCCTTGAAGCCCAATACGCGAACGCGTGCCCAGATTCTAATTCTGGAGCCGGATCTCGCCGTTCTGGATTATCTACGGTCCACCCTCGGCACCCGGTACTCGCTCAGTCTCTTCTCTGACGAGCAGACCCTGCTCGAGCGCCTGGACAAGGCCGAGCAGCCGGATCTGCTTTTGCTCGCCCTGCACACCAATCGCGACCCGCTGCCTCTGCTCACCCATATTCGTTGCACCAAGCCGAATCTCGCGGTAGTTGTCCTGTCGTGCTCCGCCGAACTCCGCGATCTGGAGATGGTCATTCGCCTGGGCGTCCGTGCCATTGTCATGAAGCCGTTTACCGGCAGCGATGTCGAGCAGGCCATTGAGGAACACCTGGCCTCTGCCGAAAAGAAGATTCCCGTCGCCGACGCCCTGAAGGAGATCCCGCTCAACGAGAGCCACTCCTTCGTGCGGTCCAGCAAGAGGATGCGCGAACTTGAGGCTCAGGCCGCCCTGGTAGCCCGCGCGGACATTCCACTCCTGATTCTGGGAGAGAGCGGGACCGGTAAGGAGATCCTCGCCCTCTACACCCACAAGATGTCGGCCCGCAGCCAGAACATCTTTCTCAAGGTCAACTGTGCGGCAGTCCCGGCCGACTTGCTGGAGAGCGAACTCTTCGGCTACGAGCAGGGAGCTTTTACCGGCGCGGTGAAGACTAAGCCCGGCAAGTTCGAGGTCTGCACCGGCGGAACGATCTTTCTCGACGAGATTGGCGAGATGCCCGCTATCCTCCAGGCCAAGCTGTTGCAGGTCCTGCAGGACGGAACCTTCTCCCGTCTGGGCAGCCGCTCGCCGATGAAGGTAGACGTCCGCGTGATTGCAGCCACCAACATTAATATGAAGGAGGCAATGGCCAACAAGACCTTCCGCGAAGATCTTTACTATCGTCTCAATGGATTTACCCTCAGCATTCCGCCGTTGCGAGAGCGCCGCGAGGAGATTCCCGTACTGTCGGAGTACTTCATGCGCAAGGGGGCCAAGCGGTACGGCCGCGATCCGCTCCCCTTCTCGCAGAACCTGCTGAACGCCCTGTCCGAGCACTCCTGGCCGGGCAACCTGCGCGAGTTGGAAAATGTAGTCAACCGTTACCTGGTGCTTGGCGAAGAGAGATCCATCGTCGACGAGCTCTCCCCCTCTACCGTCTATCAGGGGGGAGCAGCTACAGTAGCAGCAGCCCAGGAGGCGCCAAACGGCGCCGGGCTCAAGGCGATGGTCCGCAACCTTAAGGGGGATGCGGAGTCGACGGCAATTGCACAGGTACTGGAGGGAACTGGATGGAACAGGAAGGCCGCGGCAAACGATCTGCAAATCAGCTACAAGGCGCTCCTGTACAAGATCAAGCAGTACGACCTGTCGCCGCGGAACAACCACGCATCGTAAGGTCCTCAACCAGATCCCAGGTCGCCGAAAAAGAGCCATCCGACGCGTATCGTGTCGTCGTCCGCTACGAGAACCATGCAGTTCGCGGTCTCGCGGAACCCCAGGAGCTTGGTTCGATCGAACAGCTTCTACGCAACGATCCCGTCTATCCCCTGGACTCGATCCGGTTGAAGCTACTTGACTCGGACGTAGTAGAAGATGTCCCCACCAAGGATGCGAAGGCCGTTTTTTTCGTCAAAACCTTCGACGGCGATCTGCGCCACAGGGCTCTCCACTTTCACGAGCATGCGCCTGTCGTACCTGGCCTGTGGGTGCGCGTCTACTTCTACGACGGCGAGATGATCGAGGGCATCATCAGCAACACTCGGGACTTCGTGCTCGAGTCTGGTTTCTTCCTGCGACCGACCGATCCAAATGGAAATAACGCGCTCGTCTACGTTCTTAAGGGCGGCCTCAAGGACTTCCATGTCCTCGGAATGCGAAACGTTCCAAAAAGCCCTAACTAACTCGCAACCAGAGCGCAACGATCCTCTCGATGACTCAGATTGTCAGCCCGCAGACCGCCGAACACTACCAATGGGGAGAAGGCTGCGACGGCTGGCATCTCGTCAGAACAACCGATCTCAGCATCATTGAAGAACTCATGCCACCTGGCACAAGTGAGGTTCGACACCGTCACATCCGATCCCGCCAGTTCTTCTACGTTCTTGAAGGAGAACTGACCGTTGAAGTGGAGCAGAGCAACTTCGTCCTGCAAGCTGGCACAGGTGTCGAGGTCTCTCCCGGCCAGCAGCATCAGGTCTTCAATTGCGGTTCGACCCCCACCCGCATCCTCGTCACAAGCCAGCCACCGAGCCACGGCGACAGGATCACGCAGTAGCCGGAGCCTGCACACCGTCATGGTATGTTTCGGTTATCCAAGGCCAAAACAAACGCGAGGGGACCGCACACACAAGAAAGAGGCAGCCGCTATGGCTGCCTCTTCTCTATTCGTGACATTTTCAGTTGCTTATACGCCGACCGGTTCGCCGGCCTTCACATTTACCGGCGTCAGCCAATTATGGCGGTCGGGCAGTGTGCCGTGGACGATGCCGAAGAACTCATCGTGCAGCGCCTTGGTGATCGGACCCATCGTGCCGTCGCCCACCATAATCCGATCAACCGAACGGAGATGGGTCACCTCGGCAGCAGTACCAGTAAAGAACGCCTCATCGCAGATGTAGAGCATCTCTCGGGGAAGTGCCTGCTCGACCACTTCGATACCGAGCTGCTTGGCCAGGGTGAGAACGGAGCTACGGGTGATGCCGTTCAGCACCGAGTTCGCCAAGGGGGTGGTGTAGAGCACGCTACCACGCACCAGGAACAGGTTCTCACCCGATCCTTCGGAGAGGTAGCCATTCGTATCGAGGCCAATGCCCTCGGAGTAGCCGTTGATCTCGGCCTCCATGCGAATCAGCTGCGAGTTCATGTAGTTCGCACCGGCCTTGGCGAGCGTCGGCATCGTATTCGGAGCAAGCCGGCTCCAGCTCGACACGCAGACATCGGCTCCGGAGGTGCCCGGAACGTACTTGCCCCATGGGTAGTTCGCAATGTAAACCTCGACGGGCGACTTCAGCGGATTGACGCCAAGCTCGCCATACCCGCGGAAGGCGATCGGGCGTATGTAGCATGGAGCGACACCATTGGCTTCCACCACATCGATCACTGCGGTCGAGAGCTGTTCCACCGTGTAGGGAAGCGGCATTCGGTAGATCTTGGCCGAATCGACCAGCCGAGCCATGTGCTCCGGCAGGCGGAAGATGCTGTTGGCGTTCGGCTGGGCGTAGCAGCGGATGCCCTCAAAGACTGACGAGCCGTAGTGGACGACGTGGGACATAACGTGAATTTGGGCTTTGTCCCAGGGAATCAGGCTCCCGTTGTGCCAGATGTTCGTGGTGGTCTGTATGGGCATTCGTACGCTCCTAGGCGCTGAAGCATCATTATAACGGCTGCCCGGCATGGGAGAATAGAGAGTGATGTTCAATCCCCATGCCGTCAGCCTCGCGGGGCTGGAGCACTCGGCGTACGTGCAGTTTTCTGTTCTCGCGCTCAGCTCCATCTTCTTTCTCGTCGACCCGTTTGCCGCTCTGCCCACCTTTCTCGCGGTGACAGAGGGTGCGGATGCGGCGCGTCGACGAAAGATGGCCTGGAAAGCGTCGGTCACCGCACTGGTCGTGCTCAGCGCGTTCGCCGTGGCGGGGCAGTACATCTTCAGGATGTTCGGCATCACGCTTCCGGCCTTCGAGATCGCTGGCGGCATCATCCTCCTGCTCATCGGCCTGGACATGCTCGAAGCCAAGCGCTCGCCCACGCAGGAGTCAACCGAGGAGACCACCGAAGCCGCGCAGAAAGAAGACGCCGGTATCGTCCCGCTTGGCATTCCAATGCTCGCGGGTCCAGGCTCCATTACCAGCGTGATGGTACTGGTTGGCCAGGCACAGTCGAGCTGGCAGAAGATCGCCATTATCTTGCTTGCAATCTTTATCACAGCGGCGATCTGCTATCTGGTCCTCGGAAACTCCGACCGGGTGGCCCGCGCTCTGGGAGATACTGGCGTCAGGATTCTGGTCCGCATCATGGGTCTGTTGCTGGTGGCTCTCGCGGTGCAGTACTTTGTGAATGGCATGATCGATCTTGGTGTGATCAACAAGCCGTAAAGCAGCATTTGAAGCTGCGAAGGAAGCCCCTTTCAGCGCACACGGATCACCGGCCCAACGTAACTTTTCGGCAACTTCGCAGTCCTACAGGGCATCACATAACCATCCTCGATCTCTTCGTGAAGCGAGAAGAATATGTCTCAGACAGCTGAAACCACCGCCACTGCAGCATCGCTTCTCGCGCGATACCAAGCCGTTCGTCTGGCGAGCAAGCATCTTTGTAGTCCCTTATCTCCAGAAGACATGATGGTCCAGTCCTCTTCTGAGGCCAGTCCGGTCAAGTGGCATTTGGCCCATACCAGCTGGTTCTTCGAGACGTTTGTTCTCCGCGAGTTCGCTGCCGGCTACCAGCCCTTCCATCCTGACTTTCACTGGCTCTTCAACAGCTATTACAACTCGCTCGGAGAGATGCCGGAAAAAAAACTTCGCGCCTCCTTCTCCCGCCCCCCACTCGACTCCATCCTCGCCTACCGCACCCACGTAGACGCAGCCATGGCTTCCTTGTTGCAGCATCCCCTTGAAGACGAAGCTGCGCGCCGCATCGCTCTCGGCCTCGAGCATGAGCAGCAGCACCAGGAGCTCATCGCCACCGACATCAAGCACGCTCTCTTCACCAACCCGCTCCATCCTCCCTACCTCGAGTCACCCGCGAAGCAGAAGCTCGACGTCATCGCCCCGCCTCTGGACTGGATCGACTTCGCTGGAGGCATCACCGAAATCGGCTTCAAACTCGATCCCACTGACCCAATCCAGTCCGTTTCCGCATTCGCCTTTGACAACGAGACCCCCCGCCACCCCGTCTATCTCGCGCCCTATCGCCTCGCCACGCGTCTTGTCACCTGCGCCGATTACCTCGCCTTCATCGACCAGAACGGTTACAACCGCCCCGAGCTTTGGCTCTCCGAGGGTTGGACCACTAACCGTGCAGAAAACTGGCAGGCCCCCCTCTACTGGCGCCGCGACGAAGAGACCAACTCCGGCTGGTCCATCTACACCATGCACGGCTTCCGCTCGCTCGACGACCTCAGCGAGACCCCTGTCTGCCATCTCAGCTTCTTCGAAGCCGACGCCTTCGCCCGGTGGGTGGGCCACCGTCTCCCCACCGAGTTCGAGTGGGAGCACGCCGTCAGCCAGCTCGGTCTCCAGCGTAAAGAGATCAACTCGCAGCCCGCGCTCCTCACCTACCAGCCGGACCCCGCGCAGAGCCTCGCCGCCATCCCTGCCATTCAAGCCAATCTCCTGGAGACCGGAAACCTCCATCCAACCCCTGCATCTGCCCTCCCCGGCCTGCAGCAGATCTTCGGCGATGTCTGGGAGTGGACCGCCAGTGGCTACACCGGCTATCCCGGCTACAAGCCCCTTCCCGGCGCGCTCGGCGAGTACAACGGCAAGTTCATGTCCTCCCAGGTCATTCTCCGAGGAGGATCCTGTGTCACGCCAGCCACCCACATCCGTGCCACGTACCGAAACTTCTTCTCACCCGCAACGCGCTGGCAGTTCTCCGGACTCCGCCTCGCTCAGGACGCCACCAAATAACACCGACGACCTCAAGTCAGTCGATTCGAACCTGCCACTCGCCCATACCAGACTCTCTTTAAAAAAGAACTCCTGCGGCGGCCCGACCCGCAGGTCTTCAAACGGGTCTAGGATATTGATCTAGGACACTGGTCTAGGATCATGTCATCCATGCAGGACTCCATCAAACCCGCCGTCATTCCACCGCCTGTTCCACCCGCGGACGACGCGCCTAAGGAGCTCCTGCCCGAAGACTTCTACTACGAGGGTCCATACCTCGTGTTTACCGCTGCCTACCATCTCAGGCGCGGCTACTGCTGTAACTCAGATTGTCGTCACTGCCCCTATAAGTAATGCAATCAGTTGGGAACCTGCGGCAACAGTGGCGGTACACCGCCGCTTCGCGCATCCGCGACCGACGTCTTCGCGTTTCGCAGAGCATTCGCATTTTTCACCAGGCTTATCACGCGCGGATCTTTGCGATACTTCGCCAACACTTCGTCGGAACCCATCGATCCCAACACGTCGTATCCACCTTCGCTGGCGAGCGTAAGGTAGCGAAGCATATCCTCTTCATCGCCGCGATGAGCATAGAGTCGCGCTATCTCGAAGCAATAATGAGCATGATCCGCCGGCGAGAGCATATGAGCTTCAATCCCACTTGCTCCGTGATGCTGCATCATATCCGGATCTAGCGTCAGCGCGATATCGAACTGTTGTCGCGCCTTCTCGAAGCTCTTCTCTTCGAAGTATGCGGTTCCTAGATTGGAGTGATAGATCGCCGATTTCCTATCCAGCTTTATGGCCTTGCTGTAGTCGGAGATTGCCGTCCCATAGCGCCCATCTATATATTCGGCCGCGCCAAGATTGTTCCATCCCTGTGAGTTTTTCTTTTGTAGATGAACCACCCGCAGAAAATAAGTGCGCGCAACTGCTATATGTCGCAGGTCAAGCTCAGTTACGCCCATTCGGATGAGCAACTCCTGCTCCGGTCCGCCGCGCTGCAGCGCATATCCGTAATAGACCAGCGCATCTTCCGGAAAACGTCGCGCCCGTAGAACGTCCGCAGCGATCTCCAGCTTCTGCGGGCTCGCAGTCGCCGGATCGGGAAGATGAGGTTCGATGGCGAACCAGTCGGCGCTTTGGTGGCGTAGATCGCGCTGGGCATCAGGGGTGGCTGCAGGCGAAAGCTTCTGCGACGTCAGGGGAGGATTGGAAAGCGCTAAACCAAGAACTGGGAGAAGAAGAGTCAAGCGAAGTTGCGGTCTCATAAGAGGACCTCACGAATTCGCCATCATCATCGGCCTCAGGATTTAACACTGTCAATAGCCACTTCACTCCGGTTTGATAGGACCACCAGGGGAGACCGGCGCGGATGCAGAGGTTGCGGGAGCCACCACAGGCGCCGTCCCCGGCTCCACTCGCATCGCCATCCGGGGAAAGCTGAAGCTTCCGCCAGCATCATCGATCACGTTTACTTGGCAGATATAGGTCCCAGGTTTCAACGGAGTCAGCGGCACATCGAACTGGAACGCCACGGCGCCTCGCTCGGGGACATTCACCGTTTTGGCCTCAACCAGCGGCGTTTCATACACTTTCACGCCGCCAATCAGAAACTCAATGCTGGTCAACACCCGTACCGGGCCGCCCTCGCGCCGCGTTAACCCGGGAGAACTCGAGGGCTCCGCAGCACTCTTCTCCTTCGCCGGATCGTACACCTCGTACAGAAAGTAGAGGTGCTGGTCCTGCCGAAACACATGGGGAACATTCGGAATCCACTCCACTCCGTCCCGCACCAGGGGACTCGAGACCTTCTTGGCCGTGTTCGGCACCCGCTGGCTCGACAGCACAATCGAACTCAGCTTTAGTGGAATCTTCTTCAGATCAGGCACCTGCAGGTCGGTCTCAAAGCTGCCCATCGCGCCCGTCTGGTTCTCCCGCACCACAAACTTCAGGTGGTATCTTCCGGGAGCCAGCGTGAATCCAGTCGAATACTGAATCTTCTTCTGCTGGACCTGTTGCGCCGCATCCAGCGCCAGCTTCACCGTGTCGCGAACGTTCCCCACAACAATGCCCTCGGCGTTCTTCACCTGCCCGATCACATCGATATTGGCTTTATCCCGGTCGCCGTTCTTCACACTATGGATCTGCGACCCCGGAATGATCAGCGATACCGGAACAAAAAACTTGTTCTCCGCCATCCTGAAGTACAACGCCTGCAGATACACCGCAACATCGGTCGCCGGAAGATCGCTCCGCAACTCCTCCATCAAAGCCTGCTCCCGGTCCTGGGTCTTCTGGTGCTGAAAGTCGGCAGGGGCGTAGTAGCCCGGGCGGTAGTCGAGCTTTACATCGCTGCGATTCAACTTCACCGTCAGGTGCCGGAAGCTTCCATCCCGCGCCGTATTGGTCGAGCGGAACCCAACGATGTAGTAAGCCTCCGTATCATGCTGCACCTGCTGAAACGCCGGCGCAAAGTCGTTCGAATCGAAGAACGCCTTCCCGCCCGTGTCGGAAGAGAGCGTCGCCAGCGTCTCCTGCGAGCCGAAGTTCGCATCCAACTGGCTCTGCATCGCGCCGCCGCTGTAAGCCGCCGTCCCACGCAGGCTACCCGTCGAGGCATTTCCCACCGGCGGCAGAGCCTCCAACCCACGCGAGTCCACACTGTAGATGGCCATGTTGGCCTTCACAGCCTCGTTCGTAGCCGCCCGCATACTCGCCTGGTTTTCGATCCCCTGCCGCGTCAGCCCACCGCTGAAGTACAACAGGCTCTTTCGCTGATCGACCCTCTCAAGACTCTTCGCAATCGTTCGAATCGCATACAGCTCACGATCCGTATTCAGTGCGTTGTACTCGCTGTCATCGGAGCTAAAACTCGAAGCATCATCCGCCGTCCCGCCTGAGTTGCCCCCTTCATTGCCGTTCGCGAAACCCGTCCCCTCGGTTCCGTTGTACTTGCCCAACCCCTTGAGCAGCGCCGCCTTATCCGAGGTAAAGTCCTGATCCATGCTCAGGCCGGTAGCCATGCTCACCAGCGCCACCAGGTCCGCCTGCTGCATCTTCTTGTTCACGAAGTCCTGTGCCGACTCCACCGCCCGGTCGATATCCTCCGGCTGCATACTGCTCAAATCGAAGAACATCACGATCAGCCGATGATCCCGCAGCGTAGCTGGATTCGACGCAAACTCCCCATTGACCAAGTCCGCGATCGAAGCTTTTCCTATCACGGTCGACTTCTCCCGCAGCACCGCGGCTTCATCCACATTTTGATAGTCGAAGCTGGCAATCTTCTGCGGCTTCCCATTCTCCAGAATCGTAAAGTCGCTCTCCTTCAGTCCCTTCACAACCTCGCCCGTCTTCTTGTCCCGCACTATCACGTTGGTCAGCACAATATCGCTCTGCACCTTCAGCGTAAATCCACCCGACTGGTCCGGCTGCTGCGCCCACCCACCCGCCACAGGCATCCCGGCAACCACGCCGACCAGCATCGCAGCTACAATTCCACGCCAGGTCACCGCTTGTCGCAAGTTAGCCGCTAGTCGCAAACTCATAGCCTCGCCCCTCAATATCAAAACCGGTACCGCGCCAGCACCGTCAACCGCCGCATCGTCGCCGCCGAGGTCACCTGCCCAAACGTCTGCGAGTTCAGTGTCGTATCGATCCCCGAGTACTGCACCGTGTTGAAGACATTCGTCGCTGTCACTCTCGCCTCAAACGACCGCGTCTCGCCCAGTGCCACCGTTCGCGACAGCGAAGCATCCGCAACCGCAATCCCCGGCCCCTCAATCGACCCGCGCGACGCCGTCCCATACCCGTTCGCCGGAGCCGCGAACGCCGCCGCATTGAACCAGTTCAAGATCGTCCCCTGCCCAGGAATCGGCTGCGAAAAAACCCTGTCCGGCCGCAGCGTATTGTTGGTCCCCGTAGCTGTCTCCGCTACCGTCGAAACATAGTGCGGCGTGAAGTAAGTCCCCGAAGCAAACGTAAAGTCCCCCGACAGCGAGAACCCATCCAGCGCCCGCGACCAGAATCCCCCCTTCGTAAAGAAAGCCCGGTTCGGCCCAAACGGCAGCTCCAGCACCCAGTTTCCCGTCACCTGGTGCCGCACATCGAACGAGCTGTTCCCCTCTTCCGCATTCAAATCCTTATCGTTCTGCGCAGGAACCACTGTCGTCCCGCCAATCGACGAAGCGTTATCGATCGAGTGCCCATAGTGATACGTCGCCTGCAGCGAAACCCCCTTCTGCAGCCGCTTCCGCACATTCACGCTCAACTGCTGAAACCGCGAAAACCCCAGCGAATCCTCATAATTGAACGGCTGCGCCCCAGGATTCAGCACACCCGTCGCCGTCCGGTTCGGTGCCCGCACAATATCCAGCTCCCCACCCTTCGCTCCGTTGTATCCAACATTCGCCACAATCCCCAGCGGAAACGTCCGCTGAATATCCACGTTCCACACCTGCACATGCCCCAGTCGATAATCCAGATTAGCCGCGTAGTTGTTCTGCACCGGCGTCGTCGAGCAGCCGAACCCATTCGCCAGCGTCAGCGTCCCCGGAGTGCATCCCGTCTGCCCCACCACGTTCGTCTGCGTCAACGCAAACGGCACCTGCGCGGAAAGATTCCTCGCCACCGTCGCATACTGCCCCGTGTTGAAGTTGATCCCATACCCCCCACGCACCACCGTATCTTTGAAGATCTTCAGCTTCGGCCGATACGCAAACCCCAGCCGCGGCGAGTACATATTCCTATCCGGATTCACCAGCGACCGCACCGTCCCCGCCCCGCATGCCCCCGCAATCGCCACCGGACACACCGGCGTCACCACCGTAAAATCCGCATTGTGATCCAGATTCACCAGCCGATTATCCTTCTCCACATAAGGCGAAAAATACTCATACCTCAGTCCATAGTTCAAAGTCAGATTCGCCAACACCCGCCAATCATCCTGCGCATACCAGTCAAAGACATTCGCCCGCAGATAGGTCTTCTGCGTCGCCGCCTGGATCGCCGACTGCTGCGGCAGCCCCAGCAGAAGATCAGCCAACCCATATCCACTCGGCGCCACCACCGGGCAAGTCACCGTCGAGGACGACGTACACGCACTCACCGGATTCTGCGTCGCATATCCGGTAAACGTGAACGATCCCACCACATTCGTCCCACCCACCGTATCCGCATGCACTCGCCGAATATCAAATCCATACCGCATACTGTGTTTCTTGTATCTGTAACTCATAAAGTCCGAGAATGAGATCGTCTGATTCACCGCATCGTTCGGCAGAGCCTGCGTCAACCCGGTAAAGTTCGAGACGCTCACATTTGGCAGGCCGTTATAGATCCCCGCATCGCCGCCAATCACCGGCTTCGGAATCGTGATCCCCGTACCATCCAGCGGATCGCTCCCATTCGTAAAGTAGTTCCGCGCCGTAGCGTGCGACCGGTTCCAGTTGATCGAAGCGTTGTTGGTCAGCTTGCCATATCCGATCGTGTAACCGGCAGTCACGCCATATCCATTCGTCTCCGTCGCACCCCCCAGCGGCAGAAAGATATTCGGATTATCCGCAGCTGTGTGCGAGTAGCTCCCATTGAAGTTGATATTCTGCCGCAGCGTTGCAGGCCCGCTGCCTTGCTGCTCTCTGCGTCCACCGCCAAAGGTATTGTTCTGCCCAAAGTTCCGCACGTACCGGAGCGCCGCCGTCGTCGCGTTGTTTCCCGCAGTCGTAATTGTCTGGTAGTTGTACCCCTGCTGCCCCGTCGTTGCAATATTCGGTGCCGGATAAAAGTTCAGCAGCGCCGCCGCCTGTGGCGAGACGCTAAGCCCCGCGTTTGAAAATACGTTCGCCGGAATCGCCGCGCCGGTCGCCGGATTGTAGAGCTGCGTCGCAGACAATCCGTTCGTAGGCTGCAGCAGGGCAGAGAAGTCCCCACTCCGCTCAGCCAGCGTCGGCACCGTGCCGTAAAGGTTCGAGGGTGTAATATTCCGCTGCCCCGTCACGTTGAAGAAGACGAACTGCTTCGTACTCGCCTTCACCACTCCCGGAATAAACGGCGACCCCGCAAAGCTCACTCCAAATCTGTTCGTGCTGTAACCCGGCTTCACCACCGGCGCTCCCGTCAGCGAAAAGTTCGTTGCATCCAGCGCACCGTTGCCGCCCTGGTAGAACACCGCTCCATGCGGCTGCGTAGGATTGAACCCGCGAAACCCACCGCCGCCACCACCACGCCCGCCGCCGCCACCGCGACCTCCGAATCCCCCGCCGCCCGGCCCGCCAAATCCTCCCCCTCCCATCATCCCGCCCAGCATCCCTGCCACCGAACTCGCAATATCGCCCACCGCTCCACCCTGCCGCTGCGCCTGCGCAATCGCATCCTGCACCCGCTCCCGAATATCGTCTTCGCTGTATCCCGCAAGCCCATTTGTCTGTCCCGCTGCACCACTCACGGTCACCGAATCGCTCGCCGCCGCCTCGCCGCCCCCCATCCCCGCAAGCGACGGAAGCTGCGCTCCAGCGCCTCCTCCTCCAACCGTTGCATCCGCCGAACCCGACGCATCACCAGTCACACTCAAGGCCTGCAATCCCCGCATCACTCCAGCACTTGTCGCCGCAGCCTGGCGCTGCTCCTGCTGCTGCACCCGCGAGGCCAGCTGCAATCCAAACTCCGCCACCTGCGCAGGTTTGCCGCCATTCTGCCCGGCAGCGTTGATCAAAACCTCCTTCGTCTCCGCTGCGAACGCGGCCAGCTCAGCCCTCACCACATAGCGGCCGTTGCGCGGAACCGTCATCGCAAACGCGCCATTCCCATCGGTCGTCGTCGCATACCTCTTCCCGGTCAGCGTATTGCTCGCAGTCACGGCAACTCCGGGCAAGGGAACTGCTCCAGCCTTTACGGTTCCGCTGATCGTTCCGCCACTCGATTCAACCGCGGCAGGCGGCGTAGCCGCAGGGGGCGTCGCCTCTTGCGCCGGCGTAGCCGCATTCGGTTGAACCGGCGGCACAGCCTGTCCCCACGCACTCCCAGCCAACACCAGACCCAACGCCACTGATCGAATCGATCCCCGCACCTTTGCCTCGCCTCGCGCCATCACCGTCAAACAGATCGCCTGCATCACTGAGGAACCGCAGCAGGCTTCGCCGGAGCCGCACCCGCAGCAGGAGCAGCAGCTCCGCTTCCACTCAACTCACGCCGTCGCCTCCGCGTCATCGCGGCCGCATCCGAGATCCCAAGTTCCGTAGGCACAAACAATCCATTCTTCAGCGCTCCACGTCCGGCGACCGCATCTCCAACCTTCACGTCCGCAAGCGTAATGCTCTCTCCCCCCGCGCCCCCCGCACTCTCGCCAGCCCCATTGGCCGATCCCGCTCCGCCGCTCACTCTTCCACCCACCGGACCCATCTCAGTCACCCCCGCACCGCTCGCAAGTATCCCCATCCCACGCCCGCCGCGCTTGAACGAGGTCTGCTCATCCACCCCAATCACCTGGGTCACACCATCCGGACGCAACACCGTCAGCTTCAGCGCTTCCATGTCGATCGCCGTCACCCTTCCGGTGATGTAGACCTTGCCCATCCCCTCCCGCGCCTTCTTCACCTGTTCCGCATCCATCACGCCGACAAACACCGCATGAACCGTCTTTGTCGCCGGGTCGAGCACACCCATCGCCCCCACCCCATCCCCCGCCTTGATATCCGCAATCTTCACCGGCTGCCGGTCCTTACTCACCCGCGTATTTGCAGAAAAGACCACCTGATACACCTCGCCCGCCTCGGTCTTCACCGTCAGATGGTCCGCAGTCGCGGCGGTCACAGTTCCCCGAACCATCTGCCCACCCGCAAACACAACCCCGCCCTCGCCTTCGTCATCCCCCTGCTGGGCGCGCACTTGGGATGGCATAACCGCGAGAGCCATCACCAGCGCCATCGTCCCAAACCGGCCCATCCACGGCTGTCTCATGCCGCCATCCGCTTTGCTCTTTCTGCCACGGTCACCTGCTCCTACAGACGCTTCGGTTGCTCGAAAGACTCCCGGCAGCCTGCAAAAACATGCCCCGCACAACCATTACAGCCGGACGCTTCTTCCTCCCGCATAAAACCTGCACTACACTACCCCAATGCATGAGGTAGCGCACGCAACACACAGCCACGGCCCCCACATCGAAGGCCACTTCGAATCCACTGAGGCCGTCCGCGACATCGTCATCGGCCTCTCCGACGGTCTTACCGTTCCCTTCGCTCTCGCCGCAGGCCTCTCCGGAGCTGTCGCCTCTTCCCACATCGTCGTCCTCGCCGGACTAGCCGAAATAGCCGCAGGCTCCATCGCCATGGGTCTCGGCGGCTATCTCGCCGCCCGCGGAGACGCCGAACACTACGTCTCCGAGCGCGAACGCGAAGAGCGCGAGATCATCGAGCGCACCCGCGACGAAGAAGAAGAGATCTACGAGATCTTCGAGCACTACAACGTGGATCGTACCAGCGCAACTCCAGTCCTCAATGCGCTCAAACAGAACCCCACCGCCTGGGTCGACTTCATGATGCGTTTCGAACTCGGCCTCGAAAAACCTGCCGCAAACCGCGCCCACCGCTCCGCCCTCACCATCGCAATCTCCTACATCGCTGGCGGCCTTATCCCCCTGCTCCCCTACATGCTCGTCGCCGACAACCTCACTGCACTGAAGCTCTCCGTCGTCATCACGCTATTGGCACTAGCAGTCTTCGGAGCTTTGAAAGGAAAGCTGGTGGGCACTGGCTGGCTGCGCAGCGCTCTACAGACCGTCCTGATCGGTGGAGCCGCAGCCGCTGTCGCCTACACCCTCGCCCGTCTCCTAAACTCCCACGCAAGCTGATCCAATCTCTCAACAGCACGCCCACACGCTGTGGCTCGCCGTACGTTGTCATTCTGAGCGAAGCGAAGAATCCCCGCAGTTGTGTTGCTGTTGCAGTTGCCTTTATCGTTCTTGTTGTCATCCCCGCAGGGGATCTGCTGTTGGCTGTTGCTGTTGTTGTGCTGTTGCTGTTGGCGGTCGCCGTTGCCCACTGCCGTTGCTGTTGACATTGCAGTCGTTTGTTTCAGCCGGGTGTGCTGCTCGTTTTGACCTGCTAGAACCATAAAAAAAACCGTCATCTCGACCGAAGTTGTTCACAGTCTCACTGTGAACAGCGCAGTGGAGCTCCCCCGCATTACGCGTTCGCTCTCATCTCGCGATCGCACTTCTGGGTAGTTTCGCGATTTTCCTGCCAAATTCTGCTGTCAAGCCCCATCCAGACTCAATCGCCTTAGAATCAGTAGCATAAGCATGGCGCATCAGTTACCGCCAATCCGCTACACTAGATCTAGTACGAAAAATCCAAGGAGCCTCTGATCAAACCGCGCCTTTTGAAAGGCCGGGGGGCTTCACTGCACGTTGTTAAAAGGGCAGGACTTTAGTCCCGCGGCAAGTCGAAACGCATCAACGCGACTTTAGTCGCTGAGGGAATGCTAAGACACTCCGTCAAAGTCTCCCTGGTTACGGAAAACGACGCCATATACCGCTCTTTCAGAGGGTTGGTTAGCCGTAAGTCATTTCATTGCAGGTATCTGCACGCAACTCATTTGTTATGAAGTATTTACGAGTGTTTTATCCCCGTAAATCTATGATAATAAATAAGTTACACGCGGGCAAGGGGGGGGGGTACCCCTCTTGGACTCAGTAAGGGCAGAAGCATCCGCCACCCCCCGCGCAACGCAACAAAGCCACCCGAATACGTCGACCTAGCGGACCAGAAAAGCCGAACAGGCCACCACGATCCCTGCCGCCCCCAGTGAAAGTCCGAGAAGGAAGTAAGCCCGCTTCCGCGTGAACAGCGTAATCGAGCAGAGCACCACGGCAATCTGCAGCAGCGCCTCGCCCAGGTCATACCGGGAGGCCTTGGTCTCCGCGTGACTCACCTCAGCCTCGAACTCACGAGCCTTGTTCTGCTCCTCGGTCAGATCTTCCTTCCACTTTTCGATGTGAGCCTCGTACTCCTTACGCTTCGTCTCGGTAGCAGAAGCGTTGAGCGTAGGCTCCATCGCCAGCAGATCCAGGGTGACCGAGAGATTATCCATGCGAATCTTCTTCGCCTGGTACTCGTTCCACTGATCGCCCGCGCGAGACTGCATCAGCACCGCCTCAGTATGCGTGCGATGCCCAAGAACGGTGACCATTGCAACCAGCACCGCCAGAATCGAGATGCCAAGCGAGATGCTCTTCAGCGACTCTTCGCCCGACTCCCCCGACTCCTTCATCTGATTGGCAAACTCTGAGACTTCATTGGCTTCCATAGTGGACGATTCTAGACCGTATCCCCCGTATCCACGGTTCAAAAACGAAGATCGAGGAGTAATTTCAAACAACATGGTAAAGAATCGAAGATTTCTTACCCCGTCTTTGCTGGGCCAAACCCACTTTTCTACAGGAACTCCCGGTTATTCACAGCATTGAACTTGCACAGAGTCTCCGTCGCTGGTAACCTCAGGAAGTCGCAAAGAGACATACGGCAAGAGACGAAGTGGAAAGCATCAAGCTTGCACGGAGACGAAAAGCACGATACTCTAGTTGAGAAGTAAGTAGTACTGCTTCGCACCTTGGCTCTGGCAACACAAGAGCGAGTAACAAGGGAAGACGGAGCGCAGTCCAAGCGTTTGATATCGGTTGAAAGCCTAAAAGCTAACCGGCAATCCAACCCAAGCCACTGCAGTTGATTTTATTTTTACCAGGAGCTAAGTGCTCCGCGCTCATCTTCGAGCGTCACGATGTTTTGATATTTTGTGCTGAGCGAACAACATCAACTTATCTTCACCTTCTTTAGAATAGCTTGCAAAAGAAAGTAAAAAATAAAGTTGACATACGAGATGAAGATTGATAACCTCAGAAAGTTCGCTAAAACGTCACACGCTACTCAAATACTCCTCGAAAGCCTGAAGCAAGGCTAATAAAAACTAACGAGAGAGATGAAGCAGGTAGCAAACACAGACGACAACAGCGCATCAAGTTCGAGGACACGAGTATGGCTTATGCCGACTCAGTCCTTGATCCAAAGCTGCCCGCTTAGGTGGATGCAGTTCGGATCTTTGACAACATAGTTGAACGTGCCAGTCGTGAGATGATACGAAATTTGGTTTAGTCATTCTCACTAGTTATAAACCTCCGGGTGTTTTCGAGCACCGGGGGCGCTTGATCCGCACCGACCCCTGTCGATGTGCGGCAAGCAAACCAAGATTAAACGAGAGTTTGATCCTGGCTCAGAATCAACGCTGGCGGCGTGCCTAACACATGCAAGTCGCACGAGAAAGGGTAGCAATACCTGAGTAAAGTGGCGCACGGGTGAGTAACACGTGACTAATCTACCCTCGAGTGGGGAATAACTGAGAGAAATCTTAGCTAATACCGCATAACACTTACGAGTCAAAGCAGCAATGCGCTTGGGGAGGAGGTCGCGGCCGATTAGCTAGTTGGCGGGGTAATGGCCCACCAAGGCGATGATCGGTATCCGGCCTGAGAGGGCGCACGGACACACTGGAACTGAAACACGGTCCAGACTCCTACGGGAGGCAGCAGTGGGGAATTTTGCGCAATGGGGGAAACCCTGACGCAGCAACGCCGCGTGGAGGATGAAATATCTTGGTATGTAAACTCCTTTCGATGGGGAAGATTATGACGGTACCCATAGAAGAAGCCCCGGCTAACTTCGTGCCAGCAGCCGCGGTAATACGAGGGGGGCAAGCGTTGTTCGGATTTATTGGGCGTAAAGGGTGCGTAGGCGGTTTGGCAAGTCTTATGTGAAATCTATGGGCTCAACCCATAGTCTGCATAAGAAACTGCCGGGCTTGAGTATGGGAGAGGTGAGTGGAATTTCCGGTGTAGCGGTGAAATGCGTAGATATCGGAAGGAACACCTGTGGCGAAAGCGGCTCACTGGACCATAACTGACGCTGATGCACGAAAGCTAGGGGAGCAAACAGGATTAGATACCCTGGTAGTCCTAGCCCTAAACGATGATTGTTTGATGTGGCAGGTACCCAATCCTGCCGTGTCGAAGCTAACGCGATAAACAATCCGCCTGGGGAGTACGGTCGCAAGGCTGAAACTCAAAGGAATTGACGGGGGCCCGCACAAGCGGTGGAGCATGTGGTTTAATTCGACGCAACGCGAAGAACCTTACCTGGGCTCGAAATGTAGTGGAATCCGGCAGAAACGTCGGCGTCTAGCAATAGACCGCTATATAGGTGCTGCATGGCTGTCGTCAGCTCGTGTCGTGAGATGTTGGGTTAAGTCCCGCAACGAGCGCAACCCTTATCTTCAGTTGCTACCATTTAGTTGAGCACTCTGACGAAACCGCCTCGGATAACGGGGAGGAAGGTGGGGATGACGTCAAGTCCTCATGGCCTTTATGTCCAGGGCTACACACGTGCTACAATGGCCGGTACAAACCGCTGCAAACCCGCGAGGGGGAGCTAATCGGAAAAAGCCGGCCTCAGTTCGGATTGGAGTCTGCAACTCGACTCCATGAAGCTGGAATCGCTAGTAATCGTGGATCAGCATGCCACGGTGAATACGTTCCCGGGCCTTGTACACACCGCCCGTCACATCACGAAAGTGGGTTGCACTAGAAGTCGGTGCGCTAACCGCAAGGGAGCAGCCGCCCAAGGTGTAATTCATGATTGGGGTGAAGTCGTAACAAGGTAGCCGTAGGAGAACCTGCGGCTGGATCACCTCCTTTCTAAAAGAGAACGCCTCGACACACTTCAGTGCCCTGCGAATGCAGGCAGCTTGGTTTTGCGACCAAGTTGAGCTTGAAGTGACGTTGTCGAGAACCATCTTGATGAGCTTCGGCAAGTCTCGATGAGCCTGAACTAAACCTTCTTTTTTTCGCTATCTGTCAACACCGATGGTCAATGGCAGCTTAGCTGCCATGCACGTTCAACTGTGTCCTCGAAATCTTTCGAGAAAAACCAGCTAGTAGCTTCTAGCCGTTAGCTTTTAGCTAAGTGCTAGGAGCTTCGCGCAGGGCTGCTATTTCGGGCCTGTAGCTCAGTTGGTTAGAGCGCACCCCTGATAAGGGTGAGGTCGGTAGTTCGAATCTACCCAGGCCCACCACCTTTATCCCGACGGTCAGCTAAACTGACCATCAAGGGGCTGTAGCTCAGTTGGGAGAGCACCTGCTTTGCAAGCAGGGGGTCAACGGTTCGATCCCGTTCAGCTCCACCATAACTTCTCGATTGGCATATTCGACATGTAAAGCAAGCGATGTCTGCTTGAGGTTGAGCTTCCATTTGTGGAAGTTGAACCTTGAGCAGGAATGCTCAAGCCGCCTGAGGGCGCGAAGCAAGACGCAGCGAAGCGATTCGTGCAACTTTGCTCTAGGATTTTTGACAACTGAATAGATTGGGTAAATATAACTACAAGGCTGAGCAGCTAGCTCTCAGGTTGTCTCTGATAGCAACGCTGTCGTCAGTATTGAGTGTCTTTAGAATAATTTTCGTGTTATCGACCTGATTTTCGCAAGTTGAGATGAGGGTTGTACGACACAGGCGTGGACTATATCAAACGTAGATAGCTCTATGTTGCAGAGGTTGTCACTTTGCTGCGTGCGAGTAAATTCTATGGTCAAGCTACTAAGGGCGCACGGTGGATGCCTTGGCAGAAACAGGCGATGAAGGACGCGGCAAGCTGCGATAAGCTTCGGGGAGCGGCACACACGCGTTGATCCGGAGATTTCCGAATGGGGAAACCCACCCAGGTAAAACCTGGGTATGTCCTACTGAATTCATAGGTAGGAACAGGCGAACGGAGGGAAGTGAACCATCTCAGTACCTCCAGGAGGAGAAAGAAACCTCGATTCCGATAGTAGTGGCGAGCGAAATCGGAACAGCCCAAACCCGTACTATTTCGGTAGTTCGGGGGTTGTAGGGCCTGCAAAAGTAGAGTTACCAATCTGGTTGCTAGTCGAATCTTCTGGAAAGGAGATCCAAAGAGGGTGACAGACCCGTAGACGAAAGCGATCCAGACTCGAAGCAGGTACCTGAGTAAGGCGGGGCACGAGAAACCCTGCTTGAATCCACGGGGACCATCCCGTAAGGCTAAATACTCGTTTCTGACCGATAGTGAACCAGTACCGTGAGGGAAAGGCGAAAAGCACCCCATTGAGGGGAGTGAAAAGTACCTGAAACCGTGTGCCTACAAGCAGTGGGAGGACTATGCCCGTAAGGGAATGTCTGACCGCGTGCCTATTGCATAATGAGCCGGCTAGTTATTCTTGTCAGCAAGGTTAAGCGTGAGCGAGCCGCAGCGAAAGCGAGTCTGAATAGGGCGATAAGTTGGCAGGAATAGACGCGAAGCGGGATGATCTACCCTTGGCCAGGTTGAAGGTGAGGTAACACTCACTGGAGGACCGAACCGGTGTTTGTTGAAAAAAGCTCGGATGAGCTGAGGGTAGGGGTGAAAGGCTAATCAAATTCCGTTATAGCTCGTTCTCTCCGAAATAGCTTTAGGGCTAGCCTCGGGTGATTTGGATCGGTGGTAGAGACATGGATAGACTAGGGGGCTTTCCGGCTTACTGAATCTAATCAAACTTCGAATGCCGATCACAACCAGCCCGGGAGTCAGACTGTGGGGGCTAAGCTTCACAGTCGAGAGGAAAACAGTCCAGACCGCCTGCTAAGGTCCCAAAATTACAGTTAAGTGGGAAAGGAAGTCGGAACGCTCAGACAGCCAGGAGGTTGGCTTAGAAGCAGCCATCCTTTAAAGAAAGCGTAATAGCTCACTGGTCAAGCGGTCCGGTGCCGACAATACAACGGGGCTAAAACTGTATACCGAAGCAGCGGATGCACACCATTAGGTGTGCGTGGTAGGAGAGCATTCTGTCGTGGATGAAGCGCAACTGGGAAGATGCGTGGACATTACAGAAGAGACCCTGCCGGCATAAGTAGCGATAATGAAGGTGAGAACCCTTCACGCCGAAAGTCTAAGGTTTCCTGAGGAAGGTTAATCCGCTCAGGGTTAGGCGGTCCCTAAGCTGAGGCCGAAAGGCGTAAGCGATGGAAATCCGGTTAATATTCCGGACCTCCCAGTTTTTCGTTATTACGATGGGGTGACGCATAAGGATAGGCAGGACATTATATGGCTATGGTGTTCGATACGCGTAAGCTGGATTCTCTAGGCAAATCCGGAGAGTCTTAACAGTGAGGCGTAAAGCAGTAAGCCGAATGGCTGAAAGCTGCTGATTTCATGGTGCCAAGAAAAACCTCTAAGGAGAGAAATTGGGAACCGTACCACAAACCGACACAGGTAGACGAGGAGAATATCCAAAGGCGCTCGAGTGAAAGCTTGTTAAGGAACTCGGCAAATTAGACCCGTAACTTCGGGAGAAGGGTCGCCCTTCAGGGTGCAAGCCCAGAGGGGCCGCAGTGAAACGCGAACGGCGACTGTTTAACAAAAACACAGGTCTCTGCAAAGTCAAAAACGACGTATAGGGGCTGACTCCTGCCCGGTGCCGGAAGGTTAAAGGGAGAGGTTAGGGCGCAAGCTCGAAGCTTTCAACTGAAGCCCCGGTGAACGGCGGCCGTAACTATAACGGTCCTAAGGTAGCGAAATTCCTTGTCGGGTAAGTTCCGACCTGCACGAATGGAGTAACGATCGTTCGACTGTCTTAACGAGTTGCTCGGCGAACTTGTAGTACCGGTGAAGATGCCGGTTACCCGCAGCTAGACGAAAAGACCCCGTGCACCTTTACTATACTTTTACTATGAGTTACGGCCACTGCTGCGCAGGATAGGTGGGAGGCTTTGATACCGGACTTTTGGGTTCGGTGGAGCCAACGGTGAGATACCACCCTGCGGTTGTTGTGATTCTAACCTGCTCCCATTATCTGGGAGAGGGACATAGTAAGACGGGTAGTTTGACTGGGGCGGTCGCCTCCTAAATTGTAACGGAGGCGCGCGAAGCTACACTCAGGTCGTTTGGAAATCGACCGTCGAGTGCAAAGGCATAAGTGTGGTTAACTGCGAGACCTACAAGTCGAGCAGATGCGAAAGCAGGCCTTAGTGATCCGGTGGTTCTGTATGGAAGGGCCATCGCTCAACGGATAAAAGGTACGCCGGGGATAACAGGCTGATCGAAGCCAAGAGTTCATATCGACGCTTCGGTTTGGCACCTCGATGTCGGCTCATCACATCCTGGAGCTGTAGAAGGTTCCAAGGGTTCGGCTGTTCGCCGATTAAAGTGGTACGTGAGCTGGGTTCAGAACGTCGCGAGACAGTTCGGTCTCTATCTGCTGTGGGCGTAGGAGATTTGAAGAGGGCTGTCCTTAGTACGAGAGGACCGGGATGGACGAACCTCTTGTGTTCCAGTTGTCCTGCCAAGGGCACGGCTGGGTAGCGAAGTTCGGTTGTGATAACCGCTGAATGCATATAAGCGGGAAGCACGCTCTAAGATGAGATCTCCCAACCCAAAAGGGAAATGAAGGGCCCTAGAAGACCACTAGGTTGATAGGCTGGAGGTTGAAGTGCAGTAATGCATGTAGCTTACCAGTACTAATCGCCCGTTCGGCTTGTCCATAGAATTTACTCTGCGCAGTGAATTGATAGTCCGTAAAACAATACGGAGTCCACTGTTCTGGAGTCATTCAATACAAGCTTTGTAGTTATATCTTTTGGAAAAATACGCAGTAAATGCAACAAACGTCTAATCCCAATCTATTCAGTTGTGGAAGATCGCGAGAGCGAGATTTCAAAAGTTTGCCGGTGAGTTTACCGCGAGGGTCACACCCGTTCCCATCCCGAACACGGAAGTTAAGCCTCGTTGGGCCGATGGTACTGCACGCGTAAGTGTGTGGGAGATTAGGTGATCGCCGGCATAATACAGAGCCCCATCCTTTCGAGGATGGGGCTTTTTTATTGCCAGAGCTAGCCGCACTGGAAAGGCTAGCTATGCTTTTGCGGGCTTAGAAAGTCAATACCAGAGGACTGACCAATTGACTGTGGATAAAAACAGTCTTCGGCATTTGTGGTGAGTTCTGGTGGATTTCAGGTAATTAGGGGTATCAGTGCTGTTTTCAGACTGAGATCTTCTGCCTTTCTGGCGATCGGAAGAGCATTTTCCTATCGCAAAGTTGTGGTTGCAGCGTGGTGGATATGTGGTCGCATAGTGGTGTAACTGTGGTCTTTGAGAGTGGTGAGAATGGTTGTGCGAGAGAGGGGAGGTCACTTGCCAGAGAGTGGGGAAATGTTCGTCGAACTGGGCTGATCTTGTGAAATGCCCTCGATGCTACAACCTTAGCCTTGACTGACTCTTTGGTAAGGGCGGTTTGGTCCAGATTCCGACGTGGCCGAGCGGGTTGGGGGGGAAGCTTTAAGGGTGATGCGGACAGGCAAGGGTGCACTGAATGGGTCGGTAAATCCCCCGCTCACCCATCTTTGCCATGACTGCGCTACCCATCGATCGAGATTTTACATCCCACCCTTCGCAAGATTGCGAAGGATGGGCCCCGGCACCCGGATCGTTAGAGGTAGGTCAGAATTGGGTAGACATCTGGCGTATGTGGGGTCTCTTGCTTGAGTTTGGGTGAGATAAGGGTGCTTACTTAGTTATGGAGGGTATCCGGGGAATTTGCTGGTGGGAGGGTTCGAGCTTCGCTCGAAGGCCCACTCATGCGATGAAACTGCATGAATGGGGCACCCGGCACCCGGCAAGTGGTTCGATAGGTGTGCGCTGTTGTCTCTCTCTCCCCAGGCCTGTAGAAGTGGTTTCCGAATTTCAGAATCGTGAATTCCGTAAATGTGCGCTTCCAAGCGGTCAGTGACCCGAAGCTGACTGGTCTTTGCTCAACGGCAGCGCTGCCTGCTTCTGCACCCGTCGTTGTGCCAACGAACGGAGACGGATGTTTGTGCGTATCAAACTAGGCCATATGCTTTCCTGAAGGAGGCGGAGCTGTATGACTTCACCAACAAACCGTCGAGAGGTTCTACGTGCGCTGTTCGCCACGTCCGTTGGGGGCGTGCTTTCGACATCGCGGCTCTATGGGAGTCGTACGGAACTAACTGCAGGGGGCGGTGAGCAGCACGATTTTGCTCCTGTGCGACAGCGGATTCTCGAGGAGGTTGCAAGCGGCAAGGCCACCGGGGTCGCCGTCGCTGTGGTTCACAAAGGCCATCTCGTTTGGGAGGAGGGTTTTGGATTCTCCGATCGCGAGAAGAGTATCCGGGCAACCGCCCGCACGCCCTTCTGCCTCGCATCTATCACCAAACCCTTTACGACCACGATGCTGATGACGCTCGTTGCGGAGGGGAAGGTCGCTCTCGACGCGCCCGCGAATCAATATCTTTCCGGAGCCGGAATCAGAGGTCCAAACGGCAACCCCCATATTGCCACGGTTCGCTTGTTAGGGGCGCATGTGAGCGGATTGCCGGGGATGTTCTCAGGGTACTTCCAGGGCGGACCAACGCCAGCGCCAGATGCCAAGGCTGTTTTACAGGAATACGGCAGACTCGCCTATTCGCCCGGGTCGGTCTACGAGTACAGCAACATCGGCTTTAGTGCGCTGGGCGCGATCGCATCGAATGTGACCGGCACGGACTTCGGCACTTTAATGAAGCAACGAGTCCTGCAACCGCTCGGCTTGAATGACAGTTTCTTTAGCACCGATATTGCGCGGCTATCGACGCGCGCCATTGGATATGACGATGCGGGGAAGCCGATTCCGTATTACACCACGTCGACTCCCCCCTCTGGAGAACTCTACGTCAGCGCTCACGATCTCGCGTTCTTTGCGATGTGGAACATGAAGAACCATGTCCCAGGCCAGAAGAGAATTTTGGAGGAAAGGTGGATCGACGAACTTCATAAGCCGGTCTACGTTGGGCCTTCAGGCGTGGCAACCACGTTTGGTTGGTTTACCGGCACGTTGAAGTCAGGTTTGCCCTACGTGCTCAAAAGCGGCGGACAACCCGGCGTCGCTACCAAACTTTACATGGTGCCGTCAGAAGACCTCGCGTGCTTGGTGCTCACGAATCGAACTGATGGAACAGAGCTGGCTAACGGGATCTGTAACCAGATTCTCAAGAGCTACCTCTCCGAATGGACGCCACCGGAGGAGAACGCCGGGCCTCGGTCAAAACCCTTTGTGGCGACAAGCGAATTCATCGGCCGGTGGAAGGGCACACTGTGGAACGGCGGTGCAGAGGAGCCGCTCCGCTTGCAGGTGGACTCGAGCACTTCTGCAACACTCGCGCTTGGAACGGCGCCTGCAACAGAGATTCTCCAGATGCAATCGCAGGGCCCCGGTGTTGAAGGGGTGTCGACCGGGCTGATTGAATCAGACGGCGCTGGGGCCTTTGGAGTTCGCAAGTTGGTCGTCAAGCTCATTCCGCAGGACGGAAAGTTGGTAGGCAGGGTGATGGCCCGAGGTGAAAAAACCGGTCTGGTGTTCGCCAACCTGCCTTATGTTCTGACCCTGGACAGGGTCCTGGACTAGCTGATCCATTTGACTCGAATCGCGGGTCAACTCGAAGTGCCGGGAACTTTTATTGTGCGACTGGTGTCGAAGAGGGCTATGGAGAGCCGGGTTACTTCAACGGGGTCCAATGGCAACGAAGGGTTGATGATTTCTTTTGCGAGTTTAGAAGAGCGGGGAATCGAGTTCAGTTTTATGCTTTGGGGAGGAGTTCTGTCTCTGATGGTGTGCGGCGCTGCTCTTTTCGGACTGGAGCACGGAGCCAGTCATACGCCGGTCATCCATTCGATCTTCTATCGGAACAGTCTTCCATCGGTCGCGGGGGGCAAGGCAAAATCGAGAATCGTGCTCACGTGCGAATCAATTGAGTCGACTGGACGTTCGGTCGTCAAAGTGACCGCTGTTGTAGGCGGCGACGAAGATGGCCCGACACCGACAGGTCGGGTGAATTTTCTATTGGGATGGAATTCTTTCGAGATAGAACATCTGGCGAATGGTTTCATTACGATCGACATGAAGCTACCTGACAACAAAAACCTCCCGCTGCGGGCCATCTATCTTGGCGACGTCAATTACAACTCCGCCGGGTCATTTGATGAGAGCCCATCGCGATCTTGCTCTCGAAGTTAGTTCACGCTCGCCGAGCAAAAGCGAGTCCCATGGTCGTTACCGTGCCGAGACCAGGTATACAAGCCACGAAGTGGCCGAAGCGGGGTGACTAAGCGCAGACGGCCCGTCCGGCAGGACCTCTCAGTGCTTCGACACCATTCTCATACTGTTTGCTGGAACTGCTCGCTGACTGGGTATGATGGAGGAGATCCCTATTTCATTTCTGTGAGGCTGTTGGTGAGACAACTCAATTTGTTTAAGAGGATTTGTGTTCTGTTGCTGGTGGTGGGCTTCTTATGGGCGAGTTTTGTCCGCGAGGCTTCGGCACAGAGCGGCTCCGCTGGACCTGCTGGGGCTGGTGGAACTGTGCTGCGGACGATTGGTTTTATGACGGACTTCGATGTGAAGGACGATGCGGTTGGAATCTGCAAGGCGGTGATGAATGGAGTTGCGCCTGGGGTGCAGATTATTGATATCACGCACCAGGCGACGCCTTACGACATTGCGCAGGGTGCGCGATTTCTGGCGGGATCTTCGCCTTACTTTCCGAAGGATGCGGTGTTTGTTGTGGTCATCGATCCTACGGTGGGAAGTACGCGCAAGGCCATCATCGCCCATTCCAAACTGGGGCAGTATTTTGTGTTGCCGGATAACGGACTGCTGACACTGGTCCAGGATCGGGATGGAATTGATGGAGTGAGACAGATTACGAATCCGGAGTGGATGATCGGGGCGAAGACCTCCTCGACCTTTCATGGCAGGGATATCTTTTCTCCGGCAGGGGCGCATCTTGCGCGGGGCGATGACTGGACCAAGGCTGGACCCGCGGTGGAGGTGGCGAGTCTGGTGAGGCTCAGTATTCGTAGCGCGGTGGTGGATGCGTCAGGCCTGCATGGGGAGGTGATCGGGACCGATGGTCCGTTTGGAAACCTGGTGCTGAATGTGCCGGCGGAGACGTTTGCGAAGCTTGGGTATCGCGTAGGGGATGTCGTGCCGGTGCAGGTGGGCGATCATCTCTACCAGCTGCCGTTTGTGAAGACCTTTAGTGATGTGGCGGTTGGGAAGCCTCTGGCTTACATTGATTCGCGCGGCCGGTTGAGCCTGGGGATTAATCAGCGCAGTTTTGCCGATACGTATGGAGTTCGGGCATCGACTCCGATCTCGATTGCGGCGAAGCGTTGAGGTTGGTGCAGTGAGCTGATCCGGCATCTGATCTGGGTGCCGTTAGCAGTCACAGGAACTATTGGTTTTGATCTTTCTGCTGCTTGGCTTCGCGTTTGGCCTCGTCAGCGGCTTGTTTGGCCTCACGTTTGGCTTCATCTGCTTCACGCTTCGCCTCGTCTGCTTGCTGCTTTGCTTCGCGTTTCGCTTCGTCAGCTTCCTGCTTGGCTTCGCGCTTCGCTTGTTCTGCTTCTTGCTTGCCTTCCCGTTCCTCCTGCTTCGCGTCTTGAATAGCCTGGCGAGCCTCGGGAGGCATCATGGGAGACAGAGGCGGAAGGGGCATGACGGTGATCTTAGGCATGGGCGGCAGAGGTGGCAGGGGCATGACGCTCCCCTTCTTCAAGGAGATGTCGCCCTGGCTGGTAGAGATGTGAAAGAGCGGACCGCCTTTGCCTGAGGTGCCGCTAACAGTCTTCTTCTGGAGTCCGCCGTCAGGAATCTTGATGTCGGAGAAGTCGCTTTCGATATCGCCGTTGGTGGCGTCGAGCTGGTAGGCAAAACCTGCCTGCTCGGGCAGAGTGAGGTTGACGGAGCCGTTGCGATTTTCGACGGTGACATTGCCGAGAGGAGGCGCGCTGGTGAGGTCGACCGAGCCGTTGCGGTTGGTGACGGTGACGTCTCCGGCGATTCGGTCGAGGGTGACGTTTCGATTGCCTGCGGTGAGGGTCAAGGGGCCGACGGCCTCACTGGCGGAGATGTCGGAGTGGCTGATATCGATCTCGCCATCGAGACGGGCAAACTGAAGGTCGGTGCGGCTGGTGTGGAATTTGATGGGGCCGCGGATGCGCTCGAAGTGCGTGGTGCCGAAGAAGTCTCCGCTCATGGTGACGGGACCGCTGAGGTCGGAGAGTGTAGTGTCGTGGCCGCGGCCTTGAATGGTGAGGGGGCCGGAGACGCTGTGCGCGGAGAGGTCGGAGTCGCTGTTGTTGACGTGGGTGATGACGGGCCCGGTGATTCCGGTGAGCTCGATGTTGCCGTGGTTGGCGGTGACCTGAAGCGGGGCTTTGATCGCACTGACGTGCACGTCGCCATGATTGGCGGTGATGACCAGGGGCGCGGTCGCGGGGAGGGAGATGGTGAGGTCGGCGCGGGTTCCGTCGATGGTTGGAATGGAGAGCGCCAGGCTGTCTCCTGTGTTGGTCAGGGTTGGGCTGAGTTTTTGCGCTTTGCTGTCGGCGTCCGAGTCGGACCGGGTGTAGACGGCTTTGTGGACGGCGATGTGGATCTGGTTGTCGTCGCTGGTGCCGGAGATGGAGATGTCGCCACGAGGATTGTCGACGGTGAAGCCGCTGTTGGCGGGGAAGGTTTGCGAGAGGGTCTGGTCGCTCTCATGCTTGTCGCCAAGGAACTCGTCCAGATTGTCCTGGTTGAGATTGAGGCCGTTGAGCATGTAACTGTGGCCGTTACCATTTCGGACGCTGCTGAAGACGATGCCGGTGATGCCGAGGATCAGGAGCAGGGAAAAGACGCCGCCGCCAAGACGACGACGATAGCGTGGCTGGGTGTCATCGGATTGCATGTACTGGTCGTAGGCCCACTCGAGGAGCATGATGATGCCGGCGCCGACGAGCAGGATGGGCCAGAAGCGGGCGTACCAGTCCCAGAGGCTGTGCGCTGCGACGCGGCCGGTCTGCACCAGAAGAAAGAGGATGCCGATGGTGATCAGGAGCAGAGGGCCGAGGATGGAGCTGCGGCGAAGGCTGCGAGCCTGGTAGCGATAGGCGTCACGCTGGGCTTTGGCCATGTCGCGCTGGGCGCGGGCCTGCTCTTTGAGGACGCGGCGCTGATACTTCCAGTCGCCTCCGTAGGGAGGGCCGGGGGGTGGTGGGTAGGGTGGAGGAGGATAGCTTCCCATGGCCTAGCTCCCTTCCTGATCGTGCTGGTTGGAGGGCACGATGCTGGTGCTCGGAGTGGCCGGTGGGGGCGGAGTGATCGGGGAGGCCGGAGGAACCCCATAGGGATAGGCTACGGCTGCGGCTGAGTTGAAGGAGGTGCGCTGAAAGACGGCCATGAGACCGGCGACGATGATGAAGAGCGGCCAGCTGTGGGACCAGGAGAGGATGTCGAAGGAGTCGAGCAGGAAGAGGACACCGACGAGAATGACCCAGATGGAGCCGCGCAGTGCGCTGAAGAGGCGGTACTGGTAGGCGGGGGTGCCGTCGTCTGAGAGGCCGTTGCCGGTACCGGTCATCTTGTGGACGAAGAGCCAGACGCCTAGGCCGATCAGGAAGAAGGGCACGATACGGTGGATGGGGAAGTGGTGGAAGAGGCCGGCGTTGCCGATCAGGAAGATGCAGCCAAGGCCGATCAGCCAGAGGGCGCCGGAGGGGAAGCGGTTGCGCGGAAGGTTGGGATCGACCGGGTAGTCCGGTGTGCCGTAGGGCGGGATTGGAGGGATGGGTGGGGTGGCATAGTTCTCCCAGGGAGTTCCCCAGGCAGCGGAGGCAGGTTGCTGCGGCGGATAGCCGGAGGGTGGTGGAGTGTAGGCGCTGCCTGACGGGGAGTTGGGGATGTCGGAGGTGGGGTCGGCTGTTCCCTGCGGGATGAAGGGGGCTGCAGCAGATGATTGGCCGGAGCCGGGCCAAGATTTTCCGAAGCCCAGGCGCTCGCCGAGATCATTGAGGCCGAAGGGATTGGGGAGGGGAGTGCCGTCGCGGCGGGCTTTGGCGGTGTGGCCAGCCTCGATGACCTGATAGGCCACCCAGCCAAAGACTAGTAACAAGAAGATGCCGTGCTGGTCGGAGAGGCTGACGAGGATCGCGAAGATGACCAGGTGGACGACGCCCTTGGCGTACTGGCCGTTGTACATGGCGCCAACGCCGGGGATAAAGCCCAGAAGAGCGGCGAGGCCGGGGTTTGGAGCGCCTGGGGGCACAGAAGGCGGGATGACGCCGCTGTAGTTCGCACCGGCTTCGCTTGCGCTGTAGGGGTAAGACGTGCCTGCGGGGCCGGCAGCGTAGGTTCCGCCAGCGGGTGGAGCGGCACCGGCCAGTTTAGCGACGAGGCAGGGTTCGCAGAAGACAGCAGAGCCGACGGTGCGGGTGCACTCCTGGCAGAGTGGCTTTCCGCAGTTCTGGCAAAAAGCAACACGTTCACGATCAGGATGGTTTGCGCAAGTCATACCAATCCCCCTTCCGACTTAATGAGACTGGGAGTAAAGACAACAAAATCTTGAGACTGGAAGGGGAGAGGGGCCCGGGTACTGACAGACGCTACTAGCTGGACATTTCCGCCGGGAGTTTCGCGGCGGCTGGAGCCAGGGTTGGGTTTGGGGCTGTTCTTCTGGTCGTTTTTCTGGCCGGGCTTCTGGTCTTTTGGACTATCCGGATTATCCGGCTGAGCGCCCGCAGGCTTGCTGTTCGGCTGGGAGGAGTCGTTCTGGTTGGCTGGAGTGGTTGATCCAGACGATCCGGCTGCTCCGTCTTCGTTGGAGGAGCGCTGCAGATCGCGGACGCGGGACTCGAGTTCGTAGACAACGCGGAGGTTGTCGGAGTAACGGACTACCTTGGCCTTGGCCTCGTAGCAGCTACGCATGATGCTGGAGGGTTTGAGGTCGCTGGCGTGAAGCTGACCGAGGCGAATGCCGGTGAGGTTCATGGTGAGGGCGATGGAGAAGAAGGCCATTGCAGCAGTCATGGCAAGACGAGGCTGCAGCATGGTCTGGCCGAAAGAACGAAGCCCGTAGGCGACCCGGGTGCGGAAGGGAAGAACCTTGGCAGAGGCGAAGGGGCTGGCAGGGAGCGTTCCACCAACGGAGGGAAGCAGGGACGAATGGCCGGGGAGGGTATTGGGCGTGCGCAGGTAGTCGGTTCGGCCGAGGACGATGGGGGGCTGGTCTTCTTTGGCAGGGCCGAGGGCGGTCTTGCCGCTGGTCTGGGCGAGGATGCTCTCAAAGAGGGAGGCGGGAGGCTCGGGGCGGGGAGACTTGAGCATCTCTATCCATGCGGCTCCGCGCTGGGCGTCGGCGAGCAGGGTGGCGCAGCCAGGGCAGCCGATCATGTGGGTGTCGAAGGTGGCCTGGTCTGCCGTGGAGAGGGTGCCGTCGAGGGCATCGGCGAGCATGGCCTCGCACTGCGCGCAGTGCTGAGGATCTCCGGGTGCGCCTGGTTTGACGCTGCCGAATTGGTTGAAGTCTGCCACTTTAAACCACCTCTCTCTCTAGCACTATGTTCACTAACTTTCTATACGTTGCAGAAGCCTTGCCAGTTCCCCGCGACCGCGGCTGATGCGGCTTTTTACGGTTCCTTCGGGTATGCGAAGAACCTGTGATATCTCTTTGTAATCCATATCCTCGAGATCGCGCAGAATAACAGCTTCGCGAAGCTCTGGGGAGAGTTGTTTCAGCGCGTGCTGGACGCGAACTTTGAGTTCGAGGCCGGCCACGTGGTGTTCCTGGGAGGGCCGGGGGTCGGCGAGCCGATCGGCCATGGTAGGGCCGTCCTCTTCGCCGTCGAAGGTGGCGTCGAGGGAGTCGGAGGCACGCTCGAGGCGGGTCCGGCGGAAGTGGTCTACCAGGAGATTACGGGCCAGGGTGGTGATCCAGGTCTGAAAGCTGCCTTTTTGGGTATCGAAGCTGGAGAGGTTCTTGTAGAGCTTGAGGAAGACCTCTTGCGTGAGGTCCTCGGCGTCGGTACCTGAGCCGGTGAAACGGTAGCAGATGGCGTAGATACGGCGATGCTGAGAGGCGACGAGCTGCTGCCAGGACTGGGAGTCGCCAGCCATGCACTGGCGTACCAGTTTGGCTAGGGCTTCCTGCGCTGCTTCCTGTGCCGCATCCTGTTGTGGGGTACGCTCCAACTTCGCCTCAAGTGATTTTGTCGGTGGGAGAAGTGTACCGCGTGGAGCGGGGGATGGATTGATTTGTTGTTGGACTTGAAGGATTTCGGCACGCTGAGTAACGGGCTGTGCCGGGACTCGAGGCAGGCGGCGCAACGGGTACTTGAGCGCCGTGTACCGGCTCACTGTCGGAATCGCCATTTGCAGAACGCCCATGGATTGCTATACGCATGGGCGTTCCGGTTTGTTCAAAGATGGACAGTGAATGCGGGCTAAGGGGTTGGGGCGGGGATGACACCGCAGGCGATCCGATTACCGGAGTTTCCGGAGGGGTCGGTCTTCATGTCGTCGGCTTTCTCGTGAATGACGATGGAGGTTCCTCCGTTGGCGAGGATGCTGTTGGCCGCCGCGGGGTCCATCGAGAGATAGTTGACGTTGAAGATGGCCTGGCCCAGGTGGCCCTCGCCGATGGTGACGTTGTTTGGCAGGTCGCCGGCATGGTGGCCCATGGGGTTCTGGAAGCCGTGCTGCTTGTTTTCGGGGTTGAAGTGGCCGCCTGCGGTTTTGAAGTCGGGTGCGTCGCAGAGGGCTTTGGCGTGGATGTGGACGCCGTGCTCGCCTACGGGGAGGTTCTTGAGGTCGAGCTTGATGCGAACGCCCTTCTTCGAGGGGCTGAAGGTGGCGGTTCCTGCATCTTCGCCGGTGCCGGTCTTGATGGGAACGATAACGATGTTCTTTGGCTTGGCGAAGGCGGGGACGATGAGGGCGGGAACAACGAGAAGGCTGAGGGTGATGGCGAGGATGTTGCGCATGGGCTCTATTCTCCGAATCGGCTACGTGATGAGAATACCGAAGTATTTGTTTGGGTTGCGTGTTGGATGGGAACAACTATGTAAAATTTGGATCATGATTGCAACGCAGTGCGCGTCCCTGTCGAAGTTCGTTATTTTTTCATGCCTTCTTAGTGGTTTTTTCGCAGTGGCTCCTCTTTCTGCTGTTGCACAAGCCGCGCCGGATGCCAAGCCTGCCGACGCGAAGCCTGCGACTACGCCGGGAATGTCAGCGACGTTGCCTCCTCTTCCGGCGGACGCGCATGTAGAGCAGACCATGCAGCTTGAGGGCAAGACGCTGCACTATACCGTGACGGTGGGCACGCTGCCGGTACGGGACAGCAAAGGCGCTCTGAGCGGCGAGGTGGTTTATACGTCCTATGTCGTTGAGGGTAAGGACCGGCCGGTGACGTTTGCGTTCAACGGGGGACCGGGCGCGGCTTCGGTGTATCTGAACCTGGGGGCGATCGGGCCAAAGAGAGTGGCGTTCGGTGCGGAGGGGCAGAGTCCTTCGGATCCGGCGACGTTGATGGATAATCCGGGGACCTGGCTGGACTTTACGGACCTGGTGTTTATCGACCCGATTGGGACTGGGTTTTCGCGTTCGCTGGTGTCGGAGGAGGAGTCGAAGAAGCAGTTTTATGGGCCGGACCAGGACATTGCGTATCT
Organism: Tunturiibacter empetritectus; assembly: GCF_013410875.1. GTDB lineage: Bacteria > Acidobacteriota > Terriglobia > Terriglobales > Acidobacteriaceae > Edaphobacter > Edaphobacter empetritectus. The sequence goes on along the minus strand of NZ_JACCCU010000002.1, from coordinate 557,646 downwards.
CTCGCGGAATATCTACGACTGGCTGGTGAAGAACGGGCGGCTGCAGTCTCGCAAGTACATTGTGGGCGAGAGCTACGGGGGGTACCGCGGACCGCGGCTGACGGCTTATCTGCAGTCGCAGACCGGGGTTGCGGTTAATGGGCTGGTGCTGGTTTCGCCGGCGTTGTCTCCTCAGGGTGGTTCGCCGGATATCTCGCCGGTTCCGTGGATGATGACGTTGCCTTCGATCGTCGCGGCGAACTATGAGCGGCAGGGCAAGTTGACGAATGAGAGTATGGCCGGAGTGATCGACTACACGCGCGGGGAGTATGCGGTGGATCTGATGAAGGGCAACAGCGATCCTGCGGCGACGCCTCGTCTGGTGAAGAGGGTGACGGAGCTGACGGGACTTGATCCGACGTTTGTGAAGCAGTCCGGCGGACGGCTGGAGACGCAGGCGTTTTTGCGTGAGGAGTTTCGGGAGACGGGTAAGCTGGGCAGCCGGTATGACCCGAATGTGACGGCTTACGATCCGTTTCCTTATAACCCGACGCAGGAGACTCAGGACCCCATTTTGTTGAGCATTATTGCGCCAACGACAACCGCGATGGTGGATTTTGTGACCCGGACGGTTGGCTGGAAGACGGATGCTAGTTACAACGCGCTGTCGTTCGATGTGAACAGGATGTGGGATAACAGCGGACGCAATGGGGCGTTTTCGGGGTCGGCTTCCGCGACGGATCTGAGGGTTGCGGTGGCTACCGATCCGAAGCTGCGCGTGGTGATTGCGCATGGATGGGCGGACCTATCCTGCCCGTTTATGGGTTCGGTGTTGACGGTGAGCCAGATTCCGCCGATGGGTGATCCGACGCGAGTGCAGGTGCATGAGTATCCTGGGGGGCATATGTACTATGCACGGCCGGCTAGCTCGCTGGCGCTGCGCAAGGATGTGATGGAGATGGTGTCGAAGCATTGAAGGGGGTCCTGCCGGACGGGCCGCCTGCTCTCACTCTTGAGCCATCACAGCACAATCCAGGACCATTTGTGGCGCCTTGCATGCGGCTAAACTACAATTTCTAAAAACATCAATCGTTGCTTCAGCTTGGCTCGCGAGCTGTGAGGATTACATGAACAGGCTCCGCCCATCTGAACGTTTCCGCCCGTGGATTTCTCTCTACGTCACTGTGATTGCCACGGCAACCGCTCTCATCGGAATCAAGCAGATGCGCGAGAGAAACATCTGGTCCATGGGCGACTGGCTGGTGAACTATCAAGGTGGCTTCGTCCGTCGAGGGCTACCGGGCGAAGCAGCTTTTCGTCTCGGGCAACTGATGCACGTGTCGCCGGACGTCTTCGTTCTCATCATGCAGCTCGCGTGCTACGCAGCGATGTTTTACTCTTTCTATCGCTTGTTGATTGGCCTGCGCCTTAAGCTCTGGATGATACTGGTACTGGTCTCACCGGCAACATTGGCCTTTCAGCTGGAGGAGTATCCGAGCGGCTTCCGAAAGGAAACCATTCTCCTCGCTGGTCTTGGTCTGCTCATTCTCGTCCTCCTCCGCGGTTCAATACGTGACGCGTGGATCAGCGCATACACGACAGTCTTCGTCGCCATCTGCATTCTGAGCCATGACGCGCCCATACTCTACGGCGGATTGGTCCTCGCCGCGCTCGCCATTGAATTCGGGCTGAGCCGACGCTTGCTCAACGTCCTGATGTGTCCTCTCATCTGCATGTTCTGCATGCTGGCGTTGACGCTCACGCATCATGGCGACTCAAACACTACACGGCGGATTTGCGCATCTTTGGGCTACAACGTCGAAGAACGAATCCTCCCTGCACCATGCAGGGGCGAAATAGCGCAGATCGGTCTGACCCTCCAGGAAGAGCGCGCCGAGGCTCGTTATGAGCACCCGCTGTGGCATTACAACCGTCGATATCTAGTCTGTACGCTCTTAGCCTCTGTGCCATTGATCATGGCATTCGCCGCGCTTTGGAGATGGAAAGCAGGCAGGCCCTTGCTGAAGATATTGCTCTCGATGATTGCCTTAACCAGCTGTGCAATCGGCGTGCTGCTTTACATGACGATTGATTGGGGTCGTTGGATTTACATCGGCGTATTCGCCATCGCCTTGCTGTTGATGATGATTGAAAACATTCGCCAATCTGATCCATCTGAACGCGAGGCGGACGAACGCCAACGCGCATCCCGCACCCAGGTCTGGCAAACCAACATAGCGACTGTCCTGTTTGTTGCCTTCTATTCCCTTAGCTGGCACCTGCCACACTCACGCCCCAACGACTTCCGATTTGCAGGCTACACAGTTAGGGACTATACCTCGCTCGCGCTATCAGATCTGCGGCCGTCGCACTTCTGGCGCAGAGCCCACCGGTAAGATTTCGGCACGCGCCATCGTTTCTATGGCACCGTGGCCCTCGGATTACACGTTTTCAATCGCCTTCGTTGCTCGCCGCCTGGAAGCAAAGGTATCCTGGGGGCATATGTACTATGCTCGGCCGGCTGGCTGCGCTGCGCAAGGACGTGATGGAGATGGTTTCGAAGCACTGAGACCAGCATCGGTGGAAGGCGTTTTTAGCAGCTTGAGGCCGCCGGCGGATGGATGTTCGTCACGCTGCGTTTCAGGTGGCGGAGTCGAATCGGGCGCTCAGGAAAGATGCCGATACCCTGGCGGTGACCATGCACATAATCAGCAGGAAGGGCACATAGATGCGCGCTTCGGAGGCGAGGCCGAACGTGAAGTACATCGGTAGATAAAGAAGAGCAGACCCAATCGCCACTTTTTCCACGGCAGTTAGAGAAGGCCGATAGACGATCAACAAGAGTGCGAATGAGACGAACGGTGCCAAGATGATGGTGAGGATCTCGAGATTGTGAAAGGAAAAATTGGGCCAGAACTGGATGTCCAGGCTGTCCTGTGGATAGAGGATGTGCAGGTAAACCTGAATCCCCGCAGCGATGAGGGCGGTTAGACTGCCGATAACGATGTAGTCCAGGCTCGCGCGGAATTTACCTTGCGATCCCCGTTTGACGAGGGTCAAGAGACCAACGAAGGCGGTCGCAATCCCAAAGATAAGGGGTACGTCCGTCCGAACGAAGGTTTGAATCAGGACTGCAGCCAGAAGCGGGAGCGCCCACATCCGATTCTTTTCGATATTCGCTAGACAGAAGAGAGAGAACGCCAGGAAGAGAGCGGAAGGCATGGTCTCCGGCCGTTGCCAGGGAACGACCCAAGCAAGTGGAAATTGAATGATCGCCAGGAAGAGGAGGATCTTCAGCGCTCTGTCTTTCGGTCGGTCCGGCTCTTCCAGGGGGAGATCGACGGTCATTAAATACAAGAGGTAGAGTGCGGAGAACCCTGTTATCAAGTCGAACGCGGCGGCAGTAATGGACGTGTCGGCAAGATGAAAGATTCTGGTGGTCGTATTGATCAGAGCAGGAAGGGCAATACGAAAAGTCTCACCCTTTGGTGGTCTTGGGACCCGCGCGGTGTGCGCGTACGTATACCACCCGCTGTGCACGAAATGGGCTAGCTGCACACAGACGAAGAACAGGAAGATGCCAGTGAGGATTCTTTCTTGCTTTTTGCTCAACGTGATATCTCCGGGAAAGGTCGCTTCTTTTTATCATGCTCGCAAAGAGCTTTCCTGTTCGGTGTTTCTGCTTGCTTAGAGAGGCGTTGCGACGGTGGGAAGTTCGAGTTGTTCGGAGTGTTGGTCGTCGAGGAAGGGCTCGAAGTGAGTGCGGCAGCGGGCTTCGTAGAGACCAGCAGCGCCTACGAGGACGAGCTCCTGGCTTTGGCCTAAGCGCTGGGTGTGGATGGCGGGTGCGCCGCAGACCATGCAGACGGCGGAGAGCTTGGTGACCTCGTCGGCGATGGCCATGAGGGCGGGAATTGGGCCGAAGGGCTCGGCGTTGAAGGTGGTGTCGAGGCCGGCGAGAATGATGCGTTTGCCGAGGTGGACGAGCTCTACGGTGAGGGGAAGGATGGTGTCGTCGAAGAACTGGGCCTCGTCGATTCCGATGACGTCGATGTCGTCTAACTGAGGCAATAATGAGGCTTTCAGGTGCTCCACGTTGGTGACGGTGCAGGCTTCGTGGGTCTGGGAGCTGTGGCTGGCGATGGAGGTGCGGTGGTAGCGAAGGTCGATGTCGGGCTTGTAGCAGACGACGCGCTGGCGGGCGATGCGGGCGCGCTTGAGGCGGCGGATGAGCTCCTCGGATTTGCCTGAGAACATGGGGCCTACGATGCTTTCGATTCTGCCGGGAGTGGGGTGGGTCATCTGTTCGGGGGCCTTTTGGGTTGGTCTGGTTCCATTTTAAACGGGGTTGCGGTGAAATTTGTTGGGAGTTTTTTTCGGCTTGGGGAGTGGGGTTTTTGCTGGGGGTTTTCGAGAAAATGGTGTTTTGGTTTGTGGTTTTTGGGTGGTGAGAACGTGGTGGACTGCGTGGTGAACGTGGTGTTCTGGCAGCGTGTTTTTTGGCTTCGAAAGATGTGACAGGTTTTGAAAGTTTTTTTCGCCTCACGCAAAAGCAGTTTTGGAGCTTGACCTTGCCGGAGGAGGCCCGTAGTATTCGTCCACCGAAGTCACTTAGTACCAACGGCGATGCCTCGCAATCCCACGTTCGTTGTACGCCCACGCTCCTCTCACCACTGACTCACCACTGAACCGATCGATAAATCAATCTCATGAGGGTATTTTGCTATGAAGCAGCACTCTTTTCGTAATCATGCCTCTTCTCGCCTTACTATCGCCGCTGCGCTGGGAGCTTTTGCGCTGACGGCGGGTTCGGCATTTGCTGCCCCGGCCAGCCAGACGACGAATGTGGGCCCGGAAGACGAATCCAAGCAGATTTCAGTGAGGGTTTGGCTGAATCCGCATAACAAAGCGGCTTTGGATGCCGCGGTCGAGCAGATGTATGACAAGGGCTCGGCGAACTATCACCGGTTCCTGACGTTGAAGGAGTTCAACGAGAAGTTCGCGCCGACTGAGAAAGAAGCCGGCGTGGTTCGCGAGTACCTGGCGGCTCACAATATGAAGGTGACGTCGACGGAGAAGAATAACCGTTTTGTTGTGGCCGAAGGGAAGGTTGGGGACGCGCAGACGGCATTCAATACCAAGATCAACAAGGTGATGGTGAACGGAGAGGTCCACCATGCCAACGCGACGGAAGCATCGGTTGCGGGACCGGCGAGCGCGCTGGTGGCGACGGTGCAGGGGCTAAGCGATCTCAAATATCATGCGATGGTAAAGCCTTCGGTGAACCCGGAGAGCGGCGTGCCTTATGAGGGAGTCTCTCCCTCCGCGGCCGGCGCCGACGGACTGTTCTACAGCGCGGACTGTCTGCGTGGAGCCGCGTCGAAGGTCTTCAAGACAGATGGAGCATTTCCGGAGGCGTTTTATGCCGGCAATCTTTATGGAGCCAGCATCACGAATGCCAAACCGCCGAATCTGCCGCCGTGCGGCTACGATGCGGCTGAGATCCAAGAGGCGTACGGCCTGAAGCCGCTGTACAAGAAGGGCCTGGACGGGGCTGGACAGACCATCGTCATCGTCGATGCGTTCGGCTCGAACAGCATTGTGTCCGATGCGAATCTGTTCTCGCAGCTGAATGGATTGCCTGCGTTCACGTCTTCGAACTTTCAGATCGTGGAGCCGACCGGGCCCGCTACCTGCACCGCTACGAACGGGTGCATTGCAGGGAACTGGCAGTACGAGACGACGCTGGATGTGGAGTGGGCTCACGCGATCGCGCCGAATGCCAACATCGTGCTGGTGCTGACAGCGGACAACTCCTTCACCAATCTTGATCTTGGCAATCTTGCTGCAATTCAGAATGGATATGGCAACGTGATCTCGAACAGCTTCGGGATCTCGGAGATTGCGCTGAAGGACCTGGATCCATCGGAGCTGGTGGTAGAGAACGGCATTGCGCAGATCGCTGCGGCATTGGGGATCTCGCTGAACGTATCCACTGGCGACAGTGGGGATGAGCTGATCACGAATAATGCCGACTTCGGCATCAATGCGGTATCGGTGAACGCGAATGCGGACTCCCCGTATGCGACGGCGGTTGGCGGCACCAGTACGTTTCTGGATGCGCACAGCAACATCAAACTGCAGACGGGATGGGGCTTGAACCTTGCGCGAATTGCCAACCCCACTCCGAATCCTCCCGTGATTCCTCCGCTGCTGTTTGGCTTTCAGTCCGGTTCGGGGGGCGGCACCAGCGTTGTCTTCGCCAAGCCCAAGTTCCAGAAGAGCCTGAAGGGTAAGTTCCGTCTGTTGCCGGATATCTCGATGAATGCGGACCCGCAGACCGGCAACGAGATCATCGTTTCGCCTGACGGCAATCCCGCGAATGCGACGGTGCTGGTGTTCGGGGGGACGAGTCTTTCTTGTCCGATGTTCTCCGGCTACTGGGCGATTGCGAATCAGGCTGCGGGAGTTCCGCTGGGGCAGGCCGCGCCAATTCTTTATGAGTTGTCGGAGGGCGCCATCACGGACGTCAACGTAACGCCAGTCGATACGCTGCTGAACGTGTCGGGCCTCATCATCGATCCGCCGAACAGTCCGATCTTTGAAAGTCAGGCTGCTCTGGCACAACCATTGGAGAACACGAAGCTGTTTGTGAGTGCGTTGTACCAAAGCCCCAGCTCGACTCGCTGGGACGTGCTGACGTTCGGAACGGACTCCTCGCTGGTCACTGGACCAGGCTGGGACAATGTGACTGGGCTGGGCACGCCGAATGGTGCGACGTTCATCAATAGCGTTGTGAAGGCTGTGCAGTAGAAGTTGGACTGTTTTTTCCAGGCTGGTTTTGTCTAGCTGCTATCTAGCTGTTAGCTATCTAGCTGTAATCCGGGCCGGAAGTCTGTGGCGATACGATCTGCCAGAGACTCCGGCCGGAAGTACGTTCATCTTTGAGAACTCCACGAGGACACTATATGAACACTTCCCGTTTAATAACCCTGGCGATCTCCGCCGGGTTTGCGCTCACCCCGACACTACATGCCACCCAACAGAAGCACATCGATGTTCACAAGAAGGGAACGACCAGTATGGCTCAGGCCCGAGCGCTGGTTGAGTCTCCTGCGACTTCGGCACTGTATGCGATGAAGCCGAAGGCGATGCGGAAGCAGATGCCGAAGCCGTTCGTCGGCAGATCTCATGTGGAGCTGAATAAAGCGACAAGCGCGGGTCTTGTATTTGGCGGCTTTCCGATTGTGGCTCCCGATAAGACGTTCACGGGTTTCGACGGACTTGACTCGACCGACTCGGGCGAAGCGAATGGGTTTGTTGTGGAACCACCGGACCAGGGTCTTGCGACCAATGGCGAGGAGATTCTGGAGCCGGTGAACCTGGCGCTGCGGGTGTTTACGAAGACGGGAGCGCCTTTGACTCCGCCGGTGAGTTTGAATGCGTTCTTCGGCGTGCCGACGGCGCCCAATAAGGACGGCTCGACAGACCAGTTGTCCGATCCGCGGGCGTTTTACGATTGGGAGTCGAAGCGCTGGTTTGTGACGATCCTTGAATACGCCACCACGCCTGCGGGGGCTTTGGTTGGAGGTTCGGAGGTGATCGTTGCTGTCAGTGATACGAGCGATGTTCTGGGGACCTACACGGTGCAGTCCATCGATGTCTCGGACGCGGGCTTTGGGCAGTGCCCGTGCCTGGGGGACCAGCCGTTGCTGGGATTGAACAAGGATGGCGTGTATCTGAACACGAATGAGTACTCGAATACGACGGGGTTCTTTCAGACGGCACTGTTGATCGCGGTCAGCAAGCGCGATCTGATTGCGGGTTCGTCGAGCGTGGCTGCTGCAGGGTTTGACGGTCTGCCGGTGGCAGAGGGGCAGGCGTTTTCGATTCAGCCATCGTTTCCTTCGCCTGGAACTTCGACCACGGAGAATCGTGGGACGGAGTACCTTGTCAGTTCGCTCGACTTCACTGGAACGGTGGACAACCGTCTGGCGGTGTGGTCGCTCACCAACACCCAGAGTCTGAATGGAAGCGTGCCTAATCTGAACCTGCAGTTGACGGTAATTCCGACGCAGGAGTATGGGCAACCGGTTCCTGCAGTACAGAGAGTTGGAAGCTATCCGCTGGGGCAATCGCTGGGAGAGCCTGAAGAGGCGATTGATACGGGCGATGACCGCATGATGCAGGTGTTTTACTCGCAGGGCAAGCTGTACGCGGCGTTGAATACAGTTCTTCTCGACCCCAAAGGAGCGAGCGGACCACGTACAGGCGCTGCCTGGTTCGCGATCGATCCGAATGCTACGTTCAGTTCTGTTTCGGCGAAGATCTGGAAGCAGGGATTGATCGGGATCGCCAATGGGGCGGTGATGTATCCCGCGTTTGCGGTGAACGGTGAGGGCAACGGTGTGATTGCGTTCAGCCTTACGGGGGAGAACTACTTTCCAAGTACTGGGTATGTCGATTTCAGCAAGGGAAGCGTTTCGCCTAAGGTGCATCTGGCCGGGATTGGTCAGACGCCGGACGATGGTTTCTCGGGCTACCCGGAGTTTGGGGGCGGAGGAGTGGGTCGCTGGGGCGATTATTCCGCAGCGATGGTGAGTCCGAACGGAGATCTTTGGATGGCTGCGGAGTATATTCCGAATACGTTCTCTCGCCCACGGACCACGTATACGAACTGGGGAACCTTCGTTTATCAGGTGCATTGAGATGAGGGCGGGCGTTCTGATGGACGTCCGCCTTTTATTTGGTTGGCTGTAAAGGAACTGAGCGCCACTACTCGTGTGGTTGGTGACTGTCTTTCGGAATGTGTCGCTGTTCGCGGCGAATGGCGTGTGGGGACGCTACTATGTGTTCTGCTACAGCCAGCCGGCGGGTGGTGCTCCATGCATGGGCGATCCGTTGACTGGCCGGGCGTGTGGAACGTTATTTGCGGCTCGGATTGTGGAACGTCAGGGCCATCTTGCGAGAACAAGAGGCTGGTGGTAGTCACTCTCTCGGGGCATCAGCCAGACCGGCTCTTCAAAACCCACCGAGCGTAATGCATCCGAAAGTTCCTGCCGTCTGACGCACCGGTACTCCGACACGAAGTGGTGTGTAGTCCAACCCTGGTCGGCTTTGATTGTGATGTAGAGGTGCAGCGTGTATCTTGCTGCTTCGGTCCAGTCCCAGACCTGATGGACGATTCTTCGGCTACCTTTGCTGCCGAAGAACGCGGGTTCCTGCATGGCTGGTTTTTGCTGGAGGAGCAAGTCGTAGTCTCGAATACTTGCGATGAACAGTCCACCTGAGTTCAGCCGGCTTGCCATTGCTCTGACAGCATGGATTAGTTCGTCTGATGTGAGGTGGGGCAAGGCGTTATCGAAAGCTGCAACAACATCAAATCCGGTTTCGGGGATCTCCTTCAGATCCGTCATGTCCGAGACATAAAACTCGATGTTCAGGCCGCGCGCGTAAGCCTCTCGGGCAGCCCTTGTCACCTCCATAGGACTTATGTCGGAGCCAACAACATGATGTCCTCGTGCGGCGAGACCCAAAGCCTGGGTACCAATACCGCATGCGCAGTCCAGAATCCTCAAGTGCTGGTCGGGCAGTTCTCGCGAGATCACGGTGTCCAGAATCTTTGCCTGCCTCTGAATAGACCGATCCCAATCTTCAAAGATCAGGTGGTAGTAATCCGCCATCGAGTCATAGAAGCTCAGCGCCTGATCCGACATTGGCTTCCACCTGCCTTTCGCAGAAAGGATACCCACTACCCTCAACTCGTTTGCAGAAAACGGGGTTATCGGTAGGTTCAGGACCTAGTCTGGGTCAGAGTAGAGGGCTTCTTCCGGGGCGTCGGTGGGGCTCTCGAAGTCTAATTTGTAACCGTCGGGGTCCGGGAGGATGGTGACCCACATGGCGTTGCCTACGAAGGGGCGCTGAGGGTGAAGACCATTTGCGAGCGCTGCGCGATAGATGGCGAGGGCGTCGTTGCACTGGAAGCAGAGGGAGACTCCTTCGCCTGGTTTGGAGGATGGGGGCTTGTCGGGACGGTGCTCCTGCAGCATGAGGGCTGCGCCTTCGAGTTGCAGCCAGCACCAGCGGAGCTTGCCGCCGTCGATCCACTCTTTGGTCTTTTCGAAGCCGAGGCCGTTGATGTAGAAGCGCAGGGAGGCTTCAATATTTGAGACTGCGAGGAAGGGGACGACCTGCTGGATGTTCGGAGCTAGTTTTTCTTCTTTGCGTTGGAGAGTCGGCATCCGATTTCCTTTCGCGAAAAGATGACTTACTTGTCGGCGAGGGGCTGCCAGAGTTCGATGCGGTTGCCTTCGGGGTCGGTGATCCAGGCGAAGTGGCCGAAGTCAGCGCTTTCGCGTTTAGGGTCGATGGGGATGTTTTCGGCGGCGAGCTGGGTGAGGAGTTCGTCGAGATTATCGACGCGGTAGTTGATCATGGCTTGCTGTGGGCCTCTTTCGTTGCCGGGGCCGAAGTGCTTGCTGCTTTCAGAGAAGAGAGACCAGGTGGTGCTGCCTGTGGTGGCGGGTATCTCGTCCGTCCAGAGGAAGGTGGCTCCGCCATAGTCGGAGAGGGTGATGCCGAGGTGCTTGGCGTACCAGGCGGAGAGGGTTTTAGGGTCGCGTGCGCGAAGGAAGATGCCGCCGATGCCTGTGACTCGAGCCATGAGTGTCTCCTGATTTGAAGACGAGTATACAAAACCGGAGTTGAGGCGAGGGGCTCGAATCGCGAATGAGTGTCGGATGCGGTTAGTTTGTCTTGTCGGTGCCGTGGAGAGCGCCGATGTGACGCTTGACGATGAGGTCGGTTTTGGCGGCGAAGGCTTTGTATTCGCTGGAGCCGTCGATGGCCTCCTGGGCGAAGAGCTTTTCGTCTTTATCGTGGATCACGGCCATCTCGCTGAGATAGGTTTGGTCGAAGTCGGCGGCGGAGAGAGTTTTGAGATGGTCGAGCTTTTGCTGGAACTCTGAGTTAAGGACAGGGGCGATGAGGACTTTTTCTGCAGCGGATATGCGCTTTAGTTCGCTGTTGACGAGTTCGTGATCGTGCACCTCGGAGGTGGCGAGGTCTTTGACATCCTGAGCGACAGCCTTTTGAAGGGCGATCTTGCTGGCTTCTACTTCGTATCGGCCGCCCTGGGATACTTTGGCTACGAATGCCTTGTCGGTATCGGAGGCGGTGCTCTGCGCCAAGAGCTGCCCTGCGGAGGTAAAGGCGAAGAGTGCGGCGGGCAGGCAGAGGGCTGCGAGAGATTGCTTCATCATTGGGTGCTGGCTCCTGAATGAGTCCTGAGAACGATCGACACTTCTCTGGTTAGATGCAGGCGCAGAGGGTTTAGCCAGATGCCAGAAGAAATTCAAGCACTTTTGATGGGTTCTACGACGACTGCGGTGCCGTAGGCGAGGACTTCGGTGACTCCGTTCATGAGCTCGTTGGCGTCGTAACGGAAGGAGATGACGGCGTTGGCGCCTAGCTGGGCGGCGTGGAGGGTCATCATGGCGTAGGAGTCCTGGCGGGTTTTTTCGCAGAGCTCGGTGAAGATGGTGATGTCGCCGCCGACGATGGTTTGGAGCCCTGCTCCGATTGTGCCAAGGATGTTGCGCGAGCGAACTACGATGCCGCGGACGATGCCGATGTTCTGGACGATGCGGTAGCCGGGGAGCTCGAAGGCTGAGGTGACGAAGGCTGGGTGGATGGAGTTCGTGGGCGGTGGGTAGGTCGACATGTTGGAGCGACTCCTGAGTGGCTGGAGAAGATACGGATTGGGGGTTAGTTTGGTTCCGATGGTGGTTGCCGCTCGGTGTTGGAAGTGCTGTCGCCAGGGCAATTTGTCTGATGGTTTAGAGACTGCAACGCAGATTCCCTTCGGGAATGACAAACAAGAGAGCCAAGACGACTCTATATCAACCGTGGCGTTGCTCTAGTCGATGTGGAAGACTTCTTCGAGGGGGGACATGAGCTGGTCGGGGTCTTTGCTGGTGGTTTGGACGAAGAAGTCCTTCATCTCGGACTGCCAGAGGGCGTTGATGGGTTTGTCGCGCATTCTGGTCTGGGCTAGTTGGAAGTCGTTGGTTTCGAGGTAGCCGATGAGCTGGCCGGCGGGCGTGAGGAAGAGGGAGTAGTTGTGCCAGCCGGTGCGCTGAAGGGCGGCGATCATGTCGGGCCAGACGGCGGCGTGGCGGCGACGGTATTCGTCGAGACGGTCGGGCTTGATCTGGAGGAGGAAACAGACTCTTTGTCTGGTGGGGTGTTCTGGGGTCATGGGGTTCTCTTGTTGGTTGCTGGATGTTTGTGGCTCGATGTTTGTTGCTGGGTTCAGACGCGGAGGTTGGCGATGAGTCTGGTGACGGCTCCTGAGTCAATGGTTCTGGCGGCGAGGGCGATGCCGTTGGGGAGGTCGAGGGCGAGGTCGGCGGCGACGAGGACAGCGGCGGCGTTGAGCAGGACGATGTTGCGGCGGGGGCCTTGCTCACCGGAGAAGATGGCGGTGAGGATGGCGGCGTTGGTTTGCGCGTTTCCGCCTTGGAGGGTCTCGATGGGGGCGCGCTGGAGGCCGAGGTCTTCGGGGGTTGTGGTGATGATGGTGATTGCGCCGTTGTGCACTTCAGCGAGTTGGGTGGGGCCGCTGATGGAGATCTCGTCTAAGCTTCCGCTCCCGGCAGGACCCCCGCTCCCGGCAGGACCTTCTTCGCGGAGGGCGCTGCCGTGGACGACGAAGGCGTGATGGGTGCCGAGGAGACACATAGCTTCGGCGACGATGGGGACGAGATGCGCGGAGTAGACGCCCATGACTTGCGCGGAGGCTCCTGCCGGGTTGGTGAGCGGGCCGAGGATGTTGAAGACGGTGCGGACGCCGAGGGCGCGGCGGACGGGCATGACGGCCTTCATTGCGGGATGGAGGCTGGGGGAGTGGAGGAAGGCGAAGCGGTGGGTGCGGAGGGCGGTTGCGGCTTGCTCAGGGGTGAGATCGACGGGGATGCCGAGGGCTTCGAGGACGTCGGCTGAGCCGGTCTGGGAGGTAACGGCGCGGTTGCCGTGTTTGGCGACCATGAGGTTTGCGTCGGGAGTTGCGGCGGCGACGAGGGCTGCGGCGGTGGAGATGTTGAAGGTGCCGCTGGCGTCTCCTCCGGTGCCGCAGGTGTCGACTAGGTTGCTGCGCTCGGCGTTGGTGAGGGGGATGGGCGTGACGGCGGTGCGCATGACGTCGACGAAGCCGGCGATCTCGGAGGCGGTTTCGCCGCGGGCTGCGAGTGCTCCGAGGAGGGCGGCGATCTCGAGGTCGGCGAGCTGGCCGGCGAGGATCTGCTGCATGAGGTCGCGGGCTTGTTCGCGGGTGAGAGTGGAATGGGCTTCGACGATCTGCTTGAGATGGGGCTGGGGCGGCATCGGTTTAAGCGTAGCAGAGGCAGCGAGTTAGCGAGTCAGCTGGTTAGCGTGGGTTTCGCGGGTGGCTTTTTGTGAGGTCGCAGCGGTTATTCTGACTTGGCTATGTTCAGCGACCTTTTGATGGTCGGTTTGGTGCTATTGCTGCCACTGGAGAGTGGTGCGCCGCAGAACGTGGGGAAGACGCAGGGCGAGGCTGGTCCTTACACGCTGACTGTTCCGGTGGACGAGGTAAGCCTCACGTTTCACGTCTCTGATTTTCATGGGATGCCGATGGAAGATCTGACGGAGAGGGATCTGCGGCTGCTGGATGATGGAAAGCTGCAGGATCACATTCTGTCCTTTCAGGCGTACCAGAACCTGCCGATCCGGGCGGGCATTCTTTTCGATACGAGCAGGTCGATGGAGGGGCTGTGGCGCAATCAAGATATTGCGGCGATGTATGCCACAAGACTGATGAGGAAGGAGACCGACCAGGCCTTCGTGATGCGTTTTGATTCTGCGGCGAAGGTGAAACAGAGCTGGACGAACGATGCTGGTCTGCTGACGGAGAGCCTGAAGACGATTGGGTCGGACCGTGAGAGCCGATTGGGGGGCACGGTTCTGTTCGATTCACTCTATAAGGCTTGCAGGGATCAGTGGACGAGTGATCGTGATGTAGCTACGGGCAACTTTATTCTTCTTTTCACGGATGGGCTGGATAACGCCAGCCATACGCGGCTCGAAGACGTGATCGATATATGCCAGCAGGCGCGGACGACGATCTATGTCTTTAGCGATGAAGCGAAGTCGTTCCATGCGGAGGGACAGAAGACGCTAGAAGAGCTGGTAAAGAAGAGCGGAGGGCGAATTTTCTTTGATGCGACGGGGGCTGAGGTGTGGAATGATCTTCGGATTATGGAGAGCGATCAGAGGAGCCAGTACCGGATTGTTTACAAGCCTTCTTCGCTGAAGTAGGATGGATCGTTCCATCGCATTAAGCTGGATAGTCCTACTCGTGGAGGGGTGATTACTGCTCGTTCGGGATACTATGCGGCGCGGTAGGGCGTTGCCGTGCTGACAGGTAAGCTTTCTATCACTCCGGACGTAGGACAATGTCTATTCCGAACGACTTCGCATAAGCATCCACGACTTCTGCTGATTTTGGATATGTGACAGTTATTCGATTTGGTCCTTCCCAAACTGCGGTGGCCGCCCCTGGACCTACATTCTTTAGTTCAAGGATGGGTTCATACTCATAGCCCTTGTTGGGATTGCCCGTGCTTAGATAGGCAAAAAAGAAGTTGTACTGGCCGCAAGTTCTACGGAAACTCTTGAAGTTATGTGCCCCGCCATCCGGCGCATTCACAAGCCTCTGCTCGGTATCGGGGCTACAGTTTCCATCTGAGAAATGGCTCATTGGAACGATGAATAAAAAATAGAAAGCCAGCCATCCCAGGCCAGCGACCAAGGCAAGGCCACCGATGATTTCAAGCAAGATATGAACCCAACGGAATGACTTGGACACGTTACGATCTTAGCAAGGATGCTAAATGCGCCGACCTCCGGTTTACTGCCGGTCTCATCAACTTCCTCTAAGTCTGGTTTCGGAAACTTCGTCATTCCCTCTCAATGGACTTACGACCAGAAGCCCGTTGCGTGTGGAAGATTCCCTCGGCGACTGAAGTGGCATGGAGAGGGTTGGGTCTTATGACGTGGATACCCAAAGCTAAAGCATTGGGTACCCAGCCACGCCCTTTCAAATCCACGGCACTCTTAGTTTCAATGTTCTTCTTCAGGATTTTGTGATGACGGTGAAGGGAGACGGACTTTCCTGAGGGCCGAGGAAGGCGGGACGGCGGAGGTTGGCGGAGGAGAAGGCGTGCTCCCATGCGGGGGATTGGAGTTCGGGCATGGGTTTGGCGGAGAAGAGTTTGCGGCATTGCTTCGCGGTCCAGCGAGCCCAGGTTTTGGATTTCTTGCGGCGGGCGCTGTCGGTGGAGATGCCGGTGCCGGCGTACATCTGGCGGTAGAGCTTGGAGAGGAACATGAAGGCTACGCGGGCGCGGAGGGTGGGGGTGCAGGCGCTGCGCTGCCAGATGGAGGACCAGTCGTAGAAGCGGTCCCAGACTTTTTGGGTGCGTTGGCTAATCTCGGCGGAGGTCATGGATGGGTGCGGGGTGAACATCTTGGGGCGGATGACAGTGGGGATGAGCCAGTAGCGGGTGATGGGGATGTCGCCTGTGGGCGTTGCGACGACTTCGGGGGCTTTGGCTTGCTCTTTCTCCCAGCGGCCGAAGTCGACGGTGCCGGGGAAGGGCGTCATCATGACGAACTGGGCGAAGGTGACACCGGCTTTGAGGGCCATCTCGACGGTGGCGTCGAAGGTGGCGGGCTTGTCGGTGGGGAGGCCGAAGATGAAGGAGCCGAGGACGTGGACGCCGTGCTTCTTGAAGGTCTGGAGCTGGCGGGCGAGGGCTTCGCCGGAGTAGTTGAAGTCTTTGAAGACGGCTTTGAGGCCTTCGGGGGTGACGGCTTCTACGCCTACGAGTGCGCCCTTGATGTTGGCTTTGCGCATGGCGTCGAGGTACTCGCCGTCTTCGCCGGCTTCCATGGTGATCTGGGTGAAGAAGACCATGTCTTTGGGGAGCTTGGCGAGCTCGGCCATGAGGAGGAAGCGCTCGGCGCGGATGGCGGTGAGTTCGGCGAGTTTGGTTTCGTTATTTTGTTCGCGCGCGAGGCGGAGGTCGGTGAGGGTGACGGGGTAGAAGTTGTCGTCGGCGAGGGCGATGAAGCGGAAGCCGATCTGGCGAAGGTTGACGATCTCGTCGATGACGGACTGGTGCGGACGCTGGCGAGGCTGCTGGCCGTCGGTGCGCCAGACGCTGCAGAAGGAGCAGTGCTTGGGGCAGCCGCGGATGGTCTGGACGGAGGCCCACATGTACTTGTCGCGGGGCATGAGGTCCCAGCGGGCGGCGAGGAAGTCGGTGCCACCGATGCGGCCGCCCTCGTAGATTTTTTCGGGCTGGTTGCCGGAGAGGATGTCGGTTACGGCTTTGCCCCAGGCGATGTCGCCGTCGCCTTTGACTACGGCGTGGGCGTGGCCGCGCTCGAAGGCTTCTTCGGGAAAGAGCGTGGCGTGGATGCCTCCATAGATGACCCAGGCTCCGCGCTCGCGGGCGATACGACCGACCTCGTAGCCGCGGAGGGCGTTGCCGGTGTGGACGCTGATGCCGACGATGTCGCCGGACTGGATGGATTCGGGGATGATCTGCTCGATGGATTCGTCGATGAGGATGGGGTCGCCTGCGAGGGAGGGTGTGGCGGCGGCGAGGACGAAGAGCCAACGTGGCGTGATGACTGCGGTCCCAAAGGAGTTATCGCTGGGATTTACGAGATGAACACTCAAGAATCCAACTTTGCTGATGCAGGTGCAGTGGGTTCACAGAGTGTTTGAGAGTGGAACGAATCAACGCGGAGCTGCGGCAGGCGGTGAGTGCTGGCCGGGAAGATTCCCGCCGGACTAATGTCTTCTGTCGTCCATCATACAGAGGCAAGATGAAGAAAGGCTTAAGGTTACGCGGAAGAGAGGGTGCGATAAACGCACGGTTGTGCGAGTTTGCGATTGCGGGTGGTTACGGGACTCCGCTACACTTCTCGCGCGAGCGTAATTTCAAAGGCATCCATGAAAATTCACGAGTATCAGGCGAAAGAGATTCTGCGGAAGTACAGTGTGCCGGTTCCGGGCGGCGAGATGGCGACCACGCTGGAGCAGGCGGATACTGCGGCGAAGAGCTTGTTTGGCGCGGGGAACAAGGTTGTGGTGGTGAAGGCGCAGATTCATGCGGGTGGGCGCGGCAAGGGCGGCGGGGTGAAGCTGGCGAGGACGCTCGAAGAGGCGAATGCGGCGTCGAAGGCGATTCTGGGGATGCAGCTGGTGACGCACCAGACGGGGCCTGCGGGGCAGAAGGTGCAGCGGTTGCTGATTGAAGAGGGGTCGGCGATTGAGCGGGAGCTTTATCTGGGGCTGGTGCTGGACCGGGCTTCGGCGAAGGTGGTGTTTATGGCGTCGCAGTCGGGTGGGATGGAGATTGAAGAGGTGGCGCACGCTACTCCGGAGCTGATCTATAAGGAGTACATCGATCCGGCGGTGGGGTTTGCGCCTTATCAGGCGCGGAAGCTGGCGTTCAAGCTGGGATTGAAGACGACGCAGATTAATGATGCTGTGAAGTTTATGACGGGGTTGTACAAGGCGTTTGTGGAGACGGATTCGACGCTGATGGAGATCAATCCTTTTATTACGACGAAGGATGACAAGCTGCTGGCGCTGGATTGCAAGATCAACTTTGATGATAATGCGATGTTTCGGCATAAGAATCTGAAGGAGCTTCGTGACCTGGCGGAGGAGGATCCTCTAGAGGTGGAGGCTTCGAAGTTTGCGCTGAACTACATCAAGCTGGATGGAACGATTGCCTGTATGGTCAATGGCGCCGGGCTGGCGATGGCGACGATGGACATCATCCAGTATGCGGGTGGGAGTGCGGCGAACTTTCTGGATGTTGGCGGTGGTGCGAATCAGGAGCAGATTGAGAATGCGTTTGGGATTTTGTTGAGCGATCCAAATGTGAAGGCGATTTTCATCAATATTTTTGGTGGGATTTTGCGGGTGGATGTGCTGGCTCAGGGTGTCGTAAATGCCGCGAAGAAGCTGGGCGTGAAGATACCGATTATTCTGCGGTTGGAAGGCACGAACGTGGAAGAGGGCCGTAAGATTCTGGCGGATTCGGGATTGAACTTTCAGGTGGGCCAGACGATGAAGGAAGCCGCGGATCTTGCTGTGGCTGCTGCGAAAGGTGGCAAGTAATGGCGGTTTTGGTTGATAAGAATACGCGGCTGATTGTGCAGGGGATTACGGGGCGTGAGGGAACCTTTCACGCTAAGGGCTGCGCGGAGTATGGGACGAAGGTTGTGGGTGGAGTGACGCCGGGTAAGGGTGGAACCACGCATGAGAGTTGGCCTGTGTTCAACACTGTCGAAGAGGCGGTGAAGGAGACGGGGGCGAATGTTTCGGTGATCTTTGTGCCGCCGCCATTTGCCGCGGATGGGATTCTGGAGGCTTCGGCTGCGGGGGTGCCTCTGGTGATCTGCATTACTGAAGGGATTCCCGTGCTCGACATGGTGAAGACGTGGGAGTTTGTGAAGGGAACGAAGACGAGGCTGATTGGACCAAACTGTCCCGGGGTTATTTCGCCGGGTAAGGCTAAGGTTGGGATTATGCCGGGGCGGATTCATAAGGAAGGCTCGGTGGGGATTGTTTCGAAGTCAGGCACGCTGACGTATGAGGCGGTGTATCAGTTGACGACGCGGGGGATTGGACAGTCGACGGCGATTGGGATTGGGGGCGACCCGATTATTGGGACGACGCATATCGATGCGCTGAAGCTGCTGAATGAGGATCCGGAGACTGAGGCGATTATTATGATTGGGGAGATCGGCGGGTCGGCGGAAGAGGCTGCGGCGAAGTACATCAAAGAGCACGTGAAGAAGCCGGTGGTTGGGTTTATCGCGGGACAGACGGCTCCTCCGGGGCGGCGGATGGGTCATGCCGGGGCGATCATCTCCGGCGGCGAAGGTACGGCTGCGGAGAAGATGAAGGCGATGACCGAGGCTGGGATTACGGTGGTGAAGTCTCCGGCGGAGATTGGTGAGGCTATGGCGAAGGTGTTGGGGAAGGCTTAGTTTCTTCGGTTGCAGATGTGGCTGGGAGGAGAAGGCATACCCCAGGGGCTAAAGCCCCTTCTGCCGTGGTTGATTTAGAGACCCAAGGCTGAAGCCTTGGGGTACCTAGAGGCAAATGCAAAGGCAAAATGCGGGGGTCTCTCCACTGCGCTGCTCACGATGAGACCGTGAGCAGCTTCGGTCGAGATGACGTGTTTACGAGTTCGTAGTAAAGCAGCAAATACAAATGCAATAACAAACGGCGAGTGCAACAGCAAACGCAAATACAACAGCAAACGCAAATACAACAGCAAATGCTGAAGTTCTTCGCTGCGCTCAGAATGACGAGAGTTTCGAGGGTGTGTGAGGAGACGAAAAGGCCTCAGAGCAAATGCTCTGCGGCCTTTTTGTTGCGAGTGCTGATCAATTTTTGCGGGTGGCTATTTGATTGGGTTGCCGGTTGTGTCTCGGTATTCTATGGGACCGAGGTTCAGTTCCTTGAGGCTGGGTTCGATCTTTGCGCGGTCGCCTACGGCCATCAGGATGAGTTGGTCGGGATGGACGTCGGTTTGCGCGGCCTTTGAGACTTCGGCGGGGGTGACGGCTTCGAAGCGGGCGGGTAGCTTGGCGAAGTAGTCGGTTGGGAGACTGTAGATGAAGATTTGACGGAGGCCGCCGACGGAGGCTTTGGTGGTTTCAAAGTCGCCAGGGAGCGAGTGGAGGAGTGAATCCTTTGCGAGTTTGAGTTCGGCTTCGGTGGGTGGTTCGGTGCGGATGCGGTTGAGCTCGAGCATGAGTTGTTTGGCGGCGGGAGCGGTGACGTCGGTGCGGACCTGGGCTCCGCTGTAGAAGGGGCCTCCGGTGCGGTACATCATGAAACCTGAGCTGGCGCCGTAGGTGTAGCCGTGCTCTTCGCGCAGGTTCATGTTGATGCGACTGGCGAAGAGTCCGCCGAGGACGTTGTTCATGATCATGACGGCGGGATAATCTGGCGTGGTGCGGGGAAGGCCGAGGCCGATGGCGTAGAGCGCGGTTTGAGGTGCGCCGGGCTTGTCGACGATGACGACCTTCAGGCCGGGCGGGGCTGGGGCCGGCGGGACTGTGGTCGCTGTGGCTGCGGAGGCGGACCAAGGGGCGAAATACTTGTCGGCGAGGTGTTTGACCTCGGACTCGTTGACGTCGCCGGCGAGGACGAGCGCGGAGTCTTTGGGGCCGTAGTGGGCTGCCCAGAAGGTGGCGATGTCGTCGTGGGTGATGGATTTGATGCCGTCAGTATTGCCGATGGAGCGGATGCCGTAGGGGTGGTCGCCGTAGAGGGTGCGGAAGCCTACGCGCAGGACGGATGCTACGGGCTGATCGCCTTCCTGGAGGATGGCGACGAGGCGTTGCTTGCGGATGCGCTCGACTTCTTCAGGGGCGAAGGCAGGGTGCTCGATGACGTCGGAGAGGAGGTCGAGGCCTGCTTCGGTGTTGTTGCTGAGCGCGCTGAGGCTGGCGTTGGCGCTGTCGACGTCGGCGGCGGAGGTGAGGGTGGTGCCGATCTGCTCGGCGTTGTCGGCGAGTGTGGTGGCGGAGCGCTGGGTGGTGCCTTCGGTGAGGAGACGGGCGGTGAAGCCGGCGAGGCCAGCTTTGGCGGGCGTGTCGGATTCGCTGCCGGCGCGGGTTACGACTGCGGCGCTGTAGACGGGGAGGGAGTGATCTTCGAGTAAGTAAACCTGAAGGCCGTTAGCGAGGGTGAAGGTCTTTGGGACGGGGAGGTGGAAGGCGGTGGTTGGGCCGGGTGTGGGTGCAGTCTTGCGCCAGTTCTGTTGGTCTTCAAATTGAGCGGTGTAGGGGGCGGTGAGCTTGACGTCGGCGTCGGTGTTATCGGGGCTGCGGGGGACGTCGTCGACTATTTTCTTGCCGGGGACGCAGTTGACGACGACGCTTTGATCTTTGCCGAGGTACTGCGTGGCGGCCTGCTTGACGGAGGCGATGGTTGCGGCCTGGTAGCGGGCGATGTCTTTGGGGAGATAGCCGGGGTCGTCGAGGAACTGGTTGTAGCGGTCGAGGGTGTCGGCTACGCCGCCGAAGCCACCGAGGCGCTGGAGGCCGGTGATCTTGGCGGTGACGTCGACGGTGCGGGCGCGGTCAAGTTCGGCTTGCGTTGGGCCTTCGGATTGGAGGCTGGCTACTTCTTTCCAGACGGCGGCTTCGAGGGTGTCGAGCGAGACGCCGGGTTTGGCGGTGATGTCACAGTCGGCGATGGAGCCTAGCTTGAGGGCGTTGAGATTGCAGGTGACGGTTTGGGCGACTTGTTGCTCGTAGACGAGCTTGCGGTAGAGACGGCTGGCCTTGCCTCCGCCGAGGATGTGGACGAGGAGGTCGGTTTCGGCGTCGCCGGGGGTGAAGACGGGAGGGGTGAGCCATGCTACGGAGAGGCGTGGGAGCTGGACGGAGTCGGTGACCGTGGCGCGTTTTTGTGCGGTGATGGGCGGGGTTTTGACGGTGACGGGTTCGACCGCGGGGCCTTGCGGGATGGGACCAAAGTATTTGGTGAGGAGAGCCTTCAGTTTTGCGGGGTCGAAGTCGCCGGCGATGGCGATGCTGGCGTTGTTGGGGGTGTAGAAGTGCTGGTGGAAGTCGCGGATGTCGTTGATGCGGGCAGCTTCGATGTCGGCGTGGGAGCCGATGACGGAGGCGTAGTAGGGGTGCTCGTGCGGGAAGAGGAGGTGATAGGCCTGCTCGTCAGCGAGCGCGTAGGGAGTTCCTTCGCCCTGGCGGCGCTCGTTGCGGACGACATCGCGCTGGTTGGTGAGTTTGATGCGGTCGAGGCCTTCGAGGAGGAAGCCCATGCGGTCGCTTTCGAGCCAGAGGCCGAGCTCGAGCTGGTTGCTGGGGAGAGTTTCGAAGTAGTTGGTGCGGTCGAAGTCGGTGGTGCCGTTTATGTCGGTGGCGCCTGCGCCTTCGAGGTATTTGAAGTGAGCTTTTTCACCGACGTGCTCGGAGCCTTCGAACATCATGTGCTCGAAGAGGTGGGCGAAGCCGGTGCGGCCGGCGCGCTCATTGAGGGGACCGACGTGATACCAGAGATCGATGGCGACCAGCGGAAGGCGGTGGTCTTCGTGGGTGAGGATGACGAGGCCGTTGGGGAGGGTGTACTTCTCGTACTTGAGCTCGGGGAGCTTGAGGGGCTTCGCGGCGGGGAGATCGGCTGCGGCCATGGAGACAGATGCAAGGCCGCATAGAAGGGTCGCTGCGGCGATTTTCTTGAACGCAAACAGAGGTGTCATCTTTTCTCCACGGAGGGCCGGGCCAGGTCTTTTCGAGAGTGCCTGCGTACTCGGATAGGAACGGTGATAAGGATGATATCAACTCGGGAGGTCAGGTGGCCCGGAAGATATTGCCGTGTATCTGCTCGCAGGGTTTGTATACTGCCGCAATGCGTCTTCCTTCGATTGCTCCTGTCGTCATGCTGGTTGTTGCTTTTCCTTGGTTGAGCTCTGAGGCTGGAAGGGCTCAGACCGGTGTTCAGGCGGTTTCGGTGTCTTTTCCTGCTGGGCGGTCGGCGAAGCCTCTGGATGGGCGGGTGCTGTTGTTGTTGTCGAATGATCCGTCGGAGGAGCCTCGGATGCAGATCGACGATACGCCGCGGAGCCAGATGGTGTTTGGCGTGACGGTGGATGGACTGAAGCCGGGTGAGAGTGTTGCGGTGGATGACAAGGCTGCGGGATATCCCATTGGGAGTCTGAAGGATGTTCCGGCGGGGGAGTATACGGTGCAGGCGGTGCTGGATGTGTATGAGACGTTCCATCGCGCGGATGGGAAGACGATTAAGCTTTCGCCGGACCGGGGCGAGGGGAAGCACTGGAATCTTGCGCCGGGGAATTTGTACAGTAAGCCGGTGAAGGTGCGCGTTGGAAGGGGTGGGGCGCCGATTGCGATTTCACTGGATCAGGTAATTCCGCCAATTGTGCCTGAAGCAGATACAAAATATGTTCGGCATATCAAGATTCAGAGTGCGCTGCTGACGAAGTTCTGGGGGACGCCGGTGTATTTGAGTGCGGTGGTGCTGGTGCCGGAGGGATTCGATGAACATACGGAGGCACACTATCCGCTGATGATCTTTCATGACCACTTCGTGACGGGTTTCGATGACTTTCGGACGACGCCGCCGGATCCCAATTTGAAGCCGAACTACTCGGAGCGGTTTCATCTTGAGGGGTACAACCGGATTCAGCAGGAGGAGGCTTACAAGGAGTATCACCAGTGGATTGGTCCGAAGTTTCCGCGGGTTCTGGTGATGAAGATTCAACACGCGAATCCCTACTACGACGACTCGTATGCTGTGAACTCGGCGAATCTGGGGCCTTATGGCGATTCGATTGAGACGGAGCTGGTTCCGGCGGTGGAGAAGCAGTTTCGCGGGATTGGACAGCCGTGGGCGAGGTTTATGTATGGCGGCTCGACGGGTGGATGGGAGTCATTGGCAGTGCAGATCTTTTATCCGGACCACTACAACGGGGCGTTCGTAGCTTGTCCTGACCCGGTGGACTTTCATGCGTATATGACGCGGGATCTTTATAAAGACGAGAATATGTTTTACCTGCAGGGCGCGAACAAGCGGGTGGAGCAGCCGGCGATGCGGGATTATCTGGGGCATACGCTGATCTCGATGCGGGACAACATCGCGTATGAGGCGGCGCTGGGCGATAGGGGACGTTCGGGGGAGCAGTTCGATATCTGGCAGGCGGTGTATTCGCCGCAGGGGAAGGATGGTTATCCGGAGCCGATCTTCGATAAGGAGACTGGGGCGATTGATCACAAGGTCGCGGAGTATTGGAAGGAACACTACGATCTGAACGCGAAGCTGCAAAGAGATTGGGAGACGCTAGGGCCGAAGCTGCAGGGAAAGATTCACCTGTATGTGGGCAGCGACGACACATATTTTTTGAATAACGCGGTTTATCTGATGGAGGATTTTTTGAAGACGACCGGCACGCCTGGGCATGGTGTGCCCTATGACGGCGAGGTGCTCTATGGGCCGAGGGCGGAGCACTGCTGGAATGGCGATCCGACGCTGCCAAATGCGCTGTCGCGGCTGCACTACAACACGATGTATCTGCCTAAGATCATGGATCGGATAGCGAAGACGGCTCCGGCGGGGGCGGATGTGACGAGTTGGCGGTACTAGGGCGGCGCTCAGGGTTCCGAGCGGTCCTGAAGTTTGATTGCAGCAAATAAACGGGATTTTAGTATCGTTCTCTCGACTTTGGTTGTGCGGAATTCGCGCCAGTAAAGATTAAGTTGCACAAAACCCCGCGTAGATGCATCCAATTTCGACAGCGGTGGGGTTTCGACGCTTGCGCCTCCCACTCAGCTATTGATTTCCCGGGGGATTACACGTGCCATCAACGACCTTCGCGCTGGACGAACCGCTGATTAGTACTCTTGATGCCGTGGCGTATGAAGCTCGCACGGGCCTGTCTGCCACACCAAAGACCCTAACCCCCTGGCTCTTTTATGACGAGGCTGGGTCGCATTTGTTCGAACAGATTACGGAGCTGCCGGAGTATTATCTGACCCGGACTGAGCGAAGCATCTTTGCGGCCAGTGCCAGCGAGATTTTGAGTGAGGCTGCGCGGGGGCAGGGGCCCAGCGGAAAACTTACCTTGATCGAGCTGGGGGCGGGAACGGCGACCAAGACGGGCATACTGTTGGCCGAGGCTGTTCGGCAGCAGGGCAGTGTGGTGTATCAACCTGTGGATGTCTCCGAGACTGCTCTTGCGGAGGCGAGTGAGAATATCCTAGCGAACATTCCGGGGGTGACTGTTCGCTCTCAGGTTGCGGACTATACCCGCGAGGCGCTTCCGCTCAATCGTCTGCCGGACACGCGGACGCTGGCGCTTTACATTGGTTCGAGCATCGGGAATTTTATGCCGGAGGATGCGAAGGACGTTCTTCGCAATCTTCGCGCCCAGTTGCTTCCCGGGGATACTCTTTTGCTTGGCACAGACCTTGCCCCCAGTGGCGGCGCTGTCGCCAATAAGACTGTGGCCACACTTCTTGCGGCGTACGATGATGCGGCGGGGGTGACTGCTGCGTTCAATCTAAATGTGCTCACACGGCTCAACCGCGATCTTGGGGCTGATTTTTTGCCGGCGAACTTTCGCCATCGTGCTTGTTGGAACCCCGCTGAGTCACGCATCGAGATGCATCTGGAGTCGCTGATTGCGCAGTCTATTCATGTTCCTGCAAACTCCAGCGGCCCGGCGTTCATTGTGGAGTTCGCGCATGGCGAGAGTATTCACACCGAAAATAGTTACAAATTTACCTCGACTGCCGTGGATGCTCTGCTGGCCTCGACGAACTTCAGGAAGATGAAGTCTTGGCAGGATCCGCAGCATCTGTTTGCCGTTACGCTGGCGACTGCGGTTTGAATTAGAGGCGTTCGCGCCGATATTCGCCGCTCTTGCCACCGCTCTTGCGTAGCAAGACTACCTCTCGAATTCTGATTCCTTTGTCGAGCGCCTTGGTCATGTCGTAGACCGTGAGGGCAGCGATGGAGGCTGCCACCATAGCCTCCATCTCAACGCCGGTCCCGGCTATGGTTGCTGCTGTGGCTTCGATCGCGACGCCGCCTTCGACGATCTTTGTCTGAATGTCTACGAAGCTCAGAGCAATTTGATGGCACATCGGAATCAGGCTGGAGGTTTGTTTTGCGGCCTGGATTCCTGCGAACCGAGCTACTTCCAGCGGATTGCCTTTCGGATTTTGCGGCAGAGCTGCGAGCACTGCGGGGGAAAGCTCGACAAATGCTGCGGCGACTGCCTCGCGCCGGGTTAGCGTCTTCTCGCCGACGTCCACCATGTGCGCTTCGCCCGCCTGGTCATAGTGCGAGAGGTGCAGCGGCACGGGGGCCACGGCAGGAAAGTCCGCGTCGTTGCCCAACGGTTCCGGGTCGTCGTCCATCAGCTGTTCGGAGGTGTAGTCTACGTCGTCCATCTCACAAGCTTAACGCAGGAGAATCGTGATGACATCCCCGGCTGCGAAGTGATCTTTGTCGGGTGAGAGCACGGCGTAGCAGTTTGCCCGGGCGTTAGCGGCGAGGTCGCCCGATCCCTGCCACGCTACGAGTCTTACTTCTGGGCGAGTGCGATCCGAGGTCCATCTTGCGGGGAGTACACGCATCAGGCCGGTTTTTCCGGACACGTCCTCGGCCAGCGTTGCTTGAAGAAAGCGAGGGACCTGTGCGTCTGCACCGGCCATGGCACGGAGCATCGGCTCGACGAAGCAGTGGAAGGTGACCTGGGTGGAGACCGGGTTGCCGGGCAGTCCGAAGAAAAATTGTGGAGGGAGGTTGCTCTCATCTGGCAGGCGGCCGAAGACGAGGGGCTTGCCGGGCTGCATTCTGACGCCGGTGAAGAAAAACTCCGCGCCGAGCGCTTGCAGCACCTCTTCCACGAGGTCGTACTTGCCCATCGAGACGCCACCGGAGAGAAGCATGAGGTCGCAACGGCGCGCGGCACGGATGGTTTGTTCGAGTTCGGGCCGCTGGTCTGGAGCGATCGGGAGCTGTATTGGTTCTCCGCCTGCGCGACGGATCAGTTCGGCCAGACCGTAGCTGTTCGAGTTTCTGATCTGCTGGGGCGCTGGGTTGGCGGCGAGGTCCACCAACTCGTCTCCAGTTGCGACGATCGCTATCTTTGGCTTTCGAAATACTTGTAGCTTTGAGTATCCGCATGAGGCGGCGAGTGCGATCTCTGCGCCCTCGATTGGTGTGGCGGTGGGCAAAACTGTCTGGCCAGCGCGGGCCTCGCTTCCCTGGGGAACGATGTTCTCTCCGCTTCGAATGGTTCGTCCGGTGGACAGGCGGATCGAGTCGTGGTCGCGTTCGATATGCTCGATCATTACGACGGCATCGGCGCCTTCAGGAATGGGTGCGCCGGTCATGATTTCAATTGTGGCGTTGGGTTCGAGCGGGCTGCCGTGCCACTGCTCGCCGGCTCTGACCAAGCCGACTACCTTGAGCGGACCGGGTGTGTCGCTTGCGTGTAGAGCGAATCCATCGCGTGTCGATCGGTGGAAGGGTGGCTGATCGCGATCCGCTAAGACGGGTTCGGCGAGAATGCGACTTCCACACTCCAGCAGCGGAAGCGACTCGCTTGGCGGGAGCGGGAGATCGATTGCGTGCTGGAGGACCATCGCCAGAGCTTGATCGAAGTCCAGAACTGTGGCCGCTGGCGACATCGTCTCTCCTTGAGAGTAGGTATGGAGTGCAAAGTGGCTTAGAGCGTGGCAAACAAAAAGCCCCGAGCCGTGTCGCCCGGGGCCTCCTGCTGTTTGAAAGGCTACTTCTTTCCAGACTTGAAGCTCGACTTGACCGGTGCGCCGATGCCTTCGAGGATACCCTTCACGTCGGCAGCGTGGCCACCGTCCGGCGCCAGTTCAAGGTACTGCTGATAGGCTTCGACGCATCCCGGTGGGGCGACGATCTTCTGGGTTTTGGGATCGACGGTTGCCTGCGGAATGAGCGCCTGACCCTTGATGTAGTAAGCATCCGCTTTCTTGGGGTCGGCTGCGATGGCTTTGTCAGCGGCGGCGCCTGCTTCGGGAAGTTTACCGGAGTTGTAGAGGGTTGCGGCTTCGTTGAAGTAGTACATGCCGGCCTTTTCGGGCTGGGCTTTTGCGGCCTGTTCGTAGGCATCGGAGGAGGCTTTGGCGTCGCCCAAGCGAGCCTCTGCCTGTCCCAGTTGGTTGTAAGCCACACCTGCGGTTTCAGGGTTGGGCTTCTTGGAGGCGGCGTTCAGATCGGCAGCCTTTTTGTACGAGGTTGCTGCATCGGTGAACTTCTGCTGGACCGCTGGATCGGTGGGCGAGGTGCCTGCTGCCTTGGCAGCTTTTGCGGCGGCGTCTCCGCTGCCGAGCTGTGCATCGCCCAGGGTAACCCAGAGGATGCCCTCGTCTGGCTTGGTGTCGGTGGCCTGCTTCATGGCGGTAATTGCTGAGTCGTAGTTGCCGGCCTTGTTGTCTGCGCGTGCCTGAGTCAGCAGCGCATTCAGATTCTGAATCTTCGCGTTGGTGGCACTTACTTCAGAGTTTTTCTTCTTGTACTCTTCGATCTGCTTGCGCTCTTCCGGAGTCATCTTGCTGAGGTACTCTGGGCGGGACATATCGAAGTTGACCAGCTTGTCTTCCTCTTTGGCGATAGGAACACTTTCATTGAAGTCGAGGCTCTTGTCGTCCTGGAAGACGAAGACGATGTAGGTGCCGGCTACAATTCCTGAGCCTTTGTAGTCTCCATTGGCGTCGATCGGAAAGGTGTAAAGATATTTTCGATCTTTGGCCTCTGAGGTTCTATCGGTCGACAGGCGGACCTCCCCTTTGGTAAGGGGGAAGCCGGCTGGATTGAGGACGTGGCCATGAATGCTTGCGTTTCCTGCAGGCGGCGCGGCCTGTGCTTTCAAGAGGGTTGGCTGTGCCATCGCCAGGATTACCAGCAGAGCAGCTGCCAGGGTGCTTATCTTCCATCCGATACGTTTCATGCTTTGTCTTCTCCTGGCCCATGGGTTGCGGGCGTAAGTCTTCGTTGAAAAGCGGCTGCTGCTTCCTAGAAAAATCTGATGCAAAATGCGACGGTCACGCGACCGCATACGGTATGGGATCGACCGCTCCGGCCTCGCGAAATGCCCGCAGTCGCAGAACGCAGCTCTCGCAGACGCCACAGGCTTCGGTTTCGCCGGAATAGCATGACCAACTTACATGGAACGGTGCACCGAGTTCAACTCCCAGCCGGACGATCTCGCTCTTGCGCATCTGGATCAGGGGCGTGACGACCTGAATCTGTCCGTCTTTGGTGCCCATCCGAATTAGCTGGTTGAAGGCCTCGTAGTAGGCGGGGCGGCAGTCGGGGTATCCCGAACTATCCTGCTCGACTGCTCCGATAAAGACCTTTTCTGCGCCAAGAACCTCAGCCCAGCTTACCGCGGCAGAGAGAAAGTGCGCGTTGCGGAAGGGGACGTAGGTGACCGGGACTGCGTTTCCTATTGCCGCTTCGTCTCCTGCGACGGGTACGGCGATCGAGGTGTCGGTGAGAGCTGAGCCGCCGATCCGGCGAAATAAGTCGATCTTCAAATGCAGCAGCTCTTTTACCCCTACGATGCGCGCTACCTCCTGGGCGGAGTGCAACTCGCGGGCTTCTGTCCTCTGGCCGTAGCTGAAGTGGACGGCGAAGACCTCGTAGTCGCGGGCGGCGAGGGCAGCGCAGACGGAGGAGTCCATTCCGCCTGACAGGCAGAGTACGGCACGTGGGCGGCTGGGTTCAGTCGTCATCGCCCGCCTCGAGCTCGTGCTGTTCCGCCGGGGTCAGTTCATCTCCGGTCAACTCGCCGACGGCTTCGCCGAGAATCTCGCGTGCGGTTTCTTCGTCGTGCTTATGCACCAGGAGCCGCGCTCGAAACGCCAGCGCCAGCAGGCTATTGGCGTTCTCGCCCTGCAGGAAACACTCGATACTGGCGGACTCGAGCATCCCTTTCGCCATCTGGGCGTTCACGGGTTCGAGGAACTTGCCTACGGTCACGAACTTGTCTGGATCTTTGTCTGGATCGAATGCCGCATCGTGCTTTGGATCTGGCGTATTTGGCGTATTTGTCATCAAAAAAGCCGTCTTTCTTCTTATTTCGTATCGTACGACTGAAGGTGGAAGGTGATTGTTCCCCAGAACAGTCGTGCCTGGATCTGGACAGGCATGTGGCGCGCGTCGTCGGTGTACCAGACCCAGATGTGTCCGCGATTTTTTACAATGCCCTCATCCGCGGTCGGCTCTACCTTGAGGGTCTGGAAGGTTCCTGCAGGGGTCTTGATCTCTTCTTTGGACTCGATCTTCATCGCGACGGTGACGGTGCGCATGGAGTCGGCCAGGGGGAACCGGATGCTTTGACCGACCGCCATTGGCTGCGATGCCGCGTAGAAGATTGCGGAGAGCGAGTCGGTGACGCAGGCGGGAATGGAGGCCACCTGCTCTTTCGACGTGCCCTTGACGAGGTTCTTTTCGATCTGCTTCTGCTTGCCCTGGGAGTAGTCGAAGCTGAGCTCGCTTGAGACCTTGCGGCGTCCCTCCTGAAGCTGTTTGGTGAAGCCGGTGGAGCAACCTGTCTTCGTGTCGAATCCGGCCTGAAACTTGTCGATGACGGGGAAGAGCATGGTCACAGCACCGGTGGAGTCGGCGGTGGCAGCAATCTTTTGCACTGTGCCTTCCTGCTCAAGCTGAAAGACTGCGGTGCCTGCGGTGAAGACGCGCCAGTCCACGGTAAAGGTCAGGGTCTGTTTTTGGGGGAAGGCGAAACCAGGCTGCGGGGGCTGCAGGGTGGGAATGACAACGGGTGCCGGCTTGGGTCCTAACCCTAGAAGCTGCGCTTTCGCCGTTAGCGAAGCTGCGGAACACGACACCAGGAGAAAAAATGCAAGAAAAGACCGTTCCGGCTTCAGCAAAGGGCAGCACTCTCACCAGTTGAAGTTTGTAGGTTGCCCGAGCCTTCTACGCTTTAGCGCAGACCCTCTCCATTAACCACGGTGATGGAGAAAAAGCCGGACTGCCAGCGCCAGATAGATCGCGCCAGCACCCATGAGAGCATTGTACTCGCGGTGGTGCTGCCACTGCTCCCAGGAGAACCTGCCGCCGCTGGCGTTCTGATCTGCGGGAAAGGTCGCCGGGGTCAGTCGCGGCAACAGGCGAGGCACCTTGGCGGAGTAGTCATCGAAGCCCGCAAAGTGCTCTCGGAGATAGGCTTCCTCACTGTGGATGGTGGGGATGTAGATGGCTGCGAAGAGCGTGGTCAGTGCAATCAGGATCACCCAACTGCCTGCCGCTGCGGCGAATCCGAAGGCGATCAGCATGGAGCCCAGATAGAGGGGGTTTCGCGTGTAGGCATAGGGGCCGGTGAAGGTCAGTTCGGCGTTCTTGCGGACATAGCCTGCCGCATAGGCGCGGAGCCAGACGCCTGGCACTACCAGCAGGAGGCTCAGCAGCATGGTCTTTCCGGTCGGTCTGGCCAGCCATAGAAATACCGCGGCAAAGACGAATCCCAGCGGTACGCGAATCCGCCGCGCGATTCTCTGCCATGTGGTTCGTTCGCTCACAGCTTTACCTTATCCTGTCCGTCGCGCAGTAGCTCGAGGGCTGCTTCGACTACCTCCTCGGTCGATATCTGCATGAGCCCAGTCTCTGGGTCGGAGTGACGGGAGTGGTCTGTGCGGCTGGACTCGTGACGCAACACTCGCACCTTTGAACGGTCGAGCAGGTAGGGACCGGTTCGGGAGGGATCGGTGGGGCCGTATAGACCGACTACTGGGCGCTCCAACGTGGCCGCGAGATGCAGGGGTCCGGTGTCCCCGGCTATCACGACACCGGCTCGGCGCTGGAGAGCGATCATCTGCTCGACGGAGCAAGGAACGGAGATTGCGCACCCCTCACTTGCGGTAACGACTGCGTCTGCGAATCGATGGCCTGGGGCTTCGTTCACTAACGAGTGATATCCGGCCTGGCGCAGGGCAACAGCGACGGCGCCGTATCGCTCGGCGGGCCATTGCTTCGCACCCCAGCCGGCGGTGGGGGCGAGGAACGCGAATTTTTCTTCGGTCAGGGAGGTTTGAGCTAGAAGCCTGTCGCACCATAGCTCCGCCTTGGGGTCTACCGGAAGCGTCACTGTTGCTGGTCTCAGAGTTTCTCCGACGGCAGCGCTGAGCAACTCACATCCCTGCTCGACTACATGTTTCGCGCTGGTTGGTATTCGTTGGGTGTAGAGCAAGCGGGCGGGTGTCTCTCGCGGGTGCTCCGGGCCGGCGAATACGGGTGCGGATGCCATTCGGCCCACGAGTGCGGACTTGATCGAACCCTGCATGTCGACACAGATGTCATACCGAGATCTTCGGAGATCACGACGCGTCGTCTTGATCTCTGCCAGCGTAGAGAGAGCGAAGGGGTGCTTGCTCCAAGCTCTGGCGGGCAAAGAGTGCCATCGATCGATCAATGGTTTTCCGTCGCTGCGGTCGGTTTTTGGGGGAGTGCAGTTGAAGTCGGTTGAGGACTGCAGCAAAGCACTCCAGGCCGGCTCGATTGCCCAGCCGATAATCCACTCGGGGTGCTGTTGCCGCAGTGCAGCGACGGCAGGCATTGCGTGGAGCACATCTCCCATTGCGCCAATTCGTACAATCAGGACGCTTCGCGAATAGGCAGACGCGTGGTTTGCGACACTGCGCGAAGGCGTGAGTTCGGTGGCCAAGGTTTCATTTTCTCACGCAGGTCGATCGCAAGCGGCTCTCGCGGCGGCGGCGATCCAGTCGACCCACCATCGTTACTAACTGCTCCAGCGACTGCTTCTCGTCCAACAGTTCCACACAGAGGCGCGCGATCACAATGGGGCCTACCGTCTCGAGCCTGTCTCTGAGGATCGGTGTCAGCTTCACGGCGTCCTTCTCAGTGGTTACAAATCCATTGGCTTCGATAGCGCGCGCCTGCTGCATTAAGTGCGCGATATCGTCTTCGTTGTAAGCATGGTGATCGTCGAAGGTGACCATCCTGGCGGCCTCATATCCTTGCGCTGACAGCATCCGGGTAAAGTTTTCAGGTCTGGCAATTCCGCAGAAGGCAAGCGGCGTCGTGGGCAGAGCTAGGTCGCCGGCTTCTCCCAGGCTGAGCGTTCGGCGAATGGTCCAAATCGACGGCTTGTTACTCGACTTGCTCAACCCTTTGACGACGCTCCTGAGTGAGTCCGCTTCTTCTTCGCGGAGAACTACCACGTCCGCCTGTGCGATGGTCTCTAACGGTTCTCTCAGGTTGCCCGCCGGCAGAAGGGTATCGTCAACGTCTTCCTGCGTTAGGAGGACAATGTCTATGTCGCGCGCGAGGCGCCGGTGCTGGAATCCGTCGTCGAGCAGATGAACGACGAGCTTCTCCGAGGGCTCGCCTTGTTCGGCCATCACGCCAGCCTGATAGCGATCTGCTCCTACGTAGACCGGAACTCCGGAGCGCTGCGCCAGCAGGACGGGTTCATCCCCATGCCAGCGGGCGTCGTCGAATGGTTCGACCCTGGCAATCATCTCCGAACTGCGTTTGTAGCCTCGTGTGAGGATTCGCACCGCATAGCCGCGATGGCGCAGAATACCAGCCAGCATCAACACAAAAGGCGTTTTGCCTGCACCGCCCGCAGAGACGCTGCCCACGCTGATCACGGTACTTTCGAGGTGGCTGCGCTTCAGCCAGCCCCATGCGAAGAGCTGCTTCTTCAATGCAAGCGCGACGCCGTAGAGAGGAGCCAGCGGAAGCAGCCATGGCCGTCGCACGCTCATCGTGCGGTCCCCACGCTTTCCTTCAGCAGCGAAACGATGGCCTGTGCTGTTTGCGCTGTCGACCCTGACTGGGATTGAAATACTGCTCTTCCACGTTTCCCAAGTGCATGGGAGTCCTCTTTGTTTCGCAGCATTTCGATCAGCGTTTGGGTAAGCTTTTCTTTGGCTACTATGCGAATCGCGTCTGCTTCCTGCATGGTCTCAACGATCTCACGAAAGTTCTCGAAGGAAGGTCCCATGACGACTGGCACGCCAAACTGTGCCGGTTCCAGTGGGTTATGTCCGCCTCGGGGAACTAGGCTCCCACCGACGAAGGCCACCGATGCCAGGGCATAAACCGACGCAAGGTCTCCTATTGTGTCCAGAAAGAGGATTGTTCCGCCGACGATGTGGTCAGTGTGTTGCATGACTTCGCTGCATCGAACGAACGGGAATCCCTCTTTTCGAATCAGCTGTAAGACCTCATCGAAGCGATCGGTATGGCGCGGGGCGATCAGGAGCGTCGCGTCTGGAACAGCTTGGCGGATGGCAGGCCATGCAGCCAGGAGCGTCTGCTCTTCGCCGGCAAGGGTGCTACCTGCGACGATCAGCCTGGTTCCGGCCAGCGTCGAGGTGATTCGTCTCGTCATCTGGTTGTCGGTATTTGTTTGCACGTCATACTTCAGATTCCCGGTCACACGAACCCGCGTCTCCGGAGCGCCGATTTCTATTAGCCTGGCGGCGGTCTCGGGACTCTGTGCGAGGAACAGAGAGATCATCTCCAGGAATGGTCGCCAGAGACGCCGCAGCCGCATGTAGCGAGGGAACGAACGATCTGAGATCCGCGCATTAACCACTATGATCGGAGTTCCATCTTTTGCGCACTCGGTGATTAGGCGCGGCCACAGCTCGCTCTCCATAAGCACCAGTATCTGCGGCCTCAGCACGTTCAGGTACCGTCGGACCGGAGACTTGAGGTCCAGCGGCAGATAGAACACGGGCGAAGCTGGCAGCCTCTTCTTCGCGAGCCTCTGACCCGTCTCCGTGGTTGTTGAGACGGCCACTAACGCATTCGGCAGCCTCTCGTTGAGTTCGCGGATCAACCGGGTTGCGGCCATCACCTCGCCGACACTTACGGCGTGGAGCCAAATAATGCTTTGCCCGGCGACCGCCGCTTGCAAGCCCTTTGGCACCAGTCCTAGCCGTCCGCGCAGCCCCGCCCGGTATCGCCCGCTGGTTGCCATCCGTACCAGCCAGTAGGGAGCGCCCACTACCAGCACGGCTACCAGCAACGCGCTATAGACCACCATCATCACCGTCGCCGAGCCCTCGCTTTACGTTGTACGCCAGCGGAGATGATAATCAACCCTGGCCATGAAGTCCCACCGGTTCCCCACGATTCCGATCCTACTAGTAACTAGTTTCTGCTTTTTTGCAGGCAGCGCTTTGGCCGCCGACAAGAAAGCGCCGCCGGTAAAACCTGCGAACCAGTATGCTGCCTTCGAGACGCACCCCGACGAAAAGGTTACCGTTGCGGCGGAGCCTTGCGACGACCCGAAGGACTGCGACTTCTTCCGTCTCCCCTATATTCAGCACGGCTTTGTTGCTGTCCGTGTTATATTTACGAATGAAAGCGACGTGCCGCTCTCTCTCGACGACGCCCGCATCCAGTTCATCTCCATTAACAACGACAAGATTCCGGCTGCCACCGACGATGATCTTCAACGCCGACTTTTTTCTACTAAAGGTACGGCAGGCAAGAAGATTCCCCTCCCAATGCCCCTGCCGCCTATTACAATGCATGACAAACCTGTCGATAAGCAGATCACCAAGGACGACGGCGACTTTGGTTTCAATGGAACTACGGTCAATCCGCACAGCACTCTGGCCGGCTATCTTTTTTATGACGTTCGCGAACTGCCTGACCGACCATTGAAGGGCGCTGAACTCGACGTCAAGATGGTCCATACACTGGACGGCAAGAAGCAGCTCTTCGACTTCAATATTCCATTCGACAAATGGCTCGCCGCGCAACCTGGAGCGAAGTCGGCTGAGGCTACGCCTAAATTATGAACACAGGAATCAATCCATGACGACTATTACCCCTTTGAACCCCAACGGCACACTCAATCTGCGGGCTGCTACACCTGCGGACATTTCTCAGATTCTCGTCTTCGTTCGTGATCTCGCCACTTATGAGCGCGAACCGGATGCCGTTCTTGCTACGGAAGCCGATCTGCTCCGCGATGGGTTCGGGCCTGACAAACGCTTCGATTGCATCATCGCCGAGTTGGCTGATGGTGAGACGATCACGGCTGCCGGCTTCGCTCTTTATTTCTATAACTACTCGACGTGGCGCGGACATGCGGGTATCTATCTTGAAGATCTTTACGTCGACCCGAAGCATCGCGGGAAGGGAGTTGGGAAGGCTCTGCTTACTCGGGTCGCAGCTATTGCGGTTGCCGAGGGTTGTCCGCGGTTTGAATGGAGCGTGCTTGATTGGAATACGCCATCTATTGACTTCTACCAGCAGTTGGGAGCTGTGATGAAGTCGGAGTGGAAGGGAATGCAGGTTTCGGGGGAAGCTCTGGTTGCGCTGGCTGCACTATCGCAGTAGATCAAAGAGTGCCCTGGTAGCTCGTAAAGTTGTTCGACTGGGTTGACTGCGAAAAGCTTCCTCAAATTCCTCTATGCTTGAAGGAGCATGAAAAAGATAAAAGTCATCGGGGGCGGCCTGGCTGGCCCCGAAGCAGCACTCCAGGCAGCAAAACGTGGCTGCGAAGTCGATCTTTACGAGATGCGCCCGACGCGTTCGACGGAAGCCCATCAGACCTCCGATTTTGCAGAGCTTGTCTGTTCCAATTCGCTGAAGTCCGAGTCTGAAAATACTGCTCCGTGGTTGCTAAAGCAGGAGATGCGGCGGGCAGGGAGCATCCTGCTTGCCGAAGCAGATGCTACGGCTGTTCCTGCTGGACATGCGCTTGCGGTTGATCGCGTTGAGTTCTCTAAGCGCGTAGCCGAACGCATCGCGGCGGAGCCTCGCATACGTGTTCATCGTGAAGAGGTGACTACGCTCAACGATGCTGACCCTGATACTCTCACGATCCTTGCGTCAGGTCCGTTGACCAGCGCGGCGCTTGCCGGCGAACTTCAGCGCCTTACTGGGTCTGACCATCTGGCTTTCTACGATTCCATCTCTCCTATCGTTGACGCCTCGACCATCGATATGTCTAAGGTTTACTTCGCGGCGCGATATGACAAAGGCACTGCCGACTACATCAACTGTCCCTTCACCAAGGAAGAGTATGAGCGGTTTATGGAGGCTCTGACGACGGCGGAGGCTGTGGAATCGAAGGACTGGGAGAAGT
The DNA here is from genome assembly GCF_013410875.1 of Tunturiibacter empetritectus. GTDB lineage: Bacteria > Acidobacteriota > Terriglobia > Terriglobales > Acidobacteriaceae > Edaphobacter > Edaphobacter empetritectus. The sequence continues at coordinate 520,918 of NZ_JACCCU010000002.1, read as the reverse complement.
TTCCTGCGACCGGGACGGCCGAGAAGCTTCAGTACTTTGAAGGGTGTCTCCCCATTGAAGAGACGGCTCGTCGTGGTCGTGATACGCTTCGTTTCGGTCCGATGAAGCCAGTCGGGCTCACCGACCCGAAGACAGGCCGCTGGCCTTATGCGGTCGTTCAGCTTCGCCAGGAGAATCTCCGCGCCGACTCTTACAACCTTGTAGGCTTCCAGAATCATTTGAAGTACGGTGAGCAAAACCGCGTTCTCAAGCTTATCCCGGGCCTTAAGGACGCTACTTTTCTGCGCTACGGCCAGATTCATCGCAATACGTACATCCATGCTCCGTCGCTGCTTACCGAAAGCCTCCAGCTCAAAGCTCATGCGGGCATAATGATCGCCGGCCAGCTCAGTGGCGTTGAAGGTTATACCGAATCGATTGCGTCTGGAATGCTTGCGGGAATCTATGCTGCGTCGATCGCGAACAGTAATGTGCCTGCGATTGCGCCTCGGCTGAGCGCTAATGGCTCGCTGACGCACTACATTACCCACGCAGAGACGAAAAAGTTTCAACCGGCTAACATCACCTTCGATCTTCTGCCATCTTTGGAAGAGGATCTCCGCAAAAAAATCCGCGACAAAAAAGAGCGCCACAAACTCCAATGTGATCGCGCTTTAGAGGCCTGGGGGGAGTGGCTCGCCGCCAACTAAGTGGGGCGAGCCATTGCGTAACAAGAACGTCTTCGTCTCTTGCCCACTCTATCAGGCAGTGTTTTTACTCATCTGCGTTTTGATCAATCCCACGATCGCCATGACTACCGCGCCGCCTACGCCGCCGCCAGCCACATTTCCTAGAATCGATGACATATCCATTCTGCCTGAGGCCGCGGCAGATGTAGCCGCACCGGCTGCCCCGCCTGACAACAGCATACTCAGCAATTGTCCACCGCCGGCACCGCCAACGAGCCCGGCAACTGTATTCCCGATGGGGCCCAGGTCGAATTTCTTCAACAACGCGCCGGCAATATTGCCGCCTACTCCTCCGGCGATCAAATCGGTAACAATACCTGCTACATTCATGGCGTTTTCCTCAGTGTTCCCGGGCCTGGTGGAGCATCTACACGTGCGTCTGCCAAAACAAGCTTGGGAAGTTCTTGGGGAGACTGATATTTACCCACTGATCGGGAAAGAATGCAACATTTATCTGAAAACTTGCTTTCCGCCAACTACGTGCCTGTGGTGCGAGGCGATTTTGCAGCAGTTGAGTCCCACTTAACTCTCATTTTCTATTCGGCTTTTTTCTTGTTTCGAGCTTTGATCTTGAACCAGATTGGGCTTCCGATAAAGCCGAAGTTCTCCCGGATCTGGTTGCCCAGAAAACGCTCGAATGAGAAGTGCATTTTTACGTCTTTATCGGTGAAGAGCACAAACGTCGGGGGGGCAACCGCAGCTTGCGTCATGTAGTAGATCCGGACGCGCTTGTTCATCGGCACGCTTGCCTTCTGGAAGTCCACCTTCTCGAGAAAACGGTTCATCTGGCCGGTGGTTACGCGCTTTCGTCTTTCACGCGCGACCAGCTCTACCTTTTTGAAGACGGACTCTATGTTTTTTCCATCGGCTGCAGAGATAAATAGCAGCGGCGCATATTCGAGGTACTTTAATTTATCCCGAACGTCCTGCTCGTAGAGCTTTTGATCGGCTGGTGGCTTGCCGTCGAACAGGCGCATGCCATCCTTGCCGATGCGGGTCATTAGATCCCACTTGTTGACGACGATAATTACGCTGCGGCCACTCTCGTGTGCGTAGCCGCCGATGTTCGCGTCGAGCGCGGCAACGCCCTCCGTCGCATCGATGACTAGCAAGGAGACGTCTGCCGCTTCCAAGTGCTTTCGGGCCATGATGACGGACAACTTTTCGGCCATCAGCTTCGTCTTGCCCTTTCGGCGAATTCCTGCGGTATCGACAAAGCGGAACGCATGACCGTCGCGCTCCACCACTTCATCGACTGCATCGCGAGTGGTTCCTGCGATGGGTGAGACGATGGCCCGCTCGGTTCCAGTGAGCGCATTGAGAAGCGTGCTTTTGCCGACGTTCGGTCGTCCGATGATGGCGATCTTTGTCTCGCGGCTCTCATACTCGCCGTGTGATCGGAGCATACGAGGGCGTCTCGGCGCGGTATTCTCTGACGCTTCCGATGCGAGGGTCGCAGCGGGAGAGACCGAAAAGTCCGGGCCCGTTTCATCTTCTTCGGCTTCGTCGTTTTCTGTGAGCATCACTTCAGGCTCTTCGATTCTCTCCTCAGGCTCCGGGAGCACTTCAAAGACCGCATCCAGCAGATCGCCCATTCCTGAACCGTGTTCGGCCGAGATGGGGAGAACATTTTTGAAACCAAGGCGCCGGAAGTTCTCCGCCTGTGACTGCATTGCGTCGGTGTCCATCTTGTTTACAGCGAGAAACACTGGTTTTCCGCCGCGCAAAAGCAGTCGCGCGAGTTCGAGATCGGGCGAGGCCAGCTCGGTGCGGCCATCCACGACCATCACAATGGCGTCAGCCTCTTCCAATCCAACCTTCGCCTGGCGGAATATCTCCGACGGGATCAGAGCCTCGTCGTCCGGTACTACGCCGCCCGTGTCGACGATTCTTGCGGCACGATTCATCCACTCGATCTCGCCATAGATGCGGTCGCGGGTGATTCCGGGTTCATCGCCTACGATCGATCGACGCGAACCGGTCAGGCGATTGAAGAGGGTGCTCTTACCTACATTGGGACGGCCACAGATGGCGATCAGCGGCAGTTCTCGCGCGTCTGCGCGCTCGGTCTCGGTGACCATCTGGGAAGCCAGCAACTCGATATCCCGCCAGTCGTCCTCGATTCGCTCGCGACCTGCGACGTTCGCCGAACGTGGCGTCTGTCGCCCGACGATCCCATCGGCTGGTCTCTCCAGCTTCGGACGAACTGCTCCCGCGGGCTTTCTGGGAGGAGGTCCGTCTGGGCGGATTGCCTTCCGCTTCTCCCGGTCAGGAGATTGCTTGGTGACTCGCAAAGCCTTGTCTACGGCGGCTCGCTTCGTCGAAAGGATCTTCCGCTTCCGCGGGTCGATGGCTCCTGTCGTTGGGGTGGACTTTGGAGCGCGACCTTTTTTTGGCCGCGTGCTGGCCTGCCTGTGCTTTTTGCCTAACCGCTTTCTATCGTCTTTCTGAGCCACGGAACGTCCAACTTTCTCCCGCGCACGCATCAGGCGGCCAGGCTTATTACGCTAATTCTTCGCTTCCCCCTCTATTATAGAAATTGCAAAGCCCCTGTGCCGCCGATCCTCCAGCAAATCGCCTTGTCTACGACCGCTCCCATCTCGATTACGCCTGTGAAGCCGGAGAATCTGCCGAATCTCCGTGATTTTTTTGCTCCGGGCGGTATGCTGTCTCGATCTTCGCTGGCCTTTGAGCATCGTCAAGGGCAGTACGACATGGCACGGGCTATTGAGTCTGCTTTCAAGGAGAAGCGTCACCTGATTGTTGAAGCCGGGACGGGAACGGGTAAGACGCTCGCGTACCTCTTGCCTGCCCTACGACTAGCCCGAGAGCGGGGCCAGCGGGTCATTATCTCGACTGGCACCAAGAATCTGCAGGAGCAGCTTTATTTCAAGGACGTTCCCTTTCTTGAATCCCTTCTTGGCCCACTCAAGGTTTGTTATATGAAGGGCCGCGCCAACTACCTTTGCCGGCATAAGCTCTACGCGCTCCGGGACAACCCTCTTCTGAATGGCCTGGAGGAGATCGATCAGTTTCATCAGATTGCTACGTGGGAGAAGACGACAGAGACCGGGGACCGGGCGGAGCTCGATCACCTGCCAGAGTCCTCCGCGCTGTGGCACAAGCTTGATGCCCGCACTGAAGTTTGCCTTGGCCAGAGCTGCCCGGACTGGGAGCGCTGCTTTGTCACCGGGATGCGGCGCAAGGCACTCGAGTCGGATATCGTCATCGTCAACCATCATCTTTTTTTTGCTGATCTAAATATCAAGCAGCAGGCTGCGGGTGCACCTGACGCCGGCATTCTGCCCGAGGCTGCTTGCGTCATCTTCGACGAGGCGCATGAGTTGGAAGAGATTGCCTCGAATTATTTTGGAATTGGGCTCTCTACTCAGCGGGTTGACGAGCTTACGCGCGATGTAGAGATGATGCTCAAGGCAAAACAGGCCAGCACGTCAGCGATCGAGAGCGCCTGCGCGACTCTGAAAGACCGCTCGCGCCTGTTCTTCTCTGTTCTGCCGACAGATCCTATGGGGATGCCGAATGGCGGGGGGCGCATGCCCTTTCTTCACCGCGAAGCTTTTCTGGAAGAGAGCGGCGATACCTACACGGCCACCCTGAATGCACTGACTCGACTCGAAGGCGAGCTCGATCATCTCAAGAATGTTGAAGAGGCTTCTGGTCTACGCAAGCGTGCGGCAGACATTCGCGCGCACCTGGCTTTTTTGCTCGAATCGACCGACCGAAACACCGTCTTCTGGATTGAGCGTCGGATCGCGGGTGGGGTTCGGAACTTTGCGCGCGGAGCGGGGCAAGCGAGCTTTCACACGCATCTGCAAGCGACTCCCATTGATGTCTCCGAGTTGCTCACCACATCGCTCTTCGATAGCTACAGCTCAATCATTCTCACTTCGGCGACGCTTACCGTCTCGGGAGGATTCGATCACATTCGCAGACGCCTCGGACTTACTTCGGCTCGAGAGCTGATCGTTTCGTCGCACTTTAATTACGAGAAGCAGGCTCTGCTCTACCTGCCGCCCAATATGCCCGACCCGCGTGAGCCAGATTTTCCCGAGCGTGCGGCCGAGCGCATCCGTCGGGTACTTGAGATTACGAAGGGCCGCGCCTTCTGCCTCTTCACCAGCTACGCGCAGATGCGCAACACCTACGAGCGACTACTCGTCGAACTGCCTTATCCGCTGCTGTTGCACGGCACCGCGCCACGTCACGTTCTATTGCAGCAGTTCCGCGATACGCCTAACGCCGTTCTGTTTGGGACTTCGAGTTTCTGGCAGGGAGTAGACGTCCAGGGCGAGCAACTATCCTGTGTCATCATTGACCGCCTTCCCTTTGCTGTTCCCTCCGACCCGATCGTTGAGGCGCGGATGGAGGCTATCGAAGCGCTCGGCGGCAAACCTTTCTTCGACTACCAGATTCCCAACGCCGTTATTACGCTCAAGCAGGGCTTTGGACGTCTGATCCGCTCGCTCAATGATCGAGGTGTCCTCATGCTCCTTGACCCGCGTATCCAGCGTCAGCGCTATGGCCGAATCTTTCTCGAGTCCCTCCCGCCTTACCGGCTCACGCAGGAGATTACAGACGTCGAAGAGTTCTTCGAACGCCCCGCTTGACTGACTCGCGCTTGACTGACTTGATCGATGCGTAGAGCATAGTCCGGTGAAGCCACCTACCCTCACCACGTTCGCTCTATTCCTGGCTACTTTAGCGCCTATGACCTTGCTGCAGTCACAGAGCTCGACTCCTGCGCCCGCTCTTGTGAACGGTTACCAGCCCACCTGGTGGAAGGAGGCAGTGGTTTATCAGATTTATCCGCGATCCTTCAAGGACTCAAACGGCGACGGGATCGGTGATATTCCTGGCATCACCTCAAAGCTCGACTATCTGCAAAAGCTTGGGGTAAATGTCATCTGGCTCAGTCCGCATTACGACTCTCCCAACGCCGACAATGGCTATGACATTCGCGACTATCGCAAAGTGATGGCCGAGTTCGGCACTATGGCTGATTTCGATACGATGCTTGCCGGTATCAAGCAGCGCCACATGCGTCTGATCATCGACCTCGTCGTCAACCACACCTCTGACGAACACCATTGGTTCGTCGAAAGCCGCAAATCCAAAGACAATCCTTACCGCGACTATTATTTCTGGCGTGATGGAAAGCCCGGCCCCGCCGGTCCGGATGGCAAGACAAGGATGCTGCCGCCAAACAACGATCCGTCGTTCTTCTCCGGCTCTGCGTGGCAGTTCGATTCTGCGACTGAGCAGTACTATCTCCACTACTTCGCGGTAAAACAACCTGATCTCAACTGGGACAATCCCAAGGTTCGCGAAGAGGTTTACAGCCTTATGCGATTCTGGCTCGACAAGGGCGTCGATGGCTTTCGTATGGACGTGATTCCGCTGATCTCGAAGAATCCGGCCTTCCCGGATCTGACTCCTGACCAACTTCACAACTACGGCAACGCGTACGCCAACGGGCCCCACATGCATGACTATCTGCAGGAGATGAATCGTAACGTCATGGCCAAGTATGACGTGATGACCGTAGGCGAAGCTCTTGGCATCTCCCTGGAGCAGACTCCGCTTATGGTGGGTGAGAATCGCCATGAATTGAACATGATCTTCAACTTCGATGCCATTCGTTCTAACCGCGAGGGCATCAAGCTGAAGCCCTTCGATCTGCTTATGCTCAAAGCGATCTACACCCATCACGCAGAGGTGCTCGACACCCATAGCTGGGATACGGTCTTCCTCTCCAATCACGACAACCCGCGCATCGTATCCACCTTCGGCGACGACTCTGCTGAGTTCCGTGTTCCTTCTGCTAAATTGCTTGCGACGATGCTGCTTACTCTCCGCGGAACGCCGTTCCTTTACCAGGGGGACGAGCTCGGAATGACCAACTACCCTTTCCGCAGCATTAATGACTTCGACGACATTGAAGTCAAGAATGCTTATAAGGCAAATGTTCTGACTGGCAAGATTCCCGAGGAGACTTTTATTGCCGACCTTCGACATACGAGTCGAGACAACTCGCGAACTCCGATGCAGTGGGACGAGTCTGCGAATGGCGGCTTCACGACGGCAGCTAAGCCCTGGCTTGCTGAGAATCCAAACTACACGCAGATCAACGCCAACGCCGAAGTAGCCGATCCGAATTCTATCTACAACTACACCCGGAAGCTGATCGATCTTCGTCATGCCCACCAGGCATTCGTCTATGGCGAGTACAAAGATCTTGACCCGGAGAATAAGTCTATTTTTGCCTACACTCGCGCTCTTGGGTCGGATCGATATCTCGTTGTCTTGAACTTTAGCTCAGGCCCTGTGGCGTACACCCTACCAGCTAAAGTCAAGGTGGATTCTCTTGTTTTGTCGAATCTCGATTCTGCGGGCCTTGTTACCGATACCTTCAATCTTGCAGGCTGGGAGGCTCGCATCTACAAGCTGAAGTAGTCCGCGCGTACCGCTCTCACCGTAAAATAGGACTATTCGCATGGGACGCAACCTCTATATCCTCGCTGGCAGTCTTGTTTTGTTTGCTTTCATCTCCTGTGGCGTTGCGTACACCAACATCGCGCAGCAGCCCGGGTCTCCGGGCGATGTCTCTCTCTGGCGCACCATGGGCCTTGGCCTCTTTGTGGTTGGCCTGCTGGTTGCGCTTGCCGGCATCCTCTCGTCGCTCTTCGAGCAGGCTGAGCGCCGCGACGAGGAAAGCCGCCGAGCAAAACGCCGCCGCTAGCCCGTCCGTCCGCGCAAAACGGTACAATCGAAGAGAGGCTGCCGCCACGTCCTCAGCCCACCTCACACTCCTCCAGACGCGGCACTGAAAGATCGAAGGGATTCCTAGAACCATGTTCGAAGTAACTGTAGAAGCCGGCTTTTCTTCCGGCCACTACCTCCGTAACTACCGAGGCAAGTGCGAGAACCCGCATGGGCACAACTACAAAGTCTTCGTCACGCTTGTTGGTGAAAAGCTTGACGAAGCTGGAATGCTGCTAGATTTCAAACTGCTTAAGCAGGTGATGCGCCCCACTGTCGATTATCTTGACCATTTCATGATCAACGACCTTGCGCCCTTTGACAAAGAGATCAATCCGAGTGCCGAGAACCTTGCCAAATACTTTTACGAACAGACGAGCAGTCAGCTTCATGAGATGACCGGTGGACGGGTTCGCGTGAAGGACTGCACCCTCTACGAGACCGACACGAGCTTTGCCCGCTACTACGAGTAGTGAAACTCATTGGTTCGGGCACTCCTCTCCCTTTGCCATTGAAGTATCTTTCGACATGAAATGCATCTAATCGAACTTTACAAATCCGTCCAGGGCGAGTCGTCCTTTGCTGGCCTCCCATGCATCTTTGTCCGTCTTGCGGGCTGCAATCTTCGTTGTGTCTGGTGTGACTCCGAGTACACCTTCTCGGGCGGTAAGGCGTACACCGCCGATGAGATCGTCGCGCAGATTGAAGCTCTTGCTCCTTGTCGTCTCATCGAGTTTACTGGCGGAGAACCCATGCTTCAGGCCAAGGAACTCCTGCCGTTGATGGAGCGGCTGCTGGCGCAGAACTACATCTTGATGATGGAGACCAGTGGCGAACGTCCTTTGGCGGATGTTCCCAAGGCGGTTCACAAGATTGTCGACGTCAAATGCCCTGGGGCGGGCAGCGCAGCCAACAGCTTTCGTATGGAGAATCTCGACGCACTCACAAAAAATGACGAGATAAAGTTCGTGATCTCGAATCGAACAGACTACGATTTCGCACGCGACTTTATCCGCGCTCATGGTCTCCATGAGAAGGCTGGCCAGATCCTTTTGAGCCCGGCCTTCAACAAGGCTCCGAGCTTGCTCCGAACAACCGACAACGCCATCCTCGATCCTCGCATCCTCGTGGAGTGGATGATGGCCGACGGAATCGACGCTCGATTGTCGCTACAGATTCACAAGTTCATCTGGGAGCCTGTCAGGAAAGGCGTCTAGCTCGAATCAGTTCAGCAGGGCCAGCGAACATAGCGACGTGATTATTGTAATCAGCACGACCGTCTCGTATCCATGTCCCTTTTTGTCGCGGGTCTTAGACTTCATCTCGGACTTCATCTCGAAGACGCGGGCATTCTTGCTCTGTCGCTCGGGCTTCGGTTGCTTGCGCATCGCCCTTCCACAACACTCGACTAAAGGAATCCAAGCGGCCATCACCGCAAAGAAAGCGATGGTCACTACAACTGCAGCAGTGTTTTCTGACATGTCAGTCTCCTTCCTTGCTTATGCAAGATAGTGCAGGAGCTCGTCAGTCCGTTACAAAGGCGTGCGGTTGCTGCGATACCATTTGCCATGCGCCTCTTTTTCATGCTCCTTTGGTCTGTCGCGTTGAGCGTGTCTGCAAGTGCCTGTTGTCCCCCTCCGCTGGCTCCAATTGCCACTATCGATGAGCACCTGACCGCTTTCATCGAGGTTCCGGAGAAGCCTTCGAAGCCGATTGAGATCAAAGTGGTGGTCATCAATATGTTTGAAGTAGGCTCCGATACGGGCGATGCACCTGGTGAGTATCAATACTGGGTTGAGCGAGAACATCTCGATACGGTCATTCCCTTTCCCATGGGTTATCACGACCTCCGGCTCAATGAAAAGAGCGGGATCCTTGGTGTGCTGACCGGAGTTGGAACCGCCCGCACCGCCGCCACGATCATGGCACTGGGCCTCGACCCGCGCTTCGACCTTACGCACGCCTACTTCCTCGTTGCCGGCATCGGCGGCATCGACCCTCGCATGGGTTCGCTTGGATCTGCAGTCTGGTCTGACTACATCGTCGACGGCGACCTTGCCCACGAGATCGACGCTCGCGAGATTCCCAAAGACTGGCCGACGGGATACGTGCCACTTGGCAAATCCACTCCGTATGAGCAGCCCCGAACTGCCAGGTTTGGCGACGACGGCAACATCTATCACCTCAACAGCTCTCTGGTTGACTGGGCCTTCGCGCTTACCAAGGAGATGCCGCTTCCTGATACGCCTGCAATAGCGGCTCGCCGGCAGCAGTATGCTGAAGAAGCGGCACATCGCGCTCCCTTTGTTCTGCGGGGCGATAATCTTTCCGCCTCGACCTTCTGGCATGGCAAGCTCCTCAACCAGTGGGCCCGGGATTGGGTGAAGTATCAGACCGATGGCCACGGCACCTATGCGATCTGCGGCATGGAGGACACCGGGACCATGCAGTCGCTCACTTGGCTTGCTCATGCACACAGGCTCGATATCAACCGAGTCCTTATACTTCGAACGGCTTCGAACTTCGATCAGCAGCGGCCCGGAATCACCGCGGCCGAAAGCCTTGGCGAAACCAAAGTCCGCCAGTACAGTGCGTACCTTCCGGCGCTCGATTCCGCTTATCGTGTTGGCCACCTGGTCGTGGATCAACTGGTTGCCAACTGGTCGCAGACTCGTGATCACATCCCTGCCGGCACCGGCCCGGTAAAATAGGCTCTGGAGCCGACACTGAAGATCCTTATCCTCTCTCCACACCGTGATGACGCTGCGTTTTCACTCTCGCTTGCCATGACTCACTGGCTTACTGCGCGCCATACTGTGACGTTGCTCAACGTGTTCACGCGCAGTCGCTATGCTCCTTACTCGGATGCGGCGTTTGTGCACGAGAATGATGAGCTTTCGTACGTCTCGGCTATGCGTCTGCGTGAAGATGAGCTTTTTGTCCGGCGGATGAAGGAGTCCTTGCCGAAGGGTCTCAAGAACAATCTTCAGATGCTTGATCTGAACCTCAAGGACGGACCGATCCGGCTCAGAGTGCCGCTTGATCAGTTGCGTGCGACTCCGGTGAATCCTGCTGATCCGTCTATTGAAAAGATTCGTAAGGCTCTCGCTCGGCAATCCGAACTAGGGGCGATGGAGACGCTTGTTGTTCCGGCGGCGGTGGGCAATGATGTCGACCACCTTACGGTACGGGAGGCGGCGATGCCCTTTACTGCATTGCTGCCTACTGCTTTCTATGAAGACCTGCCGTATCTGGCTACTGATGCCTCCGCCTCTGATGACCTCGAGACGATGCGAGGGTCTGCATTAGAAGCTGGCAGTCCGCTTACCCCGGTTGTCCTTTCTGCCGACGAAGCTTCAGACGCCGCGATCGCTCGCAAGCGAAAGCTGGTTCTAAACTATGCGTCGCAGATTGATGACGAAGCGGGCGCCGTCATCAGCGGCGTTGCTGCCAACTATAACGGCGGCGAACGGCTTTGGGTGAATCTATCCTGGCTCATGTGCTTTGCTTCGGAGTGAAGCTGGTTTGGTTGTGTGACGGTGCCGTGAGAGACCTACCCCAGCATCTTTCTTACGACTCGGCGGACGGTTTCGGTGACCATGCCATAGACGACGTGGGTGGCCATTTCGCTGGTGCGCTCGCGGGTGGTTTGATCTTCCAGTTCAGCGGAGAGACCTAGCGCCGGCAGTGCTGTGCCGTGGGTCAGGGAGGTGAGGGCCATTCCAAAGCCTGCGCCATCCTTTGCTGTGGCCTGTGGGTAGTACTCTGCCAGCGCTCCGTAGGCTGCTCCGGTGAGCGCTCCGAAGCTCCAGTGGATCGTCTCCATGGCTGCCAGCTTTTTCGCGCCCTCCAACCTATGTCCTGCAATCTTTTCTGCCAGCACCAGCGGAGGCTCTGGCTCGCCGTGAGTGCGTGGGGGATAGATCTTTTCGGCAAGTGTCTTTGCGGCTGTTGACACCAAGCCGCCAATCAGCCCCGCCAGCAAGCCTTTTGCCAGCGACCTTGTTACTGTTTTTTCCTGCAGGTGTTTCATTTGTTCGACCTCTTCTGAATTTATCTAGCTTACGATGCGTCCGAGGCTCCTTTGGGGTGTCGAATGAAATAACGCTCCACGGTCGGTCGAATCTTTTTCACACCCTTCCCATAGGGCTATGGCGATCGCTGCGGCAAGGCAAAGGCGCTGCACGGATGCAGCGCCTTGAGATGCGCCCGGCTGGGGAGGCCTATTTTGACTCGACTTTGTCGTGCCAGGAGTGGGCAAGTTTGAGGGCGTTGTTGACATTGGTGATGTTTTCTACACCGGTGGTGTTGAGCCAGTCTTCGAAGGCCTTGGCACCCTGCTTGGCGTAGATGGGGATGCCATCCTTCCAGGTGGCTCGGCCGCAGAGGACGCCGTTGAAGCTGGTTCCGGATTCGACGGCGAGCTCAAGGGTCTCGATGAAGACGGGGTTGGAGACGCCGGCCGAGAGATAGATGAAGGGCTTGTGGGTCATGGTGGCGGCGTCGCGGAAGTGCTGGAGGGCCTCGGCGCGGGTATAGGCCTTCTCTCCCTTGAAGGATTTGGTGCCTTCGACGAAGGCCATCTCGACGGGGACTTCGACCTTGAGGACGTCGACGTGGTACTTCTCTTTGCCAAACTCGGCCATGGACCCGGAGACGATCTCTGGCTTCTTTTTGGCGTAGCCTATCGATTTTTCGTCCCCACCGTCGGCGTCGTAGCCGACAAACTCGAGGAAGAAGGGGATGTCGTGCGCGATGCACTCGGCGCCGATGCGCTCGATCCACGCCTGCTTGAGATCGTTGACGGGCGACTTCTCGTATGGGGTGTAGTAGAGGAGGATCTTGATGCAGTCGGCTCCGGCTTCCTTGAGGCGGGCAACGCTCCAGTGGTCGAGGAGGTCGGGCAGGCGGCCGGGGGTGGTGGCGTCGTAGCCGGTCTTCTCATAGGCGAGCAGGAGGCCTTTGCCGTTGCGGTGCTTGGAGGCGGGGAGGCCAAACTCGGGGTCGAGGAGGATGGCGGAGGCGTGCTTGGTGAGGACAGAGGTGACGAGGGTCTTGAACTGCTCGAGGTCGTGGGCGTCTGCGGCCGCTCCGCGCTCCTTGGCGAGGGACTTCTGGAGGGATCCGCGCTGGTCCATGGCGGCGGCGGCGATCACGCCACGATGGTCGGAGACGGCTTTGAGGCCGGCTAACTTTCCTGGTGTCAACTTGATCATAAGAGCTTGTCTCCTGAGACGGTTCGAGTGATGGAAGGACTACGAAGGGCCATTTTACACAGCGGAGGATGGGGCAGGTGTGAAGGGGCGGGCTGTGGTTTGTATCCGAGGGAATCAGCATCCCCTTAGGGGTACCCCCCCTATTGCCGGGGCGTAAATTCCTTTGTTGCAGCAAGATACAGGGACCAACCTCGGCTAAATAAGTGCAAATAAAGGGGTTCCGTCCAAATACGTGCCAGTAAAGGACTTAGAGGCCGATGTCTAACATTATTGCGGGCTTTCTGAATATGTTTCTATTTTACCGGATTGGGGGTAACTGATACGCCACATGTAAGTGGTTTTGGATGAGTGGGTTGAGTGGTTTTGGGGGTTGACAAGGTTTTGGTGTGGCTTGCGTGATGTGGGTAGGGGCGGGGGAAGGCGAATGCGGGGGTCTCTCCGCTGCGCTGCTCACGATGAGACTGTGAGCAGCTTCGGTCGAGATGACGATGTTTTTTTGAGGGGGTTGTGGGACGACGGAGTGTAAGTGCAACCGCAACGCTAACAACAATAGCAATAGCAATAGCAATAGCAACTGCAGAGCAACTGCAAGAGCAAGCAACAGCAACAGCAACAGCAACAGCAACAGCAAGAGCAAGAGCAAGAGCAACAGCAAGAGCAAGAGCAAGAGCAACTGCAACCGCAGATCCCCTTGCGGGGATGACAACAAGAAAGGCAAAATGCAGCGACAACTGCAAAGCAACTGCAAGAGCAAAAAGCAAAAGCTATCGCCAACTGAAGGGTTTTAGTGGGCGGCGGCGGTGTGTGAGGCGTGGCGGGGATCTTGTTCGATGTCTTTGCGGCGGGAGGCGAGATAGCCGAAGACGGCGATGTAGATGTAGCAGACGGCTGGGATGATGAAGGCGTGCTGGACGCCGATGCGGTCGGCGAGGTGGCCTTCGGCGAGTGGGAGGATGGCTCCGCCGACGATGGCCTGGACGAGGAGGCTGGAGCCTTTGCTGGTGAGTTCGCCGAGTCCGGCGAGCCCGAGGCTGAAGATGCTGGGGAACATGATGGAGTTGAAGAAGCCTACGGCGAGGACGGTGTAGAGGGCGACGGGACCTCCGGTGGCCATGGTGGCGAGGACGAGGCAGAATGCGATGAAGGCTGCTGCTGCCAGGGCTTTGCCGGTGCTGACATAACGCAGGACGTAGGAGCCGATGAAGCGGCCGATCATGGCTCCGCCCCAGTAGAAGGAGACGTAGTGGGCGGCGGTGCGCTCGGAGAAGTTCATGATGTGGGGCAGGCCGAGGTAGTTGATGAGGAAGCTGCCGATGGAGACCTCGGCGCCGACGTAGACGAAGATGCCGATAGTGGCCATCAGAAGATAGGGCTGGTACCAGATGCTGCCTGCGGCGCGGCCGACGAGTTCGCCGGGGCGGAAGTCGCGGGTGAAGTCGGTGGTGGGAAGTTTGATGAGGCCGATGGCGACGGCGAGGACGAGAAGGGTGAGAGCGATGACGAGATATGGCATGCGGACCGACGATGCCTGCTGCTCGCGGTAGGTCTGGAGGGCTGCGGTGGAGAAGGATTTGAGCGCCTCGGGTGAGGCCTGGATGGCGCCGAGGATGAGCGCTCCCCCGAAGAAGGGAGCGATGGTGGTGCCGAAGGAGTTGAAGGCCTGGGCGAGGTTGAGGCGGCTGGCTGCGGTGGCCTGCGGGCCGAGGTTGGTGACGTAAGGGTTGGCCGAGACCTGAAGGCAGGTGATGCCTGCGGCGAGGATCACGAGAGCGGAGAGGAAGAGCGGGAAGGATGCGGTGCTGGCGGCGGGCAGGAAGAGCAGCGCACCGGCGGCCATGACGATGAGGCCGACAACCATGGACTGCTTGTAACCGCGCCAGTCGACGAGTTTGCCGGAGGGCATGGCGAAGATGAAGTAAGAGGAGAAGAAGGCGAACTGGACGAGCAGGGCCTGGCCGTAGTTGAGGCTGAAGATGCCTTTGAGGTGGGGGATGAGGATGTCGTTGAGACAGGTGAGAAAGCCCCACATGAAGAAGAGGACGGTGGCGATGCTCATGGCGCGAACGTCGGTGGCCTGGGGGTCGCGGGTGTCGGTCTGCTGGGTCGTAGTTGTGTTCAAAGGTTTTTCCCCTGCCTCTTCGAGCTAGTTATGATGGCGTCACAGATTCTACAGGTTTGGAGTGCGGCGATGGGCATTTGGTGGCAAGAGAGGTGTGCGCAGTTGCAACCCCGTGGAAGGGTGGGGTCATCTAAGAGGTGATTGCGGCGGAACGGGGGCTGCCAATTCCCTTGCCGAAAGCCAGTGGCATGCGGTTTTTGACGAGGTGAGCCTATGTCCAGGCAGAAGCGGATCAGTTTATTGGTGGTCTATGTGTTCGCCACGGTGCAGTTTGTGTGGTGCTATCTGTGGCTGACGCGGCCGTATGTAAATACGCTGCTGTATGAAGAGGGCCGGGAGCGGATGCCGTTCCAGGGGCGAAGCCTGATGATGCTGCCGATGCGGTGGGCGCATGAGAGCATAGGCCTGGCGTGGGTGGCGGGACCGCTGTCGAGGGCTCACTTCTGGTTTCCGAAGCCGGTGTCGCCCGAGGTGCTGGTGCAGGCGGCGATCGATGTGCTTTGCCTGCTTGTGGCCGCGTATATGACGACGAAGATCTACCAGGCGAGCTCCCGGCGGCGGCTGCTGACGCCGATGATCTATCCTCTGCTGCTGGTGGCCTGCGCGGCGACTTATGTGATGCACACGGTGCAGAACTTCCGGTTTATTTACGATCTGCCGAGCCTGGCGTTCTTTGCGACGGCGATGTACCTGATGTACTTTCGGTGGCACTGGATCTACTTTGCCGGGTTGTTTGTGGTGGCGACCTTGAACCGGGAGACGACGCTGCTGTTGCTGCCTCTGTTTTTGCTGAATGAAGCGGTGGAGGGCGGGCGGCTGCGCTGGTCGCGGATGCTGCGGGTACGCAGTCTGATGGCGGTTATGCCGCTGGCTTTGTTCTGGGCGGCGTGGCAGATCTTTCTTCGGCACGTGTTCGCGGGGAATGTCTCGGAGTTCTATCCGCGGATCGACTGGAATGTGAAGTCGCTGCTGTTTCCGCAGGCGTGGCCTCAGTTGATGAGCGCGTGCGGATATCTGCTGGTGTTTGTGGTGGTGATGCGAAGGCGGATTCGCGATCCGCGGCTGGAGGCGTGGCTTTGGCTGCTGCCGATCTGGTTCGGGTTCATGTTTGTGTATGGGATTTTGATCGAGACGCGGGTGTTTGGCGAGTTGATTCCGCTGATGGTGTGTGCGACGGCTTTGATTGTGGAAGAGGGGTTGCTGATGCGGATGCGGCTGAACCGGCAGCCTGCTTTGGAGTTGGCTGCGAGTGGCGCTTCGATGGGGGCTCGTGAGGCGGCTTGAGGAGGATTGTCCTGCCGGACGGGCTGCCTGCGCGGCAGGCGGTCACTTCGTGACTTGTATACCTTTTTGGGGTTGGGTAGGTGCCTGGGTCCTCCCTTTGGTCGGGATGATTGTTTAACTTATTTGGTTCAGGATTTCACGCTGTGCTGCGAGGAGTTCGTGAATGCCCTTTTCAGCGTAGTCGAGCATCTGGCCTAGCTGAGTGCGGGTGTAGGAGTCGTGTTCGGCAGTGGCCTGGGTCTCGACGAGGCCACCGTTGGCCAGCATGACGACGTTCATGTCGACGGCGGCGCGGGAGTCCTCTTCGTAGGCGAGGTCGAGCAGAACATGGCCGTCGACGATGCCGACCGAGGTGGCGGCGACCATTTGTTTGAGTGGGGATGTTTTCAAGGTGCCAGCCTTGAGTAGCTTGCCGAGAGCGAGTGCGAGGGCGACGCAGGCCCCGGTGATGGCTGCGGTGCGGGTTCCGCCATCGGCCTGGAGGACGTCGCAATCGAGGATGATGGTGCGCTCGCCGAGAGCTTTCATGTCGACTACGCTGCGGAGGGAACGGCCGATGAGGCGCTGGATCTCGTGGGTGCGGCCGCCGACCTTGCCGCGTTCGCTCTCGCGTGCGGTGCGGGTGAGGGTGGCTCGTGGGAGCATGCCGTACTCGGCGGTGACCCAGCCGCGGCCGGAGTTGCGGAGCCAGCCGGGGACGCCCTGCTCGATGGTGGCGTTGCAGAGGACGCGGGTGTTGCCGGACTCCATGAGGACGGAGCCTTCGGCCATGGCGATGTAGTGCGGGGTGATGCGGACCTGGCGGAGGGCGTCGGCAGAGCGGTGGTCGGGGCGGAAGATCTGGGGGGAGGGTGTGGCGGTGGTTACGGTGGTTACGGACATGGGGGAATTATAGTTGCGGGGTTTTGCGGGGGGATGGAGCGGTGGCGTGTGAGTCCTTTGGGGGAGTGTTCCGAAATGGGATTGGTTCCATAATGGGAAGCTGAATTTGGAGCTGAGTTTTGTTGAGGATTTGCGGGAGAGTGAGGATCTCGCGTTGGCTCGGTTCCCATATTGGAACGGTGTCTGATTTGGGCGGGCGAGGGGATTTGAGGTGTTTTGGATTGATGTGGAATCACTTAGGAAGGGAGTTCCAGTTTGGCACTTGAAGTGATTACAGGAGTGCATCTGCTGTAGGTTACTAAGCAGGAGAACGGTGGATTTAGAGAATGCAGGCAATGCAGAGCAGTACTGCCTCGGGGCCAGAGAGTTATTCAGGGAAGTTTGCGGCACTTCGCCACGTGACACGCCAGATGGGTCTTGGTGGGTTGGCGATGCCGACGGTGCGCAAGACGGTGGATGCGCCTGCTGCCGCGGAGGTGGCGGCGATTGCGGGCGTGGCGATTGCGGGTGTGGCGGAGGGCGCGGGACTGGCGCATGACGCGGGGAATCTGCTGGGGGCGCTGAGTCTCTACTCTGACTTGCTGGCGCTGCCTGGAGTGCTGCATGACGAGCATAAGGAATATGCCAACGAGTTGAGGATGTTGAGCGATCGCAGCTGGGCGATGATTGACCGGCTGGTGAATCATGCGCGGGCGGGCCGGGCGACGAAGGGGTTGGGTGAGTTTGCCGTGCTGCCGGATGTGGTGGATCGATGCAGAGGGCTGCTGAGCCGGGTGGCGGGGCGGACGGTGGAGATCTCTTATGGTGTGGGCGCGTTTCAGGCGGTGAAGGTGCCGGTGGAGTCGGTGGAACGGATACTGACGAACCTGGTGAAGAACGCAGCGGAGGCGACGCCTTGGGTGGGAGCGATCTCGATCCATGTGGAGGGCGTGCTGCAGGAGGGAGAGAACGAAGGCGAGGAGCCGCGGCGCAGGGTGGTGATGACGGTGAGCGATCGTGGCTGCGGGATGGATAAGGCTGCGGTGCGGAGGTTGATGCAGGCTGGCGGGATCTCTTCTGCGAATGGGAGGGGGCTGGGCTTTCGCGTGGTACGGGAGCTGGTGGCTATCGCGGGTGGAGTTGTGAGTATCGACAGCCAGCCGGAGGTGGGGACGAGCATCTCGGTGGAGTGGAGTGCGATGAAACGGCTGGACGCGGTGGTCGAGCAGGAGAGGTTTGAGATAGAGGAGTTTGAGATGACCGAGAAGCGCATGAATGATTCGACGGTGAAGATGGTAGTGCGGGGAGAGGCAGGATGGATCGCATGCTAAGGACGGGTTTCGAGACGGCGGGAGCGGGAACCAGTAGCGCAGGAGGTGTTTCGGTGTTGAGCGAGAGAACGAATAGTGAGCGGAGAAGAGACGATGGGGGAGCGGATTCGCCATCGGGAGTGCTGGTGGGCGTGTCACCGGTCTTGTCGACGATTTCGGCGCCGGATGCGAGAGCGCATGCGGTGAGCTCTGCAGAACATCTAGGGCTGCTGCATGTGCTGGTGGTCGATGATGATGAGGCAGTGCGGAAGGCTTGCTGCGAGATTGCTGCGGGGATGGGATTTGAGGTGGTGGGTGCCGAGAGCGCTACGGCGGCGCGGGCGATCCTGAAGCAGAGGCGGATTGATCTGTTGCTGCTGGATCTGAAGCTGCCGGGTGGTGGCGGGCTGCCGCTGCTGGAGCAGGTAAAGGCGCTGCATCCGGAGATGGCGGTGATTGTGATGACGGCGTTTGCTACGGTGTCGTCTGCGGTGGAGGCGATGCGGATTGGTGCGGGAGACTATCTGACCAAGCCGTTTGCGCTGGAGGAGTTGACGGCGGTGCTCGAGCGTACCGGGCAGCAGCTGCACATGGATGTTCAGAGCCGGCAGCTTCGCGAGAGGCTGAGGACCCAGCAGGGGATGGGTGGGCTGGTGGGCCGGTCTCCGGAGATGGAGAAGCTGTATCGGATCTTGTCGAAGGTGGCTTATTCGACGCATCCGGTTTTGATCCTGGGCGAGAGTGGGACGGGCAAGGAGTTGGTGGCGCGGTCGATCCACTTCAATGGGCCGAATGCGGCGAAGCCGTTTGTGCCTGTGGACTGCGGGTCGCTGGTGCCTACGCTGATTGAGAGCGAGTTGTTCGGGCATGTGAAGGGGGCATTCACGGGAGCGGATCGCGCGAAGGAGGGACTGCTGGCCTCTGCCGAGGGCGGGACGGTGTTTCTGGATGAGATTGGCGAGTTGCCGCTGGATCTCCAGGCGAAGCTGTTGCGGGCACTGCAGGAGAAGGAGGTTCGGCCGGTGGGGGCGACGCAGGCCAGGCCGATCTCGGCGCGGGTGCTGGCGGCGACCAATCGCGACCTTGCGACGATGGTGGAGCAGGGGCGGTTTCGCAAGGATCTTTATTTTCGTTTGAACGTGGTGAATCTCAGGATTCCTCCGCTGCGGGACCGGCGCGAGGATATTGCGGTGCTGGCGACGCACTTTCTGAAGCAGATGGAGAAGGAGACTGGAGTGGAGAGAAGCTTCTCGGACTCGATGCTGCGGACGATGGCGGAGTACGACTGGCCGGGCAATGTGCGGGAGTTGGAGAATGCGATCGAGCGGGCGTGTGCGCTGTCGTCGGGGCCGGTGCTGCATCTGGGCGATCTGCCGACACAGCTGCAGAACTTTCGCATGCAGCAGGGGCCGGCGATCCATGCGGTTGAGGAAGACGGAATGGGGCGGGAGACGGTGGGCGCTTCGCAGGGCGGCGGGATCGTGTCGATTGCGGAGATGGAGAGGCAGGCCATCCTGGGGACGATTCGGCAGTTGAAGGGCGATAAGCTGATGGCGGCGAAGCTGCTTGGGATCGGGAAGACGACGCTGTACCGGAAGCTTAAGGAGTATGGGATTACGGAGGGGATGGGGGATTAAAGACTTGTCCTGCCGGACGGGCCCACTTCGCTGGAGCGGCCACTTCGTGGCGGGTATACCCTTTCGGTTGGCGCTCCCGTTGGTCGCGAAGGAAGATAATTCCGACCAACGAGAGGACCACGCGAAGCTCTAAAGAGGCGTGCGAACGCCCGCGCTCCGCGCAGGAGGCCCGTCCGGCAGGACAGCTTCTACGCAGCCTCTTAGAGATAGAATCAGGCGAAGGCGGTGCGCGAATGGAATGTACTCATCTGGATCAGATTCGTAAGGTGAAGCCGTCGGCTAAAGGCTGTGAAGAGTGTTTGAAGATTGGCAGCAGCTGGGTGCATCTGCGGATGTGCCTGGAGTGTGGGCATGTGGGGTGCTGTGATTCGTCTCAGCACAAGCATGCGACCAAACACTTTCACAAGACACAGCATGCGATCATGCGGTCGGTTGAGCCGGGCGAGAGCTGGGGCTGGTGTTATGTGGATGAGATGGAAGTTGATGTGGTGTGATTGAGGGCTCTTGTCTTTTGAGTAGGGATGAGCAGGGATCGAACTTGAGGGTGGGGAGACAGGCTTCGCTGATCTGGTCGCGTCTGGATGGGGTGGATCTTCTTCGCGGCGTGGCCATTTGCATGGTGCTGATGAATCATGTCAACATGCGACTGCTTGGGGCGAATGTTCCCTACACGGATGGGCTGCCGCGGCAGCTTGTGTCTTCGCTGGTCTGGAATGGTCAGTTCGGTGTTCAAATCTTCTTTGTGATCTCCGGATTTCTGATTACCTCGACAACGTTGCGGCGTTGGGGTTCAGTGTCTGCGGTGAATGTGGGGGACTTTTATCGGTTGAGGTTCGCTCGCATCGCGCCTCTGATGGTGCTTGTTTTGGTGATCCTCAGTCTTCTTCACTTCGCGGGTGTCAAAGACTTTGTTGTTTATCGGAAGACAGGCGGGCTGGGGCGTGCTCTCGTCGCGGCGCTTACCTTTCATGTCAATCTGCTTGAGGCGCGAAGAGGATATCTACCTGCGAGTTGGGACATTCTATGGTCACTGTCGGTCGAAGAGATGTTTTATCTTGGTTTCCCGCTGGCTTGTAGAGTGTTTCGTCGCGTCAGCTTGCTCTCTGCTTTGCTCTTTGTCTTCGTCCTATTGGGACCCTTTGCGCGGTCGCAGCCCTTCAACCATAATCCGGTTTGGAGAGAATATTCGTACCTTGGTGGCATGGACGCGATCGCGTTGGGATGCCTGACGGCACTGCTCTCTGCGAAGGCACGTCTTTCCAGTACGACGCTGCGAGTACTTGGCACCGCTGGAATGATGATGTTGGTCTTTGTCCTCTGCTTTTCCGTCATCGCGCATCGTTGGGGGCTGGGCCGTACCGGGCTTGATATGACGGTGCTGGGCCTGGGTGTTTGTATGATGCTGGTCGTGGTTGCGCAGACGCGGTGGCAAGCGCCGAGATCTCTTGGTCCTATGGTGCTCATGGGGCGATTGAGTTATGAGGTCTATCTGACGCATGTTTTTGTTGTCTTGAGTCTTTTTCATCTTTTTCTGATTGTGGACAAACCAGTTCGGGCTGTTCCGGTGATGTTCCTTGCTGTTCTGCTGCTTTCGGGGGCGCTGGGAGCATTTGTCTCGCGGGGGTATTCAGAGCCGATGAATCGTTGGCTTCGAGCGCGCTGGGTGAAGGATGAAACGAGAGTTGGCTCGGTTCTCCAGGCAGAGGCGATGATTGTGAAGAGCAATGATGTTCTCTCGCTGTAGCGATGAGAGTAGAGGATCGGCCTCTTCTAGGCTGAGCGATGTGGCTGCCACGATTTTGCTATGCTGAACGCATCCTTTGTAAGAGAGAGAGTAACGAACGATGTCAGAAGAAGCGGTAAAGATTACGGTTCGGCCCAATGGACCGCTGCGGGTTGAAGGACATATTGTTTTGAAGGACGCAGATGGCAAGGAGTGGGATCTAACGGGGAAGCCTGCGATCTCGCTTTGCCGCTGTGGGGCCAGTGAGAAGCGGCCGTTTTGTGATGGATCGCATAATCGAGTGGGCTTTCAGTGTGCGGCTGGTCCTGAAGCAGTTCTGACCTAAATTAGGCCGCAGATTTCATTTGAAGAGATGGGCGAGTCTCACTTGATCCGTTCTCTTCCTGAGGATTCTGCGGTTTTTATTTTTCGTGCAATGATTTCACTTTGAGGTTGAGCTTGATGAAGATTCGTGGCTACTGTGCTTTGGTTCTTTCCGGATGGTTGATGGCTTCGGTGGCTGTGGGGGCGGCGCAGGAGGCGCAGACTGCTGAGAAGCATCATGCGATTACTCTGCCGGTTGGCGCGCTGGATGAGTACGTGGGGCAGTATCGGGATGAGGTGGAACCTGATGTGGTGAGCTCGGTGTATCGCGAGGAGGACAAGCTCTACATCGAAGGCGTGCGGTGGGCGCGATTGGAGCTGCAGGCTGAAGCGGCCGATCATTTCTATGCGAAGGGGCTGCGGATTGTGTTTGCGCGGAGTGCCGCTGGTAAGGTGTCTGGTTTGACTAGCACATATAGCGAACGTGGCGAGCGAGGCGTGGAAACGAAGGAAGAGCGCTTCAGTCCGGTGGGAATTCGGTTGAACCACTTCAGGGAGTACACGCGCAGTGAGGCGATGATTCCGGTGCGCGATGGGGTGAAGCTGCATGTGGTGATTCTGCGGCCGGCGGGGTCGGAGGCGACTGGAGAGGCGTTGCCGTTTTTGATGCAGAGGACGCCGTATGGGACTTCGTGGGCTTCGTCGGCTGCGGTGAATGGCAGCAAGCCGGAGCTGGCGGCGAGCGGATACATCTTTGTATTTGGCGATATTCGCGGGCGGTACGAGTCGGAGGGGAAGTTTGTGATGAACCGCGCGATCGTTGCGCATACGACGAAGAACGATGTGGATGAGACGACCGATACGCGTGACACGATCGACTGGTTGCTGAAGAGTGTGCCGAATAATAACGGCAAGGTGGGGGTGCTGGGGGTCTCGTATCCGGGGTTTTTGGCGATGTCGGCGGGGATTGAGGCGCACCCGGCGGTGAAGGCAATTTCGCCGCAGGCTCCGATGACGAATGTTTGGATGGGAGACGATTTTTTTCATAACGGGGCGTTTCGCGAGACGTATGGCTTTGACTATGTGCAACAGTTAGAGGCACAAAAGACGGATGCGCGGGTTGAGAGCAAGGAAGACACCTTCGATTTCTTTTTGCACCATGTGAACTTTGCCGGGGCTGCCGATGCGGTGAAGATGGAGAACCTGCCGACGGCGAAGATATTTCTGACGCAGCCTGCTTATACGAAGTTCTGGCAGGATATGGCGGTGGAGAGGCATCTGACGAAGGTGGAGGTGCCGACACTTGAGGTAGGTGGATGGTGGGATCAGGAGGATATGTGGGGGACGCAGGCGGAGTATGCCGCGTTGAAGCCGCATGATGCGAACGATGAGGTGTTCATGGTGCTGGGGCCGTGGAACCATGGTGGGTGGGGGCCGACGACGCGGCATCTTGGGGTGCTGGATTTTGGAGCGGCTACTGGGGATCAGTACAGGAAGACGATGGAGGCTCCTTTCTTTGAGAGGTATTTGAAGGGGCGCGGCGGGTTTGACCTGACGGGCGTGGCGAGCTTCCGGACTGGGGTAAATAAGTGGGAGCGGTATGAGGCGTGGCCTCCGAAGCAGGGGTTCAGAGAGGCGAAGCTGTTTTTGAATGCTGATGGAGGGTTGTCGAGGGATACGCCTGCGGCTGCCGGGAAGGCTGCGGCCAGCTACAACGCAGATCCCGCGAATCCTGTGCCGTATCGGAATCGGCCCATTCAATCGACGTATGGAGATGGATCGAAGTGGCGGACGTGGCTGGTGGAGGATCAGAGGTTTGTAAGTGGGCGGAAGGATTTGGCGAACTTTTCATCGCCGGTCCTGGAGAAGGATGTCACTGTGACGGGAGATGTCGTCGCGGATCTGTTTGCTTCGACGACAGGGACAGATGGTGACTTTGTGGTGAAGTTGATCGATGTTTATCCGGACGATGCGCCGGCGCCGATGGCGGGGTATCAGTTGATGATTGTGGATGAGATCTTTCGCGGGCGGTATCAGAAGAGCTTTGAGACGCCAGAGGCTTTGACGCCGGGAAAGGTGACTGAGTTCAGGTGGAGTCTGCATGGGGCGGATCATACTTTTTTGAAGGGGCACAAGATGATGGTGGAGGTGCAGTCCAGCTGGTTTCCTCTGTACGATCGGAACCCGCAGACGTTTGTGCCGAATATCATGACGGCTCCCTCGAGCGCATACCAGAAGCAGACGGTGACGATCTATGGATCGGGGGAGTATCCGTCGCATCTGGAGTTTTCGGTTCCTGACGGGGACTGAGTGGTGGTGGACGGGGGTGTCGTGGCGATAAAGACAATTAGCAGCCGGGAGGTCTATCGGAATCCGTGGACCAGGGTGCGCGAAGATGTGATCGAACGGGCGAATGGTAAGCGGGGGATCTATGGGGTCGTCGATAAGGATCCGGCTTGCATTGTGATTCCGCTGGAGGTGGGAGCGGAGGGTGAGTTTGTATATCTGATTGAGCAGTTCCGGTACACGGTGGGGGCGCGGCATTGGGAGCTACCGCAGGGCGGGTGGGAGTTGGCCGAGGTGGTGCCGGAGGAGTTGGCTCGGGGAGAGCTGCGGGAGGAGACCGGACTGACGGCCGAGCGTATGACGCTTCTGTCGACGCTACAGATTGCGTATGGAGTGATGAACCAGAGGCAGTATGTGTTTTTGGCTGAGGGGCTGACGATAGGCAAGGCCGACCCGGATGCTGAGGAGAGCGATTTGGTGGTGAAGCGGGTGAGCGTGGTGGAGTTCGAGGCGATGATTCTCGAGGGTACGATCGTGGATAACTGCTCGGTGGCGGCGTGGGGGCTGTATCGGCTTTGGCGGGAGCGGCGGGAGCTGGAGCTGTAATACCTGGTTACGAGAAGAGGTTGCTTCAAGAGCCTAGTACCTTCGCTTTGATGTTTGCATCTAAAAGTTCACCATGACTCTGCGGATGAAGTTTGTTCTGATTACTTTTTCTTTAGGCGGTTCCGTCGCGCTTGCGCAGCAGGGAGCTGCGTCGAACGTGCCTGGGAGGCAGTCTCCGGCGCAGCAGGTAGTGGTGCTGCGGAACGCGCGGGTGATTGACGGCACGGGTGCGGCGCCGCGGGAGCATGTTTCGTTGCTGCTGCGGAATGGAAAGATTGAGCAGATTGGTGGCGGCGAGATGGCTGCGCCGGCGGGAGCGCAGGTTCGGGATCTGACGGGAAAGACGGTGATGCCGGGGCTGATCAGCGCCCACTCGCACCTGGGTTTGCTGGTGGACGATGCGGAGTCTTCTGCTGCCGGGTATACGCGGGAGAATGTCACCGCGCAGCTGAAGCAGTATGAGCGATACGGTGTGACTGCGATCCTGTCGCTGGGCTTGAATCGCGATCTGGTGTTTGTGTTGCGGGATGAACAGCAGGCGGGACGATTGGGCGGTGCTTCGATCTTTACTGCTGGGAGGGGGATTGGAGTGCCGGAGGGGGCGCCTCCGCTGCCTGCGGCCGCGGATCAGATCTATCGTCCGGCAACGGAGAAGGAGGCGAGACGGGCTGTCGATGAGATGGCGGCACAGCGTGTGGACATCATCAAGATCTGGGTGGACAAGCTGCATGGCAAGTCACCGGAGATGACGCCGGAGATCTACAAGGCCGTGATTGACGAGGCGCATAAGCGGCATGTGCGTGTGGCCGCGCACGAGTATGCGTTGGAGGATGCGAAGCAGCTTGTAGCGGATGGTGTGGATGTGCTCGCGCATTCTGTTCGGGACCAAGTGGTGGATGATGCGTTTGTGCGGGCGATGAAGCAGCATCGTGTCTGGTATGTCCCTACGTTTACGGTGGATGAGTCGGCTTATATCTATGCGGACGATCCTGCTTTCATGAAGACGACCTTCTTTCAGCAGGCCGCGGGTCCGAAGCTGTTGGCGAAGTTCAGCGCGCCGGGGTATGGGGAGAAGATCGGTCAGGATCCGCAGACGGCGCAGCATAAGAAGGACTTCGACGTGGGGCAGCAGAACTTGAAAAAGTTGTTTGATGCCGGCGTGAGTGTTGGGTTCGGAACGGACTCGGGCGCGTTACCGGGACGCATTCCAGGGTTTGCGGAACATCACGAGCTTGCTTTGATGGTGAAGGCGGGGCTTACTCCTCTACAGACTATTACAGCGGCTACGGGAGGAAATGCGAAGCTGCTGCATGCGACCGATCGCGGAACGATTGAGGTCGGCAAGCGTGCCGATCTGCTGGTGCTGGACGCGGATCCGCTGGTTGACATCGGCAACACGCAGAGGATCTTCGCGGTGTATCACGATGGGCACAACATCGTCGATCTGCCCTCGCTTGTGAAGTAGCACAGGGCTTGCAGTTTGCCCGCGTGTCTTTTTCGTAGATGGCTTTTGTTTTGTAGT
Source organism: Tunturiibacter empetritectus (assembly GCF_013410875.1). Lineage (GTDB taxonomy): Bacteria > Acidobacteriota > Terriglobia > Terriglobales > Acidobacteriaceae > Edaphobacter > Edaphobacter empetritectus. The sequence goes on along the minus strand of NZ_JACCCU010000002.1, from coordinate 494,522 downwards.
GTCACATAAGTGGCGGCCTGACGGATCGTGTTGGTTTGTTTTTGACCCTGAGCCGCTCTTCAGTTTTCCGCATCAAACCTCACGGAAGTTGTGATCGAAAAACATGAACGAATCGATAAGTGATTTGAAGACTCGGAGGCATCGAGGGGTGTGGGGTTGGATTTTGATCTCTTTGCTGATTGCGGTCATTGTTCTTGCGGTGATCGGCGAGATCGTGGTTCATCGGGCGATGCCGATTTTGAAGGGGCGCGTCATCGAGACGTTGAGCACTCGCTTCAACAGCAGGGTGGAGATGGATGGCTTTTCCGTCTCTGTGCTGAAGGGGCTTGAGGTGTCCGGAGATGGGCTGCGTATCTATCCGCAGGACGAGGTGGTTGCGGCTGGGGCTAAGGATGCTCTGATATCGCTTGGTCACTTTTCGTTTCATGCGAGCCTGTCGGGCTTGTTTGTGAAGCCGATGCATGTGGGAACGGTGCATGTTGCAGGTATGGCGATTCACATTCCGCCGCGAGAGATGCGGCAGCAGGCGCCGAAGGGACAGCGACATCTGGGCAAGATCAAGATCCTGGTGGATGAGATTGTGTTCGACGATTCGAAGCTGATCATCGGGACGATCAAGCCGGACAAAGAGCCGAAGGAGTTCGAGATGAGCCGCATTGTGATGCGGAACGTTGGGCCGGATGCGCCGTGGAGGTACGATGCGACGCTGGTGAATGCGATTCCGAAGGGCGATATTCATGCGACGGGAACGTTTGGGCCGTGGAATAACGAGAGCCCGGGCGACTCGACTGTGACGGGAAGATACACGTTCGATCATGCGGATTTGAATACGATCAAAGGGATTGGCGGGATGCTGTCTTCGGTGGGTGAGTTTGGCGGGCAGTTGAACAGGATTGTGGTGGATGGGACGACGGAGACGCCGAACTTTTCGCTGGATACGGCGAATCATCCGGTGCCGCTGCATACGAAGTTTCATGCGATTGTAGATGGGACGAGTGGCGATACGTATTTGCAACCGGTAGAGGCACGATTGGGCAGGTCGGAGTTTACGTGCAGCGGAGCGGTGGTGAATGTGAAGGGTAAGGGACACATTATTGATCTCGATGTGAATGTGCCGGCGGGGCGGATACAGGATTTTTTGCAGCTTGCGGTGAAGACCACGCCGGTGGTGATGACAGGTCGGCTGCAGATGAAGACGAAGCTGCATATTCGTCCGGGGCCGGAGAGCGTGGCGAAGAAGATCGGATTGAAGGGTGGCTTTGTGCTCGAGCAGATTCATTTCTCCAATCCCGAGATAGAGGACAAGGTGGATATGTTGAGCCTGCGGGCGCAGGGAGATCCGAAGGCCGCGAAGCCTGGTGCGGAGGACGTGCCTTCCGAGATGGTGGGAGAGTTTGTGATGGATGCTGGGCGGCTTAGTTTCAGCAAACTGAACTACAGCTTGCCCGGAGCGGATGTGATGCTGGCGGGAGAGTACACGCTGGATGGAGAGCGCTTCGAGTTCGCGGGGAAGGTGCGGACCAAGGCGAAGGTGTCGCAGATGGTGGCTTCGAGGTGGAAGTCGATTCTACTGAAGCCGGTCGATCCATTCTTCAAGAAGGATGGGGCAGGTGCTGTGATTCCTGTGAAGGTGAGTGGGACGAAGTCAGCACCGAAGTTTGGGCTGGATCTGCATCACTAGAAGTTATTTGAGAGTGCGCCGCCTGGAGAAGCGGGTGGCGCTTTCGATCAGGATGAGGGCAAGTCCGAAGAAGAGGATGGGGCCTGACCATGCGGAGGCCTGTCCGAGGTGGGGCGAGAGAGTTCGCACGATAAGGAGCCAGAGGAGGATGGCGAGGGCGAAGCTGCTGTCGTCGACGAAGAGGCCGAAGATCTCGCGGAGGATCGTTTTGATCGAGTTCAGGGCGGTCTCCTTATGGGATTGATGGCTCGGTTTGCGAGCGACTGCGGCAGAGGGGAACCATCGCCAGGGCTAGGAGCAGGTAGGCTGCAATGAGGGCGAGGATCGACCAGTCGGCTGCGGGCCAGTGGAGGTCGAGGCCTTCGCCCACCCAGAAGGTTCCGAAGGCAGAGAGCAGGATGCCGACGAGGAACTTGAGGGTGTTTTCGGGGACTCGCGCGAGGGGGCGGTGAAGGATGAGGCCGAGGGCGATGACGACGAGGAGCGCAGCCACTGCGCCGAGGCTGGCGGGGAGGAGCGTGCCGGCGCGGCCTGCACCGATGGCGATGACGATGAAGACGACTTCGGTGCCTTCGAGCATGGTGATGTTGAAGGCGGCGGCGAAGGCGATCTTGTCCCAGGCGGTGGGGAGGTTGGCGTGCCGGCGCATGGCCTCCGTGTTCTTGGAGAAGGCAGCGGCTTCGTCGTGAAGAGGGATGAGGCCCGCGGCTCTGAGGATGGCTTTCCGCAGCCAGCGCAGGCCGAAGAGGAGCAGGAGAGTGCCTACGGTGAGTTGAAGGAGGTGTAGCGGGATGTGGGTGAGGACGTTGCCGAGCGCTGCGATGATGAGGAGGAGGACGGCGATGGCTGAGGCGCTGCCGATGAGAGCGGAGCGCCAGCCGCGGACGCTGCCCACGGCGAGGACGACGGTGAGGGCTTCTACGCACTCGACGAGGGAGGCCAGGAAGGAGGCTGTGATTGAGGTGCCGATATGTGCCCAGCCTGTGCCCATCATTTTCCTTTTGATGATGTTAGCTGATAGTTGTCCTGCCGGACGGGCCCGCTGCGCGCGGCGCGGTCACTTCGTGACTGGTATACCGCTTCGCTTGGTCCTCCCGTTGGTCGGAGGGAGTTTAATGCACGGTTTTCATGCGGCGGGACATGAAGTCCATCAGGAGATAGTTGCCTAGATTTTCGGGGGTGGTGAAGTAAGCTTTGCCGCGGCACATCGCGCTGACCTGCTGGACGAACTGCACGAGGGAGAAGTCGCTGGCGAGCATGAAGGTGTTAATCATGATGTTGGAGCGCTTGCAGCGGGAGACTTCTTCGAGGGTCTCGGAGATGACGAGGGGGTCGAGACCGAAGGCGTTCTTGTAGATGCGACCGTCGGGGAGGGTGAGGGCGGAGGGCTTGCCGTCGGTGATCATGACGATCTGCTTCATGTCTTTATTCTGGCGGGCGAGGATACGCTGCGCCATGCGAAGGCCTTCGCGAGTGTTGGTGTAGTGCGGGCCGACCTTGACGCGGGAGAGTTGTGAGACGGGGATCTCTTCGGCGGTGTCGTGGAAGAGGACGAGGTTGAGGGTGTCACCGGGGAATTGGGTGCGGATGAGGTGTGAGAGGGCCATGGCGACGCGCTTGGCGGGGGTAAAGCGGTCCTCACCGTAGAGGATCATCGAGTGGGAGCAGTCGAGCAGGACGACGGTGGCGCAGGAGGATTGGTAGTCGGACTGATGGACGTGGATGTCGGAGTGGTAGATGTTGAGCGGCGCATGCTCTTCGCCTTCGATGGCGGTAGCGAGCCCTTCGCGGGCGAAGACGCTTGAGAGGGTGGCGGTGATGTCGAGATTCAGGGTGTCGCCGAACTCATAGAGCTTGCTGCTGCCGTTAGTCTCGACGCCGGCGGCTTCGTGGCGAGTGTCGTGACGGCCAAGGTTGGATTTGCCGAGGGGGCCGAGGAGTTCGCGTAGGGCTTTGTAGCCGAGGAAGTCCATGCCCTTGTCGGTGACCTCGAAGCGGGCGTCGCCGTCGCCGTCGCCTTGTTCGCCCTGGCCTTGCTGGGGCATCTCGGCGTTGATAAAGTTCTGCTCCTGCATCTTCTGGATGATCTGGTCGATGAGTTCTTCGACCTGTTCTTCGGAGAGGGCTTCGTATTTTTCCTGGGCTTCATCGTCGAAGAGTTCGCCGGAGTCGAGGGCTTGGCGTATGGCTTCGCGGAGGTTCTCCATGGTCTGGTCGCCGTCGAACTCCTGGAAGCGGGACATGGGGTCGTTGAAGCCGGAGTCGAGCAGAAAGTCAGAGAGGGCCTGCATGAGGTCTTCGAGGCCGAAAGAGGAGGCGAGGTCGCCGGTGAACTTTGTGTATCGGACGCGCTTCATAGTTTTCGCCTAGTGGACCCAGCGGGTGTTGACGACGGTGAGTTGCGGGCAGCCTGCCTTGGCTGCGAGCTGTTTGTCGGTGAGTGCGGGTGCTTGCGACTGCTGCCTGATCTTCGATTGAAACGACTTGATGTCGTCGAAGCGGAAGACCTGACAGCCGCGCAGGAAGTCGACCACGTCGCCGGTGGTGGGGTCGATGGAGTACATGCGGACTAGATGGGCTTTTTTGTAGATGCCGATCGAGTCGAAGCCGTCATCGGTGTCGGGATGCATGGGGTCGAGGGTGTAGTCGGGGTCGCTCAGGGGCCAGCCTTCGTCGTGGGCGAGGATGGTGGCGATGTCGTTGAGTTGATCCGCAGAGAGGTGCGGGCGCGCCTTCTCCGGGGGAGCGGCGAAGGCAAGCAGCGCGAGGGTGGATGTCAGGAGCATAGTTTGAGCCGTTACGTGAGGAAAGCCCGAATCTACCTTGAGCTTTCCTCATGCGGGTAGAGAAGTGCTTTTAATTGAAGCCGCGGCGGGTGCGCTTGGCATAGTCGTCACGTTCGATCTCGCGGTCGCGCATCTTTTCGGCGTACTGCGAGGCTTGGTCGTTACGGGACTTCTTTTCGGCGGCGCTGAAGGCGCGCTCTTCGGTGCGGCTAAGACGCTTGTGGGCGTACATGCCTTCGAGGAGAAACTCGGCGGCGCTTACGGTGATCTCGGGTTTGGACTTTGAGTTGATCTCGAGCGGTGAGAGTTTTTCGATGAGGCCCTGAATCTGTTTGAGCTCTTCGAGAGAGCCGCTGGAGGGCTGCTCGTCGTTGAGCTGGACGGTGCCGCCGAGGTTGAACCACTGCTCGATCTGCTGGGTGTTGGTGGCGGCGAAGTACTTGTCGAAGACGTTCGCTACACTGGTGCGGATGATCTCGCGAATGACGGTGTCGGCTCCGCGCATCTCGCCTTCGTACTCCAGTTCGATCTTGCCGCTGATGCCGGGGAGTGCGGTGTAGATGTCGCCTACCCGGGGGACGGCTATGGTTTCGTCGTGGAGCAGGGCGCGGCGTTCGGCGTTTGAGACGACTAGCTCCATTGTGGAGATGGGAAGACGCTGCGAGACACCGCTGCGCTTGTCGACCTTCTTGTCTTCGCGTGCGGTGAAGGCGATCTGTTCGACGATCTGGCGGATGTAATGAGGGATTTCGATCTTGGAGGCTGGGCGTGAGGACCAGGCTTCCTGCGCGGTGATGGCGATGCCTTCTTCGACATTTTCTGGATAGTGAGTGCGGATCTCGCTGCCGATGCGGTCTTTGAGCGGGGTCACGATCTTGCCGCGGGCGGTGTAGTCCTCGGGGTTGGCGGAGAAGACGATGGCCACGTCGAGCGGGAGGCGGACGGGGTAGCCTTTGATCTGCACATCGCCCTCCTGCATGATGTTGAAGAGAGCGACCTGAATCTTTCCGGCGAGGTCGGGGATCTCGTTGATGGCGAAGATGCCGCGGTTGGCGCGGGGGAGCAGGCCGTAGTGCATGGTGAGTTCGCTGCCGAGATCCTGATTGCTGCGGGCGGCCTTGATGGGATCTATATCTCCAACCAGATCGGCTACTGTCACGTCGGGGGTGGCTAGCTTTTCGACGAAGCGGTCATTTGGTGTAAGCCACGCTATGGGCGTGTCTTCTCCGAGGCGCGCGATGAGGTCGCGGCTGAACTTGGAGATGGGGGCGTAGGGATTGTCGCGGATCTCGGAGCCGGCGATGTACGGGCAGTGCGGATCGAGCAACGTAGTGAGCGAGCGCAGGATGCGGGACTTCGCCTGACCACGGAGACCGAGGAGGATGAAGTTGTGCTTCGAGAGGACGGCGTTGACGATCTGGGGGACGACGGTGTCCTCGTAGCCGACGATGCCGGGGAAGAGCGGGGCCTTGTTGCCTTCCTTCGATTGGGCGGAGGCGCGAAGTTTGGCGATTAGATTTTCACGGAGCTCGTCTTTTACGCTGCGGGCGAGGCGGGCTGGGGTGAACTCGCTTGCGCGGAGAGAGCCTAGGGTGGTCGGGAGTGAGGTCGCCATGTCTAAGTATAGATGTTTGGCGTTGATCAAGGGTTCAGACGCTCTGCGTATGAACAAATGCGCTTGCAAATTTCGATATGAAACTCAAATGCGTTCGTATGGGGTCAGGTGGTGAGGTCGTCGCGGAGGGCTTCCATCTCGGCGAGGGCGTGCTGGTTGTTGGTGCGGTTGGCGGTGGCGATGCCGTGGTGGAGGCGTTCGAGAGCTTCTTTGGTGCGGCCTAGTTTAACGAGGGTCTGGGCGGACATCTGATAGGCGGGGACGTAGTCGGGGCTGTGCTGGATGAGGGTGGTGAACTCGGCGAGAGCGGTGTCGGTGTGGCCCTGGCTGATGTGCTCCATGGCGAGGCCGTAGCGGGCGAAGGCGTTGGTGGGGTCCGCGGTGAGGATTTCAGTGAGAGCGGCGATCTTGTCCATGGATCGATGGTGCTGTGTAGGGGGCCGGGTTGGCAAGTTCTGTGACTTGGATTCTGCTGTGGGCGCGCGGCGTGGCGCGGTGGCATATCTTCAGCAGATCGGTTTGCGGCGATTTAGACTTGTAGGAATGAGCGATCTGGTTTTAGAGCGGACGGTGGCTGAGTCGCAGTCGGAGCGTAGCGAGATTGTATTGCCTGCGGACTCGAATGCGCTGGGGAGCCTGTTTGGCGGGCGTTTGATGCAGTACATCGATCTGGTCGGCGCGATGGCCGCCAGCCGGCATGCCCGGGCATTTACGGTGACGGCGAGTATGGACCATCTGGATTTTGTTGCTCCGGTACGGGTTGGGGAGTTGCTGATCTTGAAGGCGAGTGTGAACCGGGCGTTTCGGACGTCGATGGAGATTGGGGTGCGCGTGATGGTGGAGGATGTGCGGGAGCAGAGATTGCGGCATGTCTCTTCGGCTTACCTGACGTTTGTTGCGGTGGATCGTGAGGGGAATCGGTTAGTGGTGCCACAGGTGGTGCCGGAGACGGAGCATCAGAAGCGCAGGTTTGACGATGCGGGGCGGCGGCGAGAGATGCGGGCGGGAGAGACGCTGAGGAAGAAGGAGATGAGGGCGGCGCTTGGGGCGGGATGGCATGTGTGAGTGTCGACTAAGCCAGCATCGTTCCGCTCTGTGAGCAAAATGCGGGGGTTTTTCGCTTCGCTCAGAATGACAACTTTATAGACGTTTGGATAGGGGATGAGTATGGGACATATGGGAGCAGGAGCACCGCAGGGGCCGCAGCCTTTGCCGGGAGTGGCGCATGTGGTGGCGATTGGCAGTGGCAAGGGCGGTGTGGGGAAGACGACGGTTGCGGTGAACCTGGCGGTCTCGTTGGGCAGGCTGGGGTATCGCGTGGGGTTGATTGACGCCGATATCTACGGGCCGAATGTGCCGATGATGCTGGGCGTGACGCGGCAGCCGAATATTGTGGGGGAGAATCGGATTGAGCCGATTCTGGCGCATGGGGTGAAGTTTATTTCTGTCGGGCTGATCTCGCCTGGGGATAAGCCCATGGTGATGAGGGGGCCGATGCTGCACCAGATCATTCGGCAGTTTCTGCAGCAGGTGGAGTGGGGGGAGTTGGATTTTCTGATTGTTGATCTGCCGCCGGGGACGGGTGATGTGGTGATTTCGCTGGTGCAGACGGTGCCTTTGACGGGGGCTGTGGTGGTTTCGACGGGGTCGGGCGTGGCGCTGCAGGATGCGCGGAAGGCGTTGGAGATGTTTCACCAGGTGAAGGTGGAGGTGATTGGCCTGGTGGAGAATATGTCGCAGATGACATTGCCGGACGGTCAGGTGATCGACGTGTTTGGCGCGGGTGGGACGGAGCGGACGGCGGCACAGTTTGGGCTGGAGTTTCTTGGGGCCGTGGAGCTTGATCCGCAGGTTCGCGAGGGGGGAGATAAGGGGCTGCCGGTGGCGCTGGCGGGACCGGATTCGAAGTTGGCTAAGGGTTTCTACTTGATTGCGGCTAAGGTGGCGGAGAGAGCCAAGGCGATTGCTGCTAAGACGGAGGATGTGCTGGAGATCTCGTAAGTGCCTTGTCCTGCCGGACGGGCCTCCTGCGCGGACGGCGCCCACTTCGTGGGGCGTGTACCTTGTCTGGGTGGATTAGCTGCGTTGGGCCTCCCGTTGGTCGGCTTGAAGAGTGCTCCCGAGCTTCGGCGGTACACCGCGTTATATGCACTTGACGGGTGGCGTAGAGTTAAGGACGGAGGGATGAATGGCGGATGCGGAGCGGGTTACGGCGCGGCAGAGAGCTATTCTGACCGCCATCATCGAGAACTACATCGAGACAGGCGAGCCGGTCGGGTCGGGGACTATTGCTCGTCTACAAAGTGGTGAAAGTGCTGGGCTTAGCCCGGCAACGGTACGGAACGAGATGGCCGAACTGGCGGATGCGGGCTTGCTGGAGCAGCCACATACCTCGGCTGGGCGGGTGCCTACGGCTAGGGCGTTCCGGATGTTTGTGGAGCAGTTGAGTGGCGGGGTGAACCCGAGGATTGATGCGGCGCGTTTGTCGGCTCGGTCGCGTTCGCAGATTGACTCGAGTTTTGTTGGAGTTGCGGGGACGCAGGCGGTGTTGGAGAGGACCTCGCATGTGCTGGCTACCTTGTCGAGCGGGGTAGGCGTGGCCATTGCTGCGGCTGCGGATGGGGACATGCTGGAGCATGTGCACTTTTCGCGGCTGGCTCCGGCGCGGGTGCTGGCGGTGGTGGTAACGCGCAGCGGGCTGGTGCGGGACCGGGTGCTTACGCTCGATAAAGACTTGACTTCGAGGGAGTTAGAGGTTGCAGCAAACTTTCTGAATGATAACTTTCGTGGATGGAGTGTGGAGCGGGTTCGGGCGGAGATTGCGCGGCTGGTGGAGCGGGAGAAGAGCGAGTATCAGAGATTGCTGAATTCTGTGCAGCAGCTTTGGATGAGGGCGGTGCCGGAGGCTGGGGTGCCGCTGCAGACGGTTTATGTGGATGGGGTGGCGAATCTTGTTGGTTCTCAAGAGGATAGGGAGAGGCTGCGAGAGGTTTTGACGGCGCTCGAGGCGAAGCAACGGCTGGTGGAGTTGTTGAATGCCTACATCGATGCGCGGCAGGAGAGTGTGCGGGTGGTGTTTGACCTGGAGGAGCAAGCTCCTGAAATGGCGGGACTTGTGCTGATTGCTGCGCCAGCGCGGATGGGTGGAGAGAGCCGCGGGACGGTGGGCGTGATTGGGCCGAAGCGGATGCACTACGAGAATACGATGAATGCGGTGAGCTATATTGCGCGTGTCTTTGACCGGATGCTGCATTCTGTAGATTGATTTTGGGGAGTGATTTTTTTCTGGCGTGGTCGGGGTGTGGTTTTTGCCGGTGTTTTTAAGAGAATAAGGTGTTTGGACGTGGTGAATTTGTGGTGTGGATGTGGTGTTTTGCGTGGCTGAGTGTGGCTGTTCGCCGCATAGTTTTGAGCGATTAAGAATACGCCAAGGTTTTGAGATTTATTTTCTTGCCGGGTGAGAGGGTACTAAGAACAGACAATGGCTTGACGAGGGTGGAAAGGTACGAGCGTCTTGGCAGGGCGGAGTTCGTCGGGATCCTTCGCTGCGCTCAGGATGACAGCAAAGGCACAACGTCGGGATATGGGCTTTGCTAGCCGAACAAAGGCGAAGACATAACTGGGTTTTGCGGACGGCAAGCGAGGTTTTTAGGATGAATGCCAGGGAGCAGTTCGCGCGATGGGCTCGGATGGGCAACAATGGAAGAGGTAACACGATGAGGAGTTCAAAGAAGATGCAGGATCAGATGGCGGAACAGGAAACGACTGGGCAGGGAACGATGGAGCCGGAGGTGGCTGTGGGTTCTGAGGTTGAGCCGATTAATGAGGTGAGCCCCGCTCAGGCGGAGCTGGAGCAGGTGAAGGGCGAACGGAATCAGCTGCTGGACCGACTAGCGCGGCTGCAGGCCGAGTTCGACAATGCTCGCAAGCGTGAGGCGAAGGAGCGAGCGGATTCGCGGGACTATACGGTTTCAAATACGGTTGAGCCGTTTCTGGGCGTGATGGACAACTTTCAGCTGGCGCTGAAGGCGAATGGGACGAAAGAGCAGTTGCGGGGCGGTGTGGAGCTGATTCTGAAGCAGATGGAAGATGCGCTGAAGGGGTTGAATGTTCAGGCGGTGGAGACGGTGGGGACGCAGTTTGACCCTCGAATCCATGAGGCCCTGGGGAGCATCGAAACCAAGGAGTTCCCGGACCACCAGGTGTTGGAGGAGATTCGGCGGGGGTACAGTATCCGCGAGAAGCTATTGCGGCCGGCGCTGGTGAGGATTGCCGCGAATCCGAATCAGGTTGCGGATTAGGAGAAGAGGGCATACCCCAGGGGCTAAAGCCCCTCGTTTTCTTTTTGTAGAGAGGCCCAAGGATGAAGCCTTGGGGTACCTAGAGGCAAAGACAATTGCAACTGCAACGACAGAAATAAATGCTTGCGGGATGACAGGAAAAGGGCAAGAGCAACGACAAGATGCGGCTGAGTGAAGGCGTACTTTCCCACCCATCGCAGGAACGCGATGGATGGGGCACCCGATGAGTATTGGCCGGTTGGGGATGAGAGTACACCGCAGTAACTGTAAATGAATACCAGCACGCATCAGTCGCAACTGCACGGCAACACAGATTAGAAAGAGACTTTCAGGGATATGGCGACGGCAAACGTGACGAAGGTTGACTACTACGAAGTATTGAGTGTTTCGCGGGATGCGAGCGATCAGGAGTTGAAGACTGCCTATCGCAAGCTTGCCATGCAGTACCACCCGGACCGGAACCCGAACAATCCTGAGGCTGAGGAGAAGTTCAAGGAGTGCGGCGAGGCCTACTCGGTGCTGAGCGATGTGGAGAAGCGCGCGGCCTATGACCGGTATGGTCATGCGGCGTTTCAGAACGGCGGCGGGGCCGGTGGTCCATTTGGTGGTGGGTTCAGCGGCAATCCGCAGGACCTGGGAGATATCTTCGGCGATCTCTTCGGCGAGATGTTCAACATGGGCGGCAATGGTCGCCAGCAGGCTTCACGGGTGCAGCGCGGACGCGATCTGCGGTACGACATGAAGCTGGAGTTTGAAGAGGCAGTCTTCGGCAAGGAGAAGGAGATCACGATCCGGCGGATGGAGACCTGCATCGACTGCAAGGGCTCGGGTGCGTCGCGGGGTAAGGCTCCGGTGACTTGTACGCAATGCGGCGGCCGCGGGCAGCAGAGGTTTCAGCAGGGGTTCTTTTCGGTGGCGCGGACCTGCTCGGTGTGTGGAGGGACGGGGACGCTGATTGTTGATCCTTGCCAGACCTGCAAGGGCGAGACGCGGATACAACGCGAGCACACGATTATGGTGAAGGTGCCGGCGGGTGTGGAGCAGGATACGCGGATTCGCTACTCGGGCGAGGGTGAGGCGGGCAAGTTTGCGGGACCTGCTGGTGATCTTTACGTTGTGCTGAATGTGAAGGCGCACAAGTTCTTTGAGCGCGATGGGGATGATCTGCATTGCGTGATGCCGATCTCGTTCCCGCAGGCTGCGCTGGGGACGGAGCTTGAGATTCAGACGCTGGAGGGTGCGGCGACGATCAAGGTTCCTGAGGGGACGCAGAATGGGAAGGCGTTCAAGCTGAAGGGCAAGGGCGTGCCGCATTTGAACTCGCATGGGAAGGGCGATCTGATCGTGGAGATTCGGGTGCAGACGCCGGGCAAGCTGACCAAGCAGCAGCGGGAGTTGTTGAAGCAGCTGGACGAGATGATGGTGGTGGAGAATACGCCGACGTCGCGTGGGCTGTTCGACAAGGTGAAGGATATGTTCAGCTGAGAGGCAGCGAGTCAGGTGGTCAGCGGGTTAGCTAGTTAGCGGGTTAGCGTAAAAGACGAGCAACGGCAACGCAGGTGCAATGACAAAAGCAACTGCAAGTGCAAGTGCAAGTGCAACTGCAACAGCAGACGCAAATCCCCTTCGGGGATGACAACAAAGAAACTGCGGTCAGCTGGGTTAGCTAGTCAGCTGGAAACTGGTCAGCGCGACGGTGACGTTTTGTGGCTTTGGAGCGAGGATGGGCTTGGGGAGGAGAGCGGTTCGCGCCTGCCGGCGCGAATACCCCACCCTATCGCGATGAGGCCGCGAAAGGATGGGGCACCCGGCTTGGGACGGCTGGCAGGGAGCAAAGGCAGGATGCGGGAGCCTCTCTTGCGCATCTCACTATGAAGCTTTGGTGCTCGGTCGATGACGGCTTTGTGGTGGGGGCGCTGACCGCTTGCTGGATGGGCTAATGTGCTCGACGGGGGTGTGGATGCTGTTGGCGATCTGGCATGCTCTGAGGATGTCGTTGACGATGGGGTGGGAGATTCTTTGGGCGTTGATTCTGGGATTTCTGCTGTCAGCGGTGGTGCAGGCGGTGGTGTCGAAGGAGGAGATGTCCGGGCTGCTGCCGGATGACCGTGCGGGGACAATTGTGAAGGCGTGCGGGCTGGGGGCAGCGAGTTCGTCGTGCTCGTATGCGGCGGTGGCGCTGGCGCGGTCGATGTTCCGCAAGGGCGCGAACTTTACGGCTGCGATGGCGTTTCAGTTTGCGTCGACGAACCTGGTGATGGAGCTGGGGATTCTGCTGGCGGTGCTGATGGGTTGGCGGTTTACGCTGGCGGAGTTTGTGGGCGGGCCGCTGATGATCTGGGTGCTGGTGGTGTTGTTCCGATTGTTTCTGCGGCGCGGGCTGGTGGAGGCGGCGCGGGAGCAGGCGGACCGGGGCGTCGCAGGGCGCATGGAGGGGCATGCGGCCATGGACATGAGCGTGCATGAGGGAACGCTGTGGCAGCGGGCGGCGTCGGAGAAGGGGCGGACGGCGATCAGCCACTTCTTTGTGATGGACTGGGCGTCGCTGTGGCTGGATATCGGGGTGGGGCTGCTGATTGCGGGAGCGTTGGCGGCATGGGTGCCGAAGCAGTTCTGGCAGACGTTCTTCTTTGCGGGGCATCCGGTGCTGGCGAAGTTGTGGGGTCCGCTGGTGGGGCCGGCGGTGGCGGTGGTCTCGTTTGTGTGCTCGGTGGGCAATGTGCCGCTGGCGGCGGTGCTGTGGAACGGTGGGATCAGCTTTGGGGGCGTGATCGCGTTTCTGTTTGCGGATTTGATTATTCTGCCGATTCTGAATATCTATCGTAAGTATTACGGGTGGAAGGTTAGCGCATTCCTGTTTGTGACGTTCTATGCGGCGATGGCGGTGGCGGCGCTGGTGGTGGAGTTTGTGTTTGGGTGGCTGCACCTGATTCCACAGCAGAGGAACGCGCGGGTGATGGAGGAGGCGATCTCGTGGAACTATACGACGTGGCTGAATCTTGGATTTCTGGTGGTGGCGGCGCTGTTAGTGGTGCGGTTCCTGAGGACGGGCGGTCCGGCGATGCTGCGGATGATGGGGGAGCCGCAGAAGACGGGATTGGAGCACTCGCATACGCATCCGGCGGCGGGCGCGGATTCGCATGGATAGGCGTGGATTAGGCGAGGTGGGTGGCGGCTATGGCGATGGCGGCTATGGCGGCGGTTTCGGCGCGGAGGATGCGGGGGCCGAGGGTGACGGGCTGCCATTGATGGGTGGTGAAGAGGGACATCTCTTCGGGGGTCCAGCCGCCTTCGGGGCCTATGGCTAAGGCGGTTTGACGGTCTACCTCCCACCCTTCGCGGTGAGACTGCGAAGGATGGGGCACCCGGTCTTTTGTGGCGGGTGATGCTCCTTCGAGGGCGGCGGTCAGGGTTTGGGTCTGCTCGGTTTCGGATAGGAGGATGCGGGTGGGGGATTTTTCGCTTTCCAGGGCGGACTTCAGTGGGGTGGGGTCGGCGATCTCGGGGATGTCGGTGCGGCGGGATTGCTTGCTGGCTTCGAGAGCTATGCGGCGCCAGCGTTCGGAACGCTTGAGAGCGGATTGCGCGAGGTGCTTTTCGGTGCGGCGGGCGAGGATGGGTGTGATCTTTGCGATGCCTAGTTCGGTGGCTTTTTCGATGGCCCACTCCATGTGGTCGAACTTGAAGACGGCGAGGAGGAGATGGAGGGGGAGGGCGGCGTCGGACTGGAGCTCTTCGTGGAGGGTGAAGAGGACTTCTTTTTCGGAGACGGTGAGGATTTCGGCGCGGTGGAGGAAGCCGTTGGAGACGACGTCGTAGATCTGGCCGGGTTCGGCGCGGAGGACGCGGGCGAGGTGGGCGGCCTGGTCGCCGGTGAGGGATGCGGTGGTAGGGGTCCAGGTGTCGGCGATCCAGCGGCGGCGGGTCATGGGGTTAGTTTACGGTTTTATGGTGGATTCTCATGGGGGGCGGGGCGCTTCGGGCAAAATGCGGATGTCCCTCCACTGCGCTACGCTTCGGTCGGGATGACGGGATTTGTGGTGCGCCCCAGAAGTAAGTTGAGGATTTTGTGGGTGCGTCCCAACGTCAATTGACTCCATTGGTGCGTTCCCCAAGGTTCGTGGGCTGCGTCTCAGGGGGCAGTTGAGTCAGTTGGCTACTTTGGTGGCGGGGTTTGGGACCGCTTCGCTGGCGCGGCTGATCATGATGGACTGAAGGCCCTGATGGTAGAGGTCGACGTTGAGGGCGGCGGTGCGGCGGTGGTCCCATACCTCCTGGGATATGGGGAAGTGAAGGATAATCATGCCCTCGGCGGATTGGCCGGGGTTGATCATGGTCTCGCGAAGGAGGGGTTCGGAGGCGAGGGGCTTGAGTGCGGGGAAAGCGGATAAGACGCTGGGAAGGTCGTCTTTTTCGACGGCGCTGGTGGTGATCTCTTCGCCGTCGCCGGTGGTGAGGGTGGCGGTGAAGTCTTTGAGGAAGAGGGGGAGGCGGAGGCCGTCGGTGATGCGGAGGGTGGTGAGGACGTAGAGGTCGTCCTGGCCCCGGTCGTGGCCGACGAGGATGGACTCGCCTTTGAAGACGGTGTGGGCGGAGTAGACGTTGGTGTGGAGGATGTCGAGATCGGCGGTCTTATGCGGGGTGAAGCGCATGACCAGGGCGAGGGTGATGCCAAGGATCAGAAACGCCAGAAGGACCGGAGCCAACAGGTTGCTGCGAGCGGGTTGGGCAAACTTGAGATCTGACACTGGCATGAGAATAGCAAGGGCGGTTGGTTTTCAGAAGATTAAAAGAGCTGGAATTTAACCTAACGTTGGTGGTGCGAGTCTGTAAATAGTGACGGAGATGGGAATGCGGTGAGCGTACCACAAAAGTTGCAGGCGGGGGATCATTCCTTTTGGACGGCGTACTCCTCCAGCAGGACGGTGATGAGGGCGGCGGTGGGGACTGAGACGAGGGCTCCGACGATGCCGGCGAGGGCGGTTCCGAGGAGCAGGGCTACCAGGACGGTGAGGCCCATGAGGTTGACGCTGGAGCGCATGATGCGGGGGGTGAGGACGGCGTTTTCGACGTTGATGTAGATGGCGTAGAAGAGGAGGACGCTGGCCATCTTGGTCCAGGAGTCGAGGGCGGCGACCCCGGCGGCGATGATGATGGTGATGACTCCGCCGGCGATGGGGATGATGTTGAAGAGGCCCATGAGGAAGCCGAGGAGGAGGAAGTATCGGACGTGAAGGAGGCCGAAGACGATGGTGCTGGAGACTCCGAGGATGAGCATGAGGAGTCCCTGGCCAAGGAGCCACTTGCTGATCTTGCTCTCAGCTTTTTTTAGAGTGGCGTTGAGGCGGGGGCGATCGGCGCTGGGGAAGAGGGAGAGGAAGAACTGGTAGGCGTGCTCGCCTTCGAGCATGAAGTAGATGCAGAGGAAGGCGGCGGTGAGGATGTCGAAGAGGTGGGAGAGCCAGAGGGGGAGCGAGGTGAAGAGATAGGTGGCGGTGGCGTCGAAGGCTCCGGCGGCGCGCTGGGCGAGGGAGTCGATGCCGAACTTGTCGGCGAGGGGGAGCTTCTTGATGCGGGCGACGACCTCGGGGATGCGCTGGGGCAGCTCGGCGGAGAAGTTGCGGAGGTCGCTGAGGACAGGCGGTAGGCCGGTGGTGAAGAAGAGGGCGAGAACGCCGGCGACGGCAGCGATGAGGATGACGATGGCAACGCCGCGGGAGGGCTGGTAGTTGCGGATCTTCAACTGACGGATGCGCTTGACTGCGGGCATGAGGACGACGGCGAAGAGAGCACTGACGTAGAGGATCAGCAGCTCTTTCTGGAGGGTCCAGGCGAGGGCGAGCAGGAGGATGACGGCGAAGAAGAAGAGGATGTTGCCGCGGACCTGGGCGCGGTTTTTTTTCTCGTAGGGTGTGAGGTCGTCGGGCGTGGGGTTGGTCAGCCGGGTTCTCCTGTGGGTGCTGACGTTGAGATGCAGATATTGTGCGCTTTCACTGCTTAGGTGCGGGAGTGCGGAGTTTGAGTCCGGGGTTTGGTTGAGCAGAGTGCGCTGCCTTCGATCGAAATGGCGGCTCTTTGTTGATGTCTATGGCAATTTGCCTACTAGTGTAGAAACTGCAAATGCAGATTCCCTTCGGGAATGACAACAAAGGGAGGACGGCTCTAACTCCTGCTTTGAGTCAGGGCGAGGAGGAGGGCTTCGACGGTCTGGGCGGGAGTCTGGTCGGCGGTGGCTATGGTGAGTGCGGCCATGCGGCGGTAGAGGGGGTGGCGGCGCTCGAAGCGGATCTGGGCGGCGGCGGGGTCTTCGAGGACGGGGCGGGCGTTGGGACGACCGAGGTCCTGTAGCATGCAGCGGTCGAAGAGGGTGGGGAAGGGGGCGTCGAGGAAGATGGTGAAGGTGGCGGGGGTTTGTTCGAGGAGGAGGCGGTTGGTGAGGTCTTCGGGGGTTCCTCCGCCGAGGGCGAGGACGATGTTGCTGTAACCAAGGGCGGAGGCGAGGGCTGTGGATTCGAGGCGGCGGAAGCGGGCTTCACCTTGCTGCTCGAAGAGCTGAGGGATGGTGGCGTTGGTGCGGGACTCGAGGTGGGCGTCGAGGTCGAGGAAGTTCCAGCCGATGCGGGCGGCGAGGAGGCGGCCGATGGTGGATTTGCCTGCTCCCATGAAGCCGGTGAGGACGAGGCGTTTGAGGTGGGCTAGGGCTTGGGTCATGATCTCGGTTGGGGTCTTGATTTGGGTCTCGGGCTCGGGCTTGGTTTGCGTATCGGGTTCGGTGGACGTCATTGCCTCTCCTTAGTGTGCCTGTAAAACGTTGCGGAAAACGAAAGAGCCGCAACCTGGTGTGGGTTGCGGCTCGGGAAGGTCGAAGACTCTGAAGTTTTTAGGTCTTTTCAGAGATGCATGCGAGGACTCCACTGGCCGCTGGATGGCGCCAATAGGAGCAGGTAAAAAAAGCGAACTGGAAGCGGCTCGACATGCTGGTAAGACGATACACCGGGGGTTTGGGGTAGTGCAAGGGGTTGGTAGCGGTTGGTAGCAGAATGCGGGGGGCCGCGAGATGCCCGTTTTCCGGATAAATAACATAGATGACGACAAGCCGACTTCTAGGGAGTTGAGAGCCGAATTTCTAAGGGCCCGAGGAGGATGTCGACCATCTTTGATGGTGTCGGTTCTCGAACTTCGTTCAATGAAGGTTGTCAAGAAACGCATTCATCTCTGCGACCACCTGAGCTTCGTTGCTCAAATACACATAGTGGTCTGCGTTCGGGATCATAACGATATGGGCGTTGGGCACGCCCCTGCGGAAATTATCGGCCCAGCGCGTGCAGCGCGCTTTATCGTCCTTGATCAAGGCGGCCTTCCTGTCGCCATCAGGTAGGCGGTCCCAGTTGTGCGGACATGCATAGATAGCGAGAGCGGGAACTGAAATGCTTGTGTACTTTTGCGTGCCGAAGTTGAGCGCCGCACCGATTGGCGAACGAGGCGGCAGGGGCGGCATATTTGCTATCTCCGCGTTGTCATGATGTAGGACGGTCTCGAAGCGTGCTGCAGCAATCTCCAGTTTCAATAGCTCTTTCTTTTCATCCACCCCACCTGCTTCGATCTTGTCAATGCGCTTCTTCATGTCATTCATCTCGTTTGTCAGAAGTGGATGCTCAGGATCATCGAGAGCAAAGTCAGTCGCAGCATCCAGATAGATCAACCCGGAAACCTTGTTTGGAAAGCGGCTCCCGATCGAACTCAACTCCTCTCCGGCCATGGAATGCCCCACCAGCACAGGACGGTCGATGCGGAGCGCCTTCCCCACCGCAAGCACATCATCGCCAAGGCGGTCCGCTGAATAATTCCCATTGGCCGGTGCGGGACTGCTGGAGGCGCCAAATCCTCTCCGCGTGACGGCGAAAACGTGGTGCCGCTTTTTGAATTGTGGAGCGAAGCCATCGAAACGATGCGCTGTATCGCCGTTCCCAGCCAGAAAGATGAGAGGTCTTCCGGACCCGCCCCAATCCAGAACTTCGAGCTGAACGCCCGGTTCGACCACTACCATTTGGACTGAGTGTGGTGACGAATCCGTTTGAGCCATCGAATACGCGGTAATCCAAGGTGAGATGATGAGCAAGAATGATAGTTTCCTGATTTGACGCATAGTAGGTCTCCCTGAACCGAGCGGTCACCAATATTTCACAAGTAACCCACATCAGTCCTGATAAACGCCGTTCGCATCAAAAGCGATAGAGGAGGCTGCTTCGATTTAGCATTGGAGCATGCAAGAGATTGTGATTGGGAGCAGACAGAAGATTGACCCGGAGACTTGGGAGCGACGCGCGAGCTTTCATTTCTTCAAGAGTTTTACCGAGCCCTATCACGGCGTCTGCCTCCGCGTTGACTGCACAGAGACCTACTATTACGCCAAGAAGCATCAACTGTCAGTCTTTTTGTCACTGCTGCATCGCTCACTTGTCGCTGCGCACCAAGTTGAGAACTTCAAGACGCGTATTGTTGGCGACACCGTCTGGAGCTATGAACAGATCAATGGCGGAAGTGCTGTGGGACGCGAGAATGGCACCATCGGCCTAGGACACTATCAGTTCCGGCCGCGAATCGATGAGTTCGTGCGGGAGGCGGCTATCGAACTCGACCGGGTGCGGCAGAGAGATGACATCGAGCGCTATCCGGAGACCAACCTGATCCGTTATTCGGTGCTTCCCGGTTCGACTTCACCTCCATTTCGCATGCTCGCGACTTCGCGCACGAAGACTCCGCGTCCCGCATCACATTCGGCAAATTACTGAGGCGGGTGGCCGCTGCACAATGCCCGTATCGATCCATGTGCATCACGCTCTAGCGGATGGCCTGCATGTGGCTCAGTTCGTTGAGAAGTTTCAATATTGCCTGGATGCCCCAGTCGATCGCGAGAATGGTTAGGCGCGCCCACTTCGGTTGGTAGCGACAAGCCGATTTAGCGTTGCTATCCCACGCCCGACCGAAGGCGGACCATCGCGCAGCTGTGAAGAGCAAGTCTCCAGATCTGAAACCAAAGGGATTGACTCGGCTATAAGCAGCCACTCATGGGCCTTGCGTGGTGGCTACGTTTAGGCTTTTATGGAGGGGGCCAGGTAGCCTTCGGTGGCCAGGTGTTGGCCCATCTTGGCGTACATCGCTGGGTCTTCGGGTTGCCAGGTGGCGAGGCCGTCGACGTAGCGGTTGAACATGCAGAAGGCGGCGGCGATCAGGACCGTGTCATGGATCTCGAGGTCGGTTGCGCCTTGTTCGCGGGCGGCTGCGATGTCTTCTGAGGTGACGTGCTTGCCGCCTTGTTGAACCTTGCCTGCGATGGTGAGGAGGGCTTTTAGTTTGTCTGAGACGGGGGCCTGTTCGTAGTTTTGTCTTACCTGTTCGGTTAGACCCCAATCGTTGCCGAGGTGCGCGGCGGCTGCTGAGGCGTGGCTGGTCTGGCAGAAGTAGCAGTCGTTCTGACTGGAGACATAGGTGGCGATGAGTTCGCGCTCTCCGGGGGTGAGCGTGCTGGGCTCGTGGAGGAGGACGTGGGCGAGTTCGCGCATGGGCTTGGCGGTTTCGGGGCGGTAGACGAATCCGCTGCTGATGCCGGGGAAGCCTTCGGGTAGTTTGATGTGGGGCATGAGGATCTCCTTATGGCGATTTGCCTGATGGTGAACTGCAAAAGCAGATTCCCTTCGGGAATGACAAACAAAAAAGCGACGACTCTAAACCAACTAGTGTGCGGCTTCGGCTGGTAGATATTCCTTGCTGACGTTGACGTATCCGTCGCGTGCGATCCACTTGCCGCGTTCGCGGTACATGGCTTCGTCGCGGGGCTGTGTGGTGGCGAGTCCGTCGACGTAGCGGTTGAACATGCAGAACGCGGCGGCGATGAGGACGGTGTCGTGGATCTCGATGTCGGTTGCGCCCTGGGCGCGGGCGGCGGCTACGTCTTCGGTGGTGACGTGCTTGCCGCCGCGCTGTACCTTGCCGGCGATGACGAGGAGAGCCTTTAGTTTTTCGGAGATGGCAGCGTTGTGGAAGTCGTGCTTGACCTGTTTGACGAGGGCTTCGTCACCGTTGAGGCTGGCTGCGGCTATGGCTCCGTGAATGGTTTGACAGTAGTAGCAGTCGTTTTCGGAGGAGACGTAGGTTGCGATGAGTTCGCGCTCGCCTGGGGTGAGGGAGTTGGGGCCGTGGAGGAGGACTTCTACGAGGTCGTTGAGCGGCCTTGCGGTGGCGGGACGGAAGGCCATTGCGCCGCGTATGCCGGGAAGACCTTCGGGGAGTTGGATGTGTGCCATGGGTCGTTCCTTTCAGGATGTGATCTGGTGCGGAAGTGGATTGGCGTTGACGTCTGCCTTGGAGAAGAAGAGACGGCGGACGGGTTCGCCGCAGAGGACGATGACTAAACCGATAAGCGCGGGGATGGGATCGTGCAGGAGGATCATCAGGTCGATGACGGCACAGCCGAGGAGGAAGACGATGGGTGCGGTGGGGAACCACCATTGGCGAACGGGCTGAGGCATGCGGAAGAGGGTGGTGACGGAGAGGGCGAGAAAGCAGAGCGCGGAGAAGATGATGAAGGAGAGGATGCGGTTGAAGGCTCCGAAGCTTAGGACAAAGAGGGCGAGGCCGGTTTGCAGGAGGATACCGCTGGCGGGAGTGCCGAAGCGAGGATGGAGCTTGCCGAAGGGGGCGAAGAAGGCGCCGTCTTTTGCCATGGCGTAGTAGACGCGCGGGGCTGCCATGGTAAGGGCCATGAGTCCTCCGAGGACGGAGAGCAGGACGCAGGCGGAGAGGACTTTGCCTCCGATGGTGCCGAAGAGCGCTTCGCCGAACTGGGCTATGAAGGCTGTGTTGGAGACGATCTTTTCGAGCGGGACGACCATGAGGAACGAGGCGCTGACCAGGAGATAGACAGCGGTGACTAGGACCACGCCTCCGGTGAAGGCCAGGGGCATGTTGCGGCGTGGGTTGCGTACTTCGCCGGCGATCTTGCCTGCCTCCCACCATCCGCCGAAGCTGAAGAAGGCGCTGATGGTGGCTCCGGCGATGGCGGCGAAGAGAGGTTCGGAGCCGGGGCGGCGTGTGGTGAGGGGTAAGAGGTTTGTGGCGGTCGCGTGCCCGGAGATCCATACCCAAAGCACGAGGCATACGAGAACGGCGATCTTCAAGAGGTTGGCGGTGGTCATGACGCGGCGGCTGAGGCGAGTGCCGATGTAGTTGAGTAGAGCGAGGCCGCTGAGGATTAGCGCGGGGATGACGATTTGCGTGCGCGGCGGGAGTCCGAAGAGGGAGAGGACATAGGGGGCTGCGCCTACGGCGAGCGCGGCGGCGAGGCCTGGGTCCATGACGGCGGCGGACATCCAGCCGTAGAGGAATGCGAGGCGGGTGCCGTAACCCTGGCGCAGGTAGACGTATTCGCCGCCAGTGAGGGGGTAGTTGATGGCCAGCTCGGAGTAGCAGAGCGCTCCGCATAAGGTGATGAGGCCCATGCCGCACCATACGGCCGCCAGCAGGAGAGGCGAGCCCAGCGATCTTGCCATTGCGGCGGGAGTGAGAAAGATGCCGAGCGCAATCGACTCTCCAGTAACCACGGAGAGGGTTGCGGCCAGTCCCATCTGCCGACGCTGTTCCATCAGGGAGCTATGCTACTCGTCTGATTTGGAATCTCCCATCCATCAAAGGGTTGAGATCGTGGGTGCTCAACAGCCGATGGCGGAACAGCAACCATGCAAATGCACCGGCAATAGCGAAATGCGGGGTTCTTTCCCTTCGACAAGCTCAGGGCGCGGAATGACAAGAAAAGGCAAAGACAAATACGGGGATTCTTCGACTGCGTTGCTCACAAAAAGCCGTGAGCAACTTCGCTCAGAATGACGATCCTTTTTTGGGTAGCAGGGAACGACAATTTTGGGTAACGGGGGAACGACAATGCGAATGCGAAGCAACGGCGACACGGCAGTCGGAGGGTTATTCGTAACGGAGGGCTTCCATTGGTTCTACTTGAGTGGCGCGGCGGGCTGGGATGCCGCTGGCGATGAGGACTACGGATGCGAGGATGGCGACGGCGAAGAGCAGAGGAGTCAGCGTCTGGTTGGTTGCCGCAGCCCAGTGAGCCAGACCTTTTTGCAGCAGGATGGTGAGCAGGATTCCTATCGCAACGCCGGCGCCGACGCTTGTGATGGCGGAACGGACGACTAACTCGAGTACGCTGCCGCGCGGGGCACCGAGGGCCATGCGGATGCCGAACTCGTTGGTGCGCTGCGAGACGGTGTAGGAGACGACGCTGTAGAGGCCGACGGCGGCGAGAAGGAGAGCGAGGATGGCGAATCCGGCGAAGAGCCAGGAGAGGAGCTGGCCCTGGGCGTACTCGGGTTGGGTGCTGATCCAGTGTTCGAGGTCCAGGACCGACTGGCCTATCTGTTGGTCGTGATCGACGGAGGCGACCTGCTGGCCGATGGTGTGGATCATGGCGGTGGGTGGGCCGTCGGTGTGGACCAGGAACTGGGTGTAGCCCCACATGGCGAGGGTGTATGGGATGAAGGCCTCGGGGGCGACTGGATTACGCAGGCCATCATCGAGCTTGTCTTCGGTGACCCCGATGATCTGGATCCAGCCCGTTGCACTTGGTTGAGGGGTGACCTCTGGAGGCGCGTTTTTGAGAGCCCCTATCGTGAGGGAGTGGCCGATGGCATCGCCGTTGGGGAAGTATTTGTGGGCGAAGGTCTGGTTGATGACCGCGACGGGGTTTGCGTTATGGTTCTCGGATTCGGTCCAGAGGCGGCCCTGGAGCAGGGAGATTTTGAGCAGCGGAAAGTATCCCTCGCTGACGAAGTTGATCCGCGCTTTCCGGTCCTGGGAGGAGGGTTGGCCCAGGAGTTCGATCGGCGAGTTGAGGCCGTTGTTTGGCGGCGTGGCATTGGCGGAGATGGCTACCATGCGAACGCCGGGGATCTCGGCGATTTTGTTGCGGAGGAGTTCGACGTAGGCGATGCGAGCGGGGAGGGTGGAGTAGGCGGACTCGCGAATGGGCAGACCGATCGACATGGTGTTGTGCGGGTCGTATCCGAGAGGAGTGTGGGCGAGCTTGAGAAAGCTTTGGACGGCTGCGCCGGCGGCGGAGAGGAGCAGGAGCGTGAGTGCGATCTGGCCGGCGATGAGGGCGTTGTGGAGAGCCCGGCCGCTGACTGTGCCGGCGACCTTGCGGGTGCCGGTCTGCATGGCCTCGCGAACATCGGGGCGGGAGAGACGCAGCGCAGGCCAGAGGCCGAAGAAGATCCCGGTCAGCAGGGAGACCACGACAGAGAAGGCAAGCACGGGGAGGTTGATGGCGAAGGCGGCCTCGTGGGGGAAGGAGTATTGGGGCAGGAGCGCGATGATGCCTGCGAGCAGCTTATAGGCGAGGAGCACTCCCAGCGCGGCGCCGGTGACTGAGAGCAGGAGGGCTTCGGTGAGGAGCTGACGGACGATGCGTGCGCGCGATGCGCCGATGGCGGCGCGAACGGCGAACTCATGCTCGCGGGCCACACCTCGGGCGAGCAGAAGGATCGAGACGTTGCCGCAGCCGATGGCGAGGAGCAGGAGCACGGCGCCGAAGAGGAGCGCGAGGGAGGGGCCGATCGCTTTCATGAACTGATCGTTGAGGCCGATGACGGTCAATGGTCCAGGGTTGGGAGGAAAGCTTCGTGGGGTTTCCTTTTCAAACTGGGTGAGGAGCGGTTGGAGTTGCTGTTCGGCGAGGTGGTGGCTGACTCCGGGCTTGAGGCGGGCCTCTACCTGGTAGGCGTCGGTGCCTGCAGTTGTCTTCATGGGTAGATAGACATCGGCGTCGCCCCAGGTAAAGCGCTTTGCGGCAACACCTACTACGTTGTAGGGCTGGTGATCCAGTTGAATGGTTTTGCCAATGAGGGTGGGGTCGCCGTTGAAGCGGCGCTGCCAGAATTTATAGCTGATCACGAGGATTGGCTGCGGATCGCGGTCGTCGCTTGCGTCCGATGGCAGAATTCCTCGGCCGAGCAGGGTGGGCACGCCGAAGAAGTTAAAGCCATTGGACGTCATCAGGGTGCTGTGGACGTCTTCCGGCAGGTCGCTTCCAGTGATGGTCATGTTTTTGAAGTTCATCAGGACCGAGTCCTCGATGGCTGGGACTTTGCGGAGTTGTTGCCACTGGGTGGCTGTGATCGCTACGCCGTTGTAGCCGTTGGCTGTGGCGCCTCCGAGGGCGAAGTGCACCATGCGGTCGGGGGCGGCGTAGGGGTAGGGGTTCATGACGACTCCCCAGACCACGCTGAAGACGGCTGAGGTTGCGGCGATTCCGCAGGCGAGGGAGAGGATGGCGGTGGCTGCGAAGCCGGGACTCTTGAAGAGTTGGCGGAGAGCGTAGCGTACGTCTTGAAGGAGAGATCTCATGCAGACTCCTTGCGCAGCCTATTGGACCCGCTGGAGTGAGTGCATGTGAGTGACCAAATGAAATGAGGCGGTTGAGCGCTAATTGACTCGTATTTCGCGGTGTTTGCAGGGTTTTCGCTGTGTGGCTTCGGAGAAACGATGTCCGTAAGTGGACGGAGGAGTCCATATACGCACAGCTTGCACTGGAAAGAGCAGAACAGCCCAGCCTCTGCGATGACGCTGCGGAGGCTGGGCTGCTTGCGTCGGTGCGGTTTTGCCAGATAATTCGCTAGACAGTTTGTGGGATTGGGAGGTCGTCTTCGCCAGCGGTGCCCTGCTTCAGCTTGTTCTGGATGTTGCTCCAGACAGCGTCGCTGGGGTCCTGGTCTTCGGTGGGTTCGAAGAGGCTGCGGGCCTGGTCGGCGATAGCTTCGAGGTCACGAACGAGGGCGGCGCAGTCGGGATTATTCGCGAGGAAGGTCTGGAGGCGCGGATCGGTGCTGACGTGGCCATCTCCGTTGGCAAAGAACTCGGGCAGATAATTCTCGAAGTCGGCGGGAGTCATGGTGTCGAAGTCGAGAGATTTGAATTCCGTCATACCGCTACCTCCTTGAGGCCGTTTGGCTGGGCAGCTGGTTCAGGCTGGCGGAGGAGTTCGCGAAGTTTGAGGCGGGCCTTGTGGAGCTGCGACTTGCTGTTGCCGGTTGAGCACTCGAGCATGGTGGCGATCTCGTTGTGCTCGAAGCCTTCGACATCGTGAAGAACGAAGACCATGCGATAGCCGGGGGGCAGAGAGGCTACGGCACGCTCGAGGGCTACGCGGTCGACTGAGCCGGTGAGGGCCAGGTCTCGGCTGCCGAAGTCGCGCTTGGGTGCGTCTTCTTCCGAAGGGTTGATGGTCTCTTCGAGGGAGACCAGGTTGAGGCCTTTCTTGCGGAGGTGCATGAGCACCAGGTTTACCGTGAGTCTGTGGAGCCAGGTGGAGAAGGCCGATTCCCCGCGGAAGCTGCCGATCTTGCGGAAGAGATGCAGAAAGGCCTCCTGGGTCATATCTTCGGCCTCGGAGACGTTGCCGAGCATGCGGAGGCAGAGGGTGTAGACGCGGCGTTTGTGCAGGGCGTAGAGCTTGGAGAAGGCTTCTGCATCGCCGTTCTTCGCGGCTTCGATGGCTTCGGCTTCCCCTGCGATGGGTGGGTTGCGTTTGAAGACACCAGGAGTGGGTGGTGTTGGTTGGGTCATTTGTAGGCCTTGGACGTCCATAGCTAGACTCCGGACAAATTAATCATTTACGTTCGAGTTTTCGCCTGCATCGAGCCTACCGCAAACGGAGGAAATATTCTGTCGTAGAAGACTTGGATGGAGGACGGACGCGAAGGGTTGTTTGAGGGGAAAGAACTTAGAAGGTTGGCGTTGAAGACGACGTTGATCAGGAGCCGATGAAACGGGCGTAGAGAGAGCGAGCGAGGGTGATGTCGGTGGTGCCCTGTATGAGGGCGCGGCCGTCGGGAAAAAGGGTGAAGGTGTGAGGGCCGCGTTGGAAGCGGAGGAGGAGCTGGTTGAAGCGGAGGTCGTGGATGTCTGCGTGAGACGCGAGTCGATTGCGCATGGCAGCGAAGTCGACTGGGCGATGGTGCTCGTGAATTTGAACAGAGTTGCGGCCGCAGAGGGTGATGTGAGGGCGGCCTTCGCCGGCGAGGTGGGGGAAGAGGCGCTGTCCGCAGACGGTGCAGGAGGGGTTGGGTTTGGAGGCGTTGATCTCAGTGCGCTCGTTGGACCAGAGGTCGTGGGAGAGGAGGGTGCGGCGCATGAGGTCGGGCTGGTTGGTGAGGAGTTTGAGAGCCTCGGTGGTTTGGATGGAGGCGGCGAGGTTGACCGCGGTGGAGAGGATGCCGGCGGTGTCGCAGGTTTCTACGGGGCCGGTGGGCGGCTTGGGGAAGATGCAGGCGAGGCAGGCGGTGGGGGTGTATTCCAGCGCGTCTTTTATGGGTACGTCGCTCCGCTCCGTTCGTAAAGACGAAATGCGGGGGTTCTTCGACTCGGCGGCTTCGCCATCGCTCAGAATGACAGCTTTTGAAGAGTCGACAGGGATGGGGAGGATGTTCATGGTGGCGGCGTAGGCGCCGATGGCGGCAGCGTAGATCCAGGGCTTGGATTGCTGGACGCAGTAGTCGTTGAGGAGGTAGCGGGTCTCGAAGTTGTCGGTGGCGTCGAGGATCAGGTGAGCGGGGGTGAGGAGCTCGTGGATGTTGGCGGGGACCAGGTCTGCGATGTGGGAGTGGACGGTGATGCCCGAGTTGAAGAGGGCGATCTTGCGGCGGGCGGCTTCTGCTTTGGGGAGGGAGTCGCGGGCGTCTGCCTCGTCGAAGAGGATCTGGCGCTGGAGGTTGGAGGGCTCGACGAAGTCGCGGTCGATGAGGGTGAGGGTGCCGACGCCGGCGCGGGCGAGAAGGGAGGCGGTGGCGGCTCCGGTGGCTCCGACGCCGATGATGGCGACGTGGGCGGAGGCTAGAAGATGCTGGCCGGTGGGTCCGATGCCGGGGAAGAGAATCTGGCGGGAGTAGCGTTCCGTATCGAGGATGGGTTGGCGGGCGGCTGATGCGGGGGACTGCGTGGCGGGGGTGCCGATGTGGATGCTCGTGGCGGGTTCTTCGAGGGAGGGTGCTGGATGCTTTGACATGATGAAGGTCGCGTCCGTCCAAAAAGGGCTGCTGTTTCGTAGTATAGGGAAGGACGGATGTGCAGGGGAACCGGCTGACAGTCCATTGGCTGTCGGCATCCTACGGGAGAATGAGTTCACGGCGACTGCACGGGCTCTGGATGCGGGTCCTATGCATGGTGAAGGATTGTCGGGTCTCCTCAAAATTAGATAAGGAATGATGGGTGGTTTTTTGGGTCAGGTGCTTCGAGGTCGCGCGCGAATACGACGGTGGGTAAGGTGCGGACGTGGAGCTGCGGCTGTGTGGGCTGGGTTGTGGGTAAGTTTGGGGTTGGCATTTGGGCTTGCGGGCGGCGCGGCCCTGGGACAGGAGATTCCGGCAGCGTCAACGCCGGCGCGTACGCTGAACACGGTGCCGAGTGGAGCGACACCTGCGCAGGGGCAGCAGACAAAACCGGTTGCGGAGAAGCCGGATTCGGTTGACGACAAAGACGTGGGGCTGACGACTTCGCTGTGGCAGTGGAAGGGGCTCGTCGTCGAGAAGATCTTGTTTGAGGGCGTGAAGTTCGATGCGACGGATACGCTGCCGAAGGAGTTGCCGCAGAAGGTTGGGGTGCCGCTGGATCCGCAGGAGGTGCGGGCTAGCCTGCGGCGTTTGTTTGCTAGTGGCAGGTATCGGGATATTTCGGTTCGCGGGATTCGCAAAGGAGACCAGGTGACGCTGGTGTTTGCGGGACTGGCTCGGTACTACGTGGGACGGGTGACGATCGCGGGGGTGAAGAGCGAACGGCTGACGTCGCTGCTGGAGTTTGCGACGAAGCTTTCGCCGGGGACTGCGTTTACCGAGGCGCAGATACCTGCGGGGACTGCCGGGATCAAGGAGATTCTGCAGCAGCAGGGTTACTACGAGCCGACGGTGGCGGTGAAGCCGGAGACCGATGAAGCGGGCGATCAGGTGAATGTAACCTATACGGTTGCAATTGGACCGCAGGCGAGGGTGGGAGAGATAAAACTGGTGGGCGACGATACGGGGTTGACGCCGGAGGAGTTTCGGAAGAAGTCGAAGCTGAAGGAGAACAGCAAGGTGCGGCGGGATACGACGAGCAATGCGCTGGACCGGCTGCGGAAGCTGTATCAGAAGAAGAATCGGTTGGAGGCGACGGTTTCGCTGCAGAAGCAGACGTATGATGACGCGCGGGACAAGGTGGACTATGAGTTCCACGCGAACCAGGGGCCTGAGGTGAAGGTGTCGGTGGAGGGGGCGAAGATTTCGACGGGGCGGCTGCATCTGCTGGTTCCTATCTTCGAGGAGGGAACGATCGATAACGATCTGCTGAACGAGGGCGTGTTCAACATTCGCGACTACGAACAGCAGCAGGGATACTTCGACTCGAAGGTGGATGTGAGGGTGGTGGGGAACGGTACGACGGCGGAGCAGGTGGTTTTTACTGTGGATCGCGGGGTGAAGCACAAGGTAGTGGCCGTGGATTTGAGGGGCAACAAATACTTCACGGACGATCTGCTGCGGGAGCGGATGCGGGTGCAGAAGTCGAATGCGTATCAGCGGAGCGGGCGTTACAGTCCGGCGCTGGTGTCGGGAGATGTGGGTGCGATTCAGGCGCTGTATCGGGCGAATGGATTCGATCAGGCCAAGGTGACGACGGATGTGAAGGATGTTACGACCGCGAAGAACGGGAAAAAGCTGAAGGTGGGTGAGATTGCGGTGACGTTCACCATCGTTGAGGGGCCGCAGCAGAAGTTTGGCAAAGTTGATTTGACGGGAGTGGACGCGGCTAGAGTGCAGAGTGTGCGGGGCCTGATGAATGCACAGGCAGGCCAGCCGTTTTCGCTGGTGACGCTATCAGGCGATCGCGACACGGTGTTGCAGTATTACCTGGCGAATGGATTTGACCAGGTGAAGGTGGAGATAAGGCAGACGAAGGAGTCGGCGGATGCGGATAAGACGGATGTGTCGCTGAACGTGACGGAGGGGCAACAGGTCTTCGTGAATCGCGTGCTGCTTTCGGGGGTGGAGAAGACGAGGCCGAGTGTTGTGGCGTCGCAGATTCTGGTGCACCCGGGGGATCCGCTGGACCAGACGGCGCTGTTGCAGACACAGAGAAATCTTTACAACATTGCGCTGTTCAACGAGGTGGTGGCGGCGGTGCAGAATCCCGCGGGAGACGCTCCGCAGAAGAATGTGTTGCTGCAGTTGACGGAGGCGAAGCGGTGGAACGTGACGTATGGGTTCGGCTTCGAGGCGGCGCTGGGAACACCGCAGACAGGGACGATCTCGGAGGCGTCGTGCATCCAGCTTGGACTGACCTATCCCTGTAACCAACTGTCTCCGGATGGCAAGCCCGGCGTAAGCCCACGGGTTTCGCTGGATGTGTCGAGGATTAATCTGCGGGGGTCGGAGGATTCGCTGACGCTGCACACGACGTACGGTTTGCTGGAGCAGGTGGCGACGTTGACGTTGCAGAATCCGCATCTGCGGGGGAGCAAGAACTTCAGCGCGGCGATCGCAGGCGGCTACTCAAATGTGCAGGATATTACGACGTTTCAGGCGTCGACGCTGCAGGGGGACTTTCGCATTACCGAGAAGTTTCGGCGGCGGGACACATTTATCTATGACTTTCTCTATCGGCGGGTGAAGGTAAATCCGAACAGCCTGCAGGTCTCTGCGGATCTAATTCCATTGCTGTCGCAGCCTGTGCGTGTAGGAGGGCCGAGCTTTACCTGGTTTCATGACACGCGGTCACCGGGGCCGCTGGATGCGGTGAAGGGGCAGTACTCGACGGTGCAGGGCTTTGTGGCTTCGTCGAAGTTTGGATCGCAGACGGACTTCTGGAAGCTGGATGGAACGAACTCGACGTACTACCAGTTTGGCAAGCTGAAGTATGTATTTGCTCGGGAGACGAGGATTGGCTATGAGCGGGCGCAGGGCGCAAATCCGAATGTGGGAAACACTGCATGCGCGGGAGTTTTGCTGACGACGAATCCGAGCTGCAATTCGATACCGCTGCCGGAGCGGCTGTATGCGGGCGGTGCGAACTCGCATCGCGGATTTCCCATCAATGGTGCGGGGCCCAGAGACTTGCAGACCGGCTTTCCGGTGGGTGGGTCGGCGGCATTCGTGAATTCTTTTGAGCTGAGACTGCCGGCGCAGACTTTGCCTCTGGTGGGCAATAGCGTGAGCTTTGTGATCTTTCACGATATGGGCAATGTGTTTCAGAATGCGAAAGATATGTTTCCAAGCTTTACACGGTTCAATCAGCCGAACAAGCAGACGTGCGCGAATGTTTCAGGGATCATCGGGACCTGCAACTTCAATTATTTTTCCCATGCGGTTGGGTTGGGCGCGCGGTATAAGACGCCGGTTGGGCCGATTCGCGTGGACTTTAGCTATAACCTTAATCCGCCGGTGTATCCGATTATTTACGACTTCAACAATAACCCTCCGCATGAGGGGCAGGCTTCGCACTTCAACTTTTTTTTCAGTATTGGAGAGAGCTTTTAGATGCGTTGGATGACGCACAATTCGAGGTTGCTGCTGGTCGCGTTTGCGCTGACGCCCGTGTGGAAGAGTGGGCAGGCCTGGGCGTTTTTGCAGACTGCTGCTGGGCAGACGGCGACACCTCAGGCGGGGGCTACGAGTACGGCGCCTGCTGCTACGCCCGGTGCTGCGGCGCCACAGGGCGTTGTGCTGGATCGCGTGGTTGCTGTGGTGAATGGCGATGTGATTCTGGAGAGCGATGTCGATGAAGAGCGGCGGTTTGAGGATATTCAACCTTATCGAAGGACTGCAGGGGATCGCTCGAGGGAGAGAACGATTGAACGGTTGATCGATCGCGATCTGATCTTGCAGCAGGCGGAGCAGGAACCGGAAGATGCAATCACCGACCAGGCGCTGGATGAGCAGTTGACGATGCTGCGGAAGGATATTCCTGACTGCAAGGCGTATCACTGCGAGACCGAGGAGGGTTGGAAGAAGTATCTTAGCGACCACGGATTTACGGTGGAGGAGTTCCGCGAGCGGTGGCGGCTGCGGATGCAGTTGCTGAAGTTTATTGAGGTACGGTTTCGGAATGGGATCAAGATTTCAGACGCAGAGATCAAGGAGTTTTACGAGAAGAGAATGGCACCGGAGTATGCGAAGCGAGATGTGACTCCACCCAAGATGGACACGATCTCAAAGAGGATTGAAGAGGTGCTGCTGCAGCAGCAGGTGGGAGCGCTGCTGGTGGACTGGTTGAAGTCGCTGCGGGTGCAAGGCAGCGTGAAGATTATGAATCCGGGCGAGGTGGCGCCGTGAGCGACCTGGAGAAGAAACTCAGCGAGAAGAAAGAGGAGATCGAGGCGAAGGTTGCCGGCGAGATGGCGAAGGTGAAGCGATCGCTGGCGAAGCGGATGATGATTTGGATTGGCTGGACGGTGGGGGCGTTGCTGGTTCTGGTGCTGGTGTTGTTCGGGGTGTTTGCGTGGTACTCGAAGACGAACGACTTCAACCGAAGAGTGGGCAAAGAGGTGGTTAGAGTTCTGGAGGATACGACTGGCGGAAGAGTGGAGCTGGGGAAGATCAGCTTCGATCTGTGGCATCTTGCGGTGGAGGCCGATGGGCTGGTGATTCATGGGCTGGAGGGGCCGGGAGAGGCTCCATATCTCGCGGTGGATAAGGTTCTGCTGCGGGTGGAGATCTTCGACTTCTTCACGCATGTCAGCGGCACGGGCATCTCGTCGCATGTGCGGCTGAACTATCTCGGTGTGGAGCATCCTCAGTTTCACTTGATTGTGGATAAGGATGGAAAGACGAATCAGCCGGTGCCGAAGCATCCTAGTACAAGCAACAAGCCCGTTCTCGACACGGTACTAGACCTGAAGGCGCAGGAGGTTGTGGTGTCGGATGGAGTGGCGTTGCTGAATGATTTGGCGATTCCGTTCCATCTTGCTGCGCGAGATCTGGATGCGAAGGTGCATTACATTGCGTCGACGGATCGCTATGGTGTGACGGTCGACCTGAAGGATCTGCGGACGAAGATGGGCAAGCAGGTGGAGGCGCAGTCGGGGTTGAGTCTGGCGGTGGAACTGGGAAGAGACACGATTGAGCTACAGCGGTTGAACTTTACGACGGGCAAGAGCTCGAAGCTGGATGCGACCGGGAGCGTCAAAGACTTTGCCAGGCCGGAGTGGCAGGCGACTGTGAAGGGGACGGTGGAGATCAAGCAGGTCTCGGTGCTTGCTGATGTGGACGGTTTGAATGCGGGCACGGTGGACCTGGATTTGAATGGGCATAATTGCACGACCTCACCTGCTGTGGCGCAGAAGCATCCGCCGTTCTGGCGGCGAAGCCATCCTGCGGAGACGGCGAAGCCTCTGCGTCCGTTGCCGCCTGATCCCGATTGTGTGGCTGGATATCTTCTGGTGGGGACGGCGAAGATTCATAAGGCGGCTTACCGGGATCAGAATGTGCGACTGCATGATATCGACGGCGGTGGAACGTTGCATGTGACGCCTACGGAGTTGTTGCTCACCGCGTTGACGGGATATCTGCCTGGCGGAGGCAGCGCGGCGGGTGAGCTGCGAATTGTGAACTGGCTAGGAGAGGTACCGCCGCAGGATATTGCAGTGAGTTCGTCTTCGACCAAGGCTGCGATAACGACAGCCAATACCACAGCCAAGACGATTGGGGCGAAGGCTCCGATGAGCGAGACGGCGAAGGTGCCCCCGGTGCAAACGGCTCATGCTTATTTGACTGCGACGGTTACGAAGATTCCGCTGCGAACCATTATGGATGTGACGGCGCCGGAGGACTATGGCGATCTGGGATTTGATACCGCTGTGAGTGGGCCGGTGAAGGTGGAGTGGGGCGGTCCGGCGAAGAACATTGCGGATACGGTGGAGGTGGATGGGAATTTGACGTTTACGCCGACGGGGGTGAAACGGCGGGGCGCGTTGAACGATGTTCCTGTGACGGGGCAGGCTCTGGCGCATTACACGGGTCGTAACGAGACAGTGCGAATTCAGCGGATTGCGTTGCAGATGCCACAGACGAACTTTGAGGCGTCAGGAGTTCTGGGTGTGAACGAGGGTGATCCACTGACTGACCTGCGGGTGGATATGACGGTGCGAGACCTGTCGGAGTACAACCAACTGCTGACGACGCTGGACCTGGAAGGAAATGGAAAGAAGGGTACCGCGGCGATTCCTGTGGTACTGCATGGCGCGATGCAGTTCAACGGAACGGCGAAAGGGAAGATTGCGGATCTTGATGTGAAGGGACATCTGCAGGCGACGAATGCGGAGTTTGCGCTGGGAACGACGGATGTGTTGCTGGATTCGCTGGTGACGGATGCGGAGTACTCGCCGAACACGGGTGTTGTCGTGGCGACTTCGACGATCAAGCGCGGGACTGCGGTACTGAATGTGGAGGGCAAGATTGCGCCGCGGAAGGTAGTGTCGCCTCGCGGTGCGGTGAGTTATCTGTGGGACGACGGGATGGCTCTGGATGCGAAGGTGCAGCTGGCCAATGCGCAGGTCGTCGATGTGTTGCAGATTGCGGGGCAGCAGGAGAAGGTTTCGCTAACAGGAACAGTGGCGGTGGACGGGCATGCGGCGGGAACGCTGAGGAGTTTGAGTGGGGGTGGCCATGTCTCGTTGATGAACGGGGTGGCCTATGGGGAACCGTATGAGTCTGCGGTGGCGGATTTGACGGTGCAGGGGAAGGATTTGGAGGCGAGCAATGTTGTGCTGCGCGTGCATGGGATGCAGATTGCAGGTAACGGCGGGTACGACATGGGAACGGAACACCTACATGGCCATGTCGAAGGGCATGATATTCAGCTGTCGAAGTTTGAGATGGTGAAGAAGGCGAAGAACGATGTGGATGGGACGGTGGACCTGGTCGCGGATGCGAATGGGACGATGACGCAGCCGGGGCTGAAGGCGAAGGTCACGTTGAATGGGATGTCTTATCGAGGGCAGACGATTGGCGAGGCGGCGGTGGAGGCGCATAGCCAGGGAGAGGTGATGTACTTTACCGCAGACTCGACGCTGGTGGGAGCGAAGCTGAATGCTTCGGGAGAGTTGCGGCTGACGGGGGATTATCAGACGCAGGCGAAGATGACGGTGGCGGGTCTCGATATCGGCAAACCGCTCGGGATGTTTGGGCCGGGGACGATGAAGGCGCAGTCGATGATCAATGGGACTGCGACAGTGAGCGGGCCACTGAAGACACCGAAGGCGCTGCGTGGCGAAGCCGAGTTCAACCAGGTGGATGTGAAGTTGCAGGGAGTGGAGCTGAAGGCGGCGGAGCCTCTGCGGGTGGGACTGCGTGATGGTGTGGCTACGCTCGAGCAGGTTCATATCACCGGGCAGGATACGGACATGCGGGCGAGCGGGACGGGACAGCTGTTTGGAGCGACGGATCCAAAGGGAGGCAAGCTGGATGTGAAGGCGACCGGAAGCGTGAGCATGACGCTGCTGCATACCTTCGACTCGGATGTTATTTCGACCGGCAAGGTGGAGTTTACTGTTGGCGCTGACGGGTATGTGATGAATCCGGAGCTGACGGGAAGGGTTCAGTTCGAGAAGGTGAATGTTGCGATCGATGGAATTCCGAATGGGTTGAGCAATATGAACGGTACGCTGGTGTTCAACGGCGATCGGTTGCAGGTGGAGAACCTGGCTGCGACGACTGGCGGAGGAACGTTGAAGATCGGCGGGGCTATTCGCTACAAGAATGGGTTGTATGCGGACCTGTCGGCGACCGGCGATGTGGTGAGGGTGCGGCTGTATGGGCTGAGCGCGACGGCGAATGCGAATCTGAAGCTGCAGGGAAGCCCGGACAGTGCGCTGTTGAGTGGAACGATCCTGATTACGCGATTTGGCGTAGGGGCTGATGTGGATTTTGCGGCGTTCGGATCTGCAGGGGGAGTGAGTCCGCCGCCCGATCCAAATGCTCCGGCGAACAAAATTCGTTTGGATGTGCATGTGACGAGTGCTCCGCAGCTTGATTTTCAGAACTCGTATGCGAAGCTGGCGGGGACGGTCGATCTGCAGATTCGCGGGACGGCTGCGGACCCTTCGTTGCTGGGACGGATCGAGATCAACGAGGGAAGCGCAACGTTTGCTGGGACGAAGTATCAACTGCAGCGCGGGGAGATTTACTTTACCAATCCGGTGCGTATTGACCCGATCATCGACCTGGATGCGACTGCGCAGGTGGAGAACTACGACATTACGATTGGGCTGCATGGGACATCGACGAACTTGAAACCGACCTATCGGTCGGAGCCGCCGCTGAGCGAGTCGGATGTGTTTCAGCTGCTGGCGCTGGGCCGGACGCAGGAGGAGGCACAGCTCTACCAGGAGAGACAGGTGCAGCAGGGCACCGATCCG
Source organism: Tunturiibacter empetritectus (assembly GCF_013410875.1). GTDB lineage: Bacteria > Acidobacteriota > Terriglobia > Terriglobales > Acidobacteriaceae > Edaphobacter > Edaphobacter empetritectus. The sequence goes on along the minus strand of NZ_JACCCU010000002.1, from coordinate 458,692 downwards.
ACGACGAGCGCGTTGCTGGGTGGGGCATTGAACGCTACGGTCAGCAACCGCGTGGAGAAGCTGTTTGGCGTAGGCAGCGTGAAGATCGATCCGGCGTTTGTGGGGACGCTGGGCGGGTCGTCGGCCAGGATTACGGTGCAGCAACAACTGTCGCGGCAGATTACTGCGACGTTTGCGACGAATGTGAATACTTCGGCGCAGCAGCTGATCCAGGTGCAGTATGACTTGAACCACGACAACTCGATTGTGGTGTCGCGTGACGAGTCGGGCGTATTCAGCGTTGTCTATAAGCTGCGGAAAAGGTATCGTTAGCGCGCTGAGGTAGAGGCTGCATCGTACGAGGTGTGGATGAGGGCACGGATGCCGTTTTTCGCGGCGCTAACGATCTTCGGAGGGAAGACTATGAGCAGGATGAAGAACTTTGCATGCGCCGGCGTGTTGGTTTTTGCCGGTCTGACGATGTTGGATGGGGCATCGAGGGGCGTGGCCCAAAGCGCGCAGGGCAATGTCGGGCCGGGGCCAAACGACGCGCGGATTCAGGCGGAGGTGACGAAGGCGCTGGATAACAAGCGATTCAAAGATGTGAAGAGCTCGGTGCAGGATGGCGTTGTGAAGCTGACGGGGACGGTGGAGCTTTACAGCGCGAAGCTCGACGCGGACGACCGTGCCCACCACCGGCAGAATGTGAAGGGGGTTGAGAATCAGATTGAGGTTGCGGGGCCTGATGTCGATGACATGACGCTGCGGAACAAGCTGGCGGAGAAGCTGGCGTATGACCGGGTTGGGTATGGAACGACGGCGTTCAATGCGTTTACGATCGGCGTCGAGAAGGGTGTGGTGACCCTGGGCGGGACCGCATATGGCCCCACGGATAAGGATTCGGCGTTGAGCCTGGCAGAGAACTATCCGGGGGTGAAAGACGTGATTGATAACGTGGAGGTGGCGCCGGTGTCGCCTATGGATGACAGGATTCGACTGGCAGAGGCGCGGTCGATCTATGGCTTTCCGCAGTTGAACAAATATGCGATTGATCCGGCAAAGCCGATTCGGATCGCGGTTGTGAATGGGAACGTGACTTTGTCGGGCGTGGTGGACAGTCAGTCGGACAAAGATGTGGCGAATATTCGTGCTAATGGTGTGCCGGGAGTGTTCAAAGTGGTGAATAACCTGGAGGTGGTTGGGGGTGAGGCGGAGAAACCGGCTAAATAAGGCTGTTTTTTGACCTTTAGGCACGCTGGCTAGGTTAGAGGGGACTAACTCTTTTACGATAGAGGGATGGCATCGTTGTGGAAGAGTACGGTTGTAACGCTTGAGATGATCAAGTGGGAGCATTCGGTGTTTGCGCTCCCGTTTGCGTTGACAGGAGCGGTGCTGGCTGCGGGTGGTTGGCCGACGCTGCGAGTTCTGGGCTGGATTATTGTGTGCATGGTGGCTGCGCGGTCTGCGGCGATGGCGTCCAATCGGCTGGCGGATGCGCAATTGGATGCGGCGAACCCGCGCACCGCGATGAGGGCTTTGCCTGCCGGCGCGCTGAGCAAGGGGTTTGTTGCGGGATTTGTGGTGGTGTCGATCGCGCTGTTTGTGGTGGGAGCGGCGATGCTCAACCGGCTGACGCTGGAGCTTGCTCCTGTGGCGCTTGCTGTGGTGCTGGCGTACAGCTATATGAAGCGGCTGACGCGGTGGTCGCATGTTGTGCTGGGCCTGGCGTTGGGGATTGCGCCTTCGGCCGCGTGGATTGCGGTGCGGGGATCGCTGGATATCAGGATTGTGGTGCTGACGGCGGCGGTGCTGTTGTGGGTTGGCGGCTTCGATGTGCTGTATGCGTGTCAGGACTTTGAACACGACCGCAAGGTGGGGCTGAATAGTGTTCCGCAGGCGTTCGGCATCACGGCAGCCTTTTGGATCGCGCGCGGGATGCATTTGGGGATGCTGCTGCTGTTGTGCTGGCTGATCGAACTGTTTGGGTTGGGAAGGATTGCGATGTTAGGGGTTGGGCTGGTTGCGATCCTGCTTCTGTATGAGCACTCGATTATTTCGCCGAAGGATCTGCGACGCATGAATGCGGCTTTCTTTACGTTGAATGGGGTGATCTCGGTGGTGTTCTTTGGGTTTGTTGCTGCGGATGTGTTGCTGCACAAATAGAAAGGCCCGCACGGTGGCGGACCTTTCCATAGAATTCGACTGCTGATTAGCTGTTGTGCTCTCGTTTGAAGTTATCCAGCTTCTCGTTGACACTGTCTTTGGCATTCTGCGCGGTGTTCGCAATCTTCTCGCGCACGTTGTGAGCGGTGTCTTCTGCGTGGGCTTTGTAGTCTTCGCCTTTGACGTCAGTACGAGCGCGGGCATCATCCTTTGCGACCTCCGCGGCATCTTTAGCGTTGCCCCAGGTCTCCTTGGCGGCACCCTTGACTTGATCGGCTACGCCCGAGTTGGCTAGCTTTTGATTACCGACGGCTTCGCCTACGCTCTGCTTGATCTTGCCGGCTACCTGATCGAATTTACCTGCTGCTTTTTCGGTGTTCATAGTTGACTCCTTGCGTATAGAGCGAGAGGGCTGCGGTTTAACTTCTTAACTTCGAGAGTGGTTATAGGGCTCGTCTGCCAGACAGCAGGTTGAAGATGAGCACGATGATGGCCAGAACCAGAAGGATATGAATCCATCCACCGAGGGTGTAGCTGCTAACAAGTCCCACAATCCACAGAATGAAGAGAATAATTGTGATTGTCCAAAGCATTTGGTTCTCCTAAGACGATTGCCGGCTTCACTTCCCGGTTCGCCGTGATGGCATTCAAAGATTCAGGCCCGTCCTGTGGTAAGTTGCCCGGTTAGGCGAGTGGGTTGCCAGAGGGAATAAAATATGAACCAAACATGAACGAAATGTGCGGGGTATCTGGATTGAAGGTGGCGATTCAAGGAGAGCTGGGCTCGAATAGCCACATGGCAACTGTCGAGATGCTGGGCAGTCGCGAGAAGTTAGAGATTGTTGCTTGTACGGTATCGGCCCAGGTGCTGGCGAAGGTTCTCGCGGGTGGGGTCGATGCGGCGGTGCTGCCCATTGAGAACAGTCTGCACGGATCGGTTGCGGAACATTACGATCTGCTACTGGATCTTCCGGTGCATATTGAGCGCGAGAGTTTGATGAGGATTCGACACAATGTGATTGCGATGCCAGGAGTGAAGCTGCAGGAGATCAGGAGAGTGATGTCGCATCCGGTCGCGTTGTCGCAGTGCCGGAGATTTCTGGCTTCGCATCCGGAGTGGGAGGTGGTCCCTTTCTACGACACGGCGGGGAGCGTGAAGCGACTCATGGGGGAGGGTCTGCGGGATGTTGCAGGGATCGCTCCTGCGCTTGCGGCAACGGAGTATGGCGCAGAGGTAATGGTGGCGGGCATTGAAGACCATGCTGAGAACTACACGAGGTTTCACCTGGTGAAGCGCGACGGTGCGTCGGTCGAGGAGCCGGCAAAGGACGGGAACAAGATGAGCCTGGCGTTTGCCATCGAACATCGACCGGGAACGCTGGTGGCGGCGTTGCAGAGACTGGCGGACGCCGGGGTGGACCTAACCAAGATCGAGTCCAGACCGGTTCCGGGTAGCCCGTGGGAGTATGTCTTCTACGTCGATGTGCGGTTCGATTCGGCGGAGAAGGCTGAGGCTGCGTTGAGTGCGTTACGGGAACACTGCCGGATGGTGAAGGTGCTGGGTCGATATTGGGCGGCTTAGCGGTCCCGCTGTCCCGGACGTTATATTGGGCTTGCCTTGGCCGGTGGCAAAGTGGCGGGTCTGAGGCGTAGTATGCCCAGTACTGTGGGCGGTCAAACGACGGCTTGATTATCCCGTCCTTCTTTGGGTCGAGATTGATGTCGTGGGGTGATTTGGCGAGGATCTGACGACTGGGCTCTTATTTGGAAGAGCAATCTTGAAATCCCTCTTTTAGGAAGTTACTCACTGATGCGAATGGGGTTATGGCCGATGACGGAATGTGGAGACGCACGTTTTCCGGAGAGAGGGGCATAGTTTGCGACCAGATGAAGACTTGCTGCATCGAATAGTGGATAATCTGATAGAGGTACACTCAATGCCAAGCGACTTTGTAAGTGTGATTCAACCGACCGCGACCAAAACCAGCGAGGGGTCGGGTGCTGAGGTGATAGGGAAACGGCCTGTTCCGGTGTTGCCGGTTCGGGATACTGTCCTGTTTCCTCACGCGGTGCTTCCGTTGACGGTGGGGCGGGATAGCTCGATCCAGCTGATTCAGTCGCTGGGCGAGGAGAAGACCATTCTTGTGGTGGCGCAGCGGGATGCGCGGCAGGACGCTCCGCAGGCTGCAGATCTGTTTGCGACTGGTACCAGAGCGACGGTGCACAAGGTCGTCAAGATGCCGAACCAAAGTCTGTTTGTGTTCACCGAGGGCAATGAGCGGGTACATCTTGGCGAGTTTGCGCAGCTGGCGCCCTTTATGACGGCCGAATATGAGGCCATTCCGGACGTGGATCCACAGCAGACGCCAGAGGCCGAGGCGCTGCAACGGAATGTGGTCAGCCAGTTCCAGCAGATTGTGACCTCGTCGCCTACCTTGAGCGACGATCTGCAGACGATTGCGATCAACATCGACGAACCCGGGAGGCTGGCGGACTTTATCGCCTCCTCGCTTCCGTTTTTGACGACGACTGACAAGCAGGAGCTACTGGAGACGCCAGATGTTTCGGCGCGTCTGGAGCGGATCAACAAGCACCTGGCGAAGGAGCTTGAGGTGCAGCAGCTGCGCAACAAGATCCAGACCGAGGTGCAGGATTCCGTGCAGTCGTCGCAGCGGGATTACTACCTGCGCGAGCAGTTGAAGGCGATCCAGAAGGAGTTGGGTGATCAGGATGATACCCAGAAGGACATCGCTGAGCTGAAGGAGAAGATTGAGACCGCCGGGATGCCGGAAGATGTGAAGAAGGATGCGTTGAAGGAGTTGGGCCGGTTGAGCCGGATGAATCCTGCGGCGGCGGACTACTCCCTGACGCGGAACTATGTGGAGTGGCTGGCGGTGCTGCCGTGGTCGAAGACCTCTTCGGGCGAGGTGGATATTCTGAAGGCGAAGGCGATCCTCGATGAGGATCACTATGGCTTGAAGAAGGTGAAGGATCGCATTCTGGATTACCTTTCGGTGCGGCGTTTGAAGCCGGATATGAAGGGGCCGATTCTGTGCTTCGTTGGGCCTCCGGGTGTTGGTAAGACTTCGCTGGGACGTTCGATCGCGAAGGCGTTGGATCGCAAATTTTCACGCATCTCGCTGGGCGGTATGCATGATGAGGCCGAGATTCGCGGACATCGGAGGACATACATAGGCGCGTTGCCGGGGCAGATTATTCAGCACCTGAAGCGGGTTGAGGTGAAGGATCCGGTGTTCATGCTGGATGAGATCGATAAGCTGGGGCGCGACTTCAGGGGAGATCCTGCGAGTGCGTTGCTTGAGACGCTTGATCCGGAGCAGAATAATACGTTCCGCGACAACTATCTCGATCAGCCGTTTGATCTGAGCAAGGTGTTGTTTATCTGCACGGCGAATCAGCTGGATACGATTCCCGGGCCGCTGCTTGATCGTATGGAGATCATCGAGCTGACCGGTTATACGGAAGAGGAGAAGGTGAATATCGCCATCAAATACCTTATTCCGCGGCAGATCAAAGAGAACGGTATTACGGAAGAGAACATCGAATTCCCGAAGGACAGCGTGCATCTGATCGCGCGGCACTACACGCGGGAGGCTGGTGTTCGCAAGCTCGAGCAGCAGATTGGGACCGTGTGCCGCAAGGTTGCGCGCAAGATCGCGGAGGGTCAGACGGAGAAGGTTGTGATTACTCCGGAGGTCGTGCACGAGTTTCTTGGCGGCATCAAGGTGCGTGTGGATACCGAGATTGCGGAGCGTACCAAGCGTGCTGGGGTTGCTGTGGGCTTAGCGTGGACACCGGCGGGCGGCGATGTTTTGTTCATTGAAGCGAACCGGATGAAGGGCAAAGGCGGCTTCACGATCACCGGTCAGATTGGGGATGTGATGAAGGAGAGCATGCAGGCTGCTTTGACCTGGGTGCGCTCGAATGCCGCGTCGTTAGGGCTCGATGAGGACTTTACGAAGGATGTGGACCTGCACATTCACGTGCCTGCGGGAGCGATTCCGAAGGATGGTCCTTCGGCCGGCGTGACGATGGCTACGGCTCTGGTCAGCTTGTTGACGGATACTCCAGTGCATCCTCTGACGGCGATGACGGGCGAGATTACGCTGAGCGGCAATGTGCTGCCGGTTGGCGGGATCAAGGAGAAGTTCCTTGCGGCGAAGCGGGCCGGCGTGCGGGATGTAATTCTGCCGGCGGACTGTAAACAGCAGGTGGATGAGGACTTAACGCCGGATCAGATTGAGGGCGTTACGCTGCACTACGCTACGCGGATTGAGGATGTCCTGGCCGTCGCGCTGCCGAAGACTCGGGCGGAGAAGGTGAAGGATGAGGTGGTTCGCGAAGAGGTTCTTCACGCTACGGTGTAAGTTCGATCAGGACGAAGGGCGGTTCGGCGGTTGCCGGATCGCCCTTTTTTCTTTTCGGCGGGAGAGATTTTTTGTTTGGTGGTGGAGGGGTGTTTTTGCGGGGGTTTTTGCGAAATATGGGTGTTTTGCTGTGGTGTTTTTGTGGTGAGAACGTGGTGGTTTGCGTGGCTGATGTGGTGTCTTAGCCGTCATGTTTTTGGCGTCTAAAATGTGACACGTTTTTGAAGTTTATTTTCAGGCGGTGGCTGGATGATGACGGTTGGACACTCGACGCTGGAGCTGGGGGCGTTTCTGCGGGCGCTGGGGGAGAATGGCTGCTCGACGCTGGTGGATGTGAGGCGGTATCCGGGGTCGAAGCGGTATCCGCAGTTTGGGCAGGAGAGGCTGTTTGCATCGCTGGAGGAGGTTGGGATTCGCGGGGTGTGGCGGGTGGGGCTGGGTGGGCGCCGGGTGGCGAGGAAGGACAGCGTTAACACGGCGTGGCGGAACGAGAGCTTTCGGGGGTATGCGGACTATATGCAGACGCCGGAGTTTGGGGCGGAGATGGATTGGCTTATGGGGCTGCCGGATCTGAAGACTGCGGTGGTGATGTGCGCTGAGGCGGTGCCGTGGCGGTGCCACCGGTCGCTGATTGGGGATGCGGTGCTGGCTCGCGGTGGGGAGGTGGAGGATCTCTTTGTGACGGCTGACGGTGGGAGCTCGCGGAGGGTGCATGCGATGACGGAGTTTGCGCGGGTGGAGGGTGGGCGGGTGTGGTATCCGGGTGAGGCTACGTTGTTTGCTCCTGGGGATTGAGACCGCAGAAATATTTAGCAGCTTTTCGTACTGTCGATTACTTCCCACAAGCCGACTTGTCGGTAGTAATTGAGAGGGTGATATCCACAAGTTCCCTCCGGCTACTTACGGCGCAGCGAGATTACCAGTTGGGCCAAAGACAGAAGTAAGCCGATTACAGTCATCGTTACCATGAAACCCTCCGGGGCGAAACTGCGTCGCCCAATCACTTCACACTCCTTATGTTGTTCTTTCAGACGACTTAAAAGTTGTAGAACCGGTTGCATACAATTCTTTTTACGCGCATCATCTTTGTGTGCAAAGTGTGCAAATTTATGACGGGAAAAATCATGCTGGAGGCCGCTACGAGCGTTTCTTCCGAGACTTGATCCTTGACTTCCTCAATGGTGAGGCGACGCACTGGGGTTTGCTGGCTTGGAAGCGAATTCCGGAACTGAATCTGCCAAGCGAAGCGGAGTGTGAGGCCGCAAGCGCTGCATTCTTCATCCGGCTACGCGCTTTTGTGGATGGCTTCCTTCAGACTGGAATCGACAGCAACAGGATCGAGACACCGTCGAGCCGCAGAGTCCGCGCTTCGGTGGATGAAGCTCCCATTATGACGGTCTCCGCAGACGAAGCTCCGGTGGTGATCTTTGACGAGATTCAAGCATCGTGGCTGCGAAACCAGCCAATGCCTCTCTTGAACGGGGATGGTACGATGGCGATCGGCGTGAACCAACCGCGCTGGAAGAATCAAGACCCGATACTGTATGCGCGCGACATGGCGACCCACTACTTCCAGGAATTGCTTGCGTCACCGCTTTCGACGCGCATCGGCAAGTGTACCAATCCGACTTGCAAACGGTATTTCCTTCGCAAACGCCAACGGAAGACTGCAATCAAGCGGGGCAGCTACTGCGGCAGTTGCAAACTAGTCGGTGGAGCAGAGCGGACTCGGGCAAGCCGCGAACGATTGAAGCAAGAGATGCTTAGAGCGGCGGCGAAAGCCTGGCGTGAATGGGGTACGCGCGCGCGCCGGACCGACCGTGCGGTTTGGGTCGCGAAGCACGTCAACAACACTTTCGGGAAATCGTGTTTTATCCATCCCAAGTGGGTTAATCAAAATCGCGAAGCGATTGAAAGATACTGTGACCCCGAATAACTGACCGCGCCAAAGTGATTCGAGACGGGATTATTATTCACATTATTAGGGAAATTAGTACCGAGAAAAGCGCTTCTGGGAAGTGGTCTGTCGCCTGACAACAGCAAAGACGAGATGCGGGAGATCTTCGCTGCGCTACGGAATGACAACAGACAGACGACAGCAGTTGAAGGTACCATCTCGGGGGCGAAGTATGAGTGGTCCCATCCAACGTTGGATTCAGATTGAGGGTTCAGATTCAGGAGGATCGGAGGAGAGATCGATGCGCAGATTGATGGTGTTCAATATTTCGTCGGTGGATGGATACATCGCGGACGCGAACGGCGATATGAGCTGGGCTCGCCAGCAGGATAAGGAGTGGAACGAGTTTACGCAGGGGAATGCCAAGGGCGACGGCACGATGTTGTTTGGCAGGAAGACGTATGACCTGATGGCCGGCTTCTGGCCGACGTCCACGGCGACGGCGATGATGCCTGAGGTTGCGGAGAGGATGAACAGCGCGAAGAAGGTGGTGTTTTCGCGGTCGATGGAGTCGGCGGGGTGGAAGAATACGACGCTGGTGAAGACCGATCCGGTGGAGACGGTGCGAAAGATGAAGGCGGAGGCCGGGGAGGGGATGGTGATCTTCGGGAGTGGGACGCTTGTTGCGCAGCTGACGGGTGCGGGGCTGATCGATGAGTATCAGATTGCCGTGATGCCTGTGGTTCTTGGTGGGGGGAAGACGATGTTCGAAGGGCTGGAGGAAAAGGTGAAGCTGACGCTGACGAAGCATCGCGTGTTTGGCAATGGAAGCGTGCTGCTGCACTATGAGCCGACGAAGGCGTGAGTGGGTAGTGTGTGAATTGCGGTGGGGTGGCTATTGGGTTGCGGGGACGGTGGTGAATCTGGAGGCGGATTGTCGTCCTGAGGATTCGAAGGCGTGGCAGATGCAGTTGCGTCCGGCAGCTTTGGCGGAGTAGAGGGCTTCGTCGGCGATCTCGATGAGGTCTTCAGAGGTCTCCTTCCATCCGAAGGCAGTAGCGATGCCGATGCTGATGGTGGGGGAGTCGATGAGCGTTCTCTGACTGGCGATTTTGGTGGCCTGGACGGCTTTTCGAAGCTCTTCGGCGATGCGCCATGCCTGGCTGGAGGCGGATTGGGGAAGGATGACGAGGAACTCCTCGCCGCCGTAACGACCGATGGCTCTGGATTCGGGGATGATGTGGGAGATGACGCGGCCGAGCTCTTTGAGGACGGTGTCTCCGGTGCGATGGCCGAAGGTGTCGTTGATGGCTTTGAAGTTGTCGACGTCGATGAGGAGGATGGAGAAGGGGGAGTTGTGCTTGCAGGAGTGCTGGCACTGGGCGTCGAGAAGGGCCATGATGTGACGGCGGTTGAAGAGTTCGGTGACGGGGTCGATGATGGCGGCGCGTTCGAGGTCGACGATCTTGGAGAGGTCTCTGGCGGTGTGGAGGGCGAGGGTGGATACGGTAAAGACGAAGATGGATGCGGCCAGGAAGACGAGGCTGACGATCCAGTCTTCGTAGTTGTCTGGACCGTCGGTGGTGTTGATGCGGAGGAAGATGGCGACGCCGACGGCGGCGAGGGTGAGAAGTGCTCCCATGATGCGCCAGGTGGAGCGGGCACGGCCGCGAGGCAGCATGGCGCAGATCCGGCGGATGGGGAGGAGTGAGGAGAGAAACAAGACAACTGAGGTGGCGAGGATGAGTTGAATTACTAGATTTGGGATAGCTGGAATGGTCATGGGATGGTGCGGCGACTGATGACGGTTGGATGCCAAAAGGAGCGTGAATGTTGGTCGGAGCCAGCTTATCTCGGGTGGCGAGGGTGTAAGTGATGCCATCGCAGCGGTTATGGAAGTTGCCGATAGGTTGCAGTAGTTTGGCGGTCTTTAATTTGGAACCGTGGATGGTGCAATTTGTGGTGCGATGGTGTTTGTGGTCGAACTTCGGCGAGTGCCGAAGAAACCTGTTGGGGGTGGATTGATTCTCAAGTAGAAGAGGGTTTGCGATGCCAAATGTGAAAAAGCCAAGTGCGAAGAGTGTGGTGAAGAGGTCAGGAACGAAGAGCGCCGCGAAGTCTGCAACGAAGAGCGCGGCGAAGTCGATGTCTGCGAAGGGGAAGGATCCGAAGGGCGGGCTGACGGCGGCGGGGCGGGAGTTTTATAAGAAGACAGAGGGTGCGAATCTGAAGCCGGGAGTGAAGGGCGAGGCGGATACTCCGGAGAAGATGCGGAGGAAGGGATCGTTTTTGACGCGGCACTTTACGCATCCGCGCGGGCCGATGATGAAGGATGGAGAACCGACGCGGTTGGCACTGAGTGCACACGCGTGGGGCGAGGCTGTGCCGAAGACGGAGGCTGCGGCGAAGAAATTAGCGGCTAGGGGGAGGAAGCTGTTGGAGAAGTATCGTGCGGCGAAGGAGTCTTGAGAAAGCGGTCATGCTTCGCATGAGGCCCACATCTCAAAATCGAGATATGAAGCACCCGGCTGTTGAAAATGATTACGGGTGTTGCTGGTTTGCCCATCTTTGCCCAGCTGTATCCAGCTAGGACTTGATGGGGCGTTTGAAGCGGTGGATGTATTCGGCGGGTGTGATGCCGAGGATGCGGGAGAAGGTGCGGCGCATGGCGTCTGCGGTGCTGAAGCCGGTGGCGTCGGCGATCTCTTTGAGTCCCATGCTGGAGCTGTCGATCATCTGCTGGGCGGCTTCGACGCGCATGCGATCGACGAACTGGCCGGGGTTCATGCTGGTTTCGCGAAGGCAGATGCGGGTGAAGTGGCGGGGGCTGACGCCAATGCGCTCGGCGAGGCGGTCGACGGTGAGGGGTTCGCGGAGGTGCTCGAGCATCCAGACCTGTAGCTCGCGTAGGGGCTGCGAGGTGACGGCCTGGTGGGAGAGCATGTGGCTGTACTGGGCCTGGCCTCCGGGGCGGACGAGGAACATGACTAACTTGCGCGCGATGGCGAGGGCGGCGGCGTGGCCGTGGTCTTCTTCTACGAGTGCTAGGGCAAGGTCCATGCCGGCGGTGATGCCGGCGGAGGTGTAGATGGAACCGTCGCGGAGGTAGATGGGGTCGGGCTTGACTTGGACGGCGGGGAACTCGCGGGCGAGTCGGTCGCAGAAGTCCCAGTGGGTGACGGCCTGGCGGTTGTCGAGGAGGCCGGCGGCGGCGAGGAGGAAGGCTCCGGTGCAGATGGAGGCGACGCGGCGGGAGCGGGTGGCGGCTTGGGCGATCCAGGCGACGTAAACGGGATCGTAGGTGCCGGATTCGGCTCCGGGGCCGCCGGTGACGAGGAGGGTGTCGATTGGACCGGTGACTTCGGCGAGGGGGACGGCGTTGGTGAGGGCGAAGCCTCGGTTGGTCTGGAGGACGGTGGTGGCGTCGGGTGTGGCGAGTGTGATCTCGTAGCCGGGGGAGTTGGCGGGGACGGCGTTGGCGAAGACGGCGTTGGCAAAGACTTCGAGGGGGCCGGCGATGTCGAGGATCTGCACGGGTGGAGGGCCGGTGATGACGATCTTTCGCATGGTTTCAGGGTACGTGATTGGGGCCGAGGGGATGTCCGAATTTGCTATATCTGTGTCGTGGCGGTGCGGGCGGGGGCGGCGCAGGATGGGGGTGTCAGTAAGTTGTGCCAAAGGAGAGTGCCATGAGTCTTACGATTTCTGCTACCGCTATTCCTGATTCCAAGCTTGCCAAAGAGGCTACCGCTATTTTGCGTGAGCAGGGTACGGATCTGTTGTTCAACCATTCGAACCGGGTGTATTTGTTTGCTGCGGAGCTGGGGCGGCAGAAGAAGCTGCGGTTCGATCCTGAGCTGTTGTATGTGAGCGCAGCGTTCCACGATCTTGGGCTGGTGAAGAGGTACATCAGCGAGACGGAGCGGTTTGAGGTGGATGGGGCGAATGCGGTGCGGCAGTTTTTGACTGCGCATAACGTGGCGGAGGAAGAGGTGATGACGGCGTGGACGGCGATTGCGCTGCATACGACCCCAGGGGTGACGCAGTATATGAAGCCGGAGGTGGCGTTGCTGTTTTCAGGCGTGGGGCTGGATGTGCTGGGGGAGGGGTTTGAGAGTTTTCCGGCGGAGCTTCGTGAGGCGATTGTGGCGGAGTATCCTCGGGAGAACTTCAAGGAGGGGATCGTGAAGGCGTTCTTTGGCGGGTTTGAGAATAAGCCGGGGACGACCTGGGGGACGGTGAAGGCGGATGTTTGCGAACGGTTTATTCCCGGGTACAAGAGCCCGAACTTCTGCGACCTGATTGCGAACTCTCCGTTTCCGGACTCGGTTTGCTGAAGGGTTTGATGGTCAGAAGGCGGCGTTGCTCCCTTTAGGAGTGATGTTGAAGTTGTATGGACGTCAAAGACTCGTGCTCGCGTATTCTGATGGGATATGCGGGTGCGAGTTCTTTATTTTGGAGTGCTGAAGGATGTCTTCGGCAGGAGTGGTGAAGACATGGAGCTGGCGGATGGGGCTTCGGTGGCGGATCTGATTGCGGCTTGCCGGGGACGGGCTGTGGGCGCTGGGGGAGTTTGGGATTCGATGGCTGTGGCGGTGAATCAGGAGTATGCGCAAGGTGTCGATGTGTTGAAGGATGGGGATGAGGTGGCTTTGTTGCCGCCGGTGAGTGGGGGAGTTGGAAGACGATAGCGATGAGCAAAGGCAAAATCAAGAGCAGCGGCAAAAACAAGAACAAATGCGGGGGTCTCTCCACTACGCTGCTCACGATGAGACCGTGAGCAGCTTCGGTCGAGATGACGATTTTTAGTTGATTTGTTTAGAGGTAGAGGTAGAGGTAGAGGCAAAGGCAAAGGCAAAAGCAAAGGCAAAAGCAAAATGCGGAGGTTCTTCGCTCCGCTCAGAATGACAAAGGTTGAGTATGGGTTTGAGGTATGGGATGCGGGTTGAGATTACAGATGAGGTGATTGCGTCGGCGGAGATTGCGGCGGAGATCAAAGCTGCTGCGGACGGCGCGGTGTGCGTGTTTGACGGGATTGTGCGGGATAATACGCGGGGACGGAAGACGCTGTATCTCGACTATGAGGCTTATCGGGAGATGGCGCTGGAGAAGATGCGCGGGTTGGCGGGCGAGGCGGTGGAGCTGTTTGGCGTACGGGATGTGGCGCTGGTGCATCGTCTGGGGCGGCTTTATGTAGGGGAGACCAGTGTGCTGATTGTGGTGGCTTCGGCGCATCGGGGTGCGGCGTTTGAGGCTTGCCGGTGGCTGATCGATACGTTGAAGAAGATGGTGCCGATCTGGAAGAAAGAACAGTTTGTGGATGGGGCGGTGTGGGCGGATGGGGAGCCGTTCCCTGAGGAGCAGCGGGTTGGCGGGGTTGGCGGGTTGGCGAGTCAGCGAGTCAGCGAGACGGAGGGCGCTTCCGAGGCGTTGGTTTTGGGCGGGGCGGATGGGCTTGGGGAGGAGAGCGGTTCGCGCCTACCGGCGCGAATACCCCACCCTATCGCGATGAAACCGCGAAAGGATGGGGCACCCGGTGGGTTAGCGAGTCAGCGAGTCGGCGAGACGGCGGGACCCGGCGGTCATGCTTCTACGGACGATGCCGATATATCAGAAGCGATGTATCGGGCACCCGGTTCTGTGGCGAAGGTCGAGGGTGGAGGCGCACGGTGAGAGTGCTGGTTGGGGCTCTGCTTGGGCTCGTGCTGGTGCGGGGGGATCTGTTGTCGCAGGCTCCGGTGGTGCGGCAGCCTCCTCCGGCGGTGGGGGCGCAGGCGCCTAAGGATCCGGAGGATGTGCAGACACCGCCTGCGGTGGCGACTCAGACTCAGACGGGTGGCAAGGCGAATGGTTCTGCGGGGACTCCTGAGGGCGGATTTCCTACGATCAGGGTGGAGACGCGGCTGGTGAATGTGGCGTTGAACGTGGTGGATACGAAGGGTTCGCCGGTGGGTGGGCTGGAGCGGGAGGACTTCCAGATTCTTGAGGATGGGAAGCTGCAGAAGATCGCTGTATTTGAGAAAGAGGCTACGACGCCGCTGTCGATCGTGCTTGCCATTGATGCGAGTGAGAGCGTGATGACCAGTGAGCGGCTGGAGAAGGAGGCGGCGAAGCACTTTGTGCGGGCGCTGCTGCGGGAGCAGGACGAGCTGGACCTGATGGAGTTCTCGGATGTGGTGCGGGAGCTTGTGCCGTTTACGAATCAGCCGAAGCGGATTGAGAGCGGGTTGAATGCGATTCAGCATGGAGACGCTACGGCGTTGTATGACGCGATCTATCTGGCGTCGGATAGGCTGGCGGGGACCTCGGCTGCGAATGGGCGAAGGCGGGTGATTGTGCTGATCACCGATGGCGGCGATACGGTGAAAGGGGCGCGCTATACGCAGGCGCTAGAGGAGGCGCAGAGGGCGGGGGCGATGGTGTACTCGATCATTATTGTGCCGATCTATGCGGATGCGGGCAGGAATACGGGCGGGGAGCATGCGCTGATTCAACTGGCCGAGGATACGGGTGGGAAGTACTACTACGTGGTGGACCCGAAGGATCTGGAGCCGGCGTTTGCGCATGTGTCGGATGACCTGCGGACGCAGTATCTGCTGGGGTATTATGCGCCGCGGCGGGGGGCGGATAGTTCGTTTCGGCAGATCAAGGTAAGGATGACGGATGCGGAGCTAAAGGCGAAGTATGATCTGCGGTATCGAACGGGATACTACGCGGATGCGCGATAGAGATCAGGCGTCGGCGTAGGTGGGGTCGATGGTGGAGTGGATGAGGGTGATGGCGTTGGCGGGAAAGCCGCCCTCGAAGGCGTGGCGGCGGATGACCTCTTCGTCGGGTGCGATGTAGATGCAGAAGATCTTGTCGGCGGTGACGAAGGAGGTGAGCCACTGCACTTCGGGGTCGATGCCGCGGAGGGTGCGGCAGGAGCTTTCGGAGATGGCGACGAGTTGTTCGCGCGTGAGGTGGCCGGTGTCGGGGATATCGCGTTCGATAAGAAATTTTGGCATGGCCGACCTCGGGAGAGATGGAGTTTCGAGCGGGGCCGGACGGGCACAGGATAGTCTGGTGGACATACTCTGGTGGACAACGATAGCACTGGAGACGGCTGCGGTCGATGGGAGGTTCATGATGAAGAAGTTTGAGTTTGCGCATATTGCTGAGGGTATTGCGCGGCAGGCGGGGGCGTTGCTGCGGGGGTTTTACACGAAGGGGGTGACGACGGAGTACAAGGGCGATGTGGACCTGGTGACGGAGGCCGATCGTGCGAGCGAGCAGTTGATTGTGGAGAAGCTGAAGGCGGCGTTTCCTGCGCATGGGGTGTATGGCGAGGAGGGGACGCGGAGTGGATTGGATAGCGAGTTTCGGTGGTATGTGGATCCGCTGGATGGGACGACGAACTTTGCGCATGGGTTTCCGGCGTTCTGCGTAGTGCTGGGTTTGGAGAGGCGCTCGGCTGGGCTGGCTGCGGATCAGGATGGAGAGATGGTGGCCGGGGTGATCTACGACCCGCTGCGCGATGAGATGTTTTCTGCGGAGAGGGGAAAGGGCGCGTGGCTGAATGGGAGAAAGATCCATGTGTCGAAGATCGCTTTGATGCAGGAGTCGCTGACGGCTACGGGGTTTCCGAGTAAGAAGCGGCATGAGAGCCCGAACATTCACTTCTATAACGAGATCACGCTGCGGTCGCATGGGGTGAGGAGGGCAGGGAGTGCGGCGTTGGATATGGCGTATGTGGCTTGCGGGCGGCTGGATGGGTTCTGGGAGTTCAATCTGAATCCGTGGGATACGTCGGCTGGATTTCTGCTGGTGGAGGAGGCTGGGGGCTCGGCGACTCACTTCGATGGGGGAAAGTTTACGTTGGATAGTCGCGAGACTCTGGTGACGAATGGGTTGATTAAGAACGAGATGGTGCATCTGTTTACGGAGATGTTTGCGGGAAGAGAGTTGACGGCGATTCCTTCGGCGGCGGAGTTTGCGGCGAAGCGGATGGCTGCGAAGTAGGGTGCGGAAGAGACGAACGGCGCGGGTGATGCTGTTTGATGAGGCGGGAGATGTTTTGCTGATTCGATTTGTGGTGCCGCGGGAGGAGGGGGAGTTTGTCTTCTGGGCTCTGCCGGGTGGAGAGATTGAGGCGGGAGAGACGGAGGCTGCGGCGGCAGCGCGTGAGGTGAGGGAGGAGACTGGGCTGGAGCTTGTGATGTCGGGGCCGGTGTACTGCGACAGGAATCAGTTTCTGCATCAGAGGGAGATGCAGGACAATACGGATTTTCTGTTCAGGGCGAGGTGTCGGCGGGAGGAGCCTCGTCTGATGGGAGTTACGGTGGATGAGAGGGAGATTATGCGTGAGATTCGCTGGTGGAGCGAGGGTGAGATTGCGGGGTCGCGGGAGAGAATCTTTCCGGAGAATCTGGCGGGGCGGATGCGGGAGCAGAACGGCTTGAAGTGAGCGAAACAGGGGCTGAAGCGGCCTCTGGTGCATTGAAGAGCGAGTTGCAGATGAGAGCGGATGTGCTGCTAGAATCTAGGCACGAGCTTAATTTGCGCGGCGGATTTAGACGGTGAATTTAGACGTGGGTTTTACACGTAACTAAGGGAGATTTTTGAGATGGCTTATGTGATTGCGGAACCGTGCATCGGGACGAAGGATTCGGCTTGCGTGGATGCCTGCCCGGTGGACTGTATCCATCCGAAGAAGGATGAAAACGGGTATAGCGACGCGGTGCAGCTGTTTATCGATCCGGTGGAGTGCATTGATTGCGGCGCGTGCGTGCCGGTTTGCCCGGTGTCGGCGATCTATGCGGGGGATGACCTGCCGGAGAAGTGGGCGGAGTATCAGACGAAGAATGCGGCTCACTTCGGGCGGTAGATTCGTTTAGGGATTTCAAAAGAGACGCGTGGCCTATGAGCTGCGCGTCTCTTTTTGCGTACTGGCTCGTTTCCGCTGGCTCGGTTCAGTTGAGATCAGGTTGCCCGTTCATCTTGAGATGGTGTCGATGACGATGCCGTGCGAGCCGTTTCTTGCGTAGTCCTTTCCGGTGATGGTGACGTGCTCTCCGGCGTAGGGCATTAGTTTTGCGTTCTGTGATGCTGAGGGTGTTGCGCTGTCGATCGGCAGATAGATGGTTCCGTCGTCCTGCAGAATGACGAGAGGGGAGCCGTTTTTGGCGCAGGCTTTTGCGCAGGCTACTCCGATGGGTTTGCTGAGGCCTTTGGTAAATGCACATGCTGAGTCGATGACCCAGCCGGTGACTTTGACGGTTGAGCCAGGTTCTTCTGCCATTGCGATGAGGGAGACTGACATTGCTGCTGCGACAAAGAATCGTTGTGTTTTGTTCACGCTTATCCTCCAGAAGAGTTATTGGCGGGGAGAAGGGTTTGCTCGCCGAACGCAATCCTATACCAGAGGTGCCCGTTTTCGTCTTCTAATTCGCGGTGGATTAGTCTGGTTGGGATGATTGAGCGGCAGGGAGAGGCGATCGTGTTGCGTGTGTGGCCGTTTCAGGAGGCGGACCTGCTGGTGAGCCTGTTTACGCGGGAGCAGGGGCGGGTGAAGGGGGTGGCTCGTCATGCGATGCGGTCGCGGCGGCGGTTTGGCGGGGCGCTGGAGCCGATGACCTATGTGCGGGCGACGTATGCGGAGAGGCCGAAGCAGGAGCTGGTGCGGCTGGATGCGTTTGAGATTTTGAGTTCGCCGCTCTCGCGGCCGATTGACTATGCGCGGACGGCGGCGCTGCAGTTTGTGGCGGAGGTGGTGGAGGAGGCGCTGCCGGAGCAGGCTCCTGAGGATGCGGTGTTTCGGCTGGTGCTGGCGGTGCTCGACCAGATACAGGTGGGGAGGGTGTGGATGCCGGTGACTTACTTTTCGCTGTGGATGAGCCGGTTGATGGGGTGGATGCCGGAGCTGGGGCACTGCGTTGTTTGTGGCCTGGACCTGCGTGGAGGGACGGTTTGGTATTCGGGTACTAGTGACGGGGTGACTTGCGAGGATGATCGGCGGCCGGGGAGTGTGGGGCTGGCGGCGGCTTCGGTGGGGGAGGCGGTGCGGATGTTTCGCGGGACGGTGGGGGAGTTGGCAAAGGAGGATTGGCCCAAGGGGCGGGCGGCGGATCTGCGGAGGTTTGCGGTGGAGACGCTGGAGCGGCATCTGGAGCGGAGGCTGGTGAGTGCGAGGGCGCTGGGGAGAGCTTAGGGCGATAGAGGAGAGCGGTTCGCGCGCGGCGCGAATGCCCATATCTCAGAATCGAGATATGGCGCACCCGGCACCCGGCCTTTGATGAGCGTCAAGGTCTCGGAGATCAAGATGTAGCAGAGGCCGGCTAGTCAACCTTATGGTGGATGTTCAACGGCGGGCGGCGTTGGGTAGACTTGCCCTTCTTATGAGCACAACAAGGGTTTCGGTTTCGACTTCGTCTCGCCGTTCGCTTGAGGTGTCGCTGGCTGCGTTGATTGCTGTTGGCGTATTGCTGACGTTCTGGAGTCAGCAGCGTTATCCTGCGTTGTTGAAGAAGCTGCATGCGGGAACGGCGATCAAGGTGGCGGGACCGATCTCGTTCGATACGCTGTTGAAGGTGACGCCGACGATGCCGGCGCCGACCAGGGTTCTGCGGACGAGCGTGAACTGGCTCTATACGAATCGGTTTGGGATGTACTTTGCGCTGCCGTTTGGCGCTGCAATGATGACGCTGCTGGCGGGGGTTGAAGCGCCTAGACGATTTTCTTCGGCTGCGGGGAATGTGTTGTGTGGCGCGGTGGCCGGCGCTCCGATGGGAGTGTGTACGAACTGCGCGACGCCGGTGGCGCAGAGCTTGCTGGCGAGTGGGGCCAGTACTCGCCTGACCGTAGCTGCATTGATCAGTTCGCCGAGCTTCAATCCTGTTGTGGTGGCGATGGCGTTTGTCTTGTTTCCGCTGCCGCTGGCGGCGATACGTGTGCTGGTGCCGGCGTTGTTGCTGATTGGTCTGCCGCTGCTGGTTCGGGAGAACGAAGTGGTGGTGCGGAGTCTTGGTGTTTCGTTGGAGGCGGAGGGACTGGGTTCTCGGTTGGTTGCGCTTTGCCGAACGTACTTGCGGAATTTGCTGCGACTGACTGTGCTGACTTTGCCGTGGATGCTACTGGCTGCATTGTTTGGGGCGCTGGCTGCTGAGTTGATTCCAGTGTATGGGACGCATGTTCCGGTTTCGGTGGGCGGGGTTGTGCTGGTGGCGATTCTAGGTACGTTGTTGCCGGTTCCGATGGCGCTCGATGTGGCGTTGGCGTATGTGCTGTATCGTGCGTGTGTGCCGACGCCGTATGTGGCGGTGCTGCTATGCACTCTGGGGCCGGTAAGTGTTTATTCGCTGACTGCGCTGGGGAAGCAGTTGGACTGGCGGACGAGCCTGCGGCTTGGTGGAGCGGTGGCACTGCTGGGATATGTTGTTGGGTTTGTCATGATGCGGTTTCCGGTTCTCTGATTGGGTGCGAGGTTATCGTTAGCTGCGCGCGGCGAATGCCCAGCATCTAATCTTTCGTATAACCTGGACACTTTCTGGCGACAACAATAGGCGAGAAATATTGAAGCAATCAGTGCATCATCTTGAAATTTTGACGCGTGGGCAAAGGCTTTATGAGGTTACGTCGGCTATTGGGGAATGGGTAAGGCAGCAGAGAATGCAGACTGGCCTTCTGACCATCTTCTGCAAACATACGTCAGCCTCGCTTTTGATCCAGGAGAATGCTGATCCTACTGTTCGCAGCGATATCGAAGCTTACTTCGATCGACTTGCGCCTGAGGGTGGGCCGTATAGGCATCACTCCGAAGGGTCAGACGATATGCCTGCGCATCTGAAGACGGCACTAACTCAGGTGCAGCTCTCGATACCGGTGATAAAGGGCGGGCTGGCGCTGGGAACCTGGCAGGGTATCTACCTTTTTGAGCATCGAGTCCGCCCTCATAGACGGGAGATTGTGTTGCACCTGATTGGGGAGTAGTCCGCTTCTCTTTCACATGATGATGCTGCGAAACCATCGGGTGACTGCTCTCTTACTGGGGTCCGGCGGACATGGCGTCGTTGAACTGGGTGAAGAAGGCGGTGTATTTTTCCGGGCCGTTTTGTTCGGCGAAGCGGAGGGGTTTGACTCGTTCGACGAGGATCTCGGTGGCGTCGGGCTGGGTTTTGAGGATCTCGATGGTCTCGTTGATGTAGTCGGCGAGGGGCATGGCGCGGGGGTCTGAGGCTTGATGGGCGCCTGAGAGTTCGGTCTGAACGTAGGGTGGGATGATCTCGATGACTTGAATGTTGGTGGCTTTGAGTTGATAGCGCAGGGA
Organism: Tunturiibacter empetritectus; assembly: GCF_013410875.1. GTDB lineage: Bacteria > Acidobacteriota > Terriglobia > Terriglobales > Acidobacteriaceae > Edaphobacter > Edaphobacter empetritectus. The sequence goes on along the minus strand of NZ_JACCCU010000002.1, from coordinate 437,961 downwards.
CTGGGTGTAGGAGTGGATGGCAGCCTTCGTGGCGTTGTAGGTAGGAGCCATTGCGAGGGGGATGAAGGCGAGGCCGGAGGTGACGGTGAGGACGGCGGCGTGGGGCTGCTTCTGCAGGTGAGGCAGCAGAGCGGCATTGAGGCGGATGGGGCCGAGGAGGTTGGTGGTGAGGATGGCCTCGGCGTCGGCGAGATCTTCTGGTTGGTCGAGGAGGTTTTCGGTGCGCGAGATGCCGGCGTTGTGAATGACGGCGTTGAGTTTGGGAAAGTCGGTGGTGAGTTTGGCGGCGAAGGCGCGGATGCTGGTGGCGTCTTCGATGTCGAGGACGGCGGAGGAGATGCCGGGGTTGGCGGCGACGGTCTCGTCGAGGACTTGCTTGCGGCGGCCGGCGATGATGACGTGGTTGCCGAGTTTGTGGAAGGCCTCTGCGAGACCGCGGCCGATACCGGAGCCGCCGCCGGTGATGAGGATGGTATTTCCAGTGGTGATCATGGTGGTGATTTCTCCTAAGTTGATAGTAGGATTGTTTGTATATCTCGGAAAGTAGGCACCTGAAAAATCTATACTTACCTGAAAGAGAGTGATGAATTTATGGGCAAAAAAGGCATTGTGGCTCGGACCGCGGGGAAGAAGGTGGCTAAGCATGTGTCTGAGACAGCTGCGAAGAAGCTTGTCGCGACGGGAAGGCCGAGGGATGTGGTGGAGAACGATCCGAAGGTCGAGGCGCTGGTGCGGGAGATTATTGCGCGGGTGGCGGATAAGTGGACCATGCTGGTGTTAGAGGTGCTGGAGGAGCATGGTGTTGTACGGTTTACCCGGCTGGGGGAGCGGGTGGGGGGCGTGAGCCAGAAGATGCTGACCAAGACGGTGCGGCAGATGGAGCGGGATGGGCTGGTGAGGCGGACGGTGCATCCGGTGATTCCGCCGCGTGTGGAGTATGAGTTGACGGCGCTGGGTTCGAGTCTGAGCGAGGCGTTTTGCGGGGTGTGGGTCTGGGCGGAGACGCATGGGGAGGAGATTGAGCGGGCGCGGGTTGCATTTGAGAGAGATGCGGTGAAGAGGCGGGGCTCTACGGAAGGGTAGATGCTGGTGGTAGCTGAATTCTGGCATACTGCTGCGATGGCGAAGAGCAGCGGTTTCGCGTCTGGGTTTGAGCTTAGGTTCGAGTCTGGTTTGGGTGCGGTGGGCCGGGTTGCGGCGGTCTGGGTGGGGACTTTTGCGGTGGTGCTGGGGATGGCAGCGTGGCGGGGCGTGATGGCGCGGGCGCAGGATGCGGATGTTACGACGCTGCATGTTTATGCAAATACGATCCAGATCCCGGTGCTGGTGCTGGGGGAGGATCGGAAGAAGACGGCGCCGATTGCGCCGAACCGGTTTCAGGTGAGCGTTGATGGAGGGCCGCCGTTTCGCGCCTCGCATGTTCGGCTGGAGGGCGATGATCCGATCTCGCTTGCGATTCTGTTGGATGTGAGCGGGCCTCAAGAGGTGCTGATGCCGAAGGTAGACGGTGCGATTGCAAAACTGGCCTCGCTGTCTTTGCGACCGGAGGATCGTGTTTCGGTGTATGCGTTGGACTGTAAATTGAGACGCTCTGCGGAGAACGTTGTGGTTTCACCGGAGCTGTTAAAGGATGCGGTTTCAAGGTCTCTTCAGCCATGGAAGGATCGAATGCGGAATAGACATGGGACGGCATGCCAGCAAACGATGCATCTGTGGGATGCTCTGGCGTATATCACGAACAGGTTGGCGGATCAGCGTGGTCGTCGCGTGATTCTGGCGGTGACGGATGGGAATGACAAGGGTAGCTCCAATCGATGGAATGAGGTTCGGACGTTTGCGCAGGCGACGGCTGTCGCGATCTTCGGGATGACTTACGTGCCGAATGAGCCGGGGTTTTTGCAGGGTTTGAATGCCCCGGGGTTTTCGCAGAGTTTGAACTCGGAAGATGCTTTCCATTCGGTGTGTGAACTTAGCGGTGGACTTGTGTTTGCGGCCAACAGGGACACGTTGGATAAGCGCCTGACAGAGTTTGTGGCGATGGTTCGCGGGCGCTATATTGTCGAGTTTCCACGGCCGTACAACTCGACCCGAGGACAGCACCAGCTTATGGTGACTATCGATAAGAGCAAGGCGTTTATCCGGTCGACGGGGATTGCGGTTCCGCTGCAGGATGCAAAGGTGCTGAGTGATCCGACGACGGTGCGCCCGGATAGCACCTCGGCTCCGGAAGAGGGGACGCGTCATATTTTGACGCCGCCGCAGTAGGGGTTTTTCCGGGTGAAGAGACGCGAAAAAATCCCGCACTCTTTTCAAGGAGTGCGGGATTGGATTTGAGGGATGGCAGCGGTTATTTAGACATTATCTTGTCCTTATCTGGGAGGCGGCTGCTTTGACTCGTTTTTGGGTTGAGGAGGTTGAGGAGCGCGGGCGGCTGGATGGGCGATTGGCTCAGGCTGCTCGTGTGGTCCGGCTGGGCGTCCGTTGCGGAGGTTGTCGACCTGCTGCGGGCCAAGAGGGCGACCGGGATCGGTCTTCTGAATGGCTTGCCGCTGCTGGACGAAGGTCGGTTGCGCGGGTGGAGGCTCGCTCCGATTGATGAGAGGACGCGATTGATCCACGGGGCGTGGTTGCGGCTTGGGTTGTGCTGCCTGTACGGGAGGCTCGGGCCTCTGCTGGTTGATGGGCGCTGACTGCGGTCTCTGTTGATTGATGGGCGCTGGCTGCTGCGGCCTCTGTTGATTGATGGGCGCTGGCTGCTGCGGCCTCTGTTGATTGATAGGCGCTTCCGGTTGTGGCCTTAGCTGATTGACCGGAGCTGTCGGTTGAGGCCGTGGCTGGTTGAACTGGGTTGGCGGCTGTACCGGTTGGGCAGGAGGTTCGGGCCTTGCCTGGTTGACGGGGGCTGTTGGTTGTGGGTGTGGCTGGTTGAACTGGGTTGCTGGTTGCGTGGGTTGTACCGGTTGCGTTGGAACGGGGTGCGCGGATGGGTTTGGAGTTGGGGTGGCTCGTTCTATGGGTGCCTGTCGTGAAACGGGTTGGGTTGCGGCCTGCTGGATAGGTTGTCGCTGGACGGGGGTAGGCGCGGGCTGCTGGATTGGCCGCTGGCCGTTGGGCAGAGGCTGGACTTTGACTGCCTGCTGTTGTTGCGGGCTAAGAGGACGGACGGGGACGGGGTGCGCCTGCGCTCCGGGTACAGCCTGCGCGAGGCCGGCGTGGGTTTGGAGGACGGGCCGTGCGACGTTGACGGGGACGGCTCGGGCGGGTGCCGGGGCTACGATGGCACGAGTGGGCGTGATCATGGGATGAGGCATGACCTGAGCCTGGGCGAGCTGCTTCTGGTCGACGTGAACGGCTGCTGAGGCTACCGGGCGTCCGGCAGCGAAGGAGCGCTGGGGAACGACGGTGGTGGCGACGGCGCGATTGACGTAGGTAACGTTGTTGATGGTGGTGTTGTTGACGGTGGTGTTGTTGACGTAGATGTTAGTGGTCCGGTTGTTGTAGACGTTGCGGACCTCGGTGACGTTGCGGTTGTAGATGTTAGTTACATTGACGCGGTTCACGTAGCCGGGGCTGGCGTGATACCAGGGAACGTAGGTCTCGCGCGGGCCGAGGGGGAACCATGCGGTGAGGCCTGCTCCATTGCCTGCACCGAAGCCGGCGCTGATGGAGAAGCTGGGGCCGCCGACGAAGGCTACGAGGGCGGGAGAGTAGACGGGGCGGACGATGGTGGGTCCGGGAATCCATCCCCAGCGTCCGTTGAAGCTGGCCCAGCGGCCGTAGTGGAAGGGCGCGAATCCCCAGGGCTCGGCTTCAACCCAGGTCCAGCCCCAGGGGGCGATCCAAGCCCAGTGGCCATTGTGGTATGGGGTCCATCCCGCGTCGACGTTGCGGGGATACCAGACCTGACCGTAGTCGGATTGGGAGGACCACTCGCCGTACTCCTGGAGGTCGCTGTATCCGATCATGTCGGGGTTGACGTACTGCTGCTGGGCGGCGCGGTCGGCCATCTGGCGGCGGTCGCGATCCTGATCGAAGCGGTCGAGGTTGTCGCCTGGTGCGAGTTCAACGTATTCGACGTAGATGGGGTTGGAGCCGGTGAGGCGGAGTGCCTGTCCAGGGTTGATGGCCTGAGAGAGATCGGGGCCGGTGGCTTCGGCCTGTCCGGAGTTGACGGTGACGACGGTGGTGTCGTCCTGAGGGTAGCTATCGATGCGGACGTCGCCGGGCTGGAGGATGGTGATGGTGCCGTTAGGGGTGTCGATTTCGATGGTGGCGCCGTTCTGAAGGTTCCAGCTTCGGATATGGATGGAGCCCTGGGCGAGGCCGAGCTGGGCGACCTGGTCGGTCATGCTGGTGAGGGTGAGGTCGGCACCGAGGCCCATGCGGATGGCGAGGGCGTCGCTTTGGAGTTCGGCGAAGCTGGAGTTGTCGACGTAGACGCGATCGCCGTTGGTGAGGGATAGTTTGGCTCGGCCTGACTGAACTGATCGACGCCGGCGGGCTGGAGAGAGACATTGCCTTGAAGGATGCTGAGGCGGGCGACGCGCTCGGGCGGGTCTGCGTCCTGCGAGTAGCTCTGAGCGTGCAGGGGGAGGGTGGTGAGGAGAGTGAGGACAAAGGAGGCGAAGATGCTCTTTTTATAGAAGCCCCTGATGGTCGTACGAGTGAGTGGGGTTTTCATGGTTGTTGCCTCGATACTCGGTTGTATGAACCCGGCTTTTTGTAGATGGTGGCGCCGATGGTTGGAATTGGGTTGTAAAGACTCCCGGACATCATAGAGGGAAATGTTGGCGCAGGCATGAATCAGGCGAGGGAAGTTGCCTGGGTTGCTACTGGGGAAGACGTTTGCGTTATGGCTGATGGTGCGGTCGGGAAGTGGCCGATTGCATTTAGAATCGTAGGATTACCGTTTTTTGAAGAGAGATGCATGACTGAGAGAGCTGGAAAGAAGCGCGCGCTTACGTTTCAGGAGCTGTTGTTTACGCTGCAGCGGTTCTGGGCGGATAGGGGTTGCGTGTTGCAGCAGCCTTACGATGTTGAGGTGGGCGCGGGGACGATGTCGCCGGATACGTTTCTGCGGGTGCTGGGGCCGAAGCCGGTGCGGATCGCTTATGCGCAGCCCTCCCGTAGACCAGCCGATGGGCGGTATGGGGAGAATCCGAATCGGCTGTTTCGGCATACGCAGCTGCAGGTGATTCTGAAGCCGCCACCGGTGCGGATTCAGGAGATGTATCTCGCGTCGCTGGTGGCGATTGGCATCGACCTGAAGGAACACGACATCAAGTTCGAAGAGGATAACTGGGAGTGGCCGGTGGGCGGCGCGTGGGGCGTGGGCTGGCAGGTGATGCTGGATGGGTTGGAGATTACGCAGTTCACTTACTTTCAGCAGTGCGGCGGGATGGATCTCGATCCGATCTGCGGAGAGATTACGTATGGGCTGGAGCGGATCGCGGGATTTTTGCAGGATGTGGATTCGATCTACGACATTGTGTGGGCGGTAGAGCCCGATACTGGCCGCGAAGTGACGTATGGGGAGATGCGGCTGGCCGAGGAGGAGCAGTTTTCGGCTTACAGCTTCGATTATGCGGATGTGGCTTCATTGTGGAAGCACCTGGAGTTGTATGAGGCGGAGTGCAAGGGGCTTTTGGAGAAGGCTGGATTTCGTGACGACTTCAAGGACTTCGCGAAGATGGATGAGCTAACGCTGAAGCGGTTTCCGGTTTTGGGGTCTTATGAGCTGGCGTTGAAGTGTTCGCATCTGTTCAATCTGTTGGATGCTCGCGGGGCGATCTCGGTGACAGAGCGCGTCGGCGTGATGGCGCGGATTCGGACGCTGGTGGTGGGAGTGGCGAAGGCTTATGCGGCGCAGGGTGAGGCGTTGGCGGCTCTGGTAAAAGAGGAAGCTGTGGCGGGTTGAGCAGTTTGCGATCCCACCCTTTGCGATGAGACTGCAAAGGATGGGGCACCCGAGCGTTTGGGTTGGTTGAGAGAGTGATTCAGATACGAGATGCGCCTTATGTGGCGGGATTTGAGTTGAGGACGATGGCTGATTTTTTGTTTGAGATTGGGTTGGAAGAGGTTCCGGCGCGGATGATTGCGGGAGCGCAGGCGGAGTTGGAGCAGCGCGTGGTGAAGATGCTGGAGCGTGAGCGGCTGGTGCGGTCAGGTGCGATGGCTAAGAGCTTTGCTACGCCGCGACGGCTGGCGGTGTGGGTGGAAGGCGTTGCGGAGCAGCAGGAGGATGTGGCTGAAGAGCTGGTGGGGCCATCGGTGAAGGTGGCTTATAAGGATGGGGTGGCGACTCCTGCAGCGGTGGCGTTTGCGAAGAAGGCTGGGGTGGAGGTCGCGGCGCTGAAGACGATTACGAACGCCAAGGGAGAGTATCTTGCGGCGACTGCGGTGAAAGCGGGGCGGAGTGCGGCGGAGGTGATTGCTGCGGAGATGCCGAAGGAGCTGGCAGGGATCTACTGGGCGAAGAATATGTATTGGCGTGCGGGGCGGCCGGAGCGGTTTGTGCGGCCGGTGCGGTGGATGGTGGCTATGCTGGGCGAGAAGATTGTGCCGGTGGAATTTGGCGGATATGTAGCTGGAAGTGTTACGTATGGGCATCGGGTGCTGTTTGGAGAACAAGAGATTTCGCTGAAGGCACCTGGTGATTATGAGGACGCGTTGCTGGGCGGCTTTGTGATTGCGGATGCTGAGGTGAGGCGGCAGAGGATTCGGAAGGCTTTGGATAAGGTGACTCGGGCTGGTGATCCTGAGGGGGCAGGGCTGCGGTGGCGTGAGGACCATGAGTTGGTCGATAAGCTGACGCACCTGACTGAGTGGCCTTCGGTGTTGCTGGGTAGGTTTGAGAAGGAGTACCTGGCGCTGCCGGAGGAGGTTCTGGTGACGGTGATGCGGGATCACCAGAACTACTTTGCGGTGGAGGATCGGGACGGGAAGCTTGCTCCGCATTTTCTGGCGGTGCTGAACACTGAGGCCGATGAGGCTGGGGTTGCGGTGATTCGGCATGGCAACGAGCGGGTGCTGAGGGCGCGGTTCAATGATGCACGGTTCTTTTGGGAGTTCGACCAGCGAGTGCCTCTGGTGGAGCGGGTAAAGCTGCTGGAGAATGTGACGTTCCAGAAGGATCTGGGGAGCTATGCGGCTAAGACGGAGCGGGTGCGCAAGTTAGTGTCCGAGCTAGCTGGATTGGCTGCTGCGCGTGGAGTTGCGGTGGACACTCTAGCTCTTGATACTGCGGCGTTGCTAGCGAAGACGGACCTGACAGCCGAACTCGTCAAGGAGTTTACGGAACTGCAGGGCGTGGTGGGCGGTCTATATGCGCGGGCTCAGAAGTTTCCTACAGTGGTGGGAGATGCGATCTATGACCAGTACAAGCCAGCTTCCGCTAAAGACAATATTCCTCGCTCGCTTGAAGGTTCTTTGTTAGGACTTGCTGATCGAATGGACACAATTGTTGGGATGTTTTCTCACGGACTCGAACCCACAGGTTCAAAAGATCCATTCGCATTAAGGCGTTCTGGAAATGCCGTTGTGCGAATCCTTTCTGAGTCGGGCCTTCCCTTGACGCTCAATCATTTGTTAGCAATAAGCAATGCATCTTTTGACGAGACAGCGAAACTCGAGCAATTTTTCAAGGAACGCATCGCGTTCTATCTTCGTGAGGTGCGAGGACATGCCTATGACGTAGTTGAAGCCGTGATGCTGCCCGGCCCAGAAGGACTGCGTGATGTAGTTGTCCGTGCGGAGGCGGTTACGGCTGTTCGCGGGTCGGGGGATTTTGTTGCGGTGTCTTCGGCTTTCAAGCGGATGAAGAACATTCTTACGCAGGCCAGAGAAAAGGGGATTGCGGCGGCGGGCGGTGTGGATGCTTCGCTGCTGAAGGAGCCTGCGGAGAAGGCGCTGGCGGAGAAGTCGGCGGAGTTGGCGGCGAAGGTGAAGGGGCTGCGGGCGGAGAAGAGCTACAAGGCGGCGTTGGAGGAGATTGCTACGCTGCGGCCGCAGGTGGATGCGTTCTTCGAGGCGGTGATGGTGATGGCGCCCGAGGAGGCAGTGCGGGCGAACCGGTTGGCGCTGCTCGAGAAGGTGCTCGGGGATTTCTCCGGGATCGCGGATTTTTCGGAGATCGTGATCGCGGGCTAGTGCGTGAGGAGCATGACGCAGAGCATAAAGAGAAATACCGCGAAGAGGGAGCCGAGCGGGACGAGAACACCTTCGCGGAGGCCACGCCAGCTGCTGCTGTCGAGCTGACCGTCTTCAGCGCGAATGTTGGATTGAAAGGTTGGGGCTATTTCTTTCGATTCGATGTAGTTCATCTTGATTTCCTGTGCGAAGGATCGCTGGCATCCGGCAAAGCGTTCAGGGGAGCGACTGCTTTTGTCCCTGCTTCTTATGAAGCGATGTTGGATGCGGGATGCGGAGAAGGCATTGTGAGTTGACCTTCTTCGCAGGCCATTACGTTGTTCGCCATCATGCATGACGAAAACTATTGACGGCAAGGGTAACGCGTAGGGGTGGTGCCTTGAATGACACTTCCTGGGGATGCGCTCAGAGCTGGAGTTGCACGAACTCGGAGTGTAGCCGGGGCAGGAAGAGGTCATTGTCCGGCATATCTCGGGAGGCGGGAAGCTCGCCTAGAGCCATAGCGGTCTCGTCGCAGGTGTTGCGGCGCCCGCAGTGTTGGCAGTCTTTCGACACTTTTTCACGGAAGATTTGGCGGTCGGCGACTTCGAAGTGGAAGTGGTCGAAGAAGCCGGGGATGCGGGTGAAGAGGCAGACGCACTGGATGCCGCGGGCGTTGGCCTGGCGCAGGAGTTCGTGGACGAGCTGGCCGCCGGCTCCGCAGCCCTTGATGTTAGGACGAACGACGATTGAGCGAATCTCGGCGAGGTGCGGGCCGTAGATGTGGAGGGCAGCACAACCGAGGAACTGGTGGGTGTGGGTTTCGACGATGGTGAAGGTGCGGATGTTGGCGCAGATCTCAGCGTAGGAGCGGGGAAGGAGGGTGCCGTCGTGGGAGAAGCTGTCGATCAGTTGATGGATGGCGCGGGCGTCTTGTATCTGCGCTTTGCGGGTTCGCAGAAAGATAGTTTTGGGGTCGCAGCGGAGGGTGGTGGTTGGTGGGAAGGGGAACGGGGAGGTCGGAGGTTCCAGTACAGGGGACAATGCCATAGGACACTGCGCTTTTCTCATTTGGATCGTGGGCCGGGGCCGGTTGGTGATTTCGGGTTGGAATTTGGACTTCTGACGGGAGCGCCGTTAGCTGCCGTAGTGGCGGCCTTCGCTTGAGGACTCCCATGCGATGGGGGCGAAGGTGCGCTGGAAGAAGGTGTTGTCGACGATGTAGCGCTCGCGGTTTTCGCCTTCGATGATCCAGTCGCCGGGATAGGCTTTGCGCTGGCCGGAGTCGGTGAGGATGAGGGTGGGGTGGAGGCACTGGGTGGCATTTACCAGGAGCGGTCTGCGGGTACGAAACGTGTTCATCTAGCTCTCCTGTCGGTTGTTGCTTCGGCCGACTTCTATATTTCAGCACTGCGTTCGTAAAGAAGGCATAAGGGATTTCGATGAAGTTCGTAAAGACTCTTCGTCTTTATTTTCTGCGTTTGCTGGTGCTTTCGGATGGCTCTAAAAGGCGGTCTGGAATCTTCGGCAGGGCTGAAGCGGATCTCGTGTTCAGGACGTCTGTTCTCAGTAGTCGAGAGGGGTTTTAGTGCTGGTCCATACGAAGCGAATCGCGACTCCGTTGCTGGTGGCTTTGTAGCCTATGCTGAAGATGCGCTTTTTCCAGCGAGGGGATTACCAGTGACGCTCTGTAGTACAAAGACGCAGAGGAGGCCGGAGCTGGATGCGCTGCGGGGGCTGTTCCTGGTGTGGATGACGTTCACGCACATGCCGACGCACTTCAGCGACTTTGTGAATCAGCCGGTTGGATTTGTGTCGTCGGCGGAGGGATTTGTGTTTCTTTCGGCGATGCTGGTGGGCACGGTGTATCTGCGAGACGCTTTAGAGGATGTGTCTGGGGTGATTGCGAGGCTTTGGCGACGAACGCTGAAGATCTACGGGTATCACCTGCTGATGCTGGCATTCGCGTTTACGATTGCGGCTTTATTTGCGGCTAAGACCCATCGGCCGGCGATCTACAACCTGATCAACTTTTACCTGGCTCATCCGAAGGTGGCGATCCTGGGCGGAGTGCTGCTGATCTACTGCCCTCCGCTGCTGGATATTCTGCCGATGTATGTGATCTTCATGTTTCTGACGCCGATTGCGCTGGCGGTGGGTGTGCGTTATGGGTGGAGATGGGTGCTGGGGGGGAGCGCGGCGCTGTGGGTTTGGGCGCAGTTTGGACTACGGGAGCTGATGCATGATTGGACGGTGCGGGTGACTCATCTGCAGATTCCTCTGCAGGAGACGGGCGCGTTCAACTTGTTTGCGTGGCAGGGGGTTTGGATTGCGGGGCTATGGCTGGGGGCCAAGAGCGCTGAGGGCGAGATGCCGCTGAAGCGGATTCCAGGATATGTCGTGGCGGGGTGCGGCGCGGTTTGCCTCTTCTTTCTTGGAGTGCGGCATCACTGGTTGGGACCTGTGTTGACGCAGGAGTCGCTGGGGATTGGGCTGGATAAGTGGCAGATCGGGCCGATGCGGGTGGTGAATCTGGCGGCGTTTCTAATCGTCTGTTACTGGATGCGGCGGTTTCTGGTGAAGCTGATTTCGGTTGAGCCGTTTCTGACGCTGGGAAAGGCTTCGCTGCAGGTGTTTTGCGCGCATGTGTTCTTTGTGTTCGTCGGACTGACGCTGTTGTATGAAGATACTCCGCAGCTGCATGGTGCTCGGGCCTATGGGGTGCTGTCGCTAACCTTTGCGGGGCTGATGCTGGTGGCGATGAGGGAGTCGCGATTGCGGAGAGAGGCGAGGGCTGCTGCGGCTGCTGCAAAGGCTGCGGGTCAAGGTGAGACGGCTGTGGCTGAGAGCGCTAGTTGACGCGCTGGAGGCGGTCGATGAGTTTCTGAGCGAGGGGTTCCCCGGACTCGGTCCAGAGGAGACGGCTGCTGATGCCACAGTTTTTTTCGACCGAGAGGGTGAAGGCCAAGAGCATCTCTACGTTTTGCTGAATGTGTTTGGTGGCGGCTGCGTCGAGCTGTTCGTCTTCGAGGGTCTCGGCGAGCCAGGGGGTATCGAGTCCGAAGTCGACGCGGATGTGGCCGTTCTGGTCAAAGCTGGCATCGTCGAATTTGGGGCCGAAGCCGAGTATACGGACGGTGGAGAGCTGAAGCTTCCAGAGGGGATCGAGAGCGGTGGACTGGTACTCGGGGTCGATGTCGGAGTCGGGATCGATGTCTGGGTTGGGGTAGTTGGGATCGACTTCGGGGGACCAGAGCTTCCAGCGCATCTCGAACTCGTAGGCCATGTCGTCGTGGAGCTGCTCGGTGGCTTCGGCTACGGCGTTTTCGATGATGGAGCCGGAGGTGTCCTGGTTTTCTTCGGCGCGGTCGTCGTTGACGTAGATGCGCTGGTAGGTGGGGGCTTCGGTGAAGCTGATGGGATAGACGCTGGCTGCCGCTACGCGCTTTTCTCCACTGATGAGCGCGAACTGGCGCATGACCGAGACCATGGTGGCGGGGAGGGTGTCGAAGCGGAAGTTGGGGAACCAGAGACTGAGGTAGAGCTGATCGGCCATTGGCTTAGTTTAGACCTTTGTCCTGCCGGACGGGCCCACTGCGCTAGGCCACCCCACAAACGAAGACCTGTTTGTGGGGGCCCCGGTTGGTGCGGGCGTTCGCACGCCTTTTTAGAGCTTCGCGTGGTCCTCCCGTTGGTCGGAGGAAGATGATTCCGACCAACGGGAGGACCTGTGCTGCTCGTCTTGTCAAGACCGGTATACGCGTCACGAAGTGACCGCCCCACGCGCAGTGGGCCCGTCCGGCAGGACTGGTCGGGATGAGAAGATAGAAGATGAATGAACGTCTCGGTAGAACGGCTGCGGGTCTGGTTGCTGGCTGGTGCAGGCCTGCTGGTGATCGTGATCGCCTCTTTTCTGGGATATGCCCACTACCGGGCGCACCGGTTTCTGACGAATCTGCCGAAGAAGCTGGGGGTGAACGTTCGACGGGAGACCAACGGGTTTACCTACTCTCAGTCGGTGCAAGGTCGGACGGTCTATACGATACATGCGGCGAAGGCGGTGGAACGCGCGGACGGCAAGGTGACGCTGCACGATGTGGGGATCGTGCTGTATGGGCGTAAGGAGGATCGGGCCGACAGGATCTACGGGAAAGAGTTTGAGTATGACCAGAAGAACGAGGTGATCCGAGCGGAGGGAGAGGTGCATATCGATCTGCAGGCACCGGAGACGGCGGATGCGAACGCGAAGATGGACTATGCGCCAGGGAAGGATCTGCATGGTTCGGAAGCGGCTGAGAAAAAGGATGTACGGCTGATCCATGTAACGACCAGCGGGCTGGTTTTTTTACAGAAGCTGGGTGTGGCGGCGACGGACAATGAGATTGAGTTCGAGTCGGGTGGGCTGACGGGCCATGCGGTCGGCGCGGACTACAACTCGGATACGGGAGTGGTGGTGTTGCACTCGGCAGTGAGGGTGAATGGCCTGGAGCGCGACAGACCGGTGGTGTTGACGGCATCGCGGGCGGAACTGGACCGGCAGAACGAAAGAGCTGTGTTGACGCAGGCAAAGTATATGGCGGTGGGTGGCAAAGGAGATGCAGGGCAGACCGCGCAGGCGAGGGATGTTGTCGCGCATCTGCGGCCGGATGGAACGGTCGAGCGGATTGAGGCGGAGGGAGAGGTGACGCTCACTGATGGAACGGGCGGCATAGTGATGGCTCCGCGAGGCGAGATGACGTTGAGTGCGCAGAGTCAGCCGCAGTCGGCGGTGATGTCGGGTGGGGTGAAGTATTCGGTGGATGAACCGCTGCGGCAGGCCAAGGGAGAGGCGGGGCACGGACAGGCGGCGTTCGATAAGGCGGGCAGGCCGGAGCATGTGGTGATGACAGGCGCGGTGCATCTGAACGAGTGGGTTCGGACGGATGCGTCCAGTGACGCATGGGGTGAGCGTGAGTTGAACGCGAGGCAGATAGAGTTAGCGTTATTTGCAGGCGTCAATGGGAAGGCCGAGTTGCGGGATGCGAAGGCTACGGGTGACGCGCGGTTGAAGGTGATGAATCCGGCTGGCATCCATGGCGGGGGCGGTGGGCCGACCAGTAGCGCGTTGGCCGGGGATGTCTTGACGGCGCACTTTGTGCGTGTGGGGAGTGCAGACCATCTTGCGGAGGTGCATGGTGATGGGCACACGTCGATGCGTCGAGTGAATGGGAAGGGTGTCGTCGATACGAGTTCGGGTGATTCTCTGGTGGCGCACTTTCGGCCTGGGAGCGCGGGAGTGTCGCGCAGGGCAAGTGCTACTGGGAAGGGGCAGAGTGCTGATGAAGTTACAAACGCGATTGAACAAGGGCATGTGGTGATGACAGAGTTGCCGGTGAAGAAACCGGGAGATTCTGCGGCTCCGGTAGAGGAGAGAGTAACGGCGGAAAAGGCTATTTACGACGGGGAACTGGAACGGACGACGTTGACGGGCAATGTGCAGGTGAGCAATGGGACGAGCGTGTTGTGGGCGGATCGAGTAGTGGCGGAGCAGCAGACGGGAGATGCTTCGGCGGATGGTTCGGTGAAGGCGAGTTTCAGCCAGGTGGGGAGTGAAGCGGAGCCGGTGCATGTGCTGGCATCGCGCGCGGAGATGAAGCATGATTCGCAGGTGGCGAAGTTTTATGGGGCGGGATCGAATGGCAAGCCGGCGCGGTTGTGGCAGGGTGCTTCGCAGGTAGACGCTCCGGTGATTGAGTTTGAACAGAAGCAGAAGAGGCTGCTGGCGCATGGTGAGGGACAGGGCGCGCCTAGTGCAGTGCATACTGTGTTGGTGAGTGCCGGGACTGGGGTCAAGACGGATTCAGCCAAGGCTGATAACAAGACCGGTAAGCAGATGGGCGGCGGTAAGACCAGCGTGATTCGGGTGATCAGCCGGGATCTGGTTTATTCGGATGTGGCGCGCAAAGCGGATTTTACGGGCGGGGTTCAGGTAGATAGCTCGGATGGAAGTATGCGGGGACAGCAGGCGGTGGTGTATCTGCAGGCAGCTCCGGCTAATGGCGTGAAGAAGGCTGATGGTGCGGCGGGTGGTGGGTTCATGGGTGGGAGTGTGGAGAGAGTTGTTGCGAGTGGCCGTATTGAGATGCAGCAGCCTGGCCGGCGCGCGAGCGGTGAGCAGCTTGTGTATACGGCGAGCGACGGCGTGTTTGTTTTGACCGGGACACCGGCTGCGTTGCCGAAGGTTGTGGACGATCAGCGGGGGACCGTGACAGGTACGTCTTTGCGATTCCACAGCGGGGATGAGAACGTCGTGGTTTCTAATGAAGGAGAGAGTAGCGCGGGGCAACGGGTGCGCACGGAGACGCGGGTGAAGAACAAGGAATGAAGACCTTATCGACGGAGGAGATCGGCAAGTCGTACGGCGGCCGCCAAGTGGTGAAGGGGGTCAGCCTCGAGATCGAACAGGGCGAGGTAGTTGGTCTGCTTGGCCCGAACGGCGCGGGCAAGACGACGAGTTTTTACATGATCGTTGGGCTGGTGCGTCCGGATTCGGGGCGCGTGCTTGCGGATGGGCACGACATCAGCCGGCTGCCGATGTATCTGCGGGCGAGGAACTATGGGATTAGTTATCTGCCGCAGGAGCCTTCGGTGTTTCGCAAGCTGACGGTGCAGGACAATATTCTGGCGGTGCTGGAGGCGCAGCAGTTGAGCTGGGAGAGCCGGCGGACGCGCACGGAGAAGCTGATTGAGCAGCTGAATCTGGGACATGTGCGCAAGACGCGGGGCTATGCCTTGAGCGGGGGAGAGCGCAGGAGGGTGGAGATTGCGCGGTGTCTTGCGATCGAGCCGGCGTTCATTTTGCTGGATGAGCCGTTTTCAGGTATCGATCCGATTGCGGTGTTGGACTTGCAGGAGATCATCTTCGGATTGAAGAAGAGTGGGATTGGGGTGCTGATTACGGACCACAATGTGAGAGAGACTTTGTCCGTGACGGACAGGGCTTACATCATCGCCGAAGGGAAAATCTTTAAGGCAGGAACGCCAGGAGAACTGGGGCGCGACCCTGAGGTGCGGCGGATCTATCTGGGCGAAAACTTCTCGATGGGTTGAGGAGCCGCAATCTTACAACTTCTGTTGTAAAGAAGAGATGCTATCGGTGCAGTGCGCTCAGCCTTTGACAGCATTAGACTTACAGCGAGATCAAGTCAGTGCGTGGAGACTGTGCCAAGTTGGGGAATAGCGCTCTGGTTGAAATTAATTGC
The DNA here is from genome assembly GCF_013410875.1 of Tunturiibacter empetritectus. Classification (GTDB taxonomy): domain Bacteria; phylum Acidobacteriota; class Terriglobia; order Terriglobales; family Acidobacteriaceae; genus Edaphobacter; species Edaphobacter empetritectus. The sequence goes on along the minus strand of NZ_JACCCU010000002.1, from coordinate 422,593 downwards.
ACAATGAGCACGAGAGATGCCAAATGGCAGATCTACGGCAAAGATATTGTAATCAGGTAGTGAGGGAATAACGTGTTGCTGCAACCGAAGCTGAACTTGAAAGTCTCGCAACGACAGGTGCTGACCCCTGGTCTGGTGCAGATGGTCAGCGTGCTGGCGCTGAACAAGCTCGAGCTGAGAGAGATGATCAACACCGAGATGGTCGAGAATCCGGTGCTGGAGGAGTTGGAGGAGTCGGTTGCCACGCTGGATGAGAGAGCAGGCCTCGAGGGGGATCGGGAGCGCTCGGCGGAGGATGTGGCTGCGGAGAGCGAGAGGGTTGAAAAAGACCCATTCGATGAGATCGACTTTGGCAGCTACTTCCAGGATTATCTTGACCCTGGTTTTCGGACTGCGTCGAACTTCGAGGAGTACGACAAACCATCTTTTGAGAATTTTCTATCGCAGCCTAGTACGCTGAGCGACCATCTCGCGTGGCAGTTGGGTTCGCTGACGTTGAGCCCCGTGGTGAGGGCTGCTGCAGAGTTGGTGGTCGGAAATTTGAATGAGAATGGTTATCTGACTGCGAGCGATGAGGAGCTGGTGGAGGCTCTGATGCAGATGCAGGAACCGGAACGGTCGGAGCCGATTCCATTTGACCGTGCGGCCAGAGGTAGATCGGCGCGGGTTTGGGATTTCCCGGAGACGAGGGGAGAGGACGACAGCTCCGGACAGGGTGAGTCGCTGGATTTAGCGGCTGCGTCCGACGAGACCGTTGGAGTGTTTTTGGCGGCGGTCCGCGAGGCACGGAAGGTGGTTAATTTCCTCGATCCGGTAGGGGTCGGGTCGAGAGATTTGCGGGAGTGTCTGCTGATTCAGATATGCGCTCAGCAGGGTGAGGCGGCGATTGTGCTTCGACGCCAGCAGGCGCACGCGGCAGATAAGGCTGCGAGAAATGGTGCATCTGGCGCCAGCGACGAAGACTATGGCGCGATCGAGGTGGTTGCGGCCTCGGATAGTCCAGGGCGTGAGGATATCTTCAGTATCGCGACACACGTTGTGACAAACTGTCTGCCGCTGTTACAGAAGAAAGATATGCGCGAGCTGACACGGAGCTGCGGGCGGACGGCGGATGAGGTGAACGCTGCGGTGGAGTTCATCCGCACGTTGGATCCGCGGCCGGGACAGCGATATAACCACAGCGAAACGCGGCTGATTGAGCCGGATGTTGCGTTTGTGAAGCGCGATGATGTCTATGTTGTGTTGATGAACGAAGAGGATATGCCTACGCTTCGGTTGAACCAGGGCTATCGCAAGATGCTGCAGCAAAAGCAGACGGAGAAGGAAGTCAAAGAGTATGTGAAGGAGCGGTACAAGTCGGCGATTCAGCTGCTACGAAACATCGAGCAGAGGAAGAATACGATTGTGCGCACCTGTGAGGTGATCGTCAGGCGGCAGCAGGAGTTTCTCGAGCATGGGGTCAATGCTCTGAAGCCGATGATGATTAAAGAGGTTGCGGAGGAGATCGGGGTTCATCCTTCGACGGTTAGTCGCGCGGTGGCGAATAAATATGTGCACACCTCGCAGGGCGTGTTCGAACTGCGCTTTTTCTTTTCCGAGGGAGTGAATGGGCCGGAGGGCGGTGATCTGCCGCTGGTGCTGCTGAAACGCAAGGTGAAGAAACTGATCGAGGAAGAGGATGAGCGGAAGCCGTTGACGGACGATCAGCTGGCGGCTGAGTTGCAGCGGCAGGGGATTCAGGTGACCCGAAGGACGGTCGCGAAGTACCGGGAAGATATGCAGATTCCAAGCACGCACCAGCGTCGTGTACGCTGATCGTCTGCGAAAGATCCGAACCGATCGCGGGGACGAGGTGAACGTATGGACGTGGAGTACACCGGCAGACAGACGACTATTACAAAAAAGCTGAAGTCACAGGCAGAAGAAGGCGTGGAGGCGATTGCGAAGATCGTCGGCAACTCCGGCAGTGTGCATGTGATTTTGTCCACGGACAAGTATCGGCAGATCGCCGAGGTGACGGTGCAGACCAGGCATCAAAAGCTGGTGGCGCGGTGTGAGGCTACGGACATGATTGTTGCGTTGCACGATGCGCTGGCGAAGATTGAGCAACAGGCGATTCGGCATAAGAAGAGATTCGGGACGATCAAGCGGCATCCGAAGTCGGATTTGAAGGGAGCTGCGGCTGAGGTGGTGGCACCTGTTGCGCGGAAGACTGCGGTGGGGAAGGTGGCGACGAAGAACAGTGTTGGCCGTAAGGCAGTGCCGATGCTGGTGCACTCTTTTCCGTCGCACTCGCCGCTTGCAGAGCCACATGTGGTGCGCTCGAATGATTCGGTTGCGTTGCGGCCGATGTCGATCGAGGAGGCAGTGAAGGAGGCTGCGTTTCGCGACCGCGAGGTGTTTGTGTTTCGCGACCATGGCGGGCAGGCGATGGTGCTCTATCGTAAGCGTGACGGAAAGATGGAGCTGATTGAAGTTCCTTAGAGCAAGGTTGCTGGAGCAAGGTTCCTTAGCCTGGGGTGCTAGGATTTCTGCATGACGAGCAAGCGGGTCGCGAAGAGTTCCGTGAAGTCATCCACTGGAACACGCAGGAAAAAAGTCGCAGAGGCTGCGCTTCCGGAACACCGGGGCGAACTGGTTATTCTGACAGGGCTTTCGGGATCGGGGAAGTTGTCGGCGCTGAAGGCGTTTGAAGATCTGGGGTATTACTCGGTCGATAATCTGCCGCTAGAGCTGGTGCCGAGCTTTGCGGATCTTGTGCGACAGTCCGCGGAGATCGAGCGCGCTGCGCTGGTGGTCGATGTACGGGAGGGAATGCGACTGGATCAGTTCCCGTCGATTCTGAAAAAAGTATTAAAGATACTGCCTACGCGAGTCGTCTTTTTGGAGGCTAGTGAAGACGCGTTGATTCGGCGATTCTCCGAGACGCGGCGGCCTCATCCGATGGGAGGCAGCGATACCGTGGTGAAGTCGATTCGGGCGGAGCGCAAGCGGCTGGACCCGGTTCGCAATGTCGCCGACATCGTTTTGGATACGACAAAGTTCAACGTGCATGAACTTCGGGCGCATATCAACTCACAATTTGCACGCGAAGAGAGCGGACGCGCTCTGATGATCTCGTCGAACAGCTTCGGTTTCAAGAACGGCGTGCCTGCGGAGGCGGACCTGGTGTTTGACGTGCGGTTTTTGCCGAATCCTCACTTTGTGCCGGAGTTTCTGAAACTGACTGGCAAGCATCCCAAGGTCGCGAAGTATGTAATGCAGTTTCCGCAGACGAAGGAGTTTTTGGATAAGACCGCCGAGATGTTGAAGTTTCTTCTGCCCCACTACATCAAGGAAGGGAAGAGCTACCTGACGGTGGCGTTTGGATGCACCGGGGGGCAGCATCGGTCCGTCTTTATCGCGGAAGAGATGAAGAAGCGGCTGGCGGCTGAGGGGTATCGAGTGAAGACTGCTCATCGGGATATGCCAAAGTAGCTACTGCGCACGGCGGCACACAGAAGAATAGACGCGCAATAGAATAGTGAGATGCGCAATGCAATGGCGACAATCAGGAGAGTGACGGCTTGAGGCGCATCTGGCGATTGCTGCTGTATGTCCGGCCATACGCCCTTTACTCGGTGGCGTCAGTGGGATTGATGGCAGTCGTAGGCGCGATGGCGGCGTTTCGCGTGCTGCTGGTAAAGCCAATCTTCGACAATGTGTTGAGTCCGGATGCTTACACACACGATGTGCTGGTGTTCCCTCATGTGCCTCTTCTTGGAAGGCCGTTGAACCTGCACTTTCTGGTTCCGAGTCCACTGCATAATGCGTGGACAGTCGTGGCATATGCGCTGGTGGTCTCCGCACTGGTGAAGTCGGTGTGTGACTATGTGGGGACTTACCTGGTGAACTATGCGGGCTTCGGGATGATTACCGACCTGCGCAACGATCTGTACAACGCTGTGCTGCGACGTTCGGTGGGTTTTTTTCAGAAGCACACAACGGGCACTTTGTTATCTACCCTGATCAACGATATCGAGCGCGTGCAGACGGCGATGTCGAGCGTGCTGGGGGAGTTTCTGCAGCAGATCTTTACGCTGATCTTTATGATTGGCGTGGCGATTTTCTACGGTGGGAAGCTGGCCTGGGTACTGTTGTTGTTCGTTCCTGTGGTGATCTCTTCGGCACGGCGTATCGGGCGGCGGGTGCGGCAGACGACGCGCAAGGGGCAGGACAAGCTGGCAGAGATACAGAACATACTTCACGAGACGATTACGGGCAATCGTATCGTGAAGGCGTTCGGCATGGAGTTGTGGGAGATGAACCGCTTCCGGCGCGCGGCGAAGAGGCTGTTCAGCGCCAATCTGCGGTCAGTGAGTGTGCAGGCGATTAGTTCTCCCTTGATGGATGGGCTTGGTTCAGTTGCGATTGCACTGCTGTTGCTCCTTGGCCGCGACCGCATCAAGAGCGGCTCGATGACGATCGGGTCGTTTATCTCTTTCTTGATCGCGGTGTTTACGCTGTACGACCCGGTGCGGAAGTTTGCGTTGTTTTATAACAGCTTTCAGCAGGCGCTGGGGGCAAGTGAAGAGATCTTCAAGTTTATGGATGCGCAGGACGATGTGCAGGAGAAGAAGCGCGCGTTTGTGTTGAAGGAGTTTAAGGAGGAGATCCGGTTTGAAGATGTTGGCTTCGCTTATGAGAGCGAAGGAGAGGTGAAGCAGGTGCTGCAAGGGATCAACTTGAATGTGCGGCCGGGTGAGGTTATAGCGTTTGTTGGTCCGAGTGGAGCGGGCAAGTCCTCGCTGGTGAATCTGATTCCTCGTTTCTTCGATGTGAATGAAGGAAGGATTCTGTTGGATGGGCACGATCTGCGCGATGTGACGATCGCTTCGCTGCGACAGCAGATTGGGAAGGTGACGCAAGAGACGGTGCTGTTCAACGACACAGTGCGAAATAACATCGCTTACGGTCAACCGGATGTTCCGATGAGCAAGGTGGAAGAGGCGGCGCGGATGGCGCTGGCGCATGAGTTCATTCTCAACATGCCTGACGGGTACAACACGATGGTTGGCGAGAAGGGGACACGGCTGAGCGGGGGAGAACGCCAAAGACTCGCGATTGCGCGGGCAATTTTGAAGAATGCCCCGATCCTGATTTTGGATGAGGCGACTTCGGCTCTCGACATGGAGAGTGAACAGTATGTGCAGGCGGCATTGGCGAATCTGATGCAGGGGCGGACGGTGTTTGTGATTGCCCATCGCCTGTCAACGGTGCGACGGGCCTCTCGTATTGCGGTGATTGAAGGGGGACGGATTACAGAGATTGGCACGCATGATGAGCTGATGCAGCACTCGGGGACCTACCGGCGGCTTTATGACATGCAGTTTAGTGAGAATGATGCTGCGCCAGCCGGGAACGGTGAGGGTGTGCTGACGGTCGGGCTGGAGGGGATTGCGTGACAGATATCTATTCGATGACTGGGTACGCGAGTATGCGCGGTGCGGTGCGAGATAGCCTTGCCTTCACTTTGAGTATGAAGAGCGTGAACCATCGGTTTCTTGATCTTCATCTCCGGTTACCTTCTTTCTGTGATGGTCTCGAGGTGCAGATGCGAAGGATGTTGAAGGAGAGTCTGCGTCGGGGGCATATCGAGGTGACGCTGCAGATCGAGCGCAGGGCAAACGTTGAGATCCAGCTGAATGAGGGCTTGCTTGAGGCTTACGTGCAGGCGTTTCGCGAGGCTGCTGGGACGCATGGCGTGTCTGCGGAGCCGGACCTGAATGCGATGCTGCGCATACCGGGTGTGATGAGTACTGAGGGCGTTGCTGGTGCGGCGGAGATTGAGGGGCTTGACGCGGCGGTGCTCTCGCTGGTCGTTCCGCTGGTTGGGAAGCTCAATGAGGGGCGAGCTCAGGAGGGTGCTTCGCTGGCGGCTGAGCTGAAGGCTTCGATGCTGCGTCTGCAGGCTTTCGGGGAAGAGATGGCTGGGCTGAGGAACGGAGTACGCGAGGTGCAGTTTGAGCGACTGCGGAGCCGGCTGATGGAGCTTACGCAGGGCGTTCCGGTGACCGAGGAGCGGCTGCTGGCTGAGGCTGCGGTGTTGGCGGAGAAGAGCGATATCGAGGAGGAGATCGTTCGATTGCGGACGCATGTGGAGCGCTTTGTTGCGATGCTCGAGGAGGGCGGCGAGTTGGGCAAGCGGCTGGACTTTCTGCTGCAGGAGCTGAACCGCGAGGCGAATACGATGCTGTCGAAGACCAGCGGAGCAGCGGGCGAGAATAGCTTGCAGATCACGGAGCTTGGACTCGAGATGAAGGCTGAGATCGAGAAAGCGCGGGAGCAGGTTCAGAACCTCGAATAGATATGGGAATAGATATGGGAGTAGCGTGTGCGCGCGCGGTTGTTAGACTGGCAGAGACAAATGGAATAGGTGATTGAGGCGCATGGCGGGAATTCTTTTTATCATTTCGGCGCCGTCGGGTTCGGGGAAGTCGACGCTGGTGAGTCAGCTGCGGACGTTGGTGGAGGGGCTGGACTTTTCGATTTCGTATACGACGCGGGCGCCACGGGGGTCGGAGACGGATGGGCGGGAGTATCACTTCACGACCCGGGAGGAGTTCGAGCGGATGATTGCGGCGGGAGACTTTCTGGAATGGGCAGAGGTCTTCGGCAACTACTACGGGACGGCGATGTCGGCTCTGGGACATGCGAAGGATGCAGGGAAGGACCTGCTGCTCGACATCGATGTACAGGGTGCGGTGCAGGTGATGAAGAAGACGCCCGCTGCGGTGTCGATCTTCATCTTGCCGCCTAGCCCGCAGGTACTGGAGATGCGGCTGCGAAACCGGAGCGAGGCCGAACATGTGACCTCTGAGAAGGTGATTCAGAGCCGGTTGGCGGAGGCTCGGACTGAGTTGAAGCAGATGTGGGACTATAAGTATGCGCTGGTAAATGATGTGCTTGACCAGGCTGTGGCGGAGCTGAGGGCGATTGTTTTGTGTGAGCGCGGCGAGCGCGACGGGGTACAGGCGCTGGCTTCGAGTTGCAGGACCGATGCTGCTTCGCCTCGCTTACAGAAGGCATTGAGGACCTTTCACGATTAGAGACGTGTTATCCACTACGAATTGTGTATGGGTTTTCATCGGGGTGAGTTATAACTTCTGCATCGGGGTGAAACGCATGACGATTGAGAATGCATTCCACAATAAGTACAGTCTGGTAAAAGGTGCGGCGCGTCGGGCGCGGCAGCTACAGTCTGGCGCCTCTCCTCTGATCGTGGCCAAGTCGATGAAGGCTTGTCGCGTGGCGCAGGATGAGATCAAACAGGGACACGTCAAATTTGTTCTGCCGGAGAAGGTCGTAGAACCTGTGCTCGACATTCCGGTGCACTAAATCTGACGGAGCAGACCGCGATACCATAGAGCCATGGCAGGAGAAGCAGAGCAGCTGCGGGCTTACGTGGACTATCTTCGCGACATGGGCGTCCATGACTTTTATCGTCGGGGCGAGCCGGTGTACGTCGAGGCTGTTGCGGTTCCTGTTCCTGCTGCGGTTGATGCTGTCTCCGTTGTCGAGGAGGTGGTTCAGGCGCGACCGTTGTTTGCGAAGACGACTTTGGTGGAGCAGCCAGTTGTTCCTGTTGCCGTTCCGGTTCGACCTCAATTTCTGGAGCCTCCCATCGCGAAGCTTGTGAGTTTCGATGATCTAGTTCCGCTGCCTGCAGTGCGGGTGGATGCTGCGCATAAGGCTGAAGCGCTGGTTGGAATCAAAACTGAGATTGGCGATTGCACTCGCTGCCCGCTGGCGTATGCGGGCAGGCGGACGATCGTGTTCGGCGATGGCGATGCCAATGCGCGGTTGATGTTTGTCGGCGAGGGGCCGGGGGCGGATGAGGACACCTCGGGGATCCCCTTTGTCGGCAAGGCTGGTCAACTGCTCAACAATATGATCCAGGCGATGGGCCTCAAGCGCGAGGAGGTTTACATCGCCAATATCGTGAAGTGCAGGCCGCCCGCTAACCGGGTTCCTGAGCCGGTGGAGGCGAATACCTGCGACCAGTTTCTGCTACAGCAGATCGATGTGGTGCAGCCCCAGGTGATCGTGGCGCTGGGGGCTACGGCGGCGATGTATCTGTTGGGAGTGAAGCAGTCCCTGAGCTCCTTGCGTGGCAAGTGGCATAGCTGCAGGGGAGCGAAGCTTGCGGTGACCTATCATCCGGCGTTTCTGCTGCGTGACCCGACGATGAAGGGCGAGGCGTGGAAGGATCTGCAGAGGGTGATGAAGGAGATGGGGTTGAAGTCTCCGACCAAGGCGTAGAGCTGTCAGTTTTCTTCCTCGATCTTGCTATATCTATCCCGGAACCCCCTCCTATTTCCGAGGCATAAGCCGCTTACGGTGGGGTGATGCGGACTGCGTTGGCGCGGCAGGAGCGGATGGGGCCGCAGGAGATTGGGTGCGCGGATTTGTCGAGGCAGACCTCGACGGCGGTGAGGTAGTTGTTGCCGCAGCTGATGGCGAGGCTGGCGGCAGGTATGGCCGGGTTCGCGGTCTGGAAGAGGTCGATGAGCTGAGCCGGGGTGAGCGAGATTTGATGGTCGAGCTGGGCGAGTGTGGGCGGGATGGTGACGGCCTGGAAGGCGGTGCGGGCGAGGGCGAAGAAGGCGTCGGGAGAGAGGCCGGAGCAGGTGCCGTGAGTGCGCCACTCGTGACGGAGGAGGCCGGCGTCGGGGTAGATGTCGCTATAGGCGGAGGGGTCGCGCGGGCCGTAGTCCGTGGAGCAGTTCTGCGGATAGCCTCCGTTGGTGTTCTGAGGCCAGAGGCCGTGGAGGACGAAGGCGGGGCGCTGGGCGCACTCGGTTGCGTTGGGGTGCGAGTGGCAGAACTCGGGCGACCAGGAGAGATTGAGAAGGTAGTAGTCGAAGGGTTGCTGACTGGCGGCGGCTTGGTCTGAAGATTGGCTTGGGAGCGCGGTGGTGCCGGGGCGGGGTGCGGGCTCAGACGTGGGCTGCGGATGTGGCTCACAGGCGGCGAGGGGGAGAAGAAGGGCCAGTAGGACGGGAAGAGTGATCTTCTTCATGGTGGGAGAAGCATATCAAGATGGTGGAGTATCTAGTGCTGTGTCTGGAGAAGTTCGCAGCCTATTTCATCTGCTAAGCTGCCCACTTGCTTTACCTCAGTGGCGCAGAACCATGGCTACTACGTTTCCGTCGGAGTTGAAGGTTCCGCCTGTTGCTGTGTTTGCCTCGTGCAGCGGATCCTTGGGGGTGATGTAGGCGGCTGCATCCAGTGCTCCTGCGGCTGCGAAGCTTGCCTCGACAAAGTCCCTCTCCTTGTCCACCTCCGGGTCGATGTGATGGGTTACGCCGTTGTTTCTCTGGTCCTTCTCAAGACCGTTGTCGTGGGTCGACGAACCCACCCACACTGGAAGCCCGCCTGCGGTACGGCCCGTGTCCCACACACGCAGATGATGACGGACCATGGCGACGGTGATGGCGTCGCCGCGCGCATAGCTCATGTCCTGCGGGCGGCCGAAGAGAAAGAGCGTGCTCATCGGCACCTCGGTGTAGGCCTTCTTGGACAGAGTGGAGAGAAGGCCGTGCAGGACTGCCGCGTTGTTCGACTGGTCGACCTGCACCCAGCCTGCCGCGGTGAACGCCTTCTCCACGGCGTCCTTGGTTCCTACGATGCAGAAGTTCACCATGTCGCCGGGATTGCCTTGCTCGTCGCCTACGCGCTGCGGTACGCCGTCGAGCAGCGCCGGGGCGAGCAGCGCGGCGTCCTGCTGCATGGTCGCCTGGGAAGTTGGCTTGGCTGCTGTGATCTTCAGCGAGACCTGGTAGGTGCCCTGCGCGCCAACTTCCTTGGGCACGTTGGCGGCAAGGAACAGCTCGCCGTTGGCGGGTACGGTCTGCTCCAACTGGCCGCCGATGGCGAACGGGACCGCCGCATCGGAGCTGCCGATGCGCCCGATTAGAGCACCTGCGCTTGCACTGTCGAGGGGAAACTGCCGGAGCATATCCTTCCATCCTCGGGTAACTCCGGCAGGGGCCGAAGCGCGCGCATCCCACAGGGTGAGTTGCCCTGTGGCGCCATAGCTGACGGTCTCTCCTGCTGCGACGGCGAAGCCCGCATCGGTCCACTCTCCGCTTCCGGGAACGGCGACGCTGTAGCTAGCTTTGCGCGCCGAAGCCTGGGCCGAGGTTATCGCCGGGGGCAGGGCAATCGGCGTAACGGTTCCGGGCACGCTTGCTGCGGCCTTGGAAGCGGCATCCTGCCCGAACGCAACGATGCCACAGGCCAGCCACAGCGCGCACGATAGTTCAAAGGGAGAGCGCTTGATTTTCACGCCTCTATTTTAAGCACGGTCACGCTCGGTTGACATCACTCATTCGACGGGAAACATGCATTCGATCCGGAACTCCTGCGCGGTGATGTCCTGCGGCAGGCCGACGGTCGAGATCATCGAAAAATAAGAAAATCTCTCGTTCCCTCTGACGAAGGTGATCGGCAGGACCGGAGCTTGATCCCTGACGTCTTTGAGGGATCCGCTTAGTTCTCTCACTCCCGAATATTTTTTCAGGTCATCGAGGAGCTCCTTGGTTTTTTTGTCGGTGACGTGTCCAACCGCCTCGCGATAGACACGCTGTAAAAGCCCCGAGGCGACCACATTCCAGTCTTCGACGAACGGCCGCACTCCTTCGGGGTCGAAGAGGAGGTGGAGGAGGTTCCGCGGCTTCGGCCATTTGGATAGATCGACGAAGGAACCGAAGAAGCGCGGCGCGGCTTCGTTGGTCCTGAGGACGTTCCAATATCGATCCATCATGAGTGCGGGGTGAGGCTCGTTCTGCTTCAACATGCGATCGACGACATTGTTGACGACGGCCATCTCCGGAGTGTTCCATGCACTCTCGAGGTGGACGGGGGCGTATCCGGAGGCGAGCAGAAGGATGTTCTGTTCGCGAAGGGGAACGTCGAGCGTCCTGGCCAGACTCAGCAGCAACTCTCTGCTGGGAGTGCTGCGGCCTCTCTCCACAAAGCTGATGTGGCGTTGAGAGACTCCAGAGTCGAGGGAGAGATCGAACTGGCTCTTCCCACGCTGCTGCCGCCAGTAGCGAAGGAAGCTGCCTAGCTCGTGTTCGGTTTGCTGTGTCATTGTTTGAGATGTTAGGTGATGGGTTGAGCATGCACGAGGGTTAGAACTGGACGGGGCCTACCGATCCAACCCAGCTACGGACCTTGGTGGGATCGGCTTCGTCCATGTAGAAGAAGTGTGTCATGACGGGCTTCACGGTCGGCTTGGTGGAGTCGTCAGGCTTCATGGTTACGATGCCGCGGAAGATCTTCAGCGGGCCGCTGTCCCAGTATTCGGTGACGTCGTGATGCGCGGTGAAGCCTGTGTCGATGAAGGCGCGAAGGTTTTCGCGGATCTGCTCGCGTCCGTTCCACTCTGCGATACCGAGGCGGCAGGTTGCATCCTCGACGAAGCAGTCGAAGCCTTTGCCGAAGGTTTTGTCGTCAATCTCTTTCCAGAAATCGAGGAGCCACTGGGGCGGTGCGGTTTTTGTGATGGTCAGGGTGTTCATAGCATTCTCCGGGTTGATATTGATCTGCTGCTCTTTTACTTGCTTCTTCACTATCAATCGGCTCGAAGCCGCTCGCAATTACCTCTGAGGTAATCGAAGTTCTTCTGCTTCGGTAAGGGATCCACTTTGTGGGGAAGGAAGTTGCCTGATTTCAGGCGTTCGCGGGGATAAGAGAGTGTCGTGCGGGTGGAGAGGTTAAGCTGGAGAGATGCCGCAGTTTTGTGATGTTGCTTTGCCGGTGCCGTTGGACCAGGTGTTTACCTATTCGGTGAATGGGTCTATGTCTGGAAATGGGCCGGTAGTGGGAGCTCGGGTGCTGGTGCCGTTCAGTGGGCAGAGGCTGATGGGCGTAGTGGTTCGGGTGCATGAGGACGCCCCGGCGGAAGACTTCGAGATCAAGCCGGTGCAGCAGGTGTTGGATGAGGCCGCGCTGCTTCCAGCAGAGTTGATGAAGTTGGCGGCGTGGATTGCTTCGTACTATGTGGCTCCGCTGGGCGAGGTGCTGCGGGGGATGCTGCCGCTGGCGGCGGAGGTGAAGCGCCACTTCTCTTATCGCATCGCGGAGGCTGGGCGGAAGATGCTGTATGAGGGGGCGATGAAAGGATCGTCGCGGCGATCGAAGCTGACGGTGGAGGAGCAGAATCGCGAGTACTCCGTGCTGAACTATCTGGAAGGGGGAGAGTCGGCGAAGATGTCAGCACTGCGGTCGGCGACTGGTGCAAATAAAGGGCTGCTGGAGGGGATGGTTCGGAAGAAGTGGCTGGTGCGCGAGGCGGTGGCGGAAGAGCGGGATGCGCGGCGGCTCGAGAAGGTGGCGGTGTTGGTGACGGATGCGCGGCTGCCGAAGCTGAATGAAAATCAGACGGCGATTCTTGCGGAGCTGGCGGCGGTGGGCGGGCGGATGCGGTTGCGGGATCTGCGGCTTAGTCTGACGCGCGCAGGAGTGCCGGAGTCTACGCTGGGGACGCTGGTGAAGCGCGGGCTGGTGGGCATTGAAGAGGTTGCGGAGGAGTTTCATCTGGGCGGCGTGGGCGCGCAGGGAAAGAAGCATGCGCACGAACATGCCTTGAATGAAGCACAGATGGAGGCGCTGGGGACGATTGCGGCCGCGATGGAGAAGGGTGGGTTCAGGCCGCATCTGCTGTATGGAATTACGGGGAGCGGGAAGACCTCGGTTTATTTTGCTGCCATGCGCCGAGCTTTAGACGCGGGGAAGAGCGCGTTGCTCTTGGTGCCGGAGATTGGGTTGACGCCGGCGATGGCGGGGCAGATGGTAGCGGCGTTTGGCGGCGAGGTAGCGCTCTTACACTCTCAACTGACGCCGGATGAGCGGGCGGAGCAGTGGCACAGGATTCGGCGGGGCGAGGCGAGGATCGTGGTTGGGACACGGTCGGCGGTCTTTGCCCCGATGGTGGATCTGGGCCTGATCATCGTGGATGAGGAGCACGACTCGAGCTACAAGCAGGAGGAGACGCCGCGGTATCACGGGCGCGATGTTGCGGTGATGCGGGCGAAGCTGAACGAGTCGGTGGTGGTGCTGGGGTCGGCGACGCCATCGCTCGAAAGCTGGGCGAATGCGGAGAAGGGGCGCTATGCGCTGGTGGAGATGCGCGCTCGGGTTGCGGACAGGCCGCTGCCTCTGGTCGAGCTGGTAGATATGCGGGAGGAGTTTCGCGAGACTGGGCAGGAGCAGATCTTTTCGCGAAGGCTGATAGAGGAGACGCAAGCTACGCTCGATCGCGGCGAGCAGGTGATTCTGTTGTTGAATCGGCGGGGGTACTCGTCGACGGTGCTGTGCCGGAGCTGCGGGGAGAAGATTGAGTGCGAGAACTGTGCAGTGTCGATGACCTATCACAAACCGGTGAGTGGGAACGATGCGATTGCGCAGCCGGGGCAGAGGCTGGAGTGCCACTACTGCGGTTCGCGGCGGTCGGTGCCGTCAAAGTGCCCGAAGTGCGAGAGCGAGCATCTTTATTTTCTTGGAGTGGGTTCGCAGCAGGGGGAGGAGAGGTTGCAGGAGCTTTTTCCGACGGCGAGGATTGGGCGGATGGATCGCGATACCGTACGCGGGAGGAGTGACATGGAGCGGCTGTTGGCGAGGCTGCACGGGGGCGAGATCAATCTGCTGGTGGGGACGCAGATGATCGCCAAGGGGCATGACATTCATGGTGTGACGCTGGTCGGAGTAGTGGGGGCGGACTTTCAACTTGGGCTGCCGGACTTTCGTGCAGCGGAGCGGGTGTTTCAGCTGCTGACGCAGGTCTCGGGGAGGGCGGGGCGTGGGGATCTGATAGGCAAGGTGTTGGTGCAGACGTATCACCCCGATCACTATGCAATTCAGTTTGCAGCGAAGCATGACTATCCGGGGTTTGTGGCGAAGGAGATGCAGTATCGGAGGTGGATGCACTACCCGCCGTTTGCTGTGCTCGCGAATGTGGTGATTCAGAGCGAAAAGCTGGAGGAGGCTACGGGATGGGCCGGGACGCTGGGGCGATGGTTCCAGAAGGCCCGGCTGGATAAGGTGCGGGTGCTGGGGCCGGCGGCCGCTCCGATTGTGCGGCTGAAGCGGATCTATCGATACCACTTTGTCTTGAAGGCGGAGCGGCGGCAGGCGCTGGGAGAGACCTTGCGGGCGATGTTAGCCTATGCGGAGACGCAGGGGATTGCGCGCCGGAACCTGGTGGTCGACGTGGATGCGGTGCATCTGATGTGACGCATCGCTTCAGAAAAATTTTGGGGAGGTTATCGCAAACGAGCCCCGACTGCTGGTGCGCCGAGACTTAGATCGGATGCGTTAGTCGAGCAGATGAAGCTCTTTGCCAGGCTTGAAGCGGACTGCTTTGCCTGGGGCGATGGTGACCTCGGCGCCGGTCCTTGGGTTGCGACCGATTCCGGTTTTGCGCGGCTTGACGGTAAAGACACCAAATCCGCGGAGTTCAATGCGGTCTCCCGCGATGAGAGTCGCCTTCATGCTTTCGAAGATCGCATCGACAGCCGACTCTGCTTTTGTCCTTGGAAGGCCGGTTCTTTCTACCACCCTCTGTATGAGATCCTGCTTAATCATCTGGGCCGCCGTCCTTGGGCTGTATTTTTTAGAAAACTGGTGCTGACCTGGTAGTACGGTGATGGTAGAAACTCGGACTCCGATTGTCAACGATAGAACGCTACCGTAAGATGAAGAATCTAATGATGCAATGGGGCCTGGGAACTACCGCACCCAATTTACACCCTTCTGCGACAATTAGGGATATCTACCTTCTGCGAGAATGGAAGAAATTTCAAAAGCAGAGACCGAAGGGGCACCAGAGTGGCAATTAAAAGCGACCGTTGGATTCGCCAGCAGGCGAACGAACACGGAATGATCTCTCCATTCAGCGAAAAACAGGTTCGAGAGGGCGTTATTTCGTATGGACTTTCTTCGTATGGATACGATCTGCGGGTCTCCGACGAGTTCAAGATCTTTACCAACGTCAATAGCGCGATCATCGATCCGAAGGCGTTCGACGAACGCTCGTTTGTGACCGTACAGGCCGAGAGCGTGATCGTTCCGCCGAACTCGTTTGCGCTGGCGCGGTCGATCGAGTACTTCAAGATTCCACGCGATGTGCTGACGATCTGCGTCGGCAAATCGACCTATGCGCGCTGTGGAATCATCGTGAACGTGACGCCGTTTGAGCCGGAGTGGGAGGGCTATGTAACACTCGAGATCTCGAACACCACCCCGCTGCCCGCTCGGATATACGCGAACGAGGGCCTCTGCCAGATTTTGTTCTTCCAGTCCGATGAGGTGTGTGAGATCAGCTACGCGGATCGTAAAGGGAAGTATCAGAATCAGCAGGGAATCGTGCTGCCTAAGCTGTAGAACTGCGGATCACGATTTTTTCTGAAGCGCTGAAGTCGGCCTACTAAATGCACGATGCTGAGTAAAGGGGCTGCGCAGGCGATGAAGGATACCAAACACAAGAAGGCGAAGAAGGCCAAGGGATCGCTGCGCGTCGGCCTGGTGGCTGCCGACCCGCTGCGGATCCTGGGGTTGCAGACAATCTTTCCCGATGGCGGACCGGTGGAGGTGGTTCCCCTGTCGGTGCCAGGCGCGCTGGACGCCTCGGGGGTGTCGTTGATCCTGATCGATTCGGCATGTACGGATCACATCTTCGAGCTGCTGGCTACGTTTCGCAGGACGCGTCCGCGCTTTCGGCTGATCGTGCTCGGGCTGGAGGAGGATCACGATCACATCCAGCGCATCATCGGTGCCGGAGCCAAGGGCTATCTGGCCCATTCGGCGAAGGAGAGCGAGATCCGGATGGCGATCGATGTGGTGCAGGATGGGTCGGTATGGGCACCGCGGAAGGTGCTGGCGCGGTTGCTCGAGTCGACTTCAGCTGGAGCCGAGACGCCGGCTGGCCCGGCGAAGGCGCCGAAGTTCACCCAGAGAGAGCTGGAGGTCCTCCGCCTTCTGGCCGCGGGACACCCGAATCCGGCGATTGGAAGAGAGCTTGGCATCGATGTGGCTACGGTGAAGAAACACGTAGGGAATCTGATGCGGAAGGTTGGGGTCGATAACCGCATTGCCTTATCGGTTCAGGCCGTCAATCAGAAGATGTTTTTAGGGCGGTAACCCTGGCTTTTGTTGCAGAATATTGACGATTACGACGCAAGTTTTCCACACTCTGACCGGAAGTCTACTTCTGTCTTTAGTTGCTGGAGCTTTTTGCACCCAGATTTTGTTAACTACTAAGTTAACAAAATTCGCTCAAAGGTATACCCACCTTCGTACCGTTGTGAGCGAAGGTAATGTGGGGCAAAGTACTACTAAGCAACACAGACCTGGGAGAGGGGTTGTAGAGATAGCGTCGGAGTTCTACCGACATTATCTCTACAACCCCCATTTTTTTTGCGTGTGTGTAGCTCTCTCGGCGTATGCTGGTGCCGTCATGCTGACTTTTTGACGGGACAACTTGGACCGGTCTTTATCCATCTTATATATTGTTGGAAATAAGCAGTTTGTTGAGCCCCGTTGAAGATCAGAAAAATTCAGAACGAGAGTGAGAAGGAAAACGATGCTAAAAAAGATTTCAGTGGCTTTGTGTGGTTTGGCGATGATCGCCGGTTCTCTGTCTGCCCAGGCGGAGGGTGATAAGGCGAAGGTTGCGGAGCGTCTCAATGCCGCTAGCCAGGTGATTCGCGAGATTATGGCGACACCGGATAAGGCTATACCCGGCGGCATTCTTGCGGGTGCGCAGTGCGTGGTAGTGATCCCGAGCTACAAAAAGGGTGCCTTCGTTGTGGGCGCGCAGTATGGTCAGGGTGTTGCGACCTGTCGTACACCCAGCGGAAAGTGGAGTGCGCCGGTTTGCGTTCAGTTGGCTGGCGGAAGCTTTGGGTTCCAGATCGGTGGACAAGCAACTGACTTGGTATTGGTCGCGATGAACCAAGAGGGTCTGCAGGATATGCTGAAGAATAAGTTCAAACTTGGTGCGGATGCCGCTGCTGCTGCCGGCCCGGTTGGCCGCAACGCTCAGGCTGGAACGGACTGGAAGCTGAATGCGCAGTTCCTGAGCTACTCGCGTGCCAAAGGGCTCTTTGCGGGAATCAACCTGGATGGCACGGTGCTGTCGCAGAATCAGGACGACACTCGTGCGCTGTACGGAACGGACATTGGATTCGATCAGATCCTCGGCGGCAAGCAGGTCACGCCGGTTGAGGCTCGTCCGTTTGTGCGCACAGTGGCCAAGTACTTCGTGGTTGCCAAGAACCAGTAATGCATCTGTTGTTTGATTGTTGTTCGATTGCAGAGGGGCGGCTTATTCAGCCGCCCTTTCTGTTTTTCGAGCGGCGTGGGTTGGAATCGGTAGACTAGAGGCTTGAGCAAAGTTCCACAAAAAGAGGGAATTGACGCGCAGGTGAGCTTCCGTGAACGGGTGGAGTTTGCCGTGGTGTGGCTGGCGGTTCACGGAATGCGGTTGCTTCCGCGAGGACCGGCCAGGGCCGTTGGCGCGGGGATTGCGGCCATTGCCTATCACGTGTTGGGGCGACTGCGCGGAGTGGGTGTACGGAACCTGAAGCTTGCGTTTCCCGAGATGCCGGAGCCTGAACAGGAGAGGACTCTACGCTTGTTGTATCGGCGTCTTGGTTGGCTGCTGGCGGAGTTCTGCCTGATGCCGGGATACACGCAGGAGAGTGCCAGCTGGTTTATTCGCTACGAGGGATTGGAGAACTACCTGACGGCTCGTGAGCGCGGGAAGGGCGTGCTGGTTTTGACGGGCCACTTGGGGGCGTGGGAGCTGTCGAGTTTTTATCACTCGCTGATGGGCATGCCGATGGGGATGGTGATTCGGCGGCTGGATAACCCGCTTGTCGATGAGTTTGTAAATCGAGTTCGGTGCCTGCATGGAAATCGCGTCATTCACAAAGACGACTTTGCGCGAGGGTTGATTGCGTCGATGCGTGCGGGAGAGACGGTGGGGATTTTGATGGATACGAATATGACTCCGCCGCAGGGTGTGTTTGTGCCGTTCTTTGGCGTGCAGGCGTGTACGGCCTCGGGGATGGCGCGCATCGCCGGGAAGACGGGAGCCGCAGTGGTGCCGGGGTTTCTGCTGTGGGAGGAGAGCGAGCAGAAGTACGTGCTGCGCTTTGGCAAAGAACTTGAAGTGGCGCATATAGGCGATTCTGAAACTGATGCGGTTACAAATACAGCGGCCTTCACGGCAGCGATTGAGGCGATGATTCGGCAGTATCCTGATCAATGGCTGTGGATGCATCGGCGGTGGAAGACGCGGCCTCCGGGAGAAGAGGGGATCTACTGATGGCGAGGATCTACTGATGACAACGATGAGCAAGATCGCAGACTGGGTTGGTGTGAGCGCGCCGCTGCTGGAGGTTGAGATTACGGCGGTCTCGAGCATCGAGGATGCTGACGAGAGCTCGGTTGTGTTTGCGGTTGAAGCCGATGCGTTGGGCCGGGCGCTGCAATCGAAGGCTGGTGTGATCCTGGCGAGCAGGAAGTTGGAGTCGGCGGAGCTGCCGCCCTATCGGTCGCCGGATCCCAGGGTGTTGTGGGTGGCGGATGCGAAATATGCGTTTGCGCAGGTGGCGCGAAGGTTGAGCGTCAACGGAGTTCAGACAGGTGTGCATGCTTCGGCTGTGGTGGGGCAGGGCGTGGCGATTGGCGTAGGAACGGCGGTTGGGCCGGGTGCTGTGCTGGGCGATGGTGCGGTGATTGGAAGTGAATGCGAGATTGGTGCGCGCGTGACGATCTATGCGGGGACCGTGTTGGGGGATCGCGTGGTGGTACAGGCGGGTGCTGTGCTTGGATCTACCGGCTTTGGTTATGTGCGGAGCGCGGAGACGGGAGAGTATCTGATCTTTCCGCAGCAGGGGCGGCTGGTGGTGGAGGACGATGTCGAGATTGGCGCGAATACGACGATCGATCGTGGTGCGCTTGGGGAGACGAGGATCGGGCGCGGGACGAAGATCGACAACCTCGTGCATATCGGACATAACTGCGTGATTGGGAAGAACGTCATTATCGCGGCGCAGACGGGGATCTCGGGCTCGAGTGTAGTGGAGGATGGCGCGATTCTGGGTGGGCAGGTGGGGATTGGGGAGCATGCCACGGTAGGGGCCGGCGTGATTCTTGGCGGCGGAGCGGGGGTGCTGAGTGGGAAGAAGATGCGTGGGCCGGGCGAGGTGTTCTGGGGGCGCCCGGCGCGACCTTTGAAGGAGTATCTGCGGGATCTTGCGCGGTTGAAGCGGCGTTGAAGCTGTCCTGCCGGACGGGCCTCCTGCGCGGAGCGCGGCCACTTCGTGGCGTATATACCCCTTCGGTTGGCGCTCCCGTTGGTCGCGAAGGAAGATTGATTCCGACCAACGGGAGGACCACGCAAAGCTCTAAAAAGGCGTGCGAACGCCCGCTGCCCGCGCAGGGCGCCCGTCCGGCAGGACTAAAATCAGCAGAAGCGCGGTGAATAATGGCGACTGTAGTGGTTGGCGGACATACAAGAAACATTGGAAAGACCAGCGTGGTAGCAGGGCTGATCGAAGCGATGCCCGAGATGCATTGGACTGCCTTCAAGATCACGCAGTTCGGGCATGGAATGTGTTCAGCCAATGGTGAGCCCTGTGACTGCGAGACCGCCGAACACACAGTTGCAGTCAGTGAGGAGCGCCCGGGGGGAGATGCCACGACAGATTCGGGACGCTATCTGGCGGCGGGTGCGGTGCGGTCATTCTGGGTGAGGACTCGGGCAGGCGATCTGTCCGAGGCGATGCCGCGCATTCGTAAGGAGATGGAGCGCGCGGAGAATGTGGTGATCGAGTCGAACAGCATCCTGCGGTTTCTGCGGCCCGATCTTTATCTAAGCGTGCTCGATCCGGAGACGGCGGACTTCAAAGATTCTGCGAAGTACTTTCTGGATCGCGCCGATGCGGTGCTGGTGCCGGAAGGCGTACTCGGAAGGCCCGAGTGGAAGGGTGTTTCGCTGAAGCTGGTAGAGGGAACGCCGGTGCTGCCGATACTGCCGCCGGTCTATGTGACGGATGAGGTGGTGGAGTTTGTGAGAGAACGGCTGCGAGTGCGAGTGATTGTTTGAACTGATCTTGAAGAAGGTCTTTGAACAGGACAAAAAGAGCCGCAGCTTGGAGGGCCGCGGCTCTTTTGTTGGTTTCAGAGTACGAGCTATGCGATGAGACCGTTAAGGCCATTGGGGAAGAAGACTCCCTGATGGACCGTGTCGGTCGGTTTGGTGCCGGTGACGATTGCGAGGATCTGGGAGGTGGAGCGAGCCCAGCCCAGGGAGTTCTGATCGCAATCAACGATGGTTGAGGCAGTGATGTTCGCCGTGGAGGTGTTGAGCGCGACCTGGGTTGTGGAGACTCCGATGTCGTCTGCCGCTGAGCCTGTGAAGGTGACAAACGGAGTGGTGATCGGTTTGGTGGGATCCGGATTCGCCAGCGAAGAACGAGCTGCCGAGATCATCTGCGTCAGCGTGCTGAGCGGACCGGTTCCACCGCCGCCATCGAGACCGTTGATGGTAGTGCGGATGAGACCGGCGTGATAGGCCTCGACCGCGTGAATACCAACCGCTGCCGGGAGGATGTTGACCTTGTCGCTAATCAGAGGAGCCGCTCCATGATAGGCGGAGACTCCCACATCCTCGAAGATATAAGCGCCGATCAGGAAGTTGGCGTCGCTTGCGAAGGGGTCGAAGCTTGGACCGATCATCGCTGCCGCGGCAAGGGTGTTGAAAGAAGTGAACAGATCGATGTTGGGCATCGAGACGGCCTTGGTGCTGAGCGCGCTCTGGAGGAAGAGGACGTGCTTACCTTCTTCCGTTGCGGTCTCCGTGGCATAGGCCTGTACGTAGGATAGTGAGAATGGAACCTTGGCGAAGGTCGGGCTTAGCGCGACCGTGCCGCCGGTGGTGCCGTTGACGCTGATGGGAATCGGCGTCGACAGTTTGTCGATGGTTACTCCGTAGACCGCGAGGTTGTAGAACTGCGCCTCGAGATACTCCAGGTTGAGAGCGAAGTTGAGGATGTCCGAGTCGCCGATGGCAGCCGACTGGGCCTCTGCTTTTTTAGGGGTTGCGGCTGCTCCGAAGGCAAGAGCGGCCAGCGCGGCGCCTCCCTTGGTGAGCATCTTTCGCCGGGTGCTGACGATAATTTCATCGAGCTGCTGTGTCTCTAAAGTTGCCATGATGTCTCCGTCCTTAGGAAGCTGTTACTGAGATCGAGCCGTTGAGTCCATTGGGGAAGAAGCCGCCCTTGGAGAGGCCTGCTCCGCCCGCCGCGCCGTACACAATGTGCAGAACCTGATCGGTTGTGCGGTGGAAGGCGATGGCGTTGGTGGGATCGGCAGCGACGATGCTGCTGACGCTGAGGGCAGTCTCATTACCTCCGCCGAGTGTGGCGCGGAGAGCGGATACCTGGTTGGCAATGGTGGTGTAGGTCTGATTTCCGGCTGCGCCATCTACGGCAGTGATCAGAGTGCGAATCTCGGCGGCGTGGTAGGCTTCGACTGCCTGGATGCCGGCAGCAGCGTTCAGGATATTGTTGTTGGCCAGCAGAGGAGCAGCGCCACTGTAGGCCGTAACGCCGACGTCTTCAAAGACAAAGGCTCCGATAAGGAAGTCGTTATTGCCGTCGAAGGGATTGAAGGTGGGAGTCGCGGTGATCTTGGCTGCGACAGCCAGCGGACCGAAGAAGGTGAGGTCGAGGGCAGGGCGGGAAACTGGGGTCCCCTTGTTTCCGGTGATGGCTGCCTGGAGGAAGCGAACGTGATTTAGCTCATCCTGGGCGATCTCGGCCGCGTACTGGGCGAAGATCGGACTAGTCCATGGCACTGCCTTGATGCCGGGGGGAACGATCGTGGTGCCCGCCCCACTGAGTGCATCGGCGGTGGAGAGACCGGAGCCAGTCGCGGCATAGAGGTAGAACTCGGCCTCAAGATACTCCAGGTTGAGGGCGAAGTTCAGAATGTCATTGTCGGGGATGTCGAGCGGGGTTGGTGTCGGGGTTGGTGTAGTGGTTGGTGCTGGTGTGCTGTTGTTGCAACCGATCATCATTGCGCCGGCAGCGGCCGTCCCTGCTCCCGCCAAAAACTTCCGGCGGGATAGAGCCTTATCTACTAAATCATTAAGCTTTTTTTCCACGATGGACCTCTCCTGAGTGCCCGTTCCTAGCTGCACCTTCGTTGTGATGACGAAATGTGCCCTGAAACGGATTGCGGAGATAATAACATTCGCGGTTAGATTGATTGGACTGGAAGAATCATGATGTCATCAACAAGACATACTTCCTTCTGAATAAAGGGCTCGGCGTAGCGGACTCCGGCCAGCAAACCGTAGTGGCGCGCTGTGGCGAAAGTTCGCTCGCGGATCTCCTCTTCGGGGACGAAGAGGCCACTGCCTTCAGGCTGCGCGCCGTACTGCGAGTGGTAGGCCAGCAGAGACTGTAGGCGCTGCTCGGCAAACGGTGTGATGTCGACGACGAATGTGGGACGCACGTCGGCATAGAGGCTTGCATAGAGGATCTTGTACGGCCGATGTGGCGGGTGGAGTTCGCCGGGCGTTACGACCTTAGCGAGGCCGCTGACGAAGCAGGCCTCGTAGCCTAGCGTGGCTGTGGTGTAGTGGTCGGGATGGCGGCCCTGCCAGTAGGGAAGGATTACAACGCGGGGGCGCAGGCGGCGCAGGACGGCTGCCAGCTTGAGACGATTGACCAGGGTGTTCTCGACGTTGCCATCGGGAAGGTCGAGCGCCTCACGATGAGCGACGTTGAGGATGCGCGCGGCAGCGTTGGCCTCAGACTCGCGATCGGCGGCGGTGCCGCGGGTGCCGGACTCGCCCTGGGTGAGATCGAGGATCCCCGTCGTCCAGCCGCGGGCGTGCATGGCCATCAGAGTGCCGCCGCAGGTCTGTTCGACGTCGTCGCGATGGGCTGCAATGGCCAGGATGTCGAGTTGTGCGGGCGAGGACATAGGGCTCAGAAACAAAACTCAGAGCTCAGGCGCAGGACAGAGTCTTCCTTTGACCTGAACCCTGTGTCTGAGCCTGCATTAGTTGGCTGCGTCGGTCACGGCGTCCAGGTAGGCAACATCGAGCGCGGTGCCCTGAACGGTAATGTTGGCGTTGTTGATCTCGGAGCCGTCTGTTGTATTGAAGG
Source organism: Tunturiibacter empetritectus (assembly GCF_013410875.1). GTDB lineage: Bacteria > Acidobacteriota > Terriglobia > Terriglobales > Acidobacteriaceae > Edaphobacter > Edaphobacter empetritectus. The sequence goes on along the minus strand of NZ_JACCCU010000002.1, from coordinate 399,359 downwards.
CATGCACCTGCCCCCCGTAGGCGGTGTAAACCTTGTGGAAGCCCTGAACCCAGCAGAGGCCAGTCAAGTCGCCATAGTAATACTGGTTCTGGTTCGTGTTCGGGTAAGGGACGACGACGGGCGACGTTGCACTCTGCGTGACTGCAGGAACGATGGAGGCGCTGGCCGCGGTGGAACCCGACGGCAGAACCACGCGCGTGAGACAGTTGTAGTTCGCGCTCTGGTCGGTGGCCTGGCCGGCTGCGATCTGCTGGGCTGCACGGGCTGCGCGCTCTCCAGTGGCACAGAGCTGGGAGCCGATCCACAGAGTGTTGTCGTCAGCGAAGAGGATCTTGTTGTGAGAGCCGTCGGAGATGGAGACCGTGCTGGTGACGGCGTTGGTCGCGAGGCTGATGATGGACAGATTGCCGGCAAAGAGCCCGTCCGGCTGCCGCTGCTGACCGGCGACGTAAAGATTATTCCCATCAGAGACTGCCGTCGTGACCCCGCCTGGGACCGGGAGATTGGAGGAGAAGGCGTTGGGGTTCTGCTGTGCCGGCACAGTGCTGTTGGTGTAGCTGTTGACCTGAAGCGCGCCCGGCAGGAGGTAGGTGATGCTGGAAGTGGTTCCACCGCACTCAGCGCCGCAGTTGAGAACGTAGACCGTGTTGCCGTCAAGGGAGAAGTAGGCTCCGGCAGGCCGGTCGAAGGCGGTCGTGTTGCCTCCGACATTTACCGGGATAACGCAGTAGATGGGAAGGTTGAAGGGCTGGCAGTCCACCGCACCGATTGCGGCAATGGCAGCGGTCGAGGTGAGGTACTGATTGGCGTTCAGCTTGATGACGCGGTACACCGAGTTGGAGTTGCGGACCATCGCCAGGATGACCGTGTCGCCCTGGTTGACGACCACCCGGTAGACATTCGGCAGGTTGAGCTCGTAAGTCCCTCCGGTGATCTTGTCGATGATCCCAAGCAAGCCAGCGTTCTCCTGGGCGGCATACACGTGGCCGAAGGTCGGAGGAACAGCGATGCTCGTGGAGCCGGGGAAGCTGCCCGCATTACTGCTGGCGGACTCGGTGCCGTAGTTGATGATCTGAACGTCGCCCAGCGTATTCGAGTAGACGTAACCGGCGATCTCAGAGGGGAAGTTGAGAATGAGATTGGGATAGCCGGACGAGTATCCGCTGATGGAGAACGAGGGCTTCGTGTTCTCTACGTTGTTGCGCAGATCGCGCTTCGCATCGACGATCTGTAAGCTGCCGCTGGTGCCGCCGTTGGCCGTCACGCCAATCATCACGCGTTGGGCAAGCTTACTGGGTGGAATCGGGCGGTTGGCGAAGGGATACTGGGGGAATTTGTAGTAGTACGGGCCGCAGGCTGTGAGTCCCAGCGTGAAGGCGGCGATCAGCAGGCCGCAGAAGATCTGGGCACGGAGAGACTGGGTAAAGAGACTTCGATTCGTCAACGGTAACTAACTCCAACCTGAGCGCTGAGGCATAATCTGGCGGCCGCGGCTATCTGCCGAGTATAACAAAAGACGCGCCAGACCATGGTTTGGGAGCAATCCGCAAAGGCTTGCATTTTATTGGTTTGGAGCGGGTCCGCCGCGTGGCTTAAGATGGTAGGAACACATTGGAGACGGCTATGGCGGATGAGGTACGGAGTGCGGAGTTGGCGTCTGTTGCAGGCTATGCTGCGGCCGGCCGGTTGTTTGACGGCGCAACAGTACTGTGCGACGGAGCCATGGGCACGATGCTCTACGCGCGCGGCGTCTTCATCAACCGCTGTTACGACGAGCTGAACCTCTCGCAGCCGGACCTCGTGCGCGAGATCCACAACGAATACCTCCAGGCGGGGGCCGAGGTCGTCGAGACCAACACCTTTGGCGGCAACCGGTTTCGCCTGGGACAGCACGGGCTGCAGGATCAAGTGCGCGCGATCAACGTAGCTGGCGTCAAGCTGGCGCGGGAGTGCGTCAACCAGATCCGGGAGAAGCAGGCCTGCGAGGCGTTTGTGGCGGGCTCCATTGGCCCGCTGGGCGTAAGGCTGGAGCCGCTGGGCAAGGTTGGCCTCGAGGAGGCGCAGGATGCCTTTGCCGAGCAGATCCGTGCGATGGTCGAAGGCGGGCCTGGCGTGGGCGTAGACCTGCTGATTGTGGAGACGATGACCTCGCTGACCGAGGCGGAGCAGGCGATCCTGGCAGCGCGTCGCGTCGCTCCCGGCGTTCGCGTCGTGGTGATGATGACTGTCGATGAAGACGGCAACTGCCTGGATGGGGCCTCGGCCGAGACCGCCGCCATCAAACTGACCGAGTGGGGCGCCGATGCGGTGGGATGCAACTGCAGCGCAGGGCCGGCGACCGTATTGAGTGTAATTGAGCGCATGCGGCCCCTTACCACGCTGCCGCTGGCAGCAATGCCGAATGCGGGAATTCCACGGGCCGTCGAGGGGCGCACGATCTATCTCACCTCGCCTGAATACATGGCCAGCTTCACCCGCAAGCTGGTGAAGGCGGGCGCGAGCATCGTTGGCGGATGCTGCGGAACCACGCCAAGCTACACCCGGGCCATGAAGAGTTCACTGCGTGCGCTCGACGCGATGGAGAGCGGCGTCGAGGTGATGCAGCGCGACGCAACCGGCAACGCCACCACCATCAAGGAGAGCAAAGTTGCGCCGCCACCGCTGGCCGAACGGTCGAAGATCGGCTCGATGGTAGCGGCGGGCGACTTTGTCACGATGGTCGAGATCGTGCCCCCAAAGGGCATTGACTGCAGCAAGGAGCTGGACGGAGCGATGCAGATGCACCGGCTGGGCGTCGATGCGATCAACGTGCCCGACTCGCCCCGGGCCAGCGCAAGGATGAGCGCGCAGAGCCTGTGCGTACAGATCCAGCAGCACGTCGGCATCGAGACGATTCTGCACTACACCTGCCGCGACCGCAATGTGCTGAGCATTCAGAGTGATCTGCTGGGCGCGTCCTCGATCGGGCTGAAGAATATTCTCTGCCTCACCGGCGATCCGCCGAAGCTGGGCAACTATCCTAATGCGACCGCGGTCTTCGATGTCGATGCAATCGGCCTGGTGAATGTAGTGAAGAACCTGAACTACGGACTCGACATCGGCAACAACTCGATTGGCGAGTCCACCGGCTTCTCCATCGCGGTAGCAGCGAACCCCGGCGTGCAGGATATGGATCAGGAGGTCCGCAGATTTGCTTTCAAGGTAGAGGCCGGTGCGGAGTACGCCATCACCCAGCCGGTCTTCGACCTGCGCGTACTCGAAGAGTTTCTGCGCAGAATCGAAAGCTTCCGCATCCCGGTAATCGCAGGCATCTGGCCGTTGACCAGCCTGCGCAACGCGGAGTTTATGAAGAACGATCTGCGCGTCAGCATGCCGGATGAGATCATGGCGCGGATGGCGAAGGCGTTAACGCCCGAGGCAGGCAGGCTCGAGGGCGTCAAGATCGCGCAGGAGATGCTCGCCGAGGCGAAGCCCATGGTGCAGGGCGTTCAGGTCAGTGCGCCCTTCGGACGATACGGCGTCGCAGCCGACGTGCTCGGTCTAGCCGCGGTTGAGGTTGCATAATGGCAAACTTTGAAGAGCAGTTAACAGCGTTGGAGAGTGTAGTCGAAAAGCTGGAGCGAGGAGACCTCTCGCTCGACGACTCGGTGCATCTGTTCGAGGAGGGCCTGAAGCTCTCGAACGCCTGCAAGAAGGAGCTGGAGGCCGCAGAGGGCAGAATCCAGGTGCTCGTCGAGCAGGGCAGAAATGCAATGCGGGTCGTAGATCTGGATGAAGAGAAAGATGCTAAAGCAGTGTGAAGACGAGGAGTAGGATTTCCATATGAAACGAGATATCGACAAGCTGGCAGATCGGCTCGTGGAACGCGGAAGAGAGGGTATCGCCGCGGAGAAGAAGATGCTCGAATGGAAGATCGCGGAGGGGAAACAACAGCCCGCGAGTAAGACGAAAGCCAGTTAATTTGCCAACTGTGACGATTGTTGCCGGACCAAAAATAAACACGGTAAATTGTGTTTCTAAATGAAGCCGAGGTAGCCCTGCGGTTGAGAACTAAAAGTCTGAGGAGAAGGTTGGAGGGCAGGCATTGTCAGCCTAATCCTTCGAATTCTGCCTGAGAGACTAATCCGGGTGTCGTTGGTGATTTGCTTCTCAGCCATCTTGCCCAGTGAAACCCTGAGTAGCCAAAACCTGCACATAACGCCGCCATCGCCAAGCCCCATAGTGCGAATCGGTAGTGAACTTGAGTGTTGAGAAGGAGCCAGAATCCCAGGCACCAGCCCCAAACAGTGCCGATTCCGCCTGCAACACGTCCTGCATAGATGCGAAAGAGCGCAAAAGTCATTTGGCGTATGGCCTTTTGATGAACCCAGGCAACAACTGTGGCTGTGAAAAGAGACCCGATCAATCCGAACACGATATACCCTGTTCCGATCCCCTTCGGCAACTCCGGCAAGTGGATGCTTCGCGTTTGCGTTGCCTGCATCAGTATCCCACTTGCCACAAGCGCGAGACCGGCTCCAACTGTCCATACCACCGAACACGGCCCCAACGTTGCACACCATAGAGCAGCGCTTAGGCTGTACTTGCGCAGCGGGGGTGCTGTCGCGCACAGGACAAATACAAACGCCCCCATTGCGAGGAATGCAAAGAGCATCATCAGGATGAGCAAAGGAAGCATGGCGCGATTCTGACGTCCAGTCTTCTGCGTGTCAATCGAATTGCGTTTGTTTTGATAGCGACTCTACTGGTCGCGGCTGGTGACGAAGCCGGGGACCCACAGCAGGGCGCGCTTGGCTTCGGAGTGGGGTCTTGCTCGACATTCGGAAAACCTCTATGCTTGAATCGCGGCTTGCCGTACATTAGCGCAGGAGATAGTCGCAGGGTTCTCTTCGAACGATCTTAGCCATATAAGCTGGGAATGGAGGCAAACGAATTGGACCCCGCGTTGCTGCAGACTTTGCGCGCAGATCTCTACCGCTATCGTGGCAAAGCAGACAGGCGCTCCTTCCTCGCTGCCTATCTTCATGATCCGGGCTTTCGCTACACCTATTACCTTCGCAAGGTAGCCTTTTACCGTAAGAGAAGGCGGTCCCTTGCGATATTTGCCTATGCCTGGAACCGGATTCTGCTGAATCGTTACCGCTTCAAATACGGCTTTGACATCTCTCCGACGACAAGCATTGGCAGTGGATTCTATCTGGGCCACTTTGGTGGCGTTGTGATTAGTCCTGACGCGGTCCTGGGAGACAATATCAATATCGCGCCGGGCGTCACGATCGGCGCAGCCAGCCGGGGGCCGCGCACAGGAGCGCCTACGTTGGAAGACCGTGTCTGGGTAGGGACGAACGCGATCATCGTCGGCAATGTGACCATTGGACGCGAGGCGCTCATCGCGCCTGGAGCGTACGTCAACTTCGACGTTCCGCCGAATGCAGTTGTGTTAGGAAACCCGGGCAAGGTGGTGTCCGATAAGGGTTCAGGGGGCTACGTCAATCAAACGATGGATGAGTCAGGCGAGCCGATGCTTAGCGGTCGCGGCTGGTGACGAAGCCAGGAACCCACAGCAAGGCGCGCTTGGCTTCTGAGTCGGGCAGGTCGGCGATGGTGAGGCGGGCGGCTTCGGCATAGGCGCAGGCGGTGTCCATGGCGTAGTCGAGTGAGCCGTGGCGCTGCAGAATCTCAAGGATCTGCGGGTGGGAGACGCGGGCGAAGCTGCGGTCGGCGAGCACTGTTCGGATAGCCTCGCGGTCGGCCCCGGTGCCGCGCTCGAGCGCGTGGATGACGGCGAGTGTGGCTTTGCCTTCGCGCAGGTCCGAGGCGACGGGCTTGCCGAGGACATCTTCCGCGGCGGTCAGGTCGAGGACGTCGTCGACGATCTGGAAGGCGAGGCCCAGGTTGCGGCCGTACTCCCCCAGCTGAGCCTCAAGCTCCTCCGGATCGCCGAAGCCGTGACCCGGCGTAATCGCCGCACCAAGCTGCATCGAAACCTTGAAGAGGCAAGCCGTCTTACGGAAGATGAGATCGAAGTACTCCTCTTCGTTGATCAGGTGACCTAGCTTTTCAATCTGCAGCAGCTCGCCCTCGACCATCTGCTGGGTGAGCGAGATCAGCAGCTCAAGGACGCGAAAGTTCCGCTCCTCGAGGGCCGCCGAGAAGGACTGCATGTAGAGCCAGTCGCCCGCGAGAACGCATTTCGCATTGCCCCAGGTGGTGTTCGAAGAGGGTCGCCCACGGCGTGTGTCGGCCTCGTCGATGATGTCGTCGTGAACTAGGGTCGCGGTGTGAAGCATCTCGACGACCGCGCCCAGCCGTATGCGGCTCTCGCTGGTGCAGCCCAGAGCCTTAGCCGAGAGCAGCAGCAGCAGCGGCCGAATACGCTTGCCACCACCCGCGATAAGGTACCGCGCAATGTCGGTGACAACCTCGACGTCGGAGGTGGATTGACGGGAGAACTCCTGCTCAATGGCGGCTAGATCGTCACGGAGGAGGTCGAACACCTCGGCTGCGGTCGCGATGGAGAGCGTGCTCACTTACTAGTCAGAGTATCAGGATGTGGATTTGGCTTCAGGTCCGGCTCGAAAAAGTAACTCAGAATTTTGATAGTGGCAACTCCACTGGCGAGACGCAGCGGCGAACCAGTCCTCGCCGCCCAGCGGATTCACATCCCAGGTTAGATTCCAAGTCAGTTGGAGCGGAAGTTGGTGAACTGCAGCTCGACGCCGATATCTTTGCCCTTCAACAGCGCCATCACCTCCTGCAGAACATCCCGGTCCTTGCTCACCACCCGCACGGTGTCGCCCTGAATGCTCGCCTGCGCCTTCTTCTTAGAGTCTTTGATCGCCGCAACGATGATCTTCGCCTTCTCCGACGGAATCCCCTGCACCAGCTTGATCTTCTGCCGTACGCTCGAGTTTGCTGCCGGCTCAATCTTCTCGAACTCCAGGTTCTTCAGCGACACGCCGCGCTTCACCAGCTTCTGCGACAGAATCTCCGTCACCGCCTGCAGCTTGTACTCATCCTGCGAGGCGAGCTGAATCGTGTCCGTCCCCTCAAGCTCGATCTTCGACTTCGAATCCTTGAGGTCGAACCGCGCATGAACCTCCTTCGAGGCCTGATCGATCGCGTTCTTCACTTCCTGAAGCTCTACCTTGCTCACTACGTCAAAGCTGTTATCGGATGCCATGGCTATATTCCTTCGTCTGTAACTTGGTCGCTATCTATTATGTCAGCGCTCGACAGTTTAGCGCGTCGTGGGAAAGAGATTTTTGAAGTTCGCCGTCGTCACCGCAGCCAACTCCTCTTGTGAGATGCCGCGAAGCTCCGCCAGGGCTGCCGCGGTATGGACTACCAGGGCAGGTTCGTTGCGCTGGCCACGCAGCGGGATCGGCGCAAGAAACGGCGCATCCGTCTCCACCAGAATCCGGTCGGCCGGAGCAACCACAGCCGCATCGCGAATTCCCTGCGCCTTCGGGTAGGTCAGGTTTCCCGCGAACGAAAGATGAAAACCCGCGGCCAGCGACCGTTCCGCCTGATCGACCGTCCCCGAAAAGCAGTGCATAATCCCCCCCAACCCATGCCCGTATCCCGGCCCGGTCCAATGCTCGCCGATCAGCGCCAGCAGATCCTCCCAGGCATCGGCCCTGCCATACTTCTCCTTGGCCTGCGGAGTCGCCAGCTCGCTCGTCCGGCAGTGGATCAGGATCGGCTTGCGCAGCTCCGCCGCCACCCGCATCTGGGCGATAAAAGCCTCCTTTTGCGTGTCAATATCAGGATTATCAAAGTGATAGTAGTCGAGCCCGATCTCACCAACAGCGATGCACCGCTCCTGAGCACCCAGGGCAGCCAGCTTGTCGAGCGCCTCCGAAGTAGCATGCGCCGCCTCCTGCGGATGAATCCCCGCGCTGGCATAAATCTGTGGATAGATCTGGGGATAGCCCTGCCGAAGCCCATCCCCCCCGTTCGAACTCGCAATCTCAAGCGCCTGATGCATCGTCGCCGGACCATCGCCGATGCCGATCGCAAGTACGGTATGGACCCCTGCAGCGTAGGCGCGCCGCAGCACCTCATCGCGCTCCGTCGGAGTCTCGTTGTAGAAGTCAAGGTGGGCGTGGGAGTCGATCAGAGCCATCTCTTTCAGGGTATCGCATCACCTGCGATCCAACGAGACCGTCGGCACGCCCAAAGAAGCGGATGACGGGTATAGTTCGGACCGCGTAGTATGTCGGCATGGAAAATCTAACCCGGCGTGATCTTTGTGTCGCCCTCTCGGCCTTTGCGGCGATGGGCGGTGTCGTGGCGGAAGGCCAAAGCAACGCCTCTCTGGAAGCTCCGGCCAGCAGCCCCAACGCGGCAGAGCCGGTGCTGGCGCACTCCGAGATCTTCGCCTTGGACAAGCTGCCCGTCCACGCCTCGGCGAACGGCGGCCAAAGCCGTGCGGTCATCCAGGGGCGGCTGGCCACGGGCGAGTTCGTCGAAGTCCACGAAACTGCCCTGCCACCGGGCCAGATGCCGCACCCCCCGCACCGCCACACCCACTCCGAGTTCCTGCTCATTCGCGAAGGAAGACTCGAAGCCACCAGCGACGGCAAGACCGGTATCGTCGAACCCGGCGGCGTCATCTTCACCGCATCGGGCGTGCTGCACAGTCTGAAGAACGTCGGCGACGTGATGGCAAACTACTTCGTCGTCGCCATCGGCGTGCAGAAGGCGATCGTCTAAGCGGGAGATCTATCCAGCGACCAACGGGAGCATCACGCGAAGCGGTATACAGGTCACGAAGTGACCGCTCCACGCGTAGTGGGCCCGTCCGGCAGGACAGGTTCTGCGACTACTTCAGTCGAGAGCCAGCGCAATCTTGTCCTCAAACGCGTCTCTTCCGGGTACGCGCAAACTCGATCAGGCCGACGATACCTGTTCCGAACAGAGCCAGGGTCGAGGGTTCAGGCGTCGTCGCAGTCGTCTCCGGCGTAATCGTCAGCGTGTAATCGTCCACGCCGCCCTTTGGGGGGAACGCATCCAGATCAAAGGTTCCTGTCAGAAAAGTAGGATTGGAGGCGTCCGGGAGGAAGAGCTGCGGTCCGAACAATCGTCCAGGATTCGACCCAAGACTCAAGCCCCCATTAAACCGAAACGTCGGGAAGGAAAGGCTTTCCACGCTGGTCACGCCATTCGTAGTGACTAGAGTAGAGAGGTAGAAGGCAGTCTCAGATCCCGGCAGGCAGGAGGGGCTGAAGGGGGGACAGGTCATCTCATTGCCTGGCGGCGAGGCTGGCAGAGAGAAGGTGATGTCGAGGCCGTTGCCGGTAAGGACAAAGTCGTCGATAGCGTCGGCGCGGGCGGTTAAGGGCTGAACGAAGGCAGAGGCAAGCAGAACAAGTGGGAAGACAAGCTTTCGCATGGGTACGAGCTTCCTTCTGTGGAAGTGGCCGAATTTACGCCACCAGCATGCGTCCGCGCAAAGCAGGTGTCAAGCAGATTCGCACGGCAGCAAACGAAAGGTCGTCGGCGACCAGCAGGAGCGCCAAGCGAAGCGGTATACAAGTCACGAAGTGACCGCTCCACGCGTAGTGGGCCCGTCCGGCAGGACAGATTCTGCGACTATTTCAGCCGAGAGCCCAACGCGATCTCTTCGCCAAACGTCGCCAGCACAGGCTTACCGTCTTCGCCATGCGAAGCAGCCAGCAGCATCCCGTGCGACTCCAGGCCGCGCATCTTGCGAGGAGCAAGATTTGCGATGACGACGATCTTCTTACCAATCAGTTCCTCCGGCGTATACCACTCGGCGATGCCGGAGAGAATCTGGCGCTTCTCATAGCCAAGATCGACCTCCAGCCGAAGCAGCTTATCGGCCTTGGGGATGCGCTCGGCCACGACGATCTGCGCCACGCGAAGATCGATCTTCACAAAGTCGTCGATGGCGATCTGCGGCGTGTCGGGGATGTTGGAGTGAGCTGCCGAGTTGGCGAAGATACCCGAGGCAGGGGCTTCGCTGTGCGAGGGCGTGCCGGTGCGCTCCGTGCTGATCGCGAGGCTGCCTGCCACGGTGGTGCCGGGCGCGACATCAGCAAAGCCCGACGTACGTGGGGGCGCACCGGGATGCGTGGGGTCGGTCGGAACGGGAGCCGTATGCGTTGTCGTCTCGTCGATGAAGCGCGAGGGCGTGGGCTGTTCTGGCTTCGGTGCGTTTGGGTTTTCCATATCAATCATGATCTGCGCGAGTCCTTTATCTGCTCGAGGAAAGATGGGTGCCAGTGGGCCTAGCTTTGTGCCCGGTTTCAGGCCGCCCCATTCAAGATTCTTCAGTTCGCCTTTTCGCGCGGCTCCTTCGATGTCGTCAAGCCCAAGCTGCGCCCAGACTTTCGTGGTGGCATAAGGAATGAACGGGTACACAAGCCCTGTGATTACTCGTATCGATTGAGCGGCGGTGTAGAGAATTGCCTCAACTTGAGATCGGTTTGTTTCCATACCCTTCGATGCAAGCTTCCAGGGAGCATGTTGAGTAAGAAACAAATCAGTATGAGTGATTAAAGACCATATTGAGTCGAGGGCACCCCAGCTTTGAATCGAGTCTTCCAGCGTTCCTTGTCTATCGCCTGAAAATTGAAACAGCTTCAATTTTTCGTCAACGATTTTCTGCGCTAGATGTGCGTACCTTTCAATTACGGATGAGCTGTGTACAGCTTTCCCTGTATTACTCTCCCAGTCGACTACCAAATCTCCAAAAACAGGGGTGTCCGCAGCATTCGGAATAGCTGCGTCACAGAAGTTCGTAATCATAGCTAAAGTGCGGCTGACCAGATTTCCGTAGCCGTTGGCAAGATCGGCGTTGTAGCGAGTGATCATGGCGTCGAAGCTGAAGCTGCCATCTTGCCCAAACGGAATCTCACGCAGAAGGAAGTAGCGGAGCACATCGGCGGCGAAGAGATCTTGTTCCTTCTTCGTACTGTCGGGAAACTGCTTCTTGTAAACTTCGGTGCCGAAGGCGTCGAGGATGGTCTCGGTGCGGACGACGTTGCCCTTGGACTTGGACATCTTGCTGTCATCGAAGAGGAGCCAGCCATTGGCGACGACTGACTTCGGCGTGGCGATTTCGGCGGCGAGCAGGAACGCAGGCCAGTAGACGCAGTGGAAGCGCGTGATCTCCTTGCCCACGAGATGGAGGTCGGCGGGCCAGTAACGGTTGAACTTCTCCTGCAACGCTGGGTCGTCCGAGCCGTAGCCGATGGCCGTTATGTAATTCGCCAGCGCGTCGAGCCACACATAGATGACATGCCTCTCATTGCCTGGCACAGGGATGCCCCACTTGAAGCTGGTGCGCGAGATCGAAAGGTCTTTGAGAGCGCCCGGAACATAAGGGCGTCCTGTGCTCGAGAATTTGAGTACTCCTTTTTCTCTGCCCATGTCGATCTCAAGTTGACTGATTCCCCACTTGGTTCGTGGTTGGTTAGTCACATCATGTATTCCGGCGGCTGCCGCGAGGTTTCCGCATACAAAATTTAGCACTTCGTTGCGGCTGGATTCAGGCTGGATGTTGAGCTGGGCTAGCTCTCCGTTCGGGCCGCTCTCGATCAGGTCGATGAGGGGAAGCTGATACTCCGAGAGGCGGAAGAAGTAGTTCTCTTCGGTGACAGTCTCGGTAGGCTTGCCGTCAGGGCCGATGGTGCCGGGAGGGCCATCAACGAACATCTCCTCGCCGATGGAGTACTGGCCGGTGTAGCTGCTGAGGTAGATCTTGTCGCGATCAAGCAGGAGCTGAAAGAGCTTCTGGACCGCTGAAATGTGGCGCGGCTCCGTGGTGCGGATGTAGTCGTCGTAGGTGATGCCCATGCGATCCCAGAGGGCGCGAAAGGAGGCCGAGACCTCGTCGGCGAACTGCTGCGGCGGAATGCCGGCGGCAGCGGCGGACCGCTCCACCTTCTGGCCATGCTCGTCGGTCCCGGTCAGGAAGAAGGTATCGTCGCCCAACAGGCGGTGGCGACGCGCGATGACGTCGGCCGCAATGGTCGAGTACGCATGGCCGATGTGCGGGCGTGCGTTGACATAGTAGATAGGGGTCGTGAGATAGAACTTTTGCTCAGGCATGGGGCAGAGCCCAGTTTAGCAGGGTGGCAACCCGCCTCTTCCCGCGACGGAGCGGTCGAAGGCGGGCTGGGGCAGCCCGGCCTCAAAAATAAATCTCAAAAAGTTGGCGTATTTTTCGCAACCGAAAAAGTGACTGCTAAAACACCACGTCTACCACGCAAGCCACCACACCTACACCAGCAAAAAACCACGATCAAAACACGGTTTTTCGCCAAAAACCCCTGCAAAAACGCCTCCCACCACGCCAAATAAACAAGTGCAAAAGCTACCGGCTCAGGTGAGCCTCATCCTCGGGAGGCGGCGGGACCTCCCCTGCGACCTCAACGACCGGCGCGGCAACCTCGGCCTCCGACTCCTCGGCGATCCGGGCCAGCTCAAGGTGCTGCTCCATCGCGCGCCGGGCCTGCGCAGGATGATGCGACCGAATGGCGCGATAGATCTCGCGGTGCATCTCGGAGGATTCCTTCAAATCAACCGCATTCTGGATCGTCTTGCTGCGCCGCTCATAGAGATTGGCGATGATCGTCTCCATCACCGCAGCCAGGATGGGGTTGGCCGCAGCCCGTGCAATGGCGCGATGAAAGCGAACATCGTGAATCAGGTACTCATGAGGATCGTCGAGCGCGGCATACATCTCGGCAACCTCTTCCGCAAGCTCCGTAATCTGCTCTTCGGTGGCGCGCTCCGCAGCGAGAGCGGCCAGATTTGACTCAATGACGGTGCGGGCTTCAAACATCTGCCCAGGAAGAAATCCATGCAGCGCACCGAGCACGGAGAAGGAGCTAGAGTCGAACGAGGGAGGACCGGACGCGACGAAGGTGCCGGCCCCGTGGCGGCTTTTGAGGACTCCCATGGCCGCAAGAAAACCAATGCCGGAGCGCAGACTGGAGCGGCTGATCTTGAGCTGGCGAGCGAGATCGCGTTCAGGCGGGAGGCGGTCACCGGGGCGCACCTCGCCCGAAATGATGAGCAGGCGAATGTGTTCGACGACCTGCATGGTGAGCTGGCTGTGGCTGGAGACCTCGTCGAACTGCTCTTTGACCTCTTTTTTCACGCTGAACAACACTCCTTTTGCGCCTGATTTGATGAAGGGTAACACGGTGGTGAGGCCTATGTTGGCGCCGGATCACCGAAGGCGCGCGGGCAGGCCACGCAGTGCGTGACTCAGCCTACGGTTGCGATGGGAAGACTGGGTTTAAGCTGTCTGCCGTCCGCCAAGACGTGGGACCAGGAGCTGAAAGATCATCAGGGCAGTAACGTAGGCGAGACCTGCCATCATGAAGATCAGCAAGGGGTGGAGCGAGAAGTAGTGAGAGACAAGCCAAGTGAAGCACGCGCCACCGAGGGCTCCAGTGGCCCCGCCTATGCCGACGACGGTGCTGACACCGGTTGAAGGGAACATATCGGTTGGGGTGGAGAAGAGGTTGGCGGACCAACCCTGATGCGCGGCGGTTGCCAGACAAAAGAGTCCAATTGCTGGCCACGCATTGCTGGGGAAGAGCGTGTGCATATGCGGGACAAGCATGATGGGAGTGACGCACAGGGCGCAGAGGAGAAGCGCGAACTTGCGTCCGGAGTTGACGCTGTGGCCGCGTTTCATCCGGAAGCCGGAGAGCCACCCCCCGGCGATGGAGCCGATGCTCGCGGCGGTGTAGATGACGATGAGGGGATACTTTACGTGGCTCAGGTTGAGGCCGTAGTTATCGTTGAGGAACTTGGGAAGATAAAAGAGATAGAACCACCAGATGGGGTCGGTCATTCCTTTGGCGATGCAGAAGGCCCAGAACCCGCGGTGGCGAAGGAGGATGGAATAGATGGAGCCGCCCTGGGTGACGGGAGCGAGGTTGGCCTGGGTCTGGGTCGTGCCACGGCGCAGCTTGTTATAGGGGAAGATGAGCCAGAGGATCGCCCAGATGAGCCCCATGGAACCGGTGCAGATAAAGGCTGCATGCCATCCCCAACGGGCGGCGACGGCAGCGATGAGGACTGGTGCGATGAAGGCGGAAGCGTTGGTGCCCGAGTTGAAAAGGCCGGTGGCAAGGGCGCGCTCCTCAGAGGGGAACCATTCCGTGACGGCTTTGATTGCGGCAGGGAAGTTACCGGCCTCCCCGAGGCCCAGGAAGACACGCGCCACACAAAAGCCAGCAACACTGGAGACGATGGAGTGACTCATTGAAGCGCATGCCCAGACCACGATGGCGACGGTGTAACCGACTTTGGTTCCTAGCTTATCGATGACTCGGCCGGCGAAGAGGAGACCGATGCCATAGGCAATCTGAAAGCAGATCAAGACGCGGCCGAAGTTCAGGTTGTAGGTGGTTTGATGGGCGGCGTCGAGGCCGGGAATCCAGCCCATGAAGTCGAGGTGGAGGAGGGGCTCGATGAGGGAGAAGACCGAGCGGTCCATGTAGTTGATGGTGGTAGCGAGGAAAAGAAGACCGCAGACGAGCCAGCGGATGTTGGATTTCTCCGGGGCGGCGGTGGTGAAGCCCGAATCAGGCAGGCTGGCAGTGTTGATCGACATTAGTTGCAACTCCAGCGTAAATGGAAGTCTGACGGGCCCCCGATTGCGGCCGATTCGGAGCAAAGGGTGTCGAGGTTGAGGATAGTCTGTGTTGGGCAGTAGGTGTCAAGCGGGATTCTGACGATGGGAAAAGATCATTTTTGATTACAAATCGCGATGTTTAGGGTTGGAAGGATGAATGCTCACAAACAAACGCGAACTTGGCTGGTGGGAGCTGAAGCCGGATTGGATCAGGGATGGGAGGAGCACGATATCATCGCTGACGTGGCTAAAGATTTCAGGATGAACGGGAGTGATATTGCGCAGATGATGGCTCGTATGCGGGCGGGGAACGTTCGTGCCCTGGCCCGGGCTGTATCTCTGGTGGAGGATGGTGGGGGATCGGAGTTGCTGGAGGCCTGCCGCGAGTTTGCTGGGGGATCGCTGCGGGTGGGCGTGACGGGGCCTCCCGGGGCAGGGAAGAGCACGCTGGTGGACCAGATGGTGAGGTGGCTGCGTCAGGAGGGGCAAAGTGTCGGGGTGGTCGCGGTCGATCCGTCGAGCCCCTATACGGGTGGAGCGCTGCTGGGAGACAGGATTCGGATGCAGGGCTTTGCCGGGGATGATGGCGTGTTTATTCGTAGTATGGCCTCGCGCGGAGCGATGGGTGGGGTGGCGCGCGCGGCTGCGAATGTTTGCTTGGTGATGGGGGCGGCAGGACGGAAGACGATTGTGATTGAGACGGTGGGTGTGGGGCAGGATGAGGTCGATGTGATCGGCCTGGCGGATGTTACGGTTCTAGTTCTGGTCCCGGGGATGGGGGATGAGGTGCAGAGTCTGAAGGCCGGCGTGATGGAGGTCGCGGATGTGTTTGTGGTGAACAAGAGCGACCGTGGCGGCGCGGAGCTGGTGGAGCAGGAGATTGTTGCGATGCAGGGCTTAGCGATGGGACGCGGCGAGTGGGTGCCTCCAGTTGTGCGGACGGTGGCGACAACAGGGGAGGGTGTTGAGGAGTTGATGGAGACGGTAAGACGATGTGCTGTGGAGAAGGGCGCGCGAAGAGTAAGGATCGAGGATGCTGCCGGGTCGAGGGTGCTCGACCGGAACGATTTGGGCGGCTTGCGGCTGGACCATCTGGGTGTTGCGGTGAAAAGTATTGCAGGGGCGCGTGGATTTTATGAGGCGCTGGGGCTGGTGGTAAGTCATGAAGAGACGGTAGAGCACGAACAGGTGAAGACGGCGATGTTGCCGCTGGGCGAAAGCCGGATTGAGTTGCTGGAGGCGACTGAGGCAGACTCCACGATTGGGAGATTTTTGGCGAAGCGGGGTGAAGGGCTGCACCATATCGCCGTGCATGTGGATGGGATTGATGGGATGTTTGCGCGGCTGATGAAGCAGGGTGTCAGGTTGGCGAGCGATGCGGTGAGGGTAGGGGCTGGCGGCCATCGGTATTTCTTTGTGCATCCCGCCAGCACCGGGGGGGTGCTCTTAGAGATTGTCGGAGATGCAATTGAGTCACATGAAGGTAGGGCATGATGCGGTTTTTGATGATTCATACGGCGGGTGCTGAGGGGAGTGTTGCGTTGGGGGATACCGAAGAGGCGCAGGCGGCCATAGCGACGGAGGTGTTGCCTGGAAGGAGTTCATCGGAGCGTCTGGTCCCGGCAGTGCGGCGGCTAATGACGGCTAAAAAATGGCGAATCAACGAGCTGACGGCTGTGGTTGTGGTGCATGGGCCGGGATCTTTTACTGGGGTGCGGGTGGGTGTGAGTGCGGCTAAGGGGCTGAGCGAGGCAGGAGCGGTGCCGCTGATTGCGGTGTCGCGGCTGGCGTTGCTGGCTGCTTCTGTCAATGGCGGGGAGCAGAGGGTACATGCGGTTCTGGATGCTGGTCGCGGGGAGTTTTACTATGGCGAGTATGTGGGGAGGAGATGCGTGCGGGAGGTTTTGATGGGTGCGCACGATGTGATGGTGGCGGCTTCGGGTTGTCTGGTGGTGGTGTGTGAGTTGAAGGTGGCGGAGGCTTTGGCCGAGTTACGCTGGAAGCTAGTGGATGAGCCATTGGCGGGGGATGCTCTGCCGTTTGCGGTGGAGAGGGTGGCGTTAGGGCGATTCGAGGATGCGGCTACGCTCGATGCAAATTATCTGAGGCGAATCGATATGGAGATATTTGCCAAGCCTGTTGCGCGAGCCGCACGATGAGCATTGCCGGTTGTCAGATTCGAGCGGGCAACAGAGGAGATCTGGCTGCTGTGATTCAGCTTGAAAAGGCCACTCCCGAGGCTCCGCATTGGGCGGAGATGGAGTACGGGGCGACTGTGAGTCCAGATGAGTCTCAAGCTGCAATGAAACGATGTCTGTTCATTGCGGAGGCAGAGTCGGGGCTACTGGGATTTGCTGTGGGAAAGGTTCTTGTTTCAGAGACTTTCATGCTGGCGGAGCTAGAGAGCGTGGCGGTAAGTGCGTCGGCGCGACGAGTGGGTGTCGGAAGAGCGCTGTGCGAGGCCGTCCTTGGCTGGTGCCGGGAGCATGGAGCTACTGTGATGGAACTTGAGGTGAGGGCTGGAGGGGTGGGGGCTGTTGCGCTTTATGAAGGGCTGGGATTTGCCGTCGTCGGGCAGCGCAGTGGCTATTATCGAGATCCGACGGAGGACGCCTTGCTGATGCGGTTGAGGTTAGCAGAAGACGAGTAATCCACATTGCGAGTGCCGATTCGGCTGTGATAGCGTGTCGGCCATCAGTGCGATGTTGTTTGTTGCTGGAGGTACTCTCACGTGCAAACTGGCAAGTTCACCGAGCTGCCCCATCCTGCGTCGTTCCCTTCCATTCAACAACTAATGCAAGAACATAGCCTTTACGATCGCAGGCTTGATACGCTGCGGTCCAAGTTATTTCTCACCGACTCGGAGCAGTTGGAGGAGGTAAGACTGAAGAAGCTGAAGCTGAGTTTGAAGGATGAGATGGAACGGCTTCGGCGTCTGGGAGCATCCTAAGGGTTTTAGCGCACGGTTCGTTGGGATTGAGGCGGTAAGCCAGAGTGGGGCTGCGCTCGGGTCTGAGGTGTGCGTGGCCTTATAATCGAGTCACTTATGGTTCGAGACGGTTTTTTCTATGCCTTAGGGCTTGGGGTTGTGGCGGCGGCGCTCTGGTATCTGAATATGCCGATTGCGCTAGTGGCGCTACCGGTGGTGCTGGCGATCTTCTTTTTGTGGTTTTTTCGAGATCCTAACCGGACAATTCCGCAGGCTCCAGGCCAGATTGTGTCTCCTGGCGACGGCGTCGTGACAGAAGCGGAGTGGATTGAGACGATTAGCGGGAGCCGGTTACGGCTCAGCATCTTTCTGAATGTCTTTGATGTGCATGTGAACCGGTCGCCGGTCGGCGGAGTCGTGAAGGTCTGCGAGTTTCGCAAGGGCGAATTTATGAATGCGATGAAGCCCGAGTCGGTGCTGAACAATGAGCAGACTCTGATCACAATCGATGCTGGTGGATACGAGGTCAGTTTCAAACAGATTGCAGGGCTGTTGGCGCGACGCATCGTTTGCAATCTGAAGGTCGGCGACCGGGTGGAGCGGGGACAGAGAATCGGACTTATTAAATTTGGATCGCGCGTTGATGTGCTGATGCCTGCTGCTGCGAATCTGAAGGTAAAGACGGGAGCTCGAGTGAAGGGCGGCTCGACCGTGCTGGCTGTGCTTCCCGAGCAATCACTAAATAACGCAACAGTGGTGGCTTGATGGAGGACGCGCAGATCGGGACCGATGGGAAGATGCGGCGTCAACCCAGCCGCGGGATGTATGTGCTGCCGTCGCTGTTTACAGCGGGCAATATGGCTGCTGGATACTACGCAATTACGCAGAGTATTCAGGGGTCGGTGGCAGACCAGAGTTACTTTGATCGAGCTGCGTTGGCGCTTGGGATTGCCGTTTTATTCGACGGGCTCGACGGCATCATTGCACGGATGACGAACACGACGAGCGACTTTGGGAAAGAGCTTGACTCGCTGGCGGATGTGATTACGTTTGGCGTGGCACCCAGTCTGCTGGCTTATATATGGGGTTTCCGTATGTTGCCTCTGATGGCGCATCCGGAGGCGCGGCAGCAGATAGTGCATATCGGAGTATTCGTCTGCTTTATCTTTTTGATCTGCGGTGCCAGCCGTTTAGCGAGATTTAACATCAGCATCAATCCTCAGCCTCGTAATCCTGGACGGCCGGGCAAGAAGTATTTTGTGGGCATGCCGATCCCAGCGGGTGCGGGCGTGATTAGCTCGGTGATTCACTTTCAACGCGGTTCGCCGATTGATAATCCGTGGATCTCCGTAGTTTGGCTATGTCTGCTGCTGTTCACAAGCTTTTTGATGGTGAGCAATTGGCGGTTCTGGAGCGCAAAGGAGATCACAGTTGGAGCGCGGCATCCTTACCGATTGTTCGCGCTTATTGCGGTGGTCGGTGCGTCGATTGTCCTGTTTCATCAATACATGCTAATCATTATCGCGATGGCCTACCTGGTGTCGGGCGTGGTGGCGAGGCTCGCTTATTCATGGGGCAGACGACGACGGCACTCCGCCGTGTAATGCGAGAATGTGCGAAGGGTAGATAAGAGAATATAGTCTGGCGGTGTGGGACTTAGATCGCGGCGACGTTTTAGGACATTATGGCGGAGCAAATATATCGAATCGGAATCGTCGGTGCATCTTCGCTTGCTGGTAAGGAGCTGAGCGAAGAGTTGGGCGAGTCGTTGCTGGGAGCATCGGACTTTGTGTTGCTTGACGAAGAAGAGGCCGTGGGCCAAGTAACTGCCGCGGGCGATGAGGTTGCATTCATACAGCGGCTCGAAGCTACTTCTTTCGAACGCATGGACTTTGTTTTTTTTGCTGGCGATGCAGCAGTAACAAAGAAGCATTGGCAGATGGCGCGGCGAGCCGGGGCGAGTATTGTTGACCTGACCTATGCGTTGGACGGCGAGAAAGATGTTCTGGTTCGAGCGCCGTGGGTAACTGAAGTGCTTGCAGACACAGCAGCGCTTGCAAGTCCGGAGCCGGATTTGAATACGCCTGCTCTGGTTGCGGCCCATCCCGGCGCTGTGATGCTTGCCCTGGTTGCTGGAAGATTGCACACGAAGCTGGCTTTGAAGAGCGTCGCTGCGACCGTGATGGAGCCTGCATCGGAGTATGGCCGTGCCGCTATGGATGAGTTACACCAGCAGACGGTCACACTCCTCTCGTTTCAGACGCTGCCGCGGGAACAGTATGATGCGCAGGTGGCATTCAATCTGTTACCCACGCTGGGTGAGGCTGCAAAGGTGAAGTTGAGTGCTACGGAAGAGCGTATTCGAAGACACTATGCGGGACTTGCTGATTCGCTGCTGCCTCAGCTGGCACTGCAGCTAGTTCAGGCACCGGTGTTTCACGGATATGTCGTTTCGATGCTGGTGGAGTTTTCGACAGAAGCGACAAAGGAAGAGATAGAGGCAGCGCTTGGCGGGGAACATATCGACGTAATCAGTGAGGAATCCGATCCGCCGAGCAATCTGAGTGCGGCGGGGCAGGAAGACATTATGGTGCGAGTGAGCGGAGACTCTGGTGAAGGCGAGCGGGGAAGACGCTTCTGGCTTTGGCTTTCTGCGGACAACCTGAAGCTAGCGGCGTTGAATGCGATTGCGTGTGGTGCGGAGTTGCGCAGGTTGCGCCCTCGCGGCAAGGTGCAGTAGGTTCGTTACGTCCACTTTTTTGAACGGCAAGTGAAGGGATTGGACTCAATGGCAGAGATCGGGATGCGCATCGGGATTGATCTTGGTGGGACAAAAATCGAGGCGCTCGCCATCGATGAGCACGGGATAGAGCTGGCTCGGCATCGTGTCGATACGCCTCGAGATGACTATGAGGCAACGATCAAAGCGATTGTTGCGCTGGTTCACCGGATGGAAGCAGAGACCGGAAAGACTGGTACGGTGGGAGCCGGAATTCCAGGGACTATCTCGAGAGTTACAGGGCTGGTCAAGAATGCTAATTCAACGTGGTTGAATGGCCGGCCATTCCATAGAGACTTGATCGCTACGCTGGGTCGCGAGGTGCGGGTCGCTAACGATGCAAATTGCCTTGCCGTGTCAGAGGCGACGGATGGTGCCGCTGCGGGGGTGCGCTTTGTGTATGGCGTGATTTTGGGGACTGGGTGCGGAGGCGGAGTTGCCCTGGAAGGATGCGTCCACGACGGTCCGAACGGAGTTGCAGGCGAATGGGGACACAACCCACTGCCGTGGCCGAAGCCGGAAGAATCTCCTGGACCGCTTTGTTACTGCGGGAAGAGAGGGTGCATGGAGATGTGGGTCTCGGGTACTGGGATCGCGCTGGACTATAAAAACGTTACCGGCAGAGCGCGGACTACGCGGGAGATCGTTGCCGACTTCGCTGCAGGCGATCCGGCAGCGGCAGAGACCGTGGAGCGGTTTGAGGATCGTCTGGCGCGCGGCTTGTCCAATGTGATCAACATACTGGATCCGGATGTCATCGTGGTGGGTGGGGGTGTATCGAGGATTGAGCATATCTACGCGGCATTACCTAAATTGCTGCCGAAATATGTGTTTGGGGGGGAGGCATCAACCCCCGTAGTGCAGGCAAAGTATGGAGATTCCAGCGGGGTTCGTGGCGCGGCATGGCTTTGGCCTAACAAACGAGTTTGAGAAGATGCAGATCAGCAGATGCTATGCGATACTTAAGGAAAGAGCCACTGACTCGGAGACTGAATTCAGCATGTGCCGGTTTCTCTGACGAAGAATTACCGGCGATTTGACTAGCACTGCTTGAGCAAGGCAAAGGCCGGGATGGCGGAACTGGCAGACGCAGCGGACTCAAAATCCGCCGAGGGCAACCTCGTGGGGGTTCGACCCCCCCTCCCGGCACCAACAAAACAAGAGACTTACCTCATCGTCGGTTCCAAGCCTGGAGTCGACTTTGTCTATTCTTTGTCCAAACCTGAAATCTCCCACTTCTACTCGCACAGATTGACCGGCATCACCTCGCAAAGTTCAGCAGAGCCCCTTCTTCCTCACATCCAGTGCGGTTGGACTCAGTCGAGTCAAGACCCTCCAAATCCACCGCCTCGCCTCCTCTTTCGAATCCCTTCGGCGGAGCCTGTTGATTCAAGAAAAAGCATGAGTGCCTTCTGCCCCGGGCATTGGAGCGTAATCATCCGTTTCGTCAATTTGCAAAGCCCATTCCGAAGGATTTGACGGAATTCGAATGTCTCCATGATCCCCACTCGACTGACTTCTTTGTCGAAGCTGACGCATGAGGGCGGGATGCCTAATGCGAGGAGACCTTGCCATGACCGTAGTGCCAATGTTTGAAAAGGCTATTGCGTACCAAGCAGGATGCCATCTATCTCTCCATGAGCGAGTGGAAGCTGAGGCGCGCCGGTCCGCGGGCAAAACGAGCGGCACGCCGACGCGGATGCGAAGCGTGGCCGTCGGATCGGGCGCAGTTGCTTTGCCGGAAGAGGCAATCGCCTGGCTGGCGCTCTCCGTGAGCTGGCCACAGCGGTAGAGGCTGTCGGCATCGACCGTCTTCGACCATGGATCGGAGTTCCAGGAAAAGTAGTCGATGCCCACGAGACGTAGCCCAGCTGATGGGCTACGCTCATCCACGACCTCTCGATTGATCTGCCTATGGCTTCTATTCTGCAACCTTCGATGAGTTGAATTGAGCGAAGTATCCCTGCAGTACGGCTGCTCTATTTCAGGTAAGCGCGCACCAGCTCAATCATGTCTTCGGCTAGTTCGTGAGGGGGAGCTGAACTTCTTTCAGGGGAAAGCAAATGATGCCGTATATGATCCTCAAGTACCTCGGCCATAAGACTGTTGATACCGCCACGGATGTTCGCAAGAAGCATGAGAACGTCCGCGCAATCATCCTCCTCGGTTAGCGAGCGTTCGATGGAGTCCACCTGTCCGCGGATGCGTTTTATACGAGCAACGAGCCTCTGTTTTTCTTTGTTGATGTGAGACATAATTGCCTTGTATATCCTAGGGGGGTATGGTAAACAATGAAAGACGAGAGCTTTCGTTCTCGCAGGAGAAACCGAACACCCTATGAGCATAAATTCCGCACAAGAGCCTCCAAGTACCCCGAGAGCTTTCCTGTGTTGCGATGAGCGCTCTGGAACCCGCCTCTAGCTTCCGCTACCGGCGAATTCTCACCGCTCATCCCAGCATACGACCTGAGATTTGAGCGCGTGAGACTGTGGCCCAAAAAGCCGACCTCACACCTCCCGAAACCGACGATCCGAAAGAGCGTTCTATGGCTGCGCTGCCGAGCGGCCATCGCCGGCTCTTGCTTGAATCGCGCAAGGAGGAATCATGAATAAGATCCAGAACAACAATATTGCTGTCCGCAGACCGGGCCCTCTCGTCCGTGTGTGGCGTTCCACCGGTGATCCCGGAATGCCCTTGATAGGGATCTGGATGCAGGCTGATACCGCAAAGCTGCGTTCAAGTCCCGCCGACCCATCAAGCGACGAAATGGGGGGATTACGCCTATGCGCGTGATGGAACCAGAGGATGCCGTGACTACTTCCGCAGCGGGAGTCGTGGTCCGAAGTGCGTGGCAGCGGCGCATTGTGACCTTCCTGATGGTCTTTGGGCCCGGCCTGATCGTCATGGAAGCGGACAATGACGCTGGGGCTGTTTCCACCTATATGCAGGCCGGTGGTCAGTACGGCCTGCATCTGCTTTGGCTGCTGGTCGTGCTGTTGCCCATCTGCTACTTCATTCAGGAGATGGTTGCCCGGCTAGGCATTGCGACAGGCAAGGGCCATGCCGCGATGATCTACGAGCGGTTTGGCAAGTGGTGGGGACGTTTCTCGCTGCTTGACCTGCTCGCAGTCAACTTCCTCACACTGATCACGGAGTTCGCCGCCATCTCGCTCGCTCTGAGCGCACTCGGCGTCAGTCCTTACATCTCTGTGCCTGTGTCAGCCGTTGGCTTGACTCTGATGGTTGTGACGGGAAGCTATCTGCGTTGGGAGCGGATCGTCGTAGGACTGTGCCTGATGGATTTGACCTGGTTCGTCCTTGCTTCCATAGTGCATCCGCATTGGGCGACTGTTGCCCACAACTCCATCGTACCAACGATGCCGACAGGAGGCATTACCAGCAGTCTTGTGTTCCTTGTAATAGCCATCGTTGGTACGACCATCGCGCCCTGGCAGCTCTTCTTCCAGCAGAGTTGTGTGGCCGAGAAGCGGCTCCGCTTCGCCGATCTGAAATGGGCACGGCTGGACACGCTCATTGGCGCAACCTTCACCGTCTGTGTTGCCGGCGCGATGATGTTGGTTGGGAACTACGGCTTTGAACACAAGGTTGTTTTCCAGGACCCGGCACAGCTCGCCCTGGCACTCGGCCCGATTGCAGGCAACTTCGTTCGCAATGGCGTTCTGCTATTGATGGTCAACGCTGCCGTGCTTGGAACGACGGCCATCTCGCTCGCCAGCGCTTGGGCCTATGGCGAGGTGAGGGGCTGGGAGCATTCGCTGCACAAGAAGCTCTGGGAAGCTCCCGGCTTCTATGCAACCTATATCACCTGTGTCGGAGCGGCAGCGGCCATTGTGCTGATTCCGCATGTGCCGCTGCAGTTGGTCATCATCAGTGTGCAGGTGTTCGCCGGCCTCATCCTGCCCTCCGCCATCATCTTCCTTCAACTTCTGCTCAATGACCGCGAACTGCTCGGCGACCGCTGGGTCAACCGGCCATGGAACAACTACATTAACTGGACGATCATCGTCGTTCTCTTTGCCCTGTCGCTGCTGCTCGCAGCCCAGGTAATGCTTCCGAATCTGTTTCAGTAGAGAGGTGAGTCATGGCAACGACGGGAGTATCCCCTGATAAGAATGGATTCCGCGTCATTCATCCGTTGGATGATGTCCCGGAACAGAAGTGTTCGACGGCTGGTCTTGGCAAGATTCGGATGACGCGGGCGGCGCGTCTCTCGCTCGGAATCCTGCGGGCCTACTTGATCCTGATGACGCTTATGCTCAGCTACCACGTCCTCGATCTCTCCGGTCTTCTGCACAAGATTCGTTAGGCGATTTCAACACTAATGGAGGAACAGGAACAATGGACGACCCAGTTTCGAGTGAGCCTCCGCATCGCCGGAGGCTGGCGGCAATCCCTCGCTGAGCACGACATCGCATGATGCTCTCCGCTCGCAGCAAGGGGTTCTCCGCCCACTGCGAGAGCTTCTTGAACAAGCTCCTAACAACTGAGTGCCTGCGTAACAGACAGACGCAAGCGAACGACTCACTGGCGAGCCGGACAGCGGCTCCGCCCAGAACACTCGACGTGTGCCCCAAAACGTCGCGGAGATTCCATCATGTCGACTTTCAGCAAACTGCTCGCCGCCCTCAAGGAACTGCAGAACTTTCCACAGCCATTCCGTCGCAATGCTCTGATCGTTTTCCTCTTCACGTTTGCGATCTCACCGCAGTTCCTCGCGGCACAAACTGGAGGCCGCATAGCGGGCGCTGTCAAAGATGCCACTGGCGCATTGATCCCAGAGGGCCAGGTCGTGCTTGTCAATACAGAAACCGGCGTAAAGCAGACCGCGGTGACCGGCAGCGATGGTGTGTTTACTTTTGCCGCAGTGCCCGTTGGACATTATGCGCTCGATGTGACTATGGACGGTTTCAACCCCTACCGTCAGACCGCCAATTTAAAGATCGACGTAAATACCGCCCTGACGATCGACGTGGTGCTGAAGGTCGCCGATAGCAGCCAAACCATCAACGTAATCGAGAATACCGCTGAGGTCCACACCACTGATACGCAGATCGGGCAGACCATCGAAAGTAAGCAGGTGGTCGATATTCCTCTCAATGGTCGAAGCTACACAGACCTGCTCGCGGTTCAGGCGGGTGTCTCTCCGATCACGACCAGCGGTGCCGGCAACACCATCTCCGGCGGCGGCTTCGGCACGGTGCCTGCCGCAGGCCAAGCCAACACGGGCCAGTTCTCGATTCATGGTCAGCGCGAGTCCGACAACGCCTACGACCTCAACGGCGCAAGCGTTCAGGAGACCATCGGCCAGCAGGCCGGGATCATTCCGAACCTAGACTCGATTGCGGAGTTCCGTATTCTGTCGAGCAACGTGGATGCCGAGTACGGCAGTTTCACCGGCGGTATCATCAACGTCGTCACCAAGTCCGGCACCAACAATTTTCACGGTAATCTCTTCGAGTTCTTCCGTAACACCCACCTGGACGCGCGGAACTACTTCTCTCCTGAGCGTGCAGCCTTCCATCAGAACCAGTATGGGGGCACCTTCGGTGGTCCCATACGCAAAGAGAAAATCTTCTTCTTCACCGATTACCAGGGGCAGCGCTACATTCAGGGAATCGAGACTGGGTTCGTCAGTGTGCCTTCAATGGCAAATCGAAATGGAGACTTCGGCTCGGCCTCGGCCTTCACCGGAACGGTGAACGGTCCGTACCTCGCGAAGATTCTCTCCCAGCGTCTCGGTCAGCAGGTGACTCAAGGCGAGTCCTTCGCCCAGGTATTTCCGAACGGAGTCATTCCTCGCAGCGCATGGGGCGCGGCGCCTACGCGCCTGCTTCAGTACATTCCGGAACCGAACGGCGGCGTGAACCAATTCTCCACCGGCGCTTATAAACGACGGATCAACGACGACAAGACGGCTGGGAGGGTGGACTTCAACTCATCGCGCTTCGGTACGTCTTCGATCTACTACTTCAACGACCGCTACAACCTCGATGACCCATACCCGAGCGGGCTGGGCGGTGCCACACTTCCCGGCAACGGCTTTGCTTACGACGCCGCATCCTTCGGTCTGGACCAGACGCTCGTCTTCAGCAACATCCATACATTTGGAGCGAAGACGGTCAATGAAGCCCGCTTCGGCATCACGTGCAGGTGCAGAACAATGGCGTCAATGCCACTAGCATCGACATGCCCAACTACGATGGCACCGGCTACAAGCTTAACCATAATCCGCGCAACGGCAGGCCCCATTTCAATATCACTGCTTTCACGCCGAATGCTCTAGGGGTGCAAGGCAACTCCAAACGGCGCATGTTTTTACGGCCCTGGCATCGACAACTACGATATGGTTCTTCACAAAGTGACCAGCTTTACTGAAGGCCGTTCGCTTGAGCTTTGGCTTGAAATAAGTCGATGATGCTGGAACGATGAGTTTGTCGCTTCACGAAGAGGTAAGATCGTTCTGCTTGCTAAACTACACGGACTATGTATCTTACTCGGATGAAGATGCGGCACTTTTGGTGCAAGCGGAATAAGGGGTTATGAAATACCTTAGGAAAACGATCCTGCTAGGGGTTCTAATATGCGAGTTTTTGATGAGCCCACTCATGGTGGCACAGGAGACCGGCAAGCTCAGTCCCGGCTCGACTCAGGACCAGGCAACCCCAACTGCTCCGCGTGGTGGGTCCGCGACAGCGGGTGTGTTTTCAGCGGTGAAAGATTCAGAGCTGCGCCCAATTACCGCTGGAGGGTTTGTTAAGGAAGGTCCAGTGATCTTCAAAGATATTGCGAAACAAGCTGGTCTGACAGTCTGGCATCATGTGATGGGCACGCCGGAAAAGAAGTACATCCTGGAAGCCCCCGGATCAGGGGTCGCCTTATTGGACTATGACAATGACGGCTGGCTCGATATCTACTTGGTGAATGGGTCTACTTATGATGCGTTGAAGGGTACCGCGGACCCGCCTCACGCAGCCCTGTTTCACAATAACCACGATGGCACATTTACCGACGTCTCCGCCAAGGCCGGAGTCACGAACGATCGTTGGGGGTATGGTGTTGCCGTTGGAGACTATGACAACGACGGCTGGCCGGATATTTATGTCTCCAACTTTGGCAAGAATCGGCTCTATCACAATAACCACGACGGAACCTTTACTGACGTAGCAGAGAAGGCTGGCGTCACTTTGGGAAACTGGTCTACAGGTGCCACCTTTGGAGACTATGACGGAGACGGCCGACTCGACCTCTTCGTTCCCGGGTATGTTCACTATGATGTAACCTATCCGCCCGATCCCGGCTCCGAAGCGGTCGGACTAGTCTACTGCCAGTTTCGCGGTGCCAATACCATGTGCGGCCCGCGCGGACTTCAGGGAGAGGCTGATCATCTCTTTCACAACAACGGGGATGGTACTTTTACCGACGTCAGTGAAAAAGCAGGGGTCTCGGATAAGGCGCATTACTACGGCTTCACCGCGGTGTTCGTCGATATCAACAACGACGGCAAGGTTGACCTGGTGGTTACGAACGATTCCTCGCCGAACTATCTCTACATGAACAACGGCGATGGAACCTTTGAAGATGCCAGCTATTACTCAGGTTTCGCGCTAAATCAGCAGGGACGGGACCAGGCTGGGATGGGGTTGGCAGTGGGCGACTATCTCAACAATGGATTGGTCGACCTTTACACCGGCACATTCTCCGATGACTATAAACCGCTCTTTAGAAATGGAGGGGATCAGGGGTTTACCGAGATCAGTCCAGAGATGGGCATTGCGGAGGTCACCTATCCTTTTCTCACCTGGGCAACCGAGTTTATCGATTATGACAACGACGGCTGGAAAGATATTTTTCTAGTTAATGGACATGTGTATCCTCAGGTGGACAAGTATGACTGGGGTACCTCCTACGCTCAGCGTCCCCTGCTATTCCATAACGTAGACAAGGGAAAAAGGTTTGAGGTAATGCCCGCGGTGATTGGAAGTGGCTTGGCGGAGGTGATCCCGGGAAGAGGAGCCGCCTTCGGGGACCTGTTCAACGACGGTAAGACCGATGTCGTCATTAACTCGATGGATCACGTCCCTTCGCTGATGCGGGATATTAGCCTCGATCATCATCATTGGGTTGGGTTGAAGCTCATTGGAGGTCCAAAGAGTCCTCGGGATGCTGTGGGTGCCACCGTCTATCTGACGGCGAACGGCTTTCGTCAGCGCGCGGATGTACTTAGCGGCGGTAGCTATGAGTCATCCAACGATCAGCGGCCTCACTTCGGGATCGGCGACGCAACCGTCGTAGATTCGGTTGAAATCCATTGGCCCAGTGGTTCGGTGGAACATATAACAATCCCGGCGGTCGACCGTTTTTTTACGATTCAGGAGGGAAAGGGTGTTGTGCCAGGTGTTCTTGATGAACCGGCAAGGGCGAAATCGGACGCAGAAATCAGAAGACAAAAGATGCATTAGGTGAGTAAAATTCCGATCAACCTCTCGTAGCCCTTTGATCAGTAATTTGCGAAAGAAGAGGTAGGGTTGACGCTGATGTTTTCCAAGTGGGCCAAAATGCAGGTGACGCGTGTCGTCAGCAATCGACGGAGCCTGGCTACCGTAAGGGTGGCGTACGTCAGTCTGGTTGGAGTGCTCTTCTTGGGAAGTGTCTTTGCATTTATACCTCGAATTCAAGCACACTCGGATCTAAGTCAGACACAACAGAAAGTCACCGACGAAGCTAAAGTTCGCAAAGAATATGCTGACAGGGTTAGCAAAACCTACAATTTTGCCTTTGGAAAAGGAAACATTTCAACGCCGGGAAATGCGGCAGTACAGGGAGACAACTTCCTGGAGCCAGACGCGTTTCCCACGGCCGACTACTGCGGCCACTGTCACAAAGAGGCGTATCACCAATGGCGACAGTCTCTGCATTCCAATTCATTTCGAACGCCCTTTTATCGCACCAGCGTCAATATTCTCATTAGAACCAAGGGAATTGAGTTCTCACGCCACTGCGATAGCTGCCACAATCCGATCGCAGTGCTAGGCGGAGGGCTGACGCAAAACTCGATCGTCGACCGCAAATTTGATCAGGATGGGCTGACCTGTACGACGTGTCACTCTGTGCAGAAGCTGCAATCCACGCTCGGCAATGGCGGCTACGTCATGGGAGTACCCGCTGTTCTGGTTGACGAAAAGGGAGACCGTATTCCGGGACTGGTGCCGGATTCAGAGATATTGGCTCACCTTGATCGGCATTCGAAGGCGGTGATGCAAACCTTCTATCGTACACCGGAGTTCTGCTCTGCTTGCCACAAGGCCAACTTGCCAAATCCATTAAACGATTACAAGTTTATTCGCGCATTCACTGCATATGATGAGTGGCAAAACTCGAAGTTCTCCCAGAGAAATCCTCTAACGTTTTATCAAGCTGATTTCACGACCTGTCAGGGCTGCCACATGAAGCGCGCGTCAAATGCTCTACCCGAGCCTGGAGCGAAAAACGGCACGTTCGCCTCTCACCGCTGGACCGCGGGCAATACCGCCGTCCCTTTCTACTATGGGTTTAGTGAACAGTTGGAGAAGACTGTCGAATTCCTAAAAACAGGCAACTACCTAAATGTCGATCTATTTGCGATTCGCAAGGCAAATGACGACAAGCTTATCGCGCCCCTGGGCTCGACCCCGTTCACTCTCGCTCCGGGTGATGCGGTGCAGGTGATGACCGTTATTCAAAACAAAAATATCGGCCACTCCCTGATCCCCGAAGTTCGCGACCTGTATGAGGCATGGGTAGAGTTTGTCGTCACCGACTCGAACGGGAAGGAGATCTATCACAGCGGCTTCATCAAACCAGATGGAATGCTCGACGAGCGGGCGCATAGCTTTACCAACCGTCCCGTCAACACGGACGGGGTGTTCGTCGACAATCATAAGGTATGGACCATTCACTCTGTTGCTTATGACAACACCGTTCAGGCAGGTAGGTCATCGCTCATTCGTTACGAGTTTCGCATTCCCCCCGAGGCGAAAGGTGCAGTAACAATAACTGCCAGGGTCAACTATCGACATCTCCGGCAGAGCTACCTCAATAATGTATTCGGGAAGGATCACGTTGCGTATCCAATCGTCGAACTAGCTTCGCGGACACGAACACTGAATCTCGGAGAGAATCCCGCAGGTTCACCTGACTCTCACGATAATGCTGACTGGATGCGCTGGAATAACCTCGGCATCGCCTATCTCGATCAGCTGCAGTACAGTGATGCGATCCAGGCCTTCTCTCAGGTGATCAAGTTGCGTCCTGATTATGCGGACGGCTACAGCAATATTGGGCTGACGAACATCGAATGGGAAAAATACGCCTCGGCTCGCGCAGGTCTTGAAAAAGCACTAGAGCTAAGTCCCAACAATGCGCGTGCGCTCTATTATCTTGCACTGGTAGAACGGCGAGCGGGACATTCTGATGCTGAAGTGGAAGATCTAAAAAAAGTCCTGGCGCAATATCCCCAATCGCGCGATGCTCGTCGCGAGCTTGGGATCTCATACTATCAACAACGCAGACCTGAAGAAGCGATGGAGCAGTTTGAAGAATTGCAAGCGATCGATCCAGACGACCTGACCGCGCACTACAACCTTGCACTGCTCTATCGTCGCGCCGGGATGAAGGATAAAGCCAAGGACCAATCTGCGAAGTTTGTCACGAAGAAGGTCGACCCCGGCGCTCCCACCTACTCCTTGGATTTTCTGCGCAAACATCCAGAGATTTCAATTGAAAGCGTGCCGTGGCACGTACATAAGGATGTAACACATCCCGAAGTAGTGAGTGCTGGCGGAGAGCACTAGATCAAGCCGTGTGTCATCTTCTCAGCGTTCGGCATGCTCGACGACAACCTTCAGCGAGATACTTTCTCTGCCGAAAAGACTTACGTTAAGAGGAAACCTTGAACAGAAGAAGTTTAGTTGCACTTGTGTTTTTGGCAGCCGCTGGCTTATTCATTAGCCCTGTGCGATGCAGCGCGCAAACTCAATGTCCATGGCTAAATGCAGCGACGGCCGCCGGCGTTCTAGGCGGTGAAGTTCAGGCGAACGCAACCGCCCTCACGCCACAAGGTGATACCACCTGCGACTTCAAGCGCGCTCAGCAAGCCTCCGTCTTCGAGCTAAAGATCGCTGTGCACACGATGGCTCTACCATCAAAAGACTTCGCCGCGTATCTCGCGCAATGTTCCGGCACTCCAGTCCCTCTAAAGGCAATCGGCAATGAAGCATTTCAGTGTGTCCCGAGTAAGAAATCTGATAACGGAGCGGAACAGATCATCGGTCGAGTACGGGACCGGGCTTTCATCATTGACATCAGGAGTAGCTCTACCCGGCAGCCAACGTCGACTCAGAGCGGCTTAAGTGAAGAAGCGAGGAACGTCGCAGAACAAGTAGCGGGGGCGCTCTTCTAGATATGTTCCTTATCGCCCGCTCTCTTCGCAGGCACCTTGGGTTTTGCTTTGTTTGCTGCGTAGGGTTATCCATGCCCCCCTATGTGAAAGCCCAGCATGACCCCGGCTCCGGAGCATCCGCTTCAACTGATTCAGCCCAGTATAACCTGAGTCCAACGGAAGAAGTACAGCGCTTAATCTCTCGTGGACAGTTAAGCGAAGCCGAGACGCGCTTGAACTCTTTGGCAGCTCAACAGCCGGAGCCGGCGGGACTTGAGCGCATGCGCGGAATGATTCACTACCAGCGCAATAACTTCGCCGCGGCGAACTTAGCCTTCGAAAAAGCCATACTTCAGGATGGCAACGATCTGCTCGCGACACAGATGCGCGGTGTGACTTTATATCGTATGGGGCAGCCGGCCGCAGCGATTCCTTTCCTCGAACGAGCGAACAGTCCAATCGCTAGCGTGAATGCCGATGGAACGTATGTTTTGGCGGTCTGTTATCTCGACGTGCATCGATACGATGATGCGCGTCGCATCTTCGCCCAGCAGTACAAGATCTCAGCGGATTCAGCGGCATCTTACTTATTCATGGGACGCATGCTGCTTCGCCGGGACCACCCCGCCGAGTCCGAGCAAATGGCCCGCAAAGCGCTCCAAATTGAACCAGGATTACCTTTGGCTCATCTACTCCTGGGGCAGCTTGCCCTCTCCCGCTCGAACGCCGCAGCAGCCGTCGCCGAATTTGAAGCCGAACGGACAATCAATCCAATGAATGGAGAGGTATATGAGCGTCTGGGCGACGCTTACCTGCGAGCTCTGCGATACGAAGACGCGCAGCAGTCGTTGAACTGTGCGCTTCTACTTGAGCCAAATTCGACAGGACCTTATATTCTTCTCGGTCAAGTTTTGTTGAAGCGCGATGACGCCTTGACCGCGCTTAACTATCTATTGCGCGCAGAACGTATGGATTCCAGCAATCATCTCATCCACTTGCTGCTGGGGCAGGCTTTCCGCGCTCTGGGCCGCAAGGAAGACGCAACGCGCGAGTACAAGATGGCAGAGAGTATTCAAAACGCTGGCGAAAATCAAAAGTAATTTTGAGCGCTGCGCTTAGTGACCAGCTAATGGCCGTACACTCCGCTATCTACTTAGTCGAATCGCGAACTGCACAACACGAGGATCTGTTGTAGTCGATGTGATGGTGCCGAATGCAGCAGAACCGAAGCTGCCATTGGGCTGTGAGAACTCCGGCGTGTTAGTCACGTTGAACATCTCGGCGCGGAACTCAAGGTCAGCTTTTTCAACCATCCGGGTTCGTTTGATAAGAGAGATATCGAGGTCGCGGTACGCTGGCCCACGTACTGGGTTGCGGGATGCGGTGCCGATAGCGAACTGCGGGGCGGTAGCAAAAGCCGCGGTGTTGAAGTAATGTGCGGGGGATCTTTGGTTGCCTGAGAGAGTAGGATTGCCGACGATATTGGGACGTTGAAGAGAAAAGCCAGCGAAAGAATTGTTATTCGTAGCCTGGGTAACGGTGACCGGCATGCCCGACTGCAGCGACAGGATGGTATTCAAGCTCCACCCTCCGAGCACTGCATTACCCACGCCTGTCGAGGCGAAACGGTGGTTGCGTCCGGCCGGCAGGTCGTAGATGCCGCTGAACGACGTTACATTGGGCATGTCGCCACTTGATGAGTCGCGTTCCAGATAAGGGCGGAAGGTGTCCGCCGCAATAAGAGAGCTCGTGTTGGGCGAGGAGAGAACCGTAGAGGAAAAGACAGAAGATGCATCGTCAATCAGTTTGGAGTGAGTATAGGCGAAAAGGAAAGAGAGGCCGCGAGAGAGACGCTGTTCGGCCTTGACCTCAATTGCGTTGTAGTTGGTGGTTCCCGAGTTATGGCGGTAGGTGGCAACGTTTTGAAATCGAGGGTAAGGTTTGATGAGCTGCGCGGCGGCTATGTTCTTCGTGTTAAGAGAGCTTGATGGGGGAAGTTGGCCGAAGTAAGGATTTGTGACAGGGGTTAGGAGTGAAGGACCCTGCGCCAACTGATCGGCCGTGAGCTGATTTAGATTTGAGTCGGGTATACCGACATGAATAATGTTTGATTCAACATAGGCAACTTCAACGGATAGATTGTTGGTCACTGCGCGCTGCACAGCGAGGTTCCATTGCTGGACATAGCCCGACCCGGCGGTACGATCGGCAGTGTACACGCTTTGGCCAAGACCGGCGTTAGGAGTGAGCGGAATGGGGGCCACGGAAGGTCCATGCGAGAGCGCAAAAGCAGCGTTTACGCTGTCCTGTGTCTTTTGTGTAACGCTCTGGATGAAAGGGAACTGAGGAACCGTGAATGGAGTTGTGATTCCGGATTGGTCAATAAATACGATTCCGAAGCCAGAGCGGATGACGGTCTTCTCGGTCGCGAGGTAGGTAAACCCGACACGTGGAGCGACATTGTCATAGTGGAGTTCTCTGGCGTTTCGCGAATTTCCATCAACGCCGACATAGTCGAGTTGTTGGGTCGCGAGATTGAAAATAGCTCCCTGATTATTCTTTTCAGTAGAAGGATGATGGAGAGTCCAGCGCGCTCCAATATTGAGCGTGAGGCGGTTAGAGGCCTTCCAATCATCCTGTAAGAAAAATTCTTCAATATAGTCGCGAGGGCGAATTTTGGCCTGTTGAAGATCAATCTGGAAGGTATCAACCTGGCCAAGTAAGAAGCTGGCGATGGAGTTGCCGCTGTTCGTGACGCCTTGTTGATTGGTGCCTGTGGTCGTGAAGGCGAAGGAACCTGTCGGATTGGGCGGTGAGACGGTATTGAGTTGATACCGGCGGAAGTCGATGCCGGCTTTAATAGCATGGGCGCCGCGAGTGTAGACAGCCGTGTCGACTACCTGCCATACCGCAGTCTGGAAGTTCGCGAAGGTGCTCGCGGCGGGACCAAGCTGCTGGAAGCCAGTGAAGGTGAAGAGTGGAAGGGCGTTATTGAATGCTGCATTGGTGGGGATGCCTGGAATGCCGAGCGCGGCTGACGCAGTGTCGTTGAGGTCAGGTCCAATAATATTGTTGCTGCGGCGAGTGTAGCCACCGGTGAGGTTGTTGACTAGTCGCGGCGAAAAAATGTGAGTCTCATTGGCAACGGCTTGCTGCCCCCGCACATTGGAAAGTCCAGGCACGCCTCCCGTTCCGAGTGCCGCTCCACTGATCAAACCACTACCATCAGGCAAAGGTGTAACAGGCTGCTCGACTTCGTTGTAGTACGTGTAGCGGCCGAAGGCGTGGTCGCGAGCTCCGTAAGCTCCATCGACACGTACGTCGAACTGATTCTGATGGTCCGCATCGTTTGCCGTGCGACTGTAGTTGTTGGCCGCATTTTTGTTGGTGGGGATTGGGAAGCGCGCAAGAAGAGCCTCCGCGGCGGGATCGAGCGATATGTTGATTACGTCGCCAGGAAACTCCTGCCGAACGTTCTTTCCATTGACGATGGTAGTCGTAGCTGGGTTGTAGATCTTCGAGACGCCAGTGAAGATACCTTTGCGCTCATTGTTGGTAGGAATTGTGGAGGTGAGCGTGCGGCCGATGAGCTGCTTCACTCCCTGATAGTCGCCAAAGAAAAAGAGGCGGTCGTGAAGAATGGGCGCCCCGAGTGTGGCACCGTAAAGGTTTCGACGATACTCAGGTTTGCGTCCCACAGGCGCGAAGTAGTTTCGAGCATTAAGATCTTCATTGCGGAGATATTCAAACAGACTGCCATGTATTTCGTTGGAGCCTGACCGCGTCGCAACATTCACCACGCCGCCGTTGAAGCGGCCAAACTCCGCAGGCACGTTGTTGGCTTCGATCGTGAACTCCGCAACGTCATCGAGAATAGGGAAGAACGCAACCTGGCCCGGCTCAGGCTGCAGAGCGGAGATGCCGTCGTAGATGTATTCATTGGTCCGCGGCCGGCCCCCATTGATGCGGGGAAGCAATGTGCCAGGGGGCAATGCGACGCCGGGTGCCAATGTCGTCAGTTGAATGAAATTTCTCGTATTGAGCGGAACTGCGGCAACAAAAGCGCCAGAGATATTGGTCTGAATGTTGCTGGTCTCCGCCTGTAGAAGAGCAGCATCGCTGTTGACTGTTACACTCTGTGGATCGCCTCCAGGACTCAGCGTCAGATCAAGGCTCACCGTCTGTCCGACAATGACAGTGACACCCTCGCGATTCAGACCCTTGAATCCGGGTGCTTTTACCTCCACGCGGTAAGAGCCCGGATTGAGGTGGATGAAAAGATAATCCCCTGAACTGGAAGTCGTCGTGGACCGATGCAGGTTTGTCGAAGACTCGACGAGTTCAACTGGCGCATTTGCGATCGCGGCGCCAGAGGGATCGAAGACGCGGCCCTTCAGATCAGCTGCGATTTGAGCAGAGGCTACTGCTCCATCGATTAGGACAAGAAGGAAAAGAGCACAAGAAAGACGATGAAGCTTCATGAAATCCGCTCCTGAGAACGCAGCTTTTGGGGTGCGTCCGGGGGCCTGAGGATTAGCGTGAACAACCGAGCTGAGCCTGGTCTTCCCGCACGTGTTTTGCTCGAATATATTACGAAGTTAGTCGATTCAAATCGTATAGTCAAACGATTCACCTGCATTGACAGGCGCCGGTTGCGTTTTACAAGGGATCGTCGAGGCGCTCAATCATCACGTCAGTCGACTTGATGAGAGCAGCCGCAAGATCTCCTTTTTTCAGCTGAAGCTCATTAACCGCGTTCGCCGTGATGATCGCAGTCAAGTGTGCGTCTCCTACAGAGAGGACAACCTCGGCGAGAAGACCTTCTACGTGGATGCTCACAACTTTGCCTGCAAGTTGATTTCTACCGCTGACCCGTCGATAGCGTTGACGGGATTCGGTCGCGGGCTTCATCTGGTCTTTGACCAAAAAAGGCTTCAAAGCAGCCTCTGACAGCCGATGATGCCCACCGGGCGTTTGAACGGTCTTTAGCTTTCCGCTCAAGATCCATTGTTTGATCGTCGGGTAGCTCACCCCTAGAATGCGGGATGCTTCTCGAGGCGTCAGCAACTGGCGTGTAGTCATGGCTTATAGTTTTAGCATTTTTCAGAGCTGGAGACACCCTCAATGGCATTCATCGGAGCGGCGTCATCGATTGAAGCATCGTAGGAATAAGCTCCGAAACCGTTGGATGAATGTGGACCGCGCGCGAGAGGGTTGTATACGGAGCGCCTGCGTACATCGTGCTCAAGATGCAATGAATAGCCTCGTCACCGCCAGTGCCCAAAATGGAAGCTCCCAGAATCTTCTTACTCTCTGCGTCCACCAGCACCTTCATGAAACCCTGCGACTCTCCTTTTTCCACGGCCCGGCCAATCTTCGTCATCGGACGAGTTCCAATCAATGCCGCGCGCCTACTCGCTCGCACCTGCTTTTCAGTAAGGCCAACCTGCGCCAAGGGAGGGTCAATGTAAAGGGCACTCACAGGGATACGATCACTTACGCGGCGCGAGCCATTCTCGAGAAGATTATCCGCGACGATCTCAAAGTCGTTGTACGAGGTGTGAGTAAAAGCTCCTCTACCATTACAATCTCCAAGCGCCCAGATTCCCACAACAGAAGTTCGCAGTTGATCGTCTACTGTGATGTAGCCGCGTTCATCGGTCCGCACGCCAGCAGCTGATAATCCGAGATCGTCGGTATTTGGTTGCCTTCCAACCGCAAGAAGTATGCGCGACCCTACCACCTTAGGTTGGCCCTCAAGACAATCAAGCCCAACCGCTACTTCTTCGCCATCGTTTTCGAGCCGAATACAGTTCGCGTCAAGGCGAAGCTGAATCCCCTCGGACTCCAGGATCTCCTGAACGCCGGAAGAGATGTCTTCATCCTCACTGGGCACAAGCCGCGGCTTGCGCTCGACTACCGTTACCTCAGCGCCGAAGCGGCGATACATCTGCGCAAACTCCAACCCGACATAGCTCCCTCCAACGACGATAAGATGTTGCGGCAGTTCATCAAGGTCGAGGATGGTCGTGCTGGTTAGAAAGGGAACCTTGCCAATGCCGGGCATATCCGGCACTGCTGACCTTCCGCCCACGTTCAGAAAAATACTTTTAGCATGAAGCACTTCCTCGCCAACCCGAATCTCATTCGGAGACTCGAAGCGCGCTGTTCCTGTAAAGACAGTGCACCGCTCCATGCCTCGCAGCCAGCCTTCAACGCTCGTCCGTGACTTCATTACAATCGCATTCTTGCGAGCCAGGACTTTTTTCATATCCACGCGAACCGGCTCATCACGCACAACTCCGAAGTCGCCTCCTCTGCGTGCGATGTGCGCCGCATGGGCACTTGCGACCATAGCTTTGGTCGGTGTGCATCCAACATTAACGCAGGTACCCCCGAACAACTTGCGCTCGACGAAGGCGACCTTCCAGCCAGCTTGCGTAAGTCGGCCTGCCAGCGATGGTCCTGCCTGTCCGGCACCGATAATAATTGCGTCGAAGTCTTGTCTCATGCGAGTCTCATGACAACCACAACAGCAAGTATGATCGCAATTGCGTCCTCAAGCAAAGCAGCAGGAAGGCTTCTTCCAAAGATCTCAGAATTTAATGCGTACAGCATCACCCTGCTGAGCAGAGTTCATCGAATTTAGAGTCTAGAGACCAAGCTCCGTAAGCCCCGGGTGGTCGTCGGGGCGCCGGCCCAGAGGCCAATGAAAAAGACGCTCACTCTCCCTGATGGGCAGATCGTTGATGCAAGCGTAGCGATGATGCATCACTCCGTCTTTGTCGAACTCCCAGTTCTCGTTGCCGTAAGAGCGGTACCACTGCCTAGCTGCGTCATGCGACTCGTAAGCGAAACGGACTGCGATGCGGAAGCCCCCAAAGGTCCATAGCTCCTTGATGAGCCGATAATCCAGCTCTTTTTGCCACTTGCGCGTGAGAAACTGAACGATCTGCTCTCGTCCTCTGACGAACTCGGAGCGATTGCGCCATTTGCTGTCGACGGTATAGGCGAGGCAAACTTTTTCAGGATCGTGCGAGTTCCAGCCGTCCTCGGCCTTGCGAACTTTAAGGATTGCCGTCTCCTGCGTGAACGGAGGGACAAGTGTGACTGTCGATTCACTGCTCATGCTCATGCTCATGCTCCTTCAAGCTACGCTAATTTTTCGAGGGGTCGCGAAATAACACACTTAATTCCAATCAATTATCTCTTCTTCTCTAGAGGCTGGAAGTCGCGTGGATTGAAAACTTTCAATGGTCGATCAGTAGACTCGACCTGTGAGACGAGACTAGCAAGGGTGGACCCTTGGAAGTATGGAATATGAACGGTGTGCCTTCCAGGCTCCAACAGTATGAACTTCTTTAATGTGGTGATTTTATCTGCCGAAAACTGTTGATAGCCCACAGTCTTCTCGGAGATGTTGAAAGGGCAAACCCGTAATCACGCTGAGTCCGTGATGCATGATCCGCTGTAGAAGCCAATTCAAGCGAACGGGGAGGCTGTCGAGCCAATATCGCAGAGCGGAACTGATGTGTGTTCGGCTTGTAGTGACGAGAACCATATAGCATCCACTGGCCCAGTCTCGAA
The DNA here is from genome assembly GCF_013410875.1 of Tunturiibacter empetritectus. Taxonomy (GTDB): domain Bacteria; phylum Acidobacteriota; class Terriglobia; order Terriglobales; family Acidobacteriaceae; genus Edaphobacter; species Edaphobacter empetritectus. The sequence goes on along the minus strand of NZ_JACCCU010000002.1, from coordinate 360,001 downwards.
TATGTAACGTCAACTGGTAGTGAATCGTCGGAAGGATTTCACAGAGCCTACCCAGAGACAACGCATAATGTTCCTAGTGTACTGTAGTAAACTCGTTGCTGTTTGGACTCCATAATCCATGACCAAGAAAGACTTAATGAACAAGCCAATAGAACGTTTAAAGATTTACTTAGGTTTTGAATCTACAACGGGACTACTTTCGGCATCGTCATTTATTTTACTCACTGCAATCATATCTCTTCTATGGTCACATGCTGAGCTTCTGTGGAGTGACGAGTTTGGGATCCTGATGACCGATAGCGTGGGGTCCATATCCAGGATGCTTTATGTGCAACGGAACTACCCTATATGTCTGGATCCAGCCGTCTACCATTTGGTAGCCCACGGGTTTATTTACTGGTTTGGCCCTTGTGCCATGGCTATCCGTATACCCTCTCTCATTGGCTATATTGTCATGCAAGTTTGCTTATTTATCTTTGTTCGTCGAGGGGTAAATGAAAGGGCTGCACTTTTCGCAATTGCGCTATCTTCTATGACAGGCACCTAGTGGTATGCAGGACAAGGCAGACCTTACGGATTGCTGCTCGGGTTTCTCGGTCTAATGATGCTAAGTTGGCAGTCCGCAACAAAACAAGAAAGTAGCCGCCTCATTCCTCTCTTATGTCTCAGTTTATCTACCGCATTGGCCCTCAACACACACTATTATGCTGTCCTACTACTTGCCCCCTTATGTGGGGCCGAGTTGTTTCGGGAGATAGAGAATCGTAAGCCGGACTGGGAAATGTGTTCAGCTATTGTCGCGGGTGTGCTGGGTGTTGTATTTCTCCTGCCTTTCCTAAAGGCTGCGTCAGAGTACAGCGGCTACTACTACATCAAGTCAGTTAGTGGTCATATTGTGTCCCATTCGTATATGTGGATGTTAATAAGTGATCTCAACATCAGCAAAAGTATAAAAAATGATGTACAGCTTCTTCTTATTTTTGTGGTTGGCCTGCTTATTGGTACAGTCATTTATCAAACGATTAGGGGTAAGTGCGAGTTACCCAACGCGGAATTAGTATTTCTCATACTGATCTCAGCGGTGCCTTTGTTTGGGTACGTTCTTGCCGTGCTGGTGACACATGTCTTAGAGACACGGTTTGTTTTGGGAGCAGTTGTTGGGCTCCTGTCACTTTTGGCAATTGGAATGTCGATCGTATTCAAACGCCGACTGATTGTAAATGCAGTAATGGTTGCGCTATTTGTTACTTCACTGGTCTCAGGAGCTGCCAAAATCAAGGGTCAACGTGCAACTACTAGAAAGGTTTTGGAATGGTTGGTACTACCCAATGAGACCAAAGATGCACTCCATGCTAGGCAAGGCCAACCTGTTTATCTAGCAAATTGGGATGTTTTTGCGTCAATCAACTACTACACCCGTGATCCCGAAATCCGGAAACAATTCGCCATGTTTTACTCTATGAGTCTTGAGAAATCTTGCTGTGGGACCGGATACGATACTATGACGCGAACTATGTTGAATACACAGAATATTACCCATACGATCGTTCAATCGTATGAGGATTTAATCAAGGAGCCAGGCGAGCATCTTGTTTACCTTCCGAAATCTGAAGGGGATTGGGAGTGGACGAGGAAAGCGCTGTTTGCTTCACACGCTCAGATGAGGACATTGGGGCCCATGTTAGATGGGGATCTGGTATCGGTGATATCGCCCAGCGGTACACAGTAGAGCATCAGGAGTTTATTGAATTCAACAATGCTCAGTCTTTACCTCGATGATATTAAGGTTCTATGCAAAGCAAGAGATTGAACTATGGAGCACCGACCGGGATTTGAACCCGGGAATACTGGTTTTGCAGACCAGCGCGTTAACCACTTCGCCATCGGTGCCCTTGCCCGCTACAAAACAGAAGTGCAGCGGAGATCTTGTCCAACTCTACTCCGGTTGTGCCACCGTACGGAGATAGGGCTTCACTGTCTTGTAGCCAGGGAAGATCTTATCGGCATCCTCATTCGACACTGCTCCAGTGATGATGACCTCCTCGCCCTGTTTCCAGTTCGCCGGCGTCGCCACCTTATGCTTCGACGTCAGCTGCATCGAGTCGAGCACGCGAATAATCTCATCGAAGTTGCGGCCCGTCGTCATCGGATACGCAAGCGTCAGCTTGATCCTTTTATCAGGCCCAATCACAAACACGGTGCGCACCGGCGCATTGTTCGCTGGAGTTCGCCCCTCTGAGGTCTCGCCCGCATCCGCCGCAAGCATGTCATAGAGCTTCGCAATCTTCAACTCCGTGTCGCCGATCAAGGGATAGTTAACCTTCGCGCCTCCAACCTCCTCAATATCCGCAGCCCATCTCTCGTGGTTGTCGACCGGGTCCACACTGAGTCCGATCACCTTGGCGCCACGCTTGGCGAAGTCGCCCTCTAGATTCGCCACCGCGCCGAGTTCGGTGGTACACACAGGGGTAAAGTCCTTCGGGTGCGAGAAGAGAACGGCCCAATTGTCACCAATCCATTCATGGAAATGAATCGTGCCCTGGGTAGTTTCGGCAGTGAAATCGGGAGCAATATCGTTGATGCGAAGTGACATATCGATTCGCCTTCTTTGGGGGTCACCCAATCCTTCAATTCCTGATAAACTTCGCGCCAAAGTGAACTAATCTGCTGAGCCCAACGCAAAACCCACCCGGCTTATTCGCTTTGGGTGGGGTCTATGTGCTGCTCGAAGATGTTCTGCTTCGATTAGCTCATCAACGCACCCTCGCTGGGATACAGCAACAGCAGCAGAGTGTGAACATCGAGTTGAGCATCATCGTCATCGCTGTATGTTTTGTACCGCAGCCAGCTAAGCTAGCATGAGGCCGGTTCGCCCTATCGCGGTCTTTTCAAAAGATACTTCCGAGGAGCACCCATGTCAAATCAGAGCCCCGCTGTTACATCCACAGCAGCACTCCCCTCGACCTCTCGCACCTTCGACTTTGCCCAGGTTGACGTCTTCGCCGAACGCCCCCTCGAAGGCAACGCGCTCTCCATCTTTACCGACGCTCGCGGTCTCACCCTCGACGAGATGCAGGCCCTGGCCCGCGAGACCAACCTCAGTGAAACCACCTTCATCATGCCCCGAGCACCGGAGATCGAACGCGAACGCGGCGTCCAGGTCCGCATCTTCCTCACCACCGAAGAGGTTCCCTTCGCTGGCCACCCAACCCTTGGCACGGCCAGCTGGCTCTATTGGAATCATCCAACCTTTCGCGGCGCAGATCAGATCACTCTTGATCTTGGAATCGGTCCAATCCCTGTTCGTTTCCAGGCTCCGCAGCCACAAGAGATCGGAGCCTTCGGGACGATGCGACAGAACGATCCAACCTTTGGCAAAGTTCTCAACACTCCCGACGACCGTGCAGCCTTGGCCGCCGCACTCAGTCTCTCCATTGAAGACTTGGATCCGCATCTCCCCGCGCAGGTCATCTCCACCGGCATGGCGTTCTGCGTCGTCCCCTTGCGATCGCTCGAGGTTGCCGGCCGCCTCCATATCCTCCCCTCGCAAAGCTCTCGTCAATTTCTTGACCGCATCGGCGCAAAGTTCTTCCACTGCATTACTCCCGCTAATGAGAACTCAACAGCACATTGGCACGCACGCATGCAGTTCGACTCCGGCGAAGATCCTGCGACCGGCTCTGCCTCCGGATGCACCATCGCCTACCTCGTCCGTCATGGCCTCGCCGCCAGCGGACAACAACTCGTCATCGAACAGGGAATCGAGATGCTTCGTCCCAGCCGCATCCATGTCAGCGCAGCAATCGAGGACGGCATCGTCACGAAAGTGTTTGTCGGTGGCCGCACCATTCCTGTTGCAACGGGACGCTTTTTCCTGCCGTGATGCACTCGATTTCAACAGGGACCCATCATGAATCGCCAATGAATACAGCCCCTTCCGAGCATCGGTGGATGTGCAAGCTCTAATATTGCGAGTCTTCGCCCAAACTTCGCCGCTTGCCAACTCCCCCACTCATTCGTACTGTTGGAAAGCGTTGACGACGGCGTTGCCTGAAACAGGAAGCGTCGTTGGAGATGATTTGCTTTCGCCTGTTTTCTGACAATTTGAGTTGAGAGAAGCTCGACTGCCCCGCAGTCGCGACTCCCCAGCGCAATCTTACTGTCTGCACGCGCAGTGAGGTCGATGCCAGTATCTCCGGCATCGACACCCACTGTATCCGCAGCAGAGGGACTCTCTGCGCTCTCGGAGCCGCGTGGCAACCTGCGTCGGCCTACAGCCTCTCTCGCACCCCGCGGTTCGGCAGCTTCGCTCGCTGGACAGATGGCCCTGATCCCTCGTGGAGCAGACTGGAGAGCCTTGCTCATTCCGTCTTCTCCACTTCGGGAGCGGTGGACCCACTACGCGCTGAGAGCCGCATCCGGCCGAACCACGGGGAAGTTTTGAACACCACCAGACCGGCCCGTCTGCAAACCACCAGACGCGTCAGACTGGCCCATCGGCCGCGAGCCACCACAAGGTGGTGTCCGGCAGAAGAGAGACTGCATGCGCCCCAAGAAGACGATTCTCTGCGTAGATGACAACGAACAAATTCTCTCCGTCCGCACCTTCCTCCTCGAAACTCGTGGCTATCGCGTCGTCGCTGCCCACAGCGCGCAGGAGGCGCTCGCCGTCCTTGATCAATATCTTCCCGGCACGCTCGATCTCATCCTCTGCGATCTCATCATGCCGCAGATGGACGGCAACGAACTCGTCCGCCGCGCCAAGCAACTCCATCCCGGCTTGCCCGCGATGATCGTCTCCGGTACCGTCAATGCCTTCGATCGAGCCGTTCACGCCGATGTCTTCCTCCCGAAAGGCGCTTCGTCCCCCGCGGAGATGATCGAACGTATCAGGGTCCTCGTCGCACGTAAGCGGGGCCCAAAGAAGACCGTCGTTGCGTCAACCTCGCAGTCGCCACAGCTTGGTTCCTTCACCCACGCCACAGCAAGCTAGAGCCACTGGATCAAGTAGCAGTTTGCGTAGAACCTGTATTTTTTTTGCTTGTCATTCCCGAAGGGAATCTGCGGTTGCCTTCCTACACCGGCAGCAATCCGTTCTAACGGTCTCCAACCCTGCAGGGAACGTCCAAAGAATTAGGCTTCCACTAACCCGTACTTTCTCTGCCACTGCATCTTCAGCCGCACCCACACAGCGTCCTTCTCTTCACTCAAAACGGATGGATCAGGCTCCGACGCAAAGCGCCCAGCCTCCGTCTTCGCCAACTCCAGCAGCTCTCGGTCGCGTATCAGATTTGCAACCCTGAACTCCGGCATACCAGCCTGGCGCGTTCCAAAAAACTCTCCAGGCCCGCGTTGCTGCAGATCAAGCTCGGCTAGTTCAAAACCATTCTGCGTACGTACCATCGCATCCAGCCTGGCCTCAGCCTGCTCGCTCACCCTTCCGCCTGTCATCAACACGCAGAAGCTCTTCGCCGCTCCACGCCCAACACGGCCGCGCAGCTGATGCATCTGCGCCAACCCAAACCGTTCGGCATGTTCGATCACCATCACCGAAGCGTTCGGGACATCGACGCCCACTTCGATCACAGTCGTCGCAATCAGCACGTCAAGATCTCCCCGCTGGAACCGCCGCATCGTCACATCCTTGTCGTCCGCGCTCAACCGCCCATGCAGCAGCCCCAGCCGCAGCCCGCTCAGAGGCCCCTGCCGAAGCTCCTCATACATATCCGTCGCTGCTCGAAGCGCCCTCTTCGGCTCAAATAACTTCTCCATCTTCACAGAAGACTTCGTGCGCTTGACCTTTGCACTTCCTCCCTTTACGTCCGTCGTCTTCTTCCTCGCCGTTGTTTCTTTGTTGTTATTCCGCAACGCAGCGGAGGAATCCGCTTTTGCTTTTACGCTTGCGTTCGCCTCGTCCGGTTCAATATCCTGCGGAAAATCCAACTCCGGTTGGTCATCCTTCGCACCTTCAATCACTGGATACACGATGTATGCCTGCCGTCCCGCCTCTACCTGCTTGCGCACAAAAGCCCACACGTCCTCCGCACGTTCCTCCGTCGTTCGTCTGGTTACAATCGGCGTTCGCCCCGGCGGTAGCTCATCGATCACACTTGCATCAAGATCGCCGTATAACGTCAGAGCAAGCGTTCGAGGAATTGGCGTAGCCGTCATCACCAGCACATCTGGATCAAGCGCGCCCGACTTCTTCATCAATCGAAATCGTTGCTGTACGCCGAACCTGTGCTGTTCATCGACGATCACGAGGCCCAGATTTTCGAAATCAACTTTATCTTCAATCAGCGCATGAGTCCCAATCGCAAGATCGGTCTCGCCGCGAAAGATTCTTCCCCGCGCCTCCCGTTTCGTCGCCTCATCGAGCGATCCCGTCAAAAGGGTCACCCGATAAGGCTTTCCCGTGCGTGGAGACAGCACATCCCCCAGCAGCTTCCTCGCGGAGAGATAATGCTGCGTTGCCAGAATCTCCGTCGGTGCCATCAGAGCCGTCTGGTAGCCGTTCTCAATAGCAACCAGCGCAGCCTGCATCGCGACGATCGTCTTGCCTGATCCCACATCGCCCTGCAGCAATCTCCGCATCGGCTGCGGCCTGCGCATATCGCTCGCAATCTCGCCCAGCACGCGCTTCTGCGCCGCCGTCGGATGGAAGGGAAGCACCTGCTTGATCGCCTCCCGCACCTTCACATTCGTCACAAACGCAGTGCCTTCGCGCTCCCTCATGCGCCGCCGCTTCAACTCCAGTCCCAGCTCAAGATAGAAAAACTCTTCGAAGATCAACCGGCGATGTCCAGGCGTTGTCGCCGACATCAGCTCCACCATCGGCGTCCCGGCTTCAGGAAAATGCACAGCCTTCAGAGCCTTCAGCCGCTCAGGAAACGAGAGCCGCTTAAGCATCGCCCCTGGCAAGGTCTCAACCACTCCGTTCTCTCGCGGCCCACGCAGCCCGGGTGCCCCATTCATCGCAGTCTCACCGTGATGGGTGGGATGTACACTGCTCGCACCCGCCACCTGTTGCCTTTGCTTTTGTTGTTGTTTTTGCTCTTGTTCCTGGTGTAGTTCGTTCTTTTGCTTGTCATTCCGCAGCGCAGCGGAGGAATCTGCTTTAAGCTTCTCCCCGCCCTCCAACTCCTCAAAGAGGGCCCAGATCACCCGCCGAAGCCACTTCGACCCCAGCTTCGCCCCCCACGCCGTAGTGCCCCCAAGCGACTCATACACCGGCACAATCCGCCCAACCTCGAGCATGGAAAACTCAGCATCCGCACCAGCCCCCGAAGGCAGAATCTCAAACTGCGGCTGAATCATCTTGAACTTTCCCGCGCTGCTCCGCGAAGGTTCAAGCTTGCCATATAGCGCAACCATCTGCCCCACATGAAATTTGTCTCTCAAATAGGTCCCGCGAAACCACATGCACTTCACCGTGTTGAGCCCCTGTCCCACCGTCATCTCAAACAACGGCATGTTCCGCGTCTGCAGCAGCACCGTCCCACGCACCTCGCCGATCACCGACGCCATCGTCCCTGCCTTCAGCTCACTCATCGGCACTGGGTTCAGGCGATCTTCGTAGCGAAAGGGCAGGTGATACAGCAGATCCTCGACCGTCTCGACGCCGCGCTTGGCAAGCTCGACCGCAATCCGCTCTCCCACGAGCTTCACAAACTTGATAGATGTAGAAAGTTCCAGCACAGACCGATGCTACCAAGAACCAGCCATGGGCCAACTCCCGCACTTCCACAACAGCCTTTCAGTATTGACAGAAGATATGTTGCAATAAAAGAATGTCTGCCTCTGGAGCGAACTCAGTAACGACCACCGAGCGCAAAAACATCCTGCTGCACACGCCGCTGATGGCGCTCGCGGTAGCCGCCTTCGGCATCGGCACCTCCGAGTTCATCATCATGGGCCTGCTGCCCAACCTCGCCGACGACTTCCACGTCAGCATTCCCAAGGCCGGCGTCCTCGTCACCGGCTACGCGCTCTCAGTCACCATCGGCGCGCCAATCGTAGCCATCGCCACCGCCCGCCTTGAGCGAAAACTCGCCCTCCTTCTTCTCATGGGCATCTTCACCCTCGGCAACCTGGCATGCGCCATCGCCCCCGCCTACAACCTCCTCTTCGCCGCCCGCGTCCTCACCGCCCTCTGCCACGGAGCCTTCTTCGGCATCGGCAGTGTCGTCGCTGCCAACCTCGTCCCGCGCAACCAGCGTGCCCAGGCGATCGCCCTCATGTTCTCAGGCCTCACCCTCGCCAACGTCCTAGGCGTCCCAGCCGGAACTGCACTTGGCCAGGCCTACGGCTGGAGATTCGCCTTCTGGGCCATCGTCCCCATAGGCCTCCTAGCCGCAACTGCAGTCTTCTTCCTCGTCCCCAAACAAGCCCCAGGCTCCGGCGGTCTCCTCCACGAGTTCCGCGTCCTCCGCAAGCCACAAGTCCTGCTCGTCCTCGCCATGAGCGTTCTCACCTCAGCCTCGCTCTTCTGCGTCTTTACCTATATCGCCCCAACCCTCGAAGCCGTCACGCTCGTCTCCCCCCACACCGTCACCCTCACGCTGCTCCTCTTCGGCGTCGGCATCACCGTAGGCAACTTCCTCGGCGGCACCCTCAGCGACTGGCGCCCCATGGCCTTCCTCATCGGCGCCCTTCTCACCCTCTTAGCCTCTCTGGCAGCCCTCTACTACGCCGAACCCCACGTCATCCCCGCCATCGCGATGATCCTCATCTGGGGAGCGATCCAATTCGCCGCCGGAGCCCCACTCCAATCCCGCATCGTCGACCAGGCCGCCGCCGCCCCCAACCTCGCCTCCACCCTCAACCAGGGAGCCTTCAACTTCGGCAACGCCACCGGAGCCTCTCTCGGCGGCATGATGCTCACCGCCGGCTACACCTATCGCCAACTCCCTCTCGCCAGCATCATCGTCACCCTCGTTACTTTGCTCCTCGCGATCCTCTCTGCCAGACTAGATCGCAAACACCGCGACGCCCGCATCGTCGAAAAGCTATCCATCCTCTAACCGCTCAGCCATTCCTCCGTATTGCCTCCTTCACATGCTCCACCGCCTCCTCTTTGAAGTGCGTCAGATTATGAACCTCCGCTGCATGCTGTTCGATGACAGGCAGCATTTCTTCTTCACTATCGCCCTCAAGCTGCCAGTCGCACGCATACCCGACATCTTTGCAGTGAAAGTGCTTCTTCCCATTACTCTGTTCCATAATCCACCTCGAAAAGTCAGATGCGCGTCAACGAAGCTCATTCCAGACAAACTCCCTCCCAATTGACCTCAGTGCACAACTGAGTAGATTTTCCAATCTCATCGAACCTCGCCGGAACCTACAACTCACCCTGATAAACTGGCCCTGACACACAACACGAGAACCCATGCCCATTGTAGAACTGCAACATGTCCGCAAGGCCTACGACACCAAGATCGCCGTAGCAGACCTCAGCTTCACCATCGAACCAGGCAGCATGTTCGGCCTCCTCGGCCCCAACGGCTCCGGCAAAACCTCCTCCATCCGCATGATGATCGGCATCACGGTCCCCGACTCCGGCACCGTCAGCCTCTTCGGCCAACCCTTCCACCGCAACCTCCTCAAGCGCGTCGGCTATCTGCCCGAAGAGCGCGGCCTCTACAAAAAGATCAAGGTCATGGACCAACTCATCTTCCTCGGCCAGCTCCGCGGACTAGACGCCACCACCGCATCCAGGCGCGCCCACGACTGGTGCGACCGCCTCGGCATCACCCCATCCATCGACAAAAAGACCGAAGAACTCTCCAAGGGGATGCAGCAGAAGATCCAGTTCATCTCCACACTCCTCCACGAGCCCGAACTCATCATCATGGACGAGCCTTTCAGCGGCCTCGATCCCGTCAACGCCGTCCTCCTCATGGACACACTCGTCGACCTCCGCAAACAAGGCCGCACCATCCTCTTCTCCACCCACCGCATGGACCAGGTCGAAAAGATCTGCGACAACATCTGCCTCATCCACAACAGCCACCTCGTCCTCTCCGGCTCCATGCGCGAGATCAAATCCCGCTACCCCGTCAACCGCGTCCTCATCAACTTCACCGGCAACGACGCCTTCCTCCACCACCCCACCATTCACTCCGCGAAGAACTACGGAGGCCATGCCGAGATCCGCCTCCGCAGCTCAGGAGACGAAGGAGCCGACGCTCAGGCGCTTCTCGCTGACGCCATCCGCACCGGCGCCCGCATCACCCGCTTCGAAGTCATGGAGCCGACACTCGAAGAGATCTTCATCGAGAAGGTCACCGAGGAATCTACCGGTATCCCCGTTGGAGAAAAAGTCAATGCATAACATCTGGCTCATCGCCAAACGCGAGTACCTCGAGCGCATCCGTACCAAAGCCTTCCTCATCGCCACCATTCTCATTCCACTCTTTATGGGAGCCTTCGTCTTCGGCAGCGGCTATCTCGCCTCCCGTACCAAATCCTCCGCCCACCTCGCCATCGTCTCGGCCGACACGTCCTTCTCCGCCGACCTAAAGCACGAACTCCAAACCGGAAAAAACAGCGGCATGACGGTTGAAGTTCTAACACCAACCTCCCCATCCAACAGCAACGAGATCCGCGCCAACCTCGACCGCAATCTCCAAAGCAAGTCAGGAGACATCACCGGCTATCTCGTCGCAACGCCCGCCCCGCAGCCGAACGCGCGTCCCACCTTCACCTATGTCCCACGCTCAGCCGGGGACATCAGCACCGAAGACACGCTCTCCACCGCCATCCAAAACGTGCTCACCCGCGAAGGCCTCGGCCATCAGGGCATGGGCCCGTCCGACATCGCAGCCCTCATGGCCCCCGTCGCCATCGACACCAGCAAGACCGGCGACAGCCGCGCCGCCTTCGGTGCCGCCTATCTCCTCTTCTTCCTCATGTACATGGTCATCATGCTCTACGGTATGAACACCGCACGCTCCATCATAGAAGAAAAAAGCAGCCGCGTCTTCGAGGTCATGCTCTCCGCCATCAAGCCTGACGAGATGCTCGCCGGTAAGATCCTTGGCGTCGGCGCAGTAGGCATCTCGCAAGTAGGCGTCTGGATGATTGCCGCCGCCGCCCTCGGTTCCACATCCCTCGCAACCAGCCTCATCGGCAGCGGTCACGCGCTCATCAGCGCCGCGCAGATCATCTTCTTCGTCGCCTACTTCATCTTCGGCTTCCTGCTCTACTCCAGTATCGCCGCCGCTCTCGGCGCCATGACAAACTCCGAGCAGGAACTCCAGCAGCTCAACATGTTCCTCGTCATCCCGCTAGCCTTCTGCTTCCTCATGATCTTCGTCATCGTGCGCGCGCCAAACTCCACCCTCGCGCAGGTCGTCTCGCTCATCCCCTTTTGCAGCCCCCTGCTGATGAACTTCCGCATCTCCCTCACCACCGTCCCACCCTGGCAGATCGGCCTCTCATTCATCCTCATGAGCATGACCATCCTCGCCATCCTATGGGTTGCAAGCCGCATATATCGTGTAGGCATTCTCATGTACGGCAAAAAACCCAACCTCCCCGAGATCCTCCGCTGGCTCAAATACAGCTAGTTGGTCAGCTATCGGCTGGACAGGACAAACTGATTTCCATCGGCGTCTGCAAAGATCGCCGACGTTCCCCAATCTTCCTTTCGAGGAGCCTGGACAAAGGTCACGCCACGCGACTCCAGGCTCTTGGCCGTTGCGAAGACGTCATCGCACCAGAAGCTGATGGACTGAAACGTCCCGACACGGTCTTCGTGCCCCTCCGGAGTAAATAACGCAATACCGGTCTCCGTCCCAGGGAAGGCAAGCTCAATCCATCGCTGTCCTGGACCCATCTCCTGGTCCGTCGAAATCTTGCATCCCACCATCTCTGTCCAGAACCGTAACGCCTCATCCTGATTGCGAACTGGAACGCCAACAAATTTAATGCCTCGAATCATCGCCGTTCTCCTTGTCCTGCAGACTAAAGCGACATGAAGCGCCAATGCAATTGCCTCCGTAAAACTATAGTATTGGCTGATACAGCCATGATCGAGATCGATCCGTACATCATCGACGTTCTTATGCGCGACCTCGTCGGACACGATCGCCGCCCAGCCAGCTTCCTGGTCTATCTTTGGCTCGCAACCGAAGCCGAACAGCGAGGCTCCGAGGTACAGATCGGCTACCGGGAGTTGGCCGAAAACGTCGGCATCAGCAAAAGTGCGGCACAAAGCGCAGTGCGTTGGCTGATCAAGCGCCGCCTTCTCTCCGCTAAAAAAAACAACGCAACGGCTCTACCCACCTACAAGACACTCTTTCCATGGAAGGGGCGAGCCCAACGCTGATCTACTCTCCAGTCAACACTGCAGTTACCAAGCTCCCTGCTTCCCACCAACCCACCACACCATCCCCACAGTCAGCGTAGGCTGACTCGAAGACAGCATCCCAGGCTTGTTCGTCAAAAAGTACGGCACGTTGCTCCAGTCTCGTCGATACTCCACACGCGTCAAAAATCCATCGCCAAACTTGTACTCATAGGTCCCGGTAAACTCCTTCAGCGCCTGCGTCGTCCCGCTGAAGAGTCCTCCACGATCCGACAGATACTCGGTCCGCCCACCCAGCGCCATCTTCGGCGTCAGCTGATACCGCGCATAAGCCGCCCCGCCATCCACATGCGAAGGAGCGGAAGACTCACCAGGAGCCGCCTTAGCCCACTCCCGCGAGATCAAATAATCCCCCTCCAGCGACAACGCCAGCTTAGGCGTAGCGTTCCAAGTCACGTAGCTGTCGAAGATATGCTGCTTGCCATCCGGCGCAGGAGTAATCGCCTGCAAACACAGCCCAGGCTGCACCGGCGCATTGCAGTTCGTGGCCGGCGCGGCATCCGGATGGTCTTGTCCAAGGTAGTAGTTGAAGTTCCAGAGAACACTCTTCGCAGGTTGAGCCGTAAAACCAAACAGCTCATCCTTGAACGAGTTCGTAGGCTCCGACTGGTCCGTTCCATTCACCAGCCAATAGTTCACCGCCAGCTTGTCATTCACCTTGTAGCTGGTCCGGACGCCGGCGTGATAGAACGGCAGATAGTTGAAGAAGAACGATCGCGAGTAGTTCACCTGGTCCTTCGTATAGTTGCCTTCAATCCCCAGCGAGCTCGCCCACTTGCCCACGTCCACTGTCAGTCCCTTTCCCAGAGGAACGACGTATGTTCCATACACTTGGAAGATATTCCGGTAGATATCCGGTCGAGGCTCGTTCTGCGGACTGCCCTGCAGCGTCTCTGTCGCCTGCCCAAACTGCAGATCCAGCCGGACTCCGTAGCGCCTGCCCGCCGCAACATCCGGGTCGAGCGCAAACACGACGTCAGCCTGATTGATGCTGAACGCATTGCTCAGCACATCGTAGGCCCGCAGATACTGCACCCGTCCAATCGGATGATTGAAGTCGTAGTCGTAGTAACCGTCAAAGGTGTAGTTCAGCGTAGCTCCGCCGGGCAGTTGTGTCGGAAGGACCGAAGCGACGGGAGAGATTGGTGCTGGAGTGCTCTGCGTATTCACTATTGTGGACGACGGTATAGTTGCTGCCACGCTGCTGCTCGACACACTCTCCACGCTGCTGCGAACATCCGCAGCAGGGCCAACCAGCACAGCCGGCCTCAGCGTCGCCACTTCCGTCGTTGTCACCCGTTGCTCCTTGTGCAACTCCGCCTCCAGCGCGCTCACACGCTGCGCCAGATCGCGCACTGTCTGCCTCAATTCTTGAACGTCGGCATTTGTAGGCGCAGTCGTCGTTGTCTGCGCGGCTGCTTCAAATCCCGAGAAGACAACAAGGAAAAGAGAAAAAAGGATAAGTCGATTGAAGCAACGCATAGGCACGCCTCTCGCAAACGCGTTAAGCAAAACACGTTTGCAGTAAATTGATCGTAAAGGGCATCACTTCTTCTCAAGTCTTTTTCTGAGACTATGTCCTGCCGGATGGGCTCCCTGCGCGGGAGGCGGTCACTTCGTGACTTGTATACCGCTTCGCCTGGCGCTCCCGTTGGTCGCGAGGATGATGATTCCGACCAACGGGAAGACCACGCGAAGCTTTAAAAAAGCGTGCGAACGCCCGCCCTCCGCGCAGGAGGCCTGTCCGGCAGGACAGATGCCTTGCATCGCATCTCATAGGTAAACTAAACGAAGTGGCCTCCACCTACACCCTCAAGCAACGCCTCGCCCTCGCCATCGTCCCCCGCCTCGCGAGCGCGACCATACACGTCCTCGGCATGACCCTTCGCTTCGAAGACGTCCGCGACCCTGGCGCACCCCTTGGCTTCGACGCCCCCCCCCCAGCCGTCTACGCCTTCTGGCACCGCTGCCTGCTTACCAGCGCTTGGCACTTCCGCAACCACGACATCGCCATTCTCATCAGCCCCAGCTTCGATGGCGAACTCATCGCCCGCACCGTCGAGCGCCTCGGCTACATGGCCATTCGAGGTTCCAGCTCGCGGTCAGGCTCCCTAGGCCTGCGCAACATGCACAAGGCTTATCTCGACGGTCACTACTGCGCCATCACGGCCGACGGCCCCCGCGGCCCCGCCATGATCGCCAAACCGGGCGTCACCCAACTCGCCCAGCTCGTCGAAAGTCCGGTCGGAACCTTTTACGTCCTCCCCGAGCGAGCCTGGCAGCTTCGCTCCTGGGACCGCTTCCTCATCCCCAAACCATTCTCAAGAGTCTTCATAGGCTGGCCCCTGCTGACGACCGCCAACGAGGAAGCCGTTCAGGCCGCTCTTGATCGCGCGGTCGAGCTGGCCAAATCCCGAATCAGCAATCCCCTAAAATAAAGTTGAAAAGTTGGCGTATTTTCGTCGTCAAAATTCACCATGCAAAACACCACGTTGTCATCACGTTTCACCACACAACTCACCACGTTTTCACCACAAAAATCGACATAGATTTGCTCGTATCCGACTTCAATTTCGACCTGCCCGAAGAGCTGATAGCCCAGTCCCCACCGGCGATTCGCGGCTCCAGCCGCATGCTCCTCTTCGACCGGATCACCGGCCAGTACCACGACAATTTTTTTCGCAATCTACCCCAAATTCTCCAACCCGGCGACCTCCTTATCCTCAATGACAGCCGTGTTTTACCGGGCCGCCTCTACGCCACCCGCGCCCGCAGCCAACAAACCCAACACAGCTCCCCCGATCCCACAGGTCGCATCGAAGTCCTTCTAACCCAGCAACTTGCCGCCAACGATTGGATCGCCCTCGTCCGCCCGAGCCGCAAGATTCAGCTTGGCGAACGCCTCCTCTTCCACGCCCCCAACGAAGCGAAACCCTTGCTGGAAGCGGAGATCATCTCCGCCTCCGAATTCGGCGAACGTACCCTCCGTTTCTCTCCCACGCCTGACTTCAACGCCATCCTCAACAAAATAGGCCACATGCCGCTCCCCCCGTACATACACCGCGAGGACAGCGATGCCGATCGCGACCGCTACCAGACAGTCTTCTCCCAAGAATCAGGCAGCGCTGCCGCCCCTACCGCCGGCCTCCACTTCACCCCGGAAATCCTGGCCCAACTCAAGCAAAACGGCATCCAGATCGAGACCATCACCCTGCACGTGGGATTGGGAACGTTTCAGCCAGTTCGTGCTGAAAACATTGAGGATATCCGCCTCCACGCCGAACACTACACGCTGCCTGCGACGACCGCGGAGGCCATCAACTCCGCAGTTAGTGAAGGCCGTCGCATCATCGCGGCTGGCACCACCACAACCCGTACGCTTGAACATTGCGCCCAGATGTCTGCAGGAAGTTTTCTTGAACCTCACTCGGGCCAGACGAGCATCTTCATCAGTCCTGGCTATAAGTTCAAGATTGTGAGCGGTCTGCTGACAAACTTCCATCTTCCACAATCTACGTTGCTTATGCTGGTTAGCGCCTTTGCGGGCGCTGCTGGCGGAAGGGAAGCGGTACTCGCAGCTTATGCTCACGCCGTCGAGCAGAGGTACCGCTTTTTCAGTTATGGCGACTGCATGCTTCTTCTTTAGGTTGCCTGCATTAAGACTGGTTTTATTCTAAGAAAAATTGAGTGTGGTTTTCTGGGCCCTAAAGTGGTTTTTGCAGGGGGTTTTTGGAAAAAGTGGTGTGCACGACGTGGTTTTTTGCATGGTAGAACGTGGTGAAGTGCGTGGTAGAACGTGGTGAGAAACCGCACTTAAATCAGGGTCGAAAAACATGCCACGATATTCAACTTTATTTTTTTGAGAACTGAGGCGGCGGCCCATCTTGGGCGGTCACATGTCCAGCTGCAACGCGCTACCATCAGACAGCATGGCAAAGACACCCGACACCAAAGCATCTTCCGAGCAGAAGCCCCCGATCTACCTTCTGGACAGCATGGCTTTTATCTTCCGCGCATACCACGCGATGCAACGTCAGCGCCCTATGTCCACCCGGAGCGGCATTCCCACGGCGGCGACCTATGTCTTCGTGAATATGATCAACAAGCTTCGCAAAGACTTTTCTCCTCACTATCTTGCTGCCGTCTACGACCTGTCCGGTCCGGTCTTCCGCGACGAGCGTGCTCGCGAGATGAAGTCGGTGAAGAAGTTCAATATCAAGACCCAGCAGTTTGAAGAGACCGATTATCTTGGCTACAAAGCCAACCGAACAGAGATGCCAGCGGACCTTGCACAACAGCTTCCCTTCATTCGCCGTGCCCTTGAAGCCTTTCGCATCCCAATTCTTAGTTACGAGGGATTCGAGGCGGACGACGTAATAGGAACACTGTCTTGCAAGCTCTCTGCTCTGGGCCACAAGGTCTACGTAGTCTCGTCCGATAAGGATATGATGCAGCTCGTCAATGAAGACGTGTTGATTCTCAATCCAACGAAGGACAACCTCATTCTCGACAGTGCGGGTGTTGAGGCTGCGCTTGGTGTCCTGCCAGAACGTGTCATTGATGTGATGGCTCTGCGCGGCGACTCTATCGATAACATTCCTGGGGCGCCGGGCATCGGCGATAAAGGCTCGGTCGAGCTAATTCAGCAGTTCGGCACCGTCGAGGCCGCACTTGATCGCGCGGATGAAGTAAAGCGAAAGACGTATCGGGAATCACTGCAAAACAATCGCGACAATATTCTCCTCTCCAAGGAACTCGTGACGATTCACACTGGCGTGCCTATCGAATATGAACTGGACGATATGCTTACCCAGGCGCCAGACAATGCTGCATGCCGCGAACTTTTCTCGGAACTCGAGTTCACAACTTTGCTGAAGGAGCTTGCTCCTTCTACGTCCAACGCTCCCCTTACCTACAATCTGCAACCTACACCGGAGCAGATAGCGGCGCTACTTGCTGATGCTCGTTCCATTGATCTTTCCGGAAGAGTCAATGGTTTGACTGTGGCTGTTTTTGAGGATGCCCGGGCTCTTGCAGAAGAGGTCGCCACGGATTTGTCCACAGAGCAAGAGACTGAGCCCGAGCCGCCCCCATCGCAATCCATGTCACTCTTTGAAACTCCGGAGCCAAAGAGTCCGGAGCCTAAGGTTTCGACAGGTGCATCAGTTTTCCAGATTGGTTTAACGACATCTGCTGATTTCGCCATAGTCGTCTCTCTTCACGCGCCTGGTTTGAGAGAGGCGCTGGAAGATCCGACCCTTCCGAAGCACGCCCACGACCTCAAAGCGGTCCTTCGGGCGCTCGAGCCTCACAGGATCGACCTGGCCGGAGTTCGCGATGACGTCATGCTTTACAGCTACCTCGTCAACCCGACGCATGGCTCTCACACTCTTCCAGACGTTACGGCCCGGTTTACCGATCGCGCCCTAAGCCCTGCCTCAAAGACGCCGACTGAGAGCGAGATTGCCAACCTGCTGCCCGAAGCGGCCAATGCGATCCATCGCCTCTCCGGCACGCTTCGCAGTCAAATTGAATCCGCGCATCTGACGCATATCTACGAGACGATGGATCTGCCGCTGGTTTCTGTTCTGTTGCGGATGGAGCAGGCTGGTGTCCGGATTGACTCCGCGGTTCTTGGTGAGATGTCCTCTCGGCTTGCTGTTGATATCGATAATCTTGCCGAGCGCATTTATGCGGATTCCGGCCATCGTTTCAATATCAACTCGCCCAAACAACTCGGCGAGGTTCTCTTTAACAAGATGCTTCTTCCCAAGCCGATGAAGTATGGCAAGGGCAAAGTCGTCTCTACGGCTCAGGATGTTTTGGAGGAGCTTGCGGAACATCATGCCGTTCCAGCTCTTGTGCTCGAGTATCGTCAACTCGCGAAGCTCAAATCGACCTATATCGACTCGCTTCCACAGCTTACCGATTCGTTGGGACGTGTTCATACCACCTTCAATCAAGTCGGTACGGCGACTGGCCGCCTCTCCAGCACGAATCCAAACCTGCAGAACATTCCTGTTCGCACTGCTCTAGGCCGCGAGATTCGCGCTGCCTTTATTCCTGCTCCGGGAAATGTGCTGATGTCGGCAGACTATTCGCAGATCGAACTGCGCCTGATGGCCCACTTCTCACAGGACCCTTTGTTGCTTGATGCCTATCGAACCGGCAAGGATATTCATACTCTGACCGCGAGCGAGGTGTTTGGCGTTGACGCAGCGACGATGGATAAGGAGACACGCGCTCGTGCCAAGGCTGTCAATTTTGGGATCGTGTATGGCATTAGTCCGTTTGGACTTGCGGCGCAGTTAAACATCGATCAGAAGACTGCCAAGACCTACATTGAGACGTATTTTGACCGGTACAAAGGCGTGCAGCGCTTCATTGAAGAGACACTCGAGACAGTGCGTCGAGATCAATCGGTGAAGACGCACTTTGGCCGAATTCGACCGATCCCGGATATTCAATCTCGCAACCCGAACATGCGTGGATTCGCTGAGCGGACTGCGATTAATACGCCGCTCCAAGGCACTGCTGCTGACCTCATCAAACTAGCAATGCTCAAGATTGATCAGATTATTCGGGATCGCAGGTTGAAATCACAGATGACGCTGCAGGTTCATGACGAGCTGCTCTTTGACGTAGTACCGGAAGAGGTCCAAGAACTTCAGGAACTGGTGAAGCAGGAGATGGAGCATGTTGCCGAGTTCTCCATTCCGATTGTTGCCGATGTGGGCGTTGGGCCTAACTGGCGCGACATAAAATAGCACTCTTTTGTCTCTGCATAAGCATCAACACGCTGTGCTGATCGCGTCGTGCGGGTAAGTGACAGCGAGGCGAGTTTTCCTAGGCAGTTGGCGGTAGCATGGCTAGACAAGCCATGACTGACGCAAGCGTTCTCCCTCCCCAGATTTTGCTGCATATTGCCCAAACTCTCAACCTCCCGATGCATGGTCTGGTAGCGGTGATTACGCTTCTAGATGAGGGAGGGACTGTTCCTTTTATTGCGCGGTATCGCAAGGAGGCTACTGGCAATCTCGATGAGGTGCAGATTCGCGATATCGAGGAGAAGCTCGCTTACTTCCGCGATCTAGCTGCGCGGCGAGCTACGATACTGGCTTCGATTACGGAGCAGGGCAAGCTGAACGATGAGTTAAAAGTGCGGATCGAGGCGACTCTTGATAAGAGCGAGTTGGAGGATCTGTATCTTCCGTATCGACCCAAGCGAAGGACGAAGGCGGCGATCGCTCGAGAGAAGGGGTTGGAGCCGCTTGCGCTCTATCTGTGGGAGCAGACGATTGCGGATGAGCCGCTGAGCTTGATGGCTCCGCGATTCGTCGATGGCGAGAAGGGTGTGGCTTCGGTCGAGGAGGCCCTCGAGGGCGCGAGACATATCGTCGCTGAGATGATCAGCGAGAGTGCAGACTTGCGAAAGGCCGTTCGTGCGCTGATGTTTGATGAAGGCGTCGTTGTGAGTCGTAAGGCGATGGACGCGGTGGATGAGCAGGAGAAGTTCAAGATGTACTACGAGTATCGCGAGGCGGTGAAGACGATTCCGTCACATCGGATGCTTGCGATTCGTCGAGGTGAGAGCGAGAACGTTCTTTATTTTTTGATTGAGTTGGAGTCGGCACGAGCGTTGAATGTGCTGCGCCATGGGGTGTTGCGAGGGCAGGGGGATTGGACGCCGCAGCTGGAGCTGGCCGTTGAGGATTGCTGGTCGCGGCTGCTGAACTCGTCGATTCAAGGGGAGTTGCGGCTGGAGTTGAAGAAGCGCTCGGATCTGGATGCGATCCAGGTGTTCCGAGAAAATTTGCACCATCTGTTGCTGGCACCGCCGGCGGGGCCGATCTCGGTGCTGGGGATTGACCCGGGGCAGAGGACCGGGTGCAAGATTGCGGTGGTGGATGAGACGGGGAAGTTCCTCGCCAATGATGTGCTGTATCTGCATACGTCGAAGGGCGCAGCCGAGGCGGCGGGGAAGACGCTTGAGGCTCTGGTGGTGAAGCACCAGGTGAGGGCGATTGCGATTGGGAATGGGACGGCTTCGCGGGAGACGGATGCGTTTGTGCGGGAGTTTCTGCGGGAGCGCGGGCTGGAGAATATCTTCTCGGTGACGGTGAGCGAGTCGGGCGCGAGCATCTATTCGGCTTCGGATGTGGCGCGGCAGGAGTTTCCGGATCTCGACCTGACGGTGCGCGGGGCGATCTCAATCGCGCGGCGATTGCAGGATCCTCTTTCGGAGCTGGTGAAGGTCGATCCGAAGTCGATTGGCGTTGGGCAGTATCAGCATGATGTGGATCAGAGGCAGTTGCAGCAGTCGCTGGAGACGGTGATTGAGAGCTGCGTGAATCGGGTTGGGGTTGACCTGAATACCTCGTCGTGGACTTTGCTGCGGTATGTTTCGGGCGTGACGGAGCGGACGGCGCTGAATATCGTGAGTTACCGGAACGAGCATGGACGGTTTCGTTCGCGGACGCAGTTGATGAAGGTCCCTGGAATCGGGGCGAAGACGTTTGAGCAGGCTGCGGGATTTCTGCGGATTCGTGATGGAGAGAATCCGCTGGATATGACTGCGGTTCATCCGGAGTCTTATGCGGTTGTAGAGCAGATTGCGGCTTCGTTGAAGTCTCCGGTGGAGGAGCTGATCAAAAGTCCGCAGCTGCTGGAGAAGGTGGATAAGAGCGCGGTTTCGGCGGGGAGTTTTACGCTGAACGACATTCTGGAGGAGTTGAAGAAGCCGGGGCGCGATCCTCGAGATAAATTTGTTGCGCCTAGCTTTAACGAGAGTGTGCGGGAGCTGTCGGATGTGATGGCTGAGATGGTGCTGGAAGGCGTGGTGACGAATGTGACCAAGTTTGGCGCGTTCGTCGATATCGGGGTGCACCAAGATGGGCTGGTGCATATCAGTGAGCTGTCGGTGAAGTTCATCAAGGATCCCTCTGAGGCGGTGAAGGCTGGACAGATTGTGAAGGTGAAGGTGCTGTCCGTCGATGCGAAGACGAAGCGGATTGCGCTCTCGATCAAGGCACTGCATGAGAGGGGGCCGAGGGGTGTTCGTCCTGCGGACGGTGGTGCTCGTGGTGGCTCGTCGTCGAAGGAGCAGGGGCTGAAGGGACAGGGAAGACCTACGGTGAAGACCCAGGTTCAGGTGAACGCTCGTGCTGTTGCTCCGGCGAAGGCTCCGATCTCTTTCGACGACAAGCTGGCCATGCTTTCTTCCAAGTGGAAGGGGTAATAGTATCGTTTCTTATCGGCTGGAGAGTACCCCCTCCCCCTTCCCCTATTACCCGCGTGTAAGTTATTTATAGTCAGGTGCTTGCGGGCTGTGCATGTCTAAGTGGTGATTTGGGTAGTGCGGGCGTGCCAGATGTCTAGCAGGGTGGAGGCGATGGTGAAGATGACGGGGCCGAGGATGATTCCGAGGGGACCGAAGACTGCGATGCCTCCGAGGATGGTGATGAGGATGATGGCAGTGTGGGAGCGCAGGTGGCTGCCGATGAGGGTGGGATAGAGGATGTTGTCGATGGTGCTGACGATGAGTCCACCCCAGATGGCGAGCAGGGCGGCCTTGCCCCAGTGGCCGTTGAGGCCGAGGTAGATGGCGATGGGTCCCCAGACGAGGAAGGCTCCGAAGGCCGGAATCATGGCGAAGGCGGTGAGGGTGATGGACCAGAGGATGACGCCGGGAACGCCGAGAGTCCAAAAGGCGAGGCCGGCGAGGACTCCCTGTACGAGTGCGATGGCTAGGCGGCCAAGGAAGGTGGCGTAGATGGTGTCGTCGATGCGCTCGAGCAGTTCGCTGGACTCGTCATCGCGGAGGGGGATGAGGGAGCGCAGGGCGGTGAGGGCAAGCTGGCGGTCGCGAAAGAGGAAGAAGAGGAGGAAGAGCATGACGACCATCTCGGTGATGAGGTGGACGGAGTTGCCGAGGATCATGGCCGCCTTGCTGCCGACGTAGGCTGCGGTGGTGCGGGCGGCGTTGTTGACGTCGATGGAGGCGGAGAAGGCTTCGATGCGATTGGCGAGTGCGGGGTGATTGCCGATGTAGTCGGTGACAAGGTTCTGGGTGTTGGGATTGCGGAGGGAGACGATGGCGCGGAGGGCTTGTTCGCCTAGCTCCTGTGCGAGGAAGAATGCTGGGACGATGACGGCGAGGATGACGAGGAGGAGAGCGACGGTGGCGCAGGTGGTGCGGTGGGGGATGCGGGTGGAGAGCCAGTTGTAGGGAATCTCGGTAACGACCGCGAGCACGATGGCTCCGACGATGGCAGAGAAGAAGGGCTGGAGGATGAAGGCGCAGAGGATGAGGACCGCGAGGGTGAGAAGGTAGAGGGTGATCTGTCTCCAAGGCGGGGATTCTCTGCCTTCTTGCATGAGGTAAACGCTCCAGTGGTTGGATTAGATGCGAATGTAACTGGTATGGGCTGAGATTAGAATACGTGGTCTGTTGACGAATTTAGGAATGTTCGGGGAGGTTGGCGGATGGCGCATCTTGAACCCTGGCTTGCAGTGGGCGTGTTGCTGTCGACGGCGGCAACCGACGCTGTCTACGTGATGTTCAACGCGGCGGTTTCGTCGCAGCGACGATTGCCGGCGGCTACATGGAGCAGCGTGTGGTATTTGTTGTCGGCGTTTGCGGTGATCAGTTATACGAAGAACTGGGTTTATGTCTGCTTTGCGGCGGTGGGGTCGTGGATCGGGGCTTATGTGTCGATGACGGTGTTGCGGCAGGCGAAGGGGCCTCGGGGGCCGGAGGCGGTTTAGGGTTGAAGGTGGGGCGATGCGATTGAGGACGGTCGTCCTTCTCCACCCCCACGAGCAGAAGCGCTCGTCGGGGACCCCGGTTCGGACGATGCCCACATCTCAAAATCGAGATATGGGGCACCCGATTGGTCGGGATTGTCAGCGTTTTTTGAGGGCTTCGAGTTCGTCGAGGGTTCGGGGCCAGTCTTTGCCGAGGAGGCGCGAGAGGCTGCGGTCGGCGAGGACTTTGCCGTCGGTCTGGCATTGGGCGCAGTAGTTGGTCTCGTTGTCGGCGTAGCGGATGCGCTGGATGGGCTGGCCGCAGGTGGGGCAGGGTTGGCCGAAGCGCCCGTGAACGGCCATGTCTTTGCGGAAGGCGGTGACTTTTTCGGGGAATGCCTCGGCCCCTTCGGCGTTGAGGCGAGCTATCCAGAGTTGCATGGTGCTGCGGGTGGCGTTGTAGAGGCGCTGCCACTGGTCTGGAGTGAGCTTTGCGGTTTGCAGGATAGGAGACAACTGAGCGGCGTGGAGGATCTCGTCGGAGTAGGCGTTGCCGATGCCGGAGAGGATGCGGGGATCGGTGAGGGCTCGCTTGAGAGTACGGTTTTCGGTCGTGAGGGCAGTGCGGAAGTCTTCGAGGTTGGGGCTGAAGGTGTCGCGTTGGAAGAGCTCGAGGCCGCCGGGGTCGATCTCTTGCGCGGCGGCCTGGTTGGCGAAGAGGTGGAGGGAGGCTCGGCGTTTGGAGCCGGCTTCAGTGAGGACTAGGGAGCCGTTGGGGAAGTCGAAGGCGGCGAGGTTGTTGCGGCCGCCGAGTTTTGCGCCAAGGGGACGCCAGTGGAGACGGCCGGCGATCATGAGGTGAAGGACTAACCAGATGCCGTTGTCGAACTCGAAGACGATGCGTTTGCCGATGCGGTGGAGTGCTCGGATTGTGTGACTTTCGACTTCTTCGATGCGAGGTTGGACGGTACGGAGAAGGAAGGGGCTTGCAATGCGGAGTTGGGTGAGTGGCTGGCCGAGGATGCGGGACTCAAGCGCGTTGAGATAGGCGGTGATGTCGGGTAGCTCTGGCATGGCAACCGGTTCGGATGAATGGTTAGATGGTTTTTTCGATGACGGAGTCGGGTTGCTGGGCGTACTCGGCCCAGGAGCCGTCGTAGAGGCTTACGTGTTTTGCGCCGGCTAGTTCGAGGCCGAGGGAGATGACGGCGGCAGTGACTCCGGAGCCGCAGGTGGTGGTGATGGGTTGGTGGAGGTCTACTTTTTTTCCGGCAAAGTATTCGCGGAGTTTGTCGGCGGGTTTTAGGCGGCCGTCTTCTACGAGGTCGGTGAAGGGGACGCTGATGGCTCCGGGCATGTGGCCGGAGGAGAGGTTGGGGCGCGGCTCGGGTGCGGTGCCGTTGAAGCGGGCGGCGGAGCGGGCGTCGAGGATTTGTTTTTGGCTGTTGAGTTCGGCTTTGAGTTGGGCGAGGTCCTTTACGGCTTCGTGTTTGAGCTTAGCGTGGAAGCTGGCGGGGGCGTGGTGGACGGGGCCGGTTTCGGTGGGGAGGTTGGCTTCGGTCCAGGCGAGGAGGCCGCCGTCGAGGATATGGACATCCTTCGCGCCCATCGTGCGGAGCATCCACCAGGCTCGGGGGGCGGAGAAGACGCCTTGCTGCTCGTAGATGACGATGGTCGCGTTGTCGGCGACGCCAAGGGTGGACATGCTGCGGGCGAAGGCGTCGGCGGTGGGCAGCATGTGGGGGAGTGAGGTGGTGTGGTCAGAGAGGTCTTCGATGTCGAAGAAGATGGCGCCGGGGATGTGGTTGGCAAGATAGCGGGCGTGGGTGTCGATGGGTGGGGTGACGCCTACGGGAGGGAGGGTGGCGTCGAGGATGATGGTGCCGGGGTCTTCGAGGTGGGCGGCCAGCCATGCGGCGGTGACGAGGGGGTTCATGGAGATTAGATTACTGCGTACGCGGGGTGGAGTGAGTGCGGTGGTCCTTCTCCACCCCCACGAGCAGAAGCGCTCGTCGGGGACCCCGGTTCGGACGATGCCCAAACATCAGAATCGATGTATGGGGCACCCGGCACCCGGCGCCGAAAGGATTGCCGCAGTCTACGCCTAGCGGGAAAGTGATCTGGGTATAAGATTCTCGATCAAAGGAGAAAACTTATGATACGTCGACTCTTTCTGTCACGGTTTGCTCAGTTGGCGGCTTTGCCTCTTGCTTTGGGTGGTGGTTCTCTTGTGGGGCAAACTCAGCATAAGACACTGAAGATCATGATGAAGAGCGCGTGGGGCTCTGACGATCCGACCAAGGCGGCGTTCCCCTTTCTGCATGGGCTGGCGCTCGCGGAAGCTGGACACGAGGTGCAGTTTTTCCTGCTGGGAGAGGCAGTTGGATTGATGCGAAAGACGCTTGCGAATGCGGTTACGCCAGTCGGATGGCCGCCTGTGGGTGAGACGCTGGATAAGCTCGCCGCGAAGCATATTACGATCTACGCCTGTGGGACGTGCTCCCGTGCGAGAGGAGTGACTGAGGCGGATTTGAATAACTATGGGGCGAAGTTTGGTAACCCGACGATCTTTGTGTCGCTGGTGGAGTGGGCGGATCGGGTGATCACGGAGTAGGGAGTCGGGGTTGGAGTGCGGTCCTTCGGACGATGCCCATACATCAGAATCGATGTATGGGGCACCCGGTCAATCTATGACTGTCTCAAAGGAGAGTTGAATCCAAACATTTCATTAAGGAGTACTAGAAGCCGAAGTCCGCTCCAAACTGTCTTTACAAATTCATCTGGATCAACTTTGGTTTTGCTTGAGATAACTTGTAACGGGTGAACGGCGTTTCGGAAGCCTCTAAGTTGATGCATTAGCTCATGATTTCTTTTGGCATCCCAAGTATTCTCTTTAACTTGTCTCGTCATGCGATCGCGATTTTCTCCTCTCAAAAAAGGAAAAACATCTTCGAGAATTAGGAGATCTATCTTTTGTTGGAGGCCTGATGTGCGAAATAGCTTTAGGTTGTCAGTAATTTCGATTAGTTCTGAGAAGTAAAGTATAGGGATATCTACACTGATTCTTTCTGCTTTTCGTGACTGATCCTTCTCTGCTTTTTCCCAAACTTTCGATTTTCGTGCATTACTCGAGTGTTCGAGTACGAGCGCTAACAAAAGGGACTCTAAAATGGACCCAAGAAGGATATTGGTACTTAGTGGACAAGCATATTTCCGAACTTTATTGAGTTCGTCCATGTAGCTTAGAGTTACTCTGAACAATTTCTTACGATCTTCAAGATAATCACCCTCAAAACCACGCATGTTTCTAATTCCTGCGTACAAAGCGTTCAGCTCTGCTTCAAAAGCGCCCTCGGCAGTTTTCGATCGGTCCATTTTTTTGCTGCGCATCTATCCCTCGATTTGCAACCTCACGAATAACATTCATAGTTCCATGGCGAATTGGTGGGTGGGGTCGTAGAGGGTGGGTTTGGGTTCGGTGGAGAGGTCGAGGATGAGGCGCTCTAGGACTAAGAGTTTGTTGGCGGGGGAGCTGCGGAGTTCGAGGTCGGCGCGGGCTACGAGGCGGATGGCGCGGGTGAGTTCGCGGCGTGATTTGTAGCGGCGGGCTTGTTTGATGAGGTCTTCGGCGGCGAAGGGGGGCATGCGGAAGCCCTGCCAGAGGACCTGCCAGATGGCGCGAGGGTCGCGCACGTTTTTCTCCGAGATGATGAGCATCTGGCGGAAGGTGCGGGCGAGCATGTAGAGATGGCCGATGGCGGCGTCTTCGCCACCGTCGGAGGCGTTGAGGAGGCCGTGGAGGAGCAGGAGGGCGCGGGGGCGGTCCTTGGCGGAGATGGCGTCGGTGAGCTCGTAGAGGGAGCGCTGCTTGGCGGCGAGGACCATGGTTTCGACGTCGCCGAGGGTGACGCGGTTCTTTCCTTCGACGTAGAGGAGGAGCTTTTCGAACTCGCTGGCGATGAGCATCATGTCGGCGCCGAGGGAGTCGACGAGCTCGCGGGCGGCGTCGGGGTCGAACTTTATGTTGCGGGATTCGGCGGTGGTGGTGACCCATTTGATGGCGTCGTTTTCGTCGACGCGGGCTAGCTCTACCGTGCTGCACCAGTCGCCTAAGGTCTCGCGGATTTTCTCGTAGCGATCCTTGTCCTGATAGTCCATCTTGCGGAGGTCGGTGGGGATGCGGAGGTGGTCGGCGACGAAGAGGAGGAGGGCTGAAGGGTTGGGCGAGCGGAAGTAGGCGTCGATTGCCGCAAACTCTTCTTTTTTGCTGCCGCGGCCGTAGAGGTTTTTGAGGTTGCGGACGAAGAGGACCTGGAAGGGCGCCATGAGGGAGGGGGTCTGGGCGCGGTCGAGTACCTCGAAGATGCTGGTGTCGGCGAGGTCGAGGTCGTGGAGGCAGAAGTCGCGGGTGTCTTCGGGGGCCAGGGTGGCGAGGACGGCTTTGCGGCAGCGGTCGTAGAGGAAGACCTCGTCGCCGAGGAGGACGTAGGCGGGACGGAGGGTAGCTTGGGAGGCGATCTCTGTGACAAAGCGATCGACGCTGGCGAAGGATTTGAGAGAGGCCATTAGAAGGACTCCAGCATATCGCTTACGACGGCCTGGGCGAAGTCTTTTGCGACGCGGTTGACGGCGTGGTTATCTTCCTGGATGAAGCCGGAGAGGTCCTGGGTGGATTGGTACTGCTCGCGGTAGACGAAGGCGTCGTTGCGGTAGAGGGTGTGGCCGTCGTGGGCGGTGAGGAGGACTTTGGCGGTGATGGTGATGAGGTAGCTGGAGGATTGTCCGGTGGCTCCGTCGTAGGTGAGGGGGGAGATGGTCTGGGTGAGGATGGTGCCGTGGAGGGTGGCGTCGGCGGAGTCTGAATCGGAGGTGAGGATGCGGTATTTGGTGCGGGTGTTGAGCTCGCGGATGGTGGCTTGGGTGAAGGCCATCTCGGTGTGGAAGGCCTGGGCGTTGGTGACGAAGACGGGGACGGCGAGAGTGCGGACGCTGGCGGGGAGGTGGGTCGCGGAGCCGGCCTGGTGGTAGCCGCAGCCGGTGAGCGTGAGGAGAAGGATCGGGGTGAGGAGGCGCATGCGTCTGTTTCTATTGTCGCATTGGTCCGGTGGCGGGTTTTTTTTGCGGAAAAAGTTGAATGGTGGAAAAGGGTGGTTTTATTGAGGGTTTTTGAAAAAGAGGTGTTTGGACGTGGTGTTTTGGTGGTGGGAACGTGGTGGGATGTGTGGTGGACGTGGTGTTTTGGATGGTGAATTTTCGACGCTGAAAATGTGACACAATTTTGAACTTTATTTTCAGGGGATGTGCTGGAGGTGGGTGTCTTTGAAGAAGGTGGGGTATTTGAGGCCGAAGCCGAGGAGGCGGTCCATTGCGATGTGCGCGATCCAGATAAGGGCGATGGCTGGGGCCGCTTGCCAATGCAGGAGATAGCCTGCGAAGAGAAGGGCGAGGGGAAGCCAGAGGGTGTGGACGAGGTTGTAGGTTGCTGCGCCGAGTCTGACGTTGACTGCGTAGCCGAGCATGAAGAGGTCGGGAGCAAGGAAGAGGATGGCGAAGAGAAGCCAGCTGTAGTGGAGGCGTTGGTAGGCGAATAGGGCGGCGGCGAGAAGGAAGGCTTCTTCGATGCGGAGGAGTATGGATGGCCGGGTGAGCATGTGATGTTTATACGTGGTTCCTGGGGGATGATTAGGGGTTCGGCGTGACAAAAAGCAAACGCAGATCCCCTTCGGGGATGACAACTAGAAAAGCAAAGACTGAAACTTGTTGGTTGAAAAGATCCGCAAGGTTGTAGTTGGTAGGCTTCTTCGGGATCCTTCACTGCGTTCAGGATGACGGCAAGAACTTGCAACGGCGAAGGACAACGACAACGGCAAGAACAAGGACAACGGCACGGCGTGCTGCGCGCACGGCGCGATCTGCCATCGAGGCTGACGCGCCTTCGGCGCCTTTCTTGCCGGGGAAAAAGGAAATGGCAGCCTTTGCGGCTGCCATTGGCTTGTTATGCTTTGCTGACTTGCTGACTTGCTGATTTGCTGACTTGCTGCTTAGGCGGGGCTGGGTTGGCTTTCGCCGAAGCCGGGCTTGCGGCCGCCCTCGGGCTTGAGGATCTTCTGGGTTTCTCCGCCGGGGCCTGGGTCTACGCCGGAGAGCGCGGATTTGGCGGCGGGGAGTTCCTTGCCTTCGATGATCAGCTTGATCTCGGCGGCGTCCAGGGTCTCGCGCTCCAACAGGGCGGCTGCCATGCGGTGCATGATGTCCTGGTTGGACTCGAGGATGGTGTAAGCAGACTTGTAGCCGGTGTCTACGAAGGAACGGACTTCCGCGTCGATCTGCTTGGCGGTGTCGTCGGAGAAGTCGCGGGACTGGCCGATCTCGCGACCGAGGAAGACCTCCTGCTCCTTCTTGCCGAAGGTCATGGGACCCAGCTTCGACATACCGAACTCGCAGACCATCTTGCGGGCGAGGTCGGTGGCGCGCTCGATGTCGTTGCCGGCACCGGTGGTCATCTGCTTGAGGAAGATCTCTTCGGCGCAGCGTCCGCCCATGAGGGTGGCCATGCGGGTTTCGAGATAGTCCTTGGTCACGGTGTGCTGGTCTTCCTCTGGGAGGTAGACGGTGACGCCGAGGGCCATGCCGCGGGGGATGATGGTGACCTTGTGGAGGGGGTCAGAGTGCTCGCGGAGGGCGGAGACGAGGGTGTGACCTGCCTCGTGATAGGCGGTGACCTTCTTCTCTTCGTCGGTCAGGAGCATTGATTTGCGCTCGGCGCCCATCATGACCTTGTCCTTGGCGACTTCGAAGTCATACATGTGGACAGCCTTACGGTTGAAGCGGGCGGCGGTGAGGGCTGCCTCGTTGACCATGTTAGCGAGGTCGGCGCCGGAGAAGCCCGGGGTTCCACGAGCGAGGATGTTGAGGTTCACATCCTCGGCCATGGGGACCTTCTTAGAGTGGACCTTGAGGACTTCCTCGCGGCCACGGATGTCGGGACGATCGACGATGACGCGACGATCGAAGCGGCCGGGGCGGAGGAGAGCGGGATCGAGAACGTCGGGGCGGTTGGTCGCGGCGACGAGGATGACACCGTCGTTGGACTCGAAGCCGTCCATCTCGACGAGGAGTTGGTTGAGGGTCTGCTCACGCTCATCGTGTCCGCCTCCGAGGCCTGCGCCACGGTGACGGCCTACTGCGTCGATCTCGTCGATGAAGATGATGCAGGGTGCGTTCTTCTTGCCCTGCTCGAAGAGGTCGCGGACGCGGGATGCGCCGACGCCTACGAACATCTCAACGAAGTCCGAACCGGAGATGGAGAAGAAGGGGACGTTGGCTTCGCCGGCTACTGCGCGGGCCAAAAGGGTCTTGCCGGTTCCCGGAGGTCCGACGAGCAAGACGCCCTTGGGGATGCGGCCACCGAGGCGCTGGAACTTCTGCGCTTCGCGAAGGAACTCGATGATCTCCTTGAGCTCTTCCTTGGCTTCATCGACACCGGCCACATCCTTGAAGGTGATCTTCTTCTGCTGCATGGAAAGCAGACGGGCGCGCGACTTGCCGAAGCTCATGGCCTTGTTGCCGCCGGACTGCATCTGGCGGAGGAGGAAGAACCAGAGGCCGAGGAGGAGGGCGAAGGGCGCGATCGAGATCAACAGGCTGAGCCACTGGTTGGGGCTCTGGTCCTTGATGGTGATGTTGACGCCGTGATCGCGGAGCGTCTTGTACATGTCGGGGTAGTTGCCCGGGATGGTGGTGTGGAACTGATTCTTATCGTCACGGTAGTGGCCGGTGACTTCAGCGCCGTTGACCACGACGTCCTGGATCTTGCCCTGGTCGGCGTCGTTGAGCAACTGGGTCAGGCTGATGTTCTTCTCTTGGGTGCCGCCAGTTGTTTTGACGACAACCTGCCAGAGGAAGACTAAGCAGGTGATCATGAAGACCCAGATCAGAATTTGTTTGACGGTCGAGTTCAATCGAATTTCCTCATTTTTCTAGTCTGCAGCGGCCTCGAAATCGATTGGCGCTTGTCAGACCCAGTCCTCGCAAGCGAAGACGTACAACGGTTAGACGACGACGGTGAGGGAAGGTTCTGTGCTGTGGGATGACCCTGATGTTCAGCAAAAAGCCCTGCCTCGGTCAAGTAGTTAGATTCTACTCTTGGTCTGGGGATTCGTGGGTTTGGAGCAGGAAATAAAAGATGTGACTTTAGGGTGATGGAAGGTGGGGTGGTTTGGGGGTGTTCTTGCCTGATTGTGGACATGCTGATTGTGATGAGTTGCGCTACAGGGGGCTGCAACTGTTTGGAAGATTTGGGGATAGGACTCCTTTCTATCCCGTGTCGCTCTCTAAAAACTAATAACGATATGAAACCGGCAACGACGAAATGCGGGGATCCTTCACTGCGTTCAGGATGACGATGTAAAACGAGCAATGGGGAAGAGGTAAAGCAGGCAACGACAAAGGCGAAATGCGGGGGTCTCCACTCCGCCGTGCGACAAGGCCGCACGGCTTCGGTCGAGATGACGCCTTGTTAGCGTTGAAGATGATGCATTGATAGCGTTTCTGACAGGTTCTTATGCCGGTAGAGGCAACGGGATGTGACTGCTACTGCTGGCGGTAGAGGCGGAGTTCGCGGGGGGAGCGGTCGGCGCGGAGGCCGCTGGGCAGGTGGAGGGCGGAGCCGGTGCGGGCGGCTACGGTGGGGTCATAACGAAAGCCGCAGAGGGCGAGGAGGCGGGCGGTCTCGTCGAAGGTGAGGCGTGCTCCCAGCTGGCGGGCAGCGGCGCGGAGGACTCGGCGGCGGAGGGCGGGGTCGAGGGTGCGGAGGCGGTCAAGCTCTATGGAGACGGCAGATTGGGATTGGCCGGGAGTGGTGCTGACGGCGCGGCCTCCGCCACGGACGGGTTTGCCGGGGAGGAGGAGCTGGGGGAGGAGACGGTTGAGTTCTGTTTGCCAGCGGGTCTCTTCTTCGCGGGCCAGCTCGGCCATGTTGGCGAGGGTCTGGTCCAGATTTGGGTTGTAGGTGCGGAGTTGGGGGAGGAGTTCGTGGCGGATTTTGTTGCGGGTGTAGGCGGTGTCGGCGTTGGTGGAGTCGGTGCGCCAGGGTTGGTTGACGGATCTCAGGAAGGACTCGATTTCGGCGCGGCGGGTTTGGAGGAAGGGGCGGAGGATCTTTCCTTTTGCGAGGGTGATTACGGGATGGATGGCGCTTAGGCCCTCGGTCCAGGCTCCGCGGAGGATCTTCATCAGGACGGTTTCGGATTGGTCGTCGAGGGTGTGGGCGGTGAGGACTGCGTCGGCGTGGCCTGAGGCTAAGAGGTTGGTGAAGATCTCGTAGCGGAGGTTGCGGGCGGCCTTTTCGATGGTCTCGTGGGTTTGAGCGACACGGTTGGGGACGCTGGCTTGATGGAGATGGAGCGGGATGTCGTGGGCGATGCAGAGGTCTTCGACGAAGCGTTGGTCGGCGTCGGCTTCAGCGCCGCGGAGGCCGTGGTGGATGTGGACGGCGGAGAGGCCGATGCCGAGGGGCTCGCGTTGGGCGTGGAGGGTGAGGAGAAGGGCTACGGAGTCTGCTCCGCCGGAGAGGGCTACGCAGAGGCGGTCGCCGGGTTGGACTTGGGTGCGGTCGAAGGGGAGGGTGGGTTCGTGGGGCATGAACTGTAGAAGTCGGAGATCGAACTCTTAATAAGAGTAGCTGAGCGAGAGCCGGATCTTATCGGGAGAGTTTTTTTGATCTTCTGGAGTGGAGTTTGAGTGGCGGAAGGGGGGATAGAGGCAGGGTCGAGGTGAGTGAGGCATTGAGTAGCTCGATCTGGGGGAGCGGGGTGACGTCCACCACCGGCCCACTAAACGATGCTACGCTGAGTGCGACCTGCATCGTAGTCGGGGCCGCAGGAGTGAGATGAACTAGCTGATAGTATGACTCAAAACCTTGCGAGGATACCTTTAGCATGTAATCGCCGGGTACACCTTCGACGGTAAACTGGCCATCTGTGTCGGCTACCGTTTGGAGCCTGGGGATGCCTGGCATCTCCAGCCTGATATCAGCTTTAGGGATGGATGCGCCGGTTACGTCCTTTACGGTTCCGACGATAGACGCGGTCTGGGCGTGTGCTTGTCCAGTGTTTGCGGCAGCAAGGACTAATACCGCGAACCAACTACTCAGCATGGTGGCGCGTTGGATGAGGGATCGCATCGTTGGCCCAACTGGACGACCTGATGATAGCTCAATGTGAACCGATTCTTTCTATACTGAAAAGATGTTTGAGACAAGATTGGCTATGGTTAAGGATGCTGAGTTGATTGCGCGGCAGCGGCGGCAGATGTTTGTCGATGCAGGGCAGGCGGAGGACGCGGCGCTGCAGGCGATGATGGAGAACTTTGTGGCGTGGGTGCGGCCTCGTTTGAACGATGGCAGCTACGTTGGGTGGATAGTGGAGGATGCGGGCCGCGTGGTGGCGGGGGCGGGGATGTGGATGATGGAGTTTCCTCCGCACTGGATGGATGCGCAGCCGATGCGGGCGTATCTGCTGAACTTTTATGTGGAGCCGGAGGCGCGAGGGAAGGGGCTGGCTTATCGACTGCTGAAGACTTCGGTGGAGGCGGCGCGAGGGCGTGGGGTGAAGGTGGTTTCGCTGCACGCTTCGAAGTTCGGCAGGCCGATCTATGAGCGGAATGGATTTGAGGAGTCGACCGAAATGATGCTGCGGCTGGAGTAAGGCGCATCTTGTATACTTCGCAGGTTATGCGAGTTTTTGTGATTCTTCCAGCAGCAGGTATTGGGACGCGGATGGCCGCGGGGGGTGCGTCTGGCTCAGGGCCGGCGCCGAAGCAGTTTCTTGCGATCAGTGGAGTGCCGGTGCTGGTGCGGTCGGTGCGGGCGTTTCTTGCGGTGCCGCGGGTGGATGCGGTTTGCGTGGCGGTGCGGGCGCATGAGCGGGAGCGGGTAGAGGCGCAGATGGTGGAGTTCAAGCTTGGGCCGCGCGTGCATATGGTCGAGGGCGGGGATAATCGACAGGAGTCGGTGGGGAATGCGCTGGCGGCGCTGGAGTGCGATGCGGAGGATGTGGTGCTGGTGCATGATGCGGTGAGACCGCTGATCGATCCGGCGACGATTGAGCGGACGATTGATGCGGTGGTAAAGCATGGGGCGGCGATTGTGGGGCTGCCGGCGGTGGATACGATCAAGCAGGTGGAGCGGACGGCGGATGGGGCGATTGTGACGGCAACAATTCCTAGGGAGCGGATTGTGCAGGCGCAGACGCCGCAGGGCGCTCGGTTTGGGCTGCTGAGGGCGGCATTTGTGGAGGCGGAGGCGGATGGGTTTTCGGGAACCGATGAGGCTAGTCTGCTGGAGCGGGCCGGGGTGGAGGTGGCTGTGGTGCAGGGGTCGGCGAGGAACTTCAAGATTACGCAGCCGGGGGATATTGAGCTTGCGGAGTTTTATCTGGGGCAGGGGAAGGCTTGACGGATCGGTGGGGCGCTCGTGGGTGCTCCGCGATTTTGGGAAGCATGGGAAGATAGCTTATGGGTATGAGGATTGGTTACGGATTCGACTCGCATGCGTTTACGGCGGGTGTGCCGTTGGTGATTGGCGGACTTGCGATTGAACATCCCGAGGGGCTGGCTGGGCACTCGGATGGCGATGTGCTGCTGCATGCGATTACGGATGCGCTGCTGGGTGCGGTGAGCGCGGGGGATATCGGTACGTTCTTTCCGCCGAGCGATCCGCGGTGGAAGGGCGCGGCTTCAAGTGTGTTTCTGCAGACGGCGCTAGAAGAGGTGGCTACGGCTGGATACAAGATCGTGAACATCGATACGGTCCTGGTGATGGCGAAGCCGAAGATTGTGCCGATTGCGGGGGAGTTGCGGGAGAGCGTTGCGGCGCTGCTGGGCGTGCAGCCGGGTGAGGTGGGGATCAAGGCGAAGACGCCGGAGGGTTTGAATCAGGATAATGTCGCTGTGGCCCATGTGACGGTGCTGCTGGAGAGTCTGGGGATTCCAGAGCCGGTGGGGGTTATGGCTGCTTCGGCTGAGAATGAGATTGATGTGGTGGTGAAGACACTGGTAGGGGAGTCGCGGAGTGTTTCGGCGTTGGGGCGGAAGGTGACTCCTTTTGATACGGATGATCTGACTTGAGAAGATGTCCTGCCGGACGAGCGCCCTGCGCGGGCGGCGGTCACTTCGTGACTTGTGTACCCGCTTCGCGCGGCGCTCCAGTTGGTCGCGAAGGGTAATAGTTCCGACCAACGGGAGGACCTATGCTGCTGATCCTGCCTTGTCCGGTATACACGTCACGAAGTGACCGCGCCGCGCGTAGCGGGCCCGTCCGGCAGGACTATGCTTTGACGATGGCTATGGCGAATCCGTCGTAGCCTTTGCTGCCTACGGTCTGGAGCGCGGTGGCGTCGAGGCGGGGATTGTCTCCAAAGCGCTCGAGAAAGGTGCGGGTGCCTGAGACTGCGGGGTCGGTACTTTTGGGATCGAGGATGGCGCCGTCGCGGATGACGTTGTCTCCGACGATGACCGTGCCGGGACGCGAGAGTTTGAGCGCCCATTCCAGGTAGGAGGGGTTGTTGGGTTTGTCCGCGTCGAGAAAGATGAGATCGAAGGGTGCGGCTTTTTGAGCGTGCAGGTTGGTTAGGGATTCGAGTGCGCTGCCGACTTTGAGGTCGACTAGCGAGGACAACCCTGCTCGCTTGATGTTCGCCGCAGCAACCTTTGCGTGGGTGGGATTGAGTTCGAGTGTGACCAGTGTGCCGTCTGGTGGGAGAGCGCGGGCCAGCCAAATGGTGCTGTATCCGCCGAGGGTTCCTACTTCCAGAATGCGCTTCGCTCTATGGATGCGGGCGAGGAGATGAAGGAATTTGCCCTGGTTTGGCGCTACGTCGATGGCAGGTAGACCGGCGTCTGCGTTGGCGCGGACGGCTTCGTCGAGTGCTTGATCGGGATGAACGAGGGTGTGGGTGAGGTAGTGGTCGACTGAGGTCCAAAGATCCTGATTCATATAGTGATGAGGATATCGGTGCGCGGCACGAGGGGCAAGTTGTGTGCGGAGGTCGGTTGCATTCTCGGGAATGTTAGCGTGTTGGTAGATAGTTCATCGTGCGAGGAGTCCGAGATGCGAATTGGTTCCAGCGTTGGTTTGATTTTTGTGGCGGCTTTGGTTTGGGGTGTAGTGGCGCAGGGGCAGACCGTGGCTGATGTTAGTTTGCAGCCTCATGCCGCGGGTAGTGTGGCTTGCGCTCCGAGCGGCGATGCAACCTGGATGACGCCGGCGGAGAAGAGTTGTTATCAGACGACTCCGGATTATGCGGAGACGATGGCTTATCTGAATCGCGTGCAGAGTGCGGCACCGGGACAGGTGAGGATTGAGGCGTTTGGGAAGACGGGTGAGGGCAGGGAGTTGGATGTGGTGGTGGTTTCGCGGGATGGTGTATTTGATCCTTCTGAGTTACATAAAGCGAAACGCCCGATTGTGTTGGTGCAGAACTCGATTCATGCGGGGGAGATGGATGGGAAGGATGCTTGCCTTGCGCTGCTGCGGGATATGGTGATCTCGAAGACGAAGGCTGGTTTGCTGGAGCGGGCGGTGTTTGTGTTCATCCCGATCTATAACGCGGATGGGCATGAGCGGAGGAGTGCTTATAACCGCATCAACCAGGCTGGTCCGGCGGAGATGGGGTGGCGCGGCAATGGGACGAACCTGAATTTGAATCGTGATTATCTGAAGCTGGATACACCGGAGGCTCGGGCGTTCAACTCGATGTTTCATCGCTGGCTGCCGGACTTTTTTGTGGATGACCATGTTACCGACGGCGCGGACTATCAGTATGACGTGACGTTCACGATTGATGATGGCCCGAATGTGCCGAAGGGTACGGCGAAGTGGGTGAATGAGGTCGCGACGCCGACGCTGGAGAAGTATGTGGACTCGCATGGGCATCTGGCTTCGCCTACGTATATCAATCTTGTGAATGACAACGATCCGGCGGAGGGGCTTGGGTTCAATGATGATCCTCCGCGGTTTTCGACGGGGTATGTAATTCTTGAGGGCCGGCCGGGGATGCTGGTTGAGCTGCATATGCTGAAGGACTATAAGACGCGCGTGACGGGGAACTACGAGATTCTGGCTGGGCTGATGGAGTTGATGAACCGCGATGCGGATAAGGTGATTGCGCTGAATGCGGCGGCAGATAAGGAGGCAGAGGCGCTGGGGGCGCATCCGCTGGGGAACGTGATGTACCCGCTGGCGTTGGGATGGAGCGGGGATACGACGCCGTTTTTGTTTCGCGGATACAAGTACACGCGAGAGTTGAGTGAGGTTTCGGGGGCGATGCGTGTGGAGTATACGCATGAGCCGTGGAATGTTTCGCTGCCGTTCCAGACTGGGTTCAAGGTGAAGGCCGAGACGAAGGTGCCGGCTGCGTACATCATTCCGGCGCAGTGGGTGAAGGTGATTGATGTGCTGGCGGCGCACCAGGTGGAGATGGAGCGGACGACGGCGACGTGGACGGGTGATGTGGAGACGTATCAGTGCGCTGGAATGGCGTGGCAGGAGCCTCCGTTTGAGGGGCGGCATCCGACGTTTAATGGTGAGGCGATGCATGATCCGGGGAAGTATGGGAGCTGCGTGCTGGTGCGGGAGAAGAGGACATTTCCGGCGGGGTCGGCGGTGGTGCGGCTGAATCAGCGGCTGTCGAAGGTGGCGCTGGAGTGGCTGGAGCCTGCTGGGCCTGACTCGGCTTTGCAGTGGGGATTCTTCGATTCGATCTTTGAGCAGAAGGAGTATGGCGAGGCGTATGTGCTGGAGTCGCTGGCGCGGGAGATGATGGCGAAGGACCCGAAGCTGAAGACGGAGTTTGAGAAGAAGGTGGCGAGCGATCCGGTGTTTGCGGGGAATTCGTATGCGCGGCTGGAGTTTTTCTATGAGCGGACGCCGTGGTTTGCGGCGAATCGGGTGGGGCAGTATCCGGTGGGGCGGTTGCTGAGTGTGGAGGGAGTTCCGGTGGCGCGATAGTTTGGGGTCGAAGGCAGGCTGACGTTTGCAGGCAAATGTTTGCTGGCCGAGTTTGCGGGCCGATGGGCTATGATGGTGGGCTTCCTGGGAGAGGTGAGCTATGCATGATCTCGTCGTCGATGTTGTGGCTGTTGCGGTGTGCGGAGCGGTGGGCGGTTTTGTGAATGTGTTTATTGGGGACTCTGGACTTCATCTGCCGACGATGGAGCAAGGGGTCTTTCGTCCGGGATACCTTGGGGTGGTGCTGGTGGGGATGGTGGCGGCGGTTGGAGCGTGGCTTGGGACGCAGGGTTCGACGCTGACGAGCGGTTTTGTGCCATCGCCTCCGGTGACGTTGCGGCTGTCGGAGTTGAGCACTGCGATGCTGATAGGTTTTGGCGGAGCGCGATGGTTCAAGTCGGAGGGAGAGACGACGATCTTTCGCAAGGCGGCGGTGATTGCTGCGAGCAAGCCGGCGGACGGGGAGGCTGCAGCTACGATTGCGACGGGGACGCCGTTTCAGGCGCTGACGGCTGCGAACAGGATGCGGTGAGTGCTGGTTCTTCATGGATAGATGAAGAGATCTGTAAGGCGGCGTGAAATATCGTATGTCAGGAATCGCGTGAATCGCGATAGACTGCCACTATTCTGTTTTCACCTTTGAGGTTCGATGATGAGAAAGTTCGCGCTTGTGGTGTGTTTGTTAGCGGTGGTGAGTGGCGGAGTGATGGCGCAGGCTCCGGCGGCGAGTTCGGAAGAGTTCATCAAGACGCACTATGCGAAGTTTGAGTACCGCATTCCGATGAGGGATGGGGTGAAGCTTTTTGTGTCGGTGTATACGCCGCAGGCAGGGGCGTTCAAGGATGCGGGTCCGTATCCGTTTTTGATGACGCGGACGCCTTATAGCTGCGGGCCGTATGGCGAAGACAAGATGCCGACGCGGCTTGGGGTGAGCCAGGAGCTGCTGGAGTCGGGCTACATCTTTGTGTGTGGGGACGCGCGTGGGCGGTATGAGAGCGAGGGCGTGTTTCAGGAGATGAGTCCGCATATCGAGGAGAAGAAGTCCGCGAAGGATGTGGATGAGTCGACGGATATGTACGACACGGTGGAGTTTTTGCTGAAGCACGTGGAAAATAATAACGGCAAGGTGGGGATTACGGGGATCAGCTATCCGGGGTTTTATACGTCGGCGAGCATTATTGATTCGCATCCGGCGATCAAGGCGGCCAGTCCGCAGGCTCCGATGACGAATCTGTTCTTCAACGATGATGGGTATCATGGCGGCGCGTTTATGCTGTCGGCCAACTATGGGTTTTATGTATTCTTCAAACCGCTGAAGAACCCTACGTTGCCGGAGAAGCACGAGCCATTCGACTTTGGTACCCCAGACAGTTACAAATTCTATTTGAAGGCGGGGCCGACAGAGAACCTGGATAAGGCGTTTGCCGGGTCGAACTTTTTGTTTCATGACCAGGTGGTGCATACGACCTATGACGAGTACTGGAAGAAGCGTGATCTGTCGCTGCATATGAAGAATGTTCATGCGGCGGTGATGACGGTTGGCGGGTGGTTTGATGCTGAAGATCTTTCGGGGCCGTTCAAGACGTTCCATGCGATCGATGAGTTCAATCCTGGCGCGGTAAATACGCTGGTGGTTGGCCCGTGGACGCATGGCGGCTGGGCGATGTGGGATGGGGACAAGCTGGGGGATGTGAACTTTGGATCGAAGACCGGGGTGTTCTTTCGGTCGCAGATTCAGTTTCCGTTTTTTGAACACTACTTGAAGGGGCATGACGGCGGAGTGCTGCCAAAGGCTTATGTGTTCGAGACGGGCAGCAATGTGTGGAAGAAGTATGACGCGTGGCCACCGAAGTCTGCGGCTGCGAAGACGCTTTATTTTCGCGAGGGCGGCAAGCTGAGCTTCGATGCGCCTGCGGAGAAGGCCGGTGTGGATGAGTATGTGAGCGATCCGGCTCATCCTGTGCCGTTTGTGAACTACACGACGGACACGGTGCCGCAACGGTATATGGATGACGATCAGCGGTTTGCTTCGCGGCGGCCGGATGTTTTGACGTATGAGACCGAGCCGCTGACGGAGGATGTGACGATTGCGGGGCCGGTGCGGCCGAAGTTGAAGGTGGCTTCTACGGGGACGGATGCGGACTTTGTGGTGAAGCTGATTGATGTCTATCCAAATGATTTTCCGGATCCACCGAACGACGCTGTGGGGAAGCGGGTGCTTGGAGCGGCACCGATTTTGATGGGCGGATATGAGCAGCTGGTTCGGGGCGAGCCCATGCGGGCGAAGTTCCGGGATAGCTGGGAGAAGCCGACGGCGTTGACGCCGGGAAAGATGGTAGAGGTGAATGCGGAGATGCCGGATATCAACCACACGTTCCGCGCGGGGCATCGGATTATGGTGCAGGTGCAGAGCTCGTGGTTCCCGCTGGTGGACCGGAATCCGCAGACATTTGTGGATATTCCGTTTGCCAAGCCGGAGCAGTTTGTGAAGGCAACGGAGAGTGTGTACCGGAGCGCAGGCGCGGCTAGCGGGGTTGAGGTGCTTGTTGTGCCGCAGCACTAATTTTCCGAGACGACAGGGAAGTTGCGGGCGATCGTGAATAGGTTTCGCGATCGCCCGTTGTTTTAGCCGCGGAAGGCTGGTCCGCCGAAGGGAGTGCCTACTGCACCGCCGTCGACGAAGAACTCGACTGCGTTGACGTAGGAGGAGTCATCGGAGGCAAGGAAGAGGACTGCTTTTGCGAGCTCCTCTGCTTCACCGAAGCGGCCTAGTGGAATCGTCGAGGCGATGAACTTTGCTACTCCGTCATTCTCTTCGGTGGTGTGGGTGTTGCGGCTCCAGATGGGTGTTTTGATTGGCCCTGGAGCGACGACGTTGACGCGGATGCCGCGGGGGGCGAGATCGGCGGCCATGGAGCGGGAGAGACCGCGGAGGCCGGCCTTGCTTGCGGCGTATGCGGCGTAGCCTGGCTGGCCGAGCGATCCGATGACAGAGCCGTTGAAGATGACGGAGGAACCGTCTTTGAGGATGGGAAGAGCCTCTTCGACTGTGAAGAAGGCGCCGGTGAGGTTGATGCGGATGATGTTTTCAAAGGTGGCTTCGTCGGTTTTGCCGGTGGTTGTTTGTCCGGCGATGCCGGCGTTAGCGAAGACGATGTCGAGGTGGCCGAAGTCTTTCTTGATCTTGGCGAAGAGATCTTTGCGTGCAGCGGAGTCGGCGACGTCGGCGCGGTAGGCGGTGGCCTTCGGGCCGAGGAGCTTGGCTGCTTCGTCGAGGGTCTTCTGGTCGCGGCCGGTGATGGCGACTTGTGCGCCTTCCTTGATGAAGAGCTGGGCGGTGGCGAGTCCGATGCCGCTGTTGCCGCCGGTGATGAGAGCCTTTTTACCTTCGAGTTTCATGATGGTTTCCTCTTGTCTTGTTAGCTTCTTTGATTGCGGACTGCCTGGGTTGGGTGCAGTCTCTACTTCAGAAATTGGTAAACATGATGATTATCATGCTTAACTCTCTATCAAGCATGACGTGTATCATGTATTAAGTCAAGTGGAGGTTGGGATGAGATATCCGGTAGCAGAGACGGCGGAGAAACATGCGCGGATTCTGGAAGAGGCGTCGCGATTATTTCGCGAAAGGGGATTCTCGGGGGTTAGCGTCAGCGAGATTATGAAGGCGACCGGTTTGACGCATGGGCCTTTTTATAATCACTTCGACTCGAAGGAAGAGCTGATGGTCGAGAGCGTACTGCAAGGGTTCAAGAGCACGCTGGACGGGCTGCATGCGACGGAAGGGACTGCAAGGGGGAGAGCGGAGTATGTGAAGAGGTATCTGAGTGCGGGGCACCGGAATGCTCCTGGTATGGGATGCACGATGGCTAGCCTTTCTTCAGAGATTCGACATGAGCCAAAGGTGAAGGGTGCG
The DNA here is from genome assembly GCF_013410875.1 of Tunturiibacter empetritectus. GTDB lineage: Bacteria > Acidobacteriota > Terriglobia > Terriglobales > Acidobacteriaceae > Edaphobacter > Edaphobacter empetritectus. The sequence goes on along the minus strand of NZ_JACCCU010000002.1, from coordinate 317,962 downwards.
TTCACGGATCGGCTGAAGGCTGTGATTGAGGCTGTGACGGCTCACTTTCCATGGCCTTCCAAGAGATCGGCGCGGGGGGATGCGATTCGGATGATGGCTTCGATGGTGGGGGCGATGATTCTGGCGCGGGCGGTGGAGGATGAGAGATTCTCGGATGAGATTCTGAGTGAGGTGCGGAAGGGGTTGGTGTGACGCTTCTGCGGTGGATTGAAGGAAAGGCAACAGCAAGTGCAAAGGCGAAATGCGGGGATCCTTCACTCCGTTCAGGATGACGGCCAAAAACAACGGCAACACAGGCAACAGCAAACGGACACAAAACAGACGGCAGTGGAACAAGGCTTCGATTGCGGTTGTTAGATAGGGTTCTGGCTTATCCGAAGGGGTGTTCGAGGCTGGGGCTTTGCGGGGTGAACATCTTGCCACCGTCTTCGGTGACGTGCCAGTCGTCTTCGAGGCGGACACCGAACTCGCCGGGGAGGTAGATGCCGGGTTCGTCGGAGAAGCACATGCCTGCGGCGAGTGGGGTGGTGTTGCCGCGGACGAGATAGGGCCACTCGTGTCCATCCATGCCGATGCCGTGGCCTAGGCGGTGGGTGAAGTACTTGTAGTCCGGGCCGTAGCCGGCGGCGGTGATGAGGTCGCGCGCGGCGGCGTCGACGGTGTGGCAGGGGGCGCCGGGATGACCCGCGGCAAGGGCTGCTGACTGCGCCTTCAAGACGATGTCGAAGACCTTGCGGGCTTTGTCGAGCTTGGGGATGGTGGGGTCGCCGAGGACGAAGGTGCGGGAGATGTCGGATTGGTAGCCTTCGACGGTGCAGCCATCGTCGATGAGGATGATCTCTGCTTCGCGGATGATTTGCGGTTGGAGGGAGCCGTGGGGTAGCGCGGAGTACTCGCCTACCTGACAGCTGGCGTCGCCGGTGACTCCGCAGCGGGTGTAGGCGAGGTCGACCATCTGGCTGAACTGGCGGTTGGTCATGCCGGGTTGCGCGGATTGGTAGCAGGCTTTGTAGACGGAGAGGGTGATGTTGTTGGCCAGCTGCATGAGGGCTAGTTCGGCGGGGGATTTGATGGCGCGACAGCCGAAGGTGACGGGAGTTGCGCTGGTGGTGGTGAGGGCCGGGCTGGCGTGACTGATGCCGTCGGCGAAGACGAACTGGGTGCGCTCTTCGATGCCGATTCTTCCTGTGGCTACGCCGGAGTCTTTGAGGGCTTTGGCGAGGAGCTGGTAGGGATCTTCGTCTTCGTTCCAGGTGTAGACGCGGGTGATGGAGGCGGAGGGGAGGGTGGCGGGTTTGGCGTCCATGCGTTCGCGCACGCGGCCCTCTTCGAAGACTGGGCAGACGATGAACGGGGCGCCGGTGGCGGGGAGGGTCCAGGCGAAGAGGCGCTCGGACTGGCCCCAGCGGAGGCCGGTGAAGTAGGTGAGGGAGGTGCCGGTTGTGATGACGATGGCGTCGACGCTGTTCTGGTGCATGAGGGCGCGGGCTCGGTCGAGGCGGTGTTCGCGCTCGGCGAGGGTGATGGGGACGGCTTCGGCGCGGCGGTTGGTGAGGGCTGCGATGGAGGGCGGGAGTTTCTCGGTTTGCTCAGACTGGGCGGCTAGTTTGAGCGTGGGGGCGGCTGCGACTGTCGCGGCAGAGGTGATAAGGAAGCGGCGGCGGGTGGGCATGGGTGATTGTAACTAAGGTGTTCGTGCGGTTGGGTGGGTTTGCTTCGAATGATTCTGAAGGCACGGGCGATCAAAGTGCGGTTCGCGCCTGCTGGCGCGAATACCCCACCCTATCGCGATGAGACTGCGAAAGGATGGGGCACCCGGTCTTACCCCGGGGTCTTATCTTGCACACAGCGTACTTTTTTGGCTGTTATCGGGTGATGAGGATTGGATGAGCGTCGTTGGTGGCGTGGGCGTTGAAGCTGCTCCACTGCCAATGGCCGGGCTCTGTGACTAGTCCACGGGTGACTGGGTTGCGGTGAATGTAGCGGAGTTTTTCAATTCTCTTGGGTTCGGTGCGGACGTTGAAATCGTAGTAGCGGGTCTCCCAGACGTAGTCTTCGGTGCGAGTGCGGGAGAAGCGCTGCTTGAGGATCTGGATGGTGAGCGATAGTGGGGCGGATTTGGGTTCTGAGACGAGAATGTGGACGTGGTTGGGCATGATGACATAGCCGTTGATGTGGAAGAGATACTTTTGGCGGGTCTGTTCGAAGATTTCTACGAAGCGGTCGCGGGCTTCGGAGGTACCAAGGATGTTTCGTTTGCGGAAGCAGCTGAAGGTGATGAAATGGAGGTCGCCGGTTTGATGGTATCGATTCAGGCCCAGGGACATAGGGTTAGTTTAGCGAAGACGGTTCGCGCCTGCCGGCGCGAATACCCCACCCTATCGCGATGAGACTGCGAAAGGATGGGGCACCCGGTGTCCATTGCGATGAGACTGCGAAAGGATGGGGCACCCGGTGTCTATCCGCGTTGCATTTGGCACTCCATCAGGCACTGCGGAGGCAGATATGATTGGAGAGACACGGAGAGTGGCGATGGCGATGATTACGACGGTGCAGCAGCATATTTTGCAGGAGCAGCAGGCTGCGTTGAAGGCTACGGGGCGGGAGGCTTCGGGGACGTTCAGCTGGTTGCTGAGCGGGATTACGCTGGCGGCGAAGATGGTGGAGGCGAAGATTCGCTCGGCTGGGTTGAGCGATGTGTATGGCTCGTTTGGTGCTGAGAATGTGCAGGGGGAGCAGCAGCAGAAGCTGGATGTTTACGCGAATCAGGCGCTGCTGCATTGTCTAGGGCTGCGCGATAGCGTTGCGGCGCTGGTGAGCGAAGAGGATGAGCAGCCGGTGACGTTCAACCGGGATGCGGAGACGGGGAAGTACATTATTGTGTTCGACCCGTTGGATGGGTCGAGCAACATTGATGTGAACGTGAACGTGGGGACGATCTTCAGCGTGCTTCGGAGGATGCCGGCGGAGCTGGGGACGCTGGAGGAGTCGATTCTGCAGCCGGGGTTTCGGCAGGTGGCGGCGGGGTATGTGGTGTATGGGCCGTCGACGGTACTGGTGTATACGACGGGGAATGGGGTGCATGGATTTACGCTCGATCCGACGATTGGAGCGTTTGTGCTGAGCAACGAGAAGATGATGATGCCAGAGCAGGGGAGCTACTATTCTGTGAACGAGGCCAATGCGGCGGGGTGGCCGGAGGAGTATCGCGGGTATGTGGAGATGCTGCGGGCGGGTGGGTTGAAGAAGGAGTATAGCTCGCGGTATATCGGGAGCCTGGTGGCGGACTTTCATCGGACGCTGCTGAAGGGTGGGGTGTTTTTGTATCCGCCCACGCTGAAGCAGCCGAAGGGGAAGCTACGGCTGTTGTATGAGGCGAATCCGCTGGCGTTTATTGCGGAGCAGGCGGGTGGGATGGCTACCTATGGAGCAGGACGAATACTCGATATCAAGCCGGAGGGGATCCATCAGCGGACGCCATTTTGTGTGGGGAGTAAGAGGGAGATGGAGGCGCTGGTGGCGGCGGTTAGTCCGGTGAGTGCACGGTGAGTGAGTTTGCTGCGGAGGTGATTGATATTCGCGAGGAGTCGCGTGTGGCGGGGCGGCAGCGATGGCAGATGGCGCTCGATCGGACGGAGTTTGTTGCGGGCGATGTGGGAGTGTTGGAGGCGGTAGCGCGGAGTGGCGCTCGGCTGGTGGTTCCGGTGCTTGAGGTGGTGACGGATGCGGGCGAGGTGTGGCATGTGGTGGAGAAGCCGTTAGCTGCTGGGACGGCGGTGATGGGGCGGGTTCGGGTGTCGGTGGAGTGATGCTGATTGGAGGCTCGTGGTTGAGCCGCTAGGGTGGTTGCTGATACACTCGGAGGTGTTGTTTCGACTGCGTTGGGCCTGCGAAAGCGGTGCGCGATGCGGGTTTGGTGGGGGGCTGTAGCTCAGTTGGGAGAGCGCCTCGTTCGCAACGAGGAGGTCAGCGGTTCGATCCCGCTCAGCTCCACCATAAAAACACTTTACTTTATCTGAATTGATCAAAACTTGACGTGGTTGTTTTCTGCAGAAGAGAACCGTCGATTTGCTGGCTCCCCAAAACCAATTCGCGTAGACTTCGTTCTTTAGAAACGTTCAGTCCCCCGCGTCCTCGGAGAATGATGAGTCCGAAGAGAAAAAGAAAACGAATGAGAGCGATGACTCTCGGTCTCATTATTGGGATGACGGTTGGAATCGCCGTTGGGTGGTGGCGGCAAAGTCTGGCGCTTGGCGTGACGAGTGGAATAGGCCTTGGTTGGGCCTTCGGAAAGCTCATTTCAAAGTATCACTTGCGGTCGACGATCAAAACGGCGCTGCAGGGTGGTTCGCGTCCAGAGGTCGACGGTCGGCAAGACTAGCTAAAAACAGTTCGCTTCTTTGCTAGACGGTTATGACCTGCGGGTCTTCTCTTGTTGGAGGAGGCGGAAGGTGACGAAGACGGCTGGGACGAGGAAGATGAGCGAGCCGAGGACCCACATGATGACGGCTCCTGCGCGCTGGTCGGCGATGGGGTCGATGTGGAAGGGGTTGGGGTGCTCGAGGTAGTAGGTGTAGACGGGGCGGTCGCAGAAGGCGAGGAAGGCGGAGAGTGCTGTGTTGACGATGTCTGCCAGGACCAGATAAGGCAGCATGATCCAGCCGGGGTAGCGCGCGGTGGTGGGCCAGGGGCGGATGAGCGGCCACCAGAAGAGGATCGATGAGGCGAGGAAGCAGATGTGCTCGAACTCGTGCCAGTGTTCGTGCTCGAGAGCGAAGTCGTAGGCGGCGGGAATGTGCCAGAGGAGGAAGGTGAGGTTCATTGCGAGCCACGCTACGACGGGGCGGGTGAGGAAGTGGCCCAGGGTGCGGAGCCACTTCATGCGCAGGAAAGGTGCGAGTAGATGGACGGTGAGCGCGTGTGGGAGACCTCGGAGGAGTGGGACTTGCGGGTAGCCGAGTAGGAGCAGTGGGGGGACGAAGGACATGAGGAGGAGGTGCTCGACCATGTGGGCGCTGAGGAGCGCGTCGGCGAATACGTCCAGGGGAGAGGCGATGGCGAGCCAGATGGTTGCGATGCCGAGGTTGAAGCAGACGAGGCGCCAGGTGGGGAAGAGTGCGGGCCTGGTTTGCCGGATCGCGTACCAGCCGCGGGTGTAGAGGAGGACGGCTAGGAGCAGCGCGGTGGTGAGGAAGAGCGGTGGGGACCATTCTTCGAAGATGGCCCGGTATTCAGGAGGCATGGGAGTAGGGTATATGCGGGCTATAAGGATGAGTCCTGCCGGACGGGCTCGCTGCGCGCGAGGCGGTCACTTCGTGACTTGTATACCCCTTCGGTTGGTCCTCCCGTTGGTCGGAATCAGACTAAGTATGCAGGTCTACTGGTAGCCGTTGAGGGCGAGGTGGCGGGAGGCGTCGATGGCAGGCTGCAGGTCGTTGCCGCGCAGGGTGGTAAGGAACTTGACGAGTGCGGTGGTCTCGGAGGGGTTGAGGGCGTTGCCGTAGGAAGGCATATTGCCTCCGCCTTGCAGGACCTGGCGGATGATCTGGTCTTCGGTCATGCGCGAGGCTACGGCGTCGAGTGCAGGGCCGCGCAGACCGCCTTCGCCGCCGATGGAGTGGCAGTTGCGGCACTGTTTGTTCTGTAGGACGAGGGCGCCTTCGCGTTCGAGCGGGGTGCGGTTATGCAGGTAGGCAACGGGGATGGGATCGCTGGTCCAGGCGTTCATGATGGGGCTCCACGGCGTGTAGGTGCCGAGGTGGGTGAAGACGCCGAGCGAGACGGCGAGGACAGATACGATCAGGACGGCTGCGGGACGGCGAGAGACATGCTTTTCACCTTCGCCGGAGAGCAGCGGGAGGAGGATCATCGCGGCGATGCCGAGGACCGGCATGATGAAGAGGACGGGAGTTTCGATGGAAGGAGGGAGATAGGCGAGGACGGCGTAGAGCCAAAGGAAGAAGTAGTCGGGCTTGGGTGCGGTCTGGATGATGGTGGGGTCGGGTTGGCCGCTGGGGCCGAAGGGGCCGAACCAGAGGGCGCAGGCGATGACGGCGAGCATGATGGCTGCGGCGAAGGCGGCATCCTTCCAGGCGGCGTCGGGGACGAAGGGGATGCCGGTTTTCTTCTCGAGCTCGTGGTACTCGCGCTGGTAAGTGGATTTTTTTACGAGGCGGCCGGGCATGGGCCAGTCGTTGATACCGAGGCGGAGGACCATCCAGACGTGAAGGCCTACGAGGCCTAGCAGCATGCCGGGGATGACGAAGACGTGCAGGGCAAAGAAGCGGGAGAGGGTGTTGCCGGCGATGATGGGTCCGCCGAGCATGAGGCCGACGAGTGGGCCTCCGATGAGCGGGACGCGGCTGAGGATGGAGGCGCCGATGCCGAGGCCCCAGTAGGCGTCCTGATCGAAGCGCAGGACCTGGCCGGTGAAGGCCATGCCGAGCGTTAAGAGGAGGAGGAAGACGCCGATGATCCAGGTGAGCTCGCGGGGGAACTTGTAGGCTCCGAAGAGGAAGACCTGCACCATGTGGATGAGGACGATGGCGACCATGAAGTCCGAACCCCAGCCGTGCATGGCGCGGAGGAACCAGCCGAGCTTGACGTTGTGGTCGAGGAACTGGAGGCTGTTCCAGGCGTTGCTGGCGGTGGGGGCGTAGACGAGGGCGAGCAGGACGCCGGTCATGATCTGCAGTATGAGGATGACTGTGGCGGCGCTGCCGAAGACGTACCACCAGCTGGCGGTGTTGGCGGGGACTTCGTGCTCGGCTACTTCGATGAGGGGTGCGCCGAGTCCGAGACGGGCTTCAAACCAGTTGTAGACCTCGAGGCTGCGTTGTTTTAGGTCTGGCATGAGCTGCACCTCGGCTGGGGTTGGTCGATAGCATTGAGACGGGCTGCGGGGCTGCCGTTGATTTGAGTGAGGGGAGCGACGGTCTTTGCTTCGTTGGCGAGGGTTGGCATTCTGCCGGCGCTGATCATGAGGGTGCCGTTGGAGACTTTGTGGTCGTACTCGAAGAGGCCTCGCTCGGGTGGACCGGAGGCACGGGCTCCGTCGGCGTAGTAGGCGCCGCCGTGGCAGGGGCAGAGGAAGAGCTTGGACTGGGCGAACCAGCGAACGGGGCAGCCGAGGTGAGCGCAGTTGATGGCGAAGACCTGGAAGGTGTCGCCGGAGACGCGGCGGACCCAGGCAGGGACGTCGCCGGTCTGGCCGTCCCAGTCGGTTGTGATGGGGTTGCGGTAGCTGACGAGGCGGGTTTCGCCTTCGGGAAAGTCGGAGATTGGGCCAAGGTTGATCCAGGAGTTTTCGGCGGAGGTCTTCTTGAGCGCGGGGCCGAGTAGATAGCCGACGATGGGGATGGCGAGAACGACGCCGACGACTCCGTTGACCGCGAGGGCGAGCTTGAAGAGGAAGGCGCGGCGGGAGTGGCCCGCGGCGATGCTCGGGTCTTTGACGAAGTCGGGGTGCGGCTCGGTCATCGTTTGACCAGCACGGGTTTGATCGGTTGGTGGGAGCTGTTCACTCGGTGTCATTGCTTCCTGCTCCTGCGTTGCGCTTCTTTTTCAATTCTTTTATCTTCCGAATTTAAAAACATGTTTAGTGAGAGTGATAGGGCTGGCCGGGTTCGGCGATGCGTTTGGAGGCCAGCCAGGCGATGATGTCGGTGATTTGTTGATCGGTGAGAGGCTGGGCGGAGTCAGAGCGCCAGTCGGGCATTCCCTCGTCGGGTCGGCCTGCGATGACGATGCTGCGCAGGCCCTGATCGCTGATGAGGGCGAGATAAGACGGGTTGACGATGGAGCCTAGTTTTTCTGCGCTTGCTTTAGAGTCACTGGTTTTGGGATCACTGGTTTTGGGATCGACCGAGGTGCCTTCGCCGCTTGCTCCGTGGCATCGCGCACAGGCTGCGGCATAGGCTTGCTGGCCGCGGTTGGCATCGCCCTGCGAGGTGGCGGCGTAGGGGGGAGGAGTCACTCCTGCTAGCTGACCCGGGGCACCCCACTGCTGCAGGATGCCCTGCGACAAGATCGCGACCTGCTTGTCGGTGAGTGATCCGCCGGAGGTCCTGGCGAAGGCAGGCATCAGGCCGCCGGGGACGCCTTTGGTGATGGTTTGGTGGATGGTCTGCTCTCCGGCTACTGCGAGGTAGATGGGGTTGGCGAGCGCGATGGCTGCGCCGTTCTTGCCGTTTGCTCCGTGGCAGGCTGCGCAGTTTTCTTTGTAGAGGGTGGGGAAGTCGAGGACTTCATCGGGTCGTATGACCTCGGGGCCTGGTCCGGGGCGACCGTGGATGCGGCTGCATCCGATGGTGGCGAGGCACGCTGTCGACAGGATGAGGGTGCCGAACACTTTAAGTCTGCGAGGGGCTACGCTCATTGGTCGTCGTCTTTCGTAATGGGTACATCGCTGTGAATACCGGCGCGAACGGCGAAGGGCAGAGATCGGAACTGCGGAGTGCGTACCTTGACCTGGAGGTTGACGATGAAGCCGCAGACCAGACCGAAGGCGATCTGTGAGATGACGAACCATAGCCAGTTGATACGGGCGTTGAGGACAGGGCTGATTACTCCGAGCGCGGAGTAGAGGAGGCCGGTCCAGAGCAGAGGCGCGACGAAGCCGGCGGTGAGGATCGGCTTTCTGGGGAACATCGGGAGCATGGCTCCGTAGAGAAGGCCGATGAGGACGGAGGTGAAGGCATGGATGCCAGTAGCAGCTAGAAGGCCTTCGAGATGAAACTGGCAGAGGAAGGCCGTGCTCTCGCTCGCCCAGCTAACGAAGCCGCCTGCAGCCAGAAGATTCACGGCGTACCAGATGCTGTGATATTTGAGCAGGCCGAAGAGAGCTGCGGGAATGATCATTGCGATGCCGCCGACGATGCCGCCCTTGATGCCAGCGGTGACGCTGAAGGTTTCAACCGGCAGCATCTGACGATGATCTGCACTGACGGGAAGCTGTTCGCGTGTGGTGCGGGTGCTGGCAATCTTCATTACGCCGGTTTGAACGGGGACGGCGACGTGAAGCTCGTGCGGGAAGATATCGAAGAACCAGCCGAACATGGCGCGCAGAGTCAGGATGAGTCCCAGCAGACTGATGACCCAGTGCGTGACCATGCCGGCGATCAGGAGCGAGAGACCGAGCGCGAGAACCATGGGCCAGGGCGTTGGCGCCGGAAGGATGACGGTGTCGGACCGGTGTTCGTGCTGGTGGCTTTGTGCGGACGGCGTGAGTTGCTCTTCCTGCATCGTGCTCCTCCTCTCCAGAGAGTTATCTGCCTAAGACGTAGACGACGAGAAATACGACGACCCAGACTGCGTCGACGAAGTGCCAGTAGAGCGAGAGGACTTCGAGTTTCTCGGAGTGCTCTTCTTTTACGTGGCCGGTTAGCGAGAAGCCCAGGACCAGAGTGAGCATGATGAGGCCGACGACGACGTGGGTTGCGTGCAGGCCGACCAAAGAGTAGTAGGTGGTGCCGAAGAGGTTGGTCTTGATGGTGAGACCCTCGTCGTGGATGAGGTGATACCACTCGCGGGCTGTGGTCGCTAGAAAGATAAGTCCGAGGAGGACGGTGATGGCGAGATTCAGGGTGCAGCCTCGGCGGTTGTCTTTGCGCAGAGAGCTGACGGCGAGATGAACGAAGATGCTGCTCGAGAGGAGACAGATGGTGCCGAAGATGGGAAGCTCGAGAACCTGCGCGGGGGTTGGCCCGCTGAGACTCTTGCCGATGTAGTAGATATAGGCGACGACGAAGATGATGAAGATGGCGGACTCGGCGATGATGAGACACGCCATGCCGATGGTGCCGCGATAGGGCAGCTTCCACGGGGTCTCTACGGGGCCGTCGATTGGGATTCTGCTTGCAGTCGTCACAGTTGTCATGATTCGTAGTCCGAGTCTGGATCTTCTGGGTGCTTGATATCCCAGAGTGGGCGGCGGCTGCTGACGGTTGGCTCGATGGCGAAGTTATAGGACGGCGGCGGGGAAGGGACAGACCATTCGAGGGTCCAGGCGTCCCAGGGATCATGGCCAGCCTCTTTGCCTTTGTAGTAGGAGTGAATCATGTTGTAGACCAGGACGAGGGTACCTGCGGCCTGAAAGATAGCTCCGATACCGATGATGAAGTTCAGGGTGTCCCAGCCGCGGCCAGCTTCGTAGGTGTAGATACGTCGCGGCATGCCGAGGATGCCGGGGACGTGCATGAAGTCGAAGGTAAGGTGGAAGCCGATGAGGAAGAGCCAGAAGTGCCATTTGCCGAGTGTTTCGCTCATCATCTTGCCGGTGACTTTGGGGTACCAGTAGTAGAAGGCGCTGAAGAGCGAGAAGACGATCGCTCCGACGAGTACGTAGTGGAAGTGCGCGACGACGAAGTACGAGGCGCTGAGCTGCCAGTCGAATGGTGCCGCCGAGAGCATGATGCCGGTGAGGCCAGCGATGAGGAACTGGAAGAGAAAGCCGATCATAAACATCATCGGAACGGCGAAGATGATTTTGCCGCCCCAGATGGTGGCGAGCCAGTTGAAGATCTTAATGCCGGTCGGCACCGAGATGACCATGGTGGCGAAGACGAAGAAGGTGTTGCCGGCGGGGCCGAGGCCGGCGGTGAACATATGGTGCGCCCAGACGCTGAGGCTGATGAAGCCGATGGAGACCGAAGCCGCGACCATCGCGGGGTAGCCGAACATGGCCTTGCGGGAGAAGACGGGGATGATCTCGTTGGCGAAGGCGAAGGCGGGGAGTACGAGGACGTAGACCTCGGGGTGGCCGAAGATCCAGAAGAAGTGCATCCACAAGATGGCGGAGCCGCCGGCCTGGGTATCGAAGAAGTGAGCGCCGAGATAGCGGTCCAGCGTGAGCATGACCTGCGCGGCGGTGAGCGGACTGACGGCGACGAAGACGAGGCAGGACATGACGAGATAGAGCCAGGGAAGCAGCGGCATGCGGCTCATCTTCATGCCCTTGCAGCGCATGCAGAGGATGGTGGTGACGATGTTCAGTGCAGTTCCTATGCTACCTATGCCGCTGAGAAAGACGGCGAGGGTCCAGTAGTCGGTGCTGTGGCCGGGGGAGAAGACTTTTGAGGTGAGAGGGGCATAGGCGAACCATCCGACGTCAGGCGCGGAGCCTGCGGCGTAGAGGCCGCTGCCGCCGATGTAACTGAAGTAGAGCAGGAGGCCGGCGAAGGCGGAGATCCAGAAGCTGAAGGCGTTCAGCCGTGGGAAGGCCATGTCGCGCGCGCCGATCATCAGGGGGACGAGGTAGTTTCCCATGCCGAAGAGGATAGGCATGCCCATGAAAAAGACCATGGTGGTGCCGTGCATGGTGAAGAGCTGATTGAAGACCTGCGGTGAGACGAAGTGGTTGTTTGGAATGGCGAGCTGAATGCGCATCAGGATCGCTTCGAAGCCGCCGATGACGAGAAAGATGAGGGCGTAGACGATGTACATCAGGCCGATCTTTTTATGATCGACCGTGGTCAGCCACTCGTAGATAACGTTGAGCGGCTGCTTGCCCTGCGTCTCCTGTGTCTCGTCGATCGCTTCCAATACGGGAGTTGTAGTCATGCTTCGCTTCTTTCCGGTAAAGGGTTAGTGAAGCTGAGAGAGATAAGCGGTGATGACGTCGAGATCATGATCGTTCAGGTGCATCGCCGGCATCAGCGAGCCGGGCTTCATGGTGTTTGGATCCTCGACCCACTTCTTCAGATTCTCGGGCGTGTTTTGAATCGGGCCGGAGGCGATGGTGTCGCGGCTGGCGAGATGGGTCAGATCGGGGCCGAAGCGACCGGTGGCGACGGTTCCTTTGACGGTGTGGCAGTTGATGCAGGCGTTCTTCATGAAGACGGCCTGGCCTTCGGTCGCGGCGGGGTTGCCGGGGAATTCTTGTTGCGCGGGTTTGTTCTGCTGCTCGATCCACGCGGCGAATTCCTGCGGGGACTGCGCGTAGACGCGGAGGAGCATCTTGGCATGCTGGGTGCCGCAGTATTGGGCGCACTGGCCGAGATAGAGGCCTGTTGCTTCAGGGTCGATCCACATGGTGTTGACGCGATTTGGGATTAGGTCCATCTTGCCGGCGAGGCGAGGCACCCAGAAGCTGTGGGAGACGTCGGCGGAGGACATGGTGAGATAGGTTGGGGTAGGCGATGCGGGATCGCTGATGGGAACGTGGAGCTCGTTGGCGGTGACAACGCCGGATTTGGGATAGCGATACTCCCACCAAAACTGATGGCCGATGACGGTTACATCCATGGCGCTTGCGGGCTTGGGAATTGCCTGGGTTCCGAGGATCACGCGCGTGGTGGTGAGGAAGAGCGTAACGACGATCAGGATCGGAATGACGGTCCAGGAGAGCTCGATCTGGTTGCTGCCGTAGATCTGGGCGGGCTCGCGATTGGAGTCCGTCGGGCGGTGGCGGAAGCGGATCAGCGCATAGAGCAAGAGGCCGGCGACGATGAGAAATATAACCAGCGTGATAGAGAGGACAAGCATCGACAGGCCGAAGGTGGAGCGTGCCGGAGTGCCTGCGGGGTCGAAGACATTGGTGGGGGTTTGCGCGAAGGCCGTGCCGGCAACTAAAGACAGGCTGAACGCTGCTCCCCGCAAGATCCATGCGGGCATGATTCTGTTTTGAGAGGTATCTGTCGGCGAATGTCCGGTGAAAGGAGACAAGACGGTATGACCTCGCTACGCAACAGGTTGAAGGAGCATCACTAAAGCCAAGGGTCTGAAAACGATGTTAAACCAATCCAGCACGGTTGATTGAACTTGCGAAACATTTTGTTTCCTTTATGACATTCACCTGCGTTAGATGGAAGTGAGATTCAAATGGCGGCAGCTTTATAAAGAGAAATTTTGGAGATTATCTCACTGCTGTTCGCGGCCATGTTGCGCGGGCTTGATGTGGATCTAGTCGAACAGAGGGGACTGCGGGCTTTCGGCGTCGCGAAAGTTACTCAGGCCGACCCCCACCAAACGGAAGCGTTGAGCGGGTTCCAGAGTTATACGCCCTCGGAGGAAGAGAGCGATAGCGGTGAGCTCCTCGCAGGATTCTGGAGGGACGGGAGGGGTGTGGCTGCGGGTGAGGATGGTGAAATCGCTTGTCTTTAGTTTTAGAACCACGGTTCGCGCTATGCGACCTTCTTTGCGGGAGGCGATCCACACTTTTTCTGCGAGACGACGGATGAGCTCCTCGGTTTCAGACAGGGGAATGTCGCGCTCGAAGGTGTCTTCGGCAGAGATGGATTTGGTTGGCCTATCCGGGATGACCTTGCTGTGGTCGATCCCCCGGGCCAGCTCGTGGAGGCGTACTCCGTAACGGCCGAACTGGGCTTCGAGGGCGCTTGATTCCAGGGCCAGCAGGTCAGCGATGGTAAGGATGCCGATCTGCTTCAGGCGGGTTTCGGTGACCTTGCCGACGCCGGGGATGCGTGCGACGGGAAGGGGAGGGAGGAAGGTTTGAACCTCCTCGGGTTGAATGACGAAGAGACCGTTTGGTTTGCGCCAGTCGGAGGCGATCTTGGCGAGGAATTTATTTTGCGCCACCCCGGCGGATGCTGTGAGGTGGAGCTCATCTTGAATCTGCTGCCGGATGGTGATGGCTACCCGCGTTGCGGTGGGCAGGCCGGTCTTGTTCTCGGTGACGTCGAGATAAGCCTCGTCGAGGGAGAGAGGCTCGATCAGATCGGTGTGGCGCTGGAAGATGTCTCGCACGGCACGGGAGACGGCACGGTAGCGAGTGAAGTCAGGCGGTATGAAGATCGCCTCTGGACACAGCCGTTCGGCATGAATGGCCGGCATGGCGGAGTGGACACCAAAGCGTCGAGCCTCGTAGGAGGCTGCACAGACCACGGATCGCTTGCCACGCCAGGCGACGACGACGGGTCTTCCGCGCAGCGCCGGATCATCACGTTGCTCGACCGAGGCATAGAACGCGTCCATATCTACGTGAACGATCTTGCGAACCATGATTTAGATCCATGATAGGCCTCGGGGTTGAGAATGAAGAGTGAGATGTCGGCAGCCATCTTTTGATGTGTGCGCGAAGCGTGCGGATCTTTGTGCCTGATGGGTGCGATTGAGTGAAGCAGAGAAACCCTCAAGTTTTGCTTGAATCTTTTGCGTATAATCGGATGTGATGCGGGAGTAGTTCAGTGGCAGAACGTCAGCTTCCCAAGCTGAATGTCGCCGGTTCGATCCCGGTCTCCCGCTCCATTACTTTGAAGCATGGAAAAGGCGTTCAAGCTTGTGCTTGAACGCCTTTTTCTATCGGCGATGAGTTAAGGTTTAGCGGCTGGCGGTGTTCTTCTGGGCCAGCTTGGAGTGATCTTCGAGGGTCTGGGCTTCGGGTAGGAAGGTGACTGCCTTGGCGATCTGGGGGTCCCACTCGGCGCGGACTTTGAGACCTTCGAGTTGACCGAACTGCGAGGTGAAGAGCTCGCTCTTGATGCTCTCCTTGACCCAGTCGCTGACGCCGGCGATGTCGGAGTCGGTGTAGTCAACCTGATTGTCCTTGAGGAAGGCCTTGAACTGTTGGAGGACTGCATCGTCGACCGTGAAGTCTTTGGTGACGGTGTGGCTGGCGAGATAGTGCTTGCTGAAGTTGAAGAAGGCGTAGTGGATGAGGAGGCTGTCCTGGAAGTGGTTCAACTTCTGGTTGTCGATCTTCTCGTCAGGAGTGATTCCGCCGCCGCCGTAGACGGTACGTCCGGAGTCGGTGAGTTTGACCTCGAGGTTGCTCTTGTCCTTCGTTTTGTCAGCGTCGTCGCGGACGTAGTAGTAGTCGTAGAGGGAGACATGGTCGTAGTTGCGCTGGATGAGGCGGCCCGAGGGCGTGTAGTAGTGATAGGTGGTGAGGGCGAGGCCGGTGTTCTCGGTGATCTGAAAGACCGTCTGCACAAGGCCCTTGCCGAAGGTGGTTTCGCCGACGATGAGGGCGCGGTCGTGATCCTGCAGGGCGCCGGAGACGATCTCAGCGGCTGAGGCGGTGTTGCGGTTGACCAGAACGACGATGGGAAACTTAGGACCTTCTTCGCCGCGGGTTGCGCGGTAGACCTGGTCGGGGAAGGCGCGGCCACGCTGGGAGACTACGATCTGTCCCTTTTGCAGGAACTTGTCGGACATGTTGACGGCTTCGTTGAGCAGGCCGCCGGGGTTACCGCGCAGGTCGAGGACGAGGCCGTGAATGTCGCCGAACTTGTCGAGTGCGTCGCCGACTTCGTGGCTGGTGGTTTCGATGAAGCTGGAGACGTGGATGTAGCCGACGCCGGGGCTGAGCAGGAAGGCCAGATCAACCGAGGGGCGGGGGATTTCGTCGCGGACGAGATCGAAGACGAGAGGCCGGGCTGCGCCTTCGCGAACCATCGTGACGGAGACGTGGGTGCCGCGTGCGCCTTTGAGCATGGTGGCGACTGCAGTGGAGTCCATGCCTTCAGTGGATTTGCCGTCGACGGTGAGGATCTCGTCGCCGGGACGGATGCCGGCTTTATAGGAGGGAGTTCCTTCGAAGGGGTAGAGAACGACGATTTTGGTCTTGCCGCTGGGGGTGGGCTGCGGCTGAATGGTCATGCCGACGCCGTAGTACTTGCCGTGCTGGTCTTCGCGCATCTGGGCGAAGGCTTTGGGGTCGTAGAAGTTTGAGTGGGGATCGAGGACGTGGAGCATGCCTGGAATCGCGCCGTCGTAGATGGCCTTGTCGGTCTTGTCGGTGTTGAGGGGCTCAGCGTAGTTCTGCTCGACCAGGGAGTAGACGTTGGTGAAGGAGTGGAGTGAGTCGCGCAGGGTGGACTCATCGCTGGCGGACTGGGCGGCGACCTTCTGGTTGATGAAGGAGCCGATGACGGCGCAGGTGGCCAGAAAGACGGTAGCGGAGAAGAGTGCGCGGCGGGTGCGGGGAGCCATGGGCTTGGGTGACCTCAAAAAGGGTGGAGACGGCGCTTAAAGATGCGCTGGGACAGACGTCCTATCTTGGACGGAGTATAGCATCCGGGGGTGAGCCGGGCTGCGCCGAAGGAGGGATTCGCTTGTTCGGGGCGCGGCAGTTAGAATTGGGTACGGATACCGTCCAATCCTGGGTTGAGTCTAAAAAGCCAGGGCGGACGTGTTGGGCGAGAAGGGTTCGAACCTGGGCTGTGGCTGGGATTTTGATGTTGGGATGTTGATAAAGATACGAGTGACGATGACCTTGAGAATTTCGCAGTTTGCGGTGGTGTGCGGGCTAGGTTTGCTGACACTGCCGGGAGTGGTGCAGGCACAAGCGCCGCGGTACCAGAGCCCTTTGAGCGTTCCGAACGCGCCGCAACCAGTGTTGACGCTGCCAGTGACTCAGCCGATTACGCCGAATGGGACCGTGGTGGAGGATGTGGTCGTGCATGTAAACGACCAGATCATCAGCCGGAGCGACGTAGAACGGGCGGAACAACAGCTTGCGGAAGAAGCCCGGCAGAGTGGGGCAAGTGCTGCCGACGTTACTGACAGGCAGAAGAACCTGCTGCGCGACATGATCGATAAGCAGTTGCTGCTCTCACGAGGCAAGGAACTGGGGATCAACGCGGACGCTGATGTGATTCGGCGGCTGGACGAGATTCGTAAGCAGAACCACATGGACACGATGGAGGACCTGGAGAAGGCGGCACGACAGCAGGGCGTCTCTTTTGAGGACTTCAAGGCTGGGATTCGCGATAGCGTGATTACCCAGCAGGTGGTGCGGGATGAGGTGGGCCGGCGTCTGCAGATCACGCAGGGCCAGGAGCAGGCTTACTACGACGCACATAAGCAGGAGTTTGTTCAGCCGGAGCAGATCAAGCTGAGCGAGATCCTGATTCCTTCGGCTGCCGACGCCGATGATGCCGCGGTTGCCCAGGCAAAGGCGAAAGCAGACGGTATTGAGGCAAAGCTGAAGGACGGTGGGAACTTCGAGGAGTTGGCGAAGGCGAACTCTGGCGGGCCGACCGCCGATAAGGGCGGGGATCTGGGACTTTACAAGCGTGGGGCGCTGGCGAAGGTGCTGGAGGATCAGACCTTCAGCCTGAAGGCGGGGGAGTGGACGGCGCCGATCCGGACGCGGCAGGGGTTTGTGATCTTGAAGGTCACCGACCATGTGGCTCCCGGGGTGCCACCTATTAAGGACGTTGAACAGCAGATTCAGGAGGCGATGTACTCGGAGCAGATGCAGCCTGCGCTGCGCGCGTACCTGACGAAGCTGCGGGAAGAGGCTTATATCGATATTCGCGCCGGATATGTGGACTCGGGCGCGAGCGCGAAGCAGACCAAGCCGGTATTTACGGCGTATGCTCCGCCGGTCGTGAAGAAGAAGACGGCTCAGCAGAAGAAGAGATTTGATCGGGGCACGAAGTTCTCTACGGCTGCGAAGACGACTACGGCGCCCGTGGCTAAGCCGGTTGCCGCGGTGGCAACTCCGACTACGACCACGACGAAGAACGGAAAGCCTGCAAAGCCGAAGAAGGTGAAGCGGGAGAAGGTTCGGTTTGGACAGGCTCCGCGGAACTCTTTGCCGGCAGGGCCTGAGGAGACGGCTTCGGGGAGCGATGTAGGCGCTGGTGCGGCTTCGGCTTCGTCTGCCTCTGCGCAGGCGGCAGCTCCTGGAACGGCGATTGCACCGCTGGAGACGGTGGCGCAGGAGTCGAGCTCGGATACGGGAGCGAATCCCCTTGCAGCGACAACGCCTGTCGCTGGAAAGACACGTTTCAGTGATCGCGCAAAGGTTGATGCTGTAGCGAAGAAGACGGCGAAGGTAAAGAAGGTGAAGGAGAAGGCGGCTGCTGCGCCTGCTCCCGCGAGTGCGGAAGAGAAGGCGACCCAGCAGACCCAGGCGGCACCGCTGGGACTGAACGGGGACACGGCCAAGAAGAAGAAAAAGAAGAAGGTGAAGGGAGCGAAGAAGGAGCGGCTGCAAAATCAGGCTCCTACTCCGAAGGCTCCGCTGGAGGAGACGCCGTCGAAGGCTCCTGACCGAGGAACTCCGTTGGAAGGAGTTCATGGAACGGGAACTCCTGCACCGAAGGCGAGCGATAAGACGACACTGCCTCCGGCGACTGCGCCTCCTGCCAGTAATCCTCCGGATGGAGGTCAGCCACCGGCTACGCCGGGGTCGCCGATTCCGACTCCTCCTCCGTAGTAGGCGTGCGGTTTTCCTTACAGCGCGAGGGCTTCGGCTCTCGCGCTTCTGTTTGTGTCGGTGCGCGGTATTCTGTTTGAGATGAAAGACTTTTTTGTTGAAGATGCGGCGCGGTTCGATAACGCGACAGTGACGACTTACTTTGTTTTGACGTCGATGCAGGTGAGAGACAAGAAGCAGGGGGGACAGTATCTTGCGTTAATGGTTAGCGATAAGACGGGATCGCTTGAAGCACGCATGTGGGATGACGTGACGGAGGCGATTGCGACCTGTGACGAAGGTTGTTATGTGAAGGTGCAGGGGGATATCTCCAGGTATCAGGGGAGGTTCCAGATTACGTTGAAGAAGCTGCGGCTGGCGGCGGAGTCGGAGGTCGATCCGAAGGACTTTCAGCCTTCGACGAAGTTCGATGTGGAGCAGATGTGGGGGGAGCTACGGGGGTATGTCTCTGCTTTCAAGAATTTAGAGCTGCAACGACTGGTGTTTGCGTTTCTTGATGATGAGCAGATAGGACCTGCGTTCAAGGCGGCTCCTGCGGCGAAGCGGCTGCATCATGCGTGGCTTGGCGGGTTGCTGGAACATGTGCTGACGCTGGTGCGGGTGTGTCTGGGGACGGCTCCTTTTTATCCGGAGGTGGATGCGGATCTGCTGGTTACGGGGGCGATTTTGCATGATATCGGCAAGATTCGTGAACTTTCCTGGGGCTCGAGCTTCAGCTATACGCTGGAGGGCCAGATGATTGGGCATATCAGCATTGCGCAGGGGATGCTGCGGGAGAAGGTGCGGGAGCTGGCGCCGTTTCCGGAGAAGCTGCGGGTGCTGGTGGAGCATATGATTTTGAGCCATCATGGGAAGTATGAGTTTGGTTCGCCGAAGCTGCCGATGACGCCGGAGGCTATTCTTTTGAGTGCGTTGGATGATCTTGAGGCGAAGATGCAGGCGATGCGGAATGAGTTTGCGGCGGCGGTGGCGAGTGGGAAGAGCAGCGGCGAGGTGACCGACTGGGTGAGGAGTATGGATCGGCCGCTGCTGAATACTCAGGGATATTTGAAGGACGAGTAGGCGAGTTTTTGGGGTTTGGGGCGAGAAAAAATATTGGCGTGGTAGAGTGGCGTTTTTGCTGGGGGTTTTGCGATTTTAGGGTGTTTTTTCGCTGGTAAATTGTGGTGTGGTTGTGGTGGGTTTCTGGTGAGAACGTGGTGTTTCGCCGTCACTTTTCCGGCTTGTGAAGATGCGCCACGGTTTTGACATTTATTTTTGAACCCGGCTGGCTGACGGTCAGATGGCACCTGCCATCTTGCCTGCATGCAAGGTTCGGCGGGGCGATAGGGCAGTGGGTCGCGGTACAGGTCCGCTCATGCCACCGCCGCGGTTCCTGCCTGCCCTTTGATTGGGGAACGCCGGACGATGAGGGTAAGGCTAAAAGAGATTTTTGATTTTTTTTGGAAGGTGGCTGTCTAAGCGATTCTGGCGGATTGGCTCATGAGCAATCCTGCTGTGGCGATTTGCCTGGGTGTAGAGACTGCAAACGCAGATTCCCTTGGGAATGACAAACAAAAAAGCGAAAGCGACTCCACGCCAAAACAAAAAAGCGAAAGTGACTCCACGCCAAGCAAAAAAAGCGAAAGCGACTCCACGCCGATTCAGCAATAGACGATCCGCAGGCTTTTTTGTTTGCACGGCGACTTAGTCTGGGGTAACATCGGCAGCATTACCTACATCTGTCATCTTTTGGGTCCACGGGCCTCAGAAGAACGTTTTTATCGACTGTGGCTTATTCGAGCTGGCGGTCTGCTTTTCTTTATCCGGAGGAATATGCATATCAGATATCAACGCCTCGTTGTTTTTCTAGTCATGATGTTCGCGACCGCAGCGGTCTTCGGTCAGGCGACCAGCACCGGGAACATCGTCGGAGCGGTCACGGATGCGACGGGCGCCGCAGTGGCGGGCGCCACGGTTACCGCGACGAACAAGGGGACGAACTCTCAGCGTACGGTCACCACGAATCGTGCCGGGGAGTACAGGTTCGACCTGCTGCCGGTCGGGACCTATACGGTGAAGGTAGAGGCGCAGGGCTTCAGCTCCGGTCAGGCTGCGAATCTTGAGCTGATTGTAGGGACGACGCTGAATGCGAATTTCCCGCTGATAGCCGGGCAGGTGTCGACCTCGATCGAGGTCTCGACCGGAAACCAGCTAGTGAATGCGGAGAAGACGGACAGCTCTACGGCTGTGACTCCGCAGGAGATCAACAATCTGCCATTGAACGGACGCGACTTTGCGAACCTTGCGATTCTGGCGCCGGGCGTGAAGCAGGTGGATAGCTACGATCCAACGAAGAACCGATATGCGGTGTATGCGGTGAACGGTTCGAGCGGCCGCAATACGAACACGACGGTCAACGGCGTGGATAACAAAGACAACACGGTGGGCGGTGCGGTGATGCAGCTGCCGCTCGAGGCGGTGCAGGAGTTCAACATCAGCACGAGCCGGTTTTCTGCTGAGAACGGGCGCAGCGAAGGTGCTGCGGTGAACGTGGTGACCAAGTCGGGGACCAACCAGTTTCATGGTGCGCTGTATGGCTTCTTCCGGAGCCAGGCGATTCAGACCAACAATGCGATCAGCGAACAGGCCGGGCAGCCAAAGCCGGACTACAGCCGTCAGCAGTATGGCGGGGCGCTTGACGGTCCGATCCGCAAGGACAAGGACTTCGGATTTTTTGCGTATGAAGGATTGCGGGAGCGTTCGAGCCTGGCAGTGACCGACCTTTCGTACAACGAACTGGTGCTGGCGGAGCCGTTGGGTGCAAAGCCGATCCATACGATTGCGACTCCCTTCGATGAGAAGAGGTACAACGGCCGGCTGGACCACTACTTCAGCGATCGGGAGAAGTTTTACGTCAGCTACACGGCGCAGGACAACAAGAGCAACAACGATCAGTCGACCGGACAGGTGGATATGACCGAAGGCAACTTCACGATCAATGATCTGATTATTGCCAATGCGACGCTGACCTCGATTCTGTCATCGAAGTCGATTAATAACTTTACGGTGGGATTCCAGTACTGGAATAACCTTATCGATTCAACGACGCGGACTCCGTACTTTCTGTTTCCCGACGGGACGAGCTTTGGGACGAACATCAACGTTCCGCAGAAGTCGAGCCAGCACAAGTTCCAGTTCCGCGATGATTTTTCGCAGACGGTTGGCAAACATACTTTGAAGATGGGCTTCGACTTCCTGTATGAACCGCAGGTTGGCGGATTCTTCGAAAACAATCCGACTCCGGAGTTCGACTTCTTCGATTCTGCAGCGAACCTTCTGGACCCGAGCAAGTATCCGAACGGATTCTCTTCACCGGGTGCGATTCAGGCTTCGACCGGCACCTCGGGCGATCCGAGCTTCAATCTTTCTCCGAAGATGCTTGGCCTCTACTTTGAGGATGACTGGCGGGCGACGTCACGGCTGTTTCTGAATCTTGGCATCCGCTACGATCGCGATATCGATACGTACGGACTGGACAAGCAGGCGAACAGCCGCACGCACCAGGAGCTGGTGGCTGCGGCTGCGACGACGGTGCCAACGCTTCCGACGACCCCACCTGTGAGCCTCGTGGGTGTCGGCTACACGCCCACGTTGGATTTCCTTGGCGGAAACTACACGGGCCTGCCCAAGAATGACAATCTGGACATCAGCCCTCGCATTGGATTCTCGTATGATGTCTGGGGCGACGGGCGGTTTGTGCTTCGCGGAGGATATGGGCTGTATTTTGGCCAGACGTTCGAGAATATTCCTCTGTTCATGATTCAGCAGGCGAACAGCGCGGTGTTTGCGAATACGTATTCGATCGCCTGCGCCGGTCCAACGGATACGAGCTGCGGCGCGGCCAACTTTGTTCCGGGGACAAACATTCCGTTGAGCCAGTACCGGTATGGCGTCGATCCGGCGCCGGTGATTCCACCTGCGAGCTTCAATCTTGCGACGGGATCGACGGGACGCCTTATGGATCCCGGTTTCCGCAATCCTTACACGCAGCAGATCAACCTGGGGATTCAGTATGCGTTGACAACACACTCGGTGTTTGAGGTGGAGTACAACCAGTCGCGCGGCATCCACGAAGACAAGACGGTGAACATCAATCCGACGGAGTACTTCAACGGCGGGATTCGTCCGTTCGCCGCAGCGTTCAAGGCGGCGGGGGTTCCGGTGCTTGGCCGGTTCGGCGCGGAGAAGTCGCTGGGGCGCTCTTACTACGATGGGCTGAATCTGAGCTATCGGCAGTCGTTGAATCGTCACTTCAGCGCGATTGTGAACTATACGTATGCGAAGGCGCTGGCGTTTGAGGGTAATCCTGCGGCGTTCCGCAACTCGGCGACGAATCCGTTTCTTGGGGAGTTCCGGAAGCCGGACTATGGGACGGCGCCTAACGACGAGCGGCACCACATTACGGCGGCTGGAACGATCGCGTTGCCTTGGCGGATCGAGATCTCGCCGATCTTGTCGGTGGGCTCCGCGCGGCCACTGGACATCGTCGAGTCGAGCAGCGATCTGTGGGGGGTAGGCAGCGGTCGCAGCAACCCGCATGCGCTGGTCTTAAGTGGAGCGAAGGAGAGTACGCAGGCTTATGCCGACTATCTGAATACTGCGAAGGCAGCGGTGGCGGCGGATCCGACCGGGGCTACAACGCTGGCGAGCTTCTACAAGAGCTGCCTGGTGTCGGGCCGGTGCCGCGAGGTCTCGTATGACTCGAATCACGGCCAGACGTTCGCACAGCTGGATGCGCGGTTCAGCAAGACGATCTCGATCAAGGATCGCTACAATGTGGCGCTGTTCTTCCAGGGATTCAACCTTACGAATCGCGCCAACTATGGCAACAACTACGATGGCATCGTATCGGACGGGTCAAGTTTCCTGACGCCGAAGGGGTTCATCAATCCGAGCAGCACGGTGATCCCGCGATCGTTTACAGGGGAGTTCGGCGGGAGGTTCTCGTTCTAACGTCGCTAGAGGCCATGATTGCGGTGGTTTGAGGAGTGGACGTCTTCGGTCGCTCCTCAGACTCTGTGAGTGAAGACTTTCGGGAGTGCAAAAAAGAGACATCTCGCCTTGTTCCGGGAGATGTCTCTTTTCTTTTGCTGGGAGGGCTGATTCGGTTTTAGTGGTGACCTCCGCCGCCGTGGCTGCCGCCACCACCGGGGTGACCGCCGCCTTGGAAGCCGGCGCTGTGTTCGTTGGTAGGCTCGTGGCCGGCGTTGCCTATGTGACCTTGCGGGTCGTGGGCTTCGTTGCCGTGGAAGTGGTTGAAGGCCTGCTCGTTTCGCTCGGGCATGGGGCCTGCGTAGCCGTGACGTGGGTCGTAGCGGTTGTCGACGTGTCCGTAGAAGCCGCCGTGGCCGTGGTACCAGGGGCCGGCGCCGATGAAGACTCCGCCGGTGAACCAGTCGGGTCCGTAGTAGCCATAGGGAGCGCAGGGGTATGGGGAGTAGTCAAAGTATCCGTAGGGGCAGTAGGGAGCCGCTCCGATACTGACGGAGATCTGCGCGGGTGCTGCGGAGACACTGCTGACCAGTGCTACGGCGAGAGCAGAGACGGCGAATGGTTTGATGCGGGACATATTTTATCCTCGATCCACTTCGATTTGATTCGTGCTGGGAGGGGGGAGTTGTTTGCGGCACAGATTTGTTTGTGAGATGGGTAGAAGGGTGTGAAGGTGCAGAAGGTGTTGCGATGTGACCGGTTTAGTCTTCGAAGGGTGGTGTGGATCGGGTTGTTACAATTTAGGTTTGGGTGCTGTTTCTTGAGGGATTGATACGGATGTTGCGATTTTCTACGGCGGGAGAGAGCCACGGGGAGAGCCTGGTGGCGACGGTGAGCGGGATGCCCGCGGGTGTGGCTGTGGATCAGGAGTTTGTTGATCGTGAGCTGTGGCGGCGGCAGAAGGGATATGGACGCGGTGGGAGGATGCGGATTGAAAAAGATACCGCCCATATTTTGAGTGGGGTGCGGCATGGCAAGACGATCGGGTCGCCGATTGCGATGGTGCTCGCGAATAATGATTGGAAGAACTGGGTCGACATACTGCCTGTAGAGGTTGGTGATTCAAGCAAGCATAAGGCTGTCGCTTCGCCGCGGCCGGGGCATGCGGATCTGGCGGGGAGTTTGAAGTATGACTTTCCCGATGCGCGGTATGTGCTGGAGCGGGCGAGTGCGCGGGAGAGCGCGGCGAGGGTTGCTGCGGGTGCGATTGCGAAGTTGTTGCTGCGGGCTTTGGGCGTGGAGGTTGCGAGCCACGTGATTCGCGTGGGGAAGGCGGAGCTTGGTCGGTCGGCGATGTGGGAGGAGATTGCGGCTCTGCAGTTGAAGGATGAGGTTTTGTTGAACTGTGTGGATGATGAGGCCGAGGCTCGGATGAAGGCTGAGGTGGATGCGGTGCTGCGGACGGGCGATACGGTGGGTGGTGTGTTTGAGGTGGTGGTGCATGGGCTGCCGCCGGGTGTGGGGACGCATGCGAACTGGGATGAGCGGATGGATGGTTTGTTGGCGCAGGCGGTGATGAGTCTGCAGGCGGTGAAGGCGGTGGAGCTGGGACGCGGGGTGACGGCGGCGGAATCGGTGGGGTCGGCGGTGCATGATGCGATTGGGTATGAGGGTTCGCCTGAGGAGGGACGCGGGTTTACGAAGTTTTCGCGGGAGCAGAATAATGCCGGGGGGATTGAGGGCGGGATCTCGAATGGCGAGGATGTGGTGGTGCGGGGATATTTGAAGCCGATTTCTACGTTGCGAAGGCCGCTGGAGTCGGTGAGTTTTGAGACGCGTGAGCCGGTGAAGGCTGCTTATGAGCGGAGCGATGTTTGTGTGGTGCCGGCAGCTGGTGTTGCGGCCGAGGCGATGGTTGCGCTGACGGTGGCGCGGCTGGTGGTGGAGAAGTTTGGTGGGGACTCGCTGCGTGAGATGCAGCGAAATTTCAATGGCTATTGCGAGCAGATTCGAGCGTATTAGTTTAGGACGTTGAAGTTGAGAAGCAGATTCCTCCGCTGCGCTGCGGAATGACAACAAAGAGGCTGAGTGACTGGAAAAGTGAGCGAGAAGAAGACGAAGATTCATGAGGTGGTGAAGTGGCCGGATCCGGTGCTGGCAAAGCGCGGAGAGACGGTGACGGTGTTTGACGCGAAGCTGAAGAAGCTGGTCGACGAGATGTTCGAGAGCATGTATGTGGCGCAGGGGATTGGACTGGCGGCGCCGCAGATTGCGATCTCGCAGCGGATTACGGTGATCGATGTGAGCTTCAAGAAGAATCCGGAGGAGAAGATTGTGCTGATCAATCCGGAGATTGTGGAGCGTGAAGGGAAGCAGGTAGAGGAGGAGGGGTGCCTGAGTTTGCCGGAGATTCGCGAGAAGGTGCAGCGGGCAGAGTGGGTGAAGGTGAAGGCGCAGGATGTGACGGGGAAGTGGTTTGAGATTGAGGGGACGGAGTTGCTGGCGCGGGCGATGCAGCATGAGATCGATCATCTGGAGGGTGTGCTGTTTATCGATCGGCTGAGCCGGTTGAAGAGGGATCTGGTGATTCGAAGGATCAAGAAGCTAATTAAGAACGGCGAATGGTAGCACTTCGTGCCGTTCTCGACCGCTTCGCGGTGTTGTCTCGGTGACATGAGCTTAATAGCGGCCTCCCGTTGGTCGGCGTAAGATTTTGTTTCCCGAGCATCGCTCGGACCTGGGTGTTGACTTGTCGAGACAAGGTATACAAGTCACGAAGTGACCGCCCTCCGCGTAGGAGGCCCGTCCGGCAGGACAGAGGATTATCAAAATGAAATTGGTTTTTTGTGGCACGCCGGAGTTTGCAGTACCTACGCTTGAAGCGGTGATTGCTGCGGGGCATGAGATTGCTCTGGTGGTGACGCAGCCGGATCGTGCGGCAGGGCGGGGGCTGGAGGTTCATGTTCCTCCGGTGAAGCAGGCGGCGTTACTGCATGGCTTGACAGTGGTGCAACCGGAGAAGATCAAGAACAATCTGGAGTTGCGCGGGTGGCTTGAAGAGATTAAGCCTGATGCGATTCTGGTGGTCGCGTATGGGCGGATCATTCCGCAGTGGATGCTGGAGCTGCCGCGGTTTGGGAACATCAATCTGCATGGGTCGTTGTTGCCGAAGTATCGCGGGGCTGCTCCGATTCAGTGGGCGGTGGCTTGTGGAGAAGTAGTGACGGGCGTTACGACGATGCGGCTGGACGCGGGGCTTGATACGGGCGATATGCTGTTGGCGGCGGTGTGCCCGGTGGGGCAGGAGGAGACGGCGGTGGATGTGTATGGATGTCTCGCACCGCTGGGCGCGGAGTTGATGGTGGAGACGCTGAGACGGTTGGAGGCGGGAACGATCTGTCCCGAGGTGCAGAACCATTCGCTGGCTACGCTTGCTCCTATCTTGAAGCGAGAGGATGGGCTGGTAGATTTTTCTCGCTCGGCGAAGCAGATCTATGACAGGTGGAGAGGGTTTCAACCCTGGCCGGGTGCGCATACGACGCTGCGGGGGAAGAAGCTGATTGTGGCGAAGATGAGAGTTGGGAGTGGGCGTACGGTTGTTGCGGGGGAGCTACTGGTGGATGGGGAGCAGATGCTGGTTGGGTGCGGGGGTGGGACGATGGCGGAGCTGCTTGAGGTACAGATGGAAGGGAAGAAGCGGGTGAGTGCGGCGGAGTTTTTGCATGGGTATCAGGTGAAGAGCGGCGAACGGTTGGGGATATGAAGAAGCAGGGCGCAGGGCTCAGGGATCAGGGGGTAGATGGGACAGCCAAGGTTGGGCCTGCGCGGAAGAGGCCGGTGTCGGCTGGGCCTACGGCTTCGGTGGAGGCTGCGGTTGCGAAGATTACGCCGGCTCGGCTGGCTGCGTTTGAGATTTTGAAGCTGGTGGGAGAGAACAAGGGGCATAGCGACGAGTTGCTGCATTCGGCGCGGGTGGATGGGTTGTCGCCTGAGGATCGGAACCTGACGACGGCGTTGGTGATGGGGGTGTTGCGGTGGCAGATAGCGCTGGATGCGCGGGTGCGTGGGTTGTTGCAGAGGCCGGAGCAGAGGCTGGCGGAGCCGGTGGCGATTGCGCTGCGGTTGGGGGCGTTTCAGTTGCTGCACCTGGATAAGATTCCTGCGCATGCGGCGCTGAGTGAGAGCGTGGAGCTTTGCAGGGCGGCGGGGGAGCCACATGCGACGGGGATGGTGAATGCGGTGCTGCGGAAGTTGGCGGCTAAACCCACATCTCAAAATCGAGATGTGGGGCACCCGGATCTTCGCTCTGGGCGTACGGTTCCGTTGCATGAATCGGTTGCGGCGTTTGCGGAGAGGCTGGGGCATCCGCGATGGCTGGTGGAGCGGTGGGTTGCGGCGTATGGTCGTGAGGCGGCGTTGATGATCTGTGAGGCGGATCAGCGGGAGCCTGCGAAGGGTGGGATGTTTGTGGAGCGGGGTGGGGATTGGCCGGTGATGGATGATGGGTCGCGGCTGGTGGCGGAGATTGCTGCGGCGGCAATGCCTGAGGCGAAGCGGGTTTGGGATTGCTGTGCTGCTCCGGGTGGTAAGACTTTGATTTTGGCGAAGCGACTTGGTAGTGCAGAGATTGTGGCTAGTGATGTGAGTGCGAAGCGGCTGGCGCAGACGGAGGCGAGACTGCGGCGTTATGCGTATGCGGAGCGGGTTGGGTTTTCGGTTGCCGATGCGGCGGATGCCAAAAGTGTCACCGGGGAGTTTGATCTGATTCTTTGCGATGTGCCCTGCTCGGGGACCGGGACGATGGCGGGGAATCCGGAGATTCGGCATCGGCTGAAGGTGGAGGAGTTTGTGCGGCAGGCGGAGAGGCAGAGGTCGATTTTGACGGGGGCTTTGAAACGGCTGGCTCCGGGGGGACGGTTGGTTTATTCGACTTGCTCGCTGGAGGCGGAGGAGTGTGAGGGGGTGGTGGATGCGGTGGTTGGCGCGGGTGGTGTGGTTAGGGTTCCGGTGGATGGTGTGATGGTGGAGCGTGGGGTTCTGAGTGGGGAGATGGGGTCGGCGGTGCGGGATGGGGCGCTTCGGACGCTGCCTGGAGTGCATGGGGGTGATGGGTTTTATGCGGTGATTCTGGAGCGGGCTTAGACGATTCGCGAACGATATTAACTGGGAGAAGTGAAGGGCGGTTCGCGCGTGGCGCGAATACCCCCACCCTATCGCGATGAGACTGCGAAAGGATGGGGCACCCGGCACCCGGCGGATGACGAAAGCAAACCCCAGGGGCTAAAGCCCTCGTCTTTGGCGGGTTTGATTGCCAAGGCTAAAGCCTTGGCCTACCTAGAAGCAAAGGCTGTTCTTTACAGACCTCTCTTTACAGACCCTCCAAAATGACTTAGGCAGAGTTGCCTGTAGTTTCTGAGGTCGAGGCCTTCAACTATTTTCCATACGCGTTTGCTTTTAGATCCAGCCGCCGTCGATGATGTGACTTTGATTGGTGATCGCTTCGCTGTCGTCGGCGGCGAGGAAGAGGACGAGGCGGGCAACGTCGTCGGGCAGGAGGTGGCGCTTGAGGCATTGGCGGCTGAGGACCTCTTGCTCATACTCTGGGGACATCCACAGTTGATGCTGGCGCTCGGTCAGGATTGCTCCGGGCAGGACGCAGTTGACGCGGATTCCCGCTGGGCCCAGATCGTGTGCAAGGGAGCGCGTCATGCCGACGATGGCGGCTTTGGCTGTGTTGTATACGGGGAGGCGGTGGCCTGGAATCATCCACGAGATCGAACTGAGGTTGATGATGGAGCCGCTGCCGATCGCTTTCATCCCTTCCGCCACGGCTTGTGCGGCAAAGAACTGATGTTTGAGGTTGACTGCCATTCTTTGGTCCCAATATTCGGGCGTTACGTTGGCAAAGTCGTGGCGGTCGTCGCTGCCGGCGTTGTTGACGAGGACCTGGGGCGCGCCGAGGCTGCGCGAGATCTGCGCGATCGCCGATTGCAACGTTGGGATGTTCGTTAGATCGCAAGGCAGGAAGAGTGGGCGGTGCGCGCAGTGGGGTGCGAGGCGCTCGACCAGGTTTGTGGATAGCTGCTCGGCGATATCGAGGAAAGCTACTTTGGCGCGTTGCGACGCGAAGTGTTCGACGAGGGATGCGCCTATGCCTGAACCTCCGCCGGTGATGAGCACCACGCGGTCTTCGAGGCTGGGGTAGGTGGCGAAGTTCGACATCAGGTGGCTAACCTCCGATGCGTTGTGCTGGGCAAAAGCCGATTTTAGTGTGGGTGTGAGGAAGGCAACCGCAGATTCCCTTCGGGAATGACAAATAAGAGGCACGGCAGACTCACCCAACTACTACTTTTGCTCCAAGGAAATTCTGATTAAGTATCCAGCATTCCCCCAGCGACTAAAGTCGCGCTGCTGTGGTTAGACTGGCGGCGGGACTAAAGTCCAGCCCTTTCAAAAGCAGGACTTGATCAGGAGTTCTCTAAAAAACTGTGATGCGTGTTTCGCGCAGCAGAATGATTAGTCGGTGAGGGTGATGTGGACTGGGTCGCCTTTGACGACGCGGTGGCCGGCGGGCGGGGTTTGCGCTATGACGGTGCCGATGGAGGAGACGGTGTGGGCTATGGGCTCGGTGAAAGATGGCGTGGTGGCGCTGGGTGGGGATTGCGGCGTGAGTGGGGCGGCTTCTGCTGAGGCTGAGTTTAGGTTGAGGTCTTCGGCGCTGGCGATGTGGAGGCCGGCGGATGCTGCTCTTGCGGCGGCGGCGGTGAGTGTGAGGCCGGCGAGGGAGGGCATGACGAAGGCTTCGGCGGAGGTTGCGGTTTCGGGGTCGCTGAGAAGGAGGCTGACGCGGGGGCGGTCGACGCCGATGGCGTTGGGGTTGGGGGTTTGGGCGATGACGGTGCCGGGTTCTCCGGCGGATGGGATGTGGGCGACGGCGCCTAGTTCGAGGCCGAGGCGGCGGATGTTGATGGTGGCGGTGCGCTCGGTTTGGTTGAGGAGGTCGGGGATGGCGACTTGCTGGGCGCCGAGGCTTTCGGTGATGCGGACGGGCCACTCGCGACGAACGGTGAGGCCGGGGGCGGGGGATTGGGCGAGGACGCGGCCGGGTGGGGTGTTTGGGGAGTAGAAGCGGTTTTCGAGGCTGAGGACGAGGCCGAGGGAGCGGGTCTTCTGGCTGGCTTCGGAGAGGGTGAGGCTGGTGAGGTCGGGGACTTTGACCTCGTGGCCGTGGATGGCGAGGCGCATGGTGATGAAGGCGGAGACGAGCGCGACGGTGAGCATCGCGAGGGCTCCCAGGACGATGTTGAAGAAGCGGTTGATGCTTCGGGTGACTTTTCTGGGGATTCGGAGCTTCATGCGTTTTTTGAGTATATCTTTGTCCTGCCGGACGGGCGCCCTGCGCGGGCAGCGGTCACTTCGTGACTTGTGTACCTTGTCCTGGTGGGATGAGCGGCTTGGGTCCTCGCGATGCTCGGGCCGACCAGCGGGAGGACTTTGGTTGATGACGGCGGCACGACCGGTATACGCGTCACGAAGTGACCGCCCCACGCGTAGTGGGTCCGTCAGGCAGGACATATCTTCTCTCAGTATTTGAAGCGGTAGCGGAGTTCGGCGAAGATTTCGCGCGGGTCGTTGTAGTGGAAGCCGCCGAAGGTGAGGCTATTGTCGAGCAGGACGCGACGGTTGGCTACGTTGGTTGCAGTGACGGAGGCAGTTAGTTTTTCGGTGAAGGACTTGCCGATGGAGAGGTCGAAGGTGGTGTGCTGGGGCAGGTATGGGTTGGGGTAGCGTGGGTCTGCAGGCGGGCCGTCGGGATTGAAGCCGCCGTTGACGAAGCCGGAGCCGTAGTACAGGTTGGTGGAGGCGGTGGTGTGGAAGGGAAGAGTGGCGTTGAAGCCGACGTTGAGGGTGTTGCGCTGGTCGTGATCGACGGGGGTGTAGGCGGGGTCGACGTCGCACTCGGCGGAGGTGGGAGGAGAGCAGATGAGGCCGCCGGTGATGGCTCCGCGCTGCTCGGCGATCTGGTTGGAGTAGGCGAGGTGGAACTGGCCGGTGTTCCAGAGACGAGGGCTGCGGAGGCTGAGCTCCCATGCGCGGACGAGGGCGCCGTCGACGGTGACGGGGAAGTAGATGCTGGAGTCGCCAATGTTGGAGTGGTCGAGGAAGTTGTTGATGCGGGTCTTGAAGGTGTCGGCGTCGAGGAGCCAGCCGCGGAGGGGGATTTGCACGCCGAACTGATGCTCTTCGTCGCGCTCGCCGTGGAGTGGGGCGAAGCTGGTGCCGGAGCTGAGGGCGAAGTTTTGCAGGCTGCAGGTGCCGTCGGCGATGGCTGCTGCGGTGCAGCCGAAGGTGAGTAGCGGAGGAGGCTGGTAGAAGCGGCCGTAGAAGCCGCGGAAGACCCAGTTGAGTTTGGGGATGCGGAGGGCTACGCCGAAGCGGGGGGCGGTGTAGTTCTCGGTGAACGCGGCTTGGAAGTGGGTTTGGCGGAGGCCGGCGATGAGGGTGAGCCAGGAGGTGGGTTTGTAGTTGTCGGTGAGGTAGGCTTCGATGACTCCGCCTGAGGCTGAGTCTGGTGTGCGGAAGGCAGGGGTGTTGGTGCCGTCGTTGAAGATGGCGCCGAAGAGATAGTTGTCGTGCTGGCCGAAGGAGTAGAGGCCGGCTTGGAGGGTGTTGCGGGTGGGCTTGCTGGGAAAGACTTCGGTGGTGATGCTGGCTTGTGCGCCGGCGTAGGTGGAGCTGCGATCGGAGGTGGTGGCTACGGGGATGTCGTTGGGGTTGGATTCGTAGTCGGCGCGGTTGTAGTGGAAGAAGGGTGAGACCTGGAGGACTGTCGCGGGGTTGAAGGTGTGAAGCCAGGAGAAGGCTACGGTGCCGTCAAGCTCGTGCTGGCCATCGCGCAGGCCGCTGGATTGAAACTGCTGGTTGCCGGGGCTGTCGGGGTCGGGATCGTAGGGGATCTGGAAGTAATCGGCGCGGAGCTGGGTGATGAGGCGGAGTTGGTCTTTGGGCATGCGGTTGTAGAGGAAGGATGCGAAGCCGCCGTAGCCGTTGGCGGCGTCGTGGATGACGACTCCTGTGGGTGGGGAGAGACCGTAGTCGCTGCGGTTGCCGGTGAGGCTGGCGTAGTAGGCGAACTTTTCGGTGTGGTCGCCGAAGTTGAGCTGGTCGTTGGTCTGGAGGAAGCTGCCGCCGGAGAGGATGAGTTCGGCCTGACGATTGCGCTCGAAGCCAGTGCGGGGGACGACGTTGAAGACGCCGTAGGTGCGGTCGCCGACGTCGGAGGTGTAGCTGCCACGCTGGACTTCGATGTAGTCGATGTCCTTAGGGTCGATCTGCGCGCCGAGGTTGGAGGCGATGTTGGTGTTGGGGATCTGGACGCCGTCGAGGAGCCACGAGACCTGGTGGCCGCCGCGCATGTGGAGCATGTCGTGGGTCATGTAGGCGCCGGGGACGTAGTTGGTGATCATGGCCATGCTGTTGGTGCGGTCGGCGCCGGGGGTTTGCGCGATGTCGTCGCGGCTGATGAGGGTGGTGGGGGTTACGGTGTTGACGTTGGCGGTGTTGAGGTCGGTAGTGACGCTGGTGGTTTGTTCGATGGTGCCGATTTGGAGCTCGATATGGAGGATGGGCGCAGTGTCGGAGGCTAGCGTGAGGGATTGTCTTGCGGGGTCGAAGCCTGGTTGGGAGATGGTGATGGTGTAGTCGCCTAGTGGGAGAGAGGGGAGGGTGAAGGAGCCGTCCTGCGCGGTGGTGGTGGATCTGGTGAAGGCGGAGTTGGTGGCGTGGAGTTCGATGTGAGCGTTAGCGATGGGGCGATGCTGGGGATCGTGGACGACGCCGTGGAGCTGGCTGAAGATGGTGGCTCGGGCTGTGATGGCGCTGAGAAATGACAGGAGGCAGAGTAGAGCGAGCTTGCGCATAGGATTTTTCCTCGTCAGAGACGCTGACGGAGTTCAGACTGCGTAACGGGACGGCAGAGCGACGTGCCCTCGCGAATGGCGAGAGGTTATGTCGGCTGCTGGTCGGGTCGCTTAGAGGATGAAGAAGGGAGGGCCGCGTTTTTGGCGGGAGCGATCGAGAGCCATGCGGGCGCGGGCTTCAGTCTGGGTTGTGACGGAGGGCTGGCTGACGATCTCTGCAAAGAGGAGGGAGGCAGCGTGGGACGAGAGATCTCCGTGCTGGATTGAGGTGACCGCGGCTGGATAGGACGGGCACTTCTGCGGGATCGTGGAGACATTGATCCCTGAGCTTGAGGACTCCGCTTGCTGCATGTTCCTCATGCAGTGATGTGCGCCGTTCCGTCTGCAACAGGCCGGCAGATTCGCTTGGCTGCCGGCGGTAAGAGCCAGTAGCGGCGAGATCAGCGGGGAGCTGAAGAGGAGTAAGAGCGTGATGCCGATTAAGCGTCGCACGGTTTCATTGTAGCGGAGGTTTGTCAGCGCAGTGTCATGGGATGGGTCTCTTTGATGAGAGTGCATGTTCAAGAGGGGATGAGAGTCTCAGGGATGGATCATCGAGCCGGTATGTACGCGGCTCTCGGCCAGATCGAGCTCTCGCTGCAGGGTGCGCAGGACTTCATCGTCGATCTGCTCCTCATCTCGCAGTCTGATCAACGCTTCGCGTTCGGCCTGCAGCGCGGTCAGAATTGCGTCGTTTCGTCGAGCCTGATGGATAAGCCCGGTCGCCGACCGCTCGCGTTCGAGGGGCATGGCGTCAAGTCGTTGCTGGTATCGATCGATCAGCTCCTGAAAGAGTGGGGATTGGTCTCGATTCTTCGATCTGGTGCGATGCAGATGCATGATTGCTTCCGTCGCGAGGACACGTCGAGCCTCTTGTTCTTCGCGGTTTGTATGCCCCGACTCGGAGAGGCCCATGATTCGAATCAGCCAGGGCAGCGTCAAGCCCTGCACCACCAG
Organism: Tunturiibacter empetritectus; assembly: GCF_013410875.1. Lineage (GTDB taxonomy): Bacteria > Acidobacteriota > Terriglobia > Terriglobales > Acidobacteriaceae > Edaphobacter > Edaphobacter empetritectus. Next base: position 283,945 of record NZ_JACCCU010000002.1, on the reverse strand, counting down.
CGTGGCTACGATCAGGCAGAACGCCAGATAGATGATCATGCTGCGCTGCGAGAAGGTTCTGCCTCCGGGAAGCGCGTAGGGAAGTGAGATGGCTGCTGCGAGCGACAGCACGCCGCGCATGCCGCCCCACCCGATGACAAACACCTGCCGAGGCTGCGGTGGTTTTACGTCCAACTTTCGGACCCATCGCCGGAGCGCGTAGGCGACGTAGGTCTCCGCGAAGACCCAGGCTATGCGCAGACAGATCATCAGGGCAGAGAAGCCGATTCCATATTCAAGGAGAACCGGGCGGCTCATGCCGACGATCTGCCCGACAACATAGGGGAGCTGAAGTCCGATGAGAACGAAGACGATGCCGTTGAGGATGAAGGTCAGCGCATCCCAGACAGCGGTTGTCTGCAGGCGGACCTGGGGCGACATGTACTCGGGGCTTTTGCGGCTCATGTACATGCTGCAGGCGATGACAGCCATGACACCGGAGACCTGCATGCGGGCGCCCAGGAGGTAAGCTCCGTAGGGTGCCAGGATGCTGATGACGATCTCGATCGGGCCATCGTCGACCCATCTTTCAAACCACGCTACGACAGCTCCGATGGCCAGGCCCACGGCTACTCCACCGCAGGTCAGGAAGACGAGTTGACCGAGTCCTTCGATGACTGATGGCGTTCTGCCTGTGACCAGCATGGTGAGGCCGAATTGCAGGGCGAGGAGTCCGGTGCCGTCGTTGACGAGGCTTTCGGCTTCGAGGATGTCGACGATTCGTTGCGGAAGGCCCACTCTTCGTGCGATCGATGTGGCTGCGATGGCGTCAGTGGCCGCGACAACCGCACCAAGCAGCACGGCGGACTTCCAGTCGAATCCAGGCAGGAGAGAACCCGCGACCACTGCGAGCCCTACGATGGTGAACAGCACCAGGCCGACGGCGAGCATGGCGATGCTGACAAAGTTGCGCTGGAACTCTCTCCATGACAGGGTCCATGCCGCGGAGTAAAGCAGGGGAGGAAGGAAGACGAGAAAGACCAGGTCGGGATCGAGGCCGATGCGCGGCATGCCGGGTAGAAAGCTCAAGAGCAGGCCCGCGATGACGAGCAGGATCGGATACGGTACTTTGAGTCTTCGGGCCAGCCCGGCAAAGACGGCTACGAAGACTAGAAGGAGAAGGAAGACCGCTTGTACGGCATGCACTCCGGAACCCATCATCGAGCGAGCTCTCGAATGCGAGGTGCTGTCGATCTGCTAATCGCGATGGGAAGGGAGGGCATGGGCCATTATCTCGCGCTTATGGTAATTCGCCTGACGGTGCAGAAACTGCAAACGCAGATTCCCTTCGGGAATGACAAACAAAAGAGCGAAAGCGACTCTACACCAACTGAGGCGTTGTTCAAGTGGGTAGAGAGAAAATTAAGACGAAGGTGCGATAACGTCACTCATTTGGTTAACCCGGTTGGAAGAAGATTGGAGAGTCGGGTCAGCGGCGGTTGTCGGTGGCGGGCTCGGGGTGGATGAGGAGGCGGGAGACTTCGGGGCAGTCTAGTTTGAAGGCGTTCTCGAGGGCGGTAATGATCTCGTGGACCTTCGACATGGGGAGGTCGTCGGGCAGGGTGCAGTGGCAGTTGACCTGGATGCGGTCGACTCCTGTGTTGTGGGCGCGGGTTACGAAGACTTCGTGGATGTCGAGGATCTCGGGAAAGGCCTGGGCGGCGCGGCGGAGACGGACTTCGAGCTGGCGGTCGCGCTCGAGGGAGGCGGGGCGCTCGATGGTGGCGGGCTCGCTTTCGATGTGGGTGAGGATGGTGGAGATCTCCGGGATCTCGCGGCGGATGTCGGACTCGAGTTGGGTGACGAGGGCGTGAGCGGCGCTGAGGGACATCTTTTCGTCGACTTCGAGGTGCTGCTCGACGTGGAGCTCGTGGTTGTACTCCTGCACGGCAACGTCGTGAATGGCGAGGTTGGAACGTGCGGCTACGGCGCGGATGCGGTCGTGGAGGCTTTCGGCGAGGGAGGCTGTCGGGATGGAGTGGACGACGACGTCGGCACCGGGGAGATGGCGGCGGACGGCGGCGGTAGCGGCCATGGTGATCTGCTCGGAGCGCTGGAAGGTGAGGTTGCGGGGGAGGCCGAGGGTGAGGTCGGCGAAGTAGTTAGGACCGGCGCGGCGGGTGCGGATGCGGTCGACGGAGAGGACGCCGTTGATGGCGGCGATATCGCGGGTCATGTCGCGGGTCTGGGCGCGGGTTTCGATGGGGGTGGCGTCGGTGAGGGCGTCGATGGTGCGGCGGGCGAGGTTCCAGGTGACATGGAGGATGATGCCGGAGACGAGGATGGCGGCGATGGGGTCGGCTAGTTCTAGCTGGGTGATGTGGAAGCGCTCGCCGATGTAGCTGGCGGTGAGGCCGAGGAGGACGGCGATGGAGGACCAGATGTCGGTGCGGAAGTGGATGGCGTCGGCTTCGAGCGCTTCACTTTTTGTTTCGTCTGCGATTTTTTTGAGCTTGCCGGAGCGGGTGTAGTCGACGGTGATAGAGAGGAGAAGGACAACGAAGGGCCAGATTGAGAACTTGAGCGCTAGGTGTTCGCGATGGGCGATGCGGCGAACGGCTTCGGTAAGGATCCAGACGCAGGAGCCGAGCATGAGGACGGACTCGATTGCGGCGGAGAGGCTTTCGATTTTTCCGTGGCCGTAGGTGTGGTCGGCGTCGGCGGGGCGGTCGGAGACCTGGACGGAGAAGAGGGTGATGGCGGCGGCGATGAGGTCGATGCCGGAGTGGGCGGCCTCGGAGAGCATGCCGAGGGAGCCGGTGAGCAGGCCGGTGAGGAGCTTGAGGAGGGTGACGGCGAAGGCGGCGAGGACGGAGAAGAGCGCGGCGGAGCGCTTGGCGCTGTGTGGGGTGGCGGCTTGTTCGGGCTGGGCCGTTGTGCTCATCAGGAAGATGGTACAGGGTTTTCGGGGCTGAGGGTTTGGCTTCGGAGGCGCGTTTGGGCGCGGAGATAAAACATGATGAAGGCGCCGAGGAGCATGGGGATGCTCATGAGGAGGAGGCCGCGTTGGTAGTCTCCGGTGAGATCTTTGGCGAAGCCTACAAAGTAAGGGCCGAGAAAGCCGCCGATCATGCCGATCATGTTGAGGGTTGCGATGCCGGCGGCTGCGGATCGCCCTTGAAAGAAGCTTCCAGGAAGAGACCAGAGGGGACCCTGCATGGCGTTGTAGGCGATGATGATGGCGCCGATGGCGACGACGACGTTGATGGGATTGGTTGAGAGGCCGCAGGCGAAGAAGCCGGCCGAGATGAGGAAGGCCCAGGGGATGATGTGCATGTAGCGGGGATAGATGCTGTGTGGCGTTCGGCGCTGAACTCGGTCGGAGTAGATGCCGTTGATCAGCATGGCGGCTGCACCGAGGAGGCTGAGGGCTGCGATGAGGTAGCCGACCTTTGACGTGCTGAGGTGGGTCGCTCGCTGGATGACGTCGGGAGCGACAAAGGTGTAGGCGTAGGAGGAGGCAAGCATAAGCAACATGAAGAGGCCAAGCTGCCAGACGCGTGGATCGAGGAGGGCTGCGCTTAGATTGTGGCTGCGCTGGCCGCTTAGAGAGGGATCGTTGTGGACGTGGTGGATGATCCATGCGCGCTCGTCTTCGGTGAGCCACCTGGCCTGCAGGGGGCCGTCGGGGAGGAGGTAGAGGAAGACGATGCCTAGCAGGATGGGAGGGATGCCTTCGACGAGGAAGAGCCATTGCCAGCCGCGAAGGCCGAGGCGCCCGTCGAGGTTGAGGAGTGCGCCGGCGAGGAGACCCATGAAGACGGAGCTGAGCGGCAGGGAGATGTAGAAGCGGCTGATGGCGCGGGCGCGCAGCTCCTGTGGGAACCACTGCGTGAGATAGAAGATGACTCCGGGGAAGAAGCCGGCTTCGGCGACTCCGAGGAAGAAGCGTGCGGTGTAGAACTGCCAGGGGGTGCGGACGAAGAGCATGGCCATGGCAAGGATTCCCCAGGTGACCATGATGCGGGCCAGCCAGCGACGTGCTCCGAAGCGGTAGAGGAGGAGGTTTGAGGGGATCTCGCAGGCAGCATAACTGAGAAAGAAGAGACCCGCGCCGAAGCCATAGACTGTGGCGCTGAAGTGAAGGTCGCGGTTCATCTGAAGGGCTGCGAAGCTGATGTTGATGCGGTCCATATAGGCTGCGCCGTAGCCGAGGGCGATGAGAGGGATGAGATGGCCGGTGGCTTTGCGCATGGCGGATGCGCCGATGGCTGCGTCAGGGGAGACTAAAGGCCCGTCGAGGATGGGGGGCTGCGTCGAGGCCATTGGAATTTCGTCTCATTGAGCGAAGTTGAAGCAAGGCCGAACGAACAACGTAAAAAAAGAGTTATATCGAGCTAACTGCTGAAGTGTCGATTGAATCCGTACTGTCTTTTCTTTGGTAGTCGAACGATGACTTGCCGGGAGGTTTAGGCGGCCAAGTCGTTTGCAGCGCTGATCTGGAGTGTTTTGCCGAGTGCCTTCATCGCGTCTGCAATGCCGTCAATCTTGGACGTGTGACGGATATTGGTAAGCCGGTTTATCTCCTGAGGCGTCGTATGCAGCCTTCTTGCCAGTTCCGCCGGTCTTACTTTTTGCCGCAGCATTTCGTTTAGCAGAAGCACCTTCGCCGCGAGACTGACGGGCAATTCCACGTATCGCTGTTTGCGCTTAAGCAGGGAAGGGCTTGGAACGATGCGGTTTTCTTCGAAATAGAAGTCCAGCGCTGTCTCCAAAGCTTCTTTTGCGGCATGGAGCGCCTGCTCTTCTCCTTCGCCCTGCGTGATCGCTTCGGGAATATCAGGAAAGGTCACGAGAAAGAACTTTCCATCCTGCTTCAGTTTGATTGGATATCGCATGCTCCCCTCCTATTTGAGACCCAACTGCTTCTTGATTGCAGCAACTAGACCGGTGCCGAGTTCTTTGTTGTGCATCGGAAGAACAGATTGCTTTCCGTTCAGCGTGACCTTAAGATGGGACCCTTTTCCTGGCTTGAAGGATGCTCCTTGATCTGAGAGCCAACGCTTGAACTCACTACTCTTCATGAATGCTTAGAGTAAACAATTTTGCTTATATTGGCAAGTAGGATTGTCGGCTTTCAATTGTTAGGGCTTGGTGGCGTGGTAGAGGCCGACGACGCCGAAGGTGTAGCTGGTCCAGGTCGTGTCAATGAAGCCGGCGGCTTTGAGGAGCTGCAACATGCGGGGGGGGCGGGGGAAGCGCTCGACCGAGGCGTTGAGGTAACTGTAGGCGCGCTCGTTGCCGGTGATGAGCCCGCCGAGACGGGGCAGAATGGACTTGAAGTAGATGTTGTAGAGGGCACCGGTGAGGCCTTCGGGCTGGTTGCACTCGAGGATGCCGAGCTGGCCGCCGGGGCGCAGGACGCGAAGGATCTCGGTGAGGCCTTCGTGGTAGTTGGCGAGGTTGCGGAAGCCGAAGGCGGAGGTGACGAGGTCGACGGAGGCGTCGGCTATGGGGAGGTGGAGGGCGTCGGCTTCGATTGGGGTTACATTGTGCGCGCCGAATTTTTTGATGCCAAGGGCGAGCATCTGGTGGGAGAAGTCTACGGCGAGGATGGGGGCTGCGCCTGGGGTGGTGGGGCGATGTTTGAGGAGGGCCATGGTCATGTCGCCGGTGCCGCAGCAGAGATCGAGGGTGACGGCTTCGGGGTGCTGGAGGATGGGGCGGAAGAGGCGGGCGGTGCGGGTCCACCAGGTGCGATCGATGCCGGCGGAGAGAAGGTGGTTGGCGCGGTCGTAGGCGGGTGCGATGGTGTCGAACATCTGCTGGACGGAGGTGGCGGCGGCTTGCTCGGTGGTGAGGCCGGCTGGGCGGGCTCCGGTGGAGCGTTCGTGTTCGGCAGGTTGGGTGATTTTCACAGGGTTATCTTATTTATCCGCAATGGTTAGTGTATTCGCACTGAATGACACAGCAGCATTGATCAGTGGCATATTCCGGGATGAGTTTTGTCTGGAGCAGGGCCATCAAAACGTCTGGATAGCAGGAATGATCTTGTGCCGATCGATATTTCCTCCATCGCGCAATCGTTTGGCCCAATCGGAGTGAGAGAACGGGCGAAGTAAGTCACTACCTCTGTCGTGTTCGCTCGGTTTTCAGGAGTATCCGGCAACGTGCTTGGTCCCGCATCACCTATTTTTTTCAAGTGACCATCGGGATAGACGTAAGCATACTCATCTGAAAAAGCAGTGGGTGCCGGATCCTGGGTCTCAAGTACGCCGTCGTTCGAGAACAAATAGGTGGTCCTAAGATAGTTCTTGTGTACTTTCTGGCCATGATCGAGAGCATGGACGACGTAGAGATCTCCCTGAAATCCGGCTGGAACCAGAAATAATCTCCGTGTCGTGTGCAGCCAGATGCTGACGCCTGTACAGAGAAGCGCGCAATAAATAACAAGAGTGCAGCCGTTCAGGGCGTAGCCTAACCGTCGTTTTCGTTTTGTCGGTACAGATCTCGTGAGGGGCAATGAGATAGCGGTAAGAACAGACCCCGTTGCGAACAACACGAAGAGCGGCCATGTTGTAACTCCGGCAGCAAATGCACCGAGCGCAATCAAAATGAAATAGATGAACACGATCAAGAGAACGCATACAACTACGTTCGCTGCTGTGATTGCCCAGAACCATCTATTTCGGACCTGTTCTGCTGCCATGGGTGGGGTATGGCCTCCTTGGTCGAACTCTCCTCGGTACTTACCGCTGCCGCATGAGGGTGAGCATGGCGTTGGTGGCGGCTAGGAGTTCGGGTTCGGTTACGTTGCGGACTATTTCTACTTTGCCTATGGCGGTGGGGAGGATGAAGGAGCGGATGCCGCTGCGGTTTTTCTTGTCTCGGCTGGTTAGGGATACAAGTTTTTCGGCCGTAGCTTTGAAGGTTGGGAGCGGGCCGTAACGAAGGATTAAGTTTGCTATGCGGTTGGCGTCTTTTTCGCTGATCGTGTTGCGAGCTACTGCTACGCTGAGTGCCGCGATGGAGCCCCAGGCTACGGCTTCGCCGTGGAGGAGCTGCTTGTAGTTGGTGGCGGCTTCGATGGCGTGGCCGATGGTGTGGCCGAAGTTGAGGATCATGCGGAGGCCGGACTCTTTTTCGTCCTGGCTGACTACTTCGGCTTTGACGCGGACGGAGGCGGCTACTACTTTGGCTAACGGTGTTGGGTCTGCGTTTCTTTTTGTGCTCAGGATGGCTTCGGCGTTTTGTTCCATGTAGCGGAAGAGCTTGGCGTCGTAGATGACTCCGGCTTTGATGGACTCCTGGAGGCCGGCGCGGAGTTCGGCGGGGGGGAGGGTGCGGAGGAGGTCGGTGTCGGCGAAGACGGCTTGTGGGTGGTGGAAGCTGCCGATGAGGTTTTTGCCGGTGGCGAGGTTGACGCCGGTCTTGCCGCCGATGGAGGAGTCGACCTGGGCGAGGAGCGTGGTGGGGATTTGCACGTAGCGGATGCCGCGCATATAGATGGCGGCGAGGAAGCCGGTGATGTCGCCGATGACGCCGCCACCGAAGGCGAGGAGGAGGGCGTCGCGGTCGGCTCCTGCGGTGGAGAGTTGCTGGGCGAGGGATTCGACGCTGGCCATGCGCTTGTGGCGCTCGCCTGCGGGGTGGAAGAGGACGGTTGGAGGTTCCTTAAAGCTGGCTAGGAAGGGCTTGGACCAGAGGGACCAGATGTTGGGTGAAGTGATGATGAAGGGGCGGAAGGGTTTGCCAGGGTTTAGTTTGCGGAGGCGAGAGTGGAGGGTGGGGAGGAGGTTTGGGGCTATCGTGACGTTGTAGGTAGCCGAGGGCGTGTTGACGGGGATTACGGGCACGGTTTCTTCATCGTATCGTATCTATTCTTTGTCCTGCCGGACGGGCCCACTGCGCGTGGGGCGGTCACTTCGTGACTTGTATACCGCTTCGCGTGGCGCGAGGGAGGCTGATTCCGACCAACGGGAGGACCACGCGAAGCTTTAAGAAGGCGTGCGAACGCCCGCGCCGCGCGTAGCGGGCCCGTCCGGCAGGACCTATCCTCTAAACTCCAGTAGCATTGAAGGATGGAACGGTTTGATTTTTTGGTAATAGGGGCAGGGATTGCAGGGTTGAGCGCGGCGATTCGGTTGGCGGAGACGAGCACGGTACTAGTGGTGACCAAGGAAGAGCTGGCGGAGTCGAATACAGCTTATGCGCAGGGTGGAATCGCGGTGGCGATGGGAGGAGAGGAAGATGTCGCACTGCATCTTGAGGACACGATGGCGGCTGGCGATGGGCTGGTGAATCGTGAGGCCGCTGCGGTGTTGGTGACCAAGGGGCCGAAGCGTGTGGAGGAGCTGCTGGAGTGGGGGACGGCGTTCGATCGCTATCCGACGGACAAGAACGGGGTGGAGGGCGAGTTGATGCGGACACGCGAGGGGGCGCATAGCCTGTCGCGGATTCTGCATGCGAATGGAGATGCGACGGGGAAGGAGATTGCGGTGTCGCTGCTGCGGCATGTGCGGGAGATTCCCTCGATCGAGTTGATGGAGTGGGCGACCAGTGTGGATCTGCTGGTGGAGGGTGGTCGCGTGGTGGGGGCTACGCTGCTGGATGGCGAGGGTGGCCTGAGGGTGGTGCGGGCTGGGGCTGTGTTGCTGGCCAGCGGCGGGGCGGGGCAGGTCTATAGCGATACGACGAACCCTGCGGTGGCTACGGGAGACGGGATTGCGATGGCTTACCGGGCGGGTGCGGCGGTGAGCGATATGGAGTTCTATCAGTTTCATCCGACGGCGTTTATTGAGCCAGGGGCACCGCGCTTTTTGCTGAGTGAGGCGCTGCGGGGCGAGGGCGCTACCCTGGTGAATGCGAAGGGGGAGCGGTTTATGGAGCGGTATCATCCGCTGCTGGAGCTGGCTCCGCGGGATGTGGTGGCGCGGGCGATTACGCGGGAGGGCATGGATGGGCCGGTGTATCTGGATATGCGGCATGTGGCTTTGAATCCGACTGGGAGTCCGGGCGCGACGGACTTGCAGAGGCGGTTTCCGGGGATCTCGAAGTTTCTGGCGAAGTATCGGCTGGAGTTGGGGAGGGATCTGGTTCCGGTGCGGCCGGCGGCGCACTATCTGATGGGTGGGGTGAAGACGGATGTGCAGGGAAGGACGACGCTGCCGGGGTTGTATGCGGCGGGCGAGGCGGCCTGTACGGGGGTGCATGGAGCGAATCGGCTGGCGAGCAACTCGCTGCTGGAGGGGCTGGTGTTTGGGCCGCTGGCGGCGGAGACGATGGTTGCGGAGACGTCGTTGGCCGAGCTTGATGCAAGTGCTTCGGTGGTGGCTTCCAGTGGGGGTGTGACGCCGGAGGCTGCGACGGAGCGATGGATCAAAGAGCTGCGCGATCTGATGTGGAAGTACGCCGGGCTGCTGCGGGATAAGGCTGGTCTGGAGCAGGCTAAGCGTGGGTTGGATGCGTTGGGGACGGCTATGCCGAAGGGGCTGACCCGGCGGGCGGTGGAGGCCAGGAATCTGCATGTAGTGGCGGAGCTGATCGTGACGTCGGCGCTGGGGCGCGAGGAGAGCCGGGGAGCACATTTTCGGAATGACTTTCCGCTGCGGGATAAGGTTGCGAAGCACTCGGTGATGCAGAATGGGAGGCTTGAGTTTGTTGCTTGAGATGGGGCGGGTTGTTTTGGGGATAGATTGGAAGCGGATAGAGGTTCAGGCTTGAGCCGGGGGCACGGTCTTTCGCGATTGGTGGCATCGATTGTGGGAGCGGGGTTGAGTTTTTGCGTGGTCGCGGTGGCGATCTATTGCAAGGTTGCGGATGTCAGGGAGAATGGACTCTTCCATGGCGGCCCGGAGGCGCTGGCAGCGGCGATGGCTGGATTGTTTGGCGGCGGGATCGTTGCGGTTCTGGTCCTGGTGTTTCTTCTGCGTTGGGGGAATGGCAGCGAACGACGGGAGTTGGAGCCGTGATGTGGCTGCGACTTTAGGGGCGTAATTACAGGATAGTTAGAAGTATGGGAATGACGACACCGGCGATGAGTATCGCTGTGATGAGACCTCTGTTGCGGATGTACTTGTAGGACATGTAAATGCCAGAGATGGTCGAGATAAAGAGACCGATGGAGACGAGAAGAAAGAAGATCTTCAGGGGCAAGGTGTTGTGTGGTTTTGGTGCGGGTGCGTCCGCTGATTGGGGCGATGGGCTTTGCGCCGGCTGCGTGCCGGTGATGGGGGCAGATTGAGATTTGTCGGGTTGCTTGTCGGCGCTGTTGTTTGAGGGCTTGTCTTGTAATTTGGCTGAGGAATTTTCTGGGGATCGCTCTGGTGGGGGGAGTTTTCTTACGGGAACGACGGTGGTCTGCTTCTTGTGGATCTGGCCCAGCGTCACGGCCCAGGCGGGCGGTTTGTAGCTGCTGCCGCGCGTGGTTTCATGGAGGCTGAAGGTTTGGAGGGCTCCGGTAAAGGCGAAGAAGAGCAGGGCAGGTGCAGTAAAGACCCCGAGATAGAGATGGACAAGTCTGGTGTACTTCAGTGCGGAATGAGAAGAGGACATTAAGTCTTTTTACACAAGGAATTGAAATACGACAAGTTCAGTCCTAGTTGGATCCGGGTTTCAGCAAGATTCGTCTTGTCTGGTCGATTTTGAGGGAAAAGGGGATGGATCGCGTGGCGATGGATTGGATGAAAAAAAGCGGGCCGCCAGATTTGACGGCCCATAAGTTTGCCTTGAGCTAACGTGGTTTGCTGTCGGAAAACACTTTAGGCCGTCGCGAATTTGCGGCGGACGGTAGCGGCTGCGCCGAGCAGGCCTGTGGCCATGAGGCTCAGTGTGCCGGGTTCTGGGACGGGGCTGTTCGAGGAAGGATTGGTGAAGTCAAAGGAGCCTGAACCTGCTCCGATGCTGCCGTCGAAGTTGACTCCGGCTACGCCTCCTGCCACGTTGGCGCCGAGGCCGAGAAAGGTCCCGACAGTTATGTCACCGAGGGTGGCATTGGTAAAGGAAAATGCAAGGCTTTGGCAGGGAGCTGCGTGGTTGAAGACGACGGTTACGGCGACGCAGGCCTCGGTAACGTTTAAAACACCAAGTACTCCTGAGACGTCTGCGTAGCTTGCGGTGAAGGTTTCGAGACTGGTGCTGAAGATGTCTGTGCTGAGCTTCGTGAAGCTGAACACCTCGGCATCACCGATGACGATTGGGGTAATGATTTGATCACCGGCACCGGCATTAATGATTGCGGAGATTGAGTCGGCGTGAAGGGCGGATGGGATAAGGGCGAGAGTAACCAGAGCGAGAAATGCGGCAGGCGATTTCATAGGTGTGACTCCTTATACCTGTGGTTATTGCAAGTCCCTGGCCAAAGACTATTTATCGCCAAGAAATAGGAAACTCTGGTTTTAGCGGTGTTTCTGAACTACTTGCCAGGATTTCGCATAACGGCGGAGGGCGGATCTTGGATTTGAGTTCGTATGGAATTTTTTTCGGAGTCTAGTCTCCGGCTGCCTTTAAGTGGAAAAAATTTTCCACTTAAAACTGCAAATTTACCCCATTCCCGCCGACGGCAGCTCTATCAAGAGTCCGCGCAACGCAAATTTTCCCTATAAATTCAATGCTTTATCAGGCCACGGAGCGCTTTTTTGGGAGGAGTGAGAGAGCGATGGTGATTCCGAGGATGGCTACGATCGCGACGAGCGAGAGCAGGGGACCGATCTCGATCCAGTGGGCGGCGAGCATTTTGAAGGCTGCGAAGGCGAGGACCGCGGCGAGGCCGTAGTGGAGGAAACGCAGCTTGGCGAGCAGGTGGGCGAGGAGGAAGTAGAGAGAGCGAAGACCCATGACGGCCATGATGTTCGAGGTGTAGGCGAGGAAGGGCTGGCGGGTGATGGAGAGGACGGCGGGGATGGAGTCGAGGGCGAAGACAACGTCGGTGAGTTCAATGGCGATGAGGGCGAGGAAGAGAACGGTGATCATGCGCTGGCCGCTCTCGAAGACGAAGAACTTGTCCTGACGGAGGCTAACAGGGTGGAGGCGGGAGAGCCAGGCGATCCAGCGGGGCGTCTCGGTTTGTGGCTTTTCGGCGCCTGGGAGGACGAGGCGAATGGCGGCGAGGAGCAGGATCGCAGCGAAGAGGTAGCTGACCCACTCGAAGCGGGCAAGGAGGCCGAGGCCGGCGGCGATGAAGGCTCCACGCATGAGGATGGCGCCAAGGACTCCCCAGAAGAGAGCTTTGGGCTGATGGGCAGGTTCGATCTTGAAGACGCGGAAGAGGAGGAGGAAGAGGAAGAGATTGTCGATGGAGAGCGACTCTTCGATGGCATAGCCGGCGAGGTACTGGGTTGCGGACTGGCTGCCCATGGAGCGAAAGAGGAAGAGGGCGAAGGCGAGGGCGGCGGCTACCCAGAGGATGGTGGCGGCGACGGAGGTGGATTGGGTTTTTGAGGGGCCCTGGCGGCGGACGTATAACAGCTCGGCCCCGAGGAGGATGAGGATGAAGAGGTGGAAACCTATCCAGTGGCTGATGGGGGTCGCGGCGAGCATCTCATTTGGATGCTACAGGGCGCGGGCTGGAGCTTGCCTGGAGGGTGGATCAATTTGGGGGGCCGAGCTCGTCTGGGGAGGGTTTGACGGAGCTATTACCTGCTGTATTGCAACTACAGAGCGCTGGCTAGTGGGCGCCGGCGACCATGGAGTAGACCGTGTAGACGATAATTGCGAGCGCCATCCACAGGAGGGAGGAGAGAAAGAGGCTGCGCGCGATATCGAGGACATGATGGGTCTCGAGGAAGCCGTCTGCATTGTTTTGACGAGCGGTGCGGGTGGTGAGTTCTCTGTATCGGTTGTGAATGTCTGCGTACGATGGTGTCTGCATGGTCCCTCCTATCGGCCAAGACTAGGGGGAACGTTAGCCTGGAGACTATCCCTCGAATGCAGTAGTTTGTAACTCGTTTGGGTGATAATTGGTCTGTTTTTTCGAGACGATGGAACTGGTTTTCGGCGGTTTTTGGTGACAGCTGAGGCGCGATGGGGTAGGATTTGGCGGTATTCGGGCCACCTAAATCAAACTACTGGAGATGTTATGAAGATTTCGATGTGTTTAATGGCGGTTGCGGTGGGGCTGGTCGGGACACAGATGGCTGCGGCTCAGGCAGCGGCACCAGCGGGATCTACAGGCATGTGCAAGGACGGAACCTACTCGACGGCTGCGAGTAAAGCCGGGGCTTGCCGGGGACACCAGGGGGTGAAGGAGTGGTATGCGGCTTCGACGGCGAAGGCACCCGCTGCTGCTGCGGCTGCACCTGCTGCTGCACCTGCGGCCAAGACCGCTTCGGCAACTGCTCCTGCTGCTGCGGCGACAACTGCACCCGCGGCTGCGGCTGCATCTGCGTCGGCTTCGTCGGGTGGTACGTCCGGAAAGATGTCTCCAGCGCAGAAGGCTGCGGCTCGTCCGCTGGCTGCGGGCGGCGGTCCTGGCCTGGTGTGGGTGAATACGTCGAGCAACGTCTACCATTGCTATGGGACGGACTTCTACGGCAAGACGAAGGAAGGCGCTTATATGTCTGAGGCTGATGCCAAGGCTAAGGGCGCTCATGGGGACCACGGAAAGAGCTGCACGAAGTAGAGACTGTCCTGCCGGACGGGCCCGCTACGCGCGGCGCGGTCACTTCGTGACGTGTATACCTTTCCTCGGGTTAGTGAAAGATATGCGCCCTCCCGTTGGTCGGAATAAGATTTTCATCCCGACCAACGGGAGGACCGGCATCTACGGCTCACCGCGACAAGGTATACGAGTCACGAAGTGACCGCCCTCCGCGCAGGAGGGCCGTCCGGCAGGACACTATCTTTTAGGGGCGCTGGTTGATTAAGCGGATCATCTCGAGGAAGATGTCGCCGGAGATCTGCAGGGAATGGGCGCTGATCTTGTCGAGGGTGTCCTTGTCGGTGTGGTGGTAGCCGTCGGGGAGGGCTGCGGTGAAGGCGCCGTAGTGGGCGTCGATCACATCGAGGACAGGTACGCCGCGTGCCGCGAACGGGAGATGATCATCTTCTTCGGCCTCGCGGTATTTGAAGATGCTGGCGGAGTGGCCGGTGTTTTTGGCGGCGACTTTTAGCAGGTCGAGCAGCCACGGGGTGGAGTTTTCTACGTAGTCAATGTTGAGATCCTTGTCGGCGATCATGTCGGCGACTAGGAGAGCTTTCATTTTGGAGAGGGTGCCGTCCTGGGACCATTTGGCGGCGAGGTGACGGGTGCCGTAGAGGGAGTCGGCGGTGGACCACTTGCCGCTGACGGACTCTTCTCCGTCGTCAAAGACGAGCCAGATGGAGTAGCCCTCGGGCGGGTGGGCTCGGAGGACGCTGGCGATTTCGATGAGCAATGCGCTGGTGGCTGCGCCGTCGTTCGCGCCGTAAAAATCGATGTCGCGAAGGTAGTAGTTGGTCTCGTAGTGAGAGACGAGGACGATGATGCCGTCTTTTTTGCCTGGAAATTTGGCGATGTAGTTGGTCATCGTCTGGAGGCCGGCGGGGGTGGTGGCGGTGAACGTGTCGGCGACGAAGTTTCCCTTGGCGGCTTCGGGGGCGAAGTGCTGCTTGAGGAACTCTTCGGCTTTGGCATGTCCGGGAGAGCCGTTGAAGCGTTTGGGAGCTACGTCGAGGAGCTGTTTGGTGAGGTTGTAGGCAGCTTGTCCGCTGAATTGAGGGGAGGCGGCTCTCTGGGCGTTAGCTTTTGGGGCATTGATTGCAGATGCAAGGAAGGCGAGAAGCAGCGCGAGGAAGAGTGGTCGGCGTCGGGTCATGCGGCTTTACTGGCCTCTTTGGGTTTGCGACGGGATGGATGAACGAAGTACGCGACGCCTACGCCGAGAAGATAGAGAACGAGCATGGGACTGGCGAAGAGGATCATGCTGAAGGGGTCGGGCAACGGACAGATGATGGCCGAGATGAGGAAGATGACGAGAATGGCGTAGCGGATGTGCTTGATGAGGAACTTGGCGTCGACGATGCCGAAGAGCGAGAGGAAGAAGATGAGGATTGGCAGTTCGAAGCAGATGCCGAGGCCGAGTATGACGGCGAGGAAGAACTGGGTGTAGTCCTCGATGGTGAGGATGGGGTGGAATCTCTTGCCGAAGTCCAGAACGAGGACTTTGATGGCGCCGGGGAGCACCCAGTGATAGCCGAACCACGCTCCCGCCATGAAGAGACCGATGGTCGCGCCCATGAAGGGAAATACGTAGCGCTTCTCGTTGGCGTACATGCCGGGCGAGATGAAGAGCCAGAGCTGGTAGAGGATGAAGGGCGAGGCTAGGATCGCGCCACCCAGCAGGGCGGTCTTGAGGTAGAGATTGAGACCGTCGGTGGGGTGGGTGAAGTTGAGTGCGATGTGGAGGTCGTCGAGTGGTTTCTGGACAAGGCCGTAGAGCCGCTCGTGAAAGGCGTAGGCAACGGCGAATCCGATGAGCAGATAGACGGTGGCATGGATGAGGCGTTTGCGGAGCTCGGTGAGGTGCTCCATCAGGCTCATGCCTGGGAGTTCGGCGCGGTCGGTGACTGCGGCGCGAACGCTGTCGACCAGATCAGCCATGGTGGGTGGCCTCGCTGGTGACTACTTCGGCTGCCGGTTCGGGCTCTTGGGTGTGGGGGATTGCGTCGAGGACGGGCGAGAGAGCCGAGTTGCTGACAGGAAGGCCGGTGGAGGGTGGCATGAGATTGAGGTCACCGGAGGTTGCAATGGGAAGCGGCGCGGGAATCGCGGGCGGCATGTGTGGGTTGTCTTCCACCAACTCCTGAGTGAGCTGAGCGATGCGCTCGGGGGTTACGTCGGAGGTGGAGGCTTCGGTGAGTGCGGGCGGTGCGATGGTGTTCTCGCCGTCGGCTATGACTGGTGCGGTAATGGCTGGTGTGACTATAACTGGGGAGACGGGGGCGGCGGCCTCCATGGCGGCGATCTTTTTTCGCTGCTCTTCCTGGTCAGCGACGCGAAGTTCGTCTTCCATCTGCATGCGGAATTCGTTGGAGGCGCGACGGAACTCGGCCATGAGCTTGCCCAGTTGGCGGGCGAGCTCAGGCAGCTTCTTCGGGCCGAAGAGAAGCAGGGCGAGGAAGAAGATGACGGCGCTGTCCTGAAAGCTAGGCATAAGTCAATCCCATGATACGGCTTACGAGTTGGTGGAACAAATGGATGGAGCGCTTTGATGCTGTTATAAGATTTCCAGTGTAGGCAGCAGGATCGTTCGAAGAAAAGCGCACCTTTTGATTCGAGCGTGTGTCTAATTGTACGAACGAGTGATCTGACGGATCATGAGTGATGAAGTGGTAGGAGTTGCAACACCCCCGTGGGTTGGGTGACGGTTTCAAGCCGGCACAGTGAATCCACTGCAACTCAAGCAGTGCATGCTTTCAACATCCCCGTCTCAGAGGCGAAAAGACGATATCGGCCTAGCCGGTGCCAGACGACCTTGTGAGACTGAAGGCGGAGTACTTTGAACGGACTACTAGAGATCGCACCGGCTGCGGCCGTGGCGGAGAGCGTTGCAGATTCGTGTTCTTTAGACAATTACCTTTCGCAGCCGGACCATACGATGGACGCCCGGATCGCTGCTGCGCGCGAGAAGCTCGGCGAAGATGTTGTTTTGCTCGGCCATCATTATCAGCGGGATGAGGTGATTCGTTTTGCGGACTTTACCGGGGACAGCTACAAGCTTTCGAAGGTCGCCGCCGAGACAAATGCGAAGTACATGCTCTTTTGCGGCGTGCACTTTATGGCGGAGACGGCGGATGTGTTGGGACGGCCGTGGCAGCAGGTGATTCTGCCGGATTTGAATGCGGGCTGTTCGATGGCCGATATGGCGGAGATTGGGCAGGTAGAAGACTGCTGGGATTCGCTGGAGCGCGCGGGGATGACCGATGAAGCTTCGGGTGGGTTGATTCCGCTGACTTATATGAACTCGGCTGCTGCGATTAAGGCTTTCTGCGGCGAGCGGGGTGGTTTGGTATGTACGTCTTCGAACGCTCGTGGCGCCTTTGAGTGGGCGTTTGCACGTGCGGGGAAGATTCTCTTTCTGCCGGATCAACATCTGGGACGGAACACCGCGTTTGCGATGGGGATTCCGCTAAGCGAGATGGTGGTTTGGGATCCTTACCAGATTAATGGCGGAGTTAGCCCCGACCGTCTCAAGGCGGCGAAGGTGATTCTGTGGAAGGGGCACTGCTCGGTGCATCAGAGGTTTCTGCCGGAGCATGTGGATCGCGTGCGCCGGGAGGAGCCTGGCATGCAGGTGATCGTGCATCCGGAGTGCCGCTGGGAGGTCTGCCAGAAGGCGGATGATGTGGGTTCGACCGAGCACATTATTCAGGCGATTGAGCGGGCGCCGGAGGGTTCGAGTTTTGCGGTTGGGACGGAGATTCACCTCGTCAACCGGCTGGCGAAGCGGTTTGGGTCGCTGGGCAAGCGGGTGATTACGCTTGATGACTCGGGCTGCCTGTGCACGACGATGTATAGAATTTCGCCGCAGCATCTGGCGTGGGCTCTGGAGAATCTGGTTGAGGGACGGGTTGTGAATCGCATCAAGGTGGATGATGATGTGAAGCAGTGGGCGCGTGTTGCGCTGGACAGGATGCTGGAGATCAGGATTTGAGTAAGACGTTTACGTTGGGCGAGGCACAGACGTTGCTGCCGGTAGTAGAGGCTCTGCTGAGAAAGGCTCGGGAGGGACAGGCCCGGGCCGCGGAGTTTGAGTACGAGATGCAGCAGTTGAGCCACAGGATCTTTCTCTCGGGTGGGATGCATGTGGATGTGAGCGTCGCTGCTCGACGCCGAGCGGAGCGGGATAAAGCGGTGCAGGTGGCCAAGGATACGCTGGCTGAGATCGACTCGATCGGGGTTCAGGTGAAGGATCTCGAGGAGGGTCTGCTGGACTTTCCTTATGTGATGGATGGGAGAACAGTGTTGCTCTGCTGGAAGCTGGGCGAGCCGACGATTGCCCATTGGCACACCGAGGAGGAGGGGTTTGATGGGAGAAAGCCTCTGGATTCGCGGTTTGGCAAGATGGAGCGGCTGAACTAGATTTGGGTGGAAAGATTCCCTTTCTATGGATAACTAAATTTATCGGACGATAATCTTTATCGTTTATACTCGTCTCATGTTGGTGAATGAGGCCAGATCGTTTCGTGAGCTCTGCCAGGAGAACGGCATCGCTGTGACTCACCAACGGCAGGTCTTGTACGAAGTGATGAAGACGATGCATGGCCATCCGAGTCCGGAAGAGGTCTATGCGCAGGTAAAGAAGAAGGTGCCGGCAATCTCGCTGGCTACCGTTTACAAAAACATACATCTGTTTGTGGAGAGCGGCGTCTTTCGCGAGGTGAGCATGCATCATGGCTCGCTGCGCGTAGAGATGAACGATGAATCGCATCACCACATGGTGTGCTCAAAGTGTAAGGCGATTACCGACATTGGAGAAAAAGAGCTTGGGCTGGTGTCGAAGCAGGACAAACTGCCCGGCGGCTTTCTGGTGGAGCGGTATGCAGTGGATGTGATTGGCATTTGTGCAAAGTGCCAGCAGGCTTAGGGCGATTTCCTAACGAGTGGTAAGAGGTGAACTATGGCAGAAGATCTGAAGAGCAAGCAAATGACTACCGATGCCGGGCGACCGGTTGGCGATAACCAAAACTCCATCACGGTGGGCAATCGTGGACCGATCGTGTTTGAAGATTATTTGCTGTTTGAAAAGATGGCGCACTTCAATCGTGAGCGTGTTCCCGAGCGCGTGGTTCATGCGAAGGGTTCGGCGGCGCATGGCACCTTTACCTGTACTCACCCTGATATGGCGAAGTACACGACCGCGAAGGTGTTTGAGAAGGGTAAGAAGACCCCGACGTTCCTGCGGTTTTCGACCGTTGGCGGCGAGAAGGGGTCGGCTGACTCTGAACGCGATCCGCGTGGGTTTGCGCTGAAGTTCTACACGGAAGAGGGCAACTGGGATCTGGTGGGCAACAATACGCCGGTTTTTTTTATCCGCGATCCTCTGAAGTTTGGCGATTTCATTCATACGCAGAAGCGTGATCCGGAGACGAACCTGAAGTCGCCGAAGATGATGTGGGATTTCTGGTCGCTTTCGCCGGAGAGCCTGCACCAGGTTACGATTCTGTTTTCGGATCGCGGTACTCCGGATGGCTATCGCCATTTGAATGGATACGGCAGCCACACGTTTTCGCTGATCAATGCGAAGAACGAGCTGTTCTATGTGAAGTACCACTTCAAGACGAAGCAGGGGATCAAGAACTTCACTCGCGAAGAGGCCGACCACATGAAGTCTGTGGATATGGATCACTCGCAGAGCGATCTCTTCCGCTCGATCGAGAAGGGCGACTTTCCCAAGTGGACGGTGCAGATTCAGATCATGCCAGAAGCTGAAGCAGAGACTTACCACATCAATCCGTTTGACCTGACGAAGATCTGGCCACATGCGGACTATCCTGTGATCGAGATCGGAGAACTGGAGTTGAACCGCAATCCGAAGAATTATTTTGCTGAGGTTGAGCAGGCGGCGTTTGATCCGAAGAACGTTGCTCCGGGCATGGGTTTTTCGCCGGACAAGATGTTGCAGGGCCGTTTGATCAGCTATCCGGATGCGCACCGGTATCGCATCGGAGTGAACTACAACCTGCTTCCAATCAACGAGCCGAAGTGCCCGTACAGCACGTACAACCGTGATGGCAGCATGCGCTACGGTGAGAACGGCGGTAGTGGTCCGAACTACGAGCCCAACAGCTTTGGCGGACCGACGCAGGATAAGAAGTATCTTGAGCGTCCTGTGACCTACAACACGGCGACCGTGGGACGGTACGACCATCGTGAGCATGATGGCGACTACTACACGCAGCCGGGAAACCTGTTCCGCCTGATGACACCGGATGCGCAGGAGCGGCTGTGCGGCAATATCGCGGCCGGCCTGGGTAAGGTTGAGACGCGGATTCAGGACCTGCAGATCAATCACTTCTACAAGTGCGATCCGAAGTATGGCGAAGGTGTTGCCAAGGCTATCGGACGCAAGATTGAAGATATTGTGAAGAAGGAAGAGCTGGTTGGTGCATAAGTAACTTTTTTAGTTACATAAAGAGGCGGCCCTTTGCGGGCCGCCCTTTTTCTTTAAAAGACTATGTCCTGCCGGACGGCCTCCTGCGCGGAGGGCGGTCACTTCGTGACTTGTATACCCCTTCGGCTGGTCCTCCCGTTGGTCGGGGGAGAGATTGATTTCGACCAACGGGAGAACCCTCGAGATTCATTTCGCCAAGACCGGTATACGCGTCACGAAGTGACCGCTTCGCGCGAGCCCGTCCGGCAGGACGTTTTACGGCGTTGGGGCGGTGGGGTTGGCGTCGGGTTTATGGCCTGGGAGCCACTCAGGCTTCCACGAAGTGTCGGCCAGCCAGCGGATGGGGTTGACCATAGAGGCGATGGCGTTGGTCATGTGGGTGAAGTCGATGGTGCGGATCTCGTCGCTGGGCTGGTGGTAGTCCTTGTGCAGGCCGTAGCTCGAGACGGTTTGAGCGACGATGCCTTGCTGAGCCAGCGCGTAGTTGTCGGAGCGGCGGAAGAAGTTTTCTTTGGGGTGAGGGTCGTTGACCAGGTGGGCACCGTGCTTTGCCAGTTCTGGGCCAAGGTTGGAGCGATCGAAGCCGGTGAGCCAGAGGGTTCCGGCTGGGACGGCCGGGTCGGGGCGGCCGATCATCTCGAACTCGAGGTTAGCAACGATGCTGGCCAATGGCACAGGCGGGTGGGCGAGGAAGGCGCGGTTGCCGAAGCCGCCGAGTTCTTCAGAGCCGAAGAGTGCGAAGACGATGGTGCGTTTGGGTCGTGGGCCGGTGGAGAGGATGTGGGCTAGTGTCAGCACGGCGGTGGTGCCGGAGGCGTCGTCGTCGGCTCCGTTGTAGTTGGTGTCGCCGGCGGCGTTGGCGGGACCGATGCCGAGGTGGTCGAGATGCGCGGTGAGGAGGATGACCTCATTGGGTGCCGTGGTTCCGCGCAGGATGGCGATGGCGTTCCAGGTCTCTTTGCGGGGGACGTCCTGAAACTTGGCGAGGCGCTGCTGGGTTCTTACGGGCAGGGGATCGGGGAGGGGGGACTTCTGGAGAAAGGTACCGTTGTCTCCGCCGGGCTCGAGGCCGAGGGACTGAAGTTGAGAGGCCACGAAGAGGGCGGCAATATGCTCATCGCGTGTAGCTGAGCCTCGGCCGTGAAGTTCATCGTCGGCCAGGAAGTTCATATCTGCGTGAACTTCCTGTTGCAGTGCAACGGAGAGCGATACTGTTTCTCGAGCTGTTGCGTCGAAAGGGTGAGAGGGCTGCGATTGTGCTTTGGAGGGAAGACTTTGTGCGAGCAGTATTGCGGCCAAGGGCAGAAGATGGAAAAGCTTCGAGGGTTGCATTGCGAAAATTATAGAGGAACGTTTTTGTTGAATTAATTCTGCGTTGGCTGCGGCTGCTGCGAAGATAGAGAAGAGGCTTTGGACGATGGAACGATGGGGAAGTTTCGGGCGTTGGGCGGTTGTAGGCGTTGCGTTGATGCTGCCAGTTTTCACCGGGTGTACGGGATTCTTTCCCCCGGTCGACAACTCTGGTGGTGGCGGGACCGGAGCGGGTGGGAACCAGGTATATGTGGTGAATCAGACGACGAAGTCTGTGAGTGGATTCGCAGTGGGGACGGGAACCTTGACGGCTGTGAGCAACTCGCCGATCGCGCTTGGGTCGCAACCTTTTGCGGAGGTGGTAACTCCGAATAATGCTTTTCTTTACATTGCGGGGCAAGCGTCGCTCAGCTTGTATCTGATCAACTCCAATGGATCTTTGAGTGCGCCGACCGCCGGCGCGGTGCCGAGTCTGGTGACTGCGGCTTCGCTGGCGGTTTCGCCGGATGGGCAATGGCTGATTGCGCTCGACAGTTTCACGCAGCAACTGGATATCTATCAGATCAACTCCACTACGGGTGCGCTGACCGATGTGGGGTCGCCTACGTATGTACTTCACGCTGGGGCGGGGACCTGGCACCCTTCGATGGTGAAGGTGTCGCCGGATGGGACGCTGATCTTTGCTGCACTTGGAACCGGCGGTGACGTCGTGTTTACGTTCGACACAGCTACTGGTACTGCGGTGCAGAGCCAGAGTCTGGCTAATGTGGATGCGAGCACAGGTGATGTTGGGCTGGCGATCGATCCCAAGACGGCTTATCTCTACATTGCGCGAAGCGGGACCAGCGGGGGAGTCGCCGTCTACACGATCGGGTCTGGAGGCGTGTTGAATTCGGTTACGGGGTCGCCATTTGCAGCGGGGAACGGAACCATGTCCGTCGTGCTGGATAGTACGGGCACTTACGCCTATGCGGCGAATCGTACTGATGGCACGATCTCTGGATACACGATTGTCGCTGGGACTACCCCTGCGGCTTTATCGTTGACTCCGCTGAGCGGGTCGCCCTATAAGAGTGGAGCGTCGGTGCAGTCGCTGGGGATCGATCGAACCGGGAAGTATCTGCTGGCGGCGTCGGTGGGTGGGAGTCCGGATCTGACGATGTACAGCTTCGACATTACGACTCCGGGGAAGCTTGACGCGGCGACCAGTATCGCTACTGATACCGATCCCGCTGGGGCTGCCGCGGTGGCGCTGACGCACTAGTTGTTCCAGACCGGGACGGTGGTATTGGAGTTGATGCCTGGATGTTATGGATTTAGCGAGGCCGCCGTTAGTATGGAAGAAGTGGTGTGTCGTGACGCGGAGTTTCAAGGCTATCGTTTCTTCATCTGGACAATTCGGTTTCGTGCGGTGCTTTTCGCGGATTTGCGGCTTCTTGGCGGTCTCGGTGCTTCTGGTGGCGGGCGGGAGCGGGTGCTCGCGACTGCGGCCTAAGCCGGCGGCTCAGTATGTGTATGTAACGGCGAAGCAGACGTTCTTGCGCGACCGAGTGGCGGCGGTCTCCAATCGCACGGCTACGGTGGAGAACGGCGATCGGCTCGAAGTGCTCGATCACGGACGGCGGTTTGTGAAGGTCCAGACAGCCAAGGGAGAGCAGGGCTGGATCGATGAGAAGGTCGTCGCGACGCAGGATGTCTTTGATCAGTTTGAGAAGTTGAAGCAGGATCATAAGGCTGATCCGGTGGTTGCCTCGGCGGTGGTGCGGGACGAAGTTTATATGCATGCCAAGCCGGGCCGCGACACGGAGAGGTTCTTTCGTCTGGCGGAGGGCGAGAAGCTGAAGCTGCTGTCTCGCGCGACGCTGGCAAAGCCTCTGCCGCCGGGAACGCGGGTTGCGAAGGCTGCACCTCCCACTCCAGCGGCTGCGGCTGGTGCTGCAGGAAAGAGTGCGAAAGGTGCCGCGGCTGCTGCAGTGCCGGACGAGCCCGCTCCTCCGGTGATGGAAGACTGGTGGTTGGTGCGTGACTCCAAAGGCGATACAGGCTGGCTCTTTAGCCGGATGATGGATGTCGATGCGCCGGACGCGATCACGCGATACTCCGAAGGACAGAGGATTGTCGGTTCGTACATTCTTACTACGGTGAACGATCCGGAGGCCGAGCAGGACGATAAGAATATTCCGATCTACGTGACGGTGCTGAGCCCTTATAAAGCAGGGCTGACGTATGACTTCGATCAGGTGCGCGTCTTTACGTGGAATGTAAAGAAGCATCGCTATGAGACGGGGTTTCGCGACAGGAATATTGAAGGATATCTTCCGGTCACGGTAACGATGGCTAGCGATTCTTATGGCAAGTTGCCGGCGGCTACGACTGCGGCGCCAACCTTTTCGTATCGAGTGCTCTCCGATGAGGCTGGGCCGGTGGTGCCTGATCCTGTGACGGGTGCGATTGTGCCGGGCAAGACGGTGATGAAGATCTATCGGCTGGAGGGCAATCTGGTTCGTCGAGTGATTCAGCCTGGAACAACAGCGCCTGGGGAGGCTCATCCGGAGCCTGTGTCTGAGAAGAAGAAGGCTGCGGCGGCCAGGGGCGGAATAGGCAAGAAGAAGCGGTAGGGTGTGTCTGGCGTGCAGACTTCCGCGGATGACTAAGAAGGTTTTTACTGATAGAAGCTGGCTATCGTGTCGACTACGGTTTGCTGCTCGTCTTCGCGTAGCTCGGGATACATAGGGAGGGCCAGGACTTCATCGGCAGCGGCTTCGCTGATGGGGAAGTCGCCCTGCTTGTAGCTGAGGTAGGAGAGACTGGTCTGCAGATGCAAGGGGACGGGGTAGTAGATCTCGCTGCCGATCTTTCGATCTGTAAGGTATTGGCGGAGTTCGTCGCGGCGGGGTGTGCGGATGACGTACTGGTGGAAGACGTGGCCGGCGCGCGGGTCGGTGATTGGGAGGACGATGCCTTTGTCGGTACTGGCTGTGCTGTCTGCGGTGAGGTTGGCTTTGTGGAAGAGCTGGTCGTAGCGGGCAGCGTGGTCGCGGCGCTGCTGGTTCCACTTTGGCAGATAACGGAGTTTGACCTCGAGGACAGCGGCTTGAATGGAGTCGAGGCGGGAGTTCCAACCGATCTCCTCGTGATAGTAGCGGCGGCGCATGCCGTGGGCGCGGAGGACGCGGGCATGATCGTCGATTGCGGCGGAAGTGGTGGTGACGAGGCCGGCATCTCCCATGGCACTTAGATTTTTTGTGGGATAGAAGCTGAAGGCGGCTGCATCTCCAAGGGCTCCTGCGGGGACTCCGTTCCATGTGGCTCCGAAGGCCTGGGCGGCATCTTCGATGAGCAGGAGTTTGTGGTTTTGTTTCAGTGCGGTGAATGCGTCCCAATCGGCGCACTGGCCGTAGAGGTGAACGGGGAGGATGGCTTTGACGTTGCGGCCCACGGGAGAGTCGAGGAGTTTCGCGACGGCCGGGGCTGAGAGGTTGAAGGTGGCAGGGTCGATGTCGGCCAGCAAAGGTGTGGCGCCGCAGCGGAGGATGGCGCTGACAGTGGCGAAGAAGCTGAAGGGGGTGGTGATGACCGCGTCGCCGGGGCCGACGTTTGCGGCGGCGAGAGCGAGCCAGATGGCGTCGGTGCCGCTGGCGCAGCCGATGGCGTGAGGAGCTGCGCAGGCAGTGGCAGCGGCGTGTTCGAAGCTGGTGACCTGGGGGCCAAGGATGAAGTGCTGCGACGTGCAGACGGCTTCGATGGAGTCGAAGATCTCCTGCCGGAGGACGGCGAACTGGCGGGAGAAGTCAAGCATTGGAACGGGTTGCGGCTTGCGGATGGTCACATCTGCCATGGTATATCGCTCGTATGTCGCTGCGGAGACTGCGCCAGACTGCCGTTCCGTCTTGCAATGCGTCTAAGGAAGTATTGCGTTCGTCTCTACCATGTGACGGGCCAGGTTGATTATTGCCGTCGATGCTCGTATTGTTGACAGTCTTGGCTTCAGACTTGGCGTTTGCGCTGAGTTTTGTTCTGAAGCCGATGGGTCACGGCAGAACCTCATCGCAGTATGAACATTTGAATAAAGGAGATCGGCCCCATGGAATCAAAGCCGGCACAGAACATTCAGGATACTTTTCTCAATACAGTGCGAAAAGATAAGAGTCCGATCACGATTTACCTGGTAAGCGGCGTGAAGCTGACAGGGAAGATTCGGTCGTTCGATAAGTACTCGGTGTTGCTGGAGAACAACAGCCAGGAACAGCTGATCTTCAAACATGCGATCTCGACGGTGGTGAGTGGGCGAGCAGGGGCGCATGGGGATGTGCGGAGTGATGCGAAGCCAGAGGTGCGGGCGGCGGTAGGTTCAGCCCCTGCCGGTGGGCCAGTACAAGAGGCGACAGGGACACAAGGCCGCTAGCCGTTGACAACTGAAGATGGAAAGAGGAATGGAAGGAAGCCTGCGAGGCGCAGTCTGGTGGAGGCGCACGAGGCTGCGATGCGCCATGGGCGGGGTGATCTGCCCCAGGCGGAGCGCGCCGTTCTGGTCGCAGTGGAGTTTACCGGGGAGCGGCGCAAGCTGACTGCTGCAGCGAGACTGGCAAAGACCGCAGCTGCGGTCTCGGCTGGTACTGCGCTGGATGGCCTCGATCTTTCTGTGGCGCCTAAGGCTGTGGCTGACCTTGACTTCGATGCTTCGCTGGCGGAGTTTGAAGAGCTGGCGAGAAGCGCGGGAGCCGAGGTGGCTGCGACCCTCATTCAACGGCGGCCGAGGCCAGATCCTGCGACGCTGGTGGGGCAAGGCAAGTTGGAGGAGATCGAGGGCGTGATTGCCTCGACCGGGGCTGACCTGGTTCTGTTCGATCACGATCTGTCGCCGTCGCAGCTGAGAAACCTGGAGGCGAAGCTGCCTTGCCGGGTCATCGACCGAACGCAGCTGATTCTGGATATCTTCGCAAGACACGCGCGGACGCGGGAGGGTCAGCTGCAGGTGGAGTTGGCACAACTGGAGTACCAGCTTCCCCGGCTGGCTGGGCGGGGGAAGTCGATGTCGCAGCTGGGCGGCGGCATCGGGACCCGTGGACCGGGTGAGACGCAGCTGGAGACGGATCGACGGAAGATCAATCTGCGCATCGACCATGTGAAGGAGCAGCTGGAGTCAGTGCGGCGAATTCGCAGGCAGCAAAGGCAGCGGAGAGAGGCGGTGCCGGTCCCTGTGGTTGCGCTGGTGGGCTATACGAATGCGGGGAAGAGCACACTGTTCAATGCGCTGACCGAGGCGGGAGTGCTGGAGTCTGCGCGGATGTTTGCTACGCTCGATCCCAAGCTGCGTCAGTTGACGCTGCCTTCGCGGAGAAAGATTCTGCTGTCGGATACGGTGGGATTTATTCGCAACCTGCCGCACACGCTGGTTACCAGCTTTCGGGCGACGCTGGAGGAGGTAGAGCGCGCGGAGCTGCTGCTGCATATTCGCGACGCTTCGAGTCCCATGGTGGATGAGCAGAAGACTCAGGTTGAGAAGGTCCTGGCGGAGTTGGACGTTTCGAAGAAGCCTGTGATCGAGGTGCTGAACAAGATCGACCTGGTTGGGAATGACGAAGGGATGCCCATGGGAGCGCCCGGAAGTATCGCGGTCTCGGGACTGAAAAAGCTGGGGCTGGACCATCTGCTGGCAGCGATCGATGCTGCATTGGTTGTCGATCCGCTGATTGAGATGCAGTTTCGTCTGCCGCAGTCGGAGGGAGCCGTACTGGCGGCGTTGGAGGCAGGGGCGGTGGTAGAGGGAAAGCGCTTCGAGGGAAATCTTGCCTACGTTACGGCACGAGGGCCCGCTTCATTGCTGAACAGATTCAGAAGATTCCGGGAACGGGCGATTGAATAGAAGACACCCTTAACTAGCATAGGCCGCCTGACGGGGAGCGGAGGTGGTGTCCCCAATCACGCGACCTATGTGACCCAGAGCTTAGGGTCCAGGTGGTACATCAAAGTCTAGTCCTTTGCCCGAGGAAGTCAAAGGAAACGTGCAAATAATTGGCTCAAGGGCTTGGGAGTGAACCACGTGCGAATACCGTTCACGATGGCCGATATTCATCAGGTGATTGGTTGACACCCTTGTAACCGCTTTGCTAAAACTAGGTGTACCTCGAACTATCATGCAGCGCCTGCGCCAGTGATTTCTGGAACAGAGTAGCGGTGTGAGACCGCTCACGACAGGACTTTCAAGCGGCCCCGGCCGACCCCATTCATGGATCAGATACTGAATCAACTCGGTGGACTTGTGCTCGGCTCCGTGCCGACGATGGTCTTGTTTATCTTGCTGGTGGTGGCTTATGGGCTGATTGTTCGACGTCCGCTGGATCGCGTGCTGGCTGAGCGGCGCGCCCGTACCTCAGGTGCTCTTGAGCAGGCTCGGAGAGCGATTGCCGCAGCGGAGGCGGAGACCGCGGCTTATGAAGAGAAGTTGCGCCACGCCAGGGTTGAGATCTTCCAGATGCGCGATAAGAAGCTGAAGCAGTGGAATGCGGAGCGGGAGGCAGCACTCGCCCAGGCCCGTCAGCAGACGCAGGACCGAGTTCATGGAGCCAAGCAGGAGATAGAGCAGAGTGCTCATGAGGCGCGGCTGCAGATTGCAGGAATGAGCGAAGAGTTAAGCTCGCGGGTTCTCAATGCGGTGCTTCCAGCTGGAGTTCAGGCAGCGGAGGTTGCGCAGTGAAGAATTCTTTTGTGAAGAGGCTTTTGCCTGCTGTTTTCTTGCTTGGATTTCTCTTCGCGCCAGTACGCCATGGGAAGGCACAGGATGCAGGTGCTCCCAGCGCAGGCACTGATCGGCCCGCCGTCTCCGAGACGCAGTCCTCCGAGAAGAATCAACAGGAAGAAGACGAAAACGACAAGTACCTTCATTCGGCCACGGTGCGCGCTCTTGGGGCGAAGGTTGGTTTGAACGCGGAGCAGGCGGCTACGGCGTTTACGGTTGCCAACTTTGTAGTTCTAGCCGCGCTCGTAGGGTGGTTTCTGGCGAAGACGTTGCCGAAGACCTTTCGTAATCGGAGCACATTGATTCAGAAGCAGCTCGTGGATGCGCGCACTGCGACCGAAGATGCCAATGCCAGGTTGAACAGTGTAGAAGCTCGCCTAAGCAAGCTGGACAGCCAGATCGCGGCCATGCGCTCCCAGGCAGAGAAGGACTCCGCGCTCGATGAACAGCGCATTGCGGCCAGCGTGGAAGAGGAAAAGCAGAAGATTCTGGCGGCAGCCGAGCAGGAGATTACTGCCGCGACGGCTCTTGCGCAGCGACAGATACAGCAGTATGCGGCAGAGCTTGCTATCGAACAGGCAGCACGCAAGCTGGTAGTCACGGCGGAGACTGACCGTCTGTTGATCCAGAGCTTTGCGCAGCGGTTGACCGGCGACGATTCGAAGAAAGGACAAAACTGATGTCTGTCCTTTCGTTGCGTTACGCTCACGCGTTTGCCGCAGTGGCTGCCTCTGCGCACCTTGATGCAGCCGCGGCACAACAACAGCTTCGTGATTTCAGTGGAACGTTCGCGGGTAGTCATGACCTTCGTGAAGTTTTGATGAATCCGTCGATTGCGAACGAACAGAAGTTGAAGGTGCTCGATGCGATTGCAGGACGCATCGGGATGTTCCCGCAGGTGCGAAATTTTATTGCAGTGATCATGGATCATCAGCGCCTCGATGAGTTGAACGAGATTCTCGAGGAGTACCACGTCCTTGCCGATGAGCAATCGAACATGGCGGAGGCGGAGATTACCAGCGCCCGGCCGTTGAATGATCAGGATCGTGCCGAACTCGAGGCTCAGGTTGCGAAGCTCGCGGGGGGTCGCGTTCGGGCCACTTATCTCCAGGATGCAACTCTGTTGGGTGGAGCTGTAGTGCGGCTTGGTTCCACGGTGTACGACGGGTCCATCCGCGGACAGTTGCAGCAGTTGAAGCAGAAGCTTGTGAACGCGTAGAGTCTTGCCGGCGACGGCGCTAAGTTTTTGAAGGTTTGACACGAATCGAGTAGAAGGAAGACATGGCACAGATCAAGGCGGATGAGATAACAGAACTGCTTCGCCAGCAGATTGAGAACTTTGAGCAGCGCATCCAGGTGGATGAGGTTGGAACGGTCATCTCGCTGGGTGATGGTATCGCGCGTGTCCACGGCCTGGATAAAGTGATGGCCGGTGAGCTGATCGAGTTTCCGCACGGCGTTGCGGGCCTTGCCATGAACCTAGATGAAGACCAGGTCGGCGCGGTGCTGCTGGGTGACTACACGGAGGTCAGCGAAGGCGATCAGGTGAAGCGGACCGGTAAAATCATGTCCGTGCCGGTCGGCGAGGCTCTGATTGGCCGCGTTGTAAATGCGCTGGGTCAGCCTATCGACGACAAGGGTCCGATCAATACCGACAAGTATCTACCAGTGGAGCGGCTTGCTCCTGGCGTTATCGATCGTCAGTCGGTGCGTGAGCCGATGGCTACCGGCATCAAAGCCATCGACACGATGATTCCGATTGGCCGCGGCCAGCGTGAACTTTTGATCGGCGACCGTCAGACCGGAAAGACTGCAATCGCGCTCGACACCATCATCAACTCCGCCAAGAACAACCTGATCTGCATCTATTGCGCGGTCGGGCAGAAGCGTTCTTCCGTGGCACAGGTGGTGCAGACGCTTGAAGAGCATGGCGCAATGGCTTACACCATTGTTGTTGCCGCGACTGCCTCTGAGCCGGCGCCGATGCAGTACCTCGCTCCGTTTGCTGCGACGGCAATGGGTGAGTACTTCCGCGACAGCGGCAAGCATGCGCTGGTGATCTATGACGATCTCTCGAAGCACGCCGCCAGCTATCGCGAGATCTCGCTGCTGCTCCGCCGTCCGCCTGGGCGCGAGGCGTACCCCGGCGATGTGTTCTATCTCCACTCTCGGCTGCTCGAGCGCTCCTCAAAGGTTTCAGACAAGCTCGGCGGCGGTTCGCTGACGGCGCTTCCGATCATCGAGACGCAAGCTGGCGACGTTTCGGCTTACATCCCGACGAATGTGATCTCAATCACGGATGGGCAGATCTTCCTTGAGACCGACTTGTTCAACTCTGGCGTGCGTCCTGCCGTCAACGTTGGTCTCTCCGTATCACGCGTAGGCTTCTCGGCTGCAATCAAAGCAACCAAGCAGGTTGGAGCCACCCTGAAGCTTGATCTGGCGCAGTATCGCGAGCTGGCTGCGTTCTCGCAGTTTGGTTCGGATCTGGATAAGGTAACGCAGCAGCAGCTCAACCGCGGACAGCGCCTGACGGAGCTCCTCAAGCAGCCGCAGTTCCAGCCGCTCAGCGCGGAGAAGCAGGTTGCAATCCTCTTCGCTGGTGTAAACGGCCTTCTGGATGATGTAGAGGTTAGTGATCTGCGGGCGTTCGAGGACGGCTTCTATCCTTATCTCGAATCGGCACAGCCCGCGATTCTGACAGACATCGCCACCAAGAAGGCTCTGGACGACGATTTGAAGTCTCGTCTGACCGCGGCGATCAAAGAGTACAAGGGCAACTTCCTCGCAGATCGCAAGGACAAGAACCAGCAACAGAAAGAGACGGTTGCAGCTAAGTAAACCATGGCAAACGTACTCGATTTACGTCGTCGCATCCGCAGTGTGAAGAACACGCGGCAGATCACGAAGGCCATGAAGATGGTCTCGGCGGCTAAGCTGCGCCGTGCGCAGGAGCGTGCCATGCAGGCACGACCCTACGCCCAGATGCTGATCAACGTGCTGGAGTCTCTGGTGCGCCGCACCGATATCTACAACGAGCAGACCGGCGAGATTCTTCATCCCCTGCTGATTGAGCGCGAAGAGAAGAACGTACTCGTCGTCGTGATCGCAGGCGATAAGGGATTTGCAGGCGGCTTCAACTCGAACGTTGGCAAAGCAGCGCAGAAGTTCATCGACGCTCGCGTGGCGAGAGGACAGAACATCGACCTTGAGCCCATTGGGAAAAAGGCGATTGGCTTTTACAAGAGGAAGTTTCCAGCGGCGAACTACGAGAAGACAGAAGAGCACTACGACAACGATCTCGCAATACACTACGATACGATTCGCCATCGCGCAGCACAGATCGAAGTTGCAGCGGAGCATCCGGACCTTCTCGTCAAGACCGAATTTGAAGCTGTCTCCAAGCTGGCGCACTCCATCATCGAACGTTACGAACGGTCGGAGATTGACTCTGTCTATCTCGTCTACAACGAGTTCAAATCTGTGCTGCAGCAGAGAATCGTTGTAGAAAAGTTGCTGCCGATTGTCGAGCTTGGAGCTCACAACGTTGAGTCTTCTCAGGAGCCGACCCAGGAAGAGCGCGATGCGGCTGTTAAGGCAGCGCAGTCGGAAGGCATCAGCGTTCATGTACCCGAAGCCAGCGAGATGGAAGAAGAAGCCAAGAAGTTTGGCACCGCCGATGTCGATGACATCTTCGACCAATCGCCGGAGAGACTCTTCCGTCACCTGATGCCGCGTTATGTGACGACAGTGATCTTTCATGCATTGCTCGAGTCCACCGCTGCAGAACACGCAGCGCGTATGACGGCAACCGATGCTGCGACCAAGAACGCAGGCGACCTGATCGACAGCCTGAGCCTCACCATGAACCGCGTACGTCAGGCAGCAATTACCAAGGAAATTATTGAGATTGTGAGTGGCGCGGCTGCTCTCTAAGCACAGACGGCTGCAATAACGAAAGAGACCTATGGCAGAGAATATTGGCAAAGTAATTTCGATCAGCGGACCGGCCGTTGACGTTCAATTCGAAGAGTCGCACATGCCGCCTATCTTTCAGGCGATCCGCATCGTCAGCGAAGGCTTTGATGTTCCCACCCCGTTGGACGTAATCGTTGAGGTCCAGCAGCATCTTGGTGAAGGCCGCGTGCGCTGCATCGCAATGGTCGCGACCGAAGGGATGGTTCGCGGGATGAAGGCGATCGACACCGGTTCGGGCATCATGGTGCCGGTGGGCCGTGAGACGCTTGGCCGCGTGCTCAACGTGCTTGGCGAGCCGGTGGATGAGCTGGGACCGGTCAACGCGAAGGTGCATATGCCGATTCACCGGCTGGCTCCTGCGTTTGATGAGCAGTCAACCAGTGAGGAGATGTTCGAGACTGGCATCAAGGTCATTGACCTCATCCAGCCGTTTATGAAGGGCGGCAAGATCGGCCTGTTTGGTGGCGCTGGTGTGGGCAAGACCGTCATCATTCAAGAGCTGATCAATAACGTTGCCAGCCAGCATGGAGGCTTTTCGGTGTTCGCCGGTGTGGGCGAGCGTACCCGCGAAGGCAACGATCTTTGGATGGAGTTTCAGGAGTCCGGCGTTATCGACCTGAAGGATCTGCCGAAGAGCAAAGCGACGCTGGTCTATGGGCAGATGACTGAGCCGCCAGGGGCGCGTCTTCGCGTGGCGCTGACCGGCCTTACAGTGGCGGAGCACTTCCGCGACGAAGAGGGCGCGGATACGCTGCTGTTCATCGACAACATCTTCCGCTTTACCCAGGCGGGTTCTGAGGTTTCGACGCTGCTTGGCCGTATGCCTTCGGCCGTAGGCTATCAGCCTAATCTTGCGACCGAGATGGGTGAGTTGCAGGAGCGCATCACCTCGACGAAGAAAGGTTCGATTACGTCGGTGCAGGCGGTGTATGTGCCTGCCGACGACTTCACTGACCCGGCTCCGGCGACGACCTTTGCTCACCTTGATGCGACCACATCGCTTTCGCGGCCCCTCTCCGAACTAGGAATCTATCCCGCTGTAGACCCGCTGGCTTCTACCTCGCGCATTCTGACTCCTCGCGTGGTCGGGCAGGAGCACTACGATGTGGCGCAGGGTGTGAAGAAAATTCTGCAGCGCTACAAGGATTTGCAGGACATTATCGCAATTCTCGGTATCGACGAGCTCTCGGAAGAGGACAAGGTCACCGTGGCACGTGCGCGTAAGGTGCAGCGGTTCCTGTCGCAGCCGTTCCATGTGGCTGAGATCTTCACCGGTATCCCAGGCGCTTACGTCAAGGTTGCGGATACGGTTCGGAGCTTCAAGGAGATTATCGAAGGCAAGCACGATGACATTCCCGAGCAGGCCTTCTATCTGAAGGGCGGAATCGAAGACGTGATTGCAGCTGCAGAGAAGATGAAGCAGACGGTATAGAGCAGCGAGTCAGCGAAGTGCAGCAAGTCAGCGAGTTAGCAGAGAAAACAGCAAGTCAGCTGACCAGTTTTCGCTAACTTGCTGACTCGCTATGAAAGGAAACATGGCAGAGACACAACAATCTGGTCTTCTCAGCGTTCGGCTGGTCACTCCCGACCGTGTTCTGCTGGATGCGACGGCAGAGGCGGTGGAGTTGCCGTCGATGTCGGGATATCTGGAGGCGCTCTATGGTGCGGCGCCCCTGCTCGCAGAGCTTGGTGCGGGC
Source organism: Tunturiibacter empetritectus (assembly GCF_013410875.1). Taxonomy (GTDB): domain Bacteria; phylum Acidobacteriota; class Terriglobia; order Terriglobales; family Acidobacteriaceae; genus Edaphobacter; species Edaphobacter empetritectus. The sequence goes on along the minus strand of NZ_JACCCU010000002.1, from coordinate 250,151 downwards.
GAGGTGCGCTTACATGGTGGCAGCTCAGGCGATCAGAAGTTTTTCGTAGCCTGGGGCTTCGTGGAGGTGCTGCCGGAGCGTGTGACGATCTTGGCGGAGACCGCGCTGCATCCCAACGAGATTGACACCGCCGAGGCCCAGAAGGAGCTTCAAGAGGGTCAGAAGCTTTGGAACGAGGCTGGTGACGACGGTGCGAAGTACGACGAAGCCAATGCGGTTACCCGGAAGGCTGAGGAGAAGCTCGCTTCAGCGCAGGGTAAGAGCAGCTAAGCCCGTCTGCTGTCCTCAAGCCATCAGGAGCCGCCTCGATCGAGGCGGCTCCTTTGTTTTAGAAAAAATAATCAAAAATCTTGGCGTATTTTTGAGGTTCCCCGAGAACGCTGTTTGGGAGCCACGTCCACCACGCATCTCACCACGATCACACTACAAAATCACCACACGAAAACACGCGAAATTCTAAAACACCCCTCGAAAACACCAGCAAAGACAGGGAAAACCCCGGGATCGCCGGGGTTCCATTTTTTTCCTGTGCAGCAGTCCAATCAGGAAGCTTTTTTCGTTTTGGCAGTAGGTGCCGGTGTCTCTGCAGCAGACTCGGCCTGCTGGCGTAGAGCGTGGATGACGACCCGCAGCATCTCCTCTTCCGGAGCAGGTTTTCCGGTGAAGATCTCGAACTGGCGCGCTCCCTGCTGTACGAACATCTCGATGCCGGTGATGATGGGGATGCTGTGTTGGCGCGCGAGACGAAGCAGTGGCGTTTCGAGCGGGTTGTAGACGAGATCAAATACCAGTTTGGTGTTGAGGTCTGCCGCTTCGAGGACCGGCGCGCCCTTGATGCCGGTCATGCTGATGGGAGTCGCATTGACGATGACGTCGAAGGTGGTCTTGGCGAGGGCGTCCTTCTTGATGGTCTTCGAACCGGACTGCCTTGCCAGCTTCTGCGCTGTTTCGGCGGTGCGATTGAGGATGAAGACGTCTGCTCCCTTATCGCGCATCCCAAAGACTGCAGCGCGAGCAGCTCCACCGGCACCGAGGACAAGGGCCTTTGCTCCGCGAAGAGACATGCGCTTCTCAATGGGGCCGGTGATGCCGGCGACGTCCGTGTTGAAGCCATAGAGCTTGCCGTCCTGACGTAGCACGGTGTTGCAGGCGCCGATCTTGGCGGAGAGGGGATCGGTCTTTTCGAGGTGCGCCATGATCTCCTGCTTGAGTGGCATGGTGACGCTAAGGCCTTGGATGGGGATCTCGTGGACGAGTTTGAGCAGGTCGGAGAGTTTATTGGCTTGAAGCGCGAGATAGACGGCGTTGACGGTCTCGCGGCGAAAGGCCGTGTTCATCATGATGGGAGAGAGTGAGCTGCGGATAGGGTTTCCGGCGACGCCATAGACCTTGGTGGCTGCGTCCACTTGATCGATGCGATAGGTTTCGATGAGTGTGCGGGCGGCGATCTGGCCGGGGGCAGTCTCTTCGCCAGCGGTGGCTGCGGCGAAGGTAAAGGCAGAGCCGGCGCGGAGGCCGAGGACGCGCGAGATGATGCCCGCATCGCCCATACAGACAGCGACAATGTTGGAGTGATCGTCCATCCGCTCGATGAAGCGCATGAGGGTGACGTTGTCGGTAAGAGATTTGGCGGTGGGGACGATCTTGATGAAGTCTGCCTTGAAAGGCTCGATGCGCTTGAAGATGCCGTCGAGATCTTTGGTTGCGGTGAAGTCGTGGTGGCTGACGATGAGAGCGATGCCTGTATCGCGCAGCTTCTGAAGCTCGCCTTTCTTCAGGCTCTCGGCGGATTCGAGTTCAAGGTCGACGATGTGGAAGCCGGAGGTTCCTGCCTTGGAGAGAATCTCCATCTCGGCGGCGAGATTGCCGGAGAATTTGCCGCCGTTGGCGGCGCGGCGGCAGGTCGCGATAGCAGTGACAGCGGTATTTTCACTGAGGAAGTGCTTTAGCTTTGGCAGGGCGAGGAGAGGCTTTTCCAGGTAGTCGAGGCGAAACTCGAGGAAAGGAGTTTCTTTGGCGACGGCGCTGGCTTTTTCAAGCATCTCGGCAGGCGTGGCGCCGATGATGGGCACGCAGACTTTACTGATACGGGAACGAATAAATTGGGGGGCTACGGTGGGCACATTCACTCTCATGTCTACAATCGCGGTATATTACAGACCCGCGGGGAAGGATGCAAATTTTTGTTGCAACAGAAGGGGGTTAGTTGGTGCCCCTGCATCATCAGCTGTTACCGTCTTTTTGATGCTGTAACCCTCGTTGCGGTACTAAAAATAGACTCTGCGGATTGAGGAATGTTACCGGGAAGGGTTTTATGGAATCGGCGGCGATAACATTAGGGATCAGGGACGCCTGTTAGCGGGTACTGCCAGGAGTGCGTTAGGGTTATGGGCGCTCAAAATAAAGGAGTTAGTGTGAGTGAGCAGATTGAGGTGGTGCGGGTTGCGGCGTGGGAGGGGCTGGGGTGGCTGCGGCATGGGTTCAGTACGCGCGGTGGGGGTGTTTCTTCGGTTTATGGGGGAAAAATGCTGAATCTGGGGTGGACGAAGGAGGATGCGGCTGCTTCGGTGGTGGAAAATCGAGTGCGTTTTGTGCGGTGTGTTGATGGTGACTTGGTGCAGAAACGTGGTTCTTCGCTGGTGGGATTGAGGCAGATTCACTCGGATGTGGTGCGGGTGGTTCGTGAGGGGGATGGGGCGCTCGCGGGGAAGCTGGAGACGGCGGAGGGGAGGGCCGTGTTGGAGGGGGACGGCTTGATTACGAACGTGCCGGGCGTGTTGGTGGGGGTAGGGACGGCGGATTGTGTTCCGGTGCTGGTGGTGGATCGAGAGAAGAGGGCAGTGGGGGCGTTTCATGCGGGGTGGCGGGGGACGGTGGCGAAGATTGTGGAGCGCGGGGTGGCGATGATGGTGGCGGAGTATGGGTCGCGGGTGGAGGATCTGGAGGCGGCGGTGGGGCCGAGCATTGGGGCTTGCTGCTACTCGGTGGGTGAGGAAGTGCATCGGGAGTTTGGGGAGCGATTTGGGTATGGGGAGGAGCTTTTTCGGGTGGGTGCCGCGGAGGAGGAGGGGAAGCTGTATCTGGATCTTTGGGAGGCTAATCGCAGGCAGTTGGTGGAGGCTGGTGTATGGGAGGAGCGGATCACCGTGGTGGGTGAGTGTACGGCTTGTGCGGTGGATGCGGTGGGGGAGATGAAGTACTTTTCGCATCGTGGAGCGAAGGGGGTGGCGGGGAGGATGTTGAGTGTGGTGGGGGTGGCTGGGTAGGTGCGAAAGGCGCTCTGTCCTGCCGGACGGGCGCCCTGCGCCGGCGGTGGTCACTTCGTGACTTGTATACCCCTTTGGTTGGCGCTCCCGTTGGTCGCGAGCTAAAGTCTGTGCCGACCAACGGGAGGACCCACGGCGGTTGTTCCAACACGACCGGTACACGCGTCACGAAGTGACCGCCGCCCGCGTAGGGCGCACTTCACCTTAGTCCATGAGCTTGCGTGTGAGGTAGGTGTATTGTTCGGCGCGGGTGTTGGCCTGCTCTTTGAGGTTGGCTCCGGCGGCGTGACCGCCTTCGACGATCTCGTCGTAGAAGAAGGGCTTGTGAAACTCTTCGAGGCGTGCGGCGAATTTGCGGGCGTGGACGGGGCCGACGCGGTCATCTTTGGTGGTGGTGAAGATGAGCGGCTCGGGGTAGTTGGTGTTGGGATTGAGCTGGTTGTAGGGGGAGATGTGGGCGAGGAACTTTCGCTCATCTGGGATGGTGACGGTGCCGTACTCGCCGACCCAGGAGGCTCCGGCGGCGATGTGCTCGAAGCGGATCATGTCGAGCAGGGGGACCTGGATGACGACGGCGTTCCACATCTCGGGATGCTGGGTGAACTCGACGCCCATGAGGAGGCCGCCGTTGGAGCCGCCTACGATGCCGAGGCGGCGGGGTGAGGTGATCTTGCGGGTGAAGAGGTCCTGGCCGACGGAGGCGAAGTCGTCGTAGATGCGCTGGCGGTGGGTCTTGAGGCCGGCGTCGTGCCAGGCGGGGCCGAACTCGCCGCCGCCGCGGATGTTGGCGAGGACGAAGGTGCCGCCTCGCTCAAGCCAGAGCTTGCCGAGGATGGGATTGTAGAGGGGCGTCATGGAGACCTGAAAGCCTCCGTAGGCGTTCATGAGGGTGGGGTTCGAGCCGTCGTACTTGATGTCTTTGTGGCGGACGAGGAAGTAGGGGACTTTGGTTCCGTCTTTGGAGGTGGCCTGGAGTTGCTCGACGATGAGATTGGAGGCGTCGAACTGGGCGGGGAGAGTTTTGGCGGACTTTAGACTCGTCGATGCGGCGTCGCCGAGAAGGAGGGAGGAGGGCGTCAGGAAGCCGGTGGTTTCGAGGAAGAACTTGTTGTCGGAGGTGTTGGTGGTGGCGATGCTGACGCTGAGGTTGTCGGGGATGTCGAGTTTCTTGCGTGTCCAGGTGTTGTTGGCTTCGTGGGTGTAGAGGTAGGCGCGGCCTTGTACGTGGTCGAGCGTGGTGAGGAGGAGATGGTCTTTGGTGATGGCCGACTCCTGAAAGAACTCTTCAGTAGTGGGAGTGAAGATGACGGTGGGCTTGAGGTGGACGGGGTCCTTCTTTACGGCTTCGAGGTCGAGTGCAATGACTGAGCCTTGAGGGAAGGTTTTCGAGTGGCCTTCGGGCTTCCAGTCCTGGTTGAGTTCGACGATGAGCTGGCCGTCGAGCATGCCGTGGGTCCGCGACTTGCCAGGCACGAAGACTTTTTTGGGACCGCTGTCGGTGTAGAGGAAGGTCTCACGCTCGAAGAAGTTGACTCCGCGGTCGAGGATTACAGCGGTGTGACCCTGGCTGTCTTGAATTGCGGCTGCGCCGACTTCTACGTCGGTAGGTGTGCCTCGATAGACTTCTTTGGCCTGGTCGAGGGTCTGGCCGCGCTTCCAGAGCTTGATGACGAAGGGATAGCCGGATTGGGTCATGGTGCCTTCGCCCCAGTCGCGGGCTACGAGGAGGGTGTCTTTATCGACCCAGGTTACGTCCTGCTTGGACTTCGGTAAGACGAAGCCGCCTGCGACGAACTTTCCGGTCTTGAGGTCGAACTCGCGGAGTGTGTCTGCGTCTTCGCCGCCGGCGGAGAGAGAGACGAGGCAGAGCCCGTCTCCGGGGTAGAGGCAGTTAAGGCCCTTCTCGACCCATTTTTCGTTGTCCTTTGCGGCGAGGGCGTCATAGTCGATGACGGTCTGCCAGTCGGGCTGGTCGGTGAGGTAACTGTCGAGGGAGGTTTTGCGAAGAATGCCGCGGACGTGCTGGGCGTCCTGCCAGGTGTTGTAGATCTCACCGACGCGGAAGTCTGGAGTTGGGAGGCGGGTGGGCGATTCGAGCACCTTGAGCGCTGTTTCGGCGAGCGCGGGGTATCGCGGGTCGGCTTGCAGGACTTTGGCGGAGCGGGCATTTTCTTCGTTGACCCAGGCCATGGCTTTGCCGCCGGAGACGTCTTCGAGCCATTGGTAGTTGTCGGGCTGCTCGGGTGTGGTTTGGGCGGTGGCGTGAATGGAGCCGAAGGTGGTTGCTGTTGCGAATGCGATGAGGACTGCTGCCCTGCGGCTCGTGAGGTGCATCTCGTCTTTTTTCCTTCCTGATACTCACTTGGTGCGTTTGGCGGCGGTAGGTGAGCTGGTGTGCGGAGAGAGCCAGTGTAGCGTAGGTCTCGCCACGGGTGTCGTGAACTTTCTTGGGAAATGAAGAACAGACAACGGCTTGAACGTGTGGGTGGAAAAGGGCGAGCGGTTTGGGCAGGTGGAGTTCGTCGGGATCCTTCGCTGCACTCAGGATGACGGCAAAGGCTAATACGGCTTCGCCTGGACTCAGGACACTAGGTCTTGCATAGCTCTTCGGCGATGGTCTCGCGATGGTTCAGCGCGATGGTGTCGAGACGGTTGAGGACGTGGAGGTAGAAGAGGAAGGCTGCCACAGCGAGGGCGAGGAGGATGGGGATCATGAGCCAAGGTTGGCCCAAGTGTTGGCTGAGAAGGACGATGGCAAAGCCGATTCCGAAACAGGCTAGAACAACGCCCAATGCGATGAGAGCGCTGAGTTGAGAGGTCTGTTTGCGGCTGATCTTCGACAGGTCGATTTTTTTTGGTGCGCTGAGGGAGCGGAGATTGCCGATGGCTCCGTTGGTGAAGGTGGCGAAGACGAGCCAGCAGAGGGTTGCGAGGGCGATGAGGAGCGATGGAGTGCCGGCGCTGAAGGTGAGAACTGCGAAGATGAGGCCGAACTCGATAAGGCTGAGGAGGAAGCCTATGAGGTTCTTTGCGAGGAAGACGTCGCGGAGGCGGGTGGGGCTGAGGAAGTAGAACTGGACGCCGGGGCCGTCCATGCCGAGGCCGTTGTAAGAGAGGATGGAGACGCCGAGGAGGGAGTAGGCGACGGCGGCGGGGAAGACGAGGCTGCCGCCGGTACCGCTGGCTCCCATGCGGTTGGCGAAGAGGAAGACCATAAAGATGGGCGCGATGAAGCCGTAGAGCTGATTGGTGTTGCGGCGGAGGTAGAGGAGCTCCTTACGCAGACATGCGGAAAGGATGGGGCTGAGGCTGAAGAGGCTGCGGGTGGGCTGAGCCGTTGCGGACGGCGCGCCGGCGATGCGCTGCGGGGGCGAGATGCGGGTTGCGGTGGGTTGGTGGGAGACCTGGCTTAGATTTTCGCCGCGGAACTCGCGATGCATACGCCAGGCGTAGATGGCCAGGAAGAGGCATCCGAAGGCGGTGAGGCCGAGGAGAGATGCGATGGCGATGAGGTGGTGTCCCTGCGTAGAGCTGACGATGGAGGTGGCGGCCAGGCCGGGTGGAAGGAAGTCGGCGATGGGGCGAATGCGGTTGAAGATTTTGATGAGGATTGGAAGTTTGCTGGCGTGGTGGCCGTGTTGGAAGGCTGGGTTGAAGTTTAGATTGATGTACTGAAAACCGAGGGAGCCGAAGATGATGAGAGCGGTGAAGATCTCGCTGGCGCGGCGGGTGGAGAGCCAGCGCTCGACCCAGGTGGTGGCCATTCGGGTGAAGAAGATGTTTGCCAAAGCGAAGACGAGGAGAGTGAGGGTGGCCCAGGGGATGAGCGAGGGCCTGGCTATACCGATGCCGATGTCGGTTGCGATGAGAGCGAGAGTGCCAATGACGTTGGCCGCAGAGAGGAGGCCGAAGAAGAGGCGCGCCAGGAGGTAGCGGGGGAAGCTGATGGGGAAGCGGATGATGGTGTTGACGTCGAAGCTGAGGCCCGGCGCGGAGATGTTGAGGACGACGAGCTGCCAGAGCAGGAAGACGCCCCAGGTGATTGCGGAGAGCATGGCGAGGCGATTGGTGACGACGAGAAGATGTGCTCCGATGCCTGCGCCGAGGATGGGGAAGATGGCGATGATGGCGAGGAAGGGGACGAAGAGGATGCGGGCGATGAGTTCGCCGGTTCCACCTTTGCGGCGGAAGGCGTTGCGGAAGATGCACCAGCGCAGTTGGGCGAGGGCGGCGAACTGGGCGCGGCTTTGGGCGGAGGTCCAGGGTTGATTTGGAGGTTGGCTTGGAGTTTCGGTTAGCCCAGCCATGAGAGCTCCTGCTCGGGTTGGATAGTGGCAGGATCGCTGCCTACTATGTCCAGGAATATTTGTTCGAGGGTGAGGATCTGGTTGCTGCCGTTGCCTTCGGGGTTGCGGGCCTGGACGCCGGCTCGGAGCTCTTCGAGGGAGCCGTTGGCGATGAGGTGGCCGCGGTCGATGATGGCGATGTGGGTGCAGAGGCGCTCGACGATCTCGAGGACGTGGGAGGTGAGGAAGATGGTGGCGCCGCGGGCGATCATACCCTGGAGCATGGCTTTGAGGGTGCCGGAGGCGATGGCGTCGACGCCTTCGAAGGGCTCGTCGAGAAAGAGGATGCGGGGGCCGTGGATGACGGCGGCGGCGAGGGCGAGTTTTTTCTGCATGCCGTGGGAGAAGTCGGTGATGAGTTTTTTGGTTTCGCCGGCGAGGCTCATGAAGTCGAGGAGTTCGGTGGTGCGGGCGGCGGTGATGGCGGCGTCGAGGCCGTACATGCGGCCTACGAAGCGGAGGTATTCGGCGGCGGTGAGGCGGCCGAAGAGAGCGAGGCCTTCGGGGACTACGCCGATCTGGCGCTTGACCTCGATGGGGTTGGTGGCGGCGTCGAGGCCGAGGATCTGGATGGAGCCGGAGGTGGGGGCAAGCAGGCCGGTGAGCATCTTGATGGTGGTGGATTTGCCCGCGCCGTTGGGACCGAGGAAGCCGAAGAACTGGCCGGGAGCGACGGTGAGGTTGACGTCCTGAACTGCGGTGAATTCGCCGAAGCGGCGGGTGAGGCCTGTGGTGGTGACGGCGGGGACCATGTGGGGGAAGGATATCGCAGTGGATGTGTGGGCAGGGCAAATTAAGGGTGCTTTGGGTTGTCTATTGCCTCGATTCTGCTGGGTTGAGGTGCGGGAGAGATCCAATGAGGTAGGAGCTGCGTCAAAGAATCGAGGCGGAAAAATGCAACAACACATGAAGATGTGGGTTGGTATACTTAAAAGTCAAGTTATTTAGCTGGGTTGAAGATGTAGTTTGGTTTTCGGCAGGACGCGACGCTCGGTCAGCGAGACTGCAGACAGGTTTTGAATGAGTAAGATTCTCGAGACAATTAACTCTCCCGCTGATGTGAAGAAGCTTTCGATCGCGGAGTTGACGCAGTTGGCAGAGGAGATTCGGGCGCGACTGATTGTGGGGGTTGCAAAGACGGGCGGACACATCGGTCCGAATCTTGGCGTGGTGGAACTGACTCTGGCGATGCACTATGTGTTCGATACACCGACCGATAGCTTTGTCTTCGATGTGAGCCATCAGGCCTACGTGCACAAGCTACTGACGGGGCGGGAGAAGCTGTTTCATACGATTCGGCAGCCGGGTGGACTGAATGGATTTATGCTGCGCACTGAGAGCGAGCATGACAGCTATGGTGCCGGGCACGCAGGAACGGCGCTGAGTGCGGCGCTGGGGATGGCTGTTGGCCGCGACATGGCGGGTGGGAAAGAACACATCGTTGCGTTGGCCGGGGACGCGGCGTTTACAAATGGCATCTCGTTTGAAGCGCTGAACAATATTGCGGCTCAGACGAAGAGATTGATCGTGGTGTTGAATGATAATGCCTGGTCGATTGATAAGAACGTAGGGGCGATTGCGGAGTACTTCCACAAGATCGTGACCAATCCTACGATCTCGAGTCTGCATGATCGAGCGGCCGATCTGCTGGAGCGGTTTGGCGGGAAGACGGTGCGGCACGTTGCTCGCAAGGCGGAGGAGGCGGCGAAGGGTTTGATTGGGCCGGGCACGCTCTTCGAAGAGTTTGGGTTGAGTTACTTCGGGCCGCTTGATGGACATAATCTGCCGCTGCTGATTGAGACGTTCCAATTTTTGAAGCAGCAGAACAAGCCGGTGGTGCTGCATGCGATCACGCAAAAAGGAAAGGGTTTTCAGCCTGCGATAGAAAAGCAGAAGAAATTTCATGGGCTGGGGCCTTACGATGCGCAGACCGGTGAGACCAAGCCTGCTGGGCAGAAGACCTACTCGGAGATCTTTGCAGAGTCGTTGACGAAGCTGGCTACGGCGAACGATAAGGTGGTGGCGATTACGGCTGCGATGCCGAACGGCACGGCGCTCGATCTTTTTAGGCCGCATCATCCGAAACGGTACTTCGACGTGGGGATCGCGGAGGAGCATGCGGTGATCTTTGCGGCTGGAATGGCGACGAAGGGATATAAGCCATTCTGTGCGATCTACTCGACGTTTTTGCAGCGGGCGTTTGATCAGGTGGTGCATGATGTCTGTCTGCAGAATCTGCCTGTGGTGTTCTGCATGGATCGCGGGGGGTTGAGCGGGGACGATGGGCCGACGCATCATGGCCTGTTCGACATCAGCTATCTGCGCAGCGTGCCGAACCTGGTGCACATGGTGCCGAAGGATGAGGATGAGTTGGCCGACATGATGTATACGGCGATGCTGCATGAAGGGCCGAGCGCGATTCGATATCCGCGTGGGACTGGGCCGGGCGTTCAAGTGAAAGAGCAGCAGGTGGCGCTCGCGATCGGCAAGGCTGAGGTGATCTGCGACGGAGTGGATGTCGCTATCTTCGGCCTGGGTGCGATGTTGCCGGAGGCGGTACGGCTTGCGGAGATGTTGAAGCTGGAAGGATTTTCTGCGGCGGTGATCAATCCGCGCTTTGCGAAGCCGGTGGATCGCGATTGCGTTGGGGAGTTTGGCGGACGCTGTGGGTTGGTGATTACGTTAGAGGATCATGTGCTGGCAGGTGGGTTTGGCTCTGCCGTGATGGAGACCTTGAACGAACTTGAGTTGCAGGTGCCGGTTGTGAGGGTGGGCTGGCCGGATGCGTTCATCGAGCATGGCAAGGTGGAGTCGCTGCGGGAGAAGTATGGCCTAACGGCAGAGGCAGCGCTTGAGAGGTCGAGACCTTATCTCAGCAAGATGATGGAGCAGGTGCTGGCTAAGCACTAGGTGGAAGGATTGGCGGCCTGCAGTTCGCAGCGCGTGTTTTTTCAACTTCTTTAGCGGCCTTGATAGGTTCCGTTAAGAGCGACTTTCAGCGATGGGTCAGGTGCGCGAGCAGCTCGCTGGTGCGGGCGTGACGATAGGCGAAGGTGCTTCGTAGCTGGGAGGTAACGAAGAGGCTGTTGGCTAAGGTGCCCAGTTTGCCCATCGGCAGTTCGTAGTTGACTTCGTCCTCGAGCAGGGTGCCCGAAGTGACGCTGCCTGAAAGTTCTGTTCGCGTCTGCGGTTTTACGTGGTGGCAGTGATGCCAGTAGGCGAAGGGACCGCGGAGCTGCTGGTCGCAGAAGTGATCGTTCCAGGCGAACTCAGAGATCTCAGCGTCCCATGAAACTCGAATTGGCGAGTATGCGAAGGGCCGAAAGCTGAGGGTCAGCCTGGTTCCGGCACCGGCTGTGATGCTGTTGGAGGTTACGGGTTGCGTGGGTGGGGGTGCGAGGGAGATCTTCTCGATGCGGGCCTTTTGCCAAGGGAGCATGAGCCGGGGGAGGTTGTCGGGGTTTGAGAAGAAGGCGAAGACTAGTTCGACAGGGTAGGGGAGCCACTGTCCGGAGTGGAAGGTGCGGCGCATCGCTGAGTCGGTTATAGCGTGTTCGAAGGGAGAGCGCGAGGGATGCAAGGCTGTTGAGCAAAGAGTGTTTTTCATGGGGTGAGAAAAAGGGCGCCTCGTTATGAGGCGCCCCAAGGGAACTGCTGGAGGAAGACACTAGTTGGGCATGAGGACGGTGTCGATGACGTGGATGACACCGTTCGACTGGAAGACATCGGCGGTGGTGACGGTGGCCGTGCCGCCCTTGGCATCGGTCAGAATGATGTTGCCGCCGGACATGCTGGCGGTGAGATCTTCACCCTGGACGGTCTTAAGGGTGGCTTTGCCGCCGCCCTTTTTGATCATCTTCTCGAGTTCCTTAGAGCTGATCTTGCCGGCTACGACGTGGTAGGTGAGGATCTTATCGAGGGTGTCCTTGCTCTCTGGCTTGACGAGAGTGTCGACGGTGCCGGCGGGGAGTTTGGCGAAGGCGTCATCGGTTGGGGCGAAGACGGTGAAGGGTCCGGGGCTGTTGAGTGTGTCGACCAGGCCACCTGCCTTGACGGCAGCGACGAGGGTCTTGTGGATCGGCGAGTTGACTGCGTTCTCGACGATGGTTTTAGTGGGGTACATCGCAGCGCCGCCGACTTCGGGATCCTTCTGGGCGTGGGCGCTGAGGGAGGTGATGGCCAAGGCAGCAACTGCCAAGGTCGCGAGGAAGGTCTTCTTCATTGTCGTTATCCTTTATCGTTCTTGTATCGTTCTTGTATCGTTCTTGATTCTTAGAAGTTGGTTCCCTGCAAGGGCACTCATAAGCATCTACGTGCGCTTGCTGAGACTGGATTGGTCTCGTTCCAATCATGCTCGTGAGATGTCCTTTCAGGAGGCGGCGTTAGGAGGTCTATTGGGTGCGCGTAACAGTTGAGGGGAAGATGTTGATGGGGTGAAGATGCGTGACACGAAGGTGGCGTTGACAATTTCATCGCGTCCTCGTCAACTGAAGGTCTGATGATGTTGAAAGAACCGATCAGCAGGAGCGAGTCGATACAGGCACCGGAGCACGGGCATCACGCGACCGGAGTGCATGATCGTGGGTTGATGCTGATCGGGCTTTTCAAGCTGGCGAAGGCGATCTTCTTCTTCTGTATCGGTGCGGGCGCGATTCATCTGCTGCATAAAGATATCGGCGATGAGGTGACGCGGCTGGCGCTGAAGCTGAGATTTGACCCTGAGAGCCGGCTGGTTGCTTTGTTGCTGCACAAGGCTGACCTTATCGATGCTCATCGGATGCGACAGATCAGTGTCGCGACGTTTGGCTACTCCGCGCTGGCTCTAACAGAGGGGATTGGACTGCTTCTGGAGAAGGTGTGGGCCGAGTATCTGACGCTGATCCTGACGATCTCTTTTTTACCTTGGGAGCTGTATGAGCTGGTTCGAAGGCCCGACTGGTTTCGCCTGAGCCTGTTGCTCATCAATCTGGCAGTGCTTGCGTACCTGGTGTGGCTGCTTCGGCGGAAGAAGTTGCTAAGTGGGAGCTAGCGTTTTCGCTTTTATTTCGCTTACCAGATGGATTCACGCTCTGCAAGTAACAGAGTTGGTATGAATCAACCGAGCCAACACTACAGCTAGCGGTTACCTCTTCGGTATACACAAGTAGCTGAGTTTTCCACATTCCAATATGGGAAATACACAGAAGTTGCACAAATTAGTCCTTTACAGGGCTAGATACCTCGGCGATGCTGGTGGAGCGAAGTAGAAGATTTTGGAGTTTCGTGGACCAAACTAGGTTCCTTGACAATAAGATTCTACGATGCGGAGCTGGTTTGAACCAAAGATGAGCCGGGAGAGGTATCGAGGTCGTTATGTTTCGGGGAAATCACCCAACCCGCGTGGACGAGAAGGGCAGATTGAAGCTGCCTGCCGAGTTCAAGCGCCGTGTGGATGAGCTGTATGGCCCCCAGTTCTACATAACGAGCATGGATGGGAGGCGGGCGCAGGTTTACCCGCTGAAGGAGTGGGAGCAGATTGAAGCGTCGCTGTCGAAGATGTCCCCAATGGATCCGGTACGGAAGAAGTTTCAGGATGTAACGAACTTTTACGGGCAGATGGCGGAGATGGATGCGCAGGGCCGGGTGCTGATTCCGCAGAAGCTGCGGGAGTTGGCGAAGGTGACAGGCGAGGTGAATGTTCTGGGGTCGCAGACGCTGCTTGAGGTTGTGAATGCGGAGATGTTCGACGCGGAGATGAAGAAGGCCAGTGGCGCGGTTGAGCTGACGGACGCGGATCTGATGGCGTTCGCAGAGAAGACAAAGGTTGTTGCTTAAAGGTTGCAAGGTGGCCCCCAGGGGCAGCACGGAAGGCGGGTTGATATGAAGAGTCCGCAACATGTGCCGGTTCTTTTAGAAGAAGTTCTGGAGTACTTGAATGTGCGGCCGGGCGGCGTGGTGGTTGACGCGACGCTGGGTCTGGCGGGGCACTCTTTGGAGATTGCGAAGAGGCTGGGCGGCAGAGGCAGGTTGATTGGCTTTGACCGTGACCCGGAGGCGATGGAGAAGGCCAAGGCAAGGCTAGAAGATTTACGGGTCGAGCTTGGAGACGAGATGCCGGAGGTGGTGTTTGAGCCGAGGGCGTTTTCGGAGGCCTCGGGAGTGATCGAGCCGGGAAGCCTGGATGGATTGCTTGCCGATTTTGGCGTGAGCAGCCTGCAGCTGGACGAGGCGCACAGAGGATTTAGTTTTCGGACCGATGGCCCGCTTGATATGCGGATGGATACGCGCAGCGGAGAGACGGCCGAGCAAGTGGTAAATCAGGAAGACGAAAACGAACTCGCCGACCTGATTTACGAATTCGGAGAGGAAAGGAGGTCGCGGAGAATCGCCAGAGCCATTGTTAGGGCCCGGCCGATTACGACTACAGCAGAATTGGCTCGAATCGTATCGGCCGAGGCCCCACCAATGAAAAGCGAGAAGATTCATCCGGCTACTAGAACCTTTCAGGCACTTCGGATTCGAGTGAATAACGAGTTGGGAGAGATTCAATCGCTGCTGAAGAGCGCGGGGTCTCTGTTGAAGCCGGGGGGAAGGCTGGTGCTGATCAGCTTTCACTCGTTGGAGGATCGGCTGGTGAAGGATGCGTTCAAGGCGGCAAAGGACGCGAAGGTATTTGAGGTCTTAACGAAGAAGCCGGTTGTGGCGGCTGAACAGGAACAGATGAGAAATCCGCGGTCGCGTAGTGCGAAGTTGAGGGCGGCCGAAAAAATTTAGGTACAAGATTCTCTATTGCACTAAAAATGGTGCAGTCTATAGATAGAGAAGACAAGTGATCGGGCCGGGGTTGTCCCACCTTCTTTCAGGCGAAAGACAACTCTGCAACACAAAGTCCCTTCCTCCATAGCGATCCCGGCCCGGTTCGTACGTTAAGGAGAGTGGCAAGGTTTGATTGAGAGATAGAGATTCAGAGGCGAGTTTTAGAGAGGTGCACCATGGCAGCTTCGGCGATGGCAGGACAACAGCTAGAGATGTTGGGTTCGCGGGCGCAGAGCCGTGCGGAGTCGCTGACGGCGCGGAATCGTGAGCTCTATGAGGCGCAACGGCGCGCGCGGCGTGGACCGACGCCAGAGGTCTTCTTTACCAAGCACATCGACAACAGCCGCATTGTGAAGGCGGACGATCCGGAACGGCGTCGCGAGATGCGCACGTTTACCGCAGTAATGAGCGTGTTGTTTGTGCTGGTGATGGTCTATGTGTGGCAGCACTTTTCTGCGATTGAGATTGGGTATCACGTTGAGGCGCAGAAGGCGCAGGTGGAGCAGTTGCGGGAGGAGAATCGGCAGCTTCGCTTGTCCGAGGCGCAACTGACCGATCCTGGCCGGATCGATCGGATTGCAAAACAGCTTGGTCTGGGCGAGCCCCAGCCGGGCCAGGTAGTGCGGCCGGAGGGCGGCGGAGATCCGAATGCCCCGGCGCTGGCGCAGGCGAGCGCTCCGGCGATGCAGATGGCTCAGTAGTGGATCGTCGGGTCGTCGGCAGAGGGTGTTCGACTTTGCAGAGAATGTCTGACGAAGAGGACCGGGAAGTACACTAACGATAAAGCAGGGATGAGATGAACAAGGCGCCACGGCAGACGTTGACCGCTCCGATACGGAGGATCCGTTTCGCCTATGTGGCGCTGTTTTTTTGCGCCTGGACGGTTTTGATCGCGGTACGTCTGGGCTGGTTGCAGGTGGTGCGCCACTCGGACTTTGTGCATCGTGCGGCGCTGCAGCAGCAGAGGACGTTCGAAGTGGCTCCACGGCGGGGGATGCTGTATGACCGTAATCTGCGGGAGCTTGCGGTGACGGTGCAGGTGGATAGCGTCTATGCGGTGCCGTCGGAGCTGGGGGATAATCGTGCGAGTGCGGCGGAGATACTGGCTGAGATTGTGCATGCGGATCCGAGGGACAACTTTACATCGCAGCAGCAGATGCTGGCTCGGTTCAACGCCTCGAGGAACTTTGCCTGGGTTGCACGGAAGGTTGATCCTGGTATTGCTGATCGTCTGCGCGAGCTGAATTTGAAAGGCGTCTATTTTCAGAAGGAGTTCAAGCGGTTTTATCCGAACAATGATTTAGCCGCGCAGGTGTTGGGGTATGTGGGTACGGATGATGTAGGGCTGGGCGGGCTGGAGCGACAGTTCGATGAAGATATGCATGGTGAGCCCGGTCATATGCTGACTGCGCTCGATGCACGGCGGCACGTGTTGGGCAGTGAAGAGAGTCAGCCGATGCCGGGTGAAAATCTTGTGCTCTCGATCGACGCAAATATTCAGTACATGGCGGAACGGGCGCTGGATGCACAGATGCTCAAGACAAAGGCGCTGCACGGGACGGTGGTGGTGCAGGATCCGCATACTGGGCAGATTCTTGCGCTGGCGATTTCACCTCGATTTAATCCGAACGACCAGAGGCACATGGACGCGAGTGTGCTGCAAAACCTGGCTGTGAGTGATGTGTATGAGCCGGGGTCTACGTTCAAGCTAGTGACGTATTCGGCGGCGCTCGATGGCGCAGGTGTGCAGCCGACGGACCTGGTGGACTGCCAGAACGGGGCGATGACGATGTATGGCCGCACGCTGCATGACGATCACAGCGACCACTTCGGCGTGGTGACGGTGCAGTATGCGCTGGAGCACTCGAGCGACGTAGGTGCGGCGAAGATGGCGTTGAAGCTGGGGCCGAACAAGTTCTATGGATATATGCGCGGATTTGGTTTTGGCGACCGGTCAGGGATCGAATTGCCCAGCGAGACCCGAGGGCTGCTGCGGTCACCGAAGAAGTGGGGATCGACGAGCATCCTGTCGATGGCGATCGGGCAAGAGGTTGGCGTAACGCCGGTACAGCTGGTGACGATGGTGAGTGCGCTCGCGAATGGCGGGGTCTACATGCCGCCGCATGTACTATTGCAGTCGACTGATGAGATGAAGGGGGACGCAAGATTGAAGCCCGCAGCATTTCGGCCATCAAATCAGTTGCCGGCCACACTGCCGGATGGGGCTCATCGGGTGATCTCAGAGATGACCTCCGCGAAGATGCGGATGATGATGCAGGGCATCGTGACCGAGGGGACGGGCAAACTGGCTGCGTTGAACGGTTACAGCTCTGCGGGCAAGACTGGGACCGCACAGAAGATAGATGTGGCGACGCACACATACTCTCATACGAAGCTCGTAGCGAGCTTTGCGGGATTTGCGCCAGTGAGTAATCCGGCGATCTCGATCGCTGTGGTAATCGATACGCCGACAGCTGGTGGTGAAGCAGCGCACTACGGAGGAGCAGCGAGTGCGCCAGTGTTTGCGGATGTGGCGCAGCAGGTGCTGGAGTATCTGGGTGTACCGCATGATCAGCCGTTGAAGACCCAAAAAGAACTGATTGTTGCGGCAAAGGCGGACGCGGAGGGGGATGCGCC
The DNA here is from genome assembly GCF_013410875.1 of Tunturiibacter empetritectus. Taxonomy (GTDB): domain Bacteria; phylum Acidobacteriota; class Terriglobia; order Terriglobales; family Acidobacteriaceae; genus Edaphobacter; species Edaphobacter empetritectus. The sequence goes on along the minus strand of NZ_JACCCU010000002.1, from coordinate 233,107 downwards.
GAGCGAAAACACAGCAGATCTGAATGCGATGTTCGATGATGTGAACAGCTTACCGGCGGATGATCCGCTGCGCACCCCGGCGGCCGCCGCGGCTGCCGAGGTTGCGGTGAATAAGACTCCGGTAGCTGTGACGCAAAAGGCGCAGGGTAAGACAGCTGAGATTTTGAACATGCTGCCGGTGAAGGTTCTGGCGGCGTTCCATTCAGGGGATGGGAGCGGTTCTGTGTCTCCTGCGTCTGCGCCACTGTCAGCGCAGAAGGCTCGTCCTGCTGTTGATGCAAACGAGAAGGGCGCGGTTGTCGTGGATGCGGGACTACGTGTGCCTGTGCCCTCGTTTGAAGGGTCGGGGCTGCGGGGGGTGGTGGAACGTGCGGATTCCGTGGGTTTGCGGGTGCAGGCCGTGGGAAGTGGGTTGGCTAGAGAGCAGGCTCCGGCGGCGGGGACGATGGTACCGGCAGGAACTGAGATCGTGGTGCGGTTCAGTCGATGATGGTCAGGTGCTGGGAGATATTCGGAATCTCGGCTAGCATCGCTCTATGAGTTGTGAGACGGTGAACTGGCAGACAGTTTGCGAGGGCTTGAGCGCCATGGATCGGTATTGCACTTCCGTCGAGGTTTCGGGGGTGGAATATGACTCTCGGCGGGTGAAGAGCGGGCATGTGTTTGTCGCGATGCGGGGTGAGGCGACGGATGGAAATCGCTATATAGAGGCGGCTGTCGCGAAGGGGGCGACGGCGGTGGTGACGGACTCTCGCGAGGCTTATGAGAAGCTGCGCCATGAGCATGTGGGCGTTGGCGCGGCGTTGGTGGAGCGGGGGAGGCGGGCGCTGGCAGAGGTAAGCGCTGCGGTCATGGGGCATCCGGAACGTGATCTTGCTTTGAGCGCAGTGACCGGGACGAACGGAAAGACGACTACGGCATTCTTGCTGGAGGCGATGCTGCGTAGTGTGGGACGGACGTGTGTGTTGATCGGGACAATTGAGACACATGTTGGAGATGAGGTGCGGGTTTCTCCGCATACGACGCCAGAGTCGCGGGATGTTCTGGAGATCTTTGCGGATGGTGTGAAGGCGGGAGCTACGGAGGCCGTTATGGAGATGTCATCCCATGCGCTGGAGCAGGAGCGTGTCTGGGGGCTGCCGGTGGATGTGGCGATGTTTACGAATCTGACACAGGATCATCTGGACTATCACGGGACGATGGAGAAGTACTTTGCGGCGAAGGCGCGACTGTTCGAAGGAGTTGGGTCGACTCCTCCGAGGATAGCTGTTGTAAATCATGATGATGAATATGGCGGCTTGATTGAGAAAGCAGCTATAGGATGCAGCGAACTTTGGACTTACGGGTTCAAGAAAAACTACGGTGGGGTTCCAGAGTTTCGCGCGGAGAATGTGACCCTGCAAGCAGGTGAAACGTCTTTTGATTGGAAGACGCCAATGGGGACAGTGGAGATGAGATCTTCCCTGACCGGGCGAGTGAATGTGTACAACCTGCTAGCAGCATCTTGTGCTGCCTTGGCTCGGGGTTTGAGTTTGGAGCAAATTGCGGAAGCTGCTGGTAAGTTGATGCCTGTTCCGGGACGCTTTGAGACCATCGCGAATCAACTCGGCTTTACTGTGGTGGTGGACTACGCGCACACGGACGATGCTTTGCGGAACTTGATCTCGCTGGCGAGGGAGTTGGTGGCGGAGCGCGGGGCCAGGGTGATCACTTTATTTGGCTGTGGCGGCGATCGGGATAAGACGAAGCGCCCGCGGATGGGCAGGGCGGCGGGCGAGGGAAGCGACCTTGTGGTGCTTACGAGCGACAATCCTCGAAGTGAAGATCCGATGACAATTATCAACGAGGCTCTGGTGGGGGTGCGGGAGACGACGGCTAGGTGCATAGTAGAGCAGGATCGAGCTGCGGCGATCGAGATTGCGATTCGCGCGGCCAAGGTTGGAGACATTGTTCTGATCGCTGGAAAGGGCCATGAGAAGGTGCAGATCCTGCGAGATGGGACGGTGCCGTTTGATGATGTGGCAGTAGCTGCTGAAGTTTTGAGGGAGATAGCGTGAAGCTGACCTTGGGGAAGATTGCTGACTGGATTCATGCCGATGGCGAGTTCGATACGTCGGCCGAGGCGGAAGGCTATGGGATTGATTCGCGGACCATCGGCGCAGGGGAACTTTTTTTCGCCGTTCGCGGCGAGAGACTGGATGGACATGACTATGTAGAGGCCGCGCTTGCGAATGGGGCGGTCGCTGCGGTAGTGAGTAATCGATGGGTCGTGCCGGCTGAGGTGGATGAAAGGCGGTTGTTGCGGGTGGCAGCGTGCGATGACTGTGTGTTGATGGCGCTGCAGCAACTGGCTCATGCGGTGCGGCGAGAGTGGGGCGGGAGGGTGATCGGCGTAACCGGGTCGGCCGGAAAGACGACGACCAAGGAAGCCGTGGCGCAGGTTTTAGGCGCGAAATTCAAGGTGCTGAAGTCGGCAGGCAACCTGAACAACGCGTTTGGGCTACCGTTGCAGCTTCTGAAGTTGGAGCGGGAGCATGAGGTTGCGGTGATCGAGATGGGAATGAACCACGCGGGGGAGATTGCCGCGCTGTCGAGGATTGCGGAGCCCGATTGGGCGGTGGTGTCGAACGTGGGGCCGGTGCATCTCGAGTTCTTTCCGGAGGGACTAATTGGAATCGCACGGGCGAAGTATGAGTTGATTGAGGCACTGCCCGCGGACGGCATCGCGGTTTTGAACTTCGATGACGCTTTTGTGGCGGCGTTTGGCCGTGGACTGGGAGAACGCGCGGTGTTTTACGGGTTTGGCGAGGGTGCGGGTGTGAGAGCTGTGAACGTGGCGGAGGTGGGTACCGAGGGCGTGGTGTTTACGGTGGAGGCCAGGGGGCAGCGTGCGAGTGTGCAGTTGAAGATGTTGGGGCGGCATAATGTTCCGAATGCGCTGGCCGCCATTGCAGTGGGCCTGCAGAGCGGGATGGGACTGGGGGATTGTGCTGCGGCTGTCGGTGAACTGCGGGCAGGAGACAAACGTGGCGAGGTTCTGGAGTGGCGGGGGGCGACGCTGATCAATGACTGCTATAACTCCAATCCGACGGCGCTGAATGCGATGATCGATGCGTTGATGGCGATTCCGGCGGAGCGACATATTGTGGTTGCGGGGGAGATGCTGGAGCTTGGTCCGGATTCGGCTGCGCTGCACGCAGCGTGCGGTACGAGGATGAAGGAGAGGGGGGTAGATTTTGTGCTTGGAGTACGGGGCGCGGCCGAGGCTACTGTCGAGGCGGCAAGAGCTGCGGGTACGGAGGCGCTTTTTGTCACGAGCCCTGAGGAGGCGGGGGAGTGGCTGGTTGCGAATGTGCGTCCGAGCGACGTAGTGTTGTTGAAGGCTTCGCGGGGCGTGCGCCTGGAGAAGGCTTTGGCGGCGATTGCCGGAAGGCTGTAGGACGCTTGGGGTTTAAACGCATCTGACTGATTTGCCGGGCTTGATTTTGACGAGCTTGGTTTACCGATTTGCGGTACTAGAACCTAGGGGAGTGGAGAGATATGTCGAGCAATGGGAATGCGCTGGTCAAAAGGGAGTCCGATTCGGCGCTGAAGAAGCATGCGAAGAAGGCGATGAAACATGCCGCGAAAAAACACCCGGCAAAACATGCCGCCAAGCATGCTAAAAAAGCTGCGAAGGCCGCGAAGAAAGCTGCAGAGAAGGTTGCGGGTTCTGGATTTGTCTATGCAACCGATCATGGGCTTATGACTGCGTTTCACCACATGCAGCGGGCTTCGGTGGTGATCTCGTTGATGGAGAAGGGGACTGGGGAAGATCTGAGGGATCTGCTGGAGCGTGGGGTGAAGCTCTACCGCAAGGCGACCGAGGGTGAAGAGGGCAACAAGTTTGTGCTGCGGGCGATTGGGGTTTTGCGCGCGGCGGAGCATCTGTCGCTGGCGGGTTTGTATGCAGCTAGGGACAAGCACCGGCAGAGGGTAGCGTCGCCTTCGCCGGAGTGGCTGGAGAGATTTATTGCGGAGGCGGATCATCGGCTGGAGAAGATCGAGAACGCAGAGCGCGGCAAGGGGACGGATCTTTTTCCGGTGACGGTGGAGTTGCTGCGGCAGGCGGAGGATTCGGACCACGATGCACATCTGGCGTTCGAACTTGCGATGGCGGCGGATGCGCTCTGCTTTGCTCTGGAGCATGGGCTTTGAGCTGAGAACCTCGGATTCGGTGGGCATTCGAGTTGGTTCACAGATGAGATAAACCAAGGATGTGGGGGATGGTGCTGTTAAGATAGCCGTGACTCGCAACGAAAACGGGCATTAGCTGCGGGTAAAGGCGGAGGCGTTTTGCTCTATTGGTTGCTGTACCAGAAGCTGTTCCCTTACTTTCGGCTGTTTCGCATATTCCGATATCTGACGTTTCGTACTGTGTTTGCGAGCCTTACGGCGCTGCTGATCGGGTTGCTGATCGGCCCGTATGTGATCGAGAAGCTGCGCGAGTTTCAGATTGGGCAATACATCCGGGAAGAGGGACCGCAGTCGCACCAAAAGAAGAGTGGGACACCGACGATGGGCGGGGTGCTGATCTGCATCTCGATTTTGGTGCCGACGTTGATGTGGTCGGATCTTTCGAATCCCTATGTGTGGCTGGTGATGCTGTCTACGCTTGCGTTTGGGGCGATTGGATTTGCGGATGACTATATCAAGGTGGTGCACCGGCAGAATCAAGGCCTGACGGCGAGGGCGAAGTTGGGTTTGCAGTTTATTGCGAGTGGGCTGGTCGCGGCTGCGCTGGTGGTGATGGAGATTCGCGGGGGCTACTCGACACGGCTGATGGTGCCGTTTGCAAAGCGATTCAGGCCGGACCTGGTGTGGGAGTGGATGGGGCATATTCCACATATGCACTGGCTGGTGTTTGTGCCGTTCGTTGTGTTTGTGATGATCGTGATTGCGGGCGCGAGCAATGCGGTGAATCTGACCGATGGATTGGATGGGTTGGCGATTGGGTGCACGATCATTGCGGCTGGAGCCTTGACGGTGCTGACCTATGTCAGTGGGCATGTGGTGTTTTCTGATTATCTTGAGCTGCAGCGAATGCCGATGGTGAGCGAACTGACGGTTTTTTGCGGGTCGATGGTGGGCGCTAGTATCGGGTTCCTTTGGTATAACGCTCATCCGGCTGAGATCTTTATGGGGGATGTTGGGAGCCTTGCTCTGGGTGGGGCGATTGGAACGGTGGCGGTTGTGATTAAGCAGGAGTTGCTGCTGCCGTTTATTGGCGGGGTGTTTATTCTTGAGGCGTTGAGCGTGATGCTGCAGGTGGGGAGCTATAAGCTGAGGAACGGGAAGCGCATCTTCAAGATGGCTCCGCTGCACCATCACTTTGAGTTGATGGGATGGTCGGAGTCGAAGGTGATTGCGCGATTTTGGATTCTGGCGCTGGTGTTTGCTTTGTTCGCGTTGACTACTTTGAAGCTGCGATGAGAGTGTTGGGCATGATGGATTTGAAGAATAAGCGGGTGTTGGTGGTGGGGTTGGGGAAGTCCGGGCTGTCGGCGGCGATGTTTCTGCGTGCGCAGGGGGCGCGGGTTACGGTAAGCGACACGCGTAGTGCGGTTGCGCTGGCGCAAGAGATTCCTGCGTTGCTGGAAGCGGGGATTATGGTTGAGTCGGGTGGACATGGGCTTCTGACGTTTCGGCGGCAGGATCTGATTGTGGTCTCGCCGGGTGTGCCGATGGATACGCCGGAGGTGAAGCAGGTCGTCGCGTTTGGGTTGACGGTGATTGGAGAGTTGGAACTTGCGAGTCGCTATCTGCAAGGGCAGGTGGTGGCGATTACTGGATCGAATGGGAAGACGACGACGACGACGCTGGTGGGGAAGATCCTGAGTGATGCAGGGGTGCCGACGCAGGTGGGCGGGAATATCGGTCTGCCGGTGATTGATCTGGTGGCGAAGAGTACGCCTGAGACGGTGAATGTGTTGGAGGTTTCGAGCTTCCAACTGGAGACGGTGGAGGAGTTTCATCCGCGGATTGCCGTGATTCTGAATATTACGCCGGACCATTTGGATCGGCATGGCAGCTTCGAGAGGTATGTGGCGGCAAAGGAGAGGATCTTCGAGCGGCAGGGTGCTGGGGACGCGCTGGTGTTGAACGGAGATGATCGCGTGACGCAGATGTGTGCGGCGCGGGCGAAGAGCGAGGTGTTCTGGTTCAGTGGGACCAAGGCCGTGCGGAAGGGCGCGTTTGTGCGGGATGGCGTGATTGTATGGGTGGAGAAGGAGGGCGGGGTGACGGAGCCGGTGATGCCGGTCTCGGAAGTGCCTCTGAAGGGTGCGCACAACATCGAGAATGTGCTGGCTGCGGTGTGTGCGGCTCGTTTGGCGAAGGTTTCGGCGGAGAGTGTTCGGGCTTCTGTGGCGAGCTTTACGGCGGTGGAGCACCGGCTGGAGCTGGTGCGGAAGCTGAATGGGGTTGAGTTCTACAATGACTCTAAGGCGACGAATGTGGATGCGACGATGAAGGCTGTGGCTTCGTTCAGCAAGGGTGTTCACCTGATTCTTGGCGGGAAGGATAAGGATTCGGACTATGGGCTGATGGCCGAGTTGCTGAAGGAGAGGGTGAAGGTTGTTTATACGATTGGTTCAGCTGCAGAAAAGATTGAGCGGCAGCTGCACGGAGTCGTGAAGATGGTGGCAGCGGGAACGATGGAGACGGCGGTGGCTGAGGCGGCTAAGGCTGCTGTGACGGGCGATGTGGTGCTGCTGTCGCCTGCGTGTTCGAGCTTCGACCAGTTTGAGAACTATGAGCATCGCGGTCGCGTGTTTCGGCAGTTGGTGAATCAATTAATTTAGAAGTGGAAGTGATGCATGGCGAAGAGAGTTGGGGTGGACAAGTGGCTCTTCGGAGTGGTGCTGCTGCTGGTGCTGTTTGGGCTGGTGATGGTGTTCTCGGCGTCGGCGGTGATGGCGCAGTCGAGTCTAGGGTCTCCCTATCCTTATGTGATGAAGCAGGCGATCTGGGCGGTGCTGGGGCTGATTGCGCTGGTTGCGTTGATGCAGGTGGACTATCGGACCTATAACAATCCGAAGGTCGTGTTTCCTGCGGTTGCGGTGACGATGCTGATGCTGATAGGCGTGTTTGCGATGAAGGACTCGCATGCGACGCATCGCTGGGTTCGGTTTGGAAACCTGTTTACGTTTCAGCCTTCGGAGTTGGCGAAGCCTGTGCTGGTGCTGTTCCTTGCTTACTTTCTGCAGACTCGAATCCACCAGATGGACGACTGGAAGGGAACGATTCTGCGGGCGGTTGCGGTGCCGATGGCGTTTACGGCTTTGATCTTGAAGGAGCCGGACCTGGGGACGGGGCTGGTGTGCATGTCGGTGACGGCGTTGATGCTGTATCTGGCTGGGGCTAAGACGAAGTACTTTGCGGTGGGTGCGGCGTTTGCGGCTCCTGTTCTTTACTTCATGCTGTTTCATGTGGCGTTTCGACGGGCGCGGATGCTGGCATTTGTGAATCCTGAGGCCGATCCTCGCGGGACTGGGTTTCACATTCTTCAGTCGCTGATTGCGGTTGGGACGGGTGGGATCCGTGGGCTTGGGTTGATGGAGGGGCGGCAGAAGCTGTTCTACCTGCCTGAGGTTCAGACGGACTTTATCTTTGCGAACATCTGTGAGGAGCTGGGGTTGATTGGGGCACTGCTGGTGGTTGGGCTGTTTGTGGCGCTGGGGTATCGGGGGCTGCGGGCGGCGTTTCTGTCGACCGATCCGTTTGCGCGGTTTCTTGCGTTTGGGCTGACGACGGCTATTCTGATCCAGGCGTTCTTCAATATGAGCGTGGTGCTGGCGCTGCTGCCGACCAAGGGGATTCCGCTGCCGTTTATCTCCTCGGGGGGGACATCGATCTTTATTACGCTGGCCAGTATGGGCGTGCTGCTGAATATCACTCGCGAGATCGATTGAGGTGGAAGAGAGTCAAATCCTTTGTCCTGCCGGACGGGCCCACTCCGCGTGGGGCGGTCACTTCGTGACTTGTGTACCTTTTCTGGGTGGGAGGAGCGGCATTGGTCCTTCCTTCGGTCGGAATTTAGCTTGGAGTACAGCTCGGTGAGACAAGCTTTGCGAGTTTTGATTGCTGGCGGGGGCACCGGGGGGCATGTGATTCCGGCGCTGGCGATTGCGCGGGAGCTGCGCGATGCGCATGAGGCCGAGGTGCGGTTTGTGGGGACGGCGCGGGGGCTTGAGACTCGCCTGGTGCCGGAGGCTGGGTTTCCTCTGGAGCTGATTCGCGTAGGGCAGTTGAAGAATGTGAGTTTAGCGACGCGGGTACGGACGGTGGCTGATCTGCCGCTTGGCGTTGCTCGGTGCCTGGAACTGGCGCGGAGCTTCAAGCCGGATGTGGTGGTGGGGGTGGGCGGGTATGCTTCGGGGCCGGCGATGATGGCGGCGGTTCTGTTGCGGGTTCCTACGCTGGCGTTTGAGCCGAATGCGGTGCCGGGGCTGGCGAACCGGCTGGTAGGGCGACGCGTGAGTGCGGCGGCGGTGAACTTCGAGGAGACCCGGAGGTACTTTCGCGGTGCACGGGTAACTGGGATTCCGGTGCGGCAGGAGTTTTTTGAGATTGCTCCGATGCCGGATGCGAAGGAGGATCGCATCTCTTTCGTAGGTAGTGTTGCCCAGGATGGGCCGGCATCGGCTCGACGGTTGCTTGTGTTTGGCGGCAGCCAGGGGGCGCGGGTCTTCAATTCGGTGATGCCGAAGATTGCAAAGCGGCTGTTGGAGTATGTGCCGGGGCTGAGGATTCTGCACCAGACTGGGAAGGGGCAGGCGGAGTCGACCGGGGAGGCGTATGGGGCGAGCGGTGCGGATCCCTCTCGCTGGGAGGTAGCGGCGTATCTCGACGATATGCCGAGGAGGTTTGCGGATGCGGATCTGATTCTTTGCCGCAGTGGTGCGAGTACGGTTGCGGAGCTGGCAGCGGCGGGACGGCCGGCGGTGCTGGTGCCTTTTCCGGGAGCGGCGGACGACCACCAGATGAAGAATGCGGAGGCCTTTGCGCGGGTTGGGGCGGCGGAGCTGCGGGTGCAGGAAGCGGACGACCTGATGGGAGCGTTTCTGTTAAGCGACCTGTCTGGACTTTTGCTGGATGCAGGGAGACTGGCGGAGATGGGCCGGAGAGTTCGGGGACTGGCACACCCGGATGCGGTAACGGAGATTGGGCATATGGTGGCAGAGCTGGCGGGGTGTTGACGATTCTGTTTGAGCGTGGCCATTCGGTGTTTCCTTTCATGGGGTACCCCCCCCCCTATTATCGGCGCGTAACCCATTTATAATCATCTACTTGCGTGAAATGTGGCCTCGTAAAATATTCATTCTAAAAAGGTTACTTGCAGAATCGTCTTTCTAAAGGAGTTACGGGCTTTAATGGCGAAAGCCCCGATTTTGGCCGGGGCTTCTTTGATCTATGTATCAAGTATAGCGGTTGGAGCATAACTGATACGCCACGCGAATCTGCTGGATTGGCGCGGGTTTTGATGATTTGGGGGCTTGACACGGTTTTTGATGGGACTTAGCAGAGGGAAATGGTGAGCAATCTCAAGCGGTTGAATGTGGGTTGAAAGGGTTCTAGCGGTATGGGTGAGTGGTGGTGTGTCGGGATCCTTCGCTACGCTCAGGATGACGGCAGGAACGGGCAAAAGCAACAGCAGAGGCAACGGCAGCAGCAGAGGCAAATGCGCGGGCGTTTCTCCACTGCGCTGACTACGATGAGACTGTGGTTCGCTTCGGTCGAAATGGCGGTTTGTTGAGTGGTGATGAAAGCCAAGGAAAGGGCTGAGGATTTGATTCCTCAGCCCTTTAAATTTTCAGTTCTTTGGTTTGCTGGCTCGGGTTTTAGCGATGACCGCCGCCACCGCCGCCGTGTGATCCGCCGCCACCGCCTCCGCCGCCACCACCGCCATGGAAGCCACCTCCTCCACCGCCGCCGCTATAGCCGCCTCCGCCATGCGAACCGCCTCCGCCGTAGTTACCTCCACCGGAGTATGAGGCGTGGGGAGCGCTGGCGTAGTTAGCGTGACTCTGTGCAGCGGCTGGCTGCGAGTAGCCGCGAGAGGCTCCGCTGTAGGCGCTGTTGCCGGCATAGGTTCGGCCTGCGTTGTAGTTCGCGCTGCTACCGCTGTAAGCGCGGCTTGCGTTGTAGTTCGCACCGGCATTGCTGTAGGTGCGGCCTGCATTGGCGTCGGTGCCGTTGTAGGCGCGGGCGGTTCCGTTGTTGGCGGTTGCTCCACTATAGCCGGTGTGGATGCTGTGGTCGCCGAAGCCTGCCGGATTGCCGCGGCCGACGTTGGATTGGGCGAAGCTGTGGCCGTTGATGCTGGAGCCGCGAGCGCCGGAGAAGTTATTGCCGTGATAGGCGGTGTTGTTCACGTGAGTGAAGCTGGCTCCGCCAGGGCGGCCGGAGTAACCGTTATAGGAGTGATTGTAGAAGTTGCCGCCATGCCATCCGCGACCGATGTTGCAGTAGGCGCGGTTGTAGTAAAAGCGGCCGCCGCCCCAGTATCCGCCGTAGAAGCCTATGCCGAAGTAGCCGAAGCCGTAGTTGATGCCGCCGTAGTAGCCGACGTAGGGACCCCAGTAACCTGCGTTCCAGTAGTAGCCGTCGTTGAAACCCCAGTAGCCAGGGGTCCAGAGGGCTCCGGAGTAGGGAGCGAGTACCCATGCGCCCTGAACCCACTGATAGCCATCAGCGGTCCAGGCCCAGTAGCCGGGGGTCCATATATAGCCATCACCGGGGGCGGGGGGCTGCTCGTAGTCGGGGATTTGGGGTGGGGCCTGCTCGATGCCCTGGGGTTGTCCGGGCTGAGGTGCTCCATACTGCTGGGGCGCGCCCTGGTTGGGATCGCCGTACTGCTGTGGAGGTCCCTGGTTGGGGTCGCCATATTGCTGAGGGGGGGCGTACTGCTGCGACGCGGTGTTGTCCTGCTGCTGGGCCGCGAATTGGGGATCCTGCTGAGCCTGCTGGGCGGCGGGAGAGCCGTATTGATCGTTGGGGTTGTAGGGTTCGACTTGAGCTTGGGCCATAAGCGGCATGGCCAGCGTGAAGCCGGCTAGTGTTGCTACACCGAGTGAGTTTCTGAAGAGGCGGGTGAACGTCATAGCGCTACCTTCCTGCTCAGCCTTCGGTTATCCGGGGTTGCGTCGTGCGGCGGACTTCGCGGAGAGCAAGGACGAGTTCCAGCCCGGCTGGGAGTTCCCGGGTCAAGTGCTCAAATGATTAGACACGAATATATATCGTTTGTTGCGAAATATTGACAGAGCAGGGTTCCTTGGTGTGGCTGAAAAGGTTGTAGGGATTTGATCGATTTGTTGGGGGATTTGTGATTATTTAGGCGCGGCGGAGAGTGGAAATGACCGGTCCTACCGGACGGGCCCGCTGCGCGTGCTTCTGTCCTGCCGGACGGGCCCACTGCGCGTGGGGCGGTCACTTCGTGACTTGTGTACCTTTTCTGGGGTGGAAGGATCGATTGTGCCCTCCCGCTGGTCGGGATAGAGAGAGATTCTTTGCGCTGATAGAGTGAAGGATTAGCTCGTTGCGCGCAATTTTTTGAAAGTAGAGATTGGTCAGCATGTTTGTGCCTGGACATTTTTTGTTTGCCCCGTCGCAGAGGATTCACTTTATCGGGATCGGCGGGATTGGGATGAGCGGGATCGCGGAGATTCTGCTGACGATGGGGTACTCGGTCTCGGGGAGCGACCTGCGGCGGAGTGCGGTGACGGATCGGCTGCTGGGGATGGGGGCGCGAATCTTTGAGGGACACGTTGCAAGCAATGCTGCTGCCAGCGATGTTGTCGTGACGAGTTCGGCAGTGGCTAAGGACAATCCTGAGGTGCTGGATGCGCGGGAGCGGAAGATTCCGGTGATTCAGCGGGCGGAGATGCTGGCGGAGCTGATGCGGCTGAAGTATGGGATCGCCGTGGCGGGAATGCATGGGAAGACTACGACGACCTCGATGGTGGCGGCGGTGCTGGCAGGGGGCGGGCTGGATCCGACGGTGGTGGTGGGTGGAAGGGTGAATGCGCTGGGGTCGAATGCTCGGCTGGGCAACTCGCAGTACCTGGTGGCGGAGGCGGATGAGAGCGACCGGAGTTTTTTGAAGCTGTCGCCGGTGCTGGCGGTGGTGACGAATCTGGATCGCGAACATATGGATTGCTATCGCGATATGGAGGATGTTGAGGGAGCGTTTCTCGAGTTTATGGATAGGCTGCCGTTCTATGGAGCGACTACGGCGTGCGTGGATAATGCCCTGCTGCGAACGGTGCTGCCGCGTGTGAGGCGGAAGGTTTATACCTATGGCGAAAGTGTGGATGCGGACTTTCGCGTGGAGGTGTTGCCGAAGGATGCGGAGTGTCACTCGTGTTTCGCTGTGAACTACAAGGGGCTTGTGTTGGGGAAGTTTCGGCTGCATGTTCCGGGGCGGCATAATGTGTTGAATGCTGCGGCTGCGGTGGCGGTGGGGGTGCAGCTGGGGGTGGCTCCGGACCAGATTGCGGCGGGGCTGGAGACGTTTCGTGGGGTGGATCGGCGGTTTCAGATCAAGGGTGAGGTGCGGGGCGTGACTGTGGTGGATGACTATGGACATCATCCGACGGAGATTTTGGCTACGCTGCGGGCGGCGCGGGAGTGTGGGTACTCGCGGTTGCATGTTTTGTTTCAGCCGCATCGGTTTACGCGGACGCTGGATTTGATGGCGGAGTTTGCGGGGGCTTTCAGGGACGCGGATACGGTTGAGGTGTTGGATATCTATGCGGCGAGTGAGGCTCCAATTGCGGGGGTTGATGCGCAGACGCTGGTGAAGGCGATTCGGGCTGCGGGTGGAGCTGGGGTGGAGTATGCGGCTTCGGTGGATGAGGGCGTCGCGGCGCTGGTGCGGGAGGCAAAGGTAGGGGATGTGATTTTGACGCTGGGGGCGGGGAGTGTATCGCAGGCGGGGGCTGCGTTGCTGGAGGCTTTATCTTGAAGTGGGACGAATGGGTGAGTTCCTGAAAGGGTACATGCTGAAGATGGGTGGGAATGGCAGGCGCGGTGCGAGTTATGCTCAGGATGGCGATTCTCGCGGCCTTGCTCAGGCGTGCGACAAAGCGATGCTTTTTCGAGGGGTGGAACAACGGTGCTAGAGGCGCCTGAAAAGAATTACGTCTCGGAGTCTCGAGGCGCGCGGGGGCCGCGGCGGGTGTCGGCTTCGCCGGAGCGGCGGCTGCGTCGCGATCTCAGCGAGGACTTTGCGGACGATCCGCATTGGGACGATGACGCTCCGGTGGGACGACGCAAGGCGGGGGTACGGGTGCGGTTTCGCGGAGTGCCTGCGACCAAGTGGGGAAGGATCGCTGCGGGATGTGGGGTGTTGGTTCTGCTTGGGGTCTGCGCCGGGCTGTTTGCGATAGCGAGGAGTTTTTTGTTGCACGATGAGCGGTTTGTGATTCCTTCGTCATCGTCGATTGAGTTTCAGGGGAATGCGCATGTGACGCGGGCGCAGCTGTTGAGCATCTTTGGCGAGGATGTGGAGCGGAATATCTTTACGGTGTCGCTGACGCAGAGGCGCGCGGAGCTGGAGCGGCTGCCGTGGGTGGCGCATGCGACGGTGATGCGGCTGCTGCCGAACCGGATGAGGGTGTCGATTGTGGAGAGGACGCCGGTGGCGTTTGTGCGGCAGGGAAATCATATTGGATTGGTAGATGGGAACGGCGTGCTGCTGGATATGCCGGTGGGGGCCAAGCCGGATGGGAAGTATTCGTTTCCGGTGGTGACGGGGATCTCGGCGGATGATCCGCTGTCGACGCGTGCGGCACGGATGAAGATCTATGAGCGATTTACGTCGGAGCTGGACGGGGCGGCGGGGACGGGCGGGGAGAAGATTTCGCAGGGGCTGAGCGAGGTGGACCTGTCGAATCCTGAGGATGTGAAGGCGTTGATTCCGGATAAGTCGAGTGAGGTGCTGGTTCACTTTGGCGATGCGGATTTTCTGGACCGCTACAGGAGATTTGAAGAGCATCTGCCGGAGTGGCGGACGGTTTATCCGAAGCTCTCGTCGGTGGATATGCGGTATGAGCGGCAGGTGGTGCTGGAGATGCAGCCGGGAGCGGGTGGACCGGTGGCTTCGTCGCCGAACGGCGCGGCGGTGATGGCGGCTGATACGAAGACGCCTGCTGGAGCGGCTCAGCATACAAGTATCGATGAGGCCAAGCCTGCGGCGAAGCCTGTTGTGAAGACTCCCGCAAAGGCTGCGCCAGCGGCACACGTTGCGGGAGTGAAGTACGCGGCTGTGAAGGGAAAACCTTCTGCTAAGGCGACAGCAAATGGTGCAGCGAAGAGTCATTCGCCGGTGAAGGCGAAGAAGGTCGATCCAAAGGCGAAACATGTTGTCGTTGCGAAGCCCCACTCAGTGGTTGCGAAGCCGTCGGCTGGTTCGACGCAGTATCATCCTGCACAGGCGGTACAACCATGAATCAGAAGCAGGACAATCTGATCACCGTGCTCGACGCGGGAAGCACGAAGAGTTGTGTGCTGGTGGCCGAGTTGCAGGACGGCGTGCTGCGGTATCGCGGGCATGGCGTGGAGCCGTCGCGAGGAATGCGCAAGGGTTTGATTGCGGAGCTGGGACCAGCGGCGGAGGCGATCAATCGGGCGGCGCTGACGGCGGAGCGTGTGGCGAAGGCTGGGATTGAGACGGCGATTGTGGGCATCGGCGGGACGCATGTGCGGGGGGTGAACTCGCGCGGCGGCATCAGCATGGGCAGCAGAATGCGGGAGATTACGCGGGAGGAGGTGCGTGCTGCGGTGGATCGCGCGCGTTCGGTGGCTCTGCCTCCGGATCGCGAGGTGCTTCACCTGTTGCCGCAGGAGTTCATCCTGGATGATCAGCCGGGGATTCATGATCCGGTGGGGATGGTGGGGAACAGGCTTGAGGTGAATCTGCATCTGTCGACGTGCTCGGGTGGTGTGGCGCAGAGCGTGATTACGTGCGCGAACCGTGCGGGGCTCGAGGTGATGGATACGGTGTATGAGGGGATCGCTGCAGCTGAGGCGGTGTTGAGCGCCGATGAGCGGGAGCTAGGCGTCTGCATGGCTGATATCGGGTCGAGCACGACGGAGCTTGCGGTTTTTTTTGAGGGCTCGATTGCGCATACGGCGGTGCTGCCGATTGGTGGAGATCACTTTACAAATGATCTGGCGGTTGGGCTGCACGTGACGGTTGAGGAAGCAGAGTATCTGAAGAAGATGTATGGGCACTGCGTGGTGACGGCGGTGCCGCAGTTGAATGAGATCGAGGTTGGCGGCAACCTTGCGATCGGTGCCCTGGGTGGGGGCGGGCAGTCGGCGCGGATGGTGCGGCAGAGATTTCTGGCGGAGATTCTAGAGCCGCGTGCGCGCGAGTTGTTTACGATGCTGCGGGATAATCTGCGGCAGGGTGGAGTGCTGGAGGCACTTGGCGCGGGCTGTGTGGTGACTGGCGGCGGCGCGAACATGGCCGGGCTGTTGGATAATGCGGAGAGTTTGTTGCGGGTGCCGGCGCGGATCGGATACCCGGTGCCGCTCTCGCGGATGCCTGCTGAGCTGGCGGTGCCGGAGTTTTCGGCGGCGATTGGGATGCTGTTGTATACGCACAGGACGCAGGTTCGGCGTGCGAGCGAAGAGCAGGGGCTGAAGGCGAAGTTGAAGGCGATCTTTGCGGGTAGCTTCTAGATCTGCTTTTTCTGTTGAAAGCACTAAGACTCTTTGCATGTCGCTCCTTCAACCTAATTGGATTCCAAGTCGCGCCCTGCAAATAAGTGCACCTCCTTATCGAAATCACTTCCCAATATTTTGTTCTGATGCGAATCAGGTTGGTCGCTAAGATAGAGTCGGCCGCGTTAGATCGCGAGTTCTCGGGCATGTTTTTACAAATGATTGGCGGCGAACATGACGCTCGATACGGTTCAGGTTGGCAGTGACGGGCTTGAGGTGAGAAGGAGTAACGCCATCCTGAAGTGGCGGTATTTATCGCTTCACTTTTTTGTGGGCGCTACTGTGATGTTGGCCGGGGCGGTCGAAGGTAGATATGGGAGGTTGGAGTTGTCCGGGGACGATATCTCCTACCTCGATGTTGCCAATATGATTCGAGCCGGTGATTGGAGGGCGGCGCTCAATCCGCTGTGGAGCATTGGATATCCCCTGCTGCTGTCGGTTGTGAGGCGCCTATTTTCTTCCACTCTACATGGAGAGATGACGGCGATCTTCTGGCTGAACCTGACGATATATTTCGTCACGTGGATTGGGTTTCTGTGGCTTCTCAGTTTGATGTCGCGTGCTGTGCAGGGAGAGCTTTCGAGCGACGGGGATGCCCGGATGTCGCCCTTTCTGCTGATCAGTGCGGCTTGCGTGTTTGTTACGGTGCAGACGGGAGTGGGGCGGGTCTCTACGATCGGTCCGGATCTGCTGGTGGCGTGCCTCTTTTTTTTCACGTCAGGATTTGCGTTGAAGGTGTACTCCCGTCCGACGGTGGGCAACACCGCGTTGTGGGGAGTCGTGCTGGGTTTGGGGTTTCTGAGTAAGGCGATCTTCCTGACTCTTTCGGGAATATTCTTTCTGGTCGCGATTGTTTTTATGGGCTGGCATCGTAGCGTTGCTCCGCTTCTTCGCACGGTGGTGGTGCTTCTGCTCTTTGTCGTTCCTTATGGGGTGGGACTATCGTGGGCGCTTGGACGGCCGACGCTGGGTGAGGCGGGAGCGTTGAACTACGCATTTCACGTGAATCATTTGAAGCATTGGATGGGTTGGCAGGGAGGTCCGAAGGAGTTCGGATCGCCGATTCATCCGGTCGAGATGCTGAGTGCTCATCCTCCGGTGTTTGCCTTTGGAGAGCCCTTTCACGTGACGTACCCGCCACAGTTCAACATCGTTTATTGGTATGAAGGGTATCGTCAGTTTTTTGATTTCAAAAACTCAACTCGAGCGTTGGTTGAAAACGCGCGCGCCTTGAAGTATGTGTTTCAAGAGATTATTCCAGTCGCTCTTGTCGTTGCTCTCTCCTTCTGTGTTGCCTTCTGGCCTCGGGCGGGTGAGCGTGCTGGAGCAAGGCGGTCTTTGAACCCGTGGCGCTTGTATCTCCCTTCGCTGCTGGGGATCTTCGCTTTCCTGTTGGTTCATATTGAAGGACGGTATGTGGCGGGATTTCTCTGTGTGCTGGGGATGGCGCCGTTTCTTCGGTTAGACGGTTGGCGTGGCGGGCTTGGGTCTGGAGTGCGCGCGACTGCGCTCGTCCTGTTGTTGGTAGCTACCTTGTTCAATTCGGCGGAGCGGCTGCGAGGCGCTGTTCGATTGGCTGCTGCCGGTACAGATATGCAGAGCGGGGGCCAGTGGGCTGTCGCTGAGTACCTACGAGGACTGGGTTTGAAAGCGGGAGATAGAGTGGCCTCGGTCTCACCAGGAAACGACATACGTTGTACGTGGGCTTACGCCGCTCGATTGCATATTGTGGCGGCGATTGGGAACGATGCGTATGACCCACAGAATCAGGTGCAGGATGTGCATCTGTTCTTCGATACTCCCTCGATCCAGGCAGAGGTGCTGGAGGTGTTCCGGCGGCAGGGTGCTGTGGCGGTGGTGGCGACGGAGATTCCGTTTGATGTTTCGTCGCCGGGGTGGCAGCGGGTTCCTGGAAGCAGGGCATGGGTACTTCTGTTGGAACCGTCGGCTTCCGCCAGTCGATAGTGGAAAGCTTTTGTTCTAAGCGATTTTTTAGTTATTGTTGACAAATTTTGTTTACAGATTTTGTATTTAACGTTATGGTTATTTAACTTAGTTGTTAATCACGATATGACAGATCAGATCAGCTCGACGTTTGCTGCATTGGCCGATCCGACCCGGCGGGCGATTCTTGCGCGGCTGGCGTTGGGAGAGACCTCGGTGACGGAGATTGCTGCTCCGTTCGAGATGAGCATGCCGGCGATCTCACGGCACCTGAAGGTGCTGGAGAAGGCTGGGTTGATCTCGCGGGGACGAGAGGCGCAGTGGCGGCCCTGCAAGCTGAAGGCGGAGCCTTTGAAGCAGGCGTCGGACTGGCTGGAGGAGTACCGCAACTTCTGGGAGCAGAGTTTCGATCGATTGGACGAGTATCTGAAGACCTTACAGAAAAAGGAGAAGCGAGATGCCGGAAACAAGAATGGAAGTGGTCGAAAACGCCGTTGAAATGGAAGATGCTGCAGGGCGGGAGATTGTGTTGTCGCGTGTGTTCGACGCGCCGCGCGAGATGGTGTGGGAGGCCTGGACAGATCCGAAGCAGGTTGCGCTGTGGTGGGGGCCGAAGGGCTTTACGACCACGATCGAAGAGATGGATGTGCGGCCGGGCGGCGTGTGGAAGCAGGTGATGCATGGTCCGGACGGAACCGATTATTCGAACAAGAGCGTGTTCCTCGATGTAGTGCCCTATGAGCGGCTGATGTATACGGTGCGTGGCGGCAGAGCGGGCGGACCAGAGGTGCAGATTGAAAAAGCGGTGATCTTTGAAAACGACGAGGGAGGAACACGGGTGACGATGCGTCTAACCTTTACCTCGGCTGAGGCTCGGGAACAGAATGTGCGTGACTACGGTTCGATTGAGGGCATTAAGCAGACCTTCGAGAAGCTGGCGGAGTATTTGGCGGGCCGTCTTTTCTGAACGATGGTGACGGCGTAAACACAGGGGTATGAGAGCACAGGGCCTGGAAGAGGTCGGGCCTCGAAGATACAGGGAGGAGTTTCGAATGAGCACAGCGACGGTATCGCCAACGGTGAGAACACGGCAAGAGCTGGAGATTACGAGGGTCTTCGATGCACCCCGCGAACTGGTGTGGAAGGCGTGGACCAATCCCGATGAGATGAGACAGTGGTTCGGGCCGCGCGACTTTGTGGCTCGTAACCTGACGGCGGTGGCGCGGCCGGGCGGGAGATGGCGTAACTGCTTGCATAGCGACGGCTTCGACACGGGAGACGGGGAGAAACGCAGGCTCGACCTATGGCAGGGCGGTGAGTATCTGGAGGTGGTTGAGCCGGTACGGCTGGTCTTTACCTTTCAGTGGGACGAGGGCAGTGGACTTCCGGAGCACGAGACTGTGATTACGATCACGTTTGAGGAAAATAAGGGGAAGACGACGATGAACTTCCACCAGACTTTCTTCGTAACTGAAGAAGATCGCGATGGGCATATGAAGGGCTGGAACAGCAGCTTCGAGAAGCTCGATGATCTTTTGCGCGAGGTGAGAGATGGCCGTTGAAGGAGGAGTGATGGAAGCGGGGCTGCTTGAGGTCTGTCTAACGCGAAGAGTGGCGGCTCCGCCGGCGATGGTGTTTGCGGCGTGGATCGATCGGGAACAGCTGGCGAAGTGGTGGGGGCCGAAGTGCTTCACCAACCGGGTGTACCAGGTGGATGCACGGGTCGGCGGCGCGATTTTGATCGATATGCAATCGCCGGAGGGCGTGGTGTATCCGATGACGGGGCGGTTTGTGACGATCGATCGGCCACACAGGCTGGTGTTTGTGACAGCAGCGATCGATGAGCATGGCAAGCCGATGTTCGAGGTAATGAACACGGTGACCTTTACAGAAGCGCGGGGCGGAACGGAGATCTCGCTGGTGGCGCGCGTGATCAAGACGACGTCTGCTGCTGCGCCGAAGCACCTTGAGGGGATGTCGCAGGGGTGGTGCCAGAGCCTGGATCGGCTGTCGGAGCTGGTGGCTCTGGTCTAGCGTGGCTTGGCTTTAGCTGTTTGGTGCGTTACGAGCTTCAGATTTCTCCTGAGATGCGCGTGTTGTCGGGTGCACACGAGGGGAGTCTGAGGCTCTGCTTCTTGGTGTGGTTCATGCTGCCAGTGCGGCGTCGAGATCCGGGTCGATGGGAAGGATGGCGTCGGTGCAGGTCAACTTGAGGACTTCAAGGACGCGGCCGGTGGGGGCGACGAGACGGAGTTCGCCACTGTGGGTCTTCATTTTGCCGTAGAGGATCATGAGGAGCCCGAGGCCGGCGCTGTCGAGGAATTCGACTCCGGAGAGCTCGAGGACGAGCTTACGAACTCCATTGCCGGCGACTTCGGTGATCCTAGATTCGACTTCGCGCAGGCGCATGCCGAGGGTCATGCGTCCGGTGAGACGGAAGATGGCGGTGGTTGCATCGGCGCGGTCCAACTCGGCTTCGAGGATCATGAGGTGGTGTCTCCTAAGTGTTTGCAAGCATACCGCAGGTTGGATTGCAGGCTTTTGCGTAGCGGGATTTCGTTGGTGAATTTATTGGGCGCTGCTTTCGATGCGGTTATTTGTGGGCGGCGTAATCTTTCCGATCTTTGTGATCTTCGAAGGAGAGGGTGTGAGTTGCGCCTGGGTCTTCAATGGGCGTGAATCCCATACTTTCGTAGAGGCGCGCTGCGTTTTCGTTTTCTGCGCGGAGGCGTACGTGACGGAAGCTCTTTCGGGCCTCTTCCACGAGGGTGGAGACGAGGGCTCGGCCTACTCCCTGATTGCGCCATGCGGAACGGACGTAGACGCGGCGGACGCGGCCGGTGTGTGGTTCGGTGGTGAAGGGATCGATGGTGAGCCCGCCGACGGCGACGAGCTGGCCGTGGTCGAGGTGGCCGCAGAGGACTTCACCGGTGGCTTCGAAGCGATTGGCTCCGCTGGCCCACTCGTCAACGAGGGTATCAATGAAGTCGTAGCCGTCTCTTTTTGCTTCGGCGTGAAGTTCTTCCAGTCCGGCTATTGGTAATTCGATTTTTTGAATCAGGATCATCGGTGGTAAGGGGCGAGGCGTGGTGATGATTTAGGTGTCGTGCTTCTGCATGAATGACGAAGAAAGAACAGGCAATGGCAGAAGCGAAATACAACGGCAAAAGCAAATACGGGGATCCTTCACTTCGTTCAGGATGACGGCTTCGTTTAGGGTGGCGATTTCGTTTGCGGGAGTCTGTCAGGTTTGCATCTGTTTTGCGATGCGTTCGATGGCGTGGTGGGCGGAGAGGACTGCGCCTTCTTGCCAGGCGACGAGGTGAGAGAGGTAGTCGCCGGCGAAGTATGTTTTGCCCTCGGGTTTTTCAAGCTGTGCGTAGGCCGGGGCGCTGCCGGAGACGAAGTTGTTCGCGAGGCAGCCGAGGGAGTATGGGATCTTGGCCCATGCGACATAGATCGGTTTGGTGAGCAGGTGGGAGCGGCCTGGGTGAAGGAGCTCAACGGCCTGACGGGAGGCTTCGAACTTTGCTTCGATGGTGGGGAGTGCGCCGAAGGAGGAGAGCTTGCCGGTGGTAGTGCCGCCGAGGCCGCCAATGAGCTCCTGCTCGGAGTTGAAGCCAGCAACCAGGACCCCAGTGGGAGAGAAGAGTTTATCGGTGGGGTACCAGACGAGGTCGACTTTGTCTTTGAGGAAGGAGATGCCACCGTAGATGTTGTTCTCTTTCTCCCAGAAGCGTGGAGACTGCCAGGCGATTTTATAGAGCGGAACCATGGGCATGCCTGTGAATGCCTGTTGGGTTTCGGGAGAGAAGTTGTTTTTGGTTTTGGCGAGGATTGGCAGCGGCAGGGTGCAGATGCAGAAGTCGGCGGAGATGGTTTGGGGTGTGCCGGATTTGGTGTAAGCGACGGTGACGCTTTGGCCGGAGGTGGTGATCTCGGTGACGGGACACTCGTAGTGGATCATGTCGCCGAGAGAGTTTGCGAAGCCGTATGCGATGCGATCCATACCGCCGATGGGCTGGAACATGGTGGCCTGCCAGTCGATCTGCTCTTCGTAGAACTCGCCGGTGGACATGTCGGCGGCGAGGAGTTCGGAGAAGTTGAGCGGTTTGTGCAGAACGGGGTTGACAGGGCCTGCACCGGGGCCAGTGATGAAGCCTGCGCGAGGAGTGCCGGTGTAACGTCCATCTTTGTTGAGGTCGCCGAAGTTCTGAAGGAATTCGAGAAGACGGGCAGTTTCTTCTTTGGAGAGCTCGTGGTCGAGGGTGTGTTTGTTGATCGCTTTCGAGAGGAGTTCGGCGAGATAGCCGCGTGTGTCGTGGACGACCTGTCGCTGCTGGACGGGGTCGCCGTGGTTGAGCTTTGGAGACTGCATGAGGGCTGAGCGCGAGGTGTTGACTTCGACTTCGAGGCGAACGCCGAGCTCCTGACAGTACCCGAGGATGTGGGTGTGGATGGAGGGGATGCGCGCGGGACCGGCGTTGAGGTAGCCGCCGTCCTGCCAGTCGCAGTTTTGGATGGTCCCGTCGGTGAACTCGACCTTGGTGCCGTCGCGGACGGTCCAATTGCGGCCGCCGGGGCGGTTGCGTGCTTCGAGGATGGTGCAGTCGAAGCCGGCTTTGCGGAGCTCGTAGGCGGCAGTCATGCCGGCGATGCCTGCGCCGAGGATGATGATTTTTTTGCCTTTGCCGAAGTCGGCGGGGAGCTGCGGGAGCGGAGACTGGCCGACGGCGGGCATGAGGCCGAGCGCCTGCATGGTGGCGAATGCGGCGGAGTAGCCGCCGATCTGGGCGATGCGCTGAAGGAAGACACGTCGGGTCAGGCTCATTGCGATGGCTCCGATGGGCTCTTGAGTTTGGGAGGGACTTTTCCAGTTTGAGGTGCGGGTGTGATCTTTGCAAGCGGAAAGAAGATCGTGAGACGGAGCGACGGCGAGGAAAGGTGTTTCCTGCTCCGTCGAGACGACAGAGGTTGACGCGCGATTGGTGATGGCACTGTCTCGAGTGCCGCACCCTATCAAAAGCGGTGCAAGTTTGCAGAGTTTGGAACCATGCGTGGTACGGGCGGTGGAAAACGGGGGTCGTGCGTTGGGCAAGGAGATGGGAGAATTAAACAACTTTCAAGGAGTCCTGTTGCCATGTCGAATTTGCCCAATAATTCTAACGATCCGAACGATCTCCGCATTCACTATCACGATGAGATACCGCGTGGAGCGAGGATCAAGGTGATCGGCGTGGGCGGCGGCGGGAACAACGCTGTGAATCGCATGATCGCGGCGAACGTTGTGGGCGTGGAGTTTATTGCGGCGAATACGGATGTGCAGGCGCTGCAGGTGTCGAATGCTCCGGTGAAGCTGCAGCTGGGTGTGAAGCTGACGAGTGGACTGGGCGCGGGTGCGAATCCGGATGTGGGGCGGCGCGCGGCGCTTGAGGATTCGGACAAGATCATCGAGGCGCTAGAGGGCGCGGATATGGTGTTTGTGACTGCGGGGCTTGGTGGCGGTACGGGGACCGGAGCTGCTCCGGTGATTGCGAGCCTGGCGAGTGAGATGGGCGCGCTGACGGTGGCGGTGGTGACGCGACCGTTTGCGTTTGAAGGCAAGCGACGGATGCAGCAGGCCGAGCGCGGGATGCAGGAGCTGCTGGAGTCGGTCGATACCGTGATCGTGATTCCGAATGAGAAGCTGCTGGCGGTGGCGAAGGATGCTGGATTTTTCGAGAGCTTCCGGATTGCGGATGATGTGCTGCGGCAGGGCGTGCAGGGGATCTCGGACATCATCACGATTCCTGGTGTAATCAATCGCGACTTTGCCGATGTGAAGACGACGATGGCCGGGATGGGTTACGCGGTGATGGGGACGGGTGTGCGGTCTGGTGCGAACCGTGCGGTGGAGGCTGCGATGGCTGCGATGGCTTCGCCGCTGTTGGAGGCGGGAGCGATCGATGGCGCGCGCGGGATTCTGATCAACATTACGGGGTCGAGCAGTCTGAAGCTGAGCGAGGTGAATGAGGCTTCGAGCATCATTCAGAATGCGGCGCATGAGGATGCGAACATCATCTTTGGCGCGGTGCAGGATGAGTCGATGGGCGATGAGGTGAAGATTACCGTGATTGCGACGGGCTTCAAGCAGCAGGAGATGCCGCAGCGGCGGGAGCGCATGCTGGCTGAGGCGACGCTGCCAACGATGCGGTATGACGTGCCGATACAGCCTCGCGTGGTTTCTGCCCGACCAATGGGTACGAGATTTGCCAGTGAGATAGAGCCGGCAAAAGAAGCGGTGCGGCCGGTGCATGAGACGAGCGAGAGGAGGGAGCCGGTGGTGAAGATGGAGGCGGATGCTCCGGCGGAGTTGGTTCCGGTTCCGGCGTCGGTGTTTGATGACGATTTTTTCCGGGCTCCTAGGGTTCCTGGGGTGCGCGGGGACAGAGCTGCTGAGGTGGATCGGGTGGAGGCTGGACCGGTTGAGCGGGCGAGGGATACTCACTTTTCGGCGCCAATGCGCGTCCAACAAAAGGACGTGCGCAGTGTGACGGGCGAGGCGGGGGACTCCTCGGTCCGGGTTCCGGCGTTTGGGAGCGCGGCGGCAGTGGCGGCTGCGGATCCTGCAGAGCCGGATGAGCTTGATATTCCTGCGTTTTTGCGACGCGGGAACTGAGGCGTACCACTGATTTCGTGGGGAGTAGCACGAATGGGGAACGGCGCTACTTTGAGAGATGGTGTTGAATTAGTGTTTTATTAGACGAATTGTGGATCGATGGCAGTTCGATTGCAGTCAAATCATTAAGAGGGAACGCCTGTGTCGAGATCATTGAAGGTTTTTGGCGCGCTCCTCTTCGGCCTTGTTCTGGGTGCTGGAGTGGGTGCTAACGCCGCGACGACTGCAAGTGGGACGACTCCAACCGGGAAGGCCAGGCGACACTCCGCTGGTACGACGCGAGTTGCCACTACTGTCAGGGCTCGTTCGGGGGCTTCGCACGCGGGTTCGGCTCATTCAGGTTCGACTCGTTCTGGTTCTTATGGGGGTAGGACGCACGTTGTTGCAACGCATGGGGTTGTGGGGCGCCATCGGGGAGCCCGGCCGACTTTGGCGGTACGGCGGACGCGTTACCAGGAACACTTTTCGGCGAGTTCGTTTGCCGACAATCTGACGCTCGGTGATGTGGTGGAGGGCGAGGATCCTCTGGTTCGCGCGGCGGCGATTGAAGCTCTGGGCAATATGAATGGCACGGCGATCGCGATTGATCCCTCGACGGGGCGAATTCTGGCGATGGTGAACCAAAAGCTGGCGCTATCGCGGGGGGCTGAACCCTGCTCGACGATTAAGCTGACGGTGGCCTTAGCGGCGCTTGAGGAGGGGATCGTTCGCAAGGATACCCCTGTGAACCTGGGCGGACGCTACCACATGACCATGACCGATGCTCTGGCTCACTCGAATAACCTTTATTTTGAGACGCTTGGACGGCAGCTCGGGTTTGAGCGGGTGAAACATTACGCCAATGAATTTGGGCTTGGCGAGCTGGCTGGATATCACATTCAAGGTGAGCAGCTGGGGACGTATCCAGATGAGGTGCTGCCGGCGTCGCTGGGTGGAGTGGGCAGGATGTGCTCATTTGGCGAGAGTGTTTCGATGACTCCGCTGCAATTGGGTGCGCTGGTTTCGGCGATCGCGAATGGTGGGACTCTTTATTATCTGCAACATCCTGAAACAGCGGTGGATGTGGCTACGTTTGAGCCTAAGGTGAAGCGGGTGTTGGATATTGCTCCGCTGATTCCTGAGATTTCGGTGGGGATGTCGGGCGCGGTAGAGTATGGGACGGCGCGGTCTCTGCGGGCTAACTTCAGCCAGTTTCCGGTGATGGGCAAGACGGGGACGTGCTCGAATAATGGCACTCGATTCGGGTGGTTCGGGTCGTTTGCGGATACCCCCAAGGGTCAGATAGTTACAGTGTTTTTCCTCGAGGGGGGACGTCCTACCTTTGGGCCGAAGGCGGCTGAGTTGACCGGGGAGTTCTACCGGGCGCTGTGGAATAAGGATTATTTCTTGCAGAAGCAGACGGTTGAAAGCAATGGCGTTATGGGCGGTTCTGAGTAGGGGTTGGGGCAAAACGTGGTGAAAAGCGCTGGTAAGAACGTGGTGGCAGCGTGGTGTTTCGGTGGTGAAGAGGTGGTGTATGGCAGCGTGTTTTTATGTTGCTAAAAAAGTGCCACTTTTTTGGATTTATTTTCGTCTTCGTCCCTTTTTTGGAGTTGGATCTTTACTCCCTCTACTTGAGTTGATTCCAAGTATTCTCTTTTTTGAGTTGAATTCAGCAAAGGCCCGACCTCGGTTGAGGTTGGGCCTTGCTGTTGTGTTTCTTGTGTGGATGGGGTGAAAGCGGAGCAGCGTAGTCTTGGCTTCGGCGGGGGAATCGGGTAGAAGGGAAAGATGAAGATTCTTACAGCGACAGAGATGCAGTCGGTGGATCGATGGACTGCAGAAGAGTTTGGGATCTCGCTGGACAGATTGATGGAGGCGGCTGGTGGGGCGGTAGCGCAGTTTTGTCTGAGGCAGTATCCGGCGGCGATTCGGGTGGTGGCGTTGTGCGGGAAGGGGAACAACGGCGGGGATGGTTTTGTTGCGGCGCGGGTGCTGGCGCAGGCGGGACGTTTGGTTCGCGTCGTGTTGCTGGGACGGGTGACTGAGGTAAAGGGGGAGGCGGCCACGGCGCTAAGGAAGCTGCGGGAGGAGTTCTCGTCGGTTGCGGTGGATGAGGTGGTGGATGAGGGTGGCCTGACGGCTTGCGCAGGTGTGATGAACGAGGCGGAGTTGCTGCTGGACGCGGTGGTGGGGACGGGATTCAAGCCGCCGCTGCGCGGGCTTGCGGTTTCGTTGCGGGGGATGGTGGAGGGGCTGGGAACACCGGTGGTGGCGGTTGATCTGCCTTCGGGTTGGGATGCGAACTCGAAGGAGCAGACGGCAGCGGGGTCGTTTCGGGCTGATGGGGTGGTGACGTTTACCGCGCCCAAGATCGCGCATGTGTTTGGACATCTGACGCGCAATGAGAGGACCGGCGGGGTGTTTGGTCCGGTGGTGGTCGCGGGGATCGGGTCGCCTGAGGATGCGGTGGTTTCGGCGAGCGGGTTTTCGTGGGCGGGCTCGTCGAAGGCGATGGCGGAGAGGCCGCGGGATGTGAACTCGAATAAAGGCAGGTTTGGTCATGTGCTGGTGGTTGGGGGGAGTTACGGGAAGGCGGGGGCTCCGGCGATGGCGTCGCTGGCGTGCCTGCGGACCGGAGCTGGGCTGGTGACGGCTGCGGTGCCAAAGAGCATTCTAGATTTGGTGGCGGGGATTGCGCCGGAGTTGATGACGGTGCCGCTGGCGGAGGGGACCAAGGGATCGGTTTCATTCAAGAACCTGGATGGCGCGAAGCTGGATGCGCTGGTGAAGAAGATCTCGGTGGTGGCAGTGGGGCCGGGGCTGTCGACCGAGGGGGATGCGCCGGCGTTTGCGCGGCAGATTGTGGAGAAGACTTCGGTGCCGGTGGTGATCGATGCGGATGCGTTGAATGCGTTTGAGGGAAAGACGGAGCTGCTGCATGGCGAGGGGCGGGTGATGGTGCTGACGCCGCATCCGGGGGAGATGGCGCGGCTGGCTGGGATGACGGTGAAGGAGGTGGAGGCGGATCGGGTGGGGCTGGCGCGGAGGTTTGCGATGGAGCACAAGCTGACGCTGGTGCTAAAGGGGTGGCGGACGCTGATTGCGCATCCGGATGGCTCGATTGCGGTGAATACGAATGGGAATCCGGCGATGGCGAAGGGTGGGAGCGGAGATATTCTGACGGGGATTGTGGCAGGGATGCTGGCGCAGTATCCGAACGATGTGGCGCGGGCGGTGGAGACGGCGGTGTATCTGCATGGGCTGGCGGGGGACTATGCGGCGCATGCGATGGATGAGCATACTGTACTTGCAACCGATACGGTTACACATCTTTCGGATGCGTTCCGGTACCGGGTTGTTGATGCGGATGGGCTGGTCTGGATCTGCGGGTTGCGGAGTTGATGATGACGCGCAACCGTTTCGCGCTATGATTTGCCTTGTTACGCTGCGGCTGGATGAGGCTTCTCAGAGGCATTTCGAGCGGCTGCGGCGGCTTCACTTTCCGGTGGCGCGCAATTTGATTCCTGCTCATCTGACCTTGTTCCATCGGCTGCCTGATGTTCCTGAGGTTCGGACGGCTCTGGCTGAGGCGGCCAGGGTTGAGGTGAAGTTTCCTGTCGAAGTGGCAGGAGTCCGGTCACTGGGTTATGGGGTGGCG
The DNA here is from genome assembly GCF_013410875.1 of Tunturiibacter empetritectus. GTDB lineage: Bacteria > Acidobacteriota > Terriglobia > Terriglobales > Acidobacteriaceae > Edaphobacter > Edaphobacter empetritectus. The sequence goes on along the minus strand of NZ_JACCCU010000002.1, from coordinate 205,094 downwards.
TATACGCTGGCATCGCCTCTGCTGCAGCGCTTGCATGGGGAGTTGGCGGGTGTCTTTGCAGCATGGCTTTCGGCTCAAGATCGGCAGCGATTCGCGCCTCACATTGTGGTGCAGAACAAAGCGACGTCGGAGGCAGCGCGCTCTCTGCTGGAGGATCTGCGGCAGGGCTTTCAACCGATGCGGGTGGAGGCTTGCGGGCTTGATCTTTGGGAGTATCTTGGGGGACCCTGGCGGTGGCTTGAGACGTTCCTTTTCTGAGACGAGAGGAGTGATTGAGTCGATGCGCCTCTAGTTCACTGTTGTGGGAGACGGTTCTAGTGTCAGGACGCGGCTGGCGGCATCCTTTTTTTCGAACGGATAACAGACAAATTCGACGCTATGAAAACGTCACCCGATTAGTGGATTCTTTTCAGACGATTTTTCTGGTTTATCGAATTTTCATCGTTCCGCAATGACAGTCTGGTGGCGACTCTGTAGTTTTCGTTGCCGGAGGGTTTCATGAAAAAGTTAGTTGCTCTGTCTCTAGCGGCATTTGTGTGTTCGGCCGGTTCGGCGATCGCGGAAGACCACGACTCACCTATTAAGCGGGTCCTGCTTATCAGTGTTGACGGTTTGCATGCTGTTGACTTCGCGAACTGCGCGAACGGCACCAGCACGGTCAACTACGGCGAACCGTATTGCCCCGCGCTTGCGGCGCTTGGCAAGACCGGGGTCAATTATGTTTCGGCCAGCACCTCGAAGCCGTCCGATTCCTTTCCCGGCCTGGAGGCGATCGTTACTGGCGGCAGCCCTGCCCTGACCGGGGTCTACTACGATGTCGCCTACGCGCGGAACCTGGATGCCCCGGCGAAGACTACCGGCAACGGCGTTGCGGCTGGCCCCTGCACTCCTTATACAACGCCCACCGGTACGAGAACCGAGTATGAAGAAGGAATCGACATTGATCAGACCAAGTTGAACGGTGGGGCGCCGGGTGCGTCGTTGACCGATGGCGGACTGAACTCGATCGATTCGCGGAGACTTGTTCGCGATCCGAACAACGGCTGCAATCCAGTTTTTCCGTGGGATTTCGTCCGTGCCAACAGCATCTTCAGCGTCATCCACGCAGCGGGGGGATATGCGGCGTGGTCAGATAAACATCCGGCTTATGCGTCGGTTTCCTCGGGCCTTGGACCGATTGCGCTCGACGATTTCTACTCACCCGAAATCAACTCGAACGTAGTCGCGTTGCCAAACGTAAAGACGCCGACGGGCGACTCCTGCGAGACGATCCGCGATTCCGGTTCAGATCTTTCGTCCTGGACCAACAGCTTCGATAACATCCAGTGCTACGACACCTTGAAGGTCAATGCGATCCTGAACGAGATTGAAGGCAAGAATCACCTTGGCACCAAAAAGACTCACGTTCCTAATATCTTTGGGATGAACTTCCAGGCAGTCAGCGTAGGGCAGAAGCTGGTTGAGAAGAGCAATGGAGTGAAGGGTGGATATCTGGACGCAGCGGGGACACCGACCGCGGCACTTCTGGGGGAGATCAAATTTGTCGATGCGTCAATTGGCGAGTTTGTTAGGGAGCTGAAGGAACAGGGTCTTTACGACTCGACGATGATCGTGATTACGGCCAAGCATGGTCAGTCGCCGATCGACTCCAGCCGGTACGTCTCTCAGCTGATCAACGGAACTTCGCCCGCTACGCTACTCTCGAATGCGGGCTATATTCCGTACTCGGAGTCGACGAACAACCCCACTGGAATTGGACCGACGGAAGATGATGTCTCGCTGCTCTGGCTGAAGAGTTCGTCTGAGACGGACGCCAGCGTGAAGATTCTGGAAGAGAATGCTTCTGCCACCGGCATTGCGCTTGGTCAGATTTACTATGGCCCTTCGCTCGCGTTGAACTTCAACAAGCCGACGGAAGATCCGCGCACGCCGGATATCATCGTGACCCCGAATGTGGGCGTTACCTACTCCGGTAGCAGTGCAAAGTTGTCTGAACACGGCGGGTTTGCGCATGACGATACGAATGTTGTGCTGCTGTTGTCGCACTCCTCCTTCCGGGCGCGTACGGTTCGTGAAGAGGTAGGCACCGCGCAGGTGGCGCCTACGATCCTGAAGGCTCTGGGCCTCGATCCCAGGGCGCTGGATGCTGTTCGCATCGAAGGAACGAGCGTTCTTCCGGCAGTGCCGTTGCAGTAGCAGGTTTCTACCAGATGGAATAGTTGAAGGCGGATGCTCCCAGCGGGCATCCGTTTTTTTTCGAGATACGTTGCTCGATGCCGGGCTGCGTGTGTTGATTTTCCGGTCGCTTTGAGAGATTTCAGGGCTATACTTTCGCCGTGGTGCGGAGGGTTCGGATGCGCGTTCTGTCGTTGAGACTGCTCCCTTTGATTGTGCTGGTTGCGCTGATTGTGCTGGCTGTGGCTCCTTTTGTTCTTGCTCAGAGTGAGAACAAGCCGGAGCCTCCGGTGGTTCACTCACAGGATGGCGGAACGAGTGGGAGGATGGAGAGTATCTTTATCCCGCCGCTGACGGGTGCTCCGTTCAGCATGATGCTGGTGACGGAGTGGTCGCGGCCCCTGGGAAATGGAGGCTCGTTCACGCTGGTCAACAAGAGACGCATTGTGCGGGATGGGCGCGGGCGGATCTACCAGGAGCGCTGGCTGCTGGTGCCGAAGGGGAGCAAGATCGAGTCGCGCATGGACGTCATTCAGATCACCGATCCGAAGGAGCACACGTGGTTGAACTGCGGCGTCGACGAAAAGGTCTGCGAGGTGCGGCCCTATGGGTTGGTGCCGGAGATGGTCTATAAGCCAGGGATGGGGACTACCGGGCCGTTGCCGGACGGGCAAGGTTTTCGTCAGCATGACGATCTGGGGCTTAGCAATTCGAACGGAGTGGACACGATCGGGTATCGGGAGACGGTGACGCTGAATCCCGGGGTGCTGGGAAACGATCTGCCGATGGTGAGCACGCGGGAGTTCTGGTACTCGGCTAAGCTCGGCATCAACCTGATCTCGAAGGTCGACGATCCGACGAGTGGGAAGCAGTTTTTCTCGGCGACGGAGTTGACTACGTCGGAGCCGGATCCGAGGTACTTCGTGGTGCCTGAGGGATACAAGGTGGTCGATCGGCGGAAGGGGGAGGAGAAGCCGAATTAGTCTGGGCTGATGCGGGTTCGCCTGGTGAGAAGATGATGGAAGAGGGCGAGCGCGTGAGTCTGGAGTTGCGGGAAAAGAAGCGGTTCAAGACGCGGAGTGAGGCGGGGACGCTGGCGATGGGGGAGCGGGTGGCGGAGATGTTGCTGCCGGCACCGAAGATGTTTGTGCTGCGGGGGGATCTGGGGGCGGGGAAGACGACGCTGGTGAAGGGGATCGCCGCGGCACTGGGGGCGGCGGAGGCGCAGGATGTGACTAGCCCTACTTTTACGCTGGTGCATGAGTATGCGGGGAGGAAGGTGCGACTGTTTCATCTGGATCTTTATCGGCTGGAGACAGAGCGGGAGTTGTTGACGCTGGGGCTGGAGGAGATGGCGGAGGAGCCGGATGCGCTGGTGCTGGTGGAGTGGGGGGAGAAGTTTCCGAGTGTGGTGGCGCGGGCGGATGGGGAGATTGCGATTGAACATGCGGGTGGGGATGAACGCATGTTTTATGTTCGGGTGAAGGGGTAGGGATGTGGTTTACTGTGTGAGCTTCGGATTGGAGGCTGGACGAGGCGTATGCGACTGGTTTGATTGAAGTCGTTTTGCGGATTTGGATTTAGTGATGATTTGTAACTAACGGGAGGCCTGAATGCGTAGAGTTTTAAGGATTGTCCTGGTGGCGTGTGTGATTGCGGGAGCGACGCGCGGAAGAGTGAGTCTTGCGATGCAGGAACATGCTCCGCAAGCGCAACAGGATGCGGTGCAGCTGGCTGCTCGTGGGGCAGAAGAGTGGATGTCGAAGCTGGATGCGGGCAAGTATGCGGAGTGCTGGACGGAGGCTTCGGAGGTGGTGAAGAACGCGGTCACGATGGAGAAGTTTGAATCTTCGATGAAGACTGTGCGTGAGCCGATGGGAAAGCTGGAGAGCAGGAAGCTGCAGAGTGCGTCGTACACAACGTTGCTGCCGGGAGTTCCGCCTGGGGAGTATGTGGTGATTCTGTATGAGACGAGCTTTGAGCATAAACCTACAGCGCAGGAGACCATGATCATGACCCGCGAGAAAGATAAGATCTGGCGGGTGGCGGGGTACTACATCAAGTAGGCTTTCAGTTATCACTCCGCTTCTGTCGCAACTCCAGGGTGCCAGGGCCGTCCTGTACTTGGTTATTTCCTGGTGAGACTACGACGTAAGGGCGTAATCGTCCTTGCTGCGATCGTCCTTGCTGCGATAAAAGGCTCGGATGTTTGAGCCGATGAAAATTCACAAACCTGGGCAATCCGCTGTCTGGTCCGGCGCGTTCTGAAGATGTCGGAGCCGCAAGGATCTGCTGTCTTGCCTTTTTGTTCGCAGGCATCGTACCCCTCCCGATTCCGGTTCGACCGGGCCTCGTTTAATTCACGTTCAATTTAAAAATGAAATCTAGCAGGTAGCAGTGTGTTTGATGGCCCGGGGAGGGCCAGCTTATGAATGAAGTCAATGTTGCTAAATCGGCAGCGGGTCAGCTGCCACGTCGTTCCTTTGTCACACGCGCTGGACTCTTCGGATTGTCTGCGGCAGCGGCGGCGTTTCTTCCGGGAACTCCGGTTCGTGCTGAGTTCGATCGTGACGATCGCGACAATCTGAGCGGTGATACGGCGCAGGAGATCTTTACCGCAGCTCTGATTGCGGAGGATCTTGCGTCAACGTTCTACTACAACGGTCTGGTCGGGCCAGTGATTATGGATCCGAATCTTGCAGGACCGGGTGGCTCTGCGAACGATGTAACGTCTGCGGGCAATGCGGGAAATGTGCAGTACTTTCAGGCGGCTTTGAGCGAAGAGATTGCTCATGCGAACCTGCTGCGCTCGTTGATTGGGAAGACGTCTTCGACGACGGATCCAGTGCAGACATTTTATCTGCCGACGGGAACCTTCGATACGCTGGCGGCGTTTACGGGTGTTCTGGATGCGCTGGAGAATGCGTTCATCGGGGCGTATTTGAATGCGACGATCGAGTTTGCACAGATGGCGGTGGACACGAGGGGGTATGAGGGTCGTCAGAGGGATGCGAGCGGTAAACCTTATACGAGCCGGGAGTTGGAGTACTTTGCCCAGGTGGCCGCGTCGATCATGGGGGTTGAGGCGGAGCATCGCGTGCTGGGACGAGTGGTTTCGAATACGAATCCTGCGAACAACCTGAACTACGAACAGACGGATGGATTGACGTCGGTCTATAACGGGAAGAAGAGTGCGGTGGTTGCGTTGACTCCGTTTCTTGCTCCCGGGCCTGGGTTGACGGCTTACTCGCTGCAGCTTGCGTTGAGCAAGGCGGGTACGGTGTCGCTGGCTGCTACGGGTGCACCTCCAGCACCTCCGGTCTATCCGAAGGATCATGATAGAGGCTGGTAAGTTGATGCAGAGATAGGGTGCGACCTAGTGGTCGCGCCCTATTTTTTACTTCTTCGGGTGTTTAGTTTCTGCGATAGCGAATAGTGTTCTCTTCTTTGCCTGGGCCTTCAAGGGTGAAGCCGCAGTGCTCGAGGATGCGAATGGAGCCGGTGAGGTGGGGGAAGGTGTGGGCGAAGATTCGCTTCGCTAAGCCGGTGGCTTCGATCCAGTGGATCATGGCTTTGGTGGCTTCGAGGGCGTAGCCGCGGAGGCGGAACTCGGGGAGGATGGCGTAGCCGATCTCGGCGGCTTTATGGTCATCGGGCCAGCGGAAGCCACCGACGGAGCCTATAAGGGTGGCGGGTTGATTGTCGATTGGGCGGAGGATGACGTAGCGGTGCCAGCCGATGTCAGTGGGGTCTTCGGCGAAGCGCTGCTGAAGGAGTTGGAGGACGTGGGGCTCCCAGTCGGCGTGGGGCCACTCGGGGGTGACGCGGCAGTGGAGGATGTCGCCTAGTTTGCCGTCGGAGTTCTGCTCGGAGGTTAGGGACTCGGGGGTGATGGCGACTAGTTGGAGACGGGGCGTTGCGATATTGGGTGTGGCTTTGCCTGAGGATGGCATTTTGCGTTTCTCCTGAAGGATCTTGCGGGGCTGGATGGCATGGGATGGCGATGCCCGGTTGTGGCCGAGGCGTCGCTGGCAGCTCGCTGGATGATTCAGGCAATCATAGGCACGAACAGCGTACCACTTGCGGCGTGGGCTTGGGGATTTATGGCAAATGCCTGATGATGTGGGGGACTGCAAACGCAGATTCCCTTCGGGAATGACAAATCAGAACAGCAACTGCAAACGCAGATTCCCTTCGGGAATGACAACGAAAGGCTCTACACCATTTGTATCGTTGCTCTAAAGTTTGGTGGAGCGGCCCGTGAGGCGGTAGATGGCGCATTCTTCGTCACCGGTGGAGCCATACTCTTTTTGCTGGGCGATGGCGGCGAGGTCGGCGGCGTGGTCTTCGGGGGACATGACTACGGGGCCGAGGAAGAGGCGGGTGAAGGCGGGGTGGCGATCGAGGACGGCGCGGCACTCGGAGTTGACGTAGAGGAGGTCGAACGCTGGGGCGGGAGTGCCTCGGTGCGGGGTGAATTGAGCTTCGATGCGGCGGAGGAGAAGTTTGAGGACGGGGGCTTCGAAGGGATGGAAGAGGAAGGCGAGGGTTGGGGTTCTGGGGAAGTCGAAGGTGAGGGCGTCTTGCTCGAGGAGGCGGATGGGGGCGAGCGGGGAAGCTGTGGAGTCGGCGGAGTGGGAGGTGCGCCAGTGATCTACGTTTGTTTGTGCGGTGTCGGCCAGGGTGGGATTGAGTTCGATGCCGATGACCTGGTGGAAGGGGAGTTCGCTGGCGACGAGCATGGCGCGGCCTTTGCCGGCACCGATGTCGACGAAGGTGTAGTGGTGGGTGGGGTGGGGAGGATTGGTGTCGCGCCAGAGTTGGACGAGGGTGCGGAGGATGCTGGGAGCGACGCCGTAGTAGGCGGTGACGTGGGCGTCATTGGGGTGGCCGGTGGTGAGGTTGCCGGCTGCGATGAGGCCGCTGGTTTCGACGCCGTGGATCTGGTCGAAGGGATGTTGCGGCGGCGGAGGCGTGGGCATGACCAGCGGGGACTTTGATTTGCGTGGCGGCATGGTTAGAGCAAATCTCCTGATCTGTGGAGCGGATAATTCCGAGAAGCGCCGTTTTTCTTGAGAAAAAACGGCCATGACGGTCGAGACTCCCTATACACCTTCAGGAGATTTGCTCTGGCGGATCTGGACCAGGTGCGGGTTGCCGTCGAGGCCGAGGGTCTTGCGGCCGGCGGGTGTGATGTTGAGGGGGGACCAGATGGGCGTGTCGAGGAGGGTGATGGTGGTGCGGCTGACGGCTTCGAGGCCAGCGAGGCGGTTTGAGATCTGTGCGCTGAGTTGGGCGTTGGCGGCTTCTTCGGTTTGGGTGGGAGTGACGGAGATTTCTATGATGTGCTTTTGTGGGACGCCTGGGATGTTTACTCCGGGGGCTTCGGTGTCGGGTGTGATGGTGATGGAGTGGATGAGACCGAGGTCGACGATGTTGCAGGGAAGGACGGGGTCGTAGCAGTCGCGAAGGGCTTGGAGGATGTCGGACTGGGTGAGCATCAGCTTCGATGATAGCGTTCCTGCGGAGTGGCGAAGTGCTAGAGTGGCGGGATGAAGATTGTGAAGAGTGGTGACAGAGGTTGCAGGAAGGGGCCGGGGGATTGGTTTACCGGCGATGTTTGGATCGATGGGATCGTGGAGGCGGCTGCGCCTTCGCGGTTGCAGGCGGCTCGGGTGACGTTCTCTCCGGGGGCGCGGACGGCGTGGCATAGGCATCCGGTGGTGCAGGTGCTGGAGGTGATCTCCGGATTGGGTTGGGTGCAGTTGGAGGGGCAGGCGGCGCAGGCGATTCATCCGGGCGATGTGGTGGTGATCGGGGCGGGGGAGAATCATTGGCATGGGGCGCAGGCTGGGCGGACGATGGTGCACCTGGCGATGCAGCAGGCGGATGATTCGGGGAGTACGGTGGCGTGGGGGGCGAAGGTGACGGATGAGGAGTATGGTGCGGCGGGGTGATGGGTGCTGCGCAAGTGGAATGGGTGCGGCTGGTGGGTTTGAACGGTGTTATGTACGTTTAGAAGGATGATGCTGAGGGTTTCTTAGGAGATGTTGGCGCTTGAAAGAAACGTACCTCAGCGGCTAAAGCCGCGTGCATTCCTCTCTATTTACGGCACGGCTGAAGCCGTGCCCTTAACAAAGCTGGTTCTCTAGTTTTTTCGCTCGACTAGATATTGGGCTAGGGATTTGAGTGGGTCGGCGGCGGAGCCGAAGGGGGCTAACGCGGTGAAGGCGTCGGCGATGAGTTCTTTCGCGTCGTGGAGGGATTGATCGATGCCGAAGACGGCGGGCCAGGTGGCTTTGGTGCTGGCGGTGTCTTTGCCTGCGGTCTTGCCGAGCTCCTCCGAGCTTTGGGTCATGTCGAGGACATCGTCGACGATTTGGAAGGCGAGGCCTGCCTTTTCGCCGAAGGTGCGGAGGCGGGCGGTGGTGTCGGCATAGGGAGCGTAGGCTACGCGGCCTGGCCTGGGTCCGATGAAGTGTTCGTCACGGGGGTAGCTGCTGGTGGAGCGATGACGCAGGCTGAGGCCATAGAGACCGCCGGCAACAATGCTGGTGGTGATGAGGGCGCCAGTCTTGGAGCGGTGGATCGCTTCAACGAGGGCGGCTGTGGGTTGGGTGCCTTCGGCTTCGATGTCCATGACTTGACCGCCGATCATGCCGGGAGGGAGCTTGGTATCGAGGTCGCCAACGCGGCCAACGCCGGTGCCGATGGCGAGGGTGATCTCGCGAAGGATGGCGATTGTGGCCGGGGATGGGATGGGAAGGGCAGCGATGGTTTGGAAGGCGAGGGTCTGAAGGGCGTCGCCGGCGAGGATGGCGGTGGCTTCGCCGAAGACGACGTGACAAGTGGGCTGGCCGCGGCGGAGGTCGTCGTTGTCGAGGGCGGGAAGGTCGTCGTGGATGAGGGAGTAGGTGTGGATCATCTCCAATGCGGCGCCGAGGTCGGCGATTCCCTCGGGATAGGCATCAGTGCAGGCGGCGAGGCGGGCTGCTTCCATACAGAGGATGGGACGGAGACGCTTGCCGCCGGCGAAGGTGCTGTGCCGCATGGCCCGGTGGATGGAGTGCGGGAGGGTGTCGGTTGCGGGCAGGAGGCGTTCGAGGGCGGCATCAGTGAGCTGGGCGCCGGAGAGAAGCAGGTCTTTTACTGTGGGTTGCATCGGGTTCGATGATAAATCAGCTTGAAGGATGTGGGCTTGATGGTGAGGGATTTCGACGGAGGATGAAGAGAAGAACGGCGAGGGAGACGAGGGAGATGGCGTCGCCGAGGGTTTGGTCTGGGGTGCGGGCGTAGGTGATTGCGATGCGGGCTGGGCCTGCGGGGAGGTGGATGGCGATGAGGCCGTCGTCGCGCTGGTCGCGCGTGGCGAGGAGAGACCCGTTGTCGGTGATGTGCCAGGCGGGGTAGTCGCGAAGGTTGAGGATGAGGTCTTCGGGGGTTGGCGGGTTGAGGGTAAGGTGCGTGGGTGCAGGGGCGGGTTGGGTTTCGGTGGGGGCTTTGGCGTTGGGGTCTTCCGAGAGCCAATAGGGTGGGTCGGTTTGGGCGAGGGAGTCGTTGTCGGCGGTGGTGGGGGTGTACTCGTCGGTGGGGTCGGTGCCGCGGTTGGAGTGGAAGAGAGCTTCGCGGGCGGTGGGGGTGTCCTCTTCGTCGCAGGATTGGTGGAAGAGGGCGTAGGCCGGGGAGGTGAGAGCTGCGGCGAGGGCGATGGTGATTGCTGTGCTGATTGTGGGGTTGAGGTTTGTGCGACGGATGGCGAGGGCGACGGCGAGGCTCATGATGGCGGCGAGGATCGCGAGGAGACGCCAGGGGAATTGGAGGAAGGCTAGTTCGGGGGTGTGGTTCCAGAGGATGGAGGTGAGTGGGGTGAGAAGGAGGGCGATGGTTATGGTGAGGATGGCTAGGGATGCGAGGAGTGCGTTGCCGATGTGGACGAGATGCGGGGGGCTCTCCACTTCGCGACGGACGATGATGCTGTCCGTCGCTTCGGTCGAGATGACGATATCGTGCTTTGGTAGAGATGACGGCTGGTGGTTTGTGCCGGCAGGTATTTGTCGTTCCGGGTTGGATGGTTTCTGCGGTGCTGGATTGGGTGTCTGGGATTGTGGTTTGCTGGGTGAACGAAGTTTGGTGATGGAGATGATGAGGGCTGTGAGGGTTGTGGCAAGCAGGATGAGGGCCAGGAGAGATGCGGTGTGGAGGACTTGATCGTGGAGGGTGTCGCCGGTGTGGTGGAAGAGGAAGTTGTCCTGGATGCGCATGTTGGGGATGATGGCCATCGCGATTTGGACGTAGCGGCGTTCGTAAGCGGCGGGGAGGAGATAGAAGGCGGCGAGGGCGAGGCCGAGGGCGGTGCCGGCGATGGTGTTGAGGGTTAGGCTGAGCGGTGTTTGAGATCGGGCGTTACTGGTGGTGGCGAGAGCGATCGCGCTTGCGCGCGATGCCCACATCTCAGAGTCGAGATATGGGGCACCCGGTTTGTGGATGCTGCCGGATGTTTCTGTGACTGCGGTTCGCGCGTGGCGCGAATACCCCATCCTATGCGATGAGACTGCATAGGATGGGGCACCCGGATCTGTATCCGCATCTGGACCCGGACCTGTATCCGGATCTGTACCCAGATCTGTGGCTACTCGGACTAGGGTGAGGAGGGCTAGGGTGTAGCAGCTCATGACGGCGGCGGGGGCGTTGGTGAGCCAGAGGAGCGTTATGGGGATGGCGATTCGAGGGATGGTGACTCGCTGACGCAGGATGGCGTGGAGGAGGAGTGGGATGAAGGCGGTGGCGAGAAGTTCGGCGTAGGCGGTGCGCTCGTAGGCGGTGAAGAGCATGTAGGGGTTCACCGTGTAGAGGACTGCTGCGACGAGTGCGGCGGTGGGTGAGGTGAATTCGCGCGCTAGACGGTGGAGGGCGAGGCCGCTAAGGGTGAGGGCTAGCCAGGTGTAGAGGATTGGCGTTGCAGTGATGGGGAAGAGGAGGGTGAGGATTGCGCCGAGGGTCCAGGAGAGAGGCGGGTAGAAGACGAAGCGGGGTTCGCCGGCGTTATAAGCCGCAGTGTAGGCCCAGTGAGGGTGGAGGTTGCCGTGGGTGAACTGGCGGGCGGCTTCCATCCAGTTGAGGAGATGGAAGTCGAAGTCGTGGCCGCAGGAGCAGCCATTGAGGAGAAGAGGGAGGATGGCGATGCAGGCGGCTAGTGGGATCAGGAGGTAGGGGAGCCGGTCGCGCTGCATGTGTTGAGGGTATCGCAGTGGGGTTGCGATGGCTCTCAACTACTTGTCCTGCCGGACTGTTAATTGCTTGTCCTGCCGGACGGGCCCACTTCGCGTGGGGCGGTCACTTCGTGACTTGTGTACCCCTTCGGTTGGTCCTCCCGTTGGTCGGAGGGAGAGGTGGTTAGTGGGCACCTTCGGGGGCTTTGCCTGGTTTTACTTTTTTGAAGAACCAGACGATGCCTACACAGAAAAAGCAGAGCAAAGAGAGCCAACGAAAGACGTCGACAAAGGCCCATGCGGAGGCTTGGCGCTGGAGCTGCTGATAGAGCTGGGCCTGGGCAGGGTTTGCGGCATTGGATGTGCCAAAGGAGCCGGTTAGAGCTTGCGTCATGCTGCCGAGGGCGTTCTGGAATTGCTGGCCGGTGCGGGGGACGGAGTTGATGATCTCGTTCTGGTGGACGGCGGAGCGGCGGGTGAGCAGGGTGGAGGCGATGGAGATGCCGATGGATCCGCCGACGTTGCGCATGAGATTGAAGAGGCCGCTGGCGTTGCCGATCTGCTCCTGCTGAAGAGTGCCATAGGCGGCCGTGCTGATAGGGACGAAGATGAAGCTGAGACCGAAGCCGGTGATGAGGATGGGGAGGAGGAGTGTGGTGGGGGAGATGTCGAGCGTGACGTTGCCGAAGTAGAGGGTGGTGAGGCCGAAGGTGAAGAAACCGAAGGTGAGAAGGTATCGGGGGTCCATTTTATTGGAGAGATAGCCGATGACGGGCATGCCCATGACGGCTCCGATGCCTCGGGGAGCGACGACCAGGCCGGCGGTGAAGGCGGTATAGCCGAGAAGCTCCTGATAGAAGAGCGGCAGGACGGTGACGGTGGAGTAGATGCCGATGCCGAACATGAAGATGAGGATGCAGCCAAGGAGGAAGTTTCGGTCTTTGAGGACCTTGAGGTCGACGATGGTGTCTTTGTCGCGCCAGCAGTGCCAGCAGAAGTAGACAAAGGAGGTGACGAGGAAGAGGACGGCCCAGCGGATCCAGATGGCGCCGAACCAGTCGTCTTCCTGGCCCTTGTCGAGCACGACCTGGAGGCAGCCGGTCCAGACGACCAGGGCAGCGAAGCCGTAGCGGTCAAAGGCGGGAACCCGGGCTTTGCTGATGTAGGGCGGGTCTTTAATGAAGCGGGTGATCATGAGAATGGCGAGGATGCCGATGGGGATGTTGATGTAGAAGGCGTAGCGCCAGGAGTAGGTGTCGGTGAGCCAGCCGCCGAGGGTGGGGCCGAGGACGGGAGCGACGACGACACCGAAGGCGAAGACGGCCATGGCGGCTCCGCGCTTGGCAGGCGGGAAGGATTCGAGGAGGATGGCCTGGGAGAGTGGTTGGAGCGCGCCGCCGCCTGCTCCCTGGACGACGCGGGCAAGCAGCATGATGCCGAGGGTAGGGGCGGCTCCGCAGGCGAAGCTGGCTACGGTGAAGATGACGATGCAGGTGAGAAGAAATCGTTTGCGGCCGAATTTGAGCGAAAACCAATTGCTTGCGGGGAGGACGATGGCGTTGGCGACGAGGTAGCTGGTGAGGACCCAGGTGGCTTCGTCGTTCGAGGCAGAGAGGGAGCCGGCGATGTAGGGAAGTGCGACCGAGGCGATGGCGGTGTCGAGCACCTCCATGAAGGTGGCGAGCATGACGGAGGCGGCGATCAGCCAGGGGTTGACGCCCTGCGTGACGGAGGCGGATTGATCGGGTGGTGCGGTCGCAGCCGAGGCCATGGTCTTCCGATGCATTCTCTCTGGTGGAGTGATTGTCTCCTAGATAGAGGCGAGAAAGAAGCTAATGGATGCATTTGAGGCCAGGCTGGTGCGGTTAGCGACGCAAAAAGGCGGCAGGCCCGTTGGATGGAGCCTGCCGCGCTTGGTTGGTTGTGGTTTCCGGCGATCGTGCTGCCGGGTCGGTGTCGATGGGTCTTAGGAGGGGTTGCGGCCGCTCGGGCCCATCGACTGGGAGACTGTACGGAAAGATCCGCCCTGGAGCCTGCGGGTAGAGGGCGCGTGGCGGAGCGGGGGGACCTGAACGGAGTCGAGGCTCTTGGGAAGGTGGGTGGACCAGCTGTAGCTGGTGGAAGAGATATTGGTGGAGTTGATGTCTTCGGTGGCGTTGCAACCGGAGAGGAGTCCGGCGAGGAGGCCAGCCAGGCCCAGGGAGGCGACTTTCAGGAGACGACGTGCGGTACGGCGGGCAGAAGGGGTAGGCATGAGCAACGCTCCAAGTGATACAGAATTGAGGGAAGCGTATCCGGGGGCATCAAGGGCGACAATGACACCTTCGGTGTACCGGAGGTTTGAGGCGGCGTGAGATTTTTGGCAAACCGCGTGTTTGATTTATCGGCGGTAGGGAGGGGCTGAAGAGGGGTGTGGCGGATTTATTTTGCCTGGCCAGGCGCCTTTATATCGTAGAAGGGGGAGAGCTAACTCTATCTAAGGAAAAAGGTAAGGGTGTCGCAATCAGGAGGTGACCCGGTGCATCAGAATACTTGACAATAAGTGACTCAAGGTGAGATCCTTGGGATGTCAAACAATATAGATGGGCTGTGCGCCCGGAATGGGGATGTGGGATGGCGAAGATTATTGGAATTGATCTGGGAACGACGAACTCGTGCGTTGCGGTTATGGAAGGCGGCGAGCCGAAGGTGATCCCGAACGAAGAGGGCGGCCGGACAACTCCGTCTGTGGTTGCGTTTACTAAGAGCGGGGAGCGGCTTGTGGGCCAGGTGGCCAAGCGCCAGGCGATTACGAACCCGGAGAACACGATCTATTCGATCAAGAGGTTTATGGGCCGTCGCCTGAATGAAGTTGGCGATGAGCTGAAGATGGTGCCGTACAAGGTGGTGGCGAAGGGCGACAACATCGTTGTGGTGGCGCAGGGTAAGGAGTACACCCCGCCTGAGATCTCGGCGATGATTCTGCAGAAGTTGAAGAAGGCTGCGGAGGACTATCTCGGCACGTCGGTGACGGAGGCTGTGATTACGGTTCCGGCTTACTTCAACGATGCGCAGCGGCAGGCGACGAAGGATGCGGGCAAGATTGCCGGCCTTGATGTGAAGCGCATTGTGAATGAGCCGACTGCGGCTGCGCTGGCGTATGGGCTGGATAAGAAGAAGGACGAGACGATTGCCGTGTATGACTTCGGCGGCGGTACGTTCGATATCTCGATCCTTGAGGTTGGCGAAGGCGTGATTGAGGTGAAGTCGACCAACGGCGATACGCACCTAGGCGGCGACAATCTTGACCAGCGCATTGTGGATTGGCTGATTGCGGAGTTCAAGTCGGAGACTGGGCTTGACCTGCACTCGAAGGGCAACGAGATGGCGTTGCAGCGGCTGAAGGATGCTGCGGAGCGCGCGAAGATCGAGTTGTCGACGGCGCAGGAGACGGAGATCAATCTGCCGTTTATTACGGCGGATGCGAGTGGTCCGAAGCACCTGGTGCGGAAGCTGACTCGTGCGAAGCTTGAGAGCCTTGTGGATGATCTGCTGCAGCGGTCGATTGGGCCGTCGAAGCAGGCGATGAAGGATGCCGGCGTGGATGCGAGCCAGATCGATGAGGTGGTTCTCGTCGGTGGCCAAACTCGTATGCCTAAGATTCAGCAGCTGGTGAAGGACCTGTTTGGCAAGGAGCCGCATAAGGGTGTGAACCCGGATGAAGTTGTGGCAATTGGCGCGGCGGTTCAGGCTGGTGTGCTGGCCGGCGAGGTGAAGGACCTGTTGCTGCTCGATGTGACTCCGCTGACGTTGTCGATTGAGACGATGGGCGGCGTGGCGACGGCGATGATCAACCGGAATACGACGATTCCGACGAAGAAGACGGAGACGTTCTCGACAGCGGCTGACTCGCAGACTGAGGTTGAGGTGCATGTGCTGCAGGGGGAACGGCCGATGGCGTCGCAGAACCGGACGCTGGGCAAGTTCAAGCTGGCTGGAATTCCTCCGGCTCCGCGTGGCGTGCCGCAGATCGAGGTTACGTTCGACATCGACGCCAACGGCATTCTGAATGTGACGGCGAAGGACAATGCGACGGGCAAGGATCAGAAGATTACGATTACGAGTTCGTCGGGCCTGAGCAAGGAAGAGGTTGAGCGGATGGCGAAGGATGCCGAAGCTCATGCCGCGGAAGATAAAGAGCAGCGCGATGCAGTTGAGGCTCGGAATGGGCTTGATTCGCTGGTCTACAACATCGAGAAGATGTTGAAGGATGCCGGCGATAAGGTTCAGGCATCAGATAAGAGTGAGGTTGAAACTGCGCTGGCTGAGGCGAAGACGACTCTGGCGGGAACGCCGAGTGCGACAGAGCTGAATGCTGCGAAGGATCGTCTTACTACAGTAAGCCACAAGCTGGCTGAGGCGATGTACAAGGCCTCTGCGGCTTCAACGCCGACCGATGGTGCGACAGGCGCGACCGAAGCTCATGAAGAACCGAAGAAGGATGAAGGCGTCATTGATGCTGAGTACGTCGACGTCGATGAAAAGAAATAAGTGTAATCCGTAACGCTGGTTTGATCGTATGAAAAGAAGGGGGCGTTCCTGCCGGGGTGCCCCTTCTTTTTACCGGTTTGGGATGCGGTGGTTGGCGTGTAGAGTGCGTCTATCACCAGAAAGGTGTGTAGCGGTGACCAGAAAGAAGAGAGAAGATCAGTACGCTGGAATGTTTTGGATGGAGAACCTGGAACTCAATCGATTGCTTGGAGGGAAGACCATGACCGAGACGATGTGGAAGTGCGACCAGGTTCGAGCAGGCCGGCTGTACAACCGGATGATGTTCGACACCAAGGAAGAAGCAGTTCAGTTTATGCAGCGCATGCAGCAGATGGAGCCGGATCAGATGTTTTCGATCGAGGCGATTGAGGCGCGGCAGGTTTGGAACTGATGCTTAGATGGAGCGTGTTCGAACAAACTCGAAACGCTTTTTGAAACGCAGGATGGGCGCTTCAAAGAATCGATACGAAAGAGAAGCAATCAGGACAGTGAGGACGAAGGCAAGCGCTAATTCCATTGCGTTGGCCGTCGTCCTTGCTGTTTGAGGGTTGATGAATCTGGGTCGGAGAGCGCGGCCGGCGACTTCGATCATCATCCAGTGAAAGACGTAGAGTCCGAAGGAGATCTTTCCGAGGTAGACAAGTGGTTTGAGTTTGCCGAGGCGGGATTCCCCGAGGAAGCTAAAGAAGAGAAGAATGCAGCCGATGTTGGCGCAGAGATAGCCGGGAGCGATGAGATGGAAGGCGCCAGCGGCAAGGCTCTCTTTGATCTGAAAGATATGTTGGGCAAGTACGAGAGTCGACAACCCGGCGAGGAAGAGAACGATTCGTAGGAAGGGATGGAGGTTTGGAGCGCGGCCACGCAGGGCCAGGGCAAGTATGGCTCCGGTGCTGAAGAACTGGAACTGAACAAAGCTGTTGACCCAGATGGAAGTAGTGACATCTGCGCCGATGTGGCAGAGCCAGGCGAGGGCGATGTAGGCGATGAAGAACATCGCGATGGAGAAGATGATGGAGCCGGAGCGGTGGAGGTATTTACGGACTGAGGGCCAGAGGATGTAGAACTGCTCTTCGACTGGAATGCTCCAGAGAGGCGTGGACATGGTGAAAGTGAAGCCGTGATGGGCAACATACCAGTTTCCGGCGATGAGAAGAAACGCCACGAGGCGCGAGGTCGAGAAGACTCCGGGATGCAGACGGTGCGGAAAGAGATAGTCGGCTATGAGGACCGTGAGGTAGAGAGGCCAGATGCGCAGGCCGCGACGGATGTAGAAGGCTTTGAGGTGAATGGCGCCGGACTGTTTTTTTTCGCGCTCCAGGAGTTCGGTGATGAGGTAGGAGCTAAGGAGAAAGAAGAGGCAGACGCCGAGTGCACCGGAGATGCGAAGGGAGCTTAAGAGGCCGTCAGGGACGTCGAGGCCGTGAAAGAGGAAGACGAGAAGAAAGGCGAGGAAGCGTAGGACGTCGAGCTCGGGGCGATAAAAACCAACGCTTGAAGCAGCCAAAAAATGTTCTCGGAGCCCGGGTAGGGCAAGGAAATGCAAATCTTCGGCAGAATAGCATGTGTTTAGGCGGATACAAAGGTGATTGCCTGGAGGGCATCTGATGGTGAATTGGGAGGCAGTTCAGGCGGTGGCAACGGCTGCGCTTGTGATTACGAGTGCTGGAGCCATCTCTTACGCCGGGTTGCAGCTGCGGCATGAGCGGGATTACCGGGCGGTGGAGAATCTTGAGAAGCAGCTGAGTTTTTTTCTGTCAGAGAGGTTTGTGGCGGTGAGGCGGAGGCTTGCGGAGTCTCGGCTGGACGAGAAGGGATTGAAGCCGTGGACGGTGGAGGAGCCTCCGGTGAGCGCGTTCGAGGT
Organism: Tunturiibacter empetritectus; assembly: GCF_013410875.1. Taxonomy (GTDB): domain Bacteria; phylum Acidobacteriota; class Terriglobia; order Terriglobales; family Acidobacteriaceae; genus Edaphobacter; species Edaphobacter empetritectus. The sequence continues at coordinate 187,319 of NZ_JACCCU010000002.1, read as the reverse complement.
GCTGGATTTTTATGAGCATCTTTCGCTGCTGGTGAAGAAGGGCCACCTGGATGTTTACGATGTCTGGCACACGTTCTACGAATGGGCTCAGCCGGTTTATGTGGACATGCAGCTGTTGATTGAGAGTGAAGAGAGTGCTTACACGGAACACTATCGAGATTTGCAGCGGATGATGCGGCAGATGGATGAGATCCAGATGGACCGGATGCAGACGCAGAAGGGAGAGCACTGGGCGCTGTGGACTCCGGAGCGGATTGTTGAGCACTATCAGTATGAGTTGAATTCGAGTGGGCGGCCGCGGCGTATTCGGCGGCGATATCAGACGCAGGTGACTGCGACGAGGTTGAGAGACGATGCCTGAGGGAAATGAGATTCATCGTTGGGCCGAGAGACACGCGGCTGCGTTTGCAGGGAAGATGGTTCGGGTGGATGGGCCGCAGGGGCGGTTTGTCGATGCGGGGATGATCGATGGGAAGAAGCTGCGGCGCGTGCTGGCTGTGGGGAAGCACCTGGGGTATGACTTTGGGAAGGACTTGATTCTGCATGTGCACCTTGGGCTGCAGGGGGACTTTACGGAGGGATCGGGGCCGCTGCCGGATGTGCGTGGTGCGCTGCGGTTGCGGATGTGGAATGAGGCGGCGGTGAAGAAGCCTGCGGTACCGGGAGTGAGTAAGCGGCATGCGTGGTACTCGGATGACGACGGGACTGGCCATATTGAGGCTGCAAAGGTGGCCTGGGTGGAGCTGCGAGGTCCGATGGACTGCTCGATCTACTCGCAGGAGAAGTGGGATGCTCTGCTGGAGCGGCTGGGGCCGGATCCGCTGAATGGGGATGGGCCGGAGAAGATGATTGCGAGGGTTGCGAAGAGTAAGAAGACGATTGGGGAGTTGTTGATGGACCAGTCGGTGGCGGCTGGAATTGGGAATATCTATCGCGCGGAGTTGTTGTTTCGGGCGAGGCTGAGTCCGTTTACGCCGGGGAAGGAGGTAGAGGAGAGCACGCTGCGGTCGATATGGAAGGAGGCGGGCGTGTTGATGAAGGCGGGGATGATTGACCGGAGGATTGTGACGACCAAGCCGAAGGATCGGCCGCATAAGAGTGGGCCAGTGCTGAAGGAAGAGGCGCATTATGTGTATCGGCGGCAGGGACGGCCCTGCTGGATCAGCGGGACGAAGATTTTGACGAAGGTAATGGCCGGGCGGAACTTGTTCTGGTGTCCGGTATGCCAGGCGGGGCCGGATTCGCAGGCTCAGTGAGGTTTAGAGATGCGCGTGAGGCGCATTGGTAAGAGAATGGAAGAAAGATTATGGCGACGACACAGACGAAGGACTACTACGGCACGCTGGGCATAAAGAAGACGGCGACGGCAGATGAGATTCGCAAGGCTTTTCGGAAGGCTGCTCGGAAGTATCACCCGGACGTGAATCCGAATGACAAAAAAGCTGAGGAGAAGTTCAAGGAGATCTCCGAGGCGAACGATGTTTTGAGTGATGAGAAGAAGAGGAAGATCTACGACCAGTTTGGGTTCTACTCGGACAATATCGACCCGGCTGCGGCGGAGGCTGCTGCTCGTGGCGGCCATGGCGGAGGCGCGTCTTCTTCTGGTGGGTATGGTGGGGCGCAGCGTGGACCGCGTGGTGGGCAGGAGGTTCCGTTCGACTTTGGCGGTTTCGATTTTTCGGACTTTCAGAGTGGGCGAGCGGCGCAGCAGCAGGAGCCGGGCGGTGGGTTTAGCGGGAGCTTCAAGGACATCTTCAGCGGGATGTTCAACGGCGGAAAACAGGCTTCGCGCGGGCCGCAGCCTGGGACTGATCTTGAGTACCAGGTGAGCGTGGACTTCTGGACGGCGGTGCGCGGCGGCGTGGCGCGGCTGGAGATTCAGCGGCAGGAGGTCTGCCCGACGTGCAAGGGGAAGTCGACGACGGGCGGGAGCGTGGAGTGCTCGGAGTGCCATGGGTCGGGGCAGGTGACGCAGATGGGCGGCCGGATGAAGTTCAACATTCAATGCCCTCGGTGCGGCGGGTTGGGGAAGGTGCAGAACTCCTGCCCGACGTGCGATGGCGAGGGCGTGGTGACGAAGCGGGAGCCGCTGGAGTTTCGCATCAAGGCGGGGACGCGCGATGGGCAGAGGATTCGGCTGGCGGGGAAGGGCAATGCCGGGATCAACGGTGGGGCTGCCGGAGATCTGTTTTTGATCATCAAGGCGGGGACGCATCCGGTATTTACGCGGAGTGCGGATGACATATATGTAACTGTTCCGGTTACGATGACGGAGGCAGCGCTGGGAGCGAAGATTGACGTGCCAACGATCGATTCTCATGAGAGTGGAGCGCGGACGCAGTTGAAGATTCCGCCGGGTACGCAGACGGGGCAGAAGCTGCGGTTGCGGGAGAAGGGCGTGCCTTCGGCCTCGCGGGAAGGAGTGCGCGGGGATGAGATTGTTGAGGTGAAGATCGTGGTGCCGAAGGTGCAGGATGAGCGGAGCAAGGAGATTCTGCGGGAGCTGGCGAAGTTGAATCCGGAGGATCCTCGCGAAGATTTGTTTGCGAAGGCGTAAAAACAACTTCGCCGTGGAGCCGGGCCATTGCCGGGCCATTCACTGAGAAATATTCAGACGTACATGGTTTGTTTGCACTGATTCTGGTGCAGCGTGATGAAATCTCTTTAGTTCGGAGGTGATTCCATGTGGCTTCTGGCGAAGGCGCTGATGTTTCCCGGTCTCCTGTTCTCCATGGTGATGGCCTGTGCGGGGTGGGTGCAGGCGCAGAGTGGATTGCGATCGCGGCTGAGGTGATTGTTGGCCGCATGCTGGTGAAAAACGGCGAGCGGCAGGCGGCACTGGAACACTACAGGACGGACCGCACCTATCATCTGGAGTACGACGGAACCGGCGGGAGGCACCACGCGGAGATGGTGGTGCGGGCGGAGTATGTGGCTCCGGGGCGGAAGTACTTCACGGTGCTGTCGGAGTCAGGCTCGAAGGTGTTGTGTAAGGAGGTGTTGCACAGACTGGTGGAGAGAGAAGAGCAGACGGCTGCAAAGATGGATTGGCAGCGGTCGCTGTTTTCGACCGACACCTATAACGTGGAGTTGGTGGGGCAGGAGCAACTGGCTGGCGTGAACACGTGGGTGCTGAAGGTGGAACCGAAGGTCTCGAGCAAGGTGGCCTACCGGGGGAAGGTGTGAGTGAGCATGGATGACTTTGCCATGGTGCGCGTAATGGGGGAGCCGGTGAAGAGTCCTTCCTGGATGATTGACTGCGCAGCGTTCGACTCGTGGTACATGCGGCGGGGGGATGTTTGGGTTCCTGCGAAGAATGTTTCGACGACGCATGTACGGATTGGCGGCGAGGCGAAGGTGACGATCGACTACGGGAAGTATGACGTGCTGGCGGCGAGGCGGGTGGGAACTGCGGATGAGCAGGGGATGGGACGAGTTCGAGGTGCGACGCTGGCGGCTGGTCTTTTGCGGTAGGCAGGTGCGCGAATAACTTCGATGTTGATCTTGAGGATGGCATCCCAGAGGTTGTTTGACGATCGTGTGCCCTGAGGAGCTAGACTTCGATAAAGGATTTGATCGGGGCTGGGACTTCAGGGGTTGGGACTATGGCGACAAAGCGGAAGACCAAGGGCGCGTACATGATCTCGTCGGTGGCGGAGATGTACGAGATTCATCCGCAGACGCTGCGGCTGTATGAGCGGGAGGGGTTGCTGCGACCGTCGCGGAGTGAAGGAAATACGCGGTTGTATACCGATGAAGATCTGGAGCGGCTGGAGTTTATTTTGAACCTGGCGCGGGATCTGGGGGTGAACATCGCGGGGATCGCAATTGTGCTGCAGATGCGGGAGCGGATGGAGGAGATGAACCGGCAGATGCAGGGGTTCGTCGACTATGTGCGGACGGAGATGCTGACGCGGATGCAGCAACAGCAGGTGCCTGGGACTGGGCTGGTTCCTATGCGACGGCAGGTGGTGGTGACGGGGCGGAAGGATAAGAAGAGTAGCTGAGGGGGGTTCAGAAGCCGGTCCTGCCGGACGGGCCCACTGCGCGTGGGGCGGTCACTTCGTGACTTGTATACCCGCTTCGCGTGGCGCTCCCGCTGGTCGCGAAGGAAGATGATTCCGACCAACGGGAGGACCGGGCGAAGCTGAAAAAGGCGTGCGAACGCCCGCCCTCCGCGTAGGAGGCCCGTCCGGCAGGACAGATTCTTAGCCTAGTGTTGCAGGGGGCCTAGGCGAACCAGGACGCCGCCGGGGTTGATGCGGTAGCGCTCGCCGCGGTAGATGATCTCTCGTCCAAAGTAGCTGGCGGCCCAGCTGTAGAAGCCGAGGAGATCGCACAGGGGATAGAGCCAGAAGAATTTTAGAGCGAGCTTGTCGCGCATGATGACGAAGCCGATGAGGAGGGCCTGAAGCCAGCGATTTGCGAGCGCGGCAAAGAGGAGCCAGAGGCCGAGGGTGGGGCGTCCGATGGCGAGGGCGGAGAGAAGGCCGAGGATGCCGAAGGGCATGGCGTAGGTGAGGCCGGTGCCAAGGTGTCCGGCGGGGCGGGTGCCGCGAGTATTTTTCATCCAGCTGATCTGATGGTGCAATCCGGAGAGGACGCTTCCGTAGTTGATGCAGTGATCGACGATGGCTGTGGAGAGGATTACTTTGTAGCCCTTCTCTGCGATGCGGTTGCCGAGCCAGAAGTCGTCGGCGAGCAGATCTCCCATGTCTTTGAGGCCACCTATCTCGTCGATCAGGGGCTTTCGGGTGAGGAGCGTGGGCCCGAGTCCGAACTTGATGTCTTCGAGTAGATTTGCGGTGAGGACGCCGCTGGAGAACTCGACGGTCTGGGTGAGCGCGGTGAGCAGGGAGGTGCTTCGTCCGGGTTTGCCGCGGAAGGTGCAGGTGACTAGTCCGACGGCAGGGTTGGCGAGAGGTTGCAGGATGTCGTGCAGGTAGGAGGGGCTGACGCGGACGTCGCTGTCGGAGAAGAGGATGATCTCGTGCGTGGCTGCTTCGACCAAGAGCGCCATGGAGAAGGTCTTGGGGTTCTGCCAGAGCGGTTCGCCTGAGGCGATGAAACGCGCAGCGATGGATGGAAATCGGCTGGCTACCTCCTGAGCGCAGAGGATTCCGGGGTCGGAGAGGGACCTTGCGCAGAAGATGATTTCGAAGTCGGGATGGGTGAGCCGGAAGAAGCTCTCGAGGTTTTGCTCGAGTCCCATTTCCTTGCCGTGCAGAGGCTTAAGGATGCTTACCGGAGGGGCGTAGCTGCCTTGATCATTGCGGCGGGAGCGGAACTTCAGGCCGCCTATGATGGCCAGAAGGAAAGATACTCCGGAGGTCAGGGTGCCGAGTATGCCTAGGATGAGGGCGACTCGAGCGATCAGGAGCAGGGTGGAAAACATGACTGCTGTAAGGATATCGACTCGGGTGCTGTTGTGCCACTGCGGGGGATTCGGGGTGCGTGGTGTTGGGAGGTTTTGTCAGAGGAACAATTATCGATTGGAGAGGATGAATTTGCCGCCCTCTGCCCCGAGGAGATGAACGGGGGCGAAGCGTGCGAGGTCGGCGGCGCGTTGTTTGCTGAAGGTGAGCAGGAAGATGCGCTGGGGTCCGGTCCAGGCCTGGCGGAGTCCGTCGTCGGTGCCGAAGATGGGGGGAGCGTCAGGCCAGAAAGAGCCGTACCAAGGACCGTAGATGCGCCCGTTGACGAGGCCTGCCTGTTGGCCGGTGTAGAAAAGGAGAGAGGAGCCGGAGGAGAGCCAGCCGTCGATGATGACGCGGTCGCCGGGTCGGAGTTGCTGTTTGACGGTGAGGGCGAGATTCTTCGATCCGAGGACGGGATAGAAGCGGACGAGGCCCTCGTGGGCGGCGAGGAGGGTGATGGTCATGGCGGCGGCCAGCACGAGATTTGCGGCGTAGGTGAAGGAGCGGCGGCGCAGGAGATAGCTGCCAATTCCGACGCCGAGCATGCTGAGGGCAACGGCGGTGAGGGGGCCGCGGAAGAGTCCCATGGCGTCTCCGGTGAGGTCGAAGAGGTGGCCCAGGGAGAGGTTGTAGAAGTCGGGGTTGGAGTTGAGGAGAGATGCGAGGTCGGTGCCGGGGGCGGGGTGGGGTGCCGTGAGGGCGAAGTATCCGCAGACGATGGCGAGGGTGGTGGAGAGGGGGAGGAGGAGGCAGAGGTGCCAGCGGAGGGCGCTGCTGGCTGCTTCTAGTTTGGTGGAGGTGCGACTTTGAGTCTGGTCGGCTTGAGCGAGGAGGCCGCCGCCCATAAGGCATAGAGCGGGGATTGCGGGGATGGAGTAGTACTCCTGGCGGCTGGAGAGGGAGAAGAAGCCCATGACGAGGAGGCTCCAGAGAAGGAGAGAGAGCGATGCTTCGTGCTCGCGTGCGCGAGTGAGGGTGTTTGTGGCGATGCGGTGGCGGAGAGTTCGGATGTGGGCGGCGATCGCTCCGGGGAGGAAGACGGTCCAGGGCATGATCCAGATGGCGAGATAGATCCAGAAGACGAGGACGGGGGTTTGGCCGTAGTCGTGGGGGATGCGTTTGGAGAGGAAACGGGCGATGTGCTCGTTGTAAAGATAGAACCAGGCCCAGCCCGCTTTGGCTGGGAGACCGAGGCCTGGGGTCATAGAGATGGCTGGGTTTCGGAGGGCGGCGAGGATGTGCCAGGGGGCGGCTATGGTCAGGAAGACCAGGGTGCCGGGGATGAGGTGGAGTCTCAGGAGGAGGTGGAGTTGTCTGGTGATGGCGAGGTAGAGGAGGACGAAGGCTATGGGGAAGACCACGCCTATGAGTCCTTTGGTCAGGACGTTTAGGGCCATGACTGCGGCGAAGGCAAGGCATGGGAGGAGAGCGGAGGAGCTTACGTTCCCACCCTTCGCAAAGTGCGCGAAGGATGGGGCACCCGGGCTTTCGTGGGTGGGGGAGGAGAGCGGATCGCTTACGCGATTGCTCATCTTAGCGGCGATAAGACTGCCGCGAAGATGGGGCACCCGGTTTTGTGACTCGATCTCAGATGTCCGGTTTTGTGGTGATTCGTGGATGTGGTCGAGGGCTATGAGGAAGAGGTGGACGGCGAGGGTCATCCAGAGAGCGATGAGGATGTCCGGGATGTAGAAGCGGGTGTAGAGGTAGGGGCCGATGCTGGTGGCCAGGGCGATGGCTGCGTAGAAACCTCCGCGATCGGGCTTGCAGGATGGAGTGACGGTTGCGAAGAGGCGAATGCCGAGGGCGTAGACGGCTAGAAGAAGCGCGAGGACGGCGAGAGCGAGGGGGAGGCGCGCGGCCCAGTCGTGGATGCCGAAGAGGCGCATGGAGCCGGCGGCCATCCAGTACATGAGGGGAGGCTTGTCGAAGAAGCGTATGCCGTCGATGTAGGGGGTAACGTAGTCGTGGCGTTGGAGCATCTCGCGGGCGATCTCGATGTAGATGGAGTCGACGTCGTCGAGGAGACCGGGGGTGAAGAGGCCGCCGATCTGGAGGATGAGCCAGAGAAAGAAGATGACAGCGAGAGAGGCGGGATTCCAAAGGCGGCGCGATGTGGCGTTTTGTGGAGAGGTCTCGTGCACTGGGGTTTCTTCGTCGAGTTTTAGCTGGTTCTGCATGTTCGGTTTATGGCTTTGCCAGATAACCCGGTGATGCGGTCGATCTGCGAGTTGGGAGTTGTCTCGTTGATTCGACTCAGGGAGTTCTGCTTGGATAGTCCAGGGGACGGTCGGTAAAGAGGGCTTTGCCGGAGCTTTCGAAGAGAAGGACTTTGTGGTTGCCGAGGAGTTGGTCGACGGTGTCGCGTTTCTCCAGGGGGACGAAGAGGAGTTTGCGTTCGCCTTTGCCCCAGATCGTCAGGAGATCTTCCGAAGTGAGGAAGACGGGAGGCGCGTCGGGGAAGGTGCCGCCGAAGAGCATGGAGGAGGCGCGGCCGTTGACGAGATAAACCTGACGGCCTAGGTAGAAGGTGATCGAGGAGCCGTAGGACTGATCGCCAAAGAGGATGACTTTGTTTTCACGGGAGATGGAATGGTCGGCTTCGAGCTGCTGGATGGTGTCGGCGAAGCTCTTGGAAGAGAGCATGGGGGCGAAGCGGGCGAAGGCGATGTGGGCTGCGATGAAGAAGGCCGTTGCGGTGAGGGCTACGGCTACGCTTGCGGCGAGGTGACGGCGTTGGGAGCGCAGAAACCAGGCGATGGCGGGGCCGATGAGGAAGGCGATGGCGGCTAGTGTTGCGGGAAGACGCAGGGCGGCGAAGCTGGGGCCGGTGAGATCGAAGATGCCGGACATGGAGAGGGTGTAGTCGCCTACACCGCGATGGGCGAGGAGATCGCCGATGTCCGGAACAATGGGAAGGTGGCGGGAGGTCCAGAGGCCGTAGAGGAGTGTGATGGCGATGGCGACGCCGAGGACGGTGAATGTGGCGTGGCCGACGGTGATCCAGCGGCGGGAGCCGGAGTCGGTGGAGTAGGTCTGCTCGGCGTGCGCGAGGGCGACGGCGAGGAGAAGGATCATGGAGAGGTAGGCGGGGAAGGTGTAGTACTCCTGGTTGGTGGAGAGAGAGAAGAAGACCAGGACGAGTGACGCGAAGATGCTGAGAAGGAGCGTGCTGCGCTGGGCGAGGGTGTTGACGCGAAGCAACGGAGTGCCGGACGGGGAGTTCGACTGGCGACGGCGAAGACCATGGAGCAGGAAGAGGATGAGCGCCAGGAAGAGCGTGAAGATGTAGGGAATCTTGAAGGCGTTTTGCAGGATGAGACCAACTACGACGACGGCGTAGGGCTGCCAGTAGAAGGTTCTTGTTTCGTCGACTGGCGCGGGATTCGAAGCTCGGTAGCGCTGGAAGGCGAGGTAGGCCTGGCGGCAGAGGGTTCCGCAGAAGAGCGACCAGGGGAAGAGCCAGACGAGATGAAGGCTCCAGAAGAGATAGCCGGGGAGTTTGTTGTAGTCCTTGGGGTAGCGGCGGCCGAGGAAGCGGAGGACGTGCTCGTTGATGAAGTAGAACCAGAAGAAGCCGTGGCCGTTCATGCCTCCGGTGTTGCGCAGGCCGGCGAGGATGTGCCAGGGAGCCGCGATGACGAGGAAGAGCAGGATGCCGGTGAAGGGTTTGAGACTGCGCCAGTTTTTGTATTCGCCGCTGAGAGCAAGATAGACGATGGCTGCGCCGAAGAAAAAGACGAGAGCCACGAGGCCCTTGGTGAGGACGGCGAGAGCGAGCGCCGTCCACATGGTGTAAGCATAGACAGCTGGGGAGAACGATGCGCGGGTGTCTGTACTCTGCTGGGTTGTGGTTGCGTTGAGGGATCGTAGGAGGCAGGAGAGAGCTATGGCGAGGAAGAGGGAGAGCAGGACCTCGGGAATGTAGTAGCGGGTAAAGAGGAAGACGCCGACGGTGGTGAGGGTTGCGAGGCCGGTGTAGAAGGCGGCGCGGGCGTTGAAGGCTCGATAGGCCCAGTAGTACCCGAGCAACGCCAGGAGAAGAACACCGATGGCCTGAGGGAGATGCGCGGCAAAGCTGTTGAAGCCGAAGAGGCGAAAGCTGAGTGCTCCCAGCCAGTAGGGGAGCGGCGCCTTTTCGAGGTAGCGAATGCCGTTGACGCGCAGGGTGACGAGGTCGCCGGAGAGGGCCATGTGACGGGCGGCGCTGGCATGGGTGGCGTCGGCGTCGTCGAGCAGCGGGGGAGTAAAGAGGGCTGCGAAGAAGATGATGAGCCAGAGTCCGGTGAGAACGAGGAGAGCTGTGGAGCGGCGGGGCGTGCAGGAGTCGAGGGACGCCTTCGTGCCAGCGGATGCTTCAAGTAAGGTTTCTTTGATCATGATTTGGGCGCTCTCTAAGCATAAATGGGGGAGAGGGCATGTTGTTGGTGTCGGCGGGCGGGATTTAGGGAATCGGCTGCGGGATGTAATCTGCTGGAGGTGGGATTTTGCTCCCTGAGGTGATTCCAGAATCATGCCTACGTTTGCCGCGATCGATATATCACTGCAAAGCATGAATAACGTTCTCGCAGGCTGAATTATTAGGTTCTCATCTACTAGCAGCAATCTGATAGGTGCTACTAGTAGAGAACATGTTTTTTGGAGCTATGAGGATATGAGCTTTGCCGAAGTAACCTCTGAACTAAAGGGTTTATATAAAGATCAATTGGGTTACCCTCATCCGCGCGTGACGGGGTTGAGTGAAGCGGACGTCCAACGTTGGGGCGATTCTCTTGGCGCGTCCCGATCCACGCTATACGATCAGATAGCACTCTATCTAGCGCGCGGTTTTCACGCTTCCGAGTTGACGTTTGCATTCTGTGATGCAGTTATCAACGATTTGTTCGGTGTGATTACATCCGCTGACGAGCATCGCCCAGACCTCTTCTGGGAGGTGTACCTCGCTTTTGATGAAGGAGAGTACTACCACGGTAACAATCGCGACGAGGACCCCATGGAGGTCTATACCCGACCAATGATCGCTCGTATAGTCAGTGGCATTTCTTCAAACTGAGACGCTACCGCAGTCTCAACGTCTTTGTTTTTCACACTACCTTGAACATGTATCTTGCTAAACATAGGGTTTTGCTCGGTGATCTCCGTGCAAGCCCGGTTGATTTTACCTGGAGTAACTAGCCTCATGGCCACTTTTGCCGCCGTAGATATTGGATCGAACTCTTGCCGCTTGAAGATTGCTACGGTTCAGATGCACCGGTTGAAGACTCTGCACGAGGACCGCGAGGTGACGCGGCTGGGGGAGAGTGTGTTTCAGACGGGAGTGATCTCGCCTGAAGCGATGGCGTCGACGATTCGGGCGCTGAAGCGGTTCCACAAGGCGGTGCAGCTGCATGTGGTGGATAAGGTTCGTGTGGTGGCGACGAGCGCGATGCGGGACGCGCGGAATGCCGCGGCGTTTACGGAGTGGGTGAAGGCGACGACGGGATGGAACGTCGAGGTGATCTCAGGGCTCGAGGAAGGGCGGCTGATTCATCTGGGGGTGGTGACGCATGAGGTTGGGGCACGGGGGCGGTGTCTGTTGATCGACTTGGGCGGCGGGAGTTGCGAGGTAACGCTGTCGGATGGGGGGCGGAACAAGTCGATGGTGAGTATGCCGCTGGGCGCGGTGCGGCTGCAGGAGGAGTTTCTGCGGACCGATCCTCCGTCGAAGGAGGATGTAGCGCGGTTGAAGCAGTTTATCGACCGCGAGTTGAAGCGGGCGGAGAAGAAGCTGGGAACGCCGAGGGTGGGGCTGGTGATTGCGACGTCGGGGACGGCGTCGGCGCTGGCGGAGGCGAGTGGGCATGTTCGTAAAGGCAGACTCGTGAAGAAGACGCTGGCCAAGAAGCGGTTGGAGCGCGTGGGTGCACTGACTGCGGATACTCCCGATGTGCGAAGGCTGGCGGATCGGCTGGCGAAGATGAACAACGCCGAGCGGGAGGCGGTTCCGGGGATTGGGCCGCGAAGGTCGGAGATCATTATTGGCGGGTCGCTGGTGTATGCGAGCCTGCTGGAGAAGATGGGGCTGAAGGGCTTTCGCTATTCGCCGCTGGGCTTGCGGGATGGGATGTTGGCGCAGATGCTGGCGGAGGTGGATCTGCGGACCTCAGTGCACCAGAAGATCGAGAGCGAGCGATGGGCTGGTGTGCTGGAGGTCTGTGAGAGATATGGAATCGAGCAGCGGCAGGTGGAGCCGGTGAGACAGCATGTGGTGGAGTTGTTCGATGCCCTGGCGCGGGTGCATGAGCTGCCGGAGGAGTACAGGCTGTGGCTTGAGGCGGCGGCGATGATGCAGGATGTGGGCAAGTTTATGAACCACCAGGGACACTACCGGCATACGCAGTACATCATTGCGAACTCGGAGATCTTCGGATTTTCGCCGGAGCAGCGCATGATCGTGAGCGCTGTTGCCCGGTACATGGGGAAGAGCCGGCCTGATGCGCTGGACCGGCCGATGCGGTGGATTCCTGTGGAAGAGCACATGAATGTAACGCGGGCCGTGGTTCTGCTGCGGCTGGCGGTGGCGCTGAATCAGGATCGGGCGAGTGCCGTGCTCCAGATGAAGACGCATGTGTACCCAAAGCGGGTGCTGCTGGAGCTGGTGCCAGGTCGCGGTGGGGCGGAGCTGGAGGCGTGGTCGCTGAAGAAAGAGGCGGCTTACTTCCGCGAGGTCTTTCGGCGGGAGCTCTTCGTCGAGGTGGCGTAGAGGGCGCGGACGGTGCGGGGGTCCAGCAGGGCCTGCAGGGTCGCTGGGCCTCGGGTGAGGACGACGCGGGCGATGGAGCCTTTGCGCAGCCGGATCTTGGCTTCGGGGCTGGATGCGGGCACCAGAAGCGATCCCAGGAAGGTAGTGAGATTGGGATTATGACCGACGACGAGGATGTTTTCGTGGCTGGCGAAGTCGCGCAGGAGCTTCTGGAAGTCTTTGACGGTGGCGGCGGGGGCGAGTGATTCCGATTGCAGGATCGGGGCCTCGTAGCCGGTTTCGGTGCCGATCAGTGTGGCGGTCTGGAGGCTGCGCTTGAGTGGGCTTGAGACGATGAGGTCGAACTGGATGTTCAATGCGTTGAGCACGTAGGCGAGCTGTAGGCTGTGCTTCTTACCCTCTTTGTCGAGGGGGCGTTTTAAGTCGAGGAGGGGGTTTTTTCGACGAAGACCGGCGCTGGCGTGGCGAAGAATGTACAAATTCATAATCTATTCACATTTTACCGCAGGGTTGTTTCTGCATCATGGCCGGGCTGTGAACTTGTGGTGAGATCGCGGACTATTGCGCTGGTTTGGTTGGATCGTGATGGAAGACTCCTGGGTCTGGCTCATCGAGTGAGGGGGAGGGTGGTTCGGGATTTGGGATTGGGTCTGGGATTGGGGCTGGGGTTTGGGCAAGGGGTTGCGATGGCTGCGGTGTTTCGTGGGTGGGGATGGGGGTATGGGTTGTGATGGGGTGATTGGGATGCAGCGGGTCGATGGGATTTATCTTGCCTACGACTGGAAGGATCGGCAGGGGAGAGGGGCGGAAGATCGGGTTCTGGAGGGCGAGCGAGGTTTCAGCTCCGCGCTGCCAGAAACGGGTGAAGAGGTAGAGGAAGAGTCCGAGCTGAGCGAGCACGACGGTGGGCCAGACTCGCGGCTGGGCGAGCATGTGCATGGAGGTGCGGGCGGTGACGATGACGGCGGCTGCTCCGAGGAGGGTGAGGAAGAGGAAGACCGGCCAGGCTTGAGAGAAGTGGGCGCGGAGGGTTCTCCAGGCGGGGCCGAGAGCGCGACGCATGCGGCGGTCCGGTTTGCCGTTGTGGCGCAGGTGTTGACCTAGCTGGACTGTGTAGACCTCGACGAGATCGAAGTAGAGGCGGAGGATGGAGGCGACGAGGAAGATAAGAATGTAACCGATTAAGGTCGCGAAGAAGGCGTGACGTCCAACAGCGTGCTTGTCCACGTGTTCGGCCCACTTGCCCTGAAGAAATACGAGAGGGCCGAGGATGAGCGCAGAGATCAGGATTGTGAGGAGGGTGATGCGGGCGAATCTCCAGAAGTGGAGCAGGCCCTGGTGGAGGAGAGTGCTGAGGCGGGCAGGAGTTTTGGTCTGGTAGCAGAAGAGCGTTCCTGGGACCAGCAGAAAATAGACTAGCAGGTAAAGGGGGATGGACGATAAGGAGCCGGTAGCGCCGGCGGAAGGGCCGTCTTGCAGGCGGAGTACAACTTCAGCTCCGGCACCGAGGTCGAAGCCGCTTGTGAGTTTTTGAGCGGCGAGGGAGTGATCCATGATTGAGCTGAACTGACTATGAAGGCGGACTGTGAAGATCAGTGCGAGAGCAAGGTTGAAAGCGTAGGCCCAGAGAACCGCGGGGAATCGGCGCAGCGTGAGGAAGAGCCCGTGAAGAAAGATGTTGCGACGTTCGATCATTTAGAGAACTCCTGATTTATGAGTGCGGGGCCTTCAGTTTTAGTCAGATGGTCAGTTAAAAAACCAGCATTCATACGATCCAGGAGGCGAGTTGGGCTAAGAGTTGTTGGAGGCTGAGCCAGAGGTTGGAGAGCTTGCGGGCGGGGATGTTGTTGGCTGCGGTGGTGTAGCTGTTGTTGAAGAAGTTTTTGTCCATGAGGATGGTGTGGTCGGGATCGATCTCGACGGAGAGAATTTTCGCGTTGCGGGTGTAGGTGAACCTGGTCCAGCGATCAAGACCGTCCCAGTGTTCGCGCAGGCGGGTGCCATCGTCGAAGACGATCTCTGCGGTGACAGGGAGGACGAAGTCGCCTTTGCGGCGGAGGTAGACGGTAGAGAGGTACTGGATCTGCTTCTTGTCTTTCGGCTCGGGAAGCCACCACGTGAGGGGATCGGAGGAGACTTGATCGACGGCGTAGTCGAACACCTGGGTTCCGTAGACGGCCTGGTTGAAGTAGGGCCGCAGACTTGAGACGGGTATGACCTGCGAGTTGACTGGAGCATTGAAGACGGCGGCGAGACCCGTCTGAGCAGCGAGTGGTAAGGTGTCTGGTTGGGTTGCTGTTTGAGCAGAGCGATTGATGACTGCGCCTCCGATGGCGGTGGCGCGGCCGTTTTTTATGGCTACTTCTTCAATGGTGCGGAGGAAGTCTTCGGTGGTGGGATGGGTGAAGCGATAGCGCATGAAGTAGGTGCGCATGGCCTCGTCCATAGTGTCGCGGCCGATGATGCCTTCAAGGGTGGCGAGGAGGGTTGCCGATTTGCCGTAGGTAATGCCGCCGTAGGAGTTGGCGTCGCGGAACTTGTAGGCCCAACGGGTGACGGGATCGAAGTCGGCTTTGGCGATGTATTCGAGCCGCTCATTTTCATAGTCGCCTGCGTTGGCGTAGGAGCGATCGAAGACGGAGGTGTTGGGGCCGAGGATGGCACCGAGCACACCGACTTCGGTGTAGGAGTTGATGCCTTCGTCGAGCCAGGCGTCTTCGAACTCGTTGGTGGCGACCATGCCGTACCAGTATTGGTGGCCGAACTCGTGTTCGGCGGCGATCTCAGTGAGGTGGGTTGGTTCGTACCAGGAGGTGTCGCCGGTGAAGAGGGTGGGGTATTCCATGCCACCCATCTCTGAGCCGGGTTCGGGGTCGATGACGGTGACGATCTTGTAGGGGTAAGGACCGTAGCGCTGGTCGAACTGGGCGAGGGTCTTTTGAATGATGTCGAGGTAGCGGAAGCCGGCTTTGGGATGGGCGGCGAGGGCGAGGACGTGGATCTTTACTGGTCCGAGGGAGGAGAGGTAGGTGCCGTCGGTGATGGTGAAGTTCGGGCTGGCGGCCCAGGCGAAGTCTCCAATGTCTTCGCCATAGAAGGTGAGGGTCTTTGTGTTGTCGGAGTTGATGACTTCGCCGATGGGGACGCCGCTGGCTCCGACGATGTAGCGACGAGGAAGGGTGAGGGAGACGCGGAAGGTGGCGAAATCGGAGAAAAACTCGGTGGTGGAGTGGTACTGATGGCAGTTCCAGGCACCGTGCCAGAAGACGCCGGGCTTGGGGTACCACTGGCCGCCCATGATGAAGTCTCGCTTGTAGCCGTTGCGCGCGACGGAGAGCGGGAAGACGTCGTGGAAGGCGATGCGGAAGGTGATGGAGTCGTTGGGCGCGAGGGAATGGGGGAGGGTGAGTTCGGCTACGGTGTGGTCTTCGGCGTTGTTGTCATCGGGTGCGATGAAGTGCATGGCTGCGGTGAGGTCGCCGTAGCCGTCGGCCTCGATGTGGGAGATGGTGATGCTGCCTAGCTTCTCTGGGGGGTAGCTGCTCTCGTCTCCCGGGTCGCGGACTCCGCCGGTGAAGTGGGTTTCGCGGGTGAAGGTGGACTCGGGTCGGAAGGCGTTGAGGTAGAGATGAAAGGGAATGGAGGTGAGGGATTGGCCGGTAAGGTTCTTATAGGTGAGTGTCTCAGTCGCGTCGAGAGTTTTTTTGCTGGTGTCGAGTTTGGCGTCGATGTTGTAGGCGACGACGCGGGTGGAGAGTGGCTTGCCGTCGGGGGAGTTGGTGGCGATGCTGGGCTGCGGAGTTGTCTGGGCGGGGAGGGCGAGGGGGAGGAGAAGCAGGGTGGCGGCGAGGAATAAGTGGAGGCGCGGCATACGGGGATTGTAGGGCTGCTTGGAGTCTCGAGAAGAAAAAGTTTGCGTTGTTCCCAGATGGATCTATCGCGCCGCAGACTGAAACTGCCAGAGTTCGGTGACCAGGAGGCCGGCGAGCCGATGCTGGCGGGCGATTTGGGTGAGGCCGGCCTTTTGGAGTGGAGAGGCGTGGTTGGGGAGTTTTGTGGTGCGGAGGTTGGTGAGGATGCGGAAGGCGAGATAGAGGCTGCGGACAAGGATCTTCGCGGGAAGACGCATCAAGCCGTTGGGGATATGGAAGTCGGAGACGAGCCAAAGTGCATCTTGAGAGAGAGTTGGGGCGATGTGATTGATGAGGATTTCGAGGTCGGGTTGGGTGAGGCAGTCCAGGAAGAAGTGCGTGACGACGAGGTCGTAGGGGCCGTCGAGAGGGCACGTCAACGCGTTGGCTTGATGTGTGGTGAGGCGTGTGGAGGCGTTCGGGGCACGTACTTCGCAGCGTTGACTGAGGAGATGGAGCATGGCGCCGCTGGTGTCGACTGCATCGGCGCGGAGGCGAGAGTTTTGGTTAAGGAGTTCGGCGAGGAAGCGGCCGTCTCCATCGCCGAGGATGAGGGCTCGCCTCTGCTGGAGGAGATTGGGGAGGAAGTGAAGGCGGCAGTGTTCGAGGGAGCGACCGAGCGTGAGGCATTCCATCCAGCGATAGGGGCGTGCGATGAGATCGAAGCTGGGGTGAGTGGGCATTATTGGTGCAGGAAGGGGAGTAGAAGGAGAGGAGTGGTGAGGGCGAGGTCGGCGAGGCTTCTGAGGGTGAGGCGTGCGGCTTGATGGCGGCGATGGTGAAGAAGAAGCAGAGATGCGGCTGAGGCGGCGATCGCGCATGCGATTGGCCATGGAACTTGACGATCGAGGACAGAGGTGGCGGCGCTGAGAACGATGAGAGCGAGTGTGAGAGGCGAAAGTGTGCGGAGGGCGAATCGAGTCAGGGCGTGTGCGGGCTGACTTGAGTAAGGCGGCGTGTTGTGCTCCCAGGCATAGATGAAAAGGCAGTTGAGGCTGCAGAGAGCTGCGAAGAGAATTGCAAGTGGAAGAAGGGAGATACGGAGTTCGGGGCGGCGGGCTACGGTCGGAATAAAGGTTGCCGCGGCGAAGAAGAGGCCGACGGCGATCTCTTTCGGGAGACGGTGAGCGCTGCTGGTGGCGTGAATGAGGATGAAGTACCCCGCGAGCAGGCCGCCGAGGATGAGGTAGAGGTGAATGGCTGCGGCTTCGAGACGGGGGAGAAGGATTGCGAGCGTGATGGAGGCTGTCATGATGCCGGCGAGGAATGCGCGACGATGGCGATTGTGAAAGTAGTGACGCGCTTCGAGGTCTCCGTTGGCTGTGGCTCCTATGAAGCGGGCATCGAGAAGACGGTCGGCTGCATAGAGCATCCAGACCGCGAGAAACATGGCAACGACGCTGACGGTTGGCAGGCGAAGGTGATTGGCGGAGGCGATGAACCAGATCCAGAGAGAGGCAATGGTTGGGGCGTCGAGGGAGAGCAGATGCCATAGGGCCAGGGGCGATGCGTGGGGCGAGGTTCGTTGAGCCGGGGAGACTGGAGACGCTACCGCCATCTCTCTATAATGCGATATTTTCCCGGACGTCATCGGATAGGAGTATGGTTTCGGGCATGCAAATACGATCTGTACACCACCTTGCGCTTCTCGCGGTCATGATGGGCTCCGTGGCTGGTAACGGCTGGTCTTCTCCAAAGCCAGTGATGGGAGATGTGTCCACCCTGACAACCGCGCAGGCTTCTGGTGGGTTGAAGGAGGCGCTGTCGCGTGGAGTCACTGCGGCAGTGTCTGAGACCGGCAGGCCAGGGGGTTTCGAAAACAATTCGCTGATCAAGATAACGATGCCGGAGAAGCTGCGCACGGTGGAGAAGGGTTTGCGCGCGATCGGCATGGGCGCGAAGGTGGATGAGTTCGAACACAGCATGAATGCTGCGGCGGAAGAGGCGGCCCCGGCGGCGAAGTCGATCTTTATGGATGCGCTGAAGGCGATGAGCTTTGAGGATGCAAAACAGATTGTGATGGGCGGCAATACGGCTGGGACCGATTACTTCAAGCGTACGACGACGTCGCAGGTGTCGGAGGCCTTTAAGCCCATCATTGAAAGGGAGATGGCGAAGACCGGCGTGACGGAGAAGTTCAACGCGATGATGGGATCCGCGCCTCAGATGCCATTCGGGAAGACGCCGTCTGTCGATATTAATGGCTACGTTCTGGAGAAGAGCGTGGATGGGATGTTCACGATGATGGGTCAGGAAGAGGCGAAGATCCGCACGAACCCATCCGCACAGGTGACTCCTTTACTGAAGAGTGTGTTCGGCAAGTTTTGAGATAAAGCGAAAGCTGCGAGATGGTCAGACTGCGGTCGCGACCGGGAGGAGCGTGGGTTGGTCTGGGCGGGTCTCGGAGGCGCCGGATACCCACAGGGCGGGATCGATGTCGGGGAAGATGCTGTCTCGGAGCTCGATCTCGGTGAGGCGGGTCTGCCCGGTTTCAGTGATGGCGCCGTTTGATTCGAAGGTCTGCCAGATGGCTTTGACTTCGTTGAATTGATCGTTGTGGGTGAGGAAGCGAATTTCGGCGTAGTCGCGTGCGGCTCCGGTGGTGATGAGGAACTGCCAGTCGGAAGATTCGAGGAGGAGGAGTTCGCGGCAGAGCTGTTGCATGATGCGCAGGCCTAGGGCTGAGGTGCGCCAGAGGCCCGCCGTGCAGACGTCGCGGGTGTAGATCTCGGCCGGATAGATGTGGGTGTAGGTCCAGCTGGTCTCCGGGTTGAGCCAGACCTGATTGTTGCCTTCCGATCCCCAGGAGCCTTCAGGCATGGCGATGAAGCCGGCGCGTGGGTACTGATCGAGGTAGTCGGCGCAACTGATGAGCTGGATTCCCGACTCGTATTCGTGGAGATTGCGAGCGACGGCTTCTAGCCAGAGGGGACCCTCGAACCACCAGTGTCCGAAGAGTTCGGCATCGAAGGGGGAACAGAGAATAGGTGGAATGGTGTCGTTGAAGCCGGACTTAAGCGCCTCGTATACGAGGTGGACGAAGTGGCTGGCGTGAGCTTTGGTGCGCTCGCCTGCTTCGTGCGGGTAGTAGGGTTGCTTATCGTTCATGTCGACTCTGGAGCCGGTGACGCGCCAGTAGCGATGACCGCCGGGCCAGCGTTTCTTATGGAAGTCGAGGTATATGTTATCGCCGGGGTAGCCGGTGTCACCGGACCAGACCTGGAGGCCAGTGCGGGGATCGCGGGGAAAGATGGTCGTGGCGTGATCCTTATTGTAGGGGCCGTCGACGTAGTACGGCTGGTAGAGCGAACGATGTGCCTGATGAGGCTGAAGGGCTTCCTCGTGGCTTTGTGCCTTGTGGTCACCGGGTTGATCGTAAGGGGAGGAGGTGCGGCGGGACTCTTCGACGAGGTGGGTGTCGACGAAGAAGAACTCCAGGCCGGACTCGGAGAGAGCTTGTTCGACGCCGATGCGATTGAAGGCTGGAGGAGTGGGGGTGCCGTCGGCGTTCGAGACCGGATAGCTCCAGGACCCGGCGGGCCGATAGCCGCACTCGGGCGCCCAGATGCCACGGGGAGCTTTGCCGATGTGGCGGACGTGAGTGTCAACGGCGGTGCGGATCTGGGCGCGGACGCTCTCGTCGGTGCCGAGCAGGGGCATATAACCGTGAGTTGCGCCGCAGGTGATGATGTCGATGAGGCCGGTGTCGTTGAAGTGGCGAAAGGCGGCGATGAGATCGCGATCGAAGTGATTGAAGTCTTCGAGCGCCTGCGAAAAGAAACGCTGCCAGAAGCGGGCTGTCTCTGCCAGGTGATTGTCGCCTGACTGCAGGAAGAACGCTTCGTCTTCGCGGGCGGCGACGATCTTGCGGGTGAGGTAGTGGGGGAACTCGGCCAGGAAGACAGGGTGAGAGAGCTGCTCTAAAAGGATAGGCGAGAGATTGAGGTTGCAGTTGAAACGAATGTGGTCGCGCTCGAGATTTTTAAGGACCCGGAGGAGGGGAAGATAAGTCTCGGCGGCTGCTTCGTGCAGCCACTCAAGACCATGAGGCCAGGTGCCGTGATTGACGACATAGGGTAGGTGCGCATGGAGGGTGAAGGTAAGGAACCCTGCGGGGCGCGACGCATTATCGATGGATGCCTTTGTCAAGACGAAACACCTCGGGAGGCAGTGTTATGGGTTAAAAGCACTATCGCGACGTTCGCGTCGGCTGAATGAGCTGGTTGACGTTCGTTATGCCTATCAGTTTCAGGCGATGGGCGACAGTTGGAGTCGATCTGCCGCACCTGTTCTAACTTTTAGATGCAAAGTTTATCTACTGTGGTGGCTGGTCTGCGGGTCTCGATTGCAGGTCCGGATTGGTGGTTGTGCTTTCGGAATTTTTTGCCGGAACCGAGAGGGACAAGGTGTTCGTCAGGCGGAAACGGATGAGACTTTCCGAGGGGATTTGAACCTGCTCGCCTCGGGTGATGGTATTGGCTCCGGCTCCGAGGCCGCCACCGGCAGCGGCGCCGACTGCGGCTCCTTTGCCGCCGCCGAGTATGCCGCCAAGGATAGCACCAACAGCTGCGCCGCCGCCGACTTTTTCGGCTGTGTTTTTGCCGCGGCCTTTACCTTGGACGCTGTAGGGTTCGGTGGTGACTGCGAGCGCTTCGCCACGGCGGTTGATGCTGGTGAGTTCAACGGTGAGTAAGGAGTTTCCTTTGTAATGGGCCGCTTCCTGCGCGGCGGAGACACGGCCAGAGACGGGTGTTCCCTGGCGGATGACGACGAGGCCGTCGATAATAACGTCTGTGGCGACGGTACCGGAGAAGCTGTCACCTTGCTGAGTAGTTGCGCTATCGAGCGTTTGGGTGATGCGGACGGGGATCGTAGTGTCCGGTGGCACGGTGATGCTACGGAACGCAGGAGGAGGTGGCGGCGGCGGAGGGGGAAGTTCCTGCTGCGGGGGCAGCGGAGGGGTTGCTGCTGCCTGCTGGACAGGCGCTTCAACAGGGGCCGACTCGTGGACGACTGGTGCTGCCTTTGGCTTAAACGCCGGTTTGGGAGCGGGAAGTTTCCTTGGGGTGACAGGTATGGGAGGGGGCAGTGGGATGGCTGTGGCAGTGACAGCTGGCACGGGAGCTTGCACGGCGAGATTATTAACTACCGTTTTAATGCCGGCGACTTGAGCGGCGTCGGCTGCGGCGAGGGACCGCGCTGCTTCGCTGCTGACGTTTCCGGTGAGGGTGGCTACGCCGCTCTGAACGTTTGACTGGATTGGTTCAGCGCTAAGCGCGCCATCGCTTGAGATACGGCTTTGCAGGGCTGCGGTGAGGCTGGCGTCATCGGTAGGTGTTGCGGGCGCCGAACTCTTGCATCCAGAGAAGCCAAGAGTGACGGCTAAAATCGTGGATGCCAGAAGAGCGCGTGTGGCGGAGAGGTGGCGGTTGGCGTACATGAAACCCCTTTCGTGCGTCGAGCGACTTGCACTGCGAACACTGTAAACCACTGACAACTATCCGATGCGGCGTCTCAGGCCGAAGTTTCTAGGAATGGCGGTTTCCTCATCTTCGTGGAGAGGGCGTTTAAGGATTAGACGAGGCAGTTCTCGAAAGATATCGAAAAAATCCAGACTGCTCGTCCGGCGGCTGAGGCGACAGCTTGTAGCAAATGACTCGGTCGATGAGGGAGCGCGCAACCTAATTGGAGGGCGGGGCATCTCCCTAAGCAGGGCGTTGTGAACGTGCGGCGGCTGCCGCGGACGAACCGGAGTATCTCGGATATATGAGAATCGGTTTGAGATTTGACTTAGTAAATCCGCAAGTTGAGTTATAAAGGGCGGAGAGGCAGATTCCGCACCTGAAGCCTGGAAAGAGGAGAATGAGCATGTCAGATAACGACAACGAGAGTGGAGTAAGTGGATTGGGTTGGTTCCTAGCGGGACTTGGTATTGGTGCCCTGGCGGGGGTGCTGTATGCCCCAAAGGCTGGTAAAGAAACCCGCGAAGATCTGGTCGCGAGCGCTATGGATGCCAAGGATAAGGCAGCGGTTCTGGCGCAGCAGGCGCAGGATCGGGCGGCTGTTTTGGCCGCACAGGGTAAGCAACAGATGGGCGAGTATGTCGATCGCGGTAAGGATTACTATGATCGCGGCCGGACGCAGTGGGCTCAGTATGTTGAGAAGGGCAAGGGATTGGTGCAGGAGCATAGCGATAAGGTGTCTGCTGCGATTGATGCGGGCAAAGAAGCATATGCGAGCACTACGACGGGCGAATCTCACTCGTAAGACGGTTGTCTGTTAGTTGTTTGTCTGTTAGTGGTTTCTGATAGTCTAGGCCCGGTCGACCCTTGCTGGCGGCCGGGCCTTGTGATTGTTATCTCGTAACTTGAGGGATTGAGAGACGTTATGGAAGCGATGCGGATCGTGATGTCAGGTATGTGGCTGCAGGACCCGGATTCGCTTTCGTCGGGGAATTCGAAGCTGCTGATGGTCTTCGTTGCGATGGTCGCGGTTGCACTGATCGTGCAGGCGATCGCATTGATTGCGATGGCTATTGGCGCGGCGAAGACGAGGAAGCGCGGGCTGGAGATTGTGGAAGAGATTCGCTTGAAGATGATGCCGATTCTCGATAGCTCTCACGGATTCATTCAGGACACTGCGCCTAAGGTGAAGATCATCACGGAGAACTTTGTTGAGACGAGCCATGTGATTCGCGCCAAAGCTCACGAGTTTGATTCGACTGCGAGCGATTTGAATTCGAAGACGCGCGCGCAGGTGGCACGGGTCGATGGGATGGTCACCTCGGTGCTGAATACCACCTCGGACATCTCGGAGACGGTTCAGCGGGGGATCAAGGTTCCGCTGCGTGAGGTCTCCGGGCTGGTGAATGGGCTGAAGGCGGGGCTGGATGTTCTGGCGGGACGGACGAAGGGGTTCGGTGGCGGGCGACCGAGTACCCGACGCGACTCCGATCAGGGGTAGTAGCTCTCTGAATTTTTGCTAGGTGATCCAACCGCCCCCGACCACCTCGTCTTCCTGATAGAAGACGGCGGACTGGCCGGGGGTGATTGCACGTTGGGGCTCGTCGAAGAGAGCGTGGACCGTCTGGTCGGCTGTTCCGTTCGTGACGCGGGTGAGGGTGGCCATGGCCGGGGTGTGGCGGTGGCGGATCTTGATGCTGACGCGGATCGGCTCGGTGAGCTCTGGGATGGAGATCCAGTTGAGGCGGTTGGCGAAGAGATCGCGCGAGAGCAGATCTTCGTCGGAGCCTACGGTGACCTGGTGAGAGTCGGGGTGGATGGCGAGGACGTAGAGCGGGTTGACGCTGGTGAGGCCAAGGCCTTTGCGTTGCCCTACGGTGAAGCTCTGGATGCCATCGTGTTGGCCGAGGACTTCGCCGGTGGTGGTGACGAGTTCTCCGGCGGTGTTGGGGAGGTCTTCGCCCTGCTCGTCGAGGTAAGCCTTGAGGAAGGTGTTGTAGTCGCCACCGGGGATGAAGCAGATCTCCTGCGAGTCGGACTTCTGGGCTACGGCGAGGCCTGCGTCTGCGGCCATCTGGCGGACGGCGGGCTTCTGCATCTCGCCCAGGGGAAACATGGTGCGGCTGAGCTGCTCCTGCGTGAGGCCGAAGAGGAAGTAGGTCTGATCCTTGGACTTGTCTTCGGGGCGGGAGAGGATCCAGCGTCCGCGTGCTTCATCGAAGCGGTTGCGTGCATAGTGGCCGGTGGCGATGCGGTCGGCGCCGATCTGACGGGCGGTGGTGAGGAGCTGATCGAACTTGAGGTGGTTGTTGCAGAGGGTGCAGGGGATTGGGGTGCGGCCGGCGAGGTACTCGGAGACGAAGGGCTTGACCACGTCGGCCTCGAAGCGCTCCTGCTGGTTGACGACGTAATACGGTATGTCGAGCTGCTCGGCGACGTGGCGTGCGTCGTAGACGTCGTCGATGGAGCAGCAGCGGCCCTGGACGGCTTCGGGCATGCCCTCGTGTCCGGCGAGGCGGCGCTGGTTCCAGAGCTGGAGGGTGAGGCCGACAAGGTCATGGCCTTGAGCGCGCAGGAGGGCGGCGACGGCGGAGGAGTCAACTCCTCCGGACATGGCGACCGCTATCGTGTTGTTGGGCTCATGAGGCATTGTGGTTCCTGTGCTCGCGGAGGGGTACCCCCCCTATTGCCCGCGTGTAAATTCTTTATTTGCAATTACTTGCGGCGAGCTAGTCTTCGTAAATACGTGCTGCTAAAAGACTTAGCCGCAGATACGTCATTCCAAACGACTTATGCGCACCACGCAAGGAAAGCCCCGAATCTCTCTGCCGGGGCTTTCCTTACTCTTCATTGAGTATAGCAGTTTGGGTAGAACTAATACGCCACGCGATTTTGCTGGATTGGCGCGGGGTTTGGTGATTTGGGGGCTTGACAAGGTTTTTTTTGTGGGCTTAGTCGGGGGCGATGCTGGTCGCCGAAGACCAGGGGTAAACTTCTGCGCTAGATACAAGGTTGGCGCGCACGGGATTTTGGTGGATGTAAGTTCGGCGGATCTCGAACTCGACTCGGTTACGAATGCGGTGGTCGGTGAAGCTTCGCTGCCAGATGGGTTGGGAGGAGGAGAGGCGGTGGGAGAAGCCTCCTTTGATTAGCCCTACGGCTCTCTCGAGGGAGATGGTTTGTGGGGTGAGGAGAAGGTTAATGTGATCGGGCATGATGACGAAGGCGTGGAGTTTGTAGTGGCCTTTGGCTCGATAGTGTTGGATGGTATCGAGGAAGAGTTGGGCGTGGCGGTCTACCTGGAAGAGGCGGCGGCGGTTGTGGGTTGCGCTGGTGATGAAGTAGGTGCCGGGGCGAGAGGTGCGGGGCGGGATCGCCATGGGGAGATTGTAATGCGGGTACCTTAGGGCTGAAGAGGGTGATGAAAAAATACCCTTCCGAACGAAAGGCTGACCTCAGCGGCTAAAGCCGCAATACAGTCAAAGCTCTTGCGGCACGGCTGAAGCCGTGCCCTTAAGCAGAACGGACTTTTTTGCAGGCACTAAAGCCCCGTTTGTGGCTGAAGGTATGGCGCGGCTAAAGCCGTGCCCGTAAGCCAGACGGTTTTTGAGATGGCGAGATCTATGGCGTGTTGACTTCTATTTTGCCGCAGTGGTTGGGGTTGGGTAGATGGCCTGGAGGGTGAGGATCTCGTAGGGTTTGATGGGGACGGTGACGGTGTCGTTGGTGAGATTGAGGTGGTCGCCTTCGGGTTTTTCCATCATGTTGGATTCGATGGCGTAGGTGGCGCCGTGGGGGATGTGGAGTTTTACTTCGGTGGTGGTGCCGGCCCACTCGTACATGCGGAAAACGAGGGCGTCGGAGTCTTCGGCTTTTTTGATGGCGGTGAGGGTTACGTTGGGGTTTTCGATGCTGGCGAAGGAGTGCTCGGCGGGTAGGGTGCCGGTGTGGGAGAAGACTTGAGTGGCTTTGAGGGGGTCGTTGAGTTCGTAGCCGCGGCGGACGGTCTGGGCTTGCTTCCAGGAGCCGGTGTGGGGGTAGAGGGCGTAGACGAAGTGCTGGTGGCCCCGGTCGGCTTCGGCGTCGGGCCAGGTGGGGGAGCGGAGGAGTGTGATGCGGAGGGTGTTGCCTGCGGCGTCGTAGCCGTACTTGGAGTCGTTGAGGATGGAGAGGCCTTGCTTGTCGTCGCCGAGGTCGGCCCAGCGCATAGCGGGGACTTCGAACTGGGCTTTTTCCCAGGAGTTGTTGCGGGTGGTGGGGCGGGCTATGGATCCGAAAGGAATTTCATAGGTCGCCTTCGGTGATGTGGCGGCCAGGGGGAATGCGGCTTTGAGGAGGACGTGGGTCTCGTGCCATTCGATGTCGTTGGAGATGCGGACTGTGTCCGCTCCTGCGTCGAGGGAGATGTCTTGAACGAATTTTGAGGATTGCCAACTGCGCGTGACTCGGATTGTTTTGCGGAGGGGGCCGTTGTCGGTGATGGCGATGGAGTCGAGGGTCGTGATGGGGGTCATCGTGCCGTCGAGGGTGCCGGGGTCTATGTTCCAGGCGTCGTATTGCTTGGGGGTGTCCTTAAAAGTTTGGAGTTGGTTGGCGCAGGCATCATTGGCAGGGTTGGCAGCGACGTATGTGTGGGCTGGAAAAGAGTCCGTTGTGAGGTTTGTAATGCATCCAGTTTCTTTGCTTATTCTGACTTGAAGGTGACTGCGGCCGGTACTCAAGGTGTAAGAAGACGAATCCTGCGAGAAGGAGAGTCCGGAATATTTCAGATCCGTTAGCTGCTCCTTATGGAGACGTCGCAGATCAGCGTTCTGCGGCAGGTTTCCGTACGCGTGAAGGACGGTATAGCCAAGAGCCGGGACTTCGTTGAC
Organism: Tunturiibacter empetritectus; assembly: GCF_013410875.1. Classification (GTDB taxonomy): domain Bacteria; phylum Acidobacteriota; class Terriglobia; order Terriglobales; family Acidobacteriaceae; genus Edaphobacter; species Edaphobacter empetritectus. The sequence continues at coordinate 160,916 of NZ_JACCCU010000002.1, read as the reverse complement.
GCGGGCCAGAACCGTAAATTCGTTGCTGCCAGGCTGATGAGAGACGATTTGAGAGAGCAAGATGGCGTTGCGAGTGTCCGTCAGTTCGATCGTCTCTGAGGGACTGGGAAGCTGGATGTGAAGTTCTACGGTTTCACTGCGGGGCCACGCCATTGCGTTGTAGACGAGGACAGGGACGCCGGTTTTGGTGCTGGTGTCGATGCGAGTGGAGAGGGTATTGAGGGAGTTGTCGGTGATCTCTTTGTCGGCGTGGAAGACTTCGGTGTATTCGCGTTGGGCGTCTTTGTAGATGATGGCGATGCCGGAGCCGGCGGCAAGGTCGTGGAAGCCGTTGAAGGTGATCTTCTTCCAGTTTTCGGTGAGTTCGGCGTTGGGGTAGGGTTGGCCGTCCAGCCAGGCGAGGGAGGCTAGCTTTTCGGCGTCGAGGGTGGCTACTTCGCTGGTGCGCATGTTGCGCTTGTGAGCGGCCTGGGTGGTGTAGACGCCGCGGTGGTATTCGAAGTAGAGCTCGTCTTTCCAGGTAGGGATTCCCAGTGCGCCGTTCGCGGCTGGTGGGGCGGTGTAGCCCTTGGCGATGCTCTCGTAGTCCCACGTTGGGGAGGTGGGGTTGAGGTTTTTTTCTACGTTGGTGAAGTAGTTTTGCGCGGTGTGGTAGCGCATGGTGGGGACGGCGTCGTGATCTTTGGTGCCGGCGGCGATCCAGTGGTCGGCCTGGTCTAGCATGGCGCGGGTGGGGCCGCCGCCGTGGTCGCCGATGCCGTAGAGGTCGAGGAGTTCGGTGGTGCCGGGGTTGCGGTCGGCGGACTCGGCGAAGTCGGCGGAGATGCGGGTGGGGTTGACGTTGTCGTGGACGTAGTCGGTGGGGAAGTAGGTGAGGACTTTCGAGCCGTCGGGCGACTCCCACCAGAAGAGGCGGAAGGGAAGCTGGTTGGTGTCGTTCCAGTGCATCTTCTGCGTGACGAAGTAGTCTAGGCCAGAGCGTTTGTAGATCTGGGGTGTCTGCCAGTTGTAGCCGAAGGAGTCGGGGTTCCAGCCGATGCGGGCGACGACGCCATACTGATCGTGGAAGACGCGTTGGCCGATGAGGAGTTGGCGGACCTGGGATTCGCCGTCGGGGAGGTTGAGGTCGGGCTCGACCCACATGCCGCCTACGATCTCCCAGCGGCCTTCTTTGACGCGCTGACGGATCTGCTCGTTGAGGGCGGGGTACTTTTCGGCCATCCACTCGGTGTACTGCGCGGCGGATTGGGAGAAGGTGTAGTCGGGGTACTCGTTCATGAGCTGAAGCGCGGTGGTGAAGGTGCGCTTGACGACGTCTATGGTCTCGCTCTTGGGCCAGAGCCAGGCGGCGTCGATGTGGGAGTTGCCGGCGAGATCGATCTTTGCTTCGGCGAGGACGGGGTGGAGGGTGGTGAGGATCTCCTGCGCGTGGCGGAGGGATCGGTCGAAGGCGGCCTGGTCGGCGGAGGCGAGGGCGTTGGTGTTGATGGCGGCTACGGCTTCTTCGACTTTGGGAAGGAGGTCTTTGCGCGGCGTGGGAAGTGCTGGAAGGAGGTTGGCGGCGGCAATGCACTGGATGCGGATGTCGTCTGGGGAGGGACGGGCGGTGGCGCCGGTGGCGTTGGGGTTTGGCTCGATGGTTAGCCGGACGCCGGAGAAAGTCTTGTCGTCGACGGTCTGGAGGAGTTTGACGGCTACGAGGATCTTGTCGCCGGGGTTGGCGGGTTCGAAGAGGACGATGGGTTCGAGGTCTTCGCCGAGGGCGACGCGCTTGCCGTTGAAGTAGATGATCTCGGGGACGGCGCCGTTGGCGTCGGAGCGGAACTGGAAGGAGATGCGGGAGCCGGTGATGTCGTAGCCGTTGAGGGTCTTGGGGACTTCGATCTCGCGACGGTACCAGACGGCCTCGTGGGGGGCTTTGGATTTGGGCTGAACGAGGGTCCAGGAGGAGTCGTCGAGGGTGGTGGATTCGCCGTGGGGGATGTCGCCTGCGTGAAAGCGCCAGTCGCCTGCTGGGAGAGAGTTGAGGGTCTCGAGGGTGTTGAGCTTGGCGACGGCGGCGGGGGAGAGATTCTTCTGCTCGCGGACTGGAGTGAAGGATTGGGCGAGGAGAGGGGCGCAGGAGAGCAGGAGGGCGAGCGACAGCTGGCGAAGGCGCATAAGGGCAAGGGTATAGCAATGCAGGGGCTTGTCACAACGGCGGGCAGTTGTGGGGTCGAACCAACTTCGCAAACGCTGAAGGACAGAAACTCGTGCATGATGGAGAGACTCTGTGCGACTCCGTGCGATGCCAATGGCAGACTGCCGGGAGTTACTTAAGCAAGAACCGACCTTGATCGATCAGGCGCTGCGTAGGATGCAGTGTGTGAATGGTCCTGTTCCACGTTGCGAAAACAGGCAACGAATGACCGACGCAGACAAAAGAGGATGGCACGGTATGGGAGCTGTGTGGAAGACGTTGATCTTGAGTGTGCTTGCGGTCCTTACGGTTGGCCGGCTTGGCGCACAACAGGCTGTCTGGGAGCCATCGTCTGGACACACGCAACTGCCGATATGGCCGAAGACCCCGCCTGACGGGCGACTGATGACGGGACCGGAGAAGATGGAGAGCGTTGGAGGAGAATCGCTGGTTGCGGGTAAGCCGTGGCTTGCGGTGGAGAGGGTTTCGCAACCCACGATGACCGTTTATTCGCCGACGGGAAAGAACACCGGCGCTGCTGTCATCGTGTTTCCTGGAGGGGGATATGAGATTCTCGCCATCGATCTTGAAGGGACAGAGGTTTGTGACTGGCTTGTCTCGAAGGGCATCACCTGCGTGCTGCTGAAGTATCGCGTTCCCGCGCCGAGATCGGCTCCAAGCTGGGGTGCTTACCCGCAGTCTTCGATGGCTCTGGAAGATGCCCAGAGGACGATTGGGCTGGTTCGTCTTCATGCCGCAGAGTGGCACATCGACGTGCATAAGGTGGGCGTGCTGGGGTTCTCTGCAGGTGGTCACCTTGTGGCGGCGACCAGTGTTCACTTTGACAGACGCCTCTATCCCGAAGTTGACGCTGCCGATAAACAGAGTTGTCGTCCGGACTTCGCGGTGGCTCTCTATCCCGGTCACCTTTCGGTGAAAAAGGGCTCGCTGGAGTTGAACCCGGATATCGCGGCCCACATCACCGCTCAAACGCCTCCTACGTTTCTGCTTCAAAATGAAAACGATAAGGTCGACAGCGTATGGGACTCCCTGACATATTACGTGGGACTCAAGAAGGCTGGTGTGCCGGTCGAGTTTCATTCGTATGCCGAAGGCGGCCATGCCTTCGGGCTGCGCAGAACGAAGTATCCTGCAACCGCATGGCCGCAACTTGTAGAGACGTGGCTGCGAACGATTGGAACAATTCCTGATTAGGACCGATCGCTCGGGTAGAGGTTAGGTGGTCAGGTCGTGGACTGGCGCTGCGGGGGCGTTAGTTTTGACCGACTCGATACCGGCTTCGCGCGCGGCGATGGAGGAGTAGGTTTCGCTGGTGCCGATGACCTGGTGGTTGGCGGCTTTGAGGTTGAACATAGGCTGGCCGTTCCTGGCGTCTTTGCGCTCGTAGTGATCGTCGATGGGGGCGTTCTTCTTGACCGACTCGATGCCGTTTTCGGCGGAGGACTTGCCGACGTACATCTCGCTGGAGAGGATGATCTGGCCGTTGGCGGCCTTGAGGTGGAAGTAGAACTCACCGTCTTTTGCCTTCCTGATCTCGAACGTGCCTGCCATGGATTCTCCTTGTGGGGGAAGGGGTTGGGGTGTTTTGCGAGGGGCCGGATTTTTGCTGATTCGGATTGTAGCTCGTGTTCGCGAGGCGGTTGAAAATTAATTGGAGAGGGCTGGCGGGTGAATGGGGGCGCTGATAGTCTTTCGTGCATGATGAATCAGCGAGTTGGAGTGACGGCGGTTTTTGGATTGGTTTTTGCAACCATGAGTGCGGCTTGGGCGCAGAGTTTGCTGCCTGCGGCTACGGCGACGGGGATCGATGCGGCTGCGGCTGAGGTGCTGAAGTCTACTGGGGTTCCGAGCGCTTCGGTGGCGGTGGTGCAGGGTGGGAAGATCGCCTACGTGAAGGCTTATGGGAAGGCGCGGTTGGAGCCGGTGATGCTGGCGGAGCCGGGGATGCAGTACTCGATCGGGTCGGTGAGCAAACAGTTTACGGCGGCGATTATTTTGCTGCTGGTGCAGGATGGCAAGGTGAAGCTGGACGATCCGGTGGGGAAATATCTGCCGGAGTTGACGCGGGCGAATGAAGTGACGGTGCGGCAGGTGTTGTCGATGACCTCGGGGTACCAGGACTTCTGGCCGGAGGACTATGTGATGACGTCGATGATGCAGCCGGCGACTCCACAACACATTCTGGATGTGTGGGCGAAGAAGCCGCTGGACTTCGAGCCAGGGACGAAGTGGCAGTACTCCAATACCAACTATGTGATTGCGGGGAGGATCGCAGAGGTGGTTGCTGGGAAGCCGTTGATCGATCAGTTGCAGGAGCGGATCTTTCGTCCGCTGAAGATGACTGGGGTCTTTAATTCTGATGCCAGCAGACTGCGCGCGAATGATCCGACTGGTTATTACCAACATGCGCTGGGGCCGCTGCGTCCAGCTCCGCAAGAGGGTGCGGGGTGGATGTTTGCGGCGGGAGAGTTGGCGATGCCGGCGAGCGATCTGGCGCTGTGGAATATCAGTTTGATGAATCGGACACTGCTGGCGCCGGCTTCTTATGACGAGATGTTTACGGAGGTGAAGCTGAAGGATGGCAGCGGCACGCACTATGGACTGGGCGTGCAGGTGGGTGAGCGCGATGGGCATCGGGTGATCTCGCATAGCGGCGAGGTGTCGGGGTTTGTGTCGCAGAACACGGTGTTTCCTGACGATAAGGTGGCGGTGACGGTGTTGACGAATGAAGATGCTTCGAGCGCTGCGGCTGCGTTGGCGCGGAAGATCGCTCCGCTGGTGCTGGGAGCGGCTCCTAAGACTGCGGATGGGGCTGCAACGGCTGAGAGACGTGCGCTTGATATCTTTACCGGGTTGCAGGAGGGGAAGCTGGATCGCTCGCAGCTGACGGCGTATTGCGATGCTTACTTTACCGAGGAGGCTGTGCAGGATTTTGCGAGTAGTCTGAAGCCGCTCGGCGCGCCGACCAGCTTCAAGCAGATGGACGAGGAGTTGCGCGGCGGGATGACGTTTCGGGTCTTTGATGTGAGCTTTCCGGATAGAAAGCTGCGGGTGACAGTCTATGAAGAGCCGGATGGGAAGCTGGAGCAGTACCTGGTGATTCCTTCGGGGAGCTAGAGTGTTTTGTGGCGGGAGGCTGCCCTCCAAAACGAAAGGCGGACCTCAGCGGCTAAAGCCGCAATACAATTAAAGCCTTTGCGGCACGGCTGAGACGTGCCCTTAGCAAAACGGACTTTTACAGTAGCCGCTGCATCGAGCGGTGGTGGCAGAACAGATGCTCGCCGCGTGAGAAGCAAAGGTTTGCTGCGTGACAAACAAAAAAGATGTGCCGTCGACGCCGATGGGCCGGTATCCGTTGAGTGACGCGGCGCAATAAAGGATAATGGTCTCTGGTGATGAGGCGTATGGTTGCACGCAGGGCTTTCGTCGTCCCTCTTTGTTCTATTTGCCCTTTGCGGCTTTCTCCCTTGAGTCAATATTCAGGACGGTGGATCAGACATGGAACTTTGGACAGAGTATGAAGGAAGAACGATCGATGGGGCGTTCCCTCTCACAAAACTGATACGGCCCGAAGGCAGAAGCGCCTTTTTTTCGACATCAAACGGCGTGGGTGGCCCGACGGTGATACGGCTGATCGAATCGCACTTTGATGATGAAGAGATTCTGGGGCGGTGGCGCGGGATTCAGGCGTTGAATCATCCCAATCTGGTAAAGCTGATTCAGTTTGGCAGGGTGACGCTGGATGAGACGTCGCTGGTTTATGCGGTGATGGAGCCGGTGGACGCGAACATGGGCGAGATTGTGTCAGAACGGCGCATGACGGTACAGGAGACGAAACAGGTTGCGACGAGTCTTGCTTCGGCGCTGGACGCGCTGCACACGAACGGGTTTGTGCATGAGCATATTGAGCCGGCGAATGTGCTGGCGGTAGGCGAGTCGATCAAGCTGCGGAGCGATTGCATCCGTGAAACTCCTGAAGGGCGGGAGGGCAGCGAGCTGAAGCGCAAGGACGCGCACGATTTCGCGGTGGTGCTGCTGCAGGCGTTGACGCAGAAGAAGACGCTGGAAGAGGCGAAGCGGGAGCTGCCGCCAGATCCTCCGCTGGATCCGATTATTCGTAAGGGGATCAGCGGGGAGTGGGGGATTCCGGAGATGGTTGCGGCGTTGCGGCCGGACACGGAGATTCGGGTGGAGGCTCGTCCTGTTGCGGTGAGCCAGCCTCGAGCGGAGAAGGTAGTCGAGACGCCGCCAGTGGAGCTGCCGACTTATCCGACAAATCGCGTGCGGGTTGCGGAGGAGAAGACGGGCGGGATTGAAGGCCGGCGGCTGCTGATTGGCGGGGGAGCGATGGTGCTGTTGCTGCTGATCGCGTTGTTCCTGCATGGGCGGTGGTCGAAGTCCGCTGGAGCGGTGCAGGCGAATGCGGTGGTGCCTGCAGTGGGGACCGAGGCGAACGATGCGGCTCCTGTGCCGGCCTTGGAGGCTCCTGCTGCTGTTTCTGCTCCTGCTCCTGCCGCTGCTGCGCCGGAGGCTTCGGTGCCTGCGCCGGCTGCTGGTGGTACGGGTCAGTGGCGGGTGGTGGCGTTTACGTATAACCGCGAGGCTCAGGCTCAACAGAAGGTGGAGAGTCTTAGGGTGGTGCATCCAGATCTGCGGCCAGAGGTGTTTACGCCGAGCGGGCGGGCACCGTACCTTGTGGTGGTTGGTGGGACGATGAGCAAGGATGAGGCGTTTGCGTTCGTCAGGAAGGGACGCGCAGAGGGGCTGCCTCACGACAGCTACGCTCAGAACTATCGCCGGTAGCGGCGCCTTGTCCTGCCGGACGGGCCCACTACGCGTGGGGCGGTCACTTCGTGACTTGTATACCTTGTTTTGGCAGATCGGTGGAGTTGGTCCTCCCGCTGGTCGGAAGGGGCATTCCCCCAGCGCTAAAGCCGCGTTGCTGTGGTTAAACTTGCGGCGGGACTAAAGTCCCGCCCTTTCAAGATAGGATTTGATCAGGGTTCCCTAGTGTTTTTCTATTTGGGCGAGGAAGTCGATGAGGTATTGCTTCCAGACGGCGGCTTGTGTGTGGGTGCCGTGGCCACGAGTGGCATCGGAGATGGGGATGAGTATGAACTTTGCATTGGGCATCTTCTTGACCATCTCTTGGGCGATGCCTAGCTCGGGTGGGTTGATGAAGTCGTCGGCGGAGTTGATCCAGAGGACGGGCGCGGTGATGGCGGAGAGCTTCGGCTCGGGGTTGTAGTTGCGTGAGGCGTTGACGTAGTAGAGGAAGTTGTTGGCGTCGGTGCGGGCGATGCTGGCGGTAAGGACGCGGTCGATGTAGGCTTCGGCCTGCTGGCGGGTGGGGTAGTTTTTCTGCATCTGGAGCGGGGCGCTGCCGGCGATGAGGATGAGGTCGTTGGCTCCGCGAAGGCCTTCGACGGGCTCGGTGGTGTACTCACCATTGTTCCAGGCGGGGTCGTGCTTGATGGACTCCATGGCCATGTAGCGCCACATGCGATTGCGGCCGGCGAGTTCGGCGGGCAGGCAGGCGAAGGGGGCGAGGGCGTCAGCGAAGTTGGGGAAGGTCTCGCCCCAGACGAAGGACTGCATGCAGCCCATGGAGGTGCCGAGGATGAGGCGGAGATGGTCGACGTGGAGGCCTTCGAGGAGCATGGTGTGCTGGGAGGCGACCATGTCGTCATAGTCGTACTGGGGGAAGTGCATGTGGAGGCCGTCGGAGGGCTTGGAGGATTCGCCGTGGCCGATGTCGTCGGGGAGGATGAGGAAGTATTTTGTGATGTCGAAGGGCTGGCCGGGGCCGAAGAGAACATCGGAGAAGGCGGGGTTGAGGAGAGAGTGGGCGTCGCCGCCGGTGCCGTGGAGCAGGAGGATGGCGTTGTCGGTGTGGCCGTCGGCGCCACGGTGGGGCTCGCCGAGGGTGAGGTAGTGGAGCTTGAGTTCGAGGAGAGTTTCGTTGGTGCCGAAGCGGAAGTCTTTGATGGTGTAGGTGCCGTCCTGGGTGGGCCACTTGGTGGGGATAGTCTGGGCGGAGGCTACGACGGAGAAGAGCGCGAAGAAGGTGAGGCTGGGAACGCGGGTGAGGAACCTGATCATCGGGAGCTCCGGCGGCGATGGTTTGTGTGCTGGATTCAAGATATATCGGATATCACGATTGAGTGCTTCTAGTTGTTCATGTTCTGCTTGGCGCGCTGGAAGGCGAAGTTGCTGACGTGAACCCAGCCGCGGAAGGGTAGGTTGACGTCGGCGATGGCGAGCAGGACGAGGGTGATGAGGAGAGTGAAGCAGAAGACCTGGAGCGCGTGAAGGGCTCGATTGGCTGAGCCGAAGAGGGAGGCCGAGAGAATGGTGACGAGTCCACCGGCGAGGAGAACTCCCCAGAAGATGGTGGGAAGGCGATAGGCGCTTTGGATGAGGCGTGTGCGGCGGTGTTCGGTGAGGGCGCTTAGTTCGCTGAGGGCGTGATCCTCGGCGAGGAGTTCGGAGGGGGAGGCGGCTTTGACGGACATGAGGGTCTTCCACATATCGCGATTGATGAGGTTGCTCTCTTCGGGGAGGCGGCTGTTATGCATCTCGGGCCAGTCCTCGTTGATGACCGCGTCGACGTAGGCGCGGGCCTGTTGTTCGAGGAGTATGCGCTGCGGCGTCGGAAGACCTTCTGCGAGTTGATAGATGTTGCGCACGGCGTTGGCTTCGAGGTCGGTGTTGATATTTGCTTCGCCGAAGTTGGTCCAGACGGTGTAAAGCATGAAGCCAAGAATGACCGCGTAGGTGGTGCCGAGGATGCCGAGCTGCCAGCCGATGAGGTCGTTGTGTACCGTGCGGCGTTCGCGTGGCCAGACGCGGTTGAGAAGCGCCAGGAAGAGCATGGAACAGGTCATGGTGACGATGAGGATGACGATGTTTTGGGTGAGGGTCAGCATGAAGGGCAAGCATCTCCGCGTGATGGATTCCAAGCTTATCCCAGCCTGCTTGCTGGCTACAGCAAAAAAGCGCCGCTCTTGATGAAGGGCGGCGCTTTGAGTTGTTTCGTCTTGTGGGGATTATTCGGTGGAGTCTTTTTCTTTCTTTTCGGCTGGGATGGGTTCTGATTTGGCGAGTGGTTTGGTGATGTCGTCGAGGTAGGCGGGGGTGCCTTCGGCGCGAACTAGACGAGGGTAGCGCTCGCCGTCGTGGTAGTCGATGTCGGCGGTGGTGACGAAGGTGTCGCTTTGGAGGATGAAGTGGAGGGGCTCGGAGGTTCCCTTAGACTGCTTGATTGCGGTCTTGAGGGCATCGGAGGAGAAGACGTTGCCGTTGACGGCGATGATCTTTTGTCCGGGGAAGAGCTTTGCCTTGTCGGCGGGGCCGTTCCAGCGGACGTCGGAGATGAGACCTTCTTTATTGAGGCGGAGGCCGAGGGAGTACCAGGCGTTGGTGCCAATGCCGTAGCGAGCGTAGGTCTCGGCGACTGTGCGTTCTGATTTGGAGGGCTCGTCGGTGTAGACGAGCTTGTAGCCGCCGCGTTCGATGCCGGCGAGGTCGGCGCGGGGGTTGAGGTTGTCGATCCGCTCGTGGAGGAAGGTGGCCCAGTCGTACTTGTAGACCTGGTTGAGGTCGGCGATGAGCTCGTCGCGGTTGTAGGTGACGATGAGGGGGCCGGTGTTGCCGCCTTTGCCGAGGAAGATGTGGAGGAAGTCGGTGAGGGACTTTTTGTTATCGGTCTTCTGGCGGATGAGGGTGTCGGCGTCGAGCCAGAAGAGCTCTCCCTCCTGGTAGTAGTCCTGGCCGCGCTTCCAGTTGGACCAGGCGGGGTTGCCGCCGCGGAGGATGCTGGCGGCGATGGCGGTGTCTTCGGTAGAGCGCCACTCGCGGCCAGGCTTGTAGTCGAGGTCGGCTGCGGAGAGGGCGAGCAGGTCGCGGTACTGCTCCTGTGACTTGAGGCCGGAGCGGGCGGCGAGGACGTTGCCGAGATAGTGGGTCATGCCTTCGTAGACCCAGAGGAGCGAACCCTGCTGCATCTTTTCGAAGTCGTCCTGATAGAGGTTGAAGGGGCGACGGTACTTACCGTTCCAGGAGTGGGTGAACTCGTGGGAGAGGAGGTCGGATTCGGCGAGTTGGTGCGATGGGTCGGAGAAGCCTTTTTCGCCTACGCCATTGTCGGAGGATTGACCGTGCTCGAGACCTTCGCCGCCGGCTACGTCAGAGAGGGTGAGGAGGAAGTGGTAGACGTTGTAGTGGCGGGAGTCGTAGGCGGCGCCGGTCTCGCGGACGAGGTTGTTGAGTTCGGCGAGGAGCGCGGGGCGGAGCTTGGAGTCTTCGGGTGAATCGGAGACTACGTCGATGTAGTGCTTCGGCGTGACCTCGGGGGCGAGCGCGAACTCGTGGAAGTACTGGCCGGTGATAACGGGGGAGTCTTCGAGTTGCTCGACGGTGGTGGGGGCGTAGTGGGTGAGGCCGCCTTTAGGGTTTTGTGGATCATAACCGTCGGTGGGTGTGAGGGCGGTGCCGATGCCCCAGCCTGCCGGGACTTTGACGGAGGGCTGAATGGCGATCTCTTTTACGGGAGTCTTCGCGGGGTAGAGCAGGAGCTTCTCCCATTCAAGGACGGCCAGCTTGTCGCTGACGCGGGCGGTGACGATGCAGTCGAGGTGAGCGTGCAGGGTGGTGACCCCAGCGGGAACGGTGACGTGGAACTCGTAGAGGTCTTCGTCGTCGCGGCGCCAAGGGAGGACCTTGCCGTTGGCGGTGAAGACGACTCCGGTGATTTGATCGACTGGGCCGGTGGGGCGATGGTTGCCGGGGATCCACTTGGGAGTGGTGAGAGAGACGGGGCCGGGCTGGACGGGGATGTCGACTTCGGCGTGGTAGATCTTGCGGGGAGCTTCGGAGAGGTCGGCGGTGATCTGGATGGGCTGCTGGGCTTGCAGGAGGCCAGGGGTTGCGAGGGTGAGCAGAGCTAGAGGCAGGAGGGTGTGGCGGATGATCATGAGCGGGAAGTTCCTCTCGAAGTGAGGCGAAGATTTTAGATATTAGAAGAATAGACGATGTAGAGGTTGGAGAAGACGCTAAAAGCGGTGGGCTGCGGTTGGTATGTCTCTAATGCGGTCGCGGAGGCTGCGAGGTGGAGTTGGAGCTGGTGGCGGAGAGAAGATTGGAGGAGAGCGGTCGGGCTAGCGCCCGATGCCCACACATCAAGGTCGATGTGTGGGGCACCCGCGGGCTGTTTATTGGCCCTCAGAGACGCTTCTAATAAATTAGCGCCCGAAGGCTGTGGATTGGCGAAAGATAGAAGCAAAGAGCGAAATGCGGGGGTTTCTCCACTCCGCCGCGCGATGAGACTGCGCGGCTCCGGTCGAAATGACAATTTGGAGAGGAGTTTTGAGACATTCTCTCAGAGTGCTCTCCGGCTTAAGGTTTGTGGTTCGATGTTCAGGAGTTGAGTGCGGATTCGATGGCGGCGACAATGGCCGGATCGTCGGGCAGGACTTCGGGAGAGAAGCGGGCGGCGACGTTGCCGTTGCGGTCGACGAGGAACTTTTCGAAGTTCCAGAGGATGCCGGGTTCGGGGTTGGTGGTGGTTTTGTGCTGTTGGAGAAAGCCGTTCAGGTTTTCGCGGAAGGCTTTGCGGCCGGGGCTGGTGGCCTTTGGCTGGGCGGCGATGAGGGATTGGTACAGAGGGTGAGTGTCAGGGCCAGTGACGGTGATCTTGGAGAACATGGGGAAGTCGACACCGAAGGTGGAACGGCAGAAGGTCTGGATGTCCTCGTTGGAACCTGGCTCCTGAGCACCGAAGTCGTTGGCGGGGAAGCCGCAGACGACGAGGCCGGAGTCTTTGAAGCGGGCGTAGATCTTTTCGAGGGCGTCGTACTGGGGGGTGAGACCGCACTTGGAGGCGACGTTGACGATGAGGAGGACTTTGCCGCGGTAGTCGGCGAGGGAGGTGCTTTCGCCGGTGATTTTGTGAACGGGGATGTCGTAGAGAGCAGCGGGGGACATGGATTCTCCTGAGAGCTTTAGTGAGTTGATTATAGGTGCGCTGTGTCCTACCGGACGGGCCCACTGCGCGTGGCGCGGTCACTTCGTGACTTGTATACCTTGTTTTGGCGGGATCAACTGCGCGTGGCCTTCCGCTGGTCGGCACGGACTTTGGCTGTGGGAGGCGGAATAGAAAGCGCGGTCTTTATGCGATCTTTACGACTTTTTCGAGGGAGTGAAGGTTAAATAAAGAGATTGAGTGAGTTGAGTTGACAGAGGCGGTACGATCTAAATCGTATGTCACTTACAGATTCGATTATTGGACGACCGCTTGCTACGAGTGAGGAGCGGGCAGAGCACATTGGTGTTGCTGCCGGAATTCCTATCTTTGGCCTGGATGGGCTGACGAGCGCGGCGTACGGGCCTGAGGCGGCGATGACGCTGCTGATTCCGCTGGGGATCGGCGGCGTGGAGTATGGCTGGCGGATTATCGGGGCGATCCTGATCCTGCTGGCGATTGTGTACTTCAGCTATCGGCAGACGATTGCGGCGTATCCGGGTGGCGGTGGGAGCTATACGGTGGCGTCGGAGAACCTGGGGGAGAAGCCCGGGCTGCTGGCAGCGGCGGCGCTGATGATCGACTACATTTTGACGGCGGCGGTGGGAATCTCGGCGGGTGTGACGGCGCTGACGTCGTCGGTGCAGGGTACGCGATTCGCCGGGCTGCAAAGCCACACGCTGCTGATCTGCCTGATAATCCTTGTGATTCTCGCGCTGGTGAACATGCGTGGCGTGAAGGATACGGGAACGGCATTTATGCTGCCTACGTTCCTTTTTGTCAGTACGCTGCTGGCACTGATTGTGGTCGGAATGTGGAAGACGATTCACGCGGGAGGGCATCCGATGCCGATGGCTCCGATTCCTGCTGCGCTGCCGGCCAGCGTTGGGACGCTGGGAATGTGGATGCTGTTGAAGTCGTTTGCAAGCGGATGCGCGGCGATGACCGGGGTAGAGGCGGTGTCGAACGGCGTGATGGCGTTTGGCGAGCCGAGAGTGCAGCGGGCGCAGCGGACGCTAACGGTGATCATTGGGATATTGATGGTTCTGTTGTTCGGGATTGCTTACCTGGCGAAGACGTATCGGGTGATGCCGATGGACCCGGATGCGGCGCATTTTCAAAGTTTGCTGAGCTTGCTGGTTACTGCGGTGTTTGGGCGGGGATGGTTTTATTTTCTGACGATGGGCAGCGTGTTGGTGGCTCTGGCGTTGAGTGCTAATACGGCGTTCGCGGATTTTCCGCGGCTGACCAGGGCGATTGCGATGCATGATTATCTGCCGCATGTGTTTATTCTGCGCGGGCGGCGACTGCTGTATTCGCATGGGATCTATGCGCTGACCGGGTTCACGGCGGTGATCCTGATTCTGTTTGGCGGTGTGACGGACCGGCTGATTCCGCTGTATGCGATTGGAGCGTTTCTTGCGTTCACGCTGTCGCAGGCGGGAATGGTGGTGCATTGGAAGAAGGGCGAGGCGCATCCGGGACGCGTTTGGCACATGTTTGTGAATGGCATTGGCGCGGTGGCGACGGGGATTACAACAGTCGTCGTGCTGGTGGCGAAGTTTCGGGCGGGCGCATGGGTGACGGCGCTGCTGGTGCCGGTGTTGATCGGGATCATGTGGGTGGTGAAGCGGCACTACTCGCGGGTGCGGCGAGAGATGTCGGATATGGCTCCGTTGAACCTGGTGAATCTGCAGGAGCCGATTGTGGTGATACCGATGGCGCGCTGGGACCGGATTACGGAGAAGGCGATGCGGTTCGGGCTGTTGCTGTCGAAGGAGATCAAGGTGGTGCATGTTCACTCGGACGACGAGGAGGGCAGCCTGGATGAGATATGGGATGAGCATGTGATGGCGCCGATCAAGCGGGAGGGGCTGCAGGAGCCGGAGCTGGTGACGATTCCTTCGAACTACCGGTTCGTTATTACTCCGCTGATGGATTACATTCTGAAGCTCGAGGAGGAGAATCCCGGGCGGAAGGTGGCGGTGCTGCTGCCGGAGCTGGTGGTGCGGCACTGGTGGGAGAATGCGCTGCATAATCAGCGGGTTCAGCTGCTGAAGCTGCTACTGCTGGTGAAGGGGAATCAGCGGATTGTGGTGGTTAATATTCCGTGGTACCTGTAAGGGCGTATTACTGGGGTTTTTGGGAAAAATGGTGTTCTGGACGTGGTGTTTTGATGGTGTAGTTGTGGTGAGATGCGTGGTGGAACGTGGTGTTTCGCCGCGTGTTTTTCCGTGATGGAAGATACGCCAGCTTTTGGGGATTTATTTTGTATGAAGGCCGCCCCTTGCGAGGCGGCTTTTGTTTTCCGGGTTATGCGGGGATCAGGGCGGTGGGGGACTTGCGCCAGGTGGGGCTGAGGTCGCGGAGGCGGGCTACGGCGGCGGGGATCAGTGTAAGGGCCAGGTCGATCTCTTCGGCGGTGGTGAGGCGGGAGAGGGAGAAGCGGATGCTGGCCCGGGCGCGGGCGGGGGAGAGGCCCATGGCGGTTAGGACGTGAGAGGGTTCGGTGGCGCCGGACTGGCAGGCGGAACCTCCACTGACGGAGAGGCCCTTGAGGTCGAGGGCGATGACGAGGGCTTCGGCTTCGATGTGGTCGAAGTAGAGGCTGGTGGTGTTGGAGACGCGGGGTGCTCCGGCTCCGTTGACGCCGCACTCTTCTACCTGGGAAAGGATGCCGCGCTCGAGGCGGTCGCGGAGGGCTGTGAGGTGGGTGGGGCTGTCGGCTCGGTCGAGGAGAGCGGTCGGGCTTGCGCCCGGTGCCCACACATCAGAGTCGATGTATGGGGCACCCGGTTCTGGGGCGGGAGCGGAACCTGTGGAAGGCGGTAACCCACCCTTCGCAAAGGGCGCGAAGGATGGGGCACCCGGTTCTGTCGTGGGACCGGAACTTTGGGCAGGGACACCCGGATTTGTGGTGATACTAGGATGCTGGTTGGTGCTTGGATTTTTGATGGTGCTCGGATTTTCGGCCGGATTGGTGGCGGGGGTTTCTGCGAGCCATTGCTGGGCTAGTTCGGCGGCTTTGCCGAGGGCGACGATGCCGGCTACGTTTTCGGTTCCGGCGCGGCGCTGGCGCTCGTGGCTGCCGCCGTGGAACATGGGGGCGAGGCGGACGCTGCGTCGCACAAAGAGCGCGCCTATTCCCTTCGGGGCGTAGATCTTGTGGCCGGACAGGGTGAGGAGGTCGACGTCCTTGAGCGGGCCTTTAGGGTTGAGGTCGAGGGGGAGACGGCCGACGACCTGGACGGCGTCGGTGTGGAAGAGTGCGCCTGCGGCGTGGGCGATGGCGGCCAGCGTGGCGATGGGCTGGATGACGCCGGTCTCGTTGTTGGCGAACATGACGCTGACGAGCTTTGTGTTGGGGCGGATGGCGGCCAGGAGTGCAGCGGGTTCGATGATGCCCTGCGGGGTGCTGGGTAGAAAGGTGACTTCTACATTCTTCGCGGTGAAGGATTGGGCCGCGCGGAGGATGGCATCGTGCTCGATGCTGGTGGTGATGAGGTGGGCGGGTTCGCCGGTGAGCTTGGGGCTTCCGAGGGTACCGAAGAGAGCGAGGTTGTCGCTCTCGGTGCCGCCAGAGGTGAAGACGATCTCGGAGGTGCGGCAGCGGAGGAGGCGGGCGATGCTGTCGCGGGCGTGGTCAACGGCGGCGCGGGCGAACTGGCCCTGCTGGTGGATAGAGCTGGCGTTACCGTAGTGCTCGAGGAAGAAGGGGCGCATGGCTTCGAAGACCTCGGGGAGCAGAGGCGTGGTGGCGTTGGCGTCCAGGTAGATTCGGCGCATGGGTTTATTTTACTGTGCGGGGTGCGAGCGTGTTTTGCAGCCAAGGGTATGAAGGTTTTTAAACCTGGTTGTGGCGGTTCTTTTTTGTCGTTGGCTTTTTTCGCTAATTGTTTTGTGCGGGGAACGAGCGCAGGAGCACGGGCGAGAAGGTGACGAAGAAAGCAACGGCAAGCACGACGGCCAGAGTGGCTGGGGTGTACGAGATCGTGAATATCGACCAGGAGACAAGGATCCAGAAGGCCATGTTGGCGGAGGCGGCGAGGTAGACCCAGTCGGAGAAGCGATGTTGGTCCTGGAAGAAGCTCATGTTTCGCAGAGGTGGAGTGGGGCTTTTGTTGAAGGAGACGGCGCGGAGAAGGACGACTGGTGACAGGTTTACGAGAAGGACGATTGCTGTCCATGCGACGGGAGCATAGGTCTGTGGATAGTGCGGGACCAGACGCCAGGTGATGAGAAGAGTGACGAGGATGTTTGCGGTGGCGCCGGCGTTGACCAGAGCGGGAAAGTGCGCCATGTCGGCGAGGCGATCCATCCGGTCGATTGGTTTGTCGGTACTTTTGATGATGTGCACAGAACCTCCATCGCACGGGTGCATGGCACAAAGCTTCGACTGGCCGCGCGTGGATGCAGTTTACAGTTGAAGTTGAGAACGAGCGATGGACAGAAGAGAGATTGCAGAGGGAGGTGCGGAGGCCGAGGTGACTCGGAAGGAGTCGGTCTGGGACTATCCGCGACCGCCTCGGCTGGAAGCGACCGCGCGTCATCTGCGGGTGGTGCATGCGGGAGTTGTGGTGGCGGAGACGAGGCGCGGGATGCGGATTCTTGAGACGAGCCATCCGCCGGTGTACTACTTTCCGCCGGAAGACGTGGCGATGCAACTGCTGCGGGCGAGTGGGCGGCGGGGGAGTTTTTGCGAGTTCAAGGGCGTGGCTGGTTATTGGGATCTCGTGGTGAAGGAGGGGGCATCGCTCTTTGTCGGGGTGGCGTGGAGCTATGCGAATCCGTCAAAGAGCTACTCGGGGTTGAAGGACTATCTGGCGTTCTATGCGAACAGGGTGGACGAGTGCTGGGTGGATGAAGAGCGAGTGGTGGCGCAGCCTGGCGACTTCTATGGCGGGTGGATCAGTTCGCATGTGACGGGGCCGTTCAAGGGTGCGCCGGGAACCTTGGGTTGGTAGGTGCCGGGCGAGTTCGTTGATGACTTGTCTTCGTTGATGACTCGTTACTGACAGATCTTGAACTCGTCACTTCGTTTGCTGAGAGATTTTGACGGCTGTGCGGGTTGCTTTCTGGGGATGTTTGATTGGATAGTAATGAGCTATGGAAGAGCGCGAACGGCGAGTTGTTTTGGAGCAGTTGAGTTCGAGTGAAGTGAGGCTGTTGAAGTTGGTGAGTGGACTGACGGAGGCGCAGTGGAGCTTCAGGGAGTCGCCTGAGCGGTGGTCGATTGCGGATAATATCGAGCACCTGATTGTGTTTGAGGGATTTATACGGTCGGCGATTGCGAAGACTCTGGAAGCGGTGGCAGAGCCTGAGAAGAAGGCCGAGGTGGGGGCGAAACAGCCGCTGGTTCTTGGATTGGCGAATGACCGGAAGAACAAACTGATTGCTCGAGAGGTGGTGCGTCCGGTGGGAAGGTGGGCGGACCGGGACGAGTTAGTTTCTGAGTTTCGAAAGACTCGGGCGGTGTCAGTTGCATTTGCTGTAGAGACGGAGGCGAATCTGCGCGATCATTTCTTTCCGCATATTTCGTTTGGGGATCTGGATTGCTATCAGTGGCTGGTGGTGTTGAGCCAGCATAGCCTGCGGCATGCGTTTCAGATTGAGGAGATCAAGGCTGATGCGGCGTTTCCTGCTTCGGCGGATTGAGCGATTGCGGTGAGCTTCGTTGTGTTTGTTTGTTGGGGTGAGGGAGAGGAGAACAAATGCGGGGGTCTCTCCACTGCGGCGGCAAAAGCGCCGCCTCCGGTCGAGATGACAATTCATAGGTCCTAATAGGGTGTTATAGGAGCTTAGTAGGTGGGGCGCTTGAAGCTTTGCAGGTGGGCGATGGCTTCTTGTGCGCGGGTGCGGAGTTGGACTAGTTCTGCAGGGGATTTTTTGCGGAGGGTGGTGTAGGGCATCTGCAGGCGAAAGTTTTTGGAGAGGGTGGACTGGTTGCGCTCGAGGAAGGTCCAGTAGAGAGAAGTGAAGGGGCATGAGCCTTCGCCGGTGGATTTCTTTGGGTCGTATTGGCAGTGGCCGCAGAAGTTGGACATGCGGTTGATGTAGGCAGCGCCGGAGACGTAGGGTTTGGTGGCGGTGAGGCCGCCGTCGGCGTAGGTGGCCATGCCAAGGACGTTGGGTTCGACGACCCAGTCGTAGGCGTCGATGTAGGCGAACCAGAACCAGTCGGTGAGTTCGCGGGGGGAGAAGCCGCAGAGGGTGGCGAGGTTGGAGAGGACCATGAGGCGGGTGATGTGGTGGGACCAGCCTTCGGAGATGACCTGCGCGACTACGGTGTCCATGCAGTGGAGGCCGGATTTGACGCCCCAGTAGACGGCGGGAAGAGGGAGCGAGGCGTGGAGGGCGGAGGGTGTGGCTCCGGCGTAGGGGTCGGTTGACGGCTCGGTGGGTTGGTAGGCTTTGGCCGCGGTGGGGGTCTGGTTGGGCGAGGGCTCTTGTGGGCGGGGGCGTGACTCTTGCGGGACGTGATCAGCTATGAGGCGGTAGCCGTCGGTCTGTTCGTGGAGGTGGCGCATGAACTCTCGCCAGCCGAGGAGTTGGCGGATGAAGCCTTCGGCGGAGGCGAGGGGGACGGCTTCGGTGGCGGCACGGTCGGCTACGTCGCGGATGAGATCGAGGGCGAGGAGGCGGCCGAGGTTGAGCAGGACGGAGGTTTTGGAGTGGAAGAGCTGGAGGTGGTCGTCGCGCATGGCGTCTTCGAAGCGGCCGAAGTTTGGGAGGAGATGGTCGAGGAAGAAGCGCCAGAAGAGGTCGCAGTCGGATTGGGTGCAGGGGAGGTCGAAGTTTTCGGTGGTGCCGAAGTGATGGCTGTAGGTGGACTCGATGAGGGCGATGACCTCTCGGGTGATGGCGTCGGGTGGGAAGGCGGGAGGGGTTGGGATGGGGACTTCATTTTTGTAGGGGCTGCGGTTGGCGGCGTCGTACGAGAATTGGCCGCCGACGGGCTTGGCGTTTTGCATGAGGATGCCGGTTTGCTCGCGCATGCGGCGGTAGAAGCGGTCCATTACATAGGATTTGCCGTGCTGGTAAGGGCCGTAGGTGTTGAGGAAGTCCTGGGTGGTGGAGGCCCAGGTGGTGTCTTCGACGAGTTGGAGTTGCAGGCCTTGTTGGCTGGCTGTGGCCAGGTCGAGGCGTAGTTCTCGTTCGGCAGGTGTCATGCAGGTGAGGGTGGGGAGATGGCGTTTGCGCTGGAGTTCGAGGAGGGCCTGGCCGTGGCTGTGGGGCGAGAGGTGGTAGAGGACGGAGACGCCTTTGGCGCGCTGCTCGAGCGCGAAGTGGCGCATGTTGGAGATGAGGACGGCGAGTTTTTTCTTGTGGTAGGGGCGGCGGAGGGCCTTGGCCGTGGATTCGACGATGACGATGCCGGTATCGGCAGGGGGCTGGGCTGTGAGGGGGCCGGTGCGGTCGGTGTAGCGGTCGTAGGGGATGTAGATCCAGCGGCGATTTTTGATGTCGGCGGGGGTGGGCTGCGTAGAGTCGATCTGCTGCTGGAAGGCGGGCATGACCTCTAGGGTAGTTTGCGGAGGCGGGTCAGGCGCTGGAGTTGTTTTTGGATTTTGATGGGCTGGAAGTTCGGCGGCTGTGGTTCTGCGTGGTGGAGCGGCGGGCGAGGGAGCGCGGGATGACCAACGGGCTGACAAACGATCGTTGAAATCTGGTAGGCTTAGCGCGGTTCTGCGACTTTCGGTCGCGGCATAACGAAAGAGACTGGAGAAGGATGATGATGAAGCGGATGGTTGTGGTGTTGGCGCTGGCTGGTTGTTGTGTGACGGGATTGCAGGCGCAGATGGATGCGAAGGGGCCGAAGATTGCGGCGGGAACGATGGTTGAACCGGCGAAGAGCTTCGATGGGATGCTGAGTGATTTTGAGAAGGAGTTTGTGCCGTTGGCCGAGGCGATGCCGGCGGAGAAGTACGACTTTGCTCCGAGTGCTGCGATCTTTGTGGCGGGGCAGGGCAGCGAGTATGCGACGGTGAGCACGTTTCGGCAGATGGTGCTGCATGTGGCGTCGGCGAACTACTACTACGGCAGCATGGTGGGCGGGATGAAGGCGGATGTGGATGTGAAGGCGCTGGCCGATATCAAGAACAAGGATGCGGCGGTGACGGCGTTGAAGGCTTCGTTCGTGTTTGCGCATAAGGCGTTTGCGACGTTGACGGCGCAGAACGCGTTTGAGAGCGTGAAGGGGACCAATACGCGGGCGAGCCTGGCGGGGGGATTGGTGGCGCATGCGTCGGACCACTATGGGCAACTGGTGGAGTATCTGCGGATGAATGGGATTGTGCCGCCGGCCAGCAGGAAGTAGGGCCAACGCCACCGACGATGCGGTGGGATGTTGCGGAGTATTGAACAGGGCAGCCTTCGCGGGCTGCTCTTGTTTTTTTGCGCGGGGGCTGGGATTGGGGATGTCGTGGGTGATATCAAATTGCTGTAAAACGGGGCTTTTGCGGAGAAACTAAAGAAAAGCTGCATCTGAGCCGATGTTTTCTTCGTTAGCTCAAGTACAACCTTCCGGATTGTTAGGGGGAGAAGACCCCAAACATGACCCGTCCGCCAGGTGGAAGCATTGGAAATATTTGTATCTCCCAAACTGCTTATGGTGTGCAAAGTAAGGGGGACCGGCAATGCTTTTTTTGACGCAGAGTGGTTACGGATCGAAGCATCGGGGGCGAAGAACGTTTCCTGAGTTTCAGATTGTCTTACAGCCGATTGTGGACCTGGAGACCGAGACAGTCTATGCGTATGAGGCTCTCTGCCGCGGTTTGCATGGAGAGAATTATGCAGCGCTAATCAAAGATTTTGAACCCTCTCGGATTTCTGCGTTCGACAAGCTGGCTATGGCGAAGTCGATGCGTCTGGCTGCAGCGATGCGATTGGAGCAGAGCGGCACCAAGCTTGCCATCAATCTGGGGCCTTTGATGGAGCTGCGGGGTAAGGACGCTTACTATGTGATTCGGCTGGCGAAGCACTATGGACTGCGAACGGAGTCTCTGGTGCTGGAGTTGTCGGAGGGCGTGCGGCTGGATGGCAACGAACTGGCACGGATCGTCGATCTGCATCGCAAGGCTGGGGTGGTGATTGCGATCGACGACTTTGGGGCAGGATATGCGGGGTTGAGTGTTTTGGCGCGATGCGCTCCGGATGTGGTGAAGATCGACCGAGAGCTGATTAAGGGGATTGCGACGAATCGCGCGAAGAAGACGATTGTTGAGGCGTTCAGCAAGGTGTGCCGCAAGCTGGGGGTGAAGCTGATCGTAGAGGGCGTAGAAACGGTAGAGGAGTATCTGACGCTGCGAGGGTTTGGGATTCGCTACATGCAGGGATTTTTGTTTGCGCGTCCGGTAGGGTGCGAGATTCCGCAGGTGCGGTATCCGCGGAGTGAGCCAAGACTCTTTTCGCGGATTACACGGGATGAGGTGGAGTGGCTACGCAATGCGATTCGGCAGTGACTTGATTCGGAGAAAATAAGCAACTGCAGAAAGCGAAATGCGGGGGTCCTTCGACTGCGTGACTCACAAAGTGCCGTGAGTCACTTCGCTCAGGATGACGATCTATAAATTTTCTGTACAGATACTTGAAGATTATTCGCCTAGCATGATGCGCTGGATGTGATGGGCGCGGCCGGTGGCTCCGTCGCAGTTGATGAGGGCGGCACACATCTTTGGGTTGCCCTTGGCGGGTTCGAACTTGCCGGGCATGCCGGTGAGGAAGCGGGCGAGGACGAGTTCTTTTTCTACGCCGATGACGGAGTCGTAGGGGCCGGACATGCCTACGTCGGTCTGGTAGGCGGTGCCGTTGGGTAGCACGCGCTCGTCAGCGGTGGGGATGTGGGTGTGGGTGCCGAGGAGGGCGGTGATGCGGCCGTCGAGATACCAGCCGAGGGCGACTTTTTCGCTGGTGGCTTCGCCGTGGAGATCGAGGAGGATGACTTTGGCGGTGATCTTGCTGAGGAGCTCGTCGGCTTTTCGGAAGGGGTCGTCGCAGGAGGACATGAAGACGCGGCACTGGAGGTTCATGACGGCGTAGGGCTGGCCGGTGGGGAGCTCGCCCTGGTAGACGCCGAAGCCTGGGGTGCCGACGGCGTAGTTGGCGGGGCGGAGGACGCGGCGGCCACGGGCGTGGGAGTCGGCGGGGACGGTCATGTACTCGAAGATCTCGCGCTTGTCCCAGATGTGGTTACCGGTAGTGATGACGTGGGCGCCGAGGTCGAAGAGCTCTTCTGCGATGGAGGGGGTGATGCCGAAGCCGCCGGCGGCGTTCTCTCCATTGATGACGAGGAGGTCGACGGCGTTGGTTTCGAGGACGTGGGGGAGGTGTTCGCGGACGATGTGGCGGCCGGCGGAGCCGAAGACGTCGCCGACAAAAAGGATGTTCACTGAAGAAGTTTACATGGTGGTGGGTGGAGAATCTTTCGCGGATGGGGGATGAGTCGGCGAATCCTCGGCTGGGTGTGGTAGCTTTTTTGAATGGCACAGAGCGGGCGGTTTCAGTTGAGCGTGCGAATTTTGGCGGTGCTGGCGAGCGAGCCGGGAGCAATGCATACCTCGTCGGCGATTGCAGAGGAGCTGAAAGAGAGCGCCGTGATGGTGCGGAGATCTTTTCTGCTGCTGCATAAGGCGGGATTGATTGAACAGAAGAAGGGTCCGCATGGGGGTGCGAAGCTGAAGCTTCCGGCGAAGCAGATCGGGCTTGGGGACGTGTTTGAGGCGTCGGCGGGGGATTGGCTAAGCATCGAGGATAAGGCCGTGAGCGCGTGGATCAAGAAGGTGCGCGGGGATGCGGTGACGGCGATGAATGAACACTCGCTTGCTGGAGTGGTGAAGAGGATGAAGAAGAAGTAATTGGACGAATTGGTTTTTGTGGTTTGGCCTCGGTGAACAACCGGGGCTTTGCTGCGTTTGGGTGTTGCTTAGGTGCATTGGCGGGTTGGCGGGGTCAGTATTTTGGCGGGAGGCCGGTTCCTCTGATGATGGCGCGATAGCGTTCGTCG
Organism: Tunturiibacter empetritectus; assembly: GCF_013410875.1. GTDB lineage: Bacteria > Acidobacteriota > Terriglobia > Terriglobales > Acidobacteriaceae > Edaphobacter > Edaphobacter empetritectus. Next base: position 137,693 of record NZ_JACCCU010000002.1, on the reverse strand, counting down.
GAGTGGAGGAAGTCGTAGGCGGGGTCTTGCTGGATTGAGAGCAGAAGCGGAGAATGTTCGCGATAGCCTGCTTCGAGCAGCGAGAGAGCTTTTTCTTTTTGCCGGAGTTGCGCGTATTGCAGCGCCAGATCGACAGGCGACACGTATTGCTTCGTGGCTTTCTGTTTGAGGTCGTTGAGCCGCCAGAGGAGTAGGGCAGGGTATCCGCCCTGCTGGAATGTCCGGTGGATGATCGCGGCAGTATCCTTGTCGCCTGAGAGGAGCGTGGCCTTCTCCCATTCCTGTGCGGCTTGCTTCAGATCGCCTTTGCGGCGATAGATCTCACACAGCATCCAATGTAGACCATTGTCCCCGGGCTGGGACTCGAGGCGTTGAAGAACATCGTTGATCGCGGCGTCGTACAGTCGTGCCTCGCTGTAGGTGTACGCCAAGCCATAGGGGCGTTCAAACGGATCTAGTTCCATTGCCTTTTTCTCCAACTGAATCGCTTCTTCGTTGCGATTGAGAGTGACGTACATCTTGGAGCGGAAGTGGTAGGCCTCGGCGTAGCGGGGATTGAGATCAGCCGCGCGGACGAGCTCCGGATCGGCCTGCACCCAATCCCAAGGACTGATAAAGAGCATGGCTCCAAGTACGAGGTGGGCCTCGGGAAGTGAGTCGTCGAGAGCCACCGCTTTGCGTGCGGCTTCCAGCCCTGCAACTGTTTCTCTGGGATCGATCTCGCCGGCCAGGGTGCCTTGGCCGTAGTACATCGCAAGACCAGCCCAGCCGAGGGCGTAGTCGGGCTGGATCCCGGTGGCTTTCCTGAAGTATGGACCTGCCTGCTCGTTCATGCCCTTGAACCAGAGATATCGTCCGCGCAGGAACGCGTCATGGGCCTCGGGGCTGATGTAGCGTTGCGGCGATGGTTGAGGGACGGCACTATTGAGCTTCTTCGCGATGGTCTGTGCCGCTTCATTGGGGAGCGCGACGATGTCGTTTACGTTGCGGTCGTAGCTTTCGGCCCAGAGATGTGTGTCGCTGGGGGCCTGGATCAGCTGGATAGTCATGTGCACTTTGTCGCCGGTGCGGGCGATGGAGCCTTCAAGGATGCCGTCTACCCCGAGTTCGCGGGCAATCTCGGGGAGGGGGCGGTGGGCGCCTTTGTATTGCATGGCAGAGGTTCGGGAGACGACGCGGAGGGTTGAGTTCTTGGCGAGCATGGTGGTGATCTCGTCGGTCATGCCGTCGGCGAAGTAGTTCTGGGTGGGGTCGCCGGAGAGGTTGTCGAGCGGGAGGACGGCGAGGGAGGTGATTTTGGATGCGGCGTTCGTGAGGGGGCGGCTTCGCAGAGTGCGTGCGCCGAGAACGATTGCGAGGATGAGAAGAGCGAGGGCTGATGCGAAGAGCCAGAGGCGACGATGAGAGCTGCGGGGTGGGTAGGCTTCGGGCTGGTCTGGAGGTTCCGGGTTGCCGCGGTGTGGTTGTGCGAGGTGGGGTGGGGGATCCTGCAGGGCGACTGCGTTGGGCGCCGCAGGAGGCGGATTGGTGTCGCCAACTCTCCGGTTTCTATTTGCGAGAGATTGTTGGCTCTGATCCCCGGTTGAAGGCGGAGGAGGTTCTGCGGGCAGCACGGGGATCGGTCCGATGAAGCGATAGCCCTGTTTGGGCAGGGTATCGACGAACTTGGGATTCGAGGCAGAGTCGTTTAAGACCGAGCGAATCTGACGGATGCAGAAGTTGAGGCTCTGGTCGAGATCGACGTAGACGTCGTCTCCCCAGACGTAGTCGCTGAGCTCTTCGCGGGTGACGATGTTGGGAGCGCGCGCGATTAGGAGTTCGAAGACGCGGAAGGGTTGAGGCTGAAGTTTGAGCGGTACTCCGTTTTGCGACAGCACGCCGCGTTTAGGGTCGAGTTCATAGTCCCCAAAGCGGATCGCGGAGTTGAGCTTTCGCGGCAAAGCCTCAGACATTGGAAGACGATTATAGTTTGCTGCCTGAATGCTGCTGGTGAATGAGGTGCTCCTGCGATGCGGGGATGTTGCAACCTGCTGGATGCAGATGGTTTGCGCTTCCTCATTGGGGATGAGGAAGTCCTCAGAACAACTCATGATCGATTTGTCGCGGCAGGTGCTAGGTTCTGTGCGTCGGCAAGAGTCGGCGCCAAAGGAGAAGTGTTATGAGAGGGAGATTCAGCATATTGACTGTGGCTCTTGGAGTCGTCGCTTTGGGAGGTGTCTTTGCACCGGTTGCGAGGGCCGGATGCGGTGCTTATCCGGGAGTTCAGACGAGGGGTAGTGTAAAACCCATGGCCTTTGTGCTTGGTTCGGGCTTGACGGGCGCGGACTGGGACTTTGGCCATGAAGGGGCTTCGATTGTAGGACTGTGGCGGTTCAAGTTTCTCTCGGAGGGCAACCTGACGTCGGCTGGAATCCCTGACGGCGCGGTGCTAGACCAGGGATACTCGGCCTGGCACAGCGACGGGACCGAGATTATGAACTCGGGCCGTGATCCTCTGACGGGCAGTTTTTGCCTGGGCGCGTGGAAGCAGACGGGACGATCCAGCTTCAAACTTAGCCACTACGCTATGAACTGGAGCGGCCTGACTGTGGATGCGAAGGGGAATGTAATTTTGGATCCGAAGACCAAGCAGCCACTGAACGTTCTTATTGGGCCTTCAAACATCAGCGAAAATGTCACTGTCGATGGAGACAGGGACAGCTTCCAGGGGACATTCACCATTGAGAACTACGATCCACTGGGCAAGGTACTGATTCGTCTGACGGGGAAGGTCACAGCGGTGCGGCTCACGGCGGATAGCCCTGGGTTCGTGCAGTAGAAGCGTGCAGTAGATGAGACTGATGGCCTGGAAGATCGGGAGTCTTCCGGGCCATCGTTTCGACGCGTGGGTTTGCGACGATCAGGGTTTGGGGCGGAGTTGCTGGAGGAGAGCCTCGGCGGTGGGTTGGGTGTTGAGGATGTCGGCGGGGGTGAGCCAGGCGCGGCGAAGCTGGGTGATGCCGTAACGCATCTGGTCGAGCTCTTCGGTGGCGTGGGCGTCGGTGTTGATGACGATCTTGCAGTTGTGTTTTTTCGCGAGGCGGAGGTGGAGATCGTTGAGGTCGGCGCGGGCTGGGCTGGCGTTGTGCTCGACGGCTACGCCTTTTTGTGCGGCGGATTTTAAGATTGCGTCGATGTTGATGGCGTAGGCTTCGCGGCCGAGGACCTTGCGGCCGGTGGGATGGCCGAGGATGCGGACGTGCGGGCTTTCGAGGGCGCGGAGGACGCGTGCGGTCATCTCTTCGGCTGGTTGGTTGAAGTGGGAGTGGACGCTGGCTACGACGATGTCCATTTGGGCCAGGGTGGAGCCGTCGAGATCGAGGGCGCCGTCGCCGAGGATGTCGACTTCGATGCCGGGGAGGATGCGGATCTTTCCTTCGAGCTCTTGCTGGAATTGCGCGTCGATCTCGCGGATGCGTTTGATGTGGGCGAGGGCCCTCGTGTCGTCGAGGCCGTTGGTCATGGCGAGGTTTTTGCTATGGTCGGTGATGGCGATGTAGGCGAGGCCTCGGGCGAGGGCGGCTTCGGCCATCTGACGGATGGTGTCGCGGCCATCGGTGGCCTCGGTGTGCATGTGCAGGTCGCCGCGGATGTCGGCCAGCGTGATGAGCTGCGGGAGGGTGTGGGTTGCGGCGGCTTCGAGCTCGCCTCCGTTTTCGCGGAGCTCGGGTGGGATGTAGTCGAGGTCGAGGGCGTTGTAGATCTCGGCTTCGGAGGCGGCGGCTACGATGACGTTGTCTTCGAGGCGAAGGAGCGCGTATTCGCTGAGGGTTAGGCCACGTTTGATGGCGCGCTGTCGCAGAGCTACGTTGTGCATCTTCGAGCCGGTGAAGTATTGCAGAGCGGCGCCGTAGCTGGCGCGGGGGAGGAGGCGGACGTCGACCTGAAGGTTGTTTCGGAGGGTGAAGGAGACTTTGTTTTGCCCTTTGGCGATGAGCTTGTCGATGAGGGGGAGGGATGCGACATGTTCGACGGCTGCCGAGACGACGTCGGGTTCGCAGGCGGGACCGGTGGCGAGGAGGTCGAGGTCGCCTACGGTCTCGCGGCCGCGGCGGAGGGAGCCGGCGGGGATGATCTCGTCGATGCCCGGGAAGGCGCGGATGAGGTTGATGATGGTGTCGGCGTGTTGCTGGGCCTTATCGATGCGGAATCGGCTGGAGTTCTTGCGGTGGTCTTCGATGCCCTTGAGGAGCTTGGTGACGAACTTCTCGCCCATGCGGGGGAGCTTGGTGAGTTGGCCGGCTTTGGCGGCGGCTTCGAGGCCGTCGATGTCGCAGACCTGGCAGGAGGACCACACGAGGGCTACTGTCTTGGGGCCCATGCCGGGTAGGCGAAGGAGGTCGAGCATGGTGGGTTTGTACTTTTGCAGAAGCTCTTCGCGGAGGGGCATGGTGCCGGTGGTGAGAAGGGCCTGGATGTTGGCGAGCATGCCTTTGCCGATGCCGGCGATGGCGAGGAGTTGCTTGGGATCGTCGGCGATGGTGGCGAGCTGGGTGGTTTGCTGCTCTACGGCTTCTGCGGCCCGGCGGTAGGAGCGGATGCGGAAGGGGTCGGCGGAGTCGATCTCGAGGAGGGAGGCGGTTTCGTCGAGGAGGCGTGCGATCGAGATATTGTCCATGGGAAGGCGTCAGAGGCGGGTGCGGCCACTGATGTCAGTATGCAACAAATTGTGAGGGGCTTACAGGGATCGAGCAGGGCTGATCGTACGAGCCGCTGCACCGACCTGAGGAAAAGTTAACGCTACTGACTTTGACTCGCTTGATTTTGACTCGCTTCTTTGAGACGAGCTACTTGATCGGCCTGAGGTCCTTTGGTGCCCTGGATGATGTCGAACTCAACCTCATCCCCTTCTTTGAGGCTCTTGTAGCCCTCGCGCTGGATGGAGCTGTAGTGGACGAAGACGTCGGCTCCATCATCGCGACCCAGGAAGCCGTAGCCTTTTGCGTTGTTAAACCATTTCACTGTGCCCTTATATTGTGCCACTGGAGCGACTCCCTTTCTTTGGTTCTGTAACTATGGTGCACCGCGAAGAGAAAGCGTTTCAACGGCGGCGCCCATCTGAAAGGTGTGACGCAAAGAGGGAAGAAGGAGTTTTCTCAAGGGGTGATTGCAAGCAGGGTTTTTGCGGATGCAGGCGTGTTTGGCTATGAACTTGCACCCTATATGGAGGTGTGGCAAGTGATTGCGTGCAGATGGTTTTTGATGAGATGGGAAGGAGTTGAAAAAACTTTAAAGAAGTGAGCGTTATGTTTGGCGGAGGCTTGACAGGACACTTTACCTGCGAAGTGGATTAGAGCCGGCCAGCGCGACGAGCTGAGTCGTAGAGCATGAGACCGATGAGAGTTTTTCCATCGTGGATCTTGTTGTCGGCGATGAGAGCGAGGGCTTCGGAGAGGGGGAGGCGAAAGACTTCGATGTTCTCATCGAGTTCGGGGGCGGAGGCGCCTTCACGGAGGTCGCGGGCGAGGTAGATCTGCATCCACTCGCCGAGGAAGCCCGGGCTGGCGAAGTATTTGGTGAGGAGGGTCCAGCGTTTGGCGCGGTAGCCGGTCTCTTCGATCATCTCGCGTTTGGCGGCGGCGAGGATGGCTTCTCCGGGTTCGACGCGACCGGCGGGAAGTTCGATGAGGAGCTGGCCGGCGGCGTGGCGATACTGGCGTTCGAGGATGATGTCAGGGTCGGCGGGATTTTTGGACTCGTCTACGGCGAGGATGACGACGGAGCCGTTGTGGCGGATGACGTCGCGGGTGTTGAGGTGTCCGCCTGGCTCCTGGACCTTGTCGGTGAAGACGGAGAAGACTTTGCCTTTGTAGGAGAGTTTGGAGGAGATGAGCTTTGATTTGGCGAATTTTGATGCGGGCTTGATGGTGGTTGCGGCAGGTGGTTTCGGGGTCTCGGACTGGAGGGCGCTGGGCTTGGTTATCTGCTTTCTTTTTGCGGCCATGAGGCTAAAGTATCATCCTGCATCTAGACTTGGGTGACGGGCATCCAACGGAATGCGCGGAAAAATTTGCTGTGGGACTGCGTGTTGCCCTAGGGAACGAGTCTGAGGACAGGTCTGCATGAGCGTTGAGTGTTTTCCGATCACGGTGCTGCCGCATGTGTCGCAGATCTACCGCGACTATCTTGCGATGGCGGAAAGCGCCGGGGACTCTGCGGTTCGGCGGTGGTATGGGGCGGAGCCATTTGCGGGGAGGTGGATCGGAAGAGGAGAGCCGGTGAAGGATGCCGGAGCGTTGGCGGACCTGTTGGAGAAGCAGGCGGTTGAGTTTGGTGCGGGGGACGCCGCGAAGGCCAACATTGCGAAGTTGCGCGCGGGGGCGCGGGCCGTGGTGACGGGGCAGCAGGTGGTGCTGTTTGGTGGGCCGCTGCTGACGATTTTGAAGGCAGCTACGACAGTGGCGCGGGCGAAAGAGGCCACTAAGGCAACGGGCGTTGAACATGTGCCGGTGTTCTGGATGGCGACGGAGGATCATGATCTGGAAGAGGTGGATCAGGTTTCGCTGCTGACGAAGACGTCGGTGGAGACGCTGCGCGCTGGGTTGAAGGTGGCGCGGGCGGTGCCGGTGGGCGGGGTTGTTCCGGGGCCTGAGTTGGAGGCGATACTGGAGCGGGCGAGTGAGCTGCTGGAGTTCGCTCCGGTGAGCGAGTGGCTGCGGGAGTGTTATGGGCCTGAGGGCGGGAGGTGGCCTTCGCTGGCGCTGGCCTTCGGGCGATTGATGACGAAGATCTTTGCGGAGCAGGGGCTGGTGGTGATGGATGCGGCTTCGCGAGAGTTTCATGCGCTGGGGGCTGGCACGCTGCGATATGCGATTGAACATGCGGCGGAGTTGCAGGATGCTTTGATTGCTCGGGGTAAGGAGTTGGTGGCGCGCGGGTATCATGCGCAGGTGCTGGTGGCCGAGGGTGGGTCGATGTTGTTTCTGCTGGATGAGGCGACGGGAGAGCGAGTAGCCTTACGGCGCGGTGCGTCGGTTGATGGTGGGGCTCAGTGGAAGGCTGGCGGGAGGAGTTATTCGACGGCGGAGTTGATTGCGATTCTGGAGGCGACGCCGGAGAGGTTGAGCCCGAATGCGCTGCTCCGACCTGTGTTTCAGGATATGGTGCTGCCGACGGCGGCTTATGTGGGCGGGCCGGCGGAGATCGCTTACTTTGCGCAGAGCGCGGTTTTGTATGAGGCGATATTGGGACGGATTACGCCGGTGCTGCCGCGGTTGAGCGCGACGCTGCTGGAGCCGGCGATTGCGACGGTGATGGATAAGGATGAGGTGCAGTTGCCGGATGCGATGACGACGGCGGAGGTGCTGGCGCAGAGGTTGGGGGCGCGGGCGATGCCGATTGAAGGAAAGCGCAAGCTTGCTGCGGTGGGGAATGCGGTGGAGACGGAGTTGAGCGCGCTGACGACGTACCTTGCGGGGATGGATGAGTCGCTGGGGCAGGCGGCGGAGGTGTCGGGGTCGAAGATGCGGTACCAGATGAATCGGCTGCGAAGGATGGCGGCTACGTTTGAGCTGCAGAAGGAGGCGAGTCTGCGGAAGCATGCGGAGGCGATTGTGCTGAATGTGTTTCCAGGGGGGCATCCGCAGGAGCGCGTGGTGGCGGGAGTGTGGTTTATGGCGCGGTATGGGGATGGATTGGTGGAGAAGCTGGTTGGAGTGGCGGGGAATCAGTGTCCGGGGCATGTGGTGGTGCGGCTGTGAAGTTTGAAGGGCTGTTTGCTCAGGATGGGATCTGCAAAGCGGTTCGCGCGTGGCGCGAATACCCCACCCTATGCGATAAAACCGCAAAGGATGGGGCACCCACATCTTGAAACCCACATCTTGAAGCTGGTTTGGTTGGGGGGCAGTTTTAGAATAGGTGGGTGAGGTGTTGCGATGGGTTTGAGCGATCAGCCGTTTGAGGTGATGTGCCCGGATTGTGGGGGGATGCTGAAGGTGGATCCGGTGACGCGGGCGGTGATTGCGCATACGTCCGCTCCGAAGAAGAAAATGTTTGAGGACTTTGGCGAGGCGGCGAAGGCGTTGCGCGAGGCGGATGCGCGGCGGGATTTGATCTTCGCACAGAGCGTTGACGCGCAGAAGAATAAAGACGATGTGATGGCGAAGAAGTTTGCGGAGGCGGTGAAGAAGGCGAAGGAGACTCCGCTGACGGATCGGCCGCTGCGGGATTTTGATTTGGATTAATTGTTTGTGTTGGAGTAATCCTGAGGCTCGATATGAGATACCAGGCTGGACTCGCTCTCGCATTTTTATTTCTGGCAAGCTCTGGGTCCGTGATGCTTGCGCAGACTGCTCCTCAGGTCTCGCAGACTCCCTCGTTTAGTACGCATTCGAGCCTGGTGGTGGTGCCGGCGCTGGTTCGGAGTAAGTCGGGGAGTCTGGTTTATACGCTTATGGCGGATGACTTCTTGCTGACTGACGATGGCGTTCCGCAGATGCTAACGCTGGAGCAGGATACGGGTGGCGAGCCTTTGGCTCTTGTCGTGGCGATCGAGGTTGGTGGGGCGGGCGCTCGCGAGTTCAACAAGTACAGTTCGATTGCTCCTCCGCTGGCGCCGATGCTTGCGTCGATTGTTGGCAATGTGCCGCACAAAGTTGCTGTGGTTACGTTTGATAGCACGCCTGCGTTGCTTCAGGGTTTTACGTCCGATACGGCTGCTGCTGCGGATGCGATTCAGACGCTGATGCCGGGCTGTACACGGCAACATCATCTAATGAACTGCGCCTCGCCACTTGCTATTCACGACGTTGGACTGGGGGATAACGGAGCTGCGATTCTCGACACACTCGGCTTCTCTGTCGATCTGCTTCGGGATCAGCCGCGCCAGTATCGGCGTGCGATTCTGCTGATCAGTGAGACGCTTGATCGCGGCAGCCACCTGAAGATGGAAGAGGCGTTGCGCATGGTGAGCGATACGAATACGACGATCTACAGCATTGGGTATTCGACGGGAAAGTCGGAGGCGGCGCACTATGCGGCGCGAGAGCTGCCGACGCAGCCTGGTGAGCTGGGGTTGGAGAATCATCATCCGAATCCGCAGAATGGGTGCATGGGCAGGGATCCCGACCCCGATCCTGATGCTACTCATAACAAGGCTATTCAGGCTTATGACTGCCTGACTCAGCTTGCGCCGCCACTGGCGCTTGCGAAGATGGCTGCTATCGAAGCTACGGATGGTCTGAAGCGGAATGTTCCGGAGACAGTTGCACGTCTAACCGGTGGAGAGTACTTCAAACTGACGGACATGAAGAGTCTGGAGCGTAGTCTGGCTGCGATCTCGAATCACATTCCGAATCGGTATGTGCTTAGCTTTCAGCCGCAATCTCCTTCGCCTGGTCTCCACGAGATTAGCTTGCATTTGCGGAACTACTCGAAGCTGCAGGTGACGGCGAGAAGCAGCTATTGGGCAGATGTCGAAACTACTCCGGCCAATTAGGAAGCGCGCGGGAGAGACGGTAGACTGAAGAAATGCCACCAATCTTAAATGCGCAGGGTTTGACTAAGGCCTTTGGCGCTACGCCTTTGTTTCGTGAGATCAGTTTTACTGTTTCGGATGGAGATCGCATTGGGCTGATTGGGCCTAATGGTGCAGGGAAGTCTACGCTGCTGAAGGTGCTGGCGGGAGATGAAGACGCCGATGCCGGGGACGTTGCGGTGCGGAAGCGGGCTCGTGTTGGGTATGTGGAGCAGGAGTCAGTGTTTGCGCCGGGGGTGACAGTGCGTGAGGTGCTGGAGGCTGCGCTGGTGCGGGCGAAGGTGTCCGACGGGGAGCATGAGGGCCGGCTGCGGGAGACGAGTGGGCGGACGGGGTTTCCGGATTTGAGCGCGGAGGCTGCGCGGCTGAGCGGTGGGTGGCGGAAGCGGCTGGCGATTGCGGAGGCGGTGGTGACGCATCCGGATGTGCTGCTGCTGGATGAACCGACGAACCATCTGGATTTAGCTGGGATTGCGTGGCTGGAGGAGCTGCTGAATGAGGGTAGTTTTGCTTGTGTGCTTATCAGCCATGATCGTTATTTTCTTGAGAATGTTGCGACAGAGATAGTCGAACTGAATCGCGTGTATGCCGAGGGGCTGTTGCGGGTGAAGGGAACCTACTCGAAGTTTATCGAGGGCAAGCAGGCGTATATGGAGGCGCAGAGCAAGCTGCAGGATGCGCTGAAGAATCGCGTAAAGATTGAGGTGGACTGGCTGCGGCGCGGGCCGAAGGCGAGGAGTACGAAGGCGAAGGCTCGGATTGATAATGCGCAGGATCTGATTGGACAGTTGAAGGAAGTGAACTCGCGCGTGCAGACGTCGAGTGCAGGGATTGATTTTTCTGCGACGGATCGGCAGACGAAGCGACTGGTTGAGTTGGAAGATGTGAGCGTGGTGCTGGGGGATCGGAAGATTGTTGAGGGGTTGAACTTTCTGGTGACCTCTGGAATGCGCGTGGGGTTGGTGGGGCCGAATGGGAGCGGGAAGACTACGCTGCTGCGGTTGTTGACTGGCGAGTTGGAGCCTTCGCAGGGAACGATCAAGAAGGCGGCTTCGTTGAAGATTGTCTACTTCAGCCAGATGCGCGAACTGGAGGAGGGCGTGACGCTGCGGCGGGCGCTGGCTCCGGACTCGGACTCGGTGGTGTATCAGGGGCGCGTCGTGCATGTGGCTAGTTATGCTACGAAGTTTCTCTTCACCAGCGAACAACTCAATCAACCTGTCGAAAGGCTGAGTGGAGGTGAGCGGGCACGGGTGCTGATTGCGAAGCTGATGCTGGAGCCTGCGGATCTGCTGCTGCTGGATGAACCGACGAACGATCTGGATATTGCGACGCTGGAGATTCTGGAGGAGAGTCTGCTTGAGTACACGGGGGCGCTGGTATTAGTGACCCATGATCGTTACATGTTGGATCGTGTGTCGACGATTGTGCTGGGGCTGGATGGGCGGGGTGGTTCGGAGATGTTTGCGGATTACTCGCAGTGGGAGCAGTGGCGGGGTGTGAAGGTGGAGGAGGCGATCGCTCCGGGGGTTGCTGGTATTGCAGTTTCGCCTGCTCCAGCGATTGCTTCGAATGGGGCCTCGAATTCGGGTGGGAAGAAGAAGCTTTCGTATCTGGAGGCTCGGGAGTATTCGGGGATCGAGGCTGCGGTGGAGGCGGCGGAAGATCGGTTGCAGAAGGCTCGGGAGATGATTGAGGACCCGGCGGTGGCGGTGGACGCGGGGCGGTTGACGGCGGCGCTTGCGGAGATGGAGGCGGCGCAGGAGGAGGCGGACGGGCTGTATGCGCGGTGGGCTGAGTTGACGGAGAAGGTTGGGTAGGTTCTTCGCTGTTGCGAATGGTGGACGAGAGCGGTTCGCGCGTGGCGCGAATAACCCACCCTATGCGATGAGACTGCAAAGGATGGGGCACCCGGCTCCAGAGCGGATTTGCTGTTGGTGTGGAGGAAGGCAACCGCAGATTCCCTTCGGGAATGACAAACAAAAGGTATGACAAAGAAAGGACGCGGCAGACTTACCGCCAACTGCTGCTGGGTTTAGTGTTGCGCTAAGACGCGGCGGTTGGCTTCGGATTGGACTTTGTCTAGGTCCTGGTGGAGGAGTTGATTGTGCTCGACCATGAGTTCGCCGCCGACGTATACGCTGTCGATGTCGCGCTCTGAGGCGATGAGGACGAGGTTCGCGTAAGGGTCTTCGAGTGATACGCCGAGACGTTTTGGATTGATGAGGAGGAAGTCGGCGAATTTGCCGGGTTCGAGCGAGCCTAGCTTGTCTTTGACGTTGAGGACGTCTGCTGAGCCCATGGTGTGCAGCCAGAGGACCTGGTAGGGGTTCATGACGGTGGCGTCTTCGTATTTATCGTGGATGGCGTAGAGGCCGGTGCGCATGTTTTCGAAGGGGTCGGCGAGGTCGGCGCTGGCTTCGCCGTCGACGCCCATGCCGACGCGGATGCCCATCTTGAGGTACTTCGGAATGTCGGCGATGCCTGAGGCGAGGCGGCCGTTCGAGAGCGGGTTCCACGACATGGAGGCTCCGGCTTTGGCGGTCTGCTGGAGGATGAAGTCGTCGGAGTGGATGAAGTGGCCGAAGATGAGCTGGTTAGTGAGCAGGCCGCTGTCCATGATCCAACGAAACTTGGAGCGCTGCTCGCCCTGGTCGTCGGGCGCTTCGATGTAATGGGTTTGGTTGCCGAGGTGGAACTCCTTCATCATGGCCGCTTCCATGACGGCCTGCTGGTAGGTGTTGTTGAAGGCGGTCATGCCGCTGATCATGACGCTGAGGAAGCGCGGGTTGGGTGGTTGGGCGGCGGTCCAGTCGAGGAAGATCTTGAGGCGGGAGCGGGCCTGATCGATGGTGATGGCGGGAGACATGCGATCGGGGCCGTAGCTGTGAATGAAGCGGATGCCGGAGTCTGCTGCGCCATGGAACTGGGCCTCTTCAAACTGATTGTTCAACTCGGCGGTCTTGGCTCGACCGCCGTAGGTGAAGTTGTAGGCGGTGGTGATGCCGTGCTCGAGGTGGTCTAACGAGCCGAGGAGAGCGAACCAGTACATGTCTTCGGGCGAGGCTTTGGCGGCATGGATTCCATAGAGATCGTCGATCCAGCCGGGGAGAGTCTTGTCGGCGGCGAGGCCGCGATAGGCTGCCTGCCAGAGATGGCTGTGTGCGGAGATGAAGCCGGGGATCATGAGGTCGCCGTGGGCATCGATGACTTTGTCGGCGTGGAGGGTGGCGGGCGGTTCTCCTGCGGCAACGGCCAGGATGGTGCCGTCTGGTGCGATGGAGATGTAGCCGTTGATGGGCTCGCGCTGGTTGGGGGCCATGGTCATGATGCGCGCGTTGCGGATGATGAGTTTGGGATTGGCGGCGAAGGCGGGGTAGGTCATGAGCGCGAGGAGGAGGAATACTCGGCGGATGAGGCTTGAAAGATGGCTGGGCATGCGTTGTGTTTAGCGTGGATGGGTTTTCAAGTCAATTGGAAAGTGCGCGGTTCGCTTGAGTGTTGTTGGGTTGGCGGCGTTTCGCGATATGCTGCTGGGACTATGAAAAAACTTTTTTGCGGGGTGTTGGTCGGGTTGGCGGCTTCGGTTTGCGTGGCGCAAGATACAGGGGCGACGAAGCATATGGTGGTGCTGCATGCGGCGCGGATGCTGGATGTTGCAGCAGGGAAGGTGGTGGCGCCGGGTGAGGTGCTGGTGGAGGGAGAGAGGATTGTTGCTGCTGGCTCGCGTGTGGATCGACCGGCTGGGGCGGAGGTGATTGATTTAGGGGATACGACGCTGATGCCGGGATTGATCGATGCGCATGTGCATCTGTTTCTGCATCCGGGAGCGGAGGATCTACAGACGGTGCAGGAGAGTGTGCCGGAGCGAACGCTGATTGCGGCGGGGGCGGCGAAGGCGGATCTGATGGCGGGGTTTACGGCGGAGCGGGATATGGGCACCGAGGGTGCTGGGTGCGCAGATGTTGCGGTGCGGAATGCGATCAACTCCGGGTTGATACCGGGGCCGCGAATGCGGATGAGCTGCAATGCGATCGATTTGACGGGTGGGCATGAGGATGCGATTGGGTATAACCCGGCGCAGAGGGTGCTTTCAAATGCGGACTATGCGGATTCGAGTGAGGAGATTGTGAAGGTGATGCGGGAGCAGCGAAAAGGTGGCGCGGACTTTACGAAGGTGTATGAGACAGGGAAGGATGGGGTGCGAGAGGGTGAGTTTGTGACGCCGTATCAGTACACGGAGGCGGAGCTTCGAGCAGCGGTGAAAGAGGCTGAGCGGACGGGCGGTGGAGTGGGTTCAGGGCGCGGGGTTGCAGTGCATGCTACGGGAGAACCGGGGACGGGATTTGCCGTGGCGGCTGGAGTGGCTTCGGTGGATCATGCGTATCAGTTGAGCGATTCGACGATGAAAGCGATGAAGGAGAAGCAGATTTATGCTGTGCCTACGTTTGCGATCAGCGAGTATTTCGCGGACCACGCTGCGAGCAAGCCGGCAGAGGCGAGGGAGAGGCAGTTGATTGCGTATCATGCGACGGAGTTCAAGAAGCAGTTGGCGGCGGGTGTGCCGATGGCGGTGGGCAGCGATGTGGGGCCGTTTCCGCATGGGACGCAGGCGCGTGAGCTGGAGTTGATGGTGGAGTTTGGCATGAGGCCGGCAGCGGCGTTGCAGGCGGATCTGCTGAACGGCGCGAGGCTGCTGGGATGGGCGGGGAAGATTGGAGAGTTGAAGGTTGGGTATTTTGCGGATGTGATCGGGGTGCCGGGAGATCCGTTGCAGGATATCTCGGCGACGACGAAGGTGTCGTTTGTGATGAAGAACGGGGTGGTTTACAAGCGGCCTTGAGGTGCAGGCTGCGGTGTTGCTTTCAGGCGGACCACTGCTCGTCGGCGGAGGGGCCGTAGAGTGCAGGGACGGGGATGTCGTTGAGGCGGAGATAGACACCTAGCTGCGCGGTGTGGTGGATGAGGTGGTTGAAGCACATCTGGCGAAAGGTGAGCGAGCGGGGGTTGTTGGAGATGACGTGCTCTCCGTAGCTGAACTTCCAGAGTTTGGCGAGGTTCTCGTCGGAGCATGCGGCGATGGCGTTGCGACAGGCGGCTGCACTTTCGTCGAGCTGCTGCAGGGCGTTGGCGCGGGTGGTGAACTCGAGTGGGGCATGGGGACGCTTTGGGGCTGCTATGTCCATTTCGTCGTCGAGGATGATGTAGGAGCCGAAGAGGGGCAGGGTAGCGCAGTGCATGGCGAGTTTGCCGAGGACCATGGACTTGTCGTGACACTTCCAGTTGTTCTTGCCTTCGGGGACACGCTCGAGGGTGCGGCGGGTGTTGGAGATCTCGTTGTCGAAGTCCTGGAGGAGGATTTCAGCGATGGTCATGTGGGCTCCTTTTATACGGACAGAAGGATATACGAAGCGGGAAGGGCGAAGAATGAAAAGTAAATGCAAATACGGGGATCCTTCGGCTGCGCAGATCACGATGAGACTGTGACCTGCGCAGCTCAGGATGACGTCGCCTGATTTCTAAGGGTCGAGGCTGCTGTCGGAAAGATCGTTGCTAGAGGCCGGTGATGTTGAAGCCGCAGTCTACGAAGGTGATTTCGCCGGTGATGCCGCTGGCGAGGTCGCTCGATAGGAAGAGGGCTGTGTTGCCGACTTCTAACGCGTCGACGTTGCGATGGAGTGGGGCGCGCTGTTCGACTGCGGTGAGGATGGTTGTGAAGTCGCTGATGCCGCGCGCGGCGAGGGTCTTGATGGGGCCGGCGGAGATGGCGTTGACTCGAATCTTCTTCGCGCCGAGATCTGAGGCGAGGTAGCGGACGGCGGATTCGAGTCCGGCTTTGGCGACGCCCATAATGTTGTAGTTGGGGAAGACTTTTTCGGCGCCGTAGTAGGTAAGGGTGAGGATGGAGCTTCCTTCGGCCATGAGAGGCTCGGCTGCGCGAGCGAGGGCGATGAGGGAGTAGACGCTGATGTCGTGAGCGATGCGGAAGTCTTCGCGCGGAGTTCGCAGGACATTGTTTATTTTCATGTTGGGTGCGAATCCAATGGAGTGAATGAGAATGTCGAGCTTGCCATAGACGGTTTTGAACTGCTCGAAGACGGCGTCAATTTCTGCGTCGCTGGAGACGTCGCAGCGGAAGGTCTTGGCGCCGGGGAGATCGGCGGCTAACTCTTCCGCCTCGCGCTGGAGACGCTCGCTTTGATAACAGATGGCGAGGGTGGCGCCGGCTTCGGCGAGCTTCTGGGCGATGGCCCACGCGATGCTGCGTTTGTTGGCGAGGCCGAAGACGACGGCTACTTTGCCTTTGAGGTCAATCATGATGCGTGGTGATCCTTTCGAGACGGCTTGGGCGGGTGGGGCGTGGCCCAACAGAAAGGATAGCAGGGTGAGGGCGGTACGAGATGAGTGGGAGTTCTTCTATAGTGGAGGCGCTGGTTGAGGAGGATATTTGATGTCGGAGTTTTCGCGTAGAAGGTTTTTGCAGACGGGGAGTGGGTTGGCTATGGCGGCGGCTTTGCCTGGTGTGTTGCCCGGTACAGTGATGCTGGGGCAAGAGCAGGCGGCGCCGGTGGCGAGTGGGGACCGGGTACGGTTTGCGAGTATTGGGGTGGGGATCCAGGGGTCTCAGTTGCTCAGGAACGCTGTGAGTCTGCCGCAGGCGCAGTGTGTTGCGGCGTGCGATCTGTATGACGGGCGGCATACGCTGGCGAAGGAGATTGCGGGCGCGAATATCAAGACGACGCGACGGTATCAGGAGATTTTGGAGGATAAGGATATCGAGGCGGTGATTGTTGCGGTGCCGGATCACTGGCATAAGCAGATCACGGTGGATGCGATTCGTGCAGGGAAGGATGTGCACTGCGAGAAGCCGATGTCGCACACCATCGCCGAGGGGGAGGAGATGGTTGCGGCGGTGAAGGGAAGCAAGAACTTTGTGCAGGTGGGGTCGCAGAGGGTGAGCTCGAAGGTGTTTGCGAAGGCGAAGGAGTTGTACGACTCGGGCGCGATTGGAGAGGTACACCAGGTGGAGCTGCAGCTGGGGAGGAACTCACCAGGTGGGGCCTGGGTGTATCCTCCGCCGCTGGATCTTTCGCCGGAGACGCTGGACTGGGCGACGTGGGAGGGGACTGCGCCGAAGAAGGCGTTCGATCCGATTGCGTTTGCGCGGTGGCGTGCGTTCCATGAGTACGGCACGGGAATGGCCGGCGACTTGATGGTGCATCTGTTGAGCGGGATGCAATTTGTAACCGGGATCCATGCGACTCCGGATCGGGCTTATTCGATTGGGGGCATCTATCGCTGGAAGGATGGGCGGAATATGCCGGATCTGATGGTGACTGAGTTTGAGTACGGCAATGTTGCAGTGACGGTGCGGCTGACGCTGGGGACGGAGACGCCTGAGGTGACTCGGGTGATGGGGCCGAAGGGCGTGATTGAGATTTCGAATACCAATACGGTGACGTTGATTCCTCAGTTGGGGGTAGATCGATCGCCGGCTTATGGGATCAATGGGTTTCCGGCGGCGATGCATGCTCAGTATGAGAAGCAGTGGCATGCGGAGCACGATGCGTTTCTGAATGAGCATCCGCTGGATGACACGATGATGTGGAAGGGGCCGTCGTGGGATGAGCTGCGGCCGCACCTGGCGACGTTCTTCGATGCGGTGAGGTCGCGGAAGCCGGTGGCGGAGGATGTGGTGTTTGGGCACCATGCGGCGTCGGCTTGCCACATGGCGAATGCTTCTTACTTTGAGAAGAAGGTGATTTTGAAAAAAGTCTAGGAAGAAGGCTCTAGGCGGTGAGCCAGTCGTACTGAGCGTCTGTGAGGGGGACGACGGAGAGGCGGAACTGGCGGAAGAGGATGGAATCTTTGAAGACGGCGGCGGTGCGCATCTCGTCGAGCGGCTTCTCGGTTTTGAGGCGCTTAACGGGCTTGATGCGGACCTGCGGGTTTTTGGGGTCGGCGGCATCGACGGAGACTACCTTGGCTGTGCCGACGGCTGCTTTGCCGACGACGGAGTGATAGATGACGAGTTTTTCGCCGGGCTTCATGCCTCGAAGATTGAGGAGGGCCTGGTTGTTGGAGATGCCGTCCCAGGTGGTCTCGCCGTCGCGCTCGAGGTCTTCGAAGGAGTATTTGGTGGGTTCGGTTTTTAGCAGGTAGGGCATCGTTTTTCTCCGTTTGCAGGATAAAGCAAAGTTAGCTTAGCCGCCGAGGTCGACTAGATTGACTTTGGTGACGGGTTGGCCGAGGAAGTTGGAGCCGAGGCGCTGGAACTTTTCTATGGAGTCGGTGGCGTAGAAGGTGCAGCTTGGTTGGGTGGTGGGGGTGAGGTTGGGGAAGTGGTTGGCGACGAGGGCGGCGGTGGCCCGGGCGGTGGCGTCGGCGGAGTCGATGACGGTGAGGGGGTGGCCGATGGAGTCGAGGGTGCGGTGGATGGCGGGCTCGATGAGAGGGTAGTGGGTGCAGCCGAGGAGGAGGGTTTGGGTGGCTGGCGCGGCGGCGAGGGCTTCGGTGAGGTAGATTTTCAGGACTTCGTCGGTGACGGGGTGGTTGGTCCAGCCCTCTTCGACGAGCGGGACTAGGAGTGGGCAGGCTTTTTCGCTCGCCTCAAGGCCGAGGGCGTTGAGAGCGTGGGTGTAGGCGTGGGATTGGACTGTGGCTTGAGTGGCGAGGACGAGGACGTTGTTTGGACCGTCGGGAGTATTGGACCCCGGGGAGCTCGAGGTTGCGAGGGCGGCCTGGGCTCCGGGTTCGACTACGCCGATGACGGGGATGGGCAGGGCTTGCTGGATGTCCGGAAGGGCCAGGGCGGTGGCGGTGTTGCAGGCGATGACGAGGAGGTCGGCACCTTGATCGTGGAGGAACTTTGCGCTGGAGACGGCATAGCGGGCGACGGTTTCGCGGGACTTGGAGCCGTAGGGGAGACGTGCGGTGTCGCCGAGGAATAGGTAGTGGGCGTGGGGGATGAGCGGAAGGAGGGCGCGGAGGACGGTGAGGCCGCCGAAGCCTGAGTCGAAGACGCCGATGGTGAGGGATTTTGCGGGGTTTGGATTGGCTGCGGGGCTGTCGGTCATGAGTGTTTTGTTATTGCTGCTGAAGCTCTTGTTATTGTTGAACATTTTTTTGCGGAAAGGTTCTGAAGGTTGTAAATGCTTAGTGACCTTCGGGATCCTTCGCTACGCTTAGGATGACGGCAACACAAAGCAAGGACGTGGGGTGAGCTATCTATGCTGAAGGCTCTTTTGTATGTTAGGCTGTTTTTCTTTTAAGGCTGAGGGGTTTCGGTGGGTGGGGCCGGGTGGGAGGTGGTGTCGACCGCGGGGTAGGTGCGGAGGAGGTCGGCGTGGCCGGCGAGGGTGTCGTGGGGCTGGCCGTCGACCAGGAAGCGGACGCCGGTGATCTGGGGGAGCGCGGTGTGGAGGGTGCCGACGATCGATTGCACGGTGAGAGCCTCGACCTGGATGCCAGAGGGGTGATTGTCTACGAAGGAGCCGTGGAGGTTGACGATGGCTTGCTGGTTGGCTTGGGAGAGGTCGGCTAAAGGCCGATGCGGGGTCTTGGTCTGGTTTGTCTGGGTTATCTCGGGGGGAGTCAGGAGGAAGACATCGTCGACGGCGGGGCCGGCTTGGAGTGGATGTTTGGAGGTGGGGAGGGCGTAGGTTGCGAGGAGGTGCTCGAGGAGGGTGCGGGCGCGTAGGGTTGGTGCCTGGGGCAGGGCGAAGGATTCGGTGGTGGGGGTGATGGAGGCGTCGGTGTCGCTGGCGAGATAGAGGGTGATGTCTTCGGTGCTGGTGGCGGTGGGGGCGGCGATGGGGGTGGCGTCGTTGAGGGCGGCGAGGCGCTTGTGGGCCTGCTGGCAGCCGCGGAGGAGAAAGGCCGACATGAGGAGGATGCCGCCCAAGAGGCTCCAGAAGAGGATGCGCTGGTAGCGGGGGATCATCGGGCAGCTCCGGCGGCGGGGTTCTGGTTCCTGCGCCAGGTGGTGAGGCCGGTGGCGATGGCCTGGGCGATCTGCTGCTGGTAGTTGGCGTCGCTGACAGGGGTGGGGTCACCGTCGGTTGGGGTAAGAGGCGCGATCTCTATGGCGACGGCGGGGCAGGTTAGGTTATCAAGGGGGCGGAGGGAGGCGCGGGTGAGCAGGACGGGCAGGCGGGAGTGAAGGAGGGCGAGGCCGAGGGAGTTGGCGAGGGCGAGGCTCTGGGGGATGGAGGCGGATTGCGCGGTGTCCCAGGGGATGGCGTGGTGTGTTTCGGTGTCGGCGTCGTCGGGCGGCGGGACGTCGGAGGTGATGATGTGGACGCCGTTGCCGCTGGCGGTGGCGTGGAGGACGAGGCAGGCGGTGGGGTGCGAGTGGTTGGCGATCTCGGCGCGCTGGTCGGTGGTGAAGGGGACGGTGGGGTCGGTGTCGCGAGTGGCGATGACGGAGAAGCCGCTGGTGGAGAGGAGTGCGCGGAGGCGAGTTGCGAAGGCGAGGGTGAGGGATTTTTCAGGGAGGTTGTCGGTGAGCCGGGCGCCGGAGTCGGTGCCGCCGTGGGCGGGGTCGAGAAAGATGGTGGTGCGGGGGATGGGTTGCGGGGTTTGCGCGGTTAGGGGGGCGAGGCTCGCGAGGAGGACTAGGGCTAGGCGCGCGGCGAATTGCTTTAGGGGGTAAGTCAAAGGGTTTGAGTGGTCGCGGGTTTGATTGTAAATGGGTTTCGCGACCACTCGGGTTGGTGAAGTTTAGTCGAGGGCGTAGATGGCTAGGCCGCTTAGAAGTTTGGGGTAGAAGTCGGTTGATTTCTGGGGCATGACGTCGCCGGAGAGAGAGATGTCGCGGAGCTGGTCTAGGGTGATGGGTTTGATGAGGAAGGCTATGTCGGCTTCGCCGCTGGCGACCAGGGCGGTGGCTTCGGCGGGCTCTCGAATGTAGCGGACGTTGCCGAGGCGGGTGATGGTGTCCTGGTCGAGGCCGAGGAGCTTGTCGAGGATGATGCTGTGGAGTTGGACGACGTCGAGCTGGGCCTGGCGGGGAGAGATGCCTTTGAGGGCCGCTGCGATGACGTCGGGCTTTGGGGTGAGGAGGTAGTTGCCGTCGCCGGTGGCGGCCAGGAAGGCGGTGCCGGGGGTGGCGTTGAGTGCGGCGAGGTCGGGTGTGGTTAGCTCTTTGATGTTGAAGAAGGCGCTGGCTTTGGTGATGAAGTCGGGTGAGCTGAAGCTGGGCAGGCCGTGGACGACGCGGTGGGTGGGCAGGATGGTGATGCCGGGGGCGTCCATGTTGACGAAGGTCATCATCATGGCGGCTTCGGGGAAGGCCGGGGTGGGGAGGGTGGAGCGGGTGTCGCCGTCGGCGATGACGGAGGGGGAGCTGTCTTCGTCGCCGGGGATGGCCTGCTTGAAAGGGAGTTTGAGTTGGGCTGAGCGCTCCTTTGCGTAGGCGACGGAGGTCTCGTAGCGGTGGTGGCCGTCGGCGATGATGAGCTTCTTGTCGGCCATGGCGGTGAGGAGGAGATTGATGATGTGGGGATCGGTGATCTTCCAGAGGCGATGGACGACGTTGTACTCGTCGGTGATGGCGAGGTCAGCTGGTGCGGTGTCGGGGCCGATCTTGCCGCTGAAGTCTTTGCCGGGGCCGCTGGCGCCGAAGATGAGCTTTTCGGCGGTGAAGGCTGGGTCGGAGTAGAGCATGTAGATCTGCTCGCAGTAGGCGCGGGTGGCTTTGAAGAGGGCGAGGCGGTCGGACTTGTGCTTGGGGAAGGTCTGCTCGTGGCGGTAGACGACCTTGTCGGCGTAGTCGTAGAGGTGGCCGAGGGCGATGAAGCCGCGGCGTTCGCGGGTCTCCGTTTGTCCAGCCGCGGCGCCGGTACCAGGAACTTCATAAGTCTGGGAGTAGCCGTAGACGGCTGGCTCGGCCTCTTCGGCGAGGACACGATCGCGGCGCCACTCGCGGAGGGTCTCGGCGGCGCGGGTGTAGACGTTGTGGGCCTGTTCGCCGTAGGGGAGGAAGTCCTGCGGGTCGGTGTCGCCGGGCTCGTGTTTGCCGAGGATGATGCGGATGAGGTTGTAGGGGCTGGCTTCGTAGTAGAGCTGCTGCATGGCTGGGGTGATCTTGTCGTAGGGCTGGGTGACGACGTCTTCCATGTTGACGCGGGCGGGGTCGTAACGGAGGGCGCGGAAGGGGTAAAGACGGGCCATGCTTTGAAGGTTCTCCAGAGTTGGATTCTGTGGTGATTGTACGGGTTGGGACGTGAAGAGAGGGTAAGAAGGGGTGAGAGGAATCCGGAGGTGTATGGAGAACGTTGAGGAGACAGCAACTGCGCGCAGGCCAAGATGAATTGATGACAAATGGGGTTGACAGGGGGTCTATTATCTTCAGAACGCAGCATCTGATGGACTTGGCGGGCTGTGGGTTGAGTGATTGGTAGAGGCTCCACAGATGTGCGACTGGTGAGTGGTCGCGAGGACTACATAGGTGCCGAGATGGAGATCAATAGACGGGACGGGGTAGTTGTTGGAGACGGGCGAAGAGAGTGTGGGGCGGCTCGCCTGAGAGGGCGTTGGGCCGGGTGGAGGCTTGGGGTGTTGCTGGGTCTGTGTTTGGGGTTATGGGGTGGGGCGGAAGGTGGAGTTTGCCTCGCGCAGGAGCAGGAGAATCCGCTGGATGTGGTCCATACGCCTGCACCGCCTGCGCCGCCGAAGACGCCTGAGGAGAAGAAGCCGGTGATCGAAGGTGCGGCAAATGCGGCTGCGCTGGGAACTTCGCGACGGGATGCGCGGATTCGAGTGGATGTGAACCTCGTGCTGATTCCGGCGACGGTGACCGATCCAATGAATCGGCTAGTGACAGGGTTGGAACGGGAGAACTTCGAGGTCTTCGACAACAATATCGGACAGGTGATCAAGAGCTTCTCGACACAGGATGCGCCGGTGACGATTGGGATCATCTTCGATTTGAGCGGGAGCATGTCGTCGAAGTTTGCGCGTGCGCGGAAGGCGTTGAGTGAGTTTTTGAGGACATCAAACCCGCAGGATGAGTTCTTTGTCGTCGGGTTCAACGATCGGCCCGCGGTGATTGTGGATTACACGTCCGATGTGGATGACGTGGAGGCGCGGATGGTGATGCTGAAGCCGGAGAATCGGACTGCGCTGATCGATGCGATCTATCTTGGCGTGGATAAGTTGAAGCAGGCGAAGTATGAACGGAAGGCGCTGCTAATAATCTCGGATGGAGGGGATAATCGCAGCCGTTATACGGAGGGCGAGCTGCGGCGCGTGGTGCGGGAGAGCGATGTGCAGATCTACTCGATCGGGATCTTCGATCAATATGCGCCGACGACCGAGGAGCAGTTGGGGCCGGTACTGCTGACCGATATCTGCGATATGACCGGGGGACGGATGTTCCGGGTCTCGGAGCTGGGGGACTTGGGCGATATTGCTTCGCGGATCAGCGCAGAGCTGAGAAATGAATATGTGATCGGGTATAGGCCTTCAGAGGTGAAGCAGGATGGGAACTGGCGTAAATTGAAGATACGACTCGTTCCGCCGCCAGGGCTTCCGAACCTGACGGTACATAATCGCCAGGGGTACTATGCACCTTCGCAGTAAGTGTTTTCAGCCGGGGATGGCCGCTGCAGGATGGTTGATGCTGATGGCCGGTGGGGCGGCCGGATTGGCCCAGCAACCTGCATCTCCGCAGGTAACCGCGAAACAACAACCCGCTTCGCAACAACCTTCGCTAACGGTGGATCGCGATCCTGTGGCTTCGCCTGATCCTGATCCGCCTGCACAGAGCCAGACCGGCGCTCCGCAAGGTGTAGGTAGTAATGCGATTGCGCGCGAGAACGGCAAGTACACGCTGCGGCAGGATGCTTACGAGGTGCGGCTGAATGCGACGGTGCTCGATGGAAGTGGCCGGTCGGTTCAGACGCTGGATAAAGATGCATTTCATGTCTATGAAGATGGAGTTCCACAGACGATCAACTCGTTTCGGCATGAGGACCTGCCAGTGTCGCTGGGGCTGCTAATCGACAGCTCGGGGTCGATGTATGACAAGCGTCAGGCGGTGGATAAGGCGTCGCTGGATTTTGTGAAGTTGTCGAATCCCGAGGATGAAGAGTTCCTAGTGGACTTCTCGTGGGAGGCGTTCATCGACCAGGACTTTACGAATAATATCGACAAGCTGCAGCAGGGGCTGGGATATATCAAGTCGAGTGGTGGAACGGCGATCTACGATGCTCTGGTGGCATCGGCGGATTATCTGGCGAAGAACGCGAAGCATCCGAAGCAGGTGCTGCTGGTGATTACCGATGGCGAAGACAATGCTTCGAGCGCGACGCTGGAGCAGACGATTCGCAGGATTCAGGATCTCGACGGGCCGGTGATCTATTGTGTGGGACTGCTGTTTGGCGAGGATACGGATAAGCGTGAGTCGCGACATGCGCGGAGGGTATTGGAGACACTGGCGGAGCAGACGGGGGGGGCGGCTTACTTTCCTAAGTCGGTGAATCAAGTAGACGAGATTGCTGCAGAGGTGGCGCAGGATATTCGCACGCAGTACACGATCTCGTATCACTCTACGAAGTCGCCGACGCTTGGCGGCTATCGCGAGGTGCATGTGGAGGCCAAGTCCAAGAGCTTTGGCCGGCTGTCGGTGCGGACGCGGACGGGGTATTATCCGAGGGTGGTGGCGGAGGCGGGCAAAGGTGGGAGCGCCGGCTTTAGTGATCCCGGAAAGAAGAACTGAGGCGTAGGATCGCTGATGGAGTTGCGGGCGATTGCCTCGGGACACCTCTGTCTGTCAGTAGGATGGAAGGTGACGATTGATTTTGTTTATGAAGGATTGGGTTGATGAAGGTTGTTGAGAGCATCTTGGAGTTAGTGGGGCAGACGCCTATGGTTCGTCTGCGCCGGCTTGAACAGGGAAGTGGTAGTGGAAATTGCGGAGAGATTTGGGCGAAGCTCGAGTACTTGAATCCGGGGGGAAGTATTAAGGACAGGGCGGCACTTGGGATTGTGCTGGACGCTGAGCGGCGGGGTGTGTTGCAGCCTGGCGGGACGATTGTGGAGGCGACTGCCGGGAATACAGGCGTCGGGTTGGCGTTGATCGGCGTCAATCGCGGATACAAGGTGATGCTTTATGTGCCGGAGCAGTTTGCTGAGGAGAAGTGCAAGCTGATGCGCGGGTTGGGTGCGACGGTGGAGCGAACGCCTGAGACCGAGGGAATGGCGGGGGCGATTCGACGGGCGTTGCAGTTCGAGAGAGAGACGCCGGGGGCATTTGCTGCGCTGCAGTTTGAGAATCCGGCGAACCCCGACTTTCATGAAGAGACGACGGCGGCGGAGATCTGGGAGCAGATGGAAGGGCGCGTGGATGCGTGGGTCTCGGGGGTGGGATCGGCGGGTACGTTTACTGGGGTGGCTCGGTTCTTCAAGAAGAAGCGTGCGGAGATTTTGACCGTAGCGGTGGAGCCGCAGGGGAGTGTGCTGGAGGGCGGCGAGCCGGGGCCGCATAAGGTTGAAGGGATTGGGGTTTCGTTTATTCCTGCGACGTTTGACCGCTCCGTGTGCGATCGCGTGATGATGGTGATGGACGAGCCGGCGTTGAAGATGGTGAGACGACTGGCTGCGGAAGAGGGTGTGTTCGCGGGGTCCAGCGCGGGGGCGATGCTGTGCGCAGCGGTGGATGTGGCGCGGGAGCTTGGAGCGGGGAAGAGAGTGGTTACTGTGATTCCGGATTCGGCGGAGAGGTATCTGTCGAAGGCGCTGCTGGATTAATTTTCAAACTGGAATAAATTGTGATGATTGGGGTTACAAATGACAGAAGCGAAGAAGAGAGCTGGGTTTGCAACGCGAGCGATTCACGACGGGCAGGCTCCTGATGAGGTGACGGGCGCGGTGAATGTGCCGATCTATTTGACCTCGACGTATCAGCAGGAGGAGATCGGTAAGAACAAGGGGCATGAGTATGCTCGGCTGACGAACCCGACGCGGGATGCGTTGGAGGAGAGCCTGTGCTCGCTCGAAGGCGGTACGAGCGCTCATGTGTTCGGCAGTGGGATGGCGGCGATTACTGCGCTGTGCACGATGATGAAGTCTGGCGACCACGTAGTCTGCTCGGACAATGTGTACGGTGGGACAGGGAGGTTGTTCGACAAGGTGCTGACGAACTATGGGCTGACGTTTACTTATGTCGACACGAGCGTGGCCGAAAATGTTGCCGCTGCGATTACTCCGGCGACGAAGCTGGTGCATATCGAGACGCCGACGAATCCGATGATGTCATTGACGGATATTGGTGCGGTGGCGAGGATCTGCCATGCGAAGGGCGTGGAGTTGAGTGTGGACAATACGTTTCTGTCGCCCTATCTGCAGCAGCCGATCGCATTGGGCGCCGACATTGTGATGCACTCGACGACGAAGTTTTTGAATGGCCACTCGGATGGGCTGGGGGGCGTGTTGATCTGCACCAAGCCGGAGCATGCGGAGACATTTCGGTTTGTGCAAAAGTGCACGGGCGGGATACTGTCGCCGTTTGAGAGCTATCTGCTGCTGCGCGGGGTAAAGACGCTGGCGGTGCGGATGAAGCAACATGATGCAAATGGCCGCGTGGTTGCTGATTTTTTGAAGGGGCATGCCAAGGTGCAGCAGGTGTTTTATCCCGGGTTGGTGGAGCATCCGCAGCATGAACTGGCGAAGCGGCAACAGCATGGGTTCGGGTCTATGATCTCGATGGAACTGGGGTCTCTGGAGAAGGCGAATAGGTTTGCGAAGGCGCTGCGGCTTGGTTTACTGGCAGAGTCGCTTGGAGGAGTGGAGACGCTGATCTGTCATCCGGCGACGATGACGCATGCTGCGGTGGGGGCTGAGGGGCGGGCGAGGCTGGGCATTACGGATGGATTGATGCGGGTGTCGGTGGGGATCGAGGATGTGGAGGATATTGTCGCGGATCTGGGGCAGGCGCTGGATAAGATCTGAAAGACTGTGTCCTGCCGGACGGGCCCACTGCGCGTGGGGCGGTCACTTCGTGACGCGTATACTGCTTCGCGTGGCGCTCCCGTTGGTCGCGAAAGAAGATGATTACGACCAACGGGAGGGCCCATGTCGCTTAGTCTGCCTGGACCGGTATACAAGTCACGAAGTGACCGCCCCACGCGCAGTGGGCCCGTCCGGCAGGACATTCATGCGCAAGCCAGAGTATGCATGAATGTGATAGATGTATTAGCGTAGGTTATAACGCGTTGGAGGGTTCATGTTTGGGTTGACCGATGAGCAGAAGCAGTTGCAGAGTGCAGTTCGCGCCTTTGCTGAGGGAGAAGTTGCGCCGCATGTCTCGGAGTGGGACGAGAAGAGCGAGTTTCCGCACGAGGTGGTGAAGAAGCTTGGAGAGATGGGTTTGTTAGGCGTGATCTTTCCTGAGTCGCTGGGTGGAGCAGGCATGGGCTACGTGGAGTATGTGCTGGCGATTGAGGAGCTCTCGCGGGTGGACGGGAGTGTCGGAATTATCGTCGCGGCGCATAATTCGTTGTGCACGAATCACATCATGCTGGGTGGAAACGAGGAGCAGAGGAAGCGGTGGATTCCGAAGCTGGCGAGCGGGCAGTGGCTTGGTGCATGGGGTTTGACGGAGCCGGGATCGGGTTCGGATGCGGGTGGGGCGCGCACTACGGCGGTGAAGCAGGGCGACAAGTGGGTGTTGAATGGGAGTAAGACGTTCATCACCAATGGAACCTATGCAAACTGCGCTGTGGTGCTGGCGGTAACGGATAAGGAGAAGGGAACGCGTGGCGGAATCTCGGCGTTTGTGGTGGAGCGGGGTACGAAGGGATTTCGGTCGGGGCGCAAGGAGAACAAGCTGGGGCTGCGTGCGAGCGATACGGCAGAGTTGATCTTTGAGGACTGCGAGGTTCCAGCGGAGAACCTGGTTGGGAAAGAGGGCGACGGTTTCAAAGATGCGATGCGCGTGCTGGATGGCGGCAGAATCTCGATTGCGGCGCTGAGCCTGGGAATGGCACGTGGTGCGCTCGATGCGGCAATGAAGTATGCGCAGGAGCGGCGACAGTTTGGGAAGGCGATCAGCGAGTTTCAGGCGATCCAGTTCAAGCTGGCCGATATGGCGACGGAGTTGGATGCGGCGTGGTTGTTGACGATGCGCGCGGCGCAGATGAAGGACGCAGGCAAAAAGGTGACGCTGGAGTCTGCGATGGCGAAGCTGTATGCGAGTGAGGCGGCTTGCAGGATCTGCGACGAGGGTGTGCAGATTCATGGAGGATATGGGTTCATCAAGGACTATCCGGCAGAGAAGTTTTATCGAGATGTGAGGCTGTGTCCCATTGGTGAGGGAACGAGCGAGATTCAGCGGATGGTGATTGCACGCGAGCTGCTTGGGAAGAGTCCCAGCCGTGGCTAGCGGTAGTTACTGCGGTTAGATCTGAAGTCTTAGCTTCCATCTTGTTAGAAGGTCAGCCAGTGCCAGGATCAATGCTGTAAAGATCAGACATCTCAGTACGCCTGCGAAGCCGTAGTTGGCGTGCTCGGTAAAGTATGTGAAGCCAGCCGCCGATGCGATGAAGAAATAAAGGTTAGGGAGCAGGTAGGTGAGAAGCGTGTTCTCGCCGGCAGGGCGCGTGAATGCAGCCCAGCGCACTGCGCGCCGGACATCGCAGACCCAGTAGAGCGGCGTGAATAGCAGGACGCTGCAACCGATGCTGTAGAGGCACCATGTTGGCGTGGCGCGGATCTTCGAGATGCCCAAGGGAGTCAAAAGCCATCCGCATAGGAGCGTGATGCTGCCGAAAGAGATGGCGGCGATCAATTTTTGTCGAAGTGTGGTCGGGTAGAGGCCGCGGCTATCCACAAAGATGCCCGAGGTGACGACGCCTGCCAATGCGATTGATGCCATGGCTCCGTTGCCGAATGGCCAGACGTAGAGGGGAATATGGCCCGGGAATGGAATCCACTTTGCGGTTGATGCAACGCAGAGAGCCGTCATAGCGATAAACCATACGAGAGATGCCCGGCGCCATCGACGCGTTGCGATGTACAGAATTGAGACGGCGAGGTAGGTGTATCCGAGCAATCCCAGGATCTCTGGATAAGAGGTGCTGATCCATGCGGCGTGTCCGTCGAGCGTCGTTCTGCGGAAGATAGCGAACATTACGATCATCAAAGCCAGACCGGAAAACCGCAGAGTGCGAAATAGCGTTTTGTGGTGGTCGGAGCGGCTGTATACGTTCCAATAAAGGATGGCACCGAGCAGCGCGAGGATGGTCCACAGCATTGGATCGATCCCCATCAGCGAACGGCTACCAAGCTCTGCGTTTGCAAGAATCAGGCCGAGGACGATCAAGGCGATGGTCCGCAGGATCACATGAAGCCAGAGAGCAGGCAGCGATGGGTTTTTACGGATGCGGTGTTCGAGGGCAATAGGGATTGTCGTCCCAAGGATGAATAGGAAAGCTGGGAACACCATATCGACGTAGGTCATGGCGTCGACCTTTGCGGGGGCGTGATAGTTCCACCAGGGAAGACCTTTGACTTCGGCCAACTCGTTGACAAAGATCATGAGAGTCATCGTGAGTCCGCGAAAGATGTCGATGGATGCGACGCGGCTGGCGCGGGCTGAACTAGTCACGCCCGTCACAGGCAGCTGTATTGTGGAGTTCATTTGGACTCCGTTGCCGTGGCGGGATGATGCTGAAGACCGGTATCGATCGAATCTAAGAGGGCGTTGGCAGAATCGCCGGAGTACTCCCAGAACATGATGCCGGCTAGTTTGTGGTCAACCACATACTCACATTTCTTCTTTAGCGATTCAGGGTCTTCATAGGATATGAAGGTCCGGATTGTATAGAGTGGGGGCAGAAGCTTGCGCATCCCAGTATCGAATGTAGCCGCTGCTCTGCAAGCTGGTTAGAGAACTGTACGGGCGATAGGTGTCGGGCGCTTCCTTGCCCGGCTGAAAGAGTCCGTGATTTTGATCGGGAACCTGAGTCCAGCTCTTTCCATAGAAGGGCACGCCAAGCACTAGTTTTTTCGCGGGTACGCCGGCACTCTCATACTCGTGAATTGTACGGTCGGCGGAGATTTTTTTTGGATCGACTGGATTGGTGAAGAGCGGTGCATGGTGTCCGGTGGTCTTATCCCAACTCGGAACGTAGTAGTCGTAGGACATCAGGTTGACGGTGTCCACGTACTTTTGCACCTTAGACATTTTGGTATATTCGAGGAACTCTGTGGACGCCCCGGTTGCGATAGATGTTACGAGGTGACGATGAAGTTTCTTCTCTTCGTGATTGAATCGTGCCCGTAGCTCTTTGAGCAGAAGGGTGTAGTTTTGCTTGTCCTCGGGGCGAAACCGATGATTGTCACCGGTCATTCCGGGATACTCCCAGTCGACATCGAGGCCATCCAGTTTGTATTTTTCTATGAATTGGACGGTGCTTTCAATGAAGATCTTTCTGCGTTGCCTCGTGAGAGCCATATCGGAGAAGTTGCCCGACCATGTCCATCCGCCAACAGAAACCAATACGGTAAGAGACGGGTTGGCGTGCTTGAGAGCATTGAGCGCAGCAAAGTTTTCCGCGTCGTGCGGGAAGCCTTCGACGATTTTTCCATTCTGGAGATCGGCGAAGGCGTAGTTGATCCGCGTCAATTTTTCTGCCGATACTTCTCCCGGCGCGATGGTTCTGTCTTTTGGAAAAATATATGCGATGATCTCCTGCTTTTGTGTGGGAGAAGCTGCAGCGTGAGAAGTGACAGAAGCGCACATAAACAGCGCGAGGATAAATAATCCGTGCGAGAGAGTATGACTCATTCGGAGTTTCGAAAAACTGTAGTGGCCCTTCATGAATTTATCCCAGACTACTGACCAGTTATGAGCTGAACTGACGACGATGTACATATTTTGCAATGAGTATTTGTCTGATTAGACAGCCAAATAAAAGGGGCGGCGAAGTTCTTTCGCTGCCCCTTTTATGAAATCGCCACCTCGAGACCTTAGAAGACGAACTTCAGAGCGAGTTGGATATTACGTGGTTCGTTGACTGTGTTGGAGATCTGTCCAATCGAGTTCCCCAGAACAGTGGCGGTGTTGCTCGGCGGAGAGAGGCTCACCATGTTGAAGGCATTCAGGAAGTCGCTGCGGAACTCGAGGTGGCTTCCTTCAGTGATTGCAAAGTCTTTCGAGAGAGACAGGTCAACCTGTTGGTAACTCGGTGCGCGTTCCGTTCCAACGGCTGCGTTGCCGAAGCTGAACGCGCTCTCTGCACTGTAGGCACAGATCCCGTTGTCTGTGTCGTTTGGACAGGTGATGGCCGAAGGATCCGTTCCAAACCAATTATGCGAAGTTCTTCCAACTACCTTTAGAGGGCGAAGGTGATTGGCACGAGAGGCCCGAGCATTGACCTGAGTGGAGTATTCGGAGTCCGAGTTGATGGTGATGGGGAAGCCGGTATGGAAGCTCATAATAGTGCTGAACTTCCAGCCTCCGATGGCTTCGTCTACAAAGCGGTTGATGCTACTTGCAAACTGGCGTCCACGACCGAAGGGCAACTCGTAGTAGCCGGAGACGGAGATGTTGTGACGGGAATCGAAGAACTCCGGACCATAGTCGGCGCGTCCGTTGTATGCATCCTGCCAGTAGGCACTCTGTGAATCGCCAGCGCCGCCGCTAGCACCGTAGTAACCGAGGTTATTGCTCAATCCCTTGCTATAGGTCCAGTTGGCGAGGAACTCGAGGCCGTGGCTAAGGCGACGTCGTCCGGTTACCTGTAATGAGTTGTAATTCATGACAGCTTCGGACTCTGTGTAGCTGATATTTGTAATCTGGCTGAGTGCCGGGTTGAGCAGTGACAACGTCGTGATTGGTAAAGCGCAGGAAAAGCAGGCGCGCTGGTTGCCTTCCCGCGGGTCTACCAGATGGTTACCATTTTGCCCGAGATAAGCAACAGTGAGCGAGGTGAAGTTATCCAGTTGATACTCCGAGGTGAGGTTGAACTGCTGGATGAGAGCTGGCTTCAGATTTGGTTGCCATGCGCGAACGTTGCCGGCATAAACAGAGGGATTAGCTGGCCGATAGAATCCCTGGGTGATTGACAGTGGACCTCCGTTGGCGCAGGGAAGACCGACTGTGCATGACGCATCGACGAAGAAAGGCGGATTGAGAGTCAAGCGAAGATTTGCTCCTGTTCCTTCGAGGAAGTTCGTGATGCCGTATCCACCGCGAAGAACAAATTTCTCGTGGAGCGCCTCTGGCGACCAGGCGAAGCCGAGCCTTGGCATGAACCCTGCCCAATAAGCGTTGTAGAGAGCGCGAGGCGCACCATTGACGCCAGCATTTGTGATTGCGCCAGTCGTGAGGCTAATGTTTGCCTGCTTGTTGTTGACTTCGGTGTAGGGCTGATCGTACTCCCAGCGGAGACCAAGGTTGATGGTCAGGTTGGAGCTGAGTTTGTAGTCATCCTGCACAAAGGCGGCATCGCGATACTGACGCTGACCCCAGCGGCCGGTTAGAGCGCCCTGGCCCTCGTTCGTAACGCTGTCATGCAGAAAGTCGTCGACCGACTTGTTGAAGTTGAAGAAACCCAACGTGCCGTCGTTGCCGGAGTAGTATCGGTTCTCCTGATAGCGCAGGACCTGCACACCGAACTTTATCGTTTGCTTGCCATGCTGCCAGGTGAGGTTGTCGCCGTAGGTGTACGCATTCACGATGCTGTCACTGTCAATTCCGCCGTACGCTCCGTTTCCGTCCTGGGTTGATGGTGCACCGATGTCATCGACAAAGCCGGAGTTTGGCCCGTCTCCGATCACAAGGGTGCTGAACCCGGGGACGAGCTGGGTTCCTGGGATGCCGAGCTTTGCGTTGCCGGTGACGCCCCAATTTCCAGAGACATCGGTAGGCGTCTGGATATAACGTGTCCGGCCGTAACCCGCACGCGCTTCATTGACGATGCTGGTAGAGAAGACATGCGTCCAGTTCACGATGAAGCCGGTATATGGATCGTTGCTATTGGTGGGGATGTCCGTAGGTAGAGCGACTTTGGAGAAGCCGTCGTGTTCCCGTCCGATGGAGAAGCGGCCAGAGAGCGTGTCGCGATTGGTTGCGCGCCAGTCGATCTTCGCGTCGCCCTGATCGTTGACTGTGGCCTGGCCCGATGAACCGACGTAGTTTACGGACGTGTTTGTTACAGCATTGGGCTCTGGATAAACCTCTGGGTGAGCGAAGAGATAAATTGCTGCGGGATTAGTAATGCCGGGCAACGTGCGGTCCGCCGCAGAGACGACGGTTCGGTTTTCGACGGTGGAGAAATGCTGGCGAGCTCCCTGGTAGTCCACAAAAAAGAAGAGCTTGTCTTTGAAGATGGGACCGCCGAGAGTGCCACCGAACATGGCACGGTTGAATGGAGCGCGTGGCGCACCGGTTAGTTTTGCAGCCCATGTATTCGCATTCAGATTCTGGTTCTCGCCGAAGAAGAAGGCGTTGCCGTGAAACTGATTCGTTCCGCTTTTGGTGACCATGACCACCTGGCCGCCGTTTGCGTTGCCGTACTCTGCGGTTGAATTTCCAGTGATGATTCGGACTTCGCCGAGCGCGTCGACGTTGGGGCTGTAGCCGATGTAGTTGTCGATTGCTTCGTTGATGTCGGCACCGTCGAGGGTGTAGTTGTTGCCTTGCTCACGATTACCATTGACGAAGAATCCGCCATTGTACTGGCCTCGTCCGACGTTATCGAGAGCCTGCGGATTGGGAGATATTGCTCCAGCTACCAGCAGAGTAAGCGAAGAGAAGTTGCGGCTCTGCAGAGGCAACTCTGTCGCTGCTGCCGCTGTGATGGTGTCGCCGGTGGTTGCGTTCTCGGTGTTTAGGATGGGGGCGGTGTCTGTGACGATGACGTTGCTGTTTGTTCCCCCGACTTTTAACGCTACGTTGACCCTGGCTTCCTGATCGACCTCAAGCGAAAAGGCAGTCGTGCTTTGAGGAGAGAAGCTGGTGGATTCAACGGTGACCTTGTACTGACCGATCTGCAAAAAATGGAGCGAGTAGATGCCGCTCGGATTGGTCACGGTCGGAGTGGCCACGCCTGTCAGGACGTTAGTAGCGGTTACCTTAGCGCCCGCTACGACGGCTCCGGTTGGATCGGTCACGGTACCAGTAATGGAACCGGTAATGGTCTGTGCGAACGCTGGTAGACAGGTCATGATGACCAGCGCTAACGCTGAAAGACAACGGAAGCCGAGTTTGAGTCCTTTGTGCATTGCGTTCCTCCAAAGTAATTTCCGAGTGAGTTGCTGTGCCTAAGCGAGGTTTCGCGGTCGGCTTGTTCTGGCCCATCATGCTTGTCGCTAAATACCGTATGTATTGCATTGGGGCAGGACTTAAGGGGTACAGATTGCGTAACCGGTCGACGCTTTGGAATGAAATGGCTGCGTTCGTCAGTCTTTTGATCGCTTGTGAAAGCTGCCACTTGCATTTGCTGAGAAAGCAGGAGTCTTGTTTTGATCTGTGAACCAAGAAAACGAAATTTGTTCAAAAATTGAAATGTCCGGATGACAGATCGTATAGACAACTGTACTGAAGTGCAAGAGAAATTTTAAAGGAGGCCTGGGATCGTCGAAATGGAGCTTTGTCGTATGGCATGTTTGCCTTGTGTTTCAAAGATTTCCGGGAAGATTCCCAATCCAAATGCCTAAAAACGCCCTTTACTGAATCTCGTATTTCGCACAACAGCTAGGTAAATGTCAGATTCTTCTGGCCTGGCACTGCGTTTTTGCTGGTTTAGAGATGAGTCGATGAGTATAGTCGTCCAGACAGGTGGAGCAAGAGAAATCTAAAGCCCTACATCGCAGTTCGCCGTCCGTTTGAAGTTTCGTCCGCAGCTTTCAAGGAGCAGGAAGATTAGACATTCATGGAGATTGCTTTTATCTGGTTGTTTCGCCGGAGTGTTCCCTCTGACGGCGATGGCACAGCTAAACGTTGTGGTTGACCAGGTTGGCTATGAGACTCGGGCGCCTAAAAGCGCAATCGTAGTCGCGACCGGGCGGGATCATCCGGAGAAATTTTCGCTGGTCGATACGGTCAGCGGCAAGATCGTGTCGACTGGGAGCCTGGCTCCCAAGGGCCAGGTAGATTCGTGGGGGGACCGCGTCTTCTGGACTGCAGACTTTTCCTCGTGGCGGGTTGTTGGCCACTACGCGATTGAGATTCAGTCGGCCGCGGGTGAAGTACGATCCTGTCCGTTCGATATTGATGACGATCTTCTCGAACGCAATACGCTGTCTAATATCGTCTTCTACTTCAAAGGACAACGTGCGAGCGGCTTGATGGATCGGGCCGATCGTCATCTTCCTCTGCCTGCTGGCCAGCCAGGCTTTGTCGATGTTCATGGCGGCTGGTACGACGCGACCGGGGACTATGGAATCCACCTCTCTCATCAAAATCCTACCTCCTACTTCAATCCGCAGCAGGTGCCGCTGGTTGCCTGGAGTCTGTTGAAGAGCTATCGGGTTCTCGAAGAACGGCATGACGATAACTTCAGCGAGTACTTGCGGCGAATGCTTGATGAGGGACTCTTTGGAGCGGATTTTCTGGTGCGAATGAAGCGGCCGGACGGTTCTTTCTTCGAGAGCATCAACGCTCCGGGAAAAGATAAGTTGCCGCAGGATCGTGTCATCGGCAACCCGAACTGGCGAACGCAGATCAAGAAGAGTGCGTCAGACTCGACCGAGCGCATACAGACTGCTGAGGGACCACACGCTTACGAAGCGAGCTTTCGCGCGGGAGGAGGCATGGCCATTGCCGCTTTGGCGCTTGCCAGCACCATGCCCTTCGATGGGGATCTGCCTCGAGCCGAATACCTTCGTGCGGCAGAGGAGGCGTTTCAATTTCTCGATGCGCACAATCGCGAGTTGCTGAATGATGGAAAGGAGAACATCCTGGACGACTACTGTGCGTTGCTGGCGGCTACTGAGTTGTATCGCGCAACTCGGAAAGACGTCTATCGACTGACGGCGGATCATCGAGCATTGCACCTGATGGAGCGACTTGCGACAGCTGAGGGGCGTCGTGATTTCTGGCGAGCTGATGATGGCTCGCGACCATACTTTCATCCCTCCGATGCGGGTCTGCCGGTGATTAGCCTGCTCGAATACGCGCAGGTTGCAGCGCCGGCTACACAGCGGCGTGTGCGCGATGCAGTGGAACGATCGCTGCGTTTCGAGCTAGCTGTAACTGCCGAAGTGAACAATCCTTTTGGATACGCCAGACAGTTGGTGCGGATGGGAGACGGTCGAGTCCGCACTGCGTTCTTCTTTCCACATGACACGGAGGCAGCGCCGTGGTGGCAGGGCGAAGATGCACGGTTGGCTTCGCTGGCAGCCGCTGCGCGCATGGCAGCTCCGTTCTTTGCTGACGACCCAGCCTTCCAGTCACAACTCCAGGAGTATGCCTGGAACCAGTTGCACTGGATTCTCGGGCGAAATCCGTTTGACGCCAGCATGCTGATGGGAAGCGGTCATGGGAACGCACCGTATATGTTCTTCCATTCCTACAAGTACACAAGCGCTCCGGGTTCGATCCTCAACGGTATTACTGCGGCTGCCGGCGATGAAGATGGCATCGCCTTCAACGAGGGATATGCGGTGACGGGCAAGGATGAAGACTGGCGTTGGACCGAGCAGTGGCTTCCCCATGCTGCGTGGTACTTATATGCCGTCAGCCTTCCACACTCTTGATCTAGAGGGACCGTGTTTGCCGTAGATGCCTATCCCTTCATCGTAAGGCTAAGGAGTTTCAGGAACGTTAGACTTCGTGGCTTAACATCAGCGCGAAGGCTTGAAGCTCCTCGAAACGCGCGATCGTATTATGAGAATATTCGCCATAGCGCGGGTCATTCAGCATCGCTGGAGCTACGAGAGTAGTTGCTGGGACTGTCACGGGAACCGTCTTTTTCACAACACCTTCGGCTATCCCATCAATATACTCCGCTAGCCTTCGGCGCATCTCGATGAGGTCAGGTTCAGTGAGAAAGTCTTTGTCCTTCTCGCTGTAGAGAACTGCGAACTGATTCCAGAAGAATGTTCCAGCCGTCAGGGAAGTTCTGAGAATCATCAGGCTCGAGCGGACATGGCGCTCCCGGTCTACACCGAATTCGTAATCTACAGAATCGTTCATGGATCGAAGCGCTACGACTGACTTTCCGACCTGATCCCGCAAGGCATCCGCTTGTTGAAGCAGATCTTTACGGTCGGGACCAGGTTCTTCGAGGAGACGGAGGAAACTCGCAACGCTTTTGAGAACGCCTGCGAGGCTCTGACGCATGACTGTGACAGTGCGCACTGGCCAGATCTGGTCGAAGACAAACCACATGACCAGAAGTGCGAGGAGTACGCCGATAAGGTGGTCCCGTGCGGGCGCGAGTTCGGTAGGAGCACTAAAATCTTCAAACGCCACAAGGTAAAACGAGAACGCGATCTGCAAGCCTACGTAATTGAATCTTGGAGCCGCGGCTGTCCAGGCTGAGATAAAGGCAACCGATCCGATGAGTATGACCAGCGACGTGATCGAATCCATATGTGGAAAGAGAAGAGAAATCGCTCCAAGGCCAAGGATAAGACCGCCAACAATCGAACCCAAGACACGGAAGAAAAGTTTTTGTTTTATCGCACCGCTGCTACTCAGGCCGGTGACGACAACGGTAATCACTGCAGTTGAAATTCCCGGCCAGTTCACGGCGTTATAGAGGACATAACAGAGGGTCGCGCAGAGGCTAATCTTCAGTCCAAATGCGAGTGTGTCGTTTCTGCCGACCGCATCTGGAATGAAAAAAGGCGCCTTTCTTACGGGCATCGCAACCAACTCTTTGTTGCCCATTTCGGCGGCGTCGGAAGGCATTGTCAGAAGGGCATGAAGGGCAGCTTCGACTCGATCCAGCAATGTCACAGAGTTCTCGGGCATGAATCGCAAACGCTTTTCGATCGTTGGAACGAAAACCGGGATCAATTCACGACACTGTTCCGCGATAATTCCACAACGCCGTCTTAGCTCCGGACTATCTTTCCCAGTATTCTGCAGGCCAAAAGCAGCGGAAACATTCATGATCTGGGCCAGCATCGTGACGCGCAAGCGCGTGCCCGGAGGCAGGGTTCCGGTATCGAGATCTCGTTCCGCAATTTTGTTGTATAGCTCAAGCATTCCGGTTGAGCCAGCTATCGCGAGGCGAGAGACGGGAATCGCTGCGGCGTATCGTTGCTCTGGGGTCCCCCCTTGAGCGTAAGCGGTGAACATCTTTTCCAGCGCCTGGTATCGGATCTTGCGCTGCGCTTCTAATTTCTTCGCGGGGTCGCGATCCCCGAAGAGGTACTCCACCAGAACGGAAACGCCGATCGCGACTGCAAGCGTCGCAATCAGCCAGAGCGAGCCTTTGACTAACCTGTCCGCAGGCGCATGCTTCTCCCAATTCCCAATCACAGTACAGAAGATCAGGCCCCACGTTGATCCGAGAACCGGGAAGTTGGTAGAGGCCACGAGCACGCCTGCAATGAAGGTAACGACTGCGACGCTCAGTACGCGGGCCATCGGATCGTTGTCACTGAGAATGACAACCGCAAGCTCAACTGCAATTGCGGCTACAACGGTGAGCAACGAGATCAGACCGGTTCGAAAAGAAATTGCAGGGCTGTCGCGCCCGATGAGGAAGATAAAATACATGCCGATGTAGATCGACGGCATCTGCCAGACAAGCATGAGGATCAGGGCGATTATGGTCGCAAGTACGATACGAAGAGAGCTGTTGAGCCGCCCAGGCGTGGGTTGTAGATCCTCCCAGAGCTTTCGCCCCAGAGACGAGATCGTCCCGAAGAAAGATGTCTCCACCATCTGCTATCTCACGACCGTTACTGCGGTAGCGCCTATGCGAAATAAATCGGGATCAGGATCTTGAACTCGAACGCGAACAGGAAACCGCGTGGAGAGATGGACCCAGTTCAAGGTGCGTTCGATGTTGGGTAGTCCGCCAGTGACGCTTCCATCTTCTGGAAAGACGCCAAATCCTATGCTCTCGACAACTCCATTGAACTTTCGGTCAGGGTGTCCCATCAGATATACATCCACATGCGCTCCGATGCCGATATTCTTCACCTTCGACTCACGATAGTTCGCGACAACCCACCAGGTGCGGGTGTCAATCAGCGTGAACAGGGGGGCGCCGGGACGCGCGTACTCTCCCACGGAGATATTCATGTTGGTGACATAGGCATTGAAGGGAGCGACTACGCGGCACCGCTCAAGATCGAGTCTCGCGCTGTCCACCTTCGCAGCCTTCCCGGGCCTCTCGGACATCAGCGTGTCCACTGTATCGATCGTATGGATCGCCTGTCCTAACTTCGCCTGCGACTCGATTGCCGCAGAATCCGCCTCTTGTTGACGCAGGACCGATTGGGCGAGTTGAGCCTGCGACTGATCGAGTGCGGCCTGTGCTTCGTCATAGTTTCCTTGCGCTACACATACCGTGGTATTGGCCTGATCGATCTGCTCCACCGTCACGTATTGTTTTTTTAGCAGCGGTTCAATGCGATGCAGGTTATTTGTTGCCAGCTTGAGTTGCGCCTCCGCAGCGGCTACTGAAGCTTGAGCTCGAGAGACGGTGGCCTTCGCGACATCGATGCTGCTGCCTGCAGTTTTGACACCGGTTCTTGAGCTGTGTACACCCGCGAGAGCGGCGTCGGCGGCGCTACTTTGTGCCGCGATCTTTCGTTTCGCGTCGATAATCTGCTGCTCCAGCGCCTCCTGATCGGACAACGCCTGCTGCAAGGCATACTCATAGGGACGAGAATCGATAAAAAACAGCAGGTCGCCTTTCTTCACGAACGCATTGTCTTTTACTGGCAGTTCAACCAGCCTGCCGCTTACTTCCGGAGCAATCTGAATGTAGTTCGCCCTCACGCTCGCGTCATCCGTACGAGGGTGTCGATCCGTTTGCAGGACAACAATCAACAGGGCGACAATTGCAGAGGCAACAACGCCTACAGCGATCCTGCGGCCTATTCGTTTACGGTCGAGAGCTTCGGTTGCCTGATCCATTGGTTCTCCTTACCGAAAAAAAATCAGCCAGAGCAGGCTTGTAAACAGTACGACAACGCTGGGATAGAAGAGGGCTACGGGGCCGACCTCAGACTCCAGATGCCATCGCGCTAGGAGGTACCGCACGACGAAAGCGAGGACCACGGCAATCGACAGGCAGAGCATCCATACCGGGAAAAAAGAGCCAATAATATCAATAGACGGCGCATGGTTGCACCCGGCGCAGAGTAGACACATAGCGAATAGAAAAACTGGGCGCTTGCTTTTAATGGTCATCACTTTTGGCCATCCTGTACATGTAAATTCGTTGCGGCTGGCTTGGTTCGCAGCAGGTTTCCGGTTACAAATTCGAGATCAACTGCTTCCAGAAGCAGCTGCGATCGTGCCGAGACACCGGAGAGTCGAGCCTGCGCCAACTGTCTTTCGGCAGTGACCACATCGATCAAATTTTTTACTCCATATTGATACGCTTCGAGCGAAGCGGAATAAGAGGTGTTTGCGGAGTCGAGCAGGGCGAGCGCTGCCTGCTCCTTTCTCAGCGCAGTACGAAAGGCGATAAAGGCTGTCCAAACCTGGCGTGTCGCCTGATCGTGTTTTGCGGTCATTACGTCCTGTGCCTCGCGTTTCTTTGATTCGGCAATGGCCACGCCGCTTTTGCGAGCACCGCCATCGAAGATCTTCCACTCCACTCCCAACTCGGCGGACCAGGTAGTTACGTTGGCATAGCCAAGCTGACCATTATCCGCTGTCGGCCACACTGCGGTCTGCGCGGCCGATCCCGATAGAACAATCTTTGGACGATACTCCGCTTTGGCGGCCCTCACCTGATCGTCAGCCGCGCGAATCTCAGCCGCTTGCGCCATCAGGTCCGGGCGATCCGACAAGGCTCGCTCGATGAGTTCATCGATGGAGAGCGTAAGCGATTCGGGGAGCGACGCATCTTTCTGCGCATCGATGGTGATGTCTGGTGAGGGTTCGACGCCTATCGCCTCGGTGAGCGTTACGCGCGAGATCTTTTCATCGCCGTCGGCAGACTCCATATCAAACACAGCCTGTGAGGTCTCAGCGCGTGCGTTGAGCACGTCCGGCAACGTAGAACGCCCATTTGCCAACTGATCTTCGGCCGCATCCTGGGTGGTCTGCGCGGTCTTCAGCGTCTCCTGCGTAGCCTGCAGCCGTTCCTGAGCCGTGAGCAGCTTGTAGTATTCGCTGGCAACCTGAAAAGCAACCTCCTGATTTGCCTGAATGAAGTTGGCGCCGGCGGCTAGTTTTTCGGCTCTTGCGCCATCGACCTTGGCCCCTCGTTGGCCGAAGTCGAAGAGTAGATATTGCAACGTAATCTCGGGCTGCACCAGGGGGATCTCAACCGTCGAATATCCACGGGGTAGTAGCGACTCAGGAAATGGGGAGATCGTTCGCTGGTCTGCGAATACTGCGAGGCCGGCAAGCACAGGGTAGTAGGCGCTCTTCTCGAGGCCAAGCTGTTCGGCCTTCTGCTTAGCCTGCTCCCAGACGACTCGTGTCCGCGGGTTATTCCTTTCTGCAATATCGATCAACTCGGCAAGCGTGTAGACCTGTTTCGGGTCGAGCGTTGCAACTTTTCCCGACGGAACGGCGTGAGCGGCACACTCCGATGCAGCCTGAGGTGTTGACGCCGTTCCCGCACACTGCGTCAGCCCTCTTTGTGGCGTCCAGGTGCACACAAAGAAAAACAAAAACGCCAGCTTGAGGCCAAATTTAGAAAGAAGGCGCGTCGTGTCTTTCATCTTGAGAATGGCCAGTTTACCAGCTCGTTTCCGACAGAGAGATTGTAATTTCGATCAGGACAAGAGGATGAGACGGTGCGAGGCGGCGGCCAAGCGCAGGCTCATTCCACTTGTCATCCCAGCGACCGTCGCAGCACAGTTCTGGCGCGCAACAAGCGCGATTTTGTGGCGGCTACAGAGATTCCCGCGATTTCGGCGATCTCTTTGATGGACGTGTCGTGCACCTGTTGAATCTCCACGATGGTGCGGAGCGCTGGTCTCAGCCGATGGATGGCGCGCTTGAGATGGTGCTCTCTCTCCGATCGCGCGTAGTGTTCTTCGGTATTGACTCGTCGATCCGCCACCTCCCAATGCTGCCACGTCTCGCCCTCTGCTCCTCCGTCCATCGAGAGTTCGGGATGCGCGCGCTTTCGACGCAGGATCATCAACGCAGAGTTGATGGCAATTCGCGTAAGCCATGTAGAAAAGGTCGACCTGCCGTCAAAGTTCTTCAAATGGACATAGGCCTTGAGGAATGCATCTTGAAGCGCATCTTCCGCATCCTGTCGATTTCTGGTGATTCGATACATCGTGCTGAAGGTCTTCTTTGAGTGGCGGCTCCAAAGCTCGGAGAAGGCCAGATGCTCTCCGGTCTTCGCTGCGGCGACCAACATCTCATCATTCGAGGTCTCGAGGATAGCGTGCACGCTGATGGTGCCTGTAGAGAAGTATGAATCCATTGGAAAGGCCTTTCTGAGAAATTGTGGGTTGGATTTCGTCAGGTTTGATCCTTAAGATCAAACTCCGTATCAATCAGAAGACTGGCTAGTGCACTGGATCAGATATTTTGGCTTCTTACCATTTCGATGAATGGCTGCTGAAGATCTTCCCTAAGCTAAAACGGAAACCAAAGGTTCGATAGCCTAAATCGTGCCTCTGTAGGGGCACTCTTTCGAGGGGGGAGGAACACCTCAATGGGGTGTCCACTCCTTCGTGTTACGTTGGAGAACGAGTTTAGTTGCCGCTCGGGGTCTTGTCGGAGGACGAAACCACCAGTCGTCTGCCAAACATGCGCGCGTCCAGGGAATACGCGCCCGGTCCTAATAGTCCTAGAGATGCGGCAACCAGGATGGATGAGGTGAGTGCCAGGAAGGCAGGGCTTTTCATATCGAGCAACGTCGCTGCCTCAATCAGGCAACATACGATGGAGGACACAGGAGTGAACAGCCCAAGACAGATGGCGACGCCGAGCAAACCCACGCCTGTGGACGTCCAAAGGTGAGCGGCTGGATTTCCCTGGGGCATGACTTGTGTGAAGAGCGTGATGGCTACAGAGACACGAAGAAGAATCAAAGCAACACCCGCCGCTCCCGTCGGGAACATCGAAAAGAGTCTCTGCACAGCCGTGAGATTAGCTGGACTGCGGAAGGCCGGCAAACCCGAAGAGAGGGTAGGAACAGTAATACTTTTGGGGGGTGCCCTGCCTTCGTTCGCCTGGTCTCCTCGCAGGGGTCGAGAATTAACGGCACGTATTCGGAAGTTTGATGTGATTCCAACTCATCAGCGGCGATAGAATGAGTGGCATTCCCCTCCACCGGATCAAGTCGGTCGATGCCGGGAGTTCTGCCCCTCCGCTTTCTTGCGGAAGATCCGATCGGAGCAGAAGGATCGCAATGAGTGAGATACGTACCATCAGAGTCCTCACGGTCGACGACCATCCCCTTCTCCGCACCGGGATCGCGGGCGCTATAAATGCGCAGGCCGATATGTCCGTCGTGGCCGAAGCGGCAGATGGTGAAGAGGCGGTTGCATCGTTTCGACTGCATCGCCCGGACGTAACCCTGATGGATATACGGATGCCCAAGACAAATGGCATCGACGCCATCTCAACCATTCGTAAGGATTTTCCCAACGCCCGCATCGTCGTTCTGACCACCTACGGAGGCGACATTCAGGCGCTTCGTGCGTTCAAGGCCGGAGCCGTCGGTTATCTGCTGAAGAGCATGCTGCGAACCGAACTGATTGACACGATACGGCTGGCTCATGCCGGAATGAGACGAATTCCACCGGAGATAGCCCAGGAACTGGCAGAGCACGCCGGCGACGAGATCCTCACGACGCGGGAGATCGAAGTGCTGCGTGATGTGGCCAAGGGAAGTTCCAACAAGATAATCGCAGTACGGCTCGCCATCTCCGAGCATACGGTCAAGGGGCACCTCAAAAACATTCTTGCCAAACTTGATGCCAGTGATCGGACGCACGCAGTAATGATCGCTCTCAAGCGCGGCTTTCTCGACATCTGATCTCGCTTCGGAAGCCGGCGCGATACAGTAGGAGAAGGTGTTTGATCGCTAAGTCCAGAGTTTTTCTAATTAATATGGCAGTGGGTACGCGATGGCTCGACAGCTCAGATGCTAGCCAGCGTTCCGCATCTTTCTCGTGAACCAAGTGTCTTTCTATCACATTCGATTCGCCTTATCCCGAAGGCCCGCTACCGGAACCGGGTCGGTTCCAGTCAAAAAATTGACACGGGAATAGCAACCAAACGGTAGACTTTAGGTTAGATATGACAAGTGTGTCATGTGGTTCCAGAGATGTGATGCAAGGCTGATTCAAGCGTCGCTCAGATCGCGTGTATCGGATGATCTCTAAAATCGAAGAATCAACGCTTGATCCTATGGGGGATAACGAGTTTACGCGATGAGTTCAATCAGTCTCAAGCACCCAGCCACCATGCTGTTCTGCTTCGGCGCCTGTCTCCTGGCAGGTTGCAGCGCAAAGCCTTCGGATCCAAAGAGCGAAGCTCCCCCGACTGCCGTCGTACAACCCGACGCCGACCCGAATCTGGTTCACGTCGATCATCCGGATCAGTTCCCTCTGGTTGCGGCGTCCGACTACGCTGCCACCTCCACCATCCAGGTGACCGGGTCGGTCAATCCCGACATCTCCCGCACGATTCCGGTTATCTCAATCGCCTCCGGCCGGGTCGTCGAGGTGCACGCCCGCATCGGCGACTACGTTAAAAAAGGCCAGCTCCTGATGGATGTGCAGAGCACCGACGTCTCAGGCGCTTTCGGCTCTTATCTGAAGGCCGTGAACGACGAACGCCTTGCGAAGGTTCAGCTCGACCGGGCGAAGATCCTCAACGACAAAGGAGCCATTCCCAACAGCCAGGTTGAGATTGCCCAGAACGCCGACGACGACGCGAAGGCCGCCCTCTCCGCCTCGGAAGAGCAGCTTCGTGTCCTCGGCGTTGACAAGAACCACCCCGCTGCAACGGTCAAGGTATACGCTCCCGCCTCGGGCTTTATCATCGCCCAGAATGTCACCAACGCCGCCGCCGCCGGAGTCACCTACGCCGGCTCGTCCAATGCCTTCACCATCGCCGACCTTTCGCACGTATGGATCATCTGCGACGTCT
Source organism: Tunturiibacter empetritectus (assembly GCF_013410875.1). GTDB lineage: Bacteria > Acidobacteriota > Terriglobia > Terriglobales > Acidobacteriaceae > Edaphobacter > Edaphobacter empetritectus. The sequence continues at coordinate 92,961 of NZ_JACCCU010000002.1, read as the reverse complement.
ACGAGAACGATCTCTCCACCGTGCATCTCGGCCAGAAAGCAGACATCCGCCTCACTGCATATCCTGACCGCGTCCTCACCGGCGTAGTCAGCGACATCGGAGCCGTTCTCGATCCGCAGATCCGCACCGCGAAGATTCGCATCCAGGTAGAGAATCCCAGCACGTTAATGCGCGTCGGCATGTTTGCCACCGCCACCATCCACGGCAAGACCGCGCAGACTCACGTGCAGGTCCCTGCAACAGCAGTGCTCCATCTGCATGATCGCGACTGGGTCTACACTCCCGCCGGGGATGGTAAATTCCGCCGGGTGCAGGTACGTGGCGGCGCATCGCTGCCAGGCAATATGCAGGAGATCGTCTCCGGCCTTAACGCGGGCCAGCAGGTCGTCTCGAATGCGCTCACGCTGCAGAATACGGTGGACCAGTAGATGATTCGCGGCCTGATCGACTTTGCACTGAACAATCGCTGGCTGGTTCTAGGGGCGTCCCTTATGCTGTTTGCCTGGGGCGCGATCTCTTTTCACAATCTTCCCGTCGAGGCTTATCCCGACGTCGCCAACAACTACGTTCAAGTCATTACGCAGTGGCCAGGCCGCGCAGCAGAAGAGGTCGAACAGCAGGTCACCACGCCTATTGAGATTCAGATGGCCGGCATTCCGCACATGGCCCATCTCCGCTCCACCTCGCTGGCTGGCCTCTCCAGCGTCACCATGGTCTTCGACGACGACTCCGTCAACAAGGACAATCGCGACCAGGTCTTCCAACGCCTGGGACAAGTCATTCTTCCCGCCGGCCTGCAGCCCCAGATGGGTTCTGACTGGAGTCCTGTCGGCCAGATCTACTGGTACACCCTGCGCTCCTCAAATCCGGCCTACGACAGCATGGAACTGAAATCCCTTCAGGATTGGAAGCTCGAGAAGGAGTTCAAGTCTGTCCCCGGCGTCGTCGACGTCTCTAGTTTCGGCGGCGCAACTCGGGAGTACCAGATACGCATCGACCCCGATAAACTCATCGCCTACGGCCTCTCCATCAGCCAGGTCGAGCAACAACTTGCCAATAACAATCAAAACGCAGGCGGCAGCTTCATCGAGCAGGGCCAGCAGCAGGTCAACGTCCGCGAGGTCGGACTCTTCACCAACGTTCACGATATTGAAGAGACTGTTATCAAAACTCAGGCTGGCGCTGCCATCCGCGTAAAAGATATAGCCACTGTCGCCCAGGGACCCAAGATCCGTCTCGGCCAGATTGGCAAGACCTGTCGCTTCGGCACCACGCCACCTGCCGAATCGGGAGCGTCCTTCAGCGCCACGGACCCCTGCGTCGACCGTGTCGATAAACCCGGTACGAAACAATCCATCCATCACGAAGACGGAAAGCTCATCGATAATGACGATGTCGTAGAAGGTATCGTTCTGCTTCAGAAGGGGGTCGACTCAGACGGCGTCCTCGAAGGCATCCACAAAAAAGTAGACGAGCTCAACAATCGTGTCCTCCCACCCGGCGTTAAGATCGTTCCCTTTCTCGATCGCAGCGAACTCCTCCACTACACCACTCACACCGTCCTCCACAATCTGACGGAAGGCATCATCCTCGTCGTCGTCGTGCTGTTTCTCTTCCTCGGCAACGCACGCGGCGCCATCATTGTCGCACTCACCATTCCGTTCGCTCTGCTGTTTGCCGCAATCTGTCTTAATCTGCTTCACATTCCCGCGAATCTCCTCTCTCTCGGGGCGTTGGACTTTGGCATGGTGGTCGACGGTTCGGTGGTCATGGTAGAGAACATCGTTCGCCATCTCAGCCATCAGCGCAAAGACACTCTCACCCCATCGGAGCAGATTCGCGAGGCTTCGCACGAGGTGCAGCGGCCAGTCTTCTTCGCACGCGGAATGATCATCGCCGCATACCTGCCGATCTTCACGCTGCAGGCAGTGGAAGGCCGTCTCTTCAAACCAATGGCGTGGATGGTCAGCTTCGCTCTGCTCGGCGCGCTCATCTTCTCTCTCCTGCTCGCCCCGGTCCTCTCCAGCCTGCTATTCCCGAAGGGAGCCAGTGAATGGGAGAACCCGGTGATGACTTGGCTTACGGTTCGCTATCGTCAGGCCGTCACATGGGCCATCGAGCGCCGCACAGTGACTCTTTCGCTCACTGGCCTCGCCATGGCAGTGGCCCTCTTCCTTGGATTCAGCGGAGCGATCGGCTCCGAGTTTCTTCCCCACCTTGACGAAGGATCCATATGGGTTCGCGGTACTCTGGCTCCTTCCGTTGGTCCAACCGAAAGTCTCCGCGTCATGAACGAGTCCCGGCTGCGACTCTCAGCATTTCCCGAAGTCTATAAAGTAGTTAGCCAGACAGGCCGGCCGGATGATGGAACAGATACCACTGGATTTTTCAACACGGAATACTTCGTCGATCTCAAGCCCAAAGCTAACTGGCGCCCGGTGTTCCAGGAAAATAAAGAAGAGCTTATCGCTGCGATGGAACGCGAATTGGATAAAACCCCCGGGGTCCAATGGAGCTTCTCCCAGCCCATCTCCGACAACGTAGAAGAAGCTGTCAGCGGCGTCAAAGGTGAGCTAGCCATCAAGATCTACGGCGACGATCTCAAGACTCTTGAACAAAAGGGGAATGAGATCGTCTCCGTCATGGGTAAAGTGCGGGGCGTTCAGGATCTCGGTCTCTTCCGCGTCATCGGTCAGCCAAACCTCAACTACACCGTCAATCGCAAAGCAGCCGCCCGTTACGGAATCAACGTCGTTGATGTCCAGGATGCCATTCAAACCGCAGTCGGAGGCAACGCCGTCAGCCAGGTTCTCGATAAGGAAGCCCGATACGATGTTGTCGTCCGCTATCTGCCGAGCTATCGCGACACCGAAGACGCAATTAACAACATTCGTCTTCTCTCTCCCAGCGGCGAACGCGTCTCTCTCGCCCAGCTCACTACGGTCACAACAGAAGACGGCGCTGAAGAGATCTATCGCGAATCAGGTCAACGCTATGTTGCCATCAAGTACAGCGTCCGCAACAGAGATCTCGGTTCCACAGTCGAAGAGGCAATTCAGAAAGTCAATCAGCAGGTGAAACTCCCCCCCGGATATAAGACCGACTGGGCCGGAGAGTATGAGAGCCAGAAGCGCTCCTCACGCCGCCTTGCGCTCGTGCTGCCCATCACTATCATCGTCATCTATCTTTTGCTCTACACAATGTTCCACTCCGGGAAGTGGGCGACTCTGATCCTTATCAACGTCTCCCTGGCGCCCCTTGGTGGCCTGCTCGCGCTCTACCTCACCCACACCAACTTCTCTGTCTCCTCCGGGGTAGGCTTTCTCGCGCTCTTTGGCGTCTCGGTGCAGGTCGGCGTCATCATGCTGGAGTACATCAACCAAATGCGCGTCCGTGGCCACTCCATTGAAGAGTCTGCCGTTGAAGGAGCTGTGCTGCGCCTTCGCCCCATCATGATGACCATGCTTGTTGCTACTCTCGGACTGCTCCCTGCTGCGACCTCGCACGGCATTGGGTCCGACTCGCAGCGGCCCTTTGCCATTGTCATTGTCGGCGGACTCGTTGGAGCGCTTCTTATCAGCGTCTTCCTTCTGCCCACACTCTACGTCTGGATTGCAAGGCCCGACGATGTCCTCCCTACCCCCGAGACGGAGTTTGAGAACTAATGCAGTCTAACCGCGCAGGCCGATCTTCAACGACTCTCACCCAAGCCACGGAAGGAGGTTCCATGTTCGTAAAATCCATGATTGCGAAACAGATCGCAAAAACAGACACAAAATGCCGGAGCCTCCTCGCCGCCGCCTGCCTCCTGCTCCTGCCCTGCGCCGCCTTCGCTCAAACTCTACAACCCCCCTCCTCCCCCAGCGCCATAACCATGCAGCAGGCCGTCGATCTGGCACGCGCCAAAAATCCGACCCTGCTCGCCGCCCAGCAGAATCTGCTCTCGGTCAAAGCCCAGGAGATCCAGGCTGGTGTTAGAGCCAATCCCTACTTCACGCTCTATGGAACAAACGTTACCCTGCCCGCCGAGGGAGCCTCCAATCCCTACTCCTACAGCGGACAAGTCTCTCGCCTCTTCGAGCGCGGACAAAAACGCCGCTGGCGTCTCGATGTCGCCCGCTCCACTACCGTCCAGACCGACGCCCAGCTCCAGCTCACCATCCAGCAGACTGTTCTCGCAGTCCACCAGGCTTTCACCAACTTCGTCATCGCTAAGGCCGCCAAAAAACTTGCAGACGACAACCTCGCCGACTACAGGCATGAACTGCAGATCAGCCACGACCGTTACGCTGCCGGCGACATCGCTAAGCTTGACTTCGAGCGTCTCGACCTGCAGCTCGCCCAGTTTGAAACCGACGAATCGAATGCCATTACCGCAGCCCAGCAGGCCTCCGACCAGCTTCAGGTCCTCCTCGGCACTGACAAGCCGCGTACCGACTTCGACGTGATCGGCGACGTCGTTCCCCCACCCCTTGCCTTCACCATGGAAGAGCTCGAACAGAAGGCCCTGGCTGCCCGCCCCGACCTCAAAGCCGCCACCGCCGCCGTCGCCGTCGCCGATGCCAGCGTCAAGCTCGCCTACGCCAACGGCACCACCGACCCCACCCTCGAAGGGGAGTACGACCGCTCCGGCACCTACAACTCTGCGGGCTTTTCCATCAATATCCCGATCCGCCTCTTCGACCGCAACCAGGGCAACAAAGAGACCGCCAAATTTACCGCTCAGGCCAGCCGATTTTCGGTCACCGCCGCCCACAACCAGGTCATCTCCGACGTCGACCAGGCCTACTCCGGATACTTCAACGCCAAGGTCCTCTCCGACCGCTACAACGGCCACTATCTCGACGAAGCGAAGGACGTTCTCGACATCGCCCAGTTCAGCTACCAGCACGGCGGCCTTGCCCTGATCGACTATCTGGACGCCCTGCGCGAATCGCGCTCCGTCACCGCGGACGCTCTCAACGCCTACTCCCAGACGTGGATGGCGATTCACCAGCTAAGCTTCGCCACCGCCACCGAAATGATTCCCTAGCCGATCCCAGGCCTCTTAGCGGAAGGTAAAGTCACTTAGGGCGACGCATAGTCGCTGACTCGAGGGCAATTTCAGAGTCTCACGCCTAATTCCGTCGTCGAGTCCCGATTCGGGAATTGGGTAAAAATAAAGTGCAAAGCTCTGGCGTATTTTTAGACGGCCAAAAAGTGGCGGCAAGCCACCACGTTCAGCCACGCAAAACACCACACTCACACCACAATTTCACCACGATTTTTCACCACGAATCTGCGAAAACCCCTGCAAAACAGGGGTAACACCACAGCAGAATTAATCTGCCGCGAGACTAAATTTCGCGCGTCTGGTCGTATTCGAAGAGTGTGATGGTGGAGGCGGTGGGAGTCGAACCCACGTCCGAAAAAACTTCCAACAGAGAGCTTTCATGCTTTTTCCGTATCATTTTTGTCTCGTCATCGGCGCTTAGAACGGACGAAGATGCGACGACGACCAGTCTGATTGATCTCGTCCGACCCGCTCAGACGGAGCAGGGAAGACCAGCCTACTGTGCGACGATCGGTACAGGCCCGTAGGCGAAGCTTGAGCGATCGGCTACTTATTTAATTAAGCAGCAAGAGCGAACTGAGGTTCGGCACTTATAGTTTTGTGAGCGATTACGGGTGTCCACACCCCGGCATGCCTCTCTGCCACAAGCAATCCCGTCGAAGCCGTGACGCCCCCATCCGGAGCTGGCACCAACATTGCATTGGGCGCTACAAAGAACTGCTTCGATTATAACTCGCTTCACGCGAAGGTCAGGATTCCCGCGCCAATCGTGATCAGAAACATCAGAAGAGCAACCGATCTTCAGCGGTGTCAGATGCTTGCCGAGGCTTGTGCCAAGAGCAAGGCGACTACATGGTTGCGTTGACGAGGTCGACATCCTGCCACTCGCCACGCTCGATGCCGGCGCGAATCTTTGCCGGGGTCTGGCCTTTTTTCGTCTGCTGATAGGCGTAGATAGCTTCTTTCATGCAGGTGGAACAGGCTGCCCCGTGGGTGCCTTCGAAGCAACTGTGGAGGCTGTTGTGACGCATCACTTTGTCGCAGTGGCAGTAGCAGGGTTGCTGATGCAGGACTGCGGGGATGGCGGCAGCCATCTTGTAGGCAGTGACCTGATAGGGATGTGTGAAGTAGGGTCCTGTCAGTTGATCTCCGCTAAGCACGGGCGGAAGGGGCTTTGCCGGTGCGGATGCGTTGTAAGCCGGGACTTCTTCCGATGGGTTTGACCATTGGGCTGAGGCGGCCATGGTGGCCAGACCTAATGCGATGCATCCGAGGATCCGCTTCATATCGACATTTTAGATCAACCGCTCGTGTTCCATGCACCGTTGCAAATGTCAGTTGTCGGAATCTTCTCTCTGCTCTCTCTCTTTTCGAAGCAGATTCGGTAAGAAGCAGATTTGTTGAATTAACTGAAGGTCTGCTACCCCCCTCCCCCCCAAGGGGGTATTTTGGGAGTAAATGGTTTATTTTCTTTGGTTTGCAGACGCTGTGTGCCTGTAAGCCATTCTATCTAAATGGGTTGCTCCTAAAATATTGCATTGAGATGGTTTAGGTCGCCTGATGCCCGTCCACCTTCACCCTGACGCATGTCCAGTACCCGAAGTGCTGCTTCAAAGTTAATTATAGAGATTCGACCATAACTCATACGCCAGAGCTATCTTATTGTTCTGGATAGGGTTAGGCCTTCCTGGGGCTTGACAGGCCAATTTGTCCTCTGTTTGCTTGCGTGGGACGTGTGGCTAATCTTTGGGGGCTGGCGGGAAGTATTGATCTTTTGATCGGTGGGAGAAGCCCTCAAACGCGACGGATAGAGGTGATGCTAGAGCGATGGGGGGGGGTGGAAGGTGCCTCAGGGCAAAAAAATGCGGCACGAACGGTGCTTTGCTCGTGCCGGGAGGCCAGTGACGCAACTTGTGTCAGCCTTTGCTTGGATGGTGCGGGCTGAGATATTTCACGGGGCGGAAGACTCACGCTCTCGTTGAATTGAAGATACCACAATATGGAGGAAAAGAAAGCAAAATATGTTCCATCATAGAAATTTGATGGTTTTATGGGCTACTTTTTGGCTATTTCGTGCCAAGATTTCATGTTAAAACGCTTATAATCATTTAGTTATAACAAATAGCACTTTTCCCACATATTTTCTTCGATGAAAATATAGGTGTCGATTCATTCTATGAAATACAGTTTTTTGCGGGCTAATGTTGGCTGCGCGACCTTAGGGGCAATGTGCGGTAGAAGGAGAGACAGAGGAAATACAGGATCTCTCCACTGCGTCACGCGATAAGACTTCGCGACTTCGGTCGAGATGACGAGCCGTAAAGGGAAGGTCCTCTATGACAGGCTCCTTCTATCAGAGAAACTGTCCTGCCGGACGGGCCTCCTGCGCGGAGCGCGGCCACTTCGTGGCGGGTATACCTTGTTGTGGTGAGGGAGCGATGCTGGTCCTCCCGTTGGTCGGAAAAAATGATCCCAACTAACGGGAGGCCCATGCTCCTTCTCTTGCCTAGACCGGGACACACGCCACGAAGTGGCCGCGCTCCCCGCAGGAGGCCCGTCCGACAGGACACCCTGGGGAGCTTTTTGCGGGCGTCTTCTATCCGGGTTAGCTGTTTTATGCGGGAGGAAACTCTTTGCTGAGCTGGGCGGCCATGGAGGCGTCGCGATGGGTGATGCCGGCGGCGTCGTGAGAGACCAACCCGAGGACAACCTGGTTGTAGCGGATGTCGATGTCGGGGTGGTGGCCGGCGGCCTCTGCCAGAACGGCGACCCGGTTGACGAAGGCCATCGCTTCGAGGAAGTCCTTGAAGGTCCACTCGCGCACCAGCTTGCCACCCTTGAGATGCCACTCGGGGTGGGCCTTGAGGACGTCCTCGATCTCGGCTGCATTCATGGCTTTCTTCATGGGGAAATCACCTCGTCCTGCGATCCTAGCTTCCGATCCTAGATGTGTTGCTTGTCCGGCGCAACCGGGAGCGCGCTGCTACTCAGTGAGGACGGCAAGGGGAAACGTGATTCGGTGGCGATGCGCAGATTAGACCAGGTTTCAGCGGGGAGAGCGAGGAAGACCTCGACGATCTGCGGGTCGAACTGGGTTCCGGCACAACGGGTGATCTCTTCTCTGGCTTCGGCGAAGGTTGTTCCCTTGCGATAGGGGCGGTCGGAGGTCATGGCGTCGAGGGTGTCGGCGATGGCGAAGATGCGGGCGCCGAGGGGGATCTGCTCGCCGCGGAGGCCGCGGGGATATCCGCTGCCGTCGAACTGCTCCTGGTGGGCGTAGACGATCTCGGCGGCCTCGCGGAGGAAGGAGATCTTGCGGACCATCTCGTAGCCGCGCTCGCAGTGCTGCTTCATGATAGCGGTCTCTTCGGGGGTGAGGCGGCCGGGCTTGAGGAGGATGGCGTCGGGCGTGGCGATCTTGCCGATGTCGTGGAGGAAGGCTCCGCGGGCGATGATGCGTAGGTCTTCGGACTCGAGACCCATGGCCTGTGCAAGGGCGCTGGTGTAGGTGGTGACTCGCCGGGAGTGGCCTTCCGTCTCCTGGTCGCGGAGGTCGAGCGCGTCGCCCATGGCTTCGAGGGTGATGTCGTAGCTGCGCTCGAGATCCTGCATGGTGGAGCGGAGGCGGCCGGTTCTGGCGGTGACGATGGCTTCGAGGTTGTGGCGGTAGAGGGTGTTCTGTTTGCGGAGGCGGCCGTGCTCGATGGCGCGAAGGACGACGCTTTCGAGGTCGGTGCGTTCGAAGGGTTTGAGGAGGTAGTCGACGGCGCCGCGGCGGAAGGCGCTGGTGACGACGTAGATGTCGTTGATAGCGGAGAACATGACGACAGGGATGTTGGGGTGGTCGGTGCAGAGGTGGTCGAGCAGGGTGAGGCCGTCGATGACTGGCATCATGACGTCAGACAGGACGAGGTCGTAGTCGGGGTCCTGCTGGAGACGAGTGAGGGCTGCTTCGGCGCCTTCGGCAGTGGTGACGGAGTAGCCGCTGCGTGCGAGAAGTGCTGCGGCGACCGATCGTACGGATTCTTCGTCGTCAACTACTAGAATTCGTTCCTGCGTCATGGATGGATACTTTCGCGTAGGGACGCTGCCGTCTTTTGATTTGGATGCGAGCGGCTTCTCTTATGCGTCTTTATCGGCGGTTGAAGCGGCTGGATGAGGTGTACGAGGATGAAGCTTTGCAAAAAAATCCTGATATGGGCCGGGGGGTGGTTTTCTCGTATTTTTGGCGTTTTTTTTGAAGGGGGTTGGCGGAAAAGGGCGTAGTTGGTGTGGTGTTTTGGTGGTGAGATCGTGGTGGTTAGTGTGGTGGATCGTGGTGTTTGGGGTGCGCCTTTTTGAGGTGCGAAAGATACGCCACGATCTTCGGATTTATTTTTGTCCTTCGAGTTTTTTTGCCTTGTGTGATTTTGAGTGGGTTTTGACAGATGGACGAGGGGGATGTAGCTTTGGCGCCATCAGGCGGGAGCCAATTCGGAGGGACTTATGAAGACGCTGTTACTTCTGGTGGTGATGTGCACTACCTCCCTGCACGCGCAGATGGAGGGGCTTTGGGAGGGGTACGACGGAGAGTGGGCTCATGTCTCCCGACAGCTGGTTGCGCTGGCGGAGGCTACGCCAGCAGACAAGTTTGCGTGGCGTCCTGCGCCTGGGGTGAGGTCGACGAGCGAGGTGTACATGCATATCGCTCTGGCCAACTTTTATCTGTTGAGCGTGACTGGTCCACCGATGCCGTCAGACATCAAGTCCGAGGAGATGGAGAAGACTGTGACCTCGAAGGCGGACGTGATTGCTTTTCTGAAGCGGTCGCTGGAGGCGGTGAAGACGGCGCGTGCTCAGTTGAAGCCGGGGGATCTTCAACGGAAGGTCACGATCATGAAGAAAGAGGCGACCGTGGATGGGATGTATCTGCGCATTCTGGTTCACGATAATGAACACATGGGACAGCTGATCGCTTATGCTCGCATGTCGGGCGTGGTGCCTCCCTGGTCGGAGCCTGTTCACAAATAGACGCTGGGCTTTGTGTGGTGCTAAAAAAGCCACGATCTTCGAATTTATTTTTTGAGGGTGCTGTTTGAAGACAGTGCCCTGCCGGATGGGCCTCCTGCGCTCAGTCACCCCACAAACGAAGACCTGTTTGTGGGGACCCCGATTCGGCGAGCGTTCGCACGCCTTTTTAAGGCTTCGCGTGGTCCTCCCGTTGGTCGGAACAACTCTTCCTTCGCGACCAACGGTAGCACCAACCGAAGGGGTATACGTGTCACGAAGTGACCGGCCCACGCGTAGTGGGCCTTTCCGGCAGGACAGTCTCTTAGTTGGTGTTTTGTTTGGCGGTGGCTTTGCGGGCAGCTACCCAGCCGGGTTTGTTGGTTTGGCGGGAGCGGCCCAGGGCCAGTGCGCCATCGGGGACGTCTTCGGTGATGCTGCTGCCGGCGGCTATGTACGAGCCGGCGCCGATGGTGACGGGGGCGACGAGGGTGGAGTCGGAGCCGATGAAGGCGCCGTCGCTGATAGTGGTGAGGTGCTTGTGGACGCCGTCGTAGTTGCAGGTGATGGCTCCTGCGCCGATGTTGACGCCTGCGCCTATGACGGTGTCGCCGAGGTAGTTGAGGTGGTTGGCCTTGGAACCTTTGCCCAGCGTCGCTTTTTTGGTTTCGACGAAGTTGCCTACGTGGGCCCCGTCGCCGATTTTGCTTTCGGGACGCAGGTGGGCGTAGGGGCCGAGAATGGCGTTGTTGGCGACCTCGGCGGTGTCGAGGATGCAGCCGTTGCGGACGAGGACGTTGTCGCCCAGCTGCGAGTTCTGGATGACGGAGTAGGAGCGGATGCGGGAGTCGCTGCCGATGCGGGTGGCGCCGAGGAGCTGTACGTAAGGCTCGATGACGGTGTCCGGACCGACGGTGACGGTGGAGTCGATTACGCAGGTCTCGGGGCGGAAGATGGTTATTCCTGCGGCCATGAGGCGATGGGCGGTGGCGAGACGCATGGCGGCGTCGAGGTGCATCATCTCGGCGATGGTGTTGGCTCCGAGGACTTCGTCTACGCTGTCGGCTTTGACGGCGACGACGCGCTTGCCTTCGGCTACGAGCATGGCGGCGATGTCGGTGAGGTAGAACTCGCCATGGGCGTTGTTGGTGGTGAGGGCGTCGAGGCGGGCGAAGAGGGCTGCGGTCTCGAAGCAGTAGATGCCTGAGTTTATTTCTGGTGCGGTGAGCTGGTCGGGGCGGAGGGATTTTTGCTCGACGATGGCGGTGACTTCGGGCTTGTCTGGTTTGTCTGGGGATGCGCGAATGACTCGGCCGTAGCCGGTGGGGTCAGCTGGTACGGCGGTGAGGATGGTCATGGCTGCGTGCTCGCGAAGGTGAGTGTCGCGGACGGCGGCGATGGTCTCGGGACGGATGAGGGGGACGTCGCCGGAGAGAACTAGAAGATGTTGCGGGATTGGTCTGCCGGAGAGCTCGAAGTCGGCCTTGAGCATCTGAAGGGCGTGGCCGGTGCCGCGCTGCTCGGGCTGGAGGACGAACTGGACGCCGGTAGAGGCTACGGCGGTGCGGACGCGGTCGGCTTCGTGGCCGATGATGCAGAAGATGTGGCCGGCGGGGACGGCGGTTTCGGCAGCGGCGATGACGTGTAGGAGGAGGGCTCGGCCGCCGATCTCGTGAAGGACTTTGGGGCGCTTGCTTTTGAGGCGGGTGCCTTTACCGGCGGCCATGATGGCGATGGCGAATTGGTTTGAGTCCATAGAGGCTATCGTCTCATGGGAGAGGTGGAGGGAGGAACTGAGATGGGTGCGGCTAGAAGAGAGGAGTGCTTCGTGCGGTGGCGCTTGATTTCGGAGACGTTGTCTTCGACCCAGTTGGTGAGGGTTTTGATGTGATCGGCGACTTCGGTGCCGAGGCTGGTGAGGCTGTATTCGACCTTGGGCGGGATGGTTGGGTAAACGGTGCGCAGGACTAGGCCGTCGGCTTCGAGAGCTTTGAGAGATTGGGCGAGCATTTTCTCGCTGACGCCGCCGATGCCTCGGACCAGTTCGCTGAAGCGTTGGGTGCCGTCGAGAAGAGTGAGGAGAACGAGCGATCCCCAGCGGGAGGTGATGTGGTCGAGTACGACGCGGGAGGGGCAGTTCGCATCGTAGAGATTGCCTTTGCGTCTGCGTTGTCTGCTTGCGAGGACCTTTGCCTGAGTGGCCATGTTAGTAGCTTACCTTGAGGTACGTACTTACGTAAAGTTAGCTTCTCGGTTAGGCTGAATTCGAGGGCTCAGATTAGACGGCTGCCCGTGAGAGAGCAAAAGAGAACGACAAGGAGAAGGACATGATCGTAGTTACAGGAGCATCGGGGAAGTTGGGACATCACGTTATTAACGAATTGCTGAAGAAGGTGCCAGCGGGGCAGATCGTTGCGGCGGTGCGGAGTCCGGAGAAGACTGCCGACCTTGCGGCGTTGGGAGTGCAGGTGCGCCAGGCGGACTACACGAAGCCGGAGACGCTTGCCTCGGCCTTTTCCGGAGCGGAGAAGGTTTTGCTGATCTCTTCAAACGAGTTGGGACAACGGGAAAAACAACATCAGGCAGTGATTGATGCGGCGGTTGCGGCGAAGGTGAAGCTGTTTGTCTATACGAGTCTTCTGCGTGCGGATACTTCGAAGCTACTGCTCGCGCCGGAGCATGTGGCGACGGAGAAGGTGGTGAGAGCGTCGGGTCTGCCGTTTGTGATTCTGCGGAACGGCTGGTATCTGGAGAATCATACGGAGGCTCTTGGACCTGCACTGGAGCATGGAGCGATTTTGGGAGCAGCGGGCGAGGGACGTTTCGCAGCGGCTGCGCGAGAGGATTATGCGCTGGCGGCGGTTGCAGTGCTTACGGGTGCAGGCCATGAGAAGAAGGTGTATGAGTTGGCGGGGGACGAGTCGTACACGTTGACTGGTCTTGCCGAGGAGGTGTCTCGCGCGGCGAAGACTACTGTGGTGTATCGGAACCTGACGCAGAAGGAGTATGAGAGTGCTCTGCTGGGCTTTGGTTTGCCTGCGCCCGTGGCGGGGATACTTGCGGACTCAGATGCGGGAGCGGCGAACGGAGAACTGGATAGTAAGTCTCGGGATCTTCATACGTTGTTGGGGCATGCGACGACGCCACTTGCAGAGGCAGTGAGAGTTGCTGTGGCGAAGTAAGGGTATGTGCTCGAGCGGATTTGCTGCTGTCTGGAGGAAGACAACAGCAGATTCCCTTCGGAAATGACAAACAAAAAATCACGGTAGATTCGAAGGACAGGGCAGACTTTACATTTACTGCTTCTTGCATAGACCTCTACGCTTTCGGTGGATTGCGTGACCGGATCGTAGAGGTTATGGCTATACGGGTTTCCTCGGGGTTAGCGGTAGACGGGTAGTTGGGTTGTTTCGGTTGTGGTGGATTTGGCGCGCCACTTGGCGGTGAGTTGTTTGTCGGAGAGGGCTTTAATGAAGACGCCGCCTACTACGCTGCGAGCCTGGAAGCCGACTTGTTTGCCGGTTTTGGTGTCGTACCAGTCGGTGAGGGGGACGCGGGTGGAGGTTTCGTTGGTCCAGCGGTAGATGGGGTCGACGATGGCGTTGAACTGGTCGGGGTTGGAGGCGAGGGTTGCGGTCCAGATGGACCAGTCGAGCTTGGTGTAGTCGGCGCGGCTGTCGAGGGGGAGGCCGTAGAGGTTGAGCTTGGTGAGGTAGAAGGCGACTTCGCTGTCGCGGACGCTGTTGGGGAAGAGGTTGTAGTCGAGGATCTTGTCCCAGACGAGGTTGTACTTCTGGCTCCAGGTGTTGGGGCTGTTAAAGGCGATCTTGTAGTGGTCGCCTTCCTTGGCCATGGTGATCCACTTTTGTGCCATCTCTTTTGCGGTGGATTGGTATTGCTTGGCGACGGCTTCCTGTTTGAGGAGATGGGCTAGGTCGGCGTAGGCGGCCAAGGCGTCGATGGCTTTGAGGGAGAGGTTGGCGTTGTGGGCTACGTGTCCGGCGAAGTCGTCGGTGGTGAGCTGGGTTTCGGGGTCCAGGCCGTGGAGGTTGAGGTACTCAGCCCACTTGGTGAGCGTTGGCCAGTAGCGTTGGGCTAGTTGAGGAGAGCCTTCAGCGCGGGCTACGGCATCGACGAGGATGATCATGTTGCCGCTCTCTTCTACGGGCATCTGGTCTTCTTCGGTTTTTTCTCCGCCGCCGTAGACCTGACCGTTGGCGAGAGGGTACTGGCCGAGGTCGTGGGGGGAGAAGGGGAACTTCCAGCGGGCGAGGGAGGCGTACTCGAGTACGGGGAGGAGTTGGGCTTCGAGGAGCCTGGGATTGAAGAAGAGGAAGATGGGGGCGGAGGGGTAGAGGACGTCTACGGTGGCGATGCAGCCGTTGGAGAAGTTTTCCTTGGCGAAGAGCATGGGGTCGCCGTTGGCGTCGGCTACGAGCTTGTGTGCGGCGATGGCCTGGCGGTAGGAGAGGATGGCGATGTAGGCGTAGTGTTCGCCGCCGACTTTGGTGAGATCGGCGGTCAGTTCTTTGTCGAAGGCTTCGCCGCGCGTTTCGAGAGCGGAGTATTGCTGTTCGGCTTGATCGAGCATCTGGTCTACGGGTTGGTTGTTGCGCTGCCAGTAGGGGCGGAGGTTTCTCTGGAGGTACTGGATTGCGTAGGTGTCGGTGTAAGAGACGAGGATGTGGCGGGTGATGGGCTGATTGGTGACGGAGCCGAAGTCTATGATCGTGGCGAGCATTGAGCTGGAGTGGTCGGCGCGCTCGGGCATGTCCATGGTGTCGGTGGTGGGGAGCTGGCCGGTTGCGGTAAAGGCTGTGGCTGCGTGGGGCGCGAGGTAGGTGGCGTAGTGTGGGTCCTTTGGGACGGCTAGATGGAAGTAGCCCCAGTCGATGCGGAGGTCGTCGCCGGAGCGGTTGAGGATCTTTTGATCCTGCGAGCCGGTGGAGAGGACGTTGAGGGTAGTGGTTTGATTGCGGAAGGAGTTGATCTGCTGGCTGCGGTCGTTGACGGCGATGACGGGATCTACGTCGAGGAGGAGGGAGACTTGATGAGGTGTCGCGTCGGTTGATTCAGCGGTCCAGGTTAGGTAGGTTACGGGGCGCGAGAGGACATCGAGGTCGCTGAGGATGGCGGGGGTGAAGAAGACGAGGCGGAGGGTGATACCGCTCTGGCGGAACTCGTAGGTGGTGTGGGTGGGCGTGATGGCGTGGGCTGTCTGCTGCATCGCGGAGACGGTGTCCGGGTTGTGGCCGAGGAAGCGGAAGGGCTTGCCGTCGATGCGGACGATGCCGGTGATGGGCTGCGGGGCGCCGGTCCAGTGGGTGGTGTCGGCGTCGGTGAGGTTGTCGGTGGTGGACCAGACGCTGAAGTAGGGGTCGTGGGCGATGAGCGGAGTGGCGGGAGGACGCTGGGCTTGGAGGGGGAGAACGTTGAGAAAGAGAGATGCAGCAAGTAGCGGGAGCGGGTGCGTGTTTTTTATAACGAACCTCCGGAGACGATGACGCTTTTCAAGAATAGAGCCATCGTTGCCTTCGCGGGAGTTGAGTCGCTAAGGATCCGTTTACGAACTGTCTGCTTGGGGTAGCAAATTACCTGTTACCTGGCTGATCTAAAGCAGTCCGCTATTTGCCTGGTGGCGGACTTGTCCAGTGCTCCTGCGCAACGGCGTCCGGCCATGCCGAGCCTGGGGGCGACATCGTAAGCCAAGTCTCTGCGAGCTTGCCTGCCTCGATCCGGTAGAGTTGCATGCCAGCCTGGCTGTGCGCTTCTCCGGTCTTTGTATCTGTCCACTTGAATGCAAAGCGAAACCAGGCGCGGTCGCCTGCAAAGGTGTGGTCATACACCACCACGCGAATGTCCGGGCGTTCCTCGCGGATCTTGGCTATCTCGGCCGCGTAGGCGTCTCGGGTTACTGTACGGTCGCCCTTTTGGTCGTGCCGGAGATAGGTTTCTGCAACGCAGCTCGGTACGAGGTCGTATTGGCCCTCGTGCCAAACCCGCTCCCATCGGTCGAAGAGGCTTATTAGTACGGACTCGTTTGGCATTGAACTCCTTCGTGCTGGTGGCTCAGTTGGCGTCTGATCGCTAGCGCGAGAGGCGGTATTGTTTGCTCCGAGGAGCGCAAATAGAAGAATCAGGATTCGTTTCATTGTTCACTCTTTGGGGGTGACAACTATTGATTTGCCCTTGGTTGTGTCCTGCCGGACGGGCCCACTTCGCGTGGGGCGGTCACTTCGTGACTTGGATACCGCTTCGCCTGGTGCTCCCGTTGGTCGCGGGCGGGTTTTGTTATTCGGCTGGCTTGCCGCCTGGTGGGGGTGGGATGGTGATGTCTAAATTCTTTACCGTGCCGAGTCCCAGGGTGGCGAGTGACGGTGTGATTTGAGACTCGTTGCCTACTACGATGACGGCGAGTTTGTTGGTGTCGATGTACTTGTTGGCTACGCGGGAGACATCGGCGGAGGTGACTTTTTCGATGCCGGATTTGTATTTTTCGAGGGTGTCGGCGGGGTAGCCGTAGAAGGCTAGGGTGACTTGCTCGCCTAACGTTTTGTCGGGCGAGTCGTAGTGGAAGATGAAGGAGTTGAGGACTTGATCTTTGGCCTTGCTTAGTTCGGCAGGGGTGGGTGGTTCGGTTTTGAGGCGGTCGATCTCGGCGAGGAGGGCTTTGGTTGCGGCTACGGTGGTGGCGCTCTTAGTTGCGGCTTCGACGACGAAGATGCCGGGGTGGTCGTACGAGGCGCCGTAGTTGCCCTCGACGGAGTAGGCGAGGCCGAGTTTGGTGCGTACGTCCTGAACGACGCGGGAGCCGAAGCCGCCGGAGAAGACCTGGTTCATGACGGAGAGGGCGTAGTAGTCGGGGTTGCTGCGCTCGGTGCCGAGGCCGACGATGATGACGTTGGATTGGTTGACGTCATCTTTGGAGACGAAGTTGACGTTGGGCTTGGGGTCGGTGAAGGTGGCTTTGAAGGACTGGAAGCGCTGGCCGCGAGGGATGGGAGCGAAGGCGGCGCGGAGTTTGGCCTCCATGGCGGCGGGGTCGAAGTCGCCTGAGACGGCGACGATGATGTTGCTGCCGACTACGGTGTGGGTGTGCCAGGCTTTCAGGTCGTCGAGGGTGACGGCGCCTACGGTGGCGTACTCGAGCTCGCGGGCGTAGGGGTTGTGGGGACCGTAGGCGATCTTCGCGGCTTCGCGGGTGGCGATGCCGTTGGCGTCATCGTTGCGGCGGGCGATGCCTGTCTCGAGCTGCTGCTTGGCTAGCTGGAGCTTGTCGTCTTTGAAGGTGGGGTGGAGGAGGAGGTCGATGGTGGAGGCGAAGACGGTGTCGAAGTCGCCCTTGAGGCTGGACCAGGCCATGGAGGTGGAGGCGGTGCCGCCAGCGGTTTCGATGGAGGCGGCTTTGGCTTCGAGGACGTCGTCGAGCTTGTCGCCGTCGATGGTGGCGGTGCCGCTGGTGCGCCAGGTTTCGCCGTAGAGGGAGGTGAGGCCTACTTTGGCGTTGGGCTCGTCGCGGCTGCCGCCACGGATGAGGATGGTGCCGTTGATGAAGGGGAGCTCGTGGTCTTCCTGGAGGAAGAGGACTACTCCGTTTTCCAGTTCGATACGGTGGGGTTGTGCGGGTTTGAAGGCGGGGAGCGGGGGGATGGGGATTTGTTTCCACGGCTGGACCTGCGTGGGTGCGACTGCTGGTGCTGGGGTTTGTGCGGAGGCGCCGAGAGTGGCAACGAGGAGCGATGCGGTAATGATGAACGAGGAGAGATGCTTCACTTCGTACCTCCGGCGGTTTGGGTGGTCTGCGCTGGGGGTGCTGTGAGCATGGCTGTTCCTGGGGTCTCTGTTTTTGAAGGCGTTGAAGCTTGCGGGGCTTTGCGTTGGGGTGGGACGAATTCGATGCGTGCGCTGGTGCGGTTGCTGTCGGTGAAGATCTTGTTGGCGACGCGGCGGATGTCGGCTTTGTTGACGGCGTCGATCTTGTGGAGCTGGTTGAAGAGTTCACGCCAGTCGCCAAAACGGGTTTGGTATTCGGCTAGCTGATGAGCAAGGCCTTCGTTGTCGGCGAGGCCGCGGAGGAGGTCGGCGCGGGAGCGGGTTTTGAAGCGTTCGAGTTCTGCGTCGGTGACGTCCTCGTTCTTGAGGCGGTCGAGCTCTTTGTGAATGGAGGCTCGCATCTCTTCGGGCGTGTGGCCTGGGAGCGGGACGGCGTAGACGGCGAAGAGGCCGGGGTACTTGTCGCCGGGGAAGCCGCTGAAGCCTTGCGCTTCGGCGGCGATGGACTGGTCGCGGACGAGAGAGCGGTAGAGGCGGGCGGTGCGGCCGTTGGAGAAGATGTCGGAGATGGCGTCGTAGGCGGAGTCGTCGGGGTCGAGGTAGTCGGGGCGGTGGTAGCCCTCGATGTAGAAGGGCTGGGTGGCTTCGCGGATGGTGACGGATTTTTCGGCGACCTGTGGCGGCTCGACCGTGGTCATGGGTTCGGGACGCGGGGCGGCGGGAATGGGAGCGAAGTAGCGCTCGAGGACGGGCATGGTCTCGGAGGCTTTGAGGTCGCCTACGACGGCGATGACGATGTTGGCGGGGACATAGTATTTTTCGTGGAAGGTGGTGGCCTCGGTGGCGGAGACCTGGCTGATCTCGCTTTCCCAGCCTACGCCGGGGCGGCGGTAGGGGTGGGCGACGTAGGCGGTGGCGAGGAACTGCTCGACCATGCGGCCGACGGGGGAGGAGTCAGTGCGCATGCGGCGCTCTTCCTGGACGACGTTGCGCTCCTTGTAGAACTCGCGCTCGACGGGATGGGCGATGCGCTGGCTTTCGAGATAGGCCCAGAGCTCGAGGCGGTTGGAGGGCATGCTCCAGAAGTACTGGGTGGAGTCTTCGGTGGTGCTGGCGTTGATGCCGACGGCTCCGTTCTCTTCGGCGATCTGGGAGAACTGGTTGGGTATGACGTACTTTTGCGCTTCGGCTTGTGCGTCCTGGAAGGCTTTGAGGAGCTGGGCTAACTTTTCGGGATTTTGGCCTACGCGTTTGCGGTACTCGGCGTCGTAGGCTGCGTAGGCGATCTCGACTTTGGCGAGTGCGATCTTTTCGGCGGGGTAGTCGGTGGTGCCGATCTCGGTGGTGCCTTTGAAGGCCATGTGTTCGAACATGTGGGCGATGCCGCTGGCGCCGTCGGGATCGTCGGCGGAGCCTGCATCGACGAGGGTGTAGAAGCTGAAGACGGGGGCTTCGGGGCGCTCGCAGAGGATGAGGGTGAGGCCGTTGGGGAGAACTTTGACGGTGGTGCGCTTTTCAAAGCTTGCGAGGTCCTGTGCTTTCGCTGTGAGGGCTAGAGCGATGGCACATGTGGCGATCGCGGCGATGCTACGTTTTACCTTTACCAAAAGCCCTCCGCAGACTTTGCGAGTCAAGAGTCCACTATATCGAAGCCCGGGGCCGGGCTTTATTGCCGGGGGCCGAATATGGCGTTCCAGGTTTGACGTATGAGACGTCGGATTCGCTTCAGGAGGGACTCGGCTTCGGCCTGGATGGTAGTGACGACGGCGGAGAGAAACTGCTCGCGGGTCCAGTTGTTGCGGGCGGCGCTGGGGCCTCGGCGCAGGCAGAGGGCGGCGGCTTCGGCCCAGGAGCCGGACTGGACGGCGGCGATGAGGTGGGGGAAGTCTTTGAAGAGGCCGGCGGGGCCGAGGTTGTAGGTCATGTCGAGGAGGGCGAGCTTTATGGGATCGGGGAGGGTGTCGTAGTGGGGGAGGTGGGCGCGGAGGTCGGTTTCGAAGTTGTGGAGGACGGCGGTTAGTTTTTCGTCGATGGTTTGCTGGGGGAGTTCGAGGCTGGTGGGGGATTTGTAGAAGGCGGAGGCTCGGGCTGGAGGGAGAGAGTCGACGCGGGCGTACTCGGCGGCGATCTCTTGCGGTGTGGCGGGGCGGGTGCCGAGGAGGAAGGGGAGGGATTCGGCGGCTTTGGCGTCGGGGAGCATGAGGCCGACGCCGACGGTGACTTTGCCGACTGTGTCGCGGTACATCCACGGGACGCAGCCTTCGAACTCTTTCAGCTTTGTTAGCGATTGCTCTATGTAATTCGCCACGGTTTTCAGGCTAGCATGGAGATTCTTGCTGGGAGGGCAGAGAGTTTTTCGGCGCATTTTTTTTACAGTGGGAGCTAGGTTGAACCAATATCGTGCGTCTCGATTCAGTTTTGTTCGAGCCTGCTTGTTGAAACTTTTGGATATTCGCTGTGTTTGTGTCAGGTAAGAATGAAGAGGTTGCGATGCCCGGCATCCCAAGCAAGTTGAGATTCTTTCGAGTATTGATCGCCTTCGCCATGGGCTTGATCGGTCTTATACCAGCCCCGATCGCAGCGCGAGCACAAGGCTCCCACCCGGGGCCCGTGACAGGCGTTATTGACGGCGTAGCGTTCGAGGGCGATCAGTATTACGTGCATGGCTGGGCTTGCCAGGAGGGCCAGCGAGGTTCGATCAGCGTCAATCTCTACGCGAGTCATCCGGCTGGCGCTACGCCGGCGGGAACGTATGTGATGGCAGGCAGCGCCGATCTGGTCAACGAGCCTGCTGTTGACCAGGAGTGCCACGACGCGAGTGGCTGCAAGCACAGATTCAGGATTGCGCTGCCTAACCAACAACTGAGAACCTTCCAGGGCAAAAAGCTCTTCGTGCATGGCATCGCTCTCGCAGGCAACGTCGAGAACGCCTTACTGGCAGGATCTGGAAGAGACTCCTTTCCAGCGCCCAGATGGCCGCCCGATCCGCCAACACCCAGCTTTCTGGATGGCCCACGGGTCGCGGCGTTCGATACGGCAAAGGAGTCCTGCGAGCAGATCGACATTCCGGATGCCGCAGCCCGCGCCTTTCGGGACTACAAGGGGACCGTTCACCTCATTGCCTCGCACTACGTCACTCGTGCCGGGCTTGGACCCACTCTTGAGACCGCGAAGCACAACTGCCAGGTGGTCTACAAATCGCCGCACGACGGAAACATTGCGAACTTTGACGACGCTACGTGGCTGAATGCGTTCTACAGCGTCGATGGCAAGCGGATCGTCGCGCTCGGCCACACGGAGTATCACGGGTGGGAGCATCCCGGCATGTGTGCGACAAAAAACGACTCACCCAGCTGCTGGTATAACGTCGATACCTTCAATCTCTCCACCGATGGGGGGTATCACTTCGCGAGGCCCAATCCGCCGGGAAACTACTTCATCAGCCTTCCCTATAAGTATCAGCCGAACCAGGGGCCGGAGGGGTACAGCGTGGACTCGAACATCGTGAAGGTGGGTCAGTGGTACTACGATGAGGTCTACGCGTGGGGATGGCCGCCAAACTGCGGCGGCGGAAAGGGGCAGAAGCCGTGCCTGGTTCCCGATGGAGCATGCGCGATTCGCACCGCGAATATTCTGGACCCTTCGTCCTGGCGCGGCTGGGACGGCAAAGACTTTACGGTCCAGTTCGTTGATCCCTATCGGGGGACGGTGGCCAATCCAAAGGCTCATGTCTGCGCCCCGGTGCCTTACCTGGACTACGCGACGGGAATCAACTATTACCCGGCGTCTCATCTGTTTGTTGCGACCTTGTGGAACCAGGGCTCCGCTTCTTCCTGGGGGCCCGAAGGCGTCTACTTTACGACCTCGCCAGATTTCATTCACTGGAGCAAGCCGAAGTTGGCGATGACGCAGAACCAGATGCTCAAAAGCGAGCCGGAAGGAAATTGGTCGTATATGTATTTCTCGCTCATCGATCCAAAATCGACGGATTCGAACTATATGACGATCACGGACAATCCTTATCTGTACTACGTGAGGATGGATGGGAACCACCCTCCTTACCAGCGGGTCTTGTTTCGTCAAAGGATCAAGTTGAATTGGCTAGCACAGGGGCAGAAGTGAGGTCCTCAAAACAATAATTCAAAGTATCTACAAAATGGTGGACCTCCGGTGATATAAAGACTCGTCGCCAAAGATGTGGAGCGAGCGGCGGCTCGAGAACGATTTCGAACGGCTGAGCTTGAGTTCGAGTTTTGCCCAGTTGGTATGTTTGATATGGTTTCGCCAATTGATTTTATGAGACACGAAAGCTAAACAATGCCCACCACACAATCGACTCGATTCACCTTTACCCGCAGGCAGAGCGCGTCGAATAAAACGCCACGCCAGATCAACCGGAACCTTGTCTTCAATCTGGTTCGCACCCGGCAGCCACTCTCGCGTGCTGATCTTGCCCGGGTCTCGGGCCTGCAGCGCAGTACCGTGTCGCTGATTGTGGAGGATCTGATTAAGGAGAGGTGGATTTTGGAGGGCTCGACGGGGCGGCCACCTCGCGGACGCCGGCCGACTTTTCTGGAGCTGAATCATCAGCGTGCTGTGATTGCGCTGGATATTCATCCGTCGCAGACGACGGTTGCGGTGACTGACCTTGGCGGCAAGATTGTGGCGCAGAATGTGGTGGAGCTGCCGGAGGATCCGAAGAAGGCGATTCAGCCGATTATTGCGGCGATTCGCAAGCTGATGGCGGCGCATAGCGACAAGTCGTTTGACGGGATCGGAATCAGTCTTCCGGGACGCGCCGATCCGCTGAGGGATGAGCCGATCTTTGCGCCGAATCTGAAGTGGCCAATCTCGAGTATCAAGTCGCGCATTCAGAAGGCTACTGGGCTGCGGGTTGAGATGGATAACGTTGCAAATGCGTGCGCGTTGTCGGAGGTTTGGTTTGGCGATAGCGATGGGTTGCATGACCTGGTGGTGGTGAATGTGTCGGAGGGGATTGGGACGGGGATCTTTGCGAATGGGCAGGTGCTGCGCGGGGCGAACGGCATGGCGGGAGAGTTTGGCCATGTGCAGATGGAGATGAACGGGCCGCGGTGCGGATGCGGGGGGCGAGGGTGCTGGGAGACGGTGAGCTCGAATCGCGCGGGGCTGCGCTACTACGAGGAGATAAGTGGAGCGAGTGCACCGCCTACCTTTGCGGCGTTGGTGAAGATGGCGCAGTCGCATGACGCCAATGCGGTAAAGGCTCTGGAGAAGATGTCTTCGTTTCTTGGGCGTGGACTGAGAATGGTTGCGAATGCGCTCGCTCCGAGCGAGATTGTGGTGGTTGGGGATATTACGGCTGCGTGGTATCTGTTTGGGCCGATTGTTGAGGCGGAGCTGAAGCAGAATGCTCTTTCGAAGGCGCCGCGGCTGCGGCCTGCGTTCGAAGGAAATACGGCGCGCCTGCGGAGTGCGGTGGCGCTGGTGATGAATGGGAGCCTTGTTTAGGGATGACGATGTTTCTTTCGGATTTTGGGATGCGGTTGCAGGGTGCTGGTGCTGGTTCGCGGGCTCGATTGGTGGCAAGAACTTCGCGTGGGGTTGTTTTTGGTGTGCTTGTTAGCGCTGCTTCGATGGGCGTCTTGGCGCAGAGTGCTCCGGTGGTGGCTCCTGCGGCGAAGGTTGTGCCAGTGGACGGGCACGCGGCGGGAGATGCGCCGGATGATCCTGGGCCGCTGGCAACGGGACTCTCGAGCGAGTTGAAGCCGAAGGCGATCGATGCGGCGATAAAGAAAGTTGCGGACTGGCAGGTTGCTCACGCAGAGGCACAGTTCAATAAGCAGTGGACGTTTGCGGCGCTCTACGATGGTCTGCTGGCGGCTTCGAAGACGACCGGCGATCCGAAGTATCGCGATGCGGTGCTGCATCTGGCGGAGCGGTCGGAGTGGACGCTGCTCGATGCGCGGTTCCCTCATGCCGATGATCAAGCTTTGGGGCAGGCTTATCTGGATCTCTATCGCGACGATCGGCAGCCGGTCCGGATGGCGGATACGAAGGCAATTATGGATCGTCTGATTGTGCGAGAGGATGATCCGAACAAGCTGCTGTGGTGGTGGTGCGATGCGCTGTTCATGTCGCCCCCGGTGCTCTTGCGGATGTATGCGATTACGAAGGACCGGAAGTATCTGGACTATATGGATCATGAGTGGTGGCTTACGTCGGGGAGCCTTTACAGCCCGCAGGAGCATCTTTACTTTCGCGACAGCCGGTACTTTGTGCAGAAGCAGGAGAATGGCAAGCCGATCTTCTGGTCGCGCGGCAACGGCTGGGTGATGGGTGCGCTGGTGAATGTGCTGCGGATTATGCCGGCGGACTATCCTTCTCGGCCGAAGTATGTGGCGCAGTTTCGCGAGATGGCGGAGAGGCTGGCGGCGGTTCAGAGCCCGGATGGATTGTGGCGGTCAGGGCTGCTGGATCCTGAGTCTTACGAACTGCCGGAGGTGTCGGGGTCGGCGTTCTTTACGTTTGCGATGGCGTACGGGATCAATGAAAAGATTCTCGATCGCAAGACTTATCTTCCGGTGGTGGAGAGGTCGTGGAAGGGAATGCTTGGACACATCTATGCGGATGGGCGGCTGGGTTCGATTCAGCCGATTGATGCGCAGCCGGGCAAGTTCAAGCTTTCGGCCAGCTATGTATATGGCGTGGGTGGATTCCTGATGGCGGGATCTGAGATGCATCGACTCGCGGCGTCGAGGCATTAGGCGGTATTGGATGGTAGCGGCAGGTTGCTCGACTGCGGCACGGGTATGCCTTGCGTGAGGGCTGGAGTGGTCGCAGTGGCTGACCTCGGGTAAAGGGATTGGCTTGTGAGGCGCTGCTGCCAAGCGGCTGTTACCCATTTGCAATGAGTGATTTGCCAAATTGAAGGACTGTTTACTTGACGGACTGAATGGTCATTCAGTATGCTTCGCATCGTTCGGGTATTCCTGCCCGCCGGAGCCTTTGACCATGCCTTCCAGCACCATCGAAGCACCTACACCACAGAGTTCGGGAAAGCATAGCCCCTCCCGGGATCACAGACAGATCAACAAGGTTGCGGTGCTTGGCGCGGGAACCATGGGATCGCGTATCGCGGCGCATATTGCGAACGCTGGGTTGCCGGTGGTTCTGCTGGATATCGTTCCGCCTGGCATCGACGCTAGTGCGCCGAAGCAGGAGCGAAACAAGTTTGTGCTGGCGGCGATGGATGGGTTGAAGAAGTCGAAGCCTGCTGCTTTCTATGCGCCGGAGAGTGCGCGGCTGATCACGATTGGCAACTTCGAGGACGATCTGGCTTTGATTGCGGACTGCGACTGGATCATCGAGGTGGTGGCGGAGAATCTTGAGATCAAGCGGGCGCTGCTGGAGAAGGTGCTGCAACATCGCCGGAAGGACTCGATACTTACGAGCAACACGAGCGGGTTGCCGATTCACAAGATAGTGGAGGGGATGCCGATGGAGCTGCGGCGCCATTGGTTTGGAACGCACTTCTTCAATCCGCCGCGGTATATGCGGCTGCTGGAGGTGATTCGAACTCCGGATACGGACCCGGCGGATATTGCGGCGGTGGAGCACTTCTGCGATCTGCGGCTGGGGAAGGCGATTGTTCACTCGCACGATACGCCGAACTTTATTGCTAATCGTATCGGCACGTTCTCGATGGGTAATGCGATTCGGTTGATGCAGGAGCAGGGGCTGTCGATTGAAGAGGTCGATACGTTGACGGGCTCGGCATTGGGCTGGCCGAAGACGGGGACGTTCCGGCTGGGCGATATGGTTGGAGTAGACGTGCTGGCGCATGTGGCTACGAATTTCTCCGCGCAGGCGGAAAAGATTAAAGATGAGCGCGCTGAGGTGAAGCTGGCTCCTTTCATCGGCAAGATGCTCGAGAGGAAGTGGCTCGGGGATAAGACGAAGCAGGGTTTTTACAAGAAGGAAGGCAAGGACGCGGAGGGGCGCGACCTGCGGCACGTTTTGGACTGGCAGACGCTGGACTATAAGCCGAGCACGCGGCCGAAGTTTCCGGCGATCGAGATGGCGAAGAATGTGGAGTCGACGCCTGCTCGGATTGCGCAGTTGCTGCACGCGGATGTGACGAAGGATAAGGCGGCTGCGTTTTACTGGCCGCTGCTGACGGAGCTGTTTACGTATAGTGCGAATCGGGTGCCGGAGATTGCGGACAATATCGTTGAGATCGATCAGGCGATGAAGACCGGGTTCAACTGGGAGCTTGGGCCTTTTGAGATGTTCGATGCTGCGGGTGTGCGCGCCACGACGGAGAAGATGCGGGCTGCGGGTGCGCCGGTTTCGGCGAATGTGGAGAAGTTGCTGGCTTATGCGGAGAAGCATGGGGAGGCGAATCCTGCGTGGTACAAGGATGATGCTTCGGTGGTTTCGGGGCGGCTGTTCTTTGATCCAGTCAGCGGGGAGTACAAGCCGGTTGTGACGGCGGAGGGCGTGACTTCGCTGGGGGTGATCAAGAAGGCGAATGGGGTGGTGAAGAAGAACCCGGGCGCGTCGGTGATCGATCTGGGCGATGGGGTGGCGGGGATTGAGTTGCACTCGAAGATGAATGCGCTGGGCGATGACATCGTCAATCTGATTACGCAGACGCTGAAGCCAACGAGTGAGATGGTGGGCAACTTCGAGGCGTTTGTTATTACGGGGGACTCGACTAATTTTTCGGTGGGCGCGAATCTGATGCAGCTTCTTCTTGGGATTCAGGAGGAGGAGTGGGATGAGGTGGAGATGGCGGTGCGGGCGTTTCAGAATATGACGCAGGCCATTAAGTTTTGTCCGCGTCCTGTGGTGGTTGCGCCGTATGGGATGTGTCTCGGCGGGGGCGTGGAGATTGCGCTTCATGGCGCTGCGCGTCAGCCGCATTCGGAGTTGTATATGGGTTTGGTGGAGGCTGGTGTGGGGTTGATTCCTGGTGGCGGCGGCTGTAAAGAGATGACGATCCGGTCGGTGGAGGCGGGATCGAGCATTCGTCCGGATGCCCGTGGCGAGGGCGTGGAGATCTTTGAGGCGCTGAAGAAGAACTTCGAGACGATTGCGATGGCGAAGGTCTCGACCAGTGCGGCAGAGGCTCGTTCGTTTGGATTCTTCAAGCAGTCGGACAGCATTACGATGAATCGCGAACGGCTGTTGACGGATGCGAAGACGAAGGCTCGCGCGATCGCTGATGCTGGTTATAGTGCACCTGCACCTCGGACTGACATTGCGGCTCCGGGGGAGAATGCACTGGCTACGCTGAAGCTGGCGGTGTGGACGATGCGGGAGGGGCAGTACATCTCGGACCATGATGCGAAGATTGCGAACTGGGTGGCGTATGCGCTGTGTGGGGGCAAAGTTACGCCGGGTACTCCGGTGACGGAGCAGTATCTGCTGGATCTGGAGCGCGAGGCGTTTCTGTCGTTGTGTGGAGAGAAGAAGACGCAGGAGCGAATTGCGTTTACGTTGAAGACGGGCAAGCCTTTGCGGAATTAGGAGTGCATTGTTCGCGGTCAGGTTTACAAGTTCATCCTTAAAAGATGGGTTTATCTACGGTCTTCGGAGTAGATTCGGAGACAGAAGTCGGGAGTTAGTGGGTTATGAAAGACGTCATTATTGCATCGGCTGTACGTACCGCTGTTGGGAAGGCTCCTCGCGGAACTCTTCGGACTACCCGCCCGGATGATCTGGCTGCCGTTGCCATCTCCGGGGCTTTGGAGCGTATTCCGCAGCTTGATAAGGCGGAGATTGAAGATGTGATTCTGGGCTGCGCGATGCCTGAGGCAGAGCAGGGGATGAATGTGGCGAAGGTTGCCAGCTTCCGTGCGGGGTTGCCGGTTACGACTGCGGGGATGACGATCAATCGCTACTGTGCGTCGGGGTTGCAGTCGATTGCGCTGGCGGCGGATCGGATTCGTGGCGGATCCGCGGATTGCATTGTTGCGGGTGGGACGGAGAGCATGTCGTATGTTCCGTTTGGCGGTAATAAGATCTCGGTGAATCCGTGGCTGGTGGAGAACTATCCTGGGTCATATATGTCGATGGGGCTGACGGCGGAGAGGGTGGCGACTCACTACGGGATCACTCGGGAGCAGATGGATCAGTTTTCGTATGAGAGCCATCAGAAGGCTCTGGCTGCGATTGCAGCCGGGAAGTTCGACGATGAGATTGTTTCGGTGACGGTTACAAATACTATGCCGAATGGGAAGAAGGCAAAGACGACCGAGTCTACGTTCAAGCAGGATGAGGGGCCGCGTGCCGATACGTCGCTGGAGGCGCTGGCGAAGTTGAAGCCGGTGTTTCATGCGAAGGGAACTGTGACGGCGGGGAACTCGAGCCAGACGTCCGATGGAGCGGCGGCGGCGGTGGTGATGTCAGCCGAGCGCGCGGCGCAGCTTGGGATCAAGCCGATGGGTAAGTTTCTTGCGTTCGCTTATGCGGGGTGTGATCCGGAGGAGATGGGGATTGGGCCAATCCATGCCATTCCCAAGGTGCTGAAGATGGCTGGGTTGTCGCTTGAGGATATTGATCTCTTCGAGTTGAACGAGGCGTTTGCGGCGCAGTCGCTGGCGGTGTTGAAGGTGCTGGGGATTGATCCGGCGAAGGTAAATGTGAACGGGGGCGCGATTGCGCTGGGGCACCCGCTTGGCTGTACGGGGGCGAAGTTGACGGCTACTTTGCTGCGGGAGATGCCTCGGCGCAAGGCGAAGTATGGGATTGTGACGATGTGTGTTGGGGGCGGGATGGGAGCGGCTGGGATCTATGAGGCTCTGAGTTAGAGAATGCGTACATACTCCAAGTCGGATCGAAGAGCCTGGAGCAGATTGCGTCCAGCGGGCCGGAGTGACTGGCATCAGATTCGAGTAGTGAGTGGATATGTCGCGGTGATTGCGGTGGTTGTCGCAGTAGTTTTCTTTATCAAGCACCGACACCATCAAGAGATTCAACAACACTGGAAGTGCGCCACAGCCATTGTCGAAGAGGTCCGCCCGGAGATGATACAGACGGTGAGCTATGCCAAGGGTGGCAAAACGGCGCTCTACGAAGTTTCAATTCTGGCGAAGTATGTCTCGGATGGTGTAGAGCATGAACGGTGGATTACTGTGGAACAACCGTCGGTATCACTCGCTGAAGCACAACTGCAGACGTTTCGCTGGAAGGGCCAACATTGTGTTGTTCGATGGAAGGCCACTAAGCCCGAAGAACTGATTGCTGAAGTGGATTAGTTTGCAACCTTGAGCGTAGAAGCTATAGAAGGAGTAACACCATGGCAACGATGACGACCCCCGAACCGACTACCGCTACCCGCATCGCTGGTGGCAGCTTTCTTATCAGCGATCCGACGCCTACGGATTGTTTCTTCCCTGAGGATTTTACCGACGAGCATAAACAGATTGCGGAGACGACGGCAAACTTTGCGGTGAACGAGATTATGCCTGCGTCGGACTCGATTGAGGCGAAGGATTTTTCGGTCACGAAGCGCCTGCTGAAGGAGGCTGCGGAGCTTGGGCTTACCGCGATCGATATTCCTGAGGAGTATGGCGGCCTGGAGATGGATAAGGCTACGTCGGCTATTGTTGCGGAGAATATCTCGAAGCAGGCCAGCTTTTCGGTGGCGTTCTCGGCGCATACCGGGATCGGTACGCTGCCGCTAGTCTGGTACGGCAATGCGGAACAGAAGAAGAAGTATCTGCCAAAGATTGCTTCGGGTGAGATTGTTTCGGCATATGCGTTGTCGGAGTCGACGAGCGGTTCGGACGCGGTGAATGCGAAGACGAAGGCGGTGCTGTCTCCGGATGGGAAGACGTACACGCTGAATGGCGAAAAGATGTGGATCTCGAATGCGGGGTTTGCGGATCTGTTTACGGTGTTTGCGAAGTGCGCGATTCCGGAGGGACCGGATGCGGGGAAGGAGAAGCTGACGGCGTTTTTGATCGAGCGGGGAACGCCTGGCTTTACGCAGGGGAAGGAAGAACACAAGCTGGGGATTCGCGGCAGCTCGACGTGTCCGCTGATTTTGACGGACTGCGTGATTCCTGTTGGCAGCCTGCTGGGGGAGGTGGGGAAGGGCCACCATATTGCGTTCAACATTCTGAATGTGGGGCGATACAAGTTGGGCAATGCCGCGATTGGCGGCGCTCGGATGGCGCTTAACAATGGGATTCGATACGCGATCGATCGGAAGGCGTTTGGCAAGTCGATCTCGGAGTTTGGGTTGATCCAGGAGAAGATTGCGAACTGCGCCACTGGGATTTTTGTGGGCGGGGCAGTTTGTTATCGCACGGTAGGGCTGATTGATAAGGCTCTGGCGGGTGTGGATAAGAACGATACGAAGGAGATTCAGAAGCGGATTGAGGACTATGCGGTGGAGTGCTCGATTGTGAAGGTGTGGGCGAGCGAGATGCTGGATATGGTTGTCGATGAGACGCTGCAGATCTTCGCGGGCTATGGCTATGTTGAGGAGTTTCCGGCGGAGCGGGCTTATCGGGATGCGCGAATTAATCGGATCTTCGAGGGGACCAATGAGATCAATCGGCTGATTATCACCGGCTGGCTGATGAAGTCGGCGATGAGCGGGAAGCTGGCGCTGATGCCGGCGATCAAGAAGCTGATGGATGAGGTGATGTCCGGCCCGAGCGAGAGGGTGGAGCGCGAGGGGCCGCTGGGTGAGGAGCGCAACCTGCTGGCGAACGCAAAGAAGCTGACGTTGTTTGTCGCTGGGGCCGCGACGCAGAAGTATATGACGCAGATCGCGGACGAGCAGGAGGTGATGGGGGCGATTTCGGACATGATTATCGAGGTGTTCGCGATGGAGAGTGCGATTCTGCGGGCGGAGAAGATTGCAGAAGGACAGTCGGCGGAGGCTTCGGCTGTGCAGGTTGCGATGGCACGGATCTATGCCGATAAGGCGATGGCTACGGTGGAGCTTTCGGCGCGGAAGGTGATTGCGGCGGTAGCTGAGGGGGACATGCTGCGGACGCAGCTTACGATTCTCCGCCGACTCTCCAAGCATGACTCGGCGGATACGATCAAGCTGAGGCGGCAGGTGGCTCAGCACGTCCTGAAGGCTGGAAGGTATGCCATTTAGAGACATGTGATACATAAAACGACCAGCCGATTGATTCTTCGGCTGGTCGTTTTATGTATTGGGTAGACCCAACATTGCTGTCACCAGGAGCAAGTCTGTCATCCGGTTATCTGCTCGCAGCCGAGAAGGAGCTGAGTTCCAGGAAGTTATATAAGGGTACTGTCTTTGTAGGGCTACACTCCGGAAGCCTTCTCGCAAGGAGCGCCGAATCCGGATCTTGTTCCCGGTGAAACGCGCGCTTCCGCTTCCTTACGACCGATCCTCAATCTCAATCCTCAAACCCTCACCATCCGGGAATACCGTCACGTCGTGAAAGTCACTAACCACCGGTCGATGCCTCAACTGCTGCGCCGAGAACGTCGTCGACAAACCCACAACCTGCATCCCCGCGCTCAGCCCGGCATCGATCCCGGGGCGTGTGTCCTCGAACACCACGCACTCTTCGGGCGCAACACCTAACAACTCCGCCGCGCGCAAAAAGCCCTCCGGATCCGGCTTCCCGTTGTGAATTTCGTCGATTGGCACGATGATGGCAGGCAATGGCAAGCCAGCACCAGCCACGCGAATCTCCGTAAGCTTGCGCCAAGCAGAGGTCACAATCGCCCACGTTAGGTGGTTCGCTTCAAGTGCCTGCAGCACCTTGAGCGCTCCTGGCACTGCCAGGATGCCTTCCGTTTCCGTCTCTTCGAAGTGAGAGAGCTCCGCGATCTCCTGTGCGTGCTCTTGCCCTGGCAGGAAATGCGCTACCGTAGCTTTACCTGGGCGACCGTGCGAGAAGGTCAACACCTCCTCAAGCGGTAGGCTGTGCCGCGCGGCCCACCATCCCCAGGCACGTTCAACCACCCGCGTCGAATCGACCAGCGTTCCGTCCATATCAAACAGAATTGCCTTGCCTCTCAGGAAAATTCGTTCGCTCATACTCTCTATGGTCGCACTTTGATCCATAAAGGGTGTACCTCGTGTTGGGGATGGGGAGTGATCGAAGGTTTGCGGCATACAGGCGTGGCTCTCGGTTTCAGCTTTTCTTCCTGAAATGGCACAACCG
The DNA here is from genome assembly GCF_013410875.1 of Tunturiibacter empetritectus. Taxonomy (GTDB): domain Bacteria; phylum Acidobacteriota; class Terriglobia; order Terriglobales; family Acidobacteriaceae; genus Edaphobacter; species Edaphobacter empetritectus. The sequence goes on along the minus strand of NZ_JACCCU010000002.1, from coordinate 60,999 downwards.
GAAGACGAAATAATGTCTTTCCTTCTGTAGACGCAACATTTTCTTTTATCGTCTGTCTAAGCAAGTACCTCAGCCCCACTCTGGTTCGTCGGGCCAGTCGATCTTGGTGTGTGGAGCAGCAGTGCCACCCCGTAACCCGGTAGTAAGGTAGAAGAATATCCATGCGCAGCCGCCTTTTCTCTCAACTGTTTGCTCCTGTTATCCTCCTTGCCTCCGCGTTCAGCCCTGTTGGCCAGGCCGCCGTTCAAAACAGAATAGCCAGTGCTGTCAACAGCGGAGTGCGGAATCCTTTGCCCGGAACTGTTACTGGGCGAGCCCAACGTGCTGCGGATCTTGGCGCCGCTCCCGCGGACAAGAAGCTTGAGTCGATGTCACTGCGCTTCAGCATGACGCCGGCCCAGCAGGCCGATCTGAGTCAGCTTCTAGCCAATCAGTTGAATCCGGGCTCGGGGAGTTATCACCAGTGGCTGACGCCGGAGCAGTTTGGGGCGCGCTTTGGCCTTAGCGCTGCGGATATTGCCAAGGTTTCGACATGGCTTACTGGTCAGGGCTTCACGATCACCCGGGCGGCTCGGAGCAATACCTTTATCTCTTTTTCGGGCACAGTTGCGCAGGTGCAGCAGGCGTTTGGGACTTCGATTCATAGCCTGTCGGTCAATGGGGAAGCTCATTTTTCCAATGTCACCGATCCGGTGCTTCCATCTGCCATCGCGGGGGTCGTGACTTCCATTGTTGGACTCAATGACTTCAAGCCGAAGCCTCACTTGCGCGCGCGGAGTGCTGCTTCGATTGATCCCTCGCAGCCACACTACACGCAGACTCTGAGCGGAGTTACGAGTCATTACATTTCGCCGGCTGATTTCTACACCATCTATGACGAAAATCCTCTGCTTACGGCTTCCACGCCGATCAATGGCACGGGCGTGACAGTTGCTGTGATGGGAAATACGGATCTTAATGCGGGCAATGTCCTTCCGGACGCGAACATTGCCCAGTTCCGCACGGCGGCTGGTTTGCCCGCGATTAATCTCAAGCTGCAGTCTGCTATTCCTGCTGGCGGCTCTGACGCGGGGGTTTCGGCGAACGATATCGATGAGGCGCATCTGGATATTGAGTGGTCGAGTGCGGCTGCTCCTGGAGCGACGATTCTGTATGTTTTCAGCAGCAATAACATCTTCGCGGACTCCCTGACTTACGCCATCGATAATAAGGTCGCTCCGATTATTACCATCAGCTATGGCTTGTGCGAGAGCGGTTGGGGGACCGCTATGCTGGCGAGTTACAACAATCTGCTGGCTCTGGCGAATGCGCAGGGGCAGACCGTAGTTAGTTCCTCTGGCGATGCCGGTGCTACCGACTGCGACGGGGTGGGGCTTGCGACAGAGGGGCTCAACGTTGACTTTCCCTCCAGTTCTCCTTACGCTACCTCTGCCGGCGGAACCATGTTCAGTGGAGATGTGGCAACCCCTGCCACCTATTGGAGCAGCGCTAATGGAACCAACGGCGGCTCCGCTCTCTTGTACATTCCAGAGCAGCCGTGGAATGAAACTACGTCCAGCGCTGGCCTTGGCTATAACGATGGAACTGGGGGCGGGGCTGGGGGAGGCGGAGCAAGCGCTTTCTTCTCCAAGCCAACGTGGCAGACTGGCACGGGCGTTCCCAACGATTCCTCACGGGATCTTCCTGATATAGCGCTAAACGCTGCTGCTATCCACGACGGATATCTGGTTTGCAGCTCGGGCGATGGCCAAGGTGAGACGCCTTGCGCCAACGGCTTCCTCTCCGCCAACGGTAACCCGAATGTGTTTGGCGGGACCTCATTTGTTGCTCCAACCTTTGCAGGTATTTTGGCTCTGGTCGAGCAGAAAGTTGATCCGACAGGCGCGACAGCGGGTTGGCTGGGCAATGTAGGACCAACGCTCTATGGCTTCCTGAATGGGCCGACCTACAGCAGCGTTTTTCACGACATCATCTCCGGTAACAACTCAGTTCCTTGCACCCAGGGGACACCGAACTGTTCGAATGGCCAACCGACAGGCTTCACCGCGGGGACTGGCTATGATCAGGCTATAGGCCTCGGCAGTTTTGACATCAATGCCCTGGTCACGGGCTGGAGTGGCGTAAAGCCAGTTGGCACGGGTACCGGTAGTGGTATTGGGACGAGCATCAGTACGACGGCGCTTACGACCAGCGCTTCTCTCTGCGCGGTTTCGGCAGGTACTCTGGCGCTCAACGTGACTGTGGCGGGGACTGCTTCGGGTCCGACACCGACAGGTTCGGTTCAGTTCTTTGTCGATAACGTAGCTGTGGTGGGTGGCACCACCACTTTATCGGGTGGAACCGCGAGCTATAGTCTTGTCACGTCGTCGCTTTCTTCCGGTGGTCATAATATCAGCGCGGTCTACTCCGGTGATGGCAACTACGTTGGTTCCAAAGGGACGCTCCTCTCACCGGTCAGCCTCAGTTATGTCTATTACAACGGATCCACTCCAGTCACAGCTTACCCAAGCGGCAGCATCGCTTCGGTGGATATTGTTTCTTCTACATCTTCGGGTAAACCCGATTTCTCCTTCGCCCCTGCGACCTGTGGCGCGACGACGACGGTACAGCCGGGGGCTACCGCAGCGGGGGTTACTTTTACGATCACACCGGTCAATGGATTTACGGGCTCGGTCAGTCTGACCGCGACCAACGGTGATGGAATGGTCGCGACGCCTAGTTTCTCCGTGTCGCCAGTTTCGATCACTACTTCGGCCGGCGTATCCACTTCGTTTGTTGTTGTAGCTTCTGCGCCGACGACAGCCGCAAGGTCAATGCGGCCGGGATTGAGACCGTTCGGTCGAGGCCCGGCGGGTAGGATGCCATGGTACGCAGCTGGCTCTGGAGCTACGCTTGCTGGATTGTGTCTGCTGATGTTGCCACGTCGTCGCCGCTGGGGCGCTCTGCTTGCCGCTGTGATTACGATTTCGGCTCTGACAGCGGCTGGCTGCGGATCCAATACCTCGACCACTGGTGGAGGCGGTGGGACTACACCTCCTGCTGGGACGACAAATGCTTCTCCGGGCACCTATACGTTTACGGTTACCGCAATAAGCGGCACCTTGGTGCATAGTGCACAGATTGCATACGTCGTACCGTAATAGGAGTGGTTGTGATTTCCTGGCCGCGCTCTCGAAGGCGCGGCCTTTTTCTTGTTAGAAGTGTTTTTCGGATATCCCAGGCGCCGCGGTTTTCGGAATGGGGATTGGTTGCTGACAATATCAGGCTTACGGATTCAGGACTTGACCGGGGCTCATTGTCATCGGCGGTTCGACGATCCAGGCTGCTCTCAATCAGCTTCGCGATTCAATAGCTTACTTGCGATTGCGTCAGACCAAGACAGACTAATGGGCTGTAATCTTTTCGTGTTTCGCAGCTTCGGGAACCTTCTCCTCCGCGCCTTCGGCAATCCGCATCAGATAATTTTGCGCGCTGAACGGAGCACCTGTCGTCGGTGCCCGTTCATACTCACCATCCGGCTGCAGAAAACGTGCTTTTGTGTTGTCTGCCAGATAGGCGGCAAGAATCTCTTCGCGCAGCCGCTTGTGAATGTCTGGCTGGGTTATTGGAAAGACTACCTCGCATCGCTCGATCAGATTTCGGGGCATCCAGTCGGCGCTTCCGCAGTAGATTTCTTCCTTGCCGCCGTTTGCGAAGCAGAAGATGCGGCTGTGCTCGAGAAAGCGACCGACGATGCTTCGCACTCGGATTTTTTCGCTTACGCCCTTGACGCCAGGCCTCAGGGAACACATACCACGGACGATCAGGTCGATCTCTACGCCCGCGGTTGAAGCGGCGTATAGGGCCTCTACCGTTCGGCGATCGAGCAGACCGTTCATCTTGGCGATGATCGACGCCGGGCGGCCAGCCTTGGCGTGGGCTGCCTCTCTTTCGATGAGGGCAACCAAACCATCGGCGAGCGTCAAGGGTGCTACCAGCAGAGGCTTGTAGTTTTCTGATTCGGTCTCAGCGGTGAGGTAGTTGAAGACCTTTTGTACCTCACTGGTCAGCTCCGGCTTCGAGGTAAGGAGGCTGATATCGGTATAAAAGCGCGCGGTGACCGGGTTGTAGTTTCCTGTCCCAAGGTGTGCGTAGCGGCGGACCACGCCGTCTGGATCGCGGCGCACCAGGAGCGACAGCTTGCAGTGGGTCTTCAATCCGAAGATGCCGTGAAAGACGCCGACACCTGCGTCCTCGAGCTCTCGCGCCCACCGAATGTTGGAGTCTTCGTCGAAGCGCGCCATCAGCTCAACGACGACGGTCACCTCTTTACTCTGTCCAGCCTCGGTAAGAGCCGTGAAGATGGGCGAATCTTTGCTTGTGCGGTAGAGGGTCTGCTTCATCGAGATCACACTGGGATCCTGCGCTCCGGCCTCGATGAACTCCTCCACGGTCTTGTACGAGTCGAAGGGATGGTGCAACATCACATCCCGCTTTCTCATCTCCTCGAAGATATCGGTGGACTTTGCACTGAGTTTGAACTCCTTCGCGACGAAAGCCGGATACTTCAGTTGAGGCTGCTTCACTTCGGAGTAAAGATTCATCAGACGCGACAGATTCACGGGGCCGTCGGTCTTGAATACCTGCTCCGGCTCGAGCTCGAAGTTGATCCGCAGTCGCTCGACCATCTCTTCGATCGCTGAGCTTTCAATTTCCATTCGGACGGCGTCGCCTTTGCGTCGATTATGTAACTCCGCTCGAACACTCTCCAGTACAGAGCGGGACTCCTCCTCCTGCATGTAGAGGTTGCTGTTGCGGGTGACGCGAAACGCCGATCGGGACAGGACCTCGTATCCGCGGTACATGCGCTCCACTTGAGACTCCACCAGCTCATGCAACAGGATGAAGTCGCAATTGCCGTCCGTGCTTTTAAGCGGGACGAGGCGGGGAAGGGCGCGAGGCACGGTTACGACACCCAGGGCTGTCGCCGTCTTTACTCCGCGCCGCTTGTGCTTCAGCAGGAGGCCGATGCAGAGCGCCTTGTTGAGCACCCTTGGAAAAGGATGGGAGGGATCGATGGTCACCGGGGTCAGAAGAGGGTCGACCTCGTCCTCGTAGAAGTCCAGCGCCTGCTTTCGTGCCGCGTCGCTCAACTGGCTCCAGCGCAGGACGCGAATCTTCGCTGCATGCATCGCGGGGAGCAGTTGTTCGTTCCAGCACTGGTACTGCGCCTCTACAAAGTGATGAATTCGCTCCATCAACCCATCGAGTCGTTCCTGTGGGGTGAGTCCGCCTTCGTCTGGCGGTTGGGCAAGATTGTAACCATCCTCGATCCGCTGAAGAAAGCCGGCGACCCTGATCTCCACGAACTCATCGAGGTTGCTGGCGGTAATTGCGAGGAACTTTACCCGTTCGAGCAGGGGATTGGTCTCGTCCTGTGCTTCTTCGAGCACGCGCTGGTTGAACCGCATCCAGGACTCGTCGCGGCTGAAAAAGAGATTTTCGACCGTTTTGGCGGTGGCTTTTTTGGCGCTGGCGGAGTTTCCGATAGTTCGTTTCGTAGCACTCATAGAGATCTAAAAGATTACCGCAATGGTGTGAATCTTCTGTGTGAACAAGCGTGAAATATCGTTTGCTACCTATATGAGGATGGCCGCCGGAGCCACCAAAGGCTGGAAACAAATCCGGGCCACCATAAAATATTTGTCGGCTCTATCCGTCTACACCTGTAGATGACTGACGTTCCTGGCAATTGGAGCATTATCGAGCAAGACCAGCTGATCTCTCAGGCGTTGGAGAGGGACCGGCCCAGGCTGCGCAGCTTCATCCGCAAGCATGTTGCCGACACGGGCGAGGCTGAGGACATTCTTCAGGATGTGTTTTACGAACTACTTGAGGCCTATCGGCTGATGAAGCCCGTAGAGCATGTGACGGCGTGGCTGTTTCGCGTCGCTCGAAATCGGATGGTCGATCTCTTCCGCAAGAAAAAGCCTGCCTCGCTGAGTAGCCCTGCGTCAGGTGAAGAAGAGGATGGCGGAACACTGGAAGACCTGCTTCCTTCGGCCGATGCCGGGCCAGAGGCGGTTTACGCAAGGAGTCTGCTGCTGGAAGCTTTGGAAGAAGCTCTTGAAGAGTTGCCACAGGCGCAGCGTGAGGTCTTCGTCGCACATGAGTTGCAGGGGCAGAGTTTCAAAGAGATATCCGCCGAGACCGGCCTCAGCGTCAACACGCTGCTCTCGCGAAAGCACTACGCCGTGACACATCTGCGGCAAAGGCTGCAGTTAATCTATGAAGATTTTGTCAGGAAATAAGGAGTTATATATGGGGCATCATCCAGCAGTTAAAGCAGTAAAGATCGCATTATTCGCCGTCGTTGCCAGCGCTGTGCTGGGTTTTGTGGTTAGGGGTCTGTGGAATGCGCTTCTGCCTCCGATCTTCGGCTGGCACACGATCACCTTCTGGCAGGGGCTTGGCATGTTTGTGCTCAGCAAGATTCTTTTTGGGGGCTTTCATCGTCACGGCGGAGGCCGCAACCGCTGGAGACAGGGAATGAAAGATCGCTGGGAGCGTATGACGCCCGAAGATCGCGAGAAATTTCGCAAGGGGATGCGTTGCGGTCGCGGGCCTTTCGCCTCGCACGCGGAGACCTCGCACGCGGAGACACAGATATGAACGAGATTGAAAGAGACCGCATCGACGCTCGAGAACCTGGCGGCGGGATGAACTCTTCTCCCTCGAGGTATAGCCGGCAATCTGCCACTGACTTCACGGATCGGGTTGGCGAGCTTGAGATCGAAAACGCTCGCCTTCATCGGCTGGTCGCGGAGCTGTTGATCAAGAATCAGCAGCTTCGCAGAGCGGACTAACCGGCGCGCAGGCGTTAGTTCGACGAAGACCCCGCGAGCCGTCGGTGAGCATGCTGGCTCAAGGTGCCGCTCGAGGGTGTTCACTTTCCGCTTCGAATGTCTGTATAGTTTCAAGAAGATCACATTATTTGCAGACGTTCCACACAGGGGCATCAGAGTCTTGAACAGGTCGCCTCGCGAACGCTGCAACTATACAGTGGCGACCTCGTAGCCAAGCATGACTCAATCAGCGTGCCTATTCGACACTGCCCTGGCTCTTATACGATTCGCCTCATGGGGCGGTCGGACAGCGAAATGCCGTGTCTTTATGAATTGCTTTTCCTGAGCCGATACTCTACCCAGTAAAAATTTGTTCGAACTCAAGGAGACATATGCATTTTAGAAAACTAGGACCTCTCGTTTTGGCGTCTGCGTTCGCGGTATCTGCTTCAGCCGGCTTTGCCCTCGCTCAGAGCGCTGGTCAAGATATGAAGGCTGCTGGGACCGATACAAAAGACGCAACCAAGGATACCGGTCACGCCATCGCGACCGGGTCCAAAAAGACTGCCACAGGAACGAAGAAGGTCTACCACAAGAGCGTCAGCGGGACGAAAAAGGCGGCGGATAAGACGGCCGATGGGACCAAGACCGTTGGCAAAGATATTGGTCATGGCACCAAGGTTGCGGCCAAGGATACGGCCCACGGAACCGAGAAGGTCGGCGATAAGATCGCGGGTAAGCCTACTCCGCAGTAAGATCCCGCGCGGGTGTAGAGCTACCTCTTTGAGTTTCTGCCTTATTGGTGGAACTCAAAGAGGTGCGTCTCAATCTGTTCGATAGATTCTGTCCGAGATCTGCTTCGGCCATACTACCGTTGTTGCCAGCACTACGAGAGCTACCCAGAAGAGGTCTGCTCCCAGGAGATGCAGAATCTGCATCCAGACGGGAGCCAGCAGCAGGACGTCCGCGAGTCCGAGCGCGAACTGGAAGCAGAGGAGAGATAGGACGATCCCGGCGGTTCGACGAGCGCCTGCTCGCTTGGCCTGCGCCACCAGCCACAGTACGAATGCTGCCGCAATGACAGCGCTGACCGGATGTACGCCTCGCAGCCGCAGGAGCCAGGGGGAGTTTGCTGCGAAGTCCTGAGCGAACGCCGCACGCAGCGAAGAAGCAGGGAACAAAGTATCTCCCAACGCTGCGAGCGATCCGCTAACGCCGACGATCAGCGTGGCCCCAAGGCCCAGGAGTGCCCACAGCTTTTTTGTTCCGCTTACGCTGAACTCAGCCCATCTTTGTCCTGTACCCAGCAGCCGTGCGGTAAGGGTCAGCGCAGCTAGAAGCAACAGCGTATTGCTGAGGTGAATGGAGAGCACGACCACTCGTCCTATAGACTGGTTGCCGGTTACGTAGCCCAGCTTCACCAGCAGTGCACCCAGGAACGCCTCGTTCAACAGCAAGACCATGGACACGACGGCGAGGGTTCGTGCTGCCTGCCCTTTGAGGGTTCCGCGAAACGTCCAGATCAGTAGCCCAATGACTAGGAATGTCGAACCGCCGGTCATGCATCGATGGGTGAACTCAATGATTGTGTCGATGCGCGGCGACAGCGGAATGACCTGTCCATTGCAGAGCGGCCAGTGATTTCCGCATCCTGCGCCGGAGCCGGTGGCTCGGACCAGCGCTCCCCAAAGGATCACCAGCACGTTATAGCCGACCACGGCCCAGGCAAACTGCACCAGCGCTCGAGAGGTTTCGAGCCTCGTCGTTGTCGAACCGTCCGGCGTCTTTACCGCTCCAGCCGTAGCCATATCATTATTCTACGCAGCTTTTACGACGTCGTTTCAGAGCATCGCGCTGTGAGTTCTGGCCCAGAGAGATACGGCTAGCCGTTCGCCAACTCCTTCGCACGTTGGGTCGCTCGCTTCACTGCTTTGATCAGAGTTACGCGGAGGCCACCCTCTTCGAGTTCCAGAATGCCGTCGACGGTGCACCCGGCGGGGGTGGTCACTGCGTCCTTTAGCAGCGCAGGATGATATCCAGTCTCGAGCACCATTCTGGCGGAGCCGAGGGTCGTCTGTGCGGCGAGCAGAGTTGCTACATCGCGCGGCAGGCCTACGTTTACGCCAGCTTCGGCGAGGGCCTCGATGATGATGTAGAGGAATGCCGGCCCCGAGCCTGAAAGGCCAGTGACCGCATCCATGTGCTTTTCATCGACGACGACTGTGCGGCCGACAGTCTGGAAGATCTTTTGCGCTACCGCCATCTGCTCCGCGGAGACGAAACGTCCGCCGCAGAGGGCCGTAATAGCCGCAGCCAGCATTGCCGGTGTGTTCGGCATCGCGCGGATCACAGCAAGTTCGCATCCCGCGCCCTCTTCGATGCTTCGGGTTTTTACGGAAGCCGCAAATGACAATAGTGTCTTCTTCGGGGTCAGCGCAGGCTTGATCTCTTCGATCAGCGCAGGGACCTGGGTGGGCTTTACTCCGAGCAGAATCACATCTGCCTGTCGCGCAGCGGCAAGGTTATCTGTCGTCACCTCGACGCCAAACTGCGCCGACAATGCTTGCGCGCGCTCCGGATGTTGGACCGTGGCAAAGATCTGCTCCGGTGCAAGCAGGTTATTCTTCAAGAAGGCCTGCAGAAGAATGCCGCCCATCTTTCCTGCGCCCAGTACTGCTACCCGCGACCCCGGCATTACCGGAGCCGGAACCGTCACTTCATAGCTGTCGCTCATCTCCAAAGGCTACCAGAGTAGGCTTTTACCACGCAGCTACTTCTTCTGCGCGGCGATCCAGGCGTCAATGCGCTGCTCGAGTACGTCCATCGGCAGTGCGCCCGAGTCGAGGACCTCATCGTGAAACGCCTTGATGTCGAACTTCGGGCCCAGCGCCGTCTTCGCGCGCTCCCGCAACTCGAGGAGCTTCAACTGACCCATCTTGTAGCCCAGGGCCTGCGCCGGCCACGCAATGTAGCGATCGACCTCAGCCTGGATGTTGGTCTCGTCGATGGCGGAGTGATCGTGGAAGTAGTCGACCATCTGCTGGCGCGTCCAGTGCTGGGAGTGCACGCCGGTGTCGACGACCAGCCGGATCGCGCGCCAGATGTCGGCCTCGAGCCTTCCGTAGTCGCTGTACGGGTCTTTGTAGAACCCGACGTCCTTGCCCAGCCGTTCGCTGTAGAGACCCCAGCCTTCGGTGTAGGCCGTGTAGTAGGTGTACTTTCGAAACTCCGGGATTCCGGTAAGCTCCTGAGCAATGGAGATCTGAAGATGGTGCCCTGGAATTCCTTCGTGATAGGAGACCGCTTCGACGGGGGCGAGCGAGCGCTCCGCGAAGTTGTACTCGTTCACATAAACCCGGCCGGCCCTACTGCCATCGGGAGTGCCATTGTCGTAGTAGGCAGCTGATTGATCTTTTTCCATGTACGCGGGTACGGGAACGATCTCCAGCGGAGCCTTCGGGAGACGACCGAACAGATCAGGCAGCTTCGGCTTCATTCCGGCGATATATCCTTTGTAGTCCTCGATCAGGGCTTCGGGAGAGGCTGGATGTTCCTTGGGATTTGTCTTCAGAGCTGCGCTGAAGCTCTTGATGTCAGAGAAGCCAAGGCTCTTCACGATGGCCAGCATCTCTGTCTCATCGCGCTTCACCTCGTCGAGTCCGATCTGATGGATCTCCGCGGCGGACTTGCTCAATGTAGTGCTCTGGCGAATGCGAAACGCATAGTATGCCTCACCATCGGGCAGCGCAGAGGCGCCAATCTCCTTGCGAGATTTCGGAATGTACTCGGCCTTCAGAAATCCGGCGAAGCGTTTGTAGGATGGCAGTACGTCGGTGGAGATCGCATCAAGCATCTCTGACGAAATCCGCTTCTGCTCTGCCGCGCCTACAGTCTTAGGGAATTTCTTGAGAGGCTGGGCAAACGGGCTCTCCTCCGGCTTCTGGTTGGCCAACGCGAGAGTCTGCACCAGCACCTTCTCCATCAAATACTGCACCTGAACGCGGCCTTCGTCGGCGCCGAGTTGCATATTGGTCATGATCTGCGAGAAGGCGTTCGGAACTTTCTTGAGCCGCGTGATGTAGTCGTCGTAGTCTTTGACGGAATCGAATTGCAGCCGGCTAGGAAGCTGGGGAAGATCGGTGTGGAAGCCGTAGAACTGATTGACGGGCATCTGCCACTGTTTGAACTTTGCCGCCTCCTGCTCCTCGATCGACTGACGCAGCATCAGATCCGCCGACAGTTTTTCCTGGTCGGTAAGGCTGGTGGTATCGATCTCCGAGAGCTTCTGAATGTAGTCGCGTCCACGGGCCAGGGCAGCGTTCAACGCCTGAGTGGAGTAGTCCGTCAGCTGGTCGTTGTAGCGTTTATCGCCGATCGAGGAAGCAAACTCGGGCGAGCGCTTGAGCCTGTCCTCCCAGATCTGGGTGAAGAGCGTGGATAAGGCTTTGCTCTGTGCTGCAACCGAAGTGGCGACTGGCGGCGTGGCTGTTAACTGGCCCTGCACCATCTTTGGCGCTACGCTGAAACAACAAATAAGTATCCACCTGCACGTGCGGCTTTGCCACAATCTCGTCATCTCTGTCCTCAACCTTGACCTTCAGTCTATCGTGGCGAGCAGAGCTTCTGCGTCGGCGGCTTAGAGTGAAGCGCATTTCATCGCAGGGTCTTTTCGCGGCGGGACAAGGTGAACTCTTATTGCAAGATTGTCGAAACAGAGGCGTCCAGCATCCTGTAGAGGGTCGAGCGGCTGATTCCCAGCGTCTCCGCCGCGCGCACCTTGTTGCCTCCGCAGCCCTTCAATACGCGCAGCACGTGCTGTTCGATTACATCCTGGAGCTTTGCGCTTTTTGCGGTCGCATCCGATGCGGATGTTGGTGGATTCTCTTGAGCGAGCATAGGCAGATGATGCGATTCGAGCCTATCGCCTTCAACCTGTGAGATGCTGCTCCGCACAACACCTTTCAGTTCGCTTACATTCCCAGGCCAGCTGTAGCTCAGCATTCGCTCCAGCGCTTCGTCAGAGACGGCTAGCACCTTTCTCTCGTAGAGCGGTGCAAGCTGAGAGATAAAAAACTTCGTTAGATCCGGAATATCTTCTCTGCGGTCCCGCAATGGTGGGAGGGTAATTTCAACCATGGCGAATCGCTGGTAAAGCTCCGGTTGGAATCTGCCTGCGGAAGATAATATTTTGAGATTTTCGCTGCTGGCGGCGATCATTCGCAGGTTGGGCCGCATGTCGTGTAAGTTGGGCCTGCTGGCTTCGATGTGATTCTGTGTCGAGTCGTGCCGCTGTAACAGGCGAAGCAGACGAAGCTGGGTCTGGAGTGGCATCTCGTGGATTCCATCGAGAAAGAGGGTTCCTCGCTGCGCCATCCTGGCCAGGCAACCGATTGCATCTGCGGGGTGCGAGCTCCAATCGTTCTCCTTCAGATGTCCGGCGATTGCTTCTTCAAGAGCGGCTCCATGACAGACCACAAACGGACCGTCGGCGGCGTGGCTCATTCCGTGGAGCGCTCGAGCCACCTGTTCCTTTCCGGTCCCGGCCTCACCATGCACCAGTACAGTTCGGAAGTGTGGGCCGATCCGCCGGACTTGCAGCCGCAGCCTGCGCATCTCCGCACTCGAGCCCACGATCTCGAGCCCACTCCCCTCGGGCCAAGGCTCTTCGATAGGCGCAGGAGAAGGATCAAGGATGGTGGTAGATCGTGTAATCGACATGACTGTTTCTTACATCGGCAGAATCAGTCTTCCGTTGAGCCCGAAGACACGAAAAACCGGAGACCGCTCGATGCAACAGCGAGTCTCCGGCGTTAGATTTCAACAACTTCGCGATTAGGCAGTGGTTGGCGCGCAGTAGGTGTCAAAGGCGCGCTGAAGCTCCTGCGCAATGGCCGGGGCGGTCGAGGTCTCGATAGCCGAACGCTGCATGAGGTAGACGAGCTGGCCGTCGCGCAGGATCGCAATCGCGGGCGAGGTCGGCGGATGTCCCCCGAAGTAGCTGCGTGCTTTCTCGGTGGCTTCGCGGTCCTGACCTGCGAAGACGGTTACGGAGTGATCGGGCTTGGCGGAATGCTGCATCGCCAGGCGAACTCCCGGACGCATCTTGCCGGCGGCACAGCCGCAGATGGAGTTGACCACCACCATCGTTGTTCCCGGCTTTGCAACTGCGGCATCTACCTCGGCCGCACTGCGGGCCTCCGTCAAGCCAGCGCGCGTCAGTTCTTCGCGCATTGGAATCACCATAATCTCTGGATACATAACACTCTCCCTTTAACCCATTTTGCTCGCGGGTAAAAGCCGCGCTTGTTTCGATTCTACGTTCTACTTCTGCCCCTTGCACCCCTCCCCCCGTAAAAAGCGCGCAAAGTATTCTAAATAAAATGGATAGGTCTGGACTTCAAATAGACTTTTCTAGCTTAGGAAGAACTACCTCCGAGCGAACTAACCTTTTGAAGGCGTCGAGTGTGTCTAGTTTCAACGGCCGGGCGATGTTGTACTCTCTAACCCGTGCCCTCTCGCGACCTTTACCTTCAGGAGAACGTTTCGCTAGCACCCTATACGACCTTTCGCATCGGCGGTCCGGCTCGTTTTTTCTGCGAAGTGACATCGATGGAGGAGCTACTTGAGGCTGTCACTTTTGTGCGGGAACGGAGCCTACCTTTATTTGTGCTCGGCGGTGGCAGCAACCTTCTGGTGACAGATCGAGGTTTCGATGGTCTGGTCCTTCGAGTCAAGATCGAAGGGGCGATCAATATCAACGGCGGCTACCGAGACGATAGGCCCCGGCAGACGAGCATTACATATGACGTCCCCGGCGGAATGGACTGGGACGCGTTCGTTCTTAAGGTCGCCGAGGCGGGGATCACGGGGATCGAGTGTCTAGCAGGAATCCCCGGATTCGTCGGCGGTGCGCCCATTCAGAACATCGGCGCTTATGGACAGGAGGTCTCCACCAGCATTCTTTGGGTTAATGCACTCGATCTTGAAACCCTCAAATTTGTCACGCTGACTGCCGAACAGTGCGGCTTCGCCTATCGCCGCAGCATCTTCAACACCACCCACCGCAACCGGTACATCGTCATCTCAGTCACATTCAGGTTAGACCTTCATGCAACACCCAGTCTCCGCTATGCAGACCTGCAGAACTACTTTGCGGGTCGTGGCTCCGCGCTTAAACCTATCGATATCTATCATGCTGTTCGTGAGATTCGACATGGCAAGGGCATGTTGATCGTCGAAGGCGAATCTGACTGCCGCAGTGCGGGATCGTTCTTCAAAAATCCCATTGTTCCAGAGCGTCTTCTGCTTGATATCGCGACGACGCTGGATCTCTCCGTCGATAAGATTCCCCACTGGACTGCTGGAGAAGACCTTATCAAGTTGCCCGCCGCGTGGTTGCTCGAACGCGTCGGCTTCACTAAGGGCTTCCAACTCGGCGAGGCCGGCATCTCGTCCCGCCATACACTCGCACTGATCAATCGCGGCCACGCTACGTTTGCCGATATCTCGGCGTTGCGCGATACCATTCAGCGTGAAGTTTACCGCCGCTTCAAGATCCAACTTGAACAGGAGCCGGTCCAGTTGGGCGCCTAAGAGGGTCCGACCCGCAACTGGCTCATCAGCCGCCGCCGTTCTTCTCCAAGCACTTCAAAGACTGAGCCTTGCTGCACGATCTTTCCCTCTGTGATCCTGATGACCTCGGCTTCAAGCTGAAAGGCTTCTCCGACGTCGTGGGTTACGGAGAGTACCGGCGTCTTCCATCGCATCAGGTACGTTCGCAAGCCGTCGACAAGTTGATCTCGCATGGCGTAGTCGAGTCCTGAGAATGGTTCGTCGAGCAGCAATAGTGCGGCTCCCGACCCCTCGTAGGTGATCGCAGAGACGACCGCACGCGCCACCGACACTCGCTGCTTTTCTCCTCCACTGAGCTGATGAGGTCTTCGATCGGCAAGCTCCTGTATGCGAAACAGACTCGTGATCTCATCGACGATCCTGCTCGTATCGTCGGGCCTCGCACTCTGCCCGAGGCCATAGGTCACGTTCGAATGCACAGTCATGTTTGGAAATAGCCGGGCGGTCTGGGCTGCGGTTCTCACCGGGCGAAGGTGCGGAGGAACGAACACACCCGAAACTCGATCGACCAATACATTTCCTTTCTGCACGATTGAACCCGAGTCCGGGTGCACAAAGCCGGCGATGACTCTGAGCACGGTGGTTTTGCCACTGCCGGATGGTCCAAAGAGGACTGTCCAGGGTTTGGTTAACGCGAACCTGACATCGAGCGAGATGGCTCCCACTCGATGTTCGATACTCACAGTGAGCAACTGGTTCGATTCCCCCGGCAGACTATCGGACGACCTATCAGATGATGTCAGCCTATCGGACAATGTCAGCCTGCCTTCCGTCGGTCTTCCGCATTGAGGGGAGAAGATAGATTGTTAGCAGCGCCACCGTTGCAAAACCGATCAGCACGAGCGCCGTGCGATTGGCAGCCGCATAGTTTCCGTCCTGCACGAGGTCGTAGAGCGAGATGGACAGGGTCCGCGTGGCCCCGGGGATGTTGCCGCCAAGCATAAGCACCACGCCGAACTCGCCTACGGTGTGGGTGAAGGCCAGGACTGCACTGGTGAGCAGGGAAGCGCGCGCCATCGGAAGCACTACTGTCGTGAATCTCTTTGTGGGTTTTGCACCTAGACCCGCCGCGGCTTCTATGAAGCCTCGGTCCACCGCCTGAAAGCCGGCTACCAGAGGTTGTACGGCAAATGGCAGGCTGTAGAGGATCGACCCTATAAGGAGGCCGCCGAAGCTGAACGCCAATGGATGCCCGAAGACTTGCATTAGGAGCCTTCCCGGTGCGGTGAGCGGCCCCATGGCGATCAACAGGTAGAACCCAAGTACGGTTGGCGGCAGCACCAATGGCAGAGCTACTATCGACTGGACGAAGGCGCGGGCCGCCCCGTGTCCTGAAGCGATCCACCATGCCAGCGGCAGCGCTATTACAAGCAGAATTGCCGTCGTTCCCACTGCCAGCCGCAAAGTCAACAAGAGCGCTTCAAAATCCATACAGCGTCAGTCTATGACAAGCTGTCCTGCCGGACGGGCCCACTGCGCGTGGGACGGGCGTTCGCACGCCTCTTTAGAGCTTCGCGTGGTCCTCCCGATGGTCGGAATGAGTATAGTTCGCGATCATCGGGAGCGCCGAGCGAAGCGGTATACACGTCACGAAGCGACTGCCCTCCGGGAAGGACGCCCGGCCGGTATACAGCCTTCCTACTGCACTGGGCGCAGACCCACTTGCGGAAGGTCTCCCTGAATCGCCGGAGAGAGCAGCCAGTTCAAAAAGAGATGCGCCTCTGCCTTGTGCTCAGACTTTGCCATGATTACCGCGCATTGCCGTATCTCCGGGTACTGCGAGGTGGGCACCAGGATGTAGGTTCCAATCTCTTTGAAGCGCTGAGTGCTCGCCGCTGTGAGTGAGATCAATCCGAGCTGCGCGTTCCCAGACTCCACAAACTGCGCTGTCTGCGAGATATTCTCCCCCACGACCAAGTGCGGAGCGACCTGGTCGTAGAGCTTCATCCTACGGAGTGCCGCCGCCGCCGCCCGACCATAGGGTGCGTGCAACTCATTCGCGATGGCGACTGTCTTCACGCGCGGATCAGACAACGTGTCCAGGGTGAGTGGCAAGAGGCCGGAGTCTTTCCGGGTCCACAGCACCAGCGTGCCCTTGGCGTAAGCCGTTGGCTGGGCACCATCGGCCAGCCCAGCCGTCACAATCTTCTCCGGGAAGACGTAGTCTGCCGCCAGGAAGATATCAAAGGGAGCGCCGTTCAGGATCTGCGTGACGAGTGTCGAGGACGATCCGAAGCTGACGACCAGCTTGATTCCGGTTTCATGCTCATATCTTTGCGCCAGTGCTGGCATGACTGGTTGCAGATCTGCCGCGGCGGCCACGCGTAGCTCTTTCTGCCCCCAGGCACTTCGACTACCCAACATCACGCCTAGGCATATGACAAGACACACGAAGGCCGCAGACGCACTTCGACGTTTACGATAGGCTAGAAGCAACCATGAAAGTAGCAACACATCACCTTAGATGCACCGAATGCGCGACCGTCATCGGCAAGGATGAGGTTAGCAGCAACTTTCGCTGCCCGGTCTGCAACGGTCTCTATGAGGTGGTGTACCCCTGGACCAACGCCGCCGCCGGTCCCGATAGCCGGCTTCCCAATCCCAGCGCCCTTCGCTGGCTCTGGCAGGAACGGCGGTCCTCAACGATGGCCGTGGACCAGTCCGGCGTCTGGCGCTTCCGCGATCTGCTGCCTATCGTCGACGACCTGGAGAAGGTGATTACGCTGCGCGAGGGCAATACTCCTCTCTACGATCTCCCTCGCTGCGCGAAGGCTGCGGGGATCGACTGGCTACTGGCGAAGCATCAGGGCATGAATCCTACAGGGTCCTTCAAGGACACTGGTATGACTGCCGCACTGTCGGTCGCCGCGCAGAGCGGCTTCGAGTGGGTCGCTTGCGCCTCGACCGGCAATACCTCTGCCGCCATGGCCGCCTACGCGGCGCGGGCGGGTTTGCGCAGCATCGTCTTCATCCCCGAGGGCAAGATCGCCTGGGGCAAGCTCTCGCAGTCGATGGACTACGGCGCTCTTACGATCCAGCTCAAGACCGACTTCGACGGCTGCGTCAAGATTCTTGGCGAGCTGGTGAAGCAGTTCCCGATCTACCTGCTCAACTCCGTCAATCCTTACCGTCTGGAAGGTCAGAAGACGCCAGCCTTTGAGCTGGTCGAGCAGATGGAGTGGCAGGTTCCTGAGCACGTCATCGTCCCTGGTGGGAACCTTGCCAATTCCTCCGCGCTGGCCAAGGGCTTCGCCGAGATGCGTGAGCTTGGCCTGATACCGCGCACTGCGAAGATCAGCATCATTCAGGCCGAGGGGGCCAACCCCCTTTATCGCAGCTTGCAGGAGAACGGCGGAGAGCGCCTGACTCCCGTCGTGGCTAATACCCGCGCTACTGCGATTCGGATTGGTAACCCGGCCTCGTGGCGTAAAGCCGTCAATGCCCTTCAGACCACCGGCGGCTGGTGCGAACAGGTTACTGAGCAGGAGATCGCCCTAGCCAAGGCGGAGATCGGTGCCGAGGGGGTCGGCTGCGAGCCTGCCTCTGCTGTCACCCTTGCCGGGCTCAAAAAGCTAGTGGCCCAAGGCAAGATTTCCACAGAGGAGCGGGTTGTCCTCATCCTCACTGGGCACACCCTTAAAGACTCCGCTTATACCATCGACTATCACCGCAACGAATTGTTCTCGGATGCTGAAAATGCTGACCTTAGCGTTAAGGATAAAACTCGACACGCGGCCTTAAGAAAACCTCCTATGGTTCTTGAAGCGGACGCCAGTTTGGTTCTCCGGACCCTCGAATCCCACATGCACCAGCCGCAACCAGTATGAGTCAAAGCACCACAACGGACCGAGGCAAGCCGTACCATCTGCGTCTGCCTGCTACCTCGGCGAATCTGGGTCCCGGGTTTGACGCGCTCGGCCTGGCGATGGCGCTTTATCTCACTATCGACGCCTGGGTCGCCGACGGCTTTTACATCGAGGCTACTGGTCGCGACGCTGACTTATGTGCCAGGCTCGAAGACAATCTCATCCTGACGACCTACGTCGACGTTCTGGCGGTCGCCGGAGTTCTGGCTCCACGGCTCCACCTCCTGATCAATAATGAGATTCCTCTTGGGATGGGTTGCGGCTCGAGCGCCTCGGCACTCCTGGCCGGCGTCTTTCTGGCGAATCACTTCGGCAACCTGGGCTGGACGGGCCAACAGATACTCGAAGAGGCCTGTATTCGGGAAGGTCATCCCGATAATGTGGCGGCGTGCTATCTCGGCGGGATGACGGCTTCTTTGATGAGTAAAAACTCATTATCAACATCTACTTGCGGAGAAAATCTAATCTGGGGATTGAACTTAGCGATGCCCCCCGCCAGCCTTGCCACGGAAAAGGCGCGCGCGCTGCTTCCTGCTACCTATCCCCGGGAGGACGTAGTTGCCAATATTCAGTCAACCGCCCTGCTGGTGGCTGCCTTTGCCCAGGGGCGGGGCGATCTTCTCCGAATTGCTATGCAGGATCGTATCCACCAGCCGTACCGCATGAAGGTTTGCCCGCTGCTCCCACTGCTGCTGCCCCTGGCGGACAGTTCGGCGACACTCAGTCCAAAGATCGCGAGCCCCAGGATTCTGGGCGTTGCTCTCAGCGGCGCCGGTCCGTCTGTTCTGATCATTACCGAAGATGCCAAGCCTTCGGCTCTTCCTGCTATGATTCGCGAAGCCGCTGGCGACGAGTCACTTGAAGTTCTACAGACGACAATTTCTATGGGAGCACTTGAAGGCTGAGACCCATCCCTTTCACGCAGAAGGGATTAGGCAGACAGAAGTAACATCTCAGTAATGGTAATTTTGTTACCTAAGAGTTCTTTACGAATCGCAAAAAGCCCCGTACTTTAGCCGAGTGGGCAGTTCTGGGGAGGGCTGCTACGCCGCCCGTTGACCTCTTTACAGAGGTCCGGGCGTTTACACTTTAAGTGGTATTTCGCACTCTGAAACTCCCGGTTCAAAATTGCATCTACTATAGAGAAGACTGCGCTGCACCGGATGGGTGTAAAAAGTGCAGAGCATTCTGGAGGAAGATAAATGGCAGGACAGTTCATCACCGAAGTAAATGATGCAAATTTTGAAAGAGACGTTCTTCAGTCGACAGAGCCTGTTCTCGTCGATTTTTGGGCTGCTTGGTGTGGCCCCTGTCGCGCTCTCGCCCCGGTTGTCGATGAGGTTGCCACACACTACCAGGGCAAGCTCAAGGTTATGAAGATGGATGTCGATTCCAACACTGCAACCCCGATGCGCTATGGCATCCGCGGTATTCCTGCCCTGCTCATCTTCAAGGATGGCAAGGTCGCAGAGCAGATTGTTGGCTTCGTTCCCAAGGACACCATCGACAAGTCCGTGAATAAGGTTCTGGCGTAAGTTTCAAGCAACGCCAAGGGACGGCCCGTTGAGTTCAACTCGCGGGCCGTTTCGTTTGCGTGCAAGATTGCTTATCCGCCTTCCAAATCCGCCCTGATAAACTCAAGCCTTAATGCTCGAGTGGATGCTCTTCCGCATAATCATGGTGGCCTTTTTCATTCTGGCCAGCAGCTTCTTCGTGGCCGCAGAGTTCGCCCTGGTGAGCGTCCGCGAGACTCGCATTCAGCAGCTGATCGCGCTGGGGCGGCCTGGCGCGCGTACGGTGCTCAAGCTCAAACACTCGATTGATGAGTTTCTGCCTGCGGTGCAGCTTGGCGTTACTGTAGCCGGTCTGGCTCTCGGATGGATTGGCGAACCTGCCGTGGCCGAGATCATCCTTAATTTCCTGGGTGGCCCTCTGCACCGGCTGCCCGCTCATGCGGTTTTGTATGCCCATACTGCGGCGGTCATCTTCGCTTTTTCGTTGATCACTTATTTTGAGGTTCTCTTGGGCGAACTTGTTCCGAAGTCGCTCGCCTTACAGCGAACCGAACGCATCGCTCTGGCGGTTGCCGGTCCTATGGACGTCTTTATTCGGCTCACCCGGCCTATTGTGAAGCTGATGAACTCGTCTGCGGCGCTTGTTCTCAGGCTCTTTCGGGCTCCCCTGCGCGGCGAAGGGGCGGTCCACTCGCCTGAAGAGCTGAAGCTTATCGCCACCGCCACGCGCCGGATGGGTCTGCTTCCCGTCTTTCAGGAAGAGATAATCCATCGCGCGATTGAGCTTAATCACGTCACGGTCCGCGAGATCATGACGCCTCGCGGCAGCATCTTCTCGCTCTCTGCGGACCTGCCGCTGCAGCAGGCCTCAGCCCGCATCGTTGAAGAGCAGCACTCCCGCGTCCCGGTCTATGATCCCGTCAGCGGCCCTGAGCACATCATCGGCATCGTCTACTCGAAGGACATCTCGCGCCTGATGCACTTCCGGACCGTCGCTCTTTCGCTTGGCGGCAAGGGCGAGTCCGGACTTACTCTCCGCCAGGTGATGCGTGAGCTGACCGTTGTTCCGGAGACCAAGCTTGCGATCGAGCTTCTGCAGGAGTTCCAAGAGAGACGCCGGCACATTGCCATCGTCGTTGACGAGTTCGGCTCGACGGTCGGCCTGGTCACGGCTGAAGATGTTCTCGAGCAGATCGTCGGCGAACTGGAAGACGAGTTCGACGTCAGCAAATCGCCTCTGCTCAGTACTACCGGAGCCATGGTGCTCGACGGCAGCACCACCCTCCGCGATCTTGGCAACCAGCTTCACTGGACATTCCCGCGCGAGCCTGGAGTTGAAACTCTGGCTGGCTTTCTCCTCGCGAACCTGGGCCATATTCCTGCCGCAGGGGAGAGTGTCGAGCATGGAGGCCGCCGCTACGAAGTTGCTGAGATGGCGGGGCGTCGTATCAGCCGCGTGATTGTGGAGGACGTAGCTCCGCCGCCCAACCAGGTCGAAGACGAAGCCGATAGCAGGGAAGCGATCCAGTGACTCTGAATCGCGCGGCCATCTGGCGACCACTCCGCCGTATCCTCCTCACCCTGCCAGTGCTGTGGGTCGTGGTCTCGGTGGTCTTCCTCCTCATCCACCTCGTCCCGGGGGACCCGATCGTCCAGATGCTTGGCGAAGGCGCCACCGCATCTGACATAGACGCACTCCGCCACTCCTATGGTCTGGACGCCCCGCTCGGCCAGCAGTACGCCCACTACTGGCATGGCATTCTTCACGCTAACCTCGGCCAATCCTTACGGCTGCACGACTCCGTCGTCCACCTCGTTCTTCAGCGGTACCCATACACCCTCGCTCTTACTGCCGCGGCGTTGCTGATAGGTATATTGCTATCCATTCCTGCCGGGATTGCCTCGGCTCTCCACCGCAACCGCTGGCAGGACCGCTTTCTCGGCGTCGTCTCTCTCGTTGGCCTGTCCTTCCCTAACTTCGCTCTCGGGCCGATTCTTATCCTTGTCTTTTCTATTCAGTTTGGGTGGCTACCAGTCTCGGGAGCCGGCACGGGTGAGGCCACCAGCTTCGTCCTCCACCTCATCCTGCCTGCTATCACGCTCGGTCTCTCGCTGGCCGCCATCCTCACCCGGATGGTCCGCACTGCCATGTTGGAAGAGCTAAACCAGGACTACATCCGCACGGCTCGCGCCAAGGGTCTTACGGAGAACGCGGTTGTCTACCGCCATGCCCTGCGCAACGCTCTGATCCCGGTTCTAACGGTTATTGGGCTGCAGTTTGGCAGTCTTCTTGCGGGTGCCATCGTAACCGAAACAATCTTCAGCTGGCCCGGGATTGGCCGGCTCACTCTGTCTGCTATCTCCAACCGGGACTATGCTTTAGTTCAGGGTTGCATCCTTGCCGTGGGGCTAACTTATGTTGTAGTGAATCTTCTGACCGACATCGCCTACACTGTAGCCAATCCGCGCATGCGCGCCGAGTAATAGCGCCTAGAGAAGGAAGCATGAAAACCGCCCACCTTGTCCGTTGTACCACTGCTGTTCTGATGACCGTCGTGACAGTGATCGCCTGCGCGGCGCAGAGCAAGTCTTCCGGGTTGGAGGCCGTTCCGCCCATGCTTCGTCCGAAACCTCCGGCGATCGAGCCCAGCATGCCACCCGCACATCCCTTTCATGATTCGCGCTACGGAGTTACTTTTACTGTTCCTGCGGCCTGGGAGCTTAACCGCAAAGACTCCGAGGTGAGCACTTTTAATCTCGATGCCCGGTCCATTGCTCACAGCACACAGTTGCGTGCCGTTGCCAGCATCAGCTTCAACCCGCACCCCAACTCCACCTTCAGCGGAGCCTTCTTCTACTTCAGCGTCACTCCGCACCTTGGCTCTGCCGAGTGCAGCGCACAGGCGACGGTGCGCGATCCTCACACCGCCTCCAGTGCGCAGATCGGGGGCATACCATTTACCCACGGTTACGACGAGCATGGGGGAATCTGCACTGAATCCCGCGATGAGATCTACACCACCGCGCACAACAACGCGTGCTATCGCTTTGACGCTGTCATCAACACCTTCTGTGGCGGGGATGTCAGCGGGGTGCAGGATATCTCGCCACGGGAGTTAGACGCCGTTCGCCATCGGATGCAGAAGATCCTCGACTCTGTCCACTTCGACACCAACTAGCGAACTTGTCCAAAAGATGTGAAACGAGCCGGTGGGCGACGCTGTCTCGTGGAACAGGCTAAACTGTCCACGACGTGGCTCGACCTGAGGACTCCGCGATGAAGAAGAATCTGCCCACTACTCCTGACCGCCGTACCTTTCTCAAGACCGGAGGCGTTGCCGCCGCAGCCCTTCTTACCAAAGGCGCTATCGCCGTTGAGACCGCGCACACGCTGCCACCGCTCCCAGCCAATACGAACACTCGTACGACGATGCCCACTCGCAATCTCGGCAAGACCGGCTACAAGGTTGGGATCTTCTCGCTTGGCGGGCAGGCGGCCCTGGAGAAGCCCGCGAACTTTGATGTTGCTGTTCCCATCATCGAGCGTGCGCTCGATCTCGGCGTCAACTACATCGATACCTCCTCCATCTATGGTGGGCCTGAACGCTGGAGCGAGCAGTATGTCGGTCGCGTCATGAAGAGCCGACGCAACGAGGCATTCCTCGCCACCAAGACCAAGGAGCGTACCCGCGATGGCTCGCTCCGTATGATTGAGAAGTCTCTCCAGCTTCTCAACACCGATCACGTCGACCTCTGGCAGCTTCATGATGTTGGCCTTCCCGAGGACGTCGACACGATCTTTGCCAAGGGAGGCGCGATGGAAGCGCTGCTCGAGATGCAGGACCAGAAGGTCGTCCGCTACCTCGGCGTCACTGGCCACTATCGCCCCGAAGCTCTCATCGACGCGGTCAACCGCCACAACTTCGACACTATCTTGATGGCTATGAACGCCGCCGATACCCACATTCACAGCTTCACCGACAAGCTGCTTCCGCTGGTCGTCGAGAAGCAGATGGGCATCATCGGCATGAAAGTTCCCTCGCGTGGCCGTCTCCTTGCTTCGTGGACGCCACCCTCGCTCGATGCGCAGCGTCACTCATGGGAGGGCTCTGCTATTGCCCATCGCCCTGGCGTAATGACCATGAAGGATGCAATGAACTTCACGCTCTCGCACCCTGTCAGTACGGTCATCATCGGCTGCGACAATATTCCTCAACTAGAAGAGAACGTAAAGATCGCCCAGGACTTCACGCCCCTCTCCAACTCCCAGATGGCTGCGCTCAACGAACTTGCCGCTCCAGTTGCTGAGCAGTCCCTCTTCTTCCGCTTCACAGACCGCAGCAAAGGCTAATGTCCAACCGAGCAATTTACCACTAAAGATTGTCTGAGGTGCTGCAAACGTGATGCCAAGATGGAGAGTAGTTTTCGGTACTCTGCTTATTCTGACTCCGTTTGTGGTTCTCGCAGGTGGCTGTCTCTTGGGCGTCCTATTGGGTTCAATGGGCATGGATATCCACTGGACTTTAAAAGCGCCGTTTTATGTTGCCGGTATCCTTGGCGTCCTCATTATCTTCGCTAGTGTTATCTCAGGTGTTCACTTAACGAGAAACGCGAGAAACTAGTATTTGCACCGGGCGCGTATCGCATTCTTACCCAACCATGAGCTCCATGACGCTGGCCTCGACCCTATCCTCCACCGTCACAAATCCCACGGTGACCGGTAGCGAAAATCTTCGTGGTCCCGCGCTACCGGGATTGAAATAAATCACTCCATCTTTCACTTCGACTTTAGCTTTATGCGAATGCCCGCTTACCACCATCGCTACGCCGGCGGCCTTTGGGTTGATATCCAGATCGTTCACCGAGTGAACCAGATAAAACAGCTGGCCACTTAGCTCCACGACATCGGTTGCGGGCAGCTCCGCGCAAGCTCCCGACACGTCTACATTCCCGCGAATCGCCGTCACCGGAGCGATCTCGCGAAGGGCATCGAGGATTGCAATATCCCCAACATCGCCAGCGTGCAGAATATGTTCCACGCCGCGCAGTGCAGCCAGAGCCTCCGGCCGCAGCAATCCGTGTGTATCGGAGATCACCCCAATCAACATAGCGACTAAACCCGTTTTGCTTCTGCTTGTTTCTAATCCGTAATATCCGCGCAGATTCGCAGTCAGTCTTATGCCAGCTTCAAACTCTGCAGCGAGGCATACTCGCGGCTCAACTTCGGATCGTGGCTCCGGTCTGGATCGATCCGCAGCTCGAGCGTCGTAATACCGCTTAGGTTCTCCACATAGTCTTCTATCTCTTCGGTCGAGCCATTCGGACTGAATGTCCACTGCTGGCGCACGATTTCTTTCAGCTCGGTGCCCGCACCTGCAAACAACGCGAACTCCTGTGACCGCTCCGAAGTTCGATCCACAAAGTGCAGCTGCAGCCGCTTGATCGTCAGTGGCTCATCAAAGTGCAGACGTATTAATTGAGGACCCGGCGTCGCAGCTTTCCAGCCGGTCGTTGATTTCCTGTCCAGCGCGTGTTCAATCGGAAACTTCTCATCTTCGGAGCTAATCTCGACACGCGCAATCCGCTCCAGGTCGCGCCATAGATCGCTGATCGGAGTTGCTGTCGTCGTCGACGGTGAAACGATACTCTTACGCATTGGTACTGCCTTTCCGTTGCTAGGCCAAGCATATCCGATAACCGGCGGTGATGCCGCGCATGGAAGACGCACCCGAGGGGGCGTAGCGGTGATAAGAGCGACAAAAGAGATGAAACCACAGCCAAGCTAGAACCAGATTAGCCGCAGGGATTCGATCAGCTTTTTATCGATCCTTATCGCTTTGATCATCTTTACGCCTTCCATTTGCGCCGTCAAAGCCCAGTGCTCATCCGCGTTCGAGGGTCGAGATAGTCCCGTAGGGCATCCCCGATGAAGTTGAACGAGAGTACGCAGAGCATTACTGCCATGGCCGGAAAGAAGACCAGATGCGGTGAGTCGAACAGGTGCGACCGCGCATCGTTAAGCATCGATCCCCAACTCGCTGCTGGTGGCGGAACCCCCAGCCCCAGAAAGCTCAGCGTAGCCTCGGCCAGTACGGCGCCCGCCATGCCGATCGCCGCCTGCACGATCAGCGGCTGCAGGATGTTCGGCAGAATATGCCGCGTCATAATGCGAAGATCCGTCGCGCCAAGGGCTCGCGCCGCCTCGACAAACTCGCGCTCCTTCACGGCCATGACCTGCGCACGTACCAAGCGCGCGTATCCCACCCAACCTGAGATGGCTAGGGCCAGAATCACATTGCCCAACCCCGGCCCCATGAATGCAACAAACGCAATCGCCAGCAGAATTCCAGGCAGCGCCAGAAATGCGTTAGTCACGTAGATGTTCACGACCGTGTCCGTCCACCCGCCGTAGAATCCAGCCAGACCGCCCGCCACCAGCCCCACCGCCAGCGAGAGTCCTACTACGCTTACAGCTACTACTAACGAGATTCTCGCCCCAAACAACGTTCGCGAGAGGATGTCCCGTCCCAGTTCGTCTGTGCCAAACCAGTGAGTCCACGACGGACTCATCAGACGTCCCGTCAGATCCAACTGTGCTGGATCCCACGGCGCCAGCCAGGGAGCAAAGACTGCGCAAGCCACAAAGACGACCAGCAGGGCAAGTCCTATCGCTGCCAGTGGCTGTCTCTTGACAGCCACGACCGAAAGTCCCGGAACGATGCCGGCGTTTGCAACAGAAGTTTCCACGACCTAGATCCTACATGCTGGCTAGCGTCGCTCCCATAACTGAGGCTAGGACGCGAACAGCTTTGTAAGACTCGTAAGCTTCACCAGTTCCTGAATGCGTGGTGAGAGATTCTGTAACTTCAAGGTGCAATACCCTTCGTTGATCGCAGAGACCTTCAGCCCGACGAGCGTTCCCAACCCGAGGCTATCCAGAAACGTCACATCCTCCAGGTCGATCACTATCGTGCCGCCCTGAGGGATCAACGGCTTCACGATCTCTTTGACCTCACCAGCCGTCTGGTTAATCAAACGGCCATGGCACCGAACCGTCGTAACCGTGACTCCGTTTTCGGTCGAACTTTCTACGTCGCAATGAAACGGAACCTCTGATGTATTGGTCACTCTAACTCCCACAGTACGGACTATTTTGAAATTTACTCCTCCCTCCATTGGGCTTTCGTTAATTTCCGGTTACTACCTGCGCGGGACAGTCTCGTGTTCTGTCTTAGGGTGCTGGGCATAACTCTGGCAGTTGCAACAGATATGAGCACGCAGCCGATCCACATCCGCAATGACGCTAACGGGGCTTTGAAGCTAACTGAAGGAGCATGTAGGGTTAAGGAATGAAGGAACTCCGTCGTCTCGCCATAGCAGTTCCCGCCGCCCTCCTCGTTCTCTGCCTCGCGGCAGCGTGGTGGACGCGTGGTGCCATGGCTCACATGCCTTTTCTCAAATCCAACGGCGGTCCTGCCGGCGGGCAAAATCTCATCGACCAGCGTCCGTGGCAGACTATCGAGTCGCTCGCTCCTCTTGCCGTCTCTGCCGAAGAGCAATCTTTTGCGCATGAGGCGGCCCGGCTAGCTGACCATGAGGTGGATCAGGCGTTTGCCCTCGCTCTTCGCCAGGCTGCGTTACAGACTCGCACTCTCACTGGTGACGCCTTAGTGCTCCAGGAAAAAGAGGCACAGGTCCAGTCGCTCGTCAAAGAAGATCAGGGCAAAGTGGACGCTGTTACTGCTTCTCTCAAACAGCCCAACGGGACGACTGCCGACTCCGATGACCTCGACGTTGCCAAGGCTCAGCTTCAGCTGGACAGCGATGAACTGGCCGACCTCACCGAACAGCTCGCCCGGGTGAGCGGCGACCAACGCAGCCAGATTCAACAGGAGCTCACCGCTCGCGAAGCTGCCATGAAGAAGTACGATGCGGCCCAGGGAAATACCGGGGGGCAGATCGCCGTTCTCTCTGCCCGGCGTTATGGCACGCTCTATGGCCGCGTCTCCGCCTGGTTCGACCAGCGCAGCCGCATGAATCTTATTCGCCAGGCCAAAGCCGAGACCGATGCCGACATCGCCACGCTCACCGCGAGGCATGCAGAGTTCGAAAAGAAAGCCTCAGCGGCTGCAGCCAGCATCAACGCTTCCGTCAATGTATCGAGTGTCGATGGATCCAAGGTCGATGCACCGAGTGCTCAACCCAACGGTGCCGCCCCGCAGGACGCCGTAAAGAGCCGTGTAGCTCGCATGGCTAAGGCTCATGCCTTCTCGCAGATGCATAGCATCGCGGAGGATCAGCTACAGACCCAGCAGCAGCTTTCCTCCGTCTACGGCAAATGGCTCGCGCAGGTGGAGCTTCAACACTCAATCGTCACGCACCTTGCGCTGCAATCACTTTCGCTCATCGCCTTCCTGATTCTTTGCGGGGTCCTTCTCGCCACATTTGTCGGTCAACTTATCGACCGCTCCCGCATGGAGCAGCGCCGCCTCCACACCCTCCGCACCATCATCGGTCTCGGCATCCAGCTGGTCACATTGTTGCTGGTATTACTCGTTATCTTTGGGGCGCCGAGTCAGGTTCCAACTATCCTGGGCCTTGGTGCCGCCGGCCTCACCGTTGTCTTCCAAGACTTTATCCTCGCCTTCTTCGGCTGGTTCATCCTTATGGGCAAAAATGGCATCCGCGTTGGCGACTGGGTTGAGATCAACGGCGTAGGCGGCGAGGTCGTCGAGATCGGCCTCTTCCGTACGGCTCTCCTAGAGACCGGTAATTGGACCGACAAAGGCCATCCCACCGGTCGCCGCGTCACCTTCATCAACAACTTTGCCATCTCAGGCCAATACTTCAACTTCTCCACGACTGGCCAGTGGATGTGGGATGAGATCACGGTCAACATTCCACCGGGCGTCGATTCGTACAAGACTATCGAAGCTATCCACAACACCGTGCTGAAACAGACCGAACGTGACGCCAAGCTCGCCGAGCAGGAGTGGCAGAGTGCCACGCGTCATAATGGCCTGAGCCAGTTCAAGGCCACACCCTCGGTCGATATGCGGCCGGCGGCCTCTGGCGTGGACATCGTCGTTCGCTATGTCATTCGTGCCGGCGACCGCTTCGAGGTGCGCAATCGCCTCTACCAGTCAGTCATTGATCTACTGCACAAGCCGGCGAACACAGCACTCACTCCATCGACTACTGATCAAGAGGAGCTGGCGAAGGTTTAATTAGAGGCTTCCTGCCCAATCCGTCGACTTGAACCAGTACTTCCGTCGTGTGTCGATCCATTGATCCGCATTTCGCGCGGCGATCCAGGAGTTCAGGTAGTTGACGAAGTCCATATCACCACGCCTCACAGCGAAGGCCGCGGGAAACCTTCCCAGCGGGGCCACAGTCGGCACCGTTACAGCATCAGGATAGAGCTTTGCCAGGATGTCCAACCGGGGATTGTCTGCAACAGCCGCAGCAAGCCTGCCCGCGACCAGATCGCTGAACAACGCGCTGTCTTCCGTATAGGTCTGGATTGAGGCCTTCGGAAACGCCAACGCTGCCAGGTCTTCCGACGTCATTCCCTCCACCACCCCAATCGTGATGCCCTTTTTATTGAAGTCTTCCATCGTCTTCAACTCGCCGCCCAATTTTTTGCTGGCGGCAATTGTCACGTCGGTCACGTTGTAAGGCTGGCTGAAGTTCACCGCCAGCGCCCGCCGCGCCTCAATCGAAAAACCTGCGACGATAATGTCGAAACGATTCGCTTCGAGATCCGGAATCAAATAACGAAACTCATCCGGATGAAACTCCACTTGCACTCCCATGTCGCGTGCGAGCTTTCTTGCCACATCGATCTCGAATCCCACCAGGTTTCCATCTTTATCATGCATCGCCCACGGAACAATCTCCGAGACGCCCACACGGAGCTTGCCGCTCTTCTTGATCTCGGCCAGCATATCGACCGTGCTGCGTGTTGGAATCTCAACATCTTTGGAGGTAGAGGGGATAGCGGGCGGAGGAGGGGACGCCGGGGACTCCTGTGCCTGCGCCACCACTGCGCATGCCAAAAGCAAGACCAAACCGGCCATCCGTTGCATCGATGCGGAAACTGCTGAGCTCTTCATTGCGTCAATTCCTCCGTCCTTGCAGTGTGTCGAAATCTACGGCACTGATTGCAGCCGCTTCTGCTCGCAAACCTGGGTCTATCGCGGCGGACGTCGCCCATTATTGTTGTAGCCGTCGGTGTATCCAGCGGCAAAATCCCTCTCATACTTCATCGGGTAGCGTTCGCTCCACCACTGGTAAAAGTTCCGCCGTCCGTTATCAGCATCCTGCCGTCCCATGCGGTATCCGTCGTTGTAGTAGTTCGTGCGCTCGCGGTCTCCACCGTTCTCATTGTCCTTGGCTGCAGCCACCGCCGCTCCCAAAATCAGCGCACCCAAAATCCCGCCCGCAATCGCGGCGCCGGTGTTGTCATCCCCACGCGAGCGCCCTCGGCCATAGACAAACTGGGCTCGACATCCGCGGTCCACCCAGATTCCGCGCGGATCGTATCCCCAGCTATACCCCTGCTCGCACCGCGAACCCGAGATCTGCCGTGTCAGCTGAACCTGGTTTTGAGTGTCCGCGCGACAGTATCTGTAACCCCCATCGTCGCTCGAGCAGGTAAGCCCCCCAGTCTGGGCAATCGTTAAAGCAGAAGTGGAAACAATCAGGAGAGCGGCGACTGCACGAGAGACCCCCATCGGGTGTTCCTCCGAGAAGTGCGTAAGCGTCAATGTCAAATGCGAAACGATGCTACATCAGATCCGAGTCATCTCTCCAATTCTTTTGGGATAAATCGCGACACGAGATAAGAGATGCGTAAGCAATTAGCCGAGTCCGTGAGTGTGAGGCTGATAAAGTCGTCACATCTATTATCCGAAACTTCGAAAAGTCAATCCCTCTCGTTAGGATTTATTTCTCATGGCAGCCCGCTACCCCTCACAGCTATACTGGGACTTGGAAGCAAAGCGGAAAATGCATTGCCAGAGTGTCCCACCAGGTAACCTGAACCACTTCAATAGCTTCTAACTTATGACCCAAGGAGTCTCTCCCTCTATGAAGCTCAAAGGACAGAAAGCAGTCGTCTGTGGTGCCGGTGGATTCATCGGTGGCCACCTAGTTCAAAGCCTGCTCGCCAATGGCGTTGACGTTGTACGTGCGGTCGACATCAAGCCGCTCGATGAGTGGTATCAGGTATCCAAAGGCGTCGAAAGCCTCTCCCTTGATCTCAAGGATAAGGACAGCTGCCTTAAAGCGGCAGCCGGCACCAATGTGGTCTTTCAGCTCGCAGCCGACATGGGTGGGATGGGCTTCATCGAAAACAACAAAGCTCTGTGCATGCTCTCGGTCCTGACGAACACCCACATGCTGATGGCGGCTCGGGAAAAGGGTGTTGAGCGCTTCTTCTACTCCTCTTCCGCCTGCGTCTACAACGGCGAAAAGCAGACCAACCCCGACGTCGTCGCCCTCAAGGAAGAGGACGCGTATCCTGCGCTTCCGGAAGATGGCTACGGTTGGGAGAAGCTCTTCTCCGAGCGCATGTGCCGCCACTTCGAGGAGGACTATGGCTTGCAGACTCGCGTCGCACGCTACCACAACGTCTACGGCCCGCTGGGCACCTGGACCGGCGGCCGCGAGAAGGCTCCCGCCGCAGTCTGTCGCAAGGTCATCGAGGCGAAGCACTCCGGCAAGCACGAGATCGAGATCTGGGGTGACGGGAAGCAGACTCGCTCCTTTATGTACATCGACGATTGCACCAAGGGCACACAGATGATCGCCGAGAGCGAGATCCATGAGCCCCTCAACCTCGGCTCCGATGAGCTCGTCACCATCAACCAACTCGTCGATATTGCCGAAGACATCGCCGGCATCAAGCTCAAACGCAACTACAACCTTGGCGCCCCAAAAGGCGTCAACGGCCGCAACAGTGACAACACGCTCATCCAGGAAAAGATGAACTGGGCACCGTCGATCAAGCTTCGCGACGGCTTGGCAAAGACCTACGCCTGGATCGAAGAGGAGATCCTCTCCGCTAAGCCTCTGGCAGCTGCAACGAGGTAGTAACCGATCACGAAAACACGATAGCCCCCGGAGCAGCACACTTGCGGGGGCTGTCGTGTCATGCTCCAACAGAACCAAGAGAGTTTCTCAGCGCAGGATCTTCGAGTAGAGAGCACGCTTGCAGCAATAGTCGCCAGCTAGCCGTCTCGACTGAAACTGAGCGCCTTCCGCAACGAGTAGCCTCATGTTCTATTACGAAGCGTAGCGCTTATTTAACTCACCTTCGAATAAGATACGAAGCAACACCTCTTTCATGCCTACACCTCCCGTCACCCACCGCATTCTTGGCATTGATTTCTTCGACGGCTCTGCAAAGGAAGCTATCGAGATTATGCGAACCAACAGAGGTCTTCTGGTCGTTCCCGCAGCTCCGGCCCTCAAAGACCTTGATTGCAGTCCTGACTATCGCGACGCACTCCTAAGCGCCGACCTCGCCATCACCGATTCTGCCTTCATGGTTCTTGTCTGGAACCGCCTGCAGCCTGTCCCCATCAGGCGCCTCTCCGGCCTCGTGTATCTCCGTGAACTTCTCTCCGAAGCTGACGTTCGCAAACCAGGTAATTCCTTCTGGATCATGGCGAGTCCAGTCAGCGCCAGACGCAATCTCGCCTGGCTCGCTTCGCAGGGAATCGTCATTCCTGAAGACAACGTCTATATGGCCCCCATGTACGGAAATGGTCTCATTGACGATCCTGCTCTGCTCGAACGCCTCAACCGGCTGCTACCAGAGCACGTCATCGTCACGATTGGCGGCGGGACCCAGGAGCGTCTGGGGCTCTACCTCAAACGCAACCTGGCCTATCGACCCGCGATTCACTGCATCGGCGCAGCGATTGCCTTTCTCAGCGGCGATCAGGTCCACATCCCCGTCTGGGCCGACAGATTCTATCTGGGCTGGCTATTTCGCTCGCTGGCTGAACCTAAACGGTATATTCCTCGCTACTGGGAGGCGCGAAAGCTCTTAGCTATCATGCTCCGCAACCGCAGCCGTCTCCCAGCCCTTAAGCCTTGAGCAGATTGAGTTTCAGAATCGAATCGGAGAATCGATCAGGGAAACTGGCTCAATATTGCAAAACACTTTGACATTGGCAGTAAAGCTTTTACAGCGGGCTGTGGAGTGGGCGTGCAGAGCTAAAAGCTAGAGGTCAGAGGCAAGAGGCGGAGTTAGCCCAGACGGATTCCTGCCTGAGAGTGGTTTCTACTTTGTGTGGTGAGGGTATTTATGAGGGAGCGCGCAAATGATTGGCTTATGGCTCCTGAGGTAGGACTCGAACCTACAACCCTTCGGTTAACAGG
The DNA here is from genome assembly GCF_013410875.1 of Tunturiibacter empetritectus. Taxonomy (GTDB): domain Bacteria; phylum Acidobacteriota; class Terriglobia; order Terriglobales; family Acidobacteriaceae; genus Edaphobacter; species Edaphobacter empetritectus. The sequence goes on along the minus strand of NZ_JACCCU010000002.1, from coordinate 27,771 downwards.
GCACGTGTAGGGTCTGGAGCACGTTTGTTTTCAGTAGGATAAGTCGGAGTCGGGTGACGTTTTTGGAGCCCTTTCGGCACACAATTTGACGGAGTGTTTGACGAAGTTTTTCGTGGAGATCACCCTTCGGAAACTACCCGAATGCTCTTCCCTCAACCGTTCGCTGGAAACCTGGTCGTGGACAGAACGAACTTTGAGATCTCACTGTGGTCTAGCCGGATGCGCCACTCTCCCGTTCTCGCACTGGCGTACGAGGCCAGTGGCACGTTGCCTGACGAAGAGCCGACATCTTGTCGGGAATTGGGCCTCGTTGAGTGACTCGGCGATTTACCACCAAGCGACATGGACTCGACAAATCATAACTCTCCGAAGTTCACCGAATGTGTCTCGCGGGAGCTTGCCTCTTCCCAGAGAGGTCAACCATGGGATTTTCGACTGGTGTCACTTGGCCGAGGTTTTCCGAACGGGTGCATTGACCCGAACGAGGAAACGATCACCCCATTTCTGCATCGCTTGAATCAGTTCACGAAGCGATTCCCCGGCAGGTGACAGCGAGTACTCCACCTTCGGTGGAACGACTGGATAGACCTCACGGACTATTACCTCATCTCGCTCCAGTTCTCGAAGCTGGGCGGTGAGGATGCGGGGGCTCAGGTTCGGCTTCAGCTTCTGAAGCTGATTGAAGCGCAGCGTCCCATGTTGCATAAGGTGGTGGAGAATGAGCCCCTTCCACTTTCCTCCGACCACTTCTAAACAGGCCTCGACGCCGCAGCCGGTTTCCAGTTCGTATTCTTTGAAACGACGCTTCGTCACCGGCTGCTCCTCACTACACTATCTTTTTTGATAGTACATCACATATTTGTAAGTACCATTATTTCTGCATCTTAGAAGCTTCACTCTTCATCTCTTTAGGGAGTCAGGATGTACCACCCAGAGGAAGCCAAATGCAGAAGACTGTTTTGCTGATCCATGCTCACCCAGAGCCTACGTCCCTAACACGCACGCTCGTGGAAGCCGCCAAGACAAGCTTGCTTGCGTCTGGACATCGCGTTCTCGAAAGCGATCTATACGCGATGAACTGGAAAGCGGTCTTCGATGCGGCTGACTTTCCTCAGCGAGTGAACGAGGACCGACTGTGCTTCGTCAGCGAATCCGGGAACGCATATGCGAAGCGCGCGCAAACTCAGGACGTGGAGGACGAACAGGCCAAGCTGCGCCAGGCAGACGCTATCGTCTTTCAATTTCCGATATGGTGGTTCAGCTTTCCGGCGATCCTGAAAGGCTGGGTTGACCGCGTCTTTGCGTACGGGTTGGCCTACGGATACAAGGATGCTGGGAATCAACACCGCTATGGAGAAGGCGGCTTTGCGGGCAAACGGGCACTGCTCTCCGTCACAGTTGGTGGTCCTTTTGAGGATTATGGTGCGCGCGGTATCAACGGTTCGCTAGAGCAGATCCTCTTTCCCATCACTCACGGAACCTTGTTCTTCTCCGGCATGGAAGTGCTGCCCACATTTGCCGTCTATGGCACCGGTCGTCTTAGCGAAGCAGAGACCGGGCTCGCTATAGAGGGACTGAACAATCGGCTCGATGGATTGTTCACCGATGCACCGATACCGTTTCGTGCCCAAAACAGCGGGGATTACCAGGATAAACATCAGCTTGCGGCGGAGATAGCTCCCGGACGAACCGGTATTGTTGCCCATCACGCAGAACCTGATCTCTTTGTTTGAGGTTCACACTGCATCTGAATCGGTCATCTTGTTTACTTGAGGCGCAGAGCAGAGCTAACGGGATCACGTGTCGGTTCCACCTCGATAGGTTAGTGAGGCCTTATTGTTTTTACGAAGCACGGGCGATGGTGGAAACTCAAATGGCGAGAGCAGGCCAAAGCACGTTTCCAGCGCGATTCGTCTCCAACGCGCATTGGAGATTATGCGCTATCTGCTCATCGGTTGCAGAATTTCAGCGATCCGATCAGGGGTATTCGGAACACGCTCCAGCACGGGATGCCTTTGCCCGCCGTGATAGTCAAGATGCAGGTCCGAGATTACGCCAGTATTGTCAACCTTGAATTCGATGGGCTTTGTCGTCGTCTTCGCGGCGTCGATTGCCTGCTGCAGGATCGCGCGCGCGAAGGGTTGACCGTTCACCCCAAGTATTTTCATCCCAGGGCCAAAACCTGCCTGATAGGCAATGTCGCCTATCAAGACATCTGAGAGCACGCCGTCCGCTTTGATGCTCATGGCAAGGGAATACCGGAAGTCGTCGTCGGCGCCTTCTGTATAGACCAGCCTGTAGCCGGCTCCGGAGATGCCTTGAAGGGGTGCTTTTGCCAGAGCGTGAAGGCGTTCGGTGAGGAAGCCTCCCCAGTCGTTTGGAATGACCTGATCCAAGCAAGCTAGGATGTCGTCCAAGGAGTACGGAACAACTCTGGGGCCGGTATCCCCACCGAGACCATAAAAGAGAGCGACAAAGTCGTTAAGTGACTTCTTCTCGTTCGACTTGTTGCGTATCGCCACGTCGACATCGAGCCAGATTAAGGTCCCTTCGCTATAGAAATCAAAGCCGTTGAGACGCCAGTTATCGTAATTGGAATCCTCAGTGCTCCAAAGCGGGTATGCCATCGTGTCGACGTCGTCAAGATCCCTCCACTGCAGACCTGGACGGCGATCATAGTAGGCAGCTTTCGATGCCAGGGCATCCAAATACTCTTCCTTTGTCCAGATGCCCGCTCTCGCGGTCATCACATTGGTCAGATAGTCTGTCAGCCCTTCGTATACCCACATTCCGCTCGTAACCGGAGCAGTTTGAAAGTTTGGTGTTGCGAGTCCTTCAGGGCGCCGATACTTGCCGTTCCAGCTATGAAGAAAATCGTGGATCGTGTAACTTGCGGCAAGTTTCTGCCATTTCTCGTTATAGAAAAACTTTGCCGGCCGCCGGTTGTCCAGTGATTGGAGGTGATCGATCGCTGCGCCCGAGATGTTGTTCGAAAGCGTGATGAGAAAGCGATATTCGTCATAGTGATGGCTGCGAAACAGTAGCCCGGCCTGGCGAATCGCCCGGCTCAATTCATCAATTCGTGCTGGAGGGACTTCGAGATCTTCCGGGTGATCCGCTACTATGTCGAGGTAGTGCCTGGGTGAAACTTCGGGGGCAAGGGCGATCTCTCGGAAGTAGCGTCCCACAATCATCGGGGAATCCACTAGTTGTTCGAGCGATACGGGCTGAAATTTTACGACCGAACTAACCGGCTCCATTGCGCCCGCCACAGTCTTGAGCGAGGTGGCCGTATGCCAACCGCTTGGCAAGACGACTGTCGCCGTGACGGTGATATTGGCAACTCGCGTATCGGGTCCGCCGTAGGGGTAAAGGACGACGGTATTCCAATCCAACACCGCGAGGTCTGCATCTGAAGATGCGCGGGCGTCGCCGCCTGTATCGGAGGTAATGAAATCGAATTTTACGTCGATGGAGCGGACTCCGGTCGGAATGATCACGCGGTACAGGTAGAGGTTGATGGGATCGCGTGTCCAACGAATAGGCTGGCCGTTCGCCCCGTCACCATTGCGAGTTGTGATGAATAGCCCAACCTGCTGCGTGAGCGGAGCGGGCTCATGCTCGTTGCGTATCCATTCTGGAAAGGCGAGCGTCAAGGGGCCCGGCTGCACAGGGAGAATTTCTGTAGTGTGAAGCAGCTTCCTCGGAGCGTCGCGCAGATCTACAGATAGATTGATCGACGATTGCGCTCGCAAATGGCAAACGCTCACCACGAGCAATGATAGAAACAACGGCTTAAGACGCATATGAAACATGCAACACCTCAACACGAGTGAATTAGTCTGCTGACACCATCGGTCAATCCACCTTCGTCCACAAGGTGTCACTGTTTTCATACCGCACGACGAAGCCGGTCACTTTACCTGCCGCGTCTCGCGGAAAGACCTTTCGCACGCGAGGATTACCCGGCGAAAACAGCATGTCGCGTGTCTCAGCCTTCAGTTCAGTTTCTTGGCCATCCGGACGCTTTGCGAGGATATGATCACCATCTCGGCGGATCGTGTAGGTGACTGAATCTGAATAGTAGGTACCCGCAAGCTCCTCAATTTGGGCTTTCGAAAGCTGTATAGATGGCGGGTCGGAAAGCACATTTGTGATGTGGAGTACGCGTAGCTTCCAAGCGCCATTCAAACGCTGCCACGTCTCTGTAAAGACGTATCGAACCCTAATCTCGTCTGTATCTTCGTGGAAGACGACAGCCGTGTCACCCGCCCGAGTCAGCGAGTAAGTCTGTATTTTTAGTGGCTCAGACGTCATTGGCACTAACTGCCGAAGAAAGGCGTCGAGGTATGTAACCCCACCTTCCTCGTCGAGATAGAAGAAATCGGGTGCCGCAAATGTCTGCCACGCTGAGCGATTCGCCGTATGAACTGCCTTAAGCAAAATCTCATCACTCTGACGCAGTTGTGTTGCCAGATGTTGGTCTGGTCCGATCGTCTGTGCGGCATGTGAGCTTGCTGGTACAAATGAAACAGTCGCTGACACGATGGCAGTCAGGGTCGAGCGAAGCCAGGACATATCAAATACCTTTCCATCAAATGAATCGCCTGAGCCGTCACGCTTGCTCACCACAGTTAAGAGCCAAGCGCTGTCTTATAGGCTCCTTCGACTCCATCGGTCATGCGTAACATCATCCTCAGGTGCGCGAGCAGTCCCTGAGCCTCTATCTCGGCGGCTCGGGATTCTGCTGGAGACATTGCCTGAATTTTCTCCGCATTCCCAACATAGGAAGTAAGCGACATCATCGACTCCATCGTGGACGTTTGGAGTTGCGCCAGTCGCGCCTGCTCGAAATAGGCTGCAGCGAATCGCTCGACCGTGGCGTAGTCAACTGTTCCAATCGCCCCAGTCACTGAGGCCGTTTGCCAGTTGGCGTTCGTGAGAGACAGTACGGCTAAGCCGATCTTGACCTTCGACCCGTCCACCGCGTGTCCGGCTTGTCTTTGTTCGAGAAGCGCGACTGTGCTGGAGATGTTCTCGATCTCCGTCGGAATGGCGGCTCTCATTTCCTCCACTCCTTCACTGTTCTCTCGAAGCTCTTGTCGTATGCCCTCTTCGGCTGCCATGCGCTCGTGTCTTTGGCGCATCACCATCGCACCGCCGACGAGTCCTGCAATCAGAAGCGCCAAAATAGCGACTAGGAATATTGGCGGTTTCGGGTCTTGCATTTATGTTGTCGTCTCTTTCGTGTCGTTTGACGTGCTGTTACGCGAGAAGTGATCGGAAGCTGGCAAGGGCGGTCTGGCAGGACTGATGGTGCCATCAGCGGTGTGCTTTGAAAACGCAAAGCGCACCAGGGTGTTCTTCATATTGACCACCTGTTTGCGCGCATGCGGCGCCTCAATCCATACGAGGCAATGACGAACGCTAGGACGAGGATTGGATCAAATTTCTCAAAGGTACTTCCGCCACCATTTAGCTGGGAGTAGAACGCCAGCAAGAGATTGATCACGAGACCGGCATAAACCCACTCCGTCAATCAAGGCACATTAGGAATCAGAACCCCCACGCCACCAAGGATGTGGGTCACGCCCAGCAGAGGGATGATGTAGAGCGGATATCCAAGCTGCTGATGGGCATCCCACCATTCGCCAGGATCGTGAATAAGATATAGCCTTCCGAAATACAACCAGCTGAGGGCGACAAGGCCGGTTGTTACCATCGCGGCAATTTGAATTGCTCGACCTGCCTGCACGGATTTATCGATTGTTTGTTCGGCTTTCATGGTGAAAAGATTCCTCGTCTTTTGATGGGATGTGCTGGCCTATCGACAGCGCGGAACCGGACGATCAGCCTTCCGGTTCCGCCCGTTGACGTCGGTGCCGCAGGTTTCCGAGAAACCGGGCTGATTAGTTTGCCTGGGCTTTCGCCTTGGCGGCGTTCTGTGCAGCTGCGAACACCTCGCGTGCGGACGTCTTACCTGCCACGTGCTCCGTACCCGCGACTCCAAGGTCCATCGATCCCACGTTAACGCCTTCATACAGTTCTTCGGCAGCCCCTGTGTGGCCCTTCGGAACGCCAAACTGTTGGAACGCATCCGCCCAGGCGGCGCGCGGTAGTGCAAAGGCTTTTACGTCGAGTTTGAGGACTTCACCCAACTCTGCAGCCACCTCATCCGCGCTTACCATCGAACCGAGCTCGATGACGCGCTGCCCTGACCAAGCCGGCCCCGTGAGAAGCGTTGCCACCTCCGCACCGATGTCGTCTGACGCAACCATGGTCGATTTCCGGTTAGTCGGATTGTAGAAGACCGGTAGCGTTCCGCCCTGGGCGGCCTGCAAGCCGAAAAGAAAGTTTTCGAAGAATCCGCCTGCGCGCACGTATGCGACTGGAGAGGACAGGTTGCGAAAACTCTGTTCCAAAAGTGCTAAGCCCGTGATCATCCCCAACCCGCTTGTTCTATCTGCGCCCATCGACGAGAGTGCTACCACCCGCGGGGGCACTGTGTAGGTCAGCGCCTCGACGTAGTTCGCTATTACGCCCTTTGCTTCTCTAAAATCAGGCGAGGGTGCCCATACAGCTGGCAGCATCACAAACGCGCCCTCAACACCTTTGAGCGCCGTCGTTATTGCTGTCGCATCGTTCCAGTCTCCCTCTACCAACTCGACGCCCTGGTCTGCCCACTTCGTCGCTTTTGCACGATCGCGAACAAGTGCTCGCACCTTATTCCCTTGCTCCAGCAGATGGCGCGCGGTGGCGCCGCCCACTTTTCCTGTAATGCCCATGACTAAATACATGATGATTTTCTCCTTGTCTGTTGTTGAAGCGATATGGGGCCGGATCTTGCAGCCCCGTTTCTGTGTCGGGGGATATCTCTTAGGTTCAAACGTGAACTCAAGAGACGTCCCGTGCTACACGTGGTCTGCGACGAGAAACGTCTGGTTCGTTTCCATGGACTTGGTCAACTTCTCAAAGTCGGCCTGGGTGAGTTGAGCAGGCAAGAAATCTGTTTTGCCATCCGGATGCACCGCATCCTTCATCATTCGTTCATGGTGATATGTTGAGACACTCAGCACGCGGCACGGACGCTCACTCTTATTGAAGAATGAGTGAGGCGCATTGGGTTGCACCATCAGACTTTCTCCGGCTTCACACGTGTCCCACTCAGTGACACCTTTGTTGTTCCAATACGCGATCGACAGATCGCCTTCAAGGACATAGAAAAACTCCGCGAATGGGTGCCTATGAAGCGGAATACCCATACCCGGCACAACCGTCATCTCATAAATGGAAAAGGTGTAACCCGTATTTTCTCCCAATGCCCTCCATAGCAATTGCATAGGCCCGATATCCAGCGTCGGGCCGCCTGTTTTGTTGTTCTTAATGACGTTGTGATGAATGACTTCTTCGAGCGGTGTGGGGAAGTTTGGCATAAGACAGTCCTTTCGTGAACGAAGTTGGTGCCCTGATCTGACCCTCAGAGCTTGTGAGTTGCGCAGCTAGCAATTCGCTAGGTCCGTGGCGTTTCCGCAGTCATCTGTCGCATGAATCGTTGCTGGCTTGAGACACCCGATCGGAGCGCTTCGGTGGGAGAGGTGATGATCCTCGCGGAGGCTTGCTACGTGGTCGTGACTGTCACGGCCTGACGCAAATACCGACCGTTTTCCAGTTGCTCCACCATGAAGGCTGCCAGATCCGCACGCCCGATCTTGTGCGCCTTCTCACCGCCCTCCGTACTCAGCACCCTGGCAATGCCGGTCTTCACGTGGTCGGTCAACATCGGCGGCCGCACAAGCGTCCAGTCCAAGTTGCTGCCTTCGATCTTGGCCTCCATGCCCGCCTTGTCTACCAGCAGACCCTTCAAGAACGTCCGCATCAGTACGTGCTCATTGAAGAAGCCGGCGTTCTTGACGCTCTCTCCCGCACCCACTACTGAAATCTTCAGTAGACGACGCACGCCATTGCGCCGCATCGCGTCCACAATATTGTGTGCGGCTTTCGTTTCCATCGTCGTCACTTTCCAAGGCGTCTTGCCGCCCAACGCGTCGATGACCGCATCCTGCCCGGCAACTGCAATGTCGACCGCAGCCGCGTCCAGCACGTCTCCCGCAACAACTCTGACGTTCTCCTTCCTGTATTGCGAAGTACCTCGCACGAAAGCCGTCACGTTATGTCCGGCCGCAAGCGCCTCATTTACCAGCGCCTCGCCGCTCTTGCCCGCTGCTCCAATCACTAGAACTTTCATCGCATTCTCCTTTTGCCTCGTAGATGGCCGCCGATCCAAATACGCGACCTGACGATTAGAGGCGTGATGTAACCATTGGTTGCAAAAATATCACGGGTTTATATTGTGGGTGAATTCGGCCTTACAGACCCGTAAACACAACTCCCGGAGATCGTACCTGGTACTCCCGGGCCGTTTGTTTGGAGGGATATTCTTCACGCTTGTGCTTCAGCCTTTGGCCATCAGCCAAAAGCCGGTGTCACTTCCGAGAGTTCTGTGGAAACGACGGCAGGATCAAAGATGCTCGTTTACTTAGGGAGGATGAACTTCGCAAAGCACGCTGCAATTCATCAGCAGAGAGGGAAAGGTACCGACGTTCCAGGTGACTTCAAGGTGGTCCCGGAACCGAGATTCGTCATCAAGACTGCGCTTGAAAGCGGAACTTACTTCAGGTCAGTACCGGATCGCGATGGGAACTGTGGTCGTCAAGTTGTCGACCGGGAAGACCGAGGGATCAAACGGGGGAGGCCCCAGCTTCCCGCGCGTACCGTTCGATATGCCATAACCTTCCAGTGGAATACCAGGGAATCGTGTGTCGAACTTTCCGTTCTTGTTCTCATCGTGCCAAGTGCTCACCGCGTATTTGCCAAACGGAATTCCGGTAAACACCACACTTGCGGTGCCGTTAACGATGGGCACCTCTGCGGTTCGCAATGCTTTCCTGTCGTCCGTGGGGAATCCATCTTTCTTGTTCCACAGCCTGATACAAACCTGTCCATTGTCGTTCTTCAGCCCAGTGACCTGAAAGGTCAGCGTTGAGGTCTGTTGCGCGTAAAGTCGCTGCGGGGTCAAGCCGGCGAAAACGAACATGGCAAGAAGAAGAGTTGAAATTATATGAATTCGGTTGATTCGCATCGATGATTCTCCTTTGGTGTTCGCTTCGGTGATTTCGTTTGGCACTCGTCCGCTTGTTCCATTGAAGCCCTTGACGAAGTTTTCTCTGCCGTCTGCACCGAGGGCGGTGGCAGGCGGGGCTCGCGCGCAGCATCCATCGGTTCTAGTATAACCACTGGTTATAAGTCAACGATTGGTCGAGAATATTATCAAAAGGAGCTAAGCTATTAAAATGACAACCACATCGCCAAGTCGCCGGGTAGAGCGTAAGGAAAGACTGCGAGGCGAAATCCTTGCGGCTGCAAGCAAGATGTTTGCCGATCGCGGCTACGAAGCCGTGACGCTTCGCGAGATCGCTAAAGAGATCGGCTATACGCACGCCGTGATTTACCAGCATTTCCCCGACAAATGGCACATTCTTGCTGAGTTGAGCCGCGAGACGATCGGGTTGATGATTCAGAACTTCGACGCGACTGCCGCTAAATATCCTGCACCGAAAGAGCGCCTTTTTGCGACTTCACGCGGCTTGATTCAATTCTGCATTGCCCATCCGCAGCAGTTCCGCAACGTCTGGTTCGGTCCTGAAAACCGGAACGGTATTCACGCTGGACAATATATCGACGACCTTGGCTCGCCATTGTTCGCTCGCTTCGTGCAGCTCTTTTTCGAGGTTGCCGAGGCTGAAGGATTGCCAAACAAGCACGACATCGTGGTAGCCCACACCTGGTGGTTCAATATCTTTGGGCTTGCCACTCTCTTTGTTATCCAAGGAGTTGTACCTGGATTGTCTGACCAGAGCCTCGTGACCGAGCAAACGATCGCGACGCTTTGGGCGGGCCTTCAGGCTGTTCCTCGATTGCCAAAGAGTGCAAACGCCAAGCGATCCGGCCGGTCCTCGGCCTCAAAGCAATAACAGCTTCAATCTCCTAGCCCTTCCGCGTGAGCGAAAATCCCAGTACAGAGCAGCGGCAAAGGCGTGCTGCTATACCCCAAGTGGGAAACGACCAGCCACAGCCCAACAGCATAGCTAAAGAGTTGGCAGGTCTGTGCATCCAAAGCAGACAAGAAACCATTGAGTACTTTGCGACCAATGGTTTTTCCGAGCGTCTAATCGTCAAGTCGCTGATTGGCTGGGCGGCCAAAGGCGCGGCAACGGAATTAATGAGTCGGAGATGAATATGCATAGCCTCACAAGAAGAACGTTCACCAAAAGTGTCGTCGTCGCATCTGCTTCGTTTGCTCTGGACGGCTTTTCGCAAACCGCCCCCTCCCAGCGAAGAGTGGGCATCGCCCCGATCGGCCTAGGAAGCTGTGCAGAGGTCTTCATGCGTTCGGTAGGCAAGTCTCAGAATGCGAAGCTGACAGGTTTGGTTACAGGTCATCCAGTAGAAAAGGGTAAGAAGTTCGCAGCGATGTACGGTGTCGCTGACAGCTCCATATACACCTACGAGACATTCGATAAGATTCGCAACAACCACGAGATTGATGCTGTTTACGTGGCTTTACCCAATAGCATGCATTGCGAATACACGATCAGGGCAGCCGAGGCGGGCAAACATGTCTTCTGTGAAAAGCCGATGGCTATCTCTTCCAATGAGTGCAATCGAATGATCGATGCGTGTCGCCATGCGGGCGTCAAGCTGATGATTGGCTACCGTCTACACTACGAGCCCGTGTTTCTGAAATTGCGTGAGATGGTTCGGTCTGGGGCCTTTGGCGAGATTCTGCAGTTCCAAGCTGGCTTTTACGGGATGAAAAATAAACAGGAATGGAGGCTCAATCGTGCCCTCGCCGGTGGCGGATCCATGTTTGACCTCGGCATTTATGCACTCAACACGATTCGCTGGTTTACCCGCGAAGAGCCAGTGGACTTCAGGACTCTGGTGGCGACACGAGATAAGACTGGGAAGTTTAGCTCGGTAGAGGAGACCGTCAATTGTCTTTTGAAGTTTCCATCCGGCATCCTTGCAGAATGCGGAAGCTCTTATGGACAGAGTGGCACAAATTATTTCCAAATCAACGGGACTACAGGACACGTTCGGGTGGAACCCGCCTTCACCTACGGAGACTCAATCCTCAAATATGAGGGCAATACCGAGTCGGGCGATCTCTCTGGCAGCGGTGCTGTATACGATCCCGACCAGTTTGTCACTGAGGTCACACACTTCGCAAATTGCGTTTTGCAGAACACTGAGCCCGCAACTCCAGGCGAAGAAGGCCTGAAAGATTTAATCGCCGTCGAAGAAATCTATAAAGCAGGCGGCAGCTAGAGAGGCCTATGCCTGCCCGATAACCGGGTGGCGAGTGTTAGTTGAAGGAGAGATAATGAAACGACAAATCGGCAAGCTATTCCTTTTATTTTTAAGTTTAGCTCTTGTAGTTCGCGGCCAGAGCCCGCAGTCCCCGCAGATGGTTCCGGCTGCCACAAGCAACATCGTGTCGGACACCATGGATGTGCGGCACGTACTCGACGCGTATCACGCAGCGGTTCTCGCTCACGATGGAGCGCGACTCGCCAGCCTGTTTCTTCCTCAGGGGAGCACCTGGATCAACGTGCTTTCTGACGAAGCCTACGCGCGTGTCAAAGCTAAGTCGCCGAATGCGACAAGAGTTCGCGTTGGCAGTTATACGGACTTTGCTAAGTTGGTGTCCACTTCGAAGGCAAGCTTCGATCCGACCCACACAAACATGACGATTCACACTGATGGAACAGTCGCCTCCGTGTACTTCGACTTCATTTTCCTGGTTGATGGAAAGGAAACGAATCGCGGAAGTGAGACTTGGGTTCTTGTAAAATCGGACGGCGGATGGAGGATCGCCGATATAACTTATTCATCAAATCCTCCTCTGTGACCGACTGTGATCGGTCGGGGAGAATGCGAAAGGCCCGGCCAAAGCGATTTCACCTGAGCAATGATAAGCGGGTGTCAATATCCAGCTTTATCCAATCCAGGCGAATCACCTCACTGCATCACAGCGGTTGACTTCAACAGCCAAACGCTCAACCCTGAAAATCCTGGTTGTGTTTTCCCAGCGACATCTCAACTGGCGAGATCAGGCCAATGCACTCTTCCAAGCCTGGCGCCACTGGAAACGTGGATCGGCGATTAGTCACCGATCAATTTGCATCCTTTACCTGAATAGCATTCAACGGTAACTACCCAGGCATCATGCAATGGAGTCTCTGTCGCTCGTCAGACTTCGGCATCGCGATCCATAGCGGCTTCAAATGCACTCCTTAGTTCAGCGAACACCGAACGGCGGGGTATGGGCGCTCCTAGATGAATGCTTCTAAGTTCTGTCATGAACGCCTTCCACATTGGCTCACCGCCGTCTTTCAGCAGCTGAGCGCGGACCGAGAGTTGACGAGACGGAGAAGTGAACCTGCATCCCCACGCCCCCATGTGCGCTAACAGCGGTACGAGTTGAATGGAGGCTTCCGTCAGACTGTAAAACGCTTTCTGTTTGTGGGCTGGGTTGTTGGTGCGCGACAGGAGACCTGTCTGAACAAGGCGGGAAAGCCTGTCTGCGAGGATGTTCGAAGCGATCTTTTCATCCGACAACCTGAGCAAATCACCATAATGCCGGCGATTGCCGAACATGATGTCTCGAATCACGATCAGGCTCCAACGGTCGCCGAGCACCTCCAGCGTTAGATTGATGGGGCAACCTGAGCGCATCGCTTTGCCGGTCGGAATTTCATTTTTCATCGGTGGTTACCACTTGCAAGCTGCACTCAGTTTAGGGTATCGTACAAAACAAATTGCAACATGCAAGCAGATTAGCAGGAGGCGCTTTGGCAAAACTGAGCTTCGGAATGATGCAATCTCTCGATGGGTACGTGGATGGCGCTGCGGGCAACATCCAATTGGGCCCTCCCGATACGGTCCTCTTCTGCCACTTCGCCGATCACTTCAACAGCCTTGAAGGCACTCTTTGCGGCCGTCGGATGTACCAGATCATGCAGTACTGGGATGAGGATCAGCCTGGGTGGGAAGAAATTGGACACGTCTTTGCGAAAGCCTGGCGGTCGAAGCCAAAGTGGGTGGCTTCGCGCACTTCAACCTCCGTGGGTCCAAACGCCACCCTCGTCCAAGGCGACCTGATCGACTTTGTAGCGAAACTGAAATACGAGCGTCCAGGAGAGATTTCTGTTTCTGGGCCGGAGATTGCGGGCGTACTTTCGGCGGCGGGGCTGATCGACGAGTATCGTCTCTACTTTCGCCCGGCTGTACTGGGCGCTGGCAAACCCTTCTTCATGGGATCCAATGTGCCCAAGCTTCGTCTGACGCATTTCGAAGCGATTGGAGCCGAAGCGGTCTGCCTGACGTACGTGCCAGCATGAACCCATTCTTTTCGCTCGCTACCGCTAAGTCGCATGGAGTAGAGCGGCTCCGGCAGGCTTCAAATGAGATGGCATGGAGAGCCCATGAATAAGTGGTTGAAGTGGGGAGGCTACGGCCTTCTAGCGCTCATCGTCGCGTGCATTCCGGCCTATTGGTGGTTCTTCGCGGAAAGCCATCGGGCTCTCCCAGGAATCTACGCCATCGACATCGCCGAAGTGAGACGACTTGCGGACACGCAGCTCGGCGAGAAACCGCTGCTCGTTCGCGTGGAAACGGTGGCGCATGTGTCGCCGCCCAGGGTGTTCGTTGTGGCGGGGGATAGTTGGCATAGCATCGACTTGCCGATATCTTCCTACGAGCCAGTCTACCGGGATCATCTTGCGGTCCTGGACACAGCGCTCAACGCGGACGTCGCCAAATCTATGAGCGCTACGAACTTCGACAGCGCTGCGTACGCACGGATGAGCGACGCGCTAGCGCATGCCTCCTTAATCGTAGTTACGCATGAGCATCCGGATCACATTGGCGGTCTATTGGCTCAGCCCGACCTAAAGAAACTGCTGGCCGTTACGCGACTCACGCGTGAACAGGTTGCCGAGCTGAGGCCCAACCTCGGCAAGGATTCTTTCGCCCCACTGCATTTGCCGTCCAATGTCTTTGATGGTTACCAGCCGCTCGACTACGTTCGATATTTGGCCCTGGCACCCGGGATTGTGCTCATCAAGTCGCCGGGCCACACTCCGGGAAGCCAGATGATCTATGTTCGCCGCGCCGATGGCGTGGAGTTCCTTTTTCTGGGCGATGTCGCCTGGATTATGCGCAATGTCGAAACTCAGAAGGAAAAGGCGCGCCTTGTAGATTGGATCGCTGACGAGGATCGCATGAAGGTGAGGGAAGAGTTGGCCGGGCTCAATCAGCTTCATGTTGCCCATCCAGAAATTCACATGATGCCGGGTCACGACGCCGCAGCGATCGATTCATTCGTAAATGGAGGATTGCTCGTGAGAGGTTTCTGACGCCGGAACCGGTTTGATCCGTTTTCTTCGATGCTCGTATCAATCACCGCTTAGACAGATGGGTTGATTGGTTCCAAGGAAAGGCTTCTTGGAAGCAACTGTTCGTGGCACTCTCAACTGACGCTAACAGGCGGATGCACTCACCGAGCTCGCTTTGGCTAACGCCGCAAATCCATGTCTTGCCAAACATTCGGCTATCGAGACCCGTTTTCAAACTGATAACGCTGATGGCGCCTGCTGCTCAAGGCACTCTAGAACACTGCACCCAATCCATCCCGCATTCCGTTGCTACTCTCTGGGTCGGCGACCTCCGCCGTGACAGCAAGGAAGATCGAGTAACCAATTGAAACAGGCGCCCGGATGACCAAACCCTAAGTAAAAGTTGTCATAGCTAAAGGTCGTCGAGCGTTCGGAAAAGCGAGCGTTGTTCATCGCCGCCAAAACTGCGCGGCCCTCATCGGAATCTGAGCGAAAGGTCAGAACACCGAACGTATGTCCTACCGCGAGCAGCGCCAGCAGGACGGCGGAAATCCGAAACCATAAACCGCCTTAACGACGCCACCTCAGCTTTCGCCGCAAAGCTTGGGATCTGTCCCCGAACAAGCTGTTTCTCATCAGGCTGGCCTGAGTCCCGAATCGAACTCTGCGATCGGTCGAAACCCAGGAAGGTAAACACGCAAACGAGGTCAGCGATGCCGAGATCAAAATGCATAATTCGCTGCGAAACTTCATCGCATGACCTCATGGTGCCGAAGAGAAAACTCGCCAGTCTTGCGATTTCTGACCGCGGGTAGGTGGAGGCGCGTGAATCCTGATCCGCATTGCGGCACAGCGTATTGATGGTCAGCCGCATCACTGATCCTCACGCAGACGTTGTCAAGTCCCCAACTCTCGTCGTCGGTGCCCTTCCCCTCGAATAAATCGCTTGAAAACGCGAACCGGACAGACTCCGACGAGTGCGCGAAGCTAAACGCTAAACGATAAACGCTGTCTTTGAAAAAATCACTGTAACCTAAGGTGCCTATCGAAAGCGCTCCAGATTGCGGTGCGCTGGCGGGACTTGGGTAATTTTGCGTGCTCCCGTCGGTTTTTATCTTGCGGTTGTTGGAGAAGGTCGTATTAATTAGGGACGACCCCGAATCGACACTGAGTCGGAATCGGTCCGGCCCGTACTGCGGACTATCGCCGTCCCACGATTTCAGGACATAAAGATCGAATTGGATAGTCATGACCTTGTGCCGAGGAAGATGATCCAACGAAAGTTTGATGATCTCGGAGACTCTCATCACCGGCTTCGATCCCTGCGGAAGCACGTAGGGACCACCAAACTCACCGAGAAATGTTTGCGACCGATTTGGCGAGCGCACGTTGGTGACTCTCTGCGGACCTGAACCCGAAATCCCTGCCCCGACGTAGGAATACCCTGGCGACGACCATTCCGGAAAATTAGAACCTGGCGTCGTGTCGAAGTCATTGAAATAAACAACTCGCTCGACCGGACGGGAGGCATTTTGATAACACCCCCGTATCAAACTTTTTGACTGACCTACCTGTGTCATGACGTGCTGTCCGCAATCGGCTCCGGATGTGAGCGATAAAGCGGCGAAAGCAACAAACAGCGATTTCATAATGAGAGTTCGCCTTTTCTAAGTACAGCGTATTGGGAAGCAACCAACAGCGAGGCGCAAATGTTGACGGACTTCCGGCGTCGCATTTGTCTTCTCGTGTGAACCGACGGCTACAAGTCGCCATCCTTTACGACCGTTGAGCGGAACGTTGCTTTCGACAGCGTGGTTTCTGACGCAATTCAGTGACGAACGGACTTGGCAAAGCCACAGGGAGTAAGCATCCTTACCTGCTCATCACCTGCTCATCGCAGTCTTAGCGTTTTGATCGATCCAGTCAAGCCTTCGATGTGAATGCCGTGGACTACCTGACGAAGCGTTAGACGGAGGGCGCGTCTAGAGCGCGTCCACGAATGAATTGCCTCTAAGGCCGCGCTACTGACCAGGAACAACTGGCGTCGGTGCTCAAGGGGATTCGTAATTCTTCGGGAGAATCGAAGCGTATTTCAGCTCGCTTTCTGGTGAAGGATGGCGAAAACGACATCCTCCTGCCAGCGGATAAGATTAGCTGGATTGAAGCAGCTGCGTACTACTGCTGCCTTCATTCAAGTGGACACACGTACATGCTGCGGGAGACGATTACAGATTTCAGTGACAAGCTAGACCCGCGTGAGTTCGTCCGCATACATCGGTCGTCTATCGTCAACCTTGATCATATCCGAGAGATTTGCGGCCGGAGGTGTGGCTTCACAACGATGGGAACGGTTGCCCCGCTAATCCCTGGGTTTCTCATCCTGTTACTGGGGTGGACTCCACATGTTGATCGGCATATCGTACGGATGGGGGCGGCCTTTCCCGGTCTCTACAAATTCCTTGAGGCTCAACAGAAAGATTGCCCATCCCATTGAACAGTGAGGAAACGCTTTTGCATCTTCTTGCCATAGAGAGTGCTGGAAATGGAGGAGAGTTTTGCCCTGATCGCAAAAGATCCTGAATTCAACATTAGTGTCGATCCAGTCCTCCGCACCTCCGTCAATCACATGCCATTGCACAAGCTCACCGGGCTTGAGCGTGGTTACCTCCATCACCGCTGCGCGAAAGCCGCTAAACCAAAACTCCAGTTTCTCGCCGATAGCGGACTCTCCGCGAACATCGGTGGTCCACCAATGCGCAAGCTTGTTCACGTCAGTCACAGCTTCGTACAGCTCACAGGACGAAGCGTTGATGACAATCTCATGCCAGATTTCGCGTTTTGCCATTGTGAATCACTCCCCTTACTCCTGAAGGTTAGGCTCTGACGAGCATTGTTGTAGTTGCTGGGTCGAGCAATCGATAAGAGCATCACAGCTCCACCCCGCGCACTGGAGTGACGTTAATATCGCCATTTGCCAGCAGGATGGTCGGAGTTCCTAAATGTTTTGCTCAAGGTAGGTTTGCAGCAGGCTCTGGATGAGTGGCCAGCCGCTGTTGCGGAGCCGTAAACTTTCGCTCGTTAGACCTGAGTGTGTCACCCGAACCGTCGTGGCGTCGTCACCCTCATGAAGCTCCCAGCACACGAGTGTTTCCGGAGCATTTTCACCATCGCGAATCCACGTGAAGG
Organism: Tunturiibacter empetritectus; assembly: GCF_013410875.1. Classification (GTDB taxonomy): domain Bacteria; phylum Acidobacteriota; class Terriglobia; order Terriglobales; family Acidobacteriaceae; genus Edaphobacter; species Edaphobacter empetritectus. The sequence continues at coordinate 10,126 of NZ_JACCCU010000002.1, read as the reverse complement.
CCAATAAGTGCGGCGGTTCGATTTTCCGATACTCACCATGGACCATGCTTGAGGTGGTCCCGGGTCCGCAGCCGCCCTCTACGCGCATCATCCATTTGCCACCGGGCCGCAAGTCCACCTCTACTTCTGTGGTCTTGAATCGTTCCCTGACTACCCACCATTTTAAGAGTTCGGAGGGATTCGTTAGAGCATCAAAAATTTGCCTCGGCGAAGCCTTGATCTGTACCTCCTGAACGATAGCATCGCCGATCACGTTTATCGAATTCATTCCTTCTCCTCCATATATCTCTTGAGAGCTTGTAAAGAATCGCTCCAGAACGTCTCATAGTCCTGAACCCATTCATCCACGACGCGCAACGGTTTCGCGTCTAAACTGCACAGGTTCGCGGTGCCGCGTTTGCGAGTCGCGACTAGGCCTGCCGAATGCAGCAAACGCAGGTGCTTTGAGATTGCAGGACGGCTCATCCGAAAATTCTCCGCGATTTGGCCCACCGTTTGTTGGCCGTCACGGAGAATGCTCAGTATTTCCCTGCGAGTGGGATCCGATATTGCCCTGAAGACAGCGTCACGTTGCTTGTATCGTTTGGGAACCATACGGTTACGAATAACGTAACCAAATGGTTTCCATATGTCAAGAGGACTAGCGCAACTACCTAGAACCTGTCATCGCCGATTTGCGCGAGCACAGCATCATAAGCGACCTCCAAGCTCCCGCCTATTCCTCACCTAAGCAGCGGACTACGCCTGGCAAGCTGCAGGACGCCTCCACGAAGGCTCCATGGGGCTGCTGCAAGCCTTCGCAGCTTCAAACAAGTGGCCCAAATCCCATACCTACGGTTTTTGATATGTGGTGTTGTTACCGTAGCTATTCGTCCAGAACGACACCGGTTGCGTTCAACGGTCGTCGCTATGTTGTGAAAAAGTGCTGCCCGTCGTACTGGATGCCGCACGGGCTAGAGCAGTCAATGTCAGGTGAAGCCCCTGCAAGCCCAATTCGGCGGCTGCGGATAGATTGAAGGCATTGTGACGCTTTCCCCTATTCCTTGTCGGTTCTCGACTGGCTAAGATAACTTCCGCCCCACTCTGCAAGGTGATCCAGCAGTGCGCAGACGGAATCTCTTACTTCGTCCTTCAAACCGTATTCGATATGAAGCACAATTTCACTCAAGTCCTCGCGGACAATGATCCCGTCAACCTCCAGTTTCCTAAGATTTTGAGTGAGCATCTTCTTTGAGGCCCCCGGGATAAGTCGTGCGAGCTGGCCCAAGCGGACGGGTCCGGGGCGCATAGCACAGAGAATTTGCACTCTCCACTTGCTTTGGAACAGCACATCGATCGAAAGGCTTGCGCGCCGGTTGTATCCCGAGTCGACGTTCTGCGCACCAACTCTTTGATTAGGATCTCTCTGCATCCTGTTTGGCTTCCGAGCCGCTTCGTCCTTCAAATCATCCATGCTTTTCAATGTCCGGTTGCTTGAGTTGGCAACGTTGCTTCTGCTGATAGGAAGCCGCCCGCGCGGAAACTCTCCGCTTCAATTGAGCTCGTAGTTGTGACTTGTGACGCGTCTCGCACGAGCCCCTAATTGTGTGGCGATCTCATTCTCTGCCCCAATTTCCGGCACCCTGTCGGTGGATCTTTGTGCCACACGCCCGCTTCAGATTCCTCCCATGTCACGTCGAAATGTTGACGATCTTTGATCTGGAAGAGGACGCGGTAAGTGGAAACAAGGTCACCTCCGTCGCTTGCTTGGGTCAAAGACAATTCGTTGCCTTGCCATCCGTCAGTTTTGTATACCATTGCGGCGGGGTCCCTTAGATCGATCAAAATGAAGCTCCTCCGGTCGCGGTCGTACCCCACGAGATAGCTCCCGTGAAACCACTCCTGCGATTCCTGCAGTCCCGTCCAGTATCGTGAAGTCAAATGGGCACTTCGGCTGCGGTCTTGACTTCCAATCCTAAGATTGGCAACTGAATCTCCCGATCCGCAAGCCCATGTGCCGTCGAAGGAGAACCCGACCGGCGGCGGGAGTCTCCGATCGGCCGGAATGATAAGTTGGCAAAACGCGGATGGCACTGCACCGAGCGCCGTTATCGTGAGAAGTAATGACTTCGCGAACCGATTCAGTTTGGGCATTTCTATATTCCTCATGTTTTGCTGTGATTGTTCGGGCACTGCAGGTGTCCAACGACATTTGGCGAGAAACATCAACAATCTCTGCACTCCCTATGGCAATCGTCAGAGAAATGCCTTTTCGGCGATTGCACTACTCAGTAAAGTTCCACTGGGCATGCGGACAGCGGGCGCAATTTGGCAGCCAAAGCCTTAATTGAGCACACGCTCATTAACTCTCAATCGGCTTAGTTTGTCAATGCATCGCTGATCGACCTATGGCGTCCAGTGTCGAAGGAGGGGGTGGCAATTTGCTGTCCAAGGCGAACCTTGGACAAGCGGCGAGCTTCTCCTGCGCAAACGGCGTTTCCCGCGTCAAGGAGATCCATCTCAGCCGATTTGCAAAATGGTAGCGACAGATTGCTTGCAGAAACTAACGTCGCTGCCAACCGGGCGTCTCCCGGTAAATCGCTCTTCGAATGCTCTTCCCAACGGAACATAGAGCATCATCGCTGCTGCGCTATCTGGATTGATGGACGCAGAAAGTCTGTGTTGCTTGATTTCCTTGCTGATAAACGCCGCAATCGTTCCTCGTGAGGTCTTCGGCCCACGATCTAAAGCAGAAAAGGCTTCTTGTTGCGCTAGAAGGACTTGCGGGTCAGAAATTACGCCGGCCAAAACGGGCAGCGCAGCGCGGTAAAACTGCAATCCTTCGAGCATCAGCGCTACAAGCCTCTCATAAGGATCATGTCCCTTCCCCTCTTGACCGTCCAAGAGAGACAGAGATTTTGAGAAACCACCCACTACCTTGCGGATGACGGCGACTAGCAACTGGGTCCGGTCTGTGAAGTGAACATAGAGGCTTCCCTCGGAACACGGCACTGCCTTGACGATCGCACGGGTCGTAGCCCCTGCAACGCCCTTCGCGTGGATCACCGACAAAGCGGCGTCAACGATCATTTCCTTTGTAATCGATTGAGGTCTCAATTCGTGTCCTTGCGAGCGAACTCGCACTATTGGAGCATTTTCTACACTGACAACTATACCGCTCCACGTTGAGGGGCAAACACTCGTTCCTTACTGGCATCTTGACAAGCCAACTGCTCTGCGGCATTATTGAGCGAATGCTCATTAACGGTGCAACTAGTCCAATCCCGCCGCACCCCTTCCTCTCCTGCGCTGCCGCAGTGGTGTACGGTTTGCTTGCTGGGTCCTTCGTATTTGGGACCTTAGGGTTGCGGCCCGCTGTGGGTAAACTCCCATTGGATTTGCAGCTGAGATTACGCCCTCTCCTTATCCATCGTATTAGTAAGGCGATGCCTCTGCTGATGATCCTCTCCATAGTATTGTCCGGGCTCACGCTATTTTACGGCGGTCCGGCCAACCGCATTTGCGACTGGGCCGCATCCCTTCTTTCCTTATCTGTGTTCATAATGACTCTGGCTGTACATCGACCGATCAATCTTCAAATATTGGCGTGGTCCGACAATCCGCCAGTGGATGCCGCAAAAATCATTGATCGGTGGAATCGTGCCGATACGATTCGATGCATATTGGCTGTAGCAGGCTACGTGTTCTTTCAATGGGGGAACACACGATGAACAACGTCCTCGTCTTTGGTGCGGGCGGAAAGCTGGGAAGAGCAATCGTGGCGGCCCTGTTGCGAGAAGGCTTTTCGGTTACGGCGTCCGTCCGCAATCTGTCTTCATACCGGGCACCCGTCGGCGTTAGGGTCGCGGTAGGCGATGCGATGAACACTGGCGCAGTGGCAGCGGCGCTTGAGGGCCAAGATGCGGTAGTGAACGCGATCGGTGCCGGAACGCTCCGGAGGAACTCGATCGAATCCGAGACGACTAGTGTAATTTTACGCACGATTCAGAAGACCTCCATTCGCCGCTATATCGGAATGTCAGCGGGGATGGTGGACACGCGCGTTTTGCCACTGGGGGTCATACCTGCAACGATCTTCCGCATTCTTCTTGCCACGCTTTTCCGAAACATTCGCAAGGAACACAGGGCAGTAGAGAAGCTCGTCACCGGTACACAGCTGGACTGGACGATCGTCCGACCTTCTCGTCTTACCAATTCCCAGACATTCGCGGATTACCGTCTTTCCACCGAGGGCATCATCCCCGGAACGATGTCCGTGCCTTGCGCGACGGTGGCGCATTTCATCACCTCGGAGTTGCGAAAGAACGAGTACGTCCGTAAAGCCGTCTTCATTGGCTAACCAACTCAACGCAGGCAGGATACCGATGAGACTCTCCACAGTTCCAGAAAATCCCGCCGAGTGGGTCGCTCTGATGTTTGGTCAGGTGCCTACGCCGCTGTGCGATGTGATTATTGGGCCGATGCTGGCCAAAGCGGTTATCGCCGCTTCGTCGCTCGGCATTTTCGATGCCCTAGAACAAGGGCCGCTCGCGGCAGGGGGAGTCGCCTCCCGCTGTGAGACCGATCCCGACGCAACGGAGCGGCTCCTGCGAGCTTTGAGCGCGAGTAAGTACTTGCACGAAAGCTACGCTCCTTCTCCACGACCGTCACTCTACCGACTGACCCGGGCATCTCGACGGTGGCTGCTGGCAGGGGCCGATAAGTCGTTGCACTACGCGATGTTGCACCGTGAGCTTGACATGCGATTCATGGAGTTTGGGCAGTATGTCCGCACTGGGCGGGGCCAAGACTTCCACAGCGAGATGCAGCCGGAAGACTGGTATTTATACCATCAGGGGCAAGCTGACCAGGCACGACTGATTGCGGGTGAGTTAGTTAGTAACCTCCGCCTTCCGTCTGGAGCGACCGAAATGTTGGACATTGGGGGCGGCCACGGCCTGTATTCCCTGGCGTTATGTACCCACTATCCCCACCTTCATGCGCGGGTACTCGACCTTGCCATACCGCTAAGCGGTAGCTTGGAGCGCACTAAGGTCCCGGCATGGAATCGAGTCACCTTTGCAGTGGCTGACGCCCGCTCGATCGTGCTCGCTCCAAGCTCGGCTGACGTGGTTCTGATTGCCAACCTCATGCACCATTTCGATGAAAAGACGAACCGCTGCCTAGTTCAGCGAGTAGCGGGCGCACTGAAGCCCGGCGGAATTCTAGTTGCAATGGATCTGGTTCGTCGTCCTTCCAGTGCATCGGGAGGCCAAATTACCACTCTGATGGATCTGTATTTCGGCGCGGTTAGTGGAGCGCAACTTTGGGAGCTAAGCGACATTCGAGCCTGGCAAGAAGAGGCAGGTCTTTGTCCGGAACGCCCCGTGTCGTTTCGTCTTTTGCCTGACTGCAAAATACAGGTCGCGCGGAAGCCAGCTCCAACCGGGAAATGAAGGGAATTTATAGTGCCGATCAACAGAGTTGAAACGATTGCCCTCATCGTCGGCATCCGCCTGTCGTTCGGAATGGTAATTGGGATTTTCATTTGGCCATGCGCTCACTGCCAGTCGCTGTCGATAACAATCCCGATCGGGACACCTCTACCCATCAAGGCCGTGTCCCCTTCCGCGATGAGAATCGGCGAGCAGGTGCGAGCCGAGCTTATGTACCCTGTATATGTGAACGACGAGCTGGTACTACCAGAAAACACACCGCTCAACGGAACCATTACCGCTCTAGATGCAGACCGCAGCCGACGCATTCATGCTCGATTACGCGGCGACTTTACCCCGTTTCACACGCCTGTGGTTCGGTTTGACCAACTTGTTGCAGTTGACGGGTCGATCATTGCCGTCACGACCTACGCCGCGACCAAGGGGGCCAAGATTTACCGGGTCATTCCTAATCCACCGCGCACCGGAAGTTTCCTGTCTCGACAATTGTCGGACCTTAAGCAGGTATCCAAGAGTTTTATTGCAACATTTACAGGGCCCGACAAGGAGGACCGCTTCAAGCAGTTCATATACAGTCAGATCCCATGGCATCCTGAACGCATCGAGCGCGAGACGGCCTGGACCGTCGAGACGAGCGCTCCCCTCATTATTCCAACTCAACCTCAGACGCAATCCTCCGATGAGGCTGGAATGGTCACGGGTCGTCCACCCATACCAACAGAAATAACTGCTGGAAAGCACGAGCCAACGTGGCTTATACGTGCCTACCTCAGCGACGACATTTCATCGTTGACCTCGAAAAGTGGTCAAGCGATAAGCGCAAGGGTGGCAGAGCCGATTCTTAATTCTGAAGGTAGCGTGGTTGTTCCTCAAGGCTCAGTCATTTTGGGCGCGGTCTCACAAGCAAAGCCGGCGCGCTCCTGGGGCCGGGCCGGAATTCTTCGATTTAGATTTCATCAACTCGAAATTCACGGCCAAACGCCATTGAACGTTGATGCAGTCGTGAACGGAATCGATTCTTCCCAAAGCTCGGCAATGATCATGAATTCGGAAGGCGAAGTAAAGCCAAAGCCCCAGAACAAGGTGGTGATACCAATCATTTTGGCTGCGCTTGCCTCTCGACCATTTGACGGCGATGGAGGCGCGCTTGTGAAGAACGGTGCAGCTTCCGGCGGGCTTGGGCTTATCGGATTCATTGTCGGCACCGCAGCCGGTCAAAGAAATATCGCCGCCGGGATCGGCTAATATTCGGCAGCAGTATCGATCTATGAACGCATCATCCGGCGCGGCAAAGAAGTCACGTTCCCTCACAATACTCGATTAGAATTCCAGACGACCGTCAGGCTTTCAAGCCCAATGGTCCATGATCGACATCCCTGACATCGGATCCCGTGGTCGCGGGACGCCAATGTGCAGGTCCGAGGCCGCGCCGATTACAGCATTTCGATAACCATTGATCGAGACCGAGGCCTGGCAAGTGCCCTCACAGTAGCAATTTCTAGTTTCACGAAAGTGCGTACCGAAAGGAACCCTGATGAGATTCGCGGCTGTGATGGTCCTCTGCCTCTCTTGCATAATGCTGCAAGCGCAAACACTGCCTCAAGTTCACGGCACTGCCGTGAGCGGCCACGCACACGTTCTGCCGGACGAACTGAAAGGAAAGGTAGCAGTGCTAATCGTCGGCTTCACTCGTGGTTCTTCAGAACCGGCCGGGGCATGGGCAAATCGATTCAGAACAGACTTCAGCCATAACGGAGAACTAGTTGTGCTGCGGCTACCCTTCTTGGAGGACGTCCCAAAACTATTCCGCGGGCTCGCCAAATCGGGCGTCGAGAGATCGGCGGGACAGGATCGAGACGAGGTTATTCCCATTTTCGAGTCTGAGGCAGTTTTCAAGCAACTGGTCCATTATTCGACGCCAGATGACGCCTACATCTTGATTCTCGATCGTGCGGGAGGTATACAGGGTCTGTTCAGTGGGGATATGGCCACTCGGTATGCGGGTGCGAAAGAACAGATCGGTCGTCTTCTGCTGAAACGGTCGGTTGCTCCAACGCCATGAAGCGAAGTCCATGTCCGATCAACTACAGGTTTCCGATTTTGATAATGACGCCGGACGCATCGGCTAGGGTGGTCACGCCGAAGGGTGAGGCCGGGTCGGATTAGTAATCGCAGTGACATCGCACTACAAGTATCCATAACCTGGGTTTCCGTCGGTAGCGGCGGCGTAGGCAGTAGATTCGTAGCTAGGCGAGCGACGGTTATAAGCGAGGCTGGAAGAGGGTCCAGAGAGAAACTAGCAAGGTTTCTCCCTGCCGCGGGTTTTGTGTCAAAGACGAGGGACGGTGCAACGCCGCCTCTCGGTGGTGGATAACTAGGCAACCTGTTTCGCGGTCTTAGCTGTTGGATGTGGCGCTTTCCTTGCGTTCTCCTTTGCGGTGAACTCCTGCTTCACCTTTGCGGCGATGACATCGGCGTCCACCATGTAGGCGGTAGCAGCTTCCTTCAGATCGCAGTGGGATTGCCCCGCGAGGACGCCAGCAGGATGCTTGCTTCCACCATCAGCCGGGAGAGTGTACCTCCATCCGCACGGCGAATAAACGCAGTCAGCGTTTTGCCGATGCTTCCATCGTCGCGATTCTGGCGGATTCCGTGCTGCCTTGCCAGCATCAACGCGGTTCCCGGCACACTTCGCCACTTGCTCCACGTCCAGACACGTCTGAGTAATCAGTTCACGAGCCAGCGTCACCCTCTGACTATTTTATAGGCCGCAATGCTCATTGCCGCATACTCCTGAAATAGCCGCGTGAGATGCCTGCTGCTTTCGCCCCCAATCCTCGACACCGCGTAACGTCCAGGGCTTTGGTTGGGTCGGCCGTAATCGCTTCTTGTATGCGCGTGCGTCAGCACGCACGATCTATTGAGGAGGGTGGCAATTTTGGGGAGACTCCCAATCAAGGGTATCGGCTCGCCGCATCGTCGGGTCGTTCTGGCGCAAAAACGTTTTTTTGCCGACCCTACCAATCTAGACTCTTGGAATGCAGAAGGGTTTCAGCATCTGGGTGGCAGCAATACTCGCTTTCGCGGAAGCGAGTTCAGCACAAATATCTCCGCGAGCAGTCACCCTGCCGCGGGCGGGAGCTCAGGAGCGCACGCCGGGATGCGAGGGCCTAACGCCCAAAGGTTGCCTAAGTCTCGCTGCCGGGGCTATGGGAGGACAAGACAAACTAGCTGCGATCAGCACAGTTGAACTCGACGTGATCGGGAACAAAGAACTGATGGAGCAGTCTTATCGACAGACACCATTCATCACTTCCTATACTCGCGACCAAATCACAATGGATTTGGCTGGACAGCGCATGATCAGGAAAGAGCATTCGGTTTGGCCTGAATCCGACTTGAAACAGTCGGATTCGGACACGACGCTCGTTGTGACTCCAGCTGGGGGAGTGCTGCGAAATGGGAGCCAGGATTCTCCGTCCGACACTGCCAGTCTCATCGTGGCATGTCAGGCCATGGCCCTTGGACCGCAAAGAATTATCCTCACCGCAATTGCCTCGCAGGACCTGCATTACGGGACGCCGAAAACCGTGCGCGCGACACTCCACGCGGTGTTGGCCTTTACCTGGAACGGAATTCCCGTGCGGATTCTGGTGAACCGCTTCAATCATCTGCCCGACGCTGTCGAAACCACACAAGAGTTCAATGATTTTTGGTTTTACTGGGGCGACGTCGAACAGAGGGTGTACTTCGATGACTGGCGCTGGGTTGATGGCGTGGAATTCCCGAGTAACCAGGTCACGGAGAGAAACGGCGCACTGTGGAGTTCGACACAGGCGGTAGACATCGCTTTCAACAAACCTGTCAGGGATCAAGATTTTGCTCTCGACATGAACGCAGCAACGGTGAGCACAAAGCAGAAGGGATGGAAGGGAGCTACATTCCACACCGGCCAAGACAAGTTGCTGGCGGCCGGGATCGATCTTTTCCTGGGACCTTGGAACACGACCATTGTGAAGCAGGAAGACGGCGTAGTGATTCTGGAGACACCAATTTCCGGCTCTTTTAGCGAGGGGATTTTGACGGAAGCTCGAAGACGTTATCCGGGCACGCAAATCAAAGCCGTACTGTCGACTTCGGATTCATGGCCTCACGTGGGCGGCGTGCGATCGGATGTTGCAGAGGGTTTGCCGGTGTTCATACTGGATCTGAACAAATCCTTACTGCAGCGAATGGTCAGGGCGCCGCACACCATCGATCCTGATTCCCTACAGAAAAGTAGGAAGGCTCCACATTGGCAGATCGTCAGCGACAAGAGGGAGATTGGAACCGGGGCGAACCGAATGGTGTTGTACCCGCTGCGTGGCGCATCTACGGAGCGCCAGTACATGGTCTATTTTCCCGAACGCAGCTTGCTCTACGCAAGCGACACGCTAGTCGTGAACGATGACCATACGCTGTATGACCCGGAACTTGCACACGAGGTGGAGCAGGCTGTAGAGCGCGAGCATCTCGTAGTGAAAACCGTCTACGCGATGCACCAGGCGCCGGTCGCTTGGGGAGATGTCCTCCAGATGCTGCTTAGGGCAAATAACGACTAGGGCGTGTTCACGCTATGTTCTAGTTTTCTGTTAGTCTGGTCTTACCGATGGAACTGACAGAAGCGCAGTATGAACGGATCCGGGATGCGT
>NZ_JACCCU010000001.1 GCF_013410875.1 Tunturiibacter empetritectus | reverse complement strand
CTTCTCCAGGTTCGAGAAACTCGACGTGCTCTTCATCGGCTTCCTCAACTTCGCCCTCATCGTCGAAGCCCTCAGATAGCGTGAACACGCCCTAGTAGGATCACGGGCGTAAGTTCAACGCACGGGGTACTCGGCCTGGCGCATAAAGTCGCAGCCTTGCTCTTTGAGTCATAAGCTAGTCGGATAGCTAGAGAAACAAGCCTAGTTCGACCGCACGGAACCGACACACTTTCCTCGTTCGAGCGCAGACGCGGCACGTGATCTGGAGCGTCTGAACAGCTGGGATAACACAATTCGAACGTCTGGATGGTCACCCTCAAAGGTCTTCTTTGAAATCCCTACTCGACAGGATCGATCTTCACATCAGCAACCTTTTCAGAGCCGCGTAATAGGTGCGACTGGACCGTATCTGGTGGCCGTAGTCCAGCGTCACGATTGAGTCCTGATTTTCAAGGCGCGTGATGTGCTGGATTCGACTTGTGTTGACGATCGCAGAACGGTGGATTCGAAGAAAGCGACTCGGATCGAGGCTCTTTTCGAGGAAGTTTAGGGATTTTCGGATGAGGTGTGTCGCCTCTCCCACATGCAAACCGGCATAATCCCCCAGTCCCTCGATCCAATCAATATCGGCGGTTTGAACGAGGTGAACTCTTCCGTGAGCGGTGACGGTGAAGCGAGTCAGCCATTCGCTTCGGAATTCCGTATCGGATGAGCTCTCCTGCGTGTCAGGTTCGTTACCGGCCCGTTCTCGGAGATCAAGAAGGCGTCGCGCCCGATCGAGTGCTTGATTGAACCGCTCATCATCGACGGGTTTGAGTAAATAATCCAGCGCCTCGTGCCGAAAGGCATCGAGAGCATACCGGTCGTGGGCAGTGAGAAAGATGACGGCGGGTACAACGTCTCTCGGAGTGCAATCAAGCAGTTCGATGCCGGTGAGCCCAGTCATGCAGATGTCGAGGAACACCAAGTCCGGGCGAAGGAGCGGCAACTGTTCGGCTGCGTCCTCGGCACTTGTGCATTCGGCAATGACCTTACAGTCCGGGTGCTGCGCAAGCCGCGCGGCGACGCCGCTGCGAGCTAGTGGCTCATCGTCGATGATGATGATCTTAATCATCATTGCGCTCGCTGTTCAGGTTTTGAGGCGAGGTGACTTTCGAAGCTAGGGGCACCTTGATCGTGACGACGAACGTGCCGTCCTCGAGGAGCAATGTCTCAACAGATCCACGCGAGCCATAGATCTCGTTGATTCTCTGCTTCGTATTCTTCAGTCCAATCCCTGAAAAAGTGTGCGGGGTGATCTCCCGTGCCAGATTAGTGTCGTTTCGAACAGAAACCTGCAAATGCGAATCGCTCGTAGCTGACTCAAGGCGGACAGTGCTGGGTCGCGCCATATGCGAGATGCCGTGGCGAATCGCATTTTCGAGGAGAGGTTGTAAGAAGAATCTGGGCACGGGTACCTCTAACGTTCCGGGGTCGACATTGAAGCTCACGAGGAGCCGGTCGCGAAAACGGAGGCGTTCGATCGCTAGATATTCGTGAGCCACCCGCACCTCTTCTGATAAAGGGACCACGTGAGTATCTGGATCGTCGAGAGAACTACGGAGGAGGTCTGCGAGACGCGCAATCATCTCCGTCGCGCCTTTGGCGTTATCAGTGACAACAAGCGATGAGATGGCATTCAAAGTATTGAAAAGAAAATGCGGCTGTAGCTGATACCGAAGCGCTTTGAGCTGAGCGTCACGGGCGAATCGCTCTGCTTCGGCTGCGCGTTCCCGTTCAGTCTCCAAGAGTTTGTAGTGCTGTACTCCGAAGTAGAGACCTGTCCACGCGATCAAAACGAAGGCAGAGCCTGGAACGTTCGATATCACATTTTGCCAAGCGAAGCTCTCCGCCTCCGTAGAGGCGCGGTTTTCTGCCCAGTAGCTGACCGTGGCTGTCAGGCATCCAAGAACGCTGGATGCGAACGTGCAGATCAATAGAGAGAACAGAAACGAGGTTTTGCGGCGCCAGAGGGCATGACAGATCGCATACACTACGAAGCTTTCTAGGAATCCGCAGAGCAAGAAAGAACCCCGAAATGCTACGATGTCGCGGTGATGCCAGAGCGGCACATTCGTCGTCACGACCGCGAGGGCATAGAGAAGCCATCCGCCCGCTTGGAGTGGCCAAAATGTCAGCATGCGGTCGGACATCGAGTGACGCGCCATGGGATTAGCTTAGCGGGTTCGAGACTATCTTCCGAACGTAGTTGTATCGACTCACCGTATTTTAGGCTCAGACTGGCGCAAAAAGGCGACTGCAAAGCTCCTAAGACCTAAAAGCTGGGATTGCAGTAAAGAGGCCAGACTTACCGGCATCATGGCACCGCTCGCGGCCCCACTGCTAGTCTTGGAGAGAGTGATCGTCGAATTGCTCTTTTGAATAACGGTGCCGGCGGTGTTCATGGGTGCTTACTCCTTGGGTTCCGTCTGTTGCACGTCCTCGTAGAAACGTGGCATGTACATGCCGAACGCCACCTGGCGAAGGCGGGGGAGCAAGTGTCAAGGGGAGCGGGTATCGCCCACCCAGAGCAGGGCTGAGGGCGCGGCTTTATCGCGTGATTTTTGCGCAGCAAAAATTATGGGCAAACCCCTTGACGCGCACGATCAAAGCAGAGCCCCTTGCATGTATTTTGTCAATGGTTGAGCGCTGGGAATTTCTCAGGCATATCGATTTGATGCGGCTTGATCGAGATTCAGAGTGCGAATTCGTGACGCTCATGTGGTTTGAAAGCCTTGAGTCTGTGAAAAACTTTATGGGCGAAAGACTATTCGCTAAGTCACGTGCCGGCGGTCGCTCAAGCCGAGCTTTCTCGCTTTGATGACCGTGCCTCACACTTCGACGTCCTCGATCGCCGGGCCGCAAATATGACTCGGCTCCCGCCATGGCGGCATCACGCGCTCAGTTGGCATCAAGCGGCAGACTCACGACCTCAGCCGGCGATAGCCGACGGAGGTCGGGCCGGTTGAGGTCGTCCAATGTTCCCTGTCCGCTGTTAATCAGCAGGTAAAGCCGCCCGTCGAGCAGCTCTCCTTCGGTTGCCCCTCGCAGCTTCTGGCCATCCGCCAACACCTTCATCGCGACAATATCTGTCCGACTGCGATCAAGTTGGAACCGTACGACCCGTGACACGCTACCACCCGATTGAACCCCGATCAGGTCGCCATGGTGGCAATAGAGGCCGTCAATGGAGGCAGCGGTCACATCCCGCCCTTCAGCCATTCTCGTTGCCCTCCCCCGAACGAGATCGACCTTTGTTAAGCCGGTTAGATCGGCAACAAACAGACTCGGCGTTTGCGTGTCTAGAGCGAGGCCGTTCGGATATGCGAGGTTGGCTGCCAGAACTTTGAATTTCCGCGTTCGCGGATCGAAGCGCATGACTTTGCCGGCGGCGCTGTCAGTTAAAAACCACCGTCCATTGGGAGCCTCGACAAGATCGTTGCAAAGATGGGGCCCTAGGCCCGGAAGCCAGTCGGTCGCAAGCCATCGGCCAGTCTTCAGATCAAAGCGGAAAAGTGCAGAGCGACCGACGTCCTTCGACGACTTGCCCTCCATCGGTCCCTCGTCGGCGCCGCTACAAACGTAAAGCGCCCGGCGATCGCGGGAGATCCGAAGTCCGAGCGCCTGCAGGAGTCCGTTGGAGCCATGCGGAACAAAGTTCGACAAACTTCCCGGAGGTGTGCGAACCAGCACCGCGCGACGGTACGTGCTGGTGATAAAAATGCGGCCAGTCCGCGGATCAAGCGCAAGCCCTTCCGGCATGGCTGCCAGGTCTTTGACTTCAAATTCCGTCCGAACAGGAGCGCGATGTGTCAACGGCGTTGAGCGTGCTATCAATCCAAGCACGCCGGGCCGTCGCTTCGCGAGCGCGTTATAGGCACTTTCGGCCGTGACGAGAGCCGTCAATCCCTCCCGGGCCAAACGGACGTAGACAGCCTCGGCGTCCTCATCCCGCCCGCAATTCACGAGTGCGCGCGCTTGCAGCAGCTCCGCCCGCCAATGGCGCGGCGCAAGTCGTATTAAATTCTCCGCTGCGAGGAGCGCCGGTGCTCTGGCGCCGCCTGAGGTCTGCTCGGCAGTCGCAAATGCTTGCTGGAGCCGGGCCATGCGCGAGGGGCCGGACGCCGTCGCATGTCCGGGGAACAAGACGAGGACGGCGGCAAGAAGGGACAAGAATGCAATCTGCTTCGCTTCGAGGATGTCGGTTGTCATCAAGCAAAAGGGGAGATGCGTCGCGCTCATCTGGCTTCGCAAGTATTTCACCCCCAAGTCGCCGATCACAAGTCCTCCGGCATTCGTTATGACGCAGCCATTAGAGGGCGCACCTCTACAGTACGGTTCAATGCAGCAGGACATTTTCCTGCCCATTCGATAGCGGCGTCAAATCCGGGAACGTCAATGCTAAAACAGCCACCCAATTCTCCTTCGCCCGGCGAGAACGCCCCCCTTTTTGGGCTATCTCTCCATTCTTAATGGATACGTGTTTTGCGGTGATTTCACGCTGCAGACCGTGCATTGACTCTACGACGCCTGCTCTCGCGAGCGATGCACCGAATTCCTCCCATGCCGCCCAATATCCGAAGGGTTGACGGTGACCTGGACGTCGCCACTCACAGACATGATTTCTCTTTTTGATTTAGCGTTGGCGAAAGCGACAAGGGTATGAATCGTGCGTTGCGCGGCTCCCGTTATGATCCATTCTTCGGCGTGGCGCGCATGTTCCATATTACATGCGAGAATTTCCATTCATCGTCTCCGACCCGCCGGAGCACGCGGAGCAAGTTGCCGCGAAACCGAGCCGCGGGGGCTTGAGCGGCCGGCCTGTAAGTCATGTCGAAATATCCCCGCTCAACAACTTCATCACCATGGCATTCGTAGCTCTCAATCTTCACACTATATTCCGTGACGCCAGCCCCAGCCGGCCGGGCGCGCGCACTTTCAACATCATCACGATGGATCGCGTCGAGCCCAACCTCCGGAATTGACCCAGGTTCGCTTCGATAGGCGTCGGTCGTCCACAGTTTCTCTAGCAATGATGGGTCGTTTGCCAACGTCGCTTCCCTGTCGCGTTGATGCAGCATCTCCACGCCGCCGGGGAGTTTGCATGACGGCAGCACCCTTAACGGATCTGGTGCCCCAAAGCTGCCGAGCAATAGCCCAAGCGAGGTGGCGACCGATGAGAGCAGGACAAGCATAGCGGAGTCTCCAACTAGAGTGCATTTGGTAGAGCGTGTAGCAATGTTTGCGCCGAAACTCTATGACCAGGCGCGACGATAAGCATTGCGCTCGCTAGTCAAGAGTGACGGGGCCTCCCTCTAATATTTCATCTTCAGCCGAATTTGCACAGCGTTGCTGTTGTATCGAAAAGCCGGGTCGGCATAACGCGGCGGGCCGAACCCTCGATCCGCGTCGTTTGACACCAGATGGCCCTCTACCGGCAGCCCCAAAACGTTGTGGTCGAGGCGTCCATTGAGGTTTTCGTCGTGGAATCCGGATACGGCGTAGGTGCCAAATGGGATTGAAAGGCGACAAACTGCGGAGTTTCGATGGATTGGAGCCACTACTACGCGCAGGGCTTTCGTAGTGTCTCGTGGGAACCCAGCCGGACCGGTCCAGACAAAGCAAACGACCTGTCCACGCTCTGATCTTATGCCATCGACGAAGACTACCAGTCTTTCGGTATGATCCTGAGCGCAAAGCTGGCCGGCCGTCAGCGAGAATAACAACGCGACTAAAGTCTGTTAGCTGTTGACGCCCAATACTGTGGCCGCCTCAGCGGTAGGTGGCCATCTGGCGCTGGTCCAACGTTGTCTGTTAATTTCATGGCTTTGGCCCTCCTATACTGGACGACGCCGTGCCACGCACCATCGTTTTCAGTTCATGCGGCAGCGTTGCAACTGCGGCATTGGGAAGTAGACCCCTTTGGAACGACGAGAAAAACGAGCCAGCCAGCAGCGTTTCGGGCCGCCTCGCGAGGTTCGCCGCATATCGCCACCCTACCGAGCGCCTTTCCCGCGAGAGCCACGAGCCGAGTTGCGCCACGAAAGCTCGCGGGCCAAAGCCAAGCGCGCGCCACTTCTCGGAAAAGCACGTCCTCAGCTCGGGGTCTGCATACGCTCCCGCTATGATAAGCATCGTCTTGAGCAAGAAGGCGTCGACGGCAGCCATGAAATGGGCGAGGCTATCAATTGGGTCGTCCAGACCTGAGCTTTCCTCAAGCTTGGCCATGGCTCGACGAACTGGAATGAGCTGGCGCTCTAACCGCATTGTCAATGCGTATCGATCCCGGGTTGAAAGGTCACAAGGCACCCGAACTGAGCGGTGTGGCGAACCCAACCCGTGTTGGAGCATCGTCCAAGTCCGGATCAGAATATGGGGAGCATTCCGGCAAGCCTCCGACCCTTTCTCGTTCGACTGATCGCTCATGTTCAACACGACCTTGCGCCAAGCGGTTGAGGCGTGTATATACACGATATGGTCGCTGATGAAACAGCCGACCTGACCCTATCGCTGCTCAAAGGCTGTATGTGTCACCGAGCGCGTATGGCGACACGAGTTCTTACCACGACCCGCAGGGCTGGTACCCGCGCGGCGCGAGAGTTGTTGTGAGAAGTTCACTTGTTTGAGCCTGAGGAGAGCAACTCATCTGCTGATTGATGTTGTGTGGGAACAGTGTTTGCGCTTTGGATGAGAAGCCAACGCCCATGCTCCCGATGCCAGACAAGTGAAAACCGAACGGGCACCGGAGGAGCATGCGGCAACAAGAATGGCGCCTCAAAAAATATTGTTATCAGATCACGGCTACGAACGGTCGTGATCTTCTGCATCGGGCCAAATGTTGCACTGTGATGCCAGAGTTGCTGATCAGCCATCATCAGACGCAGAAGACCAGTCCCGCCGCGCACAAACTCTTCCGTATCACTGCCATATACGATCAAATTTTTAGAATCGATTAGACTCTGGACCACGGTCGCATTACCGCTAACGTATGAATCCAGGAATGCGCGCGTCGATCGTTCCGGGTCAAAGGCCTGCGCGGCCAGCACCACTGGTGAGGTCAACATGAGGACCGTAAGAGTTTGTCTGATGTGTCGAAGCATCAACATGGATACGGATTCCTTTAGAGTTGGTTCCGTCAGTAAGTTCTCTTTTATGCGCCGGTATAGGACTCGCGTGAGGAATGGTCGTGAGGCAGGCGGGACAGCAATTCATTACGCTTAAGGTGGAATGCCATCAACTTAGCAGAGCGGCTGACAGTCAGGGCCATCTCAACTTATCGGAGTAGGGTTTGCGACATTGCTTCAGTGTCTTTGAGTTTGATGACGAGAGCGGAATACTTTCTCGCAGCGGAACTGACGTGCCGTTGCAAGCTCAGCCTGCGCGCGTTCTTGCCTGTCTAGTGCAGCACCCGGGTGTGGTGCTTTCTCGAGAAACGTTGAATGCGCGTATCTGGGGCGATCAAACGTTCGTTGATTTCGAGCGTGGCTTAAACTTCAGCATCTCGCAGCTTCGTCATGCCCTTAGGGACGATTCAGCCCGACCTATCTTCATAAAGACCCATCCAAAACGAGGCTATCAGTTCATTGCCCCTGTCCGACTCCTTGAAGACTCTCCCACGCCCGTGGGGAATGGGAGCGAACAACAACTGAAGACCGATAGAGAGGTGCCGATCCCGGAACACAGAAGATGGAATCGGCGGACTGCCCGGATTCTTCTCTGCTTGAGTGTCGCCTTCTGTCTTCTTTTTGCCTGGAGCTCGCGCGCAAAACGGCTGCCTATCATTGTGGCCGTCGCTCGATTTGACAATGAAACAGGTGTACCGGATGCCGAACGATTCACCGAAAATTTGACTCAGGACGTTGTGGCACATCTTTCCGATTCGGGCGCTGGACACTTTGAGGTGGTGGGCAACAGTCAAATCCTGCGCACACCTTCTGAGGCCCGCAATTTGCTGGACATCAGCCGCCAGCTTCATGCCCAATATGTCGTTCTTGGCCAGACGCAATCAGATGGTAAAAGCACGCGGGTATTGGTGCATTTAATCCGGCTCCCGAGTCAGGCGCATGTGTGGGTAGTGCGTGCCGACGATCTTCCCGCCCTGTCTGGGGTCGTAGAGTCGAAGATCGCAACGGAAGTGGCAGGACAGTTCGCAGCACGTATTGTTGCCGGCAAGCAGTGAGGCTTTGGTGTGCCGTCGGAAGCAGCTCATTCCAAGCGACTTAGCGGCTAACATCTATCTAACACGCCAAATGTACATCTGGCTTGATTCGGATTGGCCATCAGGATTGGATAGGACCGCGTACAAAGCGCGGAGGCCATATGATTCGAAATCTCTCCCGTAGAAACCTGGTTTTTTCGCTGGGCTGCAATGCGGTGCTACCGGCACTCGGACCTGCATTGAACTTCCTCAATATGTCTCAAAGTGACACCCAACCCTCGGCTACCGAGAAGGAGCAAGAAATGCCCGTATATGATGGATTTCCGACTCAACCTCCAGAACTGGCTCGCGAAATGGTGACGGTTTCACACTTTAGCCTGGCGAAGGTCCAGGAGTTGGTGGACGCGAGACCGTCGTTAGCGCGAGCAGCATGGGATTGGGGCTTCGGTGATTGGGAAGATGCGCTCGGAGCGGCTTCGCACACTGGAAACAGAGCCATCGCCCTTTACCTGATTAAGAAGGGTGCTCGTCCCACGCTGTTTTCCGCTGCGATGCTCGGTGATCTGAATACGGTAAAGGCATTCGTACAGTCACAGCCGGGAGTCGAAAGCATCCGCGGCCCGCACAGCATCAGCCTCCGCGCCCACGCCGAGGCCGGGGGACGTGAGGCGAGAGACGTCCTGGCTTTCTTGTCCGGCCTGGCAGGCTCAGGCAGCGAACGTGAAGCTCCCATCTCCGAAACTGAACTCAAATCCCTCGTTGGCACCTATTCGATTGGCATTGGACCGAACGAATCGATTGAGATTTCAATCGAGGTGAACCCTTTCTCAAAGATGAAAGAGTTCATGTGGACACGGAAGGGTTCTACGGGGCGTCCGCTGTACCACGTCGAGAGCCGCACCTTCTATCCCGCAGGAGCACCAGATGTCCGGATCAGCTTTGTCGAGAGTGGCAAGGGGATGAGGATGACCGTGAATGACCCTGGAGTTGTTTTAGTGGGACTTCGGGCCGGTCAATAAGCTGGAATCGGGAATCGCAGATGGTACGTATTCGGCTGCTGCCTAACAACGCTGTCCTCGTATTGAGATGTATCACTGACGAGAAGTCGACTTATGTTGTTGATGAACGCATTGGCGGTCTTGCATCCAACTAAGAAAGGCAGAAAGCCCCTTCAGAGCGTCGCAGGCTCTCGGACGCAGGCAGATTTTGTTACGGATAGGAGAATTTCAATGAAAAATCGGGAAAATCAAGGTTCTGTTCGTCGCGGGTTTTGGTCCGATCGTCAGCGAGGCGACTGCTAGTCGCAACCTATACCGTGAGACCTTGGGTATCAGTTTCAAAGAGGAAAAGATGGCGATCTTCACACGGAGGCTTTGGAGGGCGTAAAGACCTTTGCCTTGCGGTCGCTTCGACAGTCAGCGCAGTCAGCGCGGTCCTGCTTCGGAGAGGACACCTGGCCCGATGAGATTCGTCCACCACAAGCCTGGCTCGAACTTGACGTTGAAAGCGTAGAGACAGCGACAGCAGAGCTTGAGTCGCGAGGCTTTGAAATGTTCGTTAAGAACAAGGAAGAGCCGTCGGGCCAGACGGTGAGCCGTTTCGTGACGCCAGAAGGACTTGGTCGGAATGACTTTTACTCCATCCCTGCGTGAGGATAGCTAGCGCCAACTCTGCTGGCCGGGATTTTCACATTTCGCAAACAGGCCCATCCGTTCATGGACCGCTGTCTACGGGTTCGCAACTCAATAGGTAACGCGAAGCGCACTTCTCTTCACTTATTCGCCGCAGGCAGCAAATGGGAAAGCGCAGAAGGGAACGTCTTCTGCCGCGCAGCCGGCGAGCGGGGCCGGAAGCCATGCCGGATGAGGGGCTGAGAGAAACCAGCAAGGTTTCTCCCAGCGCGTTTTTCGCCGGCAAAAAACAGGGGGGCGACCGGGCGCCGTCCCCCGATAGCCTATGAATTGTTATGCCGCTTTCGTGACAGTCTTCGTCGTTGGCTGGAGTGTCTTCCTTGCCCTTTCCTTGGCAGCGAATTCCTGCCGAACCTTGGCGGCAATAGCTTCGGTGTCCACCTTGTAGGCAATGGCAGCTTCCTTGAGGATCACGGTGGGATTGCCCCGCGAGGCCGCAAGCAGGATGCTCGCCTCGACCATCAGGCGGGAGAACGTGCCTTCATCCGCACGACGAACATACGCAGTCAGCGCTTTCCCGATTCCTCCATCATCGCGCTTGTGCCGGATGCCATGCTGCCGTGCCAGCATCTCGACGCGGTTCTCATCCATGACGCTTACCAGCTTTTCGAGAATGAAGAGCAGGTCACGCTTCATGAGACGAACGGGAACGGCAGCGCCTACAGCGGCAAGGACACGGAGGCCGGTCGTGTTGGCGATGGCCTGTTCCCTGCGCTGCCTGTCCTGCTCGGCCTTCCATTTCTCATCGTTGCGGCTGGTTGGCCGCTTGGGATGATGGACGGGGCAGGATGGATTGGCGCATACCTTTTGGATGGTGCCAACGTCGGTGCCTTCGGTGATGATGGCTTCGGTGGTGAACTTGCACACCTTGAGTTCGGGCCGCTTCGCATCGTCTTTCGATTTCGGCTTGTCGTCCCGAATTGCGATGTACTTGTTGCGGGGCAATACCGTGCTGCCTTCTTTTTGTCCACCGTAGGCCGTGCTGATCTGCACCAGCTCCGGCTTCGCCGCGACGGTCTGCGCGATATGCGCCGAAACCTTCGCCTGATAGCAGTTGGGGTCGGTGCATCGGTCGCCCTGTCTTCCGAGGTCATCGGCAAACAGCAGCTTGTTATGTCCTGTCCGCTTCGGGCAGTCGGCACAACTGCCAGCGGCGGGAACAAGTTGCGCGTCGCGCTTGTTGAACGGCGCATCTCTTAAGACCAACAGGATATTGCTGTCGATCCAGAATTGCAGGTTACGGACAGGCAGCAGGATACGGGCGGGTTTCGATCCGCCGTTGTAGACCTCCTTGAAACAGGCTTGAAGTGCGGCTTCCTGCTGGTCGGCGGGCAGCTTCGCCAACAGCAGAGCATGGCCTACACCGATTTCATTGGCATAGAAGGCATCGACCGCTGCCGGGACAAGGTCCGACAATTTCAACCTCGAAGCCACGAATACAGGCGATTTGCCCACCTTCGCCGCGATCTGCTCAATGCTGTACTTCGGGTCTTCCAAGTCCAGCAACGCGCGGAATCCCTGCGCCTCCTCCATCGGGTGAATTTCCGACCTGATGAGGTCCGATCCAACCGGCTCCCCAACCGAGAACTCCGGCACCGAACAACGCGCCGAAGAGCCCTGGAATGGCATCCTGAAAACGACCACTCATCATGCGGATTCCCGCGAAAATGAGCCCGCCGAAACAGATGACGGCCCCAGCGTATACCGCAAAAGTTTTAAACGTTCCCATAAGCGTTTGCGCTCCTGAGAAGTCCATCGTCCCTTGTGCGTGAGCGACGCCTGCGAAGGCGAACGCAACAAGCGTCGGCCCCATCACGCGCGCTGCGTGGAATAGTTTTCGATGAAGATTGTGTGTTCGGAAGCATGAACGAAGTGGCATTGGCATTCTCCTGATGGCATCTTTTGCGCTGCCATGTCACGGAAGTTAGGCCAATCTCTCGCGCTCGTCCAAGACGTAATACCAATAATGCCCAAAGTTCGACTTATGGAAGCATCTTTCAGCCAATCAACTTGAGCTGCTGCGGGCGAACCCTTTCGGACCGAGCCTGCTTCCGCTTGGGAGTGAGCCCGTTTTCTCTGAGGTATTTCTCTAGGAGAGGAAGAGCGATATGGAAGCTCTCTTTGCTGGTGACGAATGCTGTATCGGCCGTCCAATTCACTCCGGCAATCGGTCGGGTAATGAGGCCCGACTCCAGTGCGGAAAGCTGGTCGATGAGGGCAAGGCCGTAGTTTTCCTTGACCATCCATTGCATGTCGGCGGGAGTAGCTGCTGAGTTTGCGAGATTCAGTGGAATTCCCGCTTCTGCGAACATCTCCAACAGGCGAGAATGCGCGGCGGGATGTAGCTCTGGATCGCGAAATATCTTGATCCGAGGAGCGGCTTCATGAAGATCAATCTCTGTTCTTGAAGCGAGCGGATCGTCTGCCCGCATGCAGACGACCAGTGGAGACTGGGCTATCTGTAGAACGGTCCACAGGTCTCGATCCAAGGGTAGCGGAAGAATGGCGCAATCCAGGCCGCTGTGGCCGAGTCTTTGCAGCGTGTGCGCTGTGTCTCCACTGCACAACCGGATCTCACAGGAGGGAAAAAGTTCTTCATAGGCGAGTCGGAGTGCTTGCAAGAGCAGAGGGCTGACAAAGGGAGAGAACCCCAGCCTTAATGGCGGCACTTGGTTATTGTAGATGGCTCGCGCCATGGCGAAGACTTCACGACGCTCTGTCACAACCTTGTCTGCCCAGTTGAGAATGAGCTGGCCAGGGGGAGTAGGAGAGACGCCATTGCGTCCGCCGCCTCGGACGAAGATCGGAAATCCGATGTCGTCTTCCAGGGCGCGGACCTGTTGACTCACCGCAGGCTGAGAACGATAAACCCGTTCTGCAGCCTTCGTGAAGTTCTTTCCCTCATAGATAGCAAGTAGGTATTCCAGATGCCGAAACTCGACGAAATCTGACATGGCCCCTGTACTCCGCTTGGCATGGCGTCCATCCGACAGACCACATCGGGGCTGTGGATAGTTAATCGTTCTCCTGCGCACCACAACAGTCAATTAGGAACCGGTATGTATCTAGCCACCCGCAGAGGTAACTAGAAACTTTCTGGTTCCTACCGATACGCTCTGCCATAAGTGAAACTTTGGGCAGTATTGGTAGGAAGTATTGGACGTCATCACAATTAGCTTTCAGACTCAAAGTGTTTCAGATCTCGCGAGGCGTCATGCCTTAGAGCCAACGCAGTAGCGTACCCTGCTCGATTCGCTGTGAGTCGAAATTCTTCAGAGAGAGGAAGCAATGCCAAGCGCCGCCAACAGATCACCCTATGTCCCGGACAATATCTCTTCCCATCGGAAGCCCCCTACGTCAGAATTCTCAGCCACTAACCCAAACTGGATGGAACCATCGTCGCCGGCGAGCACGCTGACAAATCCGTCACCTGACAGCCGAGCTGCATCGTCAAAAATGATCGGCTTCCCTGTTCAAGAGCGTCTACTCAACGCTCGTGAGGTAGCCGCACGCCTGGGCGTGTCAGAGCGGTGGGTCCGCGATCATACGACACGTCGCTCGCCCAAAATTCGCGGCGTAAAGCTCGGCACGCTGATGCGATACCGGTGCGCCGATGTAGAGGAATTCATGGAAAGATTGACGACCTCTTGCTCTTCCTTCCAACGCCAGTTTGGTGGATGATTAAAGTGTTCTCCACGACCAGGACCAGAAGCAGAATCGGAGAATGAAATGGCAATGAAGTATCAGAAGGGTTCCGTTTACCTTACGGGCAAGCGGGTCAAGATGTGGTACGGACAGTATCTGGTCTACAGAAAGGACCAGGATGGAAAGGAGATACGAAAGCAGCGCAACGTTCGCATCTGTCCGAAGGCCAACACTCCCAAGTGGAAGGCCGAACAAATGTTGCAGGAGATCATCACAAAGGAGACAAAAGGGCTTGGCCCAACTCCCACGCTTCCTCCCGATGACTCGGTGACGTTCCGTTGGTTTGTCGAACAGCGTTATATCCCGATGCGCCAGGGCGCTTGGAGTCCGGCTTACAAAAAGACGAACACCTACCAACTCGGCCATTATCTGGTCTCGCACTTCGGGGATTTGCCGTTGCGGAATCTCAGCACTTTCGAGATTCAGGTCTGGCTCAATGGCATAGCGGAGAAGGGATACTCGGGAGCAGTGGTTCGCCAGTGCTTCTCTAACATTCGCGCGATCGCCCGTATGGCCAGGAAGCAAAAGTATCTGGCCGAAGACCCTGCGGAGGATGTAACCATGCCGTTGACGGACCCCGTCGAAAAGCCCGTGATGTCGCGAGAGCAAATTCTCTCGCTGCTCGGAGCCATCGAAGACGCGCATGATCTCTGTCTCATGTCTATCGGGCTTTTCTGCGGACCGCGTGCAAGCGAAGCGCTGGGGCTGCAATGGAAGTGCTGGACGGGTGATGCACTCATGCCGCACGGCACGGCCTACGAGGGGCGGTTCTACAAAGAACGGCTCAAGACAAAGGCTAGCAAAGCTCCTATCCCGGTGCCGGAGCAAGTCAGGCCTTTCATAGAAGCCTGGAAGGCACTCTGCACGGACTGTTCGCCCGAGGCGTTGATGTTCCCTACCTTCGGACGGGGCGAGCGGACCGGACAGGCAGTACCCCGCGACGGGAAAAACTTCCTCCGCTGGCGGATACGGCCCGTCTCCCGCAAGCTGGGGATTCCTGATCGGCTCGTTACCTTTCAAGTGATGCGCCGGACCATGGGAACCGACATGCAGAACCATGGGACGCTGAAGGACACGCAGGGGGCACTACGTCATGCCAGCATCACGACAACGGGCAATGTCTATGTGCAGACGCTTGATGCGAACGTAGCTCGTGCGGTCAACTCACGCGCAACTGCGGTACTGGAGGGCTGGTCCCCGGCTGAGAAGCTGGGATTGAAGGGCCGGAATATCCGCAGGGGCTTGGAGGCGCCCGAAGACGGTCAAATAGCAATTTGACGAAGTTTGACGGAGTGGAGCGGAAGGAGGTCTTGCAAGTGCTTGATAAATATGGCTCCTGAGGTAGGACTCGAACCTACAACCCTTCGGTTAACAGCCGAATGCTCTGCCATTGAGCTACTCAGGAACATCTTTGGAGTGCGAGAAACTCCCGCGCCTCTTCAGTTATAACAAATCGGGGTGGAGGGGTCAAAAGCTAAGGGTAGAGCAGTACTGCGATGTTGTAGGCAGTGAAGGGGCTGTTGCGGGTTACGGAGCAGGCCCCGACTACGGCCTGGTGGTATTTGCCGGAGGCCAGTTTGCTTCTGAGTTGGCTGGGAATCTCATTCAGGCTTCCGGCGGTGTAGCGCATGATGTACCAGGGTTGGCGAGAACCCGCGTAACCAGAGGACATTGTGCAGGTTTGACGGGCCTCTACGGTGGTTTCGGCGACACGCATTCCGGACTGCGCGATGATGCCGGCGACGGTGCGCTCCTGCTGGTTAAGCGACAGGGTTTGAACGGTGCTGGCGAAGTCTTCTACTGCGTAGAGTTGATGATTGCGGGTGACGATGGCGATTCCTATGGAATCCACATTGGGATCGAGGAGATTAGCGCGGTGGCCGGGCGAGTGCATCCATAGGTTGTGGATGATGACGGAGGTAGGAGCTTCGGCTACGTTTTCTGTGATGAGGCTGAAGTGTGCGCCAGCATTGGCTCCGCGGGCGGCGAGTTCGGGTTCGCCGTCGAACTGGTGGGAGATTTCGGCGTGGTCGGCCATCTCGCGGGCGTGGACTTCGGAGGCTTCGGCGAGGACTGGGTCGAAGCGAAGTGGCTGAAGTCCTTGATTGATGCGGTCCTGGTTGGCGGCGGCGAGGAGGTATTGTTCGGCTACGGTGAGATTTGCTGAGGATTCGAAGCTCTGGGCCGGGAGGAGGTGGGCCGCTGGGAGCAGTAGGGCAGCCAGCGCCAAGTGACCTAGGCGAGAGTTCTGCAATGAAATCAGAGACTTGGCGCACGCTGCAAAGGGGGCCGACATGAGGGTGATTCTAGGTCGGGGGTGCCGGGGTAGGTAATACCACTTTCTGGGTAGCATGAGGGTTTCCTACTGTGTCTATCGTGTTCGGATGCGGAGAAGGTGAGGATATGACGCTTGGGGTGGCAAACTTTAGTGCTAAAAAAATCTGAAGGGAAAACCTCAGTTTTTCAGGGGGTTTTGCAGATTTTGAGTGTTTTGCGGTGGTGAAATCGTGGTGACGTTGTGGTGGATTGCGTGGTAGACGTGGTGTTTTGGACGTGACTTTTGAGGTGTCGGAAAACACGCCACGGTTTTCAAGTTTATTTTCAATTGGTTGGCGGGAGGGTGTCTTTTTGGGACTGGAATCAGGGTAGTGAGGGGACCGGCGGGATTCTGGCTATGCCTAAATTTGAGTTCTTGCAGAGGGACTTGGTGCAACGACAAAAGCAACTGCAACCGCAGATCCCCTTCGGGGATGACAACAAGAACTGCAACCGCAGATTCCTTCCTCCTTCGGCATCGCTCAGGTGTGGAATGATGACATGAGAACAGGCGATGGTGCATTGGCGTATTCTGCATATGGAATGGCGTGTTCTGCTTATCGTCGACTTCTGGACGGGTCTAGCTTTGAAGTTATGTACAACGCAAAAGCATTCTCCGCTGCAAGTGCGACATCGCCGCTCGCCTCCACTACGATCGCGCGGCGCGATCCAACCGAAACCGATGTGCAGATTGAGATTCTCTTCTGCGGAATCTGTCACTCTGACCTTCACCAGGTTCGCAATGAGTGGAGCGGCGTGATGCCGACTGCCTACCCCTGCGTGCCAGGCCATGAGATCGTCGGCCGCGTCACCAAGACCGGTTCTGCGGTCACGAAGTTCAAGGTGGGCGATCTTGCTGCGGTGGGCTGCATGGTCGACTCCGACGGGACCTGCCCGGAGTGCCGCGATGGCCTCGAGCAGTTTTGTCCGAATCTGACCCTTACCTATAACTTTCCCGACAAACACACCGGTGGCGTGACCTACGGTGGCTACTCGGACAGCGTGGTCGTGGATCAGCGCTTCGTGCCGAAGGTTCCCACGAACCTGAACCTGGCCGGAGTTGCGCCTCTGCTCTGCGCGGGCATCACAACTTTTTCGCCTCTACATCACTGGGGTGTGACCAAGGGTAAGAAGGTGGGGATCGTGGGTCTTGGTGGGCTGGGGCACATGGGGGTGAAGTTTGCACACGCGCTTGGAGCGCATGTGGTTTTGTTCACGACTTCGCCGGGAAAGAAGGACGATGCGATTCGCCTTGGCGCTGATGAGGTTGTGATCTCAAAGAATGCGGATGAGATGGCCAAGCATGCAGGCAGCTTCGACTTTATCCTCGACGCGGTTTCGGCTGACCATGACATCAATGCCTTGCTTGGGCTACTTCGACGCGACGGTAATCTGTGCCTGGTTGGTGCTCCGGAGAAGCCGCTTTCTGTTGCTGCCTTCGGTCTGCTCTTTGGACGGCGCAGTCTTTCGGGTTCGCCGATTGGCGGGATCGCTGAGACCCAGGAGATGCTGGACTTCTGCGGCAAACACAACATCACAGCCGATGTTGAAGTGATTCCGATTCAGAAGGTCAACGAGGCTTATGAAAGACTGCTGAAGTCGGACGTGAAGTATCGCTTCTCGATCGACATGGCTTCCCTGAAGACTGCATAAGCATGAAGACTGAATAACGATGAGCAAACACTTTCGGGTTCCCGGCCGTCTGGCAATACGTTTGGAAGAGGCGGGGACCCGTGTGTCTGCTGTGCTTCAGAGTGCGGGATTGGAGCCGGGGCTACTCGATCAACCACGCGTTGTGGTGACGACTGAAGAGCTGTTTGCTTTGTGGCGGGGAGTGGGCGTGGCCAGCCCGAACCCCGCCATTGGTCTTGAACTTGGCACCGAGACTAAGGCGGAACACTTCGATCCGATTGCGGTCGCAGCTCTTTCTACTGCCAGCTTTGGCGAGGCCATGCGGCAGATGGCTCGCTATAAACAACTCTCGTGTCCTGAAGAGATCATCCACGAGACCGATGAGAGCGAGTGGAGCATACAGTTTCGCTGGCTGCTTGCCGATGGCGCCGAGCCTGCGATTCTTACTGATGTGTGTTTTGCCTGGGTGCTGTGCATTGCGCGGCATGGGACTGGGACTCGCATCTCTCCGCTGCGTGTTGAGCTTGCACGCCAAGCTGCGCATGGCAAGATCTTTGAGCGGCACTTCGGCTGCCCGGTTGTGTTTGGGGCTGTCCGTAATGCCATGATCTTTCGTGCGTCGGATGCTGCTCTGCCGTTTGTGACTCGCAATGCCGAACTCTTGGCCATGCTTGCGCCTCAGTTTGATGAAGAGTTGAAGCAGCGTAAGGGCGAAGAGACTTTTCCTGAGAGGGTTCGCGCTGCGATCCAGAGAAAGCTTGCCGGGCGACGACCGAAGATGCAGGAGATTGCGCGTGAGTTTCATATCAGTTCGCGAACGTTGCAGCGAAGGTTGCAGGATGCGGGGTACAGCTTTCAGCAGGTGCTTGAGGAGGCTCGGCATCAGTTGGCGCGGCACTATCTTAATAACTCTCTGCTGGAGCTGAATGAGACGGCTTATCTTCTGGGGTATGAGGATTCGAACTCCTTTGTCCGGGCTTTTCGGATGTGGGAGGGAACTCCTCCTGCGCTCTGGCGGGGGGCGCAGAGGGAGAAGGTCCTGCCGGACGGGCCCACTACGCGTGGCGCGGTCACTTCGTGACTTGTGTACCCCTTCGGGTGGTGCTCCCGTTGGTCGCAGGTTAGATTGTGCCGACCAGCGGGAGGACCTTTATTGATGATGGTGACACGACCGGTATACCTGTCACGAAGTGACCGCGCTCCGCGCAGGAGGCCCGTCCGGCAGGACGCTGCTTCGTTGCAGCCGATGCAGATAGAGATAGATGACCGGTGTGACGTAGAGGGTGAGGGATTGTGAGAGCAGGAGTCCGCCAACGACTGCGATACCAAGAGGGCGACGCGCTTCTCCGCCGATGCCTTGACCAAATGCAATGGGAGCCGCGCCAAGCAGTGCCGCCATCGTAGTCATCATGATGGGACGGAAGCGCTGCAGACAACCTTGATAGATAGCCTGCTCTGGTAGGAGTGCGCGGTTGCGCTCGGCGTCGAGTGCGAAGTCGACGATCATGATGGCGTTTTTTTTGACGATGCCAACGAGCAGGATGATGCCGAGGAAGGAGTAGAGGTTGAGATCCTGGCCGAAGACGAGCAGCGTGAGGAGTGCGCCGATGGCTGCGGCGGGCAGGCCGGAGAGGATGGTGATGGGGTGGATGAAGCTCTCGTAGAGAACGCCGAGGACGAGATAGATGACCATGACAGCGATGATGAGCAGGACGCCGAGGCCTTTGAGGGAGCTCTGAAACTGCGCGGCAGTGCCCTGGAAGGTGAAGTTCATGCTGGCAGGTAGGCCGATCTGTGTGGCGGCAAGCTGCACGGCGCGGGTGGCTGCGTCGAGTGAGATGCCGGGTTTTAGATCGAAGTGAAAGGTTACGGCGGGGAACTGGCCGAGGTGATTGACGGTGAGAGGCGCGACAGTCTGGCTGAGCGTGGTGACGGCGGAGAGGGGAACGAGGTGGCCGGTGGTGGAGGCGAGGTAGATGCTGCCCATGGCTTCGGGATCGCGTTGGTACTGGCGGCCGACTTCGAGGATCACGTCGTACTGCTGGGAGGCGACGGTGATGGTGTTGGCGCGGCGATTTCCGTAGGCGTCGTAGAGCGTGTTCGCAATCTTTTCGGGGTCGACGTTGAGTGACATAGCGAGGTCGCGGCGGATGTCGACGTTGACGCGGGGTGCGCTCATCTGGAGGTCGGTGGAGACGTTGGCGAGCTCGGGGAGGGTGTCGAGCTTGTCTTTGAGGCGCGGCGCCCAGCGGTAGAGCTCGTCGGCATCAGGACTCTGGAGAGCTGCGGAGTATTGGGATCGGGATTCGGACTGGCCGAGGTCGACGAAGTCCGGTTGGCGGAGATAGACCTTGAGGCCGGGGATGCGGTCGAGCTGCTTCTGGAGGTTGGCGATGATGGTTTTTACGTTGGGGCGGTGGCGGTCCTTACGGAGGTTGACCCAGAGCCAGCCTTCGTTCTGGGCGTAGACGCCGGAGAGGTTGCTGTCCATCCAGGGAATTGCTGCCAGAGCTTTGTTGACTTGTTCGGCGTTGGCGATCGTTTGGGCGAAGGAGCTGTCCTGCGGAGCTTCCATGCTTCCGGAGATGCCGCCGGTGTCGACGGCAGGCATGAAACTCTTTGGGACGATGGCGAAGAGGAGTGCGGTGATTGCTGTCATTGCGATGCTGGCGACGATGGTTACGCGGGGGTGACGCAGGACTTGGTCGAGGGAACGACGGTAGGCGCGCTCGAGTGCGTTGTACATGCGCTCGGTGCGGCGATGGAACCAGTTGTCTGCGTGGGTGCGCTCCGAGAGGAAGCGGCTGGAGAGCATGGGGGTGAGGGTGAGCGCGGAGAGGCCGGAGAGCAGGATGGAGACAGAGATGGTGACGGCGAACTCGCGGAGGAGACGACCGAGGACTCCGTTGAGGAAGAGGATGGGAAGGAAGACGGCGACGAGCGAGAGGGTCATGGAGAGGATGGTGAAGGCGACTTCGGCGGCTCCGTCGAGCGCGGCGGTGAGGGGGGACTTGCCCATCTCGCGATGACGGACGATGTTCTCGAGCATGACGATGGCGTCGTCGACGATGAAGCCGACGGAGAGGGTGATGGCCATCATGGAGAACATGTCGACGGTGTAGTTGAGCAGGCGCATGGCGATGAAGGAGCCGAGGATGGAGACGGGGATGGTGGCGCTGGCGATGAGGGTGGAGGAGACGGTTCCGAGGAAAGCGAAGATGACGAAGACGACGAGAGCGATGGTGAGGATGAGGGTGTGGTTGACTTCGGCGATGGAGTCGCGGACGATGTCGGCGTCGTCGGAGACTCGGCCGAAGGAGACGCCGGGAGGTAAGACACTGCGGAGGTTTTGGACGGCGGCTTTGACTTGATCGGCGACCTCGACGGTGTTTGCGCCGGGTTGCTTGCGCACTGCGAGGATGACGCCGCGGCGACCGTTGATCCAGAAGGTGTGCTTGTCGTTGCTGGAGCTGTTGAAGACCTGGGCGACCTGGCTGAGGCGGAGGGGAACTCCGTTGCGATAGGCGATGACGAGGTCGGAGAACTGGTTGGCGGTGGTGAGCTGGCTGTTGACCTGGAGGGAGTAGTCTCTGGCCTCGCCGTAGAGGGTGCCGGTGGGAAGGCTGGAGCTGTTGGTGGTGAGGGCGGTGCGGAGTTGTTCGAGATCGAGGCCGTAGGCGGCGAGGCGCGCGGGGTCGGCCTGGACGCGGATGGCGGGGCGCTCGGGGCCGTAGACCTCGACCTGCGAGACGCCGTTGACCATGGAGATTTGCTTGGAGACAATCTGCGTGGCGTAGCGGGAGAACTCCTCGAAGGACATGGTCTGGGAGTGCATCTCGAGCCAGATGATGGGGTCGTCGGCGGGGTTCACTTTGGAGTAGGAGGGTGGCTCGGGCATGCCGGGAGGGAGGTTGCCGGTGGAGCGGGAGATGGCGGCCTGGACGTCTTGCGCGGCAGCGTCGACGCTGCGGTTGAGGGCGAATTGCAGGGTGATGTCGGTGCTGCCGACGGAGCTGCTGGAGGTCATGTTAGCGATGCCGGGGATGCGGGAGAACTCGCCCTCGAGCGGCGTGGCGACGGTGGAGGCCATGGAGTCGGGGTTGGCGCCGGGGAGTGAGGCGGAGACGTGGATGGTGGGGTACTCGACCTCGGGCAGATTGCTGACGGGGAGGGAGAGATAGCTGAGGAGGCCGAAGCCTGCGATGGCGGAGATGAGGAGAGTGGTGGTGATGGCGCGACGGATGAAGAACTCGGTGAAACGCATGGGTGGAACCTCGTCGGCGGATGTGGCTCAGGGTGCTGCGTTGCGCAGGGTGTTGTTGGTGAGGGAATCTTGCGATGAGGGGGCGTCGATGGGCGAGACTCGTGCGCCTGGGGTTAGGCGGAGTTGGCCTTCGGTGACGATCATGTCACCTTGGCGGAGGCCGCTGCCTAGAACTGCTACTTCACTGGCCGCTTGCGAGGATGTTGGGGGGCGGTAGGTTCGCAGGACGGTGACAGGCACCATGGTTGCGATGCTGGCTTGTATGCGCCACGCGTATGTTCCCTCGAGGCCTTGCTGGATGGCGGACTGCGGAACGACTAGCTGGTTGACGTCGACCCGCAGACGGAGGCGGACGTTGACGAACTCGCCTGGCCAGAGTGCTCCGTCGGTGTTTGGAAATGTGGCTTTGAGCCGGATCGTGCCAGTAGCGGGATCGACGGTGTTGTCGATGAACTCGAGGCGGCCTTTGCCGAGGGGGCCGTCGCTTGGACCGGCCTCGACTTCGAGTGGGCCGAGGGAGCTGAGGCGCTGCACCTCGGCGAGGGCTTGCTCTGGAATGCCGAAGGTTACGCGGATGGGTGCGAGTTGAAGGAGGGTGACGAGGGTTGTGTCGTTTTCGCGAATTACGTTGCCGGCTTTGACCATGGCGGCACCGGCGCGGCCGGCGATGGGAGCGACGACCTGGGCGAAGTTGAGCTGCAGCTGTGTCTGGGCAATCCGAGCGCGGTCGGCGTTGATGGCTCCGGCGGCGGCGGCGATGGCGGCCTTGTCGGCCTGGAGGCTGGCGCGCGTGGTGTCGCTTGCGGTGACGGCTTGCTTCACACTTTGGCCCGAGAGAACGCCGAGGTCGCCTAATTTGACGGCGGTGTCGGCGTCGGACTGGCTCTGCTTCTGCGAGGCCGCATCTCGGGCGGCGATGGCGGTAGCCTGTTGCTCCATTGCGACATCACGATCGAGCTCGGCTTGCTGTTGTGCCTGCTGGCGGCTTAGCGTGTCGCGGTCGATGGTGAAGAGCAGCTGGCCTTTGGTTACGTTTTGTCCTTCGGTGAAGGCGACCTCTTTGATCTGTCCGGCTACTCGCGGCTTGACGTCGACACTCTCGACGGCTTCGACGTTTCCAACTGCCGCGAGCTCGAGTGGCACATCCTGCGACACGGCGCGGGCAACGTGAACGGGGACGCCCTCGGGAGGAGAGGTGTTGGCATGGGCTACGACGCGGGAACAGGATGCGAGGGGAATGCAGATTACGGCGCACAGAAGCGCGAGGGTTTTGTTCGCCTGCATAGCGGTAGTACCTCAGCATCAGGATGTGCCTTAGGACGGCGCCTGAAAACCGATATGCAGCCGGAGGTGCTAAAGCTGCAGGGAGGGTTGCAGGATGCACGGTGGAGTATGTCGCTGCGGGGTGGCTTTGCAGGCTTTGAGATAGCTGCGGGGAGAGTTTCAGGTATTGGGATAGTGGATCTGGTTGATGTGAACGACTGAACTTGCCGAAAGCTGACTTAGAGGGAACGTCAACCGCGCCTGGTAAGCAGAAGAGCGTTTCTGATTACCGATACTCGTTACGTGGCGCGACCGTCGAACTTCAATGGAGCCTGTCGTTCTCGACCGTGTTTTTGTAAATTTTGCCGTCCTTCATAATCAGCAGAAAAGTTTTGTCAGGGTCTTCGACCAGTTTGATATTTGCCACTGGATCCCCATCTACTAACAAAAGATCGGCCAACGCGCCCTCCTCCACCACTCCCAATCTCCCAGGATAAGGATTGCGCGGCCCCGCCATGGCCAATAGATCTGCGTTGTCCGCCGTGGCCATCTTCAGTACTTCGCTCGGGGTGTACCAGCGCACCATCTTGGCCAACTGCGCGCCTTGCCGTGTTGCGAGTTTCGCGTCAAATAGCGTGTCCGTTCCCCAAGCTGTCTTAACCTTATATTTTTTCGCGAGCTTGTACGCCGTGTCAGTTCCAGCTGACATCTCCAGCTGTTTCTGGCGGTTCGGCGAACCGGGTGGTTGAGGATTCGCATCCTCATCGTCAAGGAAAGGCTGCAGACTCCACCAGATTCCTTTGTCCGCCATCAGCTTTGCGGAAGCTTCATCGGCAAGCTGACCGTGTTCGATGCACTTCACCCCTCCCGCAATTGCCGTCTGTATCGCTTTAGGAGTGTAGGCGTGCACAGTTACGTACGTGCCCCAGTTCTCTGCCGCCTCCACAGCCGCGCGGAACTCTGGTTCGGTGTATTGTGCCACGTCGAGAGGATCGTATGGAGAGGCAACGCCGCCGCCTGCCATTAGCTTTATCTGCGTTGCCCCTTTCATTAACTGTTCGCGCGTACGCAGCCTGACCTCATCGGGACTGTCCGCAATCGCGGCTACTCCCTCCTGCTCGGAATGACTTAGCGGTCCGCCAATCGTGCGCGGAATCTCGTACGGCATGCGAAAGTCGCCGTGTCCGCTAGTCTGTGAGATAAATGCGCCTGAAGGGTAAATCCGAGGCCCGGGGATTAGTCCCTGGTCGATGGCCATCTTCAGACCGAACGACGGTCCGCCAAGGTCGCGGATGGTGGTAAATCCGCGAAGCAGCATGTCGTTCGCTGCTTTGCCCGCGACCAGGTTTAGATAGCCAATGTCTGCTGTCATCGCCACGGACATTGGAATCCCCTGCATAAGGATATGCGTATGTGCGTCGATCAGCCCTGGCATCAGGGTGCGTCCGCCGCCCTCGATGATGGTCGTGTTCGCGCTTCGGTCCGTTGGGATGGGAGAAATTGAGATGCGCTCGATCAGTTTGCCGCGAACCAGCACATTCGAAGGCGCAGAGAGCTGCCCCATCCTAGTCAGTACACGAACATTCTGAAACAGTGTCACCGGAACCGGACGCGCTGCCGTCAGCTCTTGGGCATGGAGTTGAAAAGTAAAGATGCCACAGAAGAGAACTACGAAGAACTTGTAAACTTTTATGCTCATGGATCCGAATCCTCGTCACTAGAGCTGGATACATTTGAGGTCAGTATAGACATTCCTTGGGATGGCACGTTTATCGCTCCAATGCAGCCAAATCTGTCCCACAGATGGGTTCCCCATAAGTCGGCTTGTGGAAAGTAATGCTGTGATTCTCGAAAAACGGTTTTTTTGGCAACTTCGCTTGGTCTGGACTCGAAGCTGACCCACTACCGCACTAGCCTCCGTGCCGGAGACAGGAGCGAGTTGTAACATGGTTGCCTGCAGAAATGGGGGCTTTGGCTGCAAAGATGTTGGAGCCGCAGGGGAGATGATAGATCCTGATTCTTGCACGCTCTCGCTTAGCGAAGATCGCGGAACGACCTAGATCCGATGTAGAAAGAACCTTTCGTTGAATAAAGAAAGGATGCGCGCATGAACACTTTGACCACTTCTCCGGAGTTTCGGCAGGCCCCGGCGATCTCGCAGGATAACGCGCCGGAAGAGGTTGCTGCGCAGGGAGGTAGAGGACTCAACGGCTACCTGTTGATCCTGTCGCTGGCGGCAGTACTGGCGCTCGCTACTGCAGCCGAGTGTGGGTCGGTGATGCATCCAGCGTCGCTGGTTTATGGCGCAGTTCTTTGGGGTTGGTGGGGAACGATTGCGTGCGTCCTGTGGAAGATGGCGCCGCGCTTACCGACTGTCTCCAGCCTTTCCGTGAAGACAATTGTGCTGCACGTAGTTGCTGGATCGGTGCTTGCGCTGGTTCATCTGCTGATGCTGTGGGGTATAGGTTTTCCGCTCGGCTGGGGGCCGGGGGAAGAACACATGATGTGGGGGGTCCTGTTCAACGTCAACCGGTTTGGCATCGAGCTTCTGCTCTATGGGTTCATCATCGGGGTTACCGGAATCGTTCAATACAAGCTGCGGGCGCAGGACGATGCGATGCGGTCGCTCGAGCTTCAGAAGCAACTCTCTTCGGCTCATCTGCATGCGCTGCAGATGCAGCTTGAACCACACTTTCTCTTCAACACGTTGAACGCAATCACGACGCTGGTCGAGCTGGGCAGGCAGAGGGAGGCGGTAGAGATGCTGTCGCATCTGAACGTGATCCTGAAGAGCACGCTGAAGCGGACGACACCGGAGAAGGTTCCGCTCTCGCAGGAACTCGAAATGATCGACAACTACCTGGCGATCGAGCAGATTCGATTCGCAGACCGGTTACAGGTGCAGATTAAGGTCGATCCCGGTGCGCTTGATGGAATGGTGCCCTGTTTTTTGTTGCAGCCAATTGTTGAGAACGCGATACGGCATGGGATTGCGCGTTGTGTGAGTGAGGGCGTGGTGGAGGCTTCCGCTCGACGCGACGGCGGTAGCCTGCTCC
Organism: Tunturiibacter empetritectus; assembly: GCF_013410875.1. GTDB lineage: Bacteria > Acidobacteriota > Terriglobia > Terriglobales > Acidobacteriaceae > Edaphobacter > Edaphobacter empetritectus. The sequence goes on along the minus strand of NZ_JACCCU010000001.1, from coordinate 2,883,009 downwards.
TGAGGGTACGCGATACGGGAGCCGAAGCCGGTGCGCAGGCGCAGAAGGGACACGGGATCGGGCTGAAGAATACGCGGGAGCGGTTGCTGCACTTTTACCAGAACGAGTTTGCGATGAGGGCAGAGCCGCTGGAGGATGGCGGCTTCGAGGTTGCGATCACCATACCTTATGAGCCGCAAACCCTATGAAGCTGAAGACGCTGATTGCCGATGACGAACCACTGGCGAGGGAGCGGTTGCGTTTTCTGCTCGCCGGCGATGATGAGGTGGAGGTTGTTGGCGAGTGCAGGAACGGCGGCGAGGTGTTGGCCTCGCTGAAGGCGTCGCGGGTCGATGTTCTGTTTCTGGACATTCAGATGCCAGGCAGGGGAGGGTTTGAGGTGATCGAGCAGGTGGGTGCGGCGCAGATGCCGGTGACGGTATTTGTAACCGCACATAATCAGCATGCGCTGCGCGCGTTTGAGGTGCATGCGCTCGACTACCTGACGAAGCCTGTGGAACCGGAGCGGTTGAAGGCTGCGCTGGCTCGGGTGAAGAAGCGTATTGCTTCGAATATGGCGTTGCTGAACCAGGAGCGGTTGAAGCAGGTTCTGGCTGAACTGGAGACTGGGGACGTTGGAGCGAAGGAGTATCCGAAGCGGCTGCTGGTTCCGAATGGAACGAAGGATACGGTGGTGAATGTCCAGGAGATCGAGTGGATTGAGGCGCAGGATTACTATTCGTGCCTGCATGTGGGGGCGAAGAGTTTTATGCTGCGGGAGACGGTGAAGCAACTGGCTAACACGCTAGACCCAAATCGCTTCGTGCGAATTCACCGATCTACGATTGTGAACATGGACTATGTGCGCGAGTTGTCGCGGGAGGGGCGTAGCGAGGCATCGGTGATCCTGACACGCGGGCAAAGGCTGAAGATGAGCAAGACAGGGTGGCAGAATCTGGTTATGGCGAGCCGCAAGCTTTGAATTGAGGTGGGTGGCGCTGTGAGATGCGCTCGGCGCGAGTGGTCTGGCGGGCGCCGGCGCACTACACTAGAAGAATGAGCCAGATTGCCACTTCGACTACGACGACGTTTTCCGAGATTGCGGGTAAGGTCACCGAGGGCTCCCGGATTGGGCGGGATGAGGCGCGGTGGCTTTGGAGCAACGCGTCCGATGAGGAGTTGCGGTCGCTTGCTGCGATGGTGCGCGGGCGGTTTCATGCTCCGGCGACGTGCACGTATATGGTGATGCGGATCATCAACTATACGAATGTGTGTGTGGCGCAGTGCGACTACTGTGCGTTCTACAAGCTGCCCAGCCAGGATGGCGGGTATGTGTTAAGCCAGGAAGATGTGTTTGCGAAGCTGGATGAGTTGTTGGCGCTGGGTGGGGATCTGGCGGCATTCAATGGCGGGTTCAATCCGCATCTGCCGCTGAGTTATTACTGCGAGTTGTTTGCTGCGATTCGCGCTCGGTATGGCGATGGACTGGAGTTTTATGCGCTGACGATTGCGGAGTTTATGTATCTGGCGGATCATGCCAAGCTGAGCTACTCGGAGGCGGCGGCGCGGCTGAAGGATGCGGGCGTGCGGTGGATCACTGGCGGCGGGTCGGAGATTTTGACGGAGGAGTTTCGCGCGCGGCACTCGAAGTTCAAGTACACGGTGGCGCAGTACTTTGAGGCGCAGCGGGCGATTGTTGAAGCAGGCCTGAAGACGACGGCGACGATGGTGATCGGATTTGATGAGAGCCTGGAGGAGCGGTTGGAACATCTTGAGCGCACGCGGCAGTTTCAGGATGAGACTGGGGGGCTGGCGAGCTTTCTGTGCTGGACGTTCAAACCCTACTTCACGCAGATTGGCGGGATTGAGATTACGACGGCGGAGTATCTGCGGCACCTCGCGTTGTGCCGGATTTATCTGGACAATATTCCGCGGATTCGTACTTCGGTGTTGACTCAGAATGAGCAGGCGTTGGGTGGGTTGAACTATGGTGCGGATGATTTTGATCTGCCGATCGAGGATGAAGTGACGCAGAAGGCGGGGGCGACGATCAGCCTGGACTTTGAGCGAATACTGAACTATGCACGAGAGCTTGGGTATACGCCGACGTATCGGCATGTGTCGCTGGGGCAACCGCCGTGGGTTGAGGTTTAATGATCGGTCCTGCCGGACGGGCTGCCTACGCGGCAGGCGGTCACTTCGTGACTTGTATAACGCTTCGCGTGGCGCTCCCGATGGTCGCGGTGATGATCGTTTCCGACCATCGGGAGGACATCAGTTTTAGCGGCCGACGACGATGACAGAGAAGGTGCCGGGGACTGGAGTGGGGCGGAACTTCAGCTCTTCGGAGGTCGCGCTGGTGTTCTGGCCGAACTTGGAGGTTACGAGATATGCCCTGTCGTCCTTCTGGCTGACAATCATGGTTCTTGCGCCGGGTTGAGTGCTTACCTGCTGGATGCGGGAGTATTTTGCGAGTCCGTCGCGGCGGAAGATGGAGAGCGTTCCGGTGGCGTCGGCGACGAAGAGCAGATTGTGACGGGCATCGAAGTCGATGTCGCCGGTGTTGGGTGGAGCGTCGCCGATGGGGGTGAGGCGGCCGGTGTCTGTGTCGACGGAGACGAGCTTGTGATCTTCGCAGGTGGTGAAGAGCTGATGGTGGGCTGCGTCGCTGGCTAAGCCGGCTGGGCCGGTGCAGGGCGTGAGCTGCCAGGATGCGGTGATCTTTTTTGCGGCAGGGTCGATGCGGGTGATCTGACCGAGGGCTGGGAGCGCGACGAAGATGGCCCCTTTGCCGTCGGTGATGGCTGAAGCGGGGCGGCTGGTGAGGGGGATGGTTGCGGTGACCTGGTTGGTGGCGGCGTCGATGATGGTGACGCTATGGCTGTGTGAGTTGAAGGCGACGACCGAGTTTGAAGCGGGGTCGAAGACGATGGCGGCGGGAATGGCGCCGGTGGGGATGGAGGCGACAACTTTGAGGGTGGCGCGGTCGAAGACTCGGACGAATCCGGCGGTGCCGTCGGTGGGGTCGGTGACGTAGCCGAATTTGCCGGAGCTGTCGAGGGCGATGTCGCGGATGTTTTTCATGTCCTCTACTTCGCCGATGAGCTTGCCGGTGTCGGTGTCGACGACCATGACGCGATTGGTTCGGGGAATGTAGAGGCGGTGCGCGGGGGCGTCGAGAACGAGGAAGCCCCATCCGCCTTTACCGCCGAGGTTCCATTGGTCCTGGACATGAAACTTCGGCAAGACGGTTGGGCTTGCAGCGTGGAGGAGATGGGTGGCGGCAGCGATTCCCGCGAGGAGGAGGGTTGAGGGAAGGAGTTTTGCGATTAGTTTTTGCAGGCGGAGATTCTTCATTTGATTGATGGCCAATGTGGTTAATAAATTACTTCGACGGCCAGCGTGGGCTGACCGTCGAATGGTTGGATCTTGAGACGTGCTGCGGTTATTTGGTGGAGAATTGGAAGTCATCCGTTAGATCGCCAATTGCTGGGCTGTTCGTCGGGACGTAGGGGCTGGTTGCTTTCTGGATCGGGTTCGGCAGGTTGTCGCGGCTGCGGTCGGAGATGGTGGGCAGGCCCCAGTTCTTCTCGATGAACTTCATGAGGGAGACGTGATCGCCGTACTCGTGCGAGACTTTTCCGCCGGTGGAGTACTTCGAGACAACGATGAGGGGGATGCGGGTACCGTCGCCGAAGAAGTCGACGGGCTGGATGTAGCCGGAGTCATAGTATCCGCCGCCTTCGTCGAAGGTGACGAAGATGGCAGTGTCGGCCCAGAGGGTCGGGTTGGCTTTGACGCCGTCGATGATCTTCTTGGTGAAGCCTTCGAAGAGGTCGAGTTTGGAGGAGGCCGGGTGACCATCGTTGAAGCCGCTGGGCTTGACGATGGAGACTGGGGGCAGGTTGCCGGTGTCGATGTCTTCATAGAGCTCAGTCGTGTCCGCGATGTAGGTCTGGCGGGCAGCCTGGGTTCCCATGAACTGTGTCTGATACTGGAAGGGATTGCAGATGTTGCAGTACTCATCGAACGAGTTCGACTCGGTGGGGTCGGTTACGTACAGATCCCAGTTCTCGCCGAAGTATTTGAAGGGAATGTTGTGAGCAACGAGATTGTCGCCGATGCTCTTCTGGCTGGTTGGTGGAATAGTGAAAGGCGAGTACTGCGAGGTGAGGGTACCGTCGCCGTTGTAGCCGGGGTTGTAGTTGTTGACTAGGTAGTAATCGCCCTTGACGCAGTTCGACTTCACAGGCCGCTTGAGGGACTGGAGGTAGTTGGTGACGGCTGGAACGCCTGGCTGGCTGATGTCGCCGCAGTCGACGTAGCTGCCGCCGCCGTAACCATCCTGATCGTAGAAGTCATTGGTCGCGACCTGGGGGTTGGGGTTTTCGATTTCGTTGGTGGGGGGCTTGGTGGCGGCGCCTTTGGAGTTGGTGTAGAAGATGGCATCGCCGAAGCCGAACATGATGTGGTTGGCGCCGGTGCCGCCCATGACGGACTGGTGGAAGTTGTCGCTGATGGTGTAGTCATCGGCGAGCGTCTTGAAGTAGGGGGCGTCGCCCTGGGCCATGTTGTAGAAGCCCATGGAGGTGGCGCCTTCGCCGGTGGTCGTTTCGTTGAAGTTGGCTGGCTGCTTGGCTCCATTGCCGCCGGTGCCGACCGAGACTTCAACCCAGGGGAAGAGGTCGTTCAAGCAACCGCTGGCGTTCTCTTCGGTGGCGTAGTCGGCGTTGCAGTCGGTCTGCTGCCACATCTGGAAGAAGCGGTGTACGGGGCTGTTGGTGTAGGCGTCGTACGGCATCTTGGGTCCGCTGAGCTGGAAGACACCTTCGCGCAGGTTGGTGTCGTTGGCAATGCGAGTGTCGGGCTTGCCGCCAGCGATGCCGGTGGCACCGGTGAGCAGGAACTTGTTGTAGGCGGGAGCGAGACCGGTGTCAGCAAGTTCGGCGACCTTAAGAGTAGTGAAAGGTGCGCTGGCTACGCTCTGCTTTTCAGGTCCGCCAGCGAGAGCCGCGGGCAGGGTGCTGTAGATGCTCTTTTCCTGTGGGCTATTGGAGTACTTTCCGTTATCAGCGGTGGTGCTGTCGACGGCCGAGAACTGAGCGGAGAGGGAGTAGTTCGGGCCGGGCTTGCCGTTGGCGTTGACGATGCCCTTAGAGAGGAGGTTCGAGACGGTCTCGCCTGCCTTCGGCTTGTAGGTGGCGTAGACGTGATCGAAGGTGCGGTTTTCCCCGATGATGATGATGACGTGCTTGATAGGAGTCTTTGTTTCGGGGACGGCAGTTTGGGCGTAGGCGGATTGTGGCAGTCCCGCAAACACTTGCAGCGCAATCAACATCATCGCGCCGCACTTCAATGTCCCGTTAGGGGCGTTGACAGTACGTTTCAAAATGATACCTCCGGAAAACTGAGGGAACGAATTGACTCGTTGGGGAATACAACCTCAGTGGGATAACCGTAGAGGTAGCGGCATGGTTGGTGTGTCACGTCCAAGTGAAATGATCAATAATTACGGTTACGTTATTGATAGGATTTCGTCGCGAGAAAAATGTTTTTGAATATAACAATCGATTCGCAATCCTGTCACATTCGATTTTGCTCGCAGCGGGTGCGAGTGGGTTACACGATTAGCTTGTAGGGCCTCATCATCTCGTTGTCTTCGTGCTCCAGGATGTGGCAGTGCCAGACGTAGAGGAGTTCGTCGCCTGGAGAGACCTGTGCTCCGTGGGGAAGATCAAAGCGCATGATGACGCGGGTGACATAGCCCGGGTAGGACTTGATCGTATCTTTGTAGGCGGGGCGCTCGTTGCTCTCGGGCGCCATTGGCCTTCCGGTGAAGACGAGCTTGCCGGTCTGCTGGTAGGTTGGCACATCGAAGGTCTGGCGATTCAAGACCTGGAAGCGCACGAGATGGATGTGCAGGGGATGGACGTCGCCGGTGATGTTGATGAAAGACCAGATCTCGGTTGAACCAGCCGTTGGATCTTCGGTGATGGGTTCGTGCCAGCGTGCGTTGCCGAGAAGGCCGGTGATGACGTAGCCGTCGGAGGGGCGCTCTTTTTCTGAGACGAGGAGGAGGCGTTCCCGGGTCGTATAGGTGGGGACAAGCGGCTCGAATGGGACGAGTGTTTCTGAGACGACGCTGGTGTCCTGGCTGGAGAGGGGCTTGTTCACCTTGAAGAGCAGGACGTCTTCGGCGAGGTACTGACCGCCCATGGTGTAGGGGGCAGGGGCGTCGTTGACGAGCGAGAAGGATTTGCCTTCACAGCCAGAGAAGTCGATGACGATATCGAAGCGCTCGCCTGGGGCTATGAGGAGGTAGTGAAGTTGGAGCGGGGCAGGGAGAAGGCCACCGTCGGTGCCGATCTGCTGGAAGGATGGGGTGTCGAAGGAGTCGTTCTGGATCTTTCCGGTGGCGTCTGAGTTGAAGAGCCGCAGGTGATAGAAGCGCGCGTTCGCGGCGTTGACGATGCGGAAGCGGTATCTGCGCGGTTCGACCTCGAGAAATGGGGCGACCTTTCCGTTGACGCAGTTGTAGTCGCCGTAGAACTCCTGAATCCAGATGGGGTGTTCCTTGGGGCCGTTAATAACTTTTGGGTAGTAGAGGGATCCGTCGTGGTGGAAGAGGCGATCCTGCAGCATGAGGGGGATTTCGTAGTCGCCTTGAGGGAGGTTGAGTGCTTTCTCCGCTTCGTCGCGAATGAGATAGAAGCCTGCTAATCCGGCGTAGACGTTCAGCCTGGTGATGCCGAGGCAATGGTCGTGATACCAGAGAGCGGTTGAGGGCTGGCAGTTGGGATATGTCGAGGGGCGGGGGTTGAACTTCGCGCCATGCGGCCCGTGTTCGCCTTGCGCTGTGAACCAGGCTTCGGGGTAGCCGTCGTCGTCGGGCATGGTGCAGGCGCCGTGGAGATGGGCGACGTTGCGGACGGCGGGCAGTGACGATTCGGCGCCGTGTATGGAGTGATCGATGGGGAGTAGATGCGTTGTAGGAAGCTTACTGATCCAGTTGATGCTGAGGGGCTGGCCGCTCCGGGCTTCGATGGTGGGGCCGGGCCAGGAGCTGTTGTATCCCCACAAGGTCGTCGGCGGGAGGTCGCGGTGAACCTTGTGTTGGAACTGGCGCATTTCGACGTCGATGACTTCGTTTGGTTTGCCGGTGGTGCGGATAACCGGCGGGATGGGCAGGGGGTCGACGTAGCTGGTGAGTTTGACTCCACTGCGTACCTGGGCGGGCGAGGCCATGGCCTGTTGCATTGCAGGCACGGTTTTGCTAAGGGTGAGGCCGGCGGCGGAGGTGAGACCGCGCTGGAGTAGGCGGCGTCTGCTTAGCATCGTGCGGCGCCTGGGCTGTATGGATTTTTTGCGAGGAAAGGGTTCATTAATTCAGATTCAATTTGCTTGTTTCTAATACGGCTGCAAAGAAAGACACTAGTCTGATCTTGTTACGGCAAGATGAAGGTGTCCGGATATGGCGCTAAGGGAAATAGAATGAGGGGACATGCCGAAAGCGACACTCTCTGTAGCCATCATCACCTTGAATGAAGAAGCCAATCTCGCGCGGACGCTGGCCAGTGTGGGGTTTGCGAATGAGGTGATTGTGGTGGACTCAGGCTCGACCGATCGCACTCTGGAGATTGCGGAGTCGTTTGGGGCAAAGATTTTTACGGAGCCGTGGAAGGGATTTGCGAGGCAGAAGAACTCTGCCATTGAAAAGTGTGTGGGGACGTGGGTACTTTCGCTGGATGCGGATGAAGAGCTGACGGCGGAGTTGCAGAGGGAGATTGGGCAGATGCTTGAAGGGGACGCCGAGGTGCGCCCACCTGTGGATGGCTATCGGCTTCGACTGCGGCATGTCTTTCTCGGACGCTGGATGCGTCATGGAGGCTATTATCCGGATCTCAAGCTGCGTTTATTTCGGCGTGTGGCGAGCGCTGGTGCGGCCGGCTTCACTGAGCGGCCGGTGCATGAGTCGGTGCAGGTTGCGGGGAGGGTGGAGATGATGAAGAACGATTTTCTCCACCATGGTTATCCTGAGTTGAATATTTATCTGGAACATATGAACCGCTACAGCAGTCTTGGCGGCAAGATTGTTGCGGCAAAGGGGAAGGTCAGCCGCTCGTGGGTGGCTTTCTGCTGGAACGTTGTTTGGGTTCCGCTGCTGACGTTTGTGTGGAACTTTGGGTTTCGGCTGGGTTTTCTGGATGGGCGCGAAGGGTTGCTGCTCCATCTTTATCATTCGGCTTATATCAGCTGGAAGTATGCCAAGGCGTGGCAGATTGGGCGTTACGTCGGCTCTCGCTGAGACGCTCGAGTGGCGGACTGGAAGAGGTAGACGGTGAGGATGGTCATGAGGGGTTCGAGCGGGTGGCGAAAGCGAGCCTGGACGGTGACGAAGTAATAGGTGAGCGGTAGAAGTGCGAAAGCCCATGCGAAGAGGATCGCTCCAGGGATGCGCTGCTTGAGCGCTAAAAAGAGACCTAGAAGTCCGGCGAGGCTGACGAAGCTGTAGTTCAGGACACGGAAGGCTTCGTTGAGGACTCCTTTTTCGACCGGCTTGGGAACGCTGATCCAGTAGAAGTAGAAGCGCTTGAGAGCGAGTTCGAAGAATCGCATTTTGTGGGTGCGGATATGTTCGCGTGCGAGTTTGCCTTCGTGCTGGACGTAGGCGTACTCTCCCATGGTTTTGTATCTGAGGTACTCCGGGCATACGTCACAGACGGGCACTCTTGTGCCGACGGTGAAGCCATTGTAGGAGTCGAGAACGGAGTCGTGCAGCTCTGCGCCGAGGTTGCCGCGAATGGGGATGAATGCGTGAAAGACTCTCTCGTTGCGCAGCATCCACGGTGCGAGACAGGCGAGAAAGATGATTGCCGAGAGGATGGCTTTGCTGATTGCGGGGCCGAGGGCGGGTTTTGGCTTTGCTCCTCCGAGGAGCATCCAGATGCCGCAGACGGGGAGGAAGAGAAGGATCGTTGAGTTGAGCAGGGCGATCATGCCCCAGAGGAGTCCGAAGAGGCACCAGCGGAGGGTGGTTTGAGGATTGGGTGCTGGAGGTTCTTCTCCGATGCTGCGAACACGCAGGGCGATCACGATGACGGCGGAGAAGAGGAAGGCGGTGAGGGCCATGTCCCAGACCCAGTGGACGGCGTATTGCAAGGCGGCGGGGTAGAGCGCCCATAGCCAGGCTGACCAGAGGGCGATCTTGCGGGCTCGTCCGGTGGGTTGAAAGCACCTTGCGGCGATCTCGAATATGAGGAGAGCTGTTGCTGCGGAGAAGATGCTGTTGATGGTGAGGATGACCCAGGTGGATTTCGCGGTGTAGACGCCGAAGAGTTTGAAGACACCGGCAAGGAGCAGAGGGTAGAGCGGCGGCACCCAGGCGGTGGGGCCGGAGTGGCCTGTGAATGGGTCGGCGTATCCAAAGCCGGTGGAAAGTGCCCGGGCGATGCGGCCCATCTCCCACCCAAACTGCAGGTGATCCTCGGAGGGGCGGATGCGGTAGGTGTGGGCGAGGGTGATGTAGAGAACGCGGAGAAGGAGGCCGGCCCAGAAGAGATACCACGGCGCTCGGAAGGGATGAGAGTGCTTCTGTGTTTGTGGAGTTGGCATCCGCTTAATCCTACGTCTAGCTGCGCCCGGCGCGGGGTTGAGCGATGACGAGTCCGCGAGGCGTGGGTAGAAAGACGACGGAGAGCAGGCCTTCGGCCTCCATTGATTTCGCAGCGTCGCGAACGACTTTGTGGTGCGAACTGGCGTCGTGCATGAGGATGAGTCCGTTGGGGTTGATCTGGGGAAGAAAGCGTTTGACCTCCTGCTCGCGGATCGGCATGTCGGAGTCGGAGAAGAAGAGATCGATGGTGCCGTCAATCTTCATCTCAAGGCTGGACTGGTTGCGGAGTTCGATCCAGGGCTTGAGCGGGGAGGCATCGAGGCGTTCTTTGGCGCGAGCGTAGACGACGGGGTCAAACTCGCAGCTGATGACTTTGCCGAAGCCGTTGCGCTCGAGGCCCTTTGCAATCCATTCGGTCGAGACGCCTAGGAACGATCCGGTTTCAACGACGAGCCTGGGCTTGATGGTTGTCACCAGCGTCGCGAGGAATTCGAGGACTTCGAGCTCGGCGGTCATGGAGTCGACCATGCTCCAGTGCTGGGGTTGCGGGCACTCGGGCGTGGCGCGGTGGGTCTCGGACTGGAGCGTACCGGCGGCGCGATCATGCTGCAGCATGACCTTGTGTTCCTGCTTTATCTTCTTGCTGAATAAACCCATGCAAAACTCCCTGATATTCCATTATGCGGGATTGGATGGCGCAGGGACGAGTGGGTACAGGGGTTCAGGCGGTTGGCGAGAGATGGCTTTGGTGTCTATTTCACCGCTGTGGTCGCAGGTAGAAGCCTGTGGCGGTCTCGTCGACCTTCCCGTCTTGGCGGACGGGCCGATACCGAATTTGGCCGGTATTGTGAGGCAAACCTTCGCTTGCGGAGAAAAATGTAGATAATGGCCAGCGAGCGGAGAGACGGAGTTTTCGACTTCCGTGGTTCTTCCCAAGTAGATCGAACAGACAAGCAAGGAGAAGACGCTGAATGAGCAAGACGTTCGTGGGGCAACTGATATCAGAAGCTGTGGCTATGTTCATTGTGATTGCCTTTGGAGATTCGGTCGCGGCAATGTACACGCTTTACAATCCAAGCCCGTACCAGCAGGCCTATTGGGGAGTGTGTATTGCCTGGGGGCTGGCGGTGACGATCTCGATCTACACGACGGCTTCGGTGAGCGGGTGTCATGGGAACCCGGTGGTAACGCTGACGCTCGCAGTCTATCGAGGGTTTTCCTGGCATAAGGTGCTTCCGTATTGCCTTGCACAGGTGACAGGAGCATTTTTGGGGGCGGGGATCGTCTATACGCTGTTCTCGCCGGTGATCGACAACTTCAACCTGACGAACCACCTCACTCGAGCTGGGGGCGGGGCTGCGGGAGTTTTCTTTACTCACCCGGGTTTGGCGATCACACCCATGCATGCCTTTGGCGATGAGATTATTCTGACTGCGTTTCTGATCTTTGGGATCTTTGCGATTACGGAGCAGTACAACGAGATGGCTCCCGGCGCGAATGCGGGAGCGCTGATGATCGGATTCCTGGTGGCGTTGATTGGCGCCTCGATGGGTTATCTGGAGGCGTGGGCGCTTAACCCTGCGCGCGATTTTGGACCGCGGCTCTTCTGCTTCTTTATGGGTTGGGGTTCTTCTGCGCTTCCTTCGCCACAGAGTTATTGGTGGATTCCCATCGTTGCCCCGCTGATCGGCGGAGTTTTGGGTGGCGGAGCATACCAATTTCTGATTCGGCCTTTTTTGCCAGCCAGACAGAAAGCACTGCTTGATGTAGTGAAGCAACTCTCAAAGGACGAATCGTCCTTCGAACTGCGAACATCCAAGGAGATAAGATGAAGTACGTACTCTCACTCGATCAGGGAACGACGAGCTCTCGCGCCATCCTCTTCGATCACGATGGGCAGATTGCGGGAACTGCGGCGCATGAGTTTCCGCAGATCTATCCGAATAGTGGCTGGGTAGAACATGATCCCTTCGACATTCTGACGTCACAGCTGAGCTCTGCAATTGAGGTGATGGGTAAAGCGCGAGTGCGTCCAAGAGATGTCATCGCTCTGGGGATTACCAACCAGCGGGAGACTACGATCGTTTGGGATCGCGAGACGGGAAAGCCGGTCTATAACGCGATCGTCTGGCAGGACAGCCGTACCGGCGCCATGATGAAGAGGCTCGCTGATGAGGGGGCTGAGGAGATCGTTCGGCAAAAGACAGGGCTCCTTCTAAGCCCCTACTTCTCTGCGGGCAAAGTGGCGTGGATACTGGAGAATGTTGAGGGAGTGCGTGCCCGTGCAGAGGCGGGAAAGTTAGCCTTCGGAACGGTTGACAGCTGGCTGGTGTGGAATTTGACCAGTGGTAAGCGTCACGTCACGGATAGGACCAACGCTTCACGAACTCTTCTCTACAATATCGTTGAAGACAAGTGGGACGATGACCTGCTGAAGCTTTTCAATGTTCCCAAGAGTCTTTTGCCTGAGGTGGTGTGGTCTAACGAGAAGGTGGGAGAGGTGACGACCTCGCTTGGGCTGGGCGAAGTTGAGATTGCAGGTATTGCCGGGGATCAGCAATCGGCCTTGTTTGGGCAGCTCTGTGTCTCTCCTGGCGATGCGAAGAATACTTACGGTACGGGTTGTTTTCTGTTGCAGAATATTGGCGGGAAGTTCACGCTTTCGAGCCATCGCCTGATTACAACCCTTGCCTGCAGCACAGACCGGAAGCTTGCTTATGCACTTGAAGGCAGCATCTTTATAGGCGGCGCTGTGGTGCAGTGGCTTCGGGATAACATGAAGTTTTTTCGGAAGTCCTCGGAGGTGGAGGCGGTTGCGGCCACTGTACCTGACTCGGATGGTGTGGTCTTTGTGCCTGCATTTACAGGTCTCGGAGCGCCTTACTGGGATGCCGAGGCGAGGGGGTTGATCATAGGCCTGCAACGCGGAACGCAGATCGCTCACATTGCGAAGGCGGCTGTCGAGAGCATTGCGTTTCAGGTCGCGGACGTTCTTCGCGTGATGGATTCAGATACCAAGAATCCCTTTACAGAGCTTCGCGTCGATGGGGGAGCCGCAGCCAACGATGACCTGATGCAGTTTCAGGCGGACCTGCTAGGTGTGCCGGTTCGTCGTCCTGCGGTGCTGGAGACGACTGCTCTTGGTGCCGCCTATCTGGCGGGCCTGTCCAGTGGATTCTGGAGCAGCATCGATGAGTTGAAGCTGCATCGCAAGGCGGACACGCTCTTCGAGCCAAAGACGGATAAGAAGCAGATGCAAAAACTGCAGGACAACTGGAGAGAGGCTGTCGAGCGCTCTCGCCACTGGAACAAGGAGAGCAGATGAATCGCGATGAGATGTTAGCCCGTGTACGCAATCGCAAAGAGCCCTGGGACATTGTTGTGATCGGCGGAGGAGCCACAGGCGCTGGCGTTGCCGTTGATGCGGCATCGCGAGGGTATGATGTGTTGCTGCTGGAGCGGGAAGACTTTGGCAAAGGTACATCCAGTCGCGCCACCAAATTAGTTCATGGTGGTGTTCGTTATCTTGAGCAGGGAAACGTTTCGCTGGTGATGGAGGCGCTGAAGGAGCGGGGGATACTTCTGCGGAACGCACCTCATATCGTGAAAGATCTGAAGTTCATAGTTCCCAACTACTCCTGGTGGGAGGCGCCGTTCTATGGGATTGGGATGAAGATTTATGACTTCCTTGCAGGCAAGTACAGTTTTGGCTCGTCCAAGGTGCTTTCCCTGGAAGAGACGTTGCAGCTTCTGCCCACGATTCGCAGGGACGGACTGCGCGGCGGGGTGATGTATCACGACGGGCAGTTTGATGACACGCGTCTCCTGATCAATCTGATGACTACTGCCGCGGAGCATGGTGCGACTCTTTTGAACTATGCGGGTGTGGTTGAGCTAAAGAAGGACGAGTCGGGCTTTGTGCAGGGTGTGCGGGCGGTCGATAGTGAGAGCGGGGAGAAGTTTGAGATTGAAGCGCGTTCCGTGGTGAATGCGACAGGAATCTTCACCGATGAGATCCGCCGGCTGGCGGAGCCCGGGGTCGAACAGATGATGGCTCCCAGTCAGGGTATTCACCTTATGTTCGACCGCTCCTTCCTGGTGGGCGACACAGCTTTGCTTGTACCCCAAACAGACGATGGTCGCGTACTGTTTGCGGTTCCCTGGCACAACCGCACTCTGGTCGGTACTACGGATACGCCCATCGAATCGATATCGTATGAGCCGCTACCCTTTGAGGAGGAGATCGACTTTGTGCTTGAGACGGCGGGCCGCTATCTGAGCCACAAGCCGACTCGGGAAGATATTCTCAGCGTCTATGTTGGCATTCGACCGTTGGTAAAGGCTGCAGGGGCCAGCGACGGAAAGACTTCATCGCTGTCGCGCGACTATACGATTCATATCGACCACTCCGGTCTGCTGACGATTGTCGGGGGAAAGTGGACGACCTATCGACATATGGCCGAAGACACAGTGGACCACGCCATGACTCTCGGAAGACTGGACGAAAGACCATGTGTCACGGCGACCATGCACATTCATGGATACCATCAGCATCCCGAGGAGTTTGGGAGTTTGTCCGTCTACGGCTCCGATGCACCGGCGATCCTGGAGCTATCCAAAGAAAGGCCTGAACTCGGCGGACTCCTGCACCCTGATCTGCCATACACTGCGGCAGAGGTTGTGTGGGCGGCACGAAATGAGATGTCTCGCACGTTGGATGATGCTCTGGCGCGACGCACTCGAGCGCTGCTGTTGAACGCGCGTGCTGCAGTAGAGATAGCGCCTGCGGTCGCGTCCCTGCTGGCTAAGGAACTCGGCAAGGATGCGGCGTGGGCGGAGGAGCAGGTGAGGATTTTTGGTGCGTTGGCAGCCCAGTACATACCACAGGGGACGAGGTATCCGGCCGCGCCACCTGTGGTATGAACCGGGTGATTTCGGTGTAGAGCCGATCTCTTGCTATTGCTTTAGGTAAGCGATCAAGTCCCGCCGGTCTTCGGCCTTGGGAACACTGAAGCTCATCTTGTTATCCGCTATCAACAAATCCGGATCGCTCAGCCACCTCTCCAACGTCGCCTGGTCCCAAGTCAGACCGGAGTTCTTCAGTACAGCTGAGTATGTAAATCCAGGGCTGCTTCCGGCTTTCCTGCCGAACACACCCGCGAGGCGCGGTCCTTCACGATCCGCGTCCATCGCATGGCACCCTGTGCAACGTCTCTCAAACAGGGCCTTTCCGTGGGTAGCATCGGCGGCTCCCTCCGAAGCTACTTCGCTCTTTCCCACATTCTTTCCTAGCATCGAAAGGGTAAGCACATCGGACTTGGAAAGGGCTGCATTCCAATGCAATAACCGATACTGCATGGGAGGCATCTCTCCACTCTTCGTCTCTTGAACAATCTTCGACATCAGCACATCCTGCTGATCCGGGGATAACTGTTCCCATTGCGACAGATTCATCTTTTTCCGCGCTTCAACGATATCCCGCTCGATCAGCCATGATCCCGGAGCGATCCGCGCATACATCGGCCACCGCGTCTCGCTTGAATGGCAGTCAGCGCACTTGGTTATCAAGACTGCCTTTGCATCCGACGGCATCTTCGCACTATGCAACAGCGTGCCGAGCCCATTTGCGGGCTCGACACGCGGAATGCCAAACGGGTGCACAAATCCGAACCCGACAACGGCAGCCACAGTCAATATTGCTACAGACCACACGCGCATTTTAAACGGTCTCCGCGAGTGTGGAGTCGATAACTGCCAGGTGATTGTGCCCGCGAACAACCTTAACTTTTGTCACGCCAAGCACACTCTCCAGCTTGCCTGCGGGGACTGTCATCGGCCCCGGATTTGGCGCAGCTCCGGGAGCAGGCTGTGGAAACGCGGTCGACATCGCGGTGTGGAACGCCACGTTGCCTTCGACCTTCTGGACGATCTGGTGAATATGCCCATTCAACACCGTCACCGAACCAAACGGTTTCAGCATAGCTAATGCCTGCTCGCCGTCCTTCGTCCCCCAGCCCCACTTCTCGTACACCATCCAGAGCGGAATGTGCGCAAACACCACGATCGGTGTGGAATGGCTCAGACCCGCCAGATCTGACTTAAGCCACGCCAGTTGGTCGCTGCCCAGGTTGCCCATTGCATCCACCTGCACGCAGTTGTTCAAACCGACAAAGTGAACGCCCTTGTGGTTGTAGCTATACCAGCCGTTGCCAGCGGTGCCCTTGCCGAAACGTTGTTTGTACTGAACGCCATCGTCGATATAGTCATGCTCCCCGGGGACGTAAAACACTTCGCCCCTGAAGCCTTTGATCACCTGCGAAGCTGTATCGAACTCTGCCGCCTTCGAGTTCTGCGTGATGTCTCCGGTGTGAAGCATAAAATCCGGAGCCTTCGCGCCGGCAGGCGCAAGATTTGATCTGTCGATCGCCTTCTTGAGCGTGTGGGTTACATCCGGATTTGCACCTTTGTTGAAGCCGATATGACAGTCGCTTATCTGTACGAAGGAGAAGTCTTCAACTTTGCCACTCCCTCCGCCGCTCTTGATCGCCTGCGCCAACAGCTTTGAAGTTGGCACGCCGCCAACCATCGACCACAGCAATCCTGTTCCAGCCCATGCCATGCATCCCAGAAAATTGCGCCGGTCGATGCCATCGTTTTCCGACTTTGCAGTATTTTCGTGCTCCTGTACTACTTCGTCCTCTTTAAACCGGTTCATGTCAAACTCCATTTTGCGTATTTTTGATTGCCTGCACCTCCCTAAACTGAGTTAGTTCACTTTTATTCCAGCGCATAGGCAAATAATTCGTGGAATAATCTGTCTGCGATTTGGTTAACGGTAGCGATGTTTCCTAATCGATGCTGTTCTATGCCGTATTCCTGCAACTCGGCAATCTCACACCCACCGAGGCACACTGCACCGTGTCGTCCGCCACCACCCGTAGCGCAGACTTCGAGCAACTCGCGCTGCCACTGTTTGGTTCGCTCTACAACCACGCCTTCTGGCTGACCCGCAATCAAGCCGATGCCGAGGATCTGGTGCAGGAAACCTTCTCCAAGTCGCTCCGCGCGTTTGATTCGTTCCAGTCTGGCACCAACTTCAAGGCGTGGATCTTTCGTATTCTCCGGAACACCTTTTTGACCACACGCACCGGCATCGCGGCGTCCCGCACCGTTTTCCTCGAAGATCATCCGGAGACTCTCAACGCCACTGCTATTGATTTCACTCCAGAAGACAATCTCATTCGCCTCGGCGATCAGGCTGCTCTTCACAGCGCGCTAGAGCAACTTCCGCCGCTATTCCGGGAAGTATTGCTCCTCTGCGACGTTGAGGAGATCAAGTACAAAGACATCGCCCTTATTCTCGATGTCCCTATCGGCACTGTTATGTCACGCGTCTCTCGCGCCCGCAGCACTCTCCGTCAACTGTTGCAGCCGCAATTTGGGGAATCGCTATGAATCAGATATCTCAAAACGATCAATCAACGGAACATCTCAATCCGAATGTGGTCAATGCTTTTATTGACGACGAGCTTTTACCAGAGGAACAGCAGGGAGCTCAGCATCATCTCTCCACCTGTCATAGCTGCACGCTCCGCGTCCTCTCCGCGACACGACTGAAAGCTGCTACCGGCCGCGCTGGCCAACGCTTTGCCCCGCCGCCCGAAGCCCTCGCTCGCCTTACCGCCCATCTTCATTTGCAACCAACGCAGACCGAGCCAAGGGGGAAGAAGGTCGTATCCATCGATTCTTTTCGCGCTGCGGCCTGGACGGCACTCGCCGCGGCTATCCTGCTTACCATCTCATTCTTTGGCTGGCGCCAGCTGCATCAAAGGGACACCCTCGCTGCTGAACTCCTCGACCAGCACCTCTCTACTCTTTCCGCTGGAGCGACCCCAGAGGTCATCTCCACGGATCGGCACACGGTCAAACCCTGGTTTCAGGGGCGTCTTCCCTTTAGCTTCAACCTTCCCGAAACCCTGCCCCCCGACACAATTCTGAAGGGAGCTGATCTCACCTACTTCAACGGTCAACCGGCGGCCCTGCTCCTTTACACCATTCATAAACACGAAGTCTCTATCTTTGTAACGCAGCGATACACAAGCCCGACCCATGGCCCTCTGCCGAACACACGTGCAGGCTTTTATCTTCGAACCGCTACCACATCCGACCTGAATCTTTTTGCAGTCAGCGATGTGAATCCCACCGATCTCGATCTCCTGGTGGCCGCTTTGGTTTCTGTACAGAAACCTGCGTGAAGTTGATTGAACATTCCTTCGACAGGAGAGTGCTCTTCTGCAAGTGCTCAGCATGTGGAGTAGATTTCGCACTGTGTTCGCGTGGCCACGAGTCACAAGCCGATTTGTCAATTTGCCATCGCGGCTGAAGAGTCTGGGTTTGTTTACAATAGTGGTCGTGCGTGTCCGTAAGTAATGCACACTCAGGAGATGTGGCTTTTTAGTAAAGTCGGAGGCGCGGTTTCTACTTCCACGCGATAGCACGGGCTATTCCAAGCTTTCGGGCGGAAGATATGCCGTTTCAAGCCTGGTTAGGCGCGGAACTAAATCTTGCCGTCTTCCCGGGAACGCGGAACGCGCTTCGCAGAGAACTTAGCCTTGTCCAGGCGATCTGCCATTGGAGGAAAGTCAGGCGTAGGCCCCGTCCAAAGCAGATCGTCGACAGTTGCGAAGAGGGGAAGATTAGGACGAAGCATAGCAAGGTCTCGGAAGAGAAAGGCAAGATCCCGCTTGCTGTTGAAAACTTCGGACAGGCTCTTCCGATTGGAGACGTTTACCTGCCAATCCTTTGCGTCGGGTGGAATTGCTTCCAATCTGCCAAAACGGGATAGGACAGCAGAAGCAGACTTCGCACCCCATCCTGGTAGGCCAGGATAGCCGTCTGCTGTGTCGCCAACTAAGGCGAGGTAGTCCGGAATGGAGCGTGGTTTGACTCCGAACTTCTGAACGACTCCCTCTTCATCCCGCTCTAAACGTCTTCGACGGTCGAGTTGCACAACTCGCGTACCTTGAACGCACTGTGCCAGATCTTTATCGGGGGTACTAATGACCACACGCTTGACTCTAGGGTCCTTTCCTGCGAGAAAAGCTGCCGACGCCAGCGCGTCGTCTGCCTCATACTCTTCCATCGCCCACACCACCACTCCGAGTGCCTCGAGCGTTTCTTCCAGCAAAGGGAACTGGGCTAACAGCTCAGGGTCCACGCCCTGCCCGGTCTTATATCCGGGCCACATTCGGTTCCGGAAGGATTCAATCACATGATCTGTCGCCACCCCAATGTACGTCTTACCGGCCTGCATCATGCCCAAAAGTGAACCGAGAACGCCGCGCACCGCAGCGACCTCGCGACCTTCGCTGTCTCTAGCGGACGGCAGGGCATAAAAATGCCGGAAGAGCTCGTAGGTCCCATCGATGAGGTGCACTTCCATAACGCTCCGTCAGAGTTTCGAAGTAACTATCCCGCCACCAGGTTAGACAAGGTAACTTGTATCGATGTGCAATCGAATCTGTAGCAAACACGGCCCAATTCGCAAACTTTAGTGAAACTCCAAAGGAGTTCATCATGACGCGTCAAACCATCTTTACCTCCAAGGCCGCGAAGCCGTCACCGACTTATAGCCAAGCTGTTAGGGCAGCAGGTCTCGTGTTTGTTTCGGGCACAGCACCAGTAGAGCCGGAGACGGGTGAAATCAAAGGGACAACCATTCAAGAACAGACACGGCAATGCCTGACCAATATTGCCGCTATTCTAGAAGAAGCTGGAACTTCAATGGAAAAGAT
Source organism: Tunturiibacter empetritectus (assembly GCF_013410875.1). GTDB lineage: Bacteria > Acidobacteriota > Terriglobia > Terriglobales > Acidobacteriaceae > Edaphobacter > Edaphobacter empetritectus. The sequence goes on along the minus strand of NZ_JACCCU010000001.1, from coordinate 2,863,623 downwards.
CGCAAGTGCCACGGTTATTCTGGCGGACGAGGATGATTTCGCCGGCATGAACGAGGAATGTATGCGATGGTTTCCCGAGAATCCGCCTGCACGTCAGGGCGCCAAGCTGCCGGCACGCATTCCGGGCCTCAAGATCTCAATCGCTGTCATCGCTGAGGCTTAGGGTTGGCGTTAGACAGGAAAAGTCTAAAGTTTCATCGCCAAATTCAGGAGCGGCGAACGTCTATGTTGCCTTTGACGAACGCTCCATCTGCGATAGATATTCTCGAGACGATCGCATCCCCGCTCATCGATCCCTCACTTCGAATGTCGAGGTGATCGCTTGCCTGACAGTTCCCGCGGACTTGTCCAAGCACAACTATTTCATTCGCTATGAGCAGAGCCTCGGTCTGACCGGCTCGTCCCACTGTGATCGTCTGTCCGGGAAGCGCAATGGAACCCTCAACTTTACCTTCGATATGCATAGCCTCCATCCCTGTTACCTCACCTTTGAGGATAAGAGACTTGCCTATCAGCGTCCGATGCACGTTTGCTTCTACCATTTCGATTGCCTTCCTGAACTCGCGATGAATTGAATTGCTGATGACCTTCACGGTATCCAGAGTGCAGTCACCTGGACATAACACTTTCGTGTCGATGTCATTGTTTGCGCTTATGGGACTAATCACGCAAGACGAATCGATATCACCCCATCAGCTCACACCACTGTTGGCGAGCCGTCTACACTATCAGTGGCGAACCAACGCCGCCGGACCTCCTCTGACCATATCCCCCCTGGGGGGACACCTAAGGAGTACTCACCTAATGCAGCAATCCCTTCCCGGCGCTCCCACCCTCACCGCTCCGCGCTTCTATATCACCGGTCGCCAGCCGCTCAGTCCTGCGGTTATCCTGCTTGCTACCGTCGCCGCCGGTGCCGCGCTCTGGTTAGTTCTCTATGCTTTGGGTCACAATAAACGTCTACCTCTTATCTCCGGCGCTGCCCGATCCGCAAACGCCTCATCAGAAGCGTTTTCAGACGAGAAAGACGATCCAAACCAGATCGACACCATTGTTCTCGGTGATCCCGCCGACGCTCCTGTGCCAGCACGCCGGGGAGACCATGTCAGCCCCGTTCACCCCACCATCCTCGTTCGCCTACCGCGTTTTGGGGACCAGGTAGGCCTCATCCCAGATACTCCCGCCGGACGCCTTCTCTACGCTTGGCTCGCCGCGTTCAACCAGGCAAGCTACCCCGCGCTTGGCAACGCTCTGCCAAACGTCGCTCTCGCCCCTGCAGCCGCTGCCCAGATCGAGCTTCGGAATCAGACCGGCGGCTTCAATCTACTATCTGCCAAAGAGGTCCAGCCCGGAGTCCTTGTCTTTCGGCTTCGCGACCAGACTCCCGCGGCGATCGAGGTTCTCGGCACCCTCCAGGTGCGTCCGGACTCCAGCCCTGCCGCCATCGCAAGCTTTAGTCTCCGTGCCGTTTCCCCAAGCAGCTAGTACGCCTCAAGCTGGTTGCAATCCTCTTTGGAAGCCGTAGCAACAGCGCTGCGAGTGTTACTTCGCTGGAGCGTAGTGCTCAGTCAGATCGAGGAGGATACTTTCGCGAGAGGCCCACGCAACGTGTACTCGAGCTTCGGTTTCCTTCGTGAGCCGCCCTTTGTGTACATCGATCGCATCTTTGATCGATGTATCTACGTATCCACGAGGTCAAAAGATATTGATATTTTGGAGGCGCGGGTCGGGATCGAACCGACGCATAAAGGTTTTGCAGACCTCTCCCTTACCACTTGGGTACCGCGCCTCTGGTGGGCTATGTGATTCTGCCCTGCTGGATTGTAGGAGAAGTGTACCGCAGGCAGGATGCTATTTGGAGCGGGAGACCGGGGTCGAACCGGCGACATCTTCCTTGGCAAGGAAGCACTCTACCACTGAGCTACTCCCGCTCTACAGATTCAAGTATAACGGCCATGTTCCGTATGGTCAACGCGCTATGAGGTGTCGTCGTAAATCCGATTGCGTTTCTGAGCGACATGGGAGGCAAAAATGTGCATCTCATTTGTTGATTGGCGCAGACTTAGCGAAAGTGCCAGATCGAAATGAGGTAGATGACGCAACCATTACTACAGAATGTAGGGCAGATGCAGCATTGGCAGGCGCTGCTTGACTCTGCCGGAGAGGGCATATGGGGTCTCGACCTTAAAGGGAATTGTACGTTCGTGAATCGTATGGCGGTGAATTGCTTTGGTTTTGCGAGCGAGGAGATTCTGGGCAACAACATGCATGAACTGGTGCACCATCACTATCCGGACGGGCGTCATTTTCCTGGCTCCGAGTGCCCGATTTACGATGTGGTGCGGAAGAGTAAAGTTCTCAGGCAGCTGACGGACACAATGTTTCGGAAGGACGGGACTAGTTTCGTTGCAGAGCTCTCCGCGCAGCCGGTTATCGTTGAGGGATCTGTGATCGGAGTCGTGGTGACGTTTCGAGAGATCACTGAAGTGCGACAACAACAAGAGAAGATTCGACGGGCCTATGAACTGGCAGAACAGAAGACGGCTGAGCTGGATGCTGTTATCGAAAGCATGCCGCATGGGGTTTATATCTCGACTTCTAATGCAAAGCTCCGCTCCAACCACGTTGCGAAGATGATGAGCGGCGGAACCTTTCCGCCGGAGTTGAAGACACTGGATACGGCGCTGGCTGGGCAGTGGTCCACCGAGACGGTAAAGACGTCCGATCGCTGGATTCGGAGTGTTGCCGCGCCGATTTTTCTGAATGGAAATATACTCGGCGGCGTCGCTGTGAATACTGATGTTACGCAGGCCCGGCTGCAGGACGAGGCGCTGAGGAAGTCAGAGAAGCTGGCGGCGGTAGGGCAATTGGCTTCTTCGATTGCCCATGAGATCAATAATCCGCTCGAGTCGATTACGAACCTGCTCTATCTGATTCGACAGTCGGAATCGATGGAAGATACGCAGCACTATGCGGCTCTGGCTCAAGGAGAGTTGGCTCGCGTCACTGAAATTACATTGCAAACCTTGCGGTTCAACCGACAGCATAGCAAGCCGATCGAGGTGGATATGGCGGAGCTGTTGCGTACGGTGATGGCTTTGTATACCGGGCGGACTCTGGTCAGGAACATTGAGATTGATTTGAAGCTGCTGGCAACTCCGAGGGTGAGGGTGCTCGAAGGAGAGATTCGCCAAGTGATCAATAACCTGGTGAGAAACGCACTCGACGCGATGAGCAGAGGGGGACGGCTGACGATAAGGCTGCATCCGCAACGGGGTAGTCTAAGCGGCGCTCACGGGGTGCGTTTGACGGTTGCAGATATAGGTGAGGGAATCAGGCCAGAGATGCAGGAGCATCTTTTTGAGGCGTTCCAGACGACGAAGGAACTTACCGGAACAGGGCTTGGGCTTTGGGTGAGCAAGGGGATTGTTGAGAAGCACGGCGGGCGAATCCGGGCAAGGACACGACGCGGCGAGAGACATGGCACTGTGTTTTCGGTTTGGTTGCCGGTGGAGGGGAGTCCTAACCTGGTGGCTCAGGTAAATTGATTGCGATTCTAGGGCCTACGGTGAGGTTGGATCGGCGACGGGTGATGTGGGGCGTGAGGAGAAGGAGGAGTTCGCCGGAGCTGGTGTCTGTCAGGCGGTCCGCGGTAAGGGTTTGAAAGCCGGGTAGCTCACTCAATATGGGATATCCGTTGATACTCGCAGATTCGCTTCTGCTGAGGCTGCTGACCATGAGCGCAGTGTCTCCGTCGTCGAGAGTTACGTCCGAGGCGAATTGCTGGCTATTGAGGATTGGGATGTTGTTGATCGTGCCGCCGTTGAGTGCCTCGATCTTCAGGTCGATGTGCATTTTGATTGCGCCGGACTTCTGCACGGTTGGTGTTGCCTTCAGGGTCAAGCCGAGATCCTCGTATTGAATCTGGGGAATTGTCGCTGCTGTACCGGCTGCGGAGTTGAGGAGGCTGGAGACGGGGACTCCGTTGATGGTGGCGTTCGAGGGCACCGAGGAATTGCTGATTCCAGAGGAGTAGGTTGCGGTAGTAATGGGGTAGCGTTCTCCGACCCTGAAAGTGGCGGACTGCCGGTCGCCAACTCGAATCTGAATATCATTGAGGGCGCGGGTGTCGCTTGCACTGAGGGAGAGGCTGAAGGCTGCAAACTGATTAGTAGTGACGCCTGTCTGGGTGAGGCCTCCGCCAAAGAAGCCGACGGTGTTGGAGAGCAAAGTGCTCTGGACGAGGCCTGACGCGATGAGTGCAAGAGCTATGACGATGTTGCTCGACCCGGCTGGAATCAGCCCCTGGGCGATGGCCTGGTTGACGAGGCTTTGATTGGAGCTGACGATACTTTGCGCCGCTGAAGCTACGCTGTAGATGCCGACCTGTTGCGGAAGCTGTGCGCCGATGTTGCGTTGATTGGTCTTGTTGACCGAGTAGAGTTGAAGGTCGATCATGACCTCACTGCCACCGTCGATGAGATCGGCGAGGGTGAGGTTGATGTAGGTCAGGGTCTCCTGAGGGGCACGGAGGACGAGGGTTCCAGAGGCCTTCCCAACGGTAATCTCTTTGATATCGAAGATATTTTTTACAAGGGTGCCGAGGTTGTCCATCTCTTCATTGGTCATGCCGGGGATGTAGATTGTCTCCTGCAACTGACGTTCGAGGCGCTGGCGGTTCTCCTGGGTGTCTTTGGCTATGAAGACGCTTTTGGCATCCAGAGGGACAGCGAATAGATGGGTGATGTTCAGGAGGACTGGGACAGCCTGCTGATAAGACGAGTCGTCGAGATCGAAGCGCAGATCTTCTCTTTGGACCGATTCATCAAATACTGGACGGACGCCATAACCTGACACGACCTGGCGAATAACGCTCTGAACATCGGCGTGTAGATGGAAGTTCTTCTTCCCGGGAGCAGGCTCGAGGGTGACGGGCCCCGCAATGGCAGGGCCTTCACGAATCCAAGGTTCTATCTCCGGATGGAATGCCTTCGGGAGTTCGCCGTTGTCGACCTGGGAGCCTACGATCTTATTCTCGGGGTCCAGGAGGCGGGCTTCGGCGAGGAGTGTTTCGGCCTTTTCATGCTGGCCGAGGAGACGCGCTTTACCCGCCTGCTGTATCAGATCGGAGACGTGGCGTTGGTGGGTGATGCTTAGCGCCAGGGCGTAGTCATGGTTGGAGGAGTTGAGAGTGGTTGCTTCGCGGAATTTCAGTTCAGCGCCGGTTAGATCGTTATGATCCAGTAGTCGCGCACCAGAGAGGTAGGCGTCTTCAGCGGCGCGAACGTTTCGTTTGGAGACAGAGTCAGACGCGCTGGCGTTTGGGCCCGGATTGGACTGGGCCAGGGTGGGAAGAGAGGCGATGCCGATAATCGTGAGCGCGGCGGTATATTTTGCAACTGCGGCCGCACGGGCTTGGAAGGTGGGTCTCATCGACTGCTGATTAGACGGACGGGGACGTTAACGGGCGCTGGCAATATTTTGGATGTGTGGGCGCTCGCTTCTGGGGGGGCGGCGCATGCCGTTGCGGATCTGGGCGGTGTCCATGTCGAGCTCAGCGAGGGTACGACTAAGGGTGTTGCGGTGCATACCGAGCTCGTCGGCGGCCTTGCACTGGTTTCCCTTGTGGTGCGCCAATACTTCGAGGATGTAGCGCTTCTTGAACTGACGTACGGCCTCCGAGTAGGGGATGCCGGCGCTGTGCATCTGAGTGATCAAGCCGTCCATTTCGCGCTTCAAGGTTATTCCTCGCTGGCGGCTCCTTCGTGGAACCGCACTCTCATTGTGCCTCTACCGTAGCGGTTTGATCCAATAGGGCGCGTTGTGCTTGAGTTGAGCGGCGCCATCCAGAATCCGTTGCTGAAGGTCGTGAGGTACAACGAAGGATACCGCATGCGCCCCCGCAAGGAAATAGGAAGATAGCTGCGAATTTTTAATCCAAGTGGAATGAGGGTAGAAGGCGGCGATCGCCATCAGGATGGCTACTCCGAAGAGGCAACCACGGGCGAACCCGAAGACTGCGCCGAGGATACGGTCGAAGAAGCCGAGCCCGATGGCATGGGCGGTGCGGTTGAGGGCTCGGCCGAGCAACGCACTTAGCACCATGACTCCCATGACGAGAAAGAGGAAGGAGACCATCTCTGCGATGGATGGTGTGGCGATGACACGCAGCAGGTAGAGTGCCAAGCGATTGTAGTTCCAGCCTGCGATTAGGATTCCCGCGATCAGGCCGCCCAGGGAGAAGATCTCCCGGATAATGCCTCGGAAAAAAGCCACGATGGTGGAGTAGGCCAGGGTTGCTATCAGGAACCAGTCGAAGAGGTTCATGCGGCTTAAAGGTTTGTGCGGCCGGTGAGCAAGCGGTAGGCTTCGAGATACTTCTCGCTGGTACGGAGGACCACCTCACGTGGGAGCGCTGGTGCGGGAGCCTGCTTGTTCCAGTGAATCGATTCGAGATAGTCGCGGACGTACTGTTTGTCGAAAGAAGGTTGCGGCCCACCAGGGTTGTAGGAGTCTGCTGGCCAGTAGCGTGAAGAGTCGGGCGTCAGTACCTCGTCGGCAAGAACGATCTGCTCGTTTCCCGATTTGTCGGTGACGAGGCCAAATTCAAATTTGGTGTCAGCGAGGATCAGCCCTTTGCTGGCTGCATGCTCAGTTGCTTTTTTATAGATTTTGAGTGTAAGTGAGCGCAGTTCATCGGCATAGGTAGCGCCTAGCGTCTTTTCAACCATTTCGTAGGAGATATTTTCGTCGTGGCCGCCGGAATGAATCTTTGCAGCCGGGGTAAAGATTGGCTCAGGTAGGCGGTCCGACTCTCGAAGACTGGCAGGTAGTTTGATGCCGCAGATGGAACCGGTTTGCTGATAGTCTTTCCAGCCGGATCCGGAGATATAGCCGCGGACGACACACTCGATAGGGAACATCTTCGCTCTTTTGACGAGCATGCTGCGTCCTTCGAGTTGGTCGAGGAATGGCTGTAGTTCAGACGGAAACTGTGCGGTATCGGCGGTGATCAAGTGGTTTGGGACGATCGGTTGGAGGAGATCGAACCAGAAAAGCGAAAGCCGGGTGAGGATCCTCCCCTTGAAGGGAATGCCACTGCCGAGAACGTGATCGAAAGCAGAGATGCGGTCACTAGCCACGAAGAGGAGCTGGTCGGCGGAGAGGGCGTAGATGTCACGAACCTTACCGCGGGCTGTGAGGGGAAGCGATCCGAGATCGGTTTGAATCAAGGCTTTTGCCATGGGCTTGACGGTACCACCTTTGTGTTCTGCAAATCAGGCTGGAATAGACAGTAAAAGCCTAGAGCAGCGGGAGTAACTTGTCGACCGTTCCCGGGGCCTGCGATGGCCACCGGGGGCACCGACCGAGGACGGTTCCTTTGTCAGGGAAGGGGATAGCGAAGGCAGCAGTTGAGTTGCATTCGCTATCACTGAAAGGGATGGTTCGGGCTCTACGACGGAGGAATGGTGCGAAGGGAGGACGATAGGAGACGATCACGTCCGAGCCCTTATTTCCGCTGCCTGGGTCACCCCATGGTTTCACTTTGTAGAACATGTTGTTGCCGACTGGCACCGACTTGTAAGACGAGGGGTCAAAGATCTCGCCTAGTGGCATAAGGATGCTTGCTCCAAAGACCGGAATCAAAAGGATTGCCGCGCTAAAGTATGTCAGCCATCTTGGTGTGAGCCGAGTAAAGAGGAGAATCAGAAGCTCATAGGACGCAATGGCCAGCCAATTGATGAAGATGTTCAACCTGTCAGATGTCGTCCCCCACCTGGTAGCAGCGAAGAACGCATGAAGGAGAAGCAGGATGATGGAAAGGGTGAAGATAGAAGACCTGACACGAGGTGGGATGCGTTCCCAAAAGATCCGCAGTAGAAGCATCGCCCCTGACAACAAAATAAGAACAGCAGTTGTGAGCGGTATATTCATGCCGTCTTTAGATTAGCTGCTTTCGCGATGAGATGGGACAAGAGCATGACGGCGTGAAAAAAAGCTGGAGCGAGTGGTGAATCGCTCCAGCTGCGCAAAGGCCAGGGCATTACGCTACGGCGCGGCGGTTGTCGGGGACTTCGCGGCGATTGAGGTTGACGCTGACGATCTTCGAAACGCCTGGCTCCTGCATGGTGACTCCGTAGATGACGTCCGCCTGGGACATCGTGCGTTTGCTGTGGGTGATGACGACGAATTGAGTGGTCGCGCTCATCTCGTGAATGAGCTTTGCGAAGCGGCCCACGTTGGTTTCGTCGAGTGGAGCATCGACTTCATCGAGGATGCAGAAGGGGGCGGGTTGGAACTGGAAGATTCCGACGAGCAGGGACAGAGCAGTAAGAGCCTTTTCCCCTCCAGAGAGCAGAAGGATGTTCTGCAGCTTTTTGCCTGGGGGCGAAGCGACGATATCGATGCCGCTTTCGTTGGAGTTCTCGGCATCCGTGAGCTTCATGAACGCCTGGCCACCACCGAAGAGCTTGGTGAAAGTGACGGAGAAGTTGTCGTTGATGACTTTGAAGGCCTCATCGAATTTGAGACGGGAGACGTCGTCGATCTCTTTGATCGAGGCCTGAGTATTTTCGATGGAGTCGAGCAAATCCTTGCGCTGTGTCTCGAGGAAACTATGCCGGGTGGCGGTTTCGTTGTACTCGTCGAGAGCCATCATGTTGACCGGACCCATGGCTTCGAGCTTCTGCTTGAGGGTGCGTGACTCATCTTCCTGAACGTGGAGGTCGTCGCCTTCAATACGGGCGATGGTGTGGTCTTCGCGGAGGGTGATGGCTTCCGCGCCGAGGTCGTTGAGGCAGGTGGCGTCGATATGTTCAATGTCGGAGGCGAGCTTTGCGGCACGTGCGGTGAGAGCAGCGCGCTGTTCGCGCAGTGCCTCGGTTTCATGACGCAACGTGCGAAGCCGGGCATCGAGTTCGGCCATGGAAGCACGGAGCGCGTGAGCCTCTTCGGTGAGCCGTGCGCCTTGAGCTACGGCGTTGGCGCGTACCTCCGAGAGCTCGGCTTGCTGAATGGCGAGCGTGGCTGTTTCCTCCTCGCGACGAAGTTTTTCTGCTCCGGCCGAGGCTAGCTGTTGGTCGAGCTGTTGGATGCGCTGGCTCTGGCCGTTGTGAAGGCGGGTAGTCTGCTCGAAGTTTGCGGCGGCGTTGCGGCGGCGTTCTTCCAGGCCGGCGAGTGCGGCGGAGGCTGCTGCTGCGCCCTGCTGAAGCTCTTCGCGGCGGCGGCGCAGTTCTTCGAGTTGCTCCTGAAGCGCGGTGAGGCTCGCCTCAAGCGTACTGCGTTCGTTCTCGAAGGCGGTTGCCTCCTGCTGGCGCCGGGAGATCAAGTCTGCTTTCTGATTGCGGGCCTCGCGATTGCGTTCGTTGGTCAGAGCCCAGTCCTGCAGGCGGCGCTCGATGCGGGCGACCTCCGACTCCATCTGGCGCAAAGCCGCTCCGGAGTTGGCTGATTCACGCTCGGCGTCGCGACGCTCGTGGGTCTTGCCTTCGATGGCGGACTGGAGGGCCGCGATTTGATGCTGCAGCTCGATGGTGCTGCGATCGGTCTGAATTAGTTCTTGTTCTGTCTTTTCGAGCTTTTGCTGGACTTCGGCTAATTCGCGTTTGAGAGCCAGAGGCCCCTGTGTGCGGGGGCGCCCGCTGGTGACTGTGACGTTGTGGAAGGTCTCGCCGGTGGGAGAGAGGAAGAATGCCTGAGGGTTCGAGAGGGCAAGGGAGCGTGCGGTGTAGGAGTCTGGGGCAACGAAACCCTCGCGGAGCTTGGGCAGAATGACCTCGAGGGATTTACCGAAGCCGTCGAGAACACGGACGCACTCTTTAAGAGGGATGACGCCTTCGATTTCGTCGATGTTGGTCTGAGCGATGCTGGGCATGCCCTCGGCAAAGGCGAAGTTGGCCTGGGAGTCATTGGGATGGACGAGGAAGGTGGCGCGTCCAGTGACGTCGGTCTGGAGGAGATGCATGCCTGCGTTGGCGGCATCCCAGGATTTGACGACGACATAATTGAGCTCGTCTCGGAGGAATTCATCGACGACATTTTCATATTTACCGTCGACTTCGAGGAAGTCTGCGAGAGTGCCCACAGCTGCCATGCCGTCGGAGTTCTGCTTATAGGCGTCAGTCTTGAAGAGATTTCGAACGGTGTCGGTGGAGTAGCTGTGCTCGCGAATGAGCGCTTCGAGGGAGGTGCGCCGACCGGCGAGGGTTGCTGCTTCGCCTCGCAACTGGTCGCCGTGGCGTTTGGACTCAGACTCTTCATTGCGACTTGCTTCAATCTGAAGGCGAAGTTCGACGATCTCGACTTCGAGACGTTTAAGGCGTTCGGTCACTGACTCGAAGGACAACTTGACCTGGCCACGCTGCAGGCCCAGGGTCTCGAGTTCTTGTCTGGCGATCTCGGACTCGGAGAGGAGGCGTTCCGCTTCGCGATCCAGGCCGGCGAGAGCTGCAGCTGCCTGAGCCTCTTCGTTGCGAGTCTGTGCGATGCGTTGAACCAGCTGCATGGTGGAGCGGCGGTTTTGTTCGGTCTGTTGTTCTGCTGACGCGACGGCACGTGCGGCCTCCTGCGCCTGCGCTTGATGGCTCTGTGCGGCTTCACGGGAGCTTGTCGACTCGGCTGTAGCGTTGTTGAGGAAATTCCGATGTTCTTCGAGCTCGGCGGTAAGGCTTGAAAGCTGTTCGCGGGCTTGGGCGAGATCGTCGGAGCCAGTCGCGAGCCGGTTGGTGAGTTCCGTGATGCGGTCGGCGTTCGAGGCGGAGCGGGCAGAGATGCGCTCGAGTTCGACGGCAGACTGGTTTGCCTGAGCTCCGGCTTCGCGAATCTGCTGATCGAGACTGTAGCCCGAGTTGACGCCCTCGGTGTGCTCGGCGTCCATCGCTTCGACGGTTGCAGCCTGAGTATCTATCTGAGTTGCAAGAGCAGAGATTTTTCCCGTGGTGGCGGCCTGCTCGATATCCAGCTGCGACATGCGACTGGCGAGTACGACACGGAGGCGGGTGCGGAGTTCATCGCGGAGTGCCCCATAGCGTTCCGCCTTGGCAGCCTGGCGCTTGAGGGTAGTCATCTGCCGAGTGACTTCGTCGAAGATGTCGTTGACACGGGCAAGGTTTTGGCGTGCGGATTCCAATCGCAGCTCGGCGAGGCGTTTCTTTGTCTTGAAACGGGTGATGCCCGCGGCCTCTTCGATGATGGAGCGACGGTCGTGCGGCTTGGCGGAGAGGAGTTGGCCGATGCGCTCCTGGCCGATGATGGCGTAGGACTCGCCGCCGAGGCCTGTGCCCATGAAGATGTCCTGAATGTCTCGCAGGCGGCAGATCTTGCCGTTGAGCAGATATTCGCTGTCGCCGGAGCGGAAGAGGCGGCGGGTGATAGTGAGTTCGCCGGCGCGGACGGGGGCGCGGCCGAACTTTCGGCGACGAATCTTCAGAACGACGTTGTTTGGATTTGCGAGTTCTGCTGCCGCGTCGGCTTCTGCAGGGGAAGGAACCACATGAGGACCTTTGGCCTCACCTTCGATGACGGTGCCAGGTTGGGCTTCGGCGACGGCCTCCTCGGTCTCTTCTGCTCGCAGCTGGCGAAGTGTTGTCTCGTCCCAGTCGGTGGGGAGGCTCTCGTCGATGACGATTTCAGGGTCGTCCTGAAGACTGGCGCCGTCGTAGACTTCGGGGTCGACGAGGGTGAGTGAGACCTCTGCCATACCCGTAGGCTTGCGATCGCGAGTACCGGCGAAGATGACGTCTTCCATCTTGAGGCCACGGAGACTCTTGGCAGACTGTTCGCCCAAGACCCAGGTGATGGCGTCAGAGATGTTGGACTTGCCGCATCCGTTGGGGCCAACAATGGCGGCGATTCCTTCGCCGGAGAGCTGAACCTCGGTGCGATCACAGAAGGATTTGAAGCCGAGTATCTGGACTTTTTTGAGCTTGAGCAAGTGCACCTCTGCGGGGCGGACGGCAAGTGATCCGGAACTCGCCCCTGTCGATAGGACTACTTCAACTGTAGCTGCGGTTGTGTACGGAATCAACGGGTACAACACCACCTGTTGTGGATAAGACGGACGAAACACCATAAATAGGTGACTCGAGCAAGATGCGCTCTCAGTAACCCGCTTTATAACCATTCTGTCCCGCGATTGGGATGTTGATGGAATGGTAATCGAGCCATTTACGCGAGATTTTAATCCGACAGAGACGTAAGCGAAAAGGAGCGACGCGTAGGTTCGCGGAAGTAACCACAGCAGAAGTTTCCGACAAAGGGAGATCAATGGCACACGAAGCGCACAAGAAAGCAGCGGAGCATCACGAGCACGCAGCAAAAGCACACCACGCAGCAGCCGAGCACCATGCAAAAGGCGATCATGTAGCCGCCCACGAGCATGCTGTGAAGGCGCATGAGCACTCCACCCAGGCACACGCTCATTCGGGCGAAGCTCACCAGAAGTCTGTGGCGCATCAGTAACTTACTGCGGTAGAACAGATGCCCTGGCTGACTGGCGTTGGTCAGGGCGCATCTTTTCCTGGTGCAGGTTATTTGCAATCAAATCCTTAGGCGCGGTTGTTCGTGTATAACACTTTAATTGCAGCTAAAGGTTGGGTGGGCTTGCGTTTTGAGCAACGGCGTTTCTATAATCCGCATCATCATCCCGAGATGCCAAGAACACTTCAACCGCCTGGCCGAAGGGTTAGGCACGGCGAGGACAACGACCGAGCAGTATGATCGGTCTCTGCTTCGTCTTATATCCAAGTGACCCCGGAAGTCTCGGCGACACATTTGAAAGAAAGATTTATTGAGGAGTGTGGAATGAAGAAGGTAGTCGTTGCGTCTCTCCTGGCGGTCGCTAGCATGGCAAGTGTTACGGGACCCCTTTTAGCACAAACCCAGGTAAGTCTTGGTTCCAACGCGCAGGCCACGAGCGGCGGCGTACAGATGTCCCCTGCCGAATACAAGGCCTATAACGATGCAATTAGCCAGACGACTCCGCAGACGAAGGCTCCTGCACTTGAGCAATATCTGACGGCTTATCCCCAATCTTCGGTGAAGGCGTCGGTACTGGAGCAGTTGATGCTGTCCTATGCGGCGTTCGATCCAGCTAAGACGCTGGATGCAGCGGATCGGCTGCTACAGGTTGATCCGAATAACCTCCGGGCGCTGACCTTTGAAGTGTACTTCCGCAAGCAGCAGGCGGAACAGGCGACGGATCCAGCGGCGAAGCAGACTGCGTTCGACTCGTCTGCGTCCTATGCGCAGAAGGGACTTGCGGTAACGACCAAGCCAGCGGACATGAGCGATGCGGACTTCGCCAAGGTCAAGGATGCGGCTACTCCCGTCTTCTATGGTGCGATTGCCGAGGCAGCACTGAACAAGAAGGACGATCCGACGGCGATCACGGATTTTAAGGCTGAGCTAGGCAGTGTGCCTGTTGCGCAGACGCAGACTCCGGGACCGATGTTGCAGGATACTTTTGAGCTTGCCCAGGCCTACTATCAGTCGACTCCGCCGGACTATGTAAACTGCACCTGGTATGCCACTCGCGCTGCGGCCTTTGCGCCGGAGCCATATAAGAGCCAGATGCTGCCTCTGGCGAAGTTCTGCTACAAAAAATACCACGGTGCCGACGATGGTTACGATGCAGTGACAACTGCGGTGCAGACGAACCTGAATCCGCCGGCTGACTTCAAAATTAAGCCAGCTCCGTCGCCTGCAGATATCGTTGCGGGGGTTATCTCGGGCACTCCGGATCTTTCTACCCTTGCAATCAGTGATAAGGAGTTCATTCTGACGAATGGCAAGCCTGAGGATGCTGCGAAGGTATGGGACACGATGAAGGGTAAGTCAGTCCAGTTCCCAGACTCGACCGTCATCGCTGTCACAGATACAGCTCTGCAAGTTGCGGTCTCTGACGATGCAGTGCAGTCCAAGACGGCGGACTTTACCTTCCAGCTGGCTGCTCCGTTGAAGACGCCACCTGCGGTGGGAGCGAAGGTTACCGTAAGCGGCACCTATGCTTCCTTCACACCTAGCCCAATTCAGATTACGATGAGCGATGGCGCGGTGGTTGAGCCGAAGAAGACGCCGGCGAAGGCACCTGTGCATCATCCAGCTCATCACTAAACTGCGGATAGCTACAAAAAATGCAGCCCTGACGGGCTGCATTTTTCGTTTGAAGAGATAGACGCATCTCCCCATGGCGATATTAAGTGCTTCAGGTTAACGCTTTTCTATTGGAATGTAGGTCGCCGGGTAGGCTGGGCCGGTGTAGTCGGCGCGTGGGCGTATGAGGCGGTTGTCGTCATGCTGTTCTATGACGTGGGCGGCCCAGCCGGAGATGCGGCTGATGGCGAAGATGGGGGTGAAGAGATCTATGTCGATGCCGAGGGTGGTGTAGGTGGAAGCAGAGTAGAAGTCGACGTTGGCGTTGAGTTTCTTTTCCTGCTTTACGAAGAGCTCGATCTTGCGGGACAAGTCGAACCACTTAGTATTGCCAGCTGCTTTGCCCAACTCCTCGGACATGCGGCGGAGATGGGTCGCTCGAGGATCTTCGGTATGGTAGACGCGGTGGCCGAAGCCTGAGATCTTCTTCTTTTCGGCGAACATCTGTTTGACGTACTCGACGGGGTCAGCCCCAGCCTTGTCGATGGTATATAGGAGTTTCATCGTGGCCTCGTTGGCTCCTCCGTGAAGAGGACCTTTGAGGGCGCCGATGGCACCGGTAATGGCGGAGTGAATGTCGGCGAGGGTAGCTGCGATGACACGAGCAGCGAAGGTGCTGGCGTTGAGCTCGTGGTCGGCGTGAAGGATGAGGGCGATATCGAAGGCGCGGGTCGCGGTTTCGGAGGGCTTTTCGCCGTTGAGCATCCAAAGGAAGTTAGCGGCGTGGGAGAGAGACTTGTCGGCTTCAACAAGAGACTTGCCCTTGCGGATGCGGTCGAAGAGAGCGACGATCATCGGGATCTGTGCTGTGAGACGAAAGGATTTGCGTACGTTGGCGTCATGGGTGCAGTCGGCTTCGTCCGCGTCGTAGATGCTGAGAAGTGAGACAGCGGTGCGGAGAACCTGCATCGGGGTGGCGTTGGCGGGGGCACTGCGAAGGAAGTCGACAATCTTCGAATTGAGCTCGCGCGCGGCGGACAGATGGTGGGTAAACTCTGCCAACTCGCCAGCGGACGGAAGCTTGCCAAACCAGAGGAGATAGGTGGTCTCCTCGAAGCTGGAGAGCTGGGCGAGTTCGTGAATATCGATGCCTCGATAGGAGAGAACGCCGGCGTCTCCGTCAATCCAGCAGATGGCGGACGTGGTGGCGACAATGCCTTCCAGGCCCTTCGGTGCGACAGCGGTAGACATAAGGCGCTTCTCCAGGAGCGAATTCGATGCGGACTCAAACTAAGTACATCTGGTTATAGCGCAGCGGAGAAACGGTTGTCACGACCGCCTGGGCGAATATCGGCGCCGTTGTGCGACTAAGGCGATGCGACCTGTGTGGAGGCTCGAGCTGGAGAGAAGGGCGAGAGGTCTACGGAGGGCTCTTCGCCGAGGATGAATTCTGCCATGACGCGTGCGGTGGCTGGCGCGAGGAGGATCCCGTTTCGATAGTGGCCGGTGGCAATGAAATGATTCGGTTGAGTTGGGAGAACTCCGAGGAGGGGAAGACCGTCGGAGGTTGCGGGACGCAGGCCAGACCAGGCTTCAAGTTGGGAAGCGTTCGCGATGCCGGGAAGGAGAGTGGCGGCGAGAGTACGGAGACGGTCGATGTTGGCCGGATAGACCGTCTTGTCGAAGCCGATATCTTCGACGGTCGCTCCAATGATGGCGCGGCCGGTGGCTGGGCCGGCTGTACGCGGGACGATGTAAATGCCGGGGGTGCGGATGACCAGGTGCAGTGGAAGCGATGGAGGCAAGACGACGGAAAACATCTGGCCCTTCCTTGGAGCTACCGAAATGTTTGACAGGCGCGAGGTGGCGGCGGCCCAGGCTCCTGCGCAGTTGATGAACTGGGCGGTATGGATTGTGCCGTTTGGAGTGGTGATCTCAACTGCGTCGTCGATGGAGTAGGTAGATAAGACGCGAGTGTGCGGTTGGAGGTCGATGTTAGTGGCGCGGACGGCGGCCAGAAGCGCTGGGGCGAGTTGACGGGGGTCGACGCTTTGCTCGTCGAGGAGGAGGAAGCGGTGGTCGCTGGGAGTCAGAGCGGGTAGGAGATGAGCAAGATCTTCCCGGGTGAGCTCACTTTCGGCAGTGCATGTGCCGGGCGGAACCGACTGTAAAGTAGCGTGGGTCTGAAAGGGAACCCGGATGCCGGAGAGAGTGTGGATACGGTCAAGGAAGTTGGAGTAGAGCGAGAGGCTGAGGGAGGCAAGAGGCAAGAGCTCTGGTGGGTTATCGGGATCGTGGGCAGCCAGCATACCCGCGGCCGCAGTGGACGATTCAGCGAGCGGAGCGCCCTGGTCAAACACCGTGACAGGATAGCCGCGGTCGTGGAGTTCAAGGGCGAGAGAGAGGCCGATGATTCCGGCGCCAGCGATACAGAGGTCGGGGTGGTGCATGGAAATAGTTTAGTTGGCTTTGGAGAGAGGTTATAGTTTGGGTGTGTCTGTTTTACGCGGATCATCGTCCGTGAGTTGTTGATTCGCGCTGCGTCAAAGAAAGAGAAGCTAGGAGAGAGTGATGAGCGAAGAGTACGTGGAGCAGAGGTCGATCTCGGGAGCACTGCTTGGAGTGGTGGCGGTCGCGTTGCTGGCGGCGCTGGGTGGACTGGTGTGGTGCTACGGGCTGCAGAATCATCTTGCTGCGGCGGAACAGAAGATCGTGGCGGCCGACCAGAAGAACGCTGAACTAACGGAAAAGCTGGAGGCGACGAATGCGCGGCTCCGAGCGACTAGTGAGACGTTAGGTCAGAGCGTCGGTGTTGCACAAAAGCAGATCGAGATGCGGACTCAGAGCATCATTGCGCAGCAGAAGGTTGCGACGGCGAAGCTGGAGGAGGAGGCGGCGAAAAACTCCAAACAGATTGGCGCGGTGTCAACCGATGTTGCGAGCGTGAAGACGGATGTGGGCGGCGTGAAGACCGACGTTGCCACGACGAAGTCTGACCTGGAGGCGACCAAGACGCAGTTGAATCGCGTCGTCGGCGACGCGGGGGTGATGAGTGGGTTGATCGCAACCAATCATGACGAACTAGAGGTACTGAAACACAAGGGGGATCGGAACTACCTGGAGTTCACCCTGCAGAAGGGCGCCAAGCCTACGCTGTTGTCGACGATCAAGCTGCAGTTGAAGAAGGCGGACGAGAAGCATTCGCGCTACACGTTGAATGTGAGCTCGGACGACCGGACGATCGAGAAGAAGGATAAGGGGCTGGATGAGCCGGTGCAGTTCTACAACGGCAAGGACCCAGTGCTGTACGAGCTGGTTGTGAATGTGATTGAGAAGAACAAGGTCTCTGGCTATCTGTCGACGCCGAAGAATGGAGCAAAGGCGACTGCGACCCAATAACGACGGGCACTTTCAGATGCAGAAAGGGGGACGCTTATCGCGTCCCCCTTTCTGTTTGCCTTGGTTGGATTACTTTTTGGTTGCCTTTTTTGCTGCCTTCTTCGCTGGTGCTTTTTTTGCGGCTTTCTTAGTTGCCATGTGCCTATTCTCCCTAGTGATTAGACATTGACTCTACAGCTAGCTGCATTGCAGCTAACGAAGGTATAGATTTACGAAATTTCACTGTCAAGCAAAAAATGAAGGAGAAGCAAATTCTTTTTTGCATAGAGAGTTCAAAACGACGACAAGCTTCGTGCTGGGACATTCGTTTTGGAGCCGCGTGGAGCGATGGCAGCTTGCAAATATCGAGAGACAAGACGCCGGTAGAGTACGACCTTTGTGTGATCGAAGTGGCGGGAAGAAATACGAAAGTTGTCATGCGGGCGGAGGCTAATAAGATTTAGTTGGTGGAGGTGGGCTCTTTGAAGAGGAACAAAAAAACCTCGTGTGCATTTCTCCTTCCTTTCGTCAGGCTTGATTTTGTCCTTACGAGAGATGAGCTACCGGTTGGTGCGAAGGTCCAGCCAGAGGAGTAGAGTTTCATCGAGGTATTTGATCGATGAAGGATGTTGTGATTGTTGCTGCAGTGCGGACACCGGTGGGAAAGTTTCAAGGGGCGTTTGCAGAGATGACCGCGGTAGAGCTTGGTGCGATCGCGGTCCGCGAGGCGCTGAAGCGGGCTGGGATTGATGCAGCAAGCGTGGATGAGTGTTTGATGGGATGCGTGCTTCCTGCTGGGCTTGGACAGAATCCGGCGCGACAGGCAGCGTTACGGGGCGGTCTGCCGGATACTGTTTCAGCCATGACGATCAATATGGTGTGCGGGTCGGGTCTGAAGGCCGTGGCGCTGGCAGCGCAGGCAGTGATGGCCGGAGATGCCGAAGTTGTTGTGGCTGGCGGCATGGAGTCGATGTCCAACGCGCCCTACCTGTTGCCGCAGGGGCGAAAGGGATTCCGCATGGGCGACTCCGTCGTGGTGGACTCGATGGTGAAAGATGGTCTGTGGTGTGCTTGTGAGGACTATCACATGGGCATTACTGGGGAGAACGTAGCAGAAAAGCATTCGATTACGCGCGAAGAGCAGGATGCTTATGCGCTAGCTTCGCACCGCAAGGCGAGTGCTGCCTGGAAAGAGGGGCGGTTCGACGCTGAGGTGGTGCCGGTAAGCGTGCCGGGAAGGAAGGGCGCAGTCACAGTAGTGTCGCGGGATGAGAGCGTGCGGGAGGACGCTTCCGCGGAGGCGCTTGCTGCGTTGAAGCCGGCCTTCAGGAAGGATGGGACTGTGACTGCGGGAAATGCTCCAGGAGTGAATGACGCAGCTGCGGCGGTAGTGGTGATGTCGGCGGACCGAGCGAAGGAGCTAGGTTTGAAGCCCATGGTGACGATCAAGGCGCAAGCTACGAGCGGAGCTGCTCCGAAGTGGGTGATGCTCGCCCCTGTAACTGGAGTCCGGAGAGTATTGAAAAAAGCTGGGTGGGAGCGGGATGAGGTGGATTTGTTCGAGTTGAATGAGGCGTTCAGCGTTCAGGCTTTGGGGGTGATGAAGGAGTTAGGGCTAGATGCTGAGAAAGTGAATGTGAATGGCGGGGCGGTGGCGATTGGACATCCCATTGGAGCGAGCGGTGCGCGAGTGCTGGTGACACTGATCTACGAGATGATGCGAAGGGACGCGAAGAAAGGGGTAGCAGCACTCTGTCTGGGCGGAGGGAATTCAGTAGCGCTGGCAGTGGGGCGAGAATAGAGTTTCATTACCAAGATTTCACTAAGGAGGACTACTGTAGTTCGTGAAACAAAATCTTATGCGTCTATCTCTAGGCTCTAGATGTGTGTATCCGAAACCCGGGCCCTGCAAGTTGATTCCTGATTTTGACTCAAAAAATAATCTAAATTTGGTCTAAAAAGGAGAGTTATGGCGGGTTCTATCGTGGAAAGCCTCATGGGTCTGTTGGTCCTCAGGTTACTGGCCCAGTGGCTTCGCAGCTTGGAGAGTCGACTGACACTGTCCAACGTGGTCTGCAGGCGGGGTCTGCCGCTATGCTCGCGGGTCTTGTCGCGAAGGTTGGCCAACCGGGATTTTTGGGACAGATATTCAGCCTTATTACAAACCCCGCGAACGGTCCAAGCGCTCTTTCAGGCCTTACGTCGAATCTAGGGTCGTTGGCCTCCGGCGCTGCGTCCTCTCCTGTCGCGAATCTTGGCAGCCAGTTTTTATCTAGCATCTTCGGCTCCAATATGTCCTCAGTGACCGATTCGATCGGCCGATCCGTAGGTGTCTCGAGCGGCAAGGCAGGATCCCTCCTAGCTATGGCTGCTCCGCTGGTACTCGGAGTTCTAGGGCAGCATGTTCGACAAAATAATCTGAGTGCCGCCGACCTTGGTTCGACGTTGAAGGCTGAGGCTCCAAGTTTCCAGCGCTTCCTGCCTGCTGGACTCGGTAGTCTATTTGGCGGGGCTTCGAATGTAGCTTCGAATCTGACAGCTGCGGTTCCGGCGAAGGTCGCGACGGGCAACCGTTGGTTGTGGCCTGTCGTTTTGCTGGCTGCATTGCTGCTTTGCCTGTTCTGGTTCTTCAATCGAACCAAGGCGCCAGTCAACGATGCGGTGCAGACCACTTCAACTGCTGCTTCCTCCGCTGCTTCGGCTCTTGGGGATTTTTTCAAGACGAAGCTGCCGGATGGAGTTGAACTGAATATTCCCCGATTCGGTATTGAGAACAAACTGATCAGCTTCCTGGGAGACTCTTCTAAACCGGTGGATACGACGACGTGGTTTAATTTTGACCGCTTGTTGTTCGACACCGGGAAAGCCACTCTGCAGCCATCGTCACAGGAGCAGCTAGGCAATATTGCTGCGATTCTAAAAGCGTATCCCAACGTTCATGTGAAGCTCGGTGGCTACACCGATAACACCGGAGACGCGGCAACAAATGTTGCGCTCTCCGATGCGCGGGCTAAGAACGTGATGCAGGCTCTGGTAGCGGCAGGGGTTGATCCATCGCGGCTGGAGTCGAAGGGCTATGGGGATCAGTACCCGGTTGGCGACAACGCCACTGAGGAGGGACGGGCTCAGAATCGCCGTATCGCTCTGCTGGTGACGCAAAAGTAGCAAAGCTGTTCGAGTGAGTGTTCTAAAGGGCCGATGCAGAATCTGCATCGGCCTTTTTCTTTGCGAGAACGAAAGCAGTGATGTCCGAAGGCGGAGGCTTGTCAAAGATAGTCAAAGATAGTCGAGCGATGTCACTAGCACTCGATAATGTTGAGAGCGAGACCGGCAAGCGAGGTTTCTTTGTATCGGGACTGCATGTCGAGACCGGTCTGATACATGGTTGCGATGATCTGATCGAGTGAGAGTTTGTGGTCGCCGGTCTCGTGCATGGCCATGCGGCAGGCGTTGATGGCTTTGACTGCTCCCATGCCGTTGCGCTCGATGCAGGGGATCTGGACGAGGCCGCCGATGGGATCGCAGGTCATGCCGAGGTTGTGTTCCATTGCAATTTCGGCTGCATGTTCGACTTGGGCGTTCGTACCATTGAGCGCGGCGACCAGTCCGCCTGCGGCCATGCTGCAAGCGACTCCGACCTCTCCCTGGCAGCCTACCTCTGCGCCTGAGATGCTGGCGTTCTCTTTGTACAAAATACCGATGGCAGCGGCGGTAAGAAAGTAACGGAGAATGCCCTCTTCTTTCTCTGCTTCGGTTCCTTCAATAAAGCGCATGTAGTAGTTGCCGATGGCAGGAATCACTCCGGCCGCTCCATTCGTGGGAGCGGTTACCACTCTGCCGCCGGCGGCGTTCTCTTCGTTGACAGCCATGGCGTAGACAGTAACCCAGTCGATGGGTGCGAGTGGGTCTTTGGAGCCGATCGTGTTTAGGCGCTCTGCGAGGCGATGGGCGCGGCGGCGAACGTTGAGTCCACCTGGGAGGATGCCTTCGGTGGCGATACCGCGTTCGGTGCACTGCTGCATGGTTTGCCAGAGGGCGAGGATACTGGCGCGGATCTTGTCCTCGGGGGATTGCGCTGCGGTCGAGGCGGTGGCTTGAGGGCGGTTGATGATGTTGTCGGGGTCGTTGAGCAGGGCGACCTCGTTCGCCAGCAGGAGATCGGAGATGGTGAGGTTGTGTCGCTTCGCGGTGGCGAGGAGGTCTTCCGCGCTGCGAAAGGGATAGGGAACGGTGCGAGAGCTAGCAGGCGCTTCGGCGGTGCGCTCGGCTAGGAGCTCCGGGTGGGAGACGATGAAGCCGCCGCCGATGGAGTAGAAGATCTCTTCGGCGAGACTTCGACCGGCGTTGTCGAAGGCGGTGAAGCGCATGCCGTTGGGGTGCGAGTGCACGGCGGGATCGGGGTACATCTGGTTGCGGCGAAAGTTGAGGTCTTCGGCTTCGTGGAAGGGGATGGTTTTGCTTCCGCCGAGAGAGATGGTGTTGGTGTTGCGAATAGCGGCGATCTTGGTTTCGACGGTGTAGGGGTCGACGGTGTCGGGCGCTTCGCCGAGGAGGCCGAGGAGGATGGCGCGGTCGGTTCCGTGGCCGATGCCGGTAAGGGCGAGCGATCCGTAGAGGTTGACTTTGACTCTTGCGGTTGGTTCGAGGAGATTTTTTTCAGTGAGTTCGCGGGTGAAGCGGAGGGCGGCGCGCATGGGGCCGACGGTGTGGGAGCTTGAGGGGCCGATGCCGATTTTGAAGAGTTCGAAGAGGCTGGTGTTCACGAAAGTTATTGTAGGGTGCGGTGGGTGGCTTTGGTCGGAGGCGCTGATTTGTCGGATTTTGGCTGCGACGCGTGGAAGCCGGATGGCGAGGCGGCGGTTATGCGTGATTTTGTTGCCATCTTCGTCCCCTCCTGTCCCTTCTGTCCTGGGGGTACCCCCCCCCATATTACCCGCGTGTAAGTATCTTTGTTTGAATGGTTTATGGGTAGTCATGGTCCGCAAAATATTGCAAACAAATGAGTTACCCGCAGATATGTGCAAACAAACGAGTTAGCGTGCAATGCTGTCCGGAGCCTTTGCTTTCTTTCGACTACTAGAAGTATAGCCAAGCGGACCTAACTAAAGTGCCAAGTAGATCTCCTTGTGGTTCAGTGGTTTAGATGGGTTTGGGGCTTGACATGCGATTTTTGGGCTAAATTCGAAGGAATATTCGTGGGATTCTCTTGCACCTGTTTGTTTGCGGGCACCGTGCGGATTCTTCGCGAGTGCCAACCCCTCGCTAATTGCCCACCGTCTTGGCGAAGACGATTCGTTTTCTGAACTGTTCACGTGATGAGGCGGTAGAGCGAACCACAAAGAAAAACTGAACGTCAACACAGACTGTAGAAAACGCCTTCTCTATGTTCAAGCGTTATGTCTTTCATTCGATTATCCTAATCCCGGAATAGCGGGGTTAGAGATATTGAGCAAGAATCGGAATAATCGCGGCAATACTAAAGACAGTCCCAATCGCGGTGAAAATCCAACCCAAACCGAAAAATGTCGGTTCTCCATACCCACCGTTCAGGCTGTAAGAATAGAACCTTCCTCCGAAGACAAGGAGAAATATTCCAACGAAGAGAACTACCGAAGAAAGCAACTCGATCTTTCCGTTTATTTGAACTGGATAACCGCAATCGCGGCTGCTATTAGTCTCCTTGCCCTCGCGGCCCTCTTCATTAGCTTGTGGTTCACTCGTATAGCTACTCAGGCTGCAACTAAACAAGCCACTACTGCTCAAAGAGAATTTGAATCGTCGCAACGGCCATGGCTAGCCACCCAGTACGCGCATGACGCCCTCCTCGTAATAGCTCCTGACTCGATATCTCTCCAAATGGCCGTCTCTATGTCCAACGTCGGTCATTCAATAGCCCAAAACGTTATTTTTCGCCCTATCCTCATGGAGAACTGGAGAGGAAACCTCACTGATTGCGAAACTTGGTCCGAAAATGTGGAGAAACAAGCCGCAATCGTAAGTGGGGGTATCGTAATTTTCCCAAACCAAGTCCTTGGCCCGTTTACTAGAGCAGCATTTCTGACTAAGGATAAGATCGCTGACGCTTTCAGAAATCCCGACCGCCCTGGGAAGGTTACCTTCAAGGTCGTAGGATGCGTCGCTTACACTTCCTCCATCGACGACAAACCTCACCACACTAAATTTGTATTCAACGTCATGCCGAAAGGTTCCAGCATCCAGAACGACTTTGATTTGGCACCGACATCTCAAAATATCCCCGTTGATTTGGAAATGGATATAAATCAAATAACAGCCAACTGAGGCAAGCAAACTTGTGATAGCCGCGCGGTGTCAGGATAAATTCTGAACTTCCGTGCCAAGCAACTATTCGCCAAGCAACTATTCGTAGATGAATCAACCCTCACCCTAACAAAGGAAAATCATTGAAATATTGGTGGGATTCGCTTCCACCTGCTGGTTTTTGCGGGCTCCGCTAGCTGCTACGACTCGCTAGTTGCGCACTGTTCCTGTTGAAGAGTATTCGCTTCCTGAGCCGGGGAGGAAATGAGTCGGGTGCTATACTCGGCAAAATCTTCCGTCCCAAGGGTTCATCGGCTTATCCATGCTTTTCAAGGCCCGTAGTGCTGCTGTATATGGAATTGACGCCCACATCATCGACGTAGAAGTCGATTTTTCCAATATCAAATTAGACCAGGAACAGTTCCACACTGTCGGGCTACCCGATGCAGCCGTGCGGGAGAGTCGTGACCGGGTGCGTTCTGCGATTAAGAACTCCGGATTCGAGATTCCTCCTACGCGGATCACAATTAATCTGGCTCCGGCAGACCTGAAGAAAGAAGGTTCGGGGTTTGACCTGCCGATTGCGATTGGGATACTGGGCGCCTATGGCTCACTGCACATAAAGGATCTGAGCGACTACCTGCTGGTGGGGGAGTTGGGTTTGGATGGCAGCCTGCGGGCGGTGCAGGGGATGCTGCCGATTGCGGTGGCGGCGCGCGCGAAGGGGATTCCGAACCTCATCATTCCGGCGAGTAATGCCCGGGAGGCGGCGGTCGTTGAAGGGGTCAATGTTTATCCGGTGAAGTCGCTGCTGGAGGTGCGAGAGCTGTTGAACTCGGCGGTGATGGGTGGCATCAAGGCGACTCCCCTGAAGGTGGAGACGACCGATCTGCTGAACGAGATGCAGCACTTTCCGTTCGACTTTAAAGACGTGCGCGGACAGCAGGTGGCGAAGCGTGCGCTCGAGGTTGCGGCGGCAGGTGGGCATAACATTTTGATGATTGGGCCGCCGGGGTCGGGCAAGACCATGCTCGCCAAGCGTCTGCCGTCCATTCTGGCTCCGCTCCGGTTTGAAGAGGCGCTGGAGACGACGAAGATCCACTCGGTGGCGGGAGTTTTGGACTCTGAGCAGGGGCTGGTGGCTCATCGGCCGTTCCGGTCGCCACACCACACGATCTCGGACGCCGGGTTGATTGGCGGTGGGATGATGCCGCGGCCAGGCGAGGTGTCACTGGCCCACAACGGGCTGCTCTTTCTGGATGAGCTGCCGGAGTTTCCGCGAAACGTGTTGGAGGTGCTGCGGCAGCCGTTGGAGGATGGCCATGTGACGATCGCCCGTGCGGCGATGAGTTTGAGCTTTCCTGCGCGGTTCATGCTTGCAGCCGCAATGAATCCTTGTCCCTGTGGATATTTTAACGACAAGTCTCGGGAGTGCATGTGCACGCCACCGATGATCCAGCGGTATGTTTCGAAGGTTTCGGGGCCATTACTTGACCGGATTGATATTCACATTGAGGTTCCGGCTGTGCAATATAAGGAGTTGCGGGGCAGTGCGGCGGCGGAGGGGTCGGAGCATATCCGGGCTCGAGTGCTGGCTGCGAGGGAGCGGCAGCATGAGCGATTTGGAGCGGCGGCGGAGCGGACGAAAGGGACGGCGAAGGCGGCTTCGCGGCAGATATTTTCGAACTCCCAAATGAATACGCAGCAGATACGTTCCTACTGTGAACTGTCGTCTGACGCCGAACGGCTGCTCGAACGGGCGATGCTGCAACAGGGGTTGAGTGCACGGGCACATGACCGTATCTTGAAGGTAGCAAGGACGATAGCCGATCTGGGCGGCGAGCGGGATATAGCAGTTAAGCACATCGCAGAGGCGATTCAGTACCGTACGTTAGACCGAAGCTACTGGGCATAAGCGGGCAGATGAGGAAATTGATCCTTTTGCGTAGGGCTAATGTATACCGTTTCTAGAATTTCATTATTTCGAAGTTCCCGAAAAAAGTATTGACCTTGAGCGTCGAACAGTTTACTTTCCATGAAGTCGCAGTTGGTCTGGGACCATCAGGATTTCCCAAAAAGATGGACCGGCAAGCTGTGATGACCTGCGACTTGCCAGATTTCTGGCGAGCCTCCTGTTTCACACCTGGGCGCGGCGAGCGCCGAATCCTACGGAAGAGACAGATTCGGCAAGAAACGCTAACTAGCAGGCCGGGCAGTCTGTTCGGCTTGCAAACGCGATATGTCAGATATCACGATGTTGAGATTTTTGACAGATTGCGGGAGTCCCCGGACGCATTTTTTGCGTCTAATGCACGAGGCTAATTTACGGCAGCGGTCCTAGAAGGTTCAAAGACTGGTTGCCACATTTGAATCACTTCGAGCGAGTTAGCGCTAACAAGACGCTTCCGCTTCGGAAAT
This sequence comes from Tunturiibacter empetritectus, assembly GCF_013410875.1. Taxonomy (GTDB): domain Bacteria; phylum Acidobacteriota; class Terriglobia; order Terriglobales; family Acidobacteriaceae; genus Edaphobacter; species Edaphobacter empetritectus. The sequence continues at coordinate 2,837,457 of NZ_JACCCU010000001.1, read as the reverse complement.
TGAAAGGGAGAAACTATGCGCTCGGATCTTATCTTTGGAGCTCTCACGCACGTGAACAATCGTTATGAGCTTTGTCAACTGGCGTCGAAGGCGACGCGTAAGCTGCATAAGCCAAATACGCGGTTGCAGGACACCACCAACGAAGTTCTGGATCGCTTCAAGGACACTATCCCTATGGATGAGTCTGGCGAAGCTGTCGTAGAAAAGGTACAATTGCAAGAGCGCCGCGCGGCTTAACGCGCGGCTGTTTCACCTCAGTAACTTTACAAACAAACAAAAAATTCAACAAAATCTTTTTTCATCCGCTTTGCCACCCGCCCGCACTTCCAAGCTTCGTCAACTGGCCTTCCGCACGACCCCCCCGTCAAGCAGATCCCGCCTCAGTTCCAAACAATCCCTCCTAAAATTCAAATTTCCAGGTAAAACATGACGATTTCCGAGTTAAAAGAACACAATATCGCGGAGCTGGGTAAACTGGCGCGCGGTCTCGACATTGCCGGAACCAGCGGTCTCCGCAAGCAAGACCTTATCTTCAAGATTCTGCAGGCGCAGAGCGAAAAAGAAGGTCATATCTTTGCGGAAGGCGTGCTTGAAATCCTGCCTGATGGTTACGGCTTCCTCCGCTCTCCCGACTACAACTACCTGCCCGGCCCCGATGACATCTATGTCTCTCCTTCACAGATTCGCAAGTTTGACCTGAAGACAGGGGACACGATCAGCGGCAATGTCCGGCCGCCGCATGAGGGCGAGAAGTACTTCGCGCTGGTCAAGATCGAGGCGATCAACTTCGAGTCGCCGGAAGAGACGCGAAACAAGATCCTGTTCGACAACCTGACGCCTTTGTACGCACAGGAGCGGGTGAAGATGGAGACGGTTCGCGAGCATATCTCCGGCCGTGTGATGGATCTGCTGACGCCGGTGGGTAAGGGGCAGCGTGGGTTGATTGTGGCTCCGCCGCGTACTGGTAAGACGATGTTGCTGCAGTCGATCGCGAACAGCATTACGGCGAATCATCCGGAGGTGGTGCTGATCGTGTTGCTGATCGATGAGCGGCCGGAAGAAGTGACCGATATGCAGCGTAGCGTCAAAGGGGAAGTGATAAGCTCCACCTTCGATGAGCCAGCGGCGCGACACGTTCAGGTCGCCGAGATGGTGATCGAGAAGGCCAAGCGGCTGGTGGAGCACAAGCGCGATGTGGTGATTCTGCTGGACTCGATTACGCGTCTGGCGCGTGCGTACAACACGATCGTTCCGCCTTCGGGCAAAGTGCTCTCAGGCGGTGTGGACTCGAATGCGCTGCAGAGGCCGAAGCGCTTCTTCGGTGCGGCTCGCAACATCGAGGAGGGCGGTTCGCTGACGATCATTGCGACTGCGCTTGTTGATACCGGCTCGCGCATGGATGAGGTGATCTTCGAGGAGTTCAAGGGAACCGGCAACATGGAAGTGATTCTGGATCGCAAGCTGGTGGATAAGCGTGTGTTTCCGGCGATCGATATCCAGCGCTCGGGTACGCGCAAGGAAGAGCTGCTGATTCCGAAGGAGGATCTGCAGCGGACCTGGATTCTGCGCAAGGTGCTGAATCCGCTGTCGCCTGTTGAAGCGATGGAGTTGCTGACCGATAAGCTGGCGAAGACTCGTAACAATCAGGAGTTTCTGCACAACATGAGTTCGATCTAACTTCGAGTTCCAAGTTACGAACTGCTAAGAAGCGCGGCCTTTTGGTCGCGCTTTTTTCTTTGTGCTCGATGCGTTGTGATGTTGCTGCGGACGGTTAGAGCAGTGTTCTCGAAGGTGAAGACATAGGAAAGCGCCCTAACGCCGGGCGGCCACCACGGGGCCTTCGGCAGGACCTTCGTGGAGTATTGGACGCTTCGCGTGAGATGCAACAGCTTTACAGCAATGGGGAATCCACAGTTAGTAGCCGTTGGCGATGAGGTACTGCTCGGTCAGGGCGAATTTTTCTGAGGAGTGCTGGCGTTCGGCGTATTTGCTGAGGACATCGACCTCGATGTTGAGGAGGGTGCCGGGGGTGAGGGTGTGGAGGCTGGTGGCGGCGTAGGTGTGGGGGATGATGGCTACCTCTACCTCGTTGCCGACGATGGAGGCCACTGTGAGGCTGATGCCTTCGATGGTGATGGAGCCCTGGGGGACGACGTAGCGGGTTAGTGCGTCGGGGAGCTGGAGGCGTAGACGCCAGTCGGTGTCGGGTTGGTTGGGTGTGATGGGGGAGAGGGATTGAAGGACGGCGGTGCCGTCTACGTGGCCCTGGACGACGTGGCCGCCGAGTGGCGAGCCTGCGGGTGTGGGGAGCTCGAGGTTGACGATGGCGTCGGGGCGCAGGTGGGTGAGGGTGGTGCGGGCGATGGTCTCGGCGGCGAGGTCGGCGGAGAAGCGTGGGGGAAAGGCGTTTGGTTCGATGCTGAGTGCGGTGAGACAGACTCCGTTGACTGCGATGCTGTCGCCGGTGTTGAGGCGCGCGGTTAGCGTGGGCGAGGCGATGGTGATGCGGGTCGCGCCTGCGGTTGGGGTGATGGCTAGAAGCTTGCCGGTGGTTTCGATCAGGCCAGTGAACATGGTGTTAGCTTATCGCTTTCGACGGCGGGGGGCCGGGGTTGGGCGGGAGCAGAGGCCAGGGATCGTGGAGGTAGCCGGTCACGCAGGCGTCTTGGCCGTAGGCAGTGCGGGTGACGCGATGCAGGGACTCTTCAAAGAGGTAAGGAGAGCCGATGCCCTGGGCGAAGGGGATGGCCTGGTCGCCGAGTTCGGCCTCGGCGTAGAAGAGCACGGCTTTGTCGACGAGGTTTTGCTGGAGGAAGGCTCCGTTGAGATGAGAGCCGCACTCGAGCAGGAGGCTGAGGATGTCGCGTTCGGCGAGGGTGGTGAGGACGGCGGGGAGGCTGAGGCGTCCGGTGTGGCTGGGGATGTGTTCGACCTCGATGCCGAGTGAGCCGAGGGCGACTGCTTTTGCAGTTGGAGCGAGTTCGCCACAGAGGATGAGGAGATCGTTCTTGGCGGAGCGGATGAGCTGCGAGGTGAGGGGTATTCGGAGCTGGGTGTCGAGGACGACGCGGAGCAGAGGACGGAGGCGAGGCAGACTGCCGGGTGCTGCTGCGTGGCCGCTTTGCGCTGGATCGGGCACTTCGCTGCGCGTTGGATTCTGCACTCCGCTGCGGTCGGTTAGTTGCGGGTTGTCGGCGAGGACGGTGCCGATGCCGGTGAGGACTGCGTCGGAGGCGTGGCGGAGGAGTTGGACCTCGTAGCGGGCGGCGGGGCCGGTGAGCCAGTGGGGCCGGTTGGGGAAGCGGGAGGCCGGCGGCGGTGCGAGTTTGCCGTCGACCGAGAGCGCGGCCTTGAGGGTGACGAAGGGGGTGTGGTGCTGGATGAAGTGGGCGAAGGCGTCGTTCAGGTCGCGGGCTCGATCCTGCAGGACTCCGAGTGTGACCTCGATGCCTGCGGCGCGGAGTTTGGCCAGTCCCTGACCGCTGACGCGGGGGTTGGGGTCCTGGGTGGCGACGACGCAGCGACGGACGCCGGCGGCGATGAGGGCGTCGGCGCAGGGGCCGGTGCGGCCGTGGTGGCTGCAGGGTTCGAGGGTGACGTAGGCGGTGGCTCCGCTAGTGGAGAGGCCACGTTGCGCGGCTTTCTTGAGGGCTACGATCTCGGCGTGGTCACGGTCAGTGTAGAGGTGCGCGCCTTCGCCGATGACCTTCGGAGCGCCTCCGCTGGGTGGCGTCTGGGTGAGGATGCAGCCTACCTGCGGGTTGGGCGAGGCCAGCCCGATGGTCTCCGCGGCGAGCTTGAGGGCTCGCTGCATGAAGGCCTGATCCTGAGAGTCCTGAGAATCTTGGGTGGCACGGGTTGGTGGTGATAGTTCCATTCGGCTTGGATGTTTGCCCTGTCTCCGAAGTCAGCCTGCGGCCGGGGGTACCCCCCATATTACCCGCGTGTAAGATGCTTTGTTTGAGTTGCTTACGAGAGACTTGCACCTGTAAATACGGGCAAATAAAGAACTTACGGCTAAATAGGTGGCATCGAAAGGGTTAGCGGCTTAATGACGAAAGGGCTCCGCACTTCGGAACCCTTTTTTTGTTCTTATAGTAAGTATAACGGATTGGGCATAACTCATACGCCACGCGAATGTGCGGGACTGGCGCGGGTTTTCGCGGTTTGGGGGCTTGACAGGATTTTAATCGTCAACGGCTGAGGGCTTTCTTCGAGTCTTTGCAAATGCTGAGGACGAATTGATTCTGGGTGGATTTTTATGGAAGGGAGCGGCAAGGTGCGACAGCAGATTCGAAGTCCCTCAAGCCCCTGACTCTGATTCGATCTGCCGCAGAATCATCCATTCTGACAAGCCGACTTGTCGTTACTGATCTTGCCTTGATGAGTGATTTGGCGATTGGGGCCACCTGACAGCTCGCTTCCAACCAGCTTCGGACGGGTCATGTTGCAATAACAACATTGATATGTTGTTATAGCAACATAAGAGGTAGCGAGCCATGAACGAGACCCTGGACGCGATCTTCCAAAGGCGAGCGGTTAGGATCTTTGAACCCGTAGAGATCTCCGAAGAGCTACGCGAACAAATTATCAATGCAGCCTGCCATGCTCCCTCAAGCTTCAATAGCCAGCCTTACAAGTTTTATTGGGTGCAGTCCGCGGCAAAGAAGGCCCTGGTGGCGAAACTTTGCCTTGGACAGAAACCCGCGGAAACCGCCTCCGCCCTGGTCGTGGCGGTTACAGACCTCGGCTCGCTGTCAGCCACATCGCAAGGCCAGCTAGAGTGGATGCGCAAAAACAACTTCAGCGAAGAAAAAATTCACGCCTATGAGCGCAGAGCAAAAGTCGGCCGGATACTGTTCATGCCTGGACCATTCGGAGTGTTTGCTGCGATCAAACGGGCCTTCTTCCGACTGCTAAATCTGCGGATGGTGATCGGGATGCCGCCGCTGTCCCGACAGGACTTGTTCAAATGGGCGACGAAGAGTACCTCGTTGGCTTGCCAGAATCTGATGATCGCTGCCGAAGCGCTGGGAATGAACACTTGTCCGATGGAGGGCTTTGATACCCGCAGGCTCTCTCAATATCTGAGTTTGTCCGGCCGGCACCATGAGATCGTGATGGTGATTGCGATCGGGAAGAAATCGCTTGCCCACAACGAGCCACCGCAGTGGCGAAGACCTCTCGATGCAACGGTGTCCGTCCTATGAGCATCCTCCCGAGGAAAGAGATTCCCGATGACATTTTGAAAGACTCGGTTCTCGCCCATCTCGCAGCGGCGTATTTCTCGGTGGGGAAGAGACTGGAGCGAAAAACCCAGTGCTCGGCGACACGCGGTTTTATCCTGTCAGCATTGCGTGGCGGAACGACGTTGAATCAGAATCAGATCGCCACGCTTTTGGGCTTCGACCGCACCGTCGTGCACCGGGCTGTCAAGTCACTGGCCCAGGAAGGGCTCGTGTTGGAGCACCGGGCAAAAACGGGCAGAGCAATTCGAGTCCAGCTGACGGCCAAAGGAAGGAAGTATCGAGAACGGCTGATCGAAGCTCGGGAGATCGCAGAAGAGAGTGTCCGGCGGCAGATGACCTCAGAGGAGCGCAAGACGCTTCTTCGGCTCTTGAAACTGGTTGCGGAATGTGATTTCTGAGGCCGTTCGCCGTAGGCACGGGACCAGCAAGGCGAGTTGGTGCTAACAGGTCAAATCACTCATTGACGACTGTTGGAGTTCCAATAGCCGTCAGAGACCCTTCTGTTGATATTGGTGTTCGCAAGTACGGAGGCACGCAACAGTTTGAAAAGCTGCCTGTACGGTAGACCTCGATCTTTTTTGAACAGAAGAAGCCCTCCAGCTTTGTTGGAAGTAGACCATTGCGGAGGCGTTTCGGCTACAATCCTCGAACTTGAAAAAAGCAGTTTGCTTTGTTGCTGAAAGCTCGGCTGTATGCGGGAGGAGTCGCGAATGGCGTTCGGTCGGCATGAAGCAACTGAATTGTAGACAGGCATGCGGGGAGCTTCTTCTTGCTCTCTTGTTAGCGGCAATGGAACACGTTTCAGTCAGAGAGAGAAGGAATATCGGGCTATGGCTTTGAAGAAGAGCAAGTATCTTGCAGTCGCTTTTTGTCTGGGTGCATTGAGCGTTGTGTCTGTTGCCTCGTGGGCGCAGGCGGTTCCGGCGGAGAAGGCGGATGAGGCCAGGGTGGACCGGCTGCTGAAGCAGATGACGCTGGAAGAGAAGATGAACCTGATTCGCGGTGGGCTCGAGGACCCCACTGTTTATCAGGGGCAGGCGGGGTATCTGCCGGGAGTTCCGCGGCTGCATGTTCCTTCGCTGCGGATGGCCGATGGGCCGCCGGGCGTGTTGTCGCGGGTGGCGGGGCAGGCCGAGACGGCGACGATGGGCGTTGCTGCGACCTTTAGTGCGAAGGATGCGGAGGCCAATGGCGCGGTGATTGGGCGCGAGGCGCGGTCGCTGGGCATCGATGTGGTGCTGCAGCCGTTTATCAATATCGATCGCGACATTACGTTTGCGCGCGCGTACAACACGTTTGGCGAAGATCCGATGCTAAGTGGCGCGATGGGCGCGGCGGAGGTTCGCGGGGCGCAGGCGCAGGGTGTGATGGCGATGGCGAAGCACTATGTGGGGTACGACTCGAATGGGTACAACATCTTTATCGACCAACAGACGCTGCATGAGGTGTATGCGGCACCGTTCGTGGATGCGATCGGGGCTGGGGTGTCGTCGGTGATGTGCTCGTACAACCGCATCAATGGGCCGTTTGCGTGCGGGAACAGCGATACGTTGAAGACGATCCTGAAGGATGAGATGGGCTTCAAGGGGTTTGTGACCTCGGACTGGGGCGGCGTGCATAGCGTTCTGTTTCTGAACGAGGGGCTGGATATGGAGATGCCCGGCGCGGCGGCGGACGACAGTCCGTTCAAGGCGTTCATCAATAACTATTTTGTGACGGCTCCGCCTGATAATACGCCGGTGAAGCCTCTCGACCCGGATGCGCTGGCTGGGATTCTTGGCGGTCCTATTCCTGAGGAGCCAAAGGCGAATGGGCTGGACCTGGGTGGTTTCCCGCGCGATAACGACAAGACGACGATGCGGGAGGCGCTGAAGAATGGCACGGTGACCGAGGCCACGATTACGGCGGCTGCGCGGCGTGTGTTGTATGAGATCGATCGGTTCGGCTATCTGGATGGCAAGCAAAAGCATACGGTGACGACGCAGGCTGTTGAAGAGAATGCTGCGGTGATTCGCAAGACGGCGGAAGATGCTGCGGTGCTGTTGAAGAATGAGCATGCGCTGCCGTTGGGCTCCGATGATTTGCAGTCGCTGGCGTTGATTGGGCCGGGTGCCGGGCAGGTTGCGGCGATTGGTACGTTCGGCGAGCGAAGCCCCGGGTTGACGGAGCGGCAGATTAGCCCGATGGTAGCTCTGAAGAAGGGCTTTCCGGAGGCCAACATTACGTATGCGGTGGACGACGATATGACTGGGGTTACGGTGCCTGCGTCGATGCTGTCGCATGATGGCAAGCCGGGACTGCTGCGTACGGAGGCCAGAGGAAGCACCGTAGTAGACGCGCAGTTGGACTTTACACATAGCAACGGCAGGACGCTGCCTGCGAATGAGACGGTGAGCTGGAAGGGAACGCTGACGGTGCCCGCAACGGGTGAGTACTGGATGTACCTGCAGGTGCTGGGTGCGCGCGGAAAGCTGATGATCGACGGCAAGCGTGTGGGACAGACGGGCGCTGCCAAGGGAACGGTGCACGGCGATGTGCAGTACGCGACCCAGGACAACGGGTTCCCGACGACCGATGGGCTGGATAACGTTCGGCGGGCGGTGCAGCTGACTGCTGGGCCGCACTCGATTACGGTGATAGCGAGCGGCGATACTTCGAATGCGCCGGAGCAGATTCGGTTGAACTGGACGACGCCGGAGCTGCGGGAGAGCAACCACAAGGCGGCCATCGAAACGGCGAAGAAGGCGCATACGGCTGTGGTGTTTGTGTGGACGCGAGGGAAGCCGGACTTCGCTCTGCCAGGGGAGCAGGACAAGCTCGTGGATGAGATTGCTGCGGTGAATCCGAACACGATTGTGGTGATGAATGTGAGCCAGCCGGTGGCGATGCCGTGGATCGGCAAGGTGAAGGGCGTGCTGCAGATGTGGTGGCCGGGTGATGAAGGCGGATGGGCTACGGCGGATGTTCTGCTGGGGAAGGTGAGTCCGGCTGGGCGGCTGCCGTTTACCTGGGCGAAGCAGTTGACCGACTATGCGGCGAATGCCCCGGCGCATCCGGAGCGGTCGGCTAAGGGTGTCGATGGGAAGACGACTTACTCGGAGGGCGTGGATGTTGGGTATCGGTGGTTCGATAAGGAGAAGATTGAGCCGCTGTTTCCGTTTGGGTTCGGGCTCTCGTATACGAGCTTTGCGTACTCGGATTTGAAGGTCGCGAAGGCTTCGGATAATGGGCTGGATGTTTCGGTTCGGGTGAAGAATACGGGTAGCGTGGCGGGAGATGAGGTGCCGCAGGTGTATCTGGATGCTCCGGAGCAGCAGCCTGATGGTGTTCAGTTTGCGCCTAAGACGCTGGCGGCGTTTGATCGCGTGACGCTGGCGTCGGGTGAGAGCAAGGATGTGACGATGCATGTGTCGCCGCGTGCGCTCGAGTACTGGTCGGTGGCGGAGAAGAAGTGGGTGCGGTCGGATGCGCGGCGGGTGCGGGTTGGCTCGTCGTCGCGTGATTTGAAGCTGACTGCGGAGAAGTAGAAAGATGCGAGGGGCCTGTCCTGCCGGACGGGCCCACTGCGCGTGGGGCGGTCACTTCGTGACTTGTGTACCTTGTCTTGACTCGGGAATGGTTTCGGTCCTCGCGATGCTCGGAGGGACTGCTTCAGTCGAGTAGGGAGTCGATGAAGCTGGCGCTGTCGAAGGGGATGATGTCTTCGAGCTTTTCGCCGATGCCCGCGTAGATGACTGGGAGTTTCAGCTCTGTTGCGATAGCCAGGACGATGCCACCTTTGGCTGTGCCGTCGAGCTTGGTGAGGACGATGCCGGTAACGTGGGCGGCTTCGGTGAAAAGGCGGGCTTGCGTCAACCCATTTTGACCTGTCGTCGCGTCCATGACGAGGAGGGTCTGGTGTGGGGCGCCGGGGATCAACTTCTCTGCTGTCCGACGCATCTTGTCGAGCTCTTTCATCAGGTCGGTCTTGGTGTGGAGGCGGCCGGCGGTGTCGACGATGAGGATCTGCGTATTGCGGGCTTTGGCGGCGGTGCAGGCGTCGTAGAGGGCGGCTGAGGGGTCGCCGCCCTGCTTGGTCTTAATGATCTGAACGTCGGAGCGCTGGGCCCAGACCTCTAATTGTTCAATCGCGGCGGCACGGAAGGTGTCGGCGGCGCAGAGCAGGACGGTGCGGCCCTGCGCAGTGAAGTGTGCGGCAAGCTTGCCGGTGGTGGTGGTCTTGCCGGTGCCGTTGACCCCGACCATCATGATGACCTCGGGCGGCGTGGGGGGGTGGGTGATGGGGCGGGCTACGTTGTCGAGGATCTGCTTGAGCTCGGCTTTGAGGAGACGCTTGAGGTCGTCGCCGCCCTGGATGCCGACGCGGAGGGCGCGCTGCCGGAGGTTCTCCATGACGAGGGCGGTGGTGGGGGCGCCGAGGTCGGCGGCGAGCAGGAGAGGCTCGAGGTTGACCAGGGTGGTCTCGTCGACCTCACGGGCGAGGGCGATGACGGAGCTTATGGACTCTGAGAAGGACTCGCGGGTGCGGGTGACCGCCTGCTTCATCCGGTCGAAGAGTCCGCGCTTCGGCTCCTGCGGCTCTGGAGCTACTGCGGTGGGCTGGTCGGGTTGCTGGTCGGATTTGTCGCGTTTGCCGAAGATGGAAAAAGCCATGCTACTGCTAGTTTAGCAATGTTGAGGGAGAGGCTCGACTCGCCAGTGTTCAACGCTCGTTAGCGCAAGACCAAAGCAGGCCAACCTTGCAGCCGGCCATATGAAAATTTGAAATACGAGGATCCCTCACTACGTTCAGGATGACGACTTCAGAGGGGACGGAATAGCGAGTGGGATGGGGCGGTTAAGCTGAACGGGGCTTTCGATCGTTGACTTTCGTGGTGACGGGCTTATCGTTGATGACGGGAATCGTTGTTGGTTATGGACGAATATGACGAAGGCGGAGCTTTACGAGTTCCTTGCGGGTCATAAACTTGCTGTGGTCGCAAGCATCTCGGGCGACGGTGTGCCGCAGTCTGCGCTTGTGGGGATTGCGGTGACGGAAGATCTTGAGATTGTCTTCGATACTCTCAACACCACTCGCAAATACCGGAACCTTACTTCCAATCCGAAGGCCAGTGTGGTGGTGGGATGGGAGGGAGAGAGGACTATTCAGTTGGAAGGCGAGGCGTCTTTGCCGGTGGGCGAGGAATTGACGCGGTATAAGAGTGTCTACTTCTCCGCTTGGCCGGATGGGGTGAGTCGTCAGGGCTGGCCGGGGTTGGTTTACTTTGTCGTTCGTCCGCGATGGATTCGATATAGCGACTTTGATCAGCGGCCTCCGTTGATTGAGGAGATGGTATTTGGTGCTTGATAGGAAGCTGCTCGACAGCGCCCTTAGCGTTAGGCAGCGGCTTCAGATGTGGGTTGTGAGACGAGGTATGAGGTCTGGTGAGGTTTGTGCCACTTGGGAAGGAGCTGTCTGCCCTTGTCGCTCAGCAGAAGATAGGCAGCGATGAAGACGAGGATCATCACGACGCCGCTGAGGAAGACAACGAGGGTGAAGTTTGGTCCCTTTGGGTATTTGCGGTAGTTGGCGGTGGAGGTTGGCTGTGTCATGTCACGTAGGATGCGAGTTTGGCCGGTGCAGCAGGTAGGCGGGGCGCTGGCTGATGCCGCGTCTAGCGGACGCTGTGGATTATGATGAGAGGCAGTGAGGTGATCGACCATGGCAGCTTCGACGCTGGTTCCGTTGCAGGAGTATCTGGAGACGAGCTATCGGCCCGACCGTGACTGGATCGATGGTGAGGTGAAGGAACGGAATATGGGTGAGGGACAGCACGCGGTTTTGCAGAAGTTTTTTACTTTATTATTTGGAACGCGAGAGCAGCAGTGGAGTGTTCGAGTTTTGCCGGAGCAAAGGGTGCAGACCTCGACCGAACATTATCGGATTCCCGATATCTGCGTGACGCGGAGGAGCGCACCGTTTGAGGCGATCGTGCATACGGCTCCTTTGTTATGCATTGAGATTCTTTCGCGGGAGGACCGGATGAGCGAGATGCAGGAGCGGGTGGAGGACTACCTCGGCATGGGGGTTGAGATCGTCTGGCTAGTGGATCCGAGGAGAAGGAAGGCCTTTGTGAACGATGCGCTGGGCTTGCGCGAGGCGGTGGAGGAGCTTACGGTGCCGGGTACTGCGATCCGGGTTGCGGTGACCGAGGTCTTTGCTGAACTGGATGAGCTTGAGGGCAAGGCTGGGGTCTAGTTCGATTTGCTGGGTTGGCTGAGTTGTGGGAGCCTTCAACTTAACTTGAGGTTGTTCTGGTAGACGCGGAGGCGAACGCAGCAGGCCTGGAGCAGAGGCGTTTCGAGGTGGTGGGCGTGGCCCTGGTCGAGCAGGTCGCCGAGGATGGTGTCAACCTCGATGGGAGCGCCTTTTTGCAGATCGCGATACAGGGATGAGGTGAGCTTCGAGTCTTTGGTGGTGGCTTGTTTGCGAAGCCATTCGTGCAGGGGCGGCGGGTAGGGGAAGCCACAGGCTTTGCCGATGGCGGTGCACTCGTCGACGGCCTGGAGCGCAGTCTGTTCGCCATCGGGCACGGAGTTTACCTCCCCGATGGGGCCGCCGAGGAGGCAAGTTACGAGGCCGAGGGAGGCGATCATGACCCACTTATGCCACATGGCCTGGGTGATGGTGGTGGAGAGTTCGGTGTCGAAGCTCGCGTCGCGGAGTGCTTCGTCGAGTGCGCGAATGCGCGGGGTGATTTCGCCGCTGCGCTCGCCTTCGCCGTTGCGTTCGCCATAGATGAGCTTTTGCATGGGCGTCATCTGGACGATGCGGTTTTGATCGTCGAGTTCGGTCGAGACCATGCAGACACCGCCTAAAACTTTTTGCTCGCCGAAGACTTGGCTTAGCGTCTCCATGTGGCGCATGCCGTTGAGCACGGGATAGATCATCGTGTCCGGCCCGACGGCGGGTGTCAAGTCTTTGATCGCCTGATCGAGTGCCTGGGCTTTTACGCTGAGAAAGATGAGGTCGTAGGGAGTGGTGATCTCGCTGGTGGTGATGGTCTTCGGCTTAAGGGTGGCGTCGCCGTGCGGGCTTAGGATGCGAAGACCGTCTTTTTGAAGTTGCTCTGCTCTAGCGGGTCTGACAAGAAAGGTGACGTCGCGGCCTGCCTGCGCGAGACGCGCTCCGAAGTAACCGCCAACTGCACCAGCGCCGACAACGAGAATCTTCATCTTGCTTCTCCAAGAGGTTAAGCATTAAGACTAAGGATCAATCGAGCTTAGCTTAGTTGGATCTTGTCAGCCGGGCTGAAAGATGGACTGGCCGGCATGATCTGTGAAGTAGGGTGAGGTTCTTTGGGGTTAGGAATCGCTTTGGTCTGCCGTGTCTTGATGAAGATGATGGCGGCGACCATGATGACCAGGATCGCAACTGCGAAGGCTACGACGACTGGAAGGAATGAGGAGTCGCTCTCGCGCTTCTCTGGAGTGGGATCGCTGTTGGATGGGGTTGGCTTGCTCATGAGCCATTGGATGCTTGAGTCAGCCGCTGGATTTGCACGCTGGGAGGCGATTCGATTTGGCCGGGCAGAGGTTTAGTTCGGTGCGGAGGTAGATGCCGGAGCGGCGTGAGACGGCCAGACCGACGGGCGCACGAGCAGGAGGAGATAGAGGAAGAGGATTGCAATGAGGACGAGGCCGCCGATGAAGATGTGCGGACGGAATCCCATGTAGGTCTTGTGCCGGGGAAGGTCGGGGGGAGGGATGTGACCGTGTTCGTGTTCGTGCTCGTGATCGTGCATGCGTACCAGCTTAGGCGTAAAACAGCCTGTGTGCCAACTGCGGGGGGCGTCCTGCCGGACGGGCCGCCTGCGCGGCGCGCGGTCACTTCGTGACTTGTATATCTTTTCTCGGTGAGTTGGTCTCTTCGGTCCTCCCTTAGTCGGAAGGGAATAAGGCTATTCGTCGCGGCCTGGGCGGGCCATGAGTTCGCGGATGGCCTCTTTGGGACTCTTGTTGTGGTGGAGGATGGCGTCGACCTGCTCGGTGATGGGCATCTCGACGGCGTAGCGTGCGGCCAGGCCGAGGGCGGCGGCGGTGCTGCGAACGCCTTCGGCTACCTTGCCGTTGAGGCCGGCGATGATGTCCGGAAGCTGGCGGCCACGGCCAAGTTCGATGCCGACGGCGCGGTTGCGCGAGAGAGAGCCGGTGCAGGTAAGGATGAGGTCGCCTGCGCCGGAGAGGCCTGCGAGGGTTTGACGGCGGCCACCGCAGGCTACGGCGAGTCGGGTCATCTCGGCGATGCCGCGGGTGATGAGGGCGGCGGAGGAGTTGTGGCCGAGGTTGAGGCCGATGGCGACGCCGGCGGCGAGGGCGATGACGTTTTTGAGCGAGCCGCCGAGTTCGACGCCGGGGACGTCCTCGTTGGTGTAGACGCGCAGGCTGGGCGAGGTGAAGTCGCGCTGGATGGTCTGGGCGACCTGCGGGACTTCGGAGGCGACGACGACTGCGGTGGGCATGCCGGCTGCGACCTCCTGCGCGAAGGAGGGGCCGCTGAGAACGGCGAAGGGATTGCGCGTGGCGGAGGTGACCGAGGCGACGACCTGCGACATGCGGAGGAAGCTGGTCTCCTCGATGCCTTTGCTGGCGCTGAGGATGATCTGGCCGCGGGTGAGCAGGGGGGCGATGTGGGTGAGGACTCCGCGCAGATGTTGCGAGGGGGTGACACAGAGGAGAATGTCGGCCTCGAAGATAGCGCGTGGGAGGTCGGAGGTGACGTGAATGTCGACGGGCAGGGTGAAGCCGGGGAGGTACGGGAGATTTTCGCCGGCTTCGCTGAGCTGGTCGGCGAGGGCGGGGGAGTGAGACCAAAGGAGGATCTGGTGTCCTCCGCGACGGGCGAGGGAGAGAGCGAGGGCGGTGCCCCAGGCACCAGCACCCAGGACGGCGATTCGGCTCATGCAACCGCCTTTTTTTTGCCGAAGCGGCTCTCGGTGCCTGCCAGGAGGCGGCGGATGTTTTCGTGGTGTTTGACGATGACCAGAAGCGGAATGAAGATGAGGCCGGCGATGACCAGGGGAGTTCGTTGCGGCAGGAAGTAGAGGCCGAAGAGCGGGAAGGTGGCGGAGCCGATCATGGAAGCGAGGGAGACGTAGCGGGTGAGGAGAAAGATGACGAGAAAGATGCCGAAGGTGCATGCGGCTGCGGCCAGACTAAGGGCGAGCATGACGCCGAGCGCGCTGGCGACGCCTTTGCCGCCGCGGAAGCCGAGCCAGATGGGGAAGACGTGTCCCACGATGGCGGCGACGGCGGTGATGACGGCGAGGTCGTAGTTTCCGGGTGCGAGATGCAGGGCGATCTTTACGGCGAGGAAGGATTTGCCGACGTCGAGCAGGAGCGTGGCGATGCCGAGGCCTTTGGCTCCGCTGCGGGCTACGTTGGTGGCCCCGATGTTACCGCTGCCGGTGGCGCGGATGTCTTCGTGGCGAAAGATCTTTACGAGCAGATAGCCGAAGGGGATGGACCCAAGGAGGTAGGCGAGCGGAATGGAGAGGAGCCAGGGGTTCATGTCGTCCGAATGAGTTTAGCAAGTGCGTATGAGGATGGTCTTACGGTCGGCGTGTGAGTGCCGCTGGCGGATTGCGGCGTGCGGCTAGAGGATGTGGTGGCGGATCAGTTCGAGGGCATGCTGGCTGGCCCACCAGCGGATCATCTCGCGGTCGCCGCGGAGGTTGAGCTCTTTGACCTGGGTGGTTTGGGCGCTGGCGAGTGCGATGTAGACGAGGCCGATGGGTTTGTCGGCGTCGGGGCCGGGTGCTCCGGGGCCCGGGCCTGCGATGCAGGTGATCGAGACGCCGAGCGAGGCTCCCGTGCGCGAGCGGATGCCTTCGGCGAGGGCGCGTGCGACTTCGGGGGAGACTGGGCCCTTGGTGGCGACGAGTTCGGAGGGAACGCCGGCGAAGGTGGTTTTGAGGGCGTCGCTGTAGACGACTGCGCCGCCGAGGAAGTAACGCGAGCTGCCGGCGATGGCGGTGAGACGCTGCGCGAGGAGGCCGCCGGTGCAGCTCTCGGCGGTGGCGAGGGTGAGGTCACGGAGGCCGAGGTTGAGGAGTACGACCTCTTCGAGGGATTCGCCGTGGGAGGAGAAGATGGAGTCTTCCATCTCGGCTTCGATCTTTTCGACGAGCTCGTCAACGCGGCGCTGGGCTTCGGCGAGGGTGGGTTTGGCGCAGAGGAAGTGGAGCTGGATCTCGGCGGAGCCGGCGAGGATGGTGGTCTCGACGTCGGAGTACTGCTGGTAGATGGGGGCGGTTCTTGCGTCGACGTGCGACTCGGGGATGAGGGCCATGCGAAGGAGACGCTTGGCGAGGTGGCGCGGGGGAAGATCGGCGGCGAGGCGGGGTTTGACCTCGGTGTCGAAGAGAGGCTTTAGCTCCCGGGGCGGGCCGGGGAGGAGGATAACGATCTTGCGAATGGGCTGGCCGCTGGCATCGAGGACGGCGATGTCGAGGAACTGGCCGGGGGCGCTGCCGGTAGGGTTTTCGAGAATGATGGCGCCGTCGAGCACGTCGGCCTGTTTGACGTTGTTGGGCGGCATGACCATCTGGCGCGCGGCGAAGCGCTTGTGAAGCTGGACGAGGATGGCGGGGTCGGAGCGCAGCGTGAGGTTAAGCGCGGCGGCGACGGCTTCGCGGGTGAGGTCATCTTCGGTGGGGCCGAGGCCGCCGGAGAAGAGGACGATGTCGGCGCGCGCGATGGCGATGGAGGCGGCGCTGGTGAGGTGGGAGAGATTGTCGCCGACGATGGTCTTGAATGCGACCTGGACGCCGACATCGTTGAGGCCGTCGGTAAGGTAGAGGGAGTTGGTGTCCTGCCGATGGGGCGTGAGCATCTCGGAGCCGACAGCGATGATTTCAGCGATCATGTGGGGTGATGGGCTTTCAATGCCTTGCGTGTGGCTCTGTGAATGATGATATGGCTTGCACGGGAGTTTTGTGGAGATTCAATACAGGCGCTTGCTTTGGATGAAGCTTTCGGGTGTTCCGTCGGCGGGGTCTACGAAGTGAACGTCGCTGGGATCGCGGCGCGGGGTGTCGACGGCGAGGACGACGAAGGGCTCTTCAAGGATCTTTGGGATGCCGTGGATGGTGCCCTGCTTGAAGAAGATGAGCTGGCCGGGACCGGCTACGAAGGGTGGGGCTTCGCCGAGGAAGAACTTTGCGCGGCCGGAGAGTACGGAGAGATATTCGTCGCAGGTGGCGTGATAGTGCGCCGCGACTGGACGGTAGACGCGAAAGACGCGGGAGCTGGCGTGAGGCTCGTCGGTGAGACGGGTGTCGATTAGCATGGTGTCGGAGTGGTCTGGAAGGCTGGCGGCGATCTTCTGGAGGTCAAAGACTGCAGAGGCGGCGACTGCGGTGTCGGCGGGTGAGGCATGGTTGGTGTTGGTCGACATGAGGTGACTCTCCCTATGCGTTAGATGACGCATAGGGGCCTGACGCAGCGTGCAATTTACAGAGTTGGACGAGTGGATTCCTGTTTGGGGTGGATGATCCTTCTGAAGACTCTCTATGTAGAGTCGATACACGGGACACCTGTATCGGCTACAAGATGACCTGCGGCATCGTCAATTTAGCTTTAGTTAACGGAGAGATCGCTCTGTGACTGATGTCCGTTGAGTTCTGCTGCGGCTGGGTGTCGCCCTCCCTGAACGGGCAGGAAGATGGAAAAGACTGTGCCGCAACCTGGGATGACGGTGCGCGAGCGGACGCGCAGGCTGCCGCCGTGTTTTTCAACGAGTTCGCGCGAGACCCACAGGCCAAGTCCGGTACCGGTGTCTTTTTTTGTGGTGAAGAAGGGTTCGAAGACGCTGTTGAGATGTTCGGGGAGGATGCCTTGTCCCGTGTCGGCGACGGTGATGCGGACGCCCGGGCGGGTGGAGTTCCGCGGATCGGTGGCCGCGTTGGCTTCCAGGCGAATGGTGTCTCCCTTGGAGCATGCATCGAGGCCGTTGGCGAGGAGGTTGGAGAGGATCTGGCGAAGCTCTCCGGCAGTGCCAAGAACCTCGCGCTCGGTGGTGGTGTTGACAAGAAGAGTTACCCCAAGAGTTGCCGCACGGGTTTGATAGAAGTCACAAACCTCGTGGACGATGGTGGCGGGCTTGAAGTGCGCGGCGAGAGTGGTCTCGCGATAGAAGCCGAGAGACTGGCGGGTGATGTGGGCGATGCGGGCGAGTTCGCTCTCTGCCTGCGAGAGAAGGTGGCGAACCTCGTCAAGTTCATCGGAGCGGCGGGCAATGTAGACGAGGTTGGTGAGGCCCTCGAGCGGATTGTTGACCTCATGTGCCACCGAGGCAGCGAGACGGCCGGCGGCGGCGAGCTTTTCGGCACGCATGAGGGCGCCCTCGGACATGCGCCGGTCGGTTATGTCGCGGAAGACGAGCACGATCCCAATCATGTCCCCGGAGCTGTCGCGAATTGGCGCTCCACTGTCATCGATGCAGATCTCGGAGCCGTCTTTGGAGACCAGGTAGGTATGGTTGGCCAGGCCGACGACAGTGCCGAGGCGACGCACCTTATCGACTGGATTTTCGACCGTGGCACGGGTGTCTTCGTTGAAGATGGGAAAGACGGTGTGCAGCGAGATGCCGTGGGATTCTTCTTCCTTCCAGCCGGTGAGCCGTTCCGCGACGAGGTTCATAAAGACGATGTTGCCCTCGGTGTCGCAGGCGATGACGGCGTCTCCAATGCTGCGGATGGTGGTGTTCAGCCATTGCTCGCGTGCGTAGGATTCGTCGCCGCGTTGTTTGATCTCTTTGATCTGCTGGGTGTAGGCGGTTGTGAGCAGCCGGAAGATTCTTCGCGTCTCCCATGCGAGAAGGCCAGCGATGAGTGCGGCAGTGAGGACAAGGATGATCCTGGCGTTTCGATTGACGAGGATATTTTCGGCGGAACGGACGGCGCGTCGCTCGATGACGATATTGAGGAACTCATCCATCTGGGCGCGTAGATGATCCATATCCTGCTTGCGCTGGAGGAGATCCTGCTCGAGGGTGACTGGATCTTTCGGGAAGGAGTCAATCTCGTGGTAGGCGGTGAGCTCCCACTGCTTGTGCTCGGCCTGAAGACGTTGCAGACGGGCGACTTGATCGGGTCGCTTGACCAGCGAGAAGAGCGTGTCGAACTCGGGCTCGATCTGCAGGTCAGCGGAGTGTAACGGTTCGAGGAAAACGGGATTGCGGGTGAGGAGAAATCCTCGCAGGCCAGTCTCTTCGTCGAGGATTAACCTGGTGAGCCGATTACCGTGGAGAATGACCACGTCGGCGCGGTCGATAGCGCTTGCGCTTTCTTCGACACGCTGCAGGCCGTACCCAAGGATTAGAGCGAGAACGGCAAGTGCTGCAACGGGTAGAGCGAGAAGCCTAAACAGGAGCCTGTTGTAAAGCCGGGATTCCAAAGCATTTTCCTCACGCGTGCGCTGCACATCCAGATGCGATCCAGAGTAGAGGACTCCTGGTTACTCTTCGATTCTACCGGTACGGGGTCGATCTGGCGACAGGATTGAGGAGGCAGCCGCACCACACTACCAAGGGAAGATGCCTGCAGCGCGGAACGGCCACATGACAGGCTAGATGAGCTTGCGACCTTCGACGTCCATGGCTACGTGATAGAGAGCGTCGCGAGTGGCGAGGGTGGCGTTCCCGTCCTCGAGGAAGGCAAGACCTACGAGATTGCTGCCGGAGACGACAAGGGTGGCCTGGTGATGGCGGTCGATGCGGATGATGCCGCGCTGACCGTGGAGGCTGGCGGCGACGTAGAGGTTGTCGTCGACGTCGACCGCCATGCCCTGGGCGCGTCCGAGGCCCTGGTAGAAGATGGTGGCGTTGCCGTCGCGGTCGATGGCGTGGATGACCTGGTTGGATGAGGTGGTGGGTCCAGTGACGAAGAGGGTTCCGGCGTCGTTGAAGGCGAGATGGTAGGCGGCGATGCTGGGCTCGAGCGTGGCGTAGACGAAGGTCTCACCGCTGGTGCCGTCGAGGTTGGCGCGGCTGATCTTGAAGATGGTGCCGGAGCGGTCGCCGACGAAGAGGTTGCCGTCGCGGTCGAAGGCGATGCCGGTGGCGATGCCCATGCCTTCGGCGTAGGTGGACATGGCGCCTTCGGGGGAGATGCGATAGACGGTGCCTTCGGCGCGGGAGCTGGCGTAGAGGTACCCGTCGGGACCGAAGGCGAGGCCGGTGGCGTTCATAAGGTCGCGGACGAAGGGGCGAATCTGGAAGTCGCGCTGAATCTGGAAGATTGACACCGGGACGGCCTGGCCGCGCGAGCCGGAGACGGTGGCGTAGACGTTGCCGTCGGCATCGACCGCGGGGTTGGCGACGGGGTGGAGATTTTCCGCCATGGGCACGGCGACGCGCACTGGCAGCGGGTTGCTGGACTGGCCGCTGCGATGCAGGATCAGGTCGCCGGTGATGGTTCCCTCGGGGACGCGGATGGTGGCGCGGGTGGGCCGGCTTAGCAGGAGTGGAGCGGAGATGTCACCGATGGTTGCTCGGGCGACGAGGGTGTCGCGAGGTTCGAGGTGGGTGCCGTGAACCTCGATCTCTCCGCCGGGCATGGCCGCGAGGGGCTTGACGCGGTCCAGATGCGGTGCGGGTGCGTCGGGCTTGTCGGGGGTCAGGAGCGATCGAAGTGTGTTCATGGCTGTTTTAGCGTAGACCGGCGTGGATGGGAGTGCAAATGCGACGGAAGATATGTCCTGCCGGACGGGCCCACTACGCGTGGGGCGGTCACTTCGTGACTTGTATACCTTGTCTTGGGTAGGGAACGATGCTGGTCCTCCCGTTGGTCGGGCATAGGCTGATTCCGACCAGCGGGAGGAGCTATGTCGCTGGCGCTGCCTGGACCGGTACACGCGCGTCACGAAGTGACCGCTGCCCGCGCAGGGCGCTCGTCCGGCAGGACAGGATTTCTAGAAGTAAAGGTGGATGAGTTGTGCGATGGCGAGAGCGAAGAGGCCGGCGCCTACGTCGTCAAGCATGATGCCGGTGCCGCCGGGGAGGCGCTCGAGCTGGCGGATCGGCGGGGGCTTGAGGATGTCGAAGAATCGGAAGAGCAGGAGCGAGAGCGCGGCGTGTCGCCAGTCAGCAGGGATGGCGATGAGGGCGATGAGCTGGCCGGCGACCTCGTCGATGACGACGTGGCCGGGATCTTCGCGGCCGGACTCATGGGCGACGATGGTGGCCGCGGGGATGCCGATGAGCGTGGCGAGGATCGCGGCGATGGTCGTGCCGATCGCGAAGGCGACTGGAGCTGGGTGGAGGATGTGGGCGGCGGCGTACCAGAGCAGTACGGCGGAGATGCTGCCGTAGGTGCCGGGGCCGGGCTTCAACAGGCCTGCGCCGAAGAACGTGCCGATGGACCATGCCCAGAGGGTCTTCTTTTCGGAGGGCGGATGGGTCTGGATGTTGGAGTTCGCCACTAGTTCACGTCGTCGTCGTTCTGGCGCTTGTGCTTGTTGGAGCGAGCGAGCTCTTCGAGAAGATCGGGATCCTGGATGGGCGTGGAGATCTTGTAGTCGCCGCTGGCCCATTTGCCCAGATCGATGCGGCGGCAGCGGTCCGAGCAGAAGGGGAAGTCTTCGCCGGTGGCCAGGACGATGTTGCGGCAGGTGGGGCAGCGGAGGGTCTTGATCTTTGCAGCGGGAGATTTGTTCGACATGACATCTCTATTTTAACTCCTCTGAGCGGTGTCGAAGGGAGCATCTAAAGTTTCAGAGGGTGGAGGGCGGAAGATGCCGAGAGCGATCTCTTACTGCATGCGTCTATTTGCAGGCTGGCCTGGCGGCCTTCTCGTGGCATCTCTGCTGTTTTTCGGCGCGTCTTCGAGTGCTTCAAGCGATGCGAGAGCTTCAGGGAGTACGCAGCGTAGTGTATCGGTCACGAATCTGGAGCCTTTGCCTGTTGGGGTGACGTTGCCGGTGCGGCTGGGGCGGACGCTGCGTGCGGGGAAGACACGCGTTGGATCGGCGGTGGTTGCGAAGACCACGCAGCGAGTTCCGGTGACGGAGGGAACCTATCTTGATCGCGGCGCGGTGCTCGAGGGTAAAGTTGTCGCATCGGTGGCGGGAGATGGAACGACAGCCTCGCCCTCGGTTCTGTCGATTGAGTTCACCAGCTTGCGTTATCACAAGCAGACCGTCGCCGTGATGACCAGAGCGATCGCGATGGCAAACTTCGTGCAGGTGGGCGACACGTTCCTGCCGGTGCAGGGTGGCTCGGACCGTGGGAACTCGAGCGAGGCGAGTTGGACGACGGCGCAGGTGGGTGGCGATCAGGTGGTCCGGTCGGGCTGGGTTGGTCCTGTGGTTGGCAGCGGACTGCGCACGGTTGGACGAGCAGATTACTACGGCGTCTACAGCCTGCCTGCGGGTCCTTCTGCGCCGCGAGCGATGGGGGTCTTTTCGACGACGGCTTCGGGGCTCTACGGCTTTGAGAGCGGCGCTTCGTTGAGCTCGTCCGGAGGAACGATCACCTTGAGCAGAGTCGGCAAGAGGCTTGGGATGCGGGATGGAGACAACCTGCTGCTGGAGGTTGTCGCATCTTCGCGCTAGTTGCGCGCTCTTATTCTGCGCGCTCTTATTCGAGGATGCGGGCGACGACATCGTAGTCGTGGGACTCTGTGATCTCGGCGCGGTAGAAGGTGCCGGGGACGAGGGTTTCGTGCGGGCCGAAGTCGTTGATGAAGACCTTGCCGTCGATCTCGGGGGCGTGGAGCGAGGTGCGGCCCTCCCAGAGAAGCTCGGTCTCTTCGGACTCGCCTTCGACGAGGAGGTCGATCTCCCGGCCTACCCACTCTGCCTTGGATTTAGTGCTGATCTTCTGCTGGAGCTTCATGAGCTTGCGACGGCGGGTCTGGATGGTGCGGTTGGGGACCTTTGTTTCGTCGGGAAGGTCAAAGGCCTTCGCGCCCTCTTCGTCGGAGTAGGTGAAGACGCCGAGCCAGTCGATCTTCGCCGCGGTGATGAAGGCTTCGAGCTCCTTGTAGTCGGCTTCGGTTTCGCCGGGGAAGCCCACGATGAAGCTGGTGCGGATAACAATGCCGGGGACGATGCGGCGGGCCTTGGCGATGAGGTCGAGGAAGATCTGCGCGTTGCCGCCGCGCTTCATGGTCTTGAGGACGCTGGCGCTGGCGTGCTGCAGAGGGACGTCGAGGTACTTGGAGATGGTGTCGTGCTTCGCCATCGTCTCGAGCAGGCGCGTAGTGACTTTGTTGGGGTAGGTGTAGAGGAAGCGCAGCCAGCGCAGGCCGGGGAGCACCGCGAGTGCATCGAGCAGTGTTGCGAGGCCGTCGGTGAAGCCGAGGTCTTCGCCATAGCAGGTGGTGTCCTGGCCGATGAGGGTGATCTCGCGGACGCCCTGCTTAATGAGGTTTTCTGCCTCGGCGATGATCGACGACATGCGGCGTGAGCGGAACTTACCGCGAAGTTGCGGGATGATGCAGAAGCTGCAGGGATGATCGCAGCCCTCGGCGATCTTGATGTAGGCCGACGCGCGTGGCGTGGTGAGGATGCGCGGAGTGGCGTCGTTGTAGAGATACTCGGGCAGTGCGGCGGTGGCTCCGTCCCACGACTCGCGGGAGAAGCGGCCTGTTCTCTCGCGGGCGTCGCCCTCTGGACGGGAGGGTTGCGACGCGGTTGAAACCCAGGCATCAGAATCGATGCCTGGGGCACCCAGATTTGTGTTGGAGCCCGGATTTGTGTGGACGATGTGGTCGCCGGCGTGGTTCAGCGGCTCGTCGCCGTGCGTGGTGCCGGTCTCGGCGAGAGACTGCACGATGCGGAGCTGCGGCGCGATCTCGCGGTCGTGTTCGGGGTCGGCGAGGGGGCGCGAGTGTTGCGAGACGGCGCTGGGGGCTCGATCGATCAGATTCTGTCCAGCCTGTTGCATGCTGTTCGATTCCAGTTGCGCGACTTCGCCGTCGGTCTGGGACATGCTGATGGCGTGGGTGTGGATGGTCGCCTCGGGTGTGCCCTGCGGGAGGATGTTGAAGGGAGAGTTATTGTTCGCATGGCCGCTGGGCGTGAGGCCTGCTGCGGCGAGGATGGCTTCGAGTTCGCCGGTGCCGACGACTGCATCCACTTCGGGGATGTTTTTCTGTATCTCGTCGCGGTAGCGTTCGACGAGGCAGCCGGCGACGACGATGCGCTGGGCCTTGCCGCCGAACTGACGTTTGTGCTGAACCATCTCGAGGATCGTGTTGACCGACTCCTGCTTGGCCGAGTTGATGAAGCTGCAGGTGTTGATGACGATGATCTCGGCGTCTTCGGCGCGGGGCGTGAGCTCAGCTCCATTGTGGTGGAGCAGGCCCATCATCACCTCGGAGTCGACGAGGTTTTTGGGGCAGCCGAGGGAGACGAAGCCCACCTTGGGGCGAGCAGCTACCGGAGCTTCGGTTTCGATTGTTACCGTAGGAGTCACAGCCTTATAGTCTATCAACCTTAGGCGTTCAGGCGTCAGAGCGCGTGATTTCTATAGTCAGTTCGCTGTAGTCAGTTCGCCGTCAAAATCATCATTCTGTTGAGGTTGCAGCCGGCCTAAGCTTGAAACTCTCAAATTTCGTTGGCTTCGCACTCCGTGAGAACGAGCGATCGAGGGTGTCGTAGCGTGTTCTGGATCTCGGCCACTGTGTCGGTATGACGCATGAGGTCGAGGATCTCTTCGCGAGGTGCTTTCGCGTCGACGGATGCTCGATAGGTGATGTTCTGCGCGGGCTCTCCTTCGCCCCCGAACTCCCCACTCACATGCGCCTTCACCGACGTGACGCTAATTCCGCGTTTCTTTGCCTCGCGATAGATATCGTTGCAGTAACAGGTAGCGAGTGCAAGAAAGAGCAACTCGCCGCCGTTCGCGCTGGAGCCGTAGCCCTGTAGTTTGGAAGGGACTGTCAGAGCCGATTCACGACCATCGGTACTGAGAGTGACAGTGTGCTCCCCCAGACGGTTCGTAATTCGAGCGGAGATATTCATGAGTGCTCCTCGGAAACCTTCCGTTCCATGTCGAAGAGGAGGGAATCGATGTCGCTGGCATTCGGATCTCAGTCCATCACTTTTGCACGGGCATTGGTTCTGCCGGCTGGGGTGACGAATCTATTTCAGGAGGATTCTCATCGACGATCTTGTAGTTGGCGGGGATTACGAAGATGGAGGCGGCGGGTTCGTGGCGTTCGACGTTGCCGACGGCGACGAGCTGCTCGCCGGTGCGCGGGTCGTTGTGCTTGATGATCATGTAGATGGAGAGCTCGGGGGAGTACCAGTACTCATCGACGATGGCGACGTCTTTACCGGTGGTGCTCATGGCCGCGGGGATGATGTGGGTCTTGCGGATGCCGGTGAGGGTGAGGCCGTCGAGCGGCTGGGTGCCGATATCTTCTTGTTTGAAGTAGGGATTGTTTACAGGCGTGCGCGCGGGAGTGGTGTTTGGCGGCGGGGCAGGCGGACCGGTGTAGATGCTCTCGCGGGCGATGTGCTGGAAGGGGTTGTAAAAGATATTGAGGCGACTCGACGGGTCGTAGATATGAGCGGAGAGAAGCTGGGGTTCGCCTTTGAAACTAGTGGGGACAAGCTGCCGGCGCTCGTTGTAGATGCGCCCTGAAGAGGCGCGGGCGATGTGCGCCGTGGTGGTGCGGGTGTTTACTGTGCCGTCGGGCAGGTTCTCGTGAGAGAGGATCTCGATGGTGGCGGTGAAGGGAGCGTTGGGGACGGGCGTGACGAAGATGCCGGGAACGATGGTCTCGACTCCGCGATAGTCGCGGGGCATCTGCTGCTGGTTCTGTGCGTGGGCTGGAATCGCGAGAAGAAGACTGACGACGGCGTGGCAGGAACGGAAGCAGCGCATGACAAACCTCCCGATGACGAAGAGGATAGCGCAAATAGTGTGGATGGACAGGTGAATTTTGAGGTAAAGGGCGCATTCGGCAGCTCTATGAGTGATTTGCCTGTTCGCAACAGTGAACAGGTTCAGGCTCTGGAAGGTGGCAGACCCTCGTCGACTTATGCGGACTGTGAGCGGGCGTATTCGATTCCATTGATAAAGATGTTCTCAGAGAGTTCAGTCGATCGTCTCGAGATCATGAGACGACCGACATTCTCTAATGCCATTTCGGAGGCTTTACTTTGAGGTAATTGTCTTTCCAAACATGACGCTGAATTTTCCAAACATCACATCGAGCCGATAGAGATGTGCTGGATAGGCCAGCATCTCATCCAGTTCTGCGGACCGAAGAAAGTTACTGCCGCCCGGACCGATGTCATGCGCGTTTCGTGCCGCAGTGTCCGGAAAAGCTTCAAAGATTCCAAAAGTGGTGTCGGAGAACCGGCAGCCAAACCATGGACCGGTGCCTGGTTCCTTTTCTACTCCGGCTAGAATGTCCCGGAGGAATTGTTCCACTTTGTCGCCCTTTCCGGGCTTGGCTTCAAGATTGATGTAGTACGCTTTGTGCCCCGGAGTGTTATCGACGCCACTCCGCACCCAGCCCGGGTGGACCTCAAGTTGCTCAGAGTTGGAATTGGGATTGGGACCAGGTGATATTTCGGCTTGCAGGTTTGCGGTAGCGACGGCCATGTTAGTCTCCTTGACGTTACTTTCTAGTTAAGATGCAACTCTGCGTTCGTGCGGGAGCGCTGCGCTTAATGTTGCTTGTCTTCCCGGTCGTCTACCTGCCACTTGGTAGGTATAGTAGTTAGACACTACCTGCCACTTGGTAGATTCTTAATTCGGACATAATCTTTTATTAGTCGACTCCTTGGTCGCTTATAGGGAAGTTGGCAGTGAGGCAGTGAAGTGTGAGCTCAGATTCTCGAGAGAAGATCCTGTTCGCCGCCACAAAGGTTGCGCAGGCGCATGGCTACAACGGACTCAACTTTCGTGATCTCGCGGAAGATGTGGGCATCAGGGCCGCGAGCATCTACTACCACTTTCCAAGCAAGGGTGATCTTGCAGCCGCGGTAGCGAAGCGCTATTGGGCGAACGCCGCAGCTGCTCTTGAGAGTCTGCTGGCCGAATCCGCCGATTGGGTCAGTGCCCTGCGCCGCTATCCTGAGACGTTTCGCGGGGCGCTTGAGAATGAGAACCGTATGTGCCTGAGCGGCTTCATGGCTGCGGAGTATGACGATCTGCCGGAACCTGTAAAAAAAGAGGTTCAGACCTTTGCCGATGTCAATGTAGCGTGGCTCAGCAAGGTTCTCACGGCTGCGAATGTAGTCAGCTCCGAGGAGAGCGAAGGGCGGGCTCGCGCTATCTTCGCCGCGGTTGGCGGCGCTCAGCTGATGGCGAGGAGCCGCTCGGATATCTCGCTGTATGACGCGGTGATAAACAGCTACCGCGTGGCTGGGCTTCTACCGGCATAATAGGTCGATCTGACGGGCAATCCGGAGATAATCGTCCGGCTTGCCCGTCGAGCGCATTTAAGCGAGGCCGTTGCGTGCGATGACTTCGCGGTAGAAGTGCGCGCTCATCTTGGGGGTGCGCTTCTGCGTGGCGAAGTCGACGTAGTGGATGCCGAAGCGGTAGGCGTAGCCGTCAGCCCATTCGAAGTTGTCCATCAGGCTCCAGAGGAAGTAGCCGCGGACGGGGACGCCCTCGGCGACTCCGCGATGAAGCTGCGTGAGGTAGTTGCGGAGGTACATGACGCGGTCGGAGTCGTAGACGTGGCCGTCGGGCGTGAGGACGTCGGTCGAGGAGGCTCCGTTCTCAGTGATGTATATCTCCTTGATGTTCCAGAGCTGCGCGGCGAGCTTCGGTCCCCAGTAGAGCGCCTCGGGGCCAACATGCAGCCAGGGGCTCATCATGTGCGGGTACGACTCTGGTGATGGAACGAGGTCGAAGCCGGCGTGGGAGTCGTCGGCGCGAACGTAGGTGGGGGTGTAGATGTTAAGGCCGATGAAGTCGAGCGGCGTGCCGATAGCCTTCATGTCAGCGTCCGTAAACTTCGGCGCGTCGGCACCCGCATGTGCGAGGTAGGCGTCGGTATAGCGGCCTTCCATGATGACGGTCAGGTATCCAGCGTTGATCTGACGCATAGCCTTTGCAGCGGCGGCGATGTGCTCTGGCGTTTCGATGACGGGCACGGCGGCTCTTGCATTTTCCGCCAAGCCAACCTTGGTGCCTGCTTTTGCGTGGGCGCGGATCGCCTGCACCCCAAGGCCGTGGGCGAGCACCGCATGATGACGAACCTGATTGACGCCTGCGGGTGGAAGCGTGAGGCCTGGGGCATGGCGAGGTGAGGCGTATCCGCTGACGAACGAGCTCATCTCGTTGAGGGTCATGAAGTACTTGACGCGGTCGGAGAGATGTTCGGCGACGTAGCCGGCGTAGTTCGCGAAGGCCTCGGAGGTGTCGCGCGACTGCCATCCGCCCTTGTCTTCGAGGGCTTGCGGGAGATCCCAGTGGAAGAGTGTGCAGTAGGGTTGGATATCGGCTGCGAGCAGCTCGTCGACGAGGCGGTTGTAGAAGTCGAGGCCCTTTGGGTTGGGCGTGCCGGTACCTTGCGGAAAGACGCGCGGCCATGCGACGGAGAAGCGGTAGGTCTTGAGGCCGAGGTCCTTCATCAGCTTCACATCGTCTTTGTAGCGATGGTAGTGATCGTCGGCAACGTCGCCGGTGTCTCCATTTTTAATCTTGCCCGGAGTGTGGGAGAAGGTGTCCCAGATGGATGGGCCGCGGCCGTCTTCATTGACGGCGCCCTCGATCTGATAGGAGGCGGTCGCAGAGCCCCAGCGAAAGCCTTGGGGAAATGTTCGCGCAGCAGGTGCGGAGGGAGTGACTTCAGCTAAGGCCGGGGTGGCGACGGTTGTGAGTGCGGTGGGGGCGAGTGCGGCGGATCCGAGCAGGCGGGCGAAGGTGCGACGGCTAAATCGATTGAGCAAAGTAGACCCTCGTGATATCTCAAAAATTGTAGCTGCTTCAAAGAAGAGATGACAACGACGAAGGGTGAGAGATCTGCTGAAAGTACTCCTCGAAGTTTTGCACTGGATGGAGATAGCGGCGTCAGCACAGTTCGGGTTTGAAGTGCTAAACTAGCTCATGTGCCGGGTCCTACGCGACGTAATCCCGCCAACCCCGCCAGGTCCGGAAGGAAGCAACGGTAACGGGTCATTACGGGCGCAGTAGGTCGCCCGGTGCACTATCCTCGCCTCCATGTACTTCGCCACAGCTTCCCGCGATGGCGGTAGCCCGGTGCATTATTTCGCACTCCATCTGCTTTCGCCGCAGCCTCTTGTGGTGGCACAGTAGGTCGCCCGGTGCACGATCCCCTCTTGTTCTCCCGTTTGCGACATCACGAAATCTTCCTTCGGCGGTCGAAGTGTGTCTTTTTCAGCACCCTGCTCGTCAATGCAAAGGTGACATGCGTTCGCTTCTCAGAGAGAATGGTCTCCGATGGTGAACGACGGTTCATTTTGAATCAGTTTTTTTTATTAGCTACTGCGACATTAGATGAGGTGAGAGTTTGAGTTTGACGTTGAAACCGCAGACGCGGGTACGCGCGAAGATCAGTTCGGTAGGGACCTATGTTCCGCCGCGTTTATTGACCAATGCGGATCTGGAGAAGATGGTCGCAACCAACGATCAATGGATTGTCGAGCGGACGGGAATTCGTGAGCGGCACATCGTGGACCCAGGGGTTGCGACCAGCGATCTGGCGGTGGAGGCGGCGAAGAAGTGTCTCGCGGCTCGCGGCATCGAGGCTAGTGAGCTGGAGGTGATCATCGTTGCCACGGTGACGCCCGATATGTTTTTTCCGGCGACAGCCTGCCTGGTGCAGGACAAGCTCGGCGTGAAGGGCGCTTGGGGGTTCGATCTTTCGGCGGCCTGCTCGGGATTTCCTTATGCCCTGCAGGTGGGAGCGAAGCTGGTCGAGAGCGGGATGCACAAGAAGGTGATGGTGATCGGAGCGGATGTGATGAGCTCAATCATCGACTACACCGACCGGGCGACCTGCGTGATCTTCGGCGACGGCGCGGGCGCGGTGCTGCTCGAGCCCTGCGAAGACGGGGAGATCGGGATGGTCGACTACTGGCACGAGATCGACGGCTCTGGTGCGGCGGCTTTGAACATGCCCGGCGGCGGCAGCTTGCATCCACCATCAGCCGAGACGGTCGCAGCGAAGATGCACTACGTCCACCAGGACGGGCAGGCGGTGTACAAGTTTGCGGTCCGCAAGATGGCCGAAGCTGCGGAGATCATCCTGTCGCGCAACGGCGTGGAGGGCAAGGACCTTAGCTGCTTCATCCCGCACCAGGCGAACAAGCGGATTATTCTTTCGACAGCGGAGCGGCTGGGCATGCCGGAGAGTTCGGTGATCATCAACATCGATCGGTATGGCAACACCACGGCGGCTACGATTCCGATGGCCATGCAGACGGCGCTTGAGGAGAAGCGGCTAAAGAAGGGCGATCTGGTTCTGCTGGCGAGCGTTGGTGCTGGCTTCACCGTGGGAGCCACTTTGTTGCGGTGGGAGTTCTAAAGCATAGGCTCTAAAGAATTTCGAGCGGGTGAAGCCGAGATGCTTCACCCGTTTTCTTTTAGCCTCTTCTAATAATTTTCTTGTTCAGTGTATCTTTTAGATATATATCTTGAAGCTATGAAGATGGAAGGCGGGTCGACCCCGAATGCTTTGCTTGGACTGCTGAGCCTGAGGCCGATGTCCGGATACGACATTCGCCAGATGGTCTCGCGCTCCATCGGGCACTTCTGGAGCGAGAGCTATGGGCAGATCTATCCAGGATTGAAGCGGCTTGCGGCAGCTGGTCTGGTCGAGAAGAAGACCGAGCGCAACAAGGGGAAGCCGGACCGCAACCTGTATTCGCTTACGGCGGACGGACGCGAGCGACTTCAGGAATGGTTGAAGATTCCAGTCGCGGAAGAGACGGCGAGGAACGAGTTGTTGCTGAAGCTCTTCTTCGGTGTGCACGTCGCGATGAGCGTCAACCGCGAACACGTGGCTTCGAATATGGAGTTTCACCAGAGGGCGTTGAAGGTGTACACCGCTATGGCGAAGCAGCTGCGGCGGGATAAGGCGAACGACCCGAATCTGCCCTACTGGCTGATGACGCTGAACTATGGACGCCACCATAGTGCAGCCATATTGAAGTGGTGCAGAGAGACGCTGGCGGAGTTGGATGAGATAGAAAGCAAGGGAAAAAGGAGGAAGTGATGCATGCACTCGATCCGCTGTGGGTAAAGATCTTTCTTGCGATTCATATTGCGGCTGGGGCCTCGTCGTTTCTACTCGCTCCCGTCGCGCTGGTCACGGCAAAGGGTGGCAAGCAGCATAAACGCTGGGGGATGGTCTATCTGTGGTCGATGGGGATCGTAGCGGCCACTGCGATACCGATGGCCTTCTTCTTTCCAGTGCGGTTTCTGGCCCTGGTGGCGGTGTTCAGCTTCTACTTTGCCTTTTCGGGCTATCGTGTTCTGCAGTTGAAGGAGCTGGCGCGCGGAGGAGGAGCGGAGCCGATCGACTGGATCGCCGGTATCGTCACCTTCGCGACAAGTGCGCTGTTGGCCTGGATGTCGTGGTTCCGTCCCGCCTCCATCGAGGTGATTCCGCTGGTAGGTGTGGCGTTCGGATTCATCGGAATGAGAGGCGCGGCGACCCAGTTGCTCTCGTTCGTGCGCAAGCCGAGGGAGAAGATGTTCTGGTGGTACACGCATCTGGGAAACTTTATCGGGAGCTACATTGCGGCGTGGTCTGCCTTCAGTGTAGTCACGCTGACGCGGGTCGTTGGCAATCACTGGTACGTGTGGCTGTGGCCCGTGATGGTGGGGGTGCCTGCAATCATCCTCACTACGGCGTACTACCAGCGCAAGTTTGCTCCGCGGGCAAAAGCTGCGGCTTAAAGAAGTGGACTCAGGCAGCCGTGTTGGAGTGCTTGGCGATTGCTCGCGAGCCTGGATGGACGGTGCGCGAGGTCTTATAGAGCTTCCAGAAGGCAAAGGCGCAGCTTGCGATGATTCCCGTCCAGATGACAATGAGGACAGGAGTTGCGTACTTTGCCGAAAGGCTGTTCCAAAGATGCAGGATGTGCCGTCCGTAGTAGATTCCGAGCCACGCAGCGACCGAGTGGCGCAGGCATCGGCTGATGATGAAGGTGGTAAGAAATTTTCTGCGCGACATCTTGAGCGCGCCGGCAGCGAGCACGAAGGGGCTGAGCGGCATGGGAGGCGGCAGAATCGCCGGCAGAGCCACGGAGAGGATGGCGTGATTTTCCATCCAGTCGCAGACGCGTTTGAAGATGCGCGGCGGAATGTGCTTTTCGATAAAGGCCATGCCGCCCGACTGGCCTACCTGATAGCTAAACCATCCGCCGAGTCCTGAACCGACTGTAGCGAGCAGAATTAACAGGAACCAGCTCTGATGCTGCGCGGACATCACGATGATCATGATGTCGGTGACGCCGGGCAGAGGCAGTGGAACGAAGGAGCTGTCGACGATTGAGACCAGAAAGACGCCGAACAGGCCAAAGCTGAAGAGCAGATGGAGGAAGGGACTACGCGCATGATGCGTGGAGCCAGCCGTCTGCAGGGCTGCGACGAGGCTCTTGACTGGGATCTCGATTAGGATCGTGGCAGCTGCGCGCAGGCTCATAGAGGTTAAGACGCGACCCACGGAGAAGAAGTCGCTGAAATTCTAAAAAGATTGGTGGAGCGGCGAGTATAGCAGAGGACTTACAGGAGGCGAAGATCGGGCAGAGCGGGAAGAACATCGACCTCCGCGGCGTACTGCCGAAAGAGTTTAATGGCATGCATGCAATCCGTATTTAGAACGTAGTGGATATTGCTAGAGAGATAGTGACGAATGACAGCGGGGCTCAGGTTGATTCGCGGAGCCCACTCTTCGACCAGATCTTCGATGTGCAACAGGCCGTGATTGCGCGAGGCTTCGAGGTCTTCGACGAGTTGAATATCGGTGATTCCAGGAGCCCCCAGAGACTCTGGCCGCACGGCCCACACCGCGGCGACCCAGGGTACGTTGGTGCGGATGTGCCACTCATGAGCGAGATCGAACCACTGGCATGGACCAACCACGGCCTCGATATGTTCGCGGCGTTCGAGGGCGAACAGGGCCGGATCGCCGATCAGGATCGCAGCATCTGCCTGCTGCAGCATGGCCACAGGATCGGCTGAAGCGGGCAGGAAGGCCGGATGATTGTTGGCGAATCTGCGGAAGAGAATCTCCGCATACGCGAGCGAGCTGCGAGAGGCGGTGTCGGCCGAGACCGTCTTCACTGTGCTGAAAGTGTGAGGCGATTTGATGATGAGCTGAATAGAACGAACTTCATTCAACGAAGCGATGGTGCAGCCCGGGACGACGGCGAGCTCCGGCGTAAGCGCTGCGATAGGGATGAGGCCAAGGTCGGCGCGGCCTGCGAGAAGCTCTGCGGCGCACTGCGAGGGCTGGGTGTAGTGCAGCGAATAGCGCTGTGCCAGCTCCTGCGCAAGCGGTGCGTGTTCGAAGTCCCACATCAGCGGTGCGGGATTGAGAAAGTTGATGGCAGCGACACGAAGCATGGAAGATGAAGACGAAGTGTTCAAAGGACTAGTTTATTGGATGTCAGGGGGACGCGCTCGATGCAGAGGCGGGTGGTGGGGTTTTATCAGGATGAACAGCAGCACTGGGCGGCCCGGTTGGACTGCGGGCATGGGCAGCATGTGCGGCACGATCCCCCTTGGATTCTGCGGGAGTGGGTGACGACGAAAGAGGGCAGAGCGGCGCACATCGGAAGCCTGATGGAGTGCAAGCGGTGTGACGAGGAGGATAGATAGCAGACTGGTAGTAGGATTCTCACGACGCAACCAGGTCATTCGGAAAGGGAGCAAAAAGAATGGATGGATTGTTGAAGGTCGGTCGTCTCTTCTTTGCCATCGCGCTGGTGTTCTTTGGTGTAGAGCACTTCATCTACGTCGGCGGGTTGAAGGGGCCGATTCCTGGCCCTCCGTGGATTCCGGGGCCGCACCCGATGGCGGTGCTGGCTGGAGCTGTGCTGATCGCGGTTGCAGTCTGCATTGTGACTGAAAAAATGGCACGACTGGCGGCGGCGTTTCTGGGGGTTGCTCTGTTTTTGTACGTCCTGTCTCTGCAACTCCCCAGACTTATCGCGCACCCGCATAGTCCCGATCCCTGGACCAGCGGCTTCGAGCTTCTGGCTTTGATGGGTGGTGCCTTCGTGCTGGCTCGGATCGAGACTCCGGACGGACTTAGGTTCGAGCCGACAAACAAGACCTTGTCGCATCTAGCCACCTTCGGGCGCGTTGCGTTTGCCGTCGCGCTGGTCGTCTTCGCCGCGCAGCATTTTTTGTATGCGAAGTTTGTGGCGACAATTGTCCCCGCATGGATTCCTGCGCGTCTCTTCTGGGCGTACTTCGTCGGAGTCGCGTTTGTCGCAGCTGCTCTGGCGATCATCACCAGGCAGATGGCACGAACCGCGTCAATTCTGTTGGGCACGATGTTTCTTATCTGGGTTCTCATCTTGCATCTGCCGCGCGTGGCAGCCCAACCGCGCAATGGCGACGAGGTCACTAGCCTGCTAGTTGCATTGGCGATGAGTGGTGTGTCCTTTATCCTTGCCGAGAGTTTTGCCTCCGACTCTGCCGCGTGAGATGCGATACAGTGACGGTGAGCCTCTGCCGGTCGGCGATGTTTGAAGTCGCAGACTAGAGAGGCCCGCGAAGCATACCGATGAAGAGGACCATGAATGGCTTTGGCGCAGCAGGATGCAACAGTGGTAAAGGAGCAGGCGCGTTTGGCCTGGGTGGCGTTGACGCTGACGCCGGGAATGGGACCCACAAGAATCTGGAAGGCGATGAATCGATTGGGGGCGGCGGAGCGTGTGCTGGAGGCGTCGCTGACCGAGTTAGAGGGCGCAGGGATGCCGGCGCAGTCGGCGCAGTTCGTCTTTGAAGGCAAAGCCAAAGCTGCGGCGGAAGAAGAGTTAAAGCGCGTCGCCGAAGCCGGCGGTAGTCTATTGACACCCGAAGAGGAGGCCTACCCCGAGCGGCTGCGCGAGATCTACGATCCACCGTCGGCGCTGTGGATCCGCGGCGATGTCTCTCTGCTGGCCCGACCTGGAATTGCCGTCGTTGGAACGCGTCAGCCTTCGCCGTATGGAGCGGGGATGGCGGAGTTGCTCTCGCGCGATCTTGCGAATCGGCGGATGGTCATTCTCAGCGGCATGGCTCGCGGGGTCGACACCGCAGCGCACAAGGGAGCGATCGAAGCAGGCGGCAAAACCGTTGCTGTCTGGGGCACAGGCATCGACGTCATCTATCCCAAGGAGAACAAGAAGCTGGCCGAGCAGATCGTCGCAACCGGCGGAACCATCGTAAGCGAGTACCCCCTCGGAACATTTCCCGCGCCGCAGAACTTTCCCATCCGCAACCGGATTCTGAGCGGAATGAGTGTTGGGGTGCTGGTCATCGAAGCGGCTGAGTACAGCGGAACCAGAATTACGGCGCGGTGTGCGATGGAGCAGAATCGCGATGTCTACGCTGTCCCGGGGAACGTGACGAACAAGAACGCGTGGGGGCCTAACACACTGATAAAACAGGGCGCTAAGCTCACAGCGACGTGGGAGGATATCTGGGAGGATCTGCCCTCCGAGATCAGGCTGGCCTTGGAGGATGAGCAGGCGGCGACTGGGGGAGGCTCTGAATCGAAACCGGGAGGGGCTGCATCTCTATTTAACGATACGCCGCTTCCCGAGCACGAAAGGATCGTATTCGATCGGTTGCGGCACGACGAGTCAACGCAACTGGACGAGCTGATCGAACAGTTGGAGGCAGAGTTAGGCTCTGCCGAGATCTTCACAGCGCTGTTCGAACTGGAGCTTGCAGGCCGCGTTCGGCAACTTCCGGGAAAAAATTATGTGCGGGCGTTCTGAGCCGCAGTGGCAAGGTTGATTCCCACGGCAAACCGGATGCCGCAAAGATAAACGTAAGCTCATGGTTTCGTTTGACTTGGCAGGTTATCCACAGCGTGGGTCGGCTCGCCGGTTTTGGTTGCTGTGCTATGACCTTCTCAGTTCGATTTCGTCAGTTGAGCAAACATGACAAGATGACGCGTTGGCGGAACTCGTGTTAGGTTCGCAATGGAAAAGGCAAGTGTGGAACGTTTTGCCTCGGCATTTCGTTCTGGTGGATGAAGGGAACAAATGGGTAAATCATTAGTTATCGTCGAATCGCCGGCGAAGGCGAAGACGATTGGGAAGTATCTCGGCAGTGACTACGTGGTGGAGGCCTCGATAGGCCACATCATGGACCTGCCGAAGAACGACATCGGCGTAGAGCTGAAGAAGCGGACGTTTGAGCCGACGCTGATCGTGTCTCCAGGCAAAGAGAAGGTGGTGGATCGGCTGAAGAAACTGGCGTCGAAGGCGGACATGGTCTACCTTGCGCCGGACCCTGACCGCGAAGGCGAGGCCATCGCCGCACACCTCTCCATCCAGTTGCTGCCGATGATGAAGGACAAGTCGAAGGTTCGGCGTGTCACCTTTAATGAGATCACCAAAAAAGCGGTGCAGGCTGCGTTCTTGCACGCACGGGATATCGATGAGGATCTGGTCGATGCGCAGCAGACGCGGCGCGTGCTGGATCGGTTGGTGGGCTATCAGGTCTCTCCGCTGCTCTGGGACAAGGTTCGACGCGGACTCTCCGCAGGACGCGTGCAGACCGTCGCGCTGCGGCTGATCGTCGAGCGCGAGCAGGAGATTAATGACTTCAATCCAGTGGAGTACTGGACCATCGATGCACAGCTTGAGCCGACTGCCAACAAGCAGAGCTTCACCGCACGGTTCGTCGGTGTCAACGGCGTGCCTGCTCGCGTCGCCAACGGCAAAGATGAAGAGGGCAAAGAGCTCTTTCTGTCGAACGCGCTGCCCGATCAAGAGGCCGTCGACGAGGTGGTCAGCGAACTGAAGGTTGCGAAGTGGAGCGTCCGCTCGGTCGACAAGAAAGAGCGCAGAAGCAATCCGAAGGCTCCGTTCACGACGAGCAAACTGCAGCAGGATGCAGCAGGGCGTCTCGGCTTCAACGTGCGACGCACGATGGGCGTGGCGCAGCGTTTATATGAGGGCGTGGAGATTGGCGCAGAGGGCACTGTCGGTCTTATCACCTACATGCGTACCGACTCGACCCGCGTCAGCGCAGATGCAATTGCAGAGGCTCGCGAGTTCATCGGCAAGCTGGGTGCGAAGTATCTGCCGGCAACTCCGAACGAGTATGTCGGCAAAAAGCAGCAGGTGGAGGCGCAGGGTGCGCACGAGGCGATCCGGCCGACCGGCGTAAAGTACACACCGGACTCGATCCGGAAGTATCTGAGCGACGAGCAGTACCGCCTCTACAAGCTGATCTGGCAGCGTTTTGTGTCGAGCCAGATGACGCCAGCGGTCTTCGATCAGACGACGGTAGATATTGTTGCGCAGGCAAAGCTCGCCTATGACTTCCGCGTGACCGGCAGTGTGCTCAAGTTCGAAGGTCACCTGAAGTTCGAAGAAGAAGACAAGCGCGCACGCCAGGCAGCCAAAGACAGAGCAGCGAAGGAAGAGGCAAGCGCGAAATCGCCTGTGGACGCTGATGCCGCCGCGCAGGCTGGAAGTGAAGAAGAGGATGAGACAGAAGCAAGATTGCCGGAGTTGAGCAACGGCGAGGCGCTGCGTCTGCAAAAGCTGGACCCTCTGCAGAAGTTTACCCAGCCACCGCCGCGCTTCAACGAAGCGAGCCTGGTCAAGACACTCGAAGAGAAGGGAATCGGCCGGCCCTCCACCTACGCCTCCATCATTAATACGATTCAGGATCGCGACTACGTCAAGAAGATCCAGTCGAAGTTTGTGCCAACCGAGATTGGCACCGTCGTGACGAAGTTGCTGGTGAAGAACTTCCCCTACATCTTCGACACGGCTTACACTGCGACACTTGAAGGCGAACTCGACGCAGTGGAAGACGGTACCGAACGATGGACCGATCTGCTGAGCGGGTTCTACGACCACTTCGAGAAGGAGCTGAACGTCGCCAGCGACAACATGGAAGACGTCAAGCGGATGGAGCAGAAGACCAATGAAGTCTGCGACAACTGCGGCAGCCCTCTCATCTTGAAGTGGGGCAAGTTCGGCAGCTTCTACTCGTGCAGCAACTTCACCAAAGTAAAGCCGATGACGATTGCGGCTGGCCCCTGGAAGAAGGATCCTAAAGCTGTAACGAAGAAGGTTACAAGTGCGTTTGCCTTCCCGCTGATCGTGAAGTCGACTACCGAAGATGTCGTCGAATATTCGAA
Source organism: Tunturiibacter empetritectus (assembly GCF_013410875.1). GTDB lineage: Bacteria > Acidobacteriota > Terriglobia > Terriglobales > Acidobacteriaceae > Edaphobacter > Edaphobacter empetritectus. The sequence goes on along the minus strand of NZ_JACCCU010000001.1, from coordinate 2,799,902 downwards.
GGAGGTCGGCGATGCCAAGGAGATGGCGTCGGCCATCGCCGAAGCTGCGGAACAGGGCAAGAAGGTCACGGTCGAGCCGATAAGCTGCGACTTCACCAAGGAGAACTTCGCCGCAAAGCCTGATCTGAGCGCACCCGGAGCCGACGAGGCGCCCGAGGAGGAGGCCTGCGACAACTGCGGACGCACGATGGTGCTGCGCAATGGTCCCTGGGGGCCGTTCATGGCCTGCCCCGGCTACAACGAAGATCCGCCCTGCAAGACGATTCGCAAACTGAATCAGAAGGTGCAGCAGAAGCCGCCGGTCCAGCTCGCAGAGTCCTGCCCGAAGTGCGGCAAACCGCTGCTGCTTCGCAACGGCCAGTACGGCGAGTTCGTCAGCTGCAGCGGCTATCCCAAGTGCAAATACATCAAGCAGGAGCTGCTCGACGTAAAGTGCCCAAAGGATGGCGGCGATATTGCCGTCCGCAAGACCAAGCGCGGCGACCTCTTCTACGGCTGCGTGAACTATCCTAAGTGCGACTTTGCCTCAAACCTGAAGTTGGTCGACCAGACCTGCCCGAAGTGTGACAGCGCGTATGTGCTTGAGGTCGTCAACGACAAGGGAAGTTACCTCATCTGCCCGAACAATCGCGAAGCTCTACCCAAGCGCCGCAAGAAGAAGGGTGCGCCCGAGGAAGAGCCGACGACTCCCCTTTGCACCTACCAGAAGAAGATCGCAGGACCGGCTCCCGCGCCCGTCCTCGAACGGCCCGATCCCGAGAAGACCCGGGCGATTGTCGAGAGCGTAGCTTAACTAAAGATAAGGAACGGCATGGCCACAGCAGCAGACGCAGAGTTGATTATGAAGCTGTACGAGATCCGCCGGGAAGAGACGCTCCGCAAGGCTCGGAGGTTTCTTGTCTTCGAGTTTCAACCCACGACGCTCGAGGAGCTGCGCGTGGTCTCGAGGGACCCCAAATCGGAGCACAATCCATCGTGGCGTCAGGCGCTGAGCTACTGGGAGATGGCGGCTTCGCTAATCATGCGCGGCGCGCTCGACCCGGACCTCTTTCTGGATTCGAACAACGAGGGGATTCTTCTTTACGCCAAGTTCCACCACTTCCACGCCGAAACGGAGAAGGAGAGTGGCAACCGGTTCATGGCCCAGACCGCCGCTCTGATCGACGCCTACCCCGCAGCCAGATCGCGGTACGAGGGGTTTCTCAAGAACTTCGGGCGGCCCACACCCTCCGTCTGAGTCACGACCTGAGCCATACCCGAAGACCCGAGACTTTCCCTTTTTGCATCGTTTCTGTTACAAATGCATCACGGCCCCAAGCTTCCCCGAATGCTCCCGGCACAGGCGGCCTGGCTCGGCTCGTGAACGTAACTCGTTGAAAAGAATGCAGGTAGTGGATTATGGCGAAGGCAGTTTGGAATGGCCAGACGCTGGCCGAAAGCGAAACCTTTGAGACCGTTGAGGGGAACATCTACTTCCCCGAAGAGTCGGTAAAACGGGAGTTTTTGAAGCCCAGCTCGACGACCTCCAGTTGCCCTTGGAAGGGGCAGGCCCGCTACTACACCATCGTCGTGGACGGTCAGGACAACCCCGACGCAGCCTGGTATTACCCTGATCCTAAGCCTGCCGCCCGCAATGTGAAACACCACATTGCCTTCTGGCGCGGCGTCGAAATCACAAAATAGCTAAAGCGAAAGTTGCAATAGGGAGATCTAAATGACTCTTCCCACTGATTTTAGTAAGCCTGCAGACGATCCAGCGGCAACCGGATCTGGAAACAGGTAGCACCCGGCTTCGACTCCACCGTGACAAACCCAGAGTGCTTATTGACGATGCGCTGAACCGTGTCGAGTCCCAGCCCCAGCCCACGGCCCGGCGCCTTGGTGGTGAAGAAAGGCTCAAAGATCCGCGACCGAATCTCCGGATCGATCCCCGGCCCCGAGTCCCAGACCTCCACCAGCGCCATCTGGCCGCCGCCCTTGGTCAGCAGCCGCAGCGTCCCCCTATCGTTCATCGCGTCCAGCGCATTCTCGATCAGCGCCGTCCAAACCTGGTTCAGCTCGCTGCCATAAGCGCTCACCGTCTCCAGATTCGGATCGAACTCCAGCTCCACCTGGACGTTCCGCAGTCTCGAGTTGAACATCACCAGCGTATTTTCCAGCGACTGCGCCAGGTCGACATCCTGAATCGGCGCCTGGTCCATATACGAGTAGTCCTTGATCGCGCTGATCAGGTCAAAGATCCGCACCGTCGAGTCAACCACCGTCTCCGCCATCCGCTCCACCCGCAGCGAGCTGGCCACCGTCGCCACCGCGATCGGCAGCACCTCCGGGCCAACCACCTCCGCCAACTCGTCGAGCAGGTCGAACGCCAGCGTCGTCTCCGAGAGCGCCGGTGCAATCGTCCACGGATTCGGCACGTTGTGGGCGTTCAGCCACTCCACCAGCATCTCCTCGCGATCCGTATTCGCCAACGGATTCTGCGAGCCCTTCGGCAGGTTTGAGTAGGCGGACATCCGCGCCCGTGCATTCTTGATCCAGGCCTTATACTTCTCCGTCGTCTCATCCGGCAGACACATGTTGCCAAGCTTGTACTTCTGCTCGCCATACTCCTTGAGCTCTCCGAATAGGCTCGCGGCCGAGCGTTGAGCAGCCGAAGCGGGGTTGTTCAGCTCGTGAGAAAGGTTCGCAGCCAGCTTGCCCAGCGCATTCAGCTTCTCGGACTGTTGCTCCATGCGGGTCACCTCGCGCACCCGGTCCAGCAACTGCGAGACGCAGCGCTGCGCCATCGACGGGATCGCCGTCAGCATCTCGGGGAATAGCGACTCGGGAACATCGATCGCCCACACCGAGCCGACCGAGTAGCCTTCACCGCCATAGGTCTTCATGCGGGAGAAGGGAAGCTTGCCCGTCATCGAGCCCGCCCGGCCGATAAATAACGCAGCATTCGAGCGGCGACGGCGTACCTGCACCTCTCCCTGGAGGATGAAGTTCATATTGCAGGCAGGTTCACCCTCGCGGAACACGATCGATCGATCCTGGCCGACGCGCTCGCTCCCCTTGGTCGCAATCCAGGTGTACTCCTCCTCCGTCAGGCCATCCAGCGGCGTAATCGTACGGAGCCCGGCGACGATATCCGAGATAGAAGATGGCTGGGCGGGGGGACCTGCCAATTGATCCGCCGGAGGGACGGGAAGTGTCGGGAGAAGGCTTTCGTAGCTGTCAACAGTGGCCATTCCTGGAGCTCCTTCTGTCGCGAAGACGTCTGAACCAGTTCAGTAGATCTTCCCCTCCATTGTTACAGAGGTTCCGCCTCGCGGTAGTTCTCTGCTCCTGAATTTCAAGCAGAACCTTGGCCAGCCCGGCGACCATTACGGATTTGAGGATCATCTGAGATTGAAACGGAGGAAGCGACACCAGATTGGATGCCGCTCCTGCCGTTTTGATTTGTAAATAGATCTATAAAAGTTACGCCAACTCTAACAGGTACAGACTTTAGACGCACCGGCTCACGCTTTGTGCACCTGGCCGTCTTTTACCACGACCGGATCGAGGAACGGCATGGACTTTCTCAGCTCGGCCCCTACTTTTTCAATCTGATGAGCGGCCTCCTGCTTGCGTATGCGGGTAAACTCGTGGCGGCCGGTCTCATTCTCCACGATAAACCTCTTCGCAAAGCTGCCGTCCTGGATGTCGTTCAGCAGACCCTTCATTGCCTTCTTCACTTCAGGGGTCACGATGCGTGGTCCGGCCACGTAGTCGCCCCACTCCGCGGTGTCCGAGATGGAGTGGCGCATGTACTCCAGCCCGCCCCGGTACATCAGGTCGACGATCAGCTTCAGCTCATGCAGCACCTCGAAGTATGCCAGTTCAGGCTGGTAGCCGGCCTCGACCAGCGTCTCGAACCCTGCCTTCACCAGCGCACTGGTGCCGCCGCACAGAACCGCCTGCTCGCCGAAGAGGTCGGTCTCGGTCTCTTCAGTAAACGTGGTCTCGAGCACGCCAGCTCGAGTGCAGCCGATGCCCTTGGCATAGCTCAACGCCAGCGCAAGCGCATGTCCGCTCGCATCCTGCTCCACTGCAACCAGCCCCGGAATGCCGCCGCCCTCGGTGAACACCTCGCGAACGCGATGCCCAGGGCCCTTCGGCGCAACCAGCGAGACATCGGCCGTCGCAGGCGGAGTGATGGTGCGGAAGCGAATGTTGAAGCCATGCGCGAACATCAACGTCACGTTCGGCTTCATATTCGGCTCAATCTCCGCGTGGTAGACCTTCGCCGCCGTCTGGTCCGGCGTCAGGTTCATGATGACGTCGGCCCACTTCGAAACCTCGGCGACGGTATCGACCTGAAGCCCGGCCTTGCGTGCTCGGTCCGCATTGGGCGAGTCCTTGCGCAGCCCCACGCGAACATCAACGCCCGAGTCCTTGAGGTTCAGCGCGTGCGCATGGCCCTGCGAGCCATAGCCGATGATGGCAACTTTCTTTGCCTGGATAAGAGAGAGGTCTGCGTCTGCGTCGTGATATGCCTTTGCCATTGTTCTATTGTCTTCTTTCAGTTTTGGAGTAATGAAATCTTCAACGCTGGGAACGTGTGGTCGAAGGGGTGAACTTTGTCCAGGTGCGTCCAAAGCGAACATTCGCGCCGCCGCACCTTTGATTATCGTAAGCGCTAAACTGGCGAGTGGAGACATCGTACTTCAGATCGATGACACAGCCGGAGAGTTCGTCTCCTTCAATGATGTGCATATACGGGCCGACCACAAAGCCTTCGGCCTTCACCTCGCCGAGGTGTACGTTGTCGTTAAGTCCATACCAGTAGGCCCTGCCGCTCACGTGAAAGCTGTTTGGAGCGTCACCCTTAGTGATCAGCAGGCGGTCGTTCCTCATGCCTGGGCGACTCTTCCCTTGCTGCCACCACCCAATCCACGCACTCGGCGAAATCCGCGGCGTCGTGGGCAACTCACCAAGACTCGTCGAAGGAACCCAGCCGCTCGTCGAGTCGCCCCCCGTAATGCAGGTCCAGCCACTCTTCTCCGCTCCCACGCTGACAACAATGCCGGGCTTGATCGGCAACGAAACGCACACGCCCGCAGGCCTGTTCACCCCGCACGCAAAGTTGTAAGGAACTGGAGCGGTACCCAGCAGCAGCCGTACTGGCGTACTCGCGGGTGCGCTATCGAAGCTGCATGGGTCTGTCGGCGCGGGCGGCAGGGCGCTCTGGCACCAACCAGGAATCGCCGCAAGCGCGACAACAGCGAAAACCAAAATCTTCATCGCACCAATCCTTGGCTAGGAGCATGCCAATACACTGCGTCTACGTCGTGGTATGCCTTTGCCATTGTGTTTGTTCTTTCCCTTTGATTTGTGTTTAGAGTTTACGTGTGCTCGCAGCGGTGTTGAATCACTTTAAGAATACTGATTTGGAGATTCTGCATGACTGCGTCCGACCATAGTCCGGCGTAGCTGTTGAAGTCAGTAGATAGTCTCTGGTGGCTGGTCAGGTGCAAAAGAGTATCGCCATTCGGTAGTGATTCGAGACGATACTCTCCATCAAGAACGTCGAAGTAGGGACCACCGATGGTCACGTGTTCGTCGAGCGTTGTAGGAGGAATGTGAGCCGTATCCGCCTTAATGCTGAAGGCGATGCGATGCTCAGGCTCCCAGGCCGTAACGGTCTCAATAAAGACCAGACCGCGTTCGAAACTTGCGTGACGAATGCCGCCTGCCCCCTCATACGAGAGCGTAGCCTCGACGGGACGAGGAAAGCCGATCTGGTGTGTCCAGGTCGATTGCAGTTCTGCCGGGGAGATAGGGGGAACGCGAATTATGTTGTGCCAAATAACTGAGGGAGAAGCGTGAATGACGATTTCGCTGGCAACGGTATGCGTCTGCACAGGCATAGTGAGATACGTTTCAGCAGGTGCCAGCAAAAACGGCACGAGTGCCACGCAGGAAACCGTACGGAAGTTGTCGGCAGACTTTCGTGCGACGGCACCGCCGACCAGACCCCCAACAGACGAGAAGACAAGAGCGATAGGCAAAGCAAAGATAAGGCAAATCAAACCTTCTATCCGAAAGACAACCGAGAGAAGGCTTGCGAGCAGAATGCTCGGCCAAGGAGCAACGATCCATAACACTGCGTTTCGATGTACTACCCTCTCCGAGAGATAAACCGTCAACAAGCCTACGAAGAAGGAACCGAGAACGAGGAAAGACAAGGTCATCGTTGATGTGTGGTTTGACCTTTGAGCCAAATTTGCGTCTGTGGAAAGCCGGAACAGTAATCCGTAAACAACTCCGAAGACTATTCCAGCTAATAGCGAGAATCGGCTCGCTCTTGAGGCTTTGCTTTGTAGTTTGAGTTTCTCGTAAAAATCCGGCATAAAAGACTAAGCCTCTTCCTCATGGACATCGGTGAACTCATTCGGCAGAATCTCATCAGCCTCCGGCTTTTCAGGGAACGACGTCTCATTGCTGTGGTCATGGTCAGGCGTGCCGAGCGCCTTCAAGACGCGGCTGGTGTGGTGGCCACGCCGCATCGCCATGCGCCCCGTGCGCGAGACCTCAAGGATCGTATATCCGCTCTCGGTGAGCACCTGGACCAGCCCTTCAATCTTGCTGGCCGCCCCGGTCATCTCAAGCATCACCGACTCAGGCGCCAGATCGACCACACGCGCCCGGAAGACGGTGGCAAGCTCGAAGATCTGCGAGCGAGTCTTTGGCCCGGCCGCAACCTTGATCAGGCAGAGCTCGCGGATGACGGCGTCGGCCCGGCCCACCTCGTCCACCTCCACCGTGATCTCAAGCTTATAGAGCGAGGCGCGAATGCGATGCGCAGCATGGTCCGGCGCCTCGCAGACGATCGTCATCCGCGAGATATCGGCCCGCTCGCTCTCACCCACCGTCAGTGAGACGATGTTGATGTTGAGTCGGCGAAACAGCGAGGCGACACGCGTCAACACGCCGGGTTTGTCTTGGACCAGAGCTACAAAGGTGTGGAGCATGAGACCTCGGAGATGTTCGGGTTGTGCAGGCTGTAAAGTGTGTGGCGCTCATACGGATGGCCTGAGGGAACGCGGGGATGATTGAAGTCGAGCTCAGAACGATGGGTCATGCCTAACTTCTCCATGACGCGACGCGAAGGATGGTTAGCCAGCGTCGTAATCGCAACGACCTCAGCGAGAGCGAGTTGCCGGAACGCAAAATCGACGATGGCACGTGCGCCCTCCATCGCCAATCCCAACCCCTGGTGGTCCAGCGTGAGGCGCCAGCCTATCTCGACCGCGGGTTGAGGGAGATTGGGTACGGCGTCGCGCATTGTCTGCAGTCCTATGGTCCCGGCGAACGCGCCCGTCTCGCGCAGGGTCGCGGCGAAGAAGCTGAACCCCTCACGTTCGAAGGCCGCAAGGTAGCGGTCGATCGACTCGTCGCTCTCCTGGCGTGTGAACGGAGCGGGGTAAAACCTCATAACGGCCGGGTCGGCGTTCATTGCGGCGAAGGGCGCACGGTCAGTCTCCTGCCAGCGGCGCAAAAGGAGACGGGGAGTCTCGAGTTGGAATGTCTTGGGCAACTCATCTTCTCTCAAAAAATAGTTCAGTGCGGCAGCTTCGGTGTGGAGCATAAGTGCCTTTCAGCCGGGTGCTGCGTTTAGTAACGAAGTGCGGCGTTTTAGTTTGGACTATGGGGCAGAGAATCGACCGGCGGTGCAGGGTACTGGCGAAGATAAGTCTTGGGAACCTCATAGAGGATGAGCTCGCCCGGCTTGGCCTTCGGGCTTGCACTGCTGCAAAGATTGCCCGCTGTCACTCCAGCGCTGAGAATCGCTGCAACGGAGTAGTTGGTATAGAGCTCACTCCGTGGCCTGCAGTCCGCATACATATTCGCGAGGATGCGGAGAATGGTCGCCTTCTTCGGATCCACCAGGATAAATCCGTTCTTGTCGGTCCCCATAGCGACCGATCCGATCTGATCCTCGCGAAGAGCCACATTCAACCTCTCATCGTGGACAGGCGCGTTGGTGAGCGCGTTGATCACCCGGATGCGAACCTGACCCGGCGGAGGCGGGGCTTCGGCAACAGTTTGAGCCGATGCAGCAGCCTGAACCGGCGCAGCAGCCTGTGCCGGCGCAGCAGCAGCTTGAGCCGAAGCAGCCACAGACGCCGAGACGGCGAGAAGCGGACAGACAACGCGTGCGAGAACTCCGAGTTTTCTACTCGCTCCAGCTCCGAATCGACTCAGCATCTGTAGCCCCTCTCTCAAAAGATCACAATTGTGCAGCAGGTAAAAATAAACTTCAAAAATCTGGCGTATTTTTCGGCGATCAAAAGCACGCTGCTAACGCACCACGTTTGCCACGCATTTCACCACGTTCTCACCATCAAAAAACCACATCCAGAACACCGTTTTTTCTAAAACACCCCTCAAACCCAAGGGAAAAACAATGATCTTAGCTCCAGCACCACAGCCAGAATTTTTCTGGAGAAACCTAAAGATTATTCGTCCTCCGCCGTCTCCAGAAGCGGATCGTTCGCCGGCCGCCGCACCATCTCATGGAGCGCCGCCCCGGGAGCGATCATCGGATAGACCCCATCCTCTTTCTCAACCTGAAAGTTGATCAGAAACGCCTTACCGCTGGTCCGCGCCTTTGTAACCGTGGGGGTCACATGCTTTCGTTCGCTAACATGCGCCCCATCAATACCATGCGCTCCCGCCAGCTTCACGAAGTCAGGCGACAGAATCGGCGATGCTGCGTAGTTCTTCTCGTAAAACGCCTCCTGCCACTGCCGAACCATGCCCAGAAACCCATTGTTAATCACGGCGATATTGATCGCCAAACCCTCCTGAACAATGGTCGAAAGCTCAGCAGCAGTCATCTGAAATCCACCATCTCCTGCGATCACCCACACATCTTTGTCAGGACAAGCGACCTTCGCGCCAATCGCCGCCGGAAGCGCAAAACCCATGGTGCCAAGGCCTCCGCTGGTGATCAGCGAACGAGGCACATCGTGCTTATAGTACTGCGCCTCCCACATCTGGTGCTGCCCGACATCTGTAACGATGATGGTTCGATCGGCGCGGCCCGCTGCGTGTGCTTCGCGCCAGATGTCGTTGATGACATGGGCTGCATAAAGATGGCCATTGTCGGGCAGATTGATGATGTCGCGAACGGCTGCATCGCCCTTCATCGCATTGACCTCACCGATCCAGGTTGTATCTGTCTTCTTCGCCAGCAAGGGTAGAAGAAGTTCAAGAGTCTCGCGAAGATCGCCTATAAGAGCCACGTCAGCTTTCACATTCTTGTTGATCTCGGACGGATCGATCTCGATGTGAATCTTCTTCGCATTCGGCGCATAGTGCGCAAGGTTGCCGGTAACGCGATCGTCGAAGCGCATCCCGAAGGCTAGTAGCAGGTCGGCCTGCTGGATCGCGTTGTTGACCCACGATTCGCCGTGCATTCCCATCATGCCGAGCGACAGCGGGTGATACGTCGGGAAGGCTCCGAGGCCGAGCAGCGTGCTCGCGACGGGGATCTGTTGACGTTCTGCGAAAGTGAGAACCTGTGCTTCAGCGCCGGAGTGCGTGATGCCATGACCGGCGAGGATGACGGGGCGTTTCGCCTGCTGGATGAGTTCTATCGCCTGTTGGATGGAAGAGGACTCCGCCTGCAGCATCGGGTGAGGGCGGTAGGGCGCGGGAGCAGCAGCTTCAAAGTTGAAGGCGGCGGTGTTCTGCTGTGCATCCTTCGTGATGTCGACCAGCACAGGGCCGGGGCGGCCATTGGTCGCAACCTGAAAGGCTTCGCGCAGTGCTGGTGCGATGTCATCAGCACGCGTGACGAGGTAGTTGTGCTTGGTGATGGGCAGCGTGATGCCAGTGATGTCGACCTCCTGGAACGCATCGGAGCCGAGAACCTTGCTGCCAACCTGGCCGGTGATGCAGACGATGGGGATGGAGTCGAGCATGGCCGTCGCAATGCCGGTAACGAGGTTCGTAGCGCCGGGTCCGCTGGTGGCGATGCAGACGCCAACCTTGCCCGATGCGCGGGCGTAGCCATCGGCCATGTGCGATGCGCCCTGCTCGTGGCGCACCAGGATGTGATGGATGGGAAACTTGCGCAGTGCGTCATAGGCAGGGAGGATGGCTCCGCCTGGGTAGCCGAAGACCTTGTCCACGCCTTCGCCGACGAGTGTGGCCCAGATGATTTCCGCTCCGGTGAGTTGGGGGTTGTAAGTGGTCATGGTTAGCTCCCGAAGGGTCGAATTACAGTGAAGATAAAAACAATGTCGACGATGGTAATGACAGCTCCCAGCACGCGGTACTGCTGTTGTTTCTTTCTGCTGTGAAGGCTACTCCGCATCTCCCACGCTTCCTTTGATCCGCTTCTGGCTATTAGGTGGATAGCCAAGGAGGGCTTGATCATCAGGGACGTTCCAATGAGCAAGGCGTAGATCGTAAGAAGAATTGTTATGCCTTCGATCATGATTGGTTAGGTGGTGACGGCTCCTTCGCTGGCGCTGCTTACGGTGTTAACGTACTTGGCGAAGACGCCGCGTTTGAATCGGGGTTCGGGGGCCTTCCATGTGGCGAGGCGTTTGGCGATCTCGGCTTCGGGGATGTTGAGGGTTAGTTTGCGGTTGGGGATGTCGAAGGTGATGGTGTCGCCTTCGTGGACGGCGGCGATGGGGCCTCCAAGCTGGGCTTCGGGTGCGACGTGGCCGACCATCAATCCACGTGTGGCACCGGAGAAACGTCCGTCGGTGAGGAGAGCTACGGTTTCGCTGAGCTCCGGGATGCCCTTGATGGCGGCGGTGACGGCGAGCATCTCGCGCATGCCTGGGCCTCCACGTGGGCCTTCGTAACGGATGACGCAGACGTCGTTGGGGTTGATCTTACCGGCCTCCACTGCGGCGTGGCACTCGTCTTCGGACTCAAACACGCGGGCGGGGCCAGTGTGATTGAGGCGCTCGTGTCCGGCTACTTTGACGACGCAGCCATCGGGCGCGAGATTGCCCTTGAGGATGACGAGGCCGCCGGTGGCCTTGAGTGGGTGGTCGGTGGTATAGATGACCTTCTGGTTGGGCGTCTCGACAGCCGCGGCGGCTTCTTCGGCGAGGGTCTTGCCGGTGACGGTGATCTGACCGCCGTCGATGAGACCAGCGTCGAGGAGTCGTTTAGCGAGAAGGCGGCTGCCGCCTGCGTTTTGATAGTCCGTGGCCGCGTACTTGCCACCGGGGGAGAGATCGCAGATGTGCGGGGTGCGGTCGCTGATAGCGTTGAAGTCGTCGATGGTGAAGGGAATGTTGAATTCGCGCGCGATGGCAAGCAGATGAAGGACTGCGTTGGTGCTGCCACCCGAAGCGCAGGCGGAGACGTAGGCGTTCTCGATAGCTTTGCGGGTGACGATCTTCGACGGGCGAAGGTCGTTCTTGGCTAGTTCCATGACGAGACGTCCTGCTTCACGGCTGGCTGCGGCTTTCTCGGGAGACATGGCGGGGACGCCGGTGATCTGGATGGGGGAGATGCCGAGGAACTCGCCAGCCATGGCCATGGTGTTGGCGGTGAACTGTCCGCCGCAGGCTCCGGGGCCAGGACAGGCGGCAGCTTCGAGGGCTTCGAGTTCGTCATCGGTGATCTTGCCGGCGGCGTGTGAGCCCATGCCTTCGAAGACCTGGAGGATGGTGATCTCCTTGGTGGTGCCGTCGGGCTGGGGAAGCTTGCCGGGGGCGATGGAGCCGCCGTAGAGCATGAGGCCGGGGATGTCGAGGCGGGCGAGGGCCATGATGGCGGCAGGCATATTCTTGTCGCAGCCGGCGATACAGACGAGGCCGTCGAAGGAGTTGGCGCGGGTGATGAGTTCGATGGAGTCGGCGATGACCTCGCGGGAGACGAGCGAGGCCTTCATACCCTGGGTGCCCATGGTGATGCCGTCGTGGACGGTGATAGTGTTGAACTCCATGGGGGTGCCGCCGGCGTCGCGAATGCCTTGCTTGACGGCGGCGGCGACGTCGCGGAGATGGAAGTTGCAGGGACCGACCTCGGTCCAGGTGTTGGCGATGCCGATGATGGGCTTGTGCAGGTCTTCTTTGGTGAAGCCTACACTGCGCAGATAAGAGCGAGCCGCAGCGCGGGATGGGCCTTCTGTGAGGACTCTGGAATACTTCTTTGCGTCGGCCAAGTATCTCTCCTGTTTCCGTTTTGATCTCTACTAATCTTTGGTGTAGCCGGGAACGTGTTGTGGTGGTGCAGCGGTGGCGTTTGGTTGCGTGATGATCTGCAGATCAAACATGACAGCCTTCACGGCAGTATTTTTCGCGAACGGTTCGGTGATGGTCCAGAGACCTATGTGGGTCTGGGTATCCAGTATTGCCAAGGTAAGGTTCGAGTAAGCGTTTGAGTGGCCCTCTCCGTTCAGAACGTCCATAGTGCCGGTTCTGGCCACCATGTGGATTTCGAAGATGAGGTCTGCGGTAGCTGGCGAGGAAACAAGTTGATACTTTCCGAAGGAAGACAATGCGGTGTAGAGACCGTTGTAGACCTCCGCGCAGGTCTTGTAGTCTTCCTCACATCGATTTGAGAGGAAGATTGTTTTGGCGGCGGCGATCTGTGGAGGGATCGGAGCGTACGAAGCTGCAGGTGGGTTTTTGTTCGCACTGGCGCTAGCAGACCCGGCAGCGGTAACAATAGCCAGCGCGAATATGGCTACAATTTGATTTTTCACGAAGTAGCTCCGCTTATTGAAGCGGACTTCGGCTTCAGCCAGAATTCGGTGTCGTGTTTTGTTTCGTAGGTGTCTAGCGCTGATCCGTGGCGCAGGGTTAGGCCTATGTCGTCGAGGCCGTTCAGGAGGCAGTATTTGCGGAAGGGGTCGATGTCGAAGTGCGCGCTGAAGCCTTCGTCGTCGGTGACGGTCTGGGCTTCGAGGTTGATGGTGATCTTGTGGGCGGGATTTTTTTCTGAACGCTGCATCAGGGTTTGCACGTCGGCTTCGGAGAGGCGGACGAGGACCATTCCGTTCTTTCCTGCGTTGGAGAAGAAGATGTCTGCGAAGCTCGGTGCGATGACGCTAAGGAAGCCGAAGTCGGTGAGAGCCCAGGCGGCGTGCTCACGGGAGCTGCCGCATCCAAAGTTTTTTCCGGCGATGAGGATCTTCGCTCCCTTGTGATGGTGCTTGTTGAGGACGAAGGTCCGGTCGGGCTGGCCAGCGTCGGGGCCGTCCTGGATGCGGCGCCAGTCGTAGAAGAGGAAGTCGCCGTAGCCGGTGCGTTCGATGCGCTTGAGGAACTGCTTGGGGATGATCTGGTCGGTATCGACGTTGGGGCGGTCGAGAGGGGCGGCATGGCTGGTAAGAACGTTGATGGGATGCATTAGTTCGCCTCTTTCTGTATAGGCTGATCTTTGAACTGCCAGGTGCGGATGTCGGTGAAGTGGCCGGTGATGGCGGCTGCAGCGGCCATCTGCGGGCTGACGAGATGAGTGCGGCCACCACGACCCTGACGGCCTTCGAAGTTACGGTTGGATGTGGAGGCGCAGCGCTCGCCGGGAGCGAGGATGTCGGGGTTCATGCCAAGGCACATGCTGCAGCCTGGCTCTCGCCAGTCGAAGCCTGCTTCGGTGAAGACTCTGTCGAGGCCTTCTTTTTCTGCTTGCGCTTTGACGGACTGTGATCCGGGTACGACCATCGCTCGAACCGAGGTGGCGACGTGGTAGCCGCGAACGACAGAGGCTGCGGCGCGCAGGTCTTCAAGGCGGGCGTTGGTGCAGGAGCCAAGGAAGACTCGGTCGATCTTGATCTCTTCGATGGGTTCGCCGGCGTGAAGTCCCATGTACTCGAGGGCGCGCTCGAAGGCCTTTTGATCTGCCTCGCTGGCGGTGGGATCTGCCAGGGGAACGGTGCTCTTGACGCCGGTGACCATGCCGGGTGAGGTGCCCCAGCTGACGGTTGGGGTAATGTCGGCCGCGTTGAGGGTGAGTTCGCGGTCGAAGATTGCTCCTTCGTCAGTTACAAGTTCGGACCAATGGGCTATGGCTCCGTCCCATGCAGTGCTGGACGGGGAGAAGCGGCGGCCTTTCAGATACGCGAAGGTGGTGGCGTCGGGGGCGATCATTCCGGCGCGGGCTCCGGCCTCGATGCTCATATTACAAACGGTCATGCGGCCTTCCATCGAGAGGGCGCGAATGGCGGAGCCGGCGTATTCGACGACGTAGCCTGTAGCGCCGGCGGTGCCGATCTCGCCGATAATGTGGAGGACGATGTCTTTTGCGGTGACACCGACGGGAAGCGTGCCTTCGACGTTGATGCGGAAGGTCTTTGGCTTGTCCTGTGGGAGCGTCTGCGTAGCCATGACGTGTTCGACTTCGCTTGTCCCTATCCCAAAAGCTAAAGCGCCAAACGCCCCGTGAGTGCTGGTGTGGGAGTCACCGCAGACGATGGTCATTCCAGGCTTGGTGAGGCCAAGCTCTGGGCCGATGATATGGACGATGCCTTGCTCGGGTGACTGGACGTCGTACAGTTCGACTCCGAAGTCAGCGCAGTTTTTGCGTAACGCCTCGATCTGTTTGGAGGCGATCTGGTCGACGATATGAAGGCGGTCCTCGATGCTGCTGGTGGGGACGTTGTGGTCTACGGTGGCGACGGTGCGGTCGGGGCGACGCAGCTTGCGGCCGGTCATGCGGAGACCGTCGAAGGCCTGGGGGCTGGTGACCTCGTGGACCAGATGCAGGTCGATGTAGAGGATGCTGGGTTCACCCTGGGGTTCGACGACGAGGTGCTGCTGCCATACTTTTTCGAAGAGTGTCTGGGGCTTCGTCTGGGGAGTGTTCATGGTTGTGCCTTTTGCTCGGTTGATGGAGGGAGGGTGAATGTATTGGCTCCGATGGCTGCCGGTTGAATCTGATGAGGCGTACCATCGGGGTCGACGAGAATGGCGCGAGTGATCTGTTGAATGACGGTGCTGCCGGAGGGCGGTTGGGCGGTCCAGCGGGCGACGCTGTGAGTCAGCGCCAGGGGGATGTGGTCTGGGTCGATGGGATGGTTGGCGAAGATCCAGAGAGTGTATTCGGCGCCGGGTTCGCTGGGGGTTCTGCTGTCCTTGATCCAGTCGATGGCGGCGAAGATGATGAAAGGATGGGGAAGTCCGAGGTCGACCCAGAGTAGGCCGCGCGCCGGATTAAAGCGGAAGACACAGCCGGTGATTGAGAGATAACGATTGTCGTCGGCGCGAACTTTATCGGGGACTGACAGGAAGTCGAGCGCGGTCTCGTCGAGTGGTTTGTAGCCGGTCTTGGGACTGCCCCAGAAAGTTTGCGGAGCAGTGAGGTATTGGGCCAGGAATGGCCGGAAGCGGGTATCGAGAACCAGTTGGGTCTCGCGGCCGTCGGCCGGCGGGGGGCCGTATTGCCATAGCCACTCGACGTTTTCTTTTGGCTGCTTCTTGTCTTTCTTGATTTGTGGCGAAGAGATTTGTGCGTGCGCGGCCGGAGTTGCGAAGAGCAGCAGAGTGGCGGCGAATTGGATGGCATGGCGCATCTTCATTTTGGTTAGCGACTGCGTCTAGGTTGATTGAACTTTCTTTGACTGAACCACAGCAGGCCGTTGACCAGAGGAAACATGATGATCGCCGTGATGAGGAGCGCCATCGGCGGCGCACCCCGCAGCCAGCGATAGACCAACGCTACGGTGATTGCGAGGTTTGCCAGGGCCGTCTTGAATCTCAAACTCATGTCCTTTAGACGGCGTGCATGGC
Source organism: Tunturiibacter empetritectus (assembly GCF_013410875.1). GTDB lineage: Bacteria > Acidobacteriota > Terriglobia > Terriglobales > Acidobacteriaceae > Edaphobacter > Edaphobacter empetritectus. Next base: position 2,784,162 of record NZ_JACCCU010000001.1, on the reverse strand, counting down.
CTGGCGGCGGTCGATGGACTCGGCCAGGGCCTGGTGTACGAGCTTGCCCATCTCCTGCGTGCTGACTGGGGTTTGGCCGGGTTGCTGCCCGCGAGCGATGTCGGCGGTGCGGTAGCCAGCGTCGAGAACTTTGTTGACCGCTGCTTCGACGGCCCTGGCATCCTGCTCGAGATTCGCTGAATGGCGGAGGACCATCGCGGCGGTTAAGATCGCGCCGAGTGGATTGGCTTTGCCGGTGCCGGCGATGTCGGGTGCGCTGCCGTGAACGGGCTCGTAGAGATTGACAGCGCCGCCGATAGTCGCCGAGGGCAGCATGCCGAGGGAGCCGGTGATGACTCCCGCTTCGTCGGAGAGGATGTCCCCAAAGAGATTTTCGGTGAGGACGACGTCGAAGTTCCGAGGGATGTTCATGATGTGCATCGCCATCGAGTCGACGAGTTGGTGCTCAAGCGTCACGGAGGGATATTCCTTTGCGACTTCGGTGACGGTGGCTCGCCAAAGTTGAGATACCTCGAGGACGTTGGCCTTGTCGACAGAGGTGACCTTTTGGCGGCGGTTGCTGGCGAGCTCGAAGGCCACGCGGGCTACGCGCACGACCTCGTCGCGAGTGTAACGCATGGTGTTGATGGCCTCGTTGCTCTCGCGGTCCCACCAGCGTGGCGCGCCGAAGTAGAGTCCGCCGAGGAGTTCGCGCACGAAGAGGATGTCGACGTCTTTGGTGACTTCGGGCCGTAGCGGGGAGCTCTCGCTGAGCGCGGTGTAGGCGATGGACGGGCGCAGATTGGCAAAGCCTCCGAGAGCCTGGCGGATTTGCAGAAGGCCAGCTTCGGGACGTTTGTCGGGAGGGAGCGCGTTGAACTTGTTGTCGCCAACAGCACCGAGGAGGACAGCATCGCATTCCAGAGCAGCATCGAGCGTGGCCGTGGGCAGGGGAGAGCCGGTCTCAGTGATGGCTATGCCGCCGATGAGGCCTTCGACGAAGGTGAACTCGTGCCCGCCCAGCTCAGCTACAGCGCAAAGAATATTTGTGGCCTGATGGGTTACTTCGGGGCCGATGCCGTCGCCGGCGAGAACTGCAATTTTGAGTCGCATGACGCTCTTTCCTTTGCGTGGATCTAGTGCGTGGTAACGGAGGACTTGTCCGATTGCAGAAGACCGAGCAGATCCTGGTCGTAGATGGATTTTTTGCGGTCGGCGAGTTCGGTGAAGCGGTGATAGACGTCGTCAAGTTGCGTGCGTGTGAGCGAGTGTCCGAGTTCGGTGAGGCGTTGCTCGAGGAGGCGGCGCCCGCTGTGTTTGCCGAGCACCATGTTGGTTGCGGGGACGCCGACGGACTCGGGTGTCATGATCTCGTAGGTGAGCGGGTTGGCCATCATGCCGTGCTGATGAATGCCGGACTCATGGGCAAAGGCGTTGGCACCTACGACGGCCTTGTTGGGCGAGCAGCCGAAGCTGATGAACTCAGCAAGCATCTGGCTGGTGGGGAAGAGCTGATTGAGTTTGATGTTGTTGGTGTAGGGCAGCTTGTCTCGGCGCACCATAAGGGCCGCGGCGATCTCTTCGAGTGCGGCGTTGCCGGCGCGTTCGCCGACGCCGTTGATGGTGCACTCGGCCTGGCGGGCTCCAGCCTGAATGCCTGCGAGGGTGTTGGCGACGGCCATGCCCAGGTCGTTATGGCAGTGGGTGGAGAGAATGACGTTGTCTCTGCCATTAGGACCAACGATGCCGGGAACCTTTGCGAAGAGCATGCGGAAGGTGGCGGCGTACTCGTCAGGCGTTGTGTAGCCGACGGTGTCGGGGATGTTGATGGTGGTGGCTCCGGCCTGAACCGCGACGGTCACGATCTCGACGAGAAAGTCAGGGTCGGTGCGCGTGGCATCCTCGGCGGAGAACTCGACGTCGTCGGCGAAGGTGCGGGCGAGACGGACGGACTCCGCGGCTTGATGGAGTGCCTCGGGGCGAGTGATCTTCAGCTTGGCTTCGAGGTGGAGGTCGGAGGAGGCCAAGAAGGTGTGGATGCGCGCCTTCTCAGCTGGCTCGATAGAACGGGCGGCGGCTTCAATGTCCTCGCGTTTGCAACGGGCGAGGGAGGCGATGCGGGGGCCACGAACTTCGCGGGCGATCATGCGGATGGAGTCGGAGTCGCCCTGGCTGGCGATGGCGAAGCCGGCCTCGAGGACGTCGACTCCGAGGTCTGCCAGCTGGTGGGCCATGCGCAACTTTTCGTCGTGATGCATCGTGCAACCGGGGGACTGTTCGCCGTCGCGGAGGGTGGTGTCGAAGAAGACGATTTGATTGGGCGAGGACATTAGATTTAGCACTCTCGATCTGGACGTTATCATAATGCATGCTTATGATGGCTTGCAGGTATATCAGAAATTCTAATTGCGACATTCAAGCGGTAGATCTCGGCTGCACGGAGGTAAGGATTGGACTTAGTCCAGATGGAGACGTTTCTGGCGGTGGCAGAAGAGCGTAGTTTCTCGCGAGCGGCAGCACGCCTCCATCGTACTCAGCCAGCGGTGAGTCAGGCAATCGCCAAACTGGAGGGGGAGTTGGGAGAGGTTCTGTTTGAGCGCTCATCGAGGGATGGAACGCTGACCGACGCGGGGGAGGTTTTGCGGGAGTATGCCTCTAAGTTGCTGAATCTGCGGAATGAGGCGGCGGGGGCGCTGACGGAGTTGCGCGAGCTTCACAGGGGCAGGCTGAACCTGGCAGCGAACGAGTACACCTGCCTTTATCTGTTGCCATTGCTTGATGAGTTTCGGAGGCAGAACCCCAGGATTAAACTGGCGGTGCAGCGAACGCTGGCCAGCAGGATCTCGGACGAGGTACTAATGCACTCTGTGGAGCTGGGGGTACTCTCCTTTCGCCCGGACGATGCCCAAGTAAAGTCGATGGTTGTGTACCGGGATGAGTTGGCTTTTGTGGTGAATCCGCGACATCCCCTGGCTGGGGCAGGGAAGGTGTCGATCCGGCAGTTGGGTGGGCAAAACTTTATTGCTCATAACATTCCATCGCCGCAGCGACAAAAGGTTATTCAGGCGTTCAAACGGCATAAGACTCCGCTGCAGATGGGGGTCGAGCTGCCGTCGCTGGAAGCGATCAAGCGGTTTGTTGAGATGGGGAATGGTGTGGCTCTGGTGCCGGGGCTGACGGTACGGACCGAGCTTGAGAGCGGGGCGTTGGTGCGGGTTCAGGTGCCGGAGCTGCAGATTGAGCGCAAGCTGCGGCTGGTTTATCGGAGGCAAGCTAGCCTGTCGCATGCGGCGCTGGCCTTTCTCAATGTTGTGGAGGCCTATGCGGCAGCGCATGGCGATCCGTACTGTTTCCAGGCCGAACGGGGGATGTGAAGACCGCTGTGAATTTTGCAAGAAAGCGGAACATTTGCGAAAAAAGGGCGTCTGTACGAATAGACTTGACCGCCGGAGAAACTCTTCCGGCAGATGCAGCATGAGAGTGAGAATCCGATGATGACACTATTTCGCAAACCAGTATTACAAGCAGCTCTTTTGGCGCTCTGTACGACCGCGCTGAGTGCACTTCCCGCAATGGCACAAGACCCATCTCCTCCGCCGGCGCAGGATCAGGCAGGCCCCCCAAATGGCGGCCACCGGAGTGGCGCTCAAAGGGAGGAGCATCAGGTTGAATTCCTGACGAAGAAGCTCAACCTGACTCCTGATCAGGTGACCCAGGTGAAGGCGATTGACGACGATTCACGAACTCAGATGATGGCTTTGCGGCAGGACACCACAACTCCCCAGGCTGACAAGCGGGCGAAGATGATGGACATCCACAAAGCCTCGCAGGATAAGATACGTGCCGTGCTGACCGACGATCAGAAGACGAAGTATGACGCTCTGCAGGCTCAGATGAAGGAGCGTCGAGAGAGTCGCGAGGGTGGGCAGGGAGCGCCTTCTTCTCCTCCGCCGCAATAATGCGTTAGGAAAAGATGGTCGCAGGGGCTGGAGAGATGCAGATCTCCGGCCCTTCTTGCGTCGGTAGTACAACTTCGGGCAGCGGTGCGGTTACAATGAAGAACAGTGAATACGGCGTGCCATAACTTTTGAAGCGCGTTGCCTGCGGGACAGCGTAGGAAGTTATGGGCGAATTCGAAGGGATCCAGCGAAGAATGAAGAAGACGATGTTGTTGTTGGGCGCGCTGACGTTATCTGCGGCCGCCGGTTATGCGCAGGAGAGCCGGCAGGACGTGAGCGTAAGCGGAAGCGCGGCGTTTGCCCCACAGATTACCGGAAACAGCGTGCAGAAAAACACAAGCACGACTATTGGACTGGTTGCGAGCTACCGCTATCTGCTGACGCCGCGGAGCGGACTTGAAGTTAACTACGGATACCAACAGAACACGCAGTACTATCAGGTCTTTGGCAAGGCTAACGGCGGCATTCATACTCTGCAGCAGGAGGTTAGCGCTGCCTACGTCTTCAACCTGAACTTCAAGCACTTTAACCCGTTCCTTGAAGCTGGTCCGGGGGTAATGTTCTTCTCGCCGTTCAAGGATGCGGGATCGACCAACCTGGACGCGAAGCGGAATACAAACATTGGCGCTCTCTTTGGCGGCGGTGTCGCGTATGAGCTAAGTCCAAGCTTCGACATTCGAGCGGAGTACCGTGCGTTCCTGGTGAAGACTCCGACCTTCAGCCTTCCGGGCAATATCTTCAATACCAATCGCTATGAGATTATCTCGACTCCTTCGATCGGTATTGCTTATCACTTCTAACGGTCTGCAGCTTTAAACAGGAAAAGCCCCGGCGTGAACCGGGGCTTTCTCATGTTCTGAATTACGAGTACCTGACAAACAGTCTTCTATCGGAAGCGATAGGCCGCACCCAGCGTGAGGATGTTCGGGGTAAGACTGGAGCCGGCGAAGCTAAACCATTGCTGGTACTCCCAGTCGGCGCGTATGTAGAGGTACGGTTTCACCTTGTAGTCGGTGCCAATACCGGCAGCTATAAGGTTATACGCGAGATTCGGGCGGAATCCGTCCGGGTTGACAGGGAAGTTGAAGACGCCGCGTCCGTAGAGAACCTTGCCATAAGGGACGAAGCGGCGATATTCGCGAAAGTAGCGGCCGCCCACCTCATAGGTCTTCTCGTAGAGATCATTCTGATCTTTGACGAAATGGAATTCGCCCGTGACCCCGATGTGAGAGAGAAAATCGAAGTCAAAGTAGGCAGCGCCGCCATTGAACCGATCTCCGTAGTCGGAGTTTGCGGTGGAGAAGCCGCCACCAATCTTGAGATCTCCTGTGCGAGTGGCCGTTGGATTGGCCTGCGCGCTTAGCATCGATGCGGTCCCCAACAGACCCAGAAAAAGAACAGTCTTTGTCAGCACGTGCACTCCTGTCGAACAGCGTATTCCTTACCGCAGGCTGAAGAGCGCAACGACAGGACATTGAGGTGAAGCAATAACTTCATCATGAGTCAGACTCTCCGGCTAGCGCCAAGTATAAGCAGCACCAATCGTGTAGGCAATTGGGGAAAGGCCATTGGGTGCAAGGCCGGGCCACTTCTGGAGCTCCACATCGAAAGCCCGTACATTGATATGCCGAGTTGCTCGCACATCCAGGCCGCCGCCGCCCGCATACTGGAAATATGTAAATGTTGCCGGCGTGTTGAAGCTGCCAGACTGGAAACCGAAGCGGCCAATACCGAAGAGGACTTTGACATAGGGCTCAAAGCGCTTGTAATGCCATTTGTAGCGCGGGCCCAAGAGGTAAGAGTTCTCGCTGATATCGCCGGGCGTGATGACGGAGATGTGAATGTCGCCTTCGGCTCCCAAATGTTGACCGATATCGTAGTTGCCGTAGATGGTGATGCCCTTAATATATGGCTGCGTATAGTCGGGACTGATGAACGTTCCTGCGGCACCGATCTGTATCGAAGCTGTGCGAGTGGCGGTTGGAACGGCTTGCGCATGCGACCAGTGAGTCAGACTAAGGACGCAGGCGAAACAGCCGATGAGAATATGCCGCTTCAACAGTTGTGCCTCCTTATCAAACAAAAATTGATGCATACGTTGTGTCGAGGGAGCGGGACCCAGACAATAAAAGGCGTGGACGGTCTGAATGAGCAGGTCCATCCACGCTCTTAGGTTTTAGTTTTGTTGTGCGTTGGTTGGTGGGGGAGTGGCAGCCGGTGCTGCTGCGGCTGGTGCTGCTGTATTGTCTGCAGGAGCTGCGGTCAACGGTTGTGCGGCTGGGGCCGCTGCAGGTTCTGCGGGTGCTTTGTAGTAGCTAAGTTTCAAGTAGACCGGCTCAACCTCAAAGGGCATTTTGTCGGCTGCTGTTAGGAGAGGCTCGAAGGCCGAGTGCAGGACGAATACCTGATCGGTCCAGGGATCGAAGCGGAGGAAGCTGGCCAGTGGCATCGCTGCCTGTTGTTTCAGGTCCTTCATATCCAGCTTCGGGCCCTTTGTCGTGATGGCCTGCATCCAGAAGGTAGGATCTGTGTCGCTCTTGACGAGGCCGTCGCCAATCATCGGCTCGTTGAGCGCTTTCAAACTCTTAACTCGCTGCTGTAGTTGCTGGAGGTAGAGGCTGAAATACTGCTGTCCGCCCTCGAGTTCCTTCGCATTGAGCAATTCCATTGCTTTCTTTGCTGCTGCAGCGTTGTCAGCATCGGTGTGATGCATGGGGATGCGGTTGAAGACTGTCGTGGAAGGAAAGAGCAGACGGTCGTTGAAGGCGTACTTGGTGTCGAGGCGGTGAGCGAGAATGATGTGTGCAATCTGGAAAGCCAGAATTGCATTGAGGTTGCCCATCTGTTGCGCGCCGTCTTGAGTGACAACGCCAGTGGTATCAAGCAAGCTCTTTGAGATGACGATGGTATTGCCAATTGCGAGAGACTCCAGCGGTTCTGTCAGCAGCGTTCGGCATCGTATCGGCCTGGAAAGTGTGATGTTGTTGTACGCAAGAATGTTGCCAGCGAGTGCTTCAAGAGTTTTGTCGAACTCGCTTGGCGCATCGAGTAGACCAGCCTGGAAGAGGCGCTCGACGATATTGTCTTCTGCCTGCTGGACCCAGGCGCGCTGTGCTCCCAGAGGGCTGACATCCTGAGCGTCGTTGCTGACGTCGGTTGCGCCGACAACGTCCATTGAGGTGTTTTCGCTCTCTGGCGGCGGGACCTTCAGAACATAACCCCAGATATGATTAATCGCTTTGAACTTCAGAGTGCGTGAGACGCTCCTGGGGTCGCTCTCTTCCACGTAAAAGGAGGTCGGCAGCCAGAGGTCGGGCTGGACGTTGGTCCGCCAGCTGTCAAAGTGATAGAACTCCTTCTGGTCTTCCTGGGTCCCGGCGAAGTCACCGTTGAAGCGAACAACGTTGCCGCTGCGCGCCTCGATCCAGATACGGCCGAAGAAGCGACCGAAGGATTTCTTACCTTCAATCGGGGTTACGTCAAAGACGGCCGTCGGAGTGTTGCCGAGGAAGTCGTTGCGCACGTAGCCAAAGGTATAGTGCTGACGATCGAAGCTGTTGGAATCCATCAGTAGCATCTGCACAAAGCCGGATTCGTGGAAGTTCAGATGGAGACTATTGCCGAGACCGCCGACGAAAGAGACGGAGTGCTTAAAGAATCCGAGTTTGCCGTCATTGCTAGTGCCCTTTGAGGTCTCTTTGTTGACCACATATGAGTTGTCGCCGATGACGCTCTTGAAGTCGACGCGGCTGAGGAAGTGCTCGTCAGACTCCGGAACCTGACCTAGAAGAGGATCCGGCTTCATGGTCTGGATGTAGGTCTCCACAAGAGGAGCCCGCTCCTTGACGGTCTTGACGATCACCTTTTCGCGGGCGATCGCCTTGTCAATCAGTGCGTTCTGCGCGGCCGTCGGTTTGCGCGTTGAGGAGAGATCATCATCCATCTTCTTCTTTTTGCCAGGATGTAGGATGCCTGCTCCCGCGGGGAGAGTGGTTGCGACTAGAAGTGCCAGCAGCAGACCGGCGGTAGACTGTTTCCCGAGAATCATGATTTACGGCTCCTACGGTGACCCCCTGGGGTCAGCCTGATTATGGACTAGATGCTATTTCATGCTGCAACAACGGAACAAAAAAAGTTTCTTATCCGGCGAGTTGGAAAGCTACATTGACAACACCTTCCCAATCGATCGGATGACCCGATGCGTCTGTTGCGGGTTGAAAGCGTGTGGCCTGTACGGCGTGAATGGCAGAGTCGCCAAGGCCGTGGCCGAGATCGCTGGTTACGCCCAGAACCTGGACAGCACCAGAAGAGGAGACCCGAAGGCGGACAGATACGACGCCCTCAATATGAAGGTTGCGAGCCTCCGCGGTGTACTCTGGCTTGGGTTTGAAGAGAACCTTCGGTGCGGTCTTCGCCATTGCCGCAGAAGGCCCGGCTGGCTTTGGCATCGGAGGAGGAGCGTTTTGGCCGAGATTGACGACGCCGGCGGTGCGACCTGGGGCATTCATCGGTCCAGTGCCACCAGTGACTCCAAGCTTGACGCCGACAACGCCAGCTGAGGCGTTATCTCTACCATGCATATTCTGACTGCCAGCTGAACCGGAACCAAGATTGACAATAGTTGACTGCGCGCCCATGCCGTTATTGGAAGCCGGCATCCCCGACATTCCTTTGTTGCCAAGATTGATGGAAGTTGTCGAAGGACGGTTCGAGGGTGCGATTGGGTTGGTCTGTGAGCCGAGGGCGACAGCAGTTGGATGGGGAGAGTTGTTGATCAGCGCAGCCGGCTGAGCTTGTGCAAGGCTGACGACCTTGGGCGCCGGTGGAGGTTGAACGAGCTTGGGAGGTGCCGGAAGAACAACCGGCATCTGCTGCACCATCTTAATCTCAGGCGGCTTCGGAACGTCAGGCAGCTTTACGTCAGGCAGCTTAATTTTCGGCGGCTCGACCTTAACCACTGGTGTAGGCGGAAGTTTTGGCGGCTTGATCTTGATTGGCGGCGGCTCGTCGGGCTTCTTCATCGGAATCGGCTCAGTCAGCTCAGTAAGCTTGTGCCTAGTGTCAATCGTCTTCTTCGCAGCGGCGCCGATGATAATAGCGCAAAGCGCAAGCACAACGTTCAGAGCGATAGAGGTGAAGAGCGAGGACTTGCTCTGGTTGCCGTCGTTCAGGACGCCGAAGTGTGCGAATTGCATATTCTGCGGTGCGGGATCATCACTGCGAAGCGGCTTTGCCATAAAAGTCCTTGAAGTGCCTCGTACCGAGGGCGGGAGAGTTACACCAGTACTGTTATGAAAACAGAACCGATGCGAAGGAGGAATAACTCCGAGGTGCTATGCCGGAGCGCCATAGGGTGATTCGAGCCCGTCGTCTTTGACTCAATGCAACTTGTCACATCACCGGGGGGGTGGAACGCTGTGTCGGCCCGACTTAAGAGACGCAAGCGAGGAAGGAAAAGGTTGTAGCAGGCTCCATGCTTTAGGGAGGTGTCTTTTTCTTTCAGGGCCGGGGCTCTGCTTTTCTCTTTGTTTACTACTACTGCAAGTATAGTGCCGTAAGCGTAAGTGATTGACACTGGCACTTTTGTGGTATCCAAGAAGGGTACTAGGAGACGATGAATGAAGATTCTGATAACAGGTGGAGCAGGGTATATCGGCGGTACGGTAGCGCGGATATTGCTGACTCAAGGTCATGCCATCACGGTGTTCGATAACCTTTGCCACAGCAAGCGCTCGGCGGTCGCTGAAAACACCAAGTTTATCGAGGGCGATATAGCGGATCGTCCTCTGATCGAAAAGACTCTTCGCGAAGGGTGTTTTGATGGCGTGATGAACTTCGCGGCCCTAATCGAAGCTGGCGAAAGCATGAAGCATCCAGAGGTCTATTTCAGAAACAATACTGCGGCAACCCTGACTCTTCTGGAGGCAATGCTGGCTACTGGACACGACCGGCTGGTCTTCAGTTCCACTGCTGCCTGCTATGGGGAGCCTGAGAAAACGCCGATTCTCGAGGACGCGAAACTGCAGCCTACCAATCCCTATGGTGAGAGCAAGCTGCTTGTTGAGCATATGCTTCGATGGATGAACCTCATTCATGGGTTTAAGTATGCGAGCCTGCGCTACTTCAATGTCGCTGGAGCTGTTGAGGGGTACGGGGAGGCGCATGAACCCGAGTCTCACCTGATTCCGCTGATCCTCGATGTAGCGCTAGGGAGGCGGGCGAATATTAAAATCTTCGGCCGCGACTACCCGACCAAAGATGGAACTTGCGTCCGCGACTACATTCACGTGCGTGATCTGGCTGAGGCCCACCTTTTGGCTCTACAAGCGCTTAGCGACTCAAACAGCCGGCTGATCTACAACATTGGTAATGGACAGGGGTTCAGCGTTCTTGAGGTCATTGAGTCGGCGCGCCGCGTGACGGGCAGGACCATTGCTGTGGAGGAGTGCGATCGCAGGCCGGGCGATCCGGCGGTTCTTGTGGCGAGTTCGGCGAAGATCAAGGCTGAGTTGGGGTGGTCGCCTAAGTATGCGGAGTTGGATCAGATTATGGCCAGCGCATGGGAGTGGCATCAGAAGCGATATGCGTAGCAGCGTTTCGAACTGGGCGGCGAGCGTGGAGTGGCGCGCTGCCGTCCCGGCGCTGATGTTGCGATGAGGTAGAAGGAGGCATTTTGATCGAGAGCATGTTTCATCTGCATCTGCCGCTGCTGGAGAAGATTCTCCGGCCGGTTATCGTCTACCTTTTTCTGATTGGATTTTTGCGGTTGTTCGGTAAGCGAGAGCTTGCGCAGTTGAATCCATTCGATTTGGTGGTTCTGTTGAGCCTCTCAAACACCGTGCAGAACGCCATGATTGGCGATGACAACTCTGTATCCGGGGGGATCATCGGCGCGCTATCTCTGCTGACGATCAATTGGCTGCTGTCGCGCCTACTCTTCAATATGCCAAAGCTCAACCAGGCCTTCGAAGGATCATCTTCGGTTTTGATTCGTCATGGGATTGTCGATTGGGAGGAGGCCAAGCGTGAAGCGCTCACGGAGATTGAGCTGCGATCTGTGCTCCACAAGCAGGGATTCGACGACTTCAGCGAGGTTGAGAAGTGCGTTCTCGAGCCGAATGGAAACTTCTATCTCGAAGGGATCAAGTCGATGAGTGATGACGCGCAACGGGCGGAGTTGAGAAAAGCGATCGAGGAGCTGCATCTCGAGGTGAGACAGATGCGTATTGAACTGGCTTCCCGAGGAGCGTTACCGATTTGAATGAGAGGCCTTGTGAGTAAGTGATCTGAGGCAGCTAAGAGTTTGCTGAGTTCTTCTCGAGCGCTTTTGTGTAGCGTTCCGGCGGGGCTGGAAGTTGGGAATCGCGTACGGCGGCGCGATATCCTCCCATATAAATCGAGTACATCACCGCCAGCGCACAACCCACCCCGAAGGCGAAGCCAAGAAAGACGCCAATCAACGATGGCCAGTAAAAATTCACGATAGTTGGAGTCTACCGCGGCCAGCCATTTAGAGTTCTAGTACAAAATAACGTTCGATCCGGGAGAGTTGCGATGCAGACATGGCAGCGAATAGCGGTATGCTGGATCACTGCGACAGCGGTTGGCATGGCAATTCCATCACGCGCGCAAGAGGTCTCGGCGCTGGTCGAGAAGCAGCTTCCGGACTTTTTGACGACCTACAAGAGTATTCATGCTGCGCCCGAACTCTCTCATCATGAGGCTCAGACCTCGGCCTTGCTGGCAGGCGAACTACGCAAGGCGGGTTACTCCGTTACAGAGCGCGTGGGAAAGTATCCTGACGGCTCGCAGGCGTATGGCGTGGTCGCGATTCTCAAGAATGGCGCAGGTCCAACCTTACTAATCAGGACCGACCTTGACGCTCTCCCGGTGACCGAGAAGACGTCGTTGCCTTATGCAAGCTCTGTGCGATCGAAAAACCCTGCGGGACAGGACGTCGGCGTTATGCATGCCTGCGGGCATGATGTTCATATCACCACCATAATCGGGGTAGCGCGCAATATGGCTGCACTGATGAGCCAATGGCACGGGACGCTGATGTTGATCGGGCAGCCGAGCGAAGAGACGATCGATGGGGCGAAGGCGATGTTGGCTGATCATCTGTATGAGCGCTTCGGTCAGCCGGACTTGGCGATTGCGCTCCATGATGCGAACTTCGCGGCGGGCAAGGTCTCGGTGGTGTCAGGTCCGGCGCTGGCTAGTTCTACCTCAATCGATGTGGTGATGCGAGGCGTCGGCAGCCACGGTGCGGCACCGGAGGCGGGCAAAGATCCGATCGTGATGGCGAGCGAGTTTGTGGTAGCGGCACAGACGATCGTGAGCCGGTCTATTGCTCCCGACCAGCCGGCCGTTGTGACCGTGGGCGACATTCATGGCGGTACGAAGCGCAACATCATTCCAGACGAAGTGAAGATGGAGCTGACAACCCGCTGCTACAGCGAGGCGGTACGACAGGCGATCATCGAGGGTGTACGGCGCACAGCTAAAGGAATCGCCATTGCGGCCGGCGTCCCAGAGGACAGGATGCCACTCGTGACGGTGCTTGAGGGCGAATCGACGCCGGCCACGATAAACGATGCGGTGCTTGCGGCACGGCTGCAGAAGATATTTGTTGAGAAGCTTGGTGTCGAAAACGTAGTCGAGAGAAAGCCCGTCATGGGCAGTGAAGACTTTGGAATATTCAGCCTCGATCACAAGATTCCGGCAGTCATCTTCTGGCTCGGCGCCTATGACCCTGCGAAGGTGGCGGAGAGTGAACGCACCGGCTCCGTGCTGCCTTCACCACACTCTCCCTTCTTTGCTCCGCTGCCGGAGCCGACCATACGTACCGGCGTCACGGCGATGACTGATGCAGCAGTCTCATTGCTGCAATAAAAACTGACACCGATTGAGTGGTCTCGGCGTCAACCTATGGGACTTCTTTCCATACATGAGGCTTAGTTCACTAGGGGATGGTGAAGTTATGCTCGACTCACTTCGCTGGAGCCGTGGGCGTGGGCGTGGAGGCAGCAAAGATCTTCAGGGCGTTTTTTACGGTGTAGTCAAGCCCCCAGGCGGTGGGGATGATGACGATGATCCAGGCCGCCGCGACTAGAAGTGGAGAGGATTTTTTGACGTTTGTGGAATCTGCCATGAGAGCACTCCTGAGTCTGGGATACGGGCGGAGGTAAAAGGCACTCCGCCGGGTTAGGTTAGTGGGCTGGCCCAGCGGCGACGGCGACGTTCTGGTCTTTCAGCCAATACTTTTCAGCAACCGGCCGCACCATCAGGTTTGCCACAAAGCCGACGATCAGCAGACCGCACATGATGTGCAGGATGAGCGGATAGGCTTCCTGCTTACTCATGTGATTTGCGACGTAGTGGTCGAGGATGCCGTTGACGATGAGCGGGCCGATAATTCCGGCAGCCGACCATGCGGTGAGCAGGCGGCCGTGGATGGCAGAGACGTTGAAGCCGCCGAAGAGATCCTTCAAGTAGGCGGGAATGGTGGCAAAGCCTCCGCCGTACATCGAAATTACCAGCGCGGCGATAGCGACGAAGAGCGGAATCGAGTCGATCTTGTCCTGGCGCGAGAAGGGAAGAAAGAAGTAGAGAATGGCACCGAGCGTGAAGAAGGTGAAGTATGTTCCCTTGCGCCCGATGAAGTCCGAGACCGAGGCCCAGAGAAACCGGCCGGCCATATTGAAGATGCTCAGAATCCCTACGAAACCGACAGCGGCTGCGGGGCTGATCTGGCCCTTGAAGAGGTCCTGAATCATCGGCGCTGCCTGCTCCAGGATTCCGATGCCTGCTGTGACGTTGACGAACAGCATGACCCAGAGCAGCCAGAACTGTGGCGTCTTCCAGGCCTCGGTGACGGCGACGTTATGGCTCGATATCAGCGCGGAGTGGTTGACCGATGGAACCCATCCCTCCGGTTTCCAGCCCGTTGGCGGGACGCGTATGGTGAAGACGCCGAACATCATGAAGATGAAGTAAAGGACGCCCATGGTGACCATGGTGTAAGGAATTGAGGGCTGGCCGGCGGCTTTGAAGTGAGCCATCAGGTTGCTGGCAAGCGGTCCGCCGATCATTGCGCCACCGCCAAAGCCCATGATGGCGAGGCCGGTAGCCAGGCCTGGACGGTCGGGAAACCACTTGATGAGGGTCGACACCGGGGAGATATATCCCAGTCCCAGGCCGACCCCGCCAATCACTCCATAACCGAGGTAGATAAGAGCTAGTTGATGCGTGCTGGCTCCAAGCGAGGCAATCACGAAGCCTGCGCCGAAGCAGATTGCGGCGTAGAACATCGCGCGGCGCGGACCTGCTTTCTCCAGCCACGCTCCAAAGAGTGCGGCTGATAAGCCGAGGACTGCGATCGCAATCGAGAAGATGTAACCGACCTCTTTGAGGTTCCAGGCGGAACCATCAGCTGCATGCAGAGCCAATAGAGGATTTTTGAAGACGGAGAAGGAATAAACCTGCCCGATGGAGAGATGGATTGCAAGGGCTGCGGGTGGGACCAGCCAACGGCTGTATCCTGCAGGGGCTATAGAGCGGTCACGGTCGAGAAAAGCCAGGGCCATTGAGAACCTCAGGAGTTGGTAGGTCGTTCATCGTCGAGCGGAAGGCACATAAAACAGTTGATTTCTCTGACAGTCAGATGCGAAAACCACCATACATGATTCGGACAGCACCCGTGTCATCAAAATGCAACGCGCACAGGTTGCCCGGTTAGAGTTGTATAGAGTACCTTCACCTTGCGGGATGAAACCATGGAGGGTTGTGCGGGAGATGTCTGAACAGAGTACGGATCTGGATTCGAGTCTGCGGGAGAACCGCGTATTTCCGCCGCCGCCGGCGTTTGCCGCGCAGGCTCACGTGAAGAGTCTTGAGCAGTATGAGGCTATGTACAGGCACAGCGTGGATCACCCGGAGGAGTTCTGGGCCGAGGCCGCTCACGAACTTGATTGGTTCGCGCCGTGGACGAAGGTGATGGACGGCGAAGGAGCACATGCAAGATGGTTTATCGGGGGCAAACTTAATCTCTCGCATAACTGTGTCGATCGTCATGCTCTGGGAGACCGCAAGGATAAAGTCGCTCTGTTGTGGGAAGGTGAGCCGGGTGAGGTCCGCAAGGTAACATTTGGGGAGTTGCATGAGCAGGTGCAGCGCTTCGCGAATGTGTTGAAGTCGCTGGGAATCCGCCGTGGCGACCGAGTTGCGATCTACATGGGCATGGCGCCGGAGCTTGCGATTGCTTTGCTCGCCTGCGCACGAATTGGTGCGGTGCACTCTGTGATCTTTGGCGGTTTTGCAGCTCATGCCATCTCGGACCGCGTTAATGACTCCAGCTGCGTCGCCATCCTCACGCAGGACACGAGCTACCGTCGTGGTTCCGAGGTGCAGTTGAAAGCAATCGTCGATGAGGCGATGGAGAAGTGTTCCACGGTCAAGCATGTCGTCGTCTTCCGGCGCTCGGGCTCTCCGGTAATGATGCAGCCTGGCCGCGATCTGTGGTGGCATGAGGAGATGGAAAAAGCCTCGGCGGAGTGCGCTGCGGAATGGATGGACGCAGAAGATCCGCTGTATCTGCTGTACACTTCCGGGACTACCGGCAAGCCGAAGGGTCTGCTGCATACCACCGGCGGCTACGCTGTGCAGACCTATCTCACCAGCAAGTACATCTTCGATCTGCGCGA
This sequence comes from Tunturiibacter empetritectus, assembly GCF_013410875.1. GTDB lineage: Bacteria > Acidobacteriota > Terriglobia > Terriglobales > Acidobacteriaceae > Edaphobacter > Edaphobacter empetritectus. The sequence continues at coordinate 2,768,519 of NZ_JACCCU010000001.1, read as the reverse complement.
TGAGGACGTGTACTGGTGCACCGCAGACATCGGCTGGGTGACAGGGCATAGCTATGTTGTTTATGGCCCTTTGCAGAACGGTGCGACGGTAGTAATGTATGAGGGCGCGCCTAACTGGCCTGAGTGCGACCGCTTCTGGAAGATCATCGACGACCACAAGGTGACCATCTTCTACACTGCTCCGACAGCGATCCGAGCCTTCACAAAGTGGGGAACCGAGTGGGTGAAGAAGCACTCGCTCGACTCTCTGCGGCTGTTGGGTACGGTAGGCGAGCCTATCAATCCCGAGTCGTGGATGTGGTACCACCGCATGATCGGCAAGGAGCGTTGCCCAATTGTTGACACCTACTGGCAGACCGAGACTGGGGCCATCATGATTGCTCCAGTCCCTGGCGCTGTGGCAACCAAGCCGGGCTCGGCTACAAGACCGTTTTTTGGAATTGTTCCCGAGGTGGTTACGAAAGAGGGCAAGCCCGTTCCCGATGGCCATGGGGGGCTTCTTGTTGTACGCAAGCCCTGGCCTTCCATGGCTCGAACCATCTATGGCGATCAGGCCCGTTACGAGGCGGCTTACTGGAGCGAGGTTCCCGGCAGCTACTTTACCGGCGACGGCGCGCGCCGCGATGCCGATGGGTACTTCTGGTTGATGGGACGCGTCGATGATGTCATCAATGTCAGCGGCCATCGACTAGGCACGATGGAGGTAGAGTCGGCGCTTGTTGCCCATCCGAAGGTGGCGGAGGCGGCTGCAGTCGGCAGGCCCCACGAGATGAAAGGGCAGGCGATTGCCGTATTTGTCACGCTGGAAGGTGGTCACGAGCCTAGTGAGGAGCTGCGTCAGGAGTTGCGGCAATGGGTCGCGAAAGAGATCGGCGCGCTTGCCCGGCCGGACGATCTGACTTTCACCCAGGCTCTGCCGAAGACACGCAGCGGAAAGATTATGCGGCGACTTCTGCGCGAACTCGCAACCACCGGTGAGGTGAAGGGCGATACCACTACGCTTGAAGACTTCACCGTGATCGCAAAGCTGCGCGAGGGCGAGGAGTGATGGGACCTCTAGCGTAGGTTGGTGCTGGGTTTGGTGGGGAGAGTGAAGTGGAAGATGGTGCCCTGGTCGGGCGCGCTGGTGGCCCAGATGCGTCCGCGGTGTTGATTGATGATGCTACGACATATTGCCAGGCCGAGGCCTGTGCCGCCCATCGCGCGTGAGTCCGAGGCATCGCCTTGCTGAAAGCGGTCGAAGATGTGTTCGAGCTTATCAGCAGGGATGCCTCGGCCCTGATCGCGAACCTCGATTAGCGCTTCATTCTCGTCAAGATTGCGCGCTGTAAGGTGGATCTCGCTGCCTTCGGGAGAGAACTTGATCGCGTTTGAGATGAGATTGTTCAGCGTCTGCAGAATGCGGTCAGGGTCGGCCCAGACGTTGACACCATGAGCGGCGAAGAAGATGCGGATATTCGGCCGCGGAGTGCGCGTCTGTTGAACGCTCGCCGCTCTTCGCAGCAGATCTTCTGCGCTGCACATCATCGAATGGAGCTCTGTCTTGCCGCTGCTGATGCGCTCAAGGTCGAGAATGTCGTTCACCAAACGCACCAGCCGATCGGAGTTACTGATGGCAATCTCAAGCATCTGCTGAGTCTTCTCCGGGCGATTGGTGAGTGCGCCGCCGGCGAGCAGGCCAAGCGCTCCACGAAGTGAAGTAAGCGGCGTGCGAAGCTCGTGGGAGACGGTGGAGATGAACTCGTCTTTCATGCGGTCGAGGGCGCGGCGTTCGGTCCTATCGGTGAATGCCACAACGACACCAAGCGCTTTGGGTGCGCTCGAATCAGGCGACTGCGAGTCGATCTGCGGCCTCGCGACATACTCCACCGGGAAGCAGCTGCCATCTTTGCGCCAGAAGATCTCATTCGAGATGCGGACCGTCGCGAAGTTGGTAAGGCTCTTGCGGATCGGTGAGTCGGCGGAGGCGTAAGGTGTACCGTCGGCGCGTGTGTGGTGGATCAGTTGATGCATGTTGCGGCCCAGCATCTCCTCCTGCTTGTAGCCGAGCATCTGAGCCGCGGCGGAGTTGACGACCGTTACCTTGCCTTCGAGATCGATACCGTAGATACCGTCGCCGACAGACTCGAGGATAGAGTCGGATTGCCGCGTGAGAGTGCGGAGTCTGCCTTCCGCGCGAACCTGCTCGCTGATATCAACACCGAAGCCGAGAACGTACGGTGCGCGTCCGGGCACGACGATCAGCTTGTTCCGGTAGGCGACTACGCGCATATCTCCATCGCTGTGAGAGAGGTGTAGGAGGCCTTGCGCTTCGCCGGTCTCGCCTATCTTTTTCAGGTAAACAGGCAGAGCGGCCTTCCTGTCGGGCACGATGAACTCCTCGAGATTATGCCCGGTCATCTCCTCGATCGTGCGCCCCAGGGTTTCGGCGCCGTGAGTGTTGATCGACAGAAGTGTTCCGCGCAGGTCGTGGGTGCAGACCATGCCCAGCGATCCTTCGACGAGCTGGCGGTAACGCGCTTCGCTCTCGCGCAAGGTCGCTTCGGCAGCGCGTTGAGTTGTCACATCAATGCCGGTTGCAATGATGAATGCAACCTGACCCTGCGTATCGGTCAGCGCAGTCGCGGACCACGCGATGCGTCGTATGCTGCCGTCACGGTTGAGCCATTGATTCTCGTAAGCGGCAGGGAAGTGGCCAGAGCGGAGACGTTCGAAGGTCTCAATGGCTTCGGGAATCTCCTGACGTGGGATCAGCTTGTCCCACGCGTAGCGGCCGACAAGGGTGGGGAAGTCGTAACCCGATGCGTTCTCGCACGCGCGATTGAAACGAACGATTCGACCGGCCGGATCGAATACGGCGACTAGTGCGCCCACGGTATCGAGAACGGCCGAGACGAAGTTTCGCTCCACGGTAAGGGCAGACTCTACACGCTGGCGTGAACGAGCGGCACGGTCCATCTGACGGATGCGACCATTGAGCTCCAGACGCGTGATGACCTGGCGGCTGAGGACGCTGAGAGCCGAGGATTGAGCCGGAGTCAGCGTGCGGGGATGCCGGTCCAGTACCAGCAATGCTCCAATGCTTACTCCGCCGGGAGTTGTCAGCGGCGCGCCCGCGTAAAACCGGTAGAGACGACCATCGATAAGAATGCCATCGGGAGCGTAGTCGGGGTCGTTGCGTGCGTCGGAGATCTCGTAGACCGTGTCGCCCAGAATAGTGGTCTCGCAGGGAAGGCTACCGAGCGCAACGTCTTGTGAGTCGATCCCAAAACGGGAGCGTAGCCAGATGCGGTCCGAACCGATCAGCGAGATAGCTGCGACCGGCGTGTCACAGATCTGCGCAGCCAGGTTCGTCAGGTCATCCAGGATGGGATCGGGCGCACTGTTGAGTACCTCATATTGGTTGAGGGCCTCGATTCGCAACGCTTCGTCTTTGACCAGGAGAGCATTCATTTCAACAGTTCGATCGTAGGGGATGTGCAAAGGATTGCGCACTCCTACTTTTGTTGCAGCAATGATTTACGGCTTTGGAAGGGTGCAGCACTCCTTCGTTGGAGGAGGCTCTTCTGCGCTCGCGTCCAGGGCGACCTTCCAAGTGCCGTTGGGTAACTTCTTCCATATGGTGAAGTAGCGTCCCGAGATCACCACGGGCTCGCCATTTTTATCTTTACTATGGCCTTCATAGTGCCCCCAGGTGAATCCCATGTCGTTGGAAGGGCCCATCTGGGCGCCCTGCGGAGTCCAGGTAAGCTGATAAGTCTTTGGATCCCACTGAGCCTGTGCGGCGATGGCGGTGCGGCCAAGAATCGCAGGCTTACCGTTGTTGAGAGTAACTCCATCTTCTGCGAACCAGCTGCCAAAGGCTTTTCCCCCGCCTTCGGCAACCGCCTGCGAAAAGCGCCCTTCCAGTTCGAGCAACACCAGGGCACCGGGTGTAAGAGTCGGTTGGGATAGCGGGTTGGAGACGATCCCAGGACTCTGTGCTAGGGAGTCGAAACCGGAGGTGGCAATGATCCCCGACCCGGCACCGCTCTGAGCGATCGTTTGAGCGATCAAGGGAGAAGATGCAATAGCGCAAAACATGATGCTGTTGAGGGTTACGCGTAGCATAGTGTGTATGCTATCAGCGCTCGAAAAGGGTTTGGAGAGCATCTGCTTTCTGTTGAAGACTGGTATTCTTCGCACCTGATGTTAAAGACGAACTTTCAGCGCTTTCTGTTGCTTGCGGCTGCGATTTTCCTCTCAGCTGGAATCTTGCAGGGGTTGATCCATGGCCCCGCGGTTCGCTATGCGGGAGTCGCCCTGCGATGTGTCGCCATCGTGCTCTTGGCTCTGTTTGCGCTCCAGCGCCGCTCCCTAACGCCTTGGATATTCGTTGCAATGGTAACCGGGGCCGAGCTTGGCTTCGATGCGCCCGTGTTGGCGATCAGCCTCCGTGTCTTCAGCGACATCTTTTTGCGGCTGATCAAGACCATCGTCGCGCCACTGATCCTCGCCACACTGGTGACCGGCATCGCTGGTCATGGCGACCTCAAGAGCGTCGGCCGGATGGGAATCAAGAGTCTGATCTACTTCGAAGTGGTTACGACGTTGGCGTTGGTCATCGGTCTCGCAGCCATCAACCTGAGCCATGCTGGAGTTGGCCTCTCTCTGCCCCCGGCTACCTCCGGCGAGACGATCGCATCGCAGCCCCCAACTCACTGGCAGGATTTTCTACTCCACGTCTTCCCGGAAAATATCGCCAAGTCCATCGCCGAAGGTCAGATTCTCCAAGTGGCCGTCTTCGCGGTCTTTTTCGGGATCGCCCTGGCCAGCCTCGATGAAAAAAGACGGACTCCGGTTCTGCACCTGTTCGAGAGCCTGAGCGAGGTCATGTTCAAGTTCACCAATGTTGTCATGTACTTCGCTCCGGTCGGGGTGGGGGCCGCGATGGCCTTCACCGTCGGCCAGATGGGTCTTGGAGTTCTGGTGAATCTAGGCAAACTTCTTCTGACTTTGTATGGTGCCTTAGTGGGCTTCGGCCTTCTCGTTTTGCTGCCGGCTGCGCTGCTTTTTCGTGTGCCGGTTCGGCGATTCCTCGCGGCTGTTGCCGAGCCTGCGACGATTGCCTTTGCCACGTCGACCAGTGAGGCAGCTCTTCCACGCGCGATGGAGTCGATGGAGGCCCTCGGCGTCCCGCGCCGGATCGTCGCGTTCGTTATTCCTGCGGGCTACAGTTTTAACTTGGACGGCTCGACGCTCTATCTTGCGGTTGCCAGTATCTTCGTGGCGCAGGCAGCGGGAGTTCATCTATCGCTTGGCCAGCAACTCCTGATGATGGTGACTCTCATGCTGACCAGCAAAGGAGTCGCGGGGGTTCCCCGTGCAACGCTAGTCGTCCTGCTAGCGACGGCGGCCACCTTCCGCCTGCCTACCGAGCCGATCTTCGTCATCCTCGGCATCGACGCGCTCGCTGATATGGCGCGCACATCGGTCAATGTTGTGGGAAACTGCCTCGCCAGCGTTGTTGTAGCCAAGTGGGAGGGAGAGTTCGGCACGGAGCCGATCTCGGCGGTGGTTTTAGAAGGAATGGCCGAGTGACGGACACTAAACTCCGAAGCAAAGAGCAGGTGCCGAAGCACCCGCCAGCTTGGAGATGGGCATCGCCGTGGTTACATTGCCGGGGGATGATGTGGGTCGATGTGCTCTTTGTCAACCGCTTTTTTCGCAGCTGCAGGTCGAGATTTCACAGCGCCGTTCGGATTCACCGAGTCACGAAGTTCCTTCGACGGCTTGAAGAAGGGAACCCGCTTAGCTGGAACATCGACCTTGGCTCCAGTCTTTGGGTTTCGGCCCGTCCGGGCATTTCGCTGGCGGGTCCGGAAGCTTCCGAAGCCGCGAATCTCGATCTTGTCACCGGTCTTCAGAGCTCCGATGACAGCATCGAAGAGCGTATCGACGATAACCTCCCCGTCACGGCGGGTCAGGTCTCCAAGAGAGGTCACTTTATCAACAAGGTCGGCTTTAGTCATAGTGGGTTCCTTTCGTACTAGGGGGAGGGCGATCGGGCCCGGCAAAGCAATCCGTTGTTGTTGATTGTAGACGGGATGGAGGCTAAAAGGTTGTGCAAGAAGTCAAAAGAATCAGTCGACCAGGTATTGCGTCATAGGATGCAAAATCCGGCCTATCGGTCGGAAGATCAATAAAAAAGAGCCCCATTCCTTCGGGGCTCCGTTCTGTTCTTGCAGGGTTTAGCGAGGTAAAGACTGAAGGACCGTATCTTACTTCCACATAAAATAAAAACCCGGGGCACGGTTCAGCAACTGGCTGGGGTTCGGGAACAGGTCTTCGCCGTCGTCGGCGAGCAGAGCAAACAGCCCGCGCTTATTTTTTGAAGGGCGCACCACATTTGGTTCGCCGGAGATTCCTGCCTCCCTGGCAGTCTCCATCAAAGCCATCCGATAGCCGCCTACCTTATCGATCAAGCCTAGGGGAAGGGATTGCTGCCCCGTCCATACCTGGCCGGTCGCCAGAGGTTTGATCTTCTCGTCCGTGGTATGGCGCCCAGTCGCGACGTCATGAACAAATTGCGTGTACATGTTATCGACCAGTGACTGAAAGTAAGCCTCTTCTTTGGGGGTCAGATCACGGCTGGGATCGCCCGCATCCTTGAATTCTCCGGCGTGGATGACCACGTTCTTCAACTTGGCCCAGCGCAACAGGTCGCCATAGTTGGTCCACTCCATGATCACTCCAATTGACCCGACAACGGAGGCATCGTTCGCATAGATCCTGTCGCAGGCGCTGGCGATGTAATACGCTCCGGATGCGCCCACCGACTCGATGGAGGCGACAACCTTCTTATGGCTCTCCTGCCGCACCCGCAGCACCTCGTGGTAGATCTCCTGAGAGGCAGCAGCCCCGCCGCCAGGCGAGTTGATGTGAAGAAGAATCGCCTTGACCGACGAGTCATCCCCAAACTTGCGCAGCTGCGTGTCGATGGCTTCAGGAGAGAGAATCGCCCCGGAGATGTCGATTACCGCGATGCTGTCCGAACTTAAACCCAGCCCAGCCGAACGTCCGCTGACCGAACGCGCCGTGACCCAGACCATAAACGTGACCAGCAGAAACACAGCGGCCAGGGAACCGGCGATGATCCCTATATAAAACCACGCGGAACGTTGGCGCGGGGGAGGGAAGCCTTGCCGTGGTGGATAAGGATAAGCAGGCGTTTGCGTGTAGGAAAACGATGGCGGCGGTGGCGGTGGCGGCGGTGTTGAGTAGTCTTCCGGCATGTTGTGGAGTTTAGCAGGCGTCTTGATTGCGGTGCGCAGTCGCGGGTTGAGCAGCTAGCCGGGGAGAGATGCAGGCAAAGTGAAAAATAGAGCCAATTGATGCGGTTTTTGCGTCAAACATTGCAGTATGATAAATCGCGACACGCTCCGTGTATCTCTCTGGAATCGTTGAAAGAAAGTCTGACGTTATGGCACATCCGCAGCTAAGTATCGTAATTCCAGCCTACAACGAGAGCGCTCGTATCGAGAATGCTCTGGACAGGGTGTTGTCGTGTGTCGCGGAACAGGGCTGGGATGCCGAGGTTCTGGTCGTCGACGACGGCTCCACCGACGATACCGCTGTGATCGTACAACGTTGGATGACGCAGCACCCGCGTCTTCATCTTGTGCAAAACCCCGGTAACCGCGGCAAAGGCTACTCGGTGCGCAACGGCCTTCTTCAGGCCGCAGGCGAGATTGTCATGTTCACCGATGCAGACCTTTCGGCTCCGATGGAAGAGGCGGAACGCCTAATCGCGGCCCTGAACGATGGGGCAGACGTGGCGATCGGCTCCCGCTGGATGGACCGGACTCGTCAGACGATCCACCAGCCGCTCTATCGGCAGTTCTTCGGTCGCTGCTTCAACTGGGTCACTCGAACTGTCATGGGCCTGCCGTTTAAAGATACCCAGTGCGGTTTCAAGGCATTCAAGCGCTCCGCCGCTCAGGTCATCTTTCGCCTGCAGACCATCGAACGCTGGGGCTTCGACCCCGAGATCCTCTTCATCGCTCGCAAGCTGAAGTATGTCATTCGCGAGGTCCCGGTCACCTGGGGTCACGACGAACGCAGCCGTATGAGCTACCTGAAAGACGGCATCAAGATGCTGGAAGACATGGCGCGCATTCGAGGTAACTTCGTGGCCGGCCGATATGACAAAGCCATCGCCGCCATGAAGGACACCAGCGCAATGGTGACTCCTCAAGTGGAGCAGGTGGCCAAGGTCAGCAGCGCGGAAGTCCGCTAGGTCCTTGTGCAGTCTGCCGGCTGGTTTACTACGGCCCCCCGCCTTGGTAAAAAGCGTCTCCCTATTCGGTGCTGTGTCCTTTATGCTTTCTCTTTCCGATTTCTAATATCGCATTAGAAGGATACTGACGTTAGAACGAATATCGACGATTGCAAGGCGCGTCGGAAAATCTTGTCCGAGCCGGTAGTTCGGCCTCCAAGTAAACCGGTAGTTTGCACCCACGAGGGAGAGATTTTCTTGAGGTGTCACTCCGCCCCTAGTCAAATGTAAATGGTGTTAATGCTGCCGATGATGTTGCCCCGCTGCGATTTGAGTATAGCGAGACAGAGACCGCTCGACGCTAAGTTCAGCATCGCAACGGTGAGAACATTCCCGAGGCTCGTTGGAGGCAGCTTCCTTTGCGGACCGCAATGGCGAAGGTGCCAGACAGCAAGCCAATTGTGCCACCGAGAATGTGCAGGATCAAGAGCGGGAATCGCGTACTTTTTACGGCGTTTTCAGCACTTACGATTGCGAAATCATCTGTGAAGTGAGTCTACGCGCTTTGTGGCGGAAACGTTCGTAGTTTGTGAAGTGTATAAGCGCTAACGCCAAGCTCATCGTGCATCATTCCTGAGGAGCTCTATTGCCCATAAATTCTCGGATGGTCGGCAAACAGGAATTTGTCCGGTTATAGAGGTTCACTTTCGAATAGTCCGTTACCTACCCTCGACTCAGAAACCAAAGATTTCTCTTGTCTGGAGCGTTTGTTAAGTGACTTGGCGATAATGCGTTCGTTGACGACCTGCGGGAATCGTGGGAGTACGGCGTTTTGGGACACATCCTCTGGAACCCCGAGTGGGGTGAATTCATCAGCATCCCAAAGATGGTCATCGGGATGGCCACAACCTGCGAAGACAAATCTCGAGGAGCGCCAGGAAGTCATTCGGAGTGAAGTGTAGTGATTGGATCCAAGCGCATGGCGCGCAGCGCTGGGATGTAGCTGGCGGCGAGCGCGACAGTGGTCAGTGCAAGGGTGACGCCAGCGAATGTGGGCAGATCGGTCGACGACACGCCGTAGAGCAGTCCAGCCATGAGGTGAGAGACAATGAGCGCACCCACTACACCGAGGCCGGCACCAGCGACCGCCAGTCCGAGTCCCCGGCGCAGGACCATCTTGAGAATATTGCCTCTTTGAGCTCCCAGCGCGAGACGAACGGCGATCTCACGTCTTTGTTCATTCACAACATAGGAGATCGTCCCGTAGATTCCAAGTCCGGCAAGCAGCAAGGCAGTGGCCGCAAAAAACGCCACCATTTCCATGGAGAATCGCCTAACGGAGAGCGAGGAGGAGAGAACGTCACCCAGCGCCTCCGCACGGAAGACCGGAAGTTCCGGATCGACAGCCTGGACCTGGCTTCGCTCCTGTTCGAGGATGGTGCTGGGATCGAGTTGTCCGCGAAGAAAGATGGCCAGGCTTTTGGCGGGGTGCTGGTATATGCTGCGGTAGATCTGCGGCGTCGCCACGTTGGCCAACGATTCCGTGCGAGCATCCGCAATCACGCCGACGATCGTGGTCCAGGCTGGCTTGGCCGAGTTCAACAGTTCGCGGGCATCCAAGTGCAAGCGGACACGTTTGCCAAGCGGGTCCTGGTTTGGCCAATAGGTGCGAGCCGCAGCCTGATTGATGACCGCAACCTGGGGCGTGTCCTCAAGGTCCTGGTTGCTGAAGAGGCGTCCTTTCAACAGCGGCATGCTTAACAGGTGAAAGTATTCGGGCGAAACGATGGGGCTATCGATCACAGGTGCCTGATTGTCCATCGTCTCGATACCTTCGCGGATCAATGGCAGTGGGCTTGGATTGCTATGGCCCAGGGGAAGAGCGTCCACGTCGCCGATGGCCGCCTCTTCTACACCCGGCAGGATTCGGCTGCGGCGAAGAACCTCGCGCAGCAAGACCGACTCCTGGGTCGCGGTTCGGTAGATATCCTGATTGGGATCGTTAGGCCCCGGAAGCCAGCTTTGAATGGCCATAACGCGGTCAGGATTGAAGCCGGGCTGTACCTTGAACAAGTCCCAAAAGCTGCGCAGCAGAAGACCTGCGGCGACCATGAGCACCAGCGAGAGCGCCAATTCACTGATGACCAGAATCTGGCGGGCGCGCGAGCGTCCATGTGAACCTACAGACCCGCGGCCTTCCTGCCTGAGCGTACCGATCAAATCGACACCGCTCATAAGCCAGGCGGGAGCAAGCCCGAAGATGGTTCCGGCTGCGACGGAGACTGCGAGAGCGAATACCAGCACGCCCCAGTTGATCGATATGTCGCTCATGTGCGGGAGGCTCTCCGGAACCAACTGCAGCAGGAACTTCCTCGTGAAGAAGAGAATCGCACAACCGGCGATCCCGCCAAGCAGGAAGAGCAGCAGACTCTCGGTCAGAAGTTGACGGATGAGACGCGTTCTTTGCGCTCCCAGAGCCTGGCGAACCGCGAGCTCACGGCCTCGCACACTGGCCCTGGCGAGCAGGAGATTGGCGACGTTGACGCAACTGATCAGGAGGACCAATCCTACGGCGCCGAACAGCAAAATGAGAGATTGTCGAACGCTGCCGACCACGCTTTCGCTCAGCGGAGTCAGGCGCACGGTCCACGCGGCCTGTGGCGGATATTCCTCCGGATATTGCTTTTTCAGCGATTCAACCAGCGCATCGAGGTGCTCCTGCGCGGCCGCAATCGAGAGACCGGGCTTCAAGCGCGCGACCGCTCGACTCTGCAGACGTAAACCGCGCCGTGGGGGCGGAAACGGCAGACCGGCCATGCCGGCTCCCAGCCATACTTCCGTATTCCGCTCCTCGCTGGTTGAGCCCAGATCGCGAAAGCCGCGCGGCATGACGCCCACGACGTGATAAACGTCGTTGTCCAGGCGCAGCGCTTTGCCGACAATGTGCGGGTCGGCTCCGAATTCTCTCCTCCAGAGCCCATCGCTGATCACGGCCTCTAGGTTGAAGCCGGGAGTCGCATCGTTTGGATCGAATGTACGACCCAACTGCGCGTCTACACCGAGGACCGTGAAGTAATTCGGCGTAGCGTGCTTGTAGCTGAGACGCTCGGGCTGTGCACTGCCGGTCAGGTTCACGTCTGCGCCGGTGCCGGAGACCGACACGGACTGGAATATCCCGGAACTCTCGAGGTCTCTCCACTCAGGGACGGAGATGCCGACATTTTGCGCGCCTACGCCCGGAAGGTCGTCCTGAACGCGCACCAGCTCGGATGGGTTTGGATACGGCAAAGGGTGCAGCAGCGTGGCGTCGATTACGCTATAGATCGCGGTGGTGGCTCCGATGCCCAGCGCCATAGTGGCGATCGCAATGAAAGAGAATCCAGGAGATTTCAGGAGCATGCGAACCGCGTATCGCAGGTCGAAGAACAAATTCTCAATAAAGGGAATGCTGTGCTCGGCGTGATGGCCCTCCCGAATCGCCTGGGCCGCGCCTAGTTTAAGCGTCGCCTGCCGCCGTGCCTCGGCGGGCGACATTCCGCCGCGGAGATTCTCCTCTGTCTGGAACGCGAGATGTTCGGCGATCTCATCCTGCAGGCGTTGGTCGGCAGTCCGTGATGTGACGAGATTCGACAAGCGTATAAGCGAGCGTCGCAGGAATTTCATGTTAAATCCTCCGCCTTGAGTTTGAAAAAGCGCGCGATGATCGCTGCTGTTTGCTCCCATTCGCGGGTCTCCGCCTGGAGTTGCTTGCGGCCGGCCGCGGTAAGCCGATAGAAGCGCGCGCGGCGGTTGTTCTCCGATGCGCCCCACTCGGAGGCAATCGAGTCTTCATGCTCCAGCCTGAGCAGCAAGGGATAAAGCGTACCCTGGTTGACAGCCAGAAGGTCTCCGCTAATCTGCTCGATGCGCCGGGCTATTCCCCAGCCGTGCTGCGGTCCCAGGACATCGAGTGTCTTGAGGACCATCAGTGCGAGCGTACCTTGCAAGACGTCGGGCTTTTCCTTCATGACAAATCAACCTTTAGGTTTCCAACAGGAATAATATGGCATGCTTCCTTTTGGAAAGCAACAGGAAATATTAACTTTTGCCGACAAACCCAGAAGAGCCGTCGGGAAACGCCGGAACATTGTTTATTGAAGCGGCGAGTTTGATTTCTAACGAAAAGTCGGCAAGTGTCGAGAGATCTGCAAGTAGCTCCAACCTCAACTGTTGACTTCAGGTCAATGCACTCATTGAGTTCTGTGCCGAGAGCCTTGTGAGTTCCTGATCGACTGCGAACTGCCCGGAGCTGTCTGGTTCGGGCTAGTTCGAATGGCCAGTTGTAGCAGTGCACGAAGACCGGTGTTTTGAGGGCAAAATAGAATCTGCCACACACACTAACTCATTGGGTCGGTAGCAGCCCAAACACTGTCACCCCGTTTTGCGTGCCGACGTACACCTTTCCGTTCACGATCACCGGTGCAATAAACTTGTTGCCGTTCCCAAAGTTGTCGCGTCCATTCGCAGCTTGGCCGCTGTTGTACAACTCATGCGACAAATTCGCCGGATCGTACGCGTGCAATACCCCCGGCATCGTCAAGCCAGACTCTAACGCCCACACGATCCCATTCTGCGTCCCATTCGCCGAAATCGTTGGCGTTGGCCCCGGATGCTGGAACGTCACCGACGTCTTGTTCGAAGGATTCGTAGCCATCACCGCATTCGTCAATGGAAACGCCTTCAGCACATCCCCGTCAGCCGCGTAGTACACCACCCCGTTGAAGTACGCTGGCGTCGAGTACACCATCCCCGCCATCGCCCCTGGAATCTCCTGGTAGATATTGCTGTCCATCGGATCGCTCGCCGGATTGAACTTACCCATGTTGTCCCGATCGGCCAGATAGATATTCTTATCTTTGCCCGCGGCCACAATCAGGTGATGCACCCCGCCGCTGGCATCCTTCTGATCCGGCAGCAGCATCGCTCCACCCGATCCCAAATCCAGATCCTCGCTCGACTCCGCGCTCCCGTTATACGTCTCAAAGTAGTCCACCACCGCCAGCTTCCCACTCGCTGTCGAAAGTTTCACCATCGCATTTCCGTAATCGCCCTGCGCCGGAAATCCCGCCGTCGTCAGCGTCGTATCAAACGTCCCATTCGCATCCAGCAGATAGATGAATCCGCTGCTGTCTGCAGCCATTCCATCCCCGCTCATCCAGATCGAACCCTCGTCCCCATCCGGCGTCAAGTTCAGCAGCTGCGTCTGCTGTAGCGTCGACTCGCTATACCCCATCACCCAACCCGTGTACAAACCCGCATCGCAGTGAGAAGTCCAGCCTGTGTAGATCGTGCCGTTCACCAAAAGAAGCCCCGCCCGCTCCGCATATTGCGCAGGATCAAAGACCACGCTGCCGTTCTGGCTATTGTCTCCCGTTCCCGGATAGCTGGCCGCAATCTCCGTGGGTGTGGACAGATCCGCGCCTGTCGTCAAGTCCAGCGCATGCAACCGATGGTGATATCCCCCACTTGTATCCTTGGTCATCCCGATAGTAAACAGAGTCCCATTTGTCCCCTGCTTGCGATCGATTACCGGAGTCGAGGTGATCCCGATCTCCGGCGTAATCTGCGAGCATCCATGATCGTCGCTCGTCGTCTCGCCGCTGCCCAGGAGCGACTTCACCCACAGCTGTACGCCCGTATCCGCGTCGAACGCATACACGCTGTCATGCTCCGTCGCCACATACAAGACATTGTGCAGCCGGCTGCTCGACTGTCCGAGTATTGGTACATTCGCCAGATAGAGCGGCTGCGCATCCACCTTGCCGTCGGCCGCATCAAACGCGATCTTGCCAAACTGCGTCGAGTTCACATTGCTCGGCGTAAGAATCGTCTCCTGCGCATTCAGCCCATCACGCGCGAGGTCGTAGTGGAACGTCGTCACATCCGGCGCGTTCGTCATCGCCACCGACTGCACCGTCAAAACCAGCGACGCAGTATGGACGATGCCTCCTGACGTACCCGTGATCGTCACTGTGGCCGATGCCGACGCCACACTGAGCGCCGCCGACAGAATCGTGCTCTGCGCCTTCCCCGGAACAAGACTCAGTGTCGCAGGATTCGCCGTCACTCCCACAGGCAGTCCCGCAATCGTAACCGCCACCGTGCCGCTGAACCCGTTCATTGCGCCTCCAGTCACACTCACCGGCACACCAGCTGCTCCGCCGACCAACGTCAGCGATGTGGGCGCCAGCGTCAGCGTAAAGTCGGGCGGAGGCGCGGAGATGGTCGCTGCTACCGTGGAGCTGTGCGTCAATGCCCCGGAATTCCCCGTCAGCGTCAGCGTAGCGTTCCCCACCATCGCGCTCGCCGCCGCAGTTACGGTCACACTCTGTCCCGTGCCAGGAGTCAGCATAAGCGTCGCCGGCTGCGCGGTCACCCCAGCCGGCAGTCCAGTAATTGCAACTGCAACCATTCCAGTAAAGCCGTTCGCCGCTGTCGCAGTCACATTCACCTGCTGTCCCCCAGCGCCCGGCATAAGCGTGATCGCCGCAGGCATAGACGCGAGAGAGAAGTCCGCTGGAGCCGGTGCCGGCGCACTTTTCCCTCCGCAAGACGTCAAGGCAACGGAGAACACAATCAAACCGATTCCAGCTCTAAGCCCACTACGCAATCCTGCACCTGGTCCGTTACCAAGACACCCACTCATCGCCTTCGAGACAGGTCCCATAACCACCCTCCGAGACTGAACACTTAACCTGGACTACCCGCACCTGTCCATTCAAGACAAACCAAAACTACATCCATCCGCTCCGCCAGCTGTCACCAAAATGTATAACTCTGGTCCGCGCTCTCAACCCGAGTTGAGAAGCGGGTAGACTTAGACTACGCGCCCGGGGGCGACTTGGACTGCGACCACGTCAAATGAGAGTTTGCTGACCGACGGCCAATCCGCGATAGACAGATGCAGAAAAATCGTATGTCTGTGCGAAATTGAGTGTTGTCGATTCAATTTGACGATCCGTAACCAAAAACCGGATCCATGCAGCATTTGCGTTTGCTAATTGTGATATGTCCAGTCAAGAATGTTAGCGTTCATGCTTGAGCCGCCACTTCCCGCTGTGAAGCCCAAATAGGCAGTTGTGCCACCAAGTACGCTGGCTAAATTCACAGCTTCGGTCGCGGTAAAGCTCGCAGATGTTGTAGTGTCGGTAAGCGTCAATGTAAGGTTCGTACCGTCGTAAGTGACGTGCGCATGCAAGATGTGTCCGCTAGTCAAGATTACATTGGAAGGAGTCAGATTCATGGAAGGTATCGTTGGCTGTGCTCCATCTGTATAGAACCCGGTAGAGTCTGATCCTTCACCGGAGTTGTTGTGAATATCGAACTTGATTGCCAGACTTTTTCCTATTCCAGAAATTCCGCCTCCGTATCCCAGCGCGTTTCCTGTCGATCCAATGGCCAAGGGTCCTTTAGTTTGAATGGCGAAGGTAAAACCATCTGCCACCCCGTTGAGAATCTGAAAATCAAAGTCGGTCGTAAATGTAGCAATGTTGACAGCCGGTGTAAACCATATCGAACTTCTGGAAGAAGTCTGGCTTGCAGTCATCATCTGCAGCGTCGAACCGCTCAGAATCCCAACTCCGTTAAAGATGAAACTGCTTGCGGCACCCGCGAAACCGTTTGGGAAATTGATTACTTCAGTCGTCGGACTGATCGTGTACCCGCCACTTGACACAGAGCTTGCCGAAAGACCTGGAGCAATAGCCACCGCTTGAATAGTCTCAGTTGATCCAACCAGAATGGGGCTGGAATACACCGAAGAACTGGTGCTGGGTGTTGTGCCGTCCACCGTGTAGTAGATGACACTGCCCGCTGTGGAGTCGGAGAGCGTAATGCTTTGCGCACTCGCATATGTGCCTGGCGCGGGGGAGAACGTCGGCACGGCGGTAACACCAGGTACCGCAGCCGAAATCACATAGGTTGCAGTCGTGACAGCGCTTTGCAAGCCAGATGGCGCAACACCTAGCGCTTCGAATGTTGTCGTCGTTCCTGCATTAACCGCAATAGGGTTGCTGTACACCGAAGAGGATGTTGTCGGAGTCGTGCCGTCCATCGTGTAATAAATCGCGGCACCCGAAGTGGTATCACTGAGCGCAATGTTTTGCGTCGTCGTATAGCTGCCACTCGGGGGACTGAAGGTCGGAGATGCAGGAGGAACTGCGGCCACCGAGGCGCTGTAGGTCCAGGTTAGGATCTTCTGGATTGCTGTGCTTCCGCCGGATCCGCCTGTGAAGCCTACATATGCCGTATTGGCTCCGACAATCTGGGGAATATTAATCGCCTGACTGTAGATAAATGTCTTAGCTGCGATGATGTCGGTCAGAGTTAACGTTAGAGTGGTGCCGTCATAAGACAGATGAGCCTGCATGATGTTGCCACTCTTCAAAATGACCCCGCTTGACGTCATATCGACGGCAGGAATCGTGGGCATTGCTCCATCTATATAAAAACCAGTAGAGTCGTCGCCCTCTCCCGAGTTGTTGTGGAAGTCAAACTTAACAGCAACGCTGGTGGGCATGGCTTTCGTGCTTGCATAACCTAACGCCGAGCCGTTGCTTCCAAGTGCAGTGGCCTTTGCATTCTGTATTGTGAACGTGAAGCCGTCCGCTTGCGGATTAATAAGCTGGAATGCAAAGTCTGCCGTAAAGGCGCGAATATCAATGGGTACGTTATAGAAGGCGCTCCCCGCCTGGCTAACGCCTCCGCTCGTGAGTAGAAGGCACGCGTCACTACTGGTAGTAGCTGAACCGTTAAAGGTGATTCCAGTAGCGGTTGAAAAGCCGCTGCCAAAATTTATGCTCGAACTGCCGGGCTGTATAACATAAGCGCCCGCGACAGCGTGATTTGTCAGCCGCGCCGGATCTACTGCTAAGGCGCTTATGGTTGTATTTGCTCCCACCGCTATGGGACTCGAATAGACAGCAGATGAGGTCGTGGGCGTGGAACCATCCAGCGTGTAGTAGATCGTGGCGGAGCTGTCCCTGTCGGACAATACAACCTGCTGCGCTGAGTTATAGGTGCCTCCGGCTGGGGTGAATACCGGCAACGGCGTCAATGGTGACGGAGTGAAAGCTGCGGAGGTTATCGAGCTCTGAAGGTAGTTGGTTCCACTCGCCATCGCTTTGACCGTTGTAGCGGCCGTTAGCCAGATTGGCGAAGTATAGAGATTGGAACCAGTGGTAGGAGCTGTTCCATCCAACGTATAAAAAATATTCGTCGAGGGCGTTGCCGTACTGAGCCATATCTGTTGGGGCGAATCGAAGACACCCCCGTTGGGTATGAAGGTTGGCACCGCAGCAACTGGTTCGCCGTTGAGTAAGCCAAATACATCAAGCTGATGCTGCGCTCCGACGTACACGTTGCCATTCGTGACAATAGGTACAACAAATTTGTTGGACAGACCAGGATTGTCGCGCGGCTGCTTATCGCTTTCATACAAAACCTTCGACAAGTCGGTGGCATCGAAAGCGTAGAGAACCTCGGGAGCAGTGCCCCCGGTTTGCCGCACAGCCCACGCTATACCGTTCTGTGTCCCGTTTGAAGATATAACGAAACTAGCCCCCGGGAAGCCGGAGGTAATAGTGCCCCGGCTGGAAGAGGTAGATGCGAGTACACCATTATTGAGGCTAAACGCTTTAGGGTAGTCTCCAGTACCCCATATATAAACACTTCCATTCCAGTAGGCGGGAGTGCTGAAGATGCCTGTCGTTGCGCCCAGAATATCCTGCAAAGCGTTTGTGTTCGAAGTGCCTCCGGGTAAATAGCCACCGAGATTATCTCGATCTAAAACCACGATGCGTCCTTCTTTTCCCGCCTGTATTAGGAGGTGAGGATTGGGACCTGTTCGATCGGGCAACAGAAGGACCCCGCCGGAGCCCAGATCGTGATCAGCTGCGGATAACGCAGCCTGATTGAAGGTAGTGAAGGCATCAGTCACAGCAAGACTGCCACCTGACAGACTAACTTCCACAACGCTGTCCCCGAGATTGACACTCGGATTGAAAGGAGGGAAAGGAGTGTTCAAGCCATTACCCGTTGAAAAGAACATTCGCCCGCTGGTCCCTCCATTGTCGATTGGCATTCCGGCACCGGACTCCCAGACACCAGCTCCAGAACCGCTGGGAGACAAACAGATAGCCCCAGTCTGGGCAAGTGTTGTGCCATCAAATGCCAACAACCAGCCATGCCATGGGCCGTTATCACCGTGAGAACCAAACCCGGCATACACTATGCCGTTGTAGTAACTTAAGGCCGCGCGGTTCAGCTGCCATAACGGACTAAACGCGATTTGGCCGCCTGAGCTGCCAGCTCCTGTGCCCAACGCCGTCGCTTGAATTACTGTTGGGCTGTTTGGCTGCTCTGCTCCGGTGAGTATGTTGATCGCATGCAGCCGCTGTACATATCCTCCACCTTCCTTCGTCTTGCCGATGACGTACATCGTGTTGCCAGTGACGTTGATCGCAGGGGTACTAGTGATTCCTATTTCAGGAACAATGTCATTTGAGTCAACATCCGCGCTGGGAACCGTGGTTGCGCCAGGCGCAGCGCCATAAGCTGAGTTGAGCAGGCTTATCTGCCACAGTGGCTGCGCATTTGTGCCAGCATTCGAATCAGCATCGAAAGCGTAAACGGAGTCATGCTCGGTTGCTACAAAAACAACGTTGTGTACGAGCCCATCGGTCATCGTAAGGCCGTTGATGTAGAGAGGCTGGGCATAGACATAACCATCTACGGATCTCGAAAAAAGCAGACCGAACGATGAGCCAGTAACATTAGTTGGAGTCAGTAGTGTCTCCTGAATATTTGCTCCCGCCTCAGTATTGTCGTATCGCCAGGTAGGCACATTTACCGAAGTCGCGACTTGGCCCAACGCTGCCTCAGTCATAGCAGTGAATACGCAGAAAAAAAGCGTTGCTCTTAACAAGGACCTCGCAGCTGCTTCAAACCTGCTTGAAATGTAAGGTGGAAGACCTGAGATGGCCAGACCAATAGGCACAAATTTAACCAGCGACATGACTCCCCTCCAGCGTCCCAAGGTTGTTTCGTTGAGAGGGGAGGATGAATCAAATTCCTAACGAGTTTCCAACCAAGGGCCGAATCGAACGACAGAACTGCAGCAGGATCTTTCGCTCCCGCGGCAGGAGGCCAACAAACGTGCCGACTCATGCAGCACATTAAACGCAAAATGTAATGCATCTGAGCCGAACACGTGTATGCACAGTAGTAATGAAAGCTGGTTACTTTGCCGCGTCGTACGAGCGCCAATCGCAACTTCTTTTAATGGGGATAGTTGAAACACCAACCTACTCGCAGCCCTTGGCCACGCAGACAAAGTCCGTTCATTCAATCAACAATGTTGTTCATGACATCTAAGCTGTCGAATTTTCCCTTGATGACCTGCGATTGGAGATGTCAGCACGAAAACATAAGTGTGCCCATCCTCGGCTCCTTCCCCGAAGGATGGGATGTAAACTGCTCCACACCCAATCCCGCAGGCCTAAAACGTCTAACAAACGGTGAAGGATTTGAATTTACGCCTACCTTTCGGGGTCACAAGATGCCTGCTACTTTGCGTCTGTTCCGCAATGGGTCAGGCGAATACGGGAGAGTTACTTCTAAAAGCGACCGATTCCACTGGAGCAGGACTCGAAGCATCCGTGACCGTAATAAGTCAGGGGAACCAATATAGAACCGTCCTTATAACCGATGAAAAGGGAAACGCTGTTATCCGTCGGCTTCCATATGGGGTTTACTCGATCACCGCCGAGAAACAGGGTTTTTCGTCAGTCTCCAGCACTCTGCAAATGGGGTCATCCATCCCCATCGAATCGGTGGTTCAACTCCAGGTTGCCCCGGTGAACACGGTCGTAGCTGTGAATACCGAGGAGACGCTCATCGATCCGGACCGACCCTCCTCCATCATGCAGATAGGCTCGAGACAGATTCAGGACCGCGTCCAGTCTCTACCCGGCAGATCGATACAAGACCTCGTGGTCTCGCAACCTGGCTGGCTCTACGAGGGCAATGCGGTATTGCATCCGAGGGGTTCTGAATACCAGACCCAGTTCGTGGTCGATGGGCTTCCGCTTACCGACAATCGTTCGCCCAGCTTCGGACCGGAGATTGAGGCTGACGATCTGGAATCAATGAGCATCTATACCGCCGGCTTCCCTGCGGAGTACGGTAGGAAGATGGGCGGTGTGATAGAGCTCAACACCAAGCGCAACCCCGACGCAGGCCTGCACGGGCAGTGGATCCTGACAGGCGGGACATATGACACGTTAGGCTCCTATGCAAGAGTGCAGGAGACGTCGGGCAAAAATACGTTTTCGGCAACCGCGTCGGGCGGTATGTCAGCGCACTATCTCAACCCCGTGGTGCCGGAGAACTTCACCAACCGTGGGACTGTCGGCGACTTTTCCCTGAGGTATGAACGGGATTTCAATGAAAAAGACCGACTGATCGTGGTCGCCCGACACGAGTTTTCGCGATTCGAAATTCCCAATGAACAGTTGCAGCAAGCGGCGGGTCAGCTCCAGACCGGCGACAACTTTGAAACCATAGGGTCGGTGACTTATCAGCACATATTTTCGTCTGACAGCCTGGGAACGCTGGAGGGATTTGTTCGCAAGAATGCCAATGACCTCTACTCCGACGTCTTCTCGACACCTATCATCGCTTTCCAGAAAAACTACTTCAAGGAAGGCTACTTCAAGGGAACCTACTCCAGGCACTATCACAATCAGGAGCTCAAAGCCGGGGTCGAGTCAGATAACAGCTTCCTGCATGAGAAGTTCAACTACTCCATTACTGATCCAACACAGTTCGATCCCGATACTCCCCCGGCGCTGAATTTCGCCGCCAGCCGTCCCGACTTAGAACAGTCTACGTTCGTCGAGGACCTCATCCGTTTGGGGAGTTGGACGGTAAGCGCCGGGCTCCGTTGGGACCACTATCAACTCATTCTGAATGAAATTGGAATTAGCCCAAGAGTTTCGGTCGGCTACTATGTTCCGTCTTGGAAGATGGTGCTGCATGCCTCGTACGACCGAGTCTTTCAGACTCCTTCCTTTGAAAATATCCTGATTTCGAGCTCAACTCAGATTGATGCGCTCAGCAGCGACTTCCTTCGTCTACCAGTAAAGCCGTCGAGGGGTAACTACTACGAGGGAGGTGGAACTAAAGCCTTTGGCGACCGGATACGGCTGGATGTGAACGTCTATCGACGCGACGTGAGTAACTATGCAGACGACGACCAACTCCTCAACACCGGCGTCAGCTATCCGATAGCCTTCGATCACGCGGTCATTTATGGTGCCGAAGGTAAGTTGCAGGTCGTCAGGATGGGTCCGCTTACTGGGTTCATCAGCTACTCCTATATGGTCGGCCGTGTCTGGCTCCCCGTGACCGGCGGCCTGTTTCTTGGCGATGACGCGGATAACGCATTGTCGCAGTTGAGTGGACATTTTCCCGACTCGCAAGACCAGCGAAACACGGCGCGCACCCGCTTTCAGTATCAGCTGATGCCGCGACTGTGGTTGGCGGCAGGCGCTTCGTACGGCTCGGGCTTGCCTTTCGAGTACCAGGGCACGTATCAACAGGCAGTCGATGAGTACGGTCTCCAGATCGTAGATCGATTGAACTTCGAGCGGGGGCGAATTCTCCCAACGCTGGCAGTCACCGCATCCCTTGGTATTGATCTATACCAGGGCGACAAGTTTAACTCTCGCTTACAGCTCGACGGCGACAATCTGAATAATCGCTTGAATATTATCGATTTTGGAGGTCTTTTCTCCGGGAACGCAATCGCGCCTGGACGCAGCTGGGCATTGCGCCTGAATTCGTTTTTCTAGCGATATCGGCCGCCCGTCCTACAAGAAGTCGGAGAAGTACCGAATTTGAGACTTGCGTTACGGTAGGAGTTAGTTGGTTGTAGGCATAAGAAAGCGCCGTTGCCAAATACGCCACCGTCCTACTCCCCGAAGCCTCGGCGACCTGAGCAGAGGCTCGGCTGCAACGACAGCATCTCCTTCGTCGATAGTCCAACAGGGCAGGCTCTTAAGGCGTCGGCCAACATGACCGTGAGCGGAAACACAGACCAGCACGACAAACTCTTGGCTCTATGGAAAACTGACGACTCCCGGGATGTCCTGAAGAGACAATGCTGGCCCAGGCTCCTCATTAGCTGAGGAGAAGCAGTAAATCGTCTTCGCGCTGCGGAACCCCTCTAAACTTGCGACACTACTACGAAACTCATTGCTCGGGCGGAGACAGTCCGCTTGGGTAGAGAAGCAAGGCAAGAACGCCTTGATATATCGGAGTGAAACTCTAAACGTACGGCTTTGATCGCACCTCATTTTTTTGTCTGCGAACATTCGACCAGGAGAACAACATTGCGCCGTCGCTCATTCATCGCCGCACTCCCGCTTGCCATCGCGTAGCTTCAGCCATCCGTCGCCATCGCCAGAGTGGCGACCCGAAATCAGGCTCATCGGACACATCCCTGCCGAACTTCCAGCCCTCAAGCGCCGAACGCTTTGTGCGACCAGACGTGCATGCCGGCGACCGGGTCTCAGGTGCCAGCTTCGCCAGCCGTTCCGCCGCTATGGGATGCTCTGGAGCCGCCGGCACAGCCACCCCATCGCGACCTTGACTGCAATCGAAACTCTGAAGCGAGGCGGCTCCGCAATCGCCGCCAACGCCTGCCTTGGCTTCCTCGAGCCGACAAGCTCCGGCATCGGTGGCGACTGCTACACAATGATCTGGGATCCAAAGCTCGCCAAGGTCGTCTCATTAGCCTTAGAGATGCGCGCAAACGGCCGCGTCCTCGCCTACTAACGTGGCCTGAGATCCATCCTTGCCTGACTTAATACGCGCGGCCCATTTTGGATGATCGTTACTGTTTTGGGGAATCGTCGTCTAACTGGAGTGATGTCTTCGGCAGCTTTTGAGCGCCCTTGTACTTTGTTTTTATCCGATCTTCTTGACACGCTCCGCTACGGCTTCCTCTTTGCTTGCCGTTAGCGTTGAGTCGATGCTCGCATCGTGAATGGCGAAATAAGCTCAAAAAACTGACAGAACTAGTTGATTCCAATAACCGTTTGCACTCATTAATTTGTCGATAGATTGGCGAAAAATAAATCCGCTAGTAATGACTCGGCATATTGACATCGCTGGAAATAGGTGAAATTTTAGATATCATCACAAAAAAGTTTATTGTGGAACGGGTCGCGGTCCGCTTCAGATAGTAAATCGAGGCCGACAAGACCGGTCCACCGGCGTTATTTGGGCCCATCAGATCTAATTGCAATACGTACGTTCGAAGTCCTTTTTCGGGCCGCAGTTCTTCCACATAGAAGTCGTAGGTGCAACTTGATTTGCAGGAGGCCTGAAGTGAAAATTTCTAAATTGTTCTCAAGCGGATTCTTAGGTTTTGTTCTGTTGTTACAGAGCGTTGGCGTGTGCCTTGCACAGTCGACGGCGAATCTGTCGGGCACCGTGATAGACCCAAGCGGTGCGGTGGTTCCAGGCGCGCACGTTAGAGTGCATTCGCTTGCCACGGGCCTTGATCGCGAGGTCGTTACCGATGGGGCGGGAGTTTATGGCGTTCCGTCGTTGCAACCAGGCGAATATGAAATACAGATTTCTGGTGCGGGCTTCAGCCTATATACCGTAAAGAAGTTGACGCTGGAAGTGAATCAGACGGTTGCGGTGAATGCGCAGCTTGCTCTAATATCGGCCGGCGAGACGGTGCAGGTGGACAGCGGCGCACCGCAGATCGAGACACAGACCATGACGGTCGGGCAGGTCATCGACAGGACAACGGTGCAGCAGATTCCACTGAACGGGCGGCACTTTCTGGATCTGACGGTGCTGACGCCCGGCGGCGTGGTTGCTCCGACAGCCGGAAGTCTGACGTCCGCGAGCCGCGGCCTGGGTGCCAACTCCTTTGACTCAGCAGGCAATCGCGAAGACTCGGTAAACTTCCAGATCAACGGCGTGAACCTGAACGATATCAGCCAGAACCAGATCACCTTTCAACCGTCGATCAGCACCACCTCCGAGTTCAAGATCGATAACTCGACGTTCAGCGCAGAGTATGGCCGCAGCTCGGGCTCGATTGTGAACGTTGCCACGCGCTCCGGCACAAACCAGTTTCATGGCGAGGCGTTTGACTACTTCCGCAACGACGCGCTCGACGCGCGCAACTACTTCAACCGCAATTTCAGCCCTGCAACCGGATTACCAATTCCTGGCCTACCGGGCGAGAAGGCGCCGCTCAAGCGCAACAACTTCGGCGGATCGGTGGGCGGTCCCATCTGGAGAGAACACACCTTCTTCTTCGGCAGCTATGAAGGCCTGAGGCAGAAACAGGGCATTCTGCAGAACAGCACGGTGCTTACGGCCGCTCAGCAGGCGCAGATCGCGGCGAACGCGGCACAGTTTCCCGCTGCTGCAAAGCTGGCGGCGCTGCTTCCGCTCCCGAACAGCGGAAGTAATTATGTCGCGTTCACGCCTGGCCCGGTCAACATTGATCAGTTCACCGTCGACATCATGCACCAGTTCAGCACCTCGGATTCGGCGCATGGTTTCTATGCCTTTCAGAAAGACGTTCGTACGGAGCCTGCGTTGCAGGGGGATACGATTCCAGGATGGGGCGATCACCGCAACGCGCATCGGCAGATACTCACCTTCAACGAGACGCATGTCTTCAACCCGAACTTCGTGAATGAAGTGCGTCTCGGCTTCAACCGCATCTCCATCGCCTTCAACCCGGCCAATCTTACTAATCCGAATGATGTAGGCCTTGGCGATGGCCTTCAGGGCAATGTTGGTCTGCCGCAGATCACGCTCTCCGATATTGGTCTGGTCTTTGGTGGGCCCGCGGGATTCCCGCAAGGACGCAACGACACGCTTGGTATTCTTTCGGATACGGCGACATTGCTGCGCGGTAGGCATAGCATCAAATTCGGTGGTGAGTATCGCCGCTATCTGAGTGCCAGCTTTGCCGGGAACATCGGGACGCTTACCTATGTGAGCACAGCCAACAACTTCGAGATGGACAACGCCACGGTCTTTAGTATTCAACCGAATACCGTCACCAGCCGGGTCTACGACACCGCAGTCGGAGGGTTTGTACAGGACAACTTCAAGCTCACACCGAAGCTGACACTGGAGTATGGCTTGCGCTTCGAGTGGAATGGTACGCCGGTCGAGGGTGCGAACAGATTTGTGCTCTTTAATCCGAATGGAAATGGGGGGCCAACGCTGACGCAGGTGGGCACCAATGGAATTTCTGCCAACGGCGCCTACTCGCAGAACTACAACATCGAGCCCCGGCTGGGATTTGCGGCCGATGTCTTCGGCACCGGGAGGACCGTGGTGCGTGGAGGCTATGCGTACCTGGTCGACCAACCGGTTTCGAACGTAGTGGGCGGACTGTACACCAATCCCCCCTTCAGCACGGCAGTCTCTTATAACGGAGCTCCCATTCCTGTCTCGACGCTGTATGCATCGGCGAAGGCTTCGGCCATCGGGATCAGTTCGGTCAACCCTAACCTCAGGAACGGGTACATCGAAAGCTTTAATCTGAACGTGCAGCAGGCGCTTGCCGCCGGCATGGTTGCCTCGATCGGGTACTACGGATCGGTTGGACGCCATCTGCGCATTACAACCAACGAGAACCAGGCATCCGGGCCAGTTGGATCCCCGCATCTGTATCAGAAGCTCTCACCCAATAGCCCCATCGATGCCAACGTCTCCATTGCTTCGAACATTCCGGAGGTAAACAGCATCGGCATCTCGAATTACAACGGGATGTGGGCGACGCTCAGTAAGACCATGAGACGCGGACTTGAGTTTAATGTGAACTACGAGTGGACGAAGTCGATGGATCTCAACTCGCTCGGGTCACAGGGAGGCCTTACTGCGGCAGGTGGTGCTCCGCAGGACAGCAACCATCTCAGCGGCAACTACGGGCTGTCGGATTTCGACACGCGCAATCATTTCGCCGGAACCGCGATCTATAACCTGCCCTTCAAGGGCAACCGCCTGGTCTCGGGTTATCAGCTTTCGACGATCGTTCAATACCAGACGGGAAACCCCATCAACATACTCTCAAGCAGCTCAAACTACAACGGCCTTACGGGTGCTGTACGCCCCAACAAGGTTGGTTCAATCACAACGCATAAATCGCAGACTGCGATTGCCAATGTAACCTTCATTCCGCACTCGAATGTTTGCGCCATTGAACCGACTTTGGCCGTTCCGGACGGATGCAGTCTGCAGATTCAGGGAACGCAGGCGACTCCGACTGCAGCCATCGTCTACACCGGCATCGGCAATATTCAGCGGAACGCAGTGACTGGACCTGGATTTGCGGACGTCGATCTTTCCGGAGAGAAGGACACGAAGCTATTTGAAGGGTTTAACTTTAGACTGCGTGTGGATGCCTTCGACATTCTCAACCATCCCAACTTCGGTCAACCGTCTGGTAACACGCAGTCTTCGACCTTCGGCCAGATCTCCTCGACCCGCTTCGCCACCAGCGATGGCGGCTCTTCCCGTCAGCTTCAAATTAGCGGTAAGTTTGTGTTCTAAATAGACTGGACGGCGCTTCGCTGAGTTGCTCTCAGCGGGGCACCCCTTTGTTTAACATGCGTTCTCAACCTGTTTTTCACTTTGAAAGCCTATCGCTTCTAGCGCCGGGCGGAACGCCTGATGTCGGACTTTCATGCCCTTAAGTTATGTCAAAGCAGCTGGCTCGAGACGGAACACCTCATCAGTTGGTGGGTAAATAGGGCAATTACGAATGCCATTGTGACGCATCCCTCTGTAGGTCTTCGGAATTCGTGTGTGTTTGTTCCGAGCCAACGGTTGCGACGCCAGTTGACCCTTCTATGGGTTTGATGAGCAGGCAGCACGGATGGCGCAGTTCCTTCAGAATAGCGCCTTCAACATCGATATATTTGCAATCGAAGGATCCAGCAAAGGAAAGATCGCTAGGTTAAGATAGAGGTAATGTCACATCCAAAACGCGCATTGGTCACAGGCGGCGCTGGCCTGATCGGTTCTCACGTCGTCGATCTCCTCATTCGTGAGGGCTGGAGCGTTCGTATACTCGACAACCTCGAACCGCAGACGCACAAGAACGGAAGGCCGATGTGGATGAACCTCGCGGCGGAGTTCCGCCAAGGCGACGTGCAGGACTATAAGACCATGCACGAAGCACTACTCGACATCGACGTCGTCTTTCACGAAGCGGCCTATGGCGGCTACATGCCTGAGATGGCGAAGTATGTGCTCGTCAACAGCTTCGGCACGGCACAGATGCTGGAGATCATTCGCGATCATAAGCTGCCGATCCAGAAGGTTGTCGTCGCTAGCTCGCAGGCCGTCTACAGCGAGGGTGCGGCGCTGTGCGTGGAGCACGGTCATGTTGTTCCGCTGCTTCGCCCCGCGGAGCAGTTACGCGCAGGCGACTTCAGCGTGCACTGTCCAATTTGCGGCAGACATACGATCTCGATCCCTACGCCGGAGGGGACGCCGGGCGGCGGCGAGACAGTCTACGCGCTGACCAAGGTGGATCAGGAGCGGCTTGTGCTTTTATGGGGCAAGCAGACCGGCATCCCCACGGTGGCGTTACGCTACTCCTGCACTTATGGGCCGCGCCAGTCGCTGTTCAATCCGTATACCGGCGTCATCGCGATCTTCTGCACTCGGCTGCTGAACAACCAGCCGCCGATTCTGTATGAGGACGGCGGACAGACGCGCGACCTCTGCTTCGTTGAAGATATTGCCCGTGCCAATCTTCTGGTGGCGACGACCGACAAGCTGGACGGTCAGCCGGTCAACGTCGGCAGTGGACATGCCACCAGCGTACGCGACCTTGCGGGTATCATCGCCGAACAGCTCAGTATTCCTCTCGCACCGCTGGCACGCGGCGAGTTCCGTCCCGGTGAGATTCGCTCGTTGATCTCCGACATCAGCCGTATCCGCAGCATTGGCTATGAGCCGCAGACTACGCTCGAACAAGGCATCGCGAAGTATGTCGCGTGGATCAAGACACAGGGTGCGGTAGAGGACTACTTTTCAAAGGCTGAGACAGGATTGCGCGAGAAGGGTATCGTCCAGAGCATTGCTGTCTAAGATTTGCGCGACATGCCAACCCGGAAGGCGACGACGAGGATGCGGACGCCTGCCTTGAAGGAGGTGCGCAGATCGCCGGAGACCTTACTGACGCCGCCGATTCTGCGCCGATAGTTCACAGGCAGCTCGAGAATGCGCAGCTTGTGCTGCGCCGCCTTGATCTGCATCTCCAGGTTCCATCCGTAGGTCATCTCCGACATCTGCAGCCGCTCGAAGCTGGTGCGACGAATCGCGCGGAAGGCTCCCATGTCGGTGTAATGGACGCCCTGCAGCATGCGCACAAGAAAGCCGACGAGGTGCGCTGCAAAGATCTGACTGCCGAGCATCGAGCCTGGCTCGACGTGTCCGCGAATGCGGGAGCCGATCACGAAATCGGCCTCATCGCGCTCGATGGGTTCGATTAGTCGCGGCAGGTCTTCAATGGTGTCGCTGCCATCGCCGTCGAGGTAGACAAGGATGACGCTGCTCGCCAACGCCGCCTCCGATCCAGCCTTGCACGCTGAGCCATATCCGCGAGAAGCCTGAACTACACGCGCGCCTGCGGCAGCGGCAACCTCTCCGGTGCCGTCAGTCGAGCCGTTATCCACAACGATGCACTCCGCGATACGATCCCATGGCATCGAGGCGACGACGTGGCCGATGGACTCGCACTCGTTCAGGGTGGGGATGATGACGGATATCTGCGACTTACTCATGAGGCGAGCGCCTCTGCGCGACGCTGTGGCGCATCGTCCATTGTCGCCATACGACATCTATTCCCAGCGCAACGAGCACGCCGGTGTAGAGGATGCGGTTCAGCAAGAATTCGGACTCCGCCGTACCCGCGCCCAACTGCGTCGCGCAGAGATAGAACAGGCCGCTGGTGTATGCCAACAGCGGAAGGCTCGGCATCAGGGTGAAGAACGGCACCAGCCATGCGACGTACCATGGATAGTGCGGCGAGAAGAGCAGCATCATGGCAAAGGCCAGCACCATCGCGGGGGGAAGAAAGTTTGCGGTAGCAGGAAGGTTGAGGGCTTCGGTCCAAAGTGAACCGCGCACCTCGCCGGGAGCGAGGCTGCTCGCCGTCTTCCAGCACCACACCAGAATTGCAGCGAAGACACAGGCTACGAACACCATATACGCTGGTACGGGCAAAACGTGCAATCCCGGAATATGCTGCGTCAGCTCCAGCAAGAAATAGCGTGCGCCGGAGCGCATGCCTTCTTCTTGAATGTAGCCGCCGAGAAATCCGAAGACGCGCATGCCTACGGTAGCGTAGCAGGCATAGGAGAACGCGCCGAGTGCCGCCAGAATCGCGGGCATTTTGTAATCACCACGGCGGAAGAGCGCGGGAAAGAGTATCAGAGGATAGAACTTGATGAAGATGGCCGCACCGAGAAAAACCCCTGTAGCAAGTGGCCTTCCGCGATAGCGCGCCAACAGAGCGAGAGCGATGAACGCCATCGCGGCGGAGTCCAGGTGCCCGGAGCTGCCGATCTCCCAGATGAGCAGCGGGCACCAGGCGTAGAGCAAGACTCTCTCCCGCGCGAAGCCCATGCCTGTAAGCAGGTGGACCAAGGAGTACATGGTCAGCCCCTCCATCAGGATCATCGCCAGCTTCATAAACGTGACGGTGGGATTGAGAAAGGTGATGAGGAAGAACAGAAACTGCGAGACCGGAGGATAAATCGTGTGCGCGTAGTCGCGCCGGTTGATGTGATCGAAGAGGTCCTGATTCGGAGCACGCAGAGCAGTAAGCGCAGGATCACCCGGCACATAGCGATACGGCGAGATGTGTGCATGTTGCACTACTCCATCCCACGCGTAGCGATAGATATCCGAAGACATGAAGGGTTCCGGCAGCAGTGTTACCAGACGACACGCGATCGCTATGGTCAGAATGATCGCAAAGGTATAGCGGTTGACCGGCTGTGTCAGAATGAGGGCCATGGCCGCGAGATAGACCAAAACAGACCAGCCGCTAACGCCGGAAAAGCCAATAGTAAAGTGATGGAACTCCTTGATGAGCTGACGTGTCAGGTCGAGCAGGATGAATCCAAGCACGCTCAACACGATGTTCGTCAGCCATGCCCTTACCCCCGCGTGGCGTAGTTGTATTCTTTCCTGGCTCATGGCTGCGTCTCCAGGTCCAGCAAAAACTTTCTGCTGTGCTCTGCCGCGTATCCCTTCAACGTTGCGAACGACGGTCTTGTTCCATCAAGCAGTTCCGCGCGAAGGATCTCAAGCGTTGCGCCATCGTCGACGTCGTACCACATGGGTAATTCGACAAGCTCGATGCCTGCAGCGCAGACCGCCGCAACGGTTTCTTCGTACACGACTGAGGTACTCCACGTAATGTTCGTGAAGGGCCGTGGATGCGGCTGCTTCAGGCCGATCAGATAGTAGCCTCCGTCGTTCGATGGGCCCAGCACGATACGATCGCCCGACTGTAACAACGCCTCGACCGCCTGCGAGAATGCTGCCGCCGGCACTGTCGGCGAGTCCGAGTCGATCAGGCACACCGCTCCGAATCCGCAGGCAAGCAGGTCCTCCGCCGATGCCAACAGCCGCTCGCCAAAGCTGTCGCCACGCTGTGGAATCAGCGAGAACTCCGGCGGCAGCAAACCATCGAAGAGAGCCTCATCCCCGATGGGCGTATACGAGATAACTCCGGCACTGTGTCCCTTAGGCTGTAATGCTGCGATGTTCGCCGTTGTGTCCTTCAAAAAACAGGTATTGATGGCAGCCGACTGCTCCAATGTCAGAGGCGGTGCCAGCCGAGTCTTTACCTTGCCCGGCCTCGGAGCCTTCGCCATTACGGCCAACGCGCAGACCGAAGCCAAAGTGGCATCTTTCATTGTAGGGTTCAGGATCGGATACAGCACTCAGGCAACACTCCAGTTCTTCAACGTGTGCTCCTCCACCCTCTCACACACTCCCTCTAAGGTTAGATCTTCCTCTGCATACGGCTTTTGACAGACGGCATACTGATATCCAGTGGTGCTCTGGATGCTTACCGACTTCCAAGGTTGTGTGTGGATCAGGTCGCAGAAGGCTTTGTGGCAGAGCACTTCCGCTTTATGCGGCTTGCCGCTCCATCGTCCGGAGCGACTGATGATGTTTGCCGCAAGATGCATCCCCAGCAGGGGAATGCGCGTCTTAAATGCGGATGTTGGTTCCGCGAAAAAACATCGGCCACCGGGTCTCAAAATGCGAAAGACTTCAGCCAGCACCGCCTCTCTGTCTGGGACGATCAGCAGGAGTCGCGAGCAGATCACTGCATCTACCGGAGCGTTTAGTTCCGGTAGCGCCTGAGCGTCGCCTTCGCGGAAGCTGCAGTTCTGTAGACGCAGATTGGAGGCACGCACCTTCGCCCACTCCAGCAGACGTGCCGACATATCGATGCCCATCGTGCGAATGGTGGGATAGCGTTGCGCCAACCGCCGCGAATAAAACCCCGGACCACAGCCGACCTCAAGGACATAGGTTCCACTCAATGGGCCATCTTCGGGAAAGAGAGCCTCAGTAATCTCCGCGGTATGATCGCGAAACAGGTACTCGCGACAGATCGCATAGAACCACGCGCACTGCTCAAACAGATTGTCACTATGGTCTCGAATCACTGAGCAGGGTGGACTACAGTCAATTGGTTTCATTGTGCGTCAGTCCCATCGCCCCCAGCCAATATTACAGCCCCGCATACCAGTCATACCCTAGTTTGGTCCAGTAGTCATCCGGTTCATATTCGTATAGCTGATCAGACCTATGCGTTTGATCTGCTTGTAGCCGTACTTCGTCGGCATGTGGAGCCTCAGGGGCGCTCCATGAAATTGGGTGAGTGGAGCGCCCATCAGCTCCGTGACAAGTAATGTCTGGGGATGACGACATACTTGCATATCGTATCCGGTGTAGTAGTCGCCGCCGGACGTCTCCATGTAGACGTACCTCGGCTCCTGACCATCGATGAGCGCGGGAGGGTACGCGTCCAGAAAGTCCACCATCTGTACGCCCCGCCCAATAGACGATCTGGCTCCAACCTTCGATGCATTTGAATTGCGTGACCAGTTCGTGCCTGGGGAGGCGCAGGACATCCTGCAGCGTGAGAAGCAGGCCTGGCGTGCCCGGCGCGAGCGTCGAATGGCTCTGCCCAGCCTCCTTTCGACCCCGCGGCATGTGACCGCTTCGGCTCTCGCGCTTCACTTCTTGATCAACCATCTCCGCTGGGGCCATCTTTTTTGCCGTACCGGGCGGTGGCGTCTTGTTATCGTGGCCTTGATCCTCATGCGATGCGGCGGCGACGTACTTGTACTCCCAGGCAGTTACATCGCGGCTGAATCGCGGATGGTCTGCATCATCGCGACCGACAAGCTGCAGGCGATAGTTCTCCGGAACCAACTCCATTTTCAGACCATAGACCCCGTTAACCCGCAAATTCTCGGCCTTGCGGAGTGAATACGTCGGAGCTAATGCCCGATCATCGAAAATCGTCCGTGACAGTGACGCGTTGGCATTGAACGCTCGTCGAAACGGAGAGGGCTGCATCTCCAGCCGAGAGCGATCGGTAATCCAGTCGTACAGATTGTAGCCTGCAATGGCTGCAACAGCCGCGACGGCAAACGAGCGGCGCGTGTGCTTGCGCGAGTCAGCTAGAACGGCGGCGTTCTGCTCAGCCAGATGCGCAGCAACGGACTCCTCCAGGCTATCCTCAGCGGCTTCGACGAACTCGGGTTTCGGCGACACAGACGGATTCTCGTCTTTCGCAGAAGGCGTCGGAGCACCTTCGACCGCTGGCGATGAAGGAGCTTCTTCTGGCTCGACGGGAACCGCGGAGGGCTCGTCCTCGCTTGAAGCGGCAAGGAAACCCATTGTGATCCAGAAGTGCTCCCAGCGCGCCATCTCGTAGCCGCCGAGGATCGTCGTCATCCAGTGAAGCTGCGTCGGCTTGTAGATCGCCAGTCCACTCACCAGCATCCCAAATCCCATGACGATCACGCCTGAATAAGCGATGCGCTGGGCCCCGTTGTATTTTGTCTGCGGTGGTAGCCCTTTTCGCAAGTGCAAGTCCACTAGTGTCACCTGAATCGCCTCCTGCAGGCTCGTCCGCTCCGGAACTAGAAAGTGCCACTCGCCTGAGATCGCCAGAAACGACCCATAGGCAATGCCATTTGCGGCAAAGATCCACATAAAAAAGAAGTGATGTCCCAGTCCCTGGGTGACGTGATACGGTGCGTTCATCGCCTTCCAAAACCAATTCGGAAACAGGTGGAATAATGTGAATTTTCCGATTCCAATGCGATATATCTCATGCGGATGCTGGTAGGCATTGTCCGTGTCGTTCCAATAAATCAGCAGTCCGCTCCAGATCATCAGGAAGAGCACGGGAAAGTTAATCCAATGCATCCACCGAATGGCGAGCGGATGCTTTCGGTCAATCCGCATTGGGGCCGACAGCTCCCGTGTCTTTGTCATCTCTACGCGCAACTTGTTTAAATGATCGCCATTATCTAAAAAACACGAACGACAGTCTCGATTAGAGCGGCTAGGCTTCAAAAGGTTACAAGAAAATCATCGCTACGGACCCATTCGTTTATGCGTGGCATGATCGGCTAAGGCAGGATGTACTCTGAGGGTTCAGGTGTATTCGTGTTCTTGCGGATTGATGGAAAATGCGCAGTCCGGAATACGCAGGTCACTTTAACACGGAGCAGTGAAGTGTTTCCCCGGCCTCGCTCGCCAACGGTGCTGCGAACAAAGTCAGTATCGCAGCTTCGCCAGTAGATCCGCAGGATGTACTGGTTTCGGCAGCAAGTCGAAGTCATATCCCTGAGCCCCAGCATCTTCAAGCAAATCGACGGTTGCGGCCTGTCCCGAGAGAAGCAAGCTTTTGCATTCAGGGTGAGCCTGTCGAAAATAGATTGCTAATTCAACCCCGGTCATGCCGGGCATCATCACGTCGGTGATGAGGAGGGCAGGAAGTCGCGCGGCTCTTGCGGCGATTGCCATTTCAGGTGATCGAATGTGCTTGCCTCGAAGCCTAATTGATTCAAGGTGATTGCTAGGGGTCTGGGCTATCACAAATTCATCATCAACGACAAGACAACACGTTTCGTCGGCGTTGGAGATTAAAAAGCGCGAGTTGCCGTTGACTGGTCTTATTGTGCCGCCTTGAGAACGCGCGTACCCGCGCGGCAAACAGAAAGCTGGCAAGGTTAGGCACGCTCAAGTCGAAGGCGCCGGTTATCATCAAATCAGTTTGACGAAAACGTGTGCTGATACATCGAAGCGCACCAAGAGGTCACGTGAAGGCACGAAACTTTGGGCTGCCAGCATTGAACTGAGGCCCAACACTAAGATGAGCGTGCAGTATCGTTCCATTTTCGCTGCACGAGACAAAGCGATCCTCCTACTCAGTACCGGCCAACTCCTTAAGCACTGCGACACCAAATCGGGGAAGGGAAACGCTGGTTGTATCGCCACCCTTGAGCACATCCTGCATTGCATGAGGCAGCTGGATGAGGTGCATCTCAGACCCGTAGTTCGTCAGGATGAGAATCCTGGTCTTTGTGTTTGACCTTATCGTCACATCCACATCTGTTGGGATCTCAGGCAATACCGTCGCGACTCCGCTCTGCTTGAGCATCCACTCTGCCGCGTGTTTCATCGCAGGCTCATTGAGCGCCGCACCTATGTATGTGACCGTTCCCCGTCCAACTTTCCTCGTCACGGCTGCAGGCTGCCCGTCCAGCCAGCCATTGCTTGCGCCGTAGCGCATCAAAACCTGGGTCGTCTGTTCCGTTACGCTTAATTGTTCGGCCCAGATATTATTCTGCGCGTCGCCCCACACGCCACTCACAGGGATGGCTTGATCCAACGCATAGAATTGTTCGACTCTTGCTCCCAACATCGCGGCTAGTGGCCCGGGTTGCCGTTCTGAAAAGAGACTATTGTCTTCGTTCTTCATAGCGCTTCGCTGTCCGAGCACCAAATTGCCACCCGCGAGGACGTAAGCCTGTAAATTTTTGGTGGCCTCCGGGGTCAAAACGTTGAGCGCTGGAGCGACAACCAGTTTGTACTGCGCAATAGGTGCGGTATCGCTAATCACATCAACTGAACGGGCCAACTGATGTAGTGGAGCGTAATAGCTCAACAGTGCATCGATAGGGTCGAAGGCTTTGTTGTGTCTCTGCCAGTTGATAGCCCAACGACTCGAGTAGTCTTGCAGCACAGCAACCTGAGACTGTATGGTTGTTTCCGCCAACGATGGAGCAGCTTTCTCAAACTCTGCCCCAATTTGTTTTACCTCGTTATATAGCGGAACAGGGGTCCCATCTGCTCCAACCAGCGTGCCGTGATACTGCTCCTGTCCATTCAGGGCACTTCGCCATTGCCAGTACTCCACAGCTTCCGAGCCATGCCCTATCGCATTCCACGCCATGGCTCGAACCTCGCCCTTGTCGAGCGCATTGTTGTCCGTTTGCCAGTTCACAGATCCAGGCTGCGTCTCCATCACCCAGAAGTTCTTGTGCAAGAATCCGCGGGTCAGATCGTGAGTCGCCCCGTTGCGCACTGGGTCGAGATGCCCAGTGCCCACATAATCGTCCCACGAGGCAAAGTCGAGGTCCTGCGCTACCGTGTAGTGATCGTAAGCGTCGAACCATCCCATCATATTCGTGGTGATCATCTGCCGAGGCTCAGCATGAGCACGGATCGCATCTAATTGGTTCTTCTGATAACTCCGCCAAGTGTCGGAGACAAACTCTTTCCAGTTCAGCATCAGACCCGGGTTGCCCCCGTGATTGGCAATCGGGATCTGGTTCCAATCCTGATACGTCTCACTCCAGTAGGCGGTGGTCCACCGATTATTTAGATTCTCAAGCGTGCCGTACTTCGCGTGAAGCCAGTTCTGAAATTGCGTCTGGGTTGAAGGTCCGAAGCTTTCGTTGGCGTATTCGTTGTCAATCTGCCAGCCGACCACATTCGCATCGTGACCGAAGGCCTCGGACATCTTCTCCGCGACTCTCCGGCTGAGCTCGCGATACTTTGGATCGCTCCAGTCAAACTGCTGGCGGCTTCCGTGCCCGTCTTTCCGACCGTTCTCCATGGTGCGGAGAGTCTCTGGATATTTCTGCGTGAGCCATGCTGGCGGTGCGGCGGATGGCGTGCCTATGACAACCGCAATGTGATGCCGCTCTGCTGCACGTACCGCATGCTTCAACCACTCCAGATGAAAATCACCTTCGTGAGGCTCGATAGTGCTCCATGCAAACTCACCCACACGCACAAAATTTATGTGCGCCTGTTCCATCAGCGTGAGATCTGCATCCCAACGACTCTCCGGCCACTGCTCGGGATACCACGCCGCGCCAAGGCCCAATGCGGAGCGGCGCGCATCTGAGGGCAACGGTGCCTGCGAAAGGGCAGGGAAGATTAATGCCAATGAGACCAACGCAGACAGTGCAATCCGGTTCCGCAAAATCATCGTAACTCCTTCATGTTCTCCTCACCGACGTTCGCGGCCCGGTGCGGTCTTTCCTTGACTACAGGTAACGATTGATCAAGTTTTCCAGTTGCTCTTGCCGTCCCGATCGAGGTTGCGGGTTGATATTGCGCTCCTCGCTTCGGGCAGCGATCTCATCCAATGACTCTTTGCCCGCAAGAATCGCCTGGTTCTCCGGTAGATTCCAACCGGCATAGCGTGTCGAAACAATCTCAGCGAGACGCCCTTCCTCCTGGACCTTCGCCGCGATCAGGAACGCGCGTGCACACATATCCACACCGCCAATGTGTGCGTGCAGCAGATCTTCCGGCTCCGTAGACTGTCGCCGCACCTTTGCATCGAAATTCATACCGCCCATCCCCAGACCGCCGGCCTGGATTACCTGGTACATTGCCAGCGTCATCGAGTACAGATCTGCGGGAAATTGATCCGTGTC
Organism: Tunturiibacter empetritectus; assembly: GCF_013410875.1. Classification (GTDB taxonomy): domain Bacteria; phylum Acidobacteriota; class Terriglobia; order Terriglobales; family Acidobacteriaceae; genus Edaphobacter; species Edaphobacter empetritectus. The sequence goes on along the minus strand of NZ_JACCCU010000001.1, from coordinate 2,731,160 downwards.
CCAACCGAGCAGTGGATCGCCGCGATTGATGTCGAGAGAACCGAGAATTCCGAGGTCAGCAGCGGTCGCAATCTCATGTTCGAAGGTGTGCCCTGCCAGCAACGCATGATTCGCTTCCAAATTCACCTTCACCTCGCTCTCGAGGCCAAACCTCTTCAGAAATCCAAAGACTGTTGCGGTATCGAAATCGTACTGATGCACAGTGGGTTCTTTCGGTTTAGGTTCAAGAAGGATTTGCCCACTGAATCCGATTTTGTGCTTATACTCCACCACCAATGAGAGCATGCGACCCATCTGTTCAAGCTCACGCTTCAGACTTGTGTTCAGGAGTGTCTCGTAGCCCTCGCGGCCTCCCCACAACACATAGTTTGCACCGCTTAATCGTTTCGTGACGTCCATGCAGTGTTTGATCGTCGTTGCACTGTAGGCAAACACCTCGGGGTCAGGGTTAGTTGCGGCGCCTGACATGAACCGCGGATGGCTGAAAAGGTTTGCCGTACCCCACAACAACCGAGTCTTTGACGACTCCATCTTCTTCGCCAGGTAGTCCGACATGCTGAGAAGATTCGCAATGGATTCACGTAGAGTTGCGCCCTCAGGCGTGATATCGCGATCATGGAATGTATAGAACGGGAGATCGAGAACGCGAAAAAGATCGAATGCAGCGTCAGCTTTATCATGGGCGGCTTGCATCGCATCATCGCGGTTCATCCAAGGACGATTTATTGTCGGTGCGCCAAACGGATCGCTACCGTTCATCACTAAACTATGCCAATAAGCGACTGCAAATCGCAGATGATCGCGTAGCGGCTTTCCTAGTACCGATCGGTCGGCGTCGTACCAACGGTACGCCAGACCGGATGTGCTGGCTGATCCCTCGTATCGGACTGTCGTAAAGTCACTGAAAATCGATTGCCCCATATATCCCCCAATAAAATTTGCTTTGTGCCTTTGTCTTATAGAGAACTTACTCGATCGAGTGCTCCGCTGGACGAAACCGCACAGTGTAGAAACCGCCGAAGAGGGTCAGTAGAACGCCCCACCAGAGTGTCGGTTGCAAATTCGCCAAAACTGTGGACGGTTCGTGACCGAAGTGCTCAAAGGTGCCTTGGCCTAACAGAACCAGACCATCGGCAAGCATCAAGATACGGTAGAAAAACCATATCGAGAGCTTTGCTTTGCGAGTTTGACCTCCTTGTTCTTGCGAGTGATTGTCCCTCATCGTTTCTCCTTCAGCTCTGTTTAAAAACTATGTTCAGAACGAAGAACACAACGATCACTACTGCTGCCAGAAGGCTGGTTTCTGCAGAGACTTTCTGCGCCGTCGCTGCGTAGCGGAGTTACTCCGTAGACCAATCCAGCAAGTTGGGCGGTGGGTGTAGCTTTCGTCATCGGGCTTACGGCGACCGTCACGCCAACGCAGATCAGCCAGCTCCACAACACATGATAAAGGTTCTTCGCCATCGGACGTGCGTCGGGACTCATTGCGATATATCGCAGACCCTCACCATTCATACGCACCCAGACAAACATTCCTATTGAAGCGGCGGTTCCGGCAATAGCCCCCGAATCCTCCGGCTTTCGTAGCCCTCTTCCACAGCATGCCCAAGATCACAGTCCCGAAGAGCGGCGCAATGAAAAAGCTGTATAGCGCTTGCACGTAGTCCGTGATCGAGGCCGCATTCATCCCGAGATTATGCTGTCGCAATCGACACGAGCATCCCAATAGCCGTTGACCATCGTCCCATAGTGACGTAGTGCTTGACCGATGCTTTTTGTTGATGAACGCGCCGTAGATGTAGTAGGTCCAGACAGTGATGAACGCGCCATAGATGTAGTAGGTCCAGACAGTGGAGAACGCGCTGATATTGCCCGCCATGTCGCTCATAAAAATTTCCCAAAAAGGTTGGTGATCGTCGGGATGATCAAAAAAACGTTATTTTACTCGCGACCCGAACTATATCGACCATGCGACTAAGTTGTCAATGGGTATTGCTTGGACTGCAAATAGACATCCTCGTGCCACCCGCGCAGAATAGATGTTTACAGGCTATTCATACCTTCCCCTGAGGTTGCTTTACTTCTCTCTATAAATTGCGGTAAGGCACCGTTATACTAGGCCTTGACGAAATAGTTCTTGCGATTTTATTAACTCGGCGAGAGACACATCCCCTTTGCAAACTAAAGGTTGACTAATTTACGAGAGGCCTACTTCTTCGACTATCGATAACTAATGAGCTTTCAGCTTATGCGAGCACGCCATGTTTGCTAAAGAAATAACGGAGCGCGTCGAGAAAGGCTTCAGGCGGATCGATCTCGCTTACGTCGAGCTCGCATCAAGCGAGATCGCCCGCGACATCAACCGCGACATCGTGTTGGAGATTGTTCGGTCCAAGCAACCGATCTCGCGTGCGGATCTGTCACGCGTCTCAGGCTTGCAGCCCAGCACCGTCTCTAATATCGTCGAGCAGCTGCTTCAGGAGACCTGGATTGTTGAAGGGGCGGTGGCCCGGAGGCCACGCGGCCGCCGCCCGACGATGCTATCGCTCAACGACAATCTCGTCATGTTGGTAGCCGACCTTCGGCCGCGAAGAGCAATCCTTGCCATCATTGATCTCAACGGGCGCATGCTCGCGCATGAAGAGATCAGTATCTTCTCGGACCCTGAGCGATCTGTGGCGGGAATGATCGAAGCTATGCAGGCGATGCGTGATCGCTTTCCCCACAAAACCTTTGAAGGGGTTGGAATCAGCGTGCCTGGCCGCGTCCACCCAAAGACAAACCATCTGATTCACGCCCCCAACTTGAAATGGGCGGACTACGACATTAAGGGAGCGATCCAGAAGAAGCTTCACCTCCAGGTCGAGCTTGACAACGATGCAACGGCTTGTCTCCTCTCCGAACTCTGGTTTGGACGCATGGACAAGACACGGAATGCCGTTCTTATCAGCCTTTCGGAGGGACTTGGCACTGCAATCTTTGCCAATGGGCAGATTGTCTCTGGTCTCAACGGCCTCGCGGGCGAGTTTGGGCATATTCCGGTTGATCCTGCTGGGCCTCTTTGTGGTTGCGGAAAGCGGGGTTGCTGGGAGACGCTCGCGTCATCCGATGCTGCCCTCCGTTTCTATTCTGAGCTCAGACCAAACACAAACATTACCTCCATTCAAAATCTTATGCACTTAGCCAAGGAAGGCGATTCGCACGCAATCAAAGCGATCAAGAAACAAGCCCTTCATCTAGGACAAGGGCTCCGACTCGTCACAGCAGCCCTTTCGCCAGAACTTCTTCTCATCACTGGTGCTCTTACGACTGCGTGGTCCACCTTCGGTTCCATCGTGCAAGAAGAGTTGATTTCCGGCATTCTCGCAGGCTCTCCACCTCGCCTGGAGATTACGACTGGGGGAGAGATGGCTCGCCTTCGTGGAGCTGCTGCCATCGCGCTTCAGCGTCACTCCGGCTATCACAGCTCATTGCGCCGTAGTATAAACACAAGTAAGCGCTCAGAGTCTGCAACCAAAACGCTCGCAACATAACGGAAGACGAGACGCCAACCATGTATCTCGGTATTGACTGCGGCACTCAAGGAACAAAGGCTCTCTTGATTGACGAGCATGGCATCGCACATGGTCGAGGACACGCGACACATCAAATTATCCAGCGACCTTCCGGCGCTCGCGAGCAGGAACCTCAATGGTGGATTGAGGCACTCCGACTCTCAATCAAGCAAGCAATGGCGAAGGCTCCTGGCCGTCCGATAAGAGCCCTCGCAGTTTCGGGCCAGCAGCACGGCTTGGTCGTTCTTGATGAACGCATGCAGGTGATTCGTCCCGCCAAGCTTTGGAACGACACCGAAACCGCATCGCAGAACGCCGAACTGATCGCCCGATTTGGAGGTGAGCAAACTTTTCTCAAGCGCTTTGGCATCATTCCCCTTACCGGCTACACGGTATCAAAGCTGCTTTGGCTGCAGCAGCGAGAACCAGAAAACTTCGCAAAAATTCGACACATTCTTCTTCCTCATGAGTACCTCAACTTCTGGCTTACCGGCAATCTCTACGCGGAGTATGGAGACGCCTCTGGCACGGGCTACTTCGATGTTCGCAGCCGTGCCTGGGCTGCTGAGATTCTCGCCTCTATTGACCATGGCACCGGGCAGCTTCTTCGTGCGCTTCCGGCACTTGTTCCTGCAGAGCGGATCGTTGGAAATGTAAAGCCAGATATAGCCGCGGATCTTGGTATCTCCAACTCTTGTCTTGTCGCCAGTGGCGGTGGAGACAATATGATGGGAGCAATTGGCACAGGTAATGTCACGGAAGGCGTTGTTACCATGAGTCTTGGCACCTCCGCTACCGTCTACTCGTTCCGCGATGAATTCGTGCCCAGCTTGGATCCAGGCATCGCTCCCTTTTGTGCGTCCTCGAACGGCTGGCTTCCTCTCGTGTGCACCATGAACGCAACTAATGTCGTCACACAGATGTTGAATACGCTTGGCCGCTCAGTCACTGACATAGAGTCAGCTATGACAACTACAGTGCCGGGGGCGGATGGTCTCACTTTCATTCCGTTTCTCAATGGCGAACGCACGCCCGACCTACCGTCTGCGCACGGCTCTATTCTCGGGGTCTCGGCGTCCAATTTCACTCCAGCCAATCTCATCCGGGCGACGATTGAAGGAGTCAGCTTTGGCGTTCTCGATGGCCTCGATCTCATCCTCAATGGTAAAAGCGCAAAACGCATTCTACTCATCGGAGGTGGTTCACGTTCAACGCAATGGCGTCAGCTTCTGGCCGACGCGAGTGGCACAGACGTTCACGTTCCTCTGGAAGAAGAAGCCGGGTGTCTCGGCGCTTGCATTCAGGCCATCTTTGCCGCTGGTAGCGAGGGCGGTTCTCGAGAAACCTTTGTCGAGATCTGCGATCGTTGCATCAAGCTTGATGACAGGGGGACAGCTTCGTCTAATCCTATAATTGCGCCCCAATACGCTGAGGTGCGTGCTGCGTACAAGCAACATCGACTCGCTCAATATGGTGTCTAGCAACACGAAACACAATCGTATTTGCAGAGCCTCGACCTGTGGGAGGCGGCCAGTTTGAGCGCGAATATAGCGAAAAGCCACTGAAAGATAGCGATCAACCGCGACAAGGACAGCCCGCATCAAACACAGCATGCGCTTACCGTTGTCGCCGCCGATCCTGCCAATGCTCGCCAAGCGGGTCGATACGATCCCCTCCGATGCAGACGTATGGATCTTTGAGCCGAAGTGGGACGGATTTCGCGCTATTATTTTTCGCGACGGAGAGGAGTTGCTACTCCAAAGTCGCGATGGCAAGCCTCTCGATCGCTACTTTCCAGAACTGCGCGACCCGCTGCTCAAGCTATTGCCGCAACGATGCGTCCTGGATGGGGAGATCGTCATTGCGCGGGATGGCGGTCTTGACTTTGAGGCCTTGACGCTACGCATACATCCTGCGGCTTCGCGCGTGAAGACCCTCGCTGCCCAATCTCCGGCTTCGATTGTCTTCTTTGACCTGCTTCAACTTGACGACCGTGACCTGCGCGACGAGCCTTTCGCCGTGCGGCGCGGCGAGCTTGAACGAGTCCTTGCAAACTTGCACATGCCGCTGCACCTGACGCCCGCAACACGGAACCGCACAATTGCGCAGGACTGGTTCACACGTTTCGAAGGGGCGGGGCTCGACGGCGTGATTGCCAAACCCATCGCGGGGCCATATACGCCAGACAAACGTACCATGCTCAAGATCAAGCACGAGCGTGACTGCGATTGCGTTGTCGCCGGTCTTCGGTGGCACAAGGATGGCGAAGGCACCGCGGTTGGCTCGCTACTGTTAGGCTTGCATGACGCTTCTGGGAGGCTACAGCACGTCGGGGTCTGCGCCAGCTTTACCGCCACCAAACGCAGGGAGCTAGTGGAGTTTCTCGCACCCTATCGCGAAGATGCGCTCCGCAACCATCCCTGGGAAGACTGGAAAAGCGAGGACGCACATGCCAGCGGCCGCATGCCCGGCGGCCAGTCGCGATGGAGTGGTGGCAAAGACCTGAGCTGGGTGCCGCTCCGCGTTGAGCTTGTGGTCGAAGTCGCCTACGAGCATATGCAGGGCACACGCTTCCGCCACCTGGCGCACTTCAGGCGTTGGCGTCCTGACAAGGTTCCAAGGGACTGCACCTACGAGCAGCTCGAGGTCATTCCGCCTGAGGAATTGATGAGCATTTTTCCGGAGCGAATCTAGCCGCGAGTCAACAGGCTCCAACCGAGCGCTTCACGTCCTTTTTTTCGTCTCGCGCCACGCCCGTGTTGGGTCATCGTCCGGATCCGGCGTATCCTGCGACGGCCGTAGCGTCTCCGGCACATGTCGCAGATTCACACGAATGCGATACCACACGTACGCCGACCCGCGCATGCGGTCCAACAGCACGTCATCCGGTGCCAGCAGCGCCGCAGCTTCGGAGTGCTGCTGCTTCCACCGCTCGAGCCCTGCTTCCGCCGCAGCTTTGTCGGATGACTGTGCAACCACGATCAGGGGCATCGTGGGCTGCCGTCGTCCTTTCTTCGCGACAGGAGCGGCCGCCGGATCAACCTCTTCACCTTCAGCTTTGACCACCTTACTTGACTTGCCGGAGCTGCGGGCCTTCGATGGTTGCACACGCGCAGGCTCACCCTCCACCTTACGGAAGTGAGGAGGCCATGGCGCATCGCCGAGACCCACCGCCTCATCCCGCTCAGCCATTGTCAGCAACGCATCGAGCACACCCGCGTGTTCGTCCATGGCAGCGTGCGGGTCACCGATCTTCACGAATCGATCCGGAATGGTAAGCACGGTGAAGTCCGCTGGATCGCATCTCATCACTTCATCCCACCGCAGCGGTGTGCTCACTCGCGCATCGGGCAGCGGCCGCACCGAGAAGGCGGAGCAGGTCGTCCGATCTTTCGCATTCTGGTTGTAGTCCAGAAAAACTCCATGTCGCTCTTCCTTCCACCATTTGCTGCTCGCCAACGAACATCGTCCCTCCACCGCGCGAGCCAGAGCCAGCGCGGCCCGGCGCACTTCGGTAAAGCTCCACCTCGGTTCAATCCGGATATTGATGTGAATACCACGTGATCCACTGGTTTTCGGCCACGCCACCAGACCCAACTCGTCGAGAAGAGCTTTCACTTCCATGGCTACAATGCGCACGTCGCTCCATCCGACTCCGGGTTGCGGATCGAGGTCCACGCGCAGCTCATCGGGATGATCGAGGTCTCCCGTGCGAACCGGGTGCGGGTGCAACTCTATGCAACCAAGGTTCACAATCCAAGCGAGACCGGCGGCCTCATCCACCACCACTTCGTCTGCGGTGCGACCGGACGGGAAGGACAAGGTCACCGTCCGCATCCAGTCCGGGAGATCACTGGGGGCGCGCTTCTGATAAAACGGCTCCGCCTCCGCGCCATTTACAAAGCGTTTGAGGACCACGGGACGATCCACGATGCCGCGCAGCGCACCTGGCGCGATGGAAAGGAAGTAGCGCACAATGTCCAGCTTTGTCAGCTGGACGCCCTTTGAAAAGTAGGGCTTTGACGGGCTGCTGATGCGCACCATGTGGCCCGCGACCTCAACCAACTCTGCATCATCTGTCTTCGCCATGACATTCTCCTCGCTCCTGGCAGTTGTGATGCGCTTCACCGGTCCAGGAGTGGTTGAATGCCGGGCAGAAAGGCGAGCCGGCTAGGTCTCCATCCTCGGAAATAGCCGGAATGCCAGCAGATCATCGCGTCTGGTCCGCAGTTTCGATTCGCCTGGAAGTCAACGTCGTGGATCTTCTACTTCCTTTATCGGAATTTTGAGACCAATGAAGGGTTTCGTCGGATCAATGTTTGGCTCAAGCCTGATAGCGTATCCACGCGCGATATTCATTTGATTTCTAAGCGGGGAGCATACATGTCAAAGGTGCGTGTAGTAGGACTTTTACCCTTTCGTTGGACGGTTTCAGCCCGGGGATAGATCAGAGCCTGGACGATCCGCTGGGCAAGCGCGGCCCAAATATCTTCAAGTGGTTTTTCATACCAAGACATTCTGCGCCATGCACGGTCAGGAAGGCGGATCGATCGCCATGGGCGACGTGTTCGCACGGCGGACGGTGGAAAAAATTTTGGCGCCTGATCCGTGCTCGCACTGATTCATCCGCAGATGCAAATCTAACAAAGTGTTTAGGATCGCCATTACTGCGAGGTTAAGGGCATTGGAGCGGCAGACCGGAGTGCGGTCTTGGTGCGCCGGTTGCCGAGATGAACTGTGCTAGATCAATGCCGGTGAATGCGGCGGAGGCCTGGCCGCCGACTTCGCGCGACTGGCGGAAGAGCTGCATCTCGCGGTCGGAGTCGGCGGCGCGGCCCATGCGCTTGTAGGCGAGAGCGAGGTGGTAGTGTGGCTCGGGGTCGTGCGTGAGCCTGAGAGCGGTTTCGTACTCGGAGACTGCGTCGGCGAAGTCGTTGCGGCGGAAGTAGCTGTCGGCAAGCTGCTGGTGGGCTTTAGCGAGGGCTGAGTCTAGCTGGATGGCGTGCATGAGCAGGGCCTCGATTTGCGCGGCGTTGCCTGGAGGATATGCGCGGGCGAGCGCAAGGGCGTAGAAGTAGTTTGCGTTTGCGCTGTTGGAGTCGAGCGCAAGATAGCGTTTGAAGGTGTCATGAACGCGGCTCCGCTGATCAGTTGAAGCGGCAGCGGATGTAGCGAGGAACGAGTAAGGGCGCGGGTCCGCCGGGTCGATATCTGTGGCTGTAAGGAAGTTCTGGAGTGCCGCGTCGATGTCGCCTTGAAGGAAGCGGGTGGTGCCTGCTCCAATCTGCATGGAGACTGATTTGGGATAGCGGGTGATGCCTTCAGTGAATGCGGCGGCAGCATTGGCGAGCGAGCCGGAGAGGAGCAGTTCGTATCCGATGCCGAAGGAGCTCTCTTCGGAGGGCAACAGAGCGACGGCCACGCGGTATTCCTGTGCGGCTTGTGGGAAGAGGCCAGAGCCTTCGTCGGCGCGGGCAAGGAGCTGGTGGAGCTCAGATGTGTCGCGGGTGACGAGAAGCCGTTTGAGTAGCTTTAGCGCGGCGTCGAAGTTGCCTGCTTCGAGCCAAGCAGCGGCGAGGGTGCGGGAGGCAGATTCGTTGGCGGAGTCGAGCGCCAGGGTGTGTTGCAGCGGCGGGATGGCTTGGGAGGGTTGATCGTGGGCAACGTACAACTGGCCGAGCCGGAAAGATGGTTCGGGCTGATCGGGATGCTGTGCGACGGCTTGGCGGAGTTGGGGTTCGAGGACGCAGGGCCAGTCCTTTGCAGTTGACGTAGCAAAGGAGGTGTCCTTGCGCCTCAGCTCGGCGATGCCGCGCAGCACACCAGTGGAGGCGGTTGCGATGGATGCGGAGTAGCCGCCGGGATCGATGAGGCCGCGGATGCCAGAGGATTGGAACTCGAGCGGAGGCGCGGGGGCGCGGGCGAGGACGATGTCCGCGTTGAAAGGGGCTGATTGGAGATGAATGGAAAGTGGGCCGGATGCAGCGTAGCCCGTGAGGACGGCGGAGAGTGCGTAATCGCCAGGTGGAAGGTCTGCGGCGAAGCGGAAGCGTCCGGATGAGTCACTGATGGCCTGCTGCGTGGAGCGACCTGCGAGGGTGAGGGTGACGTTGGCGAGGGGGTTGCCGTCTGAGTCGCGAACGGTGCCGGAGACGGATGCTGAATCGGCTGCGGAGCTGAAGGTTGGTGAGAGGATGACGAGCAAGAGCAGGCAGGCGAGAAGGCGAAGAGGTCTCATGGCGTTCCCATCCTGTCGAGCGCGGATTGCACGGCGGCGTTGCCCGGATGGCGGGTAAGGAAGGTAGTAAGGATCTCGCGGGAACGATCGCGCTGGCCGGCGCGGTTGTAGAGGGCCGCGGCGTTGATCGCGGCGCGGTCAAAGTCCGGAGCGAGCCGGCGGCAGCGCTCGAACTGCTCCAGCGCTTGGTCGGTCAGGCCGAGGCGGAGCAGGACGGCGCCGAGATTATTGATAGCGTCGGGGTTGCGAGGGTCAAGACGGATTGTGGTTTCGAGTTCTTCGCGGGCGTGCTTCAAGTCGTTCTGCGCGACTAGTGTCACGGAGAGGTCGAGATGAAGCTGGGCGACGCCAGGCGCGGTGGCGATCAGCTCTTCAAGGATCCTCTGGGCTTCGGCGGCGCGGTTCTGAAACTGGTATATGCGCATCATGTTTTCGATCGCGTTGGCGTGGTGCGGATTGATGACCGCGGCGCGGCGGAACTCATCGAGAGCCTCGTCATACCTCTGCTCGGAGCCAGAGACTGTGCCGAGGTTGTTCCAGGCGTCTGAGTCTTGCGGGTTGAGGCGCGTCGCTTCGGTGAGATACTTGCGGGCCTCGGGGTAGAGCTTGCGGTTGAGGAAGATGGTGCCGAGGTTGAACCAGGCAAGCTGGTTGTTGGGATCGGCGTCGATGGCGCGGAGGAAGGCGAACTGGGCGGCTTCCTCATGGCCGTACTCGGAGAAGGCGATGCCGAAGGTGAGGTAGTCGTGCTGCATGGGAGCGCCGTAGTAGGGGCCGGGAAACGGCATGGCATGAGCGAGGAACTCGTCAGACGTGCGCGGCGCGGAGTTGGCGTCGGTGATGACTTCCTGCGCGGCGACGAGGCCGGTGTAGACGCGGACGATCGCGCCCTGCACGTCGAGGAGGAAGGAGACGGGCAAGGGCATGTCGCGGCGGCGATCGAAGAGGTATCGGTACTGGATGTTCCAGGGGCCGAGTTCGCTTTCAGTGGCGATGTGGATGGGGAATGCGGAGGTTGCGAAGGCGGTTGCGGATAGCTCTTTATCGGAAGATGCGGAGACAACGAAGAGCGCGAGGTTAGCACTAGTGAATGCCGCAGAGGCTTGCGTGAGGTGTTCGAGCTGTCTGCGGCTGTCTTGTTTCGCGGTGCAATCCGCGCCGAGGAAGGTGAGGAGGACTTTCCTTCCCTTGAGATCGCTGAGTTGATGGATATCGCCGGTGCTGTCGGGAAGCTTGAGGGCGGGGCCGAAGAGCGGGGCGATCAACCATGTGGCCAGCCTCGTATCAACTTGTGCGGATAGCTGCGAGGGAGGCGGAGCAGAGGCGGTGTGCGATGGAATGGATCGATAGGGTTCTGCTTTGAAGGTTGGCGTGCCTTCATCGATCTGAATGCGATGGTCGATTGGGAGGCCGTCGTAGCGATCGACGTTGCCGGTGGGCCAGCAGATGGAGATGGAGATCGGTCCCGATGCGCTGCCGAGGCCGAAGGACAGTTCCTTCGTGTGCTGCGAGGCGAAGCCGCTGCCTGCGGAGATGAACTTAGTCTGGCGTTGCGCGCCGGACTCGATAGTGACGGTCGCGCCGATTGCGTCGCGGTTGCTGGTGTGTCCGGTGAGGCGAAGGACGATCGAGTTGCCGATGTCTTCGAGGTCGTTGCGGAGTAGGCGCAGCTGTGGGCCTGTGCGGTTTTTGAGGACCACTTCGAGGCGGCCGTCGTGGTCGAAGTCGCTGAGCGAGAAGGCGCGAGCGTCGTCGATGAGGTCGAGACCGACCGCGCCGGAGACCTCCGAGAACGTGCCATCACGGTTGTTGGCGAAGAAGACGTTGCGCTGGTAACCACTCCAGGAGTAGCCCGAGCGGAGAAGCTCGTTGATGGCGTTCCAGGCGAGTTCGTACTCGGGCGATGCTCCGGCGGAGGTAGCGGAGCGTTGCGCGACCTGCCGCCAGAAGAAGCTCTGTAGGTCATAGTGGTTGGGACTGGAGACAAAGCCGTTGGCGACGTAGAGATCCGCCCAGCCATTGTTGTCGAAGTCCCATGATGCGCTCGACCATGACCAGCCGCACTTGGCCGATCCGGCATGGGTGGTCCGGTCGGCAAAGCTGCCATCGCCGTTGTTGCGATAGAGCGAGTTGCCGGCGTTGTGCTTGCGATAGAGCGCGCGGATAGTGGAATCGACGCCGGGAAGGAACTGATCGTCGGCGGTGATGCGGTTGCCTTCGGCGAGCCACATATTGGCAACGTAGAGGTCCTGAAGACCATCATTGTCGTGGTCGATCCAGCAAACACTCATGCCTGGCCCGTAATCTTCGACCCCTGCTTTGGCGGCGATGTCGGTGAAGGTGCCGTCGCCGTTGTTGCGGTAAAGATTCTTGCGGCCGAAGTCGTTGGCGACATACAGATCGGGCCAACCATCGTTGTCGTAATCGCACCAGGCGGCGGCGAAGCTAAAGCGGTTATTGTTCTGGTCCATGCCGCTTGAGACAGTGACGTCTTCGAAGGTTCCGTCACCGCGGTTGCGGAAGAGGAAGTTTGGCGGCCCATTCTGCGCGTCATAGTAAGGCGCGGGAAACTGGTGATGGTTCAGGCCCTTGTAGTAACTGTAAGTGCAGAGATAGACATCGAGGAGGCCATCGCGGTTGTAGTCCACAATCGCCGCGCTGGTAAAGGTGCCTTGCGGCAGCCGGCCGAAGTGGAAGGCATCAGGGCGGGGTTCGAAGCGGCCATTGCCCAGGTTCTCGAAGAGAAGGACGCCGCCGGTGCGGACGACGAGGAGGTCCTGCCGCCCACGGTTTCGGAAATCTGCGAGGAGTGCAGAGGCGGTGCCGTCGAGGATGCCGGTGCCGGAGGCTTCGGTGATGTCTTCAAAGGTGCCATCGCCTCGGTTGTGATAGAGGCGGTTAGGAAGACCGGCGGGCTGGCAGACGTAGAGGCTGTCGTATCCGCTTGCGTCAATGTCACCGACGGCGATGCCGTGGTTTCCATAGACGTCGATGCCGGTAGCACCGTCGAGCGCGGTGCGACATGCGTCGATACCAAGCGACAACTGTGTGCTCGGGGAGAGGCAGCGGCCTGTGATCTCGGTGAAGCCGGGGCCAGTAAGGCGGCTTCGGAGTTCGGGATCGGCAGCCCAGTGCGTGATCTTCCACTCGGCAGCGTCTTCTCTTGCCCACACTAGCTTCCACGCTCCAACCCGTTGTTCGCGTGCGCCATCGTGTGTTTTTCCGACAAAGTTGTAGCGGATGTCCGTGTCGATGGTTAGCGGAGAGGTCGTTGCGATGCGGATGTCGCAGAGGTCGAGCTCAAGGGTTTCAATCTTGGCGAAGGGAGCGAGGTATATGGCCAGTTCGGCGAGGAATTTCTCTGGGCTGCTGCTTTGCGAGACTTGGAAGCTGCGGCGCTCGATGTGAAGCGCGCCGGAGTTGCGAAGTGGGACCGTTTGGAATTGAGCCATCGAGCAGGCTATGAGCGATTCCGCGAGATGAGTGCGTATTGCACCGATTACAGATGTCTCGGCATATATTGAGGCGACCCATGAATCCAGCACTTCAATAATGTCGACAGCATATTGCTCACAAACAAAGATGTCTGCTGCAGGATCGAGTTTGGAGATGAAGCGTTCGAGCAGCAGAGGGTAGAGCGTTCGCGAGGTTACCAGGCATGGGGGAGATAGAGGTGGCGGCGGAAGCAACAGCGCTGCGCGGAGTTTGGCCGCACGCAGCGCGAGAACGATACCTCCGGAGCGAACGAACGATCGGCGGGAGAACCACGTCGAAGAGGCGGGATCGGGAAGGTCCGAGGTGGGATGTACGTTTTCGGTCATTGAGTCTTAAGCTCAGGAAGTCACTGCAAGGAAGATCCGCCAGTCATCTCGCGCATTTCGATGTTGGCGTTCGCTCGGCGTTGCGCGATGAGAGCCTTAGCCTGGTCTTCTGCCTTCTGAGCGAGGACGACGTTGCCGGTCTTGCGGTAAAGACGTGAGAGCTGAAAGTGGATGCTGCCGTCCTGATCTCCGGGAAGAGCGAGTTGATACTCCCGTATGGCAGCCTCAATGCTGCCTTCCTTGGCGTCGGCGTGGGCGAGCAGGAGGTGGACTCGGGGCTGCATCTCGGGGGGTCCGGCAGCGCACTTCGCGAGATAGGGCCGGGCTTCGACGTAGTGGAAGTTGGCAGCCAGGATTTCGGCCATGAGGAGGTTTAATTGCGGGTCCTGCGGGCGGTCGGCGAGAGCGAGCCTGTCGGTAGCGGCGGCTTCGTCGAGCCGGCTCGTGCCAATGTCAGCGACGACTGAGCCGAGAAGAGCCCCGGGGTCGTGGGGATCAACTTCGAGGGCCTTCCGGTATTCGCCGAGGGCACTATCCATCTGACGCTGGTCACGGTAGAGGTCGCCCACCATGTCGAAGCTGGCGGCGGAGTGCGGGGCGAGATCTTCAAAGCGAGCGAGGGCGGCTACGGCCATGCGCTCATTCGATTTGATGGACCAGTAGAGGGCTTGGGGTTCTTGCGGGGAACGCTTCAGAGCTTCGTCTGCCTGCGCGGCGCTGTGTTCGTAGTCGCCTGCCCAGAAGGCGCAGGCTGCTGCGTCGAGCAGAGCGGCAGTAGCATCGCAGGCGGCCAATGACGCTTTATTGAGGGCAGAGCTGAGTTGCTCGTCGAGCTTCTGCAAGGCAGTTTGCGAGTTTGCGGGAATAGGAAAGAGATCGGGGTGCGATTCAAGCCAGCTTACTGTGCGGGCAAGCGTAGCGTGCTGGGCAGGAGTGGCTTTGGCGAGCGCGCGGTTGTAGGTGTCTACGGCTTCAAGAGGACGGCCCTGGGCGAGGAGCTCGTCGGCGAAGAGCGCGCGGGCCCAAACAGATTGCGGCTGGATCGTGGCTAAGTCCTGGCCATCGGCGGCGACGACGTTGAGCGACGCGGTGCCGAGGCCGAGCCATGCGGCCGGGTTATCTGGAGTGAGGCGGGCGGCAGTGGCATAGGCAGACTCTGCCTCGCGGGGTTTGTTCAGGACAGCGTTGGCTTTGGCGAGAGTGAGAAGGACTTCGGGATCGCTGGGCTGAAGGGTGTGCGCTTTGTTGAGATAGGGCACGGCCAATTCGGGCTTGCCGGACTGGATATACCCCTTGCCGAGAAAGAGCATGGGAATATAGAGGGTCGGTCTCAGCCGCAGAGCGTGCTTCAGACTGATGACGGAAGGGCCAATCTCGCCGGCTAGATACTCCATGACGCCGCGGTTAGACCACAGCTCAGGCGTGGCAGGAGCGAGAGTTGTGGCGCGAGCGTAGATGGCCGCAGCTTCAGCGTACTCTCCGGAAGACTGAGCGGCGCGCGCCCTCTCAAGCAGTCCGTCGAGATCTTGTGCCTGGCCGCGCAAGGGACAGGCACAAAGCACACCGGCGAAGAGCGACAACGAGAACGCAACACGCCGAACAAGTTGAGACAGCCGCATCAGACGACCAATCTACCAGATCACCTTCAGAGCGAATTGGATGGATCTGGCGTCGAATGCCTGGGTTATATAACCAAACTTTCCGACACCGTCGTCCACGCCAGTATCGGGAGTAAAGAAATTCGCGTGATTCGGCAGGTTGTAAAACTCCGACCGGAACTGGAGGTTGATGGTGTCGTGGAGCTGCCAGACCTTCTGTAGCGATGCGTCCCAATTATCATAACCAGGGGAACGCAGGCGGGAGATATACCGAGGGGTATTGCCAGGGGTATACGCGGGAGCATTCTCGAACGCTGCAGTGTTGAACCAAGTGCCGGTGCCAGGAACGGTATTGCTTCCTATGCCGGGGTGAGAGACATGGGGGTCCGCGATCTGTTGCGCATGCTGATTGCCGCCGAAGTAGTTGGAGTTGTTGTTGCCGGTGATGCTGAGCGGGAGTCCCGTCTTGATCGTGGTGATGCCTGATACCTGCCATCCGCCAATCACTGCGTTGGTAACCCGGCCAGCGTTGCCGGCAAACTTCTTACCTTTACCGACAGGGAGCTCGTAGATGTAGTTCACCACCAGACTGTGGGTCTGGTCGGTTCCGTCGACAGACCTGTCGAATCCCGGATTGTAGTTGTTCCGATAGCCGTTCGAGTTACCCCGATAGGCCCAGTCGGCCGTTCCGCCGGTGTCATCGATGAATCTTGAAAAGGTGTACGAGACGAGGACATTCAATCCCGCATGGAAGCGATGATTGTAGTCGATCAAGAGCGCGTTGTAGTACGAATCGCCGATGGTAGGCTCGTTCTCCTGCACGCCGCAGTACTGCGGGAATGGCTGAAGCAGATGGGCCTGCTGAATGGTGGGAGCATCGAGGCCGCAGGAGCTGGACTTGATGACGCCATAGAACGGATTGGGCACCATGGCGACCAGATTGTTATTGTTCGCCGCCGTAACCAGCGAAGGATCCAGCTGTGTGCGGTTGATGTAGTTGGCGAGCAGGTGGGTTCCGCGGTTGCCAACGTAGCTCGTCGTCAGCACGTCGTTTGTTGTGAACGCATACTGCACTCCCAGCGAGAACTGCTGCAGGAGGGGAGAATGGCGGTTGTAGTGAACCCCGGTGCTTGCGTTAAACCCTACGTCGGTCAAAGGTCCGAGCGCGTTGCCGGTAGGCGCCAGCAACCCATTGGGGAAGGGATTGCTGAGGTTCGTTTTGAGGGTGAGACCACCATTATCGCTGGCGTCGTAGTTTGTCGCCTGGCTATATCCGGGGCTGGACTGGATACCAACGAAGGAGGATGGAGGAAAGAATATCCCGTACCCGCCGCGCAACACAATGTGCGTGTTGAGCTGGTCGGTAAAGCCGAAGCGCGGCGCGACGTTGGTCAGATTCAGATTGTTCAGGCCGCGGTTGCCAGAGGTGCTATACACCTCTCGTCCGGGAAGGGAGAGTCCAACCGAGTTGCCGATGGGGTTGATGCCGGTGTAGTCGAAGTAGGCCTGACGGTTATGCCGCTCCGTGAACGAAGGCTGAAACTCGTAACGCAGTCCGAGGTTGAGAACGACTGTCTTCGTTACCTTGAAATTATCTTGACCGTAAAAGCCGATGTAGTGCCTCTGGGGGGCGGTATGGAAGGCGTTAAGGGTGGTAGGGTTACCGTTCGTTCCGCTGTCTGGCGTTCCGATCAGCAGCGACGCAAATCCATAGCCTGCAGAACCAACCGGGCTCGTGTTCAGAAACTGCGAAGTGTAGTCCGGCTGAAAGCTGAACTGAGTATTTGCAGGACCATTGCCGTTGTTCTGCAGGATGACGTCGATAAAGCCGAAGGAGAGATCATGCTGCTTTAGCGTCTTGGTTGCGTCCACACTCACGCTGCCGACATTCGCGATGCCGGCTCCGAAGCCGCCTTGGACGGGTCCAAGCGAAGAGCCTCCGTTGCCGACAAAGATCTCAGGGAACTGGTTCGAACCGTTGTTGAGGGCCGCCGGCAGTCCAAGGGTTGTCTGGTCGAATGGGTAGCCTTGGTATAGGCCGCCCTGGTTCCAGCGATGGAACCCGGCGTTTGCGCTGATCGCAGTGGTCGCATTGAAGATATGGCTGAATCCAGTGGCGATGCTATAGCGGTTATTGGGGCGGATATTGCCCGGACCGCCGGGATCGTTCGCGCCATAGTAAGTGGGCGAGTTCGTCTTCTGCTCATGCTTATTCGCATAACGGAAGTACATGCGTGTTGCATCGGTGAAATTGTGGTCGACACGGACGATGAACTCGTTCGAGGTGGTCGGCGCCGAGGCGGTCGCAAAGAAGTTATTGCTTACGCTGTTGTTGGATGGTGTAGGGTAGTACGAGATGAGCTTGGCACCGACGGGGTTGATAGCGGAGGAAACGTTGTTATTTTGGAATGGATCGCGGTAGTAGCAGGTCGACGTTCCGCCCGAGCAGCTAACCTGCTTGCCGGTAGTGGCGTCGACGGTTCCATTGGTCAGGATTCGCCCGGTCGCAGGATTGAAAAGCTGATTCACCTGGATGGTGTTGCCAAAGGGATCGAGGACGTTGGTGGTCGCGCCGTTTGTTGTCTGCGTGACCAGGGCTCCCGTTAGCAGCTGCGAGAAGTCGCCTGTGCGCATGGCGGCAGTCGGAACGGTAAAGGTGCTGTTAACCGGGGATCCTTGACGCAACCCCTCATAAGCACCGAAGATGAAGGTCTTGTCGCGCTGCTTATACAGTCCGGGAATGTAGAGCGGTCCCCCGGCGGAGACGCCAAACTGGTTGCGCCTGAATTGTTGTCTCGGACTGCCGTTATGGTTGTTGAAGTAGTTGTTGGCGTCCAGGTCGGAGTTCCGGATGAACTCAAAGACGTCGCCATGAAAGTTGCTGGTGCCGGACTTGGTCTGGATATTGATGACGTTGCCGGTGCTGAATCCATTCTGGGCGGTGAAGGAGTTGGTCTGGATCTTGAACTCGCCGACGGCCTCGACAGAAGGCACATAGATGGCTGCGCCCCAGGTGCTGTCCGTATCCCAGATTCCGTCGATCAGGTATCCGGACGTACCAAAGAAGCCTCCGCCGAAGTTGAGAAATGAGACGTCCTGGTCTGCCTTGCCGGAGGTTCCCCCTTCGCCGAGTTGCTGACTCTCCGAGGTGTTCGAAACAGAGGAGTTGAGGGTCGCCAGAGCGATCACGTTCCGGAGGTTGAGCGGGAGGTCTTCGACTTGCTTCGAGGTGATCTCGGCGGAAAGGTTGGCGTCGCCGGTGTTCAGCAGCGGCGCCTGGCTCGTGACTTCGATCTGCTCACTTTCGGCACCAATAGGAAGCCGGATGTCCTGATGGGCGGAGCGCTCCGCGACGAGGGAAATCCCTTTCTGCTGATACGACTTGAATCCCTTCATCTGAACCTGCAGGCTGTACTGTCCCGGTGGCAGCAGCGGGACAGTAAAGTCGCCGTTGGCCTCCGTCTTGATCGCACGGGAGACACCGTTGTCGGATCCCGAGACGATGACGGTCGCCCCTGAGATGACCGCGCCGGTGGTGTCAGTGACAGTCCCGGTCAGGGTCGCTGATGTGGTGAGGTCCTGAGCAACGAGAGCAGGCGACACGGTGACGAACGTGAGAACTGCGAAAATTGAGAAAAAGGCAATCCAGACCGTGCCTGAAGAGCGAAAAACTTTCATGTTCAAGCTTCCTCCGAAAATTCCTACTCGCTCGTCCGGAACTTTTTCATGTTCCGTAACGTGACAAGCGCGAGCAGGATAGCGGCACCCATTACCGACATCCGACACAGAGCAGGCAAGGTGTACTACGGTAAGCTGAAACGTAATCTCTCATAATCATTTTCATTTCAGTTACTTACGAGCTTGGTAGGGTACTGTCCGCAACGCAATATTTTCTGCGGGACGGAGCCCTCAGATCAGTGGCAAGATCAGCGGGAAGCGCCTGCAAGAACCGGAGTTCAAGGCTGAGGAACGGAAATTCAAGGAATGCTTGCGCGCACGATACGAATCTGGTGATCCGTGAAAGAGGCGTGGGTTTGGGGAACCTCAACCTTTGGCATGTGACAGGTGACGCAGTTGTTGGTGGCTACCTTGCACCCAGGTGCGGATGGGATCGGATTGGACGTAGAAGGGGGATGATCGCGAACCTGTTGAGCCGACCCTGAGTTGTGGCAAGCGAGACAGTTGTGGTCGTAGGCTGCACTCTCGCGGACCAGCGGCCGGTGGGGGTCATGACAGGCGATGCAGGTGATACGTGCGTCGCCGGTCTTTCCCCAGCAACGGCTCTTCTCCAGGCGGTAGGGCTGAAAACGGACCGAGATCGCGCCGAGGTTGGCTGGCATAAAGACAGCGACATCGGAGAAGGTGCGGTGACAGGAGCCGCAAAAGTCGACAGAATCGGCAGGCGACATGGAAGCGGGTTGATGACGGAGGCGATGGTCTGGCGAACCTTTCCGGTTTTGGCAGCGACAACATGCGCAGCGCCAGGGCCGTGGCAGGCTTCACAGGTGACGCCGGGGACGGATTTTTCTGGAACGAAGACGTTCGATAGAGTGGAGGCTGTCGTGTGGCAGGCGAAACAGCGCTGTGCGGTCTCGAATGCAAGTTCGTGACCGAGGGCGTCGTGTGGGCTCGAAGGAAGCTGTCCGGAGTGGCCGACGGTGATGTCTAGGGCGTTCAGAGCGGTGTAGTAGCTGAGGCGCGACTCGATGTAGCCGTCCTTTTGCCTGAGGAGATAGGTCTGGCCGGTTTCGCTGTTGCCGAAAGCCCAAGCGACGGCTCTGGAGTCGGAATGAGACCCGGAGGCTGAGACGGAGTCGACCAAGTAGATGGTGCCGCTCGTGGTCTGCTGAACTGCGTACGAGAAGGTGCTCTCCTGAAACTTCAAGGGTGAGTGGAGAGAGAGCAGTGAGGCTGGTGTCGCCGCATGGTACATGGGAGTCTGGTGCTGAAGAGAGGCTATGTCTGCGTGGCAAATCGCGCAGGCGGCCTCGCCCGCGTACTCGCCAGCGGCGACGTCGCCTTTGGTAGGCCAAAATGCGCGGGCGTACATGCGCTCCTGAGTCGTGAGGCTGGTAGGCGTCGTAACAGTGCGGGGAGTCTGGTTTGAACGGGCGTAGCAAAGGGTGACGGTTGCGATGGCTGCGACGCAGGAGATGTGGCGGATCGCGGGCCGGAACCGCGTCGCTAAGCTCGGTCTAAGGACTGGCACGCTGGTCTACCAATACGACGTGGCAGCCACATCGACCGCGACCGGGGCGAAGCCGACAACCTTGATGCGGAGGACGGCCTGCATGTTCTTCCCCTCCCAGCCAGGTGGCGCGGACTTCAGAAGGTCGTTCATCCTGTCGGGGCTGGTAACGAACTCCGCTGCGGCCTGGGTGCCAAACGAGCCTATGCCGCCAATGGAAAGCACTGGCCCCCCGGTATTCGAATGTTGCAGCCGTGATATCAGAGCGTAGTCTTCGGTCGCCGGAACCCCGTTTTCTTCGTTGATCTTCCAGCTATGTGCGGGGTCCGCGCGGTTTTCGATTTTGACGCCATCTCGAAACGAGTAAGGGAGGTCCTTCGTCGTCTCCAGTGTCCACGTGTCGTTGAAGCCGCCGACTAGCACAGTGGGAGTATTGCGAATGTCACCGATGGTGATGTCCGATGCAGACCTGAGATTATATGGCTTGTCCCAGCCCTTCATGAGACTGACGACCTGCGTGACAGCTGCGAGATCCGCGACACTTACGAAGGTGTCCTTGACCGCCGTCAGATCGTCTGCCTGAATGGTGCCGCCCTTGGGGAGATCTACAAAGAACTCGGGACCATTGTGTTCGATTCCACGCTCTTTTTTGTAGCGTGCGAGGTATGCGGGCGTAAAGCGATAGACGGCGTTTGATCCGACGTACACCAGGACAGGCTGGCCGGAGCGGGTAAGCGGTGCCCAGAATCTCTGCTGCAAAATATTAGAGCGGACTGTCCAGGCCTTCCAGCCGGCGAGAACGAGCAGAGAGAAGATCACTGCGGCAAGCCCGATGTAAACTCCTGCCCGGCGCGCCTGCGGGGGGTGGTCGAAGTTGACGGACAGCGGAGCAGCCTGATCAAGCACAGGCGGCGCTATCAGGGCTGCGCCGGCTGTAAGGGCCGTCGAGTCATGGGAGCCGGAGTCGAGGGCGGACGCGGAGACCGGAATTGGCCTCAAACCGTGGTCCTCTTTTAGCGCGTGTTCGTAGTGAAAGGTGACCCGGTACGATCCGGGCTTGAGCTCGATGTGGACGATCTCAAGGGGTGCGTCTGAGTTGGCGTGGGAGTTAGGCTCGACGGCTTGGTAGAACTGGGCAAGGCGCTTGCGGACGTCGGCGGCGCGCATTCGGACGACTGGATCTTCGCTGGTGTCGTAGTTAGCGGCACGGCCGAAGACCTCGATGCCGAGGATGCGTTCGCGCAACGATGCGTCATCGCCATGCAGGGAGTGCTTGACGACATAGCTAAGAAGATCCTGGCACTGCCTGCTGGTACGAAAGGGCTGGCTTTGCAGAATGAGGTGCAAGGTGGCGCGAACCGCCGCGTCGCTCGGCTCCAAACGGGGTAGCGGGGAGGAAAGACTCTCGGGCGCGTGCGGCACAGTTGGCATGTTTGTTCCCATTTAATATCGATAAGCTAACCGGCGGTAGTATACCCCCGCTGGATCGTCCAGCACTAAGTGATACAAGCCTCGCAGCAGGGGTCTACCCGGTCATTCAACTTCCAGGATGTGGGCCTGCCGTCGCTGAGTGCGCGGGACGCATCGTAGACTGCCCCCTAAGTGCGAGATGCGGAGCATAGACGCCGTGCGAAGGGCAGAGAGAACTCGCAGACTACGGAGCGAGCGCAATGGAAGCCGGTGTAACGTTCCATCCACGCAGATCGACTTTCATCATCGTGGTTGCGCTCGTCGTGGGATAGGCAATCTCAATCGTCTTCGTCGCGCCGGGAAGCAGTGAGACGTAGTTGTCGCTGTAGTACGCGGGCAGGATGCGCAGCCCGGTGGTCGCATCCTTGAGCGTGAGCTTGGTTGCGATTGCAGCTCCGGTTCCGGAGTTCACAAGAGTGATGGTCGCATGGCCTTCGCCTCCGTTTACCGTGGAGATCTTCCCCATAGCAGTGAGGTTTGCAGCAGGCATCTCGTTCATGCGGCGGTAGTCGGACTTCTTCGCTGCGAGCCAGTAAAAGTTGTCGGAGAGCAGCTTGCCAGCGCTGTCCTTCAACTCAAGCTTGACCAGAACCGTGCCCGCAGCCTCCAGAGAGGCCTGAAGCTCCATCGCAAGCGCGGGCGTCTCGGCGTTTGCAGCGGCGGTGAGGGTGGCGGTCTTGTCGAGCAGTGGCTTACTCCTTGTGTCGAAGACCTGCGCCGTGACCGTCACGTTCGTGAGCGGTACAAGCGTGTTGTTGATGATGGCAACATCGTGCGCGGGAAGATTCATTTGAACATGGATCGGCTCCGCAGCTTTTTTCACTCCGTAAAATGAACCATGCGTGTCATAGTCGT
The DNA here is from genome assembly GCF_013410875.1 of Tunturiibacter empetritectus. Taxonomy (GTDB): domain Bacteria; phylum Acidobacteriota; class Terriglobia; order Terriglobales; family Acidobacteriaceae; genus Edaphobacter; species Edaphobacter empetritectus. The sequence continues at coordinate 2,708,436 of NZ_JACCCU010000001.1, read as the reverse complement.
GGCTGAAGATCTGCCACTGTGTGCTCGGCCATGCGGGCTGCGTCATCCACAGCAAGCGGCCGCTGTTGGGCTGCCAGAGATGCGCGTTGAAGCCTTCGAAGACAGCGCGGTGACCCTCATAGTTGAGCATCTGCGCCTTGCGATCGAAGTCTGTAAGGCTCGTCGCCGGACCGAACTCTTCATTGATCGTTTGAACAAATGGCTCAGTCGCGCCGTTCCCGCCCTGATGCCAGTCGTGGTAAGCCCAGTCGTCGCTGATGGGCCACTGGTCTTCTTTCGGAAGAAATGCCTGGAAGGCTTCCAGAGTTGGCGGCGAGGCGAGCCCAACTTCTACTGCAAAACCAAGAGACAGCTTAGTAAAGTAGTCCTCTGGCTCCTGGTATTTGTATGGACCGCTATCATGCAGATTGATCTTGTTCGAGTCAGCAGAGTAGTAGCGGGTGCCGTCGAGTTCGGTGATTAGTTTGTTGAGTCCGACGTTGATCGCAGGCGGAGGAACGCCCTCGTTCCGGCCGCACCACACGGCGATCGAAGGATGATTGCGGTAGCGGGAGATCGTGTCCTTCGCGTTGGCGAGAAAGAGCTCGGAGTCGTCGGGTTCGAGATTCCAGTTCTGTGTCGAGTCCCAGAAATCATTCCAGATCAACATGCCATATTCGTCGGCGAGCTCGTAGAAGACGTCTTCGGTGTCCTGGCCCATCCAGTTGCGAATCATGTTGACGTTGGCTTCCTTGTGCAGCCGAAAGAAGGGTTCTATGCGTTCGCGCGAGACGCGCTTGAGCATATCGTCCATGCCCCAGCTTCCGCCTTTGACAGCGATCCGGATGCCGTTCACCTTAATGACGAGCGCAGTGCCAGGCTTCATGTCGGCATCCGGCTTGAGCGCGGGTGAGTCTTCCATGCCGGGAACGATCGAGGTTATCCAGCCTTCGGGTGTCTCGCGAAACCCTTCATGGGACTGCTCGATGACCGGGCCTTTGCCGAGCAGCTTAGCCACCGTCGGCGAGTCCTCGACGCGGCGAACGTGGCCGCTGGCATCGAAGGCGCTGATCTCGTAGGTGATCTCGCGGATGCCGAAGCGCTCTTCCCGAACGTCGGAAGCCTTTCTACCTTGCTCAAAAACAAGCTTCATGGTGTGCAAGTCCTGTGCGCCATAGCCATTCGGCCACCAGAGCTTCGGATGCTGCACAATAAGCTGCGGAAACTCCTTGGGCGATAGTTCGACGGATGTGCCGCCTGATGGAACAATCACAGCCTTCGAAAGATGGACATCGTCAAACGCAATCCCGACCGTGCCGCGAACGGCGGCCTTGGTGTCGTTCGCGAGCGGCACACGGACTGTGATCTCGGCCGTGGTGATGGCTGGGTCTGGATCGCTGAGATGCGTGATGATCTGCGGAACTGCGACTTCGACTGCGCCGCTTGCGGTCACCACTACATCCTGCCAAATCCCGATGTTGCGGTCGCGAATGCCGGGTATCCAGTCCCAACCCTCGGTCGCGCCGAAAGTCGGGCCGTCGAGCATCATCACGCCACCGTTATCGCCGGAGCCTGCGGCGAGGCTCTGCTCATGCGCGATGCCAGGATGGAATGGGGGCTCTATGAAGACGGCGAGGGTGTTCTTCTCGCCGGGTTTGACGAACTGTGTCACGTCGAACTCTTTATGGCGGAATGCACCTAGGACGTCACCGACGCGGTTGCCATTGATGAAGATCGTCGCGCGGTAGTTAATGCCGTGGAAGGTCATTGCAAGCTTCCTGCCCTTCATCGTTGCGGGCGGGGTGAAGGTGTTGCGATACCAAAAGCTATGCTTGGAGAGCGACTCGGGGATGGCCATGTTGTCGAGGCCGAAGTCCGGGTCTGGATAGACGCCACGTGCGATCAGCGTCGTCAGGACGGTCCCAGGAACAACAGCGGACATCCACTTCGCGTCATCGAAACTCGAGCCGGCGATTTCGCTGCCGGATACCTTGATATCCGCAGCGTCTGCGAGCATCCAGCCGTGGCGAAGGATGAGCGTATTGCCGTCGTTGATCGCGGCATCGGTACCCACCGCCCAAGGAACCGCTTTGGGCGCGAGGAATGGCGCAGAGCTATGCGGGAGCAGCGACGGGTCCTGCGGAGCCACCATTCCGGATGGGCCCTGCGTCTGGATGGGCCATGGCCGCGAACCCTCTTCAAACGGAAGATTGTCGAGACCCGCCGGCACTGTAGACATGGCTGAGATCGCATCCGCAGAGAGCGGCGTTGAGCGCAGACTGACCTGCGCGAGCAGGCCACCGAAGTGCTTCGTGCCAGGCCAGGAAGAGTCTTCGGTTGGGGCCATGAGGATCGCGCTTGACGAGACGCCGAGTGCAATCGTCCCCGACGCGACTTCGGCTCCGTCCGCTAGGAGGTGCGATCTGCCATCGGCGTCGACTGATACTGCCAGCGAATGCCAGACGCCGCGGGCGAGCGGAGTTGCGCCGATGAGCTCGTGGCCTTCGCCCATTCCGCCTGCCCAGAATGCGGGGCGGCCATCCTTCAGCGCGAGATAGCGCGGGAAGTTCTCCCTTGGATGGCCGACTCCGGCGAGGAAAGCAGTCTGTGCAGGCTCATCGGACTTGAACCAGAGCGACATCGACCAGCTATGCTGTGCTGCTGCGAGAGCCTCATGCTCATGAAGATTCTTGCTGAGTCCAATGCCCCCCTGAAGGATGTGTGCGTTGTACGGGCCGTACGCCACTGCCGGTTGGGCCATGATGATAAGACTTGGCACGGTGGGACTCTGCGCCATGCCACGGCCAGTTGCGGCGAAAGCGATGAGAGCAACTGCGCCGATTCGTCCGCCCAAATTGCAAATGATGGATCCAGCAATCATTAATTCATTCCCTCTTGAATTCATCCCTCTTGATTAAGGTTCCGGATTTGTAATTCCAACCAGGTTACTTTTGAGCGGTGAGGCGGAGCAACAGCACTCCAGCGACGGCACAAGTGCGATATAACGGCTTTAATCGACTTGTGTGTCCACAGCTCGAGGAATAGCTTGTTCTCCCCGCCGTGGTCGAGCTTCCGGAATACCGCGACCCACTTGTCGGAGAGACGCGTGAGCGTGAGTCATAGCAGAGAAGCCGGGAAAGATTGCAAGAGCTACACGCACTACGGCGCCACCGTAGAGTAAAAGCTCTTGGGGATTGGCTGGCGATCGATGCCAGGGCCCTCCCAAAGCAGAAGAGGCTGGTCCGAGACTGGCCCGGGAGGCATCTGCGCGTTTTCGAGGCCGACCCTGCGCTCAATGCGGATGTGGTGATCTCCGGCGGTAAGCGCAGTGCTGATGCGCATCGCTTGCACGGAGTCGCCTTCAGAGCCGCATACCTGCCGACGTGCTTTGGGCGAGTGCGCCGAGTGTCCGTCGATGCTCATCGTCGCCTCCAGGCTGGTCAGTAGCGTGAAGGTGTAGCCTCCGTTGGCTGGGACGTGCAGGATGCGGTCGAAGACGCTAGCTCCGGGCAGCAAAGTTTCAAGAGCCACCGACGCGGGGGCAAGCCTGGCCTGAGCGATCACAACCGGCTGGCTGCTCCATCCCTGCTGCGATTGTTCGCTGTTGCCGCCGCTCACATGCAGGAGCACGCGAAAGCGGCCCGATCCGTCAAGCAGCGTCCCCTTCGAGTCCGGAAAGCGGTGGCGAACACTGCGGCCTTCGCTTCGTGTTCCATCGCCGAAGAGCCACTCGAAGCGGCGGCCCTCGGTCGCGGGATCATCTGCCGTGAATTCGACAGATTGCTTTGGCTTGAGCAAACCTGCAGTGTAGGTGAAGTGAGCTTTGATCCGTGCCGGCTCAATCACCGGACTCGTAGCTCCTCCCTCAACGTCGGTCGCTGCGCCCTCAAAACCTTGTTCGGTTGCACCCGTGAGCGTCACTCCGGATACATCACCCTTCAAAATTGGAGCGACCATCGCCGGACCATCCATAGCCCACATGTCTTTGAAGGCGATGTCGCGGACACTCGGGTTGGGCTGGTCGATGTTGACGAGCGAATACCAGTCCTCAAGACGAATGTCCCGGAACCGGTAGTCAGAGTGCGAGCCTCTGCCTTCGGGATCGGCCCAGAGTTCGAAGAACGCAAAAGGAACTTTGCAGCCGCCGTAGCCGGTGTGGATCACGTCCATGTTGCTCATATGAAAGTGGGCGCTGTTGAACGTCTTCTGGGGCCACGCGACGCGGATGGTGTTCGAGATACTGGTTGAAGCGATCGTGTCTTCGATTGTGATGTTGGTGACGTCGTGTCCGGGAATGCGCATCAACGCTAGTTCGTACCCGTCCCAGTTACCCTGAAGCGCGAAGACGTCGTCCGAGGCGCGGAAAAAACTGTTGCGAATCGTGGTGTCGCCGCCGCCAAGCCAGTCGATGCCGTCCTGGTTGGCGTCGTTCGGATTGCCGCCAATCACCTTAACGTTGTAGATGCCTATGTGGCGCGAGTCCTTCATCTGGACCTGCCAACTCCGGCTGCGCGTTATGCACGTAATGCCGTCGAGCTCGATGTTGCGTGCGTTGTCCATGATGATGCAGTGCCAATTCTTCTTATGTATCCAGCCGGTATCAAAATACGGATTCTGCGGGCCGTCGTAGATGATGGTGCCGGTACCGAGGACATGTACGTTCTCGACCTGCCAGATGTTGAGCGAGCCGAATAGGACCGCGCCGCCGGCGAGATAGATGGTGTCCCCGGAACTGGCATCGATGTTCTCGTGATAGACGCCGGCGCCGTAGTAGCGGACGTGTGGCGTTGAAGCCGTGATGCCGGAGTGGTCGATGGGGTTGGCGAAGAGGAAGAGAATCTCAGCATCGGCAAAGTGGTCGCCGGGGCGCGTGATCGTCAGCTTCGATGGCCCCGCCATGGTGAAGCTGATCGTCGCTCCGTGGCGCGCAGGGCGAATGCCAAAACGCATCGGTTGAACTTCAACACCGCTGTCCCAGAAATGTGGATCGTCCGCCGTGACCGAGACATGGACCGGACCGGAGGTATCAAAGTTCAGCAGGTAGTAGCCCGTCGCCGCGTGCAGTACGTCCGTGCTCTGTCCGTTCAGGCTCACGCGGAAGTGCGAAGAGCTTACCTCCGCCGGCACAGGATACAGTGTTAGTTGTGGGAGTACACCACTTGCGTACGATGCTTGGCTGAAAACAGCCGTAAAAATCCAAATCGTTGAGAGCACACGAAAGATCAAATCGTTGCGTGAAGCGGAAAAGTGGGACATTTACTCAGATGACTCCAGGGATAAGACTTGCATCTAGAATGGAATTGCCTTCGGTCGCTCTCAGTGCACCGTACAGCGGCTGTTGCCGGTTAGAGGCGGTCGTGGCATGCATCGCCCTGGCATGAGTTCTGGTCTGTCGTATTTCTATAAGCACGGCGATAGAACTGTGAAATTGAACGGATGGGATTACGAGGTTCATTGCCAAACAATCCTTGGAGTCATTTTTTGGTAGCCAAGCCGACTGTGCTGCTAATCTGTTTTTAACGGGTCAACATTATCAGTCTCCGCAAGGGAAAACATCGTCGGCAAAGCTTATTGTCGTAATTGATACTGCCTTCGAAAGCGATATGAAGCAGAGACCAGCGTGATCCTTACGGGATAGTGAGACCCTTCAGAAATACAAAGCTGTTGCACATCAGGCATTCTAACGACGGTAAACGTCAAGGTACTGTACGGTATTACTTTGACGTAATCTGTAATTGACGGAATTTCTACAACTTCGTGTGGGTAACTTACTGTAGAGAATACGTACTAAAAAGAGAGGTCAAACCGATTCATACCCGAGTCAAGTCGGAGCGAAGCCGAGCGCACCTTCAACATTTTTCTAAAATGTTTTGACGGAGCTGCAGCACTCTATCGATTCGAACCTTTTGACCGGAATAATCTGGATTCGTGCGGGCGCTCGATGCCGGAAGCATTCTTCAATATCATTGAGTCCTGCCTAGAAGCTATCGGTGATCGCTCAAACGACACGCAAGTTGATGGAGCGCTTAGTTAAAGCTATTCTACGATTGCCAACCTGCATGATAGAGGTGCTAAGTGGCGCTTTTATCGTCTGAGTCAAGATCCAATGCGATCCGTGTGCTTGGACAAGAGATGGCCTCTCATTTCGATTATCTTTAGTGGCGGTTCAATCTTCGGGAAGCGCGGCAAGCTTAGAAACCTGCTTGCGAAGAGGCTTCGTCGCGGCCGATACAATATCAATTGGCGATGAGATTCGCGATGCTAGGCCGCCAATCGTGTGGAGTTGCATTTGGAGACAGGAACTTGACACCCTTATCAACTACCTCACGGCCATTAGCCAGTGTCACAACTATAGCTTTGAGAATGTGCTGGAAATTGAGCGGCAGATGCAAATCATCCTCGAAATTCCTACAGGTGAAGCGTACGACTTTAGACGTTTGGTGTACTGGACCCCTTATGACGGGGTTCTAACTCGCGATTCAGCGCTAAGAGTAGGAAGCCTAATCCCGGCTTTGGGAGATCTGCACACATATAGATTTTCGGTCTTCCAGAGGCACATCAAAGCACCAAGCCGAAGGGCATAATAGCCGTATGGTGATCCGTATCGAACCAGACTCGCGTATATTCAAATCTTCTGTTAGTTGTCTAGTCTAAAGCTCTATCAGCTTGTCAAAATACTGCCGTGGGTTGACTATGGAGCTGGCGAGGACCGACATGGCCGAGATGGAAGATGGTTTCGACGAAAGTGAAGATCGGGATAGCAGCTCGCAGCCCAAGTATCTCAATATCGTACAAACGTTAAGGCAGAAACTAAACTCGGGCCACTACCGGGGAGGTGCCCGGCTGCCGAGCGAGGCGGAACTAACGCGACGGTTCAAGGTGAGCCGCATGACCGTCGTTAAGGCTATTCAGCATTTGCAGCAGGAGGGCCTAGTCGTGAGGCGCGTGGGGTCCGGAACCTACGCGGCGCCCCAGGACGGATCGGAGAGCCTCGTTTTCGGCCTGCTCATACCTGATCTCGGCGAAACTGAGATTTTCGAGCCCATTTGTCGCGGCATGGTTCGATCTCCGCAGGCGAAGCGGCACTCGCTGCTCTGGGGACATTCCTTCGCCAGCGCGGACAACAAAGAGGAGCAGGCCAAACAGCTCTGTCAGCACTATCTCGATCAGAAGGTCAATGGAGTCTTCTTCGCGCCGCTCGAGTTCAGCCCGCATCGTGAGCGCGTCAATAGAGAAATTCTCAAGAAATTGGATCAGGCCACCATCCCGGTCGTACTGTTAGACCGCTGCGGACTGAGGTTTCCCGCCATGAGCCGGCACGATTTGGTCGGTCTTGACAATCGGCGTGCAGGGTACCTCATCACCGAACACCTGCTCAAGCTGGGGGCGAAAAACATTGCGTTTCTGGCCCGAAAAGGTTCGGTGGAGACCGTAGAGGCCCGCATTGTCGGTTGCCGCGAGGCACTCTTCGCCGTGGGCAGATCGTTGGTTGAAATCGTCATTGTTCCTGAAGACGCGATTGATTCGAAGACGATCCGCGAGGTCCTCGACCGTAGATCGCTTGACACACTCGTTTGTGCCAACGACCACATCGCGGCCAATCTAATGCAAACCCTGCTCGGGTTGGGCAAACGGGTTCCAGAACAGGTCCGGGTCGCCGGGTTCGACGATGTCAGCTACGCCGGATTGCTGCCTGTCCCTCTCACAACAATGCACCAGCCATGCGGCAATATCGGCGCAGCTGCTATGTCGGCAATGCTCGAAAGAATAAACAATCCTTTTCTTTCTCCTCGCTCCATCCTTCTCGACGCCCACCTAGTCGTGCGGCAGTCCTGTGGAACCTTGACCGACTAAGCGAACTCATCCTAATCAGCGCAGCGATGTCCCCATCAATGCAAATCCTCTCTCTTACGTCTTTTGACAAAAGGTCTAAGTGTCGGAATTGGTATATTCAGATTAATCACATTTACCTATACCAATTTCTTGACATATGTATACCTAAATCACTAAAAATGTCTTCGGATCAGAAGGTGCGCAGCGAGCTTTACGCAAAGGTGAATGCGTTACTCCCTGCGGACTCTCGCTACCTCAGGAGGCGGCAAATGAAACAGCAATGTTCTACGGCAAAAGGTCTTTCAAACCGCCGAAATCACATCTCTCGCATTTTTGTGGTGTGCCTCGTCATTCTCCTGCCGTTCCTCGGCCATCCGCGGGCATTCGCGCAGACCAGCTTCGGGTCGATCGTCGGCACCATTAAGGACTCCGCTGGCGCGACCGTAGTCGGTGCCCAAGTCACGTTGACGAACAACGGCACCGGTCAAACGGAAACTGCGAACACAGGCAGTGGAGGCAACTACACCTTCCTCAACCTCAATCCGGGTTCCTATTCAGTCGTCGTCTCGAACCCTGGCTTTAAGGCGTTCAATCTATCGCATGTCGACGTGACCATCGGCGGCACGACGCGTGCCGATGCAGCTCTCTCTCTAGGCGATGTGTCGCAAAGCGTGACGGTTGAGGCGTCGGAAAACACCAGTCTTCAGACGGACAGCTCCTCGTTGGGCGGGGTGGTTGAGGGGAGACAGGTTCTTGAGTCTCCGCTCAACGGTCGGAATGTAAACAACCTTTTGGACTTCGTTCCTGGCGTTGTGCCCGGCGGCGGAACCTCGGGCAATACTATGGCCAACGGAGGCAGCGGTAGCTTCCAGGCGGGTGCACAGACGCAGGCAATCGCATACGGCAACTACCAGATCGGCGGCGGCTTCAGCGGACAAAGCCTATTCTTCGTCGACGGCGTGCTGTCCAACATCCCGGAGAACAACGTCAACTCGCTGGTGCCCACACAGGACGCTGTGCAGGAGTTTCGCGTTTCGACGAATAACGTGACCGCAGAGTTTGGCGGTTTCGCAGGCGGGGTCATTCAAATCTCCACCAAGAGCGGCACGAACGAGTTTCACGGCTCGGCTTATGAGTACTTCCGAAACACGGTGCTTGATGCGAACGACTGGTTCAGCAACCATCAGGGACTTCCGCGGCCGCCGCTGCATCAGAATCAGTTCGGAGCCAACGTCGGTGGCCCGCTCATCAAGAACAAGCTGTTCTTCTTCTTCTCCTACGAGCGCGAGACGCTAACCTCGGGAAGCATCTCTACCTACACGCTTCCAACCGCTGCGCAATTGAGCGGCGACTTCTCGGCTCTGGGAACGAACATCTATAACCCTGCGACCGGCGTGCAGTACTCCTGCAACGGGCGCCTCAATGTTATCTGCGCTCCCGATCCCACCGCAGTAAAGATCCTTCAGCTCGAGGCTCCACTTCCGAACCGTCCGGGACTGACGAACAACTATGTCGCCACTGCGCCAATCTCAGGCGCACAGAACCAGTACAACGCTCGCGTGGATTACAGCCTGGGTAAGGCGGATCAACTCTTCGCGCGGTACACCTTCTGGAATCCGCACAACGGCGACAGTGATCCGTTGGGGACCAAGACTGGCGCGGGGCCGACCGGCAATACGACCACAGAAGCAGTTGTGGGCGACAATCACGTCTTCAATCAGTCAACTATCGCCGACCTCAGGCTCTCCTACCTCGAGAACTACAACTTTCAAGTTCCCCTCTCGAATGGATTCAACCAAAGCGCCATCAACGCAAACTACGGCGCGCTACAGTCGCAGCAGGTCAACAACCAGGGTCTGCTACCAGGCCTCGGTATCCAGAACTATAGTGTGGGAGCTGAGCTCTCGCAGCTCTACTGGCTAAACACCGCATACTCGATCAACGGAAGTCTGACCAAAGTCAAAGGCCGCCACACTATCAAGGTCGGCGGTATTGGACGCCAAATCGAGTGGACTGGCTTCGGCAACAATCAGGGAGTTGGACTGAGTGCGCTCTCGAGCTTTACCGCGAGCCCCTCCGATCCCACCTCTGGAAACGCGCTTGCCTCCTTCCTGGCAGGCGTGCCATCGAGCGTTGGTATTAATGAGGTTGGTGCAACTCGTGCCTTCCTTCACTCCTACGGCTTCTACGGCGTTGATACTTACCAGGCGAGCAATAAGCTAACGCTGAATCTCGGCGTTCGCTGGGAGCAGCCCGGATCCTACTCTGAGGTTAACAACAACGACACCGTCCTGCTCCCCAACCTAGCGACTAGTCTTCCGGCTGTTACAAATCCCGTCACTGGCTCGAGCCAGGCGACGGTCGGCGGTCTCTCCTTCGTTGCAAGCCCGGATTACTCCTCGCGACGTGAGGAGCAGCTCCACTGGAAGCTCTTCTCTCCACGCGTTGGATTCGCCTATCGTCTGGACGATCAAACCGTCGTTCGCAGCGGTTACGGTATCGCCTTTCTCCCGGCCGAAATTACGGCGGACGGACCTGGAGGCAGCCCGATCAACTCAGCCTCGACAAGCCTTGCCAACACACCGGGCACCAGTTACGCCGGAGAGCCTACGGTCGCTAATCCCTTCCCGAACGGGATCAACCTGCCACTCGGACGCAATCCTATGGCCCTCACGCAGCTTCTAGGACAAGGGATCGGATCTCGCATCCCCGATCAACCTTACGGTTACGTACAGCAATTCAACTTCGGCATAGAGCGCGCCTTGAGTAACAAGTCGACCTTCACGCTTGCCTACGCCGGAGCAAAGGGCACCCACCTTGTGCTCTCACAGGGCTTCACCGGGACCGGCATCAATCTCAACCAACTGCCTGATCAGTACGACTCTATTGGCGGCGACCCCGGCTCAGGGACCGGTCTCTTCACCCCAACACCGAACCCATACGCAGGAAGGTTCTCCTCGGGTGGCCAACTGAATCAGCCCACGGTGCTCCAAGGCTACTTGCTGAAGCCGTACCCGCAGTACACGGGAGTCAACCAGAGTGTCCCGCGGTTTGGCGCCTCCACTTACGAGGCGCTGCAGTCAAGTTTCACACAGCGCACCAGCCACGGAGGTCTCATCCAGGTTGCCTACACCTGGGCGAAGCTGCTTAGCAACACGGACAACACCAGCAGCTTCCAAGATGGACAAGGTGGCCAAGGCGTCGTGCAGGACAACTACAACGTCAAGGCGGAAAAGTCGATTAGCCTTCAGGACCTGACCAACAACCTCGTGATCAACTACGGCATAGATCTTCCGTTCGGCCGCGGCCAGATGTATCTCAATCGTGCGAACTCTTTAGTCAACGCGGTCGTCGGCGGATGGCGTGTGAACGGCATCACGACCTTCCACAGCGGACTGCCGGTGCCGTTCTCTACCAACGGAAACTTCCTGAGCCAGTACTTCGGTTCCGGACCTATTCGGCCGAACGTCATTCCCGGTTGCGTCAAAACCGCGACGGGGTCGGCGCAGAACAGAGTCAATTCGTGGTTCAACACCACTCCAAATTCGGAAGGCGGCAAGGGTTGCTTCTACAATCCGGGCCAATTCCAGTTCGGCGATGAACGGCGCGTGGATTCAAACATCCGCTCTGCCGGCGCGGCCAACTTTGACTTCTCCGCAAACAAGAGCTTTCCGATATTCGAGCGCGTGACCGGAAAGTTTAGCGTGGAGACTTTCAATCTTTTCAACCGCGCGCAATTCGCGCCACCGAACAGCAACCTGAACGATCCCGCATTCGGTACCGTCACGAGACAAGTCAATCTGCCGCGTACCTTGCAGTTCGCCATGCGTGTGTCGTTCTAATCTGAAGGCGCACCGAAGGAGTGACCGCCGGTGCGCTTCTGTTTTGCAAACCTATCGTTTCTGCAAAAGCTATTTTTTGCATTCACAAAGTTACGCGAATTGTGAGGGAGTGCTGTTAGTGAAACAACCGTCTGGAAGATTCACGAGCCGTCGTGCTTTTCTGTCATCGGGCGGCCTGGTGACCGCAATGACTCTGTTGCCAGGTAAGCTCGTGGCGGCCTTACCGGCAGGAGGCCCTGAGATGCCCGCAAGCACTCTTGCGGCTGACCCTATGCGCCCCCAGTTTCATCTGCTGCCCGCAAGAAACTGGATGAACGACCCCAATGGCCCGGTATACTTTAACGGGCAGTACCATATGTTTTTTCAGTACAACCCCCAGGGTCCGACGTGGGGCAATATGAGCTGGAATCACGCGGTAAGCAATGACATGCTGCACTGGTCTCATCTTCAGCTTGCACTCACTCCTACTCCCGACGGACCGGACTCCTTTGGAGTCTTCTCCGGATCGGCGCTGCAGGTCGGCAAGCGTGTCTACTTCGTCTACACCGGAACGAAGGTGAGCACAGCCAAGCTCGCGACGATTCGCGACGGCCAGGACAGGATTCAGGAGTCGCAGTGTCTCGCGTGGTCCGACGATCCGCAACTCATCAAGTGGACCAAGAACCCGCAACCGGTTGTGCCGCTTCCCCCCGAGGGCATGAAGATCACCGGCTTTCGCGATCCGTCTGTGTGGAAACAAGGCGACTGGTATTACATGACGATCGGGGCGGGAGTGGCCAAGATCGGTGGATGCGTTCTGCTCTACCGATCGAAGGATCTGAACGCGTGGGAGTACATGCATCCGCTGTCCAGCGGATTGTGGAACGGCAAACCGGCCTCGAATCCATGCGATAGTGGTGAGATGTGGGAGTGCCCCGAGTTCTTCGCGCTCGATGGCGGCCATGTACTGATCTACTCGACCGAAGGCAAGGTCTTCTGGCAATCCGGCGTGCTCGATCAAGTCACGATGAAGTTCCAAAGCTTTAAAACGGGACTGCTCGATCTGGACGCATTCTATGCGCCGAAAACACAGCTTGATGCGCATGGCCGCAGGATCCTATGGGGATGGATCCCCGAGAGGCGGCCGGAGGCTGCAATGCGCGAGGCCGGATGGTCCGGCATGATGAGTCTGGCGCGTGTCATGAATCTCGACAAAGATGGTTCTCTTCGCCTTCGCGTGCTCCCGGAATCGAGGCATTTGCGTGCAGGTGCCGTTCCAAAACAGCAGTCGGCAACGGGAGCTAGGGCGGTGCTCAAGGGCGCCTCCGGAGAGGTGATATGTTCAGGCGTCAAGGGAAAAAGCTTTGAGCTAACCCTGGCGAGCAACTCTGCCGAGCTTCTCCACATCAGCTACTCGAGCGTGGAGCATAGGTTGAATGTGGCGGGACACGAGGTAGCCCTTGAACCGACGGATGAGCCGAGAATTCATATCTTCGTAGACGGCTCAGTGATCGAATCAATCGTAAGCGAACGCGTGGGCTATACTAGTCGCTTCTACTACAGCGCAAAGACCGCACCCGATATTACGGCTAGCGTAAAAGGCGAAGGTCAAATTACCGCATGGAAGATCTCACCGATTACGGGCAATCGTCTTACCACGCCCGCATCCCAGGTGTAGCAATCGGCTTCGAGATCACTTTTGAATCGCTATCTTGAGAAGGCAGCGATCGTAGGAGTGCTGGGCGGCTCCTATTTGGCCTTGACAACGCAGTCATCGCCGACACCACATCGCAACTTACCGAGATCTCTCAACTGAATCCAACCACCTTCGGCCTCGCCGTCTCTATCCATGGGCTTATCCCTATCGTCACATCACGTCATCGCGCGCCGTCGTCTGCAGTCCATCGACGTAGCGGTTGTAGATCGAGAAAACTACGGTAAAGAGTACGGTGTCGTGAGTGCGAAGCGGTGTTGGCGCGCCTCGTCCACGAGTTTCGGAGAAAGGCACAACCAGCGGTGATCGCTGGCATGTCTTTAAGAACTGCACTATGCGGCATGGTTATTTCTCCAACGAAATGCTGGCCGAGGCCAGGCTGATATCAGTTGCGTGATATGGATTGCGGTCGCTTCGGAGGAACACGCTGAGTCCGGCGGCTAGTAACGTGGTGAATGCCAAGCCGACAATGCAGCGCGGTTGATAGGAACCAGCGCGGTCGTAGAAATGTCCCACCACCATGGGGCCGGTTGCGCCTCCAATCGCGTAAGCGGTCCATGTAAGGCCGTAGAGTACAGAGAAGTGTTTCCGCCCAAAGTAGCGTGCCAGCAGGTAGGGTGCGACGTCCGCTTCGCTTCCGAGTCCGATGCCAAGGAGGGCCGCCCCCAGAAGAGCCATGGCCGAGGTGCCCGAGAAGGCAAGGACGAGCGTGCCGGCGGCGGAGAGCAAAAGGATACCGGTCTGGATTCTCTGCGCGGGGAATCGGTCGATCAAGAAGCCTGTAAATAATCGGCCGATGATACCTGCACCGCCCTTTACTGACAGGGCAAGGGCAGCGGCCTGGACGGTGATGCCGTGTTCGGTGAGCATGGCCGCGAGATTTGTTACCAGGCCATTTTCACCGAAGGCCGAGAGCATGATGATGAAGGCAAGTATCCAGAAGGGTGCGGTGCGGAGTGCCGATCCGACGGTCGCGCCGGACATTGGGCTTTCATCCACTCGCTGCGGCACAGACCTGTTGCGTACGAGAAGAGCGGTGACCGGCAAGCTAAGCAACGCAACTCCACCGAGCATAAGATAGGCGTCGCGCCAGCCATGGTGATCAATTACCCATTGCGTAAGCGGAGGGATAAGAATGGACCCTACACCGCTGCCGGTAAGGAGGAGAGCGAGTGCGAGCCCGCGGCGCCGGTTGAACCAGGTAAGAATGGTGCGCGTATAGGCGAATTGGGCGGTGCCGTTGGCAACTAATCCCAGGACGAAGTAAGTCAGGTAGAAACGTTGGATGCTCGGACCGAGTCTACTGAGCGACGCCAACGCTAGCGCGAAGATTACGATTGAGGGCAAAATAATACGGCGCGGCGGAAGACGGTCAAGCAGAACACCGATTCCGGGAGAGACGACGGCTACAGTGATCGCTGCCAAGGCGAAGGTGCCGGAGATGGCTTCGCGCTGCCAGCCGAATGCCGCATGCAGGGGGTTCAGGAACAGGCTGAACGTGTAAGGCACGATGGGAGCGAAGCTCACCATTACTCCGACGAAGGCGGCCATCGCCACTTTCCATCCCTGGTAATTAATGGAACTCTCATCGTCCTGGAGCTTCAAAATAACCTTGTCGCTCAATCGTTGCTCCCGTGTTTTGGCGCTTCGGACGATCCGGGTTCTTCCTGAGGAGCATTTGCGTACATGGAAAGCAGATCCTGCGAGGGCAGCCCAAACGCATTCACAACCCGATTGAAACAGGCGAAGAGCGCCGTGACATGGATGGCTTCCGCAATCTGCAGATCAGTCCGACCAGAGTCGTGTAGTAATTCGATGTCGACGCGAGAAACGCTTTGCGCATCGTCTGTGATCTTTTGCACGAAGCGAAGAAGGGATCCCTGTTGCGAAGTAAACTCCTTGGAATCGACCTCACATTGCATTACTGCTGTAAGCAGTTCCTGCGAGCCACCATTCGTACGGAGAAAGAACCCGTGACTGTCAGCGCAATAAGCACAACTATTCAGAGAGGAGACAAACGTCGCGATCAACTCTTTATGCCGTCGATCGAGTGCGCCGTCTACGAAAAGCATGGATTGTGCGAGACCCATCATGTGCTCCAATAGAGGCGGATGGGTTGCAAAGCACTGCAGAATACCCGGTACGCGTGGCCTGCCGAAGTCGGTGCGAAACCTCATGTAGAGGCGTTCAACCTCTGGTGGGGCGTCATTCTCGTTTACGATCGGTAGGTTTGTCGATTGGATAGGAAGCAACTTATCCAGGGCGAGTTTTTGACCTTCCCGCATGATCATGATTAGAACTCCAATCTTGCGGCAAGCTGAAATGCTCTAGGTCCGCCAGAGCCAAAGAACCCTCCTGCGGTCGTAACTGCGGAGTAGAAGTTCGACTGTACTGTCTGAGCGGGTTGACCGTTTTGCGCCGATTGAAAAGGGCCGATGGAGATGCTTCGTCCTGCATAGTTCTTATTGCTGGTGCCACGGATGTTCGTTTCGTTGAAGATATTGAATGCTTCTCCAATGAGGTTGAGGCTAATTCCTTGAATTTGAATTGCTTCTGCAACCGAAAGTCGAGAGAGCTGAATGGACTGAAGAAGTTGATGTTTCCCGGGACGTGCTGAAGGAGTCCTCCCGCAAGGCAAGGAAACGTAGCGGGACACGCGGGAAGAGCGTTCCACTTATCGATCATAGCGTTCAATTGATTGCTGTTTTTAATCTCGCGACCGAGGGAGTTACGAGAGATGAGAGGGAGGCGAGAGCCGTTTGCGCTGTTAATGGCGGTCCCCGGTAGGAAAGTGTCGGCAGGCACGCCGGACCCGAAGGCGTAGATCGGCGCGAAGGAGATTTGCCAAGGGAACTGCACTTCTCCGTAGAGGGTGATTCGATTCAGCTCATCGGTGACGGCGTATCCCTTCTCGAGTTGGGGCTGGTTGATTCCTTCGACGAGATTGACCTGCTCGTTGGCGTTGCTGTTGGTGAGTTGATCGTCGTCGGAGTAGTCGAGTGTCTTCGATAGGGTATAGCTGATGTTGTATTGATATCCTATGCGGCTTAGGTGCGACTGCCTATGCTGGAGACTAAGGATCAGGCCCTCGTACCAGGACTTTGCCCTGGACTCGATAAGGGTGATGTTGTCGGAGATTCCGCTGAGCGGATCGGTCAAACTGCAGGGCACGTTGTTGCCCGGGCATGAAACGTAGGGAGAGTTTGAACTGGTGCTGCGAAGCAGATGGCCATTCAACTGACGATTTGCGAAGACGTGCAGCCCGTCTGCTGACATAGCCTAGCTGTCGCCAAACTGCTGCTGAAAGCCAAGAGAGAATTGTTGAACCAGAGGATGATGGGAGTCGGGGCCCATGCCGATCATGCCAACTCCGCCTGTCTGATGGGGGCCGCTGAATGGCGCTGCAAGGCTGGGGCTGCCTGTGCCGAAGCTCGCTTGGGGAGCAAAGCATGCATTGAGACTGGGCGGCCCAGGCACAAAGGGGGAGACGCAGTACGATCCGGCGTATTGGGTGACGGTGAGGGCGCGGTCGTTCTGCACGAGTTCTTCGGCGCCACTTTCAAGAATGATGCGGTCGTAGTAGATTCCGTAGCCGCCGCGGACAACTGTTTTGCCCAGGCCGAAGGGATCGTACGCGAAGCCGATGCGAGGACTGAAGTCCTTCATGTCGGGTGACTTTTTAAGGTCGATCACGTTCGCCATCCAGGTGCATGGGTTCGTCGGCACCGTAGTCAAGTTGGGGCAGGGGTCGTGGGCGCTGGAGGTCCCGGTGAGGTTGGAGTCGTACTCCCAGCGCAGGCCAAGGTTGAGAGTCAGCCGGGGCAGGACGCGCCAGTCGTCTTGGGCATAGAACGCAAGGTAACCGTTGAAGACTTTCGGGATCGGCACCGGCGTGACAGGCGCGCTGCTCTTGATTCCGACTGCCTCCGGAATATCAAGATCGTTGATTTTGCCGTCTCCGTTCAAATCAGCAAAGGCGAAGTTGGTCGTAAGGATTACCGTGCCGGTGCCGAAGACGTTGATCTCTCCGTGCGCGGTGTAGTGCTGAAATTCACCGCCGAGCCGGAGAGCATGTTTCCCAAAAGACCAGGAATAAGCATCGCCGAACTGATATCGGTTCAGAAAAGTGGCTTGTGGAAGATTGAAATTTGCTCCATCTGCAATATCAGGAAAGATGAGTTCGTTCGTCAGGTTCAATTGCGGATTCGTAGTGGGCGCACTGGGTGAGTAGGGCGGAATGTCGTTATAGAAGTTGTCGTAGTGGAAGGAAAAGTTGTTGATGCGGGTGGGCGAGAGAACAGTTGTCAGTCCTGCAACGAGCGAGTTGAATCGGTTGAGGGAGTTCTGACGTTCCGCTGACGTGAAGGAGGGTGTGGTCTGGGAGGGTGTGGCCTCGCCGGTATCCGTCGAACGATTGAAGGAATATCGAGCCATCAGAGTGTTCTTCGCACTTAACTGCTGGTCGTATCGAGTCGACCAGAGTGCTTCACGAAGTGGAGAGGGAGCAGAGGTGTTTTGAATTTGAGAGGTCGTGAAGTTACGCGTTCCGGTCTGGAGCGCTGCGTTCTGGTCGCGGTATTCGAAACCCGTGAAGAGCCATGCCTTTTCCTTCCGGATCGGACCACCCAGCGTTGCGCCGTACTGTTCTCTGTCAAATGGCGGCGTGGGAAGGGAACGGTCGAATGTCGCCGGCAGTGCCTGCAGATTGCGATTGCGCTCGTAGAAAAACAATGACCCGTGATATTGGTTCGTTCCAGTCTTTGTGACGATATTGATAATGCTGTTGCCTGATCGCCCGACTTCGGCCGTGAATCTCGCGGTCGCAATCTGAAACTCCTGAATCGAATCCTCAGGGAAGTTAGAGAGTGTTCCTCCGACCACCTCGTCGTTGTTGTCTCCGCCGTCGACAGTAATGTTGCCACCTCTACCGAATCCGCCTGCTGAGCTTACTTCGAGGGTGTTGGTCTTCGTCGGGTCGAAAGTGGGTGCGGGACGGTTTCCTGGCACCAGATAGGCAAGTTCGAGGAAGTTCCTGCCGTTCAGCGGAATACTCGCAATAGTCTGCGATGTGATCTGACCCTGAATCATGGACTGCGTAAGATCAACATCCCGTCTGCTATTGCTGTTGACATCGATCGTGCTCGTCTGAGCAGCAACGCTCAGCGTCGTATCCAGCGTAATGGACTTTCCAGCTTCGATCTGGACGTTACTGTAGCGCACGTCAGCGAATCCTGTGGAGGCGAGTACAACCGTGTAGCTTCCAGGTTCAAGATTCGACAACGTGAAGGAGCCGTCCGCGCCGGTTGCACCTTCTCGTGTGGTGCCTTGCCGCTCATTGGTCGCGGTTATATGCGCACCTTGGATGAGCCTGCCGCTCGGGTCCCTCGTGATCCCGCCGATCGAGCCGCTGGGCAGTTGAGCATGCAACGATGAACCGAAAGCCAGGATGCAAGCGATAGTTCCAACCGGGGAATACAGGCGCATCGGATAGAGCCTCCAAAAAATGTAGAAAACCGGTTTTGCGTACGGCCTGAAGACAAGGAAGGCATACACAAATAATGTGGTTGCGGTTGACGCGAATCCTATAGATCACATGGCAATCTGTCATCCTTCATAAGGTGGAGAACGGACTCCATCTATTTCGGGACGTGATTTATGGCGTATGCTTTTCGCATATAAATTTTGGAGAACTCCTATGCCGCACATTAAATTGCCAGAAGGATTGCAAGGTATACGCAGCGCGATGGCGCTTCGTCCAGAGACCGCCAAGCCTCTCAATGAACTCACGGAGGCTTTGTTGCACACGCCGAACTCTCTCCCGCAGGGAGACCGCGAATTGATCGCGACCTATGTCTCATATCTGAATGACTGTTATTTCTGCCAGACCGTTCATGGTTCTATCGCGGCTGCTTGCCTCAACGACGACCACGAACTGGTGAAGCGTGTGAAGGTTGACTTTCACGGGGCGGACATCTCGGAGAAGCTGAAGGCGCTACTGGTGATCGCAGCGAAGGTGCAGAAGGGCGGTAAGCAGGTATCGGCGAACGACATAGAAGCTGCTCGGGAGCAAGGCGCGACAGATATGGAGATTCACGACACGGTTCTGATTGCAGCAGCCTTCTGCATGTACAACCGGTACGTCGATGGTCTGGATACATGGCAACCGCGCGACGAAGAGCTGTATCGGCAGCGAGGCAAGAAGACCGCGCAGGAAGGGTATGTCTCGATAAGCCGTGGATATCTGCCTGCGAAGGCGCCTGAAGTCGGAGCGCAAAGTTGAGACTGCCGTTGTACCGCCGGGTGAACGATGTCAAAAAAAGCTAGCTTGGACGGCATTAGACGCAGGCCTTACACTCCGAGTCCGGATACTCTCGCACTGTTGCGAGTGTCGGGTAATGCAATCAATGGTGTCGGCGAAACTGCCGTTCGTAGAGCTTCCCCATTCTTCTGGCATCCGCCGAACCAGCATCCGTACGGCGATTTGCAAATTGTTGCCCGGCAGAGCTCGCGGCGTTGTCCCGGTGCAGCGGAGGCCTTTGCCGCTGCGTACAATCACCCAGAGCTCTGTCCCATAGCGGAACAACGAAATGTGGCTCCTGCCGAGCAGCTTACATCTGAGATGAAGGCATTGCGCTCACTCACGAAGCCGATGCAGTCGGCGTTGCAGCGATGGATCCGCTGTATGTCTTCGAGGGTTACACAATCGAAGAGCCGTGGGTCATCGTACTTGCGCTCGCACACAACTACGAGCGCCTTCGGCAGGTTCCTTCGGATGAAACGAACGGGATCGGAGTGAGCGACGTTGGCGATCAATACGCCCGAGGCACACGAGCGTCCTATGCGCTTGCGAACTGGATACGCTCGCAAGGATACGACGCACACGCGTATCCAGGTCCAATGGCTGATGCGTTGCTGCTCGTCCCACCAGCAATCGCATCGGGTCTCGGTGAGCTGGGCAAGCACGGTTCTCTGATCAGTCCACAGTTTGGGGCAGGCGTTCGTCTCGCGGGCGTTACAACCGACATGCCCCTTGTCGCAACAGATCCGATCCGCTTTGGAGCTGATGATTTTTGCCAAAGCTGCCAGGCGTGTACCAGGGCCTGTCCTCCCAGTGCCATCCTGGAACAGAAGCAGATGGTCCGTGGTGTGGAACGCTGGTATGTAGACTTCGACAAGTGCATCCCCTATTTTGCCGAGGCGGCATCCTGCGGAATCTGTATTGCAATCTGCCCATGGACGAAACCAGATGCGCGATCCAAGCTGCTCGCCACAATGGCTAAACGGATTGCTTGATTCAGGAATGGACCTCGCAAGTGAATCCCTATGTCGCGTCCTGCAAGTACATTCTTCTCATCAGCCTTGGTAAAGGTCCTTGTGCTAACAAGGCAACTGTCAATTCGCGAATGGTCGGCAAACTGGAATGTGGCGGTCTTTTCAGTTGGTAATAAATCGCCCAGTCACTCATTTAGCCATGATCGGCAAGCGGAAATCGGATTCCGCCAGGGAAGTTCTTCGGCTAGATCAAAAAAAAAAGTCTGCTTTCATGGTCTCGCTTCGCTCCTCTGAAAAGAGAAATATCCCCACTGGACACCTAAAGAGAAAAGAAAAGCCTAAACAAGCGAGAAGAGAACCTCGGCGGGCCCATCCCTACGCCGCTTGCTCATCCCAGTGTGAGTTGCGCGCGTCGCTGAAAATCTACCTACAGACTTCCCGATCGCTGACACTGCCACGGCCGGATGGCATCACGCTTAGACTACTTTACCGCTACCAATAGTTAAGCGAAAGCACGCAGCAAAGATGGGCCGTTTATTCGGACCAGCGACCCTTCAGCCGTTACTACGCTTCAATATGACTGGTCCGCGGACACAAGCGCCTTTCCTTTCAAAATCTAAAATTGTGACGTCGACTTCCGCGAAGCGTTCCGGCCGCACCACCATCAGCTACAAACGGGCTGGTTCTTACTAAAGAATGGTATTACGCGGCGGGACAAATTATGGCAACGATTAAATTAATGAGAATCTTAGCGCACGATTTCAACCAGACCAGTCTCTTTTTCGTCCCAAGCATTGGCGCCTTCTTGTTTCAGCTTGCCGGTAGCGTCGTCCCACTTGAGAGTTGTAATCTGCCTGTCTCCTTTTTCATAGGCGTAGGTTGTGCCGTCGTCGTTGTAGAGCGTGAACTCTCCATTTGCTCCGGGGTACACTTTTACCTTTGCGATCGCCTGCTGACCATGCGTGCTTTCGACTGGAGCTCCCAACGGTAGGATTGATCCAGCTCTCACAAAAAGCGGAATAGTGTCGATAGGAGCGTTCGCCGTAAGTGTTTGGCCGCCATGCAATCTCTCATTCGTCCAGAAGTTGTACCAGTCAGCACCATCTGGGAGGTAGACTTCGCGGGTGTTGGCTCCTTGCTCAACCACCGGCGCGACGAGCAACGCAGGACCGAACATGTACTCGTCGGTTATATTCGAAATTTTGTTGTCATGTGGAAAGTCCATAAACAGCGCCCGCATGAACGGTGCGCCGGTCTGATGAGTAAACCAGCCTAACGAGTAGATGTAGGGCATGAGCGTGTACCGCAGCTTCAGATACTTCTCAAGGATCGGCTGGGCCTCGGTTCCGTAACTCCAGACCTCGTTGTAGCGTCGAGTACCATGTGTGCGCATGGTTGGGAGAAAGGTTCCATACTCGAACCAGCGTACGTAAAGCTCCGGATAATCATCATATTGCCCCACATTATTGCGCGCGCTTGTGGGATCAATGAGTGGTGTATGAGACGGAGTATGCCTGTAGGGAAGATCTTGCCAACCACCGATATCGTTACCCGCGTAGGCAATGCCAGAGGCTGCGGTATTGAGGCCAGTTGGAATCTGGCGCCGCAGAGTATCCCATGTGGGCGAGATGTCCGACGACCAGAAGATTGTGCCATTTCGCTGGGCTCCGAGATAAGCGTCCCGCGAAAGCGTGAGAGAACGTTGTTGCGGCTTGTCCCGGCGAATGCCGTCATAGATCGCTCCGGTGTGCGATAACGGATACACATTGAAGTACTGTGTCCCTGGACCGATGCTCAGGTAAGCTCCGTCAGGCGGAAGGTCTGGTTCGGTTTCGTCGGCCCAGAAGAAGTCGAAACCTTTTGCAGCAATATTGTCTCGAATCAGGTTCCACCACCAAGTGGCTGCCTCGGGGTTTGTCGTATCGATGTCTGATCCTGCTTTATCGTATGGCATGCCGTCAACTGGCTTGCCCGGTGCCGGCTCGTCGGCGGTCACAGGAAGTCCACTTGCGTAGTGTTCGAACCAGCCTTTGTTGAAGAGGAAGTCGTAATAACGCGACCCTGGCGCAAAACGTGGCCACACGCTAATCATCGACTCGACGTTGTCAGTATGTAGTTGCTTATTCATGGCCACAGGATCGGGCCATGCCTGGACATCGAAGTCATACTGACCCATCTGAGTGTAATAGAACCAGTCCACGACGATGATATCCAAGGGCAGATGGCGTTCGCGATAGCCTTTGGCTACGGCGAGCACTTCTGCCTGCGAGCTATAACGCTGCTTGCACTGAATGAAACCGTATGCCGCCTTTGGCAGCATCGGTGTCGCGCCTGTAAGCAGCCGATAACCCTCATAGATCTCGTCGGTGGTATCTCCCGCGATGACAAAAAACGAAACTCTTCTGCCGAGCGTCGATGTCCATTTTGTTTCGCCGTCAAAGGCTGGATAAATGGTTGTGGACGATGGGTTGTCCCATACGATTCCGTACCCCTTATTTGTGACCAAAAACGGAACACAGTACGATGGAGAAGCAGGGGCGAGATAATTAGCCACACATGTGATAGGGCGTTGCCGGTGGTCGAGGTAGCCTTCTTGATTTTCACCCAGACCGTAGTAATGCTCGTCGTCGGCTGCCCGGAAACTTGCGCCGACGGTGTAAAGTGGCAGGTCCTCCGCCTTTATACCCCGCGCATTCTTGAGAGTGTCGTCTTTTTGGTTCAACTCAGCCATCTGCCAGCCATTCATCTCAGTGAGCGAGGAACCGTCCGGCAATGTGACAGAAATGTCTGTGCCGGGCACAGAGCCTGAAAAGAACTTTGCGGTATCCGGGAGTCTTTCATTTGGACTCCGTTGATGCTCCGGAGCAACTATCACGGTCATTCGCTGACTCTTGTAGACGTCGGCACCATCTCCCCGCAAGGTGTGTATCCAGCCAGTTTGTTCCGGCTTAGCCACGAAGCCATAACCTGGACCAATCGCGGCCTCTCGGGCAATCATGCTCAATGTGACACGTACGATGTTTGGCGCATAGGGCTCGATCGTGATCTTTTGACCGTTTCTCTGGAGTGGCAGTGATTGTCCCAGTGAGATTGCCGGAACAGCTAGGAACAGCAAGGTAGAGAACCAATGATTCATTAGCGCCTCTTGAGTGTGATACCGATCTTTCGACAATACGATACTTCTGCATCGTAAGCAGGCAACCGGATACCATGGCTTCTAGGCAATGCGCGAAACGGTGCGTTGGAAAAGCGGATACAACATATGTGGCTCTCCTGAATCAGGGTTTTAGCGATCAAGCATCGTGTTGAGGCGAAGCCTGTTAACCCGCAAACGCTGCGTTAAAAAGCACGGCAAGTTTGCGTGGCGAACCCGTCTGTTGGCATCGGGAGAAAAGAACGACAGCGGAATTGTCAAGAATTTTATACGTAAACTGTAATGTTTACGCAAACCTGCGTACATGCACAGCAAGACTTCTGTCAAGCTACGATTTGTCAGCCGAAGTTACCCTCAAGAGTTATGTCTCCACGTAGCGTGATGGGGAGACGTATTGGTAGGGGTGTAGCGGGTGTCGAGCGAGGCATTCCATGACGGCAGCTCGGTGATTTTGCTTATTGGATGGCTGCAGTCTGACCCGGGACACAATAAAGCAGGGGTTCCGGTTCGAACCCGTTGACCTTGAATGAGCTGATCACGGAGCAGATGGGGGCACCTTTCCGCTTGCATTAGTTGGGCCAAAAATGTTTGCAAGAGTCATTCCTACTCCTCCTTTCACTTTATTTCTTGTCATTGGCGCGTGAGCGCGAATCGCCGTAGCCGCATCGCAGTTGAGAGAGTGCTTAACGACCATGGCTTCGAACAAGGTCCTCATAGTGTCGAGCAGAGGTCTTGTTGGCTTGACCGTTCCCAATCGCAAACGCAAGAACATATCCCAGAATCAACCTCTCAAATAGACATTTGGATACAATCTTCCGAATGCGTTGATAGAAGATATATTCAATTCATGTCCGGTTGCTATCAGCATCGGTCAAACGATGATTGCGAAAATCGGTTATGGCTAACGCCGTTCTCGCGGGGATTTATGAATATTGAAGCTGTCGCCAGACGCGCCAACGTTTCAACTGCCACAGTTAGTCGGGTAATCAATCGACCAGAACTGGTGCGGGCATCGACGGCTGCGGCGGTTCTGGAAGTCATTCGTGAGTTGAACTTCTACCCCAACCGGAATGCGCGAGCGTTGGGAACTGGCCGCAGCAGCATGTTTGGGCTGATCATTTCCGATATCACCAATCCCTTTTTCCCTGAGTTGGTGAAAGCGTTTGAGACCATTGCGGTAGAACACGGACAGGAGGTGCTGGTCGCGAACACTGATTACAATCCGGTTAGGATGGAGCATTGCCTGAGCCGCATGCTGGAGCGCAAAGTGGACGGGGTCGCCATTATGACCTCCGAGATGGATGAGGCGCTGATAGGGCCTTTCGGCAAACGTGGCATTCCGCTGGTGTTTTTAGATGGCGGGAAGCCGGCGCTTGGAGTCAACACTATCAATGTGGACTACAAGACAGGCATCGGACAGGCGATGAAGCATCTGAGAACGCTAAATCATCGCCGGATCGGATTTATCAGCGGCCCATTGAGGCTGATCTCGGCGCGGAAACGTCTGGACGCATTCATGAAGGGCATGGCAGTCGATAAGCCCCGCATGAAAGAGACATGGATCGAGGAAGGAGATCATCGGATCGAAGGCGGAAAGATTGCGATGAAGCGCATGCTAACTTCTAAGAAGTTGCCGACGGCCGTGATGGCGTCGAACGATCTCACTGCGATCGGGGCGATCGACGAGATCCATGAACAGGGTTTGCGGGTGCCGGAGGATATCTCGGTGATCGGCTTCGACGATATTCACATGAGCGCCTTTACCCATCCTGCTCTGACGACGATCCGCCTGCCCAGAACGGAGATTGCACAGATTGCCTTTCAGGCTCTGTTTGAAAGTTATGATGGGCACCAGATTGAACCGCGTCCGGGAAGAAACCGCGTAATTGAGCCTGTGCTGGTGGTCAGGAAGTCGACGGGACCACCGAAAAAGTAAAGTTGGTTTTGTCTGAGATTTGTAGTACGGCTCAGGGAAGGCTTTGTCACAGGGCGGTTTTTACTGCGGTCCGTGCTTTCGCACGAATATCCCATCCTATCGCGATGGGACTGCGAAAGGATGGGATATTCGGTCTCTGTGGAACTAGCGTTGCGGCAATGGGTGAGTTGGTCAGGCTTGTTCGGGTGAGGCTGCGGAGCACTGAATGTCGACGGTCTGCTCGCCGAGGACTGGGTGAATGGCGCGCAGGCGGAGGCTGCCAGGCTGTTCCTTCGTGCGGATCCAGATGGCTCCCGTGCCTCCAATGAGACTGAAGGGGTTGTCGCCGATGATCTCGCCGGGACCTTCGAGTTCAAGCCGGATGGCATCGTTGGCGAAGGGGCGTACCTGGCCGAATTCATCGTTGACTCGGAGGACGACGCGGGTGGTGTCGGCACCGTCTGCGATCAGTTCATGATCGTCGGGCAACAGCACGAATTGCTGATCGACGCCCTTGCCGGAGTAACGTTTTGAGATGACCTGTTTGCCGCCGATGTAGCCTTCGATGCGGAGGTCTCCCCAGGCGCGCAAGCCTTCGCCGAGCGGGATGGTGAAGGGCGCGTGTTTAAGGGAAGGGAACTGTTTGCGGTCGGGATCGCCTTCGCCGACGAGGCGTTCGCCTTTGGAGTCTTCGACGAAGAGCTTGAGGTGGTCGCAGTTGGAGGAGATCATGGCGGTGGTGAAGCCGATCGATTCGTCGTTGCGAGCCCAGTGGAAGGCGGGTTCGAGCACGATCTCTTCGGCGGGTTCGCACATCGATTTATAGAAGCCTGCGGCGGACTTCGGTGTGCGGAAGATGTCCATGACGCCGTGGTAGCAGATGCGGTCGCCGGAACCGAAGTTGTTATGCGTGTTGTAGTCGAAGGCGCACCAGCCGATGCCGCCTGAGTATTGGGGGTTGGAGGCGAGAGTGTCGTGGACGCGAGCGTGGCGGACGACGAACTCCTGCAGACGCTCCTTGCTGTCGATGGTTTTGGTGGGAAAGGTGTGGCCGACGAACTCGGTGTTGAGGTAGAGGGGATGGTTTGGGGCCTTCAGTGGCCAGCCGAAGTCGTTCATGGTGAAGACATCTTCGAGGAATTCGGACTCCTGGAAGTAACGGATGCCGCCGGTCTGGCGCAGCTCGTCGAGCGCGTGCGCAAGGGCGTTGGTGCGGGTGTAGAAGTCGTGGTTGTCGCGTGACTCGTTGATGCGGACGCCCCAGAGGATGATGGACGGGTGGTTCCAGTCGCGGCGGATCATGCGGCGAACATTATCGACCGCGATATCCTGCCAGGGCTTATCGCCAATGTGCTGCCAGCCGGGAATCTCTTCGAGGACGAGCAGGCCGATCTCGTCGCAGGCGTCCAGGAAGTACCGGGACTGCGGATAGTGTGAGGTGCGGACGATGTTGCAGCGAAGATCGTGCCGGAGGATCTTTGCGTCTTGTCGTTGGACGCGTGCGGGCATCGCCTGGCCGACGAAGGGGAATGTCTGGTGGCGATCGAGGCCGTGGAGCTTGACGATCTTTCCGTTGAGCGAGAAGCCTTGCGGGGTGAACGTCGCCTCACGGAAGCCGATGCGGCGTGCGTCTTCGTCGATGACTTTGCCGTTTTCGAGAAGTTGGACGTGAACCGTGTAGAGGTGCGGAGTTTCGAGATCCCAGAGGTTGAGCTTGCCTAGCTTATCGAGAGTAAGCGTGTAGGAGCCGGGGACCGGGGAGGTGGGCGGAAGAGCGCCGAGCGCCTGGTCGGCATCGGCTTCATGGTGTTCGATTGGCGACGGTTCGGAGATCTTTTGTGTGGCGATGGCGATGACCTTGTCCTCGTGCTCGCGACGGAGTTCGGCGCGGATCGAAAGTGCTCCGAGACGGGAGTCGGGGGCGCGATCCAGGAAGCATTCGACCTCAACGGTGGGGGCGGCACTGAGCACATTCTTTGGACGAGCGTAGATGTTTTCAAGGAAGGTCTGGGGGACGACGCGGAGTGATACCTCACGATAGATGCCACCGAAGGTGAGGTAGTCGACCTCGTTGCCGAAAGGGGGGATGTCGGCGCGCTCGGTGGAGTCGACGTCGACGGAGAGGAGGTTTTTGCCGGAAGGGTCAAGATGCTGGGTGAGTTCGAAGGAGAAGGGCGTATATCCTCCGCGGTACTCGCCGAGCTTCGTGCCGTTGAGATAGACGGTCGATGCGGTCATGACGCCTTCGAAGTCAACAAAGACGCGCCTTCCGCGTGCGGCGGCAGGGACGTTAAGGGGTCGACGGTAGAGGGAGATGAACTCGTAGGTCTTGTCGTCAAAGCTGTGCCAGGGCAGACGAACGTTGGTGTGCGGGACGACGACCCGGGTAAAGCTGGAATCGTCGAACCCGGGGGAATGGCCCTCGCTCGATGTCTTGGGGCTGTAGCGCCAGCCGCGATTGATGGGCAGGATCATGCGGCTGCCAGGAGTGGTGACGGGGGCGATCGCATGGCTGGTGGCGGCGGGGGCTATGGCACCGGCTGCAAGGACTGTTCCGGTGGAGGTGAGAAAGTTTCTGCGGTTCATACTGTCGGGTCCGTTCTATGAGTTAGAGAAGATTCGTTTGGGATTGAAGGAGGTGTTATTTGTGTTCGACCTTCTCGAAGACAATTGCGGTGCTGTCGTAGTCGCCGATGAGATGAAGGGAGATGCCCGGTCCCATGAGTTCACTACCGGTCATCTCCTGCGGCAAGCCTGGCGCTTTTAGTGGATCGAGTGGTTTGACCCGGTAGAGGGCTGCCGGCTCGAGTCCCTGAGCGCGAAGAGTTTGAAATGGTTCTCCGTAGTGTTGCGAGTGCAGAAAGGCGAAGAGTACTGCCTGATGGCCATCTTCGGCGACGTACTCGAGCGCTGTCTGCTCGCTGGTCTCAGGTGCGATGAGACGATACAGCGCGCCTTGCTGCACGGTGGAGCGGATGGTTTTGTAGAACGCTATGAGATTTGTGGCGAGAGCGGATTCGTCAGCCGTCCATTTGGTGACGTCGCTTCCGATTCCGAGAGCACCAGTCATAGCGACCGTAAAGCGGAACTGCAGCGGGATGATACGGCGGTCGAGGAAGTTTGGGACGTCGGTGACCCACGCCACCATGACTCCAAGGGTGTAGGCGTGGGAGAAGCCATCCTGGATGGAAAGGCGGTCGAGAGCATCGGTGTTGTCGGAGGGCCAGACCTCGTCGGTGTAGCGGAGAATGCCGAGGTCGACGCGGCCGCCACCGCCGGAGCAGGACTCGATCTCGAGCTTCGGGTGTCGTTTGCGCAGTTCGGCGAGTATCTCGCAGAGGTTGTTGATGTAGCGAACATAGATCTCCTTCTGCTCCGGCAATGGCACTGCATCCCAGCCCGGCTCGGACCAGTTGCGGTTGTAGTCCCACTTGAGGAAGGCGATGTCGTTCTCGCTTACAAGCTTGTCCAGAAAGCTGAGGATGTACTGCTTTACGTCATCGCGGGCGAGGTTGAGCACGAGTTGGTTGCGGGCTTCGGTGCGCGGGCGGCCAGGGAAGTTCATCGCCCACTCGGGGTGCTTGCGATAGAGATCGCTGTCCGGGTTGATCATCTCGGGTTCGACCCAGATGCCGAAGTCCATGCCGAGTTGATGGACGCGATCGATGACGGGTTTGAGGCCGTGGGGGAACTTCGTCTGGTTGACGTACCAGTCGCCGAGACCGGCGTGGTCGGTGACGCGCTGGCCGAACCAGCCGTCATCGATAACCATGCGCTCAACGCCGAGGCTGGCGGCCTTTTCGGCGAGGGCCAGCTGGCCGGCTTCGTTGACGTTGAATCCGGTTGCCTCCCAGGAGTTGTAGATGATGGGCCGTGGTTTGGGATGCGGTGCTCCGGGCAGAATCTGCTGTTGCTGGAAGCGGTGAAGAATTCGCGAGGCTTCGCCGTGTCCTTTGCTGGTGTAGCCCGCGTAGAAGATGGGGGTTTTGAGAGATTCCCCCGGACCGAGAGGATAGGAGAAGTCAAAGTTGTTGTAGCCGCCCGTGATTTTGACGCGATGGCTGAAGGTTTGTTCGACGTCTATCTGCCAGCTCCCGCTCCAGCCGAGTTCGGCGAACCAAACGGGGCCTGCTGTCTCGGTGGTCTCGCCGGTGCGTCCGATGGCGAGCCATGGATTGGACTGGTGT
Source organism: Tunturiibacter empetritectus (assembly GCF_013410875.1). Classification (GTDB taxonomy): domain Bacteria; phylum Acidobacteriota; class Terriglobia; order Terriglobales; family Acidobacteriaceae; genus Edaphobacter; species Edaphobacter empetritectus. The sequence continues at coordinate 2,678,561 of NZ_JACCCU010000001.1, read as the reverse complement.
GAGGTGCTGCCGCGGCGGCTTTCCAGCACGCTGTGGCCAGGCACAAGGGGGACGGTGTGCAACTGCCACTCGGCTCCCCAGCGGCCACTTAGTGAGCTTAGCTCGTAGGAGGTACTTGGAGGCAGGTTGAGGGTTGCGGAGGCGGCTTGTTCTACCGTGATGACTCCCTTGGTGCGATTTTCGATTTGAGACCAGCGAGCGAGAATACCTGGCGCGTACACCTTGTAGAAAAGATGGACATAGACCTCGGCGAGGCGGTCACGGAGTGTGATCTCCAATTGATTGCCGTTGGGGCCGTCGGTCTGTTTGCTATCGAGATAGTCGAGGAGGAGCGAACGGTTGCCGTCCGGGAAGCTGATTTTGAGGGCGGGCTGCGTCGGTATGCCGCCACCCCAACCGGCGTATTCGAGTGGGGTGGCCGACACGGAAGGATCGAAGGAGGCGGCCTCCGGGTAGGCTTTTGGCGTGGCTGGAGTCGACGGCCCTTCTAGGCGTGGACCCCAGTACATTGTCTGGAGACCGTTCTGATCGTTGACCCCTATTTCGTAGGTCATCTCACCTGCGGACAACTGCCAGACGCGTGTAGCAGGATCGTAACGAATCGCAGACTGAGGGAGCGCAGCCCCTGAGGTCACTAGCGCCGCAAGAAGAACGAGGTAGACTTTACGTCCAGGCAAGAAGAGCTCCTTAGTTTGGAGAGTCAAAGTATCTGCGCGGCGCAGAGCGCGGGTTCGTTCGATCTTGTCTAATGTACGCGCATACATTGCAGGCTAGCAATTGTAAATTTGTGGATGCTACAAGGGATCGTGCTTGCAATTCGCGTTTATATGATGATGGTTGCTACGCCAAGTCGAGAAATGCAATTCAAAACAGGGCAAACGCGATTCACCTTCCTCCTGAAAGAGACGGAGTTATAGTTGCAGTCAAGTACATGAAGAACCCCACTAACAACCTGTTTGAGACGAGTGCAGCGAATTCACCGAGGGTAATATCGCGCGAATTACTTTCTCACGCCAAAATGGGCGCTGCTAGTTGGGTTCGTGGTGTTTTGGTGGCTGTCGCTGTGCTTCTGTTTGTTGTCTCCCTTGACTTGGCATTTGCGCAGCAGATCTCTGCTGACGTGACGGGGGTTGTACAGGGAACTGTCCATTCTCCAAACGGTAAACCTGTCGACGGCGCAGTCGTGAGGCTCGAACAGAAGGGGGCTCATGCTGGTATCGAGATTCAAACCAACGCAGATGGCACGTTCGCGTTTTCGCCCATTCAACCGGGAATATATCGGCTGAGCGCGGAGAAACCGGGATTCCGTGGCCGCGCTGTAACTGTCACACCATCTTCAAAGGGCACCCAACAGAAGGTTGATCTGGTCCTAGAAGATGGAGGTTCAGGCCAATTTACGCCCGGGACAAACTCTTCGTCTTCCGGACAAGCTATGGCGTTCGCCGACAAACCGAACTTCACCGTTGCGGGAGTGACTGATTGGACGGCGGTAGGGGGGCATGGATCGGACTCTATGCTGCGGACCAGCGAAGCTCTCGCGAGTGAAACAGTTACGCTCAAACCATGGGATCAGACAGGCAGTATTGGAACAGCTGATGCTGCTCCTGTTAGAAAGGAGATTGAAGGCAAGTTGCGCTCAGAGTTGAAACATTCTCCGGGAAGCTTTGAAGCGAACCATAAGCTTGGTGAATTCTATCTTCGAACTGGCCGGTACGGCGAATCGTTAGCGCCTCTACAAAATGCATATCGGATTAATCCGGAGAATCTGAAGAACCAGTACGACCTAATTCTGGCTTATGACCGGAGTGGTCGTACTGCGGCGGCCCTCGATCGCGTCCATGAGCTACTCAAGCAACATGGGAACGGGAAGCTATATCGGCTTGCGGGTGAGTTGGATGAGACATCAGGCAATCCTCTAGCCGCCGTTCATGAGTATGAGGAGGCGGTCCAACTGGAACCCAGTGAACAGAATTATTTTGAGTGGGGTTCTGAGTTGTTAATTCATCGAGCTATTTGGCAGGCACAGGAGGTCTTTCGCAGAGGCAACGAAACCTACCCTAGGTCGGCCAGAATGCTTACGGCCCTGGGTGCGGCTCTCTTTGCCGGCGCGCTGTACGAGGAGGCGGCCGCTCGCCTGTGCCATGCTTCTGATCTTGACCCGATGGACTCTGAGCCGTATATGTTTATGGGTAAGATGCAGATTGTGGCTCCCGATATATTGTCGTGTGTTGAGCAGAGACTGGCACGGTTTGTAAAGGAGCAGCCTGATAATGCTCTTGCCAACTATTTTTATGCGATGGCGATCCTAAAGAGGCAGCACTATTCGGAGGAGACCCAGACCATGAATCAGGCCGAGGCGCTGCTTGCGAGAGCTGTCTCTATCGATGCAAAATGCGGCGACGCTTACCTCCAGCTCGGGATACTGTCTGCGTCTCGATCCGAATTTTCCGAGGCGATCGATTTTTATAAAATGGCAATCGAAGGGGAGCCGCAGCTGGGCGAGGCCCATTACCGGCTCGCGCTAGCCTATGACCGAGTCGGTGAACGAGCGAAGGCCGAAGAAGAGTTCAAGCTTCACGATGAGATCAAGAGTCAACAGGCAGAGGCCATTGAGAAGAAACGCCGCGAGGTTAAGCAATTCCTCATCATTCTGCCAGATCAGCCCGTTCCTTCGACGGCACGATAAAAGCAAGCAGACTGATCCAGCGCTTGTCGACTGCGCATCGCTGATGAGAACCGGTCACATCTCCCTATGTGGAGCGCGAGGTGGAGGAGGGCTTGAAAGTTGCGACGATTCCGTAGCCTTCGCGGATGGTTAGTATCTGATTCGGTTTGACCTGCAGGAATCGTTCGATCTTTTGCGTCGTCGGCCACTTGACTTCAATTACATCCACTACTTCGGCCTTGCCCAGACCGAAGTGAATGCGCAGATCGCTCTGCGACATCACGCTTGTACCGCTATGGACTTCGTCCATTTGTATGTGCTTGCCAATTATGACCCGCACACGAGCTCCGATTGCGGTGCGATTGCACTTCACGCCAAGTAGTTTGATCTTGATCCAGTTTTGTTTGTTGCCTCCGTTGTTGCGAAGGAGTGATGGCAAATCGTTCATGTTAAGAATCAGCACATCCATGTTCCCGTCGTTGTCATAGTCTCCGAAGGCCGCGCCCCGGCTGGAAAAATGTTCGGCGATGCCGAGCCCCATCGACGACGAAACATCCTTGAAGCGTCCATTGCCAAGGTTCTTGTAAACCAAGCGCGGGTTCTTGAAGGTCTGATCGAAATGGTAGTTGTCGATCTCGGGGTAAACGTGTCCATTTACCTGAAGGATGTCCTGCCAGCCATCATTATCATAGTCAATAAAAGCGCATCCCCATGCGACATAGCGGTTATTGATTCCAACCCCAGAGGGAAACGTAACATCGCTGAAGGTTCCATCGCCGTTGTTGTGGTAAAGGTTGCAGGTGTCGTCCGCGAAGTTGGTCTTGAAGATGTCGAACCAGCCGTCGCAATCGTAGTCGGCGACCGCGACACCCATTCCGGCCTGCTCATGGCCGCTATCGCTGTAGGCGCAACCGGCGATAACGGCGACATCGGTGAACGTTCCGTCGTGATTGTTCTGGAAAAGAATACTCGGTTGTGAGTCCACCGCAACATAGATGTCAGGCCAGCCGTCGTTGTCGAAGTCGTAAGAGACGGAGGTTATAGAGTATCTCGGGCCGGGTTTCAGGATGCCCGACTTTTGCGAGACGTCGGTAAAGGTGCCGTCTCCATTGTTGTGATAAAGAATGTTCGTGTCGCCAGGAAGGCCGCGGGGGCCGCACATGATGGGCACTCCCTTCCACTGACAATAGTGCGTATCGTCTGCGGCTGGAATTGTCTCCGGATTCAACTTGAGATAGTTACAGACGAAAAGATCGAGGTGGCCGTCCCTGTCATAGTCGAGAAAGGTGCAGCCAGCGCCCCAACGGAACTGTTCCTGATAAAGGCCGGCATGATGAGTGACATCAGTAAAGGTTCCATTTCCATTGTTGTGGAAGAGGATGTTATGCCCCCAGAACGTGCAAAATAGATCGTCCCATCCGTCGTTGTCGTAGTCGCCGATGCAGACGCCGGTCTGCCAACCGGTGACGCCCAGACCTGACTTCTCGGTGACATCAGTAAACGTGCCATCGCGATTGTTCTTGTAGAGATGAGATATTGGTGCCTTTCCAACGGGCCAATGGGCATCCAGTCGATTCCCATTGGTGAGATAGATGTCCAGCCAACCGTCGTGGTCGTAGTCAAAAAAAGCCAGCCCACTTCCCTTGGCCTCGATAATGGAGCGCTTGTGGTCGATACCGCCCCACACATTTGGGATTGTCAATCCGGCTTGCTGCGCGACGTCCACAAACTGCACTGGGGGCAGGGGATTTGATTTGGCGGCTTGGATCAGCGTTGGGTCTCTCCATTGCCAGAGCGGAGTGGTTAGCGCTTCCATCAATGGGGTGCCAAGCATAACAAGAGATGAACCGAGGAAGCGACGCCGGGGAAGATTCATAGGTTGCGATTATAGAGGGACAGGATTGGTTGGGTCGGGGTTTGAAACTTCGATTAAGGCACTTCGTTCAACATCTCCGTGGCGTGTATGGCGCTCGGGTTCTCAGGCTGAATGCGGAGCAGATCCTGCAAAACCTCTTTGGCTTTTTTCCTGTCGTTGCGCAATGCGTAGAGCCGAGCAAGATTGAGATAGGACTGGTCGAAACTTGGGACGATGCGGATGCAAGTCTTGAACCGCTCCTCTGCCTTCGCGTAGTCCTGCTCTCTCACGAAAAGAACGCCAAGGTTGTTCAGTGCTTCAGGATAATCGGGACGCAATCCGACGGCTTTTTGCAGATAATCCGATGCGTTTTGCATCTCGCTTTTCTGTGCGTAAAACATACCGAGACTGTAGTTGATTTCAGGATTGTCGGGTTCAATTTCGATCGCGCGGTTCAAGCAGTTCTGTGCCTTCTCCACAGCGCCCTGTCGTCGGTACACATTTCCCAAGTTCAAAAGAGCAATGGCATAGGTTGGTCTGAGGAGTAATGACTGTTGAAAGTTCTGGATGGCTTCGTCAGGATGGCCTTCCTGGGCAGCCATCATTCCAAGATTGTTCCACGCCTCGGGATAGTTTGGACGCAGCTTCAGCGTTTGTTGAAGGTATTGGCGTGCCTGCTTGAAGTCATTTCTTCGCAGGCTGAGTGTCCCCAGGTTGTAATAGCCTTCCGGATCATCCGGTTTTGCGGCGATGACCTGCTTGAATGACTCAGCGGCCTGTTCGAGATAACCATGCTGAAAGAGCGCTACCCCGTAAGTAAAGTCATTGCGTTGAAATCCGCCTTGGTAGAGCACTCCGCCTAGAGGCATCGCCTTTTGCATGCGACCCGCTGCCGTGGTTGGAACAGACCTTACATCCTCGAGGAGACGCTCGGCGCTAAGCAGTCCCTGATAAACCTTGACGATCATGCCGTCTCTGTCCAGCAGGAAGGAGGTTGGAATCGCTAGGTCTCTGCGACGATCGAACAAGTAGCGATAGATGATGTTATAAATTCCCGCTATCTCTACGGTTGCGAAGACAAGCGGAAAGGAAAATTTCTCTTGCGCCGCGAATGACCGAGCTTTATCGAGATCGTACAGTTCGTCGACGCCCATTGCGAGGATCTTCAGTTGGCTTGCGGTGAAGGCTGACCAGTGATGATTAAGAAGTCTCAGCTGGTCGGGACAGAGCGGCGCTGTTGTTGCCCAGAAGTTGAGAAGCACAAAGTTACCGCGTAGAGCTTGGAGACTTCGCATGCTGCCCGTGAGATCAGGTAGGGAAAACTCTGGCGCCATTATGGGTTCAATGAGCCACGTATCAACCTGTGATGGTAGAGGCTCTAACGTCGGCGGGGCGCCTGCTTGTGCCAAGGAAGGGTTGGGGGCGGCGAAGGGTTTGGCTATAAATGCGGGGGCACCCTCTTCGATTTCGATCCGGTGGTTTACTGGTAAATTCTCGAATTTTTGAGAAAGCCCACTCGGCCAACAGATCGTGACGCTGGTCGGTCCCTCCGACTTCCCAACCCCAAAGAACACCTCTTTGGAATGCTGAGCCAGAAACCCGGAGCCTGCTTGCAGATACTTTGTCTGACTGAGGGTTCCAGCTTTGACCGTAATCGCAGTTCCGATCGCATCGCGATTGCTTTTGGTGCCTCGTAAACGGAATGCAATCGAGGCGCCGATATCTTTCATCACATTATGAAGGATCCGTAGCTGGGGGGCGTTGCGGTTTTTGAGGATGAGCTCCAAACGTCCGTCGTGGTCGAGATCGGCGAGGACGAAAGAGCGGCCGTCCTCTGGGAAGTCCAAACCGAGCGCACCCGAAACCTCAGAAAATGTGCCATCGCGGTTGTTCCTGAAGGCTACATTTCTTTCATGGCCGCTCCATGAGGTGTCCGATCGAATCAATTCGTTAAGAGCGTTCCAACCACGCTCGTAGGCCAAAGCGGGGACAGCGTCTTCGGGAGACTTCGCAACCACTTGCCGCCAGAAAAAACTGCTGAGATCGCTTCGCTCTGATTGACGCTCAGAGGCGGAGATGTACCCATTGGCGACATAGAGGTCAGGGTAGCCGTCATGATCGAAGTCCCACAGATCTGAGCACCAGGCCCATCGGCCCATCTCTACTCCGGCTCGCTGGCTGATGTTTTGAAACTGCCCATTCCCTTGATTTCTGTAGAGCGCATTTCCCCGCGCGTGCCGCTGGTAGAGTGCGCGGATTTCTTCCGAAGCCTTTTCCTGAAAGTGCATTTGCGTTGAAACCCTTTGGCCCGCCGCCGACCACATATTGGCGACATAGATATCTTGATTTCCGTCGTTATCAAAATCGGACCAGCAGGCACTCATCCCTGCTCCCACGTCCTCAACGTTGGCCGAGCTCGAGACTGCGGTGAACGTTCCGTCTCCGTTGTTCCGATACAAGTTATTGCGCCCGAAGTCATTGGCCACGTATAAATCGGGAAAGCTATTAGAGGTGGATTCGCCCCAGGCGCACGCGAAACTGTATCGGTTGTTATCAACATTCAGTCCTGCGGCTTCGGTATTCTCGACAAAGGTACCGTTCCCCTGATTGTGCAGCAGGCAATTGGCTGGGCCATTCCGGGCGTCGAAGTAGGGCACTGGATAGTGATACTGATCGAGGCCCAGGTAATAGCTGTACAGGCAAAAGTAGATGTCGAGAAGTCCGTCGCGATCGTAGTCGGCAATCGCAGCATGTGTGAACGATCCCTGAGGAAGACTCGTAAATTGGAAGGCGTCGCGCTTGATCGCAAACGTTCCGTCCCCTTTATTTAGGAATAGCAGGGGGCCGCTCCCGCAAACCACCAGAAGGTCCTGAAACCCGTTATTCCTAAAGTCGGCGAACAGAGCGCATGCGGTATTGTCCAGCACTCCGACTCCGGATCTTTCCGTTACGTCTTCGAAGGTGCCGTCACCCCGATTGCGGTACAGGCGGTTCGGCAGACCTGCCGGCTGACAGACATAAAGATCGTCGAATCCATCGTTATCGAAATCCCCCGCGGCTATGCCGTTGTTGCCGTAAACGTCGATGCCGCATGCGCCATCCAAGACCGTACGCCAATAGTCGGACCCGCGAAGCATTTGCTTTGTATACGATTCCGTTCCACCGAAAGATTCATGGGTGACGTCAATGAAGACGGGCCCGTCAGTGACGCTCAAGATCTCTTCCGTAGCCTCCCATCTTTGTGCCTTCCAAGTTTCCAATGCGTTCCGCGATTCGTCGTAGGACCACTCGGTGCGCCACGATCCAACTCGCTCCTCGCGCTGTTGATCCTTTCGACTGGCGACGATGTCATATCGGATATCCAGACGAACCGTAAGGGGAGCGCTCGAGACTTCCTTGATATCAGTGATTTCGAACTCTGCGGTTTCCACGCACGAGAGCTGCCCTAGCCATCTTTGAACCTCCTTGAGAAATCGCTCACGTCCAGGGACAACCTGGGACGAAAACTGTCGCTTCACGACATGTATCGCATCCCCTGAGCCTAGCCTGATCTCTTTGGTGGGAGCCAGTGGCGAGGCTTCCACGGAAGAATCCAAGGAGCTGGCTAAGGCTGAAAGATCATTGGCTGATGCCTCGAGGGCTCGGCTCCAATGATTCAGTTGTGACCCGATTTCAAAGGCGTATTTCTCGGTGATGTACTCATCTGAACCCGGAGGAACTAGACGGAGAACATCTTCCAATGGAGATTTTTGGGGATAGTGGGGTCTGAGCCTTAGGTCGGCGTAGGAGAAGTTTGAAGCTTGACTTGGGAGGGTCTCCAAGGGGGCGAGCAGGAATGAAGATGCATGGAAGGCAACTGGACGGAACAGGACAGGTGCTAAGCCTAAGCTCTTGAGGAGCTTTCGCCGTGAAAGAAAGTAACTTCCGCTTTTGCGATGCGACATTTAGGGTAGGTCCGTGTAGATGGCAATGTTAGCACCGGGCAAAACACAGCTGGGATCGTGCCTCGGAAACACAACTCACCGCGGAAGAAGCCCATCTATCTGCAGACGGCAGTCTCAACCTTTTGGTTGACAATAGTTATCCGGTTGTACTAAATTCCTCCCGTTGACAAATGTAAACGCTTACTTTTATCCGGAAAAGCTTTACGTGTCTATTCAATAGCCTTTCGGGTTCGGCGAAGCGCAATGACCATGGAACGAAAAAATTGAGGTAATTCGGATGGCTTTTGATCGCAATGCTATGAGCTGGTATAGACGTTTCGGCTTTATAACCCTTTCATGTTTGTGCCTTCTCCTGGCTCAGACCCAATGCGTCTTTGGGCAGGTCGACGAAGGAGCAATCAACGGCACGGTCGTAGATGCCGCAGGTGCGATTGTTCCGAATGCTCACGTGACCTTATTGAACACGGACCAAGGGTTGTCTCTGGAGACCGTTACGAACAGTGCCGGTGTATATATCTTTTCGCCGGTCAGGATCGGCAACTATACGATTACGGTCACGAGCCCGGGGTTTTCTACAACCTCGCAGAAGAATCTAGTGGTGGCTGTCGGACAAAACCTGCAGGTAAACGTTCAACTGAAGCTAGGCGAAGCGACGACAACGGTTGAGGTGACGACTGCGCCGCCGCAGCTGCAGACGGATGAGTCGTCGGTTGGGCAAGTGGTAACTGAACGCACTATTAACAGCCTGCCTCTGAATGGGCGCAACTTCACGTTTCTCGCGCAGCTTGGCGCGGGCGTGAATTCATCTCAGGCGGACACACGCGGAAATGCAGCCTCTGGAGCGTTTACGGCGAATGGACTGCGGCCCGCGCAGAACAACTACCTGCTGGATGGAATCGACAACAACTCCAACGCGGTAGACTTCCTGAACGGAACGAACTTCGTCATTCTTCCTCCGTTGGACGCGATCCAGGAGTTCAAGGTACAGACAGGAGACTTCAGCGCTGAGCTTGGCCGTGCCGCCGGCGCTGTTCTGAACGCCACGATCAAGTCCGGCACCAACGGTCTTCACGGCGCGGTCTGGGAGTTTTTCCGCAATGACAAGCTTGACGCTGCAGACTACTTCGAAACCAAGAAAGGCGAGTTGCGGTTCAATCAGTTTGGAGCCACCATCGGCGGCCCAGTCATCAAGAACAAGATCTTCTTCTTTGGTGACTATGAGGGCTTCCGGCGCGTGCAGGGTAATACTCAATCGGGTGTGTCGGTACCGTCCGCTGCAGAGACGGGCAGCGGGTACACCAATCTGGCTGACTTGATCAGTGGGCAGTCGGGCCCTGCACGCACAGACGATGTGGGCCGATCAATACCGTTTGGTACGGTTTTAGATCCCGCTACGACGCGAGCGGTTACAGCAGGAGCGCTTGACAGCGTATCGGGCTTCAAGGCGACTACTACCGGGTATGTTCGCGATCCGTTCGGCACATGTGGTCCAGGAACACAGACATTTACGCTCGCCGGTTGCAACTTGAACCAGATTCCTGCTTCTCGCTTAGACCCGAACGCAATCAAGCTGCTTAATCTCTTTCCGGCGCCGACCAGCGGAGGCTTCTCCTCGAACTATGTGACGAGTCCAAAGCTCTACGAGCACCGCAACGCCTTTGACGTGCGCGTGGACTTCAATCCTGAGCCAAAAGACCAGATCTTCGCTCGCTTCAGCTATGTCGACGACCCACAGTTTATTCCTGGACCTTTCACGGGCATTGCCGACGGAGGCAGCTTCCAGCAGGGAGATCAGACGGCGAAGTCCGATCAGGCGGTCTTGGCTTGGACCCATGTGTTTACCCCGGAGATTGTGAACGTTGCGCGAGTTGGCTTCAACCACCTGCACACCACTCGATTCGGACCATACGGCAATACCACCGGCATCCCAGCCTCGTTCGGAATTCAGGGCGTCCCGCAGTCGCCTGAGAACGGCGGCCTTCCAACCATTTCCATCAGCGGCCTCAACAACCTGGGAAGCAATGACTTCCTGCCGTCCGATGAAGTCAGCCAGACCCTCCAGATTGTGGACGACTTTACGAAGATTTATGGAAAGCACAGCTTTAAGATGGGCGTTGAGTACCAGGATGTACACTTCAACACCCTGCAACCGGCGTACTCGCGCGGGGAGTTCGACTTCAATGGCAACTATGCAGGCGTCCCCGGCCAGGGCGGCGACCAGACCGGCCGTGCGCAGTTTCTCCTGACACCAACAGCGGCAACCTATCCGAATGCAGGCGGGGTGGGCTTTGTTGGAGGAGCGAACGAGGTCCATGCTTCCAATATCAGCAAGACCTATGACACCAGAACCTATCTCGCTCTCTATTTCCAGGATGACTGGAAGGTTACTCCCAAGATGACCCTTAACTTAGGGTTGCGCTGGGACTACTTCAGCCCCATCTCCGAATCGAATGGCGCTCAGGCCAACTTTGTTCAAAGTGGTCCACCCAATGGCGTACCGACGTACCTGATCCCGGCGTCAGGAAAGGCAGATCGATCACTGTCGTCTACCGCCAATAATCCTTCTCTCAACGGGGACGGCTTTATCGACCTGTTGGCGAAGGACGGAATCAAGCTTGAGGAGACCAATCGATACGGGAAGGCACTTGTCCAGACGCAGAAGAATAACTTTGCGCCGCGCGCGGGCTTCGCCTACCAGATCAACCCGAAGTTTGTGATGCGTGGAGGGGTTGGACTTTTCTACAACGCGTTTGAGAACCAGGGTTACGGACCGAACATCGGCGAGAACTATCCCTTCGTCTACAACTTCGACTACAAGGGAAACGGCAGCGACTCCGCACCCTTCGGTGCTGGTCCCAACCCCTATGGCACGTGCGCAACCTCACCGGGCGGAAGCGCCCCGATCGGCACCGGACTCAGTTGCAGTTCCTTTACTCCTCTTGCAGTGAACGCCGCAGGCTTGCAACTTCAGGGGCTTCAGTTCAAATCAATTACGCCAGTTACGCTAAGTGCTAACTTAACCTTCCAGTATGCGATCACTCCCACATTGTCCGCGCAAGTCGCCTACGTCTTAACGGACGGCAACAACTATCTAGCGGGTGTCGGCAGCAATCATGTCTCTCAATTTCTGCCGGCGAACGTAAGCACAACTCCCTACGTTCCATTCCAGGATTTTGCGCAGAATGCGAGCTACCAGCAGACACTCGGGGTTAGTAACTACAGCGGTTTGCAGACCAAACTGGAAAAGCAGTTTTCCAATGGGACGAGTTTTCTGGCCACCTATACTTATTCGAAGTCGCTCACGGATGCTGCCGACCTGTTGAACGGCGGCAGTACAGGCAACTCAAACGGCTACCGCGCGATCGCGATCCCTGGTCTTGGGCCCAGATTCGATTACGGTCTGTCAGACTTCGATATCCGGCAAGTGGTCCATTTGAGCGGCAGTTACCAGTTGCCGTTCGGCAAGGATAAGAAGTTCCTGGCCAACTCCGGGAAGCTCGCGGATGCGGTCGCCGGAGGGTGGAGTCTGAACTGGATCACGACGCTCCAAGGTGGGCAGCCTATTACGCTCACTTGTCCGACGCAAACTACCTCCGGAACCTACTGCAACGATGTGCAAGTGCCCGGACAGAGTCAGAAGCTTGGGTTGCACAAGGACTCGAACGGAAAACTTAGTTGGTTCGGAAACCCGTTGGCCTTCCAGCAACCCTGTCTGCTGGGGCCAAATGGTCCCATTGTAGGCACCCCAACAGGATGTTTCCCTCTAACGGGTAGTGCTCTTTTGGGTGCCGGGCCGTCAACTACGACGGGGCCCGGATTCCATCGGCTGGATCTCTCGGCGTTCAAAGCATTCCAGCTTAGTGAACGATTCTCGATGCAGTTCCGAGCTGAGTTCTTCAACATCCTGAATCATCCGAACTTCAATTCTCCTAACTTCGGCGGTAACGGCGTGACAGCGATCGGAAATTCGGGCAACTTTACCAGTTCGACTTTTGGCGAGATCGGTTCGACTCGCGACGCCCCTTACGATCCGAGGCAGATTCAATTCGCTCTCAAGCTGTACTATTAATCTGAGTTGAAATACGCGGGAAAGGCGCCTCCAGCGGCGCCTTTCCCATATTTGTTTTCCAGGGTGCTCAATTGCGCGTATCGTTGTACTTGTACGGCGATTCCAGAGGTGGACTGTGAGCAATAGGCCCCGGTTGCGGCTCGTAGTTCTTGGTGGCTCGCTTCTGGTTTGCTCGGTATTTGCGGTGGATGGCTCGGCGGCCCAAGACAGTCGGAGCCAGGAGCTGGATCGCCAGTTTCAGTTGGCAGTAGCCCAATACCATGCTGGAAAGTTCACGGAGGCCGGTGCCCAACTGGAGCGTCTCTTACCGAGTGTGCCGAAGAACTTTGAAGTTCACGAGCTTCTAGGCCTGACCTATGCTGCACAGTCGCGGGACGAGAAAGCTGTGAAGCAGCTGGAGATAGCCGTACAATTGCGACCGGATTCGGCGACTGCGAGAACAAATCTGGCGACGGGCCTTTTTAATTCAGGGAAGCTCGTACTAGCTGAATCACAGTTTCGTAAGGCGCTCGATCTCGAGCCTCAGGAGTTTGATGCTAACCACAACTTAGCTGACTTCTATCTTCAATCCAATAGGATTGCGGATGCTCTCACTCTGCTTGAGCGGGCACAGCGAATTAATCCTTCCTCGTACAATAACGGCTACGATTTGGCTCTTGCCTACGTTCTCACTGGTAGATTAGGCGATGCGCGGCAGCTAATTCGGAGCATTATGCAACAAAAGAATACTGGCGAACTGCACAACCTTCTGGGTCAGATCGAGGAGAAGGATGGAAGATATGTGGAAGCGGCGAACGAGTTCGAAGTTGCCGCTCAAATGGATCCGAGCGAGGACAATCTGTTTGCCTGGGGAAGCGAGCTTCTTCTCCACAGGACGTATGAGCCAGCCATCGACGTCTTCCATCAGGCTAGCCGGCATTATCCGAATTCCCCACGTCTACTCATCGGGTTAGGAATGGCCCTATATTCACAGGGCAGGTATGCGGAATCGATCGAAGCTTTGCTTACAGCAGCGGATCTCGACCCTACCGATGCCCGATGTTATCTGTTTTTATCCAAGTCGTACCTTAGCTCTCCCAATCAGGCGGATGATGTAATTGAAAGATTTCGGCGATATTCGGAACTGCAGCCACGCAACGCGCTGGCGCAGTATTATTACGCTGTTAGTTTATGGAAGGGGAAACGGCTGGAAGAAGCCAGTGTGGATTTTCGGGCGGTGGAGTCTTTGCTGCAAAAGGCGATTGCGTTAGATGGAACACTCGCCGACGCGCATTTGCAATTGGGCATTCTGTACGCAGATCAGCATGAGTTGTCAAAGTCGCTTCCTGAGTATCGGCGGGCGCTGGAATTGAATCCTAGTCTTCCAGATGCTCATTACCGTCTCGGCCAGTATTATGTTCGCGCCGGACACAAAGACCGGGCACGGGAGGAGTTCGCCCTCTATCAAAGACTGGAGGCGCAACACATGGCCGCGGTTGATAAGGAAAGGGCCGAGGTCCAGCAGTTTGTGTATTCGGCGAAGTCCGGCTCGGGAACCAAGCCTTGAATGCCGGCGTCAGCGATCGATGTCGAACAAGAGAGAAGAAGTTGCGCATGATCGAAGTTAGGAGGACATAAGGTGGATTTGAGTTGAGGGCATCATCGTCATCCAGCGAGGCGACTCTTGTCCGATCTCGAACTGCACAGCGTCTTAGTCGCAGCAGGCGCGACTTCCTGCGCAGTACGGCTGGATTGGCGCTGGGAAGTGCGCTGATGGGAAGCAGCCCCTTTGTGTATGGAGAGGCTGCGGCAAAGAAGCGGAAGATCATTGTCATTACGTTTGGTGGAGGTGCTCGGGATCAAGAGACATTCGCTCCGGAAGGGCAGGAGAATATCCCACACATGCTCCACGAACTGGCTCCGCAGTCCAGTTTTTTCACGCATGTGACAAATCAGGGGATATTGGGCCACTATGTGGCGACCGCAAGTCTGGCGACCGGCGTTTACGAAACGCTCAATAATTTTTCGGCGGTTCCGCCTGAACATCCTACGGTGTTTGAGTATTTTCGCAAGGACCTGAATCGCCCGTCGTCGAGTGCATGGGTGGTCGCGCCCAGCAACGGGTTTAACCGAATTGGCGAAAGCAACTATCGTTCCTATGGTCCCGGCCTGGGAGCGAAAGTTATTTTACCGAAGCATCTACTGAGTGCGGCAACATCCGGCGCGGGTGCGGATTTCAACCATTTGCTTCGTGACAATTATGAGACACCGCTATATGCACCGCAAATTGGAGGCGGCGAATTCGAACTGCAGCAAATGGAAAGAATATTGAAGCTCTCGGTAGATGATTTCATGGTGCACGCACGAACTGTCTCGAGCCCGGATGAGCTTTCCGTATATATTGCAAAGCGTCTGATGCAGCAGGAATCTCCAAGTTTGCTTTGGATTACGATGCACGATATCGATGTCGCTCACACCGGCGCTTACTCGCTCTATATTGAAGCAATTCGGCGCACAGACCGTCTTTGTGCGGAGCTTTGGAAAGCGGTTCAAGCCGAACCCGAGTATGCGGGTAATACGACGATGTTTATCCTGCCGGATTTTGGACGCGATGCCGACGAGGATGCCGGCGGGAATGGATTTCAGCACCATCGCACGGGTGACGCAGCGTCACGCACGACGTGGATGATGGCTCTGGGCACAGGCGTTCGACAGGGAATGGTGTACGATCGTCCGCTGCAATCGATCGATCTTGTCCCCACTCTCGGCGCAATGATGGGATTCTCGCCGAAGCTGTCACAAGGCGCGCCGATCCACGAGTTGTTATAGGGTATGCTGCCAAGGGACCTCAAAGCCGAACAGTTTTTTGGGTATCCGCCCGAGGCAAGAAAGCTCGTCGTGGCTCACCTGGAATCACTGAAGCAACTGCCGCTGAGCTTCGTGCCAAGCTTACTACGGGAGGTCATTGAATACGATTACAAGTTTCCCGCAGAGCATGCGGCAATCGATCGGGAACTTGCTGCTCTTAGTTCTCTAACGCCCGCGCAGGTCCATGAATGCTTTCAGGCATTCTGGCAACTTTCTCTATCCGGGAAACTTGAGAGCCTTGATTGGATCAACCAGCCAGCCCAGTTTGTCGAACAGTTATCGGCATACCTTTGGACAACTCATCAACTGGATGCGTTCAGGGACGCAGCGATCGCTTACGGCAACCGTACGCGCATAGGAACGGCGGCGCCCCAACCAAATGCCATGCGCAGACTTGGAGTTGCGGTTATCGGGCAAGGCGTTGTGTCTTACGACGAGCCTCTGTTCCGTAATCTGCGCGAGCACGGAACTTATTTTAGGCAAGTCAAGCCGGAGAACGGAGTTAAACTTCTGCTGGCCGCGGTTGAAGCCAGGGCAAAGGCATATCCGGTTCCTTATGGACATTGGTATGTCGATGGAGGGCAGGCAGCGAAACACAGCCCATTGCTCACTTGCGTGTTCTTTCAGGAGCTTGAACCCGTACGCGCCGCATTGCTAAAAAATATTCAAATGGAGATTGGAAGACCGGGAATGGGCCCTGAGGAACTGCGCACACACATGGCGCGTCTATCTCCAATGGACCTCGGTCTCGACAAAGGAGGAGAAGAGGTGTTGCAGCGCTTTCAGGTGAAGCTGCTCACAGAGGGTTCTGGTACCCAGATATTCAGTACGACCTTTGTCCAGTGGACGGCGCGCGAAGCTTTGCGAAGGGCGCAACCCCTCACCTTATTTGTGCGTTTTGCCCCCCGGCAACGGCAGAGACCAATGAATGAGCTGATGTCCGGTAGCGAGAGCAATCCCGAACTCGATCTCAGGGGCTCCTTGATTGATGCGGATATGGGCGCCTACTATCATTGGATCAACCAGCAGCGACTCCCGGGATCTGAACAGTCTTCGTTTTTGGTTTGGTTTGAGGACCACGGCGAGGCCCTCGTGATTGCTCCATCACTGCCTAGGGGCACAGAGTCGAACTCGATGCTTAGTCTCGCGGAGTTGCTTTCAGTTGTCGGATGATCGCCGGGCAATCCTGACTGTGAGGCGTTGTACGGCCCAAGATTCGAAAGCGGCTCCGAATAAATGACGCCTTGAACGACCAGCTTATCTTTAGGGCTAAGCCCATTTCACTGCAAGCAATTTCCGGGCACAGCTTGATGATGTGCACGTAGCTGGACCTGATCAGAGCCTGGGAACAGAATATTTCTCTGCTCCCAAGCTATCTTCTTTCGACAGTTAGAACTCCGCGCGGAAGGTGAGTTGAAGCGAACGTGGGCTGTTGGCAGTGCTGCCGACCGTTCCGAAGCCAGCATCGTGCGGGTTGTTGTCGGGATTGCCGAAGACGTGGCGGTTGAAGGCGTTGAAGGCTTCGGCACGAAACTGGAAGGATACGCGTTCGGTGATGTGAGTCCGCTTGATCAAGCCGAAGTCTTCTTCGAGATAGCCGAATGAGCGATCGTCGGACTCATAGGCGGGTTTGTCGCCGAAAGAATAGGAGGTAGTTCTAGTGACATTGGCGTTGGGATCGCTTACGCCGGCAGGGTTGTACCAGAGGTTCGATCCTGCAAGTGCGGGGTTGAACGATCCATTCCTTCTGGCGGTTGAACGCAGATTCTGGCCGGGCACGAAGTTGTAGCGGATGCAGTTGTCGTATCCGGGGACCCCGGTTGCGCAGCCGAAGCCGAGTGGCTGGCCACTTTGGTATCTTTGGATGCCGCTGACTGACCATCCGCCGACAAGGTAGTTGACTACGCCGCCGCGGCTCAGGAAGCTCTTGCCCTTGCCGAAGGGCAGGTCGTAGATGTAGCTAATGACGAAGATCTGGGGCGTATCCTGCGGCGAGATAGCCTTTTCTGCTTTTAGATTGAGTGGGTTCTGAATGCTCGCGGTGTAGGAGCCCCCGAGGCTGCCACCGATGATGTTGCCAGTGTCCGTGAGAATCTTGGACCAGGTGTAGGAGGCGAGGAGATTAAGCCCATTGTGATAGCGGCGTTCCAGCTTAGCAGTTAGCGCGTTGTAGGAAAGCTGGCCGTGGTTTTCGCCGTAGGCGCCGGTGTTTACCAAGTGATATTGAGGGAAGGGTCTGAGAGCTTGCGCGACGGTTCCCTGAAAGCCTGCATAGGGGGCGGCGACTCCGTCGACTGGAGTTCCGGAGCCGGTGAAGGAGTCGGTAAGCTGAGAGCCGAGGCCGAAGTTCTGTTGCGGAAGATTGTTGAGGTAGAGCAGGTTGGAGCCGAGATGAACGCCGCGCTCGCCGAGATAGCCGAGGGTAAGGATTAGGTCGGTCGCAAACTGCTGCTGAACGGTGGCGGTATAGGTCTGATCGTAGCCGGGCTTGCCGAAGTCGCGGCGGGTGTAGTTGACGTTCTGGCCGTTGAGCTGGCTGCGGTCGAAGCTTGGAGTGGAAGGGATTGGAGGAACTCCGAAGGCTCCTGGATTGGCGATTCCGGGGCTGTTGAGCGAACCGGGATCGAGCAGTTCGCCAGCGGTGAAAGGGTTAGCGTTATTGTTTACCTGGCTGATGGAGGAGTAGCCAGCAGGCACTCCGCCGTAAATCTGTTGCCATTGGAGGATGGGAGCATTGAGGCCGCTGTAAGCAGCGGAGAATACGGTCTTGTGATCGAGGGAGCTTGGAGACCAAGTGATGCCTACGCGTGGCTCGATGTTCTTGTAGTAGACGTTGGAGTAGCGGGAGCTGAAGCCATCTTTACCGGCACCGCTGCCGGCGAACTCCAGTGCCCCGGGGGTGTTGGTGCCGGCGGCTCCGGTGTTGACGATGTCGGGATTGAACTGGGAGCCGAAGTTGTGTAGCTCTTTGAAGGGAAGGTCCACATCGTAGCGAAGTCCAAGAGATAGGTTGAGGTCCTTATTCATTTTGAACTCATCCTGAACGTAGGCGGCGCTGTACTGGCCTACGTTTCGGATGGTGACGAAGTTCTGCTTGACGGTGGCCTGAGCGACCTGCCCTAGGAGGAAGCTGGCGAAACCGTCTCCGCTGTTGGCGGTGGTTGTAGCGGTTCCGGCGGTCTGTGCGCGGCTGAAGACAAAGCTGCCGCTATCCACGCTAACGAAGCTGGAGATGGAGACCGCATAACGGTACTCCCCACCGATAGTGAGGTTATGCTTGCCTTTGGTCAGGGAGATGGCATCGCTGACGTAATACGAGTTGTCGGAGATCTTTGAATTGAATCCGTTGTTGTTTGGATCGACATAATCGCCGAGATTTACCCGACTGCTCTCATTGCCGGACACGCCATTGAGAATTATGCCGGGAAAGTAGTTCCCGGTGCCGCCTGGAAGTCCGACGAGCTGAGAGTAGTCTTTGCCCTGCGATGGCGTGATGAAACCTTCCTTGTTGAGTACGCGGGTGAATGCGATCAAGGCGTGGTTCAGTACGGTTGGCGAGAAGATGTGATCGTATCCGACGCGGACCAGGTGAGTGGGAAGATCCTGAGAGGTGAGAAACGAAGTAACTGGTAGTTGGAACTGGGGAAGATTGTTGTTGTTCCGGACGTTATCGCGCACGTTGTAGGAGACGAACACTTTGTTGTTCTGTCCGAAAGCCTGATCGAAGCGAATAGATTCGGCAGTGCTAATGATGGGATAGGTTCCGGCGAAGACGAAGTTATTAGTAAGGGCGCTTGAGGCCTGCGGAATGTAGGCTGTGATGGCGCTGGCGACTGGGCTCAGCGGAGAGGTGATGATGTTGTTGGGATAGGCGGTGCGGCACTGCTGGCCATTAACGGTCCGGGTAGTGGCCGGGTTGAAGACCTGTCCGGCGAGGATGGGAGTTCCGTCGCAGGGATTGATGATTTGGTTGTTGTTCGCGTCGAGTACGGGGGCGCCGAGATTGCCGGAGAAGTCGCCCTTGAGGTTCGCCGGGGTGGGGAGAGTTATGAGGTTCGAATAGCCTTGAGTTTGACGGAACTGTTCCCACGCGAAGAAAAAGAAAGTCTTATCGGTTCCATTGTAGAGATGCGGAATGCGAACTGGGCCGCCAAGCGCGACGCCGTAGTTGTTTTTGTTGTCGGGCGGTGTACCGTTGCTGGAGTTGGAGCCGTTCTGACCCTTATTCAGATTGTTGAACCATGTGTTGGCGTCAAGCGCGGTGTTCCGATAAATCTCGAAGGCAGTGCCATGATAGTCGTTGGTGCCGGACTTTGAGGCGTAGCTCTGAATACCGCCTGTGGTTCTGCCATACTGCGCCGGGATACCGCCGATGAGGACCTTGAACTCGCCCGTGGCTTCGACGGAAGGAAGGATCTCGTTGGCAAATCCGTCCCCGAAGCTCTCGACTTGTAGGCTAGCGCCATCGAAGAGGATTTCGCTGCCGAACGCTTGGCCGCCTGAGACGCCGCCCTCGAAGGTGCCTCCACTCGTTCCTGTGCCGTAGGTGGCGGGAGTGAGGAAGACGAAATCCTGCGAGTTGCGGATTGCGGAGCCATTGGTGGATAGTGGCAGATCTAAAACCTGCTTGGGAGAGACTACCGTTCCGACGTCGGCGCTTTCGGTTTGGACCTGGGGCGCGTCAGCGTTGACCGTCACTGTTTCGGTCTCCAAACCGACAGACAACACGACGTCGAGTGTGGTCGTGGACTGGATTTGAACGGTAACGTTGGTCTTCTCGAGCTTGCGGAAGCCGCGAGCTGTAATCGTGACGTCGTAGCCGCCGATTTGGAGGGAGGGGAAGTGGTAGTCCCCGGCCGAGCTACTGACAGTAGTGGCCGACTGCCCGGTGGCAAGGTTGCGCGCCACGATGGTGGCTCCGGAAACGGTTGCACCACTGGCGTCTGTGACAAGCCCTGAGATCGCGCCCTGGTTGGACTGTGCTCGCGCGTAACCGGCGATGAGCAGAAGAGAAACGCTCAGCAGACCGAGGAGAGCTTTAAGTTTCATTGTCGTTCGCATTTCTTGTAAACCTCCAAAATTGGCAGTCCCTTGCGGACCTATACGTCATGTCATGGAACCTAGTCGGCCTGTCTGTCCTATAGCGCGACACTTACCGAATTCGGATGGAAATACTACGTTTCAGTAAACGCTTACTAGTTCTTTTTCAAACGCGGTCATCCTATTAGGTCCAAATCGGAGATGTCAATAAAAGAATTTATTTTTTTGTCATTCTTTAGGTGGATTGATTAGGTTTAGGTGCAATTCGAGGTTCAGCCTGCACGGTTGGGCATTGTGGCTAAGCGACCGTATCTATAATGTTCGGGATGAAACCGCATGAAATATTTCGGCGCACGTTCATTCGCTTTCAGGTCTTTTCAGAAAATCTTTACTCGCAAACGTCGTCAGCTAAAAGGAAGCGCAAACTCGCCCTTTTGAAGATCGTCGTGGACAGAAGGGAGACCTATTTGGGATGGATTGGATTCCTCGCTTTTCTGCAACTGGCGATTTCGGCGGTGGGGCAAACGCTCCCAGTACGGATAGGCTTGCTTGAGTTGAATGGATTTTCAGGTTCTTGGGTGTTGTATGGAGATCGTTACGATCAAACCAGCGGCAAGGAGGCAAGAGCGGAGAATTCATTGCAGCAAGCACGGGATCAAATAAAACGATCTGAATTCGCTGCTGCAGAGCAAGTCCTGCGAACATTTTTGCAGCGCGAGCCTGCTTCCGCCGATGCACTTTATCTGCTGGGCGAGGTGCTGATGCGTAGAGATCAGCCGAAGGAGTCGCTAAGAGTTTTCACTCAGGCTGCTGCAGAACGCCGACCTACGGGCGAAGAGTTGCGCCTGGTTGGGCTGGACTACGTTCTGCTACAGGATTACGCCGATGCAATTCGATGGCTGAAGCAGGCGACGGATCTCTCTCCGGGCGATGCGGATACCTGGTACAGCCTGGGACGCGCGCAGTACAGCAAAGGAGATTACGGCGGAGCTGAGACGTCCTTCCGGAGGGTGCTTACCTTGGATAGCCGCAGCGTAAAGGCGGAGAACAATCTGGGGCTTACACTTGCGTCTCAAAATCATCTGGAGAAGGCGATGGAGGCGTATCGTAAGGCCGAAGCGCTACAGCAGGGCTCGGCGTTACAGAGCGAACAACCGCTACTAAATCTTGGGCTGTTGCTACTGGATCGAAATCAGCCGCAGGAGGCTGCTGAAAAACTAGCGCGGGCAGCCGCGATTGCTCCGTCGTGTGCGCAGTGTCAAGAGGCGCTTGGCCAGGCTTTGCTGGCTCTCAACAGGCTGACGGAGGCGGAAGCGGCGATGGAGAAAGCGGTCGCGCTGGAACCGAAGAATCCGCGGTTCCACTTTGTGCTGGGGCGCGCCTACAAGCAGAGCGGCGAGGTGGAAAAGAGCAAAATCGAACTGCAAAAGAGTGCAGAGCTATATGGTTCTCATTCCACTACGGCGCAATAGGGATAGGTGGGTTGGTTTGATGCGCTGGCGGCGACTGAATCGGATTTGTCTTGGTGGGGTGGGCATAACCGGAGGCATAGCTGATGTCCTCGAAGGTTCCGAACTGACGAACGCTCCTCGAAGATCAGCGCCTGGAGGACTCTGCTGGACTGGTCTCCGCGGTCGATTGAAGAGGTTCGTCCACCTGAAGAATTCGGTCGGACTTTACCTCACCTAACTTCTGGACGACACCACTAGGCCACCGAATCTCAATCTCCTTTGCGACTATATCCGTTCCGAGGCCAAAGTGCGCGCGTTTATCGTTAGAGGAGAGATAGCCCCCCGCGGTCGAGACAGTGACATATTGAGATCCTTTGGATGTTGTCAGCTTTATCTCTGCGCCGATGGCATCCCGGTTGCTGCGGTGGCCGACCAGGCGCAGCGTGAGCCAATGATTCTGCGTCGCCGTTTCGTTATGCAGGATGTGGGCGGCTCCGCCGTTTGTCGTGACTACTGCGTCGATGCGGCCGTCATTGTCGAAATCGCCCACCGCCATTCCGCGACTGACCCAAGGCTGAACGAAGACGCTTCCTGAGACCTCGGACACGTCGACAAAGCCGTGACCAGTGTTGCGCGCAAGAAGCATCGGCTCTTTGTAGTGAAGTTGAGGTGAAGTGAGTTCGATAGTATCGAGATCATGTCCCTGGGCAATGAGTAGATCCTTGAGCCCGTCATTGTCGTAGTCGAGAAAGTGAACGCTCCAGCCGGAGTGGAGAAGAGTGATGCGGCCAATGCCTGACATGTAGGTGTCGTAAGTGAAGCTGCCGTCGCCGTTGTTTTTGTAGAGGGCGTATCTCTGGTTGGCAAGATTGGTGATGACAAGATCGGGAAGACCATCGTTGTCGTAGTCTTCAAAGTCGATGCCCATACCGGCGTAGGTGCGGCCATCGCCGTCGACTGCGATCTCGGCGTTGAGCCCCATCTCCTCAAAGGTGCCGTCTCCGTTGTTGCGGTAGAGGAACTCCAGCATGGAATCGTTCGCGACGGCTATATCGATCTTGCCGTCACGGTCAAAGTCGGCGAGCGCGATCCCGAGACCTTTGCCGGGGACAGAGAGGCCGATTTTTTTAGAAACCTCGGTGAAGTGGCCGTTTCCGTCATTGTGGTAGACCAGGGGAGCGATCGCGGGGAAGATGTCTGGATGGCAATAGGCGCGATAACCGTCGCGATGCTCGCCGCACCAGACCTCTTCAAAGTCCCATTTGACGTAGCGGAGGACGACGAGGTCGAGTAGGCCGTCGTTGTCGAGATCGATCCAGGCCGCACTGGTCGACCAGCCACTGCCAGCGGTTCCGGAGCTCTCGGTGATGTCGGTGAAGCTGCCGTTGCCGTTGTTGTGATAGAGGCGATTGCCGCCATAAGCCGTCACGTAGAGATCTTCAAAGCCGTCATTGTCGAAGTCTCCCACTGCGACACCCATGCCGTAGCCGACGCCTTTGAGCCCAGAGCGCTCGGTGACATCCTCGAAGGTACTGTCCTTTTTCTGGTGATAGAGGCGGTTCCAATCGTGGGGGCCGGACTTCTGCGGAATGGTGCCCTTTGTTGTTGGGCTGTCAAGGTGAGCTCCGTTGACGAAGAATATGTCAAGGAGGCCGTCGTTATCATAGTCAAAGACGGCGACTCCCGAGCCCATCGTCTCAAGCAGATACTTTGTCGAGGTATGGGACGCGACACCTTGAAAATGAATACCACTGCTTTGGGTGATATCGACAAATTTGCCGGGGATGACGGGCGGTTGTTGTGTGGCAACGTGAGGAGGAGGTGAGATCTGCCCGAAGACAACAGATGCAATCAGGAAGCAGAGCGAAGCCGCACTGCCGGTGCACACGGATCTCGCAACGAGAAGGATTGGGAATCGTGTTCTGAGGTTCCGGGCCTGAGATGAATCTGCTAAGGACACTGTTCGCTCTTTCTGCTTCTTTGATGTGCGATTTCGATCTATTATCTCGATCTATTTTGACGATTGGACAAGACTCACCTGACAAATCCCAGTCTTGGTCTACCTGTTTTCTTTCGCTTGGGGAGCAGCACACGGCCGACTGCCGTCCTCCAACGCTGTGAGAGTATGGCGCGCCTCTCCCATTCCAGGGCTGTAGACGAGCACAGTTCTGAGCGTGTCTTCTGCGGCTTCTTTAGATCCAAGCATGCACTGCGCCTTGGCGAGATTCTGTCCGAGGGCGGGGATGTCCGCGTTTTGACGGAAGGCTCGCTGCCACGAATCTGCAGCTGCCTGGAGGTTACCCGCTCGGGCGAGGAGAGTACCTAGATTCGTTGCGGCTGCCAGGTTCTCGGGATCGTTTTTCAAGACATCCTGGTAGTAGGTCTTGGCGTGAGCGTCATCCTGATTCAATTGGGCTATGATTCCGAGCGCGCGCAGCACTGCAGGGTCCTCGGGATCAGATTTTTCCGCCGCAATGAGCATCTGCCATGCACGCGATCTTTCGGTTGTGAGTCCTTTAACCACAACGAGGTTGTAGTACGCCAGAGCGAGGTCGCGCGATTTGCTCGTGCTGGCTAGAATCGGAACCAGCTCCGGGGTTCGAGCCGGAACGGCTTCCAGATCGGGTTGGGCGGGATGCTGTCGGATGCGGTGATCGGTCCATGATACATGGGGGATGTTCTGCGCTCCGGTTTTTGGCATATGGCAGCTGGTGCAGTCGCGAGTTACGACGTAGTGCTCGGCGACATATTTGTCCTGAGTGTGACAAGTGAGACATTTGGTGCGATAGAAGTTGGTGCGCTCTTCAGCCGTTGGCGAAGCGTGAGGATTGTGACAGGTCATGCACGACATGCCGGGCCCGCTCGCGATCCTGCACCTGCTGGACTGGAACTGCTCGATCTCGCTGACGGCACGCTGGGTCGTGTTCTCGCCGACATAGACAAAGTAGGACATGAAGTCGGTGAGATCGGCGCCAGGTTTGAAGTCGAGTACGGACCGGTCGCGGCGTTCGACACTTGTATCGCCTTCGAGATGACAAACACTGCAGATACTATCTCTCTTTGCAGGCGAAAGCTTGACGGGGTTGACGACAGCGGTGCGTCCGCTAGAGGCAACATGTTCGCGGCTATCCCCGTGGCAGCTCTCGCAGGTTATGCCTACGTACTCGAAGGGTAGTCCGCGATAGAGATTGTCGGTGCCTTCTACCTGCTTGTTCACGCTGCTCATGTGGCAGCGCAGACAGCTTGGGTTGAGCGTGAGCGCTCCGGGGAGTTCCCGCGACCGCTGAAAGCCGGGCTTCATGGCGTAGCCTTTGAGGTTTGCGTAGTAGGCAATCGGACTTTCCAGCAGGTATCCGTTCTTCGAATAGAGGTAGGTCAAGCCGAGGTGACCAGAGCCTAGGAAGTAATGAAGCCGCTCTTCGATTTCGATAGGAGGCGCCGTGGGAAGGGTATAGTCAAGTGTAGGGTGCGCTTGGTTGCTAACTGTGTAAATGACGCCGGATGGAGCGTGCCGAAACGATCCTGGGATAAGTCGTTCGCCGGCTAGTCCGCTCGCGTTGGCCATAGGTGTCTTGAGGTAAGTCTCGAATATCGTACGGTGACATTGGCTACAGACGGCGTCGGCGTCGCGCACTGGTGTAGCAGCCTTGTCCTGCGGTAACCCACGCAGTGAGAAGGCGGCAGCTAAGAAGAGCGGTAACGCCCGCGGCAATCTCCTTAGAAACATTAACTCACTTTCCATACAGCGTGCTCGCCTAAGTCTTCAAACTGCGTTTCAAAAGTAGAACCACAGTTTAGGTAAAGGTTATCTCGACCTGAAAGCTAGAAGATGCAACGGCGTTTGTCAACAATGAGCAACGCTATCGAGGCCAAAACGTATCTTGTATATTCACTCCATGGCTGTCCGAATGAAAGATGTTGCGCAAAGTCTCGGCGTCTCGATCGTGACGGTCTCAAAGGCGCTTAAGAACCATCCCGATATTGCGAAGGCAACACGCGAACGAGTGATGGCGAAGATCAAAGAAGTTAACTACCGGCCGAATCTGATGGCTAGGAGCCTGGTGACCGGGCGCAGTTCTCTCGTTGGTCTCATCGTGCCGGACCTAATTCACCCCTTCTTCTCCGAGATCGCGAAATCGCTCTCAAGTGCGCTGCGCAAGAAGGACTTCTTCCTGCTCGTAGCCTCCTCCGAGAGTGACGCTGTCCTCGAAGATGCCGAGATCGAGCATATGCTCGCTCACCGGCTGGATGCCCTGGTGGTAGCCACAACACAGTCGACCTCGGAGAAGTTGCGCAAGGTCAGCGAGAATGGGCCGCCGCTGATTCTTCTCGACCGCGACTTTCTGGATTTTCGCTCTAACTTCCTCGGATCGAACGACTACAAGGTTGGTGAGTTAGCAACGGAACATCTCATCGCCATCGGTCGCAAGAAGATCGCCCACATCCGAGGTCCGGAGAACAGGGTAGGGAAGAGCCGTTTCGAGGGATATCAACATACTCTCGAGCGCCACGGGGTTGCCATCGATCCTCGGTATGTGATCGCACCGCTCGGCTCAGTGGATGTAGATGGCCGGAGGCGAGGGGAGACGGCGATGAAGCACCTGCTAAGCCTGAAGATGCGTCCGGATGCGGTCTTCTGCTTCAATGACATGATCGCGTCCGGTGCCATGATGGCCGCTTTGGACGCCGGCCTGAAGATACCTCGTGATCTCGCAGTCATTGGTTGCGGAAACTATCACTACGATGAACTGCTTCGCGTCCCGCTTTCGACAATAGACCAGAGGATTGAGCCCCTGGGCCTTCGGACCGCGAAGATGATCTTCCGTCTCGTTGAAGCAGAAGGGCCGATTCGTCCCCAGCGCGTCATACTGGAGCCAGAGCTGGTGGTTAGAGAATCTTCCAGAGTTGTGAAGTAGGAAAGCAAAGTTCTCCAGTGTCTCGGGTCAAGCCACATCTCCTGTCGAGAGATGGTCGCGATTGATATGGTGGATGAATCCAGTGTGCTGAGACCAGAAAAATCAACAAATGTCTCAAGCCTTAACTGGACGTATTAAGGCGAGACACCTCAATCCGAAATCCGTACGCGATGTCGTTCGGCTTCTGTGTCGGCAGTTTCACAACCAGTTCGTTCGAGTTCCGCTCGAAGGAACAAGGCTCTCCGACGCCGAGCATCTCGACTTTGCTGATCTCGCTTGGAAGCTCTTTCGATCCGCGAGCGAACGTCTTGATCTTAAGTTTGCTATCTGCGGGCCAACCGAGCGCGATGACGTAAAGACGGCCATCCTTAACGGTGAAGCGCATGTCCTCGGAGGTATAAGGTCGGCCATTTCCCTCGTTGAAGTTACCAGTTTTCACCGGGTCCGGTGGGCCTTCTCCATACACGGTGAAAGGCCGCGTGCCGAAGATGGCCTCTCCGTTTATCGGCATCCAGGCTGCTAGGTCAGCAAGGATTTGCCGCTCGTCGGAATCGATGGTGCCGTCACCCTTCAACGGGATATTCAAGCACAGATTTCCGTTCTTGCTGACGACGTCCGCCAACAGATGAATCACTGTCTTTGCATATTTATACTTGTGCTGCTCAAAGACTTCACGGCTATAGTGCCAGTCGCCGATGCAGGTATCGGTCTGCCACGGAAGCGGAAGAATGTCATTCGACCTGCCTCGTTCGAGATCGAGCGCTGCGGCTCCTCTATGCTGTGGAACAAACTCTTTCCCGAAGACAACGGCCTCATTGCGTCCTCCATGAAGGGCCATATTCGAGTTGTAGAAGTGGGTCGTAATATCGACACCGGTTTGGCCCAGCGGGAGCCCGGTGTCGTCGAAGTAGAGCATGTCCGGTTTATAAGTGTCGAGAAGATCCCTGCAACGCAAAAACCAGGTGTTAGTAAAGTCGGGATTATCAGCTGGGGGAAATTCATCCCAAACGCGATCGTTCGCATTGTGCCAGCTAAGCATCTTCTGGGCTGATGTGAAGCCATCCGGGACGACCAGATTGGGTCCCACGTAGAGCTCCTGGGGATTTAGGCCGACCAAGCTCTTCTTTGTAAATCCGTCATACCGCACACCCGCCAATGGACCCTCCGCATCGTAGCCGTATGCAGTCTGGAACCAATGCCACGCATGGGCCGAATGGTTGCTGACCCCGTATCGCAAGCCGCGTCTTTTACAGATCGCACCCCAGGTCCCGACAATATCCTTCATTGGACCGACTCGCGTTGAGTTCCAATCGTGATATTTGGACTTGTAGTTGTCGAAGTTATCGTGATGATTGGCAAGCGCCATGAAGTACTTCGCGCCAGCGGCCTGGTACAGATCCATCAGGGCCTCAGGATCCCAGCGCTCTGCCTTCCACATGATGTCGATATCCTTGAAGCCGACCTTTGAAGGATGGCCGTAGTTCTTGACGTGGTAGTCGTAAGCCGGATCGCCCTGAAGGTACATCCTGCGGGCATACCAATCCCCCTGCTCGGGCACGCACTGTGCCGTCCAATGGGCCCAGATGCCGAACTTCGCATCTCGAAACCAGTCCGGTGTCTCGTAATGTGCTTTAAGCGACTTCCATGTAGGTTCGAACGGCCCCTTTGCAAGAGTGCGCTCAAGGCTGGTCGCAACTCTCCCTACCGGGTTTGCCGGGGAATTGATAACGGCACCCAGAAGTCTTGACGTGACGGCAGCTTGTCCCGCGCCCGCGAGAAGACCGAGTGCACCTCGTCTTGAAAGTTTCATGAACTCTCCTGCTGATTCTGTTTCGGTGTTGGGCTACTTTGATCGTAATCATTGTTACGATGAGTGAATTGACTATTTGTCGGAGACCCCTGCGACCAAATGATATTGTTGTCCCTTGCGCACACGTATCGTAACTATCTCCCTATCTTTGTCTGGAGTGAGGTCGACTGCGTCCCCCTTCGTGTTGGTGGCCATAATAAGGCGCAAACCTCTCTGAACACGGAGCCGGTGAGTGCCATCGCGCAAAGCAAGAAGTTCCGCGTCGACTAATTTGCCGTCCTTCCATCGCAGTGCAACCTCCAGTCCACCGCGCGTGCGCAGACCCCTGATAGAGCCGTTCTTCCATGCGATTGGCAGTGCTGGTAAGAGTGCGACTTCTTTATCGTGGCTTTGTAGGAGAAGCTCGGCAATAGCAGCCGTAGCGCCAAAGTTTCCATCGATCTGAAAGATGCTATGCGGGGGTCCAGCTGATTTCGAACGCGCCGTCTTCTCGCCGGAGCTGGTGGCAATGGCTGTCTCCAGGGTTTCGCCCAGCGGGTGTGTGTCGAACAAATTCGGTCCGGTGCTGTGCTCGATCAGCATCTTGAGCGACTCCCAGGCCATGTCTCCGTCTTCCAGACGTGCCCATAGACCGATGACCCAGGCGCGGCTCCAGCCCGTATAAGCGCCACCGTTGGCAAGACGCCGCTCAACCGATCTTCGCGCTGCCTGCGCAAGCCGTGGATTATTGCGCGGAGTAATCTCGGAGCCGGGATAGACAGGATAAAGATGTGACATGTGGCGCTGCCCCGGCTGGTTTTCCTCATAATCGATTGCCCACTCCTGAAGCTGGCCCCATCGCCCAATCTGATAGTCGGGCAGACGCTTGACGACGGTGCTGAGCCTAGCCGCAAAGGCAAAATCGGTATTCAGAACGGTCGCAGCTTGCTGCACGTTCGTGGAGAGTTCTCGAATCAGTGCGAGGTCCAGCGTGCATCCAAAGCTTGTACTTGCCGTAGTGCCGTTTGGCGCAAAAAATGTGTTTTCGGTGGAGAACGACGGGCAGGTCGTCAAACCGCCTTTCCCGTCGTCCACCATCCAGCTCAGGCAGAACTCTGCCGAGCCGCGCATAATCGGATAGACCTTGCGCAGAAATGATTCATCGCCGGTGAAGAGATAGTGCTCCCAAAGGTGTGCGCACAGCCACGGCCCGCTCATGGCGAAGTTGGCCCAGGTGGGTGTCGCGAACTCCGTTCCCATGCCGACCGGGGCGGACTGCCTCCACAGGTCGATGTTGTGGTGCGAGACCCAACCATTGGCGCCGTAGTTGACCTGTGCCGTCTTCGCTCCATTCTGGCTGAGGTCCGCGATCATTTCGGCCAGCGGCAGGTGGCACTCGGAGAGGTTGCAAGTCTCAACCGGCCAGTAGTTCATCTGGACATTGATATTCGAAGTCCAGTTCGAGCTCCACGGCGGACGCAGCTCATCGGTCCAAATACCTTGCAGATTCGCAGGTTGCGTGCCCGGCCGCGAGCTCGTCATCAGCATATATCGGCCTAGGTTGAAGTAGAGCGCAAGAAGCGCAGGATCGGGGTTCGCTGCAAACTCCGATACTCGCTTGTCGGTCGAACTCGAGCTGGACCCAAATTCTTTACCGAGGTCGATCCTTACTCGTCGATAGAGCGCCTGATGATCCTTCAGGTGCGCGGAATACAGGCTCTCGTACGAAATGACTTTGGCACTCGCAACAGGCCTCTCCGCGGCAGCCACAATTTCAGCGAGCGGCATATCGGGAATCTGCGCATATCCCTTGTAGCCGGTAGCGATGCCGACCAGCAGGAGCACGCTGGTAGCGTTCTTGATCGCAAGAGTCCCGTCCTGCGCACGCGTAACTGAGCCGTCCCTGGCTGAGGGATGTGAGTTCGAATCCAGCAGCTGTGCGTCCAGTACCGCAGCGAACCGCATGCCAACCCCTTCCGCATCGCTGTATTGAATCGGATTGTCGTTGTGCAGGTAAGACGGTATCGAGACGCTGGGCGCTTTTCCGATCAGACGAATGGTATTGTCGTCGATCGCCTCCGTTTTCGACTGCAACAGGCTTACGAATCTCACTATTCCATTGAGTGCCCCCTTACGGCTGCAGGTCAGCCGAATAACGATGACCTGTGCCGGGGCCGAAACAAAGACCTCGCGTATGTATAAGTCCCCAACTTCCGCGTTCGCGCCTTCTGCGCCAGACACACTGTAGCGAACGGTCGCCACGCCGCGATCAAGGTCCAGTTCTCGGCGGTATCCGCTCACGGCCGACGGATGATCGAGCGTAATCAGCACATCCCCCACAGGCTCGAAGGCCTGGTTGTAAGGACCCTGCATCTTCCGGCACTCCTGATCGGCCGCCTGGTATTTGCCTTGCTGCAGGATGAGCTTGCGAACCTCAGGCAAATGGTGCTCGGCGTCCGGATTGTTCCAATCGGAGGGGGCTCCGGACCAGAGCGTGTCTTCGTTCAGTGTGATGCGCTCCCTGCCCGCGTCCGACGTGCCACCGAGGCCGCCCCCGAGCACCATAGCGCCCAGGCGTCCATTACCGAGGGGGACGGCGTCTACCCACTGGCCCGCGGGCTGCTCAAACCACAGCAGTGATTCTGTGCTCGCATATTTTGTATCCTCTGAAGAACTCTCTGCGATGGCGTTGACGGAAGCGCTCGAAAGGTAGGAAGAAGCATAGGTGAGTCCAAGCAGACTGAGAAAACTGCGGCGTGTTGAAGAAGATCCCATTCGAGTCCTTAGCGCTCTTCAGCCTTCTCGGCTGCTTTGATATTGACAATTGTGGGGCGGGTCCCATATCTATGTACACGCAACAGTAAACGATTACTTGAAAAGCATGCAATGCCTCAAACATACTAATTTCCCTCCCAAGGATTTTTACTCATGGCGCTTTCCGCGACCGCATCTTGCCTGACGTCTCTTTGTCTCGCGGCATCCTTTATTCACACGCTAAATGCTCAGGATGTTTCCAGCACGATGCTGGCTCCCACGCCACCCATGGGATGGAACAGTTGGGATTCATTCGGACCCTCCGTGCGCGAGGACGAAGTGAAGGCAAATACCGATGTCATGGCGGCTAGGCTAGCAAAGTATGGTTGGCAATACGTCACGGTCGACATTGAGTGGTACGCACCCGACGCCCATGCTAATGGCTACATCCCTCGGGGCAGGGTCGTGCTGGACCAGTACGGGCGCTTTCAGCCAGCGCTCAATCGTTTTCCGACCGCGGCTGACGGAGCGGGGTTCAAGCCGCTCGCCGCCTACGTGCATAGTAAGGGCTTGAAGTTTGGTATTCACATCATGCGTGGAATTTCGCGGGAGGCAGTCGAAAAAAACCTGCCCATCGAAGGGTCGAAGTACCATGCCGCCGATATTGCCGACAAGGTTAACATCTGCCACTGGCCCCAGATGGAAGACACTTACGGCGTCGATATGAGCAAGCCGGGCGCTCAGGACTACTACGACTCCATCGCACGTCTTTACGCAGCATGGGGGGTTGATCTGGTTAAGGCAGACGATATGAGTCGGCCCTTCCATGAGCCCGAAATCCGTGCTCTCAGCTCTGCTCTGAGGAAGACAGGTCGACCCATCGTTCTCAGTCTTTCGCCTGGACCCGCGCCGATTAGCAATTATCTGGAGCTCAAAGCCAACGCGCAGATGTGGCGTATCTCGGATGACTTCTGGGATCGATGGATCGATGTCAAGCAGCAGTTTGAGCGGGCTCACCTTTGGGAGAACGACTCGCATCCGGGAGGCTGGCCCGACGCGGATATGTTGCCGCTTGGTCACATCGCGATCCGAGGCGAGCGCGGTGTCGATCGCAACAGCTTGCTTACGCATGACGAGCAGATCACTCTGATGACTTTGTGGTCGATCTTTCGCTCTCCACTGATCTTCGGTGGCGACCTTTCCACGAGCGACGCATTCACCTTCAGTCTGCTCACCAATCCCGAGGTGCTGGCGGTCAATCAAGCCAGCACCCATGGCCACCAGGCCTACCGTAATGACGACATTATTGCCTGGACGGCAGATGAGGAGACCTCCGGCGGCAAGACCCTGGCAAAGTATGTGGCAGTCTTCAACACGGGTGACACCACCAAGAGCGTGCATCTCTCCTGGAAGAGTATTGGGATCGGTGCTCCAGCAGCCGGAGTCCGTGATCTATGGGCGCAGCAAGAGGTTAAGAAAGAGAGTGCCGATGCGGAAGCTCTTCACACCTCTCTTGCGCCACATGCCTCTTTGTTCTACAAGGTCGTCACTCTTGAGCAGAGCCATTGACGACCTGCGCCTCAGCCGTCGGCAGCGGGGTGGCATTTCGTAGGAGCAAGGGGATATCGTGATTCCGAGAAGAGATTTTCTAAAGGGTGGCGCTGCAACCGTGGCGTTCAGCGCAGGCAAGAAGACCTTTGCTGGTATCTACACGAAAGACCAGCCTGTCGCTTACGACGAAAAATCGGTCATTTTGAATGGACACCGAACCCTCGTCACCTGCGGAGAAATACATTACCCTCGGTCGACTCGAGCTATGTGGCCCGTTCTCCTTGAGCGAAGCAAAGCGCTGGGTCTGAACATGGTTGCAACTTACGTCTTCTGGAACTTCCATGAGACAAGCCGTGGGAACTATGACTTCACCGGCGAGCGCGATCTTGGCCACTACCTCGACCTGTGTCAGCAAAAGGGACTCTCTGTCTTCCTCCGAGTCGGACCTTACATATGCGCGGAGTGGAACTACGGAGGATTTCCTCCTTATCTGCGCGACGAACCGGGCATCACCATTCGCACGATGAACGCAGCCTATACGGCACGTGTAGAGGCCTTCTTTCACAAACTGGCTGCCGTGGTGCGACCACATTTCGCATCCAATGGCGGTCCGGTGGTGCTAGTCCAGGTAGAGAACGAATACACCAACGTCGCCAAACGGTACGGAGGAGAGGGGCAGGAATATCTCAGGTGGATTGTTGAGTTGGCGAAGCGAGTCGGTCTTACCACCGTGCCAACCACAACCTGCGAGGGCGGCGCTCAAGGCGTTATCGAGACCTCGAACGGATTTACGATTCCCCCGGAGCGCATCGCGGCCGTTCGCAAGTCCCACCCGGGCACACCACTTCTTTGGACCGAACTTTATCCAGCCTGGTACAGGGTCTGGGGAGGCCGCAACCCCATGCCTCGGGACGTGCGGGAGATTGCCGGTGCCATTCTAGATTTTGTAAGCCGCGGTGGCTCAGGCTGGAACTACTACCCGTGGCACGGCGGCTCTAACTTCGGTCGCAATCCGATGTATCTTCAGACGACCTCTTACGACTTTTCCGCCCCCATCGACGAGTATGGAGGCATTACGCAGACAGGAGTTTATCTCGGTCAGTTCCATGCTTTCATGCAGGAGCACAGCTCTATCTTTTTGGAGGGATACAGCTCTGACAGTCTCGATGGAGAGCATCGGACGACCACTTGGACCAAGGGAAGCGATCAACTGCTGCTAGTGCGGGGAACGGACCCGAAGGATGCCCGTCTCCTGAACGGCAAAGGCGAAACCCTCTTTGATCTGAATGCTGTCCATTCGAAGGTCGAGCATAGTTACAGTGAAACCAACTGGACCACAGTGCCCGGAGGCGACGAGGCAAGCTCCTGGACGATGTGGAAGGAGTCTCTTCCCGGAGTCAGGCAGGACAAAGGCGTTGTCTCTATAGAACCAATCGAGCAACTGCTGCTGACGAAAGACATGACAGACTACTGCTGGTACAGCACGATGCTGCTAGTCGCGAAGGCAGGCGCGCAAGAGATAGTCATTCCGTACGGTGGGGACTTTTTCTATGTGTTCGTGGATGACGCTCTCGTCGCCTCGTCCAAACTGCCGCTGCACGAAGATCGTGGAGCCATTACGCCTGATGATCCTGTTCATCCAAGGGTCGTTGCGAACGTGAGCGAGGAGCATCACGAGAGTGGCTTCCGGCACGCATTCACCATTCCCTCTTTGCCGGAGGGAGCGCATCGCCTGGACCTACTCGCAGTTGCGATAGGCATGGTCAAGGGCGACTGGCAGATTGCAAGTCCGATGAACTTCGAGCGGAAAGGTATATGGGAAGGTGTCCTGTTTAACGGCAAACCTCTTCGCAACTGGACGATGCGTGCAGGCCTCATCGGTGAGCGTTCTGTCAGCGCACCCACGAAGGATGAAAATATCTGGCGGGCCACAGGAACGCCTCAACCGCTTCAGTGGTACAGAAAGCAGTTGGCGGTTCCGGCAAGTCTATTATCCGGAAGCGCGGTCTTTCGCATCGATGGAAATGGTCTTGGGAAGGGCATGATCTGGCTGAACGGCAAAGCTGTCGGCCGTCATTGGCTGATCGATGCGAGCAATGCGCCGGAGACTCCGTCACAACGTTATTATCACGTTCCGTCCGATTGGCTTCGTCAAAGCAACGAGCTCATTCTCTTTGAGGAGCACGCAGTCTTGCCGACCGAGGTAAGACTTCAGGTGCGAGCCTAACGGTCCGTCCGCTCGCGAGCAGGATTCTATATAGAGTTTGCAGCATTGGCCAAAGGGTCCACATAATTTGTGTGGGCCTCTCTTTTTGGCGTCAGATCTCGAACGTCGTTGTCACCATCAGGTTCGCTTCGTAGCGACGCATGTACTGGGCGAATACAGCGATCACCAGGTAGGCGTAGAGAGGGAGTTGATAGCTTGCGGCCGTGCTGTGCGTGTGTTCCGCAATGAGACCCATCAATGGCGTTATGATCGCGCCGCCAATGATGGCCATCACGAGGAGAGAGCCGCCGAGATTGGTATTCGCGCCGAGCCCCTTCAAGCCCATGGCGAAGATCGTCGGAAACATCATCGACATGAAGAAGCTGGTCAGTAAAACAGCGCCAATCCCGATTGTGCCAGGGTTAAAGATACCAACAAGCAGCAGCGCGACATTTGAAAGCGCAAAGACCGTCATCAGAGAGCCTGGCGCGAAGCGTTTCATCAGGAAGGTCGATGAGAAGCGGCCAAGGCCAAACGCGCCAAGGGTGTAGGTGAGGAGGTGCCCGGCCGTCTTCTCTGGAGTATGCGCGTAGTCCTGCGCATACTGGATGAAGTAGCTCCAGGTTCCTACCTGCGCGCCTACGTAGAGGAACTGCGCGACGATAGCGAAGAGAAAGTGCCTGTAGCGTAAAAGCTCCCTCCAGTTGCCGCTTATCTCTGCGGTGTGCTCGCGTGTGCGGATAAATGTCGGAAAGCGCGTCATAAGGATCATCACCGCCCAGACCAGGGCAACCGTGCCGAGAACTAGGTACGGCGCGACGATCCGTAGCGTCTCGCGATGCAGGTACGCCGTGTAGGTTCCCTGGTCCCGCATGACCGCGATCTGGTGTCCGGTCAGTTCGATCCCGGAGAATATAAACGTTGTGCCGACCAGCACTCCCAGGATGGCGCCGAGCGGATTGAATGCCTGCGCCAAATTGAGTCGCCTCTCCGAAGTTGCCGTTGGCCCGAGCTGCGCGATAAATGGATTTGAGGCCGTCTCCAAAAAGGCTAATCCGCTGGCGACGACAAACAGGGCCATCAGAAAGAAAACATATCTTCCGGAGTTTGCGGCTGGCAGAAAGAGAAAACATCCCGATGCAAAAAGCAGAAGACCCGTCATGAAGCCGGCTTTATATCCCTTCCTCTTCACGAGCAGCCCCGCGGGAAGCGCCAGCAGAAAGTAGCCCAGGTAAAAAGCCGACTGTACCAGCCCTGCTTCGAAGCGGCTAATCGCAAACGATTTCATAAACTGGCGAATTAAAACATCATTCAGATTGTTCGGGATTCCCCAAAGAAAAAACAGGCCCGTGATCAGGAGAAAAGCTCGCAGAACACCTGAAGGAAGAAGCGGGGCGCTGCGATTCGCATCAACGGCGGAAGGGTCTGGGGTGGAGACGATCATCGCGACCTTTCATGTTTCGCTAAAGGTGAATTTGCACCATGATTTTCGTGTAGTCGGCGGGAGAACTGGACCACTTTGCAAGCATTGAAGGAGCTTCCTCCAGGCCGACGATCGCGCTCACCGCAAGGTCAACCGGAAACCGTCCGGCCCCCAGCATTGCGATCACCTGCCGAAAATCCTCTGGAAGCGCATTCCTTGACCCGAGAATGTCGAGTTCCTTCTGCACAAAAAGCTTCGTCTCGTATGCGACCGGTTCCTTGGCATACCCGATGTAGACCACGCGACCGGTGAATGCGACAACCTGCACTGCAGCCTGGAAGGTCGCCTGCAGCCCGATCGCCTCGATGACGACGTCAGGACCGTCTCCATCCGTAAGCTCCTGCAGCCGGGCGCGAAAGTCCTCCCGCTCGGAGTTGATCAGGTGTTTCGCACCTGCGGCCCGCGCGGTCTCGAGCTTCGTGTCGTCCAGATCGATTGCGATGGTTCGGGCTCTTCGGAAGGCTGAGCCTGCAACGGCGCCAAGTCCAATGCCGCCGCATCCGAATACCGCCACAACATCGGTCTCAGTCACGCGAGCGCGAGCTACTGCATGAAAGCCGACTGTCAACGGCTCAACCAGGCACAGCTCCTTCGTCGAGAGTGCTGATGGATACACCTTCCCTTCGGGTACGACCAACAACTCCGTCAAGGCCCCGTCGCGCTGCACTCCAAAGGTCTGATTTTCCCTGCAAGCATTGAAGCGTCCGCGACGACAGGAAGGGCAGCGGCCACAACTTGTGTAAGGCGAGACCGCAACGCGTGTTCCTGCAGGTACCCCCGACGTACCCTGCAACACCGTGGCCGCAATCTCATGGCCGAGGACGCGAGGATAGGTCACCAGGGGATTATTACCGCGAAAGCTGTTCAGATCTGTTCCGCACAGTCCCACCATGTCGACCCGAAGCAGTAAGTCGTCTGCAGAGAAGACCGGCTCAGAGATCTCGACGATACGTGCATCGCCTTTGTTAATCAACGATAACGCTTTCATAGATCCTCAATTTGTTGTGAGCGATGTGAGAGCATGACGGAACCATGGACATGAGTCTTCGAGTGTGCGAGTCGATATACGCGCTTCGCGACCATGCCTAGAATGTCCGCCTGCTCAGTTGTGGAGAGTGGGGCAATCCATCCTTCTACAACGCGCCACCATTCGGCGTAGTCGCAGCCCAGCGTCAACACAGGCCAGTCTGTCCCCACCATCAGCCTGTCTGCGCCAAAAGCCTCCAGGGCAACCTGGAAGTAGGGCGCGAGAGCAGCTGGCGTCCACCTCTTCCAGTCCGCTTCGGTCACCAACCCGGAGATCTTGCAGCTCACGTTGTGACGTCTAGCGAGCTCTCGAAGAGCCATGGTCCAGCTTTTAATTTCGCCTTGAGCCATGGCGGGCTTCCCCAGGTGATCTAACACGAAGAGCTGATTCGGGTGCCGATCAACGAAACGGGTGACCTCTTCGAGCTGTCTGGAAAAGACCAAAAGGTCGTAGACGAGACCGGTGTCGCGCAGGAGGCGTACGCCGCTGTTGAAAGAGGGATCGTCCAGAAAACCAGCCTCTTCAGCCTGAACGACGTGCCGCAGCCCTTTCAGCCCAGGTTGTTCGGAGAACTCATCGAGGAGGGCAGGGAAGGTCGAGTTCGCTATGGGCAGCCACCCCACAACGCCGCTGATGAAATTGTGCGTGTCAAACAATTCAAGAAGCCATGCCGTCTCATCCAGGGTCTGGCGCGCTTGTACGACAACTGTGCTCTCGACATGAGCCCGAGCCGCTTGGGCCTCCAACTCCGCAGGAAGAAAATCGCGGCGAAGGGGCTGCATTGCATCGTCGATCCAGCCAAACTCACCTGGCGTGTAGCTCCAAAGATGATGGTGCGAATCTATTCTCTCGAACACGATAGTTTCTTTTTTTGCCCATGATCGACTATTTGGCTGAAAGGAGTTCCTTGACCCAAAGTGCTCATTTTCGGGACGTCCTTGCGGCCATGTCGTGTTGAAGATTGGAGCAATCGTCTCGTTCAGCACCCGAATCAACTCTTCGCTTGGTTGAAAGTCGAGCGCAGCGCAATTTTCGTCTACCTGTGCCTCGCTGGACATGCCGACGAGTGTGGATGCCGCGACAGGGTGAGAGAGGCATGCATTAAGAGCAACCGCCGAAGGCGCTACTCCAGCGTAATGGCAAATGGCGACCACTTTCGCAGCCGCAAGCTTTACATTCTTGGGTGCAGGATGCCATTCCGGAATGTCGATCCCCACCAATAGACCCATGTGCATGGGCGAAGCGTTCAAGAGGCCCACGCCGCTCTCGCGCACGAATGGCGTAAGCGCGCGATCCATATCGTTCATCATCAGGTTGGCATGACAATAGTTCAGGATCGTGTCTACCGGTTCAAGCCGTGCAACGTGCGTCAGAACATTTGGCCAATAGCCGGTAATACCCACAAACCTGGCCTTGCCCTGCTCTTGCAGACGACGGAGGGCAG
Source organism: Tunturiibacter empetritectus (assembly GCF_013410875.1). Taxonomy (GTDB): domain Bacteria; phylum Acidobacteriota; class Terriglobia; order Terriglobales; family Acidobacteriaceae; genus Edaphobacter; species Edaphobacter empetritectus. The sequence continues at coordinate 2,639,520 of NZ_JACCCU010000001.1, read as the reverse complement.
GCAGCGTCTCGGATATGATCTGCTGAATATCCCCGAACTCGATATCATGCACCTGAAGCAGATCAACATAGTCCGTGCGCAGGCGCCGCAAGGAGTCTTCGAAGCGATCCGTAACCCCGCGTGCAGAAAAATCGAACTCCTTCAAACCATACCTGCCGCATTTGGTGGCGAGAACGACCCCATGTCGCAGCCCTTCCAATGCCCCGCCTAGTCGCTGCTCCGCTTGCGTGATCCCGTAGTAGGGCGAAACGTCAAACAGGTTAATGCCGCAGTCAACCGAGTGGCGGACTGCACGCTCTCCACTCGAAGCACCAACTTTTCCGAACACATTTCCCAGCGTAGAAGCACCAAAACCGAGCACTGAGACGCTCAGGCCGGTCGTTCCAAGATCACGATAGCGCAAAGGAGTCTCATTCCCCAAACGAGGTATTAGCCCGAAAGCATAACATTTAGCGTTAACTATGCGCAACGCCGGAGGTTATCGCCGTCCTGATAACGTGGTAAATCTAAAGTCTGACGGCGCCAACTGCCTTAAAGCTTTTCCGAATAGAGGAGTGAATCATGAAACGCTTCTGTCTTACGTTGAGTCTTCGCCCTGACCCTGAACTCATTGCCGAATACATTGAGCATCACAGAATTGGCCGCCCGGAAATTCACCAGAGTATCCGCGATGCGGGTGTTCTAGATATGGAGATATTTCATTTGCAAGGAATCCTTTTCATGATCATGGATACGACAAACGACTTCACGTTCGAGCGTAAGGCAGAGATGGACCGCCTCAATCCGGCAGTGCAGGCATGGGAGAGCTTGATGTCGAGCTACCAGAATGTCTCCTCCGGGTCAGACCCCAGCACACGTTGGAGGCAGATGGAGAAAATCTTCAAGCTGGCACACACAACCGACCAACCCATGCTTGCAGATCGCAGGGAATTTTAGACATGAGAATCTGAACCTCATCCGAAGCGAGTTGATAGCTAATGCTATCCCGAGTAAGCTGTCAACCAACTCGGTCAAAAGACGTGGCCCCTAGTGAGCCTCCAACTCAAGCACTTGCACACTGTACGGTGGGATGGTGTGGGAGAAATTCGGCCCCTCGATTCGCGTGGATGTCTTCACCGGCACGATCTGCGTCGGAGCGCTGATCGAATTGGTCTCTGCGTTCGTCTTGCCGCTGAGCGAGATGAGCATGGCTACTGGCATGACCTTGTTCATACCGGAGAAGTTAATGTCCAACACTTGAGGAACGGACGAAGCGTTGACCATCTTGAGGTAGATCTTTCCAGTACGAGAATCGCGGGTGACCGAATAGAAGAAAAGTTTACCCTCGCCGGTAATGGAAGAGGTGGGAACTTCGTTGCCCAGATACTCTCCGAACATGCACTGCGCGTAATAGCTCGGCGAGCCGTAGCTCTTCAGCGCGTCATAACCGATCAGATCTGACTCCCACTGCATGCCCCCTGGATTCACATTCACGAACAACGGCGCGTAGGAAGCCATCACAATCAAGTCGCTGTTCCTCTCCATGCCGGTCATCCACGCCGCGTCTCCCAAAGCGGCGCCCATGTTTGTCGTGGGTGAGCCCTCCCGAGTCGCCCATTCGCCTACGAAGATCTTGGGTCCGTTGCGATCAGTCTGGTCATAGTGCTTCACATCGTCAAAGAACTCGTCCGCGCGCCTATAGTAGTGGTCGTCGACAACATCAGGCCTCATTCGTTTGAGTGGAGTTGTCGCGATTAGTTGAAGCTGTGGATATTTTGTTTTGATGGCTTTGTAAAACTGCGCATAGCGACCCTCATAGCTGTCGGAGTGATCGAACTGGTCTTCGTTGCCGATCTCAACATAGTTCACATGAAACGGCATTGGATGACCGAGCTTCGCGCGCAGCGCACCCCATTGAGTCGAGGTATCACCGATCGCAAACTCGATCTCGTCGAGCGCATCTTGCACGTACGGTACTAGCGCTGGTCCTGCCTGAATATGGTCCCCTTTGAGTGAGTAGCCGGCATAGACCGCGAGCACAGTCTCAATCTTTAGGTCCTCAGTCCACTCCAGAAACTCGAGCAAGCCCATGCCGTCTGACGACTGGTAGTTCCACGGACTGCGATGGGTAGGTCGATCAACCAACGGACCAATCGTGTTCTTCCAATCGAACCTTTCATCAATCTGATCTCCCTCAAGATAGTTGCCGCCGGGAAGCCTTAGGAAGGTCGGATGCATGGCTGCCATCTTCTCCATCAGATCAGACCGATTGCCGTTCTCCCGATTGTTGAAGGTTGGTGGCATCAGCGAGATCAGGTCCAGCCAGATCCTGCCGTTATGGCCAGCAGTCAGCAGCAGATGATTTTCAGACGACGTCTCCAAGTCGCCCGTCTTGAGCGTGAACTCGTATCGCTTCCACTCTCTCGTCAATGCTGAAGTGTCCGTTGACGCGGCTGCTTTTCCCGTGTTGTCGTTGATCAACGCTAAATTCAGACTCCCCGCAAAAGTCGAGTCAGCCTTGGCATACAACGAACCCTTGTATGTGGTGTTCGGCCGAAGGGCCATACCCCAGTAACCTTCATTTCGCACACCCGCTCTGTTTGCGGGGTCGGCCTGCGTGATCGTCAACGCCAGACTATGAGAGAGCGCTGCACTCGGACCCTCTGCCTGGTCGATCTCCATCGAAGCTCTCGAACTTCCATAATGTTCGATATTCCAGTGCGCGACCCCTCCGAATCCATGGTCCTGAAATGTCCGGTTTCTCACGAGTTCTGCATACAGGCCGCCGTCATAGGAGAAGTTGATCTCCTCGGTCATCAACCCGTAGAGTGTTTGGCTTACGGCATGAACAGGTTTGTCCAAGGCAATCTGCAAGGATGCGGGTGTTGTTTGTGCCTCGCCGGTCGCGATTAATGACGTGGCAACCATGAGAGCCGCGGCCTTCAATCCTAAGAGGCGCGCGAGAGCTGCTTTTTCTAAATGGATTGACTTCACTGGCACTCCGGCTTTTCTCTGTTCCTGCAAAGTTATAAGAGTTTGGTACCTGACAACCCGACCATCACGCTTCCGTATCAGGTTTATGCGGGCAGTTGCTATGTCGTGTACGAGGCCCGATTAATCGAATTGGGCAAACACGTTTCAGCCGTACTCGCCCGCATGATTTGGGACCATAACTGTAGCGTTAACTGGAAACATCAGAACGGTAGCCAATGTTTGTCCTAATTGTCAAATCGCAGTAGCAGAAGCGAGGGACTGAGACCGATGGCATAAGAAGATCACCAAATTTCGCGTGTTCTGCGAAATCACACCACTAGACTCCCAGAAACACGGGCTTGATATGCCGAAGGAAGAGGTTTTCTGTCACATTTTTTGCGATAATTTCTTGGTTGGCTTCGAGTGCCATTAGATACGTTTTACCCATCTTTGCCGCGACTTTGAAGCCTACATGCAACAGCTGCCTGAAGCTCTCGTTGTACAAGCCATTCCCTGGGTCGTGCCGCAGCGTCGAGGTAAACTGCTCGCTCATCCACTCATTAACCTTGTCCGGCGTCGGCAGCTTTGTCGGGTGGATATCGATGACAGCGGCGTAAGGCGCACAAAGCTCCTCGCGGTGCGCGTAGGCCCCCTCATATATCTCTTTCGCGATCTCGAGTCCAGAGCCACCCGACTCAGCGAGGCCGATCACTTCTTCCAACCAAGTTGTTCCGGCGGTCTTCAAGTGAACTCCTGCATCGAATTTCTTGATTCCAGCGTGAATTGCTTTGTAGATCGAAAACTTGTCTGATCCGGAGTGAACGCTTAACTTCAGATTGTCCGGTAGATCGTAGGTTTTGATCGCAAACGCGATCGTCGCCAAATCCTCCTCGAACTCTTTTGAAAACTGCATCACATCGCCAGCGTAGTCAACGCCTTTATTGAAGCGGCCGGTGAACTTCGGCGCAACCGTCTGGATCGGGATTTTCTGGTCAGCGATGGCCGCGAGAATAATCAATAGTTCCAATGGTGTCTGAGGAGAGTCCGTCTCGTCCATCGAGATCTCAGGCACGAAGTTTCCTTCGCCCTTCTTCTCCACGAGCAGATGATAAATCTCCCCTGCATGTTGGATGGCCGCCAGAAATTTGTTGGCCACGCCCTCAACAAATCCTTTATCCGTCTGGAACGGTTCAGCGATATTTGTGATCGTTACTGCTCCCACAAGCTCTTGATGCCGCCTAACAAACGCGGCTACATCCGCTGGCCTTGCGGCTTCTCCAATCAAGTCCGCGACGTCCAGAGTAAAAAAGTCGCAAGGCTGGATGAATCTCTCAACCGTCTTCTCGTTGATATGATCCGCATCGACGAAGTATGGCTTGACCCATCCCAACTCCTTTACGGCAGCGTCGGCCGCAGCCCTCGTCTGGAGTGGCTCTGACCCAATAATCAAGTGCTCTCGATTCGACTTATTCCACACCGGCACCACATCGATTCCGGCCTCTCCCGCATTGACGCATGCTTTCAGTTGCGCTTTTGCCTGGTGAGCAAATCTGTCACCGACTCCGATCGAAAACTTTGGAAGCTTCAACTGCTTGTTCATCGCAACGTCCCTCTCCTTTTCCACGAAACGGTTAGTCCGATAGATCGATCACGTGGTTCTACCTACAACGCGGTTATGGCGCTAAGGCTAGATTGCAATGCCCGATACGTGGAGCGACTGAAGCAGACGCCCCTAACCATAGCTGCCGAGAACTCGAACCTACTCTTGACAGCCCTATATGTATACCCTACGATTTGTCCCAGTGAAAAGCTTTTCATGTTTCCGCATAAAAAAGTAGCTTACAGGAGTCGATTTGTAAAATTTCCGGTTGCTAAACAACATGTCTTCATCGTGTAAAAGTGCGCCTGTTGAACTCGGCCAGTCTCTGTGCCAACCACCCTCTTGAACTCGTAAAGTCGCTTTTGCCGAGAAACCTGGATTATGCATGAGCCATGGAGCAAACCATCGATGCGGATAGTTGCAGGAGTAGATTTTGGAACGCTAAGTACCCGCGTAACCCTGCTTGATAGCAAGACTGGTCGGCTAGGTACAGCATCTGCCGCATACCCTTTACATCGCAAGCGTGAGGATCCCGATTTCGCCACTCAGTCCCACAACGATCAGATGAACGCCTTGGTTCAAGCAATGCACAAGGTGCTTTTGCAGACCGGAATTAAGGGCAATAAGGTCGAGGCGCTCGCTCTGGACACAACAGGCTCAAGCGTCATTCCAGTAGATGCTGAGATGACGCCACTGGACGACTATTATCTGTGGTGCGATCATCGTGCTGTCAAAGAAGCGCAACAGATCACTAAACTGGCGCATGCACAGGGGCTTGAAGCGATTCAGTGGTGCGGTGGCGTGTACTCGCACGAGTGGGGCTTTGCAAAGTTACTCCATTGGCTGCGGAATAATCCTGAGAAGCGAGCGCTCCTTGCATCCGCTTTCGAGCATTGCGACATGGTTGCCGCCACTCTGTGCGGAATCACAAGTCCGCAGCAAGCAAAGCGCAGTGTATGCGCGCTGGGGCATAAATGGCTCTGGAACCCGAAGTGGGGCGGTTTTCCGCCGCAGGAATTTTTCACTGAAGTCGACCCATTGTTCGCAGGAATCCGCGAAAAGCTGGCAGGTGAGGTGCTCACCTCCGATCACTTGGCTGGGACCTTGTCTCCAACCTGGGCTGAGCGCCTCGGTTTGAACGCAGGCATTCCGATTCCAGTCGGAGCATTCGACGCGCATTGGGACGCAATCGGTGCAGGATGCCGCGAGGGAGACGTGGTCAACGTCGTTGGCACCTCCACTTGCATAATTGCAATGCAGGGCCGAACCCAGATCATCCCCGGTGTATGTGGTGTCGTACCTGGCAGCGTTCATCCAGCGTACACGGGGGTGGAGGCGGGCCTGTCCGCTGTGGGGGATATCTTCGAAGCGATCGCACGCAGGGCCGGCACCGACGTGCAAACTCTGTCCGAAGGACTTGAAGAGTACCGCGCCGGCCAGACCGGATTGATGCGGCTTTCCTGGGACAATGGCGATCGCACCGTGCTCATCAAATCAGAGCTTGGCGGTATCACGATCGGATGGAATCTTCTCCACACCGCGCAAGACGAGCTATTTGCCGCCATTGAAGGCACCGCCTTCCATACGCGCATCATTCTTGATCGACTCGCCGAGAACGGTGTTCCAATCAAACGAGTCATCAATGCCGGGGGCATCCCGCAAAACAACGCCACTCTCAATCAGGTCTACGCGGACGTGTTCAACAAGGAGGTGCTGGTTCCAGACGGCATCCCAACCAGTATCGGGTCGGGCATCTTCGCACAACTTGCCGCTGGCATCTTTCCAAGCATCGAGGAAGCACAGAATCACATGTGCCTGAAGCATAAATCCTACCTTCCGAACCCAAGCAACGTTGCGGTTTATGAGCAACTTTATCGTCTCTACCGCAGCGTCTACTTCGCGTTCGGCGATGACTCCGCGCCCGCTTCCAGGCTCGCCGAAGTACTCCCCAAACTCCGCGAATACGCATATATGTCACACTTAGAAAGTTTCAAGCTTCCGTCGGCTATCGAGAAACCATGACCGCCTTGGCCATCCTGCTCACTACGCAACTCACCCATCTCGCACCGATCGACATTCTGATACTCGTCCTTTATTTTGTGGTCGTACTTTTCATTGGCTTTTATGTGAAAGGGTCCACCAAGACCAGCGAGGATTTCTTTCTGGCCGGTCGCGAGATGACCGCCTGGATCGCCGGGCTCAGCTTCGTCTCGGCAAATCTCGGCTCCCTGGAGTTGATGGGTTGGGCGGGCGCAGCCTACCAATACGGAATGCTCGCAACCCACTGGTACTGGATCGGGGCCATTCCTGCGATGTTGTTTCTTGGCATCGTCATGATGCCCTTCTACTACATCTCTAAAACCCATTCCGTCCCTGGCTACCTGCAGCTTCGCTTCGGTGAGGGCGCGCGCGGAGTCAGCGCCGTCAGCTTCGCCTTCATGACCATCCTCATGTCGGGCGTCAATATGTATTCCATGGCTCTGGTCATGAAAGTAGTTCTCGGATGGAACATCAGCTTCTCCATCTGGGTCGGCGCAGTCACGGTTGCCATTTACGTCATGCTTGGCGGGCTGAGGTCGGCCATCATCAACGAGGTATTGCAATTCGTTCTCATATGGGCAGGAGCTGCGCTGATCCCGATTCTCGGCCTGTGGGAGGCGGGTGGATGGACCAAGCTCAAGGCACAGATTGCTTTGAACGTCGGATCGAGCGACTACACCCATCTCTGGACCACGCTCGGCTCCTTCAAAGACAATCCCATGGGCGTGCACTGGACGGGCATCGTCTTCGGCCTCGGCTTTGTCATCAGCTTCGGCTATTGGACGACTGATTTTCTCGTAGTACAGCGCGTCCTCAGCGCCAACAACCTCCGCGCCGCAAAGATGGCCCCGGTGATCGGCGCTGCCTTCAAGATGGCAGTCCCATTCATCGTCATCGTTCCCGGTCTTTTGGCGCTCGCAGTCCTCCGCGACCCGCATACCCATCAGATCATCCATCTTGTCGGAGAGAATCAAGTCGATGCAGCCCATCCTTACAGCTACAACGAAGTTCTCCCTCTAATGCTGATTCGATATTGCGGCCCCGGCCTTCTCGGCTTGGGCATTACAGCGCTGGTCGCCGGATTCATGAGCGGCATGGCCGGCAACGTCAGCGCGTTCTCCACCGTTTGGACCTACGACCTCTACGGTGCCTTCTTCAACAAGAAAGCAAGCGACGCACATTACGTCTCTATGGGCCGATGGTCGACCGTTGTTGGCATGATTGCATCGATCGGCACGGCCTATCTCGTGATGCACGCCGCTTCCATCATGGATTACGTCCAGGCGCTCTTCAGCTTCTTCATCGCGCCGCTCTTTGGCACCGTCATTCTTGGGATGCTCTGGAAACGCGCCACGAAAGCCGGCGGCTTCTGGGGGCTGCTTGCCGGCACCGTCTCCTCGATAGCAATGTGGCTTTACACCACATACGGCGGGCAGCAGGCTCTGGCTCGGATCGCATTGTCCGTGGACGCAAAGCCAATGGCAGAGAATCTCTACCGCGCCTTCTGGAGTTGGCTCATCTGCGTCGTTGTTACGGTCTCAGTCAGCCTGCTCACGCGTCCTGTTCCGGAAGCTCAGCTTGCTGGCCTGGTCTACGGCGCGACGACGATCCCCGACGACGGGGCAAGATCTCTTTGGCAAAAACCAATCTTCTGGGCAGCGATTGTGATCACGATCTTCTTCTTCTTAAACATAATTTTCTTCTAAAGTTCGAACACGACGTATCGGAGGTTTTCTCATGGCGGAAGGTACAGGACGTGGCGAGTCTCTCTCGATCTGGTTCTTCGTTGGAGGCCTTACTCTGCTCTACGGCATCATTCTTCTGCCGTATGGAGCGTATGAGTGGTTTAGTGGGCATGAGAGCTCCACTGTACTCAGCAACCTACATCCCACTTTCTGGTGGGGCCTGCTGCTGACACTCTTTGGTGGCTTTTACTCCATCCGCTTTCGCCCGGGAAAGGGATGAAGCTCGACGTGACAACTGGAGACAGGACATGCTACTCACACAACTACGCGAGGAAGTCCTCGAAGCAAACCTGGAACTGGTCCGTGGAGGACTGGTGCTCTACACCTTCGGCAACGCTTCGGGCGTCGATCGCGAGCAAGGCCTCGTCGTCATCAAACCCTCCGGTGTTGACTACGACAAACTCAAGCCCGAACACATGGTGGTAACCGATCTGGAGGGAAACATCATCGAAGGGAATTTGCGGCCCTCCTCCGATCTCAATACCCACACCCTGTTATATCGGGAGTTTGGCGAGATCGGAGCCGTCGTTCACACTCACTCTGAGTTTGCCACCAGCTTCGCGCAAGCCGGACTGCCCATCCCTGCATTTGGCACAACCCACGCCGACTACTTCCACGGGCCAGTTCCTGTCACGGCCCCGCTATCCGACGAAGCGATCGAGGGGCAGTACGTTCGCGAGACAGGTGCGGCGATAGTGGCACGATTTCGCGGAGGCGAAGACTGCGCCGCTATCGATCCGCTTGCGGTGCCTGCCTGCCTCGTCCATGGGCACGCTCCCTTTGTCTGGGGAAAGACGCCGCACGAAGCCGCCCACAACGCTGTCGTGCTCGAAGCGGTTGCGCGCATGGCGTATCGCACCCTTTCGCTCGAGGCGAACACGCAGGAGGTGTCACATACCCTGCTGGACAGGCATTACTTTCGCAAGCACGGCGCCAAAGCCACCTACGGACAGTCAAGGAAGGAGCACAACCTTTGAGCGATCAGGCCCTTTTTTCCAAACAGGCCGACAACCTGATCGCGTCTCCTTGGTATTGCCCCGAACTCGATCCTCTAACACGAATGTGGCCCGTAGCATCGAACGGACTAATTGAGTTGACGCATCTCACTCAAAGCCTATAACTTGTCAGGAAAGCTTTTCTGGAGAAATTTTTACTATTCCTTACTTTTGTAAAACTGAACGTCCCGAGCAGCGAATCCTGGAGAGAGATCTGTGAAAGTCTCAAAGCGTCTCAAAATCTGGCTTGTTACAGGCAGTCAACACCTTTATGGAAAAGAGGCGCTAATACATGTAGCGAACAACTCCAGGGAGATCGCCGGGTTTCTCAATTCCGAATCCGTCATTCCTTACGAGGTTGTTCACAAACCGGCGGTAACAACCGCTGAAGAAGTCAAAGCTCTCTGCCGGGAAGCAAACGCCGACGTAGCCTGTCTCGGTCTCATACTTTGGATGCATACCTTCTCGCCGGCAAAGATGTGGATCGCCGGCCTGATCGCGCTCAACAAGCCAATCCTGCATCTTCACACGCAGTTCTATCTAGCGTTGCCATGGTCTTCCATCGATATGGACTTCATGAATCTCCATCAGGCCGCGCATGGAGACCGCGAATTCGGCTTCATCACGGCAAGATTGAAATTGGCCCGCAAGGTAGTCGTAGGTTTTTGGCAAGATCCCGAGACCGTCCTCGAAGTCGCCGCCTGGACGAGAGCCGCTGCGGGCTGGCATGAATCGCAAAATCTAAAAGTCGCTCGCTTCGGGGACAATATGCGGGACGTCGCAGTCACCGAAGGGGACAAGGTCGCAGCTCAGGCCCAGCTGGGGTACAGCGTGAACGGCTACGGAGTCGCCGATCTCGTCGATCGGATTCAACAGAGTTCCGAGGCGGAGGTATCAAAGCTTGTAGACTCATACCGCGAAGACTACTCCATTGCCAAAGAGCACGATCGTCCGGACAGTCTGCGTGCCGCTGCAAGAATCGAGTTGGGCCTACGCGGTTTTCTCACCGAGGGCGGCTTCGGCGCGTTCACCGATACCTTCCAGGACCTCCATGGACTCGACCAACTGCCTGGCATCGCAGTCCAAAGACTCATGGCGGACGGATTTGGTTTCGCTGGAGAAGGGGATTGGAAGACAGCCGCGCTGGTCCGGACTATGAAAGTGATGGCGCTCGGCCTGCCCGGAGGCACCTCCTTCATGGAGGACTACACCTACGACTTCAGCGGCACGCCGAAGGTCTTGGGTTCGCACATGCTAGAGATCTGTCCTTCTATCGCAGCTGGGAGGCCATCGCTGGAGGTGCACCCCTTGGGAATCGGAGGCAAGGCCGATCCTGCTCGGCTCGTCTTTACGGCTCCCCCTGGCCCTGCTGTCGTCGCCTCTCTCGTTGATATGGGCGATCGTTTCCGAATGATCGTCAACGAGGTGGACGTGATCCAGCCTGAGCAGCCGCTTCCGAAGCTGCCCGTAGCACGCGCCGTATGGATGCCTAGGCCAAGTCTCAAAATTGCTGCTGCAGCCTGGATCTATGCGGGAGGAGCCCATCACACAAGCTTTAGTCAGGCCCTTACTCTCGAGCACCTTGAAGACTTTGCACAGATTGCAGCCATCGAGCTGATCATCATCGACTCGGAGACTCGCATACGAAACTTCCGCAGCCAACTCCGGTGAGCGATTTTTGAGTCTCTGACCTCCCAGGACTCCTAATGGAGCTTGTTTCTGGAAGACAAGGATCGTGGCGTAGAGTACTTAATGTAGACGGAGGCTTACTGACTTGGCCGGCTCCAAAAGCATCTCTCAGCTGAAAACACCCATCCCAGCATCCTCCAAAGGGACCAAACGGGGCATCCACGCAGTCGCGGAGCGTGCTGGCGTTTCTATCGCAACAGTTTCAAGGGTAATGAATGGCGTCACAAACGTCGATGCAAAGCTCGCGCGTAAAGTTTGGAAAGCCGTTTCTGAAATGGAATACGTTCCAAATCGCCACGCTCAAGCTTTAATCTCCGGCCGCACTCGTCTCATCGGCCTTCTTGTCCCCGATATCATGAATCCGTTTTTCCCCGAACTCATACATGGATTCGAACAGGCAGCGACCGCTCAGGGCTTTGGAATTCTCATTGGCTCCACTCACGATGTAGCTAGTGAGACCGAAGATTGGGCCCGACGCATGTTGGAGCACGGTGTTGAAGGACTGGCGCTGCTGACCTTCAAAGAAGAAGATCCTCATCTCTATGATCTTCTAAAGCAAACGCCGATGGTTCAAATCGAAGCTGGCAAAACACCAGACGGGCCCGAAGTAGTCGCAGTAGATTACGAAACCGGCATTCGCCAAGCGGTGCAGCACCTAGCCGCGCTCGGACATCGCGACATTGTCTTCGCTGCCGGATCGCTCGATAACTTCACTGCCGAACTTCGTCGAACCTGCTTTAGGAAAGCGATGCTCGAGATCGGAATTGTCGTTACCAACGCGATCTTCGACGAGGACCACACGCTTGAAGGCGGCATTGCTGCAGCGCATAAAATCCTTGGACGAAAGATCCTTCCCACCGCCATGATCTGCTCCAACGACCTCATGGCTATTGGAGCCCTTAAAATTCTGCACTCCAGAGGTCTCGACGTCCCAAAAGACATGTCCCTAATTGGTCTCGACGATATTCATCTTGCGGAGTTCACCTCGCCCCCGCTGACGACGGTTCGAATTCCTCGTACACAACTTGCCGAAGCATGTTTTGATCTACTCTTCCGAAAACTGAGGCCGTACGAAGACGCGCCTACGAGAAAAATTGTGTCTACATACCTCGTGATCCGCGAATCGACAGGATTCCCTCCTCATGCCTTACAGGCTGCTGCCGCCAAGGGTAAAGGACGATCATAAAGCCGCATATGCGCTATACGAGAGATCGTAGGGCTGAACAAAGGTCGCTTGAAGGGGCAATTGCCATGGTGCTCTTCTCCTGACCAGCAGCGAGCACGGCAACAACGGCTTCGTTGGTTCTGCGCTGTTCCAAACGCCACCACGTCGCACCCACTCAACGATATTCGCTCTATCGCCGTCAGGTAGCTTGTCTCCCTTCGGAGGCAGCTTTGCAACAACATGCATCTTTTCGATGAACGAGCAGATTCGTCAACGACGACACAGCATCGCTTGATGTAGCTCCGTTGGTAATATGATCTCTACACGTACAGGCATCGCTCTGATCACGAAACTCTATTGAGAACACCTAATTGTTTGTGGGTCACTTGCCTGCTGTACCACCCGTCTCGGGCCAGCTGCATCTTTTGCTTGATCAGGTCGCCCTTTTGCTATACTCGTCATCCGAGGCGCTGAGGTGCGGGCAACCGAATGAATCCCACTGGCCAAGAGAACGAACCGGAAACGAAACTCCTCGCTAGCAGCGTTGATCGCTGCGAGGGTAGTGCGAGTGCGATTACCTTCAGAAGGCTCATCGGCGAGGTAGCGTGCGATCTACCAAGAATGTAGTGAAGCTGTCGCGTGAGCCCGTAACCAGAAAAAAACACAACAGGAGGCGCCAGCCAATTCCATCGAACAAGATCGAGACCACGGACGGGGCACTTAGCTTACCGGCAGCGAGATAGTTGTCGCGGGGACGCAGCTTGCCGTTAAGAGTGTAAGCGCGATCAGCAGTGTAGGGATGAGGCCAGCTAAGCATCGGCGTGCATTCGATGCGAGGTGGAAGCATGCTGGAACCGCTTTCATTGGGCTTCTGTCGTATGAAGAACCCATTTGCCGCAAAGAAACGCGACAAGTGTGAGGATGAAATCACGAAATATCATTCGGTAGAGGCCCAAGGGGCAGGGTGGACCGGGCTCGTCGACGATGACGGCGGATTATACGTTTCAGACTCCTTGAGTAGCCTACTTCACCAGGGTGGAATTAGACCAGCGCGGGGCTGGAAAGACCTATACGGCGAACGACCCGAAGATCGTTGGGCCACGACGACTCTTGAACAGATGACCCGCGATGTGGAGGAGATCGTTAAGTTTCTACAAAAGACCTATAGTAAGAAGAAAATCGTTCAAGTAGGTCATGGGTTGTTGGCCGCGACATTTGACGATTGGTGCTACCCCTCTTTCGCTTGATCCACTAGCCGAGTCGAACCTGTCGAGTCTTGATGCATATTATTAGTCGATCCTTCGCCAGCTTAATTGTGCTTGGGTCGTGATGCTTTTCGTCGCTTTCCTCTAGAAGGCATAGGTCATCCGAAAATCAAATCCGAGTTGCAACTGAAACAACCCGAAGTGCTGTCTCGATAGCAAAGAGTCCCGTTTGAAAGGCTTTGGTGCGCAGGTTCCCGGTCCGACGTTCGTGTTGCTCATTATTTCCGGGCTGCCAGCAAGGGTGTAAGGCGATCGATCCTGTCAGGAATACGTTCCAGGTATGGGTACCGCAAACCTCCGTGGTAATCGACGACCGCGGTCTGCACCATGTTGTTCACCTCAAATGTCAATGAGAGCGTTGATGATTGCGCCAGGTTCACTGCGTGCTCTATCGTCTCGAAGGTGAACGGCTGTCCATTGACCGCCGTGATCCGGGAGCCAGGAGCGAGACCGGCAATGAATGCGGGCCCGTCCCAGACGACCGATCGCACTGTGCCGTCAGACCGTACCTGTAGACCAATCGAGTAGTCGAGGTTGCTGACACCTGACTCTGTCTCGTCCTGGCGAAACGTCTCTGTTGGTGAGTCCTTGTAGACCAAACGCCAGCCAGCTCTCGCGAGACCTGCCACAGCATCGTTGTCGTAGTGCGATTCCAGATGTCTGCGAAGTCTCGCTGCCCAGTCGTCCTTAATGATTGCATTCAAAGCGCTGCATACATCTTCAAACGTATAGGTGCTGATTTTTCCTACAGCACCATGGGTAGCAAAAAAGAGGTGCGCGAAATCATCGAGTGTTCGTTGGCCACCGCTTATCTCTTGCAGGCGCGCGTCCATATCAAGCCACAGCAGAACACCTTCTGGATAGTAGTCTTCCCGTCGTTGCCAGTCACGCCATGCGATAGGGTGTCCTGCCATGTAGAGCGGGTCGTTATTGCTATCTGCGAGCGTTTTCCAAGTGCGCCCTTTACGGTTCGCGACCAGGGCTGCATCCATGGCCAGTCGATCTAGAGTCTCCTGATAGGTGCGAAGTTCGGCACGGGCCGCGAGCACACGTCCCCAGAATTCTGTCTGCCCTTCATAGACCCAAAGCATGCTGTCGCGTACGGGGGTATTCAGGTTGGGTGACCAAAGATCGGCAGGCTGTCGAAAACGGCCATTCCAGGCATGCACATATTCGTGAACGACGAGATCACGGTTCATCAATTGATCCGGCAGATTGGTGAAGTAGTCGGCCGGCAGATTGTTCTCTCCTTCCTCGGTATGCTCGATGCCTCCGGTGCCGGACCGAAGACAAGTTTGGTCTGCGTGATCATGTCGTGGAGCTTCTTCACTTCGTCTTGCGTGACCGATATCTGGTTTGCCCGATCCGCGAGCACATCAAGCCTTACCGGCGCTCCGTCATTCTGACCTAACTCACGTTGCAGCCAATAGCGACCGGCGTAGACAGGTGCATCCACCAGATCATCCAGCGTTGTCGGAGCAAAGATGAATGTGTGGCTCTCTGTCTTTGCTACGTCCAATGAAGTGAACGGATGCATACCTTCAGGAAGTGTAAGTCGTGCGACAACCGGAAGATTCTTGAGGGAGTAGTTCGCCGGGTAGACCAGCAGGCGATGCCAGGGTACTTCGATCATCCCCGGACGTAGAAGGGCCGCAGAACGAAGTGCAAGAAACTCAAATTCGACTGAGATCGTCTTTGTTCCTGCTGGCACTTCGATATGGAACGCATGCGTTTGAATCGGGTCCCGGAGCCACTCGATCCTCTGATCGTTCGCATGAATTATGAGACCTGCCAGCTCTGCCACCGACGCCGTGGGAGCATGACTGCCCGGTTCCCACTCCGGGTAAAGCAACGTGAGCGGACCCGGCGTTTGGATCGTGATAATCTCACGCACTACGAAAATCTGGTGATTCATGTCGGTTGCAGTCACCGACAAATCGATCTGCCCTTGAAATGGTCGACCGGGAGGCAAAGACGCAGAGATGTGTGCAATCACATCGTGCTGGGCAATTGCCAATCGGAATTGTGCAAGTGCGAATAGTGATAGGAGAAACAGGGTTCTGGTCAGATAGGTCATTCGGAAGGTCATCTCAGTTCAGCTATCAGCTGTGTCAAAAGCAGACGATTGTTTTTTTATCCCGCCAGACCCGGTTCGCACGTATGAGGGCTAAAGCTTTTGTCTAAATCGCTTCTCAATTGAGCTGCGATAGGTTCTGCTGACACGGGGACGGGAACCGTCTTTTAGGAGAACCTCGAATTCCCCATGTGAAAGGGACTCCAACTGGACGATATTTTCAATATTAACGATGAAAGAGCGATGTATCCGAAGAAAGAGACTTGGGTCGAGACTTTCCGTCAAATCAGTTAACGCGGCTCGATGAAGAAATTCTTTCCCGGAAGTGTGGAGGGTGACATAGACCCCCGCCGCTTCGATCCATTCTATGTCCTTCACACGCACGAATCTTGTGATTCCATCCGTCTTGACTGCCAGTCGGTCCAAATAACGCGGTTGGGTCGCTTGCATCGCGATCACCTGCGCAACGTTTTCGCCGAACTCCCGAAGATGGAGGTCATCCCTACGCCTCTTGACCCGCGTCAGCATCGCCTCGAACCGCTCATCGCTGAACGGCTTGAGGAGATAGTCCAATGCATTTGCTTCGAAGGCCCGAATGGCGTGCTGGTCATACGCAGTGACAAAAACTGTAAGGGGCATATTCTCCGGTCCAACTGCTTCAATCACCTTTAGGCCGTTCAGTTCAGGCATCTGCACGTCCAGAAGGACGAGGTTGGGTTCCTCGGTGAGGATCATTCGGACTGCCGTCTCGCCGTCGCCTGCTTCTTGCAGCGAACGCAATTCTGTATCTTGTTTCAACAGGTCGGAGATGCGCTGGCGTGCAGGAGCTTCGTCATCCACGACGAGTGCCCGGATGCCATCAGGTTGTAAGGCCGTCATCTGTCTCCTTTCGTTTGTGCAACGGAAATGAAATGGACACCTCTGTTCCGCCCTCACTTCTCCGCCTGACGTCGAATTGGCTCGTGTCGCCGGGGTACAATCCGGCGAATCGCTCTCGTGTCACCGAAAGACCCACGCCCTTATGAGTATCGAACGACTAGCCAGAGGGTAATCCCACGCCGTCGTCCAGCACTTGAATGAAGAGTCTCTTCTCGAAATGCCGCGCACGCAAAACAATGGACCCGCCCCGAGTCCTCTTCGAAATACCGTGCCGAATGGCATTTTCCACCAATGGCTGAATGAAAAGACTGGGAACCAAGGCGTCTCTTACGTCTGGCGCGATATTCGTCTCTATTTTCAACGCATCGCCAAAGCGGATCTTTTGTATGGCCAGATAGTGGTCAACAAACGCTAACTCTTCTGCAAGTGATATCTCGTGAACTCCTTGTGAGTTCAGCGAAAAGCGTAGCAAATCGCCGAGGTGTTCGATCATTTTTCTCGCAAGTTTGGGTTCACGTTCGACCTGTGAAGATACGGTGTTGAGTGCATTGAAGAGGAAATGTGGGTCTAACTGCATGCGCAAAGCGTTGAGGCGAGCTTCTGAAAAGTTCCTTTGCATTCGCTCCATCTGCAGTTCAACGGAGACATAGCGCTGGTGGTATAGGTAGGCTTCCCACACGCCAACGATGAGACTGTACACGAGCATGCTCCAGAACATCTCCCTGAGAGCTTCCGTAATGACTGTCGCACCGGACAACCTGGACCAGGCACCTACGCCTAGCAGAGCTTTCAAAACGGTCTCGACGTAGGAATACACTACCGTCACAAAGGGTCCTAAAACGAAGTGCGCGATGAGACGCGGCAGAATCCGTTGCGCTGAAAAAGGAAGGACATGGTCCAACGCCAAAATGGCTGGAACTAAGATTCCCCAGGACCACCATTGTGCTAACGCTGAAGTAAGGACCTTATGCAGATTGCTATTCTGTCCTAGCTGAGGCAAAGCAAAGATCACCGCAATAGCCGTCCAAAAGACAACTGAAACGGCCGTCCATCTGAGAGTGCTTTTCATCATTGCTTCTCTAATTCTGACAGAACACGTCGGCTGACGTGACCGTCTTCTGTGGTGGAGTGGTCATTAAAAGAACACAAGTTCTGGTTGTGCTTTGTTCCGCATCCCTTTCGTTCTATTTCTATACCGATCTGCAATCGCCAGCCGCTTCAGAACATATCGTCCATCTTCGGGGTGAATTTGCGTAGATTCACGTTAGACATCCGTGCTCTCACATACAAGTGTGACCTTTGCGGGCTTCGTCTTCAAGGAGAGAACATATGAAGCGTTTCACCAGCGGACTCGTTTTTGCTCTAGCAATTTTGATCGGCACCGCGAGCTTCGCTCAAACCGCACTACCTGCTGAGGGCAACAAGGTTGTCCCTGCCAATACCGCGTCGGATACTGTCGACGTTCAGCATGTGATCGACGCCTACCACGAAGCTGTTCTGAATCACGACGGATCTCGGCTAGCCAGTCTGTTCATTCCCCATGGCAGTATGTGGCTCAACGTTCTTTCTGATGAGGCTTACGCCCGTGCTAAAGCAAAGTCTCCCGATGCGCAGAAGATTCGTGTCGGAAGCTTCACGGATTTCGCAAAGATCGTATCAACCTCAAAAGCCAGCTTCAACCCGACGCATACACACCTTCAGCAAAACAGCGACGGGACGATTGCTTCGGTGTATTTTGACTTCATATTCCTGGTAGATGGCATAGAACAGAATCGCGGGAGTGAGACTTGGGTCTTGGTTAGAGGGAGCGACGGTTGGAGGATAGCCGCAATTACCTACTCGTCAAATCCACACAAGTCATAAGCGTCCGTGCCGATTGCCAGGTGTCTGGTCGTCGGCACCGGCGTCGCAGTTCCTGGGTGCAGATCTCCGTCGTTCTCCGGCGTTTGATTCGTTAGCCCACTCTGTAACGTTCCTCTCGGCACTGAGTAAGAGCGGCAGGATTAAAGAACAAAAAGGACAATGATGCATAGGTTTCAACTGGGTGTACTCATAGCTTCACTTTGCCTCTCTCTGCCTAACACCATCAGCGCAGCGGAGCTTGAGGTTGCGACAAGCCAAGTGATCCTGATGACATCAAGTCATTGGCATCCCGTCAGCGACAAGCCTGACCTGCAATATGTTATGAAGGAAGGATTCCCGGAAGGAATGATCGTTCTAAAATCGGGGGATCTCGCTCTCAACGAACTGTCCTTTCGTGATGGAACGATCGAGTTCGATATGAAGCCGCTGGCCGACGATATACCGGGCATACGCTTCAGGCAGCGAGATCATCAGAACGGCGAAGAGTTCTACGTACGTAGTCTTCCTGACTGCAGGGCCGAAAACGACTGCATTCAGTACAGCCCCGTAATCAATGGCTTTATGCTTTGGAACGTCTATCCCGAGTACCAGAAGCGGGCTCCTGTCTTCGCCGACGGCTGGAATCACGTGCGGCTTGTGGTTTCGGGAAAACGGATGAACGTCTTCATCAATGACTCAGTTCAACCTACGCTTGAGGTTGGTGAACTCCTTGGAGATACCCAGCAGGGTGGCTTGGAGCTGCACGGCCCAGCGGCCTTTGCCAATCTTGTGGTCACGCCGGGCAAAACAGACGGTCTGTCCCCAGTTCCGCTTAACGACAGCATCGCGGAAGATGCTGGAATTGTTCATGAGTGACAACTGGGGCCCGTGACGGCGTTGCACTATGGATCGGATCCCGTGTACGCGGAGAGGCCCCAAGATCCGAAGATGTGGAAGCCTATCCGCTCCGAACGATTTGGAGTCGTGAATCTCAATCGGCAGTACAGCGCTTCTAAGGAGCCGTCGTCCTTGACTTGGCTTAAAACCTATGTTGATTCTGACCGGGATCAGACGAAGAAAGTATCGTTGGGCTGGATCGGCCAGGTGTGGGTTTTTGCGAATGGGTCTTTGATAAACTCCGAGAAAAATTTCTATGATCCGGAATCCGAGCGGCAACGTCCTGATGGCCGACTCTCCTTGGAAAATAGCTCAATTCAAATTCCACTGCATCGCGGTCGCAACGAAATCACGATCGCTCTGTATAGCTCGATCCACGACGACGACAAACACTCTCGAACGCTCTACGGATGGGGCTTGGCTATGCGATGGGACGACATGCAGGGTCTCGCACTCCAGAGGCAGCCAGATAATCATTAGTGGCAAGCATGATGAGGAGCGGCGAGGTAGCCTTGCGTGTGAGGTGAAAGCATATGTCGGGTTGGCTAAGAAGCTGCGAGAGCGAGTCATAAGTAAGCGACGGAGGCACACCAGAACCGATTTAGGATTAGCCGGCGTATCCGCGATGGCCTAGACCAATCAAGTTGATTTGAGGGAAGGCATTTACTCCCCGACGCCCCGGATTAGGACACGACGTACATCATTCAGTCTGTAAGCAGCGCCTGGGTGCGGGAGCGGACTCGATGGGTATGACGACTACAAGCTGCAGAGTTATCAAAATGAAGTAGCGGCTTATTTCGCCTGCAACGGCCGTCTCTGGTCTGTGAGTAGAATTGGAGCCCAGAGGGATCGATCTGAGCCATCTGCCCTCCAATACTGAGCCGCCGCCGGTTCGTAAGTGCGTGGGTACCCAAGGCCATTCAGAAGGGTAAAGTCCATCGAATCCTTTCAATGAGCAAAAACGCCACAGGCGACGACTCCTCACCATCCAAAAGCCCTTGTCGGTGGTTTGCATCCTTCTGGTCTGATCATCAATTGTCCAGTGATTGCGCACCCCGAACTGCCGGCTCGTTGAGTTCCATAGCGGATATCCCGCAGTTGACGACTGCTATTCAGGCTGCGGGGTAGTCCTACTCTTCGTGTCATCGTTACGTCCTATATAACTATCGCCGGTCGTTAGGTGTGTCCCTATTTCCCCAAAAACGAAAGGAAAGCTCATGCCAGAGAGGCCTGAATTGATCGCTCCGCAACTTTCCATTGAATACGCCGTCCGACATCGATTCCAAATCGATATCTGAGATCGCCTCTGCTATGAATGCTTTCGGACACACTCGGCAAGATCGTCAGTCATCGCAAAGATCTGGTCCGTGTGATCGTCCAGCAAAAGATGGTAGTCGCGGAAATGAGGCCGCTCATGCCAATGAAAGCACTTCTCGCTGATGCCTTCGCGCTCTATGTGAAGACGAAGAACAGATCGGTGGAAATACCGTAAGATCAATCGGACAAATCGCTCGTCTACAAAGGGTCGCCGACAATGATGTTGACTTCGTCACCCCAGCCGACATGTTGAGCGAGCTTCATGAAGAAGAGAAAGCATTGGTCTTGCGAATGCGCGCTGTCCACACGCTCTGTGAGGAAGCGGGTGATATAGCTTCAGCCGGCCTTCTCGAGAACTGGATCGACCAGGTCCAACGGCGTGGGTGGTTTCTATTCGAAGCGACTCGCAGTGCGTAGCAATTCTCATAGGAACTGCACTGGCAGTTGTTTTGCTGGGTGCAGTTCCCGTGCTAATAGGTCGCGATTGCGTTATCCACACAAACGAAGAACCTGTAGAAAAATATAGGGGCAAGCCCATGTTCTATAAGGTGCCGGACGTCTCTGAAGACGCCGATCATAGATATTGTTGGTCCTCAACCGCCTGCATGAAGGATCAAACAGGCATTGAACAGGAGTCTTCCATGATCAATACAAGGCTGTTGAGGACCGTCACTCGTCTCCGTCTGGTAGGACTTGCGCTAGGTGTGCTTACAGTCCTGGCGGTCGTGACTACCACCACCGGAGGCTTGGCTAAGAATCAAGTACTCGCATCTCAATCGGAATCGACGATATCTATTCATTCTGCAGTCTTCGAAGAGGACGGAAGTCTTCACCTTCCTGACGGTTATAGACAATGGGAACACGTAGGAGCTCGAATCAAGCCTGATGGGCGCAGTGTTCTTGACGGCTCCCAGATCACGACCCCGCAAGTTATGGACACATACATCACCCCCGCCGCGTTCGATTCTTTCAAAAGGACCGGAGCCTGGCCGGACGGCACGCAGATCGTGAAAGAGATCAGCCTTATCAAGACTGGAAAGGACTGCGATAAGAGCACTTTTGTCTGTTTTACATCGTTTGGATCGGGCATCTTCCAAGCCAGCTATATCGGACTGGGAATGATGGTGAAAGACAGCAAACGCTTTCCATCTGCGCCAGGCAACTGGGGCTACTTTGCCTTTCGATCAAACGGCTCGATGTATCAAGCGGCTGCCACGATCCGGCCTCAGCAGCAATGCGCGTCTTGCCATATGAAGCTTGCCTCGAGTACAGACTACGTTTTTTCGAGCACGCACATCGGGCTATTGCCGTCCAACGCGCAATAACGACATTGGGACTTGATTAGTGCGTTTGCGAATACGACACTCTCAATCCTGGAGGTCATCGTGACGTCTCGAGTTCATACCGAGTTTTGCGCATCTCCCTCTGTATAACCAAGGAGGTCTCCGTGTTGAAGCGCCTGCTTGTATTGGTCTTCATAATTACGGTCAATGTGGGAACCGCATTCAGCCAAGCTGATGCTGGCGTTCTTTCTGGCATAGTGACGGATACAACGGGTGCGGCAATTGCCGAGGCGACGGTGACGGCCGTCAATGCCGGCACGAACGCTGCTCGCACCGTGAAGACGGCTCCCAATGGCACCTACCAGATGGAAAATCTCACTGCCTCCGTGTATGAGGTGTCTGTAACAGCAGATGGATTCGCGGTACTGAAAGCCGAGGTTGAAGTAACGGTGGGTGGCCATGCACCCCTCGATGCAAAACTTTCAGCCGTGGGTGTCACTCAGACAGTTGAGGTGGAGTCGCTGGGTGGATCTCAGGTAAATACGGATTCACTAGAAATCTCAGAGATCATCAGCCCGCAGCAGGTAAGCGAATTGCCGAGCCTGACTCGGAATGTGTACGACTTTGTCGCGATCTCCGGCAATATCTCAAACGGCGATGCGGCGCAGGGCCATGCGGAGAATTCAGCCAATCTCGGTGTCGGCTATTCGATTAATGGACAACGTTCGAGTGGCACCGAGATACTGCTGGACGGGATTGAGAACACGGAGTTGTTTGGTGATGTCGTAGGCATCCAGGTCCCGATCGACTCGATCGCCGAGGTACGCATGACGACAAGCAATTTTGAGCCTCAGTATGGTCGCGCGTCTGGCGGAGTTGTGAATGTAGTGACCACAAGCGGCACCAATAGGTTTCACGGTACGCTGACAGAATTCAACCGTCTCGCAGCGTATACGGCCAACAGTGTGACCGGTGATCTGAGTGGGCAACCTAAAGGTGGATATACGCGAAACCAATTCGGCTTTTTTGCGAGCGGGCCTGTTGTGAAGGACAAGCTGTTCGTCGCTGCGGGCACAGAGTGCTTACGCGTTCGAAGCGATGCAAACGTCCAAGCATATATTCTGACGCCGCAGGTGCAGAGCTACCTGGCACCGACAGTGCAGTCGTTTTTGACACAGTATGGCCAAACGTTCGCCTTTGCGAACACGCTAACAAACGCACAGGCTGGCGCTGCGTCAAATCCGAGCAATTCCAATCCTTCACCATTGTTTCCTGGCGTCCCATCATCAACTCCTGCGCTAAGCTTAGTGAATTACAACGTCCCTCAGGATGCAGGCGGGGGAGTCCCAGAAAGCTCGTATAACGTCACTTTGCGCGGGGATTACAACTTCTCGAATAAGACAGCGTGGTTCGGGCGCTATATCACGTATCGCCAGTCGCAGCCTCCAGGAACAACGGCCTATACCCCATACTCAAACTATGATGTGGGTGCAACTCAGAGAGACTACTCCGCTCTGGCCGGTGTCACACACACCTTCTCGGCGTCGCTTGTAACGAACGGGCGCGTGGCGTTCAGTAGGATAAACCTGAATAACAACTCAAAGCCCATTGCTGTGACGACGCCAGATCTGTTTCTGGGTGCGAGCGCAAATATCGGTGGTGTAAATGTAGCGTTTCCTGGCACGGGCTTCAGCCTGCCGTATGGCGGACCGCAGAATGCGATTCAGTGGAATCAGGATGTGAACTGGATCAAGAAGGCGCATTCGCTCCAGTTCGGCTCGCAGGTACTCTATATCCAGGAGAATAGGTCTTTTGGTGCGTATGCGCAGGCGACGGAGCAACTGGCCGGCTCTGTCACCGGTGACACAACCGGATATCCAGGACTGTTTTCAGGCGTATTAGGAACGTTCTCCACTGCAATTAATCCGGAAGGAGCTTATCCGGGACAAATGATTACGACGCCCGCAACGCAGCCGAACTTTGCGCGCAGTGACCGATTTCATGATTGGGCTGTGTACGGGCAAGATGGCTGGCGTGCGACTTCGAAGCTGACAGTGAACTACGGCGTGCGATACGAGTATTTCGGCGTGCAACACAACAACAAGCAGAATCTTGACTCGAACTTCTATTGGGGGTTGGGTGCGGGACTGCTACAACAGATAAGAGACGGCACGGTCTACATGGCTCCGCAGAGTCCGATCCACGAATTATGGAAGCCCAGCTATGGCACGGTGAGTCCGCGGGTTGGGTTCGCCTTCGATCTTTTGGCTAATGGCAGAACCTCGGTCCGTGGCGGTTACGGAGTTAGTTATGAGAGAAACTTCGGCAATGTGACGTACAACGTCATCCAGAATCCGCCCAACTATGGCGTGATTGTTCAGAACAAGGTTCAGGTGACTTCAACGAACCTGGGAGCGTTAGGAAATTCGATAGGTCCTGTGACACTCCCGAGCACGAGTCTCCGAAACGTCTCGCAGAATATTAGAACGCCACAGACCCAATTCTGGAGTCTTGCTGTCGAGCAGCAAGTTGCTCAAAACACGATAGTCGCCGTGGAGTACCTGGGAGCACGTGGTACCCACTTATACGACATCAAGAACATCAATGGCCTCGGCTCAGGAAATTATCTACTGGGTGATCCCGACGCCGGCGCAAATTATGCTGGACTTACTCGACTGAATGCGACGTACTCGAACATCAATAACCGTGGCTCGAGCGGCGATTCTTACTATGAAGCGACAAACCTCCGGTTCAAGACCGTGGACCTGCATCGGACGGGCTTAGGGATGACTGCAAACTACACATGGGGTCACCAGATCGACGATTTGAGTTCGACCCTCTCGGAGACCTATGCAAATGGCAACGGATTTAACCTTGGATATACCAATCCATTCGACCCGGGGTATGACCGCGGTACCGGCGATCTGGATGTGCGGCAACGTTTCGTAATTGCGCCGATCTACGAGACGCCGTGGCTCAAGAGTGATCGCAGATTGGCGGGGCAGGTGCTGGCTAGCTGGGAGATAACGGGCATCTACACGGCACGGACCGGCTCATCTTTCACATATTACGACTCGACGAACAATGACGGCACATTTTTCAATGTTGCGCGCTATGTTCCTTCGACCCCTATTTCTCGTTGGAAGTATACGTAGTCAAAGGGACAAGTAAATGTAGGTACCAATCAGTACTACCTCACACCAAGCCTGCCAACAGGTGAACGAAGCGTGAATCAGGCATTGGGCGGCTACTCAAACTGGATCTTTCCAACTTACGCGCCAGAGCGGAACTCATTCGTTGGGCCTGGAGCGTGGAACCTCGACCTGGCCGTAAGCAAGAGATTCTATATTTGGAAAGAAGCCAGCATTGAGTTGCGAGCAGAAGGCTTCGATCTGCTGAACCACCACAATCTCTATGTTCAACAGGGGCTAGCGAATGCAGCCAGCTACTATCCTTCTAATCCAGAAATACTGGCTTCGAAGGGTGGAGTTAACGGCGCGACCAGCGAAGAGCGGCGGTTTGGACAGCTGGCTGCGAAGATCGATTTCTAACGCTATCTTGACTGCCCGAAACCGAATACACAACTACACAACAGACGAGAAATGCTTTACACCTGCATACACGGGAGAGTGTTCCCTAACAGTTTTTGCAGGTTGAAGTACAAAATTGCGTTTGACCGAAAGGCTAAATCGGAGAACTCCGCCAGGAAGAGGCAACATCGCTCTGCTATTGATTGCCTCTTCGGTTACATCTTTGAAGTCAGGTGTGTGATAGGCGGAAGATTCTTTTAGCACTGTCGATTTGTCGCCATTGATTCCGATCAATGACGAAGAGAATCGTGCATGTATCTGAGATTTCTTCAGAAAAGTGGTTGATAAGTTAGCAAGACGAAGTTTTCTCATATGGCTCCGATCAGACTTCTGCTAGTGGGTTTTGTGCTTCTTCTGCCTGGCATTCCACGTTGTCTTGGCGCCGTCGACGCGTTTACGGTGTCGTTGCGTTCATGCGTGCCTGATGCTGCGAAGCAGGTACCATGCGTAGATGTTTCTGTGGTACTTGATGGGGCCCCATGTAGCGCAAGGACAATCCCTACTGCGGATGCCGCTGGTCGTGGAAACGTGGAGACGGATGCGACGACCTTATAGGAGTTGTCTGCAAGCGATACAAAGGGCGTTTTGCCGCTGACATTCCATGACGATGCTGAAAGCGCGAAGACTGTTTATCGTCACTGGCAAGCGACACGAGCCACGGCAAGGGTAAGTCGTCGTTCATTATCATGCTCCCATCTCCACGGCGCTTGCACCGCGCGGAGCAGCACCGCCGCTGGAGTTGCGTTCGGACCATGCATCGTTTTCCGGCCAGGAAAAGACGTTCCTCATGCTGCAGGAGGATGATCGACCATGTCTTTTGTCGGTTCTCGGGACTTAAACGGATTAGGGCAGATGCTATTGGCGTCACGAGTATGGGGCCTGGCGATGTGCCGTCACCAAGACGCCTTCAGAGGGATTGGGGGCAAGCTTTTTCATGGGCGGCGATGTGCATTTGTATCCGGCAGTGCCTGCACCAACCGGCTTCTTTGAGGCGTGGTATGGCAACCCTCCGTTCAATCTTCGACCTGTGATGGAATCTGAGAAGAATCTCTATCGGTTCTACGAGTCGTTCTTCAAGCGGCTCAACACTGTGCCCTACGGTGTCTTCATACGCGAAAACCTGGTAAATGCCGGCGGTGGCGTCAGTCTCGGAAGCACGTCGTTCGTGAGCACTTTTGAACCCACGACCGATTGGGGTCAACTGAAGATCACACTTGCGCATGAGATGCTGCATACCTTTGTCGGTCAGTTGGATTCCGGAGGCACGGACGGGTCATGGTATTCCGAGGGATCGTCAGTTTACTACGCGCGTCTGCGGGCCGGACAGGTTACTTCGTCAGAGTTTCTTGCCGACTTGAACAGCACTGCGGGACGCTATTACACCGACGTCATGATCCACACCCCGAACAGCGAGATAGCGCCGAACTTCTAGGCGGATACACGCCTTCGCGTGCCGCCGTATGACCGCGGGTCAATGTACTTTGCGGTTCTCGATGGCGAGTTGCGTGCCGCTTCGAACGGGAAGCAGTCGCTCGACGATCTTCTGCTCGCAATGGTCGATCGCCGCCGACACAGTCTGCTAGCTGATCAGGCTGCGTGGGTCGAACTGCTTCGGTCGCACCTTGGAGAAAAGGGGAAGGCGGAGTTCGAGGCTATGCTGGATGGGGCTGTAGTGCTGCCCCGCCCACAGGACTTTGGCCCTTGCTTTACGAGAATCACCGAACCGATGCGGCGGTATCAGCTGGATTTCGAGCCCAGGGTGCTCGTCGAACCTAAGCGCGTGGTGCGTGGGTTGATTCCGGGTTCGGCAGCGGAGGTTGCGGGCGGGCGGAATGGCGATGAGATTACCCAGCCTGTGCCACAGGATCAGATACAAGCCCAGCAGGATGGTGTTCTGACGCTAAAGCTGTGCGGGACGGGAGTTCACTGGAGATTAGGTATGTGCCACGCGGCGAGACGGTGGAAGCATATCAATGGGTCAGCCAGCGATGCGCTGATGAGGCTAATGGAAAAGAGTGAGTTTCCAGCCGAGCCAGACCACCGAACTTACTCTTGTGTGAAAGAAATAAGCCTCCTTTGGCTCGGCTATTAGACACCATCCCCGCACTCACAAACGCAGTCGGCGTCTGACACTCTTCTGCAATTCATTGGGCTCGCCGTGGAGGCCGAGCGCCTAGGCAAGGACGGACCCACTTCCGTATTCACAAGTCGCGCGGCAATTGGCGTCCCCGTTTGCTTGCGGCAGTCGGAACTCCAATTTCGAGCTTCTGATTCTTGAGGTGCGAGGCTTCGTCTTTAGATGGCGTAACTAAGAAAAGAGAAATCGGAGCGATCCTTTGGCTGTTGACGGGCAATAGACTCGTATGCATTCAAGCCTGGAACACTGACCGGACTGTCTACCACCTCTGGAATACCGGAACTCAGCTGGCGATTTTGTGGGGTAGTCACCTCCTCTTTTCTACAGGTTCGGAATCCCCGTCATTTGCAAAAATCATTCTATACGCAAGCGATCTCGTTCCTGCTGAATCACTCACGTTACCGCGATGATTGCTTCTTCGCACGTAAACCAACTCTCGAGAGTTGCCCGAACAACTCCACATCTACAGTTTGGGTTCCTCTAAAGGAATCAAATGAAGATGACCAAGCTTGTATTAGGGACGGTTCTGGTGGCTGTGGTAGAAGCACCTGCTGTCCTTGCGGCTCAGAGCACGGCATCGAGCGGCATTACTGGAGACAGTACCAGAACGAGCCAGATGGAACCGCATGCGATGCCGCCTGTCTTGAAAATGTCACCGGGCTTGATGCAGGAGTTGGACACAGTGGAGGCGGCGCTGGCGTATGTCCCAGCAGATCCGCTTTTGAAGGGCGATCTCTTCGGATTCATCACACGACCGAGCGATAAAGGTGTGAGTTGGCTGGAGAAGGCCGCACGCTTGCGGCTGGGTGCTACATACACCATCATCAACCAATATGCGACGGATACCCCACTTGGCGTGCGGCACAACCAGGCGAGTGGACGGCTCGATTTCAACGGAAACCTGGCGGTGTATGACCGCGAGAGTACGAGCGCGTCGATTGGACTGCTGATACGTTCCGGCACGAATATTGAAATCAGTCAGCAGTTCAATTTGAGCGACAAAATGGGTTCCGGAGTATTCTTGAACTCGCTGCAGGGCGGGGGAGAGCAGCGGCCAATCACACTTAACATTTTCTACTTGAGACAGGATTTTCTTCGTAAGCGACTTTCGATCTACGTTGGCAAGGTACATCCAAATCAACACATCGGGCTGAGTCTGTATAACGGCGATGAGACGACGCAGTTCCTAAATGGTGTGGATAGCGGAAACCTCACAGTCCCTTATCTTGGTGCGTTTGCAGGTGGTGCGGCGGTGGAGTATCAGTTCACTTCGCACCTTTACCTGCATAGTGTGGCTGTGGATACAGTGGGGGGAGCACAAGATGGCATTGCGACGTTAGTAGATAAGAAATATTTCGAAGCTACTGAGTTGGGCTGGTTCAAAGGTAAGCCTGGAAGTGGCTTTCAAAGCCTGCGTCTCGCTTTTTGGCATGACGATACGAAAGATCTTGGGAGCGGTCATGGGGTTGCTTTTGGTTTCGACCGCGAATACCGCAACGGCTTGACACCTTTTGGACGAGTTGGCTTTGCAACAGACACGGGAGGACTGATTAAGGGAGCAGGCTCGCTTGGTATTACAAATATAAAACCATTCGGACGGCGCGGAGATATGTTCGGCGCTGCGATGAATTACATGGAGCCAAACCACACCGGCAGACACCACGAGAGTCTTTTTGAGACCTTCTATCGACTTCGACTTACAAACAGCATTGAAATGGGGCCTGACCTCCAGGTGTCGATCCATCCGACGTATTCGGTGAAGCCTTACACGAGCGTTCTGCCCAGCGCAAGGATGCGGTTTATTTTTTGAGTTCCCGCTCCGCGCTGACACTGACACATTCGAAATATTGGTATGCTTTACCACGATATCGTGTGGCAACTTCAAATCTACGCCTCGTCTGAAAAGTTCAATACAACGATGACCTGTTCGGTATCATCGGCACGCACGTAGGCGTAGACATTGGCGTACTGTTCCGATATATCTCTTTACGCGCCGAAGATAAGCACCTTCTTTAATTTTTGAACTCGGAGCAACTGCCGGTAATAAGACAATACCGAATCTTTGTTGGTACTTTCAGCATGCACATAGACCCTGAAGTGGTTGGGGTTCAGGACGATCCACGCAAAGCACTATTCCGATCATTATTGGTCGGAGACGAGAGACCGATCCTCTTGATCCTCTTTCTGGTAGGCCACGCTGATTAGGCTCAGATCATCCCAGGCTGCAACAAATCGGATGACCCAAACCAGACCTTTGCGGCGTGCTCTTGAATGCCAGCGGATTGGGGATCTAGCAACTGACCGGCAATCTCTGCCAGTACACGAAGGCTAACAGGATCGTTTGGCATGGCAAGAAGTGTTGTTTCAATCTCCTTACGGGCTTCGCGAAGATGCCCTTGAAGCAAAAGCGCTTCACCAAGACTTCGGCGCGGCGGCCAAGGCCAGATCGGTGGATCGCGATAGCCATCGTTCTCTTCCGCAAAGCTTGCTGCCGCAGTGTACTCTTTCACTGCACTCACATAGTCTTTCTGGACTATTGCAGCTTGACCGTTTAGCGTTTCACGGGCGACCGTCAGCATAGCGACAATCTTCGGATCAGTATGCTCAAACGAGCCGGTCTTATGTACGTCTTCAATCAGTGCAGCCTCGTGACCCGCGGCGATACCGTCGTTGCGACGAATCATCGCCTCTCCACGTGCGAAGTGATAAAACCCATTTGCCAGAGAGGTACCAGGAGCTTTCAGGTTCAGAACATCCTCTACAGGAAGAAATCGACCGAAGGCAAGATAGGACTCCGCGAAGGCCAAGCTCTGAGGCGGAGAGGATCGCTGCATTTCATCTGCGAAGCTTAATGCCAAATTCTTATCGCCACTGATGAGTGACGATACAAGTCCGAACAGGAGGTTGTGTAGGTGCATTGGGATGGACGCCATTCCCCCGGGGGGCTGCATTTTTTCCACGTAGCCTATATCCGCCAAGACTGCGGCCATGTTGGCTTGCGCCGCAGCTTCGTACTCGCCCGTGCGGTAGTCGATGTGACTCGACATATGGAGCATATGCCCCGATGCTGGGGCGAGCGACGCAAGTCGATTCGCATACTGCAGAGACGCGGCAGGCCGATCTTGCCATTCCGTCAAGTGCAGATAGAAGTGGATCGCGGGTGTATATGTGGGATTGCGATGCAGCACGGTTTCAAGATGCGCCTGCGCCTTCACTAAATGTGGGTCTTTCGCAGACGCGGAGCCTGGGACACCGTTCTCCGCTGCAATCATCTCTGCATTTGCGGCGCTCACCTGAAGGAAGTCATCTATGGGAAAAATATCCGCCAAAGCATCAGCAGCTTTTGCCCCTGCTTCGCCATCGACAGTCCATGATCTGTCGCGCATCACATATCGTTGCTGTTCTGCAGTAATGATTGCATTGGCCTTTGGAGATAGGCTGATGGCGAGCGCCTGAGCATGCGATAGAGCTTCGACTGCTCTCGCCGCTTCACTTGAAGCAATTGTGTAATTGATGGTCGGAGCAAGTGCCGACGCTTCTCCCCAATAGCACATAGCGCAACCCGGATCTAAGTGTTCGGCAAGCATAAAGGCGCGAATCGCCTCTTCTTGAGAAAAAGAGTTATCGAGGCGTATCCCGTTTTCGAATGCGATGCGCGCAGCGAAAGAAGCCCTTTCCACTTCGACACCTCCATCACCCAAGTTTAGGATTGGGGTTGTCAGATGTGTATCATTCGGGGGATTCTCTGGGAGAATCTTAGGCCCCACCATCACATGCTGAGCCCCCGCAGATATACACAAACCCGCTAATATCCAGGCTATCGACGCTCGTCGAAAAAACATTCTACTTCCTCGTATTCTTGTCCGTATGGTTAGGCTATTTCTGCAGCTTGGACATTGCCGACAAGCGAATGAGATTATCAATCGATGTTGGCTAAGTGGCCTTTAGCCTGGGCTGCCGGCTGCGTTGCGGAGTTTCGACGCATAGTTGATGCCCATCGCCCGTGCGAAAAATAAGTTCGATGCATTGGTTCAAGATGTAAATAGACTGATTGGCCGCTTGAATCCAGGCAGCAACATATCGCAATGTGACGTTCACCTTGCGATATGTAAAGTCCACCGCTACTACGCTCTGAACAAATACGTGATCGCTTGATTCGAACTTCGAGGGTGCATCAGTGTTTATACACAGGACGATGGTTTTCCCGCACCTCAAATTTACTGAGAGCAGTAGCTTCGGAAGGCGTTTGTGCGAGAACAACGGCGGGCGCACAGAGCGTCAGCAACAGCAGGGTCGATTTACTGTCCATTTTAATGACCTTTCTTCGTGTTCAGCCATTCTCTTTATATCGAGAATGACAGAGTTGACTGCAATCAACGAGTCATATTGATCGTTCACATCACCGCTCTACCTGTTTGCATACACTTGGTCAGTGCCGTGCCGGGCATTCTTAAGAAGCCTCTTGCCGTAGAGATGCGAGCGTACCGCTTCGGTACCTTGATGCTCTCTGAATCGCGATTTTAGAGAGCCATCCCGTGCAACAGCAGTGGCCCTGTATCTTTCTCTAGGTGAGCATCACATTGGAGTCTGGCGTGGGAAAATTGAAGTAATGTCGATTTCGTTCGCAGTTTTCCGTTGCACGCTATTTTTATGTTTGACACTAGGCAGCGCGAACATAAGCCAGGCTGGAGAGATAACAGGTCCACCAAATCAACCACTTTCGCCTGAGCTGAAGTGGAGAATAGAAGTTATTTTTCGTTCTCATGCAGAATTGCCTCCCGAGTCCACGGTAGAGGTTGGTCCACGAGTGGCAAGTCTGGTGCCCGGCTATGATCAAGTTGAGGTTTCCTACATCGCCAATGGCATCCATTCAAAGCCCGTCGATTTGCTCCTTTCAAAAGACGGCACAAAGATGGCTCAGTTCCGTGAATTGGAGGTGCCATCCACCGCGCTTACGTCGCTCGCTGATGAAACGCGCCCAAGACGAGGTGGCCCTTCGACGGCACCTGTGCGAATCGTCATTTTCGATGATTTGGAGTGCCCGTTTTGCGCACGACTTAATCAGACACTTTTTCCTGCTCTCCTTGACCGATACGGAGAGCAAGTCCATGTCGTGTATCGAGACATGCCTTCCGAAGGCCATCCATGGGCAGTCAGAGCAGCAGTTGATACGAATTGCCTAGCGAAGTACAACTCGACTGCATATTGGGAAGCAGTCGACCAGATCCATAAAGTATCGAGTGAACTAGGCGGCCAGGAGCGAACCTTAGCTAAGGCCAACGAAGGCATTGATGCGATCGTTTTAAGAATTGCGGAGCGCAGTCATCTCGACGTGACCGCGGTCAACGCTTGCGTCTCAAAGCAAGACGCTGGTTCTATCAAACAATCACAGCTGGAAGCGGAAGATTTGGGAGTCATAAGGACTCCAACGCTATTCATCAATGGAGCGAAAATAGAAGGTGCAGTGCCAGTAACGTTTCTTTTTCAAATAATCGACGATGCCCTTCGTTCGCAGGGTATACGACCCCCTGTCGTCGCTATCAAAAAGTGATTCTTTGGTGTGGGCTAGATGTCTTTGGCTTCCAAATCAAGACTGTCGAACCTGCGCCATTTGTAAATCCGATAGAAGCGATCCAACTCACAGCGAACAAGACGATGCACTAGCCAAAAGTGCCAAAGTTTCCCATTGAGTTCCGTCACGAATCTCCAGAAGACACCCGTGAGTTGGAACTCTCCCGCCAGCAACCAAGAGCTTCCATCCCTCCAACCGCAAAGGCAAACCACAACAGATATGAGAACGTATCATGAGGTTATAATAAAGCTTTCGAATTAGCTTCACGAAAGCCCAGCCATATGCTCCCAGCATCTGAACTATCTGCAAGAATTTGCTTCATGCGTGCCTCCGTTTGTCGTTTTGCATTAAGCTGGCAATAATTGAAGCAAAATGATCCTGGTGCCCCCTGATTGCATGTAGGCGATCTCGCCTACAAAGCTCAGAATGCTTCGTGATCAATACCTTCATGACAGAACTATTCCAGCAGTTGACACGCATCACCCTAACTAAGCCACTTGTCTTGAACTTACTCGTGTGCACGTCGGCGAGACCATCGAATCTTGAGTTGTGAGTCTGTAGGTTTTTACAGTGGAAGCTTCAGAGACGACGACACTGAGTACATATCCAGTCAGAGTCGAGTTGTTCCAGCCGGGCGTTATCAACTCTTGATATGCGTAGGCAAGGCGCAAGAAGAGGACGAATATCATGGGCCATTAATAAGCCGACACACAGCCTGCAACTCTTAGCTTCTCCAAGTAATGATGTACATCCGAAATGACCACCGACCCCTCACCTACGGCGGAGGCAACGCGTTTCACAGACCCGGCTCTGACATCGCCGATCGCGAAGATCCCTGGTCTACTCGTAGCGAAACGCGACTGCATTTTCCATTCAGCTCGGCCTGTCTCAATAAAGCCATTATGATCGAGGTCAAGATGCTCCTTGAGCCAGCTCGTATTAGGATGTGCACCGATCATGACAAAAATATTAGCGACCTTGAAGACACTTCTTCCTCCCGACGAACGGTCTCGCACTTGAACAGAGTGCAGTTGGTCGCCACCCAGGATGGCATCGATTTCGGAATGGAGATGCAGTTTGATCTTGGGGGAACACACAATACGCTGTACTAGATAGTCCGACATCGTTGCTTCAAGTGTCATTCCACGCACGACTAGGTGCGTGCAACCTGCGTCCTTAGACAGATGCAGTGCAGCTTGCCCAGCTGAGTTGCCACCGCCGACCACGACTAAATCTTGGCCAATACAGCGGGTCGTTTCGATTGGCGTCGCAGCGTAGTGGATGTTGGTCAGCTCATACCGTTCATAACCAGGAACCAGTAGCTTGCGATATCGAGCTCCTGTCGCAATCACGACGGTACGGGAGGTCACCATGCGACCATCCGAAAGACAGAGCCTATGCAGCTTGGGAGAACTGCTTAGGCCAACCACATTTCGGGCGACCTCAAGACGCGCTCCGAAACGCTGTGCCTGAATCTCAGCACGAGAAGCAAGTTCCTGTCCCGTTATGCCAGTTGGGAAACCGAGATAGTTTTCGATCCTGGAACTTGTGCCTGCCTGCCCCCCGGGAGCAGTGCCTTCCAGCACAACGGTCGTGAGCCCTTCTGAAGCGGCGTAGACTGCGGCCGCTAAGCCCGCTGGCCCAGCTCCCACAATGGCAACATCGAAGATCTCTTCGGCCTCAAATACGTTGCTTATTCCCAGTTCGTCCGCTAACACTGTGTTGCTTGGATTCCTCAGGACACGCTGGTCGGGCAGGAAAACCACCGGCATCTCCGATGGGTCGAGGTTAAGCCCATTGAGCAGCAACTGGGCAGTAGGATTCGACTCGGCCTCGATGAGCTTGTTGGGGTAGCCATTGCGAACCAAAAACTGGCGCATCCGCATAGTCTCTGCATCGTGACTGTGTCCAATCACAATGACGCCTCCATGGGAACGCTGCATGAGACTCGCACGGCGTTCGATCCATGCACGGACGATTACGTCTGCAATGTCCAACTCCGAGCGCATTAAATTATGCAGTGAGTGTGCATCGATGCGGAGAATTCTGCTTCCCCTCGCGGTTCGACCACTCAACAGCCCATCCCGTCCGCTAAGCAGATCCAATTCGCCGCTGAATTGGCCCTTTGTTAAGGTCGCCAATGGCACAACGGGGTGTCCTGGCTTATCTTCAAAGAGATCAATCCGACCCTCGATGACCACAAACATATCGCCACTTCTAGACCTTCTCTCGAATAGTGTCAGACTTGAGTCAAATGTCTGAGTCTCGCCATAGGCGTTAAGACGCTGAATCATCTCCTGAGAGAGCATCGGCGCCGCGGTTCCCTGCGTAGCGCTTCCGATGTATTTGAAGCTGACATCTTGAATAGCTTGAGGTGGTGTTCTTCGATTCTTTGCCATCATCGTGTCCTCTCGTGTCGTCGGCGGACTTAGGTCTCGTAATTCTTTTAATGTAACGTGCCCATCGAAATTGAATTGCCAGTGCAGGACATTCTGGACTGGCTGCAGCTTTAAGCATCGATAGCGTCTTACACGCCCTGAGAATTCGAAGCACTGGCTCTACTCTCTAGAGTGTCTGAAGATCCCTTCTCTGGAATGCCTTGACCAGGTGCTCGAAAGGACATGAACTGAACGCTATCTTTGGAAAAGAAAAGGTCGAGAAACCAGTTCAAAGCAACATGAATTCGTTTCCCCCATCGTGGGAGTTTGGTGAGATATACAGTTCTCCAGAGGAACCATGCCGTAAAACCGGAAAACCTGTAACCTAGAATTTGGGCTACTCCGCTCCGTCTCCCAATCGAAGCCATTTGGCCGATTGTGTTAAAACTTAGCTCTCTTGTGGTTTGACCATGTAAGGAAGCCGCCAAGTTTTCTGCAAGAACTCTTGCCTGTCGCAATGCATGCTGGGCTGTCGGTGGATAGTATCTTCCATTGCTATCTGGTATTCGTGCGCAGTCGCCCAAGGCCCACACATTTGGATGGCCTTCTACCAGCATCGTTCTGGTCGTCAACACCCTTGCATCCTCTGATTCGGTTCTGAGTTGGGCAAGTTGAGCTGGCGCAGTATTTCCCCCCGTCCAGACGACGAACTTGGTGGCGATTACTCTCCCGTCATCGAGGGTGACGTCATTCGGAGTGGAGGCGATCAGTTTCCTGTTTAGAAGGACTTCGATGCCACGTGCGACCAGCTTGTCCCCGGTGAAGTTGCCAAGTTCAGGTCCGAGTTCAGGAAGAAGATGCGATCCGCCATGGATGAGCATTACCCGGAGCATCGAAGGAGACAGATTTGGATAGGTCTGCACGGCTGATTCCATAAAGTCGTAAATCCCGGAAACCGTCTCTACTCCAGCGAATCCACCCCCCGCAACAACCATTGTGAGCGTCGCATCCCGCGTAATCTCCGAACAGTCTGGATCGGCCTCTTCCAAGTGTGCGATCATTCGATTCCGCAG
Source organism: Tunturiibacter empetritectus (assembly GCF_013410875.1). Classification (GTDB taxonomy): domain Bacteria; phylum Acidobacteriota; class Terriglobia; order Terriglobales; family Acidobacteriaceae; genus Edaphobacter; species Edaphobacter empetritectus. The sequence goes on along the minus strand of NZ_JACCCU010000001.1, from coordinate 2,603,027 downwards.
TGTGATGGCATCTTCCAGCGTTTTCATGGTCATTGCATTCTGTTCCAAGCCGGTGATTCCACGAAAGTGTGAAACGGAGCCTAACGCAAGCACTACATGGTCATAGCCGAGAATGTGAATATGCCGGTCGACTCCATGTGCAATCGTGACGGTCTGTTCAATCAGGTTGATCGAGTTCACGTCTGCAGCAATAAATTCGGTGCGACGGACCATCTTTCGAATGGGATTCACGATGGTCGTAATATCCAGGTCGCTAGCGGCGACCTCATGCAACAGGGGCGTGAATAGCAAAAAGTTGTCTCTGCTCACGAGGCGAATCTCCGCCTCTCTTGTCTCTAGGAGTCGCTCGAGAACCCGAGCTACCTCCACGCCTGCGAAGCCTCCGCCAAGGATAAGGATTCTAGTTTTGCGCGACACGTTTCGCTCCTGTCTTAGTAGGCTTCGGCTGCACAGTTGCTACCGCGGCGACTCATGTCCCCGAACCAATGTGACCTACTGCAGTAACGGACGATGCTATAGCAAATGCTACACGTTTCGGAACATAGCGCTTTCTCCTCTCACTACAGTTGAAGAAAGTACGAACCAAATCAGCTATGGTCATTGTGCCGATTCTGGCGCGGGAGCGAACTAGCATTCGTTACGGCAGGAGGCCTATCGTTTTCTTTAGGTGAAATCTTGAGTCCTAGATGCCCGAGCCCTGCGCGTTGGGTGGCAGTCCGTGACGGGCGAAAGTCATAACCCAAAGTCGTAAGAAAGACGCCGAAGCACCGTCTCGCTAGGAGTGTCACCATTTCGATAGATCTAGACGTTCAGAATGCCTCTACGAATAGCGGTGGAGATGGCGTGTGCCCTGTCATTGGCCTGCAACTTGTCCATGACATTCTTGACGTGAAAATTCACTGTGTTTTCTGATAGAGAGAGTTGTTCGGCGATTTGCTTATTGCGATTGCCGCTCTGAATCAGTCTGAGCACTTCCATCTCACGCTCTGTGAGATTCTCTTGGCCCAAGTGCTCCGCAAGACGGCAGGCAACACCGGTCGGAATATGCGTGCGCCCGGTATGCACCGACCGGATGATCGAAAACAACTCCTCCGATGGTGTGCTTTTCAATACATAGGCTGAAGCCCCAGCACAGAGGGCCCCCTTGATTTCGACGTCACCTTCCGACGTGGTCAACATGATCACGCGAGCGGCGGCGAACTCTTTTCGAATGGCCACCAGAGCGCTTGTTCCGGTCTGTCCCGGAAGACGTTGGTCCATTAGCGTGATATCAGGCTTATGACGGCGGAACTCTTCGACTGCCTCCAAGGATGTCCCCGCCTGCGCTACCACCTGCATATCTGATTGCGATGCGATAATTATGTTCAACCCCTGTCGGAAGAGTGGATGATCCTCGACCAGCATGATGCGGATTGGGTCGGATGACTGCATTGGGTTTGCTCCCTTTTAGAGTTATGGCGCGTGCCATGACTCGGAAATGAATCGTGAATATGTGGATGAGGTCAGACGTTAGAGCAACATTTCATCGAGACCACTCTGACCCTTGGTGGTTCGATGCTCAGTTGTGAGCGCCTCCTCCCGAGCCGTTATGTTGTGTCGAATCCTGCCCGATGGCAAACAGCTTCAACAATTGCGACCGTTTTGTAGGTCTATAGGTCTTGAAAACCACTGAGCCGGGAACAAGCAGAGTAACCTCGGTTCCATCGTTGGGTGCCGTTCGCACTAAAAGCTTGGCGCCAATACGGTCCGCTCTTTCCCGCATACCCTCCAACCCAAAGTGTCCGGTCTTTCCGGACTGTAGGGTCTTTTCTTCAATGCCCTTGCCGTTGTCTCTGATCTTTAGCTGAACATTGTGGTTATAGGTGAGCTCTACCGTAACGAGACTTCCTCCAGAATGGACGCAGGCGTTATTGATGGCTTCGTATCCGATCCGGTAAATCTCATCTCTCACAATGGGATGCATGTCGCTGCTGGTCCCGGTCAGGATGTGGGACACCTGGATCGTGCTACCTATACGACAGTCTTCTGCTGCGTGGCGAAAAGCTGCAGCTAAATCATTGGTGTCGACGGTCGAACTCCTCAGGGAGTTGAGAGCTGCGCGCCCCTCCAGCGTGGCTCGTTCCAACCACGTTGACACAAGATCGAGAGCCTTATGCATGTGGGCAGCGTCGGATGGCCGCTCAAGAGCATTATCTGCAACCATCTTGCTGCCTTGGATTGTCTGAAGCAACGTGTCGTGTAGATCGCGAGCTAACCGCGTTCGCTCTTCAATTCGTTCGTCAAATCTAGCCTTGAGCATAGCTGCATACTGTCTTATCCGGAATTGATAGAGGGTGTAGGCTAAAGTCGCTGCAAAGATAACGCATAAGAACTTGAACCATGCTGTTTGATACCAGGCAGGAGGAATCATAAAACTGATAGTCGTTCCCTGTTGGTTCCAAACCCCGTCGTTATTACAAGCCATCACGCGGAAAGTGTTGTGGCCGGGGCCGAGATCGTTATAGAAGGCTTGCCGACGGGTTCCGGAGTCGGTCCACGCATTGTCATACCCAACAAGCTGATAGCGAAACCTTACTTCCTCTGGAACGACAAAGCTGAGAGCTGAGTAGTCGATCTCCACTTCGTGGGGAGAGACAGGAAAACGAATATCCCTGCCTACGGGGTATTCCTTGTGGTCGACCCCGATACGCTCGATATGAACGGGTGGCGGCGTGTCGTTATGAGGCAGGTGTTTTGGGTCGATGACTTGAACGGCAGATCGATCAACTGACCAGATACGCCCGTCGGGAGTGGCGACCGGAGACGTTTCAGATCGTCGGGGCTGTGCCCCCTCGAGTAGGCCGAACACAGTGGTCTGAACGTAATAGGCAGGGTCGCTCCACCAATGTGCAAGTTCGCTGTCGTCAATTTTCACAATCCCGCATGCCATATAGAGCCAATGGTGCCCGACGTGATCGTTTACGATATCGAATCCACTGTCACATGGGAGTCCACTCCTGCTCGTAAGAGACCGGGCCTTGTTATCCTTGTAACGAAGCATCCCTTCTTGCTTGGTTACAATCCAAATGGCCCCATCGGGGTCTCCTGCCATTTCAACCACCGGCCCATCAAATCCTCCGGCAGCTACCCGCTCGAAGTTTCCATCATGAAATCGAAACAAGCCGTGCTTATACCCGCCTGCCCATAGACCTCCATTCTGGTCTGAAGCTATGGCATTGAGTCCTTGCGCACCCATGGCTCCAAGTGACCTATACCTCTCAACGACATGTGTTGCGTCTATGTGGAGTAGGGAGTCTTTCCCTGTCTTTCTATCTTGGGCGGAAACCCATAGCTTATGCTTGCTGTCCTCCGTCATGTAGACGACATATCCTATATCTGCACTATTCTGGTCCAACACGGGTACGAAATGGCTGTCCTTGTATAAATACAACTGCTGTCCTCCCGCCACCCACAACTGATTGCGAGAGTCATGGAACAGATAGTGAACACCTGATGTGGGCAGACCGTTTGCCGGAGTAATGGTCGAAAACGTCTGACCTCTAAAAAGAACAAGCGAACCTTTAGTACCAACCCAAACTGTTCCGTCATCTGATGCCGCAATCGCAATCGCTTGGTCATCTGAAAGACCTTCACGCGTTGTATAGGAGACGACGGGTAGATCCCGAAACGCATCCAAGCCACGATCTGTCACTACCCAGAGGTTCCCTTCTCGGTCCTGAAAGATTCCGTTGATCGTGTTGCCACTCAGCCCGTCCGCCGTATCGAATCGATCAAGCTTACCCGCGTTCATTTTGTAGAGACCCTTACTCCGCGTGCCGATCCACAAAGAACTGCTTCGATCGCAGAGTAGAGAAGTTACTGGCAAGCTCGTGCCATCCAGCTCAGGCGTGACATAGCTTTGCCACCTGTCCCCCGTAAAAGCCAACAGGCCATACCCGGGTCCCTCGATCGGAATACCAGCCCAGAGCGTACCCTTTCCATCGGAAGTGAGTGCATCTACCCAATTGTTAGCCATATTTGGGCCGGACAAATAAGGTAGGGGAAAGTTGACCGGTTGTTTGTCTTGCTGCCAGTGGCATATGCCTTCTTTGCTCCCAACCCAGATCGAGCCGGCGTGTTCTGACATCAAGGAGGTTCCGTTCATGCAGTCGAATCCATCCTTGGTACCGAAACACGTCAAATGCTCTTTACCTACCCGGCAAAGAGTGCTGGCGCTCGTGAAGTTTCCAAAGTCTCCCATCCAAACAGATCCCTGGCTGTCTTCGAAGAACGGCCCAGGCCATTGCAGTGTTTCTGGGTAGTTGTAGATGTGGCCATGCGTCAATCGCGACAGGCCGGTATCAGTTCCGATATACAAGCTGCCGTCGTTTGCTCCAAGCAGCCTAAATATGTAAGAACTGCGGAGTTGCTCACCGCTCGAAGGACTCCAGCGGGTGAAGCGAACCCCATCAAATCGGAACAAACCATAAGACGTTCCAACCCAGATGTAGCCATCTGGAGTCTGGGCTATCGACAGGGGCACGCTATTGAGGCCGTTTTGACCGAGTCGCCACGCCGTGTGGCCATATTGTGAGATATGTCTAGAAGGATCCAAACCATACGCTACGCGGACTCCCCAGAGAATTAGACACCACAATGCCACTGTGATCTGCGATCGTACGTCGAATCTCCGCCCGGTTGCACCTGGCATATCGTCGGGACACTTTGTATGCCCGGAATCAATCGCTGTAGCACGGATTTGATCTTTGGCATTCATACGAAACGTGATCAACCCGGCGGTCCCTAAACAGAGAGTTAGCCGGAGGTCGAGATTCACTCATGGTCTCCGGGAGTTTCTGCTGCTACGCGACTTGCAAGTCTCAAAATCTCTGCAACGCTCCATGCCTGGGCAATGCATCCGCGAGGAAAGAACGGATGGTCTCCTTCGAAGATCTCTGAGACCTGCCCCAGGCCAGCATCCCGCAAGTGCGGCGTGAAACCATCAAGCCAGCGCTCAATCTCGCTCATCGTAGCTGCAGGAGACTCACTCACTGCCAATTTCGCAAAGAAAAACGGTCCGGCGAGCCATGGCCATACGGTTCCTTGATGATAGGCGCCGTCCCGGCTCCAGCCATCTCCCTCGTAGCTGCCACGATATTGATGGTCGTCCCGCGAAAGCGTCCGTAGACCGTATGGAGTCAACAACTCTTCTTCCACCCTTTGGATGACCTGTGCTGCGGGCTTTCCGATAATGAGTGGATAGTGAAGGCTTACAGTAAAAATCTGGTTGGGGCGGAGAGACGCGTCGCGCTCTTCACCCCTAGCTACGTCAAATAAACATCCGCGCTGTTCGTTCCAGAAGACGCGAAGAAAGTTATTTTGCAGGCGGTCTGCAAGGGCGTTATAGTCCTCGACCGCATTCTGATCTCCAAGTAAAACTCCGAAGGAAGCGATCGTACGCAATGCGTTGTACCAAAGAGCTTGGATCTCGACTGGTCGTCCATGCCGCGGTGTAAAGGCGACATCACCGTCCTTGGCATCCATCCACGTGAGCTGCGTGCTTGGATCGCCTGCCCAGAGGAACCCCTGTTCGTCAGCATGGATGCCGAAGCGCGTTCCCTCAACATGAAACCGGATGATCTCCTTGAGGGGAACGTACAGGTGTTCCTCGAGTAAAGCAGTAGCTTGCGAGCGCCATGTAGGGCAATTTTCGTAAGCGACGTATTGTCGAATCGCCTCAAAAAACCAAAGGGTTGCATCTACCGTGTTATATTCGGGCTGTTCGCCCGCGTCGGGAAAGCGATTCGGTAGCATACCCCCATCAATAAACTGTACATAGTGAAGCAGAATCTCTCTTGCCAACTCGTGCTTACCCGTGGCAAGCATCAAACCCGGCAAAGAGATCATCGTATCTCTGCCCCAGTCTCCGAACCAGTGATAGCCGGCGATAGTCGATGTAAATGGCGTTCTGGTAATGGTGAACTGTCCCGCTGCTTTTTCAAGAAGGGAATTCAGATCGGAACGCCCAGAGCCTTGGTTGGCGGTGTTGGGCGACTTCCATCCACGGGCGACATCTACCTGTTTGTATTGGGCCAATCGTGAGATCGGTTGGAGCTCAGTGGAAGCGATAAGACTAAAACAGTTTTCACTGTCCAGACTCGTCGTTAGGAGTAGTGGACTGAACAGGTCTTCTTTATGGTCAAGCCCTCTCTCTTTCTCTCGTTCATATTCAAATTCCCGATACCAGTAGCCATCCACTTGCACTTCTGCGGGGTCATGCGCGATGTGAAGCTTCGGCAATCCTTGGTATGGTTGCAAAGTTAGAGTTCCGTTCCCCTGATCCACCCACCGATTGATGGCCTGATTCTCATGGGTGGCCGCATGATATCCGCGAAAGGCGATCAGAGGTCTCACCTCGAGAAAGAAATGTTTTCCCGAGCCTCTTTTGCCAAGTGCATATTCGATTATGGTGGTGTTTTGACCTTGAACCATCGATACAGTTCGCGTGATCTCCCACCCTCCATTGCTGTAGGTGAAGACCGGATCCGGATCGAGTCGGAAGCCTACAAGGTTTAGGTAGCCCGAAGGATGAACAATATTCTCCGAATACAGGTTGGTCGATAGGGGGAACCGAGCTCCATCGACTATAAGGGTATCTTCCAACTGCGAAAGGAGAACGAGCCTTCCTAGAGGAGCCTCCATTGAAGCCACAAGCAAACCGTGATATCGCCGGGTGTTCATGCTGGCGATTGTGCCCGACGCATACCCACCCAGACCATTCGTTACCAACCACTCCTTCGTCTTCAGGCCATCAAGATCGGAGCACTCATTCGAATCAAATTTGATCACGACTCTTCCGTTTCTTTGTTGCGGCAATATCCGGCTTTTCTGGAGGAATGATAAAGAACAATGGCCTGCTGACTCGGTGTCCGAGAGAGTCTGAATCACTCGCTCAGCGATGAAGCAATCCTTTCGAATCAGAACACCATTGCGGCTTTAGAATTCCTCGAGCTTCGCGGCACCGAAGTTGGCGTGAAAGCGTTCACAATAAATCGATACCGTAGCGAACGTCTTGAGATCAACCCCCTTGGGGACCATATAGTCTTGATCTCCTTGATTTCCTTTCAGATCACCAAGATCAACGTTCTTCACGGCCGCCAGAGCAAAGTCTTTTGTCGGGTCGATGGACGTCCCGTCTATCAACAACACGTGCACGGCAGGTCCGTTGGAAGTAGAAAAATCGGTCAATCGCAAGACACGGCTGCCATCCGCTTGCTGATACACGGTAGCTCGGCCAGAAGTCTTATGGATCTCTCCAACAAATCGTCCTGTCAACAGCGGGGTGAGTTGACCTGCAGCTTGGGCGGGATGGGCTTCATTCACCTTCTTGTTGATGAAAAGCTTCTCGGGGCGAAAGGCAAACCAAAGCACCGCGAGAATAAGCACTCCAATAACACCTAGAACAATTCGCTTTGATGTCGCGTTCGTCGAGGAAGACGTCATGTTGGATCTCCTAGTGAGATAGTGGGAGAACAGAGCAATCCGCGCTATGCGCACGGCGACCTACTTTTCGAGTGATCTCGCGCCAAAGTTGTCAAAGCGCTCGCAGAACATCGCAAAAGACTTATACTTGGCAAGATCGGTTCCGCAGGAAGACGTAGTTCTGATCGCCCTCGTTGACTTTGAGCGGTCCGAGGTCAACCCGTTCGACCATGCTGGTAAGGAAGTTCCTTCCCGTGGCCTGGTATACAGTCGCCCGGCCTGAGGCCTTGTGCACAATACCGTGAAAAGTCCCGGTCGCTAGGATCGCGCCAGACTGAGCTATAGAGGACATCGCAGGCAATGCCAGAACAGCGGACAGGACAATGATTCTTTGAATCTTCATCGTTTTTCTCCAATGGTATTGTGCTCGAAGGAAGCAGCGAATGCGTCGGCGGGTTGGATCACCATTCTGGAGTAAGCATCCACTCCGCAGGGACCAAACACCCCCCCGGATCGAAGAGTACTAAACCTGTTCCTTTCTACAGGCACCAAAGATTTCATTGGTATCTAATGAACCGGGTGGAGACGTATACGTGCAGGCATCCTGTACTTTCGTTACTTCAGCGCATTCTCCGAAAGATCGAAAGGTCCGCTGTGAAAGATGTAGTCGCAGCCATAATTTGGTTACGAATCCCATGAGGCCACGCAATCTGCAGCCCAAGAATCGGCATCGACCTGCGATTGTCATTCGATTTCAGAGGAAGTCGAATCCAATCTCCGGGGCAGATAAGCAATCCAAAACCGAGAACTGTGCAAAATCGGATCAGGATTTCGGTAAGGCTGAGACTGTGGAGAACTACAGGCAGGACACTGTGGAAAGTGACTTTGCGGCGTTCTTACCACCCTATACGCTTGGTCGTGATGATTCACTGTGTCGGTTTTCAATTTTAGGAAGTGTGGCTCTACTTACTGTGAGACCACGAATCTGCCTTGACTGGCGAAGTTCGAAGTCGCTAGGGGGTTGGGACAATGGAAACACTTCATCTCTCTCTTTTCGTCTTGTACTCCGTCGGAATCTCCATAGTTGCCGCTCTTGGTTTGGGCCTGCATTTGATGTACCGGCGCGGTATTCGCCGCTACGAACGGACGCTCGACTATACCTACTCTCAACGATTTGAGCAGCGCACGGTAATTGCTAAGTCGATCCACCCCCATCTGGAGCAAATGATTTGTCACAGCAAATCCGTCATTGATCAGGTGCGACGGAGAGCAGATGGGACAGAAACCACGGATGCCTTGAATCAGGTCTCAGGATGGCTTGATGGGGCGGCTGGGGAGAGTGATCGCGCGCTCAGGTCGCTTGAAAGTGGTTCTGCCAAAGCGTTCAATAATGGTTACATCGCGAGAGGAGAGCATGCCTACACCCAGACAAATTCGAATCATGGTCGTTGAAGATCACCCCGTATTCCGTGAAGGGCTCAACATGATCATTGCAGCGGAAGCGGACATGGAGACCGTGGCTCAGGCATCGACCGCAGAGGAGGCACTACAAGAATATCGCCGGACCAGGCCGGATGTAATCTTAATGGATCAGAGACTGCCCGGCGCAAGTGGCACAGAAGCCTTGATCGCCATCCGAAGCGAGTTTCCTCACGCAAAGATCATGATGCTGACCACCTCAAGCGGGGACATCGAGATTCAACGTGCGCTCCGCGCGGGTGCTACCGCTTATGTCCTTAAGAGCACGCCGAAGAATGAGCTGCTGAGGATTATCCGAACTGTGTCAACGGGACGTAAGCATATTCCATCCGACGTAGCCAGCAGTGTGGCAGAGCATATGGGGCAGGAGGATCTGACGCCGCGCGAGTTGGAAGTCCTTGAACTGATCCGCGAAGGAAACAAGAACAAGCAGATCGCCGATCAATTGTCGATCTCGGAGACGACCGTTAACTTTCACATCAAAAATATCGTCGACAAGCTGCAAGCGAATGACAGGACGCATGCGGTTACGATCGCTTTGCGACGGGGTTTGCTCCAGATTTGAGCTACCTTCGCCCAAAACGAAATGAGTGTCAGAGTATGAACGTCCGGGCAAAGGCTCTTCTGGTCGCAACGCTGGTTCTGATTTTCGCTCCACCTAGAGCACAGTCTGTCGAACCTACGACACGGCTGACGCAGCTAGCTCATCGGGCGTGGCGCACGGGCGACGCCGGCTTGATGGGTACTCCGCAGGCTCTTACTCAAACCGCGGATGGCTACATTTGGGTCAGTACGGAAAATGGCTTGTATCGCTTTGACGGCATGCGATTCACAAAATGGACTCCACTAGCCGGCGAGGCTCTTCCCAGCATCTCTTTGTGGCACATCTTTGGGACGCGTGACGGATCGCTTTACGTGGGCTCAGATCGAGGTCTCGCAAGAATCAGAGATGGGCATGTTTACACATATCCTGGAAGTCCGCGTTGGCCGGGTCCATTCGTGGAGGACCATGACGGCGGCCTGTGGATGGGTATCAGTGGAGCCCACAGCAATCCAAGTGCACTCTGTAAGGTGGGAGAGACAGATCTCATCTGTTTCGGAAAGAGTGAAGGATTTTCCTGCATCAGGGGCGTGTCGAATACGACAAGCTCCGACGGCTTTCTTTGGGTGGGAAGCGCTGAGGGCATCTGCCGCTGGAAGCCAGGTACAAGACCCGATACTGAACTTGTTCCATCGCTTTCAAGTGGTCGAGGGTTGAACACGATCACCAGTCTGGCCAGCACCACGGATGGTGAGCTCTGGGCTGGGATGAAACGAAGCGGGCACGGTGCCGGTCTCCTCCGTCGAACAAACGGACACTGGACCTCCTACACAGTTCCAAGAATAGACGGCCGTACCTTCTCGGTGTCCGCGCTCCTTCCAGAGCAGAATGGAGCTCTATGGATTGGAACGGATGATAAGGGTCTCTATCGAGTTGTCGATGGACGTCTGGATCACTTTGACGCGATAGACGGTCTTAGCGACCGCAACGTTCTTTCGATCTTCGAGGACCACGAACGAGGAATTTGGGTTGTCACCCCGAAGGGCATTGATCACTTTAGGGATTACGCGGTTATAAGTTTCACGGCTAGTGAAGGTTCGCTCGCGGACCATGCAAACGGTGTTGCGACGGATCGTAGAGGATCGGTCTACATGGGGAGCCGCACACTGGCTCAACTATCGGGAAAGACCCTGATTCAACTAAGGGACAATAAAGGCCGGCTGCTGGAAGATGTGCAATTCCTTTTCACGGATTTACGAGACAATGTCTGGATCGGTTCTGGGGATAGACTCTTTGTTAAGCGAGATCAGCGGATCGCTTCCGAAGTTCCTGGATTTCCGACTGGAAAAGGCGATTACGTCGTTTACATCACTGAGGATCACGTGCATGACATCTGGGCATCTGTAGAAAATCTGGAGACTCACAATTCCAGCCTGATCCAGATTCGCAACTATCGGGTGATAGACCGATTCGACGTGTCCTATTTTGCGGGAAAACAAGTGATGAACGCTCTTGCCCCCAACGCGGCGGGAGGAATTTGGATAGGCGGATCAGTGCATGGCCTGTTCTCGTTTCGTAACGGCCGATTTGAACATGTAGTCGCGGGCGGCTTCAACGACAGAGTTGAGAACCTTATGGAGGATTCAGACGGCGCTCTCTGGATCGTGACGCAGCAAGGTTTTATTCGATACTTCGAGGGGCAGGCGAGAAGCTTGACGATGGCCTCTGGGATGCCGTGCAACAGTGGGGTCAACATTCACGACGACGGTCGCGGATTCAAGTGGTTCTATCTCCATTGCGGCATCGTGCGTGTATCTTATTCCGATCTTGCCGCGTGGTGGCAAAATCCTGCCAAGCGTGTCCATGCTCGTGTCTTCGATGCGCTCGAAGGGGCACGACCAAATCTCTCAAACGGAAACCCAGCGCAAACTCCTGATGGCAAGATTTGGTCCGCCAGCGACTATGACTTCCAGATCATCGATCCGCAACACTTACCCTTCAATGAATTGCCCCCACCGGTAAAGCTGGAGCGGCTGATCGTCGATGGCAACGACGTTTCGGTCGGTCAACATCTGAAACTGCCTGTGCACCCGCGTCAGATCGAACTCGACTATGCTGCTTTGAGCTATGTGATCCCCGAACGGGTGCGCTTTCGTTATCGTTTGGATGGCCACGATTCTAACTGGACAGAGGTTGGCCGACGGCGCCAGGCGTTCTACAACGATTTGAAGCCGGGTCCTTATGTATTTCACGTTACCGCTTGCAACAATGACGGGGTATGCAACTGGCGGGGCACGGAACTTGCATTCACAGTGCCACCAGCATGGTTCCAAACTCTCTGGTTCCGGGCCTTGGTGGTGCTCTTATTGCTCGTGCTCGTATTTCTCGCATATGTATATAGGTTGCGTAGGTTCGCCAAGGCTCTCAAACAGCGCTTCGACGAACGATTGCAAGAACGGACTAGGCTCGCACGGGATCTTCACGACACGCTCCTTCAGACGATTCAAGGCAGCAAGATGGTTGCAGACAATGCGCGGGAACATCTAGATAATCCACGTATAATCGGTCGCGCGTTGGATCGACTCTCCGAATGGCTTGACCGTGCGAGCATAGAGGGTCGAGCTGCACTGGAAGCCCTGAGGAGTTCCTCGGTCGAGGCCAATGACCTGGTAGGAGCTCTTCATCGCGTGGCCGATGATTGCATCCGGGGTGCCAGAATGGCTATCAGCATTTCGACGGTAGGCGCGATTCGGGAGATGCATCCGATTGCACGCGACGAGGTTTATCGAATTGCCTATGAGGCGATCCGTAACGCATGTGCCCACTCTGGAGCGCGTCATTTATGGGTCGAACTCGAATATAAAAGACGCTTTTACCTCACGGTGCGAGACAACGGACACGGTGTCGACGAGGACGTTCTGCGTAGCGGCAAGCCGGGTCATTTCGGCTTGGCAGGGATGCGTGAGCGTGCCTTGTTTATGGGGGGCAACTTCAACATCTCAAGCTCTCCTCAGAGTGGTACGGTTATATCTGTTGTCATACCGGGTCAGGCAATCTACAAAAATCCGTCCAGGAGACTTCGCGACTGGCTAGGTGAGCCCTTCCAATCGAAAGCTGATCCCCACAAAGACTAGTCGCTCTAGTGATCAACTATCTCACTCACATTGATCGGGGTAGTGCTCGGTTTACTCGAACCAGCATTTGAAGCCGGAAACACCCGGTTAGAAACAGCGCCTACTAGATTAGGCAGGTAAAATCCCTAAGTTTGGGGGTGCTCCCAGGACATTAAGACCAACAATAGAAGTATGGTCTGTGACTGGATGATCGGAATCATTCTAGCGAAGATCCTCAGCCCTAAACCTCTATGACCGTGGTCTTCCGTTCGCGCGAGGGAAATATGAAACCGCATGTGATGGCCATGCTCGAGATGACGAACGCATCGATTTATAGACTCGGGTGTCTTGGCGGTTGCTCCAGCTCCGAGTTCCAAGACCAGCACTCTATGCCTTACAAAAGCGAACGACACTATCTCGGCGGCGTAGTCGGTCAGAATCTTCCGCTCCGTCCGGCTCAGCGACCGCTCCGCAGCAATCAACGACAGTAGAGCTTGTTGACATTGATCCTCACTTGGAAATATGTACAACAGTCAGACCAGATCAGGCGATGAAGATCGCCTCGCCTGGCACAAACAAGGTAACTATTGTACTGTCTCCGAACACACGACCGTGTGCTTTGCTCCGATACGAGCAGCTCGCTCGCGCATTCCGATCAACCCGTAATGGCCCGATCTGCCGGCTTGCAGGATGTGTGGGGCGATGCCTTCGCCATCATCTTGGATTCGCAGGAGCATATTTTGATCGTAGACAAGCTCGACGATGAGACGTTTACCTCTGGAATGATTGCAGGCGTTCAGTATGGCTTCATGTCCAATTTTGTAAACCTCATCTCGTGCGATTGGATGCATTTCTTTGTTCGCACCTATCACTAACAATTCCAACTCCATCTGAGCATTACAGCCTTCGAAAGCCTCACGCAAAGAGCCGGCGAGGTGATTGCTCTCGGTTGTAGAAACGCGAAGAGAGTCTAAAGCAGCTCTGCCTTCAAGGACAGCTCGCTCCAACCAGGAAGAGAGACGATGAAGAGCAATCTTTGCCGCGGGCTCCTGCACATTATTCTTTTCATTGTCAGCGACGAGTTTTCCACCTTGAATGGTTTGCAGCAATGTATCGTGCAGATCGCGCGCTAGACGAGACCTCTCTTCGAGCCGTTCATCAAAGCGCATCTTCATCGATGCAGCTCGGAGGCGGAGTCGATACAGATATAGCCAGCAGCCGATTGCAATCACAAGGAGGCCACACAGCAGGCGAAACCATACAAATTGGTACCACTCCAGTATGCCCCCCAGGACGTAGGCCATGAAGAAACCGAAAGACCAAATCGTAGCTGAACCCCACAGCAGCATACGGCTGAACTTGCTTACTCGCCCGCACATCGTCGGATCATCTTCTATGCAAGCTTCCCCCTCTCTCATCCGAGGAGCCATCCAATACGTCATCATGAAGCTCATGCTGATGAGTATGCCGGCGATAGCGAACGTCCACACTTTATGCTTCGACATCGTCACAAGCCATGGAGCGACTGAGAGTGCGGAAGCTACAGTGGCTCCCATCCCCATCAACACAAGCAACGAAGGTAAGGCGCAGCAAAGGAGCGTGCTGAAGGACCCGAACAATGATAGATAGTTCATCAGCGATGCCTGGCGAACCCGCTTGATCGCTGGCATTAGAAGCGAAGAAGTCGTCATTGGGGGCACCGCGATCGTCTTGTATCGAAGGGTGACCGGAACCTTACCTTTCGCCGACTGAGGTAATACACCTTGTACGATTATCGACTTTCCCAATAGGGATGTAACATCGACTCCTTGAGCGAACGGCATTAGTGCGTAGCGATCGTTTGTGCCCGTTACCTGCAGGAGCGGCGCTTTCGGCGAGCCTGATAGAACACCCTCAACAAGCACATCTGCATCTTGATGTGCGAAGCCGTTCTTTTCCCGGCCTCGTTGAACTGTCTCAGCTCAGCTGTACTTCCAGCTGTCAATTTGATCGCGACCAGCCCCTTGTTCAGGTCGACATCAACGCCGCTGACCCCACGGACGTTCTTCATAGAGAGCCGGATTGCGAAGGCGCACGGAGGACAGTCCATTCCGAAGACAGTCAAATTAATCTGCTTGTACTGGCCCTGAGCGGTCAGCGCACACATTCCAAGGATTCCGGCAATTGCGATCTTCATCACCAATCCCTTCAACGAGAGCGACTCCGCGACGAGTATTTGAGATAGCTGAGGTTGACTCCGAAACGAATGCGCTCACGGCCATAAATAACATCCGATTCATCACGAATGATTGGACCCTGGACCCCGGCCTCAACTGCGAATTCCTTAAAGATCCCCAAGACGGAAGGTCCAAGCCACACCGTGGTAGAACTGCTGTTCGGCAGGATCGTTCCACTGCTTTTCACCTCTCCAGTGTGTTCGCCGGCTAACTCCATAAATCCACGGTAATCCCATTGATCGACGCCTCGGCGTAGCTTGGACGGCCGGTAACCATATGCCACGCTCCAAGATGTTGTGTCAGGTCTTCTGTCATGTGAAGCATTGGCATAACGCGTGTAGCCACAGCCTACCCAAAGATATTGACTCCGCGAAGTCATTCCCGCTGCTAACGTTCCAGCAACACCGGGCGCTCGATGCAGATCGCCAAGTATGCCCGTGGCAGACTGTGGACCTGACGCAACTGCGCTTACGGACGCTGTTGACTCCAGCCGACGTCCCACGCCAATGACGGAATCGAGAAAGCGCCAAGACACACCCGTTGCCCATTCAGAACCGCTCATGATTCGGCTTTCTGGTAGATTGCCCGTTCCGAATGTGGCAGGTAGAAAGGCGTTGATAGTGACGTGCGGCCTAAGGCCATACCCAAACCCTGACCCAGTTGAAAACTGAGTTCCCCCAGATCCGGTACGGCCAAAGAGTCCAGTGTCGAAACTGAACTCCCCTTCGGCATTAATAGGCGTCGCATAACTGAACAAGGGGCTGTGGTCTGTTGCGCGCGCTGAAGATGTCATGATCATAGAGCAGGCGCAAAATAATACGAATCTCGTCCACGTTTTTTCGATCAAATCACACGTGTTACGGAAGCGTGCCTTTCCCTCGTACCCCGCGGCCGCATTCTTACCTTTGCGCTGACCCAAGCTTCTGAGGCACCCAACGGGTGTATTGAGGGGACTCCAGCGTAATTCGGCACGCGCGTACATATTGCACATTCCGTAAGCATAGGTGGCATGAAGAATTTCACGCCCATAGAAAAACATAGGTATCTACCAGTCTTTTTCCCACGTAGAATTTCGTGCACCCAACGCAAGTCACGCATCAGCGAGCGTGATTGAATCATCGTACACACGAGTTTGTCTTGGGTCTGTGAGCAGACTGTTTGAAGCTAAGTTTTCCAGTTTCCTTCCCAATTGCAAAGCGGCGGAAGTTCCTGGCAGGCAACGCACGTTCAACAATCTCCGATGGCATGGAAGGTCTTCTCCCGAGTCCGATTTGCATCGAACCGTCTCTGAAGCATCCGGCGAGCGCGGTGAAGGCGAGCTTTGATCACCCCTTCCGTTGACTTAAGCGCCTGCGCCGTACAGCGGACACTGCATTCATCGAGAAGGCGCATCTGCAACACATCTCGGTAGATCGCTGGAAGGTCCGCAACTGCTCGTTGCAACTGAGATCGCAACTCAGCCCGTTCCAGGCTCAGTAGAACACTCTCCTGTTTGTCGCAGACGTATCGAGCAGGTGACAGCGATGCCTGATTCGAAAGAGAGTCCAAAGAAACGGCAAGCCCCCCTTTTCGACGACGTAAGCGGGCGCGAGCCTCGTTCAGGACAATGCTGGTGAGCCAGGTGCTGAATTTAGATTCAGACCGAAAGCTTGCTAGCTTGCGATACGCCCGTAGAAAGGTCTCCTGAGCGGCGTCTTCGGCATCGGCTTCGTTCCGGAGCATCACGAATGCCATGCGGTAGACAAGCGTCTCGTAGGGCCGGACGAGATCATGGTAAAGACTCGTATTTCCGGCGAGGATGGAGCCGATCAGCCCTTTCTCATCGCGGGTTGCCGATGAATCGTCTGCAGGTCTAACGAGAAACGGTGACTTCGGACTTTCGTGCGAAGCGACTGCTTGGCGAAGCGTTTCCATGGTGGGCGTACCTCAGTCAAAAAGGCGTCCAGTCCAGAGGGCTGGCGCAAAGCGTTGCTACCGCGTTGAACCTTAATCTCAAGGATTTCGTGCGCCTCCGGGAGATCAGAAGCAACAGGACTGGAGCTACATATTTCTGCAGGTCTGTCCTACACGGCGAGTAGACCGCGAACTCAATCAACAAAATTGCAAGTGTTCTCTGAGTGACGAAAGGCAGAAAGTTCCTGTCTTTGCAAGCTTGCCAAAGATTTGCTAGTCGACGAAGCGTCTCGTTAAATCGTCGACAGCTGGAGTTTTCTACAGGTTGACCTGCCGCCAGAATGCTTAGGATTGGGATCAGTGGAGAACCTGCGTCTGTGGTCAGCTGTGCGGATTACAAGCGGAGCGAACACATCGAGTGATGTGACACTTTCGTGTCCTCCGTCACGGCTGGGAGCTATGCTCGTAGCCCTGTGCCTCCTTCTGGCCTGTGGTCGTCCGGCGCAGGCGCTGAACCCGTCGACCCGGATTGCGCAGTATGGACACAAGATTTGGCGCATTGGCGAGAGTGGACTCGATAGCTCACCAAAGGCGATTGCCCAGACAACAGACGGCTATATCTGGGTTGGGACAGCAAATGGCCTGTTTCGATTCGATGGTATTCGCTTCACCCATTGGACTCCTCCGGTCGGCGAGCGGCTTCCCGGTCAGGATGTTTCACAATTGTTTGGCGCGCGCGATGGCAGTTTGTACGTGGGAACAGAGTTGGGGCTGGCGCGGGTGACCAACGGTCATGTCTATGACTATCCAGAGAAGCAGAGGCTACCTGGGCCATTCCTCGAAGACTCGGACAATGAAATCTGGATGGGACAAGGCGACTGGGAGGCCGGCGGACAGCCGAGGATGTTCTGCAAAATAGGTGATCTGCACATCTCCTGCATCAGCAAGCGAGACGGATTTGGGTGTACACGCGGATTCTCTATCGCGTCTGAAAAGCCAGGGTCGATTTGGGTCGGCAGCGAAGACAGCATCTGCCACTGGCAAGCAGGGGAGAAGCCTCAGACATACCCTCTAAATGTGGGTCATTCCAAGTCATTCAGCTATGTGCTGGCGCTCGTTGCGGATCAAAACGGGACGATATGGGGGGGCGGCGTGATAACGGTCCGTCAGGGGGGCTGCTGCAATTCTCCAATGGACAATGGAAGAGTTATGTCACCCCGGAAGTTGACGGTAGAACACTTTCTGTAAGCTGTCTCTTCTTCGATCATGACCATTCGTTGTGGATTGGGAGTCAATCCAACGGTCTTTACAAGCTCAGCGACGGAAAACTCGATCACTACGACACTACGAACGGCCTTAGCGGCAACTCCTTGCATAGCATCTTTGAAGATAGGGAAGGCAATCTTTGGGTGACGACAAGCGGCGGCATTGGCGAATTCCGCGATCTCCCGGTTATCTCCTTTACTGAAAACCAAGGGCTATCGGGTGAAGATGCTTCCAGTATTGCGGCCGCCGCAGACGGACATGTTTGGGTTGGGATGGATCATGGCATCGACGTTTATCAGGGTCAGGATTTCTCACATCTGAACTCTTCGGATTCTTACACCGACTTGCTCTACAACGATTCACAAAGAAGAATGTGGGCCACAGCCGGGGAGAAACTACTGTCGTACCGAGCCGGAAACGTTATCGAGGTGTCCGGCCCGGAGGGCATGAAGATTCACTACGCTGCAGCAATGGCGCAGGATACTCAACACCAGTTATGGGTATCGGATATCGATCAACAATCGCGCGAGAAGGCACTGTATCGCCTAGACGATGCTCGCGTTGTCGCTAGGTTTCCGACACCCGGAAATCAAACATTGTTTTTAGCGCCCAATCCAGAAAGTGGTTTGTGGGCCGGTGGTTATGTTCACGGTTTGTTCTGGTTCCACAATGGACAATTCGAGCCCGTCAAAGGTTATAACGGAAGTGTCTACGGCTTGAGATCAGACTCAGATGGCACTCTTTGGATCTCGAGCGTTGAACATACGCTCTACCGATATCAGAATGGAGAAGCGCGAAGCTTAACAACGAAAGACGGAATGCCCTGTGATACTGGATTTTCAATCGTTGATGATCGCGTAGGTTCACACTGGTTCTATATGGAGTGTGGCATCGTAAGGGTTAGTGACAAGGAGCTTGCACAGTGGTGGCGCAGTTCTAGTCACCTTCTGCGAACGGTTGTCTTTGACCTCCGCGACGGTGTCAGGCCGGGGCTCGGAGGCGGTAGCACGGCCGTGACGATCGCTCCAGACGGGCGCCTCTGGTCGACTAACGGCAGCATCGTCCAAGTGGTCGATCCTCACAATATTCCATACAACTCGATTGCTCCACCCGTTCATATCGAGCGCATCATCGTCGATCGCGAGGATCTGCCGCTGAGCACCAGACTCCAATTTCCGATCTCGCCGCGAGACACTGAAATTGACTATGCGGGATTGAGCTACGTTTTGCCGGAGAAGGTTAAATTCCGCTACCGGCTGGTCGGACATGACAGAAACTGGATCGATGCTGGAATGCGCCGTCAGGCCTTTTACAACGACCTTCGCCCAGGCCACTACACGTTTCAGGTAATCGCCTGCAACAACGATGGAGTGTGGAATTCTGTCGGAGCTCTATTCCGTTTCACAGTACCTCCTGCCTGGTACCAGACAGTCTTGTTTCGACTACTGTGCACTCTCTTGTTGTTGGCGACGGTATACTCAATCTACCTCATGAGGATACGGCAGTATCGAGCCGCGATGAAGGCACGGTTC
The DNA here is from genome assembly GCF_013410875.1 of Tunturiibacter empetritectus. Taxonomy (GTDB): domain Bacteria; phylum Acidobacteriota; class Terriglobia; order Terriglobales; family Acidobacteriaceae; genus Edaphobacter; species Edaphobacter empetritectus. The sequence continues at coordinate 2,583,526 of NZ_JACCCU010000001.1, read as the reverse complement.
GATGAACGGTTGGAGGAACGCACACGTCTCGCGCGCGATCTGCACGATACGCTGCTGCAAACTATCCAAGGGATGAAGATGGTTGCAGATCAGGCGAACGATACCATCCACGAACCAACTGCTAAAAAGTTTGCACAACGTATCTCCGAATGGTCAGAGCGTGCTTCAAGGGAGGGACGGGCAGCGCTAGACTCGCTGCGCAACTCAACGACCGAAGGAAATGACCTCGCAGCAGCCCTCCGTGCTTCTTTTGAGAACTGTGCAATCAATCGCGCCATCTCCGTGAATATATCAGTAACAGGCAAATGCAGAGAAATGCATCCGATTGCACGGGATGAGGTCTATCGGATAGGCGATGAAGCGATTCGCAATGCTTGCCTTCATTCGAATGGCCATGGAATCGACATCGAACTAGCCTACTACAACAACCTTCTGCTTCGCATTCGCGATGATGGAAGAGGAATTGATTCGAGCATCTTGAAAAGCGGAAAGGCTGGCCACTACGGTTTGACCGGCATGCGCGAAAGGTCCGCCCATATCGGTGCCAAACTCGAGGTTTCCAGTTCACCAGAGGGGGCGGAGGTCGTTTTGCGCATCCCCGGAAACGCGATATACAAGAAAGCTCCCGCAAGTCTTGTAATGCGCCTTCTGAAGCTGATTGGACGAATGACAAAGCGCCCTCTCTCAGGTTAACCGATACGGATGGTCATCGAGAGAGAATCTTTGCGTGGGCTCTTCATCATGTTGCCTCGCAACTTGTCTGATATTTTCATTGTCAGCTTTGTATTGGAAGCAGACTCAGCGCGAGTCATACTCTACTTTTAGGGTTCTTTGCAGGATGCAGACGCACCGTTAACGATCGTCTCCACTCGTATCCTACCCGCTACGCGGCCATCCTTGAGTAGCTAGTTACAGAGACGCGCGTTAGACAGGGACCGAATGCCCCAAAAGGAGGAATGATCTCCTTCGCGCCTTCGATCATTGCCACGCGAAACTCTGCGACTGCCATCCGAGCCCAGAGCAGGCTTGACAGTGGGAATCAGCTCGTTCCCATGTTCTAGATATTCTTGCCCACGCTGATGGCGATTCCGGACATCCGTTGGAGAAGTCCTGCCTCATGAACCTAGACCGTGGAGACACTGGTAGTCATAGTGGGTTCGTACTCAGATGCTCCGCTCTCACGCTGAAAAATCGCCCACGCAGCATTTATCAATCCGATGTGGCTGAATGCCTGAGGAAAGTTGCCCAAGAGTTCTTTTGTATCTGGAAGTATCTCTTCGGAGAGCAATCCGACGTCGTTGGCAAATCCGACAGCCTTGGCGAAAGTCACCTTAGCTCGATCTAACTGCCCTGACATCGCTTGTGACTGTGCAAGCCAGAAGGTGCATAGAAGAAAGGAGCCTTCCTTGCCAGCCAAGCCATCTTGTGCAATGTAGCGAAAAACGAGACCATGCTGGTCCGTGAGGTGTGTGACAGTTGCCTCTATAGTAGAAAGAACTCGCGCATCGTCCGCTGGCAGAAAGCCGACAATGGGGATCATCAAAGAGGATGCATCCAGGTCATCTGTCCCAAATGCTTGCGAGAAAGATCCGGCCTTCTGGCTCCAACCTTGTGAAAGAATTGCTTCGCGAATCTCTTCTCGAGTCTGTTTCCAAGACAATACCCTATCTGCAGCATGCAAGAGTTCGGCCATTTGGATGCCTCTATCTAGAGCAACCCAGCACATTAGCTTGGAATAGAGAAAGTGTCGCGGCTCACCGCGGATCTCCCAGATTCCCTGGTCTTTTTGCTGCCAGTGCGAGGCCGCTGCGTCTATGATACTGACCAGGAACTCGCCGGTAAGCTCGTCCAGACCGTTGAGCTGTTGCCTGAGCAAAAAGACAGCACCCATCAATTCACCATAAACGTCCAACTGGCGCTGGTTCCATGCGCCATTGCCTATGCGGACCGGGCTGCTATCGCGCCATCCGCGCATTTGAGGCAGCGTCCGTTCGGTGAGGTCGTGCTCACCACGGATTCCAAACATGATCTGCAGGTCCGCTCCTCTGCGGACCTGCGTCAGGGCTGCTTCCGCAAGAAAATTGAAGAACTTCAATGCTTCATCCGGACAGGCCGCAACCCACAGAGCCTCCAGCGTAAAGCTGGCATCTCGAACCCAGGTGAAGCGATAGTCCCAGTTCCGGTCCCCACCAACCGATTCCGGCAAAGAGGTCGTAGGCGCCGCCACAATGGCTCCTGTTGGAAAGTACGTAAGAGCCTGGAGCACACGACCGCTATGAGCGACAAGTTCCTTCCAGGGCCCCTGATAGTTTTGATGCAGCTGAGACCACGTCTGCCAGCCCTCCACTGTATCGGCCGAGTGATCAGCAATCTCCGTCTGGCTCCACGAAGGCGGACGTTCGTCGAGAACCGAACGATGTTGTAAGGAAAAGTGAAGAGCTTGACCTGATGTGAGCTTGAACTCGTTGCGCGCAGCACTCTCCACAATTTCTAAATCGATTGGCGTGGAGAGAAGAAACATGCTCGCTCCTCCACGGCTTTCCAGTCCTCCGCTGACGCGCTTTAGAAGCGGAAGTACAAGCCCGTACTCTGGGCGTGGGGAGTATTCAAAGTCGACATGTACGTTGCCGTTCGTGCAAGCAACTGAACGCAACAGAGCATGTGGGGATCGACGGCCAAGATCGTGTCCTCGCTCGCCCTTTCCAAGAGCCATGGCATCCGTAACAACCGCGGTCCCTGATTTCGCGACGAATGTTGTCTCTAAAACCATCGCTTCTTTCACATACTTTCGACTTATCTGCACAATATCCCTTGGACAGATAGACCAATGTCCGCAGTCCGTATCGAGGAGCCGGCCGAAGACAGACTGAGAATCGAAGTCTGGCATACATAACCAGTCGATTGAACCGTGCGAGTTCACCAGAGCAGAGGAACAGCAATCGGACAAGAGGGCGTAATCAGCGATCGGTGTACTTTGCAAGGGAATGCCTCTCAATCAATAAGAACGGTTGGCCCGCAAAGCCCAATCATTTGGCCTTAGCGACATTTTCCGCACTCATAGCTATCTGATACCCGTTTTAAGGATGGTGCGCAGGCAATCTCTTCAGGCTATGAACTAGAGATTTCTTTAGGTGAGCACCCTGCGACCCTGGAGAAAAGTACAGTGCAGGGGCTGCAGTCTATGGGCTGTCGTTGCAGCGCTCTCCTCAACGATGATCACAGTTAGGTCAAATTGACTCGGATCCCTTGAGTGGTTTCGTCGGAACGTTATTGTCACTCCAATGCATACGTCCTAACGAAGGGATCAGTGAAAGGGCCTCGAGAATTTAGTCGCGGTCAGGTGAGGACTGCCGTCGCAGTGGTTCGTTTGCGATGCGAAGCGATCTTACAGGTGTTCCAGAGGGTGCAACGTGCTGTTCTCAAAGTCTTTTATTCTCGCGCTGACTGCGCTTCTCCCGCTCATTAATCCAATTGGATCTGCGCTGGTCTTCCTTGGGTTAGTGAGGAACGAACCTGCGGAGGTCTATCGTCAATTGGCGCGGAAGATCGCGTTCTCGACATTTGGATTTCTTATCGTCATCGAGTTTCTAGGTTCTTTGCTCCTCGCCTTCTTTGGCATATCTCTTCCAATTGTTCAGGTAACTGGGGGTATTGTCATCGCGGCAACTGCGTGGGCGCTTCTGTTCGAAAAAGATGCGAACGCTGCAAACCGTGCCAAACATCAAGAAATTGAGGGGAGTGCACCTACTGAAAATGAAGACCTGAACGATAAGATTTTCTATCCATTCACCTTCCCAATCACGGCCGGCCCAGGAACTCTTGTTGTGACAATCACACTCAGTGCGCACGCGACTGCCAGCAGGCTGATCGAAAAGACCGAAGCCTACGGTGGAATAGCTTTAGCTGCAGCTGTCTTGAGCACATCGGTTTACTTGTGCTATGGCTATGCGCCGAAGCTGATCAAGGCGGTCTCACCGGCCACTGTGCATGGTATTTTGCGCGTCATGGCCTTCGTCCTGATGTGTATCGGCGTGCAGATTGCTTGGAACGGCATGTCTCTTCTTGGTATGGTTCTGTCGGTGCATCACTGATCTCAATGTCTGTCATTGTCAAATCGAAGTCGCACTCTACTCATAAACTTTCTCTGCCAGCCGCGCGGTTGTGGACAGGATCGGCAACCTGCGGCGGGAAACATATGCGCTGTAAAGGCCTTTGTCGCCTCGCGCTCCTTTATTGGTAGGCAACTCGCAAGTAGAGATTCTCGGTCGCTCGGGCAGCCAGGAAGGCTATTGAGACTCTGTCGGCGAGTTATGATGAGAATCCAGATGAAGGTAAACGCAGCCATTCTGGCGAATCGTCTAAGAGAGAGTTCGACGATTCAAACCCGCGCCCTGTGCGAATCTGATATTAGGGTTACCCAATTCGTGACGACCTGCGCCTGAATTGAGTTAGATCCAGCCGGACCTTCCTGATATTGTGATCCGGCCTGATCTAACGCATTCGGCGCGGCAAATCCGCTTCGGCGTGCCCCGCGCAAGGAAGCAGCCGTTCAGGAGGGAAGAGAATGAAACTCGTAGGCGCGCTCTTGATTGCATGCGCACAGGCTTGGCTCATTCCTTCTTCCGCGTGGCCTCTTGACCCCACCCGCCATATCTCGCAGTACGCTCATACCGCGTGGCGGCTTCAAGATGGCTTTCTCTCTGGAACACCTTCGGGATTCACACAAACCAGCGACGGCTACCTTTGGATTGGTACTCAAGGGGCATTATTCCGCTTCGACGGCGTCCGCTTTGTTCAGTGGACTCCTCCCTCGGGTCAAAAGCTGCCTTCGGAAAACATCCTCTCATTAGCTCCTGACAAAGACGGTGGGCTCTGGATTGGAACCGGCCGGGGGCTGGCGCATTGGACGGGCCGCGAGGTTGTCAACTTCGGTCCCATTGCTCGCATCAATAGTGTCGTCACTGACGATGACGGAAATGCCTGGTTCACCCGAAGCAGAACTCAAGACAATCTCGGCCCCTTGTGCGAGGCGGTTGGCTCTGCTCTCCACTGCCATGGAGTTGCAGACGGCCTGGCTTCCCCCAACGCAGGGCCCCTAGCGCAAGACACCGCGGGTAATCTCTGGCTTGGTCTTACAGACGCGTTTGCCCGATGGCGGCCGGAGGCGTCGACCACCTTCAGAGTCAATGCGCTTGCGGCCGCCAAAGGACTCTCCGGAGTTGAGGCCATTGCGATCGCAGCCAATGGCTTGACATGGGTGGGCATGAATCGGTCCGGTCCGGGTCTTGGACTGCAGCACCTTGTCAATGGACGGCTGAAGGACCCTGTACTTCCCGGCTTCGACAGCTCAAAACTTAAAGTGGCCGAACTCTTCACCGATCGCGCAGGAGATCTGTGGGTTGGCACCTTGGATGAGGGGATCTATCGTATACACGGCGATCAAATCGATCACTACGACAGTTCGGCTGGTCTCACCGGAGATGGGATCAATGGGTTTTTCGAAGATCGCGAAGGCGACATCTGGGTTGCCACAACATCCGGAATCGATTGTTTCCGCGATCTGCCGGTCGCCACCTTCTCCAAACGCGAGGGTCTTTCTTCCGATCAGGCAAGCTCTGTCCTGGCCGCGAGGGATGGAACGGTCTGGGTCGGGACTGTCGGCTCATTGGATTTCATGCGCGACGGCCATGTGTCGTCGATCCTTCCTCACCACGGCCTGCCCGGACAGCAAGTCACCTCCATGTTGCAGGATCATCTTGGCAATCTCTGGGTAGGGGTCGACAACTCTCTCTTTATCTATAGCAACTCTCACTTCACTCCCGTGCTCGATCTTGAAGGCAAGCCCACTGGCGTCGTGCAGTTTCTCACCGAGTCCGAGGATCACACCGTCTGGGCCAGTCCCGTGCGAACCGCTCACCTGTACAGGATCGTCGGCTTTCGCAACGGGAGAGCATTTCAGGAGTTGGACGCTGCACAAACGCTAAACTCCTATCACCTATCCGCCGCCGCCGGTGGAGGACTTTGGCTGCTTCTTCCTAGTGGCTTCACCCGGTATCGCGACGGCCAAATCGACGCCGTCATTCAGAAGCAGACCGCGAGCATCGGCCACGTAACGGATATCTCTGAGGACGGCCCTGACTCCCTCTGGCTGGCTACCCCCGCCGGCTTAGCTGCTTGGAGACAAGGAACTCTCCGCTTTCTCACGGAACGCAATGGCTTGCCATGCAGTGCGATCTACGCCATGGTTAGAGACGCTCATCGATCGCTTTGGCTGTACAGTCACTGTGGGCTCGTACGGATAGAAAATGCTGAATTGGAGCGGTGGTGGGCTCATCCCGAGACCGCAATCGAGACGCTTACCCTCGATGTCTTCAGTGGTGCACAGCCGGCAGGTTCGACGTTTGCGCCGCGCGCGTCGCGCTCCCCTGATGGGCGCCTCTGGTTCAGCAACGACAGCGTGGTGCAGATGGTCGACCCCGATCACCTCAATTTGAATCAGCACATGCCGCCCGTCCACATTGAGCAGGTTATCGCACACGATACGCTGTATTCCGTGGGCGGCCAGCTACGCCTGCCTCCCCACACCCGTGACATCCAGATCGACTACACAGCCCTTAGCTTTGTTTCGCCTCAGCGCGTCCAATTTCGCATCAAGCTTGAGGGTCACGATCCAGATTGGAGGGACGTCGGTCCAAGGCGTTCCGCTTTCTATACCAATCTCAGTCCGGGAACTTACACATTCATCGTCCGCGCCAGCAACAACGCTGGAGTCTGGAACGACCAGGGAGATGTGCTTCGCTTCGTTATCATACCGACGTGGTACCAAACCTTATGGTTCCGCGCACTCATCGTTCTGCTTGCTGTTTCACTTGGCTATACGCTTTATCTCTTAAGGGTTCGCCAATACGCGGCTGCCGTGCGCATACGCTTCAACGACCGCCTCGAAGAGCGGACACGCATCGCCCGCGACCTGCATGACACCTTGCTACAGACAATTCAGGGAAGCAAACTGGTTGTGGACGGGGCGCGGGACAACTTACCGGATCACAATAGAACTTGGAACGCGCTCAATCTTGTCTCTGAATGGCTTGGCCGTGCGACACTGGAGGGGAGGACCGCATTGGAATCTCTTCGCGCGACAGAATTCAGCGATCTCACAGCATCCCTCAGATGCGTTGTCGAAGAGTTCCGCGCAAGCCATGATATCGAATTCTTGCTCTCATTAGACGCTGTCGAGCGCGAGATGAATCCAGTAGCAAGAGACGAGGTCTACCTGATTGCATTCGAGGCTATTCGTAATGCATGCAATCACTCTGGTGCCAAGCGCATCACCGTTGAACTCGTGAGCAGGCAAGATCTGACGCTGCACATTTGCGACGACGGACGGGGAATTCCCGAAACCGTCCTGCAAAAAGGGAAGGCTGGGCATTTCGGACTGAAGGGCATCCGTGAACGAGCATCCCGCCTCGGAGCGAAGCTTCAGATCGCGAGCACTCCCAAAGCCGGGACAGACATCAGCTTGATTGTTCCCGGCAAGACGATCTTCACACCTCAGAATAAAAGCACCAATCAATTCTGGCGGCGCTGAGAGCGTCTGGCTTAATTCTTCCGTTGCCGTAGAGCAGCTCTCACATATCTTAAGGCATTAGCAGTCTGATTGAAGCCCGGTGCCATGTCATCTCCGTGTGTCAGCACGTGAGCCGACATCAGAGCATGAGCGCTACCGCTCATGCTCGAGATGTGCAAATCGACATGGAAATGGGCAGGTTGAGTGCAGATCGTGGAAAACCTTTGCGCAGTACACCCGGCTCGGACCAAAAGCACGGATATACGCCCCTGCGGCCGCGAGCATACCGAGACAGGGAGCGATGAAGTAAATCCAGATCCCCCACCAGATCGAGGCGAAGAGCGCAGATGAGAAGGTTCTGGCAGGATTTACACTGAAGCCCGAGATGGAAGAGCATATCGCAAAATAAAAGACAGTGACCGCGGCGACCAGGAGCGGACTAAAGCGTGCCAGGGTCCGATGGTTCGTGGCAAAGAGCACGACACCCATTAGCAACGCAGACAGCAGAAACTCCGAGGTGAAAGCGGCTTCTCTCCCGTAGCTCCCTGGGACGGTAACTACATAGTGAACTGGGTCAGACGATAGAGAAATCCCGAGTATTTGACGGGCGATGAAAACACCGCACAGAGCTCCCGAAAACTGAGCTGCGACGTAAGAAACAGCATCCCAGCGGTGGATTCGACCGAGCCACAGATACGTGAGAGTAATCGCAGGATTGTAATGCGCACCAGAGCGTCTGCCGAATGGCGATCGAACGACAAGCAATGTCGTGCCGGCAACACCCATTCCCATAATTGCTGCGTTTTCGGGTCGCGAGAGAGCAAAGCGAGTCAAGGGAGACGCGTTGCTGTAGAGAAGTGTCCCGAAAAGACAGATGCATAACATCAGTGCGCCCGTTCCCGAAAACTCCATCACGTACTCCCGCCAATGCGTCTTAACTGCCTCTCCGAGCGAGGCGGACGGAGACAGAGCGGTTATTCGAAAGTCTGAGGATGACATGATAGATCGCCAATGTTGTTTGGGCACAGTTGAAGAGCTGAAGGCGATCCTTGGAGGACCGCTTGCCGCCTTACTTAGAGTGCAGCAGTCGAAGCCGACGAAGCACTAGAGAAAAATACAGGTATGTCCCTATGGAATGGGTAGATGCCTGACTGTCAAGCAGAGAGAAGAATACGAGTTGTACAAGCGACGTTGCCTAGTTTCTGTTTCGCCACGAACCTGCGAGGCTTGAACGTAAAAGGCGCTGCTGGGGCATCAAGGGTTCCAAACTCCAACGTCACAAGGAGACAACGATGAAACGAGGAATCATGAATCTCGAAACAACGACCGTTACCCGTCGTACGGTGTTGGGCGGTGTTATTGCCAGCGCCCTGGCGTCAATGGTGCCATCAAAGGTATTCGCCGAAGTCGTAGGTTCTGGCGCAGATGACGATGCTGACGGTCCCAAGTCAAATAAAGCTAACCTGTATGCATTTCCGGGCGTACAGCTAGAAACAACCGTAATCGCTGCCACATGGCCGGTCCATCTGAATCGATTTGACTGGAGCACGCAAAAAGAATCGCACGTCACGATCCACGCAGGAGCGCGGAAGTGGGACGTAGAGCTGCCCGGCGGCTCGGTCGATACTGCGTTGTTGGAACGGCATGGATGCCGGGTCTTCGCGGGCAGCGTTGCGACACAGCCAGGAGCAGATGGTGTCGCCCTCAAGGCGGTGATCATCAAGATGCCGAAGAAGATGCAGGTCGAGTCCGGCCCGATGGAGATATGGGCTGAGCGTGTTTTGCATACAGGACAGCGGCAGCGAGTCGGATCGCCGTTCATCGCCGCTCTTCTCGCGGAAGACCCCGGCTTGGCACAGTCATATCACAACCTCTCTCCATCGGACGATCGCGCGATGCTCATGGAAGACGTCGTCAGAGTCATAGCGGCTAAGGGCCGCAAGAGCGGAATGGCAGGCGATCCGGATACTTACGCCCGGCGGGTCGCCTCGCGGCTGCTACCCGACGTACTGCGCTACGACCCACAGTGGCCTTCAGGTTTTACGTTCGCTGCTCAAAACGGACGACATCCGGAAGAAGTATCCGATCTCGTTGTCGATACCATTCTCAGTGGTTCTCCCGCTCTTGGGTCACCGAAGGCAGATGTGCATCTTCAAGAGCCGTTCCCATTCTTCTCGCGGCGCGACTCCGCCGCCTAAACCCTTCGATTCACTGCAATCACTTTATGAAAGAGGTTAGGTATGTCGCATCATTTCGACACAAAACTTGCCAAAGAGGATCCGAGCCTCAACGTCTGCGATTTTTATCTCTTTGAGGGATCCCCCGGTCATACGGTGATGGCCATGACAGTCAATCCGGATGCAGGTCTCTCTGTACCAGATGTTCTCCACAAGGAAGGCTTGTACGCGTTTCGGTTCGACCTCAATGGTGACTCGCACGAGGATGTGACGTTCAACCTTCAATTCGGCGATGCCCGTCACGCGGACGGTGATGAGCACAGCCACATTCAGAGTTACAAGGTTCGCAGAGCAACGGGCAAAGATGCCGCTCGCAGTGCCGCGGGGGAAATCTTGATTGAGGGTGAGACCGAGAAGATCGAGACTAAGAATGGCATCCGTGCCTATGTTGGGCTGGCGCCAGATCTATTCGCTGGCGACGCCGTTGCCATCATCGGCTGGATCAAGACGTACTACAAAGAAAAGCGGTATGACGCCAGCCACTTCCAAAACCGAAAAAACTTCTTCGGTCACCGAAACGTCACGGCAATTGTTCTGGAGGTTCCAAACGACCTCATCGGAAAAGGAAAAGTGCATGCATGGGCCACATCTTCACTGTATGGACATGCGCCTGAGATGCAGGTACAACGCTGGGGACTACCGTTGTACACCCACATTTTTCTAACGGATCCTTCAAAGCCAGAATTGATCGACAAGTTCAACGCTGCTGGACCGGCTGACGATGTAGCGAACTACGCTGGCGTGACTGCTGAATTTGCCCAGAACATGTCTACCTATGCAGGATCCGTGGTCAATCCATCCGAATACGGGAAGCAGGTCGTAAGCCGTCTTTTACCTTCTGTCCTACCTTATGAACTCGGCACGGAAGCTGCGTTCGATCAGGCAGCTTTCAACGGTCGGCCATTGGGTGATGACGCCATGGACATCATGCTGCAGTTGGCATCGAACACTCCGCTCGCGGATGGCGTTTCCCCAGACCTCAGCCGCACCCGGAAGGAGTTTCCCTACTTCGGTGCCGCCTATACGAAGGAAGAACAAGTCGGAGTTGTTCCCGTTCCGCGTCCCACCAAATAGAGCAATTCCTCGTCGCAAACGCGCGCAGCACGGCCATCGGTGCTTACTGCAGCGGGAAAGCTCGAAGGGACCGGGGTTTCCGGTCCCTTTTTTGGTTTTGCCAACGGATTGCGGGACAAACGTTCAAGGCCCTCACACTTCAATCGACTCAACTCCAGTCGGACGCACTGAAGGCGTCCTCCTCGATCCCATGCAAGCCTCGCAGCCGTAAGCCGGTTTGGAAGACCACTGAAATTATGATGAGCAAACACGTAACAATTCGAGCCCACGCGCTATCTATTCTTCTCCTGACCTGGTGTGCAATGTGCTCCGCGCAAACGTCCTCCGAACCTAAAGGAATGGGGCAGATGACCGGGCGCGACGACTCTGGCGCGGATCGCAGGACCTATACCCTCGGCAGGTACCCAGAAGACCAGAAGCCGTTGTTGAGTGGGAATGCCCTTTCCGATTGGGGACAGAAACACAGGGTTCGCTCCTTTGGATGGCTCGATGGCGGATTCACTTCCGTCAGCAACGCAAGCGGGCTAGTGGCCGAGGCCCCCACCCCAAATCGATTCAGTAACCAGTTCATGCTCGATGCCGCGTGGGTAGTTCTGGAACGATCAACGACTAAGGCTCTTTCGTGGGGATTTCGGACTGACTTCTATGCAGGCTCTGACGCAGCTCTCCTCCGCTCGCAAAACCATTTTGGTCCAGATAGCACGCGATGGGGTACAGAGTTCCGGCAAGCCTACTTCAAATTGCACACACCGATTCTCTTTCGGGAAGGGATCGATTGGACCGCAGGAAAGATCAACATTCCCACAGGTGTGGAGACGACACTTTCCCCCTACAACCAGCTCTATTCCCGCGGCTATTTCTGGACGCATGATGGTTCGAGTGGCACCGCGTTATTTGCAACCGCCCATACTAATTCGCAAACCGACATCGTCCTGGGAACGGCGATGGGCTACAACACATCCTTCATCCTTCGCGGGCGCGCGCCCAGCTATTTGGCCAAACTTATTTACCATCCGACGACCGAGAGGAAACAACAATATCTCATAACGGTCTATACAGGGCCGAAGCCTCTAGCTGCGGCATCAAACCACGTTGGAACCTGGCAGACACTTGCTGAACTGCAGGCGCGCGAAGTATGGACTCCCCGCTTCAATCAAGCTTTCGACGTCGGGTATTTTTCTGATCCACACGACTCGGCAAACGGGCGGCACAACTCGGGCAGTCAGGACGCGTTCGTTATCTCGTCCTATGAACTGAATCGGATTGCCGCGTTGCAAACGCGGTTGGAATGGTTTGCCGATCCTCATGGAGCAAGGGCCGCAGTACCGGGCTCCTATGGAGAAGCAACCGCGGGTATTACGCTGCGCCCCAAACCATGGTTCGAGTTTCGGCCTGAGATCAGGGGAGACTTTTCCGGGCAGCACTCGTTTGGAGCCGCGGACTCGCCTATCCGGCATCGCAACGAATTGAGCGCCGAGTTCGAACTGCTTCTCAAGGGCCGAATCTTTTGACGAGCGTGCAGGACAAACGCCACGCTCTTAACCAGGGATTGTGAAAAGGACTATCTTCAGCTTGCGAATCCGCTCTGCGCTCTCAGGATCCTGGTCACTTATTGTGGCTCGGTTCTCCGATAAAGTGGAGCGGTAGGAACGTAAAACCTTGTTGTGAAATACGTATATGGCCGACGCCAGGAAATGGTAAGTGTGAGCCGGCGATCAGATCCCTCCGAGAGCCAACCTCTTTCAGCATCTTGAAACGTTCCCCTCGGGCTTGAATCGGATCACTATCGAACAGGATTGTTGTCTGGGGTGTGGTGAGCTGTACCTCGGCCACATGGACGATGTCACCCCAAAATAGAATTCGCGCACCGTCGCTCACAAGAGCAAACATGGTATGTCCGGGTGTGTGGCCCGCCCCGCTTATCGCACGCAGGCCAGGCAATACCTCCTCACCACCGTGGAACCATTTGAAATGGGCCGCGTCGATGTAAGGCTGTATCGCTTTACGGGTCTCGACGAAGTTATTTTCGACGAACTTGGCCTGTTGGTCCGAAGGATGTCTGGCGGCGTTATCCGATGCCCGCTTCTCGTTTTCCGAATTCAGCCAGTAGTTTGCCTCTCTGTCGTCGGCATGGAGTATCGCGTTAGGAAACGCTCTTATCCCATTGCTAGTCAATCCGCCCTCATGATCGATATGCATGTGCGTCATGAAGATGTCGTCAACCTGATCTGGTTCGTACCCAGACGCCCGAAGATTCGCCATAAGATGATTGAGTGTTGGACCAAGGGTTAGTCCGGCACCCGTATCGATCAGAACGAGCCTGGTACCGAAGTTCAAGAGGAAGCAGTTTACTGAAGTTGCATAAGGCTCCTTGATGAAGGATGCAGCGAGTGCCTGATCCACAAGCGCCGGTGTGGTGTGGGTAAGCAGATGATCCATCGGTAGTGGAACGGTCCCATCCGACAAGACCGTGACCTCCACTTCGCCTACCGTGATTCGATAAAAGCCGGGGGCTTGAACGCCTGCTTTTCTCGCCGACCCGTGCACATCGGGACTCGCGATTCCTGTGGCCGCGATCAATCCAAGTACGAAGATGTGCCTAAATTTCATCTCAAGAGCCTCCAATACTAGCTGTGTGAATAGATTTGTGAACTCCGCCCAAGCCTAGGACAAAATGATCCGTCAAACTATTCAGGCTGATTCGATTTGGCTTGCGTTATCGACAGTCGCACGCAGTGCACTATTTGTACGTGCTCGAGACAGGTGTCTGACCACCACTTTGTTGCAAGAGTTTTGCCACGAGCCCGGTCCACCCCGTCTGATGACTTGCGCCCACACCCGACCCGTGATCACCGTGAAAGTATTCAAAGAAGAGCAGAAGATCCTTCCAGTGTGGGTCGCGTTGGAATTTCTCTATGGACCCGTAGACTGGACGCAGGCCCGCTTCATTCTTCAAAAAGATGGAGCTCAGACGGTTTGATAGCTCAACCGAGACTTGCGCAAGGGTCATCAGCCTGCCGGAGCCAGTGGGGCACTCTACTTTGAATCTGTCGCCGTAGAAGAAGTGATACTTCTGCAGCGACTCAATGATGAGATAGTTCATCGGAAACCAAATCGGTCCACGCCAGTTGGAATTGCCACCGAATAGTCCGGAAGTTGACTCAGCGGGCTCATAGTCAACGCGATACTCTGTGCCACCGACGTATTTGATGTAAGGGGATTCGAGATGGCTCCGCGACAATGCTCGCACTCCGTATGGGGACAGAAATTCGTTTTCGTCCAACATGAGGCGAAGAATCCCGCGAAGCCGTTCTTCGTCAATGATCGACAGGAGTAGACGGTCATTCTGGCCGCCATGCATACGGGCGATATTTGAAGTGAGGTCAGGCCGATTCTTGACGAACCAGTTCAGCCGGTGCGTAAAGTCGGGCATTCTGTCCAGATCGGCCGATTCCAAAGTATCCACCGCAAACAAAGGCGTCAGCCCTACCAGGGATCTCACCTTCATTCGTTCCCAATCCCCACTCTTCGAATACAGGACGTCGTAGAAGAAGCCGTCTTCACTATCCCAAAGTCCTTTTCCGTCAGCGCAAATATGGGTCATTGCGTGGGCGATGTAGAGGAAGTGCTCCCAGAACTTGCTGGCCACGTCTTCGTAGGCGGGATTGTATCGAGCCAATTCGGAGGCGATCGTGAGCATGTTGAGGGTATACATTGCCATCCAGCTCGTGCCGTCGGACTGCTCGATTAAACCAGCCACCGGAAGCGGTGAGCTTCGATCAAAGACCCCGATGTTGTCGAGGCCTAGAAACCCACCTTCAAAGACGTTCAGGCCATCGGCATCCTTTTGATTGACCCACCAGGTAAAATTCAGCAAGAGTTTGTGAAATGCAGATTCAAGGAATCTGAGATCACCTGTGCCTCGCCGCCGTTCTTCGATTCGATATACCCTCCACACTGCCCATGCATGCACCGGAGGATTCACGTCCCCGAAAGCCCATTCGTAAGCGGGCAGTTGTCCGTTCGGGTGCATATACCATTCGCGCAGCATTAGCGACAGTTGACTCTTCGCAAAATCTGCATCGACGATCGAAAGGGCAATGCAATGAAATGCAAGATCCCAAGCAGCGAACCATGGGTATTCCCACTTGTCGGGCATTGAAAGCACATCAGCGTTGTAAAGGTGTCCCCACGTGGAGTTGCGACCCGTATCTCGTACGGGTGGAGGAGTTGGCTGTTTCGGATCTCCCTCTAGCCATTCTTTGATCACATAGTGATAGAACTGTTTGGACCACAACAGGCCCGCAAGGGACTGACGCATAACATTTCGCTCGTCATCATTGAGTTCTGGCGGGATAATCGCCGCATAGTAATCGTTCGCTTCCGTGACTCGTTCTTGAAAGATAGCATCGAACCCCTCGAAGGCGTGGGTGAGGTCATTGTCTCGCGTCAACCGTAGATGCAGTACCGCGGTTTGTCCGCCTTGGAGCTCTAATTTGTAACGTGCGGCGGCTTTGCTGCCGCGATTCTCCGGATTGCAAGCCTGCATCCGTCCGCTGACGACTACATCATTGATGCCATCTTTGGTGAATGAACGGTTCGGAGAACCGTAGAAGCGCTCGTAGTTGGTTTCGTTCTCGGTAAACAAGAGATCTGGGCTGCCTTCAAAAGACAACTCGTAGGCATCGAACCCCGCCTTCTTTGTAAGTAAACGAGATTGACCTGATTTGTTCTTGGCAACTTTGATCTCCGGGATTTCCTCGTCACCAGCCCAAGACCAGGTATTACGGAACCAGAGCGTGGGGAGCACATCGATAGACGCTGCATCGGTTCCGCGATTAGTTACGGTAATCCGAATCGCTATGTCGTCGACATCCGCTTTCGCGTACTCTACTTGAACGTCGAAATACCGATCTTCGTCAAAGACACCCGTGTCGAGCAATTCGAATTCAGGCTCGTGCTTTCCGCGCCGAGCGTTTTCGCTCACAAGTTTGTTGTACGGAAATTCACCTTGCGGATATTTGTAAAGAAATTTCATGTAGGAGTGTGTCGGTGTCGAATCGACGTAGAAGTAGTACTCCTTCACGTCCTCACCATGGTTTCCTTCGCTACCTGTCAAGCCGAACAGCCGCTCCTTCAAAATCGGATCATGGCCATTCCAAAGAGCCAGCGCGAAACAAAGATTTTGGTGGTTGTCGCAAATGCCACCTAGACCATCTTCATTCCAACGGTATGCACGAGATCGTGCGTGATCGTGTGGAAACGAGTCCCACGCGGTCCCGTTGGCGCTGTAGTCTTCACGGACTGTTCCCCAGGCACGTTCGCTTAGATAGGGGCCCCACCTCTTCCAATGCTTTTCTTTCCTGCTCGATTCCTCTAAACGGCTTTGCTCAGCGTTGTTGACTTCCGTATATTTCTTGTCATCGATCATTGTTTGACAGGCTCCATAGAAGCGCCTCGCCTGATCAGCTCTAAAAGGTGGCCGTCGGGGTCATTCATCCAGGTGGCTTCGCGATCAGTTCCGTCACGGTCGGATACTTTGATCCAGTGTGTGTTTGGAAACTCGTCAATCTTTTTGACAGACGATGACCCCGGTGAAACCTCTAACGGGATTTGCCAGCGAGCGACATCGGAAACATGGAGGTTGCTGGGGATTGGACGGCCGGAGGTCGGAGTTACATAATCAAGAAGCTCTATTCCTATACCTGATTCGGCGCGAAGACTGGTGATGAGAACATGGGCGTTGAACACACCACTGAGGTGCTCCTGCTCCTCCCCGTAGTTCTCGCTGCTTCCGGCAACTCGGAAATGAAGTTTGTCACGATAGAAAGCAATACTCCTCTGAGTGTCAGAGACGGCAATCGCAGTATGGTCAATACCCAAGAATGTCTTCTTTGATGGCATCTGCCACTTCTGCTGGCCCTTTCCCGAGGGAAAATGGATCAACTCCAGATAATGTCCATCCAGATCGCGAAAATAGAATGCGGATATGCCTCCGGCCTCCTTGTTCCACACCGGCAAAGTTTGAGGAATGTTCGATACAAAACGAACGTGCGCTACTTTTAGTCGCTCATATGCCTCATTCATGTTCGATACCACGATCGCTATATGCTCGAACCAAAGATCATTTGCTCGCGAATCATCAGGAAATGGTTTGCCTTTCGGCGAACTGTACTCTGTAATGTCCAGGCACTCGTCGCCAAGTGACAGCTTCGCAGTTCTAGCCGCCGCTTTCGGGGGCATGGCAGGTGCGAGCCGCGCTGAACTAGACGAGTCCTCCATCTTCACAAGATGAAAGTCCAGCACCTTTGTGTAAAACGTGATTGCGCGGTCGAGCGAGACCATCGAGATCGAGGGACAGTCTACGCTGGTCACACGAACCGACGCCTTGGCGTGGCCATAGCTGAAGACCACAAGGGAAAATGCCAGCCACCGAATTGCATGAAATGAGTACGTCATGCGTGCAATGCCTGCGATACTTCCTTGCGCGCATGCATACGCTCTAACAAATGGTCGCCAACGCGCAGTGCGTTCGCGACGATCGTCAGGGCAGGATTTACCGCGCCACTCGAAGGGAAGAAGCTCCCGTCGACTACATAGAGGTTGTCGACGTCGTGAGCCTTGCAGTTGATATCTAGCGCGCTTGTCAACGGATCATGACCGAAGCGCACAGTACCATTCTGGTGAGCAACCCCTGCGAGTGGAATCTGTTGGCCAATAAAGATGTTTCTGTCGAATAGTCCCTGGTGGCATCCGGGCCCATGAAACTCACACGAGGTGCTCTTCATCATCTTCGACAACTGATGCTTGAGCCGCTTATGGGCCTCCAGGTTGTTGGGTGTATAGCTCAGAACAATCTCGCCGGCACTGTTGATCGTGACGCGATTCTCGGGGTTAGGCAGGTCTTCCGTGGTAAGCCAGAAGTCGAGTGAGTGTTTTGCCATCAGTTCAAGACTCCAGCCAGGAGCAATCGCCGGCGCCCCAGCCCTAAGTGTGTCGAGATCTAGCTTTCCGACGAAGGAGATGTGTCCCATCGGAAACTCCCATTCGCCTGAAGCCTGATAAAAGTCATTAATTGATAGCGTCTTCTGAAAGATCGTGGGATTGGGACAGAGCGAGAGAGCCATGACCACCGAGTTAGTGTGTCCCATGTAGTGCCTACCTACCACGCCCGAACGGTTGGCCAATCCGTCCGGATGATCGCTGTTCGCCGAGCGCAGCAATAGCGCGGCCGAATTGATCGCTCCGCAGGAGACGACGACAACATCCGCTGACACTTCCACCTGCTCTCCATCATGCTCGAAGAGAACACCGGCGATCTCTTTGCCAGAGCTGCCGGTCTTGAGGGAAGTGACCTTCGCCTTGGTCAGGAGCGTGACGTTGTCATGCATCTTTAGTGTCGGCTCGATGCACATCATCTCGGCATCGGATTTCGCGTGGATGAGGCAAGGAAATCCGTCACATGTGTTGCAGCGGATGCAGCGGCTCGTGCGCCGGTGCTGCTCGTCGAGGCGCACGCCTAAGGGCGTATGAAACGGATGAAGCCCCATGGAGGAAAAATCCGCACTGAGTCTTTCAAGCCGTTCTTCATGTGAGATTGCAGGATAGGGATATGGACCGGTGGTCGGTGGGTCAGTAGGATCGACACCACGCTCTCCGCGAACCTCGAACAGGTGCTCGGCCTCGTCATAGTACGATTCGAGATCTTTATAGGAAATGGGCCATGCCGGGGAAATCCCGCCCGCGTGTTGAATCTCTCCAAAGTCGACTTCGCGCAGCCGGAAGAGAGCCGCACCAAAGAACTTTGTGTTTCCCCCCACGTTGTAGTTGGTATGAGGCTCAAGGACCTCTCCGTCTTTTGTGCGCCACTTCTCCTTGGCGAGATAGTGTCCCTTGAGGTTAACCTCCAGAGAACTCCAGTTCTCTTTCTCGCGAGGGACGTAGTCGCCGCGCTCAAGGATGAGAATCTTCATTCCTGAGGGCGCGAGGCGTTTGGCCAACGTTGCTCCGCCTGCACCTGTTCCAATGATGATGATGTCGTAACGCAGTTGCTGTGCCATGATTCTCCCGTTGAAATGCGTGGTTAGAGAGCCTTCTCCGAATCACGAGTGAGACGCGGATGGCTCCGGTTGTGCCAGCCGTTGAAAACGGCAGCGAAAAGGGCAAGGGCTATGAAGATCGTGGTAAATCTTGGCGCAGAAGACCGCCTGTGATCCGAAGAAAAAGACATAGAGTAAGGCTGCAAGAAGCATGCCCAACAGCGGAGCCGTAAAATAGAGCCACATCGCCGTCCACACACCAGCGAAGAGCGCCGAAGATATTGTGCGAGCGGGATTGAGACTAAAACCGGACACTGGGGAGAACGCAATCACATACGTCGCTACCAAAAGTCCCACCAGCAACCAGGTGATGCGTGAAAGACGCGGACGATTGGAACTCTGAAGCACCACCGTCATCGTAAGCAGTCCCATAAAGAACTCGGCCAGAAAAGCGAGAGGAACGCCGTACTGTCCCGGAACTGTGACAACGTAGCGTACGGACGGGGAGGCAAGCTGGGGCCCGATGAGAATCCTCGCAATAACTACCCCAAATGCCCCTCCTAAAAATTGAGAGGCTATATATAGCAGCGCATCCAACCGATGCATCTTCCCAAGGCAGAAGAATGTGAACGATACCACGGGATTGAAATGCGCTCCCGATCGACGCCCCATAGGAGAGAGGATGATCGCGATCGCGGTACCGCCCATCGCAATCCCCATGAGAACAAGACGAAGCACAGCGGATGGCAACCATGTAACGATAGGAGATTCGGAGTAAAACAGCAACGTCCCAAAGGCACAAGCCGAAAGCATGAACGCCCCCAGTTCCAACCCTTCGAACAGATACTCGGGCCAATGCAACGCGATGGCATCAGCTAAAGTGGCTGACGGAGATAGTTCTCGTATGGGATAGGTTGCCGATTGGTTTTCCACGATGGCCCTAGCTTCTTCTCTAGAATGAATTGGGGTCCATGCACTACTGAACCCCACCAAAAAAGTCTGCCGTCGCGCTATCCGCCTGTCGCAAACCCCGGATATAAGGTCATGCCGCCGTCGACGAAGAGCGTGGTTCCGGTCACATAATCCGACTCATCGGAGGCCAGCCATACGGCTGCCTTTGCAATGTCCTCCGGAACTCCGACACGGTCGTATGGAATGAGTGTGCGCAACGCCGCCTCGGCGGCGGGCGTCTCCCAGGCCACTCGATTGATAGGTGTCTTGATGGCTCCGGGACCGATCGCGTTGACTCGAATCTTATGCGGAGCTAACTCTTGCGCGATGCTCTCCATAAAGAGCTTGATGCCACCCTTCGACGTGGCATAGTTGCAGTGTCCAGCCCACGGAATCACCTGATGTACGGAACTCATGCAGATGATCTTTCCCGTTGCAACCGATCGCGAAGGATCCGGGCCACGCCTCAGAAACTCACGCGTCGCCTCTCTCGCGCAAAGGAATTGCCCGGTAAGGTTGACATTCAATACAAACTGCCAATCTGCGAGGCTCATTTTGGTGAAAGGTGAATCGCGTTGCAGGCCGGCATTGGCAACCAAAATGTCAACCGTTCCGAATTGCGCGACGATATCGCGGAACATCGCGATTACCTCGTCCTCTTTGCTGACATCCGCCCCAAGAGCAATCGCCGCACCGCCGTTGCTCTTGATCTTGCCGACAATCTCTTCCGCTGGTGCGGGAATATTCGGATGATTGACGACGACGGTCGCACCTGCATCTGCGAGTGCAACGGCGACGGCTGCGCCGATACCAGAACCCGCCCCGGTTACGACCGCGACTTGTCCTTTTAGCAATGTATTCATTTCGACCCCTTAGGCGTTCGCCAAGTTCAATCTGTGAACAGCAACATGCGTGAAGCTGTGATGATTGTTATTGGTGGGGACTTCATTCACACCCTGCCTTCCTCCTGCTCAATCGCTAGAGTTTTCTACAGGGCGGTCCAAGGTGCATAGATCGAATCGCAGCGCACGACCGGCCTCGAACTGTGCTGGCAGTACGCCGCTAAATGGATAAGGGATCTTGATCTAAACTTGCACATAATGCAAGGTAGGTCCGTCAGCAGGAAACGCTTTCATAAAGCGGAGACGCACCTCGGGCTTGGTGTGTAGCTCTGTTACGAATTTACTTATAGATCGTTCTTGACGGCCTTAGACACAAGGCCGACCGATGATTTGTAGTGATATGTCTTTGATATCAGCCTCGTGTTAAGCGTCAGCGGAATAGGTGCGATCAATGCGAAATCCGATGAGTGTAGCCCTGACTCATCAACTTGAGGCACTGACGGTCGCGAACCGCTAAGGGAATGAGGAGGGATCCAAAGACTTCCTCCTCATCGCTATTGAACGAGATTGGCTTCTTTCCAATGTCCGTTCTTAGTTAGAAGCTGAAGTTCGCTTTGACCTGAATTAGACGGGGAGAAGCATCTCCACCGAGAAAGGAGCCAAGGATGGAGGTTGGAGGATTGACGGTGCCGGTGATCGTTCCGATGGACGAACCAGCGCAGGGGTTAGCCTCAGAGGAAGTGCAAGCACTCACATCGTGGGCCGGCTGGGCGAAATTGGGATGGTTGAAGAGGTTGAACATCTGAACGCCGAGTTTCAACTTGGCGCTCTCCATGAAGTGAAGATCAAACGCTTTGGTAATGGTGAGATCGGTATCCGTGTAGTTCGGCCCGAAGACCTGATTTCTGCTCTGTTGACCGAAGTCAGTGGCGGTCGTGAAGTCCAACGAAGCCGCGCAGTTCGCGCCTTGAGTGAGGGCGTGTCCAGAGCACTTGGTTGGAACATGGGCCACAGTCTGCTGCGCGAAGATGGGACCTCCGTGGTTCGGCAGATTACTGGCGGTGTTGGCATCGGTGAAAGTGAATGGAAGGCCAGTGCTGTGGAAGACGGTTCCAGCTGCCTGCCAGCCGGCGGTGAGGATCCTGGGGCCGCGGAAAGAGGGCAGATTGAAGATATAGTTTCCACTGATGTAATGACGAACATCGTAGTCGGCGTTGCCATAGTTCTGATGAAGGTTAGCGGAGTTTGAGGGGAAAACGGAGTTTCCACTGAAGCCGTTGAAACCCCCATTGGAGATCTCGTCCAACGCGTGGCTATACGTGTAATTGAACTGCAATGTGAGGACATTCGTGCGATGGATCCCGCTGAGAGTCACACCATTGTAGTTGGAACTTGCACCGGTGTAGACCTGAGTGACTGCAGCGAAGTTTGGATTTGGGATGGAAGTTGGCAGGGAGGCGAACCCGGGGATGCCGGCATTGAACGCGTTTACGTTATTGTCATTCACCGGCTCATGATATCCATGATTGCCTACGTAGCCGACAGAGATGCTGGAGGCGTGAGTTACTTGGTGCTCGACTTGAAGATTCCACTCTTCGTACGTGGGATAGGAGAGTTTGTTTACGGTGCTGGTAAAGCTTGGCGCAGCAAACCCAGGCACCGATGCAGAGAGCGAGTCGTTCGATCCACCAGCTCTAAATTGGTTTTGAAACGCTACGCTGGACGCGGATGCGAGGCTTTGGAAACTACCCGCGGCACCAGGAACAATAGGAGAGCTAGGTCCTCCGCCGGCAGGTCCTTGGATGGTGAAGCCTATGTTGTTGGGAGCGTTGTTGAGCAGGCTGTCTATAATTTGGGCAGGAAAAGAGTCGGCAAACATACCGAAGCCGCCGCGTAGGACTGTCTTTGAGTCAGCGCCGAGCGGAGACCATGAGAAGCCTACGCGAGGCTCATAGCCGACCTTCTGGAAATTCTGAAAGGCTGAGTTAAGCCCTGTGCTGATGAGTTTGGTATAAGGCACTTCTGTAGAGTTAGCAACAGAGCCGAAGTTCTCGGCAAGTTGAGAGAAGCAGTCAGTTTTGCAGATGGGATTCGAGTTGTGCTCAAACCGCATCCCGAAGTTGAGAGTGAAATTGGAAGCTAGCTTCCATTGGTCTTGCGCATAGAGGCCAAGAGTGTAGAGAGCAACAGGCTGACTTTCCCGGGTTGGGAACTGTTGAACGAACTGATCAGCTGTTCCAGCCTCGAAACTTGCCTCACTAGTAACAACGAGCGGAGTGGTGTTGAAACCGGGGCCATAGTCGGTGACATCATCTCGGCGGAAGGCGAATCCAAGTTTAATGGTATGACGGCCTTTGTTCATGCTGAAGTCATCGACAAATTGGTAACCGGTGACGTTCCTACCTTGTGGGAACTGAAAGTTTTCGCCGCCAGGCAGCGTCGAATACTTTCCTGATGCGTTGTTCAAATTGTTGACCAGATCTCCATCGCTAAATTGCAGAGTGAAAGGGACGAGGGCGTTGGCAGCTACTGCATTGGTGTTGGTGAAGATGGCGCGGTAGTAGATTGCAGCAAAGACGAATTGGTTGGTGACATTCGGTGTAAAGATGTGCGTCTCATTCAGCTGGCCTTCATATTCGGGCTGAGGGCTTGCCGCATTGAAGAGTGGGTTCAGAAGACTAGTTGAGGTCGGCTGGACTCCTTTATCAATCTTGGCGTGCCCGAAAAGAGTATCTCTGTCGCTGATCTTATGATCGATTCGGGTCGTGATCAGCCACTCATGAGCGAAGTTTGCCGAGTTAGCGTTGTAGCTAACGCTGTTCGAATCTGTGGAACTAAGAGTGGCCGTCGCGTAAGCAGGATTTGAGGTGTAGAGGTCAAAGATGTGCTGATAAAAAGCGGTGGCTGCGGGCCCTTGCGCTGCTGCATTCGCCAACGTTTTGGAGATATAGCTAGGGCTAGGCGCATACACTGTGCCGCGAACTGGAATGATGACGCGAAGGCCTTCAGTGTTGAAGAAAAAGAAGGTTTTATCTTTTCGAACGGGTCCACTGAAGGCTCCTGCCCATTGGTTGGCGTTGCTGCGAGGCCGCGGGGTGCCTGACTGGTTGTTGAAGTAGTCGTTTCCATTCAGCGCGCTGCCATTCCACCACCAAGTGGCATCGCCATGAAACCGATTCGATCCTGAGCGGCTGATCTCGTTTACCTGGGTGGCACCGAGGCCGCCGAATTGCGCGCTGTAAGCGTTACTGGTGACTGTTACCTCACTGACGTCGTTGTTGCCGAGCAAGAGGTTGGACGCGCCGGAGTTGCTTAGATTAAGGAAAGGATCATTCTCATATCCGCCGTTGACGGTAAAGGTGTTCGATGTTGCAGGGAGACCGAAGGAGGAGAAGTTGCCGAAGCCGCCTTGGGTGTTCATAATCGCACCCGGCGAAGTCTGCGCGATAAAAGTCAGGTCGTTGCCGGGGTTCGGGAGACTTTGGACTTGGTCTTGCGTGAAGGAGGTAGTGAGATCCGCGTTTTCTGTGTGTAGCAGCGGTTCGGTTACTGCCACCTCCACGCTGGTGGTGCTTGAACCGACGGGCAGCTTGACATCGGCTTGAGCGATCTGTCCAGGTGTAACGGCGACAGTAAGAGTAATGCTCTGGAATCCTGCCATAGTAATGGCGACAGTGTAAGAATCAGGTTTCAAAAGGGAGGCGCGAAAGTTTCCATTCGAACCCGTGGTGAGTATCTGTGTAGCGCCAGTTGCCTTGTCAACGATTGTGACTTTGGCACCTGGAATGGTAGCTCCTGTCGGGTCAGTCACTGATCCTGCGATATCGCCAGACGTATTGTTCTGTGCGAAAAGGGGCGAAGAGCAGATGTTGGGGTTGGCGATGACACTGAGAAAGAGCGCTACCGCGAAGAGGGGACGACAACTGAAAATAAGTCTCTCTTTCGCGATAACGTTACGGAAGGTTTGAGAAACCCCTTTTGCGAGTCTCTTTATTTCATCATAAAAGTGCACTGGCTTCTCCCAATCGAGTTGCAGGAAACAGGTAAGAACCCTAACTCTTGACTATCAGCGTCATGAGTATGCGACGATCAGGCTTCGTCATGATCGTTTCTTGATTGAGCTAGGGAATACGATTCGCTACTGGGAGCGTAAAAGAGAGGGGATGGCGGCCACCTATAGGCTTCTGCAGCCCGGAGACTGCATTTCCATATAGGCTAGGACGGTAATCGGTTGCAGTAGACGGTAATACGCTGAGCGCTGCCGGTGTGACTGCCGGACTGCATGCAGCCCTTATCCTGGTATCCCGTCTCTGTGGAGATGCGGTTGCGCAGGAGATTCAGCTGGCAATCGAGTATGGGCCGAATCCTATCTTTTGATGGTGGTACACCGGAAAATGCGCCGGCCGGTGTGGTTGATGGCTTTCAGAAGAAGTACGACCCGATCGGAGTTGCAAGAGAAGCCGAGGTGATTCACTATGCAGCGAAGGATGCGCTCGCATATGACCTGGCGGAATTGACCGACATCAACTGTTGCTAACAGGGCATGTCATTCATCGAGCCGATCTCAATGATTGACTCCGCGATTTCGCACTGATCCAGAATCACTGTGTGTGTCTTGCGAGGCGCTATGGAATCTCGGCAATCTTCACCTGGTGCTCTAGCCCCCAAGCGGCCATCGACGCCATCACCGGGCGCAGTGTGTTGCCCAGCGCTGTCAGGGTGTATTCGGTTTTGGGCGGCACTTCGCCGAAATCGCGCCGCGAGATCAGGCCACACTCTTGAAGTTCGCGCAGCTCCTTAGTCAGGATGCGGTCGCTTACGGGCGGACACGCGCGGCGAATCTCCGAGAAGCGAAGCGGTTCGTTGCGCACCAACGCCCAGACGATTCGAGCCTTCCACTTACCACCAAGAATTTTGGACGTAAAGGCGACGGGACATCGAGTGGCAAGTTTCATAAAATGCACACTAACAAAAAAACCCGTACTTGCGGAAAGATTAGCGAAGGCGTCATCTGGAACCATCCCCTCAACGAGACAGTTCGTTTGAAGGTATGGAGGAAATTGTGAAAGCCGTTTGCGTCAACGCCAACCGAAAGCTCGAAGTGCAAGATGTCTCCACCCCAAACGATCCGCCGCCCGGTCATCTCATCGTCGATGTTGAAGCCGCCGCGATCAACCACGGCGACAAGGCCTTCCTCGCCAACCCCAGTATTGCAGGAGTGCTGCTCAAGACCAGCGCTTATGGGATTTGGGGTGCCTCCTGCGCTGGCGCCGTCCGTGCCGTGGGAGAGGGTCTGACTGCGGAGCTGGTTGGTCGTACTGTGGCGATCTACCGCTCACTGAGCCAGAGCGAGCATACCGTTGGTCTATGGAGCGAGCAGGCTCTGGTGCCCCGTACGAGTTGCGTGGTGTTGCCAAGGAGCGTCTCCGCACGCGACTACTCGGGTTCGCTCGTCAACATCATGACGGCACACGCGTTTCTTGAGGAGTCTGCCGAAGCCCACAAGGGCTTGATTGTAACCGCAGGAAATTCAGCAACGGGCCTCGCGATGGCTGCACTGGCGCGGAAGCGAGGCGTATCGGCGATCTTTTTATCGCGCTCAGCTGAGGCCGCAACTAAGTTGCGTGCCCTCGGCATCGAGCATGTGCTTGCAACGAGCGACGCGAGCTTTGAGAACGACCTAGGCAAACTTGTGGCAGACTTCGGCGCGACCGCCGTGTTTGATGGGGTCGGTGGCGACCTGACCAGCCGCATCGCTCCGCAGCTACCGATGAATTCGACAATTTATCTGTACGGATTGCTGGGAGCTACCGCGCCGCTCACAATCTCATGCTTTGCCGTCATGGCGAAGAACCTCGTGCTCAAGCGGTTCAGTAACTTCGCGAGTGCAACAGTCAGGGATCCTCAGAGGCTGACATCGGCTATCAGCTATCTTGAAAGTGTTATCGACGATCCACTCTTCCATACCCGGGTGGGGAAAGAGTTCACGTTCCGCCAGATCGATGCTGCGATGGCCTACGAAGCGACGCCAGGCGCAAAAGCGGTCTTTGTCTCGCGGTCAGATCCTGCGTGACCGCAAGAGCCTAACCGTTCGCGCGCCAAAAGGGAACTTCGATGGCGGTAAGAAGAAAGGAAGCTTCGCCACATTTGTAGACCTAAAACTCAAGACGAAACGTCTTCTGTCCTTGCGCGAAGAAGGCCTCGCACGAGCAGCGGAAGCGTTAGAGTTTACGACTGAGTCTGTGGGAACTCGTACAGACAGCCCGGTTCCGTCTGCCCATGTCAAAGCTCAAGCTAGAGCGGAAGGTATTGCAGCAGTAACGTTGCAACGTACGAAAGATGCGATGAAGATTCAAAGCATCAAGACGAAGGGTGAGTTCGTTGGCGGCTGGGATTGGTCATTGGCACATCACGTCGTTACTACCTAGAGCTTGATCTTCACTTTCGCAAAAACTTGAGCAAGTTGTTTGTCAGTCAACTTGACTACATCTGCGCACATGATTCTTCGTTTCGCCGGATTAGGAGCGTCGTTATCGACGTGGTTTTCTAGTTGCAACGCGACCGGGATATCTCCAACCGGGCGCAGATATGCCTTGTCCTCGAAGTAGAGCCCCACACCAGTGCTGAGTTGCTTTAGCGTGCAACGTGACGCCATACCTTTGTGCTTTGTAAGAAAGTCTGCCACTGCTTCTATGCGTGCGACACGCACAGCGAGCTTATTTAACTTGTTTTCCAGATTTTTCTCGTCTGTCATCTCGCTCATACCCCGTTTTGTAGCAATGAACCAAACGCCAGAAGCAATGATGCGATGTTACTCAGTATCAACAGTGCGCGAGGCCGTCCTTTGCCGAATAGAGCAAGGGCCACGCCGAGCAGCGAGGTTGCGAATGCCACCATCCATGCATCATCGAGCCATGCGATAGAGTAGCCGCCATCGAGTGTCTGACGTAACGGGTAGGGATCGACCCAACAACTCATTGTGACGAGCAGGCTAAGGATGCTTGCAGCAATGCCCAAGCGAAACAGGGCACGTCTGGTGTTGGGAAGCAGAGACGCCTGACCCGATTGATACCGCCAAGCCAATGTGATCGATGTAACGGGGATAAGGGCTAGCAGAAATGGCGGCACAAGGAGTTGCATTGGGAGAATCAGCATAACCGAAGACAATCAACCTTCCTCCCTTTACTTACGTGATGATCTTCGTGGGGAATGATCACCTTCGAAGGTGATCATACAGGGAACATGATCACGCTAAGTCCTTTAGATATAGAAGATCATCATAAAAAAAGAAATAGGGAACCTTCGCTAATCGGCGGAATTTGCAAATCAGAGATGATCAAGACTGGTATGGCGAGACTCATTGCTATTGACCGTGTGTGTCCATAAAAACGGCAAATAAATATGCCGTACGACACCGACAGGTCAGAATCTGCACAACGCAACTATGGGCAGCTAATAGCAATATGCGTGCGTGATCCTGAGTTGAGAAACTAACACTGCGCAATCCCAGCAATATCAATGCAATCAATTAGTTAGATGCCATCTGCGCGCGTCATGATGTATAGCGGCTGGCAGGGCGATATGCCGTAAAATATGACGTACGCTGCGTTGAGTAACAGCGCACTGCGATATAAGTTATTGATTTTATTGGTGGGCACAGCAGGATTCGAACCTACGACTTCCACCGTGTGAAGGTGGCACTCTACCGCTGAGTTATGCGCCCGGAATGGCTTCGGCTGACTGTGCAAGCCGTTCGCCCAAGCTTTTGTACAGAATAGCATTCCTCGCCCTCCAAAACCACATTCCAGCCGCCAGTCGGTACTGACGGGAATACTTGGGCCGCGCTTTCGATAACGGTACAATCGACCAGCAGAATGTCCGCTCCCTCTCCGAACTTTCGTCGCCAAGACCCCCAAGACCCACAGGGTCCCCTTGATCAGGATGGCTCCGAGGAGATTGCGACGAAATTTGAGCAACAGCCGCAACCCCACGTGGAAGACGGGGTTGACAAAGATATGGCTACGCTGGCGATCAATCCGAGACTCTTTGAAAACCTTCCGGTTGCAGAGACACACCGTGCCACCGGCGACTTTGGACAGATGGATGACGCCGCTATCATGCTCGAACTCCGCGCCGGAAACATGGCCGGGTTCGACTTTCTCATCCAGAAGTACCGTAAGCCGATTATTCACTTCATGTATCGCATGGTGCACAACCAGGCTGTCGCAGAGGAGCTCGCGCAGGAGGTCTTCCTCAGGGTCTACCGTTCGCGTGAGACCTATCGCGCTGAAGCCCGGTTCAGCACCTGGCTCTACCGGATCGCCACCAACCTGGGAGTCAACCACGCCCGCGACACCCGGCACGAACGGACCGCCTCCACCATCTATCTCGACGAGCCCGACTCCGAGACGGGGACGACGCCCGATGTCGCAGACTCCACGCCAGATGTCGAAGCCAACCTCCTCAGGCAAGAGCGTCTCAACGCCATTCGCGAGCATGTCATGGCGCTTCCCGAGCGGCAACGCATGGCCGTACTCATGCACAAGTATGAAGGTATGGACTACAAGCAAATTGGAGATGTTCTCAAATTGAGCGAGTCGGCCACGAAGTCTTTACTCTTCCGCGCCTACCAGACGCTGCGCGAAAAGTTGAAGGCTTTTGTTTAGGAATTCGCTGGAGGTTTTTACGCGCCCTTATTGAACGCGCTGCAGGAAAGAAATTGGAAAGGTTCACAATGATCTGTAAAGAATGCCAATCCGCAATTGTCGAGCTCCTTCTGGATCCGGCCTCGCCTGCGAGTCAAGAGGTGCAAGCCCATATCGACTCGTGCGCCGGCTGCGCCCAGGAGCTCAAGTCTATGCAGGGGACCTTCGCTCTGCTCGATACCTGGAAGGCGCCGGAGCCATCGCCTTACTTCGATCAAAAGCTGGCAGTGCGCCTCCGTGAAGAGCAGACACTCGCCCCCGCAAGTTGGTTTGAGAAGCTCAAATCTCGCCTGCTCTTCAACACAGGGCGCCAGCTTCGTCCCGCGCTTGCTGGTGGACTTGCGCTCGTCCTTCTGGTGGGTGGCGGAACCTTTGCCGATCTCACCGGCTTCCATCACTCAGCCCCTGAAACCTCCGCTGCGGTTCAAGATCTGCAGATCCTCGACAAGAACGATCAGGCCCTGCAGACCATGGATCAACTCCTGCAGGACGACACCCCCGCCGACGACTCTTCGGCCCAGCCCAGCAGCTAATCTTTTGGAAAGAAGATCCGGAGAAGGTCCGGTCACGAGAAAAACCGATGGAAAGGAGAGAGAACGCGATAAGCTGCTCTAAACACAAAGTCTTATGAAACTGCATCTCCTTTACCCTTTGAAAACATGCCATCTCTCCTTCAGTTTCGGACTCTTGCTCGACTAGCTTCTGCCGGGATTATCTTGTCCTCCGCGATGACGACTGCCCTCGCTCAGTCGGGCTCTGCGCGTAGAGCTGGGGTGGCACTTCGCGCGCCCGTCGCGCAGTCGCGGCCTGCCCCGGGGCCTCAGCCGAATCGAAATCAGGAACATCTGGCCCAGTGGATGGACCGTCACAGCAACCTCACCCTCCCGGAGCAGCAGC
Source organism: Tunturiibacter empetritectus (assembly GCF_013410875.1). GTDB lineage: Bacteria > Acidobacteriota > Terriglobia > Terriglobales > Acidobacteriaceae > Edaphobacter > Edaphobacter empetritectus. The sequence goes on along the minus strand of NZ_JACCCU010000001.1, from coordinate 2,553,214 downwards.
GCGCTCTGGAAAACGAGCCCGGCTTCCGCGATCTGCCCCCGCCGACCCAGCAACGTATGCGCGATCGCCTCACGCAGCTCAATAACATGTCGCCCGAGCAGCGCCAGCGGATACTTGACCGCACCGAAGCGATGGAGCGTCTCACCCTGCCGCAACGCCAGCAGGTTCGCGGCGCCATGCAGCAGCTCGGCGGCCTCCCGGAAGATCGCCGCCGTCTGGTCGCCCGTGCCTTCCGCGACCTCCGCGAGATGCCTCAACCGCAACGCCAGGCCATCCTCGACTCGGATCGCTTTCGTGGCCAGTTCTCCGATCAGGAGCGCAGTACACTCTCCAATCTCCTTGCTGTCGAACCCTATCTCCCGGTCCGGCGGCCAAACGACGGCACGACCTACGGAAAATAACGCACCTGATCTCTACGAAGCTGTAGAAAGAGAGATAGCCGCCCGGAGGCGGCTATTTTTTATTGCGGGCGTGTGGCGGGGCTATGGGTGAGGGACACCGTCTGCTTTTTGGCCCAGCTTCTAGAGGCTATCTCTGGAGGTAAACGATCAAGCCAATCAGGATTGCGGCGAGGTGATCGCGAAGTCCAAACAGATCCGAGATATCTCCTGAACGGTCTCCCTCCCCATAGTGGATACAGTCTGCGCTGGCACAGGTTAACTATCCATACAACTTTGGCAGAACCTATATGGTTCCTTTGCGCGAGGCCCAAGAGTGCCCTTGGCTACCCGCTATTGGAAAGATTTGGGCAACTTCCAAGTTGCCCGTAATTCGCGGGAATCCAAAAAAATGAGTGTGCTCCAACGTGCCTTCAACGCTCACTAAGTGACTCGACGATGTACTTCTCGTCGAGAACCGCATCGACTTTTCGATGATCTCCTCACGACAAGAAGTCGATGCGGCTGATCCCGGCCTAAAATGCGACCGCATCGCCGGCCATCGCCGCCTTGGGTTGAGAGCGCAGCAGCAAATAGAAAGCCGCAATGTGCGTGATCATCAACGCGGGTACGTAGATGATCGGGACCGCATAGATCGCTCCCAGTTGTCCCGCCATCGCGGGAAGGCCGGCCCGGACCGCGTGGTAGTAGTTGAGAACAAGATCAGCTGTTCCCACTGCATTGAAGGCGACGGCTAAGGTCCAGAACAGCGGCCGGACTCTTGTTGCAAGAAGCGCGAGAAGCGCCAACACGCCGGTAGCCAAATCACCATAGGCTGCGAAGGTCGCAAAGCTCGCAGGCAGATCGGGTCCGACTACGCCCGGAAGAATAAAGACCAGGCCGAAGAAGCGGAAGCTGTGAATAGTCGCGATGACGCGTTGCGCCGCGAAACTGTCCATTGAGCTCAGCCTAGGCCAGAAGTAAACCCTGAAGCAGAGCAAGCACGCTACATAACCTAAAACGAGATGGATTCCGAAGATGGTTTCTGGCGTCATTGAGAACTCCTATCGCATGGTTTGAGAGACATGATCGTCTGTTTCCGGTTTTTCTCCTGCAGTTAACGCGAAGAGAGCCTCACTGCTGCAGTCTTACTGCTGCGCACCAGGGCCTATCAACATTCTGAGCGGCATCAAGGGTCCAAGGGGAATGTACTGTTCATCCATCAAGTGTTCCTTAGCGAGCGGTAGCGTTTCCATAGTGGCTCGTGCCTCCTCTTCGGTCTTCGCGTCGAGAAGAAAGACGACACCTCGGCCATCGCCGCGGGAGTACCACTCGCGGATCTTCCCATCGAGATAGAGCCTCACGGTTGCCTCAATCTCTGACGGCATCACTGCCATGATTTGTTGAACTGTTACGCCCTGCCTGGGAGTCAGAATGACCAGTACTGCTGTAGTTTTTGGTATCGCCGCGCTGGGCAGCCCCTGGGAGGCTCCTGACTGCGATTGCGCCAAAGATGCGATGGGTAGCATTGCCATGAGAAGAGAGATCATTAGTTTCACCGGGTATCCTTTCGATTCAGGTTATGGTTTCGCTTCGCGTAAAGAGTACGACAGTACTCTTTGTGAACAAAAAAATACTACTCAGCGAAGGACTTTATAAAAAAAATCCTCGCCTCCATCAACAGCTGCTCACGCTTTTTGGGGGAAGAGGTAATGCGGGCCACAATCAGCACCCCAGCCATACTGGAGAACAAAAGTTGAAACTTCGTCACCTTTTCTTCTCGCGTCTGACCAGGAAGAAACGGCAGTAGACGCTCACGGTACGCTTCTCGCAAGACCTCAATCCGCTTTCGCACGGCTAGAGGCTTTCGCGCGAACTCCTGCCCGAGAGCGGAGATCACACAACCCATTCCGGGAGAATTCGCATGGCGCGCGCTTAGATAGTATTCGATCATTGCCCGCAGAGCGTGGCCTTTGGGCGCGGACCTCGCAATTACATCCATGCCGCTTCCCATCTCGTCGAATGCTCGGGCTACCGCTTCGACGAACAGGTCGTCCTTGCTCTCAAAGTGCCGGTAGAACCCCCCTTTCGTCAGGCCTGCCTTCTTCATCACAGTCCCGATGCCGCTGCTGTCACCGCCGTGCTCACGGAAAGAGCGAGCGGCCAGGGAAAGAATGTTCTCGTGGTTCCGTGCTTTGTGTTCCTGGGAATACCGCATAAGCAAAGAGTACGCACGTCATCTTAGGGCTGTCAAGCGCAAAATTGATCTTAATAACGACAGCCCGCGACATGGATTATCACGAACAAAATCCGCAGTCGAAAGTTCGGGCGTATGACGGGCAAACCGAAAGTTGGCCTTCAGGGCAAGCACTATTTCAGAGACGGTGTGTTCGGATTCTGGACGAATCTCGTCAATTCGGAAGTTGCACCGGTAGTGAGATGGCTACCAAACAGAGTTTCGTAACTCTCTCTTGACCTGTCGCCACCGCTCGGCCTACTTTATAAAGATGCACATGCAGTACAGCTTCTGTTGTTGTCGCCGCTCCCCGCTGGCCTGACACGCGTGCTCCGAGTCTGCTGATCAAGCAGACTCCCATTGAGTCTTCACCTCCCATAATTCTAAGAAAGAATCGAGATCTTTCATGAAGCTCTTCGCCAGTCTTGTTCTGGTCGTTCTGTCTACCGTTGCTCAGGCTTCGAAGCAAGGTGCAATCGCTGGTCCCTGGGTGGGCGATGCCACTGTCCACGGACAGCAGGTTCCCCTTCGCCTCGAGATTACCGGCCGTGGCAAAAACCTTCAGGCCGCTCTGCTCAATGGCCCGGAGCTCAACGGTCCAGACCGCAGCCCCGCCTCCAGCGTCAGCTTTGTCGGCAATCATCTGCTGATCACCTTCAACTACTACGCACGGACCCTCGACGCGATAGTAGCGGATAGCCATCTAACGGGAACCTTCGGCACGTCTGCTACGCGCTATCCAGTCACTCTGAGTCTCCATGGCTCAACCGGCGTCGAAGCCAAACCGGACGGCCCGGCCATCCCCGGGGATTGGGAGGTGGAGGTTAAGTCCTCCAAGGGCGAGTCGGCCTGGCAGCTTCGCATTGAGCCCTCAGCTCACTCGGACCAGGTGAAGGCTGTCATTCAGCGCATCGACGGCGATACCGGTGCTCTCTACGGAGGCTGGACAGGACACGAGTACCTGATCGGGCACTTCACCGCCGCTGGCCCCGCGCTCTATAGCGTCACTCCGCAATCCGACGGAACCCTTCTGGTCTCCAATAAACTGCGGGCAGATGTAAACGAACAGCAAAATCTTACCGCTCGCAGACCCGCACAGGCGCGGGCGGCGGCCCTTCCCGGCATGACCGATCCGACCCAGCAGACTACGGTCAAAGACCCGTCGGCGCGCTTTGCCTTCAGCTTCCCGGACCTCACTGGAAAGCTCGTCTCCAACACCGATCCGCAGTTCGACGGCAAGGTCGTGATCGTTGCGATCGGCGGGTCCTGGTGCCCCAACTGCCACGACGAAGCGCCCATGCTGGAGAGCCTCTACAAGCAGTTTCACAGCCAGGGACTGGAGGTAGTGAACCTCTCGTTTGAAGAGGCCGATCAGTTGAAAGAGCCGACCCGGCTACATGCCTTCATCGAAAAATATGGACTTACCTACACGGTTTTGGTGGCGGGAGAGACCGAGCAGTTGAATGAAAAGATCCCTCAGGGCGTGAACCTCAACTGCTGGCCCACCTCGTTCTTTCTAGGACGCGATGGGCGGGTGAGGGAAGTTCATGCAGGCTTTGCCGGCCCGGCGAATCCGCCCGCGCACGAGGCCTTAGTAAAGGAGACGACAGAACTGGTCGAGAAGCTGCTGGCCGAGCCGGTCCCTGCTCAGTCCGCTTCGTTGAAGTAAAAATCTAGTCGGCTTCGTTGAACTGAAAATAAAGTTCAAATACGTGGCGTGTTTTTCGCTGTTGAAAAACAGCCTGCAACGCGCCACGTTTCACCACCCATCCACCACGTTCACACCAGCAAAAAACCACCACCAACCACCCACTTTTTTCAAAACCCCCCTCAAAAACACCAGCAAAACAACAAAATCCTGAGTCTCACCACAGCTCAACTTTTTCCCAAAACAAAACCGCTCTTCAAGGCTAGTTTTTGAAGAAGTTTTTGGCTAGGAAGATGACGTTAGCCGGGCGCTCGGCGAGGCGGCGCATGAAGTAGGGATACCACTCCGGGCCAAAGGGGAGGTAGACGCGGACGCCAAAGCCCTCAGCCGTGAGACGGTGCTGGAGATCCCGGCGGATTCCGTAGAGCATCTGAAACTCGAAGGCCGACTTGTCGATATTGTGTTCCCGAACAAAGGCTCGCATCTGCTCGACGATCGCTTCGTCATGAGTTGCAATGCCGCAGAAGACGCCCTTGCCAGTCGTGGGATTAGAGAAGGTGACCATGCGCCTCATGAGTTTCACGTAGTTCGAATCGACGTCAGATTTAGCAGGGAAGGCGATCTCTGGGCCTTCTTTGTAGGCTCCCTTGCAGAGACGGATGCGGATGCCTTCATTGAGCAAACGCTCGGCGTCACCTTCAGTGCGGAAGAGATAAGCCTGAAGAACTGTGCCAACAGCACCAGGAAACTTGGCGGCGAGGCGCTCGGTCATGGCGATGGTGGCTTCGGTATAGGGTGAGCCTTCCATGTCGATGCGGACAAAAGATTGAACGTGGGCGGCGTGCTCAACCATCTCGCCCACGATGCGCTCGGCAAGCGCGGGATCGAAGTCCATACCAACCTGCGAAAGCTTCACGCTAACGTTGGCGTTGAGGCCGCGGGTGTGAATGGCATCGAGGAGTTGGTGGTAGATGTCGGCGGAGGTGCGGGCTTCAGCTTCGGTGGTGACGGATTCGCCGAGGGAGTCGAGGCTAACGGCGATGCCTTCTTTGTTGACGCGCTGGCAGGCAGCAAGTGCCTCTTCCACAGACATGCCGGCGACGAAGCGGCCCGACATTTTCTTCCCCATTGTGGAGCGCTCTGAGAATGAGCGTAAAGACTTGTTTTGAGAGAGAGCAATAAAAGCAGATCGCAGCAAACTAAACCTCTGATTCGCCGAAAGGCGCGAGTTCCATTGTTTCACGGGATGAGTCTGAAGGGCGAGACAGGGGTAACTGGAGCTTCTGTGGCTTAGGGAGGCTGCGCTTATTCGGCGGGGTGAATCGGCTGTTCTCCCCAGTGATTGGAGTGGATCGGCTTAACGTTTTGCCAGTCCTTGAGGGCGCCGGTGGACTCTATCTTCAGCGTCACCAACCGACGTACACGCATTCCTGTCTGAGCTGTCTGAATAGGGTAGAGAAGGATGTAGATCAGGCGCCGCCGCTATGCGACGTACTCGTGCTGTAAATGATGGACACAACGGCAAACGAGAGGTGAATCTAGTTATCCATTCTTATCAGATATCTGCTGTCGCGCAGATGCTGATGGAGGTTGGCGAGATGGCACAGGTATTGATCGAAGCCTGTTGCCATCAGCTTCATCATCTCGGCCCGCTTGCCTACAGCGGCCATGAGATAGCACTCTCGGCCCATGGTGGAGTAGAAGTTGATGTTGTGGCGGTGCTTATTCTGGCTTTGAAAGAAGCCGGCATAAAGGAGAATGTGCGCGCCGGCAGACTCCATCCAGAGAGGATTCTTTGCGCTGGTGAGCTGGCGCATCATGAGCTCGGCGATCTGTGTGAGGTCCGCGAACTGACGGAACTCTTGATCGCCGGGGTTGTAGTCGGGGGAGAGAACTTCGGCTCGATCGACCGACTGCAGGCAGAAGTGACCGAGGACGCTTGCGAGATATACGCCAGTCGAGTCGCTGATCTGGGACCACTGCTCACTTCCTATCGACTCGTGGAGATTTGACGCCCAGAAGTTGAGAGCTCGTTCCTCGGTGACTCCGTATAGATCGTCAAAGTAGTTGGTTGATGGCATCTGCACCCCAGGGCCCACATTTCGCGATACGGCATTGTTATCCCGTACCTGTCATGGCGAGAGTGTTTATTTTGTTTGCCCGTATCCAACTGGGTACACATCGGCCTTCGTTTAGCGGCAGAGATGCCGCGGATGGCCCACTGCGCGTGCGTGGTCACTTCATGACTCGTGTACCGGTCTTAATAGCGTGATCCATTCCGATCCTTCCGTTGGCCGGAGGCTAAAAACCAGGTGGGGTTTCTTTGGCTACGTTGAAGTGACGCTCCAGAGCCAAGCCGACACTGGCGATAGTACCCTCGTCGAAGAGGCGGCCGATGAGGGTGACGCCGTGGGGGACGCGGCGCGGTGGGTTGAACTTTGGCAGAGGCTTGGCTGGGTCGGGTGCCCAGTCGCTGCGGGCCTCGGAGACTTCGACGAAGCCGGCGCGGAGGGTGAGGGAGGGGTGGCCGGTGAAGTTGGTGATGGTGAGGATCTCGTCGCGGAGGGAGGGGACGAGGAGGAGGTCGGGAGCGTTGGGGCCTGGGGCGAAGATGCGGGCCATCTCGACGGCGACCATGCGGCGAAGGCGGTCGGCCTGGACGTAGTCGACCGCGGAGAGGAAGCGGGATTGGCGGAAGGTGTTGGGCCAGGCGTCGGGGACCTGGGCTTTGAGCTGGTCGACGGCGTGGTTGAGGGTGATCTCTTCGAAGGCGGCGGCGGCTTCGGCGAAGAGGATGAGGTCGAGGTTGTCGTAGGGCCAATCAGGGAGGGTGACTTCGACGGGCGTCATGCCGAGCGTAGAGATGGCGGCGAGGGCGGCGCGATCGACGTCGGTGGCGGGGGCTTCCTTCATCCACTGGGAGAAGTAACCAACCTTTAGATTTTTTACGGGGGCTTCTGCGTCGAAGTCGAGCTTGCTTAGGACGCAGGCTACGTCATGGCCGTCGGGGCCTGTGATGGCGTTGAGGACGAGCATGGTGTCTTCGACGCTGCGTGCCATGGGGCCGAGTTTGTCGAGGGACCAGCAGAGAGTCATGGCTCCTGTGCGCGGGACGCGGCCGTAGGTGGGGCGCAGGCCGGTGACGCCGCAACGCATAGACGGCGAGACGATGCTGCCTCCGGTTTCAGAGCCGATGGCGAAGGCGACGAGGCCTGCGGCGGTGGCTGCGCCTGGACCTGCGCTTGAGCCGGAGGAGCCCTCTTCGAGAAGCCAGGGATTCATGGTCTGGCCGCCGAACCAGACATCGTTGAGGGCGAGAGCGCCGAGGGAGAGCTTGGCGATGAGGACTGCGCCTGCGGCGTTAAGTCGTTCGGCGACGGTGGCGTCTGCGGGGGGGACGCGGTGCTGGAATGGCTCTGCGCCCCAGGTGGTGGCGATGTTGGCGGTGTCGAGGAGATCTTTTGCGCCCCAGGGGATGCCGTGGAGCGGGCCGCGGTAGTGGCCGGAGGAGATTTCGGCGTCGGCGGCTTTGGCTTGCGCTAGGGCGTGGTCTCGGGTGAGGGTGATGATGCAGTTGATCTTCGGATTGAGGCGCTCGATACGTGCGAGGTAGATCTCGGTGAGGCGTGTGCTGGTTAGCTTGCGGGTTTCAATCCAGCGGGAGAGTTGGCGGACGGGGGCAAAGGCGATGGCTTCGTCCGTGGTGGGGAGTGGGGCGTCGGAGGTGGTGCGGATGAATTCGTTTTTTGGCGGGAGGGTGGGCTGGCCGGGGAGGATTGAGTTGATGAGGGAGTACGGTGCGGTGGTGTTGGGGATGGCTACTTTGCGGGGGCCGGTGCGGCGTTCGTAGAGAGGAGCCATCGCGGCGCGCCAATTGCCTGCGGCCTGAGCTCGGTCTTTTTCAGTGAGAGCGACCTGGACGAGCTTTTCAGCTTCGGCGAATGTGGCGGGGGAGACCTCTGGGCCGACTGAGGGTGAGGTGCCGAAGGCGGGCGGCGCGCCGGGGGTTGCGGGGGTGGAGGGCGTCTGCGCGAGGGTGGTGGAGGCGGAGGCGAGTACAGCGAGCGTGCTTTGAGTCAGGAATTCACGGCGGGATTTCGACATTGGATCCTCTGGTGAGGATTGTAGCGGGAGATTTGTCCTGCCGGACGGATCTACAGCGCGTGGCGGTTACTTCGTGACGGGTACACCTTGTCTCGGTGGGTCGGTGTGTGCTTGGGCACTCCCGTTGGTCGGGTTAGTCGGGGACCTGCCAGCCTACGGGGGATTGGGCAAGGGTGATGGTGTCAGTGGCCTGGCTGGTGGTGGCGCGAGCCATAGCGGGGAAGGCAGCTTGTACATCGTGGCTCTCGGCCCAGACGGGGACTTCTTTCATGGTGTAGCTGTAGGTGATGGTGGTCTCTTTGAAGCCGTTGGAGACGGCTACGGGCGTGAAGCTGTTGATGCTGGTGACCTCGCGATGGCCGTAGCAGAAGCGCGGGGCGTAGCGGGTTCCGGCGGGGGCGACGGTGTAGCGGCTGACGTGGATGCTGGTCTCGACGGATTTTTCGAGGAGAAGATTTTTGACCAGGGTATCCATCTGTTTTGTCGTTGCGGCGTCGCCGGTCTCGAAGGGGAAGCGAGTGTCGGTGAGCAGGCACTCGGGATGGTCGAGGTAGTGGTTGTTGATGCCGATGGTGAAGTTGGCGGGTGTGGCGGCGGCTTTGCCGGTGTTGTTGCAGCCGGGGAGGAGCAGGAGCGGGATGAGGCTGAGGGCTGCGGCTGTGCGCGAGGCGTGAGTGCGTTGGGCGTGCGTGCGAAGGTTCTGAGTGCGAAGGGCGTGGGTGCGAAGGATCGTCATCGCTTCTCCTGTGAATCTAGTTGCCTGCGGATCTGGTTGTATGGTCGGTTGGATGCATAGAAGAGGTAAAGCGGCTTGCATTGTGCGGAGAAGCGGATGCTTGACCTCTAGTCAGCATCGAGGATGCCATCGGGAACGGGGTCAAGGGCGCCGATGGTCTTCATGGAGGCCAGGGTTTGCAGATTGGTCTGGACCTGGGCCCACTGCTTCGGATCTTTTTTTGTCTCGATGGGAGAGTTCGGGTCGGCGTAGTAGGCGATGAGGTCGTGCTTGAGCTGGAAGGGGACCACGTTTTCGGGCTTTTTGGTGATGGTTGTGAGGAGCTCGGCGTAAGTCCTATCGGTGAGGCGGTAGCCGCCGGGTCGAACGACGTCGCCGGTATCGAGATCGCGATTGGCGATGTAACGGTCGATGGTGTCGTAGTTGGTCAGGACTAGGCGCATGGCCTTGATGGAGCGGTTGACGCTCTTGATGTAGAGGTCTTCGGTCTGCTCGGTGGGGCCTTTGATGGCGAGCAGCTTGAGGAAGCCGACCTTGGGCAGGATGTAGATGAAGCCTGCGAAGAGGTGGCTGCGGACGCCGGGTTTTTTGCGGTAGGCTTCCCAGTTGTTGTCGGCCGAGGCCTGGCGGAGGTCGGTTGCCAAGGCGTCGAGATCGGGACTGGGGGTGTCGGTGGGGAAGTTCTTTTTGTGAAGGATGGTCTCGGCGCGGGCGATGTCGGGAAGGAAGCGGCGGACGGCGAAGCGATAGACGCGGATGGAGGTGTCTTTGGTGCCGATGATGTCGGGAAGGCGAAGGCCGTAGGTCTCGAAAAACGCTTTGCGAAGCAGGACGATAGGGACTTCGAGGCCGACGAAGCGGGTGTAGGCGGAGGGTGCGAAGCGCCTCTTGCTGAGTTGGTTGATGTCGAAGGCGAACTCGGTCTGAACGTGGGCGTGGGGATCCTGAGCGTAGTTGACCGAGGCTCCGTATCTCTGTTCGAGCTTGGGGAACTCGACGGGAACGGACTGGTTGACGGCGTATTTGTGCCCCAGGTTGTCGCCGATGTAGTGGGAGAGCGAGCCGATGGCGAAGGCCAGTTCGTCGGGGGTGTGGGCGTTATGGAGAAGAGAGAGAACGAAGTCGCCGGAGCGAACATAGTGGGTGAGGTCGGAGAAGAAGGCGTTGCCGAAGGGGTAGTAGCCGAAGTCCTGAATGGCGCTGCCGCCGTAGGCGTAGGCGTGTGCCTCCTGCAGCTGGGCTTCGGTGAGGGTAGGAAATTTTTTGAGCAGGAGCGGGCGGATGGACTGCTTCCAGGCGAGATCGATGAGCTCCTGGTGGGTCTGGACGGAGTAGGGAACGGCGGGAATTGCCGTGAGGAATAAGGCCAGAAGGGTTATCGTTCTGAGTAGTGCGGAGCGGCGATGGGTGGGAGTGATGGGAGTTGGTCCCTTCTGGCTGGTGTGAAGCATCTCTGACAACTGTACATAGCTCGAGTGGCGGAAGAAAGAGTTGGGGGGCGGGGAGCTGACGATGCGGTCGAGGTGGGTAGGGTATGGGGTTGGCTTGATCGGGTTTGCGGTGGTGAGTGGGGCGTGGTACTTCGCGACCCGGCAGTCGGGCGGGATGACACCGATGGCTGACAGGAGGGCGATGCCGGCGCTGGTGATGACACAGCTCGACGGCGGCACGTGGAGGATGGCGGAACATCGGGGGCAGGTGGTGCTGGTGAACTACTGGGCAAGCTGGTGCGGGCCGTGCTGGGAGGAGACACCGGGGCTGATTCGACTGTCGCAGGAGTTGGGGCCGCAGGGACTGGCGGTGGTGGGAGTGGCCGTCGATGAAGGGGGAACGGCGAAGGTGAAGCAGTTTGTGGAGGAGTTTGGCGTGCCGTATCCGGTGGCATTGCCGGAACCGGGATCGCAGATGGCTTATGGCATGGTCGGTGTGCCTACGACGGTACTGGTGGATCGGCAGGGGCGTGTGGCGAAGACTTATGTTGGAGCAGTGAGGCAGGCGGACTTCAAAGCGGATGTGGATGTATTGCTCGCGGAGCATTAGAGGGAGCACTGCCGAGATCCAAGAGTAACCTTTGCGGCGAGTAACCTTTGCGGCGAGAGGGCTGTTCTATTCGCTGAGAATTTGGCGTTTTTTGTCGAGGTCGTGGCCGAAGGCGAAGCGTTCGACCAGCATGCAGAAGATATGCTCCAGGGCGAGATGGGACTCCTGGATGTTCTGGGTGATATCAGAAGGGACGACGATGTTGTAGTCGCACAGTGGACGCATGAGGCCGCCGCCGTTGCCGGTGAGGCCGATGGTGGAGATGCCGATTATCTTGGCCTGCGTGATGGCTCTGAGCAGGTTCTTCGAGTTGCCGGAGGTCGAGATGGCGAGGAAGACGTCGCCGGGCTGGGCGAGTGCTTCTAATTGGCGAGAGAAGATGTGGTCGAAGCCGTAGTCGTTGCCGGCGGCGGTGAGGATGGAGGTGTCGGTGGTGAGAGCAATAGCGCGGAGGGCGGGGCGGTTGACGGTGAGGCGGACGACGAACTCGGCGACCAGGTGCTGCGCGTCGGCCGCGGAGCCACCATTGCCGGCGACCAGAAGCTTGTGACCGGATTGCATGGCTTCGGCGGTGAGTTTTGCGGTGGAGACGAGAGTCTCGGAGATGGTTTCGTCGGCGAGGACGGCTTGCAGGGTTGCGATGGAGAGAGCGAGTTGCTTTTGGACCAGTTGCTTCATGAATTCTCCGACGTTGCTTCGGGTGGTGATGCAAGGGTACGGGATTGGTGGGTGGGATGTCGAAGGACTTTGGTTTGCTAAAACTTTTGTCCTGCCGGACGGGCCCACTGCGCGTGATGCGCCCACTTCGTGGGGGTTGTACCTAGTCTGGGCGGAAAGAGAGTATGGGTCCTCGCGATGCTCGGGTCTACCAGCGCGAGGACTTGTAAGACAAGGGTTGATTAGCGGAGGTAACTGTCGTCTTTGTCGATCCAGTCCTGGCGCGGTGGGGCGAAGATGTCGAAGTCGATAGTGTCTTCGAGAGCTGTGGCGGAGTGGGCAAGGTTGCCGGGGATGACGAGGATCTCGCCTGCTTTGACGGTGTGCGACGTGCCGTCGTCATAGTCGAAGCGGAGTGCGCCCTCGGTGATGAAGGTGATCTGCTCGTTGGGGTGGGAGTGGCGCGGGACGATGCAGCCTTTGGCGAGCACGACGCGGGCGAACATGGCGAGGCTGCCGGTGACGAACTGGCGGGTGAGAAGAGGATTGAGTTGCTCGGGTTCGATTTCATTCCAGCGGTGGAGAGTTGCGGTCGACATGATGAGCGCCTTTCAAAGAGTGGACTGCGGGTGTCGCGACTGCGGGATGAATTTCTTGCTTTGTGATGCGCGCTGCCTTGTGTAGAGTAAAGCGAACCGGAGCGGTGCAGAGGTGCTTCGCTTCTTTTGACTTATGAAGATTGAGTCGTAGGCTGCCAGATTGGCGAATTGACGGCGTATCTCTTCTCTCCTGCTGCTTCGTTTATTTTGAAATGACTAACTTTGAAACGGGTGATTGAACCATGCGTCTTCCAGTGGCGAAGGTGTTTCTGGCTTTTCTGTTTGCGCTGATTGTCGGCGGAATGGCAGCGGGTGGGTCGCGGGTTTGGGCGCAGACGACTGCCTCGGCCGCTCCTGGAGGTTCGAGTTTGAGCCAGACGGACAGGATAGTGGCGCTGGAGAAACAGAATGCCGATAATGCGGCGCTGATCGCTGCTGCGCAGACTTCGGGGGATAACGCCTGGATGCTGGTTTCGGCGGCGCTGGTGTTGATGATGAGCGGACCGGGGCTGGCGCTGTTCTACGGCGGGTTGGTGCGGAAGAAGAATATTCTCGGCACGATGATGCATACCTTCGCGATGATGGCGGTGATCACCGTGCTGTGGGCTCTGGTGACGTATTCGCTGGCGTTTGGCGAGGGGAACGCGTTTATCGGCGGGTTGCACAATGTGTTTTTGAAGGGCGTGGGTCTGGCGCCGGATGTGAAGTATGCGGCGACGATTCCGCTGCAGACGTTTATGGTGTATCAGCTGATGTTCGCGATTATTACGCCGGCGCTGATCACGGGCGCGTTTGCCGAGAGGATGAAGTTTTCCGCGATGCTGGTGTTTATGGTGCTGTGGGCGATGGTGGTTTACAGTCCGATGGCGCATATGGTCTGGGGCAAGGGTGGGTTGTTGAATGCTTCGCTGGGCGGACGGTTTCCTTGTCTCGACTTTGCGGGTGGGACCGTGGTGCATGTGACTTCCGGGGTGTCGGCGCTGGTGACGGCGCTTTATCTGGGCAAGAGGCTGGGATATCCGAAGGTGCCGATGCCGCCGCATTCGGTGGTGCTGAGTTTCATTGGGGCTTGTTTGCTTTGGGTGGGGTGGTTCGGGTTCAATGCCGGTTCGGCGCTGAGCTCGGGGACGCTGGCGACTTCGGCGTTTGTGGCGACTCACTTTGGCGCGGCGGCTGCGGCGATTGGGTGGAGCGTGGCGGAGTGGATTCGGCAGGGCAAACCTTCGGCGCTGGGCGCGATCTCCGGCGCAGTGGCTGGGCTGGTGGCGATTACACCGGCTTCGGGGTTTGTTACGCCGATATCGGCGCTTTGGATTGGGCTGATTGCGGGAGTGGGCTGTTATTTGATGGTGGTGAAGGTGAAGGCGGCGTTTGGTTACGACGACTCGCTGGATGCGTTCGGGGTGCATGGCGCTGGCGGGACGATGGGTGCGATCTTGACCGGCGTATTTGCCAACAGCGTGATCAATCCGATCTTCGGTGCGGGGAAGGCTACGGGGCTTCTCGAAGGGAATGCTCATCAGTTGCTGAACCAGCTGGTTGGCGTGGCGATTGCTTGGGCTCTTTCGATTGTGGGAACACTGGTGATTCTGTTTATCGTGGATAAACTGATCGGACTTAGAGTAAGCGAGGATGATGAGCGCGAGGGACTCGATCTTTCGCAGCATGGCGAAGAAGGGTACGATTGGGCGCACTAAATTTCGGCGGTAGACGATCGGCTTGAGAGGAAGATACGGATATGCAGAAGATTGAAGCGGTGATTCAGCCGTCGAAGCTGGACGCGGTGAAGGATGCTCTGGTGGAGATTGGCGTTGAGGGGATGACGATCACCGAGGCTCGGGGGCATGGGCGACAGAAGGGGCATACGGAGTTCTACCGCGGGCGCGAGTACTCGGTGGATCTGCTGCCAAAGGTGAAGCTCGAGGTTGTGGTAACGGACGAGATGCTGGATAAGGCGATTTTGGCGATTACAAGCGCGGCTCGGACGGGGATGATCGGGGATGGAAAGATCTTCATCTCGAAGATCGATGAGGCGATTCGAATTCGTAACGATGAGCGTGGAGAGATTGCGCTGTAGGGGGACGAGTGTCAGAAGCACTCACAACTAAAACCGGCTATGTGAACCGAAATAGCCAGGTAGTGATACGTAATACCGATCGACCGGGTACGGATCATGGGCAAAGGTGTACCAGCTTGCACGCTCTCATTGCGGAGAGGTCTATGGCGCTAACGGTTCAGGTATTTTTTGAGCGCAAATGTCCAAAGTGCGGTGGTGGCAACGAAGGGTTGTCTCTGGGCCAATAGCCGTTCGATGTAGCTGATGGAGTTGTCGGCTGTATGCTTAAAGTTCTTTCGAGCACAATAGCCATGCAGGGAACTGAGTACCCAAGTAGCGGAATGCGTGGGATCTACCAGCGGAAGATGCTGGAGGTTCGTGGCGCGTTCGAGGCGGGTGGTGCTTCGGGTGCAGTGACGATTGCTGCGCGGGCTGCTGCGCTGGATGAGTTGGTGCGAGACCTGTGGGCGCAGGCGATTGAGCGGGATTCGCGGCTGGGCAATGGGATCTCTCTGGTGGCGGTTGGCGGATACGGACGGAAGGAGCTGTTTCCTTACTCGGATGTGGACCTGCTCTTTTTGCTGGATGGGAGGCTGGCTGAGAGGGATGTCAAAGACGGGATTCGCCGCGTGAATCAGGAGATGTGGGACTGCGGGATTCGGGTCTCACCGGCGACGCGGAAGCTGGCGGAATGCGAGAGATTCGACGCGGAGAATGCAGAGTTTGCGCTGTCGTTGATGGATCATCGCTGGGTGACCGGGGATGCATTGCTCTACGACAAGCTCGCGGAACAGAGCGTGCCGAAGCTGCTGCAGCGGGAGCATAAGGCGATAACGGTTCGTCTGTTGGAGCTGACACGAGCCCGCCATGCGAAGTACGGAGACACGCTGTTTCACTTGGAGCCGAACATCAAAGACTGTCCCGGTGGACTGCGGGATGTGCATGTTTGTGGGTGGATGATGAACCTGCGTGTCGCGACGGCGTCGGCCCAGAAGAAGGGCGGGGCCGAGGGTCATCGCGGGCCGGCTGTCGATGGCAATGAGTTTCGTAAGGCGGTGGATTTTCTTTGGCTGGTGCGGTGTTTTCTGCACTATCGGCATGAGCGGGACGACAACACACTGGATTGGCAGGCGCAGGATGCAGCGGCTGAGACCGCTGTAGGGATCACGGGCCGCAAGCCGAAGAAGGCGGATGCGGCGTATTGGATGCGGCTCTATTTTCGACATGCGCGCAGCGTGGAGCGCCGGGTGACGCAGATGCTAGATGAGGTGCCTGCAGCCTCCGCGTCCCGGCTGCTTGGATTGAAACGCGAGCGGAAGGCGGAGGTTGTGCAGCATGGCTTTCGTCTGGAGCGCGGCCGGGTCGTGCTTGAGACTTCGACCGAGTTCGGCCATGATCCGGCAGGGGATCCGGATGTGGTGCTGCAGGTGTTTGCGGCGATGGCGCGGACGGGAGTGACGCTGGGCGGGGATGCGGAAGAGAGGTTGTCGCAGGGGCTGCCGCTGCTGTCGGCGCATCTGGAGGAGGGACCGTCTCTGTGGCATCATCTGCAGGGGATATTGAAGGGCGCTTATGCCGGCGATGCGCTGCGGTCGATGCATGCGATGGGCGTGTTGGAGTTGCTGATCCCTGAGTTTCACGGGATCGACGCGCTGGTGATTCGGGATGCGTATCACCGCTACACGGTCGATGAACACACCTTTGTGCTGATCGATACGCTGCATGGGCTGGAGAGCGCGCAATACGGTGGTATGGCGGAGTGGGCTACGCGGCTTGGCGGAGTGCTGCGGGAGCTGCCGCATCCGGAGCTGCTGTATCTTGCGGCGTTGCTGCATGACACGGGAAAGAGTCGGAGCACGGGCGATCATACGCGGGAGAGTGCGCGGATGGCTGAGAGTGTGCTGGAACGGCTGGAGCTGGATACTTATGAGAGCGGGCTGGTGGTGAACCTGATCGCGAATCACCTGGAGATGTCGGCTGCGCTGCGGAGGGATATTTTTGATGAGGAGACGGTGCAGGCGTTTGCGGGGAAGATGCAGACGCCCGAAGCTCTCCGCATGCTGACTTTGTTTACTTATGCGGATATCAATGCGGTACATCCGGATGCGTTGACGCCGTGGAAGGCAGAGAATCTCTGGCAGCTTTTTATCGCTACGGCGAACTATCTGGACCGCAGCGTGGATGAGGAACGGCTGGGGGCGCAGGAGGAGAGCGAACTGGTGCATCGGGTGGTGGCTCTGCTGCCGGGGCAGAAGGCGGCAGTGCTGGAGTACCTGGATGGTTTTCCGGAGCGCTACGTGCTGACGAGGACGCCGGAGCAGGTACGGACACACTTCAAGATGGCGACGGGGTTCGCGGGAGATCCGGTGCAGCTGGATTTTCGCTATGTGCCTGCGGTGAGCGAGTTGACGCTGGTGACGAAGGACAGACCGCAGCTCTTCGCGACGATGGCTGGGGTGCTGGCGGCGTGGGGGATGAATATTGTCACGGCGGATGCGTTTTCGAACCGGCAGGGTGTGGTTGTGGATACGTTCCGGTTTACGGACACCTTCCGGACGCTGGAGATGAATGCGTCCGAGCACGAGGCGTTTGTGAAGAGCGTGCATGATGTGATGACCGGAGCGGTGTCGGTGGAGAAACTGCTGAGTGGGCGGCGGAGAGGGAGACGAAAGGCGCCGTTGATGGTAGTCGAGACCAGGGTGGAGTTTGACGATGAGGCTTCGTCGCACAGTACGCTGCTGGAGGTAGTGGCGCAGGATACGACTGGACTGCTGAGGGCTCTGAGCCTGACGCTGGCGGCACAGGGCTGCAATATCGAGGTGGCGCTGGTGGATACGGAGGGCGAGACGGCTATTGACGTCTTCTACCTGACCCGCAGCGGGGCAAAGCTGGACAAAGAAGAGGGAAGGGTGTTGCGGGAGGCTTTGTTGCGGGCCATCGAAGAGAATGCGCGCTAGGCCTGAAGAAGGGTTTCATGCTTCGAACGCACTGTTTCAACTCGAGCGGCTTTGGAGTTGCCTGTCAATTACATGCGGAATTGACTATGCGGCGATTGTGTAAGGGTCTTATATTAGAAACATGGGCACAACTACCAGCGACAACACAAGCAATGGCCGTCCCACAGCCACTCCGCAAAGAAACGATCGCTATCTTTTCGGCAACCTGGAAAGCTCCGGCAAGAACCATGAAAAGGTAACCGAGGTGAGCTGGGGAGACGAGCAGCCGGAGGGCATTGTGCTGGCTTCGATGGATGCGGCGATCAACTGGGTGCGAAAGAACTCCATCTGGCCGATGACCTTTGGGCTGGCGTGCTGCGCGATCGAGATGATGTCCATGGGCGGATCGCGGTACGACATTGCGCGGTTTGGGGCGGAGGTGTTTCGCCCGTCGCCTCGGCAGAGCGACCTGATGATTATCGCGGGGCGGGTTTCGCAGAAGATGGCGCCTGTAATTCGGCGGCTGTACGAGCAGATGCCTGAACCAAAGTGGGTGATCTCGATGGGGGCGTGCGCGACTTCGGGTGGAATCTTCAACAACTATGCTTTGCTGCAGGGGGTTAATCAGGTCATTCCAGTGGATGTGTACGTTCCCGGGTGTCCACCCCGACCGGAGCAGCTGCTGTATGCGATCACGCTTTTGCAGGAAAAGATCCAGCAGGAGCGCGGGTCTATGCGAAAAACCCTGAATTTGAGTTAAAGCACCAAGAAAAGTGCAGTTACTGGAAGGGTTCATCCATTCCACCTGAGGAACGTTTTTTCCTTTCTCACTGGTAACGTATTGAAAATAGTGTCATCGAGGAGTATTTTTTTACCGGATGCATTAGCAACTGAAGTAAGCTGTAAGGAATCGAACCAACAAAACGATCCCTGTAGATGAAGATGAAGGCTCGTAAAAAAAAGCAAGACTTTGAGTGGAGGAACTCGAATGGTTTATCGCCCGTTTCGTAATACACGCCGGTACGTACTGGCTGCATGTGCAGTCAGTCTCGGAGTTGCCAGTCTCAGTGCGCAGACTCCCAGCACAGCCGCCCCGGTGGGGCCGAACCCTTCACGCATCGACGTATTCCTGGGATACTCGTACTTTGGAGCTCATGGCCAGGTAAAGCCGGCGGGAATCAACTATTCGTCGATTGACAAAGGTGCGATCGGAAGTGGCGCGTATTACTTCAACAAGTATGTTGGTGGCGAGGTAGTCTTCGCGGCTCATCCAGACGGCAACAATGATGGCCTGTATACGGCTTCCGCTGGACCGATCTTCCGTGCACCGATGCAGAACTTCACGTTGTTCGCCCACGGACTGGCAGGCGGTGCGCGTTTAGGCGGCCCAAACTCTGAGTCGGGCGGATACCACAATCCGTATCAGTGGGGACCAAGCCTGACGGTTGGCGGCGGCATGGACTATGATCTGCCGTTCTTCAATAACAAATTTTCTCTCCGCCTCTTCCAGGCAGACTATAAGTATGTTCACGCAGACTATGGTCCGCCAGTTGCTCCTCCGACCGGTGGCGCAATCGGTGGGCGCGCGAACCTGGGCGGAGCTGAACTGAGCACGGGTATCGTAGCTCACTTCGGCCATATCATTCCTCCTCCGCCGGTGACCTACTCCTGCGCAGCTTCCCCTGCGACTGTCTTTCCTGGCGATCCTATTACGGTCACAGGAACGCCTCTGAACCTGAATCCGAAGAAGACGGCGACCTACAACTGGACCGCGGATGGCGGCACGATCACGGGAACCTCGACCACAGCCAACATTGACACCGCGTCTGCGAACCCTGGAACTTATACGGCGAAGGGCCATATAACCGAGGGTGCGAAGCCGGGTGAGTCGGCGGACTGCTCAGCCAGCTACACCGTGAAAGCGTTTGAGCCGCCAACCCTGAGCTGCTCGGCCAATCCTTCGACGGTTGCTCCTGGGGACTCCTCGACGATTACCGCGAGCGGTGTAAGCCCGCAGAATCGTCCTCTGACCTACAGCTACAGCTCTTCGGCTGGCTCGGTATCGGGAAGCAACTCGACGGCGACTCTGACCACAACCGGCGCGGCACCTGGCACGATCACGGTGACCTGCAACGTTGTGGACGACAAGGGTCAGACAGCCTCTGCGACGACTACGGTTACGGTCAACGCACCGCCGCCGCCGCCAGCGCCAACGACCAGCCAGCTTTGCTCGATCAACTTCGATCGCGACAAGAAGCGCCCGGCCCGTGTAGATAACGAAGCTAAGGCCTGCCTGGACGATATCGCTCTCAACCTGCAGCGCACCTCTGATGCGAAGCTGGCCGTAGTTGGCGATAAGGACAGCGCCGAGAAGAAGGGCGACAAGCTTGCTGCTGAGCGTGCCGTCAACACGAAGGCCTACCTGGTAACGGAGAAGGGTGTCGACGCCAGCCGTGTCTCGGTCTACACCGGTTCGGATAACGGTAAGACAGTGACGACGACGTTGATTCCTGCCGGAGCAACACTCAGCACCACCGGCCTTACCCCCGTGGACGAAAGCGCAGTAACCGCCAAGCCACGGACCGCACCAGTCACGCATCACCACAAGAAGAAGCAGTAACAATTTGCTGTAGTCATGCACATGGCTGACTGGGAATGTTCCCAGTCAGCTTTTGTGTTGATAGACCTTTCCGTAAGTTCGATAATTGTGTTTTACAAGACTGGACCCCTCCCTTGAACAGATTTCTTCGTCTTCCCCTCGCACTCGTAGCTCTCCTTCTCGTTGTATCTTGCCTTTCACTGCATGCAGCAAGCTGGCTGCCGTATGGTCCAGATGGAGGGGACGCGCGGGCATTTGCGATCGACCCTCATGACCACGCTCATATGTATCTGGGCACGGCAACGGGCTGGATGTACGAGTCGCGGAATGGCGGAGCTGACTGGAAGCGACTGGCATGGATCGGCAAACGGGATGATTTGGTGCTGGACTCGATTGTGGTCAACGGCGCTGATTCGAAGCAGATCGTTGTCGGTGCCTGGGTGCTTGGCAGTCCGGATGGCGGAATATTTCTCAGCAAAGATGGTGGCCAGAGCTGGCAAAGTCCAAGCGATATGCAAGGGCAGTCCATCCGCGCCTTGACGCCTGCTCCCTCGAACCCGAAGACTCTTGTGGCCGGTACCTTGAAGGGCGTCTATCAATCGGTAGACGGCGGAGAACACTGGAAGCTGATTAGCCCGGTAGGAAGCCAGGAGCTGCATGAGGTCGAATCGATTGCGATTGATCCAGTAGATCCTCAGATCATATACGCGGGAACCTGGCATCTGCCCTGGAAGACGGTCGACGGCGGACAGCATTGGACCAACATTAAACAGGGAGTCATCGACGACTCCGACGTGTTTTCGATCATTGTGGATCCTAAGGATCCGAAGACCGTCTATGCCAGCGCCTGCTCCGGAATCTACAAGAGCCAGACTGGTGGAGATCTCTTCAAGAAAGTTCAGGGAATTCCCTCTACTGCGCGTAGAACCAGGGTGCTGATGCAGGATCCGACGAACAGCAACATCGTCTTTGCGGGAACAACCGAGGGACTGTGGCGCACGGCGGATTCTGGCGCGACCTGGCAACGAACCACTGGCCCGGAAGTAATCATCAATGACGTCTTCGTCGACCCGACCAACGCCAACCGGGTGATGCTTGCGACGGATCGGGGCGGTGTGTTGGCCTCCAACGACGGAGGCAACTCGTTTGTTCAGTCGAACAACGGATTTTCCGCGCGGCAGATTACTTCCTATCTCGCCGATGCTTCCAGTCCCAGCTCAGTTTACGTTGGAGTGGTGAACGATAAGGCGCTAGGCGGGGTCTTTGCCAGCACCAATGGAGGCCTGACCTGGTCACAAACGAGTTCGGGACTAAATGGTCACGATGTATTCAGCCTGGCGCAGGGACCCGATAGTGCCTTGCTGGCGGGTACCCGGCATGGGATCTACAGGCTGCAAGGTGTCACCTGGAGCCGTGTAGACAATGTGACGCTCAATCCTCCACCTGCACCGCCCACCAGAACGGGAAAGAAGACTGCGCACGCAGGGGCTGCGCAGAAAGCGCCGGCGGTCGTGGTGCATAAGAGCATCCCGTTACGGTCCTTTGAACCCGCGATCAACGCATTCGCCCGTGGAGGAGACACGCTCTATGCAGCAACCTCGACTGGCCTCTTTGAGAGCACCACGTCTGGTCAGAGCTGGAGGGAAGTCCCGGGCTTCGAGCCAAGGGGCTGGAACTTTGTGGCTGCCCGAAAGTCTATCGTTCTGGCATCGAATTTGAACTCGGCGGTGCTTTCCTTCGACGGTGGTCAGCAATGGACGACGATCAAGCTCCCCGAGATGCTCGACCAAGTCTCTGCGATGGCTGTTGATGATGCCGGCGGACTTTGGGTCGGAGGGCGGCAGGGCATCTTCGTGTCCGATGACAAGGGAGCTACGTGGCAGACCGTTAAAGACCTGTTTCTGCGAGATGTGAACAGCATCTTCTATGACGATGTCTCGCAGCGCGTGCTTATCGCTGCCGGAAGCAAGAATACGATCGCGTTCGCAGTCCATCTGCCCGACCGGAAGATTCAATACTGGAACACCGGATGGAACCTCAGGCTGATACGTCCCATGGGGGACCATCTGGTTGGAACAACCTGGTTTGATGGGGTAGTCATCCAGCCGCGCATGGTTGATTCCAAGGAGATGGCAAGCCACTGAAACGTGCCGCAACGACAGATCGGGACTAGAATCAAAGTATGAGCTTTCAATCGTCCACTTTGCCTGCGCGACACTCTTTTCAAACAGACGATCCTGCCCTTTTGCCGATCGCAGCTAAGGTGCAGCAGGGCGAGCGTCTCAGCTTTGAAGATGGAGTTGCGTTGTACCGCAGCGGGGATATCTTGGCCGTGGGCTGGTTGGCAAACCTGGTGCGGGAGCGGATGCATGGTGATGTGGCCTACTTCAATGTGAACCGGCACATCAACCCAACTAACGTCTGCGTGGCCTCCTGCCGGTTGTGTGCGTTTGGACGGAAGAAGGGCGACGCGGGCACCTACACGATGGCGCTCGAGGAGGCCTGGGAGACGGCCGCCTCGGGGTACTCGGAGGCGGTGACCGAGTTTCACATCGTGGGGGGACTGCACCCCGATCTTCCCTTTGAATACTTCATGGATCTAGTGAAGGGGTTGAAGGTTCGGTTTCCGAAGGTACATATCAAGGCGTTCACTATGGTGGAGGTGGCGTTTCTGGCCAAGCGCGGAAAGATGACGATTCCCGAGACGCTGGAGCGTATGAAGGCGGCTGGGGTGGACTCGATGCCGGGTGGCGGCGCGGAGATCTTTGCTGACCGCGTGCGGCATATCATCTGTGATCACAAGATCGATGGCAGCGAGTGGCTGGACACGGCTCGGATGGCTCACCAGATCGGGCTGCGATCGAACGCGACCATGCTGTACGGGCACGTGGAGAACGAAGAAGACCGCGTGGACCATCTGCTGAAGCTGCGCGCGGTTCAGGACGAGACCGGTGGCTTTCAGACCTTCATTCCGCTGTCGTTCCATCCGGACAACACTGCGCTGGCGCATATCCCAAGGACGACGGGGATGCTTGATCTTCGTCAGATCGCTGTAGGCCGGCTGATGCTCGACAACTTTCCGCACATCAAGAGCTATTGGCAGATGGTCTCTCCGAAGATGGCGCAGATCTCGCTGCGATTCGGTGCAGACGATATCGATGGCACCGTAATTGAGGAGAAGATCTACCATGATGCCGGTGCGACGACTCCGCAAGGAATGCGACGGGCGGATCTGGTGCGGCTTATCGCTGAAGCCGGACGCGAGCCGTTCGAGCGCGACACCATGTATCGAGCTGTGACCCGGAGCGAAGACAGCTTTACGGTTGCTGTCTAGCTTCGTAGTCAGTCAAACATTTGACTCACGAAACTTCAGCCTCTTCCTGCGGGAAGAGGCTTTCTTGTTGGGTCCGCTCTAAGTTCTTCATCGAGTTCCGCACAATACGGCGAATCTTTGTAATAACTACACCTTTATTGCAAAGCATCAGCTTTGCGCTAAATATTGCAGATCCAAAGTGGAAAAGTTTTTCCTTTTTGGGCAATCTTTTAGCGCGGCGCGGTCAAGCGGTATGGGCAAACAGCCATCTATCCGTAGCAAAAAGCCAGTAGATCGTGCAATTTATGAGCTTTTTCGAAATTGGTTCGCGACTTGCAATGAGTCAGGGCGAAGTAAGTATTTCGTATATAGGGGCCGGTGTTCACGGACCAAAACGGGAACGCAAGCTCAACCAAGGGGTCGCTCTAATAACAGTTTCAGGAGTCTTAGATGAAATTTGCCTTACTTGTTCCAATCGTCTGTCTTGGTGTTGCTACGGCGGTAGTAAAAGCGGACACACTCACCCTCAACAGCGGGACGGTGAATCCTTCCGGCGGCAGCGCAGATATCTATCCCTATTCATTTCAACTTGGCTCCCCCTCCGGCACGTCGACGGTAAACCTGATGTGTCTCAACTACAACCGCGAGGTCACTCCTGGCGAGAGTTGGAGCATCACCGAAGAGAGCATCCCCACGGGAAACTCTGCCATGGATCAGGACTATCGCGCCGATGCGATTCTCTACTCCGAGATTCTCCATCCGCAAGCTGGCGTGACCGCAAGCGAGGTTCAGTACGCTGAATGGAGCATCTTCGATTCTGCTGACCTGATGGGAAATTCGCTCTTCGATTCTACGGCAGAAGTCCTTGCCAGCAATGCATTGCACGCGGCAAACGATCAGCAGTTGATCAGTTCCGGCTACTTCAATCAGTTCACCTTGTATATTCCCGCGAACGACACGTCCTCGGGGCCGCAGGAATTTATTGGAACGGCGACGACTCCAGAGCCCTCAAGCTTGATGTTGTTCGGTTCGGGATTGATTGGAATGGCGGGGGTGCTTCGCCGTAAATTAGTTCGTTCAAAAGTTTGAGCCGCGGTTTTGGTCTTCCAGTTGCTCCTATACAGGCGTCAGCTTCGCTGCTGAAAACAATTGTTCAGTCAGCCGATAAAGATCTGTTTCAGTTACATACCCACTCTTTGGGGAAGGAGGCATTATGTATCTTCTATTCTCGCCAGCAATTGCAGCAGTCGTAGTCATCGGCGTCATTCAGCTTCGTGATCATTTTGTAGCCGCTGCCAAATAATGGTCGCAGTTCTAACACTTACGGAGGTCAGGCTCAGCCTGGCCTCTCTCTTGGTCTCTTCGTGGCGGCGTCCTCCCTAGAGGATTCTGGGTCTGTCTGCTAACAGCGAGACTGGGCTAACCTACGAGGTTACTTTGAGCGGAGCGATTACTTTGGCCGTGACGATGTCGGAGAGAAGGAGAAGAAGAGCTACTCCAGCGGCTGGGACCAGCAATCCGGCGCGGAGGCCTTGAAAGTAAGTGGAACATATGCCGGTCATCCAAGGCAGCACTGCACCTCCTACGGAGGCGCTCGAGAACAGCACGCCGAGCCGCCTGTGATTGCCAGTACGGGCAAGCATGAAGGAGACCAGAAGCGGAAAGACCGGGGCGAGGGCGAACCCGCCGAGAACCGTAAGCGCGACGATGCTGAATGCCGAGGGATGCGAGATGGAACAGAGCAGAGCTTCGGTAACAAGAAGCATCGCCAGACAGAGTCGATAAAGAGTCGCCTCACTAAGGATGGTCATGAGGGCTGTCACCAGCAGGCGTCCGATTAGTTCTGCGATCCAGAAGTAGATAGCGATGGAAGATGCCTGCAGGGAGGAACTAGAGCGAATGGCGTAACTGGGTAGCCAGCCGCCTAACGAGTTTTCGACCCCTACATAAAGAAACAAAGCAGCGGAGAAGCAGATCAGCGGCAGTGGAGGCAAAGGGAACCGCCGCTCAGCCGTTGCGCTCTTTGATTCTGGAGGATCCGATGTTTCCGAAGCGTTGCCGGAGAGGAGTGTGCGTGGCAGCGCTATCGAAAACAACGAAGCTGCGACAAGAAGTGCCGCAATAACGAATAAGAAACGCCACATACCACCTGCTGAGGTCACGTATATCAGCAAGGGGCAGGCGATCGCACCGAGTCCCCATGCGACATTCAAGATGGCGAGTAGCCGCGCCCGAGCGGCTGGAACCGTGGTTCCTGCGATGATGTTGCCTGCGGTAAGACCCGCGCCAAGGCCGACCCCGATACAGAATAGTGCGATGTGCGCCGCCCCGAAGCCAAGCCAGGTAAGTGCGATGCATCCGCCTGCGGAGAGAATCGAGCCGTAGATGAGGCTCGCACGGAGACTGCGAGCGGCGATCCATGCCCCACAGAGTTGGCCGATAAAGTCAGCGGTGAAGAGGGTGCCGGCCTGGGCGTCCTGGATCTGCCAGTGCCGAATCAGCTGGGGCAGAAGAGGCCCCAACATGACTGTGACGGTACCAGCTATGAGAAAGTAGAAGTAAGCTGGGCCGAGTGTGCGAACGATCTTCGCGCGGTTCGGGCTCAGCAGGGGCACCTTCGGCTGAACGGATTGCAAAGCTCTCCTATCGGCCATTGCCTCGCCGGGACCGGGATGGGCTTGGAATGGCTGCGGTCGACTCTCTCACCACCAGCTCTGGCTCAAACCATACCTCCTGAGGATACGGTTCGTCGGGATACTGAATCCGTTTGACAAGCAGTTGCGCGGCGGCCCAGCCCATCTTGTGAAGCGGCTGGCGAACAGTAGTGAGGCGCGGATTGAAGTACTCCGCGACGATAATATCGTCGAAGCCGATGACTGAGATGTCGCGCGGACAGGAGAGGCCGGCGTCCTGAATAGCCCTAATAGCCCCGATGGCGGCAGTATCGTTGAAGCAGAACAGGGCAGTGAAGTCATGGGTGCGAGCAAGCAGCTCTCGCATGGGTGGGTAGCCAAGTTCGGGCGACCAGAGATTCTTCTCGAGATAGATGCAAAGCTCAGGCTGTAAGGTAAGCCCGAGATCATTCGCCGTACTGACGATGGACTTCCAGCGGGCTTCGGAGTCCAGGGAGTAACGCTGACCTTTCATGAAGGCAATCTTGCGATGACCGAGGTCATAGAGGTGGCGGAGAGCCTTTTTGGCGGCGAAGTCGTGGTCGAGCATGATGTTGGAGACGCCCGGCGATTTGCTGTGGGAAGACACTCCGACAACAGGCAGCGAGACGTTCACGGAAAGCTCCGTGTTGACAAGCAGGAAACCATCGACGCGGCGACTCATGAGGAGTTCCTGATACTCCTCTCGTAGATCGGCGCGGCCAAGGTGGCTGACTGTGAAGTAGAGAAATCCTTCCTGAAGGAGATATTGCTCGACGCCGAGCATAACCCCTGTGAAGTAGCCTTCGCTAAGCTCTGGAACGATCACCCCGATGGTGTTGGTAATGCGTGTACGGAGCATGCGGGCGTGCAGGTTGGGCCGGTACTCGAATTTTTTAGCAGCGTCCAGAACGCGCTCCCTGGTTGCGGGAGAGATCGACTTCGCGACGGGTGAGTTATTGAGAACGATCGAGATCGTTGCCGGGGATAGGTCGAGATACTCCGCCAGAGTCTTCAGCGTAACGGGTTTGCTGGCATCCGGCTTGCAGTCCTTCTTATGTACTTTCATCATGTTCCGGAAGTTCTTCCTTTTGAGTACGGCAACAGTTGTACACCCTTCGTTGGAAGACGGGGAACAGGAACCTTACCGGACGAGAGAGTAGTAACAAACCAATTTCAATTACAAAAAGACAACCCCTGGAGATTTTGGGATGACAAGGATTCAAGGATATCCTAGTCAATTCTTCCATAGCTCCCTGTCGGCTGCTTATCCCAGGAGGCTGCTGCTATTAGTCTGGGTGTCTGATGATCGAAGAGATTGAACTAAAGGAGTATCGGCCAGGTGATCTCGATGCGATGTATTCGCTGGATCAAGAGTGCTTTTCGCCAGTGTTTCGGTTCGATCGAGAGTCAATGCGCGCGTTCGCCGAGGAGCCGGATGCGATCGTTCGCATCGCACTCCTGGCAAGTGGGAAGATCGTCGGTTTTGTGATCGTTCACATAGAGCCTCTAGCTGGAAAACAGCGAGCGTATGTTGTGACGTTGGATGTTGCAGAAGAGTATAGAAGGCGTGGCGTGGCCCAGATGCTTTTGTCACAGGCGGAAGAATACGCTGCCGCTGCCGGGGCCAAGTGGATGGAGCTACATGTGTTCACAGGCAACCACGGCGCCATCCGGTTCTATGAGAGTTCGGGATACGGTCGAGTTGAGGTAAGGCGCAGGTTCTATGGCAGAGCCGGTCTCAACGCCTTTGTATACCGGAAGGATCTCTAGCTTTGTAACCTGAGCAATTACTTTTTCCCGAAGACATCTCCCATACGGCGGATCTGAGCGCCGACGCCGCGGAGCTTCTCTTCGAAGTGCTCGTAGCCGCGGTCGAGGTGATAGACGCGGTCGAGAATGGTTTCGCCATCGGCCACCAATGCAGCAAGTACAAGGGAGGCGGAGGCGCGAAGGTCCGAGCACATGACCGCAGCTGATTGCAGAGGCGTCTTGCCACGCACAGTCGCGGTGCGGCCGGAGATGGTGATGTTCGCGCCCATGCGAATAAGCTCCTGCACATGCATGTAGCGGTTTTCGAAGATGTTTTCGATCACGGTGCTGGTGCCTTCGGCCTGGGTGGCGAGCGCCATATATTGAGCCTGCATGTCGGTAGGGAAGCCGGGGTACTCTTCTGTAGTGATGTCGGCAGCTTTAAGTTCTCCACCGGAGCGCACGCGAACGTGGTCGGTGCCGACGTCGATCTTGACGCCGCACTGTTCCAGCTTGGTGATGAGCGCGCCGAGGTGTTTGGGTTCGCAGCAGTCGACGTTGAGGTCGCCGCCTGTGATGGCTCCCGCGATCAGGAAGGTGCCGGCCTCGATACGGTCTGGATTGATGCGATGGCGTGCGCCGTGGAGTTTGGAGACGCCCTGAATGCGGATGGTGCCGGTGCCTGCGCCTTCTATCTTTGCTCCCATGGAAATGAGCAGGGCTGCAAGATCGGTGACTTCGGGCTCGCGAGCGCAGTTCTCGAAGATGGACTCTCCTTCGGCGAGAGTCGCGGCCATCAGAAGGTCTTCGGTGCCGGTGACCGTGATCTTGTCGAAGACGATGTGCGCGCCTTTCAGCCGGTCGGCACGGGCTTCAAGGTAGCCGTGATCCTGGGTGATGGTCGCGCCCATGGCTTCGAGGCCGTTGATGTGTAGGTCGATGGGGCGGCCGCCGATAGCGCAGCCTCCGGGCATGGCAACGCGTGCGATGCCGGTGCGCGCGATGAGAGGACCAAGGACCAGGGAACTGGCGCGCATGGTCTTGACGATCTCGTACTTTGCGACGGGGTCGGACAGGATGGCGCACTTGATGCGGGTGCGATGCTGGGCGCGGCCATAGCCTAGTTCCACCTCAGCACCCATGCTGGTTAAGAGCTTGCGCTCAGTTTCGATGTCGTTGACCTGAGGAACGTTTTCGAGGATTACCTCGTCTTCGGTCAGAATGGCGGCGGCCATGCAGGGGAGAGCGGAGTTTTTTGCTCCGGAGACTTTGATGGTGCCGAGAAGGGGATTGCCGCCGCGTACTACGAACTTGTCCATTTTGACAGTTTACGAAGATTCCGCGTGGAAATGAGTAACGTCGCTGGTACGGCCACCCTTCTCAGCTATGAAGAGCGTCTTCGCTATCAAAAGCCGCTACTCAACCCGCTGGCGTCTATCCTATAAGTGTTTCATTTCAAGAATGTTAGTGCCGGTTTTCTAGATTGCTAAAAGGGCCCAAGCACCGCAAGTTAGCGATGTCCAAACTCAAAAGCGCGCGAAAGTCGCCAAACCTGGAGTACTTTTGAGCGCATGGTTATCTATGTGAAAAGTATTTCAGCTTCATTCGGCCTCGTAATCGGTCTTTCGATTACCAATCGAATCAAATTTGGATAAGCGGATTACCGGCGCTAAAAAAGTTGAGTTACTCGTATCTTTCCTCCAACCTAACGACTAACTTTTCGCGTACACCTTGCATATCACGGACGTAAGTCGATCCTGCAAGGAGAAACGATGCGACTCAAAGCTCTCATATTCTGCGCCTCTTTGTGCCTTTTCAGCCCGAAGGTATGGGCTGCCGGGCCGGCGACTCCCGCCGCTGATTTCACGATCTCCAACCCGTCGCACATTCCTGGGGTTACGCTTGAACCTGGCTCCTACACAATCCACGTTGTGAGTCGCCTG
The DNA here is from genome assembly GCF_013410875.1 of Tunturiibacter empetritectus. Taxonomy (GTDB): domain Bacteria; phylum Acidobacteriota; class Terriglobia; order Terriglobales; family Acidobacteriaceae; genus Edaphobacter; species Edaphobacter empetritectus. The sequence continues at coordinate 2,523,567 of NZ_JACCCU010000001.1, read as the reverse complement.
TCGGACCGGGTGATTCTGAAGGTTGATTCGGTGAAGGGTGATGTGCACTCAACCTTTCTCGGCATTCCAAACGGCAACATACAGAAACCATCGGCTAGCGGGGCTGTGAGATGGGCTAATCCCGCTGATGGCTCTCAGTACCTCAAGGGGTGGTACTTCCCCGGAGGCTCTTCGGTCATAGAGTTCGTCTATCCGAAGGCTGAGGCGGTTGCGATAGCCACCTCAAACCCCGCGAAGGTGCCTGCCGTCGATCCGGCGTCGGAGGGGAAGGTCACCGATAACACGCTGTCTCAGGACGACATGCAACTGCTGACGCTCTGGCTGCTTTCGCTCGAGCAGGTAGGGCCCAGCGGGGCTGGCGATGCTGCCAGTGCGAAGCCAGGCATCAAGGCGGAGCGATACATGCAAGTGGCCAGCGTTCAGAAGCCAGTGATCAAAGCGCTGCCCCATACCGCCAGCCCGGTGCCATTGGTATGGCTGCTGGGCTTCTGCTCCTTGCTCGCCGCAGCGCTTCTGCGACTGATCGCCTACAGCCGTGTGTCCACTTTGAATCAAGAGTCGTTGCTACGGGAATAGATATGCGAGTCCTCGCATACGCTGAGCGTCTTCTATGGGCGTGCGGTCTCCTTTGCGTTGGATACTGCCTGGTGCTGGGTGTTCAAGCAAAGGAGACCCAGAGGCTCGCGGAACGGATCGGAGAGCCTCTTCCAGCCAGAATCGCCCCGGACGTCGCGCCTGCGGCAGGGGATGTGATTGGCAGGATTGAGATTCCCGCACTCGCGTTGTCAGCACCGATTACAGCCGACTATGATAGAGACAGTTTGCATCGGGGAGTGGGCCATATTCCCGGGACCGCAGTGCCGGGTGGCCTTGGTACGGTGGGGCTGGCAGGTCATCGCGATTCGTTCTTCCGGCCGTTGCGCAGGATCGCCGCGAAGATGGAGGTGCGGCTGATCGATAAAAGCGGCACCTATCACTACGTTGTGGACTCGACTGAAATTGTGAGTCCCGACAAGGTAGGAGTGCTGAACATCGCCTCCAGGCCAGAGCTTACGCTCATTACTTGTTTTCCGTTCGACTATGTGGGCGCAGCGCCGGAACGTTTTATTGTTCATGCCCACCTTTTGTCGGCTTCCCCAGACGGGGTTTTTGCCATCCATTAGAAGTAGGGATGAGGCGCTATGAGATTTGAGATCCACGAAACAGTACAGACTCCGGATCCGGAGATGGTTTTGCGTGCGTTGGAGATGTGTTCGCGAGAGATCTCCAGCGAGGTAGTGCGATCTGGCGACCGAATTACGCTACGAGGCGTAGGACCGTCGCCACGATCAAAGAACCAGCACGACACTACGGTGTTCTGTGTGAATGCGGAGAACAACGAGACCGTGATCCAGGGGGAAGTAAACTTCCAGGCGTCTGCGCTCCTGGGAGAGACGTCGCAACAGGAGGTGGTTCGGTCCAAACTGGATGAACTGTTTGAACAGATGAAGGCGCAGATTCACCTCGATTCCATGCGCGTAGCGGCTTATACAGCAGCAAGAAAGTCGGCGTCGTCCACAACGGGCGTGGCTTCATCGACGACGGTAATCGACAGGCCCGAAGATCCGAACGCAATTGAACTGAGGGAGTTGGAGCCGTCTGAGGAGAAGGTGTGGCTGTCAGAAGAGACAGAGACGTTACAGCCCTCAGATGAGAAGGCAGCTTCGGCCGTGACTCCAGAGACTGTGATGGAGGCCATGACGGCTGCTGCTCCTGATTCGGGATGGGGCGCAGCCGCTCTCGTTGACCTTGACGAGCCGCAGGGCCTTGAACTGCCCGATCAAAGAAGCGAGTCTCCCCCTGCACCTATCGCGGAGCCATTTATCGCCCCACCAATGGAGTATCGTCCCGCAGGTATCAAAGATGGGCCAGAAAGAGCGACAAGAGCGATCGATTCGGCGCCGACCGCAACACAGACTACCGCTCAGACCAAAGCACGGACCGAGGGGCAGGCACGCCCGACAGCAGCGAACCAGGCTCCCCTCTGGGAAGCCGCGCGTAATCCCGTTAGATATCCAGAGTTCGATGCCGGATTGGGACGCGAAGATGAACTGACCTGGAACGCTCGAATACCACCGCATAGACTTCAAATGGAAGAGGAGCGAACCTCTGGGTGGAAAAAATTTGCGCGAGGGATAGCCGCCCTTGCCATACTGCTGGCGCTGGCAGGAGTGGGGTATCGTTTGTATTCCTTACATCCCGATCTCTTCGCCTATCCTGCCTCGATTGCCGCGAAGTATCTTTCGTCGCCAGAGATTCATGCTCCAGCGGTTTCGGCGCCACTACCGACAGCACCTCTACCGATCGATCCGAAAGCCTCTGAAGCCCCTTTGGCCATGACGCCGTCTCCCATGCCCTCTTTACCAAATCCCACTCCCCAGCCTGTCGCTAATAGTGTGGAAGTGAAGCGGTGGTTGCAAGGGTGGGCGGCTTCGATGCAGACAAGAGATGCAACTGCTCAAGCTTCTTTCTATGCGGACAAACTGGATCGCTATCTTGATCAGCGAAACGTCGGACGAGCCGCGGTTCTACGAGACCGCGAGGCTACCAACCGCATGCGAAAAGGCCTGTGGACCGTAAAGATGGAGGATATTGTCATCGAACGGCAGACAGAGTCGGAGGCTCAGGTTCGCCTTATGAAACACTTCATCAGCGAGCCCGAGCAGTCGGAGATTTTAGAGTCGTTCGTGCCGACTCGTCTGACACTCAAACGAATCGACGGGCGGTGGAAGATCACGTCAGAGCAGGATCAACCTACCATCTCGGTCAGTCCATGGAAGGCCCAGGGCGGAGTGTGGAGGGATCAGGACATGCCGGGACTGAAGCAAGCGCAACTCAGCACCGCATGCGTGGGTGGCTGCGCTTCCTGACAATCAGAGTTCGAGGCGAGAGTCGTCAATCGCAAGGCGAACGTTGCCATCCGACTTGGTGAGGCGCCGCACAGCCTCCATCTTGTCGACGTTAGCCTTTAGCATAACGACGGCGATCGGAATTGACTTGCCTGCGGACTTGATGGTGCGGATCGCAGTATCGCGATCGATATCGCACACCTTCATCAGCACGCGAATGCCGCGTTCTACCAGCTTCGCGTTCTTCATGTGCACATTGACCATGAGGTTGTCGTAGACGTACCCGAGCCGCGTCATAGCCCCAGTAGTGATCATGTTCAGCACCATCTTCTGGGCTGACGCAGACTTCATGCGCGTAGAGCCTGAGATAACCTCAGGGCCGACTTCAGTGATGACCGTGGTGTCTGCAACATCGGAGAGCGGGGTATTGAGGTTGCATGTGATCGCGGCGGTCTTAGCTCCCCGAGCCCGCGCATACTCAACCGCGCCGACCACGTAAGGCGTGCGGCCGCTCGCCGAGACTCCGATGACGATGTCTTTGCGGGTCGGGCGTCGTCGGGCGATGTCGCGCTGGCCAATCTCCGGTGAATCCTCGTTCACGTCGGAGGCAGATGCGAGAGCTTTGGGGCCGCCGGCCATTATGTACTGGACTTGCGAAGGAGCGGTGGAGTACGTTGGTGGGCACTCCGAGGCGTCGAGAGAGGCGATGCGGCCGCTGGAGCCGGCTCCTACGTAAATCAGTCGGCCACCATCGCGCAGGGAGCGAGCGACAGTATCGATGACGATAGCGATCTCAGGCAGCGCCTTTTTGACTGCGGTTGCGATCTTGGCGTCTTCGTGATTTATGATTCGGGCGATCTCGAGTGCGGACTTGGTGTCGAGTCCCTCTGAGGCGGCGTTGGCGGTCTCCGTGGTGAGATCGTTGTAGTCTGCTGCGCCACGGTTGACGGGTTTTGGTGTCGGGGCCTGCTCAAGCATGGTAAGGGTTGCCATAAGTTTTCCTACTGTTCTGCTGGGGCAATTCTAGTCCTAACCCTCTCAGATGCGTCAAGAAAGGTTTGCCCCATGCGAGTTATCATAAAGGGGCGGGGTTACGGCAGATGATGATTGGGGTGGCGAACTAAGTCGACCTGTGATATGCAGAAAGTTCTGATTCAAACGAAAAGTTCTCATAAAGTTATAAGGCTGAAGTTAAAGCCTCCGGGGCTTCAGTTGACCGAAGTCTCCACTGAGTACATAAGATGCATCTCGGCTCAATTGGTTTACCCAGGCTGAACGCTCAGGAGACCACACGCCGGCAAGCAGCCTGATGATTGCAACTCTTAGATTGGTGCGTCTAAATGTTAGAGGATTCGGAAGATCGCGTGGAGACCGGGAAGGTTCAGCCGGAACCAGAAAATCGACAGCAGATGGAGCCGTCAGGACAGCGGAAGGGAGTCATGCACTCCTGGCTGCGCGACCTGGTGATCTCGGTAGCGGTATCGGCGTTCATCATCATCTTTCTCTATCAGCCAGTACGAGTAGAGGGAACCAGCATGCTGCCTATGCTGGAGGATCAGGACAGGCTGTTCATCAATAAGATCGCATACCGGCTCGGCGAGATTCAACGCGGCGACGTGGTCGTCTTTCTCTATCCCCATGACCATGAGAAGAGTTACATCAAGCGGGTGATCGCCCTGCCGGGAGATACCCTGCGGATCGATCATGGGCAGGTCATTGTGAACGGAAAACGCATCTCGGAGAGCTATGTGCCAAGGCGGTTTGTCGATGACAGATCGCAACCGGAGATGACTGTGCCGGGAAATGAATACTTTGTGATGGGGGATCATAGGTCGATCTCAAGCGACAGCCGCGACTTCGGGCCAGTCGACCGGAATCTAATCTATGGCAAGGCGGCATTTGTCTACTGGCCGATGGATCAGGCAGGGGTTGTCCGTTAGGCAGGAACAATAGTCGCCGGACAGGGGACAGCACATTTGTTGCCGTATCAGGCCGCGGTGGCGTTACGGACGATCTCTGCAAAGGATTTAGCCTGCAGGCTTGCCCCACCAACCAAAGCCCCGTCGATCTCGGGCTGGGACATCAGGCTGGCGACGTTGTCTGGTTTGACTGAACCGCCGTACAAAATGCGCATGCCACTGGCGCAGGGAGAGCCCAGGTGGGCTGCCACCTCGCGGCGAATGATGGCGTGAGCTTCGTTGGCTTGCTCCGGGGTCGCAACGCTGCCGGTCCCAATCGCCCAGACAGGCTCGTAGGCGATGACGAGGTTCCCGCAAGATGCTCCCTTGATGCCGTTGAGTGCGCAGGCAATCTGCCAGCGCAGAACCGCTTCGGTCAGGCCGGACTGACGCTTGTCGAGCGTCTCGCCAACACAGACAACTGGGATCAGCTCGTGATCGAGGGCGGCCTTCAGTTTCAGATTGACCATGTCGTCAGTCTCGTGGGCGTAGATGCGCCGCTCGGAGTGGCCCAGCAGCACCCGGGTGCAGTCGATGCTTTCAAGCATTGTCGGGGATGTCTGGCCAGTGTAAGGCCCTTCGTTCAGCCAGTGCATCGTCTGGGCGCCGGCGGTGACGTTCGTCCCCTTGGTCGCCTCGATGACGTAGCCAAGCGAAGACATGGTGGGGAAGATCGCAATCTCGCTGGTCGTGTGATCCTTCACCAGAGGAAGAAACTCTCTGAGGAAGGCTAAGGACTCTTTGGGCGTCTTGTACATCTTCCAGTTGGCGGCGATCAATGGCTTTCGCATGTGCGAATCAGTATTCCATTTTCTTTGCGGACTTGGGAAGGACTCTGTCACAACACGTTGGCGACTAGCGAAATCTCTGGTTGTCTGTCAGTGCGGCTACGCCGGGCAACGTCTTGCCTTCGAGGAATTCGAGGCTCGCGCCACCGCCGGTAGAGATGTGGGTGATCCTGTTGGCAAATCCGGACTGCTGGATCGCAGCAACAGAATCTCCGCCACCGACGATGGTGGTGGCGTCGTGATTGCGCGCAACAGCAGCGGCAATCTCGTTTGTGCCGCGAGCGAAGGCAGGCATCTCGAAGACTCCCATGGGGCCGTTCCAGATGATGGTGCGCGCCTCGGCGATCTCCTCCTCAAAGAGCGCAATGGATTTCGAGCCGATGTCGAGCGCCATCATATCTTCCGGGAAGGGACCATCGCCAAAGAACACCTTGGTTTTCGCGTTCGGAGCGAACTTGTCGGCAAGTACGTGGTCAATCGGCAAAAGGAAGCGAACGCCTTTAGCCTTCGCCTTTTCAAGCGCGGCTTTGGCGACGTCGATCTTGTCGATTTCGACCAGCGATTTTCCCGTACTCTGCCCCTGCGCGTTGAGGAACGTATAGGCCATACCTCCGCCGATGATGATGGCGTCAGCCTTTTCCAATAGGTTGTCGATCACCTGGATCTTATCCGACACCTTGGCTCCGCCGATAATCGCGACAAACGGTTTGTCGGGCTCCGTAAGAGCCTTTCCGAGGTAGGTCAACTCCTTCTCCATCAGCAGCCCGGCCGCGGATTGTTTCACGTAGTGGGTGATCCCTTCCGTGGAGGCGTGGGCCCGGTGAGCACTGCCAAACGCATCATTGACGTAGATGTCGCAGAGCGAGGCGAGCTTTTGCGCGAAGACTGGATCGTTGGCCTCTTCCTCCGCGTGGAAGCGAAGGTTCTCAAGCAGCAATGGCTGGCCAGATTCGAGATTGAGCGCCATCTCGCTGGCGACGACACCAATACAGTCAGGCGAGAAAGCTACGTTTTCGTCATCGCCCAGAATGTGGTCGAGCCGGGTGCGGAGATGATCGACAAGCGGACGTAGGCTCATGGAGGCGACCGGCTTGCCTTTGGGGCGGCCCAGATGCGAACAGAGGATGACCTTGGCCTTGTGGCGCAGAGCGTACTCGATCGTCGGGAGAGTCTCGCGAATACGAGTGTCGTCGGTGATGATGCCGTCTTTGAGAGGGACGTTGAAGTCGACGCGAATGAGGACGCGCTTATCGGTGAGGTCGAGGTCGCGGATCGATAGCTTGGCCATGTCAGTTAGAGGATACCCGAGATGATGGTGAGAAGCGTCGATTGGCCAAAGATATGGGTAAGCCGACCAGAAAAACCATCGCGGCGATGCTATTAAGGAGAACCGCGGGAGCTGGATTCGGATTATTCCTCGGGTAAAGATTCGTGTGCGGAAGCACCAGGTGGTACATCACCGCATAGATGAACGCTCCATACAATAGGCCGGCCGTGATCGCGTGGTCGGCAAGAAACGGAACGGCACGCGCTACGAGGACGAAGAGCGTCGCCCAGACCAGTGCGATGAAGAGATGCGCAGCCAGACCGAGGAGGACGCTGGGGATGCCGTCAGAGTACGCGGCGCGGCCAAGGATGCCGCTCGCGATGGACTGCGGGATCTGCCTTGGAGGTATTCCGCGCAGACCATAGAAGATGATCGGATCGATCATGTCCAACAGCGCGGCTACCATCGCGCCGACCAGGATGGCCTTCGGGACGGAGCGGTTTGGATCGCTTGGCATGGGGAATTCTAAAACATCCCGAGCTGCTATTCGGAGATCAAGGCGTCGGCTTCGATCTCGATGCGCCACTTGGGGTTGAGCAGCGCGGCGACGACCACCATAGTGGCGGCGGGACGAATATGCCCGAAGAACTGGCCGTGAACGCGGCCGACGGCCTCCCAGTCTTCGGCGCGGGTGAGGTACATGCGAGTGCGGTACACCTGCTCGATAGAGCTGCCGGCGTTTTTGAGCGCTGTGGCGATCAAGGTCAGACACTGTTCAGTTTGTTCGGCGACTGCTGCATTGTCTGCACCCACCGGACCGGTTCCGGAGACGTGGACGTAATTGTCGATGCGGACGGCGCGCGAAAAGCCGATGATCGGCTCGAAGGGGGAGGTGCCGGGAATGTTTTTTCGTGTCATTTTTTATTTTGTGGTGAATGTGCGTTTTTGTGGGGGTTTTGGCGAAAAGGCGTGTTTTCGTGTGGTGTTTTTGTGGTCTAGATGTGGTGATTTGCGTGGCTGATGTGGTGTTTTAGCAGTCACTTTTTCGGGTGCTAACAATGCGCCATCTTTTTCAACTTTTTTGTCAGGAGTGTTCTTTTGAAGTTACGCTGCGCGTTTGCACCCCCAGTATTCCTGCGAACCAGCAGATTGTGTACGCTCGCAGATCGGCTCCTCATGCAGAGAAAGATCAGGCAGCGCTTCAGGCTCGTTCGATCTTCGATCGGGCGCGAAGCTCCTCGCGCAGCTTTGCGTTCTCGGCGTCCAGCTTTGCGAGTCTTTCAGAGAGAGGCGCGATGACCTCCTGAATCTGCTCAGCAGTGTAGCGAGGGGTGATGTGCTGCGGGCAGTTCCAGTCGAAGCCTTCGACGTGGATTAGGATGACTCGCTCGACGACCGAAGACTTCTCCGTGGGCCGGAAGGATTCGATCAGCGCTGGGGCTTCGGAGTCGTGCTCATGGATTTCGACGCGGCCAAGGATCTTGAGGCGTGTCTGGTTGGGGTAGTCCATGAAGAAAAGAGCGACACGCGCGTCGTGATCGAAGTTTCCCAGGCTGATGTACTGCTTGTTGCCGCGCAGGTCCGCGAAGCCGAGGAGGCCGGGCTCGATGACGCGGACGAAGCCCTTTGGGCCGCCGCGGTGCTGTACGTAAGGCCAGCCTGTCTCGCTGACCGAAGCCATGTAGAAGCTGTCCCGCAGCGCGATGAAGGCCTGCTCGTCTGGGCCAAGCGTGTTTCCCGACGGTGATTGTTCCGCCATCCGCTCATACTGGCGCCGGCTGCCGTACTCCTGCTGGTGTTGTTTGACGAGTGGGGTGAATGCCAATTCCTGAAAGCGACCCATGACGTGCTCGATCCGGGCAGGTGGACTCGCTGCCTGAACTATTGATTCACGACGGGGCCGGTTGGATGCAGAAGGAACCAGGATGCAGAAGGAACCCTGGCAGGGTTGAATACGGGACCCTGCCAGGGCGCAGAAGGCGCTTACAGCCCTTTTTTGACGAGGAAGAGAATGAGATCCTTCACCCGGCTGGAGTAGCCCCACTCGTTGTCGTACCAGCTGATCACCTTGCCGGTGTTCTGGCCGACAACCTTGGTCAGCTTGCTGTCGACGATGCTGCTGAGCGGGTTGCCCTTGAAGTCGGAGGAGACGAGCTCTTCCTCCGTGAATCCCAGAATCCCCTTCAGTTCGCCATCGGCAGCCTTCTTGAGGGCTTCGTTGATCGACTTTTCGGTGATGGGCTTCTCGGAGACGAAGGTGAGGTCGACCACCGAGACGTTCGGGGTCGGGACGCGCATCGAGAAGCCGTCGAGCTTTCCGTCCATTGCAGGAACGACGAGCCTCAGGGCTTTGGCGGCGCCGGTGCTCGACGGAATCATCGAGAGGGCGGCAGCGCGGGCGCGGCGCAGATCCTTGTGCGGCGTATCGAGAATCACCTGGTCGTTGGTGTAGCTGTGGATCGTGGTCATAATGCCGGAGGCGATGCCGAAGGTATCGTGCAGCACCTTGACCACGGGCGCGAGACAGTTGGTCGTGCAGCTCGCATTCGAGATGATGTTGTGCTTGGCCGCCTCGTACTTGCCGTCGTTTACGCCGAGCACGAGGGTGATGTCCTCGTTGGTGGCGGGCGCGGAGATGATGACCTTCTTTACGGTGCTGCCAAGATGAGCCTTGGCCTTTTCGGCGTCGGTAAAGAAGCCGGTGGACTCAACGACGATCTGCGCACCGACCGAGGCCCAGTCCAGCTTGGCCGGATCGCGCTCGGCGAAGACCTTGATCTTCTTCCCATCGACCGCGATGAAATCGGCTCCGTGGGTGATCTCGTTCTTCAGGTTGCCGAGGATGGAGTCGTACTTGAGGAGGTGGGCCAGGGTGGCGGGAGTGGTGAGGTCGTTTACGGCTACGAATTCAATGTCGGGGTTGCCTAAAGCGGAGCGGAAGACGTTGCGTCCAATGCGGCCGAAGCCGTTGATGCCTACCTTTACAGCTGCCATGATTTTCGGTTGCTCCTGTCGTGTTTACGGCGTTATAGGTGCGTGTGACCATTGTAGAACGCGACGAACGGCTCTGCACGCGATCAGAGCAGGATGATGTCGCCGACGCGAAGGCGGCGCAGACTGTGGTGCGCAACTTCTCTCACTACTCATCTGGGAGAGAAGTTGCGACGAATGGCCGCGAACCACATCTTTTAGAACTTGAAGAACTTCTCGCGAAGAGCATCTTCGTAGTTTTTCTTGGCCTCTTTTGCCTTTTCTCGGGCATCTTCCTCGCGAAAATCCGCAGCCTCCCAAGCGTCGATCTCTGCTTCGGAGTGATCAACTGAGGCGAGCGCCTCTTCTTCGCGGATAGCGGTGATCCATTGATCGACAGCTTCTTTATATGCAGCCTGCATCTGGTTCAGATCGGAGACTTCGACGGCCATGGTCCACCTCTTTTACTCGCGACACTACCGCAGATATGTGAAAAGACGATGTAACCCGCTGAGAAAAGGGGAGATGAGGGTAGACAATTCCGGGTTAGAGGAGTGGCCGAAGGAGTACCGCGCGAGGTGCGACGGATTTGCGGGAGCCTTCCGCGCTGTGTTACAAGCGTCGTATGCGCGAATTGCGCGAATGGATAAGCGAAAAGATGAGACGACGCCCTAGACGTGGACCGAACGATTCCGAGTCCACGGGGAAAAGTGGGCAGGAGTTGCCCTCGAACCAGCCAGCTCCCCTGAGACCAACCTACCCGGAGGCCGCGCCGGTACGCGGCGCGGAGCCCGAGCCAGTCAAAGCCGAACGGACAGTGGAACCGCCGACCGTGCCCGCAGCAGAGCATTCAGCGCCAACCGAATCCGCCGAACCAAAGATGGTGATGGAGACTCAGCCCGAGTCGCTGGCCACTCCGCCTGCAGAGCTGACGGCGACCAAGTCGCCCAAGGGCTATGTTGTACTTGCGATCGGTCTGCCCGGTTCCGGCAAGACGACCTGGTACAAGCGCCGCGGCGTAACTCCGTTGTCGAGCGATCTTCTGCGCACCCTCCTCTTCGACGACATCACCGAACAGCGCTATCAGGGCCTCGTCTTTTCGACGCTGCGAAGCCTGCTGCGCGCCCGGCTGATCGCCAAGATGCCGTGGAACTACGTGGACGCGACGAACCTCTCGCCACACGAGCGCAGGCAGTGGATCAAGATGGCCAAGAGCTTCGGCTACGAGGTGCAGGCTGTGTTCTTCGACGTGCCATTGGCCGTCTGCATGGAGCGCAACTCCAAGCGCGATCGCCAGGTGACCGACGAGGTGATGCAGAAGATGGCCGAGCGCCTGAAGCCGCCCACCTTCAAGGAAGGCTTCGAGAAGATCACGGTGGTGCGCGTGAAGGGCCAGCCCGGCGCGGCAGGAGAGCCGGCATCTGCAGAGGCTATCCCCGAGACCGCAGAATAAACTCGCAGTTCGCCACAGGTTAGAGTAGGAGACATGCCCACGGTTGGCGTTGAGTTCGCGAAGGTGAGCTATACGCTGGCGGGTGGGCGTGTTTTATTGCGCGACATCTTTCTGCAGCTAGAGGCGGGAACCACTACGGCTCTGCTGGGACGGAGCGGGTCCGGCAAGACCACGCTGCTGCGCATGGTGAACAATCTGGTGACGCCCAGCATAGGTGAGGTGCTCGTCGCAGGCCATCGAACACAAGATGCCGACACCATAGCGCTCAGGCGCAGTATCGGCTACGTCATTCAGGAGACCGGCTTGTTTCCTCACATGACCGTGGAGCGAAACGCCGGCATGGCGCTGGAGCTTGCAGGACGCTCGAAGGACGAGATTGCGGCTCGCGTCCGCGAGATGATGTCGCTGGTCGGACTCGAGTATGAAGAGTTTCGCGGACGATACCCGTGGCAGCTCTCAGGCGGTCAGCGACAGCGCGTAGGGCTTGCACGCGCACTCGCAACCGACCCAACCGTGCTGTTGATGGATGAGCCCCTTGGCGCCCTCGATCCTCTGACGCGCGCCGAGATGCAGACCATGTTGCGCGATCTGCTGAAGAAGGTTGGCAAGACTGTCCTGCTCGTAACTCATGACCTGGACGAGGCCTTGTACCTGGCCCGACGCGTCGTCTTTCTGTCTGAAGGCACTGTGGTGGCAGATCTCGCCGCAGAAGAAGTTTTGCGGTCAGAAAATCTTCATGTAAAAGATTATGTTCATGCTGTACATCGCGCGGTGCAAGCATGACCGACTTTCTTCGCCAAAACGGATACGACATTGGCCGTCTAACCTTCGAACACCTCTGGCTTACGTTGTCGGCGATGTTGCTGGCCGCTGCCATTGGTCTGCCATTGGGTATCCTGCTAACCCGAAGGCAGAGACTCGCCAAGCCCGTCATTGGGTTTGCGAACATACTGCAGACTGTCCCCAGCCTCGCGCTGTTTGGCCTGCTCCTGCCTGTGCCGTGGTTGGGAGAAAATGCAGCACGGCTGGCGATCCTGGCTTTAACCGGCTACGCCCTCTTGCCCATCCTGCGGAACACCTATGCCGGAATCGGAAGCCTGGATCCCGCGCTGATCGACGTGGCCAACGCAATGGGGATGACCTCGTGGCAACGGCTCATGAAGGTAGAGCTACCGCTGGCTGCGAGCGTGATTCTGGCCGGCCTCCGAACCGCAACTGTGACCTGTGTTGGCGTCGCTACCATCGCTGCGGCGATCGGCGCAGGCGGCCTGGGAGAGCTGATCTTTCGCGGTGTTGCCAGCGTCGACAACGGCCTTGTACTGGCCGGGGCCATTCCCGCCGCACTGCTCGCGCTTCTAGCCGACGCGGGTCTGGGACTTCTCGAGAGACGTCTGGCCGTGAGGCGCGTCTGAGATGATCGTCCTCGAATCCGAGAGAATGCTCTTCCGCCCGCATGAGGCCGCGGACCTCGAGGCTTTCTGCGCGATGGAGCAGGATCCGGATGTTCGCCGATACGTTGGGGGCGCTCCGCGAACCAGAGAGGTCGCCGAAGAAAGATTCTGGAACCGAATCATGCAGAGAGTGGATGACAGGCTGGCCATGTGGGCCTGTGTGTTGAAATCGAACGGTGACTATATCGGCCGTTGCGGCCTCTACGCAAACGTGCAGGGAGACGAAAGAATCCCAGGGGAGGCGGTTCTGGGCTACTATCTGCGCCGGGATTTTTGGGGGCAGGGTCTTGCAACTGAAGCTGCGCGTGCCTTCGTGACCTTCGGCTTTGAAGAATTGAAGCTGAACCGCATCGTCTCAACCGTACAGGAGGGCAACGAACCATCCCTGCACATCTTGAAGAAACTTGGATTCGTCGTTACCGACTACGAGCAGGGAACGAGATCGTTTTATAAATTCGAACTAAAGGCTCCGGTCACGCAGAAAATCTCTGCAGGAGAAGCGAGTTGATGAAATCGAGCCAACTCCATCCGGCGAGCCTCATCGCCGCTCTCTTCTGCCTGCTCGCCATCGCATGCGCGCCGCCGCGATCCTCTCGCATCACGATCGGCGCCAAGAACTTCACCGAGCAGGTTGTCCTCGGAGAGATGCTCGCCCAGGAGATCGAGGCCATTACCGGCGAGCAGGTAGACAGACGTTTCTACCTGGCAGGAAGTTACCTCTGTCAGCAGGCGCTGGTAAGCGGACGCATCGATGGATACGTGGAGTACACAGGCACGGCGCTGACCGCCATCCTCAAGCAGCCACTCCCGCCTGTAGGACAGCGCGATGAGGCCACGGTCTTTCGTGAGGTAAGCAGTCTGTACGCATCGAGGTATCACGTAAAGGTAGGCCCTGGGTTGGGCTTCGAGGACACGTTCGCGATGGTGGTGCGCGGCGACGATGCGAAGCGTCTGGGCGTGAAGACAATCTCAGACGCGGTGAAGACGCCGCCTGATCCCAACGGCTGGAGGCTTGGTGTCGGCTACGAGTTCCAATCCCGGCCGGATGGTCTACGCGGCCTCGAGGCGACCTACGGCCTGAGATTCGCAGGCGATCCCCGAACCATGGATCTCGGACTCCTCTATCGCGCCTTGTCCAGCAATCAGGTAGACATGGTCGCGGGCAACTCCACCGATGGCCCCATACGAGCTTTGGGCTTCGTCGTATTGGAAGACGACAAGCACTACTTCCCTCCGTACGAGGCGGTCCCGTTGATCAGAGAAGATTCGCTGCAACGACATCCGGGAATTCAGGGCGCCATGGACAGGCTTGCAGGCAAGGTGAGCGCAGACGAGGTGCGTGGGATGAACTACGCCGTAGACTCCGAGCACAGGGATGTGGCAGAGGTAGTGAGAGAGTTTCGCAAGTCGAAGGGTCTTTAAGAAGGGCTCTAAGTTTGAGCGAACAATTCGGAGTGTGTGCCCTGACGTTGGTCGTGCAAAATTCCTCCAGTGATTGAGCCCAATGACTGGAGAGACGAGATGAGCGAGTTGAGAATAGTTGCGGTTGCAAGCGATCTGGCACAAAAGGTAAGAGAGTCGAGGCTATCGCCGGGATACGGGCATCCTGTAACTGCAAAGGTTGCAACCGGACATGGCCCTTGCAGGCACTGCTTACGACCATTTGTCATCGGGCAGGAGGTGCGACTTTTGTTTACCTTGAATACCTTCGACGGAGTAGCACCCATACCCCAGCCAGGGCCGGTGTTTATTCACGAAGCGGAGTGCGAGCGATATGCGGAACAAGCTGGTTATCCCGAAGAACTCTTGCCCTTCGGTGCGGTGATCGACGGATATGATGCAGACCAGATTGTGCGGCGGCGTGAAACCGTAACCGACGGATCGCAGCCAGCTGTTATTGAACAACTCATGCGCGATCCGATGGTGCGCTACGTAATAGTTCGCGACGGTAAAGCCGGCTGTTATGACTTTCGCGTTGAGCGACGGGAGGGATCTTGATGGTCGAACCATGGCTGCGAGGGACGTTGACCGAAGTCGATGCAGTGCGGCGACAGGTCCTGCACGCGCTGGAACTGGCGGCGGAAGATGTCGAGCGATGGTGCGCAGGACTAAGCGATAACGAGATGAACGCAAGACCGTTTGGAATCGCACCGGTCGCCTTTCATCTGCGTCATATCGTGCGAAGTCTGGACCGTCTATTAACCTACGCGGAGGGGCGAGCTCTATCCGGTACGCAGATGGATGCGTTGGGCAGTGAGATGGCGAGCGCATCTGCCGAGTCTGTACTCGACGAGGTGCGAGCTGGTCTCGACGAAGCGCGACGGCGCGTGCTAATGATCTTGCAGGAAAACTATGAAGAACCGCGAGCAGTAGGCCGATCCCTGTTGCCGAGCACAGTAGGCGGACTTCTCGTCCACTGTGCAGAGCACACGCAGCGGCACGTCGGGCAGGCCATCACAACGGCGAAGGTCGTGATGGGAGCACGCCCGTAATGATCGTAACCCTCCCCGAACGTTCTCTGAAAAAACACAGTCATCCCAGAGGTGGAGAGAAAGATCCTCCATTTGCATGGTTGACTGTTCCGACCAGGCCGCGTTGAATCGCTGCGATGAAGAACATGCCACAGACGCAACAGATAGATGCGGTACGAAACAAATCTGGATATCTTCTTGCCTTGGCGTCGGTATCCGCCATCGTTTCGGCGGCCTGTGTCGCCATCCCGATGTTTGTCATTCGCCCGTTCCGCCCACAGGGTGCGCGTGAGCTGGAGATTGCTCTGGCCGTTCGTCACGCCGGTCCCTGGCTTGCGGGTGTGTGCGTTGCCGCCGTGCTGATCGTGGTCTTTCTTCTCTGGAAGAACGTACGGATCGGTGCTCGGATAGGACTGATCTGCCTGCTTCTGCTTGCGTTCGCGGGAGCAATTTTTACCCATATCAATATCTTCGAAAAGATGTTCCACCCCTACGATTCGCCCTCTTTCGAAAGCGCAGACGAGGCAAGAGTCGATCCTGACGATAAGGTGTTAGCGGTCACAGTGGGGCAGGAAGCCCGAGCTTATCCGATCCGCACTATGGGCTATCACCACATCGTCAACGACACGGTAGGCGGCGTCCCGATCGCCGTGACCTACTGCACGTTATGTCATACCGGGCTCGTGTGGAGTCGCATCGTCGATGGAAAGTTGTTGCACTTTCGTCTGGCCGGCATCAACAACGGCAACGCTCTTCTGCGCGATGAGCAGACCAGCAGCATCTGGCAGCAGAGCACCGGCGAGGCCATCTTCGGACCACTGAAGGGGCAGCAGCTGGAGGTTGTGCGCAGCGACGAACTGACGTTTGCCCTATGGAAGAGCGAGCAGCCGCACGGTCAGGTCTTGAAGCCGGACCCACTCTATGCGTCGGAGTACGATCCGAAAGACTGGGAGAAGCATGTCGCGAAGACGCCAACTGTGGTGGACACGAGCCGCTCCGGCATCGCCCCCCATCAACTGATGCTGGGAGTTACCGTAGCGGGGCAGAGCAAGGCCTATCCGATCGAGTCTATCCTCGGGGCAAAGCTGATTCAGGATCGGGTCGGAGACCAACCCCTCATCGTGGTGGTCGGGCGCGACGGCGCATCGATCAGAGTCTTCGACGGAATGCTCGAGAACAGGCACCTGACCTTTGCTCAAGGTACAGGGGACCAGAGACTCACCGATATCGATACGGGCAGCGTCTGGAACTTCCAGGGATGCGCAATAGAGGGAACACTGACAGGGCGCTGTCTTACGGAGATCGACGCACACAAGGACTACTGGTTCGACTGGATAAATCACCATCCTGAATCAGCGGTCTTCAAGAATTGAGCTAGCTGACCAGGTGGCCCATCTTCTCGCGCTTGGTCTGGAGGTAGCGTTCGTTGGTCGGCTCGCTCGGAACTTCGGCCGAGATGCGCTCAACCACCTTGATGCCTGCAAGCTCCAGCGCTTCCACCTTCTCCGGATTGTTCGTGATAAGCCGAACCTCAGAGATCCCCATCTGTTTGAGGATCTGCGCGGGCAGCTCGAAGTGGCGGCAGTCGGCCTCGTAGCCCAGTTCTAGATTCGCCTCGATGGTATCCAACCCCTTATCCTGCAACTCATACGCGCGCAGCTTCGCCATCAGGCCGATGCCGCGTCCCTCCTGCTGTTCGTAGAGCAAAATACCCGTGCCGGCTTCGGTAATAGTGGCCATGGCAAGCTCAAACTGCTGACGGCAGTCGCAACGCAATGAGTGAAAGACATCGCCGGTCAAGCACTGCGAGTGTATCCGCACAATCGGAGGCGCAGCGTTGACGTCACCCATCACCAGAGCCACGGCTCCCTCGACGCGCACAGCCGGTGGAGGAATGTTGTCGTTGCAGGCGGCCGGGTTTTCAATGACACCCTCATAGCCGAGGATTCGGAAGTGCCCCCAGCGGGTCGGGAAGTCGGCGTCGGCTACTTTGGTCACACTTACAAGCGGCATCGCTTGATTATACGTTTCCTGCTTCATGACCATTAGACTGTTCGGACCGGCCGTTGGATGCGAAGTTGCATCAGGAGCGTAAAGTAGACGTGTGACCCAGCCCGATCCCAAGCTGATCCTGATTACGCTGCTGATTGAACTGGGCGTAGCTGCGGCGTTTTCAAGCTCCCTGGCGCGATCGAACCGCTTCAAGAATCTGCTCCTTTTGTCGCGGCGAACTCCACGCCAGACAATGTGGCTCGTCATCATTATCTGCGTGCCGCTGACCCTCGGGGTATGGGTCCGCACCACCGTGCCCAACTTTCTGGCAGCCGATCTCTCTCTCGAGATCACGATCCTCCTGGGAATTCTCGTAGGGCCACTGGCAGCCATGGCTGGCGGAGCGACTTTGGCAATTCCCGCCGTTCTGCACCATGAGTACTGGGCGCTTCCAGTCAATCTCGCCATCGCCGCCATCGCTGGAGCCTTCGGCCGCTTTGCCGACCCCGAAGATGTATGGTCGTTCTCCCCGATGATCGACCTGAGCATCTATCGCTGGGTCACGCGGAACCTACGGCGGCCGCAGCTCGATCGTCAAATTCTGTTGCTGCTGCTGGTCGCGACGATGCAGCTCGGAACCAGCGCTCTATCGCATTACTTTCCTCACCGCTACTTCGAACTTAACTCCAGAGAGTGGTGGGTCCAGCTGTTGATCTGCGCCACCGCGCCCATCGTCGTCGGAATTCCGCTCAAGATCTGGAACGCAATCCGTGTCGAAAGAAAGCTGGAAGAGCAGGGAAGACTACTGCTCGAGGCCCGTCTGGACGCGTTACAACGGCAGATTAACCCGCACTTTCTATTCAACACACTGAACTCGATCACCTCTCTGGTTCGCTCGCAGCCCGAACTCGCGCGCGAAATGATCGTCAAACTCGCCAACATCCTCCGTGTGCTTCTGAAAGATCGCGAGGCCTTCCTGCCGCTCCGTGAGGAGCTGCGCTTCACCGATGACTATCTGGATATCGAGGTAGTGCGCTTCGGCGACAAGCTGAAGGTAGTCAAAGAGATTGCAGACGACACGCTCGACATCGTGGTCCCCGGAATGCTCCTCCAGCCGCTCATTGAAAACAGCATCAAGCATGGCCTCGAGCCGCGAATCAGCGGCGGCACGGTCACCATCCGAAGCCGGATTACGCAAGAAAAAAGGTTGATGGTCGAGGTCGAGGATGACGGAGTCGGGATGGCTCCTGATCGCATCGACGTCTCTCTGGTCAGCGGTCTGGTTCGTCCTGGAAACGGCATCGGGGTACGAAACGTCCGCGAGCGCATGCAGGTCTTGTACGGCGATCTTGCGGCCGTCGAAATCAACAGCCGTCCGGGCCGTGGCACAAAGGTTACGCTGCTGATGCCGATTCTCGACGCCGGAGCCGAGGCCTGGGGACCGATCGGAGGCGCGGCCGGTCAGGCCATCAGTCACTTGGTGGAAGACGCCGTGCGCGCTATGACGCGGTCGTAATAATCCTCGTAAAGCGGAATAACTCGAGAGGCGCAGAAGTGATCCTGCGCTGTCTTGCGGCCTGCTCGTGCCATCGCCTCGAGGCGTGGCTGATCGCTGAGAAGCGAGATAGCAGCGGTGGACATGGAGTCAACGTCGCCCACATTGAAGAGGAGGCCATTGTGTTCATCTTGAATAAGCTCGGGGACGCCTCCGACGCGTGTTCCTATAGTTGGCACACTGCACGCCATGGCCTCCAGCGCCGCCAGCCCGAACGACTCCATCTCGCTGGGCATCAGCATCAGGTCAGCCAGCGGCAGCAACTCATTGACGTTATCCTGCTTCCCGATGAAGTGCACGCGATCCTGCACGTTGTGTTCGCGGGCAAGATACTCGGCGACGCTGCGGTCAGGGCCATCACCGATCAGCATCAGCCGCGCCGGCATGGCCTTGGCGACGCGGGCAAAGACACTCACAACATCCTGAATGCGTTTGACTGGCCGAAAGTTGGAGAGGTGAACCAGAAGCCGCTCGTTCGGCTCCGCAAAGCGCGGACGCATCGCAGCCACCAGCTCCGGATTGCGAAGGTAAACATCGCAGTTCACGAAGTTGCGGACAACCTCGATCTCAGAGGTGATGGCGAAGGCCTCGCGGGTGCGGTCGCGCAGGTAGCTCGAGATGCTGGTAACCCCATCCGACTGCTCGATGCCGAACTTCGTAATGGGAAGATACGAGCGATCCAGCCCCACCAGCGTGATGTCGGTGCCATGAAGTGTCGTGATAAACGGCAGATGAATTCCCCGCGTAGCAAGCATCTGTCGCGCCAGCAACGCGCTCACAGAGTGAGGAATCGCATAGTGAACATGCAGCAGATCCAGCGAATAAAACTCGGCGACCTCGGCCATCCGAGTAGCCAGCGCGAGATCGTAGGGCGGATGTTCAAACAGCGGATAGTTTGAAACCGCAACCTCGTGGAAGTGAATATTCGACTCACGGCCACTGAGACGAAAAGGCTGCGAGTAGGTGATGAAGTGAATCTCGTGGCCGCGGGCAGCCAGTTCAATACCAAGCTCAGTGGCGACGACACCGCTGCCGCCGTAGGTGGGATAACAGGTGATGCCGATCTTCATAGTCTTCCCATATCTTTAGGCTGCATCCACTTCTCCTGCTATTGGACGAAGCAACGATCTCATAAGACTCTTTGGCGTCCGGCGGTTCATCAGCTATTCGCAAACGCGCGCCGTTAGGCTACAAGGTCCCCATAGTTGATGAGCTGCGGCGCATTTGGTCGCAAAGACCGCGCGGGAACCTCGGTGAGCAAAGCGTCTCGCTCCACGTCACGATGGGTGCGAAGCCGAGTGGTGACGAGATCGAGATCCCTATCGTTGTAACCGGGATGGCAGCAGAGTTCAAAGGTTCCATCAGCCGGCAGAGCAAGCAAAAGCTCATGCAGGGTAGGGGCGTCCAGATGGCCGGTCGCGGAGATCCCAATCGTTCCGTCGGTAGTTAGCACGCGAGAGTTACGAATCTGCGGCTGGCGTTCGAACCTGCTGTGAAGACTGCCAAGCAGCTTCACCTGGAGGCGTCGAATGCGGTTCCCGTGTCCAAGAGCAAGACTCCAGGGATCCTCGAACGGATTGCGAATCGCGCCAATGCCGCAGCGTTCTGCAACGCGCAGAAGAGGCCTCGTGACAGCTGGGAAAAGATGTGTGTGCTTATGCGTATCCAGATGAGTAACCTCGATGCCTGCGCCTCGTAGCTTCTCCACCTGCGCAAGCGCCTCCCGTTCCACCTCATCTTCGCTGATCTTGCCGCGTACCAGCGCCTGCACAAAATCGACAAGCGACGGACGAAACGTCGTGCCATCAGGACCCAGCAGCGTAGAGATGCTTTGCGCCGGCGAGACAGGGAGACCATCTGTGAGCGTGATGTGACAGCCGACACCAAGGATAGGATTGGTGCGGGCAAGCGCCACAGCATCGTCGAACGCCGCCCCGGTCGCCATCAACGTGGCAGAGGTCAACGACCCAGCCTGGTGAAGCTCCATGACGGCGCGGTTAACCCCACGAGTGAGGCCGAAGTCGTCCGCATTGATAATGAGTCGGGCAGGCATAAGTACTTATCATAGTGAACGCCCAAGGATCAGCGCCTGAGCCGCCATCAACAGGCTCAGGCGCTGATCCTTACTGAACGTGCAGCGTAGCCTTCAGCGGAGTGTCGCTGGAGGACGGCCCCGCCGTAACTTTGTACTCGCCCGGAAGCAGCTGCCATCCGTTCTGATCCGTGTTGAAGACCGTAAGCGAGAGCGGATGCAGCGGCAACGTAACCTCCTTCGACTCGCCGGGAGCCAGCTTCACCCGCTGCCATGCTGCAAGCCGCTTGTAGTCCTCCTTCGCAGCTGCTGGCAGAGCGACGTAGACCTCGGCGATCTCGGTGCCCTCGTGTACTCCGGTGTTGCGAACCGTGAAGTGAACCGTGCGCTTGGCATCATCGACAGCCAGGCCAGAGTAAGCATAGGTGGTGTAAGACAAGCCGAAGCCAAACGGGAAGAGTGGCTGCTTGTTGGTTGCCTCAAACCATTTGTAACCGACCTTGGCGCCTTCCGAGTTGTAGTTCACGTCGAATGGTTTAACCGGATGCTCCTGGTTGGGGCCAGGTGGCACTCCCTCAAGACCCGGCACCACAGGATGCGGCAACTGTGCCTCATCTTTTGCAAACGTGACTGGCAGCTTGCCCGAAGGATTCACCTCGCCGAAGAGGATGTTGGCCAGAGCCTGCGCGCCGCCGATGCCGGGATACCACATCTCGACCACGCCCTTCACACGTTGAACCCACGGCATACTCACCGGTCCGCCATTTTCGATCACGACGATAGTGTTCGGATTCGCCGCTGCAACCGCCTCGACCAGCGCATCTTGATTGTCAGGCAGTGACAGAGTCACCGCATCCATTCCTTCCTGCATCGGCTGATTCACAAAAACGATAGCCACAGAAGAAGACTTAGCCAGCTTCACGGCCGCGGCAGTATCCAACCCATCCACGTACCGTACCGAAGCCTGAGGCGAGTGCGCCTGAATGTTCTTGAGCGGAGAAGAAGGGAAGTAGACATGCTCGGTCCAGCCGGAACCGCCCGCCTTCGGGTCCGCAGCATTGCCGCCCGGCGCATCCACCTGAGCCGAGCCGCCTCCCGAAAGAACACCCACATCCGCATGCGAACCGATAATCGCAATCGAGCTCGAAGCCGCCGCCTTTAGCGGAAGAATATGATCCGCGTTCTTCAACAGAACGATGCTCTCTTCAGCAATGTGCTGCGCGTCATCTCGTCCACGGAACGGATCGACGACTGTACGGACCGGCGGATCATCCACCACACCCGCTGCAAACATGCTGCGCAGAATGCGATGGACCATGTCGTCCAGTCGAGCCGCGGGGACCTGCCCGCCTTCAACCGCCTTCTTCAGCGGCGCATTGAAGTAGTTCTCGTCGCCAGGCATCTCCTGATCCATCCCGTTCAGCGCGGCCTTGACCGTACTATGAGTCGCGCCCCAATCCGAGACCACCCAGCCCTTGAACTTGAAGTCCTTCTTCAAAACTTCGTTGAGCAGATAGTCGTTCTCGCAGGTATGGTCGCCCTCATACAGGTTGTAAGAGCACATCACCGCCGACGGCTCCGCAATCCCAATCGACACCTCGAAAGCAAGCATATCCGACTCGCGCAGAGCCTTTTTGTCGAGCAGCGCGTCAACCACAGTCCGCCCAGTCTCCTGATCATTCAATGCATAGTGTTTGATGTCGCTCATCACATGCTGCGAGAAGACGCCCTTCTCGAGATTGCCCGTCATCGTCCCGGCAAGAATCGGATCTTCCCCTGCGTACTCGAAGTTGCGGCCATTGCGTGGCTCTCGCGTGATGTTCACACCGCCGCCGATTGTCATATTCGAGCCCCACGCACGAAGCTCACGGCCTATCACGGAGCCATATAGAAACGCCGACTCCGGATCCCAGCTTGAGGCGGCGCCAAGCGTCGAAGGCAGCAGCGTCGCATAACGAGACTGATACGCGGCCATACGAGCCCCGACCGCGGAATCCGCAAGATCGATCCCCGGAATCCCAAGCCGCTCGACTCCCTCCATATAACCTGCAGCGAAGTTCGACTTCGCCGGCACCGGATCACCCGCGCGCAGCACCCCCCAGCCAGTCCCGTGAACCATCTGGATCTTTTCATCAAGAGTCATCTGGCCTGCCACCAGATTGGCGCGCTCATCCGGGGAGAGGCTCTTGTTCATCCAAGGCCTGTTCGTGGTGGCGGGCGTGGTCTGGGCATTTGCCGCCATTGAACCAAATAACACTACAGTCATCGCTGCAAAGACCGACAAAACGCTGAACCGCTGAAAAAATAACATTCATGCTCCTTCAAGCTAGGTAGGACCGGTCCCACGAAGCAGACAATCGTTTGCTCACGGACCGTAAGTGAGTCTATAGAACTAAAACGATATAGTAAAAGGGTTTTCGCGCTTTCCGGATTAGCGCTTCTTTACTCGAAACAAACAGGGAGCTTCGCCTCTTTGATCCAATCCTGCAAGATTACTTCGCAAAGAGTTGTCTGATGTCAGCGAATGCTTTGAACTCGAGCGCATTTCCCGCAGGGTCAAGAAAGAACATCGTCGCCTGCTCGCCCACCTCGCCCTTGAACCGGATATAAGGCTCGATGACAAACGCAACCCCGGCACGACGGAGCCGCTCAGCAAGCATCTCCCACGTCTCCATCGGGAGCACCACGCCGAAGTGAGGAACCGGAACGTCATGTCCGTCGACTGGATTATGGTGAACCTTGTTATTCGAGGACCCTGGCTTCAGATGTGCGACGATCTGATGTCCAAAGAGATCGAAATCGATCCACTGCGACGAGCTTCGACCCTCCGCACAACCAAGGGTCGTTCCGTAAAAAGTACGCGCAGCGTCCAGGTCGTCGACGGGAAAGGCGATGTGAAAAGGTGTCAGCGGCAAAGTGGTCTCCTGCATCGATCATACGACTCGAGGAGACCACCAGCCGAGCGTGACTAGCTTCGATGGAACCCCTGGTCGTAGCCGCGAAGATAGGCTCTCCGAAAAGCATCGCGGTAAGGCTCATACGGCCCCAGCGCGGAGTCGTAGCCAGGAGTGCTGTGAAACTTCCGATCATGCTGCGGATGGTAGCCGAATCCGTTGTAGGCATCGCGTCCGCCGTCTTCCGTGCCCGAGCGGAATCCCACCTGATCGGCCCGCGCGATCAGCGGAGGAACACTGTTGTAGCCGGCAGGCGGTGGGGGCGGAGGCGGAGCGTAGTAAGCCGTGTGTGACGCGCATCCGGCCGTCAAAAGACAAGCGGCGGTGACAACAGGCAGAGCAAGATAAGAGAGTTTCATAGCGTCCTCACGATTCGGTTCGCGCGTGACCATCATTGGCGCACGCGTTCGAAGGAGTAAACGCAAGTCAGAGAAAAATGTTGCCCTCCCGAAGAGGGCACGACGTTGGTACAATTTTATTCGTTATCGCTGGGAAGCCGCACAACAAACTCGGTATTGCCGGGCTCGGAGCTGAAGCGAATCACGCCGTGATACTGATCGACGATACGTTGCACGATCCCAAGACCGATGCCCGTTCCGACGCCGACAGGCTTGGTTGTATAAAAGGGATCGAAGATGTGTTCCTGGCTATCCAGTGGAATTCCCGCGCCGTTGTCGCTCACGCTGATGCACAGGTCGGTGTGAGGATTTTTAGGGTCTGCCTTCGAACTCTCTGCCCACGTATGCACGCTGATCCGTCCATGCTGCGGCACCGCGTCGATCGCATTGTCCAGCAGATTCGTCCAGATCTGATTCAGCCCCGTGCACTCGCTGTGCAGTGCGGGAAGGTCGGTGGCGAAGTTCTTCTCGAGCACAATCTCCTTCTCGCGCAGCTTGTGACCCAGGACGACCAGCGTCGCATGAATGCTGCCATTGATATCGATCGTCTGCTTCTGCCCTCTTCCTTCGTAGACATAAGACTTGACGGCATGTACCAGGTCGGTCACACGGCCAATACTCTCCTCGATGGTGCCCACCAGCTGCGTGCTCGAGACCAGCGCCTCCAGCCAACCCAGCGCTTCCGGCAGCATTGGCCCATTAAAATCGTTGCGGATGCGCTCCAACTCTGCTGGCGTCATTCCAATCGAAACCAGCGTCGGCGCCATCTTCCATGCGTTCTCGATGTTCGCAGACTCCATCCACTCGGCCAGAGCCTCCTCGGCGTCGCTCTGGTCCAGGGAGTTCATCATCAGAGGTTGCTTTGCTGTGAGAGCCTGCTTTTGCAAACCGAACATGCACCTCTTCTGCTCCGCCGATAGCTCACGCTCTGTGAACTTAAGCGAAAGCTCATGCATCCTCATCAGATTCTCACGCAGCTGCGACGCGGCGCGGCGGGCAGCAGAGCCCGGGTTGTTCAGCTCATGCATCAGGCCAGCAGCGAGCGTGCCCAGCGAGGCCAGGTTCTCCTGCCGGAGTGTAATGCTTTGTAGCTTTTGAAGCCGAAAGGCCATGTTGCCCAGTATGGCCTTGCGAACCTGTGGGCAGCTGGTCATCAGCTCCCAGAATTGCTCCTCATCGAGCTCCAGCAGATCGCTCGGCACTAAAGCTTCTAGGCTCCCTGCATTTGGAATGCTGGTCAAAAGCGCCATCTCCCCAAACGCATCTCCGGTCTCCAGCTTGGCCATCGTGCTCTGGTCGCCCTCAGGAGTCGTCTGGAAGACGCGGAACTCCCCTCGGAGCAAGATACAGAAGGCGTGGGAGACCTCTCCCTGACGCGCTATGATCTGGCCCTTCTCAACGTGGGTGCGCTTCACTCCCTGAAGACAGTGCAGTTCGTCGTCTTTCAACGAGGACAGAATTGGCACCTTGCGAAGCTGCGCCAGCAGCTCCGAATCGATCGTTTCGATGACGTTGGGTTGGACGGTTTGGGTTTGTTCGCTCATCGGGTTATTGGTTAGGTTGCCTTTCAAAGCGTTGCCAGATATTGGTGGACGAACTGAATCGCGATCGAGCCTTCGCCAACAGCGGAAGCGCATCGTTTGACCGAGTTGAATCGTACATCGCCAGCGACAAAGATACCGGGAACGCTTGTCTCCAGCAGATAAGGGTCACGTTCCAGCTTCCACGATTTGGGTGACTGCGCCTTCAGGTCGGGACCAGCGAGAATAAATCCCTTGCTGTCGCGGCAGAGCTCCGCTGGCATCCAGTCTGTCTTCGGCGCCGCGCCGATAAAGATAAACAGGGAGCTGGCCGGTCGAGCCTCTTCTCCGCGAGGCGTCTTCAGCGTCAGGCATTCCAGGTGACCCTCGCCCCCCATCGCAATCACCTCGGTGCCGGTCTCGACCGTGATGTTTGGAGTCGCCTCAATCTGGTCGATCAGATACTTCGACATGCTGCTCTCAAGCGACTTTCCGCGGACCAGCATGTGAACATGATCGGCGTAGCGGGAGAAATGCATAGCAGCCTGGCCAGCCGAGTTCGCCCCACCAACGATGTAGACAGCCTCTTCCTTGCACGACATCGCCTCGGTCAGCGCAGCGCCGTAGTAGACACCCGCTCCGCTCAACTTGTCTGCCCCCGGCACATCCAGCTTGCAGTAGTCGACCCCCGTCGCCAGCAGGCACACATGGCAGGTCACCTCCTGCCCGTCGGCCATCGTCAGGATGCGGTACTGATTCTCCGAGCGGATACAGTTGACCTTCTGCGTCAAAAACTCCGCCCCCAGCCGATTCGCCTGCAGGAAAGCCCGCTTGGCCAGCTCCTCGCCGCTGAGTCCTTCTGGAAAGCCCAGGTAGTTCTCGATCTTTGAGCTTGAACCCGCCTGCCCGCCGGGAGCCGCTGCCTCGATCACCAGCGTACGCAGCCCCTCAGAGGCCCCATACACGCCCGCCGCAAGCCCCGCAGGCCCCGCGCCCACCACCACAACGTCGTAGAACTCCTGCTGTGCCTGTGTCCGAAGGCCGACCTTATTGGCCATCTCGGTCGATGTCGGTTGCACGAGCGCCGTCCCGTCGCCAAACAGAATGACCGGCAGCTTGGTATCGTCGATACCCTTCTCCTTCAGCAGCGCCAGTGCATCCGGATTCGTCTCCGGGTTCAACCACTGATAGGGAATACGGTTGCGCGAGAGAAAGTCACGGACCGCATGGTCCATCGCCGACCACCGCACCCCCACGACTCGAATCCCCTCAAACGGAGGTCTGTACCCCTCCTTCCAGCTCCCCAACAGATCGTCCAGCACCGGATAAAGCTTCTCCTCCGGCGGATCCCAGGGCTTATTCAGGTAGTAGTGAATCTTGGCCGAGTTGATGGCCCGAATCGCCGCTTCCGTATCGGCATAGGCAGTCAGCAGAACACGTTTCGCATTCGGATAGATGCATAGGGCCTGCTGAAGAAAATCAACTCCGGTCATTCCCGGCATACGTTGATCGGAGAGGAACAACGCGACCGTGTCTTTTCTTTCTTTGAGCTGGCGGCAGATATCCAGGGCAGCAGCGCCGGAGGCAGCACGGACGATGCGGTAGTCCTGGCCGTAGTGCCGACGCAGATCCTGGACCACCGCTTCCAGAACGCTGGTGTCGTCATCGATAGCTAGCAAAATTGGCTTAGGCATATCCCTTTATACTGCCTTGATGAGGTTCGAGACACCCCACGTACAATTCGATTAGATCGAAGCCCACAAGTTTCAGAAAGTTAGGCCCCGGAACGACCCTGTTTCTGCCTCTAAAGTGTCATCGACAGCCCAAGTTGTCCGAATTGTAGACATTGCCTCCTCCTCGCTGCAATCCACCGATAAGGGAATAGCCAGAGGGATTGCGGGTCGTTTGCGCCCGGCAGGAGATCACCACACATATGAACCGAATTATTCTCGCTGACAACCAGGCCATCTTCCGCGCAGGCGCAGCCAGAATGCTGTCGCTTGAAGAAGACATGCGCATCGTCGCCCAGTGTGAGGACGCGCCGAAGCTTTTCGCCGCAATTGACGGGCTGCGCGGCTCGATCGTCCTTCTCTCCTCCAGCCTGCGTGTCGAAGTGAAAGATCTGCTCGCCCGCACCCAGATAGCAGGCAGCCGCACGGTTCTGGTAGCCGAGAACTCCGAGCTTGTTCCCGAAGAGATCGCCACGCTCTTCGATGGGATTCTCCATCGCAACGTCGCCGGCAGTGTGCTGGTCGACTGCATTCGCCGGGTCGCTCGCGGCCAGCGCTTTGTGCAGCGCGCCAACGTCACCACCATGCAAAGCTCCGACAGCGTCGGCGCCCGTGTCCGCGACCGGCTGACCCCGAAAGAGATGCAGATCGTCGCGCTGATCGTTCAGGGCTGCAAGAACAAAGACATCGCCCAGCAGCTAGGCACCAAAGAGCAGGTCATCAAGAACTACCTCCGCAGCATCTACGACAAGTCAGGCGTCTCCGACCGTCTCGAACTGGCTCTCTTCACCATCCACCACCGTGTCCTCGCCGAAGCCGCAGCCAAGGCCGGTCACCTCATCCAGATGAAGTCTGCCTGACAGTCGCAGGATAATCATCAGAACAGCGTCAAGTTGCAGCAGTAAAGCTTTGCAAAGCCTAATTGCCTTTTTCTTGTCCTTCAATTCGTTTCTTGAACTCATCAATATCTAGGCGCGTTTGACTATGAAACGGCGTGTCCTTAGATACAGACCAGAGTTCATTATTAGCTTGGTCGCGTACAGAGAAAACCACGGGGGTAGGTGATATGTCTATATCATTGCCTGGTGGGGTGGGTCTGCCATTGGTGTTTGCTGTGAACCGAAGGACCAAATCGGCGTCCTTTGCGTCTTTCAAGATTTTGAATCGCCCCCACTTACTTAATGCATCGTAGGCACGGTCTGTAATCTCTGAGTGGCCCGTTTGATTGTCAATGTACACGGTTTTTGCAGCTATCACGCTGGCCGGGAGCGGAGGACGTTTGTCCTTCGCATGAATCGGGGACACGACGAGAACGAGGGCAAGTGCTACTGTGCTTGCTGCTTTCATGCGATCACTCCTTAGAGAACTATGTTCCACAGATTTGTGCAGCACACTCACTGAAACCACATAGCAGGCGATATCCTTGGGGCCGTCATGACCAAGGCACAGATACCAAACTCGATTCCGTACACCGCGCTTCAGTGCGGTGTACGGGAGTAGTCGCGGTCTAACCGGCCGTGGCCTCGCCGGTCTTCTCACAGGTCCGAGGCCCCCGTCTTTACATCCCCATCTGATCTGCCTGCTTCTCCTCCGCCGCACTAGCATGCCCAATCTTCTCCGCAATGCTCTTAGCCTGCGTAAACAGCAGCAGATAGTCCGGCCCGCCAGCCTTCGAATCAGTCCCGCTCATATTGAACCCGCCAAACGGATGCGCCCCAACCATTGCGCCGGTGCACTTCCGGTTGAAGTACAGATTGCCAACGTGAAACTCCTCTCGCGCCCGGTCCAGCTTCTCTCGCGAAGCCGTGTAGATCGCACCCGTAAGCCCATACTCCGTGCTATTCGCAATCGCCAGCGCATCATCAAAGCTCTTCGACTTGATCACCGCCAGCACCGGCCCAAAGATCTCCTCGAGCGCAATCCGAGCCGTCGGAGCCACATCCGCAATCACCGTTGGCGCGATGTAGTACCCGCCCCCCGGCGTCTCGATAGCGTGGCCGCCATTCAGCACCGTGCCTTCCTTCTTGCCGATCTCAATGTAGTCCAGCGTCTTGCGGTACGACTTCTCGCTGATCACCGGCCCGGTATAGACGTTCTCCGCCGGATCACCCGTCTTGATCTTCGCCACCTTCTCCTGCAGCCGATCGCAGAACACGTCATAGATATCCGCCGCAACAATCGCCCGCGAACACGCCGAGCACTTCTGCCCATTGAACCCAAACGCACTCGCCACCACACCATCCACCGCAGCGTCCAGATCGCAGTCAGCTTCAACGATGATCGAGTCCTTCCCGCCCATCTCCAGAATCGTCCGCTTGATGAACACCTGCCCCGGCTGTGTCTTCGCCGCGCGTTCGTGAATCTCCAGCCCCACCGCCTTCGATCCCGTAAACGCAATAAACCGAGTCTGCGGATGCGCGACAACCTCGCTGCCAAACTCCGGCCCTTCGCCCGGACAAAGGTTCACAACCCCATCCGGCAGCCCAACCTCTTTCAGCAACTCAAAAAACTTCGCAGCAATCGTAGGAGCATCCACCGAAGGCTTCAAGATCACCGTATTTCCAGTCACAATCGAAGCTGCCGTCATCCCCGCCATGATCGCAAAGGGGAAGTTCCACGGCGGAATCACCGCACCCACACCCAGCGGAACATACCTCAGCTGATTGCGCTCACCAGGAAACTGAATCGGCGTCTTCGCCTCACTTAGCCGCAGCGCCTCGCGTCCATAGAACTCCAGAAAGTCGATCGTCTCGCCCACATCCGCGTCCGCCTCGCCCCAGTTCTTGCCCACCTCGAAGGTCAGCCACGCGCAGAACTCAAAGCTCCGCTCGCGAATCATCTCCGCCGCCCGAAACAGCAGCGCAGCCCGCTCGGCTACAGGCACCTTGCTCCAGCTCAAGAACGCCGTCTGCGCGGCCTTCATCGCGCCTTCCACATGCTCCGCAGCCGCTCGCTGATGAATCCCGATCACCTCCGCCGGCCGTGCCGGATTCTTCGAGACAATCTTCCCCTCAGTCTTCAAGCGCTTTCCGCCGATGACGATGTCATACTCGCGGCCAAGCTCGCTCTCGACGCGCGTCAGCGCCTCCTGCATCCTGCGCTTATTCTCAGCCGTCGAAAAGTCGACAAACGGTTCGTTGGAAAATGGTGTCTTCGGCAAAGTCGCCGGGGCGGAGTGGGTGAGATTCATAGTAGCCATAGCGCGTCAATTCTAGCGCGAGTCGTACTCCCTCGTCGCTCGTGAGATAGGGATAATCACAGTGCGTCTCCCATTGGATGCACTGCACAAAGAGTTCGATGGAACTGCCGACTTCGATGGAGCCGCTCAAACCCTCCTAAGCGCCCTCCGTAAGCTTCTCCGTCGCCTTTGACATCTGCGCCGTCCGCTCCAGCTTGTCCCAGTTGAACGGCTTGCCGTCGATCGCGCGCTTGACTGTCTTGAACAGCACAACCGAAAACAGCTGCCGATAGGTAAACCGCTGAATCCAGATATGGAACAGCAGCCAGCCATCGCCCTTGCTCGCCGGGTGCTTCCGCTCCAGCGCAAACGCCAGTGCCGAAGCCGCAAAATCGATCACCAGGAACGCCGCAAAGAAGGCCAGCAGCTTATAGAAGCTGTCCGTCGAGGCCGTCTCCGGATGGAAGTGTTTATCGATGATGTAGTGAAAGACTCCAACCAAAAACATCAAATCAATCAGCGGCGACACCAGCGGCAAAATGATCTGAAAGATCAGAATATTCGGTAGCGCAAACAACCCCATCGCCCGGTGCTTGCTGATCGCGCCCTTGTGTTTATAGATCGCCTGCAGGATCCCGAACGACCACCGGAACCGCTGCCGCGTCAACCCATCCGCATCCACCGGGGCTTCAGTAAACGCGAGCGCCTGGTCCTCATAAATAACGCAGTATCCCTGCTCCAGCAGGTTCATCGTCAGGTCGGCATCTTCGGCCACTGTGTTCGAGTGGTATCCTCCGCCAGCCTTCACTGGCGCCGTCCGCCACGCTCCAATCGCCCCCGGAACCACCATCACGACATCGAACAGATCGAGCGCGCGGCGCTCAAAGTTCTGGCTCGTGATGTACTCCAGCGCCTGCCACCGCGTCCAAAGGTTCACCCGGTTGCCGACCTTCGCATTGCCCGCCACCGCCCCGATCTTCGGATTCGCAAAGTGTGGCACCAGCCGTGTAATCGCATCGTGCGCAATCACGCCATCTGCATCAATGCCAACATAGATCTCTTCGTCGATCCGCTCAAGCGCATAGTTCAGCGCATCCGCCTTGCCCCCGTTCGGCTTGCTCATCACCGTCAGACGGCCCGAGGCGATATCCGCCGGATAAGCCTCACGCGCCACATCGAAAGTGTTGTCCTTCGACCCGTCGTCGATCACGATGATGCGAATGTTCTTGTAGGTCGACATCATCACCGAGCGAATCGTCCGAACGATCACCTTCTCTTCGTTGTACGCCGGAATCAACACCGCAACCCTCGGCTGATACTCCGGAGTCGCAAAGTTCTTCCTCTTGCGGAAGCGGTCGATAATCGCGAACACACCGATGATGATCAACCTCGCACTCATCAGAATGTCTCCGACGAAGAACACCCCCACAACAAAATAATGGAAGAAACTGTAGAAGAAAAACGTAAGCGAATCAGCGCGAGCCTGCCAGCGCTGGCGAGGCGTCAGCTCCGGCATCACCTCGGCGCGCGTCTTGCCCACCAGCTTTGACACCGGAACAATCTCATACCCCTTGGCCTTCAACGCTTCGATCAGCACCGGCAGCGCCGCAATCGTTGCCGACCGGTCGCCCCCTCCGTCGTGCAGCAGAATCACCGAGCCGCGATTCCAAGGCTTCGCCTTCATATCCTCGATCTGCTCGAAGACGCTGTCGGTAATCTCCTGCGGAGACTTGCGCGGATGTTCATCCCAGTCATTCGTGTCGATCTTGTTGCCGACGATCACATAACCCAGCCCCTGAATCTTCTCCACCGGCGCAGCCTGATCGTTCGTATCCGGCTCCTGGTCGATCGAGTAAGGCGGCCTGAAGTAAAGCGGCTGCACTCCAAGCTTCGACGCGAACAACCGCTCCGTCAGGTTCAACTCCAGGTCCACCTGCCGGTTCGAGATTTCGCTGATATCCGGGTGCGACCACGTGTGATTGCCGATCTCGTGGCCCTCGCGAAACACCCGCTGCATCACGCCAACGTAGTCTTCGGCCACCTCGCCAATCATGAAAAACGTGCCCTTCACGTTGTACTTCTTCAGTATGTCCAGAATCTTCGGCGTCCACTCCGGATCGGGACCGTCGTCAAAACTCAGCGCAACTTTTTTGTCGTTGTAGCCGTACTGCTCCACTGTGTAAGAGAGCGGATAAGACGACATCGACTCCTGCGTCACCATCCGGTACTCCAGCGGCACCGAGTCGTCGTCGTCCAGCGTCACCACGCGGCTGCCGGTCTGCGGCTTGCGCGTCACGCGCAGAATATCGCCCTGGCCCTCGGTGTCGACGTCGTACCCAGGCTCAACTTGCGCCAGATCCTTCACCGGGTCCGCATGCTGCGGATGATCCCAGATCTTCCACATCGAGTTATCTTCCGAGCCCAGCCGCCACAGCGCATAGGTCTGGATGCCCAGCTCGCGCGCCGCCCGCATCTGGTTCAAGATCGTGACCGAGTCGAGAAACCAGACCTGATGACGTACCTGCGCATCCTCGTCGTCGTACGCAAAGTGCACGTTCATCGAGTCATCGTCGAGGTCAATCTGCGAATCGGAGTCCGACGCCGCCTGCCACGCGTCCTGCGTCGAAAGATCATGCGCCGCGAGGATCTTCTCAGGAGTCACAGGAGCCGCCGGCTTCTTCACGCGCGGCCTCCTGACTCCCGGCTTCAATTCAGGCTCAGTCGCAGGCAGCGCCGTCGTCCAGTCATACCCATAGCTACCCAGCGCACAGATGATCTTTTCTTTGGGAACAGTCTTAAGTACGTTCTTCAGGTTGTCGACGAACCAATCCTGCGAAGCGATCGGCCCCGGCCCGCTGTCGGTCTGGTGCTCGTCGTAGTTCATCAACAACAAACCATCCGAGTGGTCCGCCATGAACTTCAGATCCCAGTCATCATCGCCCACTGGCGTATTCACATACAGCCGCAGATTACGCGGATGAAAGTCGTCGTACAACGCCGCAATCAAAGCCCTGAAGCCCGGCTGCGCAGTTGTAGGAATCTCTTCGAAGTCCAGCGAAAGCCCGCGGTAGCTGGGGTTTCCCGCCAGAAAGTTGTGAATCTGTTGAACAAAGGCCGCCCGCGCCGTGTCGCTGGAAAGAAATCCTCCAACCTCCGGCGCCCAAATCTGTCGCCTTGGATCGTAGTTATTCACCAGCGGAAAGATGTCGAGGTTTACGTGGTTGGCAGCAACCGTTCGCGCCACCTTGCCCTCGCGATCCACCTGGTGCACTCCAGCCCGGTCCACAATGTCGTACGCGCGATTATCCTGCGTGTAGGACACCACCTCACCGTTCGTGCCCACCACATGCAGCCACTCCGGAAACAGCAGGTCCACCTGTGCAATGTGCTGCTTCAGCGAAGAGTAGCTCGCTGGATCATCCTCCACGTAGTACGCCGCTCGCAAACCTTCACCCGAGTTCAACGGAACGTCTCCCGGCTTCACGTCCGTCTTTCGGTGAGCCGACCGATGCAGCTTCTGTCCCGGCTTCAACTGCGGAGTCGTCTGGTTCGCCAGCGCCCTGTAGTTCCGCTTCTGTGCCCGCAAAAACAGCTCCGGCAACGGCTTCATTCGCAACAGCCCAATGACGAAGATGGTCCCCAGCAAGAGTCCCAGCAGGGCGAGTACGTCAAAGATTCGGCGCAGCCGCTTCCAGCGCTTGCGTTGTGGATCGTAGAAGACTTGTCTATTCATTGAGGAGTACTGGCGACTCTGCGCATGCGGCTATGTCCCATCGTATGCAGGCGAAACCCCCGAGTCAACGCAGCCGGCGAGAACCGTGGCCCCGCAGCAGTATGATGCAAAAGACATGACCAAAGAAAGGCTGAAGACGTTTCTCTGGGCGGTGCTCCCGCTCGCAGCAGGGCTCGCCTTGCGCCTTTGGTATGTGCTGCATGCAGGCCGCATCGAAGGCGACACGCTCATCTACGGAAGCATCGCAAAAAACTGGCTGAGATACGGCATCTATGGATTCACCTTCGGCTCAGACATGCCGAGGCCCACGCTGATCCGCCTCCCCGGCTACCCACTCTTTCTCGCGGCGTGCTTTCGTCTCTTCGGCTTTGACCGCTACGTCCCCATCATGTATCTGCAGTGCGCCATCGACCTCGGCACCTGTCTCCTGATCGCCGCACTCTCAGGCCGGCTCTTCGGCCGCCGCTCCGCCACAGCCGCTCTATGGCTCGCCGCCCTCTGCCCCTTCACCGCCATCTACTGCGCCGCTCCGCTCACCGAGACTCTCACCCTCTTCACCATCGCCCTCACCTTTTACAGCCTCGAGCGTTGGCAATGCGCCAGCGCACCGTTCAACCGCTGGCTCCTCGCGATCACCACCGCCATGGCCTACTCCGTTCTGTTGCGTCCCGAGCAGGGCCTCCTCCCCGCCACAGTCGTCCCCGCGATGTCTTGGATGGTCTGGCAAAAGTCCGTCTGGCAAAAATCCGCACGCCGGCGCTCTCTCCGCTGCTTCAGACCTGTCGCAATCGCAGCTCTCTGCGTCGTCCTGCCCCTCGCACCCTGGGCCATCAGAAACTGGCGTACCTTCCACGTCATCCAGCCGCTCGCCCCCCGCAGCGCAACTGACCCCGGCGAGACTGTCCCCACAGGCTTTCAGCGCTGGTATCGCACCTGGGCCATCGACTTCTCCTCCACCGAACAGGTCTACTGGAACTACGACAGCACCGACCTCAACATCAAAGACCTCCCCACCCGAGCCTTCGACTCCGACGACTCCAAGGACTCCATAGACTCAGAAGACCAGTACGAGCTCACCGCCGCCATCCTCTCAGACTACAACCAGAACACCAACGCCACGCCCGAACTCGATCGGCGCTTCGAGGCTCTCGCCCAACAGCGCATTCACGCCCACCCTCTGCGCTACTACGTCGCTCTCCCCCTGGCTCGCCTTACCAACATGCTCTTCCGCCCCCGCCCCGAGATGATGCAGATCGGCCTCGACTGGTGGAACTTCCACGAGTACCGCGGCAAGACCCTCCTCGCCTACGCCTCCGCAGCCCTGAACCTCGCGTACTTCCTCCTTGCAGCCATCGGCCTCTGGCTCTGGCGAAGTCGAGGCACCAGACCGCACACCGCACTGTTCTCGGCCATGCTCGGCTTCGTCGTTCTCCGTTGCGCCCTGCTCCTCACCCTCGACAACTCCGAGCCCCGCTACACCCTCGAGCTCTTCCCCCTGCTCATCGTCTGGGCAAGCTGCGTCTTTGCTCCGTCTTCTGGTGAATAGAAATGCACCCTTGCGCGGGCGGCGGCCGCTTCGTGACGTGTGTACCCCTTCGGTTGGCGCTCCCGTTGGTCGCGATCGAAAATCTTCCGCCGACCATCGGGAGGCCCAGGGCGAAGCCGGTATACGCCCCACGAAGTGGGCAGCTACACTAGCTCCCATGCTGCAGCCCTATCGCGACCGCTTCAACGCGCAGTTCACCACAGCCAAATACGAAGACCTCCTCGCCCGCCTCAATCGCCGCACCCGAACCACCGTCGACTTCCGCGTCGCCGAAACCCCCTGCTTCTTCCCCAACTCCCTCATGCAGGAGCTCGCTCAGACCGGCGCTCAGCTCACCCATCAGCTCCTCGACAACCCCGCCTACCTGCAGGCCTCCGAGCAGTGCGTTCCCGCGCAGTACCGCATGCCCAACGAAAATCACCATCCCAACTTCATGACCGTAGACTTCGGCCTGACGCGCAACCTCGACGGCACCCTCAGCCCAAAGCTCGTCGAACTCCAGGCCTTCCCCTCCATCTTTGGCTATCAGGACATCCTCGCCCCTCAGTACATCAAAACTTACAACCTCGACCCTGCGCTCACCTGGCACCTCGGCGGCCTTAACGAGCAAACCTACTGGCAGCTCCTCTCGAAGGTCATCCTCAACAATCACGCACCCGAGAACGTCATCCTCCTCGAGATCGACCCCGCCCACCAGAAGACCCTCCCCGACTTCAACATCTACGAGGACAAGCTCGGCATCGCCACCGTCGACATCACTACCCTCATCAAACGTGGCAACCGCCTCTTCTACCATCGCAACGGCCGCGAGATCCCCATCCACCGCATCTATAACCGAGCCATCGTCGACGAGCTGGAGCGCAAACAAATCCATCTCCCCTTCGACTACCGCGACGACCTACAGGTCGAGTGGGCCGGCCATCCCAACTGGTACTTCCGCATCAGCAAGTTCTCGCTCCCCTATCTCCACCATCCCTCCGTCCCCAAAGCCGCTTTTCTAAATAACTGGTACGCCGAGCGCAACCGCGAAGGCCTTCCAGAAGACCGCAACCAGCTCCTCCTCAAGCCCCTCTACTCCTTTGCAGGGAAGGGAATTCAGTTCGCCCCCACCGACGACGACCTCAACGCAATCCCCCCGGACCAACGCCACCTTTACCTCCTCCAGCAGCGCGTAGCCTTCGAGCCCGTCATCGACACCCCGCACGGCCCCACCCAGGCCGAGATCCGCATCATGTACCTCTGGCCCGACGGCGAAACCCTCCAACCCGCCATCGCCCTGGTCCGTCTCGGACGTGGTCTTATGATGGGCGTCGACCACAATCGCGACCGGTTATGGGTCGGTGGCTCTGCCGCTCTGTGCCCGCCAGAATAACCTTCTATTCATAAAAAAGCTGGCGCTTAAGAAAAGGTGGGGTAAACTCCACAGTGTCAGTCATTGGCGGGGTTCTGAAACTATGTCCTATCTGCAATCCAGGTCCGGAGGAGGTCGAGTGGCTCAATGGCAGATGCCAAATGGGGAAAATCCAGTTCGTACCGCAGTACGTTTCCCTATGAGACTCCCCATAAGGGTGCTGACGGAGAACGGTGAACTGGAAGCCATGACCGAAAACATCTCGGCCAACGGTCTGCTCTTTGTCAGTGATCAGTTGCCGCGGGTGGATAGCAGAATCGAGTTCACGATCGCAATGCCGGCAGAGGTCATGGGCGCCGCAAACGATGTCACCATACACTGCATTGGCCGCGTCGTTCGCCACTATCTGCAAAGTGGAACAAAAAAAGCCGCTGCTGTGATCGACGAATATTCTCTAAAGGCTTGATCTATGACCGTAGTTAATTTTGACCCAATCCGAAACAACGAAGACCTGCCGGAAGAGGACTCCACTCCCACTGCAGGCATTCGTGTCATCCTCGCAGACTCCCAGGCCATCTATCGCGTAGGAATGAAGAAGGTCTTTGCTCTCGAAGACGACATCCGCGTCGTCGCCCAGGTGGAAACGCTCCAGAACCTCTACGCCGCTCTCCAGCGCTACCCGACCGACGTTGTCCTCCTCGAAGGCCAACTCATCTCCGGCACCATCGACGCCATCCCCGAACTCGTTCGTCAGGCCCCCGAAGCTAAGCTCATCGTCCAGGTCACCGAGGCCGACGAGTCCAACACCGTAGAGCTCTATCGCCGCGGCGTTCGCGGTGTCGTGCCCCGCTCCATCTCTCCCGACCTCCTGGTCAAATGCGTCCGCAAGATCGCCGAAGGCGAGACCTGGATCGATAACCAATCCATCAGCTGGGTCATCGAGGCCTACCGCTCCCAGGCCACCAACCTCACCGACCCAAAGGTTCAGCCCAAGCTCTCCAAAAAAGAGCTCGCCATCATCAGCTGCATCACCCGCGGCATGCGCAACAAAGAGATCGCCTACCAGATCGGCACCACCGAGCAGGTCATCAAGAACTACCTGCGCAAGGTCTACGACAAGCTGGGCGTCTCCGACCGCCTCGAGCTGGCTCTCTACTGCCTCCACCACGAGCTGCTGAAAAAGTATCTCGTCGACACCGAAGGTCAAATGGCGCCCCACACCGAGCCCTCCCAGCCCCTCCGCGCCAAAATGTAATCGATGCCGATGACGGCAGTTTCACCCGTCGTTCAAAAGCTAAGTCAGCCGAAACTCCCCCGCAAGGTAGGCGGCAAAGCTGCCGACGCCTCTGCGCACCTTCCAGACACAGGTTGATTCTTCCTTGACGGGAGTCGCCTGTATGATCGCTTTCGCCTTGGCATGTCTTCAAAAAAAACTTTTCATTTTTTAAACCTTGGAATAGAATTTTGGCTTCCCGTACCCGGTCGGCGAGTACGGGCTGGCGGCCGCCACTCCCCCTAAAAATTCATTCCCCGCGCTGAGCTTAGGTGCGCCTTAAGGAGACCCCGTGAGCTTCCCTTCAGGTAGGTTCGTCAAACACATCCAGATCTTCCTGGCATTGCCGATAATCATCGCAGTGCTTAGCGTCCCGTCTGCCGGTCAGGCCGACGAGACTGCCACTCCGCAGCTTCCCCTGGCAGGGACCGCCCGACCCGCGAACGTACCGGCCGGCTTTGTCATTACTCCGTTCGGTTACTTCCACTCCTCGTGCGTTGAAGTCCTCAAGCCCGGCGAACGCCTGTTACCCGACCACCGCATGCAACACGCCGATGGTTCCATCCAGGCCAGCGCCGCCTCCTGCGCTTACCCTCACTTCACGGCGACGGGGAATCCAATGAATTCGGGTGCTCCCCAGACAAGCCAGACCAGTAAGACCCGCACCGGACAATCTCCCGAAGTGAACGGCTGGGTAGAGAACAGCAACGTAACAACTGGCTCCCCATCCAGCTCCTACGGGGCACTTATCGCGAGGTGGACCGTCCCGCCTCATCCGCTTGCCGAGGATGGTCAGGTTCTATTCTTCTTCCCTGGACTGGAAGATATCAACGACCAGCAGACGAGCATTCTTCAGCCCGTCCTCGGTTTGTATGGCGGCCAGTGGACGATCGCCAGTTGGAACTGCTGCCTGAGCGGCATCGTGGTCGCCAGTCCAGCAGTGAACGTCCAGACGGGTGACAGGATCTACGGGTCCATGACCAACACCTGCGGGACCGGCACGTTGAGTTGTGCCACCTGGAACGTGCTCTCCGTCGACCTTTCGACCGGCCAGAGCACGACTCTCGCCGACACTCCCAGCGACCGGCAAGTCTTCAATTGGGCCTTCGGTGGCGTGCTCGAAGCTTATTATGTGGTCCGCTGCGACGACTATCCTCCGGATCGGACCTTCACCTTCGAAGACGTGACGCTCTTCGACCAGAAGCTTCGTCGCGTTCACGATCCGGTGTGGAGCAGTGGAGCCGGCTCCGGAATTTCGCCGCGATGCGGATACGGAGTATCGGCAGAATCTCGTCGGGTCACTCTCCACTTTTGAGCCCAGGGATGCGTTGACCGCATGCGAACGAGGACACGTGTGCGGCTCTTTTCCATATCCATGGAGGCACCACGTTGGCGCTCCACGCCGGGCCCTCGCAGCCCTCCGCGCCAATGTAATCCCAGGTCTGTAAGCACTCTTCGCCCGTGCTTAGAAACGGTTGGCCGTAGAGTTCATCTGGACTTGGAGCCCAGCAGCACCGGTTCGGTCTCGATCAGCTTGAGCGCCTTCACCATCTGCTGCGTCACCGACTTGTACTTCCTGAAGTGTGGGCTCTCCAGGTGCGCCCGGTACGACTCCTCATCGCGATAAATCTCAAAGAGCCTGATCTGGTTGGGATCATCCTTCACCGACACGGCATATAGCGTCAACACTCCCAGTTCAACCCGAATCGAAGTCTCGATCTCCTCTTTGAGCGCAGCCTTATAACTCTCAAGCTGCGCCGGATCGATCTCCAACTCCGCCAACCGCACCACGCGGGCGTGTTTCGGTTCCGCAGACGCACGCAACTCCGCCAACAACATGCAGGAGACAATCACCGACGAACCGAAGAGGAGAAGCTGTTTCGTAGTCATACCTCTCTCCTATCAGGTTTTGGCTTTCGCTGTCTCCTTCGAATCTTCACCCAAGGCCCACCCGGCGGACCAGATCCATGAATCGGGGATCTTCACGGACAGGGTCGAAGTAGGGATGGGTTATCAGGAACTGAAGGATATTTGATCTCTCCTTGTAGGCCTGTTCCAGCCAGCCGAATGCCTGTTCGTTCTCACCAAGCCCCAGATAAGCGTTCACAAACGCAGCCGCCGGAACATAACCGGTCTCTTTGCGTCTCTTCAGCTCCGCAAGCAGCCGCAGTGCGTCATCGCGTCGACCGGCGTGGGCATACGCTCTGATCAGTACACCGGTTGCTGCAGGACTACCCTTCGAAAGAGCGATTGCTTTCTCTAACGCCGGGATTGCTTCTGCTGGCTGATTGTTCGCAATCAGTGCAAATCCCAGACCCGAAAGCGTATTCGCATCGTCCGGATTTACCGCCAGTGCGCTGCGCGACTCGCGAATGGCTTCGTCGTAGCGGTGTGCCTGAAACAGAATCCACGAGACATTACCGCCGGAGACCTCGATCGGATCCAGCTCCTGGCCGCGCTGGACCTCTTCGATAGCCTCCTCGCGTCGTCCCTCGCAGACCAGCCATAACGCAAGTCCGGCATGGGCATTTGCTCCATTTGGGTTCAGTTGCAGAGCGCGCCTGTATTCCGTCTCAGCTTCGGCCCATTGCCACTCCCGCTGAAGGACATTTGCCAGAAGCACATGGGCTCCCACAAGACCCGGGTCAATTGCCAGCGCCTTGCGCGCGAAAAGCATAGCCCTCGGTCGCGTCTCTGCAGGAGAAACCCCGACGAAGACCGTTCCCAGATTGCTGTACGCCTGTGCCAGGCCTAGGTACGCCGGTGCAAAGGTCGGGTCTTTATTGATCGCATCCTCAAAATCGCCAATGCTTTGCTCAAGTTCAGCTCTGCTGTTTCCCCGGCTCAGCACAAACCTGCCCCTCAGGTAGCTTTCGTAGACTTCAGGCGCTACAGGGCGTGCGGCTCTAAGCCGCTGGCGCTCCTCCCCGGTAACCGTTGCTTTAACTTTTTCTGCGATGGCCTGGGCCAGTTCACTCTCCAAGGTGAGCGCGTCCCGCATCTCGCGGTCATAGGTCTCAGACCAGAAATGCGTGTCGGTGGTGCCGCGAATCAGCTGTGCCGTAACCCGGATGCGATTGCCTTCCTGGGTCACCGACCCTTCAACGACAGCATCCACGCCTAGTATCTTTGCAATCTCAGGTACGGAGAGCTGGGGATTACCGAAGCGCATCACCGAGGTGTGAGAGATCACACGAAGGTCGTGAATCTCCGTGAGGCGTCCAATAAGCGCCTCGGTCATCCCATCGGCGAGATACTCCTGAGACGGATCCCCCGACAGATTCCTGAAAGGCAGCACCGCCAGCGACCGCACTGCAGGCTGAATCGCACCCTTGGAGCGACCCCTCAGTAAGAACCAGACGGCTGAAAGCAGAGCGAGCAAAACAATCGCTGCGAAAGCAAACCACAAGCGGGATCTCGGTATGTTACTGATTCGATCGCCACTGTCAGCCTGGGGTATGGGCAGCGGTTCAGTGTCGGGCGTAAGCTCCGCTTCCTCAAGGGGGAGTCTGCGGCTCTGAACCCAGGAATCGATCTCTTCGGGAAGGGCGTAGACTGACCCGCGCTTTTCATGCACATGCCGGTGAACCGGCATTCCCTCCCGCTTCTCCCACCTCTGCACAGTGGTTACGTCGCGGTTGAGATAGACGGCGATCTCCTTCCACGAATCCAGCCGCTTTTCGGGTAGCCTCTCCGCCAGCGGTATTTCAAACGACGGCCCACCCATGGCGATCTCCGGAGAAATCCAGCTTGTCGCAGGCATTCTATCGCAGTCGAATTGGCACGGTAAAAGGCGGTATTTGACCGCAAGCTGTTGTTCTGTCTCTTGCGGGTTGACCCGCCGTCTCTGCATGGCCGAAGGTGTAGCCAGTTCAGGCGCAAGTTGCCAATCTCAAAGACTGGAGTCTTTCATGAAACGCAAATTCCTTCCTTCATCGGCCTGCGTTCTCTCTCTTCTTCTCCTGGTGGCAGGCACCTGTGCTCTCGCTCAGGAGCGCGGGCCGCTCCACTTCAAAGGTCTGCTCAACGACTACACGCCGGCGAATCCGCTAATCGCCGGCAGCCCGTATGAGATGCACGGGCAATGGTCGCTTGATCTGCACGAATGGGGCGAGCTCGCTGATTTCGCCGCAGACATGACCATGTCCGACTACGGCACCACCAACAACGTTCTGGATGCCACCAAAGGAGGCCAGAATGCCCACACGCACCACATCCGGTTGACGCACGCCAAAGTTACCTGGGACATGACCGGCTGCCCTGCATACCCGAAACCTTTCACGACAAGGGGTTTTCAGGTAACCGGCACAGTCAGCATGATCACCGGCAACGGAAGCGGTGCCCTCTTCGAGACGACTCCGCCTAGCTCGATGCTTCAAGTCTGCATCACCGGAGGAACCGAGGTCCCGTATTCCAATATGACAATGGTCTTCACAGGACCTGCGACGAACCACTTCGGAAACCAGGCGATCCATGGCGTCGTTCGTAAACTGGAACCAGCCAGCGAGAGATGGTGAAGAGAGATCACCTCTTACTGCAGGATGATCCTCTTCAGGATGATCTCTCCTTAGGACTTGGCACCATTTGGGGTAAACATCAGCAAATTGGCTTGTCAAGCGACAAAGACGCATAACTAACACAAAAGGAAAGAGATCCGAGTGGCGTATTAGTTTCCCTCCCCAGGCTATACTTATTAAAGCTGTCAAAAGCCCCGGCATCGACCGGGGCTTTTTCATCGAATGCAATGGAGGACGCGCTAACTAACTCAAAAAAAGTATTTTAGCCGCAACCTGTTTAGAATGAATATTTTGCAGAGGGGCACTCACTGTAAACCACTGAAAGCAAGTATTTTACGCGCAAAATACCCCCACCCCCTGGGGGGTACCCCAGCAGCGGGAACTGACACAATCGTAGTCATAAAGATGTATCCTTCTGCTGGCACAAGGAGCCGATAGAGAACCCCATGGGAATCGCAACCTCAACCCTCAATCTGGCACAGGGCAAGCTGAATGTGGCCGCGCCGTACCTCATCGAACAGACCTGGGCGGACTACACTCCCGAGCAGCACGCCATCTGGAGCGAACTCGTAACCCGCCGCATGCCTCAGCTTCGTGAGCACGCCTGCAAAGAGTATCTCGATGGCTTCCAGCAGATCGGCCTCCGCGAGGACCAGTTGCCCAACCTCACCGAGGTCAGTGCGCTCCTCCAGCCCCGCACCGGCTGGCAGTCCACTCCAGTTAGCGGCTTCCTCCCCGCCGATGCCTTCTTCGAGATGCTCGCCGCCCGCATGTTCCCCACCACCACCTGGCTCCGCTCGCGCGACTCCATGGAGTACACGCCCGAGCCCGACATCTTCCACGATGTCTTCGGCCACGTCCCCATGCACGCCCACCCTGTCTTCGCCGACTTCCTCGAAAGCTACGGAAAGATCTGCGCCCGCCTCACCGACCCCCAGGCCCTCGAGCGCATGGGCCGCCTCTTCTGGTTCACCGTCGAATTCGGCCTCATCCGCCAGAACGGGGAGATCAAGGTCTACGGCAGCGGCCTCATCTCCTCCCACGGCGAGTGCACCCGGGTCCTCGCTGGAGGATGCGAGGTCA
The DNA here is from genome assembly GCF_013410875.1 of Tunturiibacter empetritectus. Lineage (GTDB taxonomy): Bacteria > Acidobacteriota > Terriglobia > Terriglobales > Acidobacteriaceae > Edaphobacter > Edaphobacter empetritectus. Next base: position 2,479,459 of record NZ_JACCCU010000001.1, on the reverse strand, counting down.
AAGACTTCAACCTCGACGCCGTACTCGACCAGGAGTTCCAGACCAGCGAGATGCAGCCTGTACTCTACGCCGTCGAATCCTTCGATCAGATCTACGAAGCCACCAAACAGGCCGAAGGCCGCCTGGGCTGAAACCGTAAGGAAAGCTCGAAATAGCCGAGAAGTAATCCGAGAGCATCGCACTTATAACAGCAACTGATTAAAAGAAGAACGGCTGCGGGACTATATAGCCCGCAGCCGTTCTTTTACGATGTCAATTGCCTGTTATCGGTGTCCACCACCACCGTGACCGCCACCACCGCCGTGGAAACCTCCACCGCCACCACCGCCGTGGAAACCTCCACCGCCGCCGCCATGGAATCCACCGCCACCGGACGCTCCACGATAGCCGCCGCCATATCCGCCACGGTATCCACCGCCATAACCACCACGGTATCCACCGCCATAACCACCACGGTATCCGCCGCCATAGCCTCCACGGTATCCAACACCGCCACGGTAGCCGTAGCCGCCGCGATAGCCCCAACCACCGCGGTAGCCATAGTAGCCGCCGCGATACCAAGGCCCTGCACCGATAAAGAGTCCGCCGCTAAACCATGACGGGCCGTAGTAGCCGTAAGGAGCGCAGGCGTAAGGAGCGTAGCCGTAGTACCCGTAGGAGCAGACCGGAGCCCCGTAGCCGTAGCCACCGTAAACGGGGCCACCGATACCGACACCGACCGAAACCTGGGCATGGGAGTAAGCCGCTGCGGGAACGATCAACAAAGCGAGCAGAGCGAGGTAGCGTAGATAGCGCATTTCAATCTCCTAAGCAAAGCCCAGTACGCCGTCAGGCGTCAGTGACTGTGCGGGATTCAGATCTCTTTGAGGGACCTGACATCCTGATCTATAAGAACGCAAAACGGGAGAAAATGTTGTGCTGCGCGTCAAATTGTTGTGCCGTACGTCAATTTTGGTCGTCGGCTTGCAATGATTTGCGTAGCGCTGGCCCGGCCTGTTCCTCTTCGTCGCGCCAAAGCCAACTGGTAGCCTAGGGCAACTACGCCAGCTTTGTAGGCAGGGAAAGAGTGCTAATTTCAACAGAGTTTCCCATTGCGCAAACAAAAAAGAGAGAAAAAGAGAAAACAATTCGCTACTACAGGGTAATATATTCCCAACTGTGCAAAGATTTGGCTCGAATACTGCAACTTCCAGCATGGTTGAACGTGCCTTTCATTTGGTCCACTGATTGCATTAGCAATAACGTTCGTTCAGCAAGCTGTTATTTGGAAGAACGAGAACTTTCTAGGGTGATTTATGCGTCGCTTTGCCTACCTTTTGCTTCTGGTGATCTTTGTTGGTGTCTCTGCCTCGTGCGTTAGCGCATCGACCGACTGTGAGCGTTGGTTTGTCGCCTATCGTCAAGAGTTGGCGCACTCCCGCCAGATCCAGCGCATCGCTGCCGCAAAGCGCCGCGCCAAGCTCTATGCTCAAGGCAAGCTAAAGCCTCGACCAAAGCTGATTCCCGCTGTCGCACCGGCCCCGCATATGACGCGTCCGCAGACGCTCCACCGAATCAACCTGGCTTGTGGTGTACTGCCCGAGGGGGGCAGCGATGGGCCGCTGGTAGGGGAAGAGACACCCGCCACTCTCCACGCCGGCCGCTCCCTCAATGACGGTATCGATCTACTGCCCACCGATCTCGGTGAGATGGTTGCCTCCAACAACGTCCCACCACCTCCTTCCTATGGAGGGATCTCGCCTGAGACTCCGTTGGGTGGCCCACCCGTCTACACGCCAGGCTTCGGCGGAGGCGGCTGGCTGCCTCCCAGCACTCCAGGAAAGGGAGCTACAGCACCTCCCAGCGGTCCTGGCGCACCGACCGGCCCCGGTCTACCGACTGGCCCCGGTACACCGGTTGGTCCCGGTACACCGACTGGACCCGGCACTCCCACTGGCCCCGGCACACCGACCGGCCCCGGTACACCGACTGGACCCGGCACTCCCACTGGTCCTGGTACTCCGACCGGCCCCGGCACACCTACTGGTCCTGGCACCCCCACTGGCCCCGGCACACCGATCCCGGTTGTTCCAGAGCCTTCCAGCTACGTCCTCGTCCTTACCGGAGTAATCGGTGCAGCTGGCGCAATTCGTCGCAGATTCAAAGCCTAGACTTTAGCTCCCTCGTACCTGCTACAGCACCTGAATAGCGTCGCCGATCAGCAGGACCACGGGTGCAGGACCAACAGCGTCGTCATCCAGCTGGGCGAGCGTCGTACTGTAAACATGTTCATCCGCCGCGGTTACCTTGCTGATCGCAACACACGGCGTCTCGCCCGCGATCCCAGAGGAGATAAGGTCTTCTGCCAGGGCGCGAAATCTGCGTCCCGGCATATAGATCACCAGCGTAGCGTTCTCCGGCAGAGCTCCCGTCCATTTTGGGGTCAGCTCTAGCTTCTCCGCCGCATGGTGCGCCGTAGCAAGAATCAGCTTTGAAGCTGCGCTGCGATCGGTCAGCGGCGTTCTCAATCTTGCGGCCGCCGCAAACGCAGTCGTAATGCCGGGGACGATCTCGAACGGAATCTTCGCCCCACGCAGTGCGCCGATCTCTTCGCCCGCCCGCCCGAAGATCAACGGATCGCCGGACTTCAGCCGCAGCACGGATCGGCCCGCCTGCGCCGCCTCCAGCATAAGAACGTGAATCTCCGCCTGCGTAATACGCGGCTGCCCACACCGCTTCCCAACCGGGATAATCTCCGCCCCCCCATGGGCCAGCGATAGTATCTCAGCAGAAACCAGATCATCAGGCAGAATCAGATCTGCTGTTTCAAGTAGCCGAAGGACCCGAAGGGTAAGCAGGTTCGGGTCACCCGGTCCTGCACCTGCTAAGTAGACGGTTCCAGGCTGAGCAGCAGAGTTCACGATTTCTTCTCGGGTAATGGATTCGTCAAAGCATGCTCGCGGGCAAGCAGGCGAGACGGGCACGCCTCGTAGCCGCATACCTCACGCTGAGCGAGTTGGTGAAGCAGCCACTTTCGCTCTTCATTCAGCGGTTCTATCTGAGTTACCTCACGTCGCAGATTACCCAGGTTAGTCAGCCAGTCGCCGACGTCCAGCGGCAGTTGCGAATTGATCTCTTTGCGCAGCCTCTGGGCCAACGCCGGGCTAGCCCCTGCGGTTGAAATAGCAATCTGCAGATCTCCACGCCGCACCACAGAAGGAAAGTAAAAATCGCAGAACGGTGGGTCGTCCACCGCATTGCAGAGGAGATTCTTCTCGGTCGCCTCCCGGAAGACAGCTCGATTTACCACAGGATTGTCGGTTGCCGCGACCACAAGGAACTGCCCCAGCAAATCGCCTTCGACGTACTTCCGGCGCAGCCATTCGAGCTCGCCCGCCGCCGCCATCTCGACCACGCGAGGGCGGGCTTCCGGAGCAATCACCGTCACCTTTGCGTGAGCCGCCAGCAGTGAGTCGATCTTCGCTTCAGCTAGATTTCCGGCCCCAACTACGATGCATGGCCGGCCGGCAATCTTTAGAAAGATAGGGAAAAGGTCCATGAAACTAGGTTACTCTCCCGGCACGTAGCGGCCGGCACCAACCGGCGGAGCATCGCGCTCCACAGGATCGATCACCGTACCCGCAAGCTGGGCTCGCAGGCTATCGTCATCAGTCCGGGCAAAGTAAGCTCGCAGATCTTCGTCCGGCTCACGAGCGTCAAGATACCCGCGCAACAACCGCTCAATCGCATCCGGAACATCGTCCGCCGCAGCGCGATAGCCCAATGGTCGAGCCGTCCGAGCAAACTTACCCACCGCTCCTCCCACGCAAAAATAGAAGGCGTCCACCGACTTCCCATCCTTCTTGATCTTCTTGCCCTCAAGCCCAATGTCAGCGATCCAGTGCTGTCCACAACTGTTGGTGCAGCCTGTGACGTGAAGCTTGATCTGCTGGTCGAAGCCCGGCAGGCGTTCTTCCATCTCACTGACCAGCCACTTCGAAAAGCCCTTCGTCTCCGCAATCGCCAGCTTGCAAAACTCCGTGCCGGTACACGCGATCGCTCCCCGCCAGAAGGCAGAAACATCCACGTGCAGCTCCATTCCATTCAGCGCCAATACCAGATCGGCCGTCTTCTCGTTCGGCACATTGACGATGAGAATATTCTGCATAATCGTCGTGCGAAGTTCTCCGCTTCCATACCGCTCAGCCAGGTCAGCCAGTTGATGGAGTTGCTCGCCCGAGATGCGGCCACGCAGCACGCTGGCTCCCACTGACGACAAACCTGCCTGACGCTGCGGCGCTACGCCGATATGATCACGATAAACATCATCGGGAATCACATCTTCGGTGACCGGGCTAGGATCCAGTTTGTAACCCAGTCTGCCTTCTAATGCCTCCAGAAAAGACTCTGCGGTCCAGCCATGCCTCATAAAAAGATACTTGATGCGAGCGCGAGTGCGGTTCTCGCGTAACTCCTGTTGTTCACGAAAGATCTCCGCCGTGGCATGCACAGCAGCATACGCCTGATCCTGCCGGATGAACGCAGGAATACGCACCGCGAGATGAGGCTCGGTCGACAGGCCGCCGCCCACCCGCAACGTATAGCCAACCTCTTCCTTGCCGTCAATCGTGCGCTTGATCGCGGTCAACGCAACATCGTTGATCTCCGGGTACGAGCACCACAGCGGGCAGCCAGTGACAGAGATCTTGAACTTGCGCGGCAGATTATAGAACTCGGGATTGGCCGTGAGTTTGTGCGCAATCTCTACAGCTAGAGGCGAAGCATCGATAAGCTCGTGTCCATCGATTCCAGCCAGCGGGCAGCCCGTCACGTTGCGAACAACATCACCGCACGCACCCTTTGGGCTGAGCCCTACCGCAGTGAGCGCATCTACCACCTCAGGCAACGCCTCGATGGTCAGCCAGTGGAGCTGTATATTTTGCCGCGTCGTAATATCAGCAAGATCGCGAGCATACTTCTTTGTAACGTCCGCAATGACGCGCAACTGTGCGCTGGTAAGAATCCCGTTCGGCAGGCCAATACGCATCATGAAGTACTCGGTTGCTTTCCCCTCGCCACCAACACCTCCGGTGGCTCCCACTCCATCGCCCTGGGTATAGATCCCCCACCACTTGAAGTAGAGGCCAGCCCACTCCGGAAGAACCGATTCGCGGCCCTCCTTGGCAAACTGACGAACCTCCTCCCATGCCTCCCACGGATTCTTCGCCAGCTTCAAACGTTCGGACTTTTGTGCTTTGGTCTCTTTAATAACAGGAGAGGCTGAGTTGCTCATGAGGAGTGTCCTTTTGTGTGCGGCAGAAACAAGAAGGCCCACCGTATTCAGTGGGCGCTGGTGGCTTTGCTAAGAAAAAGGAGACTTATCGGGTAAGTCTACAACTCAGGCAAAGGCGACGGCGCACGCAGTTGTGACAACACGTGCGACAAGCCATTGATGTAAGCTGAGTCGAACTCACCATACCCCTAAGATTAGTTGTCGCAGGACCACACGTCAAGGCTGCTCACTTTGCCGGCGCACTCATGACTCAATCCGCTTCTGCAAGTGAGAGCTTATGCCGAACATCCGAGCCGCGAACCCAGAAGATTACATCTTCGGCGATGTTGGTAGCGTGGTCGGCCGCCCGCTCCAGGTTCCGCGAGATGATGATCGCATTCAACGCCTGTCCGCTTACCACCGGATGCTGTTGCATCACCTCGATCAACTCATTCTGCACATCGCGGTTCATATCGTCGATCTCATCGTCCATAGCAAGTACGGACTCCGCCAGCTTCGCATCCGCCTCCAGCAAAGACTGAATCGCCCTGCGGATCATCACCCCAACCTTCTCGCCCATATCCGGGATATCGATCGGCAGCGAGATCTTCGGAGAATCCTGTAGATACTGCGTCCGCGAAGCGATGTTCGTCGCTTGGTCCCCAATGCGCTCCAGATCGCCATTGATCTTGATCACGGACAGAATGAAACGAAGATCGATAGCCATAGGCTGCTCTTTGGCCAGCAGGTCGTACGCCATCTCATCTACGTCACGTTCCGCCGCGTTGATCGCAGCTTCAATCTCCTTTACGTGGTCGCAGAGGCTCATATCTCCGGTAAGATAAGCTTCCAGCGACAACGAAAGAGCCTGTTGCGAGAGCGCAGCCATGGCGAGAAGTTTGTCTTTGAGAGCGACCAATTGCTGTTGAAAGTTGATACGGGGCATGCGGGAGACCTTCGATCTGGAAGCGTTTCACTATTGTGACGTAAATAAGGCGAAGAAACCAAGGGATATTATGACTTCCGGCTCTGCGAATGGTACACAATTCGTGTCACAAGCGGATTACTTGTAAAGCAGGTAGTTTTCGCGTTGGCGCTCGAAAGCAGCCAGGTCCCTCGCCCATCCAGCTGCAATCTTACGGGGGTCGTCCAGGTTGGTCAGCGCCTGCATCGTATCCACGTTCGTCACCAGGTACGCGGCCTTTGCCAGCTGAAACTCTGGATAGAGATGGTGCAACGCGCTGAGCAGTTCGATCCCCATCTCAGGGGAGTTGAAAACAGCTCGATCCGTCACAGTAAAAGCAATCCCAGGGATCGTCTTCCCATGAGAGGGGTAGTGATTGGAGTCCTCTGCAACCGCGAAGTTAGTCGGTGCAAAGCTCACTCCAGGAATCTTTCGCGCGGTCAGGTAAGCTGCCAGCTCCGGCGCATTGATGTAGGGTGCGCCAATATGCTCATAAGGTTTGTCTGTTCCGCGGCCAACAGAGATGTTTGTCATCTCAGCCAGGCCCACAGCAGGATAGAGCGTAGCCGCCGCCGGAGTCCGCAGGTTCGGGCTTGGATTGATCCACTTCAGTCCCGTCTCATCAAAGTACTGTGTGCGAGACCAGTTCTGCATCGGCACCACAACTAGCTGCGCATGAATAGGAACCAGAATGTTAGGCGAGGTAGGACCGGGAACCCTCCGTTCACTGTTGAAGTAGAGTGCAAGCTCCCCGAGAGTCATGCCGTTGCGCACAGGCATCGGCATGTAGTTGTTATAGGACTCGGCCCCTGCATCAGACACCGGCCCCTGGACTGCCACATCGCCGTTTGGGTTGGGACGATCCAGCACAATAATCTCGATGTGAGCCTGCGCCGCTGCCTCGAGAAAGTATCCAACCAGAGTCTCATACGTGAAGAACCGAACCCCCACATCCTGCAGATCAATTACCACAGCATCAAGATCTTTCAGAGACTCGAGGCTCGGATGGCGCTGCTCAGGCCTCGCGCCATAGAGGCTCAATATTGGAAGTCTGGTCGCAGCATCTACATCATTGCCGATCTTCACAATATCTTTTGTCCCTAGAAATCCATGCTCGGGTGAGAACAACTTCTTCAGTTCAACCTCCGGCAAGCTGTGCTGCAATATGTCGATCGTCCGCCTGCCCTCGCGGTCAACTCCGGTCTGATTCGTTAGCAACCCCAGTTTCAGGTGACTACCGTGACGTTTCGCAGCATCCGCCAGAGCCTCGAAATGAGTAGCCTCCAACACATCAACTCCCGCGAGCGTCTGACTGCTGGCAAAAGTCGTTGCATGCTCCGCGCCAATTCGCATCGCACGGGCCGCAGCAGAGGCCACTTGCCCCCGCAACATCGAGATAGGTGGTGCACCGCGGGGATGAATCGCATTCGACAAAATAACAACGAAGCTGTCGCTCTCTGGATCCATCCACAACGACGTCCCGGTAAATCCTGTATGCCCAAAGCTCCCAATTGGAAACACCTCGCCCCGCGGCCGCGAATACGCCGAATTTATATCCCAACCAAATCCCCGCACATCAACGCCTGTAGTCGTCTTTCCACCTGGAGTAAAGATCGTTGCGCCGCTCACCGCAGTAGACGGCTGCTCCGGCTCCGTCATCAACTTCAGCGTCGCCTGACTCAACGGAAAGTTACTCGGTCTACCCGCAAGCCGATCCAACAATCCCTGGGCGAACAGCGAGACATCCGGAGCCGTAGAAAACACTCCAGCATGTCCCGCAACACCGCCCATCCGCCGAGTCGTCGGATCATGCACGGTTCCACGCAGCATCCGGCCAAAGTCAGGATTCGTAGCCGCCGTCCCTTGATCGTCATAAGCAGTGGGAGCAATGTTCGGAATCCATCTCTCCCGAAGCCATCCATCCGCTTTGCAGCGATCGAATCCATGACCACCCGGGTTCGTCAGCAAACCAGTACTGTCCGGCAGCATCCCACACGCTTTACCCATAGGGAGATATCTCGTATGCATCATCCCCAGCGGCCCAAAGATATGCTCCTGCGCATATTCCTCCAGCGGCTGCCCACTAATCTTCTCCACCAGCGCCCCTAACGTGATGAAGTTAATATCCGAATACTTGAAGTGCGTTCCCGGCACAGTCTCGAGCGTCGCATTCATCGCCCGCCGAATCCCCTCCGCCTTGTCCGGAGCAGCCAATCCCCACGCATCTTTCAGGTCGATATCCTCTGGCAAGCCCGAGTAGTGCGTCAGCAACTCACGAATCATAACCGCCTGCTTCCCATTCACCGCGAACTCCGGCAGATACTTTGCCACCGGCTCGTCGAACTGCAGCTTATGCGCCTCATAGAGCTGCATCACGGCCGTAGCCGTAACCAGACACTTCGTCAGTGAAGCCATATCGAAGACCGTATCTTCCGTCATCGGCTCCACAGCAGGCTCAAGTGCACGATTCCCAAATGCCTTTTCAAACACAGTTCTGCCATGGTGGTTGATGAGCACCACTGCACCCGGTATCTTCTTCGCGCTTATCGCCTCATCCACAAGCGTCGAGACTGCGCTGAAGTCGTAGCCCTTATTCGCTTCCACTTGCGTTACATCCGCAGCCCCTCGCGATGGAAGCAGAAAGGGAAGAGACAGCGCGATCACAAGTCCAGCCATCTTAGCCGCAGAGCGCTGCGACTTCTGCTTCGTGCCATCCCCTCGAAACAGCAAGCTTCCAACCGACCCAACTACGAACGTAACAATCGACCCAATCAGCACATACCAGGTGAACGCGATGTGCGGAATCGTGACTGGTCCCACCTTGATCACACCCGGAGAGAGCCAGAGCAAAAGATTCAGCCCAAACCCGCAGATCATTCCTAAAATCGCTCCCGTCTGCGTGGCATATCGAGTCAGCGTCCCCAGCAGAAACACACCCAGCAAAGCACCATAGGCCACCGAAGCGATCGACAGCCCCACCTCCACCACGTGGCCCTTCCCGCCAGCAAACACGCTATACATCGCGACCCCAAACAGCACCAGCGCCCAAACAACCGTGCTCGAGCGCGAGATCATCATCCGTTCGCGGTCATCCGCCTCCGGCCGCCAATGCATATAGAAGTCCACCACCGTCGTCGAAGAAAGCGAGTTCAACGCCGCGCTCAAATTCGACATCGCTGCCGCAAGAATCGCCGCCACCAACAGCCCGGCAATCCCAATCGGCATCTCCCGCACAATAAACGTTGGGAAGATTCGATCCGCAGACGCGAACACCGCCGGGTGCAGCCCATAGAAGACATACAGCCCCACACCAATCAATAGAAACAACGTGAACTGCAAAAAAATCACCGCACCGCTAGCCAGCAATGCCAGCCGCGACTCGCGCAAATTCCGAGCCGCCAGCATCCTTTGCACCATCAACTGATCCGTGCCATGCGACGCCATCGTCAGGAACGTCCCCCCCAGTACGCCTGCCCAGAACGTATAGCTCTGCGTCAGGTTCAGCGCAAAGTGAAAGAGCCGAAACTTACCCGCCGCCGCCGCGACTTCATGTATCTGCGACCATCCCCCTGGTACATGCGTCCCCAGCGTAAAGATCGCAACCATCGTTCCGCCGATGTAGATCCCCATTTGCACCACATCGGTCCAGATCACCGCCGCCATCCCGCCCTCAAACGTATACAGCAGCGTAAGCGCCGAGATAATTCCAATCGACAGCACATCCCGCGTCCCAATCGCGATCCCCACCACGATGCTCACCGCGAACACCCGCACTCCTTCAGCCGCCGCCCGAGTCAGCAGAAACAATCCCGCAGTCACCTTGTGCAGCGTATGTCCGAAGCGCTGATCGATCAGCTGATACGCGGTTAACATCCGCCCCTCAAAGTATTTGGGCAGAAAGATCAACGCCACCACCACGCGACCCAGCATGTACCCGATCACAATCTGCAGAAACCCGAAGTCCCCTGCAAACGCGACACCCGGAATGCTGATGATTGTCAGCGTACTCGTCTCCGCAGAGACGATCGACAGCGCAATCGCCCACCACGGAATCGTCTGGTCAGCCAGAAAATAGCTGCGCAGCGATCTCGCATTCGGATCCTTTCCACTCCGAAATCGCAGGCCGAAGAGAGTGATTGCGATCAGATAAACGACGATCAAACCGAGATCGAAGGGATGAAGGCGTGTTGGAGTTACGGCAACATACATTCGTGCCAGTGTATAGCGATAGCCTGCCACAAGTAGCGCTTGTTCTCCCCAGAGGTGCCGAACCTGAAACCACTAGACCAGGACGCATGACCTATCAGACCGAAACGCCGCAGGTTCGGAAAGAAAGACAGCTCGCGACCAACGGGAGCGCCAACCGAAGGGGTATACAAGTCACGAAGTGACCGCCGCCCGCGAAGGGCGCCCGTCCGGCAGGACGCCCTAAGCCTCTTGCCCTAGCTTCCCGTTAGTCGAACCTCTTCGGCACGCAGTGCAAGCCCCAACGCCACCGACGTAAATTCATTGCCGGTACGCACCCGCTGTGCGCCGAACCGGGATTCGAAGATGCGACGCACCGCAGGAACAAAGCTGGTTCCTCCAGTCAAAAACACCCGGTCAACCTCTCTGGCAGGAACATTGCTTGTAGCCAGCAGAGTATCGACGCACCGCTCGATTGATTGCAACTCCTCCACGATCCAGCCTTCAAACTCCTTGCGCTCAACCGTCGCAACAAGGTCCATACTGCCATCGCGAAAATGAAACTCGGCAGACTCGTGATGTGACAAGTCAACCTTCAAACGCTGGACAGCCTGATGTAGCTGGTATCCAAGGTCCTCTTCGATCAAGTTGATGAGCGCTTCGATCTTCTCCGGCTCCTGCGCCCGCGCCCGCGCACTCTTCAGAATCTCCGCGACATTTCGTGTCTTCAGAAACGAGAGATAGTGCCAGCGCTCCAGATTGGCATAGATCCATGCCGGAGCCGCCGGGATGATGCTAGCCGGACGATCCCGAGCCTGAGCATAAGACCGCTCCAAGCTGTCAGACCCCAGTGCCGGAGACACCAGCTTCCGAACGATCCGAGCGTCGAAGCTGTCACCCGCCAGCCCCAGCCCGCTGTTGCCCAGAAGATCCTTCGCCGTTCGACCCCGCGCGCGAACGCCGGGACCAACATGCAGCAACGAGAAGTCGCTCGTGCCGCCGCCAAAGTCCCCAATCAAAATCAGTTCATCATGATCGAGTGTGGACTCGTAAGCGTAAGCCGCCGCAATCGGCTCCATCTCAAACTCGACCGACTCAAAACCGGCATGGACGAATGCCTGGCGCAGCCGCTGCATAGCAAAGTCATCATCTTCTACGCTCTCTGCGCCAACAAAGCGCACCGGTCGCCCTACCGTGGCCTGACGCACTGGGCGTCCCAACTGCCGCTCAGCAGACAATCTCAGATCGGTGAGGATACGAGCGATCAGGTCTTCAATGGTGTAACGCCGCCCAAAAACTTCAGTTCCGGTCAACGTCCGGCTAGAGAGATAAGACTTGAGAGACTGAATCAGCCGGCCCTTATGCTCGGCACGAAGATAGTGCTCAATCGCCTGCGGCCCGGTGAATCCTTTAATCTGCGTACGGCTCGCATGCCTGTGCTGCTCCAGGTAAAGCACAGAGCGGAATGACTCCGTAGTCGCCGCTCCCGCAGGAAAAGAGACCAACTCCACCTCGCCATTCCCGCGGGTAAACGCGATGGAGCTGTTCGTTGTGCCGAAATCAATTCCGAGTGAGGGGCCGATGGAGTCCGTCGAAAGCATGATCTTTTAGATTGCCAGATTTCGCGACCTAAGCGCTACTCAACGCACAAAAACAGACTCATTTCGCCGCCGGAGCCGGAGGTGGTATCCCCAGGTCCGCAGCCGGCGGCAGCGTGTGTGTATCCGACCACTGACGCTGCGCACTTCGAAGCCTGTCGCTCCGACCCTCCCAGATTCCAACCGTGTAGTCGTAGTGCTCCAGCGTCGGCCGCAGCGCATACGCGCGATTCGACCGGTACCACGCCTGCTCGTACAGATCACGCAGCAGGGAATAGGCGTCAATGAAGTCCTGAATCCGACCATTCACCCCGTTAATGTCAGAGAGCTCTCGCGCCACACTCATGCGCTGCTTCTTATCCGTCGTGTTCTGCATCGCGTAGGCGCGTTGATAACCCTCTGCAATCTCCTCCGACAGCTGAAACTTTAGCCCGATCAGATCCATACGTCGAGCGCCTAGTTCAAGTGCGTCGATAGCCGCAGTCTCCCGAAGCGTCGTAGGCGCACTAGGATAGGAGTCCGCAGGATCATAAGCCTTAGGCCCTGCAGAAACCGTAGGTGACGCAGGCGCAGCAGCCCTTGCCTGTGCAATCAGAGTCAGCGCTCGCTCCGCATGAAGCCGCAACTCATGTGCATACGGAAGCACCTGCGCCCCGATCCTGATCCCATCCTTCGACATCGGGTCCAGCCAGAAGATGCTGTTGGTCCCATCCCCTTCCTTGGCCTGGTCCTTCAACACTGAGTGCGCCAGCATCATCTCCTTCTGCGCCTCATTCAGATAGCCAGTCGCGTCGCCGTGAAACACCTGCGCGTAAGAGTTCTGGAACTCTGGAATGGAAGACTCGCCCTTCTGCCAAGCCGCCGCTGCACCAAACAGAATCCCATACCAATCCTGATTGAAGAGCCCCTCCCCGTCATCATTCCAGATCGTGTTCAGCTGTCCGGTAGACCCCAGCCGTTGCCCGTCGGCCGTAAACCGCTGAATATTTTCGAGCGCATAGTTGTTGTTCGGATAAACCTTCCTGAAGTTGTTCACGCTCGGAGCCACCCAAGTCTCCATCCCCGCATTCGTAAACGGCGTCAAGAACCGGTCATACCCACGAGCCTCCGGGGTATAAACCCAAGCAACCGCGATCGTCGAATCCTTGAACGACTGCGGTAGATCCTTCAGCAAGTCCGGCGAATCCTGCGCGATATCCCCCCAAAACAGGAACCTTCTATTAAGCGGCTTCAACTCCGTCACAATCCGCTGCAGAAAATCCAGATAAACCGGCCCCAGACCCCGCGCATCCACATCAGCTTTAGTCTGCCCCAGCCCCAGGTCCACCGTCTCATCCGCGCCAATATGCAAAAACGGCCCCGGATACAGCGCCGCTAGCTCGGTAAACATCTGCTTGATCAGCGCAATCGACCCCGGCTGCCCCGGCGCCAGCACCGCGCCATGCGGAGTCTCCGCCAGCGGTTGATACTGCTCCCACGCCAGATTATGGTGCAGGTGCCCAAACGCCTCCTGCTCCGGCACCACATCAATGTGGTACAGCCGCGCATACTCCACCAGTTCCCGGGTCTCCTCCGCCGAAACACTCCCGCCCGGCGGAGCCATCAGCGGATTCGAAGCATACTGCTGCGTATGTTCAAAGTACGGAGAATACAAATTCACCTTATAAGCCGCCAGCGTCCGAATCAGGTGCTTCTGAAACTCCAGTGTCGTCACCGGCCCCCGCGACAGATCGTCATCCAGCCCGCGATACTTCATCGTCGGCCAATCCCTCACATTCGCCGCATGCAGAACCGCCTTCGCCCCATCCCCTTCAATCAGCTGCTTAACCGTCTGCACCCCATAAAACAGACCCGCCGCCGAATCCCCAATCACCTGCAGCCCACCCCCACCTGCGGCGATCACGTAGCCTTCAGCCTTCATCTCCTCGGTAAACTTCACCTCCGGATGAGCACTCGTTCGTGCCAACTCAATCGAAACCGCGCCCGTCGACCCCACAATGTCGCGTTCCTTCAGCGACGCGGCCAAATCGTCCGCCGCAAAACGGTCCTCCACAGCACAGGGAGCCACGCAGAAAATACCCACCCCATGCGTCAGCACCTCATCCCCCGTTGCATGGATCTCACGCGGCCTCGGGATCAATTTAATAGAAGACTGAGCAGATGCGACAGAAGCAAACAGGCCAAAGCCCACAATGAGAGCGCCAAGTCGGTAAGAGTGCATGAAGATAACGGTAAATCAGTTCCGCGACGCGAGGGGTTACTCAATTCATTCCGGCAAATCAGAAAAAATTACCGGAGTTCGAAAAAATATCCACAGTGAAACGTATTTTCTCGGTGAATACCGCACAAATTATTCCTCTGTTCACACGACTTTGTGAGCATAAGTCAAAGAGCAAAGGAAGAGAGTTGGAGTGGGCCTAAGCCCCGCACCCTTTCTTGTTGTCCTTGTGCCTTTTCATACTTTTGCGAGGTTCCATGACGAAGCAACTACGAGCGACTATGGCGGCGATATTGGTTATCAGTTCAATATCTCTCCAGGCGCAAACCAGCACGGCAACGAAAAAGACGACCAGCAAGGCGCCAGTTCACAAAAAGGCGCCCGTCGAGAGCCCGTTGGCACGCCAGATCCGCGAGCTGCGTGAGCAGATGCTGAGCCAACAGGCCCAGATCGATGCTCTCAAACAGCAGAATGCCGATAAGGACGCGAAGCTTGCGGCCGCTCAGCAGTCCGCTCAGGACGCCCAGACCGCAGCTGCCAGTGCATCGGCCAAGGCGGACAGCCTCAGCTCGAACCTCTCGGCCAACACCGAGGCGGTCTCGAACTTGAACAGCACCGTAACCGACCTCAAGACCACCAACGTCGGCCTCGCCCAGACCATCAGCGACACCAAGAAGACCATTTCGGACGAACTCGAGTCGCCTCTGGCAATCCACTACAAGGGAGTAGCGATTACCCCCGTTGCCTTCTTCGCGGCTGAATCCGTCTACCGTCAGCGTTCGCTCAACTCCGACGTCAACACGCCATTCAACTCCACCCCGTACCCTGGCGCAGCTCAGTCCAACACCAGCGAATTCAACTTCTCTGGCCGTCAGAGCCGCATCGGCGCACTCTTTGTCGCCAACCCCGGTCCGTTCAAGCTGTCGGGCTACGTCGAAGCTGACTTCCTCTCCGCAGGCGCCACCAGCAACGACAACCAGAGCAACAGCTACACTCTCCGTCAGCGTCAGATCTGGGGTCAGGCCGCCACCAACAGCGGCTTCACGGTAACCGGCGGTCAGATGTGGTCGCTCGTCACCGAAACCAAGAAGAGCACCGACAACCGCACCGAAAATCTCCCAATGACCATCGACGCGCAGTACCAAGTCGGTTTTAGCTGGGAGCGTCAGCCAGGCGTCAGGTTCCAGCAGAAACTCGGTGGCCTCACCGGTGCCATCTCCGTCGAACAGGCCGAGTACGTCTACTCCGCCTCCAACGCCAACAATAACTTCTTCATCGGAAACGCTGGTACTGGCGGTGGTCTCTATAACCTCACTGCGAACTACTCCAATAACATCGCCCCTGACGTCATCGTCAAATTCACCTACGATGCCAAGGTTGGTCACTTCGAGGCTGGCGGCTTGGGTCGCTGGTTCCGTGACCGCTACTACCCCAACCAGACCCTCACCGTTCCGTCGGCTGCTGGTGCGGCCAACAACACCAAGGTCGGCGGCGGCTTCTTCGCCAACGCCCGCGTCCCCGTTACGCACTTTGCTGACTTCGGCGTTCACTTCCTCGGTGGCACCGGCGTAGGCCGTTACGGCACCTCCACCCTGCCCGATATCACCGTCCATCCTGACGGGACACTCGCGCCCATTAAGAACTACCAAGCTCTTGGCTCGCTTGAGCTTCACCCCGCCAAGAAGCTCGATGTATTCGGTTACTTCGGTGGCGAGTACGCCCAGCGCACCGTCTACCTCAGCACGCTCGGCGCCTCAGCCGGCAAACAGATCGGATACGCGCCGCGAAACGCAGTCGACTCCGGCTGCTCCACCGAAGGCCTGCCCACAGCCACCACCACCAACCCCTTCGCAGGCTCTGCTCCCTATAACCCCGCAGGCGCAGGAAGCTGCGCTGGCGCAACCCGTGCCATCTTCGAAGGAACGGCAGGATTCACCTACCGCATCTACACCAACCCCAAGTACGGACGCCTCCAGTACCAGATGCAGTACAGCTATCTCACGCGTGATGCGTGGTCTGGTATCACAAGCGCCACCGGTGCAACCACCACCACCTACGGCAGCCCCAAGGCCACCAACAACATGGTCTTCACCAGCATGCGTTACTACCTCCCGTAGTAGCCTCTGCACTTACATAAAAAGGCACCCCTCGGGGTGCCTTTTTTATCTCTGAAGCGGTTTCCGTTGCAGGGACGGGAATTTGTAACACCGAGAGTCCTTGTGGCTCGTCTCAGTCCTCGCACACACCGATAGTTCTTTGTGGCTCGTCTTAGTCCTCGTGACTTCGTCAATCCCTTACGGCTCGTCATCTCGACCGAAGTCGCGCAGTCTTATCGCGCGACGTAGTGGAGAGACCCCCGTATTTTGCTTTTGCTCTTCGATTGCTGCAGCCTGCATCAACCTTATGAACACTTCAAGGTGGATAAGATCGGCGCCAGCTAAGCCTTCTCAAACTTCATTGAAGCCGAGTTCATGCAATATCTCAGTCCCGTCGGCGCAGGGCCATCGTCAAAGACATGCCCCAAATGCCCCTCGCACCGCATACACTTCACCTCGATGCGCTCTATCCCCATGGAACGGTCCGTTACCTCGGCAACATTCTCCTTCGCAATCGGCGCCCAGAAGCTTGGCCAACCTGTACCCGATTCGAACTTCGTCTGCGAATCGAACAACGCCGTGTCGCAGCCGATGCAGCGAAAGACACCTTTGCCATGCTCGTTCAGGCTTACGCCCGAATAGGGCATCTCGGTATCCGCCTCTCTCGAGATCTCGAACGAGTTTTTGCCCAGCTGTCGAAGCCACTCGCCATCGGTCTTCACGATCTTTGCAACCGTCTGCTTACCCAGGTTCTTTCCGTCATTGCTGAAGTTGACGATCGTGACCTCGGCCGGTGTGCCATGGATCGCCACGCTGGCCTCGACGCCGGGGGCTCTCCGCATCACCAGCACAGCATAAGAAGCTGCAACCGCAGCCCCGCCTGCCACAAACACCCGTCTGGTCATCTTTCGTGACCGGTCGTCCCGGCTCACATCCGAATCAAACATTAGGAAACCCAGCCTTCTACTATGCGACGGCAGCCATCCAAAAAGGTTACAGTAGGCCAATTCCTACCTTTTGTTCGAGGTACGGCTAAATCTTTGGTACGCTTCATGGTGCAGGCATTCCCAAGCCCGCAGCCATTGAAGAGGTGATGAAGGATGATTCTCGACCCAAACAGACTCTTTCCCGCTGAGAGCGACGCGCGGTCAGTCTCAGCAAGACTCTATGAGACAGTGCGGGATCTGCCCATCCTCTCGCCCCATGGGCACACCGACCCGCGCTGGTTCGCCGAGAACGAAGCCTTCGCCAATCCCACAGCTCTCTTCATCCAGCCTGACCACTACATCTTTCGCATGCTCTACTCGCAGGGAATCTCGCTGGAGTCAATCGGCATCCCTCCACTCGACGGCACCGCCGCATCCGTCGACCCAAAAGAGGTCTGGCGCCTCTTCGCAAAAAACTACTATCTCTTTCGCGGCACCCCAACTCGCCTGTGGCTCGACTACTCCTTAGAAAATCAATTCGGTCTGACCAAACGTCTCAGCCCGGAGAACGCAGACGAGTACTACGAGATCATCTCGCAGAAACTGCAAACCCCCCAGTTCCGGCCACGCGCGCTCTACGAGCAGTTCAACATCGAAGTCCTCTCCACCACCGACACCCCCCTCGATAGTCTCGAGTATCACAAAGCCATCCGGGAGTCGGGCTGGAAGGGCCGCATCCTGCCCACCTTTCGTCCGGATTCCGTAATCGACGCCGACCATACCGGATTTCTCGCGAACATCCTGAAGCTCGGTGAGATCACAGGAGAAAACACCACAACCTGGGACGGCTATCTCGACGCACTCCGCAACCGCCGCGCCTTCTTCAAGTCCATGGGCGCCACCGCAACTGATCACGGCCACCCCACAGCTTTCTCAGCCGACCTGGACCATGACACCGCAGCCTCCCTCTTTGGTCGAATCATCTCCGGCCGCTCCGTACCCCAGGAGCAGGAGTACTTCCGTGCCCAGATGCTTACCGAGATGGCCGGCATGAGCGTCGAAGACGGACTCACCATGCAGCTCCACCCCGGTTCGGTCCGCAACCACAACCGCCAGCTCTACGAGAGATTCGGTCGCGACAAGGGCGCAGACATCCCTTCCCAGACCGAGTACGTCCGTGCCCTTCAGCCTCTGCTGAACCGCTATGGAAACGACCAGCGACTCACCTTCATCCTCTTCACCCTCGACGAGTCCACCTTCTCCCGCGAACTGGCTCCTCTGGCCGGTCACTATCCGGCGCTCAAGCTCGGTCCTCCATGGTGGTTCCACGACTCCGCCGAGGGCATGATGCGCTTCCGCGAACTGGCCACCGAAACCGCCGGGTTCTACAACACCGTCGGCTTCAACGACGACACCCGCGCCCTCCTCTCCATTCCCTCGCGCCACGACGTAGCCCGCCGCATCGACTGCGCCTTCCTAGGCCGTCTCGTAGTCGAACATCGCCTCGACGAAGACGAAGCCTTCGAAGTCATTCAGGACCTCACCGTAAACCTGGTCCGGAAAGCCTACAAGCTCTAAAAACTCACGAGAAGAAGAGGGAGGAAGAAATCCAGCTGCAAATCCGAGTAGACCAGCCGATGAAAAATATAGTTCAAAATTGTGGCGTATTTTTCGAGCCTCGAAAAGTGACTGCTTAAACACCACATTAGCCACGCAATTCACCACGTTCTCACCAGCAAAATACCACCATAAACTCACCCATTTTCCGTCAACCCCCCCGAAAAACCCAGCAAAAAACCACAAAAGCACCGCTCAAACCGTCCAGATTTTTTTCGCGCAAAATAGTATTTTTGAATCTGCTTTCCAATCTGGTCCCATTGTCCAGTCCAACGCGTTCGCATCTTTACCCGGAGTAAGATCAAAGTTCATGAGCCTCTTTTTCGCCGCTGGCAGCGAGACAACGGAGATGTCGCCCACAGAAGTGCAGGCAAACCTCTTCCAGGCCCTGGACAAACTCGGCCAGCGTAAGAAAGTCCTCGCAATTCCGCCCGATTTCACGCGCATGCACTCCCAAAGCGGCGTCCTCACTGAACTTGCGTGGCATTACTACAAAGATAAACTCACCGACATCCTCCCCGCTCTGGGCACGCACAAACCAATGACGGACGAAGAGATTGCAGCCATGTACGGCGCAACTCCGCGAAGCCTCTTCCGCGTCCACAACTGGCGCAACGACGTCGTCACACTCGGAGAAGTACCCAGCGAATTCATGTACGAAGTCAGCGAAGGAAAGCTCGACTACACCTGGCCCGCACAAGTGAACAAACTACTGCGTGACGGTGGACACGATCTCATCCTCTCCATAGGCCAGGTCGTTCCTCATGAAGTGGTCGGTATGGCGAACTACAACAAGAACGTATTTATAGGCACGGGCGGAGCCATTGGAATCCACCGTAGCCACTTCCTGGGTGCGGTGTACGGAATGGAACGCATGATGGGCCGCGCCGATACTCCTGTCCGACGTGTGCTGAACTACGCGAGCGAACATTTCGCCAGCCACATGCCGATTGTCTATGTGCAGACGGTGGTAGCCAAAAACGCTGACGGAAAGCTGGTCATTCGCGGCCTCTACATAGGTGATGATGCAGAGTGCTTCGAACTCGCCGCAGCTCTCAGTCTCAAGGTCAACTTCAAGATGATGGATCGAGAGATTAAGAAGGCAGTTGTCTTCCTCGATCCACACGAGTTCAAAAGCACATGGCTGGGAAACAAGAGCATCTATCGCACCCGCATGGCGCTTGCGGACAACGCAGAACTGATCGTCCTCGCTCCAGGTGTCCATGAATTCGGCGAAGACGCAGCCATCGATACCTTGATCAGAAAGTACGGCTACTGCGGCACTCCTAAAACACTAGAAGCTGTCAAAGAAGATCCGCAGCTTGCTGGAAATTTAAGTGCTGCCGCCCACCTTATCCATGGGTCTAGTGAGGGGCGCTTTACCATTCGTTATTGCCCGGGCCACCTGACCCGGGAGGAGATCGAAGGCGTGAACTTCGAGTATGGCGATCTGGCGGAGATGACCTCGAAGTACAATCCTGCTTTGCTGGCAGACGGTTGGAACGTAGTGGATGGGGAAGAGATCTTCTATATCTCCAATCCTGGTCTTGGGCTTTGGGCTTATCAGGGTCGCTTCGAGAGCTAGTTGGTGAGAGGGTTTGCTGGATGATTGTGGTGTTGATGGGCGTGAGCGGATCGGGCAAGACGACTATTGGGACGCTGCTGGCGGAGCGCGCGGGCGCGGTATTTGCCGATGGCGATGATTACCATCCGCTGGCGAACAAGCAGAAGATGGCTGCTGGGCATCCGCTCGACGATGAGGATCGTCAGCCGTGGCTTGAGGTGCTGAACGGGCTGTTGCGGGACTGGTTTGCGGAAGGGAAGAACGGCGTTCTGGCGTGCTCGGCGCTGAAGGCTAGCTATCGAGCTACGCTGCAGGCAGGGATGCCGAAGAGCGCAGTAAGCTTCGTGTTGCTGGAGGCATCGAAGGAGATGCTTGAGGCTCGTCTAGCGGCGCGGAAGCACGAGTTCATGAATGCTGGGTTGCTGGATAGTCAGCTTGCGACGCTCGAGATGCCGAACGATGCTATTCGAGTCGTGAATGATCGATCGCCAGATGAGGTCGTGAGCCAGATTCTGGCACAGATTTCGCTGAGTGGAACTCGAGTTTGACGACAAATTTTTGAGACAGAAGAGAGGACGTTTTCCATGGGGCATCCGTTGTTTGATTTGAGTGGCAAGTCGGCTGTGGTGGTGGGGGGTACGTCGGGGATTGGGTTGGCGATGGCGGTGGGGCTGGCGGAGGCTGGCGCGGATGTGGTGGCGAGTTCGCGGCGGCTAGAGCAGGTGGATGAGGCGGCGAAGGAGATCGAGGCTACGGGGCGGAGGTCGCTGCGGCTGACCTCGGACGTTGCGGATCGGGCGAGCCTGCAGGCGCTGCTGGATGGGACAGTGAAGGCGTTCGGCAAGGTCGATATCCTCGTCAACTGCGCGGGGAAGATCAAGCGAGAGCCTACGCTGAGTGTCACGGAGGAGACCTGGGATGGCATCATGGATACAAACGTGACTGGAACGCTGCGAGCCTGCCAGATCTTCGGCAAGCATATGCTCGAGCGCGGCTACGGGCGCATTTTGAACATCGCCTCTTTGAACACTTTTGTGAGCCTGAAGGAGGTCACGGCTTATGCGGCCAGCAAGGCTGCGGTTGGAGCGTTGACCAAGTCTCTGGCGGTGGAGTGGAGCGCACAGGGTGTGACGGTGAATGCAATTGCTCCCGGCGTCTTTCGCACGGCGTTGAACCAGAAGCTGCTGGACGAGAGCGATCGGGGCAAAGAGTTGTTGATGCGAACTCCCATGGGGCGCTTCGGTAAGACCTCTGAGCTGGTGGGTGCGGCGATCTTTCTGGCGAGCGATGCTTCAGCGTTTATCACGGGCGAGATCCTTGTGGTGGATGGCGGCTTTCTTGCCAGCGGGGTGAATCAGTAGGTTGGCCGGAAGGGGGGTGCCCCCCTTATTGCCTGCGCGTAAATTCCCTGGATGCATAGAGGTACGCTGAGTGTTGGCTGCTAAATATGTGCAGGCAAAGGAGTTGCGTGCAGATACGTGACAGCAAAGGACTTAGCACCTAGTTGCCGATTAAAAGCAAGGTCCCGGCGGATGGCCGGGACCTTTTTCACCTCTGCTTTTATTTTACCTGATCGAGTGAAACTCATACGCCATGTGTAAGTTGTTGTTGGGGAATGGGTTGAGGGTTTTTGGGGGTTGACAAGCTTTAAGTGGCGGCTGGCGGCGAAAGCAGAAGCAGATTCCCCAGTGAAGATGACGACAAAAAAGACAACGACAAGAGTAACTGCGAAGACAGAAGCAGATTCCCTTCGGGAATGACAACCAAAACGGCGAATGCAACGGCAACGGCGAGATTACCTGCTCGCGGTCAGGAGGGCAGGATTGGCTGTTTAGCGGGCGGTGGATTTGGTGGTGCGGCTGTTGTTGGGATCGTGGTGGGTGGGAAGTATCCAGGGGTAAAGCACGGCGAGGTTGGGCGGGACGATGGTGAGAAATAGCAGGAAGACGCCGACCATCTCCGGGATGTGAAACATGTTGCGGCTCTCGAGAAAGAGCGACAGGCAGACCAGTCCAACAATCGTCACACAGATGACGGTGCGTGCAAGGGTCTTTGCCCAGGGTTTGTCGTCATGGGGAAGCATTTCAGGACCGCCTTTCGTCACGCTTTGATAGCGAATTTTGCTAACAATGCCCGTTCCTTCAGCTACGACGGACGGAGGCACGTGCGATTAATACGGCAGTGTAGGCTGCGCCGAAGCCGTTGTCTATATTTACTACGGTAACGTTTGGGGAACAGGAGTTAAGCACTCCCAAGAGAGCGGCGGCTCCATCGAAGCTGGCTCCGTAGCCGACCGAGGTGGGGACGGCGATGACGGGAACTCCGACTAATCCGCCGACAACGGAGGGGAGTGCGCCCTCCATGCCGGCGCAGACGATCACGACGTCGGCTTGAGTGAGTTGGTCGCGGACGGAGAGGAGACGGTGAAGGCCGGCTACGCCTACGTCGTAGAGGCGGGTGACTTTGGCGTTGAAGAGCTCGGCGGTGACGGCAGCCTCTTCGGCGATGGGCTGGTCGCTGGTTCCAGCGCTGAGGATGGCGATGCGGCCCTTTGGGTCTTCGTGGGGAGATTGCCTGAGGGTGATGGCGCGGGCAGAGGGGTGGTGGATGGCTTTGGGGTGGGCGGCGAGAACCATGGTGGCGGTGGCGTCGTCGGCGCGGGTGGCGAGGACGTCCGTTCCGGCGGCGGCCATGCGGGTGAAGATTTCGATTGTTTGCTGGGGGGATTTTCCCTGGGCGTAGATGACTTCGGGAAGGCCGGTGCGGAGGGTGCGGTGGTGGTCGATGCGGGCGTGGCCGATGTCCTCGTAGGGCATGTCGGCGAGGCGCTGGGAGGCAGCGGCTGGGGTGATGGCTCCGGTTTGGACGGCGGCGAGGAGTTCTAGGAGGGTGGCTTTGTTCATAGGGGGTAGCGAGTCAGCGAAAGGCAGCGAGTCAGCCAAGAGGTTTTGACAGGAGATCCATTTGCTGACGAGATTTTACTTGATGTGCTGAGCGGCTTATAGCGAGCCGCAGATGCTGTTGTTTTCCAAGAAACCTTTGATCAAGTCTCCCCGGATATTCGGAGAAGCATTTGGCGAAGCGGATGCTACGAAAGCAAACCCCAGGGGCTAAAGCCCACGCTTCGGGAGGGTTTGTTTGCCAAGGCTAAAGCCTTGGCCTACCTAGAAGCAAAAGAGATCCTCACAGATCGTCCAAATGGGAACTTAGTTAAAGCTCCCTCATTCGCTAACGTGATGACTCGCTGCCTCTCGCTAGCTTGCTGACTTGCTATCCCAGCCACTTTGGGTTTGCCGCAGTGCCGTCGTAGTGGTTGGTGGTTTTGAAGAGTTCGAATTTGCCTTCGCTGGCTGCGGTGGCGGTGCGGGCCAGTAGAGAACTGATCTGGGTTTGATCGAGGGGCTTGAAGGTGCGGGTGGCTTCGAAGGCCTGGTCCAGGGTTTGGGTGTTGTCGATGCCGGTGATGACGACCGAGACGGGCTGGGTGAGGCCGTAGTGGAGGGCTTCGATGGGTTGGACGGTGTTGCTCTTGAGGATGAAGGGATCGCCGAAGGTCTTCATGGCGAGGATGCCGATGCCTTGTTTGAGGGCGACGGGCATGACCTCTTTTTCGAAGGAGCGGAAGTGCGCGTCCATGACGTTGATGGGCATCTGGACGGTGTCGAAGTGGAAGCTGTGCTTTTGCGCGGTCTCGAGCATGCGGAGATGGACGGCGGGATCTTTGTGGCCGGTGAAGCCGATGTAACGAATCTTGCCGGCTTTTTGCGCGGCGACGGCGGCTTCGATGGCTCCTCCAGAGGCGAAGATGCGGTCGGGGTCTTCCATGCGGATGACTTCGTGGAACTGGACGAGATCGATCATGTCGGTCTGGAGGCGACCGAGGGATTGCTCGAGTTGCTTGTTGTACTCGTCGGCGGTACGGCCGTCGATCTTGGTCATGAGGAAGACTTTTTGACGGTAGCCGTTGCGGAGGGCCTGGCCTACGCGTACCTCGGAGATGCCGTCGTTGTAGTCCCAGCAGTTGTCGAGGAAGGTGATGCCGCGGTTGACGCCCGCATGGACGAGCTGAATGCTTTCGGCGGGGTCCTTTTGTTTACCGAGGTGGTAGCCGCCCATGCCGATGGCGGAGACGCGCTCGCCAGTGGTGCCAAGTTCGCGATAGATCATGTCAGGGGATTCGGGGCGCTTGATGGGCTGGCTGGTTGTTTGAGGGGGTTGTGCGTTTAGCGGGATCGCTGCGCTTACGCTTGCGGCGGTTGCGGATTTGAGAAAGTCTCTGCGCTCCATGGTGTGCTCCTCGGGTAAGAGTGTGACTTGTCGTCGATTGGATGCAAGTTTGTGGGCGAGCGCTGGGCTTGGATTCGGGGCGCGGGTTATTTGAGGTAGGCTGCGATGGCGGTTTGTTGAACCAGCTTCAAAGGGACGTTGTGTTTTGTGGCGGCGGCACGGCAGTCCTCGAACTCGGGAGCGATGTTGCACTGCTCGCCGTTGAGGGTGCCGATCTTTACGCGGATGTCGCCGTAGGGTGTGGTGACGATGGTGTGGTGGCGGTCGGCGCAGACGCGGGTGTCCTGACGGATGCGGAGGCCGAGGGTGCTGGTTTCACGAAGGATGAGTTGCTGGAGGGCGGGGCTGTCAGAGGGGTTGCAGAGGATGGTGAGGAGGGTGCCGGGGCGACCCTTTTTCATGATGACGGGAGTGAGCATGACATCCAGTGCACCTTGCGCTAAGGCTGTTTCGGAGACGTAGGCGAGGATCTGCGGGGAGAGATCGTCGAGTGCGGTTTCGAGGACGGTTACGGTTTCTGAGTCGTGTGGGTGATGTTTGTTGAGAAAGTGCTCTGGGGATGGGGCGGCGTGGGTGGAGTTGTCGGCTTCGCCGATGCTGAGGCGGAGGACGTTGGGGAAGTCCTTCGGGTTGCGGGTGCCGGCGCCATAGCCGATGTGCTCGACGCGCATGGCTGGTTGCGGGCCGAAGGTGGGGGCGAGGGCACGGAGGAGTGCAGCTCCGGTAGGGGTGACGAGCTCTTTTTCGATGTGGGCGGAGTAGGTGGGGAGGCCGCGGAGGAGATCGGCTGTGGCGGGGGCGGGGACGGGGAAGCGGCCGTGTGCGCAGTCCACTGTGCCGCCGCCAACGTTGATTGGGGAGGAAAACCACTTGTCGATTGCGAGAGCGTGGATGCCTGCGGCGGAGGCGACGATGTCGACGATGGCGTCGACGGCACCTACTTCGTGGAAGTGAATTTTTTCGATGGGGACGTTGTGGATCTTTGCTTCGGAGGCGCCGAGGAGTTCGAAGGTGTGGATGGCGGTTTGTTTGACGGCAGGGGGGAGGGATGCGGCGGTGATGAGGTCGCGGATGACGGCGAGGGAGCGGCCGTGGGTGTGTTCGCGCTCGTGCGTGTGAGGATGGCCGGTCTTGTGCTGGTGCTGGGTCTTCGGGTGATGCTGATGAGAATGATCTGCTTCTTCGTTTTCGTGACGATGGGCTGGGTCGGCGGTATTGCTCTCGGCGAGGCTTAAGCCCTCGTAGACGTGGACCTTGGTGGAGGAGATTCCGCTGCGGTCTACTCTTTCGATCTTGAGGGTTGCGTTGAGGTTCAGGGCGGTTACGGCTTCGTGGAGGATGGCGGGATCGAGGCCGGCGTCGAGAAGGGCTCCGAGGAACATGTCGCCACTGATGCCGGCGAAGCAGTCTAGGTAGGCGATACGCATGGGCGTCATTGTTTCATGTTTGGGGTATTAGGTTCGGGGTTCGGCTTTTATCGGGCGGGGAGGATGGCGGAGGCGGCGAGGAGGATGTCGTTCATGGAGCCGGAGCGGTAGCCTTCGGTGTCGAGGGTGACGTAGAGGAAGCCGAGGGGTTTGATGGCGGCGGTGATGGCTTCGAGGGTGGGGAGGGAGAGGGCGCGGGGGAGATCGATGCGGGCGATTTCGATGCGGGCGAGATCGCCGTGGTGGCGGACGCGGACCTGGGGGAAGCCGAGGGCGTGGAGTGCCTCTTCGGCCTGCTCGACCTGGGAGAGATTTTCGCGGGTGACGGGGCGGCCGTACTCGATGCGGGAGGAGAGGCAGGCGCTGGCGGGCTTGTCCCAGAGCTTGAGGCCGGCTTGCTGGGCGAGGGTGCGAATCTCTTGCTTGGTGAGACCGGCGGTGACGAGGGGAGCGACGGCGTGGTGTTGCGCAGCGGCCTGCTGGCCGGGGCGGAAGTCGGCGCGGTCGTCGAGGTTCATGCCGTAGGCGATGTGGGCGAAGTTGCGGTGGGCTCGGGCTTGCTCCATCTGCTGGAAGAGCTCGTCTTTGCAGTGGAAGCAGCGGTGAGCGTCGTTGCGCTGGTAGTCGGGGTTTTCGAGCTCGTTGGTGCGGAGGATCTGGATGGGGATGTTGTGATCGGCGGCGAAGGCGAGGGCGGCGGCGAGTTCGGCGCGGGGAAGGGAGGGGGAGTCGGCGATGACGGCTTGCATGTCGTCGCCGAGGGCCTGGTGGGCGGCGTAGGCGAGGTAGGCAGAGTCGGTGCCGCCGGAGTAGGCGACCAGGACACTGCCGAGCTGCTGGAGTGTTTCGTGGAGCTTCGCGGACTTTGCGGTCAGATCCATTGGGTTCATTGTAGGTCAGGCTGGCGGCTTTGGCATCGAGACAGGGTGGAGGGAGTTCGGTCTCAGCTTTGAGTGAGGGAGGTTTCCGAGTATGGCTCTGTTCGAGGTTCGCCTGTTCTATGCTCTGATGCTGAGACGGGTGGCGGAGTCTTTTTTGTCGCGACAGATGTTGACTTCAAGTGGTGGCTGATCGGTTGATCTTTTGGAAGCAAGCTGAAAGTGAGTTCTATTTTGAGCGTATTCTCCGGAACTACAGATCGTTGGCTGCATCGAAAGTCTATGAAACGCACCCTTCTTCCTGGCCGACCCTATCCGCTTGGCGCGACTGTAACGAGGAAAGGCACGAACTTCGCCCTCTTTTCTGAGGGCGCAACCAAGGTTGAGCTCTGCTTTTTTGACGCAGAGGGCAGACAGACTGATTGCATCGCTTTGCAGGAGCGAACCGCGTATGTATGGCATGGGCTGGTTCGCGATATCAAAGCGGGGCAGTTATATGGGTACCGGATCGATGGTCCGTGGGAGCCGGAGCGCGGGCGCCGCTTCAATAAATACAAGCTGCTGGTCGATCCTTATGCTGAAGCGCTTTCAGGGCAGGTTGACTGGAAGAAGCCGATCTTCGCGTATGACGTGGCGTCGGGAGACGATCTGAAGATGGATACGCAGGACAGCGCGGATGGTGTTCCGAAGAGCGTTGTGATCGACAGCAAATTCGACTGGGGAGACGACTGTCCGCCTGAGACGCCGCTGGCTGATTCGGTGATCTA
This sequence comes from Tunturiibacter empetritectus, assembly GCF_013410875.1. Taxonomy (GTDB): domain Bacteria; phylum Acidobacteriota; class Terriglobia; order Terriglobales; family Acidobacteriaceae; genus Edaphobacter; species Edaphobacter empetritectus. The sequence continues at coordinate 2,451,681 of NZ_JACCCU010000001.1, read as the reverse complement.
TGAGATGCATGTGAAGGGCTTCAGCATACGGAATCCCATGGTTCCAGAGAAGCTTCGCGGGACTTACGCGGGGCTTGCGTGTGAGCCGAGTATTAACTATTTGAAGAAGCTTGGCGTGACGGCGGTGGAGCTGTTGCCGATTCACCACTTCATCGACGAAGGACCGCTGGTGGCCAGGGGTCTTGTGGATTATTGGGGGTACAACACGCTGGGGTACTTTGCGCCGATGTCCCGCTACAGCTCGTGCGGGGATACCGGCGGACAGGTGAATGAGTTCAAACGGATGGTGAAGGCGCTGCACGCTGCGGGGATCGAGGTGATCCTCGACGTGGTCTACAACCATACCTGCGAAGGCAACCAGCTGGGCCCGACTTTGTGCTGGAAGGGAGTTTGTAACACGACCTATTACAGAGTGAATGAGGAGAGTCCCAGATACTACGTGGACTACACGGGGACGGGGAATACGTTGAACGTGCGGAATCCGCAGGTGCTGAAGATGCTGATGGATTCGCTGCGCTATTGGGTTACGGAGATGCATGTCGATGGGTTTCGCTTTGACCTTGCAGCGACGCTGGCGCGGGAGCTGCATGACGTGAGCCGTCTGTCTTCTTTCTTCGACACGATTCACCAAGACCCTACGCTGGCCGATGTGAAGCTTATCGCAGAGCCGTGGGATGTCGGCGAAGGAGGGTACCAGGTGGGGCAGTTTCCTGTTCTGTGGGCGGAGTGGAATGGGAAGTACCGCGATACGGTTCGCCGCTTCTGGAAGGGTGATGCGGGGCAGCTCTCCGATCTCGGCAATCGCCTTACCGGATCGAGCGATCTGTATCAGTACGACGGGCGCAAGCCGTATGCGAGCATCAACTTTATTACGGCGCATGACGGATATACCCTGTGCGACCTGATCAGCTACGACCGGAAACACAATGAAGCAAATGGAGAAGACAACAAGGATGGCTCGGACAGCAACGACTCGTGGAATATGGGCGCGGAAGGTCCGACGGACGATGAGGGGATCAACCGTTTGCGTGAGAGGCAGATGCGAAACTTCCTGGCTACGTTGATGCTCTCTCAAGGCGTGCCGATGCTGAATGGGGGCGATGAGATAGCGCGGTCGCAGATGGGGAACAATAACTGCTACTGCCAGGACAATGAGCTGACGTGGCATGACTGGGATCTGGATGAACCGCGCAAACGGGTGCGCGACTTTACGAGTCAGCTGATCCACTTCCGGTTGAATCACCCGAATTTGCATCGGCGAAAGTTTTTTCAGGATCGCGAGATTCGCAGGCGAGGCGAGGACCTGATTATCAAGGATGTCGCGTGGTTTAGCACGGATGGCAAACAGGTGCCTGACGAGGTTTGGAATACCCAGTGGAACCGGTCGGTGGCAGTTCTGCTGAATGGGCAGACGCTGCAGGTGACCGATGAGGACGGTTTGCCGGTGATCGACGATAGTTTTTTTCTGGTTGTGAACGCGTCGCAGGATGGCGTCGAGTATGTGCTGCCCGCGTCGCCCTCAGGTAAACCCTGGTGCCAGGTGATTGATACTGAGGATATCGAGCAGCCCTTTACCCATGCTGAGGTTGAGAAAAAGATCATCGTCGGCGGGCGAGCTCTGAAGCTGTTTAGTGATGGGAAGATCAGCTAGTTAGCGAGTTAGCGAGTTAACAGGTCGGCGAGTTAACAGGTCAGTCAGTTAGCGAGTCAGCTAGTCAGCGTGTGGAGTCTTCGGTTTCTTTTCTTCTTTTGTGGGTGGCTTCGATTTTGGAGTTGACTCGGTCTCTTGGGCTGGCTTTGCTTTTAGAGTTGACTCGGCCTCGGGGGCTGGTTTTGGGGTTGGCTTTGTCTTTGAGTCTGGCTTTGTTCTCTGGGCTGACTTCGCAGCGGGTCTGGAGGTTGGCGGTTTCTTGAGATCGCTGGTTAGCTTTTCTTCGGACTGCTTAGGCGGTTCAGGGCTGAGGTAGAGATCGAGGTTATAACCAGCCTTCTGTGCCGATCGGCAAGACTCTAGAACAGTAGCTTCAATCTTTTTGATCGAATCGAGATCAACGAGAGGCTGCTGGGCAGATTTTATTAACGAGGGGAGTTGGAGCCAGCCGAGGAGCTCTTCAAAGCCCTCTTTGTTGAAGTAGGTGGCGCCGGAAGATTCGTTGACACTGGTGAGCCAGCGAACGTCGGGGTCGGCCCAGAATTTTTGTGTGCTGGTTGTTGCCGGCGAGGTGCCGGTTTGTGCCAGCAGGATCCGTACGCGGGCAGCGGCGCGCCAGGTGTTTTCTCCTTCCATGCCGATGGCGGAGAAGATCTCTGACAGAGCCGAGCGCAACTGGAGCTTGTCGAAGAGCGATGTCTGGTCTTTGTGAGGGAGATTGCAGAGAGTGATCCAGGCCAGGATTGGCGCCCAGATCTGTCCGTTCGTCTTATTGCCGGGTAGAAAGCTGCTCACTGCCGGGGGCAGGATAGTTGAGAGGTTTTGAGAGACCGAGATTAGATGGATGGCCTCTTTCGCCATCATCTCGCAGAGGTCCTTATAGGTTTGGGGCGTGATCGAAGCTGTGGAGAGGCTTGCGTCCGATTGAGGGGAGGATTCTTCGGTCTCAGCGGGTAAAGTTTGGAGCACCCTTTCGAAGAAGCTCTGACTGCACTTCACGAAGGCCTGAAGGCGAGGGTCAAGGAGGGTCTGTGCGGACAGGGCGGGAGAGGCGGCATTGTTTTTTTCTTCGATTGATTTTGGGTTTGTCTTTGGGTTTGTCTTGGGATTTGTCTTGGCGATGCCTGTTGCCGATTTTTGGCTTGCGCTCGACGCAGCGAGATCTTTAGAGAGAGAAGCGGGTTCTTTGGCTGCGAGCTCCGAGGCGACGGTTGCGAAGGCTCGAATGTTGTTTTCGCTGAGAGCCTGGCGGAAGGCCTCATGCACAGGGCGCAGGCGGAGTTTGGAGAGCGCCTCTTCGACGCTGTAGACGCCGGCTCCGTTGAGTGCGTCGAAGAGCTGGTCCCAGGGTTGTTCGGCGGTGGCGTGGAGCTCGCGCCAGTTGATCAGGACGGCGTACTGGTAGCCGCGCAGATCGATGGAGAGGCCGGTGTGGTGGAGGTCGGTGCTGCGGCAGAGATATTCCAGGCCGTGGGCGGTGTCGCGATAGGCGAAGAAGGTGAAGTAGTTGTACGGAAGATCGAGCCCTTCGGCGAGGCTTCGCTGGCGGAGGTGGCCGGTTGCTTTGTCGACCGAGGCCGCGGAGAAGTGGATGGTGCCGCGGGTGCTGCCGTAGCTGTTGTTGTAGAGGATGATGGCGCGCTGGCCGTGGGAGCGGTTGGAGTAGGCGAAGACGTTTTCGTCGACGGTGCCGTGGTCGGCCCAGAAGTCGTAGAGGACGAAGTTGGTGCTCTCGGCGAAGAGACGGCGGTTTTTGAGGAGAGGCGCTATTTCGTGCTGGTGGCGGGCTACAAGACTGTCGTTGGGCCACTCTTCCATCTTGGCCTGCTTGAACTCCATGCCGTAACGCTCGGTGTAGCCTTCGATCTGACCGTGGCCGAACATGGGAAGGCCGGGGAGGGTGGCGAGGAGGGTGCAGACGCCGAAGTACTTGTCGCCGGAGCCGAACTGATCGATCGCGGTGCGCTCGTCGGGATTGCTCATGAAGCTGACGTAGCGCTTGAGGATATCGGGGTCGAACTCGATGGTTTTTTTGAGGTAGGAGCGGTACTTGGCGTTCTCTTCGTCGCGCAGCATGTTCATGAAGGCGCTGTTGTAGACGCGATGCATTCCGAGGGTGCGGACGAAGTAGCCTTCGAGGAGCCAGAAGGCTTCGGCGAGGAGGAGTGTGCCGGGGACCTCGGCGGCTACGCGGTCGACAACCTCGCGCCAGAACTCATGGGGCATGAGAGCGTCGAACTCTTCCTGAGTCATCGCGTTCTCTGCGCGTGAGGGGATGGAGCCGCCGGTGCCGGGGAGGGGGAACCAGAGGCGCTGGACGTGGCGTTTGGCGAGGACCATGGCGGCGTCGAAGCGGATGATGGGGAAGAGGCGGGCGACGTGGAGGATGACCTGGATGACGTGCTCGCGGACGGCTGCTTTGGAGTAGTCGAGCTGTGCGGTGTCGTTCCAAGCGAAGGTGGTGCCGTCGTTGCCGTGGTACATGTAGCGGGTGGCTCCGTCGCGGTGGTGGCGGAGGCGGAAGACTACTGCGGCGTCGGACTGGTCGTAGTAGTGGTCTTCGATCTTGATCTCGACGCGGCTGTCGGTGGAGAGGTCGGGGCCTTCGAAGCGGTAGACGGGGAAGGGGCTCTCCCAGCGGTAGAGGAACCAGTCGGGATTTTCGATGACCCAGTTTGAGTCGATGCCCATGTGGTTGGGGACCATGTCGCTGGCGAGGCGGATGCCTGCCCGGGCGGCGCGGTCGCGGAGGTTTTCGTAGGCGTGGTTGCCGCCGAGGTCGTCGGCGATCTGGTACTCCTTGAGGGAGTAGGCGGAGGCGACGGCGTCGGTGTGTCCGCGGAGGCGTTTGATAGTGCGGGAGGCGACGCTGCGCTCCCAGAGGCCGATGAGCCATAGGCCGGTGATGCCGCGGTCGGCGAGGAGGCGGAGTTCTTCGTCGGGGATCTGGTCGAGGCGGTGGATGTGGCAGAGGTATTTTTTGGAGAGCTGCTCGAGCCAGACGTAGGTGCTCTTGGCCATGAGAACGACGGTGGGCATCCAGGCCTGGTCGGCACTGAAGGCTTCGTACTCGTTGAGGGGAGCCTGGTAGTCGTGGCCGTAGCGGCGACGGCGGACGCCATCGGGGCCGGTGAAGTACTCCTCTTCGAAGCCGATGAACTCGTCGCCGACGAAGCCTTCACCTCCGCGGCCGGGCGCGCCGTGACGGTACTGGTCGGGGCCGGGGGGATGGAAGCGCATCCAGATGGCGAGGTCTTCTTCGCGGAGGACGTCGATGGCGAGGAGGACGCGGCGGAGATCTTCGCCGAGGTACTTGGGCCAGTGCTCGCGGATGTAGTCGAGCTGGCCGGTGAGGGAGTCGGGCGAGGCGAGCAGGGGAGCGCGGAGGGCGTCGAGGAGGCTTCCAATCTCGGGGGAGATCGGAGGGCGGGTGAGGAAGTAGTCGGGGAAGGCGGCGGTGATTTGTTGATAGATGGTCTGCTGCTTGAGGGACGTGTCCTCGAAGAGCTCGCGAAAGGGGGTGAAGGCTGGGTTGATGTTTGCGAGCCAGAGGAGGAGGAGCTCTTCGAGGGCTGCTTCGCGATTTGGCAGGCCGTCGGTGGTGCCGTTGAGCCACTGGGCGGCGGTGAGTTCGCCGCGATAGACGGCTACGTTGGGAAACTGGGTGGTGAAGGTGAGGAGGAGGCGTTCGATCTCTTCAGGTTTGGCGTGGCCGGTGAACCAGCGTACGGCTTCGGCGAAGACTGCGGGGTCGATGTCTTTGCGATAGCGGGCGATCATCGCGTGGTTGAGCTCGTCGATGAGTCCCATGGCGAAGAGCGCGCCGGCGTTGACGACTTTTGGGGATTCAGCGTTTTGTGCGCGGTATTCCTGAAGCTGCGTGGCCAGGTTCCGGCTTGCGGTGACGTTGGCAAAGACGATGTTGCCGGTATAGCTGAAGAGAAGATCGTCTACGTTCAGTTTTTCTCGGAGAGCGCGGGAGATATGAAATTCCATGCAGAGGTCCCCTTACAAGTGCCTTAGTCGCGCTCCAACCCTAACGGGCCGGTTCTGTGTTGCTTAGAAGGAACGATGGCTACGAAGACAGGCCTGTATCGTCGGAAGCCAGCTGAGGTGAAATGGATGCCTTGCCAATTCTTTGTATAGGATGACAGCCCCTGGGCAGGCGTCGCAACTGGCGCACCTGGACGATGCAGGAATCAACTTCTGTATGATACCCGCTCGTCGCCAACGAGCGATGAACGCTGGGGAATGCCGCTGAGTGCGGAAGAGTTTTCTGGTGAGGAAGAGGAGATGGTCAGACTTGGTGTCGCTTGCAGAACCAGCCCAGCTCGGCGGCGTGGGCGAAGTATTCCTGAATTTTGGCGGCTTGCTGTTCAGGGGAGAGGGTGCTTTTGCTAAAGGCGATCTCGAGCGCCTGACCGAGGAGGGTGCCGCTTTGCAGCGCGGAGAGGAGGCCGAACGCCTCGGGATCGATCCGCCGGTAGTAGACGGAGTTGTCGTAGCGGTGCACGGCGAGGTGGGTCTGCGAGCGGCGCATGGCGGGAAGGCGGGTTCGCTTGGCTTGCTTGCGCTCGGTGACGGCGTTGCTCATGATGTCGCTGGGTGCGGTCTGGCGGTGGACGGCCAGGACTAGTTCGTCGACGGGATAGCGGAGGTCGAGCAGTTGGAGATGAGGTTGAAGGAAGAGCGAGGAAGCAGCGCCGAGGTCGCCGAAGTCGGCTGCGGTTAGCGGAGGGAGATCGGCTCCGTCGAAGGCTTCAACGTAGGCCCATTCGAGCCGGGCGACGTCGAGGAGGAGGGCATGACGGCGGGGAGAGAAGTCGGGGCGCGATTCGAGCCACTTGGGCAGCCTGGAGCCGAGGTTGCGAAGGGTGAAGGAGGTGGATGGATTCTCGCGGAGGTAGGCGAGGACCATGCTGTCGAACTTCTTCGCTCCGAGGACGGCTGCGAGGGCGGGGAAGTCTTCGGAGACGGCTCCGATGACGCGGAACCAGTACTGCCGGTTGTAGATCTCGAGGCGGTCGAAGGAGGAGAGGCGGTCGTTTGGTTTGATGTAGGTGCTGGCCAGGTCCTGCGTCGGTCTGCCGTCGGCGGTCGATGGCTGCATTTGAAAGTCGGGTGTCAGAGGACGCGTTACGTCTTCAGCCATGCGGCGTTGCAGTTCGAGGAGGTTCAAGAGTGCACGACCTCTCTGGCTTCTTCTTTCACTGTGATCTCTGCCGGTTCCAGATACTGCGTTGCCTTGAGGGCTTCGGAGTGAACCTCGTCGAAGGATGGGATGTTGTCGTCCCACTCGAGCAGGGTTGCGGTGGGGCCGACACGCTCGATGGCTCGGGCGTAGAGATGCCAGACGGGGTCGAGCACGGGATGATCGTGGGTGTCGAGGATGTACTTCTCGAACTTTGAATGTCCTGCGATGTGGATCTGCGCGACGCGTTCGGCGGGGACGCTGTTGACGTAGTCGAAGGGGTTGAAGCCGTGATTCTGCGAGGAGACGTAGATATTGTTCACGTCGAGCAGGATGCCACAGTCGGCGGCTTCGACGACTTCATTGAGGAACTCCCACTCCGTCATCTGGGACTCGTGAAACTCGGCGTAGCTGCTGACGTTTTCGACGGCGATCGGGATCTCGAGGAAGTCCTGGACCTCGCGAATGCGGGCGGCGGTGGCCTTGACCGCTTCAAAGGTGTAGGGCATGGGGAGGAGGTCGTGGGTGTAACGCCCGTCAACGCTTCCCCAGCAGAGGTGATCGGAGAGCCAGGGAGTTTTGGTGCGGCGGGTGAGGGTCTTGAGGCGCTTGAGATGTTCGCGGTCGGCTGGCTGGACGGAGCCGAAGTACATGGAGACGCCGTGCTGGACGACGCGATAGCGTTCGAGGATTTGATCGAGGACCTTGAGCGCGCGGCCACCGTCGACCATGTAATTTTCGGAGATGATTTCGAACCAGTCGACGACGGGTTTTTCGGCGAAGATGTGGTCGTAGTGCGGGACGCGAAGGCCGATCCCTACGCCGTAGTCGCTGAATCCGTTGAAGCGATTGGCTGGCATGTCTCCCCTTTTTTTAAAGAATGGTGAAGATGTCTGGAGGCTTGAAGAGACGATCAAGCCTCCAGACAGGATCGGTTACAGGGGAGGTGCTTAGGCGAGCGAGGGCTTGGAGCCGTCGGTGGCGCATCCGCCCTTGCCCTTGCAGTCGTTCTTGCCGGGGTGCTTGCCGCCGCCCTGGCCCTTACAGTCGTTCTTGCCCTTGCAGGAGTGCTTCGGAAGATCAGGCTTGTCCTGGGCAATGAGAACGCCGGCGTGAACGGTGGTGGTGGGGGTGTTGTTGGCCGGGGCAGTCTGGGCGTTCATGCGGACAGCGGTGCCGCCCAGCAGACCTGCAAACGCAGCGGCCAGAGCGAGAGATTGTGCTGAATTCTTCATAGGGATGAGCCTTTCCTGGTTGAGCCGCACGCGAGAACGCGCCGGACGTGGATGGTGGCTACACGGATCGTAGCAAGGAGTTAACGGCAGAACTTCCTGCTTCGGATTGCATCTGCGGCAAGATTCATTTGCCGATTTTCCTTGCCGCTGAGTTCGACTACATCAAGGCACAAAGGTTACAGGTTCAGCAGAACACCGGAAGGCTATCACTTCTGTAACCTTTTGGCTCAGAGCTACTCCAAGTGGGACACGTTGGATGAATTCAGGCGACGGGGCCGGAGTTACGGCGCTTGCCGGAGTTGAAGAATGGTAGCGAAGAAATTCCTGGCATTGGCTTCACGGGGGCTTTTTTAGAGAATTCGAATTGGGTGCTCAGGGGAAGAGAGACATATCTCAGGGGCTGAAGCCCCGAATGGTTCCGATCTTCGATGTTCGGGCTAAAGCCCGGACCTATCTCAAATGCAGAGACGGCAGCAAAATATCGCAAGGTAGCGGTTTTTAGACAGGTTCTAAGAATCCGGAAGTCAGGGTAAAAAGGTTTTGAGGGTATTGGGTGTGTGAAGCGCATCGGGATCCTTCGCTCCCGCTCAGGATGACAGCAAAGACTGGGGAGCAGTTTAACCGAGGGTGCTTTAGGGTTTTTTGATTGCGATCACTCTTTGAGTGGAGGCTGTAACCAATTCCTTCGTGATGGTTCTAAGTACGTGCAGGTCCCGACAGGTTCCTGGCCGAGCCTGCCGCATTTCGGGGCCTGCGTAAGATTTATTCCGCTCGACGAAGGTGGAGAAAAAAGGGTTGTGATGAAAAAACTGCTTGAGCTGTATGCGAAGTTTGCAACACTGGCTTCTTATCTCCAATCCCCATTTCTTCTGGTGGTGCGGCTCTACTGGGGATGGCAGCTGGTTCAGAGCGGATGGGGGAAGCTGCATCATCTGGATAAGATCACCGACTACTTTACGAGCTTGAATATTCCCTTTCCTGCTTTGAACGCTCACTTCGTCTCAGGGCTGGAGTTCTTTGGCGGACTTCTTCTGATTCTGGGGCTCGGCTCGCGGCTCATTGGGTTGATGCTTACGGTGAATATGCTGGTGGCATACTGGACTGCAGATCGGGACGCCCTCCTTGCGGTGTTCTCCGATCCGGGCAAGTTCTACAACGCCGATCCATACACGTTTTTGTTCGCGGCTGCGATGGTTCTGGTGTTCGGGGCCGGGCTGTTCTCTGTTGATGCGGTGTTGAAGAGGCGTTATCGAGGATGGATCGAGAAGCAATGACGGTAATCTCCGAGAACAGGAATGAAGCTCAGATGATCGCCTCTATCCTTGCGGGCAATACGCATGAGTTTCATGATCTGATCCAGCCGTATGAGCGCAGCGTCTACAGCATGGCGTTGTCGATGTTGCAGAACGAGGCGGACGCGGAGGATGCGGCGCAGGAGGCGTTTCTCAAGGCGTTCCGCAACCTGGAGAGGTTTCGCGGCGAAGCGAAGTTCAGCACATGGCTGATCAGCATTACGCTGAACGAGGCTCGGAGCCGGCTGCGGCAGAAGAAGACTGCGAAGACGGAGTCGCTTGATGAGTTGAATGAGGGCGGGCATGTGTCGCCGGCGCTGCTGCGGGACTGGCGGGAGATTCCCTCCGAGGCGCTGGAGCGGCAAGAGGTTCGGTTGTTGTTGCAGGATGCGATTGGCGATCTGCCGTTGATCTATCGCCAGGTTTTTGTGCTGCGCGACATGGAAGACTTGAGTGTCAACCAGTCGGCGGAGGCACTTGGTATCAGCGTTGCGGCGGCAAAGGTGCGACTGCACCGCGCGCGGCTGATGCTGCAGAAGCGGTTGTCTCCTCAGTTGAAACAGGTGATGCCGAAGCGGAGGTGGTTCCCATGGTTTTAGAGTGCAAGCATGTGTGGGAGCATATCTCGGGTTATCTGGATGGGACTCTGGATGCGGCGGTGCTGGAGGATGTGCAGAAGCATCTGGAGCACTGCGAGATCTGTTCGGCGATTCTGGATTCGACGCGCAATATTCTGATCCTGACTGCCGATGAACGTGTCTTCGAACTGCCGCTGGGATTTAGCGAGCGGCTCCACGCGAGGCTGGCGGCCGAGATGCGGGGATTTACGTATACGCCTCGCGGAAGTGTGGAAGAGGGCGATGGCTAAAGGGTGCGGCGATAGCTGGAGGATTCTAAGCGGCGTGGTGGAATAGGGAATGGAGGATACTCTCGGCGGCTACCAGGAGGAGGGTGACGACTGCGAGCGAGATCTGAAAGGTCTCTGAGCGGCGCTGGCTGGGGGTGGCGGGCTGGGTGCGCCACTGTGAAGAAGGGCGGGCGCGTAGAGAGCGGATGCGCCAAAGAACATAGAGGTTGATGAGGGAGCCGATGGTGGCGGCGATCATCATGGGGATGCGGATGGCGTCGCGGTGGAAGCCGGTGGGAGGCGGGTGGATGCCGAAGGTTGCCGAGGCCAGCGCACTGAGACCGATGGCGACGCGGACTCCGCTGAGGGCGATGACGGCGGTGCAGGCGCTCTGCAGAACGATGAAGACGAGGCTGGTGGCGGTGACGAGCCAGGTCTTTTTGCTTTCTGGAGCGGGTGGTTGTGCCGGGGGTATTGCAATAGGGGATCGTGTTGGAAGGGCCATCTGTTCCTCAAGTTATAGACGTATCAGACGGGTTGTCGGGTGAATGGGAGATTCTGGCGGTTTTTGGGGGGAGCTCGGGATGGCTCACCACGGCTGGCCCAAGGGAAAGATGAACTGTCGCAGCGGCGACTCGGGCGACTCGAATGCTATTGCTCCGGCGGCTTCGGTGTTCAGAGTCAGATCGCTGACGAAGAACAGCTTCCCTTGATCGTCTGTGGAGCCACCGATGCGAATGGGGTGCAGGTGTACTGATTCGAACGGTATATCGAAGGACGCGAGGGAGGCGATGAGTCCGCGTCCATCTGCTTTGAGAACCGCTTCCTTCCGGGTCCAGTAGCGGTAGAAGGTCCTGATGCGAGAGTGGGGATCGGTGATTGCTGCCAGAGAGCGGTGTTCGCTTGCCGTGAAGTTGTAGTGGGCGACCTCCATAATATCGGTCGCGCGGTCGTAGTACTCGACGTCCACTCCCACGGAGCCGCTGCGGGTAAGAGCAATGAGAATGGTGTCTGCGGAGTGAGCTACGTTGAAGGCGATGCTGTCTCCGTGGATGGGAGGGAGTTCCGGTTTTCCATGAACACCGGTAGAGATAGGCAGAGAACGGAGGTCGAGGCCGGAGGCGTTGCCGAGAAGGATTCTCAGACAGGCCCGTCCAACGGAGAAATGATCCTGCACGCGCCCGGGCCGGCAGCGGTTTGCGTGGAGCTGTTCGGATGGAGCGAGAAGCGGGGCGAAGCGGTCATTGAGGCCTGTGGTGCCGAGCCCTGTGGCGTCGGCCAGGTCGATTCGCCAGAGTTGCACTTCGGTGGTCTCGAGTGGCGGGAGGATATCGACCTGTTTCCAATCACTCGACATAAGAGACAACCCGGAGTGTGATGCCACCGTACTGCAATGATAACCAGTCTCCTGGTACTTAAGTTTCAGGCATCTCTGGAACGGTGTCGAAATATTGAAAAACCTACAACTTTCAGGTATTTTCCCCCACTATTGTCTTAATCCGCCTTTCGAATTGTGCGTACAATTAGGCAACAGAGACGGGTTGACTTCGAGAGCTTCGAGCGGTACCTTTCGCTCAAGTTGCATCTTCTACTCAGGGAGTGAAGTCAGGGGTTGTGATCGATCAGCCCATGCCGGCAGCTACTCTGAGTCAATTCGTTTTTCTGCGTTTTTGATCTGCTGTGGGGCTCGATGGAGAACGATGAGCATGTTAAGAATTCGGCCATTGAGGGCGAGCGATTGATGGATCTTCGTCCCCAGGCTTCCGAGGTTCCGGGGGAGAGCGGATTCGACGGAATGGCTCTCGACACGATCGTCAGTGTCTTTGAGAGAATGGCTGCGGAAAAATCGGACCAAGTCGCGATTGTATGCGGAGAGGCTCGCTGGACCTACGGTCTGCTGAATGCGAGGGCGAACGAACTTGCCCGGCGGTTGCAGGAGCTTGGGGTTCGAACGAACTCGTTTGTTGCGATCTACCTGGACCGCTCGCCCGAGATGATAGTGACCATACTCGGCATCCTGAAGGCGGGCGGCGCGTATCTGCCCATCGACTTTGGATATCCCAGGGCCAGGGTTCTGGAGATGCTGGACGATGCGAGGCCGGTAGCGATCGTAACGACCGCAGTTCTTGCATCGGGGGTATCGGGAGAGTTAACTGCTTTGTCCGTATCGGTTGTGGAGATGGATCGTGAGTTTGTGGCGCTGAACTCTCCGGAGCCGGACAATCCACCGTTTGCCGCAAGGGCGGAGGACTTAGCCTATCTGATGTATACCTCGGGTTCGACCGGCAAGCCGAAGGGCGTGATGGTGACGCACAGAAATGTGCTTCGTCTGCTGGAGCAGACTGACGCTTGGTTTCACTTTGGAGCGAACGATGTCTGGACGATGTTCCACTCCATCGCTTTCGATTTTTCGGTGTGGGAGATCTGGGGACCATTGTTGACGGGCGGGAGGCTGGTGATCGTGCCATTTGCTGTGAGCCGTTCGCCGCGGGAGTTCTACGAGCTTCTCTCGATGGAGCGAGTGACGGTGCTCAATCAAACACCATCGGCTTTCTTTATGTTGATCCAGGTAGAGCAGGACAGTGCGGTTCTGCCGCTGTCGCTGCGCGTAGTGATCTTTGGCGGGGAGGCACTGCAGTATCGCAAGCTGGCTCCGTGGTTCCAGCGTCATGGGGACACGGCTCCACGGCTGGTGAATATGTACGGGATTACGGAGACGACGGTTCATGTGACGTACCGGCCAATCACGGCGGCAGAGGCGGAGTCGGTGCAGGAGAGCCTGATCGGGACGCCGATACCCGATATGCAGCTTTATCTGCTTGATGAAGCGAAGCGACCGGTGCAAGCGGGGGAAGTGGGCGAGCTCTATGTAGGGGGCGGCGGGGTAACGCGCGGCTATCTGAATCGTCCGCAGTTGAATGCGGAACGCTTTATCGAAGATTCCTTCAGGCCGGTGCCTGGTGCCACGCTCTATCGTACCGGCGATCTTGCGCGGATTCGTCCTGATGGCGAGATGGTGTATCTCGGACGGAACGATAGCCAGGTGAAGATCAACGGCTTTCGTATCGAACTGGGGGAGGTCGAGGCTGCGCTGGCTGAAGCGCCTGGGGTTAAGCAGTCGTGTGTGGTGGCGCATACGGATAAGACAGGGACTCAGCGGTTGGCGGCGTATTTTGTTGCGACTACGGGCGTTGAATTGACAGCCAAAATGCTTGGCGAGTTTTTTGTCTCGAAGATGCCTGCGCAGATGAGGCCCTCTTCGTACACCGCATTGAAGGAACTTCCTTTGACCGTGAACGGCAAGCTGGATGTCGCTGCATTGCCTGCTCCTTCGGTGGGATCTGCCGGCGAGGCTCTGGACGGTTCGGCGGCGCAGTCGCTGTCTGAGACCGAGGAGCGGGTGTCGCGAGTGTTTACCGATGTACTCGATCTGCGAGGGATTGGGTTGGACGATAATTTTTTCGATTCGGGAGGGACGTCTCTGTTGCTGATCAGCGCTCATCTGAGGTTGCAGGCGCAGTTTGAGCGGCTGATTCCGATTACGTTGATGTTCGAGTGTCCGACGGTGCGTTCGTTGGCGAAGCGTCTTGCGGCCAATGGGTCTTCGGCTTCGGAGAAAGATGCAATTCAACAGCAGGCTCAGAGGGCGAGAGGTGCGTTCGCGCGGGCTCGGGCGACGAAGGGCGTGGCGTCATGAGTGAGCGATTGAATCAAGAATCTAACCGGGAGACGCGCAGGACTGACGAGGTTGCTGGCGAGGAGCAGTTGCTGGACTGTGTCGCAATCATCGGCCTGTCAGGACGATTTCCTGGAGCGCCGGATGTGGAGGCGTTCTGGGAGAACATCGCCGCCGGGAAGGTCACGATCTCCCACTTTTCTCCTTCCGAGCTGGAGGCGAGAAACAGCGCAGGGCTAGAGCATGGCTCGGACTATGTCGGTGCGCGCGGTGTGCTCGAGGATCCCGGCATGTTCGACGCGGAGTTCTTTGGCATATCGCCGCGCGACGCTGAGAGCATGGATCCTCAGCATCGGATCTTTCTGGAGACATGCTGGAATGCGCTCGAAGATGCGGGCTATGACCAATCGACCTATGCGGGACAGATTGGACTCTTCGGTGGGTGCAGCCTCAACACTTACTTGCTGGCGAATCTTTGCCGCGATCGAGCGTTTATCGATGAGGTGACAGGGAACTATCAGGTTGGCGAGTTCCGGTCGTTTATGGGGAACGACAAAGACTTCCTGACGACTCGCGTTGCTTACAAGTTGAACTTGCGCGGGCCGTGCATCAGCGTGGCTTCTGCATGTGCTACTTCGCTGGTTGCAATTGCGCAGGCGAGCCAGAGCCTGCTGAACTACCAGTGCGATATGGCGCTGGCGGGTGGTGTGTCGGTTACGTTTCCGCAGAGGCGCGGGCATCTGTACTCGGAAGGAAGCATTGGATCGAAGGATGGCTTCTGCAGGCCCTTCGACGCCGCCGCAACAGGTACGGTGTTCAGCCATGGCGCGGGTGCGGTTCTGTTGAAGCGGTTGGAGGATGCCATAGCAGACCGCGATCATATTACCGCTGTGATTCGTGGGTTTGGCGTGAATAACGACGGCTCCATGAAGGCTGGATACATGGCTCCCGGGGTGGATGGGCAGTCGGGCGTGATTGCTGCTGCACAGGCGATGGCTGGCGTGGATGCTCGCACGATTACTTACATTGAGGCTCATGGAACGGCGACGCCGCTGGGCGATCCGATTGAGGTCGCAGCGCTGACGAAGGCGTTTCGGTTGAGCACGGAGGCGACGGGTTTCTGCGCGATTGGTACGGCGAAGGCCAACGTTGGGCATCTGGATGCAGCCGCAGGAGTGGCGGGAGTGATTAAGACGGCGCTCTCTTTGAATAAGGCGACGCTGCCGCCTTTGGCCAACTTTGAGAGTGCTAATCCGAACATCGACTTTGAGAGTTCGCCGTTCTATGTCAATCGCGAGTTGAATCCATGGAAGTCTGATGGACCGCGCCGCGCCGGGGTGAGTGCTTTCGGAGTTGGCGGTGTGAATGCGCATGTGGTGCTGGAAGAGGCTCCTGTGTTGCAGCCTTTGACAGCTTCGTTGCGTTCGGCGCAGTTGCTCTGTGTTTCGGCGAGATCACAGTCTGCGCTGCAGGTTGCGATCGGCAATCTTGCTCCATATATCAAGGAGCACTCTGAAGTTCCGCTTGAGGACGTTGGCTACACGCTTGCGGTTGGCAGAAAAGCGTTTGATCACCGCGCTGCGTTTGTGTGTGCAGGCGCTGAAGATGCTATTGCAAAACTTTCGTCAGCCAAAGCGGAGGCGAATCGAGTTGTGCCGGCAAAGCGGCCTGAGGTTGTGTTCCTGTTTCCTGGGCAGGGATCGCAGTTCGCGGGCATGGGTAGCTCATTGTATAAAAGCGAACCGTTGTACCGTCGCGAGGTAGACGAGTGTTGCGAGATTCTGCAGCCTTTGCTTGGCCTCGACCTCCGCGAGATTCTCTTTCCGGTGGATGTGGCGGCGCCGGAGGCTGCGGAGAGGATTCAACAGACGCAGTTCGCGCAGACGGGAATCTTCGTAACGGAGTTCGCGATGGCGAAGCTCTGGCAGGCGTGGGGGATTGAACCGCGTGCCTGTGCGGGCCACAGCATAGGGGAGTATGTAGCGGCTGTTCTTGCAGGGGTTATGAGCCGCGAAGATGCTTTGCGGCTGGTAAGCATTCGCGGACGGATGATGCAGGAGATGCCGCGCGGGGCTATGGTGGGCGTGCGGCTCAGCGAGTCTGAGCTTCAGCCGTATCTTGCCGATGATATTTCGATTGCTGCGTTGAATGCTCCGAAGCTGAGCGTGCTGGCCGGGCCGCTTGAAGCCGTTGAGAGGCTGGAGAAGAGGCTGACTGCGAATGGAGCGCTCTTCCGCAGGCTGCGTACTTCGCATGCGTTTCATTCGTCGATGATGGATCCGATGCTGGCTGGGTTTGAGGCGGAGGTTGCCAAGGTTACGCTGCACCGTCCCGCTCGCCCTTATGTTTCGAGCTTCACCGGGACATGGATCGAGCCGGAACAGGCGACGAGCCCGCGCTTCTGGGCTGACCAGGTTCGCAATCCTGTTCGCTTCGCAGATGCGCTGAAGACGCTGATGGCGACTCCGCAGATATTGCTGGAGGTTGGCCCGGGAAATACGCTGGCTACGCTTGCGCGTCAGCAGCCGAATAGTAGTGCGGCCGTAATCGTCTCTTCGCTGGCGCAACGGGATGAACAGTCTCCCGTGGAGGCAGGTTCGCTCCAGGAGGCGCTTGGGCAACTCTGGGTGGCGGGGGCGATGCCGGACTGGACGAAGGTTTACGCACAGGAGATGCGGCGACGAGTCTCTCTGCCAACTTATCCGTTTGAACGCAAACTGTATTGGGTGGAGCCGCCGCCATTTACGGGGGGCTTGCAACTCCCCGAACCGCCAATCATTTCTAGAGTAGAGATTTTCGATACAGAAAGTGGCGGCGAAGTTGTTCCCGCCGCGACCGAACCGTTGAAAGAGGCACCAATGCAAGAACGCAAGCTGCGTCTGCAGCCGATTGTTTCAGAGGTTTTTACTCAGTTGAGCGGGATCGAAGTGACCCCGGATCAGGTCGATCATCAGTTTCTGGAGTTGGGGCTTGACTCGTTGTTTCTGACCCAGGCTACACAGGGCATTCAGAAGAAGTTCGGCGTGAAGCTGACCTTTCGCCAGATTATGGAGCAGTATTCCACGATTGCGAGTCTTTCCGGCTATCTGGACAGTGTGCTTCCGCCGGATGCGTTTCCAGCAGAGGCGCAGGTTCAAGCTGCTCCGGTGCAGACGGTCGCCGCTCACTCCAGCGTCGCAGCTCCACTTGCGAGCTTCTCGAGTTCAGGCTCGTCGACTTCTGCCGGCTCTGCGGTTGAGCGGCTGTTTAGTGAGCAGATGGCGATGATGTCGAAGGTCTTTGAGCAGCAGATGGCAGCGTTGCGCGCCACGACCGGATTGCCGGCGGCGGTTGCCACATCGGCGGCATCAACAGTGGTATCAGCGGCTATGCCTGTTGTGGCCTCTGCTGCGTCATCATCAGCTACACCGACGTCGACAGGGGAGACAGCTGAGGTCAAGCACGGATCTTACAGGCCCTTGCAGCCGCGGGTTCAACAGGATCTTGATGGCGATCAGCAACAGTATCTCAACACGCTCCTTGCGAAGTATCAGAAGAAGACGCCAGGGTCCAAGCGTCTGACAGACAAGGCACGGGTTCATCTTGCCGACCCTCGTGCGGTTGCCGGTTTTCGGCCGCAGTGGAAGGAGATGGTCTACCCACTCGTGACTGAGCGCGCCAAAGGTTCGAGGATCTGGGACGTCGATGGCAATGAGTACATCGACATCGTGAATGGTTACGGGGCGATCATGTTCGGGCACTCTCCGCAGTTTGTGCTGGATGCTGTTCACAAGCAGATTGAAGAAGGTGTTGCCATTGGGCCGCAGTCTCCGCTGGCGGGTGAAGTTGCGGCGCAGATATGCGAGCTAACGGGAAACGATCGGGTAACCTTCTGCAATACCGGATCGGAAGCGGTGATGGCGGCTATTCGCGTGGCTCGCACGGTTACGGGACGCGATCGCATCATCTACTTTGCGGGCGACTATCACGGTACGTTTGACGAGGTTCTTGTTCGCAATACACCACGGGGAACGGTGCCGCTTGCGCCGGGCATTCCGATTGCGAATACAGGAAATGTGGTTGTGCTGGAGTACGGCGCCGATGCTTCGCTTGAGTACATTCGCAAGAATGCGAGTGAGATCGCTGCTGTCTTAATAGAGCCAGTGCAGACGCGCAACCCTGGTCTGCAACCGATTGCTTTCATCAAGACCGTGAGACAGATCACGGAGCAGGCTGAGATTGCACTGATTATTGACGAGGTGGTCACAGGCTTCAGACTTGCTCCCGGCGGTGTGCAGGAGAGTTTCGGGGTGCGAGCCGATCTTGCGACGTATGGCAAGGTCATCGGCGGCGGGTATCCCATCGGCGTGCTCTCGGGTAAGGCACAGTTTATGGATGCGCTCGATGGCGGCACCTGGCAGTATGGCGATGCTTCGATCCCTGAGGTTGGCGTGACCTTCTTCGCTGGGACCTTCGTTCGTCATCCACAGGCTCTCGCTGCAGCACGTGCGGTTCTCAATCATTTGAAGGCTGCTGGGCCGCAGCTTCAACTTGATTTGAATCGAAAGACCGCAGAGATGGCGGCGCGGCTGGATAACTTTTTTGTTGAGCGCGGTGTTCCGAGCCGGATCCATCACTTCGCGTCGTGGTTTTACTTCACCTTCCACGGGGACGCTCGACTTGGCAGTCTGCTGTACTACGCGATGCGGGAGAAGGGCATTCATATTCAGGAAGGCTATCCCTGCTTCCTTACGACGGCACACACAGACGCGGATCTGCAAACTGTCGAGGAGGTATTCCGCGAGACGGTCGAAGAGATGCAGGCTAGCAACGCGCTTCCCAGCCACGGGGAGCATCAGAGTGGTCCGGCTGTAGCGCCAGTGTCTGCGATGCATCCTGCGGCTCTTAAGGACTCTCCGGCAAAGGTTCCGATCACTGAGGCGCAACGTGAGATCTACTTTGCTGCTGCGCTAGG
The DNA here is from genome assembly GCF_013410875.1 of Tunturiibacter empetritectus. Lineage (GTDB taxonomy): Bacteria > Acidobacteriota > Terriglobia > Terriglobales > Acidobacteriaceae > Edaphobacter > Edaphobacter empetritectus. The sequence continues at coordinate 2,432,835 of NZ_JACCCU010000001.1, read as the reverse complement.
CGATGAGGTGAACTGTGCGTTCAATGAGTCAGTGACGCTTCGTTTGCGCGGCGATGTTGATGAAAGGGCACTGAAACAGGCGCTTGAATCAGTGTTTGCTCGACACGATGCGTTGCGCAGCACCATCAGTGAGGATGGTGAATCGATATTGATCGCTCCAGCCTTTCAAGGCACTGTCGAACAGGTGGATCTCTCTTCCGCTGCAGATGCCTCTCGAGAGCAGACGTTGCATGAGGCGATTGAGAGGGAGGGGAGGATACCGTTCTCGCTTACGCAGGGGCCGCTTGCGCGCGCAACGATCTTCAAGATGTCCGCCGATGAGACGGTATTGCTCTTTACCGGGCATCATATCGTTCTCGATGGATGGTCCGTAAACCAACTTTTCGAAGAGATCAGCAAGTTCTACAGTGCAAAGGGGAACGCGAGCGAAAAGTTGCTACCTCTGCTTCCGTTCAGTAGCTATGCCGTTCAGGAGCAGACCCGTCAGAAGTCCGGTGAGTTTGCGGACAATGAAGCCTACTGGGTCAATAAGTTTTCTGGCTTGGCACCGGTGCTCGATCTGCCGACCGACAGACCTCGCCCGGTGAATAAGACCTACCATGGAGCGACATTGAAAGGCAGTCTCGGGTCCGCTCTGTATATGGATTTGAAGGGTGCAAGCGCACGGTTGGGTTGCACGCTTTATGTCACTCTGCTCTCGGGCTTTCAACTTTTGCTGCATCGTTTGACCCGTCAGCCGGAGGTAGTGGTTGGCATCTCGACGGCGGGGCAGGCTCTTTTTCAAAATGCGAGCCTCGTCGGACATTGTGTTCACTTTCTGCCGATGCTGAGCCAATTGACAGAGGCGGAGACGGCGAAGAGTCATCTCGCCGCTACTCGCAATGTGCTCTTCGATGCGTTCGACCATCAGGAGTTTACCTACGGCAGCCTGCTCCACAAGCTTTCGATTCCGCGAGATGCAGGGCGACTACCGCTGATCGAAGTTCAGTTCAATCTTGAAAAGATCGGAGCGCGTATTGGCTTTGACGGTCTGTCGGCGGACATAAAGGCAAACCCGAAGCAGTTTGTAAATACGGATATGTTTCTGAATGTGATCGAAACCGAAGACGATCTCAAATTCGATTGCGATTTCAACACCGACCTCTTTGACGAAGAGACAGTTCGCCGCTGGATGCACCAGTACGCCAACCTGCTGAGCAGCGTTGTGCGGGATGCGACGTTGCGCGTTGACGAGCTTGAACTGCTGGATGAGAAAGACCGGCAGGAGATTGTAGACGGTTGGAATCGAACCGAGGTGGCGTTCGGCCGCGAGTTTGTTCCGATCCATCGAGTTGCTGAGCTGCGAGCGCGGGAACAGGCCGATCAGGTAGTGGTCGAGTGCGGTTCGAAGAGATGGACGAGAAGGGAACTGGATCAATATTCGAATCGCGTTGCGCATAGACTACAGCGGGAGGGGCTGAAGCCGGGGGATCTGGTTGGACTCTGTGTCGAGCGATCGGTCGAGATGCTGGGGGCGCTGCTTGGAGTGTTGAAGGCCGGTGGGGCGTATGTGCCGCTGGATCCGCGGCACCCAAAGGATCGACTAGAGATGGTGCTCGAGGATTCGGGCGCTGCGTTACTGGTAGTGGGAGGTTCGTTCTCTACTGCGCAGCCCGGATTCAGAACCGCTGCGAAGGTAGTGGTACTGGATACGAAGATAGCCGAGGAGAGCGATGCGCCGCTTGAAGCATCAGCTGCGGCGGATTCGCTGGCATACGTCATCTATACCTCTGGCACAACTGGAAGACCGAAGGGCGTAGCGGTTGAGCACGGCGCTCTGATGAACTTGTTGCAATCGATGGAGCGGGAGCCGGGCTTGAGTCGAGCAGATGTGCTGGTCGCGGTGACTACGCTTGCCTTCGATATCGCGGGACTTGAATTGTTATTGCCTTTGTTGGTGGGAGCGCGGTTAGTGATCGCGAACGAAGACGAGGTTGCGGACGGCTACTTGTTGCTTCAGCTGCTGCAGCGCAGTAAAGCGACCGTGCTGCAGGCCACTCCCGGCACGTGGAGAATGTTGATCGATGCGGGATGGGGCCGCGAGTTGCCTCTGAAGGTACTGTGCGGTGGCGAAGCGCTGCCGAGAGATTTGGCGGATCAGCTGATTGAGAGAAGTGAGCAGGTGTGGAACGTCTATGGGCCTACCGAGACGACGATCTGGTCGTCTGCTACACGTGTTGCCGCCGGGACCGGACCGTTACTCATCGGGCCTCCGATTGCGAATACGCAGTTTTATGTACTCGATCATCGGCTGCAGCCGGTGCCAGTGGGCGTTGTGGGGGAGCTCTACATAGGAGGCACGGGGCTGGCGCGTGGATATTGGAAGCGTCCCGACCTGACGGCCGAACGGTTTCTGCCTAATCCATTTGCCAAGGGGCGCATTTATAAAACGGGGGATCTTGGACGCTGGCACGTGGATGCGAAGGAGCAAGGACAAGTAGAGTTGCTTGGCCGCACCGATTTCCAGGTAAAGATTCGCGGCTATCGAATTGAGTTGGGAGAGATTGAGGTCGCCCTGAACAGGCACCCCGCGGTGCGCGAGGCTGTGGTGGTTGCGCATACTAGCAAGAGTGCCGGAGCGGTGATTACGCGACTGGTGGCTTATGTCGACGCAGGCAACTCTGCAGAACACGCTACAGCGCTAACTGCGGATCTGCTCACGATGCTTGCAGGTACTTTGCCGGAGTACATGATTCCAGCGGTGATCCTGCCGTTGCCACAGCTTCCACGATCACCGAACGGAAAGATAGACCGTAAGAGTCTGCCGGATGCGGAGAGTTTTCTGAAGGCAGGTCTTCACTCTGCACAGCGGCCGTTCACTGCTCCTTCGACGGCAGAACAAAAAAAGCTCGCAGAGATTTGGTCTGAGGTGCTCATGCTGGACCGCGTTAGCATTACAGATAGTATCTTTGAGCTTGGTGCGGACTCATTGCTCATCTTCCGAATAGCCGCACGCTCACAGAAGGAAGGTTTGAACGTAACGGCAGCGCAGATATTCAAGCATCGGACGATTCTGGCATTATCCGATGGGTTGGGGGAGCACGCGGAGACAAGATCCAACACGATCAAAGCAGCGCCGCGAATTACGGTCGCTCCACGAAAGGCTTATCGCGGTGAAAGCGGGACACGCGGATGAAGCAATATCTCCAATCTGCGACGGGGGTCACTACGAATACACCTGAAGAAACGCCGGTCGTAAACTCGTCGGCCTCGTCGGTGGACGAAGTCTACGCCATGCCTGCTACGCAAGGACAGGTCCGTTTCTGGTCGCTGGATCAGATGCACCCGGGCAACCCCGCGTTGAACATGCCGCTGATGTGGCAGTGCCTCGGCAAACTAAATGTGGATCTTCTGGCCATGGCCTTTACCCTGGCGGTGCGACGACATGAGATGTTGCGAACGACCTTTGCGGTGGTGGATGGAAGACTATCGCAGATCATCGGATTACCCTACATCGTTGCACTGCCGGTCAAGGATCTGCAGGAAGTGCCTGATGCGGCGAACTCATCAGAGGCCGGCAGACTGATCCGCGAACATGCGGCTTACCGCATGGACTTGTTCAACGGACCGCTTCTCGCTCTCAAGTTGCTGAAGTTCGCTCCGGAACATCATCTTCTGCTCGTCACAATGCACCACATTATCTGTGATGGCATCTCTCTTGGCATTCTGCTGCGCGACATTGCGGTCTTTTACGAAGCGCTGATGAAAGACAAGGAACCTGTTCTGCCCGAGCTGCCAATTCAGTTTGCCGACTTCGCGGTTTGGCAGGAGGAGTGGCGAAAGAGTGAAGCTGCGGGAACGTCACTGAACTTCTGGCGTAAGGCTCTAGGAACAAACTTTGGGCGGCTTGAACTCCCTCACGATGCAACCCCTGAAGGCCGGAGAGACGTTCGTACGGACTCCGAATCAGGCGATATCGAGACGCTTCTTATTTCGCCGGAGCTCACCGCACGGGCTCACGAGTTCTGCAAGGACCAAAACGTAACGCTGAATATCCTGTTGTTCAGTATCTTCTGTGCTCTGCTGTACCGGGTAACGGGGCAGCGGGATATAGTCGTTGGATCTCCGTGCGCGAACCGGAACGATGATACGGAAGAGTTGATTGGGCTCTTTATGAATATTCAGGTGCTCCGCGTGGGGATCGAACCACAGGAGACCTTTCGATCGCTGCTTACGAAGGTGCAGGACTGGACGCTAGGCGCATACGAAAATCAGGAGCTCCCGTTTGAAGAACTGATCTACGACTCGCACTTCTCGCACAACAATACTTCGTTTGAAATCCCGATCTTCTTTCTGTATCAGAAGTCTTTTATGGTGATTCAGCGGGTTGCCGGACTTGAGATCACACCACTGCGGTCGATGAGTCCAGGTGCCGTCTTCGAGTGGATGTTCGCCATCGTTGATCGGCCGGAAGAGGGGCCGCGGCTGCAGCTTGAATACAACCCGAACTATTTTCGCCCAGCGACGATTCAACGATATCTAACGAGCTTCATCGCGGTGCTGGAGTCTGCCGTTCAGGAATCGTCGATCCAGTTGGAGATGATGGCTCCGACAGACGATTTCCTTCCAGCGAAACTTCCTGATGCCCAGAGTCAAAGTGCGCCTCTTAGAAACATGCGTGCAGTCCCTGAGAAGCAATTAGATGGTGGCGCGGCGATCATGGAGAAGTTGGAAGAACAGGTTGCGACGATCAGCGACCCGATCGAGATTCAACTCCTCGAACTTTGGCGATCGATGCTGGGGGTCGAGGAGATCACGACTGATACCAACGTGTTTTCGCTTGGAGTCAGTTCGCTCTCCATTCTTCGCCTGGTTACACGCATGAACAGCCTGTATTCCATGGGATTCGGGCTGGCCAGTTTAATCTCCGCTCCCACGATCAAGATGGTTGCTGACCTGGTCCGCAGACGCTACGCGCCAAACACGGTGACGTCGCTCGTACCGATTCAACCTGTAGGCACGAAGCGCCCCCTTTTTATTGTTCATGGGGCGGGAGGGAACGTAGTCAACTTCTATGGCCTTACGACGAGGATTGGCGCGGACCAACCAGTTTATGGAGTGCAGGCCCAGGCGCTTGAGCTAAATCGACCGGCGCTGCTCCACCTCGAGGATATGGCTGCTCATTATCTGAAGGAGATTCGACAGGTCCAGCCCATGGGCCCATATCACCTGCTCGGTTACTCCTTCGGTGGAGTCATGGTACTTGAGATGGCCCATCAACTTTTGGCTGCGGGCGAAACCGTCGGCCTGTTGGGGATGCTGGATTCAAGAGCGAGAGATTACATCCAAGTATCTTCCGCCGAACCATCCTCCAACAACGGGGTTAGCGAACCGGCCGGTCTTGTTGGTTTTTTTCACAGCCAAAGAGGGCACGGGAGTGTCAAAGGATGGTGGGATTTTTTTCTCAAGGACTTTACGGAACGTCGAGTGCGCTACACCGTTACGATTGCCGCACGAATGTTCTCAAGATTGCCAGCTTTCCTCAAGAACACCCATGAGATTAACGCTGTAGCTGCACGAAACTATAAGGTGAAACCAGTCTCGCAGAAGTTGACTCTTTTTCGGGCCGCGAAGCAGGCAGATCGCAGTATTCCTTCTGACAATGGCTGGTCGCCGATCTTTCAGGGTGGAGTTGAAATTCACGAGGTTCCTGGAGATCACTGGCAGGTTCTATCCGTGCCGGGAATTGATGTGTTAGCGAAATCGATCCATGGGTGCCTTAGTCGATTTGATGAGCGGGTGCAGTAATAGTGGTCGTCTGGAGAATGTTGCTATTTAGGCAGGGGCGGCTTTAGAGCTGTCTCGACTGATGCCGCTTTAGACTCTGAACTCCAGTGCTCTATCTTGACTCCACGAAACGGACTCGACGTCCCTGATTCGAGCAAAGCCGGCTTTGTCTCTCGAATGGTCTGATCGAAGAAAGCCAGTACGTAGGCGCGAACGATAGTTTCTATACGCGACGGCGAAATATGATCGGGTTGTGTCCATCTGCGCCACGGACTGACGAGAGGATGATCTGTAAAGTCCATATGTGCGGTGTTGTTGATGGACACCTTGTACCCGCCAAATTGCCTGAGGCTTGTATCGACCTCATTGCGATCGGTTGCGTCTAGTTCTGCTTCGGCGCGTTCTGCACGCCCCATCGTTGCTGAATTTGGTGGGGGCGAGGGCGAGTTTCCTGCTATTCCGTATAGGAACATCGTTGGCTGGTTAGCCGCACGCTGTCGAAGATCTCCGAATGTCCAGCCGTCCATATTGATTGCGGATTGGATTCGTGCGTCTACGGAACACATCTGCACGGCTGCCGCACCGCCGAAGGAATGGCCTAATGCACCAGCTCGATGAGTATCAAGTCGACCATACCAAGGGCTCGCTTGATCCAGATTGTCGCTCTGCAGCGTGTTGAGAACAAAAACCTCGTCGGCCACCCATTTGCTGAGCTCTTTATTCCACGTCTCAGTAATTTCACTAACGGAATGAAGATTGGTATCAAGTAGGCTGCTTCCATCGGTATCATCGACGATGCGATCTCCGGGCAACTCAACCCGGCTGGCGTTGTAGGTGTGGTCAATCGAAGCGACTACATAGCCATGGCTGGCAAGGTCTTCGGTCAGAAACGTATTCAGAGTACGTCTTCCAGCCCAGCCATGATTGAACAGCAACACGTGAAACGGACCACCTTGAGTTGCCACGGGGGCATCTTCCCTGGAGTTAGTCCAAAGGACGCTTCGATAAGAGGTGAGTGGAATTGTCTCAGACCTTCTCTCGTAGGCAGCCAGATGGTTGTTCGACGGATCGGCTGGGTACCACAGCTGCACCACTAGTTCTCTGGCGGTTCCGGGTTTCTCTGCTTTATCTTCTGTGCGGCTCGAATCTTTTAGATAGAGGATCCGTGTTCCTACTGGATAGGGCCCCGTTGGCTTCGGGAGCGTAAACATAGGCACGATCAGGAGCAGTCCAAACGTGGTGACGGAGAGCAGCGCACAAGCAATGGCCACCAGGTTTTTCATTGCTGGATAACGTACAGCTCGACGAGTTGCAGGTAGCAGTTGCCAGGCTACCAGCAGGACAAGGCCTGCCAGGACGGGGAACATCTGCCAGTGTGTTCCTTCATGGAGGACATGCCAGATTGCGACGAGTACTCCGAGCACCGTAAAGACTCTCGACCAGTTTGCGCCGGATTTTGCCATCTGCGCCGCCGCGGCAGCAATCAAGGTGACAATTAAAATGACTTCAAATAGTCGCATAACCTGTTGAGAAACTCATCGTCTACACGATGAAGCAGCTCGGATAGCTCTTGAATCTATCCGGCCCAAAGCACGTTTGTAGAGATGTCCTGCAAATGAAAACAATGCTGCTCGGCTGCAACTAAGAGGGTTTTTTCAAGGAAGACAGCTTATGCAAGGCGCCCTTCGCTGCAGCTGCGGCGGCCACGGAGTGAGATTTGAGGTAGTCAATCGCAGGAGATTGGCCAGGAGGACGCGGAGTCAGTCCAAGCGTTCGAAGAGCGTGGTTTGCGCGGTACGTATTTGCTCGAAGAGTATCCTTAAACTGAACGTTGACATTGAGCGAAACGGAGACGTTGTCGTCGTTTTCGACCCAGTGTGGACAATTCACAGGAATATGCACACCGTTTCCAGGGCGCAATTTATACGAAGTAGCACGGGCCTGAAATTGTGGTTTGTAGACAGGCGCATTGTTATCCACCGTCCAGAACCGCTCAATCTCCTCTTCAGGAAGAACCTCTCGATCCGCGCGATCGAAGACATGAATTGTCTTCGTTCCTTTGATCTGGAGCAGGAAGCTGCACTCTCGATCGATGTGGTACGTTGCGACGCGCTTAGGGGAAGTGACAAAGATGAGAGCATCTTCGCGCAGAACTCGAGACTTCAAGTCCCGATCAATCTTCGATTTAATTTTTTCCCATCCGCTGCCCAAGAAGATCTTGTATTTCGGGTCTTTCTGAACGTCCTTGAATAAGAGCCAAGCCCCACAGGTCTCGATACGTTGCATCGTTTCGATGACTGAGAACTGCTTTGCAGGCATCTGATCCCATCTTTGGTCGACCCGGATATCGGTGCCCGCATCATAGTAGATGCCTGCTGGTCTGTCCCTTTTCGTGCGATCCGCCAACTCCATAAGTTCGGGAATCTGCAATAACGGATGTTCCGTAAGCGAATGGATGATCTCGAAGTGTTCACGATCAAATCCTCCGCTCAGTTGAGCCGCGTCGGTTGTAATCCAGCACTCTTCAAGAAGGTCGTTCGAGATGGTTTGAGTTGACATAGCTCTCAGGTACTCCCAGGCCAGAATTCACACAAAGTCTATCTTCTAAATTCGCGTCCGCACAATAAAAAATGTCAGTACAGCCTCAGTAACTTACCAAAGTAATTTTTTAATTACTCAACCTTTAACCTGGCTGTATGCCGAGATTGTCTCCGGGGTACAGGTTATAGCTTTTTCTCAAGAGAATCACTCAAAATCTTTAATTCCTATGAGGTTTGTGAGGGCTGGCACTGGACCTCTTTGAGTTAATTCCAGCTAGGAACTTCAGGTAGGCGGCGAATCTCTCTGGAACTACCCGGTAATAGACATTCAGACCATCCTTGCGGAATGTGATCAGTCCTAGATCTGCGAGGACCTTACTACGGCTCGTGGAGATGGCTTCGGGCTGCTTCTATTCCCGCTGTACTCCTTGGAATTAGGTCTTCATCCTCAAGCTCCGGCCGAATGGTTCTCGCCAACTCATTTGCCCGCTGATAGTGATCCAATGCCTCGCTCCATCTCTGCTTCAGCGCCAGTGTGCCCGCCAGATTGAGTTGCGTGATCGCCGAGTTTGGCGCAAGGGCAACTGCTTCCTGCGCCATGTTTAGTGCCTCATCTATCTGACCTGTCTTCGCAAGGTCCCCTGTCTTCCGCACGTCCACCAGAGCCGCCATTAGTGGTACGTCAAATCGGCCGCGGTACACGTACACGCCTTGCTGAATCGTTGCAACGGGCTTCGCTTCACGAAACGGCTCGAACCAGTTCAGCGGGCCATCCCCCGACTCAATTCCCTCTAAATCGCTGTCGCTGATAAGAATCGTTCCGTCAATTACAGCTGGCACATCCATCGGCAGTTTGAACCACCAAAGCGAACTTCCTGTCGGCAATCGCTTGCACGATATGTCATAGTCGGAAGGCTCGACTGCACCATCCGGAAAGTAAGCGAACCAGCAGTCGGTGACGTGATTTTGGTCTAGATACTGCTTGACCGACTTTAGTTGCTGCCCCCAGTCGACGTTCGCGTCGCTCAGGTATCGATGCACATTGGAAGGACCGCCCCAAGCCTCATTTCCGTAGGCCATGTACGCCGGAGCAACTCGCACCGATGTGACCACCTGCCACAACAGCAGCATCACCGCGGCAACAACCCAAATACGACTACGAAGAAGCGCATGGGCGATCGACACCCCCGCAAGAGAATAAAGAAAAGGGTAGATCGGCATGAGGTGCCTTGCGCCGATGTCCATATGTGACGTTGTGACTAGAGTGAAATAAAAGACCACCGGGACAAGCATGAAATACAGCTCTCGTGTGTGTCTATCCCCTCGCCGGAACCAGAGAAAGGGAAGCAGAGTCAGTAGAATCAGCAGGGGGAGCGTGGACTTGATCAGAAAGGCAGCCGGAAAGTAGGGCCATGGCCCATGGCGGTACATCTTGCCGAAGAAGTAGCTTGTGTACTCCCACTCGGTCTTCTTCGTGTTGGCAAGGCCCCAAATATAGGACTCAGGTAGCAGGTGAAACTTTGCGACGAGGGAAAGTTCTTCAGCGTTAGCCTTGTTAGGCATCGAAGCAACGTACGGCGTCAGCGTCGGCGAAAGCTCGAGTCCATTCGGCGCTGGAGCGTAGCGGAAACCGTAGAACGCCCAGATTACAGCCCAGGTGCACACGAGGACGACCGCACACGCCACCAGTCGTCGCCAGAGTATGACGGAGTTACGAGCGTGCAGCGCTTCGGCTCCCGCGAGTAATACCAGCATGGGCAGCACGAAGATGCCTGTAAACTTGGCGCACATGGCCAACCCAGCCGCCAGACCGACGATTGCCAACCGTGCGGGACTCGGCGCTTTTGTATAGAGGTAGAATGCGTAAATCGTTCCAAAGATGAAGCAGGCGCTGCCAATATCAGTTGAGATCAGGGTGCCATGCGCCAGAACGTTGGGGTCGAAGACAAACAGCGCCAACGCGGCCAGTGCGGCAGTGTCACCGAACATCTCCCGTGTAGCGATGTAGAGCAATGCTGCCAGCAAAAACGTAAAGATCATGCAGAACATGCGCGCCGGGAACAGGACACGGTCGCCTCCGTTGCGGAAGACAAACAACCTCCCATCCAAGAAGGCTTCCAAACTCTGAGACTTCCCTTGATTGGCCGGTGTGTACAGATGCATTCGGAGTAGGGGGAGCGCGGCGGTGAGCTTCACAAGTGGCGGGACTTCGGCGTTCAATCTGTAGTCGTGCTTTGTCCAGACGTTATAGCCGTCGTACAAGTGATGCGCCTCGTCCCAGTTAGCGGAGGACATCTTTGCAACATGAACAAGTTGTAAGGCGAAAACGAGAATAAATAACGTCACGGCCAAGATCCGATAGATCCGACTGAGGGGACGCAAGCTCACTTACTAGTTTTCTCCGTGCATGAAGTCGACGAACGGGATACCCGGATCAATGGCATAAAGGACGCTGTAGCAGCATTCTAGACGCTGACTGGGCCGAGAGGTATGGAAGTCAGGCAATAAAGATCACGCACTCTTAGCAGAGGCAGTGGCCCAAAGAAAATTCGGACGGATGCTGATACAATTTAGTGTCTTCGGCTAGACGCATATAAAAGGGGAATCTTCTCGCCCTTCTAGCTGCTCCCTGAAGTCCGTAGCTGCAGATGTCCCTTTCGCAATGCGCGTTCCTTCATCATGACGAAGAAGACAGGGACCAGAATCAGGACGTGGATGGTGGAAGTGATCATGCCACCCACAATGGGCGCGGCAATCGGCTTCATCACATCGGAGCCGATACCAGATTCCCAAAGGATCGGAACCAGGCTGGCGAGTACAGCGCAGACTGTCATGAGCTTTGGCCTCAGACGATGGACGGCACCTTCAATCGCTGCGTTTTCAATGTCAGCATTCGTCAACGCCTTGCCAGATTGCAGCTTATTTTCGAGTGCCTCATGGAGATAAACCACCATGACTACGCCGGTTTCCACCGCAATCCCAAAGAGCGCGATATAACCGACCGCCACGGCGACGCTAAAGTTGTAGTGAAGAAGCCATTGCAGGAGCAAGCCTCCACTCATCGCATAGATGGTCGGGAAGATGAGAACAAGCGCTTCGGCAACCGAGTGAAAGACCAGGTACAACAATAGGAAGATCACGAAGAAGACGATCGGAAGGATCAGTTGCAATCGCTGCTTCGCACGTAGTTCGAGTTCATACTCCCCCGACCACTGAAAGGTGTAGTTTGCAGGCAAAGCGAGTTTGCTGTGAATGAGTTTGTTTGCCTCTGCGACGAAGCCGCCATAGTCGGAGTTTTTGAGGTCGATATAGATGTATCCCGTCAACGCACCGTCTTCGTCCCGAATCATGACAGGGCCACGCGTGAACGAAATCTTCGCTACCTGGCCGAGCGGAATCTGCGCACCGGATGGCGTACCGATTAGCACGCCACGCATCTTGTCGACATTGTCGCGGAAGTCGCGCTGATAGCGGACGTTGATGGGATAGCGTTCTCGACCCTCAATGTTCTCTGCGATATTCTGGCCTCCAATACCAGATGAAACAGCAGTCTGCACATCCGCGATCGTCAGACCGTAACGAGCTGCCTCTTCTCGTTTGATTTCGACATTGACGTAGAAACCCTGCGCGACCTTCTCAGCAAAGACAGATCGAACCTGCGGAAGCCCAGAGATAACAGTCTGAAGTTGCGAGGCAAGTTGCTGAATGCCATCTACATTCGGCCCCTGCACCTTCATGCCGAGTGGCGTCTTGATGCCGGTCAATTCCATATCGAGGCGGTTTTCGACTGGACTTGTCCAGGTGTTTGAGAGTCCAGGAAACTGGAGCTTCTCATCCATCTGCTGAATGAGCTTTTCGTAGGTCATCCCAGCGGGCCATTGCTCTCGCGGTTTGAACATGAGCGTGGTGTCATACATATCGAGCGGCGCATTGTCAGTTGCACTGTCCGAACGACCGACAGCGCCGAATACGCTGGCTACTTCCGGGAAACTGCGAAGAATGCGGTCCTGCTGCTGCAAGAGCACCTTAGCTTGTTCGATGGAGATGCCGGGAAGAGCAGTCGGCATGTAGAGAGTGGAGCCTTCAAAGAGAGCTGGCATGAACTGGCTGCCCAGACGTGAGGCGAGTGGAAATGTGATCAGCAGAAAGATGAGGTTGACCACGATAGTGAGCCAGCGGTGTCGCAGGCAGAATTTCAGGATAGGCAGGTAGATCGCCTGCGTAACACGTGAGATCGGATTCGCCTTTTCCGGCTTGAGCCGCCCTCGAATCAGCATCACCATCAGAACCGGCACAAGGGTGATGGCAAGGATGGAGGAAGAACCCACTGCAAGAGTCTTCGTCCATGCCAGCGGACGAAACATGCGTCCTTCTTGCGCTTCGAGCAGGAAGACTGGCATGAAGGAAACGACGATGATAATCAGTGAAAAGAAGAGTGCCGGACCAATCTGCTTGGCCGAATTGATAAGAATGCTCTGCCGCTCTGGCTCCGATACCGGGTTGGCATCGTTTTTCTGCCGTTCCGACAGATGGCGATAGCCATTTTCGACCATCACAATGGACGCATCGACCAGCACTCCAACTGCCAACGCGATGCCGCCCAGCGACATGATGTTTGAACTCACTCCCAGCCAATACATCGGGATAAAAGACATTAGCACCGCGATAGGCAGGGCGACGATGGCGATAAGCGCCGAACGGAAATGAAACAGGAAGATGATGATGACCAGGCTAACAATGGCTGCTTCTTCGAGCAGATCGCGTTGCAACGTTTTAATCGACGCATTGATCAAATCGGAACGATCGTATCCCGTCATGATCTGGACGCCGGGCGGCAGAGAGGGCGCTATCTCACGCAGCTTCTGCTTCACTCCGTTGATGATGTTGAGCGCGTTCATGCCCTGGCGCATGACGATGATCCCGCCGACGGTTTCTCCATCTCCATGCCACTCCGCAACCCCTTCGCGGATATCCGGGCCGAAAGTTACCGTTCCCAGATCGCGTATCAGGATAGGGGTCCCATTTTTGCTGCCGACGGCAACCGTGGCGAGATCGTCCAGTGAGCGCAGATAGCCGAGACCACGGATCATGTAGTCGGCACCGCTCAAGTTAAGAACGCGACCGCCGACTTCATTCGTGCTCATCTTTACTTTGTCGATGACTGTAGAAAGCGGAATGCCATAAGCAAGTAGCTTGTTCGGGTCGAGCTGTACCTGATATTGCTTGACGAAGCCACCGATGCTGGCTACCTCGGCAACTCCGGGCACAGTCTCCAGCGCATACCGCAGATGCCAGTCCTGCAAACTACGCAGGTCTGCCAGACTGTGTTTGCCGCTCTTATCGACGATGGCATACTCATAGATCCAGCCTGCGCCCGTCGCATCAGGGCCGATCGAAGGATGCACGTTCTCTGGCAAGCGCCCGCTGATCTGCTGCAGGTATTCGATGACACGCGAGCGCGCCCAGTAGAGGTCCGTGCCGTCCTCAAAAACGACATAGACGTAGGAGTCGCCAAGCATGGTCTGGGCGCGAACAGCTTTGACATGCGGGGCCGCCAGGAGGCTTGTAACGATGGGATAGGTTACCTGATCTTCAATGACATCGGGCGGCTCGCCTGCCCAACCCGTATGAACGATCACCTGCACATCGGAGATGTCCGGCAGTGCGTCCAGCGGGACATGCTGGAAAGACCAGATTCCAGCAAGTGTAAGCAGCAGCACGACCGTGAAGACAATAAAGCGATTGCGGGCACAGGCATCAATGATTTTTGAAAGCATCACATGCCTCCCGTCGCGTTTACGCGCAGTTGCTTGGTTGCGATTGTCTGACCATTTTTCTTAGCGGAGATGGTCGCCTGCCATGTCCCCCCGGAATCGAGAGAACCGCTTCCTTGATACATGCCATTGCCTTTTTCGATGAGCTTGGTGGTTGTGTTCATGGCCGCCATTCCCATCGCCGGCATACCAGACATATAGAACGTGACTGTAACGTCAGCTCTGGTGGCAGGTTTTCCATCTGCGCCTGTGAGTTTTACTCGAAAGACGTTGCTGCCCTTTTGCGGCGGGTTGGGATCTGTGGTGAAGTCGATATCTGCCATGGCTGCAGCGGGTGCATTTGCTGTCGAAGAACTTCCCCCCGCTCCCGGCGCGGGTGGCACGAAAGAACCTGCCGCAGCCTGTAGCTGGCTTTCTGAGTCGATGAGGAAGCTGGCAGATGTGACGATGGATTCGTGTGCCTTCAGGCCCTTGAGGACTACAAAGTCATCGCCAACGCGGGGACCAATTGTGATCTCTTTTGGCTCAAGACTGCCGTTGCCGTGATTGAGGAAAATCAGTTGTCGTGTACCGGATTGAAAGACGGCCGACGCAGGGACAATTAGTTGATGTCCCAGGTTTGTTTTCAGATCGACGTTCACGAACATACCCGGTTTCAGTTTGAGTCCCGGATTTGTCATCGCTAGCCGCACACGAACGGTGCGTGTTGCCATATCCACTTGCGGCAGAATCGCTTCGATCTGACCGGAGAAGGTGCGGCCCGGATACGAATCGACGGTAATCTGCGCAGTATTGTTGGGTCTTATGCGGCCTATGTCGTCCTGGAAAACCTGGGCATACACCCACACGCGAGATAGATCGGCAACGGTATAGAGTTTGGTCGAAGGCTCGGCGTACATATTGGGCAGGGCATTTCGTTCGGTGATGTATCCCTCAACCGGAGAGTTGATGGTGAGGTCAGTCACCGGTTTGTCAGTTTCTTTTAGCTTTGCGATCTCGCTTTCGGGTATATCCCACTGCTGTAGCCGCTGCTCCGCCGCGCTCGAAAGTGTGGCCGCGCCATCAGCTACACCATCAATGGTGCTTGCGCTCATGGTCTTCTGGTTCCGCCGTGCCAGCAGATACTCTTGTTGTGTCGCCACAAGGTCAGGGCTGTAGATAGTGAAGAGCGGCTCACCTTTTCTCACATATTGATACGTGGCATTGGCAAACACCTTGCGGATGTAGCCGGGAAAGCGCACCTGCACACAGGAGATCAGACGCTCATCGATGTCTACCGTGCCGGTCGTGCGTATATCGTCGCTCAATTGTTTGTATTCGACTGTGCCAGTCTGCACGCCGATACTCTGCATCCTCTCGGGTGTGAGTTGGACTGGAACAAGCTGAGCATCCATCTTCATATCTGGCATGGATGGCTTTGGATCATCCACACTAGCAGGCGGACCAGAGGCTACTGGCTGCATATCGCCGGACATCGACGTCTTCATTGCTGCTGGCTGGTTCGCCTGATGGAAACGGTATGCCCAAACTCCAGCGACAACTGCGAGGACGGCGATCCAGACGAGTGACGTTCTCAAGACATATTTGTTCATCGCAGTGTCGCTCCTGTTAGAGATTCGAGGTGGGCCAAAGCAGCTTCGTGATCCACGAGGGTCTGCGCGTATTCGAGCCTCAGACTCAGAAGGTCGGTGAAGTACGAGAGAACGTGAATGAATTGCTCACGATTGAACGCATAAGCGTTTAGTGTGGCCCGGTACGCTGCATCTGATTGTGGGATGAGACCTTCCCGATATTCCTTTAGCAGCTCCGCATCGCTCGTAGCTTTGACATACCCTCCCTTCACTTCAGCGAGTTGCTGTTGCAGATGTGCATTGAGTGTTTGTTGTGATTCTGAGCGCTTCTCCGTGGCCTCTGCGATCTCCGCATTCACCCGCGTTTTGCGCGGGAAGCGCACATCGAAGGTGAACATGTAATAGTCCCGATACTTGCGGTCGGTGTTTTGGTAGATATAACCAACTTCAAAGTCCGGCTTTCCTTCACGCTTCGCGGAGGCCAACTGCGCGTCCTGCTTCCGAATGGAACTCGCATCGACCTGAATCTGAGGGTTGTTTTGCTTGACCATCGCGAGCAGCTCGTCGGAGGAGCGGTTGAGTGGAGTCTCGACCAAGTCTTCCGTAGCAATGTCCGGCGATCCCTGATCTCGATTGAGCAGTCCTTTGAGATGAGCCTGTATCTGCCCCATTTGCTGATGGTGCATCGTTATCTCTTTCACGATCTTTGTTCGATTCATCTGCGCCTGCAGGACATCCTGCTGCATCCCCTGTCCAACCTGATAGTGGGCCGTTGCATCCTGAATGAGTTGGTCGAGAACGGCTTCGTTTTGCCGCAGGATGCCGAGCGTCTGTTGCAGATACGCCAGTTGGAGATAGTCGGCTTTCACCGAATCGGCAATGTTGGTTTTCGTGACTTCAACTTCGGCCACCTTTGTATCGGCATCACGTTCGGCTACTGCCCCGCGCGCTTGCAACTTCCCGGGATAGGGCAGTTCCTGCGATGCGCCAACGCCGATGTAGGCAAAATCGCTGTTGGTGTATCCGGCAAACGGCTTCGGACTACCCACACTCAACTGCTGGTAGGTCAATTTGGGATCAGGCAGCGTAGTCATCTGCGGCGCCACTTGCCTCGCGGCTCGTGCGCCGTGATCGGCTGCGGAAATCTGTGGGTTGTTTGCCCCGGCCTCAGCTAAAAGCTGGGACAAGGATGTGGGTGTACTCGCCATCGGCGTCTGCCCAGAGGCAGAAAATGCAGTGGCCAGCACGAGCGCGGCAGTCAAAGAGACCACGTTCATACGGAAGCTCCAATCTCAAATGCAGTTCAAGGCATTCGCCAAAACACGCAAACAGGTGTGCGTGCTCGGCAAAAGTAGAGTGCGAGAGGGGAGCTGACTAGATTCGTAGAATGGAAATGGTCGAAGGCGGGGGCTTCGGAGGCGAGTAGTCGGGATGTTCGACCCATTCAATGATCGTTACGGGCCTATTCAACATCTCAAAAGCAGCCAACCAGATTACATCTGCCACAACTGGATGGAAGGTCACTGCTTTCGTGTCCAACGCGTTCTCATGAACACTCGGGGGAGTCTTCTGGCAGCAGCCATGCGACGCAGACATATTGTCCGTCAGCCCACACTGGTTCTTCATCATGCGGCAGCAGGCACGTTCTTCGGTGTTCATTTCCGTGCTGGAAACCATGCAGGCCATCGCCGGCGCCAAGCACGACATCAGTAGCAGGACCAACACACCGAATTGTCGGACAATACGCATCGCTGTGACTAGACTACGTCTACCCAATGAATCGAGCAAATGGCGATACCGGCGTCGTGGCAGCCACGCGCAGATGCACCGACGACGCCGAGTTCAAGTCGTTTTCAATTCTTCTTCGCTCCAGCGCATCGGATGTCAGTCGATTGGAATTCCTGTTTATGAGAATCCGGACAGCCGAATGATGGACAGTGAAGGGAATGCCTCTATCACTGACACTGATATTCGCGTACGAGATAGTTCTGAAGAAAGTCATCGGACGGCACAGCTTCCGGTACTCTCTGACAACTAACCTGAGCGGTTTCCGGATCACGCTCGACGTCTACACGCGAGCGACCTCCGAGACGAAACGGGGATGCAACAACAAAGTCATGGAGATGGTAATTGAAGTCGGCAAAAACCAAGCTTTCAGCACCCTCGCAACGAGAACCTCGCTTACTTAAAGCCAGCAAAAAAGGTGCTGGAAACTCTCAGCACCCTCGCGGTAAGACTTGAATTGTCACTGTGCCATAAACCATTCATTTCTTTGGCTTATGGCGGGGACGACGGGGCTCGAACCCGCGACCTCTGCCGTGACAGGGCAGCGCTCTAACCAACTGAGCTACGTCCCCAAATTTCGCCTTCGACAACGATTATATCTTACTCGAACGGCATAAATAAATCATTGCCAATCCTGATTCGTTGTCTTTGAGTTCGGTTACGGTCTCTTCCGAAGGCCAGTACGCCCAACCCGACGACAGCACTAAGTCTATCAGATCAAGGAAGATTTTAATGGTCCGATTCGTCGTTAGCGCGCGTTTTTATAGATGAGTTCGAGTAGCTCATCGTACATCGCCTGCCTCTGCTCCAACGATCCGCTGCGAATTGCCTGAGTCGCGCAGTGAGAGAGGTGATTCCGCATTAGCGCACGAGCCACCGAACGAAGCGCCTCCTGCACAGACGACACTTGGGTCAGAATGTCGGCGCAGTAGCGATCGTCCTCGACCATACGCTGCAAGCCTCGGATCTGTCCTTCGAGTCGCCGCAGACGGCGCAGGTTGGAGGCCTTTATCTCAGGATCGACTCCGGTAGCCTTGCGTTCCGATTCGCCTATCTCACAGGCGCAGGAACCTGTCATCGCGCTTTCAGATTGAAGATCCGTTTTTTTCGTAGCCATGTTTTCCCTATTCGAGCCGCAACCGTCGCAATCGGAGGCTGTTGGTCACCACACTGAAAGAACTGAGCGCCATCGCCGCGCTGGCTATCACCGGGCTCAGCAGCAAACCAAACGCCGGATAGAGCGCACCAGCCGCAACTGGAATTCCGATCACGTTATAGACGAAGGCCCAGAACAAATTCTGCCGCATCACGCGCATCGTGGCCCGCGAGAGGATTATCGCTGCAGCCACGCCGGTGAGATCGCTCCGCATCAGCGTTATATCGCCAGCTTCCATAGCGATGTCCGCGCCACTGGCCATCGTAAGCCCCACATCAGCCTGTGCCAACGCAGGAGCATCGTTGACCCCATCTCCCACCATCGCGACCACGCGATGTTCCGCTTGAAGACCCTTGATGGCATCCACCTTGCCCGCAGGGAGCACGCCCGCAATCACCTCATCGATGCCAACCCTCTGTGCAATGGCAAGAGCTGTGCGTTCGTTATCGCCGGTAAGCATCACCACGCGAAGCCCCTCGTCGTGCATCTTCCGAACAGCGTCGAAAGAGCTAGATTTGATCGTATCTGCAACCGCGAGAACGGCGGCCAGTCTGCCCTCGATCGCAATCCATAGCGGAGTCTTTCCTTCCACTGACATTCGCTCGGAGGTCGAAACCATCGGTTCAACGAAGACACCGTACTTCTCCATCAATGCAGTATTGCCGATCAATACGGCTTCCCTATCGACGACTCCCACCACGCCAAGTCCGGGAAGCGATTCAAACTCCTCAGCATGAGGTGGATTTAAACCACGCGCTGCGGCGTATTGGACGATGGCGTCAGCAAGTGGGTGTTCACTGGCGCGTTCCAAGGCTGCGGTAGCGAGCAGGACGTGATCCTCGGCGGTACTCCCGCTCTGTGTTCCAGCCACATCGTTACCACTTGCAGCGAGAAAAAAATCAGTAACCTCGGGACGCCCCGCCGTAACGGTCCCCGTCTTGTCCAGCACGATCGTATCGATCTTCTCTAATCGCTGAAGAGCCTCACCACCTTTGATCAGAATCCCATAGTTGGCTCCTCGTCCCGTCGCCACCATCACCGCCGTCGGAACAGCCAAACCCATCGCGCAGGGGCAGGCAATCACCAACACGGTGACAGCAGCCGCAAACGCCTGCATCACGCCCGAGTGCGGCGCGAACAACTGCCACGCCGCGAAGGTAACGATAGCAATCGCCAGCACAGTAGGAACAAATATCGCGCTGATACGATCCGCGATCCGTTGAATCGGAGCACGAGATCCCTGGGCCTCACGCAGGAGGCGCACGATCTGTGCCAACGTGCTGGCCGCCCCCAGGCTAGTCGCCCGGTACTGCAGCGATCCCCGCTGGTTCAGCGTTCCCCCCATCACCCTGTCTCGAGCCGTCTTTTCAATCGGCAATGACTCGCCTGTAAGCATCGACTCGTCTACGCTACTCCTGCCCGAGATCACCTCTCCATCCGTAGGGAGTCGCTCGCCAGGCCGCACCAGCACAATGTCGCCACTCTGGATCGACTCCAACGGTACGCTGCTCTCGATACCATCTCGCAGAACGGTCGCAGTCTTCGGTTGAAGCTGCACAAGCTTTCGCAGAGCGCTTGCCGTCTGTCCCTTCGCCCTGCTCTCCAGCGCACTCCCAGTCAGCACCAATCCAATGATCAGAATGGCAGCTTCAAAATAAACATCGGGGGCGATGCCGCGCGCCACAAAAAATCCGGGTGCGATCGTACTTGCAGCCGAGTAGAGATACGCAGCGCCGGTGCCAAGCGCCACTAGCGTATTCATATCCGCCGTCCTATGCAGAAGCGCAGACCATGCCTTGATGTAAAAACGTCGCCCCGCCCATCCCAGAATGAATGTCGCAAGCGCAAAGAGAAACCAGCGAATCACTTCCGCATCCATCCGATACATCCAGGGAAGCACGCTGCGCAACAATGGATCAATCACCCGCGTGCTCCAGCTCATCAGCGGATCTTTCATTCGCTCCAGCCCGCCCGTGCCGCCAATCGTCATCAGTGGCGTCATCAGCGGCATCGACAGGAGCATAGCCACTCCACCGGCGATCAGGCTTGTCACAGCCTTTAGTCGCAGTTGCCGATACTCCATCAGCTGCGCCTCGTCGTGTTGCTCTTGTTCTTCGAGGGCGGACTGATGTTCGGCAGGGAACTCAGCGCCGTAGCCTGTGCTTCGAATCGCATCTACCAGCGCAGAGGTCGAAGTCGCATCAGGATCGAACGTCACCGTCGCATTGTGCAGCATCAGGTTGACCGTCGCATCCCGCACCCCAGCCTGGCCGGCAAGCTCCCGCTGAAGAAAGGACTGACACGCCGCGCAGGTCATCCCGAAGACCGGAATAGTGACATGCTCTACCAAAGCCGTGATTTCGGCTGGGGCAGTCACGTTGGCGTCAGCTCCGTCTTTGATATTCAGACTACCCGGCATCGCTTCCTCCCTTGTTACTTCTCGCTGCGTACCGTAAATCCGACCCGATGGACCGCATCGGCGATCTTCTCCGCTGCAACCCGCTCCGGATCGAATGTCACCATGGCCAATCCAACCTCGACTGAACTCACCTCAACTCCGTCGATCTTTCCGAGAGCATCTGTCACCCTGCGAACACAAGCTCCGCAGTGCATCCCTTCAATAGACAATGCAAGCGCTTCTCGCATGAAATCCCTCCTCTCCAAGAGTAGATGCAAATACCCCCTGGGGGTATTCATAAATTATAGCTACTGTAGAAGGTGAAACGAATATCAGGCGGCCACACATTGCATCCAGCCCGCCGCTCCCATACACTGTTTTAAGTCCCAGAGAACTTCAATGGGCGGTTAGCTCAGTTGGTTAGAGCGCCTGCCTTACAAGCAGGATGTCGGGGGTTCGAGTCCCTCACTGCCCACCAGCCCATCTTCTAAATTTATCGCCAAAGCCAAAAGAACACGTTGCAGTCCTCTGAGTATTGAGAGCAGCAGGGCGATCTAATTTGTGCCACTAACGACGAAGCGCAAAGAAGCCTGATAAAGTTCTTTTGCCATGTCAAACCCCGAGTGCTACAGAACAGAACGGCATTATGAAGAAGCCACAAAGACTCGTTTAGCCGCCGAAGACGATTTAAAGAGCTCTTCTCCAAACGCGTCGCCGGCCGCCGTGCGCACCGCAAGGCTTCAGACAGCAAAGCGCGAACAGGCCGCGGCGAGGGAGATTCTCATCGAGCATAGGGGCAGCTGCCCCATCTGCAAAACCAAGGGCATCCCGGACTAAAGCCGTTCGCGGATTACAAACTATCAAATGCGCTTCGAAAGTCAGGCGCTTCGCAGGTTCTCGATCATGTCCAGCACATCAGCCGAGTCCACCACGAAGCGCGAGGTGCCATCGAGCGAATCTGCATCCTCGAGCACCCAGCGACGCTCGTGTTGCATCCTGCCGGCTTCGCTGCGACGCAGAGAACCATGAAAGTGGCTGGCGCCTGTCGCTCGAGCCAGGGTCTTTGCATCCTTAACGCGCAGACCGCCGCCCACAGCGATATCAATTCTTCCGTCAGCAACTTTCACCAGCCGCGCCAGCTTGTCCGCTCCCGACAGCACATCAGGCTCGCCCCCAGAGGTGAGAACACGTCTGCAGCCGGTTGCGATCACGTCTTCCAGGGCCTGCTCCAGCGAGTTGGTGTAATCAAAGGCGCGATGAAAGGTGACCTCGAACGGGGCAGCCAACTCCACTAGTTCGCGCGTCCGCTCCAAGTCCACCGTGCCGTCCATACGAAGGATGCCAAGCACAAAGCCACTCGCTCCGAGGCTGCGCGCGTGAAGCAGATCCTCCCGCATGACCGCGAACTCATCGTCCGTATAGTTGAAGTCGCCGCTTCGAGGCCGCAAGAGAACATGCACGGGAAGTCCGCTGCGAAGGACCGCTGCGCGTGTCAGACCATGACTCGGAGTAAGCCCGCCTTCGCTGAGGGCAGTGCATAGTTCAATCCGATCAGCCCCGCCTTCGCGCGCGGCGAGACAAGCCTGAAGACTCTCAGCACAAAGTTCGAAGATAATCTTGCGCATCAACTCACACGAACCACAGGAGCTTTCTGATCCTTATACAGAGGCTAGCCCGGCCATCTTGCGACGGCGTTCTACCGAGTAGCCCTTCTTTATATACAGGATAAATTCATAAAGTGGAAATTTTAGCGTCAAACGATCAGAATTATGCGAAATAAAGACCGAGAGGGTCAAAGTCACCTTCGACCCCAGTCGCAGTTAGGCATCTCCTAAGCCCCTCCAGCTTTCAGCAGTTCTCCAATCCGAGCCCGCCACAGCGCACCCAGGATGGGATCAACAGTGCCGGGCAGAACCTTCAAAGAAGGGTACCGGCGTTGCAGGGCTTGAACGATCCCATCGCGAATCGGCGCGACATGTTCAAGGATGCTTCCAGTGAACGCAAGGTCGGGAACCCATCCCGGACGGCCTTCTGATGCGTCACGCTGCAGCCGCTCGATGACCAGGTGAGCAAGGTGGGCCAGCTCCTCTGCTTCGCGCTGAAGAACGTTCTGTGCCACAGCGTCTCCCTCCGCCGCGCACCTCACCACCAGGGGAGCCAGGCGAGTAAAGTCCGGAGCAGGGATCTGGTTAGCATATCCGATCAGCGAATCGAGATCAGGCAACTGCCACAGCTCAAGAATCGTCGGCAGCAGGGTGGTCGTACGGCCTTCGTCGATAGCAAAAAAGGTATCGCGCAGCGCCTGGTGCCCGATCCGGTTACCGGAGCCCTGATCGGCCAGCGCCGGTCCCCAACCTCCGGCAGTCGTCAGATTCCCCGATAGAAAACGCCCCGCAACGTTTGAGCCCGTGCCTGCCATTACAAGCACCCCCGGTCCGCCAAAGAACGCAGCATCGAGCGCGATCTCCACATCTCCAACCAGGACCAGCGAGCCGCCCACACGTTTCGCAAAGGCCTTCCGTATCCAGTCGGTCACCAGCGCCACCGTGATGCCGGCCGCACCAACACAACTGCGTGTGACCGATCTCATCGACACGCCGGTTATCGAGGTCAACTCCGCAAGTGCCTTATCCAGATTCTGCGTCGCAGTATTCGCGTCGGTGCGCATACGTTTGATGGTGCCGCCCCGCACTCGCGCCAGTTCGCGGGTCTCATCTGCCAGTACATACTCCGTCTTCGTGCCGCCCAGATCCAGTGCCAGATAAAACGCCAAGCGTCTTCCTCGTCTCTCTCTAACTTCAAAAAATAGTAACAACAGAAGACAGCATATTTGTTTCTACCTGAGACAGTGTCGCAATAAAGTGTGCGGCGACCTCAGGAGAGCCGTGCCTCAACAGCCAAGGGCAGAGCCGAAGCCCCGCCCTTGTCATCATGACGCATACTGCAGCCTGATGCTTCTATAAAAAGTAGCGTTAGAACCGGTAGTTCGCTGAGAACTGCAGATGTCTTTCTGAAGATCGCACGGATTGTTGAATACCATTGGCTGTGCCCTGGTTCGAGATATTGCCGAAGTTGGCCGCATCGTTGATATTCGTACCCGGATTGCCGTAGCTGACGATGTTGAACGCGTTGAACGCATCGAACCGGAAGCCAAGAGTCTGTTCACGAAACGTGTGAAAGTCCTTGAAGGCCGACATGTCCACATTCAGATACCCCGGACTGCGGATATTGCCGTTCCGTGCGGTGCCAAAGGTGTTGGGAGCAGGCACTCCGAAGGCGCACACGCCGTTGTCGACACCGGGCGTCGTACAAGGTATCGCGGAGGGGTCGGTTCCGAACCAGTTGTCGATGCTGCGATGAACGATCTTCAACTTCCGATACTGATTCGGGCGCGAATTTCCGTAGCTGTTCGAGTTGTTGCCAGGACCGTTGGTAGTCCCAGGGAAGCCCGAATACACCACGCCGGCTACCGAGAGCTTCCATCCCCCGATCGCTTCGTCGGCCCAGCGGTTGATGCCGGAGAGGTATTGTTTTCCGCGCCCGAACGGCAGCGCATAGACTCCTGTGCCGCTAACATTATGTTTTACGTCATAGGCTGCCGGTCCCCAGTCTGCAGCGCTGTCGTAGTAATTTTGAAACGCGCCCTGTCCGAAGTTGGAAGCCCCGGAGCTATTCACAGGATAGTTGCCCGCGCTATTGGTCAGCGCCTTAGCGTAGGTATAGTTCAGCGTAAACTCCAGTCCGTGGCTGGTGCGCTGACGAAGCACCGTCTGGAGCGCCTGGTAGTTCGACGCTGCACGAGACTCGGTGATAAGCAGCGAGCCGGAGCCGATGCTCACCGAAGGGTCGATGGCGTTAATGCCGATGAAAGGATTGTTGTAGTAGGGAGCAGTGGTCTGATCCCCATTGACCAGGTATTGATTGAGGTTTCCGTAGTCTTCGATGTGCTGTCCCTGTTCGCCAAGATATCCGACCTGAAGCGACAGAGTACGGCTCACAGCGTATTCAAGGGTGAGGTTCCACTCCTGAACATAGGCAGGCTGAATGTCCTTCGGGTAGACGTTGAAGGTACCGCCAAAGGCGACCGTGCCGCTGGCGAAACCCTGCTCTGCGGTACGCGGGCTACCTGGATTCCCGGGCGTCGGCGTGACGACGTTGACATTGACGGCCTGGATAAAGGGAGTGATGGAGGTGAGACGCTGGTTGGAAGAGTTGCCCTCAAAGAAGCTGGTCGCGCCGTATCCACCGCGAACGACGAAGCGGTCGTTTGCCTGGTAGGCGAACCCGAGTCGCGGAGTCAGTTGCCGGTAGTTGGCGTCGTAGCAGGCATGGTTGCTGCACAATCCTGAACCAGCTGGTGCACCGGCCGGAATATGGCCGGCGTAGATCACCTGGCCCGTTGCAACATCGATATTGCCGGTCTTGTCATTGGACTCCACCCACGGCTGGTCGTACTCGTAACGCAGACCGATATTTAGTGTGAGATTAGGCAGCGCCTTGAAGTCGTCGTTGATATACCCGGCAGCGCGCCACTGTCTCTGTCCAACATTCACGCTGGCCAGGGTGGCCGACGCTGAACTCACACGATCGAGTACAAAGTCCGCACCGCTGTAGCCACCGAGACCGGCAGGGTTTGTTGAAGAGGGATTACTGGTGAAGGATCCGGTGTAGCCAAGTGAACCCAAAAAGCCATTGTTGTTGCTGGTCGGATAGTTATTCTGATACCGGATGGCTTGAACGCCAAGACTGAGCGTATGCCTTCCGCGCTGCCAGGTAAGGTTGTCGATGTAGCTGTAGGTGTTGTCGACAAGACTGCCATTGTTGCTCGCATTGTTTCCGAGAGTAGTGAACCCCGCGTCGTTGTTACCTGAAAGACCCTGGGCTGTGAACCCTTGGTAAGCCTGATTGGGAAACGTAATGCCAACAACAGCATTGCCGTTAGTCCCGAACACACCCGTCGTGTCGACCGGCAAGCCTTTACTCCAGCTGACGCGGGTATAACCGATACGCGCCGAGTTCACGATCGCCGGCGAGAAGATGTGGACCCAGTTCGCGCCCGTCACCTTAGTGGGGTAGACGCTGGTTCCGGGGAAGGAGATCGGCAGAACCGAAGTCGAACCATCGTAGGCCGTGGAGATGGAAAAGAATCCCGTAATCTTGTCCGAAGAGCGCGGATCGTACTCGATCTTGATGTCACCCTGGTTGTTGGCCTGGTAGGTCCTTGACGGTCCCGTAAGGTCGTTGTTGATGATGCCGTCCGAAGGAGTCGTATTGGGAAGCGGGTAGAGATTCGGATGAGCGAAGAGATACTTTGCAACTGGATTCACGATCGGTATACCTTGGTTCCCGACGTAAGGTGCGAAGTTGTTCTCCGGATCGTAGAGCTGCGTACCGCCATTGGCCAGAAGCGCGGAGAAGTCCCCGTTCCGCATGGCCTGGGTGAAGACGCTATTTCGGGAGAGGCCTCCGCTATGCCGGCGTGATCCAAGGTAGTCGACGAAGAAGAAGAGTTTATCGCGCTTGATGGGACCACCCAGGGTGCCCCCAAACTGAGACTGGGTGAACGGATTGATCGGGATAATCTGATCCCGCGTCGCGTGATTGTTCGTCCAGGAGTTCGCGTTGGTCTTGGAGTCCTGAACGTAACCATAAGCCGAGCCATGGAACTGATTGGTTCCGCTCTTCAGCACGCTGATCACGCCCGCTCCATTGACGTTGCCGTAGTCCGCAGGGGAGTTTGCGGTAATTACCTTAAGCTCCTGCAGCGACTCCGGCGCAGGACTGTAAGCGATCAGATTATTAAAGCTCTCGTTGAGATCGATGCCGTCGAGCGTGTAGTTATTCGCCTGAGCGCGATTCCCGTTGAGATTCACCGAGTCGGTGTAGAAGGTGCTGCGCTCGATGCCGGTCGTGCCCGAGGTTCCTACGCTGCTCACAGCACCTGGCACATAAAGCGTCAGCGCGGAGAAGTCGAGGCCGTTCAGGGGAAAGTTCTCAATCGTATTCGTGGTGAAGGTTCCGCTCAGCGTAGCGTCATTGGTGTTCAGAATCGGAGCCGCCTCAGACACATTCACCACCTCCGAAGAAGCTCCCAGCGACAGCTTGACGTTGAAGGTGACCGTCTGCAGGACCTCGAGCTGAAACGCCGGGATCGTCTCTTTATTGAAGCCCTTCGCATCAACCAATACCTCATAGCGGCCGATCGGCAGAAACTGAACTCGATACAGCCCAGCCGAATTTGTTGTCACACTCGAGTCCACACCCGTATCCGTGTTGTGCGCCACAATGCTCGCCCCGGCAATGACGGCGCCGCTCGGGTCCGTTATCACGCCAGTGATCGTCCCAGTGACGGTCTGAGCTAGCAGGCTTTGCGTACAGAACAGCGCGGCCATAACGATCACGGCCCCGGAGATACATTTGAGAAATTTCATCTTTTGCGCTGCTTTCATCATTTTGAACAACTCCAGGGTGTCTGTAGGACATGGGAGGGATCCGCGCAGCGGACAACGGCTATCTGAGGCCGAAGATCCGTTCATTGCGGTCAGGAAGAATCAAATTGTTGCTAGAGAATAGAAATCTATGGAAACATTTGTCAACATTACTTTTCATAATTCTGAAGAAAATCAGTTCATATACTCAAAATGAAAGCACCAATCTGCCGAAATCCAGCCCGTCTGCAGACTTAAGCGTGATTAGAATGGACGAGACATGGCCCAGAAGACCCAGGATCGCGCAAACCAGATACTTCATCTCCTGCTGCAGAAGGGCCAAAGCTGCGTTGAAGACTTGGCCGTTACCATCGACGCCTCTCCGGCCAGCGTCCGCCGGGACCTCATCAAACTGGCCCAGCGCGGCCTGGTAAACCGCACCCACGGCGGCGTCGAGCTGGCCGGAAAGATGACCTACGAGCCATTCCGGTTCGATGCCGCCTTTCCTCTGCGCGAAGAGCGTTTCGCGAACGAGAAACGGCGAATCGCCATCGCCGCCGCCGAGATGGTCAACGAAGGCGACACCATCGCGCTCTCACCCGGCACCACCACCACCCAGGTAGCCCGCAGCCTCCGCCATCGCGAGGGCATCCACATCGTCACCAACGCGGTCAATATCGGCATGGAGTTCTCCAGCCTCCCCAACGCCCGCGTCACCCTCACTGGAGGCTCCATCCGCTGGCCCGGCGCGTTCTCCATGGTCGGCGCAACCGCCTTCGACTCCCTGCAGCGGCTCTTCTTCGACAAGGTCTTCATGGGCGCATGCGGAATTCACCCCGACCACGGTCTGACCGTCATCGAATCCGACGAAGCGCTGGTTCTAGGCGAGATGGTCAGACATTCCAAGCAGGTCATCGCCGTCGCGGACGCCAGTAAACTCGGCATCTTCACCTCGGTCAAAGTCTGCGCCACAAGCGACCTGCACACCATCATCACCGACGACAGCGTCGACCCCGAACTCGTTGAAGCCTTCCAGCGAAAGCAGGTCCGTGTAATCACCGTTTAAGCAAGATCATCGCCCGATGCGAAGCAAGCCCGAATCGCAAAAAAGATTGAGGTTACGCCCTCACCAACTCGTGAGAGTATTTAGCTTATGCGTACAGTCTGGGCCCTTCTTCCGCTTTTTCTCGGAGCGCCCGTGCTCCTGCAGCTGCACGCCCAAAGCAGACCCTCGATCACACCGCCCAGGCTGATCAGCATGCCACCCCCGGATTGCAGGGCAGGGAAGCCCTGCCACAGAACCCACGGCCAAGTCCGTCTCATCGTCGATGTCCTCGAGGACGGCAAAGTAGGCGACATCCGAGTAGAGATTGGGGATGATGCCACGCTGGCCGATGCCGCCACCGCCGCTGCCCAACAGGCCGAGTTTGTCGCCGGCTCCTTTCTAGGCAAGCCGCAAAATATGGATTACGTCTTGAACTTTCGTTTTTAAGCCGTTCCTGGACATTTGTAGGCCTTCGTTCTCGGCGCCCATCGACAAAAAAAACTGGTAGATTCAAATCTTTTGTCCTCCGATCGGCATCCAAAGAACGCAACCCCGGGAGTATCATCATAAAGTGCCGAAGTATTCCATCGTCGTCCCCTTCCATAACGAGGAAGAGAATGTCACCACACTCTACGATCGCCTGAAGGCCGTCATGGAGCACGTCAACGAGACCTTTGAACTGGTCTTTGTCGACGACGGCTCCCGCGATCGCACCTACAGGTTGCTCGAAGAGATCGCTGCGGTAGACAGCCGCGTACTGGTCATCAAGCTCCGCCGCAACTTTGGCCAGACCTCGGCCCTTGCCGCCGGCTTTGACCACGCCCAGGGCGACTTCATCCTCGCCATGGACGGCGACCTCCAGCACGACCCCGATGAGATTCCCGGCTTCCTCGCAAAACTGGAAGAAGGCTACGACGTAGTAAGTGGCTGGCGCTCCCAGCGCGGCGACAACTTCATCATGCGCCGCATCCCCTCACGCGCCGCAAACTGGCTCATGGCCGCGCTCAGCGGCGTCGACATCCACGACTTCGGCACCACCTTCAAGGCCTACCGCCGCGAGGTCATCCAGAACATCCCCCTCTACGGTGAGATGCATCGGTTCATCCCCGCCCTCGCCTCCTGGTATGGCGCCAGCATCTGCGAGATTCCCATCTCTAATCCCGCACGCGAGTTCGGTGAGAGCCACTACGGCATCTCCCGCACCTTCCGCGTCTTCTTCGACCTCCTCACCATCCGCTTCCTGCTCCGCTATATGACGCGGCCTCTGCACTTCTTCGGAACTATCGGAGCCTTCGGCGTGGTTGCTGGCTTCGGTATGTCTGCGTGGCTTCTCATCCTCAAGATCGTCACCGGCCAGCACATCATGAGCCTCCACGGCCCGCTCTTCGTCATCGCCGGAGTTCTGATCCTCGCCGGAATTCAAATGATGGGCATCGGTCTGCTTGGAGAACTCCAGGTTCGCCACTTTCACACAGCCGCCCACCGCGCACCCTACGCCGTAGACCGCATCCTCCGCCTCCGCTCCGAAGAGAGCCTGATCCAGTAATCCGCGTCGTTCAAGACAAGCACGCCCCCTATCAGATTCCGATGACAGGGGCCGGCAATACTCGTCGTCGACCGGAGATCAACTTGTATCGGCCATTCAACCACCTAAGTAGGGGCGTTTCCACGAACCAAAAACAGACCATACCCGTCAGAATTACGCACACCAATGCGATCCCTTCTCTCAAGACAAGGGGACCGCTCCTCAGGAGCTCTATCGGAATCCTGGCCATGAGTCGCGAGATCATCTCGGTAGAAATCGCAGATGTTAAATAGATCGAATAAGATCCATCCCCAATAGCGACCAGCATCTTGCCAAGCCGGGACCTCACCTGCGGCCCCCAGAAAACCACTCCGCTAACCAGCAACCACGCTGCAATCCCCCACGTCCCCACGCGCAGAAGCATACCTACCCCCAGCAGGACGTTCTGTTCCAGTGCGACGTTCGTCGTAGTGTAGAAAGTCACCAGTCCTGCCGCAATTACTCCTGCAACCAGCATCGCGACACCCGCCTTGCGCTGTCTTGCGAATCTCTGAAACCCAAGTGCCGTAATATTTCCCATCACAAACTCAAGCAGAATTGGATTCATGACAATCACAAGCCCCGATCGACGGATGCCCAGAAACTGCCCAGCCACCACCAGAAGAACCAGCGCTGCGATCGTATTCCGAACCGCATCTCGTAGAGTGATCCGCAGAAACACAGTCAGGACGTAATAGAAGAACATCTCGAAGATCAGCGTCCACGCCAGACCAATGATCAAATGGATCCGTGGATAAGAGAGGCCCGGGAGCAGAAACCAGAAGTCCAGGAACGTGAATCCAGACACCTCACTCGAACGAAGCCATCGAGTCAAAGGGAAGAGAATAACGATCCAGTAGATCGGCAGGATTCGCAGGATGCGCCGGGAGATGAAGTGGAGTGACTCGAATCGAGCATCTCCCGATGCAGCTCTCAACGCGGTCAGTCCTAAAATAAATCCGCTGATGACAAAAAAAATGTCAACGCCGAACATTCCAAGATTTCCAAATCGCACCATCGTCAAACTACCGCTTCCGCCCATCACCTGCATCAGATGGAGCGCAGCCACCAGAATGACGGCAATCGCCCGCCATATCTGAAGGCCTTCGATTTGATGAGGGGTCTTTGAAAGCGGCATGGCGCTGGAGTTGATCGGCAAGCTGATCCTGTTCAGTCGGAGGCTAGAGAGGCATGCGGAACCGATGCTGCTCCACCCCCATCTTAGCAAAATGCCTGAGCCTTATTTGCTTCCGGACGGTGCAGGCGGCACCTTCTGCTGCTCTCTCTTCAACTCTTCCTGCGCCTCCCTGGTCGAGTCCTTGAACGCCGCAGCATCCAGATCCTTGGCCAGTTTGTCTTGCTCGACCATCGGATCGGTCAACGCCTCCAGGTATCCCACAAACTGCTGAACACACTCCTGCTCTGCAGAGGGTTGCGGGTTTTCGTTCAACTTCTTCCGCAGCACATCCTCAAGCCGCAGCGCATCGTCCAGGCTGAATGCAATGGAGACGTACGACGTACGGCTGCGCATCCCAAAGATATCCTCATGCAATCCCGTCTGGCTCACGATCAACCCGTTGCGCGCATTTTCGAAGGATTGCTTCCCACACGTCTCCACAATTGCGGCCGCACCCTCCGCCGCTAAATGATTCGGCCCCAGCGTCTTCGCTTGTGCCTGGCTCGTAAGAGCATTCAGAAGAGCATCGCTTTGGGGTCCCGAATGACATCCCTCGATCAGTACCACCATCCCAGCGAGGAGCAAACCACGCCCCACTGCCGCTCCTCTTCCTCCACGTGCCCATTCATTCACTGTTTAGCCTCAACCATCCCACGGATCTCCCCATTGCAAAAATCCGCATGTGCAAAATTCTGCTTAATTCTAATGCCTGAAGTCCAGCCCGGCTATACCCTTTCAGAGCCATTTCAAATTAAGACCCGTTTCCTGATTGTCTCGCCAACTCTGCTCGAAATGCCCTCTCTCGCTTATCAACATAGGCCCTATATCCCGCAGGATCGACAAATGCGTTTACATCTCCCACCTTCGACTTCGCGAACATCTCTTTCAAATCAAAATAGTTCCCATGGGCTCCCAGAAACACATCGCAAGGCAGTGACTTCATCATCCGAAATGTCAGCTCATAGTCTTGCGCCATCGTCGGATACACAGCACTTTTTCCCAGCCTGTATCCCGGATTCACGGTTGTGCTGATTGCGCATCTGACGCCCGGGCACACGAAGGGCTGTGCGACCTGGCGTATGAAGGCATGGCAAGAGCACAACTCTGCGCAAAATCAGCCGCCACTCATCTGCCTGAAAGAGAATTAGCCTTCCCGGTACATCGCCGTCGCCATTCTCAAAAACTAAACCGCCGCCTCTGCCTTGCCGCCGATCACCTGCGCCCCAAACCGCTCCATCTCCTCCGCCTGTGGGCTCGACTGCAGCAGCACCAGATCCACCCCCACCGCGGCAAACTCCTCCATCCGCTCCGACACCTGCTCCGGCGTTCCCACAAACCCGCACCGCAGCCCGCGATTCGACACCGAATAATCCTTCAACGAGATCTCCGTCTGCAGATTCGACCCCGTCACCCACTGCTCATAGTTCGCATACCCACGCGCCGACTGCTTCACATCCGTAATCCGTTCCACCTCGCGCAGCGCATCCGCCTCCGAGTCCCGCACCACCGCATACCCCGCCACGCCGAACGTCATCGGCCCCAGCCCCAGCCTCTCGCGCCGCTGTTTCATATCGGTGATCTTCTTCCCCACAGCCTCCGGAGCATCGCCATGCATCAGGTACGCATCGCACTTCGCCGCAATCAGATTCTTCGCCGTCTCCGACTCGCCACCCGCATACAACGTAGGCCGCGGCTTGCTCACTGGCTTCGGCGAAAGCACATTCTCCCGCACGTCGTAGTAGTTGCCTTTATAAGAAAACCCCTGCGTCTTCCAGCATCCATCCACCACATCCAGCCACTCCGAAGTCCGCGCATACCGATCGTCATGCTCGTCGAAGTGGACTCCATACTTCGTCGCCTCATCCTTCCACCAGCTCGAAACCACGTTCAGAGTCAGCCGCCCATGCGACATCTGATCGATCGAAGCCGCCTGCTTGGACAGCAGCGCCGGATTATGAAACGTGGGCCGCACTGCAACCATCAGCTCCAGCCGCTCCGTCACCGCAGCCAGCGCCGCCGTCGTCGACCACGCATCGAGCGAAGGAGCATCCACACCCTTGATGTCATTCAGGTTCAACTCCGCAATCAGAGTCAGATCGTATCCAATTGTCTCGGCCTTCTTGGCCAGGTCGCGCACATACTCCCAGCTGGCCTCCATCTTCTCGTCGTCGACGTTGCGCAGCCACCCACCAAACACCGGCAACCAGAAGCCGTACCGCATCCTCGTCTTTATGCTCCCCGCCTTTGTGCCCCCTACCTTTGTGCTCCCTGTCTCTGTACTCAACGCCGCGCTCCCGTCAGTTCCGGCACACCAGCCCGGCGCTCATTTACGATCCGAGCCTCCTCCTCCAGCCAATCTGCCAGCTTCACAAATGGATCGAACCCCACAACCTTCTGTCCATCCGCCACAAAGTTCGAGAGCGCATTGATGTCGTAGTACATTCTCACACCGTCGCGATCATCCACCATAAACTCCACACCACCAAGCTCGATTCCCGCAGCCGCCATCAACCGCTCCACCTCTTCGATCACCTCAGGCGGCGCGTCAAAGGCCTCTACCGCCAGCCCATCCTTAGCCGCATCGATCGGGCAAGCCGCACGCTCCAACTCCACTCCCAACGGTGTCTTGCAGATATCCGCCGGGCAAAGGTCAAACGTCTCGCCGGTAATATGTATCTTGATCGCGTACAAATACTTCCCGTTCAAAACCTCGACCCGAACGATGTACGACCCGCGCGCCGGAACAAACTCCTGCACCAACCCGGTCGAATCCATCCCCAGCATCAGCCCGTTCTCGGTAGCCGAAGCCTCCGCCAGATGCTCCTTCGTCTGGAACTTCACCACGCCGCTGCCACTGCCGCCAATATTCGGCTTCACCACAACAGGGAATCGCAAACCCTCCGCCGCAACACTCGCCTGTGAAGCCCGATGAATCACTCGCGCCTTCGGATACCCAAGCCCCAGCGCCTCCAGCATCGAAAGCTGCGCCGCCTTCGACAACTCACTTCGAAAAGCCTTCACACCGTTCACCACGCGAACCCCGCGGCACTCCAGGTGCTCCAGAAACCCAAGCGTGTAAAAGATCTGATCTCCATGCCCACGATTCCACGCCGATGGGCTCATCTTGTTCAGCACAACCGCGTACTTCTCCTCCGGATGATCCTCCGGCCCATAGCTATGCTCTACCGCATTCACCTTCACGTAGTTCGCCCCGCGCCGATCCAACTCCTCAAACAACAACCTGAACCAGATCGGCTGCTCATAATAAATCGCAATAGGCAAAGACTGACGGCTGGACATAATCTTCTTCACATCCTCTTCAAAAGGGTTCGACTCAAAACTCTTCACGCAGTTACAACGGCCGGGAAAGGGGGCGAAGCGACGCCACGAATCTGATATCTCAAGTTTAGATGAAGAAACGATATGGGAGCTTCAAATAGGCCACCCAAACCAAAGCCACTCTCTATGCCGCCATGTTGTACCCTGAACCAGCCATGCAAGCCATCCAGATCCACACCACCGGCTCCGCCGACGTCCTCACCCTCACCGACCTACCCACGCCAACCCCCGGCCCCGGCGAAGCCCTCATTCGCATCGAAGCCTCCGGCGTCAACTTCATCGACACCTACTTCCGCGAGGGCCGCTACCCCGCCAAACTCCCCTACACCCTTGGCCAGGAGGCCGCCGGCACCATCGTCTCCGTCGCCCCCGACGTGACCACCTTCAAGCCCGGCGACCGCGTAGCCTGGTGCCTCATCCCCGGCACCTACGCCCAGTTCGCCGTCGCCCCCGCCGCCCGCCTCGTAGCCATCCCCGAAGGCGTCACCACCCAGCAAGCCGCAGCCGCCATCCTGCAGGGCATGACCGCCCACTATCTCCTCCACTCCGCATACCCCGTTCAGTCTGGCGATGAGATCCTCATCCACGCCGGCGCAGGCGGCACCGGCCTCCTCTTCATCCAGATGGCCAAAGCTCTCGGTGCCCGCGTCTTCACCACCGTCTCCAGCGAAGAAAAAGCCACCCTCGCTCGCGCCGCCGGTGCCGACGAGATCATCTTCTACACCAAAGAAGACTTCGCCGCGAAGGTCAAATCCCTAACCAACAACAAGGGCCTCCCCGTGGTCTACGACTCAGTCGGAAAATCCACCTTCGAGCAATCCCTCCAATGTCTGCGTCCCCGCGGCACCCTCGTCCTCTTCGGCGGATCCAGCGGAGCCGTCCCACCCTTCGACCTCATCCGCCTCTCCACCATGGGCTCCCTCTTCGTTACTCGCCCCACTCTCAAGGACTACATCGCCACCCGCGCCGAACTCGAACACCGCGCCAAGGATGTCTTCGACGCCATCGCTAACGGCACCCTCAGGCTTCGCGTCGAACACGTCTACCCCCTGGCCGACGCCGCTCAGGCCCATCGCGAGCTGGAGTCCCGCGCCACCACCGGCAAACTCCTCCTAATTCCGTAACCTGATCCCATAGCCTTCCGACCAACGGGAGGACCGAAGCAGCAAGCCTCGCCCAAACAAGGTATACAAGTCACGAAGTGACCGCCCCACGCGAAGTGGGCCCGTCCGGCAGGACTCACGCACTTACAATCAAACCATGCAAACCCCGGCGCCCCGCAGCGCGATCAGCCTCCTCCTCGCCCTCGCCGCCGCACTCCTCCTCACCCCACCCGCCCGCGCCGTAGTAGTTAGAGGTAAAGTCACCACTCCCCTCGGCCTCCCCCTAGGCAACGCCCGCATCCAGCTCATCCAGGGCAGCCGCGTCGTCGCCTTCACCTTCTCCCTCATGGACGGCACCTACGAGCTCCGCAGCGGACTCCCCGGCCGCTTCGTCCTCCTCACCTCCGCCTCGCCCTTCACCCCCAGCATTGGCGACGCCTTCTACGGCGGCCGCATCGCCGTCGTCAGTCGCAACATCGTCCTCGAGTACGCCACCGTCACCCCGCAACTCGCCAGCACCTCCACCGCCATCCCCACGCCAATCCAGCAAGTCCCCGCAGCCATCACACTCATCCCGAAGCAAGTCCTCGAAACCCAGATCAATCTCCTCAACGATCTCCGCCAGGCCCCCGGCACCAACGTTATCCAGACCGGCCAGGCCGGCGGCCCCATCGAGCTCTACCTCCGCGGCGGCAGTCCAGACGCCAACAAGATCCTCATCGACGGCATCCCCGCCACCAACATCGGTGGCCCCTTCGACTTTAGCTCCCTCGCCACCACCGCCCTCAGCGGCCCCGAGATCTATCGCGGAGCCAACAGCGCCCTCGAAGGCACCGGAGCCGAAGCCTCCATCGTCAGCCTCGGCACCACCCGTAGCAACTTCCTTCGCCCCACACTCGACTACACCGGCGACGCCGGAAACCTCCGCACCTACCGCAACGAAGCCATCCTCTCCGGCACCTACAAAAGGCTCGACTACCAGGCCGCCTTCAGCCGCCTCAACACCTCCAACGCCCTCCCGCGCGACCAGTTCCACCTCGTCACCAGCACCGCCAACATCGGCTACACCATCCTCACCAACACCACCGCCCGCTTCACTCTCCGTAATGCCGACTCCGCCGCCGGCCTCCCCCAGGCGCACGACATCTACGGCATCTCCGCCTCCGGCAAGCAATCCGATCAGGATCTCTACTCCGGCATCACTATCGAAAACATCCTGGCAGGGAACTGGCACAACCTCGCCCGCTACGGCATCGCTCGCAAGCGCGAGCAAGAGCAGCAGTTCGACCAATCACCCGACACCATCACCTACGGTAACCTCGTCACCCTCCGTGGAGCCAACGGCTACACCGTCACCGGCCAGGCAGCCTTTCTCTCTCCAACCCTCGACAACGTCCACAACCGCGACGAGCTCTACTACCAGACCGACTACACCCTCCCCTACCGCATCGCCCTCCTCTTCAGTTTCCACTACGAAGACGAGCGTGGCCGCCTCTATAACCCCACCACCGGCTTCAACCAGCAGGCCCAGCGCACCAACTTCCTCTACACCCTTCAACTCCAGGGCGACCTCCATCACCGCCTCTTCTACTCCTTCGGCGGAGCCATCGAGCGCAACCACCTCTACGGCACCGCCGGAACCCCGCGTCTCGGCCTCACCTACGTCCCCGTCCTCCCCGGCCACCGTCCCTTCCACGGCACCAGCATCCGCGCCAACATCGCCACCGGCGTACAGGAGCCAACCCTCGAAGACCAGTTCACCAGCCTCGACACGCTTCTCGCACAAACCGCCAACCAATCCGCCATCGCCACCTACAACATCCGCCCTCTCGCCGCCCAGCGTTCCCGCACCTTCGACCTCGCCGTGGACCAGAACATCCTCAACCAGAAACTCATCCTCAAAGCCGGCTACTTTCACAACCAGTCCAGCCATCAGTTCGAGCGCCTCGCCCCCAACGGCCTGGAGCAGTACTTCAACATCCCCGCCAACATCGCCCTGCAAGTCCCCGACGCCTCGCTGAACTCCCTCGCCTACCGCACCCAGGGCCTCGAGCTCGAGCTCCAGTACCAGCCCCTCACGCACCTCTTCCTGCGCGGCGGCTATACCTACCTCGCCTCACTGGTCGAGCAGTCCTTCACCTCCGACAACGTCGCCCCCGCCTTCAACCCCGACCTCCCCGGCATCCCCATCGGAGCTCTCTCTCCCATCGTTGGCAATCGCCCCTTCAACCGTCCGCCCAGCACCGGCTTCTTCGCTGTTCAATACTCCGCCAGCAGATTCTCCGCCGCCATCAAAGGCGCGCTCGCCAGCCGCAGCGACGACTCCACCTTTCAACTCCACAACGATCGCAACGGAGACAACACGCTCCTCCTCCCCAACCAGAATCTCGACTTCGGCTATGCCAAGCTCGATCTCAACCTTCTCTTCAGCGCCACCCGCCACGTAACAGTCTTCACCCAACTCGACAATCTTCTCGGCCAGCAACACATCGGCCCCATCGGCTATCCCGGCCTGCCCTTCACCATCCGCGCCGGCCTGAAGATCCGCATCGGCGGCAACTAGAGTCGTCCTTCACGGGATCTGTTCTCCTCCCACACCCGAAAACACGTCATCTCGACCGAAGCTGTTCACAGTCTCACCGTGAACAGCGCAGCGGATTTGCGGCCACAACTCTCGGTTGCAGCGGACCGATTCGCGCTGCTGTATCCGTCAAGACCCGTACTTGCTTTTGCTATTGCCGTTGTTGTTGACGTTGCCTTTGTTGTTGCCTGCTCTTCGCAGTCATCCTGAA
This sequence comes from Tunturiibacter empetritectus, assembly GCF_013410875.1. Taxonomy (GTDB): domain Bacteria; phylum Acidobacteriota; class Terriglobia; order Terriglobales; family Acidobacteriaceae; genus Edaphobacter; species Edaphobacter empetritectus. Next base: position 2,394,397 of record NZ_JACCCU010000001.1, on the reverse strand, counting down.
CGGAGTGAAGGATCCCGACACAGTCCACCCACCCATACCGTTCGAACCTTCCAACCTAAGCATCCAAAGTTTCGCTCCCCCACAGAGACCGTCATCTCGACGGCTCAGACGCCCAATAATTGCTCCGCGCCGACACCAGCAGCTCCGGATGATGACCCAGCCGCACCTTGATCGTATGCAGCCCCGGCTCCGAAGAAGTCGGTGTAAAGCTGAGTACGTAGCTGTTATGAAGATGATTCGTCAAAACGCCAAGATCCTGCGTCAACTCCTGCGCATTGTCAAAGCTGCTCCACTCGCCCCCGGACAACGTTGCAACCTCAGCCGAAGTATTCTTGCTCATCGCACCGAGGATCAAACGCAGTGGCTCGCTCAGGTTGAAGTAAGCAATCAACTCCGCGGGGCTTCCCGTATCTCCTCCTTTTGGATAAGTTCCAACTGTAGGCGGTGTTACATTCCCAACAGCAATCGGTTTTGTCTTGGGCCCTGGTTCCTTTAACTCCTGTCGTAGGGCCGTCTTCTCCGCTGAAAACGTGACGCTGTAGATCGCGGTATTTGTCTCGCCCAGCTCCCGCACAACATCCTTCAACGGAGTCTTGCTCCCCACATCGTGCCCCTGGCTCAGCAATAGAATGGCGCGACGATTGTACGTAGGGCGCTTCTGTAACAAATCAAGTCCATATGCGATGCTGTCGAAGATCGCAGCTCCTCGATCCCCCACATCAGGATGATCGATCGCATCGCCCCACTCCGCAACGTTTGTTGTAAAAGGCGAAGCCGCCTCCGGCTGACTATCGAAGTTCACAATCGACACCTCGTTCGGAGCTTCGCCCAGCAGCGAAGCAATCATCGTGTCGAGATGCGCATAACTCGAAAACTGCCCCCGAGCATCTCCGCCCGTCTGCATCAGCACCACCAGCGACAGCGGCCGCCTCGTCTCCTCCTCCAGCGTCACCTTCTGCGGAACTCCATTGTCGGTCAGCACAAAATCTTCCGCCCGAAGCGAGTACACCAGATCTTTGTCCGGCGTCTGCACAAGAGTCGGAACAACCACCAGAGTCGTAGTGGTATGCAGCGTCGTCTGCGCCATCACAGTGCTGCTCAAAGAAGCAAGGAAAACAACGGTTTTGCGGAGCCCTAACATCATCGTGTCTGAGTTAGACGAGCCAGTGGTGTGTCAGGACGGAAAAACCAGTAAAAAAGGTCCTGCCGGACGGGCCTCCTGCGCGGAGGGCGGGCGTTCGCACGCCTCTTTAGAGCTTCGCGTAGTCCTCCCGTTGGTCGGAATCGTCTTTCTTCGCAACCAACGGGAGCGCCTAGCGAAGCGGTATACAAGTCACGAAGTGACCGCTCCACGCGAAGTGGGCCCGTCCGGCAGGACCGCGCACCAAAAAACGCAACCAAACATGTCTCCCACGTGTTTCCATCATGTATGTTCTTTCCCTCCCCGCATCGCCCAGCCTCACTGCACCGTCTAACCTAACGAAGGGAAACAAAAATGACCCGATATCTGCTCGCACTAACCCTCCTGGCAGCGACCACAGCAAGCACAATCCACGCCCAGGAGAGCCCCGCTACCACCCAGGCTCTCGTCGCATTCGACAGCAAAGCCCCCGTCAGCCCCACCGCAAAAGATCTCACCCTCAAGGTCGACAATCGTGTCAGCCCACTTACCAACCTCGCCGCCATACCCCCTGGCGGAGCCCAGGTCGCCCTCCTCATCGATGACGGCCTCCGCACCAGCGTCGCCCGCGAGATGAACAATCTCCGCGCCTTCATCACCAGCCTACCCGCTGGCACCGAAGTCTTCGTCGGCTACATGCAGAACGGCACCGTCTTCCCCGGCTCCGGCGCCTCAGGCTTCACCTCAGACCTCGCCGCCGCCGCCCAGGGCCTCCGCATTCCCAGCGGCATCCCCGGCTCCAGCGCCAGCCCCTACTTCTGCCTCTCCGCCTTCGTCAAGAACTGGCCCGGCCAGGCCGAAAATCAGGTCAGCCCCGTCCAGCGCACAGGCCCCGTTCACAAGCCACGCTTCGTCCTTATGATTACCAATGGCGTAGACCCCTACAACGGCAGTACCAGCCCGCTCAACCAGAACAGCCCCTACGTCGACTCAGCCGTCACCGACGCCCAGCGCGCCGGCGTCCCCGTCTACTCCATCTACTTCAGCGATGCCGGCTTCAGTCGTGGCCGTGGCAGCTTCAGCGGACAAAACTACCTCGCCCAGATGGCAGAAGGAACCGGCGGCCTCTCGCTCTACCAAAGCACCGGTCAGAACCCTGTCTCAATGGCCCCGTACCTCAAGCAGTTTCAAGAGGCCATCGCCCGAACCTACGTCGCCACCTTCCCCGTAGACGCCAACAAAAAACTCGTCAGTCTGAGAACTTCAACCGACCTCCCCAAGACCAAACTCCGCGCTCCCACCCAGGTCCGCCCAGGAACCGTCGTGCTCTCTCAGCCCTAGCCAAAAATCTTGTCACTCTAACCTTGAGCTTGTCGAAGAGGAAGAACCGCGCGGTTGCAGTAGTCGTTGCTTGTTCTCGTCAACCTTACCAAAACTCGTCACTTCGACCGAAGCCGTTCACAGCCTCATCGTGAACGGCGCAGCGGAGAAACCCTCTGTCGCCTTCGCTTGCTCTTCCCTTCTCTAACCCCAGAGCAAGCGATCCCAGGAAACCAATCTTGACCGTAGCAACAAGTCGACGGTTGCTGGGTTTCATCAAAGGTTCTTCAAAGGGGGTGGCAGCGCCTTCTACTTTGTTTAGAGTAAAAGTGTCTTTAGCATGTCAGAGGAGGCATGATGGATCGGCGCGAGTTTCTCATTGGTACAGGAACTTTGGTATCTGCCCATCTGTTGACCCGCATGGCGCACGCTGCTGGTGCATTTGGTCCCTCGTGGGGCCGTGGCAGAAAGGCTCCTTTCCGCACGCTCTACAACAATGACTCAACCAATCTGCTCTCCTGCTACAGTCCATGGAGCAATCCCGGCAATAACCTACATCCCCAGACCTTCAGCAAACGACTGATCGAGGCAAGTGTCGCCGAAGTTGCCGGCATGGTCGACGTGCAGCTCTTTTGTCCTGGCCTTTGCTGGGTCCCATGGTGGAAAAGCAAGGTGTATCCGGCGACAGAGCACTACCCCTAGTACTACGACTTGATTGGTCGCCCAAAGGGACCCTTCGATGCATATGCCAACTACATGCTGGGTGGCGGCGATATGGTCCGTGACTTCCTAAGTGCATGTCGTAGTCATCGGCAAAGGGCCTTTGTGAGCTTTCGCCTCAACGATGTGCAGTTTCTGGATACGACCGGGAACACCGTCACCACCAGCTCGAAGATGTGCAAGTTCTGGTACGAAAACTCAGCTTATCAAAGAAGCGATAACTTTACCTTGGGTAACGACTACTTGAAGAACCCTGAGCGTGCCCAGAATTGGGCAATTCCGGAGGTGCGGCAATATAAATTGAGTTTGATCAAGGAGCTTTGCAGATACGGCATCGACGGTCTTGAACTTGACTTCAATCGTTATGCAAACTATTTTCCGCCTGCTTCCAATGCTCAAGAAAATCAGAAGATCATGGTCGACTTCATACGGGGCGTGCGTGCTGCGCTTGATGAGGGGCCCGATCCCGATCTGACTCTGCCCGATCCAACGAACGAGTGGCCTGTAGAACACAACGAGTTGAGACGCAGGTTTTTGTGCGTGCGCGTTCCCTCGTTCCTCGACGTCCATCAGAAGCTGGGCATCTCTCTGCCGGCGTTTGTCGAGGCTGGCGTCGACATGGTCAATGTCTCCGATGGCTACTACACCACCAACGAGAGCGATCTTCCCACAATTCGGAGCTTGATTCCGGAGACGGCGATCTACTTCGAAGCAACCCAAACGACAAATGTTACTGCGACCTTGCCGGATGGAAGTAGGCCGTTTCTGCGCACGACAGACCAGCAATTCCATACCGTCGCCAATACCGCCTACAACCAGGGTGCCGATGGAATCAGCCTGTTTAATTTTGCCTACTATCGGGAAACGAGCAACTCCATAGCGTCCGATCCCGGCGTCGGGCCTTTTAACGAACAGCCCTTTCACATCTTGGATAGCCTGCGTAAATCCGATGATGTAGGGAGTCCACAGTGGTATGTTCTAGCCGTTGACCACGATTCTTATATATCGCCCTCCATGCAGATGCCGCAGACACTGCATGTGGGAGAGTCCTTTACGTTCAAGTTATCTATGTATCTTCGAGGAAGGCAACCCAAGGGAACTCTCCGGGTGCGGATTGAGCCGCCAGTGGGCTATACGGATGGGCCAGTTCCCGATTGGGCATCCTCGGTGGAATGGAACGATATGCCGCTCGAACCCACCCCGTTTATTGCGGCGCCCCTGCATGATCCCTACCAGGCCAATCTTGCTGTGGATCCTACTCGTTTTTGCTGCTTCAAAATAGATCATGCAACAGTAAAAGAAGGGCAGAATCTCATCAAAGTAACATTGGCGCAACCGACATCGCAGAGCGCAGGCAAGATTACCATCGACTATCTCGATGTGGCTTGGCCGTAAAAGTCTTTAGGTTTTTTCCTGCTCACAATGGTCTCAGCCTGAGAGAGGCTTTACTCCTTTACGCTTTCAGGTTGAAAGCGGCTCAAGAGGGAGAGCTGCCTTCAGCCAACCCGATACACCCTCCGCAAAATAAATCCGGATTTGGTGGCGTATTTTTCGGCTCCGAAATCATTGCGGCTAACGACCATGTTCAGACCACCATCCCACCACGTTTACACCAGCAAAAAACCACCACGAAACACATGTTTTTTCCAAAACACCCCTCAAAACTCCAGCAAAAACAGCAAAGCCCTGGCTCTCACCAGGGCCCCACTTTTTTTGAAACAACTTCTTAGTACATGCCGTCCATACCGCCGCCGCCATGGTTGTGTCCGCCGCCCGCAGCTTCCTTCTTCTCCGGGATATCAGCGATCATCGCCTCGGTGGTCAGCATCAAGCCAGCGATCGAAGCCGCGTTCTGCAGAGCAGTACGCGTAACCTTCGTAGGATCAATGACGCCAGCCTTCACCAGGTCCTCGTAGGCGCCGGTAGCGGCGTTGTAGCCGTAGTTGGTCTCCTTCGATTCGTGGATCTTGCCGATCACCACTGCGCCCTCTTCGCCTGCATTCGAGACGATCATGCGCAAAGGCTCTTCAATCGCGCGACGGATAATCGTTGCACCGATCTTCTCATCGCCTTCAAGGCCCTTGATTACAGCATCAACCGCTGGGGTGCAGCGAACAAATGCCACGCCGCCGCCCGGAACAATGCCTTCCTCAACCGCCGCGCGCGTCGCATGCATCGCATCTTCAACACGAGCCTTCTTTTCCTTCATCTCGGTCTCAGTCGCCGCGCCAACCTTGATCACCGCAACGCCGCCAACCAGCTTGGCAAGACGCTCCTGCAGCTTCTCACGGTCGTAGTCAGAGGTGGTCTTGTCGATCTGGGCGCGAATCTCCTTCACGCGTCCTTCAACATCACCATCCTTGCCGCCGCCATCAACGATGGTTGTGTTGTCCTTATCGATCGTCACGCGCTTCGCAGTGCCAAGGTCCTCGATCTTCACACCCTCAAGCTTGATGCCGAGGTCTTCCGTGATCGCCTTGCCACCAGTCAGAATCGCGATATCCTGCAGCATCGCCTTGCGACGATCGCCGAAGCCAGGAGCCTTCACGGCCGCGACATTCAACGTTCCGCGCAGCTTGTTCACCACGAGAGTCGCAAGCGCCTCACCGTCCACATCCTCGGCAATAATGACGAGGGGTTTCGCGGTGCGTGCGATCTGCTCGAGCAGGGGAAGCAGGTCCTTCATCGACGAGATCTTCTTCTCGTAGATCAGGATGTAGGGATTCTCAAGAGCAACTTCCATCCGCTCCGCATCGGTCACGAAGTAAGGCGAAAGATAGCCGCGATCGAACTGCATGCCCTCGACGACATCCAGTTGAGTCTCCATCGTGCGAGACTCTTCGACGGTAATAACGCCGTCCTTGCCAACCTTCTTCATAGCCTCGGCAATAATCGTGCCGATCTGAGAATCAGAGTTCGCCGAAATGGTTCCAACCTGGGCAATCATGTCGCCCGAAACCGGCTTCGAGAACGTCGACAAGGCACCACCTACTGAAACACCGTTCTCATCGCGCTTGCCGATGATGGCCTCAACCGCCTTATCGATACCGCGCTTCAGCGCCATCGGGTTTGCACCGGCAGCAACCGTCTTCACACCCTCGCGATAGATCGCCTGAGCCAAAACGGTAGCAGTGGTGGTACCGTCGCCGGCAACATCGGAGGTCTTCGAAGCCACTTCGCGAACCATCTGCGCGCCCATGTTCTCGAGCGAGTTCGAAAGCTCAATCTCCTTGGCAACGGTCACGCCGTCCTTGGTGATCGTCGGCGAACCGAACTTCTTCTCGATAACGACATTGCGACCCTTCGGTCCAAGCGTCACCTTCACTGCGTCAGCCAAAATATTGACACCACGCAGGATAGCCTGACGCGAATCTTCTCCATGCAGAATCTGTTTTGCCATTGTCTTACTCCTGTTTACCGGCTCAAAGCCGATCAAAGTATGTTGATTGGTAAGCAAGCAGCTTTGTTTTTGCGCCGAAAGCGCATCCGCTGCGTGCAATGCCACGAAGTGCCTACTTCTTGAGAATTCCGAGGACTTCTTCTTCCCGCATGATCAGCAACTCTTCGCCGTCGATCTTGATCTCTGTGCCCGAGTACTTTCCAAACAGAATGCTGTCGCCGGCCTTCACATCCAGCGGGAAAACCTTACCTTCGTCGTTTGACTTGCCCTTGCCGACGGAGATCACCTCGCCCTCCTGCGGCTTCTCTTTTGCCGAGTCCGGGATGATGATCCCACCACGAATGCTTTCGCCCTCTTCAATGCGCCGAACCAGAATCCGGTCGTGCAGCGGTGTAAATGATGTTGTAGCCATTGCTTACATCTCCTTAGTGCGATTTGGCGAACGGCTGGCCGTCCGCGTTGTAGAGCGCAGCCTCTGCCATTGACCTCTGGCCCGAGCCGCAATAAATGAGTGGAACAGGCCGCAGCCCAGGCTCCTAAAGCAAATAAGAGAGCCGTTAGCACTCAAGCCTTCCGATTGCTAACGATAGTCAGCCCGCTTCCCGTTGTCAACCCGGCTGCGTGAAATGTGAGTGAAACCCGCGCAAGGCCCGCCAGGCCTACCGGGCCATGATGACCGACCCACAAACCCAATCTCAAAAGTCGTAGAATGAGGCCATGTCGTCACGCCGCACCGTCTGGTCCCTATCGTTCCTCGTTCTCCTCTTCGCCTTCGCATCCAGCCTTCCCGCCAGGGCTCAGGATCAGGATGTCCCTGCCAAGCGTGGCCGCAAATACAAGGCGCCGCCAGCTACGTCCCACATCGAGGTTACCGTCGTCAAGAAGTTCAACGGCAAGCCCATCATGAACGCCGCTGTCATCTTCAATCCATCGATGGACGGCAAGGACGAGGGCAACCTCGAAGTCAAGACTGATCCCGACGGCAAAGCCGTCATCGACGTTATCCCTACAGGCAGCACGGTGCGCGTGCAGGTTATCGCGCCGGGCTTCGCAACCTTTGCCGAAGAGTACGAAGTCAAAGAGGCCAGCAAAGAGATCTCCGTCGCTATGATTCATCCCAGGGAGCAGGTCTCCTCCTACGAGAACAACGATGGCAAAGCTGCAACCAGGAAGCCAGGCGTTCAGGAGCCGATAAGGCCGACTGTGCCGGTTACCAGGCCGGCACCGGGCAATCCGCCCGCAACTTCGCAGCCTGCCACTCCCAACTCGACACCCCAGCTGTAACCGACCAGGCAGTATGAAAAGAGTCTATGGACAGGCCGCTAACAGGAAAGACTGTGCTTGTAACTGGGGCGGCCAAGCGAATCGGCCGGTCTATCGCTCTGGCTCTCGCCGAACGCGGCGCAGACGTAGCCATCACCTATCTCTCTTCTCAAACCGAGGCGCAGCAGACAGTTCACGCGCTCGCGGCCCACGACGTCGACGCTTTGGCCATCCGCTGCGATCTACGCAATCCCGAGGACATTGAACAGACCGTAGCTGCAGTCATCAACGATCTGGGCCGCATCGACTTACTCGTCAACAACGCCGGAATCTTTGCCTCCGAAGCGCTCGAGAACATCTCAGTCGATCAGTGGGATGCGATGTTTACCACCAACACCCGGGCACCCTTTCTTATGGCCCGGGCTGCGCACCCACACCTGCGCGCTGTCAAAGGGCGCATCCTCAACATCGGCTCGCTAGGAGGCCTGCATCCCTGGGCCACTCACGGCCACTACTGCACCTCCAAGGCGGCGCTGCATATGCTCTCGAAGACCATGGCGAAGGCCTGGGCGCCTGAGATCAGTGTCAACTGCATCGCCCCCGGCATGATCGTTCAAGGAGAGGTTGAAGAGGCCTATGAGCACTTCGCCCGCAAAACACCCATGCAGCGCAACGGCACTGCCGAAGATGTAGCGGCAGCTGCCGTCTTTTTCGCCACGGCGCCCCACTTTATTACTGGCCAACTCCTCGCCGTCGACGGCGGCCTTGGATTGTAAAAGATAGGTCCTGCCGGACGGGCCTACTGCGCTTGCCACCCCACGAACGAAGACCTGTTCGTGAGGCCCCGATTCGCGCGGTCACTTCGTGACTTGTATACCGCTTCGCGTGGTGCTCCCACCAAATCTACTGCCCCAGCAGTCTCCGCCACCAGCTCTTCTCCTGCAGATCCTCATAGAGGTTCAGCGGCTCCACTTGTGGCGGCATCGGCTTCCCCATAAATACCGCAAGAGGATTGGATACACAGAGCAGATGCGCATAATCCGGCCCATACTTCGCTGCGACCAACTCCAGCGCCTCTCGCATCTTTGGTGCGCGCGAGGTCGTATTGTGCGCATCGGTTGCCAGAAAGTGCACCCACCGATTCTCGAGCAGCTCATGCGCCATCCGCTCTGCATGCTTGCCCATCCGGCCTAGCACAGACCCCGCCGTGACCTGCACCAGTACTCCCCGCTGCAGCCACTCCGCGATTCGATCCTGATCGGCCTGCAGCGTAGGATTCCTCTCCGGATGCGTCAGAATCGGCGTTAGACCGGCCAACTGCAGTTGATAAAAGATTTCAGTCAAACCCCGCGGCAGTCCATAGTCCGGAACCTCTACCAGTAGATAGCCCAGCCCGTTGATGCTGAACTTTGTCGGGTCAACTTTGGCCTCCTGGATATTTTCATACGACATATGGAAGTCGCATCCACGGCCCAGCTTTATACCGATCGAATCACGATCTAACCGCTCCTGCAACTCGATAATCTTCGCGTTGATGATGGGAGGGTCGTAGGAGTATTGGCCGTTCGAGTGCGGCGAACACACGATGTGGGTGATCCCATCCGCTGCAGCCATCTTCGCCATAGCTACAGAGGCTTCGAGGGTCGAAGCACCATCGTCCATGCCCCACAGAAGGTGATGGTGAATGTCAATCATTGCGTGATCAGCTTATCATCGCGTCAGTGGGCTGGTTGCGTTATCGCGCTGTAGCCAAAGACTCCGCCATCGCTTGAAACAAGCGCAAGCCATCCGCAGATCCAAGGAGAGCCTCGCTGGAACGGTCCGGATGCGGCATGAGACCCAGCACATTGCGTCCTTCGTTCAGGACGCCAGCGATGTTCTCGAGCGATCCATTCGGGTTCGCAGCAGCAGTCACCGTGCCCTCTCGAGTGGCGTAGCGAAAGGCGATGCGATCCTGTTTCTTCAGCGTTTCCAGCGTATCGGAGTCGCAGAAGTAGTTACCTTCCATGTGGCCAATTGGCATCTGCAACACCTGCCCGCGAGACAGCCCGTGCGTAAAGGGAGAGTTGTTTGTCTCGGTTCGCAGAAAGGTTTGTTTGCAGATGTAGTGCTGGCTGGCGTTGCGCATCAGTGCGCCGGGAAGGAGGCCTGCTTCGCACAGAATTTGAAAGCCGTTGCAGATTCCCATCACCAGTCCACCGTTTTGGGCGAACTTCTTTACCGATTGCATGACTGGCGCAAAGCGGGCAATGGCGCCGGTTCTAAGGTAGTCGCCGTAGGCGAATCCGCCGGGGACGAGGATGGCGTCGCAGCCCTGAAGGTCCTCTGAGGCGTGCCAGAGGTAGGTCACAGGCTGGTGCGCGATCGCGTCCACCACGTGGTGGGTGTCATGGTCGCAGTTGGACCCGGGGAAGACCAGAACGCCGAATTTCATGCTTTAAGGATAGCATTTGCCTTCCGGGAGTTCGAAAGATGGGCTCGAACCCTTGAAAAAATCTGGTTGTGGTGGCGGGTGCGGTTTTATTGGGGTTTGTGGTTTTCCACCGTGCAAAATGATGGTTTTTTGCTGGTGAGAACGTGGTGTTTTGCGTGGCTGACGTGGTGTTTTAGCACCGTGTTTTTTGCTCACTAAAAATACGCCACGTTTTGGAACTTTATTTTTGGATTAGGTGCGTGCGTCCTGCCGGACGGGCCCACTGCGCGTGGGGCGGGCGTTCGCACGCCTTTTTCCGAGCTTCGCAAGGTGCTCCCGTTGGTCGCGGACCAGAGCTTGGCCGACCAGCGGGAGGATTGATGCTGTTTGATTCGCCGAGACCGGTATACGCGTCACGAAGTGACCGTTGCCCGCGCAGGGCGCTCGTCCGGCAGGACATCTCTTACACAGGGGCGTAGATGGCAAAGCCTCGAGGCGGAGCAGGGAACTCGGAGTTGCCGTCCGCGTCGGTCGTTCGCTCGTCCGGGTGAGCGTCGTCGTGGCCGTCCCAGGCGATGGGAGCGAACTTCTGATTCGCCCACTTGGTCTTTACTGAGGTGCCCGACCACTTGTCGCCAAGGTTGTTGAGCACGTAGATCAGGCCCGGTTGATCGACACTGTCGTCTTTAAAGCCGACGCGCTGCATGATGTAGAGGTCGGGATCGGCGTGCAGGATCTGCGAGTCGCCTCCAGCGTACTTCTGGTGGGCGATGATCAGGGCGTCGATTCCGTTCGGAGTGAGCGGCCGCGCCAGGCCGTTGTTGTAGTAGTCGTACCAGAAGATGCTGGGATACCCCTCGTGCACCATGATGAACGAGTAGGCCATCATCTTGTCGTTGACGATCGCGTTGTCGCCCATGTCGTGGTTGTCGACGAAGGTAGCGGCGTGCATGGGCCGCTTCATGACGACTGCGCCGTCGTCGGTCAGGTTGCGCAGATCGTAGCTGGGCTTGTCGCAGACGTCCTTCAACTTGTAGCGGAGCGGGAAGTCAAAGGCAGCAATCTGGGTGTCGGTCAGCTTGTTGACTTTGTCCAGCCACTGTCCTATATCCTCGCCGCCAGACCACATCTCACCGACAACGTAGGGGGTGAACTCCTTGCCGTCCTTGACGTAGCGATACTTCGCCAGCAGACCGATGATCCACGCGCCGAAGCCTTTTACGAAGTCGAAGCGGAAGCCGTCGAAGCCCAGCTCCTCGATGAGGAAACGGGCATACTCGAACATCGCGGTGTAGACGACGGGGTTGCGATGGCAGAGGTGAGGGAAGCCGGCGAAGTTCTCGCCCTCCATCATCACCTGCTCGTAGCGGCTGGGATGAAAGCAGTTCCAGTCGCGGGGAAACTTACCGCTCTTGGGATTGAACTTGGTCCAACGTTTCTCGCCGTCGAGAGGGTTGACCTCCTCCTCGTCGGCACCGGAGTTATGGTTGATGACCATATCCGCGTAGAGGCCGATGCCGTGTTTGTGCGCTTTGGCGATCAGCGCTTCGAGCTCGGCGCGGTTGCCGTAGTAGGTCTTGGTGCCGCCCTTCTGGTCGAAGTCGCCAAGGTCGAAGTAGTCGTAGGGATCGTAGCCCATTGAGGCGTGGTCGGAGCCTTTCGAGACCGGAGGCAGCCACAGCGCACTAAATCCTGCGTTGCTAAGGTCCTCTACTTTTTCGGCTACGAAGTTCCACCACTCGCCCTCTTTTTTATCGTGCTTGGGCGAGTCCCAGTAAAACGCCTGCATCATGACAGCCATCTTGATCGTGCTCCATTCCAGTGCCGTTCGCGCGAGCGTGTCCCTCGCGGTTGCAAAGGTGCGCATCGAATGAAGTGGCTTGAGTTATAGTTCTGCTTCAGAGGGTCTGATGCGCGCCGAAGCGGACAGGTTGGTATGGAGATTCGAAACAACAATACGACGGCTCATCTGAAGACGGCGGGCGGCGCGCTGCTTAACTGGTGGCGGGCGGCGACGCTGGATGGACTGATTGTCGGAGTTCTGTGGCTGATCGGGCTGGAGTTGATCCGGGTTCCGTTCGCGCCGCTCTGGGCGGTTCTTGGGGGTATCCTGCAGATCGTTCCAACCTTCGGCGGTATGATCGCGCTGATTGGTCCGGTGCTGGCGGTTGCGTTCAGCGGCCATGACGAGTGGCGTCTGGGGCTGGTTCTGGGCCTCTATGGACTGATTGTTATTCTGGAAGGGCTGGTCATTGGGCCTTACGTGCTGCATCGGACTACGAAGGTTCCGTGGTGGGCGGCGTTTCTGGGGCCGATTGTGCTGGGGATTGTAATTCCGTTTTGGGGTGTGCTGCTGGCTCCTCCGCTGCTGGCGGTTGTTTTTGCGTTTCGCAAGCAGCCGGGTGCGCCTCCGCTCTGAACGAACGACCATCGCATGTTCTCTGGAGCTTGAATGACCTACGAAGTGAAAGAGGGAAGATTCCCATTGAGGTACATTGCGGGTTGAGAAACCCTATGAAGCTCATTTCAAGTAGGAGCGGCGCAAGCCTCGGGCGGCGCGGGCTGCGATTCGCAATCAGTGAACTCTGAATCGACCGAAAAGGATCGCTTGCTTCAGCGCCTCTCGAAGACTATAAGTTACAGCCATCTTCAATCCGCGGGCCCCGTTTAGAACGCAATCAGCGCAACACGGAGGAGCCCATGATTAATGTCTCATTGCAAAGCACCGATCTCCAATTTCCCCTGGATATAGTAGGCCTTATCGCTTACCCACCCAACAACCAAGTCAGAGACAACACGCACATAAGTCCCGGTAATAACAAGCCACGGTCGCTATGGCTTCGCCCCGGAAGCAGTTGGTATTCCCCTGGTGGTGCATTCAGGCTCACCTTGCAGGAATCCGATGGAAACCTGATTCTCGAGAGCGTCGACTCGTCCTCCATCGGCTTAGCCCAGGTGACTGGGGGCCCGGCGCCAGCACTCGATCCTAACAACCAGATGCGATGGGTACCGGTCTGGAGTGCCAAGATAAACGGAAAGGGCGTCACAGAGGTAGATTTTCAGGAGGATGGCAATCTGGTGGCGTATGCGGGGTCAATTCCGGTGTTCAATACGGGTACATTTGGCATCCAGCACCCGACCCTCTATCTGCAGGATGATGGGAATCTTGTCGTTTATACGGATGGCCCCACCGCCAAGTGGTCCACCAAAACAAGCGTGCTCTTAACTCCTGGAAAGAACACCTGAGTATGAAAGTGGGCGGCAGCCACTGACCAGAAAGGCAACAGAAGTGTTTCCCGGGGGGTTGATAAGTTCTGGTCGAGCGTGTGCGAGGAAACACTTCGGGGGTCAATCTGTGCGCATCCTATCTCGTGGTCTTTGTGGAAGCGCTTTCGTTCTGCTTGTCAGCCTGATAGCTGGAGCACAGAGTGAAGGCTCACCGAAACGTCCTCGAGCCGCCGACATTGGGCTGAAGGTTGGCGTGTTGCCAACAGGTCCGCTCGATGCGATTACGGATGTTGCAGGTGTGGAAGTTGGCCAGACGACTCTTATTCGCGGTGACAACGTGCGAACTGGAGTGACGGCCATTCTGCCTCACGCCGGGAATATGTATCGCGAACGCGTTCCCGGCGGGATCTTTATTGGTAACGGCTATGGAAAGCTTACAGGGTCTACACAAGTGGATGAGATGGGAGAGATTGAGACGCCCATCCTGCTGACCTCAACCACCAGTGTTCCTCGTGCGGCTGACGATTTGATTAGCTACATGCTTTCGCTTCCGGGCAACGAGGGTGTACTTTCGATCAATGCGATCGTGGGGGAGACGAATGACGGATGGCTTAGCGACATTCGTGGTCGCCACATCGCGCCGGAGGACGTAACCAATGCGATCAGAGATGCCAAGCCGGGGCCTGTTGATGAGGGCACAGTGGGAGCCGGTACGGGCACCGTAGCCTTTGGCTGGAAGGGTGGCATAGGAACCGCGTCGCGACGCCTTCCGGCCACGCTGGGCGGATACACGGTCGGCGTGCTGGTGCAGTCAAACTTCGGAGGGATACTTACCATCAACGGTGCGCCTGTGGGTCAGGAGCTTGGTCAGTATTATTTGCGCAAGGAAGCCGGTCAGGTCGAGGGCGTAAAAGATAAGGCCGATGGTTCTTGCATGATGGTGATCGCGACGGACGCTCCACTGGATGTGCGCAATCTGAAACGCCTTGCAGCTAGAGCTTGGGTCGGGATGGGCAGGACGGGCAGCTCCGCGTCGAACGGTAGCGGCGACTATGCGATCGCGTTCTCCACCGCATCCCAGGTTCGCATTTTTACGAGCGATGTATCCACGACGCGCAGGACTGAGGTGCTCACTAACGATGCGATGTCTCCTCTCTTCGAGGCCGTGATCGAGGGGACAGAGGAGGCGATTTACAACTCGATGCTCAAGGCCACCACTGTGACTGGCAACGGACATACGGTCGAAGCGCTGCCGATCGACAGAGTTGTAACCATCCTCAGACAGCACCAACTCACGAAGTAAGCGCGATGCAGAAGCATCCTTAGATTTATTTGTTCTTTTGCTTGTCGGCGGAGGGCTCAGGCTTTTCAAAGATCAATCCGTATTGAGCCGCTACTTCGAACAGCTTGCCCATGTCGGACGGCGCAATCTTCGACGCTTCCGCGAAGAAGCGCTCGATACCCGCCGGATAAGTAAGAAAGATAATGGTGCCCGGCGCCTCTCCCACGCAATGGTAGGTGTGACGCACGTTGCGGGGTGCATCGAGGACGTCGCCGGCTTTCGCGCGAATTGTCCGGTCTCCGAGCAGGATGTCGAACTCGCCGGAAGCGATGTAGAACACTTCGTCCTCCCGCGTATGTATGTGCGGGGGCGGTCCGTCTCCTGGATTTAGGAGTTGTTCCATTACGGCATATCTGCCGTTCGTACTTTCGGCGCTCTGTTTGATGAGCATCTTGTCGCCCAGCACGAGGAACTCTCTCACGGCAGGTGGTTGCGCTTCCACTGCAGACTTCGGTGTGTTTGTCATTCTTCTCTCCTGAAGTGTTCTGATCCCGTTTCCATTTACTTCTCGCCCAATTTACTTCCCGCCGGACATGTCCATGCGTGTGTCGGCGGCTGGCCGAAGGACGTCTGGGCCCGGCACCGGCTTCATACCAATCTCCGCAAACAGCTTCATGGCGTCCGCCATGGAACCACGCATGGGCAATCCTTTCGGAGGGAGTGTGCGGTGCTTTGCCGGCTCTGCAAGCTCAACGATCGACCGCTCAAAACCAGCAGGTACGTACAGGTTGAGCACTCGACAGGTCTCTGAGTCGACCCTGAAACTGTGCGCTACGCCAGGTGGCACAGTCACCGCGGATCCCGCTTTGGCTTTGATCTGTTTTCCGTCCACCAGAAAAGTGATCTCGCCATCCAGCAGGTAGAAGATCTCCGTTTGAGTATGCGTGTGTGGAGGCGGTCCGGAGTCTTTGGGGCATAGCTCTTCAAGGAGCGAAAAGCTGTTTCCGGTCTGATTCCCATCCGCAAGCACCAGCCAAAGGATGTCCACCTGCCAGTATGCGGGGGCGGTCTCCCGGTTCTCTATAAACGGCGCAAAGGTAGCTGAACCTGTCATAGAACCTCCTATCGTCCACGCTAATAGGATGCGAAATCTACAGGCAGCACGTTAATATTCAAAGTTCCGCTTGCAACAGCTTCTCGTCAGAGGGTGGCGCGGTCGGAGGGTTGCAGTAGTTCAGGCTGGTATGCGTGCCTGGCATTGGCGCGTTCGCTCCTCTCACTCTGGCGTTTAGCCGCCTAGTTTGTAACGAGTTTCGGCGAGGCGGTAGAGCGGGCGCCATACCAGACGGTTGATGGTAACGACCATGATTGCCATCACGATCGTGGCGAGGAGCAGGATCTGGAATTGGCCGCTGTCTGTTGCCGCGCTGATGACTGCACCAAGCCCAACCGTCTGCAGCGTCTGGTTTTTGAGCCGGAAATATTCTGCGATGATGCTCGCGTTCCATGCGCCGCCGGAGGCTGTCACCATGCCGGTGATGAGGAAGGGAAAGATGCCGGGCAGAATGACCGTCTTCCACTTCTGGATGGTGGTGAAGTGGAAGAGCGTCGCGACTTCTTTTAGATCGGATGGGATCGCCATTGCACCGGCGATGACGTTGAACAGGATGTACCACTGCGTTCCTAAGAGCATCAGCGCGATAGAGCCGATATTCATGTTGCCGCCGATACGGATGAGAGCGAGAAGGATGACGGGGAAGAGTGCAGTTGCGGGAACGGAGGCTGCGATCTGCGCGATGGGTTGTGCGATGCGCGCGAGCCGGGGATGGAAGCCGATGGCAACGCCTGCGGGAATCGTCCACGCAGCAGCGAGAATCAGTGAGATGTTGACTCTGAGGAAGGTAGCCATCGCGCCCTTTAGGATTGTGGCGAACTCGCTGCCATGGACCTGCCGTAGAAGCGCCAACGCCTGCCAGGCCGCATAGAGAACCGCGGTTGCCCCAATCACGATAACAAGTCCGCGCAAGATGGTAGACGCAGAGCCGTTCTTTTTGACCTCGCCATCGGAGTTTGCAGCGTTGGCAACTGTGCCGCCGGCTCGTCCCTCTGCGAGCCGGCGATAGAGACTCTCCTCGAAGGGAACGATCGTGTGCTGACGTAGCGTTCGCAGTCCGCGAGACTGCTGGAGAAGATGCAGCAGTGGCGAGCGCACTCTTGAGTTGCTCTCTACCTGCTCGAATTTGAACTTGTCGCTCCACGCGATGATGGGCCGCCAGACGAGCTGATCGGTCGCGACGATGATCGCAACCATCGTAAGCAGGCCCCAGGTGATGGCTGCGAAGTTTCCCGTGCCGGCAGCGGTTTGGAGGTATGATCCCAGTCCCGGAAGCCTGAAGTCGCGTGTGCCCAGGACGAACATCTCGCAGGCCATCAGGAAGAACCATCCGCCTGCGACCGACACCATGGAGTTCCATACCAGTCCGATGGCGGCATAGGGAAGCTCTAACTGGATCAGCTTTTGGAGGCGCGAGAACTTGTAGATGCTCGCGGCTTCGGAGAGCTCTCGCGGGATGCTCTTGATGGACGAGTAGAAGCTGAAGGCCATGTTCCAGACCTGGCCGGTGAAGATGAGGACGATGGCGCCCATCTCGACGCCGATCTGCCGGGTGGGAAAGAGCGCGACCATCGCCAGCATGACGCCGGGGAGAAAGCTGAGGACGGGAATCGATTGGAGGATGTCGAGGCCAGCGATCATGAGCGGCTCGACGCGTTTGCTGTAGGCGGCGATGTAGCCGTAGCCGATGGCGAAGACCAGGCTGAGCAGGTAGGCAAGGCCGATGCGCACGATGGAGTAGAACGCATACTGCGGCAGTGCGCGCGGACTCTGCGAGATGACGATCTCCGGTTCGGGATGGCCGAACCAGTAGCGCGCGATGACGACGACTCCGTAGAAGCAGGCCAGGCCGATGCCGGCGACGCAGAGGTCGAGCACGACGGGCCAGCTGCGCTGCAGCACCTGGGAGCGCGCAAAGGTCTCACGTCCGCGGATGTTGCTGAAGCTATCCGGCAGCTTCATCATGCATCGATCTCCGCGGTGGAGCTTGCTTCCGTGTCGTGATGAAGTTTTTCTGACTGGATGAAGCGTCGGCGGGAGGCGTCGAAGTCGAAGAGCTCGGCGTAGCGGCCCCAGTTGATGGCGGTCTCCAACTGGCGGAGAGTCTCGTCTTCGCTGAACTGCTCGTCGAGCATGTCGTGGAAGAACTCCTCGGGGACGCTGCGGTCGCTTTTGGACTCGATGGCGCGCACGATCTGGCGAAGGAGCAGGACGTTTTCGACGGCGGCGGTGCGGAAGAGCTCTTTCTGGCGAAGGATCTCGGAGTTGGCGTACTCGGCGCCGGTGGGTGTGATGGCGGCGTCGCCTTCTGTAACCGTGAGGAAACCTAATAGCTGCGCGGCGTCGACGATGGGGAGCAGGTCGTCGATCTGGAAGGCGAGGTCGTCAGCGAGGCGATAGATGTCGTCCTTGCCGTTGTGGTCGAGAACGAGCTCTAGCAGACCAGCGATTCCGCCGGGGCGTGCGTGCGGCAGCATCTGGTAGTGCATTTGCCGTTGATCGCGGACCGTCTTTCCGGTGGAGGTCTGGGGCAGGGCTGGCGGCTGGGCGTCAGGCTGCGTCAGCACTTTGTAGATGTAGTCGACCAGTTGGGTGAAGGCGGTTGCTTTGCGGTCGCGCGGGTGAGGGATTGCGACGCGGAAGTCGGTTCGCACATGGCCCGGGTTGCGTCCGAGGACGATGATGCGATCGGCAAGCTGGACGGCCTCTTCGATGTTGTGGGTGACGATGAAGATCGACTGCGTTGGGATGGTCTTGTTCTGCCAGAGCTCCAGCAGTTCGCTGCGGAGGTTCTCGGCCGTGAGCACATCGAGCGCGGAGAAGGGCTCATCCATGAAGAGAACTTCGGGCTCGACGACCAGCGCGCGTGCGAAGCCGACCCGCTGCCGCATGCCGCCGGAGAGCTCCTTGGGATACGCAGCCTGGAAGCCGTCCAGACCCACTGTGTCGAGGATCTTCATGCCTCGTTTGCGACGGTCGGCGGCGTCCATACCACGAGCCTTCAGCGGAGCTTCCACGTTTTCCAGCACGGTCAGCCAGGGGAAGAGGGCAAAGCTTTGAAATACGATGGAAACGTTGACATCCGCGGTTGCAATTGGTTTTTCGTGCCAGTACACCTCCCCGGCAGAGGGCGCGGACAGGCCCGTCAACATGCGCAGCAGGGTCGATTTTCCTGAGCCGGAAGGCCCAAGTAACGCAACAATCTCCCCGGCCGTAATTGACAGGTCGGTGGGCGAAATTACCTGGATGCGGTTTTCGCTCGGTTGCGCGTAGTACTTTTCAACACGTTCGGCACGAATGATGGCTGGCTGCATAAGAAATTTGGTGGTACTGGATGCGGCGGGTGAATTTGTGGCGGTTTGTGGGTCAACCACCTCTGCGCTCAGCGTATCATTACTAGGTGGGCGAAATATAAATCCGCTGCCTGCGTACGTCACATTTAAAACTGAACTTTGAACCTTCTACTTTTGGGGAAACTTAGCATGGCAGATTTAACTTCTACCGCAACACCCAAGCCCAAGGTGCTGGTCGCTGACGACGAGCAGGTGATTGCGAATACTCTGGCGATAATTCTTAACCAGGCAGGCTTTGAAGCCCGTGCTGTATTTAGCGGCGAGAAGGCCGTCGAGTTGCTCGATAGCTTTCAGCCCGATATGCTCATCAGCGACGTCATCATGACCGGAATGACAGGCATCGAAGCTGCCATCATCACGCGCAGCAAGCTGCCGAAGTGCAAGATCCTTCTCTTTTCGGGCCAGGCCGCTACTGCGGATCTGCTAGAAAAGTCTCGTGCGCAAGGTCACGAGTTCGAGATCCTCGCCAAACCCGTTCATCCGACCGATCTTCTCGCAAAACTCCGCGGATAGATCTATGGATAGATCTGAGGCAGTCTTAGAGCGAACGACGAAAACAGCGGGACTTCGGTCCTGCTTTTCTCTGCCCCAAAGAGGCAACCGCATCAGGCGGGGTTGGAAGAGCTAACCGGGAACTGACGGCGCTCCTTTACTTTGACCGCGGGCACGCCAGCGTACACGGTCCAGGCCTCGAGGCTTCGCGTGGCAACTGACCCCAGACCAAGCACCGATCCCTCGGCCATATTGACTCCCGGCGCGACTGAGGCCCGGGCGCAGACCCAGGCGTAGGCCCCGATATTCATCGCATACGCGATCAACGGGAATGCCGGATCATCGTAGTCGTGGGTTGCCCCGCAGAGGTAGGCTTCCTGGGACAAGATGGCGTGCGACCCCAGAGTGACCGGCGCCGGGTTGTAGATCTCAACGCCATCTCCCGCAGTGACCTGGTCGGCACAGATCAGATTCCACGGAGCCCACACCTTTGAGCGCGGATAAAAATGGCAGTTCGGCCCCATCGTTGCCCCGAAGAGACGAAGCAAAAACGCTCTCCAGGAATGTAACGGTCTTGGTGACGTTCTATAAAAGATGGCCCAGCAGAGATTCCAATTTAGCCGCCTCAGCCGGTCTCGCAGCGAAAATGCGGGACGCAGGTATGGGTCCGCAGCCGTCTCTGCCGAGATATGGTCTGCCGCGTTGTAATGAATCTGCCTGGGCATCGGGGCTCCTTCTTACTCTGAGTCCACAACGGTGGGAGTGAGAACCGTAGCTGTTCCAAATAGCCGGATGATAGCCTTCGCATTCTCGCGCATATCGTAGCGGCGATGGAAGCACTGATACGCCAACTCCGCCATACGTTGCCGCTCTGCAACGGTCATGCCGATCCACCCCTTCAACAACTTCAACGTGCCGTCCGGAGTGTCCAACTCCATCAATCCTGCGCCATCCTCCGCGATCTCCTCCGCGATGTTTACCTTGTCGGCCAACAGTACGGCCTTTCCGCAGGCCAGTGCCTCGGCAACAGCAATGCCGAAGTTCTCCTGATGCGAGGGCAGGATGAAGGCCTCCGATCCGTAAAACGCCCCCCACTTCGCGTCGCCCGTCACCATACCCGGCCAGAAGACGCGATCCTTGATACCCAGGTTCGCCGCTGTCGCCTTCAACTTAGCGCTCCACTGCTGCTGGTCCGGCCCTGCCATCACCAGGTACAGATCCGGATCGTCCGCTGCAACCTTCGCGAACGCGTCGATCAGCATATCGCAGCCCTTCTTGCGATGAATGCGCCCGAGAAAAACAAGATATCGCTTTCCCTTGGCCTCAGGACACTTCGCGAAGAAGGCGCGCTTCTGCACCTCGGGATCGCCCGTCGGTCCGCTGGCGCCGTAGGGCACAACATAAGCATTCCACCGATGCAGCCAGAAGCTCTGCTCCGCGAGTCGCTTCTCAGCCTTCGAGGTAAAGAGTACCCGATAGGCACCACGCAAGATCCAGTACTCAGCCGGAACCCAGTAGAGCCACTTCTTGATGTGCTTCAGCGGAAACGCGTGTTTGAAGTAAGGGTCCAGCATACCGTGGGTAAACACGACATAAGGCGTATTGCCTGCCAGAGTTCGCCACGCCGCATATCCGCAGTACTGCCAGAGGCCGTTGACCACCACGCCGTCGAAGCGATGACGATTATTCCTTAGCCATGGCAGCAGCTTGGAGTTAAACCCATAGGTCGTATTGGTAGGACCTAGCGCATGGACTGGAAACCCCACATCATCAAGGTATGGCGCTGACGGATCGTCGAGTGTGACCACCTCGCCGGTATAGCCAATGGGGCCGTAACTGAGCAGCACCCGCACCGACTCTGTAGGACCGCCCGCCTCAGGGTTCAGTGTTCCAATGATGTGCAGAATCCGCATAATTCTTCGACTATCAACTGTTAAGCATAGCAGCAGAGGTAGCCCTCAAATGATGGGCGCACTAAAGTTGTAATCACGTCGACAACCTCCTTGTCACTGCCGAAATCGCTCGTCGAAGACCGATGAGATCCTCTTCATAACTCCACCCGGATATTCTCTTCAGGCCGCGCTGCCCAAGGGCCTTCGCTGTCTCCGGGCTTTCAAGAACTCGTCGCAGGGCATCTCTCAGTGCGTCTACATCGCCGACGGGAAACACAAATCCTTCGACGCCATCGCTCACCAGATCAGGCTGACAACCCACGTCATCAGAGAGGATGATGGCGCACCCCGAGTTCATCGCCTCATTCACGATCAGCCCCCAGGGCTCATCCTGCGAGGGCAGCACAAAGACCGTGGCGAGACTAAAAAAAACCGGCAGCTCCGATTGATTGCGAAACCCGCAAAAGCGAACTCCAGCATCGCCGCTCTCGGAGGCACGCCTCTCAAGCGCCGCCCGTTCCTCGCCATCCCCCACGATCAGGAGGTAGGGAACTGGCTCGCTTCCAACTTCAGAGCAAAGACTCAGATAAGCTTCGAGCAGATCTTCGCATCTTTTCCGTCTCTGCAGCTTTGAGGCAAATAGAATGATGGGGCGGGAGGCGTCAAGATTCAACTCCCGCAAGAGATCGCCTCGTCGCAGATCAGCCTCTCGGCTGCGACTTTGAAAGTAGTTGTTGTCCACCGCATACGGCATCGGGAACTGCGGGAGTTCCTCGCCCAGAGTGTGACGCCAGTAGGCAGCGTTCAAACTCCCAATCGGCAGCACGCCGTCGACGAGTTGCTTCAACCCGCCGAAAAAAAGGTGCTTCACTATCTGTTTCAGAGCATCGCTCTGCTTCCTTCCAAGTCGCGACTCCGCACGAAGCAGCACCGGGATTCCAAGTGCTTTGGATGCCAGCATTCCCTGCAGCGCGTTCAACGTCGAGTAGCCATGAACCCAGAGCAAATCGAATCCCCGCGCTGCATTGTTTCCTCGAAGCCGGCTAAAGATGCCGTAGTTCAACTGACTCGTCGGCCCGGTTCTCCTCTTATCCCATATCGCCGGGAGGAATTCGTAACGATAGCCGTCCAGCAGAGGCACGTCCCACTTCACGTCCACGCCGAATCCTTTATCGACATACTCCTGCACCGAGAAGTCCGATCCAAAGAAAACGGTCAGTTCAATATCCGGCTCCTGCGCGATGCGCCGCAACAACGGAGCCTGGTACTGGATGGGATGGCTCACCAGATAGGCGACCTTCACCTTCTTCTTATTGTTCTCTCGGCTTTGGTCAGGAGATCTCATGAGAATGGACTGCGCTAGGCGATGATCTTTCGCGTCAGTTGCGCGATGGCCTGGCGCAGCGCCTGAATGTCCTCTTCAAAGCTCCAGGCATTGATTCTGTCGAGGGCGCGCTGACCCATCTGCGTCGCGGTCTCCGGTGTCGCCAACACGCGTTGCAGCGCCTCGGCGAGCGCATTCACATTGCGCACGGGGAAGACATACCCTTCCACTCCATTCGTTACCAGATCGGGCTGACAGCCGATATCGTCGGACAGAATGACCGCACGTCCAGCGTTCATCACCTCATTCACCACCAATCCCCACGGCTCATGGCGGGCGGGCAGCACAAATACGGTTGCGAGATCGAAGAACCTCGGCAGCTCCGATTGATTGCGAAATCCACAGAATCGAACGTCAGCCAGCCCGCGCGATCTGGCCTGTTCTTCGAGCGCGGCTCGCTCCTCGCCGTCGCCGACGATCAGCAGGTACGGGCGTGGCTGGTCGCTCTCGCGGTTGATCAGCCTCACATAGGCGTCGACCAGATCGGAGCAGTGTTTGCGCTGCTGTAGTTTGGAGGCGAACAGGATGACTGGTCTGCCGGCATCCAGGCCAAGCTCTCTTCGGAAGGCCTCGCGGGTCGCAGCTGCTTCCTGGCATCGTCGCTGGAAGTAATTATTGTCCACGGCATATGGCATCAGAAAACGCGGCACGTCGTCGCCCAGATAGTGCTGCCAGTACTCGGTATTCAACGTGCCGGCAGGTAGAACTCCATCCACCATGTGTTTCAGAAACTGAAAGAAGAGGCTCTTGAAAAGAAGCTTCGGGCCGCTTCGTGGACGGTCTCGCAGCCACATGTCGGCGCGCACCAGCACGGGAATTCCCAACGCCTTCGCAGCCACCATTCCGTGCAGCGCATTCACCATGTTGTAGCCGTGGGTCCACAGCAGATCGTAGCCAGGTTCTCCATTGCGACCGCGAAGTTCGCTGTAGATACCGTAGTTCAGCGGGGTCGTCACCGTCTGCGTTCCATCGTCGCGGATCACGGGCAGAAATTTGTGGCGGTATCCGTCGAGCAGCGGCACGTCCCACTTCACGTCCACACCGAAGCCTTCGTCCTGATAGCTGCGGACAGAAAAATCCGAGCCGAAGAAGACAGTCAGGTCAATGTCTGGCTCCTGCGCGATGCGGCGCAACAGTGGAGCCTGGTACTGGATAGGATGGCTCACCAGATAGGCCAGCCTTACTCTCTTCTTCAAGTCTTTGCCAACGTTCGACGGTAAAACCATATCTTTTAGGTTCTCAGGCGAAGCCCGGTCGATGCGTCCGTGACTACTGTTGAATGGCAAAAATCAAAACCGAAACAATCGCTAACAGAGTAGAGATACCGCCGTTCTTGAGGACTGCCTTCATGGAATCGGTCGGCAGGAATACGATGTCTTCGGCCTGCAGAACAGGGTCTGGAATCTTACCGTTGATCACCTTGGCGATATTGACGCGAACCACCTGTCGGGTGGTGCCTGTCGTACGAATAATTCTGAGGTCGTTGAATTTGCCTTCGAAGCCTGGGCCGCCTGCAAGGGCTGCCACCTTCATCAGCGTCAGAGGAGAGTTTGGCGGTAGCGGGATCGCACCCTGGGTCTTGAAGGCGCCCAGCAGATAGACCACGCCAACCCGTGGAACGATAATCGTGTCGCGCGGAAAGACTGGGATGTTGATCAGCGCGCTCTTCGAGGGATCGGTGCCAAGGTCAATGACGATCGGCTCGGCTGCGCCGTAACGATTGATCGTGATGATGTGGCTTGCGGTCGGTGGCAGTCCTCCTCCGCTTCCTCCTCCGCCAGTTCCGCCACCACCTGCCAGTACATCAAACAGGCGGCGCTGGCCAACCACCGGCACGATTCCGTGTACTTCGCCCATGAGTGTAACGACCTGATTAGGAGACTCCGTAATCAGAATCGACACCTGTGGATCGCGAAACATGCCAGCCGCCATCAGCTTCTGCGCGATCAGATCCTGAGCCTGATGAATGGTAAGGTCGTTCAGCAACACATTTCCAATCAGGGGCAGCTGAACGGTGCCGTCAAGACCGATCCGTGCGGTCGGGGCATAGTCCTGGTTTTCGAATACACGAATGGAGAGCACGTCGCCAATCCCGAGATAGGGGTCACGGCCTGCTGGGAACAGAATTGCAGGATCGGTGGTGATCGTAATGGGGGGATTGATCTCGGTGGTGATCCCGAGCCCAGGTCCGCTGAACTGCGCCTCTGCGAAGCGGCCGCAGAGTGCCATCAGAAGAAAAACTGTTGAAGTAAGCCAGATCTTTCGACGGTCAATTCGATTTACGTGTTTCTCGGCTTCTGTCCGGAGACCTTCCCGCTTCTGTCTCATCGCTTCGTCTCCCCGGCGTTGGTGTGATCCCCTTCGGCAGCCGTCTGCGACTCCCAACTGTCGGAGTCCACACTGGAGTAGGAATAGCCCGAGTAGCCGTAGTAGCCGTAGTACTCCGGCGAGTTCAGGTCAACTGCATTCAGCACAATTCCGGTGATGGCCGCGCCCGAGCGGAGCAGCAGATCCCTGGCCCGGCGCACCACATGCTTGCTCGACTTCCCATGCCGCACGACCAGCACTACCGCATCCGCCTGCCGCGCCAGAATCACGCCGTCGGTCACCGACAGGATCGGAGGCGAATCGATCACGATGTAGTCGTATAGCTCTCCACAGCGTTTGAGGATGGTCTCCATCGCTCCCGAACTCAACATTTCGGTAGGAAATGGTGGAACCGGCCCACTCGGTAGAATGTCCAGATTTGGAACCTCAGGCACCCTCTGTACCGTCTCCTCCAGCTTGGTCGCTCCGGTTAGCACCGTAGTCAGACCGATCTTTCCGTTCAAGCCGAACCGATGATGAATATTGGGTCGTCGAAGGTCTCCATCGATCAGCAGAACCCGCGTATCCCGTTGCGCCAGAATCGCAGCGAGATTGCTCGCAGCAGTCGTCTTTCCTTCCGACGGCGTTGCGCTGGTCAGCACAATGAACTTCGGCGGCTGTCCGGTACTAGAAAGCAGCAGAGACGTACGCAAGGAGCGGAACGCCTCCGCAAACTGCGACTTCGGCTGGGTCAGGATTCCGACGTTGCGTTGCGCTGTGCTCAACGTCGCGGCCTGATCGACCGATGACCTGCGCGCTCGCGGAATGATCGCCAGCGACGGCAACTCCGTAATGCTTTCGATCTCCGCAATGCTGCGCAGTCCGGTATCCAGGCTCTCCATCAGGAAGGCCACCACAATTCCCGCCAGAAGGGCAAAGACCAGAGCCGTTATGATCACCGTCGATTGAGGTCGTAGCACGGGCTCCGCCGGAGGCAGCGCCTGGTCCACCACATCGACATCCAGAGACTCAAGCCCCGACTGAACGCTGGCCGTTCGCAACCGGGATTTCAGGCTGTCATACAGGGTTCGGTTGGCTTCATACTCCCGTTGCCGCAGGGTGTACTCCACCAGTTGATCCCGCAGCTTGTAAGCGTCGGTCTTCTCAGTCTCAAGCGCTGCGGTCGTTTGGTCTTCATTCGCCTTTGCGACCACATAAAACTGCTTCGCCTGAACGATTAGACGGTTTTGCTCTGCATCGATCTCTTTGGTGTACTCATCGATTGTAGCCTTTAGCGCTTTCGACTGGGGATGATTGGGGCCCAGCGAAGACTCCATCGTGGCGTAGTTCGCTTTCGTCGCCGCCAGCTGAGAGCGCAGTTGCGTAAGTTCTCCAGGCGCCGTTCCGGGAGTCAGCTCGATGGTACCTTCCATCGTATTCGGGTCCATTCCGCTTACGACGCGGTAGCGTGCTTCGGCGATGATGCGGGCCAGCTTCGCCCCGCCGGCCGCTTTGGCTAGGTCATCGATCGATGCGCTGATCTGATTGTGGTTTGGGTCAAATCCAAGGATGCCAAGGCGGCGCTGCATGTCCATCATCTGTTCCTGCGACGCCTCTACCTCCTGCTTCAGGCCTTCGAGCGTGCCTGAGAGCCAGACAGAGGCGCGCTGCGATGATTCGTATCGGACCTGATAGCTTCGCTGAACGTAGTCCGAGATGACCTTGTTGACGATGTCTGCTGACAGCTTCGCGTTCAGGCTGCTGTAGCTGATGCGGATAATGTCGGTCTTTGCGACGATCGTGATGTGAAGATTGCTCTGAAGGCGATGAACCGTATCCTGCCTGGTTTCGCCATCCTCCAGAGTCGCTCGCGGCTCCGGGCGGCTTTTCTGCTCCAGAAAGTCAGCGTTGTTGGCCAGGTCCATCTCGCGGCACACGCTCAGCATCAGCGAATCGCTCTTGATAATCTCAATCTCGCTCAAAAGCTTTGTGCCGGGATCGCCGCCGTAGGTCGTGGCCGCACTGACCCGGTATTCGTTCGACGAGCCCGAACGCACCTGAATCCGTCCGTAGGCCTCATAGAGCTTAGGCTGCGACTCAGCCTTGTAAATCCCGTATGCCAGGCCCAGCAGGACAGCAATAATCAGGACCAGCTTGCGTTTCCGCAGCACAATCAGAGCTTCTGAAAGCGTAGTATCTGTAACCGTCGTACTGAACCCTGCCTGGTTCGTCTCCGGAACACCTACATGCGGCGGCTGCGTATTTTTAGAACCCATTCCCTCTAGTCTACCCGAGCGGCCCCGATGGAAGCAGTATTAGATGAGCATCAGGCTCCTAATGGTCCAAAAGTGTTACCTGATCCTGTAATGGCCGGTTACAATCCGATCCCGCATATTCTCGACCAGGAGCTATGACCTAATCAAATGTTGAGCAATCGATAGAAACTGATACTGCAAATCTTTTACGAGCGGGTCTTCCATCCCATGGAAAGGCGTGACCGAACCGAAAGATTTTCGCCACAGGAGCCGCCGCTTTCCTGAGTCTCCTCCGTGGGAGGCTTTGCTCTCGAAAGCGTGAGTCGCTTCGCGAGAGCCGGGTCGTGATAGCAGGCAGCCGGCTAGTGAAAAGACCCATTCCGTAACTTCGGATACCAGGTCAGCTGTACCGCCGTCGAAGTATCCTTCTGCAGTCCCGACTTGTAAACCGGAGCCTTCCAGCCCTCGTACTGAACCCAGGCGTTTAGCTCGACGTCTTTTCCCAGTCGCTTCACAACGCTCGCCATGAACTGGTTTTGCGTTGTGCCGCCGGGGATGAAGTTCGCAGGCGTCTTCTTGTTCAGATACTCCAGCTGAATCCACTCGTTACCCGAAAGATGATAGGTCAGCCACGCCTGGCCGCCCTTGGCCTCGCGACCGATCCAGTCCCCCATAATGAATCCGTTATTCGTATAGCCCTGCTTCTGGACGGTCTCCCAATAAGCGAGCTGTCCTGAGTGAGCCACCGAGACGCCCGGGTCCGTAGATACCGCCTCCACTCGAAGATCGAGGCCTTTGACTCCTGGAATCTGTGACAGATATAGCCCAGTTCTATACGACGCACGGCGAGGCGCGCTGATTGGCGTTACATCGTCGTGCGAGATAGAGTCCACCACGAAGGTTACATATTTGCGAAGGAGGGGAAGCCGGTACGAGGCGCTGAAGTCGCTGTACCGCGCTCCGGGATCGTTACGGCCTGCTTTTTCAGACGCGGACGTATCATTCGGATCGAAGAAGCCGCGCAGAAAGGTGTGCAGTGTTACCGGCGAGTGACCTTTACCACCGAAGATGATTGTTCGCTCAAATCCAAACTCGAAGTTTTCTGTCGGCCGGAAAGAGAACATCTCTGCGTGCACCCAGGGGTCACGCGGAACGTTATGCCCCTTCAGGTCGCCGTAGAAGAAGTCATAACGAAGCGGCCCCAGTAGCTTTGACACGAACGGAATATACAGGGGTTCAACTCGGTTGATGCGAAACGAGTAGATATTCTCCGCATTGTTGGACCATGCCATCGAACTGCCTGCCGCTGGTCCCAGCCATGCATCGCTCTTGCCGCCGGAGATCTCATGGCCCAGCACGTGAACCGAGGCGTACGCCTCAACCAGCCGAAACGGGTTCTGCGCAGAAAGAGGTCCCAGGGGGATCGTGGCCTGAGGCCCCGGATAAGGAATGATAAGGTCGACCGTAGACAAAAGCTGCGCCAGATCGAGAGAGTACCCGTCAGCCGAAGGGGCATGTTGATACTCACCGCGAATATAGAGCGAAAACGGCCCCCACTCTCCGAGTCCCGAGGCACCCACGACGCTGTTGAAGCCGCTCTGGTAGGGGCGTCCGTAGTCGTTATTGAATGTCTGGCCAAGATGGTAGCTGTCCCGCAGAATCGGTCCGCTGATTCCCAGCAGGCGCGTATAGGAGGAGTCCAGCCCGTACACAACCCCGCGCTCAATCAGCCCGCCGTCAGGATCCTCCTCGCTTATCTCGTTCTCCAGCTTTGCGAGGATCGATTGTGCCTCTTCGTTTCCGCTGTTGACGATGTCGCCCTGCGAGTCCTGCAGCATGTGCAGAATGCTGCGACGCGTGTAGGGGCGCATTCCGAGAAACATCGTGTTGACGAAGCCCATCGAGTAGAGCCGTGTGATCGCCGGATACACCCAGCTATCGTCCGGAATATATGTCGATCCAAGGCGATCCGGCGGTGGCTTCAGATCATCAGGAGCATAGCCGGGATAACCGATAAACGGTCTCTCCCGGCTCGTCTGCTCCGGAGGAACGACCGGCTGGCCTGTCGGCGTCGGAGGAGCCAGCGAAGGGTTGGACACAGGAGGAGCTGCAGGGGATGTGGGATTTGCAGGAGTTGTTGAGGACGCTGGCGGCTGTTGCTGCACTGCGTAAGGCGGAACTCCGTTCGTTGTTCCGTTTAGAGCAGGCGCCGGGGCTGAGTCAGAGGCTGGCGGTGGCGGAGCGGGAGGGAGCGCTGGCGTCTGCGCGATCGCTGTTGATGCGGCACATAAACTCAGTGCAGCAAAACAAAGAGAAACTCTGGTCCGCACTCACACCTCAATCTGGGTCTTTGAAACGCCGATACCAGTGTAACTGCCGACAGCGGTTCGTCCGAAGTTACCAACTGATGACGGGGGGAAGTCCTTGTTCAGTGCATGAAATACGGCAACAATATCTCTGGCTTACCCTATTTGGCTTACCCTAATTCATTTGGAATTTGCGATAACCCAGCCGTAGATCGTTGTTGCGAGTTCAGTTAGAGGGAGATGCCGTTCAGTGCATGAAATACGCTTGGCTGAGCCGCTCCCCGGCCCTCTTCAGCCACGCCCTCGTGCAGACTTTGCGACCCAGCAAAAACCCCTGCATTTGCACCAGCGGATCGTGGGCCGAGTCGTTCCGCGTGCCCTGAAGCCGATATCCTTTGCATTCAATCAGAACCGGACCCCCGCCGCCCCGGATTCGCCCCAAGGACTCCTGGGTCACGCGATACAGGGCCACCGCATCGTTCGCGTCCACCGGCATTCCGGGCATCCCCCATCCGCGAACCTTCGCACTCAGCCGATTCACGCCATCGTTGCCTTTGCCAGTGGGTGGTAAGACGACAAAGATCATCGGCAACTCAAGCTTCGCAGCGGTCTCGATAATCTCCCGCCACTCCCTCTTGCTCAGCTCCGAGTGGCCAGCATATGCGACCACCACGCTTCCACGCTTCAGCGCCTTGAACGAGAGCGCTGCACCCATTGCCATGCGCAGCCGGTCGCTAGCATTCTCCACCCAGGGCAGAACCCGCGCCAACGCACCCTCCCGGGCCAGCTTCGCTTCATCGATCTTGCCCTCATGAAACTCTGCAACCCGCCCTAACAGGGAATCGATCTGCGTCTTCGACTGCGCGCCCGAGATCAGATCCATCACCACGCCCGGTTGTGAGTCGCTCACCAGATCGCCCGGCAGCAGCTCGAGCGCAGTTCCCACTCGGCAGGCCTCCTCCCCGCGTGTAGAAGCCAATCTTCGTCGCGCCTTCACGCTTTTCTGCAATCCGGCGATGTGCTCGTTGAGAGCTCTCGCGTCGGCCATCACGCTGTACATCTGCAGCAGCTTCTTATTCGGCACCAGTGGATTCTCGTACAGCCCCGCGTCGCTCAACCAACCCTCCGTAACACTTCAAGTTACAAAACGAGAGGGTTCCACAAGGAACCCTCATCGCCATCAAACCCTTCAAAAATCCGTTAGGCACGCGCCGGATCGGCCGCATCCACATCCAGCCCAAGCTCAACCAACGCCTTCTGCGCAGCCTTCGGTTTGAACTTCCCATCGCGAGCCAGCTTGGAGAGCGTAGCCCCAACGACTGCCTCGGCACTCACTTCAAAGTGCCTCCGCAGATGCTCGCGGTTGTCGCTCCGTCCGAAGCCATCCGTTCCCAGCGTTACCAGGCGAGAAGGCAGCCATGGCGAAAGCAGATCCGGCACCGACTTCATATAGTCGCTGGTTGCAATGATCGGTCCAGCCGAGTTGCCAAGCGCCTGCAACACATATGGCACCTTCTCTTTCTCCGCCGGATGCAGCCTGTTCCACCGCTCCACCGCCAGTGCATCGCGCCGAAGCTCCGTGTAGCTGGTCACGCTCCACACATCGGCATGCACGTTGTACTTCGAAGCCAGAATCTCCTGCGCTCGGAGCACCTCATTCAGAATCGGCCCGCTGCCGAACAACTGAACAGTGGCCTCGCCGCTTGCCGGCTTCAGCTTGTACATCCCGCGCAAAATCCCCTCTGCCGAACCCTCCGGCATTGCAGGCATCGCGTAGTCCTCGTTGTACATCGTGATGTAGTAGAAGCAATCTTCGCCCTTCTGATACATCCGGCGAATGCCATCCTGAATCACTACGGCCAGCTCGTACACGAACGCCGGATCATAGGTAATGCAGGTCGGAACAGTGCTGGACAGAACGATGCTGTGTCCATCCTGGTGCTGTAGCCCTTCGCCGAGCATCGTGGTGCGGCCAGCCGTACCGCCCATCAGGAAGCCCTTGCCGCGAGAGTCCGCAAACGCCCACACCATATCCCCGATGCGCTGAAATCCAAACATTGAGTAGTACATGTAGAAGGGAATCGCCGGCACCTTGTAGTTCACATACGCCGTGCCCGCCGCGGTAAACGAGGCCATCGACCCCGCTTCGGTAATCCCCTCTTCGAGAATCTGCCCGTCTTTGTCTTCGCGGTAGTAGAGCAGCATATCCGCATCGTGCGGGCTGTACTTCTGGCCCTCAGGAGCATAGATTCCAACCTGCCGAATTGCGGACTCCAGCCCGAATGTGCGGCCCTCATCCGGCACAATCGGGACAATCAGCTTTCCAATTGCCGGGTCCTTCATCAGGTGCCGCAGGATGCTTACGAACCCCATCGTCGTCGACACCGCGCGCTTGTTTGAACCGGCAGTCCACTCGCCGAAGTACTCAAGCCCAGGAGCCTTGAAGTCGATCTTCGGAACTTCGCGTGTCGGCAGATATCCGCCGAGTTCCTTGCGCCGCTCCTGCATGTAAACAATCTCAGGAGAATCCTGCGCCGGACGGTACGGGGTACCCGACTTCGCCGCCTCCTCCGGAATCGGAATCTCAAACCGCTTCACAAACGCCGCCAACCCATCATCGGCCAGCCTCTTCTCCGAGTGGGTCGCGTTGCGCGACTGCGCCGACCCCAATCCATGCCCCTTGACGGTCTTCGCAAGAATGACCGTCGGACCGCCTTTGTGTTCGACCGCTCGTTTGTACGCGTTGTAGATCTTCGTCCGGTCGTGGCCGCCGCGATGCAGCAACCCAAGCTGCTCGTCGGTCATATCCTTCACCAGCTCCAGCAGCTCTGGATACTTCCCGAAGAAGTTCTCCCGTAGGAAAGCCCCGCCCTTCGCCTTGAAAGTCTGGTACTCGCCGTCGACGCACTCTTCCATCCGTCGCAGCAGCAGGCCGGTGTGGTCGCGCTCAAACAACGCATCCCAGTCTGAACCCCAGATCACCTTGATGACGTTCCATCCTGCTCCGCGGAAGACGCCCTCCAGTTCATCGATGATCCGCTTGTTCCCGCGCACCGGGCCGTCGAGCCTTTGTAAGTTGCAGTTGACGACGAAGATCAGATTATCCAGCTTCTCGCGCGCCGCCACCGAGATCGCGCCAAGGCTATCCACCTCGTCCGTCTCACCGTCGCCCACAAAAGCCCACACCTTGCGTTCAGTCGGCTCAATCAGCTTGCGATTCTCCAGGTACCGCATAAACCGCGCCTGATAGATCGCATTCAGCGGTCCGATGCCCATCGACACTGTAGGGAAGTTCCAGAAGTTCGGCATCAGCCAAGGATGCGGATACGAGCTCAGCCCCGGCGTCTCTCTCAGTTCATGGCGAAAGTTCTTCAGCCTGTCGTCATCCAACCGCCCCTCAAGATAAGCCCGCGCATAGACCCCCGGCGAAGCATGTCCCTGAAAGTAGACAAAGTCCCCCGGTTGCTGGTGCCCATCCACCGTGTACTTCGCATGGAAGAAATGATTGAAGCCAACCTCCAGCAGCGTTGCCAGTGAGGAGTAGGTCGAGATATGGCCGCCGATCCCGGCGTCTTTCTTGTTCTGACCGTGAACCATTGCCATCGCATTCCAGCGAATCAGGCTTTCGACTCGGCGTTCCAGCGCTCTGTCGCCTGGATACGCAATCTCGTCATGTTTGGGAATCGTGTTGCGATAGGGAGTCGTCAGCTCGCTTGGCGTTGGGACTCCGGCTTCGTGGGCGCGCTTGCGCAACGCCTCAAGGAGTTCCGACCCCTGCTCCCAGTCTGCGGCAACGACGTCGTCAAACGCCTCGATCCACTCCGAGATCTCTGCGATAAAGTCCTGCTTGGCGGCTTCTTCCAGTTTCGTTGTCATAGGTCTTCTTATGCTCCCACGCTTATAACGATATAAGGCTTACGTGAAAACGTAAAACAAAGGTCCTGCCGGACGGGCCTCCTGCGCGGAGCGCGGGCGTTTGCACGCCTCTTTAAAGCTTCGCGCGGTCCTCCCGTTGGTCGGAATCATCTTCCCTCGAGACCAACGGGAGCGCCAACCGAAGGGGTATACACGTCACGAAGTGACCGCCCCACGCGCAGTGGGCCCGTCCGGTAGGACCCCGCCTCTAAGACGAGTAATCCGCATTAATCCGCACATACTCTTCGGTAAGGTCACAAGTCAGAAACCGGCACTCCGCCTCACCCAGTCCCAAATCCATCGTGATCGTATAGTCCCGGGCCTCCATCTCCGCATGCGCCGCCGACTCCTGGAACGCAGCCGACCGCACCCCAAGCTCAAACACCGGCTGGCTCCCAATCGTGATATTCACCAGCGCTGGATCAAACACCACGCCACTGTATCCAGCCGCAGCCAACAGCCGTCCCCAGTTCGGATCGGCGCTCGACCACGCCGTCTTGCACAGCGGCGAGTGAGCAATCGCCTTCGCCACCTGCTTCGCCTCAGCCTCGGTCCTGGCGCCGGTGATGTGCAGCGTGACGACATGACCTACGCCCTCGCCATCATCCACAATCTGGTACGCCAGCGACCCGCACACCAGCTTCAGAGCATTCGCAAACGGCTCCTGCGTGCGGGCATCGAGCTTCACGCCACTAACGCCGCTGGCCAGCAGCAGCACCGTATCGTTGGTCGAAGTATCGCCATCAATCGAGATCGAATTAAAGCTTCGCTCTACGGCAGGCTCGAGCACCCCGCGCAACTGTTCACTCTCCGCGGCAATATCGGTAAACAAGTAAACCAGCATCGTCGCATGCGCCGGACCCACCGGTGCACCAAGCTGCGGATGAATCATCCCCGCACCCTTCGCCACGCCGAAGATCCGCACCTCAACGCCATCGACATCGATCGACGCTCGCGCCACCTTCATCTTCGTATCAGTCGTCATAATGGCGCGTGCGAACGAGTCTGCATGCTCCGCCGTCGCACCCATCTCCTGCTCCAAGTCAGGCAGGGCTTCTACTACCTTCTCCGCAGGAAACGGCACGCCGATAATCCCGGTCGAAGAAGGGAAGACCTCATCGAAGATGCAGCGAAACCTCTCCGCCGCAGCGACACACGTCTGCACACACGCGTCGACTCCCGGCTGCCCGGTCGCACAGTTCGCATTCCCCGCATTAACCAGCACTACGCCCACGCGCCCGCCGGTCGAAGCTATGTGCCGCCGCCCTACCGTGACCGGCGCCGCCACCACCTGGTTCTTCGTAAACATCGCAGCAGCATTCGAGCCTTTAGACGCGACTGCAATCGCAACATCAGTGTTGCCGCTTGCCTTGATTCCCGCCTTCACCGCGCCCCACACGAAACCCAGCGGCAACCCCGGCGACTTCACCATCTCGTCACTTTGCATACCCTTTACTCTACAATCCTCAGTTCCGCATGTTCATCGCTGCCAAACCTCGCCATATGCTTCACCACGATGCGAGCTCGAGATGCAGCCAATCACGGCCATTTGCGGGAAAGCTTTTGCAAGCGCAACAAAATAAGCGAGTTGAAACTAGGGAAGTTGCCTATCAAAACGCTATAGGCAGCGTCCGGCCTTCCAGCGAGCTCTGCCGCGCCATCTCCAGCAGCTTGATGGTGCGGTAGCCGTCCTCCGGCTTCACGGCCAGCTCAGCCGTGCCGTTGATCGCATCGCGCACATTGGCGTAGTAGAAACGGTAGTCCCCCAGTTCGGTCTTCACCTTGGCTCGGGCCAAAGTGCCGGGTTCATTGGGATGGGGAGCGACGGTCAGACTGCCCCAATGCTCTTCGGCATCAGCCAACCACTCGCCCTCGCCCATGCGCGGTAGCTTCGCTCCACCCAGCAGGGCCGGCTCCTGCGGATCGAGGCCGAACTTCTTGAAGCTGCCCTTGGTTCCGTGCAGCAGAAACCTTGGCGCAGCATCACAGGCCAGCATGCTTGACCGGCAGTGCGCCCGCAGCTTCGGATACTCCAGCGTAATGTCGAACGCATCCTCAATATCGGTAGAGTCCCGATCCATCCGGACGCTCGCCGTGATCCCCTCGGGAACGCCAAACAGCGTCAGTACCTGGTCCACAAGGTGAGGCGCAAGGTCGAACAGCAGCCCATTGCACCCGCTCGCTCCCTCCTTCCACGTATTCTCGCGAGGCACCGGCCGGAAGCGGTCGAAGTGCGACTCAAAGGTCACGAGCCGCCCCACCGACTCGTTCTGCAGGATCTTCTTTACCGTCAAGAAATCGCCATCCCAGCGCCGGTTATGAAACGGAGCCAGCACTCGCCGCTGCTTCAGCCCGAGCTCTTTCAACTCCAGCGTCTCTTCGCTGGTCGCAGCAAACGGTTTGTCGACGACCACATGCTTTCCCGCCAGCAGAGCCTGCTTCGCCAGGTCGTAGTGGGTCTCATTCGGCGTTCCCACCACCACAAGCTGTACCGCAGGATCGCTCAACGCATCCTCGAACGACCGCAGAATCCGTGTCGACGGATAGGCCTTCCCGGCTTCGTCGCCCTTACGCTGGACGATCGCCTCCAGCTTCAACCCGGGAACAGCACTCACAAACGGGGCATGAAACACCTGCCCTGCCAGCCCAAACCCGACTACCGCTACCCCAATCTCAGCCATTCCCCGCTCCTCGCAGACTCACTCGAACGCCGTATTGATCCGGCGAAACGGTTTATAAACCCATTCACAACAGCTCCGCTCTTTGTTACCAACTTCAACAAAAAAGCAACAAAAATTTCTTTGCGCAAGCTGAAATCCTGAAACAACCGTGATGTGAGTGTAACGATTGCATCTTTTGAAGATTTTTGACAATCGAGCGCATCAGTAACTCATACAAGTAGTTTGTGACAAAGCCAACAAGCTCCCGCTGTTCCACCGGTCTTGCCATAAACTAGTCCGTGAATCTAACAAGATGCAGGTTACGATTAACCGTATGAGCAAAAGCAAAACAGCGGGCGCTCCTCAAGCGTCAGTTCGTTATCTCGGGTTCTGCCTCGTTCTGGCGAGCGGTTTCTCTTATGCCCAGGGGCCCGGCGCCCAGACTGCGCAGACCCCAGCCAGTGGACCCAGCACAGCCACCAACAGCTCTGCCGTGGCGAACGCCCAGCAGAGTCTGTACACCGCCTCCGGCCAGAACGGCGCCCAGCCGACACAAGACTCCTTCAAGGGCAGCGTGGTCACCGGCAAGGCGACCGAGGGGGTTCTCGACCTCTCGCTCGATGACGCGATCCAGCGCGGCCTGCGTCAGAACCTCGGCCTCATTCTGCAGAGCTCGTCGGTGAAGAATGCCGCCGGTCAGCGTCTCGAGGAGCTTCAGCCGCTGCTTCCCACCGTCACCGCTTCGGCAAGCATCGAGGTGGAGCAGGTCAACCTCGCGGCCTTCGGCATTAAGTTCCCTGGTGTCCAGCCCATCATCGGGCCATTCCAGGTGGTCGATTTCCGCGCCTACTTGACCCAGAATCTGGTCAACGTCTCAGCCCTCAAGAACTACCTCGCCGCGAAGCATAACTTCCAGGGCGCACGACTCACCGCAGAAGATGCACGGGACCTGGTAGCCCTCACCGTGGGCAACGCCTACCTGTTGTGCATCGCAGACTCGGCCCGCATCGAAGCGGTCACGGCGGAGTTAGCTACATCAAAAGTCTCGCTGGATCAGGCCGTAGCCGCACACGACGCCGGCACCAGCCCGAAGCTCGACGTGCTGCGCGCGCAGGTCGACTACCAGAACGAGGAGCAAACACTGATCTCGGCGAAGAACAGCCTCGAAAAAGACAAGCTGGCCCTGGCGCGAACCATCGGGCTGCCCCTTGAGCAGGTCTTCCGGCTGACCGACCTCGTCCCCTTCCAGGTACTCGACAACGTCGATCCGCAAGTTGCATTTCAGCAAGCCCTCAAGGGCCGCAAAGACCTAAAGGCTTACGCCGAACAGGTGAAATCTGCGAGCGATGAAAAGACCTCGGCCTGGGCCTATCAGCTTCCTGTCGCCAGCTTTTCAGGCGACTACGGCGACATCGGCACCACACCCGGCCACTCGCATGGCACCTTTACCGCAACCGGCCAGGTAAGCGCACCCATCCTCCAGATCGCCAAGACCAGGGGGCAGGAGCAGGTCGCCGACGCCCAGTACGAACAGGCCCGCGCGAAGCTCTCCGACCAGGTCCAGCAGGTCAACCAGGATGTGCGCGACAGTCTGCTCGATATTCAGTCGGCGGCGAAGCTGGTCGAGTCTACGCACTCCAATGTGGATCTTGCCAATGAGGCTCTCAGCGAAGCGCAGCAGCGCTTCCACGCCGGGGTTTCGGACAACCTCCCTGTCTCGCAGGCGCAGTCCCAGACGGAGCAGGCCAACGACCAATACATCAGCGCGCTCTACCAGCACAACGTCGCCAAGCTTGGTTTGGCGCGTGCCCTTGGCGTAGCGCAGTCCAACTACAAAGATTATCTCGGAGGAAAGTAAACTTGCCAGACCAATCAGATCAGCAGCAGGAAGGCCAGACCGCGCAGATCAGCGGCACAGTGCAGATCAAGCAGAACGGCGGCGGCAAACAGCCCCCGGACGATTCGCAGAAGGATTCCCACAAGCAGGAAGAGGACGACGCGCCGGAGAAGAAATCCGGCCGCAAGTTCATCATCATCGCTGTCATCATTCTCCTTGTCATTGGAGCAGGAATCTTTTACTGGCGCTCTACCTTCAGCGAGGACACCGACGATGCCCAGGTTGATGGCGATCTCTATCAGGTAAGCTCCCGCGTCACCGGCCAGGTCATCAAGGTCTACGTGGAAGACAATCAAGAGATCAAAATAGGCGATCCTATCGCCGAGATCGACCCGCGTGACTATCAGGTAGCCCTCGAGCAGGCTCAGGCTAACCTCGCCAGCTCGCAGGCCGCTGCGCTCCAGGCCACTGTCAATGTGCCGATCACCGGTGTCAATGTGAACACCAGCGTAAGCACCACCGGCTCCGACGTTACTGGCAGTTCTGCAGCGGTCGAGCAGGCCCGCAAGCAGGCTCAGGCGGCAGAGGCTCGCGTCGTCGCAGCCAAAGCTACCGCGGTCAAATCGCATCTCGACGTCGAGCGCTATACCCCGCTGGTCGAAAAAGACGTCATCTCGAAGCAGCAGTATGATGCCGCCGTGGCTACAGATGCCGCGAATCAGGCCTCTGTGCTGGAGGCCGAAGCAACGGTCATTGGCCAGCAGGCCGCCGTCACCCAGTCGATCCAAAAGCTTGCCCAGTCGCGTTTTCAGGCAGCGCAATCCATCAAAACCGGCCCAGATCAGGTGCGGGTCCAGCAGGCCAAGGCTAACTCCGCCCTCGCCGATGTCAAACAGGCGCAGGCCAAGGTCGATCAGGCCCTGCTCAACCTTGGCTATACCCACATCACCGCTCCCACCACCGGTATCGTCAATAAAAAGAACGTGCAGGTGGGCGCGAACCTCAGCATCGGCCAGGACGTTCTGACGATCATTCCGCTGACCAATCTATGGGTTACGGCAAACTTCAAGGAGACGCAGCTCGCCAAGATGAAACCCGGACAGTCGGTGACTCTCAAGGTCGACGCTCTCGGAGGACGCAAATTCCACGGTAAGGTGACGCAGATCGGCGGAGCGACCGGCTCCAGGCTCTCTCTCTTCCCGCCTGAAAACGCGACCGGAAACTATGTTAAGGTCGTCCAGCGAATACCTGTTCGTGTCGATTTCACGAATCTGCAACAGGAAAACGGCGACTACGCGCTGCGCCCTGGCATGTCGGTTACGCCGGATGTAGAGGTCAAATAAGCGAGAGGGAAACCACCGCGGTCTTCGTGGCATCTGAGAACTGAAAGCATGTTCTTACGAGGTGGAAGATGGCAGTTGCAATCAAGAAGGCCAGTGTGAGCGCCGCGAATGTAGCGCCGCACTGGCACGCACACGCGAAAGAGATCCAGAAGTACGGCTCTGTGGTCGAGGATATGCCTCACCCTTTGAGCGCAAAGGTTCGCGCCGAGGTGGTCGCCCAGCTCAATCAACTTCTGGCCGATTCGATCGCATTGCGCGATATGTACAAGAAGCACCACTGGCAGGTCTCCGGACCCACCTTCTACCAGCTTCATCTCCTCTTCGACAAGCATTTCGACGAGCAGATCGAGATGGTAGATACCATTGCCGAGCGCATTCAGCTTCTGGGCGGAGTCACCATCGCCATGGGTGGCGACGTTGCGGAGATCACCCGCATCCAGCGGCCGCCACGCGGCAGGGAAGAGGTGCCGGTACAGATCTCTCGCCTCCTCGAAGCCCACAAGATCATTATTCAGAGCTGCCTCGACACCTCCGAGGCGGCAGATAAGGCCGGCGACCAGGGCACAAACGATCTGGTCGTCAGCGACATTCTGCGCCCCAATGAACTCCAGTCCTGGTTCATCGGTCAGCACCTGGTCGAGATGCCGTTGATCCTGGAAAAGTAGATCCTCGAACAACAGTCGAGGATTGGCCCGGAAGTCTGTGAATCCTGGCTTAGCCTCATCAGACAGCCCGGTCGCGCGAAGCGTCCGGGCTGTGTATGTTAAAGAGCAGGAGTTCGCATCCAACTGCGGCCTCCAATCATCTTTAGTACGTACACTCCTATGCCGATCGCACTCGCATTCTTCGTCCACTACGCCTACCTGATCGTCTTCCTTTGGGTATTGGTGGAGCAGGTCGGCATCCCGATTCCAAGCATCCCGGTCCTGCTCACCGCGGGAACCCTCAGCGCAACCCACACCGTCAGCCACCTCTATATCGTGATTGCGGTTCTGTTCGCTTGTCTCATTGCGGACACCATTTGGTTTGCCCTCGGCCGTCGTTACGGCAACAGCGTGCTGAAGCTCCTATGCCGCCTGTCATTTGAAGCCTCCACCTGCGTCAGCAAGACCGAAGGCTACTTTACCCGCCGTGGCCCAGTCACCTTGCTCTTCGCCAAGTTTGTCCCCGGCCTCAGCACTGTCGCTGCTCCCATCGCCGGTCAGACCGGGATGCCCTACTCGAAGTTCCTCATGTGGGATCTCGCCGGCTCGCTGATCTGGGGAGAGACCTTCATCCTCGCTGGCCGGTTCTTCGGCGACCTCGCGAAGAAGAGTGCTCCGTTCTTTCACTGGCTCGGCCACTTCGCCTTCGTAATCTTCGCTCTAATGGTTCTGGGCTTCCTGGCTCACCGTATCTGGAAGCAGCGCAAGTTCCTCCAGCAGGTTCGTGAGCTGCGCCTGGAGCCCACCGAGCTGAAGGCGATGCTTGACGCAGCCGAGGCCAGCGGCAATACGCCACCCTTCATCGTCGATCTGCGTCATCCCCTCGACTATCTCCCCGATCCGCGTGTGCTGCCCGGAGCGCTCCGCATCGGCCCCAACGAACTCAAGGCTCACAGCGAGATCATCCCCCGCGATCGCGATGTGATCCTCTACTGCACCTGCCCCAGCGAAGAGACCAGCGCCAAGCTCGCCTTGCAGCTGCACAAGATGGGTGTCTACCGCGTCCGTCCACTCCGCGGCGGTTTTGATGGCTGGAAGGAAGCAGGCTTTCCACTGGTTGACTATGTTACCGAGGCGCCAAGCACCGATGTCGTCGAGAAGATTCTTCCAGTCGACTCAAAAACCGCCGTCCCGTCAATGTAAGTCGGACCCGTCACGAAAGTGACCGCTGAATCGGTCCCAGCAAACCAGTCTTCGTTTATGAGTGACTGAGCACAGGAGGCCCGTTCGGCAGGGACTCGAGTCATTCTGTTGCTTCAGCCACCCATCCGAAAATTAACGGTAATCGTTGTCTGCACCTCCACAGCTTCCCCATTTAGCTGATAAGGCCGGTATCGCGCCGCTCGTATCGCATCCATCGCCGCGCTTTGCAGCATCATCGGCCCGCTGAGCACGTGCAGACTCTCGATGGTTCCACCTCGCGAGATGACCGCCTCTACGACCACCGATCCTTCCACATGAGCAGCTCTGGCAATCGCCGGATACACTGGACGAATCGGCGCAATCAGCAATCCCTGCGAGACCCCTGTCGAGACATTAATCGTCTTATGCGGAGCTCCACCCGTCCCAATGGACACACTAGGATGCGGCTCACATTCTTCGGTGACAATCCCAATCGGCAACCCGCGCATCCCCATGTTGTCCGGAGATAGAAGCGCAGGCTCTTCGGCCGCAGCAACTTCTCTGCCCGGTAGCAGCGTTGAGATGATCGCCGGTTGAGACGGCGTAGCTGTCGCAAAACTCGAAGCGGCCTCTGTGACCTGCTGCACCCGCAACGGAGGCGCAGGAGGCTTCGGCAACAACGGCAAGAGGATCTTAGGCGCTCCAATAGAAAACGGCAGCGCCTCCGGATGCAGCAGGGGCAAAGCAATCACAAGGCCGGCAATGGCAAATTGCAGGCCAATCGACGCCACGGTCGTCCAACGTTTGCTCGATGACACTTCAGCAACACGCGACTCAACCAGACTGTCCTCAAACATGGAAGCACCTCCAACTTTCGGATCTAAGGTGCGCATCCAGCGAGGAATACGGCTGTACGTTGTTAGACACCTACAAGGTGTGCGTATGTTCCCAGCGGGAGCTAACCTGCACACAGCCTGGAATGCGTTCGTGCCTCAAACCCTCCAAAAAGAGGCGAGGACAATCCATCCTCTGAAACTCAAGGAGGGTACTTGACACAACCACCCCCTGCTACCAGCTAAACTGAAAGAGCACAACAGGCTAGTCAGCTACAAGTACACCCATAAGGCGTTTCGTTCGAATAATTTGCACACTTCACGGGGTAGGGGGACAACAATCCGCCCCGTCGCACTAAAGCATCAGCAGGAGAGGGAATTGGCCTACAACGATCTACGCAAATGGATTAAGCAGCTTGAGAAGGCCGGAGAACTGAAGCGCATCACCATCGAGGTCTCGCCGGATCTCGAGATGGCAGAGATCGCCGATCGCACAGCCAAACTAGGTCGAGGCACTGCAAAGGCAGGCGGCCCCGCGCTTCTCTTCGAAAACGTTGAAGGCTATCCTGGTGCTCGCGTCCTGATGAATCAGTTCGGCAGCGAACGCCGCATGAGGCTTGCGCTCGAGACTGACTCGCTCGACGCTATCGCCGACCGCATTCGCACCCTTATCAAGCCGCAGATGCCAACCAACTTCATGGACAAGCTCAAGCTTCTGCCAATGCTGTCCGAGATAGGCAGTTTCTTTCCTAAAGTCGTCTCCGCCAAAGACGCCCCCTGCAAACAAGTCATCCATCGCGGCGAAGAGGTCAATCTTCTCGAACTCCCCATCCTCAAGACGTGGCCGCAGGATGGCGGGCCCTTCATCACACTGCCCTGCGTCATCACCCGCGACCCGAAGTCCGGCAAGCGCAACGTAGGTATGTACCGCATGCAGGTCTACGACGGCAAGACCACCGGCATGCACTGGCAGCGTCAGAAGGTCGCCGCGGAACACATGCGCGAGCGCCTCCGCGAAGCCTCTCCCGACTCCGCCGCCCGTGTCGACCTGATGGCCATCACCGCCGGCGGTACCGCTGCCGCATCCTCTCTCGACACCCTCACCACCACCACCGTCACCAGTATCCGCGAAGACCGCATGGATGTGGCCGTAGCCATCGGCACTGACCCTGCCACCACCTTCAGCGCCATCGTGCCCGCCCCACCCGACGTCGAGGAGTACCTCATCGCCGGCTTCCTCCGCCAGAAGCCGCTCGAATTAGTCAAAGCCGAGACCGTAGACCTTGAAGTCCCAGCCAACGCCGAGTACATCCTCGAGGGCTACGTTGAGCTGGGCGAACTCCGCACTGAAGGCCCCTTTGGCGACCACACCGGCTTCTACACCATGCAGGACGAGTACCCCGTCTTCCATATCACCTGCATCACCCACCGCAAAGACCCCATCTACGCAGCCACCCTCGTAGGCAAGCCACCCATGGAAGACGCCTGGATGGGCAAGGCTGTCGAGCGCATCTTTCTTCCGCTTATGCAACTGACACTGCCGGAGATCGTCGACGTCAATCTTCCCGCCGAAGGTGTCTTCCACAACCTCATGATCGTCTCGATCAAAAAATCCTATGCGGGTCACGCACGCAAGATCATGAACGGCATCTGGGCTATGGGTCAGGCGATGTTCACCAAATGCATCATCGTTGTCGACGAAGACTGCGACGTCCAGGACCTCGCTGAAGTCACCCTTCGCACGGCCAATAACATCGACCCCGAGCGCGACATCCAGTTTACCCTTGGCCCCGTCGACTCGCTCGACCACGCCAGCCGCCTGCCCAACTTCGGCAGCAAGATGGGCATCGACGCCACGCGCAAGTGGGCCGCCGAAGGCTTCGATCGCCCCTGGCCGCCCATGCTCACCATGGACGCAGAAGTAAGGGCAAAAGTTGATGCTCTCTGGAAGAAGCTGGGCATCGAGTAAACCGAACAACGCTGCCGCCGGTAGATTCAGTTTGCCGTGTGGGTGGCAAGCGCAATCGTCACTACATCGTTCGGAGTCTTGGTGGTGCTCCCGTCGCTCTCCGGATGATATTCGACCGTCATCGTCGTCGCATTCACGATCACGCGAAGGTATCCGTAGTCGGTGGCATCGTAGCTCTCCAGCGTCAGCGTGTTGTCGATCTTGTATGGCGTTCGAAACGTGCCCCGCATCGCTGAAAGCGGGTTATGCCCTCCGCAACCCGCGACGACGAACGGTATTTGGAGCTTGTTGACCGTGCGTGTGTACCGCTG
Source organism: Tunturiibacter empetritectus (assembly GCF_013410875.1). GTDB lineage: Bacteria > Acidobacteriota > Terriglobia > Terriglobales > Acidobacteriaceae > Edaphobacter > Edaphobacter empetritectus. Next base: position 2,349,854 of record NZ_JACCCU010000001.1, on the reverse strand, counting down.
GTAGTTATGCGCATGGCCGGAGAAGACCGCGTGAGGCCACACTCCCGCCGCGGTGCAGGCTGCGTCAATATCCGCAAGCATCAGCGGGCTGCCACCATGCTCTACGCCTCCCGTGAACGGAGGATGATGCACCGCGATGATTACCGCGCCAGCAAATTTATCGCTCTTCACCCGCTTTAGTGCAGCCGTTAGAAATGCAATCTGCCGATTATCCAGCACGGTGTTCTGTCCGTTCTCGCCGGATATGACGCCGGGATCCTCCAGCACATTGCTATACAGGCCGAGGATGCGCACAAACGGAGCCTCCAGCGTGAAGTACACGCCGGGCTGAATCATCGTTGTGCGAAGAAGATTCCCTGAGTCCGGCGACTGGGCCGCTGTAGCCGAGCAGAAGTTACGCAGAAACGCATCCAACGTGGGCGCAGGATCGTTCGGATAGACCACACCGTCATGGTTGCCCGCAACCGCGAAGATGGGCGCGGGATAGTCGCGATAGGGCTCGAAGAACTGGTCGTAGTAGTAAGTGCTCTCGCCAAAGTAATAGACCACGTCCCCCAGGTGGAAGAAGAACGAGGGAACATCGGCCGGGTTGGCTTCGCTGAAGTCGGAGACCATCTTGTCGGCAACCAGCGACTGAGTGTCTGGCCCGGTTACGCTGCCGGTGTCGCCAACCGAGTGAAACACAATCTGCTTCGCCTGTTGAATCGCCTTGACGACGCCAGCGCCCGCAAGTCCATACGCTTGTTCCAAGGTGACGATCGGTTCGACCGCACCACCGGCAGGTGGCGGCACGGGTTCAACCTTGGCGATTCCTTGATACTTCTGATCCGTAACTGGATCTTTGAAGCTAACGGGATCGGGAGAAGGTTTAGGCTGCGAAAAGATCGGCTGATCGTTTGCAGCGCCCGGCTGCTGGGATTTGCCATTGGCATCGAAGCTTTTGATAGCGTACTGCAGCGTCTGACGAGGTGTTTTTTTTCGCATCGGGACCTCCAGCGGTCAGAGAGTGCAACCCAGATTACGCGCCCTGGGGACGAAGAATTGTGAAACCTGGGATATTTGATGCCGCCGAAGACGCCGCGTACATATGAGAGCACCCGGCACTACTCCGCGCTCTTCACCGTAATCGCACTTAGATTCCGTACCCAACGCTGCGGCTTCTTGTCTTCACTATCGACAAGCTTGAACTGCCCATCGTCCCCCAGCGGCTTACCTCCCATACTGGTCGCAACAAGCACCGTGCCGTTATGTTCTGACCCCTCAATCTCTGTAACCGAGTAAAGCACCCAATACTTATCCGTCCCCTCCGCCACGAGGTAACTTCGCAACATCTTCTGGTGCGTCGTCTTATCCACGGGCAGTCCAACCTTCGCCAGAAGTGCCCCCAGCAACACACCGGAGTAGGTCTCATCCGCCTTGGTGTGCTCGTTGTGAACGGTGATCGTCGTCTGCGGCATTGCCGATAGATCCGCAACCGACAGCGTCGTCGCCTTGCCATCCAGGGTTAACATCAGGCTCGTCGAAGGCTGCGCAGGAGCGTGCTGGTGCTCTGCCATTACCCCCATCGGAACCGTCTGCGCGCACGCCTCGACGGCGATCACTCCGGCAAAGCAAAGACTTACGAGCATCGAGAGGGGGAGGCATGCGCTTTTCATGGCTTTCAGCCTACCGCGCCCCCGTCGTATACTCAAGGCATGTCTATCGTCCGCGACGCCGCAGCCATTGCCAAGGGAATGAGCATCACGATGAAGCAGGTCTTCCAGCCGACCGAAGTCGAGAACTATCCCGACGGCAAAGGTCCCATGCGCGGAGCCAAATTTGAGGAGCGCTTCCGCGGCAAGCACCAACTCCAGCGCGACGAGAACGGCCTCGAAAAGTGTGTTGCTTGCTTCCTCTGTGCTGCCGCCTGCCCCTCGAACTGCATCTACATCGAGGCCGCAGAGAACACCGAAGAGACCCGCATCTCCTCCGCCGAGCGTTACGCTAAGGTCTACAACATCGACTACAACCGCTGCATCTTTTGCGGCTACTGTGTCGAGGCCTGCCCCACCGACGCCATCACCCACGGTCACGGGTTCGAGCTTGCCAGCCTCAACGCCACGACCCTCGTCATGCGCAAGGAAGACCTGCTCATTCCCACACCAGCGCTTCCCGATGCCGTGCGGTCCCAGAAAGACCAGGCAGAGATCCTCGCCTAAGAGATTCGCGCATAAAAGATCCACGTTGATGTTTACAGAACCTGACGGTGAGTCCCGGTGGCTCTCCGCACTACGACCGGCGCGACAACGCACCGCGCAACCAGTGAAGGACATCAAATAAAGATGAAGACAGCTAACCAACATCCCCTTGAAAAGATCTTCAAGAGCCGAATTGCCATTATCGACGGCGCAATGGGCACGACGATCCGCACCTACGGCATGAAGGAAGCTGACATCCGCGGCGAGCGATTCAAGGATTCGACCAAGGACCTGCTCAACAACGGCGATCTCTTCTCCCTGACCCAGCCGAAGATGATCTGCGACATCCATCGCCGCTTTCTGGAGGCGGGAGCGGACATCATCGAGACCAACACCTTCGGCGCGACCAGCATTACCCAGAGCGAGTTCTTCGTAGACGATCCCCGCGAACACGGCGGCCGCAAAGATCCGGAGTTCTACCAGAAGATCATCGACGATCCGATGCTCAACAATCTGGCATGGGAGATCAACGAGCAGTCTTCACGGCAGTGTCGCGAATGGGCCGACCGCGTCGCGAATGAAACCGGGCGCCAACGCTTTGTTGCAGGAGCGATCGGTCCGCTGACCGTCTCTCTCTCGAACTCCCCCGATGCAGATGATGCGGGTTTCCGCGTCGTCACGTTCGATCAGGTAAAAAACGCATACATGCAGCAGGTTCGTGCGCTCATCGCAGGCGGCTCCGATCTGTTGCTGGTCGAGACAATCTTCGATTCTCTGAACGCCAAGGCCGCACTCGTAGCCATCCGCGAAGTCTTCGACCAGGACGGCTTTACGGCGAACAATAAGGAGCTTCCGGTGATGATCTCGGCAGCAGTCGGGCGCGGCGGCGAGACGCTGATCTCCGCGCAGACCACGGAGGCCTTCTGGAACGCAGTGAAGCACGTGAAGCCCCTGTCCGTTGGGCTCAACTGCTCTCTCGGCCCCGATCTGATGTATCCGTTCCTGGACGAGCTCGCAACAAAAGCGGACGTGGCGATCTCGTGCTACCCGAATGCCGGCCTGCCAAATCCTCTCTCCGAGACCGGCTTCGATCTCGGACCGCAAGATATGGCGCGTTATCTTGGCGACTTCGCACGGGCAGGCTTGATCAACATCGCCGGCGGCTGCTGCGGCAACACGCCCGAGCACATCGCAGCGATCGCCAAGGCACTCGAAGGCCAACCGCCCCGACAGTTGGTCCGTCAGATCGAGCGTGCCGCGTGAGTGTAAGCGCAGCCGAGCCGACGCATCCCAAGCCGCTTCGCCTCTCAGGATCACAACCCTTCACCCAGCAGGCTGGCGTCTTCATCATGATCGGCGAACGGACCAACGTTGCCGGCTCTCCGAAGTTCGCCAAGCTGGTCAAAGAGGGCAAGTACGAAGAAGCGGTCAGCATAGCCCGGCAGCAGGTTGAGAACGGCGCCAACGTTCTCGACATCTGCATGGACGAGGGCATGATCGACGGCGTCGCAGCAATGTCGCGCTATCTGCAGTTGCTAGCCAGCGAACCCGAAGTCGCCAAGGTTCCGTTCATGATCGACTCCTCAAAATGGGAGGTTATCGAAGCGGGACTGAAGTGCCTGCAGGGCAAGGGTATCGTGAACTCGATCTCGCTTAAAGAGGGCGAAGAGAAGTTTCGCAAGAACGCTGCGACCGTGCTGAAGTACGGGGCGGCGGTCGTTGTGATGGCCTTCGACGAGCAAGGCCAGGCCGCGACCTACGAGGAGAAGATTCGCATCTGTGAACGCGCCCACCGGATCCTCGTCGACGAGGTCGGCTTCCCGCCCGAAGACATTATCTTCGACCCAAACATCCTCACCGTCGCCACCGGCATGGAGGAGCATAACAACTACGCCGTCGACTTCATCAACGCCACGCGCTGGATCAAGGCCAACCTGCCCAACGCAAAGGTGAGTGGCGGCGTCTCGAACATCTCCTTCAGCTTCCGTGGCAACAACAAGGTGCGCGAGGCCATGCACTCTGCGTTTCTCTATCACGCCGTCGCCGCAGGCATGGACATGGGAATCGTCAACGCCGGAATCCTCGAGGTCTACGAGGAGATCGAGCCGGAACTTAAAGTTTTAGTTGAAGATGTTTTACTCAATCGCCGGTCGGACGCGACTGAGCGACTGGTAGAGTACGGCGAAGCCCTGAAGGCCGCAGGTACAGGATCGGTCGCAAGTGAGAAGAAGGCAGAAGAGTGGCGCAATGGCACGGTCGAGGAGCGTCTCTCCCACGCCCTGGTCAAAGGCATCGATACCTACATCGAACTCGACGCAGAAGAAGCTCGCGTCAAGCTTGGCCGTCCTCTGCTGGTCATCGAAGGTCCACTGATGGACGGCATGGGAATAGTAGGCGATCTCTTCGGAGCTGGAAAGATGTTCCTGCCCCAGGTCGTCAAATCCGCCCGCGTCATGAAGAAGGCAGTAGCGCATCTGACCCCGTTCATGGAGGCCGAAAAAGCCGAGATGGCCGCCTTGGGCCAGGTCGTCAAGGCTCAGGGAAAGATCCTGCTCGCAACCGTCAAGGGCGACGTTCACGACATCGGCAAGAACATCGTCGGCGTCGTTCTCGCGTGCAATAACTACGAGGTCATCGACATGGGCGTGATGGTCTCCTCCGAGAAGATCCTCGAACGCGCCAAGGCAGAGAAGGTCGACCTTATAGGCCTCAGCGGCCTCATCACGCCGTCACTCGACGAGATGGTGCACGTAGCTCGGGAGATGGAACGGCAGGGCTTTAAACTGCCGTTGCTCATCGGCGGCGCAACCACCAGCCGCAGGCACACAGCCATCAAGATTGCGCCGCACTACAGCGAGCCGGTGGTCCACATCCTTGACGCCAGCCGCGCCGTACCCGTCACGACCAGCCTTCTCAGCGACGAAGGTAAGCCGGCGTTCGTAGCGCAGCACCGCACCGAGTACGAAGCCCTCCGTGCCGCCCACTCCGCACCGCGCCAGACGGTAATCTCCCTCGAGGCCGCTCGCGCAAGACGGACTTCGATTGAGTGGCGAACCGAAGACGTACCCACACCCGCGTTCACCGGGGTACGTGTGCTGGATAACTTTCCTTTGGCCACATTGCGCGACTACATCGACTGGTCACCCCTCTTCCACGCCTGGGGCCTGAAGGGCGTCTACCCTCGCATCCTCGAGCACGAACAACAGGGCGAGCAAGCCCGCCAGATCTTCGCGGACGCCAACACTCTGCTCGATCGCATCATCGAGAAGAACCTCATCACCGCGCGCGGCGTCTACGGCTTCTTTCCTGCCAGCGCCGTTGGCGACGATGTGGCGCTCTACTCAGACGACACGCGCAAGACAGAGCTCGACCGCTTTCATTTCCTCCGCCAGCAGGCAAACAAGGAGGGCAGCGAACCATGCCGATCACTCGCCGATTTCATCGCACCCACCGAGGCAGGGCTGTCCGATCACATCGGCGCCTTCGCGGTGACCACCGGCATCGGCCTGAAGGACCTCTGCGATCGCTTCCGGGCCGACAACGACGACTATAGCGCCATCATGGCCGAGGCTGTCGCGGATCGGCTCGCCGAAGCCTTCGCCGAGTGCCTGCACAAACGCGTCCGGGACGAGTGGGGTTACGGGCTCGAAGAAGGTCTCACTCCCGCCGATCTCATCCAAGAGAAATATCGCGGTATCCGGCCTGCCGCGGGTTATCCGGCTTGCCCCGACCACACCGAAAAAGGCACACTCTGGCGTCTGCTCGACGTGCAGGCCAACACCAGCATGTTGATCACGGAGTCATTCGCGATGTGGCCTGGCTCGAGCGTAAGTGGGCTCTACTTTGCACACCCGGAGTCACGCTACTTCAGTCTCGGCAAGATCGATCGCGATCAGGTCGCCGATTATCACAAGCGCAAGGGAATGAGCGTGGCTGAGGTCGAGCGATGGCTGGGCCAGAATCTGAACTACGATCCCGAGTAACTGCGCTTCCAATCAAGACCGCGGTCGGTAAGGTGAGCCCAGCCTCTCGATTTGCCTATGGAATCCAAACCTCCGGTAAAATAAGAGTGACTGTTTTCAAACGCGATTGGCCTGGGAAAGTCTCCTTATCCCAACCCAGGAGCGTTCTCTTTGAGGATTTGAAGATTGGGCGTATGGTCTAGCTGAAAGTTGTTTAAGAACCAATGGAAACTCCCATCAACGGCACTCGGTCCATTTTGCATATCTGCACCCGCGAGACCATTCGGCCCCTCCGCGATCAGGTTCTCCGGCTTTCAGGATTTCACGTTGACTCCTCCCTCGAGCACGCCGAAGGTCTGTCCATGTTTCGGTCGCGCCACTACGATCTCGTCCTGATCGACGTGGAAGGGGAAGAAGGCATTCCTCGCGCCGAACAGATGTGCTCTGAGATCAAGACCGCCCAGCATCAGCAGCTCGTAGCCTTCGTCTGCAACTGGCGCGTCGCGATCCTCACCGACTGCCCCGACGAGATCGTTCGCACAGAGTTCGACCCCGCCGCCTTCGCCAAGGGAGTCAAGGACATTATCCCGCTTCCGTCGAATGCCGCTTCAAACTAAATCTGTGGAACCGGAATCGTCCGCTTATCCGCGCTGACCATGGTCTTTGGCTTCGTTGTCACAGTGGTCGAAGTCGTCGCTGCAGCCCCGTTCGCTTGCCCATTGGCAGCTGGAGCCGCCTGAGTATTCGCAGTCGGAACTGCACTCTGAGTCGTGGTGCTCGTAGCCGCGGCGGTCGTTGTCGTAGCCGCAGACTTCTTCGCCTTCGCCGTCGTAGCACTCTGCGCCACCGCGAACGAACCAGCCAGCAGCAGCACGCTCATCGCAAAACTCCCAACAAACTCGATCTCTCTCTTCATCGGCGATCTCTCCTCAACTAGATTCGTGCACTCACCACCTGCCCAGTACACCCATCCACCCGCATCCCGTCGATACAACTTCCGCGTCAAAATCTCCACAGAGTTGCGACGTCAGCCAGCCTGTGGTACAAACGATGTATTCCAGTCTGCTTCGGCAGATTTGAATTTCATGCAGAGTGGTTGAGGGACGAGCCCTTTGACGCCACGACAACCGGACAGAACAAACGCGTACCGGTGTCAACTCTCTCCTGGGGGCCTTTTAGGCTGCTACAGGGAACATGAGATTCGGAGCACGCAAGCCAGAGTTCCAGGCTTGTACCCCGCATTTCACCTTCCCAGCCTATCCGGCGACCCCCAAAAAAGAGAGTAAGCGCAAAAGTTCACCCCTTTCCCCTCGGAAAGAGCACGATGAACTACTCCTGTAGCCGGTACGAGCTGAAGTGCAACGAGTGCGGCAAGCGGTTCGGCAACCAACCCCTCTCCGCCTGTCCTGATTGCCTCGCCCCTCTGGAAATCGCCTATGACCTCGAGGCCGTCCGAGGCATCTTCACCAGGGAAAACATCGCAGCCGGGCCGGCCAACATCTGGCGTTACGCCGCTCTCCTCCCCATCCCCGAAGGCTTCGAGCCCGATCTCCCCGTAGGCTTCACCCCGCTCGTCCGTGCCAAAAACCTCGGCAAGCATATCGGTGCCAACAGTCTCTACATCAAGAACGACGCCGTCTGCTTCCCAACCCTCAGCTTCAAGGATCGTGTCGTCTCCGTCGCGCTCGCCAACGCGCAGAAGTTCGGTTTCAAGATCGTCGGCTGCTCCTCCACCGGCAACCTCGCCAACTCCGTCGCCGCTCAGGCAGCCCGTCTTGGCCTCAAAGCCACAATCCTCGTCCCCGCCGACCTCGAACCCGCCAAGATCCTCAACACCCTTGTCTATGGCGCACGCCTCATTCGCATCGACGGCAACTACGACCACGTCAACCGTCTCTGCACCCAGATCGCCGACGAGTACGCCTGGGGCCTAGTCAACGTAAACCTCCGCCCCTACTACGCTGAAGGCTCGAAGACCGTAGGCTACGAGATCGCCGAGCAGCTCGGCTGGCGTCTCCCCGATAACGTCATCGTCCCCATGGCCGGCGGCTCACTCATCCGCAAAATTCGCAAGGCCTTTCAAGAGTTGATCGATCTGGGATTGGTGGACGCCAAGCCCGTCCGCTTCTTCGGCGCTCAAGCCTCCGGCTGCTCTCCCATCTCCGTCGCCGTCAAAGAGGGAACTGACACCATCGAGCCGCAGCGACCCAACACCATCGCCCGCTCACTTGCCATCGGCAACCCAGCCGACGGACCCGCTGCGGCGAAGATGATCCGCAGCACAGGAGGTTGGGCGGAGGACGTCTCCGACGTGGAGATCGTCTCAGGCATTCAGGAGCTAGCCGAGACCGAAGGCATCTTCACCGAGACCGCCGGCGGGGTCACCACCGCCGTCACCGCGCGTCTTTACGCCGACGGCCGCATCAGCCCCAACGAGATCACCATCGCCTGCATCACCGGCAACGGACTCAAAACGACCGACGCACTCACCGGCCGTTATCAGCCTGAGCGCGCCGTCCGTCCGCGCCTCGCAGACTTCGACGCCTACCTCCGGGAACTCGACGGAATCACAGAGCCAGAACTGGCCACAGCAGGAGCCCTCTAATGTCGATCAAAGTTACCCTCCCCACTGCCTTCGTCCGCCACACCGATGGCCGCAAGCACTTCAGCTCCGCGGCCGCCAACCTCCCCGGCCTCATCGCCGACATTGACCAGACCTTCCCCGCGCTCTCCACCCAGATCAAGGACGAAGAGGGCAAGCTCCGCCGCTTTATCAACATCTACGTCAACGACGAGGACATCCGCTTCCTCGGTGGCGAAACCTACGCCTTCCAGGACGGCGACGAGATTATGCTCATCCCCTCCATCGCCGGCGGCTGCATCTAAACTGCCTGAAAACAGTTGATACGCTGAGCCGTAAGGACCGCCTCCACACCATACTTGACCAATATCTTGAGCCGGAGCAACGCGTAGGGTGCATTTCAACTCTTATGTGCTGTAGACATTCGCGCGTTGGTGCGCAACTCAGTTCTAGGAAAGAAGGTCAATCATGTTTCTCATTCTTGCAGTTGTACTAATCCTGCTTTGGATCGGTGGCTTTTTTGTTCTTCACGTCAGCAGCTTCCTCATCCATCTGCTTCTGATCTTTGCCTTGATCTCAATCATCATGAACTTCGTCAGCGGCCGACGCGCCGTCTGAACGCCATAAGTTTTGTAAAAGAAAAGGGCCGAACCTGTTTTAAAGGTTCGGCCTTTTCGCGTTACGAAAGCTGGATCTATTGGTGCGCTACAGGCTGAGGAATCTCGATCCCAACCGCCGGTATGACGTTTGCTAAAGCCTCAGGAGTCTCTTCCTGCAGCTCAGGCAGATTGCCCTCAAGCGCAAGCTTCAGCACCTGATCCATCTCTTCAACAAAGTGCAGCTTCATGCTCGTCTTCAGCAGTTCCGGCAGATCCGCCATATCCTTGCGATTCTCCTCCGGCAGAATCGCCTCGAAGATTCCCGCGCGATGTGCCGCCAGCAGCTTCTCCTTCAGACCGCCAATCGGAAGCACCTTGCCGCGCAGAGTAATCTCACCGGTCATCGCAATATCACGCCGCACCTTGATTTTGGTAAGCGCACTTGCCAGCCCGGTAGCCAGCGTGATGCCCGCCGATGGACCATCCTTCGGAATCGCTCCCTCCGGCACGTGCACATGGATGTCGACGTTCTTATAAAAGTCCTTCGCAAGCCCAAGATGATGCGAGCGCGAACGAATATAAGTCAGTGCAGCCTGCGCTGACTCCTGCATTACATCGCCAAGCTGCCCGGTCGCCGTCATCTTGCCCTTGCCGTCGAGCACCTGCACCTCGGTCTGCAGAATCGTCCCGCCCATCTCGGTCCACGCAAGGCCCGTCACCAGGCCAACTTCGCTCTTCTCGTGAACCTGTGAGTCGCGGAACTTCGCTACGCCGAGAATATCCCCGATATTCTCCCCGCTGATCGTCTCCCTATGCTCCGCGCCGTTCTTCACCACGCGCCGTGCAACCTTGCGGCACACATTCCCAATCTCACGCTCAAGGTTTCTGACACCAGCCTCGCGTGTATAACCGCGAATGATCTGCCGCAGCGCATCGTCCTCGAAGACGATCTGCTCTTCCGTCAACCCCGTGCCTTCCCGCTGCTTCTTCACCAGATACTGTTTGGCAATCTCCAGTTTTTCGATCTCGGTGTAACCATGCAGCCGCAGAATCTCCATGCGGTCCTGCAGTGGGCCGGGAATCGTGTGAAGCACATTCGCCGTAGCGACAAACAGCACCTGCGACAGATCGTACTCAACATCCAGGTAGTGATCCTGGAACGAAGTATTCTGCTCCGGATCCAGCACCTCAAGCAGCGCGCTCGCCGGATCGCCGCGGAAGTCCGAAGCCATCTTGTCGATCTCGTCCAGCATGAACACCGGGTTCTTCGTTCCAGCCTTCTTCATCGACTGAATAATCTGCCCTGGCAGAGCGCCAATGTAAGTGCGGCGATGCCCGCGAATCTCCGCCTCGTCCCGAACGCCGCCCAGCGACATCCTCACAAACTTGCGACCCGTAGCCTTCGCAATCGACATCCCCAGTGAGGTTTTACCAACCCCCGGAGGCCCGACAAAGCAGAGAATCGATCCCTTAGGATTCTTTACTAGCTGCCGAACCGCAAGGAACTCAAGGATCCGTTCCTTGATCTTCTCCAGCCCATAGTGGTCTTCGTTCAGAATCTGTTCCGCATGCTCGATCGAACGAATCTCCTTCGACCGCTTCTTCCATGGCACAGCTAGCAGCCAGTCCAGATAGTTCCGCGACACCGTCGACTCGGCCGACATGGGCGGCATCGCCTCAAGCTTCTTCAGCTCCTGCAGCGACTTCTCCAGTACATCCTTCGGCATCCCTGCTGCTTCAATCTTCTTCTTCAGTTCGTCGAACTCAGACTTCTCCCCGCGACCAAGCTCCTTCTGAATCGCCTTGATCTTCTCGTTGAGGTAATACTCCTTCTGAGCCTTCTCCATCTGCCGCTTTACGCGCGACTGAATCGTGCGATCCATGTTCAGCTTCTCAATCGCGACATCCAGCACATCCGCAACTTTGGTCAGCCTGCTCTCCGGGTCAAAGACCTCGAGCAGCTGCTGCTTCTCTTCAATCGAGAGCTGCAGGTTTGCCGCAATCGTATCGGCCAGTTTTGCCGGCTCATCCGCGCGCACGCTCGCCGCCATCGTCTCGTAGTTCAACGACTGCTGCAGCTTCACATACTGCTCAAACAGCGAGTGCACCCGCTGCATCAACTGCTCCACCTGCGGCGTCATCTCCAGCTGCGTTTGGCCGGTCCGTACCGTCGCGACAAAGAACCCATCAACGTCATTAATCTCGGTAGCGTGCGCCCGCTCCACGCCTTCAACCAGCACTTTAATATTTCCGTCCGGCATCTTCACGCTCTGGACGATATTGCCAATCGTGCCCGTCTCATAGATATCATCGGCGTTCGGCTCGTCCACGGAAGCATCGTGCTGGGTTGCGAGAAAGATCTTGCGGTCCCCCGACAGTGCCTCCTCCAGAGCCCGAACACTGGACTCGCGCCCAACAACGAACGGCGTCATCATATGAGGAAAGATGACCATGTCACGTATGGGCATCATCGGAAGCTTGCGAACATCGCCGCTTAGCGCTTTTTTTGGTTGATTTGTCATCTCTCTCCAATTAGACGTTAAAACGCCAGAAATGATGCAGTGGCGTCGCGGCTTCAGGTGATTGTAATTCCTCGCGCGACATAAAGGTATTCCACAAATACAACTGGCAGGGAATTGAAAAATATACTCAGCTGTTAAAGCAGCAATCGCAACGACAATCGATATCGTTGCGACCCACTGACATCAAAGTAATTCCATCTCCTCAAACAATCTGTGCGACAAACTGATGCCTAACCTGCTTTTTCCAGCAGCATCGGCAGCGTAAGGCTGTGCTTCTTCACCATCTCCGCTGTGATCGAAAGTTCCTTGACCTTCTTGTTTCCTGGAACGTAGTACATCAGATCCAGCATCAGCTCTTCCAGAATCATCCGCAGACCGCGTGCTCCGACCTTCCGTTGCAGCGCCTCACGAGCGATCTCCCGCGCAGCCTCATCCGTGAAGGTCACCTTCACACCTTCAAAGTCGAAAAGCTTCGTGTACTGCTTCAAGATCGCATTGCGAGGCTTGGTCAGAATCTCAACCAGGGCCACCTCATCCAACTCATCGAGAATCCCCAACACCGGCAGTCGTCCAACAAACTCGGGAATCAATCCATACTTAAGCAGATCCTGAGGCTCCGCCTGACGCAGCAACTCCGCGTCCCGCTGTGCCCGAATCGGCGTCACATCGCCATCCTTCGCATCCGGATCGGCAATCGCCTTGAACCCAAGCGCCTTCTTGCCAATTCGCCGCCCGATCACCTTCTCCAGCCCGACAAAGGCGCCGCCGCAGATAAAGAGGATGTTCGTTGTATCAACAGCAGTAAACTCCTGGTGCGGATGCTTCCGCCCACCCTGTGGTGGCACATTCGCAACAGTACCTTCCAGCAGCTTCAACAACGCCTGTTGCACGCCCTCACCTGAAACATCACGCGTAATCGAGGGGTTCTCATCCTTGCGCCCAATCTTGTCAATCTCGTCGATGTAGATAATCCCGCTCTGCGCGCGCTGCACATCGCCATCTGCAGCCTGTAGAAGCTTCAGAATGATATTCTCAACATCCTCGCCCACGTACCCGGCCTCGGTCAGCGTCGTAGCATCCACAATCGCAAACGGCACGTCAAGCATCTTCGCCATCGTCTGCGCCAGCAGCGTCTTGCCTGAACCCGTCGGTCCCACCAGCAGAATATTCGACTTCGCCAGCTCCACATCGTTGCCGCGCGTCTTGTTCATCTGAATCCGCTTGTAGTGGTTATAAACCGCCACGGCGAGCTTCTTCTTCGTCTGGTCCTGCCCGATCACATACTCATCTAGAAAAGCCTTTACCTCTTGCGGCTTAGGCAGGTGAGCCGGTGCAGCGCCAGGCTGGGTCTCGGTGCGGTCGTCTTCCAGAATCGAGTTGCAAACCGCCACGCACTCATCGCAGATATACGCCCTTGGATAGTCCGAAGGCGATGAGATCAGCTTGGCAACTGCGTCCTGCGATTTATGGCAGAAAGAACAACGAAGAGATTCGTCTGAGCCCCGTGAAGTTTTCATAGATGCGACTACTCCTGAGTCGTGCGCACAACAAAGTCCTGCTGTAAGTTTACACCCGATTCAACTTACAAAGCATGGTTCGAAGGGCACCGGAGTACCCCGAAATGGTCATATGCGAAAGAGCCCGAACCAGTGCCCGGGCTCTTCCAATAGCACCGCGGTAACTAGGTGCGGGGCCGATCGATGATGTCGTCGATGATCCCATACTCCTTCGACTGCGCGGCCGTCATGATGAAGTCGCGCTCCACATCCCGCTCGATCCGCTCCAGCGTCTGGCCCGTGCTGGCGCTCATCAGCTTGTTCGTGATCTCGCGAATGCGCAGAATCTCCCGTGCATGGATGTCGATATCGGTAGCCTGTCCGCTCAGCCCGCCCATCGACGGCTGGTGGATCAGGATGCGCGAGTTCGGCAGAGCAAATCGCTTGCCCTTCTTGCCCGCCATCAACAGAAACGCGCCCATGCTGGCAGCCTGCCCAATGCAGAACGTCACCACATCGTTCTTGAGGTATTGCATCGTGTCGTAGATCGCCAGTCCGGCCGTGATCGATCCGCCCGGCGAGTTGATGTAGAGCTGAATATCCTTCTCTGGGTCTTCCTGGCTCAAAAACAGCATCTGCGCAATGATCACATTGGCGATGTTGTCATCGATTGGCGTGCCCAGAAAAATGATGTTGTCCCGCAGCAGACGGCTGTAAATGTCGTAGGCGCGTTCGCCCCGGCTCGTCTGCTCGATCACCATCGGTACTAGTCCCATAACGCTCTCTTTCTAAAAAATCTTTAAACAGAATCCTCTGTTTTGTTTTTTATATCTACGAAGCCAGCTTCTCGTAGAGCACGCTTCCAGTCTTCTCGCGCCGCATCTGCTCGCGAATCCGGTCCAGCCCGCCATCGTTCGACAGCCTGTCACGAAGCGTCTCCAGCGGCTCACGCGACTGAATCGAGAGCAACAACAACTCGCGCTCCAGATCCTGTTCGCTCAGCGTGACGCCCTCCACCTCCGCGATGCGATCGAGGATCATCGAAACCTTCACCTCGTTCACCGCCAGGTCGCGCTGCGAGGCACGCAGCTGCTGAAAGTCCAGCTTGCGCATATCCTCAACCTTCATACCCTGTTGCGCCAGTGCCCGCAGCCCGCGATCCAGCCGCGCCTCGACCTGCTGCTGCACAAACGCCTCGGGAACAGGGAACTGGAACTTCTCGACAAACTCACCGAGCATCTTGTCCTTCGCAGCGTTCTCGAGCGCGTTCTTCTTGCGATCCGAAGCATGCTCGCGCAGTTTGCTCTCGAACTCCTCCCAGCTCTCGTAGTTGCCCAGCTGCTTGGCGAACTCCGCATCCCGCTCCGGATAGCTCTTGTGCTTGATGCCCTTCACGGTCACGTCATAGCTCACAGTCTGCCCGGCAAGCCGCCGCTCGCCGAAGTCCGCCGGATAGTCCACCTCGAACTTCAGCCCCTGCCCAGCCTTCGCCCCACGCAGCGCCTCGTTGAAGGCAGTCAGCGTATTCTTCCCGCCAATCTCGATCAGCACATCCTCGCCCGTAATCGGCTCGCTGTTCGAAACGCTCTGCACGCCAGCCTCGGTCACCGTCTGCGCCACGTCTTTTACTTCGCCGCGAAACTGGATCTGCGCCCAGTCGCCATCGACCAGCGGACGATCCTCTTCCACCGGCTCGACGGTAGCGTGGCCATCCAGCACGCGGGCCAGCTCCGCATCGTACTCCTCATCGGTCAGCGAAGCCTCGGGCTTGGTCACCGAGACGCTGTCATAGCCGGCAACGTCGATCTCCGGTGCAACTTCAAACGCAGCCTTGAACTTCAACGGCTGGCCGTCGAACAACTGAAGATCCAGCAACTGCGGCTCCGACACCGGACGCAGCTTCTGCTCATCAATTGCCTTACGGAAGCGCTCCGACACCAGGCTCTCCAGAACCTCCTGCCGAACCTCCTTCGCAAACTTCGAGCGCACCAGCGTCTCAGGCACCTTTCCCGCGCGAAAGCCAGGAATCCTCGCCAGCTTCTGGTATCGCTTCACTACGGTCTTGAAGCTCTTCGATACTTCGTCAGCGCCAACCTCGACGTCAATCTCCCGGGTCAGCTCCGGGTTAAGCGCGGGCGCATGCTGATGGGTGTGCTCATGATCGTGATGGTCGTGAGCGTGGTCATGATGCTCATGATCTTGCGTTGTCGCTACTTCTGGCTGCAGCTCTGCAGTCTCATTGGTCTCTGTCATCTCAGTCGGGGTCAATTCCATGCCTTCCAAAGTGCGTCTGTGTATGCCGCGCCGACGCCGCTATCCTGACGAGCGCGATCCACGCCTCTTTCTCTACTGTACGAGTCCCGGTACGAGGGGGTCAAACCAGCCACCGTCGCCTGCGCCTACACCTGTCTTCGCAAGCTCTCCGCAAACCCTGCTCCACAACTTCGGAGCGTCAAAAAACTCCCCTAAAAACGTTCCGGCTGGCCCGAGTCTAAAGAAAATATCTCAAGCCTCACCCTCCATTGCGTAGACTCGCCTGGCTGCAGCACGACCATCCCGGTATCCTCCCCCTTCGCCCACTCATGCCCGAAGGGATCGTCGTAGTTGAACTGTGGCTCGATCGAAAGATACGAGCCGTCCAACGGGGCATACACCCGCAAAGCCTTGATGGTAGGCGAGGTTGCCGTAATCCGCAGCCCGTATCCGCTCTCCGGATCGCGCAGCTCCGCCACAGGCCCATCTGCCATCATGCCGCGCTTCAGCTCCACAAAGCTGTCGTCCAGGTTCAACGCACCCAGCTGGGCCCCCTCCCGTCCGGTAAAGTCATACTCGGTCCCGGTCACCGGCAGCAGTCTCCCACTCAACTCACCCGTGCGACGATCCTTCACCTCCGCGCGAAGGCCCTCCGGCAACCGCAGCGATATCTGCCCGCGATGCCCGCTCAGAATCGCAAACCGAGGATGCCAGCCAATACCGATCGGCTCCGCAGTATCGCCGATATTATGGGCGACGATCTTCATCTCAATCACCCTGCCGCTTAACACCACAGTCGTATCGATCTCGGTCTGCGAGAGCCAGTGGCCGTCGAAATCCTTGGGCCGAAACGTCGCCGTTGCCTCTCCTCCATCCGGCATGATGTTGGTGTGCACCGCAGTCGACGGCTCCTTCAGCAGCAAACCGCCCGCCGCAACCGCGCCGTCGAGCCCATAGCTATCCTTCACCCCCGTCGGCAGGTTCAAATGAACGCCGCGCCACATCGCCGTCAATCCACCATCCGGGGTCCGCGTTCCATAGATCCGGCCAGCCCAGGGAGCCTCAATCGCCGCGCCCATCGCCAGGCTCTTTGTCCCCATGGCATCCGCCCCAGTGCCGCTCAGCTGCTCTGCTGCCGTCTCCAGCGGCGGCGAAGCCAGCAGATTCACCTCGCCTTTGTTCGGAAGATAGGCCGAGATCTGCAGCATATTCATCCCGCGCCCGGGCATCAACGTCGTCGACAGAAACTCAGGCCCGCCCCCACCCACCATCTGCGTGCGTTGCAGCGTGATCACATCCTGACCACCGGGACGAAAGACGATATCCTGCTTTGGCTTGGCCCGAAGCTGCTTCTTCAGCAGCGCAAACTGTCCCAGCCTGTGGGTCCGCCAGCCAAACGCCAGACCCGCAATCAGCAGGGCCAGTAGCAGCACTGTCAGCAGGCCGGAGCGCATTACCGCGGCATGCCAGATACTTCTGCGCCGCCGCGCCGCCCACTGCTTTAGAAGCGCCCAGTACATCCTGCTCAATCTTGGATCTTCCAACTTACCGCCTATTCCCTCTGTGATATACGAACATCATTCTACTCAGTTGTTTGACGCGCCAATCTCCCCGCCGTCTCCCACCCACTATCATGGAGAGCAGTGACGCCGGCCAACCTACAAAGTACGTCCCCCCTCCTGCAGCAGATTCGCGAAACCATCATCACCTGCGAACGTTGCCCTCGGCTTCGCGACTACTGCCGCGGCATCGGCGAGACCAAACGCCGCGCCTATCTTGATCAGACCTACTGGTCCCGTCCGGTCCCCGGCTTCGGCGACCCCCGCGCCCGCATCCTAATCCTTGGCCTCGCCCCCGGCGCCCATGGAGCCAACCGTACCGGCCGCCCCTTCACCGGCGACGGCTCAGGCGACTTCATGTACCCCGTGCTCCACGAGCTCGGCCTCGCCAGCAAACCCCGCGCCGTCACCCGCGACGACGGCCTCAACCTTCGCCATGCCTGGATCGCCTCCGTCGTCCGCTGCGCTCCCCCCGGCGACAAGCCGCTCCCTCAGGAGATTCGCAACTGCGGCACCCACCTCGCCCAGGAGATTCAAGCACTCCCTCGCGTACGCGTTGTGGTCTGCCTCGGAAAGATAGCCTTCGACGGATACATGGCCTTCCTCCTGCAAACCGGCGTCATCGCTCGCAAATCGGACTATCGCTTCTCCCACGGCGCAGAGTATCTCCTTCCCAATGGCCTCAGTCTGCTCGCCACCTACCATCCGTCCCTGCGCAACACCAACACCGGCCGCCTCAACCGGGTCATGTTCACGCGCATCTTTTTGCGGGCAAGGGAACTGGCCGGACTCGCCGTCTAAAACTGCTTCTTCTCCCCGAACACATCTATAGCAAAAAAACCCGGCCCGACGATCATGGCAAGAAAAACAAGCGCGATCACAACGTCTTTCATCGGTATCCTCTTCCTCACTGTAGCCTGCGGTTGCTGACCGCTGGGCAGCATGGATAAGCGGGGGAACCGGCTCGCCATTACCTCAGAAGATTCCCTCTAACTGCTTCAAAACCTTCGCCATGCCAAAGAAAAAACCAACCAATTGTCGCTCCGCTGAATCTTATTTCAAAGAAGCGAAATTTCGCACGAGGTAACTTCGAATGAGTGCAAAGAACTATTGGTTTGCCTTCGGCATCGGCGTCAGCGCAGGAGCGGCAATTGCTCTCCTCTACGCTCCGCAAACAGGAGTCAAGACGCGCAAACAGCTTCGCAAAAGAGCTGAGGACGCAGGCGATTATCTCGAGGACGCAGGTAACTATCTCAAAACCCAGGCTGAGCGTCTCAGCGACGAGACCCAAAAGGCTATCAAGCGCAGCAAAGGCCAGGTGGATTACGCCATCGACAAGGCAGGCGACGTCGTAAATAGTGCTGTCAAGACTGCTCAATCGCTGGTTTAGCCTCCCTATTGTTGTTAGCCCTCGCCGTCTAACGCTGCGGGTCTGTTCTTCTTCCCTACAGGTCTGGATTTTCTGCACCAACACCAATCTGCCTTATCTGGAACGCGAACATCCCGGCCCTCCCTCGGGATGTTCGCGTTGTCTGTTCTTTCATCCTCAAAAAACACCGTCATTTCGACTGATGCTGTTCACGGCCTCATCGTGAACAGCGCACTGGAGAAACCCCTGTATCTCGCCTTTGCTGTTGTCCGTTCTTCCCCAGTACGTTCCAAAAAAATAAAACGCCCCGGCGAATAGCCGAGGCGTTTTGTATACGTACTAACAGCGCACTAAACAGTGGTCAGTTCAAGCCCAGCCATCTTCTCTTCGCCATCAGCGGAGATCGGACGGTAGTACAGCTTGTTGTTCTCCATGTACACCTCGAGGAACGCAGGACGCTCGACGATCCCACCGCCGATCAGCGCCTCCGACAGAGGATCCTCAACAAACCGCTGCAGCGCCCGACGCAGAGGCCGTGCCCCATAGCTGCGGTCCGAAGCCGTCTTCTCGATGATCCACTTCTTCGCATCATCGGTCACCGAGATCGTAATCGCCTTATGCACGAGATTCACATTCAACTGCTGCACCAGCAGCTCGAGAATCTGCATCAGGTCCGCATCCGAGAGCGACGTGAAGATGATGATCTCGTCCAGACGATTCAGGAACTCCGGGTTGAATGTCCGTTTGACCTCGCCCCGAACCAACTCTTCCATCTTGTCCATGACCATGTCTTCCTTCTCGCTTTGGAAGCCCAGCCCCTGCCGCTTTTGCAGATGTTTAGCCCCAATGTTCGAAGTCATGATGATGATGCAGTTCTTGTAATCGACTGTATTGCCCAGCCCATCCGTCAGCTGCCCGTCTTCAAATACCTGCAGAAGCAGATTGAACACATCGGGATGAGCCTTCTCGATCTCATCGAGCAGCACCACGCAGTACGGATTCCGCTTCACGCGCTCCGTCAACTGGCCTCCCTCTTCGTAGCCCACATATCCCGGAGGCGAACCAATCAACTTGCTCACCGAGTGCTTCTCCATGAACTCCGACATATCGAAGCGGATCAGCGCCTTCTCGCTCCCAAACAGGAACTGCGCGAGCGTCCGCGCCATCTCCGTCTTACCTACGCCGGTAGGTCCAAGGAACAGGAAGCTTCCGATTGGTCGAGCCGGATTCTTCAATCCAGCACGCGATCGTCGAATCGCCCGCGCCAGCGCCGAGATCGCCTTATCCTGCGAGATCACGCGCTTGTGCAGCTCTTCCTCAACTCGCAGCAACCGCTGCGTCTCCTCTTCCTTCAGTGAAGTAATCGGCACGCCCGTCCAGCGGCTAACCACATCCTCGATATCTCCACGCGTCACAATGCCCGCCGAAGAGTCATCCAGGTGATACTTGTCCCGCAGCGCCCGCAGATTCTCCCGCTCCTTGCGCTCCTCATCCGAGTAGAACCGAGCCTTCTCGAACTCATGATTCGCAATCGCGTTCTCCATCCTGTGCACGATGAACTTGATCCGCTTCTGTACTTCGGTCAACTCCTCAGGCATCGAGGTCTGCCGCAGCTTCACCCGCGCCCCCGCCTCATCGATCAAGTCGATCGCCTTGTCCGGCAGGAAACGATCAGGAATGTACCGGCTCGAGTGCGACACCGAGAATGTAATCGCATCATCGGTGTAACTCACCGCGTGGAACTTCTCGTACTTCTCCTTGATCCCCATGATGATCTTGATCGCGTCTTCTTCGTTTGGCGGAGGCACCTTTACTGCCTGAAAACGCCGCTCCAAAGACCGATCCTTCTCAATCGACTTGCGGTACTCCGCAGGTGTGGTCGCGCCAATGCACTGAATCTCGCCGCGAGACAGAGCAGGCTTGAGGATATTGGCAGCATCGAGCGACCCCTCGGCCGACCCAGCGCCCACCAGTGTATGCAGCTCATCGATGAACACGATCGAGTTCTGATTCTCCATCAGCTCTTTCATGATCGTCTTTAGCCGCTCTTCAAACTGCCCGCGATACTTCGTCCCCGCAACGATCAACGAAAGATCCAGCGCCAGCACGCGCTTGTCGGCCAGGAAACTTGGCACCTCGCCATCAGCGATCTTCTGCGCCAGTCCTTCAACAATCGCCGTCTTACCCACGCCAGGTTCGCCAATCAGTACCGGATTATTCTTCGTGCGCCGGCACAGAATCTGGATCACCCGATCCACCTCGCTATCCCTGCCAACCAGCGGATCAAGCTGCTGATCCATCGCCGACTGAGTCAGGTCCCGCGAAAACTCCGCCAGCATACTCTGCTCGCCGCGCTGTCCTTTGCTGCCGCTCGTGGAAGGAGCCTTCTCTTGAGTCGTCCGCTGCAGCTCCTCGCGAATCGCCGGAAGCCGCAACCCTCGCTCCTGCAGAATCTCCGCCGCGAAGCACTTCTCCTCGCGCAGCAATCCCAGCAGCAGATGCTCAGTGCCGATATGTTTATGCGAAAGCCGCTCTGCTTCTTCAGCCGCGTACGCAAGCACCCGCTTGCACTCGTTCGAAAGCGGCAGATCAACCGAAGTCGACACCTTCTCCCGAATCGTCGTATGGCCTTCAATCTGTTTGCGTATCGACTCCACCGACGCGTGCGACCGCAAAAAGCGGTTCGTCAATGCCTTGTCCTCGCGCAACAAACCGAGCAGCAGGTGCTCGGTCTCGATGTAAGGCGACCCAAACTGACTGGCCTCATAGCGGGCAAAAAAGATCACCCGCCGCGCCTTCTCCGTATAGCGTTCGAACATATATCCCCTTCAAGCCGGCCACCACTTAGCCCGAAGGCCGCATAGCGCCGTTGGTCCCTACAACCATCTCCGTGCCGCTCACTCCCGGAGACAAATCAGGCTACTTCAACCTGCGAAGCATCCATCCCACTACTTCCTAGTGTAGTCGTCCCCGCAAAATATTCGAAATCCCTCGAAAGTTATGCATAACTTAGCACTCTTTTAGACGTGCCCTGTGCAAAACCAGCACCAAATTAGGTGCACTTCTAGGAACTGTAGTTCCTTCTCTTGATTGGATGATCTGCCAACAGGGAAGAAGCAGGATTGCAACTCGCTGAAGCATCGTAAGATCACAGATCACTGACCGGCAGAGCCCTGTCCCACCAGAACTCTCTTCCCCAAAAGCACGAAGCCGAATCACCCGCCGCGGTAAAGCTGCGAATCAACCTTTCCAGTCGGCAAAGGTTCAGGCCATGAGCGCCCAGACACCGTCGCTTTCAATCCCGCGCACTCTGTTCCGTTCAAACTCGACTCTCCCCCGCTCGTCCATCTACCAGTCGCCCCTCCCGCAGCTTCAGCACTCGATCGCATCGCTCCGCAAACTCAAGATTATGCGTCACCAGCACACTCGTCAGCCCATGCGCCTCATGCAGCCGCTGGATCAAACTGAACACCGCCTCCGCCGTCTTCCCATCCAGATCGCCCGTCGGCTCATCGGCCAGCAGCAGCCTCGGCTCCGTCACCAGCGCCCGTGCCAGGCTCACCCTCTGCTGCTCCCCGCCGCTCAGCTCCCCCGAGCGATGCTCCGCCCGATCCCCCAACCCTACCTCCGCCAACCAGAACTGCGCCTTCTCCAGGGCATCCGCCCGTCGCATCCCGCGAGCCAGCAGCGGCATCGCAGCATTCTCCAACGCAGAAAACTCCGGAAGTAAATAATGAAACTGCCACACATACCCCACATCCCGATTGCGAAACTCCGCCGCCTGCTTCGGCGTAAACGAGCTCAACCGGCTTTCCCCACACCAAACCTCCCCAGCCGTCGGCGTATCCAGCGCCGCCAACAGATGCAGCAGCGAGCTCTTGCCCGCGCCGCTCTCCCCAACAATCGCGACCATCTCGCCCGCATGAACCTTCAGATCCAGCCCGCGAAACAGCTCCATCGCCGGCCGCGCCGAACCGGTCCTTGTCGCAACAGCCGCATAGATCTTCGTCAGCCCCACCGCCCGCATCACCACAGTACGCTTGCGCACAACAGGCAGCGGCTCCAGCGTCCCCTCATTCTCAAACCGGACATCCCCTTCATTCGGATCCATCAACCCTTCACCTCATCCATCCATCCCCCAACGAAGCATTCCCCAACCCAAACGAAACGTTTCCCAATATAGAAGCGATCTCCAATAGAAGCGTCATCTCGACCGGAGTTGCGCGGCCTCATCGCGCGACGCAGTGGAGAGACCCCCGCATTTTTGCCATTCAGCCATGTATCTCTCCGCCGACGACCTTCGCACCGTCATGCCCCGGATACTTTCCCAACGAGATCGCCATCCGGTTCCACGCATTGATGGTCGTAATCACCAGCGTCAGATTCACCGTTTCGACCTCGCTGAAGTGCGCCCTTACCTCGTCATACATTGCATCCGGAGCATGGCCATCCTGAATATTCGTTACCGCCTCCGCCCAGGCGAGTGCCGCCCGCTCCCGTTTCGTATAAGCCTCCGACCCGCGCCAATCGCCAACCCCCGCTACTCGCTCCGCCGTCTCATTCAGCTTCTTCAACTCCGCCGTATGCAGATGAATGCAATACTCACACCCATTCATCAACGAAACCTTGAGCCTTACCAACCCCAGCAACGAAGCCTCGAGCCCAGCCTCCGTATTCAAGTAATGTTCCAGCGCAGTCATCTTCGCCAAACCCTCCGGCGCCAACTGCCCATACTTCAATCTAGGATTACTCATATCGCAAAGCCTCCGCCGGCAGCACCTTCGCCGCGCTTCCACTTGGATAGATCGTAGCAATCAGACTCACCCCCAACGAGACAGCCGCCACAATCACCGCATCCACAACCCGCGGCGCGAACGGCAGATAATCAATCGAATAGACCGCCGCATCGAGCCGAATAAACCGGTAGTGCCCACCCAGCCAGCTCAGTCCATACCCAAGAACCAACCCCAGCACCGTCCCAATCACAGAGATCAACAATCCCTGCATCAAAAAAATTCGTCTTACCTGCGCCCCACTCACTCCGAAGCTCATCAGCACCGCGATATCCCGCGTCTTCTCCATGACCATCATCGTCAACGCAATCAGAATATTCAGCGCAGCCACGCAGACAATCAGAGCCAGCACAATAAACGTCACCACCTGCTCCAGCTTCAACGCGCGAAACAACTCACGATTCTGCTCCATCCAGTTCGTCGTCTGAAATCCCTTGCCCGCCGCATCTTCAATCGCCCTTCCCACGCGATCCGCATGATAAAGATCATCCACCTTGAAGCTGATCACCGAGATCAGGTCCGGCTCACTAAATAACCTCTGCGCATCCGCCAACCGCAGAAACGCGTAGCTCGAGTCATACTGATAAAACCCCGACTTGAAGATCCCCGCCACCTGAAACCGCTCATACTTCGGCACCAGCCCCAGCGGCGTCAACTCCCCTTGCGGACTCGTCACCAGCACCCCATCCCCTACCTTCGCCCCCAGAGACTCCGCCATATCCTGCCCAATCACAATCGGCGGAATCGCCCGAGCACTCGGCAAGCTGATCTGCTGACTCGCTGACTCGCTGCTCTCTGGCTCCAACGCCGCAGCCGAACCCTGCACTACACTCTGCAGCAGATCCCCCACCGTCTTCTCATCCTTCGGGATCACGCCCTTCACCAATCCGCCGCCGCTCCTCGCACCCTTCGAGATCAGCACCTGCCCATACAATCCCGGAGCCGCCGCCACCACATGCGGCACGCCGCGAAGCCGCGCCAGCAGCGGCCGCCAGTCCCGTATCCCATCCCCCGCCACTCGCATCAGGTCCACATGCGAGGTCGACCCCACCAGCCGCTCCTGCAGATCCCGACGCATACCATTCGTAATCGCCAGCGCGATAATCAGCGAAGCCACGCCCGCCGCTACGCCGATCACCGAGATAGCCGTGATCACCCCTACCACCGCCTGCCGCCGCTTCGCCCGCAGATAACGCGCCGCAATAAAAAATTCAAATCGCATCGAACTCCAGCTTACTATCCGCACAGCCGAGCAACGCGAGGCACCACGCCCTACACCCGCCCCAACAAGGTATACAAGTCACGAAGTGACCGCGCGCCGCGCAGGCGGTCCGTCCGGCAGGACAAGCAGCCTTAATGCGCGATCACCTTAGGTAGATTCCAATGCCGCGCCACCGCCACCATTCGCAGCACAAAGCAACAAACCCCACCCACTGTCATCGCAATCGTCCGCGGCACCTTCAAAGCCAGCCCAATCACCATCACCACCGCACCCGCCAGCGCAGCCGAAGCATAGATATCCGTATTCAAAATTCCCGGCACCCGCGTCATCAGCACATCGCGAATCGTCCCACCACCAACACCAGTCAACACACCCATCAGCACCGCAATCATCGGATTGATCCCAAACTCCAGCGCCTTCGCGGCACCCGCCATTGCAAACAGCGCCAACCCCGCCGCATCGAGGGTAATCAACAACTGTTGCGGCACATGCTGAAACGACTGATAAAAACAAAACACCGCACCACCACCCGCAAACGCCGTCGCTCCATATCGCCAGTCGCGAATGCTGTTCGGTGGCACCGCACCAATCAGCAGATCCCTCACCGTCCCGCCACCCAACGCCGTCACAAACGACACCACCAGCAGCCCCAGCAGATCCAGCTCGCCGCGAATCCCCGCCAGCGCCCCCTCCACGGCAAACACAAACGTCCCCACCAGGTCCACCGCCAGCAGCACCACATCCTGCCTGTACTTCGGGAACCAGTCCCGCAGCGCCATTACCGCACCACCGCCTTCACCGCGGCGACGTTCTCATACCGGTCATACACCCTCACCGCCAGCACATGCTCCTTCGCATCACTTACCGGAGCAGTCGCGGCAGGCACCGCCACCGTAAAGTCATACCGCTCCGTTAGAGAATCCGACACCTTCCCCACCGGCTCCAGATACTGCCAAGGCCCTGCGTCAATCGAATACTCCGCATGCGCAATCGGCGAAGTAGCATCTCGCACCTCCAACGTTGCATGAATGAATGTCGAGGCAGCTTTGTTCGGACCGCTTTGCTCGAACAAAATCTGTTTCGTCGCCGTCAAAACCCCAGGCACCGGCGGTGTCGTATCCACCACAAACACCTCGCTCGCGCGCTCCCCCGTCAACGCCTCCGCATCCGTATGCACCGGAGCATCGCTCGCCACCACCTTCATTTCGTAACTCCCATCAGGCAGCAGCGCAGAGTCGAAGCTGTAAACCCTCTCCGAGATCTTGTCCTTCAGTAACCGCCAGTTCGCCTCACCCACCCCGCGATACCACACCGCAAACATCAATTCATCGCCGTTGTCGTCATGCGCCATCCACCGCACCGTCACCGCCGTCTTATCCTTCTGCGCCATCAGCGGAGCAGCATTCGCATCCGTAGAAAAATTCACCGCAGGCGTAGCACCCGCAGCAGCAGGGAAGGCCACCTGCACCGTAGCGCTGCCCGCAACCGGAGCCACCGGCGTCACCCGAGCCCCTGGTTGCACCACCACCTCATCCACCACCGGAGCCAGATTCCGCTGCAGATAGTTCAACCCCACCGCATCCACCGATCCGCCCCCATGCAGCACCGCCTTCCACTGCACAAATCGTCCCGGCGGAACCGCAAAGCTCCCATCCGCGCCAACCCGAGCCCACTCGCTCCACCCCATCACCGGGCTCTCCACATTTCCACTCCGCACAAACAGATCGAACCCGGCAGCCCCGCCGGATCGAACCTCCGCGCGCCCCCACTGCGAAAAACTCTGCGCATCGAAGACATCACTCGTGTAAGTCGCCGCAGGCGCAACCGCATCCCCCAGCCGAAACACCTTCCCGCTATTACTCGTCGCCACCAGCAGCCCATCTTTCGCCGCTGCAAACGCCATCGCCTGTGACGCCTCCAGATGTGCCACATCACTAAAGCGCCCACTACCGTTGGTATCGACGCGATACACCCGCCCACGATTTCCCGTAGCAGCAAGCAAGTTCCCACCCCGAACCGCCAGCGCATACACCACATCATCTTTCAACGTCAGCAGCTTCTGCGGGGCACCATCCACCCCTATCTTGTAAATCTCCGACCCATCCGGCACCAGCGTATTCGCCCCAGCCGCCGTCGACGACCCCGGCTGCACAAACGTAATCGTCACCCCCACGCCCCCCGTTACCGGCAACGGCGGCAGCGTCGAGCGTCCCTTCGTACCCACCCCCGCCGCATAGACATCACCTGCCGCATCCATCGCCAGAGCTGTAATCTCCCGCCGCCCCGCAGCGTAAGCCGCAAACGGCTTCGCCCCCGCCGTCCCCGTCGCAAACCGGTACACCACACCTGATCCATCCGACCCAGCCCACAACGTCCCATCCGCCGCCAGCAACAGACACCGAATATGCTGATCCGCCGTCCTGAACAAAACCTCCGCCTTCCCGCCACCCGCGGCCACCCGGTACACCACCGCCGGAGCACCAGCAGCCACATACACCTCGCCGCCTTTACCCACCGCCAGATCCCAGAGATACTTCGGTTTATCCTCCGTATTCGAAGGATCAAATATCACCGCAGCCGCCCCCCCACCCGCAGGAATCCGATACACCTTCCCATCCGGCGAAGTCGCCGCCAGCACACTTCCATCGGCCGCCACGCGAACCGCCTGCACCGCCAGCTCTTTCCCCGCAAAGATCTCCGCAGCCTTACCCTCCGGCGTCACCTTCATCACCACAGCCGACCCCGCCGCCGTCCCACCCAGCCCCACATAGCCGTTCCCCGCCCCATCGTTCGCCAGCGCCCACGCATAGCTCTTTCCCGTCTCATACATCAACGAAGTCGCCGGCCCCGCCTCCAGCCGTCCATCGCTGCGGATCGCCATCCCCTCCGCATTGCCCTTTTCCATCTCGTCGTAGCGTTCCACGCTCCACAGCTTCGTGCCCTGCGCGCTCGCCCACCCAGACAGCAGGGAAGACACTACTAATCCCGTAACTAACACTCGTCGCATCATCACCCTGAGTCTAAAGTATCTCCGCCATTCCCGAACGACGTGGGTCGACGCATTCACAGCGTCAGCCTAAAATCGATCACGTGACGAAACCCGCCACCATCCAGGCAGTCTTCACCGGCCAGCCCAGATCCATCACCGATGAACGCGGAACTTGGACTTCCTCCATCTTTCGCAATCGCGTGGATGGCCCGGTACCGGTCTCCCTTCAGGGACTCGCCGAAGACAAGGTCGCCCAGCCCTATCACGGAGGTCCGGGCGCAGCGATCTGCGTCCATTTGGCGGATCACTACGCCTTCTGGAACACCCAATACCACATGAACCTCGAAGCCGGGAATGTCGGCGAAAATCTCACCCTCGACGGCATCACCGAAGATCAGGTCTGCGTAGGCGACCAGGTGCGTCTGGGCACTGCGCTCGTTCAAGTCAGCGGTCCGCGCGTCCCCTGCGCCAATCTCGCGCGACGAATCGGACGCCCCGACTGGGTGAAGCTGACGATTCGAGAAAATCGTACAGGCTTTTATCTGCGCGTCCTCGAACCCGGCACACTTCACTCAGGCGACTTATGGCTGATCGAAGAACGGTTAAACCCTGAAGGCTCGATCCCCGCAATCAACCGCTGCATGTACCTGAAGTTCGATCTAGACTACGCCCACCGAATGCTCGAGATGTCCGGCCTCGAATCATTTTGGAAAGACCAGGCACGAGAAAAGATCGAAGACCGAACCAGCCACTGGACTTCGACCATGAAGAACGGAGGCGACTAGAAGCTATCGACTACCTAATAACTGCTAGTTCGTCAGCACCGCTCGATACCGAACCTGATTCTTCTTCACCTTGGTCACCGCATCGTTCGCCTTGGCCATCGCAAACCGCTCGGTAATCGCCTTCACCCCGTGACGAGCCGCCACGTCCAGCATCTCGCTTATCTCCTGCGGACTCCCGGTATTGCTCCCCGCAACAGCTTTCTGATGAGTAATCAGCGACCCACCCAGAATCGGCATCGGAGATGGCGGCGCCCCAACAACGCAAAGAGTCCCCTTCGGCCGCAGCGCATTCACATAAGCCTGCCACTCCTGGTCCGCGCTCACCGTCGAAAGCAGCAGATCAAACGACCCGGCAACCTTCTTCAACGCTCCCGTATCGCGCGTATTTACAAAATGGTGCGCTCCCAACTGCTTCGCCTCGGCCTCTTTATCCTTCGAGGTCGAAAACGCCGTCACCTCCGCGCCAAAGGCCCTCGCAAACTGCACCCCAAGATGCCCCAGGCCACCAATCCCAATCACACCCACACGCGACGACGGACGCACCTCATAGTTCCTCAACGGAGCGTACACCGTAATTCCAGCGCACAGCAGCGGAGCCGCATTCTCGCTCTCCAGCGTCGCAGGCAACGGAACCGCAAACCGCGAGTTCACCCGAACCTTGTCCGCAAACCCGCCATTGCGTCCCACGCACGTTGGTTGGGACTTCGCACACAGCTGCTCCTGGCCCTGCCGGCACCACTCGCAGATCCCGCAGCTATCTGCCTGCCAGCCAATCCCCACTCGCTCACCCATTGCGCGGTCTTTTACCGCAGAGCCCACCCCCACCACCGTTCCCACAATCTCATGGCCCGGAATAAACGGATACTTACTGATCCCCCAATCGTTATCGATCAGGTGCACATCGCTGTGACATACGCCACAATGCGAGATCTTTACCTCGACCTCATTTGCCTGCAGCTCGCCCGGATCAAATTTATAGGCTAGTAAGTGTGCGCCGGCCGCATGCACAGCGAGACCATGTATTTCACTCATTCGAAATCATTCCCTTTTGGCGCAGAACATATCCGCCGCGCCTGACCCTTTGATGCTATCTACCCTTTGATGCTACAACACCACCCAGAGCAAAAAATCATCCACCCGCTAATCGCACCAGCTCGCAACAATCTAGTAACAACACCTGCTTCAACACTTATTAGCCTGGCCCGCAAGCCCTACCGCACCACCAGGTTCAGCACCTGGTATCCGCTCACAGCATATCCCGCCTCCACCGATCCCGCCGCAACAACACTCTCTCCGGTCAGTTGCATCTTCTGCGCCTCCTTCAACGGCTCAAACACATTAGCCATCGACAACGGGACTTCCGTCAGAGCCTCGCCTTCCAGCACTGCCTGTGCTGAGTGATTCAACAGCGTCACGTAAACCCGATCATTCTCATGAATCCTGTTCAACGCCGACACCGTATCGGCCAGCCCCACCGACCGCTCCGCCCCTGCCTTCGTCGTCAGCCGATCCACCGTAGCGCCGTCGCTGACCACCACCCGCATCGGACCCGCGCTCACATCCTTCGGCACCCTCACCTTCACCCGCACCATCCGCGCCTCACCCTGATAAGGATGCACCATCGCCTCCACCTCAATCTCATCCCCCGCCCGAGCCTCCATCCTGCTCAAACGCGCCGACTCCAGCACGGCCGACATCCTCGCCGGAATCGCCTCCACCCTCAACTTCACTCCCGTCACCACCGGCTGATCCAGCGCATTCCCATACACCTTGCTAAACCTGTCATTCACGAGTAGAGCGGCGTTGATCGTAGCCGGATTCAGCTCGTTCTGTGCCATCAACCCCTGCATCGCAACCGGCGGCTGTCCCTTCAAATCAATCTCGCCCGACAGCCGATAGCTCAACTCTTCCGCCGCCGTATTATTCGTCTGCATACATTGATAAACCGAAACCAGCATCGCAGAAGGCGTCAGCTGCCGATTATCCAACACCTCAAAGCGCAGCGTTCTCGTCTTAACGGACACAGCCTTCGCCGGCACTCCTTTCTCCACCGGAGGAGGAACCACCTCCACCTCAACCGGAATCATCCGCGCCTCCACCCCGAACCGGCCCATAATCGCCGAAGCGCGATCCTCGGTAAACGCCCCCACCGTCTCCGTCGTATTAATAATCTTGAACGCGTTCAGCGGAGAAGCAAGCGAAGCCAGCACCGTAGCCTTGGTCATCGGCATATCCACCGGTCCATACTGTGTAATCGGATGCCCACAAGCCAGCAGCCTCTTCGGGTCCACATACGTCACCGTGCAGGTCCCCGCCATCGACAGATCCCCCCGCACCAGCACCGCGCTCACCGCACTCCCCGGCACCAGCGGCTCCGGCTGCACCGCGGCAGAGTCCGCCCCACCCAGCCCCACCACCGGCGTCAATCCCATCGCCCGGAAACGATCCCCAAACCGCTCCACCGTCTCCTGGCTGAACCCGCCCATCACCAGCGGAGTCTCCATCGCTCGCATCTCAGGCTGTCCCTCAAACTCTCTGCTTACCTCAGGCAGCTTCACTCCGGCCAGCTTCATCCCCGCCGCTGCGCCATCCTCATCCCGCACCTGCAGCATCGACTCGATCGGTGTAATCCCCGCAATCGGCTCCTTGCTGAACTGCCCAATCCGATAACTCAGCGCCCCCACCAGCCGCCCATCGATATACACCGGGCTCCCGCTCATCCCCGCCACCACGCCCGTGTACTCCGGCTTATCCCCGTGCAACCGAGCCAGAATCATGTCCTGCCCCGGCCCCAGCGCATCCTTCAACAGCCCAAGAATCTCCACCTGCATCGGCTCCGGGTTCACCCCTTCAAACACCGTATAAGCCACCCCGCGCATCCCCCGCCTTACCTCAGCCAGAGGGAAAAACTGAGTCACCGCCGGAGCTACCGAAGGCGCAGCCACCGCGGTCCAGCCGCCCGTCCCACTCACAGCCTGTCCTGCCGCCCAGGGCCCACCCAACAACGCAGAACTTCCCAACACCCAGCCCGCCATCAGGCCAGCCATGCACAACCGAGTCTTTACCCCATCCATCACGTCTACAGACTACTAGGGAAACCCGAGCCGTTGCACAAACTATCCTGCGACCAACGGGAGCACCAAGCGAAGCGGTACACAAGTCACGAAGTGACCGCCCTCCGCGCAGGAGGCCCGTCCGGCAGGACACACACTCCACTCACAATTGAACTTAGAACCCGTCCAACATTCGGAGTAAAGTTTCAGATGATGACTATCCTTCTCAGGGCTCGCATCTTCCTTCTTCTCTTCTGCTACCTCGTCCTAACCCTTCCGCCCGCCCGGGCGCAGGAAGCGCCCGCGCAAAACCCGCCCCAGCAGACCAAGCCCACCCCCGACGACGCCGGCCCCGACACCGACAACGGCACGATCATCCTCAAGAAAAAGAAGGAAGCCGACGAGCCCCCGCCGCCCCCAGCGCCCGTCACCCCCAAAGTCAAAAATCCCGACAACGAGACCTTCTCCCTCCGCGTCGACGTCCCCATCGTCAACATCGATGCCAGTGTCATCCTCGACAAGACTCATCAATTCGTCCCCGGCCTCAAGGCTAACAACTTCCTCATCCTCGAGGACGGCGTTCCCCAGACCATCACCAGCGTCCGCACCACCCAGACACCCATCACCGCCGTCATGCTGCTGGAGTTCGCTGCCAACAGCTACTACCTCATCAACGACATGCGGAACGCCTCCTACTACTTCTTCCGCTCCCTGCGCCCCGACGACTACATCGCCGTCATCACCTACGACCTCCGCACCCACATCCTCACCGACTTCACCAACAACAAAGACCTCATCGCCCAGTCCCTCCAGTCCCTCATGATCCCCGGCTTCTCCGACACCGACATGTTCGACGCCCTCTACGAGACCCTCGACCGCACCAGCCGCATCGAAGGCCGCAAGTACATCATCCTCATCGGCTCCGGCCGCGACACCTTCTCCAAGCTCACCCTCGACAAGATCCTCGCCAAGGTCAAAGCCAGCCAGAACGTCACCATCTTCACCATCAGCACCGGCGCCATGTTGAACGAGCTCCGCGGCGGCGGCGGTCCCCGCGAACTCGACTACCTCCAGGCCCAGAACCAACTACAGACCTTTGCGAGAATGACCGGCGGCCTCAGCTTCGCCCCCATCTTCCAAGGCGAGCTTCCCGACATCTTCGGCCAGATCAACCAGTCCATCCGCAACGAGTACATCCTCACCTACCGCCCCTCCAACAACAAGAACGACGGCAGCTACCGCAAGGTCAAGGTCCTCCTCGTCGACAACGAAGGCCACCCCCTCCGCATGCAGGATGAAAAAGGCAAGCCGCAAAAGTACTCCGTTATCGCCCGCGATGGCTACAACGCTAAACTCCC
Organism: Tunturiibacter empetritectus; assembly: GCF_013410875.1. Classification (GTDB taxonomy): domain Bacteria; phylum Acidobacteriota; class Terriglobia; order Terriglobales; family Acidobacteriaceae; genus Edaphobacter; species Edaphobacter empetritectus. Next base: position 2,317,136 of record NZ_JACCCU010000001.1, on the reverse strand, counting down.
CGTCGAGTAATCTGGTCCTAAGGAGTGGTTGATGGCTGGACCGCGTCAAAAGGCCATCGCCTCACCGTCGCATGCACCACCCGGCTATTCGGGTTTTGCAGCGGGCGGAAATCATTGCCAAGAATCTTGCGAAACGCCTCAAACTGTTCCGGCGACAGCTCCGCCCATTGCTTCAAAACCAGCCATGTCACTACGGGGCTGCACGGCGGCGTCGTAAGGGAGCCGGGGTAAGTGAAATATTGTGATGCATCGGTCAAGGCCTTCTCCAGATCTGGCATCACCGCAACGTCGGGAGACGTCGTCTTTTCAGGCAAACCGGCCTCAATCAAAGTCTTCAGGAAAGCGTTCGGCCTCCCAACCCTGTACAGCACTCCAATTACAGCAAAGTCGGCGTCCGAGTGCTTGAAGACAAGGTGCAACTCCATCACACCGTGCCTTCCCGCCACCGTGTGTTCTGAAAGAGTATGAAAGTGAAATTGGAGGAGCGAGTAACTGCGCCCATCTAACGTCAACGAACTTCCAAACGCAGGAGTGGCCTGAATCGTATACCCCAGATTTTTCAAAACGAACGGTGCCTGAACAAATCTGACCTCCAGAGGCCCTAGCCCCGGGTCTTCCACCACCGTGTTGATGTCTATTGGAGACTGCCGCGCAGAGGGCGACGGAGCACACGCCAAAAAATCCTTCCCATGTTTGTCATGCAGTTCAGCCCAGAATCCAGGCCCCTTATCTCCGGTGTAAGCAAAGTCATCAGCGTCAACTCCAGCGGCAGCGGCGACAATCTGCGCATGGGCAGGGAACTCGCCCCATGTACACACCAAGAAAAGAACAAGAGCAAATCTCTTCTTCATTGAAAAATCTCCTTTTGGGGGCCCGGGACGCTAACTTTACCATGCACCACAAAGCATCAGCCAAAGAAAAGTTGCTCGCAGCCCCACCGTGAGCAATCCGATTACAAGCCGTAACCAAATAGCTGTGGTTTCGGTCTGTGAAGCTGGCCAGTGTCCATTATGTCTTCCCCCAACCGGATCTCTGGTTCACGGCGTAACTGCGGGTAACCCATCACTTGAAGTGCCCATCACTCTCTGCAAGCCGGCTCTTAGAAACCCTTCGCTAATAAGGAATGAACCCATTCGATCTGAATCTCGACGCGACGTGTTATAAACGGGCGCTAGAGATCAGCGAATCTTATGAATGCTGCCAACCAGCAGGACCTGCTGTTGCCGGACGCTCTCCCGTCCGTTCTTGGTGACGCCACTGTCAGCGGGGATCGGCCCTGGATCTTTGGTCTGCTCGTCGCGCCGTCGGCTGTCGTAGCCAACGGGATCATACAGGGTGGGGTACTCGGATATCTGCTCACCCAGCAGGGCATGAAGATCGACGTCGCATCCCATTGGCTCTCCATACTGGCGCTTCCCACAACGCTTTATTTTCTCTACAGCCCGTTAACGGACTTCCTCCTCAAACGGCGCACCTGGCTGATGCTTGGTTCGCTCTGCGCGGCTGTCCTCATGCTGCTCGCCTTTCGCCAACAAAGCATCGCCGCGCCCACTCCACTGCGGCTTATTCTCCTCAGCGGATGCCTCACACAGCTTGTCTTTGCCAGTTGTGGCGGCATGATGGGAACGCTTCACTCCGACAAGTCTCGGCACACAGCGTGTGGTTTTTTTCAGGCTGGCTCCATGGCCTTCGGCGCGCTCGCCACCTGGGCCTTAATCCGCGAAAGCTCACGCGTTCCTGCCGCATCGCTTGGATGGATGGCAGCTGCCATGATTGGACTTCCCAGCATCTTTGCTCTTCTCGCACCGCATCAGCCCGTCGTGCGAAGCTCCGGCCTTCTACAGACCCTCAGAATTCTGGGTAGCGAGTGCAAAGCTACCTTCCTGCGCCGGGACTCCATCCCTTATCTGGTATACGTGCTCCTGCCGGCAGGCACCGGCGCAGCCATAGGACTACTTCCCAGCATCGCGCAATCCTACAGCATCAACAGCGACCAGATTGCCTGGATGAACGGCTTGATAGGAGCCTTAGCTATCGCCGCAGGCTCAATGGTGACAGCCCTGTTCCCAACTCGTTGGGGAATCGCACGCCCCGCTCTCGTCGTTTACATTCTCAACGCGTTGGTCCTTGGCGCAATGGCGTTCGGCCCCATGCGCCCATGGAGCTATCTCTGCGCCACGGTCCTGTATCTGTTCACCTCGGGCTGCTGTTACTCGACCTCGACTGCGATTACACTTGAGTTCCTCGGAGAGTCAGGCAAGAGCGGCAGCGGACGCTTCTCAGTCATCAACGGCATCATCAACATCCCGGTGCTGCTCATGATCTCCATCGACGGCTGGGCTGCGGCCCGATGGGGAGCACGAGGACTGCCCGCTATTGAGTGTGTGGCCGCCCTCGTAACCAGCATCCCTATGTTGATCTTCGTCTGCCTGCGGCCACTTCGCCCCACCGTGATCAAGACCGCACAACTCGAACTCTAAAGGGCTTCTCAGGGTAGAGCGCAGGCTCGTACCATCTCCTTAGCAACCGTCCGGGATTAAGCAACCAATCTAAGAGGAGCAGGCGATGCATGTATTTGTAGCAGGTGCAAGCGGAGCGATCGGCGGACCTCTGATCGCGGAGCTACTTAAGCAGGGACACTCTGTAGTGGGCATGACTACAAGCGCGGCGCGAGCGAAAGACCTGGAAGCTCAGGGAGCCGAGGCCGTGATCGTAGACGCCTTCGATGCTGTAGCGCTCGAAGCAGCGCTGCGGCATTCAAAGGCCGAAGTAGTGATCGATGAGCTGACATCTCTGCCCAAAGAACAAAGCGATATGCCAAACTACGCGGCTGGAGACAGAAAGCTAAGGATTGAGGGTGGTGGCAATCTCTTTCGTGCAGCGATTGCAAGCGGCGTGCGGCGATATCTGCAACAGTCGAGCGGATTCTTCTTGAAAGCGGCCGAAGGTACTTTGGCCGATGAATCTTCTCCCTTGGATGTGCACGCAAGCCCAGGCGTAGCGGCAAGTGCGCGGACGTACACAGAACTGGAAACACGCCTCTTCAGTTCCAAGGCAATCGAGGGCGTGTCGCTGCGTTATGGGTTCTTCTACGGGCCGAGAACGTGGTATCACCCCGGTGAGGCGGCGGCGAACATGGTGATGAAGCAACAAAATCCCGTGGTCGGTAAAGGTGAGGGAGTGTCGTCCTTTGTGCATATCGACGACGCTGCAATTGGAACAGTCGCAGCTCTGACCGCCGAACCAGGTGTGTACAACTTGGTCGATGATGATCCTTCCCCTCAGGCCGTGTGGCTGCCGGCGTTTGCGAAGTTCGTGGGCGCTCCGCCACCTCCGCGCATGAGCGAAGCCGAGGTGAAATCAATCGCAGGGGAAGATGTCGTATATTACGCAACAAAGTTGAGTGGCGCCTCCAATGCCAAGGCGAAGCGGATTCTCGGATGGAAGCCGCGAAGATTGCAGTGGCTGGAGGCGTAATGGAACCGTTGCCGCGCAAAACATTAATCTCACCGTCGAGCAGGTTCGATACACAAACAGTATGCTTCGATACACAAACGGAGATACCAGATATGGTGCCACGATCCAAGGAGCAACATCGCACAGAGCGCGCTCTTCGGAACAACTCTACAAAGCTGACGAGGCTTGTTGCGCCTTGGCCGTCAAGCCTCGTCAGGGTGTCGTCGGGCGGACGAACGTACCGATTTCCACCCTTGAACCAGCAATTCATCACGTCATCACGCAACGCTCTTCGCCAGCAACTCCCTCATAGCCAACGCAACCTCCTCTACATGCGTCTCCAGCGCAAAGTGTCCCGTATCCAGAAACTGCACCGTAGCATTCGGATTATCCTTTTTGAAAGCCTCAGCCCCCGGTGGAATAAAAAACGGATCGTTCTTCCCCCAGATCGCCAGCAACGGAGGCTTCGACGTCCGGAAGTACTCCTGAAACTTCGGATACAGCTTCACGTTGTTCTGATAATCCAAAAACAAATCCAGTTGAATATCCGTATTTCCTGGGCGGCTCACCAGCGCATAGTCTAGCCAGTAAGCCTCTGGGCCAACCGCCTCCGGACTCTTCACCCCATGCACGTACTGAAACTTGATCCCCTCAAAGCTCACCGCAGCCTTACGTACCTCCTCGCGATTCGCCGCCGAAGGATCGCTCCAATACTTACGAATCGGCCCCCACGCATCGCCAAGCCCCTCTTCATACGCGTTCCCGTTCTGCGAGACGATCGCCGTCACCCGCTCCGGATGCGCCACCGCCATGCGAAGCCCGGTAGGCGCCCCATAGTCGAACACATATAATGAATACCGCTTCAGATGCAGCGCATCGGTAAAGGCCAGCATCGTCTTCGCCAGCGCATCGAAGCTGTACTTGTACTGCCGCGCCTCAGGCACATCCGTAAATCCAAATCCCGGAAGATCCGGCGCAATCACCCGATACTTATCCGCCAGCCGCGGAATCAGCTCACGATACTGAAACGAAGAAGTGGGGAAGCCGTGCAGCAGCAACACCACCGGTGCATCCGCCGGACCAGCCTCACGATAAAACACGGTCACTCCATCAGCTGTAACGCGGCGAACGGTAGTCAGCGGAACTCCTGAACTCGATACTGCTGAACCTGCGGAGATGTTGGACATACTCTCTCCTCCTTCGAAACTTCGTGAGTCTTCAAACAAACTTTGTGAAAGGACAGCGGGAGCGGCACCAGCCATTGCCAGTAGGCTCCCACCTCCAGCAATAAAGCCTCGACGATCCATTCTGTCCTCCGGATGCAACTCAAATACGTGAAACCGTTGAACCTGGTATTCAATAGTTACAAGTGAGATGTAACCGCCTGAAATAGGTTTCAGAAGTTACAATAAAAACAGAAAAACTTTACCCTTGCCGACACCCGTCAATCTCGTCGAATCTCCAAAGGTAGGCGATCATCCCGCGCTCGATGTCCTCAACACCGTCTTCCTTCTCGACGGCGTAATCGTAGACTCTCTCCAGACCGATCAGGATGCACTTCAGTGGCTTGCCGCTGCGGGCTGGCGAATCGAGCACGATCTCGCAAGGTCAAAGCCAGGTGCTCTCCTGCGCAGTGCCCGGTCCCTTCGGGAAGCCATTCGCAAGATCATAGAAACCAGAAAAGCAGGGAAGCGCGCCGACCCGGCTCCTCTCAACGCCTTCCTTGCCCAGTCACAAAGCCATCTCAAACTATCTTCTGCCCAAAAAGGAACGTTTCATCTCGAACGTCATTGGCAGCAGCGGACCCCCGAAGAGATTCTCGCCCCCATAGCCGAAGCCGCTGCCGAACTCCTCGCCACCGGAGACTTCAACCTAGTCCGCCGCTGCGAAGACTCCGAGTGCATCCTCTGGTTCTATGACCGAACCCGCTCCCACCATCGTCGCTGGTGCAGCATGGCCACCTGCGGCAACCGCAACAAGGTAGCCGCCTTCCGCCACCGCCACCAATCCACCACCTAACCACCATCTCGCAACCACAACCCACCACCTGGCAACCACGGCCCACCACCTAATCTCCACAATCTACCTGGTCCCTACAACCCACGGCGTGGCCCCTGCCAACCTACCTGGCCCCCACAACCCACCGCGTAGCCCCCACAATTCGATCGTCATTCTGAGCAGAGCGAAGAATCCCCGTATTTTGCAGTTGCGTTGTGCTGTTGCCTGTTCTTACCGTCATCCTGCCTCTGTGCGAAGTCAAATGGAGCCTGCCCACCATTCATTGCTGTTCCCCTCGCTTGCTCTTCCCCTGAACGAAACCGCCAAAACCCCAACAAAACACATGTCAAGCCCCACCGAGACCTAAACACTTCTATCCAAAGAACATCCACGTGGCGTATTAGATAAGCCTGCCGCACTATACTTTAAGTAAGAAAGCGAGGAGGAAGAGATAATGCTTCAACAAGCAGCTTGCATATATCTACTAAATCATTGATTATAAGTATTTTGTGACCAACTCAAGCAAAATCAATATTTTGCAGACAATCACCCCTCGCAAACCAATAAAAACAAACAACTTCCATACAAGATACCCATTGGGGGAGGGGGGAGGGGGAGCGGCACTATCTGGGCCGGGGAATCGTAAGGTCAAGATCCCCAGCAGTCATCTGCTTCGTCAGCAAAATAATCTGCCCTACATGCTGCTGCACATGTCCCACAACCTGGTAGATCGCCTCCAGCACACTCACATCGCGCCCCTGCGGAGTGATCCTCTCCGGCAACCGCCCCGCCGGCACCGCAGCAATCACACCCTTCGCCTCCGCAAAAGTCGATTGAAACAGCGCAATCAACTCCTCTGGGCTCATCCCACCCTCTGCACTGAACTCCGCATCACGAACTCTGACATCGGCAGCCCCGCCCACCCCATGCATCACCCACTGTCGGGCATTCCCGCAAAGATGAAGCACAAGATTTCCTACAGCATTCTCATGGTCCCCCTGCCGCTGCCAAACCTGATCGTAAGTCAGCTTCCTCAAACAAACTTCGAAGCACTCACACATCATGTCGAGCCTGCGACATGAAACATCAAGAAAATCGGCAGCAACAGCATCAAGGGTCATAGTCATCCCTGCATTCTAACCCGCACCAGCGGATCCAGATCCGTCGAGCCGTTGACGGGATAGGAGATAGGGGGTTTCAAAACTGCCCCCTTGACTGTGTTGCGATAAGTGACTCGGCGATTGTTTCTTCGTTGTCCCATAGGGCTTCCTCATTTTTTTAAGCCCCAAAGAACGCAGGGGTGGGTTTCCTCCAAGAAGAGGGTTGCGTTCTGGTTGGGGAGGGAGGGCTGCCATTGGACGGATTCTTGTGCCGGGCTCGCCGAGCGCAGATAGTTAATTAATCCCCAAGAAAGAAACATTGCTTTAGATCGAAAGGCGTGATATCTGTTATGTCCCCGGCCCAGAGTGTCCCACGCAGCAGAGTGTTCTACACGCGAGGAGAGCCTAATGGAGTCACGACTAGGTAAGTCCAAGGCTATAGGAGGGTGCGTATTCACAATAAGCTCACACCCAAACTACTCCGACCGTTACAATTGATTGGTCTAACAGGACGACGGGACAACAAGCTTGCATTGCACCTGGAACGGGTGTAACTAACGCGCAGTTAACTCTGACAAACGCAAATATCATTCTCTACACGTACTCCCTTGACGTCAAAAGTTACGAACTTCCCGGGAACGACGCCGGTAGACTGCCCGGCGGTGGCGCGCTGGGTGGAGGCCAGCAGCCTGTGGCCGGGGCTCCTCACCTAGACTGCAGCGCCTACGAAACCGCCCTAGAGGATGTTTCGAGTAATCAATCTCTATTTCCGAAAAATGGAAACAGTGTTGGCCTGAGTGAAACTCAGACAGCGCTGACTAGCCAATCGGTCACCACAGTGCTCACAAACGCGAAATGCAGCGATCGAACCACACCTGGATATGTGCAGATCTCAAGCCACCTTTTAGACGTAGCACAAGAAATCCAAGAGTACGAGGCGCTCAATGAAAAGCTTGGTTCTGGGACTGCGAGTGTCTCATTCCCGTATCAAGTTGATAGCAAACACTGGGATGCCTTCACGGTGAGGGAGCGTTTGCGCTACAACAATCAGCTTAGCGATTCGACTTTATCTTGGCGATGTGGGATAGATGACGTCTTAACGCTGTCTGTTGGCGTTATGTTCACGACACTTCCATATCGAACTTATGTGAGCCAGTCAGTGCCAACCTCAACGGGAACGCAGAATGTTCTTGTCGTGAATGGCAATTCAAATGTAAGCCCACAAGGGCTGGCCTTACTCAACTATAAGTTATATGTCTTAGACAAGGGTCCGCAGCCGGGGCTTGCGTTTTCTACGGGTCCTGTATTCAAATTTGGAAGCACTCCCTCCGTGTCCAATTTCGGCTGGTTTGCTGGTGGTTCATTTTCGTTGTGAAGGCGGCTGTTTCTGTCTGGGGGCATGCATATGGGGGAGTTTGCCGACTACCCTCCAGGATTTCACAACGGCAGCGTAATCCCCCCTAATTTTGGGCAGTTGACGCCCGTGACACGCTGGTCTGCCCGGTTTGCTGGAGGAATTACGTTCCAAACTAATTCCTTTGTGAAGTCCGACAAGAGTACGCCTGCCACTCCTACGACCACGAGCCCCACCAAACCTACCACTGCAAAGAAGCCTTGAAGGATACGAGGAGCAACTATGATGCGACCGTGGTTACTGGTTGTTGGCCTTGCAAGCTTGGTTTCGGCGGGGCTTCAGAATGAATCAAAGTCGCCCAGTCCGAATCTGAAAATACACGTTTGTTCGGCCAAGGATCCACCCAGGGTCAGAAAGGCTTTGAATAAGCTCGCTCAGTCGCCGATGTTCAACCAAGAGCTAAATATTACAAGTTTGTCTGCCTCGCAATTAGCTGATATTCGAGCAATTTCGCCAAGCATACAGCAAGGGGTAATGAAGCCGGAACTTTGGCCTCAAGGTTCCACTATCAAAGTAGCGTTTCTGAGTGGAGATCCGACTGTTCGCGAAAGAATTAAGCAATCAGCAATGAAGTGGACTGACTACGTCAACGTCAAATTTAATTTTGTTGATGATCCCACCCAGGCGTCGATTCGTATCGGCGTAGACGGGAATGGAAGATCAGAATCGGAAATCGGAAATGATGCGTTGCAAATCGATGGAACGAAGGAAACGATGCACTTCGGTTGGCTTACAACTTTTTCATCACAAGCGGACTACGACAGCGTGGTTCTTCACGAGTTCGGCCACGCTCTCGGTTTGGTTCACGAACATCAACTACCGAACACGGGGATTATTTGGAACAAACCGTACGTTTATCAATACTGTAAGACGCAGTGGGGCTGGACAACAGACGACGTAGATCAGAATATTTTCAACCAATACACACCTAAACAGCTTATCTTTACCAGAATGGACACAAGCTCGATCATGATTTACAGCTTTCCATCCGAGTGGACTCAGAACAATATTTCAGCGCCCTGGACCTATCAACTGTCGGACGGAGATAAGCAGTTCATGGCTTTGCAATATCCTAAGGCTCCTATGCCTAGCGTGAGTGGCCATCCCTAGTCATGGGAGCATATACCCACATCTCAATCCCTGACCTACTGGACAGCGTAGCACGTGATTCTCGTCGTCGGCTTTAAGTACTCGCGCTAAGTCACATGTCGATCTCTTGGACAATATTCCTTGCTACTAAACAGAGGAAGTGTGAATGGGCGACAACAAGGCAATCCACTCACTGAGCACTCGCGTACCGGTTCCACGGCAGAACCCTCTATTCTTACAGCCCTATAAGTTTGGCCAAAGCCATCCAATGCCGTGGATGCGGCACCCGGCCCTGCCGAATCTCGCCTGCATAGCCTCGCGAAACTGCAAGTCGGGTTGTTATGGAACTGCAAGATAGAGAGGAGATTTGCGGCTGAATGTTCTCAGCATAAAATTCTGCTGTCAGCCAGGACGGTTGGTCCGAAGGTGACCATTCCCGGATCTCTACTTGGTTCGCAATCTGAGTCGTGGACCGCTTAACTTGAGCATTGGCTGAACGAGAAACTACACGCCCCTCTGTCGCAACTGCTTTAAGGCGCCGCTTAGACTCTTCAACTGAGCAAACTCTGCACTTCTCATTTGCATTGATGATCGGAGTGCCGCAGTCATTACAGACGTTCTGCAAGCTAACCGAATTGTTGGACGTTACAAACGGATCTCCTCCCCGGGTCTCGCGCTTGTGATTCTGTGTCAGCCGCGTTGCTGGAGTCGCTCTGCGGATTTTGGTCGTTGACGCAATCTCCTTCACGGTCCACTCAGCAAGTGGAGCGACTAAGCGAGCCCAGGTCGAAATCGTTTCTGCGAGCTGACTCGCTAGATCAGCCATCAGACGGCAATTGCCGTTGCGCTCTTCGAAAAACCAATTTCTTTTTAGAGGCTGCTTCAAAATGCGGTCTAAAACATAGGCATCAACATCGGGTCGGATGGCCTCCATCAGATCGCACGCCAGGCTGTCTCGGTTGATCGTATCCATGTGCAAAACTCCCATCTCTGGATCAAGTCCAAGGGCAGCGACAGCAAGACGACACTCCGCATCCAGCAGTGCATAGAGATAGTTCAAAATTGCGTTAACCGGATTTACCGCGAGTCTAGGAGAGCCTGAGAGGACAGACGCGCGTGAGCGAAAGATCCGCCAATGTTCGGGTGTGCGAGGCAGATCCTTGTCGGGAAACTTGATTGTGACTGCCCGCCACGCTTTCCAATAGATCTTGGCTGCGCGCAACTCCACAGACCGAATCTCATCAAGGGTCGTAACTCTTCGTCGCTAAACTTTCTGTTACGTCCAGGGCCACCCGGTCGCAGTCTCGGACCGGCGGGATAATGGACGGATGATAGCCGACCTACGAGGTCACCGTGAGACCTGTGTGATTTCTCCCGGTCACTCAAGGCTTCGTCGCGTGTCGTCATTCATAATCACTGGCTAAGCGTCCAACGAACAAGCTGGCAGCATCCTTTGCGATTGCAATGGCATTGCGCACGTCTTCTCGTTTCAAGTTTAAGGCGCGCAGTTTGCCCTTTACCTCGGCAACGGATTCGATCCGCCGGTAAGCCACTGAGTGCGCCTCCGCGAACAGTGCCAATCCTCGCAGTTTGGGTAGCGCGTCGTTCAAATAGAGGCCGTGAGGGTCAACAATGTCACCAACAACCTTCCCATCTTCTAGGGTGGAGAAGAAGATGAAGTCAGGGCGGACGATTTTGTATTGGTCACCATCAAGGTAAGCGATGCCAAGCGAAGATTGCCCAGGTTGTTGGGGATTGCGATACCAGAAGCTGAAACCCTTGCGCTTTGATTCGGTCTCTGCAACAGCGATCTCCCATGAATTTAGATTCGCCGGGTAATTGCCGTTCTCATCGCACAATAGATGGTTCTTGTAGGTCGGAAATTCTGTTTCCTTGTCGTTCTCTATTACCTTGGTCGGCTCGAACTTGGTTTCCGGCTTGACCAACTCCAGATCTTGCGGCTCGCTGCTCATCTCGACAATCTGTCGGTAGGCTTCCTTCCGGTCATCGGTCAGCTTCTTGATTTCGTTGCCGTATTTGGCTAGCCAAGCCGTGGCCAGCTTGTCGGCCTCGGCATCGAAATAACCTTGCGCCTCCATCACCAAACCCAGAGCGGCGATAGATACACGCGATTCGATAATGGATTCCTCGAATTCATCCGGTTCATCCGGCGCGGCCACCTTGTAAGCAAGGAACTCGGCATAGGTGCGCGAAATGTCCGGGGTAAAGATGCGCGCGGCACGGCGGTAGGCATCCTCGATCACTGCCATATCCGCATCTTCCCAGAAATCATCGAAACTCTTGTTCTTACCTTTTAGGTCGGCAACTATGGTCTTGCCGTCTACCGTCATCACAGCTTTGCGTTTGGCCTCTATCTTCACCTTCTCACTCTCTTGGAACTTGTCCAAAGCCTTGTGCATGTCTGCATGAGCCAACTTTCCAGCACCGGGAAGAATGTCATCGGAAGCCAATTCGTGCGCAAGCGCAGTCAAACGCTTTGCAGGCTTTGCTCCACGCTGTGGTTGCGTTTGGGATGGCAATGCTTCAAAGACCTCCCAAACAGCCGCTGATGCCGCAGGATTGGGCTTCACCTCAACAGGATTGACGAGGATGCGTCCAGTAGAAGGCTGCATCGTGTCATCGCCCTTCATCAGAGCCTTGACAACGTCACCAACCGTCTTCTTCTTGAAATTCGGCAACAGGCATTCCACTGCATTCAATCGCTCATTGCCAGGGATACGGCGAGCCAATGGCGAACGCACCAGGCGGCCCAGCAACTGTGTGATGTGGGTATAATCCGTAGCAGCACGGAAGGACACCATCACCTCTGCCCGCGGGCAGTCCCAGCCCGTACTGATGGCATCCTTGGCAATAAGCACACGCACCCAAGCACGATCCTGCACCAACTCTGGCGAAATGTACGGCACGTTGTGGTTGCCAAACTGTTGCGCGATGTGGTCGGCAAGCACATGCGCCACGCTTCCGCTGGGCAACTCCGGCCATTGCTGATAGATGGTATCCAACGCTCGGCCAATATCGTTCGGATCAGGTTTGTTGGGAACCTGCAACACCATCAGCGGAACCACAGTATGCGACTCCTCCTGATGCTTGGCGTACTCAGCCCAAGCAGAGGTGGATGCTTTCAACTTGTCCGTCGCTCGGCGCACCAGCACGGTATCGAAATCACCCGCCTCATCCGGGATGTCAATCAGGATGGTGTCTTTGATAAGACCAGATTCCTGCACTTTGGCAGAATCCACCAGTACATTGGGCAAGATCGTGCGATTGACAGCAACTTCCATAGCTGCGTTAAAGCGTTCCACTGTGGCCGAAATACCCCAGACTACTGGAACGCCCGGTACGCCGTTCGCGCCGTTGATGAGTCTCTGGACGATGGTATTCTTAGCGTTCCTGTCGGCAGCGGTGGGATTTCCTATTCCGCGGTGCGCTTCATCCAGTACCAGATACAGAGTTAAGTCCGGATCTTCAATGGTGTTCTGGATGGTCTCCCAAATCGTATATGACCGCGAGTCAGGACGGAGTTCCAGCAACTGCGCACCGGCTCTTGTTTCCACTTCCTCTTGGTCGAAGCCGCGGGTCAGCAAGCTGTTCTTGGAGAGCTTTCCGGTGTTGATGAAATAAATCTTCTTCGCCTGAAACTTATCCCTGCTGAAGGTGTTTTCGACTGGAACTAGATCAGTATGGCTGAGCCGGTCACTGGCTTCCATTAAGCGGAACCGGGTCTGCTCGTTCAACGCTGGATCGTCGCTGAACCAGATCACCACCGCGCCAGGGTCTGCATCGAAATCGAATTCGTCATCACCATGAAACAGCGCCTCGAACACAGCGGCGGCCATGACCGTTTTGCCCGCGCCGGTGACGGCAGTCAGGGAGAACGCGGTCTTGTCGGCCTCGCCGTGCCAATACTTGCGGGCCTTCTTGAGATTGGACAAGGTATCGCGTGCAGCATCCGTCTGGTAGCTTCTCTTTAGCGTGAACTTCATCTGTCATTCCCCGTTCGCAAAGCTGAAGTTGGTCAAATACGATTCGTACAGGCGCACCGGTTCCACACCTTGGGGTAAACGCCGTGCAATGGCTTGGAAACGGCGATCATCGTCGGTAACAATGTAGGCGACGCCCGCGTCTTTAGCCTTGCTCACAGCCTTGATGAAGGGCGTAGCGGTATCCACGTCCACCAGCAGTCCATAGGCACACACCACGGCCCAACCTTCGGCGGGCAGATTGTCGATGCGCTTGCCACGGCTACCGGCACGCAACCACAACAGCGGGGCGATGCGGGCAAAGGCCACGTTGTGGTTGACTGCAATCGGAGATTCGTAAGTCAGTGTGAAGAACTCCGCATTCTCCTTAAAGCCATCGGCCATCGGAAATTCGTCGGTGAAGTTGTATTCGCCCTCGATAAGTTCACCGCTCGGTGTCTTGCCAGTGATAGCGGCTTCGACGCGGGGCTTGGTGATGTAGTCGCAGATACCCCATTGTTCCCATTCGGCGTCTCCTGGGCGCAGACTCCTTTTAAGAAGCGCATCCTGCTCCTTGGCAGCAACCTCATTGTTAGTAACAGAGATGCACTGGCGAGAGCCGCCATCCTGCTTGTTCAGGCGCATGACGGCGTGGGCAGTCGTTCCTGACCCTGCGAAGAAATCCAATACGACGGCTTCTTGCTTTGCAGCCACAAACAAACGTAGCGTGTCTTCAACCGCATACAGTGACTTGGGAAACGGAAATCGGCGATCTGGCAGCAGTTGTGTGAGGGTGAGAGTGCCGCCAGTCTCTGCGTTGTGGGAGGGTCTCATCCACGTAGAAGTTGGAGTCTTGCGCTTATCGACCACATACTCGGCTATGACGCTCCCATTTGGCTCTCGATCTACTATGATTGCGCGCCCAGTATCAATGTCTTTAATCTTTCCTGTAGTCAAGTACGAAATCTCCCACTGTTGAGGCTCTCCTGGCGTGTGTCGCCCAACACGAACGTACCCACGGGAGTGTATTTTGCGCAGAGCCGGAGCGATAAGTCCCCAGTTCATTTCTAATCCCGAATCGCGCATAGGAAATACTGCTGTGCAACCTTTACGAAATGGCGCAGTTTCGCGTGGGACGCCATGAGGTAGCGCAGTGCCGATCTCTTCGATGACGCCCTCGGCGTTCACGTAGATGGGATAGAACTGAGCCGGGCCGCCTTTCAGGGTGCCCCGCGCTGAAGTCGCGTCGCTACGTCGCAAAGTACGCCAAGGAACCCGGCTGCCTCCGCCGAAATTGGGGTCTGCCTCTTGGCCGACCGTCGCCTTCCCTAGCATGACCGTAAAGATGTATTCCTCTGACCGCGAAAATCGTCCGGGACGATGGCGTCCACGTGGGTTCACAACGGTTGTAACCATCTCAATGACAGCTTCTGGGAAAACCTGCTCCAGCAACAACCCCAGCCGTAGATATTCCTTCTCGTCAATGGTGACGATTAGCGCGGAATTCGCCGCATTTAACAAGTCCTTTGCGAGCAGCAAGCGCCGCTCCATCATCGCCAGCCACTTGCTGTGCCGATAGAGATCATCTGCCTCGACGTAATCGTTGTTGTATTTCCAATCTTTTGCCCTGGAGTTGTATGGCGGGTCTATGTAGATGGCATCCACCTTTCCACGATGCGTGTATGTCAACGCCTTCAGCACGTGGTAGTTCTCGCCATTGATGACTGTGTGGAAAGGTCTGTCTCCACCTCGCTGTACTTTGCCGGTGCTGACCAAGCCCGGATAGATGGTGTCGCGAAACTCAGCAACAATCACCAAATCATTCACCACCACGGATTGCGCTTCCGTGTTCGCCGCGCCCAACAGTTCCAGATCGGCCATCTTGCCGTCACCGACCTTGCGGGTCGCCTTCACCTGCCAAAGGAGCTGGTCTCCTTTTTTGCCGGAGCCACGTTTCGGCAACACGCGCACCTTGTCACCCTTGCGAACAGGACGCTGAGGCAACTCCACGGCCTCCGGGCGGTGGCGCTCGAAGTTCAGGCCGAACGGCAACCGTGACGACAAAACCTTGAATTCCTTGTCCAAATCTGCCCCTAATTGCGGGTCTTTGGTTTTGGCTTGGGCAATCAAGTCGGTCAGTCGTGACACAGAAACTCCTTGGCGGCTGCTTGGAGCCGCGATGTGGTGGACAGCGTTTTAAAGATGTTCTAAACCACTGTAACGCAGAGTTGCGTGCAAGAAATGAACAGGCTTTCGGGGGATCGTGGAGGCGGGAACGAAAACTGTTGTGGTTCAATATCAAAGATCTACGTTGGGATATTCCTGCTGACTCTTGTTTTCTTTCAAATTCGTGCGTGCGGGAATTGAGGGGGGCAGTTTTGGAGCCCTCTATCTCCTATCCCGTCGAGCCGTTGACCTTCTCTCCCTCACCTCGTACACTCATAAAAGGCAGTCAGCGAGCACCCGTCGCGACGCAAAAGCGCACCCACGCCAAGCACGTTGCCCCCTAGTTCAATGGTAGAACAGTCGGCTCTGAACCGATCAATCGGGGTTCGAATCCCTGGGGGGCAACCAAAATCCATAAAAATTAAACGTCCCCAAACATCCTCTCGCACGAGCGATCCCGATGGAGCTCCTGATCCAGCCGGCTTGACGGACTGGTTATGAGAGAGGAGATCATTCAAGAGCTTTAGGACGATGAGATTGAGGTTGATGCCGCCGTTCGGAGGATACGACAAGTTTTGTGCGACGACTCATCGAGCCTCCGCTTTGTCCAGACGATCAGCAAACGAGGGTACCTATTCCTGGCTGAGACCGCACGGCCAGCCATACCACATCAGGCGCCCGCATCAACCTCGAAGACGATCCGATGGGCCTGCCCGTCGGCCTAGCAGCTCTGTTATGCGTCGGTCTGCTCGTCTGGAGCATCAGTCATTTCCGGAACGTCATGCGAGCAGAGAAAGACCCTCTCTAGACGGTTTTGTCTTTATAATTCAGAGTAGGATCGCTCTTTCCACCTCACACTTCCGCCAGCTAGTTTTCGTATAAGAGCGTACCACTGTATAACGAGAAGTATTCCAACACCGAGGGGATGGAACCACCCCCCGCGCCAGTTCTGGCGAAAACGGTATGCCGCCATAAAACGCGGCACCCATGCTCCAGCGATTGCAATGACTACATAGATTGTCTCCGCAAGCGAAGTTCCTTCTACTAGCCATAGCCATGCTGCCAGCATGAACGGGACTATCTGACCCAGGAATAAAAGCAGGCTGATCGGCAAAATTCTTACCGGTGCCGCGAGTCCCTCCGTTGCATTTTTGGCAAGCCCTTGCCACACTTGCCAAGCGTTGCGATACATCCTGCACGTTGCAAGATCAGTGAGATCGGTCAAATCTGTTCGATACCCGCGTTGCCGGAACAACCTTGGAAGGAGAAGTCCGTCGTGCATCGTTGTCTTGATCTCCGCATGGCCACCGCATGCAAAGTAATCTTTGCGTTGAACGAGAATGAACTGCCCGCAGCCCGCCGCGAACGACGGATCGGTAGTGTTTCTCATTCTTTCGACCGGAAGAAATCCGAGGAGGACAAAATGAATGAGAGGTAGCAGTAGCCGTTCAAGCCAGGTCTCCGTCAGCTGCCGCGGGAAACCACTGACTAACCCCCGTTGGCCTTGTATCAAGAGCGCTGCCACACGAGCAAGGCACTCGGGGCTCAGTCTTACGTCTGCGTCAACAAAACAGAGCAGATCGTGCCTGGCAGCATGTGCCAGCGCCCAACACGCGTGTTGCTTGCCATTCCAACCGATCGGCAGTGTTTGAGTACGCTCGAGTCTGACTCGCGCATCTTTCTTCGCGATCGCCTCGACGATATCAGCCGTTTGATCGGTCGAGCCATCGTCCATCACGATCAATTCGAAGGCCACGCCAGTGTTCGCGAGAACGCTTTCTACTGCGGCGGCAATTCCATCCTGCTCATCCCTCGCTGGAATAAGAACAGAGATTGCGGGCAGGTATAAGGACCCGGCTTGCGGAGGAGGCACATATCGCCGCCAGTTTACGCAAAACAATACCGCGGGCGCCAAAGAACAGAGCATCACCGCTATTGTGAAGGCGTCAAAGATCATCGCCACGCTCCTTGCAGGAGGCAACATCCCTACCGTACTCCGGCAGTACCGTGTGCTCCGCTTGATAAGGCCGTCCGGTCAAGGAGGCTTTCAGTTTTTGCCATCCTCCATAGAAACCGCCCGTGCCGAGCTTTCCATGCGCTAAGGTGTCGAAGTTTCGGGCATCGCGTTGTATGGCTATGAAGCGTAGAGTGTTCATTGCCGTTTCCAGCGATTGCACCAATTCCTGTTGCAACTTCTCCGAATCCTGCGGTGAGTCAACCTTTAGTGGCTCTCCAAAGTGCAGTAAGCATTCTGGCAACCGCTCGTCCCAGAACGGATACTCGATGGCAAGCGGAACTACTGTGCACCAACCAGTGCTTACAGCTACTCTCGATGCCAGAATAGAAAGACCTGGCTTGAACTCCAGCGGCCGCGCCCTGCTATCAACGAAGCGTGCCTGCGGTGTTATCCATACAACTCCGCCCGAAGCGAGGATTGCTTCGCTGGTCCTCAAAAACGTCATCGCTCCACGGGCTGAGTTCATCTCGACTCCAAAGATGCCCATACGCTTCAAAACTGCATATCGCTCGAGAGCAGCTGCGTCCATCGGAGCGTAGTGCCGCCTGGCGCCCATGAGTCTCTCCGCTAGATAGACCGAAACCATCGGATCCCACCACGAACTGTGATTTGCATACACAATCACGGGTCCAGCATCTGGTTTTGCCAGCGCGGAAAATCTAGCCGCTCCACTTATCCTTACGGCGTGAAAGTGCCGGCGAAAGTAACCGCGAACGATTTTTCGGAAGAAGCGAAGGGCCGGTAGCGAAATAGGTGGCGCATTCATCATCGGTGAGCATCATGATCGAGCGAATCCGCCGCGATCCATCCCGACATCATTACCATAGGCATTCCGGGCCCTGGGTGTGCGGCTCCCCCGGCAAGATACATTCCTGCCAGTTCCTTACTGCGGTTGGCCGGTTTGAATGCACCCTGGAAGACTCCGTGGCTTGAAATCCCATAGATAGCTCCGTTTAGTACCCTATATCGTTCATGAATATCCTGAGGGGTCAGTGTCGCTTCAAAGACGATACGTTTTTCAATATCCTCGAGCCCTGCGGTTCGTTTTAGCTTATTCAAGATTACCTGCCTATACGCGGGAAGCATTTTGGACCAGTCATGATGTTCGCGCAAATACGGTGTGTGTACGAGCACGTATAACGCTTCGCCGCCTTCAGGGGCGCTGGTTGGATCGGTCGAGGCCGTGGCAGCGAGATAACACGTGGGGTCGGGAGCGGGCTCGCCCAACTCATAGATTGAGTGAAATTCCTCGTGGGGGTCACGCGAAAACACGAAGTCATGATGCGCCAGATGTTCGTACCGCTTATTCAGCCCGAGATAGAGTACTACGCCGGAGCACGCTGGCTCATAGTGTCGCTTATGTTCAAACTGCTGTGCGGCCGCTCCGCCGACGAGTTCACGGTGGGTCCGCACTGCGTCTTCATTCGAGACCACCGCATCGAAATGATGCACCTTGCCCATGGTCGTCACGAGTCCAGTTACCTTGCCGCCGGCCCTTCCTCCGTGCCGAGGGACGTCGGTAAGAATCTGCGATACGTCTGTCTCTGTACGAAACACAACACCAAGCTCGCCAGCCAGTCTCACCAGAGCCTCTGGCACTGCGCGTGTCCCACCGAGTGGGTACCAGATTCCTTCTGCCATCTGCATGTATCCGATTGCACAAAGAATCGCAGGCGAAGCATCGGGTGAGCTTCCCACATACTGCACAAAGTGATCGAGCATCTGTGCCACATTCGCATCCGGGATGAACTCTCGGATTGTGCCCGCAACTGTCTTACCCAGCCTCATCCTCATCACGTCTCTAAGAACCTTGATGTCAAACGCTCCACCTAGATCGATGGTGTCTTTCATCGACCCGATCGATCGCCAAAAGAAGAACCGGTCGCTGATCGAGTGCAATTGCTTTGATGTTTCAAGAAACTTGAGGTAGCCCGCGCCCATCCTCGGCCAGATAGCCTCGAGTTCTTTCGCCATCCTGGAGGCGTCATCGCGCAAGTCCATGCTTGTTCCATCTTCGAAGAAGCACCGCCACTGTGGATCGAGTCTTACCATGGGCACATAGTCTTCCATGCGTCGTCCAGCTTCTTCGAAGATTCTTCCCAGCACCGAAGGCTGGATTAAAATCGTCGGTCCCATGTCGAAGCGGAAGCCGGCGGCACGCAACTGTGCAGCCTTTCCCCCGAGCCATGCATTCTTCTCGAACACCTCCACCCGGTATCCCCGGGCAGCCAGCGTACAAGCCGCCGCCAGCCCAGCTAATCCGCTTCCGATCACTCCAACTTTCATTCCGCCGTCCCGCATGCTCTTCCTTTGGCTACTTCCGGCGAAGCCGCATTGCGGCTCCTACTGCTCTAGCTAAGCCTTGACACCGTTGATGTATCGTTTGCGAGTGCGATGCCAGGATTACTCCATCGAACAACTCGCGATGCTGATCTCCTGTTACTTCGTAGTGGCGAACGCTCTTGTTGCGTTGCACTGTAACCACCTTGGCAGTAGTCATCTCGAGAAGTCCCTCAGTGCCGCGGGTGGTTCCGTAGCCGCTTTCTTTTCGTCCGCCGAACGGGGTCCGCGGATCCACAGTAGCAACGATGACGTCGTTAATCAGCACGTTGCCCACGTTGAGCGTTGATGCCAAACGTTTGGCTTCTGCCTCATCGCCGAATACCGACGCCGTCAGCGCAAAAGGGCAGGCCTTCTGCGCCGCCAGCACTTCTGTCTCGCTCGATATGTCGATCATCGAGAGCACAGGAGCGAACAGATCGGCTTGGGCCAGACGCATCCCGGGTTTTACTTCAGTCACCAGGATAGGCCGTTGCTCTGTATTGATAGAGCCATGCACGTGAGCGCCTAAACGCTCCGCCTCGTGAAACATCTCGCCCAAATTCGCTCGCGGCGTCTCGCCAAGATGCACCGGCCTGCATTCATTGAACGCAGTGGACAACATCCCGACCAGCGTCCTCTTTCGATCCTCGGATGCACCCAACAGCAATAGCCTTCGCGGCGCCATGCACGTAGCCGAGCCATTCAGACGCATACCAAACGTTATGGCCCTCACAACTCGCTTCAAATTGGCCGAAGGTAGCACCACGACAGCGTCACATCCCGATGCCTCGATCACACATGGGATTATCTTTTCCGCGCATACTCGCAGTACTGTTCGCGCAGTCTGAGCGGAACCTGTGAAGATCACCTTGTCCACGGAGGACCGTAGAGCCTCCTCTGCCGCCTCGACCGAATCATCGGTCACCTCCAACAACGAACGTGGAAGGTTCGCAGCATAGAGCGCTTCGGCAAAGAGTTTCGCTATCGGGCCGCCGCCATGCCCAGGTTTTAACATTACTGCATTGCCAGCAGCTAATGCCTGCAAAGTCTGTACTCCGGGTAAGAAAAGTGGATAGTTCGCTGGTCCCAAAATAAGAACAACTCCGTAGGGTACGCGCTGAACCTCGCTGATGAGGCCTGCCAGCCAAAAAGGGCGCCGTCGGCTGCCCAATCGTTGGACCTCGAGAATCTTCTCTGCTCTTTGTTCCAGAAATCGGCACGCCGCAAGCAGTGGCAAGACCTCTGCGACTCTGGTATCTGCAGGCGTCCGGCACAGATGAGATGGTATTGCGTCTGAGAATGCGTCGGCCATGCGCGACATCGCAAACCTGGCACGCCGCAACACATCAAGGCGCCTCTGTATCGGCAAGTTGGCCCATGTCAGCTGCGCTTCGCGACGCAAAGAAAATTCAATGGCGTTGACTTCCTCGGCTTCGTCCATACGTGATGATCTACTGAGAGGTGCCTCTTCCCCGATCGCAGAGATGGGCATTGTTATGATGCCACGCCGACCAACTCATCGTCGGATATCGGTGATACGGACTCCCAGCGAGGCTCAATCTTCATGTCTTGCAGCAAGAGTCGTGATGTAATTCGGGCCGACTCGAAGATGACAGGCAATCCGCTGCCCGGGTGTGTTCCTCCACCGACCAGATACATCTGTCCGATGTCCTCGAATCGATTATGAGGACGTAGATGCAGCATTTGTTTCAACGAGTGCGCCATGCTAAAGGTCGCTCCTTTGTAAAGATTGAACTCGCTGCTCCAATCTGATGGGGTAATAATCTTCTCTGTTCGTATTCGTCTCTCGACATCCGTGATTCCTATCTTCTCCAATTGTTTAAAGGCTAGCTTTCGGAACCGTGGGGTCTCCATTTCCCAATCCACAGAGTTGCTCCCTTTTGATCCAGTCTCATGTGTAACTGGTAGCAGTACATATAAGGTGCTGCTGCCCTTTGGAGCCAGCGTTGAGTCTGTGACACTAGCATTCTGAACATAAAACGACGGGTTGTCTGAGAGGCGGTGTAGCGTTTCAATATCCTTCAGGTTCTGCCTGTAATTTTCAGCCAGGTAGATCGTGTGATGTGATACCTCGTCGTAGCACCCATCGATTCCCAGATACATCATGAACGTCGAACACGAATAATCCTTCTTAGCCAGCGTTTCGTTTGTCCATTTTCTTCGTTGATGATTCGGAATCATCTGCCGCATCGCACCTGCGAAGTCTGCGTTCACCACGACTGCATCTGCGGGCAAGCTATGGCGCGTTGTTTTTACGCCGATTGCCTTTCCGTTCTCCACGAAGACTTGCTCTACCGGCTCGTTGAGCAGAATCTTTACCCCCATTTCTCGAGCGATTCTCGCCATTGCCTGTGTAACAGCCCCGCACCCGCCTGTCGGATGAAACACTCCATGTTCATATTCGAGAAACGAGAGAATAGAAAATAGACTAGGGCATTGGAATGGACTCATTCCTAGATATTTCGACTGAAAGCTGAAGCCGAGTCGGATCCTCTCATCCTTGAAGTGCTGCTGTAGATCTTGATCTAGGGAACGCCAAGGAGCCAGCAAGGGCAGAAGCTTCATCATTCCTGGTTTTGCCAAATCCTTCCAGCTCTCGAAGGGTGATTGCAGAAACGGGATAAAACTAGTGAGCTTTTTTCGATTCTGCGTCATGAAGTTATCGAGACGAGCCGCATCCTGCGGCGAGATCGTGGCAATTGCCTGCCTCATGCGCTCCGCATCTGGCGTTGCCAACAACTCACCTCCTGCGCCGAACACCAACCTATACTGAGGATCAAGCCGAGTCATCGGCACTTCGACATCCAAGTCATATCCTGACGTCTTGAAGATTTCTCTTAGGACCTTTGGGTACAAGAAGAACGTTGGACCAATGTCGAACTTGAAGCCGCCCCGTTCAATCGTCGAGGTCCTCCCTCCAACTTGGCTGCGCTTCTCGAGGACAGTAACTTGAACTCCTGCCTTCGCCAGGAGCATCGCCACTGCCAGTCCGCCCGGGCCCGCTCCGACTATTACAACTTCTGAAGGTTTTGTTTTTCCCATATTCCTGCGCATAGAGTCTTGAGCCCAGCTGTGCTATTCGCGGTAGCCTGTTAGTTATCCTAAGCCTTAATCGCACCGCGCTCTTCGGAGCTTTCGTAGTGTGAATATTTTGCGCTCCAAACATCCGTGCGATCTAAATGGAGAAAAGTTGGCTTCAGAAAAGCCCGAGAGTCACAAACGGCGCATCGCCATGACTGTTCGTCCCGGTTTAGAGCTCGTGGCTCAAGCTGAGAGATGGATAGAAAATTACTCTCCAATTGTGGCAATAGGATAGAAAATACACCGCTTCGGCTTTCTATCCCTCCGTTCGCCCGAATGCATCAATGATGCTAAGGATGTTGGATCACGCTGAAAAGTGGGCACACTGTTGAACGATCGAACATAAACAGATTTATCCTTACCGTAATCCGCTTACTACATGAAATCTTTCTTCAGACTTTCGCTGGCGTTCGTTATTGCTACGACCTGCTATGGGCAGGTTGACTCCTCTCCAGTATTGAAAACCGGCGGTCTGCAGGAAGATGTTGCCGTCCTGCGCAGCGCGTATGAGCAACTGCATCCGGGCCTCTACCGCTACAACAGCAAGGCGGAGATGGATAAGGATTTCGCAACACTCAGTCGCCAGTTGGATCACGACCAGAGTTTGCAGGACGCCTTCCTCGCCTTTTCGGAATTTGCCGCGAAAATCCGTTGTGGTCACACCCAAGCGAATCCATTCAATCAGCCGAAGTCGTTGATTGAGACTCTCTTCAAGAGCCCAACGCGGCTCCCGTTCTACTTCGATTGGCTTGATGGACATATGATCGTCATGCGAGACTTCACGACGGACCACCTTCTTCCTCCCGGCACCGAGGTAACCCGGATCAACGGTGTTGCCGCGTCGGTGATTCTTATGCGGCTCCTTAGCGTCGCACGTGCCGATGGAGCCAACGATAGCAAACGTGTCGCGCAGCTTGCCGTAAACGGCGACAGCAGCTACGAGACATTCGACCTGTACTACCCGATGTTCTTCCCGCAAAAGATGGCCAACGACACCTTGCTCATACGGAAACCGATGAGTCAAAAGGTCGAGCAGATTTCCGTTACTCCGTTGACCTTCGAAGAACGGATTGCCCCCATAAAGCGGCGCGAAGAACAACGCAAAGGCGGCGACGGAGCGTTGTTCTTCTGGAAATACCTGTCGGATGGAAGCGGATACCTCAAGATGCCAACGTGGGCACTTTATGACAGCAAGTGGAATTGGAAACAGTGGCTGAACGAGCATTTGGATGATGCTGCCACCCGCAACGCTTCCGCGCTCATACTTGACCTTCGCGGAAACGAAGGGGGAGACGATGTCGGTAACGAGATCATCCCGCATCTCATCGATCAGCCTATTACTCTCTCGTCCATGCGCCGCCTCGTCCGCTATCGCAAGGTTCCCGACGAGCTCGTTCCCTATCTAGACACCTGGGACAAAAGTTTTCGTGATTGGGGAAATTCCGCAGTTGATCTACCCGAAGCATGGCCGACTGCACCGACAGGCGTGGCGTACCTGAAGCTCGCTCGTTACGACGACGATGCCAACGGAGACATTATCAAGCCGGCAAGCAAGCGCTTCCATGGAAAAGTCTTCGTCTTAATCGACGCAAGCAATAGCTCCGCGACTTTTCAGTTCGCACAGAATATCCAGAGTCACCATCTTGGCACGCTCATCGGTCAGCCAACCGGCGGAAGCCAGCGAGGAATCAATGGCGGTGCTTTCTTCTTTCTGCGGCTTGCGCATTCAAGCATAGAGATGGACCTGCCGCTCATTGGCACATTTCCTCCCGGTCCAGTGCCGGACGCCGGGGTGACTCCGGACATCCTGGTTAAGGCAACGGCGTCGGACATCGCCATTGGACACGATGTAGGATTGGCAGCTGCCATGTCTGCAATTCTAAAATAGAAGTCTGCCCTTTCAAACGTTTCTGCTTTGGAAGTACATGGCAATTGACCGTGTGGGGAGAGACCCTGCTGGTTTCTCCCTGAACCCGTATCTTCGCTCCCATCGGCGGCGTTAAGTGCAAAAAAGTCGTGAAAGATATCACGAGGCTTGTTTATCTGCGAGATGTTAAAATGGCAACAATCAGGCAATGATTTTCGGGTTTTGCATGTTGAATGATTGAGGACGTGGATTTGTGGCGCGCTAGGGTGGGCTGTGGCTATTTGACAGATCAATAATGATCAATAATGTCGGACCTTCAACGGTGGAGACGGCAGGGAAGTGCCTGCTACTGACTAACTACAGCTAGCCGAAGGTAATATCCCATCGCAGCGGTGCATTTGGTGAACTGCTGCCTCCAAAGCTGGTCCACCCATCGTCCGAATGCAGTGCTTCCTGCTTGCCGTTTACGGTGAGGTTCTTGAGGCGATGGAATATCTTCTCTGGCAAAGTGATTTCGATGCGCCAGTATCCGGCGGTCATTGGTGCATACCAGCCGGAGTATCCTGCGGACGTCTTTTTAAATCCCAGGAGGGGAGTGTTGAACTCGTAGTCGTCGAGAGGAAGATCTGGCTTGAAGTGAATGCCGTCCCGGCGAAACTTGGCACCAAGAAGCTTAACGGATGCGTAAAGAGGCCACGCGTGTGCGTGCATGTTGAGGACAGGAAAGTCCACTCCTGTACCGCCGGGTTGCGTGGATTGCACTGAGTGATAAGCATCGGGGCCGCTCCAGATGCCGAACCACTTGTCCGGGTAGATCTCGGCGTGGCGAGCGAGGGTGTTCTTCTTCCACTCGTCCCAAGCCATCTCGCCGTTTTCCAATGCGAGAGCCCAGATGAGGGTCCCGTTGATCGCGTAGAAGATGCCTCCGTTGGTGCCGGTACCTGGCTCATCTTTCATGGTCGGGTCGGGTTGACTCAGCAACATTGCGCCGATCGGTGAAGGCTTGCGCACCAAGTCATCGATTGTCGTCACCAGGGCTGTGATCTTCTCTTTAGGCACACAGCCGCCGATCATAGCCCATGGCTGGGGTTCCAGCCACATTTGCTTTTCGCCCATCCAACCGAGGTTTTCATCGAGCCACGCGCGGCGGTACCATCTGTCATGCCACTGGGCGCTTACGGCTTCGCGTTGAGCTTTTGCTTTTGCGCGGGCCAGGGTGGCCGGTTCGTGGTGGCCGAGGCCGTCGAGCATCTCCGCATAGTAGTCGAGGACGTAGGCCGCCATCGCGGAGTTTAGAACGCTCTCGCCGATTGGAACCACTTCTTCCCTCTGTTCTGGCGTGAGATGGGTGTACACGATGCTGTCATTCCAATCGCCGTTGAAGAGGCGTTGTAAACCATGTCGTCCGACGCCAATTGTGGAAGTAAAGTACGTAAAGCAACGGGACAGGAGGTCGAGGACCGTGGGGTCGTCGGGTCTCGTATCGTGGCGTGGGTACAGCGGAATACGCTCCTGGAGAAATTCCCGGTCGCGAGTTGCGAGCACGTACTCGCTGGCCACCCAGAGCACCCACAGCTGCAGGTCGCTGGGCTGGTAGACGCATGGCATCGGGATACCATGACCGACGATCGCGTATGGGATGGAGCCGTCGGACTGGATCTCTTTGAGGGTGTAACGGAGAACCGACCGGACAAGATGAGGATCGGTAAAGATGAAGGGCAGCACGTGCTGAAGCGGATCGCGAGCCGCGCCCTGCAGGCCGGCGAGATATTGGTAGCTCGCCCCCTGAGAAAGAATGTGTTCACGGAAGAAGCTGTCGTAGGTCAGACCGCTGCGCAGGTAGTAGCTGCTCCACATAGCTTCGCGTTCTACCCACGGGTGAGCCGGCGTGCGAAAGATGGGAGCAATCGACTTCCACTTAGCGCAGGATCGCGGCCAATGTGATGCTGGTTCAACGCTGTACCTAGCGATGAGTTCATCTGCGGAGAAGCCTTCAGGAAGATAGCCGTAGAGGAAGCTTAGGGTGCGGCTCTCGCCGGGTTTCAAGACGAGTTTTCGCTCCAGCAAGAATGCGCTTTCAGGTCCCTGCACGCTCAGGTCGTTGTCGAGGGATGCCGTCATTCCAGGCGGATGCTCGATGCTGCCGTCGAAGAATCGTTTGCCGCTGGTCGCAAAGTTGTCGGCTGGCGCATCGAGTGAAACCAGGAAGGTGGGCGGCGGCGCGAGATCTTCCATTGCGGTGCCGGCAGCTAGAGGAGCGGTCGAGCCGCCGAAGAACCCTGTCGGTTTCGCACGGAGAGATTCCTGCGTCTGTTGCCAAGCAAGCTGCTCTTCGGGGGTGCGTCCGAGGAAGGTCTGCGTTTCAAGAAGCCCTTTGCTGCCGAGTAGCTTGCGGAAGCGATGAGAGAAGCGAGCAGCAAAGTCGCGACGACGTTTGACCGCTGTTGGAGCCGCTGGGAGAACGCCGGACTCCATGAGCGAGCGCCAGGAGAACTGGTAGTTTTGGCAACCCCAATACTCCACCCAGCGAGGCCTGACCGTTTGGGCGGATTGGTTTGTGATGGTGACTTGAGAGATGAGGACTGGGTCATCGCCATAGGGAGCGAAGATGATCTGATCGACAACGTACGCGTGTGCCGCGACGCGCTTCTGCAGGTAGCCCATGCCGAAGACGCGATCGAAGGTTGTGGCGGCGCCAGTGTAGTACGTGCTGAGAACGAAGCCATTATCGTCTGCCAGGAAGCCGATTCCAGCTCCATAGCGATCTTCCTCCGGGCAGAAGTCGTTGAGGAACTTTGGACTGCCTTCATCCTGACGAACCTGCACATGGCCGTAGTTGGAAGCGATGGCAACGAGACGGTCGTTGCCTACCTGATGCATATGATCGGTGGGTGAGCGCCAAACCTTATCGACAGGCAATACGGCGAGCGGGTCAGTGAGTTGATTGCAGGTATATCGGTAGGCGGGGAGACCGTGGGCATCGGTTTGCCAACGGCCGAAGTGTCCCGAGCCATAGGCCTCAGTTGCGGTCTGCTGCTGATCCTGCCTGATCGGCCGAGTGTGTGGTGCTGCCTGCGTCACGAGAGTTCGCGGAGTGAGCGTGTTGGCCAGGCCCAGGCTAGCTAACTCAAGGAAGGTTCGGCGTTTCATCCGGGAGATCCTTTCTCTGCGGCGTGCGGGATTTTCGAGGCCTGATGCGCTACCGGGTTACGGGCGGCGCGTCGCTGAGCGAGGGAGGTGCGTCTTCAGGAGCCGCACCCCAGTGCCGATTGGGAACAGCGCCAAGGTCGAAGTGCAACGTGCCGCCGTCTGTGATGTTGTGAAAGGCGATCCAGTTTTGGGAGTGTTCGCGACCATTCAGTGTGACATTCTGAATGTATGGCGTGGTGTCAGGATGTTCACTGGTTGTGATGGTGAAGGCCTTTCCCGGATAGGGTGAATGCAGATGCACGACGGCTTTCGAAAAGACCGGGCTAACCAGCTCATAGGCGAGGCTTGACGGGTCCACGCTGTAGATGCCCAACATACTGAGGACAGCCCATGACGACATGGCTCCGCAATCGTCGTTGCCGGGGACGCCGTCAGGAGCGTCCGTGTAGTTTTCCTTCAGGACTCGTCGAACCACCTGTTGTGACTTCCACGGCTGGCCGGAAAAGTTGAAGACGAACGGCGCCTGAATGTCGGTTTCGTTGTAGGGGTTGTAGTACTGCCCATACCATCCGGGCGAGGGATAGTTGAAGAATTCCGTCATCGCTGCGTTGAATCGTTCTTGTCCGAAGGCCTTCACCAACCAGCCGAGGTCGGCAGGAGCGAACGAGCGATAGTGCCAGCCGGTGCCTTCGACGAATCCATGACTATCTTGCGCAGGATTGAATCCTTGCACCCAGGTACCATCGGCATTGCGTGGGCGGAAGAACTTGTCTTCGAGATCGAAGAGGTTGCGATAGTTGAGCGCGCGGTCGTACAGGCGCTGAGCGTCAGTGGTTTTTCCGAGCGCGACCGCGAGACGGGATAGGGACGCGTAGGCGAGCGAGTATTCTTGGGTCATCGCAACCGAGCCGTACGTCACCTTGTCGGCAGGAAGATATTGGAGCTTGTTGATCCAGTCGATGCCTTCTTCTCCGACGTAGGGATGGCCGGGCGGAGGAGCCTCGGTGGCATCCTTCTGCATGGCTTCCCAGGCGGTATGGATGTCAAAGCTGTGAAGTCCGTCAAGGTACGCCGTTGCGAGTGCGATGGAGAGCGGGCTGCCAACCATATCTTCTGTGTAGAGATTGATCTGCGGCCAGCGATCGATCCAGCCACCTTGCTGGTACATCAAGACGACAGACTGCGCCATGTCTTGCAGGCGCTGCGGCTCGACTATGGCAAGCAGAGGAACCTCACTGCGGTAGATGTCCCAACCGGAAAAATTTGTGTAGACATGGTGACCGGGGGGAATGGTATGGATCTTTCCATCGAAGCCGAGATAGCGGCCATCTGCGTCGTCGAAGAGCGAGGGCATGAGGAGGCTGTGATAGAGCGCGGTATAGAAGACCGTGTGATTTTTTGCGGAGCCGTCCGAGACTTCAATGTTGCTTAGCTCTTTGTTCCATTCACTCGTAGCGGCTTGGTGGATGCTGGTGAAGTCGCTGCCGGCAGCTTCGGACTGTAGATTCTTGTCCGCGCCTGCGACATCGACATACGAGATGCCAATCTTGGCCGTAACTGCCTGCTCATGATCTTCCGTCGCCCAATTCGCGTAGGCGCCAGTTGATTGCTCGTGGCTGGTCTGCTCGGCTGAACGTGTGCCGGGGGCGACAGTGCCACCGCGATCCTGGTCGTCGACCCACTTGCCGAACCAGGTGCCGAACGAAGTGAATGGCCTGTCGAAGACCATAACGAAGTACACCTTGTAGGTCGGTGTCCTGTTGCAGAAGAGGTGGTTCTCGACAAAGCCTTCAATGCGGCGGTCGCCGACGACGCGGACGGATGCTGCAGCCGTGTGGTTCAGCGTATGGCTGATGGGCACCAAGATATTGGAGACCTGATGGGCAGGGAAGGTGAATCGCGCGATGCCGGTTCGTTCCGTAGCGCTGAGCTCGGCGCGGATGCCCCATTGCAGAAGCTGGACCTGGTAGTAGCCGGGGGACGCGCTTTCTGAGTTGTGCGAGTAAGGTGTTTGATAGTCTGCGACCTGCGTGGCGATAGGGCCGGTGGTCGCGGTAAAGAATACGTCGCCCTGGTTCGCGCAGCCGACCCCGCTCATGTGGGTCATGCTGAAGCCTTTAATCCAACTTTGAACGGTGTGATAGCCATAGCCGTGATCTTCTGTATCTGGGCTGAGCTGAACCATGCCGAAGGGTCTGACGGCTCCGGGGTAGAGATTTGCGCCGTTCTCCGGATCGCCGCCAGTGCCGATCAGCGGATGGACGCTGGCCACAGGTTGCGCGGTCGAAGACGCGTCTTGCGCACACGATGTGTCCAACCACAGTGTCAGGAAGATAAGAAGCGCCCCGGCCGTGTGCGACCAAATTTTCGTCGTTCTTCGCATTCAGGCCTTTCTGCTGTGTAAAAAGCTAAAGTTGCTCAATTCGGTTCCGACATCGAAAGAGGCCGCTTCGGCACGAAAAGGCAGTGTCGTTGAATGCGCCTTCACAACCCAACTTCTGCAAGCGCAACAGGTCTCCTTTCGCGTGCCGACTGGATAGCAGCAAACGCAACACGAGTCGCTAGCACGGCCGCGTCGACGCCGCAGACTTCGGGGCCAATGCCCAGTATCTGATCGACGAACCGCTCCAGCGCGTGGGCATGTCCCTTGTCGGGTTCAGCCGTGAACTGAAGGACAGGATCGTTATGCGCGGCTGCCTCTTCGCATGCGGCACGCTTCTTGGCAAGCCAACCCGGGACGCCTCCCTTTACACCGATCTGCGGATGACGATCGTGCACCATGGGGTAGGTTGTTCTTGCTGCCGCGCCTCCGATTCCAACCGTGCGCACTTCCAGCATGTGATCGACGGCGAGATATGCGCCATTCCCCAGGAACTCATACAGCTCTTTGCAATAGCCCATGGTGCCGTTGTTCCCGAGTACGATCGTTGCCAGCGCGCCACTTTGATAGCGGACGATGACGGCCAGGTTGAGGATTCCCGTTGCGACAGCGGTTACCTCCACGGGCTCTTCCGCAAGGAACCAATTACAGACGTCGGTGAAGTGCGTCATCTCGAAGAGCATGGGGCCGTGAGGTGCTTGGGACTTGTCGAAGACCCAACCCTTCCAGCTGTACCAGTCGTCGTTGATGCGTACGGAAACGGATGGAACCCCGTCGTCGGGAAGAGCTGGAAGATGGTCGCCTTCGCGCCGCCAGCGCCAGGGGCATGGTTGCGGATGGGTCATGTGCTGGCGAAAAATTTGTTGCGCATCGAGCATTGCGGGACTGGCGCGGCGATTGTGGCCTACGCAAAACGGTATGCCCGCACTGGTCACCACGCGCTGAATCTCGCGCATCTCTTCGAGGGTTGTCGCCAGCGGCTTCTCGACGTAGACAGCCTTGCCGGCCTTCGCGGCGAGAGCGATCACGGGTAGCCGAAGCTTCTCCGTGGTCGCGAGGCAGATCATGTCAACCTCAGGATCGTTGAGAGCTCCTTCGAAGTCTTTGCGGATATGCAGCGCGCCAAATACGTCTCGGCATTCTGCAAGGGTGGCGTCATCGAGATCGACGCAGGTATGTAAAACCATTCTTGGAGATTGAACAATGTTGGGGATATGTTGCGCGCGAGCGACTGAGCCGCAACCGATGACGGCAATGTTTAGAGGTCGATTTTCAGCGAGCCGTTTCACGATGAGTGTGCGTATTCTTTCAGAGAATATTTTTGGCAAAAGAGCGTGTAGTGGTTTCAGGGTCGAGCTGAGCGAAGTAGTCTCGGCGCGAGATAAGACCAAACTCCCGCATAATTTCGCCGATGGAAAGGTCGACCGAGCGCGACTCCACAAAGAAAAGGCAGTTGGACTGATCGAAACGAACGTGGACCTTGGGGCCGTAATGCCGCTGCAGAGCCTGGATTTTTTCCCCATTGAAGTCCGCGAAGAGGCTTACAGCATTGAAGTTGATGCATGCCTGCTGCATCGGCGCGCCCAAACCGGCACGCAACGTCTCCGACCGAAAGCCGCCCGCCGCTAGTTCCTTGCCATCACGATCGAGGATGCGACTCCAGGGCGAATAGGCAAGCACGAACGGAACACCATACAGAACTGCACAAAAATCCAGGAACGCTCCGGCAGGTGTCATGCTCGGGATGACAAAGAGATCCGCTCCAGCCTCCATTTGCGGATCGAAGACGCTGTGGGGGAAGTAGACATCAATGCAGATGCCTCCGCCCAACGTAAGACCCTCCCAACGAAGCGGCGTGTTGCGCGCGGGTTGAACGCCGGCCAGGCGCTCACCCGTGGCGGGAACCTGCTTTTGATAGAAACCGAGCTCAGATCCGTCACGTGAAAGCAAATAAAATCGGTTGGTAAGACTTGTCCCATCGCGCACCAGCAGTGGAAGCACAAGCGATATCCGATGCTTGGCCGCAGCTTCGCGGAGCATGACTGTCTCACTTCGCCAGTCCTCGAGAGCGAAATGTTCAAGAGGAGCGTCGTGTGCAGATCGATGCAGCAGGTTGACCGTCTCAGGCAGCACGGCCAGGTCCGCCCCCTGTAAGGATGCGGCTTCAACCCAGTGGGCCGCCTCGCGAAGCACTGCCTGCAAATCCGCGAAGCCCTGGTCCCTGAGCGCGATTGTCGCAATCGTCTTCTCGTTCATGGCACCTGCTCGGCCCGCGGGTTGCAATCGCGCTCGCCGTGCGATTGGAAGTTATTCACGACAGGATCTGCGAGATGATCCCGAATCGCTAGGACAACCAACGGTCCAGATGCTCTGCGACGAATTGGTCGTCATTCAACAAAGGATACGCTGCATAGACTCGATCGATCTCCTCCAACTGCCCTGGCGAGAGCGACTCGTGGGGATCAAGACAAACGCGGTTGCCGAGGAGCCCCTGTCTGCGCAAAACTTCATGAATGCCAGGGATGCAGCCGCGGAACTCATGTCGGGCATCGAAGATGGCGGCGTTAGCGTCGGTGATCTCGGCACCTCGTGCCAGCACAGTGTCGAGCCGCGCGCGGTTGCGCTTCACTTCCTGAACAGTCTGCAGCAGTTCGACGGCTCGGCTTGTCCAGACGGCCCATTGGCCCAGCAAGCCTCCGACGAAGTGGGCCGTGCGATCGCCAAAGCGAAATTCGGTAAGGAGGTCGGCAACAATGTTGTCATCGTTCCCTGTGTAGAGGGCGATCTCGTCGCCACGGCCGCTATGTGCGACGGTGCGCAAAACCTCCATCGTTTGATACCGGTCGAAGGAGGCCACCTTGATGGCGACGACGGATTCGATCTCTACAAATTTTTCCCAGAACGCAGCATTCAGCGGACGGCCGCCAACAGCCGGCTGTAAGTAGAAGCCGATGATTGGCGCATTGTCGCCGACAGCGCGGCAATGCTCAATCAGTTCCGCATTGGAGGCATCGGCGAGAGCGGCTAAGCTCAGCAGGCCGCCATCGTAACCAAGTTTGCGGATCGTGGCAGCTTCGGCGCATGCCTGGCGCGTGTCGCCACAGATCCCGCCAATCTTGGCGAGCCGTTTAGCGGTGCGATGTTCAAAGGCGCGCACTTCCTCCATTGCAAGTTCGAGCACCGGTTCGAAGAGTCCGACATTGCTGTCTCGAATCCCAAACTGCGTCGTGTGAACCC
The DNA here is from genome assembly GCF_013410875.1 of Tunturiibacter empetritectus. Classification (GTDB taxonomy): domain Bacteria; phylum Acidobacteriota; class Terriglobia; order Terriglobales; family Acidobacteriaceae; genus Edaphobacter; species Edaphobacter empetritectus. Next base: position 2,283,858 of record NZ_JACCCU010000001.1, on the reverse strand, counting down.
CAACGGCTACGCCACCGCTGCCTGCATCGCAGTAATAACGAGTCAGCGCCCTCTGGCGTCGCTCATCGAGACGCAGATCCTCTGTCAGCGCCAAGGGGTGTGCGGGGATCACTAGACCCTGCTGCAGGAGAGAGCGAAATTCGTGGGTGCTATCCGACATCAGAACTTTCCATCCGTAACTTGAAACTTGGTTGCTTTATTCAAAGTCGTGCCCCCGGACTCCACCCACGTAGCGACCGCCTCCATGAGCTGATCCGCTGTCACTTCGGGATATCCAAGTGCTGCATGACAGGCGCTTGCGTTGTTGAGCAGCGCGGTCCCCGACGACTCGCCGTTGAAGATCGCCTCGCGATCGAAGCGCTTTGCGAAGAACTCCGCCGCTCGACGAACCTGGATCGTTTCAGGTCCGGTCACGTTGAGACTGCGTGCCGGGGATGTACAAAGCTCCAGCGAACGCATTGCGTAGGAGTTCGCATCGCCCTGCCAAAGCACATTCACCGCGGGCACAGAGAGATTCACCGGTCTCCCAGCGTAGACCTGCTGCGCTATATCGACCAGCACGCCGTATCGCAGATCGATTGCATAATTAAGCCGGAAGAGGAGATAAGGCGTTTGATAATGTTTGGAGTAATACTCGAAGACACGCTCGCGGCCAAGACACGACTGAGCGTATTCCCCTCGCGGTGCCGGTGCATCGGTTTCCACGCAGCCGCCTTGCTCCGGCGTGACGAATGGATAAACGTTTCCGGTAGAGAATGCGACGATGCGCGAATCGCGGTATTGCTCGGCCACGTGGGCAGGAACGATGGTGTTCATGGCCCATGTAAGATCCGGATCACCAGCGGAGCCGAACTTTCGGCCAGCCAGAAACAGCACATTCGGCACGCGCGGAAGTGCTTGAACTTTAGCGCTGTCAAGAAAGTCGCAGCTAACGGTCTCGACGCCCGCATCGCGAAGTTCCGCGACGGCGCTGGCAGACTCGAAGCGTGAGGCAGCCAGGACACGCGCGTTGCGGCCTGCTTCACGCAGGGCCAAGTGGAGACGCTTGGCGAGAGTGGGACCCATCTTTCCGCCAGCCCCCAAGACGATCGTGTCTCCCTCAAGCCGTTGCGCAAACGCGATGTCCGCGGCGTTCGGCTGTGTCAGCAATCGATCGAGTTCTTGCTCCGACCTAGGCGATATCATCGACAGGGGATACTCCACATGAGGTTTTGGGACGGAATTCTCTCACCTCTGCGTTTGTTGAGATGTGGTTGATAGTTTCGAAATGCGAACACCGTGTTTGAATAACGGATAAAGAGTATTAGGCGGCTGTCCGCCTGTCAAGCACTCCGGAGCGTCAACCGCGCAGCCACACCGCTGCCTGCGCCGCTTGTTGATAGGGCACGCTCCAGTATTCAAGCGTATTCCACTCGATGGCCGTTGATTCTTCCAGGTAGGGTGTATCATCCGGCCGTCCGACGAAGCCGACGAACATGGCTTCCGGCAATTGGGGTATGCGGAACGAATATCCTACAGGTTGACGATAGCCAATTCCCGTGAAGAGTGAACGGTTGCACGTGTTGTGTCCGAGGCACCAGTGCAGCAGTCGTTCAGCGGCAGGACGCCATTGTGGTCGGTCGAGCAGCGCGGCGCCGCGCGCCAGCAGGTGAGCGTGCGCCATTAACACGGAACTGGTTCCGTGCACGATGCCCTGCGCGTTGAATGGGTGCATGAACGTGCGGACCCCATAACCCGCTCCGGCATTGCGAAAGAGCTGACGTTTGGGATGTGGAGGATTAGGGTAGACGCCGTACGGAGTCAGCGAAAACGGATTGCTGGTGCTGTCGGCAAGCAGATAGCGTTCCACGTAGTCAATCACAGCTGTACGTGCCTGCTTGGCGAGCGCGTCAGAATCAAATCTTGAACGCAGCTCCCAGAGCCGCAGCAGTGCGAAGACCGGCTCGGCGGCGAAGGCGATCGACCGGAAAGCATCTTTGGCTGTTTCCTCTTCGAGGAAGAAGCCGGCAAGTCCGTCCTTGTGCCGCACCTGACGGTCGAGCAGCCGCTGCGCAACCGCGAGTAGTGGGCCAGCATCATCATCAGCTTCGGGAAGAATCCGCATCTCCAGCCGAGCACGCAACTCGGCTGCGAGGAACAAGGTGCGTCCATCGTGTCCGCGCCGTGTGCCGTAGTTGGCGGCGCGCTTTGCCATGGCGGCGCACTCGCGTGCTTCGTTAGCTGAAAGATGCAGCGCCGCCCGCGCCTGCATCTGCACGAAGCTCCATTGCACAAGCGGGTTGTAGGTCGTGCGGACCGTGCGCTCATCGCCCGAGAGTGCGATGTTGTCGGTCCATCGGTTATCGCTGGCATCGCCAAAGCAGCCCGGATGATTCTCAAACCACCAATCGTGTTCGTAACTGAGCTTGCTTCCTGCAGGAGCGCGTCCCCCTGCTACATCCTCGTAGACCTGTCCAGAAGCTGCGATCATGCGATGAAAGAAACGATTGCCCCAGCGTAGCTCCTCCAGCAGCGCGTCCGAGGCATAGCCCTCCTCCTGAAGATCTTCTTCGCAGTGTTCGCGGATGCTCAAGAGAGCTTCGATGTGCGGCAGCGTGAAAGCAAGCCATTTGCGGAAATCTCCTGCATCGTGCCAGCCGCCGGCCGCATCATGCGGTGATCCATCAACATCCAGAATGCCGTCATCGAGATGACATGCGGCATGTACGCCAAAGACGGCGCAGCCGCATCGCTGTGCCTTCAGGAACGCGAGATAGCCAAGGATGATGCGATCGTACAAGCGCTCGCGAATAGCAAACGGTGGAGAGATCTGACTATCAGTTTCAATCTGGTAGCTGCCTGGCGTGGTGAAGTTGCTGAAATCTGCCTGCCAGAACCTCCCCCAGCGAGTGTTTGTGCGACGCAGTTCACCTTTGTAGAACACAGCACTGGAGGGAACTGGCCCGAGGTGTCCCTTCATCAGGTCATAAGGTGCAGGGAAGCGCTCGGAAAAGCCTGCAGGTTGCGGAGTCTTGCTAGGCAGACGAAGACAGTTCTGGCGAAGAAAAAAAGGCAGCGTATCAGGGAGATCCTCGGCGCCTTCTGCAAGCAGCGTGAGAGTCTTTGGGCCGTTGGGCAGGTAGCCGAGATGACTTAAACTGAGTTGCATTCTCACTACTATGCATGATTGAAGGCCGATCTTGTTATCGGCGGCGGCGGTCTACGGCTATGTCCTATGCTCTGTCCAGCTCCCGCGTGGCCAAGCTGTAGCGACGCTTTACGCGCAGCTTCCTTGACCAGGGCTGAGATCGCTACCTCACTTTCCGGAGAAAATTCATCCAGCGGAAGCGTGAGGCTGATAGCGGCAGCCGGACTGTTTTCCTGTCCACCCACTCCTGCGGCGAGCACCCAGTAGCCTGGCAAAAGCTCCTCCACGTTGCGCGCGTAGCGAATCTTCCTTACCTGCGTAATCTCCTGTTTCATCTTTACGATCGAGGTGATGGTGCTGCTGGTGTATTTTTCCGCGCTCTTCGCCATGATGCGCTCGACGTCTTCCTGCGACATGCCCGCCAGAAATATCTTTCCGGAAGCAGTGGCATTGAGCGGCCGGCGCAGGCCCACATCCGCGAAGGCATGAGGCGCACCGGAGTACCCGACGGAATGGATGAACAGCACGTAGTCCTGGTCCAGCACGCCAAGTTGCACCGTGCCCGGCACTTGGCGAGCGAGGTCCTGCATGGGAAAAAACGCGGCCCGGTAGATAGGGGAATGACGGAGATATCCGGAGCCAACCCATAGCGCATGGCTGCTGAGCATATATCGCCGGGTCACTGGCTCCTGGACGATGAGATTTGCTTCGATGAGAGTAGTGCAGAGTCGATGCGCGGAGGCTTTTGGAATTTCAAGTTTCGCAGCCAGGTCGGTGAACGACAGTTCAAACGGTTCCTCGGCTAGCAATTCCAAAACTTTGAGGCAACGCAGCGTGGAGCTCATGGCCGTAGATGCCTTCTTCATATAAGCAACACTCTCACGATAGGGCTTGACAGCGCAACGCAAGTTCGATTAAGTTGATCCGCATTACAAACATTTGTTTCGTAATGCGGAACAATACTGCATTTCGAGTAAGTAGGCCCCGGTTTCGCAATCATCGATAGGGAGGTCTAGAAAACCATGAACACTTCGCATTCGCGTTTGGTGAAGAGGCACTCAGGCGTTCGGGCGTTGATCGTTTTTATCCTGGCAGTCTGTTGTTCCGGGTTTTCTGCGCTTGCGCAGGAAGTGACCGCGACCATCACTGGCATTGTCACTGATCCCACTGGTCGGATTGTGGCGAATGCCGACATCAAGGCTCAGGATCTGGACCGGGGCACGATTTGGCCGACCCGTACCAACGGATCCGGTTTTTACACCATTACACGGCTTCCAGTCGGGCGCTACGAGGTCCGCGTAATCTCTCCCGGCTTCAGGACGGCAATGGAGTCGCCGATTGAACTGCAGCTCAATCAAGTAGCGTCGGTGAACATCAAACTCGTCTTGGGTGCAGCCAACGAGACGGTGCAGGTAACGAGTGAGGCGCCACTCTTGCAGACCGACACGACCGATGTCGGCACGGTCATCGACGCGCGCACCAACGTCAGCTTGCCGCTGGCCAGCCGCAACTATCTGCAGCTCACGCTTTTGACACCAGGTGCTGTGACTGTTCAGCCGACAGGATTTCAGAGTGGCCAAAATGCTGGACAGGTCGCTCGTCCGGAGATCAACGGAAACCGCTTCGATGCGAACAGCTACCTGCTCGACGGCATGGATAACAACGATGCAGGAAGTAATTACGTTGCATACTCCCCGCAGCCTGACGCAATTCAGGAGTTCCGCGTCCTGACGCAGAATGCTCCTGCCGACTTTGGCAACTACATGGGCGGTGTGATCAGCGCCTCGATCAAGGAAGGCACAAACTCCTTCCACGGCTCCGCCTTCGAGTTTTTCCGCAACGATGTGCTCAACGCGAACCAGTGGATGAATAAGCTAATCCCGGGTAGCATCATTCCCCGGCAGAAGCTGCGCTGGAACGAGTTTGGGGGCACAATCGGCGGCCCAATCTTGAAAGACAAGCTCTTCTTCTTTGCCGACTACCAGGGTGAGCGGTTTGACTTTCCCAGGACAACGTCCACCATCACTGTATTTACTGCAAAGGAGCGTACTGGCGACGTCTCTGAACTGGTGGCGGCAGGCAAGACGATCGTCGATCCGCAAACCGGATTACCTTTCGCCGACAACGTCATTCCGCAACCTCGCCTCAGCCAGACAGCGCTGGCTATTGTCAATTCGCAGTATTACCCAACGCCGATCAACGGCTTGCTTCAGGCGAATGCGCACAACACGACTGCCGTCAAGACAGACAGTGACCAGGGGGATGGCCGTATCGATTACGCCGCAAGCGTCAAGGACCACTTCATGGGTCGCTTCTCGTACTCCGATTTGACGAACCCGACCGTAAACTCATTTGCCCTCGACTACAACCCATACAACCTGGTCTCGACGTGGAACTTCGTCACCGGCTACACGCGGACAATATCTCCAAACCTGCTGAACGATGCGCGTCTGGGCGTGAACTACGTCAGGGTTGGACAGAACCAAACCACATCAAACTTTTCAGGAGACGCGACCAGCTTGTTCAAGATTCCTGGTTTGACGACAAGCTTCCTTCCCGCTATGAGTTTTAGTGGGGGCTATGTGAGTAACTTTGGCACCAAGGAAAGCGTCACCGATAACTACGACACCTCGGTTCAATATTCGGACGTAGTGAACTGGGTGCGCGGGAAGCACAGCATGCGCTTCGGCTTCCAGGGATGGCGGATTCGTACCAATGGTTTATTCAATGGTAGTAATGGACAGGCCGGAAGCTTTGGCTTCAACACCACATACTCGGGTAGCCCCGAAACAGACTTCCTGCTCGGCTTGCCCACCAATGTTGGTGTTGGTAACTTGGGCGCGGAGTGGGGACAACGTAACAACGTCTTTGCCGGCTTCGTTCAAGACGACTGGAAGGTGACGGATCGGTTGACGTTCAATCTCGGTTTCCGTTACGAGACGCACACACCTTTTGTCGAAGCCAACGACAAAGAGGTCAACTGGGACCCGCAGACAGGTACCTTTGAGTTGCCCGGTCAGAACGGCAATAGCCGCGCACTCTACAACTCGTATAACGGCTACGGGAATTATCAGCCTCGCGTCGGCGTGGCTTACCAGTTGATGCCAAAGACCACGGTTCGTGCGTCTTACGGATTGTCGTCTTTCATGGAAGGCACGGGTCTGGGGCTGCGACTGCCGGGTAACCCACCGCAGCCGATTGCGGCCAGTGCCAATTACAGCGCCCTCGGCTACCCGACGACAACGCTGGACCAGGGCTTTACCCCGATCGCGGTTCCTGCTGGATGTACGATTGCCGGTTTGGAGAGCGCAGCCCCAAATTGTTACAAAGGCGCCATTATCTACTCGTGGGATAAGCACGTACAGCCGGCACACTCGAATCAGTGGAGTCTCTTCGTGCAGCACGAATTATCACCGTCGGCTATCGTTCAAGTGGGATATGTTGGGCAATCGACTACACACCTGACCAACGCGGAGCTGCTCACGCAGCTTGTGTGGGACTCGCCGGGTGTGGTCAGCCCATCACCATTCTTCGCACAAAACCGGCCTGTCATTAATCAATTGGCATATATCTTCGGCACTTTCGCGGCGGCACATCAAAACTACAACGCCTTACAGACACAGATGCAAGGACGGCTGAACCACGGCCTGTCATATCTGCTCAGCTACACGTGGTCTCGCTGCATGACCAATTCACAGGGATTCTGGGGAGAAGGCGGGCAATCTCAAGCGCCAAGCGCTTGGTGGCAGAACACCTACAATCCCTCGGGCGAGAACGGAGCTTGCTACTACAACGTTAAGGGGGTCTTCACAGGCTATGTGATCTACGACCTGCCCTTTGGCCGCGGAAGGCAATTCGGCACCAATATGAACAGAGCCGCCGATGCTGTGGTGGGTGGTTGGAAAGTGAACGTGATACCGACCTTCCGCGGCGGTTTCCCGCTAACGCTTAGCTCTAATAGCGACCACTCTGGCACCAACTCCTTTCAAAACCGGCCGGATTGCATAGCGTCCCCGCATGTACTGCATAAACAGACCATCGGAAACGGGTTCTATGGGTATCGGTGGTTTGATCCCGCTTCCTACCAGGAGCCTAAAGATGGTTACTTCGGCAACTGCAGTGTGAGTTCGGTCTATGGCCCAGGCGAGCAGAACATCGACGCAAGCATTGCCAAGACATTTTCTATCACTGACCATCAGAATATCGAGTTCCGCACCGAGTTCATCAATGCTTTCAACCACGTGATCCTCGACGCGCCGAACAACGGAGGCATCGACATTGCGAACCCGGATGGCGGCACAATAGGTCAGATCAAGACGTCAGAGGGAGCACGGAACATTCAATTCGCCCTGAAATATAACTTCTAACCCGGTCTTATACGCCGGCTGAAATAATCAGTTGTAATCACGCGGCGTCTGGCTATCGGGCGGCAGCACAAACCGAGGTCCGCCGCGTCTCTCTTTTGAATCCCACGGCTTTTCGTGGGGTAGATTTCCAGCGGCTTCGCTTACTCGCAAGTAGCCTTAGCCGATGCGTTCGACAGCCTCATCCAATATCCATGGCGTCTGTTTTCCGGGCCACTGGAGCGCCGGACGGAGAAGATGATAAACAGCGATCTCATCGCTTACTTCAAACCGATCGCCTCTCAGTTCAGCGGCGATGATAATGTCCAGCTGATCGATCTGACCGGTCGCGTGACCGACATCCAGGCGAACAAACATCGCCTTACCTTGCACCTCTCTCTTACAGCTGGCCTCTATCGCGGCGTCCTCTCCACTCTACCCGGCTCCTTCGACATGGCCACCGCGATGATCGATATGGTTCAGGTTCCCGATGGCAAGCGAGTGCCCGTAGGACCGTGGGATCTTGATCATCTTCACAACGTGATGGCCGTCCCGATGGTTCGCACCTACGTCAATGGCAGGCTCAAGGGTGGCCTATGGTTCTCGATGCCTGGCCCGCAGCAGATCGCCGAGGGTCGTCTCACGGCAGACTTCGGCTTCGAAGCGCAGGATGGCGTCAACGAACTCGTCCTTGAGCTGATCGAACGTGACCGCACGCGCATGGATTGGGGGAAGCTCGCGTACTTCGAACTGCGCGAAGATGATCGACACCCAGTCCCTCTAGAACCATCCGCGACAAGTCATCCAAGCATCTTCTTGCATGCCGATGACCTTGAGCAGCTCCGCGAACGCTGGCAAAATATCGCTGAATTTGAAGAGTTAAGGAATCAGCTGTCCATGGAAGAGCTTGTCTTCCTCACGGACAACAGCCAGGGAACACTTGAGCTAGCCTGCCTCTTCTACGCGCTCACAGGTCATGCGGCAATCGGCGCGCGCGCCAAAGATCGGATACTTAAGCTTGCGCATGCTCCGACTTGGAGCGGCCGCCCCGATCCACTGCTGATGGGCGGCGATAACGATCGCGGCATCAGCCTCCGGCTCTACCTCACCGCGCTGGGTTGGGACTATCTGCAACCCCTGCTCAACGATTCCGAACGTCACGCCATACTTGCAAAGGCAGAGGAGTACATCGGCAAGATGTACGACTTCACCCTGCTGCAACGCGGCTACATGGGCTGTCCAGCCATCGATCCGCACTCGCTCGGCGCATGGAACGGCACAGCCATCGCGTGCATGGCATTCTTCGCGGAGCTTGCGATCGCACGTCGCGCGTTGCCGCTCTTCCACGGTCTCTTCTGCGAAAGCCTTACGCTTTTTCCTGACAGCGGCAAGGCGGCCTGGGCAACATACTTTCCCTTCCACCTCGTGCTCTACCTCGCCGCGGCGCATACCTTCGCCGGAAAGAGGGAAGAGCTGGACACAAGTCCTTTCCTCGATCACCTCGGCGAGGCGCTTCTGGCCAGCTTCGAGGTGCCGAACAGCCAGGAACTCCAGCGTGGACTGAGGACCCGCGAGCATCGGTTTCTCACTGCGTTCCTCAGCCGTTTCCACCCCACGCAAGGAATCGATTCGATCTACCGCGCGTTTGTCGAAAGAGAAAAACGCGCCACTGGCAACGTGGTGCCGGGCATATTCGACGTACTCTATGCTCCGCAGTCTACCGGCCCCATCGCTTCCTTCCCGGATCGGCCGCTGTTTGCAAAAGATGCTGGCGATCTCATTGCTTCGGTTCGCGGAGAACACACGATAGCGGTGTCGGTGAGTGGCGGCCCCAAGGCGGGGCGCAAGGCTGTCTTCCACCTGATGCCGCAGAACCGCGAGTTCGCGCCGTCGATGGGAGCGCTGGAGATCACTGTCGACGGAACACCTGTAATCTGCAACATCAATATGGGGCTCTATGGTCTCAATAGCGCGTTGACCAACACGATGTGCCTTGAAGACGGTGGCGCGCTCACCAACGGTCAGTACCTGAACGGCGCCGTTCCGCCGGAGTGCGGTGGCGTCATTCGTCGCTGTCTCATCAGCGACCGCTTCATCTACGCGCACATCGTCATCACCGATGCGCTCGATCCGAGGCTCCACGTCCAACACGCCGACAGAGTGTTTGTGCTGGATCGAAAGACAGGGGCGATTGTTGTCTCGGATGCCTTCAAAGGCGAGCGCCCAATACGATTCGCCACGCATCTTCATTGCTCTGGATCGGTGACCGAATTTGGCGGCCAGCAGTATCGCCTCACCGGCGGCCAGGCAAACCTGATCGCAGGAATTAAGGGTGGCTGCAAGGGGTTCGATGATGCCGAACGAGGAGAGATCTTCGTACAGATTCTGGAGAGTCCCGACTCCGCCCGTGTCGTTGTGGATGAACCCCGCTGGGTCCCGGGATACATCTACGGACTGAACAACACGGGTCAGGAAGACATCAGCGAAGGACGCTTTCCACGCTATCGTCGCTGGCGCCTCGAAGTTGCTGAACCCGAGGTGCAGGGTCGGTTTCTACTAGCGCTCAGTCCGCGTTCTGGAGAGATCGAGTATGTTGACGGTGTTGTCCACCTGCCGCAAGGCGGTCACCTCCGGTTCGGCAATCCCAATATTGCGGCGCTTGGCCTCGAGTGCGACTGCGAGTGCCTGCTGTGGGATGAGGAAGCACGAAAAATTATGGCGCTCGGTCTCCTCCGGCTACGCCACGGTAGAAGTGAGCTTTCCTTCAACCTGCCCGTCGACGCGACCTACGACGCAGACGATGGCACGGGCACTCTCTACGCGCAGGGGACACTTGATCCCGAAAATACACTTGGTTTCCATCTCTCTCACTGGACGCATATTGGGGAAGAAGGTTGGAAGACGCTGAATACGCACCGCGCGTCCTTTAAGCAAGCGGCCGCTAACAATACGAGCACGGAGGTGGGAATATGAGTGCGGAAAAAGCAATCGAGGTGGCCATTCTCGGCTGTGGGCAAATGGGACAGAACATTTTACGTACGCTTCAAAACAGCCCAAGAGTCAGTGCCATCACGGCGTTTGATCGAAACGCTGAGCGCATGAAAGAGTTGAAAACCACGTTTGGCGTGAAGTCTGCTCCAACACTTGACGACGTACTGCGGGATCCGGCGATCAAACTGGTCTTTGTCACCGCCTCCAACAATGCGCACCGAGAACTAACCGTGGCGGCACTCGAGGCAGGGATGGCCGTGATGTGCGAGAAGCCCATGGCGACCACCATTCCGGACGCGCAAGCCATGGTGGAAGCAGCCGAACGCACGAACGGGTTTCTTCAGATCGGCTTCGAGTTGCGCTACTCACATCTCTACACCACGGTGAAGGACTGGATCACTCGCGGCCTCCTTGGCCGTGTGCTCAATACGCAGTGCACCTACTGCTCAAGTGCCTGGGGACGTCACGATGTCTGGAGGGTTGCCTCCAAAACCAGCGGCGGCATGTTTGGGGAGAAGCTCAGTCACTATGTCGATCTCGTGCGTTGGTGGATCGGCGACGAGGTGGAGGAAGTGTACGCGACGTGCGCGCCTAACGTGATTCCGTACTATGAAGTCCACGACAACTATCACTGCAGTTACCGCTTCAAGAACGGCGCCATCAGTCACCTCACCTTCATGATGGGGCCCGCTGCCAGCTTCAAAGGGGACCCGCTGCAAAATGCAGTCTCGCAACAGGCTGGCGACGGCCATGTGCTGCGCTACATGATCTATGGGGAAAAGGGCGCTGCCGAGACGGATGTTTTTCAGCGAACGATTAAGCGCTGGGAGTTCGGCGAAGACGACTATGGTCAAACCAGCAAATGGATCCAGAACGAGACCTGGGATCCGGAGCATGACTTCGCCTACTTTCACAACACCCATGACCAGGCTCTCGACATCGTGCGTCGCGTTGCCGAGGGAGAGCGTCCCAGCATCAACCCGCGCGATGCGCTGGAAACAACAAAACTCTGTTTTGCCGCTGAGCTATCGGCTGCTGAAAAGCGTCCCGTCCGCTTGGATGAACTCAAATAAAAAATTAAACTCGAGCGACATGCGGTCGCGGCCCAAGTCGGAGGCAGGAATGATGCAGGACGAAGAGAGCGCGGAGACTGTGATACCCGCCATAGAAGGGGTTACACCGCCTTCTGCGACGAACAGCGCGCTCACAACCTTCTACGCTGACCGCAAGCGGATGTGGAGCAATGTCCTCTGGATTACCTTCGGCCAATTTGGCATGTCAGTCTCGATGACCATCGTCGAGCCGCTCATGAACCTGCGCCTCAAAGCGATCGGCGTCAGCGAATCGAGTGTTGGCCTGCTGACTTCGGCAAATTTATGGGCAGTCAGTTTTCTCGTCATGTACTTCTCCTGGAAGAGCGACCATAGCACCAGCCGATTAGGACGCCGCACACCCTATACGCTGCTGTCACTGCCGTTCATCGCTGTGGCGCTCGTGCTCTTTCCGTTGTCTACCCAAAAGTGGGTGCTCATCACGTTGATGCTCACGTACTTTTTCTTCAACGATATGAAAGCATCGACCTACCCGCTCCTCGCGATCGATTGTGTATCCAAGGAAGTTTTAGCGCGCGTCTCCGGCCTGGTTGCTATTACCGTCAGCATGGCCGGATTCCTCTCGACCCGTCTGGGAGCGAAGATGGCGGACGTCAATCCCAAAGGCGTCTTCTTCATCGCGGCAGCCGTCATGACCAGCATGACGCTAATAGCGCTGTGGCGTATCAAGGAGCCACCGGTCTACCACCCAGCCAAGAGCAGCTTCAATCTATTAGCACCTATCAAAATCGCGTGCCGCGACAAACGAATCCTCGTGCTTATCGTCGCCGTCGCGTTGCTCAATTCATTTCCCATGATCTTCAAGACCTGGGTGTGGTTCTACGCGAAGAGCAAGCTCGGTCTCACCATCGGTGACACCGGCGTCGCAATTTCCTGGGGACTGTTGTTGCAGGTTGCTTTCTCCTACCCTGCGGGTTGGCTCATCGATCGCTTCGGAAGCTACCTCGCGCTCTGTATCCAGTGGTTGATTATGCTGACACTCGTACTCAGCTCGATCCATGTCACTAACTCGCACGGCCTCGTTCTTCTCATGTCGTTGTACTTCCTCTTCCTTCCGTTGCAGGTAGCAGGAGACACGATTCTCTGGAGGACCATGGACAAAGCAGATACCGGCTCCTACACCTCGACAGTCGCGCTCGTGCGCAACTTCAGCACTGGCACTGTCATTGCTATCTCCGGCTTCCTGATTAAGTGGACCGGAAGTTACATCGTCGCATTCTGGTTCGGTTTCGGTCTGAGTTCCATTGCGTTGGTGGTCTTCTTTATCTATCGCAACATCATGCGCAACGGACGCTCTTCACCTGCTTCCATTGCGACAGGGAACAAGCCAGATGACATCAAGAAATCTGATTCGCGCTTTGGCGCGTCACCTAACCCGAGTGTCGCAGCCGTATGAGGTGCCTCTTTCAAACAGCGGAAGCATGGAGGACGTCATGAAAGTTCATGTAGCGAAATCCCGCGCAGAACTCGGCCATTTCGCTGCGCATGAGATCGGCGAAACACTGCGCGAAGGTCTGCGTACCAAGACGCACCTTCGTTTGATCTTGGCAGCGGCGCCAAGCCAGAGCGATATGCTCGCGGCCCTTCGCCGTGAGCCGGAAATTGACTGGACTCGCATCACAGCATTCCACATGGACGAGTACATCGGGCTGCCCGCTGATGCGCCTCAGGGGTTCGCCAACTGGCTCAAGCGGGAGTTCATCGACCACCTTCCGCTTTCTCGCTTTGAGCCAATCAATCCAGACAACAATCCCGAAGCAGCGTGCAAGCGGTACGCCGCGCTGTTGGCTGAAGATCCTGTGGACGTCGTTCTGCTCGGCATCGGAACCAATGGCCACCTTGCCTTCAACGATCCACCCGCGAACCTCGACGACCCTGTTCCCGTCAAGGTCGTCACGCTGGATACGATGTGTCGGGAGCAGCAAGTTCTCGATGGCTGCTTTCCCACCCTCGACGACGTGCCGCACCTCGCAATCACGCTTACAATTCCCACACTCCTTTCAGGCCGCGAGCTCTTCTGCTGCGTGCCTGGCCGGCATAAGAGCACCGCCGTGCAGGCTGCGCTCGAGTCGACCATTAGCGGGGATTGCCCGGCAACCGCACTGCGCACCCATCCCCGGTGCACCCTTTACCTCGATCATGAGTCGAGCTCGATGCGTGAGATCTATGGGCATGACAACCATAACCGGACGTGATCCGCAAAGCGGGCACAATCACACCCTTTTCGTCGACGAGGGTGTGATTGTGCGCATCGAAGAGAACTCTGCGAGCAGCGATCTCTTTCTCTCCCCCGGCTTAGTGGATCTTCAGGTAAATGGCTGCTCTGAATTTGATGTAAACGCACAGCAACTCACGCCAGGCACAATTACAGACCTTGTCGATGCGATGCTGTCTCGTGGTGTCACCTGTTTCGCGCCGACGATTATCACCGCACCCGAAGATAAGATCTGCCACGCCCTCAGCGTAATTGCCGATGCGCGCCGCAGTCATCCACGTGCGGCCGCATGCATTCCGTTTGTTCACGTGGAAGGTCCGCACATCTCTCCGCTGTATGGATACCGCGGCGCCCATCCTGCCGATGCCGTGCGGCCACCCTCGATCGCAGAGTTCGAGCGCTGGCAGCAGGCTTCCGGCGGCATCGTCGGCATGGTCACGCTGTCTCCGCATTTCGAAGAATCCTGTGCGTATATCGCTGCGCTGGCCAAGCAGGGAATCCATGTTGCCATCGGCCACACACATGCTTCGCCTGAAGAGATTCGGCGCGCGATCGATGCAGGGGCACGCCTTGTAACCCACCTTGGAAATGGAATTGCGCCGGAGATCCCGCGGCACCGCAATGCCATCTGGTCCCTTCTCGCCGACGACCGCGTCTCCGCGACCTTCATCGCGGATGGACACCATCTGCCGCCTGACGTTCTCAAAGTAATGCTGCGCGCGAAAACTTTGCAGCACAGCGTGCTCGTATCTGACTCGGTCGCGCTCGCGGGTATGCCTCCAGGCACCTACTCCACTCCGGTTGGAGGGCGTGTCGAACTTCGGCCAGATGGCAAACTCTGTGTCTTCGGTTCCGAACTTCTTGCGGGAGCTACGGCTTCACTCGCGCAATGCATCGGCACTCTCGTCCGAACCTCCGACGTGCTTCTCCACGAGGCGCTGGCCATGGCCACAACGAATCCCGGAAAACTCGTTGGAGGCCGCGGTCAATTTACAACCGGATTTCGCGCTGACCTCCTCAGATTCAGCTGGCAGGATTCGATCCTCATTGAGGATGTCTGGCTGGCCGGAGAACAAGTGTATACACGCACCGAAGTCCGCAAGTAGCCGGGGAGATAGTGAAGATGAGACGCATCGGGACTGTAGATATTGGAGGTACCAAGATCGCCGCCGGCATTGTTAGCGATGATGGAAAGATCCTTCACCGGAGCGAGTGTCCCACCCAGCCGAAGCGCGGATTGCGGGATGCTGTCGATCGAATCCAGCGGATGCTGCAAGCAGCAATCGATCAATGCGGCCGCATCGACGGCATCGGCATTGCATGCCCAAGCCCGCTCGATCCGCTAACCGGAGTCATCGGTGTCGTAGGTACGTTGCCCGGCTGGGAGGGGGGCCCTCTCGCCGATGCCGTTGGCGAGCGCTTCGGCCTCCCTGTTGTCGTCGAGAACGATGCGGACGCGGCAACTCTTGCGGAATATGCCTGGGGCGCAACGAAGACGTCAGGAACTCTTATCTATGTCACGATCAGTACCGGCATCGGTGGTGGCATTGTGCAAAGCGGCCGGCTGTATCGCGGCGTGCGCGGCGCCCATCCCGAGTTTGGTCACCAGCTCATTGACCCCACCGGACCTCTTTGCTACTGCACACTCTCCGGTTGTTGGGAGAGCCTTGCGAGCGGCGCAGCGATGACTGCGTCTTTCCCCGAAATCGATCCCGGCAGAGGCCTGCTGACGGCCGCTGAGATATGCGGGCTTGCCCAACAGGGTGATCCGCTCGCACTTCGTGCAGTCAAACGCGAGGCCCATTACCTCGGCCTGGGCTTGGCCAACCTTGTCACCCTGTTTGTTCCCGATGTCATCTGCCTGGGAGGCGGAGTGATGCGAAGCAGTGATTTGTTTCTAGACGATGTTCGGGCGACGGTGCGAAGCCTCTGCACGCAGGTGCCCGTTGAATACACCACCATTACTCTGTCTTCGCTCGGACCCGACGTCGGCCTGCTGGGTGCGGCGCAGTCATGGCTGCTTCGGAATCCATCATGCTGAAAAATTCACAAAAAGGTAAGACATGCACAATCTAGCCAGCAACATTCACGCCCAGCCCGAATCACTCGCGCGCACGCTGCACTACCAATGCAAAGACGGCGCACCGGCCATGAAGCACGCTGCTACACTTCTCCGCTCTGGAAAAAAGATCATCATCACGGCCATGGGCGCGTCGCTGTTCGCTTCCATCCCGCTCCGGTATTTCCTTTGCTCATTCGGCCTTGACGCAGTTGCGATTGAAGCAGGAGAACTTCTGCACTACTTGAACAGTGTCTGGAAGGATGCCGTTGTCCTGTTAGTCTCGCGGTCGGGTGAGTCCGTCGAGATCGCGAAACTGCTCGAAAAGATGAAAGGCAAGGTGCCCATCATCGGTGTCACCAACGAGCCACTAAGCCAGTTGTCCCGATCTGCGGACGTGAGCCTCTCGATCGCCAGCCTCAATGATGAGATGGTCGCCATCCAGACGTACACCGGCACGCTTCTTACGCTGCACCTCTTGGGAAATCTTGTTGCCGGCTACTTCGACGCCGCCGCAGAAGAGGTTCGGACACTCCTGCCTTCGTTCGCCTCTCTCGTCGAGGCAAGCATGAAGACTCTCACAAGTTGGGACGCCTTTCTGTCGCCCTCTGTAACGCCGTATCTGCTCGCGCGAGGCCCCTCCGTCGCATCCGCCCATGAGGGTGCACTGCTCTTTCATGAAGTCGCGAAGAGTCCGGCAGTCGCGATGCCGATCGCCTCCTTCCGGCACGGCCCGGTCGAGGTCGTCGATCAAAACTTCCGCGGCTTCGTCTTCGCACCGCAGGGCCCTACGCGGGATCTCAATCTCGCCTTGGCCCATGACCTTGTACAGTTTGGCGGCGAAATTCGGTTGATCGGTCCATCCGGATCGCAGGTCCGTGATGCGCGCTGGTGTGATCTCCCCTCGGTATCCCAAACACTCTCACCCCTCTTTGAGATCGTGCCCTTGCAGGCGGCGGCCTTTCAATTGGCGGTCTTGCGAGGAATCGAGCCGGGAAGTTTTCGCTACGCGCCGCAGGTGGCGGTTGACGAAGCCAGCTTCAACCAGCGGCACGTCTCGCGGTGAAGGGGAACCTACAGGAGGAACGATGGACCTATTGAGAAAAATGTGCAACGCATCCTGGTTCTGGTACTCAATGATCTGCGTGCTCTGTTGGGGCGCCTGGGCGCTCTTCTCCAAACTTGGGTCACGAGAGATCCCCCCAGACACGATGCAGTTTCTGTTCACGATAGGCACCGTTCCCGTCGGACTCGTACTGCTGATTGCACGTCGCGGGAAGCTCGAAAAAAGTCCTCGCGGTGTCGCCTACGGCGTACTCAACGGTGTGCTGTCTGGAATCGGCGGCCTTGCGCTCTTCGCCGCCTATCACACCAACGGCAACACCACCCTCATCACGGTGGCTGCAGCGCTCTATCCCATGATCACCGTCGTTCTCGCGATCACGATCCTGCGTGAGCGCTTCCGTCCCATTCAGGCACTCGGCCTGTTGTTCGCCACAATTGCCATCGTCATCTTTTCCCTATAGGAGGTTTTGCGTCGTGCATATCCCCCCCTGGCTTTGGTACTCCATCCTGACCGTGCTCGCGTGGGGTGTTGTCGGCATCCTTCAAAAACTTGCAACCAATTACATCTCCGCGGAGTCGTCGCTCATCTGGCTGGTGGTGGGTTTTCTTCTCCTGGAACCATTCTTCTATCCGGGCCCTGCGGTTCTGCATTACTCAAAGCTCAACCTAACGTATGCAATCCTTAGCGGCCTGCTCAACGCTCTTGGTGCCTGGGCGCTCTTCGCCGCTCTCAAGCGTGGAGGGAAGGCGTCGATCGTGGCGCCCCTTACGGCGCTCTATCCTGTTGTGGTCATTGTGCTTGTGCCGTTGATCCTGCATGAGTCTGTCAGCCGTCTGCAATGGGCCGGAGTCGCCTGCTCCCTCATCGCAGTCGTGCTGCTGTCCATCTGAACCAGCACCGGTAGACACCTTGCCTTAGAGAATCAACTGGCCCCTCATGCCGTGAGTGCGCCTGACGAGAGCAAGAGACAGTCCGGACGAGGAGTTTTGTTGCAGTTATTTTTTGGTGTGGTGGATGCGTGTTTTTGTGGGGGTTTTTGCAAAAAAGGGGTGCTAAAGCGTGGTGTTTTGATGGTGAGTTTGTGGTGGGATGCGTGGTAGACCTGGTGTTTAAGCAGTCACTTTTTCGGGCTCGAAAAATGCGTCACGGATTCAGGATTTATTTTTCAGGGGTTCCCGTTTTGGGAATCTGATCGGCAAGCTGGCGTCTGCTCCGAATCGCCTGAAATCTTCCTATCGAATATGTCCTAGTTATTTCCTAGTTATTGATGAAAGGTACTTAGCCAATTCGTGAGCAGGAGGAAGTCCGCGGCGGTCCATGTCATACCGGAGTCGTACTGACCGGAGCCGGTGGAAGCGTCGTAGTTCTCGCGAAAATTTCCGTCGCGCGCACATGCCTCACAAAATCGTGTGGCGAGAGTCCGGGCGAGAGTGGTTTCGCCACACTCGATGAGTCCTGTGCAGATGAGGTATGTGGATATGCCCCAGACCGGACCTCTCCAGTAGCCGTTCGGAGCGTAGAGAGGGCTACTGCGCGCCTCAGTTGCGGGGCCTGCCGGAGCGAAGAAGTGTGCCGGGTCCGAGAGGGAACGAACGAGTTCAGTGCGAATGGCGGGGTCGAGACGTTCTCCGAGAAGGAGGGGAATCGACGTGATGAGGCTTGTACTGCTTTGCTGTTGCGGGCCGGCGGGAGTGAGGCTGAAGAAGTGGGGTTGGCCGTCGAGCCAGAAGCGTTTGTGAAAGCGAGCGAGCAGATCTCTCTCATGCTCGCGCCAACGCGCGGCCTCATTGGTGCGGCCTAATTGAGTCGCGATCTTCGCCAGAGCCTCAGCGTCCAGAATAAGCCAAGCCGCAAGATCGGGACTCTGCACAGGCCATCGTCCGGCAAAGATGCTCGCGTTGTCCCATCCTGAGTCGTTGCCGCTCATGTAGCACGGTAGGCCGTCGCCCAGTAGATCACGCTCCCGGAACCACCACTCATGAAAGCGGACGATCTTTGGATAGACCTCTTCGAGATGAGCTGTGTGATCTGTGGCGGGCGTGGCGGGTAGAAGTTTTTGAACCGTCCAGGCCCAGACGGGCGGCTTGTTGAAGCCATATACAATCTCGGAGTCGCTGATGGCATCTGGAAGAACGCCGTCGGCTCGTTGATGATCAAGAATGGTCGAAAGCTGGTCCCACGCAAGTGCCGGGTCAGCCTTTACAAGGGCCAGCGCATTGATGCAGTTGTCCCATGACCAGACCATGTTCATACCCTTCTTGCTTGAGAGAACGGTCTGTCTCCGCAGCACTCCTTCGGGGCTGACCTGCAACGCAGAGAAGAGGTACCAGGCGGTGCGTGCAGCGGGCTGATAGGAGTCCGGGACATCCGGGCAACGCCGCATCCATTCGTCGAGCTCATGGTTTCGTCGCGTGCGGATAAGTTTGAGGTCAGGTATCTGATCGCTGGAGTGCTCTTCGCGTGTTGTGCAGCGTACCGTCATACTTTGGGTGGAATGTGATGCAAGTGTCACCGTGTCGTATGGAATACCCATCGCGCCGGCAGGTTGAAAGATGAGCGGGCGGTCAGCGTGGAGGTTGAGATACGTCTTCGACTGTTGGTCGTAAGCACGAAACGAGGTGGCACGAAACGCGGCGTCTGATGCCTGGTAGATCCAGGCGGGAGGGTGCGCCAGTCGAAGCTGTACGCCGCAATGCTGTGCGGCGATGAAGAAAGTATCGCCGTCGGAAGATATCACTTCGACCGACGAGTCGCCTGAAGCAAGTCGAACACTCAATATGGAAGCCGTGATGGTGCTGGGAGCCTCTTTCCCATCACGAATCATGACGATCTCAAACAGCAGGTCCGCCCACGGACCGGTCTGCTGCCAACGATAGGAGACGGCGGAGCGGCGCACTGTCTTAACTGCCGCACGGCCTTCGCTGAGGTCAACTACGAGCCAGGAGCCTGCGATGCTGTAGGGAATATGAGAGAGATCGGAGATAGTCTGCGCCTCTGCGGATCGATCGTTCGAAAGTTTTCCCGACGACGAGTCTTCGCTGGGGAGAGCGAGCATCTCCGCAGTTGATGGCACCGATGACAGCACGACAAGCGATCCTAGAAACTCTCTGCGATTCATAGTGCCTCGATATCTGTAAGTTCAGTGCCGCCACGCACGTTCACGCAAACGTCCTATGCGTTCAGGAGTTCCATGCGTCGAGGCCCGGAGGACCGAAGCCGGATCTTGCATCATCGACGACAAGCACCCAGTCTGGACCGTAAGGCGGCGTGGTGACGTCAACCTTAGAACCTGAGAAGGATTGTGCGATCCTGGTACCGATCCCAGTGCGCGGATCGTACCACCAGGCAGTCCGTTCGCCCTGAGGCATTGACGATAGATTGAGCGAGATGGGTTGATCTGCGCATGGAATGTAGACCAGCAGATAACTGCCATCCAGTGCTCTGGTAGCTTGCACATGGTCGGCGCGGCGGTTGGTTGTGCTCAACAGCACAGACTGATCTGGAGCGCGGGCGAAGAAAGGCCGAGACTCGATCAGTCGACGCAGGAAGACCGCTTGACGCCCTGCCGGACGCTGAAGCGCATCGATCCAGTCACGGTCCGCGTGGTTGATGACGCCGTTGCGAAGACTTGCGAACTGCCAGACGGCGTGATGCCCATAGGTAACCCCGCAGGCCCCAGCGAAGACAGACCGATAGAGCTGTTTGCGCACATCGTAGTCGCGAAAGTATCCGGTAGCGGGGTCCCATGCGGGCCACGGATTATAGGGATGATCTTCGTAGTTGGGCTCGAGGTCAAGTGTGGGTTTAGCGGGCGTGAGCGCGTAATCCCGCGCAATCAGCTCCCAGTTGGGAGTGTCGCGTCCTGCGCCGTGTCCGCTCTGTATACCGTTCACCGAGAGCCAATCCGCATCGCGCAGAAGAATGGAGGTCGACTCACTGCCTCCTTGCGGGTGATACAAGGTCAGAGCATGCTCCTCCACGTTCAGGCCGTCCGCGAGCGCAGCCCAGATCGGAGTCCAATCCTGTTTGGAGTCGATGTCGAAGCTCTTTGCCTTCTCGATGAGGTACTCCGAACCACAGTCGCGAATCCGTGCAGGGCGGTCGCCGCCAAGCATCCAGATCACATTCGTTCTTCCCTTGAGCTTCTTTGCGAGATAGCTGCCGTAAGTGTGGGCTGTTGCGAGGTTATCGTTGCGAAAGATGCGAGGCCCGTCTCCCCAGGGCGCGGTAAGCTTGTCTCCCCAGGTGGGAAGCAGCGCAACGTAGAGCCCGTATCGCGCAGCCTCGTCAACGATCTCGACGACGCGGTCGAAGTACAGGTCATTCGGACGGAGCGAGTCTTCGTCTTTAAAGGGCAGGAGGCCAAGCGCCGAGGGTTTGCGGACGCCGTTCATCTCGGCGAGCACGACCGCCTGGATGACGGTATACCCCTGTGTCGCACGGGTTTGTAGATAGTAGCTGCACTCTTCTCGAGTGGTGGAGTGAATGAGCTGCCACGCTGTGTCCCCAAGCCAGAAGAATGGATCACCCTTTTCGGTCTGGAGATAGTGACTGCTAGAGTGAACCTGAAGACGCGGCAGGGAACGGGATGCGTGCTGGAGTGGGGCGACAGAGGTTGCGTGCGAGAGAGGGTGATTTCCTAGGGTCAAGCCGGCCGCTGCTGCTCCGAGGAATCGTCTTCGAGAGTAAGGAGATTGTGGCAATAGGTCGTGCTCCTTGTGGCGGTCTCGCAGTGGGGTCCGCGAGACTGGTTCATTCCAGACCAAATGGGGTCTATCCTTGAAGCGCTTCAAATCATTATTCCGAATATTACGTCCATCGTATGCAATGAGGGAAGGAAATTCAGTTGGGATGAGCGCAGCTTCGAGGTGGACTATCAATCGCGCTTACAAACAGTTTGGGTGCGGGTAGTTTGGCTTTCGGAACTTTTGGGAATTATTCCTTTTATAACTGTGCCTTTTGTCACCCGAGCGATGAATGACGCGATTCTCGACGTACTGGCCTATTACGCCAGATAGTTCCTGACTCAACAGGCAGTTCGATAGAACTCTCGATCTCATAGGTAAATATCCGAAGCGAAGAGAGTCAGAGTCGAATATTGGTGGGAGCGTGAATAAACTTCTTGCGCTGACGGCGCTACAAGCCTTGAAGGGAGACAGGCAGAGAAACCAGTGCTCTGTCGCAGGCCAGGATGCGTGTCGCGAGTCTTGGGCAGATGCGGTAGCCAAGTAATCCAGCTAGCCATCGATACCTTGCATTCTCCAGCACTCATGCGATCAGGCAAGTTTGTCTGATCGGAAGTCAGTGCGAAGAGTAACTACTTTTTTCGGGGTCGCTTGCTCTTTGAGAAAAGTTGTTTGCTCCATCCTGACTATCTTTTCTGCGATCGCCAGGCTGATGAAGTGGTTGAGCGATATGCCTTCGACGTGTGCAAGATCGTTGGCTTGTTGACGGATCGAAGGAGAAAGACGGAGTGGAAAGCTCTGGTGCCGTTTATATTCTTGGGTCATTTTGGTGCTCCCGTCGTGCTGCTCGACAGACGTTGGTACTCTGCGAATTCAATTCTGATCCTCGAATTGCGTAAATGGCAATACATAAATCGGTTACTTTTTCTCCTACTAAGAAAAACTCTTCACTATTACTCTTCCACTCGAACGTTGAGGATCATCTGTCACTCCGTACTCAAGGTTTCGAATTCCTTTGGATTTGATTTATAAAAAGACGATTTTCCTCTGAAAAATTCTAAAAATCTGCTGTTGATATCACGTTTGATATCAAACGACGGATTAATCCGAAAAGCCTAAATCCAAAGTAATGGGTACTTCCCTATACAAGGTGACTGCAAAGTTTTGCGGTTACTTTTGGAATCTCTCTGCGCTCGATTTGGCCTTGGAGGAACTATGTTGCAACTGCCCCGTAAGCCCTGGTTTCACCACGATGCGAAGGATTCCAGTCGGCCTTCGCCTTTGTTTTCAGGCTCAACTACCGAGTTTCTCGTGGGACTAGAGAACTGGCCCCCACCCGTTAATCGCCAACTTCAGACCCCAAAAGTGATTCATTTCTCAAGTTTTGTTCGTTACTGCCTAAATCCAAAGGAGTTTTACATGCTGAACAAATCAATGTTGTCTCTGAATACGGATCGCCTGAGTCTTGCAACTCTGAACGAGAGCCGCACTGAAATGTCAGTTGTGGAGAACGTCATTCGTGCGAGTGCAACCTTGCTGTTTTTTCTCACGATTTGCCTGGCATTTACCGGATGCGGGAGTGGCGGATATGCAGGTGGAGGAGTTGTCAGCCTGTCGAGTTCCGCGGTGACACTCGACGCTGGTCAGTCATTCGCGGTCAGTTCGAAGCTCTCCGGCACACCGGTGGTTAGCTGGGTGCTTTCGAGCGCTGCCTGTGGCTCGAGTTCGTGCGGGGCGCTCTCGAACTCGGTTGGCGCTTCAACGACTTATACGGCTCCTTCGAATATCACCTCACAGCTGAAGTTGACTTTGACAGCAGGAGTGACAGGAACGAAAAACTCCAGCACGGTGAGCATCACGGTCAATCCGGATCCCACGATCTCCGGGGCTCCTCCGGTTGGGACCGTAGGGAGTGCTTACACTGCTACGCTGATCGCCGCCGGAGGCACAGCTCCGTTGAAGTGGAGCGTCGCGGGTGGCTCGCTTCCAGCTGGTCTTAGCTTCAATGCGGCGACAGGTGTGATCTCCGGAACACCGACCGTTGCGGGTACTTCGAGCTTCTCAGTTCAGATCATCGACTCAAGCGACATTCCGTTTTCTGTAACGGCACAAGAGATAATTGTGATTTCGACAGGACAGGGCACGTCGCAGTCCGGCCCGCTTACGGTCCTTCGAGGCAATCCCCCAGCCGGCACGGTCGGCACAGCCTATTCGACGACACTGACCGCCTCGGGCGGAGCCACGCCGTACTCCTGGAGCATTATCTCGGGCGGACTGCCTGCTGGTCTTGGACTTTCCTCGTCGACGGGCTTGATCTCGGGAACGCCGACAGCGCAGGGAGTGAGCTCCTTTACCGCTCAAGTACAGGACGCTAGCGGAACTCAGGCGAGCGCGCCCTTCAGCATCACGATCAACCCCGCCCAGTCTGCGGCAACGTTGACCCTTACGAATCTGCCCGGCGCGACGGTCGGTGTTCCCTACATGGGGACGATCGGCGCCACCGGAGGTACGTCTCCTTACTCCTGCGTGATTACGGCGGGTATGCTGCCTGCTGGACTTACTCAAAACGGGTGCGTCGTGAGTGGAACACCTACGGTTCCAGGAACCAGCACCGTTACGGTGAAGGTGACAGACTCGGGCAATCCGGTTGCAACTGCGACAGGGCCGGTCACTCTCACGGTTCTGCCTGCTGGGCTTTCGTTGACACTGTCGTCGCTGCCGAATGCGACGGTCGGTGTTCCTTACACTGCGACGATTGGAGTAGCGGGCGGTACGTCTCCCTACTCCTGCGCCATCACGGCGGGAATACTGCCTGCGGGTCTTTCGGTCTCGGGCTGCGTGGTTAGTGGTACGCCGACAGTTGCCGGAACCGCGAACCTCATGGTTAAGGCGACCGACTCAAGCAGTCCGGTCGAGACGACTACTGGACCAGAGAGCCTTACGGTTCTGCCTGCTGGGCTTTCGTTGACACTGTCGTCGCTGCCAAATGCCACGGTCGGTGTTCCTTACACTGCGACGATTGGAGTAGCGGGCGGTACGTCTCCCTACTTCTGCGCCATCACGGCGGGAATACTGCCTGCGGGTCTTTCGGTCTCGGGCTGCGTGGTTAGCGGCACGCCGACGGTTGCCGGTACCGCGAACCTCATGGTCAAGGCGACCGACTCAAGCAGTCCGGTCGAGACAACTACTGGACCAGAGAGTCTTACGGTTCTACCTGCTGGCCTTTCGTTGACACTGTCGTCGCTGCCGAATGCGACGGTCGGTGTTCCTTACACTGCGACGATTGGAGTAGCAGGCGGTACGTCTCCTTACTCCTGCGCGATCACGGGGGGAACGTTACCTGCGGGTCTTTCGGCATCGGGCTGCGTAGTTAGCGGTACGCCGACGGTTGCCGGAACCGCGAACCTTACGGTCAAGGCGACCGACTCAAGCCCAACCGTCGAAACAACTACTGGACCAGAGAGTCTGACGGTTCTGCCTGCAACGATAACCCTAACCCTCACTTCTCCGCCGAACGCAACCGTTGGAACGCCGTATACCGGAACGATCGGCGTAAATGGAGGAACCTCACCATACTCGTGCACTATCACCAGTGGTACGCTTCCCGCGGGTTTGTCGATTTCAAACTGCGTGGTAAGCGGGACACCGTCGGTTGCTGGAACTGCGAACCTCACAGTGAAGGCAGTTGATACGAGTAATCCTGTTGCCACCACTACTGGACCTGTGACCCTGGTTGTGTCCCCCGCAACGGCAACACTAACGCTCACCTCTCCGCCAAACGCCACGGTTGGAACGGTGTATAGCGGCACGATCGGCGTCAGCGGAGGAACAGCACCTTACTCCTGCACGATCATGAGTGGCACGCTACCCGCCGGACTCACAGCGGCTGGGTGCGTGATCACCGGTACGCCAACAACCGCAGGAACAGCCAACCTGGTCGTCAAGGCGACTGACTCGGCCACACCTATCGCAACCACTACCGGGCCGGTCACCTTGACCGTCTTGCCGATTCCAACCCTGAGCTTAACCGGTTCGCTTCCGAACGCGATTCTGGGTCAGCCGTATATGCAGACCCTGCTCGCCACGGGAGGCGTGCAGCCCTACAAGTATCAGGTAACTGCCGGCAATCTGCCTGCGGGGCTCAGCCTATCAACTTCGGGTGTTATCAGCGGAACGCCGACCACCCCCGGAGCAAGCAGCTTTACCGTGACCGTCACAGACACGGAGACGACGCCACAGACCGCAAGTCTGCCTCTGGTTCTTCTTGTGGTCTATCCAACTACACCGAATGACGCCGAGTTGACCGGCCCATACGCGTACCTCTTCCAGGGATACGACGATGTGCTTGCCGGCGTTCTCGCCTATCAGACTGCGACTGTCGGAAGCTTTACGGCTGACGGCACCGGAGTTGTCAGCAACGGAGAGCTGGATGCAAACCACCAGAGCTCTGCTCCTACGGGAACGACTGTCAGCAGTAACGACTTCCTCGGCACCTACACGATTGGGACCGACAGCCGCGGCTCGTTGACGATCACGACTCTGAACCAGGATGGAACGACTGCCGGCACCTCAACCTACGCCATCGCGTTGAAGGCTCCGGTATCGCCAGCAACTATTTCGACTCGAGGAGACTTGATCGAGTTCGACAATAACTCGCTGCAGGGAACTCGAGGTTCGGGGACTTTGCTCGCACAACAGACGGCCGCCTTTGCTGCCGGATTGAATGGCAGCTATGCCTTCGGGTTGTCAGGAGATACTCCTTGCCTGCCAGCCTGCACGCTAGGTATCGTAGCCGGTCCAGCCGCCTCTGTCGGTCAGTTTACGGCTAGCGGTTCCGGTCTTATCAGCAGCGGATCGAGCGACGCCAATATCGCTACGACCAACTATGCAAGCGAGACGTTGTCCGGCAGCTATGGTTCAGCGGACGCAAACGGGCGGGTGCAGCTGGCGATGAGCACGACCGGTACGCCGGCCGGGATCTATCCGACCGACTATGCTGTCTATCTCGTCAGCGCGAATGAGGCGTTTGTTCTTTCTACTGACAAACACTCGTCGTATGTCCTGCTCGCCGGTTCTGCTCAACTGCAGACTCAGGCGACCTTCACCAACGCATCGATGTCCGGTCCGTTCGTCGGCTATGAGAATGCGCAGTCGAATCCTGGTCTGCTGGGTTCGACTCTGCAGAATGTTCTTAACTTGTCGACGTCAACGATTTTCCGCGGAACCGCGAGCGGAGGAAGCTGCAACATCACGAACGTTGACGTCGCAGGCACAACAGCACTGGTCAACCAGATCACCGGGCTTGGCGGACTTCTGCCCACGAGTGTGGTGCAGGATCTGTTAGGCACCTATCAATCAACCGGTACCGCTGCTTGCCCGGTTGCCAACAGCGATGGTCGCGGAGTTCTCAATTACCCGGTTCCGACTGGACTGATTGCCACGCTCCTCGGACTTCTCGGACTCGACAACCCGCCTGCCCCGAGGGTCTTCTACCTGATCAGTCCTGAAAACGCCTACTTCCTGGAGACGGGTTATGCCGGGCTGGGTAACTTCGAGCCGCAGACTGGAGCTCCCTTCAGCAATGCAACGCTCGATGGAACCTTCGTCTATGGCACAACTCCAGCAAGCTCGCTGGCCGGGGTCAACGGCTCAGGCACTATCACCGCAAACGGCGCAGGAAGCGCGACGTCCACGCTCGATTTGAATGTGGGTGTCGGCACGATCAATGTGCTGCAGCTCGGCGTCACCAGCACCATGAACTACAACCTTACGGATGCGACGGCGGGCCGCTACACCTACGGCACCTCCGTACTCTACGCGATCTCGCCCAGCAGATTTGTCCTGTTGGATACGAGCATCTTGTCGACCTCGCCATCCGTTGCTTTGCTGTACTAGGTTCCGGCTTCGCGAACACCGGGCACTAAGTCCCGGAAGGAGAAATACTATGCGACGAATCACTCTAGCTTTGGTCTTTGGAACACTTGGAGTCTCTGCTGCGGTTGCGCAGCAGAGACCCGACAATCCGGCATACCTTGTCCCGCAATTCTCTGTCTCTCTTGGCTTCAACCACATGAACGCGAATGCGCCTCCCGGACAGACCGATTACTTCGGCCTGAACGGAGGCTATGTCTCCGCAGATTTCTACTTTACCCACTGGCTTAGCATCACCGGCGAGTTTACCGGTGGTCATGCTAACGACATCAGCCTGCTGGGACAGGACCTCACCCTGACAACCTATCAAGCTGGTCCAAAGGTGTCGCTGACCGGACATCGCTTTGTGCCTTATGGCCAGGTTCTCCTGGGAGGAGCTCACGGGAGCGGCTCTTACTTTCCGACAGCAAACTCCTTTACCACCAGCGCATCGAGCTTTGCGTTCTCTCCCGGCGGTGGACTCGATATAAACCTCACGCATCGCATTGCGATTCGCGCGGTCGATGTCGACTACTTGAGAACAACGCTGCCAAACGGAACCAGTGACTCTCAAAATCACCTCACGGTCGGAGCCGGCATCGTCATCAAGTTTGGCGAGCGCGACTCTCCCTCCACGCCCGTTCGGATGGCGGTGGAACGCCCGAGCGAGATCCTGTTCACCTGCGGCACTGACGTCGCTAATGTCGACGAAGGACAGCCGTTGGAGATCACCGGTCACACCCTAACCGAACCAGATCGCCTCAACGTTAAGTATTCCTGGGCCTCAAACGGAGGCAGGATTGAAGGTACGGGACGGCGTATCACCGTCAATACCGCAGGCCTCGCCGACGGCACCTACCGTGTTACCGGTCACGCTGCTCTCACCACAAGTCCGTCGACTTCGGCTGAGTGTGATGCCGAATTCCGGGTGCGCTCCCACAGCATTGCATCTGCTCATAACTCTGATGATGGAAATTCTTCGTCACAAGCTAAGAGGGAGGCTGTCTTCCACGAAAATGTTCAAGATGCTCTCTTCGACTACGACAGCGCAGACATCCGAGCCGACGCAGAGACTGCTATCGAACATGCCGCGAAGTATCTGCAAGACAATCCATCGATTCGTGTTCTGGTGGGTGGTTACGCGGATGAGCGCGGCTCAGCCGAATACAACCTGGCACTTGGGGAAGAACGCGCGAACGCCGCACGCAACGCGCTTATAGCAGCAGGCGTTGATGCCGACCGGATTCAGGTCATCAGCTTTGGAAAGGAGGCACAAGTGTGCACAGCTGAAACGGAGAGCTGCTGGCAGCAAAATCGCCGGGCTGCTTTCCAAATGCATCCCTAACGGCAAGCACGGCCGTTCGAGATCCCAACGGGATGCCTGGATTTCAGAGGGGGCGTCCCGTTTGTACAGGTTTCTTCGCAACCATCTTGTCGCATCCAGATTTTTTGGAGACACTTATGAGAAGCTCACTCTCGAACGCTGAAACTGCCTCTTCCGAGTCTGGACCGCACATTCCGGACTCCTTACCTTTTTCAGCGCTGATCCCCGCACTCTCATTCGCGCTCGATCTGACAAAGGGCCGTCCAAAGGGCCATGTTCTTCGCTCATGCGTCATCGGGATGCGTATAGGAGCGCGGGCTCGCTTGTCTCAAGAGATGCTCTCTCATCTCTATTCCGCTCTCCTGCTTAAGGATGTCGGGTGTAGAGGCAATTCTTCTCAGGCACCGGACACGCTAGCTCTAAATCGGTATCCGTTCACGCTCGCTGAAGCGTCACCGGCCGGCATTGGCCTGAGTGCAGGAGATAGAGATGCCCGGAAGCAGGCGCATACCGGCTGTTTGTCCTGGGGTTGGGCCCAGCCGCTCCCCGCTGACTCAACTAGCTTTTCCGATTCCTGTGAGTTCAATTCTTTCGAGACCAGTGCCAATCTTCCTTGTGAGCGTGCCGCTCGTATTGCAAGAGATCTTGGCCTGCCGTTCGAAGTTAGCCAAGCAATCTATCAAGCTGATGAGCGCTGGGACAGAGTGGAATCACCTCAGGATATACCGGCTGAAGAAATATCCTTGCTTGCTCGCATTATTAGAATTGCTCAGACGCTGGATATTGCGGTGGAGCGATACGGTCCCATAACCGCTATTGATCTCGTATCGAGACGGTACAGCAGAGGGTTTGATACGAGCCTCGTTGCGGCCTCTAACCTGCTGCACGACCAGCGCGAACTATGGAAGGACCTGCAATCGCCAGAGATTTTATCCCATGTGATAGAACTCGCTCCCGAACGCAATAGACAGTCTCCAAATATATTTTTAGTAGACAACATTTGCCTCGCGTTCGCCGAGGTTGTAGACGCCAAGTCTCCTTTTACGTTCACCCACTCCACCGGTGTCGCCACGACAGCGAGCGCTATCGCTAAGGTGATGGGCGTGGGAGAGTACGATGCCAAATTGTTGGAACGCGCCGCCTTGCTTCACGACATTGGAAAGCTCGGAGTACCCAATACAATACTCGAGAAGCCGGGTAAACTCACCTCTAGGGAGTGGCAATCTATCTACAAACATCCTCGATACACGAGAGAGATTCTCGATAAGATTCCAGGATTCGAAGAGATTGCGGAGGTCGCTGCGGCGCATCATGAAAAGCTCGATGGATCTGGTTATCCGCGAGGGCTTCATGGGTCGGAGCTTTCACTTCTTGCACGGATATTAACGGTTGCGGATATTTATGATGCACTTTCATCCTACCGACCCTACCGACAAAAGCTCAGATGTGCGGAGGTGCTCAAGCTGATGCAAAATGATTCGCCGCGAGCACTCGACCAATCCTGCATGGATGCACTAGCGGTGGCAATTCATACAGTCTTTATTGGAAAGCCGTCGCGAAGAACTGTAAAAGACACCGGTTCCGATTGAACGGATTGCGGAGAGGCCGAACCACCCGAGACCGGGGAGCCTGTCGCAGAGAACGGCCACCATCCCTGTTTGTTCCGACGCTGAGAATCGGAGGCATGAAACCTGCATGTTCAAGGTCGGCGACGAGAGGTGAGTCCGTGACTGCGGACAGGGACGGGAGCGGAGGCGATAAATTGATGGTATGAGTACCACCAAACGGGCTATGACCAATTAGGTATATGGTTCATGGTTCGGAAGGGTGCTCTAATTTTGCTGCGAGGAGAGATATGCCGAAGCGGCTGGCTATTACGATTGCGGGTGCGGTGTCGTTGGGGAGTTATGAGGCGGGTGTTCTGTATGAGGTGCTGGATGCAATTCATCAGCATAACTCCGCTGAGGGAGTGACAGACGACGAAAAGATTCTTATCGATGTCATGACGGGCGCCTCGGCCGGTGCGATGACGGCGGCGATTGTGGCGCATAAGATGTTGTACTCTGCCGATGAGTTTCGCGACGCGTACGATAACCCGCTGTATAACGTGTGGGTAAAACGGATCGACCTCGATGGATTGTTGAAGACGGTGGACGAAGCGACAGGCGAGGTGGAGCCACCGCTGCGTTCGATCTTTTCGTCGAACGTGGTGGAAGGAATAGCAAAGGATACGCTCCTGGGACGATATGCATCGGAGGAGTGGCCCGCTCCCATAACGCACCTGGCTGCTGCCCGGTCGATCTCCATCGGAATGACGCTGACCAACCTGAACGGCGTGGACTACGGCTATGACATGCAGCCTTGCGGGAGGTTTATCTACACGCGGCATGAAGACCAGATAACACGAGTTGTGAGTGTGGACGGGAGCGATAAGCCGGAGGTGTGGCGTGAGCTAGCGGACGCGTCGGTGGCAAGCGGGGCATATCCGTTGGCATTTCGTGCAAAGGAGGTGGACCGCTGGCGGGCGGATTACGCAAAAAACGGTCTGGAGCCGTGGACGGATGATCCGTCGAGGTTCACGTACACCGATGGCGGAATCTTGCAGAATGAGCCGCTGGGTATGGCGAAGAATCTGGTGGATGAGATCGACAAGCATTGGTACAACGACAGCCGGTTCTACTTGTTTGTGTCGCCGCATGGGAGAACTTCGAGCGCGGATTCGAGCTTTTGCGAGGTGAATGCAGACTACTTCCAGATGATGAAGCGGTGGGCCAAGGTGCTGCTTGGGCAGTCAGAGTTTCAGGACTGGATTACAGCGGTGGAGATGAATGAGCAGATTGCTCTAATGGACGCTCGGGCCAGCGAACTGGTAGAGAAGCTGCGTTCAGGCGAAATCAAGAGCGGAAGTCTGAAGAGGACCGCGGATGGTCTGCTGAAGGTGTTGTTTTCGCAGCCGACGCGGACGGGGACTAGGCAGGTTGCGAAGATCGGGAAAGAGAGCCTCGCTAATGCCAGGCGGCGGATTGAACACCAATATAAGGAGGAGATCGTGCATCTGGGGGCAGGGAGCTACGCCGCCGATGCATTTCGCGATACTGTGCTTGCGTTTGAGACAGCGGCGAATTTGGGACAGTGCGACTATATGCGGATCTATGGAATCGCTGTGTCCGAGGAGTTGTTGGCGGGGGCGGACCTAACGGGCTTTCTGGGGTTCTTCGATGAGCGGTATCGCGTGCATGACTATGACCGGGGACGGATGGTGGCGAGAATGGTGTTGACCGATCCCGTGATGAGTGAAGCGGGAGAGCTAGGGCCGATACGGTATACGCCGACGCATACGAACCCGATCGACAGCACCCTGAACGGGCTGCAACTGGCGCAACTGTCGATCGAGGATCAAAAGAAATTTCGCGAGGGTGTGAAGAAGCGCGTGAGCGA
This sequence comes from Tunturiibacter empetritectus, assembly GCF_013410875.1. Classification (GTDB taxonomy): domain Bacteria; phylum Acidobacteriota; class Terriglobia; order Terriglobales; family Acidobacteriaceae; genus Edaphobacter; species Edaphobacter empetritectus. Next base: position 2,251,588 of record NZ_JACCCU010000001.1, on the reverse strand, counting down.
GATGGTGCGATATCTGATTGGGTTCTGGTCTTATCCGGCGGACGTGGTGGTGATCGAACCGCTGATGAATGCGATTCTGAATCATTTGTTTCGGGAGTAGAGTGGACGAAATCTCGATCTATCTAACCATCTCCGCGCTTTTATCGCCCAGGGTGCCACACGCATCTCTCCTTCGGACAGAAGTTATCGTCCTCATGCTCAAGTCCAAAAAACGCAGCCGCAGTGGCCGGCGGAGGCTTCACTACGGTTGCTGCCACACTCACCTACGCATAGTCACTGAGTCACTCATGAGATGAGTATCGGGATTCAGATTGTGTTGATCCGACCACTACCGAGATGCGTGACTACGTTCGACAGAGACGCCGGACCGTCCTTCTGGCGTAGTTTGGAGCTTTAGTCCTGGGACAGCCGAAACGGGCAAAGGAGATAGAGGTAGTTCAAGCCTCACTCGCGTACCTCTGCCTTCCACACTTTCTATCGACATGGTTCCGCCGTGGGCCTTTGAGATAGCTTTCGCGATCGATAGTCCCAGACCAGTACCGCCCGACTCTCTAGTCCGTGCCTTGTCTGAACGGTAAAAGCGTTCGAAGACATGCGGCAGCGACCCAGCCGGAATACCTATGCCGGTATCACTGACCTCCAGAATCGCAAGCTGGGTTGCGCCGATTGCTGATATAGAGACGGTCACCTCGCCTCCATTTGGTGTGTACTTGATAGCGTTGTCCAACAGGTTTACCAGCACCTGCTTGATTCTGCCGGCGTCAGCCAGAATTGCCACCGGCTCAGCCCGAGAGCATCGCAGCGTGAGATTCTTTTCCTCCGCCATCAGATGCATCTGGTCAACGGTCCACTGTGCGAGGCAGTTGAGGTCCACTGGCTTCAGGTCCATACCGTCAGTGCCGGAATCCAGTCGAGAGATGGTCAGCAGGCTCTCCACGATCTGTGCCATGCGGTCGATCTCTTCGAGTGCGCTGCCCAGGGAATCGCGCTGCATCATCGGCATTCTGGAGGTGTGGAGCAATTGCTCTAACTCGCCGCGGAGTATCGTGAGCGGCGTACGCAGCTCATGGGACACATCTGCAGAGAAGCGCCGATTGTAGGCAAGCGCGTCTTCAAGGCGGCTGATCATACGATTCAGCGAGAGCGACAGCCTCTCCATCTCGTCGCCGGTCGCTATGACGGGCAAGCGCTCGCCAAACTGATGAGTACCGATCCGCTCTGCTTGTTCGCTCAGGATCTCCAAGGGCCGCAGCGGTAATTTCATCAAGAAGTGTCCACCGAGTGCGGCTGCAAAAAGAATGCACGGCGTTATCAGGAACAGAATCTTCAACAGGCTTGCCAGTACGCGAGAGATCGGGGCCAGGGAAGCGCCCATTTCAACGACATATCTCGTTCCCGAGGGCGACACGTATGGTTGTGTGTAGATCAGCAGATTGTGGGTTCCGCCGGCACTTTCCTGTCGAAAAAAATCCGTCGACTCACTCAATTGAGGCTGCGGAACAATCGAGGAATCGATATGAGGTTCTCGTGTGTCGCCGCCCTGGTACAGCACGGTACCGTCCTGCCTGCTAACGCGAATAAACCTTCCGCTGTTCTCCGGGGCATATGCCTCAGCGATTTCACCCTGCATCCAGGACTGTCCCTTGATCTCCTCCTGAGAGAGAAAAGTGAGGACGATCCCTTTCGCTTCGCCAATCAGCGAGTTCTCTAACGAACTTCGTAGATAGCTCTGCACACCAAAGTAAAGAGTTGCGCCGAAGACAAGCAATGCGGCTGCCATCAGGCCTACGTACCAGGTCGTGACCCGTGTTCGCAGCGTTGTCAAACGGATGGCCGGAATCAAGCCTCACCACCTGCACGGATCATGTATCCCGCTCCGCGCACTGTGCGAATCAGCTTACTCTCCTGTCCGTCATCTACCTTCGAACGCAGATGCCGCACGTAGACGTCGACGATGTTTGTTACTCCGTCGAAGCTCTGATCCCACACATGCTCGATGATCATATTGCGTGAGAGCACCCGCTCTGCATTCTGCATTAAATACTCCAGCAGAGAGTACTCCTTCGCTGTCAGTTCGATGCGTCTGCCACCGCGCTTAATCTGTTGGGTCAGGCGATCTAGCTCCAGGTCTCCCACCATCAACGTGCTCGATCGATTTACCGGTCCGCGCCTCAACAAGGCTTTCGCCCGAACCAGCAGTTCAGCAAAGGCGAAAGGCTTGGTCAGGTAGTCGTCCGCACCGCTCTCGAAGAGACGCACCTTGTCTTCTATGGAGTCCCGCGCTGTGAGCACCAGTACAGGCACGCATGCATCCTTATGGCGAAGCCGCTGCAGAACTTCGCGGCCATCCAGCCGGGGTAGCATCAGATCCAGGATGATCAGATCGTAAGGATAGGTCTGTGCCATCTCCAGACCATCGCGGCCGTCCGCCGAGACATCCACTGCGTACCGCTCGGCAGCAAGTCCACGCTCTACGAAGCCCGAGACCTTAGGCTCATCTTCCACCAGCAATATCCGCATTGCGTACACCTCGCACGATTACAGTCTTGAGCAGTAAAGCAGAGATGAAGCAAAGATGAAAACCCCTTCACTTGCGATTGCCTGCTACAGCGGCAGTTTAGTGGCGAGAAATTGCTACGGGATGCTGAAGTACATCACCTTGGCAACGGCCTTGGTATCCCCCGGGGAAGCCGCTAACACCAGCTTCTTGCTCGGTAACAGAATCCCCGTCTTGGCCCCGGGTGCGGTCGATATCTTCTCAACGGGCTTTAGATTATTGGCGTCGGAAGTGTCATAAATCTCGGTGTATCCTTGACCGCCAGGAACATACAGACGATGCATGGTGAGGTCGTATATTACTTGGTCGACTCTTGTAGGCGCGTCCTGCGTGCCCACGACGGCGCCGTCATCCGAATTCATCACCACAACCTTGCCCGCCGGAGCGCCGCTAAGGTCTGCGCGGCATACTACATACAACCTGTGCTGCATTTCATCCAGAGCCACCATCGCATTCTGTTGCGCCGGCGGAACCGGCCACTCGGCAATTTCTTTCATCGTCGTTCGATCCACGACAGCCATCTTGTTGGTCTGAGTCAGATTCACAAAGATGCGGTTACCACCCTCCTCCAGCGCAATTGCCTCGACATGGTTATCTTGAAACGTAACCCCGCCCAGTCGCTGCCCCGTATCCGGGTTCACCGCCTCGACACTGGCCGTCTTCATGTCTACATCTTTGCCGCCGGTCACGATGTAGTACACATTCGTCTTCGGGTCATAGGCCGCTGAATCTGCGCCCTCCGTCAACTTGATCGATCCCTTGATCGCATATGTTTCTGCGTCGAGGATCTTAGTCATCGTTTTGCCGCTATCCGTTACGATGACCGTTGAAGCGGCAGGGCGCACCAGAATGCTGTGTGGCGCGTCAAAACCTTTCACTGTCTTTAGATGTTGACCCGTTTTCAGATCGAAGACCTCCAGCGTCGCATGGTCTTCTGCCGCCAGTAGCAGTCGTCCGCGCTGTTCATCCACGGCGAAGTGATCGAAGTCACCTGTATAGCCCGGCAGCTCTATGGTTTGCACCAGTTTCATAGCGGGTTCTTGCGCGCGAGCAGCCGTCACTCCTGCAACGGGACAGATTGCTACCGAGGAACTCAAGACAAGCAGTCCGGCCAATCTCTTCTGAATCTTCATCTAATACCTCTCCTCGACGGCCGCATACCTTGTGGTGCCCGAAGCGATCCACTCCATCTACGCGGACTTCACAGTAAGCCTCATGCACCTTCATGAGGCTGTCTTGAAACCAAAATGAAATTGCATTCATCCACCCTCCGCCGCTATGCTTGCTCGTCCCCCCGTTCAAAACAACAAACGCCATCCATAAACAAACTTTTATGTAATCTTCAGCGACTCTTCATTCGCAAAGAACTAAATGGCAGAGGTCCGAAGTCATGCATCGCCGCCGTGATGAATTGGGTCACCGCCGCGTCAGCGTCACTCTGGCATTACGTAATAGCGATTGCATTGCAGTCAGCCAGTATTGAGAGGCACTACATGAAAGTACGGTCCATAAAGCGAGCACTTTACCTATCTACCCTTCTTCTCTGCGCGGCTCCAGCTCTGCGCTCACAGGTCTCTACCGGAACCATCGCAGGAACCATCACAGATCCCGCCGGTGCGCTCGTTGCAAATGCTCCTGTTGTTATCACAAACACCCAAACGGGCATCGTCACCGAGTCCACATCCAGCTCCTCCGGCTTCTACTCTGTTCCCAACCTCCAGACGGGTACTTACACCATCTCCATTAGCGTATCTGGCTTTGTGCCGCAGGAGATCAGGGATATTGCCCTCAATGTCGGTGCTCAGCAGGAGATCAACGTTCAGCTCCAAGTCGGTTCAGCCAAAGAGAAAATCGTAGTCACCACCGCGCCGCCCGCAATCGACATGGTCACTTCTACCACCATGCCCGTCGTCGACGAGCGCACAATTGTGGCTCTCCCGCTCAACGGGCGTGACTGGACTCAACTTGCTAATCTGCAGCCCGGCGTCGCCGCAGTGCGCACCCAGCCCGCTGTCGCCGTCACCAATCAACGAGCCAACCGCGGCATTGGGAATCAACTCACTGTCGGCGGCGCCCGTCCGCAGCAAAACAATTATCGGGTCGACGGCATCAGCATTAACGACTACTCCAACGGTGGCCCTGGCGGCGTCATCGGGTCAAACCTTGGCGTCGACGCCATCCAGGAGTTTTCCGTCGTAACATCCAACGCCTCTGCCGATTACGGCAAGGCTGCTGGCGGCATCATTAACGCGGTCACACGCGCCGGGACGAGTCGTCTACACGGCTCCGCCTACGAGTTTTTCCGCAACTCCGCGCTCGACGCGCGCAACGAGTTCGATACTCCGGGCCAGATCGCAGAATTCCGTCGCAACCAATTCGGCGCATCTGCAGGTGGTCCCGTGATCAAAGAGCGCACCTTCCTCTTCGGTGACTACGAGGGCCTCCGCCAATACCAGGGCGCAAATACCTCCAGCATCGTACCCTCCGCCGCGGCCCGGACGGGTAGCCTCTGTGTCGCCTCCGGTGGCAATCCCTGCGCCAGCCACGTGCAGGTGCCTGTCAGTCCCGTCGTTACTCCTTATTTTGCTCTGTATCCGCTCCCGACGGTCGACCCCGGTCCTAACGCCGACACTGGTAGCTTTCTCTTCAACGATCCCTTTGTCAGCCACGAAGATTACTTCACCATTCGCGCCGACCATCGCATCTCCGACAAGGATTCGCTCACAGGAACCTACTTCTACGACAACGGCAAACTCACCTCGCCAGATCCATTCAACGTCCGTATCACCGGCAACCTGGCCAAACGCCAGCTGGCGACAATCGGTGAATCGCACGTCTTCTCCGCAGCGCTACTCAACTCCTTCAAATTTGGTTATAGCCGCGTCTTCTCCGATGCGCCCACCACCCTCACGGCTATCAATCCTGCTGCGAGTGATCCCGCTCTGGGCTTCGTCCCGGGGCTTCCGGTCGGGTTAGTCAATATTGGGGGACTCTCCAACTTTCAAGGCGGTCTCAAGGCCACCGGCGAGTTTGTCTTCCACCTCAACTCCTACCAGATCTACGACGATCTTTATTTGACCAAGGGCAAGCACGCGCTCAAATTCGGCTTTGCCTTCGAGCGCCTGCAGAACAATCAACTTGGCACCTCTAATCCCAATGGCCAATTCATCTTCTCCAGCCTGCAGAGCTTTCTCACCAACCACCCCACAAGCTTCAATGCGCCGCTCGCCCAGGGTGTCAGCCCACGCGATCTTCGCCAGTCGGTCTTCGGCGGCTACCTCGAAGACAACTACCGTATCTCCAATAATCTCACTCTTAACCTCGGTGTCCGTTACGAGCCTGTTACTGTTCCCACCGAGACGGCTAACCGTCTTGCCAACCTCCGCAATCTCACCGATACAACCCCCCATCTCGGCAGTCCATACTTTCAAAACGCCAGCTTCAAGAACATAGCTCCACGCGTCGGTTTTGCCTGGGATCCATTTGGCAAGGACATGACGAGCGTTCACGCTGGTTACGGCATCTATGACGCGCAACAGCTTAACTACCTGTACGAGGGGCTGTCCATCTTCACCGCTCCCTATCTTGAGCTGGGCAACAACGCCGCTCCCGGTATCGGCTCTTTCCCAACGGGTGCTTATCCCTCGCTCTCGGCAGCAAATCTGCGTTACGCCTATGCCCCCGATCACTCCTCCCGCAGCTATGTCCAGCAGTATTCGATGAACGTTCAGCAGCAGTTGCCCTACGACATGATCTTTCAGGTAGGCTACGCAGGGTCTCGCGGCACTCACCTTCCTTACCGCGTGGACGATGTCAACACCGTTCAACCCATCGTCAGTAATGGGAGTTACCTCTTCTATGGTCCCAACGGAAAAAACTCGCCCAGCGCAGCTGCTCTCACTGCTGCCAAGCTGAACCCCAACATCGGTCAGATTAGCGCCGTATTCATGACCGGCTACTCCCACTACAACTCGCTACAGACCAGCCTCAATAAACGCTTCAGTCACCATACGCAGTTTCAAATCTCTTACACATGGTCCAAATCCATAGACGACGGCTCCTCCTCCACCTTTGGCGACACCTTTGCCAACTCGGTGTCCAGTCTGCCGCTGTGGGCACCCATTCGCCGCCGCGCCATCTCCGACTTCAACGTCGGACAGAATCTCGTTCTCAACTACATCGTCGAGCTTCCCAACGTCCGCAAGGACATACCGGTGGCTCACATACTCCTGAATGGCTGGCAATGGGGATCGATTTTTCAGACCAGCACAGGCGAGCCCTTCACGCCTCTCATCTCTGGCGATTCTCTCAACCTGCATAGCGCCGACGCGTTCGCCTTTCCAGACCGTCTCACCGGTCCGGGATGCACAGGCAATCCAGTCAAAAGCGTCTCTTCGCTCAATCGTCATTATGTCAACCTCAACTGCTTCGCCTTCCCCTCCTTCGACCCTACGACTGGGCTCACGCATCTCGGAAATGCCGGTCGCAACTCCATCATCGGCCCCCGCCTCAACGATCTCGATACCTCTCTCGTCAAGAACACGTATATCCCACGCATCTCGGAGACGTTCAACCTCCAGTTCCGCGCGGAACTCTTCAACGTTCTCAACCAAGTCAACTACGCCACACCACCCAAGACCGGCACTCAGCTGTTCAACGCCAGCGGCGCGGTCCTTACCTCCACCGGCGGAGTGCTCGTAGGCCCCACTGCCGGAAGCAGCCGTCAAACCCAGTTCGCTCTCAAGGTGATCTTTTAACCGCTACCTCAGTCACTAGCTCTGAATGAATGCAATTTCATATCCGGTTAAGTCTCGGCTCATCTCGGAGAGGCATCGTTGTTACGGTTGAATACCCGTAAACCTGCATCAACAGCGTTACACAGAAGACCGGAGTAATCGCCGGATCAAATCCAGGAGACATGATGAAAATAGCAGTTCGAATCCTATGGATCGCAAGCTTTGCGACACTGTTCGGCGTAGCACACGCGCAGCAAACACGGGAGCAGGCCATCGCAGGCATGCGAAAGGTCGATGCCAAAGAGATGGACCCCACCTACACCACTGCCGCCCCCGGAGCGCAGAAGTTGGTCGACGAAGCACTCGCCAAACACCCTGAAGTCATCCTCCTTGCAATACACGCAACGCCTCCCGGCCACAAAAACCTCATCGTAGCTTCCAACTTCGGACGCATCGGCAAGATCGGCGACGAGGATGACACGCGCTGCATTCGCACCGGCAAGAGCAACCTTGAGGTCAACGGCAATCACTTCGAGGACGAAGTTGTCATGAAAGATCAAACTGGCAAAACGATAGGCGCTGTGGGCGTAGTCTTCAACTACAAGCCAGGCGACGATAAGGCTGCGATGGCTAAAATCGCAGAGCAGATCCGCGATGAGATGCAGGCCGGGACGCCGACCGCCGCGGCTCTGTTCGGACCTCCTGCATAAGTGAAGATGCAATCCGTGGTGTCAAACCCGCGATAAGATCATTTTTTGGTTACATCTAATGTCATTGTCAGCTTATGGATAATGTGAGCTCACAAGCCATTGAATGCGCTCCAGAGAAGAAATCGCCTCACTAGGGGGGTATGTTTTCGGGCGATTGGGACTGCGCCATCACTGGCGCTGACAGGCCAAATGCACTCATTGAGGCATTGCGTTACCTAACGTCAGGCCGAAGTTACTGGAACGAGGCTTCTCGTTAACTTCGACCCGAGTACGTTTATCTGGTACCGAACTTGCCGGAAAGTCGACTTTGCGATCTCCCGAAGCTCGACCACAACTATCTAATAAGCTCTTTTGAGGAGCCATGTTAATGAGCGCATCGACCTGTTCTCTCGCCAACTAAAAAAATCTAGTGTTGATTTGGTGGTTCCTCGCCATTTGCTTCCGGACTGTTCCTCAGAGACGGCCTCTCACACAGAACTCTGCTTGACACCTTGCGCTTCTACAGGTTGATCATGTATATGTAGAAGGAACAGGCATCATGACGACTCAATCCAAATTTGATCTCCCACAAGGTACGCTGGATTTGCTGATCCTCCGCGTTGTTGCGCTGGGGCCAGTCCACGGCTATGCGATTGCGCAGCGCATTCAACAGATTTCGAAAGAGGCACTGCAGGTACAACAGGGTTCTCTCTACCCCGCTCTGCATCGACTGGAAAACAAGAAGTTCCTCGTTGCCGAATGGGGACCGAGCGAGACTGGTCGCGAGGCGAAGTTTTACCGGTTGACGACGAAGGGTCGAACGCAACTGAAGAACGAAACCGAAAGTTGGGCCCGCTTGATTGAAGTTGTCGGCCTGATTCTGCAACATCCGCAAGGAGAGACCTCATGAACTTGTTGCAGCGGCTTTTACGACGGGCTCGGATGGAGAAAGAGCTCGACGACGAGCTTCGCTTCCACTTTGAATCACAGGTTGCGGATAAGATTCAGGCCGGCACGAGCGAAGCCGAGGCACGCCGCACCACTCGACTTGAGTTCGGCGGGCTCGATCAGATCAAGGAAGACTGCCGCGAGAGCCGCGGTACGCAGTGGCTTGCGTCCATCGCGCAGGATTTGCGCTTCGGTTCGCGCATCTTGGCAAAATCGCCCGGCTTTTCTTTTACGGCGATCCTGGTGCTTGCGCTGGGTATTGGGGTCAGCACGCTGGCGTTCAGCCTGTACAACCTGATCGCTTTGCAGACGATCCCAGTGCGCGACGCCGCCACTCTGGTCAGCATTCAGCGGCGATCTCCGGAGAACAACGCACCCGGTATTCCTTACGTTTCGATCGCCTACTATCGCGACAATGCCAGATCGCTCTCTGCGGTGATGGCAACGATGAGTGTCGCTCCTATGGTTCTGAATCATGAAGAACAACGCATTAACCCCAGCTTTGTCAGCTCGAACTATTTCATAGAGCTTGGCGCTTCCGCAACGGCTGGACGGTTGTTCGATCCCGCTCACGAGAGCTCTTCCGGGGCGGCTCCAGTTGCTGTTCTCAGCTTCCGCTTCTGGCAGAGAGAGTTTGACAGCGATCCATCAGTCATTGGCAAGACAATTTATCTCACCGGCAAGCCGGTCAACGTGATAGGCGTGACCTCGCAAGCGTTCGCGAATCTGGGGACAGAGAATCCGGATGTATGGCTTCCTCTCTTGCAGTATGCTTATTTTTTCGAAGGCAGTAAGGCTCTGGATGACCCGCAGTTCGATGAGAACATTCTTATGTGGGGACATCTTGCGCCGGGCGTTAGCCCATCAAGGGCCGAACATGAGCTGCTTGCGCTGACCGGCCAACTGCGGAAGCTCTACCCAGCTGTTATCTGGGATCATGAGCGCATCCTCGTCACCCCCGGCGCTCATTTCTTCTCGTTTGAAGACGGCATGCCGGTGCTGGCCTTCGCCGCGCTTCTTGTTCTCCTCATCCTGGTTGTGGCCTGCGCCAATCTAGGTGGGCTGTTGCTTGCGCGTGGAGTCCGGAGGCGACGGGAGATCCAGCTGCGGATCGACCTTGGCGCACGCAGGTCGCGCGTCCTTCGGCAATTACTGACGGAGAGCCTGCTTCTGGGTCTGCTGGGCTCAATGGCTGCGCTGCCTCTCAGCTACATCGTTCTTCGCCTCACTCTGGTCTATGCTAACGCTCCAGCATGGATGAGCGCGTTGCCGGACTGGCGCGTTCTTATCTTTACTGCTGCGATGGGTTTTCTCGCGGCACTCTTTTTCGGCATGTTGCCAACGGTGCAGATTGTTCTGCAGAAAAAAGAGAGAACCTTGTGGCATCAGGTGGTGGTCTGTGTCCAGGTGGGGGCAAGTTGCGTGCTGCTTATCGTGTCTGGATTACTTGTCCACGCGACGCTCCATACGCTGTATACCGATCCGGGTTTCGGCTATGAGCAGGTACTGTCGCTCAACCCGGGCTTGAGCGACCACGGATACACACCATCTACGGCCGAGAGCTATCTCGACCAGTTGCGGAGCCGACTGCGAACGGTGCCCGGAGTTATCTCCGTGTCGATGGCTCAGAACCCTCCGCTGGTCAATACGAACGTGATGATTCAGGGTTTTCACGTTGATGGCCGCCTGATCAAGACCTATCCCAACTGGGTCGGTCCGGAGTTCTTCGAGACGATGGGTATTCCGTTGCTGCGGGGCCGGTACATGCACGCCGGGGAGACCCATGTAGTTGTGCTCAGCCAATCGTTGGCACGCAAACGCTGGCCGACGGAAGACCCAATCGGCAAAGAGTGGAGCACGGGCAAGGACACCGTTGTAGGGATCGTCGGTAACACGCGGGCGATGGAACTCAATAACTCGGACGCGACCGAAATCTACTACCCGCTGTCCGCCAAATCTCTCCCCAGGATGTCTGTTCTGATCAGGACAGCCGGTGCTCCTGATGGACTGTCGCCGACTCTTCAGCAGATTGCCGGTGGCATCGACCCCAAACTCTTCCCGACTATCACCCCGCTTAAGGCCGGCTTCAGCAAGAGCATCGGGCAGATCGAACAGGTTGCGACGATCATCAGCCTGCTCGGCAGCATAGCGATCTTCCTCGCAATCATTGGGTTGCTCGGCCTTGTCACTTATGCTGTGTCGCAGCGGACCAAAGAGATTGCGATCCGCCTTGCACTCGGAGCTAATCGCATGGAGATCTTCCTCACTGTGTTGCGCCGATTCGCATGGCCGGTCTTGGCCGGATTGGTGACAGGAGTAGCCTTGACCGCTGGCCTCTCGCAGATACTTCGTCGCGGGCTTTACGGTATCAGTGGTCTGGATCCAATCAGCTACCTGGGTGCGATAACCTTGCTGATCGCAATACTGGCCACGGCCGCCTTACTTCCAATCCGGAAAGCCCTTCAGATCGACATCGCAAGAATACTGCACTCCGACTGAGTTCGCTTATTCTCCTCAGATATTCGTTACAACAAATGCGTTTGTTGGAACTGCCCCTTGAGCTATTTGCTCATACCTCAGCGCGCAAGTGGACTGAACCCATTTGGCTTCTCAGATCCGCAGGATTGTCACAAACACTACAATCCGAGTCTGATGCTGCGTCAGAGAGACTCGCCGGTTGACGCCCTCTCCTCTGAGATCAGGCCAGAACTATCAGGTCTGCTGAAAAAGGCGTTAGAGGTGATGTCAAAATAAGCTATTGACATCATAAGGCAGACTCTATAGCATGACTTCTATGGCTCGGGTTGCGTTCACTTTGCGGATCGGTACAGAAGAGCGAGATGCTTTAGAGACTCTAAGCAAGGTTGAAGGGCGCCCTGTCAACCAGCTCTTGAATGAGGCGATTCAGGGTTATCTTCGTCGGCAGCGCCCGAAAGAGCAATCCCTTGAAAAAAGCTTGGCTCGTCTGCGGGCCTACCGTGAAAAGGATCCTGAGTTCAAGCAGGCTATTTCAGAGTTTGTGGAAGCTGAAGTTCGTCATGAAGACCCCCTTGAAGGGGAGTGGACCGAGCTGCAATCAGCTACACAAGGCCCTGTACAAAGCAAGATTCGTGAGCTGCTAGGTGCCTCCTAATTGGGACGAAGACAGCCCTCGTCTGCGCAAAAATCTCACCGAAGTTCTTTATGAGATCGCCCGCGCTGCGAAAGCGCGTGAGATGCCTTCTTGTGAGACTGCGAGGCACTGGCAAGAACTTTTTCTGCGTGGTCTGCAAGTACCAGACCAGCGATTTGTAGGCTCCTTTCGCGGTGAGCCAGGTCTTGAGAACATTGCAGTTCGAGTTGCTGGAAATTACGGTGTTGAACCTTCCGCTGTCGCCGATGAACTGAAAGGCTTTGAAGCGAAGCTACAGGCTCTGATCATGCAGCTCGATACGCTGGTACCTGTAGATCAGAGACCGGATGCCGACCAGCTCTCAGCCATACTCGACCTCTGCGCTTGGGCTCATGCTGAGTGGATCCGCATCCACCCGTTTGCCAATGGCAACGGCCGTACCGCGCGTCTTTGGGCCAATAGTCTTGCTCTGCGTTACGGGCTCCCGCCATTTATTCGCCTGCGGCCGCGGCCTGACAACGGCTATGGAGACGCGGGAGCCAAAGCGATGCAGGGCGATTGGAGGCCAACCGCGGTTGTCTTTCAGCGGTTGCTGGACGCGTTTATAGAGGAACACTGAACCGTGTGGCGGTAAAGATGCAATAAAGCGCGAAGCGCGTTTTCTACGAGCAGGTCACTAGTGTCAAGTCTTCGGGAGATTGTCATGGCGCCAAGTCGTCACCCATGAGACGCCGGACCGGAACTCGTTTATTCTGATCTACCGATGATGCCATCTCCTCCGCAAGACTCGAAGATACGGCGTCAAGTGCACATTCGAGGAATCGTGCAGGGAGTCGGGTTTCGCCCATTCGTTTATAACCTTGCCACATCACTCGGGCTGACCGGCTTCGTCTTCAATTCTTCGTCGGGTGTGACGATAGAAGTCGAGGGTCACGCCGCAACGATTCGCACCTTTATCGAAAGCCTGCAACACGATCTTCCAGGGCTAGCTCAAATTCTCGAACTCACTCTCTCCGAACTGAAGGTCGTGGGTAGCTCAGGCTTCGACATTCTCGAGAGCCGGGAGGAGATCGGTGAGTTTACTCTGGTCTCTCCCGACGCCGGCACCTGCGACGCCTGCTGGCGTGACTTCGGAGATCCGCTTAACCGTCGCTTCGGCTATCCATTCACAAATTGCACACACTGCGGTCCGCGCTACACCATCGTCCAGGACATACCATACGATCGCGCGAAGACAACGATGTCGGGCTTCATTATGTGCGACGCCTGCACGGCGGAGTACGGCGATCCGACCGATCGGCGCTTCCATGCTCAGCCAAATGCCTGCGCGGTCTGCGGCCCGGCGTTGTGCCTTGTCCCACGCGGCTCGTCACCGGCTGACTGTTCCTTTGCCGAGAAAGATTCGCTTCCAGCAATTCGCGCGACAAGGCAAATCCTGCGGGAGGGCAAGATCTTGGCTGTCAAAGGGTTGGGTGGCTTTCTACTTGCCTGCGATGCAGACAACGACGCTGCCGTCGCCGAGTTGCGCAGACGTAAGCGTCGGCCTATCAAGCCATTCGCTTTGATGGTACGGGATATGAAAGGAATCCGGAGAATTTGCGCGGTGTCACCTGAGGACGAGGCCGCGCTGCAGCATCCGCGCAGGCCGATCGTAATTTTGCCTCGCGCGTCATCTGAAAGTATGGCAGCTGGCGGCCTACCGAACATCATTGCTCCAGCAAACAACACACTCGGCATCATGCTCCCCTATACGCCTCTGCACTATCTACTCTTCAGCGACTCACCGGAATCGAAGTCAGAGTTTGTCGCTCTTGTTATGACGAGCGGTAATCTCAGTGAGGAACCGATTGTGATCTCGAACACAGAGGCACTCCTGCATTTGTCGGGCATTGCCGATTGGTTCCTGTTGCATAACCGCGATATCGCCACACGAGTGGACGATTCCGTGGTTCGCACCATGGAACGAAAAGAAACTGTGCTGCGTCGCTCGCGGGGCTTCGTGCCGCAGACTATCGATTTGGGCACCGAGATGGAGCAAGTTCTGGCTGTCGGAGCCGAGCTAAAAAATACATTTTGCTTGACCCGGGGCAGGCACGCCATCTTGAGCCAGCACATCGGCGACCTCGAAAACTATGAAACGATGCGCTTCTTCGAAGAGACACTGGAGAAGATGAAGCATCTCTTCAAGGTCTCACCCAAGGCCATCGCGTACGATCTGCATCCCGGCTATCGAAGCACGCGCATGGCGCTCGCCTCCGGCATCGAGTCAAGGTTTGCGGTGCAGCATCATCATGCGCACATCGCCAGCTGCATGGCGGAAAATCACCTCGGCGGAAAGGTCATCGGCGTTGCCATGGACGGCACTGGCCTTGGCTCCGATGGCACCATTTGGGGCGGCGAATTCCTGGTGGCGGATCTCGCTGGCTTTGAGCGCCGCGCCCACCTCCGCGCCGTGCCGATGCCCGGCGGCGATGCGGCGATACGTCAGCCCTGGCGAATGGCCTTGAGCTACCTCCGGGATTCTCTTGGCTCTCAAATGCCTGACAATCTTGCGTGTTTCCGGGCAGTTCCCCCCACGCAGTTCAGGCTTGTGGACACGATGCTTTCGCGCCGCATTCAGACGGTGCAGACCTCTTCGTGCGGACGCCTGTTCGACGCGGTAGCGGCGCTGTTGGGGCTGGGCTCCGAGATCACCTTTGAAGGGCAGGCCGCCATTGCGCTGGAGATGGCGGCGGAGCCAGGCGTCTCGGATCGCTACGGGTTCGATCTGGAGCAAGGTGAATCGACGGTGATAGATCTTCGTCAAACCATTGCGACGATCGTCAGGGATATCGTTGCGGGACGGTCTGTGGCCGCGATCTCCGCCTGCTTTCACAACACGCTCAGCGCCGCCATCGTCGAGGTCTGCTGCCGCATCCGCAAGAGCGACGGACTGGACGGCGTATGCCTAAGCGGCGGCGTATTTCAAAATCATCTTCTGCTGGGACTTACGGCAGTCGAGTTGCGTCGTTTGCGATTTGGAGTATTCTTGCACGCGATGGTTCCTGCGAACGACGGTGGTATTTCGTTGGGTCAAGCGGTGATCGCGAACGAGTTATTGCGTCGAGGAGACTGACATGTGCCTGGCAATTCCCGGCAAAGTGGTAGACACCTACGACCAACGCGGTCTGCGCATGGCCAGGGTCCAGTTCGGCGGCATCGTTCGCGAAGCATGCCTCGAGTATGTACCTGAGACTCAGGTGGGCGAATACGTCTTGGTCCATGTCGGCTTCGCCATCAGTCGAATCGATGAAGCGGAAGCAGAACGTACCTACCAGGCGCTGAAGGATCTGGATCAACTCACCGAGCTGGACTCCCCGGTGGTCGAAGAGATCGCTGAGACGGATAAGCCGTTCTACCCAGCCTGGATGAACGCCGGAGGGCTTCGCCGATGAAGTATCTTGATGAGTATCGGAATGGGGACATAGCGGCGAAGATCGTCGCCGAGATGCGCCGGGTCCAGACCCGGCCGTGGGTTTTGATGGAAGTCTGCGGCGGCCAGACCCACTCGATTGTCAAGAATGGCCTGGACCATCTGCTGCCGGAGGGTGTCGAACTCGTGCACGGACCAGGCTGCCCGGTATGCGTCACGCCGCTTGAAATGATTGACAAAGCGCACGTCATAGCACGTTCGCCTAATGTGATCTTTTGCTCTTTCGGCGACATGCTGCGCGTGCCAGGCTCCGACGGCGACCTGTTCTCGATCAAATCTCTGGGCAGTGATATCCGTATCGTGTACTCGCCTCTAGACTGCCTGAAGATTGCCCGCGCCAATCCAGATAAGCAAGTTGTCTTCTTCGCCATTGGCTTTGAGACCACGGCCCCTGCGAATGCAATGTTGGCGTGGCGAGCCCGCGAAGAGCAGGTTAACAATCTCTCTCTGTTGGTCTCCCATGTCTTGGTGCCGCCAGCGCTCGAAGCCATCCTCAATGCCTCCGACAATCGCGTGCAAGGCTTTCTCGGTCCGGGTCACGTCTGCGCCGTGATGGGGTACAGCGAGTATGACCCTATCAGCGCCCGCCACCACGTCCCCATCGTCATCACCGGATTCGAGCCAGTCGATATCCTCGAAGGCACGCTAATCACCATCAAGCAGTTGGAAGAGGGACGCGCCACGGTTGAGAATCAATACTCGCGCATACTCAATCGCCAGGGGAATCTGCCAGCTCAACAGCTGATCGGCAAAGTGTTCGAGGTCGGAGATCGCAAGTGGCGCGGCATCGGCAGTATTCCGATGAGCGGCTACCATCTGCGCGACGAGTTCTTTCAACACGACGCCGAAAAGCTCTTCGATGTGGCCGAGATCGCCACGTTGGAGCCCGAGGTATGTATCAGTGGTCAGGTACTTCGCGGGATCAGGAAGCCGCACGACTGTTCCGCCTTTGGAACACTCTGTACTCCGCAGCACCCGCTAGGTGCGACCATGGTCTCGGCTGAGGGAGCGTGTGCCGCGTACTACGCGTATGGCCGTCACCTGAACCCGCAGGGAGCGGATAAGCTTCATCAGATCGTTCCCGAACCCGTTCTGGACGACGTCAGTGTCAAGCCCCGCAAGGAGCGCGAATACTCTCATGCCAGCCGCTGAAGATGATCTGAAGACGGAGAAAGCAATCGCTGGCGAGAGTCTGACGCCGTTCGGTTCGTGCCCAATCCCGATCTTTGACCATAAGCGGATCGTTCTTGGCCACGGTAGCGGCGGCAAGCTCACCGCCGATCTGATCGACAAGATCTTCCTTCCAGCCTTTCGCAATCCGACGCTCGATAAGCTCGACGATCAGGCTGTGCTCACGATCGGGGGGGCGCGACTGGCGTTCTCCACGGATTCCTTCGTTGTCACACCTATCTTCTTCCCGGGCGGAGATATCGGTCGGCTCGCGATTCACGGGACGGTGAACGATCTGGCGATGAGCGGCGCCCGTCCGCTCTATCTTTCGGTAGCGTTCATCCTTGAAGAAGGCCTGGCAGTCGACGATCTGCGCCGAGTGGTCGAGTCCATGCGGGCCGCCGCTGCGGAGGCCGGTGTAAAGCTCGTCACCGGCGATACCAAGGTCGTCAACCGCGGCAAAGGCGACCAGATCTTCATCACAACAACCGGAATAGGTGTGATCGAGCACGACATCAGCATCTCGGCCGATCGCGCGCGCGCCGGCGACAAGATTATCCTCAGTGGCTACATCGGCGACCACGGCATGACCATCATGAGCCAGCGCGAGGGTCTCGAGTTCGAGGGCGCTATTGAGAGCGACTGCGCACCGCTTAACGGCCTGGTCTCGGCCATGCTTGCGACCGCCTCCCCCGCGAACGACTTCATCCATACGCTGCGCGATCCGACCCGCGGAGGCGTCGCAACCACGCTCAACGAGATAGCCAAACACGCCAACGTTGGTATGGTGCTTGACGAGCGCACGATCCCTGTGCGCGAGTCGGTCAAGGGCGCCTGCGAGGTGCTCGGCCTCGACCCGCTCTATGTCGCGAATGAGGGCAAGTTACTCGCTCTGGTTGTCCCGGAGATGGCGGGTGCAGTTCTCGAGCAGATGAGGCAGCATCCTTTCGGCCAGGACGCCGTAATCATCGGCGAGGTCGTCGAAAATCATCCTGGCATGGTGCTAATGAAAACTGAGATCGGTGGCACGCGGGTCCTCGATGTGATGTTCGGTGAGCAGCTTCCGCGCATCTGCTAATTCCGGACCGGTAACTTCACGGCCTGAATAATTCCATCGACCGCGTAAAAGTTGTATTAAGTCCAATAAATATGCGGGTATAAGCGATTGACAGCCAGCTTCGAATAGGCGTAGTGTCTCTGGCATTCGAGCGAGCCGGCTTCGCTCGCGGGCTCTTGAGTCAAAGCTGACGCATCGCTTTGCGAAGGTGACAGGCTTGTCCTGCTTCTACCATTCCGCTCTCCCGAATCCAAAATCACAGTTCATGTGCTACGACTTCTCTGCTTTTCGGTCGGAAAGTCGTCACGCTAATTCATCTTCGAGCAAGCTCGCGGAGCAGGTCACAATGTCGTCCCAAGGAGAATTCCATGGTTGACTCGCCAAGCCGTATTACCAAGCCGTCACCGGTATCCGACGTCCACATTCTCTGGATCACTGCCGGTCTCAGTTGCGACGGCGACAGCGTCTCGGTGACCGCCGCCGAGCAACCCTCGATCGAAGACGTTTTACTGGGTGCCATACCCGGTCTGCCCAGGGTTCATCTTCACAATCCGGTGCTTGCATACGAGAACGGCGACGAGTTCATGCAGTTCTTCTACGATGCTGAGAAGGGTTTGCTCGAACCTTTTGTCCTTGTGGTCGAAGGCTCCATCCCCAACGAAAAGATCAAGAAAGAGGGCTACTGGGCGGCCATGGGGACGAATCACGACACCGGCCAGCCCATCACCACATGCGAGTGGATCGATCGCCTCGCTCCCAAGGCCCTGGCCGTTATCGGTGCCGGCACCTGCGCAACCTACGGCGGTATCCACGCCATGGCCGGTAACCCAACCGGCGCCATGGGACTGGCCGACTACCTGGGCTGGGAATGGCGTTCGAAGGCCGGTCTGCCCATCGTCAACGTCCCCGGCTGTCCTGTTCAGCCCGACAATTTCATGGAGACCGTTCTCTACTTGCTCTACCAGGTAGCTGGCCTCGCCCCAATGATTCCACTCGACAAACAGCTTCGTCCCACCTGGCTCTTTGGCAAGACGGTCCATGAGGGATGCGATCGCGGCTCCTACTACGAGCAGGGAGACTTCGCTACCGAGTACGGTTCTTCAAAATGCCTCGTCAAGCTCGGTTGCTGGGGCCCGGTCGTCGACTGCAACGTCACCAAGCGCGGCTGGATGCGTGGCATCGGCGGATGTCCTAATGTCGGCGGCATCTGCATCGGATGCACCATGCCCGGCTTCCCCGATAAGTTCATGCCATTTATGGATGAGCCACCCGGAGGCATGCTCTCGGCTGCGCTTGTCGGCGGCTACGGCCGCATGATCCGTGCGCTTCGCAGCATCACCAACGCTACCGTCAACAAGGAACCGAAGTGGCGTCACAATCGTCCGGAACTCACCACTGGCTATCGTCCAGCCCCCCCTAACGCCTAATAACCACTTGAGAGGACCAAGCTATGGCTACGTTTCCGGATACCATCCCTGAACTCGACATTAAGAAGCGCAATCTCGTCGAGATGAACTGGGATCCCATTACCCGTATCGTCGGCAGTCTTGGCATCTTCACCAAGATTGACTTCGCCAACAAGACCGTTGCCGAGTGTCACAGTACATCGTCCATCTTTCGCGGCTACAGCATCTTCATGAAGGGCAAAGACCCGCGCGACGCTCACTTCATCACCAGCCGCATCTGCGGCATCTGCGGGGATAACCACGCGACCTGCGCATGTTATGCACAGAACATGGCCTTTGGCATTCGTCCCCCCGCGCTTGCCGAATGGATCATCAACCTTGGCGAAGCAGCCGAGTACATGTTCGATCACAACATCTTTCAGGACAATCTCGTTGGCGTCGACTTCTGCGAGCAGATGGTCAAGGAGACCAATCCGAACGTCTGGGAAAAAGCACAGCATACGCCTGCGCCGAACGCCGACAAGCACGGCTACCGCATGATCTCCGACATCATGACCGCGCTCAATCCCTTCACCGGCACCTTCTACCGCGAGACTCTTGCCATGAGCCGCATGACCCGTGAGATGTTCTGCCTCATGGAAGGACGCCACGTCCACCCGTCGACTCTCTATCCAGGTGGCGTCGGCACTGTAGCAACCATTCAGCTTTTCACCGACTATCTCGTCCGGCTGATGAAGTACGTTGAATTCATGAAGAAGGTCGTACCGTTGCACGACGATCTCTTCGACTTTTTCTACGATGCGCTCCCGGGCTATGAAGAGGTCGGCCGCCGCCGAGTCCTGCTCGCCTGTTGGGGCTCTTACAACGACCCCGACTCCTGCGACTACCAGTACAAGAACATGGCGGAATGGGGACGCAAGATGTTCGTTACGCCCGGCGTGGTCGTCGACGGCAAGCTGGTCACCAACTCGCTGGTCGACATCAATCTCAACATCCGAATCCTGCTCGGGAGTTCCTACTATGACGATTGGCAGGGATCTGAGACCTTCGTACCCCGCGACCCGCTCGGCAACCCTGTCGATAAGCGCCATCCCTGGAACCAGACCACCATCCCGCGGCCGCAAAAGCGCGACTTCAAAGGCAACTACACCTGGGTCATGTCGCCGCGCTGGCTCGATCAGCGCACTGGAGACCACCTCGCCCTCGATACCGGCGGCGGCCCCATCGCACGTCTCTGGTCAACTGCGCTCTCCGGCCTGGTAGACATTGGCTATGTCAAGGCAACCGGGCACAGCGTCAAGATCAATCTTCCCAAAACCGCAATGCTGCCAGAGACCGAGTTCGAGTGGCACATCCCAAAGTGGTCGAACACACTCGAGCGCGACCGTGCCCGTACCTACTTCCAGGCCTACGCCGCTGCTACCGCTCTGTACTTCGTTGAGAAAGCGCTCGCCGAATTGAATGCCGGCCGCACCTCCACCTGGACCGAATTCAAAGTTCCGGAAGAAGCTATCGGCTGTGGCTTCCACGAGGCCGTTCGCGGTGTTCTCTCGCACCATGTCGTCATCCGCGAGGGTAAGATCGCCAACTACCATCCCTATCCCCCCACTCCTTGGAACGCTAATCCACGCGACATGTATGGAACTCCCGGGCCCTACGAAGACGCGGTCCAGAATACGCCGCTCTTCGAAGAGAACGGTCCCGACAAGTTCAAAGGTATCGACATCATGCGCACCGTCCGCAGCTTCGATCCTTGCCTGCCTTGCGGCGTTCACATGTATCTCGGTGATGGCAAGATCCTCGAAACTCGCCACTCTCCTATGTTCGGCGTAGCGGGGCACGAATAATGGCTGCTGCGCCTCAGTCGGAGACTCAGCGGGAAGTTGTCGATAGCATTGCGCCTCCACAGCGTGGTGAGTTCCGCTTGCAGACGGAGCGAGTTGAAAAACTCGCCGGCCGCCTTCAAAGTGCAGGGGACCCGGAGATACGGGCCACCGCGCTCGACCTCGTGCAGTCTGTCGTTGAACTGCACGGCGCGGCCCTTCAACGTCTTGTCGACTCGCTCCTAAAGACGCCGGCGGGTGAACAGGCTCTAAGCGAAGCGTTGGAGAACGACTTGGTCTCGAGCATGCTTCTGCTGCACAACCTCCACCCGGACGACATTGAAACCCGTGTGCTTCGCGGCATCGAAAAAGCTCGTCCTTATCTCAAATCCCACGGAGGCGATGTGGACCTTGCTGGCGTCCGCGACGGCATTGTTCACCTGCGCCTCCACGGAACCTGCGGTAGCTGCCCTGGTTCCTCCATCACACTTAAGAATGCAGTCGAAGACGCGCTCTTCGAGGTCGCACCCGACATCGTCGAAATCGTCTCCGAGAATGCTGCCGCGCCTAAGCAGAGCGGACCTCAACTCGTAACCATCAAGTAGGGAGAACCGTCATGGCCAAACAGGATGCACGCCCCGCTACTCCAGCCAGTACCATCGGAATCCGCAAAAGCGAGAGCCGCGTTGACCAACTCACCCCAAGCCCCACCCGCACTGCGAAGGACGCCACCGGCATCAACCTTGAGCAGCGCGGCCCAATCAGCCCCAAGATGCCTCAGTTGCCGCCTGCCTGACCCCGGGAGCCCAGCATGAACGAACTCTCTGAAGAAGAGCAGGAACGAACTCCGGTCCCGTCATTCCTGAGACAGGTTGCCCGCCGTCGCCCGATCTCCTACGGCGCCGAGCGCTGCGAGCTCTGCAGCGCCGAACTGTCACCGGTCCACCAGCATCTGCTCGCCCCCCGCAAGCGCGAGATTGCCTGCTCCTGCGATGGTTGCGCCGTGCTCTTTTGCGGCCAGCCCGGAGCCCATTACCTGCGCATTCCGCGCCGCATTCGCGCTCTCGCCGACTTCCAGATGCCGAATCTGCAATGGGAATCTCTCATGATCCCCATTAACCTGGCTTTCTTCTACTACGACACCGCGGGTGGCAGGATGATCGCAATGTATCCCAGCCCCGCTGGCGCCATCGAATCGCTCCTAAGCCTCGAATCCTGGAGCGAAATTGCCACTCAACATCCCTCGCTCCAGAGGATGGAGCCCGACGTAGAGACTTTCCTCGTCAACCGAGTCGGCGCCATCCACGAGTACTACATCGTTCCCATCGACGAATGCTTCCATCTCGTTGGCCTCATTCGCATGCACTGGCGCGGCCTCTCCGGTGGGGCCGAAGTCTGGAAGCACATCCACGAGTTCTTCGCGAGTCTACAAGCCCGTAGCACTGAAGTGAGAGAGTCTGTTGCGAATCAGCACCCGGAGCCCATCCATGCCTGAGCTCCACTTCCAGATCGAAGGCGCTGAAGCGGTGCCTCATGCGGCCACACCATTGATCGCACTCAAGCTGCGCATCACAAACTTTCCCGCCACTGAAACCATTCACGCCATCACTCTTCGTTGCCAGGTTCAGATCGAACCCGCCAAGCGCCGTTATGTCCCCAACGAACAAGAGAAGCTGCTCGACCTGTTCGGCACACCCGAGCGCTGGGCACGTACCGTCAAACCGCTGCTGTGGATGAACACCAGCATTGCCGTCCCGCGCTTCACCGGGGAACTGCTTGCCGACCTTGAACTTCCTTGTACCTTCGACTTCAACGTCGCCGCCACGAAGTACTTCCACGCCCTTGATTCGGGCGACATCCCGGTTGCCGTCATGTTCAGCGGCACGCTTTTCTATGAAGGTTCCAATGGCGCTCTGCAGATCTCGCAAGTCCCATGGGACCGTGAGTGTAGCTATCGTCTCCCTGTCTCCGTCTGGAAAGACATGATGGAGATGCACCATCCTAACTCTGCCTGGCTCTGCCTTCGTCGCGACGCCTTCGAGCAGCTCTACAACTACAAGGTGCGTCACGGTCTCCCAACCTGGGAACAAGCCATCGCCAGGGCCCTGGCCAGCGAAAGCGCCTTAGCAAAAACTCCAGAGGAGGTCGAAGCATGAACTTCACCTCCGTCGAAAAAATCGCCGCAGCTGTACTTTACGAGGGATACATTCTTTACCCATACCGGTCAACAGCCATCAAGAATCGCCAGCGGTGGAACTTCGGCACACTTTACCCTCGCGTCTACGCCGAGGCCCAGCGGCCACAGGAACCGTTCAGTCTTGTCTCAGAGTGCCTTCTTAGACCGGGCCACAGCGTCTCGCTCGATATCAAAGTCAGCTTTCTCCAACTGTTGCCGCAGCCGCGAACTAGCTCAGACCTCGCCGATCCATCCCTCGATTGGGATGAAGCAATTGAACGTACGTCGGACCACTGCGACCTGAGTCTTAAGGAACTCCTCACCGAACCAATTAGACTGCACATCAACCCTACGGCAGAACTCGCTGCGAGCCTCACCGTCCGTGCCCAGATGTTGCCCAGCGGCGCCTGCAAGCTGCATCTCGAACTTGAAAACATTAGCCCTCTTTCGAGCGGCGCCGAAGCCCGCCGCGACGAAGCGTTGCCCCAGTCACTGGTCTCCGCGCACCTCCTGTTGGGCCTGACCGGCGGAGAGTTCATCTCTCTCCTCGAACCCTCCGACCTCTACACTGCCGATGCCAAAGCCTGCATCAACACTGGTGTCTTCCCGGTTCTCGCAGGAGACGAACCTGATCGCTCCATCCTGCTTCTCTCGCCCATCATCATGTATGACTACCCCAAAACCTCGCCCGAGAGCGCCGGCGACTTCTTCGACGGTACAGAGATGGACGAGATGCTTACACTACGTGTCCTTACCCTCACCGAAGACGAAAAGCAGCAGATGCGTACAGGCGATCCACGCGCTCGCCGCATCCTTGAGCGCACTGAAGCTCTCACCGGCGAAGAGATGCTGAAAGCCCATGGCATCGTCCGTCCGACACGTGAAATCCGAGGAGATGCCTTATGAATCCAGACGCGCCTGATGGCTTCATCACCGAGTGGGATCCCTTCGCCGAAGAGAAGGCACCGCCTGAGTCGGTCACCGTCTTCGGGATTGCTCTCCGCGTCGGCGATCGCGTCCGTATCTGGCCGCAGAAGACCGCCGACATCATGGACATTGCACTCACCGGCAAGGTCGGCGTAATCGAAGCCATCGAGCAGGACTTTGAAGATCAGATCCAGTTAGCCGTGGTAATCGATGACGACCCTGGTCGCGAGTTTGGCGTGATGCGGCAGCCTGGCCACCGCTTCTTCTTCGGCACTGAAGAAGTCGAGCCATATACAGACAAAGAACACAATGCCTTGAGAGAGGATGCCTCGGCGTGACCAAGACAATCCTCATCGCCGGCATCGGCAACATCTTTCTCGGAGATGACGCCTTCGGTGTCGAGGTCGTCCGTTCGCTGTCACGCCGCACACTTCCCGGCGAGGTCTTGGTGAAAGACTTCGGCATCCGCGGCTTCGACCTCGCTTACACGCTGCTCGACCCGTGGCACACAGTTATCCTCGTCGACGCGCTTTCCCGCAACGACGTACCCGGCACGCTATTCGTCCTCGAACCCGATCTCACCGGACTCGGCAATCCCGGTGCAGTGGGCATGGACCTGAACCCTCATGGCATGGACCCCATGCGTGTCCTCAATCTCGCTTCTGCCATTGGTCCCATAGCGGCCCGAATCCTTGTCGTTGGCTGCGAACCCAGAGACTTTGGCGACGAACTCGAAGGCCGAATGGGGCTGTCGCCGCAGGTGCAGGCCGTGGTCGAACAAGCGTCGAACATGATCGAAGAGTTGATCGGAAGAACCCTCGCCGAAATCGAGGATTCGCCGATGCCGTTGCAGACCCCCGTCCGGGTTTCGGACAACAGAGAGGTGACATCATGACAGGAAAATTTATCTTCGGAGTACTGGGCGTGGCCGTAATCGTTATAGGAATTATGGCTGCGCCAGACATCAAGCGCTACATCAGAATCAGCACAATGTAGCCGCTCGCAACCTGATGCGGTAAGTAGGAAAGGCGGCTCATGCACGAGTTATCGATCGTTCTCAGCATCATCGACGAGATCGGCGACCAATCCGAAGCGCTCGGTCTTAAGGACGTCGAGACCGTGCATCTGAAAGTTGGTGTCTTCTCGGGTGTGGACCGCGACGCGCTCCTCTTTGCATGGGAGCTCGCCTGCGAAGGCACGCCGCTCGAACATTCGCGACTCGATATTGAGACCGTTCCGCTCGTCATCCGTTGTGCCGTCTGCCATCAAAACCGTACGCCGCCGTCGCTCTATCAACTTTGCTGTCCAGAGTGCGAAACGCCGAGCGACACCATCGTCACCGGCCGCGAACTCGAAGTCGTCTCTCTGGAGGTTGCCGCATGAGCACACGCATCGTAGAAATACGCGCCAAAGTCATGAGGCAAAACGATCTGCTTGCCCATGCGCTCCGCGAGCGATTCGAGACCTCTGGCGTCAGCGTCGTCGGCTTGGTGTCAAGCCCCGGCTCAGGGAAGACCGCGTTCCTCGAAAAGCTCCTCAGCGGCCTCGCGCGCGACTTCCGCGTCGCTGCGTTAGTTGGAGATCTCGCGACCGAAAATGATGCCGCGCGTCTCAAGCGCGCCACTCCCAACGTCCGCCAGATCACTACCGGAACCATCTGCCATCTCGACGCCCAGATGATCGAAAAAGCACTGGAAGGATGGCAGCTCGACACCCTGGATTTTCTCTTTATTGAGAACGTCGGCAATCTCGTCTGCCCCTCCAGCTACGACCTCGGCGAAGAGCTCCGCTTCGTCATGCTCTCGGCCACCGAAGGGGAAGACAAGCCTTTGAAGTATCCCACCATCTTCAACAGCTCCGATGTGGCGATCATCACCAAGATGGATCTGGCTGAAGCTGCAGAGTTTGATGTGGCCGCCGCTCGCCGAAATATCGAAAGCGTACGCCCCGGGATGCAGATCTTCGAGGTCTCCGCCAAGACCGGATCTGGCATGCAGCGCGTCTTCCAACTCCTGCGCGATCAACTCGCTCATTCTCGCGAAACCCGCCCGGCATTGCAGATCCAGACGATCCAATGAACGCTCCAAGCGGAATCTATGCGCTCGGCCACACCACAATGTTCGACTTGGAGGATCGTCAGAACTCATGGTAAATGGCGTGTTCCTCGTGGTCGCTCATCAAGATCCGGATATCTCGAAGATTGTTGCCTGTCGGTCCTGTCATGATTGCGTCCCCCAACTCCTTGAAGACCAAGAACGAATCAAAAGTATCAAGACAACTCTGAGCATCAATTCCCATCAGCCGCGCGCGCTCAAAAGTCGTCCAGTCGGCAATCGCTCCCGCTGCCGGGCTGTTGCCGTCGATTCCGTCAGAGCCGGCGCTAAGGACTGTAATGTGCGAATGCCTTTGGCGAAGTTCCATCGCACACGAAAGAACAAAATGCTGATTTCTGCCGCCCTTTCCAGAGCGACCGTGCACTTGGACCAAAACTTCACCAACTGAGATGAGACACACCCTGGGATGAATGCGGGCCAGCGCCTCAGTTCTATCTAGTAGGTATTTAACCGCATCTCTGCACTCCCACTCATCGCATGTTGAATCGACCTCGACATGGAATCCAGACGCTTTCGCAAGTCGTGTCGCGGCTTCAGCAAGCTCGGTGCTTGATAAAATCACCCGATGAAATGACCGTGCAAATGCCTTATCAGTTTGTTTCGGCGTCTCTGTGAGCAGCGGCCCGTTGAAAAAGGAGATCACGCTCTCGGGCAGAAGCACACGATCCTGCAGACCTTCAAAAAGGCTAATACTATCTTGAACTGTCGAAGAATCTGGTAGCGACGGGCCCGAACCGACCGAGTCGCTTGAATGAGAAGGCACGTCGGAAACAATCAGAGTGCACTGAGCGGCAGCGCGAGATGCGGCAACTGCAAGCCTCCCTCCTTTGACTAAGGAGAAGTGTTTTCGCAGAACATTCATCTCGGTAATAGAGAGCCCAGAAGCTACAAGAGCCCCATAAAACTCCGCTGTCTCACTTATCGATATGTTCGGATCGATTGGTGCCTCAAGCATTGAGGACGCCCCTCCACTCATCAAGAACATCACAAAGGTATGTCCATCCACTTTGCTGAGATAACTCAAAGTAGATTCAGCGGCCTCTCTGGAAACTTCGTTCGGTGTGGGATGAGCGCCGGGAAAAAAAGTTACGTTTGCTCGTTCATGCCGGGGTGCAGTCGGAGAAATAAGCAAGGCGGTCACGTTCATCCAGACGTGGGGAGATCGCTCCAACTCCGCGACTACTGCGTCATGCATAGGAGTCGCCGCTTTTCCTGCAGCGACAATGACGAAGTGCTTGATCTCGCGAAGATCGTAGCGACGGCCACACACTATCAACTCTGAACCGTCGCATCGAATCGACTTCGAAACGACATCGCTGATGTTTATCAGTTCGAGAGTTTCAGTAAAGATCGACCGAATCAGTACCGACGTCTTTCTCATGCCTGCTCCAATACACGGATCTGCGCTAGCGTATCCAGGCATCCGTTAAAAAATCAAAACTCCCTGCACCGCGAGGCACCACCCCCTCAACCCGCCTCGTATGAATCACCTCATTATTCGGATACCACATCGGAATCCCAGGCAACTCCTCCGCCAGGATCTTCTGCACCTCGACGTATGCCCCTCTTCTCGCCGCCCGATCTGAACTGGCCGCAGCCTCCTTCAACAGACCATCCACCCGTGCATTTGAGTACCGTCCCCGGTTCCCGCCCTTCGGCGGAAAGCTCGTTGACGCATACGCATACCGAAAGATATCCGGATCTTCATTGCTCCCAATCCACCTCAGCGCATACATCTGAAACGCTCCCTTCGTCACATCCGCATAGAACGTTCCAAACTCTGCCGACCGAATCTCCAGCCGAATCCCGGCCGCCCGCAGCTGCTGTTGCAACACCGTCACCATCAGCCGAGTCGTCTCATCCGTACTTGTCTTCATCGTCAGCCGCAGCCGCACGCCATCTTTGCCGGCAGGGAAGCCAGCCTCATCCAGCAGTCTCTGAGCCCGCGCCACATCATGAGGATAATTAGCAACCTGTGCCAACTCTGCATCGCTTGCTGCTGCCCAATGTCCCTCCGGCAGCAAAGTATCCGCAAGTCGAGCCTGCCCCCGCCAGATAGCATCGACAATCGCCTGCCGATCCATCGCACAGGCAATCGCCTGTCGCACGCGCATATCCTTCAACAAGGGATCTGTAACGTTGAAGGTGACATAAACCACCGGCGATCCAGTCCCCGACTCCACCTTCAGGTTTGGCACACTCTCCAACGCATGCACCATATCCAGCGTCACCACATTGCTAGCCAGATCCGCCGATCCCTTCTTCAACTCCAACGCACTCGTAATCGCATCCGGCACCACCTCAAACCGAACCCGCTCAATATCCTGCGCACCCGCCGGAGCAACCGGCATCCCCGCCCAGTACTCATGATTCCGCGCAACAACCACCTCTTTGTCCTGCACCGCACTCACAAACCGAAACGGCCCGGACCCCACCGGATGCAACCCAAAATCCCTCCCACTCCCACGCGGCACCACTCCAAACAATCCGTCGCTCACATTGAACAGCAACCCCGCTTCCGGCCGCTTCATATGCACTACAACCGTCAGCCGATCTTTCGCTTCAACCTTATCCACCGCATTAAAGCCACCGCCCTTTGCCGTCACCAGCGAGCCATCAATCAAACTTCGAATCGTATAAGCTACATCCTCCGCTTCCAGCGGCCTTCCATCATGAAACCGTACGCCATCGCGCAGATGAAACACCCAGGTCAACGGATCAGGCTGCTCCCAACTCTTAGCCAGCCAGGGCTGCAGCTCATAATGCTCATCCTTCTTCGCCAACGCATCGAAGATCAGCCCCCCAACCCGCTCCGACTGCGCATCGGCCCCCACTCGCAAGTCCAAATTATTCGGACTGCTCTCGATAATCACCACCACCGAACCTGGCTCTGTTCTCCGCTCTTTGCAGCCCGTAACGCAAGGACAGACCAGCAGCAGTGCCAGCAAAACACGGCGTCGTACCACGCCAAACAGGTCCTGCTTCATCTGGCATCTTCTATCCAGCAACGACCCGTCGCCACCCTGAACAGAATGAAGCTTAGAAAGCATGCAGCTTGCCTTGATCCCAGCCTGTTCTTTCACTATCCATGCGTCACCTTTCCCAAAACCACGGACCTCCCAGCCCCGGTAGCAACAGGGATGTTCCCCGGCAGCCCATTCCACCTCAACCAGGCCAACAGCGCAAACGCCACGGCCTCCTTGGCCTGCGCCGGAATCCCCAACTCATCCATCAACCGTACCTTCACTCCCATCGCCCCAAGCGCTTCGGTCAACATACTCATCAACAAAGCATTCTTTGTCCCACCGCCTGCAACCACAAACTCCACCCGAGATGAAGGTGCAGCCTGCCCCACATGCCCCCTAACAAATCGCCGGTAAGCGTCTACAACCGAAGCAGCCGTCAACGCTGTTGCTGTAGCCACCACATCTTCATCCCGGTCTTCGCGTCCTCCAGCCTCCCGGCACATCGCGATAAAGCGCGAAACAAACACCTCACCAAACTGCTCCCGCCCGCAAGACTTCGGTGGAAGGGCAGAGAAGTACGGTTCCTGCAAAATCTTCTCCACCACATTCCGCAACACTGTGCCCGTTCGAGCCACAGCTCCACCACGATCGAACTCTCGTTCGTACAGTCTCTTCATGCAGGCGTCGATCACCATGTTTCCCGGTCCCGTATCAAACGCCATCAGCCCATCGGGACCAGCCTCCGCCGGAATAGCCGTCAAATTCCCAATCCCCCCAAGATTCAACAACACCCTGCTCACCTTCGCCGAACGAAACATGCAGTAGTCCAGCATCGGCACCAGCGGAGCCCCCTGCCCGCCGGCAGCCAGATCTCCCGGCCTGAAATCGCTCACCACAGTCGCCCGCAGCTTCTCGGCAATCACCGCTGCCTCGCCCATCTGCCAAGTGGCGCGCATCGCCCTCCCGAGATACGTCTGCGAAGCCCCTTGGTGGTACACCGTTTGCCCATGACAACCCACCAGCTTCGCCTTCACTCCAAACTTCTCCTGAGCCTTCGCCACTGCTTCGGCATACACCTCACCCAAGCGCCAGTTCAACCGCGCAAGCTCGGCCACCGAGATCGCATCTGCATCCATCGCACACAACACTGCCGCTCGCACAGTCTTCGGATAGGCCATCCCAAGATGTCCAATCAGCTTGATCCGTGGCGTTCCACCTACCTTGAACGCAGGGGAGATCCTGCAGATCGCGACATCTACCCCATCAGCCGATGTCCCACTCATCACTCCAGCCACCACCATGCTCTTCACCAAGCCTCCAAACCGGGCAAAGCCCGGAACCCAAGCATCAAACATCACCAAGAAAAGATATACAAGTCACGAAGTGACCGCGAATCGGGGTCCCCATAAACAGGTCCTCGTTTATGGGGTGACAAAGCGCAGGCGGCCTGTCCGGCAGGACATCATCCTTTCAACTCCCTCTGCAACTCCGCCAACAAATTCAAAGCATCCCTCGGAGTCAACCCATCCACATCCGCCTCCGCCAGCCGATCCACAATCTTCTGCGAAAGCGGAGTAAACATCGTCATCTGCATCCGCACGCCTTCAGTCGGTGAAGCCTCTCGTACCTGCTGCGTCTCCGCCCGTTCGTGCACCTTCAACACCTCGCGAGCCCTCGCGATCACGCCACTCGGCAATCCCGCCAACCGCGCAACCTCGATCCCATAGCTCTTACTGGCAGGCCCAGCCTCTACCGTGTGCAGAAACACAATCCCCCCCGCAGTCTCCTTCACCGTCACGCGCAGATTCGTCAACCGAGCCAGCCGATCCGCGAGCAGCGTCAGCTCATGATAGTGCGTCGCGAACAGAGTCCTCGCCCCAATCCGATCATGCAAGTGTTCCACCGTAGCCCACGCCAAACTCAATCCATCGTAGGTCGCCGTGCCGCGCCCCATCTCGTCCAGCAGTACCAGAGAGCGGTTCGTCGCCGTATTCAGAATCGCAGCCGTCTCCGTCATCTCGACCATAAACGTAGACCGCCCCCGCGCCACATTATCGCTAGCACCAATTCGCGTGTAGATCCGATCCACCAACCCCAGCCGCATCCCCTCGGCCGGAACGAAGCTCCCCATCTGCGCCATCACCACCAGCAGCGCGGCCATGCGCAAATACGTGCTCTTTCCCCCCATATTCGGCCCGGTAATCAGCAGCACCGCTGGCCCCACATCCGCGTCCAGATGAACGGAGTTCGGTACAAACCTCCCGCCACCCGACTCCTCCATCCGACGCTCCACCACCGGATGCCGTGCCTGCACAAACTCCAGCACGCCCGACATCTCAACCTGCGGCCGCACCCACCCACGCAGCGCCGCCAAATGCCCAAAACACCCCAGCAGATCAATCTCCGCGATCTTCCTCGCCGTCTCCCGCATCCGCCCTGCAGCCTCCAGCAACTGTCTTCGCAACTCCGCAAAGATCCTTCGCTCAATCTCTCCACTTCGTTCCTGCGCCGTCAAAATCTTCGTCTCATACTCCTTCAGCTCCGGCGTCGTAAATCGCTCCGCATTCACCAGCGTCTGCTTCCGCTCATAGTCAGCCGGCACCGCCTTGGCATTTGCCTTCGTCACCTCAAGGTAGTAGCCGAACACGTTATTGAACCGCACCTTTAATGATCCAATCCCAGTCCGTTCGCGCTCTCGTTCTTCAATCGCCGCCAACGCCTGTCGTCCACTGCGGCTCAACTCGCGCAGCTCATCCAAATCAGGATCGACGCCCACGCGAATCGCTCCACCATCCCCAATCGACACCGGCGGCTCCTCCGCAATTGTCCGCACAATCATCTCGTGCAGGTCCTCCAAAGGATCGACGCTCTCCCCCAACTCCCTCCACCTTGCACTCTCAAACAGCCGAACCGCCCCCACCACCCCAGGCAAACATCCAAGCGTCTTCGCCAGAGCCATCACCTCACGCGGCCCAGCCGAATCCAGCGCGACCCGCCCCAGCAGCCTCTCTAAGTCCAGCAAACCATCCATCGACCGCCGCAGATCTTCACGTCGACGCAAATCTCCCGCAGCCTCCCCCACCGCCTCCAGCCGAGCCTCAATCTCCCCCATCTCACTCGCAGGCCGCAGCAGCGACGCACGCAACAAACGTTTTCCCATCGGAGTACAACAAGCGTCCATCGTGTAAAAGAGCGTAGTCTGCGCCGACTCACCAGAGAACAGCGGCTCCACCAACTCCAGGTTCCGCACACTCACCGCGTCAAGCTCCAGGCAAGTAGACCGCTCATAAAACCGCAGTCCATCCACGTGCTCCAGCCCACCCTGCTTGGTCGCCCGCATATAGTGCAGCAGAGCCCCAGCCGCCACCGCTGCCGCCTCGTGTCCTCCCAGCCCCATCCCATCCAGCGAGTGCACTTTGAAGTGATTTCGCACCAGCGGCACCGCATACTCTGCCGTAAAGACCCACTCCTCCACCGCGGTCTTCGTCCGAATCGCATCCAGTCCCACCGCCGTCTCACTCTCGCCAGCCAGGTTCACACCGCCCAACAACCCCGACCCATACAACAACTCCACCGGCCGCACCCGTCCCAACTCATCCACCAGCGCCGCCCATCCACCAGACCCGGCAAACTCAGTAGCCCGAAACTCCCCCGTCGAAAGGTCCAGCAGCGCCACCCCACAACTCTGCATCGCTCCCGCACCCAACACCGCCACGCTCGCCAGGTAGTTGCTCTGCTCCGCCCCCAGCGTCGGATCGAGCGCAGTTCCCGGCGTCAGCACGCGCGTCACCTCGCGCCGCACCACCGACTTCGTCAGCTTCGGATCCTCCATCTGCTCCAGCAGCGCAATCTTGTATCCCATGCGCAGCAGCTTCTGCAGATACACCTCCGCCGCATGATAAGGAACCCCGCACATCGGCTGCTTCTTTTCGCGATCTCGTGCTGTCAGCGTAAGCTGCAGCAAACGCGACACAAGAATCGCGTCCTCATAGAACAGCTCATAGAAATCCCCAATCCTGCAGAACAACAGACAGTCGGGATACTGCTCCTTCGCCGCAAAGTACTGCCGCATCGCCGGCGTAGCCCCAGCCGCCTCTGCCGCAAAGTTCGTTACTGTCTCGTTCGCCATCCCATTCATAATCACACAAAGGCAATAGGCGCCGGAGGCGCGTCAGCCTCGATAGCAGATCGCGCCGTGCGCGCAGCACGCAGTTGTCTGTTTTACTTTTACCCAAACCCAAAGCCCAATGCGGTACACTCATAGCCAGCAGTCTTAGATCGTCCCGAGAGGTTCTCATGACACAGTCGACCTGGGCCACGCCCGACTTTGAAGAAATTACCCTTAACTGCGAGATCAACTCCTACGCTCCCGTAGAACTCTAAGCAGAGTTCCCGTGAGGATTAAAGTCCTGGGGGCCGCCGCAGGTGGCGGCCTTCCTCAATGGAACTGTACCTGCACGAACTGTTCCGCCACTCGGCAAAACCATCCCAACATCCAACCCAGAACCCAGTCGCAACTAGCCGTCAGCGCAGATGACGACGTGTGGTTCCTTATCAACGCCTCCCCCGACCTTCGCCAACAACTCATCAACAATCCTGAACTCCACCCAGACCCCGTAAAAGGACTCCGCAACACCCCTGTCGCTGGAATCATCCTGACCAGCGCCGACCTCGATCACATCCTCGGCCTCCTCCTCATGCGCGAGTTCACCCCGGTCCGCATCTACGCAACCCGTCCGGTCACCAGCATTCTGAAAAAAAACAGCTTCTTCCAGATGCTCGATCGCCTCCCCGGACAAAGCCGTTGGACAGAGATCGAGCCCGGCGTCAGCTTTCACGCCGGCGACGGCCTCATCTGCACGCCGATTGCGTTATCAAACAATCTGCCAACCTACATCAGCGAAACAGACCGCGCCTCTCTCGACCCAACCGGCGCGACGATCGGTCTGCTCCTTGAAGATCTTCAAGGAGCCCGAGCAGCCTATCTCCCAGCGCTACCCGCGATCACCCCTTCCTTGAAGGAGCGTCTCTCCACATCTTCCACTATCTTCATAGATGGAACGTTTTGGAGCGATGACGAACTACAGAAGATCCAACCCGGAACACCATTAGCCCGCTCCATGGGCCACCTTCCAATACACGGTCCGGAAGGCTCTCTCGCAACCCTCAAAGATCTCGTCAGCACACGCAAAATCTACACCCACATCAACAACACCAACCCGATCTTGCAGGAACAAAGTTCAGAGCGTCGCACCGTCGAGGACGCAGGCTGGGAGGTGGCATGGGACGGACTAGAGATAACGCTGTAGCTCAAACAGAGCCGGTTCTACTGAGTAAAACCGAGCTGCGCCAGCGCCTCCAGCAGGTAGGCGAGGCGATGTATCACCACCAGCACCCCTTCCACATCCGCATGCATGCAGGCCAGCTAACACGCGGCCAGATGCAGGCCTGGGTGCTGAATCGTTTCTACTACCAGAGCCGCATTCCCATTAAAGACGCCATCATCCTCTCCAAGTCCGAAGACGTAGCCTTTCGCCGCGCATGGCGAAAACGCATCGTTGATCATGATGGGGATCACGACGGCGACGGTGCAGGCGGTATCGAAAAGTGGCTGCAACTCGCAGAGGCTGCCGGACTCGACCGCGACTACGTCATCAGCACCCAGGCCATCCTCCCCGGTGTTCGCTACGCCGTCGACGCCTACATTGACCTCGTCACCCATAACACCCTGCTCGAAGCCGTCTCCTCCTCGCTCACCGAGTTATTCGCCGGACAGTTGATCGCCTTACGCATGGACGCTCTCGCGAAGCACTACCCCTGGCTGCAAAACGGTCTTGCCTACTTTCAGGGCCGTCTCACCCAGGCTCCCGAAGACGCCGCCTTCGCCTTCGACTACGCCGCCGAACACGCCGTCACGCCACAACTACAATCCTTAGTAATCCACTCCCTCGAGCGAAAGTGCGCCCTGCTCTGGGCCCAACTCGACGCACTGCACTACTGCTACGTCGAGCCGGGATCCCTCCCCCCACAGCCCAACATCTTCCGCCCCGAGTCATCATGAGCGAGCCCACCGCAAACTCCAGAATCCCGGACACCAGAATCCCTCGTCTTGCAGTAGGCTGCCGTGTCCGCACCGTCTCGCGCGACGAAGCGATGCTTCTAGTCCCGGAAGGTGCACTTCGCCTGAAGGGCGCAGCCAATGAGATCATCGGCCTCATCGACGGACAGCTTTCCATAAACGCGATTACCGCGCTTCTCCAACAAAAACACCCCGCAACCGACTCCGCGCAAATCGCCGCCGAGGTAAGACAGTTCCTCGACAAACTCCACGCACGCAGCGTTCTCCTCTACAAGTAATCACCCACATTCATAAAGTCGTCATCCTGAACGCAGTGAAGGATCCCCGTATTTGCCGTTGCTGTTGTCGTTGCTTGTCGTAACCGGCGAAAGAAGTAAAAAAGATGGCCTTCCGGCCGGGACCGCTACGCGCGGAGCGGTCACTTCGTGACACGTATACCGGCTTCGCCTCGCCAGAAGAAAATCCTAATCGCGACCAACGGGAGCGCCAACCGAAGGGGTATACGCGTCACGAAGTGACCGCTGCCCGCGCAGGGCGCACTTAAACCGGCATACAATCCTTATAAGCCGCAAATGCCAACACTCCCAGGCCCACTCTCCCTCGTAGCCGAAGTAACCCATCGCTGCCCCCTGCACTGCGTCTACTGCTCAAATCCCTTGCAGATGCAGTCCGCGACAAACGAGCTATCAACCGAAGACTGGACCAGAGTCTTTCACCAGGCTTCAGCTCTAGGCGTCCTCCATCTCCACCTCACCGGAGGCGAACCCCTGGCGCGACCCGACATCGCACAACTAGTAGCAGCGGGCAGGGAAGCGAACCTCTACGTCAACATGATCACCTCAGGCCTCGGCCTCACCGCCGACCGCATGACCGAACTCAAAGATGCAGGCCTCGAACACATCCAGCTAAGCCTCCAGGACGCAGACGAAGAAAAAGCCAACGAATTCGCCGGAGCCCGCGCCCACGCCAACAAACTCAAACTTGCCGCCCTCATCCGTCAGCAGGACATAGCCTTCACCGTCAACGTAGTCGTCCACCGCGACAACCTCGATCGCCTCGAAGAAATCCTCGCCCTCGCCGAGTCCCTCGAACCGCAAAGAATCGAAGTCGCCCACGTCCAGTACTACGGCTGGGCTCTCAAAAACCGTGACCGGCTCATGCCCACCCCCAGCCAAGTAGAGCGCTCCGTCCAACTCATCCAAGAGGCCCAATCCCGCCTCAGCGGCCGCATCCAGCTCCAGGCCGTCTTCCCGGACTACTACGCCCGCTACCCTAAGCCCTGCGTCGGTGGCTGGGGCCGTCAGATGATGCTCATCGACCCCGCCGGCCTCGCTCTTCCATGCCACGCCGCCGCCATCATCCCGGGCATGGACTTCGACTCCGTCCGCACCCACTCCCTCGAATGGCTCTGGACACAATCTCCAGCCTTCAACCGCTTCCGCGGCCAGGACTGGATGAAGGACCCCTGCGCCGCCTGTGACCGCAAGGAGATCGACTTTGGAGGATGCCGCTGCCAGGCTTTCCAGCTAACCGGCGACGCCGCCAACACCGACCCAGCCTGCAGCCTGAGCGATCGACACTCAGATCTGGTTGCCATCACCCAGGCCCCAGCACCGCCCCCTACCCAATGGGTCTACCGCATCCTCGTAAACTCCTGATCCGGGCTCTTGGAGCAGATTGGATGATGACGTAAGGGAAGAGAATGTCTGTGATTCTGAGCGAAGCGAAGAACCCCCGCATTTGCGTTTGTCCTTGCGGTTGCTTGTTCTTTCGGCCTCTATACCAACTCCTGATCTCTCACCTTGGACGCCTTCCCGCCCCACTCTAAAAATAAAGTCAAAAACAGTGGCGCATTTTTCAGAGACCGAAAAAGCGATGTCAAAACACCACTTCTACCACGCATTCCACCACGATCTCACCACGTTTTCACCACAGCAAACACCACAAAAAACTCAAAAAACCCTGCAAAATCGTCAATTCATCCCCAAATTAAAATCCTCCCGATCCCCGCAAGATTCCCCCGTACATCCTTCGGGGGATGTCCCATCGAACTCGCGTCCCTGTACTGTCGTCCTCGTTCCAAAAGGACAGGACTATGGCCAGAGTCACAATGCCGGTAGCGATCAACCTGAATCTCACCCCTTCAACCCGAATCAAAACCGAAGATGTCCCCCAAAAGGACCTCCACAAGGGTTCAAGCGCAGCCGCAGGAATCGTCTTCGGCCTGCTCTGCTCCACGATCGCTTGGATGTTCCTCGCCTACGGGATCTATCGTCTCCACGCAATGTCCATCGCCGTTCGGTAATCAAGCCCCTGAAACGACGTTGACCGCCAGCCACGCTGGCATTGGTGCAATAGGCAAGTCTCGAAAGAACCCTCAAGGTAACCTCAAAGATATCTACACCTTGCCCCTCTCTCAGACAGGCTCGCGCCGCCGAATAAGATCGGGCGAAACCGGCTGCACCCACGCAGAATCAAACTCATAAGCGATATACTCGATGTTTGCGGAAAACTCCGCGAAGTACGTCACTTATGTCTCTTTTCTGGCTCAGAGTCGCGGTCTTACTCTACGGCATCGCCGCGCTTGCGGTCCTGCCGGCGGCCCTATATGACCGCCCCCGCTGGCGCCACATCGCCGTCCCCGCCACTGTAGCCGCAGTATTCTTCCACTTCGTCTCGTTGGCCGAGATGCTCAACGCGGCCCACCATCGCCTTCCAGTAGATACCCACGAAACTCAGTCTTTCCTGGGCCTTCTTCTCGCCTTGGCCTTTCTCTTGGTCTATGCCCGCTACCGCACCGTTTCGCTCGGCATCTTCCTGCTGCCCATCTGCTTCCTTTTTTGCCTACTCCCGGCCTTTCATCCGGGTCAGGAGAGCACCACCTTCCCAATTCTTCACACCGGCTGGATCTTCCTCCACGTTGCTCTTCTTCTTGCCGCCTACGCCGCTCTCTTCCTCTCCATGCTGGCGTCGCTTCTCTACCTGGTGCAGGAGCGCCGCCTCAAGCAAAAATCGCCAACCATCTCATGGCTGCCACCGCTTGAAACTACCGATCAGATCGCCCTCAAAGCCCTCCTCTTCGGCCTACCTTGTATGACCGCCGGCCTTCTCATCGGTTCGCTCATCGCCCAGGCCACCGTCGGTGCTTCTTACTTCCGCGACCCCAAGATCCTTCTCGCATTCGCCATGTGGCTGGTTTACGTGGCGATGATCCATATCCGCCGAATCTCAGGCCTCCGAGGCCGCCGAGCCGTCTACCTCTCCAGCTTCGTCTTCCTGGTCATACTCACCGTGTGGGTGGCAAACCAGTTCTCCGCAGTCCACAGGTTTAGCGCCCCATGAACCAAGCCAAGCCCACATCCACACAGGGCCGTCTCGTCCTCCTCGGCATCAACCACAACACCGCACCAATCGAGGTACGCGAGCGTCTCGCCATCCCCGCTGAACGCCTCGCCGACGCCACCCGCACCCTTCTCCACCAGCCCGGCGTCCGCGAAGGCCTCATCCTCTCCACCTGCAACCGGGTCGAGCTCCTTACCCTCCAGGACGACGCCGAAGCCGCATCGGCACAGGACAAAACCGACCTCCTCCGCTTCCTGCACGAGTACTTCGCCGTTCCACCGCACGACATCCAACCGCATCTCTACGAGTTTCGCGAGCGCGAAGCCGTCCGCCATCTTTTCCGCGTCGCCAGTTCGCTCGACAGCATGGTCGTCGGCGAACCCCAGATCCTCGGCCAGGTCAAAGAGGCCTACACCGTGGCCCGTGACGCCGGCGCCGTCTCCAGCCACCTCGAAGCCCTGATGCAACGCACCTTCACTGTCGCCAAAAAAATCCGCACCGAAACTCAAATTGGCTCAAGCTCCGTCTCCATAGCCTCGGTAGCCGTCGATCTCGCCAGGAAGATCTTCGGCTCCCTCTACGGAAAGACTGTCCTTCTGGTGGGTGCCGGCAAAATGTCCGAGTTAGCCGCCCGTCATCTCATCCAGCAGGGCGCATCCTCCATCCTTGTCACCAACCGCACCCAATCCCGTGCTGAAAAAATAGCCTCCGACTTCAGCAGCCTCACCGTTCACACCGAAGCCATTTCCTTCGAAGCCCTCTACGAGCAGGCTGACCGTGCAGACATCGTCATCACCTCCACCGGCGCCCCCCAAAAGATCTTCGGTCGCTCCCACGGCCAGCACTTCCTCCATCGCCGCCGCAATCGGCCCATGTTCTTCATCGACATCGCCGTCCCCCGCGACGTCGACCCACGCATGAACGAGGTCGAAGGCTGCTTCGTCTATGACATCGACGATCTCCAGCAGGTAGCCGCCGCCAATCTGGCCGATCGCGGTCGCGAAGTCGCCGCCGCCGAGATTATCGTCAGCAGGGAAGTAGACAAGTATCAGGAGCGTCTTCAATCCCGCGACGCAGTCCCCGCCATCAAAGCCCTTCAGCAGCAGGCCGAGCAGCTCCGCCAGGCCGAACTAGACCGCTCCCAATCCAAGCTCGCCGACCTCACCGCCCAACAGCGTGACGCCGTCGAAGCCCTGACCCGCTCGCTCACAGCCAAGCTTCTCCATCCCCAACTCACCGCGCTCCGCGAATCAACACGCAAAAAAGACTCCGAGTAGATGTCAGGCGCTCTCGCGTCATGTCTACTAGGAGTCCTTCTTAGTCGCGAGCCGCCATACCAACTGGTGTTGTCGGAGATCTGTATTTACACTGCCCCGGAGCCACGAAAGACTGCAGGAATAGTTTGAAACAGGATCTTGATATCGAGCCATACCGACCACTGGTCGATGTAACGCATATCCAAAGCCATCCACTCATCGAAGCTGATCGAGCTTCTCCCCATCACCTGCCACAAACAAGTAATTCCGGGTTTGACGCTGAATCGTCTCCTGTGCCAGTCCTTCGTAAAACCTTCATAATCTCTCACGGGAAGTGGCCGTGGGCCGACAAGACTCATGTCTCCACGAAACACATTGATGAGTTGAGGAATCTCGTCAAGACTTGACTTCCGTAGAAACCTGCCCAGGGGTGTTATACGAGGATCATTCTTCAGCTTGAAGGTGGGACCTTTCGTCTCGTTCAAATGCTCCACCTGGGCCATCAACTTCTCGGCATCCGACACCATTGTCCTAAACTTCAGAATCTCGAAAGGTCGTTTGCCATAGCCAATTCTGGTCTGACGAAAGAAGACCGGACCCTTCGAGGTCAACCTGATCAATAACGCAACGATGAAAAAGACAGGAGCAAGGGCCAGCAAAAGCACCGCCGAAACGACCGCATCGGTTACTCGCTTTATCATCGATCCCCACGCATTCCAAGACTCATCGTGCAGAGTAATGGTGCCAATGCCACCCGGAAGGTAGGCAGTTCGATGTGCCTGTTCCTGATCGAAGAATGATCCCACTCCCCGTACCGTGATCCCATGGTCGCGGCACGTAGCCACCACCTCTGCAATCTGCTGGTAAAACGACGCGAGTGGCAAGGTCACGATCACTTCGTCGATAGGCATTGTTCGCAGCAGCGACGGAATCGTCTCCAGATCCCCAAGAAGGTTCCCTAGACCGGATGTAGCCGTCTCCTGGAACCACCATTGGCCGTCAATGAAGCCCCGCACATCGTAACCCCACTCCGGGTGCCGCAGTACATCCTGTGCAAAAGCGTGGGCCCGACGATTCGTCCCAACGATCAATACATGGCGAAGGTTATAGCCTTTGGAACGAAGTGTGTGCGCCGTAGTCCGTCCCAGAAATCGTGTCGAGAGGAAGACCGTAAAGCTGACGATCCCAAAAACGACCGCAGTTGAAGCGAGCTCATTTGCATGATAAGTACGTGTCGCGCGGGAACTTATGACCCACAGCCAGGCAAAGCAGGCTGCAGCGCACAAGGCGCTCGCAAGAAATACATCCATCGCCTCCATGAGGAATCCATCCACTCTTCTGGAGCGATAGAACTTATTCGAATATAAAACTCCGTGCCATACTATGCCCAATAACAGCGTCGCCAGAAATACTTCAACAGGATGATGTGTCACCAGGGACCTAGGTAAACCAAAAGCCTGATGCCCGGAGGTGACAACATAAGCTGCCGCCAAACTGCAAAAGAGAAGTAAAATATCGCTAAGTTTTACTAATTCCAGAAAGATACCTCTATTCGACAATGTCATTGGCATCCCTTCAATTAGCGCTTTGCCTCTATGATGCGTGTTCAACTTTTGAAATTTAGGTTACCTAACGTAACTACGGTAACTAATTACGGAGCCCGTCACAATAGAGCGGACGGTTTGAGAAGGGCTTCTCAGTGAGCGCCGTTATTCTGAAATAATGCAATTGTCGGGCCAACCGGCCGCTGTACTACAGCTGTAACTTGTATGAGAATTTCTTACGACGTCGCATACGAACGTAGGCCCGTCCCTCAAGATGGCCAACAGCTTGGGTTATGGTCATCAGCCGTAAGAACTTCTTTCTAAAGCTCGTCAATCATGACTTGCGGTGATTTTCCGCTAGTAGCTATTTGGCATTGCAATTGCACACATAAGTGTTGTTGGCATTGACTTTCCCTCGAAAGACGAAAATCAATGCATACAAAAAGGCATTATGGAGCTTTAGATAACTTGAAGTACCAGAGTTTTTCCTAATTATAGGAAATTCATTTCCCTCACAGGGATGAGGTAACGGCCCGGCGGAGGAGCAATGAACCCACCAATGGTTCGGTTCTATCAAGAATGCAACCCACTGCGTCGGTGTCAGGGAGCGATATGCAAAACGAAACTAGCATTCGAGACGTCTCAACTCGGCTTGATCAACTTTCCATCCCAGAGAGCTCTGCAAGCTTAGCCGAACGATATCGGAGTAACTCGCCTTTTCCTTATCTCACCATTGATAATCTGTTCGAACCCGACCGGCTAACTACTGTAATGAACGAGATGTCGGTAGCCAAGAGGTCCGACTGGGTACACCATAACACCCATAAAATCGAGAAGTTCGGTCAGAAGTCTGCCGTTTTGCTCGGCGAGGCAGGATTTCAGCTCGTCGCACTTCTTCACTCGGCCCCATTTCTTTATCTCTTATCCGAGATCACGGGGATCTGGAACCTGCTGCCTGATCCATATATGCACGGCGCCGGCTACAGCATTATCCCTCCAAAAGGAAAGTTTGATGTTCACATCGACTCAAACGAGGACCTCACCAGCGGTTTGACGCGCCGCCTCGCGCTGATCATCTACCTTAATCAGGATTGGTCTCCGAAGTACGGTGGACAACTCGAATTGTGGAATAAAGACGCAAGCCGTAAAGTTGCAGAGATTGAGCCTGTTTTTAATAGAACTCTACTGATGGAGGTCTCTCGGACGTCTTTTCATGGCGTCAATCCGGTAGTAGAACCGTCAGGCCGTTCGCGCTACTCTTTCATGGCCTACTACAACACAGCAGGAGGCATCCTCGGGAAGGAAAAAGGTGTACACAGCTCCATGTATGCGCCTGATATCTATGGGCCGAAACCCACCGTGCGCAGCCTCGCCCGTAAATTTACGCCACCTATCTTCTACGATTTTGTTCGCCAGAAAATTAAGTAGCCCTTAAGTAGTCGCGTGTCACTGCATTATTCAGAAACCGTTCGCAGACATTGGGCGGACCTGCATCTTGTCACTTGACGCGTCAATCCGTCAGCGGCACTCAACTTCCGACCGAGGGAATGGAGTGAGAGATCTTTCTCACTCATAAGTCCAGACCAAAAGGCACAATGGACAGAGCGACTGTATCCCAACTGAATATTCATAGATCTTGAGGCCTGATGCGGATTCTGTTTCTACACAATCGATATATCTACCGAGGTGGAGAAGACGAGTCCAGAGAGCAGGAAATCTCGATGCTTCGTTCCCGCGGAGAGGAAGTCATTGAGTATGTCTTGGACAATGCTGAAATTCGTTCTGAGAACCTGATCACTGTAGGCTTGCAATCCATCTGGAATTCTAAAGAGTTCGATAACATAAAACAGCTCATTCGGTCGGAACGGCCGGACATTATGAAGGTGGATAACTTTTTCCCTCGTCTCTCTCCCTCAATCTTTCGTGCCGCAAAAGAGATGGGTATCCCAACCGCTCTTTCGGTAAGAAACTACAGGCTCGTCTGCCCTTCCGCTAACCTGTTTCGCGATGGCCACGTCTGCACTACATGCGTTGGCAGTAAGGTAGCCCTCTCCGCCATTCAACATCGTTGCTATCGGAAGAGCTATCTGCAGTCAGCCGCAGTAGTCGCCAGCAATGTCTACGCTCATCTGCGTGGGGTGTGGGGAGACTCGGTCGATAGGTTCATAGCAGTCAGTAGCTTTGTAAAACAACAATTGGTCGCAGGTGGATTTCCCGAAGATAGAATTATAGTCAAACCGAACTTTATCTCGGACACCGGGGTCGGCGACGGTTCAGGCGGCTACGGCCTGTATGTCGGACGTCTCACAGAGGAAAAAGGTGTTCGTTCTCTGCTCAAAGCCTGGAAGAACATTCTGCAACCGGTGCGTCTGAAGCTTATCGGCGACGGCCCTCTCGAATCAATCGTCAGGGAAGCTTCTGAAGCCGATTCACGTATCGAATATCTAGGCCGCAGGTCGCTCTCCGACGTATGCGAATACTTGGGCAATGCTGCTTTTCTGATCTTTCCGTCAGAGTGGTATGAGCCATTCGGCCGCACAATCGTCGAAGCTTACTCCAAAGGAACGCCAGTCATCGCAGCCGCTACGCCACCTATGCAGGCAATGGTTGAAGACGGCGTGACCGGTCTCCTGTACCGGCCCGGAGATAGTGTAGAACTTGCCTCTGT
This sequence comes from Tunturiibacter empetritectus, assembly GCF_013410875.1. Taxonomy (GTDB): domain Bacteria; phylum Acidobacteriota; class Terriglobia; order Terriglobales; family Acidobacteriaceae; genus Edaphobacter; species Edaphobacter empetritectus. The sequence goes on along the minus strand of NZ_JACCCU010000001.1, from coordinate 2,207,546 downwards.
CGTCAGCAGCCTCACATCTGATCCGGACCGTCTTAGGTCGTTGAGACTTCAAGCCAGGGCAAGATATCTTGCTCTCTACACCGAAGAGCAAAACTATCAACAACTCATGGCTGCCTTTCAGGAATGTATTGAGGCTCACCGTCCCTCATACGTATGACCCTATTCACTTGATAGTGAGCAGAAAGATCGGATAAGCGTCGGAACGGCTACGATCTCACAGCGGGCGCCGCTAAGCTTCTTCTTTCAAAAAGCCGCTTGCGGATCGCATCGGTGTTGCGCTCGAAGAGCAAATACATAATCCATGCGTAAGAATATGCGATCACCACGAATAAGATCGACAACAACAAGTACGTCGGCCGTTTGGGCCACGCGTGCCAGGGCTTGTTGACCAAACCTACCAGGAACACTAGAAACGGCAGGTGCACCAGGTAGAGAGTGTAGGAAGATTTAGACAATGTTGTCGCAACTCTCTGGTAGGAAAGACTATTGACAGGCTGCCTCGCATGCAGAATCACGTAAAGAAATAGTGCGAAGCTCAGGCCAATCGCGCTGGCAGTCAATACGAAGTGTGTCTGATACCGGCGTAGGACTGTAACCACAGCTAAGAATTGAAGCAAGGCAACGATCGTAGCGGGACGCCTGAACCTCGGCGGAATCGTTAACTCCAAGGTCGAAACCCCAAAGCCCAACAGCCACACCAAAAACAGGCCGGCAATCTTTATTCCAATCAGCATAAGAATGCAGGCGGCGATTAACCCAAACAGCACACGTAGAATGACCGGCGTTCGGCCTACGAAAATCAAGAGTAAGAGGGGAAAGAGCATGTAGTACCAGAACTCGTTTGCCAAACTCCACATTGCCGCGTTAGTTCCGTAGGAGGGAACTAGAATCTTTTGAAAGAAGAAGGCATTGCCGGCCAACACTTTTAATCCCATTGCAGCTCCAAGAGTTGGCTCGATCATCCCCTGACCCGGCGGCGCTGAATAGATACCTCCATTGCTATAGAGAAACTGCATGCCAACATGGTCAAAAATCCCCCCAACGATCAGTGCCGGGATCAGGACGATCCACAGCCGGGTCATTCTTTGGAAAAGATACTTGCGCCAGGACCATCTACCTTCTTGAATCGAGCGCCATGCGCTGCCGCCAACCAGAAATCCACTCAGCACAAAGAAAACCATCACCGCCTGGCCGCCTAAGCCAAGTGCGCTCGCCCCTGCCGCTGCAGGGTTTCTATGAAGTTGGTGTTCGCCAAAGAAGAGCATCCTCGCATGACCGGCAAGAACGAGAAAAGCAGCGATAGCTCGAATCGCATCCATGTGCACCGAGTACGCGGGAAGCCGAACACTATCAGATCTGTTGTGAAGTCTTATGATCGACCTTTGGATGGCTGCTAGCATTAGCGTGACCTTAAGTTCTTGGGCATTCAGATAGAGATTAACGACATCACCAGACTGTCAATTACGAAGAGCTAATAAGGACGTTCCAGATCCACGCTTCGAAACGGGCGTCTAACAGGCACTAATGCAGTTAAGCACGCATTGAACCCATCTCGACAGATTTCACGATGCCGCATCGGAATACTATTTTGATGGCTCGGAAGCCTTGCTTGTATCAACAAAAAGACATCGAGAACAATAGGATCTCTTGCTCCAGATTATAACCAACTATGCGCATGCGACGGTTCTAAAAAGATGTAATCTGCGCGGCATATATATTCGAGCGATGATTTTTTTTGATCCCTACTAAACTCTCCCGGACACAAATTTTGGAAATTGTTACGCAAGTGGTTGCGAGTGATGCAACATCGATCCGCAACACCTTTGAAATTAATCCGCGAGCGTGGCAACCTAAATTTAGAATCCCGATTCCTTAGGAACAATGCTAAAATTTTCAAGACAAACAAGACAAGTCGATACGGTCTCCTCTGATCCAACCTTTCTTCCCGACGTAGGCACGAGGATTTTTTATTTGACACTCGATACCGCGAAGCTTGCTCTATCTTCTGAAGCCGTCCGAACCTGGCTCTTTCTTCTCAGACACGAGACCAAATACACGAAACTTCTTTTGGCTCGACTGCGCCAACGCAACCACCAATCCATCGCACCGGTGACTGCGACTGGCGGCCCTGTCGTGTCGATGACTAGTTACGGAGATCGGCTCCGGACAGTCCATCTCGTCTTGGAATCGATCGCCGCTGGATCGGTTCTCCCTTCAAGGCTCATCCTGTGGGTGGATAAGGATGAGATGGATGCGGTAAGAACGCCTGGACTTGAGAGATTAGTTCGCAGAGGCTTGGAGATCCATCCGTGTGAGAATCTGGGTCCCCACAAAAAATACTATCCGTATTTGATGTCGACAGACGTTTATGAAACTCCCTTGGCAACTGCTGACGACGACATGTTGTACTGCGACTGGTGGCTCGCCGGCCTCGTACGATCGCATCAAGCAGATCCAGAGTCAGTGAGTTGCTATCGAGCTCACATTGTAGAGCTCAGAGATCGAGCCGTTGCACCTTATCAAAGTTGGCAGCCATGCAGGACGACAGCTCCAAGCTTTCTTCATTTTGCTACCGGTGGTTCTGGTTGCATCTATCCCTGCTCGTTGCTTCGCAGTCTCAAGGCCGCTGGTTCCGTGTTCATGCAGCTGTGCCCTAAAGCGGATGATGTCTGGCTTCACGCGAACGCATTGCGGGCTGGCAACAAAATTCGACAAGTCTGGACCCGCCCCTTGCGATTCCCCTTCGCTCCTGGAACTCAGGACGTTGGGTTGTACCATTCCAACGTCCTTTTGGCCCGGAATGACGATCAAATCCGTGATACTTATACGGCCGCCGATATCACGCTGCTGGAAAATGTTGCAGGCCAGAAGCCGTAAGCGGTAGAGATCCCTTGTCGTCATTGATTGTTGGTCGCTTTCTTTCCACTACGTTACAAATCGGCCAACTACATCTTCCGACATAGGTTGCCTGCACCACGGTAACCCTTATGAAAAGTAACTTCCCTACGGTGAAAGCTAGATGAGAGTTTTGTGGAGACACATGACGCTTGTTCATAATAGAATGATGCTGGAAGTTCATAACGTTCGGTAGTGATGGTCTATCTTGAGTTGGCGGTCACGGAAGCGTAGAAAATCGAACGTAGGGTGAATTGATATCTGGCCGTTCGCATTCAGCCACTCGCAGAATACAAAAAATAATTTGGGGATAACGCTCAATGTCAATGAACCCGCTTCTGCCTGATGCGCGTCCGGGACCAAAAGCAATGGAGCATTACGGTGGCTTTGGCTCCACAATCCACGAAGAATTATCGATGGGTGATGTTAGTCGTGTATTGCGACGTCAAAGGCCTGTGATTTTATGGAGCATTTTGGCAGGGTTGGCGTTAGCGCTCTTAAGCTCGCTCCTCATGACGCCCAACTATCGTTCCGTGGCTCACGTTGAGTTGAAGTCGGCCGACGGTAATAAGCTCGGCCTAAGCGATTTCAGCCCAGAATCTGATTCCGGAGCAGACGATCTCGGAACGAACCTATCCACCCTGACTGAGATGTTGCACAGTGACGGCCTTGCAATGGAAACAATTCAGCAGAACAATCTTGAGGCAGTCGATCCATATAAGACTTCAAAGATCGGCAAATTTGCAGCCGAGGCTGATTTGCCTTTGGCAGATGCTCCGCTCCGTAGAATCGAAGTCCTTAAGCGGTTCAAGTCGAATCTCAATGTCAAACCTCTTCCGGGCACGCGTCTGGTACAGATAAGCTTTGATGACCGCGACCCCAAGCGTTCGGCCGCCGTCGTCAACTCGCTAATTGGGATTTATATATCCGATTACATCGCCCGACATTACTCGAGTGCCGTCCAGGCCTCTGACTGGCTGCAGAAGCAGATCGAGGATCTCAAACAACAAGTTGCGGTTTCTAACAAGCAGGTTACCGACTTTGAGAAAGAAAATGGTTTCTTTGGGTTTGTCGGCACAGGCTCGGATAACGCACAAAATCCGCTTTTGCAAAAGCTTGTCGCGCTCAACCAATCTGTCGTTCAGGCTGAGTCGGAGCGAATTCAAAAGGAAGCTATTATCAAACTCCTGGCCACCCGCGATCCAGAACTCATTGTGGGACTAGGATCGAATCCTCAAGTGCTTAATGGAGTTGCCGGTACGGATCTCGCTGTGCTTCAAAGTCTGAGGTTGCAGGAAGCGCAGCTCAAGGCTCAGTACTCGGATATGGAAAGCAAGTATGGCTCTCGTTACCCGACGCTTGTTGAAACAAAGAGCCAGATGGCCTCCATCCAAAGCTCGATCGCTCGTGCAGTAGATAACCTGCGATCGCGAGCGGAAAATGATTACTCCCTCGCCGCTAAGAACGAATCGATGCTTAAGCAAACCTACGATCAGAACGTCGCTGACGCTAACAAGCTTAACGATAAGGCGACTCAGTTTCAGCTATTGAGCAAAGAAGCCGAAGGGAACCGTGCTCTTTACGAAGGCCTGCGAACGAAGCTCCGTGAAGCAGAGGTTGCCGCTAGTGTACGCGGAGCGAATATTACCATCGTTGACCGCGCGCTGCCCATGCCAACTCCAAGTTCGCCGAACTACCCTTTAAACCTATCCCTCGGCCTTGGCGCTGGATTGTTATTTGGATTGGGAGCGGCCTTCTATCGCAATCGTGGTGACCATACACTTGAGACAGTTGAGGCGATGGAGGCAGTTTCGCCTGTGCCGATTCTTGGTGCCGTACCCAGCCTCACGCGGCTCAAACAGGCCTCTTCCCCTAGAGGGCTGGCTAGCAGCGTGGGAAGAGTCATCAACGGGCATTCTCAAAGAATCGAGAATGAAGATAGACTTTCCCTCGAAGCGTATCGTCAGATTCGTGCCTCGATCTTGATAAACACAGCTGGAGCGGCGCTCCGCACTATTCTCGTGACAAGCCCGATGAACGGCGATGGTAAATCGAATTCTGTCATCGAACTTGCTAGCGCCTTTGCCTTTAGCGGAGCACGGGTGCTCGCCCTCGATAGCGACCTTCGTCGGGCGGAAGTAGATACTCGATCAGGGAAGAATACACAAAAGGGTTTGAGCGATCTGCTGGCCGGCGAAGGGGATGCCAACGACTTCATCCAACCGCACAGTTCAGTAGCCAATCTCTTCGTTCTCCCCTCAGGAAGTTCGCTGGAGTCGCCTCTGCTGTTGATTGAGTCACCTCGTTTCAGGCAATTGCTCGAGAATCTCAAACGGAATTTTGACTTTATCCTGATCGATTCGCCACCTGTCTCTTTCTTCGCGGACGTAAGTGTCATGGCTCCGATGATGGACGCAACAGTACTCGTTGTACGCGCTGGAGTCACGCCAAAACAGGCGTTTCAGCGATCATGCCGTGCGCTCCTTGATTCCGGTAGCAAGTTGCTTGGAGTCATCGTTAACGACGTGGCGCTCGACTCGTCGAATTTCTACGGTTATTACGGATATCACGGAAAGGACGCTGCCAGCTCCTATGCCAAAAATTAATACATATACCCATACTCTTTTTGTTCTATCGCTCTTGTTTGCAGCATCAGTGCCATCAAGGCTCGTCCAAGCACAGACTCCTTCACTGATTCCACAACAGCAGACTGGACCGTTACCAAACACCCAACCCCAATCCGTATTTGGAAGAAGGCCTCTTGGCGCCAATGCAGCGGGTGGAGGCATCGTTGCAGCGCCTGCCGACCTGGAGAAGCTTAGAATTCAGCCAGGATTTCTTCTTCAAATATCCGTCTTTAACGAGCCCCAGCTCAATCAGGACGCCCGTGTTAGTGAAAATGGCGAAATAAATCTTTCTCTCGCCGGACATGTACATGTGCAAGGAATGAACGAAGCCGAGGCGGGGGTAGCAATTGAGAACGCCTATACGAAATCTGAGATGCTTAAAAATCCTCAGATTACGATTTCAATCACGCAGTATGTCTCGCCTCAGGCAGCAATCTTGGGTGAAGTTCAGTCTCCTGGCAACTATGAGTTGATCTCGCCAACCGATTTGCTCACAGCAATTACCATCGCTGGCGGGGCCACTGCCAACGCAGGCAACCGCATCATCCTCAGGCATGGATCTAGCCACGACGAAGAGGTTGTTAAATTCCTGCATGACGGTGACACCAGCAACCTCAAGAAATTCACTGTGAGTGCAGGTGATACTGTCGTCGTAAATCGAGCAGGAATTGTCTATGTACTGGGTGCCGTAAATCGGCCCGGCGGATACGTGATGCAGCCGGATGGTTCCATGAATGTCATTCAGGCGATCTCCCTTGCGCTCGATACGAACTACTACGCTGCCCTGGGGAAGATTCGTATCATTCGGAAGACCGATGACGGATTGATCAGCATACCGATCGACTACAAAGCCATCGTTGCAGGCAAAGCTAACCCTAAACCGCTCGAGCCGGACGATATCGTTTATATCCCGAACAGCAAGACGAAACTCACGCTCGGAACCACGAAGCAGCTAGCTTTCCAAGCTTCGAACGCACTTATCTATACCGGCGTGTCGCATTAGTAAGAGTCTTCTAAGGCCCGATCCTTGCCTTGGTTGAATGTGCAGGTCGAATAGGACGCAATGTACAGGTTTTGGCTAAAAATGCTGGCGGGGCTGCTTTTGGGGTACATGGTCTTGGACCGTGGCTTCGCGCACTTCGGTGTCCCACCGATTTACGTGGGAGAGCTGGTTCTTGTGCCGGGCATTTTGCTGGCGTTGGTGCCCGGCGCCATCATGCCTGTACTGCGTACCCCGTTAGGTCTGCTCTATATTGTCTTCGCCGTCTTCAACTTGGGCTGCACTTTGCCCTATCTGGGCAGTTACGGCGTGGATACAGTGCGCGATTCAGCGATCTGGATCTACGGAATCTTTTTCTTGCTTGCGGCCAGCCTGTTGATTCGCCGGCCGAAGATGTTGATGCGCGTTCCTACTGTGTATGGGCGGTTTCTCATGTGGTATACGCCTATACTTTGTGTGCTCATGATGCTCCGTTTTCTACTCCACGCAGACGACGAAACTGAAGGAGGAACCCGCTTATTCTCGATAAAAATGGGAGACATGGGGGCCCATCTGGCGGGAGTGTTCGCCTTCCTTCTTCTTTCGCTCGACATGCTATGGCAGCGAACCGACTCTAAGCCGCGCGCTTCTGTGCGGTACCTGATAACCGCTGCTGGGGCTCTGGTGTCATTCGTCTTCGTTTCGTCGGTCAATCGTGGTGGAATGCTTTCGGTTATCGTAGCTCTCGTCCTGGTAACGTTGCTGGCCAAAAAGATCAGTTGGGGGCGTGCGGGAATAATCTTAGCTGGCGGAGTTGTCGCTGTACTTCTAGTCTTCGGCGCGGCGGGAGCTAAGGTGCACATCAGCGCTGCCCGCACCCTTTCTCTTGACCAACTTGTAACCAACGTGAGTAGCGTCTTTTTCCCTCAGGATTCAAGCAACACTGCCACGAGCAATACGGCGCACTGGCGGCTGGATTGGTGGAAGAAAATCATAGGCTATACCTTTGGCGGCTCGTATTTCTGGACTGGAAAAGGATACGGCGTAAATTTAGCCGATTCCGATGGTTTTCAGATTGGAGCAGGACATGTCCTGCGAGCACCCCACAACTCGAGCATGTCAATTCTCGCGCGGTCCGGTGTTCCAGGGTTTGCGCTTTGGATTGCGCTATTAGTGACCTTCGCGTTTCAAATGGTCAGGATGGTGCTCCACGCCAAGAGGCGCGATCGCGTGGTATGGTCCCGCGTCGCGCTCTGGTGTTTCGTCTACTGGCTCGCCATGGTGGTTGACTCCTGCTTCGACGTTGCTCTGGAAGGCCCTCAACTGGGCATCTGGTTCTGGTCGTTAATGGGCTTTGGTGTAGCTCTGCAAACTGTTTACAAAGAGCACTTCGCTTATGCGGACCACGGAACGATCACAAACTTAGTGGCAGAAAGCGACTGGACTGAACTTCCGGTTCTCGCTCATATTCAATCCAACCGTACAGCCTCCTCTTAACTTCAATCAAATCTCTCAGGGGGAGCGGAAGAGGGAGGGGTACATTTTTTACTCACACCAAACACCAGGGGCACCCGTGAAGCATAACGACAAGTCGCGCCTCTGTGCGCTAGCCACGATACTAATAGTGTCGGCGGTTACGCCGCTAACGGCACAGATCGTCAAGTTGGCCCCCGGAACTGACGTCGCTGCACGGGTTGCAGCGGCACCGCCAGGTACAAAGTTTGTCTTTTCGCCAGGCATTTACATCGGCCAGCAAATCAATCCGAAAGATGGCGACAGTTTTACAGGGGAAGGGAACGTAATCCTGGATGGGGCGCAGCCTCTCAATTTTCGTGGCTCAGGCAACGTCTGGTCTGCTCCGGTGGGCGTTATTACTATCGGGAAGATTCGCTGTATGCATGACCACCCCCTCTGCAATATTCAACGTGACTTGTACCTTGATGACAAGCCATTGATGCCAGTCGCGAGCTCTGACGCACTAAGCGTAAACACATGGTTTTATGACGAAGCCAACGGCAGCGCTGTGATAGGGTTCAATCCCGCTGGCCATAAACTCGAGATAGCCGTCGCCAAAACCGCGTTCAACAATACGGGACGAAATGTAACCATCTCTCACCTCATCGTGGAAAAGTATGCATCCATTCCGCAATTTGGAGCTGTTGGAGGTCAAGGGTCTCTAGGTAACGGACAAGGTGGCGCGCAAGGGTGGACCTTGACCGACACCGAAGTGCGATTTTCTCACGGTACTGGCATTCAACTGTCAGACGGGGCCACGATCGAGCATTGCAACATCCATCACAATGGGCAAAAGGGCCTTGGGGCGCGCGGAGCGAACGTGCTGGTTGAAAACTCCGAAATCGCGTTCAATAACTACGCCGGTTACGATCCCGGTTGGGAGGCTGGCGGCACCAAATTTGCCCGCACCACCAACCTGCGAGTTCTGAATAACTACGTACACGATAACGTTGGCAGCGGACTGTGGACCGATATCGATAATAAGAACACGACCTACCGCATGAACCGAGTCGAGCACAATGCTGGCAGCGGAATTCAACATGAGATAAGTTACGACGCTCTGATCGAACAGAACACCGTTCGCTGGAACGGAGCACCGCCGCGTATCTCTCTTTGGCAGGCACAGATTAGCGTACAGAATTCAAGCAATGTTATCGTTCGGGACAATATTGTTATCGTGCCCCCTGACGCTGGCAACGGGATAGTTGTTATCAATCAAGAGCGTGGAATGGGAGATTTGGGAACCAGGCTCGGTGCGAATAATCAAATTATTCACAACACCATCACCTTCGAAGGCCGTGGAGGAGCCAGTGGCTTGATGGATGCCTCGGGATCCGCGACAAATAATCACTTCGATAACAATACATATATTCTCAAAGCCGGTGGTGAACACTTTGAAAACCGTGGAAAGAAAACCTGGGAACAGTTTCGCGCACTCGGAAACGATCCAAACAGCAGCCTGGTAGACCTTGCTGGCAAACAAATAAAGCAGTAAGCGCGAGGGAAAATCGAGGGGAGATCTCGGCCCTTCTGCATCCGAAAGTTGATCGTTCCTTCGCTGAAGTGCCCAAGATCCAACACTCGCAATCTCGCACGCATGTGCGTCACGAATCTTTGATCCGATCCATCAAGCGGCCATCCACTGCTATACCTCCAAAGTTGCAACTATTTGCGCAAAAATCAGTATGCTCACCTCGGATTCTTGGTAGAGTGGTTGCAGTTAGACACAAAAGCACAATTCAACGCACTCGATGTTTCTCTCTAAATAGCGAGGAGGTCGAGGGGCCGCTTCATGCTGCAGCAATGCACATTTTTGCCGGGTATCCAGTTGTAGATGAAGGGGTTCTACAGCTCTGTTGTGGGCTACCACCTCTCAACTGATCTCTTCATAACCTCGCAGGAGTCGGCATGAAACAATCCAAGTTTTTTCTGAAGTGGCGGTTCGCTCATCGTTCTTTCGTCCATTCAGCGGAAGGCTTTAAAACACAAATTTGGACCAGCCTTCTGGGTGTCCAACTCTCCTTTCTTCGAAATTTTGTCTCTTCTCCGAAGCTTCCGAGACGGTTCTTACGTTCTTCAGCGATTTGTGTGTCTGTTTTTATGTTCTCCTCATTGTCTAATGCCGAAACAATCTCCCTAAAAACGGGTGAAAATATCGCCACAATCGTGGCAGGTGCTCCGGAGGGCACCAGTTTCGTCTTTAGCGCAGGCACCTACCATCTCCAACAGATCACCCCCAAGAAGGGAGATTCTTTTGCCGGACCTGCGACAGGAATGGTCGTGCTCGATGGAGCAGAACCAATAAAGTTCTCGTCGGTCGCCGGATCCTCGCCACAACTTTGGCAGGCGAGTATTGGCGCCAATCCACTCGATTTGGGTAGATGTTTCACCGGGCATACGCTCTGCCATTACACTCGGGAACTATTCGTGAGTTCGACAGTTTTGATGCCTGTTGCAAGTACCGGTCAACTCACAGCCAGCACGTGGTTCTATGACAGCACAAATGGAACCGCCGTTATCAACTTCAACCCGGGTTCAAAAACCTTTGAGATTGGTACATCGACCTGCGCCTTCTGTGGATATGCAACCAACGTTACCATCAAAAATCTGACGGTTGAGCGATACGCTTCCCCCTCTCAAACAGGGGCAATTGGAGGCAACGGGAATGGTGCCTATTGGACAGTGAACAATGTTGTCGGCCTTTACAACCATGGTGGGGCTGTTCAAATCGGCGCAAATAGCACCGTTGAGAACAGTTACCTCCATCACAATGGGCAAAAGGGCATAGGCGGCGGCGGTGCCAACTTGCAAATCGTCAATAACGAGATTGCCTACAATAACTACGACTGGTTCGATTATGGGTGGGAAGCAGGCGGCGCAAAATTTGGAGATTTGAATATCGCCGAGATCTCAAACAACTACGTACATGACAACAACGGCACCGGGCTATGGGACGATGGCAACTCCATCTACGTTCACTACAAGAGTAACCGCATAGAAAACAATGCCGGCTCGGGCATACAGCATGAGATCGGTTACAACTCCGTGATCGAAGACAACACCATTAACCGAAATGGCGCTGCACCCCGCATCTCCATGTGGGATGGCCAAATCTCCGTGCAGAATTCAACCAACACTGTGGTGCAGAACAATACGGTCATCGTGGCAGCTGCCTATGGCAGCGGCTTGGTCATCGTCAATCAGGATCGTGGATCTGGAACCTATGGACCCCACCTCGGAGCCTATGACACGGTCGAGAATAATAACGTCACCTACGAAGGAACAGATGGGGCAGGTGGAGTCATGGGCATTGTCGCGACGGGCGTAGCCAACATAATCGACTACAACACGTACCACATCACGGTTGGTTTGGATAAGCATCACTTTGAAGCTTTTGGCGTGAAGACCTTCGTACAATTTCAAGCCGCAGGTTTCGATCAGCACGGCCAAATAGTCTGGAACGCTGCGCCCGCTAAATGAGTTTTTATGATCAGGGGCTAGTTCATGATGGAAGTGGCCCGCGCAGCAACAGAAAAACCATTTCCTGTGAACTCCCGTGTTTGCTCATCAAAAAACCTGTCGCGTGGCCTCGCTTGCAACCGGTAAACTCTTGCATAGCCTAGTCATTTACTGTCGCTAGTCGTAACGACGATTGGCTGTTCCGTCTCACAAAGAAAACCTGCTCAAACATTGCCCTTGATTATGTTCTTTCTCGCTCATGCCTTGTAACATGAGAGAAGCGGGTTGGGTCTGTTTTGATTTGCCTAAGACACTTGCGAGGTGGAGCATTTTCGCTCTGACTACGTTCGAGTACTAGGAACCTGCTGATAGGGCATTTTTTACTTCGCCATAACTAAACAATGATTTTCACATGATCGAAATCTTCCAATCAGGTCTCGACGGGTAATACTTTCAAAACTTAGAGGCGCGCATACGTGGCATTGAACTCTGATGATGCAGAACCAAAGCCGTCCTTTCTTGCTCGTATTCTTGCCAGGGTCGGAGGAGGGAAAACGCCCGCCGCCCTACTTGATCAGGGGCTAGTCAGCGGCGCAAACTTCGTGACGAATGTGTTGCTTGCCCGAGGCTTTGGTCTAAGAGACTATGGCGTATTCGCTCTTGCTTGGGTCGCCGTTTTGTTTGCGAACAGTCTGCAGTATGCGCTAATCGTCACTCCCATGACCAGTGTCGGGCCAAAGCAGGATGCGGAAGAACGACCTGGTTACTATGGCTCCGTCCTCGTCCAAGAGGGAACGTTTGCATTGTTTGCGGCACTCGTGATGTACATCTCGGTTCGACTTTCCGTGAGATTCTTTCCACAATGGGGAGTGGGAAATCTTGCTCTCTCGATGAGCATGGCGACGCTCGCGTATCTGCTTCAGGACTTCCTTCGCCGCTATTTCTTCTGTACCGGTCAGAGCAAAAAGGCTCTCGTGACCGATGCGTTGAGCTACCTCACCCAACTTCCCATTATCTTCTGGCTCGCCCATACCCATAGAGCAAGCATATCCACTGTTCTTACAATCATCGCCGTTACTTCTTTGATATCGTTCTTCGCCTGCCTACGATGGTTAGAACCGGTCATCTTCGATTGGCATACGATAAAGCGCGTTTTTTTGAGGCACTGGGCTATCTCTCGATGGCTTGCGCCAACCGCTTTCATGCAGTGGGGGGCAGGGAACTTGTTCCTGATGGCAGCCCCTGTCTATTACGGCGCCGCGGCCTCCGCAATCTTGAGAGCAGCACAAAACATTGTCGCCGTAGCGCACGTCTGGTTTCTGGGCCTGGATAATGTCGTTCCAGCTCAGGCATCCAGGCAGATGCGACTCGAAGGCGTCGACGGCATGCTGCGATACATCAAGCGCATATTTCTTTTGTGGGGTGGCATTACGTTACTATTCACCTCTATCATTGCCTGCTTCCCCAGCTTTTGGCTAAAGATCACTTATGGGCAAAAGTATTCGTCAGACGGAACCGTGCTTCGGTTATATGCGCTGCTTTATCTTGTCATCTTTGTCTCGGGGCCGCTACGAGCTGCTCTTCAAGCGTTAGAGTACACCGCCCCAGTTTTTTGGGCATATCCGGCCCTTATTGCATTTTCTGTAGCCCTTGCAGGTCCGTTTGCCCGCCACCTCGGACTTAACGGCGTAATGCTGGGTATGTGCGCAACGCAATTTTTCTTTCAAAGTATCATCGGCGTTGCGTTGTGGCTTCGTGTTCGTAAGATTCGCCATCTTGCCATATCAGAAGGAATTGAGTCTTTAGAATCTTCCTCACTCATTCCAGAAGCTGCGCGTCAACTAAAAAAATAAGCAATATCGACTGCAGCACGTCTTTGCCGCGTTTACTAGCGACGCGAAATCTCTTCCAGTTGGGCAATGTCTGATGCCGTGTAGGTGTCGCGAATCTGCTCATCGTTTCGCGCCAAGATCACATTGCTATGGTAAAGACCGCCACTCTGCGTCCCGGGAACAAACGGAAACCGCAGCGGACGGCTCCAAACCTGTCGAGACTTAATCCCTGCTCGCAGGGCGTTTACATGGAGCCACAGATCGTCGGCCTTTGGGCACACCCGCATAAACTCCGAGCCGGCATCCTTTAGGCTGTGTAGAAGACGCAGCGGATAGATGCAGCCCGATACTCCAGTTGCGAAGTGAAGAAAGCTTGGATTCGTTGAACTGCAAGGCCCCCACGTTTGATACGGCGCGATCGTTCCATTCTCAATCTTCATGCGATGTGCCCGATAACAACTCACTGCTTCAGGGTCCTCACGATGCGCTCGCAACAGCCCCTCCAGCCACCACTTGCCATATAAGAGATCATCATCCGCGGTGACCAGCGGAGATCCGAAGGTGTCCGCTGACAGAAGATAGGGATAATACTTGGTGTGCGGCCCAAAGTTAGGGCTAAGGTGTACCTCAGCGCCTCTCTCCACAAGTCTCTTAAGGCTTATGGACTGATTTGCATACGCTTCCTCGCTATCAACCCACAATATTAATCTCGATGGAAGCACCGTCCCCCCTGCAATCGACTCCAGTGCCAGGTGGACCGTGCGAAGTCGATCCCCATGGGTCGTCATCGACACCACTGGACCGCCGGACGCCACAACCGGCGTTTTCGAACTCTCGTTGCGAGAATTCAAGCGCATCAACTGGATCTTCGTGACCTTCGCTTCGTTTCGGAGAAGAAAAAGCCACGTTTCGATGAAGCGGCTGGACAAGTCACTCATCTCGTTGCGGGGGTCCAATGCAAGAGCCTCCTGATAAATCAAAGATCAGTTATTACCAAAAACTAACCTCCGGCTCCAGGCGTGGGGTCGGAGAAGGCTCCATCAATCTGTAGCACTTGCCGCCACCAGCTTTGTGTAAAGTTTTTCGGCTTTCGCAGCTCGCGCCGTCCAGGTGCTTGTTCTTGCAAACTCCCAGCTCGCCCGAGACATCGCGTCCTTCTGCTCAACACTCATAACGGCAAAACGTTCGATAGCGGCTGCCAGTCCACAGACAACCTCCGAGGGTGTCGTAACGGGGACCTTGATGCCAGCCTCTTCGGGAACCACATCCCGTGCGCCATGCAGATCCAGTGCAATCACAGGCAGACCCAGCGCCATCGCCTCCAGCAATTGCACGCCTGAAGTCTCGCGCAAGCTCGTAAATAGCATGGCATCGCTCGTCAAATAAGCCGCTCGAACCTCATCTACACTAAGACGCCTGCCTGCCCACTGGACACGGCTATTCAAGCCACGCTCGCCGACCATTCTTCTTACTTCCGCTTCTTCCATTCCATCTCCCACAATGGTAAGTGTCGAAGCATGTTGAACCTTGGCAAGTGCATCCAGTGCCATCGGCAGAGCCTTTCTCGGTAGCATCCTTCCGACCCAGATCAAGCGAAGCGGACCAGGCTCTCGCTCGAAGCTCCTTGGTCCCGCTGCGAGATACTCGGTCGCCACGCCATTGTCGAACTGTAAGCTGACGTCTGAGCGTCCCATCGCTCTTATCAATTCCAGCGTATCGCTGTTTGCCGCAAGCACGGTGGTCATCCTTTTCAGCCATCGTTTGTGCAGATAAGAGTAGCGAAGCGCCTTAGTCAAAAGAGTGCGGCGTTCCTCCGCTCCTCGACTGGGGCCGAAATATTCAAGCATAGCCGGGGGCGCCGTCTGACCTCCTCCGACTGGTCCGAACACGGTCGGCCTGCCTAATCGCCACAGCTGCGTCGGCACATGAATGCTTGTGTATGTCACGTGATGGACCAAATCGAAGCGTCGTTGGAGATCAAGGCGCCTCGCAACTTTGACAGCAAACATCTGCCACAGTGCATAGTGGAGGCCGCTTCCAGGCCTGAATAGTCTAGTCGGTACCATCACGTAGCCGAATTTAATTCTGACATTCGGGTGATCGCGCTGGTACGCGTCAATCTTCTCCCTATTGTCACTGCGGGTCAGTACCGTGACGTCGATTCCGCGCTCCGCAAGATGAATCGCCCAGTTCCACCCATTACCAGGTTCAGATCCAGAATTGGGCATGCATGCATAGGCGGATAGTAAAACATTCATTTCGAAAGCGCGCCCCTTTGTAAGCCTGAATCCTTACACCCGATCAAAAGAATATGGACGGCATAGGCGCGGAAGATATCTCTTTCGTTCATAGTCCCTCAACCAATACGCAGTCACAGTGTACCGAGAAGCGATCGACAATGTTAGCTGAATCAAATAGAGCTTCCAAATATCATTCCTCGTCGCATATAAAATAGAGATATCGATAGATAGATACGGTTTCTCAACCAACAGACGATGATCGTCTAGCGCATTTCATAACTGAGGAGTGATCATGATCGCCAGCGACCAGCCACGAGTCAACATCCTTGGTGTAGGCATCAGCGCGTTGTCCATGCAGAGCGCACTGGAACAGACCGAAGGGCTTTTGGATCGCGGAGACACCGGATATATCTGCGTCACCGGCGTCCACGGCATCATCGAAGGTCAATCCGACGATGCTTTCCGAAGCATCCTCAACAAATCATTCCTCTCAACACCAGACGGCATGCCAACCGTCTGGCTGGGACACCTGCACGGCTTCAAAGACATGACTCGCGTCTATGGTCCGGATTTCATGCTGAACCTGTGTAAGTCCTCTGTTGAGCGAGGCTACCGTCACTTCCTTTACGGAGGCCGGCCTGGCATCGCCGAGGAGTTGAGAGCCGAACTCACCCGCCGCTATCCCGGCCTTCAGATCGTAGGCACCTACACCCCACCCTTCCGCCCACTCAACGCCGAAGAGGAGGAAGATCTGCGAGCCCAGCTTACAGTGTCCAAGGCCGACATTCTCTGGTGTGGCCTCAGCACGCCCAAGCAGGAGCGCTTCATGGCCGCCTACAACGGCCGGCTGCCGGTAAAACTCATGGTCGGCGTCGGGGCGGCGTTCGACCTCCTCAGTGGTAACCTTGCCGAAGCGCCCGACTGGATGAAGAAGTCTGGCCTTCAGTGGCTTTACCGGCTTATCAAAGAGCCCAAGCGTCTATGGCGTCGATACCTGATCAACAATCCAAGATTCATCTGGCTAAGCTTTCTACAACTCTCCCGTCTCAAACGCTTCTCCGTATAAAGAAAAACTAAACTTCTACCCAAAGTGTTGCGTGCGATCTCAAGCTCCATCTACTCCGTGCGCAGCGCCGTCATCGGCTCGATATTTGCAGCCCGGCGAGCAGGAATAAACCCCGCAACCGTAGCCGATCCCAGCAGCACAGCCACCGCAATCAGCAGACTCACCGGATCATACGAGCGCACGCCATACAGTTGATCGGCCATCGCCCTTGCTCCAAAGATTGCAATCGGCACCCCAATGGCCAACCCCAGCCCGGCCTGCACAAATGCGCTTCGCATCACCATTCGCACGACGTTACCGCGGTCTGCCCCAAGCGCCATGCGCAGCCCGATCTCGCTCGTTCTTCGCGCCACCTGGTACGACGTAATTCCATATAAGCCCACCGAAGCAAGCACAAGCGCAAGTGCGCCAAACAACATCGTCAGCCGCGCAATCAACCGCTCCTGCGTAAAGTTGTCTGCCACCTGATAGTCCAGCGAGTGAAGGTCAAGCACCGTCAGGTCTGGATTGATATTTGCCAGTGTTCGTCTCATGGTGGCATCAAGATTTTGCGGCTCGCTCCGAAAAAACAGCGTCACCGAGTTGATATAAAGCCCCCTCCCCTCAGCCATCGCTTCATTCGGATCCGTCAGCCCTGTCATCGTCTGAGTCAGCGGACGAAAGTACATCGTCCTCACTTCATCTCGCGGATTCGTGTACTTGGCATCGGCCACAACGCCCACGATCTCGAATGTAGAAGAGTACTTCTGCTCGAATATTCCGAAGTGCCTGCCGACCGGATCCTCCTTCGGAAAGAACTTCTTCACAAACGCCTGGTTCACCACAGCAACCTTCTGTGACGTTGCCGTATCCTGATCTGTGAATCCGCGTCCGCGTAAGACCGGTTGCCCCACAGTCTCAAAAAAGTGGTTGCTCACCCGATCCCAAGACGAACCGTTATGGTCATTTGGCCCCGGTGCAGGCCGTCCATCGACGAACACACCCTCCCCCCAGTTGTTTCCCTCAAGTGTGCTGTAAAGCGCCAGGCCAACGCTCTGCACTCCTGGCAATGACCCGAATTGATCTTCCAGTGTCCTGTAAAACGCTGGAAGCGTCTCCGGCTTGTAACCTGCGCCAGCCGGATCAAGATGCAGAACATACCGGTTTGCCGTCTGAATTCCAAATTTCTGGTGCTCCATATTCCGTAGGCTCTTAGTCAACAACCCCGCGCCTACCAGTAGCACCAGCGACAGCGCCGCCTGAAACACAATCAACGATCTCTGCGGCAGCGACGACCTGTCCCGCGTCGAGCGGTTCGCACCCCGCAACGCCTCGGCGGGGTCAGAGTGCGAGGTAATCCACGCCGGCACAACCCCAAACACCACTCCCGTCAACAGTGACAGCAAGAATGCAAATCCCAGCACGGCCAGTGAAGGGCTCGCCGCAATTGGCAGTTGCGGCGAATCAGGAAAGGCAAGCGCCAGAATCATTCGCGTCCCCGCATAAGCTACTGCCAGTCCGGCCAGCCCACCAGCGCAACCTAGCAGGAGACTCTCCGTCAGCATCTGCCGTATCAACCTGCTCCTAGCCGCGCCCAGCGCCATCCGTACCGAAGTATCAGCCCGCCGTGTTGTCCCCCGCGCCAGTAACAGGTTCGCCACATTCGCGCATGCCACCAGCAGCACCAGCCCCGAGATCGTCATCAGCAGATAGAGTCCCTTGCCCGTCTGCTTCTGCAGATTCTGAATACCCGCGCCACCCGGCACAATCACCACATGCTGCTTCGGAATAATCGTCGACCCACCATTACGAGAATAATTAGGCTGCGCCGAAAGGAACTGCCTCAAGCTCCCCGACATCTTCTCCTGCAGCGCCGTAATGCTGACCCCCGGCTTCATCCTCCCCACGGCATACAGCCAGTTGCTATCCGGAACATGCAAAATCGAGTTCTTCCCTTCAATGGCAGGCTCCATCGCCAATGGAATCCACAGCCCCGGTGGATTACTCCTGATCCGGTCCCCAAAGAATCCCGGCGGAGCGATCCCCACCACCGTAGCTGGCTGGCCCTGTAGATAAAACGTCGATCCCACCACCTTTGGATCGCTGCCATAGTCCGATTGCCACGCCTGGTAACTCATCACCACAGCCGGAGCCCCACCCGGCGTATCGTCCGCATCCGTCAACATTCTCCCGGCAAACGCCCCAATCCCAAACGTCGTAAAGAAGTTTCCCGACACATACTGCGCCCGCTCAGACTTCGCCGGCTCCGAGCCTCGCCGCGTCGTCTTCTGCTCTCCGCCAGCCTGCATCGCCGCAAGCCGTTCAAACTCTGGCGTCGTCTCCTGAAAGTGCTTGTACAACTCGTAAGAAAAAAGATCGAAGTCCCCATTGTCATTGATAAAGCCGCCATTGACGCAGCAATCATCCTGGTCCCCCACGCGAAACAGTGTCTTCGGATCCGCTACCGGCAACGACTTCAACAGGATCGCGTGCACCAGCGTAAAGATCGCCGTATTCGCCCCGATTCCCAACGCAATCGTAAGCACAACCGTAATGGCAAAGCCCGGCGACTTGTAAAACTGACGCAACGCAACCCGAATATCCTGCATGAACTCCCTCCAGCTCTCATGTCTGTCAGGCACTTACGCTCTCACCACCGACTTGGTTCCACGAACGCTGAAATTTTGAGGAATGATTGCCACCGATAATACGTGGCATCGAACCTGCCCCCAAGGAGAGTCAAAACGGAAGTGGAGCAACCTGCTTTTCCTCACCCCGGGTACAAACCACAGCTCTATCATGCAAACACCGGCCCATCATCCCGTATCCTAATTAAGACTATGAGTTCCGAGCACAATAACTCCAGCAACCCAATTCGCATAGGCAGCCGAGGCTCTCAACTCGCTCTCTGGCAGGCCAACCACATCCTCTACGCCCTTCGTGACGCCGGGTACCACGTCGAGCTCGAGATCATTCGCACGACTGGCGACCGCATGCAGCAACCGGGCTTCATCCCTCCGCCAAACCTCGACGGCAAAGGCATCTTCATCAAAGAAATCGAAGAGGCTCTCGAAGAAGGCCGCATCGACCTCGCCGTCCACAGCTTGAAAGACCTCCCGACAAAACTAGCCCCGCAGTTCACCCTCGCTGCAATCCCCAAACGCGCCGACGCCCGCGACGTCTGGGTCTGCGAACCCTACTGGGCGCTCCACACCCTCCCTGCAGGAGGCCGCATCGGCACCACCAGCCCCCGCCGCCGCGCACAGATCCTCGCCCTCCGCCCCGACGTCACCTTCGTAGATGTCCGTGGCAACATAGATACCCGTCTGCGCAAACTCGAGCAGGGCCAGTGTGACGCCCTGGTCCTCGCCGCCGCCGGCCTCGACCGGCTCAAGCGCACTGAATCCGTCCACCAGCGCTTCTCCCCCTGCGAGCTCTGTCCCGCCCCCGGCCAGGGAGCCCTCGCCCTCGAAACCCGCAGCCCCGAACACGCCATCGACGAAGCCCGCGACACCTACCTCCGCAACGCCATCGCCTTCCTCGAGCACCCCTACACCCGCTTCGCCATCGACGCCGAGCGCACCACACTCGACGCCCTCGGCGGCGGCTGCTCACTCCCCATCGGCGCTCACTGCTTCCACGAAGAAGGGAAGTGGAAGATGGTCGCCCAGGTCGTCTCCCCCGACGGCGAATCCATGGTCCAGGTCGAAACTGAAGCCGCTCCCGACACCGACCCCATCACCCTCGGCCTCCGCGTCGCCGACGACCTCAAATCCAAAGGCGCCCTCGATCTCCTTACCCTCGCACTCTCCAACAGCTAACCGTTCTTGTAAAATGATGCCTGCTTCACGGGTCCCGGGCCATACGTCTCCGCGTTGTTTTATTGGATACGACTATGCCAGAGGAAAACGATAAGCCTGAAAAGCTAAGGCCGCGATTCTTTCTTCTTGCCGCGCTACTTGTGCTTTTCTTCGCCGGTTTGTGGTGGCTGATCTTCTGGGCAGCCTTTCGCATCACCCCAACGGAGATTCACTGGAACGATATCTACCTCAGCTGGATTGAAAAGTGGGGTCCACACCTCGTCATCGTCCACGCCATCGTATTTTTCATCCTGCCGATAGCCGTGTTTCTCTTCATCCTCTACAAAAAGTCTCACGCATTCGAGAAATCCCGCACACGCCAACTCTACTGGCTCCATCTCACCATCGCTGCACTGACCGGCCTTCTGGTCAGCCTGCTCTGCTGGTACCTGGTCTTTCGCCGATCCGTCGGAGACCACTTCGCCTCCCATTCCTTCTACTACAACGTACTCGCGCGCTCTATCCTTTGCACCGGCCTCCTCCTCGTGGGCATCCTCCTCTACCTGTTCAAAAAACATCTGAAGATCTTCTATGGCCTGTCGCAAATCGTTATCGCAATCTTGTCGAATCTCACGCTTCTTCAAAAATCCAACCTCACCCACATGCCCGCACGAGATCTAAGCTCCTTAGGACTCTTTGCATTCGCCGCATTCACCTTCTTGCTCAGCAAAGGTGTCAGCGACGTCGTAGAAGGAGTGCAGGAACGGATCGTCAAGATTCCTGACAAACCCCCCATCCCGGCCCAAATCTCCGAACCTGAGACCCCCAAAGCGCACACACCATAAATAAGACCAATCACACCATCCCACGCAAGCCGGCAAACCTCACCCGGCTCCTTCGCATCTACTTCTTGCATAGCCGGCGACCGATCGCGTCGTCGCCGGCCACATTTCTCTCCGTACGCCGAGAGTGTTTCGAACCTTTCCTATGCAGCGTCTGCTAATAACAGCACCGCCCAGAGCAGCGACGGCAATAAATCCAGAACCGAACCAAACAGGCGAGCACCATTGCCTAACCCGGCTGCGCCACAAAGCAGCCAAGCCTCACCAGAAAAGGAACGTCACATGAAAGCACTCGTCTACCACGGCCCGAAGAAAGTTAGTATTGACTCTGTCCCCGACGCCAAAATCGAAAAGCAGACCGATGTCATCATCAAGCTCACTACTACCAACATCTGCGGCTCTGACCTTCATATGTATGAAGGCCGTACCGACGTAGAAAAAGGCAAAATCCTCGGCCACGAAAATCTCGGAGAAGTGGTCGAGGTTGGGAAAGCCGTCGACTCTGTGAAGAAGGGAATGAAGGTTGTCCTCCCTTTCAACATTGGCTGTGGATTCTGCGCTAACTGCGAGCGCGGCCTCACCGGCTACTGTCTCACCTGCTCCGACCCATCAGTCATGCCAGGCATGGCCGGAGCAGCCTACGGATTCGCCGGCATGGGCCCCTACTCCGGCGGGCAGGCCGAGTACCTCCGCGTCCCCTACGCCGACTTCAACTGCCTCAAACTCCCCGAAGACGCCACCGCCAAAGAGAAAGACTACGTCATGCTCTCTGACATCTTTCCCACCGGCTGGCACTCCACTCGTCTCGCCGACCTCAAACCCGGCGAATCCATCCTCATCTATGGAGCCGGCCCCGTCGGTCTCATGGCTGCACTCTCGGCCAAGATCCAAGGCGCCAGTCAGATCTTCGTTGTCGACCACAAAGCCGACCGCCTCACCCTCGCTAAAAAACTTGGAGCCACTCCCATCGACTCGTCCAACGACAACGTCAGCGAACAGATTCGCGAATTGACCAACGGATTAGGCGCAGACTGTGGCGCAGAGTGCATCGGCTACCAGTGCCACAACTCCAAAGGCAAGGAGGTGCCCAATATGGTCATGAACGCCCTTGTGGACGCCGTCAAAGCCACTGGAACGCTCGGTGTAGTCGGCGTCTTTATCCCGCACGATCCCAAAGCCGACGACCCCCTCGAAAAGAAGGGCCAAATTGCCTTTGACTTCGGTAAATTCTGGTTCAAGGGACAGAAGATGGGTACCGGTCAATGCAACGTTAAGGCCTACAACCGCCGCTTGATGGACCTCATCCACCACGGCAAGGCCAATCCATCCATCATCATCTCCCACGAGCTTCCTTTATCCCAGGCTCCCGAAGCCTACAAGCACTTCGACAACCGCGATGATGGCTGGACTAAAGTAATCCTCCACCCCCACGCCGCATGATCTTCACCTAACTCTCAACCGCCGAGCCTCATCAACGGGCCCGACTTCACCAGGAAGGGAACTCATGAGCAAGGAATCGAACATCGAAGCACAGAAAAAAATGGGCGAAGCTATCAACAGCGGCAAACTCGAGAGACTCCACGACGTCATGGCGTCCGATGTAAAAGACCACGATCCCGCACCCGATCAAGGTAAAGGGGTGGAAGGTTTCATCATGTTTTTCACAGAACTTCGCGCTGCCTTTCCGGACCTGTCCATCGCTGTCGAGCATCTCGTCGCAGACGAGGACAATGTAGGCTTCGCTTATACCATCACAGGCACGCACGACGGCAACTTCCTCGGCATCCCGCCCTCCGGCAAAAAGGTTAAAGCCCGCGGCATGCAGATCTCGAAGTTCAAAGACGGAAAGATGACCGAACGCTGGGGTAGCTCCGACCAACTTGGAATCATGCAACAAATCGGCGTCATCAAACCAGCCAAATCCGTAGCTGCTCCACCCGTGCTCAGCGGTAAAACGGCTTAGTCGCCTCTTCCCAGTCATATGTCTTCACCAAAGCCGGACCTGCCAGGTTCGGCTTTTCGTTTGGAAGCCGGGAAGATTACAGTTTGCTTCTCTCGAACCGCTGCATAAGATGCGCCATCAGCGAGAGACATACAATATCCAAAGGATGCCAACCCTAACTAACAAACGCATCCTCATCACGCGAACCCGCCATCAGGCCTCCGAGCTCGCAACGCAACTCGAAGCCCTTGGCGCGATCACCATCCTAATCCCCACCATCGAGATCGTCCCACCCGCCTCCTTCGCCGCCCTCGACGCGGCCATCACCTGCCTCCGCACCTACGATTGGCTCATCTTCACCAGCGCCAACGCCGTTGAAGCCTTCCATCGCCGAGCCCAGTTCCTCCACCTCACCCAACTTGCCAAACACATCGCCGTCATCGGCCCCGCCACCCTTCGCGCCGCCAACGCCATCGGACTCACCGTCGACCTTATCCCTCCGCAATACATCGCCGAATCGCTGGCCGAAGCTCTTTTGCCCGAAGCCCCCGGCAGATCCTTCCTGCTCCCCCGCGCCGCCGAAGCCCGCGACACGCTCCCCGCAACCCTGACCGCCGCCGGAGCCACCGTCACCATCGCCGAAGCTTACCGCAACCAGACACCACCCGACTCCATCCCCGCGCTTCAACATCTCTTCAGCGCACCGGAGAACTATCCCGACGCCATCACCTTCACCAGCGCCTCCACTGCCCGTAACCTTATGGGTTTGTTAGAAGTTGCCAAGCTCACCCTTCCGCCAAAGATCACCCTCGCCTCCATCGGTCCCGTCACCAGCCAGGAGCTTCGCGACCTTGGCCACGAACCCTCGATCGAAGCTGCCGAATCCACCATCCCGGCGCTCGTCCAATCCCTCGCCACTCACTTCACTCATCGGTAAAAAATCTGGCGAGGCGATTTGTGGTTTTAAAAGGGGTTTTTGAGAAATGTATGGTGTTTGGTGTGGAATTTCGCTGGTGAGATTGTGGTGGTTGGGTGGTGAAACATGGTGAGTTGACAGCCATGTTTTGGGGGGCGAAAAGTACGCCAGATTTTTCGGATTTATTTTTTAGATTTTTGCGTTGTGTCGAGAGGGGAGGGGGAGGGTACTAATGCGAGCTCCACGTTTTGTCCGCTGAGTTACAAAGCCTCTCCAGCGTACAGTCCGCGCACCGTGGCTTCCGAGCGAGACAAATCTGCCGCCCATGATGAATGAGTTCATGGGAAAACGCGATCCACCGGTCCTGCGGAAGTATCTTCATCAGATCCCGCTCCACCTTCTCCGGCGCAGTCTCTCTGGTCAACTCCAGCCGCCGCGACAGGCGCATAACATGCGTATCTACAACCACTCCCACCGCAATGTTGAACCACGACCCCAACACCACGTTCCCAGTCTTCCGAGCCACCCCCGGCAGCGTAAGAATCTGTTCCATCGTCTGAGGCACCTTCCCCCCAAACTTCTCTACTACCACCCTTGCCGCACCCTGAATCGACTTCGCCTTATTGCGAAAAAAACCAGTCGTCCGAATCAACTCCTCAAGTTCCGGCAGGGAAGCAGCGGCCATCGCCTTCGGGGTAGGAAACGCCTTGAACAGCGCCGGAGTCACCAGATTCACGCGAACATCCGTACACTGCGCCGACAGAATCGTAGCCGCCGTCAGCTCCCACGCACTCTTATGATTCAGCGCACACACCACTCCGGGATAGGTCTTCCGTAGAGCATCAAGAATCGCCGCTACCCGCTCGGGCGAAGTCGGATTCACCGTCTTTCCAGCTTTCTTCTTAGCCGAAACCGACTCCGTCTTTGCGATCGCGCGAGCCTTCGCTCCAACCACGGCCTTACTTTTAGCAGCAGTCCGAACCACAGTCGTCTTCGCCATGCGTTCCTAACCCAGACGATCCAGCATCTCTGCCGCAGGCACCCGCACACAGCTGAAGATCGGAGTATCAGCCAGCGTATAAAGACTGATCTCGGTCTCCCGAAGCTGCTGCACCAGATCCAGAAAGTCCTCCGGAAAGTTGGTCTCGAACGCCACCACAAACTCCTGGTCGTCGATCCCGAACGAGTAGGTCGTATTCAGCTTCACCCGCGGATACATCAGCCCAATCCGAATATGCTCATCCATCAGCCGCTTCCGCTCCGCAGCCGACAGCAGATACCAGGGCCGCGTCTTCCAGAACGGATAGATAAAGATGTACTTCTGCCCACCCGGCCGAATCGCTCCACGCCCTTCGCCCTCGCTCTCATCCGGCCGGTCAATCTGGTACTGCGACCGCTTGGTCATCGCCAGAAAGTTATGCGGCGAGTTCAGATATCCCCCCAGCGGCGTCCGCATCAACTCGCTCCGCATCTGGTTCAGCTCATCCACCCCATACCCAATCGACCACACGCACATATCCACATCGCCGCGTGTCCCAATCGTCGAGTACGTCAGCGACACAAACTCCCCCGGCTTATTCCACTTCGCCAGCACCTCGGCAAACGCAGCCTTATGCGCCGCCTTCTCCTGCGCCGGCAATCGCCGCCACTCCGGCATCACCTTGTAGAAGCTGAAGCAAACAATCTGCCGCTTCACCGCCGGCTTCGAAGGGTCATGCGGAGCCGCCTGCGGCTGAGAACCCGTCCCATAGCCACTCGCTGGCCGTCCCGCCTGAGTCGGCGCACTAGGATTAGTCTCGGTGGCAACAGAGGTTCCCG
Organism: Tunturiibacter empetritectus; assembly: GCF_013410875.1. Taxonomy (GTDB): domain Bacteria; phylum Acidobacteriota; class Terriglobia; order Terriglobales; family Acidobacteriaceae; genus Edaphobacter; species Edaphobacter empetritectus. The sequence continues at coordinate 2,181,636 of NZ_JACCCU010000001.1, read as the reverse complement.
CTTCGGTAACAGTATTCGACATGGTGCAGATCTCCTGACTCTTCCATGCTAGCTCATCCTCACCAAACCCTCACCCCGTATACTGCTCCTGCATGTCAGAAAAAATCATTGCACTCCTCATCGGCGCCATAGCCGCGGGCGGCTACGCCAGCGTCATCCTCCTGATGGCGATTCAGTCCGCCTGCATCCCCATCCCGTCTGAAGTCATCATGCCGCTCGCCGGCTACGCTCTCGCGCACACGCAGCTCCAGCTCATCATCCTGGCCACGGTGGCATCGCTGGCCTCGAACCTCGGCTCCATTCCCGCCTACTGGGTCGGCGCAAAGGGCGGTCGTCCCATGGTGGAGCGCTACGGCAGCATGATGCTTCTAAGCCGTCGCGATCTCGACCTGGTCGATCACTTCTTCTCCAAATACGGCTCCATCACCGTCCTCATCGGCCGCATGCTCCCCATTGTCCGCACTTTCATTGCCTTCCCCGCGGGCGTCGCAAAGATGAACCAGCTTCGCTTCCATCTCTACACCTTCATCGGCTCGTGGCCCTGGTGCTACGCCCTCGCCTGGGTAGGCATGAAACTAGGCGCAAGCTGGAACACCAACCCCCAGTTCAAAGCCATCTTCCACCGCTTCCACCTCGGCGTAGAAATAGTCCTGGTGATCGGCGCAGTCTGGTTCATTACCTCCCACTGGAAGAACCGCATCCGCACCGAAGCTGCCTAGCCGCAACCGCCTCTACCGCATGGCACGGCGTCGGTTGACTACTTTGCATTATGCAAAGTAAAATTGGAGAGATTGGAGAGTAAGTTAGGCTCTCATGACAGGCTTTCGTCTATGAATGTAGTAACCCGAAAGCATCTGCTCGAAGCCGAAACCCGGTATCCAGAGGCCGCAAATGAGATAAGAGCCTGGTACAAGATCGCGACCGCTGCACGGCGGAGAAACTTTGTGGAGGTCAGGCAGGTCTTCCCAGACGCAGATGCCGTCGAGGGATACGTTATCTTCAATATTCGTCAGAACCGCTTTCGACTCATTACCATCATTCACTATTCGCGGCAGAGGGCCTCACGCATCACCGAAGGCCACATCTACATCCGGTCTTTTCTTACGCACAAGCAGTACGACAACACAGCCAACTGGGACAAGGGGGTCAAACGATGAGTACAACGCTAGCCAATCCCGCCAGGATGATTCGCCTGGGAGCGCCCCACCTCATACGCTCCGACAAGGAACTTGCCGCCTATTCGAAAGCATTGTTCGAGCTCACCGCGAAGTCTGCCCCGACCGCTTACGAGGACGAAGCGATCGCGCTCCTCACTCTGCTCATCGACCAGTATGAATCTCAACATCACGTCGTGCCTGACGCCGAGCCTGCAGAGGTGCTACGCTTTCTGCTCGACCAAAACGGTCTCACCCAGCGCGACATCGCCAACGAACTCGGGAGCGAAACCACCGTCTCACTCATTCTCTCCGGGCGCCGCCAGCTTACGCGCGACCATATCCAGCGTCTGAGCCGCCGCTTTCACGTTCCCCCGTCCGTCTTCTTCTCCGAAATCTAAGCACCCGCCGTCCGTGATAGACCTCGGTTTGACGGAATGAAGAATATCGCGAAAACCTGCCACGACTCTGCGAACGAGATAATCTAAAGTTAAACGTGACCTTCCTCGGAGCCAACCATGAGCCGTGTCCTGGTCATTGGAAGTGATACCCAAGTCGCCAAAAGTATCGGCGATGCACTCGCTCTCGCCCGTATCCCCAGTGACTATGCCTCTGGTCACGCCGACGCCCTGCAGCGCCTGCGGATGCGATCCTTCAGCGTTGTCATCACCTGCGCCAACAGCTCCGTCGAAGAAGATCTGGCTCTGCTCGACGAGATGCGCCACATCCGTCCGGGCGTAAAGTGCATCGCTCTCGCCCACCACAGCACGCCGGAAGACGTAATCGCGGCCTTGCGAGCCCACGTGTTCGCCTGCTTTACGCCCCCCTTTGATGTGCAGGCGATCGCGAACCTGGCCGCCGATACAACCTCCGACAATCGGTGGCAACAGGACATCCATGTTCTCTCCGCTCGTCCTGGCTGGGTCTCCGTCCGTGTCAGTTGCCGCCTCATCACCGCCGAGCGCCTCCTCACCTTTGCTAAAGAGTTCACCAACCTTCTACCCGACACTGCACAACTCGACCTGATGCAGGCGCTGCGAGAGATCCTGCTCAATGCCATGGAGCATGGCGCCGCCTTCAATCCCGAGCAGGTCGTCGAGGTCACCGCCATTAGCACCGCACGAACACTGGTCTTTCACGTACGCGACCCCGGCGCAGGATTCCGCCAGGAGTCTCTCACCCACGCCGCCATCGCAAATCCTCCACAGGATCCCACCGCCCATATCCGGAAGCGCGAAGAGGATGGAATGCGCCCCGGCGGATACGGCCTCCTCCTCGCAAACGGCACCGTAGACGAGCTGATCTACAGCGAGATCGGCAACGAAGTCCTGCTCATCAAATACCTGGATACGCCTCCGAGGTAGAAACCCTATCCCACGCCTCTGGCTATCGTCAGAGTTGCGCAAACATAGTTGCGAACAAACATCGCCCTGTGGATGTTCGGACAGTGCCTCCCCATTTGCACCCCTCCTCTCCGCTAAGCGATACTAGAGAGTCCGCACTACACGGAATATCGCACGACAGAAGGGTACCGCCAAGAATGTCTACACCCCCGGCCGCTAAGCCAGCATCCGCTGCGCAGGACGCGGCAACCATCAAGCCTGCCACTGGAAAACTAGGCGTCATGATTCCCGGCATGGGAGCCGTCGCCACCACACTTATCGCCGGTGTAGAAGCTATTCGCCGCGGCTTCGCTAAACCCATCGGTTCCACCTCGCAGATGGCCACCATCCGTCTCGGCAAACGCACCGATGCACGCACCCCGCTCATCAAGAACTTCGTCCCCATCGCAGACCTCAACGACATCGTCTTCACCGGCTGGGACATCTTCGGCGGCAACCTCTACGACGCAGCCAAGACCGCGCAGGTACTCGACCGCGACCAGCTCGAACAGATGCGTCCCTTCCTCGAGTCCATCGAGCCGATGCCCGCCGTCTTCGACCAGCACTACGTCAAGCGCCTCACCGGCCAGAAGATCAAGACCGGCAAGAACAAGTGCGACCTCGCCAACCAGATTCGCAACGACATTGCGGAGTTCAAAACCAAAACCGACCGCCAGGTCATGATCTGGTGCGGCTCTACTGAAATCTACCTCGAGCAGACAGCAGTCCACCAGACGCTCGAAGCCTTCGAGAAGGGCCTCGTCGATAACGACCCCGGTATCTCGCCCTCGATGTTGTACGCCTGGGCCGCGCTCAAGGAAGGCATACCCTTCGCCAACGGCGCACCAAACCTCACCGTCGACATCCCCGCACTGCAGGAGCTTTCGAAGAAGATGAACGCTCCCATCTGCGGCAAGGACTTCAAGACCGGCCAGACCTTCATCAAAACCGTTCTCGCTCCCGCATTCAAGGTCCGCAACCTCGGCGTCGCAGGCTGGTACTCCACCAATATTCTTGGCAACCGCGACGGCGAAGTTCTCGACGATCCCGACTCTTTCAAGACCAAAGAGGTCTCGAAGCTCGGCGTTCTCGAGCACATCTTTCAGCCCGAGCTGCACCCAGATCTCTACAAGGATCTCTATCACAAGGTCCGCATCAACTACTACCCGCCCCGCGGCGACAATAAAGAAGGCTGGGACAACATTGACATCTTCGGCTGGCTCGGCTATCCCATGCAGCTCAAGGTAGACTTCCTCTGCCGCGATTCCATCCTTGCTGCTCCACTCGCTCTCGATCTGATCCTCTTCATGGATCTGGCCGCCCGCACACCTTCACTGCGTGGCCTCGGCATTCAGGAGTGGCTCAGCTTCTACTTCAAGGATCCGGACTCCGCCCCCGGCGTCTACCCAGAGCATGACCTCTTCATTCAGCACATCAAGCTGAAGAACACCCTCCGTCACATCATGGGGGAAGACCTCATCACCCATCTCGGCCTCGAATACTACGGCGACTAGCCCACCACACGTTCCAAGAAAAACAAGGGCGGCATGACAAATCTGTCATCGCCGCCCTTTCCATCTCTACGGCACCTTACTCCGCGTGCTGTCGAGTCGTCTTGCCATTGCCTTGCTCGATCACCTCGACCGGTACATCCCGCATCGCCTTTCTCGGAATGCCCAACCGTGCCGCTGCAGCCGGAGTGATATCGAGAATGCGGCCAGCCTGCACAGGTCCTCGATCGTTGACCTGCAACACCACGCTCTTATCATTCTTGGTATTGGTCACTTTGATCTTGGTTCCGTAGGGAAGCGTCTTGTGCGCTGCCGTCAAGGCCGATCCGTTATACATCTGCCCACTCGCCGTAACATGCCCATTGAGTCTGCTGGAATAAACGGCCGCAAGCCCCGTCTCCTTTTGGCCGACCGTCTGCCCCTGCGCCATCACCACCGGGGCCAAGCCCAGCACTGCAACAAAAAACATCATCAACGTGCGTTTCATAAAAACTCCTTCGGAAGAATTGCCTGGGAGATTTTGGCCCGTCTCAGCCACGACGCCAAAATTGTAGCCCCGTATGATTAATGGCAGTCGCGCCGGAAATCGCCTTTCATCCGATGAAGGTTTCTTCCAGCTACTCCGCCACCTCCATCATCTTCGCCCAAAGCACCTTTGTCCCCGCATCCGTCTTCGCGGACACCGGCAAAATCTCCTCTACTTCATGAGCCTTCTTCAACGCCGCAACAGACTTCGCCAGTTGATTATTCGAAAGCCGGTCCGCTTTGGTCCCTACCACCAGGTAGGGCCGCTGCGTCTGTTTGAAATATGTAATCAATTGAGTATCATTCTCCTGCGGCGGAATATTCGTATCCACCAGGCAGATGCAAAGGGTCAGCGTCTCCCGCTCCGCAAGATAAGGCTCGATAAACGACGGCCACTCCGCCGAGATCGACTTCGAGATCTTTGCATACCCATACCCCGGCAGGTCCGCGAAGATCAACGTCGGCCTCACCTTCATCTTGTCTCCCGCGCCCTCATGCAGCGCAAAAAAATTGATCGCCCGTGTCCGCCCCGGCGTCGACGACACCTTCGCCTCGCGCGAACCCAGCAGGGAGTTGATCAACGAGGACTTTCCAACATTCGACCGCCCGAGAAACGCCACCTCAGGCGCGCCGAAGGTCTTCGCTTCAGTAGGGAAGTGTGCCACATCGGTGGCGGACAACAAAAAAACAGGATTCAGTCGCATCTTTCAAGTCTACCGTCATCCAACCGTGTTCTCTGCGCACAAAAAAACACCTGCCCGGAAGATCGAGCAGGTGCTTATCAATCAAACCATTGCGGATCTTATGGTGTATCGCTTGGTCTATCGCTGTTGTCCCGATTCCGATCTCGATTGCGGAATGTGATCGAGACCGGCGCCGTCAGGTGAAAGGTGACAGTCGACTCCGACGGAATCACCACATCCTTATTCCCCGTAAACGCTGCGCCGGCCGTTCCTGCGCCCGCTCCAAGTAAACCGCCCAGCAATGCACCCTTGCCGCCGCCGGCGATTCCGCCAATCAGAGCGCCGCCACCGGCGCCGCCGCCAATAAAGCCAGCCGAACGCTTTCCTTTGCCCGACTGATCCTTCTCATAGGAGCTCGTACTTACCGCCGTCCCAGAGATCTGCGTCACCGCGATGCCAAGCGCGCCTGATCCCTTGAACCGTCCGCGACCCTTAGCCGCAACTACGGTGCCGACGACATGGGCTCCTCGCGGGAAGACAACCCCGCCTCCGGCAGTCTTCACCGGAGCCGCCAACACCCCGGAGAACCCATCGCCAACACTGTTTTTGCTTGCACTCAGCTGCTCGGTCACCGTAACCGTCACCGAAGCCCCTGCCGGGGCGGTCAATCTCACCGGAGGCGGCGGAGGTGGAGGTAGATTCGGAGCCGCTGCAGCTACGGGGCCTGGAGGCGGCGGAGGGGGAATCGCAGGAGTCGAAGTCGTAGGCGATACCGCAGGAGTAGCCGGCGCCGCCGCGCTCGACGAACCCGGGTTAGCAGGTGTCCCATCCGGATTCAGGCTTTGGGTTGGAGCCGGAGTAGCAGCTGGAGCCGGAGCAGGCGTGGAACTTTTGCATCCGCCCAGGAGTAAGGTCGTAGAAAGAGCTAAGCTTGCTGCAAGATACATTGGTTTCATGGTCTTCTCCGTTAGCGAACGATCTAATGGTAGCAGTCTACTCGGTTAGATTAGCTCTCTTTCCCGAACGTTGTCACCGGCCACCCCGCCAGTCAAAATCACCCTCAGTCACCCCTCAACCGGGTCGGCAAAACATTAAGCTCCGGGGGCGAACCGCCGGCAGTTTGCCCAAGCGAATCAGTCGAATAATGGTCAAAGTCCCACCCGCATCCCTAAGAAGAAACCAGGCCGTCGGTAACGCCTGCATCGGAGGACTGCAATTAGTTGCATATTGCGGGCAGCTACGCCGTCGAGCCTGTTAACTCTTCCATATGAATGACCCAAAAGTGTCACGAGTTATTTAGCAACAGAATGGCCAACCTCGGTTATGCTCCATCATGAGATGTTGAAAGACTTTCCGTTGTCCTGTAACTGTCCTCCCCCCTCAGGGGCTCTCCGACCCGAAGAGGCTCCGTTATCAAAGGAAGTTCCAGATGCTCCATAGTTTTTTGCATTAACCTTGCAGCCTGCATTGACCTGACAGTTTGTATTTATCCGACAGACCGACATTTTTCCCCCAGCCTGTCTCACTCTTGATATCGTGCTCTTGATTTGACATTCGTCTCTGGTCAGCATCACCTTGAACAGCAAACCGCACTACCACCTTTCGGAGGGAACACCCATGATTGGCAACTCTTTCGCCCGGCTGACGGGCTCAAAGCGAAATCTGCTCGCGCTTATGGCATCGAGCGCGGTCTTCACCGCCGGCTGTTCGAATATGGCGACGACGGCTACGAACACAAACCCACTCAGCCAGGCTGCCACCCTCAGCGGAAAGATCCACGGCGGCAACCAACCTGTCGTCGGCGCAACCGTGAGCTTGTACTACGCCGGACTGAAGGGCAGCCCAGGAACGGTGCCCAGCGTCGCCGCGACCACAACCACCGACGCCAGCGGAAATTTTGCCTTCATCAAGGACCCCGTCAACGGCAACACCGATACCGGAAACACCTTCTCCTGCCCAGCCGGCAATAATGACCCGCTTGTCTACGTCATCTCGAAGGGCGGAAATACCCAGAATAACGGGGATACTTCGCAGAACAATACTGCCGCTGCTTTCATCTCTGTCTACGGCACCTGCGTTGAACTCACCGCAGCTAACCACGTCGATATGACAGAAGTGACCACCGTCGCAACAATGGCAGCCGTGCAACAGTTCTTCAATCCGACCGGCGGTGCGATCCCATATGCCATCGTTTCCGACGGTACTGGCCAGCAGTCCACCATCATCAAACAGATTCCAGCGACCATCGCACTTCTGGCTGACTCCTCCGCAGGTACCGCCGTCACTTCGACCACACTGAACGCAGCCAGCGGAAACATCGCTCCTGGCGTCTCCGTCACGGCAACGCCCGAGGTCGGCAAACTTAATCTGCTCGGAAACATCCTCTCTGCCTGCATCAACACCGCCACCAGCGGCTCGGCACCCTGCACCTCACTCTTCGCAGCCGCGGTACCGCCAACCTCGGCGTACACCAACAACTTCAACACTAATTTCACCGCAGCAACCGATACGCTCCAGGCGATCTACTACATTCTCACCAATCCCAGCAACGGCAGCACAGCTAACGTAGCTACGCTCTTCGGCCTCGCCGGCGGAGTCGCCGGTCCTTATCAACCCGCGGCTGCCACCCAGCCTACGGATTGGACCATTGCGGTTAGCTACTCCAGCATGAGCACCTGCGGTACCAGCACAGGCGGCAGCGGCGGCTTCATCAGCTCGCCCATCGACATCAATATCGACGCGGCAGACAACGTATGGATCGCCAACTCGCAGGCCGGTACCGGCAACCTCTCTGAGATCTCGGGCGCTGGAGTACCCACCACCTGCGTCCTTCTCGGCAGCGGCGGATCGCAAGGCGGAGCGACTATCGACTCCAACAACAACGTCTGGATCGGTTCCGGCGCAAGCCTTTATCGCTACAACCCGTCCAACTCCACCGCTCTCGCCTTCCCAGCCACCGTCTCGCCCGTCGGCGGGGTTACAGCGGATGGCGTCGGGAACGTTTATTTCACCTCCGTCGCGGGGGCTGTTGGCTCTCTCTACAGGATCCCCAATGCAGCGGCAGCAACTACCGCGGTCACTCCGATTCAGATCTCCAGCAACGTTGGCACAAACCCGGTTCGCCTCATGCCGGACTACCAGGGAAATGCTATCCAGGGCAACATCTTCGTGACCACCGGTACGACGTCAGTCGCCGAGGTATCGCCCAGCGTCGCAGGTGGAAACCTGAATGGCTTCCTCACCAGCTCAATCCCAACCTCCGGCAACTCCTACGGCATCTCGCTCAGCCATGACAACAGACTCTTCGTCTCGTCGTTCAACAACGGCAACATCGATGGACTCATTCTCTCTGCTGGCACCTACACCAACCTCAACGGCTTCCCCTACAATACTCCGGCAATGATCGGAGCCGCCGCCCCAACCTCCATCGCAGTCGATGGCCGTCTCAACGTGTGGATTCCTAACAATACAAATGGCACTCGTACCGGTAGCGTCAGCGAACTCGGAAGTCAGAACATCGCGGGCGGACTCTCTCCCGCCACCGGCTACCAGAAGGATTCGACCGTCTTTACCTCCGGTCGCGCCACCGCAGTCGACCAGGCCGGTAACGTCTGGGTTGCAGGCGACGGTGCCAACTTCATCACCGAGATCGTCGGTGCTGGTGTACCAATCTATGCGCCCTACGCGGTTGGCCTGAAGAACGGCCGCTTCCAGACCGTCCCCTAACCCACTACGCTACAAACCATCAGAAGACCCCGGATGCTCTCGTCCGGGGTCTTCTGCATGGAGAGCCCTCATCTTCCGGTAAAGTAGGACAAGGTGCAACAAACCAGCCACAAGATCTTCTTCGCAGAGTACGTTTGACCAGCCTTCATGGGTAAGCAGAGCCTCCCTCACCCTCTCCGCACAAGAATCGTTCCCTTCAGGATCGCGCTCCCCCTCCTGCTCTGGCTCCTCTCCCTCTCGAGCCTTCCCGCACAAACCACACCACATCTGTCTCTGCGCTGACGATCCCTCTCGTCCTTCCCTCCGCCATCGCCTTCGATTCAGCCGGCAATCTCTACTTCGCCGAAACAGGGAACCACGTCATCCGCAAGGTCGACACCAACGGCAATCTCACGACCATCGCAGGCACCGGCACTCAGGGCTTTTCCGGCGACACAGGTCCTGCCACCTCTGCCACCCTCGACTCCCCCCAGGGCCTCGCCCTCGACTCGGCAAACAACCTCTACATCGCGGACACCCACAACCACCGCATCCGCAGACTCAACCTAACCACTGGCTTCATCACCACCATCGCAGGTACCACCTCGGGCTTTTCAGGAGACGGCGCCCCCGCCCTCTCCGCCCAACTCAACCTCCCCACCGCTCTCGCCATCGACGCCTCCGGCAACCTCTATCTCGCCGACACCGCGAACCACCGCATCCGCCGCATCGATGCCAGCACTGGTCTCATCACCACCATCGCCGGCACAGGCACGCAAGGCTACTCCGGCGACGGGGCCGCCGTCCTCTCCGCTGCCATCGACTCGCCCACGGGCATTGCCATCGACCCCTCCGGCAATCTCTACCTTGCCGACACCCACAACCACCGCATCCGCAAGATCACCTCCAGCACCGGCCTGATCACCACCATCGCCGGCACTGGCCTGCCCGGCTTCTCCGGCGACTCCGCTTCCGCGTCTGCCGCAACCCTCGCACTCCCTCACGGCCTCACCGCCGACGCCTCCGGCAACCTCTACCTCGCCGACACGGCGAACCACCGCATCCGCCGCATTGACGCCAGCACCGGCCTCATCACCACCGTCGTCGGTGACGGCACCCAGACCTTCTCCGGCGACAACGGCCCCCCCACAGCCGCCTCGCTCGATAGCCCAACCGCAACCTCCCTCTCTCCCGCCAGCAGCCTCACCCTCTCCGACACCGGCAATCAGCGCATCCGTCAGGTCGAGACCCAGCCCGCAGGCAGCAACATCACCACCATCGCGGGACTCGGTTCCACTACACCCGGAGCACTCACCCTCACCGCACCCTCAGCCATCGCCTACGGCACCGGGCAGCTCACAGCCAACCTCGCCACCAGCACCGCGGATAATACAGCCACAGGCAGCATCACCTTTCTAGCGACCACCTCCGTCATAACGAAGACACTGGGCACCGCGCCGCTCGTCTCTAACACCGCAACCTTCTCAACCACCACCTTGCCTGCTGGCGCCTATAGTCTCACCGCAATCTACTCCGGCGATCAGACTCATCCCTCCACCCAGAGTCCCCCGCTGGCTCTCACCATCAACCCTCAGCAACTCACTGCGACCACCGATCCTATTTTTGTTCTGTACGGTCAGTCGATCCCACGCCTCAGCGGTACTCTCACCGGCGTTCTCCCTCAGGATGCTGCAAACCTCACCGTCGCCTTCACCACCGCCGCTACTACAGGTTCGTCCGCCGGAACCTATCCCGTCACGCCTGCTCTCACCGGACCGACAGCAGGGAACTACACCATTGCTGCACCCTACCCCTCCCTTACCATCACCCCGGCCGGCACCGTCATCACGCTCAGCAACCTCGTAGCTACCGGCACCACTGGAGCCACCGGATCAACCGGATCAGCCTTTACCCTCACGGTGCACGTCGCCAGCACCACTACCGGCACGCCAACCGGCTCCGTCACCTTGCTCGATGGCAGCAGCCCTCTCTTCACCAACCCACTCTCCTCTGGAGACGCAGTGTTCCTCACCAGCCTCCTCGCTCAGGGCTCTCACACCTTTACTGCTGTTTATGACGGCAGCACCAACTTCACCCCCAGCCTCTCTGCGCCGCAGCTGATCACCGTCGGAACTGGCCCTCCCGCCACACCCGACTTCGCTCTCTCCGCCACTGGCAGCACAACGCAGACCATCCTCTCCGGCTCCACTGCCAGCTTTACCTTCGCCGTTCAGACGCAGAACAGTCTCTCCAGTCCCATCACCCTCGCCGCCACCGGCCTGCCGAATCTCGCCACCGCCTCCTTCAACCCCGCCACCCTGCCTCCCGGTGCCACGCCCAACTCCTTCACCATGACCATCGCGACACCTACGACCGTCGCAACAAACAGCCCCTCAGCCCACGGCCTCTACCGATCCTTCCTTGCAGGAGTCTTACTCGTTTGTCCCCTTGCACGCGCGGCTCTACGCAGACGCAAGCACCACCTCACCGCAACCAAACTTATCATCCTGGCCATCGCCGGCGTCACCCTCACCCTTGCCAGCGGCTGCGGAGCCCGCATCAACTCCGACCCTCAGCTAACCTCACCCGCAAAGAGCTACACCATCACGGTAACCGGCACTGCCACCTCCCCCACCGGAAGCCCCCTACAGCACTCCGCCACCGTAACCCTCACTCTCGATCCAGCCAGCTAACTCCAGCCGATTCCGACCAACGGGAGGACCAGCAAACTCACCATACCCCGGAAAAGGTGTACAAGTCACGAAGTGACCGCCTCCCGCGCAGGGAGCCCGTTCGGCAGGACAAGCGTATTCCCAAAAAACAAAAACCTACCCAGGCCCCAGCAGCCGCAGAATAAAAAACACCACCACCCCAGCGAAGAACACCAGAGCCATCCTCAACCCAGGTTCCCGGTTCACCTCCGGCACCAGATCCGTCGCCGCGACATAGATCGTCACCCCGGCCGACAACGGCAGCCCCACCCGCACCCAGCTAGGCTCGAGATTAATCACAAGCACCCCAAGCACCGTCATGGCCCCCAGGAACAAAGCCGAGTTCAACGCCGCCGCCGCGCCCCGGCCACCCGCCAGCATCACGCTCGCCATCGTAAAGCCTTCAGGAATCTTGTGCAGAAATACCGCAAAGAACAAAATCCATCCCAGCCAATGCGACAGCACAAACCCCGACCCTATAGCCACCCCGTCAAAAAAAGTGTGCGTCGCCAATCCCAGCAGAACCGAGTAGCTGGTCTTCGCTGAAAGAAACTCGTGGTGGTGCGTCTCCTCCCCAAAGTGAAAGTGAGGCACCAGCGAATGCTCCAGCAGATGCACCCCGCAGTACCCAGCCAGAATCAGCAGCGGAGCAAACCGCGCATTCACCCGCAGACCCTCCGGAATCATCTCCAGCATCGCCGCTGCCAGCATAAAACCCGCGCCTAGCGCGACGAAGTAGCGCAGAGCCCGGGCCGAAGGCGACTGCCGCACCAGCAAAAATCCACCCAGAAAATCAGCCAGACCCGCTACCAGCCCCAGCGTCAGGCTCAACCACAACGCCGACACCGCTAGCTCCTCCAGACGATCTTCAACTCATCGCCATCCGTCCCGGAAAATAAAGTCGCCGCATCTCCTCGCAGCAAACCAATCGCGCAGATCTTCATGATCTTAAGATTCTACCGTCTCCTGATGCGACTCACGAGACAGTACAAACACCACACCCAATCCGCAAAAGAAAACGAACCCCTCCAACTGCTCCGACAAAATATGCAGCCGCTCAAAGTCCGCTCGCCCCGCGTTCCCCACCGGAGCCGTCTCCACCACTCCACCTGCCAGCGCCCGATCCACCTCCATCGCCGGCAGTACTTTGAACTGCGAATAGTACGTTGTCGCCATCATCATCCCGGCAAGAATCATCTCAATCGCAAACTCCATCCTCGCCGCCACTTTGGCCCGCAGCCACAACAACGCTGTCGCAACATAGAACACTGCACCCCCCACCAGCCCGATCCAGTGCAGCACCCGCAGCGTTCCACCCACTACCCTCCCTGCATCATGCGCACTCGCCAGACTATGAAAAGCCACAGGCGCCACCACAAAGGCGAAGAATCCCAGCCCTCCCACCCACGCCACTATCGCAAACAACCGCAGAGCCCGAAGCAAAGTCTGCATCCTAGAGTTGGTCCCCTCGAATCACTAGATGTGATCCCTTCCAATCAGCCGTTGAATTCGTTCCTTCATCGGAGGATGCGTCGAAAAAAGACCCGCAATGCCGCCGCTTCCTAGTAGCGGAGCCACGATAAACAGATGCGCGTTTGAAGGCGAAGCCTCCATCGGAATTCTCTTCGAATATTCATCCAGCTTCTGCAGCGCACGAGCCAGCGCATACGGATTCCCCGTCGTCGCCGCTCCCGTCGCATCAGCCTCAAACTCCCGCGTTCGCGAGATCCACAGCTGAATCAGCGAAGCTGCAATCGGCGCAACAATAATCATCAAGAGAGCCTGCAGCCCGCCACCGCCGCGTCTGTCTCTTCCACCGCCCCCGCCAAACAACGAAGCATAGTAGCCCATCCGCGCCACCATCGTAATTGCCCCCGCCAACGTCGCCGCAATCGAGCTGGTCAGAATATCCCGATTTCGCACATGCCCCAACTCATGCGCCAGCACACCTTCCAACTCCTCATCATCCAGCAGCTGCAGAATCCCATGCGTCACCGCCACCGAAGCATGCTGCGGATTTCTCCCCGTAGCAAATGCATTCGGAGACTCCGTCGGCAGAACGTAGATCTTCGGCATCGGCAGCCCCTGCTTCGCCGTTAGCCTCTCCACCGCCGCGTAAGCCCGAGGCAACTGCTCCCTCGTCACCGCCTGTGCGTTGTACATCCGCAGCGCTATCTTGTCCGAGAAGAAGTAAGTCCCGAAGTTGAACGCAACCGACAGGACAAACGCCAGCACCATGCCGTTTCGGCCGCCAAAACGATCCCCGATCAAAATCAGGAACACCGTTAGCAGCACCAGAAGTAACGTCGACTTGAACGTATTCATCGCCAGTCCCTCAGACTACGGGTCCCGCCACATCAGACGTCTCTTTACTCCGTTCGCCACGCGCTAATGCCCTGCGCAGCACCACCTCAAGCGCAGCCTTCTGCTCAACATACTCGCTCTCGGTTAACTTGCCCTGTAACTTATCGGTCTCAAGCGAAAACAACTCCTCCTTCATCGCCGCAAGCAGGGAATCAGGAGTTCCCAGGGAACCACTCCCACCCGCAACCTCAGCGGGCGCACCCACAGCAGCAGCAGGCCCATTCTTTAACATCACCCCCGCACCCACCGCCAGCACCAGCCCAAGACCACCCAGAATCCACCACTTGTACTTGGCCCAGGGATCGTTCGTTCCCTCAGGATCGAGCGGAGTGCCCAGGCCGCCACCCGGCCGCGTATCGCTTGCCGCCGGACTCGTAGCCCCGCCCGCACCCGTCTGTGCCGAAGCATCTGCCGGCTCTCCACCCTCACCCGCCGTCGCCGCAGCACCGGTATCTCGCGGCATCTGTCCCGTACCCGAGATCGTAAAGTCGAGCGCCTGAGATGGAGCAACATTCCGCGCCACATAAGTCTGCGCTGTCGTCTCTTCGGTCACCGGAGCATACGGTGCAGAAGGTCCCGGCTTGAACGTCATGCTCTTCGGCATCATCACCGCAATCGTGTCGGTCGGCATCATCACCCGAGGCGAAAACTTCAGGTTCCCGCTGTAGGGCAGCTTGTACGTAATCTGAAACCGCGTCTCGCCCGGCCGAATCGGAAAGATAAATGCATAGTGATTCGGCTCTCCCAGCGGCACTGGCGAAGCCTGCACCGGCATCCCACCCGGCGCCAGCGCAGCCGACCCCTCCACCACCGCACCCTCCGGCAGATAAAACTCAAACGGTCTGTCGCTGAACTGCGTCAACGGAGGACTCGACTCGTTCTTCACAAAGAAATTCTCCACCACACGCAGCGACTTCCCGCTCTCGTCCGTCTGCAGTCGCATCACATCAGCCTCGCTGCTCACACCCTTAACCTTTGCCGCAGCGTTATAGACATCCACTTCAACCGACTGCGTCCCCGGAGGCGCGGGTCGAAAGTAGTTCGCCTTATCATGGGTCACCCGCACCAGATGAATTGCCTGGCTCTCGTTCGCCGGCACATCCAGCGTGAAACGACCCTTCGCGTCCGTCTTGGTCCGCGTGGCCTCCTGCATACCCTGCTGTAGGCGAATCAACACCACATCATCGCCAGCCGCAGGCTTGTTCGTCGTCTTATTTGTAACTGTGCCGGTGATCGAATCGGCAAACGCCAGACTGGAAAATGTCGCCACCAAAGCAGCAGCCAAAACAACACGTCGAAGAAAAGAAGGGAAGTATCTCACCCTTCAAGTTTACGTCAACCCGGCAGCAGAGAAACACGCTGGCAAAAGCATCGCAACCCAGCACCGCGCAAAATCCGCGAAATCAACAGTCGCCAAACCCAAACCAGGCCGCCTGCCTAAAGCAACGAAAACAAACAAATCCGCTCTTATCAGCATTTATTCCCCGTATCACCGTTACGCCGTTCCTCCAGCGGCATCCGCGCAAGATCCGCGGCATCCGCGGTCGTTCAAACTCGACTCCGCCGCCCAAAATCCCCACGAGCCTCCAGCCCCTCCATCTCCGCAATCACCCGCGCCGCCTCATCTTCAAGCCCAGCCCGCTGCTCCGCATAGTCCTGCTCCGAATACTTCCCAGCAAGATACTCGAAGTTCAGATCCCGCAGGTTCTCATAGATAACGTCCTTCCGTTCCCGCAGATAATCCACCCGCGTCTTATCCGCCTGAACAAAAGGATTACGCTCCGGCCAGAAGATAAACCCAAACAGCGCGAACGTCAGCATTACACCTGCGATCATGCCCATCTCAGTACTCCGTCTCCCGCCGAATCCGCTCGCGCACAGCATCGCCACCCAACACAGGCCCCGCCGCACTCACAGCCCGACGCTGCGCCGATCGCTGCGACCACATCCTCACCAGCAATCCCGTTCCAATCGTCGCGAGCAAGAACACCGCCATCGGCGCGATCCACGCCACGTTATCGAACCCCCCACGTATCGGCGCCGCCAGCACCGTCGCCCCATACTTCGTCTCGAACCAGCTCATCACCGCGCTGTCAGAGCCTCCACCCGCAATCTGGTCGCGCAACTCTCCAATCATCCTGTCTGAATCCGGGCACCCCACGTGGTTGCACTCCAGAAGAATCTGCCCGCATCCGCAGGCACACATCATCTCGTGACCCACCTTGTCGAATCGCGATGCAGGAGTAGCCCCCAGCATCACCACTGCGAGCAAACAAACCAAACCAGCACCGACAAAGCGACGAAACTGAAAGCGACCAACGGGAGCCGCACCCGAAGGGGTACACAAGACACGAAGTGCCCGCACGAATCGGGGTCCCTGCAAACAGGTCTTCGTTTGCGGGGTGACTGAGCGTCGTGAGCCCGTCCGTCCGGACACCCGCGCAGCAAACTCAAACATGATGAACCTCAGCCTTAATCACCGGCGTCTCCGCAGCCGCACGCGCAGAGGTCCGGGCAAGGTTCGGCACCAGCGCCAGGAACGTCCCCCCCACCACAATCAAAACCCCAATCCAGATCCAGTTCATCAGCGGATTCAGAAACACCTTGATGATCGGCCGATCCGTATCAGGATTCTTCCCCTCATAGATCACATACAGATCGCTCGCCAGCGTCGAGTGCAACGCCACCATCGTCGACGACGTCTGGCTCGCAATGTAAAACCGCTTCTCCGGAGCAAGCTGCGTAATCTTCTTCCCCCCACGGAAGACATCCATCAACGCATACTCCGTGTCGTAGTTCCGGTTGCTGTCCTGCGTATAGCTCTTGCACACCAGCCGATACGGGCCCAGCTTCAACGTATCGCCAAAGCCCATCTCCTGCTCATGCGACTGGTTGAACGCCCCACCGGCAATCCCGATAAACATCACCACGATGCCGAAGTGAACAATATACCCGCCATAGCGCCGCGTATTCCGCCGCACCAGCAGCACCGTAGAAGCCACCAGGTTCTTACCCGTCTGCGTAGCAACCACATTCGCTCCGCGCAGAAACTCCGCCCCAATCGCCGTAATCACACCAGCCGCCAGCGTAAACGTCACCAGCGAAAACAGCGTAGCCTGCCAATCGTCCCCAGCCGCCCACGGCCTCACGCCCACGCCCACTAACACCACCAGCGCGACGCCCATAGCAATCGAAGGCAGAATAAAATTCCGTCGAATCGACCGCAGCGAAGTCGAACGCCACGCCAGCAGCGGCCCAATCCCCGTCAGAAACAGCAGAAACAATCCAATCGGCAGATTCACGCGGTTATAAAACGGAGCACCCATCGTGACCTTCGTGCCCTGCACATACTCGCTCAGCACCGGAAACAGCGTCCCCCACAGCACCGTAAAACAAGCCGCCAGCAGGATCAGATTGTTGAACAGAAAACTAGACTCGCGGCTCACCAGCGACTCCAGCCTGTTCTCCGACTTCAAATGATCCCGCTGCTTGAAGAACGTAAACAAACACACCGCAAACACAATCAGGATGAACCCATAGAACCAGTCCCCAATCGAGCTCTGCGCAAACGCATGCACCGAGCTCACAATCCCCGACCGCGTCAGCAGCGTCCCCAGAATCGTCAGCATGAACGTCGAGAAGATCAGCCACACATTCCAGCTCTTCATCATCCCGCGCTTCTCCTGCATCATCACCGAGTGCAGAAACGCCGTCCCCGTCAGCCACGGCATCAGGCTCGCATTCTCCACCGGATCCCAACCCCAGTACCCGCCCCAGCCCAGCACGCTATAAGCCCAGTGCGCTCCCAGGAAGATCCCGCACGTCAAAAACAGCCACGTCACCATCGTCCAGCGCCGCGTGATGTGAATCCACTTCTCCCCCGGATACCGCATCATCAGCGCACCCAGCGCAAACGCAAACGGCACAGAAAATCCGACGTAGCCTAAATAAAGCATTGGAGGATGAATCACCATCTCCGGATACTGCAACAGCGGATTCAACCCAAACCCATCCGCAGCAACCGGCCCTGGCTGAATCGCAAACGGAGGAGCCGCAAAGTTCAGCAGCAGCAGAAAGAAGACCTGAATCCCAGCCAGAATCGTCGAAGCAAACGCCGACAGCCGCACATCCACCTTGTGCCGCATCCGCAGTACAAATCCATAAGCACTCAGCAGCCAAGCCCAAAGCAGCAGCGAACCCTCCTGCCCCGACCACAGCGCAGAGAACTTGTAAGCCGTATTCAAATCGCGATTCGTGTGGTGCAGAATGTACGAGACCGAATAGTCGTTGGTAAACGAAGCCCACACCAGCGCAAACGCTGCGCTGCTCAGTGCGACGAAACTGGATATCCCCGCCCGCCGAGCCGTCTCCCCCAATCGCCTCGCGCCGCCGTCGACGCCCGCCGCCATCCCGTGCGTACGCCACAACGCAACCCCACCTATTACCAACGTGTAAGCGCTCAGTGCCAGAGCCAGCAACAGCGTAAAACTACCAAACTCCGGCATAGGATGCAGTCGCATGAATTCCTCTGCCCTTATTCTCTCAAGCGCAGAGCGTATCAGCAATCAACCAATGGATGGACGCATCGTTTACCGGACAAGTCCACAGGAAGCACGCCAGTCACGATGGGCCACAGCCAAGCAATACAGCCACAGACTAAACTCGCTACTGTGGCAATACGTCCGAGTCGCGCCGTCCATCCCGCACCAGGCCGTGCACAGTCGCCAGCAGATGATCCGGCATCAGCGGTTTCATCCGAAACGTCACATTCAACTCCCGGTACTCTTCTTCGGCCTCCTGTAGCCCGCTAATGACCAGCACAGGCAGCGCCGGATTGGTCTTGCGCAAAGCGCGAACAAAATCCGCACCCGTCATCCCCGGCATCAAGTGGTCCGTAATCACCAACCCGATCTCTGCAGGA
The DNA here is from genome assembly GCF_013410875.1 of Tunturiibacter empetritectus. GTDB lineage: Bacteria > Acidobacteriota > Terriglobia > Terriglobales > Acidobacteriaceae > Edaphobacter > Edaphobacter empetritectus. Next base: position 2,162,680 of record NZ_JACCCU010000001.1, on the reverse strand, counting down.
AATTCGCCCCGCTGAATCTGCTCCAGCGCCCGCGACGGATTCAGAGCCGCAATTACAAAGTACCCCGCCCGCTTCAAAATCGTCTGCCGGGTCGCAGCCTGTACAGCATTGTCATCGATAAGGAGAAGGGTGGCCGGCATTCGAGAGGTCGGTTGCTCCAAAGGAGAGTTCACCAGTAAATCCAATTCAGAACCTCTTTTCAGAAAATTCACGTCTCTTGCAGCCACAGGTGATCCGACCAATTCAATCCTTGTGATGCACGCTCTCGATCAAACGTTGGTAACCAGATTCTCTACTTTAGGAAAAAAAGTGAGATCCCTGCAACATTTTGTCCATGTCTCAGGTCTAAATCTCCCTGAAATCCTACTCCAACACCCTACAAAATTTGGAAGACCATACCAAAACAATTTACAGTTGGCCCAGTACCATCCAACTTCCCGTAGCGAAAACTGCGCCGAGCAGCATTAGAACAACAAGGGTTACCGTGAATCTCTCCATCATCGACTGGCTCATCATGCTGGTCTATTTCGTCTTCGTTCTGGGCATAGGCTTCGCCCTCAAGCGCTACATGCGCACCTCGAACGATTTCTTTCTCGCCGGCCGCTCCATTCCGGCCTGGGTCTGCGGACTCGCCTTCATCAGCGCGAATCTCGGCGCCCAGGAGGTCATCGGCATGGGCGCTTCAGGCGCCAAGTACGGCATCATCACCAGCCACTTCTACTGGATCGGCGCCATCCCTGCGATGGTCTTCGTCGGCATCTTCATGATGCCCTTCTACTACGGGTCTAAAGCGAGATCGGTGCCCGAGTACCTCCGCATGCGCTTCGACGAGAAGACCCGCGCCGTCAACGCCTTCTCCTTCGCCATCATGACCGTGCTCTCCTCCGGCATCTCCATGTACGCCATGGCGCTTTTGATTCAAACCCTCGGCCTCTTCCACGGCATCATCCCCGACGCCTATGTCTTTCACGTCTCAGTCTTCCTATCGGCAATTATTGTGCTGGGCTATATCTTTCTCGGCGGTCTTACCAGCGCCATCTACAACGAGGTCCTTCAGTTTTTCCTCATCGTCGCCGGCTTCGCCCCCCTGGTCTGGATCGGCCTTCGCAACGTAGGCGGCTGGCAGGGAATCAAGCAAACCCTCCCCGCCACCATGACCCACTCCTGGCGCGGCATGGCCCACGCCTCCACCAACACCCTCGGCGTCGAGTGGGTCGGTCTCGCCATGGGCCTTGGCTTCGTTCTCTCCTTCGGCTACTGGTGCACCGACTTCCTGGTCATCCAGCGGGCCATGGCCGCCGACTCCGAAGTCTCCGCCCGCCGCGTCCCCCTCATCGCCGCCATCCCCAAGATGTTCTTCCCCTTCCTGGTCATCCTCCCCGGCCTCATCGCCGTCACGGTCACCAGCCACATGGCCGGAGCAGGCCAGACCACACCCGTCGTCACCCAGTCCCTCACCGTCACCCATCACGGCGTCGAAGGCACCGAGCCCGCCCTCTACACCCCACCCCTCGACGACCAGCACCCTCACGGCATCATCCCCGAAAAGACCAACCCCGTCACCGGCCAGGCCGTCCTCGACAACCACGGCAACCCCGTCTATAACTACGACCTCGCCATCCCCGTCATGCTCCTCCACTTCTTCCCAACCGGAATCCTTGGTCTAGGCCTGACCGCCCTCCTCGCCAGCTTCATGTCCGGCATGGCAGGCAACGTCACCGCCTTCAACACTGTCTGGACCTACGACATCTACCAAGCCTACATCAACAAAAAGGAAACCGACGCCCACTACCTCTGGATGGGTCGTATGGCCACCATCGGAGGCGTCGCCCTCTCCGTCGGCGCCGCCTACCTCGTCACTAACTTCAACAACATCATGGACGCGCTCCAGCTTGTCTTCTCCATCGTCAACGCCCCCCTCTTCGCCACCTTCCTGCTAGGCATGTTCTGGAAGCGGACGACAGGCCACGGTGCGTTTACAGGATTGATCGCCGGCACCGGCGCAGCTCTCGTGCACCACGGCCTCACCCTGCCAGCCGATGCGTCCCCCGGCATCCACGGCGGCTGGATCGCCATCCTCCACCACTACCCCAGCGATATGGCGCAGAACTTCTGGACCGCCATCTTCGCCTTCACCATCAACCTGCTCGTCACTATCGCTGTCTCCCTCGTCACTAAGCCCCGACCCGAGCCTGAACTGGTAGGCCTCGTCTACTCCCTCACTCCCAAGCCCATCGATACCCACCTCAGCTGGTATCAGAAGCCCGCTACCCTCGGCCTCGTCGTCCTCGCCATGCTCATCGTCCTCAACCTCGTCTTCGCGTAGTCATGCCAAAACAACAAGCAGCCCTTACCATCAACCATTCAGAAGATGGAAGACGGTGACGGCACTGTCTTTCGTGTTTTCAGAGTTGCTGATCTATCTCGGTACCGTCTGCTGATCCACCGGCCTCTGAAAACGAAAGAAACGGCGATCGCAACGGTCACATCGGAACGGAAACAGAAAGATCAGGCTAAGTAGTTTATCGAGTGGATGACGATGGGATCGTCTCACTTCACCTTGACTTACACATTCGGGACACTTCGGCATCATGTTTTTGCTCCGGGGAGGCGCAAAGAATAGTCCCACGCCGCAGGGTGTAACGGAGCACCACCTTTGTGGGATTTACGGATAGCCATGCTCCTCTTCGGTGCATAATTAACCTCAACTACGAAAAGGACACATCTTGGGACTAGACATCCGCATCCCCCTCGGCCTGATCTTCCTGCTCATCGGCGGCCTCATGAGCGTCTACGGCCTCATCACCCGCCACAGCGCCGCCGTCTACGAAAAATCCATGGGCATTAACCTCAACCTCACCTGGGGTCTCCTCATGTTCCTCTTCGGAGCCATCATGTACTTCGTAGGCCGCCGCCAAAAATGGCAAGACGACCCCGTCGACCCCCGCCCCTGGGAAAAACCCACTGGCCCCCGCCACTAATCCAAGCACATCGAATTTGACATGACCGAGGATGACTTCGTCGCCGAGACAACTCTCAACTCACTATCCGGCTTCATAGGAAAAATCTATACAGCTATGCCTGCCCGGACACGCTACCCTTAATCCATGGGTCAGACCTCCACCGTAGCCACCCCACTCTCCGCCGCATCCTCCTCCCGGACTCTGCTGCGCGTCCTCACTGCCGCTAGCTTCTGCCATCTCCTCAACGACATGGTGCAGTCCCTGCTGCCCTCCATCTATCCCATCCTTAAAAGCTCCTTCCACCTCAACTTCACCCAGATCGGCATCCTCACTCTCACCTTCCAGATCACCGCCTCTCTCCTTCAGCCCGTCATCGGCCATCTGGGAGACCGCACTCCCCGTCCCTTCGCTCTGCCCATCGGCATGACCTTCACCCTTGCCGGCCTGCTCCTCCTCGCCGTGGCACCCACCTTCGGATGGCTCATCTTTGCGGCCTCCTTTGTCGGCATCGGCTCCGCCATCTTCCACCCCGAATCCTCCCGCATCGCGCGCATGGCCTCCGGTGGTCATCACGGCTTCGCGCAGTCTTTCTTCCAGGTTGGCGGAAACGCCGGCTCAGCCATCGGCCCACTCCTCGCAGCCTTCATCGTCCTGCCGCGCGGACAGATCGGCATGGCCTGGTTCGCCATCCCTGCTCTCCTCGCCATCTGCATCCTCATCTGGGTTGGCCGCTGGTACCGCACCACCCACGCCAACACCGCCGCCAACAAGCGCCCCGAAGTCACTCCCCACACCCACCTCTCCCGCGGCAAAGTCATCGGAGCCATCGCGGTACTCATCGCACTCATCTTTTCGAAGTACTTCTATCTCGCCAGCCTCACCAGCTACTACACCTTCTACCTCATCAGCCGCTTCCAGGTCTCCGTCCGCACCTCGCAGGAGCTGCTCTTCCTCTTCCTCGCCGCAGTCGCCGCCGGAACCCTTATCGGCGGACCCGTAGGCGACCGCTATGGCCGCAAGTACGTCATCTGGGTCAGCATCCTCGGCGTCCTGCCCTTCACCCTCATCCTGCCCCACGCCAATCTGCTCTGGACTGCCATCCTCACCGTCATCATCGGCTTCGTCCTCGCCTCCGCCTTCTCAGCAATCCTCGTCTACGCGCAGGAGCTTGTCCCCGGCCGCGTAGGCATGATCTCCGGCCTCTTCTTCGGCTTCGCCTTTGGCATGGGAGGCATCGGCGCCGCCGTTCTCGGCAAAGTAGCCGACGCCACCAGCATCATCCACGTCTATCAGCTCTGCGCCTACCTGCCCGCCATCGGCCTCCTCACCTGGCTCCTTCCCAATCTGGAACCGGCCAGAAAGCGCCCATAGAAGGTATACCCCACAAATAACCCTCCCTCAACCATCCACACCCTTGCGCCTTGCGATAATCAATCCATGAAGCGCCGCGAGATCAAGCAGTACGAGTTCGTCCGCAAGATCGGCACCGGCGGCAGCGGCGTCGTATACCTCGCCAATGACACCCTCCTCCAGCGCCCCGTCGTGCTCAAACTCCTCAAGCGCGGCAACCTCACCATCGAGCAGATGCGCGCCACCCAGCTTCGCGAAGCCCGCCTCGCCTCCGCCATCGACCACCCTAACGTCTGCGCCATCTACGACGTCGGCGAAGCCCTGGAAGAGAACGGCAGCGGGGAAGAAGCCTACATCGTCATGCAGTACATCCCCGGCAAGTCCCTCGACAAGCTCATCGCCGAAGGCCCCGCCAGCCTCCAGCTCGTCCTCTCCGCCGGCATCCAGACCTCCGACGGCCTCTCCGCCGCCCACTCGCTCGGCATCTTCCACCGCGACCTCAAACCAGCCAACGTCATGCTCACCGACGGTGGCCTCATCAAGATCCTCGACTTCGGCCTCGCTCGCCGCCTCCGCCCCGATCAGACCGAGTTTGACCCCGGCGGACCCGTGAACAAACGCACCCCGCTCGCCGGAGCCACCTACACCGCCCGCGGAGGCACCATCGCTTACATGGCGCCCGAGCAGTTCGTCACCGGCCAGTCCAGCGTCCAGTCCGACATCTTCGCCCTCGGCCTCATCCTCTACGAGCTCGCCACCGGCCGCCACCCCTTCCACCGTCCCGACGCCGCCGAGTTCCAGTCCATCCGCGCCATCCAGTTCGCCGACCCGCCCCCCATCCGCGACATCGCCCCCGACCTCCCCGTCGAACTCGAATCCGTCATCCTGCGCTGCCTCGAAAAGCAGCCCTCCGCCCGCTTTGGCTCCGCGGCCGAGGTCCGCGATGCGCTCAAGACCATCATGCGCGCCATGCAGCTCGACTCCGTCCTCCTCCCCGGCGACAACATCTCCCTCCGCCCTAATCAGGCCCGCCTCCCCCTCGACACCCCTGATGAAGAAAAGCGCACCACCGGTATCCTCTCCATGCTCGCCGAGCGCTTCCGGGAGTCCGGCACCTCCTCCACCAGCAATCAAAACAGCATCGTCGTCCTGCCCTTCGTCAACTTCGGGCCCGCCGACGTCGCACCCCTCTACGGCTACGCCCTAGCCGACGCCATCGCCACCCGCCTCACCCGTATGTCCACCCTCGTCGTCCGCCCCTCCAGCTCTTTTATGAACATCCCCACCCAGCAGCTCGACCCTTTAAGCATCGGCAAAAAGCTGCTGGTTAACTATGTCCTGGCCGGTAACTTTCTTCGCTCCGACAAAGGCTTCGATCTCAACTGGCAGCTCCTCGACGTCCCCAACCAGAGCGTCCGCGCCGGCGGCTCCATCAACGTAGCCTCCTTCGATCTCGTCTCCGTGCAATCCGAGATCTGTAACGAAGTCTTCAGCACTCTCCAGGGCTTTGGCGACCTCGCCCCTCAGGAAAACAACCGTGCCGGCGCACCACCCGCGCGCTCCCTCAATCAGGCGCTCTCCGAGGAGTATCTCCAGGCCCGCGCCGTCCTCTCCTCCTTCATGACCCGCACCGGCTCCCGCGACGACCTCAACCGCGCCTGCGAGCTCTTCACCTCTGTCGTCAGCCAGGATGAAAAATACTCCCCCGCCTGGTCCGGCCTCGGTGTTACCCATCTCCAGTACGTTCGCCACGGCCTCGGTGGCCAGATGCACGTCCTCGAAGCCCGTCGCGCCTTCGACAAAGCCCTTCAGCTAGACCCAGGCTCCGTCGAAGCCAATCTCTACCGCGTCTACATGCTCCTCTCCCGCGGAGAAAAAGAGTCCGCCCGCCACGGCATCGAAAACCTCCTCCAGACCGCAGGCAACGACTGGAACGTCCGCCTCGTCGCCGGCCAGACCCTCCGCATCGACGGCATGTACGACGAGGCCCTCGAGCAGTTCAACGCCTCGCTCCGCATGAACCCCTCGAACGCCGCCATGATCTACAACCACCGCGCCCGCGTCTACCAGTACCAAAACCAGATGGAGCTGGCCTCCGACGAGATCGAAAAGGGCCTCACCCTCGAACCCCGCCAGCCGTTGCTCAGAATCTCTCTCGGCTACCAGCAGATGCGCACCGGCGACCTCCCCAAGGCCATCGAAACCCTGGAAAACGTCATCCGCGACGACACCTCCCTCCGCATCGTCTTCCCGACGATCGCCCTCTGCTACGTCCAGCTCGGCGAACGCGAAAAAGCCGCCACCTTCATCGTCGACGAGACCCTCTCCGCCGCCGAAGCCGACAGCGAGATGGCCTACCGCCTCGCCACTTACTTCGCCCTCGAAGGAGACGAGTCCGAAGCTCTCCACTGGCTTCGCCGCGCCATCTACTTAGGCAACGAGAACTACCCTTGGTTCAGCATCAACCCAGCCTGGCGCAAGCTAAAGGGCCACGCCGACTTCGAGCGAATCCTAGAAGACCTGAAAAAAAGCTACCGCCGCAATCAGAAAAACTGGAAGCGCCTACTGGCCCAGGTCCGCAACTAGCCGCAGGCAACGAGCAAGCATCAAGCCGCAAAAAAGGCGCCGAAGGCGCGTCAGCCCGCCCTTGCCGTTGCTGTTTCCTGCCTCTCACTATCAAAATAGCAATATCCTTCACCTCAATCGACCCGAGCGGAGCGAAAGGATCCCTAGCTTTTGCCTGTTCATCTCTCTGTTCATCCGCTCGTCGATAGGACTCTACTACTTTGACGGGGCTCTAAAATGCAACGGGCGCGCAGCCACCATCGAGCATCCTTAATGACATGAGACCCGCAGCCTTGGCCTTCATCGCCTTCGTCTTCCTCTTTCGTCTCGCAACTCTGGCGATATCAATCCGCCACCAGCGAGCCCTCCGAAAGAATGGCGCCACCGAGTACGGTGTGCTCAACTCTAAGATCCTCACCATCGCCTACACCAGCTACCTCATCGCTGCAGCTATCGAAGGAGCGATCCGCAACGCACCCTTTGACCTCGTCTCTGCCGTCGGATTCGTACTCTACGGCATCAGCGTCATCGCCCTCCTCGTAGTCATCCACCTTCTCGGCCGCCTCTGGACCGTCAAACTTCTGATCGCCCGGGATCACGCCCTCGTGCTTCATCCCTTCTTTCGTCTCACCAGGCACCCCAACTACTTTTTGAACGCAACTCCGGAGCTGGTAGGTGTTGCCCTTGTACTTCACGCCTATCACACGCTCGCAGTCGGTCTGCCTATTGTCCTCATCCTCTTCGCCAATCGCATCCGCCAAGAGGAGAGCGCCATGAAAGCAACCTTCGCGGCCTACTAAACCGCGGCCCACTAAACCGTTTCTGTCGTCTCCCCTCATGATTCGTCATCTCGACCGAAGTCGCGCAGTCTCATCGCTCGACGCAGCGTAGAGATCCCCGTATTTCATCTTTGCCTCTACGTTGCCTAACCACCGCCTATCAACGAGGAATCGCGTCAGCACTCATCACACCGACAAAGAAAAAGGGGGCTCCGCAAGAGCCCTGCTAAAACATACTCAACCGCAGTAGCCATCGAATGAGCGGGCACGCTAAGGAATCCATCACCCCTTTGCCGGGACCGCGGCCGCCTTTACGCTTGGAGTCGCACTGGCTGCCGGAGCAGCCTTCGGCACGGTAACACCCAGATAGCCATCGACGGTTGCAACCGGGATGCCAAGGTTTGAAGCTATTTGAAAGAGTGCCTGCCCCTGTTGCTTCATCAGGTGAATCTGCGCAGCTTGCGAGAGCTTCACCGTGTCCCCGGGTGCCGAAACCGGTCTCTGAACGACCTCCGTTGGGGTCGATTCAGAGGGCGAGGGAGCAGCAACGGGCGATTGAGACGAGAGAGAGCCAGAGATAGAAACAGCCATGAAGTGTCCTTTCCTACACACGGGGTAAGATCGGCAGACCGGCTGAAGACATCTCGTTGTATCAAATGGTGTCGCTTGTGTCGTAGAACGACACAAGACTCACGGAACATTCGCAACCTGTTCACGCAGAGAATTGGGTGAACAGGCTGTATCGCTCGCAAAGTTACTGCGTAGCGCCCACTCCACCCACCGCAACAGGATTCAAGCTACTCACGGGCGAGCCACTCAGCGGAGTCAAAATCATTGGTGTAGTCAGACTGAACACCAGCAGCTCATCCTTCGGCAGCGTAGCCTGTCGATCCTGCTTCAACCAGATCACCGTGCTCACGCCCGCTCCAATGCCAGCACCCACCACTGCGCCAACGCCGCCGCCAACCAGCGCTCCAGCCACCGCGCTCGCCCCAGTCACGCCGCCCGCAACCGCCAGCATCTCCTTCGGATGATCCTTGCGCTTCAACGTTCCTTCGTTGTTGACATTGAACTCGCTCTTGCCCGTATCGATCAGCTGAGCATGAACAATATAGTGCGTCCCATCCGGCAGCGTGACATCGTTCGTCTCCAGATGCAGCAACGCCGCACCCGTAATTCGCCGCCCACCGCGAACCTCCGTCACTCGCCCCTCAAGAATTGATCCAGCGGGAATGATCACACGTCCATTCCTCTCGATTGCTTCCGTAACAGTCGCCGAAAATCTCGTCCCCGCGATCGTCCTGTCTGTAGCCAGCGTCTCGCCGATCTTTACCTTCAGCAGAGTCCCTTCCCGCAAAGTGCCACTACGCTCCGGCACACTCGTCACAATCATCGCGTCCGGATCGTTCGGATCGTCCGCCGAAGGTTCAGCCGTCATCAAGCTCGAACCCGCAACCGCCGCACCCTGGTACGGGACATAAGGCCCATACTGTACCGCAGGTGACGCAGGAGCAACCGCAGGAACATCCGCACTCGGCTTCGCTACCGGCGTCTGAGCCGCATCGTCTGTGCTCGAGATCACAGCAGAGTCAGGATGAGAGACTCCCATCATCGCACTCTGAGAGAACGCGGGAGCAGTAGCAAGAACAAGAGCGACGGTAGTGATGTGCATCTTCATGGTGATACCTCGACGAAAATTTCTTGGACCAACTAGAGCACCCGGTCTTTCAGCACCCTTATCACTCCAAAGAATAAAACTCCCCCGGCTTCCATGGAACAAATTCCTTACCCCGGAATCGACCCTGCTAATAAGCCCTTCAACGCTCCGGTAACGCTCATCGATTCATTGGACGTTGCGGCAATCTCAACGTCTCCTTTGCTAGAATCCGACAGGTGAGCCCATCTGACGCAAAGCTTGTCGAGTCCATCACCCTCGCAGGTGGCAGCACCCTCCCAGTCGACCGTCGCCCAAAGTTAAACGAACGCTTGAACCACCGCGTCGTAGCCCAACATTCCGCAACGCCAAGCCAATCACAATTCAGGAGCAACATGACCGAGATCGTCTCAATCCATGCACGCGAAATTCTGGACTCCCGCGGTAATCCCACCGTCGAGGCCGACGTCCTCCTCGACAGCGGAGCCAAAGGCCGTGCCGCCGTACCGAGTGGAGCCTCCACCGGCGAGCACGAAGCCGTAGAACTCCGCGACGGAGACAAAGAGCACTACCTCGGCAAAGGCGTCCTCCAGGCCGTCGAAAACGTCGAGACCATTCTCGGCCCCGAACTCACCGGCATGGACGCCAGCAATCAGCGCCTCATCGACGCCACCATGATCAACATCGACGGCACCGAGAACAAATCCAAGCTTGGAGCCAACGCAATCCTCGCCGTCTCCATGGCCGTAGCCCGCGCATCCGCCGAAGCCCTCAAACTCCCCCTTTACCGCTACCTCGGTGGAGTCAACGCCTGCCTCCTCCCCACGCCCATGATGAACATCCTTAACGGCGGCAGCCACGCAGACTCCAACGTCGACTTCCAAGAGTTCATGGTCATGCCCGTCGGCGCCGAAACCTTCTCCGACGCGCTCCGCTGGGGCACCGAGGTCTTCCACACCCTCAAAGGCGTCCTCAAGAAGAAGGGCTATAACACCGCCGTAGGCGACGAAGGCGGCTTTGCTCCCTCACTCAAATCCAACGACGAGGCCCTCGACCTCATCCTCGAAGCCATCCAGCTAGCCGGCTACACCCCAGGCGAAGATATCTCCATCGCCCTCGATCCCGCCTCCAGCGAGTTCTACGACAAAGAATCCGGCAAGTACGTCTTCAAGAAATCCGACAAGCGCGAACTCTCCTCCGCCGAGATGACCGCATACTGGGAGAACTGGGTTCGCCAGTATCCCATCATCAGCATCGAAGACGGCCTCGCCGAAGATGACTGGGACGGCTGGAAGCACCTCACCGAAGTCCTCGGCGACAAGGTCCAGCTGGTAGGTGATGACCTCTTCGTCACCAACACCCAGCGCCTCCAGCAGGGAATCGAACAAAAAGTAGCCAACTCCATCCTCATCAAGGTCAACCAGATCGGCACTGTCTCCGAGACCCTCGAAGCCATCGAGCTGGCCCGTCGCTTCGGCTACACCAGTATCATCAGCCACCGCAGCGGCGAGACCGAAGACACCTTCATCGCTGACTTGGCCGTAGGCACAGGAGCAGGCCAGATCAAAACCGGCAGTGCCTCCCGCACCGACCGCATCGCCAAGTACAACCAGCTCCTCCGCATCGAAGAAGAGCTGGGCCAGTCCGCCGAATTCCTCGGCATCGAGTCCGTCAACTTCGGCGAATAAAAATGTCCTGCCGGACGGGCCGCCTGCGCGGCGCGCGGTCACTTCGTGACGGGTATACCGGTCTCGGCAGCCAAGCATCAAAGGTCCTCGCGTTGCTCGGAATCCAAAGCCGAGCAACGCGAGGACTCATGCCTCTAAACAAGCAACACAAGTCACGAAGTGACCGCCCGAATCGGGGTCCCCGCAAACAGGTCTTTGTTTGCGGGGTGACCAAGCGCAGCGGGCCCGTCAGGCAGGACAACCGCATCAAAACCCTCATGCACGTAACCCCACAAGACCGTCTCTTCGTCCTAACCGGAGCCGGTATCTCCGCCGAAAGCGGCCTCGCCACCTTCCGCGGCTCCGGCGGCCTCTGGAACGGCTATCGCGTCGAGCAGGTAGCCACTCCAGAAGCCTGGGCCGCCGATCCCGAACTCGTCTGGCACTTCTACTCCCAGCGCCGCCGCAATGCCATCTCTGCCCAACCCAACGCTGGGCACATCGCCCTCGCCAAAATCGAACATCAACTAGGCGACCGCTTCTACCTCTGCACGCAAAACGTCGATGAACTCCACGAGCAAGCCGGCTCCCAGCGCATCCACCACATGCACGGCAACCTCTTCCAATCCCGTTGCACCCGCTGCAACCAGCCCTTCTCAGACACCGCTCTCTACGAGACCGCCGCAACCCTCCCCACCTGCGATCGCTGCGGCTCCCCCGTCCGTCCTCACATCGTCTGGTTCGGCGAAATCCCCCTCGACATGGACGCCATCTACCGCAAGCTCGAACGCGCCACTGTCCTCCTCGTCGTAGGCACCTCCGGCTCCGTCTATCCTGCTGCCGGCCTCGTCCACATCGCCAACCAGCAGGGCACTCGCACCATCTACATCGGCCCCGAAGAACCACTCAACCATGAAGCCTTCGACGAGATCCTCCTCGGCACCGCCACCGAACTCCTCCCCGCTCTTGTCCCGTAAATCCCGTAGAAAAGGCGCCCGAGGCGCATCAGGCTCGCTGTGAGCATTTCCATCGAACCACCGCACCCTAACCCGCTTTGGCGTGCCTCACCAGCGCAAGCGCAGTCAGATCCTCATCGTCCCGTCGCGGCCCAAAGGGATTGAGCCCCCTATACCAGGGAACCCGCTTGAATTCCTCGGCCGCCTTCAACGCCGCGCGGCAAATCTCCGTCGCCGATTGGGTTTGGGTCTCATCCAGCAGCGGAATCAGACGCTCTACCCCAAAGTGCGTCCGTCCATGCTGCGTCTCCATTACACCCTTGGTCACCAGCAGCAGCTTTGCCCCTGGCTCAAACGCCTGCATCACAGGCTCATGCGTCAGGTGCGTAAACAGACCCAGCGGAGCCGATTCGCTCGGCAGAATTCGCGCACCCTCCGCGTCATGAAACACCGCCGTCAGGCCACCCGCATTCACATAGGCAAGAACCCCAAGCGACACATCGTAGCAACCCAGAAAGGTCGGGGAAAATCGAACTCCCTTCGCCGCCCGGATCAACGCATGGTTCACCGCCTGCGCCAGCTGAGCCGTAGCATCCATCACATTCGTGCCAGCCGGCCCCAGCAGCTCTGTAGCGCTCCCGCGAAAGATCCTCTGAACCTCGGCCGCAATCGGTTGCGTTGCTTCTTTGGTGCCCGCAATATCGGTCAGCAGAAAGATCACATGCGAGCCAAGGTCCACCGCATCAAAAAAGTCTCCGCCCGTCCGCACCGAGTGATACTCCGCATGCAGGTCAACACCCTGCAGCCCTGGCAGCTCCATTCGCCGAGGAGTTCGGTCCACCGCTGCCGCATCCTCTTGAGAAGACTTCATCGCATATCCACCCAACGAACCACCCTCGTGATTGTAACCCCCCGCGTTACTCACGGAACTCCCCGAAGAACTGTCCTTTCGACAGGAACGAGATTTTTGTTTAGCGAAGTGAAAAAACTGCTGTTCGTCGTTACCGGTTCTCTTTTTTGCCAACCCAAAGAGGTGGTGTCATCCTGAGGAAAGGCGCTAATAACACCATCGTGAGTGCCACGGTCGAAACAAGCATTTGCCGCTGCCAGTTCAAACGCCGATCCCCGAATCAACACTCCCCGGCTTTGTTGATATCCTGACCACGAGCCTCGAACCCACAACCATCCGCGAGAGACAAGCCCATCATGCCCAAAGCACCTGTAGTCCTCACCATCCTCGACGGATGGGGTTACCGCGCCGAGACCCACGGCAACGCCATCGCCCAGGCCCGCAAACCCACCTACGACGCGCTCCTCCGCGACTACCCCAACACTCTCCTCCGCGCCAGCGAACACTTCGTCGGCCTCCCCGACGGCCAGATGGGCAACAGCGAAGTCGGCCACCTCAACCTGGGTGCCGGCCGCATCGTCCGCATGGACATGACCCGCATCGACACCGCGATCCTCGACGGCAGCCTCTACACCGACCCCACGCTCGTCCGCGCCTATGAGCTGACAGCCCAGAAGGGAAGAGCACTCCACCTCATCGGCCTCCTCTCCGACGGCGGCGTCCACTCCCACCAGCGCCACCTCGACGCCCTCATCCGCATGGCCGCCCGGCATAGGCTCACCCGCGTCTACATCCACGCCTTTATGGATGGCCGCGACACCATGCCTACCAGCGGCCTCGGCTACTTAGAACTACTCCAGCAGACCCTCCGCGAAGCCGGCATCGGCCACATCGCCTCCGTCAGCGGCCGCTACTACGCCATGGACCGCGACTGCCGCTGGGAGAAGGAGCACCAGGCCTTTGACGCCCTCGTTACCGGCCACCCCGAAGGCGGCACCTACCCTGACCCACTCCTTCGAATCAAGGACCTCTACAACAGCGGCATTACCGACGAGTTCATCCCACCCTTCACCTGCACTAACTCAGAAGGCGACCCCATCGCCCTCATCCGCGACGAAGACGTCGTCATCAACTTCAACTATCGCGCCGACCGCGTCCGCCAGATCACCCGCGTCCTCACCCGCAAGTCCGGCCTTACCGCCGACCCCATCGGCAGCCAGGGCCATCAACTCCCCAAAGCCGCCGAACTCGACGCCGAGATCCCCCTCGACCTCATCCCCTCCAACCTCCACTACGTCTGCATGACCCAGTACGACAAAAACTTCAAACTCCCCATCGTCATCCCCGCCGAGTCGATGGACAATCTCCTAGCCAACCTCATGTCCCAGGCCAACCTCCGCAACCTCCGCGTAGCCGAGACCGAGAAATACGCCCACGTCACCTACTTCTTCAACGGCGGCATCGAAAAGCCCTTCCCCGGCGAAGACCGCGCCCTCGTCGACTCGCAAAAGGTAGCCACCTACGACCTCGCCCCCGAGATGTCCGCCGCAGGCATCGCCGATGCCGTCCTCAAAGCCGTCAACGACACCGCCTTCGACGTCATCATCGTCAACTTCGCCAACGCCGACATGGTTGGCCACTCCGGCAAGATGGAGCCCACCATCCGCGCCGTCGAAACCGTGGACACCCAACTAGGCCGCATCTATCAAGCCATCAAACAACGCGGCGGCTCGCTTCTGGTCACCGCCGACCACGGCAACGCCGAGATGCTCATCGACCCCGCAACCGGCGGCCCGCACACGGCCCACACCACCAACCCCGTACCCTTCCTCTACATCACCAAAGACGGCAACAAGCCAACCATGCGCGAAGGCGGCAGCCTGCGCGACATCTCCCCCACTATCCTGTCGCTGCTAAACGTAGAACAACCCAACCAAATGACCGGCGGCAACCTCCGCGCAAAACCTAATGCCGACTAATTTTCTTCCGACCAAAGGGAGGACCCACACTCCTAACCCATCGAGACCGGTACACACGTCACGAAGTGACCGCCTCCCGCGCAGGGAGCCCGTCCGGCAGGACGATACGGCGCGAAGCGCAAGCAGTATTCAAGCGAAGTTAGTAACCGTCCCATCCACCTTCTTAGTAAACGCGTGGATCAACCGCCCCTTCTCATCCAGATGCCTCAGCGTAAGCGTCTCCGGAGTAACCTCAAGATCGCTGAACCCATAAACCCGCTGCGCATAAGGCCCACGCTGAGCCTCATCAATCACAAGAGGATACAAGTCCGCGCCACCCCCACCGGACAACACAAACGAAGTAGGATGCCCCTCAAACTCCAGATGCTGCATATCATGATCATGCCCGGCCAGATACATATGAGCTTTATGCTTCCTTAGTAGCGGCTCCCAGTCCCGAACCAGCACCTTATGATCCCCATGCGGCCCATTCGAAAAGATCGGATGATGCCCCATCACAATAAGAAACGGAGTCGTCCTTGGCTTCTCCAACTCCGCCGCCAGCCAGGTCAACTGATCCGCCTGCTGCGCTGGAGTCAAGGTAAAGTTCTCTCCTTTGTTCGGCTTGCCGTCCTCGTGCGGCATGTTGCTGTCCAGCGCAATCACCGTCATCAACGGCTTCTTCGCCGGAAACTCAAAGCTGTACCAGAGCGAAGGCATCGTCCACCGCGTCCTACCTGCCTTCGCATACTCTAGCTCCGCCGCCACCTTGCTCGCCGGCATCGTCTGGTAGTCATGGTTGCCCGGAATTGCATACGCCGGACAGTCGAACACGCTCTTCGGATACATCTCCTCAAACTGCGTCTTCCACCGCGGGTCTTTCACCCCGCCCGGCAACGGCCCATACCAGTTATCCCCCAGCATAAGCAGCCCCTCGGTCCTGAACCCCTGCTCCCGCACATACGCCTGCATCGCAGCGGCCACGCGGCTCTGGGCCTGGAAGTCCTCATAACCCCAATCCCCCACCATCAACAACCGCGACCCACCCCGGGACCCCGCAGGTTTCGCACCAGCCAAAGAAGGTAAACTGCCAAGCCCGGCTAGCGCACTAAAAGCAAAACTCTGTCGAAGAAAGCCGCGGCGGGACAGCGCGTTATTCACAGTCATACTGTTTTTATAACACTGCCTTGTTACACAGTGTTGACGAGGCATTCAGCGATTCTTAATCTTGGGAGCGACAAAGAAGGCGAGTTCACTCAAGAAAACGAGCCACACAAGCAAATCATCTCAGGTCATGCAGCTAGAACTCGCGCCGTCCCTCCATCGCTCGTGTCATCGTCACTTCATCGGCGTATTCAATATCGCTCCCCGCCGGGACTCCCGTAGCAATCCGCGTCACCTTTACCTCGCCCTTTGTCTTGCGCAACTCCAGCGCAAGATACCCAGCCGTCGCCTCGCCCTCAGTCGTCGGCGAAGTCGCAAGGATCACCTCATCCACCTCCGCCAACCGGGTCAGCAGATTCGCAATTAGCAACTGCTCCGGGCCCACTCCACCAATCGGCGACAGCGTCCCATGCAGCACGTGATACACCCCGTGATAACTCCGCGTCTTCTCAATCGTCGCAATATTGGTAGGCTCTTCCACCACGCAAACCACCCGCTGATTCCGCACCGGACTCGTGCAATATCCACAAGGATCGACGTCGGTGATGTTGTTGCAGACTGAGCACAGCCGCAGATGCAGCTTCAACTCACGGATCGCAACTGACAAAGCCTCGGCATCCTCCGCCGAGGACCGCAGCACATGAAACGCCAGCCGCTGCGCACTCTTGCTTCCAATTCCAGGGAGCTTCCTCAACTCCTCGATCAGCCGCGACATCGGCTCCGCAAAGCGGCTCGGCGCTGCATGGAACGAACCAGCCACCTAGCCCAACCCCGGCAGATCCGGCAGGCCCAGCCCACCCATCATTCCGGCCACGCTCGACTTCATCGCCTCATCGGCCCGCCGCCCCGCCTCATTCACCGCCGCCGCAATCAGATCCTCCAGCAACTCCAGATCGCTTGCCGAACTTCCCATCGCAGTCGACTCAATCTTTACCCGAAGGACTTCCTTCTTGCCATTCATCCGCACCGTCACCACCCCGCCGCCGCTTGAAGCTTCCACCACCGTCGCAGCGAGCTTCTTCTCCATCTGCTCCTGCATCAGCTTCGCCTGCCCCATCATCTCTTTCATCTTACCCAGATCAGAAAAATCCATCCTCACCCCCAAACCTGCTCTTCGTGCCTAATCGTTATCCCGCAGATCGATCACATTCCGAACCTCGGCATTGAACAACGTCTGCGCCCTCTGCACAATTGGATGCTCCAACGCCTTTGCCTGAACGCTTCCACTCTTCGCTGCCCTCGGCTTTTTTGCGCTGTCAGCACTCTTCACGCCCGGCAGTAGCACCAGCTTCAACGCTCCAGCACCTGCACCTCGCAGTGCAGTCTTTACCAGCTTCTCTGCCTCCGCGTTGATCACCATCGGCAGCATCGTCTTTGAAAGCTCCGTCTGCACCCGAATTTCGTTCTCCGTTACGGTCCACTCTGCATCCGCCAGAGCATCCGCTGCTGTCGCCTGATTCTTTGCAGCCGACGACGCATCAACAGCCACCCTCTGCAGCTCTTCCGAAGAATGTAACGAAGTCGGTTGCATATCAGAGCTGCCCGCACTCTGTGCCACCGCTTCTTCAATCGGCACGAACACCGGCAAAGCCACAACTGCCGTCTCCGCCAAATCCCCAGTCTCCATCAGCGCAGCTCCGAGCACATCACCGTCAGTCAGCACCATCTCCGCAGGAGTCGCCACGGGTGCTGGTGTCGGAACAGCCACACGCATAGGCATCGGCGCAACGATCGACACAACAGGAGCCACAGGCAAAACTGCAACCGGTGCAGCCGCTACCGCCTTCTCATCAAATCGATTTCTACTCTGGTCTTTTTCAAACGGAGAAAACGCCGGTCTGGCGCTCGCCACCGTTGTGCTCGTCTCCAACACCCGCGCCGTCGCAGCTCCGCTCACCGGACCCCTGGCAGGCGCGGAAGCCGAGCTCACCGTCCTCGCCGTCGCCACACCCGGGCCAGGCCGCGAGCCGCCGCCAACAGGGAACTGGCTCAACACCTCTTCAATCGGCAACAGCCGCCGCAGATGCACCAGTTTCAACAGTCCCAGTTCGAAGTGAAACCGCTGCTCCTGCCGATATCCCAACTCATCAAACGTCCTCAGCATCACCTGCAAAAATCGCGTCAGCTCTTCTTCGCCGAACAACGCAGCCGACCGCCCAGCACGCCGCTGCTCATCGGCCGAGATCTGCAGCAGTTCCCCCGCAACCCCATCCGCACCGGCCCCATCCACGCCGATCCCCGCAATCTTTGCAATCACTGCATTCCGCAGATACCTCACAAACTGCCGTGCCAGCTGCGCCGGAGAGTTTCCCGCATCCAGCAACTGGTTCGCAACCGTAATCACCTCTGCGCTGCGATTTCCATCTACCGCCTCGAGTATCCGCTCAAACACCGCATTTGGAACCGTCCCCATCAGCTCCCGAATCTGTCCCGCATCCAGCCGCGCTCGCCCGTCTTCCACCGGTGCGCTCGCAATCGCCTGGTCCATAATCGACAGCGCATCGCGCATCGACCCATCGCCAGCCTCGGCCAGCAAACTCAGCGCAGACTCATCCGCATCTACGCCCTCCCGCTCTGCAATGCCGCGCAACTCACCCAGAATGTCCACCAGCTTCACCGCATGAAAGCTGAAGTGCTGACATCGCGACCGCACCGTCTGCGGAATATCCTCCGGCTGCGTCGTCGCCATCATAAAGACGATATGATCCGGCGGCTCTTCCAGCGTCTTCAACAGCGCATTGAAAGCCGCATCCGTAATCTGGTGCGCCTCATCCAGAATGTAAATCTTGTACTTATCCCGAGCCGGCCGATAGCGCGCAGCATCCCGCAGCTCACGAATCTCATCGATACCGCGGTTAGTCGCTGCGTCGATCTCAATCACATCCACCGCATTGCCTGCTTTGATCTCCGTGCAGCTCTCGCAGACCTCGCAGGGCTCTGCCGTAGGCCGCACCGCCGACCCAATCGCATTCCGGCAGTTCAGCGCCATCGCCAGGATTCGCGCAATAGTCGTCTTTCCAATGCCGCGATGTCCGCTAAAGATATAACCATGCGCGATGCGGCCCTGTGTCAGCGCATTCATCAGCGTCACGGTCACGTGGTCCTGTCCCGCAACATCTACGAAACGCTGGGGCCGGTATTTCCTAGCAAGTACCTGATATGCCATATA
This sequence comes from Tunturiibacter empetritectus, assembly GCF_013410875.1. Taxonomy (GTDB): domain Bacteria; phylum Acidobacteriota; class Terriglobia; order Terriglobales; family Acidobacteriaceae; genus Edaphobacter; species Edaphobacter empetritectus. The sequence continues at coordinate 2,143,605 of NZ_JACCCU010000001.1, read as the reverse complement.
GAAAAGATAGGGAAGTCACAACTGTCGCGACCGGTCCGCAGCCTCTATTGTATCGCCCATCGCCCAGCCATTTATCCTCTGCAACGAATGGCGCCGAAGGCGCGTCAGCCTCGATGGCAGATCGCGCCGTGCGCGCAGCACGCCTTTAGCTTTTGAAGTTATATCTACCGCCCAGTCCGAGCCAAAGCCCGAGCCTTCCGCGCCCGCCGCTTCACCTCAGCCTCGCTGAACATCGTCCCCCGGCACTTCGTCGCTCCGCAATAGCAGTTCTGCTCGTCATCGTCGCTGTCGTAGAGGTTGTACTCATAGGTCAACTCCTCGCCGGCGGCGATATCCCGGATCGCAACCACAAACACGCGACCATCGACGTTCTCCGACTCGCAGTTTGGATCGCAAGAGTGATTGATAAACATGGCCGTACCAAACCCGTCGATCACCAACCCATTCTCCCCGCAGCTGAACAGGTAGGTAATATCCCGATCCTGATATCTGTCGTCCGCCTCGTCCTTAGTAAACCGCGGCCCGTCATACTCGCAGACCCGCTTCCCTTTCTTGATCGCCCGCGTGGTATAACAGCCCGCTGCATGAATCGACGAAGAACGAATAATTAGCCCATCAACCATAGTCAAAGAAGTTCCATCCAATAAAATAATAAAAATAAAACGGTTAAAATAGTGGCAGAGAAACAGCCAAGGTGAGCTGACTATAACAAACCACCTCGCAACACCGTCCAAGTACCGAATAAGAACTCTGAACCTCATGACAACCGGCTCTAAAACCCGCGCAACGCTCGCTGTGTTCCTCTTCTCCGCAGCCTGCCATGCCCAGTCCACGCCAGCGCAAAACCCACCCGCACCATGCCCGGCTCCCGGTCAAAACACATCTCAACCCGCCACGCCATGCTCCCCGCCGCCATCGGTAAAGAAGCCCTCAACCGCCGAACAGTTCCCCTTCCCCGGGAGCCCCGCAAAGCCTTCGACCCCTTCAGACTCTTCCCCAACACCTCCGCCCGACTCCCCCAGTCCCGCCACAAAACCCTCCTCAGCTGCAGAGGAGCATCCCTTTCCCACAACGCCCGCCCCCAGACTTCCAGGCGACGACTCCAGCAGCAGTAGCAGCAGCTCCGACTCCAGCTCCACCCCAGACCCCGACGCCGTTCCCGACACCGACATGCCGAAGCCAGGCACCGAAGGCAGCTCCGTCCACCGCAAGCTCCCCAAGGTCAAGCGTGTCCAAACAGACGACGAGCGCGTAGACGAAGACCTGAAAGTCGCAAAGTTCTATATGCGCGACGATAACCTTCCCGGTGCCTACCTTCGCGCCCAGGACGCCGTCAAAACCCAGCCTGACTACTCAGCCGCGCACTACGCCCTCGCCGAGATCGCACAAAAGATGAAGAAGAAAGACGAGGCTATCGCCGAGTTCCAGACCTACCTGAAGCTCGATCCCGATGGCGAAAGAGCGAAAGAAGCTCATAAGGCATTGGATCAACTCAAGTAACCGGCCACCGCAGATCCCTGCCAGTCCATCTCCTCCGCACACCCGCAGAGACACTAGCCCCCACGTCTGTAACCGGTGTAACGTAGTCCTGTCTTATGAACTCAACCCTCCATCGCCTTCAGCGCGAGATCGCCTTCTCCCTCGGCGGACTCGACGCCGCTCAAACCCAGCTCCAACCACCCTCGCGCCCCCATAAGTGGACCATCCAGCAGATCATGGAGCATCTCCTGCTCAGTTACTCCGGCACCGAGCTGGCTCTCAACGCCCGACTCGCCAAACAAGCTCCCACCCGCGCAAAGCCCAGCATCCCCCAACATCTCGGCCAGTACACGCTTATCCGTCTCGGCTACTTCCCGCACGGACGCAAAGCTCCGCCCATGGTGACGCCTGCTCCCACGGCCCATCCTCTCTGCGGCGAAGAGCTCACCACCGCCGCCGCCGAACATCTCGCTCACCTCGACCTGCTCTGCGCTGAAGCGGAAGAGTTCTTTGGAACCAAATGCAAGTTTGCCAGCCACGCAGTCCTCGGCCCGCTCGACGTCAATCAGTGGCGAAAGTTCCAGCTCATTCACGGCGAGCATCACCTCAAGCAGATCCTCGCCATTCGCAAAGCCCACAGTCTTTCGCCCATCGATCGACCAACCCACCAGGCGTAAGAAAAAGTAGATTTCGAAACCGCCGTTTCAAGGTCGCGAGCTCGGCGGTTTATTCCTCCGACTCACCTACCGCAGCCTCAGCCTTTTCTTCTTCCAGATCGTCCTCGACCCGCAGGTAACGTCGCATATAACGAAGCGGCTCTTCGGCAGCAGCCATCTCCTTCAGGTGATAGAGCCACGCATCCTCCCTCGCGCTCCGTCGCGTATATCCCTTCCGCTGCACCGTCCCGATCGACCCGTCCTTCATCCTGCGCGTAAACGACTGCATTGGAACCTGGAAGGTCATCAACTCCCCCGGCTTCCAGAAACTCGACGCAAACTCATGCGAGAACAGCAGCGCATAGTAACGCCGCTCCGCTGCCAGCATCTCCACTGCATGCCGCGCGCTCTGCCACGGCAAACCAAGCTTCCCCACATACCATTTGCGGAACTCGAACCCGTTGCTACGCGCCTGCCCGACTAGTAACTGAAGCAACTCAACCCGTGTCATAAAATCCGTTTCCGTTTGAAAGAAGGATACCGCTGCATCTCGGTCCGTCCCGATGCCCACAGGGTACAGTCTGCGATGTCATGCGTCCAACTCCGTGTACGCTATCAAAGATGAGTCTCAGCATCAGAGTCTGCATCGCAAGCTGCCAACTTCCTTAAACGCTTCGCAGCCCATGGCCCGGAGAAGAACTATAAAACGCAGCGTCAAAACTTTCAGCCTCCTCCTCGCACTCGCGCTGGCTGCTCCCTCCCACTCGCAGTCCTACAATCCTGCCGCCCACACCGACCCCATCAACCTCACCCCCCAGGTTCGCGACGCCTTCGAGCACTTCTACGACCTCGACTATGAAGGCGCTCTCTCCCGCTTCGAGGCCGTGCAGCGCGCCAATCCGCAAAGCGTCATCGCCACCGGCAACATCCTGCTTACCCTCGTCTTCCGTGAGCTCTACCGTCAGGATCTCCTCGACACCACCTACTACGCCCACGACTCTTTCCTCACCTCCAAACGCAACGTCCCCGTTCCCCCACCCATCCGCGACCGCATCGAATCCCTCACAAACCAGGCCGTAGCCCTCGCCGATCAGCAGATTAAAGCCAATCCCAACGACGCCAACGCCTACTTCGCCCGCGGATACGCCCGCGGCATGCACGCCGCCTTCATCACGCTCGTTGATCACAGTTACGTCGCCGCAGCCCGTCAGGGTCTTGCCTCCCGCAACGACAGCGAAGCTACCCTCAAGATCGACCCCGACTACGCCGACGCCAAGATGGCTATGGGTATCCAACAGTTCGCCGTTGCCAGCCTCCCACGCCTCGTCCGCATGCTAGTAGGAATCGCCGGCGTAGGGGGCAACAAAGAAAAAGGCCTCGACCTCCTCCGTGAATCCGCCGCCCACGGTATCGTCACGCCCATCGAGTCCCGCACCGCGCTCTCGCTCTTCCTGCGCCACGATGCCCGCTACGCCGAAGCCATCGCCGTCCAGAAAGGCCTCGCCGATCAGTATCCCCGCGACTATCTCTTCCGCCTCGAGGTGGCCAATCTCACCAAGGACTCCGGCAACGGTCCCGGAGCCATCACTCTCTATAACGCGATTCTCGCCGACGCCAAAAAGCCCGGCTACTTCATCGAGCCGCGCCTCCACATGACCTACTTCGGTCTTGCCGACACCCAGCGCGGCCAGAACCAGATCGCCGCCGCCGCCCAGAACTACATCAAGGCCGCTGCCCAACCAACCTGCAGCGACTGGATCCGCCGTCGCGCCCAGCTCAACGCCGGCGAGATGTTCGACCTCCTCCACAAACGCGAAGAAGCTACCAAACAATACGAGCTAGCCTCAGCCGGAGGCGGCGATCAATCCCAATCCGACGCAGCCCACCGTTACCTCAAGACGCCCTACACCGGAAAATAAAGGTGCGCAGCACGACACGCACGCCACGAAGTGGCCGCGCCACGCGCAGTGGGCCCGTCCGGCAGGACACATGCGGCGAAGCAAGCGCAATCCAAGTCGCGACGATTGCGAGCAAGTAAGCGAACCCAGGCTTACCCCGCAAGCTCTGCTAGCCTGATCAAACCTATGCGAGCCCACCTAGCCCTCATCACCCTGATAGCAGTCGCCACAACCCTCTCCGCCCAACAGCCCCCGCAAACCAACACCAGCACCCTCGACGCCAACGGCACCGCACACATCACCCGCGTCGTTCCCGTCCCCACCACCATCAGCTCCGAGGCCCAAGCCTCCCTACGCCGCCCCGCCGGAGCCGAAAACCGAACCCTGGCCGAGCGCCGCACCAGCACCGACGCCTGGCAGACCCGCGCCGGCGAAACATCCCGAAAAGCCTACCCCGTCAAGATCGAATCCCTCACCATCGCCAACGTCCCGGTCCGCAACGTCCTCCCCCTTCAAGACACACACCCCGACCACGTCCTCATCAACGTACACGGCGGCGGCTTCAACTCCGACTCCGGCTCCTTCACCGAGTCCATCCCCATCGCCAACCTCACTCACACCCGTGTCGTTGCTGTCCTCTACCGCCTCGCACCCGAGCACCCCTTTCCCGCCGCCGTCGACGACACCATCGCCGTCTACCGCGACCTCCTCAAGACCTACAAGCCCGCCCACATCGCCCTCTACGGAACCTCTGCCGGAGCCATCCTCACCGCCGAAGTAGCCGTCCGTCTCAAACAGCTCAACCTGCCCCTCCCCGCCGCCCTCGGCATCTTCTCCGGCATGGGCGACTTCAGCCAGAACGGCGACTCCCTCTCCCTCTACGCCCTCCGCGGCCTCACCGGCAGCATCTCGGTAGCCGGCACCGAGCCTCGCAGCACCGAGTACACTGGCACCACCGACCCCAAAGACCCCGTTCTCTCGCCCCTCTACGCCGACCTCCACGGCATGCCCCCAACCCTGTTCATCACCAGCGGTCGCGACATTCTCCTCAGCGGGACCGGCATCCTGCATCGCGCCTTCCTCCGCAGTGGAGACGACGCCCGCCTCATCGTCTTCGAAGCCCTTCCCCACGCCTTCTGGAATGACATCAGCCTCCCCGAGACCAAAGAAGCCTACGGCTACATGGCCGACTTCTTCTCCCAGCAGCTGAACCGCTAAATGCCAGATAAACTGAACTAACAGCCCGATCTTTGCGTATTCAACCTCGAGAGCATATGGCAAAATAGAAGCTCTCGGAGACACCTATGTACTGCACACAGTGTGGCAATAAAGTCGATCCCTCCTCCCGCTTCTGTACTGCCTGTGGAGCGCCCGCGCCGTCAGTTCCTCCCCCGATGGGCTACTACCCGGCCGCAACCACGCAACTCACACGCCCACGCACCAACCGCATGATTGCCGGCGTCTGCGCAGGCTTCGCCCTCCACTACGGCTGGGATCTCAACCTCGTCCGCGTTCTCACCGCACTCATGATCGTCCTCACCGGCGTCGGCGCCATCGCCTACATCGCCGCCTGGGTCATCATCCCCGAAGCCCCCTACGCGCTTCCCGTAAAGAGCACCTAAGTTTGTCAAAAAAGATCGCCGCAACCCCGCCTCTAATCGAGGCCAATCCACGCCCCTTTGCCTACCGCAATCGTCTCCTCCACTGCGACGGAGCCGACCTCACCGCGCTCGCCGCCGAACACGGCACACCGCTGTACGTCTATTCGGCCCAACAGATCTCCCACCGCCTCCAGCTCTTCAAAGACGCCTTCGCCACCCGCCCCCACACCATCTGCTACGCCGTCAAAGCAAACTCTTCCCTTGCCATTCTGCGTCTCCTCGCCAAACAGGGAGCAGGCTTCGACATCGTCTCCGGCGGCGAACTCGAACGTGTCCGTAAAGCCCACAAGCCCGCCCTCAAAAAAGCAGTCTTCTCCGGCGTAGGCAAACAAACATGGGAGATCGACGCCGCTCTCGAAGCTGACATCCTCCTCTTCAACGTAGAGTCCGAAGCCGAACTCCATCTCCTCGCCGCACGCGCCGAAGCCCGCAACAAAGTCGCCCGCTTCGCCCTCCGCGTCAACCCAGATGTCTTCGCCGAGACACATCCCTACATCTCCACCGGCCTCAGCGAGCACAAGTTCGGCATCGACATCAAAGCCGCACGAGCCATCTATCGCAGTGCAAAAAGGTCAAAGTGGCTCGACCCCGCAGGTGTATCCGTCCACATCGGCTCGCAGATCCGCAAGGTAGATCCCTTCGCCGCTGCGCTCGCCCGCGTCACCAGCCTTATCGCGGATCTACGAAAAGACGGCCACAATATCCGCTACGTCGACGCTGGTGGAGGTCTCGGCATTGACTACGGCGCGACAGCGTTCGATCCAGCGAAACAGGTAGCAAAGTACGCCGCTGCAGTTACGAAGGGTTTAGGAACAGAATCTGCCCATCTCCTTCTCGAACCCGGCCGCTTCATCATCGCGCAGGCAGGCGCGCTCCTCACCCGCGTCCTCTACGTAAAAAAGAACGGCACAAAAACCTTCATCATCACCGACGCAGGCATGAACGACCTCATCCGTCCCGCGCTCTACCATGCCCACCACGAGATCATTCCCATCAAACAACCAGCAGGGAAGCAGCCCCTCCCGGAAACCGACGAGAATAAAGTAGACGTAGTCGGCCCTGTCTGCGAGTCCGGAGACTTCTTCGCCCGCGACCGCGTCTTGCCTCCCGTAAAGCCGAACGACCTCCTCCTCCTCCTCGACGCCGGAGCTTACGGCATGTCCCAAACCTCCAACTACAACTCCCGCCCCCGCCCCGCCGAGATCCTCATCGACGGCGCCACCACAAAACTCATGCGCCGCCGCGAAACCATGCGCGATCTCCTCGCCCCCGAACTTCTCTAACGCCAAACAAAGCACGAATCAGGGGAGTGCCTTTGAAGTCAATGAGCGCTCTGCTTTCTTCGATGTTTCGGACTAACTTATCCTCTTACGCTCTGCTACAAAGCAGAATGCGCCTTATCCTCTCCTGCCTGTTCTTGCTTTTATTTGTTAGCCCTAATGTCGTCCTCGCTGAGACAAACCCTTCATGGACAACTCCGATTGCTCCGTTTCGAATAGCTGACAACCTCTACTACGTGGGAAGCCACGACCTTGCCAGCTACCTCGTCGTCACGCCACAAGGGGACATCCTCATCAACGCAAACCTGGCCACCTCTCCGTCGCAGATACGGGCGAGTGTGGAGAAGTTAGGTTTTCATTGGAATGAAATCAAAATTTTGCTCAACAGCCAGGCGCACTTTGATCACATGGCTGGCGCGGCGGAAGTGATTCGCGAGACCCATGCGAAGAACATGGTGATGGACGGTGACGCGAGCGTCGTTGAGACCGGCGCACGGACGGACTTCTTAGCGCCTTCGTCTAACGTACCCGGGTACGCTCCTGTTCCTGTGGATCGCATTCTCCATGACGGAGACACGGTAAGTCTGGGGGATGTAACTCTGACGGCCCACAAAACCGCAGGCCATACGCGCGGATGCACCACATGGACGATGCGCTCTCACCTTCCAGGAGAGCCAACGGGAACGACGCGCAACATCGTCATCGTCGGAGGCACAGGTTTTTGGTCGGAGTATCACTTCGTCGCCACCCCCGGCCACCCCGTAAGCTACCCCGGCATCGCTCAGGACTTTCAGCACACCTTTTCGGAGCTGCACAGCTTGCCCTGCGACGTCTTTCTTGGAGCCCACGGCGGGTACTTCGACATGCTCACCAAACTGAAGCGCTATCCAAAAGACGGCCCCCGTGTCTTTATCGACTCTGCCGGATATAAAGAGTTCGTCGCTGATGCCCAGGAGACCTTCGAGAAGACACTAAGCAAACAACAAGCCGCCGCAGCTCATTGAAGCTTTGCGAGACGCAACGTTGTCATCTCGCAGCACCAATGGACTGCCGCACCCCAGCCAGTGGAGCCTTCGCGTCAAACACCACTCCATGATTTGGCCCGGCACTCACACCTAACTCCTTCCACAGCGACGAAAGGTCCACAGACACCGGCCTTTCACTCCACTTCGCGTACATATCAGTCAGAACAGTTGTCCCTGTCGCTCGATCCCCAATCTGCAGCACCCGCGACAGCGGCCAGTCTTTATCAATCCCACCCCCGCTCTCCACCACGGCACGCAGCGCATCCTTCAACCCCTTGCGGTCCTTCGTCTCACGCCGAATCGATACATCCGCCATCAAGCAGAACATAGCCCCACCCCAATACGTCCGTCCCCACGTCTGCGTCTCGTTCAACCCGCGATCCCCACGCTCCGGCTCGCCGTTATGCATCTCGTGCAAAAACTCAGCCCACACCCTCGCCTCGCTCAGCCTGCCCGTCTCCGCACGCGCCAGCGGTTCAACGTAGGTCGCCAACCCTTCTTCCATCCAGTGCTGATCATCGGGAAGATCCGGCAGAGCCGTATGCACAAACTCGTGCGTCATCACCCAGTCGTCCTTCAGCTCGTCCTTCGTCACATGCTGGCCCAGACGAACTCGCGTCACAGCAGGGAAGCCGCCAACATCACCCCACGTCGTACCGTGAATCGAGTCGGAATCACCGGAGATCGGCTCAATCACCACCCGCGCCCGCGCCACCGGAAACCTGCCGTAGAACACCGCTACCGAGTGAGCCGAAGCGTGCACCCAGGAGACAATATCGGCCTGCGGAAGATCGAGATCGCCCGCCGTGAAGTCCACCTGAATCGTCGCACCTCCCTCCACAAAACTCTGCGAAGCAACGATCCGTTCCCCCCGCCATCCTCGATGTCCATCCGTACGGTTCTCACTCTGCGCGCGTCCCACGCAAGCAGGCCAGAGCAACGCCACGCAACCGCATATCACCACGATTCTCAGCCCCACAAACAGCTCATTCCAACCCCAAACCGGACTCTGCCCGATCCCTCGACCTGCTGATAAGACTCGTTTGCAACGGAAACAGTTTCACCACGCCCAGACAGGCGCTTGATCTACTCAACATGCTAAAATCACAAGGTCGCGCAAGTCCGCAACACATCGCAGGCACACGCAAAATCAACACCGAGGTAGTCCATGTCCGGCCACTCAAAATGGGCGACAATTAAGCATAAAAAGGGCGCCACAGACGCCAAACGTGGCAAGATCTTCACCCGCCTCATCAAAGAAATCACCATCGCCGCCAAGTCCGGCGGAGGAGATCCCGACGGCAATCCCCGACTCCGCGGAGCCATCGTCGCCGCCAAGGCAGAGAACATGCCCGCCGACAACATCAAGCGCGCCATCCAGCGCGGCACCGGCGAACTCGAAGGCGTCAGCTACGAAGAGATCACCTACGAGGGCTACGGTCCCGGCGGCGTAGCCGTCATCGTTGACGTACTCACCGACAACAAAAACCGCGCCGTAAGCGAGATCCGCCACGCCTTCTCGAAGAACGGTGGAAACCTTGGCGAATCCAACTCCGTCTCCTGGATGTTCACCAAGAAGGGCGTCGTCACCATCGCCAAATCAGCCGCAGGCGAAGACAAACTCACCGAAATCGTCCTCGACGCTGGAGCCGAAGACCTCTCGGACGAAGGCGAAAACTGGGAGGTCCTCACCGACCCCAAGGACTTCGAAGCCGTCACCGAAGCCCTCAAGGCCGCAAAGATCACCCCCGAGCACGCCGAGGTCACCAAGATCGCTTCCACCTACACCAAACTTGAAGGCACACAAGCCAACGCTATGATCCGCCTCCTCGAGACCATCGAAGACCTCGACGACACGCAAAACGTCTACTCCAACTTCGACTTCGACGAAGCGGCAGTCGCCAATGCAAGCCATTGATCGAAGACGGTAGCTAAGCCCCAAACGGCCGCCGTTTATCGGCGGCCTTCTTCTGCAACCAACATCGGAGACCTAAGTGATCAAGCAACCCGCACGCCATGGAGCGACCGCCCTCTGGATCTTCGTCCTCCTGCTCGCCGTCACACGAACCTCTTCCGCCCAGGCCATCGTCAGCAACGGGAACAATCCCTTCCTCGATCCCAAAGGTCATCAGCCCCTCGAGATTGGAGCCCTCGTGCAAGGCGGCTTCGGCCTCACCGAAAATCGCGACGACTTCAAATTCCTCATGGCTGGCGTCCACGCCGGCAAAGTTCTCACAGCCAACATGGGCCCTGGCCCCCTGCGAGGCAACTTCGAGTACGCCGTCGAGGCCTTCCCCTTCTGGCAGTCCTACACGCCAAAGTTTCAGCGCCCCTTCTGCACCAACCCGCCCGGCACCCCGGAGCAATGCACGCCCCTCTACACTGTAGGCGGCACCTACACCGGAGCCTCCATCACTCCGATCATCCTCCGCTGGAACCTGGTCGGCACCAAGAAGTTCTCCTTCTGGGGACAAGCCGCCGGCGGCCTCCTATGGACCAACCATAAGTACCCAGCCTTCGGAGGCCCACCCTACAACTCCCAAAATGACGGCAAGTACGCCGATGCCAGCGTCTGGAACTTTACCCCCCAGGGCGGCGTCGGCCTCCACTACTTCCTCCGCCCTCGCCGCTCCATCGACTTCAGCGCCAACGGCATCCACATCTCCAGCGCCTCTCTCGGAGATCGCAACCCCGGCGTCAACGCCAGCGTCCAGTTCACTCTCGGCTACACCTGGTGGAAATAATCTCGACACCACTTCACGAACCACAAAGTAATTGCACAAACTCAAAATGAACCCAGAAGCCATCATCGAGTGCGTCCCCAACTTCTCGGAAGGCACCGACGCCGCCAAAGTCGAGCAGATCGTCGCCGCCACGCAGGTCGACGGCGTGCGCCTCCTGGACTGGTCCCTCGACACCGCCCACAACCGCTCCGTCGTCACCTTCGCCGGCTCGCCCGAAGGCATCGTCGAAGCCGCTGTCCGTGCCGCAGGCAAAGCCGCTGAGCTCATCAACCTCACCGCGCAAAATGGCGTCCACCCCCGCATCGGCGCCGCTGACGTCATCCCCTTCATCCCCGTCAGCGGAGCCTCCCTCGCCGACTGCGCCGTCCTCGCCCGCCAGGCCGGTCTCCTTATCTGGCGGCGCTACGGTGTCCCTGTCTACTTCTACGGAGCCGCAGCCGCCCGCCCCGACCGCGTCCTCCTCGAAGATGTCCGCCGCGGCCAGTTCGAAGGCCTTCGCGACGCCGCCCTCCGCGACGCCACCCGCCGCCCCGACATCGGCGGCCCCGAAGTCCACGCCACCGCCGGAGCCTCCGCCGTCGGAGCACGCAGCTTCCTCATCGCCTACAACATCCACCTCCAACAGCCCGATATCGCCGCCGCCCGTGCCATCGCCCGCGATATCCGCGCCGCCAATGGCGGCCTCCATGGCGTCAAAGCCATCGGCGTTCTCGCCAACGGCCGCGCCCAGGTCAGCATGAACGTCACCGACTTCCGCATCACCCCTATGCACCACGTCCACGCCACCGTCCAGCATCTTGCCCAGCGCCACGGCGTCCTCATTGGTGATGCTGAGCTTATAGGCCTCATCCCACAGGCCGCCTATGAGCCCGATTCCGATTGGGTACGTCAAATCACTGGCTTCGATCCCGACGGCAAGGTCCTCGAGCGCAGGCTCCACTCCCCAATCGCGTGGCCACAGCATTAGAATCGCCAAAATCGCCGCTTCTACCACGAAAGTAGCAAGCTTGCTAACAGAAACATGACCCATCCAGTCTTGCAACTAGCGCGTATTCACGGAACAATGGTGGTATTGCAGCTACACTGCCAGTAGCTCAAGGAGTAAAGGAAACAATGAACACTATCAAGTGCAACCTCTTCACCACCGCCGTCGTCATGGCGACCATGCTGGCAACTAACTTCGCCTCCGCTGCGCAGCTCTCCAGCGACGCTAAGTCGGCCCTGCCCAAAGAGATTCAGCAGCTCATCGTCGTCGACTACCGCGCCATGCAGAACTCCCCCGCCGCGATGGATCTCAAAGACCGCGTCCTTCCCCCCGAACTCAAGCGCCTCGAGACCGCTCTCAAGAGCTCCGGCCTTAAGGTCGACCAGGACGCTGACGTCCTCGCCTTTGCCGCCTTCCGCGACCAGAAGGGTGACGGAACCCGCATTGTAGGCATCGCTCAGGGTCAGTTCCACACCCGCGAGGTCATGGCCAACTTCACCAAGAATAAGGTCAAGCCCACCATGATCCGCAACAACAGCGTCTATCCCATGGGCGCCAACGGCATGAGCGTCGTATTCCTTAACCAGACCACCATGGTCTTCGGAGACAAAGACGCCGTCAGGGAAGCCATGGACGCACGTGACGGCATGAACCCCGACTTCCTCTCCAACGGCGACATGGTTAACGAGATGGGCGTCGTCGATACCAAGGCCGTATGGAGCCTGCTCGATGCCAAGGGCACCCAGACCATGATGAAGGGCGTCCTGGGTGACGCCTCTCAACTCACCGACTACGACACCGTCAAGAACCGCATGAAGAGCAGCCGCTACACCATGGACTTCCAGAACGGCGTCAAGTTCGACATGGCTGTCGTTATGTCCGACACCCTCACCGCCGCCACCGCCGCCACCCTGATGAAGGGTGTTTCGATCCTCAAAAAGAACTCCGGCACCCCGCTCGAGAAGTCCGCGCTCGATCAGACCACCATCGACTCCAACGCCGGTACCCTGACCGTCTCCTACTCCTCCTCCGACAGCCAGTTCGCCAGCCTCCTCACCTCACCCCTCTTCCAGTCCGTAGTCAAGTAGTCCCTCACGATCTGCAAAATAAGCGACTCGCAAAAAGCCCGGCCTCCGCATCCAGCGGACCGGGTTTTTTTGCGCGGTCGAGTTGCGAAGCCCGTATTAGAACTTTGCTGTCATCCTGCCCCTGAGCGAAGTCGAAGGGAAGGATCCCGACGAATCCCATTCTGCCCAAATCGTTCGTACCATTTCCACTTACCTCTTAAGTCGTCATCCCAACGGAGTGAAGGATCCCCGTATTTGTATCAACATTCGCTACGTTTTATTCCTACGCAATCTGCGGCCGACTCAACTCCGTCCGCCAGTTAGCCGGGTCCGGACCAGCCTCCATGCCGGTAAGATATCGCTCCCATAGATCGTCTGCAGTCTTATACCCACTCTTCGCAATCCAGGCCTCAAATTCACCCCATCCCCCGCCAAGCCCCGAGTAGTCCCCGTGGTAGACCGTCCTCACCAGCTTCATCGCAGGCCACGCTCCAGCCTGCACCCGGCCCGCAGTCACAATCGGCGTAGCAACCGGCACGCAAATCTCGAAGTCAAACGTGTCCTTCGGCTTCCTCAGATGGTGAGTAAACCAGGGTCCGGCCTCGGCAATCCCTTGTGCGGCAACCGCGGCCTTCACCTCGTTCAACCCGGGAATCATAATCTTTCGTATCTCCGACGCCGGAACCTTGAGAGGAAGAAAGGCCATCGGCAGCGTAACGGTCTCAACGATCTGTGGAGTATCGATCAATGTTGTCTCCCTGCGACCCGAATCATCTAGACTCTTCAACTCGGTTGTTTGCTTCAATGCATCGTTTACGGTTGAAGATCGAATGCCGGCCGCAGACTGCCATCCATATAAAACGGCACCGACGTATGGGAGTGTGTGATCCTCCACTGACCAGCCTCTCTCTTCAACTGAAGAGTAGAACGCATCCAGAAGCTCACCAGTCGCGCTGCTGTTTTGGAGGTCGCGTTCATGTGCATAAAGCCATGGCAGAACGCAACATCGCCGCTGACCGTCACCTCAAAATCGCGCGCTTCCACCTCCACCGGCCCATCCCAGGAATCAAACCACGCCTGCTTCTCGCGGAGATCGATTCCACGATGAGAGAGCGGCGGAGCCAGATTGTAGTCGGCCACATCCGCCGCGAACAACGCTGCAAATCCGGCAGCATCTTTCTCATGATTCATCTTGCGGAGTTGATCGATCACCGCCAGAACTTCAGCCTCATCCTTCGAAACATCGGTCTGCATCGTCGCTGTCGCCATCGTGGTTCTCCTCTCTAGTTAGCTGCACGGCCCATTGCTGCACCTTCAAAAGCAAACGTCAGTCCTAACGAATCGGCACCCACACCTCAACATCCCCAGCGCCGATCTTCGGATCAAAGCTCTCGCCATAGCGTTCGAAGAAACCCGGTGCCCCTGGCGTCCCCAACGCGAACGAGTATTGGGACCTTGGCAGCCACTCATGCTCAATCGCGCGGCAGGTCTCCGCCAGCTTCGACACATGGCCCCTGTGCGTGAACACCGCATATCGCTCTACCGGCATCGTCACCACGCTGAACCCTTCAGGCAGACCCTCCGCACTCTGTACCTCGACACCCGCCATGTAGCCAAAACCATCCGACGAAGGAAAACAAATCCCGTAAGCCACCCTTCCAATCTGTCCGGGGATCTTGCCCAGGTAAGCAGCAAAACGCTGCCACAGCGCCGGAATCTCTGGCATCGTCGCCATCGTGTACTCACCCCGCAGTCCAGCCAGCAACATCGGCCTTCCGTCTTCAAACCGCGGCGATTCCAACCCATCAGAAACTGTCTTAACTCCCTGCTGTGGAACCTCTGTCATGAAGTGCTCTCCTGGAATCGATTGAGAAACAACATCTCAATATACCGGTGTAAATGATCGATACAGGAGAGTGCAATCTCGGGGCCACTCTTGGCCTTGGCAAGGACGAACGCTCCTTGCAGCGTCGCTTGTATGTAAAGTGCCAGACTCTGCGCAGTCCACTCCACCTCCATGCCATGCCTCTGCATAGCCTCCGCGATGTCCGCCTCCACAGTCGCCGCATGCTCGCTGATGCTCCGGTTGCACGCCTCTCGTATCAGAGGATTGGTGTCGTACACCTCCTGCACCATCGTACCCACCAGGCACGTAAAGTCACACAGCGGTCTTCCCAGCAGGATCGCCTTGCGGAAGTCCACATAGGCAAGAACACGATCCAGCGGATCGGAAAGCTCGCGATACGGAGCATACGCAAACAACCCGCTCGTAACCTCGCTCCAGTGATCCGCCGCAGCCGTAGCCAACTCTTCCTTGCTCTTGAAGTGGTGAAAGAAGCTTCCCTTGGTCAGGCCTGCCTCTTCGCAGACATCTTCAATGCGCGTAGCGGTGTAACCCTTCACGCGAATCACGTGCATTGCCGCATCCAGGAACTTCGTCTTCGATTCGTGCTGGATATCGATCATGAGAAGAGGTCTCTGATTGAAATAAAATACCAACCAGTTGGTATGCTGTCAACCCAGAATCTTCCCCACTCCTGCCAAATGCAGATCGTTAACGCCTTGTCCCTCACCGCCATTGCTCTCAGCAAAATCCTGTCAAGCCCCACACGAGGCTAAGTGCCTTTCCATCAGACAGATCCGCATGGCACATTAGTTACGTACCACCAGCTATACTGAATACAGAGATCTATCCGCAAAAAGTCGCAAAAGAACCGTTATTTCGACCAAAACGAACCACAGTCTTATCGTGGTCCGCGCCGCGGAGAAACCCCGCATTTGCATTTCTGCGTCTCCCTTGCATTCGCCGTGGTTACCATCACCGCAGATTCTCCGTAAGCCCTTTGCCATCACGAATCTGCAAGCAACCTGTTTGGAATGAATATTTTGCGGAGACCTATTCCGCGTAAGTCGTTACAAAGAATAGACTTACGCGCGGGTAATAGGGGGGGCCCTTACTAGAACGCAAGTACGACGCCGAACACATTCCCCTGAAAAGAATACTTCCGGCTAAACTTGGTCCCGAACCTCGCCTGATAGCCCTCAAGTCCATTCCGAGTGACGGCAGGGGTCGAGATCGTGCAGTTGGAGTCCGGAGAGGCAAGCTTGCTCTTCCATCCGCCGGCGATCATATTGCAAAGCTCCCCGATCGCATCGTCCACCATCGGATCGTGCGGCTCGGACGGCGTCCCCAGCAGAGCCTCCGCAGTCACCGACGCCGTAGCCTGACTCGCATACAACAGGCACTCCCCGTCCACCGCACCAGTAAACTGAATCCTCGCCACGATCCGCCCCTCCACCGTGTCGACCTCACCCTCCAAGGGATCGCAACTGCGCTCCAGCATCGTCTCAAAAACCTCTGCGACAGCCGAATCCAGCCGAGTCACTGCCTCATCCTGCGTATTTGACACAATCGTCCTCTTCCCGCTCCAGGTTTATGTTCCGCAATCACTCAAGCAACTCTCAACCAACCGACCAACCAACAAATCAAGATCGAAGCGATGCAATCAGCAAAGCTCCAACTCATCTCAACGAACCAGGTTCCAACCGAAAGGCTCAACCCGCACGAGCAGCAACAGAATCGCTCACGCCACACGCAACAGAGGAAGAACCCGCGCCTTGACCTGCTCGGCAGTGAACGGCTTGCAGATATAGCCTTGCGCCCCCGCAGCGATCGCCCTCAGCACGAAGCTCTCATTGCCCTCCGTCGTAATCATCACCACCGGAACGCCGTGCGCGAGATTCTCCTGCTTCCGAGCCTCCAGAAACTGCAGCCCATCCATCACCGGCATATTGATGTCACTCAGGATCAACGACAGCCCACCCGAACCTTGATTGTCACGAAGAGTCTGCAACGCCTCCTCCCCATTCGAAGCCTGCAATACCTCGCTCAGTTCGAGGCCTGCCTGCCGCAACGCTCGCTCGATAACCTTCCTCATCACTGCCGAATCATCAATAATTAGAGCTCGCACCGACCCTCCCAACACATCTTCTGGTCTAACTACTGTATCGGCAGATCAACAGCAACCTTGAATGAACGCCGTTAGCGTTTTCTAACTATCTCCTCTCCAACTTCGGCCACCGAACTGCATAAGCTCGTGGCATGGACAGCGGACTCTACGCAGCATATACAGGGCTCTTGGCACGCACGCAGGCACTCGACACCGCGGCCAACAATCTGGCCAACGCCGGAACCTCCGGCTTTCGTGCCCAACGCGATTACTTCAGTGGAGTTCTTGCAGGCGGCATCGACCAGGATCCCGAGACAGCATCGCAGGTCGGCCAGTCCGTTAACGGCTTCGGAGTCTTAGGTGGCAACCGACTCGATCTCGGACAGGGAGAGCTGAAAGCCACCGGCAATCCGCTCGACCTGGCGCTCGAAGGGCAGGGCTTCTTCGCCATCCAGACCTCCAACGGCATCCGGTACACACGAGATGGAGCTTTCTCCCGCTCCCCCAAGGGAATGCTCCAGACAAGCCAGGCAGAGCCAGTGCTCGACGCCAATCTCAAGCCCATCATCATCCCCACGGGCAACATCTACGTATCCCCCGACGGCAGCATCTCGGTTTCGACAGCAGACGGCAGCGTAATTGTAGGTAAGGTCGGAACCTTCGATTTTGCAGATAGATCAGTTCTCTCTGCTGAGGGTTCCAACCGCTTTTCCGCTAATGGGGCAAAGCCCAGTGCTGCAAACGTCTCGGTAGAACAAGGCTCGGTAGAGGGAGCCAATGAAGACGCCGTTCACGGCACGATGCAACTCGTGTTGATGCAACGGCAAGCGGAGATGATGCAAAAAGCGTTGAGTGTCTTCAATAACGATTTCGATAAAACGGCCTCAGAGGATCTTCCCCGAGTTTGACGAGAGACCCATATTTCTGAGTCATCTACAGAACAAGGAGCTTGAAATGATTCGTGCACTATACACAGCAGCAAGCGGAATGAGCGCCCAGCAAACAAATCTGGACACTATCGCAAACAATCTCGCGAATTCTGGAACTGCGGGTTTCAGACAACGTCAAGTGCAATTTGAAGACATGATCTACCAAAACCTGATCACTCCCGGATCTGCCGAGACACAGCAGACTCTTTCCGCTGGCTTGCAGGTCGGTCTAGGTACGAAGACGGCGGCAAGTGAAGTAATT
The DNA here is from genome assembly GCF_013410875.1 of Tunturiibacter empetritectus. Lineage (GTDB taxonomy): Bacteria > Acidobacteriota > Terriglobia > Terriglobales > Acidobacteriaceae > Edaphobacter > Edaphobacter empetritectus. Next base: position 2,125,669 of record NZ_JACCCU010000001.1, on the reverse strand, counting down.
ATGACGCAAGGTGATCCCAATAATACCGGTAATCAATACGACCTTGAGATTCAAGGCGCGGGATTTTTCCAGATCTCTCTCCCTGATGGAACTATTGCTTACACTCGCGCTGGTAACTTTCATTTGAGCAGTCAGGGGACAATCATAACCTCGAATGGGGACACAGTTTTACCTGCAATCACCATTCCTTCCAATGCCGGCGCGGTAACGATCTCTCAATACGGAGTCGTAACTGCGATGCTTCCCGGGCAGACAAATGCCGCCCAACTTGGCACGATTCAACTAGCAACTTTTCCTAATCCTGGAGGGCTTAGTTCTATCGGAAGCAACTTGCTGCAGCAGACGGCCGCTTCGGGAAATCCCATTACTGACAGCCCAGGTGGTACCAGCGGAATAGGAACACTACAGCAAGGGTATCTAGAAAACTCAAACGTTGACGTCGTCGCGGAGTTCGTGCAAATGATCTTGGCACAACGCGCCTACGAAAGTAACTCCAAAGTAATACATGTCGCTGACGACATGTACTCGCAGATCAACGGTCTTGTTCGGTAGGTTGACATGATTAGCATTTTTTCAGAATTCAAGACAGCCGGCAAAAGCCTCTTCTTTTTGCTACACGGAATAAGCGTTGCCAATACAGTTCCCGCAATCTGTTATGAAACGCCATCAGTTGCAATTGCTGCGGGCACCACAAGTTTCTCATTTCCGATATTGGAAAGCGGTGGTTATCGTATAGCGAGAACTCAGTCGGACCTGATACTAGGACAGACCTGGGCGATGGTTATACATTGTGATCATCCAGACTGGCCAGCCCTTGCTTTTCCATTGCAAAATTTGATTTTGTCGGCACAATTCAGAGGGCATGAGAATGCCAAAAATACTCTAGGATCCGTAGTAATTCATGCTGGTGATGTCGTTCGGGTTTGTAGGCAAGATCTATTTTCGAGGCTTGAAGTTACCGGAATCTCGGAAGAGAACGGCAGGTTGGGAGAAGTTATAAAAGTTCGATTATTACGCGAAAACACGGACGATCAGTCTGTATCAGAACAATACTCCGGTATTGTTCGAGGGCCGTCCAATGTGGAGATGAAGCCATGAGACGAATTTTAAGGATCAGCTCGGTTTTTAGCTTCATCCGCGAATCAGAATCCCGTAGAGACCCGCTCTTTACAAGCCAATCGTTTTGGACTTTGTTCGAAAACAAAAGTTGCAGTCGCTTCGCGTCGACGATCGCAGCAATATTGCCGTTGCTTCTGGTGCTCCCCTCGTTGCATGCACAGACTGAAATGATCCATAAACTGATTGAGCCCAAACCGAATGTGGCAGCCTCATCGTTATCCTCCTATCTGGAGAGGGTTCGGGCGGAAAATTCCAACATTCAGCCTGCGCCAGGATCCATCTGGACAGATAGCGGAAGACTGACCCGCATCAATACGGATGTGCGGGCCATGCGACCACATGATCTGATTTCGGTTGTAGTCTCTGAAAGCCTCGCGGCCTCGACGGATGGCACCGTCAAGAACTCACGGGCATCGAATGCAAGTTCCGCCATATCAGGTCTCATCGGTACACTTCATGCAAGTAACGCATTGCAGAATTTGATCAATCAAACATCCTCGTCTGGACTTAACGCGGCCGGGACAAGTGCAACGAATTCGAGTCTAAGCACTACATTTGGCGGACAAGTGATAGAGGTGCTCTCAAATGGGATGCTTGTTATTGAGGCAGCTCGGCAAGTTGAGTTCAGCCAGCAGACACAGACAATTGTTTTGCGGGGCCTTGTCCGTCCTGAGGATATTTCTCAACAGAATCAAGTTTTATCGACAGCTATCTCTAGTTTGGAGCTTGAAGTACGTGGGAAGGGAATTATCAATGACTACACCCACCGTCAGATTCCCGTAGTTCGTCTTCTACAAAAGGTTTTGATTTTTTAGTGAGGAATTGTATGTACATTGTTAAGAAACGCCAAAAATTAGAATCAAAGAAACTGATCAGAGGACTTTCGGCCTTTCTTTCATGTTTGCTATTTGTTATCTCGTCTGCGTGTGCTCTTTCTTCAGACTCAATTACATCTGCATTAAGGCAGGCCCGCGTTAAAGATATCTCTTCAATTGAAGGTATTCGTGACAATCAATTAGTTGGATACGGTATAGTTGTCGGGCTGCAAGGCACCGGCGACAGCCAGCAAACAACCTTTCCAGCACAAACATTAGCGTCAACTTTGCTGCGGATGGGAGTAAGCGTACCAGCATCGGCGATTCGAGTACAAAACCTTGCCGCAGTTTTTGTGGCGGCCACCTTACCCCCCTTTGCTCGGCCGGGCACCAAGCTGGACATAACTGTTTCTTCTGCAGGCGATGCAAGGAGTCTCGAGGGGGGGCTACTTCTAATGACTCCTCTCTATGGATCGGATGGAAAGATATATGCCCAGGCACAAGGACCGTTAGTAGTAGGTGGCTATTCGATCAATGTGAACGGGAACTCAAAGCAATACAATCACCCCAACACTGCGAGAGTACCTTTTGGGGCGATGGTAGAACGTGGGGTTCCGTTGGATCTTGAAGGAAAAAAGCAATTCTCGCTCCTGTTGAACGAAGCTGACTTTCGTACCGCGGAAGCCATGGCACTAGCAATCAATCAATCATTAGGACGGCCTGCTGCGCACGTTCTCGATAGCCGAAGGATTGATTTGCTGGTTGCCGCCGATGAAGAGATTCCAGCGTTATTGGCTCAGGTCGAGTCAATAGAAGTACCTGTCTTTCCTCGAGCGAAAGTAGTTGTCAACGAGCGTACAGGAACGGTAGTTATTGGCGGAACGGTCGTCCTGCAGCCGGTGTCTATCCTTCATGGTGGATTAGCAGTAAATGTGGTGAGCGAGTTTCAGGTGTCGCAACCTAACGCATTGTCCTCAGGTGGCACGACGCAGGTCGTGCAGCAGACGAGAATCGACGCTCAAGATAAGCCGGTCAACCGAATCGAGTTAAAACAGGGAGCTACGGTAGATGATCTGGTTCGAAGCCTACAGACAATTGGAGCTTCAGCACGTGATGTGATCTCGATCCTTCAGGCAATGAAGTCTGCGGGCGCGCTAGAGGCAGAGATCGAAGTCCTATGAAGATTAACCCGGATGTCTCAAGTTCGCCTGTTATCCAACTTCAGAAGCAAGCCAAACTAGTCGATGCTGCTCAACAATTCGAGGCAATGATGCTACAAGAACTGCTAAAGCCAATGCAGCATGGTCAGAGTAGTTGGGGAGAGGAAGAGAAGAGCGATGACTCGGCTTCTGACACGATGAGCAGCTACGGAACGGAATCTGTTGCAAAAGCCATATCGAAGGGAGGCGGCTTTGGGATTGCTCAGTGGGTTGTCGAGCAGGTCGCTAAAGCGCATCAGCCGCATGCGGAAAAAGAAAAATGATTGAGTACTAAAGTTTGCGGATTGAAGGCCGATATAGTCAAGTAGACGGAGGCTCATCATGAGCTATACAAGTGGAATCGGCAGTCAACAGACAACCAACGCGATCACTCCATCTGAGACGCAGCCGGCTGTAATTGTTAATACGTCAGGGACTGTAGCCGGCAAATCTGAAGCACTTAGCGCAACTGTAGTACATGCCGACGAGACGGCTTTGAGTTCAACAGGGGGCCTCGTATTTCAGTCTCTAGGGGCTTCCGATACGCGAACTGTGAAGGTTTCATCTTTGCAGGAAGCGATCGCAGCTGGAACGTACACAGTGTCGTCGTCAGATATGGCAGACAAAATCATACAGTCCTTACTGGAATAACAATGACAATTGATCAAACAGTGGCTGACGTATTCGATGAGACGATTAAGGCTCTCACTATTCTGGATCTGAATAAACTGCAAACCCTGGAAGAGCGAATTGCAGCGCTTGCGAAGTACAGCATCGTATGCAGCAAAGGCAGTCTTAGTTCGATTTTGGCAAAGAGGCATCTACTTGAACTCATTCTTCGAAATCTTGAGTCGAATCTAGCTACACTTCACCGCCTGCACGGGAGAGACATGAGAGACCAATGGGCACACTAACCTCATTATTGAATATAGCCAGCGAGGCCTTACTGGCTGATCAGGCTGCCCTGAACGCGACCGCTAACAACGTTGCGAATCAACTTACTCCTGGCTACACGCGTGAGGTCGTTAGCTTCCAGTCGGGGGATTCCGTCTCCCTTAGCGGGCAGGCCCAGAGCACCGGCGTCACTGCTACCGTTTCGTCACAGAGGGATCGCGTTCTCGAACAACGAGTACAGCAGCAAACACAGACCACATCGCAGAGCGCAGCGCTTCAAACTGCTTTGCAGCAGGTTGAAAACATATTCGGATTGACCTCGGCTTCGACGGGGTCGGGAGCCGTAGCTTCGTCTCAACTTGGCACCGCGATCAACGGATTCTTTAGCTCTTTATCTTCCTTGGAAGCTAATCCGTCTGATGCAGCAACGCGACAGAAAGTACTAACTGCTGCGACCGCTTTAGCCGGCGCATTCAACAGTGCATCAAGTCAGCTTTCGCAGATCTCCGTCAATCTTAATCAGCAAGTCAGCGGTGACGTCGGCCAAATAAACTCGCTCACCTCTTCGATAGCTTCACTTAATTCCAAGATCGCCAGTACCAGCCCGAATGGGGATGCCGGCAGTCTTGAAGATCAGCGGCAAGAGGATATCGATCAACTGTCTCAGCTCGTTGGATTGGACCAAATTTCAACTTCACAGAACGGCATTTCTCTGACAACCAGCGGCGGAGCAGTTTTGGTTAGCGGTGATCAGGCCATTCAGGTTAGCACGACACAGGTGGCAGGCAACACAGACGTGCTGGCAGGGGACCCTCCTCAGGACGTGACTTCAAACCTCAGCGGCGGAGACCTGGGTGGAGCGTTGCAAGCGAGGGATCAGTACTTGTCGACTTATTCCGCGGCGTTAGATAAGTTAGCCTTTTCCCTTGGAACTGCAGTAAATCAGCAGAACGAGCTAGGAGTTGACAGTAGCGGGAACCCAGGACTGGCGATCTTCAGCCTGCCGGGCAGTGCGACTGGTTCTGCTGCAACGATCGCGGTTTCTGCAACCTCTCCTGGGGCCGTAGCGGCTGCCTCTGCTGGAGAGGGGTCTTCGGGCAACAGCAACGCTACTACTCTTGCCGATCTTTCCACGACCAATGTGGTCGGGACCCAGACGGCCACAGGTTTCCTCGCCTCGTTCCTTGATCAGGTTGGCAGTGATGCTTCGGCCGTGACGACGGAGAATGCAACGCAACAGGCCACGCTCACTCAGCTTTCGACTCAGCGCAATTCGCTCTCGAGCGTATCTTCTGACGAAGAAGCATCGAATCTAACGCAATATCAGCGCTCCTATCAGGCGGCGTCTCAGGTGTTCTCGATCGTTGACACCCTGATGGCGAGCGCAATCAATCTTGGTGAACAAACTACAGTGACCTAAGAAGACGCGGCACTCTTAGACTTAACCAACTACCAATCAGGAGCGCATCTTGCGAGTAGATCCGACTTATCTCAGCAGTCTGACCGGGGCACTCAACCAGTCCAGTTCCGCGATCAATAACCTGACCTCCGAGCTATCTAGCGGATTGAGTATCCAATCGCTTCAGGACAATCCGGTTGCTGTCGCACAGAGCACCCTCTTGGCCAGTCAGATCGAACAGGCGGACACGTTCGTTCAATCTGCTGCCGGGGTGGGATCGAGGCTGCAGGTTGCCGACTCGACTTTGGGCGACGTGGTGACCCAGATCAATCAGGCGCTCTCGCTCGCGGTGCAAGGCAACAACGGCACACAGAACGCGTCGAACAATGCCAGCATCGCTCAAGCGCTCAGCGGGATTCTTACTGAAGTGGTCTCGCTGGCGAATACCAGTTATCAAGGGCAGTATCTCTTCAGCGGGAGCCAGGGGTCCGTCCAGCCTTTCACGCTCAATACCGCTGCCGTTCCACCCACAGCTACCTACGCCGGCGACACTAATGTGCAGACCGTCGAAGTGCCAGGAGGACAAAAACTTCCAATCAATCTGCCTGGTTCCTCTGTCTTCGGTTCGGGGACCACCGGGATTGTGGGGGCACTGAGTCAGTTGATCGGCGATATCTCGAGTGGCGCCTCGACCGCTAGTCTCACGACCGATACGGCTGCGCTCACCACCGCTCTTGGTCAGCTATCCGATCAGCGGCAAACACTCGACAGCTCTTTGAGCCGACTCAACTCCGCCAGTACCTTTGCGCAAACCAGTGAAAGTCAGCTTGTGGTGACGCAGGGCACTCTGGTTTCAGCGAATCCTGAGGAGGTGGCTACGCAACTTTCGTCTGCCGAAACTCAACATCAGGCGCTGCTCAGCGTCATTAGTAACCTGGGGAACCAAGAGGACCTCTTTCAACTGATGAGATAAGTGGTCTCGGCATTCCGTTCCGCCATACCATGATGCGGAGTAGTTTTGCGGCTCGTTTTGCGTGCAAAGTGCTTATTGCAAATGGCTTGAAGATAAAGTATTCAATTCAGGTCGCTTGCAGGCTTAAAGCGTTGGACATAGCCAATTCGTGCAGGGCTTCAGGGTCCTAATTCAAGTACAGCTGATTGGGTATTACAAATGCGCGAGGCGTATGTTTTAGGTGTTGGCAGAACCGCAGGACTGAGGATCCGACTGCGATTGCTCTTGGACTGTGCAACTATCGCTTTTGCCTGAGTTTAAAAGAACTAGTTGGATGGGACGATAGAGGAGACAAAAGAAACAGGAAACCGTAACCGCAACCGCAGATCCCCTTCGGGGATGACAACAAAAGAACAGGCTACAATCGAACATCTTTGGGGGAGTGCCTATACTTTGATCTGAGGACTACTGATGGGTGAAGAGGTGAGATTTCTTTGGAACGCGACGCGCGGTAACAGATTGAGGCCGTGGCGAAGCCCCTATCTGCGATGGAGACTGGAGACCTATTCGGGCCAACACGCGGATACCGTACGGGCGCTCGATTTTTGGAATCTGTTCTGGAAAGAAAAAAGGCAACTGTTTCGATTTCTTCGCTGGACGCGTGAGATCAAAAGCTACACCGAATCCGAGACGAAATAGAAAACACGAGCCAGCGGAATCAATGTCGAAAGACTGCGTGGTCTCGAAGAGTGACTTTTTCTTTTATTTGACAACCCACGATGGCAAAGCAGCTCGATGGATTGGATATGATGGAGTTATGAGTGAGTGGATCAAGCTAAAAGCAAAAGACGGTCATGAACTGGGAGCGTACGTTGCAAAGCCCAATGGGGAAGCAAATGGGGTTTTGATTCTTGTGCAGGAAATATTTGGCATCAACGCCCATATCCGCAACGTGGCGGATGGGTATGCCAAAGATGGATTTCTCGTGGTTGCGCCTGCGATCTTTGACCGGTTTGAGCCTGGCGTCCAGTTGACTTACCAGCCCGGTGACATGAAGCGAGCTTATGAGTTCTATGGCATGTTGAAGCCCGAGACGACGCTGATGGATGTGGCTGCGGCGTATGCGTGGGCGAAGAAGGCCGGCAAGAAGATTGGTGTTATCGGCTTTTGTTACGGCGGGTTGACTAGCTGGCTGGTGGCTACGCGCGGCAAAGACTACGAGATGCAACCTTCCGCCTGCGTCGGCTACTATGCGGGCGGCATTGGGGCGGTGGCAAAGGAAAGTTCAAGCTGCCCGGTGATGTTGCACTTCGGCGCGAACGATAGCCACATTGGGCAGGATCAGATAGAGGCGGTTCGTTCGGCTCATCCGGAGGTAGAGATCTTCGTCTACGAAGGGGCGGGACACGCCTTTAGCCGTGATGTCGATCCCAATAGCTATCACGCTGTCTCGGCCAAGCTGGCACGAGAGCGCTCGCTCGAGTTTTTGAAGTCGCATCTCGCCTGAAATTTCCCAAAATCGTTAGCATCGTTGGCGGCGCTCGATTGCCCGGTTTCGCCAGCGGTGCTATCCTTATGTGGACACTAAGAGTGAATTAGAAAGAAGATTAGGAGTAGAAACAGCTGTGTTGGCATCCGCTAAAAAGACAGACATTATTGAGAAGTTCCGCACGCACGACTCAGATACCGGGAGTCCAGAGGTTCAGATCGCTATTTTGAGCGAGCGTATTGGCGAGTTGACGGAACACTTCAAGGCACACAAGAAGGACCACGGATCGCGTCGCGGCCTTCTGATGCTTGTGAGCAAGCGTCGCCGTTTGCTTGACTACCTGAAGAAGTGTGACGCGGACCGTTATCGCGAGGTCATCGGCAAACTCGGAATCCGCAAGTAACCGCACTATCCCCGGAGAAACCGTTCAAACTATGGGAGCATACACGGCCCGTTCCTATTCGGCTGCCAACTTCGTGCAAGGTCCTGTAAGACCTTTGTCGCCGGGGTTGCTGACGATGGGACGCCACGGTGCCGTATCCATAGTCTTCGACTCACGCGGGCTCTGGTCCATGAACAACCTCAGGAACAATCTATTCCAGCGCAGCTCGCTGGCGGCTTACTAAACCGCCAGCGTCTAGCTGCGCTTTTTCGCGCCCGATCAAAGGATGTCGCGATTCAAGCTTATTTATTCGATAGAACACGAGAGAAGAGAGGCAACATGAAACAGGATGTGACAGTTGAGCTTGCCGGCGGCAAGCAAATTAAATTCGAGACCGGACGCATGGCGAAGCAAGCCCCCGGTGCGGCCCTTACTTCAAGCGGCGATAACGTAGTTCTGGCAACGGCAACCGCCTCCCCCGATCCGAAAGAAGGAATCGACTTCTTCCCGCTCACCGTGGAATACCGCGAGTTTACCTATGCCGGCGGCCGCATCCCGGGTGGGTTCATCAAGCGCGAAGGCCGTCCTAGTGAGAAGGAGATTTTGACGAGCCGTCAGATCGACCGCCCGATTCGTCCGCTCTTTCCTGAGGCGTTTCGCAATGAGACCCAGGTAGTTGCCTTCGTCTACTCTGCGGATAAAGAGAATGATCCCGATGTACTTGGCATCAATGGAGCGAGCTGCGCGTTGGCGTTGAGCGACATTCCTTTTCACGGCCCGGTTGGGGCGGTGCGAATCGGTTTGATCGACGATCAGTTTGTGGTGAATCCTACTTACGCTGAGCGGGCGCAGAGCAAGTTGAACATCATGGTCGTCGGCACGAAGGACGGCATCGTGATGATCGAGTCGGGCGCAAAGGAGGTCGCAGAGAACCGCGTGGTCGATGCGATTGAGTTTGCTCATGAGCAGATCAAGAAGATCTGTGCGGCGATTGAAGATCTCGTTGCCCGCGCGGGTAAGACCAAGCGCACCGTCAACGAGGTGGAAGTCGATCACGCGTATCTGAACGAGCTGACGGCAAAGGTTGGGGAGAAGCTGAAAGATGCTCTCGACACCGAGAAGCATCCGAAGTTCGAGAGCTATGCGTTGGTCAAGACGATCAAGGATGAACTGAAGAAAGATCTGCCTGAGGGCGATGCACCCGCTGCGAAGAAGCTCAGCAAGTATTACGAGCTCTTGCGCGAGAAGATCTTCCGCGACCAGGTTTTGCACGATCGGATTCGTCCGGATCATCGTGCTTTCGACAAGATTCGCGACCTCAGCATCGAGGTTGGTGTACTTCCGCGGGTTCACGGTTCGGCACTCTTCACGCGCGGTGAGACGCAGGCGCTGGTGAGTGCGACTCTGGGTACTACCGACGACGCGCAACGGCTTGAGAGCTATGAGGGAGAGCAGAAGCGCCGCTTTATGCTGCACTATAACTTCCCGCCGTTCTCGGTTGGCGAGGTCGGTCGTATGACTGGCGTGGGTCGGCGTGAGATCGGTCACGGTGCGTTGGCTTTTCGTGCGATTGAAGCTGTGCTGCCGGCCGAGGATGAGTCGCCTTACACGCTGCGCGTTGTTTCGGACATCCTGGAGTCGAATGGATCGTCGTCGATGGCTACGGTGTGCGGTGCGTCCCTCGCATTGATGCAGGCAGGTATTGCGATCAAGGGATCAGTCGCAGGCGTTGCGATGGGCCTCGTGAAGGAAGGCGATAACTACGCCATTCTGACGGATATTGCCGGTGCGGAAGATCACTACGGCGATATGGACTTCAAGGTTGCGGGTACGCGCAACGGCATTACCGCGCTGCAGATGGACATCAAGATCATGGGGATCACTCCGCAGATTATGCGCGAGGCTCTGGAGCAGGCGCGAAAGGGTCGGCTCTTCCTGCTCGATACGATGGATGGCGTCATCTCGGGTGCGAACCAGGAGAAGTCGCAGTTCGCTCCGCGCATTCACACGCTGCAGATTCCTACGGATAAGATCCGCGATCTGATCGGGCCGGGAGGCAAGGTGATTCGCGGCATCATTGATGCTACGGGCGTAAAGATCGATGTGGATGATACAGGGCGCGTGAATGTGGCGTCGAGCGATGCAGATGGCCTTGCACGCGCGATCCAGATGATCAGCGATCTGACTGCTGTGCCTGAGATTGGGAAGACCTATCTTGGGAAGGTGGTTCGTCTTGCGGAGTTCGGCGCATTTGTCGAGATCTTCCCTGGAACCGATGGGCTGCTTCACGTCTCCGAGATCGCGGAACATCGCGTGAAGGAGGTGAAGGATGAACTTCGCGAGGGCGATCAGATTTTGGTGAAGGTTCTTGCGATAGAAGGGAACCGGATCAAGCTTTCGAGAAAGGCTGTGTTGCGAGAGCAGCGCGCTAAGCTTGGTCTTCCGGAGCCTGGTCAGATCGGTACCGATGGAGGCAGCGTCGCGGCCGGTGCAACCGGGGGACAGGGTCATCACGATGCTGTTGCCGGTGATGCCGACGGGAGCGACGAGGACGGTGAGGACTTCGACGAGGATGGTGACGAATCGACGGAGGAGCCCAACTTCAACCGCGCGGAGGGCGCAGTTCCGGTCCCGGCGGGCGCCGGAGCACCGGGCGCGAATGGCCCTGGTGGACAGAGGCGGCCGGGTGGCGGAAGGCGTCGTCGTAGCGGTCGTCGGCCAGGCTCAGGTTCTGGCCCCGGCTCTGGCGCGCCTTCGGGCGGCGGCAATCGGTAGGACTCCATAATGGACAGAAAGACCGCGCATCTCGCGCGGTCTTTCTGTCTGTGGAGTGAATTGCAGGGAGCAAACTGCGGAGGAGTGAGTTGCGGGGTGAGTCGAGATGAGACGCGCGATGTGGATTGCGTTTGCAGCAGTTTGTGTCTTGTCGGCTACCTCGTGGGTTGTTCCTCGTACGGAGGGGTTGCCTGCGCTTGAGTTGCAGGGGCTTCGTTATGGGGTGATCGGGCTGGTTGCACTTTTGTCTGGGCCACGCCGAGTTCGGTTTGGGAGTGTTGGGCTGCGGGTGGCGGCCGCCGGGGTGGGGTTCTTTGGCCTTCCAATGTTGGCGGTGGAGTGGGCGCGGGCTGGCGTGGCAGAGACCAGCAGAATCGCTCTGTTTGCCATGGTTCCCGTAGTCGTGGTGATCGTGGTTGCCTCTGGAGATGAGGAGCGTGGGGCGCGACGGTCCCTGGTTCCGGCTCTGGCGGGACTCGCGGGGCTTCTGTTACTTCTGCCGCTGGAGTTTTCGAACTCGCTTCGTGGGCGCTTGATGCAGGGTGCGCTGTGTCTTGCAGTAATTGCGGTGGGGTTGTCGAGCGTCTGGCTGTATCGCATGTTGCGGGGGATGGCTCTGGCAGAGGCGCTGGCGGTTGTATGTATAGGTAATGCGGTGTTCTTGCTGGTCTGTAGTGCAGTTCGGGAGGAGTTGGTCTGGCGGTGGAGCGGATTGGCCTCTGTGGCGTCACTGGCTTCGCTGGTGGATGTTGCCGAGGTGGTCTTGCTGGTCTGGCTGCTGCGGGAGATGGCTCCGGTGCGTTTTGCCGCGCGGTACCTGGTGATTCCGCTGCTGACTCTACTGGAGAGTTATGTACTGATGCGGCCTGAACTGACGGTGAGGGTCATCAGTGGGGTCATCCTGCTTGCGGCTGGTGCGGGGGTGCTTCTGGCTCTGGAGATGAGCGAGGAAGAGACGATGCTGTCTCTTCGTTGATACTTTTCTGTGTCGACTTCTGCGCTGTACACTTTGTAGAATGGCTGCTTCCATGTACATTGTGGTCGAGGGCGAGGACCCTGGGTTCGATATCTTCGTAAATGGGAGATCGCTGGCGCGGCATGAGGATGCGCTGGAGCGGCTTGCTCTTCGGCTTGCTGTTCGACCGCTGATCGAGTTCTTTTCTGCGGATGAGAATTCCATGTCACTGCTGATCGAAGAGGGCGCGGGGAATCAGGAGCTTCTGCGCCGGCTACCTCCACCGCAGTGGTATTCGCCCGCGGATGGACTGAAGACAGTACGTGCGTTGTTGAGAACGCTGGAGGCTGATCCGCAACAGCTGGGTACCGAGGGGGAGCAGGTGCTCTCTGAGCTGTTGGAGTATGCTCACGTGCTTGAAAAGACCATGGATCGCAAGATGCGATGGCATCTGGCGGTTAGCTGGCGGTAATTCGACTCCCGGATCGTTTATCCTTATTAGGCACTCCTTTCTGCTCGGCTACACGACTCAGGGTACGGAGAAGAGTAAGTTTTCGCCGCATGAGCATCGTCTCTTGGCGTTCGGCTTGCTTACGGAGGGACAACTTCCAGGCCTATTTTGATCCCGTCATTAGAGTGTAGAAATCCGAGGGTTTCTTGCATGATCGGGAGTACGGAGGCGGACTAGAGAGTACCCCGGAATGGGGTAAGTACGGCGGCATTGGGTGGCACATGTTCCGGCATACCTACCGCTCTTGGCTGGATGAAACGGGGGCACCGATGGGGGTGCAGCAGAAGCTCATGCGGCACGCCCAAATCTCGACCACGATGAACGTGTACGGCAACGCGCTGATAGAAGCAAAGCGGGAAGCCAATGCGGCTGTCGTTCGCAGGATCTTAGGGAGTGTATAACCCATGACGCGAGCGTCCAAACATGCGAAAACCCGGCGGAGCAGATACCCTTGCTCTTACACCGGGTTATTCCGGGTTGGAAGTTTCGCTAAGTGGTTGCGGGGGTAGGATTTGAACCTACGACCTTTGGGTTATGAGCCCAACGAGCTACCGGGCTGCTCCACCCCGCTCTTTGAATATACCGTTACTTCCAGCTAAGGTCAATCGACCCTGATGTGAGCCGAGAATGCCGTTTTAGACTGTGTGAGACGAGTTGAGCGTAACTTTTTTCTGAAAACCGAGTCTGCACTAATAGGATGTTAGCGTGGCGATAGCGTGCCGCGCCGGAGGGCGTAGGGGCTTATGTGCGAACGGTTTCAGTGCAAGTTTTTCAAGTTAGCGATGACGGCATTCTTGATGGCCAGTGTCGCGTCGGCAGGTGGCGTAGGGTTAGCGCAGGCCAAGCCAGCGACTGTGCCCGATGCCCAGATTGAGGCAAGTGTTCTAAAGGCTTTAGCGGGTGCCCCGGAGTTGGCCGATCAGGCGATTACTTCGACTACCGTTTATGGTGTCGTGACGCTGAGTGGCACGGTGCGGGATGAGCCGTCGCGTGATCTTGCGGATCACGTGGTTTCGAACACGGCAGGAGTGCAAAAGGTTGTGGACCAGCTGATCGTAGGTGCGCTCCCAGCTGTTACAGGCAGCAACTCTCCGCAGCAACAGCAGGACTCCCATCAGGGGACAAATCCCAATCTGCAATCTGATGGCTCGGTTGCTCCTCCGCAAGCGCAGAGTCCTCCAGCTCCAAACAGTCCGAGTGCATCTGCTGCGCCGCAGGGTTCGCAGCAGAACAGTACGTACCCACCCCCTTATCAGGGGCAGCAGCAGGGTGGGCAGTATCCGCCGCCTTACCAAGGGCAGCAGGGTGGTCAGTATCCTCCTGTGTATGGTGGGCAGGGGGGGCAGTATCCACCGCCTTATCCGGGACAGCAGCCGGGACAATATCCGGCTTATGGGCAGCCTTATCCTTCGCAGTATCCTCCGCAGCGGCCTTATGTGGCGCAGAGGGGTGGAGACGCTGTTGTGGTGCCGATTGGAGCCAACCTTCGGGTTCGTATCAACCAGGGGATGAACAGCAAGAGCACCACGGTAGGGACTACGTTCGACGGAGTGGTTCTGAATGACGTTGTGGCTGGTAATTCGATCGCGATTCCCCGTGGTGCTTCTATCCAGGGAACTGTGGTGGCGGTGCATACTGCGGGCGAGTTGAAGGGCAAGGGCGAGTTGAAGTTGCAGCTCAACTCTGTTTCGCTGGGTGGCAGGGTCTACCCGATTGCTACCGATTTCTGGTGGCACCAGGGGGTGGATAAGACGGGGAACACGGTAGGGAATACGGTGGGGCTGGGCGCAGTTGGCGCGTTGATCGGTGCGGTTGCAGGCGGCGGCGTCGGAGCGGCTGTTGGTGCCGGGGTGGGTGGCGTGGCCGGTCTTGGCGTGTCGGCGGCTCAGGGCCGGGGTGAGGCGTCTCTGCCTCCTGAGGCGATCCTGGTCTTCCATCTGACACAACCGGCTGACATTACGACGGTGTCTCAAGCTGAGTTGAACCGGCTGGGGGCAGGTGTTCCGGTGGGCGCGGACCCACAGTTCCGCCGCCGCTATCCGCCACCTCCGCCGCCTGGCTACTACGGACCTGGTTACTACCGGCCCTACTAAGTTATCGTTGGGAGAGAGTCGGCTTTTGGCTCTCTCCTTCTTTTTTCGTCTCAGATTTTTGTACGCCCGTGATGCAGCTTCGGCTGTTGCGGGCGTTTTTTGCGAGGGTGCGAGTGGTGCGGACTTCTGACACTGCCTCGGCACTGCCACAGCTTGTGGTAAGTTTATGGTGTGAAGTGTGGCGGCTGTGGTGTTTTCGTGGCTATCTTTTTGCTGGCTTCGGGTTGGGTTGGGCGTTGCGATGCCTTGGCTGAGGCTCTGACCCCCTCCCTCTTGGGGTATTTTGGGAGTAAGGTGCTTATATTCAAGGGCTTACAGGTGGGTTGTGGCTGTAACGCATTCATTCCAAATGGGTTGCGCCTAAATTACTATTATCAATAAGTTAGCCCCGGTGGCCTCCGGGGCTGATGTGTTTTGGATCTTGTTATCAGTATAGCTGTTGGAGTGGAACTCATACGCCACGCGATTCTCCTTGTCTGGCGCGGGGTTTCGTTGTTTTGGGGCTTGACAGGTTTTTGGGGTCGGATAGAAGATGCTGGCTTAGACGATTCACCGATCCTTTCGTCTGCAAGCATCTTTACAACAACTGCTTGCGCGTATAATGCAAGCAGTATTTATAAAAAAGGTGCAAGCATGAGCGAAAAGATATCGGCAAAAGCTAAAGGCGGATTCGCAAGGGCAGAAATCCTTGGCCCAGAAAAGCGAAAACAAATCGCAATCAACGCAGCTAGTGCTAGATGGTCGACTACACTGCCGAAAACTCTTGGCCAAGGAAATCTGAAAATCGCTGGTTCCGAAATTCCATGCGCCGTGATTGATGGCGAAGTGCGAGTACTTAATCAAGCTGGATTTCTCAGAGCGATTGGTCGCGCTCGTTCTCCCAAGTCGGGAACAGGGGTTTTGACCACCGTCGACGATCTCCCCTTCTTTTTGCAGGCAGAGTCACTTAGGCCATTCATTTCAGACGATTTAAAAAAGTCGTCCAAAGCCATCTTTTACGATGGAGGATCATCGCGCATGGTCGGGTATGATGCTCGGCTGCTTCCCCAGGTGTGCGAGGTGTATTTGAAGTATCGGGACAATTGCCTATCGATTGGGAAGGCGGTCCCAAAGCGATACGAGCACATCGTTCTCGCTTGCGACATACTCATGCGCGGCTTAGCACACATCGGAATCATCGCTTTGGTTGACGAGGCAACTGGTTATCAGGAGGTGCGTCCCAGGGATGCGCTGCAAGCATACCTCGAAAAGATAGTGGCTAAAGAGTTAGCTGCTTGGGCGAAAAAGTTTCCCGATGAATTCTATGAAAACATCTATAAGCTCAAGAATTGGCCGTGGCCGGGAATGTCTAAGAATAGATACAGCGTGGTAGCTCACTACACAAACGGGCTGGTTTACGAGCGGATCGCGCCGGGGCTTCGCAAGGCACTTGAGGAGAAGAACCCTAAGAACGAAAAGGGCTGGCGTCCTGCCAAGAACCATCAATGGCTAACAGCCGAAATTGGCGATCCAATGTTGGCTCAGCACTTGTACTCGCTGGTAATGTTTCAGCGCCTAGCGATATCTAGCGGATTTGGATGGAACCGTTTTGTCAAGATGGTCGACCGTGTGCATCCAAGAAAAGGCGCAACGCTCGAATTGCCGTTCCCTGACGAGGAACTCTAATTTCTCGCCTGACTTCCCTAATGATCCGCGCGGCGGCTTAGTTCACCTCACGGGTCTTCGGCTTGGGGGATTTGGTCGCAGAACTAGTCTCTTCTACAGAATGGCGATGTCCCAAATGTTCAGTAAATTGCTGATCCCGGAGTCGCTGCCACTCAGCTTCAGTCGCAGGTTTGGGGCGAGCAGTGTTTCGTTGGATCTTGAAAGCACCGCATGAGCAGCTGTACTCCGTTTCGCTAATCTTGATGAGTTCCGGTTTCTTCGCCATTTCAAGAGCCTACGCCGCACCTCAAACCCAAGCAATTCTGTGGAAATTCAAACTGCAACACTACCCAAAGAGGCGATTGCGAGTACAACGGGTGGCGGGAATGCTAGGCTGCTGAAGGGTACCAGGAGTAAAGATGATTTTTGATGTTGAGAAGATTAAGGCGCGTGAGACCTATAACCTGCTGATCGGTTTGGTTGCGCCTCGGCCGATTGCTCTGGTGACGAGCATGAATGAAGAGGGCAGGATGAATGCTGCGCCTTACAGCTCGTACAACTACCTTTGTACCGATCCGCCGATCGTCGGGCTGGGGGTAATGAATCGTCCTTCGGAGCATTTTGTGCCGAAGGATACGGCGCGGAATATCCGGCGGACGGGGGAGTTCGTGGTGAACGTGGTGACCGAGGATATCGCGCAGCAGATGAACATCTGCGCGACGGATTTTCCTGCGGAGTTTGATGAGTTGGAGATGGCCGGGTTTACGACTGCGCCCTCGCAGGTGGTGAAGGTGCCGCGGATCGCGCAGGCTCATGCGGCGCTCGAGTGCAAGGAGTTTACAACGATGGAGATTGGGCGGTCGCGGATCGTGCTGGGTCGGGTGGTGTCGATCTATATCGAGGATAAGTTTCTCGATCCGGCGGGGCCTTATGTGCTGTCGGAGGAGTTGCATGCGATTGGCCGCATGAATGGGCTGGGCGCTTACGTGAAGACGCGGGATTCGTTTTTGAATATTCCGCGGATTCCTTATGAGGAGTGGAAGAAAGGGAAGCGTTAGCGGAACGCAATAGAGTCGAGCGCTGAGTGACGAGTGGAATGATTGATCAATAGAAGGATATTTCTTGTTTCTGATTAGTATTCGGGCCGCTGAACCCACGCGGATAGGCTGATAATTTGTACGGCCAAGTCGTCGAGCGTCGCAGCAGTCAGAGCGGAAGTTTTAATCAAGTAGATTTGAGGTCATAATCTTGCTGAAGCGTAACTTTGTGTCGTCAGCGATTCTCCTTCTTTTCGCAGTTCGGCTGTACGCCTCCGATTCTGCGGCTCTCACCTTAATCCATGCCGGCCTCACCGCACAGGGCGGTGAAGCCAAATTGCGAGCCCTGCGCAGCGTGCAATGGGAAGCCAACGGTTACCGAAACGAACTAGAACAGTCCGAACGTCCTGAAGGGCCCTACATTGTTCAGATGAATGAACTAACCGAAATTCACGACTTGGCTGCTCATCGGTATCTAAACCGGCAGGTGTCGTCTCTCTACCCTGTAGCGAGGTTCACAAATAGCGTAGTTGTGGCTAATTACGTTGCCATGCGCTTAGTTTCATCCCAGGGGGCAGCAGCGCCGCCGCAGCAGACTGCACAACCCGGAACTCCGCAGCAGGTACAGTCTGCTCAGGAACGCATGGCGTTGAGTCCGGAACGGCTCTTGCTCACTGCGCTCGATGCACCCGATTTGCACGTGGCACCTGATACCACTTTGCAATCAATTTCGCAAAACGTAGTCTTATTCACATTCGATGGCGCACCAGTTACGATTTATCTCAATCCCTACACACATCTTCCTACGGCGGTTGATTATTCCGGCCCTCTGGCGCATAGCAACTTCTGGAACTACCTAGGTGATGTAACCATGCGCACCAGCTTCAGCTTTTGGTGGTTGGCAAAAGGAGGCATTCACCTGCCGCTCCAGTGGAATGTGGAGGAGAATGGGTTGCCGGACAGCATGTTCGTGATTAGTGAACTAAAGATCGACGAACCGTTGGACGAATCCGAACTCACCATCCCTGATGAAGTGCGTAAGCGCTACAGCCCCGATTCGAAATCCGCTGACCTTGAGGCTCGTCCTCTCGGCATCCCCGGTCAACCAGCGAAGGAGCTAAAGCCTGGCGTGGTTTCGTACCGGGTATTTGGAACACGACTTTTGTCCGCCAAGACGATGGCATTGTCATTCTGGAAGCGCCAATCTCTTCGGGCTATTCCGTAAAGGTGATCGCAGAAGCCAGAAAACGCTTCCCCGGTATACCCGTTAAGGCCGTCATCACAACTTCCGATTCATGGCCGCACTTGGCAGGAATTCGGGAATACGTGGCAGAAGGTGTTCCGATCTACGCTCTTAACTTAAACCGGCCCATTCTTGAACGTGTAATTGCTGGAAAACGCACGACCAAGCCCGATGCATTGGAGCGCTCGCCACGACAACCCGAGTTTCATGTTGTTAGCGGAAAAACTGTGCTTGGCGCGGGGCCGAATCGGCTGGAAATCTACCCAATACATGGTGAGACAAGCGAGCGGCAGATGATGGTTTATTTTCCTGAGCATCACCTGCTTTATGGCAGCGACCCTTTCCAGCAGAATGACGATGGCTCATTTTTCTATCCGCAGACCGTTGGGGAGTTGATGGATGCCGTTGCGCGCGAGCACCTCGTAGTTAATCAGTTTTTCATGATGCATATCGGTCTGACGCCATGGAACGACTTGCCAAGAGTGCTCGTAGGTGCAGCCATGAAGGACACACCTGATGGCAAACTTTAGCGCAAGTGGCACTATCTGCCAAAGCTGCTCAGGGCCTGCGCTTTGAGAATTGGTTGGCTAGGCGATTTTTGTGGGTAGAGTGGAGTCGAGGTGCTTCGGCGTTCGATGGGGGCTAGGAGAGGTATTCCCTGAGCCAGGGGTCGGTGGAGTGGACGAGCTCTTCGGTGGTGCCGTCGAAGACGACTTTTCCCTCGTTGAGGACGAGGAACTTTGTGCTGTCGTCGATGCCGTTGTTGGGGATCTGTTCGACTTTGCCGGTCTCTTTGTTGAAACGGCTGCGGGCGAGGAGGTAGGCGTCCTGGATGCGGTGGGTAATGACGAGCGAGGTGGTCTGGGTGACGTCGCGCTGCTTGATGACGAGGTCGATGATGGTGGTGGAGGTGATGGGGTCGAGGCCGCCGGTGGGGGAGTCGTAGAGGATGAGGTCGGGATTGGTGATGATGGCGCGGGCGATGGAGACGCGACGGCGCATTCCTCCGGAGAGCTCAGAGGGAAATTTTTCGATGGTGTTTTCGAGCTCGACGAAGCGGAGGGCCTCGATGACGCGGGCGTGAGTTTCTTCTTCGGGGAGTTTGTCTTCGTGGAGGCGGTAGGAGACGTTGTCGCCGACGGAGATGGAGTCGAAGAGGGCCGACTCCTGAAAGACCATGCCGATGCGGCTGCGGAGTTTGAAGAGATCTTTCTCGCGCATGGTGGAGACGTTGTGGCCGAAGACTTGAATGGAGCCGGTGTCGGGCTTGAGGAGGCCGTTGATGAGCTTCAGGAGGACGGATTTGCCGCCGCCTGCGGGGCCGAGGATGATGCGGGTTTCGCCGCGCTGGACGGTGAAGGAGACGTTCTGGAGGATGGGCTTTACATCGAAGGTGATGGAGACGTCTTCGACGACAACGATGGGCTCCTGCGAGTCGGGTTTGTTCTCGAGGGTTGCGGAGCCGGATTGGGCGAGGTCTGCCATTGGAGTGTGATTCTGCCTTTACCTGCCGAAGACGCCGATCATGGCGCGTGTGACGAGGAGGTCGACGATGATGATGAAGACGGAGGAGACGACGACAGCCTGAGTGGTGGCTTTACCGACGCCCTGGGTACCCCCCTTGGTGTTCATGCCGAAGTAGCAGCCGACGGTGGCGATGATGAAGCCGGAGAAGAGGGGCTTGGCGAGACCCTGTACGACGTCTCCGTATTGGAGAGCACGGTAGGAGTTGTGAAAATAGGATGAGCCGTTGAGTCCGAGCAGGGCGATGCTGATGAGAGCGCCTCCGGCGATGCCGCAGGCGTCCGACATGATGGTGAGGAAGAAGAGCATGAAGACGGTGGCGTAGAGGCGCGGGGTGACGAGTTTTCGGACGGGGTCGGTGCCGAGGGCTCGCATGGCGTCAATCTGCTCGGTGACCTTCATGGAGCCGATCTCGGAGGCCATGCCGGAGGCGTTGCGGCCGGAGACCATGAGGCCGGTGAGGACGGGGCCCAGCTCCTTGACCATGGAGAGGGCGACGAGGTTGCCGGTGAGGCTGACGGAGCCGAAGGCCTCGAGCGAGGTGGCGGACTGGAGGGCGAGGACGCAGCCGGTGAAGAAGCCGGTGAGGACGACGATGGGCATGGAGCCGACGCCGATGTAGTCCATCTGGGTGTAGATGTCGGCCAGATAACGCGGCTTGCTGAAGAGGTTGACGACGGCTCGCCATGCCAGGATGGAGTAGTCCTGGATCGCGGCGAGTCTTTCCTTGGCGAAGATCTCTGGGGAGACAAAGGGCATGTTTATGTGGCTCAGATTATCAGATGCTGGGGCGGCGGCGAGGATTGCATGTTCTTGAAGGATTTGAGGGATGGCGAAATGTGCACCAATCCGGTCGGGAATGAGAAGATAGAAGAGTGAAAGCTGAGATGACGGCGGCGGTGTTGTACGGCAAGGAAGACCTGCGGCTGGAACGCGTAGCGATACCGCAGGCCGGTGCCGGGGAGTTGGTGGTTCGGGTGGGGGCGGCGCTGACCTGTGGGACGGATTTGAAGGTCTATCGGCGAGGCTACCATGCCAAGATGCTGAAGCCGCCAATACCGTTTGGGCATGAGCTGGCTGGGGTGGTGGAGGAGGTAGGCGCTGGGGTGACGGCGTTCAAGGTGGGGGACCGGGTGGTGGCTTTGAACTCGGCTCCGTGCGACGTGTGTTTTTTTTGCAGGCATGGACAGCAGAATCTGTGTGAAGATCTCTTGTTTAACAACGGGGCTTATGCGGAGTTTATTCGGATTCCGGCGCGGATCGTGGAAAAGAATACGTTAATTGTGCCGGATGGGGTTCCGCTGGAGTTTGCGGCGCTGACCGAGCCGCTGGCGTGCGTGGTGAGAGGGCTGGAGGAGAGTGTAGCGAAGGCCGGAGACACGATGGTGGTGATCGGAGCGGGGCCGATCGGGTTGATGTTTATGCATGCTGCGGAGATTGCGGGGGTAGAGGTGATTGCGGTGGTGAAGCGCGAGGACCAGATCGGCGCGGCGAAGTTGTTTGGGGCTCGCGAGGTGGTTCACGTGGGCTCCGTGCCGGATGTTGTGGCGGCCACGCGTGCTCTGACTCCTGCGGGAAGGGGCGCGGATATCGTGATCGAGGCGGTGGCGGTTCCGGCCACGTGGGAGTGGGGAGTGGATATGGTGCGGAAGGGCGGAGTAGTGAACTTTTTTGGGGGTCCGCCGAGCGGGACGAAGGTAAAGCTGGATACCAACCGGCTGCACTACGGAGACATTACGTTGAAGGCGAGCTTTCACCACACGCCGGCGACCTGCAGGACGGCGTTTGAGCTGGTGACGAGTGGGCGGTTCAAGTGCGCGGAGTACATCACGGGACGGGCTGGGCTGGAGGAGGTGCCGGCGGTCTTTGCGGGGATGATGCATCGCAATGGAAGTGCGCGGGATATCAAGACGGCGGTCTTTCCTGCTGGGGGGCCGCGGTGAACGATACGACTGCGATGCAGCATGCGCTGCTGGGTGCTCCGCATGAGTACCTGACGCCGCTGGAGAGGCCAACTCTTGCTGAAGCGCGGGCCTGGTGCAGGGAGCTGGCGACTTCGCACTATGAGAACTTTCATGTGGCGACCTTTTTTCTTCCGGCGAAGGTGAGGCCGCACTTCGAGAGTATCTACGCGTACTGCCGGGTGGCCGATGATCTGGGAGATGAGGTGGAGGATCACGAGGTTGCGACTCGTCTGCTGAATAGCTGGGGCGCGATGCTGGAGGAGTGCTACGACGCGCCGGAGCGGTCGATGCACCCGGTGTTTGTGGCGCTGCGGGAGACGATTCGAGAGTGCGATCCGCCACGGCAGCTCTTTCTGAATCTGCTGCATGCGTTTCGGATGGATCAGTACAAGACGGAGTATGAGAGCTGGGAGGAGTTGCTGGAGTACTCGCACTACTCGGCGAATCCGGTGGGGCGGCTGGTGCTTTGGGTTTGCGGGTATACCGATGAGGCGCGGGCGCTGATGTCAGACAAGGTTTGTACGGCGCTGCAGCTGGCGAACTTCTGGCAGGATGTGGTGGAGGATAAGGAGCGGGGTCGGCGGTATCTTCCTGCGGAGTCGATGGTGCGGTTCGGGGTGGACGAGGGACAGATAGAGGGGCGGGTGTTTACGCCGGAGTTTCGCGGGATGATGCAGGAGCTGGTGGTACGGACGCGCGTGATGCTGCTGGAGGGTGGGGAGATCAGCCAGCATGTGGATAAGGAGTTGAAGGTGGTGCTGGATCTGTTTCGAAAGGGGGGAGAGGCGATTCTGAACGGCATTACAAGACAGGACTTCGATGTGTTGCGCGGAAGACCGGTGGTGTCGAAGACGCGGAAGGCGGGTCTGCTGATCGAGGCGCTTGTAGGCAAGCTGAGCGCGGGGATGGCCTCGTGACGACTGTTGAGGCTTATGCTGTGTGCGCCGGGATTGCGCAGCGGGAGGCGAAGAACTTTTATTACTCGTTTCGCGTGCTTCCGGAGCCGAAGAGAAACGCGATGTGCGCGGTGTATGCGTTTATGCGGCGGGCCGATGATATCTCTGATGAGGAGACGATGCCGGTGGTGGAGCGGCGCGTGGTGATGACCGAATGGCTGGGTGCCTGGCGTGAGGCGCGGCGCAGTGGCGTGTCGGATGATCCGGTCTTTGTGGCGTTGAACGATACACAGAAGAAGTTTGCGATTCCGGATGCGCTGCTGGAGGATCTGGTGCGGGGTACGACGATGGACCTCGAAGAGTCGCAGGCCGATGTGGTTCTTGTAACCGATATCGTTGCAGATAAGACGCAGACGCTGCAGGTGTATGAGGATTTTGAAGGGTTGTATCGCTACTGCTACCTGGTTGCTTCGGTGGTGGGGTTGGTTTGCATCCGCATCTTTGGATATAGCGATCCACGGGCTGAGGTGCTGGCGGAGAAGACTGGTGTTGCGTTCCAGTTGACCAATATTCTGCGGGACGTGAGTGAGGATGCGGAGCGTGGACGGATCTATCTTCCGATGGAGGATTTGACTGCGGGCAGGGTTGAGGTGGGACAGCTGCTGCAGGTGGTTCGCCGGGAGGCTGAGACGAAGGTGGTCCGGAGTCTGCTGGCTCAGGAGGCGGCGCGGGCGCTGGTTTATTATGCTGCGGCGGAGGAGTTGCTGCCGCTGATCGATAGGGACAGTCGCGCGGCTCTTTGGGTACTGGTGACGATCTACCGCGGGTTGCTGGAGCGGATTATGGCTAAGAACTACGACGTCTTCTCCGAGCGCGTAAGTGTGCCGACCTCGCGGAAGCTGCTGATCCTGGCGCAGGGAATGGGGATGGCTGTGCGCAACCGGATGGTTTCGTGAGTGGCGGGGTCATGAGTAGTGCGGTTGTGAATGGCGCGGAACATTGCGATGTGATTGTTGTCGGCGCCGGGGCGGCGGGGCTGGCTGCGGCGAGTGCGCTGGCGAGGGCAGGGAAGTCTGTAACTGTTCTTGAACGTAAACCTTATGTGGGTGGGAGAGCTTACTCGTATGAGCATCCTGCGCTGGGGGAGGTGGTGGACCAGCAGCATGTACTGCTGGGATGTTGCACAAACCTGATTGAGCTTTGCGAGCAGGCGGGGACTGCGGGCAAGATTCGCTGGTATGACGAGCAGACTTTTCTCGAGCCGAATGGAAGTGCCAGCACGATTGTGACGAGCGATCTTCCGGCACCGTTTCACTTCGCGCCCAGCTTTGCGGGCATGTCGATGCTGGGGTTGAAGGACAAGGTTGGGGTTGCGCGTGGGTTGATGGAGTTCTTTCGCGGGTATCCGGCGGAGGATACGGAGAGCGTCGAGCACTGGCTGAAGCGCACGAAGCAGACGGAGCTTGCGATTCGGCACTTCTGGAACCCGATTGTGATGGCTACGCTGAATGATCGGCCGGCGCACTGCTCGACTCGGTATGCGGGCAAGGTATTTCATGAGCTGTTTGTGAAGTCGTCTACGGGGGGGCGGCTGGGGATACCTACGGTTCCGCTGAGCGAGTTTTATTCGGCTGAGGCGCGGATGATCGAGGCGTATGGGGGGGCGGTGCGGCTTCGCGCGAGCGTAGAAGGGCTGGTGCAGGAGGCGGATGGACGGTGGCGTGTGTATACAGCTGACGCGGGTTATACGGCGGACGCAGTGATTCTGGCGCTTCCGTTTGAACAGACGCAGAGGCTGCTAGCGGCGGTTCGGGTGAACGAGGAGTTTGCGGGACGATATGCCGAGACTAAGGATGATCTGGAGTTAAAGATGGCTCGGCAGATGCACTCGGCGTTTACTTCGATTCTGCTTTGGTACGACCGCGAGATTACAAATCTTGATCATGCGTGGTTATTGGATACGACGATTGAGTGGTTCTTTCACAAGTCGCGAATCAGACGGTATGCGAAGAAGCGGGGGAGCTACGTCGAGCTGGTGATTGCAGGGTCGAAGGCGCAGCTGAGTATGACGCGGGAGGAGATCCTCTCGTCGGCTTTGCGGGAGCTGGAGATGTTCTTTCCTGAGGTGAAGCAGGCGAAGCTGGTGAAGAGTGGGGTGCTGAAGGAGGCGCGCGCTACGTTTTCTGTGACGACGGGGCTGGATCAGTTTCGGCCAAAGCAGGAGACGGAGTGGCCGGGGCTCTTTCTTGCGGGGGATTGGACTGCGACGGAGTGGCCTTCGACGATGGAGGGTGGAGTTCGGAGTGGACGGCTGGCGGCGGGGGCTGTGGTGGGGGATGCGAAACGATTTATGGCGGCGGAGACTCCGCCTAGTGGGTTGATGCGCTGGTTTAGCCGGTAACTACGAACGAGATGTCCTGCCGGACGGGCCCACTGCGCGTGGGGCGGTCACTTCGTGACTTGTATACCTTGTGTTGGGGAGATGATCTGTAGTGGACCTCCCGTTGGTCGGAAGGGGCATACTGCTTGCTCGCTTTTAGAAAAACTATTTTGCCAGGAGGGCTACGCCGGCGCAGACGAAGAGGGCAGCGATCCAGCGGCGGCTGTCTACGTTTTCCTTGAGGAAGAACTTTGCGGCGGCGGCTGTGGTAATGAAGGTGAGAGAGGCCGTTGCGGGGGCGACGAGGCTCAGGTCTGCTCCGGAGAGGGCGAAGAGGAGCGAGAAGAAGCTCAGGGCCATGCAGGTGATTCCTAGAAGGAACATGCCGCTGGAGAGGACGGCTTTGATGGCGCCGAGGAGGCCGGACTTGGCGCGGATGTCGTCGAGGTCGCCTAGCTTGCGCATGCCGCCGGCGATGAGGATGTCGCCCGCGGTAGCGGTGAGGACGACGACGGCGATGGTGGCCCAGGTGTGGAGGGTGGGGTTCATGGGAGGGCCTCGACTTCTACTGGGGCGTGTTCGGTGCGTGAGGGACCGTTGGCGACGAAGCCTACGCCGATGACGATGAGGGCTACGCCGAGCCAGCGGGAGCGGGAGACATGCTCGTGGAGCCAGAAGCGGGAGAGAACGGTGACGATAACGTTGCCGAAGGCGGTGGCGGGAAGGACGAAGGTGATGTCGGCCCAGCTGAGGGCGGTCATGTAGCAGGACATGAAGCCGAGCAGGACGAGGATGCCGGAGATGATCCAGGGGCTCTTGAGAGCGAAGAAGAGCGTGCTGAGGTGATTGAGGGAGATGGGGCCGATTTGCTTCATGCCAATGCCGAGGAGCGCGTCGCCAATGGATGCGCCGAGCATGACGGCGATGAGGACGAGCCAGCGGCGGGGAGTGAGGGTGTGTTGCATTCGTGTCGATCCGTTCCGGTGATACAGGCTAAGAGAAAGCGGCCAGCATCTGCATGCTGACCGCTTTTAGATGCTTCAAGAACTGGATAGTTACGCGTTCATGCTGACGGACTCCTGCGCCTTGGCGGCGTTGGCTTCCTTGACGGCACGGACCGCTTTGTTGCGCTTGGAGCGGAGGCTCATGAAGGATTTGGCTTCGGTGTAGAGGCGGGGCACGTCGCGGTTGACGATGGCCTGCCAGACTACGCGGAAGGCAGCCTTGGGGCGGAAGTAGTATTCGTCGTAGAACTTGTGCACCATCTCCATGACGTACTCGACGGGGAGGCCGGGGTACTCGATGTGGGCCATCTGGTGGCCACCCTCATCGCTCATGGCTTCGTTGGTGATGAAGCCGTTCTCCTTGGCGTAGTCGAAGAACTCGGTGCCGGGGAAGGCGTGGGCGATGGAGACCTGGATGGTCTCGCAGTCGAGCTGCTTGGCGAAGTCGATGGTGTTGCGGATGGACTCGCGGGTTTCTCCGGGGAGGCCGAGGATGAAGTCGCCGTGGACGACGAGGCCCAGCTTGTGGCAGTCGCGCTGGAAGTCAAGGGCACGTTGAACGGTGGCACCCTTTTTGATGTTTTTGAGGATTTGAGGGTCGCCGGACTCGTAGCCGACGATGAGGAGCCGGCAGCCGGCTTCCTTCATGGCTTTGAGGGTGTCGTAATCAGTGGTGACGCGCGAGGTGCAGGACCAGGTGAGGCCGAGGGGCTTGAGCTTCTCGCATAGCTCGACGGTACGGACCTTCTGGATATTGAAGGTGTCGTCGTCGAAGAAGAACTCCTTGACGTGAGGGAAGAGCTCTTTGGCCTGCTTCATCTCGGCCGCCACGTCGTCGGTGGAGCGCTTGCGCCAGGCATGGCCGGAGAGGGTCTGGGGCCAGAGGCAGAAGGTGCACTGAGCGGGGCATCCGCGGGTGGAGTAGAGCGAGACGTAGGGATGCAGCAGGAAGGGGACGCTGTACTTGGTAACGTCTAGGTCGCGATGGTAGATCTCGGTGGCCCAAGGCATGTTGTCGAGCTCTTCCGGGGTGACCTGTGGGCGGTCGGGATTGTGAAGGATCTTTCCGGTGGATTTGTCCTTGTAGCTGACGCCGAGGATCTCGTTGAGCGGCTTGCCGTTGGCGTACTCGACGACGGAGAAGTCGAACTCGCGGCGGCAGATGAAGTCGATCGCGGGGCACTCGTTGAGGGCCTTATCGGGGGAGGTGGTCACCGGGGGGCCGACGAAGGAGATCTTGATGTTGGGATAGGTCTGCTTGATGACCTCGGCCATCTTCTGATCGCCGTCCCAGCCCATGGTGCTGGTGAAGAGCACGAGGAACTCGTAGTCCTTGAGAATCTCGACGACCTCCTGCCACTTGATGTGGTGGGGCGGAGCGTCGAGGAGACGGGAGCCTTCCAGCATGCCAGCCGGATAGGTGAGCCAGACGGGATACCAGTAGGACTCGATCTCGCGGGTTGCGGGCCAGCGGGAGCTGGCGCCACCGTCAAACTTTTCGAAGGAGGGCGGGTTCAGGAACAGTGTCTTGAGAGGCATAATAATAACTCGATTTTACCATTTCGTTAAGGGCTTGAGGGGCTTTTCTGACGTTTGCAGCAGGTATCTGCAGCGATGCCTGAGTGCGCCAGACGATTCATTCCAAATCGGATATTCGTGATCTTGCTAGGGTTTTGTGGGAGTGACGGACTGGGCCTGCAGGGCGGCGGAGATCCAGCTCTCGAGGTCCCCGCTCTCTCGCATGAGATTGATCTGAGCCTGTTGCAACTCGAAGTTGGCATTGAGGACGGCGAGGAACTTTTCCCGCTCGGCGATGCGGGAGGTCTGCTCGTCTTTGGGGGTCATCTGGGCGCCTGCCAGGTTTCCGTTGCCGGTATTGAGTTGAACCATGAGGATGTCGAGGTTTTGCTGGGCGAGCTGCTGATCGAGGGTGGCGATCTCGGCGCGGACGGCGAGCTCTGCTACGGCGTGCTGGATTCTGAGTCTGGAGTCGAAGAACTGATCGCGTATCGAGTCGGCTTCGTGCTCGGCGTGGGCGGCATCAGCGTCTGCCTCGCGGGCTTTGGCCTTGTGAGCGACATCGAAGAAGGGAATGGTGATCTGGACGCCGATGGCGGCGTTGTTCTGCTGGAAGCGGAAGTAGTAGTCCTGCAGGTTGTTGAACTTTGCGTAGCGGCTGTACTGGGCATCGAGAACGATCTGCGGCCGCCAGAGATAACGGTTCTCCCCGAAGGCGATCTCACGCTTGGACCGCGCGATAGCGTAGGCAGACTCGACGGCTGGGTTGGTTCCGACCAAGGTTGCGGTGAGATTGGCTTGCTGGCTGCCGGAGACGTCGCCGGTGAGGGCGGGGATGCTGCTGGCTGAGGTGCTGATCCCTTGCGGAGGCAGGCCAAGGAGGCGGGCAAGGTGAGCCTGGTCTGTCGCCGCCTCGTCGTCCACTCGAAGACGGGCGAGATGGATCTGCGCGGCGGAGAGGCGGGCGGTGGTGAGACCGATGGGAGTGTCCTGACCGGAGGAGAGACGATCCTCAACGATAGAGACGAGATGGTCGGCGAAGCCTTGCTGCTGCTGGAGGACGGCTTGCCGCTGAAGGTCGCGATGGAGCGCGAGGTAGGTG
This sequence comes from Tunturiibacter empetritectus, assembly GCF_013410875.1. Classification (GTDB taxonomy): domain Bacteria; phylum Acidobacteriota; class Terriglobia; order Terriglobales; family Acidobacteriaceae; genus Edaphobacter; species Edaphobacter empetritectus. Next base: position 2,096,774 of record NZ_JACCCU010000001.1, on the reverse strand, counting down.
ATGGCGGTGTCTTCGGCGACGGCTTCGCGAACGTCCTTCAGTGCGAGGCCGGCCGCTTCGAGCGAGGCCTTGGCGCCGCGAATGTAGTCGCGCTGCGGATAGCTGAAGACGAGAGACTGCGCCGTGAGGTTGTAGATGGAGGGCTGGCCCAGCGGGAATCCATAGGAGGGAGGACCGATGGAGGATGCGCCGACAACATTTGGGACGAAGGCATCTCTGAGCTGATCGAGGGCGGCTTGCGCCTTGTTGACGTCGGCTTGGGCGGTCAGGACTTTAGGGCTGTTCTTCAGGGCCAGACCTACCGCGCTGGTAAACGATATCTGCGCGATGGCAGGCGTCACGAAACAAGCCAGAGCAGAGCACGCGATCAGTGGGCGAAGAAGACGAATCATACTTGCTGGAAGATTCCTTAAGACGGGTTAGAGATCATGGTATCGCCTTTTGGCTGCGATCTTCTTTAGGATCCCTGTAATGCTTTGCGGGCGGGACCATAGTTCGATGCGAGGGAGAGAGCTGCGACGTATTCGTTATGGGCTCCGGCGGTGTCTCCGTTTTGGGCGAGAAGATCACCGAGCTGGAGATGAACTTTGAAGGCGGGTGCTCCGTCGGTCTTGTCCGAGGACGCAAGGTAGGTGCGAAGAAGACTGATGGCGAGCTGAGGCGAGCTGTGAGCTCCGGAGAGGGTGCTGGCGGCGTCGACCAGAGGCGGCCCTTTGCGGTGATCTATGGCTACGGCCGCATGAAGGGCTTCGAGCATCTTGTCCGGTTGATTCTGACGTTTGTAGAAGTCGCCAAGGTTGATGTAGGCTTCGGGCGTTTTGCCTGCGGCGACGGCTGCCTGGTATTCGGCTTCCGCGGCTGCACTGTTTTTTTTCTTCTCTGCGATGAGGGCGCGAAGCCGGTGTGCTTGAGCGGGGAAGCTGGGTTCCATTCTGGCGGCGAGAGCGTGGGCCCTGTCGGTGCCGCCGCCGATCATCGATGGGGCTGCGACGTAGTACTCGCCGAGGTCGCTCATGGCCTGGAAGTTTTCCGGGTCGAGCTGGACGGCGCGCTCGAACTCGTTGTGGACTTTGATGGCGAGGCTTAGCGCAGAGAACGGGCTGGCATGGGCGGCTTTGAATCCGTAGGCGCGGGCGAGCCACATGTGGTCTTCGCTGCTCTCGGGTGCGTTGGCTACGGCCTGCTCGCACTCGCGGATTGCGGGGTCGGCTTTCTCCTGGGCGTAGTAGACGCGGCAGAAGAGCTGATGAGCGAGGGCACTGTTGGGCTGGGTGGCGAGGATGTCCTGAAGCATGGCTGCGGCTTCGTCGACGCGACCCTGCTGGAGGAGCGCGTTGGCCTGGGTTTCGTCAGCAGCGAGTAGGGGAGTCGTGACCAGAAGGGCGAGCAGGAACGCTTGGGCAAGACGAAGGGGGTGTGTCGGAGACGGGCGTGTCGAAGGGGACATAGCTACTCGACTATTTTGACGGGGAGCCCATTGGTGAGTTCGCGGTTGTTGACGGCGCTGAGGGCGACGGTGTCCTTTTCGGAGAGGCCGCTGACGATCTCGACGCGGGTGAGGTTGACTCCTACTCCAACCTGAACGGGGGTGCGAACGAGCCTGTTGTTGACGACGCGAAAGACGAAGTCTCCGCCCTCGGTGTGGAGGGCTTCGCGGGGAACGCTGAGGACGTTGAAGCGCTGCGAGGTGGTAGCGGTGACGGTGACGTTAGTGTTGGGCAGGAGGTCGCCGCGGGCGTCGTCGACGGTGATGATGCACTCGCCGACGTTGCGCGTGCCATAGGTGATGACGGTGGAGGGGGCGCGGCTGATATGGCCGTGCCATGCTTGTGCGGGCTTTGCATCCCAGACGATCTTGACGGCCTGGCCTACTGCGAGTTTTCCGATCTCGGGCTCGTCGAAGTAGGCGCGGACCTGAATTCTGTTGAGGTCGGCTTCATCGAGGAGGTTTTCGCCGGCGGGGACGAAGTCGTAGTTGGAGACGGGGATGGAGTAGACGGTTCCGGCGAATGGCGCGCGGATGTTGGCATTGGCGTAGGCTGCTTGAGCGGCGGCGAGCGAGGCACGGGCATCCGCCAGCTGGGCTTCGGCGCGGGACCTGTCCGTGGCGCCGTAGCGCTGGGTGCTGCGAGTCTGAAGGCCTTTGAGGGAGCTGTCGGCGGACTGCAGGCGCTGCTCCGAGGAGGCTACTTCGCTGGCGGAGGCAGCACCCTTTTGCTGGAGGGCCTTAAGCGCAGCGAGATCCTTTGCAGCCTGCTGCTGCTGCTGCTCGGCGCGGCTGAGATCGCCGGAGAATCCGATGCGCTCGTCCTGCGAGCCTCCCTGGCCGATGTCGTGGAGGGTCGCTTCGGCGGTGTGAACGGCGGAGTTTGCGGCGGCGATCTTGGCGACGGCGTCGGCGTCATCCATCTTGAGGAGGAGCTGGCCTGCTTTGACCTTCTGGCCAACATCGACGTAAACCTTTTCGACAACGCCTGGAGTGGACGCAACGGCAGGGAACTGTTCGACGGGTTCAACCTTGCCGCTGGTTGAGACGGAGCTGACAATGTTCTGGTGGTCGACGACTGCGACGCGAACGCCAACCAGATCGCGGGTAGAGGAGCGCACGATGATGAAGCCGATGACAATGATGGCGAGGAAGATGCCCCACAGCATTACAGGATTCAGGCGTCTTGTCTCAGTAGTGGGCATCAGTCGAAGGTTCAGTATATAAGACGCCGCACGAGGTCTGATCGGACCAGAAAGTTTTGAGGATAAGGTAGTTAACCGATGCGATGCAGCGGATCAGGCGGGCCTGAGAGCGACTAATTCGAGCTCGAGACCGGGGAACTGAGGATTGGTTTTGGCTTTCAACCGGTAAACGACATCGAGCTGCGAGCCTGTATCGAGGCCTATTTCAGCACAGCGGGCGGGCCAGTCGATGGTGCGGCTCCAGCCTAGCGCGCTGATGCGGTTGGTTGTGCCGGAGCTCTGAAGACTGGGGCTCTGAAGCTGAAGGCAGATGTGTTTCTCTTTGATGAATCGAACTGGCTCGGAGAGGGTGAGGTTGCGGGTGAGGAAGACGGGTTCGCGGTTGCCGATGCCGAAGGGCTCGCAGCGCATGAGCCAGTCATAGAAACTCTGCGTGAGGTCGCTGAGGAGGAGCTCGGCATCGCACTCGAGCGGTGGTGCGGTGATCTCTCCGGTGAGGCGGGTGGCGCCGTAGCGCTGCATGCGTTCGCGCAGGAGGGGCATGTGATCAGAGGGCATGGAGAAGCCGACAGCGTGAGCGTGGCCGCCGAATCGGGAGAAGAGCGGGGCGTCGGATGAGGTGAGCGGCTCGTGGACCGCGCTGATGGCGTCGAGCAGGTGGAAGCCGGCGATGGAGCGGCCGGATCCGTGGGCGTGGCCGTCTTCGTGGGTCATGACTATGGCGGGTCTGCCGGTGCGGTCGACGACGCGAGAGGCGAGAATGCCGAGAACGCCGCGGTGCCACTCGGGATCGTCGAGGATGATGCACTCGGCGAGGTAGTCCCCGAGGCTGTCGCGCAGGGGGGCCAGCTGAGCTTCGATGGCTTCGAGGGCTTTGGCTTCGGTGGCGCGGCGCTCGTCGTTGAGGCGGTCGAGTTTCTCTGCAAGGTCGTTGGCGCGGGCGGGGTCCTTGGTGAGGAAGAGCTCGACGACATCGCCGGCGATGTCCATTCGGCCTGCGGCGTTGATGCGTGGGGCGAGTCGAAAGCCGACCTCCGTCGCGGTGGGTGGGCGGTTGATGGGGATCTGCGCCACCTGCATGAGGGCGCGGAGGCCGGGTTGGACAGGGTTGCGGAGCTCTTTAAGACCGAGGGCCGCGATGACCCGGTTTTCTCCTTCGAGGGGGACCGAGTCGGCGATGGTGGCGATGGCGACCAGCTTGAGGAAGGAGGGAATGAGGCTGCGTTTCAACTTTGTGCGCTGCTCTTCGGTCTCGGTTGCGGCGAGGAGGAGAGCATGGGCTAGTTTGAAGGCCACCGCCGCGCCGCAGAGGTGTTTGAAGGGGTAGGGGCAGTTCTGCTGGGCAGGATTGAGCACCGCAACCGCCTCCGGAATGCCGATGACCCCGTCGGGGAGGTGGTGGTCGGTGACGATGAGATCCATGCCGAGGGCCTTTGCTTCTTCGGCTGCAGCGAAGGCGCGGATGCCGGTGTCGACGCTGATGACGAGACGGATGCCAGAGGCTGCGGCCTGACCGAGGACGCCGTTCTGCATGCCGTAGCCCTCGCGGATGCGATGGGGAACGTGATAGGTGACGATGGCTGGAGTTTCTTTGGGAGCGATGCGTTCGATGGCGGTTTTGAGTAGGACGGTGGCGGTGGTGCCGTCGACGTCGTAGTCACCGTAGATGAGGATGGGTTCGCTCGAGCGGACGGCGTGCTGGATGCGGGCGACGGCTATTTCCATGCCGAGCATGAGCATGGGGTCAAGGAGATCATCGAGCGATGGGGTGAAGAAGGTTTGGGCGGCTGCGGTGTCGGAGATGCCTCTGGAGACTAGGACATGAGCGATTGCCTGGGGGCAGCCGAGGGCTTCAACGAGCGTCTTAACGGCAGTCTCGTCTGCGGGGCGGGTGGTCCAGGCTGGCAGCCCAGCTGGGAGCCCAACGGGGGCGGTGGACATTGGCTTAGGCTACTCGTCGCTATCGTCGACTACGATGCCGCCAAGGTCGGTGACGGTCTCCATGAGGTTCTGGAAGCTGTCGTACCAGTCGGTCGCGACTTCGAAGATAAACATGACGCCCTGGTGGGCGAAGCCGAGCTGGAGGTAGCCGACTTTGCCGACGTGGTTGACGAGGTACTCAGCGTCGTCGATCTCTTCGGAGTTGTCGTCCGGGAAGGTCTGGTCGCGAAGCTGATCGAGGAGGATGGCGACGTCTGCTTTTTCGAGGATGACTTCGCTCATGGTGACGAAGGGGGAGCCGGCAGCTTTCGCGTGCTCGACGAAGTCCTTCCAGCCGTCGGGGTTTTCTTCTTCGAAGATGACGGTGGGGACGTCTTCTGTAACGTAGGCGTTGAGGCGACGCATGCCATGGCCGGCGATGAAGGCCACCATGTCGTCTTTGAGCGAGATAAGATTGTCAGGTTGCATTCGATAAGTATTGTCTCAGAAACGCCGGTGCATCGCACGGGAAAGACTTCGTTGCGTGCCCGGCCAACGGCTTGTGGAAGGGATTGTGGATTGGCAAAGTTCAAGCATCATGTTTTTATCTGCACGAATGAGCGGGACGAAAGCGCATCGCGGCCCAGTTGCAGCAGCGAAGGGAGTGGGAAGCTGAAATCGGCCTTCAAGGATGCGGTGAAGGAAGCCGGGTTGAAGGGGCAGGTCCGGGCGAATGAGCTTGGCTGTCTTGACCAGTGCGAGCATGGGCCAGTGGTCGTGGTCTATCCGGATGCGGTGTGGTACGGGTTTGTCCATGTGAAAGATGTGGAGGAGATTGTGACGGAACATCTGCTGCGTGGGCGTCCTGTCGAGCGGCTACGGCTGGCGGATACGTGTCTGAATACAGAGAGTTGTCCGCATAAGCCAATGCCGAAGCGTAAGTGATGGGGCGTTGAGGAGTGGGCGGTGGATGAGACGAGTCGCGTGGTATATTCGAAGGAAAGTCAAATGATTTTTTCAAAAGATTACGTTGGATACCTGGCGCGCCAGACCGTTAAGCATTTAGTCGCCGAAAAGATGATCCACACTGACAAACCGGCTGTGGTCAATGAACGCGTTACTGCGGGAATGGTGGATGAGCTGGCGCTGGAAGACCGGATCAACGATGAAGTTCGCGTGATCCTTGAAGCCTTTCAGGACGACATGCGCAAGACCGGCGCGAGCTATCCGGAGATGTTCAAAAAGGTGAAGAATGAGCTGGCCCGCAAGTACAAGGCGGTGCTGTGAGAATCTCTCGCGACAAGCTCAACAAGCTGGCCCATACGGTGGCCGACACCCTGGCGGAGATTCCGGAGGTCGACTTTCTGGAGGATCGGAACACGATTCGGCAGGAGGCTCGGAAGGCTCTCGAGAAGCTGTTGATGGAAGAGACAAAGATCGATGCGGCGGCGCGGCAGAAGATCGCTTCGCAGCGAAAGATCATCGTGGAAGGGTCGCAGGAGTGGGACATCCTGTACCGCAAGTACTACAACGACGAGGTGAAGAAGCTGGGGCTGTAAGGGCTTCTTTTTCAGAGGGGCGCGGGTCGCTCAGCAGCGTCGTTAGCTGATATAATTTGTTTATCGCAGTGGAGCAGTTCCTCTCCTGTCTGGTTTCTGGCGTCATGGTGTAACTGGTTAACACGCCGCCCTCTCAAGGCGGAGAGTACGGGTTCGATCCCCGTTGACGCTACCAATCCTTTCCTTCTGCAACTTCGTGTTTTGGCGCCATGGTGTAACTGGTTAACACGCGGCCCTTTCAAGGCTGAGAGTACGGGTTCGATCCCCGTTGGCGCTACCAAACTATCAATCAGCAAACTTAGCGGCGCATGGCATTTGGCTTGCGGCGATTCTGTTTTTAACATGCTCAGTAAGCAGCGGCCAGGCTGATGCGCCTCTCATAACTACGACACGGCCTATTCCGGATTGTAGTACTGGTATTGCGCCCTAGGCGTTAGCTTCAGCGTCCTCTAACAGGAGAGAGTTGAAACTAGATACCATTAGTTCGACGACTCCAGGTTGGTCGATAGCTTATGCTGATCTTACAAAGACAAGTAAGCGATTTGCGAATTGAGGGAGAGCTTTGTTTACAAAAATTCGGTCCACGATTTGCAGTCCTGCTTCATTTTGTGCGTTCGCCCTTTTGATAGGAGTTATACTCGCCCGTCCGATGCTCGAAATGGGTATCTATGACGACTGGTCGTACATATGGAGTGCCCGTGTACTTTCCGAGACGGGACACATTGTCTATAACGGTTGGTCGACCGCCATGCTCGGTTGGCAACTCTATCTAGGCGCACTTTTCTTTAAGCTCTTTGGGTTTTCTTTCCTGCTCGCTCGCGTCTCTATCCTGATGGTTGCGATGGCGACGGTCATGCTGATCCAGCGTCTCTTTGTGCGCTTCGGCATCAATGAGTGGAACGCAACGATGGGGACTCTTGCAATTGCACTTTCGCCACTGTTTTTACCGCTTGCTTTTAGTTTTATGTCGGACATTCCGGGTATCTTCTGCCTTGTTCTCTGTATCTACAGTTGTACACGCGCGATTGAGGAACGCACGGACCGGGCAGCCATAGGATGGCTCGTGTTTGCTGCGCTCTCAAATGATGTGGGAGGCACTGTGCGCCAAATCGCATGGCTGGGTGCTTTGATTATTGTGCCGTCCGCTGCATGGCAGATGAGGAAAAGGTCACGGGTTCCAGTAGTAGGCGCCGCGTTATGGATGATTAGCGTTATTTTTATTGGCGCTTGCATGCATTGGTTCAGTCATCAACCTTACTCGGTTCCGGAGCCAATGTTTCATAGGCCTCACGGATCAGAAAAAGCTCAATGGGCGAACTCGGTGATAAGGAACGGTCTCGCACTTTTTTTGTTCGTGCTACCGATCTTAGTTGCATTTATCGCAAAGTTTCCTTTCGCTGAGCGGCGACCCCGCAATGAAGCTATCGCTGCGGCAGCCGTCGTCTTAGTTGCAGTGGCATTGCTTATCTTTTTACATAAGCCGGAGAGCCTACTTGTACTGCTTGGGACCTATGCGGGCAGTATTGTCGTCGTGGATGATCTTTCCTACACTCTGCAACTGGCTCTGTCTGTCCTGACTTTGGCTGGCATCGGCGGCCTGCTGCTTTTTTACCGAAACGCTTCCTGCCTGACGGACCATGCTCTGGCGTACAAGGCTGCGCCTTCAACAAGATCCTTTCTCGTTCTTTTAGGTCCGTTCACTGTTGCCTATCTTCTCCTGCTGCTGACGAGGGTACATCTCTATGATCGCTATCTGCTGCCTCTTCTGATTGTGGCTGTCGCGGTACTTCTAAGACTTTATGAAAAGAAGATTGGCGGCCGGTTGCCATCGGTGTGCCTGTTTCTGCTTCTTCTCTTCGGCGCCTTCGCTGTCACGAGAATGCATGATCTTTTCGCCTTCTATCGAGCACAACTTGCTGCGGCAGACGAGGTCCTCAGAGCAGGCGTGCCCAGAACGGAGATTCAAGGAACCTTTGAGTATGACGCATGGACGCAACTTGAAGTCGCGGGGTATGTGAACGATGATCGGCTGCGCATTCCGGTCGGTGCCTATCACCCTTGGAGCCGTCCGGAAGATATTCCAGAGAATTGTTACTCATGGTTTGCAGCACACACTCCTGCGGTGAACCCTCGTTATGTACTGACCTTCGATCAGACGTCCTGTTTTAAACCGTCGCAGTTTTCGCCTGTCCTCTATCACACATGGTTTGCACCACATCAGCGTATGCTCTTTATTCAAGAAGTTCACTGAACGGCTCTGGGTCATCAACTTCCGTGACAGTCGATGAGTGGCGTTAGCGAACGGCTATACTGTAACTGTGAGTAAGACTTTTTACATTGAGACGTTTGGCTGCCAGATGAATGCTCATGACTCGGAGAAGGTCATCGGGACGCTGGAGCAGCAGGGGTATGCCCGTGTGCAGGAGGAAGATGCGGCCGGGTTGATCTTGTATAACACCTGCTCGATTCGCGATAAGGCTGAGCAGAAGGTGTTTCATCGACTGAACGAGTACAAGAAGCTGCAGGGTGAGGGGAAGAAGTTCGCTGTGCTGGGTTGCGTCGCTCAGCAGGAGGGCGAGAAGATCTTTGAGAAGGCTCCGTATGTGTCGATGGTGGCGGGGTCGGCTTCGTACCGGAACCTGCCGGAGATGCTGCGGCGGCTGGAGGCTGGGGAGGAGCGGATTACGGGGCTCGACGACCGGCAGACCGATCTGACGTTTGAGACGGAGTTTACGGCACGGTCGAATCCGCATCGTGGGTACATCACGATCATTGAGGGGTGCGACAAGTTTTGCGCATATTGTGTTGTGCCTTACACGCGGGGCAAGGAACGCAGCCGGACTGCGGCTTCGGTGCTGGTTGAGGCGAAGAAGATGGTGGATCTTGGGTTCACGGAGATTCAGTTTCTGGGACAGAATGTGAACTCGTATCGCGATCCTTCGGGGCGGATGTCGTTTGCGGAGCTGCTGGTTGCGGTAGGGGAGTTGCCGGGGATTCGGCGCGTGCGTTTTACGACGTCGCATCCGCGGGACTTTACGCGAGATATTGTGCAGGCGATCGACGATACTCCGACGCTCTGCGACCATATTCATTTGCCGGTGCAGTCGGGTTCGTCTGCGGTACTGAAGGCTATGTCGCGGGAGTATACGCGGGAGTGGTATCTGGAGCGGATGAGCTGGATCAAGGCCGCTAAACGCGACATCAGCATTACGAGCGACATGATTGTGGGTTTTCCGGGTGAGACGGACGCGGACTTTGAGGAGACCATTACGCTGGTGGGCGAGGTGAAGTATGACGCGGTGTTTGCGTTCAAGTTTTCGCCGAGACCGAATACGCCGGCGGTGACGATGGCGGACAGTATTCCCGATGAGCTGAAGTCGGAGCGGCTGCGAATCTTGATGGACCGGCAGCGGGAGATTCAGCGGGAACACTACGGACGACACCTGGGCGAGATGCAGGAGGTGATGGTGGAGAGCTACAATCCTTCGCGTAACCAGGTGGTGGGGCGCAGCTCGCAGAATAAGACGGTGAATTTTTCGACAGCACAGATTGCGCAGCCTCCGATTGGAAGTTATCTGTCGGTGCGGATTACGCAGACGCTGCCGAACTGCCTGGTGGGTGAGGCTATCGCCGATGCGGAGGCTTTGCCGTTCGTTGCGCTGCAACGGGTTGCGGATTTTGTGGTGCTCAACTAATGAATTCTTCTTCAGTTCAACCCGTCGTGCAGGCTCCCGACGAAGTGGAGATGCAGATTCGCGGCTTGATGATGGACCCGGTCACGAATATGCCCATCATTGTGCTGAAGGATGTTGGGAGCGATCTGGTGCTGCCGATCTGGGTGGGGATCTTCGAGGCGAATGCAATTGCGCTTGAGCTGGAGAAGACGGCTACTCCGCGGCCGATGACGCACGACCTTCTGCAGAATATGGCTCGTGGTCTGAATGCTGAAGTTCGTAAGGTAGTTGTGTCGGAGCTGCGAGACGATACGTTTTTTGCCGTGATCTGGATGGACCATGCGGGCGAGACAGTGACGATGGATGCGCGGCCGTCAGATGCGATTGCGCTGGCGCTGCGGTGGGACTGCCCGATCTATGTCAATCGCACAGTACTTGAGAACTCAAAGCAGGCTGTCAGCGGCTCGCCGAATGTGAATGCTGAGGAGATGCGGCGGTGGCTTGAGAATCTGAACGACGATGACATGGGCCGCTACAAAATGTAACGGTTTCGGTTACAGCCAATTGCAAAGTGTTGCAACGCGTTTGGCCCACTCGTCTTCGGTGGGGAGATGAGGCTGCGGGATGGTGAGGTGCTTGCCCTGGAGAATGGCTTCTATTGCAGATTGGAGCGCCGGGGTCATGTTATCTTCCCCTCCGGTGAAGACGGTTGCCCAGGGGGTGTCGAGCAGAATGTCGCTGACGCCTGATTCGCGATGGAGCAGAACGGGGATGCCGCGGTGCAGCGATTCGATGGCGGGGATTCCGTAGCCTTGAACGGCAGGCATGAGGAACAGGTGGGTCTGTGAAAAGAGTCGCTCGAGATCGTCGTCGGGGACGAAGCCGTGGAAGTGTATTCGATCGCCAATGCCGAGGGTTTGTGCCATCTGGGTAAGACTGGGGATGAGAGAGCCTTTGCCTGCGAGGTCGAGCCTCCAGTCGATGATGGAGGAGAGTGGTTTGTTGCCGCGCTCAAGTTCAGCGAGGGCGCGGATGATCCAGTCGATGCGCTTGTTGGGTTCGATGCGGCAGACGGAGAACATCCGAAGTTGGTCTTTTACCGGGTGAGGGGGTGGGGCTGAGGCGCTGGTAACTAGGCCGCCCATGCGGGCGATCTTTGCGTCGACATTGAAGTCGTTGCGGCATTCGCTGCGGAGGTATTCGCTGGTGACGATGGTGTTGCCGCCGGAGCGCAGGCCGTAGCCGATGATGCGATTTGAGACGGCGATGCGAAGGTCGGTGGGGAGGCGGCGGGTGTCCTGATCTCCGAAGAGAGAGGGCGTGTCGTGCATGAGGCTGTGGAATCCGCGCTGCCCAGCGAGGGTTGCGTGGAGGGTAGGTTGATAGCCGGAGGCGAGTGGCTTGGGTGAGTTCGTGGGCTGCTGATTGAAGTAAGTGCGGAGGGAGGCGATCTTGTTGCGTGCTCCCGGTGTGGGGTTGAGTTCGACGACCTGCAAGGGGTGGGTGGCGTATTGAGCGAGGTTGCAGCGGTCGAAGTAGGTGACGACGTGATTGGGCAGATTGCGTTGATGCAGCCAGCGGGAGAGCGCGAGGACGCTGCGCTCGGAGCCGCCGAACTGTTCGATCTCGGTGATGAGGATGGGGCGGGAGCCGCCGGGGGGTGTTTGCATGGACCTGTGGAGATTGAAGCCAGCTTAGCAAATTGCAGTGTTGACTGCTTGCAATGTTGACTGTGGGGTTCAGCGTTGGCAGAGATTGTCGAGATGGGTGAAGAACTCTGGGAAGCTGATGGCTGCGGCTTCGGCTCCGTGGATCTCAGTGTCTCCGGTGGCACGCAGCGCGGCGATGGAGAAGGCCATGGCGATGCGGTGATCGGTGCCGGAGTCGATCTGCGCTCCGTGAAGGCTCTGGTTGCCTGGGATCACGAGGCCATCCTCGTGCTCGGTGAGTTCGGCTCCCATGGCGCGGAGGTTCTTTGCGACCAGGGCGATGCGATCGGACTCTTTGACGCGGAGTTCTTTGGCGTCGCGGATGGTGATGCCGTCGTGGGTGTACGGGGCGATGGCTGCGAGGACGGGGAGCTCGTCGATGATCTGGGCGGCGAGAGCTCCGCCGATATGCATGCCGCGGAGGCCGTTGGGTGAGACGTTGACCTGAATGGTGCCGATGAGTTCGCCGTGGTGCTCCTCGACGTTGAGGACTTTGATCTTGCCGCCGAGGGCGGTGATGACGTCGAGCAGCGAGGCTCGGGTCGGGTTCATGCCGACGCTGTCGAGGATGAGATTGGAGTCGGGGAAGAGGAGCGCGGCGCAGAGGTAGAAGGCCGCGGAAGAGATATCGCCGGGTATGGTGGCGTCGATCGCTTTCAGGGTTTGGCTGCCGGGGATGCTTAGCTTGGTTACCTCTCCTCCTCGCGAGCTGGTGCGATTGAGGGTGGCGCCGAAGGCTCGGAGGGCGTGTTCGGAGTGGTCGCGGGTGCGAATGGATTCGGTAAGGCTGGTGGTGCCGTTGGCCTGGAGGCCGGCGAAGAGGACTGCGGTTTTGACCTGGGCACTGGGGATGGGAGTGTCGAAGTCGATGGCGTGGAGCGGGCCGCCGTGGATGGTGATGGGGGCGTGACCTTCCTTATCGCCAGGGTTCGTGGTGAGGTCGATCTTTGCCCCCATCTGTCCGAGCGGTTTGCGAATGCGTTCCATGGGACGAAGGGTGAGGGAGTGGTCGCCGATGAGAGTAAAGGTGTGAGGATGAGGGGCGATGAGGCCGGCGAGCATACGCATGGTCGAGCCAGAGTTGCCGCAGTCGAGGGGGGCGGAGGGCTGCCGAAATTTGCCGGCGGTGCCGGTGATCTCGATGGTCTTGTCTTGTTTGTGGACGATGGTTGCGCCAAGAGCCTCCATACAGGCGAGCGAGGAGTGGGGATCGGCGCCGGTAGAGAAGTTGGAGAGGCGGGTAGTGCCTTCGGCGAGGCCAGCCAGCATGGCGTAGCGGTGGGAGATGGATTTATCGCCCGGGAGGGTGAGTGAGCCCTGGAAGTTGCGCGCGGGGCGGATGGTTTGCGTGCTGGAAGAGGAAGACATTGGGTTCTAGCTTACAATCCTTTCGCGTGATTGCGAGAGCTGCAGATCAAAGCCAGAGTAGAGATGAGGGTGGTAGAAGCCTCAAGGGACTGGGAGCGCCGGTGAAATATCGCTTGCGCTTGCTTTACATACCTCCAAACAGAAGATGTACTAGAGGCGTTTTGTGCAGCTGGGCTGATTAAACGCATCGCGGCGGGAGATGGATCTCCGCCGCGATGCGTTGTGGTGCTGGGCAGGTGTTTTGGGTGAGGTGCGACTACCAGCGATCGTGATCCGGTCGTGTGCCGGGGGTGAAAGATACGCCACGGAGGACCTCGGCGAAGTCGGCCTTACGGACGGTGAAGAACTTCTCCTTTGCTGCTTTGGTCGCGTCGGTGTTGGATAGATCGTCGGTGACGAAGACGAGGCGGTTTGGATCGGCGCCCTGATCTCCGCTGCCGCTGACGGTGGAGGTGATGGCGTAGAGGGTGACTTTGCCGTCGTCGCTGACCCTGCCGGTGAGATTACGGACGCCGTCGGTGGCTGGCGACCAGGGAAGGCTGGTGGCGGAGTTGTTGCCGGTGGGGTACCGGTTGACCGTGTAGGGGACGCCGAGTTCGAGGCCGGTCTGCAGGGTGTAGGCGCGGTTCCAGGACTTGGTGGAGGCGTTGAAGATCCACTTCTGGATGCCTGCGGTGGTTTGGGCGGCGGCGTGGGTGTAGAGATCCAATCCACCGGTGTAGCCGTCGCCTTCGTCGGCTACATAGAGGGTGTCAGCATTGGCGAACCAGATGCCGAAGGGAAAGGCGAGCGGGTTCGCGGTTTTGGCAAGGGCGGTGGGGAAGCCAGCGAGGATGCACATGTTGCTGGGCAGGCCGGAGGTTTGGAGCTTGGTCGGATCGTAGGCGAGAGGCGCGATGGGGAGGGTTGCTCCGACGGCGGGGACGCCTACGCCGTTGGGGCAGGCGGTGCCGGTGGTGTCGACGAAGTAGACGGTGTTGACGCCGTTGCCGCCGCTGCCTTTGGTGTAGTAGAGGACGTTGTTAAAGACGGTCAGGCCGCGGAAGTTGTCGTCCTTGCCGATCTTGTCGGCCTTATCGCCGAGCAGGATGACGGAGAAGCTGGCGACGGGGGTGGGCGTGCCGGGATTCTGGAAGCTTTCGGGTGCGTTGGCGGGATCGATGATCTGAGCGCCTGCGCCGAGGATGACGCCGTTGGGCTGGGGATTGCTGCCGTTGCCCGCGTTGCCGGAGGTGTAGAAGAAGTCGGCGCCGTTGGTGTTGTTGAAGATTGCGGCGCGGCCGTTGTTGCCGCTATAGGCGTTGGTTTCAGTGAAGGTGAACTTGCCGGAGCGGCTGACGGTGGCGACGGCACGATAGTAGGCGACGCCGACGGGGTTGGTGGGATCGATGACGCCGGGGGTGTTGGAGTTGGAGACGTCGATGGTGTTGACGGGAGCGACGTAGTCGATGAAGGTAAGCAGCTTGCCGTCGGTGGAGAGGTTGAGGGCTTCTTCAGACTTCGAGCTGAAGCTGGTGACAAGCTGATTGCTCTCGGAGCGGACGTTGCGCTGGGTGCTGTTGGGCACTTCGAGGCAGTTGAGGAGGAAGCCGAAGGGGGTGATCTGGTCGAGATAGACCTTGGAGGTGATGCCGAAGCTGCCATCGGCGAGGACGTTGTTGAAGACGTAGGGGAAGGTGCCGTCGTTGGTCGCGGCGACGCAGGGGGTGGTGGTGTTGGCGCAGTTTGGCGGGAGGAGCGCGCCTACCTTTACGTTGTTGGGGTTGTTGTCGTAGACGCTGCGAGAGACGACGAGATTCCCAGGGAAGAAACGTATATGGTCGTCGTGGTCGCGGTCCTGCGCGCTGGCCGGGATACCGGCGACGGTGGCCAAGGAAAGAGCTGCGACTCCCTTGAGGAGCGGCTGCCAGGAACTTTTTGACATTGGAAAGAGGGGCTGCATAGTGTCTCCGTGTTGTTGATTTATCGTGCTGCGTTACCGAGAGGACTCTATGCCGTCTGTGTTAGGAACTGGTGAATCTGAAGTAAACCTGAAGAAGGGCTAAGCCAGGTAAGGGTGGATGACGAAGCGCACGGGTTCGAGAAGTGAACGAAAGTAGACCGGCCTGCGTAGGTTGTCCTGAGAGAGGCGCGGAGCATCCTATAAGTGTTGAAACGGGATGTGATTTGCTATCGCCTGGATGGTTGGTGCGACGTTATGGCGTGGTGTACGTCCATTGGGAGTGCGCCACAGAGTTTGTGCGGGCACTGTG
Source organism: Tunturiibacter empetritectus (assembly GCF_013410875.1). Lineage (GTDB taxonomy): Bacteria > Acidobacteriota > Terriglobia > Terriglobales > Acidobacteriaceae > Edaphobacter > Edaphobacter empetritectus. Next base: position 2,081,601 of record NZ_JACCCU010000001.1, on the reverse strand, counting down.
AGTAGTTGGTGCAGGATAACGGAAAGGGATGGAAGATGACTCCTCAGGAACAGGATATGATTGGCGGTCTGATCGACCGCATTCAGAAGACGCAGCTTGCAGAGAAAGATACGGACGCGGAACAGATGCTGCAGCAGGGATTGGGACGGAATCCCGATGCTCTGTACATTCTGGCGCAGACGGTGCTGGTGCAGAAGTATGCGCTGGATCAGGCACAGACACAACTGACACAGGCGAAGGCGCAGATCGAGCAGATGCAACAGCATCCGGAGCCGAAGCATGCGACGAGTTTTTTGGGGAGCTTACTTGGGCGCAATGAAGAGCCTGCGCCGCCTCCACCGCAGCCACAGCAGGGCTATCCGCAACAAGGGGGACCGGGTTACCCTCCGTATGCACCCGTGGGTGGTGGCTATGGGGCTCCGGTACAGTATGGTGCTCCGCCGCAGTATGGCGCTCCGCAGGGGATGGGCGGAGGGGGGTTTATGCGGGGCGCTCTGCAGACGGCTGCTGGGGTTGCGGCAGGAGCGCTGGCGTTTCAGGGCGTGGAGTCGCTGATGCATGGGTTTGGGCATGAGGCCGGGTATGGCGGCGGCCAGGGATTGGGCGGCTTCGATGGTGGTCAGCGTCCGACCGAGGAGGTCGTCAATAACTACTATGGCGATGATCGTGGAGGGCACGATGTCTCGGCAGATGAAAGGTCGCTGGGGCAGCAGGAGGATCGGGACTATGGATCGCGTGGAGGTTCGGATGCGTCCTCAAACGATAGGGATTCGCTCGATGGGTCGGATGACACCGGCTCGGGCGATGATGCGAGCTTCGACTCGGACAACTCCGGCGACGACGCTTCGTTCGATGATGGCGGCGACTCGGGTGAAGATGGGTCGAGTGGCGGAGACGACAGTAACTTTGCCTAAACTAGAGCGTGATTGAAGCGAAGAGGAGAGGTCTGCTTGTGCGGGCCTCTTTTCTTTTTTGTTGATGCTTGTCCTGCCGGACGGGCCCACTGCGCGTGGGGCGGTCACTTCGTGACTGGTATACCGCTTCGCTGGGCGCTCCCGCTGGTCGCGAAGGAATTGAGGAGATGGTGGCGATGACGCTGGAGTCATTCGGGGACGCGGCCACTTCGTGACGAGTTTTTTTACTCTAGGTTAGGGGCTTTGACCGGTGGCACGCAGCACTACGATGGTCTCGTCGTCGAAGTGAGCGGTGCCGGCCTGAAAGTCAGTGACCGCCTTCAGGACAGCGTCTACCGTGAACTGGGCCGTAGGTTGGTGCTGAGACTCGAGGAGCTGAGTGAGTCGTTCGTCGCCAAACATATCGCCGGTGGCGTTGATGGCGTCGACGATGCCGTCGGAGAAGAAGACGATGAGGTCGCCGGGACGGGTAGAGAGAGTGAACTCTTCGTACTCGGCGTTGGGGAAGAGGCCGAGAGGGAAGCCTTCGGCCTGAATGGTGCGGACGCTCGGAGGCTTGGTGGTGTCGGAGTTGGCAGCGACGAAGAGAGGCTGGACGGAGCCGGCGTTGGCGATCTGCAGGGTCTGGTTATTGTCATCCCAGACGGCCATGAGCATCGTGACGTACTGGGAGTCCAGCTTGCGCTCCTGGAGCTGGTCGTTGAGGGCGGCGAGCATAGTGGCAGGAGAGAGATGTTGGGGGGCGAGGGAGCGGAGGATTCCACTGACCAGTGCGGCGTAGAGCGCGGCGGGAGCTGCTTTACCGCTGACATCTCCTACGGCGATGGCGATGCGGCCGTTACCGTAGTCCAGGTAGTCAAAGACGTCGCCTCCGATGGAGCGGGCGGCGACGAAGCGGGAGGCGATCTCTGCGCGCTCAAGCTTTGGCGGGTGCGAGGGCATGAGGCGGAGCTGGACCTGACGGGCCATGTCGAGGTCGCGCTCCATGCGCTGCTCCTCCTCGTGGATGCGCTGGTAAAGGCGGGCATTGGCAATGCTGATGGCGACCTGCGAGGCAAGGGTGGAGAGGGTGCGCTGGTGGTCGTCGTTGTAATAGTTGACGCGGGTGTGTTCGAGGTCGAGGACGCCGATGACTTCTCCCTTGTAGACGAGGGGGATGGCGAGTTCGGAGCGGACCTCGGGGTTGGCTTCAACGTAGCGTGGATCCTTGCGGACGTCCGGGGCGAGGATGGGCTCGCGGAGCTGGGCGGAGGTGCCGATGAGGCCTTCGCCGAGAGCGATGGTGCGCTCGCGGGTAACGCGTTCGCCGAAGCGGGAGGAGAAGCGGTGCTCGAAGAGCTGGGTGCGGTCGTTCCACAGGAGGATGGTGAACATGTGGAAGTCGATGACGCGCTTGAGGAGCTGGCCGATACGTTCGAGAAGGTCGTCGGGGTCGAGGATGCTGGTGATCTCGCGGGAGATGTCGTTGAGCACGGCGAGGGTTTGAGCCTGACGGGAGACGCGGGTGTAGAGGCGCGCGTTCTCGATGGCAATGGCCATGCGAGAGGCGACCAGCTCGAGGAGTCGCTGGTGCTCCATCGTGAAGTAGCCGATGGTCTCGGACTGCAGATCGAGGACGCCGATAACCTTGTTCTTGACCACGAGGGGAACAGCGAGCTCGGAGCGGACGTTGGGGTTCGCGTCGATGTAGTTCTCCTGCGTGGTGACGTCTTCGACGAGGAGGGATTTGCGATGGAGTGCTGCCTGGCCGGAGACGCCGCGACCGAGCTTGATGCGAATGCGTTCGATCTCGGTGGTGTGGCCGATCTGGAAGCGCATGCGGAGGTCGGAGGCGCGCTCGTTGAGGAGGAGGATTGCGAAGATCTTGTAGTCGATGACGGCGCGGACGAGGTCGGCGACGCGGTGCATGAGGGTGTTGAGGTCGAGGGTGGTGTTGAGGGCGTCGGCGAGATTATGGAGGAACTCGACCTGGAGGGGCTCGACGCGAATTTTGGGATCGGCGGCGTGGGGGTGGAAGAGTTGCTGGGACTGGGGGCGGTAGTCCCCCTCGTAAGGGTGCTCTGGCGCGGGCACTTCTGGGCCTGTGGGTGGGGTCGTGCTCGGTTTGATGGGCGAAGGCATTCTGCGTTGCGTTGATATTACCGGGTGAGGTCGGGTTTGGGGAGTGCCAGAGACGACATGGCGAACCAGTCCCGCCATTCCCGCGATCTAAACTGCGGGAATGAGTCAGAAATGATCTTCGGTTCGAGCCAAAACTCGCAAAAATGATATTGCGCGAAAATCCTAGTACCCAGGGGCCGCAGAAGTGCCTTCGACTGCATGCCCCGCTAGCTCGTTGACGATCTTTACGCTGGCGCTGGCTCCTATGCGGGAGGCTCCGGCGCGAAGCATGGTTGTGGCGTCGGCAAGGGAGCGGATTCCGCCTGAGGCTTTGACACCTGCGCGAGTGCCGGCTACGCCGCGGAGGAGGCTGATGTCGTCGGCGGTGGCGCCACCGGTAGAGAAGCCGGTACTGGTCTTGAGGAAGTCGGCCCCGGCGGCGAGGGCGAGCTCGGAGGCGCGGAGCTTCTCTTCGAAGGTGAGGAGGCAGGTTTCGAGGATGACTTTGACGATGGCTCCGGCGGCGTGGGCGATCTCAACGACGCCGTGGATGTCCTGACGGATGGCCTCGTAGTCGGCGGACTGGGCGGATTTGAGCAGGCCGACGTTGAGGACCATGTCGATGTCGTGCGCGCCGTGTTTGAGCATGTGCGCGGTCTCTTCGCGCTTGGAGATGGCGAGGGTGGCACCGAGGGGGAAGCCGATGACGACGCCGACAGGGATCCCGGTGCCCTTCAGGGCAGCTGCGGCGAGCGAGACCCAGGTGGGGTTGATCATGGCGCAGGCGAAGCGGTGCTCGGCGGCCTCGTTGCAGAGCTGGAGGACCTGGGTGCGGGTAGCGTCGGGCTTGAGCAGGGTGTGGTCGAGGACGGCTGCGAGGTTTTGCGGGGAGGAGAGAGTGTGTGCGGCGAAGGCTGCGGCGTCAAAGTGCTCTGGGCCGTGGGGGAGTGGATCGGTGATGGACAGCGTGTTCAAAAAAGTGCTCCTTCGGCGAGGGGAGGTGTCCGCGCCGCGTACTTTCTATCATACCGAGGTTAGGGCTGGCTTATGTGCGGTGTGCCAGGCCAACGCCAGGTCGTCGCGGAGAAATTGATAGAGCTGCTCGCCGGAGTCTTTGTCGCGGGCGCGGAGGATTGCGCTAGGGTGGATGGTGGCGATGACCTGGTTGGCGTAGGGGGTACTGAGGACTTTTCCGTGGTCGCGCATGAGGGCGAAGGTTCCGCCCAGCAAGGACTTGGAGGCTGAGGCGCCAAGACAAAGGACGACGTTGGGGTGGATAGTGTCGATCTCGGCGAGGAGCCAGGGGCGGCAGGCGGTGATCTCCGACATGCGAGGATTCTGGTGAAGGCGGAACTTGCCGCGCTGGATGAATTTGAAGTGTTTGACAGCGTTGGTGACGTAGACTTTGCTGCGGTCGATGTCGAGTTCGGCCATGACACGATCTAATATGTTGCCGGCAGGACCAACGAAGGGCTGACCCTGGAGATCTTCCTGATCGCCGGGCTGCTCGCCAACGAGGATGAGTTTGGCACGGGCTGCTCCGACCCCGGGAACCACTTGGGTGGCGTGCTGGTAAAGTTCGCAGCCTTTACATGCCGGGAGTGCGGCGCGAAGGGTGGGCAGCGAGTGGTCTTCGGGGACGAAAGGTTGCGCCGAGGGTTGTTGCTGTTGACGTGTGACCATGTCGGAGACTCGGCTTTGAGATTTGGTGAGGAGGTCGGGCAGAAGCGAAATTTCGGGAAGATTCTTCCAGTAGCGAACGGGCATCTCGCTGCGCATCATCTCCGGGTTGATGCGCGCGGGGTTGTAGATGCTGGCGTAGTAGGAGCGCCAGAGATCTTCCAGTTCATCTTCGGCGGGGGCAGACTCGCGAGGCAAGCCAGGAGCGAAGGCAAGTTGTTTGCCGGTAGGGTCCCACGAGACGGAGGCGTCGGGGGTAAGAATAGTCCAGCGCATGATGCCGAAGCGTTCCGCAAAGAAAGGCGCAGCGAGGGGAAGGATGCGGTGGTCGGGTTGGTACCAGGCGATGAAGTGTTCGCAGGTGTCGGGCTGGGAGGGCGTGGGGGTGGCGTGAGGATCAGGTTCGCAGTGGGGAAGTGCGGTGTGGTTGAGGCCAAAGGGCGTGGGTACGGCGAGTACGAGGTGATGCGGATTGGGGTCAGTGGGGAGGGATTCGTCGACGACGATGGGGCGGCCGTTGAGATCGTCCGGTTCGAGCACCATGCGAAAGCGGACGAAGGCGTGCATCTTGTGAAGGTCGCGGCGGACCTGCGATTCGAGACGTTCGAGTTCGGCGATATCCGGGTCGACGGAGACTTTAAGGAGATTGCGATTGGCCTGCAGGCGATAGAGGATGCGATACAGGAGATTCCAGCGCTGGGGATCGCGATGGACGGCGGCGTACTGTGCAGCTTCGAGAAAGGATTTGGAGGTGTGCGGCGCCGTAATTGGAGGGCCGGTGGGACCGTCGGCCAATTCGAGGGTAAGGTCCAGCGTGGAGGGGACAGTCGAGTCTTGCAGCTCGAGTTCCTCGGGGAGATAGCCGAGGTGCAGGGCTTCGCGTGCTGCTTCACGCCATGCGTTGAAGTCGGGTTCAAGGAGAATTCGCTTCATGTTTTAAAGAGAGCCGGTGAGTGCGCTGAGAGGTGCGAATAGATCGAGCTGTGTGAAAGGTTGCGCCTCATCTGCGGCGGGTTGCTGATGAGGAATGTGGTCGATAGCGATGAGATAGGGTAAGGCGTTCTTCAGGCGAACGTGAAGTTTCTTCAGGTCGTCGATGAGGAGGCGATGGTACTTACGGATGCTGAGGATGCGCTCGACGTTGCGGTAGCCGATGCCGGGGACGCGGAGAAGTACTTCGCGCGGCGCAGCGTTGACATCGACAGGGAAGAACTCAGGATGGGATTTTGCCCAGGTGGTCTTTGGATCTTCGGTGAGGGAGAGCGAGGGTTCTTCTTCGGAGGTGAGTTCGGCTGCGGTGAAGCCGTAGAAGCGCATGAGCCAGTCGGATTGATAGAGGCGATGCTCCCGGATCAGAGGCGCCGGCTTCAGCGGGAGGCGAGCATCTGCATCGGGGTAGGGACTAAAGCCGGTGTAGTAGATGCGGCGCAGTTTGTACTGGCCGTAGAGATGGGTGGCGGTCTTGAGGATCTCGCGGTCGGTGGCTGGCGTGGCTCCTACGACCATCTGTGTGGACTGGCCTGCGGCGGCGAACTTCGGAGTTGATGGGAGCTTGCGACGATCTTCGTCGGCCTCGTCTTTGCGCACAGCGATCTTGTTCATCGTGGATTCGATGACAGTGGTTTTCTTTTCCGGGGCGAGTTGGACGAGGTCCTGCTGGGTGGGAAGCTCAATGTTCGCGCTGAGTCGGTCCGCGAAGAGCCCTGCCTGCTCGATGAGACGTTCGCTGGCTCCGGGAATCGCCTTCAGGTGGATGTAACCGCCGAAGTGATGCTCGGTGCGTAGGGTCTTGGCGACTTGGATGAGCTGCTCCATGGTGTAGTCGGGGGACTGAATGATGCCGGAGGAGAGAAAGAGACCTTCGATGTAGTTGCGCTTGTAAAAGTCGAGCGTGAGTTTGACAACCTCGTCGGGAGTGAAGCGCGCGCGTTGGATATCGGAGGAGATGCGGTTGACGCAGAAGACGCAGTCGTAGGTGCAGAAGTTGGTGAGCAGGATCTTGAGCAGGGAGACGCATCGGCCGTCGGGGGTGTAGCTGTGGCAGATCCCCATGCCGTCGGAGTGGCCGACACCCTTGCCGTTGCCGCTGCGCTTGGCTCCTGATGACGCGCACGAGGCGTCGTACTTTGCAGCGTCGGCGAGGATTTCGAGTTTTTGTTGAACGTTCATGATGGTTAGGTGCAACTCCAGGCTCTCTGATGCCTTATTATAGCGAATAAAAGGCGAATATTGTTCCTAGAGGTTGATTCGATTTGAGCGGTTCAACATCAAACAGAGGTGACTTTAGATAACGTAGAAAAAAAGCTTCGACTTTCGGTGCTGGATCAGTCGCCGGTGCCTGCGGGAAGCATGCCGGGACAGGCTCTGCAGAACTCGATTGAGCTGGCGCGGCTGGTGGATGGGTTGGGGTATGGTCGGTTCTGGATGTCGGAACACCATGCAATGGATACGCTGGCGTGTACGGCGCCGGAGGTGATACTGGCGCGGATCGGTGCGGAGACCAAGCGGATCCGGATTGGGTCGGGTGGAATTATGCTGCCGCACTACACGCCGCTGAAGGTAGCGGAGTGCTTTCGGACGCTGCATGCGCTGTATCCGGGGCGAGTGGATCTGGGGATTGGGCGCGCGCCGGGCGGTGGGCCGATTGAGGCATTGGCTTTGAAGCGTGATCGGAAGACGAAGATGCTGGATGATTTTCCTGACCAGGTGAGCGAGCTGCTGGCGTTTCTAGGGCACCGGTTTCCGGAGGGGCATCCCTTTGCGGGGATTCGGGTCTCGCCGGAGATGCCGGGAGCGCCGGATGTGTGGATGCTGGGGTCGAGCATGTGGAGCGCCGCGGCGGCGGTGGAGTTTGGCCTCCCTTACTCGTTTGCGCACTTCTTCAGTCCGGTGAATACGCGGGCGGCGATTGAGACTTACCGTCGTGGGTTTACGGAGAGCATCTACCGGAAGGCGGCGGAGGCTACGGCGGCAGTGGGTGTGATCTGTGCAGAGACGCAGGAGGAGGCGGAGTTTCTGTTTTCAAGCGTGCGGTTGCTGCAGCGGCGAATTCGCCAGGGGGATCGGCGGCCGGTGGCTTCGCCCGAGGAAGCGGCGCGGGAGTTGTACCTGTTAGGCGATATGCCGCAAGAGGAGGGCGAGTGGCCGCGGTACTTTGTGGGAACGCCTGCGCTGGTGCGAGAGCGGCTGGAGGCGATGGCGGAGGAGTTGGGGATCGGGGAGCTGATCGTGAATACGATTGTGTGGGAACAGAAGAAGCGGCTGCGGAGTTATGAGTTGCTGGCCGAGGAGTTTGGGATGGGCGTATTTGCCGGTGAGAGAGATGCGCGAATGGTCGATCTTCGAAGTTAGTCGATGATTCATGGGAGATTGAACGTAAAGTCTGCGGCTGGAGATTAGGACCGTGCCGACTAGTTCTCCTTTGACTCTGAACTGGCCCAGCCCATCGATGCCGGGTAAGACATGATGGAGTCTGTCGCTGATCAGATGCGATCGTCGCTTGTTTTGCGAAGTTGTAAATACTTTGTCACTTGTTGTGCCTTCGGCGGACATGGTTGATGCGAGTGGTCTATTGTTTCGCTTGCTGCTGAGAGATGGGCGCCGCTGTGGTCTCACTCGAGGCAGAAATGTCTCGCTTCGAGGTACAACGAAATGCGAATCTACGAATGTTTCTCGCACTGTGAAACAGATGCGCCGCTGCTTCGCCACGGAAGCAGGTCTGGTTGTAGCAAAACTCTTACAGCCGTTACGCTGTTGGTCTGTGCGACTGGAGTGGGACTCGCACAGCGCCATGACGGCGACGATGCTTTTCTGCCGAGCCCGGTGAGAAGTGTCTCAACGGTACCGAGTAATGGGGATGTGAATCCGTACGGGGTTGCGTTCGTCGGGGATAACTTTCAGGCTGGGTCCGGGCCGTTGAAGCGTGGAGACATTCTGGTCTCGAACTTCAACAACAGCATGAGTCTGCAGGGGACGGGAACGACGATCGTCAGGGTGCCGAAGAGCGGATCGCCGACCTTGTTCTTCCAGGGTGCAGCGGGGCTTGGACTTTCTACGGCGCTGGGAACGCTGCAGCAGTATGGGTTTGTGGTTGTCGGGAATGCGCCGACGGCGGACGGCACCGCAGCAACGGCAGGGCCCGGGTCGCTGCTGGTGATCAACAATCAGGGCAAGCTGATACAGACCATCACGAATGCGGCGATCCAGGGGCCGTGGGACATGGCGTTGGTAGATGGTGGAGATTGGGCGATTGCGTTTGTCTCCAACGCCCTGACCGGGACTGTCATTCGAATGGACTTCAAGGTGAGCTCTGGTGGTCTGAAGCTGGAGAGTACGAAGACGATTGCTTCGGGGTATGTTCACCGCGGCGATCCGGTGACGCTGTTTGTTGCTCCTACGGGACTGGTGTACGACGACCGTCGCGACATGCTGTTTGTTGCTTCGACGGGAGACAATGCCGTCTTCGCGGTGCGGGATGCGGCGGATCGTAAATCTGATGGTGGACTGGGAACCATTGTCTACCAGGACAATATTCATCTGCATGGGGCGCTGGGGCTGGCGATGGCTCCGAATGGCCACCTGCTGGTGACGAACAACGATGGCATCAACCCCGATGCAAATCAACCGAGCGAGATCGTCGAGGTTACGAAGGACGGACGGTTTGTGAAGGAGATCCCAGTGGATCCGGCACAGGGCGGATCGTTCGGTTTAGCAGTGCACACAACGGAAGACAAGGCGATCCTGGCGGCGGTCGATGACAATACGGCGACGTTGACGATCTGGACGCTGAATTTGGAGTAACTGCGAAAGGCTTCCTCTGTTACGGGCATAGGAAGCCTGCGCGTTTGTTGCGCGTGTTGCGCATTTCATGTTGTGGCGTTGACTAGTGGCCGGCGACTTCAGAGGGGAAGATGCGGATGTCTTCTACGCCGCGGTAGCGTTCGGCGTAGTCCATGCCGTAGCCGATTACAAATTTGTTGGGGATCTTGAAGGCTACGTAGTCGGCTTCGATGGGGACGAGGCGGCGCTCGGGCTTGTCGAGGCAGGAGGCGATCTTGAGCGACGCAGGCTTGTGTTGCAGCATGAGGCCGCGGAGATAGCTGAGGGTGAGGCCGGTGTCCAGAATGTCTTCGACGATGATGACGTGCTTACCTTCGATGGGGTTGTCGATGTCCTTGATGAGCTTGACGGCGCCGGAGGAGACGCGGGCGCGGCCGTAGCTCGAGACGGCGACGAAGTCGAAGGTGTTGTCGACCTGGATGGCACGAGCGAGGTCGGCGAGGAAGATGGCTGCGCCTTTGAGGACGCCGATGAGGACGATGGATTGACCCTTGTAGTCGGCGGAGATCTGGGCTCCTATCTCGCGGGTGCGGTCGGCAATCTGTTGTTTGGAGAAGAGAATCTCCATCTCTGCTGCGGGGGGAAAGACGGGCGTGCTGGTGGACATAAGGGATAGGCTATCGCGAGTAGGGGGCTGAGGCAAAGGCCGCTATACTTTTATAGAGCGAGGATTATGTTTCCCTATATCGATATTGGCCCGATTCACCTGGGTACGTTTGGGTTGTTGTTGTGGCTGGCGGCGGTGGCGGCGACGGTGGTGCTGCATAAAAACTTTGTCCGGAACGGTGTGGATGCGGATGCACTGAACGTCGTGGCTTTCGTCGTGATCGCGGGGGTGCTGGGCGCGAAGGCGTGGCATGAGCTGCAGAATCCGGCGGATCTTTATGCGGCATATCGGCAGATTATTGCGCCGGGGTGGCATCGGCCGTTTGCGGTGGCGATGGATTTTCTGCACTGGTTTCAGGCTGGATTTGCGTGGTTTGGCGGGATGCTGGCCGGGATCGCGATGCTGATGTGGCAGGGTCGGATGGCGAGATTCAAGGGGGCTTTGGAAGGTACTCAGGGGAAGGCGGTCGGACCCTTGCGGATGCTGGACCTCGCGGCTCCTGCGGCGGCGATTGGGTATGGTGTGGGGCGGATTGGGTGTCTGCTCTCAGGCGATGGGGACTACGGAATCAACACGACTCTGCCGTGGGGCGTGCATATGGCGAAGAATGCGCTGGTGCTCCCGACTCCTCCTGATGCTCTGGTGCAACCTACGCCTGTGTATGAACTGCTTTTTTCGCTGGTGCTGGCATGGTGGTTATGGCGGCGCGGCACAAAAAACCTGTCGGTTGGCACGATCACGGGCGAGTATTTAGTACTCAGTGGAGTAGGCCGGTTTTTGGTGGAGTTTGTGCGTGTGAATCCTCGACTTTACTTGGGGATGAGCAATGCGCAGGTGGCTGCGCTGGGATCAGTCGTTGTGGGATTTGTGCTGATCGGCGTAGCGAAGACGAAGAAGGTGCAGTGGGCTCCGGAGCTGACTGCTGATCCTCGAACTTGACCTGAAAGGCGAAATGGTGAATTCTTAGGGGATTGTGTCCTGCCGGACGGGCTCGCTGAGCGCGAGGCGGTCACTTCGTGACTTGTATACCGCTTTGCGTGGTCCTCCCGTTGGTCGGAAACATGCTTCGACTAACGGGAGAACGCGACTAATGACTGTCTAGGGCTTATCGCGGGCCATCTCTTCGCGGATGGGTGGCTGCGGGGCGGCGAAGAAGGCGGTGGAGACGAGCCCGCCGAGGACGGCACCTAAGATTGGCGCTACCCAGAAGAGCCAGAGCTGGCTGAGTGCCCAGCCTCCTACGAAGATTGCGGGACCGGTGCTTCGGGCGGGGTTCACCGAGGTGTTGGTGACGGGAATGCTGATGAGGTGGATCAGCGTGAGGCAGAGGCCGATGGCGATTGGCGCGAAGCCTTTGGGGGCGCGCTCGTCGGTGGCGCCGAGGATGACGAGAAGGAAGAAGGCGGTGAGAACGACCTCGGCTACGAAGCAGGCCAGGAGAGAGTAGCCGCCGGGGGAGTGGTCGGCGTAGCCGTTGGAGGCGAAGCCGGCGGCGAGGGAGAAACCAGGTTTGCCGCTGGCGATGAGATATAGGACGCCGGAGCCGGCAACGGCTCCGAGAACTTGCGCAATGATGTAGGGCAGCAGTTCGGAGGGTGCGAAGCGTTTGCCGACGACCAGGCCGATGGAGACGGCGGGGTTCAGGTGGCAGCCGGAGACGTGGCCGATGGCGAAGGCCATCGTGAGGACGGTGAGACCGAAGGCCAGGGATACGCCGACGAATCCGATTCCCAGGTTGGGGAACGCCGCGGCGAGGACGGCGCTGCCGCAGCCGCCGAAGACAAGCCAGAAGGTGCCGAAGAACTCCGCTGCTGCTCGTTTGGAGAGATCCATTGGGGTCTACCTGCTCTTTCTCGTGATTTGGATTTTCGCCCGACGGAAAAGATATCTGGAGGACGAGGCCCGTGCGACTGGTCGAATTGGCAGTAAAGGCCAAGTTCGACGATTCATGCGTAGTTCTGGATGCAAGAAACGCTGGTGGATTTGCGTTGCGGAATCGTAGCACGGGATTTTATGCCTGCGCATGAAATTTTGGTTTGCGCTGATTGCAGGGGAAGGGTTTAGAGGCGCTTGAGGTAGGATTTGGCGGCTTCGAGTTCGGGGAAGAGGCGCTCTTCTGCCTGGAACTCGCGGGAGTGGACGCAGCGACGGCCGGCCTTGACGCGGACGGGATGTTTGAGATGGAGCATCTCGTGATAGAGGAGGTACTCGATGGCGCAGCGCGGGGTGTCGGGACGGTCGAAGACGCGGCTGACGACGATGGTGTTGTGGGCGGCGTCGTAGTGGCCCAGCATGCGGCGGGCGTGGTGAGCCGACCAGGTGAGGGTGGGGCGTCCGAGAAGTCCGTGGAAGAAACGGATATTCAAAGATTCGAAGACTTCGTTGAGGTCGTAGTGATGGCCGGAGGGGGTGGAGAGGCGTTTGCGGCCACGGGTCTGGCGGATGTGCTCGGCCTGGCGGGAGATTGCCTCAGAGGAGACGTGGCGGCGGTAGCGGTCGGCGTGGACCGACGCGATGGGCTTCTTGTAGAGCTTGGCGAGGAGGATGTGGGCGATGGCGTGGTGGATGGAGTCGGGCGCGGACTCGAGCAGGTCGGAGAGACGGACGTGGAGATGGCCTTCGCGCAGGCGGATGGTGGTGTTGAGAGAGGTGAAGCGGCGGAAGCGAATGTCGAGTGGGGGGATGGGGGCGCGTGGACGGAGTTCGCGGTACTGCTCCTCGAAGACGGCTACGAGGGAGGTGGAGGCGGTGGACTTGGATTTTGCGGCGCGGGGCTTGCGAAGGGTGGGCGGACGAATCGGGACTGCGGGTGGTGGGGCTGGAAGGTGGTCGAAGAGAGTGGGCGAGGGCGAAGAGAAGAGCTGCAGGAATTGGCGCAGGGGGGAGGGGCCGGGATGCTTCGGGGTGGTCAGGGCTTCGTCCTTGTCTTGGTGCTATAAGACGATTTTATAAGAGGTGAGGCTGTGCAGGAGGTGCGTTGGATGGTTCGTGCTTGGCTGTCCTGCCGGACGGGCCTCCTGCGCGGAGGGCGGTCACTTCGTGACTTGTATACCCCTTTGGTTGGCGCTCCCGTTGGTCGCGATAAAGATGATTCCGACCAACGGGAGGATCACGCGAAGCTTTAAAAAGGCGTGCGAACGCCCGCACTCCGCGCAGGAGGCCCGTCCGGCAGGACAACTTCTTCGAAGCTATCGGGGAAGGTCTAGAGGAGCGTTCTTGTTTTCTTTTGGGGGCGGGTGGGCGAGGAACCAGGCCTTCTGCTCGTCGATAAGCTGGGTGGCTTGATCGTGGAGGTCGTGGACAGCTTCAAGGGCGAGCCGGCGGGAGACGTTGTAAGTCTCGTTGTCGGGTGGGGACTTCAGGTTGGAAGACCAGCGCTCGGTGGCTTCGACCAGCTTAGGCAGGGCTTTGCGAATGTCGCGGTGACGGGGGCCGTAGTCGTCGAGGTTGTCGTTCAGCTCGTCTGCGATTGCGGTGAACTGTTCGAGGAGATCGTGGGTGTCCTGCTCGCGGCCGGGTTTACGTGGAATGGCGAAGAGATCCTGGATGGATTTATTGCGGGCGTCGAGGAGCTTGATGAAGAGGAGTACGCGGTCATTGGGATAGTAAGCGACCTCTCGGAGTTGCTCGACTTCGCCGTCGGAGAGGGAGGCGTCGGTACGCTGGGCGGGAAGGCACGGAGCAAGCGAGAGCAGAAGAAGGACGAGCGAGAGTCTGCGGAGCATCGGTTCCTGGTGTTTGATTCTAGTGTTTGAAGACCTGAGCTAGAAGTTCGTCGTGGACCTGGTCGAGCTGCTTGAGAGTTGCCTGCAGGGTGTCGCGATCTTCATTGGAGGCTTTATGGAGATACTCGCCGAGGCGATAGGAGGTGTGATGCATCAACTCTTCTGCGTTCTTGAGGCGCTTGGAGTTGCTGGCGAGGTCCATGTGGATGAGCCTCGCGTAGGCGTTGACCTTTTTGAGGGTCGCGGTGGCCTGATCGACGTCGCCGTTGAGCATCTGCTTGCCTGCGACCTCGGTCATGACGTGAACGAGCTCGGTGTAGAGGTAGCATTGGTCGCGCGGGTTGGCCTGCTGGGCGCGGAGTTCGAGCTGGACAAGAGCTTCGGCGGTTGGAAGGTTGTCGTCAAAGGAGGCGGCGCGGGCGGTTGCTGGAGAGGACAGAAGCAGCGGCAGGGAGAGAAGAAGAGCGAAACGATGGATCGATTTCATCACGCACCTCGAAGGGAGCGCTTGCCTACTTCATGTGATCGAGGGTGAGGAGGCGGTGGCGGGCCTCCCACTCCTCGTCCGGAAACTGGCCGTTTGCCACGGAGAGGAACTGTTTGTACAGGTCGGTCGCCTGTTTGGTGTGGTGCAGCTTGTCGTGCGCAGTTGCCGCGAGGAACAGGGACGACGGTGACTGTGGCTGCACTTTACCACGAATATCGAGAGCTTGCAAGGTTGTTGTGGGGTCGTTGTTTGCGGACGCTGCGAAGGCGAGATGGCTGGCCGCCTGGGCAAGATCGTCTTTGGTGGGGAAGGCGCTGGTCTGGGCGAGGGCACGTTTGAGGAGGGCTTCGGCCTCGGCGAAGTTTTTGAGATGAATCTGAACATCGGCGCTGTCGTCGAGGAGAGTGGGATCCTGCGTGGATCGGGTCAGGAGGCCGTTGTAGAGCGGCGCGGCCTGGTCGTACTGCTGGTTTCGGCTGTAGAGACGGGCGAGGAGGCGGGTGATGGCGGAGTCTTCGGGGTGTGCAGCGTGGAGTTTGGCGGCGAGGGGGATGGCCTGGGCGGTCTTGCCCTGCTGCTCGTAGAGGCTGGCGAGCTGGGCGTTGAGGGTGGGGTTATCGGGGTCTTTGGCGAGGGCGGCAGTCAGGAGTGATTCGGCCTTTTCGGGTTGTTGCTGGTGGAGGAGGAGATGGGTGAGGGCGGCGGTGGCGTCGTGATTCTGCGGGTCGACGGCGAGGAGGCGACGGTACGCTAGTTCGGCGGCGGTGGAGTCGCCGGAGGCCTCGGCTAGCTCGCCGGAGAGGAGGATGTCTCCTGGGGTTTCGGGGGTGATTTTGATGGCAGAGAGGAGTTCATCGCTGGCGGCGGGGGGATTGACGGACTGATCGATGCGGGCGAGGGCGCGGTAGGCGCGGCCTTTCAAGGCTGGGTTATCGGTGGTGAGGGTAATGGCTTTTTGAAGCTCGTTGTGGGCGTCGGTGAGCCGGCCGCCGCGAGCGAGGAGGAGGCCGAGGGCGAGATGGGGGTCAAAGTAGGCGGGGTCGGCAGCGATGGCGCGCCGATAGGTTTGCTCAGCGGCGGTGGTCTGGGCTGGAGTTTCAGCGAGCGCGTCCTGGGTGAAGGCCAGGTCGTAGAGGAGGTGGGCGTCGGTAGGATTCTTGTCAGCGAGTGGGGTGAGAATTTTGAGGGCGGTGGGGTAGTCCCGCTTGTCAAGGGCGTCGTTGGCCTGAGCGCGGGCGGGGTCTTGTGCGGCGGTTTTCGGGGGAGCGGTGGTGTCGATGGCACCTGCCGGGAGTTGGGCAAGGGCCGGAATGGACGCGAGGAGAAGTGTGGAAAGTATCAGCGACAGGATGACGGAGGGACGGCCGAGGGACTGGCGTAGCGGCTTCGACCCGGTGTGGCTTGCGGTCTGCATCGGTGGTATTTTCCCTCCTACCGTAAGTAGGCAAAGTCTGTGATCGCGACACTTTAGGTCTGGACCTTCTGTGATTCTTAAGTGCGGAAGCCCGACCTGGAATGGCCGGGCTTCGACAGCTTTCTCTGTTTTAAGAGTAACAGACGAGTCGAGAGGGTGCGGCTGGAGACTGTACGAAACTTTATGGGTAGACGAATCTATCGCTAGGTAATATCCGATTTGCTGTCAAAGCAGAAGTTGCAAAACAGGTTTGATGTCGCGCCTCGATGAGTGACTCGTCTTGTTATCGCCGACCGAGGATCTGTGCCCACCTGGATTTAGCAAACAAATGCGGCTTGCCAAGACCCAATCGCATGATCCTAGTGGCCCAGCGCATGCAAGGCTTGCGCTGCATCAAGCCTCATCCAAGTTCAGAAGCGTGCTGGATCAACTGGGAATGCTGGGTCGGTACCTGGAATGTGGACTGCTGCACCAGGGCTAGTACTTTGAAGAAAACGCCGGCTCAGCCATGCGCGGACGGGTTCGTCGTAAAGTTTGAGGCAGGCATACCCAATCGCCACGGCTGTAAACCAGAGAAGAGTGCCCCATGCAGCGCGCTGACCCAGGCTGTGCACGCCTTGCCCAATCCAGGCGGTGTAGAGGTAGATCAGGGGGTAGTGGGTCAGGTAAAGCGGGTAGGAGATGTCCCCCAGAGTGCGGCAGAGCCGATTGGAAGCAACGGTGGCCTTCAGATTTCCGGCCCCAATGGCAACGATAATCGGGAAGACGGCGATAATGCAAAATGCTTCGTAGAGGCCGTTCATCCAGAGATGGTTAAGACTACCGAAGCGCGGCAGCGCAAAGCAAATGACCAGTAACAGGCTGCACAGATAGAAACCATGGCGTACATGAATTCGCTTACCCGAGCGCATGAGCAGCATGCCTGCAAGGAAGGGATAGAGCAAGCGTGCAAACCCTATGTGAAGCTGCGCTCCGTTGAGCGCCCAACCTCCGATGGCGTCGCCCTCCCCGGTGACCAGCATGTGAAGGAGAAGAATGGCAGAAAGTGCTGTAAGCAGGCTTAACCAACGAGTCGAGAGCTTGCGCAGCCAGCAAGCGTAAAGGATATTGGCGATGTACTCGAAGAAGAGAGACCAGGCGGGGCCATTGAGCGGATGCATCTCGTCCCAGCCGCGGATATCGAATTGGGTCGGCAGCGGAAGAAGCGTGCAGCCGAAAAACATGACGGCGAGCAGCTTCCACGATGGAGTTGTGGCAATGAGCGGAAAGGCAGAGCCTCGTTGGAAGTAGAAAAGCGCGGCGCCGATGAGGCTACCCATAACGATCATGGGCTGAAGACGGATAAGGCGGCGCTTGTAAAAGTTCCATTGGCTCATGCGGGGCCAGCGGTCGTCGTAGGCGTAGGCCACTACAAAGCCGGAGAGCAGGAAAAAGAAGTCGACGGCCAGATAACCGTGGTTGATGATCTGGTTGAACCGGATGCCGTGGTCGTTCGGTTCCAGGATGTGGAAGGCGACGACCAGGAGTGCTGCGACGCCGCGCAAGCCATCCAGGACTTCGTAATGATTTTTTGACTGGGAACCGCTGGAAAGATCTGAGACGCTATTCATGATGTTGCTTCTACTATAGTGCGCTCACCGCCTCATCGGCCATCGCTGCATTTGTGCCCAGATCCAGCTGAGGTGCGACAAGCCCGAGCCTCAGGCCGACGTCTCGACACTCGCGATAGTCCTGATGAACGCATTTCTCGGATTTGAGCTATAGACATTCTCCGTTGACGCCAAATCGGCGAGTCACTCGTCAGGCACTTCAGCATTACTACCGTCAGCTTGGAAGTTTCTCCGGGACACTTCAAGAGGGGCTGTTTCCGGTAAGTGCTAATGCCTTTGCATAAACGTTGTGGGTGTTGTTTTCAACAAGGTTCTTCGTTGGCGGGCAGTGTTTTTTGTGGGGAGTTATTTCTTTGCGCGTGGCTTTATTGGAGGGCGGCTTCGTGCTTCGGCGATAGCTGCCAGGTTCTTTTGCATGGCTTCGAGACGCTTGCGGCCCTTGCGTGATCCTTCGATAAGCTGTTCGACGTTTATCAGGAACTCGGGCAGGTTCATCTCTTCGCGGAACTGTGCCAGGTAGGTCTGAATTTTGGCGTATTGGAAGTAGACCTCGGGGCAGGTGTTATAGAGCAACTCGGCGTCAAGGGCACCGCTAGTTACAAAAGCAGCGACCATCTCCCAGTACCCATACACCTGAAGAACAAAACTACTGCGCCTGTCTCCTGTACTCACGATCTGGATCAATTCGCTGGCGGATGCGGGTAGAAAATCGCCGCCTACATAGGAGCGCGCTTCACGCATGACCGCCTCCCGCCGGAGTTCATACAGTTTCAGAATCAGTTCAGCCTGCTGAATGGCGTTCACGGTTGCTGCTTTCTTTTTTGTCATCTTTGTCATCGCCTCTACGATAACAGCCGTCAGTTCGGCTACACCCGGCGAACTTATCGGTAAAGGTAGACGAGAGCTTTTTACTGATCCCAGCGAACCCCTTCGGTCATTCGCCACACCGACGAAGCGGCGTGCAGTTTGCACCTAAACCTCACGCTCGCGTATTGTCGCCTCAACTATTCTGAAGAATCCGGGGCGCAGTTTGTACCATGGCAAAGCTTGTTTATGGATTGAATCAGTCTTTGGATGGCTACGTCGACCATCTGAAATTTAAGCCAAGCGTGGCGCTCTTTCGTCACTTCATAGAGCACATACAGGAGCTAGCGGGCATTGTGTACGGTCGCCGCATGTATGAGGTAATGCGTTATTGGGACGAAGACCTTCCGGACTGGGCCGCGGAGGAGCACGACTTCGCGGCGGCATGGCGGAGCAAGCCGAAGTGGGTTGTGTCGCGCGCGTTGAAGTCGGTCGGGCCCAACGCCACGCTTATCGAAGATGACATCGAGACGGTTATACGCGGGCTGAAGGCACAGCACGTCGGAGAATTTGAGGTTGCCGGACCAGACTTGGCAGGAAGCCTAACCGACCTTGGTCTTATTGATGAGTATCGACTTTACCTTCACCCCGTCGTACTTGGTCGCGGCAAGCCATTCTTCTCCGGTCCTCGGCCGCCACTCCGCTTTGTGGCCAGCGATCTAATTGGCGAGGACGTGGTCAGGTTGACGTACGTTCCCGCTTAATCGCGACTCGCCCGACGGATTGCGCCGGTGCGTCAGGTTCGCTCTTATTTTCGAGGGTTAGACATTAAGAGCCATATGCCACCACAACCGCGTATCATTCTCATCGAATGAGGTGCAAGCAGTCCTGATTTGGAAGCAGGTCTCTCTGCTCCGTGCCAGGCACTCCCGCCGACGTGTCGTTTGCTTCAATTGATCGGAGTTGCGTTGCGTTGATCGAGCGAGAGTGTGTTTGGCCCGGGCTTTAGTTGTAGGGGGTGGTCCCAGACCAGAGCCTGATTGTTGTAGCGGGCTGAGATCATCAGGTAGTAGGTTCCGGGAGGGACGCCGGGGAAGGTTGCGCTGCCGTTGGCGTCGGCGCGGATGGCGGAGGCGGCGTTTGCCTTGACCGCATCCAGAATCTTTTGACAGTCAGGGGTCCGATTTCCGCAGGCGGTGCCGAGGACTTTATAAGGGGACGACCCGGGAGGAACGGCGACGCCTTGCTGTGCCAGTATGTCGGCAACGCTGTTGCGCAGAAGGGTGTAGGGGTGTCCGGCGAGAGGGTTAGGAGTGCCGGCTTGTGGCGGGAGCCCGGAGACTATGGACAGAGTGGCGTTGCCGAGGGGCGTGGCAGAGGAGGAGAGGGTGCCGCTGTTGTTGGCCGGGGATGCTGCCGGACTTCCAGCAGATGCAAGCATGGTGGAGCCGCCGCCCGACGAGGGAATCGTTTTGCTGGGAGTGAGGACGGCGAGGTTGCAGGTCTGTTCGAGTGGAGCGAAGGTGAAGTCGTCGTTGTCGTTCTGGCCGGTGACGACGCGTCCGTGGACTTGGTAGGGGCCGGAGGCGTCAGGGTCGAGCGACCCATCGGGTTTGATGGCGAGGGCTAGGGGATGATCGGGGGCGGCGATTTTGATGGCTACACCTGTTGCGCCAGGCTCGACCGTGTAGGGATAGGCTCGTGCGGCATCGGGACCGCAGCCGAGGATGACGGACTCGGGGAAGAATTGGACACTGAAGCCGGTGGGTGCGGCGAAGATGCCGTGCATGCGGACTCCGGGTGGTGCGGGTGCGCCTTTGTCTCCGCCGAACACGGATTTGAGAAGGTCTGTCTGCATGGTCTGGATGCCTGTGCCGGCTCCCTTCGAGGAGAGGTTGATGGCGGAGCAGGTTGCGCGCTTAGGAACGAAGTTGGTGGAGCCGGGGGTGGATGCGCCGGGGACGTAGGTGCTGCTGGTGTGAGTGGTCGCGGCGTCGTATTGGCCATTGCCCTGGTAGGTGAGCTGGGATTGGTTGTAGCTGCCGGCCTGGCTTTGACTGACGGCTTCGTGGGTGGTGGTCTGGGAGGTTTCGGTGTGGCCGGGGGAGGAGGTACCTGGGGTATAGCCGCCGGCGACGACGCCATCGATGGTGACGGGGCCGGGCGGCCCGGTGATGGTTTCAGTACCGTGGAGGGTGAGGACAAGAGGCCTGGGCCTGGTGTTGATGGTGAGGACAGCGCGGCCGCCTCTGAAGTCTAGGGAATAGGCCTCTTGATTGGGTGAGAGGAAGGAGCAGTTGACGAGGACGCCACCGTCGATGAAGTCGAGACGCCAGTGGCCGGGGCCTTCGAAGACACCTGCCATATTGGGGCCGGAGGAGGGCTGCTCTTTTTTGACTTCTCCTGGAGCGAGCGCAGAGGTCACTTGAGTGAACATCTGGGTGAAGGCGCCGAGGAGTTGGTTGCCGGTGCAGCTGGAAGGTAGCCTGCCGGAGCTGACGCAGCGGCGCATCTCACGCTCTTCGGCGTTTTTGAGAGGAGCGGGTTGGCCGGGTTGAGGGATCGGTTGCGTGGAGGCTTTGAGCTGGGTGTCGGCTTTCTGGACGTTCGCGTTGTAGGTGTCCTGCTGCTTCTGTTGGAAGGCCTTTGCGGCGGCGACCTGTCTGGTGGATGGTTGGGTGCAGGTGGGGAAGAGTTTTTTCAGCGCTCCACGAGTGGCGTTGGTGTACTGCATGAGGCCGTTCGGCTGGATGTGGTCGGGGTGGCCGACCATGCAGGTGGAGGTGTCGGAGGTGTCGCGGACGTTGCAGTTCTCGATGAACATGCGCTCGCCGCTGCAGACGTAGACGACGCCGGGGAGGAGTGGATCGTTGGCCTGAGCGGCAGCGACAGAGAGGGCGCACAAGCCAAATAACGTTGCTGTGGCTAGTCGAAAGCTAGAATGACGCCGGTTCAGACAGGATGGACCCATAGTATCCCCCTGGAGTTTTCTGAGGTGCCTGGCCCGCAATGCCTGGGGAGGAGAGAATCAGATACTAGACCGATGGAACGCGAAAGAGCAAACGAGGGATGCTGCAAGCTAGGCGGTGACTAGTTCTGGTTCGGCCTTCAAATTCCGTTAAAAGTGTGGACGCCAGAAGACGGGACCGGGCTGGTTCGTCGGTACGAGATGAGTACGAAGGCGTTTTGGATTTGCGAGCTTGTAGGCAAATTCTTTGCGATTCGACTTGCAGCCGGCAATCTCTATGCAGCCCACGATCTGCACACTACCGACTATCTTTCCCTTTGGCAGTTGTTCGGCGGACTTGTCCATTTTGCGCCAGAATTCCTCTTCGCGACGAGGCTTGAGGGAAGCGTATATGTAGACACGTTCTCGGATATTTGTCGGAACGGTACGGTACTCGTAACGCTTCGAGCCGCGTAGGATCTGTTCGGCGAAAGGCTGCTTGACGCTAATTGCTCGAATAATTGCTGCCATTCGAGGATTGTAGAGCGAGCCTCATTTGCTTATCGATTTTTCCCGACGATAGAGTGTTGCCGCTGCGAGCAAAAGACAGCGGTTCTTCGCTTCGTTCAGAATGACAAACGTTTCATGCGGTGACCTGGAGTTCTGGTTCGGCCTTCGGGGTGGCTAGGTTGAGGACGGGGGCCAGCCAATGGCCGGTGTGGGATGCGGGGTTGACGGCGATCTCTTCGGGTGTGCCGGTGGCTACGATCTGGCCGCCGCCGCTGCCGCCCTCGGGGCCCATGTCGATGACCCAGTCGGCGGATTTGATGACGTCGAGATTGTGCTCGATGACGAGGAGGGAGCCGCCGCCTTCGATGAGCTTGCGGAAAGCTGCGAGGAGCTTGGCGACGTCGTCGAAGTGGAGGCCAGTAGTGGGCTCGTCGAGGATGTAGAGGGTGCGGCTGCGGACCTTGGCGGCTGTGTCGTTGGCGCTGCGGTTGGTGATGGAGCGAGCGGTGGCGAGGTGGGAGGCGAGTTTGACACGCTGGGCTTCGCCGCCGGAGAGCGTGGTGGCGGATTGGCCGAGACGGACGTAGCCGAGGCCGACCTCGTCGAGGACGTAGAGCTTGTCGACGATCTTGGGGTGGCCTGCGAAGTAGACGAGGGCTTCCTTGACGGTCATATTGAGAACGTCGTGGATGTTCTTGCCCTTGTAGCGGATGTCGAGGATGGTGGATTTGTAACGTGTTCCGTTGCACTCTTCGCAGGGGAGTTCGATGTCGGCGAGGAACTGCATCTCGACTGTGACGGTGCCGTCGCCTTCGCAGACGTCGCAGCGCCCGCCGGGGACATTAAAGGAGAAGTGGCCGGGTCCGAAGCCTTTGCGCTTGGCGTCCGGTTGGGCGGCGAAGAGGGCGCGGATATCGTCGAAGGCTTTGATATAGGTAACTGGATTGGATCGCGGAGTGCGGCCGATTGGCGACTGGTCGACGAGGATGACATCGTTGAGGTGCTGGGTGCCGGAGAGCTCGCGATAGAGGTGGGCTGGATCTGCGCCTTCGGTCTGGCCGAGCGACTGCATAAGGGCACGATAGAGGACCTGGTGGACGATGGTGGATTTTCCGGAGCCGCTGACGCCGGTGACGCAGCAGAGCAGGCCGAGGGGGATGTCGATGTCGACCCCACGGAGGTTGTGGATGCGGGCTCCGGTGAGCTTGAGGTGCTCGCGGCCGGGCTCGCGGCGGTGCTTTGGGATGGGGATGGTGGCGCGGCCGGATAGATATTTGCCCGTGATGGAGTTTGGGTTTGCGATGACTTCAGCGACTGTACCTTCGGCGAGTAGATGACCGCCTAGCTCGCCGGCTCCGGGACCGAGGTCGAGGAGGTGGTCGGCGGCGCGGATGACGTCGGGGTCATGCTCGACGACGAGGATGGTGTTGCCGAGGTCGCGGAGGTCTTTCATGATGCTGATAAGCTTGGCGGTGTCCCGGGTGTGGAGGCCGATGCTGGGCTCGTCGAGGACGTAGAGGGCGCCGACTAAGCGCGAACCCAGCGAGGTGGCGAGTTGGATGCGCTGGGCTTCGCCACCGGAGAGCGTGGAACTGAGGCGGTCGAGGGTGAGATAGTCGAGGCCGACCTGGTGGAGGAAGTGGATGCGCTGGCGGACCTCTTCGAGGATCTTTCCGGCGACCTCTAATTGTGCCTGCGTGAGTTGCAAATTATCGAAGAACTCCTGGGCGCCTGTGATCGTGAGGGCGGAGGTCTCGCAGATATTTTGGTTGTTGATAAGGACGGCGCGGGCTTCGGCGCGGAGACGCTGGCCGCGGCAGTCGGGGCAGAGGGCGTAGCCGCGGTACTTCGAGAGGAAGACTCGGACGTGGAGCTTGTATTTTTTGCGTTCGAGCGCGGCGAAGAAGCCGCGGATTCCGGGGAAGGTGCCGTTGCCGTCTTCGATAAAAGCTTGTTGGGCGGGTGTGAGATCGTACCAGGGGACGTCGGTGGGGATGCCTGCAGCCTTGGCAGCGCGCTTCATCTCGCCGTGGTGGGGGCGGTATTTGGTGGTGGTCCAGGGGGCGATGGCGCCTTCGTCGAGGGTCTTCGACTTGTCGGGGATGATCAGATTTGGATCGAAGTCGATGGTGTTGCCGAAGCCCTGGCAGCGGGGGCATGCGCCGTAGGGATTATTGAAGGAGAAGAGGCGCGGTTCGGGTTCGCGATAGGCGCGGTGGCAGGTGGTGCACTCGAAGGCTGCGGAGAAACGGTACTTCGTACCGTTCTCGTTGTCGTGGCGGGGAAGCAAGTGGAACTGGACCTCGCCGGATTCGCGGTAGCCGGTCTCGATGGCATCGACAACTCTGGCGCGGCTCTCGGGGCTGATGGCGAGGCGGTCGATGAGGGCGAAGATGGGCTGGGTGAAGTCGAGTTCGAGGAGGGATTCGGGAGTGGAGAACTCTACGATTTTTCCTGACTGGTAGAGGCGATTGTAGCCGCGGCGTCGCAGTTCAGTGAGCCGATCTTTGAGTGCGTCGGTGAGAGTGAGAGCCTCGGTGGAAGACTTTGCGGCTTTCGAAGATTTCTTTGCGGCGGCCTTCTTTGGTGTTGGGGCTTCAGTTCCGGGCTCCGCGGTCGCGATCTGCATAGGCTCGAGTTTGAGCTCGGCGCGGAGGATGGGAAAGAGGACGTAGGTGCGTGTGCCTTCAGGCAGGGCGAAGAGTGTGGTGATGATCTCGTCTACGGTGTCGTGCTTGACGATGCCGCCGCAGTGCAGGCAGGTGACGGTGCCGCAGCGGGCGTAGAGGAGGCGGAGGTAGTCGTAGATCTCGGTCGCTGTGGCTACGGTGGAGCGGGGGTTGCGAGTCTGATTTTTTTGCTTGATGGCGATCGCGGGGGCGAGGCCGTCCATGAAGTCGACGTCAGGCTTTTCGATGCGCTCGAGGAACTGTCGGGCGTAGGCGGAGAGCGATTCGACGTAGCGGCGCTGGCCTTCAGCGTAGACGGTGTCGAAAGCCAGCGAGGATTTGCCGGAGCCGCTGACGCCGGAGACTACGGTGAGGGCGTTGTGCGGGATGTCGACGTCGATGCCCTTGAGATTGTGGGTGCGGGCGCCGCGGATTGTGATCTGGTCATTCATAGAGGAAAGGAAGTGGAGCTTAGGAAACAGGGCTTAGGAGTCTGTTGGTTGTGGGCGGAAGATTTCGATTAAGAGGAGGCAGGCTCCGATGACGATGCAGCTGTCGGCGACGTTGAAGTCGGGCCAGTGGTAGCTGCCGATGTGGACTTCCAGAAAATCGACGACGTAGCTGTAGCGGACGCGGTCGTAGAGATTTCCGAAGGCTCCTCCAAGGATGAGCGCGAGGGCTACTGAGCTGACCGAGAGGACGCGCCCTGCTCGCCAGAGCATTCCGAGCAGGACGACGACCGCGATGACGGAGAAGGCGATGAGGATGTTGCGCACGGTGGTAGGCGAGGCGGATTCGGCGAACATGCTGAAGGCGGCGCCGGTGTTGTGGACGTCGGTGATGCGGAAGATGCCGGGGATGACGGTGTGGGCTTGGCCGTTGGGGAGTTGCTGCACGACGATGCGCTTGGTAATGCGGTCGAGGAGGACGACTGCTACGGCGATCGCGAGCGCAACACCGCGTCGGTCGCGCGGTTCGGTCGCAATGGCGGGCATTGCGGCTTCGTAGGTCGTCTTGTTCGGTGATGACATTGAGGACATCAGGCTTGCGGCTCCGTGGTATTGCTGGGTGGTGCGTCGTAGGGTGGGAAGTGGATGGCTTCGAGAGCGTCGGCGCAGCGAAGACAGACGGTTGGGTAGTTGGCTTCTTGGCCTACGTCTTCGGTGAAGCGCCAGCAGCGTTCGCACTTCGAGCCTGCGGCGGGTTTGGCCTGAACATAGAAGGCTCCCTTTTCTACGTTGCCTTCGGTGATGATGGCGTTTGAGATTTTTACCTGGGCCACGCCGAAGAGCTCGGGGAGGATGGCTTCGTAGTGCTCGAAGACGGGGTTGGGCTGCTCGGCGACGCTGTTGAGCCAGCCGAGGACGATCTGGGTCTCGGAGGATTTATTACTGATGGTCTTCGCGGTGCGTTCCTCTTCGAGAACCTTGAGGACCTCGTCGCGCAGTGTGAGGAGGTGGCCGAAGTCTTCCTCGAGTTTGCGGGTGGTGACAGGGACGATCTCGGACATGGTGGGGAAGAGCGCCAGGTGGACGCTTGATTCGCGATCTTCCATCTTGGGTAGGAGCCCCCAGACTTCGTCGGCGGTGAAGCTGAGGATGGGGGCGATGAGGCGGGTGAGAGTTTCAGCGATGCGCCAGAGAGCAGTCTGTGCGCTGCGGCGGCCAGGATGGTTCGGCGCGAAGGTGTAGAGACGGTCTTTGAGGACGTCGAGGTAGAGTGCGCTGAGGTCGGTGTTCACATACTCGTTGAGAGCGTGATAGGCGCGGTGGAACTCGAAGCTGTCGTAAGCGGCGCGGATCTTGGCGTCGAGCTCGGCGGTGCGGGCGAGGATGTACTGGTCTAAATGTTCCAGCTTCGCAAAGTCATGGATGGCATCCGTGGAAGGGTTGAAGTCGTGGAGGTTGCCGAGGAGGAAGCGCAGAGTGTTACGCAGCTTGCGGTAGTTGTCGCTGACGCGCTGCATGAGGTTTTCGCTCGCGGCTACGTCCTCGCGGAAGTCGACGGAGGCTACCCAGAGACGGATCACCTCCGCGCCGAGACGCTTGGCGATGTCGACAGGGTCCACTCCATTTCCCAGGCTCTTTGAAAAGGCGCGGCCTTGTTCATCGAGGGTCCAGCCGGAGGTCGCGACCATCTTGTAGGGTGCGTGGTTGCGCACGGCAACAGAGGTGAGCAGGGAAGAGTGGAACCAGCCGCGGTGCTGGTCGCCGCCTTCGGTGTAGAGGTCGGCGGGGGAGTGGAGCTCGGGTTCGAGGTCGAGGACGGCGTGCCAGCTGGAGCCGGATTCGAACCAGACATCGAGGATGTCCATCTCTTTGCGGAACTCTTTGTGTCCGCACTTTGCACAGGCGGTTCCGGCTGGCAGGAGACTAGCGACATCGTGGGCATACCAGGCGTCGGCTCCCTCTTTTTTGAAGAGATCGACGATGCTTTTGTTGACGGCGGGTTCGTTGAGCGGCTCGCCGCACTTTTCGCAGAGGAAGACGGCGATGGGAACGCCCCAGATTCGTTGGCGGGAGATGCACCAGTCGGGCCGGGTGGCGATCATGTTGGAGATTCGCTCTTCGCCCCAGGCGGGATCCCAGACGACTTGCTTGATCTCGTCGAGGGCACGCTGGCGGAAGGTGGTGATGGTGCCTTCGTCGGTGACCATCGGAGTTTCCATGCCGATGAACCACTGCTCGGTGGCGCGAACGATGACGGGGTTGTGGCAGCGCCAGCAATGGGGATAGGAGTGCTCGAAGGTAGTGTCGCTGAGGAGTGCGCCTTTTTCTTTGAGGAGCTCAATGATGGACGCGTTGGACTTGAAGACAGTGAGGTCTTCGTAGGGTTGGGCAACTCCGCCTCCGCCGTTGGTGCCGGTGTGGCGTTGGCGGCCGGCGTTGTCGACGTACTGGATCTCAGGGAGTTTGTAGCGCTGGCCAGTGTAGAAGTCGTCGACGCCGTGAGCGGGCGAGGTGTGAACAGCTCCGGTGCCTTGTTCGGCGGTGACGTAGTCAGCAGTAACACCGAGGATGCTGCGATCGAGGAATGGGTGCTGGAAGGTGGCGTGCTCCAGATGATTGCCGGTGAAGACGGCGACGATGTCCGCCTGCGACGCGGGCTCGGTGGGTTTCTTTGCGCTCATCAGACGGCAGTGAGCGATGACCGAGGACAGGAGCGCCTGCGCGACGATGTAGGTGCCCCCTTCGCAGGCGAGTGCAACGTATTCGAGCAGCGGGTTGAAAGCTACGGCCTGCGATGCCGGCAGCGTCCACGGCGTGGTGGTCCAGATGATGGTGTAGAGGTCTTTTATCGCAGCGAGGGACGGGGCGACGACAGCGGGATCGCTGGTGAGGGCGTAGCGTACGTACACGCTGGGCGAGGTGTGTTGGTCGTACTCGACCTCGGCTTCGGCCAGTGCGGTGCGGTCGTGGATGCACCAGTAGACGGGCTTCAGGCCTTTGTAGACGAACTTCTTCTCGAAGAAGTCGTAGAAGGTCTCGACGATGCTGGCCTCGTAGCCGAAGCTCATGGTGAGGTAGGGGTCGTTCCAGCGGCCGAAGACGCCGATGCGCTCGAACTGGCTGCGCTGGAGGTCGACATACTTTTGCGCGTACTCGCGGCAGGCGCGGCGCACGGCGATGGGGTCCATCTCGAGTTTTTTGCGGCCTAGCTGCTCGTCCACCTTAATTTCTATAGGCAGGCCGTGGCAGTCCCAGCCGGGCACATAAGGGGCGTCGAACCCGGCCATGGTCTTGGTCTTGACGACGAAGTCCTTGATGCACTTGTTGAGCGCGTGACCGAGGTGGATAGCTCCGTTGGCGTAGGGAGGGCCGTCGTGGAGGATGTACTTCGGCTGGCCGGTCCGGGCGGTGCGAATCTGGGCGTATAAGTCGCTGTGCTGCCACGCTTGGAGGCGCGCTGGCTCGTTCTGGGGCAGATTGGCCTTCATCGGGAAGGCCGTCTGCGGCAGATTCAGCGTCGACTTCAGCGCTTTGAGCTCGGGTTTTGCCTGGGTTGCTTCCGACATTCGATCCTCTTGGTTGCTGATAACAAAGTTGCGGTTTGTGGCAAACCTCTATTGTAGACGGGGAGGAGGGATGGTACATAGGATGGCAGTCGATACTCCTTAGGAGACATTCCCCTGTCGGCGTGCGTCCAAGGGTATAAGCGCCTATGAGTACAAGCGCCGGTTGGTGAATGTTTGTAGAATGTTAATGACCAGGTGATGTTGGCCAGAGCCGGAAAGAGAACCGACCTGGCATTTGGCGCGTAAGAAGAGCAGCAGGTTTTCGAGGCGGTGAGATTTTTTGGAAGTGGTGTGCGGGGGCTGCGGCTTACTGCACCGAGGCGAAGCAGCTTATGGCAAATAGTTTATTGACACCTCCACCGCAGATAGATCCAGAGAGACAGGCTCCGACCCTGCGACCGGCAGATGCTCCAAAGTTGAACGAAGAGACCGATGGATCCATGTGGACCTCGTTCTTCGCGAACCTGCGGGATGCGTTCAGCCGATCCGACGAAGCTCCGCTACAGCTGGAATCCCGGCCGGCTGAGAGCGATATGGTGATTGAAGAAGAGGGAGTCTTTTCTTCCCTGTGGAACAGCATCCGGGATGTGTTCTTCCCAGTGAAGCTGCCGCCACTGGTGCTGGAGTCGAAGCCGATAGCGGTTGTCGACCGGATGAAGACGAAGCAGAATCCTATTGCGACGACATCCGCCGTCGTGATCTATGGATTGATTATTCTGCTGATCGCGTTTTTGCTGGCGAAGAAGGTTCAGTTTGCGGCTCCCGTGAGGACTATTCAGGTGACGGATCTTTCGATTCCACCGCAGGCGCCGCCTCGGGCTCAGGCGATGGGTGGAGGCGGTGGTCAAAAAGGGCCAACTCCAGTAGTCAAGGGATCCCCGCCGAAGTTTGCGGATACGCAGATTGTGCCGCCGAACAAGCCCCCGCTCGTTGAGCCTAAGATCAAGATTGAGCCGACGATTGAAGTGCAGCAGGATGTGAAGATGGCGAGCAACCTGCCGCAGGTCGGAGTTCCTAACTCGCCGATCATTGGCCCATATTCGGGTGGCGGCGGGACGGGTACCGGTCTCGGATCGGGCAACGGATCGGGGCTTGGACCTGGGTCGGGCGGCAATACCGGTGGCGGACCAAGGCGTATTGGCGGCGGCGTCTCGGCTCCGGTGCTGATCTTTTCGGTGGAACCGGAGTTTTCTGAGGAAGCTCGGAAGGCGAAGGTTGCCGGAAATGTTCTAGTCAACCTGTGGGTCGATACCAATGGAAATCCCAGCCACGTCCATGTGATTCGCGGCGTTGGCATGGGTCTGGATGAGAAGGCAATGGAAGCTGTGAGGCAGTATAAGTTCAAGCCGGCCATGGAAAATGGGAAGCCTGTTCTGGTGGAACTGAACGTTGAGGTTAACTTCCAGATCTTCTAAACGATGGTTGTTCAAACAAAGAGGCCCGCGCAAAGCGGGCCTCTTTGTTTTGGCGAGCGATGGTTCGGTTATGCGTGCTGGAAGGTGGCATGACGCTCAGAGGTCTTTGCGACGCGAATCAGCCTTGAGTCGGGTGCCGAGCTGAGGCTGAAGCGCTCAACCTGTTGCTCGAGTGTGACTGCTGTGGAGCGGAGCGATTCGATTCCGGCTGCAGTAGTGGCCATCTCGGTGAGATTTTCGTGGCTGAGAGAGTGGATCGAGTGCAGGCTGGCGCTGGACTGGTCGGCCGCGGCGGTCTGCTGGGAGGCGGCGATGGCGATCTGGGCGATCATGCGGTCGACACGTTCCGCCATGCCGATGATGCGTTCGAGAGCTTCACCAGCCTGATTGGTGGTGATGACGCCCTGCTGCACAGTTCCGGTGCCGCTCTCCATGCTGGCGATGGCGGTGAGGGTGCGGTCCTGAATGCCTTGAATCATGCTGGCGATCTCGCCGGTGGCCTGTGCGGTAGATTCGGCGAGGCGGCGAACCTCTCCGGCGACTACAGCGAATCCGCGGCCCTGATCGCCTGCGCGGGCGGCCTCGATGGCGGCGTTGAGGGCGAGCAGGTTGGTCTTGCGGGCGATCTCGTCAATGACGGTGACGATCTGCGAGATGCGGCGTGAGTCGTCGCCAAGCAGGCCGACGGTGGCGGAGGTGTCGCTGACAGCGGTGGCGATAGAGTGCATGCTGCCGAGAACCTGCTTGACGATAGTGCCGCCTTCGCGGGCGGTCTCGGCGGCGCTGCGGGCGGTCTCGGCGGCGGACTGGGTGTGGCGGGAGACCTCGGCGATGGAGGCCGACATCTCCTGCATGGCGGTGGCGGCCTGCTGGGTCTGCTGACTCTGCTGGTCCATGCGGCGATGAATCTGATCGCTGGCGGTGCCCATAGTCGCGGCGCTGCCGGTGATGGTGGAGACGGTTTGAGCCAGCGTGCCGATGATGCCGGCGAGGTTGGACTGCATCTTCTGAACGGCGTTAGCGAGGGCTCCGGTCTGGTCGCTGGTGTCCAGCACCAGAGGCTGGCCGCTGAGATCGCCGGAGGCGATGGCGTCGGCGCGGTGCATGACCAGATTTAGGGCGTAGGTGATCTTGCGAGCCAGATAGATCGATACCGTGATTCCGATGAGGGAGGCGATGATGGTGCCGAACCAGAGGACGATGAGAGTGAAGTGGTTGGCCTCACGGAGGTGCGCCTGCTCTTCGTTGGCGAGCCGGGTCTGGGACTGCGTGATCTCGCTAATGTTGGAGAAGAGGGTGTTTTCGAGAGGGAGAATCTGGTTCTGCAGGGTGTCGTAGGCGGCGGCCGAGCCCTGCGGGGTCTTCGATTCATTAAGGCTTTCGACCTTCTCTTCGAGGACCTTGAGCGCTGCGAGGTCGTTGTCGAGGGCGATGAGCCGCGGGGCATCGGAGCCCAGGTCGAAGTGCGAGGTCTGCTGGTGGAGCAGGGCCAGCGAAGCCTCGGCCTGCTCGAACTCCTGGCGCCGGGCGTTGCGATAGGTAGCCGAAGCGTTCGCGTCGATGCCGAAGAGCATGTAGGACTCCAGCAGGCGAACGGTGTCGGTGAAGTGGGAGCGGATGTCGCGACTGGACATGATGACGGGGATGCGATTCTCCGTGACCATGTTCGAGAGAGCGTTGGCCTCTCCGATGTACCGGTGGGCGATACATGCGCTGAAAACGGTAGTGGCGACGATGGCGCCAGTCATCAGGAACATCTTCGACTGCAGTTGCATGTGGACCTCGGAGCAGAGTTGAGAGGTGATTGATTCCAGGGTTTAAGAGACACCGCCGGATGGCTCCTGACGGTGGCTCTGTCGCGATGCTGTTTGTGCTGATGCTGCGTTGGCCTGGTGATGCTTTGGGCTACTGGTCGAGGTTGAAGTTGACTTCGATCTCCGACTCGGAGGCTTCGGAGTTCGGGGCGAAGCGCCAGTGGGTGACCGCGTCCTGGGCGGCGGGAGCGAGAAGCGCGTGGCCGGACTCTACTTTGGTGGCCGATACTGTTCCGTCTGCCTGAATGGTGACGAGAAGAACAACCTTGCCGCCTACGTGCATACGTTTCGCCAGTTCGGGGTAGGAGGGGCTCGTGCGGGAGACGATTGCGCGATGAACGTTGCCTGCGAAGGCAGTGCCAACGCAGAGGGCGACGCTTCCGGCAAGAAGAAGGGGGCGCGAAGAGCGAAGTGGGATTGCCAAGGAAAACCTCCGGGTACAGAGGTTGTATCGGCGGAAGGGCGGGAGGCTTTAGCGCAATTTCCCTGTTGCTGGGAACGGAGGATCTACCGCAGTGCCGTCTTCCTTGAGAGAAGACGGCCATCAATCCATTGACTCACCCCACACCTACAGGGAAATTGCTTTAGCGGAGAGAGAGGACGGGGGAGGTTACTTCGGCGAAGGTGAGATTTTCGGCGGGGCTGGCGGTGCGCTGCTTCCAGTCGAGAAAGAGCTTGCCGTAGCTGTCGGTGAGGCAGGTTGCTAGGTCGATGTTGAGTGCGGCGAGGGTCTGGTCGATCCAGGCGGTGGGGCCTTCGAGCTCGGCGTAGGTGCCGATGGGGGTCTCGTCAAGGACAAGATGGGCGACGAGGTGCGCGGTGACTTCGGAGCCGGGGTCTGCGGAGTGCGACCACTCGGTGCGGTACTTCTCGTAGACAAAGGCAGGGAGGTAGCCCAGCTGCTTGAAGATCTCGGCCATGGCCTCGGGTTCGGCGATGGTGGTCTCGGTCTCGACACGGATCTTATAGCGGGTGGTGTCGACGGGGTCCTCTTGGTCCGGGAGGCGCTTGTGAGTGAGGGTCGAGAGGCTGCCGTACTGCCGCAGGCGGAGGATTTGTTTGCGGGCGCGGAGGTCGCGGCTGGGGGTGTCGTAGAGGGTGTTGTGCTCGAAGGTGCGGGGAGTGACGAGGTGGAAGCCTAACTGCGCGAGGCGGGCCTGGAGAGCTTCTGGATCGGGGACGGGGAACTTGAGTTCGATCTCAGAGTTCTGCATGGATGGAGTATACGGCTGGCAGGTAGATTCGCGACGATAGAATGGCGATATGTTCAGTGGAAAAACGGTACGGTTCGCTGCGGAAGATGGAGTTTCGCAGGCCGCCGAGATGCTGCGCGCGGGTGGGACGGTGGCGTTTCCGACCGAGACCGTGTACGGACTGGGCGCGAATGCTCTTGACGCTGCCGCAGTTGCGAAGATATTTGCGGCGAAGAAGCGGCCTGCGTGGGACCCGGTGATCGTCCATGTGAGCGATCGCGAGATGTTGCAGCGGGTTGCCGTCGTCTCAGCGAAAGCGGAGGCGTTGATGGAGGCCTTCTGGCCGGGGCCGTTGACGCTTCTGCTGCCGCGGACCTCAGCGGTGCCGGATGCTGTCACGGCGGGACGCGAGCTGGTGGGGGTCAGGATGCCTGCGCATCCGGTGGCGCTGGAGTTGATCCGCAGCGCGTCTGTGCCGGTGGCAGCGCCAAGCGCGAACCTGTTCGGAAGAACGAGTCCCACCACTGCGGCCCATGTGTTGGAGGATCTGGACGGGAGGATCGACGCCGTGTTGGATGGAGGTGCGACCTCGGTGGGAGTCGAGTCCACGGTGCTGGATGTGGAAGCGATGACGATCTATCGGCCGGGAGCGGTGACTGCGGAGATGATCGCCTCGGTTGCGGGCGAAGTCACTATCTTCCAGTCTGAGGCGGTGGAGCTGTCGGGGATTGCGGAGCCTCCTGAGAGCCTCCCTTCGCCGGGCGTCGGGCTGCGGCACTATGCTCCGCGGGCGAAGCTGGTATTAGTGGATGTGGTCTCCGACTCCGATTTGATCTACGCTCTCAACCCGGCGATCGAACGCTATGAGCGCACTTCGGATCTGCTCGGGGATCTGCTCGGAGTGATGCTGCCGGATGATTGGGATGCTCACTCCGCGAAGTATGTCTTTCCGTGGGGGCCGTGGGGCAACAACGAAGTTCTGGCACGGAGACTCTTCGCCGGACTGCGCATGCTGGACGAAGCAGGGGCCACCGTGATCCTCTGCCCATTGCCCGATGCGAATGGAGTTGGTCTCGCGTTGCGGGATCGCCTGCAAAAAGCCGCCCGCAAAAAGTGACCGCAGGCGGTAATCAAAGAACTGAAAATAAAGTTGAAAGACGTGGCGTATTTTTAGGCCTAGAAAAAGTGACGGTCAGCGCACCACGTTTACCACGCAATTCACCACACCCTCACCAGCAAAAAACCACGTTCTGCACCCACTTTTTCTCAAAACCCCCAGCAAAAACGCCTAGCCACCACAAATAGAAAAAACTGCCTGGGATGGATCTATTTTCTATTGCGCCGAGGTCGTGAGCTGCCCGGCGAGGGCGTCGAGCGAGAGGCTGCGGAGGAGGTTGCGGCGCATCCCGCTCTGCACCTGGTCAAGGGCGCGAGAGGCGGATTCGATCCAGGCGAAGCTCAGGGTGCTGCTGAGGCGATCGAGCTCTGGGCGTAGGTCGGTGTTGCGAACCAGTTCGGGTGTGCCTGCCCCGAGGAGGAGCAGGTCTTCAAGAAGCAGGGAGAGGCTGCGGAGGAGAGCTGATGTTTTCTGCTGGCCTTCGGCTCCAGCGCGGTAGGTCTCGGTCATCTTGAAGAGGGCGGTATGGTCGGGTTCAGCGGAGCCGGAGTTGGCTGCGGCGGCGTTGCGCAGGAAGAGAAGCGCGTCGGCGCGAGAGGCGGTGTAGGCTTCGAGGTCGAAGCTGAGGGCCTTGCCGGCGGCTCCCTGGGCGAGGCGCGCGATGAGGGTGCGCTGCTTGGGCGGTATGTCTGGACGGCGGTCGGTGAGGAGCATCTCGATCTCTTCGACGGGCAGTGCGCCCAGGCGGACGGTGGCACAGCGGGAGCGAATGGTGGGGAGGAGTTCGCCGGGGTTTTCGGCGAGGATGATGATGTGGACCGTCGCGGGTGGTTCCTCAAGGACTTTGAGTAGGGAGTTGGCGGCCTCCTTCATCATGTTCGCTGCGGTGAGGATAAAGATCTTGCGCGGGGCCTCGTTGGGGAGGTAGTGGGAGCGCTGGATGACGGTGCGGATCTGTCCGAGTTTGATGAGGAGCTGCGGGGGGTCGGGTGGAACGATGAGGACGTCGGGGTGCGGCTGGACGAGGACGCGGGTGTCCTTCCTGTCGGCTTCGGTCTTGAGCTCTTCACGGGCGGCTACAGCCTTCTCGACCTCGTCTTCGAGGTTGGCGGCGGAGGCGATGCGGGTGCAGTTGTGGCAGACGCCGCAGAAGCTGGCGAGGGACTGGCCGTTGGACCCGAGAGCTTCGCTGTAGGAGCGTAGCTCGCGCGGCTGGCGTTCGCACTCGACGGCCATGCTGAGCATGAGGGCGAGGGTGTACTTTCCTGCTCCGCTGGGGCCGGCGAGGATGAGGGAGTGGGGAAGGCGGCCTGCGGCGATGGCGGTGCGGAGGTGCTCAATGGCGGTGCTGTTGCCGAGGAAGTCGTTGAAGGTGGCAGGGAGAGCGGTTTTGGATATCGGTATCGTCATGTTCTCGGGTCTCCTCTCTGCCTTGGCGGCGCACTTCACGTGGACTCCCTCGCGGGGATACTGATCTGTGTCAAAGTCTTCAAACAGCGGGGGCAAGTCTGGACTTGAAGCGTGCAATGTGTCCTGAAGCCGTGTGCAGTGAAGCTTTCTGGGCTCGTACGTTGCGTGCTTTCCCTGCTACTGCGAACTACTTCTGAACTACTTCTATGATACGCGTTGGGAGCTGGAATTACGCTACACCGGGGGCGGCTGAAAAGGTGCGTCCTTATTGGGTTTCGTGCGGTACTGAAATGTTTGGGGGCGTGACAGGTTTTTGGGTTGGACGACAGTCTGTCTTCGGCTCCTGAAGAGTTGAGGCGAGACGCGGCTTTCTCCTTCTTCCCGTTCTGCCTGCTCAAGATCAGAATGACAACGTGTAAGAAACAACTGAAGGTTAGGCAACTAACTAAATTCAACAAATAACTGAATGCAAATCAGACATTTGAATGTAGAGTTTGGACGACGCATTTTGGCGGGATGAAGGTGCAGGAAGCCTATTCACGCCAGGATGTTGGCCCGGGATCAGTTTTTCTGGTTCGGACGATGCGACTGTCGGCAAGTAGTTACGTGAAGATCGGGCAACACCTACGCGTGGGTGTTGCGTTGCTGCTGATCGGAGCTTCGACGGCTCTGGCTGGGCAGACTACGGGATCTACGGGATCAATCAGGTCTGGGGCGACCTCTGAGTCCAGCCAGTATCAGCCTCAAGCGGAACCGGCGCTCGAGAGGCTCCTGCCGAAGTACGCGCAGGAGTTGGACTCTGCGACCGCGGCGTTGGGAAAGATACCGGCTGATCCGCTCTTCGAGACCGATCCGATTGGAATCTTTACCAGAACCACAGATGCCAGCGTCCGTTGGTTGGAAGGTAGTGCGCGGCTTCGATTTGGAGCGACCTATACGTTTCTGAATCAGTATGCGACCGTGGTTCCCGACACGGCGCGGCGGCATGACCAGTTGAGCGGGCGGCTGGATTTTTCGGGTAACTGGGCGGTTTACGACAACGAGAGAACGGCCGGTTCGATTGGGCTGTTGGTACGTTCGGGAACGAATATTGGGATGAGTCAACAGTGGAACCTGAGTGATCAGATGGGCTCGGGCATCTTTTTAAATTGCCTGCAGGGGGGCGGGGCGCAGAGACCGATTACGGTGAATATTCTCTATTGGAGACAGGATTTTCTGGAGAAGAGATTGTCGTTCTATGTGGGTAAGATTCATCCGAATCAGTACATCAGCCTAAGTTTTTATAACAACGATGAGAGAACGCAGTTTTTGAATGGGGAGAACGACGGCAACCTTGCCATTGCATCGGATGGGACCTATGCGGGCGGGGGAGCGGTTGATTTTCAGATCACACACCATCTTTACGTGCATGCTTTAGCGATCGACACGGTGGGTTCGCAACAGAGCAACATCAGAACGCTGGTGGACAAAAAGTATCTGGAGGCGGTGGAGTTTGGCTGGTTTGCCGGTGCGCCGGGCACTCGGTACTTCCATCTCCGTGGTACGGTTTGGCGGGACGACACGAAGAATCTGGGAAGCGGACATGGCGCGGGAATTGGCTTCGATCGTGAGTTTTCGAGTGGCTGGGCGCCGTTTGGGCGCTATGGCTTCGCGACCGAGACAGGAACGGCGATCCGGCAGACCGACACGCTGGGACTGACGAATGTTCGGCCGTTTGGACGGCGGGGCGATATGTTTGGCGCGGCGTTTAATTACATTCAACCGACACGTACGGGAAAGCGGCACGAGAGTCTCTTCGAGACGTTTTATCGGATTCGGGTGACCAAAAGCATGGAGATCGGGCCGGACGTGCAGGTGTCGATTCATCCGATGTATGCGGCGAAGAGTTATACGAGCGTTCTGTTGAATGCTCGTATGCGGATTATTTTTTGAGGCTAGGTGCGCCCTGCGCGGGCGGGGTTCACTTCGCGACTTGTATACCCCTTCGGGTGGCGCTCCCTTTGGTCGCGATTCGATAGTTTCAGCCGACTGTCGGTATAAACCTCGCCAGCGGCTCAGTAGAGCAGGACGGCAACGTTGTAGGTGGTGAACTGGGGATTGGGTTGTTTGCTGGAGCAGACTCCTACTTCGGCGGAGGTGTATTGGCCGGTGGAGATGGCGTGCAGGAGAGCATCGGGCAGGAGAGTGGGGTCGGGGCCATCCCACTGGACGACAAGTTTGGGCGAGCCTGCGGCTCCTGTAGGCATGGTGCAGGTCTCGCGGGCGTCAGCGTTGGAGGGAGCGGAGGCGATGCCGTGGGATTGCAGGATCTGAGCTACGCGTTTTTCGAGGCTGTCGTAGGACTGAACGGTTGCGCTGTGGGAGAAGTCCTCGACGGCGGTGAGGAAGCCCTGGTCGGGAATGACGGCGATGCCTATCGCATCCAGATTGGGGTCGAGAATGTTGGCACGGTGGGTTGGACTGCTCATCCAGGTTTGTTGGAGGGTGGTGGGGTCGGGGCCGCGGCCAATGTTTTCGGAGATGGTAGTGAAGTGGGCACCGGCCTGGGCGCCGCGGGTGGTCATGTCGGGTTCGCCTGGGTACTGATGAAGTAACTCGCCTTGTTCACGCAGGACTCGCTGGGCGTGGACTTTGGCGGCGCGGGCGAGGGCGCTGTCCCAGTGGACGGGCGGGAGATTGTGGGTGGCTCGGGTTTGATTGGTGAGTTGGAGGATGGCCTGCTCGGCGCGGGAGGGGGCGGTTTGGGCCTTGGCGAGAGGGGCCGCGAGGGCTAGTGCGAGGAAGAAGGTTCGTGCTTGGCTTGCTCTCTGCATGTGTTGGTTGGAATCTTTGGCGTTGGGGAAAGTTGGCCGGGTGACGGCTTTTTAGGTTGAGTACGATAGGGATGAGGTGAATGTACATGAAGACAAGTGCACGGAATATGCTGGCGGGAACGATCAGCAGGATTACGAAGGGTGGGGTGAACTCCGAGGTGCTCCTAGAGACTGCGGGCGGCAATGAGGTTGCTGCGATCATTACCAATGGCAGCGTAAATGCTATGGGATTGAAAGAAGGGATGAAGGCTTATGCGCTGGTGAAGGCTAGCTGGATCATCCTGGGCAAGGAGTTGGATAAGAGCAGGATCAGCACGCGGAATATTCTTTGCGGCGTGGTGGAGAGTATTCATGAGGGCAGCGTGAACGATGAGGTTTCGATCAAGCTGTCGGGGGGTGAGTTGCTGACCGGCGTGATTACTGATGGTAGTTTGCACCGGTTGGAGTTACAGATAGGTGAGACGGTGTGTGCTGCGTTCAAGGCTTCAAGCGTGATTCTTGCTGTGGATTAATCTTGTCCTGCCGGACGGGCCCGCTACGCGCGGCGCGGTCACTTCGTGACTTGTGTACCGGTCTTGGTGGGTGATGTGCATGGGTCCCTCCCTTTGGTCGGGGTGTGGCTTTTTTTAGCGGGGGATTAGCTGCATCATGAGCGGATCGCGTGGGCGCAGGGTTATCTTCGCCTGGACTTCTGGCGGTGTGGAGCCGAGGTAGGTCATGCGCCAACGCTGGGCTAGGGTTGCGATGCTGAAGACGCCCTCCATCCAGGCGAAGCTCTCGCCGATGCACTGGCGACTACCTCCGCCGAAGGGGAAGTAGGTGAACTTGGCACGGGCGGCTTTGTTCTCGGGCGTGAAGCGGTCGGGGTCGAAGCGGAGTGGGTCGGGGAAGTACTGGGGATCGCGGCCCATAATGTATTGGCTGAAGAAGAAGTGCGCGCCGGGTGGGATGGTGTAGGGGCCGAGGGTGATGGGTTTGGTGGACATGCGGCCCATCGCCCAGGCGGGTGGGTAGAGGCGCATGGATTCGGCGAAGACCTGCTCGGTGTAACGGAGGGCTGGGTAGTCGGCTAGTGTCGGGAGGCGTTGGGAGGAGCCAGTGCCGAGGACTCCGTCTAGCTCGGCGTGAAGGTTGGCTTCGATAGCGGGGTTCCGGCTCAGGAGATACCAGGTCCAGGCGAGGCCGTTGGCTACGGTTTCGTAGCCGGCTAGGAAGATGGTGAGGACCTCGTCGCGGACCTGCTCATCGGACATGCCGGTTTGCTGGGTGGGGTCTTCGGACTCGTATTTGCTGGCTAGAAGCATGGAGAGGAGGTCGCCGCCGGTTTTTTCTTCCTTGCCTGGTTCGCTGCGTGCGGCTGCTTCGCGATGCTCTCGAATCAGGCGGTCGACTACTGCGTCGAGTCGGGCTTTGGAGCGGCGAAACTTCATGATGCCGGGGATGGGCAGGTGGAGGAAGGATTCGATTTTGGGGAAAGCGACGATGAAGTTGTAGAGGTCCATGATGGTGTTGACCTCGTCGTTGATGCTGCGGATGTCGGCGGTGACCTCGGTGTTGAAGAGGGTGCGGGCGACGATCTCGAGCGAGAGCTTCATGCTGGAAGCGGAGATGTCGATGGGCTGGCCGGAGGGGGATTCTTGCTGCCAGGCTTGGCTCTGGTGGGCGGCGCAGTCTACGATCTGGTCTCCGTAGGCTGCGATGCGCTGGCGATGGAAGGCTGGCGCGGCGATCTTGCGCTGACGCATGTGGATGGGGTCGTCGGAGGTGATGAGTCCTTCGCCGAGGAGAACCTTCATGCGGCGGACGGTGCGCTCTTTGACGAAGCTGGCGGCCTGGGTGACGAGGATCTCGCGGATGTACTCGGGGTCGTTGATGAAGACGATGGGTGTGCCGAGGAAGCGATAGCAGGCGATGTTGCCGTAGGTCTTGAGCAGGTACTCGAAGAGGAGGATGGGGCTGCCGAGTTTGACCCAGGGCTTGAAGGAGTAGAAGGGGAGAGAGTGCTTGAGGCCGGGCGGCATGCTTCCCGTGTCGCTGGCTGAAGATGCGACGGAAAGGGTGGGTTCCGGTGGAGCTTCGAGCGTGGGGGGAGGGGTGGTCATGGCTTCGACTTAACTTCTTAGATGAGGAGAACACAGTTTGACGCGTTGGGGCTTGCAGGGACGAACGGCGTTGACGAGGTGGAAAGAAGCGAGATCAGGCTTCGGCGTGGTCGAGCCGGGAGAGGACGATGTTGCGAATAATCTGTTCGATGTGGTCGATGGAGGCGTCGTCGCGGATGACGACGACACGGTGTGGTGCGCGCGCGGCGATCTCTTCGTACTTGTCGTAGATGCGGCGGTAGAAGTCGTCGGACTCGCGCTCAAAGCGGTTTTCGTCGGTGCCTTGCTTTTCGACGTGGCGCTGGTTGCGGCGGCGGGCGCGGCGAAGGGAGGACTCGAGTGAAGGGAGGAGGAGGAGGGTGAGGTCGGGCTGCAGGTTGTTGCAGGCGGCGGCGTGCATGCTAAGGATGCGTTCGCTGCCGAGTTGACGGCCTCCGCCCTGGTAGGCCTCGGAGGAGTCGGTGTAACGGTCGCAGAGAATGATGGAGCCGGCGGCGAGAGCTGGGAGTATGACCTCGGCGATGGACTGTGCGCGATCGGCGAACATAAGGGCCATCTCGGCGGCGGGGGCTATGGGGCCTAGAGCGGCTTCGGAGCGGGAGTCGAGTAGAATGCTGCGGATGCGGTCGCCAAGGGCGGTTCCGCCGGGCTGACGGAGGGTGACGACGGTGTGGCCCTGGGACTCTAACGAGGTGGCCAGGCGGCGTAGCTGAGTGGTTTTTCCGGAGCCGTCCAGGCCTTCGAAGGTGATGAAATATCCGCGCGGCATTGTCTTCAGCTTATCGCAGATGGATCGGATGGCATCTTAGTATCCTCGGTCGCCAACCACGAGCAACAGCGCAACCATCGCTCTTGCCAGTGTTAGTCGGGAGAGCCTAAGATGTTGCGCGCTGCGGAAAGCGGGTGCAGCAGAGGTCTCTGAATTATGACAGTTGTCGTTTTTGCAATGTTATTTGTGGTGTTGGCGTTGGGTATTGTGATTCTTTTGATGGCTCGTGCACACAAACACGCCGTGCAGCACAACCGGGTGGATGCTGGTACCGAGACGCACGGCCGGATCTAACGCTGGATCGGCCAGAAGCAGGGAATTACCTGCCTGGTGTCACGGTGGGCGCGGGTTGCCAGGTGACTTCGGGGGTCGTAATAGTGATGGCCAGAGAACCTTCTGCTCCTTCTTTGAGGAAGGGGCCATCGGACTTGTGTTCCTGGTGGGCGCTGTCGGTGTAGAGGAGCTTGGTGGGGCCGGAGCCGAGAACTTTGAAACGATAGTGAAAATCGGCGCCGGTGGCGAGGTTTTGTGTGCCAAAGCTTGCGCTGGGGTAGTCGACTTCGAGAAGCTCGATGGGCTTGCCGGTATGATTGCTGATTATTGCCTCAACGTATGGGGAGTGGCAGCCGGTAATGAGGCTGGCGAGGAAGGCGAGCGCGAGCAGAGAACGCATAAGTCTCAAGGGTATCAGGGTGGAGGGTGTCATACTGTTTCGCGGATACTGCAAAATGCAAAGAGGCCGGTGACTCTTTTCGCTTAGGAGGGTTAACAGATTCATGAAACGCAGACGGAGGCTACCGTTCCGCACCATCATTGGGCTGGCGATTTGCTTTTTAGCTGTCGGCAAACTATCTCTATCACAGCGTTTTGGAGTCTCTTTAGCGACGAGTCAGGATGGAAGATTTAAGTATGAGATCTTTGGAAAAGATGACCCTGGGAAGCCGCTAATGATCCTTCTTCATGGTGCGAGCGGACCCGGTGTGGGGTTCTATCGCGAGCAAGCCGAATATTTCTCGAACAACGGCTACACCGTCCTCTTACCTCATTATTTTGACGCGACAAAGTCCAACAATCCGACAATCGACAACTATCGTGCCTGGGTAAACGTCGTGAAGACGCTGCTGAGAGAACAGAGAACACCTGCCGCTTCAGATCACAGAAAATCAGTACTGGTTGGTTATTCCCTTGGGGCCTCGGTTGCCTTGGCGGCTGGCTCACAAGAGGTGCCGGTAGATGCGATTGCTGAGTGGTATGGGAGCCTTCCAGATGATTTCTTCGAACATCTGCAAGGCATGCCGCCGCTTCTAATCCTTCACGGTGAGCGCGACACCAACATTCCCGTTGGGAACGCCCAGCAGCTTATTAAGCTCTGTGAGATAAAACAATTTCAGTGCGAAAGTCACATCTATCCGGATCAGGGTCATGGATTCACGGGAGCAGCGCTGAAAGACGCGGATTCAAGAACACTGTCGTTTTTTTCTCGTTGAGGCAAAAGCGAAATGTGGGGGATACATTATGTTGCGTGACGATACGGCACGGTTCTGGTGAAGATGACGCATATACAAAGTCTCTGGAGTCAAGAGGCTTCATAGATGCGCCCCCCGATCAGGCCTACACGCATACAAATTTGTCGAAAGTTACCGTCAATGTGCCAACAGGCCTAACGAGTGGTCTAACGTGTTTGCTGCAGGACTATCAGACCCATTCCCCCGATTAGATTGCCCTGTAGAGAAGGTCGGTTGACCGATGACTGTGGCGGCTCTCATGCCTGTGCTGAAGGGTGGTGCAAAGATTAGAATTCTGTTGTTCCCGGCGTCACTGACGCTGAGATTCCCGCTGCCGTCGAACGATAACGCTTGGGGACCCGAGAGGGTGTTCGCAGTTGGATCATTTCCACCCTGATTTGCATCAGCGTGTGTGAAATCGACCTGTCCCAGTACAACGGTGGCCTGCATGTTCTGGGTAAATGGTGGAGCGTACTCCACGACCCGGTTGAAGATCCAATCCGCTAACCAGAGATTGCCCGTCGAGTCGAACGCCAGACTAATCGGGGCCTGCGTTGTATTGAAAGCAGGACTGCCTACATAGGAGAGGGAAGGCAAAGTTTGCGGCGCCCCCAATTGGAGAGTTGAAGCCATACCCGTCGAGAAGGGCGGCGTAAACTCGAGCATGCGATCGCTGCTTGGGTCCGCTACCCAGAGGTCTCCGGCGGAATCAAAAGTAATCCCTTCAGGAGAGCAGATTGTTCTGGCTGTCGGAACTTGATCGGTAGTGCACGCTCTGAAGGCTTCGGGGCTGGGTTGACCGATTACCACGGTCGCGGCCATGCCGT
Organism: Tunturiibacter empetritectus; assembly: GCF_013410875.1. Lineage (GTDB taxonomy): Bacteria > Acidobacteriota > Terriglobia > Terriglobales > Acidobacteriaceae > Edaphobacter > Edaphobacter empetritectus. Next base: position 2,038,315 of record NZ_JACCCU010000001.1, on the reverse strand, counting down.
TACTAAAAGGCGGCACATACTCCGTGACTCTTTCGAGAGATCCGTCCCCAACCCACAGATCTCCCTTGCTGTCGATCGCAACCGAGGAGGGGGTTCCCATTCCGCTTGCAGTGACTTTCAATCCTTGAGACGAGGTAAAATCCGGTTTTCCGATTACCAGACTTGCGCTCATGCCCGTGGTGAATGGTGGCCGGAACTGTAGGACTCGATCATTGCCATCGGCCACGTAGAGATTGCCGGACGAGTCCATGGCAACGCTACTAGGATTGTCCAGGGTCTTCGCGCTAGGGCCTCCCCTTCCATCGCTCGACTGCGATTGAGTAAAACTCGTTTGCCCCAGAACGACGCTGGCGGTCGAGGTGCTGGTAGTTGGGGTGGCGTAGATCAGCACGCGACTGTTGTTTGCGTCGGCTACTACGAGACTCGGCTTGCTTACGGGCGTTGTGTCGGTCGTGCTGCATCCGACAAAGCAGATTGAGATAAAAAACAGGGCCACTGGTATTGCTCTGGAAAGTGACTTATGTGTATCCAATACGAACTCCTCAGAGTTGATGATCTAAAACTGGCGCGACAGCAGGCCTAGAATAGCATCGCGATTCGAGCCGGACGTTGATCGATGTGAATCATGCGGAGTTGTGCGATGCCCCTGATGGCGTGAGATCTTAAATGCGGTAACGCCTCCACAAGCTGTTGTTTATCTATGGCCCTGTATTGATGTCTAAAGAAAGGGCAGAAGCTCCGAGGTTCGCGTGGGGGGCTTGTCGAGGATGCGGGCGGTGAGGACGGCTCCGGAGCGATTGTCGTGCAGGGTGATGGGGAAGGCGAGGACGCTCCAGATAAACTGTGGTTCCTGCGGTCGGGGTTGAGCCAGTAGACCGCGATGGGTGCGGTCGATGTAGGTTTCGCGGGTGAGGCAGACGGTCTGGAGGACGTCGCTCCAGTCGCGCATGAAGGGCCGCATCTCCTGAAAGACGCTGCGGCCGATGAACCACTCGCGAGACTGACCGAGATACTCGGCTGCACTGTCGTTGCAGTACTGCCAGACGCCCTTCTCGTCGAAGATCTGAACGAGGACATCAGTGCCGATGGCCATGGCAATCCTGGAGTAGAAGAAATCGCGGGCGTCGACGACGACGGGCGCGCCGCGACGCTTGGCTTCAAGGGAGCTGAGAGCGTCGAGGAGATCTTCGACTGAGCTATGACCCTTGAGCAGATGCATGTCTTCGACCCCGCCGAAGTAGCGGTCGATGGTGGCTGAGAGGATGATGATTGGGACGTGGGGACGACGGCGGCGAAGGAGAGCTGCGACCTCGGTGCCGAACTGGCCCGCTCCAAGATGATAGTCGAGGACAGCTATATCGATATTGTTGAAGAGGTCGGTGGCCTCTTCGATGCTAGAGGCTGGGACGCACTCGTAGCCGTGCTGGCGCAGGATGGCGGAGCGTAGATGGAGGTTGGTTGGTTCGTCATCGAGCAGAAGGACGCGAACGGATTGGGTCGTAGTGCTGTGCATCTCGTTCGAGCCGTTTTGGAGACTTTCAGGAGGTTCTGTCATGTCCTACCCCCAAGTACCTCTCTGATTTATATACGACAAGGGTCACATGGTGGATGGTTATTTTAGTTTCGACTTGATGTCGCGCAAGAGCTCTGGCAGACGATTAAAGAGTGCGACCGAGCGGAGCCATTGACGGTTGTCGATGGCGGGATAGCCACTGACGACCTTGCCGGGGGCGACGTCGTTGGGGATTCCGCTTTGAGCGGTGGCGATGGCTCCGTCACCGACGGTGCAGTGTCCGGCGACGCCGACCTGGCCGGCGAGGATGACGCTTTTTCCGATGATGGTGGAGCCGGCGAGGCCGACCTGGGCGCAGAGAAGCGTGTTCTCCCCAACGGATGAGCCGTGTCCAACTTGGACGAGGTTGTCGATCTTGGCGCCGGCGTGGATGCGGGTTTCGCCGATGGAGGCGCGGTCGATGCAGGCGTTGGCCTGGATCTCGACGTTGTCTTCGAGGATGGCGGGGCCGGATTGAAGGATCTTGTACCAAGTGCCGTCGGATTGGCGGGCGAAGCCGAAGCCGTCGGCCCCTACGATGGCTCCGTTCTGGAGGGTGACGTTATCGCCTAACCGGCAGTATTCGCGGACGATGGCGTGGGCATGGGCGAAGAGGTTGTCACCGATGCTGGCGTGGGGGTAGATGACGACGTGGGGGAGGATGATAGCGTTGTCGCCGATGGTGACGTGATCGCCGATGACGGCGTAGGCGCTGATGTGTGCGTTGGCGCCGATCTGTGCGGTGGGCGCGATGGCGGCGGTGGGGTGGATGCCGGGGGCGTAGGAGGGGGGCTGATAGAAGAGCTCGATAGCACGGGCGAAGGCCAGGTATGGGTTTTTGAGGCGGAGGGTGGCGGTGGAAATCTGGGCAAAGTCGGGTTCGACGAGGACTGCGGTGGCCTGGGTGGTGTGGGCGAGAGAGGCGTACTTGGGATTGGCAACGAAGGCGAGGGCGCCAGTGGTGGCGGTTTCGATGCCTGCCACCTGGGTGATTCGGGCGGAGGGGTCGCCATGGAGGGTGGCGCCGAGGTGGTCGGCCAGTTCGGCGAGAGTTACTGACTTCGGACTGGATGGCATGGGGTGGATTGTAATGGAAGAGACTAAGCGTGGCTGAGAACTGACGGTGGGTTTAGTTGGGGCGGGTGTTGGGTGGAATGAGGTTGGTGAAGAGGTCCTCCTGAAGGCTGGGGACCGAGGAGGCGGGGAGAGGTTTGCGGCGCGAGGGGGTGGTGATGACGGCGAGAAGTTGAAGGTCGGTGATGGAGGTGCGCGGGACGAAGATGCGCTGGGTGTTGGAGCGGACGTCGGGTGGGGTGAGCTGGAGGCCGATGTCGTTGATGAGGTCGTCGGCGAGGGTCGCATCGATAGGGGCGAGGCCTTCAAGCAGGTCGCCGGAGCGGAAGGTGAGGCGGAGCCAGAGGCCTTCGGTGCGTGGCTTGGCGAGGAAGGTGCGGCGGGTGAGGCGCTCGGGATTGGCGGCGTCATTAAGGTTGTAGTCGCGGACATAGCAGATGTGCTTTATGTCATTGATGGCAAGTGAGATGACACGGCCCTCGAGGTCGAGAAGGTCGACGATGCGGTTACGCGTGAAGCCGGCGAGTGGCAGGTAGCCGGGGAGAGTTTCTCCGGTGAAGCGGCGGACGATGACCTTCTTGTGCGCGGAGGACATAAGGACTCGCGGATTGTCGCACACCAGCGGCTAGAGCAACGAAAAAGGTGCAACCGGAGTAGTCAATTCGCTAATGCTGTGTTACATTGGCCTTTTGCGTTTACCTGTACTCATCATTATAAACGCTTGATTCGTCGGAGCTTAGCCTGAAGTTGGAGGGCTCCGATGGGTTGCGGCGGTCCGGTTCGAACCGGCTTGGAGTAAAAGTACCAGTTATGGCCGACTACATCTACCTGCTCGAAAATCGCCTCTCTCAAGCGCAGCGTAACTCGCTGCTGGCAGTACGCGAAGTGGCTCGTGCCAAAGGACTTACCGTGTTTCTGGTGGGCGGAGCGGTAAGAGATATGACCAGCGGATCGCCGGTGCGGGATCTGGATGTAGTGGTTCAGGGAAACGCGCTTAAGCTGAAGAAAGATTTAGAGAAAGCTCATGCCGTAATCACCGGTGAGAACGAAGCCGGACAGGCGCTGTTTGTGCGGTTTCCCGGTGGTGTGAGGATGGAGATTGGCAGCACTTTGACGGTGACTTATCCGAAGCCGGGTAAGCCGCTGGTCAAGGCTGCAACGATTCTGGACGACCTGCGGCGGCGGGACTTTACGGCCAATGCGATGGCGCTGTCGCTGAACGACGGCTCGTATGGCTTGCTGATGGATCCGCTGAACGGGGTGGCGGACATTGAGAATCGAGAGCTGCGGCTGGTGAGCAACTATGGGTTTATCGAAGATCCAGTGAGGATGATTCGGGCGGCGCGGCTGATGGCCAGGCTGAGCTGGCAGATGGACGAGAAGACACAGACACGGTACGAGGCAGGGAAGCAGGAAGGGTACATCTCGGCGATGGGAGAGTTTCATCGCGGGTATGAGACCGAGGAGATCTTCCATGAGGAGGATCCGCTGCGGGTGCTGCGCAAGCTGGAGGCCGAGGGGTGGATGAAGAATCTTTTCCCGGCGCTGTCGTCGACCAAGGCGAATGTGACGGAGCTGGAGAAGCTGAGGGATGTGCAGTCGCAGTTGCAGATTCAGGGAATCTATCCTGAGACGGCGGCGGCTAACTTTCCTTACTTGACTGCGAAGATGGCTCCGAAGGAAGTAACGGCGCTGAAGAAGAGCTTTGCGCGGCAGGGCTTCGTGCATGAGATTGAGGCGCTGGAGGACGAGGCGAAGGCGTTTGCGGCGGAGTTCTCGGGCAAGGGCGCGTCGTCGCCTTCGCATGCGTGGAAGCTGCTGCACTCGGCTAAGCCGGAGTCGATCCTGTGGGTGGCGCACACGTCGAAGAACGCTGGAATTCAGAACAAATTCAAGGGGTTCTTTACCGAGTGGGCTCATGCGAAGCAGAAGCTGCCTTATGCGCTGATGCAGGAGATGCGCATCGTTCCAGATCTGCCTGGCTATGGCGAGCTGCTGGACAAACTTTTCTTTGAGCTCATGGATGGCAAGCTAGGGACGGTTGAGGAGATGAAGGCTTATCTTGAGCCTTACTCGCCGCCGGCGCCTCCTCCTCCGGTACATCTGCGCAGGCCGCGCGTGGCGAAGAAGGATGCGAAGCCAGCAAAGAGCCGCAAGAAGGCTGCTGTGGTGGATACGAATGGAGAGGCTGAGGCGGTCGCGGGGGCGGGGACGAATGTGGTTCCGGCGAGTGCTCCAGCGCCTGCGAAGGGTGGAGTGGCTAAGAATTCTGTGCCGATGAAGTCTACTGCGCCATTGAAGGTTGTTGCGCCAGTGAAGACAGTTGCTAGGAAGACGGAAGAGCCTGCGAAGAAATCTGCTGCTGTGTCTAAAACGACTGTTCCGGTGAAGGGTAAATCAGTTGCCAAGGCTCCGGCGAAGGTTGCGGCTAAGAGTGTGGGGGCTAAAGGTGCAGCGAAGAAGGCTCCTATGAAGACTACGAGCAAGGCACCTGTGAAGAAAGTTGTGAAGGCTGTGGCGAAGAAGGCTCCGGTGAAGACCGTTTCAAAGAAAGTCCCTGGGAAGGCCGCGGCTAAGGCTTCTGTGAAGAAGCATGCTCCGGCAAAGAAGGCAGCGCCTGCGAAGAAGGCAGCTGTGAAGCATCCGCCTGCGAAGAAGGCACCTGCAAAGAAGGCAGTGAAGACTGCTCCCAAGAAACGCCGCTAACGGTCGCAGGCTCGAATTGGGACCTGCGAGTATTTATCGTGAGCCCGCAACAAGGTGTAGTCTGCTGTCATTTCTATCTTTGCGCCGGACCATCCGCGCGTCGGCAAATTATCTCGCTATAGCAGTTTTTAAAGTCTTCCTGTGCCGTGGCGATTCCTATTTGCCGCCCTTTTGCGTCAGGTCGCGGGCAAAACCGTTGGTCTCCTCGATCAGGTGGCGATGAATCCAATAGTTGGTGGCATTGAAGAAGCCAGCAAAACGGATCCAGGGTGGATTCATCACGTCAATCGTGCAACGGAGTTTTGATTCCTCTGCAGATACGCTGGACACCTGCATCTCCCAACCAACTTGCAATGTGAACGGAAGAAGATGCATGAGGTAACCTCGGCTTCTCTCAGAGAACAACTTAACGTAGTCCGCTTCAAGTTGTTTCGTCCGATAGTGCTGGATGAGCAGGGCTCCCGCCATCGACTCAACGTTTACCATGCCGTCAAAGTGTTCCCCTCCATTGGTTCCGATGGCCCGGTGTCCGCGAGCACATGCCATGTACTCCTTCTCGGATAGGTGGAACAGCCACTCGTCGAGGCGTATGGAGCTGACCGGAAGTGGTATGGGTGCTTCATGAGAAAAAATCATCCTTGCTCCATCCGACGCGATCTTATTATGCGTGCAGTGCTGGAATGACTTCGTTCTCGACACCGACCAGAAACTCACAGGCGTGCAGATCAAGGAACTTCTCTTCATCCGGACGAATCGTTGCCATGTAATTGGGAGACTGGAAGACGCCTGCCAGGCCAGTGAGATCGTCAAACCAAAGCTCGGTAGATCCGTCGATGTGGTTGTCAGGCAGACCTGGAAGCTGTTCGCCGGTTGCGTGGCATTGGACATAGCGTCGCACATGCTGTTTCACTTCTTCGAGGGAGAGGAACAGCGGTGCGTGATTCTTGCGATGATAAGTGACGAACTCGTCATGGCTCATCTCCGGCTTGCGGCGAAGAAGGATGGTCATCTTAATCAATTTGCGCTCCAGGATGGACGCTGTCCATATTTCCATTTGAGATCCTTAACTGCCTGGAAGGATGTACCGGAGAAGATAGTCTCGGCAGAAATACTCGCTCGCAGATTGGCGATCCGAAGAGGATTCATACCGAAAATGCGCATTCTCGGTCATGCTGGTCGCGCTTTGTCGTCAACTCCTCCCCTCCGACAAGCTCGTCAGAATGACGAGAATAGTGGTGGGAGAAGGTATCGGGGCGACCAGAGTTGATCGTGGAAATTTCAATCGTAGTCATGCCCCCGCGGTGCGTGTACGCATCTCACGCTTGCGAGGTGATTTGCGATGGTGGTTGCGGTGTTGCTGGGGTCGGTGCGGAGTGCTCGGATGGGCGATCGCGCTGCGAAGTGGGTGATTGCGGAGCTGGAAAAACGGGGACATGAGGCGGTTCTGGTCGATGCTGCGGAGTTGAAGCTGCCGCTGCTGGACAAGATGTGGAAGGAGATCAAGAAAGATCCTCCGGCCAAGTATGCGAAGTTGCAGGAGAAGCTCGCTCCTTTGGCGAAGCTGTATGCGCGGGCAGATGGATTTTGCATGGTGAGCGCGGAGTATAACCACTCCATTCCGCCGGGGCTGACTAATTTGATCGACTACTTTCTGGAGGAGTACTTCTTCCGGCCTTCGGCGATTGTGTGCTACTCGGCTGGGACGTATGGCGGGGTGAGGGCTGCGATGCAACTTAGAGCGCTGCTGCCTGAGGTGGGGATGCCGTCAATTCCTTCGCTGCAACCGATTCCGTCGATTGGAAGCTCGCTGAGCAAGGATGGGGTGGCCCTTACGCAGGAGCTGGCGGAGAAGAGCGGGAAGTTCTTCGAGGAGTTTGAATGGTACATGCGGGCGATGAAGGCGGAGCGGGTGAAGGGCGTGCCTCACTGAGTGACTCAGGATTTGGGTTCTGCCATGTAGTTGGCCATCTCTGCGCTTGGGACGGCTTCGGTTGCGAAGTTGAAGGTGCCGTGGTCTTTCACTTCGCACGCCGCGCGTAGAAACCCGCCGAAGGCGGCGCGGGCGAAGGCTCCGCCTACACTGATTCGTTTGACACCGACAGCGGCAAGTTCCTCAACTGAGAAAGTTGCGCCCTTGAGACCCATCACAACGTTGACTGGCTTGGAGACTGCGGCGCAAACCTCTCGTATCGCTTCAAGGGTGGGAAGTCCGGGCGCGTAGAGAACGTCGGCGCCCGCGTCGGCAAAGGCCTGAAGGCGGCGGATGGTGTCGTCAAGATCGGGTCTTCCATGGAGAAAGTTTTCGGCTCGCGCAGTTAGGAGGAGTTGATGGCGACGGGCCGCTTCAGACGCCGCTGCGATGCGCTCAGTTGCGAGTTGCAGATCGTAGATGGGATTGGTTGGATCGCCGGTAGCGTCTTCGACCGATCCGCCGACGAGTCCAATAGCGGCGGCAAGTCGAATGGTCTCGGCACAGCTATCGGCAGAGTGGCCGAATCCGTTCTGGAGGTCTGCTGAGACCGGGAGTGTGGTGGCCTCTGCGATCTCGCGGGCATTTTCGAGGATATGCTCACGAGTCACTTCAGGAGCGGAGTCCTGATATCCGATGGAGAAGGCATACCCAGCGCTGGTGGTGGCGAGGGCTTCGAACCCGAGTGCGGTGAGGATCTTTGCGGTTCCTGCGTTCCACGGATTGGGAATGACAAAGGCCCCCGGGCGCCGATGAAGCGCTTGAAAGACCTTGAATTTTTGCTCGCGGGTCATCGTTGAAGTTTCCCTGGAGGAAGAGATCTGACGGTTGAGCTAGCGGTGGCGTTTGAAGAGGATCAGCGTGCCGAGGAATAGTGTGCCGGCGGTGACGGTCATAAAGATGATGGCGTGGCGGTAGGCGGCCTGGGTCTGAGGTGGGGTTGCGGCGGTGTTGTCCTGACATTGAGTGCAACCCTGGGCGTGGATGGGCAGAGGGCTTTTGAGAGATGCGGCGAAGAGAATGCATGCGAGGAGAGTTTTTCGGGAGACGCGGCTCATTGGAAGAAGACGAGAAGGGTGAAGAGAAAGAGCCAGAGGAGGCCCATCGTGTGCCAGTACCAAGCAGCACCGTCGACCAGGATCTGACGGGTTTCGAGCTGGCGGGAGACATAGAGGCCGGTGAAGGCGGTGAGGAGGCCTGCGATACCGAGGAAGAGGTGGACCGCGTGTACGCCGGTGATGAGATAGAAGAAGTGGCTGCTCTGGTTGGTTTTGAAGAAGATGTGTTGGAGAGCGAGCTGGCGCCAGGCGATCCACTGACCGGTTAGGAAGAGGATGCCGAGAGCGATGGTGGCGGCAAGCCAGGGCAGGGCGCGGCGAGTGATCGGCTTTCCGAGGCCCAGCCATTCGTCCATGACGTCGGTCTCGCGGAACATGTTGCGGCGGGCGAACTCGATGGCGGCGGAGCTGAGAAGAAGGACGGCGGTGTTGAGCCACAGGATGGGCGGGATGGTAGTGGGGAGCCACTCGTTGACGTAGTGGTTGTAGGCGTCGAAGTGGCCGGTGGACTGGTTGACGAAGAAGGTGCTGACGATTGCAACGAAGAACATGAGGTCGCTAGCCAAGGCGAAGAAAAGGCCCATGCGGTAGCGATGGAGGCGTTCATAGGGGCCGCGGCGGCCATTGGGGCGATCATTCCAGTTGTCGTTGTCTCCGCCGCCGCCGGTTCGCTTGTCGGTTGGCGGACGTCGGCCTGAGCCGTTGTCGTGGTCTTCAACGCGGCGTTTTCGGTCCTGCTCGGTTTTATTGGGAGTGATGGTTGCCGGCATGAAGTTGCCCTCTGGGTGCTCGCGTAATGGACAGCTTACTCCGGTTTTGTGTCTGTGGCGTCTTCGATTTCGTCGAGCGCGAGCGGGACGGGCTCCCATTGCGGCAGGAACGAAACTTCGGACCTATTTGATTGATAGTGGCATGGAGCGCGGTGAACTGACATCTCTGGTGTATCGGATGCGGCTAGTGCGGTGAAAGGATTCATGGAGGGGTGCCATTCGAGCGTCGTGGCCTGCCATGGGTTAGACGAGGCAAAGTCTCCTTTGCGCAGGCTGCGGACGAGATTGAAGAGAAAGACGAGCTGCGCGGTGGCGAGGAAGATGGCGGCGTAGGTGATGAAGCGGTTGAGCGGGAGGGTGTGGGAGAGGAGAGCTCCGGCGGGGCTGAGGGAGCCGCCTGGGCCGGGGATTCCGGTGAGTTGGGCGTAGTGGCGGGGTTCGCCAGCGAGGCCGGTGAGATGCATGGGAAGGAAGACGGCGTAGGCTCCGACGAGGGTGCACCAGAAGTGGAGATGGCCGAGGGGTTCGGAGAGGAGGCGGCCGGGGTGCTGCCTTGTTGCGGTTAGGAGAGGGAACCAATAGTAGGTGGCGGCGTAGAGGCCGAAGATGCCGGCCATCGCCATGATGAGGTGGAAGTGGGCGACGACGAAGAAGGTGTTATGAAGGTACTCGTCGAGAATGGGCTGGGCGAGGATGGGGCCGGTGAGGCCTCCGGTGAGGAAGAGGCTGACGAAGCCGAGGGCGAAGAGCATTGGGGTTTTATAGGACGGGCGGGAGCGCCAGGTGGTGGCGAGCCAGCTTAGGACCTTGGCTGCGGCAGGAAGCGCGATGGCCATGGTGGAGATGGAGAAGGCGGAGCTGGCGAAGGGGTTGAGGCCGGCGACGAACATGTGGTGTCCCCAGAGAAGAATGCCGAGGAGGCCGATGAGGAGGGTGGTGAGGATCATGGTGCGGTAGGCGAAGACTTTGCGGTGGCTGAAGTTTGCGAGGAGCATGGAGGTGAGGCCCATGCCGGGGAGGATGGCGATGTAGACCTCGGGGTGTCCGAAGAACCAGAAGAGGTGTAGCCAGAGGAGGGGGCTGCCGTTGCCGCCTTGATGGAGGATGCCGTTGACCAGGTCGCCGGTGGGGAGAAAGAAGCTGGTGCCGGCGTGGCGGTCGCAGAAGAGGAGCAGGATGGCGGCGAGCAGGACGGAGAAGGCGATGATGCTGAGGAGAGCGGCGGTGAACCATCCCCAGACGGTGAGTGGGAGGCGCTCCCAGGTCATACCGTGGCAGCGGTTGCGAACGATGGTGGTGAGCGTGTTGATGGAGCTTGCCGTGGATGCGATGGCGAAGAGGGCGATCGAGGCGAGCCAGAGATCCATGCCGAGGGCCTGGCCGGGGCCTGCGCTGGCGACTGCGCTTAGGGGTGGGTAGGCGGTCCATCCGGAGATGGCGGCTCCGCCGGGGACGAAGGTTGAGCTGAGGAGCGTGAGGAGCGCTGCGGCGGTGAGCCAGAAGCTGGCGGCGTTGAGGGCAGGGAAGGCCATGCTGCGAGCGCCAATCTGAGCGGGGAGGATGAGGTTGCCGAAACCAGCTTGTGGGGCGGTGGTGAGGACGAAGAAGAGCATGATGGTGCCGTGGATAGTGACGAGCGCCAGGTAGTCTTCGGGAAGGATGGGGCCGTGGAGGGGGAGATGCCAGTCAGGCCATACGAGGTGAATGCGCATCAGCAGGGAGAGCACTGTGCCGATGACTACCGAGATGAGTGCAAGGACTAGGTACTGAATGCCGATGATGCGGTGATCGATACTGAAGAGGCGGAGAGGGAAGAGGGCTGCGCGGCGCTTTTTCCCTGCGGTATTTGCTGGCTGCGGTTGTGCTGGCGGAGTGTTGAAGGGAGGAGTCATGGGGCCGCCTTTTGTTTTGCGGCTAGCCAGGATGCGAATTGGTCTCGGGGCAGAATGAGGAGCGTGGCGTTCATGCGGTAGTGGCCGAGGCCGCAGAGCTGGGTGCAGAGGATGGCGTAGGTGCCGGGGGTGGTGGGGGTGAAGTGGAGGTGGATGGTCTGGCCGGGGACGGCGTTCTGCTTGAGGCGCATCTCGGGGATGGAGAAGCCATGGATGACGTCCTGGGCGCGGAGGCGGAGGTCGACCTCACGGTTGGCGGGGAGGACGAGCTGGGAGGAGACGAAGTCGTCGGCAGAGTGCGGGTCGGCTAGGCTAAGGCCGAGGGGATTGCCTTCGCCGGGGGCTACGAGTTTGGGTTGGGTAAGGCCGAAGGTGGCGTCGGGGCCGGGATAGCGGAAGTACCAGGCGAACTGGACTCCGGTGACCTCGACCTGGAGGGCTGTAGGGGAGGCTCCGGTGTAGCGGGAGGCAGCCCAGAGGCGCTCGGCCTTGAGGGTGAGGACGGCGAAGAGGAGGCCAAGGGCGGCGAGCGGGAGGTACTCGATGCGCCAGAGGCGAGTGGGTGCGGAGTGTCGCCGGGTGAGGAGGCCGATGAGGAGGATCAGGTGTGCGAGGACAAGGAGTGCGAGGGCGATCCAAAGGTTGAGAAGGAGGTGGTCATCGAGGGCGAGGCCGTGGACGCTGGCGTCTCTGGGTAACAGCCATGGACTGCGGCTTGCAGCGCGATCGAGCAAGAGACCGGGGAGACAAGCGCTCGTAAGGTGGGAGGAGATCACCTATGCAGGATATCTCGTCCGCGAGGTAAGGGAAGAGCGCTTCAGCCTAGCTTGCCGATGAGGAAGGCGTAGAGGATGACAAAGATGAGCGCTGCAGCCACTCCGACCAGAAGAGGGGCGAGCATGTTGATGTCAATTGCGCTGGTTATGTTGTCGATCTGCTTCCTGTTGCCGGTGAAGAGAAGGAATTGCTCTTCAGATCTTCCGGGCTCGAGCGCATCTGTCTGGATAGGTCTGGAACTCACACTTTAATGTTAGTTGCTACGGTATAAAGAAGTCGTAAATTGGCCAGATGTGGGATTCGGTAATCGGCGGCAGGTCCGGTTTCAGAGATTTATGCTTTCAACGAACTAACGCTGAGATGGTTTTGGACGAGATCGAGGAAGAGCTGGTGGACACGGGGATCGTGGCCGAGCTCGGGGTGGAAGGTTGCGGCGAGGAGGTGGCCCTGGCGGACGAGGACGGGGTAGTCGTCGCGGGTGGCGAGGGTTTCGACCTGAGGGCCGGTGCGGGTGATGCGAGGGGCGCGGATAAAGACCATCTCGAGGGGGCCACCGGGCAGTTTGGTGGGGGCGGTGAGGATGGTGGAGTCCAATTGGCGGCCGTAGGCGTTGCGTTCGATGGTGATGTCGAGCGCGCCGAGGGAGATCTGCGGGGGATTCTGTACGTCGTTGGCAAGGAGGATGGCTCCGGCGCAGGTGCCAAAGGTGGGGACGGTGCGAACGAAGGAGGCGAGGGAGTCCAGGAAGCCATTGCGCTCGAGGAACTTGAGCATGGTGGTGGACTCGCCCCCGGGGATGATGAGGCCGTCAATAGCTGGAGTGCCAGCTGGAGTGCCGCTTGGAATGCGGCTGGGAGTGCGGCCGTCCGAGGTGAAGAGCTGGTCCGGTGTGCGGATGAGCCGGGTTGGGATGGCGAGGGCGGCCAGAGTTCTGGCGTGGGCTTCATAGGCACCCTGGAGGGCGAGTATGCCGATGGCCGGAGAGCTGGATGTTGTGTGATTTCCGGTCATGCCTACCCCTCCCCCCTCCCCTGTATGCCGCGTCTAAGCCTTTTGCCAGCAATCAGTTACGAAGCGACGAACCTCGTAAATTCGTCCAGGCAAACGGCTTACGTCCAAATTCGTCTCAGCAAAGGACTTAGCGGCGAATACACCTTTCCGTGTTTTCCTGCTGAGTTTTATGGCTACTCTTTCAGTATAGAGGATTGGATGGGGTCAATACGCCACGTGTAACTGGCTGTATAGCAATGGCTTAGGAAGGATAGGGGCTTGACAGGATTTAGAGCCTCATGACGGAAGGTCACCATCTGGTCCACCGGCTCTCGCTTCTCCGACAAACTCCATACCCGATACTTCCGCCGCATCCAACCCTCCATTCGATGGAAATGGGCTTTCGTTCCGTGTCTCAGTTTATGGGACACTCCAATTTTCAGTTTGCACAAGGAGGGGAGCCTGTCCAATCCAGGCAGTGACACCTGCCAGAGTTTCCGCTGTCGCAATCGATCAGGGGATGATTAGCTTTTGAGGAAATTTGAGAAACGTGGATGGCGGCAAGTCTCCATTGTCGCTTTATCTTGACCCAGACCGCGGTTACGAGGGCCGCTGTATTCAACGGGCTTTCCGTGGAACAGGAACTTTTCATGCACAGTAGAAACGACAACTGCCGAAGTGCGGTAGATGCGAACGTCCATGTCTCCGTAGTCAAGAGCCTCCATGGGATCTGAACTGTCCCCGATGATTGGCAGAAACCAATTCTTATCGTGAGGTTTTCCATCGCTTGCGGAGATCAAAACAAAATCGTCGGCCAGTATCTGCGCCGCCGCCACCATGTCGTAGTGAAGCTCTGCCTGTCTGAACTCCTCTTCGCGCCCCTTGATCTCTGAAACAACACCCGGTTGAGCGATCGCAGGAACTGAACTGACGAGAAGCAGGGATAGCAACACAAAGCGACGCATAGTGATTCCTTTCGCAGATGAGTCTAAATCTACGGAGGAAAAACCCAGGTCGCCGAGAAGTAGCGAGGTCGTTGTAATCAGAGCCCAGCTTGCTGTTCGATAAGGGCATGAGCCGTCTTGCGGTGCGAACGCAAGAGCCAATAGAAAATAACGAAGTACGTGATGACCATTGATAAGTAGAGAATTGGGATTGCGTATGCGGCACCCAACTTGCCCCGCCAACTGAGGAAGATCAAGTCGGTCGAACTCTATGTGAATTTTAAATGAAAGGCCGGACTCAGGGTCCGGCCTTTTTGTTTTCGTTGATGGCCTGAAAGAACGTGTTTAGTGAGCGCCGCTGGCGTGGAACATCTGATTGACAGTGCGTATGAAATGCTCAGAGGATGCCTTCGCGGGGACATCTCCTCCCAGGATCTTTTCGTAGGGAACATCTGAGCCGTAGTAGGCGGTGGTATCTTCTGTGTTCTGGTGGACGACATCGCCGGTGAGGTCAACGCCGGCGAAGAGGCCTTTGCTACGAGAGTAGGTGAGGAAACCTGCATTGGCAGCGTCGGTTGTGGAGGCCTGCGAGTTTCGTCCGACGGGACCTGCGGCTACGCCGATGTCGCCGCCGAGTTTGACCTTGTCGTGGAGCAGACGGTCAAAGGCGTCATGGGTGGTTCCAACGAGGACAAGGTCTGTGGACTGGCCGCCGGCCTGGAGGCCGAAGCTGGCGCCTGTGAGCTGGATGAAGGCAGGGGCGCTCCAGCCATGACCGGTGCGGCAGGTAACTACGCCCTGACCGTACTGTGCGCCGACGAGAAAGGCTCCTTTTTTGAAGCCGGGAACGACGGCGACGCAGGTGGCTTTGGCGGCGATATCGTCGGGGATGCCCTTGTCGGGAGTGGCCATGAGCTCGTGAAGGACCGCGTGGGCGGCTTCAATGCGTTCATCGAGCTTTGCCATGTCGGTGGCTGCTGTGGCGGCGGCGGTGAGGGACATCGTAAGAGCCGCAGTGGCGCAGACTGTTTGCAAGAACTTTTTTGTCATCATTTTTACTTCTCCCTTGTGATGCTGACTTTCAATGTCTGTAATGCGATGCGCGTGCAGGAAGGTAAGTTGTGCAGAAGAAGATTTGGGCGCCGCAGGTAGGCCGTTTGGGAAGGAGGCGATGGTTTAGGCAAGTGATGGTCTGGCACGAGATACACCGTTTGGGGGATGGTTGCGGGGAGTGTGTTTCGCTATAGGTAAGGGGTGCGAGTTCATCGGGCCAAGGTTAGTTCGTGCGTCGTGCTTTTGCTGGGATGTGTGTCGGCCGAAGCGTCGGTTGTGCCACTTGTTCGACCAGACGTTGTTGCAGAGAGACGGATTGTGGCAGTGACGCCGCTGGAGGACGCAGCTGCGGTGCAGGCTAGTCTGCGGCGAGATGTTGCGGAACATCCGGAGGAGTTCGTGGTGTTTCCGACTGAGGCGGGGGCGGGGCAGTTCATGTCGGAACATCGGTTTTCTGTCGAGGTGGAGACCAGTGGCAGGATTCTGTCGCGTGGGGTGATGGGGTACTGGCAGGGGAAGACTATCGTGGTTTTGCCTTGGGAACCGCTTAAAAACTTTCAATAAATAGCATTGTCCTGCCGGACGGGCTCCCTGCGCGGGAGGCGGTCACTTCGTGACTTGTGTACCTTGCTTAGGCGAGGCGGACTGCTTGGGTCCTCCCGCTGGTCGGGGCAAGATTATGCGCTACCAGCCTCGGGTCTGCATGAGGTGCTGCTCCTCGATGGCTGCGGCGGCGAGGCCCTTCATGGATCCTATGACTGCTTCGCTGGCTTCGGCTACGATCTTCGGGTCGTTGAAGTGAGTCGTGGCGATGACGATGGCGCGGGCGCGGCTGACGGCCTCTTCACGCTCCTTGGGGTCATTCTCGACGTCGAGTGGTGTGGCGCGCTCCTTCATGAAGATGCCTGAGCCTACGAAGACGGTCTCGGCGCCCAGCTGCATCATGAGGGCTGCGTCGGCTGGAGTGGCGATGCCGCCTGCGGAGAAGTTAGGAACGGGTAGCTTGCCGGCTTTGGCGACCATTCTTACTAACTCATACGGGGCGCCGTGGACCTTGGCGGCGTTGTACAGCTCTTCATCGCCTAATACGGTAAGGGCCTTGATCTCGCGAACGATCTGACGCATGTGCTGGACGGCGTGGACGACGTCGCCGGTGCCGGGCTCGCCTTTGGTGCGGATCATGGCTGCACCTTCTGCTATGCGGCGGAGGGCTTCGCCCAGGTTGCGCGCGCCGCAGACGAAGGGCGTCGTGAAGGCGTGCTTGTCAATGTGGTAGGTCTCGTCGGCTGGGGTGAGGACTTCGGATTCGTCGATGAAGTCTACGCCGAGATGCTGCAGGACTTGCGCTTCTGCAAAATGCCCAATGCGGGCCTTGGCCATGACGGGGATGGAGACGGCGCCGATGATCTGCTTGATGAGCTTGGGGCTGGCCATGCGGGCGACGCCGCCTTCGGCGCGGATCATGGCGGGGACACGCTCGAGGGCCATGACGGAGATGGCACCAGCCTCCTCGGCGATCCGGGCCTGTTCGACGTTCATGACGTCCATGATGACGCCGCCTTTGAGCATCTCGGCGAGGCCGAGCTTGAGGCGGAGGGACGGGGTGCCGAAGTTGCCGTTGTGGGTGTGATCTGCCATGGTGTCTCCTTGTTTCTTGTGACGATGCGCGGTTTCTTGTGAGCGGTGCGCGGCGGTGGGGCGCACGATGCTGCCTGATTGTCCGCGAGGCCTTTAAGTTTAGCAGCTTTGGGGTCCTCGCGATGCTCAGGCCGGCCAGCGTGAGGAACTATGCTGCTGATACTGCCGAGACCCATATACGCGTCACGAAGTGACCTCTCCGCGCAGGAGGCCCGTTCGGCAGGACGATGCGGTTAATCGGATCGGAATCGGTGCGTCTAACGGTAAACCGCGCAGCCTCGTGCTTCCAGATCTGCGATCCATGCACACTCATTCAGCGTTGTGACCCAGCGCAGATCTAGTTTCTCTAATCGGGGGAGGCCCGCAATGGCAGGTGGAAGATAGGTGAGCGGATTGCCGCGGAGATCGATTTGACGCAGATCGTGCATAAGGTTGATGGAGTCTGGCAGTGTGCTCAAATTATTGTTTCTGAGGTGAAGCTCCCGAAGGTGTGAGAGGCGTTCGATGGAGATGGGCAGGGACTTCAGAGAGTTGTCGGAGATGCGAAGCTCCTGTAGACGAGACATGCCGGAGACGCAGTCAGGCAGAACTTGAAATGCGTTCTCGCTGAGATTGAGGTAGCGCAGGCGCGTCAGCCTGGCAAAGGATTCGGGCAGCGAGCTTAGATCGTTGTCGTGAAGATAGAGAAAGTCGGTGAGGCTGGGGAGGTCGCCGATCTCGCGGGGCACGTAGCTGAGTTTGTTGTGGCCTAGATCGAGCATGCGAAGCTTGGTAAGACGGCTGATCTCTCCGGAAACCTGGGTGAGTTCATTGTCGGCCAGTACGAGAGTTTCGATCTCTGTTTGTTGCCATACGGAGTCGGGCACCTCTCCGAGTTGCTTCTTCCATAGGTTCAGGTGGAGAGGTGACGAGGCTGGCATGCAGTCGATTTTAGCTCGGCCCTATAGCTCTGCCGATGTGGGGATGATGGTATCGATTCGGACCCCGCGCTCTGGTGGCGGTGGCACGGATCGGCCTAATGTTTATTGTGGTAGAAAGCTGTTCGGCTCGACGAGCACGAAGCCAGGTGTTTCGGTTACACACTGCCGGAGCAAAAAAGCGTGTCCGGAACCATAGAAGATGACGATGCGATCGCCCGGATGAGCGTTCTGCACTATGTTTGCGCAGATCAGAAAATTGCGGTGATACCAGGCCGTAAGAAGATCGGCGCCCGGCTGCTGCGTGCCTGCGCCAACGCTGAGCATCTGGCGATAAAAGCTGTTGCTGTGGCTGAGAAGGACGGGATCGTTGAGATACCGCAGAGTGGCGGTAATGCCTTTGGACTGGAGCAAAGCTGTTTGCGTTTGCGTTGAGGCTTCCATCTCAACATTGGCACGCTCGAGAAGTTGTGACTGCCCATGCGCCTGAGCGAAGACCTGTACAGGTTCGTAGGGAAAATCGCCATCTGCATCGATGCCATAAAAATGGCTCAGCCTTGAGGCTTTTGCGAGTCGGAAGCCGAGTTGCACGACCTCGTTGCGGCTGGGGGCAAGGGTGCTGTTGAGATACTGGGCATAGCGCTGGCTAGCCACGTCAGCCGGCCACTCTGCCATGACTTCGGTGGGATGAAAGCTTGCAAGGGCGCCCGTGATCTTCTCGATCTCCGCCTGCCGGTCGGGTTGGAGCACATCACCGGCATTGACATTATGGATATCGTGGCCGGGATTGGACATGTGAAAGTTTGCGACCACCATGATGGAGACTGGCGCGTCGGCAGGAGGATGCTGAGCGACGGCGGCTATGGAAAGAGTTAGTAGGCTGGTGACCGCGATAAGACAACGTGAAGGGAACAATTTGTAAGCGCCTCGGTATGGAATGTGTGCCTTGAGGTACGTTGAATGGATCCCTATGGTTCCTGATTACGGTTGATGCTTACCCAAAATCAATGTTGTCCAGGTTGAGTCAACAAGGGTGGATTTGGCTGAAAATTCAACTGCAATTTATCAGGGCAGTGAGGTCGCGGCCTCAAGCTGCGCTTACGGGGCGGTATGTGGGCCTCGACGGAGGCCTCTGGATGGTTGGTGAACTGACGATCGTGATTCCTGCCAAGAACGAAGTGACGATGCTTCCTAGACTGCTGGAATCTCTTTGCCGACAGGACTATGCGAGGATGGCGCAGACGCGGGTACTGGTGGCGGATGCGGGTTCGACTGATGGAACGGTAGAGGTGGCGCTGGGCTTTCGCGACCGGTTGGCGGTGGAGGTGGTGCCGGGTGGGCTGCCTTCGGTTGGACGCAATGCGGGGGCTAAGCTGGCGACTACAAAGTATGTGCTGTTTCTGGATGCGGATGTGGAGCTGCCTGAGCCTACGCTGTTGCGACGGGCGCTCTGGCGAATGGAACGGCGGGGATTGCACCTGGCTACGACAAATATTGCCTGCCGGCAGGGAAGTCTATTCGATGATCTGCTGTACGCGGGAAATAACCTGATGCAGAGGGTGGGGTCGTTTACGAAGCCGTTCGCTACGGGAATGTTTATGTTATTTGACCGCGAGGTTTTTTGGGCGCTGGGTGGGTTCAATGAGCGGGCTCTGTTTGCGGAGGACTATCTGCTATCGAAGGGCGTGGCGCGGCAGCGGTTTCGCATTGTGCGGGGGCGGGTGCTGACGACGAACCGGCGGTTTCAGAAGCTGGGTCATTGGCGGATGGTGTGGATGTTCTTCAAGACGATGGTGCATACGTGGGATGAGGAGTACTTTCTGGAGGATCAGGGGTACTGGGGTGAAGCTGGGTAGTTAGCTGCTGCCCTGTGTGCTGCGCTTGTCCTGCCCCAGCAGTTGGCGTGGGGCGGCTACTTCGTGGCGTGTATACCGGTGTTGGTATCAACTGCATGCGGTCGGCCGTTGGGCTACTTGGACAGCTAGATTTCGGTTTGGGCCAAGCCGGCAGCTAAGAGCTTTTCGTCTATGGCTATGAAGAGTCCCTTACTGCGGGCCAGGACTGTGCCGTCCGGGAGCTGGATCTCGCCCTGATGGAAGAGCTTGCGACCAGGAGTGCCGTCGGCTTTTGCTGGACGGCTGAGATGGCGGCCTATGAGGACTAACGGCTTGTAGAGCGGCGCTGGGCGGAGGTAGTCGATCTCCATGTGTCGGGTCATGGCGAGGACGTTCAGGGGGCGGTTAAGCTTGCTCATGGCCTCGTCGAGGAGCGCGGCGACGATGCCACCGTGGATGTGGCCCGGCGGGCCTTCGTGCATTCGGTCGAGCTGGAAGTGGCAGGTGGCGGTGATGGCCTGGGGATTTGAGATGTCGGTGGTGAAGCGGAGATGGAGACCCTGGGGGTTGGCGGGGCCGCAGCCGAAGCAGTGGTTGGCACGCTCGTCGATGGTGGGATTGCCGTCCATGGAGAGGGGGGTGTGGCGGGCGTTGTCGGGGAGGTTTATGTCTTCGCTCATAGATCGACCTGTGCTTCGGACGTTAGCACAGAGAGGGATGAATGAATAGGGATTCAGTTTGTTTTAGGTAGTGCAAACCTGGATGATTCCCGGGCCGAACTTTTCGATCTTGTCGAGGCCTAGACCGTGGACGGACTTTAGCTGCGTAAGGCTTTGCGGGTGCGCGAGAACTATGTTGCGGAGGGTGGTGGAGGCGAGGACGAAGAAGAGTGGGAGGTTGAGACGCTCGGACTCGGATTTCCGCCACTCGCGGAGGCGGTCGTCAAGCTCCTGCTGCCTGGGGGTAAGGACGCCGGTGGGTTCGGTGGTGGTGATGCGTTGGCGGTGAAAGGTTTCGCTAGAAGCGGAGGTTGTCCCGTTTACAGCAAAATGCGGGGGTCTTTCCACTCCGCTGCGCTCCGGCCAAGATGACGATTCTTTTCTTGGTGCGGTCGATTGCAGGGTCTTCAGCTTGCTTGTAATGTGCGGTCGTGAAGACGGTTCTTTTTCGGTCGTGATCGGCGGAGAGGAGGAAGCTTCGGCGCGGCAGAGGGCGATGATCGTGGCGCCATGGGTGTCGGCGATGCGCGGGCCGATGCCTGGGAGTTGCACGAGTGATGGAATGGTGGTGGGGCGAGTGAGGACTATCGCATTGAGGACAGCATCGGACAAGACCATGAAGGCGGGTTTGCCTGTCTTTGCAGCTTCGGCCTTTCGCCAATCGCGGAGATTTGTTTCAAGAGATCTTTGTGCGGGAGTGTAGGCTGCGATGGTTTGTTCGCGTTCGGCTTTGAGAGAGGCCTTGGAGGGTTTACTGCTTGCTCCGGATTTCTTGCGCGGGGTTGAGGTCGTTGTACCGGCGTCTTTGAGGAAAAGGTCGGGTGGCAATGGGCCGGTGAGGGTGCGGCCTTCGTGGGTGAGTGAGGCTTTTTTGTAATTGATTACGTTGCCTTCGGGGTTGGTCCACTGGTCTGAATTTAACGTTATGAGTCCTGCACGGGTTAAGGCGTCGAGGAGGGTGTCGAAGACTTTTCGGTCGGCGGCAGGGGTGTTACGCAGGGGGCCGGTGGTGAGTTCGGTGTGGAGTTTACCGGTGGCGCGGGTTTGGCCGTCCAATGCGCGGAGGATGGCGCGGAGTTGGCGTTCTTCTTCGGTGGTGGGTTGGCGGAAGGTTTGGGCTGTGGCGCTTTGTGGGGAGCAGAAGTCGCAGTGGCCGCAGGGGCGGAGACCGTCGGCGGTGTCGCCGAAGTGTTGGATGAGCGCGGCCATGCGGCACTGTGCGGATTCGGCGAACTGGACCATGCGGTCGATCTGGGAACGGCGAAAGTTGATCTGTTCGTCGTAGCCTTTGCGCCAGGCTGCGCTGCGGGGGGCGTCTTCGGCGGCACGGACGTTGCCACCCATGTCGATGTTGGCTGCGCCTTGAGCGATGAGTTTTTCAACGGCTTTGTCGAAGGTCTCGGCGTCCATCTTGAGGCGCTGGCGGAGGAGGTCGGGCATCTGGTAGTCGTCGGAGAGGAGGGCGGCAACGCGGGTGAGATCGGTTATAGCGGGGTAATCGCGCTCCAGGAAGAAGTCATGCATCTTGCGGTCGGCGAAGGAGTGAAGAAGCACGGTGCGGGACGGTTGGCCGTCGCGTCCGGCGCGGCCGATCTCCTGGTAGTACTGCTCGACCGAGCCGGGCAGCGCGGTGTGGACTACGGTGCGGACGTCGGCTTTGTCGATGCCCATACCGAAGGCGATGGTTGCGACGACTACTTCGAGGTTTCCCGAGAGGAAGTGTCGTTGGACACGCTCGCGTGTTGCGGGGTCGAGGCCGGCGTGATAGGCAGCGGCGCTTCCACCGAGTGAGGAGGCGAGTTCTTCCGCGGCTTTGCGCGAGGGTGCGTAGACGATGGCGGGGCGGTTGGATTTTTCTTTGAGGAGGTTGGCGGTGAACTCGTTGCGGCGCGGCTTGGAGAGCTCGACGACTTCGATGGCGAGGTTG
This sequence comes from Tunturiibacter empetritectus, assembly GCF_013410875.1. Taxonomy (GTDB): domain Bacteria; phylum Acidobacteriota; class Terriglobia; order Terriglobales; family Acidobacteriaceae; genus Edaphobacter; species Edaphobacter empetritectus. The sequence goes on along the minus strand of NZ_JACCCU010000001.1, from coordinate 2,016,494 downwards.
TGGCGGCGGAAGCCGTGGATGAAGCGGTCGGGTTGGGTGAGTTTGAGCTGGGTGATGATGTCGCGTTGAACGGTGGGTGTGGCGGTGGCGGTGAGAGCGATGACGGGGGCGGGGCGCAGGGCGGGGAGGAAGTCGCCGAGGGTGCGGTAGTCGGGGCGAAAGTCGTGACCCCAGGCGGAGATGCAGTGGGCCTCGTCGATGGCGATGAGAGATGGCTTGCGGCGGGCAAGCATCTCGGGGAAGTTTGGGACGCGCATGCGCTCGGGTGCGATAAAGAGGAACTGGAGGGTGCCGTCGAGGTAGTCGCGGCAGGCCTGGCGGGCTTGGTCACGGGAGAGGCCGGAGTGGATGCGAGCGACGCGGAGGCCGGCGGCGGTGAGTTTGGTGGCCTGATCGTCCATAAGGGCGATGAGGGGGGAGATGACGAGGGCAGTGCCGCCACGGGCGATGGCGGGGAGCTGGTAGCAGAGAGACTTTCCTGCTCCTGTGGGCATGACGAGCAGGACGTCGCGTCCGTCGGTGGCGGCGCGGCAGACGGCTTCCTGGTTGGCGCGGAAGGATTCATGGCCGAAGGTCTTGTGGAGCAGGGAGGTAAGGTTCATGCGGCTTGCTTCGAGTTTCGCATAATCTTCGCGTGAGGGCGAAGTGGCTGATGGGAACACCTGGTAGGCGGCTCGAGTGGGATGCGTAGTGGAAGTTCGGGATGGGTCTAGTAGATCCGGAAGTTCACTTCGACCTTAAGCTCAAACGGAACAGGACTGCCGCGATAGCTTGCGGGTTCGAACCGATACTGCTCCACCGCTTTGACACAGTTTTGATCGAGAGTAAGCGCGACCTCTCGGTCCTTCTGTGGGACTGAATCGGCGATTGATCTCGTGAGGTGTATGTCTGTGGGTGTGCCATCTGTGCGAACGATGAAAGAGACAAGGCAGTTGCCTCCGACTTTCTTCTTCCGAGCCTTGTCCGAGAACTCCGGTTCGACGGAGTGGATCAGCTTGGGAGCCGTAACGCCGTCTCCTGCGTGATAATTGCCGGCGGAGTCTGGATTGGGACGGGATGGTTTTGCCGGGAGGGTTTGATGAGCGTCAGGCGGGGAGGACGCCGATCGTTGACTGGCCTGAGTGCCAGGCACGATGCAAGCGGTGAACAAGAGAGCCAGACAGAGTTGTGCGAAGGTCCTCATGGTTGATGTCCATCGTCGGTTGATATTCAGTATCACGGAGAGAGTAGCATGTGTCCTGCTATCTCAGGGGTTTCAAAACAATTGTGACGTGGGTCGCAGAACTGGCTGGAATTTCCCGCATCTTTTGTGACAAGGAAATGATCAGATAGAAATAAAGGGCGCGTTGGAGGAGGCAGCATGTATCTGATTGCGATTTGCGTGGTTGGGTTCCTGGTTCTGCTGTTCGGTTTGCTACGGATCAGGCAGTTGCGGCGGAGGCGTGAGTTGGAGGCACACAGCATCGAGGCGGACGCTCTATACGATCTTCTGGAAAAGAACTCGGATATTCTCCTGTTCGATGTTCGCCAGCCGCTGGATCTGCTGGCACACTCGGAGATTATTCCTGGAGCGAAGAGGCTTGCTCCAAAGGAGATTGTTGAACAGGCTTCTTTGATTCCGAAGGAAAAAGATTCGGTGATCTACTGCACCTGCATCAGTCAGAGTACGAGCCGGATGATCCTTGAGAGGGCATTGGCGCTCAACTTCACGAAGATTAAGTTCTTGAAGGGCGGGCTGGATGCCTGGAAGGCGAAGGGGTATCCAGTGGAGAGATACACTACTCCGTTTCATCTTGATACCGCTTGATGTCCTGCCGGACGGGCCTCCTGCGCGGAGGGCGGTCACTTCGTGACTTGTATACCTTTTCTTGCTTGGTGAACTACTCGTGTCACCCCGTTAATTGGGGTTAGAGAGTCATGTCGTCTGCATGATCTTGTCCCCGGTGATGGGGCAGCCGCAGATGCGTCTGCCGGTGGCCTTGTAGATGGCGTTGCCTATTGCCGCGGCGGCGCCGGTGAGGACGGTCTCTCGCGCTGTGTGGCGGGTTCGAGACGAAGAGTCAATACCACTAGACGTGACCCTCTGAAAAAAAGATGCATGCCGGTAGACGCTGTGGCGAACAGCCGGAAAGGTATGATGATCGCGTCCATACAAGGGCCGTTGGTTCCAATGAGGTTTGATCTGTGCGGTTGAGACGGTATGTTCCGGGAGAGTGGGATTGATTCAGATCAGAGCAACCAGATTTCTTGCGGTATCTCGTATGTTTTGCATTGTCGCTGCGGTGGGGTTGATGGTTGGTGCGGTCGTGCCTGTGTTCTCGCAGACACCGGAGAGCAAGGCAAAGACTTTGGGCGATGTAGACGCGAAGAAGGAAGAGGCGAGTGTGCCTGTTCCGCCAGAGACGAGTTCGGTGACCAGGCATGAGTGGGCCGCGGGCGGGCGGTTGGTTCACTACACGGCGACCGCGGGAAATCTGCTGATTCGGGACGACCAGGATAAGGCGAACGGGAGCATCTTCTATGTGGCGTACACGGAGGACGGGGTTGAGGCGAAGAGTCGCCCGGTGACCTTCTTTTACAACGGCGGGCCGGGGGCGGCGTCGATCTGGCTGCATATAGGATCGTTTGGGCCGGTGCGAGTGGTGACGCAGAGCCCGGAGGCAACGGGGCCGGCACCGTTCGAGTGGGTGCAGAACCAGTATAGTTTGCTAGATAAGAGCGACCTGGTATTTATCGATGCGCCGCTGACAGGGTACTCGCGCGCGGTGGGCAAGGGGACGGTGAAGGACTTTGCTGGGACCGATCAGGACATTCTTGCATTCAAGAAGTTTATTGTGCGGTACATCACGGCGAATCAACGGTGGAACTCGCCGAAGTTTTTATTTGGGGAGTCGTATGGAACGACGCGGTCGGGTGGGCTGGTGAGTGCACTGCAGAACGACGGGATCGAGTTCAATGGGGTGACACTGTTGTCGTCGATTTTGAACTATAACCGGCGTAGTCCTGGGCTGGACTATGAGGCGATTGGGTACGTGCCTTCGTTCGCTGCGATTGCGTATCACTACCACAAAGTGAAGACGAGTTTAAGTTTGGTGGAGTGGGTGGAGCAGGCGAGAGTCTTTGCGCGTGGACCTTATGCAGAGGCCTTACAGCAGGGAGACAAGCTGCCGACTGCGGAGTTCGACGCGATAGCTGCAAAGCTGGCGGCGATTACCGGGTTGAGCGTGGAGTATGTGAAGGAGACGAAGCTGCGGATCTCGGCCACGCGGTTTCGCAAGGAGCTGCTGCGTGGGGAGGAGCGGACGCTGGGGCGGTACGATGCGCGGTTCATGGGATGGGATGTGGACTCGGCCGGGGAGAGTCCTGGGTACGATCCTTCGGATACGGGGATCAGCGGGGTGTTTGTTGGGGCGTTTCATGAATACCTGCAGAAGGAGTTGAAGTATCTAAGCCAGGAGCCTTACTACACCTCGGGGCCGGGCGTGAATGAGAACTGGGACTTCAAGCACAAGGCTCCCGGCAGTGGGCCGGGGAGGGGTGGGGAACAGTTGGCGCCGGATGTGGCGGTGGATCTGGCGGATGCGGTACGGAAAAATCCCAGGTTGAGGGTGTTCTCGGCGAATGGGTATTTCGACCTGGCTACGCCCTTCTTTTCAACGGAGTACGACCTGAGCCACATGGATCTGCCGGAGAAGCTAGTGAATAATGTGCAGTTTGGTTACTATCCGGCGGGTCATATGGTCTATCTGAATGTGGATGCGTTGAAGGAGATGAAGGCGGATATGGCGAAGTTCTACGCTCTGGCTCAACAGCGCTAGCGCTTGAGAGATAGGGGCAAAACGTTTGCTTTTGCCGGATAAATGCCTTAGAATGAAGGTTGCGTTTCTTTCCCAGTGTGCAAAACGCTATGTGCGGAAATCAAATTGTGAAGAGGTACTGAAAAAGATATGGCAAAGCGTCGTGGAAATCCCAACTGGGGCAAGCCTGAGCCGATCGGGCCGGTTGTTCCAACGGTAACATCGTTCGAGCAGGTTGTGAAGGAGTTCAAGCTAACGCCCGACCAGTACATTCGCTCGACCCGGCTTCGTGAGTGGGCCCGCAGAAACAAGAATTCGAAGTACATTCCTGAGGCGCTGCTTGAGGCATGGGGATTTGAGATCGAGTCCACGCTGTAAGTGGTTGTTTGGATCTTGTCATCGGATTGTAAAAAGAAGACGCTGCCCATTGCGGGTGGCGTTTCTTTTTTTGCGACGGACGTAAGATGGGATGCGTCGAAAGAGATGCAAGTGGAAGGCGGGGAATATGTTTGCTGACGTGACGGAAGCAGTAGCGGAGATCAAGGCAGGTCGAATGGTGGTCGTTGTGGATGACGAAGACCGCGAGAACGAGGGCGACCTGACGCTGGCTGCGGAGTTTGTCACGCCGGAGGCGATCAACTTTATGGCGAAGTATGGCCGTGGGTTAATCTGCCTGACGCTCACTGAGGAGCGTGCGGATTACCTGAGGCTGGGGCCGATGACGCAGGAGAACACGTCGCGGTTTGGGACTGCGTTCACGGAGAGTATCGAGGCGCGGGAGGGTGTGACGACAGGGATATCTGCGGCGGACAGAGCGCATACGATCAAGGTGGCGATCGATCCGCGATCGACAGCGCATGATCTGGCGCGGCCGGGGCATGTGTTTCCGTTGCGGGCGCGCAAGGGTGGCGTGCTGGTGAGGGCCGGGCAGACAGAGGCTTCGGTGGATCTGGCGCGGATGGCTGGGCTAGTTACGGCTGGTGTGATCTGCGAGATTATGAATGACGATGGCACGATGGCGCGGGTGCCGGACCTGGTGAAGTTCTGCGCGGAGCATGGGCTGCTGATGGTGACGGTGGCGGATTTGATCCGTTACCGGTTACAAAATGAACGATACATCCATCGCGTCGCGGAGTCGTTGATGCCTACGGCGCATGGGGAGTTCCGCATGATCGCCTATGAGAGCGAGGTCGATGGTGGGGAGTCGCATATTGCGCTGGTGTTTGGCGATGTGAGCGGCAAGGAACCGGTGCCGGTGCGGGTGCATACGCACTGCCTGGCGGGGGATGTTTTCTCTACGACGTTGTGCGATTGCAGGGCGGTGGTGGAGCAGTCGCTGAAGATGATTGCGCAGGCGGGCAGGGGGGCGTTGGTGTATCTGCACAATGGCAGCGCGGGTTTTGGCGTGGATAGAGGTGTAACGCCGGCGCGGATTGTGCTGCATCGGGAGCAGCGGGCACGCGAGGGAAGTGATGACAGGGCGCATCGAACGCTGCGGCAGGTGGGGCTGGGCGGGCAGATTCTTTCGGATCTGGGGATTCATAAGATTCGGCTGCTGACCAATACGCCGACGCACGTGCCGGCGTTGCAGGGGTTCGGGATCGAGATTGTGGAGCAGGTTCCGGTGTCGATCGAGAGGGTTCGGCGGTAGATTTTTTTCAGAAAACATTCCGGCGTGTTGGGCTGGGGGAGAACTGCGCGTTATGGGCGTTTTTGAGGGGTGTTTTGGGAAAAAGTGTGTTTTGGACGTGGTATTTGGGTGGTGTAGTTGTGGTGAGATGCGTGGCTGATGTGGTGATTTCGCCGCGTGTTTTTTGGCTCTGAAAAATGCGCCATGTTGAGACAGTTTTTTTGAGGTTTTTTGGGTGGGTTGTGGAGTAGTATCTGCATTACCTCCCCGAACAGTATGATTGACGCTTCAGGTTTGAGAAGCACGATGTGGCTACGGTCAGACGACTTGGCACGCAAGCAGATGGGTCAGAATCGTTTAGCCAGATTCAAGGAAGGTTTTGAGATGAGCGCGCTTACTTCGATGGCAGTGGACACCGGTTTGGAGGTAGTCGACCTCTTCGAGGACGCTTCGTTCGCGAGAAGACTGTTGCATGAGCGCAATGTTGCGATGCAGATGGAGGGCATGAGCCGGCTGGGACATGCTTTTGTAGAGAACCCGGACACGATTCTGCAGGAGCTGGTGAATGCGGCGGTGGAGTTGTGCGGTGCCGACAGCTCGGGGATCAGCATTGAGCGGGAGAACAAGAACGATGCGGAGTTCTACGAGTGGGTTGCGACGGCGGGGGAGTATGCAGGCTTCTTAAATGCGACGTTGCCACGGAGTCCCAGCGCCTGCGGGATGTGTCTTGAGCGGGGACGGCCGCAGCTGTTTCGCGTGACACAGCGGTTCTTCGATCTGATGGGGATCGAAGCGCCTACGGTGACCGACGGCCTTTTGTTGCCTTGGGTGTCGGGGGAGACGCGAGGCACGATCTGGATCATGGCGCATGGACGGGATGAGGCGTTCGATGGAGGCGATCTTCGCATGATGCAGATGCTGGCTGACTTCGCTGCGATGGGGGTGAGACAGCAACGGCAGCAGAAGCTGCTGATGGAGCAGGCCGTACATGCTGCGGCTGCGGGAATGGCCAATGAACTGGCTCACCGGATCAACAATCCGTTGCAGAGCATTACGAATATTGTGTATCTGGCGGGTGCAGGCAAAGAGCCCAAGGATGCGAAGACACTGGCGGAGGAGTTGGCAGAGCCAATTCAGCGGCTGTCTGTGTTGGCGGCGAGGTTGCTGTCGCTGCCGAGAGCGGCTAATCGTCCCAAGTGAGTTTGCTTCGCGGAAGCTCTGAACTGTCACCCAAAATGATGGCGGCGAATGATTTCATATGTTCTAATTTGCCGACGTGCGATTCGGGAGGATTGTAGCTTCGCCTTCATGCAAGGAAGAGAGCCGTGATGAGTCTCGTTCGCTTTAACAGAGCAGCGTTGTGTGTATTGTTGAGTGGCCTTGTCTTTACGGTGGCAGGGATGGCTCAGCTTATGCCCGCGCCACCGCAGGCGCCTCAGATTCCGCAGGGACCGCCGATGCCGAGCATGCCGACGATGCCGTCGGACTCGCAAAATCCGCAGGGGCCTCCGCCGGATGCGTCGCAACAGAGGCAGCAACAGCAGGACCAGGAGCGAAGGAATAATCAGCAGTGGCCGGGCGGATTTCTGGGGGCGTGGTGCGCGCAGGGAGATCCTTCGAAGCAGGCATCGATCAGCGCCAGCGGGCCGATGCTGAACCTGACGAATGAGAGTGGAAGTACCTCGATTGGGAATCTGCAGGGAGATAATCAGATAGTCGCGCCGGAGTGGCAGTTTGTGACGGGGACGCTGAGTGGCGGACGGATCGATTGGTCGAATGGGACCTTCTGGACGCGGTGCTATAACGGCGGTGGTGGTGGCGGCCGTCGTGCTCCGAATCTGAATGGGCGATGGTATCCGAATGGGAACAGGTCGTTGTCCTGCTCGATTCAGCAGCGTCGAGGAAACCTGACGCTACAGAATGAGAATGGGGACAGGGCGACTGGGTCGTTCAACGGCAAGTGGAGTGTGACGACGAACTGGCAGGGGACGAGTATCGCGGGGACGATCAGCCGGGATGGGAACCGAATCGATTGGAGTAACGGGACGTACTGGATTCGGTATCGGCTTTATGGGCAGTAGGGCATTTTCTCTATTTGTTTCGTGGGGTTGGCTATCGGCGGGCGTGGGGATAAGCAAAAGACGAAATGCGGGGCTTCTCCACTGCGCCGTGCGATGAGACTGCACGGCTTCGGTCGAAATGACGATTTTTGTTTAAGGCGGATAAGAGAACATGTAACGAAGAGCCACGCTGAAAGACGATTTTTGTTGCGGAGGAGAGAAGTGGTCCTTTGCGCCTGTGCGGCTTCCTTGAATTTTTGGTGAGAGGCGAGGAACGATGGATTTTTCGTGCATCCTAAGAGCATGTCCTCTCAATATGATGCGATCGTGATTGGTACCGGAGCGGGCGGCGGTACGCTTGCCATGCATCTTGCGCTGGCCGGCAAGAATATTCTCATTCTGGAGCGTGGGCCGTTCCTGCCCCAGGAAAAGTTGAACTGGGACACCTCCGCTGTCTTCCTCGACAATCGGTATCACACCAAAGAGGTGTGGCAGAACAAAGAAGGCCAGGATCTGCACCCACAGCAGGCGTATTACGTTGGAGGCCAGACGAAGGTGTACGGGGCAGCGATGTTCCGGATGCGGGCCGAGGACTTCGGTGTGATTCGCCACCAAGGCGGAATCTCACCGGCGTGGCCTATCAGCTACGCGGATCTTGAGCCGTACTACACGCGTGCTGAAGAGCTCTTTCATGTACACGGCGATCTTGGGTCTGCGCCGTCCGTCCCAGGTGGATTCGGGTCTTCGTTTGATCCTACGGAGCCTTTTCATTCGAAGCCGTACCCCTATCCTGCCTTGTCGAATGAACCCCGAATGCAGACGATCGAGGATGACGTTCGCAGGCTTGGAGTTCATACTTTTCCGATACCGTTAGGGCTTAAACGGAATGAGGCCGATCCGGTGGCCTCGAAGTGTGCGCGTTGCGACACCTGCGACGGCTATCCGTGCCTGGTTCATGCAAAGTCGGACGCTGACATTAACTGCATTCGAGAGATCATGCACCTCTCGAATGTGACCTTGATGACCAACACGCGCGTTACTCGCCTGCTGACGAACGCAACGGGTACGGCCGTCACTGCGGTCGAGGTGATCCATTCGGGCCCTGGAAGCGCTTATGGCAACGCTTCGGAGCAGAGTAAGAGCGATGCGCTGTCTCCTTCGCGGTCGGATCGGACGGCTACTTACACGGCGGGTATCTTTGCCCTTTGTGCAGGCGCGATCAACTCCGCGGTGGTGCTGCTTGCCTCTGCGAACGAGAAGCACCCGAATGGACTTGGCAATCGGTCGGATCAGGTGGGGCGCAACTTTATGTATCACCAGGCGGACGCGCTGCTGGCTTTGTCGACCCAGCGCAATGAGGATGCCTACACCAAGACCTGGGGCACGAACGACTTTTACCTGAAAGACAGTGATCCGGCGTATCCCTTTCCCCTTGGGCAGGTTCAACCGGTGGGCAGCTTCCACCACGAGATGATGAAGGGTGACGCGCCGCCCCTGACTCCGGGGTTTGTGCTGGAGACAATGAAACATCATGCGGTGCCGTGGTGGTTGACGACGGAGGACCTGCCCGACCCCGAAAATCGGGTCACGTTGCATAACACGACCCCGCTGTCGGTCGAAGACGTTCAGCCCGGTGTGGTTGGGGCGCATCCATCCGGCGATACAGGGCAGACCAATCAATCTGAACCGGTGACCACGAACGCACCGCATCGGATTCAACTCGCTTATATGCCGAACAATGTAAAGTCCTTTGATCGTTTGAAGGAACGCTGGGTCGATGTTCTAAAGAAGGCAGGCCATGCTACGGCTCAGGTTCCGCTGCACGCTTACTTCAAGAAACGCATTCCGCTGGAGGGCGTGGGGCATCAGAACGGCACATGCCGCATGGGAGAAGATCCCAGCACAAATGTTCTGGATGTGCATTGCAAGGTCCATGATCTGGACAATCTTTACGTGGTTGATGCGTCGTGCTTTGTGTCGGCTAGTGCGGTGAATCCCTCGCTGACGATCATTGCGAACGCAATCCGTGTCTCGGAGCATCTGCTGCAGGAGCGGCTGAGATGATGGATGGGGACGAGTCGAGCACTCCGATGCAGCGGCGGCAACGGTCTCATGGGCGATGACGATTCGTTTGATGGTGATGGTCTGGCTGGTGGACTGAGGTGCTTTATGCAGGAAGCTCATCTTTATGCGGGAAGAGCGTCGACGACGGACTCTGCGAGATAGCTCTTCATTGCCTGAGCGAGTTGTGAATCGATCTCGTCGGCGATGGTCATAACTCCGATCAGTACAACGCTGAAGTCAATGTTCGCGAGGTTTTTCTGCAGGGTGTTGAAGACGCTGACCTGGAGCATGCGCGACTCCTCGACCATCATGGCAGCGGTATAGCCCTGTCTGCGGCGTGTGGTGCCGTGCTCTGTGGCTGCCTCCGAGAAGATTTCTTTGGTGCCAAGAATCTTTGAGGAACGGAGACGCAGGACGAGATCCAAGAAGACCTGAGGTAGATGGCCGGAGCGCAGTTGGAATGTCATTGGAATTGCCATCAACGACTCTTCCTTTTCGACGAGTTCGTACCAGTCGCTGATGGTGCTTTCGGTGGAGCGTTCAAGAATGGTGGCGACGCTCTCGACTATGCGGACACGAGTGGGGCCGGCGGCGAGCCGTTGTTTGATGGCATCCACCAGCATGTTTACGTCCATTGGCTTAACGAGAATTTCGTCGGTCTGGAGCAGGATCGCCTGAGCCGCGGCGTCCATTTGGGGAAACGAACTCAGCAGTATGGTGACGGCTTTTGGGTTGGCGTGCCGCATGGCGCTGACGACGGTGAGGCCGTCTCCTGGACCGGGCATGTGGAGATCGCTGAGAAGGACGTCGAAGACCTCGGAGCTGATGCGCTTGAGAGCTTCGGTTACGGTTGCAGCAATCGTCACGTCAAAGCCATGCTTTCTTAGAATGATGTCGAGGGTAAGGAGTATTGTCTCGTCGTCGTCGACTAATAAAAGCTTCGCGGCTGCCATCGTTTTCCTCCCAGGATTGCGCGAAGACCAGGAAGCTCGCGGCATCAAAGCGCCAGTATACTCCTATGTGGTCTGGCAGACATAGGGTAATGAAACAATAGGGTTTGTCTGCTGGTTTGTGGCGTGACGATGAGATTGGGGGTCACGTTTTGGCTTGGCTGGACGCCGCTCGGGCTGCGTGTCTACGAATTAGAGCGTTGCGGCGGCGCTGTCTGAAGGAGAGTGACATGAGGCACGGTCTGCTTGCTTCTTTGGTTGTGGCAGGCTTTCTGTATCCAGCGACGCGTGGAGTGGCTATACCGAAGATCATAGAAGTGGAACTGGTTCAGCGCACACCGCCGCTCTAAGATGCGGTAGGGCCTGGTGATTGGGCGCCATGGAAGAGGTGGGTGTGACGCCGAGTTCTAATGTGTGGATCTGTGCTGCTGGAGTGATTGTTCTTGTTATTGGATTTGTCGCCGCGAGACGAGAGTTGCAGAGGGCGGTGGGGCTGGACAAACTTGTTGCCGTCGGACGGGTGTTGTTTGCTGCGCCGCTGGCAGCCTTTGGTGTGGAGCATCTGGCGCTCGGTAAGGTGATACTTGGCGTTGTTCCTGTGTGGATGCCGGCGCGTTTGTTCTGGGTGTACCTCGTTGGCATTGCGTTGATCGCTGCGGCTTTTAGTCTGGCGCTTGGGATACGTGTTCGATTGACCGCGACGCTGCTTGCGATCATGTTTCTTCTGTTTGTGATGATGATCCATGTGCCGAATGCGGTGGCGCAGGTGCACGACAGAATCATCTGGAATGTGGCGCTGCGGGATCTCAGCTTTGGTGCAGGGGCGCTGGCGCTTGCTGGGTCTTTGTGGGGTGGGTCGCGAGATGGCGGTGAGAGTTTAGCGGTGTGGATTGGGCGGGTGATCTTTGCTGTTGTGCTGATGGTGTACGGCGTAGAGCTGATCCTGTATCCGCAGTTTGCGCCGGGGGTTCCGTTGGGTAAACTGACGCCGCCGTGGGTGCCGGGGCCTCATGTTTGGGCGCTGTTGACGGGGCTGGTTTATCTTGGGGGCGGAGTGGCGATGTTGACGAGGAGATATTGCCGCGACGGGGCGACGGCGGTGGGTTTGGTGATGACTCTGCTGACGCTGTTTCTTTATCTGCCTATTCTGCTGATGGCGTCGGGGGCTCCGGCGGTGCTGGAGGGGGCGAACTACGTCTGGGATACTCTGCTGTTTGCCGGAGCGGTGTTGCTGGTGGCGGGAGCAAGACGAGACTTTGGCTTCTACCGGGTTGGGAAGTCGATGATGTCGAGGTCGAGCGGGAACTGATCGTGGCGTGGCGAGGGTGTGGGCAAGAGGCCTTTGTTCCAGACGCCTTCGAGATCCTTGGCGTCTTGAAACTGTTGCGCGGAGATCTGGCCGGCGAAGTCGAAGTGATCAATCGCGTAGGCGATGCCGTTCGAGCCTAACTCCGAGGCTCCTTCCATGAGGTGAAAGTGCAGGTGCGGCCCTGAGGTGTTGCCGGTGTTTCCGAGCTTGCCGAGGAGCTGGCCGCGTTTGACGTGGTCGCCTGGCGAGACCAGGACAGACCCTTTTTGCAGGTGCGCGTAAAAGGCGAAGACTCCGTCGCCGAGATTGAGGACGACGTGGTTTCCGTCTACGTTTTCAAGGTTGATGGTCTTTGGGTCGGGCATGACTCCGGGGACCTGGTCGGTGAGGTCGTTGCGTGTGCTGACGACGGTGGCGTCTGCGACTGCGATGACGTCAGCGTCGTATGCGGTGTAGTTGCGAACGTTGGCGGCGTCTCCGTGGATGAGGCGGCCCTCTTTGTCGAGGAGCATCCAGTCGATGGCGAAGCGTTGGGCGTAGAAGATGTCTCCGTTGATGGCGAGGCCGGTAGAGCGGTGGGCGCCGGTGAGGCCGCAGCATCCGTTGAGGACGACCCAGCCTTTGCCGCGGAGGGGCGGACCGATGGTGGGGAGTTTGTGCAGAAGGGTGATGGGTGCGGCGGTGTAGCTGAGATGGGTTGGTGTGGCGGGTTCGCGCGCTGGTGTGGCCCCGCCCAGCAGCTCGAGGTGGTGGGCCAGGTGTGCGGGGAGAGATGCGGACTGATCGAGGGCGATGTCGAGGAGGAAGAGACGCGAGCCGTTGAACTCGATGGTGGTGTCGGTGACGGGTGCGCCGTTTGTGCTTCGCAGGTGAGTGAGGAGCTGCTTGCCGGAGTAGCCGGCGAGGACGGTCGAAGGCGAGGAGGCGTCGACGACGTCGATGGTTTGGAGGGTTGCCGGGGTGGCGTTGGTGTTGGTGAGGAGAAGCTCGTAGACGATGTGGATGCGGTTGTCGGTTCCGAGGAAGGGCCGGGCGTTGGGGGTGTGGGCTGAGGCGATGAGGGGCGTGAACTGATCGGATTTTGCTGTGGGGTTTGCCGCGGGGCTCGCCACCGCCGGGACGGTGAACAGAACCAGGGCCCAGAGGGTGAGGAGATGTCGTCTATCGCGCATAGGTCGCGATTATACGCATGGGCTGAGATGGGATGGTGAGAGAATTTCGGGCGATGTCGGTGGTTGCTGAGTCAGATGGGCGACTGCTAGTGAGCGGTGACGATGAGGTTGAGGGTTACGGTCTGGCTGAGCTGGACTCCGGTGGTGGAGCTGGCGGTGACTTGATATAGGTAGGTGCCGGGTGGGGTGAAGCGGAGGTTGGGGTCGGTGTCGCCTCGGCCGCAGCCGGAGATCCAAAGGGTGGGTAGAGTGAGGATGATTGCGAACAAGAGCAGGCGGAGGGGGTGTTTTTGCAGGGTGCGGTTTTTTGATCTCCAGAACAAGAGGGCCGAGAGCGGGAGAAGGCAGAGGAGGGTTCGGCTACGGGTGTTTGTTGCTGTGGTTTGCGGGATGTACTCGGCTACGGTGTTGAGGGTGGCGATGGAGTTTTGGGCGGCTCCGTTGAGGGTGATGCTGGAGGGGAGGAGCGAGCAGGTGGCCCAGGCGCCGGGGTTGACGGGGGTGCAGTTGAAGATGACCGTGCCGGCGAAGCCTGATTGAGGAGTTAGCTGGAGGGTGTAGTCGGCGGCGTGCTCGCTGGGGATGGTGAGGGTGGCGGAGGGGCCTCCGTTGACGGTGAGGGTGAAGGCTCCACTCGAGACTCCGGTGCCGGTGAGGGGGATGTTGAGGTTCTGGAGGCCGGTGTTGGGGTCGGTGGAGGTGATGGTGCCGGTGAGTGAACCGAGGGTGGTGGGGGCGAAGGTGACGGTGATCTGGCAGCTGTTGCCGGGGGTGAGCGTGGAGGTGGCGCAGGGGATGGAGATGGCGTAGTCGCCGGTGATGGTGAGGGCGAGGTTGGTGATGGGGGCGGTGCCGGTGTTGGTGAGGGTGATGGTCTGGGCGGCGGAGGCTCCGAGGGCGATGCTGCTGAAGCTGAGGGTGGAGGGGACGGCCTGGAGACGGGACTGGATGCCTTTCCCGGTGAGGGGGTATTCGATGGGCAGGGTTGAGGCGGAGGAGCGGATGGAGAGTAGTCCGCCGATGGTTGCTGGCGTGGTGGGGGTGAAGGTGACCTGCTCGGTGCAGCTGGTGGAGGGGGCGAGGGTGTTGCCTTCGGTGGGGCAGTCGCCGGTGGCGGTGTAGGGGCCGACGGCGGAGATGGTCTGGATGGCGATGGGGGCAGTGGTGATGTTGGTGATCTGGACGGGGAGGGTGGCGGAGGTGCCGATCTGGACGCTGCCGAAGTTGAGCGTGAAGGGAGAGAAGTTGAGTGGCGATGGGTTCGCGACGCCGAAGATAGAGAGGAACTCGAGTGCGGTGCTGGAGTCGGAGGTGATCTCGAGTGCGCTGATGCGGTTGGAGACGGTGTTGGGGAAGCTGGCCTGGGGGGTGAAGCTGATGTTGATGACGCAGCTGGCGGAGGGGACGAGGGTGCCGATGCAGTTGCTCTGAACGGTGAAGTCGGGCATGGGCCGGAAGCCGGCGATGTGGATGGTGGTGGTGCCGGTGTTAGCCAGGGTGACGCTTTGGACGTCGCTCTGGTCTCCTACCTGGGTGGCGAGGAAGGTGAGGGAGCTTTGGGAGAGCGCGTAGGAGACCAGCGGGGCAGTGTTGCTAGGTGCGGCTACGGTGATTGGGGCGGCCCGGCCGGTGAGGGTGAGGAGGTCGGGGCCGGTGAGGGCGTCGCTTTCGATGATGAGGGTGCCGGAGTCAGGTGTGGCGGGGCCGGGGGTGGTGGTCTGGTTGAGGGGGGTGTAGGTGAGGGTTGCGGTGCAGCTTACGGTGGGGGGCAGGGTGGCGCCGCAGAGGGTGGAGGTGATGAGGAAGGGCCACTGGCTGGTGAGGCGGCGGATGGTGAGCGGTATGGCTCCGATGTTGGTGAGGGTGACGGTTTGCGCGGCGGTTTGGCCGGAGGGGACCTGACCGAAGTCGAGGACGGTCTGGCCGGGAATGATGTTGCCGGTGATCTTGAGGGTGGCGGGGCCGATGCCGAAGCCTTCGACGTAGCCGAGGCCGTTGAGGGTGGCGGAGCCGTCGGTGGGGGTGCCCTGGGCGAAGAGGGTGCCGGTGATGTCGCCGTTAGTGAGGGGGAGGAAGGTGACGTTGAAGTTGCAGGAGGCGTTAGGAGCGAGGGCGGCGCAGGCGGGGCCGTTGAGCAGGAACTGGCGGGGGAGGGCGATATTGAGGGCGAGGGATTTTGCGGTGAGGTTGGTGATGGTGAACTGGCGGGTTCCGCCGAGGGTGCTGGTGGGGGTGGCGGCGTAGTTGGCCTGGTTGGGGAGGATCTGGAGGCCGGCACTCTCGGTGGTGTAGGCGCCGGAGAGCGGGACGGTGTAGGTGGCGAGGCCGGTGGTGGAGCTGGTGACGGGGATCTGGAGAGTGTCGGTGACGGTGGCGGTTGTGGGGAGGAAGGTGACGGCGATGGTGCAGGCGGCGGTGGGGGCGAGGGTGGTGCAGTTGTTAGTGGAGGTGAAGCTGGGGGTGGCGTTGGTGGGGGTTCCGATCTGGAGGGTGGCGGCGCCGGTGTTGGTGAGGAGGATGTTTTGCTGGGTTGCGGTGGGGCCGGGAACGTTGTTGAAGAGGAGAGCTGTGGGATTGAGGGCGAGGCCGGGGTCGGGTGAGGCGAAGCCGGTGAGGTTGGCGGTGATTGGGCCGGAGGAGGCCGGCACGGTGAGGGTGCCGGTGCGGCTGCCAGTGGCCGTGGGAGCGAAGACGACGTTGAAGAAGCAGGAGGCGTTGGGTGCGAGGGGGCCGCTGCAGGGGGAGCCGCCGGTGGGGGCGTTGCTCAGTGCAAAGTCTCCGGTGGGGGTGGGTGCTGTGAGGGTCACAGGGGCGGCGGTGAGGTTGGTGACGGTGAAGAGGGTGGGGGCGCTGGCGCTGTTGATGGGGACGGTGCCGAAGTCCTGCGTGGTGGGGCTGAGGAGGACGCCGGAGAGGGCGGTACCAGTGCCCGTGAGGGTGATGGAGGAGGGATTGCCGGAGGAGGCTAGGGTGACGGCGGCGGTCTGGGAGCCGGGGGCTGAGGGGGTGAACTGCACTCCGAGCCAGCAGTTGGCGCAGGTGCCGGTGAAGGAGGAGACGAAGGCGGAGGTGGAGGGTTGGCCGTGGCCGAAGCCGATGTCTTCGACAAGGATGGCTTTGAAGTCAGGCGCGGAGGTGGTGGCGGTGAGGGTGGTGAACGGGGAGGTGATCTTGTACCACTGGACGGCGGGCTGGCCGACGGGGACGCTGCCGAAGGCGAGGGTGTTGTTGGGCGCGGTGAGGATGGCGGAGCCGGTGCCGCTGAGGGTGACGTAGGCGGGGGCAGAGCTACCTGCGGTGACTGCGAGTAGGCCCTGGCGAATACCGGGTTGTGAGGGGGCGAAGGTGAGGACGACGGTGCAGGTGGCGTTGCCGGCGAGGGTGGCGGGGCAGTCGGTGGCGTCGGTGAAGTCGCCGGTGAGGGTGAGGGCGAGGGAGAAGGCGACGGGGCCGGTGTTGCCGATGGTGACGGTCTGGGTGGTGCTGGAGGTGGTGGTGACGGGGACGGCGTTGGGGAAGGTGACGGCGGCGGGGGTGAGGGTGAGGTTGGGGTTGGCGGACTGGCCGACGCCGGTGGGTTGGGGTTTGGTGGTGCCGGTGATGAGGACGGTGAGGCTTTCGTCGAGGGTGAGGGTGGTGGAGTCGGCTGAGGGGGCTGCGGGGGACTGGTAGTTGATCTCTAGCTGGCAGACGGTGTGGGGGTTGAGCGTGGTGGGGCAGTGGTCGGTGAGGGTGAAGGGTGCTTGCAGGGTGACGGGGGTGTGGGTGACGGCGTTGGCGGAGTTGTTCGAGAGGTAGAGGTAGCGTGGGAGGCGTATGCCGGGCTTGCCGCCGACGCCGGAGGGCGTACCGAACTGGGTGCCGAAGTCGATCTCGGTGGCGGAGAGGTAGATGTCGGTGGGTTGGGTGTAGGCGGTGAGGAGAATGTTGCGGGAGGCTATGGTCGAGTAGGCGTTGACGAAGCTGCCGGTTGCGGTGGTGGGGGCAGTGAGGGCAATGGTGAGGTGGCAGGATCCGTTGGGAGGGAGGGTGTAGCTGTTTGGCGAGGTGGCAGGGGTGCAGTCCGTGGACTGCTGTGTGAAGGTGTACTGCGGAGGAACCGTATTGAAGACGCCTGTATAGGAGGCGAAGGTCTGTGCCTGCTGGCTGAGATTGCTGATTGTGACGGTGCGTGTGGTGGCCGGGCTGGAAGCAGTCTGGATGCCGAAGTCGAGCTCTTTTGGGGAGAAGACGATGGGGTTGGGGGTGGCTGTGGTGGCTGGGAGGTTTGCGGTTTGAGAAGAGGCGTTAGCAGCCTGCGCGGTGAGTGTGCCGGGACCAGGGCCGGTGAGTGCGATGCCGCATTCGCCACCAGGAGGGAGGGTTGGTGGGCAGTTGGTGGCGAGGGTGAATCCCGTTGCAGAGAGCTGGAGGTTGGTTGCGTCGGCGCTTCCGAGGTTGCGGAGGGTGAGGTTGGGGGAGTCGTCGGTGGAGAGGGCGAGGGATGGGGCGGCGGTGGTGCTTAGCTGGGCTAGATAGGCAGCTGAGCCGGAGCAGAGGCTGCCGTTCGTGCAGGAACTTGCTGGGAGTGCGGCAGAACGAAGGGTAGAGGGAAGTGCAGGGGTGGGGGTGTTGACTAGCGGTAGATCATAGGTCTCAGTTGAGAGGAGACTGGCGCTGGCCGTGGGAGAGGCGCTACCGGCGAAGGTGGGTTGGCCGGTGGAGTCTACGGTGAGGCCGGTGAGGGTGACTGGGGCGCTGGCGAAGGCGCCGGTGGTGATGGGCAGGCCGCCGAAGCGGATGGTTTGGTCGATGGTGTTTTGTTGGGTGAGGCGGAGGGCGTAGCTGTTGCCGATGGTGGAGAGTGGAGTAAGAGGAAGCAGCCAGGCGGGGTTGGCTGTGAGTTCACCGGTAAGGGTACCTGTGACCCATGCGGCGCCGGAGGGTGCGAGGGCAACGGAGGATTGGGTGCCGGGGGCGAGGAGGTCGGAGGTGAGCAGGGTGCTGCCGTCGAGGGAGAGACGGAGGAGGGTCTGATAGTTGGTGTTAACCAAGGGGGAGGAGACGGTGGCGATGGGGAACTGGCCGGGCGCGATGGAGCCGGTGAGGAGGAGATTCTGGGTGGTGGGGTCCTGCGGCGAAGGGTCGATGACGAGGGAGGAGATGCCGGGGCCGGGGATGAAGGTGGAGAAGACGATGCCGTCGCCGGCGGGGGTGAGTTTGGTGAGGAAGCCGGAGGTGGGGGTGAGGAGGTCGGGGATGATGGCTGCGAGGGTGGGGTAGCCGGTGGAGGTAGTGTAGCCGGCGATGTAGGCGTTGTCGCCGGCGTCGGCTGCGATGGCGGCGGGGGCGGTGTTGCCGTTTTGGCCGCTGAGGTAGGTGGCATAGAGGAGGGTGGTTCCGGTGGTGTTGAACTTTTCTACAAAGCCGTTTTGCAGCGAGCCGGAGGCGGGGGACTGGATGATGCCGGAGGGTGTGACGGGAAGCGCGGAGCCGAAGATGCTGCCGGTGAGGAAGACGGCGTCGGCTGTGGCGGCGATGGCGGAGGCTGCGGTGCGAGGGCTTCCGGCGTAGGTGAGGAAGACGGTGTTCAAGTTCTGGTCGAATTTGCCGATGTACGAATTAATGGACGTGTCGCCCGGGTTTGGGGCCGCGCTGGGAAAGGCTGCGCCGGAGGTGGTGGAGAGGGTGCCGGAGGTGGTGGTGCCGGTGAGATAGAGGTTGCCGGAGGGGTCGAGTGCCATGGCGAGGCCGATGTCGCCGCTTGAGCCGAGATGAGTTTGGGCGAGTACGTTGGTCGCGGTGGGATCGGTCTTGAGGAGGCGGATGCCGTCGCCCTGGTCGAGCAGAAGGTAGAGATTGCCGGCGGAGTCGGACTTGATAGCGTTGAACTGAGCGTAGTGCGCGTTGGTGGGATCGGGATTTGAGGAGCCGAGGAGGCCAGTGAAGAGGAGTTGCTGCGGGCCGGTGGCTGAAGCCTGTGCAGCCAGGGGCAGGGAAGCGAGTAGGAGGAGAGCTATGACGCCGCAGAGACCGGCACGTACACGTCGGAGAGAGAGCGGTGTCTTCATGAGTTGTTGGCTGCGGGCAGTACGCTGGTGCAGCCTGACCTTAAATATTCCTTGCGCTGGAGCCTTGATGAATGGAGGAATTTATCGAAGACGTTACGGAAGTACTATAGCTTCCCGTTTTGGGAGTCCGTATGCCGCTCAAGTTGTAGGAGGTAGTTGAGGCCGCGGGCTTGCATCTCGCGTTCGAAGGCGGCGTGGGTAGAGTACTGAATGGCCTGCATGCCTGCGGCCAGGGCTGCAGTGATGTTCTCCTCCTTGTCGTCGAGGAAGAGGATGTGTTCTGGAGGTGTCTGGAGGCCTTCGGCGGCGTGTTGATATATCTCAGGCTCAGGCTTGGCGCGATTGACGGCGTGGGACCAGGTGTGATGGTCGAAGCCTTCGATCCATGCGTGGCGGCCGCGGAGGCCTGCCTCCATGGCGTCGGGCATGTTGGAGAGGATGCCGGTGCGGATGCCGGCGCGCTGGAGCTGGTCGACCCAGGCGAGCATGGGAGGGTTGAGGGTGGACCAGAGATCGGTGTCGGCGGCAATAAGCTGGGCCAACTGCGTGGGTGTGATGACGATGCCAGCGCCTGCGGCGACGGTGTGCCAGAAGGATTGGGCGTTGAGATCGCCGCGGTCGTAGGCATGGCGGTGAGCCCAGTACTCGCGGTTGAGGGGTTCTTCGCTGAGGCCGGTGATGGTAAGGAGGCGGGCCCAGGCGGTGGGATCAGGTTTGCCGGAGAGGACCATGCCGTAGTCGAAGAGGACTGCTTTTACGAGTGCCATGAGTGGCAATTGTAAGGCAGCTGATTTTGAGTTTTGCAGGGACGCATGCCGATGCGGTTGGCGGGGAAGATGTGGCTGAAGTGGTAGGGACGATTAAAGATTGCGAGAGCTGTTCTTTACGTGCGATCGGAGCGCTAGTTCCATAGGAGAATAGGTGTCTATACAGAATAAAGCTGAGCTTCAAACAAATGCCTTGACAGTGCTTCTCGCCATGCGGTCTTATAACTGAGTTTCAAACTTATAAGCTTGATCGCCCCAGGGAATAAAGCTTCTTTCGAACCGCGTTGTTGGTGCAGGGCAGCGGTCTTCAGAGGCCTCAAAAGACTTTTCCGGGAGCTGGTCCTACACGAAGACAGACGCTGTATTTTTAGGAGAGCCGTCCCATGAAAAGCAGAGTGTTGCAAGACAGTTCGTTCTTCGTACTATTGATCGCCGTGATATTGGCTGGGTTTGCCGGACCGCGTGCTTCCGCACAGTTGAGTACCGCGACGATGTTCGGTATTGTGACAGATTCGACCGGAGCGATTGTTCCCGGGGCTACGGTTACGTTGACCCAGACGCAGACGAACTTCGTTCGCATGACCAGGACAAATGACCAGGGTCAGTATCGCGCGGAGTTTCTGCCGGTTGGGCAGTATACGGTGAAGGTGGGTGCTGCGGGATTCAAAGAGATTGCGCAGAGCGGGATTGTGTTGACGGCGACACAGGAGGCGGCTGTGAACTACTCGCTTGAGATTGGCGGCGAGACCACCGTCGTTGAGGTTACGACCGATGTTCCTCTGGTTAATATGGGGAACTCTGTGCTGGGGCGCACGGTAGATAACCGCGAGGTCGACAACCTGCCGATTGTGGGAAGAAATGTCTATCAACTTCTGAGCCTGACGCCTGGGATTCAGAACAGCCAGACAGAGAACACGGTCGGCTTTCCTGGCCAGCATGTGATCATCAACGGTTCATCGGACAATATGGTGGGACAGGTGACCTACTATCTGGATGGCGGATTGAGTATGACCGGTGTGCGCAATACGGGCAACGTTCTGCCGAACCCGGATGCGATCGACCAGTTTGCGGTTCAGACGAGCAACTTCAGTGCGGAGTATGGACGAACGGGTGCTGGTGTGGTCTCGGTGCTGACTAAGTCGGGCACAAATCAGATACATGGTTCGGTCTTCGAATTTCATCAGGAGACGAACTTCAACTCGAACGCGTGGCTGCAGACGACGAGGACGCCGCTGCACATCAATCGCTTTGGTGCGACTCTGGGCGGCCCGATCGTGAAGGACAAGACGTTCTTCTTCGGTAGCTATGCGGGGTTGAGACAGGTGAGCCCGGTCAACTTCAACACGGTTGTGCCTGATGCTCTTCAGCGAGCCGGAAACTTCTCTGAGAATCTGCCTACGACCACGACGATCGGGAAGGGATTAGGCGCGTGTGCGACTGCCCTGTCTGCCGCGGATAAATCCGTTACGGCTTATGGCGGAAGGTTTATCGTCTGCGATCCTGTGACGCACCAGCCGGTGCCGGGCAATCGTCTCGATCTCGATCCGAACTATCATCCTGATCCTGTGGCCGCGGCGGTGCTGGCGAAGAATGTTCCACTGCCTACGCCGGGGCGGACGGACAACCGGTTTATCGGAAATGAAGGGCTGCCGAATCAGACGGACGAGTTCCTGATCAAAGGCGATCAGCAGTTGACGGCTGCACATCGGTTGACGCTGGACTACTTCCAATCGAATGGAGCGCAGAGCAACCTTCCCTCCGGCTCGAACCTGCCAGGATGGGCGGTGAACAACTATGTCTACCGGCAGCAGACGGCCAATGTGAGCGATGTCTGGACAGTGTCGGCGCGGTCGGTGAACCAGGTGTGGCTGAGCTTTACGCGTATGCTTGCGGGCCGCGACAGTACGCCGGGAACTTCGCTGGCGGCTTATGGCTCGGACCTGAATGTGCAAGGGACGCCTTCGTTGCCGGATATCAACGTGGCGAACTTCTTCCATCTTGCAAATGCGATCAGCGGTCCGGTGGCCGGCGATAACGTGTATGGTCTGCGGGATGTCTACAACACGACGCGAGGGAAGCACTCGATCTTTGTGGGCGGCGAGATCTATCTGGAGAAGGATAGGCTGGAGACGCTGTTGAATAACTACGGCACGTTCAGCTTTACGAGTTCCGCTGTTCCTACCACCGCATCGGGGCAGGCTACTTATGTGAAGACTGGAGCAGCCATCGCCGACTTTCTGATCGGCCATCCGAATGCGGTGGGTCAGGACTCGCCCGACGATGCGAATGCCAACTACTGGAACTATGGGATCTTCGGGCAGGACGATTGGCGGATCACTCCGAAGCTGACCCTGAACCTGGGGCTGCGCTATGACGTGCAGACGGCTCCGACCGATACGCAGCGCCGGTATGCGATCTTCAAGCCGGGTGTGCAGTCTACGGTCTCGCCGAGTGCGATCCTGGGACAGTTGTTTCCGGGCGATCCGGGAGTTCCTCAGAGCGGTGTCGGCACGAACTACAACCATGTTTCGCCGCGTGTCGGTTTTGCGTTCAACCCTTATCGTGACGGCAAGACGGTCTTCCATGGCGGTGCCGGGTTGTTCTTCGACACGATCGGCGGCAATGAGTGGATGCTGCCGCAGAACTTTCAGCCGTTTGCGGTGAGGGAGACAGCGGCGTTTAGTCATGTGACCAGCTTGCAGCATATCTACTCGACTGACTGCCAGGACTTCCAGGGTTGCACCTCGCCGTTTCCGTATCTCTACGACAAGGCGAATCCGCGGTATGTGTCTCCTGCGTCGCTGGTGTTCCTGCAACAGGGGATGCGCTGGCCATATAACATTCAGGCCAACTTCGGCGTGCAGCAGCAGTTCACCAAGGATCTTGCGGTCAGCATCAACTACGTAGGAGCTTTCAGCCGGAAGCTGCCGTTGTACATCGATGCGAATGCGCCGATCTACAACACGGCGAACGCGGCGATGAACACGGCGACGAACTACAACTGCCGGCGTCCCTTTGATGCGCTGCCGTTCGGGACGGGAACCTCGTGCGCGAATCCTGCGGTGGGGTCGAAGTACATGAGCAATGGGTATGTGATTGAGGATGGGCAAAACACGAACTACCAGGGTCTGCAGGTGACGGTGGAAAAACGTCTGAGCCAGCACATCAGCGTCAATGGCTTTTATGTGTTCAGCAAGGCGCTGTCGAGTGCTTCGCTGCAGACGACGGGCAATATCGGCAACAGTGGCGCGACCGAGCCTGAGGACTACTACAATCTTGGGTTGGAACGGCAGCGGACGGATAGCGATCAGCGGCATCAGGCAGTGATTGCCGCGGTGTGGAAGCCGGATTACTTCGGTAAATCCAACAGGGTGGTTCAGAATTTGCTGAATGGATGGTCCATCTCCGCGATTGTCACGATGCGGAGTGGGGTGCCGTTCACGATCACCAGCGGCAGCGATGACAACATGGATGGAGACACGAACGATCGGCCGAACCTTGTTCCGGGCAAGCTGGAGCGGGTGAACAGTTCCAGCGGGTCTCGCGCAATCGAGAGGAAGCAGTGGTTCGACACGAGCGCGTACTGCAGGGTCGGTTCGGCGGGATGCTCTGCCGGCACCGGAGCAGGCAATGTTGATGGTACGGTGAGCCCGAACTCGATAAGCGGACCAGGGTACAAAGACGTTGACGCAGCGATCTTCCGTGACTTTGGGATCTTCGAACGGGTGAAGTTCCAGTTTCGCGGCGAGGCGACCAACGTCTTCAACTTCGTCAACCTGGGCAATCCGGGGGCGGTGTTGAACAGCCCGAGCACCTTTGGCGTCATCTCAGCACAGACGACTACGCCACAGGGGTCGGGGATGCGGGTGATCCAGCTTGGAGGCCGCATCCTGTTCTAACCCTGGGTGGGAAGCAAATAAAGCGGGCGATGCTATTGCGTCGCCCGCTTTGTTTTGCATGCCGGTGGATTTCGTTTGGATTTGGTTGAGGGAGGGGACCGGATTCGCTGAACGATTAGCATGGAAGGGTGAGCTATCGGTTTTCGACGCGGACGGGTTGGGATGTGGGGGAGAGTGGGTTCGCAGCTGCGATTCGCGAGGCGCGGGCGGCGGGGCGGAAGCTGGTGGACCTGACGGTGTCGAACCCTACGGTGTGTGGGTTTGAGTATGACGCGGAGGCTGTGCTTGCGCCTTTGGCTAGCGGGGAGGCAATGATCTACGATCCCGATCCTCGTGGGATGAGGTTCGCGCGGGAGGCGGTTGCCGGGTACTACGGGGGGCATGGCGCGGAGGTTGATCCGGACAGCGTGGTGCTGACGACCAGTACGAGCGAGGGGTATGGGTATCTTTTTCGGCTGCTGTGCGACGCGGGTGATGAGGTGCTGGTGGCGCAGCCGAGCTATCCGCTGTTCGATTTTCTGGCGGATCTGGAGGATGTGCGGCTGAGGCCTTATCCGCTGTTCTATGACTATGGATGGTGGATCGACTTTGCGGAGCTGGAGCGCCGGATTGGGCCGAGGACCAAGGCTCTGGTTGTGGTGCATCCGAATAATCCGACCGGGCACGTAACGGGGGCGGGGGAGCGGGGGCGGCTGGAGGAGATCTGTGCGCGGCACGGGTTGGCGCTGATCGTGGATGAGGTGTTTCTGGACTATCCGCTGGAGGAGGGGATGAGGCTGACGAGCTTTGCCGTGGGGCCGCACCCGGAACTGACGTTTGTGCTGAGCGGGATGAGCAAGATTGCGGGGTTGCCGCAGATGAAGGTTGGGTGGATCGTGGGGCTTGGGCCGGAGAGGGATCGAATGCAGGCGATGGGGCGGCTGGAGGTGGTTGCGGATACTTTTCTGTCGGTGAACGCGCCGATGCAGCGGGCGCTGCCGGTCTGGCTGGCGGAGAGACGGGGGATTCAGGCGCAGATTTTGCAGCGGGTGAGGGAGAATCTGCGGCTTGCGGTTGAGGGTGGGGTCGAGGTGCTGAAGGTGGAGGCTGGGTGGAGCGCGATTCTGCGGCTGCGTCAGAGGCATGGGGTGGGCGATGTTGCTGAGAGTTTGTTACGAGAGGCGGGGGTGATCGTGCATCTAGGGAGCTTTTACGGGATCGGTGAAGCTGGGCGGGTGGTGGTGAGTTTGCTGGGATCCGCGGAGGAGTTTGCGGAGGGGATTTCAAGAATCAAAAGGGTAACTGGGTGGAACCACGGTAGTTACTAGTTCATGTGATGCATGTAAAGCTGTACATTTAATGTTTTATGTAAGCGATTGTTTTTACTAGCTTTGAAGAAATGGATTAGAGTCTCGTTCTGCACCAATGGTGGTTTTGGAACCGTGTCCGGGGATGACGGTGACCTCGTCCGGCAGGGTGAGAAGGCGGTCGTGGATGGAGGCAAGAAGCTTGCGAATGTCGCCACCGGGGAGGTCCGTGCGGCCGATAGAGCCGGCGAAGAGGGTGTCACCTGCGAGAAGGAGGGATTGGGCGGGAAGGTAGAGGCAGACGCTGCCTTCGGTGTGGCCGGGGGTGTGGAGGATGGAGCCGGTGAGACCGGTTACAGCGATGAACTTGCCGTCGTCGAGGGTGTCGTCGGGGGTTGAGACGGTGGGGGTGGGGATGCCGAGCCAGCCTGCCTGAATGTCCATCATCTTGACCAGAGGGAGGTCGTGTTGGTTGTAGAGGATGGGGGCGCCGGTGAGCTGCTTGAGGCGATGGGCTCCGGCGATGTGGTCGATGTGGGCGTGGGTGATAACGATCTTTTTGACAGTGAGGTTGTGGTTAGCCAGGACGGCCATGATTCGGGGAATGTTGTCGCCGGGGTCGACGACAATGGCCTCGAGGGAGGTTTCATCTCCCAGGATGGAGCAGTTACATTGCAGCGGGCCGACGGGAAGAATCTCGTGGATCATGCTGTTTTAGCCTTCTTAGGGGAAATGTTGTGAGTGAAAATGCGCAAAGCTGGAACTAAAAATGCGTAAGGCTGTGAATTAAAAAATGCGCAAGCCCAAGGCCTGCGCATCTCTGAAGATTCGGCAGCTACTTCTTGGCAGGTGTCGTCTGGCTGGCGGGGTGGGCGGTGCCGGAGAGGACGGAGTGGTCGCCACTGGCGCGTGAGAGCAGGATGGTGAGGCCAATGGAGGTCAGCATGAAGACGATGGCCGAGTAGGTGGTGAGCTTAGTGAGGAGATTGGCCGCACCGCGGGGGCCGAAGGCGGTCTGGGATCCCTGGCCGCCGAAGGCGCCGGCGAGGTCGGCGGACTTGCCCTGCTGCAGGAGGACTACGCCGATGAGAAAGAGACAGACGATAACGTGAATGATGACGAGAAGAATAACCATCGGAGCTGCTTGCTACCTCTTGGAGTCGGAGAGTGATCTCCGGAGAATGTCTGGGATCGGCACAAAGTCCCCACGCCTTGCGGCGTTCGCACCTAAACCTAAAACTTAGTGTACCACCGGGTGGCGAGGAAGGCCCAGTTCGTGGTGACTTCGTGGTGCGGGCTTTCTTGCAGTCTTCTGGCGATCGCCTGGCGCTTCAAAAGACGGAACACTAGGCGGTTTTGATGATTGCGATCTTGTTGGAGGATGCGGGGTGGCTGGGGCGATTTTGTGTCGGGTAATGCACGTCGCGAGGGGTTAGGGCGTAGAGGACGGCCTCCATGCGGTTGGAGACGCCCAGCTTATCGTAGATGCGGAAGAGGTGATTTTTTATGGTGTGCTCGCTGAGCTTCAAGATGGTCGCCAGCTCGGAGTTGCTGAGGCCGTCGGAGAGAAGATGCAGAACCTGCTGCTCACGGGTGGTGAGCAGAGGCTTGCCGTGGCGATCGATGACGTTGGTCGATCTGGGGTGCGAGAGAGAGGACACCAGGTGGGCGAGCAACTCGTTCTTTGCCCAGATCTGCCCCTGGTGAACGCATCGGATGCACTTGCAGAGGAGCTCGAAGCGCAGGTCGGCGCTGCCGAAGATGCCTTTGGCTCCAGCACGGAACAGGGAGATAACTTCGGCGTAGTCGGGATCCTGGGTGAGGACGACGACGCGGGTATTTTTGTAAAAGTCGGGAAGGGATTGAAGGATGGAGACGGCACCCTGAGTGTTCTCCATCATGGACGAGCCGATGAGGATGATGTCGACCGGGAGGGGCCTGGTCGCGTTGACGAGATGCAGGACATCATTGACCGGGGCGACGATCTGGATGTCGGGAACGGTTTCGAAGGCTCCCTGCAAGAGCTCGCAGAGCATGACCGGCAAGTTGGCCACAAACACCTTGATGACGTTCGGGGAGATGCTTTCTTCAGTAACTCGCTTCATGAGTCCCTCCAGCGCAAAGAGTGATGGCTCAATTGAGAACATCTTCTCACTGTTGAAGATGTTCCCCAGATGAAAAAGTTACAGGATCTGCTGTCTATAATTGTGGGCTAAGTGCTTATCGAGCGTCGCTTAGAACGATTCAAATCCACGAGAATTTAACAATGGAAGTTGGGCACTTTTTCAGATTATGCGGATCTAAGTTCTTTGTTTTGCATAGAGACGACTTTACTGGTTTTTGCATGAGAAAAACTTCTCAGGTCTGCGAGTTTTGCACTAGTCCAGTTTCGGCGTGCTCCTGGAAGTAGGACAGAGACATTTCGAGTCCTTGACGCAGTTGAATTTTGGGAGTCCATCCGAGAAGGCTGATCGCCTTACTGATGTCCGGCCTGCGACGGGTTGGGTCGTCTTGGGGGAGGGGCTTGAAGACGATTTTTTTGTCGGATCCGATGAGCTTGAGAATCTCTTCGGCACAACTGAGGATGGTCCACTCTTCGGGATTGCCTATGTTGACGGGGAGATGCTCGTTGGAGGCTGCAAGGGCGAGGATGCCTGCGATCAGATCGGAGACATAGCAGAAGCTTCTGGTCTGCATTCCGTCACCGTAGATGGTGAGAGGCTCGCCACGCAGGGCCTGTGACATGAGGTTGGAGATGACGCGGCCATCGTTAATTTGTAACCTTGGTCCGTACGTGTTGAAGATCCGCACCAGGTGCGTGTTGACGCGATGGTAGCGGTGATAGGCCATGACGGCGGCCTCAGAGAATCTCTTGGCTTCGTCATAGACCGAACGGGGTCCGATGGGATTGACGTGTCCCCAGTAGGTCTCGGTTTGAGGATGAACCTCGGGGTCGCCGTAGCACTCTGAGGTAGAGGCGTGGAGGTAGCCGGCGTGATACTTCTTTGCGATCTCGAGAGTGTTGATGGTTCCGGCTGACCCGACGAGGAGGGTTTCGACGCCGAGCCGGGCATAGTCCACGGGGCTTGCCGGGGAGGCGAAGTTGAAGACGTAGTCGACTTTGCCTGGGTCAAAGGGCTGGCAGATGTCGAGGCGCTCGAAGTCGAAGCGGGACTCGTTATGAAGGTGGGCGAGATTGGCCATGTTGCCTGTGCTCAGGTTGTCGACGCCGAGGACGGTGTTTCCGGCACTCAGCAGGGAGTCGCAAAGGTGCGAACCGAGAAACCCTGCTGCTCCGGTTACTAGAATTTTTTTGGCGTTCATATCTTCCTCAAATCCCCCTAAGGTGCGAGTTCCGGTTGGCTGCCTGAGGTCCTACCGGATTGCACAAGACAGTTCAGTGGCTAATGTCCTTATCGAGTGCGAGACGCGACGGTTGCGAGCTCCTCCGTGTGATGCCGCGTTGGTCTGCCTACGCTGAAGTATGTAATCTCATTTTCCAGCATCAGCTCGGGATCATAGAGATTGCGGCCATCAAGGATGATAGGGAAGCGCATTGCCGCGGCGAGACGCTGAAGGTCGAGACGTGCAAACTCCGACCAGTCTGTGAGGATCAGAAGAGCGTCGACGTCGCTGGAGGCGTCGTAGGGGTCGAAGGCGTATTGAATCTCAGGTCCGGCAGGGAGTATCTGCTGCGCACGCTGCATGGCGGCGGGATCGAAGGCACGGATGGAGCATCCCTCTTCGATCAACATTCGGACCAGCTCGATTGCGGGAGAGTCGCGAATGTCGTCGGTCCCACCTTTGAAGGCGAGGCCAAGAACGCCGAGCTTTTTGCCGCGGAGCGTCCAGAGCGCGGAACGAACCTTATTGAGGAATCGCCGCTTCTGGTCGACGTTGATGTTCTCGACTTCAGAGAGCAGAGAGAAGTTGACTCCAAGCTGCTCGGCGACTGAGCGGAAGGCGGCGACATCCTTCGGGAAGCAGGATCCGCCGTAACCGATGCCGGGCCGCAGAAATTTTGGTCCGATACGGCTGTCGAGGCCCATGCCCTGGGCTACCTGTTCGACGTCTGCGTCTGCGGCCTCGCAGAGATTGGAGACGGCGTTGATGAAGGAGATTTTGAGGGCGAGGAAGGCGTTGGAGGCGTGCTTGATGATCTCGGCGCTCTTGGTGGAGGTACGCAGCAGAGGTGGCGGAGCGTCGTTATTGCAGGAGCCGTCGATTGCTCCGGCTTTAGCGTAGTACCTGCCCGTGGTCAAGGGCTCGTAGATCTTCGCCATGATCTCGGCGGCGCGGTCGCTGTCGGTTCCTACGACGATTCGGTCGGGATGGAGGAAGTCAGCGACGGCTGTTCCTTCGCGGAGGAACTCGGGGTTGGAGACGACATCGAACATCTCCCGAGAGACGCCGTTGCGCTCCATGACCCTGCGAATCCATTCATTGGTATAGACGGGGACCGTGCTCTTTTCCGCTATGACTTTATAGGTAGTGATGGAACGCGCAATCTCACTGGCGACGGCTTCGACATAGGACAGGTCGGCATCTCCTGTCTCGCTCTGGGGTGTGCCGACTGCGATGAAGATTGCCTGCGCTTCGCGGGTTGCGGCAGAGAGGTCGGTGGTAAAACGCACTCTGGCGTTGCGATATCGCTGAAGAAGCTCCGGTAGATACTTCTCGTGAATCAGGCTTTCGCCGTCCTGCAATGCGGTCACTTTTTTCTGGTCGTTATCGACGCATACGACGCTGTGACCCATCTCTGCAAAACAGACAGCAGCTACTAATCCGACGTAACCGGAACCGACGACTGCAATGTGAATCGAATCACTCATAGGGTCTCCCAGGGTCTATCTTTTTTATGCACAAGATCGAGGTTGGCGGACGACTGCCCGCATCTTCCATCGGTCTATAAATAGGTGTCTACGGGCAGTGGGTCTTTTTGTAGGACGATCAAAATCGGGGATGAGTTGGCTTGATCGTGTCGATATTTCAGGTATCTAAAATATCGACAGCGACGAACCACTGGAGGAGGTCCTCCGAATACCAGCGGGATCGATCTGGAGTTCACGGAGAGGTGGTTGGTGGAAGGTGCAGGAGCAAGATTGTTTGTGAGTCTATCCATGAGGCCCTCCAGCACGGACGATGCTCGCTAATGAAAATTTTCTCAGTTCGATGTCGCTCTGTTGCAGAAAAACGCTCAAGTCTCCTTATATCGCAGGTTGCGGTGTTGATGCCATCTTATTTTGTCCACGGGTGTCGCCTTCGTGAATAGACTGGAGACAATTTAGAGACATATCGTCGACTTCTCAATAGATTGACCGCCTAATTAAATTGAGATTTTCGGGCAAATGGCGGGAGAATTGCCTGCTTTATGATCGCCTCGACTCTTGTGAGAAATCCTTCTTGGGTATTTTTTCTTCATTGCTTGATGTTGTTGGGACAGGTTAGTCTGAGTGTGAGACGTTCGGGCTTAATCAGCTACTCAGCGGTTCCACCAACTTTGCGAGAAGACACTTTTCAGAAGGGGCTTCCCGAATGACACCGTCCAATCGAATAACCATTTTAGGGCTGGCCCCAATCGGCGATATCGGGCTTTTGCTTTGCTGTCTTGGACTCTCTTACATCACTGCGGTTCATCAGCGGGCATCTGACGTCTTCAACTCACTGGAGACCCACTATCCTATCCAGGTTTTTGCGGCGACTCTGGTGCTGGTTCTGGGATGGCACGTCATACTCAGGTCCAATGGTTTTTATCGTTCCCGCCGATTGGCCGGCTCAGTGAGAGAAGTACTCGATGTCTGCACTGCCAGTTCGCTGTGTGCACTGTTGAGTTGCGTCTGGCTGTGGCTGATCGCATCGCGTTCCATGCGTAACACGATGGATCTGGCCGTTGTCGCGGCGCTCCTCGGCATTATGAGCTTTGCGGCGTTTCTTACGACCCGTCTCGTCGCTCGCGCGACGATGCAGGTTTTTCGAGCCCGTGGACACAACCGCAGGCATGTGCTGATCGTGGGCACCAATCGCCGTGCCAACAGCTTCGTGCAAGAGCTGGCCAGCCACCCGGAGTGGGGGTACTGTATCCAGGGTTTTGTGGACGATCAATGGTGGAGCAAGCAGACAGCGGACTCTCAGCTGGGAACCATAGTCGGTGGTTTGGATTCCGTTCCTGAACTATTGAGGACACTGCCTGTGGATGAGGTCATTGTTGCTCTGCCTCTGGCTTCGTTCTACCAGCAGATTGCGGGCATTATCTCCTCCTGCCGCGATCACGGTATCGCGGTCCGGTTTCTGGGCACGTTCTTCGATCAGGACGAGTCGAAGCGAAGCGATTTTCTGCGTGGAACCATTGGCACCATCACACTGCATGATGAGTCCTGGGATGCCTGGGCGTTCCTAATCAAACGTGCGACCGATATCACAGTTTCGCTGCTGTTGCTGCTGGCGCTCGCACCACTCTTCCTGATGATCGCGTTGTTGATCAAACTGACTGATCCCGGTCCTGTCTTTTTTAGACAGATCAGGATGGGGTACGGCAAGCGTCCTTTTGAGATTCTGAAGTTTCGCACGATGGTGCAAAATGCGGAACGTCTTATGTCGCAGGTGGAGCACTTGAATGAGACCCAGGGGCCGACATTCAAGCTGAAGAATGATCCGCGGATCACCTCAGCGGGCAAGTTTCTTCGCAAGACGAGTCTGGATGAGATTCCGCAGCTGATCAATGTGCTAGTCGGGCACATGAGCCTTGTGGGTCCGCGACCGCTTCCGCTGCGCGACTACGAGGGATTTTCGCAGGACTGGCATAGACGGCGGTTCAGCGTGAAGCCTGGAATCACATGCCTGTGGCAGATTATGGGCAGGAGTTCCATTGGATTTGACGAATGGATGGCTTTGGATATGCGGTATATCGACCAGTGGTCGGTGTGGCTGGATATCAAGATTCTTTTTCAGACGATTCCTGCGGTGTTCCGCGGGTCTGGTGCTGTGTAGTACAGATCTCCTGATGTTCGTTACTCTTTAGCGCATGACGAAGCCACCGTCGACCGAGATCGACTGGCCAGTAACGTAGCTCGCGGCTGAACTGCAGAGCCATAGGACGGCATCGGCGATCTCTTCAGGCCGACCCAACCGTCCCATCGGCACGTAGGTCTTCATCATCACATCGAGCTCTTCCCCCTGACCTTCGGCGATCATCTTATCATCCTGGGCATATGGCGTTGACGCGAATGCCGCGCGTAGCATATTCCAGAGCCGCACTTTTCGTGAATCCAAGAACACCGTGTTTCGCGGCATGGTAAGTGCCACGCCGGGGACCACCGATAAGACCTCCAAGCGAAGAGCAGTTAACGATGGCTCCGCTGCCTTGCTTGCGCATCTGCTGCAGCTCGAACTTCATGCAGCTCCACACACCACGCAGGTTGATCCCCATGATCCGGTCGTAGTCGTCGCGGGGAGAGTCGGCAGTCTCGGCAAGGACATTTTGAACGCCGGCATTGTTGTAGGCTGCATCGAGTCGTCCGAAGGTGGCGACCGTCTGCTGAACCATTGCTTCTACCTGAGCGTCATCAGCCACGTCACATTGGATCGCCAGCGTCTTGTGACCTTTCGCAGCCAGTTCTTCGGCTGCGGACTGGACCGCTTTCTCGCTCCAGTCCGCCAAGACCACGGATGCACCTGACTCAGCAAAAGCCCTGGCTGTGGCAAGCCCCAAGCCGGACGCCGCGCCTGTAACGACTGCAACTTTATTTTCGAAGGAGATATTCATAGCGAATTCCTCATGTTTGGTTATATCGTGCAGACAGCTTGAGGTCAGTCTCGGTTGATTCCGCGAAGGTGACGCTATTTAGAGTCTGTGCGTTGGATGGCGGCGAGCACAGAAAAGGCCGACCGCTCTGGTCGACCCTGAATAAATCCTTCAAAAAGGTTGGATTGGTGCGGAGGAGGGGACTTGAACCCCTATGCCTTGCGGCGCTAGCACCTCAAGCTAGTGCGTCTGCCAATTTCGCCACCTCCGCGCTTTGACTCGACGCTGGGGAGCGCGAGGTGCGGTAAGCAATCCGAAGGTAAGTATAGCATCTGCGACGGGTTGAGCGGGAGTGGGTGTGGATAAGGTTTCTCGGCTGAGTGCGTAGAGTGTTCCAAGCTCAAGGACAGAGGTCGCTCAAGAGCCGCACGGCCTCTTTGTCAGGTAGAAGAGGCCGTTCCAATTGCCTTGCATGTGCCGATAAGCACTGTATCGAGATTATCTTTCGGTTGCGAGGCCGCTTCCCGGGACGATAGGCGAGGTGGCAGAGACGCGCTTCTTCTTCTGGACCGGCGGGGCGGCGTTTGGTGGACGCTGCTTTCCGTGGCCATTGCCGTTCTTCTTTTTGCCGTTGGTCTCGATGACGGCGCGCATCCAGTAGTTTCCTTCCGCATCGGTCTCGATGCCGTGGACCTCACGCTCGAAGCCGGGAAAGCGCTTGCCGAACTCTTCCATGGCGAGGATGAGCTTGATGACCGGGCTTTCGGTGCCGCCGAGGCGTTCGCCGGGCATGGACATGGGGATGCCGGGAGGGTAGGGAACCAGCATGACGGCAGCGATTCTGCCGGCCATCTCTGAGAAGCGGATCTTCTCCGTCTCGTGGCGGAGAAGCTTCTGGTAGGTCTGGGCCGGAGTGAGGACGGGATCAAAGTCTTCGTCGCAGGCGTCGTTGACGAGGCCGGAGAGGTTGAGCTGAACCATCGCTGTGTGCATCTCGTCAGAGAGCTCTTTGAGGCTGACGTTGCGATAACGATGAGGAAAGCGGGAGACCAGCTCGGGCAGAGCCTCTTCGAGGGAGGCTTCGGAGTCGTAGAGGCGTTTGAACTCGAAGAGGTTTTCGAGCAGGGCGCCCCACTTCCCTTTGGAGGTGCCGACGGAAAAGAGAACGAGGACCGTGTAGTCGCCAGTGCGGGCGATTTCGACGCGGCGTCCGTCGAGGAACTCGGTGACGATGGCTGCGGGGATGCCCGACTCACTGACCTTCCCTTGCGCGTTGACGCCTGGGGTGAGGATCGTGACTTTGGTGGGGTCGAGCATGCAGTAGTCTTCGGCGATGTCTTCGTCCTGGAAGCCGTGCCACTCTTCGCCGGGCTTGAGGGTCCAGGCGCTGGAGCGGTTGGTAAGAAGACCGTCAGCTGCCTCTTCGAGGAGGTAGGTCTTTCCATCGAGCGGATCGAAGACGTACTCAGGTTGATAGAGACGGAAGAACCAGCCTTGCTCGGCTTCGCGCAGACGGTGGCCGATGGAGGACATGGCCTTGCGGAAGCTGATGGCGTCCTGCAGGGTCTCGCTCATAAGAGTGGGGCCTGCGGGCTCGTCCATCATGGCGGCCGCTACGTCCAGCGAGGCGATCAAAGGATAGAAGGGCGAGGTGGTTCCGTGCATCATGAAGGACTCGTTGAACTGATCGAAGTCGAGGTTGGCGCGAGGGCTTAGCTTGACGTGGATCATGGAGCCCATCGAGAAGGCGGCTAGCATCTTGTGCGTGGACTGGACGGCGAAGATGGTGGGGCGATCGGGCATGTCGTCTGGGACGCCCATCGCGAAGCGACCCTGATAGATCTCGTGGAACTTGGCGTAGGCGTACCATGCCTCGTCGAAGTGAATGCGTGGGACGGACTTCGAGAGCTCGGTGACGACCCGGTTGACGTCGTAGCAGAGGCCGTCGTAGGTGGAGTTGGTGACGACGGCGTAGGTGGGGTTCTGGTTGGCGACGCCGGTGGTGAGCGGGCTCTTGTCGATAATGCCGCGGACGAACTCTGGGCTGAAGCGCTTGAGGGGGACGAGGCCGATCATGCCGTAGCCGTTGCGCGTGGGCTTCATGTAGACCGGACGCGCGCCGGTAACGGTGAGGGAGTGGCAGATGGACTTGTGGCAGTTGGCGTCGGCGAGGACGATGTCGTCCTGCGCGATGACGCCGTGGCCGACGATCTGGTTGGAGGTGCTGGAGCCGCCGAGGACGTAGAAGGTCCAGTCGGCACCGAAGATGCGGGCGGCGTTGCGTTCAGACTCGCCGGGAGGCCCAAGATGGTCGAGCCAGGAGCCGAGCGGCGCGGTGGAGATGCCGAGGTCGGAACGCATGATGTTTTCGCCGAAGAACTTGTGGAACTCCATGCCGACGGGATGCTTGAGGTAGGCGACGCCGCCCATGTGTCCGGGTGCGTCCCAGGAGTACGCTCCCTGGTCGTTGTATTTTTTGAGTTCGCGGAAGTAGGGCGGGAGGAGTTGCTCGTGGTAGCGCTCTACGGCGAAGTCGACGCGATTGGCGATGAAGGCGGGGGTGTCGCCGAAGAGGTGGATGTACTCGTGGACCTGTTTGACGACTTCGAGGGGGAGTTCACTGACGAGGGTGCGGTCGGCGATGAGGAAGATGGGGATTTTTTTGTTGCGGCGGCGTACAGCGCGAAGGATCGCCAGCGCTGCGCCTTCAGCGAACTGGTTCTCGCCCTCGAGGTCCCAGTCCAGGAGGATTGCACTGTAGGACGGATCGGATGTGACCAGGGACAAACCGTCCTCCGGCGTGGAGGTGCGTACCACCTCATATCCTTCAAGGCGAATCGCCTCAACCAGACGCTCCATGGCGCGGTCTGAGACTGAATCCGTACCGCCAACTTCACTCGCAATCAATAAAACCCAACGGCCTTCGCTCATACACCTCTCACTTCTTGTTCTTATCCTCTTAGATGTTACAGGGAAGTTTTGTGAGGTGTTTCTCGCAGGTGAATGTTAGGCAAATTGTTGAACGGATGGCACAGTTCAACGAGCGAAGTGAGCGCTAGCTTTCACCGCTGGCGCGTTCCTGCAGGTAATCGGGGAGAGCGCGCGGCTCCCTTTCGAGAATGGCTCGCAGGACCAGAGCGTTTCCTCCGGGAAATCCGTAATGATCGTAGTCTTCATACATTCGCTTCAGACCTTCGTAGACTGGGCCTTCCGGTACTTTGGATTGTTGAGCCCACTCCTCGAAGGGCGTCTCTGCCGCTACGATTGTCCGTCCGAGCGCTTTACTCATCATGGCCGCGACCTCGACCCGGTTGACCATTCCTGAAGCACACAGCTCGAAGGTTCCGTACGCTAACCTGTCAGTCGTCAGAGCCAAGGCTGCAGCTTCGGCAACATCGCGATAGTCGACGTAGCAGACCATCGCCTTAGTCGAGTAGGGAAGCGAAAGTCGACCTGATTTCACGATCTGACTCCATCCACCGTCGAGCGTCTGCATAAACATAGTGGGTTGAAGCACAGTGAAATCCATTCCCGACTCGTACATAGCCTCTTCAACTGGGCGCTTCGATGCATGGTTTGACATCTTTGATATGGATGGGTGTATGGCGCTCGAAAAGACAAACTTTCGAACGCCGGCAGACTTTGCCGCTTCGACCATGGCCACGCCCATATCGGCTTCGTGGGGTGCAAAAGCAGGATTGATGTGGAAGACACCATCGACTCCATTCGCTGCCGTCAGGAGAGTCTCCGGTTTTTGCAGGTCGCCTATCGCAGTCTCCCGAGCTCCCCGCTGCAGGGCATCCGCTATCTTGCTCTCGTCTTGCACCAGCGCACGTACCGTGACACCACGCCTCGTCAGCTCTGGTACGACCAGGCTGGCATATGTTCCTGTTGCGCCTACCATCAAAACCTTCATCGATCTCTCCCATAGTGTTTTTCTACTCTTCACCGACCATAGACGCTAAAGAAGGTGGAGCCGGATGCCCGCTCTCACTCTATGTGCGGTCTCAGACCAACAAGAATGACGAACGGTAAGGTATTCAAACGGTGTCGGGGCCTGATTTGAGTGCGAGAATTCGGTTTGAAGTGAAGATGCGAGCTTATTCTGAGCAGAGAAACTAACGATATTTGATTGGTAGAGAGCTGATGAATCGACGGACGTTTTTGCAGCATGCGAATATGACTGCGGTGTCGCTGGCCGCTGGTGGTGGATTGTTTGGGTGCGTCAGGAGGCCGATTGGCGCGGCAATCGCAGCGGGGGCTTTGCCGGTGAATCTGCCGGAGACGGCTTGTTCGCTGCCTAGGGTGAGGGTGTCTGCGGAACGTGAGATACGGACGGTTGTGGGGTTGCGGCCGTTTCGGCACTCTGGATTTCGCGTTGCCAGAGAGATGGTGGGCGAGACGATCGTTGTCCATAACTATGGTCACGGTGGCGGCGGGATTACGTTGAGTTGGGGAACTTCAAAGTTGGCGACTGACCTTGGTTTGCCGGGGCATGTCGGGCCAGTTGCAGTGTTGGGGTGTGGTGCAGTGGGATTGGCTACGGCCCGGCTGGTGCAGGAGGTAGGATTCGATGTGACGATCTACGCAAAGGCTCTCCCGCCGGAGACTACCTCGAATATTGCGGGTGGGCAGTGGCTACCGGCCACCGTATATGACTCGGACAGGACTTTGACCCCGGAGTTTACGGCGCAGTTCGTGGCAGCGGCACAGTATGCGTACCGGCGTTACCAGATTATGATGGACCCGAAGTATGGGATTCGGTGGATGCGTAACTATGTTTTGTCGGATGAGCCGTGGCCGTCGCAAACAGATGAGGGGATGCTTAAGGGACTAAGGCCGGAGATCAAGACCCTGCCGGCGGGAGCGCATCCGTTTACAGGCAAGTACGCACGACAGTTTGACGGGATGATTGTTGAGCCTCCGATCTATCTGCCTGCGATGC
Source organism: Tunturiibacter empetritectus (assembly GCF_013410875.1). Lineage (GTDB taxonomy): Bacteria > Acidobacteriota > Terriglobia > Terriglobales > Acidobacteriaceae > Edaphobacter > Edaphobacter empetritectus. The sequence goes on along the minus strand of NZ_JACCCU010000001.1, from coordinate 1,978,824 downwards.
TGACTGAGGTTCGCATCGCAGGTGGCAGAGTGGTCGTTCGCGAGATGAAGAGTCTCGACGAGGTGCGCGCGTTGCCGGAGAAACTCGTCTTCAATTGCACGGGCCTCGGGGCAAAGGCACTGTTCGGCGATGAAGAGATGACGCCGGTTCGGGGACAACTGACGATCCTGCTGCCTCAGCCCGAGGTGACTTATGCCACGGTCTATGAGGACACCTACATGTTCTCGCGGCGAGATGGAGTGGTGCTGGGTGGAACCCATGAGATGGGCGATTGGAACCTGCAGCCTGACCTGGCGACAAAGGCTGCGATTCTGGCGAAGCAGGCGAAGTTATTTAACGGGATGCGGGATTGCAAGAGCCCGGCGCTTGCTTAGAAGTGCTGGGTAAGTTCGGCAAAGCTGGCTAGCTCGAGTAACTGCTGGCCAGCAGGGGGCTGATTGACGGCCTCGTGCTCCAGCACCCATGTGAAGTCGTGAGGGATGAAGATGGCGTTCAGTCCAGCGGAGAGCGCAGGGTTGACGTCGGAGCGTGGGCTGTTGCCGATCATCCAGGTGTTACAAGAGTCGCAGGCGTGGTGGGAGACGAGAGACTCGTAGGCCTGAGGATGTTTTTCAGACAGCACCTCGACGGCAGTGAAGTGAGGAGCCAGGCCGGAGCGATGCAGCTTGCCGGTTTGCTCGTCATGGTCTCCCTTGGTAACCAGAATGAGGCGGTGACGCGTGGCGAGTTCGCTGAGCGTGGGGGCGACGTTGGGGAGAAGTTCGATCTCCTGATTCGCTATGGACTGGGCGAAGCTTTCAATGCGGTGATGCTTTTCGTCGGTCATGGGGGCGTCGCTAAGCTGCTCGAAGCAGGTGACCAGCGATCGGCGGAAGCTGTGGAGTCCGTAACCGTGGGCGCGGATGGTATCGTGCTCGACCTGGTTGAGGTGGCTGCGAACCTCTTCGGCGGTGTGAACCCGGTGATCGAGGTAGGAGATGAAGCTGGTGATGGCACGCTCGAAGTAGATATTGTTCTCCCAGAGCGTGTCGTCGGCGTCGATCAGGAGGGTCTGGTGGAGTGGGCGACGGTCGATTTGGGTGGGAGAGTTCACAGACTGATTATAAGGTCGAGGAGGCGGCGCTTGATGGAGAGGATGGAGACTGAACGACATGCCACGCTTGGGGGATATATTCCCTGAACTGGTTATGCGAGAGTTGGAAGCGATCACCAAGCGAAGATATTGGTTCTGACCGGGGCTGGGGAGAATAGAAGGAACCGAGGCATGATTCCAGAGGCTGGCCAGAGATTCGGCCCGTACGAGATCCTGGGCACACTGGGCGGCGGAGGCATGGGCCTGGTCTTTCGCGCCTGGGATGAAAGGCTGCATCGCGAGGTTGCGGTAAAGCTTCTGCACGAGAGCTACAAGATGCCCGGTATGCGGGAGCGCTTTCTGCAAGAGGCTCGGGCGGCGTCTGCATTGAATCACCAAAATATCTGTACGGTGTTCGACATCGGCGAACAGAACGGTACTCCATATCTAGTGATGGAGTTGCTGGAGGGCGAGACGGTAAAGTCTCGAATCGAACACGGTGCGCTTTCGCCAGAGGAGATTGTTCGCTATGCACTGGAGATATCGGACGCGCTGGCGGCAGCACACACCAAAGGGATTGTGCATCGCGATATCAAGCCGGCAAATATCTTTCTGGTGAAGTTGCCAAATGGAAAGAGCCAGGCGAAGGTGCTGGACTTTGGCCTGGCGAAGATTGGGATCGAAGTACGCGGCGGGTGGGAGTCGCGGACGCTGGATATGTCACTGTCGGGAGCGACGGTCGGAACGGTGGCGTATATGTCGCCGGAGCAGGCACGGGGCGAGTCGCTGGATACGCGGTCGGACATGTTCTCGCTGGGTGTCGTGATGTATGAGATGGCGACGCGACGGGTGCCGTTTGAAGGAACGACGAGCGCGCTAATGTTTGTACAGCTTCTTAGTCATACGCCTGACTCGGTGCGTAACTGGAATGAATCGATTCCACGTGACCTGGAGCGAATTATTTTGAAGCTGATGGCGAAGAGCCGAGGTGAGCGATTCCAGACGACGCAGGAGTTGCAGGAGGCGCTGGTCAGGGTTGGTGGGAAACTGGGTCGAGGCGGATGGCTCCATAAGGGATCTTTGGCAGCGGTTCCGCTCGTTCGCGCTTATGATCCGGTGGCTTTGCATAAGGGGCCGAAGCGCAGGTCTGAGCCAGACAAGGGCGATACGGCGGGACGGCGGCTCTCGGTAGCGGAGACGAAAGGGGTGAGTCATGGCAATAAACGGATACGCCCCGCGCTCAGACCGAGGCAGGATCGTGGCAGCGATGTGGAGGGCTCGCGATCCGCGCAGGCGAGCGCAATCGCCTTTGAGAGTACAGATACGCAGTGGCAACCGCTCTCCGAATACGGCGTGGCCGAGCAAGGCGATTCGTCTCAAGACTCTGTCCTACCACATGTTGGTTATGGCGCGCCGGCGGCAGCGAAGACGCGATCTTACGAACCGGGTTCGATAAGATTCCGAAGTGGATTGGCTGCTGTTGACGAGGACCGCGACGACGATGCCAAGCACGAAGCAGGGGAGTGGGTCGCCTCTGAAGAGGACTTACTGTCGGAGTTGGTGGCCGAGCAGGGGAAGAAGGCCCGGGTGCGGATGGTAGTCGCGGTGACGATGATTCTCGGCGTCGCGGCGGCAGCCTCTCTCACGATGGGGATGAGCCTCTTTCGACCGATGGTGCTAAAGCCAAATGATCGTTTGTTACTGACTCTTATCCAAAATAAGACCGGGGACAAGACGCTGGATGGCACGGTGATGCAGGGGCTTGAGATTGCGCTTCATCAGTCGAGGACTTTGAATGTCCTGGGTAGTGAGGCGTATCACGCGGGCCTGGTCCAGATAGAGCCCGGAAACACAGGCGCGACTATAGCAGTGCCGGTGTGGAGCGTCGCGCAGAAGATTGGCACGCGAGCCTATTTGTATGGCGAGATCAATGGAGCGGAGGCGCCCTACACGATTAGTGTCGACGTGTTGCGGACAGACTCGAATGACAAGGTGGCAAGCCTCGATGAGACTGCCGCAAGCAGGGAAGAAATTCCGGCGGCGATCGGACGCCTGGCGCTGGCTGTGCGGAGAGAGATCAGCGCAGACAGTAAATCCGACCTGCGAAGAAATATTCCATTTGCCGATGAGGCATCGGCAAGCCTGGACGCGCTGCACGCTTACTTCGCGGGCGCGACGGCGGAGCAGAGTGGCCGAGTCACCGATGCGTTGAAGGCATACCAGGAGGCTGTTCGTTTCGACCCGAAGTTTGTTCAGGCGCAGATGCGTCTTGCGTGGCTTTATCGCGAAGAGAGAGCTGAAGTGGCATCGGCCAACGCTGCCGGTTTCGCACGCGATGCTGCCGTTCACTCGAGCGAAGCGGTGAAGTTGCTGGCGAAGTTTTGCTTCGAGGTGAATGGGAGCGGGAATCTGGTTCAGGCTACCAGGACGATCCGTGAGTATGTGCTGCGGTATCCGCTCAGCGTCGACGGGCGAAAGGATCTGGCGCTGGCACTGCGAGTGCAACGGCTGTTCCCGGAGGCTTTGCAGGCTGCGCAGCAGGGGTATGAGACGAATCCGTTCGATGCAGAGGCTTATATCGAGGCAGAACGTGACTTGATCGGGATGGATCGGTACGGGAGCGTTCTTGAATTGGAATCACAGGCTGGTCATGTTGGCGTTGCGAGTGGCACGAACGTTCTGACCGCGGCATACCTGGACGGAAGAGAAGATCTTGTGGCCGAGCAGAACAAAGAACTGCAGGCTGCGCTCACCGGACCAACGATGGGCAATCGCGCGCAGGTGACTTACGCGGATTTGAATAACTACGGTCTTTATCTGGATAACACGGGGAAGAAGAGCGCGGCTCTCGACCTGTGGCGGAGTGCGGCTGCGAAAGCCGGCGACGAGGCTAAGCTTTCTGGCACTCAGGCGTCTTTGTTGGCACAAGGTGCGCTTGATCACGCTCTTGCGGAGAGTTGCCCTGTCGCGCTTGAGATGGTTGAGGAAGGGAAGGGCTTGCCGAAGGGGCCAGTTGCAAGCTTCAACGCGGGAATGGCAGCGGCTCTTTGTGGAGATCAACCGTACGCGATAAAGACCGCTCTCATTCTGCAACAGGACTTTCCGCGAAATACAGCAGTGGTTCAGGATTACGCGCCGGAGTTGAAGGCTGCAGCGTCAATTGGAATCAATGAACCCGGAAAGGCTATTCCGAATCTGGGTGCTTCTGGAAACGAGAACCAGACGTTGTTCGCGGCCTATCTGCGCGGCATGGCACATACCGCATTGGGACAGACGCCTCAGGCAAACATCGATTTTCAGGAAGTGTTGGCTCGGCGTGGCGAAGCGTCGATGCAGGATGGAGACCTCTATCCGATGGCAGGGATAAGCGTAGCGCGGAACTACAAGGCTAGTCGCACTCCACCGGAAAAAGTCGAGACGTATCGACCATTGAAGTATGGAAAGAAGGAGGCTAGGGGTGGCCTCTAATATAGTGGCATTTGGCTGAGACTTGTGACCCAAGGAGATAGGAGTCGCCCTCGCGAATAAGATTTCTGATACATTAGGGCGCACACCCTGGACAACTCCTATGAAGCAATGCGGCCTCTTCCGTGCAAAGCTAGCCATGTTTTTGATAATGGCCCCCATCTCTATTCCCGCATCTTCTGCAGTGAAAACGGCGCCAAAGCCCAGTGTGGATCTTCGCAAACATCCCACCGGCGGCAAGACGCCAATTGAAGTTTCGCTGGGGCTTTACATCACAAACTTTGTAGCGATAGACGAATCTCGTGAAAGTTTTGAGGTCGGTGGCTACCTTACTGGCAGATGGCAGGATCCGCGTCTTGTCTTGCCCCCGGGCCAGATCGCAGACAAGGCAACAGCGCAAACTCTGACTCGTACCTTTCGTCTGGAAGACCTTTGGACTCCCGCGATTGAGGCGGCAAACTCCATCTCCCATAAGACGACCCAGTATTCTTTAATTGCCGATAGAGACGGCTTTGTCACGTACATCGAGCGCTTCGACACCGTTCTTTCCAACGACTATGACTTGAAGAGATTCCCCTTCGATACTCAGGTCCTTCAGTTTGAAGTTCAACCGTTTCTCTCAACCGCCTCCGAGATTCGATTCGCCCCTCAGCCTCTGCAATCCACCGGCGTCAGTCCTGAGCAACACACTCAGCTTGCTGCCTGGGAGATAAACGATCTTCGCTACACTGCGGAGAAGGTGGCCCGCGATCGCTTCCTTCCTCCTACCCAGGAAGCGGTCTTCCAACTTGCTGTCAAACGGCGATCGGGTTTTTATCTCTGGAAGATCTTTGTTCCGCTGGCGATGATGACTCTGGTTCCAGTGGTCGTCTTTTGGATCGACGTTGAGCAGTTCGATTGGCTCCTGAAAGTTCCAATGACCATGCTGCTCTCCATGGTGGCCTTCGAGTTCACGATTACGCGCGACCTTCCGCGAGTGGGCTACGTGACGTTTCTGGACGCTGTCTTCCTCGCCAGCTTCGCCCTCTGCTTTCTTTGTATCTTTGAAATTACTGCGGTCTATCTCATGCAAAAACGTGGAATGAGGTCTACGGCAGAGAAGGTACATTCCAACGGGAAATGGATCTACCCGGTGACGTACCTCGGCGTAATTTTGCTCCTGGCCGCTACCTTCCTTACTTAGAGTTTATTGGCCTATCATTGGCCACCGGTACGCGCTAAAGATCCACAACAGGGCACATCGGAAGTGCCTGAGGAAGCACTTTTGATGCTGATTTGCCCGGCTTACGGCTATAGTTTATTGAATTTGAAAAGGGGAGTTTAAAAATATGGCGGAGAGACAGGGATTCGAACCCTGGATACCTTGCGGTATACACGCTTTCCAAGCGTGCGCCTTCAGCCACTCGGCCATCTCTCCGCAGTATTGCGGGCCTTTTTGAATCTACCACAATTCGAAGGCCGCCGATGCCTTCGCGCACCTCCTAATCCTATGGAGCCTGCGCAACTACATTCTGCTTCACGCTTGCAGAGGGCTTCAGCTCCATCGGCACCCCTTGCGTGAGATAGCGGCGCAACGTCGATCGATCTCCCCAGTTGATCTGCCATCCTTTGTCGATAACGACCAGAATGTATTGCCCCGGGATGACGTTCTCGATATCAAAGCTTCCATCTGTATTGGTCTGGTCCTGCCGCAAAAAATCAATGGAGTCAGGCTCTTCAATCGTGATTGGAACCAGCAGGGCCATTGCGCCCACCGCGGGTTTTCCCTCGAGCGCAGCGATTCCACTAACATTGGCCCGGCCATTCGCAACATGCACGGTAAGGGTCGTCTCACCCGCGGGCACCGTCACATATCGCCCCGAGGCTTCAGCCCCCTTAGCGGTCAATCCAGTCAGAAAGATGTTGGAGCCGCCCTGCAGAACAACTTCGTAACGTCCTGGCGGGACCTCGATGATCCGGTCTTTGGATTCCTTAGACTCCGCAGAAGGCGCTCTCGACCCGCGACGCCCTGCAAACCCGCCCTCCTCTCCCGCCGAAGAAAACGTCCCACGCTGCGTATCGGTGTCGATCAGGTTGACGCGAAGCCCTCTACCGCGTCTGTCACCGGCCTCTTCCGTATCACCGGCAAACCCGTCGATGTGGACTGTAACTCTGGCAATATCGTTCCTGGGCGCATCGAGATCCAGCGGTCGAACCGAGTTCGCCGCTACGTCGACCACAGTGGAGCGCCCATCCTGGCCCGGTATCCTCACCTGATAGAGCCCCGGCGTCAGCCCGCCAACATCAAACTCTCCCTGTGGGTCGCGATGGGTCGCAACTGAAACCAGGCGCGGAGCATTTGCACCGGGCATAATCTCTTCCACAATGGGAATTGCTTGTCCCTGGCGGACGTTAGCCCCTCCCACACCTCCTAATGGCGGAGCGATCTTCAGATGAATCGAAGCGATCGGAACAAGATGAAAGTCTGCCTGACGTGTATCGCCCGCATGCAGGACAATCGTCTCAGCAGTTGCGACATCACTGCCTCCAGGAAACCAGGTTGGCGGATATGCAACGTCGAGAGAAGGATCGACCGGCGACCCAGCAACTGCTATTCCACTTTGCTGCGACACCTCCGCATACCAGGGACGCGCCCGCACCGACAGGCGATATCCACCCGGAGACAGATTCGCCAACTCATACATGCCGCGATCATCGGTCCTGGCGCTCGTTCGCGAACCTGTGTTAGCTGGCGGACCTCCTGGACTTGACGGCGGCACGATGAAAAGAGAGATCTGCGCGTCTCTCACCGGCTCCCCGGCTTCATCCAGAACAAGGCCTTTGATGCTGGCCTCGGGACTAATTTTGAAACGCAGATCAATCTCCGGCGAATCAGCGGTCAGGACAACCGCAGACGAGAAGGCGCCGTGCTCCTCATAGGACTGGGTCACATAGCCCCGCGCACTCGCCCGCAGATTCCATGCACCAGCTGAAGGCAGCGGAATCGAAAAGCGGCCATGCTCATCGGCTTCAGAGCCGTCAGTCGAGGAAGGGAAGCGACGGCTCCCGAAGACCCCCTGAGCCACAAGAGTCGGGGTCAACCTGCAATGAGGAATCGGGCTCCCATCGATGCTGCTGACAACGACCCCGTTGATCTCATAGTGTGCCCCGACAGCAGTATGCTTCGCCTCCGGCTTCGTCTGTGCTCGAATTTGTGCGTGCGCTATCCCTCCGCACAGAGCTCCGGCAAAGAGCAGCAACGAAGCTTCCACAAGGCTCCATCTCATGGAATCACCTCCGTTGCCGGCACAGCATCAAGGTTCAGCGTAGGCTTATCGCCGACGTTGACCGTAACCGACTGCACATGACCACCAAACGGTGTCAGGCTCTCGGAATTACCGTAGTCGGCCGAGTGCCGTCGCTCAAAGGCGATAGCCTGATAACTCCCTGGCGGAAGATGATCGAAGCTATAACTGCCGGTCGAACTGCTGCGGGTACTGTAATCCAACTGAGCGCTCCGCCTGTTCGGGATCAGATATACCCAACTCGCCACAGGATCGCCGTTGAGGCGTACCGTCCCCTGCAACGCAGCCGTCTGATTGCTCACCACAACCCGTATCGGAGTTCCAGACGCTCCAGGCGCTACAAGCAGCTCCTGCTCCAACAGGTCGGAGTCGCCATAGCTGGCAGACTTGATATACCACGCGCCGCTATTACGTCCCACCAGCCGATAACTTCCAGGCGCAGCCGAGAAGAAGAAGGTCTGATTGCTCCGAGGTGACAACCTGACACTGGCCGATCCGCCATCAGAATCAGCCTGCTCACTCTGCAGACTGAGGCCCAGTTGCGCCAGTACAGTGGTACTCGCGGCGGAGGAGGAAGATTCGTCGATCAACAGCTCCACCGGAATCGACGGCACTGGCGAAAATCGTAGAGCCACTCCAGAGATATCGTGATCCGGAACCGTAACCGTTGTCTCAGCCAGCTCAGGAGCATCGGTATCTCCCATCGTCCGCACCGTCAGCGCATACGTTCCCTGGGGGAGCTGTATCTTGGTCTCATCTCCGCTTGCCGGCATCGAGCTAACCTGCACCGTACCTCCATTGGCGGCGCGGGCAGAGATGCGCTGGAAGCCGCGATCAGGGCGAACCTGCGAAATCTCAACGGTGTGGATCGCACTAACCGCCGGACGCAGCTCGAACGTCTGCTCTTCGCCGCTATGAATCCGAACTAGTTGTGAAGTATTACTTGCGCTACCGCTCGGAAATGCAACAGGAAGTACAGCTTCGCCAATTGCGGAGCTCCGCGGCAAGTAGCCCGTCTGTACTCGGTACTCTCCGGCAGGCACAGGAATTCGAAAGCCCCCATGCACGTCTGTCTGACGTTGATCAACCGGCACCCAACGTCGCCCCATCTCGTCATACACCCTTCTCATCGCGGTCACCGAGATCTCCGGAAGAGGTGTTCTATCCGGAGCCAGAACCACACCGGTAAGCAGCGCCTCAGGGTAGATGCGAAGCTCCAACGGCGCCGCAAGTTGTGCGGACTGCAGATACAGATTGCCCGCATCGCCATACTCTGCACTCGCATAAAACCCAGGCTTGGTCACCAGAAGGTTGGCGCTACTCTCTTTATTCTGTTCGAACCGGAATCTGCCTTCGCTATCGGTCAGCACTGCGCGGGTGTTGAGCCGAACCAGCGCTCTACGAACGGGCTGACCGGTGGCGGCATTGATCACTCGTCCCGAGACCAGGTCTGGCATACCCGGGTTTGCAATCGATGGGCCTCCCCCCGCGCTGCCGCCAACCTGGGCAGGCGATCGAACTCCATTCCCCAGCAAGGCACAGACCAGAGCCACAAAGCAAAGCAGCGAATCGCTGCGTCGGAGGCGACAGACGATTCGGTTTATGGACACGAAGCAGCACCTCGCCAGAAATAAGACGTCTCACACCCATATTAGTGAGAACCGAGTACCCCGGGTGAACTTTGCCTGACGCTACCCACAACTCATGAGATCCTGCGCCTTGCAGTAGATTTGAGGTGTTGATTCAAGCGCATCGAAACTGTTCTGGCCATGCCACGCCTATTCCCATATCGAACGTTCCTCAGTACAAGCCTCCTCCTCTGGATGACCCTCCCTGTAGCAGGGCAGGGGCAGGCTCTGACTTCCACTCCGAATCAAGCCGTCAGCACCGAAAGCAACGCAGCGAACGACAGGAACACCTGCTTCGTTCATCGAGTGACTGGCCTGCCGGGAAGTCATCAATTTGCCAGCGACTTTATCGAGGCCATAGCTGCCGACCCCAGCCCTGACGCCGATCCTGATTTGATCTGGGGCCTCACTGCGGATCTCAGCAACAAGCTTCCGTCCCAGGACCGAGCTATGTACATCTCGAAGTCAACCGACGGAGGCGCGACATGGACGCAGATCGCTCGAGTCGACTCCAAATACTTCGATGCTCGAATCGGTGAGGGTCTACGCAACGGTTTTATCATCTCTCCCGATGCAACCTACTTTATAATCACCACGCAGCGCGGAGCATTTCAAGTATCTCCTCAACCAAACCCCAACCAGACGCTGGTCAAACCCATTGCAGGTCCTCGCGTTCCCGACACGCCGCCCCGCACTCCCATCACGAAGAAGCCGGGCGACCCCCTGAGAGCCAGCGTCGTAGAGATCACACCCGACGGACAACATCTCCTCATCGGCTATGGCTACTTTGACCTCGAGCCCCAGCTCCTCCGCTACCACAAAGAGAGTGACGGCTCATGGATCGAAGATGGTCCCATCCCGCATCTCCCAACCGATATGGACCTGCTCTCCCTTCAGTTCGATGATCCCAAAAAACTCAACCCAGGCTTCCTCTATCTCGGAACAGGGGATCAGGTCTACCTGCTCAACCTCCACTCGATGAAGTGGAGCCGCATCGAAGGCGTCGGCCCTGACTCGGCGATCCATGGGATGAGTGTCGTCGGCGGTCTCCACCTGGCTGCGTGCTGGGGAGTCTACAACCCCTCAGGTCCAGGCACCGTCCGGCGAGTCACAAACGCCAGATTTTTGCTGCACAGAACCACCGACGAGACCGGTTCCAATGTCCGGGCCTACAGCATTGAGGTCGACCCCTCAAAGCCAACCCGCGAGGTCATCACCTCACTCACCGGCGTCTACACCAGCCAGGACAGCGGCGAAACCTGGACGAGGCTCAACGATCTTCCAGAAGAGGAGTTCCGCTCCGCCCACTTCAACTCCGATGGAACCGTCCTTATCTCTGGAATCGCAGGCACCTTCCTGGTCAACCCATTTGTAGAGTCCTGCGCGCCTCATTTGAAGAATCGCGAGAGATAACTCTCGTTCTTTGTCGATAGCGACGCAAGTGGAGTTATTGAGAGGCAACAGAACTAAAACACAACGTCTGATAACACATATTATGTATAGTGAGAAGGAGATGGTCGACAGAAGTGTCATGGTTCTAGCCATTAGCGCATTTTTGCCAGCTTTCATGAGCTAGTTCAATGAGCGTTTGCTAACCTTCTGCACGTCCTGAAGATCTGCACTGGCCTAAATCCATCCCCGTGTAAAAGCTGACCATATCTTTTGTGCCATCGTGAGTAGCGATACGTTGGAAGCCATTGACCTTGGGTCTCCCGCTTCCCTACCGCGTTTTCAGAAGGCATTACCCTGGTCTCCAAAACCACGTTTGAGGTATTCTCCAGGGCTGGCCCCGACAACTCGTTTGAACGCTTTACTGAACGCAGCGTCGGACTCGTAACCGACCGACCGAGCAACGTCTATGAGCTTTTTGTCACGCTCTTGTATCAGCTGCATCGCCTTCTGCATCCGCCACTCGGTTACATATTCCAGTGGTGTTTGTCCGAGTAGTTCTTTAAAACGGACTGCGAATGCGGAGCGAGACATGGTCGCCGCTGCGGCCAGGGATTCGACTGTCCAGGGTGTCTTGACACTGTCGTGAATGGCACTCAGGGCAGTGCCCATCTGAGGATCAAAAACCGCACGAAGCCATCCTTTGTTACGTTCCGGTCCCGACGCGATATGCGCACGGAGCACTTGAATAAACAGAACCTCGGCCAGTCGAGTCGCGACGACTTCAGATCCCGGCGCCTGTTCTGCCATCTCTGACGCCAGCGCCTGCACCGTGCTGTGAAGCGCCAGCGTGCGTGCCTGATCGGCCTTCATCAGAATGAAGCGCGGCAATAACTGAGTGACCGGCTTCAGGCTGGCGCGATCGAAACTCAGGGACCCACAGACGATTGTCGTCGGTGCGCCACCACCTCCATAAAGAGCGACATTGCCGTTGGCCGTGGCCCCAATCTCGCGGAAACTCCACCTCGGATGTGTTCGCGGGCTGTCGCGCAAAACAATCGAAGTCCCCTTAGCCAGCAAAAAGCAATCACCACCGGTGAGCGGAATCGGCTCCGCAATCCCTTCCACACTCAGCCAGCAGTTGCCGCGCGAGACCATGGCGAAGTGCGCCAAATCTGTGGGCGGCATCTTATTGCCGGAAGGCGTGATTTTTTCTTCGGTCTGATTTTCCTGTTTCACGCCCCACGGAGCTGTGGCTTCGAGCCTGTGCAGGCCGAAAGCGGTTACGTGCAACGTTCTGAAGATGTCTGTTATCGGGTCCAACTTAGCCTCCCTTCTTTGGACGAATAGACAAAATATTAGGACTACTGAGCAGTTCTCGTCCACTGCCAAAGAACTCTACTCTACTGTACCGAATGCTACACATCTATCAAAAGGGAGTCATTATGGGAAAGCTTGAAGGTAAGGTTGCAGTCATCACGGGTGGATCGAGCGGCCTGGCGCTAGCAAGCGCCAAGCGCTTCGTTGAAGAGGGTGCGTACGTTTTCATCACGGGCCGGAGGCAAGAGGCGCTGGACGAAGCTGTCAAGCTGATTGGCCGGAACGTGACCGGCGTGCGCGGCGACGCGGCCAATCTCGACGACCTCGACCGTCTGTTCGACATAGTGAAGCGGGAAAAGGGCAAGATCGACATCGTGTTCGCGAGCGCCGGCAAGGGCGAAGCCGCCAAACTGGGCGAGATTACCGAGCAGCACTTCGATGCGGGCTTCGACTTGATTGTGCGCGGAACGCTGTTTACCGTTCAGAAGGCGTTGCCGCTGTTGAACGATGGCGCATCGATCATCATGACCGGGTCCGTTGCTTCTGTGAAAGGCTTCCCTGGTTTCGGCGTGTATGCGGCGAGCAAGGCGGCATTGCGTTCCTTCGCACGCACATGGCTCAACGAACTGAAGGGCAGGAAGATCCGGGTGAACGTGCTAAGTCCGGGGCAGGTGGACACTGCGGACTCGCAGCGACTCGACGAGCAAACGAGGCAGATGTTCGAGTCCCTGATCCCACGAGGAAAGATGGGTCGCCCTGAGGAGATCGCAGCGGCCGCGTTGTTTCTTGCTTCCGACGAAGCAAGCTACGTGAATGGGGTGGACTTCGCTGTCGATGGCGGCTTCTCGGCGATCTGAATCGGGGGCTGTTGGTGAGTGCGCTACACAACTATCAGCTACACAACTATCAGTTACACAACGATCAAGGGAGTCATTATGGGAAAGCTTGAAGGTAAGGTTGCAGTCATCACAGGTGGGTCAAGCGGCATGGCGCTGGCGAGTGCCAAACTGTTCGTGGAAGAGGGTGCCTACGTTTTCATCACGGGCCGAAAACAGGAGCAGATCGACGAGGCGATTAAGGTAATAGGCCGGAATGTAACCGGCGTCCAGGGTGACGCGGCCAATCTCGACGACCTCGACCGACTGTTCGACACAGTCAAGCGAGAAAAGGGCAAGATCGACGTCCTGTTTGCGAGTGCCGGTATAGGCGAGCCCGTCCCGCTGGGGGAGATCACCGAGCAGCACTTCGACAAGACATTCGACCTGAACGTGCGTGGCACCCTCTTTACGGTGCAGAAAGCGTTGCCACTGTTCAACGATGGTGGATCTATCTTCATGACTGGGTCCAATGCTGCCGCGAAAGGCTTCCCTGGTTTCAGCGTGTACGCGGCAAGCAAGTTGGCGCTGCGCTCCTTCGCACGCACTTGGCTCAACGAACTGAAGGACAGAAAGATTCGGGTCAACCTGCTGGTTCCCGGTGCTATTGCCACACCAATGCAGGAAGCAGTTCTCACCAAGGAGGCGAGGCAGTATTTTGAATCCCTGATCCCGCGGGGAACGATGGGTCAATCTGAGGAGGTCGCGACGGTCGCGCTCTTTCTTGCTTCAAACGACTCGAGCTTCGTGAACGGGGTGGAGTTATTCGTCGACGGCGGCATGACGGCGATCTAACGTCTGCAGACCTCGGCTAGGGGCTGACCTTCCGGCCGCCCGCAAATTTGATTTACTGCGGGACGTTTACGGAAGGTCGCCACAGAACGAAACTGGATGTCCCTCGCCGTCGAAGGTTGGAAATCAACAGCAACACGGATCAGAAAAAGGATCGGGGAAACATGATGAGCTATGCAATCGTAGGATTCGGAAAGATAGGCCAGGCCCTCGCCCACGCCTTCGCCCGCAACAACATCAACGTGACAGTCGCGAGTCGACGGCCGCCTGAGGAGTTAGCACCGCAGGCTCGGGCGATTGGACCAACAGTCACCGCCAAATCACTGCAAGAGGCGCTCGAGGCCGACACAATCATCCTGGCGGTTCTGTTCGAGCAACATCGCGAGGTTGCGAAGGCCCTGCCAAGCTGGAAGGGCAAGACAATCATCGACACGACGAACGCGTTAGTTCCATCTGAGGATCTGGAAGGCCTGCTGTCCTCCGCCTTCGTTGCGAAGTCTTTTCCCGGCGCCAAGCTCGTGAAAGGCTTCAATCATCTGGGTGCGGCCACCCTGGCCACTGATCCGATTGTCGAGGGCGGACATCGTGTCGTCTTTCTATCGAGCGACGACGAAGACGCGATCGCTCCCGTAGCGGATTTGGCCAAACAACTCGGGTTCGCACCCGTCAAGCTGGGAAAGCTCAACGAGGGTGGCGCGCTGGTGCATGCGCGCGACCGCATTTGGGGTCCACTCATCTTCCAGGATTTGTTCAAAAAGAAGCAGTAATCGATCTACGAGCGTGTGATGCTGCCCAAGAAGTACCACTGCAAAATGCCTGATTCGCTCGAATACGCATTCCTGTACGGGAAAAGGAGATTTCGATGAGCATTGAAAAGAATGTCCAGACTGTAAAGAATTTTCTTGCGGCACTTGGCAGCCGCGATAAGCATGGCCTGCTGGCGTTGTCTGCGGAAGATATTGAGTGGACCGTTCCAGGCGAGGACTGGCCGCTGGCCGGCACGTACCGCGGGCATGCAGGATTGGAGAAGTTACTTCAGAAGGCTAACGAAACGGTGGAGACTTCGTACCCAGAGCCCCCCGAGTTCGTAGCGCAGGGAGACCGGGTTCTGGTCGTCGGCTTCGCCACGGGGAGAGTCAAACCAACCAATAAGATCTTTGAGGATCATTGGGTCTTCGACATTACCGTTCGAGATGGCAAATTGAAGAACATCCGGGAGTATGTCGACACGCAAGCACTGGCTCGGGCTGCCGAGATCGACGCGAGCCCTAAGCCCTGACACATCGCACCGATCCCACGCGAACCGATTCGTAAGGTCTACGAACACGTTGAACAGGGACAACGCTTTCTGAACCTTTAACAGCGTGCCGTCCTGAGAAATTTGCGACGGTCGCGCTGTTTCTTGCTCAGACGATTCGAGCTTCCTGAATGGGGTGGAGTTGAATGCCGACGGCGGCTTCTCGGCCATCTGATATCAGCGATCTCGGTGAGTGCATGATCGCCAATGCGCTCATTGCTTCAGGCCGCACGGCTACGGCGAGGTATAGAGTGACATTTCTAAAGGGCGAATCCCCCTGTCATTTCAATTGAGCAGCAACAGACGACCTGGCGACCTAGGCCAATCCTAGAGCCAGACTCTATACTTCTCTCTGAAACACAATCCGGAGGCTCGGCCCTGACGCAACACAATATCGGCATCTCTTCCCCTGCGCTCAAACCGTCGACCTTGCGCATCCTGTTCGCCCTTCTTACCGTCTGGCTAGCGGTCTCCGTAGGTATCACAATCGTTCACTCCATGCACTGGCCGCTGGTGCACGACAGCCCCATCCTGCTCTACATGGTCTACCTGAGCGAACATGGAATGCGTCTCTACCGCGACATCGTCGAAGTACAGTTTCCCGGATCGCTTCTTCTTTACAGCCTCGAAAGACACCTTCTCGGCCCCAGCGACCTCGCATTCCGCCTCTTCGATCTCTTCGGCCTCGCCGTAGCTTTTACCTCCATGCTAGTCATCACGCGCCGGCGAGGACTCTGGTTCGCCTCCGTCTTCGGCATCTCGTTCTTCGTGCTCGAGCACACCGGTACCTGGGCCGGCATCATCAACCTCGGGCAGCGAGATTTCTACATGACCTGCCTGCTCGGGGCCGGTGTCGCATTGCTGCTTGAATCCTTCCATCGCCAACGCCCGCTCCTCATTCTCTTCTTCGGACTCTCAGTCGCGCTGGCTTCGACGATCAAGCCTACCGCCATTGTCTTCATTCTCCTCGTTCTGCCGTTGATCCTGGCACTTCGCAAGCGGCAACTCCCCCTCCGCTCTTATCTTGGATATCTCCTCGCCGGTTTCGCCGCCGGTTTCGCAGTCATATTTGCCTATCTCCTCTACGAAAAAGCTGTCGGCGCCTTTCTCAATCTCGAATGGACCATGGTTCCGGTCTATGCGACCACAGCCTCAAGGAGCTTTCTGGAGATACTTCCAGCCATCTTCGAACCAATCCATGTCTTGCCGGAGCTGGCAATCGGCTCGCTGCTCCTCGTCGCGCTGCAACCGGCCCTCAGAGACGACCTCGACCAGCAGACCTTACTCCTCGCCACAGTGCTGGGCGCCGCATCCTTCTTCCTGCAACACAAAGGCTTCACCTATCACCGGCTGCCCTTCTATTACTTCTTCTTTCTCTGGGCCGCCTGGGTCCTCGTAGCCACGGCCAGACAAAGCACAGCAAGCTATCGATGGCTGGCTCTCGCCCTGCTCCTGTTTTCCTCCGCAATCTACCCCCGTCTCTCACGTCCAGCCACGTGGGACAGGTGGAACGAAGGCGCACTTCAGAGTGACCTGACGGCCCTGCACGCTTCGGATGCGCCCGGCGAGGTACAGTGTCTTGACGTGACCAGCGGCTGTCTCAACGTCCTGCTCCACATGAACCTCACCATGGCCACTGGCTACGTCAACGACACCGTCTTCTTCCTCGACCGCAACGATGCGCGGGTAGAACACCTGCGAGACGACTTCCTCGCACAGTTAAAGAAATCCAATCCGCGGATCATCATCCTGACCAATGAACAATGGCCGACCTTCGGTGCCCGTGGCTACGACAAGCTGCAGTTCTGGCCACAGTTCACTGATCTCCTGAACCAGAACTACATCCTCTCCATACAACGTGGCGGCGATGCGCAGCACGAACGCGGCTACCGCATCTACCTTCGAAGAGACACTCCAGCGGCGACCCCACTTACCTTGAAGCCGGCCTCCCTCTCTCGATGAAACGACACGACTCGATCCAGATCCTCCGAGCGATCGCGGCCCTGCTCGTCGTCTACGTCCATTCCCTCTTTGTCGTCTCAGGCCACGCAGTCTCCCGCCAAAGTCACTTCTTCAACCTCACCAACTTTGGCGCCTGCGGAGTCGACATATTCTTCGCGATCAGCGGATTCATCCTCTCCACCGTCGCCATGAGCGTTCGCCCCACTCATCCCAACCTGCCCCATGGCGCAATCGACTTTCTCCTTCGCCGCTTCCTCCGCATCTTCCCCATCTACTGGATCCTCTCCTTCTTCTTTGTCCTGGTGCAGTGGAAGCAACACCATCTCACCCTTGCCTGGCTTCTCAACTCCTACCTTCTGCTTCCCTCGCTACGCTTTCCCATGCCGACGCCGCTCATCTTCATCGGTTGGACGCTCATCTTCGAGATGTTCTTCTACTACCTCCTCACCCTCAATCTCTTCTTCGGCGTCGTCCATGTAGTCGAACGAACTATCCTCACTATCCTCGCCTTCGTCGTTGTGGGTGGCCTGCTCGGCTTCCATCAGCCTGTGCTCATTTTGCTGGCCAATCCCCTCAACATCGAGTTCACCTTCGGCTGTCTCATCGGCTTGGCCTACGCGCGTTTTGGCAAGCGCCACGCCGTCGGCACCATGCTGCTCGCCGTCGGATCGCTATGGCTTCTCTCCACGCTCTTCTGCGGCTACTATGACCTCGGCAACGCAAAATATGTCCTCAACGGAGACCTCAGCTGGCATCGCGTCTTCCTCTGGGGCATCCCCGCTGCCATGATCACTGCAGGCCTCGTCTTCCGCTCTACGCAGATCACCTCCACCACCGGACGTTTCGGTGTCTTCCTCGGCGACGCCTCCTACTCCATCTACCTCGTCACGCTCCTCGTCTTCTACGGATACGATCGACTCTATCCCCATCTCGCGCGCCTGGGGCCCGACATAAACGTAGTCCTCGCCTTTCTGTCGGTCGCTCTCATCGGCCCACTCTGCTATCTCTTCGTCGAGCGACCCGTCACCCGCTTCCTCACCGCCAAATATCATCGCCCCGCCGTCCAGTCCGCCCCCTGACCACCTTTGTTACGATGAACCGAGGTCAATCGCCCACTGGCGCTATGCGAATTGTTCAGACGGTCTTCGGTGTCTTCCATCACTTTGAACTAGCCCGCCAGCTTAACCGCCGAGGCCATCTCCAGCGCATCTACTCGACCTGGCCCTGGACGCGCCTCAAGCGCGAAGGCCTTCCCCGCGAACTGGTCGAGACCTTCCCTTGGGTCCACACCCCCGAAATTCTCATGCAACGCTTTGGCATTCACCATCCATATCTAATGGATCAAATAAGTTATGCAAACTCACTCTCCTTCGATGAGTGGACCCTCCGGCGCACCCGCGCCGCCGCAACCCCAAACACAACCCCGGACGCTGTCATCGCCATCTCCGGCTCAAGCCTCAAAACCGGCAGCGAGATCCAGTCCCGCGGTGGCCGCCTCATCTGCGACCGGGGCTCCTCCCATCAGCGCTATCAGGAGACCATCGTCTCCGACGAGTACCAGCGCTGGAATGTGACCCGTCCCGTCACCGACATTCGCGACATCCTCCGCGAAGAAAAGATCTACGCTATCTCGGACGCCATCACCGTCCCCTCAAGCTTCGCCGCCCGTTCCTTCATCGAAATGGGCCTGCCAGCTGAAAAGATTCACGTCATCCCCTACGGCGTTCGCCTCGAAAACTTCACCCGCACCGGCGAGCCTCCCGATTCCAACGACCGCTTCGAGGTCCTCTTCGCCGGCTCCGTCACCCTACGCAAGGGAGTTCCCTACCTCCTCGAAGCTTTCGCCAAACTCCGGCATCCCGCAAAGCGCCTGCGCCTCGCCGGGTCCATCCACCCCGACATGAAGACCGTCCTCGATCGCCTTCCTCAGCAGCAAGTCGAGTTCCTCGGTCCACTCCCGCAGGAGCAGCTCGCCACCGTCATGAGCACCAGCCACGTCATGGTTCTCCCCAGCATCGAAGAGGGTTTGGCGCTGGTCCAGGGTCAAGCCCTCGCCTGCGGCTGCCCTGTTCTTTGCTCCACCAACACCGGCGGCGAAGACCTCTTCACCAACGGCGTAGAAGGCTTCGTAGTCCCAGTTCGCGACGCAGCCGCCCTCACCCAGCGCATGCAGCAACTCGCCGACGACCCCGGCCTCCAATCGCAGATGAGCGAAGCCGCCCTCCGCCGCGTCCAGCTACTAGGAGGCTGGGACGACTACGGCGACCGCTGGGAGTCTCTTCTAAAACGTCTGACAGCGAAAGATATACCGCACAAACCGGCCCATCAAACCCCACCCCCGACAAAGTGAACCACCTCCAGCCGGTCCCCTGCGCGCAGCGCCGTCTGTGCCCAGTTCGAGCGAGCAGCAATCTCCCCATTGTGTTCTATCGCCACGCGGTCGCTCTTCAATCCCAGCTCCACGACAAGTTGTTCAAGGCTGGCAGCTTCTTCAAGCGCGTCAAAGCTGCGGGACTGGCCGTTCAAGATCACCGTAAGTGCCATACCTATTCAGCCTAGCAGCATCGCCATCTAATCCAGCAACCGCACCGTCCGCTCAACAAACCAGTTCCACAACCTGCGAGTCAGCGTCTTCGGCTGAGCAAAGTCCTCAAACACACTCCGGCTCAGACCCATCAGGATGTGAATCGCCTCATCGTCAGATTTATTGTCGAAGGCCTGAATCGAATAACGCCGCGAGTTTGCCAGATACTCGGCCGCATGGCCCAGCGTCAGCAGCGTGCGGCCATGGTGTGTCTGGCTGATCCTGTGAATCGTCAGGTCTGCGTTCTTCGGCGCGGGGTTCCCCGGCGAAAGAGTTGGAACGCTCGAGGCGCTCCGGTTTACGAGTTCGGGTCGAAAGACCCCGGGAAAAGCTACTGTGGACATGGACCTGAATCCTCCGTCCTAATCCCTATCGGCCAACCTCTCCAAGGCATTATCCGGAATATTCCGACTAAGGCAACTCAACGCAGACCCTCAGCGCTATTCAAATAGTCCAGCCAAAGCCCGGCAATGACCCAAACGATGTAGTTTGTTCGTCTCAGAACCTGCCTCGCCACCCAAAACCGCCCCGCCACTCCAATTCCCGATTCAGCACACACCTTGTGCCATATAACTACTCATCCCGCAGAGGCCACAGCGGATTCACCGGCCCCAGCCCCGCACCCCTCGGCTCGGCCGTCCGAATCGCCTCCGCCACATACCGCTTCGCCATCCTCGCCGCAGCCAGTGGAGCATCTCCCATCACCACTCTGCTCAGCAGCGCACTTGAAAACGCACACCCCGTCCCATGCGTCGACCGGCTTACAATCTGCTCCCCCGGCAGCCACTCCATCTCTCCAGTCGCACGCACCAGTAGATCGTCCGGCGGCATCAGGTGCCCACCCGTCGCCACCACATTTAACCCAGCTCCCATCGCTTGCAGATCCCGGGCCGCCGCTGGCATATCCCCCCGCTGCATCACAATCCGCCCCGCCAGAACCCCCAGCTCTTCCAGGTTCGGCGTCACCCAATCCACCAGCGGCAGCAGCCTCCCCCGCAGCGTCCCTACTCCCTCCGCATCCAGCAGTTCCCTGCCCGAGCTCGACCGGATCACCGGATCCAGCACCACCGGAACCCGCCACCCCCGCCCGCGCAGGCCCTCAAGAAACTCCGCCACCGCAACCACATTCGCTGCTGTACCCAGCATCCCAATCTTGATCCCCTCCGCCGGCAGATCGCTCTCCAGACAACCGAGCGTAGCCCGCACCAACTCCGCGGGTACCGGCAGACTATCCCGCACCCCCAGCGTCGACTGCACCGTCAGGCTTGTTATGCACGAGGTCCCAAACAACCCATGCGCCGCAAACACCATCAGGTCGGCGGTCACACCCGCACCCGATGAGGGATCAAATCCAGCAATCGTCAAAACTGTCTGCGCCATCGCCTCTCAAGCATAAAGGAAGCGCTGCCTTCGATGAGCCCGCGATCGACAAGTAGTAGCGGAGATATCTCCAGCAGCTGCGAGAAGCTAGCCGCCTCGTTCGCTGAGCGCCGGCCGGAGCTTAGGCTGGCTCTTGGCTTTGCCCTTGCCCTCGAGATTGAGCGCCACCGCAGCCCTGATGAGATCCTTCAAAGCCGCTTCATTGATCTTGTCGCCTTCCTGGATATCGATGGCACGCCTGACATTCCCTTCAAGGCTTGAATTGAACAGACCTGAAGGATCCTTCAATGCAGCTCCCTTGGCAAAGGTCATCTTGACGACGCTCTTGTATGTCTCTCCCGTGCACACAATGCCGCCGCGGGAAAAAACGGGAGTTCCCATCCACTTCCACTCTTCGACGATCTCAGGGTCTGCCTTACGGATGATCTCGCGCACCTTCGCGAGCATCTTCCCACGCCAGTCGCCAAGTTCGTTGATCTTCGCGTCGATCAACGCAGAAGCAGACTCCACCGGAACGGACTTCTTCATGGACATCTCCAAATCTCGCAACCTAATTTAGCCGTACTCAGCGCAACCTGCAACCTTCGCCAACCGCGCAGACTCCCTGCACCCCTTCTATCCAGAACTGTTCGCTATTCACGTGACTATACCGGCCTGCTGTCTGTCGAAGGAAAGAGCACACCGATAATACGGCTTTGCGGTCGCAGTGCCCACGACACCGCTGTAACTACGGTGAGGATGAGTGGGGCGAGGACGTGAAAGCCATAAGCACCATAGCCGCCGACTGCAGCGCACGATGCGGCAGCGCCCGTCAGATCGAAGAAGATACCGGCATACGCCCATTCCTTGAGCCGCGGAAGACCCGGCACAAGAATGGCGATGGCTCCAAGCATCTTCCAAACTCCCAGGATGGCGAAGAAGTACATTGGGTAGCCAAGCGCGGGCACGACGCCGTGGGGGTTGCGCTGAAACTGTACCAGCTGCCCGGCGCCGCCGCTTCCGATAAAAAACGCTATAAGTGCGGTGGTCGTCCAATACGTAACGTTCTTAGTCTTCGCAGTCATTGCACCTCCCGAGAACACGCTCGAGGCCACCAAAGAACCTCTGCCAGCCGTAGTTTGCACCTTGATACGCCGCCTGTTGATCGGGACCGAAGCCGGACTGCTCCATGCGAAGGTGGGTGCCCCCCGCCTCTGGAGTCAACGTAAAGAGCACCACCCATTGAAGTCCAGCTTCGCCTCCTCCAACACCCCAGTTGTAGGAAAGCCGTTGCAACGGGTCGACGACCAGCACCTCGCAGTCGACAATGCCATTCCAGTTCGGCATAGGATCGGCACGGAACTGGAACCTCCGTCCGACTACCGGCGCGAAATCATTGTTCATCATCCACTGCGCGAGCAGCGGGCTCTCCGTAAGTGCGCGCCACAGCTTCTCTGGTGGGTGCGGGAAGACTCGCTCGATGACAAGGGTATTGGGGGAGGTCATTGGTCCACCTCCTCCGCATTCACATCTCCAGCCACACGCTCGAGGTTAGCGAGAACACGTGGCCAGCCGAAGCTCATCGCCTGATAGCCGCCCTCGTCCTGCGCACGGAAGCCGGACTGCTCCATCCGAACGTGGGTGCCAGCATCAGTGGGCGTCAGGGTCCAGGTAACAACCGAACGCAGGCCGTCGGCTGCCTGCTCGCCAGAGGCGTTCTGGCTCCAGGAGAGACGCTGCGGAGGCTCGACGAGGAGAACCTCGCAGTCAGATACGCCGTTCCAGCCGGCCATGGGTTTGGCGCGGAAGTTGAACTTGTGCCCGACGATCGGCTGAAAATCGTTCTTCATCAGCCATTGCTCGATGAGCGGGCCTTCGGTGATCGCACGCCAGACTTTTTCCTGTGGATGCGGCATTTGGCGTTCGACGACGATGGAGCGAGCGGAGGTGTCAACGGCTGGTGTCATTAATCCATCCTTTCCAAAAGTGCTTCAAGCTTGTCAAACCGGTCGCGCCAGAAGGCGCCGTAGTGATTGAGCCAGTCCACCATCGGCGCCAGCGCATCAGGCTGCGCCCGATAGTGAGTCTCGCGTCCCGCACGGCGATGCCGTACCAGCTTTGCCCGCTTCAGCACCGTCAGATGCTTGGAGACGGCAGGCTGGGAGACCCCCGCATAGTGAGTCAATGCGTGGACGGTCTGTTCCCCCTGCCGGGTCAGCTCCTCAAAGATGGCCCTGCGAGTCGGGTCGGCAAGTGCGCGGAACACGGGATTTGCATTGGCCGGTTTCACAGCAAAACCATAACCGTATGGTTATGGTTTGTCAAGAAAACGTAGCGCTGTTTCAAAATTCGTCATAAGCTTGCCCAGTTCTTGTTCATCGAAAAACCGAGAGTTCCACCCTGGATTAAGCCAGGTGTCGAACGCGCTAACCGAATCAGCTTGCAGTCTTCAGCTTGCCTTGAACTCCGTCGACGCCCCCAGCGCCTTTGTCACCTCACCTGCGATGTCGTCCTGCACCATGAGGAGATCGTGGAACGGACGATCGTACGTCTCCGACCACACCACATACCCGTTATCCGCCCGAATCAGCCGCGCCGCCACCCGTACCCGCGCACCAGACTTGCGCACGCTCCCATCCAGCACATACACCACACCCAGAGCCTTCGCGATATCCGCCACCGGCATCTCTTTATCCCTGTAGTAGAAGGAAGCCGTCGGAGACGGTACCTGCAGCTTGGGGAGCTTGCTGAGCTTGTCGATCAACTCTTCCGTCATGCCATCCGCGAACTCCCCCTCATGCATCCCCTGGGTCAGGTCAAGGAACGGTAGCACTGCAATAGACTTCTGCGTCTGTGAAGCAGCGACCGTAGCCGACTCCACTGTCCGATGTTTCGGAGTTTTGACGCGCAGCAGGAACGCAAATGCGACCACAAGACAAATCACCGCACCGCTGACCATCAAGACTATTCGGCGCGAGCCCAGCCTCGGCGCACTCGCAATGGCAACCGAAGCTTCGTTCTCGAAAGCCGCTGAAGATGCCATCGGCGCAACTGGCTGGACCATCGGCTCCTCCACCCATGGACTCACCGTCGCCACCATGCGATACCCCAGCCGCGGTACCGTCGCAATATAAGTAGGCTGCTTCGGATCGTCGCCAAGCAACCGCCGCAGCGACGCCACTGCCTGATACACCGAGTCGGAAGACACGATCACCCCGGACCACACCTGGCTAAGCAGATCGTCGATGCTCACCACTTCTCCGGCGTGCTCGGCCAGACACACCAGCAGCCGCATCGTCCGCGCTTCAAGCCGTGCGCTCTCTCCATCTCGTGAAATCTGGCCGGATGTCGGATTGACGCACCAGGTGCCGATGCGAAGCATTGTTGTGGGGGTGCGTTCCATACAGGTTCAGTACTACCTTCTGCCTTTAAATCAAGCTTCAATAAAAAACCAGCGCCTGCCGATTATACCGATACCCACCATCCGAACGCAGTTCAACCCTTAACCCGCACTTACAGCCTTATTTCAGAACTATTCAGAGTATTTCAGACTGGATTCAGGACTTCCTCGAGCTCCTCTGCGTAGCGTAAGAACCGCAATGCGAGTTGCATCAACCGGAGGCAAGCGAGATGGTCAGCAGGAAAGTAACAAGATCAGTTTTAGAGAAATTGCACGATCTCTTTGGAGTCAGTGCTCTGCTTCTGGCAACTTATGCGATGTCCTGGACCTTTGCGGTGGCGGAGCCCCCTGCACCCATCCAAAAGAGCGTCAAAGCCGAGGCCCTTCCGGCTCCGGGAACATACAAGATCGATCCCGCTCACAGCTTCGCCTACTTCAGTGCGTGGCACCATCTGGTCGGGCGTGTGCGCGGCCGGTTCGATAAAGTCACGGGAACTATCACCGTATCGCCGGACCCAGCTGCCTGCAGCGTAGACGTCACGATCGACGTCTCCACGATCAGCACGCAGATCAGCAAACGTGATGAGGATCTTCGCGGTGAAGCGTACTTTGATGTGAAGAAATTTCTGACGATGACCTATCAGGGGCGCGGCATTCACCATATTTCCTCAGATCTGTGGAGGATGGACGGCTCGCTGACAATGCACGGTGTTACCAGGGTCGTGCCGCTCACCTTCAAGTTCAATGGGACCTTCTCCGATACTGAGCCGAACGAGCCATCGAGAGTGGCATTCCATGGAACCGCAGGGTTGAAGCGTGCCGGATTCGGCATGGGCGCGCGAGACAACGCAGCAGAAGTCGGCGACTTTACTGTGCCCGATGTCGATATCGAGATTGACGTTGAAGCAGACGCAAATTCCGCGACTCCATAGAAGGACTCAGTCTTTTCCTCCCTACTAGCCTCGATCACAAAACTCCCGCCAACCAGGGCGTCCAGTGACTCAAGAGAGATGTTGCAAACCAAGCAGAAGTGAAATAGGAGATCTCAATGATTCAAGAGTCCGCGATTCAAGAGTCCGCACCCACGCGAACAACAACAAGAAACGCTCTACTGGCAATCGGCGTGGCGGGTCTCGTCGGCGCAACACTGGATCTCTTACAGGCCATGATCCTTGCGGGCCACGACATTATCCTCGTCATTACCTACGGCCTGGTAGGGGAAAAGGCGCTTAAGGGAGGCCCCGGCAACTATACTCTGGGTGTCCTGCTGCACGTCATCATCTCCCTCATCTTCGCAACCTTCTACTACGCCGTAAGCCGCAAACTAAGATTCATGACGGAGTATCCGCTCATCTGCGGCCTCTGCTTTGGGGCTGGCGTTCCCTCGTCATGATGCTTATCGTTCTGCCGCTCTCCGCCCTTCACCAATACGACCCCATCACCATTCGCGGCATGCGCCTTGGCCTGCTCATCCACATGGTCGTCTTCGGACTACCGGTCGCCTACGGCATCAGCCGC
The DNA here is from genome assembly GCF_013410875.1 of Tunturiibacter empetritectus. GTDB lineage: Bacteria > Acidobacteriota > Terriglobia > Terriglobales > Acidobacteriaceae > Edaphobacter > Edaphobacter empetritectus. The sequence goes on along the minus strand of NZ_JACCCU010000001.1, from coordinate 1,952,879 downwards.
TTCGCAAAAGATTAACTCTTGGTACTGACAAACCGGTTGTCCACAATCGTAGCGACTCCGAAGTATTACCTCGTTTCCAGCAAAAAGCTCCGAGCTTCATCTCGAAGCCCGGAGCGCTCTTTCGGCAAATTCTTTACCGCATTCCACCCGCAACCTGCAGCAGCGAACCGGTCACCCACTTGGCATCGTCCGATGCAAGAAACGCAACCACGGTGGACACATCATCTGGCTGCCCGATTCGGCCGAGTGGCGTGCTCTGCAGCATCTGCTTTTCGAAGTCGCTTCCCTCAACTCCCGCTGACTTGAAGCCCTCCGTTACGACAGGACCAGGGTTCACCGCATTCACCCGAATCTTCTTCGGGCCCAGCTCCTTCGCAAGCACGCGCGTAATCGCATCCACGGCGCCCTTCGTGCTGCTGTACACCGCCGACATCGGAGGCGTCTGGTCACTGGCAACCGATCCAATATTGATCACGCTGCCACCCTCCCCCGGAAACAGAGCCACGCCAGCCTTCGTAGCGAGCAACAGTCCCTTCACATTGATGCCCAGCATCCGGTCGATCGACTCTTCCGTAATCCCCTCCAGCGGAGCGAACTCATACACGCCGGCATTGTTCACCAGGATATCGACCCTTCCATAGGCCTTCTTCGTCTCGGCAAAGATCGCGTCAATCTCCGCAGTCTTCGCGACGCTCCCGCCCACGGCAATCGCCTTCCCACCGGCCTTTACGATCTCTGTAACCACCTTATCGGCGCCCTCTTTGCTCGACGCATAGTTCACCACCACCGACGCACCCTGCGCCGCCAGTTCCTTCGCAATCTCCGCGCCAATACCCTTCGACGCTCCTGTCACAACCGCTATCTTTCCTGCAAGCTTTCCCATCGTAATCTCCTTATTTCGATATCTATCGAACAGTGCAGCTATCGAATAGATGCGGGGAGGGTCCAGCCCGATTCGTCATTTACCAGATCTAAATAGAGGAGAGCCGTCTGACATAAGCCTCAAACACCGGGCGGCGCAGATACAGGTTGGCCCCACGGCCCACGCGTCTTATCTCAATCAACCCCGCCTCGCTCAACTCCTTCATATGGTGGGACACCGTAGCCGGACTGATCGACTCATGCTCCTGCAACGCACTGCACTCCATCCCCTCACTGGCCCCCACCTGTTGCAGAATGGCAAACCGGCGCGGATCACTAAGCGCCCGGGCAATCGCCTGAAACTGATCCTCCGACAGCATCACCTCCGCGCTTGAATCCCTCCTCTTCATAACCGAAACAGATGTCCCCCATTGGTCATTCGATGCAACACTGCATCCGCACAGCAACGGGCCGGAACTCGCCAACCAATCTCCATGCAAAAAAGGCACAGCGGCTGCTCCTCCCCGCAGCCGCACGAAAGCCTCTAAACAGAAAGATTCAGCACACGATTCAGCCGCTGCACAAACGCCGCCGGATCCTGAATCGTCACACCCTCCATCAGCAGAGCCTGATCAAACAACAGCCACGCCGCATCCTGAGCCACCGAGTCATCCGACCGCGCCAGCAGCTTCTTCACGATCTCATGATCCGGATTGATCTCCAGCGTAGGCTTCAGCGCAGGAAGATCCTTCTGCCCCATCGCCCGCATCATCTGCTGCATCTTCAGCGATGGCTCCTCCTCATCCGACACAATGCACGAAGGACTATCCGCCAACCGCACCGATGCGCGTACATCCTTCACCCGATCGCCAAGCGTCCTCTTCAGCATCTCGATCAGCGGCTTCAGACCTTCTGCCTTATCCGGCTCATCCTCGCCCTTCAAATCCTCGCTGGTAGAAGATTTATTCACCGCCTTCAGATCGATCTCGCCATACTTCTCTACGCCCGAAAAGATCACCTCATCGAAGTCATCATCCAGAATCAAAACCTCAACATCCTTCTTCTTATAAATCTCCAGCAACGGCGAGGTCCGCAGCAGCGACTCAGCTCCACCCGTGATGTAGTAGATACTCTTTTGGTCCTCCTTCATCCGCGACTTCACATCCGCAAGACTCGTCAACCCCTCCACCTTGGTCGACTTGAACCGCACCAGCTCCAGCAGAGTCTCGCGATTCGCATAGTCCCCGTACAGTCCCTCCTTCAGCGGACGGTTGTATTCCGCAATAAACTTCAGGTACTCCTCCGGCTTATTCGCCGCCACATTCTTCAGCTCCGAAAGAATCTTCTTCACGCTGGCCGTTCGAATTGTCGTCAGCACCTTGTTCTGCTGCAGAATCTCGCGGCTAACATTCAGCGGAAGATCTTCGCTGTCGATAATCCCCCGCACAAACCGCAGGTACTGCGGCAGCAGCTCCTTCGCATCATCCATGATGAAGACGCGCTTCACATAAAGCTTCACCCCAACCTTGTACTCCGCGTTATACAGATCCAGCGGAGCCTTCGCCGGAATATAAAACAGCGTCGTGTACTCCAGACTTCCCTCTGCCTTCGTATGAAACCAAAACAGCGGATCATCCCAACCACCCGACACCGACTTATAAAGCTCCTTATAATCCTCGTCCGTCAACTCACTCTTCGGTCGACGCCACAACGCACTCGCCGCATTCACCTGCTCCGTCGTACGAACCTTGTCTGACTTCTTCTCCGCCTCATTCCACTCACTCTTGTCGTAGGTCAAAAAGATCGGAAACGCAATATGGTTCGAGTACTTCTTGACAATCTCCTGCAGCCGCCAACTATTCGCGTACTGCGCCCCCTCGTCGTTGAAGTGAATCACGACCGTAGTTCCGGCAACGTCACGCTCCGCCGGTTCAATATCGAAACCAGTCTTACCGTCGCTCACCCACCGCCACGCCTGCTCCTCCCCAGCCTTGCGCGACACGACTTCAACCCGATCCGCCACCATGAACACGCTGTAGAACCCAACACCAAACTGCCCGATCAGATTCGAATCCTTCTTCGCATCTCCCGAAAGCTGCGACAGAAAGTTCTTCGTCCCCGACCGCGCAATTGTTCCCAGGTTCGAAGTCAGATCCTCCTCATTCATCCCAATGCCGGTATCGCTGATCGTGAGCGTCTTCTTCTCTTCATCAAGCTCCAGATCGATCCGCGGATTGAACGGCAGCGCCTTATAAGCCTCGTCCGTAAGCGTCAGATGCCGCAGCTTATCCAGCGCATCCGACGAGTTCGAAACAAGTTCACGAAGAAAGATCTCAGGGTGAGAGTAAAGCGAGTGGATGATCAGTTGCAGCAGCTGACTAACTTCAGTTTGAAATTCACGTTTCGACATAACCTCTATTATCGCCAAAAACGAAGCCAAAGACGAGAGCGGCAACCGAGCGAAAGGCCCGCTTTCATCTAACCGCCAGACATAGATTTCAGGTTCGCCGAACCGAAGACCGTACCACTGCAACTCCAGAGATCAACACACCTTCGAGGCTTCCACTGGGAGTTCCTGTCCTGTGACGAGTGAACGGCGTCTCACCAGATGCTCTGTGAGCTTTGAGAGCCACAGCTCCCAAGGAATGGAAAAAAGACTAAATTGAAGCCGCCAGCGAATCGTCGTTTCGAGTATCAGATCGAGTGCTCGTTTTGCGAAGTTTGCTTCGTCAGAGTGCTTGCGCAGCTGATTTAAAAGAAGAAAGTAGGAGAGCGTCCGCTCGAAGTGACTAAACTCAGGTCCCTGAAGCCAAGGCAAGAGATTCGCACCCAGTGGCATATCCATCCACTGCTGTAGCGTCTTAGGTTCTACCACCCCCAGTTCGCGAAGCTGAGGCCAAATGGGAATTCCAGGATAAGGGGTGAAGATATTGGGTGAGAAGCGCATGTTCCCGAACCTTCTACCGATATCGCTCATGGTTCGGAAGGTAATCAGCCGATCCTCGTCCGTCTCGCCAGGATAGCCAAGGATGAGGTTGAAGGTCACGCGAATGCCAGCCAGACTTGTCTTGCGCGCCGTCTCGTACATCTCATCGACGCGCTGGTGCCGCTTATTCATCAACTTCAGTACAGCCTTCGAGGTGGACTCTGTACCAAAGCCCATATGAGTCACACCGCTATCAGCCAGTAGTTGAACCTCTTCCTGACTCATGCGGCAGATAAAATCAGTAGAAGCCTGAAAGGTCCAGGTGAACTTTACGCCTGAGTCACAAATGCCCTGAGCAATGGCAATCGCACGCCGCAAATCGACCGGAAAGTTGGAATCGAGCAATGCGACGTGGGTAATACCATACTGCTTGACGAGCCCAGTCAACTCACCAACGACATGTTCAGCGGAATATGCATTGAAGCGTCGCTTATACACGACCATGTCGGTGCAGTAGTTACATGCATAAGGACAGCCAACGCTGGTCGCATAGGCCAGCTCTCGTTTTCCCGAAGCTTTTTCATAGGCATCAAAGTCGATTAGCTCATAGGCAGGAAGAGGAAAGGTATCGATCGGTTGAACGCGCCGTTCAAGGTTCTCGATCAGGCGCCGGTCCTTCTTCCAGGACACCCCCGGAATAAAATCCAGCGCCCTGTTATCGGCAAGCGCCCCTGCAAGTTCGACGATTGTGATCTCGCCCTGCCCACGCACCACCACGTCGACGAACTCTTCTCGCAGAGTCGACTCCGGACAGAGAGTAGGATGCCAGCCGCCAAATACGACGCAGACATCAGGCGTATGTTTTTTTACATGTTGGGCTGCCTCAATCGCACCGCGAATCATTGGGCCGGTCAGCACAGAGATACCCATGCAAAGAGCGAACTGACATTCTTCTTCAAGACGCAGCAGATAGTTGGGCTCGATCGCCGCATCGATCAGGACAACTTCGAAGGACGCCGCTCGAAGAGTTCCAGCCAGAGCAAGAAGTGAAAGAGGCGCACCAAGAGGTGGTCCGTCGTATGGCGGATAGAAAAGTACGACCTTTCCACGTGTCATCACGGCTAATCGGTTACCACGCTCTCAATCTGAGGATCGATCGCTGCGCGCAGAGGTGTGTCAGTCTGGTGTCATCGTGTTGTAAGCAGATTGTCATCGGTGTTTTGCATCGCGCATGTGGCTGTAATGATGAATCATGTCGCGTATCTCAAGGGCTGTTCTTACTGTCCTCTCATGCGCTCATGTGATCGGCCGCAAGTCTGTTCGCGGAGGACGTTGTTATGAGTCTCTCGGGTACTGTTGTGCACGAAGCTAGCAACTCTCCAGTGCGGGAGAGACGCTGCGTGTCGGAAGATGATTGGTTAGGGGCTCGCAGTCATCCACAAGTTGAGCCTGCTTATTTCGATTCAAAGGCTGACTGTTGGATTCTGAGCCGTTACGCCGACGTCGTTGCAGCACTTTATTCTCCTGAGCTAACGTTGGTCGGCCCTTCGCGCAAGAAAGATGAGTTGATAGTCGATGAAGATGCGAGACTTCGCATGCGATTAGAGACACGCGACGCACTCTCGCCAAAAATGTTGCGCTCGGTGCGAAGACAGATGTTTGAAGATGCCAGAGCACAACTTGCAACTCTCCACTGGGACCAGCCTGTTGATCTAATCAGGGAGTACGCCGAGCCCGTCTGTCTTGCTCTTGCGCTCGAAGTGACGCAACCCTCCTGTAGTGACATAGACTCGCTCAGGCAGTTAGCCAGGCAGGTATCCGCCTCGTCCGCCGACCCCTTCGATCCTGAGATTCGATCAAGATCGAAGGCAGCCTCTGCCGTGCTGTGTCCTTACTTTGCCTCAGGTCCAATGCCTTTGCGTGAGTCTGGTTTTGTGGCACTCTCGCAGACTATGGTGCATCTGCTGGCAAATGTATGGTTCGGGCTCATCACTCATCCTGAAGAATGGAGTCGTCTTCATCGCCAGCCTGCTCTGATTGCGCGTGGCGTAGAGGAGTTGCTGCGCTTCGCCGGCTTAACGCGATTCGTCTATCGGCGCGCCCAGGCCGATACGGTGATCAACGGAATCTGCATTCGCCATGGAGAGCGGCTTACGTTGCGCATCTTCGCAGCCAACCGAGACCCTGAACGCTTTTCCAATCCAAACGCCGTCTCTGTAATGCGTCGCGGCCTGGGACAGGTCAGTCTTGGCGCTGGGCGGCATGCATGCGTCGGAGCACCTCTTATCCGTACCGCCGCTCTTGCCGCTACCTACGCACTCGTCGAGCGTCTTCCAGAGGTGCGCCTTCTCTCGCCCATAAACTGGCGCGGTGGCGACGGCTTCCGCTCGCCCTCGACTTTGCCTGTCGTCGCTTCCTTGTAAGAGATCGCAGCCATGGAAATACGGCCACCATCATCCTCATAAGGTGGTCTGGGTGGAGTAACTCGCGTCGCACGCGAACCGCTTTCTCTAAGATGGGCGTAGACGCTCGCAACTCCCGTACAAATCGTCACACTTCACTCCCATCCGGCAGCACAAAAAAGTTAAACTAACCTTATGCCCGACCCAAAAGCTCGCCTGGCAATAGCCCTCGATTATCCAGACGCCCAGCAAGCCCTCAAACTAGTCGACACTCTCGGCCACACCTGCCAATGGTTCAAAATCGGCATGGAGCTCTACTACGCAGCCGGCAACACCATCGTCCGCGAACTTCGAGACCGTGGCTTCGACGTCTTCCTCGACCTTAAGCTCCACGACATCCCCAACACCGTAGCCGGTGCCGTCCGCTCCGCCACACAAGCCGGAGCAGGGCTCCTCACCATTCACGCCAGCGGAGGATCTGCCATGATGGCCGCCGCAGCCGAAGCCGCCCGCGCCCCCGGCGGGCCCCGCCTCCTTGCCGTCACTGTCCTCACCAGCATGGACGCCGCTCAACTCACAGGCACAGGCATCACCGTCTCTCCCGCCGACCAGGTCCTCCGCCTCGCAAAGCTCGCCACCCAATCAGGCATAGACGGCTTCGTCTGCTCCGCCGAAGAGGTCGCCGCCGTCCGCGCAGCCACCGGCCCTGACACCCTCCTCGTCATCCCGGGAATCCGCCCCGCAGGCGCGGCCCTCGGCGACCAGAAACGCATCGCCACTCCAGCCCAGGCCATCGCCGCAGGCGCCTCCATGCTCGTCGTAGGCCGCCCCATCACCCAGGCCCCAGACCCCGCCGCCGCCGCCCGGGCCATCCTCGACGAGATAGCAAAAGCCGAAGCCCCACTCAAAAAATAATTCAACCTTAGCCACAACCGGGTGCCCCATATCTCGATTCTGAGATGTGGGCATTCGCGCCGCGCGCGAACCGCTTTCTCTACACGCCGCCTTCAGAATCTCGTCGCCGAATACACATTCATGCACTTTCATCGCATGATGTGGGCCTTCGAGCAAAGCTCGAACCGATTCCACCGCCTCACAAATTCACTTGACGCCCCCCAAACCAAGGCGCACCCTTATTTCACTTAAAACTCGAGAAGGGATCCACTCATGCGCAAAACTCTCTTCGTCCTTGCCCTCCTTGCCTCTGCCTTGTCCATCCCTCTAACCGCTCACGCCGACACCATGTACCAGACCACCTTCGACTTCCCCTCCCCTCCCGGAGTCCGCGGAGGCATCACCACCCTCGACTTCGCCTCCACCCCCTACTTCTTTTCTCACGCATGCCCCCCGCTCGATTGCCTCACCGTTTTGGCCACCAACCCCGCCGAATCCGGATTTTACTCCCTCATCGACTTCACCCAGATATCACCCACCGAGATGGTCGTCGGGTACGCCCCTTACTCCCTGTCCTTCCCTTACCCCCCTCCCGGGGCTTTCACCAATATCGTTATCTTTGGATCGCTTCTTCCCTTAGCCGGCCCAGCTGACGCTCCCACCGTTCTCACCGGAACCTTCGACGGCATGTTGGTACCCGACGCACCAATCCCAAACATCCCCGGCACCATCACCATCGAACCTCTCACCAACTCAACCGTTCCCGAACCCTCCTCCTTCGCCCTGATGGCAACTGGAATCCTCGGAGCAATCACCACACTCCGATACCGCAGATTCATAACAAGCTAAGGCCGGGTACAACCCAAACCTCTACCCCACCCTTAACGACTGGGTGCCCCATCCAACCGGGTGCCCCATCCTTCGCGCCTTTGCAAAGGGTGGGGTGCATTTTGTCAATCCATCATATATCCATTCCATCGGGTGCCCCATTCATGCAGCTTCATCGCATGAGTGGGCCTTCGAGCAAAGCTCGAACCTTCCCCACAGAGAATAATCCCAATCGAGGAACGATCTGGTCACGCCCACCGCTGGCATACCCCAAAAAACTTCAAAAAGTTGGCGTATTTTTAGCACCCAAAAGAGCGCTGCTAAAACACCACATCCACCACACAAAACACCACAACTTCACCACCAAAACACCACGCGAAAGAGGCGCTTTTCGGAAAAACCCCCGAAAAAACGCCTCTCCACCACGCCAAAAAAAACCATCCACAAAAATGGGAAAGCTAGACCGCCGAATCGATCCGAAGATCCCCCAAAGCCTGCACCGAATCACTCAGCCGCAAAGCCAGCGACTTGGCCGACCCGCCCCCACGCTGGAACTCGCCCAGAGGCATCTCGGTCACATCAAAACCACGCTCCATCAATCGTTTAGCTAGGTCCGTCTCCACCGCGCCCATCAAAACATCGCGCCCCACATTGATCACATTGCAGCCAAACTGAGTAGCCTCTAACTCGCTGACAACAATCCTCTTATCCGCTGCATAGGCAGCATGGATCTTCTCGAGCGAAGCCGCATCGAAGGCGCCCGGAAAGTACATCAGGTACCCTCCGCTAAGTGGCGCAAAACAAAGATCCAAATGATAAAACCGTGGGTCCACCAGATGCAGCGAAGTCACTCGCGTATGCCACGCATCCCCCAGATGTCGATGGCTATGCTGGCAAGTCCGAACCCCGTGTGCCGCCCACAGATGCCCGCCATTGGCGTCAAAGAGCGCATCCCCCTCACCCTCGAACGAAGTCTCACGCGGCGTCTCCCACAGCAGAAAACCCGCGTCCTGCAACCACTTTCGCAGATGCCCCTCTTCGGTCTGCCGCTGCGGATGAGCAAAACTCGACACCGCCGCCAGCCCATGCTGCACCACCGCCGCATGCGCCACAAACACCATATCCGGCGACCCCTCCCGGGCATGCAGCAAGCGAACATCCGCCACCCGCTGCAGCTGCCGGTACAGGTTCTTCCACTGCATAAACGCAGTATCCCGCGACGGTCGATGCAGATTCCCCGCCATCCACGGGTTGATCACGTAGTCCACGTCATAAAACTCAGGCGGGCACATCAGGAATGTAGGGCGAGTGAAGTGCGGAAGAGGCGCAAAAGCAGAAGAGGTCACTGCAGAGCTGCTGTTCATCATAAAACTGGGTTCCTACTTTCCAGCGTCGAGTCTGCCCGTCTCAACCAACGATCGTCAAGTCTCTCACGGTAAATTATCTGTACAACTTTGGTGCATAATCCTCAACGAAACCAAGTTCAATCCAAGCTACTCAAAAGAAAGGTCCGCACACAACAAAGAGCCCACGCAGGGCCCTTTGTCGGTTGCATCTTTGTTGAATCTTTCGCTTAGAGTTTTTCGAAGAAATCGCACGCTGAGCAGGAGATATACACTCCGCCAGGAGTACCGCGCTCGCGGTCCTTCACGCGCTTCACAATGCGAGTTGGTTTGGAGCACTTCGGACAATCCGTGCTCTTGTTAGTATCCATGACCTTCTTACGGTCGCCGGTCTTGGCAATCTTCGCCATAATGCTTGCTCTCCCTAATACGAACGTTACAAATATCTCGGCCCACGCATTGGATATCTCGATCGACTATGACCATCGCGGGCAAGCAGAATCTCATCATCCGGTGCTTCTCGTAAAGATTGTCCGGGACGAACCACGGCGGGAATCGGAGGAGAAGAACTGCGATTGAAGCTCTCCTACAAGTCTACACGACCAAAGCCCTAACGTGGCTGTTGAGCCAACGCAAGATTGTTCGAAGGAGGCTGTGCCGACGGTGCGGACGCTCCGCCCTTACTGTCCTTCTTGTCATCCGGAAATTGAACTTTACCATCGGTGCGGCCCGCGGACGCCGCCTCACCCGGCTTTAGCAACGTCGGCGGAGCATTCGTCTTCTCGGTTCCATCAGGGGCCTTGTCTCCCATCGCGACCTCACGCGCTGGCTCGCCTGAGTTATACCCAGCCATCTCATCCTTGTCATGAATCTCGATCGGTTTGCCCAGCGCCGCAATCTCCACGACCGTCACGCGGTCCCCTACAAACCGCACAAACCGAATCGTCTGCGGCACGTGACCATAGATCCACTCCTCGTATCGCCCACCACTCGGATCCCCGCTCGGCTGGTCCCGCATCTTGTTCTCTGGTGCGCCCAGCGCCGCCAGAACCATGCGATGGTTCATCCCCACCAGAACTTCATGCGCCGCAATCGCCTCCTTCAGCGCGGGAGGCAGAGTATCCGCATAAGCCTGCTCGGAGGTCTTCACCCCAAAATCGATCACTGGCTCCAGCAACGCCTTTACCTCCGGCGCGGAGATCTCCGGAACGTGCCCCTCAAAGATCAGCGTAATTCGCGAACCTGTGGCCCTATCCTGGTTCGTCTGCGCAACCGGCGCGTCGTTGATCTGGATATGACTTAGAAACCGATGCTTCAGATACGGACCGCCGTTGAGGTCCAGCACAATCCGATCAGGCTTGATCTCCAAAGACGTAATGATGACTCGGTCGCCCAGCGCCGCAGCCTCACCCTTCTGGTAGATCATCTTTCTATACTCCGCCCCACTGGGACTAATCGGTCCATTCGCTCGCAGCGTCACCCCCGCGCTCACCGGCAACGCACGATGAGCGAACCCCTGCTCTGCTTCAAGATTTCGAACCAACTCACGACGGCCTCGCTCCGTCATCGGCGTATCAGGCAATGAAACATGTGTAGGGGAGAAATCCGTAGAGATGTCAGCAGTCGCAGTACCTTCCCCAACCACAAAGACCTGACCATGAGCCGCCTTCAAAGACAGCGACGACAGTGCCAGACTACCCAGCAAAAGAGCCGACCTGTAGCGAAAAAGTGCCATGGAAGCACCTCAGATACACAACAGCTTGCGCCTTCTCTTCCCCTTTGACAAGAGCCGGTTCACGAATTTTGATCAGACCACAGAGAAGTAGCGTTAAAGTCCCAAATCAAAACAATAGCGCCTCAATCCGACCCGGCTAGAGCTTTGGTTCCTCGCCAACCGATCGTGATTGGGGAGTGGCCGGCAGAATCTGAACCAAGGATGGCACAGCGGCCGGTTTTGCCTCCTGCTCCATCGCCGCATGTGCCGGAGGTGGCGGAATCTCGATCGCATAGCCGCCCGCAACAATGGGTTTATGGGTGTAGTCCCATGCATAATCGCGAGTAATACGGACCAATACCGCCACTGCGATCAGCAAAACGAAAGCCGTAAAAACCGCTCCCTCGGGTCCGTAGTTCCCTCCCGTCAGCCACAGTGGACCAAAGGACCGCGTCTGCACCACGCTCGAGAAGTCACTGATTCCGCTGATTGGAAGGCCAAACAGGATGCCGATGCTGGCGTTCCAAGCAAAGTGAAGTCCCCACGGTAGCCACAATCCGTGGGTCCGCAGCCACGCCACCGACAGCAGCAGGCCAGCTAGCATCGTCACAAAAATGCTCGTCCACGTAGCCCCCGGATTCAGTGCATGTCCGAGCCCAAAGAAAAGAGACATACCAGTTGTCGCCGCTACTGGTCCCATCGCTTCAATCAAGCGCCGAAAGGGATAGCCGCGAAATGCTACCTCCTCGGCCAGAGCCGCGACCGCAAGAGTTACAAGATTCAAAAGCAGCAGCCAGATCGCCCGCGGCTGCAACCACAGCTGGACATCCAGCTTTCCCGTCAGAGTCATAGGAAGAACGGCCAGCACCACGCAACCCCAGCCAACTGCTGCACCAAGGGACCACTCCCTCCGTGAGGTCGGCCGCTTCGGGAGACCCATAACCTCCCGCATGGAAGACTGCCGATGGGCAATAGCCTGCAAGATCGAAAACCCGACCGCCAGCAAAAAGAGAAGAAAGAGCGCCGCAAGCAGATGTCTCTCCGCGTCAAGCCCAAATCGCTCCGAAAGGCCACGCGCCGAACGTCCCGCCAGAATATCGGAAGCCATAAACCAGGTCGCAGATGTTACGAAGAGCGCCAGCTGCAAGGTGCGCTCAGAGCGGCCTGAGTGTGTCGAATTGAGGGATTGCAACGCTGGCTGCTCCAGAAACGGTAGTTCCGCTAAACGGTGGTGTAAAACTGCGCGATATTACGAAACTTGGCGTAGCGCTGCTCAAGCAGGGTCTTGAGCGGCAGTGCCCGAAGCTCTGCGAGGTTGCCCCGCAGTCTTTCGTCGACCAATGTCATGGCCTCTTCCGGATTGTTCTGCGTCCCACCCCACGGCTCAGGCAATACCTCATCGACACAGCCAAGTAATTTGACGTCCACGGCGGTGTACTTCAACGCCGTCGCTGCCTGCTGCTTCTTGCTGGCATCCTTCCACATAATCGACGCGCATCCCTCAGGAGAGATCACCGAGTAGATCGCGTTTTCAAGCATCAACACACGATCGGATACTGCCAGGGCCAGTGCACCGCCGGATCCACCCTCGCCCGTAATCGTAGCGATGGTTGGCACCCGCAATCGGGACATCTCCAGCAGATTCCGTGCGATTGCCTCCCCCTGCCCGCGCTCCTCCGCCCCGATGCCAGGATTCGCTCCAGCTAGGTCGAGGAAGGTAAACACAGGCCTGCCAAACTTCTCAGCAATCTTCATCGCCCGCAGAGCCTTGCGATACCCTTCTGGATCGGGGCTGCCAAACTTCCGCGCCACCCGTTCCTTCAGCGTCCTCCCCTTCAGGTTCCCGATCACCATCACCGGTTCGCCGTGAAAGACCGCCATCCCACAACTCATCGCAGCATCGTCGCCAAAGGCGCGGTCGCCATGGATCTCGCTGAAGTCGGTAAACAATGCTGCAATGAAATCCATCGGGTAGGGGCGCTGGGGGTGCCGCGCCAGCTCCGTCTTAATCCACGCTTCGGGAGTCGGTGCGGATACTGCCTGGGAGTGCGCTGTTCTTCCGGTCTCGTGTTCTGCCATTGTCTAGGTGTGCTTCACTAACTTCTCTCTCGATTGTATGGCATTGGCGGCTAGTCGATGATGCGAACCCCTCCCCGGCCCACCAGCTCCTCCACCTGATCAATGAAAAGCCGATCCGCGGCGACTAGGCAGTTGTGTGGCTCGAGCACTGCGCAAAACTCACCCGGCTCTTCCAGATCGAGCAGAAGCTTTCCTTTGCCCGGAGCGCCAACCAGGATGGCATGCAGCTTCTCAAGCAGCGCAGCATCAGGATTATGCAGAGGAACCTTGATTCGCAACGAATCCGGCAGCTTGATCTTCACATCCTCCAGCGCCTGAATACTCGAAACCGCAAGCTTCGGCGCCGAATCCTCTTCGCCGCGCAACACCCCCCGAACCACCACGGGCACATCGATCTTCAACTTCTCGGCAAGCTTCTCGTATGACTGCGGAAACGCGATCAACTCGATCTTACCCACCGTATCCTCAAGCGAAGCCTGCGCATACATCTCCCCCGAGCGCTTCGACTTCGCGACCTTCAGGCCTGTAATCACGCCCGCGATAGAGATCTCATTCTGCGGCTCTTCACTTCGTCCTCGTCGAAATACCTGCGGCTCAGGCTTCATCTCGCAGGCCGTCGCTGTATCGACAACCTTCATGTTCCGAAGCTTCTCCCGGTACTTATCCATCGGATGCCCTGACACAAAGAATCCCAGCACCTCTTTTTCGTTCTGCAAACGAGTGTGCTCGTCCCACTCCGCGACACTGGGTAGTGCCTCCTCCCCATTGGTCGAAGAAGGAGAATGGATATCCGCATCGAAGATTCCAAACAGCCCATGCTGCCCAGCCGCCTCATCGCGCTGAGACTTCTGTGCCCGCTCCATCGCTTTATCAAGAGCAGCGCACAACGCCGCCCGGCCGCCAAACACATCCATTGCGCCCGCTTTGATAAGCGACTCCAGCACACGTTTATTCAGCAGTCGCAGATCGACCTTCTCGCAGAACTCCCACAGGCTGGAGAAACCCTTCTTCCCCGCTGCCTGCAACGCCGTCCGGGCCGCGATGATCGACTCAATCGCATTGTGCCCAACATTTTTGATCGCAGCCAACCCAAATCCGATCGCAGCCCCACCGGGTGTTTCGATCGGCGTAAAGTTCGCATCCGAAACCTGCACATTCGGCGGCACCACCGAGATATTCATCTCGCGGCACTCAGAGATGTACTTCACCACGTTCTCCGGCTTCGACGTTTCGCTCGTGAGCAGAGCCGCCATAAACTCCACCGGATAATGCGTCTTCAACCACGCCGTGTGATAGGCCAGCAGCGCATACGCAGCCGAATGTGACTTATTGAAGCCATATCCGGCAAACTGCGCCATCAGGTCAAAGATCTTCCCTGCCGTATCCTTCGGATGTTTATTCGCCGCCGCGCCACTCATGAAGCGATCGCGCTGCTTCGCCATCTCCGCGGGATCCTTCTTCCCCATCGCCCGCCGCAGCAGGTCCGAATCGCCCAGTGAGTAGCCCGCCAGCACGTTTGAGATCTGCATCACCTGCTCCTGGTACACAATGACCCCCAGCGTCTCGCGAAGAATCATCTCCAGTTCAGGCAGCTCATAACTCACCGCCCGCCGTCCCCACTTGCGCTCGATGAAGTCGTCGATCATGCCACCCTGAATCGGCCCCGGACGATACAGCGCGTTCAAAGCAGTCAGGTCCTCAACCGTGTTCGGCTTATATCGCCGCAACACATCTCGCATCCCGCCCGACTCAAACTGAAACACACCCGAGGTCAGCGCCCGGTGATACACCTGCTCATACGTCTTCGCATCATCCAGCGGAACCATCGCCATATCGACATCCGTACCCGTCGTCGACTTGATCAGCTTCAACGCATCATCAATCACCGTCAGCGTCGTCAGTCCGAGGAAGTCCATCTTCAGAAGCCCCATCTTCTCGACAGCCTTCATGTCATATGCTGTGACGATATCGTCGTTCTTCGCACGCGTCACCGGAACCAACTCCGTCAGCGGCTTCGGCGCAATCACGACACCCGCCGCATGCACGCCCGCGCCGCGAACAAGTCCCTCCAGCCGCAGCGCCGCATCGATCAACTCCTTAATCTTCGGATCGCCCTCATACGCCCCTGCCAACGAAGGCGAATCCTTCAAAGCCTGATCGATCGTGATCCCAATCGTAGTCGGAATCATCTTCGCGATCCGGTCGACCTCGCCATACGGCATATCCAGCGCACGTCCCACGTCCTTGATCGCAGCCTTGGCCGCCATCGTGTTGAACGTAATAATCTGCGCAACCTGATCCCGCCCATACTTTCGGTTGACGTACTCAATCACCTCACCACGCCGGTTCATGCAGAAGTCGATATCGATATCCGGCATCGACACGCGCTCCGGATTCAGAAAACGCTCAAACAACAGTTCATTCTGCAGCGGATCGATATCCGTAATCTGCATCACGTAAGCCACCAATGAACCCGCAGCCGATCCACGCCCCGGTCCCACTGGAATCCTTTGCTCGCGCGCATACTTGATAAAGTCCCAGACAATCATGAAATAACCAGGAAACTTCATCTGTTTGATGATGTTCAGCTCGCGGTCCAGCCGCTCGTGATACTCAGGAATCGTTTTTTTCAACAATCCCCGGGAACGCAGATGGGCAACAGCCGTTTCGAGGCGCATCTCCAGGCCCTTGCGGCACACCTGCTCAAAGTAGGTATCAAGCGTCTCTCCCTCAGGCACGTTGAAATCCGGAAACGGATTGTCCACCTTCAACATCTTTACGTTGCATCGTTCAATAAACTGCATTGTCCGTGTGCAGACCTCGGGATTCTGCGAGAAAGTCCGCAGCATCTCCTCCGCGCTCTTGATGTAAAACTCCTGCGTATCGAACTTGAATCGCTTCGGGTCGTTCATGCTGCCGGCCGTCTGCACGCAGAGTAGAATCTCATGCGCTCGCGAATCATCCGAAGCGACATAGTGGCTATCATTGGTCGCGATCAGAGGAATATCAAGCTCGCGCTCCATCTTGAACAACGCATCGCAGACGCCCTTATCCGGCGCCAGTCCATGGTCCTGAATCTCGAGAAAATAGTTGCCTTTACCGAAAAGATCCTGATAAAAGCCAGCAATACGCTTCGCCTCCTCGTACTTGTCCTCCATCAAAAACTGATTCACCTCACCCGCAAGACAGCCCGAGAATCCAATCAAGCCCTCCGAATGTTTCGCAAGAAAATCCTTCGACACGCGCGGCTTTCGATAGAACCCATGCAGCGCCGCCTCGCTCGTCAGCCGAACCAGATTGCGATAGCCCTCCTGATTCTCTGCCAGCACCAACAGGTGGTTATACTTATCTCCCTCCGGCGCGGCACGATGATCGTCGTTCTTGCAGATGTAAAGTTCGCACCCGAGAATCGGCTTGATTCCCTTCTTCTGCATCGCTTCGAAAAAGTGCACCGCGCCATAGATATTTCCGTGGTCGGTCATCGCAGCCGCTGTCTGGCCAATCTTGCTCAAATGCCCGGCAAGTTTATCTACGTCGCAGGCGCCATCGAGGAGTGAGTAGTCAGTATGAAGATGAAGGTGAGTAAACTCTGCTGCCATCTCTATAGTTTAGAGCCGTCCCACCCATAGGAAAACGCGTCCCAAATTGCCGTATTAGAATCGTTACCCAAGTATGGTCGGCATCTTTTTCATCGACGCAATCAGCCGCAGGCTCCGGCGCAAAAATCGCGAGAAGAAACTTTGCCTCGCCGCTCAATGGCCTGTCGCCAAGGCCGAAATCAACCACTGGCAAGTCCTCTCCGCCGACGAAGACGTGGTCTCACCTGGGGTCACCTACCAGATCGAAGCCGGTTTCCACTTCAAGATCAACGGGGAATACTATGGCGGCTATCTTCGCAGCGTAGCTCTCACTCATCATGAAGCCGAGTCGAAGTCGACCGGCAGCCCCTCGGTAAACATCCGCTACAACCCCGCCAATCCAGACGAGACGGCCGTACTCGCCGAAGACAACCTGGGAAGTCTACCCTTCCGCATCCTCTCCGGCTGACATAGGAGGACACGCTACGACCGAACCAACTCCTCCGCCAACCGCACATAGAGATCGACACAGTCCAACAGTTCTTTCTTTGCGATCTTTTCATTTGGCGTATGTGCTACATGAATCGACCCGGGCCCCAACAGGAACGGCTCACCCCAGGCCGTCAGCTTCGGAATATCCGTCGTAAACTTTGCAATCATCGTCGGCAGCTGCCCAACCTTCCGCATCCTGACAAATGGTAGATCGAGGCTGAACTCAACATCCGCCCTGTCGCCGACGGCCGCAACGATCGATCTCCTCACTTCCTCCGAAGGCCCCACCAGGCGAACCAGAATATGTGCCTCTGCCTTATCCGCGATTACATTCGGAGCTCGCCCCCCTTCAATCAATCCGATGTTCAACGTCGAAGGGCCGATCTCCGGCTCAACCGGCAACGGCATCGCCAGAACATCATGCAGCGCTTCTATCAACTTATCGATAGCCGACTCCCCCAGCTCAGGATAGGCAGAGTGCGCCATGCGGCCCTTCGCCCTCAGTTCAACCCGCAACGCGCCCTTCGATGCCAGCGCCAGCCGGTTATCCGTCGGCTCTCCATTGATCAAAAACCGCGAACCCTTCGGAGATAAGTTGGCGACAGCAGCGCCCGCCGAATCCCGCTCCTCCCCCACCACAAAAAGCAATCCAACCTTCACTCCGCCATCGCGCAGCCGATCCGCCGCCGCAACCTGTGCCGCAACAATTCCCTTTGCATCGCAGGTTCCCCTGCCATACAAAAACTCGTCGTCCTCCGTGCAGCCAAAGAAGGGAGGAACCGTATCCATGTGGGTCGAAAGCACCACATCCGGCGCGACCCCAGGCATGGCGGCGTACACATTGAACCGCTCCCCACTGCCTGCTCCCGGGGTACTGGCACGGTCCGGCTGCTCAACCGCCGTTCGCTCCACCTCGTAATGCTGCGCCCCCAGATAATCATAAAGAAACGCACCGGCAAGACCCTCGTGATACGTAGTGGACTCAATATTTACTAGCTGTTTCGTCAGTTCGATAGGGTCAATCGCCATGCCCTCCAGCATACGGTATCCCCTATAAAGAGCGGACAACGAACACACCCGATAAACTGAAAATGATGACGCAAACTTCCAGCTCCCAGACCCCTAGCTCACAGATCCGTTCCATCGACGATCTCCACGGCCCCACCGGTCGCCTCGAAGCCCTTCTCAACACAGGTCGCGACGATGCCTCGTATGCTGCGCTCGTCTGCCATCCGCACCCCTCGGGAGGCGGAACCATGCACAACAAAGTGGTCTATCACGCCATGAAGGCCTTCTTATCCTTCGGCCTTCCCGTCCTTCGCTTCAACTTCCGTGGCGTAGGCCTCAGTGAAGGCGCTCACGATCACGGGCTCGGAGAACAGGACGACGTCCTCGCAGCTCTCGACTGGTTACAACACAATCTCGACCGTCCCATCCTCTTCGCCGGCTTCTCCTTCGGCTCGAACGTCGGGCTGCGAGCCTGCTGTGGTGATCCCCGCGTGAAGGGTCTCGTCGGCCTCGGCGTTCCCGTCCACGCAGAGGGCCGCGACTACACCTATAAGTTTCTGCCTAATTGCACCCAACCCAAGCTCTTTATCAGCGGCGACCACGACCAATACGGCCCACGCGACATTCTCGAAGGCGTCTTTGAAAGAGCGCCTGAACCAAAGCGCCTGGTCTGGATCTCAGACGCCGACCACTTTTTTCAGGGAACCACCGCGTCGCCCAACCCGAAGCTCGATCTGATGCAGGCCGAGATTCGCCTCTGGTTGCAGAGCGTATTCAGCTTAAGTTAGCGAACTAAGCCGCGCCTCGTTCAGCCACCTGGTTGGCAAACGCGGCAGACTCCGCATGCCGGCTCACCGTCACACGCGCTTCAGAAGGCAACGGTTTCTGTAACCACTCCCGCATCGCCGTATTGCAGATCTCCGGCATCTCCTCAAACGCGATGTGTCCGACGCCTGGAAGCACCATCAAACTCGATTGAGGCAGAATCCGCTGCAGCTCCCGCCCCGAGTTCAGGCCCACCGCCCTGTCGCGATCGCCCCAGATCAGCAGCATTGGCTTCGCCACCAACCGCTCCAGCACAGATCGCAGCAATCCCATATCTACAAACCAGCGCTGCACAATCTGCAACACGTGGTCCATGGTTCCGGGAACGTGTAGCCCTTCGATATACCCCTCAAGCGCCCCGGCTGAAACCCGGGAGGGATCCCCATACATGCGGCTAAGTGCTGTCGCCTTCAATCTCCTCGGGAAAGAAGGAATCTGTCGTGCGAACCAGATCCCAAATCGTGTCTGATAAAACCGGATCAACTGGTGTCCCAGGTCGCAGAACGGATTTGCCGGCGCGAACAGGATCAACCGGCGCACACGATCGGAGTGCCGTGCGGCAAACATCATAGCCACGGCCCCACCATGGGAATGAGCTGCTATATCGGCCTCGTCCAGACCAAGCGCGTCCATGTAAGCTGCCAGCCGGTCCGCCGTCGCTTCCAGTCCGGCATCAAGTCCAGGCACGCGCTCCGACTCGCCCATATTGAACAGGTCGATCGCGTACACGTCAGAGTCCTGCGCAAGAAAACTAATGTTTCTCCGCCAATTTTTGGCCGATCCTACCAGGCCGTGCAGAAGCAGCAGTGGTCTGCCCGAACCGGCGCGTTGATAGTGGACCTTCACCCCGTCCACCACAACAAACCCCTCACCAATTTGACTAATCTCTCTTCGTGTCACTTTCCGGCAGCCTCATTTTGCTCAAGGAAGGTCATTCCAAAGCAACCTTCAAATATTACAGGAGTATTAATTGTTTCCTATGGATTATTTTAGCTAAATCCAATATCACCTCAGAGATGTTTCAAATCCGATAATTGGCTCCTCCAATTACATAGATGCGTAGGATGTGAACAATTTCTTCATCGGCAGCGTAAGATTTGAAATAACTTCGAGTATTACGGAGTAGGTTATGATTTTCTGTAGACTTCAAGATGGCAAGTGACCTCCTGCTGGTGCATTGAACGTTATATCGTTTGGTCCTTAATGTGCTCACGTTGTTCTAAGCCGCCAGATTTTCATGAAAAACGCCTCCCAAACTCGCATTCTGGCTATCGTACTTGCAGTGGCGACTGTCGCCGCCTGCGTCCTTGCAGCCATGAACTTCGATCGGGAGAGCGGTTTCGACGTCCCCACTGACGGCATCTGGTGGGTCGAGGCAGCCACCGGCCTCCGGGCTGAGCGCGTTCCAGCGATATCCCCAGGCCATCGCGCCGGCATACGTACCGGCGACATTCTCGTCAGTGTCGACGACCAACCCACCCCCCGCGTCGCATCACTCACCCGCGAGATGTTTCGCAGCGGCATCTGGGCCCATGCCACCTACTCCATCCTCCGCCCGGTTCCGCAATCCATTGACCTCCACGGGGCGACCAAGCTCGACATTCAGGTCATTCTCGAGCCCAAAGACCGCACCATCAATCAAGGACTTCGCTTCATCGCGCTGGTCTATCTCTGCATCGGCATCTACGTCCTGTTCCGGCGCTGGACCGCTCCAAAGTCTGTCCACTTCTACGTCTTCTGTCTCGCCTCGTTTGTCCTCTACAGCTTCCGATCTACCGGCGAACCCGGCACCTTTGACTGGTTTATCTACTGGGGCAACATGGCCGCGCAGGCGCTCCAGCCAGCCCTCTTCCTTCACTTCGCAGTCAGCTTCTCCGACAACTTCGCCTCCGACCAACGCAACCGTCTGCGCCGACGCATCGGCTGTGCGCTGCTCTATCTCCCAGGAATATTTCTCATCGGTCTGCAGTACACGGCCATACGCTTCTGGTCCGCGACCGAGGTCCTTCTCCACCGCCTCGACCAGATCGCCCTTGGCTACCTGGCCCTCTACTACGTCATCGCCGCCATCGTCTTCCGCCTCCGTTATCGCTGGGCCGAGTCCGCACTCGAACGCCAACAACTCAAGTGGCTCACCCGTGGCACCCTCATCGCGGTCACGCCGTTTACCCTGCTCTACGTCATCCCCTACCTAGCTGACTGGTCGGTCAACAGCCAGATCGCCAAGATCGCCGGTCTCTCTCTCGTCGTCCTTCCCCTCACCTTCAGCTGGGCCATCGTCCGCTACCGGCTCATGGACGTCGACCTCATCTTCAAACGCGGCGTCACCTACACCCTGGCCACCGCATCGCTCGTCGGCCTTTACTTCGGCATCATCGCCCTCACCGGCGAGATCGTCCACACCCGGCTCTCCAGCCTCGGCGTCTGGGGCCTTCTCGCCGCCATCATCATCGCCGGGATCGTCTTCGATCCGCTTAAGCGCATGATTCAGGCGCGAGTCGATCGCGTCTTCGATCAAAAGCGCTTCGACTACCGCGAAACCCTCGTCGAATTTGGCCGCGGCATCAACGCCCAAACCGATCTTCGTGCCCTGCTGGACTCCATCGTCGAGCGCCTTCCCCAGACTCTCCTCGTCACTCGCGTCGCCGTCTTTCTCGCCTCGGAGAGCGAGGGCATCTACACCCCGCGACACTTCGATCTAGCCGCCTCCCACGGCCTCACCAACCTCCACACCGCCGAACTCCGCAGCCTCGATGTTCGCTTCCTGGACTTCGACCGCCCCGGAGCCAATAACCACATCTTCCTCGAAAACCCCCAGCAGATCCTCCGCCTCCCCGAAGCCCAGCGCCAGAGCGCAGGCCGCCTCGACCTCAACTACTACCTTCCCTGCCGCGTCGCCAATCGCGAAGGCGGTGGAACCCGCACCGTCGCGGTCATCGGTCTCGGCCGCACCGACGACGGAGACTTCCTCTCCAGCGAAGACATGGAGCTGCTCGAATCCCTCGCCGGCTACATCGGCATCGCCATTCAAAACGCGCAACTCTACCGCCGCCTCGAACAGAAGATCACCGAGTTCGAAAGCCTCAAGGAGTTCCACGAGAACATCGTCGAGTCCATCAACATCGGCGTCTTCGCCGTCGACCTCGACGACCGCATCGAAAGCTGGAACACCCAGATGGAGGGCATGTACTCGAAGTCGCGCAGTGAAGTCCTCCGCCAGCCCCTCTCGGCCATCCTGCCGCCGGACTTCGTAGCCCGTTTCAACAGCGTGCGCGAGGAACACGGCACCCACACCCTCTACAAGTTCCGCCTCGTCCTACCCGACGGAAAGGTCCGCATCGCTAACATCGCCATCGCCCCACTGGTCACGCGTAACTTCGTCGCCGTAGGCCGCATCATTCTCGTCGACGACATCACCGACCGCATTCAGCTCGAAGCCCAGCTCACCCAGGCTGAAAAGCTCTCCTCCATCGGCCTGCTCGCCGCCGGCGTCGCCCACGAGGTCAACACTCCCCTCGCCGTCATCTCCAGTTACACCCAGATGCTCACCAAGCACATGCGCGACGATGAGCGCCTCGCCCCCGTGCTCGAAAAGATCACGCAGCAGACCTTCCGCGCCTCCGAGATCGTCAACGGCCTGCTCAACTTCTCCCGCACCAGCGGCGCCGAGTTCGCCCCCCTCAACCTCAACGAGCTTCTCCGCGACACCGTCACTCTGCTCGAGCATCAGTTCAAAACCGCGCAGATCCGCGTCGAAACCAACTTCGATCCACACCTCGCCCGCATTCACGGCAACCAGGGCAAGCTGCAACAGGTCGTTCTCAACCTCATGTTGAACGCGAAGGACGCGATGTTTGGAACCGCCAACGCGACGCTCAAGATCGCAACCTTCAACGGCGCTGGCCGCGTCATCGTCCGCATTCAGGACTCCGGCAACGGTATCGAAAAAGAGCACCTCCACCGCATCTACGATCCCTTCTTCACCACCAAGACCAAGCCCCAGGAGGGCGAACACAAGGGCACCGGCCTCGGCCTCGCCGTCAGTTACGGCATCATGCAGGAGCACGCCGGAAAGATCCACGTTGAGAGCGAGATCGGCGTCGGCACCGCCTTCCAGTTGGAGTTCCCCACCTCAGCCGCTCGCCCTCCCGTCATCGCGGATGGACCTCCGAAGGCCGAAGCAGTAAAGGCCGAAGCGGTGAAGACCGAAGCAGTAACGATCGACAGGAAGGCGATGCATGTCTGAGATCACCGAGCTCGCCGCCGAAACCCTCCATCTCCAACGCACCGCCCGAGTCGTCGGCGATCCCCGCATCCTCATCATCGATGACGAAGCAGCCATCCGCGAGTCGCTCGACACCCTGCTCACCCTCGAAGGCTTCACCGTCAGTGCCGCAAGCGATGGCCCCTCCGGCCTCGAGCTGCTCTCACGCAACGAGTACGACCTGCTCCTCCTCGACCTCGCCCTGCCTGGTGAAAGCGGATTGGATCTCCTCCCCCGTATCGTCGAGATGCAGCCCAACCTTCCCGTCATCATGATCACGGCCTACGGCACGGTCGGCAACGTCGTCGACGCAATCCGCGCCGGAGCAGAAAACTTCGTCCAGAAGCCGTGGGACAACGAGAAGCTGCTTGCCGACATCCGCGCCGCCGTCGCTCGCCATCGTGCCGAAGAAGAGGTCGTTCAACTCAAGCGCACCCTCAAGCAGCGCTACAACTTTGAAAACATCGTCGGCAAGAGTGAGCCGATGCTCCGCCTCTTCGACCTCATCGCACAAGTCGCCCCCAGCCGCTCGACCGTTCTCATCCAGGGTGAAAGCGGCACCGGCAAAGAACTCATAGCCAAGGCCATCCACGCCAACTCCCCTCGCAAGGATCGTCCTTTCGTGCCGGTCAACACCGGTGCCGTGCCATCCGAGCTGCTTGAATCCACTCTCTTCGGCCACGTCAAAGGCGCCTTCACCTCTGCCGTCACAGCTAAAAAAGGTCTCTTCGAAGTCGCTAACGGCGGTACGCTCTTCCTCGACGAGATCGGCACCATGGGTATGGACATGCAAGCCAAGATCCTCCGTGTCCTTCAAGACCGCCGCTTCATGCATCTCGGCGGCGTACAGGAGATTCAAGTCGACGTTCGCATCATCGCCGCCACCAACGTCAACCTTCAGGACGCCGTCCGCGCAGGACGCTTCCGCGAAGACCTCTTCTACCGCCTCAACGTCATCAGCCTGGAACTCCCGCCGCTTCGTTCCCGCCGCGAAGACATCCCTCTGCTCGCATCACACTTCCTCAAATTTTACGCAGAAGAGAATGGTACGGAGACGCGCTCCCTCTCCCCTGAGGCGATGCGCATCATCATGGACTACGAGTGGCCCGGCAACGTTCGCGAACTTGAGAACGCCATGGAGCGCGGTGTCGTCCTCTCCACCTCCCGCAGCATCAATCCAGACCTGCTGCCCACTCAACTCACCGGAAGCACCTACTCGGCCAGCCTGCTCGACCACCAGCCAAATGCCAGTCTCTTCGACCTGATGGAAGAGATCGAGCGTCGCATCATCTCCGACCGCCTCGAACGTTGCCACTGGAACCAGACCGAAGCCGCCGAATACTTCAAGATTCCGCTCTCGACTCTCAACCAGAAGATCAAGCGCCTTAACGTAGAAGTCAAGAAACGAACCCGCGACTAGCCTCCAGGCTGAATCACAATCTTCATCGAGTCAGCCTGGGGATGCGACGCCAGATCGATCGCCGCCACCGCATCCTCCAGCGAAAACCGGTGCGAGATCAGGTTGGTCAAATCGAACCCGCTACGGTAGCCGTCGAACACCATCCGCGTCACCTCATCCTGTATCGCGACCGACGCACTGTAAGACCCCATCAACGTCTTCTCGTCCATACACACAGCCGCAGGATCGAACGGTGCCTCCCCATGCTGCGTCGAAGCAAACAGCACCACTCGTCCGCCCGGCCGAATCGCCTCCATGGCAACCTTGATCAACGCATCGCTGCCAACCGCCAGCAGAGCGATATCTGCACCGCGTCCTTCGGTAGCCTTCTTCGCCGCTGCAACCACATTTTCACGAGCATCAACAGGATGATCAAGCCCGAACTTCGCTGCCACGGCGTGCCGCTCTTTATACAGATCACTGGTCAGAACATTAGCTCCCGTCCGCCGTGCTAGCGCAGCCAGCAAAATCCCAATCGGTCCTTGGCCAATCACCAGCACTGTCTCATCCGCCTTCAAATCGAGCAACTGAATCGCCTTATAGCAGGTGTTCACCGGCTCCAGAAACGCCGCCTGCTCAAACGGAATATTGTCGGGAATCTTCACCAACCCACGCCGCACAATCCAGTCCATCACGCGAATGTACTCGGCAAAGCCGCCGCCAGAGGGCGCAAAACCCGCCGTACATCCAACCCTCTTATAAACCTCACACTGCGCAAACGTCTGTTTGCGACAGTAATAGCACTCGCCACAAGGAATGTGATGGTAAGCCATCACCCGATCGTCGACAGCGAACCTCTCAACCCCGGCGCCCACTCGCACAATCGTCCCCGCCATCTCGTGCCCAAAGACACGCGGCGCATCATGCGAACCGCTATGAATCTTCTTCAAATCCGTCCCACAGATTCCGCAGGTATGGATCTTGACTAACACCTCCCCGTCACCAATCTCAGGTACCGCGATCGTCTCAATCCGAACATCATCTACACCGCGATAGACCGCAGCACGCATCGTCTCAGGAATAATGTGTGACATCAACCGATCCTTATCTCTGCTTCTCAGTGTAGTCGCCGCTCGATCTGCGCACCGAACCACTCTCATCCAACCATTCATAGAGCGCCTCTGCCAAATTCTTAGCCGCGGCAGAACTATGTCTTCCCAACTTCATCAAAGCCGACCACGATCCAGGCCGCATCGCAACATGCGCCAAAAACGCAGGCATCTTTAACCGCCCATTCTCTGCGACAAACGGATTCAAGTCTGGCAACCGCGCATTGGCATCATCCGATACGGCCTTAAAGCAATAGAACGGAATGCCTTTTCTCAAAGCAGTCCGGGCAATCGTCGCTGCTTCCATATCCACAAGCCCCGCTCCGTAGCTTGCAGCTAACCGCTTCTTCTCGCGCTCATCAGCTACTTGCGTCGTAGTTGCCAACACTGGCCAAGATGGCTGAAAATCCGTCGGCCGAAACCGTTCTCCGGTCTTTGTATCGATAACTAAAGAGACGCCTGAAACGGATTCCGCCGCAGTAGCTCCATTCAGAGCACCCGCCCATCCCACCGAGCAAACAGCGTCAACCGCAGCAACCTTCTCCGCTTCAGCAAAGGCCACAGCAGCCCTCACTTCCCCCATGCCCGCGCACGCGGCAATCCAGCACCCATTCGCATGGCGGTACTCCCACACCGAACATCCTTTACCCGAATCTCTCCGCTTCCAACTCCCTGCACCTCGACCGCGAACCAGCGGCTTCAGTTCCCCTTCAAGCGCAGCAATAATCGCGATGTTTCCCTTCATGCCGCCTGTCCATCCAGTGGCGGCGCATATCCATGGGCGACGAACCACTCAATCGCCGCTCGCAACGCACTATAAACAGGCAGCACCTGAAATCCCAGATCCCGCTCTGCCTTCGCCGAAGAGGCAAACATCATCTTCTTTCCCATTCGAACAGCCTCGACGGTCGCACGAGGCTCCTTGCCCCTCAACTTGCCAGCAACGTTTTCATCAAAGAAGGCAAAGGCCATCGCCACCGCATGCGGCACCTTCATCGTCGGAGAAGGAAGCCCCGTAATCGCCGACATACGATCCAGAATCTGCTTCAGCGTAAGGTTCTCTCCACCAAGGATGTATCGCTCCCCAGGAGTTCCACGCTCGAGCGCGACGACATGCATCCGCGCCACCTCGACCACATCCACCAGGTTCAGCCCGGTATCCACATATGCAGGAAAATTTCTATTCAGGAAGTCGACAATGATCCTCCCCGTCGGCGTTGGCTTCGAATCGCCAGGGCCAATCGGCGTTGTAGGATTCAGGATCATCACATGCTGACCGGCCTTCGCCGCTTTGATAGCCTCAAGTTCGCCAAGAAACTTGGACCGCTTGTAGTGGCCGATCATCTCCTGCAACGAGACCGGCGACTCTTCATCCACGATCGTCCCATCTTTCTTGAAGCCCATCGTCGCCACGCTTGACGTATAAACCACACGCTCGACCCCAGCCTGGCAAGCGAGCCTCAGCAGCTCCCGCGTGCCAGTCACATTGGCTGCGTACATCTGGTCCGGGTCACGCACCCACAGACGATAATCCGCGGCAACATGAACCAGAGCATCGCAACCCACCAAAGCCGAGCGGAGCTTCTCAGGCTCGCGAAGGTCTCCGGTCACCATCTCGGCATCAAGGTCAGCAAGAGAGTCCAACCGGCTCGTCTGCCGAGTCAGCAGCCGAAGGCTGGCGCCCTCTGCCGCATAACTTCTGGCCACATGGCTTCCAACGAAGCCCGTCGCTCCCGTAATAAATACGCGCACTCTCGCTCTTTCCAGCCAAACTGGCAGGTAACCCTGGAACATCAACCTGCTACCCGGCAAACTCTACGCCCGACTGCGGTCTTAGTCCAGCTTCTCCGGCTCGATCTGGATGTTCTGTTCGCCGGCTGCCTTCTTCTCCCAGTACTTCTTCACCCACGCTTCGAAGGTCTTGCCCGCCGCCGTATCGCGGCCACTGAACGCAATCGCCGCAATGTCCGCGTAAGTGATACTTACCTTCGTCTTCTCATTCACTGGAAGAATTCGTACAAACGAATCAGCGAGGGAGGCACCTGTCCGTCGATCGAAAAGATAGCCAATCACTTGAGACCCATCTTTACGAGTAACTGTAATATCGCCGCGATAGTCAAATGCCTTCTCCAACGCCTCGGTGATCTCTTGATCGGTCGCAAGCGTCGGAATCCAGCCTTCAAGTTGTTCACGGTCGCGACCCGCAATGTGCTCGAGTTCGTCCGCACTCTGATGCCGCAACTGTTCGATCTTCAGATGTTCCTGTTGTTCTGTTGCCATGACACCTAGTCTCCTGAGATCGATTGCAGTTCTGTCTTCGTTGTCCCGACTGGAGCTTGAATCTGAATCAGCGGACTCGCATGCTCCGGCCGCCACTCGTTAAGCAGCTTTTGTGCGCCCTCATCAGGGTAGAGAGACGAAAACATATACCTCTTGGCCGTGGTCAGAAAGCCCTTCAGAGAGCCAAAGTTATAGTCCACCGCAGAAGCTTCGTGTCCGGAGTGCACCATGCAGTTCGCGCACTGGGGATTACCGCTCTTTGCGCCGTAGTTCTCCCACTTTGTGGAGTCCAGCAGCTCTTGAAAGGTATCCGCATAGCCATCCTGCAGCAGGTAGCATGGCTTTTGCCAGCCGAAGATGCTGAAAGTCGGCATTCCCCACGGAGTGCATTCAAAGTTCTGCTTCCCCATCAAAAATTCGGAAAAGAGGGGGTGAGTATTGAACTCCCACTCTTTCTTACGATTGGAGAGTATGGCGCGAAACATTCTGCGAGACTTCGCCTTGCCGAGAAAGTGATTCTGATCCGGCGCCTTATCGTAGGTGTAGCCAGGCGATACCATCATGCTTTCAACGCCGGCTGCCATCATCTCGTCGAAGTGGGCACGAACACTATTCGGATCTGCCCCGTCGAACAAGGTGGTGTTGGTCGTAACGCGGAAACCAGCCGCAACCGCAGCCCTTACGCCCTCCATCGCAATATCGTATCCACCTTCGCGGCAAACCGAAAAGTCGTGATGCTCGCGCTGACCATCCACATGAACTGAAAAAGAAAGATACTTGCTTGGCTTGAACAAGTGCAGCTTCTCTTTCAAAAGCAGAGCATTGGTGCACATATAAACGTACTTCTTGCGCGCTACCAATCCGGCAACGATCTCGGGCATCTGAGGATGCAGCAACGGTTCCCCACCGGGAATCGAAACCATCGGCGTCCCGCACTCTTCCACAGCCTTGAAGCAATCCTCTGGCGAAAGCTCCGACTTTAGAATGTGCGCCGGATACTGAATCTTTCCGCAGCCGGCGCACGCCAGGTTGCAGCGAAACAGCGGCTCCAGCATTAGCACGAGCGGATACTTCTTCCGGCCCATCAGCTTCTGCTTCAAAACATAAGTTGCAACCGTCCAGGCTTGCGAGACTGGCACTGCCATCGATGTCTCCTCCAGATAAACTTCCGAATAAATTCTTTACGCGCGGCTTACTGAGTTTAGTGAGCCGTACCGCTCTGCATAGCACGTTCGTAGGTCGTCAACGCCAGCAGCGGGAAGTACTGTTTGTAAAGGTGGTATCCAAGATAAAACACACGCGGGAACCCCGTGCCTGTGTAGTAGCTCTCACCATTGCGTCCGGGAACAAGCTCATCCCAGCTTCCATCTTCATGCTGGCGATCTACCAGCCAGCGAATACCCTTCGCCACAGAATCAGAACGCGTATCTCCGGCAGCGAGCAATCCAAGCACAGCCCACGCCGTCTGCGAGGGTGTACTCGGTCCAATGCCACGCTGGTTCGGATCGTCGTAGGTGCCGCAGGTCTCTCCCCAGCCGCCATCCGCATTCTGCACCATGCGAATCCATTCGGCCGCCTGCTGCACAGCTGGCTCGTGATTCCAGAAGCCCATCGCCTCAAGTCCGCGCAGCACCAGGAACGTCCCGTAGAGATAGTTGACGCCCCAACGCCCAAACCAGCTGCCATCAGACTCCTGCTCCTTCAGAATGAACTGAATAGCTTTCTCTACACGAGGATCGCTTCTATTAACTCCATACAGCGCCAGCATCTCCAACATGCGACCGGTAATGTCGACTGTCGGCGGATCAAGCATCGCGTTATGGTCCGCAAACGGGATGTACTGAAAGATCATCTTGGTGTTGTCGCGATCAAAACTTGCCCAGCCACCGTTCTTACACTGCATCGCCCAAATCCAGTTCAGGGCGCGCTGGCAGGCATCATACTGATATCGTTCCCGCGGATTATCCACGCAATTGAGCGCAAGAAGAACCTGCCCCGTATCATCCACATCCGGATAAAACTCGTTGTTAAACTCGAAGTACCAACCGCCCGGCTCAACATTCTTGACCTTCTCCGCCCAGTCGCCTTTTTGACGCACTTCCTTCGACAGGATCCAATCCGCAGCCTTTAACATGCGCGAATCGTCTCTGCGAACGCCCGCTTCACCAAGCGCATACATAGCCTGAGCTGTGTCCCACACGGGCGGAAAACAGGGCTGCATGCGAAATGTAGGCGTCGAATAGTCGTCCGTGCCATCAGGACAATCGATACCAAGCTTCTCAAACTCATCGAGCGCACGAATCAACTGAGGATCATCTACTGAGCGCCCCAGGCACCGCAGAGCCACGATCGAATTCAACATGGCAGGATATATCGCGCCCAGTCCATCAGACTTCTCAAACCGCTCCAGCATCCAGGCCTCGGCCCGCTTCAGTGCCACCTTACGCAATGGCCGAATGTGAACCCGCTCGGCCAAATGCATCACCCGATCTACGGCAAGAAAGAAGTTGCGCCAGCCAAACGGCTTTTTCTTATCCCAGCGAAGATGCAGATTGGCATTCTCGCGCCCGCCAACAAAAAGCTCCTCGATCCCCTGCTCCGGCGCGAGCTTTTTGAACGGTTTCTTCGCATAGATGATCGACAGCGGAACAAGAATGCCGCGCGACCACGAAGAGATCTCATAGATATTGAAGTAGCACCAGTTTGGAAAGAGAACAATCTCCGGCGGAATCGCGGGCACGGCGTCGTAGTCGTACTGCCCTAGAGCACACAGATAGATCTTCGTAAAAGTGTTGCACTCGACGACTCCACCATGTGCAAGCACCCACTCACGAGCCTTCACCAGCACTGGATGATCCTTCGACCATCCCATCAGCTTCAGAGCAAGATAAGCCTTGACCCCGTAGCTGATATTGGACGGTCCACCCGGAAACAACCCCCAGCCTCCGTCGTCGTTCTGGTGTCGAAGAATCTCATTGATCGCGCGTTCCATCCGGCCCGGTTCGCCGGTGCCCAGCAGCGTATGCATGAAGATATAGTCAGACTCCAGCATGCTGTCTGCTTCGAGCTCGCCGCACCAGTACCCGTCTGGATGTTGCTGCGCAAAGAGCCAGTCCTTGGCCCGCGCAACACCCTGCGTAATACGATCCAGTCCAACATCCATCCGGCCAAAACGCGGCTGGGCCGGATGATCAACGCCCTTCGGATTACTTGCAGATATACCCATGAAAAACAAACTCTCTGTTACGAAACTAGTTACCGGTTTACTGGTGGAGCAGATGCAATCGCCTGAACGATCTCCGGAGGCAAACCAAAGCGCACGTTCTCCGGCATCACTTCAACCTCATCGACGGAGCCATAGCCCATCGTCTGCAGATATTCGACGACATCCTTGACAAGAACCTCAGGAGCCGAAGCGCCAGCTGTCACAGCAACTGTATCGACACCATCAAGCCACTCCGGCCGAATAGCATCTGCCGTATCGATCAGATACGAATTCGTATCCAGATTCTTCGAAACCTCGACCAAACGGTTGGAGTTGGAGCTGTTTGTCGATCCGACAACCAGCACCAGATCCGCTCCATGAGCAACGTTCTTCACCGCAACCTGCCGGTTCTCCGTTGCGTAGCAGATATCCTGTGAGTGCGGCCCAACGATATTCGGATACTTGTTCTTGAGCGCCTGGATCATATCCCGGGCCTCATCGAGCGACAGCGTCGTCTGCGTCAGATACGCCACACGATTCGGATCCGGCACAACCAGGTCCGCAACCTCCTGCACCGTCGAAACCACCTGGGTCACATCCGGAGCCTCACCCTGCGTGCCCTCAATCTCGTCATGGTCACGATGCCCGATCAGCACCAGTGAGTACCCCTGCTTGGCAAACTTGATCGCCTCCACGTGAACCTTCGTCACCAGCGGGCAGGTCGCATCCACCACCTTCAACCCGCGTTCCTTCGCCCGGTCGCGAACCGCCGGCGAAACTCCATGAGCCGAGTAAATCACCCGAGCGCCCTCTGGAACCTCGTCAAGTTCGTTGACAAAGATTGCGCCCTTCTTCGCCAGGTCGGTCACAACATAGCTGTTATGAACAATCTCTTTGCGAACATAGATCGGAGCGCCAAAGGTCTCCAGCGCAATCTGCACGATATCGATCGCACGCACTACGCCGGCACAGAAGCCGCGAGGCTTGAGGAGGAGAACCCGCTTAGTTTTCGTTTTGTTGCCGCTCTCGGTTCCAGCAGCGTGGTCAAGGGTGGTTGTAATCACGTCCCTAGTATACCGCGTTCAACCCTGTCTTAGCACAGAATTGAACCATTCTAGGTGCAACATAACAAGCCAAGAAAGCAACAAAAGCCGCACAAATAATGGAACCTTTTAAGCTCCCCGGCATCGTCCAATCGCGCCAAAACCCTAAAGCTTTTGGCCAGCGCAGGCCGGGTGTCCGCAATCGCATTGCAGCTTCGTCTCACCCTTCGCAGTTTCACAATAAGCAGAACAGTACTTCTGCCCTTCAGGCGGCGTACAGAGACAACCCTCCATAGCGCACTTATTCGAATCGTTTGACATCGCTCATCCTCCTGAATCGCATCTCCTCACTCGGATGCGTACGCCGTCTTACAAGATGTGCGGCCAAAAATCAGCGGCTGCTCTCCAGCAAATGTGCTGCATGCTTGAGGCTGGTCTCCGTCAACTTCGCCCCACTCAACATGCGCGCAATCTCCTGCGTTCGCTCTGAGTCCTCCATGCGGCGAACCTCAGTCTGGGTGCGTCCACGCTTCTCCGTTTTTTCGATCAGAAAGTGCTGATCCCCAAACGCCGCAATCTGCGGCAGATGGGTAATACACAACACCTGCTGGCCTTTGGACAACGTCTTCAGCTTTCGCCCAACCGCCTCCGCCGCCCGTCCGCCGATGCCGATATCGATCTCGTCAAACACCAACGTCCGTGGCAGAACCGACTTCTTCTTCCTCCCCGCCCCACCCGACGCCGCCTCCTCCACAGTCACCTTCAGCGCCAGCATCACCCGCGACATCTCACCACCCGAAGCAATCTCATGCAGCGGTTTCATCGGCTCCCCGGCATTAGTCGCGATCAGACACTCTACCTGATCCCAGCCATGCGCGGTCCAGCTCTCCGTCGACTTCTCCGCGGTCACGCGCACATGAAACCGCGTGCTCATGGCAAGATCGTTGATCTGCGCCTCCGCCAGCTTCTCCAGTCTCTTCGCAGCCTCTGTACGCCCAGCGGTAAGCTTCGCCGCAACAACCCTATAGGCCTCCGCGTCCTTCTCCTGCTTAACCTTAAGTTCCACCAGCAGCGCATCGCGATTCTCAACCTCAGCCAACTGGCGCGCCGCCTCCGCACCAAAGTCGATAACCTCTTTCAAGCTCTGCCCATACTTTCGCTTCAACCGATCAAGCGCAGCCAGCCGATCTTCAATCTCCTCCAACCGCCCCGGCGCAGCGTGAACATTGTCGGCAAAGTCCCGCACCTCGGCATCGACATCTTCCACGATCGCCTTCGCCGCAACTAACTGTTGCGCAGGCTCCTGAAACCGCGCATCGTACCGCGCCAACTCCTCCACATGCTTCAAAGCCGCACCCAGCGCGCCCTCCGCAGAGCTCTCCGACTCATAGAGCAGCTCATGCGCGCTCATCGCCGCCGTATAAAGCTTCTCAGCATTTCCCAGCACCCGCTTCTCCGCTTCGAGCTGAACATCTTCGTCCTCAGCACTCAGTCCGGCCTGATCGATCTCTCTGCTCTGAAACCGCCACAGATCCGCCATCCGCAAACGGTCCTGCTCAGCAGACTGCAACTCATCCAGCTTGTCCGTAGTCGCACGCCACGCAGCAAACGCCTCCGTCACACCATCCACGCTTACCGCACCAAAGCGATCCAGCAAAATACGTTGCTGCGCCTGGTCGAACGAGCCCATCGTCTCCCCCTGCGAGTGCACCAGCGCAAGCTCAGGCGCAAGCTGTCGCAACACGCCAACCGTCGCTGGCTGATTATTCACAAACACCCGCCCCTTGCCGCTAACCAGGATCTCGCGTCGCAGCAAAAGATGATCCGACTCACTGTCGATCCCATTCGCCTCAAGAATCGCAGCCGCTCCCTGGGTCAGTTCGAAGACGCAACTGACCACCGCCTTCTCTTCCCCATGACGAACAAAATCAGCCGAGGCCTTCCCCCCCAGCAATAGTGCCAAGGCATCGATCAGAATCGACTTCCCCGCGCCCGTCTCGCCAGTCAGCAGGTTAAGGCCCAGCCCGAACGTAGCGACCGCACGGTCGATCACAGCATAGTTTTCCGCTCGCAACTCCAGCAGCATAGGGCCCTCAGGCAAACACGTATCGCGAGAATAGCAAACCTCACCCCCAACTATCGTTTACACCTGAAACACCCTAGAGATCCGCACCACAGAAGGTGCTCCAACCCGATTGCCAGCCACATTTGCCTCAACCACGATTTACACTAAACACTGGTACACAACAACTATGGTCTGGACCCTTTCGTTAGCTCTTTACTTTTTCCAGGAAGACCCCTCCGCCGCTGCACCCCCCGCGGCCTCCAACACCAGCGCCCTGCTGGAGATGATCCACAACAGCGGCCCTGTCGCATTCGCCGTCCTGGTCATCCTGCTTATCGCCAGCATCTTCTCCTGGGCCATCATGTTTTCCAAGTGGTCCAGCTTCAGCAGAGCCCACACTCAGAGCCAGCGCTTCGTCCGCGCCTTTCGCAAATCGACTCGCCTCAGCGAAATCGCCGCCGTAGCCGACCAGTTCAAGCCCAGCCCACTTGTCGCCGTCTTCACGGAGATTCACGACGAGTACCAGCGCCAGAACGGCGGACGCGGCCTTCCCCGCAACCCCGTTGCACTCGAACGCGCCGCCCAGACCGCCTCGAGCGAAGCCCTCACCACGATGGAGAGCCGCATGACCTGGCTCGCCACCATCGCCGCCATCGCTCCCTTCATCGGCCTCTTCGGCACCGTCATGGGCATCATCGACGCCTTCCACGGCCTCGGCACCGCAGGTGCCGCAACCCTCCGCGCCGTCGCCCCTGGCATCTCGGAGGCCCTCATCACCACCGCCGCAGGCCTCGTCGTCGCCATCCCCGCCGTCGTCGGCTACAACCAGCTCACTGCACGTCTCCGCGAGTTTGGTGCGCGTATGGATGACTTCGGTCGCGAGCTTCTCAACGCCATCGAAAACGCAGCCATGATCACTCCCAGCCAGCCCCAACCGCCCCAGCCGCAGCCCGAAGAGATCCGCCGGAGGACCTTCTAGCGATGGCCTTCTCTGCAAAAGGACGCACCCAGACCGCGCTCGCCGAGATCAACATCACGCCGCTGGTCGACGTCGTTCTTGTGCTCCTGCTCATCTTCATGCTCACCGCGCCAGTTCTCCAGTCCGGTGTCGAGGTCGCGATCCCCAAGACGCGCTCCGTCAACCAGCTCACCGAAGAGCGCATGGTCGTCACTATCGACCGCGAGCAGAACGTCTTCCTGCAGGACAAGCCCGTCAACGTCAACCAGCTCCCCACGCTGCTAAGATCCACCGGCAAAGCCGACCCCGCCAAGCGCATCATCTACCTGCGAGCCGACGAACGCGTGCCCTTCGGCGCCTTCGCCTCAGTCATGGATGCGGTCAAGCAGGCCGGCATCACCAACATCAGCATCGTCACCCAGCCGATCCAGAAGTGAGGAGGGTGACATAAATACATCTCTCACAATCGGTCGCGACAGCAATCCCGACAAGCTCGGCGCAAACTTCGTCGGCTCCATCGTGCTGCACGGACTCATCGCTGCCGTCATACTGGGCTGGGCCTTCATCTTCCACACCCGAGGCCACGACTGGGGCGAGAACGCCTCAAATGCAGGAGCCATCCAGGCCACCATGGTCTCCTCGCTCCCGCTTCCGCCCACACAACGCACCCTTGATACCGGCGTCCTCACCTCGGAGGCCCCAAGCCCCGCCCCCGTCATTACCAAAGAGAGAACTGAACCTCCGCCATCTCCCAACGAAGTGGCGATCCCCGAAAAGATCACCAAGCCCATCAAAGAGGCTGAAAAACCCACGCCCGCGCCGCCAAAACACATCCAGCCCGTCACCCCTCCGCCCACTAAAGCAGTCACCGGCGAAACCGCAGGTGTCCGCATCGCGCAATCGACGCTGGAGGTAAAAAACGGCACCGCCAGTGTCTCGGTCGAAGACCGCACCTTCGGCCAGCGCTTCGCCTACTACGTCAACATCGTCAACAGCAAAGTCGCGCAGAACTGGTACACCGCAGAGGCCGACCCGCGCACCTCCATCGGCAAAAGCACAACCATCATCTTCGACATCAATCGCGAAGGCGTCCCCTCCAACGCCCGCATCGAGACGCCCAGCGGCTCCCCCTCGCTCGACCTCTCCGCCATGCGAGCCGTTCAACGTGTCGACGGCTTCGGTCCCCTGCCGCAAGGCGATCACATCACCGTCGAATACACCTTCCACCTTCATCCCCAGTAAAAGCTTCGTTTTCAAGGAGTGTTTCTTTTGATTCTCCTTGACAACTGCCCGAAGACACCCCGTCCTGACGATTTTGCGTCTAACATAGAACAGAATGCATAGACAGAAACGTACGCCGTTCCTCCGGCACGCCTACCTTTGTCGTCTTGGAGTTCTTCTCCTTCTTCTCGTTGGCGCCTCCGCTCTGCAGGCGCAGGAAGGCTTCAAGACTGAAACCTCCAGCGGAGTCTCCAACATCCGCATCGCCGTCGCAGACTTCAAACCTGCCTCAGCAGATCCGCAAACCTCTGCCTTCAAGCACACCTTCGATTCAACCCTCTTCGCCGATCTCTCGAACGCAGGCATCTTCGACATCGTCTCCAAGAGCCTCCTCCCCCAATCCACCCCCGGCGCGCCCGCCGAGATGAGTATTCAGCAGTGGGCCAACGCCCCGACCTCCGCCGCCATGGTGGCCTTTGGCAACTTCAGCGTTCAAGGCAACAGAATCACCTGTAACGGCTTCCTCTTCGACGCCAAAAATATTCAGTACCCGCAGGTGCTCGCCAAGCAGTACAACGAGGACGCCAGCGACGACGCAGCCCGCCAGATCGCCCATCGCTTCGCCGACGAGATCATCTTCCGTCTCAGCGGGGGCAGCCAGGGTATCGCCGAATCAAAGATCTTCTACGTCAAGCTCACCGGCGCCGACAAAGAGATCTGGCAGATGGACTACGACGGAGCCAACCAGCACCCTCTCACCCACCTCGGCACCATCTCGATCTCCCCACGCATCTCGCCCGACAACTCCCGCCTAGCCTTCTCTTCCCTCGGTCGCGACGGCTTTCAGATCCGCATGTTCTCCCTCGTCCTTAACCGTATGGTGAACTTCTCCTCAGCCGGCGGCACCAACCTCTCCCCGGCATGGTCCCCCAACGGCAAGGACATCGCCTTCTCATCCTCCCGCAGCGGCGACCCCGAGATCTGGATCTCCGACACCAACGGAGGTTCCTCCCGCCGCGTCACCAGCTTCCGCGGCCCCGACGTCTCACCCGTCTTCAACCCACGCTCCGGCTCTCAGATCGCCTGGATCAGCGGACGCACCAATCTCCCCCAGCTCTACGTCATGGACACCGACGGATCCAACGTCCAGCGTATGACCGACGGCGGATATGCCACTTCGCCTTCATGGTCGCCTAACGGACAGTTCCTCACCTTCGCATGGGATCGCAAATACGGCCCCGGCGCACCTGGTGGACAGGATATCTACGTCATGGAGATCGCCACCAAACGCTGGATTCAACTCACCCACGATGGCGGTCGTTGCGACTTCCCTTCGTGGTCCCCGGACGGCCGCCACATCGTCTACGCCAACTCCCCCGACGGCAGAGCCACCCATATGAAGATCATGACCATGCTGGCCGACGGCACGCAAAAGCATGAGCTCACCGGCGCCGGCGCAGATATGCCCAACTGGAGTTGGAAGTAACAGCTTTTTATCGTCTCTGCGGAAACGCTTCGCAGGAAACTTGATCTTTGCACTATTACCGTTGGCAGGAGACAACAAATGAACGCGATGCAAATAGGAATTCGCAAGACCTTGGTGATTGCAGCAACTCTCATCTCCATAGGCGCCGTCACCGGCTGCCACAAGAAAGCCAGCGGGATCGACCCCAACGCGCTCGGGCCCGCGCCTGCTCCTCCCGCTGCCGCGCCCACCGCCACCATCACCGCCGATCCCCTCGCCATCGACCTTGGTCAATCTGTCATCCTCAACTGGCGCACCCAGAACGCCGCCACGGTCTCTATCGATAGCATCGGCGACGTCGCCACTAACGGCACCCAGACCGTCTCCCCATCCACCTCCACCAACTTCCATCTCACTGCTAAAGGTGACGGTGGCACCACCGAAGCTAACGTCCGCGTAACCGTTCGTGTCCCCGTAGCGCCTGCTGCTCCTCCGGCAGATACCGACATGGGCAGCGAAGCAGCCTTCCACCAGAACGTTCAGGATGTCTTCTTCGACTACGACAGCTACGATCTTCGTCCCGACGCAGTTGCAGCGACAACCCGGGCAGCCGCTTACCTCACAGTTCATCCCGCTATTAAGGTCGTCATTGGGGGATACTGCGACGATCGCGGCTCTGCAGAGTACAACCTCGCCTTAGGCGAGAACCGCGCCAACGCCGCACGCACCGCTTTGGTGAACTCCGGTGTGCCGGCCAGCCGCCTCCGCGTCATCAGTTACGGAAAAGAAAAGCAGTTCTGCACCGAAGAAAACGAAAGCTGCTGGCAGCAAAACCGCCGCGCTCAGTTCTCCCTCGACCGCTAACCACATTGCATCCCGATTCCAAACCACCCTTCCCCTGTCCTGAATCAAGGACAGGGGTTTCTGCTAACCTGACCCCACTCTTTCAGCTCCCGTGCACTCCACCGCCCGGAGGGCCGACCAAAAGACAGAAAGCCGAGTGCCTCTGACATGATCAAACCAAAGCAGCACCATCTCCGTAAGTTCCTCTCCCCGGCAATCCCATTAGCCGCTCTCCTCGCGGCCATCCTATTCTGTGCAGCCCCAGCCTTCGCTGTCAGCAAGGACATGGTGCAGCTTCAAACCCAGATCCAGGAGCTGCAGGACGCCATAGCTCGCCTTCAGCAGTCTAACGACGAGCGCATGGGCGCCATGAAAGACCTCATCCAACAAAGTGCCGACTCCATCAACAAGATGGGCGCAAACGTCGACGTCATGCGCAAGCAGCTACAGACCCAGCAGGAGGCGCAGGGCGGGAAGGTCGACCAGGTCTCCGGTCAGATTCAGTCCCTCAACGACTCCGTCGACGAGATCAAGGCCCGCATCGCAACCCTCCAGAAGCTCATGCAGGACGTTCAAAACCAGCAGCAATCAATGAGCGCCGGCATGCCCCAGCCGACTGGCTCCCCGGCCCCGCCGCCCTCAAACCCAGCTCCGCTCACAACGCCCAGCCCGGCCTCCACCCTCCCGGCCAACCCTGCCTCCGGTCCCAACGGGAAAAGAGTCAAACCGTCAGCAAACGTCCCACAGGCAACCGACAGCCCCGGCCCCGCCGTACCACCCGCCGACGAACTCTACAAGACCGCCCTCGGCGACTACATGGCCGCCAAATATCCCCTCGCCTCCTCCGAGTTCGGCGACGTCGTCAAGTACTACCCCGACAATCCCCTCTCAGGAAATTCCTTCTACTACCAGGCGGAGATCAACTATCGCGACGGCCACTACCCCGCTGCCATCAAGGCCTATGATGCCGTCCTCGAGCAGTATCCCGACAGCAACAAGGTCCCCGCCTCTCACCTTCACAAGGGCATCGCCCTCTTCAACCTCAAGGAGAACGAAGCCGGTACCCGCGAGCTCCGCACCCTCATCCAGCGCTTCCCCAACTCGCCCGAGTCCATGCAGGCCCGCAGCAAACTCAGCGGAATGGGCATCCCCGTCACACCGAAACGCTAGCCTTAGTTCCGCATCCCCTGCATCAAAGCCTCAATCTCGGCTCGCTCGTCCCCGCCAAGCGCCAGCAAAGGTAGACGCGGCCTCCCTCCAAAGTACCCATTCAAGTCACACCCAAATTTGATACCCGCAACTCCCATCTGCCTTTCAATCCTGGCCGCAACCTCCTGCAGCCGAACCTGCTTCTCCCGCGCCAACCCCTCATCGCCATCCTTCCACGCCGCCAGCACCTCGTAGCAGGCCTGCGGAGCCGCCGCCGCAAACACTGGCATCGCGCCAACCGCGCCACCGCTCAAACCTTCCAGCATCCCATCCGTGCTGCCAGCCAGCCGTTGAAATCCCACCACCTTCGTTCGCGTCTTCGTCACCGTCTTCGTGGCCGTCGCCACCGCAGGCATCCCATCCATCAACTCAGTGGCTAGGATCAAATCTTTCGCCTCCGCACCCTCACTTCGACTCTGCATCCTCCCGGTCACCGCTGCGAACACGGCAGTCACAGTCACATCTCGCTTGTAATTCGCAGTCCCCGCCTTGATCGATTCCACCCGAGCACCGTCCCCCGAACCATCCACCATTCCAAGAATCTTCGAGTGCCCCGCCAGCTCGATTACAACCTCGGCAGGCAGCGCAGCTCCATCCTCCGCCGCAGAGCTGGACAACACCACCGGCAGCGCTGACCGGTCACTTACCGCTTGAAAGTAAGCCAGCAGCTCCTTCCTCCGCTCCCCGTTACCTCGGAGCATCGAAGGCCGCCTCACCAGCACCGCATCATAGCCAAACTCCGCAGCCGACTCCACCAGCTCCAGCGTCCCCGCCACGCTATCGCGAGACACTCCAGCGATCAGCACCTTCTCTGGCGCAGCTGCAGCCGACACACTCCGCAACACGTGCCGCGTCTCCTCTTCACTCAGCAGAGTCGGCTCTCCCACCTCGCTCAGCGCAACCAGCCCCGCGGCCGGCGTCTTCGAGTAGCGTGCCACATTGTGTTCCAGCTTATGAAG
This sequence comes from Tunturiibacter empetritectus, assembly GCF_013410875.1. Taxonomy (GTDB): domain Bacteria; phylum Acidobacteriota; class Terriglobia; order Terriglobales; family Acidobacteriaceae; genus Edaphobacter; species Edaphobacter empetritectus. The sequence goes on along the minus strand of NZ_JACCCU010000001.1, from coordinate 1,911,909 downwards.
ATTGAGGCGTCCGTCAGGATAGAACGGTGTAGTCAGCGGTAGTTGAAGCCCATCGAGCAGCATCTCTCTATTCTAAAAGCGAATGTCCAAACCATGCGATGAACCCGCAATCTCATACCCCGAAAGACGTAACAAACAAGCCGTCTCGACGAAACCCTATTGCAGTAATCTAGCTCTTGGTGCCCATGACCAACGGACGAGACATCCCGCAGGGTAAATCTCTAGGCGACCTCGGCCGCGAAGCCTCTTGGTTTCTCACCCACACCCTCATCGCCGTCCTCATGCTTGCGAGTGTCATCGTCGTCCTCTCTCTCAATCATCCAGACCCGGACTCAGCCAACCCCAAGCTGCTCGCCACCATCCTGGCCGCCCTCGTTCCCATGCTTGGCGGAGCCATCGTCACGCGCCTCCTGCAAAACGACATCGCACCTTACACCTGGATCTCCGGCCTCGTCATCTTCTCTATCGTCTGTGTCTGGGTGCTCGACCTGCCCACCGGCAAAGGCCTCTGCGAGAACTGCGGCGCAGTCGAAAAACTCTGGCGCACCTTCTTCACCTTCCACCACGGCAGCGGGCTCATGGGCGGGGACGGCCTCCTCATCGGCACTTGGCTCCCCCTCTCCATGATCAGCTACGCCATCGGCGCAAAGTTCGCCATGGATCCCTACTAGCCCCCTACTAAACCACCTTCCGGCGCCAGCTAATCCACAACAGCAACCGCTTTGACCTCGGCCGCAATTCTGTTCGCATGAAGCGTCTGGAGCGCAACCACACTCAACGTACCCTCCTGCAAAGCGGAGATACCCTCAGCCGCCGCCCGTGCCGCTGCCAGCGTCGTGATCGTCGGAACCCGCGCCATCACCGCCGCCCGTCGAATCGCCTTCTCATCGAAGAACGTATCCTGCCCATGGGGTGTATTCACAATCAGATGGATCCGGTCTCCCTTGATGAGATCGACCACATTCGGCCGCCCCTCCTTAACCTTGTAGACGCGCTCCGGCTGCAGTCCCGCCTGTTCCAGCACAAGCGCCGTACCATGCGTAGCCACCAGATGAAATCCCATCTCCACAAAATCCCGCGCCAGCGACACTGCGCCTTCCTTATCATGGTCGTTGACGCTGAGAAACACCGTCCCCTGCAACGGAAGCACCTGCCCCGCGGCGATCTGCGCCTTCGCAAACGCCTCGCCGAAGTTATCCGCGACCCCCATCACCTCGCCCGTAGACTTCATCTCCGGACCAAGCACTGTATCGACTCCAGGGAATTTGCCCCACGGAAACACCGGCGACTTCACAAAGTAGTGCGAACCCGTCTCCAGATCCTTACCGCTGGTTGTCTGCTCCGGCAACAACTCCTTCAACTTCCGCCCCACCATAATCCGCGAAGCAATCTTCGCCAGTGGAATCCCCGTCGCCTTCGAAACATAAGGCACCGTCCGCGAAGCCCGGGGATTTACCTCGATCACGAAGACAATCCCCCGCTGAATCGCGAACTGAATATTCACCAGTCCACGCACACTCAACGCCATCGCCAGTTTGCGTGTGTACTCACGAATCGTCCGCAGCACGTCATCATTCAGATCAACCGCTGGTAACACGCAGGAAGAGTCGCCGGAGTGAATCCCCGCCTCTTCGATGTGTTGCATGATCCCAGCAATCACGACATCGTCGCCATCGCACAGTGCATCCACATCACACTCCACGGCATCTTCCAAAAAGTGGTCGATCAACACCGGCCGCTCCTGCGAGTACTCAATCGCAGTCGACATATACCGCACAACTGCCTCATCGTCATAAGCGATCACCATCGCGCGTCCGCCCAACACATACGAGGGCCGCACCAACACCGGATAACCCACACGATTCGCGCCGGCAACAGCCTCTTCCACGCTTGTCGCCATCGCTCCTTCAGGCTGCGGAATCTTCAACTCCTCAATCAGTTTCCCAAACCGTTTGCGATCCTCCGCCAGGTCGATCGACTCCGGCGACGTCCCAATAATCGGCACGCCGGCCTTCTTCAGCGGCAGCGAAAGATTCAGAGGCGTCTGTCCGCCAAACTGCACGATCATCCCAATCTCCGCACCCGAAGAGGCCTCATGCTCGTACACTCCCAGAACATCCTCGAGCGTCAGCGGCTCGAAGTACAGCCTGTCACTTGTGTCATAGTCGGTCGACACCGTCTCCGGATTGCAGTTCACCATGATGGTCTCGTACCCATCCTCACGCAGCGCAAACGCAGCATGGCAGCAGCAATAGTCAAACTCAATTCCCTGCCCGATACGATTCGGCCCACTCCCCAGGATCAGAATCTTCTTCTTCTTCGTCGGTGCCGCTTCATCCTCTTCGTCGTAGCAGCTGTACAGATAAGGCGTGTAGCTCTCAAACTCGCCTGCACACGTATCTACCATCTTGTACACCGGCATCACGTTCAACTTCTTCCGCAACGCGCGCACTGCCGACGTGCCCTCCGCACCAGTCAAACCCCAACTCGCCGCCAGCCTCTCATCCGAGATCCCCATCCGCTTCGCCGCACGCAGCTGCTCCGCCGTCACCTCGGCCATCGGCACACCGCCAACCGCCTTGATCTCATCCGTAATCTGCTTTATTTGGTACAGGAACCAAGGGTCCATCGAGGTCATGCGAGCAACCTCACGCACCGTCATCCCGCGCTCAAACGCATACCGAATGTAGTTCAGCCGCTCCGGATGCGGAGTCACCAAACGCTGCGTCAACCGCCGCGGTTCAATATCATCCGCCGTCGCCTTCTTGCCCGTCTCCAGCGACCGCACCGCCTTCATCATCGCTTCCTTGAAGGTCCTGCCGATCGCCATCACCTCGCCAACCGACTTCATCTGCGGCCCCAGCACCTCATCCGCACCAGGAAACTTTTCAAACTGCCACTTCGGAATCTTCACCACAACATAATCAATGGTCGGCTCAAAGCAAGCAGGCGTAGCCTTCGTGATGTCGTTCTGAATCTCATCGAGCGTATATCCCACCGCCAGCCGCGCTGCAATCTTCGCAATCGGAAAGCCCGTAGCCTTACTCGCCAGCGCCGACGAACGCGACACCCGCGGATTCATCTCAATCACCGTCATACGCCCGTTCAGCGGATTCACCGCGAACTGCACATTGCTCCCGCCCGTCTCCACGCCAATCTCGCGAATCACGCGAATAGCCGCATCCCGCATCACCTGGTACTCGCGATCGGTCAGCGTCTGCGCTGGTGCTACCGTAATCGAATCGCCCGTATGCACGCCCATCGGATCGAAGTTCTCAATCGAGCAGATGATGATGACGTTGTCCTTCAGGTCCCGCACCACCTCCAACTCATACTCCTTCCAACCCAGCACACTCTCTTCGAGCAGACACTCATGCACCGGCGAAAGATCCAACCCGCGCGAAAGAATCTCCATCAACTCTTCGCGGTTGTAAGCAATTCCCCCACCCGAACCGCCCAGCGTAAACGAAGGCCGAATCACCACCGGAAATCCGATCTTCGTCGCAAACTCCAACCCGTCGCGGATGTTATTGATCAACGCAGACCGCGGCATATCCAGCCCGATCTTCGTCATCGCGTCCTTGAACAGCAGTCGATCCTCAGCCTTCTTGATCGCCTCCAGCTTCGCGCCGATCAACTCGATACCAAGCTTGTCCAACACACCAGAATCCGCCAGATCCACCGCAAGATTCAGCGCCGTCTGCCCACCCACCGTAGGCAATACTGCAAACGTCCCCTTGCCTCCAAGGCCATCCGGATCAAGCATCTCCTTCTCAACGCGAAGGATCTCCTCAAGATAAGCGGCATTCAGTGGCTCGATGTAAGTCCGATCCGCCACCTCAGGATCGGTCATGATCGACGCCGGGTTCGAGTTCACCAGCACCACCTCATACCCCTCGGCCTTCAGCGCCTTACAAGCCTGCGTCCCGGAGTAATCAAACTCCGCCGACTGCCCAATCACAATCGGCCCCGAGCCGATCACCAGAATCTTCGCAATGTCATTCCTGCGTGGCATGTCTTTTCTTCTTCCTCTTACCGATCTCTATGTGCCGAAAAAATGCGCGACCAAAGCCGCGCCATTTAATCTCTATTTTTTGAACTCTTCCATCATCTTCCGAAAATCCTTGAAGAGATAATGAGAGTCATGCGGCCCCGGACTCGCCTCCGGGTGATACTGCACGCTGAACATCGGGTCCGTCTTGTGCCTCAAACCGGCCAGAGTCTGATCGTTCAGATTCGTATGAGTCTTCTCAACATCGTTCGGCAGCGAATCAGGATCCACGTTGAAGTTATGATTCTGCGCCGTGATCTCTACCTTGCCCGTCTGGTGGTTCATGATCGGGTGATTCCCGCCGTGATGCCCAAACTTCAGCTTGTACGTCTTCCCGCCCAGAGCCAGCCCGAAGATCTGATGACCAAGACAGATTCCGAAGATCGGCTTTTTGCCCTGCAGCTCTCGCACATTCTCGACCGCATACTCTAACGGCTCCGGATCACCCGGCCCATTTGAGAAGAAAACCCCATCCGGCTCCATCGCCAACACATCCGCAGCCGAGGTCTTCGCCGGAACCACCGTCACCCGGCAGTTCTCCCGCGTCAGCATCCGAAGAATATTCTCCTTGATCCCGAAGTCATACGCGACCACATGCATCTGCTTCGCATCTTCACCGCGCGCCGCAGTCAGCAGCGTATCGCCCGTCTGATTCTTCGGTTCATTCGCATCCCACTCATAAGCAACCTTCGTACTCACGACGCTCGCCAGGTCGGTGCCATCCATCTTGCGTATCGATCGCGCCTTCGCCACCAGCGCATCCACATCGAGATTCTCCCCCGACGCAATCACTCCACGCATCACACCATTCGCCCGCAAGTGCCGCACCACCGCCCGTGTATCGATCTCCGCGATCACCGGCACGCCATAGCGTTCCAGATACTCATCCGCCACCTGCGTCGAACGCCAATTCGAACTCATCGGCGAAAACTCGCGCGTCACCAAGCCCTCGATAAACGGCTTCTTCGACTCCGCATCACTCGGCGTAGTCCCATAGTTCCCAATATGTGGATTTGTCAAAACCACGATCTGACCCGCATAAGATGGATCTGTGAAGATCTCCTGATAGCCGGTCAGTGATGTATTGAAGACCACCTCGCCCGAGCATTCCGCCCGCGCGCCAAAACTCTTACCCCGAAACACGCGCCCATCTTCTAGCGCCAGTATTGCCTGCATTGCCTCTCCTGTCTGGAGTGGATTTAATAGATTCTATCAGCATTAACGCTGCAAAACGCTGACCGCAGGCAAATCCCTTGGCACGCAAAAAGACTCGGCACAATGGCCGAGCCCATTCACATTCTCAAACTCTACCGCTGGTGATGATGGTGATGCCGATGGCGATGGTGGCGTTGATGATGATCGTCTTGCGCGTTTGCTGGAACTACGGCCCCCACCAGAACGACAAAAGCGATGACGGCAAGAAATATACTACGCAACTTCATGATAAGAACTCCCTCTCTACCAGCCACTCCTTCGAATGGTCTGTCAGTAAGATGCAGCTTAGCCTGTCATCTTGTGGGTTGGAAACATCAATTCCCGAAATTTACGAAGTGTTCCAAGCTTGATTCCCCAAGATTCCCAAACGGAACGCTACTCAATATCCACCAGAACATCCTCCCCCTCCACACGCAGCGGAAACACCTCCACCCGCTCACCCGCTGGATACTCCGCCAACCCTGTCTTAGCGTTGAACGTCCAAGAGTGCCACGGGCAGACCACCGCCTCCCCCTCAACCCAGCCCTGCCCCAGCGGCCCCTGCCGATGGGGACAAACATTATCCAGCGCCGACAACTCCCCATTGACATTCGCCAGGCAAATTGCGACGCCCTCTACTTCGGCCTCCATCACCCGTCCCACCGGCGGAGCCTCCGCCACCCCACACAACCTTACCCACTGCGCCACTCGAAATCCTCCACTATCCCCATCTTAGATGGCTCGCACTCGCCAAAACGACTCAGCCACGTTACCCCGAATGCTAAAGTCGATACAGAAGCCCGACTCATGCCCCGCCCCACTCCAAAGCTCAGCCAGCGCACCCCGCCAATCACTGCCCAGCCTGAAGTCGTAAGCCCTCTCTGGCTCATCAAAGCCATCGCACTAACCATCATCGCGGCCCTCGTCTGCGGCTATCTCACTCTCTGTCTCCTCTTCTACCAGGGCCAGTGGCAGCTCGTCCTCCACCCCACGCGCACCTCGGCCGCTCCCGCCTCCATCGCCGGCATCCCCTACGAGCTCATCCGCTTCGGCCCGGACGAGTCCGCCACCCCGCAGCTCACCGGTTGGTGGATCCCCTCCTCCCCTAACGCCCGCTACGCCCACTCCACCATCCTCTTCCTCCCCGGCGCCGACGGCTCCCTGGCCAACTCCATCCCCATCCTCGCCAACCTCCACAACCTCGGTCTCAACGTCTTCGCCTTCGACTACCGCGGCTACGGCCAGAGCGCCACCACCCGCCCCAGCCAGCAAAACATGGCCCACGACGCCGACTCCGCGTGGCAGTACCTCACCAACTCCCGAGCCATCCCCGCCCAACAAATCATCCTCTACGGAACCGGCGTAGGAGCCTCCCTGGCCACCCAATTAGCCGCAAATCACACCACCATCCCCGCCTTGATTCTCGACGACCCCCACACTGACCTCCTCCCACAAGCCCAGCGTGACCCCCGCGCCCGTCTCCTCCCCGTCCGCCTCCTCTTTCACGAGCAGTTCCCCCTGGCCGCACCGCTCTCCACCCTGAAAACTCCCAAACTCCTCCTCTCCCCCAGCACTTCACCCAACCAAAGCTTTCGCACCGCCGCCGATCCCAAACTCACCGTAGAACTACCGTTCCCAGAGCTCCCCACCCCAGAACTCCCCTCACCCTCCGGCTCTCTCTACACTCAAAGCCTCACCCGATTTTTAGATCAATATCTAACCCACGATCTTTCACCCGCGCCAACCCAGCAACTCGTACCTTCCCCGGCACCCACCCATTAAGATCCAGTTCATCTTCACAACACCCCACGATACCCTCTTCCAAAAGGGATCTCTATATGACGAAATGGCTCAACAGTCTCCAGCCCACCGGTGCGCTCCTCATGCGACTCATCCTCGGTGTCTCCATGGCGATCCACGGCTACCACAAGGTCCTGCCGCTCTCTGCCCTGCACCACTACGCGCACTACGTCTCCACCCTCGGCCTGCCTTACTGGCTCGGATACGTCTCCGCCTACACCGAGTTCCTCGGCGGCATCCTCCTCATTCTGGGTCTTCTCACCCGCTTCGCCGCCTTTCTGGTCGCCACCAACATGTTGGTAGCCTTTGCCACCGTCGGAATCCATCAGGGCTTCGGCATCTACAACTACATCCTCGCCCTCGCTGCCCTGGCCATCATGCTGATCTTCTACGGAGCCGGAGCCATGGCCCTCGACCGCAAAATAGGCTTCGCCTGACTCGAAACCAGCAAGCGCAGAAAACCAAAAAAGTGCCGACCAAAAGGAGTGAAGGCTCCCGATACTCTGGGAGCCTTACATTGTGGTGGGGAGTTCTTTTGTTGCGGATATTGGAAGCCGGAACTGTGGGAACTGCAAGCCCGACTGTCGTGTGTTACATCCAATAAGACGCAGAATATAAAGAAAAGTTGCCGTGCTTTTTCCACTATTTTGTATCTTGCTGATTTTTACATTCCATAAACAGAAGAGTGACACAGTAGAGACATCCGCGCTCGTCAGGCTTCATCACCCCTGAGAGAAGTTCAAAAACTCACTCGGACTCACGCGCGATCCAGGGAACACAATCTCTAGATTCTTCGCCCCCAAAGTCTTATAAGCTGTTTCACCTAGCACCCGCCGGAAATCTGTTGTCACCGTCAGGTCCCGTCCTTCGTTCAGCTGTTCGTTAGCCAGCCCAGGCCACTTGCCATAAATTTTGCCGCCCTTCACCCTGCCACCCAGCACAAACATCACATTCGCATGACCGTGGTCGGTTCCGCCCGACCCATTCTGCCGAGCCGTCCGTCCAAACTCCGACATCGTCACCACCGTCACATTCTCAGCGTCGCTCCCCATGTCCTTCCAGAACGCCGCAATCGTATCCGAAAACTCCTTCAGCCGATTCGCCAGCTGCCCATTCACACTCCCCTGGTTCTGGTGCGTATCCCAGCCGCCCATATCCGAGAACGCCGCCTCCACCCCCAGGTTCGCCTTCATCAGTTGCGCCACCTGCTTCATGCTGTTGGCAAAAGGCGTATTCGGATACACCACTCCAGCTGCCGGCTGATACTTCGCCGGGTCCGCCGACTTCAGCATCTTCACCGCCTCGAACGTCTCCTGCCCAGTCCCATGCAGCACCGCATCCGTGCTCTCGTCATACATCGCCTGAAATGCGTTACTGATCGGTGAAGTCTGCGGTCCCTTCCCAGCTACCGAAAAATCCGCCAGATTACTCACCGCAATCGCCGGCACCCTCCCCTGCAGCGTTCGCGGCACCTGCGTCCCTAGCGCCACCGCACGAAACGCCGTAGGCTTCCCCGTCAGGACCTCCGTCTGCAACGCGCGATTCAACCACCCGTCCGTCGTAGCCTTCACGCCGGGTGTCCCGCACTCCATATAATCCTGCGCGTCAAAGTGCGAACGCGTCGTATCGGGCGAACCCGCCGCGTGAACAATCGCCAGATGCCCCTGGTCATAGAGCGGCTTGAACGCCGTCATCGCCGGATGCAGCCCAAAAGATCCATTCAGATCCAGAACATCCTTCTCCTGAATCGCAATCGAAGGCCGCATCGCATAGTAGTTCTTCTCCTTGTAAGGAACCACGACATTCAACCCATCCACCGCGCCCCGCTGAAACAGCACCACCAGCTTCTTCTTGTTCGCCGCCGCCGTAGTCACCTCAGCCAAAACGCTTCGCGACAAAAACGCCGGAATCGTCGAAGTCCCGATCAGCGCCAGCGCGCCGCCCTTCATAAATCCGCGCCGCGTCACCTGCCGCCGCGACGCATCGCGCCCATGAAGATCGCAACCCCAGTCGCTCTGATCCACCATACTCTTCATGCTCGCCATCTTAGACCCCTGTCCGCGTATCGCATCACGCCATCTGCATCTACAAACGCATTTACTTCGGAGAAGTTGCCAAATCGGAACAATTCCAACTCACGTGCACTCATTACACCGCACCTAAGACCACAACTCTACCGCCGCTGAAACTCCGGCGAACCAAGCAGCAACCCAGCCATCCCCGCCGCCTCACGGTCCAGCGGCGGCCTCACCTTTTGCTTCGGCGAAGAGATGTTCAACACCTGCGCCATCGGCTCCTGTTCATTCGCTCTGATCCCGAAGCTCTTCTCCGCCTGCTGCTGCGTCGTCTGATCCTGAAACTGTGCCAGCACCGTCTCCCTTGTTCGATCGCTCACCGCCTGCCCAAGCAGCGCGACCTCCAGCTTCTTCTCTTTCTCCGCAGCCGAATCTCCCGTCGCCACCAAACCCTGCGCCGAAGCCTCCCCCAGCATCCGTGCCCAATCCGTCTGCACTCCCCCAACCCGATCGTTACTCAACGACACCGCAAAGTTCAGCCGGTTCACCAGATCGCCCGAGTTCACCCACGGCTCCGCCATCCAGCTATAGCCATTCGGTGTCTGCATCCCATATAGCGGCATCCCCAGCTTCTCCAGCGCCTGATAAAGCGGAATCGCCGTCGTCACCTCAGCCCCGCTCGCCCGCACCGCAGACGCCACAAACTCCTCCGGCGTCTTTACCTTCGCACGGCGTACCTCCGGCGACCAGAACTCCGGCGAATCAAACATCGTCCGCAGCACCGTCTTGATGTCACCCCCGCTCACAACAAACGCCTTCGCCATCCTGTCCACCAACGCAGGCGGAGGAGTATCGCTCACAAACCGCACCGCCAGCTTCCTCGAAACAAACCGGGCCGTCGCCGGACTGGTCGCCAGCAGATGCAGCACCTCCAGCCCCTCTGCCTCACCCTTCTCTCCAATCTTCTTCCCGAGAACAGTCTTCGTCCCCGGCTCATGCCGCCGCTCTTCAAACCGATACGTACCACTCCGCGCTGGCTGATCGATCGTCCATCCCGTCAGCACCTCCGCCACCTCGGTCACATCCTGCTGCGTATACCCACGCCCGCAAGCCTTATCCAACATGCTCACCGGACGATCCGCGCTCACCTCGCACTGCACGCCCAGCGTATGCAACTCCATCAACTCCCGCGCATAGTTCTCATTCAATCCGCGGTCCTTCAGAGCCTGCTTCACCTGCGGGTTCTGCGCAAACTTCGCCAGCTTACCGCCATTCCTCGCCGCCAGCGAATCCGGCCCAATGCTCTGCCAATTATCCAAATACATCAACATCGCCGGACTCTTCGCCGTCGCCACCAGCAGGTCTTCAAACTTCCCCAGCGCACGCGGCCGAATCACATCCCGCTCATAGGCCGGCAGCAAAAACGGCTCATTCTGATTCTTCTTGATATACACATTGAAGTGATTCAGCCAGAAGTCAGTCATCACCGCCTCGAGCTGCCGTTCGCTGTAGATATCGCGCAGCATCCGCGACTCCAGCAACTCCGCGCCAATTATCCTCGGCGATCCCTGCAGCGATGCCAGCGTCTCCCGCTGCATCGGAGAGAGACCATCCGCTGCCGCAGCCATCTCACTATTGCTCAAACTCTTGCGAAACCTCACCAGTTCCTCCGGCGGCATCGCCAGAATCCGCTGCATCCTCTCATCCGGCGGCAGGTTGATCACCCGCACCGCATCCAGCCCCGAATAAAACTGCTCCTCATGCGTGGCCATCGCAGGAGTAGCGGGATCAACTCCATCCCCAGGCAGCGCCGCAGTACCCTTCATCTCCTCCGCACTCTTAGCCATCGAGCCGTCACTAGCCATACCACCCGCCGCCGGCACTCCATCCTCGCCGCCGCTGTTCTTCGCCGCCGCAGCCTGCTCCGCCTCTTTCTTCGCCTTCGCCGTCTTGTAAAACGCAATCTGATCCGCGTAGATCGCATGCTCTACGGGATCACTCGGCAATGGCTCATTCTTTGCAATCATCTGCCGCAACACCGCAGGACTCGGATAGCGCTGCATCAACTCCGTCTGCTCCATCTGCATCGCAGGAAACGCAGCCAGCCGCACCTCCAGCGCCGAATCGTCGATGCTCTGCGGATTCAGCTGCCGCTCGAACCACGCCTTCACCCCAATCTCTCGCACCGCCGCCACATCTCCCGGCCGCGGCCCAAACGTAAATCGGTTCAGCGCATGCAGCGCCCTCTGGTCACTCTCAATCTGCTTCACCGAAGGCTCTACCGCCCTCTTCGTAGCCGCAGCCGCCACCATTGGCTGCTCCACCATCAACACGCACAAAACACCCGAGAGCAAAACCCGCACTCCACCGACAAAAACTCCGGCTCTCTGTCCAGATCGCATCGCCACTCCTAACCATGCGCCGAAAAATTATGCAGCGCAGCCAACCGCAGAATTACACACTGCAATCAAAGACACCAAACCAACGCATCAGTTGCGCAATCTTTGTGTCTGACCAACGGGAAGACCCATGCACACCCCCAGCCAAGACCGGTATACACGTCACGAAGTGACCGCCCTCCGCGTAGGAGGCCCGTCCGGCAGGACGCTTTAGAACGCCGCCAGTTCCGCCATCGCCCGATACAAATCCTCCGGCTGCGGCAGAATCGCATCCTCCAGCAGCGGCTGATACGCGACAAACGTATCCATCGCCGCCACGCGCCTCACCGGAGCGTCAAGGTCATGAAACAGCTCATCCCCTATCCGCGCCGCGATCTCCGCGCCATACCCCCAGCTCAACATATCCTCATGCGCCACAATCACGCGGCTGGTCTTCCTCACGCTCTCCGCAATCGCCTCCCAGTCATAGGGAGTCAAACTCCGCAGATCGATCAGCTCCACATCCACACCCGTATCGCGATGCAGCTTCTGCGCCGCCTGCAGCGCCCGCGGCACTACCGCGCCATACGTCAGCACGGTCAGGTCCTTCCCCGGCCGCACAATCTTCGCCTTCCCAAACGGAATGCAGTAGTCCGGCCCCGGATAGGCCGCCCGCCCAAACGTCTCGCGATACAAACGCTTGTGCTCCAGAAACAACACCGGGTCATCGCAGCGAATCGCCGTCCGCAGCAACCCCAGCGCATCCAGCGCATTCGACGGCATCACCACCCGCACCCCCGGCGTATGTGTAAAGATGCTCTCACCCGACTGCGAGTGATAGATCGATCCACCCGTCAGGTACCCGCCAATCGGCACCCGCATCACCAGCGGGCAGCTGAAGTCGCCATTCGATCGCCACCGCACCAGCGACAGTTCATTCCGCATCTGGTGCATCGCCGGCCAGATGTAGTCGAAGAACTGAATCTCCACCACCGGCTTCATCCCGCGCACTGCCATCCCAATCGCACGGCCCGTAATATTCGCCTCAGCCAGCGGCGAGTTCCAGCAACGGTCACTGCCAAACTCCGTCTGCAATCCAGCCGTCAGCTTGAACACACCACCCTTGCCCTTGATCTTCCCCGCCCGCAGCGCACCATCGCGAGTCGCATCGGCCACATCTTCGCCAAACACCACCACCCGTTCATCCCGTCGCATCTCGTCCTTAAGGCAGCAGTTGATCAGGTCTGCCATCGTGCGCTCCGTAGCATCCGCAGTCGGCTTCGGCTCGGTCGCAAACCGCGCATCCTGCGAACTCAGGTCCTCCGAGTAAACATGCTTCGTAATCGAAGCCACCGCAGGCAGCGTAGCCATCACCGCGCGATCCGCCGCCCGCTGCACCTCTTCATCCACCTGTCGCTCCAGCTTGTTGATCGCATCGGCATCCAGAATCCCCTCGCGCAGCAGCCACATCTGCATCCGCGAGATCGGGTCCCGCGCAGCATCCGCATCCAGCTCCTCCACCGACCGATAAAGCCTCTCATCATCGCTCAACGAGTGCGAGTAAGGCCGAATCACATGCCCATGCACCAGTGCCGGTCCTTTCCCCGAACGGCAGTAAGCCACCGCCTCCACCATCGCCTTATAACTCGCAATCGGATCGGTCCCATCAATCTCAGCAAAGTGGAAGTTAGGAAAGTTCGCCACCAGCTTAGAGATATTTCCCCCCGGCGTATTCACCTCCACCGGTGTCGAGATCGCATACCCGTTGTCTTCGACCACATACAACACCGGCAGCTTCCCATTCGAGGCCGTATTTAACGACTCCCAGAACTCTCCCTGGCTCGTCGACCCCTCACCAATCGAAACATACACCACCTCATCACCATGAAACGTCACGTCCTTAAACTCGCGATAGTCCCCATCATGTTTCTTCGCCGCCTCAGGATGCGTCGTAAAAAATCTCCCCGCCTCCGCGCACCCAACCGCATGCAGGCACTGCGTAGCCGTCGACGAGGACGGCGAAACAATATTCAACTTCCTGCTCGACCAGTGCGAAGGCATCTGCCGTCCGCCGCTCGCCGTGTCATCCGCCGCACCCACCGCCTGCAGCAGTTGCTCCTCCACCGTATTACCCAGCGTCAGGCAGATCGCCCGATCCCGATAGTAAGGAAAGAACCAGTCATACCCCGGCTTCAGCGCCATCCCCGCCGCAACCAGCAAAGCCTCATGTCCAGCGCAAGAGATCTGAAAAAAAATCTTCTGCTGCCGCTTCAAAACAATCTCACGATCATCAGTACGCCGCGACAGGTACATCAGCCGATAAAACTCCACCAGCTGCTCCCGCGTCAGCAAGCTCTCCGTCGCGCCTCCCGCCGTCTTCTTGCTCTCCTGCACACCCGATCCAGACTGTCTTGCCATACACCCATCCTTTACATCGAAGAGCCATCGGAAATCCGCGGCTCATTGAACACTACCGACACAGATTGTACCGGGAAGCCACTACACTTGACTTCCCCGTCTCCCGCTTTCCACAGCTAAAACCCAGAAAAATGGGCAGCCCAAAGGCCACCCACCCATCAACACGCATCTCACCACTAAACAAACAAAGGCGCAAGCACCAGCGTAATCGTAGCCAGCAACTTAATCAGCACGTGCAAGCTAGGCCCAGCCGTGTCTTTAAACGGATCGCCCACCGTATCCCCCACCACCGCCGCCTTATGCGCCTCCGACTTCTTCCCGCCATACTGTCCCGTCTCGATAAACTTCTTCGCGTTATCCCAGGCCCCGCCGCCGTTGTTCATCAACATCGCCAGCAGCACACCCGAAATCGTACCCACCATCAGCAACCCAGCCACAGCCTCCGCTCCAGCCAGATTCACCGCAACGCCGCCAATCGCCGGCACCGGCAAGATCGTCCCGGGTGCATACAACGCAGAGCTGGCCTGGTAACTCGCACTCAAATGCCGGAAGATCAACCCCACCACCACCGGCAGCCCAACCACCAACACCCCGGGCAACACCATCTCCTTCAGCGCCGCACCGGTTACGATGTTCACGCACCGCGCATAGTCCGGCTTCGACGTACCGGCCATAATCCCATGATTCTCCTTGAACTGATTCCGGACATCCTGCACCACCATCTGCGCCGTCCGCCCCACCGCCTTGATGGCCATCGAGCTGAACAGATACGTCAGCGTCGCACCCAGCAGCGCACCAACAAACACCGGCACCTGCGCCAAATTGATATTGGTAAAGCTCCAACCCGCAGGCATATATCCACCTGCATTTGCCACCTTAGCAGTTACAATTACTTTAATCTCTTCCAGGTAAGCCGAAAACAAAAGAAACGCCGCCAGCGAAGCCGATCCCACCGCGTACCCCTTGGTCAGCGCTTTCGTCGTATTCCCCGCCGAATCCAGCTTGTCCGTCCGCTCACGAATCGAATCCGGTTGATCCGACATCTCGATAATCCCGCCTGCATTATCGGTGATCGGACCAAACGTATCCATCGCCAGAATGTAAGCAGCGCAGCTCAGCATCCCCATCGTAGCGATCGCCGTTCCGTAGATCCCCTTCGCATAGTCACTGATACCCGCAACTCCAGCCAGCCCCTGCACGCCAAAGTAGTAGCTCAGCAACAACGCAGCCGAGATCACCACCACCGGCATCGCCGGCGTCTCCATTCCCACGGCCAGCCCGCTGATGATGTTCGTCGCCGGTCCCGTCACCGAAGCCTCAACGATCGACCTTACCGGCCGAAACTTCGCCTCCGTGTAGTACTCCGTAATCCACACAAAGAGAAATGCCGTCACTAACCCAACCACGCCACACCCCAGCAGCCACAACGGCTGCACCTGCGGCCCATTCAACATCGTGTAAACCGCACCGGCAAATCCCGCCAGCGCCAGCGCCGATGTCACATAAAATCCCTTGTTCAGCGCGTGCATCGGATCCTCATCCTCGCGCGTGCTCACCACAAACACGCCGACAATGCTCGCAATCAAATTGATCGCAAGCACAATCAGCGGAAACAGAATCCCCTTCACGCCAAACACCGGATAAAGCGCCGCGCCCAGAATCATCGCGCCCACATTCTCCGCCGCAGTCGACTCAAATATATCCGCACCACGACCCGCGCAGTCACCAACATTGTCGCCCACCAGGTCCGCAATCACCGCTGGATTCCGCGGATCGTCCTCGGGAATCCCCGCCTCTACCTTCCCCACCAGGTCCGCACCCACATCCGCGGCCTTAGTATAAATTCCACCGCCAAGCTGTGCGAACAACGCCACCAGTGAAGCCCCGAACCCAAACCCCACCAGCTGATACGGCACAGCCTGCGGATGCTCCAACCCGCCAAAGAACAGGAACAGCACCCCGACACCCAGCAACGAGAGCGCCACCACCACCAGCCCTGTCACCGCCCCGCCGCGCAACGCCATCTGCAGCGCTTTATTCAAGCTAGTTCGCGCCGCCGAAGCCGTCCGTATGTTCGCCCGAATCGAGCAGTACATCCCCGTAAATCCCGCCAGCCCCGAGCACACCGCCCCCACCAGAAAGCTCACCACCGTCTTCAGCGCATAGGGCGAAGTCCGCGGCGACATCTTGTACCCCACGAAGACAACCACCGCCAGCACCAGCGCAATCGACCCGATCGTCTTATACTGCCTCCGCAAAAACGCCTCTGCCCCTTCACGAATCGCATTCGAAATCGCCTGCATCTCCACTGTCCCCGTATCGGAGGCGATTACGGCCCGCGCCAGCATCAGTGCAGCAACCAACGCCAGCACCCCAACCGTCAGGGCAATCCACAAATAGACTCGCCCGTCGCCGCCGTCCACAGACGCAGAGGACACAGGAACCTGCGACTGAACGGCCAACGCCAAAATACTTACTCCAACCATGCAAGGGTCTCCTTAGAACAAAAACTTTCTCTCCGCTTCACAAAGGCGCAATTAGAGCACGTGCGATCAAACAGGGTCAACGTATCCGCTAATCGAGCAGGATCAGTCAGATTTCACTCAATCGACAGACCAAAGTAATAGCACACAACCGGACTGGCACTAATGCAAATTCGCGCACAGCCGATTCATACCTCAGCACAACCACGAGGTGCCTCCGTGTTCGTCTTCCACAAAATCGCTTCACCAGAGCCAACTCCGCCAGAGGCTCGCACCCGTCACCTCCGCCGAAGTATCTCGCGCCTCGCCGCTCTCTTTCTCCCTCTTCTTCCACCCGCTGCCATAGCCCAGATCGACACCACCAGCATAGCTCCCCATCGCTACCTCGTCCTCTATCGCAACGCCACCATCCCCGGCGACGCCGAGGCCCACCTCCTCTCCGCCGGCACCCGCCTCACCCAGCGCAACGAGCACCTCGGCATCGCAGCCGTCCAGTCTCCCGCCTCACAGGACGACGCCACCACCCTCCGCCTCCTCGCAGCTCAACCCAATGTCAGTTACGTCCTCCACGACCGAATCGTCTCCGCTCTGCACATCCGCCTCAAGCCCATCGCACCAACCTCGAACGACAACAACGGAGCACAATCTCTCCCGTCAACCTCAACCATAGGTCGCCTTCCCACCCACGGCCCCATCACCACGGCGCCGCCCTCCACCCCAACGCCACCCCCCTCTACTCCGCCACCATCCCCAACCTACGACACCTACTACACCTCCACCCCCCAGGGATGGGCTGTCCAGCAGGTCGGCGGCTACGGAAACAACACCCCCGGCGCACCCGCGCACGGCCCCTGGGACACCACCATGGGCAAAGGCATCCGCATCGCAATCCTCGACAGCGGCGTCGATGCCACCCACCCCGACATCGCCCCCAACCTCGCCCTCAATCTCACCGAGGTCGACCAAAGCGCCTATCCCAGCGCCTGCGACGACGGCAGTCCACAGGATCAGCAAGGCCACGGCACATGGACCTCCTCCCTCGCCGCCGGAGCCATTGGTCCCGGCACCGGCAAGATCATCGGCGTAGCCCCCGCCGCCACCATCCTCAACATCAAAGTCCTCCAGCGGATGCCCATCTCCATCACCGGCGACACCAACCCCGCCGACCTGTGCGAAGCCGGCGAAGCCAGCGGGCTCCTCAGTTGGGTTATGAAAGGCATCGAAGACGCCGTCACCAACCGCGCCGATGTCATCTCCCTCTCCGTCGGCGCGGTAGCCGACCTGACCACGGGAGACGGAGCCGGCCTCCTCGCCGCATTCAACCAGATCACCTACGCCGCCGCCCAAGCCAACATTGTCCTCGTCTCCTCCGCCGGCAACGACGGCCTCGACCTCTCCAACCTTCGCTACGTCGAACTCCCCGCACAGTCTCGCGGCGTTCTCGCCATCGCCGCCTCCACCAACCCGGCCTGCGCGCAGAACACCACCCCCGGCGCCACCTGCACCCCCGGCCCCGTCTCGCTCGCCTACTACACCAACTATGGAGCTCCCCTCAACGCCCTCGCCGCACCGGGTGGCAGCTATCCGGACGGCCCCGATACCGGCGTCAGCGGTTGGATCCTGGGTGCCTGCAGCTCCGGCCTCCCCAACACAACCGACGGCCTCCCCGCCGACTCCGCCCACAGCTACGGCTGCTTCAACCTAGGCCACACCGCTTACGTTCAGGCCATGGGCACCAGCGCCTCAGCGCCCCTCGTCGCCGGAGTCGCCGCTCTTGTCCGCGCAGCCCACCCGGACTGGAGCGCCGCAACCGTAGTCACCGCAATGCGAAACTCAGCCGTCACCCTCCCCGGCCTCTCAATCCCCCTGGTCAACGCTGCAGCAGCTCTCTCCCTACCTACCGCACAATAAACTGTCCTGCCGGACGGGCCTCCTGCGCGGAGCGCGGCCACTTCGTGGCGTGTGTACCTTATTTGGGTGAGTCAGCAGTGTTGGGCTTCGCGTTGCTCAGCAGTCAGCTTCCGACCAACGGGAGGACCACGCGAAGCTTTAAAAAGGCGTGTGAACGCCCGCCCCACGCGCAGTGGGCCCGTCCGGCAGGACTAGCCCTTCATCCGCTCCTTCACGCTATGGGCCAGCTTCTCAATCTCATCCGCCTTCTTAATCACATCAACCGAAAGAATATTCTTGTTCGTCTTATCCACCTGCTGCTTCAGATCCGTCGCCAGCGCCAGCAGCTTATCCGTATCCGCCACCAACCGCTTCTGCCGCTCCGTGCTCCTAACCTCCTCCTGCTGCTCCGCACGACGCGAATCAATATTCGGACTCATATCGTCCGGCTGATGCCCCTGTCCCGGGAAGCGCTGTGGCGGCGGTGTAAACTGCTTAGGCTCTCCCCCGCTCACCCGTCCCGACACGCCCATCATCAACACCACCCCCATCATCGCCACTCGAAGCATCCGCATAGCACCCTCCCATCACGTCCCGTCGCCACCCCACATCCCCTGCCTGAATTGCATCTTACAAACACCTGACGCATTCTGTTCACAGTATTCTTTTTCGAAAGCGAGACGCCGTAATCATGCTCCTTCTGGTAGTTCCCCCGCAAGACGAGCGAATCCTCCAGGTCATCGAACGCGACTGGCACCAGGACATCATCCTCTTCCTGCAGAATAAGCTGCCCAAGATCGTCGTCGTCCTTCTGGTCCTCTTCGTCCTCCAGCGCGTCGTTCTCCTCTTCGTCAAAAAAATGCGTACCCGCGCCGACCACCAGGTGGGCAACTTCCACCGCGCCGCCCAGCTCCGCACCATAGCCTCCATCGTGCGTGCCACCTCCTACGGCGTCCTCGGCTTCATCGCCTTCCTGCAACTGCTCAACATCTTCGACATCCCCTACCAGCCCATCCTCGCCTCAGCCGGCATCGTTGGCGTCGGCATAGGCCTCGGCGCGCAGTCCATCTTCAAGGACATGCTCACCGGCATCTTCATCCTCATCGAGGACCAGTACAACGTAGGCGAAGTCGTCGCTCTCGCCGGACTCAAGGGCACCGTCGAAGATCTCTCCCTGCGCAGCACCCGCGTCCGCGATGCCGACGGCACCCTCTACATCATCCCCAACAGCCAGATCGCCAACGTCGCCAACTTCTCCCGCGACTACGCCGTCGCCACCCTTCCCGTCAGTGTGGACGCCAGCGCCAATCCCGACAAAGTCATTGCCGTCCTCACAGCCCTGGCCGAGCAGGTTCGCCAGGACTCAGCCTTCAAAGACATTGCCATCGCCGACCCGGTCGTCCTCGGTGTCGACAAGATCAACGGCCGCGAGGTCACCTATCCCATCCAGCTCCGTGTCCGCGCCAACCAGAGAGATGCCGTCCTCCGCGAACTGCGCCGCCGCATCATCCTCACCTTCGAAAAAGAGGGCATCCCGTTAGGCAACGACCCCGCGAACATGCTCATCCTCCGAGCGCCAAACCCAACAGGCCCACCCTTACAGCAGCCTCTAATAGGTAGCTAGCAAATCAATCCGACCAACGGGAGAATCACGCGAAGCGGTATACAAGTCACGAAGTGACCGCCTCGCGCGCAGCGAGCCAGTCCGGCAGGACAACCCTTACACCCTCACAAAGCCTTATTCATAGCCTCAATCAACTCATCCGCGGTAGAAACCGGAGGCAGGCAACCCTTGCCGCTACAAACCACCGCAAAGCTCCCCTCCCCCTCAAGCCCCGGCAGATGCGGCAGAGTCTCCGCCAGCGCCGGAGGCAGCGCCCCCAGCTGATCTCTCCGCAACCGGATCACGCTCTTATTCACTGCATACCGAGCCAGCGCCACCGCCTCAAGCCTCCTCGCCGCGGCATCATCCCCAATCACGCAAACCTCCACCGCCCGCACCACCATCCTCTGCAGCGCCAGCCCATAGCTCGCGGCATACAGCCCAAAGTGCTCCACCACGCCCGCAAAGATCTCGAGCGTCTCCAGAGCCTTCACCGCATAGTCCTCCCGCCCATTCAAAGCCTCCAGCCGCAGCAGCAACGCCGCTCCAACAGAGTTACCCGCAGGTGTAGGAGAGTCCTGCAACGGCTTCCTCCGCGTCACCAGAGCACCAAGCCGCGTCTCACCCTCCACAACACTCTCCGTATCGAAGAACGCGCACCCAACCGGATCATAGAACTTCAACAGCGCACTCTCCATAATCGCTTCGGCAGCCGTGTAGTACCGCATCTCCCCAGTCAGTTCCCACGCATCCAGCGCCGCATGCCCCAGGAACACATAGTCCTCAAGCACCCCAGCCACCCGCACTCCCTTCCCGCCTTGTTCGCCATAAGCGACCACATGCGCCACGCCAGCCTTGGCCTCCCACGCCTCCGCCAGCACCCGGTCCAGAGACTTCAGCGCAAACGCCCGCACCTCCGGCATATCCAGCACCCGCCCCGCCTCCAGGTACGCCGAGATCATCATCCCATTCCAGCCCACATAGATCGTCTTATCCACATAAGGAGTAGGCCGCCTCAGCCGCGCCGCATACAGCTTCTCCTTGGCAGCAGCCAGCCGCTCCTTCGCGACCTCCACCGTAATCCCATTCGCCTTTGCCACACCCTCCAGCGTCCCTCGAACATGCAGAACATTCTTCGCCGGGTTGTGGTGCATATCGCCGATCTCGCCAATATCGTAGTAAGCGCTCGCCACTGCCAGTTCCTCAGCAGTCAGCGCCTCAGCGGCCTCATCGCGCGTCCACGTAAAGTAGTCGCCGTCATCCTCGAGCGAAAAGTCCGCATCCTGCGAAGCATAAAACCCGCCGCGCTCCCGGTCGCTCAGCCACTCGTCGATCCACCCAATCATCTCCCGCGCCACCCGTGCCGCCTCCGGCTCCACAAACGTCTGGAACGCATGCACATAGTTTTTCAGCAGCTCGCTGTTGTCATACGACATCTTCTCGAAGTGCGGCACCACCCACCGCTCATCCACCGAGTAGCGATGAAATCCCCCCGCCAGATGGTCATAGATCCCACCCCTCGACATCTTCTGCAGCGTCACCATCGCCGCAGTCTTCGCCGCCTCGCTCACATTCTCCATCCCGCCGGCCGACACGCGCGACGCCACATCCAGCAGCAGATCGATCGCCCCCGAGTGAGGAAACTTCGGCTGTGACCCAAACCCGCCCGACCGCGAATCAAACTGCTTCAGCGCCGACCCCACCAGCTTCGCCACCAGCTCCGGCCCCGGATTCCCTGCCCTCCCCATAAACGATTCGTTATGCTCAATCGCCGCCATCACGCTTCCAGCCGACTCATTTACCTCATCCCGCCGATTCTGAAACGCCTCCGCCATCGTCAGCAGCACCCGCTGAAACCCCGGCCGTCCATGCTGATCCGCCGGCGGAAAATAAGTCCCCCCAAAGTAAGGCTTCCCCTCCGGAGTCAGAAACGCAGTCAACGGCCAACCACCCTGCCCGCTGATCGCAGACACCGCCGCCTGGTACCGCGTATCCACATCCGGCCGCTCATCCCGATCCACCTTCACCGCAACAAAGTGGTCGTTGATGATCTTCGCCGTAGCCGCACTCTCATACGACTCCCGATCCATCACATGACACCAGTGGCACCACACCGCGCCGATATCCAGCAGGATCGGCTTATCCTCTACCTTCGCCTTCTCGAACGCCGCCTCGCCCCACTCCTGCCACTCCACCGGCTGATGCATCGCCGACCGCAGATAAGCCGAAGCCGCACTCGCCAAAGAGTTCAAGTGCCCATCACCCTGCGCGTGAATCCCCGCCGCTTCCTCACTCGCCACCGGTTCGTTGCTCACAGTCGGATCGTTACTCGCCGCTTTATGACTCATAGACCTCCAGTCTAGTTCAAACGCGGTCCCCAACCTCATACCTTGTTCGTCATTCCGAACCTTTGGTTTGTCATTCCCGAAGGGAATCTGCGGTTGTCTTCCTACGCACCAATAGCAAATCCGCTTTAGCCTCTCATCACCCAAAAAAGCACCGTCATCTCGACCAAAGGGGTTGCTCGTCATCACGATCACGAACAGAGCCCGTCATTCTGAGCGCAGCGAAGAACCCCCTCATTTGCCTTTGCCTTGCCCGTTGCGTTTGCCTTTGCCGTTGCCTGCTCTTTTGTTTTTATTCCGCAGCGAAGCGGACGAATCCGCCGCTCGCACTCGCAAACAGCCGGGTGCCCCATCCATCGCGTTCTCTGCGATGGGTGGGAAAGCACAATGTTCGCCGCCCTGAAAGCCTGCTTTGTAGCAGTCTTGCACCCACTCAAAAACAAAAAGGGCCCGAGCCAAAGCCCGAGCCCTCCATCAAATCATCCCTTGCTACTGCTGCGGCGGAGCAGCACCAGGATTTACATCAATCGGCTTCGGCGGCTCAGGAGCCTTCGGAGCCGTCAGCCCAGGAATCACCGGCGTCGGCATTCCCGCGCCTCCAACCGCCTGCGCCGCAGCTTCGATACTGATCCCATAACGATCCAGAGTGTTCGCCAGAAGCTGGAACAGTTGCGCCCGGTCTCTCGCATACGCTGCCGTAGCGGAGATCAGGTTGTTCTCCCCCGTCGCCAGATTTCTGCCCTGCTGCAGCACATTCGCAGTGGTCGATGCTCCCAGCTTATACTTCTTCTGTTCCGCATCCAGGCTCTGCGCCGCGAAGTCTCTCGCCGCCTGCGCCGCCTGCACCTGCGCCCGGTCGTTGGTCAACGCATACTGCTGGTTCGTCACCTGAATCCGAATCAGCGTGTAAAGCTGCTGCAACCGCATCTGCGACTGCCGGTACTCCATCTGCGACCGCGCCTGATCCGCCTGCGCCTGCCGGTTCCGCAGCGGAATCGTCATGTTCACGCCAACACCCTTATCCGGAGCGTTGTTGTTGAACGTGTTCTGAAACACATCGCCATACCCAACCGAAGGAAACGTTCCAGGAGGATACTTGTTATTGGGCGGAGGAGCAGTGGAGTTGAAGTTGACGGCATTCGGGTTCTGAGCACCACCCAGAGCGCTCCCGCCATAGAACGCATACGCATCGACAATCGGCAGCAATCCATTCTTGAACGCCTTGATCGTGATCTCGTTATTCTTCATATTCAACACCGCCTGCTCAATCTGCGGGTTGTTCGCATACGCCTGCTTCACCAGATCCTCGACCTGCAGATCCTCCTCAGGCAATCGATCCAGCGCCACCCGGTCAGTCGGAATCACCGGAGCCTGCGACATCTGCGGATCGTTAAGATTCCGCAAAATCGCCTGCTTCATCAGCAGCTGCTGATACTCAAGGTTCGTCTTCGACGCCACCAGCGCCTGCTTGTCGCTCGCCACCGCGCTGTCTGAGTTCACCACATCCAGCGGCGCCAGCGTGCCAATCTCCAACTGCTTCCGGTTGTCCGAGGTCAGTTGCGACGACTGCGTCAGTTGACGCTCCTTCGCCTGCTCATCTTCATACGCGCTCACCAAAGCCCAGTAGATGTTCTCCACCTGATTTACCGTGTAGAGAAGCTGCTGACGAAACGCCGAGTCCGTAATCCGCCGGTCGTTCTTGGCCTGCAGGATAAACCGGCCATTCACGCCCCAGCCAAAACCCTGCAGCAGGTGCTGCGTCGCCGTCGCTTTGAAACTCGTCGTCAACGAAGGGCTGTAGTTGCTGAAAGGATTATCCGTCGTCACGCGCGTATTGTTGAACCCCACCGTCAACTGCGTGCCGGTAAGAAATCCCTGCGCATAGCCGAAGTTGTAAGTCGCCGTATCCGTCGTCAACACCGACAACCCACCGCTGAACAGCGTATTCAACTGCGGCTGCGTTGACGCCTCATACTCCAGCTGCCCCGTCAGCACCGGATCCAGATTCTCCGGAACCGGCCCGCCGCCGTTCGTGCTCACAACGATTCCACCTACACCGGTACCGCCGCCGCCCACGCCCTGCGACGTCGCTCCCGGTCCGCCGCCCGTCGTAATCGTCGTCGTCGTTCCGCCAATCGTATTCGTCAGCAGACCCGTCGAAACGCCGCGCAGTGAAGATCCCGCGCGTGCCCGCAGCAGATCTGTATCCGCAATATCAAGATTGATCCGCGAGATCGCAATATCGTAGTTATTCTGCAGAGCCAGCGTCACCGCATCCGCCAGGCTCAGATAGATCTTCCCATCCTTCAGCAAACTTCCCAGCGTCGTGTTCCCCATCTGGAAGGTCGGAACCTGAATCGCAGTATACGGAGCGATCGGATTCCAGATATGGCTCTTCGGCTTCGTATAGTCGCGGCTCGTATCGCGCAAAAACAACGGCTCGGTCGGCTTCGGATCAGGAGCCTGCGGCAATCCCGCCTGTCCCGTCGTGTCGTTGGCCACCGCTTGCGGCGCTGCCGGCCTGGTCGCACTGGTTGGGTTCGACTGCGTCTGCTCCTGCCCCAAGCTCGGCTGTGTGCACAGACTCATCAGCAGCAGTGCAATGCTCGCCGCCCCCTGCATATCCTTTAATCTCACGATTCGCTCTCCAACTCTTTCCTGAAGCTTCTCGACGCTCTACCGGCAACGCCCTACACCGGAATAATCAACTTCACCGAA
The DNA here is from genome assembly GCF_013410875.1 of Tunturiibacter empetritectus. Lineage (GTDB taxonomy): Bacteria > Acidobacteriota > Terriglobia > Terriglobales > Acidobacteriaceae > Edaphobacter > Edaphobacter empetritectus. Next base: position 1,887,014 of record NZ_JACCCU010000001.1, on the reverse strand, counting down.
CTCCCGGTGACTCAACAGCTCTCCCAACCCCGCTCAACCACACGAGGGGTTCAGCCTCACAACCAGATTTTGCAATTCTTATTCAGACGCGCAGCACCTTCCCAACGACTCTTAAATGACAGCCACAGACATGCGAAGGCACCTATGCCACGACACTAGGAAAAATCCTGCTAACCCAAACACCGCTCTAACCATCAACGTTGTCGGGGTTCCAGCACAGATACGCACTCATCGCCCGCTTCGTTCCCAACATCTTCAGTAAAACTACATTCCCAAAAGTGAGTATCTGGATACGATACGGTAAGTATATCAACCCCCTGCCCTTACCAACAGCTGCTCTCGCCCGCGTCCTCTACTTCATCCCTCCCAACCGTGATACCGTCCAAAGCAGCCCATGCCGCACTGGAAGACCATCCTCACCTACGACGGAACCCCCTACAACGGCTGGCAGATCCAGCCCTCTCTCCCCACCGTTCAGGGAACCCTCGCCCAGGCCATCCATCGCGTCACCGGCGAAACCGTCCTCCCCCAGGGCTCCGGCCGCACCGACACCGGAGTCCACGCCCTCGGCCAGGTTGCCACCTTCTCGCTCTCCGTCCCCATCCCCGCCGCCAACCTCCATCGCGCCCTCAACCGAGCCCTCCCACCCAGCATCCGCATCCTCGCCATCGAAGCCGTCTCCGAAGATTTCCACGCCCGCCACAGCGCCCGCCGCAAAACCTACGAGTACCGCATCCTCCCCTCGTGCGACGACGAAGACCGCATCTGCTCCCCCATGCTTGCCCCCTACGTCTGGGCCTGCCGCCTTCCCCTCGAGCTCGCCGCCCTGCAACAAGCTGCCATCCACATCCTCGGCACCCACGACTTCACCTCCTTCGCCGCCGCCGACCCAGACCTCACCACCCGCACCAGATCATTAGAAGAAGCCGCAGTCACGCCAACGACTGACAGCACACCTTCTCCCATCCCAACCGACAACACCCGCACCATCTTCCACTCCGCTTGGCACCAACAAGAGGACCTCCTCATCTACCGAATCACCGGCTCAGGCTTCCTACACCATATGGTCCGCAACCTCGTCGGCACCTTCGTCGAAGCAGCCGCCAACCGCCTCCCCCCCGACGCCATTCCAAAGATCCTCGCCGCCCGCAACCGCTCCGCCGCCGGCCCCACCGCCCCCGCCCGCGGCCTCTTCCTCGTCGAGGTCTTATATACAGACGCCGAGATCACGCATACCGAAGCCGAGGCCAACTCCTGATGCCAGCCACAGCCGCATCGACGGCGAACGCCCAGCGCCGCATCTCTCGCCTTGCCACCCTCACCGCCGTCCACCGCGCCTTTCACTGGCTGCACCTCCACCAACCCCAACTGCGCCAGTGGCAGCTCGAGCTCGTCCGCATCCCCGCCCCACCCTTCGGCGAATCCGCCCGAGCCGCCTGGTTCCTCGAGCGCTTCCACCACCTCGGCCTCACCAACCTCCACCTCGACGACGCCGGCAACGCCCTCGCCGAACTCCAACCCGAAGCAGCATCCTCTCCTGCTCTAAATAACGACACCTCGATCGAAGCCGCTGACACTCTCCCTGACCACGGCACCGTAGACAAACCCTCATCGCCAGACAGCAGCCAACTCCAACCCTGCATCCTCCTCTCCGCCCACCTCGACACCGTCTTCCCCCCCAACACCCCCATCGACCTCACCGAAGAAAAAGACTCACCCCGCATCGCCGCCCCCGGCATCTGCGACAACGCCGCCGGCCTCACCGCCCTCCTCGCCATCGCCGCAGCCCTTCGCTTCGCCAACATCACGCCACCCATCCCCATCCTCTTCGCCGCCAACGTAGGTGAAGAGGGCGAAGGCGACCTCCGCGGCATGCGTCACCTCTTCGAGCGCGGCCCCTATCGCACCAGCATCGCCGCCGCCCTCATCCTCGAAGGCGGAGGAACCGCCGCCGCCATCAACCAAGCCCTCGGCAGCCTCCGCTTCCGCGTCACCGTCACCGGCCCCGGCGGCCACTCCTGGGCCGACGCAGGAACCCCAAACCCAATCCTCGTCCTCAGCAAAGCACTCACGGAGATCGCCGCCCTCAACCTCCCCACCGACCCCCTCACCACCCTCAACGTCGGCCACATCTCCGGCGGCACCTCCATCAACTCCATCCCCGAGTCCGCCTCCGCCCTCCTCGATCTCCGCTCCACCGACTCCACCCTACTCACCTCCACCGCCTCCCGCGTCCACCAGATCTTCGACGACATCGTCACCGCACAATCCACCACCACCGCACCACTAAAGCTCCACATCGAGACCATAGGAAACCGTCCCGCCGCCACCCTCCCCGACGACTCCCCCCTCCTCCACACCCTCCGCGCCGTCGACCGCCATCTCTCCCTCCGCACCGAGCTCCGCCTCGGCTCCACCGACGCCAACATCCCCCTCTCTCGCGGCATCCCCGCCCTCGCCCTCGGCAGCGGCGGCATAGGCGGAGGCATCCACACCCTTCAGGAGTGGTACGACCCCACCGGCCGCGAGACCGCCCTCCGCCGCATCCTCCTCACCCTCCTCGACACCACCCAACTCGTGGCCGAAGGCCTCCCTGGCAACAACTAGCATTTGTCTCAAGCCTTCTAAGCCTTTGCCGTCATCCTGACCTGAGCGAAGTCGAACCTACTCATCAATTTTTCTTAGCAACTTTGCAAAAACTACCGTGTTCCCACCGCAGACAGCACAAAAACTTTGCAAAGCACTAAAGAGATCAACCTTTGTGCCGATATAGCCGAGAGCTAAGGTACCCCAACGAAGGGTCCTGACCAGAAGCGGCAAACTTTGGAGGTGCCTAAATTTCGATCCACAGAAAATTAAGTGGCAAGCCGCCACAATTAAGCTAAAATCCTGCCCAAGAATCTGCCTAACATTCTGGCACGTCTCGAGATCAACCCCCGCGATCCGGCGAACCCAAGGTGTAAAGCACACGGCACTCCAGCTCTCCGTGTGTTGTGGAGGTCCCCCATGAAGCGCATCTTTGCCACGTTGCTCCTTCTTCTGCCCGTCTCCCTCACCGCAGGCGCAGAGCAGCTCATTCCAGCCGGCTCCGTCATGCAGTGCATGGTCTCAGACAAAATCTCATCCAAGACCTTTCACCTCGGCGACCCCGTCCTCTGCCAGCTCAGCCGCGTCGAGCTCTACGGTCGCTCCGTTCTCCCCTACGGTAGCTACCTCGTCGGCCGCTTTGAAGACTACAAAGATCCCGGCCACTTTGTCGGCAAAGGCTGGATGGAGCTCAAATTCGATCGCATCGTCGTAGGCAACGACACCGTTATCCCCATCTCAACCCGCGTCATCGCAGACTCCGGCAAAAATCGCGTTGACTCCAACGGCCGCATCCTCGGCACCGGACACGCCACCCGCGACACCATCGAGTGGCTCATCCCCGTCCTCTGGCCCATCGATCTCATCAACCTGCCCCGCCGCGGACCCTACCCCGTCCTCAAGCCCGAGACCCGCCTCACCATCAAACTCCTCGACGACATAGGCATCCCCACCAAGTCAGAGGTCCAGCATCAGCCCGAGATGATCTCCCGCTTCAACTACGCCGATCCCACCCCAGCTCCAGTGGAGCGGCAGGCCGCCCCCATCCAACAGGCCTATCCCCAGCCGGCTTATCCGCAACCCGTCCAGCAGTCCTACGCGCCCCAGCCCTACTATCCCCAGCAACAGAACCCCTCGGTCGTCGTAGTCCAGGCCCAGGCACCCGCCCCAACCATCATCCAGCAGGCCCCAGCCGTCGTACACCCGCACGTGGTCTACGGCTATCCACCTCCGCCACCCCCCTACGGCTACGCCTACCCACCGCCCTACGGCTACTACCGCCCCTACTAAACACCCGACAGCACCAGTCCCCGGCAGTCCATATCATGGCGCCTCTCGCACTTATAGCGGGAAGCGCCATGATGGCATAGTTCCTGAATGCTGTATCGCTCGTCGCTCGCATAGGGCGTTTTGTACAAGCGTATTGACTGACTAGACACTCTCTTATATGCTAAATATGCAGCCCAAGGGAACAAAAGCGATGGCCAGACCAAGAAGTGAAGACAAGCGCAGCGCCATCCTGACAGCGGCAACTCGCGTCATCGTCACCCAGGGGCTCAGCGCACCGACCGCAGTCATCGCTAGAGATGCTGGCGTAGCCAACGGTTCCCTCTTCACCTACTTCGAGACCAAAGCTGATCTATTCAATCAACTCTATCTCGAACTGAAAGCCGGGATGGCCTCTGCCTCCCTCGAAGGACTTCGGCCCGGGGCTGAGCTTCGGACCCAGGTATCTCACGTCTGGACAAACTGGATGGCCTGGGCAGTCTCCAATCCCGAGAAGCGACGCGCGCTCACCCAACTCGGCGTCTCCGACGAGATCACGCCCGCGACACGTGCCGCCGGGCATAAGACCATGACAGCCATCGGCGACCTGTTGGAACGCAGTCGCGCCAATGGTCCCCTGCGCGGAGCTCCGATGGGCTTTGTCGTCGCGATCATGAACTCGCTGGCCGAGGCAACGATGGACTTCATGGTCCAAGACCCAGCCAACGCGGACAAGCACTGCAAAGCCGGTTTTGACGCCCTGTGGCGCGTCTTGACCTAGCCAGTTTCTTAGCCAAATAATGACTGACTAGACACACAACTAAATGGAGGAAAGATGTCGAACAATCCCACCAATCGCAAGGCGTACCTCATCACCGGCCCGACCTCCGGCATAGGCCGCTGCACGGCATTTGAGCTGGCCACGCACGGCACGGTCGTCCTGGTCGGACGCGACCGCGTAAAGCTCAATGAATTGCAGAAGGCTATCGAGCGAAAAGGCGGCCATGCGGTATCGGTCGTCTGCGACCTGTCGGATCTTGCGAGCGTGCGACGCGCCGCTGCGGAGATCGTCGTGCTCCATCTCCCAATTGTTGGGCTGCTCAACAACGCCGGCATTATGCAGAGGCGCGCTACAAAGAATGCAATGGGCTGGGACATGTCCTTCGCAACCAACCACCTCGGCCCATTCGTACTGACCGAAGCGCTCATACCGCATCTCCCCGATGGTGCGACCGTCATCTTCGTCGCCTCCGCTGTAGAAGATCCCGAGCGCAAGCCGGCGAAGATGGCGGGCTTCCGCGGCAGCCGCTATCTCTCCGCCGAGGCAAGCACGCGCGGCGAGTGGAACCCCGGCGGCTCCAGGATGCCGGGCGCAGACGCCTACGCCACCTCGAAGCAGTGCAACCTCGCCACGGCGATGGCCTTCGCCCGTGAAACTCCACGGCTGCACTTCAACTCAGTCGAGCCAGGCCTGAATCCAACCACCGGTCTGGGAGGGCACGACGCCGGGGCCCTTGTGCGCTCTCTGCAGACATTCATTATTCCGCTGCTAGTGCCGCTGCTCATGCCCTTCATCAAGATCTTGAGCACCCCAAAGCGAGCCGCGAGCGTGATCACCAAAATCCTGATCAATGAATCCGGTGAGACCGGCATCTACTACGACGAGCGTGGACGCCCAATGCTCGGCTCCATGCTCGTTCGCGACCCCAACTTTCAAGACCGTGTCGTCGCAGAAACGCGCGCCTTACTGTCGACGTTTCCAAAATGAAGGGAGGCCAGCGCCCCGCCCGAGGGCGATCTGGCCTGAGTATCCTCTGATTAAGTCGTTTTGAAAGGGCGGGACTTTAGTCCCGCCGCAGTTGATCCGCTGGAACGCGACTTTAGTCGCTGAGGGAATGCTGGTACTTAATCAGAGTCTCCCTAAAACAAGTTGTTCACAGCCTCTGCCGCGTCTGTTCCAAAACCTGTCAAGCCCCTAATCACACAAAACCCGCTCCAGCCGCGAACTTTAGCGTGGCGTATCAGTTATGCTCCGCCCGGTATAATAGAACTAAGCCAATAAATCAGATATCAACACAGCCCCCATGCGTGGTCAGCAGTCACGCAGGATAAAACCTACACCTTCAGACGAAGTAATACCCGCAACACCCACAAAACAAGTATTTTGTGCGCAACTCATTTACCTTCTATATTTTAGCGCCATCAACCACCTGTAAGCCACTGATTCAAATACACTTCCCTGAAAAATACCTCAAGGAGGGGAGGGGGAGGGTGCAGTCAACAAAAGTCCCGCTCTAAACCACACTTCTCCACAAACACCACCACACTCCGCGATACACTCCACTCGTGAAACCCTTCACTCTCACCGCCACTCTCCTCCTAACCACCCTCGCCCAGGCGCAGAAGACTCCGCCTGACACCATTTACCTCCATGGCAACATCCTCACCGGCACCCACCTCCGCCCCAACGACCCCTCCCCCACCCCCGCAAAAGTCCAGGCCCTGGCCATCGCCAAAGGAAAGGTCCTCGCCGCCGGCACCAATGCCGAGATCCTCAAACTGAAGGCCCCGAAGACCCGCATCATCGACCTGCACAACGCCTTCGCAATGCCCGGCTTCAACGATGCCCACACCCACATGGCCTCCGCCGGCCGCCAGCAACTCTCCATCAACCTCGATGGAGTCAGATCCCTTGCCGAGATGCAGCAACGCATCCGCACCTACGCCGCCAAAGCCCAGCCCGGCTCCTGGCTCCAGGGCGGCGGCTGGGACCACACCCTCTGGCCCGGAGCCAAACTCCCCACCCGCGAGGACATCGATCCCATCACCGCCGGCCACCCCTGCATCCTCGAGCGCGTCGACGGCCACATCGCCCTCGCCAACTCCGCCGCCCTCGCCGCCGCCGGCATCACCGACGAGACCCCCAACCCCCAGGGAGCCAAAATCGACCACGACTCCTCCGGCAACCCCACCGGCATCCTCCGCGAATCCGCCGCGACTAACCTCGTCTTCAACAAAATCCCCTCGCCCAGCCCCGAAGACCGCGCCAAAGCCCTCAACCTCGCCATCAACGACGCCCTCGCCCACGGCGTCACCAGCGTCCAGGACTACTCCGACTGGGAGGACTTCCTCGCCCTCGAAGAGCTCGAGGACGCGAACAAGCTCCACCTCCGCTTCGCCGAGTGGCTCCCCTTCGACAAGCCCCTTGAGGTCCTCAAGGAACGCCGTGCCAGCCACCCCAGAGACGACCCGCTTCTCCACCTCACCATGCTCAAGGCCTTTATGGACGGTTCCCTCGGCTCCCGCACCGCAGCCCTCGATGAGCCCTACTCCGACGACCCCAACAACTCCGGCCTTCCCCGCTACGACCAGAACAAGCTCACCCAACTAGCCTCCGAGCGCGCCGCCGCAGGCTTCCAGCTGGGCTTCCACGCCATCGGCGACCGTGCCAACGCGATGGCCCTCAATGCCTTCGGCGCCGCCGACCAGGTCGCCACCCTCCCCCCGCCACCCCCTAACACCACCGACCCCCACATCGTCACCGCCCCACCCCCACCCGACCCCACCCCCGCCGCCCTCCGCTTCCGCGTAGAACACGCCCAGGTCCTGCTTCCCGAAGACTTCGATCGCTTCGCGAGCGAGGGTGTCATCGCCTCCATGCAACCCTCCCACCTCCTCACCGACATGAAGTGGGCCACAGACCGTCTCGGCCCCGAGCGCGCAAAGTACGCCTACGCCTGGAAGAGCTTCCTCGACCACAACGTCACCCTCGCCTTCGGAACCGACTACCCGGTGGAGTCCATCAACCCCTTCCGCGGACTCTACGCTGCGATCACCCGCCAGAACGAAGCCGGCACCCAGACGTTTCAGCCGCAAGAAAAAATCTCTCCTAACGAAGCCATCTACGCATACACTCAGGCCTCCGCCTTCGCCGAGTTTCGCGAACATCAGAAGGGCCGTCTCGAACCCGGATACCTCGCCGACCTCATCGTTCTCGACCGTGACATTACCACCGCAACCCCGCAGCAACTCCTCCACACCAAGATCCTTCGCACGATCGTGAACGGCGAAACGGTCTACTCGTCACCGAAGCCCAACGCCGGAGCGAGCAACTAGTTGCCACGCCAACTAAGCCCCACCACCCTGGCCCACCTCTTACTTCTCGCGGTCGTCATCATCTGGGCGGGCACCTTCGTTTTAGTAAAAGATGCGCTCCAGGACATCTCACCCCTGCTATTCAATCTGTTCAGAATGGCTCTTGCCTTCATCGCCCTAGCCATCGTGAACCATCGTCAACTCCACGACATTAACCGCGAAACCATAGTGTCCAGCGTCATCGTCGGACTCTTCCTCGCCGCTGGATACCAGTTCCAAACCACCGGCCTAGCCCGCACCACCGCGGCGAAGTCCGCCCTGATCACCGGTCTGGTCGTAGTCTTCGTCCCCCTCTTCACCCTCATTCCTGCGATTCGCCCGCAAGGAACACCACCTCCCCGCTGGACCTCCGCCATCGGAGCCATCCTCGCCTTCGCCGGGCTTCTCCTACTCACTACGCCCGCCGGAACATCCTGGCGGAATCTCTCCAGCAGCATCGGTGCGGGAGATCTACTCACACTGGGTTGCTCCATAGCCTTCGCCGCCCATCTCCTGTCGTTGGCTCATACCTCCCGCAAGGTCCCAACCGCCCAGCTCGCCACTCTCCAGATCGGAGCAGCTGCATTCCTGATGGCCATTACCCTACCCTTAGGCGGAAGGCCTCATCTCACCCTCACGCTTCGGTTAGTCACAGCGCTCGCCATTACCAGCCTCCTTGCGACAGCCGCAGCCTTCACCATCCAAAGCTGGGCGCAGCAGCACCTACCCCCCACCCACACCGCGATCCTCCTCACTCTCGAGCCCATCTTCGCCTGCCTTACCTCATTCTTCGTCCTGCACGAACATCTAGGCCGCCGTTCTCTCCTGGGAGCTGCTCTCATTCTCTCTGGGATCGCCTTCATCGAGCTCTTTCCCTCGGAAGCTCCAATCCCTACCTACCCGGCCTGAGCTTTACGCAGACTTTCGTCTTCTTTTTGCGTCTAATGAGATTGTGAGGCTGACCTCACCTCAGGCCAAAGCACAAGACACCGCAGCGACTATACTTAACTTTACGCCGCGCACACGATCCGGCACACAGCAACACATAATACTGAGGTCAAGACCTACTAATGGATACACCGAAGAACACATCCTCCACCTTGCTCGAACGCGTCCGAACCCATCGCCTCGCCACGACGTTCACCCTTCTCGCCACATTGTCGGTCGGCATACTCGCAGGTTCAATTCTCACGCGCAATGTCAGCGGCAAAGAGCAGTCTGAGGTCAACTCCAGCGACGCCAAACCGCTCGTCATTCCCTCTCCGGTCGCGCTCTCCAATGGCTTCTCCCAGATCGTCAAACAGGTCGGACCCGCCGTCGTCAATATCAATACTGAAGAGCTACCCAAGCCATCAACCAGCAGACGTGGCAGACGCGGCACGCAGAAAACACCCCAGCCGAGCGACCCCAACGGGGACGATGACAGCCAGCAGTCCCCAGGCGATATGCAGGACTTCTTCAACCGCTTCTTCGGAGGCGGCCAGGGTGGCGACGATGGCGACGGTGGTGCTGCGGGCGAACGCCGCGCGCTCGGCTCCGGCTTCATCGTCGATCCTCGCGGCTACATCATCACCAACAACCACGTCGTCGATAAAGCCGACAAGATCTACGTAAAGCTCTCCACCGACCCGGACGGCGGTCCCGGTGACGAAGGCCGTCATGCCACCGTGATCGGCGTCGACAAAGACACCGACATCGCTGTTATCAAGATCGACACCAAAGAGCCGCTCCCCACCGTCAAGCTCGGCAACTCCGACGGCGCACAGGTCGGCGACTGGGTCCTCGCCATCGGCAGCCCCTTCGCCCTCTCAAAGACCGTGACCGCCGGCATCATCTCCGCCAAGAACCGCAGCATCGACGAGCCTAGCCCCAACGGCGTCTCTCAAACCCAGTTCCAGCGCTTCATCCAGACTGACGCCGCCATCAATCCCGGCAACTCCGGCGGCCCGCTCGTCGACATGGCAGGCCAGGTCGTCGGCATGAACACCGCCATCTACACCCAGTCCATGGGCTCGCAAGGTGTCGGATTCGCCATGCCCGCCAACATCATCGCCACCGTCTACAACATGCTCATCGGACCCGAACATAAGGTGGTTCGTGGCTCCATCGGCATTCAGTTCCAGGTCGCACAGTCTTCTGCTGTCAACCGGGTGTATGGCTTCTCGAGCGGCGTTATCGTTGGCGTCGTCACACCCAATGGCGGCGCAGCAAAGGCCGGCATTCAAGCAGGCGACGTCATCGTCTCGATCGATGGCCGGAACATCAAAGATGGCGATGATCTGGTCAATGACATCTCAGCCCGCCATGTCGGCTCAACTGTAAAGCTAGGCTACCTCCGCGACGGCAAGCAGAACACCGCGAATGTAGTCATCGGTGATCGTGCCAAGACTTATGCCGACATCACCGGCCAGCCCGACGACACCTCTACCCCGCAGGAGGCTGATGCAGGAGAGGGCAAGCTTGGCATTACCGTCTCGGTGATCCCGGCCTCCTTAGCAGCCAAGGTGGGAATCAAGGGTGGCGTCATCGTCACCAACGTCCGCCCCGGCTCCTTCGCTGATGAGATTGGTCTCGGCAAAGGAACGATCATTACCGCAATCAATCGCAAACCCGTGACAGATGAGGCCAGCTATCGTGCCATCGTCTCCACCCTCAAATCTAAAGACGACGTAGTGTTTGTCATTCAGTCTGCCACCCAGAAAAACCTCAACTCCTACGTAGGCGGCACGCTGCCGTAGCTGTTCCTCTCATCGAAACTGCAGAAGAAGGAGTGTCCTGATAGATCTCAGCCTCACTCCTGCTTCATCGCCCGATGAACTACACAAATAGCCCACAAAAAAGATGTATTCCCATTAGTCAACCTTTTTGTTGCGCAGCGCGTTACTATCGGGATACTCTACTGTCAACATCGACGGCCGTATCGGGTATCCACTACCGATCTACTCCAAGGTGGTGTTCTAACTATGCAGTTTGGCAAACAACTTCTCACCTCGACGTTACTTCTGGCAACGGCACTCCCATGCCTGGCGTTGACTCACCCGCGTCGTGGCCCCACATCGCACAAGGTGTCGAGCAAACATTCTAAATCCGCAAAGCCAGTGGGTCAGCGAACCATCGACGATGCGCGAGCCACCCAGATCCAGACTTCCCTGATCAAGTCCGGCTATCTCTCCGGCGAGGCATCAGGCCATTGGGACTCCCAGACGCAATCAGCAATGCAGAAATTTCAGGAAGATAACGGCTGGCAGACAAAGTTGATCCCCGACTCCCGAGCCATCATCAAGCTCGGTCTCGGACCCGAACAGAGTTCCAAGGTGACGAACGGAACCTCTGCAATGACTGTCTCCGGTGTATCTCCAACCTCAGGTTTCATGAAGCGATAAACATTCGCTCACACAAAAAGAGGGCCAATCGGCTCTCTTTCCTTTCGACGAGACTCGCATACGTTGTTGCTACTGAATCCGGATGGTAAAGACGTGGTCTTTCACGTCCTCATGTGACACCGGCAGATTACCCGCTCTTCCCACTGTGCCGCTTTCCAGCCACATCCTCAACCAATAGTCCTGATGAAGTCGTACTAGGCGAGCCGCCACTGGTTGCTTTTGTTCTAACACCGCGGTAATCCGCGCCGCCATCGAATTCTTATCCGCAGCAGTCTCCAGTTTTGCCTCCACTCCTTCGCACGCAAGAAGCCTGCTTCGAGCAGCCTCGAACTGGGCCCCCTCCACCACTCCGCTCTCAACCTTCAATCCAGTCATCTGCTCCATCGCCAGTGCGGACGACGCATCCAGATGATCCGCGAAGCCGATGTACAAAATTCGTGAGCCCGCAACTCTCAACGGCAGCAAACCGAACTTTTCAACGAATACCCTGGGCATCACCAAAGCCATCGCCTCTGGAGAAAATCCCTCGGTCGTCAGCACCGGACACCCCCACTGCATGCTCAATCCACGAGTAATCTGCTCAGCCTCCACGCCGCACTCGCTCAGGAGCCATTCGCCGATCTTCCCTGTCCCGTTCTCTCTTTGTGCCGCCAACGCCCTCTGAAGCTGGGGGTGAGTAATCCACCCCTGCGCCAGCATCAGCAGGCCAAGTGGAACTCGATGCCGATGCGGAGACAAATCTGCCGACGCCCCTCCATCTCGCAGCTCGCGACGCACTGCCGCCTGCACAATCGCGAGCACGCACCGTCCGCTGCATCCCCACTGTCCTTCGAAGATCGGTCGGCGTCGATTGCGCCAGGGCATCGTCCAACCACTCTCACACTCGGAGTTTTCGCATATCCTCCGCTGCGGCGTCTTCCCAGCAGAAGCCGGAAGACCATACCCTTCAAATCCCACAAGCTCCTTCGACGGCCTGTACTCATCCTCCTGCCAGGCCACCCCGTTCCCTACTCTCAAGGCACTCGGCATCAGCGCGCTCACCTTCATCGCTCCCGTCTTCTTCGTTAGAAAAGGCATCGAATGCTCTCCAGTCTCAACTGCGGCGTAGCCACTTCCGTGATGCGCAGCGCGAAGTTGCCGCTGACGACAACCACCTCGCCCCGAGCCACGATTCTGTCTCCCACTACAAGGTCCACCGGTTCGGACACATGACGGTCCAGCTCCACCACGTCTCCCGGTCCAAGCTCCAGTACCTCTCGCAGCGACATATCACGCGAACCGAACTGCAAGGTCGCATCCAGCTCAATGTCACACAACAGTCCCATCCCAGCATCAATTCCTGTAATCCCATCCGAACCCGTCACCTTCTCCATGTCTCGTCCCTCTCTTAGTTCACACTCATCGTTTCGGCTGCGCTCTGAGTCTCCAAAACGCCGCTTAGGTCTTCACTCTCGATCGCGCCCTCTAGCTGAGCCCCACGGTGTTCACCGGTCCTCACCGGGTGCGCTCTTCCCAGCTGCAAGCCGCCAACCCGCAACTCGGAGATAGCGTGTTTCGCCAACGGCAGACGCAGGACCATCCCCGGTTCCAGAGCCGCTAGCTCACTCGCTCGAAGTCTCATCGAAGGAAACTGCAAGGCAGCGCCGAACTTTACCTCGCCCATCAATTGCCGCACCCTTGCCTGCGCCTCCTTCGATCGCCTCTTGGGACGATCCCCTTCAGAGATCAAACGCCGCAGAATCGCATTCAGCACAACCGCCGGCAGACAGAGATTCATCGCGCCCTGAGCCTCAGGCATACGCGCCTCGAAGCTCACGCACAGCGTCTTTTCTCCAGAAGTCAACATCCGGGCCACCGCCGCCTCTGACTCGCGCTTCTCAAAGACGAACTCCAGCCCGACCGACTGCCAAGCCAGGTTCAGCTCCTGCACCGTCATCTGCACAACCGACGTCAGAATCGCATCTTCAATACCGGTCAACTCTCGCGCTGGCCACGCTCGCCCCACCCCGCCCAGCAGAACATCCACGATTGGTGATGCCAACGCCAGCTCCAGCTCCAGCAACCCAACAGCTCCCAGTGGCTCCAGCCGAATCGAACAGATGTAATTCGGAGAGGAGAGCCGTTCCAGAAATTCGCTGAATGGGAGCTGCTCCCCTGCGACCAGCTTCATCTTGAATGGAGTCCTCAACCACGCCCCCAAGGTGTGCATCAAATTCCTCGCAAACAAGTCGTTCACCGAACTGATCGCCCGCATCTGATCGTTGCTGATCTGCCCCGCGCTGCTGAAGTCATACCGCTCCAGCACTACCTCCCCCTCGGCTCCTTCAGGTTTCGCCGAAGCATTCGCCCCAGCCGCCGCAAACAGCGCATCAATATCTCCCTGCCCAAGCTGCTTTCCCATGCATCCCTTTCTTCGGTTAGAGATCTCTCATAATGATCGGATCAGAGCATCAACGTGCTTCAGCAATTGCGCTTCGAAGCCTTAGCCTTCACAACCCCGACAGAGTCGCCTGGCCGCAGACTCGCAAGAGACGCCCTCAGCCTCAGCACCGCCGAAGAGTGGATCTGAGAGACCCTCGACTCCACCACGCCCAGCGTCAGCCCAATCTCTTTCATCGTCAGCTCTTCGTAGTAGTAAAGCGTTAACACCATGCGCTCTTTCTCCGGAAGCTCATCGATCGCATCCGCAAGCCTCTGCTTCATCTCCCCCTTCAAGCAGCGAAACAGCGGGTCGTCCTCCGGCGCACCAGGAACATACGCAAGCTCCTCATCACCAGAGTCCTCCGACCGCTCCATGTGCAGGCTTCCAATCTCGAGCCCCTTCAGATCGCCTAGCAATGCCTGGTACTCTGCCAGCGTCAACACCATCTCCCGCGCAATCTCCTGCTCTGATGGCGCTCGCCCAACCCGCTGCGTCACTGCGCGAATCGCTTCTTCGACCGCCCTGCCCTTCCGCCGCAGATCCCTCGGGCTCCAATCCAGCGTCCGCAACGAATCAAGAATCGCACCGCGAATTCTGAACTGCGCATAGCTCTTGAACTGCACCTTCTTCTTGTGGTCAAACTTCGTGAAGGCATCGATCAAACCTACGACACCGGCCGAGACGAGGTCGTCCAACTCCACATGCTGAGGCAGACGTTCATGGATGCGTCGCGCCAGGTAACGCACCGTCGGCAGATGCTCCATCAAAAGCAAGTCCCGCTCCGTGGCACTGCCATCCACTTGTGCTACCAGCGCCTCCCCGGTAAACGGAGCGAATATCCCCGCCTCCGCAATACCCATCACCTCGTCAAACCGTGCAGCCTCCAAAGACGTCCACTGCTCGCCCGTCAGCTTCCCCTTCGACAACTTCTGCCCTACCTGCACCGGAATCGAACTGTCTGTGTTCATACTTCCTCCATTCCTCATCTGCCGCTACTCCCTTACCGTCGTCCTACGAACCGTCTCTACCCAACCGTGCCAATGCTCCGAACCCGAATCTCCGGAGGAATTTCTCCCGGTGCCAACACCGTCACCTTGGGCAGAAACGGCTCCAGCCAACGCCGCACGTGATAACGGGCCGGACTCGGACATAGAAGCACGGGGAGTGCCGAGGTCGAGGCTCCTCCGGTTAGGCGTTTCACAGATTCCACCAGGCGTTTCAAAAAGTCCGATCGCATCCCCGCTGGGCGCGCACCATCTCCCAGCAGCAACCCGGCGCCCTGCGGATCAAAGGTCTGCTGCAGCTCGCTCTCCAGCTCCGGATCAAGCACCAGCACCTTCAGGCCGCCGTCGTTATCCAGCAGCGAGTGCACCAATCCCCTTCCCAGCGACTGCCGCACACTCTCCACCAGGTGCACCACGCTCTTCGACTGCTGAGCCGCCTCCACCAGAATCTCGAGGATCGCACCTAGGTCGCGAATCGAAACCTGCTCGCGAAGCAGCTGCTGCAGCACCCGCTGAACCTCACCCAGCGTCATCAGCTTCGGCACCAGCTCTTCCACCAGCTTCGGATGACTCTCATTGAGGCTGTCCAGCAGGCGTTTCACCTCCTGCCGCCCCAGGAGCTCATGCGCATGTCGGCGAATCAGTTCGCCAAGGTGCGTCCCAATCACAGTCGTCTGATCCACGACCGAATAGCCCGCGGCAAGCGCCTGCTCCTCCAGCCCCGGCTGAATCCAACGTGCCTGTACGCCAAATGCTGGCTCTTTGGTCTCGACACCAGGAAGCACCCGCGCCTTGGGATCCGAGTTCACCGCCAACAGCCAGTTCTGCTCCGTCTGCCAGCGTGCAATCTCAATCCCGCGAAGACTCATCACGTACTCCCTCGGCTTCAGCCGCAGGTTGTCCGTAATGTGAATCGGCGGAACAATAAACCCAAGCTCGATCGCCAGATGCCTACGCAGTGCACGAACGCGATTGAGCATCTGTCCACCCTGCTTCTCATCCACCATCGGAATCAGCTGGAACCCGATCTCCAGCGTCAGCTCATCCATCTTCAGCAATGAAGCCAGATTCTCGCCCTTCGCCGCATCCCCCGCCTTCGCCTTATCGCCCTTTGTCGTGACTTCGGCCGCCTCCTCTGCCAACAACAGAGAGGCATCCTTCGCCGCAGGCAGACGTCGCGCAATCAACCCCACCCCAACCGCCAGCAGCACAAACGACAGCTTCGGCAGTCCTGGAATCAGAGCCAGTCCAAGCAACACGCCACAGGCAATCCACAGCGTATTGCGCCCCTTCAAAAGCTGCGTTCCCAGCTCCTCATCGAGCGACCCCGCCGACGAAGCCCGCGTCAACACCATGCCGCCCGCAATCGAAACCAGCAGGCTGGGAATCATCGTTACCAGCCCATCGCCCACGGTCAGGATCGTGTAGGTCTTCACTGCGGTGGCAAGATCCGTGCCGTGCTGCAGCACACCGATCAACAACCCAGCCACAATGTTGATCGCCGTAATCAGGATCGTCGCCAGCGAGTCCCGCTGGTTGAACTTTGCCGCACCATCCATCGCGCCGTAGAACTCAGCCTCCCGCGCAATCGCCTGTCTCCGCTTCCTCGCTCCCTGCTCATCGATCAGGCCCGCGTTCATATCCGCATCGATCGCCATCTGTTTACCCGGCAGAGCATCGAGTGTGAATCGCGCCGTCACCTCGGCAGTTCTGACCGCGCCGTGGCTCACCACAAGAAACTGAATCGCAATCAGCGCAAGAAACAGCACCAGTCCAACCACATAGTTCCCACCCACCACAAACTGCCCAAACGCTTCTATCACCGCGCCGGCAGCTTGCGTTCCCTCCCGTCCATGCAGCAGAATTCTGCGGCTCGACGCCAGATTCAACGACAGCCGAAACAGTGTCAGCAGCAAAAGCAGCGTGGGAAACACGGAGAAGTCCACTGCTCTCCGCACTTGGACTGCCGTCAAAAACACAATCACCGAAGCCGTAATTGAGGCGGCCAATAGAATATCCAGCACCACACTCGGCACCGGGATAATCATGACGAACACCATGCTGATAGCGGCTACAGGCAACATCAACGTCTGTAGCTTCGCCATCTGAAAGCCATTTTTCTTTACTGCTGCTTCACTCACATCCCACCTCCAAAACCACGCATTCCAACCATTCCAGCCGCTGCCACACTGCCTCTTCCATCGAGAAGCCGTCCATTCAACTGAGCTTTCTGCTCCTTCTCTTTCTCCTGACGATCCCGCCGCACACGCTCCTCAACCTTCTGCCGATAGAGAAAAGCCAGAATTCCCGCCACCGCCGCGTACAAATCAAATGGAATCGACTGTCCCGGCTCGACCATCTTGTATAAACTCCTCGCCAGCGGAGGATTCTCAATGATCGGGACCCCAGCCCACCGCGCCTCCTCACGAATTTCCGCTGCCAGCAGATCGCGGCCCTTCGCCAGCACCGTCGGAGCCGACATCGTCTCGAAGCTGAACTCCAGTGCCACCGCGTAGTGCGTGGGGTTCGTAATCACCACGCTCGCCCGCGACATATCCGCCTTCACCTTGCGCTTGCGCATCGCTCGCTGGATCTGCCGAATCTTCGCTCTGACCTGAGGATTGCCCATCGCATCGCGCATCTCTTCGCGCATCTCCTGCTTGCTCATCTTCAGCCGCTGATTCCAACTCCTCCACTCGATCGCATAGTCGAGCGCAGACCACGCCAGCGTCACCCATGCTGCATCGAGCGCCAGTCCATACGCCGCAGAAAAAGTCGCCGGCAGTCGCAGCAGACTCATCACAGGCATCGGAATCATCAACGCCTTCAGAGCCCCCCACCCCAGCACCACCATTACCGAAGCCGGCACCAACGACTTCACCAACCGCGTCGCAGATCGCAAGCTGAACAGGTTTCCCAGATTCGTAACCGGATTCAGCTTCGAAAACTTAAACTCCACCGCGCTCGGGTAGATCTGCACCCCACCGCTCTGCGCCACGCCGGACACCAGAGCTCCGGTGAAGCTCGCCGCCATCACCAACCCCACCGGCAGCAGCGACGGCACCAGGATTCGTCTGACCGCAACATTGAAGAGCTGCTCTCCGTTCAAGCTGCTCGCGTTCGTCGTAGCCGAGCGCAGGCTCTCCTGATACACTTTGCCCCAGCTCGCAACAAACCCATTCGACATCGCCCCAAGCATCACAACTCCGCCCAGCATCGCCATCGCCGACAGCAACTCACGGCTATGAACGCTGTCGCCCTTCTCCTTCGCCTTCTTCTTGCGTAGTGGCGTAGCCTGCTCTGTGCCCTTATCTGCCATGAGGATTCCCTCTCAGGCAGCACGCCGCTCTATTCCAACTCGCCATCACGGCGCTCATGCCCGCACCAGCATCTTTGCCGCAGCATCCAGCAGAGCCGTGAAGTGCCGCTCAATCCATCCGGGCCATACCGCAAGGCTCGCGATCAAGACCACATACGACACCATCGTCTTGATCGGGACACTGATCACAATCGAAGGCAACTGCGGCGACAGCCGTGCCACCAGTGCAATAGTTACCTCCACTGCCAACGCAGCAGCCATCACAGGAGCAGCCAACTGCACCCCAGCCAGAAAGATTCCACTCGCCATCATGGCCAGTGCCACTCCGGTCTTTGCCTGCATTACGGCCTGTCCCACAGGAACCGCAGAAAAGCTCCTCACCACTGCGGCCAGCAGGCTCCGGTCAAGACCCGAGCCGATGATCACAAGCACCCCGAGCCAGCTCAGCATCTGCCCCAATACCGCGGTCTCAATCATCGAGTTCGGGTCCAGCAGATTCACCAGCGAGAAGCTGAACTGCAACCCCAGCAGCGTTCCCGCAAAGGTCAACGCCTCGTTCAACAACATCAGCGAAAGTCCAAACAGCAGACCCACGCTCAACTCACCCAGCAGCGCCCTTCCATCAAGCACGGCACGTGCGCCCGGAACCGTCGCCACCGCGGGCGCCAGCAGAATCGTCATCGCAAACACAAACCCAGCCTTGATCCGAGGCGCAATCGCCGAAGAGGAGAACACGGGAGCGAAGACCATCAGCCCGCTCAACCGCACCATCACCAGAACCGCCGCCGACAGGTACTGCGGCCAATCCGCCATCAACCCACTTACTTCACGTTTCATAGCGGCCTCTATCCCAGGTACCTGTGAAAGTCGGTGAACAAACGCACCGTGAAGCCCACCAGCCGATGCACCATCCACGGCAGCACCGCTACGGTGATGACAAAGACCACCACCAATCTCGGAACTGCGGTCAGCGTCTGCTCCTGCACGCTGGTGAGCGTCTGAAGCAAACTCACCGCAAGGCTCACCAGAGCCGCCGTCACCAGCAACGGCGTGCTCAGAAGCATCGCCTCAATCAACACCCGCCGCAGAATCTCAACTGTCTGGTCCGGCCCCATCACTGCTCCAATCGCTACTAACGCGCCACCCTAAAAACTCTTAATCAGCTGATCTGCCAGCAGACTCCAACCGTCGATCATCACGAAGAGCAGAATCTTCAACGGCGTCGAGATCACAACCGGCGGCAACTGCATCATGCCGATTGAGGTCGTAATGCTCGCCACCACCAAGTCCACCAGCAGGAACGGTAAAAACAAGATCGCGCCAATCTGAAATCCAGCCTTCAACTCGCTCAAGATGTAACCCGGAATCACCACCTGAATCGGCAGGTCCTCTCTCTTGTTCGGCCGCACAGCCATCCCTGCAGAGGCAAACACCGCAAGATCTTTCTCCCGCGCATAACGGAGCATGTAACGCTTCACCGGAGCGACGCCGAGATCCAGTGCCTGCTCGCCCGTAATAGTCCCCGCACTGTAAGGAGCAACCGCACTCTGCTCTACCTCCAGCAAAACTGGCTGCATAAGGAACCACGTCATCATCAGCGCCAGCCCCATTAGGATCTGGTTAGAAGGCGCTGTCTGTGTCCCCAGCGCCTGCCGCAAAAAGTGAAACACCACCAGCAGCCGCACCATCGGTGTCATCGACAAAAGCAGTGCTGGCAGCAGCGTCAACAACGTCAGCCCAACCACGATCGACCACGGAACGCTCTTGCCTCCCGCAAGCTCCGACGTAATCGAATCGTTCTTCTTCGCCCCCGAAGCTACACCCACATTCGCACTCGAACCCAGCCCGTGCGCCTTCACACCAGTTCTGCCACTCTTTGAAGCAGACTGGTCATGCCCCGCAGTCGAGCCTCCTGCGGGCTTCTTGACCCAGAATGACTCCGGCGCCATAACAGCAGCCACTATCATCGAGCTCTCTGCGCGAGCATGAACTGCAGGCAAAGCCATCGCCAACCCGGCCAGAGCCAACCCCAGCCAACGAAATCGGCTCACTACACGCATCGCTCCTCCATCCTGTCCGTCGTATGGTCTGGCGATGTCTCAGCCCTCAACCGCACGATCATCTCCACGCTATCGAAGCTGCCTCCAACCAGAAAGCTCTCCCCCGCACACCTCACCAGCATCAGCTGCCGCTTTCCGCCAAGCGACAACGTCTCCACCAGCTGAAGCTGCTTCTGCTTACACTCTCCTTGTCCACGCCACCCATGCACTAGCGCCAGCAACCCTCCCGCAAGCCCAGCCACCTCGGGTACCGACGCTCCCTCCAAACTTCCCGGTCTCACACCCTGCCAAAGCCGCATCTCAACTCCCCGTTCTAATACTTTGTTCTGTGCTAAAAATCCGCATGATCGCTTGCACTCGATGTCCGTTACTCTTCCCTCACGGCCTTATCCAAGCCGAGTCAATCGAAGTCCCATACGCTGATCGACGACCTCGAACTCGCTCCAACCCAGTTGCACCTGACCAACCATCAGCGGCACGTCTTCGGTCTCAGGCGAGACGCTTTCAAGGACCTGCCCCACCTTCAATGTCAGCAGGTCCCGCACCCTGAATCGGTTCAAAGCCACTCCAACCCGCATCGCGATCCGCAGCTGCGACAGCGTCTCCCATGAGGGATGTGTCTCAATCCGTGCCATCCACGGTGCGGCCGGCGTCGTCTTTACCAGACCCAGACCCGTCATCCCCACCCCCTCTGCACCAAGTACCGCAAGCTCCGTCCCCGTCATCGTCTCCCCCTCTCTCTTCTCTGCAACGGTCCCAATCTTGCTTAGCGCTGAACCAGAAAATCGGTGAAGAATACATCCATCACCTTCAAATCAGCGTTGTGTTCTGCCAACGCAGCTTTCAACTCGGCCTTTAGCTGTTCCTTTCCATCGACAGCCAACAACCGATCCGCCGTCTGTCTCCCCAACACCGTCAGCATCGTGTCGCGCACCGCGGCTACGTCGCCACTGTTCTCCTTGCCTTCTTTGGGCTTCTCTTCCGTGGGCTTGGCCTCTTTGCCCTCCGTGGCGTCAGCCACTCGCAGAGTCATCGCCACCCGCAGGTAGGAACTCCCACTCGCATCCGCCAGGTTCACCAGCAGCGGCTCCAGCACCATCGAATGAGTCGCAATCGGAGCAGCAACTTCAGTCTTAAGAGCCGCACCCTCTCGCCCCGAGAGTCGCCCAGTCCGCGCCAGGTAGTACCCAACCCCGCTGACAGCCAACGTAGCGACGAGAACTCCCACCACCACAGCGATCAATAAGGGAATGAGCGGAAACTTGGCTTCCACCGGAGCCGCTACCGAAGCGGGAGAGGAATCCGGAGGAGCCGCAGAAGAGGCGCCGGCAAGAACTGTAGGTGAAGTAGCCATGATGCCTTGAGAGAATGCAAACAAGTGGCCAGTCAAGCGTTCGCGAACATTAGCGAATCTTCAGGATCGCCCCATGAGGCTCATCCCAGCGCCGCCGACCCATACAAATACAACAAAGAGCAGCTAAGGGCGGCCAGCCGGTAGGACCGATCTTCTAGGTCCCGCACCCGCTAAGCCGCCTCAACCAGATTCAGGAGATGTTACCGAACCATTGCAATCACATCCTGCGAGATCGTATCGAAGGTCGTCACCGTCTTCGAGTTGGCCTCAAACGCCCTTTGCGCGACAATCAGATTAGAGAACTCTGTTGAGATGTTGACATTGGACTGCTCGAGCGTACTGTCATCGACCACGCCGCGCCCACCAGTTCCGGCCACTCCTGCAACCGCCTGCCCCGAAGCCCCAGTCGTCTGGAAGTTATTCCCCCCGACCGATACTAATCCCTGCACGTTGGCAACGTTCGCCACCGCCACCTGGCCGATTGTCTCCGAGTTGCCGTTGCTAAACTTGGCTTGGATCACCCCGCTGGGATCAACAGTGAATCCCGTATAGTTTCCACTCGCGAAGCCGTCCTGCGGGGTATTGCCATTGCTGCTCGCCGAAGCCAGCTGCGTGACCAACGGGCTTGACCCACTTCCATTCAGGTTCCAGTTGAAGGTAAGATTCGCTGCCCCATCTGCCATTCCTGGGAAGCTGATCCCACTCACTGTGTTGGTCGGTGACGTCAGATTTCCGCTGGAATCGAAGGTCAATGTCCCCGTATTGTTCACTGGAGTTCCGGTCGCATCACCGGCGGGTAGCGCAATCGAGTAACTCCATGAATTGGTCGCGGTCTTATCATAGGTGATCGTCGCCTGATGGCTCTGTCCAAGGGAATCGAATACCTCCAGCGGAGTTGAAAAGGTTGTGCCGACAGTCGCTCCTGAATTCAGATTTGCTGTCACCGAAAAATTCTGCGTTGCCTGTGCTCCCTCGGTTGCGCCTACTGGAAGTGTGATCGGCTGTGGATTGGTGTTCGTGTTCACCACTCCGTTTACGGCCGGATAGCCCAGCACAAATTGACCGTCCTGCGTAGTCAGACTGCCGCTATTGCCAACCGTAAAGTTACCGGCTCTGGTCAGAGACTGTTGACCGTTCTGCTCCACGATGAAAAAGCCATTTCCATCCAGAGCCATATCGCTCGTGTTTCCATTCGCATCTGGCAAAAGTGTTCCTTCACTAAAATCAGTCGACGTCGAACCAACCTTCGTTCCTGATCCAACCTGGATCGGATCGCCCGCACCTGACTCCCCAAGCTGCTGGTGGAACAGATCTTCAAACGAAGTCGTCTGTCCTTTGTAGGCGGTTGTGTTAAGGTTTGCCAGATTGTTGCCAATCGTGTTCAGCGCCGTCGTATCGGCTTCCAATCCTGACAGTGCAATCGAAAAATTTCCCATCGTCTTCTCCTCGTTCTTTCTATTGATCGTTCTGTTGATTGCGGTCCGCTCTCAAGCAACTCTACGGACTGCCAATGTTTGTCTTAGCTTGTAGCCGAGCCGCCCCATATCGCGTTCTGTCCTCGAATCGACTGCAAACTCGTTGCAACGTTCGCACTCGCAACCGCAGCCACTGCATTCGAACTCGCCCCAGACCCTGAACCGGATCCTGAAGAGCCTGAACTAGAACTCGGAGACACTGCACCATCAAGAGTCCCGATTCCCTGGTTAATCGAGATCAACTGTTCAAGGCTATTAACCTGTGCCAGCTGCGTGATGTACTGGTTCGGATCCGTAGGCTGCGTAGGATCCTGGTTCTGCAGCTCGCTCACCAGCAGAGTGAGAAAGTCCTGCGACGTAATATCCGAGTTAGCCGCGGAACTGCTGTTGCTCCCGCTCGCCGGACTGCTGCTGTCTGCCTTTGGTATCGCTTTTACCGCTGCGTTTCGCGGAGCCAGTGCCGAAGCCACCGTTCCCGCCGCTGAACTCCCGGACCCTACACCTGCCCCTACAATCGAAGTTATGTTTGACCAATCCATTGTTCCCCTCCTCGTGTCTTATGCCGTTGAAATGAATTCCCCTCGGTTATGCCCTGACGCTTAACCAGCTTCCGCCGCTTCCATAACTCGCCAGCGGTGACATCCCATCCTCATCAACTCCGTGCAAACCTCTATAACTCGTGACGCCTTCCGCAACCTCCGCGGCTGTCTTGACCGAACTCTGTTGTTGCCCTCCTTCATGGCTCTGCCGTGGTGCCTGTCCGCTACCTCCGCTCTCCGGTCCAGCAGAGTTGCTTCGAGACTCCGCTCCCGCGCTCGCCGCCGGATGAACGACAACCGTGTTCACCGCAACCTTCTCCGACTGGAGATAGGCCGTCAGCGAAGGCAGCTCCCGATGCAGCATCTCCTGACTCGCCAGCGAAGCCGCCGACACCGATGCGTTCACCACGCCGCCATCGGAGATCTCCGCCCGAACCTTCAACCACCCGTGCGTTCCATCCGGGATACCAACCTCGAGAGCCGTTGGAGTCGCCGACAGAGTTCGCGGCATCGGCTCCATGGGCTCCATAGACCGCACCACACCGTCCGAGCCATCCTGCTCTCTCAGCCCATTCGACGAACCGGCGGTTGAGATGCCCGCCTCACCACCGGATAGCTTCGTCAATCCCGCGATAGCCGGCGCTGCAGATCCTGCCGTAACCTCGCCGCCTGACGCGACAGCATGGACCACCGCGACAGGAGTGTCGCTAGTCGTGCGGGTCTTCGTATCACTGTCACTACCTGCATTCGCCGCCACCTGCGATCTCTCTTCCTTCGCGTCAGGCTTTGCTGGGGCAGCCAAATCTCCTTGAGCTGCCTGTGTAGTCTCACGATCCGAAATAGAGGTTTTCGCGCCATGCACAGCATTCCTATTGCTGCCCGAAACCTCGGCAGCCACAAACCCGACGCCCGACGATGTACCTCCAGACAAAGAAGCAGCGCCAGAGCCAACTCCGCTCTGGCCACTCACCACATTGAGTGCAACATTCGAAGCAGCAATAGGCACAGCAGGCATACCAGACGCAGCCATCGCAACACACTTAGCAGGCGTAGCAGACGCGGCGACCTCAACCGGCAGAGCAGGCGTCGCAGCTGTATGTGCCGGGATCGGATTGGCCATCTGGACAACAACCTGGACACCAACTCCGTGCGTCGACTTCGTCTCATCAGCCACCGCAGCCATTGTGACTGTCCCGCTCTTCGCAGTCACAACCGGCTGGCTAGCATACCCCGCTTGCGTCTTCGTTGTTGTCTTCTTCTCGGGAGCGGCCTCCAGCGCCTTGCCCGTTGCTAAAGCCTCTCTCTGACTCACTGGCGTCTGGAACCGAGGCAGCTGAATCTGATTTCCTTCCGCCTGCTGCTCCAGTGGTATCCCTGTCTCCGTCTGCAAGCTGGCGATCGGCGCAACCTGAGCGACCACGGGAGTGTCTGTCTGGTTCTCTTCTATGTTCCCGACCGGTTCAGCAACCCACGTCTCTGCCTCTTCCGTCTTCTTCTGAATCTTTGTTCCCGCCACGATTGCAGGCTGCAATAGCGCAATCTTTGCGAGGTTGATCTCTTTGCTCTCGACCTGAGCTGGCGTCAACTGGCCAGCGAATATCTTCGCCTTGACACCAGCCGCCAGATCAGGCGCATCAACAAGATTCTTCGTAGTCGCTTCGGTCTTTCCATTCGCCGCCTCAGGCAGAGTCGCAACCTTGGAGTTTCTCCCCAAGTCCTTCTCCAAAATCGCCGGAGAGGTCCCCACACGAGCATCGAGAGTCTGCGCGAACGTGGGCCGGTCGAAATTTTCTACGTCGAGGGCTACCAACTGCTTCCCGCTCTGCTCTGCGCCCATTGCCATCAGAATCGCCGTACTCATCATCTCGGTCCTCGCCCATCTCCTGCGACTAGTGCAATAGCAAGTACCATTCCAAAACATGCGACGAAACGATTAGGAAGCCTTCATCTGTTCCCGCTCTTCTGTCTTCTCCTTCGCATCGGTCCATCGCCGTCGCGATAGAAAGAGATCATCGGAGGAGGACTGCATTCTTCTCCCCTCTTCCATCTGCACCCGTGCCTCCATCTCCTCGAAGACACGTTTCATCTGTTCCTTCTTCAACCGGCTCGCAACATACTGTTCTCTCGCCGCATCGCTCAATTCCTGGCGATCCATCCGAACCTCTTCCAGCTTCTGTCGCCTCCACCCCGCGGTCTCTTGTTGCGTCTCGGACATCATCCAGACCACGCGATCGCCCTCCGTTAATGCCTTACGCCCATCGATACGGGCTACCTCCGCCGCACTCTGCTCGACGGCAATCGCCTGCTGCGCCTCGCGAACCGCCGTCGTCAACCTTTGCAGCTCCGTCGAGTGCATCTGCTCGACTGCGGTATACAGATTCATCGATCGCTGCAGCGTCTCTAACCGTGTCGACATTCTCTATAACTCCATCGCATTCAGTCGTGCCACACTCTCCTGCATCGTCACGCGCTCGTCGCTTCCCTGCTCAAGAAACGCGCGCAGCACAGGCATCGCCCGCATAGCCCGATCCAGATCTTCATCTGTCCCCGGCTTGTAAGCTCCAATACGAATCAGATCCTCCGACCGCGCATAAGCCGCCAGCAGTCTCCGCACCGTCGAAGCCTGTGCCCGATGCTCCGGCATCGTCACCGCAGGCATCAACCGGCTCAGCGAATCCAGCACGTTCACCGGTGGATACCATCCACTCGCCGCCATCGACCGAGACAGCACCACATGCCCATCGAGCAGCGATCGCACCGCGTCCACCACCGGATCCTGCTGATCGTCGCCCTCCATCAGCACTGTGTAGAACGCCGTGATGCTACCCTTGCGAAAGTTCCCCGCCCGCTCCACCAGCTTCGCCAGCTTGGCAAACACCGACGGCGTATACCCTTTGCTCGCCGGTGGCTCCCCCGCCGCAAGCCCAAGCTCTCGCGCCGCCATCGCATACCGCATCAACGAATCCAGCACCAGCAGAACATGCTTCCCCTGCGCAGCGTAGAACTCCGCCACCGCAGTCGCCGCCATCGCCGCCCGCATCCGCAGTAGCGGACTCTGATCCGAAGTCGAAACCACTACCACCGATCGCTTGCGTCCTTCCTCTCCCAGCGAGTCCTCCATAAACTCCCGCACCTCGCGCCCGCGCTCTCCCACCAGCCCAACCACCGTAATATCAGCCGCCGTATTCCGCGTCATCATCCCGATCAAAGTGCTCTTGCCCACACCCGAGCCACCAAAGATTCCCACCCTCTGCCCGCGCCCAACCGTCAGCATCCCATCCAGCACCCGAAGCCCTGTCTGCAGCGACTCTCGAATCGGTTCACGCTCCATCGGGTGTGGCACTGTGCCATCAAGCGGCCACATCTCAACTGCCCTAAGCGTCGGCAAGCCATCAAGGGGATCCCCCAGCGCATCGACGATCCTTCCCTCCATCTCCGTCCCCACAGCAATCTGCGGTGTTACCCCCATTGCAAGCACCGCGTCTCCATATCGAATTCCCTGCGTCTCCTTCAAAGGCATCGCCAGCACATGCCGCCCGCGAAATCCGATCACCTCCGCCCTGTGTCTCTGCCCCTCGCTGTCAACAATCTCGCAGCACTCCCCCACCGAACACAGCGGTCCCTCAGCCTCCAACGTCTGTCCATTCGCCTCCACCACGCGCCCGCTCCACCGCCACGCCGGACGATTCGCCAGCTGCGTCATGTAAGTCCCCAGCCCGTTCGCGTTCCCACCTATCGCACCCTGTAAGTCGTCGCTCATGCCGGCCTCTGCTGCATTAGATCGAAGAAGCCTCGCTCAATTTCCCCCAACTGCGCGCTTACACCCAGCTCCACTCTGCCAACATTCGTTTCGAGCACGCACTCGCCAGTCTTTAGCCGCTCATCTTCCACCAGCTTCATAGCGGCACCCTGATGCGCAGCAAACGTCCCCTGCCACATCTCAATCTCGTCCACAGGGACGCGCAGCACCACCGCACTATCCTTTGCAACCTTCTCGAGCGCCACTCTTACTACACCCGTCAACAGAAGTGGATCGAGCTTCACCTCGCGATGCAGCACCCGCGCAGCGACAGCCAGCGCCAACCGAACCACCTCGCCCTCCACCCCGGCAAAGTATCTCGTCCGTTCCTGGCGAAACTCCTCTTCAATCTTTTGCAGCCGCGAACGCTCCTGCGCAATCCTCTTGTCAAGCTCGGCCCCCCACACAAGACGAGCCTCAGCCACCGCCTCACTCCGCGCTTCTTCAACCTGTGCCGACACCTGCTCCGCGTGCGATCGCAGCCGTCCGTCGAGTGCCTCTTCTTCCTTCAGCAAAGCCTCTACATCAACAATCTTGTCCTCTGCCACGATCTCCGCAACGGGCTCCAGCCGATCTAACGGATAAAACTCAAGTCGCGACACGTTTCTCGCACCGGGTTTCATCAACCTCTCGGGCAACCCCACCGCAGTGCTGCGGCCAGCCTCTGCGCCAGTGTTCTCAGACGGCGAGATCATCATCCACCTCCATCTTCAGAATCATCCTGCCCTCGCTCTCGAGCTGCCTCGCCAGAGCCAGCAATTCCTGCTGGGCCGCGTTGACGTCTCGCATCCGCACCGGTCCCATCACCTCCATGTCCTCCTTCAACATATCGACGGCGCGCGAACTCATCGCCTTGAGCAAATGAGCCTTCACATTGTCCTTTCCGCCCTTCAGCGCCATCGCAAGCACCTTTTTGTCGGCCGAGCTTACAAACTCGCGAATGCTCTCCGCCGGCACCGTGCAAAGATCTTCGAACACAAACATCAGCTCCCGTATTCCAATCGCCACCTTCGGCTCACATGCTCCAACTTGCCCGCACCTTCAGTTATGCTCCGATCGTTCACCACCACCGCAGCCGACACACGCCGCACCCGGCCCGGACCCTTCTCCATATGCATCAGATGTTTTGTAACTCCATAGGTTTCATTCTCCTGGTGAATGCTCTGTCCCTGGGCTCCACTCTGCTGCGGATACACCGGCAGCGACTGACCCTGCTTCTGCAGCAGCGGCGGAGTACCCGGCGCGGCGGCCACCTGCGATCCTGCCACCGCACCCTCAGGCGACGCGCCAGGCGAGTTACTTGCCGTCCCAGGCACACCTGAAGGCCCTCCCCGTCCTGTCGAAGTCTGTTCGCTCTTCTGCATACTCAGCGTCGCCACCTCCGTCGGGTCGTAGACCTCGTCGGTCCGCTCCTCACTCCCCTCGTCGTAACTCACATTCACTGTGGCGCGCACATTGTCACGCCCAGCCAGGGGCTCCAGCATCGCAACCAGCTTCGCCTCCATTGCCTGCTCTGCATCCGCTTCAGACGCATTGCTCGAATGCGGCTTGAAGTTCACGCGCCCATCTGCATCCACCAGCGTCACCTGGTCTGTGCTCAGGTTCTCCACTGATCCCGCAACGAGACTACGAATCGCATCTGCTTGCTCAGGATTGAGCGCATCCCTCTTAAGCTTCAACACCACCGAAGCCTTCGCCACCTTCTCTTCAGCGGTAAACAGCGAAGGCTGTGGCAGTACTAGGTGCACCCGCGCCGACTTCACCACACCCAGCGTCCCAATCGTGTGTTCGAGTTCACCCTCCAGAGCCCGTTGATAGTTCACTCGCTCATCGAACTCGCTTCCCACCCAGTTCGGCTTATCGAACAACTCAAAGCCCAGTCGCCCCGTCTGCGGCATCCCCTTCGCCGCGACCTCCATCCGAGCCTTATCCAACATATCCGACGGCACCTGCACCCCTGCACCATCCGCCGTCGTCTCATATGGAATTCCCGCGGCTGCAAGCTCCTGCGAAACCTGCTGCACGTCCTTCCCATCCAACCCGCTGAACAGCACGCGCCAATCTGGACGCCCGGCGAACCAGACCATCCCAGCGCACACAGCCGCCAGAAAAACTCCAGCCGCGATCAGCCACGTCCTCTTCGCAGCAGGCATCGCCATCAGCTGCTCACGCATCGCCGTGACCATCGCCTGCGTCTTCTCGAGCGGTGTACCGCCAGCCACACCAGCGCCGGCTTCTCCCGCTCGTTGCATCCCCGCCCCGCCAACCTGTTCTGTCTCAGCCATCTCGCCCCGGTGTCTTTCTGAACCCTAAGTTCTTAGAACTGCATGCCCATCATCTGCTGATAAGCGCCTACTGCCTTGTTCCGCACCTGCAGCGCCAGCTCGAACGCCATATTCGCCTTCTGCGTCGCAATCATTGCGTCGTGCACCTCAACCCCCGAGCCATTCAACAACCCGGTCACGGCCTCAGACGCCTTCTGGTCGAGCTTCGTCGTCTCCTTCATCATCGACTGCAACACCCCCGCAAACGGCACGCTGCTCGCGCCCCCTGTGTTCGACGCCGCCACCCCCACGTCACTCAGGAAGCCATCATCGAGGCCTCCCGTCCCTACTCTGTTCATCACTCCAGAACCAACAGGCAATCCGACCACAATCCCTCCTCCGCTTTTCCTATGTCGCGCCCTGCACCATCGCTCTACTTCAAAAGATCAAGCGAAGAGTTGAAGATGCTCTTCTCCGCCGTAATCGCCGACGCATTCATCCCATACGATCGCGTCGCACCCATCAGATCCACCATCTCCGTCAGAGGATTGATATCGGGATACGCTACAAATCCATCCGGGCCCGCATCCGGATGCGAGGGGTCATAGCGCTGCAGCGGCTTACTTGCATCCGCGATCACGCCAGTCACTTCAACTCCGCCCGGTGTCGGATTGGCAGCCGTCAAGTCACCGCTCAAACCACCACTGATCCCACCGGTGTAGATATTTTTGAAGCCGTTCCCAGCACCAACGCTCGAGCCACCTCCCAACTGGTTCGCCATCGACTCCTGAAACGTCCCGCCATTCTGAGCTTCAAACACCACATGGTGCCGCTGATACGGCCCGCCATCAAACAAAAGCGCCCTCAAATGAGAGCGCTCTTATCAACTTCCGATCCCGAACTGTCCATCACCCACAGATTGCCTGAAAATTCGGAATCATGATCGTTTAAAAAATCAGAGATCGGGGTTCGAAGTTTGGGGGATTGTATGAAGTTTTTTTCGTCTGGTATTTAGATGGATTTTGCAGGGGTTTTCCGAGAAAACATGGTTTTGGCTGTGGTGTTTTGGTGGTGAAGACGTGGTGAGATGTGTGGTGAAGGTGGTGTTTTAGCATCCACTCTTTGCCTGACTAAAAATACGCCACGATTTTCAACTATTTTTTAGGCGAGCTCGACTTCGTCTCATCTTAGATGATCTCAATCCGTGATTTTTAGACGAGCACGGCCAGCAGCCTCGACTTAAAGCCAGCCAACCTGGCTTCGGCCAACAGCCCTCGACTCCAAACGACATCCTGGCTCCAGTCCACCCTCCCTACTCCCAGGCCACTCGTCTTAACTCCGAGTGGCCCGCCGGAAACGAATCTCTTCCTCCCCAATCTCCATCTTCTCTGCTGCCAGAATTGCGCCACGCTCCAGCACGTGCATCAGCTCCCGCACATTGCCTGGCCAGCTGTGTTCGTAGAGCTTCGCCTCCGCCTCAACGGTCAACCGTTTGCGCGGCATCTCCTGCCCCATCTGCTCCAGGATGTGCTCCGCCAACAGTCCAAGATCGTCCATCCGATCCCGCAACGCCGGCACCTCCACCGGGAAGACAGCCAGCCGATGGTAGAGATCCAACCGAAACGTCCTCTCTGCGCCAGTGCTTGTAGCCAGCTTCTCCAACGGTTGATGCGTCGCCGCGATCACCCTCACATCCACGCGCATCGTCTCGTTATCACCAACACGCTGCAACTCTCCGCACTCCAGAAACCGCAGCATCTTCGCCTGCAGTGCCATCGGCATCTCCCCAATCTCATCCAGGAAGAGCGTTCCCCCATGCGCGGCTTCGATCCGCCCGGTTCGTGACTGCACCGCGCCAGTAAAGGCTCCGCGCGTATGTCCAAACAGTTCAGCCTCCAGCAGAGCCTCAGGAATCGCCGCGCAGTTCAACACCGCAAAGGACTTTCCCGCCCGCTCACTCAAGCGATGCAAGGCCCGCGCTACAACCTCTTTTCCGGTACCTGTCTCCCCTTCAATCAGCACAGTCGTTGACCGGGGAGCCACCAGACGGATCAACCGTGTCAGTTCGCGCATCGGTTCGCTTGCACCAATCATCTCGGGCAACATCGCCTCGTTCTTTGCTGCAGGCCGCGTTGTCTCCTCCCGTCCCAGCAGAACCGCAAGCGCCTGCCTCGTCGACTCCAGCCGAACCTGCTCTTCTCTCTCCCGAGCCTCGCTCTGGTCCACATCTTTTCGCACTGGAGAAGGCATCCGAATCGGCGCCCTCGCTCCTGCAGCAGAAGCAGTGGTGGCCGCAGGCGCAGGGACCGAAACCGGAGCCGCAGCCCACGCTGCCGTATCGTTCACCGGAGCGTGCACCGGAGTATTTTGGGCCTCACGCAACGCATGCAGCAACTCATTACGCCGTGGACTCCGAGCCCCACCGTCTGCGCCACCATCCACCCGGAGCAACTCCATCGCCGGGTACATCATCCGAATCACGCTCGCGAACTCACCCACTTCGAGATCCGGCAGCCAGCTATCCACCAGCAGCGCCTCCGACCGAGCGTCCTCAAGCTGCGCCATTGCCTCCGCTCCGCCACTGGCCTCGCGAACCTGCCATCGCAGCCCTGTAAGAGAGGCACGAAGCCGCTGCCTCAATCCCGCATCCGCGCTGGCCAATACCACCGTCCGCACAGCAGCCACCTCGGCTGCATCCATATTCAACACCGACTCCCGTCCCATGCCCATCACCGTCACCCTATCCTCTCGTCGTTCGTATCCGCCTTCACCTGCTGCAACATCGTTCGCATCGTTCCAACCGTCTGGTTCAACCGCACACATTCCTTCAGAGCCTCTCGAATCGCCTCCAGCATCGCATTAGGCTCGCCGATCATCTCGCCCATCGCCAGCCTGCACTGCAGCACCGTCAACGGCTGGCAAAGGCCGTGCAAAGCGACGTCAAGGCGCTCCACAAACTCCGCGCGACCCTGTTGCGCAAGCTCATGCACCGGCATACGCCGCACTCACCGGAAGCACGTCAACCCGGTTCACACTCTTGCGCCCGCTGCTCATCCGGTAACCTTCTCCTCGCACTGTCTCGATGACCGAGTACCCTAGGTCGCCATCCACGCTTGCCGCCGCCAGTTTGCGCCGCAGATAGTTGATGTACACGTCCACCACGTTGGTCCCGGCATCAGGAGACATCTGCCAGACATCCCGCAGCAGCTCGCTCCGGCTGCAGCACTGCCCGCGCCGCATCAGCAAAAACTCCAGCAGGCTGAACTCCTTCACTGTCAGATCCACCAGCTGACCGTTCCGCATTACCTTGCGCTCCATCCGGTTCAGCTCGACGTCGCCATGCCGGAGCACCGGGTCGGCGAACTGCTCCCGCCGCCGCAGTAATGCCCGGCAACGCGCAGTTAGTTCATGAAAACTGAACGGTTTCAGCAGACAATCATCCGCGCCAAGGTTCAAACATTTGATCCGCTCTTCCACCGAGCTGCGGCCAGTCAGCACAAGTACCGAGGTCTCATCGAAGCGCCCGCTCATCTCCGCCAGCACTTCGGTTCCATCTTTTCGCGGAAGACTCAGGTCCAGGACGATCAGGTCCGGACGATGTTCCTCCGCATGCCGCAACCCAGCCTCGCCATCAGCTACCCAATCCACCTGGTGCCCCTCCAGCTTCAAACCCTTTTGGAGAAACAACCCCA
Source organism: Tunturiibacter empetritectus (assembly GCF_013410875.1). Taxonomy (GTDB): domain Bacteria; phylum Acidobacteriota; class Terriglobia; order Terriglobales; family Acidobacteriaceae; genus Edaphobacter; species Edaphobacter empetritectus. The sequence continues at coordinate 1,853,717 of NZ_JACCCU010000001.1, read as the reverse complement.
AAGCTGCATCGTCTTCCACAATCAGAACTCGCATTTCGTCTCCCAAAGCACAATCAAGTTGTTCAGGTCACACCGTCCAACCGAAATTGCGTTACCGTTTCGGTGGTGTGTTATTACCTTGGTGCATCCGGCTCATCCTGACAAGAGTTCTTCACAGTCTTTTTTGGGGGACAATTTCAAAACGGGAATTTTTGCACTACCTCGCCAAAAACCGCTCCACCCGCGACGACACAGCTTCAGCGTCGCAGTTCATGATCAAGTGCGCGCAACTTCCCGTCGAAACGTACGTCTCCGCCCCCACAGCCTTCGCCCACTCCAGCGCAGGCTGCGGAGTTACCATTCGATCCTCTGCCGCCACAATAACCAGGAACTTCACGGGCACTTCCCGCGCAACCTCGCCGATCGTTCTTCCATGCAGCACATCGTGATGCATGATCGCCTTCGCCTGCCACACCCTGTCATTCGCGTCCTGTCGTTGCGGGGACTCGATCGTCTTCAACCACTGTGCAAACTGCGCTCTCGGAACCTCAGCGTTTCGATATTGCGGCGCGCTCACAATCATCGTTCCGATCGCATTGGCAAGCTTCAACTGCGGCTCCGTCACATACCGCCCATCCTTGTAGTCGGGGTCCGACTCGATCGCATCGATCACGATCTGCTTTGATAGCAGATCAAAGCTCGTTACCTGTGGGGTCCCCACAATCGGCACCGCAAGATCGACGAACTTCGGATACAGGACCGCCCACGCAAACACCTGCTCTCCGCCCATCGACAGCCCCACGGCCGCGTGCACATGCCGCACGTGCAGCACCTCGGTCAACACGCGATACTGCGCACGCACTATGTCCTCCATCGTGAACACCGGAAACTCCGGCCCATGCTGCCGCCTGCTATTGGATGGCGACGAAGAGACCCCATCCCCGAACACATCGAAGGCCACCCCGAAGAACCGTGACGTATCCACCAGCCGATGTCCAGTCTCGTCATTCCCAAAGAGAGGCACCAGATCCTCACTCCGTCCATTCAGCCAGGAAGGCATCACCACGACATTCGACCTGTCAGCGTTCAAGGTGCCAAAGGTGCGATACCCAACCCTGCAATCCAACACCACGTTACCGTTCTCCAAAGTGCAGCTTCCCAACTCGGCAATCTTCTGTGCCTCCTCGGTCCACCCCGCGGACACAAAGAGCACCAAGGCCATCATCAACCCGGAGATGCGAACCAGCTTCATAGAAGTTTTCATGGAATCAGCATATCCATATCCTCATCATCTCCATCTCCGCTCTCTCTACCGCGAGTGCTCCTCGAATCCCCCTCGATAAAATTAACTCGAAAGATCCTCTTGCAATTCGCTTTTTATTCGCTACAATCATCCGCATGGCAATTACACGGCGACAAAAAGAGGTCATTGACTTTCTTTCCGGCTTCACCCAGAAGAATGGCTACTCGCCCTCCTACGAGGAGATCGCCAGCGGTCTGGGCCTCAGCTCCCTCGCCACCGTCCATAAACACATCACCAACCTCCAGAATAAGGGCCTCCTCCAGCGCGCGCACAATCGCAGCCGTTCGATCGACGTCCTTCCCGCGCGCAGCAGTAAAAAGGGCTCCGACCGCCTCCCGTTGCTGGGCCGCATCGCCGCTGGCAAGCCTGTAGAAGCGATCGAGAGCGCTGAGAGCATCTCCCTCTCAGACATCATCGGCAACCGCGAGGTCTTTGCTCTCGAAGTCCGAGGCGACTCCATGCGCGACGAACACATCGTCTCCGGCGACTACGTTCTGGTCGAGCGCACCCGTACCGCTCGCGAGGGCGAGATCATCGTCGCTCTGATCGACGGCTCCGACGCAACCCTCAAGCGCTTCTACCGCGAGGGCAGCATGATCCGCCTCCAACCCTCCAATACCGAGATGTCTCCCATCTACGCTCCAGCCGCCAATGTCAGCATCCAGGGCAAGGTCCTGGGGGTTCTTCGAAAGTACGCATAAATTCACAGCCGTCCGCCTGTCCGACTGCTTCCTCCCTCCCAACTCCCTCGTCTAAACGTCGACTCTGCAACATCGCCACGCCGCCACGTAAACTTTTTCGTAGTCGACGGAACCGCGGAGCGCATTCCTGCGTAACCACACTCCGAAGACTCATATCACCAGCACCAACGGGAGCAAGCCATTGGCCACGCAGCGTAAAAACAAACGGAAGACATGGCTTTGGGTCGGCCTCAGCGTCCTGGTCTTAGCCGTCGTTCTCGGCGTGGTCGCAGCCGCCCGCGGCAACACCACAAAGTTTGAGCCCTCGCAGCTAGCCAAGGTAGAGCGTGGAGACATCGCCCGCTCCGTCGTCGCCACCGGCAAGGTTCAGCCCATCACTAAGGTAGAGGTCAAATCCAAAGCCTCAGGAATCGTCACTCGCCTCGACACCGACATCAATGCCCACGTCCATCAGGGCCAGGTTCTCGCCCAGCTCGACCAGCAGGAGATCCTCGATCAGGTCGCCGCACAGAAGGCCCAGCTCGCCGCAGCCGAATCAAACGCTCGCGCCGCCGAGGCCTCCATCCAATACGACAAGGTCAACGCCGAAGCGCCCGATCTGCCGATGTACAAGCACACCTACGATCGCAACCTCCAGATGTCCAAAGAGGGTGTGGTCTCCCAGCAGGCACTCGACGACGCTCAGCAGAAGTACCTCTCCGCCGCCAACACCCGCGATAAGGCCGTCTCGCAAATCTCGGTCGACTCCTCGAAACTTCGCCAGGCAGAGGCCCAGGTAGCCCAGAACAAGGCGTCTCTGAAGCAACTCGAAGAGCAGCTCGGCTACACCACCGTCATCTCCCCTATGGACGGCACCATCCTCTCCCGCGACGTGGAGATCGGCGACGCTGTCAGCTCCATCCTTGTCCTCGGCTCAACAGCCACCCTCGTGATGACTATCGGCGATACCAACCAGGTCTACGTTCAGGGTAAGGTCGACGAGTCCGACATCGGCAAGGTCTACATGGGTCAGGCCGCCCGCATCAAAGTCGAGTCGTTCAAGGACAAGACCTTTCTCGGCAAAGTCACCAAGATCGCACCCCTTGGCGTAGAAAAGGATAACGTCACGACCTTCGAGGTCCGCGTCTCCATCGACAACCCAGGCGGCGAACTAAAAGCCAACATGACCGCCAATGCCGAGATCCTCCTCGAAGAGCACAAAAACGTCCTCACCGTGCCCGAACAGGCCGTCCTCTACGACAAAGACCGCAACGCCTCCGTCGAAGTCCCGGACCCCAAACAAAAGACCGGCCGCAAAAAGATCGACATCAAGGCCGGCATCTCCAACGGCACCAAAACCGAGATCCTTGCAGGCCTCAACCCCGGCGACACAGTCATTCTTCAGCAATAACCTGCAAGGCCAGTCATACGAACCAAAGTCTGCCAGTGAGCAGACACTGATCGCAATCTCCACCCGACGAGCTAACATCTAAATCGCAGTTACCCAGAGTCGAAAAAAGGAACGCCCATGAAGATGACAGTCTTCGCCTCCACCGCCGCAATGCTCACACTCGCTGCAGCCACAGCCTTCGCTGCCGACGGCAACTTTGAGCGCACCCTCAGCGCCGGCAGCTCCCCCAATGTCTCTGTCTCTACCGGCTCCGGCCAGATTCGTCTCCATCCCGGCTCCGTAGATCAGGTCCACATCGTCGCACACCTCCACTCCAGCCACGGTTGGATGAGTGGAGGCTCCGACACCGACAGCCGCATCCAGCAGATTATCAGCAATCCGCCCATCGTCCAGAGCGGCAATGACATCACCATCGGCGAACGCCACAACAACGACCTCTTCCGCAACATCTCCATCGACTACGACATTACCCTTCCACGCGCCTCCACCATCAACTCCACCACCGGTTCAGGCGACGTCGATATTCAGGACGTTGGAGCCTCTGTCAAGGCGCAGAGCGGCTCTGGCAACGTCCACGTTCGTGGCGTCCAGGGCATGACCACCCTTGGCACAGGCTCCGGCGATATCGAACTTCAGCAGACCGGCCCAGGCGATGTCAAGGCCGAAACCGGCTCTGGCAATATCCAGCTTCACGGCCTCAACGGAGCCCTCAAAGCCAGCACTGGCTCTGGCGACATCACTGCTGAAGGCCAACCCGCCAGCGACTGGAAGCTCTCGACCGGCAGTGGCAATGTGCATCTCACAGTAGGCAGCGCCCACTTCAACCTCGACGCCGACACCGGTTCCGGAAACATCAGTGTCGCGCAGCCCATGACCATGCAGGGCAGCCTCAACCGTCACCACGTCAGCGCGGTCGTAGGCGGCGGCGGACCCACGCTCCGCATCGGCACTGGCTCCGGCGACATCTCCATCCAGTAGTCCTCCCCTAAACAAGAGAGACGGTGGCCGCGGGAACCAACCGCAGCCACCGTTTTTTATTTAAGTCATCTGATGCTAAGCGATGATGTTCACGCGCCCATTCTCCAGGTCATAAACTCCACCGGCCACCTTCACTCCGCTTTCTTTCATGGCTTTGGCAATCAAGGTAGAACTCTCCCGCACCAGTCTCGTCTGAAACACAACATTTGCCTTCACCGCCTGCACCACATCTCCATGCGCATCCTGCACTGCCGGCATCAGGTGCTGGTAGAGTACGCTGATCTGCCCCGGAACCTCTTTGCCCTGTACCGCTGCAGCGATCGCTCCGCAGTTCGTATGTCCAAGAATTAGAACCGCCTTCAACCCTAACACCCCCACGCCATACTCCAGGCTTGCCATCACCTCGGGTGTCACAATATTTCCTGCCACCCTTGTCACGAACACATGCCCGATGCTCTGATCAAACAATATCTCCACCGGCACGCGCGAGTCGGCGCACGAAAGTACCGCAGCAAAAGGCTCCTGCTTCAAAACCGTCTTTTCCTGCAAGATCTTTAGATCCTCAGGAAACGAAGTAATCTTTCCTGCAATGTATCGCTCATTTCCCGCCATCAGCTCTTTCATTGCCGTCTCGCCCGTCATTCCGGTCTGCGCCAGCGCTAATCGACCAAAACCCGCAACCTCCGCCGTGGCGCCAGCTGCTATCGTTCCCGCGACAAACCGCCTCCGTGTCCACTTTCCTTCAGCACTCATCGCATAGTCTCCCTTGTTGCCACAAAGCTTATACCAGCCCCGTCGTTTACCCTTAAACCATGCCTCTCGCCTCCCCACCCCGCCTCATCGTCTTCGATCTCGACGGCACCCTCATCGACTCCCGCGTCGATCTCTGCAACTCCGTCAACGCCACCTTGGCCCAGCTCGGCAAACCCACCCTCCCCGAGGCTGTCATCTCCGGCTACATCGGCGATGGAGCTTCCATGCTCGTTCGCCGCGCCATCGGCGACCCGGAAGGCGACATCACAGACGAGCAATATGTAACCCAAGCACTCACATTCTTCCTCGACTACTACCGTATTCACAAACTCGACTACACCTACGTCTACCCCGGCGTCCTCGAAGCCCTCCAAGCTATTCGCTATACACACCCCCAAACTCTCATGGCGGTACTCACCAACAAACCTGTCCATCCCTCCCGCGACATCTGCGATCACTTCGGCCTATCGCCCTTCTTCTTTCAGAACTACGGCGGCAACAGCTTTCACACCAAAAAACCCGACCCCCACGGTCTAGAAGCCCTGATCGCCGAAGCCTCCACCCTCGCTGGCCACGCCATCACTCCCGCCGAAACCATCATGGTAGGCGACACCGACATCGACGTTCTTACCGCCCGCAACTGCGGCGCCCACAGCATCGGCTGCACTTTCGGCCTCAAGCCCCACTCCCTCGAAGACGCTCCGCCTGACCACCTCGCCCACACCCCCGCCGACTGGCTTGCCTTCCTCGTCAATCCCCAACAAACCTTTTGACGCCTCCCTGACGTCCGACTATCCTCATCGGCAACTATGACTGCCACCTCAAACCCGCTCGCAACCACCTGCTGCGTAATTGGAGGTGGTCCGGCAGGCATCATGCTGGGCTTTCTCCTCGCCCGTGCCGGCGTAAAAGTTACAGTCCTCGAAAAGCACAAAGACTTCTTCCGCGACTTCCGCGGAGACACCATCCACCCCTCCACTCTTGACCTTCTCTATGAACTCGGCCTGCTCGAAAAGTTCCTCGAAGTCCCCCACTCCCAGGTTGCCGCGCTCTCCGCCATTGTTGGTGGTCATCGCTTTCCAATAGCCGACTTCTCGCACGTCCCCACCCACTGCAAGTTCATCGCCCTCATGCCCCAGTGGGACTTCCTTGACTTCCTCTCAAACGAAGCCAGCCGTTTGCCCGCCTTCACCTTGCGAATGGGCTGGGAGGCTACCGGCCTCATCCGTCAAAACGACGTCACCACCGGTGTCCGCGCTAATACACCAGAAGGTCCTGTCGAAATCCCAGCCACTCTCACCATTGGCTGCGACGGCCGCCACGCCATCTCCCGCGATGCGGGCCACCTACAACTGCAAGACGTCGGGGTTCCCGTCGATGTTCTCTGGCTCAAGATCGCCCGCCAGCCCTCCGATCCCGAAAACGCTCTCGGCTACATCAACTACGGCCGCCTCATCATCCTTATCAACCGCAACGACTACTTTCAGATCGGCTACATTATCGCCAAAGGCACCTTTCCCGCCATCCAGCAGGAAGGCATCCCCGCCTTTCAACAAAGTATCGAGCGCATCGTGCCCTTTTTCGCTGGCCGCACCTCCGAGATAGACTCCTGGGACAAGGTGAAGCTGCTCACCATCCAGGTCAACCGCCTCATCGAGTGGTCGTCGCCCGGCCTTCTCTGCATCGGCGATGCGGCCCACGCCATGTCGCCTGTCGGAGGCATCGGCATCAACATTGCGATTCAGGACGCCGTAGCCACCGCTAACATTCTCACCGAAGCGCTGCTCTCGAACACCCTCAGCCCGCACAATCTCGCTCAGGTACAGCACTACCGCGAAGGCGCCGTCCGCAACACCCAGCGCGTACAAGTCTTCGCCCATCGCATTCTCAATCGAGTCCTCCACAATCCCGGCCCCATCCACCCGCCCCTCGCACTACGCATCCTCACAAGCATCCCGAGGTTCCAGAACTTGCCCGCTCGCTTCGTAGGAGTAGGACTCCAGCCCCAGCACATCAAAGACTTCTAGCCTCTACTCAAACCCGCGATTCCAGCTCGAGATCACGCGCGTCTCCCGCTCCCACCCCATCACACTCACGCTTCCCGTCCCCAGCGCCAGCAAACTCCCGCCGGTCGCCGGCAAACCGATCCACCGCGCCGCCAGAATCCGCAAAATATGCGCATGCGCAAACAGCGCCACCTTCCCACCCTGCGGAGCAGCCGCCAGCGCTCGGGCGATCACTCCATCCGCGCGCTCCCCCACATGCTCCACCGTCTCGCCGCCGACAATCTCGTTCTTCCACACCGACCACCCCGGAATCTCCGCCTGGATCTCCTTAGTCGTCTTGCCTTCATACACGCCATAGTTCCACTCCTTCAACCCGTTCTCCACCACAGCCTGGTCGCCAAATCCCGCAATCGCGCAGGTCTCCCGCGCCCGCTGCATCGGACTCTCAAACACCGCATCGAACTTCGTCCCCTTCAAATAATCCCGCAACTCCTCCGCCCGCTTCCGTCCATGGTCGGTCAGCGGAATATCCGTCCGGCTCGTATGCGCTCCACTCAAACTCCACTCCGTCTCCCCATGCCGCACCAGCCACAACTCAGTTCCAACACTCATCGCATCCTCCGTTCTAAATAAACTATCCTATAGAGATGGACTTCCAGCTCTCGACCACCTACAAGCCTCAGGGCGATCAGCCTCGCGCCATCGCTGAGCTCATCTCCGGCATCCACGCCGGCGAAAAAGATCAAGTCCTCCTCGGCGTCACCGGCTCCGGAAAAACCTTCACCATGGCCAAGGTCATCGAAGAGCTGCAACGCCCCGCCCTCATCCTCGCGCACAACAAAACCCTCGCCGCCCAGCTCTACCACGAGTTCAAAACCTTCTTCCCCTCGAACGCCGTCGAGTACTTCGTCTCCTACTACGACTACTACCAACCCGAAGCCTACATCCCCGCCGGCGATCTCTTTATTGAAAAGGAGTCAACCATCAATGAAGAATTAGATAAACTCCGCCTCGCCGCCACCCGCAGCCTCTTCGAGCGGCGCGACGCCATCATCGTCTCCTCCGTCTCCTGCATCTACGGCCTCGGCTCGCCCGAAGCCTACTACGGCATGTTGATGCTCCTTGAAAAAGGTCAGAAGATCAAGCGCGAAGACATCACCCGCCGCCTCGTCGAGATCCTCTACGAGCGCAACGATGTAGACTTCCGCCGCGGCACCTTCCGCGTCCGCGGCGACATCATCGAGGTCTACCCCACCTACGACGAAAACGCCTACCGTATAGAGCTCTTCGGCGACGAGATCGACAGCCTGTCGCAAATAGACCCCCTCTTCGGCACCGTCAGGCAAAAATACTCCCGCCTCCCCATCTATCCCAAGTCCCACTACGTCGTCCAACCCGAACGCAAGACCACCGCCGTCAACTCTATCCTCGAAGAGATGGAGTGGTGGGAGAAAGAACTCGAAAACCAGGGCCGCTTAGTCGAGTCCCAACGCATCCACCAGCGCACCCGCTTCGACCTCGAGATGATCAAGTCCGTTGGCTTCTGCCACGGCATCGAAAACTACTCCCGCCACTTCTCCTCGCGTCTCCCCGGCGAACCGCCGCCCACGCTCCTCGACTACTTCCCCCAGGACTACCTCCTCTTCATCGACGAGTCCCACGTCACCGTCCCGCAACTCCACGGCATGTGGCACGGCGATCGCAGCCGCAAACAAAACCTCGTCGACTATGGCTTCCGACTCCCCTCCGCAATGGACAACCGCCCCCTCCGCTTTGAAGAGTTCGAGTCCCGCACCGGCCAGATCATCTACGTCTCCGCCACCCCCGGCGCCTACGAGCTGACAAAATCCGCAGGCGTAGTCGTTGAACAGATCATTCGTCCCACGGGCCTGATCGATCCTCAAGTCGAGATTCGCCCCATCAAAGGCCAGATCGACGACCTACTCGCCGAGATCCGCGACCGCACCCAAAAGAACCAGCGCGTCCTCGTCACCACTCTCACCAAGCGCATGTCCGAAGACCTCGCCAGCTACTACACCGAAGTCGGCGTCCGCTGCCGCTACATGCACTCCGAGATCGAAACCCTCGAACGCATCAAGCTCCTCCGCGACCTCCGCAAAGGCGAGTACGACGTCCTCATCGGCATCAACCTCCTCCGCGAAGGCCTCGACCTCCCGGAGGTCTCGTTGGTAGCAATCTTGGACGCCGACAAAGAAGGCTTCCTCCGCTCCCAGGGCTCTCTCATCCAAACCATCGGCCGCGCCGCCCGTCACGTCGAAGGCCGGGCAATTCTTTATGCGGATAAGATGACCGACTCCATGCAGCGCGCCATCAACGAGACCGACCGCCGCCGCGAAAAGCAAGTCGCCTACAACGAGGAAAACGGCATCACTCCCGCCAGCATCATCCGCCCAATAGAAATGGGCCTGGCCGGCATCCTCAAAGCCGACTACGCCGACCTCACCGACGAAGCCGAAGGCATGCCCGACTTCTCCACCCAGCAAGAACTAGACGTCTACATCGGCAAACTAGAATCCGACATGCGCGAAGCCGCCAAAAAATTCGAATTCGAAAAAGCCGCCAAGCTACGCGACACCGTAAAAGAACTCCGCACCAAAGAATTCCTCTTCAGCTAGGCCAGGTTTTTGGATGATCAGTCCTTTGTATTGTGACCGTCAGTCAGGCGCGTAAAACAAAACTATAAACACCCTAAAAACTCAAATCGGCTATTTTCTTCAGCCTCGGCTCCTCGGCTGCTAATGCAGCCATGAACTCTTGCAAGATAGTCGGCGTGACATACCCATCCCGCTCGGCCATGTAGGTGCGCGCAATATGCAAAGATGCGAACGATTTACGAACGCTCGCAAAGAGGTCTGCTTTGAGAAGCTTTGGGCAAAGACTATGCTTACGAATACAGTCGAAGGTACGCATAGATAACTCATGCGAGTTTAGCAGCGTGCTCATTTCAAAATCCAAATCGAGGTAATCGAATCCGCTCTCTGTAATAAAGAATCGCGCTTCAGAAGTTTGAGCATGAGTTACTGAGCAAAGGGCTTTATATAGCGAATCATAGAGATCTCTTTCTCCCAATTCATCCGCCATATTCCCCCATTTGAACGAGCTGCTTTTCTTTTCGTGCCGTTTTATCGCTTCGATGAGTCAAGTCATCTTCATTAGCCATCTCTCTGATTTGCGCTAGAAAAACAGCCGCTTTAGCTGGGTATCTGTAAACGTATTTGATCTTGAGGTAGTTTTCATAAAGAGCTCTAACCAGATAGTTAGCATCATATGAAATCCCATTCTCCAGCAGAATAAGTATGGAGCGCAGTGATTTGATGAAACTTACGAAGGCGAAGGCAACTACAAATTCAACATCGAGCTGTTCTTTTCCTTTTCTTTTGGATATACCCGAATTAAAATAGGTTTCGATATAATATCCCCCGATTATTTGAACCTGTTGTAAAGTGCCGTTCAACATTTTCTCCGGGGTTTCGGGGTCAATCAATTCTTCGATGGCGACCCCGGCCTCCACCTGGCTTCTAAACTCCGCAATTGCGGTGTCATATTTCGTTTGCTCTGCGGGAGTTAGTTTTTTGAGGTCGGTGACTAATCGACCAGTTTGTAGATACGCATAGATAATCTCGGGCCTTATGTCAGCTTGCTTCATCGCTCGAAGAATTTCCCGCTTCAGATCTGCAGATGAAGTGAAATATTTATTGACAAGGATCGGATCGTTTTTGCGTGGCTTGCGTTCGAAGATGGCTTCAAAATGAGCTGATGCATGGCGAAAGGCTTCGACAACCTCATCATTCATCGGGATCTCTTTCGAAATATTTCCTGCACTATCACGAACCCATTTGAACTTTCGTTTCTTGCAACAAGCAGAATATTTCCTGCCGCTCTCACACGGACAAGGCTCGTTCGAGCTTACTTCAACAGTTTTTTTGCCTTTGGAACGATTCATAGCAGGAACCTAAATATAGTCAGAGTTCTCGTCGCTAAAGCAGCGGCGTATTGAAATCCGCAATAAACTGAACTCCCGGCACATCCAGCCCCATCAACTGCTTGTCCCCGGTCAGGAACAGATCAATCCCAGCAGAAGCCGCCGAAGCCAAGTGAATAGAATCGGCAACCTTCAATTTGTTCTTGGCCCGCAATCGGCTGAACGGCATGACCGCGCCTGCATCGAATGGAAGATAGCCAAACCCCATCTCTTCCATCGTTCGCTGTATCTTGCCGGCTTTCTCTGGGGAATTCACCGCTCCCGCCATCACTTCGCCGTACGCAAGAAAACTCGTAAAAAGCGAATCCCCTCTCTCATACGACCGTCGCAGCAGATGCTGAACTCGTTTTGAGTAAGCGGGATTTCCTTCGAGCAGATAGATGATCAACATCGAATCCCAGAAGATTCTGCTCAAGCAGCCTCCTCATCATCCGACCTGATCCATCGCACGAACCCTTCAGCTCCTCCATGCTCTTTCAACTCTTCTTTGAGCAACCCTCGCAAGGCATCCGTAAGCCGCTTAGCCCGCGCCGCTGCATCCTCCCTCACAGCCTCAACACGTGATCCCTTACGCTGACTAGCCTTCAAGTTGATTGACTGGCCAGTTATCCGATAACGCACCACGACTGTCGGACTCTGCCCGGAAGGCGGCCCATCCACTCCAACGATCTCAATTCCATTTTGATTAAGAAACTTGGAAGTTTGAATCGAATTGCAAATCTGCGGAGTGTGATTTCTCGGAAAGCCGGAAGGCAACAGCAAATCGAGCATCCCACGCACCGGAATAGAAAATTCAGTATGCCCCGATCTCACCGCAGGATCGATATACTTCTCTTTCGCGACGCGACGAATTTGTTCGCTAAGACCAGTTTTCATCTAACTCCTCCAGATGAAATTCATCTTAACATATAAGCTGTCTATCTAGCCTATTTAGTCTGTCTGTATAGCAACCGACCATCCTGCATGTGCCTAGCCTTCCCCTCGCGTAAAGAGCCACGCTCACTACGAACAACATAGCGGCGATCACCACCACTAACTCACCAACAAAGTTGCCCGGCAGACCCTCTGCGCCCAGCAGCCTCACCACTTCATACCCCCAGCCGACACTACATAGCGTCTTCAACCAGCCTCTTCATCATCAGGCTCCCCGGCGTACTCTCCTTGCTCAGTCCTTCCAGCACTCCCTCGCGATCCCGCACCGTACGGTTCTGACTAACCTTCCACTTCCCCTCCAGGCGGCCGATCGGCAGCTCCAGCCCCACAATCCCCTTCATCATCGTCTCGATAAACTCCTCCGGCGCATCGCTCACCTTCCACGGCATCGCTGTCTCGGCCTCGTTTTCATTCGTCAGTCTCTCAAGGTGTGCTCTCATCCAGCTCTTGTCGTCCATCACCTTCAGCGATCCGTACGCATGAACCACAACGTAGTTCCACGTCGGAACCTCTCTCCCATGCTCCACCTTCCCGGGATACCACGTTGGCGAGATGTAGTGCTGCGGGCCAGAAAAGATCGCCAGAGCCTCGACCGACGCCTCCAGATCGCGCCACTGTGAATTCGCCCGCGAAACGTGACCCCTCAGAACGCCCAGCGGCGAACCGCCCTCCTCGAGCACCATCGGAATATGAGAAGCCACGAGCCCCGACGAACTCAACGTCACCAACGCCGCCAGCGGCTCCGCCCTCATCAGCGAGTGCAGCACTGGCACCCGCTGCTCTTCATTCGCCCGTGGAATATACATCCCTCACCTCACACCTGCAGCCTAAACCCCAAACCACTCTCAACCAGAATAAGATAGACACCGGGCAAACTCACAAGCGATTCATCCGAGATTCGAGGCGAAAAGAAAAATGATCATCGTCAACGACGAGTACGTCACGCTCGACACTCTCAACGGCCCCATGCGCACTCACATCGTCCGCCCCGCCGGCACCGGCCGTTACCCCGGCATCGTCTTCTACTCCGAGATCTTCCAGATCACCGCGCCCATCCGCCGCACCGCCGCCATGCTCGCCGGCCACGGCTACATCGTCGCCTGCCCCGAGATCTACCACGAGTTCGAACCCGCTGGCACCATCCTTGCCTACGACCAGGCTGGCTCCGACCGCGGCAACGTCCTCAAGACCACCAAAGAGCTCTCCAGCTACGACGCCGACGCCCGCGCCGCGCTCGACCACCTCAAATCCCGCGCCGACTGCACCGGCCATCTCGGAGCCATGGGCATCTGCATCGGCGGCCACCTCGCCTTCCGCACCGCCATGAACCCCGACGTTCTCGCCACCACCTGCTTTTACGCCACCGACATCCACAAAGGCTCCCTCAGCAAAGGCGGAGACGACTCTCTCGAACGCGCCAAAGACATCCAGGGTGAGCTCCTGATGATCTGGGGACGCCAGGACCCGCACATCCCCCTCGAAGGCCGCGTGGCCATCCTCGCCCGGCTTAACGAACTCCAGAAGAAGTTCAGCTGGCACGAGGTCAACGGAGCCCACGCCTTCATGCGCGACGAGGGCATACGCTACGACCCCGAACTCGCCTACAGCCTCTACGGCCTCGTCTTTGACTTCTTCCACCGCAAACTAGGCGAAGGGAATGTTGATAGATCCAGAAACTAGTTGGTAAGCTTTGACACTATCCCAATTTCTCTTAAAAACTCTAGACATCCACCACTTCGAAAATGGTCGAAATGCAATGTTAGTTTTTTGATGACGCCTTCTTGACGCTTGCAGTAGATCGCACATGTCACAGAGCTACTTGTCAAGACGGCGTGCAGATGGATTCCGAAGCAGATAGGTATCCATCACCCACCCATTTTTCTCCCGAGCCGCGCTTCGAGCCGCCTCGATACTCTCAAGCGTTTCGGCAAGTGTTCCAGACAAGAGGATCTCTTTATCACTGCCCACGTAAGCCCCCCAGTAGATCTCCACCTCTTTGTCTAGCACATTTTTGAATGAGCACGTTCCATCGAGCATGACGACAACATTCTCTGTGCTGGAAACTAGATCAGTCGATAGCTGACGACCCGTTGTGATGCAAATCGACTCCCCGATACCATTCAAGGTTATTTTGTGGCGTGCCGCGAGAGCTTGAATGCTGGTAATTCCAGGGATGACTTCGTAATCGAAATGAATTTGGCCACGGCCAATAATCTGATCAATCACTCGCAGAGTGCTGTCATAAAGTGACGGATCTCCCCAGATGAGAAACGCGCCACACTCATCCTCCTGCAACTCGTTCTTAATCAGATCTTCGTAGATTAGGGCCCGCTGCTGGTGCCATGCCTCAACTTGAGAGGTATAAGAATCTATGGTCGGGTCGCGCCATGGATCGATGATCTCGATAGTTCTGTAGGATGGCTCGTCGATGTATCGTTCACATATCTCCTTTCTAAACTGCGTTAGATCGCTTTTTGTTTCTCCTTTGTTAGTAATAAAGAACACGTCAACCTGGTTTATAGCCTTAATCGCTTGAATTGTTACTTGCTCTGGATTACCCGGACCGATTCCAATGATGTATAGCTTCCTCATATTGACATCCCTTTTAAATGATAGATGAAGCCATCAACACCTGCGCCCAGGTTGACAAGCGTTATCGTGTTGTTCGATTGAACTGGATCAAGCGATCAACTTCCATGAGTACTTCTTCGAGTGTTTCGACTGTTGAAGCCGTGTGTTTGACAGGCCGCTTCACCATGACTACCGGTATCTTGAGTAGCTGTGCGGCTTGAATTTTGGTATATGTTGCCGGCCCACCACTATTTTTGGAGACAACGTAATTGATTGAGTGATTCTCTAGTAACCGCAACTCTTCGCTAAGATCGAATGGGCCGCGTTGCAATAGAATTTGATGAAAACGCGGTAGCGGTCCGTTTGGTTCTTCTATGGCGCGGATCAGAAACCAGGCATTGTGACAAGCAGCGAACGAATTTAGCTCTTGTCTACCAATCGACAGGAGTACACGTCTTTTCTGAAAATCAACAAGACTGGCTGCTTCTTTAAAATCTTTGACTTCATGCCAAATATCCGCTTTTGTCTTAGTCCAGGGTGGCCTTATGAAAGCAATAAGTGACAATCCCAATCTGGCGCACGCAAGCTCTGCGTTATGACTGATTCGGACGGCAAAGGGATGGGTGACATCAACGACCATCCCGATGCGCTCTTTCACGAGGAAAGAGACTAGCCCGTCAACACCACCAAATCCTCCGACCCTGACGATGCCTTCGGGACGCTTAGGCTCGCTTACGCGACCAGCCAACGAAGAGATGGTGTATAGGTCCGGTCTATGTGCAAGACGTAAAGCAAGCTCAGTCCCCTCTCCGGTCCCACCAAGAATCAGTATTCGTTGTGAGTTTTGAGGACCGCGTGCGCTTCTTATCTCACCCGATGTTGGATCGAGGTCGGCCAAGTTAACATCCTAGTTTTGAATTCCATACAATCAATCTGCGTCCGGGAATACTGGTTTAAAATCACCCTGTGCCTCCGGCTCGCGCTCTCTAGAAACAGAGTAGAGATAGCTCTCACCAAAATTGGAACGGCTAAGGGTTCGTCCAACCAAAATCAGAGCGTTCCTGTCTATCCCTGACTGAGCCACGATCTCTTGGATTGTCGATAGCGTCCCGCGCAAAATAATTTCGTCCGGCCAACTCGCATGGAACACGACGACTACAGGACAGTCTGCACCATAAAGTGGCAACAGCTGTGAAGCTACCATCTCAAGATTCATGATGGAGAGATGAATCGCCATTGTCGCGCCCGATTGACCTAGCGTTACGAGATCTTCACCTTCTGGCATTGCGGTTGACCGAGTGGAAGTTCTTGTCAGAATCAAGGTCTGGGCTACCTCAGGAAGAGTTAGTTCTTGACTAAGTGCAGCTGCGGCGGCGGCGAATGATGGGACACCGGGGGTTACGTCGTAAGGAATTCCGAGAGCGGTGAGCCGGCGGATCTGCTCTGCCATCGTGCTCCAGATTGAAAGATCCCCAGAATGGATTCGAGCTACGTCGAGTCCGTTCTCATGAGCTGACGAGATCTCTGCAATGATCTCATCAAGATTCATCTCGGCTGAATCAACGATACGAGCTCCCGACGGAGCATGTGCGATCACTTCTTTCGGTACTAATGAGCCTGCATACAGACACACGGGGGAGCGGCTAATCAGATCTCTTCCCCGCAGTGTGAGCAAGTCGGGAGCGCCAGGACCTGCGCCAATGAAATGAACAGTCATGGCAGCACCGCCACAGCACATGTGCAGAAACGTCCCGTCTGGCGCGGTAAAATAAGACGGGCCGCGGGTCCGAGGGAAGCCAAAGCCGATGCTTCGGCGACGCTGGGAGTTCCAAGCTTCGATGCAGCCAACAATGACTGAATTTTGATTCCGCTAACCTGCGCAAGAACACTGGCAGGAAACAGTACCAACTGCAGTCTGAGGGCGGTCGCGACTGCTTCCCCGATATTTGAGCACCGATCCAGCGTTGCGAGGAAGCCGCCGGGAGTGATTTCACTCATACACTTTTGAATAAGCTGAATAACATCCGAAGCTGTCGCACGAGAGGAGCAGCCAATGCCGATCGAACAAGGGGTACTCATGACTTCACCACCGACCATTGGGTTATTGGCATCAGATGCCGCCATCCAAGGACGCCGCCGACGGGCTCTGCACGAGCAACGAGGATTCGCACAAGTTCGCCACCGTACAATCTCTGCCAGGTTGCGACAGCTATCTCGCTTTCAATGGTAACTGCGTTCGCAACGATTCGACCACCTTTGGTAAGTTTGTTCCAGCAAGCTTGGAATAAGCCGTCCCCGCTAATTCCCCCTCCGATGAAA
The DNA here is from genome assembly GCF_013410875.1 of Tunturiibacter empetritectus. Classification (GTDB taxonomy): domain Bacteria; phylum Acidobacteriota; class Terriglobia; order Terriglobales; family Acidobacteriaceae; genus Edaphobacter; species Edaphobacter empetritectus. Next base: position 1,836,781 of record NZ_JACCCU010000001.1, on the reverse strand, counting down.
ATTGCATCTGGCGGCTGCAACCCGTCGAGAGTCGACGGTACACTTCCCTTGATTACCTTTAGGGTTGGGACGCCAAGTCTCTTTGCGTTGACTAAAATTCTTGCGGCCCTATCTTCGCGTTCTTCAAAGGCAATGCACGAGCATGAAGGATGAGAACGCATCCATTCGATACCTACCGTTCCTGTACCCGCCCCAATATCCCATAACTGTTCGCCCGGCAACGGTGCTAAACGCGATAGAGTTGCGGCGCGAACTTCACGTTTTGTCAGTTGCCCGTCTGTTACATAGAAATCGTCCGGAAGTCCCGGAACAACCGACAAACGTTTCGCTTCAGGATCAGCAACGCATACAACCGCAATCAGATTCAAGTCTCCACATTGGTTTACCGACCAGATATTTGCCCGGTCGTCCCGGCGTCTCTCCGCAGAGCCACCTAGATATTCAAAAACGGTGAATTGACTCGATCCATACCCGCTGTCGGTTAGAAATTTCGCGACTGTCGCAGGAGTTGTGCCGTCTTCAGAGAAAAGTATCAGCTGCTGGCCTGGATGTAGATATCTCTGTATTTGCTCAATTGGGCGATTGACCAGTGATAACAGGATTGTCTCAGAGATTGCCCAACCGAGACGCGCACACGCGAGCGAGAATGCTGAGACCTGCGGTATAACAAGAAATTCGGCGGGAGCCAACTCGCGAGTAAGCGTCACACCAACGCCAAAAAGCATCGGATCACCGCTGGCTAAAGCTGTAACTCTGCTTCGCCCTCGATAGTGCGTCAGAATTTCGTGCACCGCTGTGGCCATGGGAGAGGGCCACGCTATCTGGGCAGCACGCACCTTAGGGATATAGGCAAGATGCCGAACACCGCCGTAAAGAAACTCCGCAGACTCTACAGCTTGTTTCGCTGCCGAACTAAGTCCCTCCCAGCCATCTTCGCCGATGCCTATGATCGACAACCAGCGTTCCTTAACATCCGATCTCGCTGCTCCAATTTCAGGAAACGGCATTGTTAAACTCCATAGGTTCGCGGAGTGTAAATCATCTCCCGATGATCCGACAGCAGAAGGCTGCGAGTGGTTGAAGATCCAACAAGAATGAGCGTCTGCATATCGGCCAATGAGGGATCGAATCGCGCAAGATCTGTAACCACAATTTTTTCGTCTGATCTGCCCACAGCGCGAGCTAGTACTACCGGGGTATCGGGGGTTCGGTAACCTGCAAGAATCGCCTGTGCCTCAATCAGCTGCCACTTCCGCTCAGAAGAGATGGGGTTATAAATCGCGAGGGCGAAGTCAGCAGAAGCAACAGCATGCAACCGCTTCACGATGACCTCCCAGGGTTTTAGACGATCCGATAGCGAGAGAACACAAAAATCGTGCCCCAGAGGCGCACCTATTCTAGCTGCTACGGCCTGCATAGCCGATACCCCAGGAACAATCCGGATATCGAGAGAACGCCATGCTTCTGGCCCCTGATCAATCGACTCCAACACTGCGGAGGCCATTGCAAAAATACCGGGATCTCCAGATGAAACGACACATACGCGCCTTCCGGACTCCGCGAGAGAGAGAGCATGACGTGCGCGTTCTGCCTCTACCTTGTTATCAGAACCGAAACGACGCTGACCGGATCGAAGTGGGACTCGATCCAGATATCGCTGATATCCAACCAGATCGGTCGCCTCAGCCAAGGCTTGCTGGGCCTCTGGCGTAATCCACTCGGCAGACCCCGGTCCTAGTCCGACAACTGTTATTTGTCCTAGACTGTTGACGATATCGCCTTGCTGACTCTGCCTGGAATCGGGGACAAGTATGAGCGAGAAATAAGGAACGCTTGACGAATCCACTTCGCTTAGTGGAACTATCCGTTCCTGGCTCATAGTCGCACGCTCGATGTAGAGAGCCTTGTTCAAAACTCCGGCTCGCGACAATGCGTTTTTCACCTTCGTGAAGTTGCGACCAAGTTTTATAACCGCGAATGCATCACGAGGATTTAGCCGGGCCGTCAAGGCATCTTCCGACAGAGTTGCAGGAAGTATGGTTAGCTCTGAGTCCCTTCTGACGAGCGGGGTGCCGAGCCTTGCTGCCGCGGCCATCACAGATGGAATTCCAGGAACCACCGACGTGAAAAAGCGGTGAGCCAGCCTGTCGTGAAGGTACATAAACGACCCGTAAAAAAAAGGGTCGCCCTCGCAAAGAACCGCAACGTCGAGACCTTCCAGGAGATATGCTGCGACTTGCTCCGCCATCTGATCATAAAACTGAGCAATGATCGCCTCGTACCCGCCGGGGTGATCTGTCGACTCTGTCGTGAGTGGGTAGATCATCGGCATCTCGATTTGTTCGCGTGTCAACTCTGAGCGCACAATGCAGCGCGCGTTACTCTGGCCGTGCTTGGCTGTCGGATAAGCAACAACGTGAGCCTGCTTGATGATACGCAAAGCCTTAAGAGTTATAAGCTCGGGATCGCCAGGTCCTAGCCCAACGCCGAAAAGTTTTCCTGGCATTTTGCCTTCGATCATTCTTCCTCACTTGCGAGAGCGTTGACGGCAGCCGCGGCGATGGCACTTCCACCACGGCGCCCTCGAACCGTCAAAAAAGGAAGATTAAGGTGGTTAGTCTCAAGAGCTACTTTCGACTCCGCGGCCCCGACGAAACCAACAGGAATGCCGATGATGAGAGCCGGAGCTGCTGCGCCTGTTTCGAGCATCTCGAGCAGGTGAAACAAAGCCGTCGGTGCGTTCCCGATCACAACAATAGAATCGCCAAGTCTATCGCGCCAAAGCTCCAGTGCCGCCGCACTGCGGGTCGTCTCGAACCTTCTCGCTAGTTCCGCGGTACGTGGATCACTCAGCGTGCAGATCACTTCGTTGTTCTTCGGAAGTCTGGATCGGGTGATCCCATTTGCCACCATATTTGCATCACAAAGTATGGGCATCCCAGCTAGAAGCGCCTGCTCGCCGACTTCAGTAGCGGTCGGTGATGCAGAAACATATTGCGGCAGATCCGTCATCCCACAGGCATGAATCATCCGCACCACTACGCGCGCCAGGACAGGCGAGAACGAAGATAGATCCGATTCCGCCCTAATGATTTCAAAAGATTCGCGGTAAATATCCTGAGCGTCTTTGTTATAAATCATCTTCACAAATGAACCTCAAAGGGCTCCTCTGCCTGACATGCAGCCACCTTATCTATGACAGAATCGAGCGAACAGTTTGACGCAATCAATTGTCCATTGATCCGCAAACCGTAACCCGAAGAACTTGCTATCAACTCTGCAGTCGCACCATTCCGCATCGCACATTGTTTTTCACATCCTGAAATGTTGACCGTCCAACCAGGCTTTGCATTGCGGCCGGCCAGGCGACGTGCCAACGAAGACGCATCGCGTCTCACATCAGTCAAAGAAGCATCGCAGCCGGAGCTTCCCGCACACGCGGCGATCCCGCGATACCCATCTTTGGCATCGAACGACAAACCCGCGGCCTCAAGGTGCTCAGTAATTTGACTAATCGAATGTTTAGGTACAGCTCCGAGCACGACACCCCGCCATGGGGCCAACCGAATATCTCCCTCGCACTCTTTCGCGATTATGGCTACACACTGCACCTGTTCCGCGGTTAGTCGTCCAAGAGGAACCAAAGGGACTAAGCTTGCGAAATCAGATTGGTGAGTTGCATAGACTCCTACCGGCATATGGGCAACGAGGGTTGAACTGTCGGGAGAAGGACAAGCCACAAGGAAACTCGACAACCCATCTAATAATCGATCCAGCGCCTGAGGTACTGACGCAATTTTCTTTCCTCTTGCCGGTATTTGGAATTCCTTTGAAATCTTGAGACATATCTTTGCGGCCTCGAGTACGCAGTCCAAAGCCTCATCTATCCTCACGCAAAAGCCCGATAAGGTTTCTCCTATGACGAAATGAAACGAATGCGTTTTATCTACACTCACTACTCGCAAAGTTAGATCATCGCTATCGCGAGCAAACCAGTCTCCACCTCCATCTATGGAAAAACTAAACTTGGGTGGTAGGGCCGCAAGTACTTGATCCGCGATGAGGCGGCGATCTAATTCCTGAACGAATGGCCGTGTATCTACAATCTCGCCAAAGCCTAAACCAGCGAACGGGCTTGTCACGATATTGCGTACGCGGTCGTGCTCCGGAGAAGGAAGAAAGCCGGCGGAGTCCAACCCTTGGATCACGGAATTCAGATCTTGCTGTTGAATGGCTCGCAGTTGCAAGTTGGAACGTGAAGTAATTTCGACTTGCCCGTCAGCGAACGAGGCTGAGAGTTCGGCTACAGCAGCGAGTTGGCTGGGAGTGATCATCCCACCCGGCACTCTTACCCGCGTGAGTAGACCGTCTTTCGCCTGGACCGCGTGAAGGATGCCAGGGCAGAAACTCTCTCCAACTCTCATCATGCGACTTTCTCTCTTGACCTGTCACCGCAAGATGGTCGGGAACGCAGCGACGGAATAGGCTGCGGCCACCCGGCCTTCCCCTCGGAGGCGTGTGTCATTGTGTCCGATGTGGACACTGTTTACGGCAGGTCTTCGGACTTACAAGCTACCTAATCGCTCCAGCTTCCCAGTCCACTAACAGACCAGTGCTCTTGTTGGAGCTTTCGTTCCTGATTACCGCTGCGGGGCAGTTCCGGACTCTCACCGGATTCCCTTTTGGTTGGCTTCTCTGAAGCAACCACCGGAAACAGTTTCGAGTATAGATCAGATAAATATTCCGGACAAACGAGATGAATTTCCGTGAAGAAGCAGATGTCAACGCTTTGTCGGAGTTATGTTTGGATTTGGTTTGGAAGTAACGGCCTGGGGCAGGAGTCCTGACGCGAAGCGCGATTCGGACATTTGTGGCGTGGTGGCCCGGGGCAGAGTCCAACTGCCGACCTTCGCGTTAGGAGTGCGCTGCTCTATGCAACTGAGCTACCGGGCCACGTCTCGGTAGTGTATCGCGTAGGTTGTTGGTGGTGCGGTGGTAAACTTGGGGGTGGAGAGTTTATGCCTGAGATACAGCGTCGACGTGCGGTAACGGTGAATATTGGTGGGGTTCGGGTTGGGTCGGATTCGCCGGTCGTGGTGCAGTCGATGACCAATACAGATACGGCTGATGTCGAGAGTTCGGTGCAGCAGATTGCGGCGCTGGCTCGCGCCGGCTCGGAGATGGTGCGGGTGACGGTCAACAACGACGAGTCGGCGAAGGCTGTGCCGGCGATTGTCGAGGAACTGGCGAAGAAGGGCTGGTCGACTCCGATCATCGGCGACTTTCACTACAACGGTCACCTGTTGCTGAAGAAGTATCCCGAGACGGCCAAAGCGCTGGCGAAGTACAGGATCAATCCGGGTAATGTGTCGATCGGTCGGAAGGATGATGACAACTTCCGGACGATGGTTGAGGTTGCGGTGGAGCATCAGAAGCCAGTTCGAATCGGCGTGAACTGGGGTTCGCTCGACCAGGCGCTGCTGACGAAGATGATGGACGAAAATTCGAAGTCAGCCAATCCCCTGCCCGCTCGCGACGTGATGATGGAGGCGATGGTTGTGTCGGCTCTGGATAACGCGACAGCTGCCGAGCGGTATGGGCTGCGGCGAGATCAGATTATTTTGAGTGCGAAGGTCTCGGGGGTGCGGGATCTGATTGATGTTTATACCGAGTTGGCGAAGCGTTGCGACTATGCGCTGCATCTTGGGCTGACCGAGGCCGGCATGGGGATGAAGGGCGTTGTGGCTTCGGCTGCCGGTCTGGCTCCTTTGCTGCTCTCTGGGATTGGGGATACGATCCGGGTTAGTTTGACTCCTACTCCCGGTGGGGACCGGTCGGAGGAGGTGCGTTGCGGACAGCAGATTCTGCAGTCGCTTGGGATTCGCAGCTTTATGCCGCAGGTGACCAGCTGCCCAGGTTGCGGTCGGACGACTTCGACCTACTTCCAGGAGCTGGCGGAGCGGATTCAGGGCTACCTTGTGGCGTCGATGCCGGAGTGGAAGAAGCGGTATCCGGGGGTCGAGGAGTTGAAGCTGGCGGTGATGGGCTGCATCGTCAACGGGCCCGGGGAATCGAAGCATGCCAACATCGGGATCTCGCTGCCGGGTACGTTTGAGGAGCCTAAGGCTCCGGTTTATGTTGATGGCAAGCTGTTCACCACGTTGAAGGGTGATCGGATCGTCGAGGAGTTTCAGGTGATTCTCGATGAATATGTCGAGAAGCGGTATGGCCGGGTGCTGGTGGAGGCTTAGACCCTCCCGACTCATGGCCTTGACCGATTCTTTTTGTGGCTTCTTTTCGCCAAGGTACCCCCCTCCCCCCTCCGGGGTATTTTGGACATAAGATGCTTATTTTCAATAACCTGCAGGTGGGTATTGTCCGCAAGCTATTCATTTCAATTGGGTTATTGCTAAAATACTTATTATCAATGAATTAGCCCCGGAGTGTCTCCGGGGCTGATGTTTTTCTAATCTTGTTACAAGTATAGCTGTTGGAGTGGAACTAATACGCCAGACGGAAGTGATTGCCGGGCAATAACTTGCGTCTATTCGACACTTGACACAGTTTTAGCCACCGTTGAATGGAATAGAAAAGCTGCGCATACAGAGCAGCTTTCCATAAAGTCAATCGGGATTCGACGATCAGTGTCAGGCGATGATTCTACGGCGGAGTCCACCGATCATTCCCAGAAGACCGGTGCCCAAAAGTGCGAACGTGGCTGGCTCCGGAACTGCAGAGACCAGCGGAGTGATGCTCACGTTCGCGGTTTGATCTTCGCTGACAAGACTGCCTGGAAATCCGAAGAGGCTTTGCTGATACTGCGAAGGAATGCCCAGGAAGAGATTGGCGTCAACGCCGTTCGCCAGTTGGTAGGAGACGCCCGCGTTGTCGAGCGAAGCGGAGGTGTTTCCGCTGGAGAAGAACAGAAGGTTGTCATTGAAGCCGAAGCTGCCCGGGGCAAGAATGCTGGAGATTGCTTCGCCGTCGGTCGTGCCGGTTACGCCGACGATCCTGTATGTGCCGGCGGTGGTTGTGGCCTTGGCGTCGAACTGGCCAGAGCCGGAGAAGGGTGTACCGGGAAGTCCGGTAACGCTACTGTTTCCTGTGAAGCTGAAGTTGAAGAACGTATCGGCGAATGCCGAGGCAGAGGATAGCATCGCGAGTGCGAGGCCACAGACGATCATCGCTGGCTTTTTCATGTTGCTCCTGGAAAGTTTATTTCTAGTGGTACATCACGCATACGTGCACCGATGTTGAGCAGATTCCCAATGACCGGGAATGTTTAGCTGTAATTCATAAAACAATTCAGGAGGATGCACTTCGTTGCAGAATTGTGGAATTCGATTTCCCGTTAGTGCGAAAGGCGGACGAGACAACGGTGAAACGTCCTGCCGGACGGGCCTCCTGCGCGGAGGGCGGTCACTTCGTGACGTGTCTACCGGTCTTGATGAGGGGACCGGCCTGGTCCTCCCGTTGGTCGGAAAGAGTTGACTGCTCGATACATTTGTTGAAATTAAGATACGGCTGGAACCGTGCCCCTGAGCAAAAGCAGAATTCCAATACGCACCTAGCGGGGCGATGATTTCTTGCGGAGTTCGGAGAGGGGGTAGAAGGTGCCACGCCAGGTGACGCCGCCTTGCTTGAGGGTGGTGAGCATGGAACGGAGGATGGAGGATACGATGAGCGCGGCGCTAACCGGAAAGAGAACGGCGTACCAGGGGGACACTCTGCTCTTGCGGCTGGATAGAACGTAGAGGAGTGCTACAGAGGCGAGAGTAATAATCGCCGCGATGCGGGTGTTTGGGAGGGCGACGAAGAAGACGGGAGCTATGCAGAAGACCGTGATCGAGAGGCAGGAGAGAAGGACGAGGGCGGGGTTGTAGTGGAAGATGGCGAAGAAGTTTTTTGTCATGCCGTTGAGGATGCCAGAGACGCCGCTGGCCCAGTGCACGTTGACTAATCCGGGGCCGGTGGCGATGCGCTGACGGAAGCCCTGGCGTTTGATTCGGGTGCCGAGGGCGAGGTCTTCGACGATCTCCATGCGGAGGGCTTCGAAGCCGCCTAGTTGCTGATAGACAGTAGTACGGAGGAGGTTGAAGGCTCCTACACCGACGGCGTCGCGGAGGGCTTTGGGGTCGGAGATGCGCCAGGTGCGAACGGCCCAGAGGCTCATGACCTGCAGGTAGCTGAGGAGCATGCCCTCGCCTGCGGATTTGATGGTAGCGGTGGGGAGGAGGACGAAGTGGTCCGCCTGAGTGGTGACGGTTTGGGCGAGCGCGAGGCGGAGGGTCTCGGGGCGGAAGAAGATGTCGGCGTCGGTGAAGAGGAGATAGTCGGGGTGGTGGAGGGAGATGGCGTGGCGGGCGGCGAAGGCCATGGCGTGGGTTTTGCCGAGCCAGCCGGTGGGGAGTTCGGTGATGCGGAGGGCGGTGAGCTTAGCTGGATGTTGGGTGGCAAGGGCGTTGATGATTGCGCCGGTGGAGTCGGTGGAGCGGTCGTCGACGGCGATGAGGTGGAGGGCGGCGTAGTCCTGCTGGAGAAGAGAGGTTAGGCATGCGGCGATGCTTTTTTCTTCGTTGCAGGCGGGGATGATGACGGCGATGGAGGGACGATCAGGTGGGGTTCGATTGTGAGCTGGTGTGGTGAGGTCGGGGACGCGGCGGAGGCCGACGGCGGAGGTGAGGGCCTTCCATATCCACAGGAGTGCGATGAACCAGGCGGAGAGTTTGAGAATTACATCGAGCCGACCATTCAACAATTTGACCCGATCTTTTCCAGCCAATTTTTCAACTCGTTATAACCCTCCAGAGGGAGAAGAACTGTTCCATCCTGAAGGTGAATGACTGGAACATTCTTCTTGCCTAGGTTCAAATAGACCCATAGACAACCGGAATTCCTTACGCTGTAAATGAGTCGTTCTTTCCGTACAGGACCAATACCCTCGATAGGCAAAAAGAGGTCGTCGTACTCGACGTTGCCACGAGCGTCTGTCACTACGCATCGATTATTTTGACTCTCAACACTGCATCCAACCCAGTTGCCCCGTCTAGTGAAATCGAATACTACCGTAGGAGGCCGTAACCAGACTGCGTTGGTTGGCAAGTTCTTGGGGTGTGACGGCGTGGATCGACCCCACCAGATGAGACATTGCAACCCGCCGCCCAGGACGGCGATCACAGTCAAGAATCCGAATATTGTTTTTGAGAAACGCTTCATGGAATCGTCCTGTTTCTTCTAGGCGATGGTACTAGTGTAGTGAGTCCAAAGTTCGCCGCCTAACAACGCAGGTCCTTCGACTGCATTTGGCGCAAAGAACGCGCCAAACTTCGCTCAGGATGACACTTCATTTACTAATGAACTTTGAACTGAACACACTAAAGCGAACTGAGAGTAGTTTCGGGTTTTGTCCCTTAACGAAAGGTTGTCATTGCGTCGCGTGCGTGTGACTTATGTCTTTGCAGCGGCGAGGATCTCGTCATGCAAAGGTGGGGCGTAGCGGGAGCCGAGGAAGAAGATGACCGAGGCGAGGAGCAGGGTGATGAGGGTGGAGCCGAGGCCGAGGTTGAGGGTGGAGCGGTCGCTGACGGCGCCGATGATGCGGGGGGAGATGGCGTCGCCCAAGGCGTGGATGATGAAAAGTTGGCCAGCCATGGCGGTGGCGCGGATCTCTGGACGGACAGCGTTGAGGGTGGCGGCGTTGACGGGGCCGGTGCCGAGGAAGATGAGGAAGATGGCTGCGCCGAGGCCGTAGAGCGTGAGGTTGTGGGGGCCGAAGAAGCAGAGGAGCGCGGGCGGGACGGCGATGGCGGCGCTGATAGCGGGGACGAGATAGAGGGCTTTGGGATTGGTGCGCGACCATTTTTGCGCGATGGTGCCGCCGGTGATGGTGCCGCCGAGGCCGGCGACTACGGTGATGGCTCCCATGATGTAAGCGGCGGAGGATTGGCTGCGGCCGTCGATGCGCTGGAGGAAGGAGGGCATCCACCAGGAGATGCCTCCGAGGGAGAAGGTGACGGCAGCGTAGCCGAGGATGGAGCAGAGGTAGGCGGGGTTTTTGATGAGGGAGAGGATGGCTCCCTTTTCGAGTTTCGCCTTGCCGTGTTCGCCGGCGGTTGCGTCTCCACTGGCGGCTGGATCTCCGCTGGCTCCGCGGGCTGGCTCCTTGAGGAAGATGGCGATGAGGATGGCGAGGATGGCGGCGGGAATGGCGGAGACGATGAAAGACATACGCCAGCCGTAGTGTTCGCCTACGGTGCCACCGACGAGGTAGCCGAGGGCTGCACCTACGGGGATGGCTACGTTGAAGATGGTGAGGACGCGGTTGCGCTGGTCGGGCTCGTAGTAGTCGGCGAGGAGAGAGGGGGCGAAGATGCCGAAGCTGGCTTCGCCTACGCCGAGGGCTGCGTGGCGGAGGTTGAGCGAGTCGTAGGAGTGGACGGTGGCGGTGAGGAAGTTGATCGCGGCCCAGAAGAGGGCGGCGGTGACGATCATGGGCTTGCGGGGGAAGCGGTCGCCTAGCCATCCGGTGATGGGCGAGGTGAACATGTAGGCGATCATGAACCAGAAGGTGAGGCGGCCGATGTGCTCGTCGGAGAGGTGGAACTCGTGCTTGACCTGCTCCTGTACGCCGGGGAGGATGTAGCGGTCGATGTAGTTGACGAAGTTTAGGGCGGTGAGGAGGACGAGGGCGGTGGTGGCTCCGGCGACGGAGGGTGCGTGTGTGGGTTTGGGCTTTTCTGTAGTCGAGGAGGCCATCTCGCTGGAAGGATAGCAGGTGTCTTGCGAGGATTTTTTTGGGGCGTGGGCGGAGGGTGGTTTTGTTCGGGGATATTGAGATTTAAGGTGTTTTGTTGTGGTGAATTGGTGGTGAGAACGTGGTGGTTTGTGTGGTGGATGTGGTGTTTTGGCTGGCGCTTTTTCGGAGACGAAAAGTGCGCCAGCTTTTTGAGATTTATTTTTGCGGGGGCGTTTCTGTGCGGGGGTAGGTGGCGGTGACTACGGTGGAGATGCCGCCGCGAGGGCGGAAGTCGCCTACGATTACGGCCCAGACGGGATTGCAGGCTTTGACGACGTCGTCGAGGATTTGGTTGACGATGTTTTCCTGGAAGATGCCGAGGTTGCGGTAGGTGAAGAGATATTCCTTGAGGGATTTCAGTTCGAGGCAGCTCTCGCGGGGCATGTAGCGGATGGTGATGCGTCCGAAGTCGGGGAGGCTGGTCTTGGGGCAGACGGAGGTGAACTCGGGGTCGTCGACGAGGATCTCGTAGGCCTTGAACTGGTTCTGCCAGGTTTCGATGGCGGGGAAGATGGCGTCGAGGCCGGACTTGGCGTGGTCGTCGGTGTAGCCAGTGGTGTGCGGGTTGGGAAGGATGGCGGTGCTCATGCTTCTATTTTAGCTTGTTTGGCGTGGGTTTTTGTTGGGTTTGGGTCTCGCAATGGCGGCCAATGGCTTGCCATTCACTAAGACGTTTTTGTTGCAGGCTGCAGCAGATCCCTTTGGAGATGACAACAAGTGAAACAAATGCAAGCGCAAAAGCAAAGATGCGGGGGTCTCTCCGCTGCGCTGTTCACGCTGAGGCTGTAAACAGCTTCGGTCGAGATGACGATTTATCGATGTGAGAAAGAAGCTAAAGCAAGATGACTGCTAATCCAGGATTGATTGGCTGTTGTCGCCGATGGTGATTAGTGGGATGGCGGCGGAGCGGAGGGTCCAGGTGCGGCCGTTGTGGCGGAGGTCGGTGAGGGTGAGGGGGGCTATGTCGATGCGCCAGAAGGATTGGGGTGGGGCGTCGAGGGTGTGGAGGATGGCGGCGCGGATGACTGCGGGGTGGGTGATGGCTATGGTGTGGCTCGTGTCTTCGCCGGTGAGTGTTGTGAGCCAGTCTCCGACTCGCGTGATGAGAGCGGTGATGGATTCGCCTTGGTGGGGGGCTGCGGTTGGGTCGGTGAGCCATTGGGTAATGGAGGCGGAGTCTTCGGCGTGTAGGTCGGCGAGGGTGCGGCCTTGCCAGATGCCGTAGTTCAGGTCTCGGAGTTCGTTGGCTGGTGTTGCGGTGAGGTTTAGGGCCCGGGCGGTTTGTTGGGTGCGGAGTTCGGGGGCGGTGAGGATGTGGTGGGCGCGAGGTGGTTGCCAGTTGATGGTGGTGAGTTTGGCGATAGAGGGTTCTTCGATGGGCTCGTCGGAGGGAAAGGCAGAGAGCCGCGTGGCGGAGGTGGGGGCGTGGCTTATGAGTGAAAGGCGGGCTGGCACGCGCTGGTCTCCGTGATGCTTCGCAAGGGGATGTGTAAAAGTGTTCGCGAGCTTGACTTTGATGATTGTGGCACATAGGGTTGAGATAGATTTTGATGAGGATGGAAGAAGCCGGTGAAAGTCCGGTGCGGTCGCGCCACTGTGATTGACCTGTAGTTCGGGTTGAGAGCCAGACGTTTCTTCCTCGTTCGAATGAGCAATGCGTGGGACGCACGATCCCTGGAGGTTACAAATGGCTCAATCCGTATTTGGTTCCGTTGCACAGCCGGTTTCCCTTCCCGCTCTACCCGTTGTTCCGCTGCGCGAGATTCTGCCGTATGCGGTGTTCGGTGGGCTGCTGTTGCTGCTGGCGATTTACTTTGTCGGCGCGGAGCAGGGCGCTACCTCGATGTTTCGCGGGACGATGGTGCATGAGTTTTTGCATGACGGTCGCCACCTTCTTGGCTTTCCCTGCCACTAGGGCGGGTTTTGCGTTGAAGTAAAGCGCAGGCAATCGCAGATACAAAGACGAAATTCGGGTATCTTGACGGATACCGCAGCATGAATCGGTTCGCGGCAACTGAGTGTTTTGGCCGCAATCGACTGTGTGGCTCACAAAGTGCCGTGAGCCACTTCGCTCAGGATGACGAGTCATAGGGGTTAGTCGATGTTCCAAATCCACACCTATAACTGCGAGCGACGCGCTCCGGGCAGAAGATTTTGATGACTCGAACTCTGCTCCTTCGCGGGATGCTGGTGGGCGTTGTTGCGGGCCTGCTCGTCTTTGCGTTTGCACGATGGATTGGCGAGCCGCAGGTTGAGCGCGCGATTGCGTTTGAGACGGCTGCGGATCAGGCCAAGGGCGAGGCTCCTGAGCCTGAGATGGTGAGCCGCCGTGTGCAGAAGAGTGCCGGGCTGCTTACCGGTGCGGTGGTTTATGGTGCGGCGGTGGGTGGGTTGTTTGGGCTGGTGTTCGCGTTTGCTTATGGGCGGATTGGGGGGCTGGGGCCGCGGGCGCTCGCGGCTGTGCTGGCTGGGCTTGGGTTTGTGGCGATTGTGCTGGTGCCTCAGTTGAAGTATCCGGCGAATCCTCCGGCGGTGGGGAGTGCGGAGACGATTGGGGTGAGAACCGGGGCTTACTTTTTGCTAATTGCTGTTTCGATATCGGCGATGGTGTTCTCGTTGCAGATGCGGAGGCGGCTGGCGCGGCGGTTTGGGGAGTGGAATGGTTCCCTGCTGGCGGCTGGTTTGTTTGTGGTGGTGGTGAGTGGAGTGGCGCACTTTTTGCCGGAGGTGGATGAGGTCCCGGCGGGGTTTCCGGTGACGCTGATGTGGAAGTTTCGCGTGGCGGCGGTGGAGATTCAGGCGGTGCTTTGGGGGGCGCTCGGTTTGGGATTTGGGTGGCTGACGGAGCGGGAGTTGCCGCGTCGGTAATGCTAAATGCTATGTCCTGCCGGACGAGCCCGCTGCGCGCGGCGCAGTCACTTCGTGACTTGTATACCTTGTTTGGTGAGGATTAACTGCTTGGGTTCTCCCTTTGGTCGGTGTGATGACTTGCTTCCAGATGCTAGCTGCGCGATAAAAAAATGTGATTTGTTTTTTGTTTGAACTACGTCTAAGTGCCATGAGGACAGCGCTGAATGGGTGAGTACGAGAACGAACTGTCGAAGCTGGTCGACCAACTAAACCGTTCAGCGATAAATCCGAGATCCAGTGAGAGACGAACCCTTGATCATTTTCTAACCAACGCTCTTCAGCGAAGTGCGTCCGATATGGTCTTCATAGCCGGGTCGCCGGTGATGCTGAGAGTGAACGGAGGTCTGACTCCGGACGTGGGGCTGCCCCTCTCCGGTGAGAATATTAGGGATATTTTGCTGCCACTGCTTACGTCCGCTCAATTGAACGAACTGCAGAAAGAGAAGTGCCTGGACTTCTGCTTTGTGCGTAGTTCGATTGGAAGATTCAGGGCCAATTTTCACTACCAACGGGGCACACTTGCGGCAGCGCTGCGTGTTTTGCCTGAGCAGATTCCTTCGCTTGAGTCGCTTCATCTGCCGGCCGCACTGGCGATGCTGGCGGAGCGGCGTCAGGGGCTGGTGCTTCTGACCGGACCGACTGGCTGCGGTAAGACCTCCACGCTTGCGGCGTTGGTTGATCGCATTAATGCGCAACGGCACGACCACATTATTACGATTGAAGATCCGATTGAGTATCAGCATGTGAATCGCAATTCTCTGGTGGAGCAGATTGAACTTGGTCACGACACGCTGAGCTTTGGCCAGGCTGTGCGTTCGGTGCTTCGACAGGATCCGGATGTGATTATGATCGGCGAGATGCGGGATAGCGAAACGATTGCTGCCGCCTTGACAGCCGCCGAAACGGGACACCTGGTGCTCTCGTCGCTGCATACCAATGATGCGGCGCAGACAGTTTCGCGCATTCTGGATACGTTTCCGACAGGTTACCAGTCGCAGATAAGACAACAACTGTCGCTGGCGCTGCTGGCGGTGATCTCACAACAACTGCTGTCGGCGGAGAATGGGGGCGGACGCTATCCGGCAGTGGAGATACTTGTGGCTACGGGAGCGACGCGGAATTTAATTCGACGTGGAGACGACCATCAACTGCGGGCCAGCATTGAGACTGGGCGCGCCGATGGGATGCTGACGATGGAACAGTCGCTGACGGAACTTGTGAGGGCTGGGCGTATCTCGAGAGAGACGGCGTTTGCACACTGCTATCACCCGGAGGATCTGCGGCGTCATCTGGTCGGCTGAGCGGGGTAAGTGCGCGCAGAGGGGGAGCTCGCTAGTTGGGACTTAACTTTGAGTTCGTCCTATACTTCCGGTCAACGGCTTGTCGCTTGTTGCGATCCATCTTGGCGGAAGCGATTGGAAGAGCGCGATGAAGGCTATCTTACGCACACAATACGGGCCACCAGACCTGTTGCAGTACGCGGAGGTCGCAACACCTGTGCCTGGGGATCGTGAGGTCCTGATCAAGCTTTGCGCGGCAGCGGTGAATCCGCTGGACCTGTACCTGATGAAAGGTGCGCCGTGGGATCGGTTGCCGGGACTGCGGAGGCGAAGACCGATGATCCTGGGTTGCGATGTGGCAGGCCGCGTGGAAGCGGTGGGCAAAGAGGTAAAAGGGTTTCAGGTTGGGGATGAGGTATTCGGGGTCACAGGTTTCAAAGGAGAAGGATTTGCCGAGTATGTATGTGTCGCCGAGGAGAATTTGGGGCCGAAGCCAGACAACCTGACGTTTGAAGAAGCGGCGGCGGTACCGGTGGCGGCTATTACTGCGCTGCAGGGTCTGCGCGATAAGGGGAGAGTTCGGCCAGGGTCTAAGGTTCTGGTGGAAGGGGCGTCTGGTGGTGTGGGCACCTTTGCGGTGCAGATCGCCAAAGCGTTTGGGGCTGACGTGACCGCGGTGTGCAGCACGAGAAATGTGGAGATAGCGCGTTCGATTGGCGCAGACCGTGTGATCGATTACAGCAAAGAGGATTTCACGCGGAACGCACAGCGGTACGATCTGATCCTGGGGGCGAATGCTCATCATTCGATCTTCGCCTACAGGAGGTTGCTGGCCGACGATGGAGTTTATGTCGCAGCGGGAGGCGGTCTGCCTCAGATCTTCGAGGCGTTTGTCCTGGCGCCGGTGCTATCGCGGATGGGGCGGAAGAAGATGGGTTTCTTTTTGACGAAGGTAACCCGGAAGGATCTGGATTTTATGAAGTATCTTCTGGAGAGCGGCAAAGTTGTGCCGGTTATTGACAGACGTTATCGGTTGAGCGAGGCGGCAGAAGCGCTTCGCTACCTGGCAGAAGGACATGCTCAGGGGAAGATTGTGTTGACTGTTTCGCACCGTCTCGATATCTGAGTGGGTCGATTCTTCGCACCTCAGTCGATGATGCTTTTCGCATACGAGGCACACTTCTCTACTTCTTTGGGCGAACGACCGGTTCCGGCATAGTCGCAATCTACGTAGGCTGTGATGGGAGCTTGCTTCTCCTTTAGGAACTGGAGGACTTCTTTCATGTGCGCTGCGCCTTCTCCAAATGGAACACTGGAACCTCCGGGCACCGCATCCTTGAGATCGAACGAGTACATGGACAGATAGTTGGTTTGGACGAACTGCAATGCATCGATCTTTGCTTTGGTCAGGTCGCCTATGTCGGGGTCCATGCGGAAGTACTGTGAGGCGGCGAGCTGTTTGTGTAGTTCGTTCAGATCGGAGAAATGAAGGCAGACGATCATTTGATGTTTTTCCGCTGCGGCCGCGACCGTATTTGTCAATGTTGCCGGGAGACGGTTAACGATTGAGTCTGCTCCGAGAGCTTTTGCCATCAGGAACAGGCGGTCGATCTCTGCCTCAGAGCTGCCGAATCTGAGCGAATAGGATTTTATTCTGAGGCCCTGTTTTTCAAAGGTGGACCGGATGTCTTCGAAGTAACTCATTGGAACTGAGAGTCGCCAGTTCGTCAGTGCGGCCTCGGTCGCCTTTTGTTGTTCTATCTGCTGGGGTGTTGGAGATGATTTTGGCGGATTGAAGACGCCGACAGGAAACACAGGGTCGAACTTTGCAGGCTCTACGTGGGTGAACAGGATCTGACAATCCTGCAGTCTCGCCTGCTTCATCGTTTGGATGATGATGGGAATCGCTTCCTGTTGGGAGAGAGCGCGCAGACTCCATGTGTTCAGTCCAAGGCGGAGTCTGTTTTCCGCAAAGCCGAGGCTCTGGCGCGAACAGACAGCTATGGCTGCAAGCGCACCTATTCGCTGGTTGAATTGCCTTCGTGAGAGGTTCATTGATTGCCTCGCCAATTCTAACTGGTCCCGACCAGGGATATTGGCGGGGATGGAGTTAACTTGTTCGAATCGGCGCAGGCGGTACGACGGTGTTGACCAGGCCGGTCGCTACGTCATAGACAAGGCCGGAGAGGAGCCATTTGGCGGGCAGTGCGGGAACTGCACGGAGTAGAGCTACGTCGGCAGCGACCGCGGCGTATGGGTCAGTGACGGCTTTTGCTTTGACTTCACTCTCGGGTATTTGAAAATAATGCGCGAGCTTGTCGGGGTCGCCTGCGAGGCGGGTGATGCCGCAGTCGGTGTGGTGAAGAACGATGAGGTGAAACTCTCCGCCTCCGGCGGGAGCTCCGCCGAGGACCTGGCCGATTCGTCCGAGTAGACCGAGTTCCTCGAGCAAGACTGGCGTGATTCGGCCACCGATGTTACGGATGACGAGGGCTTCCCCCAGTTTGATTCCCAGGATATGAGCCGGGTCGACGCGCATATCGGCGCAACCGATGATCGTGGCTTTCAGGTTTCCGCTTGCGGCAAGAAGGGAGGGCATCGTTGTGCCTTCGGCAGACTGTTGAGCAGCGATGGCTTTGTTGCGTTCTAACAAGGTATCTAGATTACTCATGTTAATTCTCCATGAGAGCGGTTGTGCGATCGCTTGGTCGATTGATTGCAGATGGTTCGAGCTAGGGCTTAGAGTCGCCGTCGAGCGCGGGGGATTCATGCTCTTTGTATAAGAGAAGGAGGAACCTGCCGGACGGGCCCGCTGCGCGCGAGGCGGCCACTTCGTGGCGGGTATACCCTTTTGCTCCCGTTGGTGGCGTTCTAGTTGCGGCGGCCCAGGGTTGGGCGGTCGTCGGTGTTGGTGGAGGGGTTGTTCGGGTTGTTGGGGTCGTTGTTGCCGTTGCCGCTGGCGGTGCGACGGAGCGTGGGCTTGTTGCCGCCCTTGCCGTCGTTGATCTTGCGTTTGTTCTCGAGACGGGCGAGGCGGCTCTTGACGTCGTCAAACTCCGAGGTGGTGACCATGTAGTCGGGACGCGCGGGGAGGATGGTGGCGATCTCTTCCTCAGAGTGCATGATGCGGTCGGGGGTCTGGGGGTGGTCGGCGAAGACCTTGGCGAGGGTGCCGGGTTTATGCTTCTCGAGGGCGTCGAGTTTCTCGAAGAACTGGACGAAGGCCTGGGGGTCGTAGCCGGACTTGTACATGTACTGGACGCCGAGCCAGTCGGCTTCGGCCTCGTCCATGCGTGAGAATTGCAGGAAACTTAGTGGGATGGCGAGTTGGGTGGCCTCATAGATGCCGTAGCCGGTCCAGCTGCCCTGGGTGAAGATGATGAGCGGGATGGAGCCGATCTGCGCGTAGTTCATCTTGGTCATCTGGCGGGCGGCGTGGTGGGCGCAGACGTGGGCGATCTCGTGGGCCATGACACCGCCGAGTTCGGCTTCCTCGTCGGCGGCGAGGATGAGGCCGGAGTTGACGTAGAAGAAGCCGCCGGGAAGAGCCATGGCGTTGATCTCGTCGGAGTCGATGACCTTGATGGTGAAGGGGACTTTGCAGTCGGAGTTTTTGACGATGTTCTGGCCGACGCGGTTGACGTACTCGACGATAACGGGGTCGTTGACCATGTGAGCGGACTTCTCGATCTCCATGGAGTATTGCTTGCCGGTGCGGATCTCCCAGTCAGTGGAGTACCAGTTGCCGATGCCGCGGCCGCCGATGTTGCGGGTGCCTACGGAGTTGACGTCATCTTCGCTACCGGCCTTGATGTTGGTCTTCATGTCCTCGCCGGGAGATGGGAGGCGGTCGGTTTTGTTCTCGGCTTTGACGGTTGCGGCGGCGTCCTTGCTCTCTTTAGGCGTGGCGGTGGGGTGGCCGGGGATGGGCTTCTCGGCAGGGACGTCGGATGGGATGGTGGCCGTGGGGGTGCTTGTCGGGGTTGGGGTGGGCGACTGTGCGGGTGGCGGGCTGCCGGCCGGGGCTTGGGATGGAGTCGGGATTTGAGTTTGGGACCACGCGGCGACGGATAGGGTGAGGAGGGCGGTCAAGCCAAGGTGCGTGACGGATCGCATGTGGGGTCTCCTGATGGGCCGCTTCCCTGCTGGCCGGACGCAGCTCGACGTGTCTTAGACCATAGTATGCGCCTTTTGGTGAGCGGAGGGATACTGCCTGGGTCTGCTCTGGTGGCTTTGCGAGCAGGCTACCTCTCGACGAAGGATTTTAGCCTGCCCAGCGCCTGATCCCACTGCTGGGAGACTTGGTCCAAATACCGCTTCATCTCTTCCAGAGGCTGGGGGTCGAACTCGAAGAGGCTTTCGCGGCCACTGCGGACGGCATGAACGATGCCGACGCTTTCGAGCACCCGCAGATGCTTGGTGATGGCCTGGCGGGTGAGGGGGGAGCCTTCGGTCAACTGGGCGATCGATTGCGGCGGGCCGGTGGAGAGTGTGATGACCAGCGACAGCCGCGTTCGATCTCCTAGGGCGGCGAAGACGGGGGCGTAGGATCTTTGGCGTCTGCTAGGGGTTCTGGGTGACATGGGCTTCGATATTGCCGAGCTGTTGCGCCCAGCCGTTGTCGTTCATGCGGAAGGCCTCGAGACGGCGGTGCTCGGGGATCTTGTCGAAGCCTGATTCGGTGACCTGGAGGAAGGTGCCGCCGGGGATACTCTTCAAACGAAATTCGACGAGGGTCGGAGGTTCGTTCGAGTAGTCGGCTTTGGGATCGACGGCGTAGGGGTGCCAGGTGTAGGAGAAGAGGTTCTCAGGCTCGATCTTCTGGGTGGTGACTTCCATGATAAGGTGCTCGTAGCCGGGATGAGTGATTTGGCCGCGGATGATGGAGCCGGGAAGGAAGGGGCCTTCGAGCTTGACGTGGAACCATTCGCCGAACTCGCGGTGGTCGGTGAGGGCTCGCCAGACGCGGGAGATGGGGGCTTTGAGTTCGATTGTTTTTTCGATGCGGTTGGTGGACATGGGCAACCTCTTGGTTGCATGTTAGAGGATGCGGGTGGAAAGTGCAACTTTTCGGTTGCTTTTACGTTTTTGATGTACTGGGTCTGCACAGGGTCTTGTGAGGGAGAGAAACAACAGCCGACTGCTGGGGGGTGAAAGCGACGAACGGTTGGGACTGGTAGGGTCCTTCGGGATCCTTCGCTGCGCTCAGGATGACAGCAAAAGCTGAGGGTGATATAGCTTCGCTTGGGCAGGTGTTACCAGGTGTTGTAAGAGGTGCCGTCGGAGGCGGTTTGCTGGGCTCCGCTGTGGACGTCGTCGATGCCGGTTTCGGTCTGGTCGAGGCTCATGTTGGTGTCCTCCTGGACGGGGAGCCAGGTGTCGGAGCGGTGGGTGAAGGGGTCGACGGGCATCGACTTGAGGTAGCCCGCCTGGACGAGGTCGTCGAGGGATTGGGGGGCCTTGGCTTTGTCGACGGTGTAGGAGTCGATGGCCTGGCGCATGGTGTGGAGATCTTCCTTAAGGACAGCCTCTTTGGCGTTGCGGATGTTGCTGGTGTAGGCGGGGATGGCGATGGCGGCAAGGAGGCCGATGACGACCATGACGATCATCAGCTCGAGGAGGGTAAAGCCTGAGGTGGGACAGGGTTCAGTGAAAAGGGGTTCAGGGAAACGGGGTGCAGGGTTTAGGGTGCAGGGCTCAGGGCTTGGGGCTGGTGTTGGGATGGCTGGGGTCTGTGAGAGTCGTGGCGCTCCGAACAAAATGCGGGGATCCTTCCCCTTCGACAGGCTCAGGGTCAGAATGACAGCGAAGTATTGGCGGATTACTGCGACGGTATCTTGCCGAATTGGAGTAGTGGCTACCATGTGGAGTACTTCGTTCCGTCGAGTGCGGTTCCGGTGCTCTTGCTGTGGACGTCAAAGACGTTTTGGCCGCCGAAGGAGTCGGAGTCCGTGTCGTCCTGGTTGGAGCGCATGCCCCAGTCGGTGTTGTTGGTCATGGGGTCGGTGGGGATGCGACGAAGAAATTTTACCTTTTTCCCCTGGGCGGCGGTGACCTCGACTCCATCGACGAGGGTTTGCAGGTCCGGGGGGTATCCGAGGGAGTCTGCTTTGATCTGGAAGGCTCCCTTGTCGGCGGCGTCTTTGTAGTGGTCGATGGCGTCGCGCATCTCCCAGAGGTCGCGGCGAAGTTCGCGCTCTTTGGTGCGTTTGACCTGGAAGCGGGCGATGGGAATGGCCGCGGAGGCGAGCAGGGCTACGATGGCGACGCAGATGATGAGTTCGACGAGGGTGAGGCCTGATTGTGGGGTTAGGGTGAAGGGCTTAGGGTACAGGGCGGAGGATTCAGGGCTGGGTGTGTGGCGTGCTCTACGCCCTGATCCCTGCACCCTGATCCCTGCCTTACTTGACATGCACCGTGGCCTGCGAACCGACGGCCGGAAGATTGGCCTGCGCGCTGTTGAGAGCGCCGACTTTGACGAGGGAGAGGGTGGAGTCTCCCGGGGCGATGGCCTTGAAGGTGAGGGTGCAGAGGCTGCCGGTTCCGCTGACTCCGGCCGTGTTGGGCGGACGGATGGAGGAGATGGCGACGAGGCCGTTGTCTTCGCGGTGGACGAGGGAGACGGCCTGGCCATCTTTGCCGAGGAAGTCTCCGGCGTCAACGTTGACGAGCTGGAGCAGCGCCGGGTTGAACTGGAGCTGGAGAGGCACGGAGAAGACGTCGCGTCCGTTGCCGAGCATGACGGCGACTTGGAAGGTGCTACCGACGGGCTGGTTGGAGTCTGGCGGGACGACGGTGAAGCTGACGGGTGGTCCGCCGACGGTTGGGGTCGCTGGAGTCTGGACTGCGGGGGTCTGGGTTGCCGCTTGAGGCGTGGCAGGGGGCTGGGTCGCGGGAGTTTGTGCTCCTGGAACGTAGTTGGCAGGTGGAGCGACTGGAGCGGCTTGCTGGCTTAGCTGCTGGACCATGGTGCTGGCTGCATTGGCTGCGCTGGTCGGTGAGGCAGGAGTGTGCGGTTTGTTGGGGTAGATGGGCTCGGAGTCGCTGTCGTTGGCGGACGCGTCGCGGCGTAGCTCGATCGACTGACCGGTGCCAGTGTCGATGGGGCGGACGTTGGCGCGGGTGAGAACAGACTCGCGGACGATGTGCGGGATGATGATGAAGACGATCTCTTGCTTGTCGTTGATCTTGTCGCGGGAGGTAAAGAAGTACTTGAAGAAGGGCAGCTCGCCGATGCCTGGGGTGCCGGCGATGTTCAGGGCGTCGTTCTTGGTGATGATGCCGGCGAGAAGACTGGGTTCGCCGTCCTTGAGAGTGATGACCTGCTCGGAGGTACGCTGACCGATGACGGGCTCGTTGACCCCGCTGATGTTGACGGTAGTGACCTGGGAGAGCACCTCGATCTTCATTTTGAGGGTGACTTCGCGGTCATAGTGGACGGTGGGGGTCATGTCGATGTTGACGCCGATATCGAGGTAGGTGAACTGGGTCTGGACGCCGATGCTGGCTACGCCGGTGGATACGCCTGCGTTGTAAGATCCGGTTGCTACGGGGATCTTCTCACCGATCTTCATGGTTGCGCGCTGACCATCGGTGGCGCGGATGCTGGGGTTCTGAAGGACGCGGGTGTCGGCGTCGGTGAGCAGCGCGTTAAGAGTGCCACCGGTGATGCCTACGGCGAAGTTGTTGGCGTTGAGGTGGGCGAGGGTGTTGAGGGTAAAGTTGGAGGTGGTTCCTGTGCCTGTGCCGGTACCAGTGCCGCTACTACTACTGCTACTGGATGAAGTGGTGTTGGGATTGGCCTGTGGGGTGAGGGTGATGGATTGCGGCAGCGTGATGCCGAGGTTGTGTTCGACGTTCTTGTTGACTTCGAGGACGGCGACATCTACGACCACTTCGGGGCGAGCACGATCAAGGTCGTTCAAAAGCTTTTGCGCGAGGAGGAGCTGGTCGGGCGTGGCGCGCATGACGATGGCGTTCTGGCTGGGAACGAGATAGATCTTTACGCTTGGATCGAGCAGATTGCGAATGGCAATGACGACTTCGTTGGCGTCGTTCTGCTGGCTGGCGTTGGTGAGATAAAAGGTCTGGACGGCTTGCTCGTCGAGGTCGGTGCGCTTGGTGCGCGAGTTGGTGGCGACGAAGATGGTGTTGGGTGTGATGGCCTTGTAGAAGGTGCCGGAGATGGTGCCGACGATGCGGAGGGCGTCCGAGAGGGTGACGTTGGTGAGGTCTACAGGGATGCGCTTGGAGCTGTAGTCGGGGTCGAAGAGGACGTTGAGGCCAGCCGCCTTGCCGATGGCTTCGTAGATGACCTTTACGTCCTCGACCATGTGGAGGGTGATGGGATCGTTAGAGACGGGCTTGAGTTCGACCGGGCCGGCGATGGAGCCGAGCGTGCTGAGGGTCTCGTTCTGACGCGACATCTGCTCTTTTGCCTGGGGAGTATTATCACGCTCTACCTGTTGCTCTCTCTGGATCTGATTGATCTCCTGCTCGGCGGCCTGGTTGCCGGAGTCGATCTGGAGGGCGCGATTGAACTGGGCCATTGCGCCCTGGATGTCGCCGTTCTGGCGAAGGACGCGGCCGCGATCGACGTGGGCGACTGCGGCCTGATAGCGCATCTTCTGGAAGTGCTCCAAGAAGCGGAGGTCCTTCGGCTTTTTTAGGACGGCGTTGTGATAGTCCTCGTAGGCTGCGTCGAAGTCCTGACGCGCTTCTGCGTCCTGGCCGCGCTTGTCCCACTTGGCGGCTGACTGGGCGTGTGCGGTTGTGGCGCAGAGACTCGCGATGCCGCAGAGGAGCAAAGCAGGGAGCGCGCGGCCTTGATACACACGACGGGGAGAGATTGATAGACGGCTGATTGTTTTGTACACGCGACCCATGCTGCTTCCGTTTTCGTCCTTTACACCGTGAAGAGTATGGCGTTTGCCGGAGATAACGCCTGCCGGGAAGATCTTTCCGGCGTGGGCGCTGCCTGTGGGGTCCGTGCTTGCCAGGCTGCTGCGCTCGGGTGAGTATAGCATTCGCTCCAAAGTGACCTCGTCAAAAAGTGGGTAGGTGTCGGGGATGGTCCGCGGTCGTTTTGGGGCACGGCTCGCGGCTGGAGGATTGGGCAGATCTCATGACGTCAAGGTAGGACTGACGGACGAGATTGTGATTAGACGCGCGGGAGCTGCTCGGGTGAGGGCTGCGTGTGAACCGAAAGTTGCAGGCATGTTAAAGTAAGAGATTGCATGGCACGTTCTATGTCCAACACGATAGCCGCCCACCAGCCCAAGCCGGTGGTGAAGGAGAAGGACCGCGACCCGGTGGCAGCGGGCAAGCGAGATGCCGCGTTCAACCGGTCGGCAAGTTTTAACTATTTTTTGACAGACAAGTTCGAGGCCGGGGTGGCGCTGCGCGGGACCGAGGTGAAGTCGATCCGTGAGGGCAAGGCGAATCTGAAGGACGCTTATGGGCTGCTGAAGGACGGCGAGTGTTTTCTGCTGAATGCGCACATTGGACCGTTCTCTCATGGGAATGCGATGAATCATGATTCGCTGCGTACGAGGAAGCTGCTGCTGCATAAGAGCGAGGTTCGGAAGCTCGAGGGTATGACGAAGCAGAAGGGATTTACGCTGATCCCGACACGACTTTATTTTCGCAATGGGCGGGTGAAGTGCGAGATTGCTCTGGCGAAGGGCAAGCAGGAGTGGGACAAACGCGCCACGGAACGCAAGCGCGAGGCCGATAACGAGGCCAAGGCCGCGGTGGCCCGGAGTCAACGAGGGTAGTTCTACTTTCGTTGTAGTTTTACTTCAAAGATGATCGACAGGCTGTCGGGTTACGATAGGGCATGGACACGAAGTTACTCTTTCAGGATGCTGCCGGGTTTCAAACGCCGCTGCTGGCTGTATTTGCCGTGGATATCGCTGTGGGCAAAGATGCTGAGCCGCTGGTGGCTTTGTTGACGACGTCGGATTCGGTGGCGGATTCGGCGGCGAAGGTTCTGGCGTCGGGCGAGTTCAAAGCTACGGTGGGCGAGACGTTGTTGCTGCATGGTCCGAATGGGTTGAAGACGGAGCGGTTGGTGGTGGTGGGGCTGGGCAAGGCGAAGGGCCTATCGGTGGATGAGGTTCGCAAGGGTGCGGGGACTGCGGTGCGTGCGGCCAAGCCGCTGGGAGTCCGGGAGATGGCGATTGCGTTTCCTGAGGACCATGCGCTGGACGATGAACACCTGGAGACGCTGCCCTGTGCGTTGCTGTCGCGCGTGTTGGTGGAAGGTGCGGAGGTTGCGGAGAAGGATTGGGATACGTATCGGAGTGAACGGAAGGACCGGTCGGTGCGGTCGCTTTCGGTGATTGCGAAGGAGGCAGAGAAGTCGACTCGGGCGGAGATTCAGGAGGGCTTTGACGCTGGAGTGATTGTGGCGGCGGCGCAGAACTTTGCGCGGTCACTGGTGAATGAGCCCGGCAATGTGCTGACGCCGACGGAGCTCGGTAAGCGTGCGGCGGCGATGTGCTCGGAGATGGGATTGAAGTGCGAGGTGCATTCGACGGCGAAGCTGCTGGAGTTGAAGATGGGGGCGTTTGCCGCGGTGGCGCAGGGTTCGGAGCAGCCACCAGCGCTGATTGTGATGACGTATGAGCCGAAGCTTGGGAAGGGTGAGGCGCTGGCGAAGGACGCTCCGGTGCTGGGGCTGGTTGGGAAAGGGATTACGTTCGACACGGGCGGGATCTCGATCAAGCCGGGCGATGGCATGGAGAAGATGAAGTACGACATGGCTGGGGCTGCGGCGATGATTGGCGCGATGCAGGCGATTGCGCAGCTGAAGCCGCGGGTGAAGGTGATTGGGGTGGTGTGCTCGGCGGAGAATATGCCGGATGGGAAGGCTTATCGGCCGGGTGATGTGGTGACGGCGATGTCGGGGAAGACGATTGAGGTGATTAATACCGACGCTGAGGGCCGTCTGGTGTTGGCGGATGGTTTGCACTATGCGAAGACGCTGGGTTGCACGCATCTGATCGATGCGGCTACGCTGACTGGCGCTTGCGTGGTGGCGCTGGGGATTGTGAATGTGGGGTTGTTCTCGAACGATGAGGGGGCATGGCAGAAGTTTACGGATGCGACGAAGATCTCGGGAGAGAAGTTCTGGCGGCTTCCCTGCACAGATGACTACAAGGATCAGATCAAGAGCCATATCGCGGATATGAGGAATACGGGCGCGAATCGGTGGGGTGGGGCGATTTCGGCGGCGATGTTCTTGAAGGAGTTTGTGGGGGAGACGCCCTGGTTGCATCTGGATATCGCTGGGTGTGCCTGGCACGATGAGAATAAGCCTTGGATTGCGAATGGGCCTAGTGGCGTGGCGTTGAGGTCGATTCTGGAGTGGGTGCGGGGGTACTCAGACTAGTAAGCGGTTCTGCCTTGCCGTACCACCCGAGAATGGTATGGTCCGCGCTCGAGCTACCAATGCACCCGAGAGGATATACATGATCTTAAAACCTATCTGTACGCTTGGGCATCGTGAGCCCGTGACCGTTCCTGCACCAATCCCAGAAAGCATTCAGTGCCTGATTTGTCTGCAAATGGTTCCCTCGAGGAACTGCACTCCTTCATCAGGCATGGCGTTTTTGATGTTTGAGTTTGAAAAGACAAATGCGGGGGTCTTTCCACTGCGCTGGTCACGATAAAACCGTGAGCAGCTTAGGTCGAGATGACGATTTTTTGAGTTTGCGCGAATGAAACAGGCAAAGGCGAACGGGCGCCAACGTTGTTGAAGCAGGCGTTAGCGATGAAGCAGGCGGCGGCAAAATGCGGGGATTCTTCGCTCCGCTCAGAATGACGGACTCTTTATAAATCCTAAGTATGTGTCTTTTAGAGTTACATAACGGGTGGGGCTTCGATGCCTAGATAGGCAAGGGCGCGGGTCATCTCGCGTTGTGCTACTGCGGCGGTGGCTAGCAGGAGGGATTTGCGGGTGGGATCGGTTTCGTTGAGGACGTGGTGGCGGTGGTAGAAGTTGTTGAACTGCTGGGCTAGCTGGAAGGCGTACTTGGCGAGGTAGGCCGGCTCGGCGGTAGCTATGCATTGCTCGATCAACAGCGTTAGTTTTGAGGCGAGGAGCCAGGTCTCCCAGAGGCTGCTTCCCTCTTCGGTGTCTAGAATGTTCGACAAGTCCAGTATGGCGATTGCGGCCAGAGATGCGGCTTCAGTGGTGTTGGCTTTGCGGAAGATGTTTGCGGCGCGGACGATGGCGTACTGGACGTAGGGGCCGGTCTCGCCTTCGAAGCTGAGGGCGTCTTTGAAGTCGAAGGCGATGATGGTGTTGCGGGTGAAGCGGAGCATGAAGTAGCGGAGGGCGCCTACTGCGATCTGCGTGGCGATGGTGAGGCGCTGGGCGGGTTCGATCTCGGGGTGGCGGGTGTCTACTTCGGATTTGGCGGCGGCGATGAGGCGGTCGAGGAGGTCGTCGGCTTTGACGCCGAAGCCCTTGCGGCCACTGACTTCGATGAATGGCTTCTTCTGGTCTTCTTCGCTGATGGTGTAGCCGAGTTCGACGGCGCAGCGAGGCGTGAGGGCGACCATCTCGTAGCTGAAGTGGGTGTAGCGGTCGGCGGCTTCGGTGTAGCCCATGCCGCGGAGGGCGGCGATGACGTTGTTCTGCGGGTCGTTCTGGCGGGAGTCGATGACGTTGTAGATGGCGTCGGCTTTGCCGAAGGTGGGGTGTGGGGTTTCTCCATGGGTGGTGGAGATCCAGCAACAGTGCGTGGGGTACTCGTGAAATTTTGCGTAGCCGAAGTCTTTGCCGGGGAGGAGGCCGAACTTCCAGAGGTGGTAGGCGATGTCCTTGCCGACGTAGGTGACGGTGCCGTTGGAGCGGACTATGACCTTGGCGTCTTCGTCGGGCAGGCTGGAGTCTGCGGTTGCTATTTCTTCTGATGTGCCTGCGCGTTCCTCTAACGTGCCGGCGCGACGCATGACGTAGCAGCCTTTGTTCTTGCCTGCGGTCTCGAGGTAGAGGACACCTTTTTCGAGCATGAGTTCGCGGGCTGCGTCCCAGAAGTGCAGGCTTAAAATCTCGCTTTCGCGGGGGAGGAAGTCGTACTCGATGTTGAGGCGCTGCATGGTGTCGAGGTGGCGGCGCAGGACGGCGGTGGAGATGAGGTCGGCGATGTCTGCGGTGTCGTTGTGGCCGATCTCGAGGGCGTGAAGAGTGTCGAGGCGGATCTGTTTTCGGGCTGCGATGTGTTCAGAATCTGCGGTGTACCACTGGGAGACGCGGGCGTAGAGATCCCAGCAGTAGAAGTCAATGCGCTGGTTGGTCTCGAGGAGCTCGGTGAGGAGTTCGCGGGTGCTGGTGAGGGTCTTGCCTTCGAGGTAGACGAGGCCTACGACTACGTCTGCGACCTGGACGCCGGTGTTGTCGATGTAGTTTTGTACGCCGACTTCGTAGCCGGTTTTGAAGGTGTCGGGGCGGAGGAGGCGCTGAAAGGTGTCGCCGAGGATGGCGTTGCGGAGGTGGCCGATGTGGGCGGCCTTGTTGGGGTTGATGCTGGTGTGCTCGACTAGGCGGAAGCCGGGGCCGCCGATGTCGGCGTGCTGGTCGGCGGCGATGCGGCGGATGGCGGCGGCGCGGTCGAGGCGGATATTGAGGTAGCCTGCGCCCGCTACTTCTACGCTGGCGACGCCTTCTAGTGTGGGGAGGGCTGCGGTGAGTTCGGCTGCTAGTTCCGTTGCGATGGCACGGGGGGCTTTGCGGAGGCGCTTAGCCAGCTCGAAGGCGACGGGGAGGGCTAGTTCGCCGAGGGTAATGCTGGGGGGCTGCTCTATAACAAGTTGCGGGGCGCCCGGGTTCGTAAGGGTGACGTCGTACTTTGCGAGGAGGATGGCTTGGATGCGGGCCAATAGAGACTGCTGGATTGTGCGATACATGCTTTGGGCGTCACCACTTGGAAGATGGGTTCAGTTTACTAGAGGCTTGTCCTGCCGGACGGGCCCGCTGCGCGTGGGGCGGGCGTTCGCACGCCTTTTTAGAGCTTCGCGTGGTCCTCCCGTTGATCGGAATGATCTCCCTAGCGACCAACGGGGAGCGCCAACCGAAGGGGTATATACACGAAGTGACCGCTCTCCGCGCAGGAGGCTCCTCCGGCAGGATCATTCTTTATGGCAGCGTGGCCGGCAGATCTTCAATTTCTTCGAGGAGGGGCTTGTGATTGTGGATGCGGATGCGATGAAGGAGGAAGATGATGCCACCCGCTCCGGTGACCGAGAGGAGCATCCAGACGTGAATCGCGAGGCCGAAGACCGCGGATTGCGACATCGACGCGCCGTGATTGACGAGGGAAGTTTTGACGGCGAGTTCGAAGGGGCCGATGGCTCCGGGGGAGCTGGGAATGAGATAGGAGAGGTTGGCGAAGGAGACGGCTAGCCAGGCAGCGATGCGGTCTACCGAAAGGCCGAGGAGACGGATGGCCGAGAGGAAGATCATGCCTTCGCAGGTCCAGATGACAACCGATTGAAAGAGCAGAAGAAGAGAACCGACGACGCCAAGGCGGCCGGTTGCGTCAAGGGCGAGGGTGATCCAGTGTTCGATTTTCTTCAGCAGTGGGGAGTCGGGAAGACGGGTGAAGAGCCGCTGCACGGGAGCCTGCAGGCTGCGCGCCGCTACGAGGAGGATGAGCAGGCCGATGGCTGAGACGGCGAGGGAGATGTTGGCGATGAGGCGGAGGCGCGGCGTGGCGATGCTGCCTACGGTCGAGACAAAGAGAAGGACGAGGACGAAGATGTCGAGGAGCTTTTCGAGGATGACGGTGCTGAGGATGACGGAGGGCGCGGTGCCGAGGTCGTCGGAATAGGTGAAGATACGCATGATGTCGCCGATGCGCAGGGGGAGGATGTTGTTGGCGGCGAGCGAGGTCATGAGGACGCGGGCGCAGACGACGAAGTGGGCGCGGAGGGAGCGGCCGTTGCGCGGCATCATCTGGCTCCAGCGAACGCAACGCAGGGTGTAGCTGGCGGCAGTGAAGGCGAGGACGCCAAGGATCCACACGGGGTGCGCGAGGCGGAGGGAGCGAAACTCGTTGAGCGGGATGTTGTGAAAGGTGTACCAGAGAAAAAAGGCGCTGATGAGAAGGCCGGGGATGGTCTTCAGCAGGTTGCGGCTGTTGGCGACGGCGCTCATGCGAGCAGCCAGAAGAACGCCGTGCGATGGGTGGTTTCGCGGGGAACCGGAGGGGACAAAGGACAATCAAGCATGCAGCTCCGATTGTATCGTCTGTGTGTGACCGATCTTCTTACATTTTGGGTTGCGAGGCTGTATGCGGCCCGGTGTGATTAGACGGAGAGGGAGAAGAAGACACTGCGGAAGGCCTCTTCGTCCTGTTGCGGATTCTTTCTGCGCTGGGGATCAGGTTCGGCGTGGGCCTCGACGCGGGAGATGAGGTCGCCATCCTCGCTGGCTGCAACGCTGCTGAGTCTTCGGCGCACGGTGGCGGCGGCTTTTCTGGCTTCCTGGGCCTGCAGAGTAGATTGGATAGAACCCAGTGCGAGCTGGCTGACGGGGTTGCTGTGAATGTGCACGATGTGGCTTCTCCTGATGTTCTTCCCTTCGTGTTATTGCCCTTGTGTTGTTCCTCTTCGTTCGGATTGATGAACTTGCTCCTTAGAGAGCAATTGGAGGGCCGCGTTGCGGGAGGAAGAGATGAGAGTTTTATAAGAAATAGTGAGTGGCGATTTTTTCGTTTTGATCTGGGAGAGACGTAAGCTGAATCGATGTTTTGACGTCTAAGGGTGAAAAGAGTTTGTCTTCATCTTCTTCGAGAAGATCGGGAGTTTAGCTTCGGGAGCAGTCGCATTGTTTTCGGTTAGCGATTTCGCAGAGCGTAAGCCGATGTCATGCGGTAGCAATAAGACCACGGCAGGAGCAGATTTATTTGGCTACATCGATCGCATCACAGCTCTCTTCGGTAGAGCTCGAACTGGAGCGGTACCGGCGGGAACGAAGTTTTGCCGCTTGGTTGGTGACTGTGCTGACGTTTTCTGCGTTGCTGATCCACGGCTATCACCCCTATGCCGAGGATGGGGGCATCTACCTGCCTGAGATTAAACGGCTGCTGGATCCGGAGCTTTATCCGTATGGTGCGGAGTTTGTGGTGGGGCATCTGCGGTACTCGGTGTTTGCGCCGCTGATGGCTGGGCTGGTGCGTGAGTCGCGCCTGAGCCTGGAGAGGGTGTTGCTGGTGGTACATCTGGCGAGTGTCTGGATGACGTTGTTTGCGGTGTGGCTGCTGGCGGCTCGCTGCTATGGGTCGCGTGAGGCGAGGAGCGGAGCGGTAGCGCTGCTGGCGATGTGGCTGACGATTCCGATTGCGGGGACGTCGCTGATGCTGATGGATCCGTATGTGACGGCGCGAAGTCTTTCGACACCCTGTGCGTTGCTGGCACTGGTTGGCGCGCTGCAGTTTTTCTCGCCACAGTTTGAGATGGAAGGAGAGCGGCGGCGCGGGCTGGCGCTTTGTTGTGGGGCGCTGATGGGCGCGGCGATGATGCATCCGCTGATGGGGGCTTATGCGCTGGGATCGGTGCTGGTGCTGGGTGCTGAGATGTCGGCTAGCCGGCTGGTGCGGGTGTGGGGGACGGTGGGGTTATGTTTGACGGCGGTGATGGTGGCGGCGGGAGTGCAGTTGTCGGCGCCGGCGGAGAGCGCGGCTTACCAGAGGGTTATGCTGACGCGGGAGTACTGGTTTCTTAGCCAATGGCATTGGTATGAGTGGATTGGGCTGGCGGCTCCGCTGATTATTCTTGCGATCGTTGCCTTGAAGTGTGGCCGCGATGTGGAGGTGGTGCGGGTGGGTTTGGCGCGTGCTGCGATGGTGTCCGGTGGGACGGCGATTGCGGTTGCGTTACTGTTTGCGCGAGAGGGCGCAGCGGTGCATCAGGTGGCAAGACTGCAACCTCTGCGGGTCTTCCAACTGGTGTATGTGGTGATGATTCTGGTGGTGGGAGCGACGCTTGGGGGGCGGGTGTTGCGGCGACGGGTGTGGGGATGGGTTGCTGCGTTCTCTGTGCTGGCGGTGGTTATGTTGCGGGTCGGCTGTGAGATCTTCCCGGCTTCAAGGCACGTTGAACTTCCGAGCGCAATGGGATTGGTTGGCGGGGGTTTGGGAAATCGATGGGAGCAGGCGTTTGTCTGGATCAGAGAGAACACGCCGAAGGATGCGGTGTTTGCGTTGGATGCTCACTACACGGTGAGGGAGGGGGAGGATGCTCAGGGCTTTCGCGCGATTGCGGAGCGGAGTTCGCTGCCGGACTCCAAAGATGGTGGGACGGCCTCGAACAGGCCGGAGCTTACGGAGGAGTGGTCGCAGGGGATGGCGCTGCAGACTGGGCTTGGTGGAGGGTTTCGCGGGGACTCGGAACGTGGCCGGGTTGCTGCGCTGAAGGCGGTTGGCGCGACGTGGGTGATTCTGGAGCGAGACGCTCCGACGGGGTTTGGGTGTGCTTACGAGAATGATTCGGTGAAGGTGTGCCGCCTGCCGTGAGGGGAGCAGGCGGCAACGGCTTCAGTTCCCTGCCGGGGTTGGTTTGGCGGGAGCCGGTGTGGTGGTGAGGACGACCGTCTCCTGATCTTTGTTCTCGATCTTGGAGTAAAAGCTACGGAGGTCGGCGTACTCTTCGGTTTTGAAGAAGATCTCTGCCAGAAAGTAGTCTCTGCGGACGGTAAAGCTATTCGGGGTGGACTCTGAATTCAAGCTGTATAGAGCAAATTTCTGAAAGTTCTCCTTGTTGCTGGCGGGGAGAGATTCTACTTTAAAGGACGGCGGGAACTTGATGCGGACAGCGTCTTGATTGGTGCGGGAGTATGGGAAATATACGGGGATGTCTCGTTTCTCGTGGGGGAATGCAGGCTTTGCGTTGACCTCGAAGATGTCAGCGGGGATGAGGAGGCGTTTGCCGGTGGCGGAGCCGAGGTTTCCTTTGAAGGAGAGGTTGACGACGAGGGGTTGTTCGTAGTCTTCGAGCTTCTCGATGGTGGTGACCTCGATGTCGGCTCCAGCAGGCATGAGACGTTCGACGTTCGTGCGAAGTTCGCGTTTGAGGCTTTCGTCGTCGCCGGTGAGGGCACGCTGCCTCCAATGAAGAGCGGGAGATCCGGTGTAGGTCAGCTTCATGATGCCGGAGACTTCGCCGTGCTCGTCCATGGTCAGGTCGGCGATTCGTGTGGTCTTCGAGTAGAGATAAGTCTCACCCGGAGTTTCTACTGCTCCTGCGCCCCCATCCATCTGCCGGAGACCGCCCACCTGGGTGTGCTTCCACGCAAGATGCTGGTAGGGACAGTAGCGCGAGCCTGGATCGAAGAACTGGTCCTTGCCGTCGACGTTGACGATGGCTATGTCGTCATCGAGTTGCGACATGCTGAGATACGCGGGAAAGAAGAGGCTGCGATCACGGCTGGTGACCACGGCGAGATAGGCTTTCATGCCGGCGGCGCGCGCCATGGCTACGAAGAGTGCCGCGATCTGATCGCTGTTGCCGCGCTTGCGGGTCCAGATGTCGTCGGTGGTGTGAACTTCTTTGAGGCCCTGAGACTTTTCTTCAGCGCTGGAGTGCTCGCGGGTGTAGCTGGCGTTTTCGAGCTTCATGACGGCGGCGTAGATCTTGTGCAGCTTTTGATCCGGCGTGTCGGTTGGAAGGACGAGGTCGTGCACGGCTGCGGTGACGACGGGGCCGGGTCCGATGAACTTGTCACGACTCTTTGCCCAGTGCTTGCCTTCGTTCTTCCAGTACTCGTCGCCGTTGCGATAGGGAGAGTAGTAGAAGAGGACGCGATAGGTAAAGCTGGAGATGGGCGGCATGTAATCCTCCTCGGGAGCGGGAGGAACATCGTGAACGTTGAGATCGAAGATGTACTGGCCCGCGGCATAGGCGCTGCTGGGAAGCTGGGTTTGTTTTAGATCGGCGCCCGTAGGAAGGATTTTGGTCCAGGAGATTGTGTTGGTGAGTTGGCCGCCGTCTTCGCTCGAGAGGAGTTGTTTGTCGGTGGGCCGCCAGGAGTAGTGGGCTTTGCGGGTGTAGAGAGCGGACTGGATGTACCACTGCGGGGCCCTGAACCAGTTCTCGCCGAGCCGCAGCTTGTAACGATATTCGATGATGCTGCCAACTTCGACGTCTGGAAGAGTGAAGACCTTGGCCATGAATCGAGTGCCCTGGGTCTTTTCGACGAGCTTCTCGTAGGGCTTGCCGGTGAAGGGGATAATGGTGCCATCGGGGTGAATGGTTCTGCCCTGAATGTCGTCTATGTCCGTGGAGCCGTTTTCGCTGGAGTGCTCGTATCCGAGCTCGACGTTGGCGTACTCCTTACCGCGCTCGGTGAGAACTTTGAGCCGGACGTAGGTGCTGAACATGTGGAGCTTGTCTTCGGTGGTCTCTTCGCGGAAGAGGTAGACGGCGGCGGCTCCGGGGACCTCGGGCTGTGAGGTCATGGAGAGTTCTTCCGCGGTAGGGACGGTCCACTGCGCGCGGGCGAAGGGTGCGGCGAGGAGAGCCAAGGCAGAGAGAAGAGTGAGGCAGAGGGTGCGGCGTGAGGTGTGGTTCATGTTGTCGTCCTTGTTCGCTTGTTTCGTTCGATTACTTCGCGGTGCGGGGCCGTTTCGTGATTGATTTTTGTTTATAGATTTTTACTGCTTTTTGAGGACGGCTTTACTTTGCTCGTCGGCCGCTATGACACCGGAGAGCTTTTGAACATCGGGATATCTGTCGGCGGGGAGAGTGACCTCGCGAACGGTGTAGGTGCGGGTGTAGTGGAGGGTGTGGTCCTTGACTACGCTTGAGCTCTCGTAGGAGGCGAAGTCGAGGTCGAGCTTGACGGGATCGGGAACCTCATCGACTGCGTAGCCGGAGGGCAGTTCGATGGTGTAGTCGTCCTGCTCCTGCATGGTCTCGCTGAGGTTGATGGGGATGTTATGACGTTCTTTGCGGTCGGCGTAGAGCTCTTCGCTGCCGAGGACGCGGGGACGGACCATGAGCAGAGGGCCCATGGGCTTGCCGAAGTGATCGGCGGTGAGGGAGTAGGAGGTGGTGAGGTCTTTGTTGAGAGCCTCGGCGTTCTGCACCTTGAAGTCAGAGACGGAGAAGGTGGTGAAGTCCTGGCCCAGAAGGCGATCGAGAAACTTAGTCTGCTCTTTGGCGTCGCCGCTGATGTAGAGATCGCGGCGGTGTTCGGAGAGGTCGCCGAAGCGCTTCTCGGTGACGCTGCCTTTGAGGGAGCCGTCGGGTTCGAGTTGGAAGGTAGCGGTGCGATGGATGGTGTTGAGATCGGGAGAGAGTAGCGGAAATTGAATGATCTGGCTGTCGGGGCCTTCGACGAGGACGCCGTAGCCACCCTGGAGGTTGTGCGCAAGCTGACCAAAGGCGGTCTTGTCCCAGGTGGGATCGAAGATGAGATAGCGGCGGCCGGACTTCGCGGTGACGACGCTGCGGAGCCTGGGGGAGTTGTAGCCTTTGGGGATTTCGATGGCTGCGATCATGTGGTCGCCGACGATCGAGGGTGCGTCGGGGTCGACGACTCCCCTGCGATGGTCGACCATGACGAGAGCGCCGTGGACTCCTACGGTGGATAGCATGGAGACGAGCACGGTGGCTTTGTCTTTGCAGTCGCCGTAGCGGTTGCGGAAGATGTCGGCGGCGTAGTGAGGCTGGTAGCCGCCGATGCCCATCTCGATGACGAAGTAGCGAACCTGTTTTTGAACGAACTCGGCGATGGCTTCGGTCTTGTCGTAGAAGTCGGTCTTGTTGGCGGCGAGTTCGTTGGCTTTGGCGGCGATCTCGGGTGTGGCGGCGAGGCGATCCTTCGCGAGGGCCTGGTACCACTGGCCGATGCTCTGCCAGGTGCCTTCGGTGGGCGCGGGGATGGTGGGGCCGGTGTAGTGGACGGTCATGCGGCCTTCGAGGGAGAACTCGGAGGGGCGAAGCTCGACCTGGTCGAGGTCGATGGGAGGGACGTCCTTCATCTCCCAACGCCAGCGCTGGTGTTCGAGGTCGATAGCGGGGAGTTCCCTGCTGTGCGCCCAGACGGTGCCGTGGGTGAACCCGGGCGGCAGTTCGAGGGTGAAGCTCTGGTTGAGGCGGGGGAGTTCGCTTTGGAAGAACCAGGTCTTCTCGGTGAGGTACGGGTGGGTGCGCTGCTCGTACTCGTAGGCGACGACGCCGCCGGGGTCTCGGCCGGGAGCCTCTGCGGCCCTGATCTTGAGGTCCATGAAGAGGTTGCCCTGGCCGGGATAACCGAACTCTACCTGCTCGCTGTCCTTGACGGCGTACTCGTGTCCGTCGGGGCCGATGCTCCAGATGTGCAGGGAGAGGATTTTAGTGTCTTTGTCGAAGGGGACGGCGATTCTGCCCTCGTCGCGGCCCTGAGGGCGAAGGATCTTGACGACGCTGCGGAAGTGCTCGGTGGCACTGCCATCGGGCGCTACGGTGTAGGTGGTGTCTTCGAGGAGGACGACTGCGTTGGTGTCGGGCGGATATGAGGGAATCTTCTGCTGCGCGGCGGTGCGGACCCAGTCGGGAACAGTGTCCGAATGGAAGGCCAGCGCTGGGAGGGTGCTGAAGAGGATGAGGCTAATTGTTGAGAGGGATAAATGGAGTTTGCGCAATCGCTCTGCTCGCTGGTTCGTTCGTCGTGTCATCGGGTCTTCAATACACTGGCGGCCCCCACGTCAATAAGAGCAACAGTCCGGTTGAGAGAGGAGATTTGTGTATGTTCGAGAGTTATACGTGGCGAAGAGGCGTAGTTCAAGGGAATTAAGAGGGGGCGGATACGACGGATGGGGGATTTCTGATTAAGGTAGCTTGGGGAGTTCGTTGCGTCAGGCTGGGTGGGTGTAGGTGTTTCCCTGGAGGCGGGCGCGGGCTCGGCGGCGCAGGGCAGAGCGCAGGATGACGGCGAGGAGGAAGCAGACGACCAGGGTGGATATGACCATGAGCCACTGGTAGTCGGCGAAGAGCATGTTGAGCTGGAGCCAAAGCGAGAGGGAGCCTACGCGGTAGACGTCGTTGCCGATGCGGTAGGAGATGAAGTGCGAGTCGCGCAGCACGCTTACGGATTGGGAGATGTCGGAGGACTGAGAGGTTTGAAGGAAGGTGGAGAGGAAGTTGGGGATGACGGTTTTGTCGCGCAAGGCGATGACGACGACGGACTGGCTGGATCCGCTGGGCCATTCGACGCCTTCGATGAGTGCGTCGGGGATGCTGCCAGCGGTTTCAAGCTGGCCGGACTGGATGTGGTCGGAGCTGCGGACCTTCCACCAGGCGTGCTGGAGTTGGGCGAAGAAGTCCTGGGTGTCCTGGATGTGTAAGCCGCTGCCATCGACGCTGACAGGGAGTGATGGATTGAGGCGGCTGATGGCGGGCTGGTCGTCGACGGTGCCGAGGACGAGGTAGTCCTTGTGGGCGTCGGTGCGCATGCCTTCGGCGTTGGTGACGGTAACGTTTAGGACGGGGTAGCCGGTCTGGGCGCCGAAGTGAGCCATGAGGGTGAGATAGAGCTCAATCTCTTCGGGGCTGGGGTTGTCGGGCAGGACGACGGCGGTGTCGGATAGGTCGGCTTTGCGGGTGAAGGGATAGCCGGCGTTGGCGAAGATCTCGAGATTTGGCAGAACGGCTAAGTGGGGGATATCCCTGAGGTCGAGGTAGGAGTCTTTGAGGATGGAGCCCTGGAGGTTCGGGGAGGCTGGGTCGGGGCAATCAGGTTTTTTGGCGAGCTGAAAGAAGAAGCGCAGCAGGATGGAGTTCGAGAAGGGGCGCATGTCCGAGACGGGGATTGGGACGATGCGCGCGGGGGCGGCTTTGTCAGTGTGCGATAGCGGGGTGGAGTTGATGTAGGCGTCGTTGAGATAGACCTGGAGGGAGCTGTCGTCGGAGAGGGGGACGCCGTTGTAGCGATAGGTGAGATGGAAGCCGAGATTCTGGCGCGTGCCGTAGAAGAGGTCGGGCGGGAGGCGCAGGGAGAGGGCCACCGGGTTGGAGCCGTCGGTCTGGAGGCTGCTCGTTTGGAGGAGGTCGCCGATG
The DNA here is from genome assembly GCF_013410875.1 of Tunturiibacter empetritectus. Classification (GTDB taxonomy): domain Bacteria; phylum Acidobacteriota; class Terriglobia; order Terriglobales; family Acidobacteriaceae; genus Edaphobacter; species Edaphobacter empetritectus. The sequence goes on along the minus strand of NZ_JACCCU010000001.1, from coordinate 1,798,747 downwards.
GGAGTGTTTCTGTCGGTGCTGAGCCAGCGTGGTGCGTCGTCGGCTTCGCGTGGCGCAGGCATTTTGATGGCGGGGATACGCACACGATCGCCGCTCAGGAGGTCGCGCTGGAGAGTTAAAGCAAGGGCCGCGTTGAGGAGGTCGGAGTCAGTTTCGCCGGTCAGGATCAGGAGCTTTGAGTAGGGATCTGAGGGGTTCGGCCGCATGACGACGGTGGGGCCGGCGATGGAGTTGATCTGGAGGGCGGCGGGAAACGATGGGCCATTCTGGCCGATGACGATCGCGTTGCCGACGGGGATGGTCTCGACTGTGACTGGGAAGCGGATGGGGCGGGAGTCGGCGAGAATACCGAACCACGAGGCGATGATGCCCGCGGCTTGGAGGGCCTTCGGAGACGGCTGGCCGAGGAAGACGATGGGGATGACGGGATGCGGATTGACGAGGGGGTCGTAGAAGGGCGCGGGGAGGAGTCTTAGGTCGTCGTGAAGTTGGGTGAGGGTTCCGGTGAACTCGATGGTGGAGTTGTTGTCGATGTGCGCCCAGAGGGTGGAGTGGGCGGGGTCTTCGCACTGGGATGCGTAGTGGCCGACGAACTCGAAGGTGAGCTGATTGTCTCGAGTGAGAGTGTCGACTGGAAGCGTGACGGTTGCTTCGAGCAGGTCGGCGCTTTGGGTTGGAACCGGATTTGTAACTGTTTGAGTGGCTTGAGTCGTGCTGGCGGAGTGTGGGTCGATGACAGGAAGGGCCGCGAAGAGGGTTCCGTTGAGGCTCACCTTGATATGGCTGAGCGATGGAATGAGGCCGGGCGAGACGTGGTAGCGAAGATGCATTGTCGCGGTCTTGACGACCTGGGTCTGCGGCAGTGCGAAGTGGATCGTGTTGAAGGCGTCCAGGCCCTGCATGACGATGGTTCGCGGGACGCCCAGGTCGGTGAGGCTGACGACTTTATCGAAGGTATCGGGCGGCGCGGCGGCAGATTGTGCAGCGGCCAGTCGAGCGGCGTATGCCTTGTAGGAAAGGAATGGTTTGACCGCAGGCGAGTTTTGAGGTGGTTGCTGGGTTTCGGTCGAAGACGGGATCTGGGCTGCAGGGGCGCTGGGAGCTGGCGCAGCGGGGACTGGTGGCTGAGTTTGGGCTGAAGGCGCGGTTTGAGCCGGTGGTGAGGTGCTGGAATTATTTTGTAGCAAAAAATGTGTGGAGTGGAGCGGGTGAATCTGTGCGGAGAGAGTGGAAGAGCAGAACAAGACCACCAGAACGAGAAGCGGCACGACACTGGAAGCCAGTTCTCCGCTGGACTTTTGTTCTTTTGCTTTTGCCCCGCTGCGAAAGGTGCGGGCGAAGCCGTGGCCGGCGAGATGGACGATGCGGCGCAGGCTGGTGAGTGGCCTGTCTGCTTCGCGCGACTCTCCCCAGCCAAGCCAGGTGTCGGCACGGGAGTAGAGGACCAGGGTGAGCGCCTCTTCCTCGAGGAGGGTGAGGGGGGCAAACTGGGCGCGGAAGGCGTTCCCTTCGATTCCAACGACGGTGGCGGGCAGGGTGGCGCTGCCGTCGAGAACCGGCAAGGTGAGTTTGACGGCATCGCCGATGCGGGCGGTGAAGGCGCGCTCAATGCGGACCATGAGGCCGCCGCTGGACATATCGCTGGTGACTCCGCGGACGATGGTTCCATTGCCGAGTTGTACGTCGGCGGGGACGGACATGGGGAGTCGGACGGACTGGCGGCGCTGGCGGCTCTCCCAGGCGACGGAGGTGGCGACGCCGAGGATGACCATGTTGAAGCAGGCCCAGAGAAGATTCATCAGAATGGTTCCGGGGTGGCCTCCGTCGTACATGTCCGCGATGAAGTGGAGGGGCGAGGGTGTTCCAGCACCGGGAAACTGAATAAACCTGGGGATGGCACAGAGGATGCCGATAGCGTTCAGCCCTGAGAGGAAGAGAAAGGGCTGGGCGATACGCGAGTCGAAGAACCGGCGCGTGACGACGCCTCCCTTGGCGGTTACGTCGAAGTTTCCGAATCTAGGGTTGAGTAAGGCGAAGAGTGTGGGAAGAAAGATGTATGGCGCGAGGACTGTTTCGTAGATCTGGTTCCAGAAGGAGTGGCGATGCTGGCCTTGGATGCGGGAGTTGGCGATGTTCGCAAGGGCGAGGTGCGGGAGGGCGTAGGCGAAGATGAGCAGCCAGTAGCCTGGGAGATTGACGTGTCCGAAGATTAGATAGACGAGTGGCGCGGTGAGGAAGATGAGTCTCGGGAGAGCGTAGAGGAAGTGCGTCATCGCGTTGAAGTAGCAGAGCCGCTGGGCCAAGCTGAGGCCGCCGGCGAAGAGTGGGTTTTCTGTGCGGAGGATCTGGACCATACCGCGAGCCCAGCGGATGCGCTGGCGGATGTGGCCGCTGAGACGTTCGGTGGCGAGGCCGGCTGCCTGCGGGATGTTGATGTAGGCCGTGTTCCACCCGTTCCTCTGCATGCGGAGTGAGGTGTGGGCGTCCTCGGTAACGGTTTCGACGGCGATGCCGCCTATCTGATCGAGGGCGGAGCGACGAATGACCGCGCAGGAGCCGCAGAAAAAGGTTGCGTTCCAGAAGTCGTTGCCGTCCTGAACGATTCCGTTGAAGAGCTCCCCTTCGTTGGGGATGGTGCGGAACTGGTCTAGATTGCGCTCGAAGGGATCGGGCGAATAGAAGTGATGCGGGGTCTGGAGCATTCCCAGCTTCTGGTCGCGCAGGAACCAGCCCATGGTGATTTGCAGGAAGCTTCGCGTGGGGACGTGGTCGCAGTCGAAGATGACGACGTATGGAGAGTTGAGCTGGACGAGGGCGTGGTTGATGTTGCCGGCCTTCGCATGCTGGTTGTCGTCGCGCGTCATGTAGCCGATGCCAGCGTCTGCGGCGAACTGGCGGAACTCTTCGCGCTTGCCGTCGTCGAGGAGATAGACGTTGAGTCTGTCGGAGGGCCAGTCGATGTTAAGTGCGGCGAGGGCGGTGTACTTTACGACGTTGAGCGGCTCATTATAGGTGGGGATGAGGAGATCGACGGCAGGCCACTCGGTTATCTCGTCGGGCAAAGAGACGGGCGTGCGGCGTAGCGGCCAGAGCGTCTGGAAGAAGCCGAGAAAGAGGACGACGAAGGCATAGATTTCAGCGAAGAGGAGTAGGCAGATGAAGAAGCCGTCGAGGATGCTCCAGGTCGAGCCGGGGTCGCGGAAAAATTTGAGGGTGGTGGAGACTCTCCAGAAGCCGTAGCGGAAGGTGGAGAACATCGAGGCCAGCATGAGCGTCAGGGTGACGAGGTAGGAGCCGGAGCTGCGATCCATCCAGATGACCAGGGCTACGGTGAGGATACCGAGGACGATCTGCTGGGGCCAGGTGAGTTCGAGAATGCCGGTGAATGCTAGAAGAAATACTCCGCTGAGAAGGATGAGAAGGCGTATGGCTTTGTAGAAGAGAGCGTCACCTGATTGAATTTGATCAAAGAGAGGACCCTCCCTCATCGTTCGCTCCAACGAACGTTGCGGAAGCCCGCGGTTGCCGGTGCGGCAACTGTGCGGAGCCAGGTGGCGAGGTTCAGATAGTCTTCGGCGACGGGTGCATCGGGGGCGTAGTCGACTACGGTCATGCCCTCGGCTAGAGCTTCGCTGACAGACTGGGCACGGCGGATGACGAAGGGGAGGAGGCGATCTCCTAACTGCCGACGCATCACCTCACGGACGTCGAGGTGCAGCGGCAGCGAGGTGTCGAACTGATTGAGCACGTAGTAGGGCTGTAGGGGGCGGCCGTCGCCGTCGTTGACGCCGCTGAAGAACTTTTCGACGGTCTGGAGACTGATGACGGAGTTCATGTCGGGCGCGACGGGAACGAGAATGGTCGGGCTCATGCGGGACATGCGGCGGACGATCCAGCTGGAGCCTACGGTGAGGTCGAGGAGGATACGGTGGGCGCCGCGGCCGTTGCTGATGATCTCTTCGGCGAGAAGCTCCTGTGCCTCTTCGTTGGTCTGCTTTTGGTCTACGTCGTAGCTGACGAGATAGATGGGAGCGTCGGTGCTGCCGCTGGGTGGGGAGAAGGTGCGGACGGTTCCGTGGCGAAGCTCGCTGGCGCCGAAGTAGAACGGCAGCAGACCGTGCGAGGTGGTGTCGGTGAGCAGGACTTTCTCTCCCATGGAGGAGAGCGCGCGCCCAACGGTGGCGACGAGGCTGGTCTTGCCAACTCCTCCGGCGAGGGAGAAGACGGCAAGGACTGGTGTTCGGGTCTCCTTTTGGCGTACAGGTGCTGCTTCAGGCTGATCCTGACCGGGCTGCTCGAAGACTCCCTTGAGAGCGTACCAGCGCGCAGCGACGCGTTCCCTGGAGTGCTGGAGGGTGTCGGCTACGGAGGATTGAGAAGGAGGTTGCTGCGCGGCAAGTGGCTTGGGCGCGACGGGCTGCGCGGGCGAGGCATAGAGCCATGCCGGGCCGGCGGGATCTGACTGAAAGGCAGGCCGCGCGGAGGCTAGCGGCGCAGGCTCAGGGGATGGGTCTGCGGAGTTGCGACGCTGCGGTTCGGATGGATTGTGCGGCTGCTGATAGTCGAAGTCATCCTGGGCTCGGCGGCCGCGGGTGGAGTCAGAGGGGACGAGGGCCTGAGAGAACGGCGAGACGGGCCTTGGGGGTGTGGGGGAGATCGGCGGCGCAGACCGAAAGGCTCCCGATAGCCTGGGGCGAGTGGGTGTGGCGGGAGAGAGATTTGACGAAGAGTCTCGCGTGGAATCAAGCGGAGCATCGGCCGGTGTTCTTGAGTAATCCTTGACGGACGGAGACCTCTGATCCGGGATGGCTGCGGGTGACGCGATGGCTGGTTCGCTTTGAGATGCGGATTCGTCGGCGCGCGGCTGAGGATCGGTGCGACGTTGACCCGAAAGCGGGGCCGCGCCTTCGTTTGACGGCGATGGCGGCGGTGGAGCGGACTGTTCGGTGGTCGGCTTCATATCCTGGGATGAAAGAGGTGCAGGCACGGCTCGGTTTTGCGTAGGAATCAAATGTCTGATTGGATCAGGAGTAGTGTACTCGGCTTGAGAGTCGTCTGGGCCGCGATAAATCTGGCGGACACCGGAGGCTTCATCCGGGCGGTAACCCTGGGGGCGGCGTGGGGTCATATTCTGCTTAACATAGACACGCGGCTCCGGCTGGATTGGATCGCTGCTCAAGGGCGATTCCTGTGGAGAAATTTCCGGTTGGCGGAGTGGGGCTTCGGTAGCTGGGTGATGGTTTGGCTCCGGGTACGCCGGAGGTGGGGTTTGAGCATAGGGATCTGAGATTCGCCCGGGAAGCTCAGGGCCATCGTCGCCGGCTCTGCGGCGAATCTCCGAGTCGGCGTAGCGAGCAGCCTGCCGCTGGGCGGAGGCGTGGGCCTCTGCAATCTCGCGTTCTTCTCGGCGAGCGGCAGCTTCGGCGACAGCAGCAACTTCGGCCCGGCGAGCGGCTTCCAGGCGTTCTGCTGCGGCGGTACGAGCGGCTTCTTCGGCCTCGCGCAACGCACGCCGCCGGTGGGAGTCGGAGTCTTCTGAGTAGGGATCGAGTGCGACCTTCGAGGCGTTGCGTGCTGCGGCATCTGCGGTTGCTGCGGCGTCTTCGGCTTCGGCCTGAGCCAGTAGGGCCTGCTCCCGCACCTGCTCGGCGGCTCGATGTCTGAGCTGCGCACGATACTCTCGCCGCGATGCCGAGAAGTCGCGATACTTGGCTCCGTGAAGATTTGCCCAAGAATAAAGTACAGCAACATCTTCAGGTGTTTCCGTTAATGCGAGATCTTCGACCTTGTCGGTGGTCTTGTCTGTGCCGCGCGAGTCCATAGCTCTTGGTCCTGTAGTTCGGTGAAGCGGTTTGTTCGATTTGAACTGCGCCGGTTCGCTGCCAGCTCAAATTGGTGGTTGCACCTGTTCCAATGCAATAGCCTGAGGCTACTGTGGGTAGTACCCCAAGTCAATGAATCCGTTGTGCGACTTAAGTGTGAGAATTCAATAGGGGCGCGGGTTTTCTGCGTCAATCCAGGCGGAATCGGGGGTTAAAATCAGTCTTCCCGAAATGGACCTTTTGGGGAAGACTCCGAAAAGATCGTGATGGAGTGGACGCAGTGGGCTTGATCAGGATTTGTGGCGGTCCAAGGCGTCGCCTTGACGGGAGTCTCCGATCTCCCTCGGGCGCAAGAGAGTGAGGATAAAAGCTTGCGATGGCGCTGGTTGGAGGCACGATCCACCTGCCTAAATGTGCTAACTTGGTAGTGTGGTTTGAGAGCGTAGCTCAGTTGGTAGAGCATCGCCCTTTTAAGGCGTTGGTCCTGGGTTCGAGCCCCAGCGCTCTCACCATAACTATCCCATAATCAGGCACCTATACCACTTTTACAATGGTCGAGATCAAGAAATCGTTTCGGCCTGGCAAGGGAGATCTTCTACGGGTGACGATCATGTCGCCTAGTCGCGGGATTGTACGTCGAACAGCAGGATATCCAGCAACAGAGGTCAAGGTGCAACAGCGGGCGATCTCGTCTCTTGACGATACAAGAGGCCACGTAAGTTGTTGAGACATCCGGCTATAACTGCGTTAGGCGCAAGCACAATCGTCCTGCTGGTCGTGCTTGTGTCTTTAGCCTCGCCTTTGCACAGCGAGTTTTACCATCTGATCGGGCCGGTTCGTGCGGTGGCCGTGCCTGTATTTCTGAACTTCGCGGCTGTGTGGCTGGTGTTATCTCTCCTGCTTGCCTGGGGACGGAGTCATCCGCGATTCAACTCCTGGTTGTGGAGCGGTCTAGGGGTTGGATTGAGTTGGAAGATCATAACGAACTGGTATGTGCTTCACGAATCTCCCGTGCCAGTTGTTGTCAAAACAATCTTTCTGGGTGTGGTTTGCCTGATCTTCTTTACCTGGGTGGCGTGGCGCTCCCGCATTCGACCGATTCTTTATCGTGCTCAGCAGTTGGCTGTGCCGATCCTTGGATTCGTTGCCCTGAGCGGAATGGCGATGATTGTTCAGTCAGTCTTCTTTACGTGGCAGGCTAGGCACCTGAATGCGCCGCGTCCGCTGCATCAGCGAAGAGGAGACAGCGCTTCCTCTCCTCGTCGCGGGCGAATCATCTGGATTCTCTTTGATGAACTCTCTTACCGGCAAGTCTACGAGCATCGTTATCAGGGGCTTGAGTTGCCGGCTTTTACGCAGTTGGCTCGAACGGCAACGGTGTTCACCCATACCGTTCCGAGCGGCGTGTACACAGAACAGGTTCTTCCTTCCCTAATGACGGGAGATCGATACGATGGCGTGCGTCCTGCTGCTGCCGGGTGGCCTCTTGAGGTGCACAACCGGTCTGCGGGAATGTGGGAGACTTTCAATCCTCGCAAAACGGTCTTTCAAGATGCGCTTGATGCAGGCTATAGCACTGCGATCGCGGGGTGGTACAACCCGTATTGCCGCATTCTGCCTGAGGTTCTCGACCGATGTTTCTGGACGAATCACACCGTCGTGCCGGGTGACATGTATCCAGAGCAGAGCATCCTCTGGAACAGTGAGCAGCCGGTCATAGGTCACCTTGTAAACCTGGCGCGGTCGTTCCATCTGTTTCCACGACAGAATGGTCCTTCTAATCCGATCAGATTTCATCAACAGGATTACCGAGAACTTGCTGGAGCAGGAGACGAGCTTCTCAGAGACCCCTCGGCCGACTTCATTCTTCTCCATATGCCGATCCCGCATCCAGGAGGAATCTACAACCGACGTACGGGTAATTTCGAGGTATCTCACCCCAACTACATTGACAACCTTGCGCTGTGCGACGTTTACCTGGCGCATGTTCGCCATGAACTGGAAGAAAATGGAACTTGGGATAACTCCACGCTGGTAATTATGGGCGATCACTCGTGGCGAGTGAAACTGTTCTGGGCGAAGAGTCCGGACTGGACAGAAGAGGAGCGGATTGCTTCGAACAATGTCACATTTGACGACAGGCCTGGCTACATTGTGAAGCTTCCCGGTCAGACAACGCCTTCACAAATCGACGAGCCGTTTGAATCGATGAGGACGCGGGAGCTCTTCGACAAGCTGCTGAAGGGGCAGATCAAAACACCGGAGCAGCTACGCACGTGGGTTACGCAGAGGCCATGATTACGGGCTGTTCAGGAGTGCATCCTGTTTCGAACCCTCCTTTTTTGCGGAGACGTTCCGAATGGGATTCGCCAGACTTATGCCGTCGGCTTGTCTGGTGGGGGCACGACGGCGCAGAAGTCTTCGAGAAAGCGACTGGTGTATTGGCCGATCAGTTCTTCGACGCGTTCGGCAGAGTCGGCGCGGAGGATGAGACCGGCGTGATGATGACGATTGAGACGGTGAACGATCTCGGGTGCATCGTAGCTGCTGGTGTCGGGATGATCCTGCCGTGCGAGGCAGATGACGCTGCCAGCATATTGGTGATTTAGATTCGGCAAGGTGTAGTCCATGTTGAGGAGCGTGGCTACTTCGATTCTTGCCCACTCGACCCAAGGGTTGATGCCTGAGGCGAACTCGACGACGTCTGCGATGTGGGCGCCCCCGACGCGGGCTGCGGTTTCGAGGAAGTAGAAGCTGCCGTCAGCTTGTGATTTGATGAACTCGGTGTGGGTGACGCCGGAGACGAGGCCGAGGGATTCGATCACCTGTTTGTGGATTGTGCCGAGGGCGATGGCGTCGCTCGATTCCCTGTCGATGGCTCGTGTGCTGAAGATGCCTCCCTGGTGCATCGTCTGCATTGGCGGCTTGCCGTACTTGTAGGGGGCGCCGAAGAGTACCTTGCCGTTCCAGGTGACGCCTTCCATGTGAAAGATCTCGCCGGGGACGAAGCGCTCGAGGACGTAGTGTGACTGCAGATCGCCTAGCTCGTCGAGGATGGGCCATAGGGCGTCCGGCGACTCGATCTTGCGGATGCCTATAGCGGAGGCGTTGGTGCGGGGTTTTAGCAACCATGGTCCAGGGACGTTGTGGAGAAAGGTGCGGAGATCATCGTGGTGGAAGACTCCGGTGAACTCTGGGACGGGGATGCCTTTTTGTTTGGCGCTGACGCGCATGGCGAGCTTGTCGCGAAAGTTTCGGGTGAGAGATTCGCCCATTCCGGGGAGGCGCATGTGTTCGCGGAGGAGGGCGGCTACTTCGAGGTCAAACTCATCCAGAGCGACGATGCGGTCGATGGGGTTGGTGCGTGCGAGAAAGGTAACTGTGTTTAAGACCTGCTCGGGGGTTAGCTTCTCCGGCATGGTGATGAGCTTGGTGAGGGACTCGCGGGGCCAGTCGGCGTGTTCGAGTTTTTCAACGGTGAGCAGGAGAACGCTGGCGCCGAGACGTGCGGCCTCTTTCAGAAAAGGCTGACCCTTCTCGTAGGTGCTGATGCAGAGAATCGTGGGCATTCGTTGCGTATCAGTCACACTGGCTCCTGTGGTTGGCTGGCACAGATTGATTGCCTGTCGAGATTCTCAGGCTCGGTTAGAGTATCTGTTTTTGCGAAGGAGCAGAACTGCTAGGACGCGGGCTCCTCTGCGAAGGTTTGCTTTACGCCATCCTCGAGGGTGGTGAAGGGCGCGGTATATCCGGCGGCGCGGAGACCTGAGATATCGGCCTGGGTGTAGTGCTGGTAACGGTTTTTGAGGTCGCCGGGGAATGGAATGTATTCGATGTTGCCCTGGCCGTGTACCTGCATGAGCGATTCGGCTACGGCTTTGAAGGTGCGGGCTTCGCCGGTGCCTGCGTTGACGACGGCGTGGATGGGCTTTTTAGGGCTTTCGGGTAGGAGGCCGGCGAAGAACATGTTGATGCGGGCGAGGTCTTTGACGAAGACGAAGTCGCGACGCTGTTCGCCGTCGGCGTAGCCGCCTGAGCCCTCGAACATGCGGATGGCGCCGGTGTCTTTGAGCTGACGGGTGAAGTGGTGTATGACGCTGGCCATGCGGCCTTTGTGCTGCTCGCGTGGGCCGTAGACGTTGAAGTAGCGGAGGCCGACGACGGTGCACTTCATATCGTGAAGATGGCGGCGGACATAGTTGTCGAAGACAAGCTTCGAGTAGCCGTAGACGTTGAGAGGACGCTCGTTGGCGGGGAGTTCGGTGAAGCTCGTGCTGGCTCCGTAGACGGCGGCGGTGGAGGCGTAGACGAGGGGAACCTTACGTTCAAGGGCGAAGTGCAACAACTCTTTGGAGTAGGTGAAGTTGTTGTCCATCATGTATCGGCCGTCGTCTTCGAGGGTGTTGGAACAGGCGCCCTGATGGAGGATGGCTCGGATTCGCGTGTTCTCGAAGTCACCGGCTTTGAGTGCGGCGCGGAACTCGCGCTTGTCCATGTAGTCGGCGTATTCGGCTCCGGCGAGATTGAGGAACTTGGGGCCGGTGAGGTTGGGGGCGGGAGCGAGGTTGTCCACCAGCAGGATGTTGCGTTCGCCTGCGCGGTTGAGCTGCTGGATGAGGTTGCTGCCGATGAAGCCTGCTCCGCCGGTGACGATGATCACTTCTTAATCTCCTCGCTCGGGGTTGGATTTGCCGTTAGCTTTTTTACGATGTTGGTGGTCGAGAAGCCTTCTACGGTGGGGACGATCTCGACTCGTCCTCCGTAGGCGAGAACATCTTCATGGCCGACCACAGTTTCGACGGTGTAGTCGCCGCCTTTGACGAGGACGTTGGGCCGTAACGCGCGGATGAGTTCGAGGGGGGTGTCCTCTTCAAAGAGGACCACGGCGTCTACCGCGGCCAGGGCGGCCATTACGCGGGCGCGTTCCCGTTCGGAGACGATGGGGCGGGTTGGGCCTTTGAGACGGCAGACGGAGGCGTCTGCGTTGAGGCCCAGAACGAGCTTTGAACCGAAGCGGCGGCAGTCTTCGAGCAGGGTGATGTGGCCGACGTGGAGGAGATCGAAGCAGCCGTTGGTAAAGACGATGGTCTCGCCGGAGGAGCGCCACTCGGCTACGCGGAGTTTGAGACGGTCGAGGTCAAGGATCTTTTCTCCGGCGGTGAGTCCGGAGCTGGGAGTGAGGGCTGCTACCAACTCATGCGCTGCGATGGGAACGGTGCCTACTTTGCTAACTACGATTCCGGCGGCGAGGTTGGCGAGTTCGACTGCGGTTTCGATCTGCAGCCCACCCGCGACGCCGGCGGCGAGGGTGGCGATGACAGTGTCGCCTGCTCCTGAGACATCGAAGACCTCACGGGCGCGGGCGGGTGAGTGGTAGATACCTGGGTTGCCTGTCGACGGTGGCCTAAGGACTGTGATTCCCTTCTCGCTCATAGTGACGGTGAGGAATTTGAAGTCATGTTCGGTGGCTAAGGCCTGGGCTGCGGCGAGGAGTTCGTCGGTGTGGTGAGAGGGTATGCCGGTAGCTGCTGAGAGTTCGCCGAGATTGGGACAGACGGTGGTGGCGCCGGAGTATTTGCTGAAGTCGGGGGTCTTGGGGTCTGCGAAGACAGGGATGCCTGCGGTGCGTGCGGCGCGGATGACGGCTTCGCTGAGGGAGCGGGTCAGGGCACCTTTGGCGTAGTCGGAGAGGACTACTGCGTGAACCTTTGCGATGAGTTCGACGGCGCGCTCCTGAAGGTGCTGGCCTTCGACTGCGGGGACGGGATCGCGGCTTTCGATGTCGAGGCGCAGGAGTTGCTGCATGCGGCCGACGATGCGGGTCTTGGAGATGGTGGGGAGGGAGCTTGAGACGACTCCGGCGGTGTTGATGCCGGCGCGATCAAGGATGGCGGCTAGTTCGGCCTGCTCGGAGTCCGCTCCCCAGAGGCCGGCGAGGAAGGTCTGACAGCCGAGGCCGGCGAGGTTCATGGCTACGTTGGCAGCTCCGCCGGCGCGCTCGTATCGCTGGGCGTGGCGGATGACTGGGACGGGGGCCTCGGGGGAGATGCGCTCGACCTCGCCGTGGATGTAGCGGTCGAGCATGATGTCGCCGATGACGAGCACTTTGAGTTGGCTGAAGCCGCCCTCAAGCAGATTCAGGATCGAATGAAGTTCGGGCAGCATGTACGAAAAAGATCTCCTGCCGATCATCATCGCATCTTTGAGTAAAGGTGCGTTTCTCTCCGCTAGCCGAGGATGGCGCGAACCTCGGTAATCACCTCGTCGACGGTGATTGAGGTGAGGCACTTCTTTTTTTCGACGATGCAGGTTTCGAGGCCGCAGCCCCAGCAGTCGGTTTGGTGATAGACGACGCGATGTTGCTTGCCGTAAGGAAACCAGACGCGAGGCTTGTTGCGGGCGGCGAAGATGGCGACGCAGGGGGTTTGGACGGCTGCGGCGAGGTGCATAGGGCCGCTGTCGTGGCCGATGAAGATTTGGGACTGAGCGAAGACTGCGGCGCTCTCGCGCGGAGTGAGGACGCCGCAGAGATTGATGACGCGCTTCGTGGAGTTTTGCTTCCAACCTTCCGCAGCGAAGTTGCTGGCTTCGGCCTCTTCGGAGGCTCCGCATAGGGCTAACGCGTGGTTGGGATAGAGGGCGGCGATGTGTTCGAGGAGTGTGCGCCAGTTTTCCCGGCCCCAGTCTTTCGACTGGACTTTGGTTCCTACGCTAACTGCAATGACAGGCAGGCCGGCGGCTGGGGTGAGAGCTTCTTGGGCGCGGGTGTGCTCGGCGGAAGTGAGGCGGAGATCCCAGCTTGCAGGGTCGTCGAGTTGCGCGTCTCCCAATTCGGCGAGATTGCGGGTAAGGCGCGCTCCTTCTGGTTCGAGAGCCTGGGTCAGCTGCTCCAAGCGGTTCTGCTGCATGTCTTCGGTGAGGGGGACGCCGATGAGTCGCTTTATTCCACAAAGACGGAAGAATTTCTCGTCGCGGCGTGCCGACTCCACTCCTCGCGCAGACCCCATGTAGACCAGGACCTCTGGGCGCCAGCGCAGGAGCTGCCACCAGAGGGAGATTAGTTCTCGTGGGCTGCGCATGCCGACGACGTAGCGGAAGTAGCCTTGGACGAGGCCGCTGTTTTCGAGGATGGCGGCAGCGGGCGGGGCTTTGACGTTGACGGGAAAGTTGGTGAGGATGCGGCGTTCGGCCTGTGGGAAGGCACGGGCTACGAGGTGGAGGGCGGGAAGTGCGATGAGGGTGTCGCCGAGGCTGCCCAGGCGGTAGATCAGGACCCGTTTTGGGGAGGTTGCCATTGTCTCTGTCTAGTCTGCTTGGTTCCGGGAGTTAGGGCAAATAGGACGAAAGGGGTAGGAGGAGCCTGTTAGCCTGATCGGGCGAGGACCGTGGCTTTGAATGAAGCGAATCATCTGATCTTTGTCTCGATCGCAGCGTATCGCGATCCGCAGCTGGTTCCTACGATTGAGGACTGCATCGTAAAGGCTCGCTATCCCGAACGGCTGCGCTTTGGGATCTGCTGGCAACACGATCCGAAGGAAGATACGCTTCCCTTTCGCAATGACGACTGCTTCAGAGTACTTGCCGTTGACTGGCGGGAGAGTAAAGGAGCCTGCTGGGCGCGGTCCGAGGTGATGAAGCTGTGGCGGGGCGAGGACTGGTTTTTGCAGGTGGACTCGCACTGCCGGTTTGCCTGGGATTGGGATGTGAAGCTGCTCGACGAGATAGGGCAGACAGGAAGCGCGAAGCCTATCTTGAGCACATATGCTTCGCCTTTTACTCCGGGTGGCAACGAGGTGTTGCTGGATGGACCGTTGCAGATGGCCTTTCAGGGATTCACCGAGGACGGTATTCCGCATATGAAGCCGCTGGCGATTGCGGACTGGCAGAACCTGACGAAGCCACGACGGGCACGGTTTCTTTCGGCGGGATTCTTGTTTGCTCCGGGGACGTTTGTTGACGAAATTGGATACGATCCCGAGTTGTATTTTCTGGGTGAGGAGGCGGCGATGACACTGCGCGCCTTCACCAGCGGATATGACCTGTTTCATCCGCAGGAGACGATTGTCTGGCACGACTACGGCAGGCCGACCGCGCCGAAGCACTGGGGTGATCACACTGAGGATACTGAGGGTAAGACCGGTCGCGTGTGGCATGAACTGGACTCGCTCAGCAAGGAGAAGGTACGACGGCTGCTTGCAGGACAGCCGGTGGAGAGCTATGGATTGGGGTCGGCGCGAAGCCTTGAGGAGTATGAGGCTTATGCGGGACTTTCGTTCAAGCTGCGAAAGGCTCAGGATTACACCGTACGGGGTGGGGAGCCGCCTAACCCTGAGGCTGCTGAGGACTGGACGGGGCAGATCTTTCGCTGGATGGTGCGGATCACATTTGATCGCTCTGCACTGCCTGCTGCGGCTTTTGACGATGCCGAGTTCTGGTATGTCGGGGTTAAAGATGAGAGCGGCGCTGAGATCTATCGTCAGGACATTCCGCAGTCGCAGCTGGTTGCGCTTCCGAGTGGCGAATCGAAGATCGTTCTGATTTGCGAGTTCGAGTCGGGTGCGATTCCGGCGGCCTGGACGGTGTGGCCGGTGAGCCGTTCGCTGGGATGGCTGACGAGGATTGAAGACACTCTGGGCGATGTGGATTATGCGATCGTCCACGAAGACGACGCTGAATAAAACTTCTGGCTTAGCCGTCGCAGAGGCTTCGAGTGGTTACGCCCCTGAACGCGCAGCTGGTAAAGTCTTTGGTTGGGGGGAGGCCTATGCTCGATGCACTTTTGATAACACGGATGCAGGACGAGATGACGGCGGCCCTGCATGAGACAGAGAACGAAGTAGCGTTCGAGACGGGAGCTGATGGATTGATGGCGCTGGCGATGGCGCAGCACCGGGCTAACTTCGAGCTCTGGCATGAGGAGGATAAGGCGCGGGTTCCCGGAGTGCCGGATGCGGAGATCGTGCGGGTGAAGCATGCGATCGACACATTGAATCAACAACGAAACGATCTGGTCGAGAAGATGGATCTGTGGCTGACGGAGCGGCTGGAGCAGGATCCGGTGGCACCCCTGCACTCCGAGACGCCGGGGCTCATGATCGATAGACTCTCCATTCTGGCGTTGAAGATTTACCACACGCGGGTGGAGGCGCAGCGGACGAGTGCAACCGAAGAGCATCGCTCGCGCAATGTGGGGCGGCTGGCTCTGCTGGTGGAGCAGCGGGACGATCTGGCGGGGTGCCTAGATGTGCTGTGGAGCGAGGTGCTTGGAGGCAGGCGACGGTTTAAGCTGTATCGACAGATGAAGATGTATAACGACCCTGAGCTGAACCCGGCGGTCTACGGGCGGGTATAGCCGTTCGAGGCGTGAGAGACTTTGAGCGATAGCGAGGGTTTCGGTTGCACTACACCGGAGTGGGGTTGACCTTACGGCCAGGTCTGCGTATAAAACCGACACGAGAACAAACCAAATTGAGTACCCGTTAGAATGGGGATGCTCATAAACCGCCTCAGGCGACAGGAATGACGATGGCTCAAACAAAGACTGCAACTGTACCTGCAACAAAGCGTGCTCCACGTACCCTCGCTGGAACCATTCCTCAGACGAACGACACCGCACGTGCGCAAGTGGTGGCTCACTACGAAGCTGCGCTGCGACTGATGCAGGATGGAAAGTACGACAAAGCCCATGCCGCGTTCGACAAAATGCTGGCTGCAGGCGCAGGCGAACTGAGCGACCGGGTCCGCATGTACTCGACGGCGTGTGCGCAGCAGATGACCAAGGGAAAGAATGCCTTCTCCAACTGCGAAGAACAATATGACTACGCCATCTCTCTGCTGAACGATGGACAGTACGAAGATGCCCGGGAGCACTTCAACCTGATCCTGAAGGAGAATGACAAGGCGGACTATGCCTTCTACGGTCTGGCTGTGCTGGCGAGTATGACGGGTGATTCGCATCACTGTTTGGAGCATCTGACCGAGGCGATCCGACAGAATCCACGGAACAGAATACAGGCGCGGGCAGACTCGGACTTCCAGGATATGGCAGACGATCCGCGCTTTACCGAGTTGCTGTATCCCGAAGCATAACTACGACTGCAATCCAATCCAACGAGCGCTTCGTTTAGGCTGGTGTGGGAGAGTCTGCGCATGTCGTTGCGAAAGCTGACCGAATCGAAAGAGAAAGACCTGCGCGTGGTTGCCATTGGCGGCGGCACAGGATTGTCGACGCTGCTGCGGGGGCTGAAGCGGTACGTGGTGACTCCGGACCGGAGAAGAGGGATTCGTCTGGGAGAGTCTGCGCGGGTCGAGCGGGCTCCTACGCCGCCCTGCCCTGAAGAGCGCTGCATCATTAGGGAGCTTTCGGCGGTGGTGACGGTGACCGACGATGGCGGCTCGTCCGGGCGGCTGCGCGAGGACTTCAAGATGCTTCCGCCGGGGGACATCCGGAATTGCATGGTCGCGCTTTCGGAGGACGAGCACCTGCTGTCGAAGCTGTTTCAGTATCGCTTCGAGCATGGCGAGCTGGAGGGGCATAGCTTCGGCAATCTCTTTGTGGCTGCGCTTTCGCACATCACGGGGGACTTCGCCCAGGCGGTGCAGATGTCCTCGCAGATCCTCGCCGCGCGGGGGAAGATCTTCCCTTCTACAAATACCAATGTGACTCTGGCGGCGGATATGGACGACGGCTCGCTAGTACGCGGGGAGACCAACATTACGGCGAGTAAGCGGAGCATCATGGAACTGCGGCTGGATCCGGAGACTGCTGACCCTCTGCCTGAGACGCTGGAGGCGATTGCGAACGCCGACCTGATCACGCTGGGGCCGGGGTCGCTTTATACTTCGCTGATTACGAACATGCTGGTTCGCGGCATTCCGGAGGCGCTGGCGGAGTCGCGCGCTACCAAGGTGTTTGTGTGCAACCTGATGACGCAGGCCAACGAATCGCTGGGGCTAACGGCCTCTCAGCATATCGAGAAGATCAGGCAGCATGCGGGTGGGGTTAAGATTCCTATTTTCGACTATGCGCTGATCAATACGGGGCATATCTCGGCGGGGCAGCTGGAGCAGTATGCGCGTGAGGGGCAGCAGCCGATCGTGGCGGACGTGGAGAGAGTGCGTGCGCTGGGGGTGGAGCCGGTGACGGGCAACTTTGTCCATGAGGGCGATGTGCTGCGGCATGACTATGACCTTCTGGCAGAGCGGCTGCTGGAGCTGGGGATGGGTCGTTCGTTGGCGGTTACGGGTGTGGGGCAGGTACCCTCTCCCCGTACTTAGTATGCAAAATCTTCGAAGATAAGGGTTCTTTCTAAAGGCTATGTCCTGCCGGACGGGCCAACTGCGCGTGGGGCGGTCACTTCGTGACTTGTATACCGCTTTCGCCGGGCGCTCCCGATGGTCGTGAATCACCATCATTCAGGACTACGCGAAGCTCTAAAAAGGCGTGCGAACGTCTGTCCTCCGCGCAGGAGGCCTGTTCGGCAGGACAGCTTTTTTAGAGGGTGGCGATCTCGACGAGGGGTGGCTGCTCGAGGGTGCGTTTTAGCTGGCCGCAGGCGGCGTAAATGTCGCGGCCGCGGGGCTTACGGATGAAGGCAGGGATGCCTGCGTCGCGGAGTCGCCTTTGAAAGATGCCCACATCTTGCGGGGTGGGTTCGTGGAAGGGCATATCGGGGCCCGAATTCCAGACGATGAGGTTGATTTTGGCTCTAAGATTTTTCAGGAGGGCGATGAGTTCGTCGGCGTGCTCGCGCCGGTCGTTGATGCCTCCCAGGAGGACATACTCGAAGGTGACGCGCTCGCGGGGTCGTAGTGGAACGGCGGAGATGGCCTCGAGGAGGGCGGCGATGTTCCATTTGCGGGTAATGGGCATGATGGATTCGCGGACGACGTCGTTGGAGGCGTTGAGGCTGACGGCCAGCTTGGGACGGATGGTCTCGCCGGCGAACTGTTCTATGCCGGGGAGGATGCCGGAGGTGCTGACAGTCATGCGGGATTCGGGGATGCTCATGGGGCCGGCGAGGAGGCGGACGGCGTCCATAAAGCTGGAGTAGTTGAGGAAGGGTTCGCCCATGCCCATGAAGACCAGATTGATGCGGTCGCGGCCGACTTCAACCTTGTGGCGGTTGAGGACGGCGGCTACCTGACCGGCTATCTCGCCTGGGGTGAGGTTGCGACGGATGCCCAGCTTGGCGGTGAGGCAGAACTGGCAGTTGACGGCGCAGCCTACCTGGCTGGAGATACAGATGGTGGCGCGCTTGTAGTCCTCGTCATCGTGGGTGGGGTGCTCCTCCTCCTCGGCAGCCTGGGTTCCGTCGCCGCGCTCGCCTCCGTCGCCTCCTGGCATCCAGACGGTCTCGACGGTCTCGCCATCGGCCATGCGGACGAGGTAGCGCTCGGTGCCGTCGATAGAGCGTGCGGTCTGGAGAAGCTCTGGCAGGCCGACGATGTAGCCTGCGGTATGGAGCGTGGCTCGGAGGGTGGTGGGGAGGGTGGTGATCTGGTCGAGCGAGGAGGCGCGCTGGGCATACAGAGCGTCGTAGAGCTGACGCGCCCGGTAGGCGGGCTGAGCGAGGTTTTCCATCAGACCGGTCAGTTCCTGGAAAGAGGCGCCGAAGAGCGGTTTTGCATCAACCCTCGGATCAAAAAAAACTTTTAAATCATTCATTTATAGGCACTTGTATGTTTTGTGCTTTTCCGCCCACAGCCGTCTAGAAGCGTGGTGACAGGCCCGAGCATCATATAAGTCTACTCCGATAGATACAAAAGATGGCGCAGGTGGCGCTGTGAAACAATGGAGTCTGAAGGAGTCTCATGTCTGTAACGCTAGTAGATGACGCCGCAATTACGAAGAGTGCCACTCGCAACATCAGGAAGACGGTGTTGTCGAATGGTCTATTGGTGCTGACCGAGAGCATGCCGCATGTAAGAAGTGTCTCGATGGGGGCCTGGGTGGGCTCTGGCTCGCGGGACGAAACGAAGGAGGTCAACGGGATCTCGCACTTCGTGGAGCATATGGTGTTCAAGGGTACGACCTCGCGGTCGGCGCAGCAGATTGCCCGGGAGGTGGATACGATCGGGGGAAATCTGGACGCGTTTACGGGGAAGGAGACGGTCTGCTTCAACATCAAGGTGCTGGATGAGAATGTGGCACCGGCGCTGGATGTGCTTTCGGACCTGGTGCTGCATCCGACGTTTGCGCCGGAGGATGTTGAGCGCGAGAAGGGCGTGATTCTGGAAGAGATCAAGATGGACGAGGATAACCCCGACTATCTGGTGCACGAGGTATGGACGCAGAACTTCTGGAAGGGCGATGCGCTGGGAAGGCCGATTCTGGGGACAGCGAAGACGGTCTCAGGCTTTGATCAACAGACGCTGCTGAACTTTTATGCGGGGCAGTTTGCGCCGCGCAATATGGTCTTTTCGGCTGCGGGAAACCTGGAGCATGATGCGTTTGTGGCCCAGGTGGAGCGGGAGTTCGGCTCGCTGGCGGCTAGTGGGGCCGGCGTTCCGGAGAAAGTGGCGGCACCGAGGGCTACGCCGCACATTACGCTGAAGCGGAAGAAGTCGCTGGAGCAG
The DNA here is from genome assembly GCF_013410875.1 of Tunturiibacter empetritectus. Taxonomy (GTDB): domain Bacteria; phylum Acidobacteriota; class Terriglobia; order Terriglobales; family Acidobacteriaceae; genus Edaphobacter; species Edaphobacter empetritectus. Next base: position 1,779,347 of record NZ_JACCCU010000001.1, on the reverse strand, counting down.
GTGCAGCTTTGTTTGGGGATGCCGGCGCCTCCCGTGAACGATTCGCGGCGGTACGTGGTGTATCTGATGAATACGATGCTGGGCGGGGGGATGAGCTCGCGGCTGTTCCAAACGATTCGCGAGGACCGGGGGTTGGCGTATTCGATCTACTCGGAGATGAACCCGTTCCGGGATACGGGCTCGCTGTGCGTATACGCGGGGACCTCAGTGGACAAGACGCAGGAGGTGTTGCGGCTTACCCTGCAGGAGTTGCGGCGTCTCAAGGAAGAGACGGTCAGCGAGGTGGAGTTGAAGCGGGCCAAGGATCAGCTGAAGAGCAATATGGTGATTGGGATGGAGAGCTCCGGTAGCAGGATGGCAAATCTTGCGCGGCAGCAGATGTATTTTGGACGGTTTTCCGGCGTGGATGAGATTATGCATGAGATCGAAGCGGTTTCGACAGCCGATGTGCAGGAGCTGGCGCAGGAGCTTTTCAAGCCGGAGACGATGGCGTTGACGCTGTTGGGAAATCTTGGGACGATGAAGATCGAGCGGGAAGATTTGGCCTGCTAGGTCCTGCTGCTGATAGAGTTTGTTCGGTGGTAGAGATATAGAATTGCCGATGACCGAGGATTGATAAAGACAATGAATGTACGGGACCGATTGCGCGCAGGGCTGCAGGTACGACCAAATGAAGATGGATTTACGCTGATCGAACTGTTGATCGTAATGTCGGTAATGTTGATTTTGATGACGCTTGCAGTGCCGCAGCTGTTGAAGCTGAGGAAGCAGGCTCAGGAGACGTCGGCGGTGCAGTCTTTGAGGACGATCGGGCAAGCAGAACTGCAGTACAACTCGGCTTATCCGGCGAATGGATTCTCGTGCTCGCTGCCTACGCTGGGTGGGGATCCGAAGTCGGGCGCTCCGACGGCCCAGGCGGCGCAGCTGATTACGCCGGATCTGGCGAGCGGACAGAAGGCCGGGTATACGTTCGCCATCACCAACTGCACTAAGGTGACGGTGAACAATCAGGATATGTATACCTCGTTTGAGATCACGGCGGTTCCGAACTCGATTGGAAAGACCGGGGACCGCGGCTTTTGCACGGATGAGAACAATACGATCCGCTATGACCCGGCGGGTGGAACCAACTGCACACAGCCCATTCAGTAATGCTGGTTAAGGCTTTGCTGTTCGCGTCGTTTTGCTGCGCTCCGCTGCTGGTTGCGCAGGAGAACGACGCGTTGGTGCGTAAGGTAGATGACCACTACAACCATCTCAGTTCCCTGCGCGCTCATTACACGGAGAGCTACGCGGGGATGGGGATGAATCGCACGGAAGAGGGCACGCTGCTGCTGAAGAAGCCAGGGCGGATGCTGTGGAGCTACGCTGCGCCGGTGGGCAAGGTGTTTGTGCTGGATGGGAAGTTTGCGTGGTTCTACACACCGGGCGATGCGCAGGCTACGCGGGTGCCGGCGAGGCAGTTGGATGATCTGCGGTCGCCGCTGCGGTTTCTGCTGGGGCATACGCAGTTGAAGAAAGAACTCGATAGCTTAACCGTGGTTGCGGACGGGAGTGGGTTCCGGATTTCGGGTGTGCCGAAGGGAATGGCGCAGAGGGTGAAGCTGCTGTCTCTGTGGGTGACTGCGACGGGGGCGATTGAGCGGATGAAGCTGGAAGAGGTGGACGGGGCGGTAACGGAGTTCGCATTCACCGGGATGCAGGAGAATGTTCCAGTCAAGGATGCGAACTTTGCGTTTGTTCCACCCGATGGAGTGAGTGTGGTGGAGGGGTTGCCTCCGATCTAGCAAAAAAAGCTGCGGATCAATACTCGATTAATTTTTGAGGGACCGGGTATGGGAAGGCTGTCTTGGCGGGATTTGACGGGTGTTTGCGGAGTCGTTGGCGGAAAACCGGTAGTAAAATCATGACAATCTTCAAGTCGAATTTGTCGTTGAACGCGCATGCGAGATGCGCAGAAAAGTAGAGATAGATTGTGAGCCATGTTGTTTCAGTGAGTCGCCTGAGTACCTCGGAGTTTCATTCGGCTGTTGCTTCGCTCTCCCCTGCGGTTGCGGTCTTTGATTGCGACGGGACCCTGTGGTCGGGGGATGCCGGGTCTTCGTTTATGAAGTGGACGATCGAGACGGGGCTGGTCTCGCGTGAGATGACCGACTGGATCGACTCGCGATACCGCGGATACCTGAAGGGTGAGGTGTCTGAGGTGGCCATCTGCGGGGAGATGGTGCAGATGTACCAGCGCCTGCGCGAGGACGAAATGCAGCGTGCGGCGAAGAACTTCTTTGCCAGTCAGATTGAGACGAATATCTTTCCTGAGATGAAGGAGCTGGTTGGTGAACTTTGTGCGAAGGGTGTGGAGATCTGGGCGGTCAGTTCGACCAATAACTGGGTGATTGAAGAGGGGGTCAAGCGGTTCGGGATTCCGGCGGAACGGGTGCTGGCGGCGCGGGTACAGGTTAAGGACGGCGTGGTAACCGACGTGATTCTCGATGTCCCCACGGATGAGGGGAAGGTTGCGTCGCTGAAGCGGGCCGGGGTAACGGTGCCGGATGCTGTGTTTGGGAACTCGGTCCATGACGCGGCGATGCTGGCGATTGCGAAGCGGGCATTTCCGGTGAATCCGAGTGCGGCTTTGGTGGAGCGGAGCGCGCAGGAGAGCTGGCCGGTTTACTATCCGGCGACGGTTCGACCGGCCTAAGTAAGGTGAATAGAAGCTTTTAAGCTGCGGATATCGTCTAATCTGTAGTCAGGTGAGAGAGCCGATTCGCAAACTCGAGGAGCATGTTGAGGCCGCAGTGCAAAAACCACTCCGCTTGGTGGTGGCGGCGTTGATTTTACGAGGGGATGCGGGTGAAGGTGGGCGAGGGCTGGAGGTGCTGATCTGCCAACGCAAGCCGGACCAGCCGATGAGTTTGAAGTGGGAGTTTCCCGGAGGGAAGATCGAAGCCGGTGAGACGTCGGAGGACGCCTTGGCTCGAGAGTTGAATGAGGAGTTGGGGATTACGGCTATCATTGGCCGGCGGGTGGCGCGGGTGAGGCATAAGTATCGCAATGGCGGAGCGATCGACCTTCAATTCTTTGTGGTGCGGGAGTTTGATGGCGCACTGGAGAATCGAATCTTCAATGACATGCGCTGGACGCCTTTGACGGAGCTGCCGGGATATGACTTTCTGGCCGCTGACCTTGGGTTGATTCGAGATCTGTCTGAGGGGAAGTTGTTATAGGTGGTCAGTTCTCAATTGGTGTCCAACGCGGAAGAGATACTACGAGAACAAGCAACACCAGAGCCAAGAGCAAAAGCAAAATGCGGGGCGGCAAAGCGCCGCCTCCAGTCGAGATGATGTAGTTTCAGGGCTGGATAAGAAAAACAAAACCAGCGTCCTAGCCGTGGAGGGTATTCCACACGAGAATGAGTGAGAGCGAGGTGACGATGATGACGGTCGTCCACGCGATGATGTTGAACCAGCGCTTGTTGGTGTATTTGCCCATGAGGTCGTGCTTGTTGATGAGATTGAGCATGAAGACTAGAACGAGGGGCAAGAGAACGCCGTTGAGCACCTGGGAGAGGATGCTGAATTTGACCAGCGGGAAGTTTGGGATCAGGACGATGGCGGCGCCAGCGAAGAGCAGCACGCTGTAGAGCCAGTAGAAGAACTTCGCTTCAGTGAAGCTCTTGTCCAGACCACTCTCGAAGCCGAGACCTTCGCAGACGGTGTAGGCGGTCGAGAGGGGCAGGATGGAGGCAGCGAAGAGGGACGCATTGAAGAGGCCGGCTGCGAAGAGGATGAACGCGTACTGACCGGCTAGGGGTTTCATGGCTCCGGCGGCGTCTGAGGGGTCGGCGATGTGGCGGATGCCGTGGGTGTAGAGGGTTGCGGCGCAGGCGACGACGATGAACCAGGCGACGATGTCGGTGAAGATGGAGCCTACGATGACGTCCAGCCGTGAGGTTTTGTACTGGCGAACGCTGACCCCTTTTTCGACGATAGAGGATTGCAGGTAGAACTGCATCCAGGGGGTGATGGTGGTGCCGATGACGGCGACGGTAGTGTAGACGTAGTCTTTATCAGACCAGACGTTGCGCGGGGGCAGCTTGACGGTTTCGACGAGGGCCAGGTGCCAGTCCGGGCCGCTGAGGACTCCGGTGATGATGTAGGCGATGTAGAAGACACTGGCGATGAGGAAGATTTTTTCGACGCTCTTGTAGTCGCCTTTGACGACCAGGATCCAGACGATAAAGGCGCAGACGGGGACGCTGGCGTATTTGGAGATGTGGAAGAGCTGCATGCTGCCGGCGATGCCGGAGAACTCGGTGATGACGTTGGTGAAGTTCACCACGATGAGCAGGATCATGATGACGAAGGTGATGCGGAGGCCGAACTCTTCGCGGATGAGGTCGCTGAGGCCTTTGCCGGTGACGACTCCCATGCGGGCGCACATCTCCTGCACGACGATGAGGGCGAGGGTGATGGGGATCATCGTCCAGAGAAGCGTATAGCCGAACTGCGCGCCTGCTGCGGAGTAGGTGAGGATGCCGCCGGCGTCGTTGTCTACGTTGGCTGTGATAAAGCCGGGGCCGAGCACGGCAAAGATGAGAATGAGTCGGGTTCTCCAGGTGCGCCAGGGGCTCATTACTGATCCTTGTGTGGACTAGTGTGGTGGAAGTTTGTGCTGTTTTGAGGAACCTATAGGCTCGCCTTTATCAGGTTAGCTCATCTTGATGCCTGGGCGTTGGGGAGAGGGACGATCCTTTTTGAAGCGGCATCCAGCTTGCACCTGCTGGGCCTGTTTGCCCTGCTGATGGTGGCTATAGCCGGTTGCGTTCGGTTTGTACGAGGCGGTGGAGCTCTCTTGCGGGGGCTTCGAGGGTGCGGTCTTCGGCTGTCTTCGCGTTGGCTTGAATGTGGAGGGGATCTTTTGAGGAGAAGAGGATGATGCTCCTGGGATTCATGACGAGCGCGGCTTTGAGCATGAGGTGGGCGAGGTGGTCTGGGTTGCTGAGGTCGATGTTCGTGGATGCGGACCACCGCTGGCTAAGCTGTTTGTCTTGGGAGAGGGTTCGATGCAGCGAGCGGAAGTTTTCGGTAAGGGCGCGGTGATGGATGCGGAAGGGTGACGGCGGGAGGACAGCGGGTTTCTCCACTCCGCTGCGCTCCGGTCGAAATGGCGGGTTTGCTTCAGGGTCTGCTTCTGGGTCGAGGACGGACCACTCGTACTGGAGGGTGCGGCAGTAGGCGGGATGCTGGACGAGGAGGGAGGGGATCTTATCGGCGCTGCTGCCTATGCCGAAGGAGCCTATGGTTCCTTGCTGCATCTCTTCTTCGAGAAGGCTTAGGAGGGCTTCATCGCGTAGGTCGGCGGCTGTTGCCTCGTGAAGCAGCCATAGGTCTATGCGGTCGGTGCGCAGGGCGGCGAGGCTGCATTCGAGCGAGGCTTTGGCTTGCTGCGGCGTGAAGGTGGCCTTCTCGCTGGTTCGCATGGCTGCATTTGCGGCTTGGGCGAGACGGTGCTTCGCGCTTGGGACGGCTTTTAAGATGGGTCCGGCTACGCGGCGGGCGAGCGAGATCAGCGGCCTTTTTTTTGCAGGGGGTATTCCGTATTTTGTGGTGACGGTGACGTGGTCCCGATAGCGCTGGAGGAATTCGCCAAGGCAGCCCTCGGCTTCGCCGTAGCCGTACATGGGAGCGACGTCGAAGTGGCGAATGCCTGCGTCGTAGGCCGATTCGAGGATAGCAAGGGAGGCGCGGCGGTCCATCGCGCCCATCAGGTTGGAGCAGCCGAAGCCCAGCGTGGTGGTGCGGCGGCGGGTGTCGGCTAGTTCGATGAGTTGCATTCCAGATGATTTTGGCTCAGACGGACGGAGATGGGAAGTGCTTGTTGTGGTGGCGGGTCAGTGTTTGGGTTGAGCGCTTTGATTGTGCGGGGGTTCCATTCGTTTTGCGACGCTCACAGGAACCTGAATGGTGCCGAGGCGGCCGGTGGCGGTGTCCCATACAGCGACGATGAGGTAGTCGTCTCCCTTTGGGAGATTGAACTGCTGGTCGAAGGTGAGGCTGGCGTTCGGAGTTTTGCTCAGTTTGTCGCCGTTGAAGCTGAAGGTGAACTTCTGACCGAGGCGGCTGATGGAGCGGCCATATCGATTGAAGGCGAAGACGCCGGCTCCGATCTCGACACGCTGGCCGCCGGGGATGTTCTGCTGGACGAAGTCTGCCGCGGGCACGGTGTAGTGGATGGTGTAGACCGTCTGGTTTTTCTTCTCGGGGAGTGTTGGGGCGTCTCCTGAGACGGCTGCTGATGATGAGGGCCGCACGTCTGCGTAAAAGATGATCGGTTCGCTATGATTCTCGGGAAGCTGGATCTTCTCGCCATTAGAGGTGAGTACGGTTCTCGTGGTCTTTGAGTCTGACGGAGAGTTTCTCGGGTCGGAGATATTGGCGCCGTCGCCGTAGTAGCCGGTACGGTAGCTGAGGGTGTAGGGTCCGCCGTCGATGGTTACTTTAACGTTGTGCCACTTATTGTCTTGCTGGAAGTTGCGGGGGGAGTAGGAGAGGGAGTAGAAGTCGGCGTCGGTGGCGATGATCTTCGAGGAGATCTCAGCGAGTCCGTTGTTGTCGTAGAAGGCTCGTCCGCCGGTGGCTTTGGCCTCGTCGTCCATCTGCATGTGTTCCCAGACCGGGGGAGGGTCTATTGTGAGACCGCGAGCGTCGATGGGATAGAGTGCGATGCGGCTGGCCTCGAGTTCATCGTAGATGACGCGGAGGGCGTGATAGTCGATGGAAGGCGGAATATTGGAGGCGTCTGACCTAAGAAGCAGGTTGGAGCCTGCGCTGAACCAGAGCACGTTTTTGCGTCCAGGAAGCTGGCCGAGATAGATGGCGATCTGCTGCATGGCCTGGAGGGAGTTGTAGCTCCATGCCCCTGGTAAGGGGAGGACGGGAACAGCTTTGCGGATGGCGGTGTGCAGGAGAGCGTGGTCCGTGGTGAAGTCCTGAAGCAATAGTGTGTACTCGCCGTTGTGAGCGAAGATGGCAAGCGAGTTTTGCGGAGGTAGAGCGTCGATGAAGTCGGTTAGCTGTTTGTAGAGGTACATCTGATCGACGATGTTGATGGTGACGGTGTCGAGGACGATGACGTTGAAGACCGGGGGCGGGTGGAGGAGGAAGGCGTTGCCGAAGGTGTGCGGGGCGGAGGGTGCCGCGGTCGGGGTGACTGCGGGCTGCGCGCCGGTGTGCTCCTCGAAGGAAGCGATCTCCTGCGGCTTCTTGTTGTCAAAGATGTGGAAGGCGGAGCGGCTCAGGTTATGAACTGGGTTGCCGTTCGCGTCGGTTACGGTGACGTCGGTGAGGACGACGCGCGCCTGGGTGTGCAGGGTGAAGCCGGATGGATCGGGAGACTGGGCCTGTATAGAGACTGCCATCGCCGAGAGTAAAACAGCCAACGCAGCGTGAGCGAAGCGAATGGACATGGCCTGTCTCTACTGAAGAACGCCTTCCCAGCGGTTTGACGGTGGAGAATGAGCGAAAGTTGCACTCAGGCGTTGTGCGTGCCTGAGAGATGGTCGCTGAGGCGCAGGGCCAGGGAGAGGACGGTGTGGGTGGGGTTGGAGAAGCCGGAGCTGGGGAAGACGGCTGAGCTGCAGATGTAGGTGTTGGTGAGGCCGTAGAGACGTAGGTCGGTGTCGACGATGCCGGTGGCGTCGGAGGGGGACATGCGCATGCCGCCCATGTGGTGGTTGCTGTCGTCGCAACGGGCGAGGAAGTCTGGGCTACCGGAGAGGAGGTCTTCGTTGGGGAGGATGCGGGCTACGCCGGCGAGGGCGCGCTGGGCTACGAGGACGTACTGACGGATGGTCTCCAGTTCCCTTTCGGAGATCTGCCAGTCGAAGCGGATTCGCAGGAGGCCGAGGGGGTCGCGCTGATCGGTGAGGGTGATGCTGCTGCGGGAGGTTGGCTCCTGCTCGCAGTGGACGCGGAGAAAGATGCGGACCTCGGGCGGGCTGTAGGCGCGTCGTTTTACTTGATACCGCCAGCCCTGGTGGACGAGCATGGGGAGATGATTTGCTGTGTGTCGGAGGTTGTCGCGGGTGACCTCACTGAAACGGCCGCGCATGAGGTTGCGGATGGTTGACTTCGCCTGACCACGAGCCTTGCCGGTGTCCTCGAAGGACATGGTGGAACCGATGTTGAGGGTGCCGTGGGCGGCCTGTACTTGCGGTATGAGGCGTAGCTTGGGGAGGTACTTGAAGCCGTGGGCGAAGATGGGATCGAAGGTATCGTGGAAGCGCTTCGGGTCGAGCGGCTCGATGGCAGCGGCGTTGCAGTCGATGTGATCCTGAAAGTGTTGGCCGAGGAGGCCGGAGCGGTTCCAGGGTAGGCCCCCGGGGCGCGGCTGGAGGAAGAAGCGGGAACTTTCAATTCCACCCAACGCAAAGATGTAGTGCGGCGCACGGAAGATGGCTTTGATGCCAGTGAGGGTTCGGCAGCGAAGGCCGGTGGCGGCGCCGCCTTCGGTGATCAGCTCGACCGCGCTGGCGTGGAGCCAGAGATGGATGTTGGGATGTCGCTTGAGTGTTTTGTGATGGAGGCGTGCGAAGTTCGGCTCGGGACACCAGCGCGAGAGGTAGGCTTCGAGATCTCCGAACTGGGTGAAGGGCAGGTTGAGATCTTTCCAGACGGCTGCGTCGCTGCGTTCGACTTTAGCTAGTCCCTCGAGGGTGAGGGCGCGCTCGTAGAAGGAGGTCAACGTGGGCTTTGGGAACGGCCAGCCGCTTTCGGGAACGCCAGGGCGCGGGGTGAAGTCAAGGGCGTCGAGTTCGAGGATCTGGCCGCCCCAGCGGACTGTGGTTCCACCTTTTACGCGGATGCGGCCGGTGTGGATGCCACGGTGGGGGAGGCCAGCGATCTCGCTGTCGTAGAGGGCCTGGGAAGAGTCTTCGCGGGTGGCGCCGCCGCCTTCGAGGAGGAGGATTTTCTTGCCCCTAAGCGCAGACTCTACGGCGAGGGTGATGCCTGCGGCTCCGGCGCCGACGATGCAGAGGTCCGCGTCGAGGACGGCAGGCTTCTCGTGGAGGAGATCGTAAATCACCGACTGCCCGCGTGCGCTGTTTTGGCAGAAGGCTTCAATCTTTCGATTATTGATTGGGCGCGCTCGACGATTAGTTCGACCTGTCGGTCGTTGTAGTAGCCGTCGCGTGCGGCGCGGATGCAGCCGGCTGCTGCGATGCGGTTCCGCGCTTCCTCGTCGGGCAGGTAGCGGCTGATCTTTGCGGCTAACTCTTCGAAGCCGGTGAAGAAGACCGCCTCTTCATCTTCTTTGAAGCGCTGCATGTGGCCATCGGAGCGTTCGGCGAGCAGGAAGCCTCCGCATCCGGCTATCTCGAAGCTCTTGTGCACGAACTCGTCGCAGTTGGAGTGGGTGATGAAGCTTAGGTTTATTTTTGATTTCCAAATGCCTTCGCGGTACTCATCGCGGAACAGCTCGCCTCCGTTAAAGAGGGCTTTGTAGGCGCTTGCCTCCATGGCGCGGCCCCACTGGCGGGGGTTGCCGGAGATGACGACGGGAAAGCCGCAGTCGCGCCAGAGCCGCGTGAGGGTTTGGGCACGGTCGTCGTAGGGCGTCCCAATGAAGGAGACCTCACGGTTTCGATCGGCGTCGGACCAGCCCTCCGGCGGCGGGAATTGTAGCGTGGGTTCGTAGGCGGTTTGAATCTTGATGACATCGCGCGCGCCACGCGATTTGTAGTCGAGGATGTTCTTGTCGCGCTGGACGACGTGGAGGTCGTAGTGGGGGATGTCCTTCATGTACATTCGCCAGCCTGGGTCCTGGCGGGTTCCGAAGGGGTTGTCGATCATGTAGCTGACCGTTGCGATGTTCAAGGCGCGCATTCGGTCCAGCGTTCGAGGCCGGATGTAGAGGAGCTTGTCTGTCCAGAGGATGTCGGGTTTTTCGGCTTCTGCGATTTTGATCAGATCCGAGTTGAGCCGGGTTACGGAAGGTCCCAGGACGAGGCGCTGGTTTACCTTGCGCAGAACGGGATTTCTGGATTCGTAGTCGAAGACGTTGAAGGGAATGACCTGGTGTCCGAGGCGCTCCAATGCCCAGAGGCGATAGAGGGAGGTGTCGTTGGGTGAGAGCCCGGTAGCGTACAGAATCTTCATGCGATGCTGCGTTTCCTTTTACACGATGTCTGTTTTAGCGGCTCGCCCGCAAGAGGGCAATCACCTGTTCGGCGTGAATGACGCCGGTGAGATGCTTTTCGTTATCGACTACCGGCAGTGAGCGCAGGTTGTACTTGTCGAACAGCTCGGCTACCTTGCGGCCGTTGGCATCTACGTTGCACGTGACGAGATGACTGTGCGGCATATTGGTCAGGGGCGTGCCGGGCGCCGCGAGCAAGAGCTGGACCAGCGGAACCAGTGCGATGATCTTCTCGTCTTCGTCGAGCAGATAGATGTCGGTGATCATGTCGATATCGCCTTCGTAGTCGCGCAGTGCGCCGATTGCGTGATCGACGAGTGCTGCGGAGGGCAAGGCGATGTACTCGGTCGTCATTCGGCCAGCAGCGGAGTTGCCGGCGAACTCGAGCAGGTCTTCGACCTCCTGGCGCTCCTCTGGGTCCATCTCCTCGAGGATGGCTTCGGAGCGCTCGTCGGTGAGCTCGGAGAGAAGGTCGGCGGCGGCGCCGGGGTCCATCTCTTCGACGATGCCTGCGATCTGCTCCGAGTCGAGCGACTCTATCAACGCCTGCTGCATCTTGGGCTTGACCTCCTCGAGGGCCTCGGCTGCAACCTCCTCGTCGAGGGAGACAAAGAGAGCGTGGCGCTCGGCGGGGGCCAGCTCTTCTAGGATGTCCGCGATGTCAGACGGATGCATCTTCGAGAGGCGATCCTGCTCGATCTTGAGGCGGACGCGGCGGGCGGGGTCGCGGTCGATGAGGTCGACGAAGTCCCATGGGATGACGCTGGCGCCAAAGCGGGAGGAGATGCGGTCGACCGAGGTTGAAGGCAGACCTTTGAGGAGGCGCCGGACGGCTCCGCGCATGCCGACTTCGACCTCGGCGATACGCAGCGAGAGGTCGGGAAGGTCTTCCTGGCAGTTCTCCCACACCAGATCGACGTCGTTGACGCGGACGACCTTGTGGCCATGCACGTCGATGATCTGCTGATCGAGCAGATCGCGCTCGAGGAGGAGAAAGCTCTCATCTTCAGGCAGTGGAGTGGGTTGCGCGGACTCGCGGAGCTGCATGGTGCCATCGGGGCTGAGTTCGAGTTGGGAGATCAGGACCAGGGAGGGCTTATCGGTTCGCTTGGAGGAGGCCAATTTGAGGACGACCCCGTGGATATGAGCCGCATCGACCGAAGGCGCCACGGCCAGCTCTCGCACGTGGCCCAAGGTGGCTCCCTGGGCGTCGGCGACGGCCGATCCCATGAGGGCTGAGACGCTGGTCCTTTGATTGGCGTGCCTGGTCATAACGGGTCTGCGTTCTCCAACATAACCTGTAATCGCATGTTAGCCCACCTTGAGCACGACAAGTTGCAGGAAAGAGCCGGTCTGGTCAACCCCTGGGGCCAAAAAAGAGTCTGAAATTGCAGAAGAAGGACGGGTAACCTTGACATTCAAGAAATCCACAAGCAAACTGCCATCATCGCTGTTGTCTGACGTTGACGACTGGCATACCAGCACTGCAAGGACTGCTTTGGCCGATTCAACGACTATGCGCGCCAGCTACACATTGGACTCGTCTCTCGACAGCGTTAATAAGATCGAGCAGATCGGAGAGCAGTTCGCCGAAAAGGCGGGGTTCGATGAAGACACGGTTCCCCACATCGCCATGGCGGTGCGCGAGGCCGCAGTGAATGCGGTGCTGCACGGGAACTCGTACGACACCAACAAACACGTGGTTGCTTCGTTCGAGACGACGTCCGACTCGCTGATTATCAGGATTTCTGACCAGGGCCCTGGGCTTGATCCAGACAAGATTCCCGACCCGCTGGCGCCGGAAAATATCCTCCGCGGCTCTGGTCGCGGTATCTTTCTCATCAAGGCTTTCATGGATGAGGTAAACTTTCGGCAGTTACATCCGGGCACGGAACTGACACTTATCAAGCATCGAACACCCGCGCAGTCGGGGACCTAAGGAGAACACTAGACATGAGCATGAAAGTAAAAACTCGCCAGGTGGATGGAATCACCATTCTGGATCTTAGCGGCCGCATCACTCTTGGCGAAGGCAGTGTGACGATCCGCGACGCCGTGCGCGATGTTCTGGCGAAGGGTTCCAATAAGATTCTGCTCAACCTTGGCGACATCAGCTACATCGATAGCTCGGGCATCGGCGAGCTGGTCAGCGCCTTTACCACCGTCAAGAACAGTGGTGGCGAGCTGAAGCTGCTGAACCTGACGAAGAAGGTTCACGATCTGCTGCAGATCACCAAGCTTTACACCGTCTTCGACGTCAAGGACGATGAGGCGACCGCGATCTCTTCGTTCATCAAATAAAAAAAACAGGGCAATAAAAAAGCCGCCGCTAAATGCGACGGCTTTTTTATTGGGCCAGGTCAGTTCGCTTCGTCTACTTTGAGAAGTCGACCTTCGGCGCCACACCGTTCTCTGGGTTGCCCTTGAAGTACTCGTCGCGGTAATGAAAGCCAGCGATGTTGGCCCAGATGCTTTGAGGAAACTGCCGGACGTAAACATTGTAATCCTCAAGGGTCTTGTTGTACCGCTGACGTTCGACGGCGATACGATTCTCCGTTCCAGACAGTTCGTCAGTGAGTCGGGTGAACTGCTCGTTCCCCTTGAGGTTGGGATACTGCTCCTGCAGACGGAAGAACGGGCCAAGGGCCACGTCCAGCTTGGCGTTGGCGTTAATGTTGGCGGAGTGGTCGCTGCCTGCTGCGAGGACACCGGCGCGGGCGTTGGCAATGTTGGTCAAAATTGTTGATTCTTCGGCGACATACCCCTTCACCGAGGCGACTAGATTAGGAATAAGGTCAAGACGTCGCTGCTGTACGACGTTGACCTGTGAGAACGCCTGGTTGACGGATTCATTCTTCTGCACCAGCGTGTTCTTGGCGCCGATGTAGCTGCCTCCTACAAAAAGGAGAACGACGATGAGAAGAGCTACAACACCCAGCACAACCCATAAAGATTTCATGTTTCCTCAATTCCCTTCGTCTGAAGTTTCGATGTCCCGACAGGTGGTGTCTCCGGCTGTACTGTATCACTGTAACCGTATTTCTTTGTTTACCTTTGCAGCAACCTGATGATTTTCAGGTCTTCAAAAGTCTCCGCTGGCACCGCCGCCTCCTGAACTTCCGCCTCCGAAGCCGCCAAAACCGCCTCCACGGTCGTCATCGCGCCCACGTCCGCCCCCGCCGAAACCACCTCCCCCGCCTCCCATCAGATTTCCCAGGAGAAAAAAGATAAGGCCGGTGTTCCCAGTTTTGACAAGGAAGAAGAGGATCAGCAGGATCACTCCTCCACCGATCACGACCTCTGTGAGGCTCAGTTGAACGGGCTCCTGCTGGCGGTGGTATTGATGAACCGGCTGGTCGAGGTTGAGGGTGACTCCTGCATCGGTCGCGATGATTCGGGCGATCTGCGTTACGCCGAGTGGGATGGCTGTATTAAAGTCGCCCTGACTGGCCGCGGGAACCATCGAACGGCCAATGTCGCCCACTTTGGCGTCGTTGAGAATGCCCTCCAAACCGTAGCCGACCTCTATGCGGTAGCGCCTTGGGGTGTTGGTTGAGAAGAGCACCAGGACACCCCGGTCAGTTCCCTTTGCGCCAACCTTCCATTTATCTTCAAGCGACGTGGCAAACTCTTCGATCGACTGGTCGCCGTCGCGGGTTTTGACGGTAACGACCGCGATCTGCGCATGGGCCTGGCGGTCAACCTGGGTGCAGAGGTTTTCGAGGCTGGATTTGGTCGAGGGAGAGAGGACGCCGGCGAAGTCGCTGACATAGCCGGTCGGCGCCGGGAGCGTGGCCACCGACTCCGCTGTCACCACAAGCGACGGCGCGAAGATCAAGAGGACGACGGCCAGCCATCGCGAAAGATAGTTCATCGATGGCCATTCTACCCCCTGACGGTTTCTGCCGTTGATGAGTGTGAAATAACAATTCGGATTATTCGCGCAAAAAAGAGGGTGCACATGGCACCCTCGACCACCAGAACCGAAGAACAGACGTTACATGGTAGGACTAGCTGATTTGGCACCGTGTTGCGGCATGGGGACGCCTTTGTCGCGGGCGAGCTTATCTACCATCATGCTGTGCTCATGAATGACCTTCGTTGCGTTGTTGACCGCGGTCTGAAGGGTCGGATCGGTTGTGCTGGCTGCCTCCTGGCGGAACTCGTGCAGGTCCTTGTGATGGTCCTTCACCATAAAGGACAGGTACTCCGTATCGAAGTCGTTGCCTGAGAGTCCGTTGAGTTTGTCGTACTCGGCCTGATCTTCCTTGTTGAGATTTGTTGGCAGGCGCACGCCCATGGAGTCAGCGATTGGGGCCATGTCGTTGTTGAGTTTGGTGTGGTCGTCGACCATCTTCTGGCCAAAGGCTTTGACCTCGTCGCTGCTTCCCTTTTGAGCCGCGAGTTGGCCAAGTTTCACTTCAGCCATGCCTCCTTGCGCGGCTTTACGAAGGAACATTTTATCTTTCATGTTCTGAGCGGTGTCTCCGGAGTTGGCGGCGGAATCCTGCATGGAGGTAGCAGAGGCGGGGACTTGCTGCGCTCGATTGGGCTGCGTCTGCGAGGCTGGGGGAGCCATAGGGTCAGACTGAGCCAGAACAGATGCGGGGACGAGAATTGCTGTACAGAGGATCAGGATTTGAGGGATTTGGCTGCAAGCTGAACTTAGTTTCATGATTATGCTCCAGTTGCGGACGACTTGTTTCGGTCATGCCGCAGATGACCATGCTTGTTGGGTGTATTCGGCCAACTTATGGTTGCCTCTCGAAGCGCGAAGGACGCTGTATCCTGTGCAGGGAGCTTCAAACTAATGACGCAAAGCATCATCCTGCCACCCCAGGCTCGCCAGGAACCTACGCCCACAACGCTGCATGGACAGACACTTGACGATAACTACCGGTGGATGAGGGATAAGTCTTCGCCCGAGGTGCTGGCTCATCTTAAGGCGGAGAACGCTTATACACTCTCCGTGATGGCGGGAACCGAGGGTCTGCAGAAGAAGCTGTACGACGAGATGCTGTCGCATATCAAAGAGACGGATGTTTCCGTTCCCTATCGAAATCGGGGCTGGTTCTACTATGTCCGTACTGTGGAGGGGAAACAGTACCCGATTCACTGCCGACGACTGGCTGTGGGAGCAGCGTATGACGAGTCGCAGCCGGAAGAGATTCTGCTGGATGTGAACCAACTTGCAGAGGGCCAGTCGTTTATGGCATTGGGCGCGCTGTCAGTAAGCATCGACGATACGAAACTTGCCTACTCCACCGATAACACGGGCTTTCGACAGTACACGCTGCATGTACGCGATCTGAAGACCGGCCTGGACTTACCGGACAGTGCAGAACGGGTGGGCTCGATCGCGTGGGCCGCAGACTCGCACACACTCTTCTACACGACTGAGGATGAGGTGACGAAGCGGCATGATCATCTCTTTCGGCATCGTCTGGGCGACTCCTCAGAGAGCGATGTTTTGATCTACGAAGAGAAAGATGAACGCTTCAACGTGGGAGTGGGCAAGACTCGTGACAACGAGTACCTGCTGATGGAGGCGGGGAGCCATACAACTAGCGAGTGCCGTTTTCTCTCTGCGAAGACTCCTGAAGGCGAGTTTCAGATGATTGCGCCACGCGTCGATGAGCAGGAGTACGCGGTCGATCATCGCAAGGGCTTGTTCTACATTCGAACGAACGATGTGGGTAAAAGCTTTCGTGTGGTGACGACCAGAGTGGAGACGCCAGAACGAGATTTCTGGGAGGAGTTGATTCCGTTACAAGCAGACGCGCCGCTTGAAGACTTCGATGTCTTCGATTCGTTTTGCGTTTGTTCGCGGCGCAGACTTGGTCTTCCTACCCTTACGGTCATCGAATTCGGCATGGCAAAGGGAGTCGGCCTATCGCGAGAGATCGCATTTCCAGAGCCGGTTTATGCTGCCGCGACGAATATGAATCCGGAGTTTGCAACAGAGAAGCTTCGGTATAGCTATACATCGCTGGTGTCGCCTGCTTCAATTTACGAGTATGACGTGCGGTTGGGGACGTCGCAGCTTTTGAAGCAGCAGGAGGTTCCGGGCGGCTTCGATTCGTCTCGTTATGCTTCGGAGCGAGTCTGGGTTGAGACTTCTGACGGGGTGAAGATTCCGGTTTCTGTTGTTTATCGACGTGATTCTTTTACGCGAAACTCTACTAACCCTGTTTATGTTTATGGGTATGGCTCATATGGATATCCGCTTCCCATTGGGTTCAGTTCGTCGCGGTTGTCGTTGCTGGATCGGGGTGTGGTGATCGCTTATGCGCACATTCGTGGTGGTGGCGAGATGGGAGATTTGTGGCACGATGCCGGCAAGATGATGGTGAAACGCAATACGTTCAGCGACTTCATCGCGGTGACTGAGCAGTTGGTCGCGAAGGGGTACGGGGCCAGGGATCGGGTTGCAATTGAGGGTGGGAGTGCGGGTGGGTTGTTGATGGGTGCGGTGGTCAATGAGCGGCCAGAGTTGTTTCGGGTGGTTCTGTCGCACGTTCCGTTTGTGGATGTGCTGAACACGATGCTTGACGCGAGTTTGCCACTGACTGTGGCGGAGTATGAGGAGTGGGGGAATCCGAACGAGGCGGAGGCTTTTGAGTACATGCGGTCTTACTCGCCGTATGACAACCTCAAGGCCGGAGAGTATCCGGCCTTGCTGGTGAAGACGAGCCTGAACGACTCCCAGGTGATGTACTGGGAGCCGGCGAAGTATGTGGCTAAACTGCGCACGCTGAAGACGAACGATGCTCCACTACTGCTGCACATCAATATGGATGCCGGACATGGTGGTGCTTCGGGGCGGTACGACTATCTGAAAGAGATTGCGTTCGACTATGCGTTTTTGCTGACCGAACTTGGAGCGGCGGACTAGGGTCCGCCTCTTCCGTCAAACCGATTGGAACGCTTGCGCAGCACCCAGGTTGTCATGCATCGATAGTC
The DNA here is from genome assembly GCF_013410875.1 of Tunturiibacter empetritectus. Classification (GTDB taxonomy): domain Bacteria; phylum Acidobacteriota; class Terriglobia; order Terriglobales; family Acidobacteriaceae; genus Edaphobacter; species Edaphobacter empetritectus. The sequence continues at coordinate 1,762,187 of NZ_JACCCU010000001.1, read as the reverse complement.
CTGCACGATCGTCGTTTTTAGATGGTCCACCATGACGGCATCCAACTGCTGGGTTAACTGCATCAGCATGGCCTCGTCGACGAGGAACCACTCCGACCCGTCGTTGATGCGATAGATGTTGGGTCGCACCTGTTCGAAGTCCATGCCGATGCGCGAACCCAGGCGGCAGAAGAGCATACCTCCCGGGCGCAGAACTCGCCATAGCTCTTCGAGCATTGCGAGGAAATGAGATTCGTCGTGCGCGAAGTGCAGCACCGAGCTGCAGATCACCACGTCTGCAAAGTTATCTGGCAGGTTTATTTGTTCGAGGTTTCCCACCTGAAAGTTGCTTGCTGGCATGGTTGGGGCTAGTTCTGCTGCAAGCGCTCGGACGTGCGCCACTCCCTCTGCGTTTGCGTCTATCGCGAAGATCTCGCAACCCTCTCGTAGAAGGTGCACAAGATTTCTGCCGTAGCCACAGCCGGCGTCAAGGACGCGCATATCGGGAGTTATGTTCCCTCGCAGAATCTGGTCGAAGACGTAGATATCAATCTGGCCGAACTGCTCCTGCACGTTCATCGCTGTTTCAGCAATCGACATCGATACTCCAATGTTCCCAATTTGGCTATTCGCGTTCGATCGCGATTTGTAATGTGCACCATCTCATCAGTGTACAGAGCGCGTTCGCATGGAACGTGAGCGATGACTATTTGAAGAACATTGGAATTGCAATCTGCTTCTTGACTAGCGAACATGAGGTAACTTCATAAGCCGTAAAAAATAATGGACAAACGTATAAACATCCATTTAAATCGTCGGATGCAAACACTTGGGCTTTCGTCTCAACCACAACCAACGGACAATCTCTTTAAGCGTCTTTTCTGGTCTGCGATCGAGAGCCAATACGATGTTGATTTGATTGGACAACAGGGATTTTGGGTCTGCACTGTAGTTGCGGTGTTATCGCTTGGCATGATGACCCTTCTTCACATGCCTCTTACCGGCCTGTTTACTGCAGTTGTGTTTTTTCTAGGCGGATGCGGTGTTCGACAACGAAGTGTTGCCGCTGCTGGTCTGGTTTTCGCTCTTTATTTAACCAACCTCGTCGGAGGCCTGGTGCTTGGCAGTTTCGGTAATCCGCTGATCCAGCTTATTGTTTTGATGCTTTTGTTCGCCAATGTTCGGGCTACTGTTCTATCGCGGCGCTGGATGGCTCAACCAGTCGATACCATCGACCAGGAGCTTCCAGAGAGATCCATGGAAACCGTAACAGACAAATTTGCAAATGGCTTGCCAGCATTGCTTTGGGCTAAGAGCCGATACGCTTTCTTTCCGCTCGCCGGCGTGCTTCTGCTGCTTTCAATTGCTGGCGTCGTTCTGATGGAGAAGCAAGCCTTAATCAGAACTGCGACGCCAGCAGGTGCCACTAAGACTTTAGATGTCGGCCCATCGAACTAAACCTTAACAGTCGCCGAGTCTTCGATCTTGTCGCCTTCTCCTGGCGCAAGAAAGAGATTTGTTTCGAGGCCGTGCTGGCGGGTGTAGAGGTCGTAGTAGCGGCCTTGCAGTTTGTAGAGCGAGTCGTGGGTACCGCGTTCGACGATCCTTCCCTGCTCGATGACGAGAATCTGGTCGGCGCGGCGGATGGTGGAGAGGCGGTGCGCGATGACGAAGGTGGTGCGGCCCTGCATAAGGAAGTTGAGGCCACTCTGGATGAGAGCTTCGGACTCTGAGTCGAGCGAACTGGTGGCTTCGTCGAGGATGAGGATGCGCGGATCGGCGAGGATGGCGCGGGCGATGGAGATACGCTGGCGCTGGCCGCCGGAGAGCTTGACGCCGCGTTCGCCGACGATGGTGTCGTACTGCTCGGGAAAGCGTTCGGCGAACTCGTCAACCCGGGCTATGCGGCTGGCCTCCATCAGTTGCTCTTCGGTGGCCTGCGGGCGGCTGAAGAGAATGTTCTCGCGGATGGTGCCGTCGAAGAGGAAGGTCTCTTGCAGGACGACTCCGAGTTGCTGGCGGTAGCTGCTGAGCCGGATGGTCGCGAGATCGATGCCGTCGATGAGTACGTGGCCGCCGACGGCGTTGTGGAAGCCGCAGATGAGGGAGATGATGGTGGACTTGCCGGAGCCTGAAGAACCTACAAGTGCGGTGACGGTGCCGGGTTTGGATTCGAAGCTGATGCCGTGGAGGACTGGCTTGTCGGTCTCGTAGGCGAAGGTTACGTCTTGAAAGGCTACGTCGCCGTGGATGGGATTGATGGCGACAGTGCGATTGGGCTCGCTGTCTTCTTCGCGTTCGTTCAGAATCTCGGTGGTACGGTCGAGGCCTGCGAGGGCTTCGGTAAGCTGGGTCCCGATGGAGACGAGTTGCACGATAGGGGCCACCATGAAGGCGAGCAGCATGGTGTACTCCACATAACCGCCTACATCGAGGCGGTGGGCTGCGATCTCTTTCGCGCCGAGATACATGATGAGACCACCGACAACTCCAAGCACCATCGTGGAGGAGAGGGTCATCAGCGACTGGGCGGTGATGGAGCTAATTACGTTCTTGAGGAGCCGCTCTACGCCGCGGGCAAAGACACGGGCTTCACTCTCTTCGGCGTGATAGCCCTTGACGACGCGGACACCGCCGAGCGATTCAGTGAGACGGCCAGTGACCTCGGCGTTGATTTTGGAGCGCTCGCGGAAGATGGGTCGAATTGTTTTGAAGGCCTTCTGCAAGATGAGGCCAAAGACGAGCAGGATGCAGACGGTGAGCAGAGTCATGCGGCCGCTGATGCGAATCAGAATGCAGAAGGCGATGATTGCGGTGATAATTCCGCCGACGAACTCGAGCAACCCTGTGCCGACCAGATTGCGGACGCCTTCGACGTCGGTCATGATGCGGGCGACCAGGGTGCCGGTTCGATTCTCGTCATAGAAGGCTACAGGCAAGCGGCCGATGTGTTGTTGAACGCGGGTGCGAAGCTCGGAGATGAGCCGCTGGCCAGCGGTGGAGAGGAGCTGGGTGAGGGTGTAAGAGGTGACTCCCTGCAGGAAGGTGGCGGTGGCGACGGTTCCGATGATCCACGGCAGCAGGTTTAACTGATGCTTGTACATCACATTGTTGATGAGGTAGCGCGAGGAGACCGGCAGAGCGAAGCTGCAGAGACGGTTGATGATCATCAGCAGGAAACTGCCGCCGAGCAGCCACCGGCGGGGCTTGACGAGCTTCCATACCTCCGGCATGACCTTGGTGAGTTTGGGCTTGGGGCGTGAGGCAGTGAGGTCGGCCGCTGTGGCTCTGCCGGTGCCGCGAGAGGGACGGTCTGCGGCTTTCATACCGCCGCCAAAACTGGATGGACCGAAGGAAGAGGACATGGCTAAGTTGAGTTTACGCTGGAGCCGAAGCTAGGCGAGTCGAGCGCGGCGGGCAGAGATGAAAGAACGGACGCAAAACAGCACATAGATCAAGCAGAATAAGCAGAGCGCGCCCTTCTCTTCGACGGCGATGGGGTGAGGAAATATGGCGCCGCGGGCGAGCTTGAGCGTGTCGATGGCCGAGGGAATCATTCCTAGAAAGACCAGCAAGGCTACGGTGACGGAGATGTGCATCCAGAGCATGCGTTTTTTGGAATCATCGGTATTCGCCATGACGCCAAAGAGGACGAAGAAGATGCCGATTCCGCTAGGGATGAGGGCAGTAGGGTGAGAGCTACCCGTCGTGACGTATCCGGGGATGCCAAGCAAGATGAGCAGAATGCCAAAGGCGATGGTGAGCTTTGCCATAAGGGTGGAACTCCTTGATAGAACCACAATCAGGATACTTGAATGGCTTGGGCGTCCGCCTGCAGAGGGCAGGAAAGGGGCATAATCGCAAAAATACCCAGTCCGAAAGCTGGGTATTATCGCGAAGAGACATTGTCTTTTTTTATCCTAAAAATCGGCTCACGAATTATCTTGGACCGCTCGACATGTGCGACATTGCAGTCTCATAGCCGCGACGGAAACCCTCGCGATAGTCACCTCGCGCACTGGAGGGTACGTGGGGATGACGGTACTCATCGCGGTTATTTACGTCGGGGCGACGGTGATTGTCAAAGTCCTTGCGCGCTCCCTCGATGCCGTCATGAAAGCCCTGACGTTGAATATCGCGGAACTCCTGCGGTGGAGCGTCCCAGCCACCTGGTCCCTGTCCGTATGACTGAGGTGATGGAGCGTATGGCTGAGCTAACACAATACCTGGCGTTACAAGGGCAATAGCGAGTGCTGGAATAGCAAGTCGATTCATTTTCATTTTGATCGTAACCTCCGTGCGTGTTCTGCACAGGTGATCAGATGACAGATTCTGCTTCTTCCGTTGTCTGAAGGTTAGGCGGCGCTCTTTTTGATTGCGGCTAATACATCTTCTGGCTTCCACTCGTTGGTGGGATACCAGTCGACGATCTTGCCGTCTTTATTGATGAGGACTGTAGAAAGAGAGTGGGTAAGGGATTTGCTGTCGCCTGGGGTGACACCTACGTTGAAAAATTGTGTCATTGCAGGCAACTCTTTCTCTGGAGGTGCGGCGAAGTCCCAGTGAAGAAACTTTTCGTTAGTGTAGTTGCCGGTGTAGGCGCCGCCGTAGCTCCGAAGAACCTTTGGCGTGTCGTAGGTGGGGTCGAAGCTGACGCTGATGAGGTGGGTTTGTTTGTAGAGGGCTGGGTTGGCTGCAAGAGCTTTGTCGATGCTGGCGAAGTTGTGGCTCATGCGGGGGCAGAAATCTGCGAGCTGACAACGAGTGTAGATGAAGGTCATCAACACGACCTTACCCTTGAACTGGTCGAGGTGAATTGTTTGGCCGCTCTGGTTGAGGAGTTTGAAGTTGGGTACGAGATCGCCTGTGGTGGGAACGTGATAGGAGACGGGAGGCTTGTAGTCAGGGCGGGCCTGCGCGATGACGACGATGTCTTTGAGGCGAACATTTTCGAAGCTGTCGCCCTGCTTGTCGGCGAGGACCTTGGCGGTGATGCGGTCGCCGGGGTGGAGCTCGCTTACCACACTTGGGTCAGCGAGTTTATAGTCCATGGTCATCGCCTCCATGAAGCCGGGAACCTGTTCGCCGTCGAGGGTGATGCGCGTGGTATCGGTGGAGACGACCTGGCCGCGAATTGTGAATGTATTTGCGGCTGAGGCTGACCTGGATGGGATTGGTGATGCGTTTTGGTGACAGCCAGCGAGAAGAACAAAAGAGGCGAGGAGAAATAAAGGCTTGCGGGGCACGGGCAGACTCCTGAGTCAATGATAATGGCTGAACGGTGAGATTACGCAAGGGGGGCCATTGATGGAGCGAAGTAAGAACGGGGTGCCTTCTCTGGGGCTGATGCATTTTGGGCTGATGCTTACCGGGCTTGGAACCGCACTGCTGGGGCCGATTCTTCCTTTGCTGGCCAAGCAGTGGGAGATGGTGGACTCGCAGAGCGGTCTTTTGATGATGGCGAAGTTTTGTGGCGCTTTTCTTGGTGGAGTGACGGTGTCACCGAGGCTGAGATGGAGTCTGCTGGTGGGACTGGCAGCCGGCGCGGTGGGGTTCGGAGGCTTTGCGCTGTCTCCGTCGATGGCATTGGGTTGCGTAGGTTTGTTTGTGGGCGGATTTGGGCTTGGACAGATCATTACTTCGATCAACATCCTGGCTGGCCGCAGGTTTACGGCGCATCGCGGCTCTGCTCTGTCACTGTTGAATTTTTCGTTCAGCCTAGGAGCCATGCTGTCTGCGCTGCTGGCGGCGTGGTTGTTACCGCACTTTGCTTTGAAGAGAGTGCTTGAAGGATTCGCTGGACTGTTTGTGATTGGGCTGTTGGTGCTGTGGAGGCAGATGGGCGGAGAGGTCCCGGATGTTGACCGCTTCGACGCTGCACGGGTAGAAGCTGGTTTGCAGGTTGGTTTGAGGGGGCGAGTCTATCTGTACTTCGCTGGGTTGCTTGTGCTTTACGGTGGACTGGAGACGTGCTTAAGCGGATGGCTGACGACGTTTGCGCTGCGTTATGGGGATAAGACGCTGGCGGTGAGCGAGTATACGACGCTGCTGTTTTGGATGGCGTTGACCTTTGGGCGGCTGGGCGCTTCGGCGATACTGATGCATGTGGGAGAGAAGACTATGCAGCGATGGAGCCTGACACTGGCTGCTGGATTCACAGCGGCCCTGGCGATGGCACATTCCGCGGGGACGATTGCGATCTTTGCTGTGCTTCTCGGGTTTAGTCTTGCGCCATTCTTTCCAGCTACCTTCGCACTGCTGATGGCAGAGCGGCCTAAGGCGCGGCAAGCGGGGATTGTGGTTGCAGTTTCGGGGCTGGGGGCAGCGGCACTGCCGTGGATGATGGGAGTAGTTTCTACGAGGAATGGATCGCTGCAACTGGCGCTTGCATTGCCCTTTGCGGCCGCGCTGGGACTGCTCGCGATGAGTTTGTTTACACCTCGGAGGCTGCTGGTCGGGGACTGAATTCGGAGTCTGCTTTTCCTGCGGCGTTGGGCGTATAACCAAAGGATGGATGGTCGCGGGCTGCTGCCGGGTGGGATTGCTGAGGCGTTGAAGCAGGGTTCAGTTGTCGTAACAAGCAATCAACGGGCAGCGCGGGCCATTCGACTGGAGTGGGATCGGCGCAACCGGGCGTTGGGTCTGGCGAGCTGGTCACCCGCAGCCGTGATGTCGTGGGATACGTGGCTTGCCGACATGTGGCAGCGGCTGTTGGTGGAGGGCCGCGTCACTGCGATGAGGTTGAATCGGTCGCAGGAACTGGTGGTTTGGCGAACCATTCTCGAAGCTGACGAGGAACTCGCAAGTTTGCGGACTGTGGATGCGCTGGCGGCTATGGCGGCGGACGCTTGGCGACTGATATGCAGTTACGATGGGCGATTGAGCCTGCAAGCGGCGATCGGCAACTCAGATACACGATCGTTCCAACGATGGTCACGCACGTTTGAACGGCTTTGTTTGGCTGAGGAATTTATAACAGGGGCCCAGTTGGAAGACGCGCTCCGGGTACAAGTCGAACGGGGGGGTACGAGAAGCGTATTCTTGGGGCTCGTAGCGGACAGGATCGCGCTGGTGGGATTCGATCAGATGACTCCATCGCAAAGCCGATTGGTGGAGGCTTTCCGTTCGACGGGAGTACAAGTGGAGGAACTGCGGCTGAAGCTCCCCGCACAGAGACGTCTGCTGGTGGAAGCGGTGGATGGTCAGGAGGAGCTGTTTCTCGCGGCGCGCTGGGTGCGGAGGTTTCTCGAAGAGAACACAGGAACAACCGTTGCTGTGATTGTGCCGGCACTTGAGAGTGAGCGCAGAGAGATTGACCGCGTATTTCGTGAGGTGCTGGCACCAGAGCTTGAAGACATTCGTGCGGACGATCACGTCGGACCTTATGAGTTTTCCCTTGGTTCTACGTTGGGGGAGGCGCCCCTGGTTGCTGCAGCGTTTGATCTGCTGCGATGGTCAAGCGAGCCGTTGCCGCTGGAGAGAGTGAGTGCGTTGCTGCTGTCGCCTTACTTCGCGATGAGCCGAGGAGAGCGGAATGCACGTGCGGAGTTCGATGCCTTTGAGCTGCGTAAGGCCCGGATGCTGCGGCCGGAGATCTCGCTGCGTGAATTGGTCGAGATGATGGATCGATCAAAACGGAAGGTGAAGTTTCCGCAAGTGCTCAGCACATTGCGCGCGATGCAGCGGGTTGCGGGTCGATTGCAAGGGCTCGATGAACGCTCTCATGCAGAGTGGGCGGAGAAGATGCGGGAGCTTCTGGAAACGGCGGCGTGGGGCTCAGAGCGCGGGGAGGCCAGTGTCGAATTTCAGATGATGCTCAAGTGGGAGAGTGCTCTGGACGAACTTGCGACGCTGGACTTTGACGGTGTGCCCGTGGACTATGCACAGGCACTAGCGGCTCTCGAAGGAGTTGCGCGGCTGACGATGTTTGCCCCGGAGTCACGAAGGGCGCCGGTACAGGTGATGGGCCCTCTGGAGGCAGCAGGAAGCACGTTTGATGCGGTGTGGTTCTCGCGCGCGGGCGATCTCACCTGGCCGATGCCGATGGTCGGTAGTTCCCTGCTGCCCTGGCATCTACAGCGTGAATTGAAGATGCCGGGAACTGATTCTGCGCTCGACAGTGAACGCGCACAGAGGATCACGGAACGGATCGCGGCAAGTGCCGGTGGTGTTGTTTTCAGCTATGCCAAGGAATCTTCGGACGGAGAGCAGAGGCCATCCCCGCTGTTGACTCGACTCAATCTGGAGGCGGCTAGGGCTGATGAGCTTGTGGGGGAGGAATCACAGCGAACCATCGTTGAGTTGGAAGATTTTGCGGACGCAGCTCAAGTTCAGGCTCCGCCAGATAGGGTGATTCGCGGTGGCGCCAAGGTTTTAGAGCTGCAGGCGGCATGTAGCTTTCGTGCATTTGCGGAGAAGCGTCTGTGGTCGGCAGAGATTGAGTCGATTGAACCAGGCATGGACGCGAGAGAGAGCGGCACAGCACTACACAAGGCGCTCGAGCTTTTTTGGGACGGGGTAAAGACACAGGATAATCTGCGTTCGATGACGATGGAGGAACGTGAGGAGGCGCTGGCGTGGTGTGTCATCCAGGCGTTAAGGAAGGCAACAGAGTCGAGTGCGACCGGTTGGGACAAGACTTATGTAGAGGTGCAGAACGAGAGGTTGCGCAGACTTCTATCCGGTTGGCTGGAGCTGGAGCTGGAGCGAGGACTGCCGTTTGAGGTGAAGCTCAGCGAGAAGGAGTTCGAGGATGTTCGCGTTGGGCCGCTGCGTCTGAGTGTGCGTATGGACCGGGTCGACGTCGTGGAAGGCGGCGAGGTACTGATCGACTACAAGACGGGCTCGGCTTCGCCGAATGATTGGCTGACGCAGAGGCCCAACGCTCCACAGCTTCCGCTCTATGCGATTCTTTCTCAGGCGGATCAGCTGCAAGGCGTCGCATTTGGTCTCGTCAAGGCTGGTAAAGACCGTGGCCTGCAGGGGTACGCAGCGAGTGACGGAGTGCTACCCAAGCCAACCAGGCTAAAAGAAGCTGCAACACTTGAAGCTCAGGTGGAGCGATGGAGAGAGGTGCTGGCGGAGCTGGCTGAGGAGTTTCACTCAGGTGAGGCGCGCGTGAGTCCGAAGACGTTTCCGGGGACCTGCGCACACTGCGGACAGAGGATCTTGTGCAGGCTTAACGTTTCGCTGCTGGAGGAGGAGGAAGAGCAGGAGGACGGCTTTGCTGCAGAGGTGGGTCGTGGCTAATCTTTTTGTGGTGCCACAGAGCGACACCCCTCCACTGGATACGACCGGTACACGGCCGCCGGACTGGCAGGAGCGTGAACGAGCGCTTGATATTCGACGGTCGTGGATCGTCGAGGCGCCTGCGGGGTCTGGCAAGACCGGGCTGCTAACTCAACGCTATCTAAAGCTGCTGGCTGACGAGAGTGTCGAAGATCCCAGCCAGGTCCTGGCCATTACGTTTACAGTAAAGGCCACGGCGGAGATGCGGGAGCGCGTGATTGGTCAGCTGGAGAACGCTGCCCGAGGCGAGCCTCTGAAGAGTAACTCGGACTTTGATCGTGAGACTCGTGCTTTGGCGGAGAGCGTGCTCCGGCGCGATGGCATTTTGGGATGGGAGTTGCTGCAACATCCACGAAGATTGAATATTCGCACGATCGATTCGGTCTGCGGTGAAGTAGCGCGATTGTTACCGGTTCTCTCGGGCGCTGGAGGCCGACAAACACCGGTTGAAGATGGAATGTTGATGTATCGCGAAGCGGCGAGAGAGACTTTGATGCAACTTGGTGGAGACAATGTGGAGCTGGATGCTGCGCTGCGCACCGTGCTGTTGCATCGAGATGGTAGCCTTCGCGACTGCGAGCGGCTGTTGATGGAGATGCTGCCGTTGCGCAATCAGTGGGGCGAACTTGTTCCGCTGGGGACGCAACAGCTGGATGACACTTTTCTGGATGAAACGGTGTTGCCTAAGCTTGAGCTAGCGCTGGAGCAGGCTGTCTGTGAAGGGCTGACGCGACTGTCTCTCAGCGTTCCGGCGGATATTTTGCAGGAACTAGCCTCCCTTGCGAGCGAGATGGGGCATGCGGAAGGTTATCGAGGAAGTCCATCACCGATTGCTATGTGCGCCGGTCTACACAATACGCCGCAGGAGACCGCTGAAGACCTTGAACACTGGCGAGCTTTGATTCATCTCCTCACGACTCAGGAGTCGAAGTGGAGGGCGACGGCGGCTCGTAATCATCTCGGGTTCAAGATTGAAAGGCATCATGCTGAGCGGTTGAGGCTTCTGGTGGAACAGCTGCGGGATCGCGACGATGTGCTGGAGGCGATCAAGAGAGTGAGGAGTTTGCCGCCTATTGAGTACCCGCAGGAGCAGTGGGTCGTGGCCAAGGCGTTGTTTCGAGTTTTGAACAGGGCGCTGGCTGAGTTGCAGCTGGTGTTTGCGCGACGCGAAGAGTGCGATTTTGCCGAGCTTGGACTGCTGGCGCGGGTCGCATTGCAGCGTGAGGGCGCAGTCGCGGATTTGAACAGGGCATTGGGAATGAGTCTTCAGCATCTGCTGGTCGATGAGATGCAGGACACGTCCACGGGCCAATACGAGCTGATTCAACTGATCACCCAGAGGTGGGACGGGCATGGTCAGACGGTATTTCTTGTCGGCGATCCGAAGCAGTCGATCTACCTGTTCCGGCAGGCGCGAGTGGAGCGGTTTGTGAAGACGATGCAGACGGAGTTTCTGGGGGATCTTCCCGTTGGCAGACTACAGTTGACGGCAAACTTCCGTTCGCAGAGGACTCTTGTTGACGCGTTCAATGATGATTTTTCTCTTCTGTTTCCTCGGACGGTCAGCGCAACGAACCCTGAGGACGTGCCGTATGTTGAGGCTCAGGCTGTACGTGGCTCTTCGCGAAGTGGCTCGCTAAACCTTATGTGGCATGCCCGAGTGCTGCCTTGGCAGACTTCGACTGAAGCGATGAAACGAGCGAAACGTCAGCAAGCCAAATTGGAGGCGGAGCAGGTGCGGGCTATCGTTGAACATTGGCGTCGCAGGCCGCTGCCTCCAGGACGAAGCGAGCCGTGGAAGCTGGCAGTGCTGGTGCGGAGCCGCAACTTGCTAACGGATATCGTTGCGGAGCTGAAGAACAAATCGAAGGGGGCGATTCCGTTTCGCGCAGTGGATATAGAGGCACTGGGTGAGAGGCAGGAGGTTCTCGATCTCTTTGCGCTGACCAGAGCTTTGATGCACCCGGCAGATCGTGTGGCTTGGCTCGCAGTGTTGCGTGCTCCGTGGTGCGGCCTGGGTCGTGCCGATCTTCATATGCTCGCTGGAGCGGATGATCCCGACTGGGCAGAGCGGTGCATGGGAGATGTGATTGCAGAGAGGCTGGAACTGCTGGAGGAAGAGAGTCGCGCAAGAGTGCTGCGCGTGTGGCCAGTGCTGCAGGCGGCAGAAGAGAAACGGTCGGGTTTAAGCGCGGCCCAGTGGGTAGAGAGGACGTGGCGATCGTTGGGCGGGGATGTGTCTTTAACGCCGGAGGAGCTGGGCAATGCACGAAGGTATCTGCAGCTTCTAGATGAGATGGAAGGAGACAGCGGCACGATCGATCTGAGCCTGCTGAAACGTCGACTCGATAAATTGTTTGCTCAGTCGGCGAGCGGAGGTTGGGCTGTTGATTTGATGACTATCCATAAGTCAAAGGGCCTGGAATGGGATGTTGTGATGGTACCGGGGCTTCAGAAGAAGGACCCTGCAGATCGCGAAAGGTTGCTGACGTGGAGCGAAATCGATTCCGCCGATGCGGAAGCGGCTCATATTATGCTCGCGCCGATCGCGGGTCGCGGCGAAGGTTCAAGGGCGCTGAATCTCTGGTTGAGGGGTATTGATAGAGCGAAGAAGGCTGCGGAGAGAAAGCGCGTCTTCTATGTTGCATGCACGCGAGCGCGGGAGGAGCTGCATCTGTTCGCATCTCCTGAAGCAACGGTGAGAGGAGAGGTTATCCGGCCATATGGGAGTCTGCTAGCTACGGCATGGCCCGCAGTGGGGCGGCACTTTACGGCTGGTGCTCCGGCTTCGCAGAGGCTCATTCAATTGCCCATGATGTTTCCCAAGTCTGAAGACGAGAGCTTTGTCGGCGAGATCGCGGCGGGCGCCGACGAAGCGACACGCCCCACAATGCTTAAGCGCCTTCCGATGGAATTCAGGCCGGAGTCACGATTTTCGATGAAGCGACAGCTCTCCCATGGAGAGGATGCGATTGCAGCAGGACCTAAACCCTTTGAAAGACCTTCGGGTTCTTTCGAGGCTCGTGCCTTTGGCAATGCCGTCCATGCTTTCCTCGAGGTGCTAGCCAAAAGGCTGGCAGAGGGAGTGGGGGTTGCAGCCGTACTGTACGAAGTGGCGGGATGGACTCCCAGAATTGCGTCGGTGCTGCGGGGAGATGGACTATCTCTGGTCGTAGTCGAGCGGCTGGTCCCACGAGTGAAGACTGCGCTGGCTAACATGCTGCAGGACGAAGAAGGACGATGGGTGCTGAGCCAGCATAAACAAGCGTCGAACGAACTCTCTCTGAGCGCGTGGCATGATGTGCGCAGCAGTGTGCGGCTGGATCGAGTGTTTTATAGCGGGCCACAACCGATGCAGGCAGGAGCCAGTTATCTTTGGATCATCGACTACAAAACTGCAACCCACGGACGTGAAGGACTTGAGGAGTTTCTTGCTGAAGAGCGAACGAAGTACGGGGAGCAGATGGAAGCTTATGCTCAGATGATGAGGGACCGCGTTGAGAACGGAAGGCTGCGGGTTGGCTTATACTACCCGATGTTGCCAAAACTCGTCTGGTGGGAACCTAGGACGGTCTGATGGTATAGAAGTTTATGGAACTTGGTGTCCTCTTCACTGAAACCTACGGTGCGGTGCTGTTATGGCGAACGTCCGCACCTCGAACCCAGAAGATGACATCTTCTGCGATATTTGTCGCGTGATCTCCGACGCGTTCCAGGTTGCGGGAGATGATCAGAGCGTTGAGCGATTGCGGTGTAAGTTCGGGCTTTTCCTTGATGAGTGAGCTGAGCGCGTAAAACGCCGCATCATTCATCTCGTCGACCTGATCGTCGAGGCGCAGAACTGATTCGGCCAGTTCGGCGTCGCCTTCGATAAAGGCCTGGAGGGACTTGCGAACCATCGCAGAAGAGAGCGAGGCGAGCTTAGGAATATCGACGGGGAGATCGATGTTGGCGAAGGCGCCCATCTCCCGAACGCGCACGGCGATGTTGACTGCCTGATCGCCTACGCGTTCGAGATCGGCGTTGATCCTGATCACAGAGAGGATAAAGCGAAGGTCGATGGCCATTGGCTGTTCCATGGCCAGCAGATCGAGCGCCATCTGATCGATCTCACGTTCGAGGCGATTGATGGAGGGTTCGGCCCGGAAGACAAGTTCGCAGATCGAAAGGTCGCGCGTGCGATAGGCTTCAATAGAACGCTGAATTGCCTGCTCCGCCATGCCCGCCATGACAAGCAGCTTTTCTTTCAAGTCGTCGAGACTCTGATGAAATTTGACGCGCATCAGCCGAATCTCCCGGTGATGTAATCTTCCGTTCGCTTGTCGCGCGGATTGGTGAAGATCTTATGGGTGGAATCGAACTCGACCATCTTGCCATTGAGGAAGAAGCCGGTGTTCTCCGCAACTCGGGCGGCTTGCTGCATGTTGTGCGTCACGATGACGATGGTGTACTGGCTCTTAAGCTGGAAGATGAGATCTTCGATCTTGGAGGTAGAGACGGGGTCCAGCGCGGAAGCCGGCTCGTCCATCAGCAGAACCTCGGGATCGACGGCGAGCGCGCGGGCGATGCACATGCGCTGTTGCTGACCTCCGGATAGCGAAGCTCCTGATTTCTTCTTGAGGTCATCCTTGACCTCTTCCCAGAGCGCGGCCTGTTTGAGTGAACGCTCGACCGTCTCGTCGAGGATGCGGCGGTTGCGGAAACCGTTGAGCTTGAGTCCGCTGACGACATTGTCGTAGATGGACATGGTCGGGAAGGGGTTGGGGCGCTGGAAGACCATTCCGACGCGGCGGCGGATCTCTACTGGGGAGGCATCGTTGTAGATGTCGATGTCGCCCATTTTGACGATGCCGGTGGCGCGGGCGATGGGGTTAGTCTCGTGCATGCGGTTGAGGCAGCGGACGAAGGTGGATTTGCCACAGCCCGAAGGGCCGATGAGCGCAGTGGCGTGGTTCGCCGGGATGTGCAGGTTGATGTCCTGCAGGGTGTGGGTTGTTCCATACCACGCGTTCAAATCCTCAACTAAAATGCCGACTCCCACTAGCTTCCTCCCTTGAGTACGCCGCGGTTGGCAAAGATGCGGACGAGCGTGACTGAGACCATAATTAAGACGATGAGAACGAGCGAGCCGGCCCAGGCCAGACGATGCCACTCGTCATACGGCGAGATGGCGTAGACGTAGATCTGCAGCGGCAGGGCGGCGATCGGTTCGCTGAGTTTGAAGTTCCAGAACTGATTTCCGAAGGCGGTGAAGAGCAGCGGAGCGGTCTCTCCGGCAACACGGGCGAATGCCAGCATACAGCCGGTGATGATGCCGGGCGAGGCCGTGCGCAGGCTGACTGAGATCGCTGTCCTCCATTTGGGGACGCCGAGACCAAGAGCTGCTTCGCGAATAGCGTGCGGCACCGTGGCCAACATCTCTTCGGTGGTGCGTGTGATGGTTGGGACCATCATGATCGCGAGAGCTACTCCGCCAGCCAGAGCAGAGAAGTGTTTTTGCTGGACAACGATCAGCGAATAGATCGAGATGCCCATGACGATCGATGGAACGCCATTGAGCACGTCGGCGGTGAAACGGACCGCGGTGGCGAGGGTCTTGCCGCGACCAAACTCCGCCAGATAGACACCGGCGGCAATGCCGATCGGGATACCCATCAGACTGGCAAGCAGGAGGACGATGCCTGAACCGACGATGGAGTTCGCCATACCTCCGCCCGCCTCACCCACCGGAGCGGGAATGTGGGTAAAGAACGCGAGATTCAGCGAGCTGGCGCCCTTGTAGATGAGGTAGAAGAGGATTGCGATCAGGGGGAGGATTACCAGGACGGTCGCGAGGATGCAAAGACCGCTGACGAAGTAGTTGGTGGCGGTGCGCCGTGTCGTATTCCTGCGCATGGACGGAGATTCGAAGTCCATGGGGCGTGGCTGGTTGCTCAGGGGTTGACTACTCATGTCAGTTCACCCGCGCCGGTGCGTTGCGTGTGACTGCCCAAACCATCAGGCGTGCGATGGCGTTGACGACGATGGTAACCAGGAAGAGGGCGAGACCAATCTCGATGAGCGCGCTGAGGTAGAGGTCGCCGGTGGCCTCCGAGAACTCATTCGCGATGACACTTGCCAGCGTGTAGCCGGGAGCGAAGAGGGACTTGCTGATATCGGGATGATTACCGATGACCATCGTGACGGCCATCGTCTCTCCGAGTGCGCGTCCGAGGCCCAGCATGATTGCTCCGACGATGCCGATGCGGGAGTTGCGCAGCACGCCGATGCGAATCATCTCCCACCGAGTGGCTCCCAGGGCAAGGACAGCTTCGCGCTGGCTATTGGGGACTGCGTTCATGATGTCGCGGGTTAGTGAGGAGATGATCGGAAGGATCATGATGGCGAGGATCATGCTGGCGGTTAGGAGACCAACGCCGAAGTTAGTGCCTTCGAAGAAGCCTGTCCAGCCCAGGATCCTATAGAGAAAGGGGCCGATGAGGTCGCGCATGAGCGGGACAAGTACGAAGACTGCCCAAAGACCATAGACGACGCTGGGGATGGCCGCCAGTAGCTCGGTCAGGAAGGAGATCGGAGCGCGAAGCACGCGCGGGCACAGTTCTGTAAGAAAGATCGCTACGCCAAGTGCCAGAGGGACCGCCATGCACAGAGCCAGCAGCGAAGTGGCGAGTGTGCCATAGATGAAGGGCAGCGCGCCGAAGTCGCCCGAGACCGGATCCCATGCCTGACGCGTGAAGAACTTCCAGCCGAACTGGATGAGACTCAAGCGGGAATGAACTACAAGTATGACGAAGATGAAGAGGACAATCGCGAAGATGCTGCAGGCGCATAGAAGCATAACCGCAGCGAAGCTGTTATCAGCAAAAGTGCCACTTCCCCGCTTGCTGAGGAAGTCTCGAATTGGAGACGGAGCACCACCAACCGGAGCCGGCGTCGCGTTCGGAGCAGATGCCACAGGAGGCTGTGGCAGAAGCGATGGCACAGGCAACGGAGAACTGGATTCTCGTTCGGGAGTCATACGGGTAGAAGACACAATCCTATTTTCCTGACGGTTGACTCTACGGATCGATTGTATCGAGCTTACTGCCCTGGAGCTGCGAAGAAAAAGATGCCGCACGGACTTCAATGTGAAACCCGTGCGGCAGAGTAGCTACTTTACGTTCGCGATGCTCTTGCGAACCATATCCTGCACTTGCTTGGGCAACGGAGCATAGGTCAGCGCAGCGGCTTCGGTTTCGCCATGATCCAGCATCCAGCCTAAAAAGTCAGCCAGCGCCTTTGCCTTGTTCGGATCGGTGGAGTGAGTCGGGATCAACAGCCAGGTAAAGCTGGAGATCGGGTAGGCGTCCGCTCCAGGTGCGTTGGTGATGGAGACGCGGTAGTCTGCGGGCATCGTCTTAGCGGCACCGGCGGCGGCAGCGGTGACTCCGCCGGTGGAGGCCTTAAGGAACTTGCCCGAGGCATTCCGTACCGCACCGAAGCTCATCTTGTTCGTCTCGGCGTAGATCAGCTCGACATATCCGAAGGAGAACGGCGACTGACGAACCATGCCGGCGACGCCTTCGTTGCCCTTTTGCCCGATTCCCGTAGGCCACTTGATCGAGGCTCCCTTTCCAGGACCGGAGTTCCAGCCAGACGAAACTTTAGAGAGGTAGTCGGTAAAGATGAAGGTCGTTCCGCTTCCGTCCGAACGGTAAACGGGAAGGATGGCCTTATCCGGCAGGTTGGCGCCAGGGTTGTCTTTCGCGATGCGGGAATCGTTCCACTTCGTGATCTTGCCGAGGTAGATATCGGCAATTACATCACCTGAGAAGTTCAGATCCTTGTTGATGCCTGGAATGTTGTACACCGGAACAACGGCCCCCAGAACGGTAGGAATGTGCATGACCTTGACCTTGGCCGCGCTAAGCTGATCGTTGGTCATAGGGCTATCGCTGGCGCCGAAGTCCACTGTGCCTTCGGAGACCTGGCGGATACCGCCACCGGAGCCGATGGACTGGTAGTTGATCTTCACTTCCGGGTGCAGCGCGCTGTACTCGCTAAACCACTTGGAGTAGATCGGATAGGGGAAGGTCGCCCCGGCTCCGTTGATGTTCTGTGCGTTGGCTCCGGCAGTTACAAGCGCCAATACGGCTGCTGCGATGACTTTCAGTTTCACTCGTCCCCCTAGGATTAAATGCATCGATCCAAATCAATCAGTCAATACATCTCAATATTGAGTGTGAGGCGGAATTGTTACGGAGAGGTTACATCGTAGTGAAAACGGCATTATTCCACCAAGTTCTGAGCCTTGGGGAGTGTGAAGATAAAGTTGCTGCCGGCGTTTAGCTCGCTTTCTGCACGAATCGATCCGCCGTGCGTCTGCACCATATGTCGTGCGATCGCGAGTCCCAGCCCGGTGCCTCCCGACTCCCGTGAGCGCGCTTTATCGACCCGGTAGAAGCGCTCGAAGATGCGGCCGAGATGTTCTGAAGCAATTCCGGGGCCAAAATCGCGAACACTGAACTCGACGGCTTCAATCGGATCCCACACATCCCGGGACGAGACGACCACCTTGGAGACGGGCGCGTTCCTGGCCTGCCCGTACTTGATGCCATTCTCAATGAGATTGCTGAGCACCTGGAGGATGGCGTCAGTGTCAGCGAAGACCTCGGCAGTGGAAATGTCACCGATTTCGAGGATGGATTCGGTGTCCTGTACGAGGCCGCTCATCGCCTGCACGGCGTCGCGTACCAGAATGTCGGCTGGGATGGGAGCCGGGTGCAACTCCTGTTCGGACGATTCGACTCGCGCCATGACCAGGAGATCTTCGGTCAGGCGGTTCATGCGAGTTGCGTTCTTCAGGATGATACTCAGAAATTCTCGCGCAGGTTGACTGAGCGATGCCTCATGGTCGAGCAGAGTTTCAACGTAACCGGTGATCGAGGTAAGCGGAGTACGCAGCTCATGCGAGACGTTGGCTACGAAGTCGCGCTGGGTTCGTTCAACTTGTTCGATGCGTGTGATGTCGTGGAGAACGGCCACGGCTCCGCCACCGGGCATCGGAGAGACGTTGACTTCAAAGATACGCCCAGGCAGAAGTGAGGTCGATCGGCCATCGCTCACGACTCTCTGTTCGAGTGCGGTCCGAACACAGTCCAGAATCTCCGGGTCTCGGATAGTCTGGACTAGCGCATGGCCGACGCGGATGGCACTACTGAACGAGGCGCCTGGAATCAGCTTCTGCATCCGCTGATTGGTCCACTGGATGCGGCCGGCGGGATCGACGGCCACAACGGCATCCTGCATACTGTCGATCATCGCTTCAAGCTCGTGGCGACTCTCCGAGGCGTCGCTCAGCGAGCGGTTGACGTGATCGGAGGCGACGGAGATGGCACGTGCCAGTCCATCGAAGTCGGTGAAGGTGGGATTGATCTCCCCGACCTGGCGTTCAGGAACGGCCGCGGCCGAGTTTTGTAAAAGTGTGACGTCCTGCCGAACTGAACGCGCCAGAAAAAACGCGCTGATGCCGGCCCATGCGATTACGAGCAGGCCAGCGATGATCCATCGGTACGGGAGCGAGGAGAGCCCGACCAGCGCACAGAGTACCGATGCGATCGCGATGCGGAAGAATACCGAAAGAAAGAAGCTGCGCCTCACGAGTTGCCCCCTCGCCTAGGCCTGTGCCGCCTTCGGAATCTCGAACCGATAGCCTGCACCGCGCATGGTCTTAAGATAGCGCGGCGTCTCGGCGTCAGCCTCGATCTTTTCGCGAATACGCCGGACATACACGTCGACGGAGCGCGGCGTGACAAAGCGGGCATCGCCCCAAACTGCATCCAAGAGATGATCGCGGCTGAAGACGCGTCCAGGATGCCGGGCGAGATAGTCCAGAAGCCGGAACTCTGTCGCCGTCGTCGTTACCAGTTCGCCGTTCACGCGAAGCTGCATGGCACTGGCGTCGATCTCTACGTTCTCGAACTTCAGCACCGAGGGCGAGCTTGGCCGCTCGAAGCGCCTTAGTACTGCCTTAACTCTGGCTACGAGCTCACGGGTGGCGAAGGGCTTGGTGATGTAGTCATCGGCACCCATCTCCAAGCCGTGGACGCGGTCGTTCTCAGCTGCACGGGCGGTGAGGAAGATGATCGGAACCACGCTGAGGGTAGGATTCTGACGAAGCCGCCGGCACAGGTCGAGGCCGTCGCCGCCAGGCACCATAATATCCAGGAGGAAAAGCGCGGGCGGCTGCCGTTCAGCATCGGCAAGTATCTGATTGATAGCGAGATATGGGCGAACTGTAAAACCTGCGCTCTCCAGGTGGTACTGCACCAAGCGGGAGATATCCGCATCGTCTTCCAAAACAAAAATCGTCTGACTCACTTCGTAAACCCCTGTCAAATCGCGACTTGATTAACGTCAGGTTAGCGCACCCCGGACGGGGGATTGCTAACGTACGATGAATCATCCACAGTAAACCGTATGAAGAGTACGTTCGTATACTCTAGAGTAACTCTACAAGTTGTAGATGATCTGAACTCCATGAAACGGAACTCCAATCTCGTCCTTTGCGTGGATGACGAACGAATCGGGCTCGAGGTTCGGAAGATTTTGCTGGAACGGGCTGGATATCGAGTGCTGACCGCCTCTGATGGACCGACTGGGCTCGCTATCTTCTCTGCTGAGCCAGTGGAGGCGGTTGTGCTGGACTATTCGATGCCGGGCATGCACGGGGGCGAGATCGCTCTCCAAATGCGTCGGGTCAAGCCCCAGGTCCCTATCCTTCTGCTCTCGGCTTATATTGGGCTGGCTCCCGAGGTGACTGCTGTTGTTGATCTGTATATGACCAAGGGAGAGGGCGCGCCGGTTCTTCTGGAAAAACTAGGCAGCCTGCTGCAACCAGTCAGTTGACCCACCCCTCAAAGCAAAGTACGAGATTGAGAGGACTGTGAATCTAAGTCAGTTCAATAACATTTTAAGGCAGGTGTTCGTATTGCCTGTGGTGGCGTTGCTGTTGGTCGCCGGTGCGCTCTACGTTCAGATCAGGGGATCGAATGTCACCGTGAATTTGATCCAGGAATCTGATGCCAGAATCTCCCAGGCCACCCTTCTCTCGAAGCTGGTTGTCGATGAGGAATCGGGTCTGCGCGGATATGAAACTACCGGCGACACAAGATTTTTGCAGCCGTTTTACGAGGCTGAGTCCCACCTGCAGACCGAGATTCAGACCCTCGACAACATGGCAGGCGCGGACGCGGACCAGAAGCACGACATTGCGGATCTCCGAGACGAACACCAGACGTGGCAGGATGCGTTTGCCCTTCCCGTTATTGCGACCGTTCGCGGAGGGGGACAGACGAACGACGTGGATCTGAACCTTCACGGCAAGGTGTTGATGGATAACGTTCGCCACGACCTGACCGATATTATCCAGAAGGCTGAGGCCAGCCGCGCCCGGCGCATCGCCCTCTGGCATCGCCAGGTTCATAGCCTGCTGCTAGTGTTGCTCGCGCTGGCCCTTGGCATGGGAGTGTTTATTGGCCTGTTTACGCGAAGCCGTCTCCATGCCGTCTCCGCGGCCTATCGAGGGTCGCTCGATATTCTTAGCCGCCGCGCGGAAGAGCTCTACCAATCGGAGCAGCAACTTCGGACCACGCTCGAATCGATCGGCGATGGCGTCATCACGTGCGACGCCGGAGGCCGCATCCAGATGATGAATCCCGTGGCCAGGGAGTTGACGGGCTGGAGCCAGTCTGAAGCCAATGGACGACAACTTGAAGAGATCTTCCGCATCGTCGACGAGACTACGCGTCAACCGGTGGAGACGCCAGTCGCAAAGGTGAGGCGGCTGGACAAGATCGTGGGCATGGCAAACCATCACACGATTCTTCTGCGCAAGGATGGCACTGAACTCGATATCTCCGACAGCGGCGCGCCGATCCGCGATAAGGTCGGCAACACGATCGGTATCGTTCTTGTCTTTCGCGACATCACGAAGGAACGCAAGACACAAGAGGCTTTGATCGCGAATGAGAAGTTGGCGGTTGCAGGTCGTCTTGCTGCCACTATCGCGCACGAAATTCACAATCCGCTAGATTCTGTGTCGAATCTGCTTTACCTAATGCGCAATGGAGCGTCTCCGGAAGAGTCTGTCCACTTCATGGACATGGCCGAACAGGAGTTGACGCGAGTCACGCAGATCAGCCGCGCCATGCTTGGGCTGTATCGCGAATCGAAGGCTCCTGTGGTCGTCGATCTTAAAGAGATGCTCGAGGAGATTCTTCTCCTGATGGAAAGGCGGCTGAGTGATCTCGGTGTCACGATTACAACCGAGATGCCTGAACCGATCAAAGTCTGTGCCTTTCCTGCAGAACTGCGCCAAGTCTTCACGAACCTCATCACCAATGCAGCCGAAGCAGCGGGCGTTGGCGGTAAGGTGAAGGTCAGCGTCGCGCCACGGAGCGCAAGCGTCGAAGCAAACGGCCAGAAGCAGCAGGCAGGAGCAACGGTAACGATCGCCGATAATGGCGAGGGCATTCCAGACGATGTGCAGCCACACCTGTTTCAACCCTTTTTCACGACCAAAGGAGAGCATGGCACTGGCCTCGGCCTTTGGGTGAGCCGTGGAATCATCAATAAACACGGGGGGATTATTTCGGTTACCAGCGACACAAGCGATGCATCGCACGGCACCCAGGTGAGCGTCTTCCTCGCGACCAATCCCACCATCAATGCCGGCGGAGACTAAAGCTGCGAAGCAAAGCCGGGTTCGCCGCTAGAGCGCCCGCAACTCCTCAGAGATAATCACTGCGGCGTTGGTGCAGGCGGCGCGATCAACATCGTAGTGCGTCACGAATCGTACAGAGTGCGGACCAATGGCGCTGGCCAACACTCCTTTCTGCTTTAAGGCCGCAACGAAGCCTACGGCATCCCCACCGTTTGCGTGGTCTTTGCCGCGCAGCTTGAAGATCACAATGTTGGTCTGCACGCTATCCAGGTCGGTCTCTGCCTTACTGGGCTCCGCTGCAACCGCGTCTGCCAAAAGACGAGCGTTTGAGTGATCTTCCTGCAACCGCTTTGGCATGTCATGCAAGGCGATGAGCCCTGCAGCAGCGAGGACCCCCGCCTGTCGCATCCCTCCGCCCAAAGCTTTACGATAAACTCGCGCAGATTCAATCGCTTTTTTGCTGCCGAGCAGCATGGAGCCGACGGGAGCGCCCAAACCCTTTGACAGACAGAACATCACGGTGTCGAATCCGCTCGTCAACTTCGCAACGCTGAGTCCCAGCGCAGTTGCAGCGTTGAATACTCTCGCTCCATCTAGATGTACTGGTAAGCCAATTTCGCGTGCGCCTGCCCATACCTCTTCGAGAATTTTCAACGGGGTCACTGTACCGCCGGCCATGTTGTGTGTGTTCTCGAGAGTGATAAGGCCAGTCTGTGCCCTGTAGTAGATCTTCGCTCCGATCGCAGGCTTGATGTGGTCCCACGTAAGAATGCCTCGCTCTGCCGCGACCGTCCGCGCCTGGCAGCCGGAGAATGCGGACATCATCGCCATCTCCCAGTCCAGCACATGCGATCGCGCCTCACAAATGACCTCCTGCCCGTGTTGCGTGTGCAGTCGAATTGCAATCTGATTTCCCATCGTCCCCGTTGGCACGAAGATGGAGGCCTCGCGACCAAAGACCTCTGCGGCATCCCTCTCCAGACGATTGACGGTCGGGTCTTCACTGTAGACATCGTCGCCTACCTCCGCGGAGGCCATCGCTTCGCGCATGGCTGCAGTGGGACGGGTCACGGTGTCGCTGCGCAGATCAATCATGGTCTTCGTTCTCTCCTGTGATAGTTGTTCTTTATTTACGCGGCGGTAGGAATCAACAGACGGCTGAAGACTTCGTTCGACGCTAATCGCCCCTGTGGGGTCAACCGAATATTGTCGGAATAGAGTTCGAGGAGACCTGCATCGCGGACCTCCATCAGCGCAGGCATCGTTTCTTCCAGTAAGTCCTCGCCAAACTGTCTCCGCAGCTGGTCAAGATCGACCCCTTCATTCAAACGCAAGCCGAGAAAGAGTGACTCCTCAAAGGCCTGGCCGCGCCCGACAACATCCACCTCGGCATGCGTCGTGTGGTCTCCCGAGCCAAATATCCGAAACGAGTTTGATTCGGCTGCTTGACCGAGATATCGATCAAGATCGCTCGTGTTGGCAAACCTCACCGCATCCCGACCAGCGAGGAGCATCGAGTGAGCATCGAGTCCAAAGCCGATGTAGGGCTGACGCTGCCAATACTTCAGATTGTGACGGGAGTGGTGTCCTGGTCGCGCGAAGTTCGAGATCTCATACTGCTGCACACCTGCCTCGTGCAGCATGTCGCACGCCTGCTGATACCACTCCGCAGATTGGTCCTCATCAGGCACGGCCGTCGCACTATAACGGCTTCCCTGCTTCAGCATCTCTCGCCCCAATCGCGAGTCATCATCCACTTCAAGTAGATACACGCTGATATGTGGCGCACCACTTGCAACCGCTTGCTCTACCGAATACTGCCAACTCTGCGCTGTCTGGTGCGGCAGCCCGACGATTAGGTCAACGTTGATCTCGCGAACGCCAGCCGCTGTCACCCTCGCAATCTCTTTGTCGCACTGCTGGCGGGTATGCAGCCTCCCCACGGCCGCCGTCTCCTGGTCAACAAACGACTGAACTCCAAAGCTGATCCGGTTCATCCCCTGCTGCAGCAGTTCGTCCAAGGTTTCATCCGCGAGCTGGCCGGGAGCGCACTCCAGAGTGATCTCTGCATCTGGGTCGAGGTCGAACTCGCTGCGCAGGTGCTGAAATATCTTCTTAAATTCTTGGCCCGAAAGCAGGCTAGGCGTCCCTCCGCCGAAGTAGATCGTGTCCACAGCCCTGGGGAGCGAAGCTTCGATTCTTTCTGCAACCGTATGCGCTCCGCGAATCTCCCCACACAGGCGATCCATATACGGTTGCATTCGTTCCGCGCCGAATACATCGGAAGCAAAGTTGCAGAAAGTGCACTTCGCCTTGCAGAACGGAACCGAGATGTAGACACAGACAGGTCCAGCCATTCGTCCAAAATACCCCTCCCTCAATTGTTTCACGCCCTGTCGTTTCTCGACGTAACTAAACCAACTACGGCGACTCTAACAAAAAAGAGGTTCCGTCCTATGTTGCAGATTCGTTCCTTCTTCACTTATTTCCTTTCGCTCTTCTTCCTTGCCCTGCCGATCTCCGCACTCTCGCAATCTGCTTCGTCTAACCGCACGCCGGTGCTGGTGGAACTCTTCACTTCGGAGGGTTGCTCCAGTTGCCCTCCCGCAGATGCGCTGCTGGCCAAGCTTGACCAGGATCAGCCCATTCAGAACGTAGAGATCATCGTTCTCGGGGAGCACGTCGACTACTGGGATAACCTCGGCTGGCACGACCGGTTCTCCTCGCACCAGTACACGGAGCGACAAAACCAGTACAGTGCCCGCCTCGGCGTCGATGGCGTCTACACACCGCAGATGATCGTCGACGGAGCCGACCAGTTCGTGGGCAACGACTCCACCCACGCACGCCGGTCGATCACGAGCGCTGCGCAGAAGGCCAAGCTGAACCTGTCGCTGTCCCGTCCCGCGGTGGACGCCCGAAAGATTTCAGCTTCTGTCTCGTTGCCAGCGTCTTCGGCGTCTTTGTCGCACGGCGAACTCTACGCTGCTCTTGTCGACCCGGCCGACTTCACCGACGTTCGCAACGTTGAAAATGGCGGCCGCCGGCTAAAGCACGTCGGTGTTGTGCGGAATCTGCAACGCATCGGCTCATTGAAAGACCTGAGCGCCGGGCCACTTAATTTCAGCCTCAACGCGCCAGGAGATGCGAATTTGATCAACATGCGCGTGGTGGTCTTCGCCCAGCAGAACAACCAGGGCAACGTTCTGGGTGCGGTGGTAACCGACGTAAAACCCTAGTGGAACTGCACTTCCGAATCTCCGGCTAGCCTTAAGCATCTAGAATAAAGACTGCAAATGGCCGACGACCAGAAACCGAAGGATCCGAAGGAACAGCCCTCGAAAAAACCGTCGCAGGACGATGAGGTCGCGGGCAAAGCCTACGATGCGCGCCTCATGCGCCGCCTTCTAACTTATCTGAGGCCCTACAAGCTGCAGACTGGCCTGTCCGCACTCACCATCTTCTTCAAAGCTTCGACAGATGTCATGGGGCCGTATCTGGTCAAGGTCGCGGTCGACACCTACATGACCGACACGCCGCCGGCAAAGCTCTCTTGGCTTGCGCGTCATCTCAGCTCGCGGCCCATGACCGGCATCACTCAGATCGGTTGTCTCTATCTCGGTGCGCTGCTTCTCACTTATGTGCTGGAGTTTGCGCAGACTTACATGATGCAGTGGACTGGCCAAAAGATCATGTTCGACCTTCGCAGTCAGATCTTCCGTCACTTGCAACGCATGCAGCCCTCCTTCTTCGATCACAACCCTGTCGGCAAGCTTGTCACCCGCGTGACTTCGGATGTAGATGCGCTCAACGAGATGTTTACCTCCGGCGTGCTCGCCATCTTCGAGGACATCTTCGTACTTCTCTTCATCGTTCTCATTATGCTGCGGATGAGCTGGCCTCTGGCTCTCCTGGCGCTTTCGGTCATCCCGGCGATTCTTTACGTCACCAAGATCTTTCGGCGCCACGTTCGCGACAGCTACAGGCGTCAGCGCGCCGCTACCGCGCGTATCAACTCCTTCACGCAGGAGTATGTCTCGGGCATGTCTATCGTGCAGCTCTTCAACCGCGAGCGCCGCGCCTTTAACGACTACTCCTCAGTTAATGCCGAGAATAAGCAAGCTTGGACCGACGCCATCTTCGCCTACGCTGTTTACTACCCAGTCGTTGAGTTCCTCAGCGCTACGGCGATCGCGCTTGTGATCTGGCGCGGCGGCATTTCGGCGCTTCATTATCTTCAGGCGATGCAACTGCACGAACTCCAGCCGCTTTTACATGCTCTGCCGAAAGCCGGCAACGTCGTGACCGTTGGCATTCTCATCGCCTTCATCCAGTATGCGCAGCGCTTCTTTCGGCCCATTCAGGATCTCAGCGAGAAGTACAACATTCTGCAAGCTGCCATGGCCGCCAGCGAACGCGTGTTCAATCTGCTGGATACGCAACCGACCATCGTCTCGCCAGACGCTCCGATCGCTGGTGATAACTCTGGACGCGTCGAATTCCACAACGTCTGGTTTACCTATCAGAAGCTCGATGACGCACAACACGTGCGTATAGCCTCGGCAACCGAAGAAGAACTCAACACCTTTGCGGATATCGAATGGATTCTTCGCGGCGTCAGCTTCACCGTCGAACCCGACGAAACTGCCGCAATCGTCGGCCACACCGGCGCCGGGAAGACTACCATCACCGGCCTGATGATGCGCTTTTATGACATCCAGCGCGGCAGCATTCTGGTCGACGGCATCGATGTCCGCGAGCAGGATCTAAAGAAATTGCGCCAGCGCTTCGGCGTTGTTCTACAGGACCCCTTCCTCTTCACCGGCACCATCGCCGACAACATTCGCCTTGGCTCCAAATGGATCACCGACAAACGGCTCCAACTAGCAGCTGACGAGGTCAACGTTGGGGACTTCATCCGTTCGCTTCCGCTGCAATTTGCTGAACCAGTCCGCGAACGTGGTGCTACGCTCTCCACCGGTCAGAAACAGCTCATCAGCTTCGCCCGCGCGCTCGCCCACGATCCCGGTATTCTGATTCTTGATGAAGCCACCTCCTCGGTCGACACCGACACCGAGCTTCGCGTCCGCCTCGCACTCTCCCGCATGATCACCGGACGCACCTCGATCCTTATCGCTCACCGTCTCTCGACGATTCAACGCGCCGACACCATCCTCGTGATGCACAAAGGTCAGTTGCGCGAACGCGGTACCCACCAGCAGCTTCTCACCGAACGCGGGCTTTACTGGAAGCTTTACCAACTCCAGTACCGCGATCAGGAACTCAGCGCGGGGAGCGATTCTGTCCCGCTGGAGCCTCTCAACGCCGACTGATTTCCGTCGGCAACTGCTCCGCAACCACCCTGGAAGACATTCGCGCAGCCCACTCAACAATCGGACGCCAGTATACCTCTGCCGGAAAGTAGACTGGCCCGTCGTGAGCAAATCCAGAGACGATGATTAGCTCCCCTCTCGACCCAGAAGCCTCGTGGACGCGCTTTGCCATGGCTATAGGGAATAGTTGATCCCCATCACTATGTATGACTAAAACCGGAGTTGTTATTTCATTCAGCCGACGAAGGTTGTGCCAGACATCCGGCATAGCATGGGTCATCCAACGTCGAAACCCCATCGCAAGCGCCGCTTCGCGAAGTGTGGAATACCCCTGGCAAAGAATCACACCTTCAACCTCGATTGTCGGTGTGACAGCTAAGACCACCCCTGAGCCAAGAGAAAAGCCGAGCAGAAAAATGTGCCGGTGCCCGTGATCCTTCAACAACCGATAGGCCGCAATCGCATCTTCTTCGCAATGGGGTACGCTCACTCTTCCGGAACTCGCGCCATATCCTGAGTAGTTGAATACGAGCGATGAAACGCCCATTGCCTTCAAAAGCTCCTGAACGCCACTCCAATATTCAACCTGCTCACCGATCCCATGGCAGATTAGAAAGACAGGTGCATCATCGCTCTCTCGAACGTATACCGCAGATAGTTTCCTGTCACCGCTGTGAATAATCAGACGCTGCTGGGCGAAGGCGAACGCATCGAGCAGACGTTTCATCGAGCCATTCAGGCGGTCTCTTCGAAGAAACACCCGTCCGACGATATCCAGCCCAAAAGAAAGAATTTGGTCTCTCATCTTTTCGCCGCCTTCAGGCAATCCTCCACCAACTTCTTCACCCGCTTCTCCCGTGCCTCAGGGCTTTGATAATAAAAGATCGCGAGCAGGCTGCTCCTCCTCTGCGTCACCGTCAATAGCTTCCAGCCTCTCCGAGCCGCCGGCACCCTATTAAACGCGACCTCAAGCACCGGGGGCAGCACCCTCTCTCCTTCCATGGTCAGCAACATCCGTTCGGCCATCTGCTCCGCCCGTCTCTGCCGCGCCTGTGGACCTTCCACCGCAGCCAGCCACTTCCCTACCTCGCGCTGCATCGACCCGCTTTGCTCTCCGTACCACCTGGCGAGCTTCTTCTCCCGCTTAAGGAGCCTCTCAAACTCGGGCGTCACGACCGCCTCGCGTTCGGCAAGGTCAGGCTCAATCCGGAGATCGACTACTGTCCCGACTTTCGCCGCGGCTGCTCGCTGCATCTTCTTGTTCATCAGAACGAAGTGGCCGCCCCGTACTGCATCGCCAAACAGCGAAGTGCGGAAGACCTCGCCCCCGATTTCAACCTTCACCCGCAGACGAACCATCTTCTTCCAGGCCTCCTCCACCTCGAACGGAAGCCGCACGATGACCCAACCCAGCCCGTTATTGGCCGGCTCGAGCACCGAGCGAACCTTTTTAGCTGCACTTAAATCCATGCAATCTCCACGATAAAAATCTACACTGGATCCATTGCCAACTAGTCCCAATCCGCGCATCTTCCTCTCGGCAGGCGAAGCCAGCGGCGACCACTACGGCGCCCAGGTCCTCTCTGAACTTCGCAGCCGCCGGGCAGGCCTAACCAGCTTCGGGCTAGGAGGGAGGGAGTCGGAAGAGGCCGGCCTTGAGCGCATCGTCCGCGCCGAGGATGTCGCCCACATGGGCATCACCGAGGTCATCCGGCACATTCCTTACATCTATGGGGAGTACCGCCGCCTCGTGGCCGCCATCAAAGAGCGGCGCCCCGACGTCGCAATCCTCATCGACTTTCCCGACGTCAACCTCCGCCTTGCGCGCGAACTGAAGAAACTGGGCATCCCAGTCATCTACTTCGTAAGTCCGCAACTCTGGGCCTGGAAGCGACGCCGCCTCCGTTGGATCCAGCAGCGCGTCGATCGCATGATGGTGATATTTCCGTTTGAAGAGAAATTCTACCGCGCCCGAGGAGTTGACGCTGCATTTGTCGGCCATCCGTTGGCTGAACTTCCCAGACCGGCGATCTCTCGCGAAGATTACGCCGCAGCCCATGGTCTTGACCCGGTCAGGCAGTGGATAGCACTTCTGCCCGGTAGCCGCTGGAAAGAAGTCACCACCAACGTAGACGCAATGATCGAGTTGACTTACCAACTCTCCTCCGGGTTCGAGTTTCTATTGCCCGTAGCTGCCACTATCGATCGTCAAAAGTTAGCGGCCTATATCGCTGGCCCTGACGAGTGGTGGCCGGCAAAGCCCGAGTCAGACCTGAAGCGCCTGCATCTTCATCTGGTGCCCGACGCCCACGAGGCTCTCCACCATGCCCGGGCCAGCGTCGTCGCCAGCGGCACAGCCACGGTCCAGGCGGCGGTCCTTGGAAACCCCTTTGTCGTTGTCTACCGCGTCTCCCCCGTCACCTTTCGGTTGGCAAAACGCCTTGTTCGCTACCCACCTGAGATCTGGCCGGCCGGCCAAACCGACGCCAACGGCAACCTGCCCATCGCCATGGTAAACCTCATCGCCGGGCGCCGGATCGTGCCGGAGCTCCTGCAGGACCGCTTCACTGCCAAAGACGTGGCGACCGCCCTGGCTCCCCTGCTGGCTGACAGCCCCGAACGCGAGCAGATGATCGACGACCTCGCAGAAGTCCGCCACATCCTGCGTCCAGACCTGAATTCAAGCTCGATACAGCGGGTTTGCGATGGGGTCGAAGAGCTGCTATCTCGAAGTACTTCCGCTGGTGGCCTAAACGTAACGGTGAGCGTCTAATCAATCGACCGCTGTACCATGATGTTTTGAGGAATCTTAGCTCGCATGGCCGCTCTCTTCCGCATCCTTCGAACGACATCCACCAGAGCGCTCTCTCTCTGCCTAATCACAGCGACGGTCTGGGCTGCACCCGCCAAACCTCAGCTGCAAATCATCAGCTACATAATCAGCGCCGACCTTGACCCCTCGGTCAATCGTCTCAGCGCCACAACTGATGTTACCTTCACCGCCCTTGAAGAGCTTTCAACCCCTACCTTCGAGCTGAACAACGGCCTTCAGATCACGAAGGTCACCGACGCCCAGGGCCATCCTCTCGAGTCCGAACGCCTTACCAACAACAGTACCGTCCGCTTCACCCTGGCCACGCCGCTGTTGAAGGGGACAAGCACCACCTATCACTTCGAGTACTCCGGCACCCTGAAAGGTACTGAGACCAGCCCGGTCGAAGGCATAAAGCTAGCCTCCGTCGAAGACCCTATCAGCATCCTCCTCTACGCCGGGCGCTGGTTCCCCATGACCGGGCTCTTCACCAACCGGTTCACCGCCGAGATGCACATCCGGGTGCCTTCGGATGAGCGTGTTGTGGGCTCAGGCAGCGGAGTGGCCGCAGCAAAGAGCCTCCCTGGCAATCGAACCGAGCACACCTTCAAGTGGTCCAAACCCGGCTTTCCCGGCACCATCATCGCAGGAAAGTTTCTTGAGCCGATCACCGCCGGTAACATGCGCGTTTATGTCACCGAAAAACACAAAGACCATGCTCATGACTTCGCCAGCCTGGGTGAGCGCGAATATCTCTTCCTGTCCGGCACCTTCGGCCAAACCGAATCCACCCGCATGAACCTGGTCGAACTGCCTGATGATGCTGTCTCCGCAGCCTGGGCGCCGGAGATCGCCGCAATCGCCGGTAATCGAATTGCTGCGCGCAACGAACAACGGCTCCTCTCCAACACTCTTGCCCACCAGTGGTGGGGCAGCCAGATATCGCCCGCAACGATGAATGATGCCTGGATCACCAACGGCATGTCTCGCTATGCCGAGCTGATGTATCTGGAAGATTCCTCTGGCAAAAATGCCTTCCAGTCCGCCATTACTGACGTCTCCGCCGGCGCTCTCGCCTACGACACTGAGCCTCTAACAACTATTGGCCGGCTCGACCCTTTCTCCCCTCAGTTCCAGTCAATGACTCTAGAAAAAGGCGCCATGGTCTTTCACATGCTTCGCTGGGAGATGGGCGACGACGTCTTCATCAAGTTTCTCCGCGCCATTCTCTCGCAGTACGCTGACAAGTCTGTCCACACCTCTAACGTCCAGACCATAGCGGAAAAGGAGTCAAGCCTACAGCTTGAACCGTTCTTTGCCCAGTGGCTCGACGGCACCGGAGCGCCCGCGTTTGCCGATAAGTACTCCGTATTCCGTCTAGGTAACAATAAGGGATTTCGCACGATTGGAGCTATCACTCAAGATCTTGATCTCTTTCGGATGCCGATTGAGCTCCGCATCGAAACCGACGGTAAGACCGAGATTCGCCGCGTCGATGTCTCCGGATCCGACTCGCAGTACTCCATCGAAACCTTCGGGCGTCCCCGCCGCATCAGCATCGACCCTGAGAACTGGCTGCTGAAGAGTACGCCCGACCTGGCTGTTCGCGTCGCTGTCCTCCGTGGTCAGGAGCAGGTGGCTCAGGGGGATCTCACAGCTGCTCTCATTGAATATCAAAAGGCTCTTGATGCCAACAAGAACAGTTCGCTCGCTGCGTATCGCATTGGCGAAATTTTTTTCATGCAGCGCAATTATCAGTCCGCGGCTAACAGCTTCCGCGACGCCCTCCGCGGCGATGGTGACCCCAAGTGGGTCGAGGTCTGGAGCCACATTGAACTAGCTCGCATCTTCGACTGCACCGGGCAACGGGACCGCGCAGTCAACGAGTATCGCCTCGCAGTGCAGAGCAACGACAACACTCAGGGCGCCGTCAACGAAGCACGCGCTTCTATGCAAGCTCCCTACAAGTGTCAGCGTGGTGAAAACTAGCTATGCAATTCGTATACCCAAAAGCGGGGCGAACTGCAGTGCCTGCGATGCATCGACCACAGCGCCCTTGATGTCCTCCGCATTCAACTGCACTCCATCCACCACCGATCCTCGCAGATCCGCATCGACAAGCTTGCTCTTGCTCATCTCCGCGTTCCGAAGATTACACCTGCGGAATCGAGTGCCTGTGAGATCCGCTCCATAGAAGTCCGCCTCTTCAAAGTTGCAAGAATCGAACTCCGAAGATTTGAAGTGAGAGAAGCGGAATTGTGAGTATCGCTGATCCCCCTGCGAGATCAAGACGTCCTGGCAATCCAACTTACTCGCGCGAAAACCGGTCATTCGGCAGTTGACGAACTCAACTCTCACCAAGGACATCGCCTTGGCCTCCAGATTTGCCAGATCGCAGTTCACCAGGCGCACATCGGCGAGCTTGATCGAACTGAATTTGCTGTTCGACAGATTGACCCGTTCGAGAATCGAAGTTTCCATGAGGAGAGAGTCTACGATTTGCTCTTCCAGTACGATCGCCTCGATTAATCCGTCCGAGATCGAGATCACATCGCGCTCAAAGAGAGCTTCTGCATTAGCTAGAGCCTCGGGCTCGCTCCTAAACTCGGGCTCACGGCGATGGAATATGAATTCTTTAGGAGTTTTAACCTGCTTCACTTCGCCTCGCGAATGTATTTAGACCAGCAAATTATTGCCCTGCTCAAGGCGATCAATACTCCATGTTAGCCAGTTTTTGGTGGTTCGCAGTTGTAACGAAGACTTTTTGGACGAAAAAGACGTGACCTATTTGTGAAAAATCTCGCTCCTACTCGTACCGGAGTGCCTCGATGGGGTCCAGGCTTGCGGCCTTCATCGCCGGAATCATCCCGCTGATTGTTCCTACAATAATGAGAATTACCGTTGCCACCAGAACGGTGTTCGGCGAGATGAGCAGATGAATATCCCCGGCCTCCGCGTTCGAGGCCAGTGCGCTGTAGAAAGTAATTCTCCCTACTCCCTTTGCCACAGCGTACGCCAAGGCGATTCCGCCAACGCCGCCGACCCCCGAGATTACCAGTGCTTCAGCCAGAAACTGCAGCAGGATGTGGCGCTTCCTCGCTCCCAGCGCCTTCTCCACCCCGATCTCGCGCGTTCTCTGCTGCACGCTCACGAGCATAATATTCATCAGACCGATGCCAGCAATTCCCAAGGTCAGAGCGCCTATAAACGACAACAACACCTGCAACCCCAGTGAAATAATCCGAAACTGCGTCAACTGCTCCATGATGTTCGCCACAAATACAGCACGGCGATCGCTCGGCCTGTAACCATGCGCTATCGCGAGGGTCTTGCGCAGCGCCAGTTCGACCATCTTCGGATCGCCCTTGTAATCCAGCCAAATACCGTCGAGGTACTTTGTGTCCTTGATATCGCTCATCGTGGTGAGCGGCACATTCACCTGGCGGTTGATGTCGTTATCATCCCCCTCTTGCATCTTCGGCGTCATCACCCCCACCACCTCGAAGCTTACTCCATTCAGCCGAATCTTCTCTCCGATCGGGTACAGGCCTGAAAACAGCTTCGTCTTCGCCTCTGATCCGATTACCGTCACGTGCGCCCTCTGCTGCACGTCCGCCTCGGTGATTGGCCGGCCCTCGGCGAGGTCCAGTCTCTGGATTGACTGCAGATTCGGCGTAATCCCTGTGACATCCCAGCTATAACTGTGCAGATCGTTCTGAACCGGAACGGTTTTATCCACTGTTGGGGCCACGCGCATCACACCCGGCACCGTCTCCTGAATCCGTTCCACATCCTCCTGAGTCAGTCGGACCTGCACACCCGCCTTCGATCCTCCTGCCTGCTCGCTGGTCCTACCCGGAAAGACGCCGATCATGTTTGTCCCAAACTGCGCGAAGATGTTCTCGAACGCCTGCCCGAACCCCGCGCCATAGGCCAGCAGCAGCACTACCGTCGCGATGCCCCACGCCATGCCTACGATCGTAATCATCGTCCGTCGACGGTTATGTTTCATCGCCTCAATAGCCTGCCCCAGGATGTCACTCAGCATGGTCTTATTCCTTTCGCAGTGCTTCCACAGGAGCGAGCATCGCGGCCTGCCTCGCCGGATAGAGCCCGGCCACAATTCCGCACAATGTCAGCGTCCCCATCGCCATCGCAGCCGACCACGGTACAAGGCGCGGGGGATCAAATCCCATGTCGTTATTTCCAACTACCGAACCGAGCGCCGCCATCAGAGCCGCAGCGCCGATAATTCCGATCAGCCCACTCAACGCCGTCAGCGTCAGCCCCTCAAGAAAGAACTGGAAGAGAATGCTCCGATTTGTCGCACCCAGTGCTTTGCGAAGACCAATCTCCTTCGTTCGCTCTGTCACCGTCACCAACATAATGTTGATAATTCCCACAGCACCTAGCGCCAGCGTTACGATTCCGACGCCCCCAAGGAACACGTCCATCGCGGTAAAGATCAACCCCACCATCCGGTTCGACTTGATCGTATCCCACTCTTCGAATCCCTCTTTCCGAGCTGGATCGAAGCCGTGGCGTGTCGCGATGACTTTGTGTACTTCAGCCTTCGCGGTTTCGTTCAACTCTTCTGTCAGCGGCTGGTACTGGATTTGAGAGATCGAATCCTGCGGGATGTTGTCGCCAGTCAGAGGAAAGAACTCCTGCATTGTGGTCAACGGAATGTAGATTCTCTGATTAGGCCCGTCATTGTTACCACGCCCTACCTTCTTCGCTACCCCGATCACTTGAAACCGGTAGCCATTCAATGTGATGACTGCACCAAGAGGGGGCCGACCCGGAAATAAAAGCCCGACCATCCTCTGTCCCAGCACCACTACCTGCCGTCGCTCGGTCAGATCCTGCTGGTTTAAGTAGCGGCCTTGTGCGATCGGAAGATTCGAAATCTCCGGATAGTTGAGTTCAACTCCCAAGACCTGACCGCCCGCACTTGAAAAATCGCTCACCTGCTTCAAATCGCTGCGGTTGATGACCGAGGTGACGTTACGAACGTCTGGGGCCTGCTCACGAATCGCCGCCGCATCGCTCATCGTCAACTTGTACGGACGCATTCCCACATGCTGCTCGGGCAGTACGGGTATCGTTCCACCCCACATCATGATCACATCGGTGCCAAGCTCGGCGAGCCCCCTACGCTGTCCCGAACGGAACCCTTCTCCCAGTCCAATCAACAACAAAAGCGAGGCGACACCCCAGGCAATGCCGAACATCGTCAGGAACGAACGCAGCTTATTGGCGCCGATCGACCGGAATACCTGAGCGAAGATATTGATAAGAGCGCGCATAGCTATGGTTGGACGAAAGCTTCCCGAAGTTGTCTACGCAAAGTTGCGCAAACCAGTTCCCTTCCAGCGATGAATTAACATCGGCAGTCTTCGCTGACACAGATAGGGATAACTGCAACAGGAAAGCAACTAGTGTGTCGCCCGGGAGACGTTCTTGATCAGCGCAGGCTCCTCCGTGTCCGCCTCCGCCTGTACCGCAAGTCCAAGTGTAGAGAGAAACCGGCTGACAGTCTCGACAATCGGCTTCAAGGTAGCCGCCGGATATAACACCTGTACCACCGGCGCTACGGCTGCATCACCCCGCACAAGTTCGCCCCGCACAGCAACGCACCGATCCGGCCTGTAGACACAGGACGCCAGATCCGTAATGCTCAGCGCATAACTTGGTGTACACAGAATTGTTTTGGGCGGGGCCATCCGGTCGATCATGCTGAAGATTTCAAGCTTCGACTCGAGCTCATCCGGCACAAAGTCGACGGCAATATCAGCCGTGCGAACGGCATCTTCAACCGTCGCGGCCAACTCCAGGCTTCCCGCCGCAACGCGCTTGCTCAGGTCCGAGTATTCCGCCTCGGCCCGCCACAGATTGGCCGGCATCACGTCTTCGAGCACCACGTCAAAGCCCGCCGCGGCACAAGCTAAAGCGAAGCTGCGGCCAGCCACTCCCGCTCCGATAATCGCAACCCTGCGAATCTCGGGAAGCAGCTGGCGCGCAACCTCCTGCATCACTTTTTGCTCGCGACCGCAGCGATTACGGAGTCGTAGCTCGGTTCTGCGCCCTTGATATGCTCGGACACGCGCTGGCGCTCCTCCTCTGTCAGCGACGGCAGCACTGCTAGAATGCGGCGCAGCGTTACCGAGATGTCATCAACGTAGTTCATAGTGCGGATTGCTTCGCCAGAGAGAGGCATGCTTTGGTGCTCCTAAGAGATTAAAGATACTTATTCAGTCTAAACGTTCGCGCCCAGCTCTGCCCGTTTCGACGCCTCTTCTACCGGCTTGCCTGCTTCGACCCCCTCCGATGGCTTCTCCCATCCATCACGATCGGTCATCGCCATCAGGTCGGCCAGCTGAGCTGCAAAGTCCGGATGCACGGCGTTCAGCCCGTACCGCCAGCACCAGTTCCCCGCTCCAGCCGACGGCGTATTCATTCTCGCTTCGCTGCCCAGATGCAACACATCCTGCATCGGAAAGACGCAGAGATTCGCCACAGACCGAGCCGCCGCACGAATCATCGCCCAGACGATATCTTCGTCGTGATCGATCTTCTGCAGATAGGTTTGCACATTCGTACGCTCGACATCGCTCACATCATCCCGCCACCAACCCAGCGTCGTGTTGTTGTCGTGCGTGCCCGTGTACACCACCGTATTCGGAACGTACCGATGGGGGAGATAGAGATGTGCGCCACGATCCGAGAACCCGAACTGCAGAATACGCATACCTGGCATGCCAAAGTGCTCCCGCAGCTCGTCCACCTCGGGGGTGATCAGCCCAAGATCCTCCGCGACAAATGGCAGATCTCCAAAGACCTCCTTCAAACGCTGAAACAGCTCATGCCCTGGAGCCTTCACCCACTGCCCATTGATCGCCGTCTCCTCCTCAGCGGGAATCGACCAGAACGCCTCAAACCCGCGGAAGTGGTCCAGCCGGATCACGTCATACAGGGTCAACGACCGCCGAATCCGCGCCACCCACCAGTCGAATCCTCGCTCTTTCAACAGACCCCACTTGTAGAGTGGATTTCCCCAACGCTGTCCGGTCGCGGAAAAGTAATCCGGCGGCACACCCGACACACGAACCGGTCTTAGGTCTTCGTCCAGCTCAAACATCTCGGGATGCGTCCATACATCGGCGCTGTCGTAGTTTACGAAGATGGCAACATCTCCCATGATGCGAATCTTCCGCTCGGCACAGTATCCCCGCAGCGCGCACCACTGCTCATTGAAAAAAAACTGGACTACCTGCTCAATCGCAAGCTCGCGTCCACGATCGTTCAAAAGCTTGCCCAGTGCATCGCCTTCACGCCGTGCATACCCCGGTGGCCACTCATGCCAGCTGCCATACTCGTGCATACGACGAAGCACGTTGAACATCGCATAGTCCTGCAGCCATGAGCTGTTGTGTTCGCAAAATCTCTGGAAGCTCGCCCGCCAGTTATCCGGCGCATGGTCGAGGAAGTTCCCAGCTGCTTCTTCGATCAGCGGCAGTTTCAGCCGAAACGCCGCCTCAAAGTCCGCGGACCCGTCATGCCCCGGCAGCCCTGCAATCCGCTCTCCTGCAATCCACCCGTCATGGACCAGAGCTTCGAGGCTGATCAAAAGCGGATTCCCCGCAAACGCCGAAAGCGCGGAGTAGGGAGAACTCCCATAACCGGTCGGACTCAGAGGCAGCACCTGCCACATTCTCTGCTTCGCTGCTGCCAGAAAATCTACAAACTCATACGCGGCAGGTCCAAAGTCCCCTATTCCACCATACGAAGGCAGCGAGGTCACATGCAGCAAGACTCCCGAAAGACGTTCCTGATTGCTCACTTCCCCACTCATCCAGCCCCCTATATAGCCTCAACGTATGATGCCAAAAATCGATCTTCGCACCGCAAAATGATAGGCCCTTGGGCGCACCCGGCCATTCGCCTACAATTAAGTCATCGGCGCCACCATCCATCCTAACCGTCAGGCTTAGATTATTTGCCTTAGTGAGGTACTCTCCCAGGTACGATCAGTATCCCTGGAGGCGCCGCCATTCAGCCCGGCGAGATCGACGGCAGTGTGCTTCGATGCAAAACGCAAAGATGCCCCAGGTCTTGATTCTCCTGGGGCATCTTTTACAGCATGGAGCGAACGGCTAGTTGCCGGCTGGCAAACCGGGCTCAGCCTGCTTCTTCGAGAACCTGACCGCGCCACCCTTCTCGTACTTCTGGGTCAACTCGCCGATGTAGACACGGAAGATCTCTTCCCGTTGCTCGTTGAGCAGTTTGTCTTTCGTTGCGTTGAAGTTCTTCGCGATGTCGTCGGCCGTGGGCTCCTGCTTGTCGATCACGCTGAGCACAACTCCAACTCGCCCGGCATTGATCGGCCCTGAGATCGCGCCCTTGGGCAACGAGAACGCCACCGAACCTGCACCGCTCATCGCACCGAGATCCGGCACCTGGCCATCCTTGCCGACCAGATCGCTGGTCTTCAATGGAACGTTCATCTCCGCCGCAGCCTTCTTCAGATCGTTCAGCACCTTCGCCCGCTCGTCCAGCTTGTTCAACTGGGCGCTCAGCAACTGAGGCACCTGCTGCTCGCGGTAGTCCTCGAGAATGTGAGACTTGTAATCCGCAAACTCCGGAGCGTGAGCCGGCTTTACGTCGGTCACCTGGAAGACGGCAAATCCATCGCCGGTAGCGACCGGAGCCGGGTCTGCACCCTTCACCACCGAAAACGCCTGCGTCAACAATCCCGAACCATCTGCCAACCCAGCGATCACGCCGTCCTTTGAAACATAGTCGGTCGTCACCGCGTGCAGCCCCTTCGAAACAGCAGCTTTGTCCAGACCGTTCTTCTTCGCATCCGTAGCCAGTGACGAAGCGAACGTCTGCTCCGCCGCGCCTGCCCTCTGCTGCTCGAGCACCGGCACAATCTCCGGCTTCACCTCAGCCAGTGGGCGAAGATGCGCCGTCTTCTTCTCCTCGACCTGCAGGATGTGATATCCGAACTGTGTCTTGACCAGCTCCGAGGTCTGTCCCCGTGCAAGGGTGAACGCCGCCTTATCAAACTCAGGTACTGTCTTGCCGCGATCCAGCCAGCCCAATTCTCCGCCCTGCGTCTTGCTGCCTGGGTCGTCCGAATTCTTGCTCGCTAGGTCCGCAAAGTTTCCGCCACTCTTGATCTGCTTCAGGATATCCTCAGCCTTCGCTTTTGCCGCGGAATCGGTCTTAGCATCGGCACCAGCAGGAACTGCGATCAGGATGTGACGAACCTTCACCTGCTCTTTGACCTGATACTGATCCTGATGGGCGTTGTAGTAGGCCAACACATCCGCATCCGAGATCTGCGGCTTGCCGCCTGGCAGATTTGACGTATCGAACGAAACATACTCAATCTTCCGCTGCTCAGGAACAGCATTCGCATACCGCGCCGCGTTTGTCTTGAAGAACGCCTGCAACTCCGAATCCGACGGGTTGATTGTCTTGCGGACATCATCGGCCGAGATCACCGCGTAGTCGAACTTCACTTTGGTACCATCGACCTTGTAGGACTCACGCACTGCGTTATCAGATACCGACACGCCACCCGTGATCAGCGCCTGCAGGCGGTTGAGCTCCATATCGCTCTTCACCTGCGACTCAAAGTCCCCGCGAGTTGTCTGAAACGCGCTTTGCACAAAATTGATATACGCATCGTCGCCGATATATTGGCCATTGGGAAACAGATACTGCGCAAATGGGCCGGTCTGCAGCTCGCGGCGCAGATCTTCATCGCTCACCTGCAGATTCATTCTGTCTGCTTCATGCTTAAGGATCGCCCGCTGCACCAGAATCTGCCCGGCGCGCGGCAGAAAGTAAGGCAGCAGCGCATCTGGAAAGTGCTGCTGCTGCAGCTGCCGACTGGCCAGCTGATTAACTTCAACCGTCTTGATGGGCGTGCTCTCTCCAAAGACGCGCCCGAAGGCTCCGGGCTGCTTCACTGTGGCATAAACCGACGCATCGTTCGTCGTAGCGTTGTCAAAGATGCCGGGCACCAGCGTAATCACCATCGTGATCACGGCAAATCCAATAATGACGGCGAAGATAATCTTCGTGATGCGGTTGTCCTGCTGCAGAATACGAATCATGCTTGACTAAAACCTTCACTTCGCGCAAAAGCCTCTCCCGTGCCGGGATTGGCTGCGTGCCCGGGATTTTGCGTGACCTTGCGGGGAGGTCTCTCGACCAACGCCACGCCGGTTGCAGGGCAAGCGACAAGTATAAATCATCAGCCTATGGAAATTCACCCGCCTCCGGCGCTCCAAAGACTCCACCGTCTACTCGTGTCCGTTCGCGGACAACCATTCCGATCTTGGACACCGACCGCTTCCTCAAAACATCCATGACCAAAGAAAACCCCGGAAAATGAGCTTTCGTCCGTGTTCTCTCTGGCACGGCAATTGCTAACTCCCTCATAATCATCTCTTCGAGGACCCGCATGCGCTCTTTCTTTCAAGATCTGAAGATTGCAGTTCGACATCTATCCAAGTCGCCCGGATTCGCCGCAACGGCCATTCTGATGCTGGCCTTAGCTATCGGTGCTACCACGGCAATCTTCTCTCTTGTTGAAGGCGTCCTGTTGCGGCCGCTGCCCTTTCCTGAACCGAGCCGCCTCGTTGTTCTCTCAGATATCCTCAAAGGTTTGGACACCGGCAGTGGTAATAATGAAGCCGGCGTCACCGCTCCCGACATCCGCAACTACAGCCGCGACACGCATAGTTTCACCAGCCTCGGCGGCTACCATTCCACCAGCTATGAGCTCTCCGGCGCAGGCGAGGCCGCCAACGTCAACGCAACACGCATGAGCAGTGGCGTATTCCCTGCCCTCGCTGTCCAGCCCCTTCTTGGTCGCTTCTTCACGAAGCAGGAGGACGATCAGCACCAGCAGGTCCTGGTCCTCAGCTACTCCACTTGGCAGACCCGCTTTCAGGGCGACCCTAACATCCTCGGCCGCAAGGTCCTGCTCGATCGCAAGCCCTACCTCATCAT
Source organism: Tunturiibacter empetritectus (assembly GCF_013410875.1). GTDB lineage: Bacteria > Acidobacteriota > Terriglobia > Terriglobales > Acidobacteriaceae > Edaphobacter > Edaphobacter empetritectus. The sequence continues at coordinate 1,721,041 of NZ_JACCCU010000001.1, read as the reverse complement.
CGGCGTGATGCCCCGCAACTTCGAGTTCCCTCTCGTCCCTGGCCACCTTAACCGCAGTGAGTTCTGGGTTCCGGTCAGCTTCGAACCGGAGGAGCTCGGCACCGGCGCAGCCTCGTGGAACTTTCAGATGGTAGGCCGCCTCAAGCCGGGTGTAACCATCTCTCAGGCCATCGAGGACGCAAACCTTGTCGCCAAAGAGACTGTAAGGAACTACCCCGCCTTCATGGCAGAATTCAGCATCACCTCGATTATCCGGCCGCTGGATGAAGAGACCGTGGAAGAGGCGCGGCCTCTGATCCGTACCCTTTTTCTCGCTGTTGCCGTCGTTCTTTTGATCGCGTGTGCCAACCTTGCCGGTCTTCTTCTGGTGCGCTCCATCCGTCGCCGCCGCGAGATCGCCGTCCGTCTCGCGCTCGGGGCCACCGCCTCCACCCTGCTCTGGCAGGCGATCCTAGAAAGCCTCGTCCTGAGCGTATCGGGAGGAGTCCTGGGGCTAATTCTCGCCGCCATTGCACTTCGTGTGGGCATTCAAGCACTTCCTGAAACGCTGCCGCGCATCAATGAGATCGGCCTCGACTGGCCGGTCGTCGCCTTCGCCCTCGGACTTGCAGTGGTCACAGGCGTCATCTGCGGTCTCGCCCCCGCGTTTGCGGCCATTCGCACCAGCGTCAACGACACCCTGAAAGAAGGCGGCCGAACCGGTACCTCAGGCGGCGGCCACGCCAGGCTTCGCTCCGCACTCGTCATCTCCGAGATCGCCGTAGCACTCGTTCTGCTGGCGGCCTCCGGACTTTTGCTTCGCAGCTTTGAAAAGATGCGCCAGGTCGATCTCGGCTTTCAACCGGATCACACCCTCGTCGCCAGCTATAGTCTCCCCAAAAAACAATATGAAAACCAGACTGCCGTCAATGAGTTCGGCCACGAGCTTTTGGCACGTCTGCAAGCCCTTCCCGGTGTCAAAGCCGTCGGCTTTACTACCTTCCTCCCAGCGAGCGGAAACAACTCCAGCAGCGCCTTTGTCGCAGAAGGACACTCCCTGCCGGCGACTGCGGGGGGGCTCGATCTAGGAACCTCAATCGGTGTGCGAGGTGATTACTTCCGGGCAATGGGGATTCCACTCCTCCAAGGCAGGTTTTTCACACCCGATGACAACGCCAACCAGCCACCCGTAATCATCGTCAACCACATGCTGGCCCAGCAATCCTGGCCCAATCAAAACCCAATTGGCAAGAGGTTTCGTATCGGCACGGAGACGATGAAGACACCGTGGGCGACGGTAGTCGGCGAAGTCGCAGACGTGAAGGAGAACTCCCCCGACCTTCCCTTGAAGCAGCAGTACTACATACCGGACGAGCAGGAAGCAGAGATGGCGGGATCACTCGGATCTCCCACCGACATCGCAGACAACGGCGGGTACATTGTGTTGCGAACAGCAATGGCACCCGAGCAGATGGAAAATCTCTTGCGTTCCACAGTGCACTCAATCGACCCGCAGCTCCCTCTCACCCAGGTCCAAAGCATGGAGCACGCCATCTCGGACACCGAGGCACCCCGCCGTTTCAACACCGCACTGATCTCCTCCTTCGCCTTCATCGCAGTCTTGTTGGCCGTACTCGGAATCTATAGCGTCATAGCATTCTCAGTCGCGCTGCGTGTGCAGGAGATGGCAATTCGAATGGCTCTCGGATCTCAGCGCGCGGGTATCGTTCGTCTGGTGGTTATCTCAGGCGCCAAACTCGCACTCATCGGGTGTGCGATAGGTTTGGCAGGGGCCATCGCCGCCTCCCGTCTGCTGAAGACCTTACTCTTCGGGGTGAGTGCCTTTGATCCCCTGGTTCTCACTCTCGCGACACTGTCGCTCCTGCTGCTAGCCTTGGCCGCCTCTCTGCTGCCAGCCAATCGCGCAGCCTCGGTTGACCTCACCCAGGCACTCCGGTCCGAGTAGCACAAGAGCTCCGCCGCCCTCAAGTAAGCAAAGAAGAAGACAGCTCCAAAGGATGGGATAGGAAAGTGTCTGGAAGGCACTGCAAGGCTAAGCAGCCAGATTCATTTACTGCTTTGCGACACCTGTAGGACTTGATCCTGCGGGAGCGGGCATATACACGATCACCTCACCGGGCCGCGTGTAGTGCAATTCCTCGCGTGCCTGATGCTCAATCGCATTCGGATCGCTCTGTAATCTGCCGACATGCCCTTTCAACAGATCGTTCTCGCGCTGCAGACTGTGCAGCTGAATGTCGAGGCTTTGCGCGTCGTTGCGCTTCTGCTGATAAACCGTCAGCCCATTCTGCCCAAAGATAACGTGGTAACCCATCGCGACCGCGAGCACCGCTGCGGCACCAGTAGCGATCTTTCGCCACCCTACCCGGCCATGTTCATAGAGACGTGCGATGGCACCGGATCGCATCGCCACTACGCCTGCTGTCTTTAAACGTGTCATCCCAATTTCAGTACAAACTTCGCTCCTCGCACCGTCAAGTGGAAATCCCCAATTCCCCCAGGCACGTACCTACTTCATACCGGCTTCTGCTAAAAGGCTGAAAACTGAAGTCCACATCTTCCGTATCCATGCTGATGACCGAATAATCTGCACGAACCCAACCACCTTGTTATCCTTCTTGTGTGGAACGTGCAGTCTGGCCCCAACCCCAACACTTCAACCGCAGCACAAAACACTAAAGCAATAGCAGCGAAAGGATCTCCGCATGCAATCCGCCACCTCCTCTCAACTCGGTCTCACCCACCGCACCGGATCGCTTCAGGAATCTCTCTCCGGCAAAGTCATCCTCACCATCGCAGCGAGTGCCTTCGTAGCCATCTGCGCTCACATCTCTCTCCCACTTCCCTTTACGCCCGTGCCCCTCACCCTGCAGAACTTCGCCGTCATCCTCGTCGGCATGCTGCTCGGTCCCGTAGCTGGCTTCTCCGCAATGGTCCTCTATCTAGCCGAAGGCGCGATGGGCCTCCCCGTCTTCACGCCCCACAGCATCGGTGGCATCGCTCACCTGCTCGGGCCCAACGCAGGCTACCTCTTCTCCTACCCCTTGGCCGCGGCAACCGCCGGCTGGGCTGTCAGAGCCATGCAGCGCATCACCACCCCTTTCCGTGCAGGCCTTGTAGCCGCAACCCTCGCCAGCGCACCTATCTTCATCTTCGGAGCAGGCTGGCTAGCCCATCTCCTCCACACCAGCGCCGCCGCCACCTGGACCATGGCCATCGCCCCATTCCTTCCCGGCGAGATCGTCAAGATCACCGCGGCCGCCGGTATCTTCAGCTCAATCAAACGATGGCGCAAGTCCTAACGCGACCCATCAGCCGCAAGCAACCCAAACTTGACGCAGAGCCACTCACCACTGCGCATCACACACGCATAACGAACACCGAAGGAAGCATCATGACCACCGCAACCACCGCAATCCAGGAAATCAGCATCGCCCACAGCCCCGACTCCGACGACGCCTTTATGTTCTATGGCCTCGCCACCAATAAGGTTCGAGTCCCCGGCTACAAATTCACCCACACCCTCACCGACATCGAGACCCTTAATCACCGCGCCATCAACGAGGCCTTCTACGACGTCACCGCCATCTCCTTCCACGCCTACCCCTACCTGCAGGACAACTACACCCTCATGTCCTGCGGCGGCAGTGTCGGCGAAGGCTACGGCCCCATGATCGTCGCCCCCCGCAAGCTCTCGCTCGACGAAGTCAAGAAGACGCGTATCGCGGTCCCCGGCACCCTCACTACCGCCTATCTCACGCTCAAGCTCTTCGCGCCCGAGATCGAAACCGTCACCGTCCCCTTCGACAAGATCATCCCCGCCGTCGTCGCAGGCGAGTTCGCCGCTGGCCTCATCATCCACGAAGGCCAACTCACCTACGCTAACGATGGCCTCATCAAGCTCCTCGACCTCGGCCAGTGGTGGCGCGACCAGACTGGCCTACCCCTCCCTCTCGGCGGCAATGCCATCCGCCGCTCCCTCGGCGCCGAGGCTCTCCTCACCACCACCAACGCCTTGCGCGACAGCATCCAGCACGCACTCGACAACCGCGAAGAGGCCTTAGCCTACGCCATGCAGTTCGCCCGCGACCTCGACCCCACCCTCGCCAATCGCTTCGTCGGCATGTACGTCAACGAGCGCACCCTGAACTACGGCGAAGACGGCAAGGACGCCATTCGCAAACTTCTCGCCATGGGCTACGACCGCGGCATCATTCCCCACCGCGCCAGCGTAGACTTCGTCGGCTAGACCGGCCAGTTCACAAGCACTCAGCGCCAGCGCGCTGCGCAGATACTTTCATCCAACTCACAGCTTGCAGGCCTGTTTTACGCTGCAAGCTGTGTTATCTTTAATAAGTCGCCTGATTGAGTCCTGTCTACAACACCCCATGCAAAGACTCTCACCGATCTCCTTCTCCAGGAGTAAAAAACTAAAGGACGCGTAGCTCAGTTGGTAGAGCATTCGACTCTTAATCGACTGGTCGTAGGTTCGATCCCTACCGCGTCCACCACCTTTAACTACCATGCAAGTCAACAACTCACAGAGTGCAGGGAGCGAATTGCACTACTTTTGCACTAGATATAATCCCGGTGCATGATCAACAGCTCAGAGTCGGCCCCAGCACTCCGGAAGATCCGTCGCCATGACAGCAGAGCGCGATACTCTCCTCGTTGTAAGTGATACGCTCAACAGCGTGCTGTGCTTTACAGCAGACCTGTCTACGGACATCTCCACGCCCCCACACTGGCAGCAGAGGTCCCCAAGCCACTCAGTATCACTACACTTTTCGAACCCGTTTAATTCAACGTCAGATTCGCGTCGCTAAAGGGTAGGATGAGCTCCACGCCACTGAGCAATCTCGCCTAGGCTCATCGGGAGCAGCAGCACTCTTCCCTGCTCGGCCGAGCGAAATGTTGTCTCCAGCACAGCCATCACCGCAACCGCATCGATCGCCGGAATCGAAGCTTGTTGCCCTCCAAGCATCGCGTCCCTGATCTGCATGTAGTACATCTGCTGGTTGCCCGGCGGTGCGGGAATCTCTGTGCGCATGCCCATCTCGCCATCGTACAGAAGGCCCGGGTCAGGGTCGTAGCCGAAGCCGGGACTGCCAGGCACCATGCCTTCCTTCAACTGTGTCTCCTGCACATCTGCACCGTACTTCATCCAGCTCCCTCTTGTCCCATGCACAATCGACCTTGGACCGCCTTTCGAGACCAGCAAGGACGCATGAAGTATCGTACGCATGCTCTCATAGTTCAGCTGAACATGAGCCCAGTCGTCTGTCTTTCCGCCTTCGCGCAGAGTGGCAAAGCTCGCGCTAATAGATTGTGGGAGGCCGAAGAGATAAAGCGCCTGATCGATTAGATGTGGCCCCAGATCAAACCACAACCCCGCACCTGGACCCATATCCTCGCGCCAGCGCTGACGAACGTGAGGCCGATAGCGGTCCATGTGGCACTCATAGTGTGAGACCACACCAAGCAGGCCCGACTGCAGCACCGCACGTGTGGCCTGAATCTCGCTCTCCCATCGGCGATTGTGAAACACCGAAATCATTCTTCCCTGCTCCTCTGCAATTTGCAGCAGAGAGCGCGCTTCGGCGAGTGTCACCGTGAACGGCTTGTCGACCACCACATCCTTACCCGCGCGCAACGCAGCCGAAGCAAGCGGATAATGGCTGTCGTTAGGGCTCGCGATCACCACCAGATCGACATTGGGATGTATCGCCACCTCCGCGGGAGAACAAACCGTGATCTCACCCAGGTCCTTCCGCACAATCTCAGGCCTGCTTGAGCCCACCATTCTCAACGCAAGCCCCGGAACCGCACGAATTAGCGGTGCGTGAAAGGTCTTTCCTGCATAACCATAGCCGACCAGGCCAACATTAATTCTTCTGGAATCTCCGCTCATCCCACCTTCAGAGTCGCCAACCAAATATCAGCTCGGCAGTTTCGTGTTCTAGATTGTTATGTAACAAGGATCAACGAAATTACTTCGATGAATTGCCTAGCTGCGTTCGCGGATAAGCTTTCGGTAAAGATCGATCGTCTGCTCTGCGATCGCCGACCAGGCAAAGGTCTCTTCTACACGTCTGCGGCCAGCCTCCCCAAACCTCTTAGCCTTCTCAGGATCAGCGAGCAAGTCGGATATCTTCTCTGCCAGATCACGCGAAAACTTCTCTGGATTCGAGGGAAACGTAGTCACCGGATCTTGCTCGAACGACACCAGAGAACCCGTTACCCCGTCTATCACGACCTCAAGAATCCCCCCGGTCGCACTCGCCACTACCGGAGCGTGGCAGGCCATCGCCTCCAGATTGATAATGCCAAATGGTTCGTAGACAGAAGGGCAACAAAAAACAGCCGCGTTACTGTAAAGCTGGATCGCCTCCGGCTTGGTCACCATCTTCTCGATCCATACTACGTGCGGATTTATCTTACTGACTGCCTCAACCTTTTCGCGCATCTCGGCCGCAATCTCCGGTGTGTCCGGCGCGCCTGCGCAAAGCACAACCTGTGTTCCCTTCGGCAGATGAGGGATCGCCTCGACGAGATGCGTAACACCCTTCTGCCGAGTAATTCGCCCGACGAACAAAACGTAAGGCACCATCGGATCAACTCCATACTTGATGAGCGCCGACGTGTCCGAAGTCTTCTGATACTCCTTCAGATCAATCCCGTTATAGATAACGTGAATGCGTTCCGGGTTGATCTCAGGATAAGAACGAAGGATATCTTCTTTTGTTCCCTTCGACACAGCGATCACCGCATCGGCATCCAAGATCGCGGTACGTTCCATCCAAGAGCTCATCGCATACCCACTGCCCAGCTGCTCCGCCTTCCATCCACGCAAAGGTTCCAGGCTGTGCGTGGTCAGGACGAACGGAACGTTGAAGAGCTTCTTGGCAAAAAATCCTGCCATCGATACGTACCACGTGTGCGTATGCACCACATCGATCGCCGCCAGCGACTTCACCTGTGCGAGATTGAGACTCAACGCCTCAAGGGCCGTCTTGTACTTTCCCTCTGTGCCATTTGTGATCTCCGACCATGGTTCTGCACCATGAACATGCAAGTTCCCTTCATCGACCGATTGATTTCCCCAGCAATAGACCTCGACGTCGATCGTCCTGGCCAACTCGCGGCTGAGATATTCCACATGAACTCCGGCCCCGCCGTAAACATTTGGGGGATACTCCCGTGTCATCAGAGCAACTCGCAAACCAAGCCTCCTCCTGTTCGGTATCAACCTTTCAGCGTCGAAACGAACAGAGACACATCATACGCAAATACACTCAAAAATTCTGCGGCAGATGCGCGGATCTTCCGATCTGACAGAGCGTCAAGACAGCCAGCTCTTAGAAAACGCCGCGAGGCTCGATCGCGATTCTTCAACGAAAGTCTCCGCATTGTGCAGCAGGGAGTTAAACTCTGGATGTTTTCGCACTGCACTCAACCATGGGTCGGAACTCAGAGTGGCGGTTGCGCAAACAAACCCTGACTGCGCCGCCTGCTTTATAGCTTCTACAGCTAGGTCCGTCATCTTGAGCCGGCCATAGTGTCGCGCAAAATAAACGAGAATTTCGGGTTCGCGAGTTGTATCCGCAGTCTCCATCAGCTGGACAGCTTCACTCGTCCTGCCTTCGAGAACAGCCAACAGCGAGCTCATAAGAGCAACCATTAATTTCGATAACGCCATTCCGTTCAGTCGATCGCGCAAGAGACTAATCGCCCGTCTTCGATTTCCCAGAGCCGCCCAGGCTGCCGCGTCGAGATAGTAGGCAGCCCTTCCGCTGTAATGCTCAATGGCAGAGGCATATTCGCCGGAAAGAAACAGCGTATGAGCCACGCTCGTCACAAGCGCCGGGTCCAGCTCGACTCCTCGGTGGTGTGCTTTAACCGACTGCTGGAGCAGTCCTCGAAATCGGAATACTTGGACCAAACTGGTAAACGATTCCGGTTCTCCAGGATGGCGCCGCAACCGTTCCAGCAGCCGATCCAATGCTTCATTCGCATGTCCAGTGTCTACCTGAATCAAGGTATAGAACTGGTGCGCGCAGGCTAGGTCCGGATCAAGAGCGAACGCCCGCTGAAATGCGGCATGCGCCAGCTCCAGATTTACTGAAGAGCTGCTGCTGAATTTATCAAGGAACCAGCAGCATCGACCCAGCCACGCCCACGCAGGCGCAAAGCTGGGATCCACCGCAAGACAGGTCCAGTACAGGTCGCGCGCAAGCTGCATCGACTCCAAAGATCGTTGAATGGTCAGCTCTTTTGCGCGAGTGAACCTCTCATACGTCGCTTGCGCTACACCCGGTTCCCCCGTAACAGCCAGCTCAAATCGATAGCCATGCTTCGAAACGGTGCGAATCGTATCGCGACCAATAATCTTTCTCAGGTTTACGATCGTGTTGGTAAGGTTTGATTCACTCACATGCACGGATGGCCAGAGCGTCTCAATCAGCTCTTGTTTGCTAACCAGGCGTCCGGCCCTCCGTATTAGACAGAGGAGAGCGTCAAAGGCTTTAGGTTGAAGCGGAACCGGAACGCGAGCTTTCTTTAGGAGACGCTCGTCCGGATGCAGTTCGAAATCGCCGAACCGGTACGCATACTCCACTGAGCTTTGATTTTTCTTTGAAAATCCGTGTGTCATAAGTGGAATGCTCAACGTGGAAACAAGCCTACACTGCTCGCATGAACGAGACCAGAACACCAATCATTCGTCCTCTTATCGTCCCGGCTAAGATACTCGGAACGGCGAAACGGCAGCTTCCCACAAACACACGGGGCATCAAGCTTCGCATCGCTGCCATCTGTCTTCTGATCTGTGGTTTTGACTGGCGGCCGGATCTAGCGTCTTTCCTGATGGCCCAGGTAGCCGACCCTACGCCCCAGACTAGTTCGTTGCGAGACGGACAACACGACTTCGATTTCAACTTCGGAGTATGGCATACCCATATCAGGAGAGTCCTCGATCCTTTCTCAGGCTCGTCCAAGTCAGTCGAACTCAACGGAACAGTCACAGTAAGAAAAGTCTGGGACGGTCGCGCGCAACTGGAGGAGATCGAGGCCGACGGTCCCAACGGACATTGGGAGGGACTAACCCTGTTTCTTTATAATCCCCACTCTCATCAATGGAGCCAGACCTTCATCGACAGCAAGATGGGCGTTTTGAATACGCCGACGATCGGTTCGTTCAAAGACGGACGCGGCGAGCTCTTCTCCCAGGACACATTCCACGACAAATCAATCCTGGTTCGTGGAGTGTGGTCTAACATCAAGCCGGGTTCTCATCGTTACGAAGAATCCTACTCGAACGATGGTGGCGCGACTTGGGCAGCAGCTTTCACGGCAGACCTGACGCAGGAAACGCAATCGACTGCCCCCGACATTCCCATCGCTGATGCGAACAAGGATGCGAAGACCACGTCCGTAGAGGACGGACAACACGACTTCGACTTTGACTTCGGCACTTGGAAGACCCACTCCTCTCGCCTTCTGCATCCCCTCACGGGATCGACGACGTGGGCCGACATGGACGGAGGATCTGTGATCAAGAAGGTTTGGAATGGCCGCGCCAATCTAGCGGAGTACAAAGCGGACGGTCCTGCAGGTCACATCGAACTCCTATCCCTGCGTTGGTTCAACCCAGCCACGCGCGAGTGGAACCTCGACTTCGCAACCCCAAACGTTGGCACGCTTGGTATTCCAGGTGTCGGCGAGTACAAAAACGGGCATGGCGACTTCTATGACTACGAGCTCATCAACGGCAGATCCGTGCTTGTACGGTTTTCCATCTGGAAGATCACCCCAGACACCGCACAATCCGAACAGGCATTCTCTGACGATGGCGGAAAGACCTGGGAGGTCAACTGGGTCAATAAGTACGAACGGTAAGCTGAAATGAGTCGGTATTCTGCCCCTCCTGCGTCATCTTACGAACGCACTTCTCTACATCGGGCACTTGAGAGGAGATGCTGGAGAGGTTCCAACTCATACGATCCCGCCTGGAGCCAAAGAGATTTCGGCACCAGGCAAGGATTCGACCCCGGAGTACGTTGTTCGGTTCATGCTATCTGGATCGAAATAAAGGAATGAGAACGAAGCGCGGCTTAAAACGTGAACGCAAGCCCCGCCTGAACTGTCCGAGGCGATTGAGCAAGGAACAAGGTCTGTCCATCCGCCGACAGGAACGGTCGATACCCCTGCGCCAGGAGATTCGTGACATCAACAGTAGCATCGAGCCCCGGCGGTAAGAGATGCCCCAGTCGCAAAGCCTGCCGCAGATAGCAGCTGAAATATGCCTGGTCACTGAACGGCGCGTAGGGATCAACCGCAGTTACCAATCGCGTCGGCTGCCAGCGATAGGCTGCTCGAATCGCCGTTCCACTACGCAGCACTCGGCCCTTCAAAGCGACCGTTGCAGTCCGGGCACTCACAGGCGCCAGATCAGATCCAGTCCCAGGCAGGCCGACGGAAGCCCCATCTTTCGCGCCAAGCCCGGCCCCAGTACCGTACTCTACCGCGACCCAAAGGTTCGTCGTCAGTGGCTCAGTCAACATTACATTCAGGCCCCTTGCGTTGTAGCCCGCATTCAAAAACCGGAAGTTCCCCGTCGTCGAGTCGGCGATAATCCCACTCGCGCCGTTCTGCCCTGTCTGAGCAACGTCACCCGCAGTCAACGCACCGCCACCTGAGACCGCCACCCGGTTCAAAGAGTCACTGTAAAACGCAACTTGTACCATTCCGCGGCCTGTCTTCCGGCCAACCGTAAACTCCTGGTGTAGCCCACCCTCGGTCTGTACCTTCCCTTGATAGATCACCGCAAGTGGCAGCTCGCGTTTCACCGTATCGAGCCCTGCAAACGACTGCAGGTCCTGCGACGTGGCCATCCGATAGCCAACGCTCCAATTCTCGGTAGGGTGAGCCGTTACCTTCAGGAACGGCCGTGATCCGGAGGTATATCCGGAGGTCCGAGCGACATACACGGTGCCCCCCGCTTCCACGTCAACCAGATCTCCAAGCTGCATCTTCTGTCCGCTGGCCAACTGCACGACTTGCAGACCAGAGGATCCATCCGGCCCCAGAACTTCGGGATGCGCTTGATAGCTCAATACCGTCCGCGCCGCGCCGCCCATCCCAAGCTGCATTCCATAGCCCGTCGCAACCTCAGTGGATTGCCCGGCTGAGGGTGCCCCAGGCTGCGTCCCAATATCCGCCCGCAAGGTCAACCCAGCCCCGTCGTCGAGCACCCGGTCGAACGCAAAAACATTATGAACTCCGCTGCTCCCAAAGCCGCCATCGCCGGCCATAACCTCGGCACGCACTCTTTCAGCACGCTTAGGTGTCTCACGAACGCTTGACGAGACCATGATCACGTCCCCATCTTCAGCCAGCCGAAGGATAGGGCGATTGGCGACTGACCGCAAAGTCCACTTCCAATCGTCACCCGGCTCGTCCGCCTTCCGACGCTCGGCTGGAAGCCATGCAGTCGATTCGAAGAGGGTGCTCAGAGTGAGATTGACAATCGCCTGTGCTCCCGACTGAAGCTGCAGGTTGCCCCGCATCGCCGGAACAAACAGCGCCGCGCTCGCACGGACCTCATATTGGCCCGGAAGCAGATGCGCAATGAAATAGCGGCCGTGGAGGTCGGTAAAAGCAGTCCCAGCCATGGCAGAATCTGCCGCTATGACTTGAACCAGGGCACCCAGTTGTGCCACTCCCTGTGCGTCGCGAACCACCCCTGAGACAGCCGCACCTTGGCCCATAGCAACGCTGGTAGCTGCAAGGAGCAGCATCAGCGGCAGAAGCGCGATCTTCACCTGGGGTCGTTGCACAGTAAAACCGTCCTGCGCGTCGAATGGCTGTCCAACAATTCCGCACCCAGAAAATTAGGGGACGGCGTTACAGAGTGCGAGGTGACTGGTTATCGCGAATTGGCATCTGCATAACCATGTTCTAAAACTGCACCTGTCTAATCTACGATAAACGGCGCAGATTCTGCGATCTGCTGCTTCGTTATTCCATCATTTACTTTGATGTTGACCTGATACTTACCGGGCTGAAGACTCGCCAGCGGCAAACTCTTTTCAATCGTAACCTGATCCGCGTTGGGGTTGGTCTTCGTGGTCAACTCCTGCGTCTCAAGAATGGCTTTATTCGTAGCCACATCTAAGATCTGATACTCGATCGTCGCACCATTCTGCTTACTCTTCTCGTCAATTCCGAGGTTATAAACCTGCATCCAGAAGTTAAGATTCTGCGCTCGATGAAACGTAACCGGAACTCCGATTCCAGTAGGTACACGTGGAGTAATGTGGGTGTCGCCAATGATGAAGTTCCCCGCACCGATATCCTTTGACGGAACCCTCTCCATCGAAGAAGCCAGAATCAAGGAAGACGAAGCAAGGCGGTCGTCGTCGTAGGCTGGCACGTTCAAACTGCGCTGCCACCTGCCAATGTGGTCGGGATTATTGACATCCTTGATGACAATATCGATCTTGTAAAGCCCAGGACGCAGTGGCAGCGACTTCCAATAGACCGACTGATCAGCCCGCTTGCGCCCGAGCAGCTCGCTCGGCACCTGCACACTGACCGTATCTTCAAAGGTCTGTATCGCCTTGTGATTCAAATTTGAAACGCGTCCTAGAATGTTCACCGTGCCCATCGCGACGCCGTCTTTATTGGTGAAGGTAATGTCACCGTTTTTAATCTGCAAGGTTACAGGAACCAGAATCGTATCGTTAGTCACCTTGACGTAGTCGGTCCGAACATCAAATAGAAACGGCGGCCCAGTCAAAATCTTCGAAGTCGTCATAAACGACTCGAGGTCTTTGAACTTGATCTCAGGGGGAGCCATCAGCTTGGCGAATCGGTCCAGTCGATCAAACTGTTTGCTTTGGTTCTGGGACGATAACGGCCCGGCTCCAAGCTGCTCGAGTCCGCCGCCTGAAAAACGGTCTGCCTGTTTCGACTGCCCCGTCTGCTCATACATCGTCTGACCGGCGCCCGGAACATGCTTCAACGCATCTTTCTCAGAGCGGTCGATCGTCATGTGATAGTCGCCGCACATGCAGGTGTCGACAAACTCGATATCGATATTGTCCCCGATACCCTCCAGATACCTGTAGTGCCAGATCTCAAACGGGAACGTAGAGGTGTTTCCGCCGCCTTCTTCAATCGGACGCTCGTAACTGCCGCCGCTGGGGTGCGAGTCGATGCTGTCCGCCTTACCGTAGGCGATGTAGATATGACCGCGATCTGTTCTCCAACCAGGTTTGCCGGCGGCGAAGTGGTCGTTCGCATAGGCGATGCGCGCGTAGTGCTCCTCGCGAAACTCGTTCTCTGGTGAGTCAGGATTCGGATTGCGACGCAGCCAGAAGTTCTCTATAAACTGGTCGCGCTCCTCATCGTTGCTCAAGCTCTTGAACGCCTGCAGCTCCTGATCTGTGATGATCCAGCGAACATCCTCATCCACCCACTTCTTGTAAACACCCTTTAACTCAGCCTTCAGAGCCTTCTGCTGGTCACGCCTCTCTTTATCGCTTAGAGGACGCTTCAGCGGATCCGGCTTCTCCACCGTCACCGGCCCTCTCGTCACACCGTCAGTCTGGGCGGAATCGCTGGGTGTTTCCTGGGCAGTCAAAAGACGCCCCCCCATTAGGACCAACAAAAATAGGGTCGTGCCGGATACCAAGCGCCGAGAAGTCGTCATAGAGAAGGGGTGCACTCCTGTTACCAACCAACATTGTAGAGCGGTTACACCTTCGTTACAAGAGGAGACTCTAGGCCGCCCCTGATATCATCGCTCCTGATCCCGGGCAAGTCCATAGGTCTCTATCCCGGATAGTTGCAGGCTTTTGCGTACTCTCTCGTAAAGTGATCTGATTCAGGTTTTGGAAAGGATTGCGGAACGCAACCTCGTCCACTTCCGTACTGTCTTAGCAAGCACCGACTCCCAACCACCTCTGCCTGACCGCGGAGGTGCGATAGAAAGCGGCAATGAGCATAAAGAAAATCCTCTTGATCGTCGTTGCGGTCCTGATCCTTGCAGGCATCGTGGTTGGCACCATCCTTCACGGTCAGGCTAACGTTACGAAAGTCTCCACCACCAAGGCCGCTCATCAGGATCTGGTCTCCGTAGTCAACGGCACCGGCCAGATCAAGCCGAAGACCTATGTCAACATCGGCGCCACAGCCTTCGGACGCATCACCCACCTCTACGTGAAAGAAGGCGATCATGTGAAGGCGGGTACGACCCTCGCCACGGTTGAGAGCGTTCAGCCTCAAGCCACCGTCGCTGCCCAACAAGCAACGATCGCCTCCTCCCGCACCGATATCACCAGCTACATCGCCGCGGAAAAGACCGCTGATGCAAACATCGCCCAGGGCAAAGCCGATCTCGAACAGAAGAAACTCGACTTCGGCCGCGCCGAGTCTTTATACAACGAAAAGCTGATCGCGAAACAGGACTACGACGCCAAGAAAGCCGCATACGACATGGCTGTCGCTACCCTCGCCCAGCGTCAGGCCGCTCTCGCACAAGCCACCGCGCAGACCGAGTCACAACGCGGCCACATGAATCAGGCAGTCGCCAGCCAGCGCGCCAACTACGACGCCCTCGACAAGACGGTTAGCCGCGCACCCTTTGACGGCCTTGTCACCAACGTTCCCGTCCGCGAAGGCGAGACCGTCGTTCTCGGTATTCAGAATGCCGAAGGTTCCACCCTGATGACCCTCGCCGATATGTCCGTCATCACCGCCGAAGTCAAGGTCGACGAGACAGACATCGTCAATGTCGCCATGAACCAGCCAGCCGACATCACCGTCGATGCCCTCCCCGGCCGCGTCTTCAAGGGCCACGTCACCGAGGTGGGTGACCAGGCGCTCCTCCGCACCACCGGCGTCGCCACCAGCCAGAGCACCACCGGCACAGAAGAAGCAAAGGACTTCAAGGTCGTCGTAACCCTGGATCAGACCACCAACGAGCTTCGCCCGGGCCTCTCCGCTACAGCAAAGATCACCACCGCCCACAAACCGAATGCCCTAACCATCCCCATCCAGGCGCTTGTCCAGCGTGACCCGGCCGTCGAAACCGCACTCGAAAAGAATGCGGGCAAAGGAAGCGTCGTTGCCGTCTCCGCGTCCAGCACTCCTAGCCGAAAACCGCAACCGATACAGGGGGTTTACGTCCTCCAGTCAGACCACAAAAAGCGGCGCGCGATCTTCGTTCCAGTCACCACCGGAGTCACGGGAGCCACAGACATAGAAGTCCTTAGCGGTTTGAAGGACGGCGATGAGATCGTCACCGGCCGCTATCGAATCCTGCGAACACTAAAGAGCGGGACCGCCGTCAAAGTAGACAACAGCGTCGAAGCCTCAAGTGACTCTGACAAGTCATGAGAAAAAAATCTGAAATATCGGCGAAAGTCCTAAAATTGTTGTTCTCGGAGTGACTCAATCAATACCGCGGGAACCATCCCACCACCCCAAACGTACTATCCTGAAACACGTAGGAGCACGGAGAACCGGATGGCCATCGAAACTGCAGTCGAATCCAACCTCAGCACCAGCAACGCCTCCGGGCCTACCCCAGGAGACGTCATCGTCACCGACAATCTCTGGAAGACCTACGAGATGGGCGACCAGCAGGTGCACGCCCTTCGCGGCGTCAACCTCCGCATTCGCCACAACGAGTACGTTGCCATCATGGGCCCATCCGGCTCCGGCAAATCAACCCTGATGAACCTCATCGGCTGCCTGGACTCCCCCTCACAAGGCCGATACTGGCTCAATGGCCACGATGTCTCCGAGCTGAACGACGATGAGCTCGCCCGCATTCGAAATAAAGAAATTGGCTTCGTCTTCCAAACTTTCAACCTGCTCGCCCGCGCCACCTCGCTCCACAACGTCGAGCTGCCTCTCATCTACAACGGCACACCAGCCGCTGCACGTACCGAGCGTGCAAAGAGTGTCCTCGAGTCGGTAGGCCTCGGCACCCGCATGATGCACAAGCCCAATGAGCTCTCCGGCGGCCAACGTCAGCGCGTCGCCATCGCCCGCGCCCTGGTCAACAAACCCTCGATCATCCTCGCCGACGAACCCACCGGCAACCTCGACTCCAAGACCGGTGACGAGATCATGGCCCTCTTCGACGAGCTCCACTCAAATGGCAACACCATCGTTCTCGTCACGCACGAACCCGACATCGCCGAGTACGCCCACCGAATCATCACCATCCGCGACGGTGTCGTCGCAGGCGACCATCTCTCTTCGCGCATTCGCAACTAGCAGCAAACATTCATCTTCTAAGTGACATCCGTATCCTTCTCATTCCCGTCTAAAATGGAATGATGGCAAAAGTGTTTCGCCGTTTGCGCCTCGCTGGAACTCTCGCTGCCGCCCTCCTGGGCTCTCCCCTGCTCCACGCCGCTGACCCCGCGCGCTTCGACCTCGCTGGCCCCAAGGTAGATGTTCACGTTACACGCGCAGGCAAAACCCTGCCCATCGCCCAGGTTCCCAATCTCCAGCCAGGCGACAAGATCTGGCTTCGCGCCGACTTGCCCCCCACGCAATCGGTCCACTACCTCCTCGTTGCCGCCTTCCTGCGCGGAACCACAAACCCTCCGCCAGACAACTGGTTTCATGAGATCCAGACGTGGAATAAAAAGGTTCGCGAAGAGGGCGTCACCATCACCGTCCCCGCCGAGGCTCAGCAGGTCATCCTCTTCCTCGCGCCTGAGACCGGCGGAGACTTCAGCACCCTACGCTCTGCGGTTCGCGGCCGCCCTGGCATCTTCGTCCGCGCGTCTCAAGACCTCATCGAATCCGGCTTCGAGCAAGCCCGCATCGAAACTTATCTCGCCGCCATCCGTCGCGTCCCGCCCGATGACGCCAAAGGACTAGCCGAGCACTCCGACCTCCTCGCCCGCACCCTCAACCTCAAACCCAACGGAGACTGCTTCAAGCGCCCCGTCGACACCCAATCCACCTGCCTCACTCAGGCCGGAAATCAGTCCCTCCTCGACGACGGCCACGGGCAGTCGGTCGCCGACGCGCTCAACGACGGATCCAACTCCGACCTCATCAACCAGGCCAGCTACACCAGGCTCGCTGGTGGCGGAAACTACAGCCCATACGTCGGCGCCATCGTCGACCTCATCCGCATTACCAGCACCCTCCACACCGCCAAATATCAGTACATCCCCGCCATTGCCTTCCCGGACGGTGACGCCCTCAACCTCCGCCTCAACACCCCACCTTCCTTCAACAACCCCAAATCTGTCATCGTCATCGGTCTTCCTGCAATTCAGGCTGCAGTCCCCCCGCCTCTGCGCTCGCCCAACCCTGAGGCCATCTCCTGCCTGCTGAAACCCGAAGTGGCCCTTCCCGTTGAAGGCGCACCTCTGGTCTACGCTACAGCTCTGGCGCATGATCTCGTCCTCCACCTCGACGGCCCCAACGGCGGTACCGACATTCCCGTCACTCCAGACGCCTTTCGAGGCGGTCTCGTCCTCGCTCACCTTCCCGCCCGTAAGCCGTTACCTATCGATTCGAGCCTCACGTCAGACACCGACTCCAGGCCAACCGCAAGCCCCGCCGCAGCCGAATCCCATCCGGCAGAAACAGCCTCTAAGCCAGCCCTGCATCCAGGCACAAACACCATCACCGGCACCATCACCGGCTTCTGGGGCTTCGACGCCTTCAAGGGTCCAACCCTCAAACTCCAGGATTCCCCGGGCAAAGACTGGAAGCTCGCCGAGGATGACGTCCTTATTGCCGGTCGCGAAAACCACCTCATGTTGAGCTCCACCGGCACCGCTTGTGTCGACATCATCTCTCTCGATACCAGCACGGGCAAACTAATCGAAACGAAGTGGAAGCCTACCGACAAGCCCTCTGCGGTCGATGTCACCGTCTCCCTCAAATCCATCGACCCAGGCTCCCTCCATCTCGCCATCAAGCAATTCGGCGACGAGAAAGCCGACACCGTCGCAGCCAGGACGTACTCTGAACCCGCGCGCCTCGCCTCCCTCGAGTTCCACGCCGGTGACACCACGGCGGACCTTACCGGCTCCAGCCTCGATCAGGTCCAGCAGCTCACCATCAACAGCCTCGTCTTCACGCCAGCTCCGCCAAGCACCCCGTCCAATCAGGACACCGCGACCCCAATGCCAGCACCTTCAAACTCCGACACCCAACTCCGTCTTACCCTTCCGCCAAACAGCCAGGCGCCTAAGTTCCGTGTCGGCGAGCATCTCAACGCGAGCTTCTCCCTCAAAGATGGCCGCACCCTCACCCTTCCGGTCACGGTCTCCCCAGCACGTCCCTCTGTCACTCTCCTCAGCAAAAACATCGGCCAATCGACGACGACATCCATTCACCTGGCCGATCAGGACGACCTGCCCGCCGACCAGCAACTCACCTTCTCCCTCAAATCGATAGTCCCCTTCCCCCGCACCGGAAAGATCGAAGTGGCGAACGCCGACGATAGCCTCCACACCACCCTGAGTGTCGCCTCCGGCAATCTGGTGCTTCAGAACCCACACACCATCCTGGCCACACTAGATCCCATCAAAGACTTTGGCGCCTCCGCCTTTGGTCCGCTCCGCCTTCGTCCAGTCTCTCCTGACGGAACCACCGGCGACTGGCTCCCATTGGTCACTCTTGTCCGCCTACCGACCCTCAAAGACCTTCACTGCCCAGCGGACACCGCTCAACCCTGCACCGTCACCGGCTCCAGCCTCTATCTCGTAGACTCTATCGCCACCGACTCCGCCTTCACCTCTCCCACCACGGTTCCGGAGGGCTTCGTCGGTACCTCACTCACCTTACCCCGCCCCGCAAAAACTGGCTTCTTTTTGCGCCTGCGCGACGACCCCACGGCCGCAAACACCGTAACCCTTCCAATCCTGCCTCAGCCGGCATCGATCGCCGCACCCAACTCTCCAACCGCGTCTGCCAGCCCCAGGGGTCCCGCGAGAGCTCAGTAACCACAAAGCCATCACAAGCCATATCCTCAAATAGAGAAGGCGCCCTGCCGAAGCTGGACGCCGTCTATCTTCCAACGATCTTCTATTTAATCTCTACCGATTCCTTCGCTTCAAGGCTCTGCTGCAGCGTGCTGTGCTTTCTGCTGTAGGTAAAGTAGACAACTAGCCCGATAATCAGCCAGACAACCAAGCGAACCCAGTTCCAGATCCCTAGCTTGTACATCATGTATCCGTTGAAGAGAATCCCAAGAGCCGGCACGACCGGCACCCACGGCGTCCTGAACGGTCTTGCTCGGTCGGGATCAGTCCTCCGCAGCACAATCACGGCAATACACACGATCACGAACGCAAGCAATGTCCCGATATTCACCATCTTGCCGATATCGTCGATGGGAGTAATGCTTCCCACGATCGCCGCCAGAAGACCCGCAAGAATCGTCCCCTTCCACGGCGTCCGGAACTTGTGATGGATGTCACCGAAAAACTTCTTTGGCAGCAGACCGTCATGCGCCATCGAATAGAGCACCCGGCTTTGCCCCAGCAACATCACCAGCATCACGCTGGTCAGCCCCGCCAGCGCGCCAATCGTCACAACGTTTGAGGCCCAGGCAAGGTTGTGATCCAGAAAGGCCCGCGAGATCGGTGCTTCAATGTTCACCTCGCGCCACGGCACCATCCCAGTCAAAACAGCTGCCACGCCGATATATAACAGCGTGCAGATCGACAGCGACACAATGATCCCAATCGGCAGATCGCGCTGAGGATTCTTAGCCTCCTGCGCCGTCGTCGACACCGCATCAAAGCCAATGTACGAAAAGAAGACCAGGCCGGCAGCCAGCCCGATTCCACCAACGCCAAACGGTGCAAAGCTATGCCAATCCGTTCCCCAGTTTGATTTCGTGATGTAGTGCGACCCCAAACCAAGCACAAACAACACGATCCCAACTTTGATTGCCACGATGGTCGCGTTGAACTTCGCGCTCTCTTTAATTCCCACCACCAGCACCGCTGTAATCACCAGCGCAATCAGGAACGCCGGAACGTTGATCCCTATCTCTACTCCAAAGAGGTGCGGCGCATTCAACAACGCGTGTGCCTGTGTCACCAGCTCAGGCGGGTGCGCCGCCTTCAGAGCGTCCATCGCGTCGCTGAACGCCGGCGTACCCGGAACCATCCCCGGATGAGAGCTCAACACCATGCCTCTCGCCACCATATCGGTCGCCTGCCTTAGGCCCGTCCAATGATCATAGGCCAGCCACAGGGGAAACTTAAGGTGGAAGATGTTCAACATCTCCACAAAATTATTCGACCAGCCCGAGCTCACCGTACTCGCGCCCATCGCGTACTCAAGCGTCAGATCCCACCCGATAATCCAAGCGATCAACTCACCCAGGGTCGCGTACGCATAGGTGTAGGCGCTGCCAGCCAGCGGAATCATCGCCGCAAACTCCGCATAGCACAGTCCCGCAAAGGCGCATCCCAATCCGCTCAGCACAAACGCCAGCATTAGGCTAGGCCCAGCGGTTCGCGCTCCCAATCCACTCAACACAAAGATACCTGCGCCGATGACCGCGCCGATGCCCAGCGCAGTCAACTGCACCGGCCCCAGCACACGCTCTAGTGTATCGACGCCGTGTTCATTGGCCTCGGCCATCATCTTGTTCATTGACTTCTTGGCAAACAGATTTCCCATGCGCGTTCTAATCTCCCAACTTCCCTAAACAGCTTCCGCAACAGCTTGTCGCTTCCACACCAGATACACCGGTATGCCCAGCAGAACAATTATCAGGCCCGGCCACGTGTATTGAGGTTTGTAACGCAATAGTACTGCACAAATCCACACAGCCATCACGATATAAAGTGCCGGCAACACCGGGTATCCAAACGCCTTATAAGGCCGCGCCGCCGTCGGCCGAGTCCGTCGAAGCACAAACAGCCCCGCAATCGTCAGAATATAAAAGACGAGCACGGCGAAGATCACATAATCCAGCAGCTGCCCGTAACTCCCAGACAGACACAACAGACACGTCCAGGCCCACTGCACCCAAAGCGAGTTCACCGGAGTCTTCGACCGCTCACTCAGCCTGCCCACCGCTTTAAAAAACAGCCCATCCCTGCTCATCGCGTAGTACACTCGCGCACCCGCCAACAGCATTCCGTTCACACATCCAAACGTCGAGATCAAAATCGCACCAGCCATCAGCTTCGCGCCGTAGCCCGCAAAAGCCTGCTCCATCACCGCCGTCGCAACCCTGTCCTCTGACGCAAACTGAATCCCTCGGCCCACAATCGTCGTCGCGGCCGGATCCCCCGCCAACGGCAGCACACTCAGATAAACGAAGTTGCACAGCACGTACAGCAGCAACACCACGCCCGTACCAATGGCCAGCGATAGTGGGAGATTCCTCTTCGGATTCCTAATCTCCCCAGCCGTGAATGTAACGTTGTTCCACGCATCCGAGCTAAACAGCGACCCCACCTGCACCACCGCAACAATGGTCAGCACTCCAACATAAGCCGTTGGCCCACCTACACCGACCTGCACCGCATGGGTCGTATGCCATCCAGCTCTCGCCCAGAAGTTCTGCCATCCCGTACCGAAGTTCGCGGCCACCGCAGCCGAGTTCTTCGCGACCACCCCAACCAACACCACCGCCATCAGAGCCAGCACCTTCGCAGAAGTGAAGACATTCTGCACAGCCGCGCCCATCTTCACCCCAAACGTGTTCAGCAGCGTCAGCAGCGTAATCACCACAATCGCCGACAGGTTCGCCGTATTCAACCCAATATCCATGTTGCCCAGCACCATCGGCCCCACATGCCACGGCGGAACATGCCCGATATGCCAGATCCAGTTCTGCGCGCTCACTCTCGGAAAGAAGACCCCAAGAAACTTCCCGAACGCCACTCCCACCGCAGCAATCGTTCCCGTCTGGATCACCAGGAACAGCGTCCACCCATAAAGAAAACCCCACAACGGCCCCAACGCCTCGCGCAGATAAACATACTGCCCACCCGCCTTAGGCATCATCGCCGCCAGCTCTCCATAACTCAGCGCACCAATAATCGTCATCAGCGCAGTCACCAGCCACGCCGCAATCAGCAACGCCGGCGACCCCAATCCACGGGACATATCCGCCGACACAATGAAGATGCCCGATCCAATCATCGAACCCATTACAATCGCGGTCGCAGAAAACAACCCCATCCCCTGCACAAACTGAGGAGCAGAAGACACCGGCTCGCCATCTTCCGCAACGCATCTTTGTTTGTCATCCCGCAGCGAAGGGGAGAGGTCGGCTGTTATTTTTTTCACAAGATTCACGTTCGTCTGTTCTACCGTAAAACATCGAGAAAGTCTCTCGCCACTTTCTCCACCGACTCCCCCTCAGCAATCAAGGCGCTGATCACCGCAACCGAATCCGCCCCAGCATCGATCACGCTTCGCGCATTCGCCCGCGTAACTCCGCCAATCCCCACAATCGGCTTCGTCGTCAACGTCCGCGCCCGTCTCACACCCGCCAACCCAATCACCGGCTCCGCGTCCAGCTTCGTCCCCGTAGCAAACACCGGCCCCACCGCAACATAATCCGCACAACTCAACTCCGCCAGTCGAACCTGCTCCTCCGTATGCGTAGAAACCCCAACCCAGCTCTCCGCCCCCACTACCCGGCGCGCATCATCTGGCGACAGATCCTCCTGCCCCACATGAACTCCATCCCACCCGGCAATCACCGCAAGGTCCGCTCGATCATTCAGAATCAACCGGCACCCGCTGTCGCCCATCGCATCGCGAATCAGGGCGGCAACCCGCAAAATCGCCTGAGGACCGCCCGCCTTGTTGCGATACTGAAGCAGTCCGACCCCAGCCGCTTTTAGTTCCTTCGCAAATCGCTCAACTGCCATTCCGCGACTCGCCAGAAAACCATCGTCCACAATCGGATACAAACGCGGTAGCAGGATTCCCACCTAGCTTTCCTTCTGCCGCTCGAAGAACCGCTCCATAAACTTCGTATCGAACTGCCCCGAACGAAACTCTTTATCCGCAAAGATCTTCTCGTGCAGCGGAATCGTCGTATGAATTCCCTGCACCACAAACTGGCTCAGCGCCCGCTGCATCTTGTTCATCGCCTCTTCGCGATCCGCTCCATGACAGATCAGCTTCGCAATCAAAGAGTCGTAGTAAGGCGGCACAAACCCCTCAGCGTATTGGGCAGTATCCACCCGCACCCCATTACCTCCCGGCAGATTGAAGGCCGTAATTTTTCCGGCGCTTGGCGTGAACTTCTCTGGATGCTCCGCATTAATACGGCACTCGATCGCATGCCCGCGAATCTCCGCCGGACGCGTAATAATCGAGGTCAGCTTCTCGCCCGCAGCAATCCGCAGCTGCGCCTTCACTAGATCAATTCCTGTAACCATCTCGGTTACACAATGCTCCACCTGGATCCTAGTATTCATCTCGATGAAGTAGATCTTGCCATCCTCATCCATCAAAAACTCAATCGTCCCGGCATTCCAATAGCCAATATTCTCCAGCGCCCGCTTGATCGTCTTACCCAGTTCTTCACGAAGCTTGGGAGTGATCATCAGACTGGGAGCCTCTTCAATCAACTTCTGGTGCCGTCGCTGGATCGAGCACTCACGCTCCCCCAGGCTCATCACATTGCCATGCTCATCGGCCAGCACCTGGAACTCAATGTGCCGGGGCCGCTCGATGAACTTCTCCATGTACATATCGCCATTCCCGAATGCATTCGCCGCCTCGGTCGAAGCCTGCTGGTACATCCCCGGCAACTCTTCTTTGTTACGACAGATGCGCATCCCACGACCGCCACCACCCGCGACCGCCTTCAGAATCACCGGGTACCCAACATCCTTGGCCCACTCCAGCGCCTCATTCTCGTCCGCGATAATCCCATCGGACCCCGGCAGAATCGGCACCTTTGCCTTCTTCATCGTCTGCCGCGCCGTGGACTTCTCGCCCATCATCCGTGTTACCTCGGGCGGAGGCCCGATGAACTTGATGTTCGACGCGCGGCACACCTCGGCGAAGTTCGCATTCTCGCTCAGCAGCCCATACCCAGGATGAATCGCGTCTACATCCGCAATCTCAGCCGCCGAGATTACGGCAGGTACATTCAGATAGCTATCCGCCGAACGCGGAGGTCCGATACAGATCGCCTCATCGGCAAACCGCACATGCAGCGAATTCCGATCAGCCTCGCTGTACACCGCAACCGTGCGGATACCCATCTCCTTACAGGCGCTGATCACGCGCAGTGCAATCTCCCCACGATTGGCAATCAATACCTTACGAAACATAAATACAGGTGCCTTCCATTGATCTTTGCGGACTGATCTTTGCTGACGAATCTTTCACTGACGAATCGCTACCGTCTTTACCGCGCCTTGATAGCAAACAGTGGCTGTCCATACTCCACCGGCTGACCGCTCGCTGCGATTCGTTTCACAACTTCGCCGGCCACATCGGACTCAATCTCATTCATCAGCTTCATGGCCTCGACGATGCAGAGCACCTGCCCCACCTCCACCTGATCGCCCACCTTCACAAACGCAGGCGCGCCTGGCGACGGCGACTCATAGAACGTCCCCACAATCGGCGACTTCACCTCATGCAGCTTCTCCTCAACCTCAGCAGCCGGAACAGGAGCGCTCGCCGCGGCAGCGACAGCCGGAACCGCTGCAGCAGGCGCCGATGCCATCAATCGACTCAAATGCGCCATATCAAATCCGCCAGCAGGAGCAGCGACAGCAGGCTCACCCGCGAACTTAATCCGCACCTTCAGGTCGTCCTGTTCCATATCGAACTCGGCGATCTCGTTCGCCTTCAAAAACTCGACCAGTTCGCGCAGCTCATTCAACTTATTTCCGTCCATCATGTCTCTTCCCGTGCCTCTTCCGGCACCATGTCTTTTTTAGAGCTCTATCCAGGCCTTCACACTGGGCGTCAAAACCTCGCCGCCATTAGCCGTCACTAAAACCATATCTTCGATGCGCAACCCAAACCTTCCGGGCATATACACACCAGGTTCGATTGTAATCACCATTCCCTGCTCTAACACCTGCGTCTGCTTCGCCGCAAGCCGTGGTCCTTCATGAATCTCCAACCCAACACCGTGCCCGGTAGAGTGGCTGAAGTACTTATCCAGCTTCACCCTCCGCAAAACGCTCCTGGCCGCCTCGTCCACCTCTCCGGCAGTCACCCCCGGCGCAACAGCGGCGACCGCGGCCTCCTGAGCTTCCAGCACAGAATCATACACGTCCCGCTCACTAGGCAACGCCTTGCCTATGTGTACGGTACGAGTCATGTCGCTGCAATATCCGTCGAGAATAACACCGAAGTCCAGGGTCACGAACCCCTGCTTTGGCAGCTTAGCCCCTGTTGCACGCCCATGCGGCAGCGCCGATCGCTCCCCGCTCGCAACGATCGTGTCGAACGACATCCCCTCCGCCCCCGCCAGCCTCGCCGCGTACTCCAACGTCGCCGCTACCTCCGTCTCGGTCAGCCCCGCCTCCAGATACGTCAGCATGCCCTCAAACAGATCGCACCCCACCAGCGCAGCGGCACGTATCAACTTCACCTCGTCGACGTCTTTCACCTCGCGCATCCGCGCCACTAACGGCCCCACCGCCACAAACATTCCTCGCCGCACCTTAGCCGAGAGAGCCTTCCGCATCATCTCCAGGCCCGCCACCGTCGTATGCGCCGCGTCAAATCCGCAGCGCCTTACCCCGGCAGTCTCAAGCCACTCACAAGCCGCCACCACCGCAGGCTTCTTCGCAATCATCACCCTGGTCCTGGCCGCCTCCACGCGCGCTTGCACCGTATACCGTCCGTCAGTAAACAGAGTCGCGCGTCCCCCCGCGAACGCAAGCACCGCATTCGAGCCCGTAAACCCGCACAAATAGCGAACATCCGGCAGATGCGCGATCAACATCCCATCAACGCCAGCTGCCTTCGCGGCCGCAGTAGCTCTTTTCTTCCTCAAGCTAAAATTCATCACCTCTGATTCTACCCAACCCCATCGTCCCTAACCTGTCTTTCGCCCATAGCGTTGCAACCGGTATTATGGAAGTATGCCCGGCTCTCAACCCGATCAGCCGTCGCGCTTTACCCGACGCAAATTCCTCATAGGCTCAGGGACCGCAGCAGCAGCTCTGGCTCTCTACTCCGGAGAGATCGCTCGCCACGAAGTCGACGTCGTCCAACGCCCCATCGCCATCGCGAATCTCCCAACCGCCTTCCACGGCTATCGCATCGTTCAACTCAGCGACATACACCTAGACGAGTACACTGAACCCTTCTTCTTCGAACGCGTCATCCACAAAGTCAACACGCTCGCCCCGGACCTCGTCCTCCTCACCGGCGACTTCATCACCCACGGCTCTGTCACGTTCATCGCCGGCAAACACGCTGCTCACCGTTGTGCGGAGATCATCGCTACCCTCACCGCCCCTCTGCGCTACGGCATCCTCGGCAATCACGACGTAGCCGTCAACGCCCCCATGGTCATTCAGGCTCTCTCCAGCCGCGGCACACCCGTCCTGGTCAACCGTTATCTTCCCATCGAACGCAGCGGCTCCCGTCTCTGGCTCTGCGGCGTCGACGACCCCGGCACCAGCGCTCCCAACCTCGACCTCGCCATCCCCACTAGGCCCGACGGTCCAGTCATCCTCATGGCCCACGAGCCCGACTACGCCGACGACGTCGTCGCCCATCCCAGGGGCCCCCTCGTCGACCTCATGCTCTCCGGCCACGCCCACGGCGGCCAGGTCCGTCTGCCCTTCCTTGGCCCGCTCATCCTGCCTCCACTAGGCGAAAAATATCCAGAAGGTCACTACCAGTTCAATCGAATGCAGCTATACGTGAATCGCGGCATCGGCACCGTTGGCCTGCCCTTCCGCCTCAACTGCCCCCCGGAGATCACAGTCATCACCCTTCAGCCAGCCTGAACCGTAACGCCAGACACCCAGTTGCGCGCATCTCCAAACCATCGAGAAAACCTTCAGTCCGACCCGAAGGCGGTAAAAAAGATCATCACCACTCCCAGCGCAAGCAGCGCCACAGCCCCCGCCAGTCGTCCCACCACGCCATACCAGGGTTTGCCTGCAGCCGACCAGCAAAGCTGAATCGCAAACCAGAACGCTGCCACCGCGACAGCCCCAAACAGGACGACATACCCGTCAATGTGAAACGCCAGAAGTCTGATCAATCCGTCTACCGCGCCCTCGCAACCGGTTTCTTTTGTTTTGGCATCACGGCAATCGGCGTAGGCGGCTTCACGCCCGACTTCTCATCCATCCACGCATCCAGCAGCGTCTTCTTGAACCGCCACCGATTCCCCAGCTTGAACGCAGGAATAAACCCCTCCGACGCGTACCGGTACAACGTATCCCCGCTGATCCCCAGATACTCCGACGCCTGCCGGATATCCATCACCTCACGCACCGTTGTCTGTACCGACACAGCCATCACAAGTCTCCGTTCGACCCAAAAAGCAGCGCTGCAAAATGAATGCCGGACGCGGAAGCACCCAGCACCCTCTTTGTACCCCCTTTTGTCTACCGGCACAACAAAAATCTCCTTTGTTAACTGGAAGCTAACGGCTGCAACCCCTTCATTACCGCCAGTAAGTCCTCCCCCACCGTTCTCGTCTTCGCAATCGCGTCCGCAAGGGGAATATCCGTAATCGCAGTGCCCTTCAGCACCACCAGCCGGCCAAACTTGCCCGCATGCACTAGGTCGATCGCCGCCACGCCGTACCGAGTAGCCAGCATCCGGTCATAAGCCGAAGGCGTCCCGCCCCGCTGTGTATGCCCCAGGTTCACGCTGCGTGTCTCATACCCTGTCCGCTTCTCAATCTCCTCCGCCAGCGCCTGCCCAATCCCGCTCAGTCGCGCATGTCCAAACGAATCAACAGCCGTCCCATGAGTCGCCTGCCCCGTCTCCGGAAACTGCGCACCTTCGGCCGCGACCACAATCGAAAACTTCTTCCCATGCTCGCGCCGGTACTTCACCAACCGGCACACCTCATCAATATCGATCGGCACCTCTGGCACAAGAATCACATCGGCGCCACCCGCAATCCCCGCCGTAATCGCGATCCACCCGGCATCGCGTCCCATCACCTCGCACACCATCACGCGGTTATGCGCCTCGGCAGTCGAGTGCAACCGATCGACCGCCTCCGTAGCGATCCCCACAGCCGTATCGAACCCAAAGCAGGCATCGGTCCCATTCAAATCGTTATCGATGGTCTTCGGCACGCCAACGCACTTCACGCCCTTCTCACTCAGAGCCAGACTGATCGACTGCGTATCGTCCCCGCCCAGCGCAATCAGAGCATCCAGCTTATGCTTCCCCAGCACCTCAACGCACTTGTCAAACCCACCCGGAATCTTCTTCACATTCGTCCGTGAAGACCGCAGAATCGTACCGCCCCGATGCAGAATTCCAGACGTCGTCTCAAGCGTAAGCGGCATCGTCACATCATCCAGCACGCCGCGCCACCCCTCCATAAACCCAACAAACTCATCCCCATGGTGCAGGATTCCCTTACGCACCGCCGCCCGAATCACCGCATTCAGCCCAGGACAATCTCCGCCCCCCGTCAACATCCCAATCCGCATCGCAAGCTCCTTTATTTTTAACGTCAGCGAAATAATACCGCGAAATAACACCTTAGTCCGCCACAAGCCTCAGCCTGCCACCGGCCTTGCGGATCGACAAAAGCCGCCCCCGCTAAAGTTCATCCTTTACTCCCGTCAGGATGGACCCCCCAGGCACAATCCGCATCCAAATCAAAAGTTATGGCCTTTTTTTCAGACTCACAGGAAACAATCTCCCACTTCGGCGGCTCCATCAATGAGCTGCAGGATTTTTTTCGAATCAGTACAGTTCCTTACGGCGAGCCGGACGACTTCTTCGCATTTGCCCGGAAGCTCCGGAAGGACATCCAGCTTCGCACCAATCTCTCCGTTCTGGCCAAATCCATCATGGAAAGGGAGAGCGAAATCTCCCTCCGTATCTTCCTCACGATCCTCGCCATAGCCAGCGGCGGCCCGGACATCGCCACCTCTGAACGCGAGATCAGCTCACCGGTCAACCTCATCATCGACTTCCTCATCAGCATAGGAAGCTGCAGTCAGATCAGCGCCGAGCACCCTGACAGCCCCTGCTCCACGCCTACAACCGACCCTGCCGCAATCGACCATGCCGGAGATTTTGAAGCGCTCGAGCGCGTCTACGTCCATCCATCCCTCGAAGCGCAGTCCAACACCTTTGCGCCTACTGCCATCTACGACGAAGAACCCAGCGAAGAATTAATCCCTCACTCAAGCTTCGATTCCCCACTCGATCCGAGACACGTCGCCTCCCATGACGTCAACATGCTCACCGAATCGCTCAGCCGACTCGAGCTCAACAGTCTGCAGGTCAAGTTCTACCTCGACTCGATCGATCAACGCATCAGCCGGATGGAGCCGCGACTCGAAAACATTCCTTCGCTTGTCTTGCCCGCTGCGCCCCAACCCTCCGGCGAGCGCGTCGGCTCCCGCCTCAGAGACCAGAGCGACGCAAAGTTCTCCGCCACCGTTCCACCAACCCAACAGCTCAGCGATCCACAAACAGATCAGTACCCCGGCGAATCAGCCCAACAAGTGGAAGCCACCAAAGAAACCGACATAAACCAGGCAACCGTCGCAAAGGAAGAGATCCAGCTAAAGATCCCGCAGGCAAAAGAAAATCCCGAGGTGGTTACCAAGCCCTGGATGAGGTTCATACATCCGCTCCCCTCCGGGAAACAATATATCTTTCAGATCTTCCTTCTCGGTGCGGCACTGCTCCTTGCGAACCTGGTCTACTGGCGCCTTGTACGTGATACGACCTTCGCAAAATCGGCTCCAGCCAGTGAGGCTCTTCCTGTCGCCGAAGCTCTTTCACCCAGCTCCGCCTCGTCGCCGGACTCGCCTGATCAGACGCAAAAGCCCTCTGTAACCCTCCCCACCGACGCACCAGGCGTTAACTCGCAGCCCACCGCTCAGATCGATCCGTCGCTAAACCCAAAACTCCCCATCATCACGAAGCCATTCGACACCAATCAGCCGACTCACTCCAACACCTCCGCATCTTTGATCTCCACCCCCACCAAAAGCCCTGACGAGGTAGCCACCGACACCGCCTCTCGCGCAGGTGGCCCTCCGTCTGCCCCTCGCGCAACCACGCGATGGAGTCCCATAACGATCTCCGGTCGCCGCGTCAACGTCACGTCCGGCGTCATGGCAGCAAATCTCCTCTCCGCCCCAAAGCCTGTATACCCGAAGCTCGCCAGTCTCACCCACACGCAGGGCAACGTCGTCATGCAGGCCATCATCTCGAAGAGAGGTACCGTCGAGAACCTGCGCGTTATCAAAGGACATCATTTACTACGAGGCGCCGCAACCGACGCCGTGCGCACGTGGCGCTTCCGTCCCTACATCGTCGATGGAGTTCCAGTTGAGGTTGCAACTATCGTCAGTGTCGACTTCGTCCGGCACTAGACCTCACTCACCGCCACCAATCCGACCGCACCTCGACCCCCGCTACCACCTCGCTAGGCCGCCCCGGCTCAGGAGCCCACAACAGAATCTCCCGCTCCCCCGCAATCTCCAGCATCCGCGTGATCGGTTGCCGCCACGCATGCAGCGCCAGATCGAACAGCCCCCAGTGAATCGGCATCATCAGCCCCTTGCCGCCAAGCGCTTCAAATGCTCTCGCCGCGCCATCGGGCCCAAGATGAATTCCATCCCACAACGCATCGAACGCGCCAATCTCGAGCATCGTAAGATCGAACGGCCCATATACAGAGCCAATCTCTGCAAACCCTTCCCACCATCCCGAATCTGCGCCAAAGTAGACTTTATGTTTCGGCCCGCGAAACACAAACGCAGACCACAGCGTCTCGAATCGATTGAATAGACTCCTCCCGGAAAAATGCCTCGACGGAACAGCTGTGATCTCCACCTCACCCACCGAGACACTCTGCGTCCAATCCAGCTCCGTGATCCTCCCGGCATCGACTCCAAACCCCTGCAGCAGCTCTCCCACTCCCAACGAAGTCAGCCACTTCGCCTCGCCCATCGAATCGAGCCGCGCCAATCCACAAATCGTCGCCTCTCCCAAGTGGTCGAAGTGGTCGTGCGACAGCAGCACCACATCCACAGGCGGCAGATCCTCCAGCTTCATCGGTGCAGCAAAAAATCTCTTCGGCCCCATCCATCGCGTTGGGGAAGCGCGCTCATCCCACATCGGGTCGATCAGCACTCGCAACCCATCAATCTCCATCAACAAAGACGAGTGCCCCATCCAGGTCACCCGAAGACCGCTCACCGGAACCCCAGCATACACGGAGACATCGGTGTGGAACGGCCCCAGCGTCTTCGTCGGCACCGTCTCCGCCTTGTTGAACAAGTAACGGGGCAGCACCTTGAAGATCGTGCTCAACCCGCCGATCACCGTAGGCACCGGATTCAAAAACCTCCGCCCTACCTTGTTCGCCCGCCGCAGCATCGTCGTATCGCCGGATACTAAAGTCCCCAAATCAAGCCCCCTGCAAACCCCTAAGGCAAATAGTAAAAGGGATTCGGTAGTTTTACGCTGATTTCCGCTCTTGGCTCCCCATTCAGGTCACTCCACTGATCCCCCACGCTCATCACAATGCGATACCCTGCATCCACAATCCTCTTCCGCTCCTCGCTCTTGTAGGCAACCGTAGCCATCGTCTTCTCAGGCCCCTCGCGCAACGCAAGCCCCTTCCATCCCCGATACCCCGCGGCCTCCAGGTTCTTCGCCGTGGCCGCCTTTTGCTCCCCAGGCCGACCCGTAATAAAAAAGACCTCCAGCCCCGCAGCCCGAGCTTCGTTGAACAACCGAAGTGTCCCCGGTATCGCCATATCCGCTTCGGCGGAGACCGCCCACTCATTGAAAGGCACCGAGATAAATCCGTAGTCCTCCCGCTTCATCTCGCAGTAGTTCGTCAGCGCAGTCTCATCGATATCCAGCACCAGCGCCAACTTCTCGCCAGTCTTCTCCGCAGCGATCAGCCGCTTCAACTCTGCCTCGGCCCTCTTCGCTTGAGCGTCCAGATCCGCCCAGTAACACCCACCCGTCCCCACGCAATCGGCGTAGTCCTCCAGCCGATACCGCGCCACACCGAAGTTCTCCATCGGCTCCGCCGCCACCACCATCGTCGGATCAGCCGCCGCCGTCTCCGCCGTAGCCACTGCGACTTCCACCGTAGGCCTCGGCCCCACCCGAGGCCGCAAACTAGCCGCCTGCTTCCCCGACGGCACAGCACAAACCGGCGGCCCAACCTGCGCCAGACAAACTCCACCAGCCAGCGCCACCACACCCACCAAACGCAACCCGCCGCCTAAAGCACTTAGCTCACCGCTTCGATGCAGTCGCCTCATCCGCATAGAAATCTCCAATCTCCTTCGCGTACTTCTGCTCCACCACACGCCGTTTCAGCTTCATACTAGGAGTCAGCGTTCCATCCTCCACGCTCCACTCGTCAGCAACCAAACTCATCCGCTTCATACTCTCGAAGTTCGCCAGACCCATATTCACCTTATCCACGATCTCCTGGTAAGCCTTCACCACCTTCGCATCCTTCACCAGAGCCGCACGATCCCCCGCAGCAACTCCCTGCCCCTTCGCCCATCCCTCAAGCGCCGCAAAGTTCGGCGAAATCAGCACACACGCAAACTTGTGTTTATCTCCCACCAGAGCCGCCTGCCCCACTAGAA
This sequence comes from Tunturiibacter empetritectus, assembly GCF_013410875.1. GTDB lineage: Bacteria > Acidobacteriota > Terriglobia > Terriglobales > Acidobacteriaceae > Edaphobacter > Edaphobacter empetritectus. Next base: position 1,688,240 of record NZ_JACCCU010000001.1, on the reverse strand, counting down.
CATTCGCCTTCAGCTTATTCTCAATTGGCTGCGGAGCAATCAGCTTCCCGCCACTGGTCTTCAACAGCTCCTTCTTCCTGTCCGTAATCGACAAGTACCCGTCCGTATCGATATTCCCAATATCACCAGTCTTGAACCACCCATCCGCAGTAAACGCCTCCTTCGTCGCTTCCTCCTTCTTCCAATACCCCACAAACACCGAAGGGCCTCTCACCTCCAGTTCTCCATCTTCCGCAAACCGGCACTCCACATTCTTCAGCGCCTGCCCAACCGTCCCAATCCGGTGCGCCTCCGGATAGTTCACCGCAATCACCGGCGAGGTCTCCGTCAACCCATACCCTTCAAAGATCCGAATCCCTACATCCGCAAACCATCCCGCCGAATCCATCCCCAGCGGCGCGCCGCCCGAGATAAACACCTCCGCGCGCCCCCCAAACGCCTCGCGAATCTTCGAGTACACCAGCTTGTTCGCAACCTTCCAGCTCAGCGAACCAGGAGTCTTTCCCCCCAATATCTCCGCCCGATGCTTCTTCCCCACGCCCAGAGCCCAGCGCAGTATCTTCAACTTCGCCGGTGACGCAGCCGACTTCCCCTCCACCGCCTGCCGAATCTTTTCATACACCCGAGGCACCGCAAGAAACACCGTCGGCTTCACCGCCTGCATCGCCGGCGCCAGCTGGTCGAACTTTGGGCAGTAAGCCAGCTTCACCCCATAACTCAGGAACGCATAGTCCGTATGTCGAGCCGTTACGTGCGACAGCGGCAAAAACGAGATGCAGCTGTCCTTCTCCGTAAAACCCATCTCCCCCGTCGAGAAGTTCACGTTGCTGGTCAGATTTCTATGCGTCAACATCACACCCTTCGGTTCACCGGTCGTGCCGGACGTGTAGATAATCGTCGCCAGATCCTCCGGCTTCACCCTCTTCAACATTCCATCGAACTCCACATCTCTCTGCTGCCTCGCCTTCGCGCCATCCATCAACGTGCCAAAGCTCTCAGCATTCGGAAACTCTCCCGCATCCATCACCACCACATGCTTTAACTCCGGCAGATCCCCCGCAGCCGACAGCTTGTCATACTGCTCCCGCGACGACAGCACCGCCACCTTCGAGCCCGAGTCCCGCAACATATATCCAATCTGATCCGGCGTCAGCGTCGGATACAGCGGCACATCCACCGCTCCAATCGACAGCGTCGCAAAGTCCGTCACCGCCCACTCCCACCGGTTCTCCGAAAGAATCGCCACGCGATCGCCCTGGGCCACACCCCAGCCGCGAAGCACATCCGCCAGCGCCCGCACTTGCCCATAAAGCTCATCAGAAGTAATCGGCTTCCACGCCCCATCCGCGCCCTGCCCCATCATCACTGCCCGGCTGCCCCGTCCCGTAACCTGCTCCAGAACATCATTCAAAGTCGAAAAATCAAACATCGTCTCTCCCCAAAAATCTAATGCTGCTGTTGTAACTGTGCGTTTTCTATTCTTTCAAATCTGGAAGTTGGTCATCTGGAGTCATGCGGGAAACCGCTGGCGTAATCATTTGCGGTTGCTTTTCTTCTAACATCACATTGCAGCCGTCACTTCGTCTGAATCCCGCTCAGCAGCACATCCATCACCTGAGCAGCCGTCGCCTTCGAATCATAGACCCGCCCTGTAAACACAGCAGAACTCAGCAGCTCATCGATCGCCCCGAACATGCAGTGAGCCACCACGCCATCGGAAACATCCCGCCGGAAGATCCCCTCCTGCTGCCCCCGCCGCACCACCTCGCGCACCACCTGGATGTACTTCACCAGATGATGATGCGAAAACTCCGCGATAAACTTCGCGCTCTGCCGCACCTCGGTCTGCATCAACACCGCCATGCTGCGATTCACCGCATGACTCTCCAGGTGAACCTGCGCGATGTACTCCAACTGCGCCCGCGGATCATGCAGAGTCCTGAACTCCTCCTCCACCTGCCGATGAAACTTATCGAAGGTCGAGTCGATCGCCGTCCGCAGCACGTCATCCTTACTCTTGAAGTAGAGATAGATCGTCCCATCCGCCACCCCGGCGCGCTTCGCAATCGCACTCACTGGCGAGCTGAAATAGCCATGCTCGGCGATCACCTCCACCGCCGCATCCAGAATGCGTTGATATTTTTCGCTTCCGGGTCCCGTTGCCGGCACCTCTGCCCTAATCGAATCAGGCCTCGTCTTCTTCGCTAATCGTTTCAGTCCAGGCCTCAAACCGGAAATCTCCGGTGCCGCCACTCTAATGAATCCACACAACTTTGCCAAGAATGAATTAGGATTCATTGCCCCAAAATGAATCTTTATGCAACTCGCATTTGACGAACCGTGTCCAACGATGCGGAGTCGTAGGCTGGCTAGTCGCCCTCCCACACCGTGGAGGCGCGTTCATACCAGGCCACACGCAACGCAGCAGCCTGATCAAACGCCTAAGCTTGGGGACGCGGAGTCAACCGAATGAACCCCACCGCCCGCGCAGGCCAATCCGCCAGCATCGTCTGCCCAAGCCCACTCCCCGACTCCCTGACATGCTCTGCAATCAAAGCCCGCAGACTCTCCTGCGCCTCCGCCCCAACAGCATCAAATGCTTCAGCATCAATGAACTCCGAATGATACCTCAACCCCGACACAAAGGACCCATCGGCATCAAAAACCCACGCCAGACCGCCCGTCATCCCAGCGCCAAAGTTGATCCCCACCCTGCCAAGAATCGCCACCACTCCCCCAGTCATGTACTCGCACCCGTGGTCGCCAACTCCCTCGACGACAGCAATCGCACCGGAGTTTCGAACCGCAAACCGTTCTCCCGCCCGCCCCGCCGCGAACAACCTTCCAGACGTCGCCCCATAAAGAGCAACATTCCCCAGAATCACATGCTTCCCGCTGTCCTTCGCCGCCAATCCACGCGCCCGAATCACAAGCTCGCCACCCGACAGCCCCTTCCCAACGAAATCATTCGCCTGTCCCTCGAGCACCAGCTTCATTCCATCCACCGTGAACGCGCCAAACGACTGCCCAGCCGTCCCCGTCAGGTTGAACGTAACATCCGCCACAAGCTCTCCCTGCGCTCGACGCAGCGCCAGCTCTCCCGCCAACCGCGAACCAACCGCGCGATCGCTGTTAGCAATCTTTGAGTCCACCACAAACGGCTCTCCAGCATCCGTCGCCGCCATCGCCGGCCCAACCCAGGCCTCATCCAGCGGCGGCCCCGCCACAGGCTGCGTATTCCGCACGCCCATAAACCGGCTTGGCCCATCCGATACCTTCGCCAGCATTGGCTGCAGATCAAGATTCCCATCGAACCGCACCTGCTCCAGCAGATCCGCCCGCCCAATCGCCGCCTCAATCGAAGGCAGCCCATAGCGAGCCAGCAGATGTTGCAGATCCCCCGAGAGCTGCTCAAAAAACCGAACCACATGCTCCGGCTTCCCCCGAAACTTCGCCCGCAGCTCCGGCTTCTGCGTCGCAATCCCGGTCGGACAGGTATTCAAGTGACACTGCCGCGCCATATCGCAACCCAGAACCACCAGCACCGCCGTCCCAAACGCATACTCATCCGCACCCAGCAGCGCCGCAATCAAGATATCCCGCGCCGTAGCCAGCCCGCCATCGGTACGCAGTCTTACGCGTCCGCGCATGCCGTTCTGCATCAGCACCTGCTGCGCCTCAGCTAGCCCCAGCTCCCAGGGATTCCCCGCATACTTGATGCTCGAAAGCGCAGCCGCACCAGTCCCGCCTGTGTTCCCAGCGATCACGATGTAATCCGCATAAGCCTTCGCCACACCAGCCGCAACCGTACCCACACCACAACCCGACACCAACTTCACGCCAATCGCAGCCTTCGGATTCACACGCTTCAGGTCGTAGATCAGCTGCGCCAGATCCTCGATCGAGTAAATATCATGATGCGGCGGTGGTGAGATGAGCGACACTCCCGGCTGCGCATGACGCAACCGCGCAATCAATCCACTCACCTTATGCCCCGGCAGTTGTCCACCTTCACCAGGCTTCGCTCCCTGCGCCACTTTGATCTCAATCTCCTCAGCATGCACCAGGTACTCAGCCGTAACACCAAACCGCCCCGACGCAATCTGCTTGATCTTGTTATTCAGGTCATTGTTCCGCTCCTTACTAAAGGACACATGCACCGCAGGCGCTACTACCGCAGCCTCAGCCACCGCCGCGCCTCCGCCCGACCGCGCCGCAAGGCTCATCCCCCCGCCTGCATCGACCCTCTCCGCGCCCTCAGGATGCACCCGATAAACCGCCGAGTCCTCTCCACCCTCACCCGTGTTCGACCGCCCGCCCAGCATATTCATCGCAGCCGTAATCGTCTGGTGAGCCTCCGGGCTCAAAGACCCAAGCGACATCGCGCTGGCCACAAACCGCTTGCACAAACTCGCAGGCGTCTCCACATCACTCAAAGCCAGCTCAGGCCCCGCCGGACGAATCTCCAGCAGATCTCGCAACACCGCAGGATCACGCGCAATCACATCCCGCGTATAGATCGCGAACGCACCCGCAGGGTCCGCAGGCTGCGGCACATTCCGCGCACTCCCCACCACCGACTGCAACGCCTTCACCGTCGGCGGCTGCCACGCATGCGGCTCAGAAACATCAGCCTTCCGGAATCGCACCCAACCATAATCCGGTAACTCCGCCGAAGGAGCAGCAGCGACACCCTCGCCCGGCGTCCAAGTCTGTCGCAACTGCCGCTCCACCTCAGCAAATCCCACGCCAGACAATGGAGCCGGCGTCCCAAAGAAACATCGCGCCACCACACTCGAATGCAAGCCGAGGATGTCGAACAGATGTGCCCCACGGTAGCTGTCCACCACCGAGATCCCCATCTTCGACATCACCTTCGCAAGTCCTCCGTCAAGCGACTTCATCATCTTCCGCTCAGCATCCGCCGCATCCGTCCCCGCAGGCGCAAGACTCCTGCCTGTCTCCAGCGCAAGCCACGGACAAACCGCACCAGCCCCATAGCCAATCAACACCGCAGCATGATGAATATCCCTGCAATCTCCCGCCTCAACCGCAAGCCCAGCCAACGTACGCAGACCAGCATCCACCAGCGAATGATGCACCGCTCCGGTAGCCATCGCCATCGGAATCGGCAGCCTCCCCGCACTCGCACTGCGATCAGACAGCAACAGAATCCGAGCACCCTCACGCACCAGCTTGATCGCCTGCATGCATAGCTCATCAATCCCCTGCGTCAGCGTCTTCTCCGCGCCAAACACCGCCTGCAGTTCCGCCAGCTTCAGCTCTTCCTTATGCGGATACTCACCCTTCCGCAGCGCCTCCACCTGCCCCAGCGTCAAAAATGGAGAAGGCAGCGACACTCCAGGCAGCGGCGCATTCTTATCCAGCATGTGAGGCCAAGGCCCAAGCCGCGTATGCAGCGACACCACGCAGGACTCGCGCAACGAATCAATTGGCGGATTGGTCACCTGCGCAAACCTCTGTCGAAAATACGCATAGATCGGACGCGGCGACCGGGCCAGAAACGCCAGCGGCGTATCATCGCCCATCGAATACACAGCGTCCTTCCCCTCCAGCGCCATCGGCTGCAGAATCATCTTCACGTCTTCGCGCGTATACCCAAACCCACGCTGGACCGCAGCCAGCGCAGCCGAATCCACCGCCCCCGCCTCAGCCGCAATCAGCGGTGTGTCTTCCATCAACTTCGCGTAAGTCGCCCCCGCATCAAACAGCTCCAGCAACTCCTCATCCTCATAAACCTTGTGGTGCTCCAGATCCACCAGCAGCATCTGCCCGGGCCCCAACCGTCCGCTATGCGTCACCTCTTCCGGATCGAGATCCACCAGCCCCGCCTCCGACCCCGCAACCACAAGCCCCCCACTAGTAATTGCAAATCGACAAGGCCGCAGTCCATTCCGATCCAGCGCTGCACCTACAACGCGTCCATCGCTGAACGCAAGCGCAGCCGGACCATCCCACGGCTCCGCGCAATCCGTGTGGTATCTCAAAAAAGAAGATTCATGATGCCCATCCGTCGCGGGCGGCAACAACATGCGAACCGCCTCAGCCAGCGTCCTGCCATTCTGCGACAACAGCTCCACCGCCTCGTCCAGACTCGTAGAGTCCGTCCCATCCTTCGTCAGCACCGGCTTGCACTCCACCGGCAGCGTCGAGTCGCGAGCATCCATCCGCGCCCTATTTCCCCACACCGTATTGATCTCGCCGTTATGCCCCAGCTTCCGCCCCGGCTGAGCGCGATGCCAAGTAGGGGACGTATTCGTCGCATAACGCTGATGAAACACCGCGAACGGCGTAACGTAATCCTCTGAAGCCAGATCAGGATAAAAGTCACGCAGAAAAACGCCCGTGCACATCGCCTTATAGACAATCGTCTGCGACGACATCGAGCACACATACCCCGTTACATCGCCCTGCTCATGCGCCCGCTCAAATTGCTTCCGCGCAAGATACAGCCGCCGCTCCATCGTCTCCGGCTCTGCATCCGTCGCATCGACGATCAGCACCTGACGAATCTTCGGCATCGTCTCCAGCGCCGTCTGCCCTAGGTATTCCGTCTTCACAGGCACATCGCGCCAACACAAAATCTCAAAGTCATGAGACTGCAGACACCGATCCACAATCTCTTCAGCACGCGTCTCCGCCATCGGAATTAGCAGCATCCCAACGCCCAGCACTTGTTTTTCATCAATCGAAAGATTCGCAGCTTTAACCAGCAGAGACCGCGGAACCGCAGTCATCACGCCAACCCCGTCGCTGCTCTTCCCATCAGCCGCCGTCGCACCGCGATGCGCCAGCCGTCCCAGCGCGGTCAGGGCCTGCTCCAGAATCACATGCGAAGCCGCAGCATCCACCGAAGCAACAAAACCTACACCACAAGAGTCATGATCGAAACGCTCGTCAATTAGCGACGGCGAAACCGCGGAAGACACACCCACATCACGGCGAGTTGGGGACAAACTAGCTGCCAGGGACCGTTCCATGCTTCACTATACGTCGCACCCGGCAGCAAAATCCCGGGCGCGACCCTTCCTTTTGTGTGGAGCGCTCGTCAACCGAGAAAAAAGACGAGACAGCATTATGTATAAATATACATAAAATAATGTATATTTATACACATCAACCTCATCTACCTAATTGAGTTCATCTACTAAATTGAGCCGCTGTTGACGACTTAGCTACGCAAACACAGGTACAACAAATCCAATGAAACAACAGCGTCACGCCGTAATTCGAGAGTTACTGGTAAAGTCTGCGGTCACCAGCCAGGATGAGTTACGCCGAAAACTAGCCGGACGCGGATTTCACGTCACTCAAGCAACATTATCGCGCGATATTCATGAGCTTAGATTAAATAAAGGACCAAACGGCTACTCTCTTCCCAACGGCAACGACTCCGACGAGGACGCGCTCCCCGGGATCCGAGAAGTACTTGAAAGCTTCGGCCTCGAAGTCCGTCAGGCCATCAACCTCCTCGTCCTCGTCACCACCACCGGAAGCGCTCAACCCATCGCCGCTGGCATTGACTACGAGGACTGGCCCGAGGTGATAGGCACTATCGCCGGCGACGACACTGTCCTCATCATCTGTCCGGACGAGAAACAAGCAAACCTGTTGAAGACACGAATCGAAGACTACCTTGGCTAACTCAACCATCTCAATGACAAACGTACTTGAACAACCCGCCGCACGCACCACCGCGCCCCGCACTGCCATCGCCGGCATCGGCGGCTACGCCGGTGGCGAACTCGCCCGCCTGCTCCTGCATCATCCCCGACTCCGCGGAAACGCGCCAACACTCCTTGGCCGAGCCGGAGAACCAGAGTCCACCAGCCTGCACTACCTCGAAGACATTCATCCCCAGCTTGCCGTCGCAGGCGATCAACACGCCCATCCGATCCTTCCCTTCTCCTGGAACCGCATCACCGACACCGGAACCGAAGTCCTATTCCTCGCCACACCGCACGAGCAATCCCGCGAGTGGGTTCCTCAGGCCATCGAACGCGGCATCAAGGTCATCGACCTCAGCGGCGCATGGCGGCTCCAGCACCACACCAACCGCGCCGTCTACAAGCTCAAAGACGCCAACGCCGACCACGCCGCCCAGCTTCAACAAGAAGCCGTCTACGGCTGCCCCGAGCTTCACCGCGACGAGATCCGCAACGCCCGCCTCGTCGCCAACCCCGGCTGCTACGCCACCTCCATCCTCCTCGCCCTAGCCCCGCTCCTCCAGGCCGAGCTAGTTGATCTGGAACACGGCATCATCTGCGACGCAAAATCCGGCGTAAGCGGAGCAGGCAAAGCCCCCACCGCCAAGACCCACTTCATGCATGCGGCCGACAACCTCTCCGCGTACGCAGTCTTCGGCCACCGCCACACCGGCGAACTCCTCGAGCAGCTTCACATCACCTCGGACCAGATCCAGTTCACCCCGCATCTACTCCCCATACCGCGCGGAATCCTGTCCACCATCTACCTCCGCCTCAAAACCAAAACCGAAGCCGCCGCAATCACCACCGTGCTGCAAAACTTCTACCAACACAGTCCGCTGGTCCGGCTCCGCAACACGCCGCACCTGCCGGAGATCCAGCACATCGTTCGCACCAACTTCTGCGATCTCGGCTTTGCACTCGCCGCCGACGGAAACCGTCTGATCCTGGTCTCCTGCCTCGACAATCTTTTAAAAGGAGCCTCCGGTCAGGCGGTTCAAAACCTCAACCTGATGTGCGGATGGAACGAAGAGGAGGGCTTGCTGTGAGATTTGTCGTCAAGCTAGGCGGTGCCGCTCTCGAAGATAAAAAGATCCTCCACGCTTGCGGAAAAGCCATCGCCGATCTCGTCACCGATGGAAATCAGGTCGCCGTCGTCCACGGGGGCGGCGTGCAGCTCACCCGCACCCTCGCCCAGATGGGCAAGAAGAGCGAGTTCATCTCCGGCCTCCGCATCACCGATGCCGAGACCCGCGACGCCGCCCTCATGGTCCTCGCTGGCCGCGTCAACAAGTCCCTCGTCGCGTCCATCGGCACCCACGGCCAGTCCGCCGTCGGCCTCTCCGGCGGTGACGGCCACGTCTTCCGAGCACGCAAGAAAAAAACCACCCCCGACCTCGGCTTCGTCGGCGAGATCGCCGCCATGGACCCCAAGTGGCTCGAAGCCATCTGGGCCATGGGCGCCGTCCCCGTCATCTCCTCCATCGCCCTCGGCTTCGACGGCGAGTACTACAACATCAACGCCGACGAGATGGCCGCCGCCTGCGCCATCGGCGCCAAGGCCGACACTCTCGTCTTCCTCACCGACGTCCCCGGCGTCAAAGGCGCCGACGGCAACGTCATGCGTTGGCTCACCCTCGCCCAGATCCCCGCCATGGAGCAGGCTCAGGTCGTCTCCGGCGGCATGCTCCCTAAACTCAACGCCTGCCGCGACGCCCTCACTCACGGCGTCAAGCGTGTACGCATTCTTCCCGCAGAAGCGGCATCTCTACTACCTGACCTCGTCTCCACACGGGTCAACGACGGAACGGAGGTCATGGTCGCATGAACGAAGCATCCACTCAGAAGCCGAACTTGCAATCCAGCTTGCAATCCATTCAGGCAGCCGAAAAAAAGCTGCTCCTCAACACCTACGAGCGCAACCCCATCCTCTTTGTCAGCGGTGAAGGCGTTCACCTGCGCGACGAAAACGGCAATGACTATCTCGACCTCCTCAGCGGCATCGGCGTCTGCGGCCTCGGTTACAACCACCCCGCAGTAGAAGAGGCCATTGCGCATCAGTCAAAGCGCCTCATCCACACCTCCAACCTGTTCTTCCACGAGCACACCGCCGAACTCGCCCTTCGCCTCACCGAGATCACCGGCCTCGACCGCGTCTTCTTCACCAACAGCGGCACCGAAGCCTGGGAGGCCGCACTCAAGCTGGCCCGCGCCCACGCCGGACTTCTCCGCTCCAAAGGCCGCACCATCGGCACAAAGTTCCTCGCCCTTGACCACAGCTTCCACGGCCGCACCATGGGTTCAGTCGCCACCACAGCGAAAGAAAAATACCGCGAACCCTTCATGCCCGTCATGCCCGGCGTCGACTTCGTCCGCTTCAACAACGTAGCCGACCTTCGCGCAAAGTTCTCATCCGAAGTCTGTGCCATCTGCATCGAGCCCATCCAGGGCGAAGGCGGGATCCACCCCGTCACCCAGGAGTTCTTCGCCACCGCACGCGAGCTATGCGATTCCACCGGCGCCCTCCTCATCGCCGACGAGATCCAGTCCGGCATGGGCCGCACCGGCAAATGGTTCGCCTACCAGCACTACGGCAACCTGCCCGACGTCACCATGCCTGACGTTGTCACTATTGCCAAACCCATCGCCAACGGCATCCCCATGGGCGCGATGCTCTGCACCAACGCGGCTGCCGAGGCCATCACCCCGGGCATGCACGGCACCACCTTCGGCGGCAACCCACTCGCCTGCGCCGTAGCCATTACCGTCATCGACACCATCAAGCGCGACAACCTCCTCGCCCACATCAACGAGACAGGCGCCTACTTCCACGACCAGCTCACGCAACTGGCCCAGCGCCACGACTGCATCACCGAAGTCCGCGGCAAAGGCCTCATGCTCGGCATTGAGATCAACTCCGCCGACCTTGCCCAGCGCGTCACCGCTCAAATGATGGAGAAGAAAATCATCATCAACCGCACCAGCGAGACCGTCCTCCGTCTCCTTCCACCCTTCATCCTCGAGCGTCAACACGTCGACACCGCCATCAAGGCCTTCGACGAGATCTTCACTGCAGCACTGGCCGGAGCAGCACCGGCAGGAGAAAAATCTCATGGGTAGCAAAACCGTCATTATGAACTCAAAACCCGACACCGAAGACCTCATCCCCCACCGCGCCCCCCTCGACATCCAGTCCGACACCGCCTTCAGCGAAGCCTCCAAGCGCCTCCACGGCCGCGACCTCTGCTCCATCGCCGACCTTACCGTCGAAGAGATGGCCGCCCTCATGGAGCTCGCCCACGCCGTCAAAGCCAACCCCGAAGACTTTCGCCACGCCCTCGACGCCCGCCAGATGGTCATGTTCTTCGAGAAGGCCTCCCTCCGCACCCGCCTCACCTTCGAGACCGCCATCAACACCCTCGGCGGCAACGCCATCTTCGTCGACCAGACCCAGTCCCCCCTCGGCGAACGCGAATCCCTCGCCGACATGGCCCACAACATCGAGCGCTGGATGTCCATCATGGTCCTCCGCACCTACGCCCACGACACCATCACCGAGATCGCCGCCTGCTCCAAAATCCCCGTCATCAACGCCCTCTCCGACCTCGAGCACCCCTGCCAGGCCATCGCCGACTTCTTCACCCTCGAAGAACGCTTCGGCTCCGCAGAGGGTCTTCACTTCACCTACGTCGGCGACGGCAACAACGTCTGCCACTCCCTCATGCTCACCGCCGCGCAACTCGGCGCGCACTGCACCGTCGCCACACCCAAAGGCTTCGCCCCCAAGCTCGACATCATCCACAAAGCCATCGAGATCGCCGAGACCACCGGCGGCAGCATCACCCTCATGCACGACCCCGTCAAAGCCGTCATCGGAGCCGACGCCGTCTACACCGACGTCTGCACCTCCATGGGCTTCGAGCACGAGGCCACCAAGCGCGCCCCCATCTTCAAGCCCTACCAGGTCAACGAAGCCCTCATGGCCCACGCCCAGGCCGACGCCGTCTTCATGCACTGCCTCCCCGCCCACCGCAACGCCGAAGTCACCGACGCCGTCCTCGACGGCCCCCAGTCCCTAGTCTTCGACCAAGCTGAAAACCGCATGCACGCCCAAAAAGCCATCCTGCTCATGCTCCTCGGCGGAGCCAAGCGCACCACCAACAGCCGCAACCGCGGAACCCAACCCCGCGCCAAACGCTAGGAGAGAACATCCTGAAATCGACTCTCGATCTCGCGGTAGATGGCCTCTACAAGGAACTCGCAAGAGTAGACAACGACCTCTCGAAAATTCCTGAGGTCACGAGGCCTATTGCCCTTCTTTATATGTTCCAGGGCATGGTGGACAACGGAGGCTTTCGCTATCCCATGGAAACTGATTTCCCCGGCCATCCGCCGTATTCAGTTTTCGTTGACGCATACCGTAACATTGGAGCGCCGGACGCCGCCGCAGCCCTGGAGAAGGCCGTCGCACTATTTCCCTTCGCACGTCCAGAACTAGATGCTAATGCGCGCAATGAGTTCATGCCTCATCTCGGAGACGATCACGAATTCAATGACTTGAGTGACCGAGTTTGCGGAGACGAAACAATTTGGCGACGCATGGATGAGTACGTCGCAATACATCACAACGACTTCGCTCCATACATCACTCAATGAGAGCTAACAGCTCCGTTTTTATCCACTAATTACCAATTCACTGGAACCCACTATGTCCGTAATCCTAGAAACCCTCCCCCTCGGCCAAAAAGTCGGCATAGCCTTCTCCGGCGGCCTCGACACCAGCGCCGCGCTCCACTGGATGAAGCAAAAAGGCGCTCTCCCCTACGCCTACACCGCCAACCTCGGCCAGCCCGACGAAGCCGACTACGACGAGATCCCCCGCAAAGCCCTTGAGTACGGCGCCGAAAAAGCCCGCCTCATCGACTGCCGCGGCCCCCTCGTCCGCGAAGGCATCGCCGCCCTCCAATCCGGCGCCTTCCACATCACCACCGCAGGAGTCACCTACTTCAACACCACCCCCATCGGCCGGGCTGTTACTGGAACAATGTTAGTGACGGCCATGAAGGAAGACGACGTCAACATCTGGGGCGACGGCTCCACCTTCAAAGGCAACGACATCGAGCGCTTCTACCGCTACGGCCTCCTCGTCAACCCCGACCTCAAGGTCTACAAGCCATGGCTCGACGCAGCCTTCATCGACGAGCTAGGCGGCCGCGCCGAGATGTCCGCCTTCATGACCAAGGCCGGCTTCGGCTACAAGATGTCCGCCGATAAAGCCTACTCCACCGACTCCAACATCCTCGGCGCAACCCACGAAGCCAAGGACCTCGAGCTCCTCACCACCAGCATGAAGATCGTCGCCCCCATCATGGGCACCGCCTTCTGGCGTGACGACGTCACAATTAAACCTGAAGCCATCACCGTCCGCTTCGAAGAAGGCTTCCCCGTAGCCCTAAACGGCACCGCATACCCCGACCAAGTAGCCCTCATGCTCGAAGCCAACGCGATCGGCGGCCGCCACGGCCTCGGCATGAGCGACCAGATCGAAAACCGCATCATCGAAGCCAAGTCCCGCGGCATCTACGAGTCCCCCGGCCTAGCTCTCCTCTTCATCGCCTACGAGCGCCTCATCACCGGCATCCACAACGAGGACACCATCGAGCAGTACCGCGAAAACGGCCGCAAGCTAGGCCGTCTCCTCTATCAGGGCCGATGGTTCGATCCCCAGGCCATCATGCTCCGCGAAGCCTCCCAGCGCTGGGTCGCCAAACCTGTAACCGGAGAGGTTACAATCGAACTCCGCCGCGGCAACGACTACTCCATCCTCAACACCGCCTCACCCAACCTCACCTTCCACCCCGAGCGCCTCACCATGGAAAAGGGCGAATCCACCTTCTCCCCCCGCGACCGCATCGGCCAACTCACCATGCGCAACCTCGACATCACCGACACCCGCGCCAAACTAATCACCTACGCCCAATCCGGCCTAATCACCCTAAGCAAAGGCTCCGAAATGCCCCAACTAAACAGCACGGACAAGAAGTAACCACATAGATAAACGAGAGGAAACAAGCGTTGATGGACTGCGATACCTTACAGGCCGCTCGAATCGGTGCCGAGGCCGCAATCGTTGGTGGTATTGTTGCCGGAATTTTGTCTGGTGCTTATCAACACTTTCGCGATTGGTATGCGCGACCCAAACTAAAACTTGAATTCGATGCTAACGCAGACAAATTCGAGGCGGCGTGGACTAGCGGAGGCCCTTTCAATGGCGTCTTAATTAGAGTGAGTCTCCGTAATCAAGGAAAAACTGCCGCTCAGAATTGCCGGGTTTTCGTTACGTCTCTCACGAGTCAACATCCTTCCGGAAGCACGCCAACCCCGTTCACAGGTTCGCAGATTCCGTGGGCAGGTTGGAACTTTGACCCCAGATCCATTCAAAAAGGTATCGTTTTCTACGTCGATCTTGCCCGAATTAGCAAAGAGGGGCCAGGATGGCAATTCACATTCAAAGAGACTCGGGCAAAGGATGAAGAACTGAAAGGTTATACAGGAACGTATCGATTTCGGGTCGCTGCTGTGGCTGACAACTGCGAGCCAAACTACCTTGACGTTGATGTTGATTACAACGGCAATTGGAATAATTTGCGTGCTTGGACACCATCCAAATAAGTGAGCTCACTACATGAACCGTTAGTGCCTCACTTACATTAGTCCGCAACCGGAAAGAAATGATAGATATGCACACCGATACAAATTCGAGCAAAATGTGGTCCGGCCGCTTCCGCGAACCACTCGACGCCACCTTCGAATCCTGGCAGCGCTCCTTCCCCTTCGATGTGCGGCTTCTCTCGCATGAGATAGCAGCTTCAAAGGCGCACGCAGAGACCATCGCGGCCGCCGGTATCCTCACACCTGATGAACTAAAGCAAATGCTCGACGGACTGGACCGCGTGATCCCGCTCTCTTTAGAGGAAAGCACGAAGCTCACCAACCTCGATGCCCTCCGCGACGCCCACAAACTCAACAGAGCCGGTGTCGACTTAGTCATCTCCGCTTCCAGCAGTATCGTGGCACTCAACCCCCAAGCCGAAGACATCCACCACTTCGTAGAACTCCAACTAACAAAGGTGATCGGCGACCTAGCCCTCAAACTTCATACGGGCCGCAGCCGCAACGAGCAGATCGCCACCGACATGCGCCTCTTCGTCCGCGAAGCCATCGACAACACCCTCACGGGCCTGACCGCATGGCGCAAAGCCTTGGTCGAACTAGCCGAGCAAGCAGGCGAAGCCACCATGCCCTCCTACACCCACCTCCAGCGCGCCGAGCCCGTCCTAGTAGCCCACTGGCTCCTCGCCTACGTCAGCATGATCGAGCGCGATGCCAGTCGCCTCATCGACGCCCGCAAGCGCATGAACCTCTGCCCCCTCGGCTCCGGCGCAGTAGCAGGCGCAACCCTCGCCCTCGACCGCTCCATCGCCGCCCGCGCCCTCAACTTCGACGCCCCCACCCCCAACAGCATGGACGCAACCAGCGACCGCGACTTCGCCCTCGAATTCACCCAAGCCATAGCCACACTAGGCATCCACATCTCTCGCTTCGCCGAAGAACTCACTCTCTACTCCACGGCGGAATTCGGCTTCCTCGACCTCCCCGAGCGCTTCTCCACCGGCTCCTCCGCCATGCCGCAAAAGAAAAACCCTGACCTCACCGAACTCATCCGCGGCAAATCCGGCCGCTTACTGGGAGCCGCTACGACCCTCGCGACCCTGATAAAGGGCCTCCCCCTCGCCTACAACAAAGACCTGCAGGAAGGCCAGGAACCAGTCTTCGACGCTGCCGACACCATCGCCGGCATCCTCAGCGTCCTCCCCGCCTTCACCTCCTCCCTCAAGTTCCGCTACGACACCATGAAGACCGCCGCCCACTCCGGCTACCTCAACGCCATGGCCGCCGCAACCTACCTCACCGACAAGGGCATCCCCTTCCGCAAAGCCCACGAGCACATCGGCAACGCCGTCCGGCTAGCAATGGGAGAGGGGACCCCCAAAACCCAACGCGAACTCCAGCAACTCACCCTCGAAGAACTCCGCACCATCTGCCCCCAATTCGGCGAAGACTTCTTCCCCGCCATCACCCTCGAAGCCACCCTCGACTGCCACGACGTCATCGGCGGCACCGCCCGCCCCCGCGTCAAAACCGCACTCTCCGAAGCAAAGTCCCGTCTCTAGGAACACGCGTGACGTTTGTTTTTGCCGTCATCCTGAACGCAGTGAAGGACCCCGAAGAACTCAACCAGCCTCTACCGCCCGAACCTTTCTGCCTCAAAGTTCAACCCGGAAGTTTGAGCTTCATCACAAGCGCGGTTCCCCGCACGCGAACCGCATTCCTCAACCCCGCACCAAACCCGGTCCTCAAATCATCCAATACTCTGCGAAAATATAAAGAGGAGCCAAAGTAATTGCCCATCACCCCCCTGATGACTGTGAGTGAATCCACCTCCTCATCGCGCCCACGCGTAGGCGGAGCAACCGTGCGCAAGGCCAAGCTCCCCGACGCCGTCGACATCTTCGACCTCGTCAACTCCCTGTCCGGCGACGGCACCCTCCTCCGCCGCAACTACGCCGAGATCTGCGAGAACATCCGCGACTTCGCCGTAGCCGAATCCCCCATCGACGGCGACTCAGGCGGCGTCTTCCTCGGCTGCGGCGCTCTCCACCTCTACGGTCCCCACCTCGCCGAGGTCCGCTCCATCGTCGTCAAGCCCGAAGCCAAAGGCCAGGGCGCCGGCGGCCGTCTCCTCCGCGCCCTCCTCGAAGAAGCAGAAGAGCAAAAGGTCACCGCCGTCTGCCTCTTCACCCGCATCCCCGACTTCTTCTTTCACTTCGGCTTTCGCGCCGTCGACCGCACCACCCTGCCCGACAAGATCTACAAGGACTGCCAGACCTGCCCCCGCCTCTACGCCTGCGACGAGGTAGCCATGGTCCGCGGCCCCCTGCCAAAGATCGCCGTCCTTGGCCCATCCCGCATCGCACAAACTGAACTAGTCAAACTCCAGACCGGCGTAATCCCCCAGGCAGAATAGAGCGGTTCTCCTCCTTCCGACCAACGGGAGGACCAGCAATCCCAATCGTGCCAGGAAAAGGTATACAAGTCACGAAGTGACCGCCCCACGCGCAGTGGGCCCGTCCGGCAGGACACATCACCAAGCATGATAAAAACCATCCCTCTCCGAAAGCTGAACCTCCGTATTAAACAACTCACTCAGCCTCTCCGCGGTCAGCAGCTCCCCCTTCGACCCATCCGCCACAATCCGCCCCTCCCGCATCATCAAAATCCGATCGATCTCCGGCGGGATATCCGCAATATGGTGCGTGATCAGCATGATCCCAGTCCCCTGCTGCGCCAGCCTCCGCAACAACCCGCGCAGCTCCGCCTGCGCCGCCAGATCCAGCGCATTCGAAGGCTCATCTAACAACAACATCCCAGCCGACCCAACTAGCGCCCGCCCAATCATAATCCGCCTCTGCTGCCCCGCCGACATCTCCCCCACCGTCTTCTCCGCAAACCTCACAGCATCAATTTGCTCGAGCACCTCCTCCGCATGAACCCGCATAGCATCCGTCACCACAAGATTCGGCCAAAGTGTACTACTCGAAAAAAAGCCAGTAATCACCGCATCTCGCCCTGTAGTCTGCAGCGTCTGCTTCCCCGGCAGTTCCGCCGAAACCACGCCCAGCCGCTTCTTCAACTCCGTCAGATCCCACCGCTCCCGCCCAAAGATCCTGACCTTCGTCTCCGGCTGCACCAGCGGATAACACTCGCAAGTAATCGTCTTGATCAGCGTCGACTTGCCACACCCATTAGGGCCAAGAATCGCAATGTGCTCTCCAGCGTTCACCGACAGGTTGATATCGTGAAGAACTACATTCTCTCCGCGGGCTACATTAACATGGGCAAGATGAAGAAACGGCTCGGTTGAGTTTCCTGACATGGCTCCAGAATATAGAGAGACGCGCGCAACTTATGCCTCTCTCAACCATTTCTTATCTTCTACGGCAAGGCTCGTAACCCTGCATCAGTTTTGGCATCTGATGAAAGAGCGAATCTCGAATTCAACAAACACAAACAAGCGGAGAACCGATGGCAGAAGAATTGAAGCTTTCCGATGAGCGAACAGCATACGTCTTGCTCCGTATCGCAGTCGGCGTAAACCTTCTGATGCACGGCGTAAGCCGCATGATCGCAGGCCCGGGAGAGTTCGCCGCGAAACTCGTCATGCAGTTCAGTCACGCACCACTTCCCGCCTGGAGCGTATGGATCTTCGGCTTAATCCTGCCCTCAATAGAAGCTCTCTTAGGTCTCCTGATCATGATCGGCCTGAGAACGCGAGCAGCTCTCATCGCCGCAAGTCTCCTCATCACACTCCTGACATTTGGGTCGGCGCTCCTGCAGGACTGGGCCGCCGCAGGAACGCAGCTAACCTATGCCCTGGTCTACTCCGCGCTAATCTTTCTCCATCGACACAACGGATGGTCGATCGACTCGTCAATCACTCTCCCGATCAACCGCCGCTAGCTTCTCCGCTCCACCAGCAACGGAACTCCATACTTCGGCCGAAGACTGATCGCAGGATTAAGCACGATCTCAGTAGCTGATCCCTCGGGCAGACTAAGCCGCCAGTCGCGAACGATCGTAGCAAGAGACAGCACTCCCTCCATCCAGGCCAACCCTTCACCGATGCACTGCCGGCTACCCGCCGCGAACGGAAAGAAGGCAAACCGTGGCCGCGATCTCGCACCCTCCTTCTTGTCTACCGCAAAACGCTCAGGATCAAAGCGTAGCGGATCAGGATAAAAACGCGGATCCCGATGAACAACGAACTGCGGCGCGATAAGAACAGTCCCTTTGGCAATTGGATAACCGGCGATCTCGTACGGATCTACACAAGTGCGCGCTATCACCCACACCGGAGGATAAAGCCGCATAGTCTCCGAAAAGACTTGAGTAGCATAAGTCAGACGCGCGTAGTCGTCCGCCGTCGGCGCTCGGTCGCCAAGAATCGTGCATGCCTCCTGCCACAGACGTGTCTGCACATCTGGGTGTTTCGCAATCAGCCATAACGCGAAGCTCAGCGCGTTAGCAGTGGTCTCATGGCCCGCCAGCATAATCGTCAGACACTCATCATGCACCTGCTGATCCGACATACGGCCACTTGAGTCTTCGACATCCACCGCTTCAAGCAACATCGAAAGAAGGTCGCCCCGATCACCCGGCAACCGGCGGCGCTCCCGAATCATTCCATAGATAATCGCGTCGAGGTCAGCCTGTCCTTTGCGAATTCGCCTCATGGCAGGCAGAGGCAGTCGTTGAATCTGTTCGGAAAAAGGCAGAATAGCCAGCGGAAGAAATCCCATGAATGCATCGACCGCCGTCGAAACCTTCTTCACCTCTTCGTGAGACTGAACATCCAGGTCGAACAGGCATTTGCCAACGATCCGCAACGCCAGCTCCAGCATATCTTCATGCACATCACGCACCGCCCCAGGCTTCCAGCTCTCCGAGATCCCCGCAGCGTTTTGCCCAATCACCTCGCCATACGCCGCGATTCTTTGACGCAGGAATGCCGGCTGCGCAAGCCTTCGCTGACGCATATGCAGCGGCTCCTCACTGGTCAGCAAACCCTCACCCAGCACAGTCTTCGCCCTCTGCATCACAATGCCGCGGTGATGCTTGCCCGCATCCTTGAGAAGAAGATCCTCCACAAGTTCAGGGTGATTCAACTGGTAGATATGTCGCCCAAAGACGGTGTAATGAACCAGGTCGCCATAACGCCGGGCAGACTCCGTCATAGACTCCACCGCCGTCTGTCGAAACATGCGGCCAGAGACAAGCCGTGGAAGAAAAGAAGGACCAGCAGGATATCTCTTCGAGCGTCCTGGATGAACATCGAGTTTAGCTGCGGACATTCGGGCCTCTGTTTGATTCTAGCCCGCAGGAAAACCAGGGATCTCTCAGGGATCGTTGAAAGGTGAGGCTGGCAGGAAGGTCTTCGCAAACATGTGCGGCGGACTGCAACAACCGATCTGCTCTTTCTGTGTCGTCAATCTTCACTCTTCTTCACAATCCGAATACACCTGCTCCAGGCATCCCATCGCTGTATTAGGGGTTCGCGCACGTTGTCGATCTCTACTCTCAGGCGATCTTCAACCATTTAGAGGAGCCAAGCAATGTCAACGACACGTTTCGAAACGACGATCAACGCATTGAAACAGGGAGCTAAATCCCTCACGGTCGACAAAGCCACAAGCAACATCGAAGGCTGGGAAGAATATCTCTCCAAGCATGAGCACGCAGGCGTGAAGAAAGTCGTTAAGGATCTCGGCCAATTGAAGAAACTCCTGCATGACCCGAACCTCGACGGCACAGCCATCAAAAACCTGCTACACACGTTAGGCAAGGAGACCATATCGGTTGCCGGCGACCAGGACACCGCAACCGCGACTCACATCAAACAACTCGGGGAAGCTCTGGCAACGGCTAGCTGATTGCAAAATCAACACCCATACAGAAAGGAGCCAAACAGTCGCACTGACGCCAAAAAGTCGGTGGCTTGAAAGGCATAGCGTCACATTCCTTTTAGGATCGAGCCAACAATGCCACCGACTACCCCACCCTCAGCAGCCTGCTGCGCGCGCTCCTTCGGCAGGTACTCCTGAATCTGATGGGCAAGCCGCGAGATAGGCAGCGTCTGCAACCACACCCGACCGGGACCTGTCAGCGCCGCAAGAAACACACCATCGCCACCAAAGATCATGTTCTTGATGCCAGGAACGCGCTGAATCTGAAACGCAACGGTAGACTGAAACGCGCCCACATGGCCCGGATGAACCCGCAGTGTCTCACCGGGAGCAAGATCCTTGATCACAAGTTCCCCAGACAGCTCAAGCCACGCAATCCCCTGCCCGCTGATCTTCTGCAATAAAAATCCATCTCCACCGAAGATCCCAGCACCAAGCGACTGCTGGAAGCCAACCCCCAGCTCGATGGCTGCGGTAGCGCAGAGAAAGCCATGCCGATGAACCATGTACTCATGCCCCGGCCCAACCTCCACAGGCACGATGTGTCCTGGCACTCGCGTCGCAAACGCAACCTCGCCAGGGCCGCCAATCGCGCGATACTCCGTCATAAACAACGATCCGCCTCCGGCCACTCTCGCAATAGCACCGAAGAAGCCGCCGCCGCCCGCATGCTGAGTGTGGGTTGTCATCTGGACCGAAGCAGTCATCCACGAGAGTTCTCCCGCCTCCGAGATGACCGCATCATTCGGGCCGAGAGCAAACTCAAGAACAGGCATAGTGGTACCGAGAATGCGGCTTTGCATAAGGTCTCCTGATACCGCGACGCAACAAGTATACGTGGGCGGCAAACTTCTCTTATCTACAGGAGGGCCATCACTGATCGTAGCTGCAAGAAAGAGGTAAACCCGTAAGGAACTGACCGTTCCAACCGGGACCCCGCAAACAGATCATCGCTTGCAGGGTGGCCAAGCGCAGTGGGCCCGACCGGTAAAACAGTTGCAGTGCATGACAAATGCGTTCAACGAAGGCCGACATAAACTTCAATCTGGGCCTTCTCCGGATCGGCCGAACGCTGATCGTAAATCTCGTAGTCCGCTCGGAAGGATCGCGTCCCCCCTAGCTCCCCGGGCGACATCGACCAGATCCGATGCCACGTCTCAGGAACAACCTTCGTCACCGGTCCTCTGTTCGACGTAACCACAGCATAGCGGCCATCAGGAACGTGTTTCGCGACGAAGTTCTTAGGTATGTTCTGGATCGAAGAGACAGGCAAACCCAGAAGGTACGTGTACTGGCCCTTATGGTCCGACTCATAGTCGGTATATACCGCAATCAGATCGATGCCAAGCTTGTTCGGAATCTTCGCAGCAAGATTATCGCGCAACAGCCTATGCCAGATCTCCCCGATCTTTCCGTTGCCGTTCTTCTCAGCCGCATTATCTGTGCGAGCCGCTACGCCTACCACGTAGAACCCGGCGTGTTGCTGGATATTCATCGCATCCTCTCTGTCTTTTCGCAGGTGCGATTATAAGGCGTCGTCACTCGCATGAGCGATCCTCAAAGCTCTAGCGAAGCCTGCAATGGACACAGGCCTGCACCACAGCCCGCTCGGTGCAACCAGAGCGAGCCGAGTGGAAAGTGAGGTTTTATCTAGCGTAGAGCAATACTCGTGGCACCTAACCAACGTCGCTCCAGTCGAGAATCACCTTCCCCGAGTTCCCCGACCGCATCGCCGCAAAGCCGTCCTCATAGTCACGCCAGTTCATCCGGTGCGTAATCACGCCCGAGATATCCAGCCCGCTCTCAAGCATCACGGTCATCTTGTACCAGGTCTCGTACATCTCCCGTCCGTAGATGCCGCGAATCGTAAGCTGATTGAACACCACCTGATTCCAATTAATCGAAATATCCTCCGAAGGAATCCCTAGCATCGCAATCTTCGCGCCGTGGCTCATATTCGCGAGCATATCCCGAAACGCATTCGGATTCCCCGACATCTCAAGCCCCACATCGAAGCCCTCCTGCATATGCAGCTTCTGCTGAATCTCCTTCAGCGGAGTCGCCCGAGGATCAACCGCCAGCGTCACCCCCACCTTCTCCGCTAGAGCCCTGCGGTACTCATTCGGATCCGAGATCACCACGTGCCGAGCACCCGCATGTCGAGCCACAGCCGCAGCCATAATCCCGATCGGCCCAGCCCCCGTAACCAGCACATCCTCGCCCAGCACGGGAAACGCCAGCGCAGTATGCACCGCATTGCCCAGCGGATCGAAGATCGCCGCAATCTCATGCGGCACCCCTGCACTGTGAATCCAGATATTCGACATCGGCAGCACAACGTACTCCGCAAACGCCCCGTTGCGATTCACCCCAACGCCCAGCGTGAACGCGCAAAGATGGCGCCGCCCCGCAAGGCAGTTACGGCAGCGCCCGCAAACCACATGCCCCTCGCCGCTCACCAGCTGCCCAATCGGAATATCGTTTACATTCGACCCAACCGCCACCACCTCGCCGACAAACTCATGTCCAATCGTCAGCCCCTGCTTGATCGTCGAGCGAGCCCACGCGTCCCACTCATAGATGTGAAGGTCGGTCCCGCAGATGCCGGTAGCCAGAACACGAATCTTAACGTCATTGATGCCCATCTCTGGCTCAGGAACATCTTCGAGCCACAGGCCGCGCTCTTCGCGGCTCTTCACTAATGCCTTCACTGGGGGAACCTTTCCTGTTGCGTCTAGCAGCTGAACTACGGCTCGACAACCTCAACCCGCAGTCACCATTCTAGTCTGCACCGCAGCACCGCAAGCAGCTCTACAATCACACCACAGGCTATAAGATAAACAGACGTGATAATTTCACAAGACTCACAGCGGAACGCCGCTCCATCTGATCAGACTCTAGCGAGACCCATGCTCTTTCCCACCGATGACCTTCGCATCACCTGGACCAAAGTCGTCCTCCCGCCCGTCGCCCTCGAAGAAGAGCTCCCCATCACCGAAGCCGCCTCCGCGACCGTCTACAAAGCCCGCACCGAGATCATCAAAATCCTCCACGGCGAAGACCATCGTCTCCTCGTAGTCGTCGGCCCCTGCTCCATCCACGACACCGACGCCGCCCGCGAGTACGCCGAGCTACTCAAATCCGCCATCGCCGAGCACTCCCGCGACCTCTGCATCATCATGCGCGTCTACTTCGAGAAGCCCCGCACCACCCTCGGCTGGAAGGGCCTCATCAACGACCCCTACCTCGACGAGTCCTTCAAGATCAACGACGGCCTCCGCAAAGCCCGCCACCTCCTCCTCGACCTCGCCGAGATGGGCGTCCCCGCCGGCACCGAGTTCCTCGACATGATCTCCCCGCAGTACGTCTCCTCCCTCGTAAGCTGGGGAGCCATCGGCGCCCGCACCACCGAAAGTCAGGTCCACCGCGAGCTCGTCTCCGGCCTCTCCTGCCCCGTCGGTTTCAAAAACGGCACCTCCGGCAACGTGCAGATCGCCATTGAAGCCATCCTCTCCGCCAATCAGGCTCACAACTTCCTCGGCCACACCAAGCACGGCCAGACCGCCATCTTCGTCACCAAAGGCAACCAGGACTGCCACATCATCCTGCGCGGCGGCCGCAACACCACCAACTACGACGCCACCGCCGTAGAAGACACCTGCAAGCAGATGGAAAAAGCCGGCATCCGCCCTCAGGTCATGATCGACTGCAGCCACGCCAACAGCCACAAAGACCACACCCAGCAATCCGCCGTAGCCCGCAACGTAGCCGCCCAGATTACCGCCGCAACTCCAGCGAACGACACCCGCATCATGGGCGTCATGCTCGAAAGCAACCTCGTCGCTGGCGCGCAAAAGCTAGTCCCCGGTAAACCCCTCGTCTACGGCCAATCCATCACCGACGCCTGCATCGACTGGCCCGAAACCAAAGCCGCCCTAGCCGAATTAGCCGCCGCCGTCCGCGCCGCCCGCAGCTAGCGCACTCTTCCAACCAATACAAAGGCGTCGAATTTAGAAAGTCGTCATCCTGAGCGGAGCGAAGGATCCCCGTATTTTTACTCATGGCTCCATCCGTTCCACCCGTCGCAACATGACGACACACCCAAACTGCGCACAATTGGGTATATCCTCATCTAGAAATCATGCACATCCACTCTTCGCTCCTAGCCTTCGCAACCCTGACCGTCGTCACCGTCTCCCTCTCCGCGCAACAGCCCGCTGCGCCAAAGCATGAGGACACCGAAGTCTACGAGCCGGTCCCCCCGATCGTCACACCCGGAGCCACCGACTCCGCGCCACCCTCCGACGCCATCGTCCTCTTCGACGGCAAAAACCTCGACCAGTGGGTCTCCACCAAAGACAAATCCCCCGCTCAATGGACCGTAGCCGACGGCATCCTCACCGTCAGCAAAGCCCCAGGCTCCGGCAACATCGAAACCAAACACAGCTTCAAAAACTACCAGCTCCACATCGAGTGGCGAATCCCCACAAACATCACCGGCACCGACCAGGCCCGCGGCAACAGCGGCGTCTTCCTCGCCTCCACCGGCACCGGCGACGCCGGCTACGAGCTCCAGATCCTCGACTCCTACAACAACAAAACCTACGTCAACGGCCAGGCCGGCAGCATCTATAAGCAGGCCATCCCACTCGCCAACCCCAACCGCAAACCCGGCGAGTGGCAGACCTACAACGTCATCTGGACCGCACCCACCTTCAACGAAGACGGCACCCTTAAAACCCCCGCCTACGCCACCGTCTTCTTCAACGGCATCCTCGTCCAAAATCACTTCGAGCTAAAAGGCGAGACCCGCTACATCGGCCAGCCCTTCTACAAAAAGTACGACACCGCCCCAATCAAGCTGCAAGCCCACGGCGACCACAGCGAACCCATCAGCTTCCGCAACATATGGGTCCGCGAACTCAAGTAGCGCAACTCTGAATCAGCCTTCCATCACAAAATTAGGCGGCCTGTTGCTGTCATCCTGCCCCTGAGCGAAGCCGATGGGGGAAGGATCCCTCCGAACTCCGTATTAGCTGGCGCACTAAGCCTCTGCTGTCATCCTGAGCACAGCGAAGGATCCCGACGAACTCCGTCCTGCCCAAACCGCCCGTCCCTTTCCACCCAACCTCTTCACGCCGTTGTCTGTTCTTTATCGCCCCATTGCAAGCTACTGCAATTTTGTGACCGTTTAGATCACATATTATCCAGTTCGCGGATTGAACTGCGAACACAGCGCAAACGTCTTCTCCAAATGTTCAATAAACACCCGCACTTTGGTCGACATCCTGCGACTCGCAGGCCTCACCGCAAGGATCGGCACCATTCGCTCAAAGGGCCTCATCAGACGTAGAACTGTACCTTCTCTCAGCTCTGCGGCGAAGAGCCACGCTGGGGCCTGCGCAATCCCCAGATGTTCTAGGACACCCATCCTCATCTGCTCAATATCGCTGGTGCGAAACACTCCAGTCGGAATAACTCGCTTAACGTCTTTTCCCGATCCGAACTTCCAAGGCTGCACCGCCCCTCGCTCCATAAAAACAACCGATCGGAATCGGCTAAGCTCGTCCGGCGAACCAGGAGCTCCATACCGCGACAGATACTGCGGAGTAGCCACCAGAATAATCATCGTCTGCGCGAACCTGCGCCCAACCAGACTCGAGTCCGGCAGATCGCCCGAGTGAATCGCCAGATCGAACCCATCCTCGATGATCGTCGTCGGACTCTCCGACGCAGCCATCTCGATCGCAATATCAGGGTAGGCAGCGAAAAATGCAGACAGCTT
The DNA here is from genome assembly GCF_013410875.1 of Tunturiibacter empetritectus. GTDB lineage: Bacteria > Acidobacteriota > Terriglobia > Terriglobales > Acidobacteriaceae > Edaphobacter > Edaphobacter empetritectus. The sequence continues at coordinate 1,662,144 of NZ_JACCCU010000001.1, read as the reverse complement.
TGACACCATGTGCAGCCGGGCGAACGTAGGAGCAACGGTCACGCGAATCAGCCCCTTCGGGGCCGTCTGTCCTCGACCGATGCGTGAAGTCGCGCTCTCAAAGTCATCAAGAATCCGTGAAGCAGACTCATAGAAATCATGACCCGCCTCCGTCAGCACAATCGAGCGGGACGTCCGATGAATCAGTTCAGTTCCCAGTTCATCTTCCAGCGCAGAGATCTGTTTGCTGATAGCAGGCTGGCCAACTCCACGTTCTTTCGCGACAGCGGAGAAACTCCCTTTCTCTATCAGCCGGACGAACACCTGCATCGCATCCAATTTATCCACGCCAACTCTCCGCTCTACAAAATGGATTGTATTTCCTCAAGCAGCAGCGCATATACCTCTTTCTGCGCGGCGATCAGCAACCCTAATGAGGGGGCTGTCTCACTCTCCGATGCTTACCTCACGTTCTGGATCTATTCCTCAATGGAATGGCTGTTATTCCTGAAAATGGCAAATCCAATCGCGACGACACCACATCAGATAGGAGCTTCACACCTTCGAAGACCATGACGGTCGGCCGACTCATGAATCATTCACAGGAACATTAAAGGAGAATCATGTCTAACCTCACGAAAAAAGTAGCACTCGTTACGGGCGGCTCCCGCGGTATCGGCGCAGCGATCGCCAAACGTCTCGCCTCCGACGGCGCCAGCGTCGCCATCACCTACGCCAAAGACGCAACCTCGGCCTCTGCCGTAGTCAAAGCGATTGAAGCCGAGGGCGGAAAAGCCCTCGCCATTCAAGCCGACGCCGCCGACCCCCAGGCAGTCAAAGCCGCGGTCGAAAAGACCGTCGCAACCTTCGGCGGACTCGACATTCTCGTAAACAACGCCGGCACCGCCATCCCCAAGCCATTCGAAGAGACCCCCTTGGACGAGATCGACCAGGTCATCAACATCAACATCCGCGGTGTACTGGCCGCAACCCAGGCCGCTCTCAAGCACTTGAAGACTGGCGGTCGCATCATCATGATCGGCTCCTGCGTCGGCGAGCGGGTCGTCGCTCCCGGTCTCGTCGCATACTCCGCCACCAAGGGCGCCGTCAAGATGTTCACGCAGGGGCTGGCCAGAGAAATTGGTGGCCGCGGCATCACCGTCAACAACGTCCAGCCAGGCCCAATCGACACCGATCTGAATCCCGCCTCCGGCGACTGGGCTGTTCCTCAAAAGGCTGCCACATCGCTCGGCCGCTACGGCACGGTCGATGAGGTTGCAGCTCTGGTCTCATTCGTCGCCAGTCCAGAAGCCTCCTACATCACAGGAACCAATCTCACAGTAGATGGCGGAACCAACGCCTGAGCCAACCTGCACTCGGCACAAAAAAGTGTCACCTTTGCAAACACAATTGAGAGCCGGCCCAAGGATGAGTCGGCTCTCAACCTGTGGCATACATCGAGTCGCCGCAACCCGTGCACTCACAAACGAGGAGAAAGAATGATCACGCTTCACAATAAAACCGCGCTCGTTACCGGAGCCTCCCGAGGAATCGGCCGCGCTACAGCCCTGGCTCTCGCCGAAGCCGGAGCCCACGTTCTGGTTCACTACGGCCGCTCCGCGCAGGAGGCCCAATCTCTCGTCGCCGCCATTCAATCCAAAGGCGGACGCGCAGACGCAATCTCCGTAGATCTCGCAACCCCGAACGGCGCTGCCCTGCTTGCCGAAAAGGTCCGCTCCATCGTCGGCGATCGACTCGACATCCTCGTATCCAACGCAGGAGTCAGCAAGTCTGCCCGCATCGCCGATCACACCGTAGAAGACTTCGACAATCTTTTCGCCACCAACGTCCGAAGCCCCTTCTTCCTCGTGCAGCAACTCCTGCCCATTCTCGGCGAAGGCTCCAACATCATCATGATCACCTCCGTCGTAGCCCACGCTGTCATCGGTAAACCCGGCATCGAGAACCCTTCCGTCCTCGCCTACGCCTCCACCAAAGGTGCACTCGAAACTCTCGTCAGGAACTGGGCCGCCATCCTCGGACCAAACGGTATCCGCGTCAACGCCGTCGCACCAGGCGTCATCGACACCGACATGTCGAACTTCACCAAAACCGAAGCCGGACGCGAAACCGCTTTAGAAATGCAAGCTCTCAAGCGACTCGGCAAGCCCGAAGACGTCGCCGACGTAGTCGCCTTTCTCGCCTCCGATAAAGCGCGCTGGATCACCGGAGCCAGCATCCCGGTCGACGGTGGCTCGAAGCTCTAATCCCATAGAGGCCAAGCCCTCTGCTAGCATTAACTCTTGGCCTCTATGACGAATAGCATCAGCACCTCCGACTCCCCCATCCGCGTCCGCATCGCTCCCTCCCCCACAGGCGACCCTCACGTAGGCACCGCTTACATCGGCCTCATTAACTACCTCTACGCCCGCCAGCGCGACGGAAAATTCGTCCTCCGCATCGAAGACACCGACCGCACCCGCTTCGTCGCCACCTCCGAGCAGGAGATCTTCAACTCCCTCCGCTGGCTCGGCCTCACCTGGGACGAAGGCCCCGACCTCGGTGGCCCCTACGGCCCCTATCGCCAGTCCGAGCGCACCGAAATCTACCGCGAGCATGTCGAACTCCTCCTCGCCAACGGCACCGCCTACCGCGCCTTTGAGACCCCCGAAGAACTGGAGTCTCTCAGACAGCGCCAGATCGCCGCCAAACTCCCCCCTCGCTACGACGGAGGCCACCGCGAACTCTCGCAGTTACAAATAGACGCCTACCTCGCCGAAGGACGCCCCTTTGTCGTCCGCATGAAGGTCCCCGCCGGCCAGACCACATTTCGTGACGAGCTGCGCGGCGACATCACCTTCGACCACTCCAACGTCGACGACCAGGTCCTCATGAAGTCCGACGGCTTCCCCACCTATCACCTCGCCAACGTCGTCGACGACCACCTCATGCGCATCACCGACGTCATCCGCGCCGAAGAGTGGATCTCCTCCACCCCCAAGCACGTCCTCCTCTATAAAGCCTTAGGCTGGCAGATCCCCCGCTTCTGGCACATGCCTCTCCTGCGCAATCTGGACAAGTCCAAAATCTCCAAACGCAAAAATCCTGTCTCCCTCATCTACTTCCGCCAGGCCGGCATCCTCCCCGAAGCCATGATCAACTTCCTAGGTCTCATGGGCGGCGGCATGCCCGCACCCAGCGCAGACGCAGCCACGCCAGCACCATCCCCACAAACCAAAGCCACCACCAAACCAAGCGAGACCGACATCTTCACCCTTCCCGACATGGTCGCCCGCTTCGACGTCAAAAATATCCGCCTCGGCGGCCCCGTCTTCGACCTCACCAAACTAAAGTGGCTCAACGGCGAATACCTCCGCGCCCTCACCCCTGAAGCCTTCTACAAGGCCCTACGCGAAACCATCCTCAGCGACGCCTACCTGCAACAAATAGCCCCACTCATCCAGACCCGCATCGAAACCCTCGGCGAGTTTGGCAACCTCACCCACTTCCTCTTCGCCGACGACATCATGCCCACCGCAGAAGTCTTCGTCCCAAAAAAGCGCACGCCCGAAGAGACCCTCACCTTCGCCGCCGAGCAACTCACCGTCCTTGAAGCTACCGACTGGACCCACGAAGCCCTTGAGCCCGCCCTCAAGCAACTAGGCGAAGCCCAGCAGTGGTCGGTCAAAGAAAACTTCATGCTCCTCCGCGCCATCCTCACCGGCAGCACCATGTCTCCACCGCTGCTCGAGAGCATGATCGTCTTCGGCAAATCCCGCACCCTCGACCGCGTCCGCCGCTTCCTCGAAACCCAGAAGAAACTCGCAAACACAAAAAAATAGAGACGCCCTCGAGCAACGTAGCAGCGGCATGGAGTCTGGCATGCTTTTTTGTTTGTCATTCCCGAAGGGAATCTGAGGTTGCCATCTCCCTATCAACCGCAAATCCGCACTAAGCCCCAAACTGCCGCAGGTGATGGTCCAGGTGCTTGTACATCCAAGCCGACCACTCCTGCGGCGTCAATCTCCCGAAGAAGCTATGCGGATGTGTAGTGCAACCCGCCTGTCCGGCCGCAGCAAAGCGGTCGATCAGCCCGCACAACCGCTCCCGTTCCGTCTCCAGATCCCGTTCCTCCTCCACTACCAGCCCCGGCACCGTAGGCGAGTTCTTGCGCATCGGCTCCCCATCTCGAAACGCCATCGGCTTTATCACCGGCCCCAAAATCCTCCCAATCAACATCCGCGGCGGGCGCCGATCTCCTAACGCCAACTCCATCCCCCTCGCACAATGCTCCACCGCCTGCGCTGCATTCATCCTGCCCCACTGCGCCGCGCTATCCGGTCGCAACTGCGCCATCCGCCCCTTCACCTCGTCCACTGCCGACGCTTCAAAGAGATTTTTCATGCGGAAAGTTTACCCCAGAAAAACCTCACCCCGTCTAGTCCCAAACCAACTCTCGAAGCCTTCGCCGCCGACCATCTCACGATCGAGCCACGTTACCGCCGAACTCTTTCCCCAAAGAAATTTATAGAGTTCCCGCAACCTCCTCTGCTAGTCTCTTGTCTGGTCTCACCCCAACGCGTTCAGGCCCAAGAAAAGAGTGTCAGCTCCATATGAAGCACCTTCGTCGAGTACTCCTGCCACTCCTTACCGTGGCCCTGCTGGTTTCCTCTCTGCCCTCGTTCTCCCAAACCCCAGCCTCCCAAACCTCTTTCGCGCAAACGCCGGAACCCCGAATCAAAGGCGCCATCACCGGCTCATCCCGCGCAGTCCTTGCAAACTCACGCACCCCAAGAGTGCGCGACGCTGAGGACCGCGGCGCCGTCGCCTCCAACACCCCCATCCCAGGCATCACTCTGGTCTTCAAACGCTCGCCCACGCAGGAAGCCAACCTGCAAGAGCTTCTCGCCGCCCAGCAGAACACGGCCTCACCGCTCTACCACCAGTGGCTCACCCCGGAGACCTTCGCCACCCGCTTCGGCGTCGCAGCGGAGGACATTGCAGCCACTCAAAGCTGGCTCACCTCACGCGGCTTTCACATCGACAGCGTATCCCGCAGCCGCGACCGCATCACCTTCTCCGGCACCGCCGCGCAAGTCCAGGCAGCCTTCAGCACCGAGCTCCACCACTACCGCACCACTGAAGGCGAGCAACACTTCGCCCCCGCCGCCGATCTCACCCTCCCCGCCGAACTCGTCCCCGTCACCGCAGCCGTACTCCACCTCTCCGACTTCCGCCCCAAACCAAACGTAAAAATCCGCCCCCATCCGGACTACACCGCCGCCCCAACTCAGATTCACTATCTCGGCCCGCAGGACATCACGGTGATGTACGACCTAAACCCTCTCTACCAAATATCCTCCGGTACAGGTCAGGGGTTAGCTGTCGTTGGCCAGTCCTATGTGAATCTCTCCGAAGGAGTCAGCTATTTTCGGGGCAACCTCGCCCCGGGAACGGTCAACATCAGTACGGTTCTGGTTCCAAACTCCGGTGTCGAAGCCACCTCACCCGGCGATGAAGGGGAATCGGAGATCGATCTCGAGTACTCCTCCGGCATAGCAACAAATGCGAACATATTTCTTGTCTATGTCGGTAGCAACCAGAACTTCGACGTCTTCGATGCGCTTTCCTTCGCCATCACAGAAAACATCGCTCCAGTGGTAAGCATCAGCTACGGCATCTGTGAACAGCTTCTAAGCGCAAGTGAACTCAGTCAGAACAATGCGTTGTTCGAAGAGGCGGCATCGCAGGGCCAGACTCTGGTGGCTTCCTCAGGAGATAGCGGCTCGACTGCTTGTGCCTCGTTTCCCTCTTCGGAGGCCACCACGGCACAGCAGCAAGCTCTGGCAGTCAGCTTTCCGGCAAGCAGCCCCTACGTCACAGCAGTGGGCGGCACTCAAATGGCGCCCGGCACCTTTACTTCTGGGGCGAACTCCTATTGGGATGGCGCCACCAGCTCTGATGTCATCAGTTCGTTGCTGTCCTACGTTCCAGAGGTGGCTTGGAACGAAGACTCCGCCTCGAATGGCATTGCTGCAGGCGGAGGAGGCGCCAGCACAGTGTTTCCCCGGCCCACATGGCAGAGCGCCTTTCCTGGCATCCCCGCAGGCTCCTTCCGTCTCCTCCCCGACATTGCGCTTCAGTCCTCCATCGATAATCCGGGCTTTCTCTTTTGCACCACTGACCCCTCCCTCGCCGATCTGCAGGGTCTGACTAACAGTTGCGCTAACGGACTTCTAGGGAGCAACAACAAATACACTGTCGCCGGAGGAACCAGCTTTGCCGCTCCCATCTTCGCAGGCTACATCGCCCTTCTGAACGGAGCCAAAAACGCCACCGGGCAAGGCAACGTCAACACCATGCTGTACACCCTGGCCAGCACACCAACCACATATGCGACCGCTTTTCACGACATCACCTCCGGCACCAACGCATGCCTGCCCGTGGCCGCTGTCTGTTCCACACCTGGCCAGTCGAACTACGCTGCCGCCACAGGTTATGACCAGGCGACAGGCCTTGGCAGCATCGATTTCAATGCGTTGACGAAGGTCTGGCCCGCCAGCAGCGCAGCCAATCTCCTCCCCACAGTCGTGAACCTCACCGTATCGCCGACAGCAGCTGCCGTGGCCGAACCCGTATCGATCCAGATAGGCATCGGCCCCCTGTACGCACAGACCGCAATCAACGTGCCCACCGGCAGCGTCTCAGTGTCGGTCGATGGCGTCGTGGCTCAGGCCTCTTTGGCTCTCTCAGCCAATTCAACCGCCACTTACAGCCTTATCGCACCGTCAACTCCTGGCTATCACCTGATAGTCGTCACCTACTCAGGCGACGCGACCCACTCCACCTCCACCTCCACCTATTCCTTGCTGGCAGGAAGCGTAACCGCCACCGGCAGCTTCAGCGTGTCAGCCGCCAATCTCACCGTTGCAAACGGCAGCCAGGGAAGCATCCCAATCAGCGCAACGCCCGCTGCGGGCTACAGTGGCCGGGTCGCCTGGTCTCTCGCTGCCTCCACGACGAATGGCACAGCGGAAGTGTGTTACACCATCCGTCCATCAACCACCAGCAACCTGAACGCGGCAACGCTCACCATCTTCGTAGGTTCGGCATGCAACTCCCCATCCCCCGCAGTGCGCTCGAACCTTCGCCCCATCCACCCTGGCGTTGCCGCGAAGCGGGAAGCTCCATACCCCTGGCGCAAGACGCAGATCGCGCTCTACGCCGGGCTGATACTCTGCGGCTTTCTCGCACGACACCGGCGTAAGATCCCCCTGTCGCTGCTTCTAGCTCTGGCATCTCTCACCTGCATCGCCACCACCCTCACCGGCTGCGGCGGAGGCAGCGGCGGAAACAACCCCGGCACGCCACCTGCAGTATCGTCCAACGCAACCACCTACACCCTCACCCTCACAGGAAAAGACTCCGTCAACACGTCCATCACCGCCTCCACCACCTTCACCCTCACGGTGAACTAAAGCAGTTCCACAGTTGGTGAGACCCTTTCGCTTTTTTGTTTGTCATTCCCGAAAGGAATCTGCGTTTGTTGTTACTGGCGCTATCACCCATCTCAGCAAACCGCAGAAATGGCCTACATGCAAATCGCCGACCACCTGAAGTCCCTCGAAGAACGGCTCCTCGACCCAAACATCCGCCGCGACTCGAACGCCGTCGCCTCCCAACTGACCGACGACTTCGTCGAGTTCGGCAGCTCAGGCCGAGTCTTCGACAAAGCCACCATCCTCGAAGACCTGAAAGCCGAACCTCCCCACCCAGCCTCCCTCCTCTCCGACTTCAAAACCCGGGAACTAGCCCCCAACGTCGTCCTCGCCACCTACAAAGCCACCCGCCGCAATGCCGCCGGAGAACTCATCGGCCAATCCTGGCGCAGCTCCATCTGGACCCTCATCAACGGCCAATGGCAGATTACCTTCCACCAAGGAACTCCAATTCCAGCCGCACCCATGCCCACCACCCCAAATCCACCTGCACCCCAAAAATAAATCTCAAAACCGTGGCGTATTTTTCGGGCCCCAAAAACTACGCGGCGAAACACCACGCTCTCACCACCAGCCACCACATTCTTAACCACAAAAAACCACCACCAAACACCACGTTTTTTCCAAACACCCCTCAAAAACACCAGCAAAACAACAAAAAAACGGCTCTCACCAGGGTCATATTTTTTCCTAAATTAAACCATCAACCCGCCTTGAACATCTGCTTGATCCCCCGCAGCGCCTGCCGCGTCCGCTCCTCATTTTCAATCAGCGAAAACCGCACATGCCCATCCCCATGCTCGCCAAAACCCACCCCAGGGCTCACCGCGACCTTCGCCTCCAGCAGCAGCTTCTTCGAAAACTCAATAGATCCAAGCCCTTTGTACTGCTCCGGAATCTTAGCCCAAGCAAACATGGTCGCCTTCGGCAACTCCACCGGCCATCCCAGCTTATTCAGCCCCGGCACTAGAACATCCCGCCGTTCCCTGTAAATATCGCGAATCTCCGCTACACACTCCTGCGGCCCATCCAGCGCACAGATCGCCGCCACCTGAATCGGCGTAAACGTCCCATAGTCGAAGTAGCTCTTGATGCGCCCCAAGGCCGCGACCAGCTTGGAGTTTCCCACCATGAAGCCTACTCGCCACCCAGGCATATTGTAACTTTTTGAGAGCGTAAAGAACTCAACCGCAATCTCCTTAGCCCCAGGCACTTCTAAAATACTTGGCGCACGATATCCATCAAACACAATGTCCGCATAGGCCAGATCGTGAATGATATAAATCCCCAACTCCCTGCACAGCGCCACGATCCGCTCAAAGAACGAAAGCTCCACACATTGCGCCGTAGGGTTCGAGGGAAAGTTCAGAATCAGCAGCTTCGGCCGCGGCTCCATGCGTGGCAGATCATGCTCCAACTCCTCCAGCAGCGCCTCCGCAGTACCGCCCCGCATAGGAATGCTCTGCACCTTCGAGCCCGCAATCACCGGCCCAAAGATATGAATAGGATAGCTGGGATTCGGCACAGCGACGGTATCTTCGTCATCCAGCACCGCCAGGCAAAGGTGCGCGATCCCCTCCTTCGAGCCGATCGTAACGATCGCTTCGGTCTCCGGATCCAGATCCACATCGTAGCGCCGCTTGTACCAGTTACAAATCGCCCGACGCAGTCGAGGAACGCCACGCGACAACGAGTACCGGTGCGTAGCCGTCCGTTGCGCCGCTTCAATCAGCTTGTCTACAATATGTTTCGGCGTCGCGCCATCGGGATTCCCCATCCCGAAATCAATAATGTCCTCACCACGCTTGCGCGCCGCAGCCTTCAGCTCACTTGTGATGTTGAAGACATACGCCGGCAGCCGTGTCAGCCTTCGAAATTCTTCCATTCCCGTCCGCCCGCTCCTGTCTGTCCTGTTCTTCCATGATGCCACCACTACATCAGAAAAACCTCCAGACGTATCGAGCCTACCAACAGAAGTTTTCCCGATCGCTCCACAACGAGCTACTACCACTGGTTACTTCGCCGTGAAGATCACCTGAACCGGCAGACTCTTCGGCGGATAGCACGCCGCATGATCGCACGCCTGGTACCGCAACGTTGCATCCACCGTATGCGTCCCCGCCTCCGCCACCACCGGCAACTTCACAGTAAACGCACCCGTATAAACATCCAGCTTCTCCGTCGGGTCGAAGCTAAAGCTGTACGAAGTACCAACCGGGTACTCAACCGCCTCAGTCTTCACTCCAGCCGCCGGCTGCAGTTCAATCCTGGTCGGAATCAACAGCTCCGACTTCGGCGTATGCGAATTTACGTGATAGCCATCCAGCACGCGAAAGTGCAGCTCCAGCACGCTGCGCTTCCCTGCCGCAACACTCTGCGGCTCCGCCCCATACACAACATACGACTTCGGCTTTACAACAGGAGCATCAAGATTCCCGACCTGCTGCGCCGTCAACACAACCGGCAACCCAATCAGCAATCCCGCGAAGGACCTCATCAATCCCATCACTGTCCACCCGCCGCCGTCGCTTCCGAAGCAACGATCTTCTTGATGTGCGCCTCGATCTCATCCTTGCTGCCAAGTCCAGCCGTCTCTTCGACGATCACGCCATTTTTATCGACATAAAACGACATCGGCAGGTAGTCCATCCCATCCGGTCCGCCATAAGCCTTCTGAATCTTCCCATCGGTCAGCAAAATGGGATAGGTCACGCCAGTCTTCTGTGCCACCTTAGCGATCGCGTCTTTACCAGCATCAACATCGTCAGCAAGTCCGAGGATCTCAAAGCCCTGCGCCGCATACTGTTTGCGAAACTCTTCAAACCACGGCATCTCCACCTTGCAGGGCCCACACCAAGTCGCCCAGAAGTTCACCAGCACCGGCCGGCCCTTATAATCGCTCAGCGAAACCTTCTTGCCATCCAAAGTCGCAAGCGTAAACGCAGGTGCAACCTTGCCGCGCATCTGCATCGCCTCCGCTTCAGGAGACTGCGAATCCTGCGCCGCCGATCCCGCCTTCTCCGGCACAAGAACCACGTGGTTTTCCTGAGCCTGTTGCATCGCAAGCCTTCGCTCGCGCAGATTGTGCCACCCTGCCCACAACAGCAGCGCAATCCCAACCACCATCACACCAAAGACCAATCCGCTCCGCTTCACGTGAAAAATCCTTTCGGCATAAACCTTCGCGCCACACTAGCCCTTTTAGTTTAGACGCAAAGCCCCCATAAACGATGCAACGACAGCATCCTCCAGAAGTTGCTGCTCCCCCGGCAAGACCGTGCTGAAGCCCACACCGCCGCGCCCCGCGCATCGCTCTGCTAGCATCGACATGGTTCAGCCATTATGTCCAGCAAAGCCACCACCGCATCCGACACACCGCGTCCCTCCGAGTTCGTCCGCATCGAGGCAGCCGCTCTCAACGAGCTCGCCCTCCGCCTCGACACCACGATGCTCGCCCCGTTCACCCAGGCCATCGATCGTCTCCTTCAAGCCGCTACGAATCAGAGCCGCGTCACCCTCAGCGGCATTGGCAAGAGCGGCATCATCGCCCGCAAGATCGCCGCCACTTTTCGCTCCACAGGCACGCCGGCGCACTTCCTCCACGCTGCCGAAGCGATTCACGGCGACCTCGGCATGCTCGCGCCCGGCGACATCGTGATAGCCCTCTCCTATAGCGGCGAAACCGAAGAGTTGCTCCGCCTCCTCCCCACCCTCAAACGCCTCAACGCCACACTGATCGCCATCAGCGGCTGCGCCAGCTCTACCCTCGCCCAAGCCAGTAACATCTTTCTCGACTCCCGCGTCTCCACCGAAGCCTGCACCCTCAACCTCGCACCCACCGCCTCCACCACCGTTATGCTCGCTCTTGGCGACGCCCTCGCCCTCGAAGTAAGCCGCCTCCGTAAGTGGACACCGGAAGACTTCGCCGACCTCCACCCCGGCGGCCGCCTCGGCAGACGCCTTGCCCGCGTCCGCGAGCTGATGCACACCGGCGATGCGCTCCCTCAGGTCGGCGAAGCTACACCCATGCCGCAGGTCATCTACGAGATGTCGCGAAAGAAACTCGGCATGACCACCGTGCTCAAAGATGGCCACCTTGCCGGCATGATCTCCGACGGCGACCTCCGCAGGCTCCTCGAGCGCGACGGCTCCCACGCCCTCGAACACACCGCAGCCGAGATCATGAACTCACAGCCTCACACCATCGCAGAGAACACCCTGGCCTCCTCAGCCCTGGCCATCATGGAGGAAAAGAAGATCACCTCACTCATCGTCGTAGCTTCAGGCGGCCGGGTAGAAGGTGTCGTCCACCTCCACGACCTGTGGACCTTGCAACTCACCTGATCCCGAAGCCGCTTTCCTAATCGACATAGCTCAACTCTTCAGCCGATGTCTTGCTGATAATTCGATTGTAGGAAGAAGTAACGATGCTGTAGCACTCGCAAGCTTTTTTGATCAGCGCCGGGCGATCCAGAATGTTGATCTTTCCCCGGCTGTAGCCAATAACTCCGGCCCGCTGCAGATCTCCTGCCGCCACCGTCACCGTCGACCGCTGCACCCCCAGCATCCGCGCCAGAAACTCCTGGGTCAGGTTCAAAGACTCCGACTCCATCCGGTCAGCGGATGTCAGCAGCCATCGCGCCAGCCTCGCATCCACCTCATGCATCCGGTTGCACAACACTGACTGAGCAGTCTGCACAAGCTGCAGGTAGGCAAACGAATGGACCAGCCGTCGTAACATTCCACCCTTCAAAAACTGATCGCGCACGATAGAAGAACGGATTCGCAGCCCCTCGCCTTGTCCCTGCATCAACACCGAATGCGACATCTGCGGTTGATCCAACAGCGCCGGCAAACCGGAGAACCCCTCACGCCCGATCACTCCAACCTCCACCGATTCGCCCTTCTCCGTTATCGCATCCGTCGAGATCAAGCCACTATTCAAAAAATAAATAAACTCGATAGCCTCATTAGGCTCCGAGAGACGCGTCTCCAGAGGCAGCTCGATAGGCACAAGAAATCTCACCAACGCCTCATACTCGGCATCCGGCAATTGGGCCAATATGAGATTTCTTGGTCGCGGAAGTATCTCAGGCATCGTGTGGTTCTTTCGCACCTCTAGCGTCCTTTGCACGAGAGTCACCCTCTCTAGCCGCAAAGACGAGTTGCCCACGAATTGCAGGGCGGGTAGATGCGATTACTTGGACTGTACGCTTTATCAACTTCGAAAGTCTGTCACATGAACGACATAGCGGTCACAATCCAGACCTAACCCCATTCCATGCCCCATCAACCCAAACAAACCTCGTCCAGAAATAAATCTCAAACAACCCGGTTAGAATGAAGGCTCATCCTAAAACGCCCACCCGAGCCTCGGCGCGATGGGCCGGAAAGCGCCTTTTTTGACAATGCATCGCTGGTCGCAACTCTTCATCCCCACCCTCCGCGAAGCACCCGCAGACGCCGAAGTCGCCAGCCACAAACTCCTCCTACGCGCAGGCTACATCCGCCAGCTAGGCGCTGGCATCTACAGCTACCTCTTCCTCGGAAACCGCTCCGTCAATAAGATCGTCGCCATCGTGCGCGAGGAGATGGACCGCATCGGCCAGGAGTTCTTTCTCCCCGCTCTTAACCCGAAAGAGTTATGGGAGTCCAGCGGCCGCTGGTCCGGCATGGGCGAAAACATGTTCCGCCTCAAAGACCGCAAGGGTGCCGAGCTCTGCCTTGCCATGACCCACGAAGAGGTCATGACCTCCATCGCTCGCAACGAGCTCCGCAGCTACAAGCAGCTCCCCCAGATCTGGTACCAGATCCAGACTAAATTCCGCGATGAACCCCGCCCCAAATCCGGGCTTCTTCGCGTCCGCCAGTTCCTTATGAAGGACGCCTACTCCTTCGACATTGATGAGGCCGGCCTCGACGTCTCCTACAACAAGCACGACGTAGCCTACCGCCGCATCTTTACCCGCTGCGGTCTGCAGTTCGTCGCCGTCGACGCAGACTCCGGGGCCATGGGCGGCTCTGCCTCGCAGGAGTTCATGGTTTATACCGACGCCGGCGAAGACCTCATCGCCAGCAGCCCATCCGGCTACGCCGCCAATATCGAAAAAGCCACCTCGCAGCTGGCCCCCGTCGAAAGCCTCGCCCCCACTGGCGACGGACTCCCCGAGCTCGTCCACACCCCCGGCCAGCGCACCATCGACGAGGTCGGCGCCTTCCTCAACCTCGCGCCAGTCCACCAGATCAAAACCATGGCCTATATGGTCGAACTACCCGAAGCCGACCACGCCAAACTCGGCAAACTCCGCCCTGTCGTAGTCTTCCTCCGCGGCGACCACTCCCTCAACGAAGCCAAGCTCCTCGCCATCGCCGGCGGCGAGCTCAGGCCCATGGTCGCCGAAGAGATCGAAGCCACCTTCAGGGCCCCCGCAGGCTACCTCGGCCCCATCGGCCTCGAAGCCGCGCCACATCCCAAAAAACCCGGCACCCTTATCATCCTCGATAAGGCGCTCGAAGGCCGCACCAACCTCGTCGCCGGAGCCAACAAGGAGGAGTATCACCTCCGCAACGTCACCCCCACTCGCGACTTCAAGCCCACCCTCGTCGCCGACGTCCGCAACATCGTCGAAGGCGAGCTCGACCCCATCGGCGGCCAGCCCATGCGCCTCGGCAAAGCCGTCGAAGTCGGCCACATCTTCAAACTAGGCGATAAGTACACCAAAAGCATGGGAGCCTCCGTCCTCAACCGTGACGGCAAAGAGGTCACTCCGATCATGGGCTGCTACGGCATCGGCATCGAACGCATCCTCACCGCCGCGATTGAAAACTCAGCCGCAGCCAACCAGGGCACGGCCTACGCCCTTCACCCTGCCATCGCCCCCTTCCAGGTCGTCGTCACCATCACCAATATCGGCGACGAGGCCCTTCTCGCTGCGGGAGAAAAGATCGCGGCAGACCTCGAAGCCGCAGGCGTAGACGTTCTCCTCGACGACCGCGACGAACGCGCAGGAGTCAAGTTCAAAGACGCCGATCTCGTCGGTATCCCGTATCGAATCAATATCGGTCGCGGAGTCGCCGAGGGCAAGGTAGAATTTGTCGACCGCCTGCGAAGCGTCACCGAAGACGTCGCCCTCAACGAAGTCACCACGAAGGTATCCGGCCAGATAACCTCCACGCTGAACAACTCGCTCTCCCCAGCTGGCCTCTAACCGTCCAACGAATGAGCCTCTTGCCAGTCAAACTCAAATACGGCAGCAACGTCCGAAACAAACTGAAAGCCTCCGGTCTGGAGTCGCACATTCTGCGTGTGGCTCTCATCGCTCTGCTCGCCATCCTGGTCGTCGGCTGCAGTGTCTTCGCCTACTTCTATTACCACTACCAGCGCGTCGTCGACGACCGCATCGCCTCCGGCCCCATCTTCGCCAGCGTCTCGCAGATCTACGCCGCGCCACGCGAGGTTCGTGCCGGACAGAAGCTCTCCGCCGCCGCCATCGCCGCAGACCTGCGCCAGGCAGGCTACAACGCCAACTCCCAGCTTGGCACCTACCAGCTCAACGCAGACAACATCTTCATCAAACCCGGCCCCGAAAGCTACCACAACACCGACGGCGCCACCATCAACACCAGTGGCGGCATCGTGCAAAGCATCACCGCTGAAAACGGTGTCACCCTCAGCGCCTACGAGCTCGAGCCCCAGCTCATCACCGCCCTCTCCGAAGACAAGAACCGCACCAAGCGCCGCCTCGTCTCTTACGACGAGATCCCTCCCCGCATGGTCCAGGCCGTCACCGCCATTGAGGACCGCGACTTCTTCAATCACGGCGGCATCAACTACCTCCGCATCGCCAAGTGCGCCTTCTCCGACCTCGTCACCCATCACCGCACCTGCGGCGGCTCTACGCTAACCCAGCAGCTTGCAAAAAACCTCTTCCTGTCGCCCGAGAAGCGCATCAAGCGCAAGATGATCGAGATCCTCATCACCTTCCAGCTCGAAGCCCGCTTCAATAAAAAGCAGATCTTCGAGATGTACGCTAACGAGATCAACCTCGGCCAGCGAGGCAGCTACGCCATCAACGGATTCGGCGAGGCCGCCCAGACCTTCTTCGGCAAAAATCTCCAGCAGCTCGACCTTGCGGAGTGCGCTCTCCTCGCCGGCACCATCCAGTCGCCCACTCGCCTCAATCCCTACCGTCATCCCGAGCGCGCCATGGCGCGGCGCAACGTTGTCCTGGACTCCATGGTAGAAACCGGTGCCATCACCGCCAGCCAGGCACAAGCTGCAAAGGCCGACCCCTTACGCCTCGCACCCCCCAACATTGACGCCAGCGAAGCCCCGTACTTCGTCGACCTCGTCCACGACCAGCTCGTCAAACACATCGGCGACCAGGACATCGCTCACCAGAGCCTCCGAATCTACACCTCGCTCGACCCCGAACTTCAGCGCGCCGCCTCCGAGGCCATCGAGATCGGAATGAAGAACGTCGACGAGCTTGTCCGCAAACGGCATAAGACTTCCAAAGACGAGGATTCCGGTCCCATCACCTATCCCCAGGTCTCGCTCGTAGCGATCAACCCGCACACAGGGCAGATCCTTGCCCTCGTCGGCGGTCGCAACTACGGCGCCTCCCAGCTCAATCACGCCGTCTCCCAGCGCCCAACCGGGTCCATCTTCAAACCCTTCGTCTACGCCGCGGCCTACAACAGCTCCCTCAACGGTCTCTCGCTCAGCAGCGGCGAAGAAGGAGCAGGAAGCGGAGTCTTCACCGCGCTCACCCAACTCAACGACGAAGAGACCACCTTCACCTACGACAACGGCCGCCAGACCTACACGCCAAAGAATAAGATCAGCGGTTATAAAGGCGACGTGACCGCAGCCTACGCCCTCGCTCACTCACTCAACGCGGCTACAGTTCAGCTGGGCCAGATGGTAGGTTTCGACAATGTCGCCGCACTCGCCCGGTCTGCCGGAATTACCAACGCGCGCGGCACTCCGTCGGTAGCCATCGGCACCTACAACGCCACACCTATCGACATGGCCGGGGCCTACACGGTCTTCGCTAACAACGGCGTCCACCTCACCCCCTGGATGCTCGCCTCCGTCCGCAACGCGAATGGAGACGTCGTCTCCGACTTCTCACCCGAAGCCAAGCAGGTCATGGACCCTCGCGCCGCCTACCTCACTCAATCTCTCCTCGAAGGAGTGATGAACTACGGCACCGCCGCCGCCGTCCGAGGCCACGGCTTCACCGCCCCCGCCGCTGGCAAGACCGGCACCAGCCACGACGCGTGGTTCGCAGGCTATACCTCCAACCTGATCTGCATCATCTGGGTCGGCAACGACGACTACACCGACATCAAGCTGGAGGGCGCGCACGCCGCCGAACCCATCTGGACCGAGTTCATGAAGCGCGCCATCCTCCTGCCTCAGTACTCTGACGTCAAAGCCTTCATCCCGCCCGTAGGCATCACGACAGCTCGCATCGACAAGACATCCAACCTCCTCGCCGACCCCAGCTGCCCTGGCAACATCCTCTATGCTGCCTTCCTCGACGGCACCGCACCGGTCAACACCTGCAGTCAGATGAGCGAGAGTCCGCAGAACTTCATCCAGAAGATGCTGGGCCTGGGCGGCAAATCCACTCCTGACACCACGATGCCACCCAGCCCCGCGCCCATCGTCCGCGTCAACCCGAACACACCACCCGACGGCAACGCCCCCGACACCACCCAGCAGCCAGCCCAGCCCAAGAAGAAAAACTTCCTTCAGAAGATCTTCGGCGGCGGCAAAGACAAAGACAAACAGCAACAGCAGCCCACTCCACCACAATAGAGGTCAGTTTGAGTTGGGAATGCGACACGTCAAAACAGAAGATAAGGCATGGGCAGCGTCACAGATAAGAAAGATTAGTCAGCGCAACCGCCCTCGCTGGATTGTCTTGGGATTACTCTTTGCCGGTGGAGCTATCTATATTGATTTTTTTCTAGAGGCGGGGAAACGTGCAGCTGGACAAGAAATTCTCTGGTCCATCTGCACGCTTGGCTCCTTATTAATTGCGATCCGGAAGTTTCTAAACTATCCGCGGCTCCTGCTCCCAATCGTACTCACTCTGATCGCTCATGGGCTCATCATTGTGTTAGCAGGGCGCCTTTTACCTCTAGACAATTCGCTGACCCTGCTCTTCTTCTGGCTGCCGGAACTCTTACTACTCTTTTTAGTCTTAGCCGTCTTTGCCAGACTTCTAGATCCGAACGGCGCACGACCTGATCCGGAGGAACTTTAACATCCGATCTTCCCGCGTCGCACCGCGACTGCCCGCCCCACCGGAGCAGCCGTCTCCCCCATCCCAACCCAGGGCTGGCACTCCGGACACCAATACGTAGACCGAGCCTGCACCCCCTGCTTCCGCATCATCACCGCCGCCCCACACCGCCGGCACTCCTGCCCCTGCCGTCCATACACCCAAAGTCTCTCCTCGCGATTCGACGAATGCGTCGTCCGCCGATTCCCCGAGTAAGTCACAATACCATCCCCCGCCCCGTCCACCACATTCGCTTTCATATACCTCTGCGATACCTCCACCATCACCTCCATCTCTCGCTGCGTAATCGTCCTCATTGCGCGAAACGGATTCACCCCCGCCGCAAACGCCACCTCGCTCTTGTAAACATTCCCAAGCCCAGCCAGCACGCGCTGATTCAGCAGCACCACAGCAATCTCCGCCTCAGGATTTTCTACCGCATAAGCACCCAGCCGAGCCATCCCACCCTCCACGGTAAACTCATCCGACAAAATATCCGGCCCCAGCTTCGGCACCTGGCTACTCCGCTCCAGCGACCGCGCCGTATGGAACTCCGCAACGGGAATGTTGAACCCAACAGCCTCCCACCCCACATCAACCGGGTGCCCCATCCTTTGCGGCTTCATCGCAAAGGGTGGGGTATCGTTTGCGGAAACAAACGACCGCTCTTCCTCCATCTCAGATTGCATCGAAGAAGAAGATTCAGGCCCCACCCGAATCACCACCCGCATCCTATCCCTTCCCATCCACCACTTTTCTCCGGTGCGATACAGATGCCAGCTTCCGCTCATCAACATATGCGTCACAAGAATCAAATCACCCGAGAAAAAAATCAGGCACCACTTCCCGCGTGACTCTACCTTCTCGACGGTCCTGCCTATCAGTGGAGCATCATCGTTCACTCGAGCCAGCTTGGCCAACCCAGTGTCGAACCCAGTCACCACCTTGCCCCCAATCGCCCTCTGCAGCGCTCGAGCAGCGCGATAAATCGTATCCCCTTCAGGCATTCGCTCTCACCTCACCGCGAGCGCCCGGCAGCGGCGGCAATCCCCTGCGCACATTGAACCCCATAGCCCCCGCCGCAAATCCCGCATCGAGCAAAAACTTTGCCATCCAATGCTCCGCCACTGCCACTCCATTGACACTCGCAATCAACATCCCACCCCTGCCCTGTGCATCCTCCTGGGCCTGCACCCGCGACACCAGAAACTCCGCCAAACTCCGCGCAACCTGCGATCTCTGCGGCTCTTCCTCCGGCAGAAACACCTGCAAATTAGGATTCCCCCGCCGCAGATAAGTCACAAGCGCCCCATCGCAAAGAATCACACGAGCCCCAACGCTCCGCGTCAAGGAAGACCCCTCCTCCGGTGCGGCAGGCCACCGCATCAAGGCTCCATAGGGATTCGCCGGATCAGTCGCCGCCAGCTGCAGCATCTCCGTCTTGTCCGCCTGGTTCGCAGACCGCAACGACCGCAGCAGGTCCACCGCAGCCGGCAGCGCAAACTGCGTCGCCCCCAGATCCGCCGCAAAGTACCCTCGCCGAATCTTTCCGCTCTCCTCCAGCGCCTTCATCACGTCGTAGATCGCCGAAAACCCACCCGGCAGATTCTCCGCATGCGCTGTCTCACGAAACACCACCCCATACCGCGTCAGCAACTGTTGCGCAATCGCATGACTCCACTCAGTCGCCGATCTCTCCATCGCAAACGCCGCCGCATTCAACCCCCACCGCCCCTGCGCCGTCGGCGGAGTCGTCCTCCTCGACCGAAATCCAATCTGTTGATGCACCCTCCGAGCCGGCTTCCCAGATCTACCAGCCCCACTCGCCGCCGACCTCTCGCAGTAAGCACGCAGCGCGGCGAAGCCATCATTAGTAAGCATCCCTCGCCACACCAAACTCCAAAGCGCCTCCAACGTCTCCCCCGGATACCCGCCCCCGACCCCATCATGCAGATCCTGAAAGAACGAAGCCCCATGCCCTTTCAAATACTCCACAATCTCCGTCTCTTTACTCACTGCAATCGCCGCAGCAGGAATCACCTTCCCATCCTGATCCCGCATCACTCGCTCCGCCGGCAGCGTCGGGGCAATAGGCCAAAGAGCAGACAGCTTCTCCGCCAGATAAAGCCCAATCCGCCCATCTCTCTCCCCAATCGGATCGAACCCCACCCAAATTACCTCACCCGCCGCAATCAAAGTATCCAAATCCGAGCTCTTATACCCCACCAACCGCGCAGGCAGAATCTCCGTCTCTAGAATCGAAGCCGGCAACGGCGCCCCCTGCAGATTCTCAATCACATCCAGCAGAGCATCCAACCCCCGCCGAGGCTGTACCACACCCTGCCACCGCGTAAACAACCGCGCCAGCGTCCTCTGCTCCACCGGCTCGACCTCCTTCCGCAACCGCGCCAGCGACCTGCGCCGAATCGAACGCAGCACCTCGTTGTCGCACCACTCCCGATGAATCCCCCCCGGCCGAAACCCACCCTCCACTACCTTCCCACTCTGAATCAGCCGCTGCAGCACCGCCTCCACGCTCTCCACCGGCAGATCAAATCGCCCGGCAGCCTCAGGCGTCGTAAAGGGGCCATGCGTCCGCGCAAACCTCCTCATCAGATCCAGCAGCGCATCCGGCATCTCCTCAAGAAACGCGCCCGGCAGCCCCGGCGGCAGTGGCACTCCCAGTGCATCCCGATACCGCGCCGCATCTTCCACCGCAATCACCCGCTTCTCTCCTGCGACCTGCACCTCCAGCACCCGCCGGGCCCGCATCAGCTTGCCAACCGATTCTGCAACCTCATCCGTTACACATCGAAGTCGCAGCTCCTCCCGCGTCAAGTCCCCAAGCCGCAACAACAGATCATGCACCCCATCCATGTTCCGCGCGCGGTACCCCTCAACCAAACACTGCAGTTGCTCCTCCGTCTCCTCAATCGCATTGATATCGAGCAGCTCCCGAAGATCCGCATCCCCCATCAACTCCCGAAGCTGATCCTGATCGATCGAAAGCGCCTGCGCCCGCCTCTCTGCCAGCGGAGCATCTCCGTCGTAGATATAGTTCGCCACATAACTAAACAGCAGCGCCGAAGCAAACGGCGAAGGCGTCCGCGAGTCTACCGTATGCACCCGCAAACTTCTGTTCTGCACCCCGCGCAGCGTCTCCATCAGAGCAGGCATATCAAACACATCCCGCAGACACTCGCGATAAGCCTCAAGCACAATCGGAAAAGAAGCAAAACGGCTAGCCACACTCAACAGGTCATAAGCCCTCTTCCTCTGCTGCCACAGCGGAGTCCGCCCATCCGCCCTTCTTCTCGGTAGCAACAAAGCCCGCGCCGCGCTTTCGCGAAACTTCGCCGCAAACAACGCCGTCGATCCCAGCTGCCGCAGCACTAACTCCGCTGCCTCCTCAGCCTCCAACAAAATCGGTTCAATCGCAGGAGCTTCTTCGGTCTCAGGAAAGCGCAGCACAAAGCCATCCTCCGACCACATCGTCTCCACCTCCTGCCCGTTCCCCGCACGCAGCTTCGCTGTGACCGCCATCGCCCACGGCGCATGAACCCTGCTCCCAAATGGCGTCAGCACACAAACCCGCCAATCCCCCAGTTCATCCCTCACCCGTTCAATCACAATATTTTGGTCATCAGGAACAACAACGGTAGCCAACTCCTGATCCGCCAGATACCGCAACACATTCTCCGCCGCCCCCGGCTCCAGGTCATGCTCCGTCGTCAGCCGCGCCATCGCCACGCTTCGCGGAGCATCGCGCAACTCCCTCACCAGCGCCCCAATCCTCCGCCCAAACTCCAGCGGCCGCCCCGCCTGGTCTCCATGCCAGAACGGCATCTTCCCCGCCTCACCAGGAGCAGGCGTCACCAGCACCCGGTCATGCGTGATCTCATCGATCCGCCAAGTCGAAGCCCCAAGGATAAACGTATCTCCCGTCCGGCTCTCGAAGACCATCTCCTCGTCCAGCTCCCCCACCCGCACAGGCTTCGAGCGTTGCCCCGCCAGAAACACCCCATACGTCCCGCGATCAGGAATCGTCCCGCCATTCAAAATCGCAATTCGCTTCACCCCGGCACGCGGCGTAATCCAGTTCCTCGTCCTGTCCCACGTAATCCTCGGCCGCAGCTCGGCAAACTCATCCGACGGATACCGTCCCGCCAGCATATCCAGCACGCCTTCAAACACACTCTGGCTCAGTCCTGCAAATGGGGCTGCCCCGCGCACCAGCGCAAACAGAGCAGCATAACTAATCCCTGGACTCTCCTCTTCCTCCGTCTTATGCTTCGTCCGTCTCTCCGCATCGGCCGCACCTAAAGGTGGATGAGCAATCACCGCCACCATCTGCTGTGCCAGCACATCCAGAGGGTTCCGCAGAAACCGCGTCGACTCCACATGCCCCTCATGCATCGCCCGCGTCACCGCCGCGCACGCAATCAAATCCGCCCGGTACTTCGGAAAGATAATCCCATTGGACGGTGCCCCCACCTGGTGCCCCGCTCTTCCAATCCGCTGCATCCCACTAGCCACAGAAGGCGGAGCCTCAATCTGAATCACCAGATCGATCGCCCCCATATCGATCCCCAATTCAAGCGACGAAGTCGCCACCAGCGCCTTGATCTTTCCCGCCTTCAGCAGCTCCTCAATCTCCGTCCTCTGCGTCGCGGCTAACGACCCATGATGTGCCCGCGCAATCTGATCTCCCGCAAGCTCATTCAACGCCCCAGCCAGCCGCTCCGCCACCCTTCGCGCATTCACAAAGATCAGCGTAGACGTCCGCCCCTGAATAATCTCCAGCAATCGCGGATGGATCGACTGCCAGATCGAAGTTCTTTTCGGCCCCTGCGAAGCCGGCCCACTGGGCTGCTCCTGAATCTCCCCCAGCCGGGCCATATCCTCCACCGGAACCTCAACCTTCAGCTCCAGCACCTTCCGAGCCCCGGCGTTCACCACCGTCACTGGCCGATACAGTGGAGCATCCGCGCCAACGTCGGGCCTCACCCCATCGTCACTGGCCGTACTCATCAACACATGACTCACATCAAGCGCCGACTCAACCCCGCTCAACTCACCAGCCGCTTCGCTGACCCGCTGACTCGCTGACTCGCTGACCTGCTGTCCCGCTGACTCGCCGACTCGCTGCCCAACCGCCTCCGCGCCGCCAAGAAATCGCGCCACCTCCTCAAGCGGTCGCTGCGTGGCGGACAGCCCAATCCGCTGTAGCCTCCTCCCCGTCAACGCCTCCAGCCGCTCCAGCGACAGCGCCATATGCGCTCCGCGCTTGCTCGGTACCAGCGCATGAATCTCATCTACAATCACCGTCTCCACCGACCGCAGCGACTCCCCCGCTTCCGAAGTCAACAGCAGATAAAGGCTCTCCGGCGTAGTAATCAAAATGTCGCCAGGATGCTTGCGAAACCGCGCGCGCTCCTTTTGCGACGTATCCCCCGTGCGCACGCTGATCTCGGGCATCCGCAACGCAACACCCTCGCGCTTCGCCATGTTGGCAATCCCAACCAGCGGAGATCGGAGATTGCGCTCCACATCCGCCGCCAGTGCCTTAAGCGGCGAAAGATAAACCACCCTGCATCCACGCTCAGCCTCAGGAGCCGTCCGCATCATCAACCTGTCGAGACACCACAAAAACGCCGTCAGCGTCTTGCCCGTGCCCGTCGGCGCAAGGATCAACGTCGACTCACCACGAGCGATCGCTGGCCAGCCCTCCACCTGTGGAGCCGTCGGCGCCTCAAACACAGCCCGAAACCACTTCGCAGTAATCGGATGAAACAGCCCAAGCGCCTCCTCACCGCCGAGCTTCTTAGGCAGCAATGGCTCTATCTTTCCCGGCACCAACTTCTTCGAGTTAGAAGGCTTCTTAATCTTCGGCGGCATAGTCAAAGTGTGCTCTCAGCAGCATAATGCCGCACACACTTTGATGCGCGCCAAGGCTCTCAGGTCCAGTCCAAGGCTCTCAGGTCCATGACCCGCCATCTTCCTCTCAACTCGCGCTAACCGGACCATAAAAATAGCAGTCTGCCCCAAACTCCACCTCAAAAAGATTCGTAGAATCCTCCGCCTGCTCCGCATTCCCCAGCACCAGATACCCTCCAGAAGAAAGCTTCCGATGAATCTCCCTGAAGAGCGTCCTTCGGTCCTGCTGAGAAAAATAAAGCAGTACATTTCTCAACAACACCAAATCGAATGTTGGCAGCAAAGGCAACGGAGCGCACAAATTGGCGTAATGAAACTCGCACATCGACCGAATCTGGGGACTAACCTCCCACTCCTCACCATGTCGAGTCATATACTTCAGCAGCATTCGCGCCGGTAACCCGCGGTTGACCTCCAGCCGCCGATACCGCCCCTTCTGCGCATAATCGACCACGTGACGCGAGATGTCGGTGCCGATGATCTTCACATCCCAGCTCGCAATCTCCGGAAAGTGCTCCGCAATCATCATCGCCAGACTGTAAGCCTCCTGCCCGGTCGAACTCGCCGCACTCCAGATCCGCAGCCGCCGCTGCTCTGCTCGACGTTCCATAAGCCGCGGAATCAGAATCTGCCGCAGCATCTCAAACGGCCTCATGTCGCGAAAGAAGCTCGTCTCGTTGATCGTCATCGCCTCGGCGACCGCGCGATGTAGATGAGCCGGTCGCCCGGCCTTCAACATATTCACAAAATCCTGAAGGCTCTCCGCACCAGACAATCGCGCGATCGGTGTCAGCCTTGTGTCGAACAAAGCATTGCGCGAGGCATCGATCAGATTCGCCGATTGCTCCAGCACAAGCTCACGAAGATAAGCGTAGTCCGTATCAGAGCAGGCCATCGTTGATCTCCCGTCGCGGCGCCATCGCCGAGATTGCAAGGCGTGCCGTCTCCATCTTCGTCAGTCTTCCCGCGTTGACCCTCTGATTCAGCGCACCCGCAATCTCCCCCAGCGGAAGCGTTGCGCTTGCAATTCCAGCCTCAGTCACCTTGGCCGGCATGCCCCATACCGCAGAGCTCGCCTCGTCCTGCGCCAGCACCACTCCCCCGCGTTCATGAACAGCCCGCGCCCCATCCAGACCATCCGCACCCATGCCCGTCATCACCAACGCCAGAGCAGACGCGCCATACATGCGTGCCGCAGAAAAAAACAGGTAGTCCACCGCCGGCCTGCAGTGATTCAACGGCTCCCGCTGATGCAGCCGAACCCTGCTGCTCCGCCCCGCCAACCCCGCATCCTGTCTGTCCATCAACCCGTTCCCTTGCCCTACCTCCATATGCGCATCCCCCGGAGCCAGCCAGATCGTGCCCGGTCGAATCATCGCGTTCTCATAGGCCTCTTTCACCCGCAGCGAACAGCACTTATCCAATCGCTCCGCCAGCGCCCCAGTAAACAGCTTCGGCATATGCTGAACGATCAACACCGGAACAGGAAAATCTGCGGGCAATCGCGGCAACAACTGCTCCAGTGCCGATGGCCCACCGGTAGACAATCCGATCACCACCAGCTCAATCGGAGCGGACGACTTCGGCAACGTCGTACCAGCCGGAGCCCTGCCCGCGTTGCTCGAGCCATCCTGCGTGACCACGCTCTCCTGCTTCCGCTTCGCTCCTCTGGCTAGCGCAGCAATCCGCGGCAGCAGCTGCTGCGAAAGCGAAAGCATCGCCGAAGCAAAATCCCGCTGCTCCGCCGGCTTAGTCACATAGTCTGCAGCGCCACATGCCAGCGCCTCCAACGTCGACCTTGCCCCCCGCTCCGTATGCGCACTGCACATGATCACCGGCAGCCCCGGACTCTCCACCTGCAAGCGGCGCAAAACCTCCAGCCCATTCAGCCTCGGCATCTCAAGATCCAGCACTAAAACATCCGGCGACAGCCGGCCCACCGACTCCAGGCAATCCACTCCATCCAACGCAACGCCGCACAACTCCATCCGCGGCAGTTCGCTCGACCGATCCTCCGCGTGACTCTGAAACAGCTTCCACATCACCCCGCGCATCACCGCCGAGTCGTCCGCTGCAAGAATGCGGAGCGGCCGCTCCTCCATGGATCCCATATCTGCTGTCCTCAGACTTTCTCTCTCGCCCACAACGTCAAGCTGCGATGACGCCAAGCAGAAGCATCTTCTCCCGAAGGCTCTCCGGAGTAAACGGCTTCATCAGAAACTCATCTGCGCCATTGTCCAGCGCCGTCGTGATAAACGAGTGATCGGCCTCGGTCGTCACCATCATCACCTTCATCTCTGGCCCAAGCTTAGCCTCGCGCAACTTCTTCACGCACTCCAGCCCGTTCATCACCGGCATGTTCACATCCAGCAGCATCAGGTCGAACGACTCCTCCGCCCGAAGCACCGCCAGCGCGTCGCTCCCATCCTTCGCCTCTTCACACACCACATCCATCCGGCCCAGCAGGTGCCGCAAATACTCCCGGATAAAGCTCGAATCATCAACGATCAGGGCTCGCATCTATGCCTCCATTCGAACTGCTCTTGAACAATCCCACCTCCGACAGGCGCGACGGCGACAGCTTCCGCGGATCCAGCTGCACCATCAAGCCCGCGTCCATCTTGTAGGCTCCATCGAACAACCATTTGCCCCTCGCCTCCAAGGTGCAGGGATTGTCTTCTAACGCGCGGCGGCTCACCGTCACCACTCCGCCCACCGCATCCACCACCAGCCCAAACCGTTCCGCAGCCTCATCCTCCGCCATCACCAGCACGCAGCATCTGCCGGAGTGAGCCTTCATCCCCAACAGGGCCCGAAGATTCACCGTTGTCAGCACCTCGCCGCGATAAGGCACGACACCCGCGATGAACGCCGGCGACATCGGCACCCGTTGCAGATCCCGCTCCCCAAGCACCTCGTGTATCTTCCTGGTGTCGATGCCGAACATCTCACTTCCCGCATACAACGAACAAAGCGAGACCGCATCGCTCTCATCCTGAATCTCGTCGACCATCTCCCGACCGGCTATCTTCACGCAACCTCCTGCCAGGCAGCCTTCGCCTTCACGCCAAACTCACGATGAACCTGCGTCAGCTTCTCCTTCACCAGCGCAAGCTCCATCCCCATCTCATGGCTCGCCTCACCCTGATCGATCAACGTTCCCGTCGAAACATCCAGAACCTGCCGCACTACCATTCCTCCACGCTGTGCTCCTCCCACGTTGGCATCGCCGCAGATCAGCACCGTCACCATCACCTCTTCGCCCACCCGCCGCCTAGACTCCAACTCCATCAGCACACTTCCTTCATCCCGCAGCGGCAGCAGTTCACCGCGATACTGCAGCAACGGCCGCCCCCCCGCATACTCAATCTGTCCCAGCGGCACACTCTCAATCCGCTCCACCACATCCAGCGGCAACGCCGTTCGCTCTCTCACCCGATCCTCAAAGATTAGGAACGAAATCCCCGCATCCTCCAGCACCGCAGCCTCTCCAGCGCCGATTCCAGCGACCTCCTCTTCCATCGGCTTCACTCCAGCCCGTGCCGCAGTCGCACCGATATCCAGAATCAAGGCCAGCGTGCCATTACCCAGCACCGTAGCGCCCGAGAACAAACCAATCTCCCGCAGCACCGGCGACAGCGGCTTCACCACAATCTCCTCCGGCGACATCAGGTCATCGACCACCAGACCGTACCTGCAGCCCTCCGCCTCAAGCACCGCCAAGTAGTGTCCCTTCGACTGATCAGGATTATCCGCCTCCAAACCCAGCAACCGATCCAGCCACACCATCGGCAGCAGACGCTCCCGCAAACGGTACAGCTCCGATGAACCAATCCTCTGCACCACCTGCGAAAACTCCCGCTCCGGAATATCCACCAGTTCCACCAGCGTGCTCTGCGGCAGCGCAAATGACTGTCCCCCACTCTTCACCACCAGCGAAGGAACAATTGCCAGCGTCAGCGGCACCCGAAGACGCAACGTAGTCCCTATGCCCCTGCGAGACTCGACCTCAACACTTCCGCCAACCTTCTCCACATTGGCCCGCACTACATCCATGCCGACGCCGCGCCCGGAGACCGTAGTCACCGCAGCCGCCGTAGAAAATCCCGGTAGAAAAATAAGTTGCAACGCCTCCCGCTCCGACATCCCCGCAGCATCTTCCGCCGTTACCAGATTGCGTTCAATCGCCTTCTGCAACACCCGTTCAATCGGAATCCCGGCGCCGTCATCTTCAATCTCGATCACCACCGATCCGCTCTGGTGGAACGCCTTCAACCGCAGACAACCCTCAGCCGACTTCCCTGCCAACACACGGTTCGTAGGCGACTCAATCCCATGATCGACCGCATTCCGCACTGCATGAGTCAGCGGATCTTTAATCGCCTCCAGCAGACTCTTATCCAGCCCCGTCTCCTGCCCACTAAACTCAACCCGCACCTCGCGTCCGCACGTCCGCGCAAGATCCCGCACCATCCGCGGAAACTTCCCAAACAGATTTCCCACCGGCTGCATCCGAGCCTGCATCACCGTCTCGCGCAGATCCGCCGTAACACTATCCAGACGTCGCGCCAGCTCAGGAAAGTTCGCCGCCTCCATGCCGCTCTGCAGCATTTGGTTGCGCGTCAACACCAACTCGCCCACCAGGTTCATCATGCGGTTCAGCACATCCACATCGATGCGCAGCGTCTTATCCGCGCTCGCCTTCTCCGTCACCATAACCGGCTGCAACGCAGGCGGTTGCAAAGTCGAAAACGCACCGCTGTTCGAAGCGACCGGCGCAGCCCCCTCACTCTTCGCCGTCTCCACCAACGCAATCTGCGGAGCTTCAATCTCCGGCAGCTCCGCAGGCAGCTGCCCATTCAACATCGCCAGTTCCGCAATCAGCTCGCCGTCCTCATCGCCGGCCCGCGTCCCTTCACTCCCAGTCTCCTCGATCAGCACCAGGATCGAGCGCAGTCCGTCCATCAGTCTCAGCAACCCACTGATCAGATCCGAGCTGACCTCCAGCTTGCCGTCCCGCAGCGACCCCAGCAGATGCTCTCCAGCATGCGCCAGCTTCTCCAGCCGATCGAATCCCAGAAATCCCGTCGTCCCCTTGATCGTATGAACGGCGCGGAAGATCTCCCCCAGCAATCCACTATCGTCAGGCCGCATCTCCAGTTCGGTCAGGCACCGCTCCATCCGGTCCAGACCCTCCTGGCTCTCCGCAATAAATTCTTTGGTTAGCTCGTCCACACAACCTATATCGGGCGTTGAACGGTAACCATGAGGCGCCAGCCACTTGCTATCGGCCCCCCGCACCCGATAGCCTCACTCACATCATGTCCTCCGAACTCTCCGCCGCCTCACCCAGCGCCCTCACGCCAGCACAAATCGCCGCCCTCCAGCAGCAAGCCGCCGCCGTCGCGCACCACGCCTACGCACCCTACAGCAACTTCCGCGTCGGCGCCGCCCTCCTCCTCACCGACGGTACCATCGTAACCGGCTGCAACGTCGAAAACGCCTCCTACCGCCTCACCACCTGCGCCGAGCAGACCGCCATCACCTCCGCCGTCGCCCTCCGAGGCCCCGGCATCCGCATCCGCGCCATCGCCGTCGCCAACCTCAACGACACCGCGAGTCAGCCCTGCGGAGCCTGCCGCCAGACCATCCACGAGTTCAGCACCCCCGACACCGTCATCTACTTCCCCGCCGCAGGCGGCTCCATCGCCCAGGCCACCATCGCCGAGCTCCTACCCGCCGCCTTCGTCCTCTAAAAGCTGATCCCAAAATGACCCAGACCATCCATCCCATCGACATCGTCCTCCACAAGCGCGACGGCCGCGCCCTCAGCGACGCAGAGATCCAGGCCTTCATCCACGCCCTCGTTCAACGCACGCCACAAAAACAACTCGTCACCGACGCCCAGATCGCCGCCTTCCTCATGGCCGTCTTCCACCACGGCCTCAACCCACAAGAGCTCGCCACCCTCACCACCGCCATGCGCTACTCCGGGGAGACCTTCGACGCCGCCCCCCTCCACAGCTTCACCATCGACAAGCACTCCACCGGCGGCGTCGGCGACAAGACCTCCCTCCTCATCGCCCCCATCCTCGCTGCCGCAGGCCTAACCTCGCCCAACGCCAACGGTATCCCTGGCATCTGCGTGCCCATGATCTCCGGCCGCAGCCTCGGCCACACCGGTGGCACCCTCGACAAGCTCGAAACCATCCCCGGCTTCAACACCCAGCTCACCCTCGACCAACTCCTCCTCACGCTCGAAAAGTGCGGCGCAGCCCTCGTCGGACAAACCCCGCATCTCGTCCCCGCCGACCGTATCCTCTACGCCCTCCGCGACCACACCGGCACCGTCGAATCTCCCTACCTCATCTGCGCCAGCATCATGAGCAAAAAACTAGCCGAAGACCTCAACGCCCTCGTCCTCGACGTCAAAACCGGCAGCGGCGCCTTCATGCCCACCTACGACCAGTCCAAGCTCCTCGCCGAACTCATGGTCCAGACCGGCGAAGCCTCCGGCACTCGCACCGTCGCCCTCCTCACCAATCACGACGAACCCCTCGGCCGCTTCTCCGGCAACTGGATCGAAGTCTGGGAGTGCGTCGACATCCTGCGCGCCACACGCATCGAGGATCGTCACCCCCTCTCCGCCGACCTCATCCAGCTCTCGAACCTCCTCGCCGGCTGGATGCTTCATCTCGCAGGTAAAGCCCCCACTCCCGAAGCAGGAGCTAAGCTCTCCGACGAGATCCTTCTCAGCGGCGCAGCCTTCAAAGCATGGATCAGAGTCATAGCCACCCAATGCGGCGACGTCTCCCTCTTCCACGACCCCGCCGCCCACCACCTCTACACCGCCTCGCGCACCCTCACCGCCACCCACTCCGGATACCTCGCCTCCATGGACTGCAAACAAGTAGGCTGGGCCGTTCAGCGTCTCGGTGCAGGCCGAGCCAAACCCGGCGATCCCGTCAGCGCCCATGCCGGCATCGAGATGCATGCCAAACTTGGCGACCCGATCAAAGCCGGTCAACCTCTAGTCACACTCTTCAGCGAAGACCTCTCGCTCCTCGACGAACCCGAGAGCATGCTCCGCGACACCCTCCACATCGCCCCCAACCCACCCCAACTCCAGCCGCTCCTCCGCGAAGTCATCACGAAGAGCACCTGACTCCCAGCCCCCAAAAAAGTGGACCCGGAGATTTTCATCGCCGGGTCCTACTCACGCAAAGCACAAACTATTTGAGAGCAATCAGAACATCGCTATTGACGCGTACGGACGCTTCTTCCTGCGCCTGAGTCTTGGCCCGCTTCTCCTGCTTCGAAGTCGTCAGGTGGCAGCTCATTGATCCATTCGCTGTGCGAATCTCACTCAGGAAGTACTGGTTCCCGTAGTGATGAAAGACCAGCTTGTTGTCTGCTGAGGAACTGTAATCAGGAACCGTGATCGCCATCAAGGCAACACCCTTCTGACGGTCCGCAATAGTCAGCATCCGCGGCGAGTTGCTGTCGTTACCGATCGTGTAGTTCCCGGCGGGCAGCGTGCGGCCATTCACCGTGAAGTTGAAAGGAACACTTGCCGTGACCTTATGATCCTGGGCCATGGCGCTACCAGCGGTGGCGATACCGGCGGCGACGAAGAGTGCGATTGCAGTAAGGTTTTTCATGACGATCTCCTTTGTGAGATTTCTCTCTCAGGTCCCGATTGGTCTCTGGATTTCGTTCTCTCCGGAGCTTGTTGTTACGCCCGAATAGAATGCAACCGCATGGCCAAACCGCGCCAAACTCCGGACAATCCGCAGCTCACTTTTATTTGCAACAAGATGGGATCGCAAACCCGGCCCGCAAGCCGGCAACGCTCGCCCAACAATCACTCTTCTGGTATCCGAACGGTTCCCCGCGGTATCCAATCGGCTCCCGCGCCCCGAATCGTGTCCCGGCTCGTGCCCAGAATCGCGGTCACCCGGCCGATTCAGCTACACTCTCCTTCAACGGAGGCCCGATGAAACCGTGGCTCCTTGCCATCTCCGGCTCGCTGACCGGAACCGTTCGTGAGCTGAGCGACAGCCCCATCTCGGTTGGCCGACTCGAAGTAAACCAGCTATGCCTCGCCGACCCGGCGGTCTCTCGAAAACACTGCGCCATCCAACCTGTCGAATGGCCGAACAGCCTGAGCCAAAACAGTCAGGGCCAAAATAGCCAATATGAGCTCGTCGACCTCGACAGCAGATGCGGCACCTTCGTCAATGGAATGCCCGTCCTGCGCCGATCCCTGGACCACGGCGACACCATCCGCATCGGCAGCGCCAGCTTCCTCTATCTCACACACGAAGACGAACCCGCTACTCCCAAAAGACGCGCAACCGACTTCTCTTCAAGCCCATCGCCCGAAACAAAAAAAGTCGCGCCTCCCGCAGGGCTCCCGCAATTGGGAGTTGGAGTCGGACGCATGGCTCGCGACCTCACTGCGCTCTTCGGAATCAGCAGCGTTATCAATTCCATCCGCGACGCTCAACTCCTCCAGCGCGAACTGCTACAACTCATATTTGAAGTCGTACCTGCAGACGAAGGAGCCGTAGTTTTGCTTACCGACTTCGAAGAAGAATCGCTTGAAATCTGCAGCTGGAACCGCCTTACCGGTGCGACCTCAAATCTGGAAATAAAAAAAGACATCGTTCATCGCGCATTCTGGGAGCGTACAGCCGTCCAGACCGACGCAAACCCAGACGAAGGTGAAACCCAGAGCATCCTCTGCCTGCCGCTGGTCGCCATAGAACGAACCATCGGCGTCCTCTATCTCACCTCTCTCCCGCCAGCCCCGCCCTTCGCCGAAGACCACCTCTACTTCCTTGACTCTGCCTCCAGAATCGCAGCCGTAACCCTCGAAAACATCCTCGCCCTCGATTCCCTGCGCTCAGAAAACTCAAAGCTGAAGCGGCAGCTCAACACCGCCACCAACCTCGTCGGCGAAAGCCGCCAGATCCGCCAGGTCAGCGACTTCATCTCCCGCGTCGCACAAAGCGACTCCACCGTCCTCATCCGCGGCGAGAGCGGCACCGGCAAAGAGGTCATCGCACGCTCCATTCACCAGAGCAGTCCAAGAAGCGAACTCCCCTTCATCGCCATCAACTGCGCCGCCATCCCCGAGACCCTGCTCGAAAGCGAGCTCTTTGGCCACGAGAAGGGCGCCTACACCGGAGCACTCGGCATGCGCAAGGGCAAACTCGAATCCGCCGAAGACGGAACCCTCTTCCTCGACGAGATCGGCGAACTCGCTCCTCCCATGCAGGCCAAGCTTCTCCGCGTCCTCCAGCAAAGAGAGTTCGAGCGAGTCGGCGGAACCCACGCCGTCCCCTTCAAAGCCCGTGTCCTCGCTGCAACCAACAAGGATCTCGAGCTGGCCATCAAGTCCAAAGAGTTTCGCCAGGACCTCTACTACCGTCTCAACGTAGTCTCCGTCTCCGTCCCCCCGCTGCGCGAACACAGCGAAGACATCCCCCTGCTCGCCCTCTACTTCGCCTCAAAGTACGCACAGAAAAACAAGCGCCCCTTCAAAGGCATCTCCTCCGAAGCACGCTCCCTGCTGCTCGGCTACAGCTGGCCCGGCAACGTCCGCGAGCTCGAGAACGCCATCGAGCACGCCATCGTCCTCGGCCTCACCGAAGAGATCCTCGCCGAAGACCTTCCCACCATCATCCTCGAGCAGCAGTCCGCAAAACTCGCAGGAGCCAAGTACCACGACGTGCTGAACGAATCAAAAAAAGAGATGATCCTCAACGCCCTTCAAGACGCCAAAGGAAGCTACCCTGAAGCCGCACGCACCCTCGGCATCCATCCCAAGTACCTCCACCGCCTCGCACGAAACTTCAATCTGAAATCCGATCCTCCCTAACTCCGCTGGAGATTATGCGGGCGAAGCCCGATACCAAACTAAGAGGCCCGATTGAGTCTTTGCTGTCATCCTGACCCTGAGCTTGTCGAAGGGGAAGGATCCCGAAGAACTCCGCCCTGCCCCAACCGCTCGCCCTTTTCAAACCACACGCCGTTGTCTGTTCTCTACCGCTCACCCAGCCATCGAACCACCCGGAAAAAGGAGATCCCTCGAGGCACTTCGTCTCCGGTACACTCAACCAAAGTATTCAAACTGCGTTCATCTCAGCAGCAGGAGCGAAGCCTTTGTCCCGATTCACCGGTCTGCTCGGCCTCATCACCTTCCTCGGCCTCGCCTACGCCTTCTCCACCAACCGCCGCGCCATCCGCTGGCGCACCGTGGCCTGGGGACTCGGCCTGCAGATCCTCTTCGCCTTCCTCGTCATCAAATGGAACGCCGGCCAGGCCATCCTCCGCAACATCTCGAACGTCATCACCTCCCTCCTCGCCCACTCCGTCGACGGCTCCTCCCTCGTCTTCGGTCCTCTCGGCATACCCGGCCGCCCCTTCGCCGTCCTCGCCTTCGCCGTCCTCCCCACCATCATCTTCGTCAGCGCCTTCTTCGCCATCATGTACCACGTCGGCCTCATGCAGTACATCATCCGCGTCGTCGCATGGATCATGCAGCGCACGATGGGTACCTCCGGCGCCGAGTCCACCAACGTCGCCGCCAGCATCTTCATGGGACAGACCGAAGCCCCCCTCACAATCCGTCCCTTCCTCGCCGGCGCCACCCGCTCCGAACTCATGGTCATCATGACCTCCGGCATGGCCCACGTCTCCGGCGGCATCATGGCCGCTTACATCAGCTTCGGCATCAACGCGCAGGATCTCCTCTCTGCCGTCATCATGACCGCCCCCGGCACCATCCTCGTCGCCAAGATGCTCGTCCCCGAGACCGAAGTCCCCGCCACCATCGGCACCGTCCACATGCCGCCCAACGAGGAGCACAAAAACGAAAACTTCATCGCCGCCGTAGCCCGCGGCACCATCGACGGCGGCCGCCTCGCCTTCAACGTCGCCATCATGCTCATCAGCTTCGTCGCACTCGTCGGCCTCTTCAACGCCATCATGCTGGGCATCTCTAACTTCCTCTGGGGCCACGGCCACATCCCCTTCCCCCACTCCCTCAACGCCATCCTCGGCGTCATCGGAGCACCCGTCGCCTGGCTCATCGGCGTCCCCTGGCACGACGCCCACACCATCGGCAACCTCCTCGGCACCCGCACCATGATCAACGAGTTCGTCGCCTTCACCCAGCTCGGCGCCATCAAATCCACCCTCGCCCCGCGCACCTTCTCCATCGCCACCTTCGCCCTCTGCGGCTTCGCAAACGTAGGCTCTATTGGCATGCAGATCGGAGGCATCGGCGCACTCGTCCCCAACCGCCGCAACGACCTCGCCCAGCTAGGCCTCCGCGCCATGCTCGCCGGAACCATGGCCAACCTCATGTCCGCCAGCATCGTCTCCATGCTTATCAAATAAACTTCGGACCAACCACCCTTTGCACTAAAATTCTCCGCAATCCTGCTTCTCTCCCAACGGATCGCGTTACGAAGAGAATGCAGTAACTGCGCGTCACAACGGGAGAGACAGGAGAGCTCAGCACGATGGCATTCCTCAGAAGCAGTAAAAACACTGCCGAGTACAAACAACAAGTTCAAACCGAAGAAATAAAGACCACTGGGCTGCTCAACCTGGTCGTCGTCCTCGCTGTGGTCTCCGTCGCCTACACGGACTGGATCGTCGTAGCCAACATCTCCCTCGGCTATCTTTACGTCCTTCCCATCGCCCTCAGCGCCTTCATCAACCCTCTTCCCATCACCATCGGACTCGCGGTCCTGGGTTCCATATTGCAAGAGCTCTACGGCCCCATCGGCGACAACACTCACGTCAGAATCGTCCGCTTCATCATTAGCCTTGCCGGCTTTCTCATTGTTGGGTTTCTTGTCAGCCTTATCGCAAAACAACGCGGCCGCCTTGCCGCCGAGGTGCGACGCCAACGCGACGAATACGAAGACGATCTCCTCCTCGCCGCACAAGTCCAGCGCCAGGTGCTATCCAAAGCTCCTATCGTTCCAGGGCTCGAGCTCGCTGCCTTCATGCAGACCGCCCGGCTCCTCGGTGGCGACTATTACGACTTCTTCCAGATCTCCGACGAAATAGTCGATGTCGTCATAGCAGACGTCTCCGGCAAAGGGGCCGCCGCCTCTCTGCTCATGCCCTCTCTCGCCGTTGCCCTGCGTCTTCGTGCGCACGAGCTAAGCGGCCCAGCCGCGATCCTCAAAGATCTCGACGAGTGCCTCAAACAAATCACCCGTCCCGCTACCTTCGTCACCATGTTCTACGCCCGGTTCAATACGAAACTCCGCATACTGGAGTACGCCAGCGG
This sequence comes from Tunturiibacter empetritectus, assembly GCF_013410875.1. GTDB lineage: Bacteria > Acidobacteriota > Terriglobia > Terriglobales > Acidobacteriaceae > Edaphobacter > Edaphobacter empetritectus. The sequence continues at coordinate 1,626,115 of NZ_JACCCU010000001.1, read as the reverse complement.
AGGCCACAACCCACCTCTGCTCCTGCGAACCAGCAACTCCCAATCCATGCTTCTCGAGGAAGCCGGCCCCATCATGGGCATCTTGCCTGACACCCAGTTCTCGAACACGATCATCACCCTCGAGCCCGGCGACATCCTCGTCTTCTACACCGACGGCGTCACCGAGCAGGAGAACGAAAGCGAAGAAGAGTTCTCGTTCGAGCGTCTTACAAAACTCATCCTGGACAAAAGTTCAGAGCCAGCCACCACCCTGGTAACCGACATCGCCGACGCCGTCTCCGCCTTCGCCGGCCCCAAAGAGCAAACCGACGACCTGACTCTGGTCATCGCCAAACTCCTCTAGGCCTGACCGCCCTCCTCACGAAGTACCGCTCTCTGTGCAATTGGTTTCATTCCCGGCATCGCTGTCAGCTCTTTCTCGAAACAAAGAATTCATCGACGCTGCGGAGGCTTCGCGATAGACTTTGACGACCGAAGCTATCTAGCACTACCGGCAGTTAATCGGCAACGACAAGTTTGGTTGGAGGGCGGAGCTTGGGCTGCGTCGCTAACCCGCCTCACCTTAAAGGACTTGATGCAAGAATTGACGACTTCCGGCTCCTCTGTAGGACGCCTGCACCATCTGGACGCCTTGAGAGGATTAGCCGCGACTGTGGTGGTCTTCAATCATGTCCGCGTAATCATGACGTGGGCTACTCTTCCATTTATCTTCGGTCCTCTCTTCGCTGGCGGGAAGTGCGTTGTGCTCTTCTTTGTCCTGAGTGGCTATGTCCTTTCGCTTCCTTTTTGGGTTGGAAAGCAGCTGCCGTATGGACGATATCTGACCCGCCGTCTATGCCGGATTTATCTGCCATATCTCGGCGTAGCTCTGTTGGCAGCGTACTTCGCCTCAAAGTTTGGCGGAGCCAAACTCCCTCTGACACAGACGTACTACGATACCTGGCATGAACCGATCACACGAAAACTCGTTCTGCATCAACTTGTGTTTGGCAGTGGTGGAGTAACTCCGCAGCCACTTAGCATGGGTTTTTGGTCTCTAAAATTTGAATTGGCCATTTCGTTCTTCTTTCCTTTACTGTGCTGGGCCTTACGTGGCCCAACACTGATCGGCTTAGCGGCTGCACTTGCTCTGGGCTTCGAAGGAGCACGGCTCCCCGGTGACTTTGGTGGGCTTGTGATGTACACAGGAGCCTTCATGATAGGCGCCCTGGCCGCGAAGGAGAGAGAACGGATCTACTTGTGGTTTCGTGGAATCGGCACACCCATGCGCTATCTGCTGCTTGGCCTGGTGGTCGTAGGATTTTATGCGGGCGAAAGTAAGAACTTCATCAACGTTCTGGCAGCCTGTGGCGTCATTGTTATCGCGGATTGCAGCCGCGTTCGCGGTTGGCTCTCCCGGTTTTTCTTCGTCTACCTTGGCAAGATCTCCTACAGCCTCTACCTGCTGCATGGAACGGCCCTGTTTCTCTGTTTCACTCTGCTCTACACCAAAGTTCCTTCGGCCATCGTGATCTCCGCATATCTTGTCAGCGCATTCACAGCGGCGCACTTCTACGCCAAATATGTAGAGGAAGGCTCGATTGCGCTTGGCCGAAGGCTAACTCGTGGTAAGCAGAGGAAGCTGAAGCCTGAAGATCTCACCCAACCAGCCGCAGATAATCCGGTTCATCCGCAATCGTCCGATACCGAAACTGCCGCACAATCTTAGGCCCCTTCAAAAAGAAGAGCCCTTGCATCTGATGGCCGTCTTCTTTGATCGCCCCGATCCCATGCTTGAAGATCGCACCCTTCAACCACCCAATCCACACCGAAGGTTGCAACAACGTCAGCGCCGGATGCATCCTCGGCAGCGCAAACACAGGCAGTTGATAAACCACCGCCTCCGGATCGCTCACCCGCTCCACATCCCCCAGACCGTAATACTCGAAGAACGGCTTCGCACGCTCCGGCGTCCCCAGATGCACAAACACCGGTCTCACCCCGCGCCGCGCCAACTCACCACGAAGATCTGCAACATCACTGATCGCCTGACGACAAAAAGAGCACCCAAAGTGTCGCAAAAAAACCAGCAACATAGGCGAAGCCTCCGCCAGCGCCAGCAGGCTCGCGCCCGACTCCGCATGAATCGAAGCCAGCACCCCCGCCACCTCGTCCGCAGAGCTCATACCCCTCCAACCATCAGCCTTGCCCGATCATTCCTTCGTTGGATCGAACGTTCATGCTGAAACTTCGCTCTTCTCATCGTCTCCAGAACACTACACCCAAGGCCCCGCCTCCCGCTTTCCTGTCAAGCAGTCTGAGTCCTAACACGAAAGAGTTAGCAGAGTCCCCCACAACTTCGAATAACGTTGGTCCTGTTCGCATACGTACTTCTCTCTCTGTGCAACTAACCTCTGAACTTCATGACTCGTAAACCTCTACCGCGCCTCACTCTCCTGTTGACTCTGCTTACCGTGGGCTGCGCGCAGCAGGTAGTGGCACCGCCTCCCCCTCCGCCGCCCCCACCAGTAGTGATATTGAAAGTCACAGCCGCCAAGAAGATCTTTCTTTCTAATGGAGGTGTTGACCACGGGTTCAACCAATTCATACCTGGAGGACCGAACGTCACCTACGATGAGCTGTATGCGTCCCTCAAGCAGTGGGGCTACTTCCAGTTAGTCGACTCTCCGAGCCAGGCCGATCTTATCTTTGACATCAGCTCAAGCACCATCGTCCATGAATCCATAATAAAACCCGGTGGGAACGTGAACATAGCCAGTGACACGACGGAGGCCTATATCCCGACCTTCACGCTGTCCATCTACTCCGCTTCGAAGAATGATCAGTTTTATTATTCGATCGTCATGCCTGCCAACCTCGGAAGCAACAAAGCAAAGACCGCGATTGCCTTCACGCAATCCATCGGTGTACTGACCGACAAGGTCAAGGCTCTGGTAGCCGTTCCTGCACCACCGCAAAATCCTTAGCGTCATCCTCCCGCCACCGTCTCTCACCACGTACCCGCCTCTCTCGACTAGTGTTTTTCCTGTCAAGCCCCCTGCACACCCAAAAAACAAAATAAATCCGCCCTCACCTCCACAAAACCACCGTCAATCCAGCCTTTCCGCACTCTCAACACGCAAAAAATAAATCCCCAAACCGTGGCGCATTTACCCACTCCAACTCGGTAGACTTATAACAGGTATGAATTTTTGCCGAAACCGGATCGAGCCAGCTTTGTGCAGTAGCCTCTAAGTCCTTTGACTGGACGAATTTAGCCGTAACCCTTTTGTTATGACGATTTTGCAGGGAGAGATAGCCAGCAAGTCTATGATTCTGAATAAGTTACACGCCGGTAATGAGGGGGGGTACCCCCCCTCGGAACTATAACCAGGAGTTGCAAGGACTGCAATGAGCGAGACCAGCCAGACGACCGACCTCTACACCAGGGCCCAGGCCGCCGCCGCCTGCATCCGCAGCAAGACCCCGCTCCAGCCCGCCATCGGCATCATCCTCGGCTCCGGTATCGGCAACTTCGCCACCCACGTCAAGTCCGCCACGCGCATCCCCTACGCCGACATCCCTCACTTCCCCCAATCCACCGTCCAGGGCCACTCCGGCCACCTCGTCCTCGGCCTGATCGCAGGCGTCCCCGTAGCCGTCATGCAGGGCCGCGTCCACGCCTACGAGGGCTACAGCATGGAGCAGGTCACCTTCCCCACCCGCGTCCTCGGCCTCCTCGGATGTAAAACTCTCATCGTCACCAACGCCGCCGGAGGCATCCGCACCACCCTCGCCCAGGGCTCCATCGTCGCCATCTCCGACCACATCAACCTCACCGGAACCAACGCCGCCCTCGGCCCCAACGAACCCCGCTTCACCGTCCTCGAAACCCCAGCCCAGCGCTTCTTCGATATGTCCACTGCCTACTCGCTCCGCCTCCGCACCCTCGCCATCGAAGAGGCTGCCCGCCAGGAGTTCCTCCTCACCGAAGGCGTCTACCTCGCTGTCCTCGGCCCCAGCTTCGAGACCCCCGCCGAGATCCGCGCCTTCCGCACCCTGGGAGCCGACCTCGTCGGCATGTCCACCGTCCACGAGGTCATCGTCGCCCGCCACATGGGCATCGAAGTCCTCGGTCTCTCCCTCGTCACCAACATGGCCGCCGGAGTCCCCGCCTATGGACGCGAGACCGCTGACACCATCGACCACGAGGACGTCATGGAGACAGGCAAGCGCGTAGAAAGACAGTTCACCAACCTCCTCAACGCCCTAATCCCCCAGATCGCCGTCGAATAGTGAGTAGCAGATAGGACTAGGAAACGCATGATCAAGTTCTATTTTGAAAGGGCGGGACTTTAGTCCCGCCACAAAATCGAACCGAGCAATGCGACTTTAGTCGCTGAGGGAATGCTATGTACTTAATCAGAGCTTGCCTTAGTCGTAATGACATCTGGTCCCGTCATTGCATAAGAGAGTTCTGTTAGGAACCAGATGCGAGTCGAACGGAAAAGCTTGTCATACTGAGCGCAGCGAAGAACCCCCGCATTCGCCTTTGTTCTTGCTGTTGCACGTTTGGTTTCACTAACTAACTCTCAACCGCCTAAAGCGCTCCTACCAACTCGGAGTCGTGCTCCCACACACTCACCCCAACCTTCAGCCCCTCATACATCTCCGCCACCACCCCCTGCGCCGCCTCTGACAGCACAAACCGGTCCGCCCGCTCGACAATCTCCTCCCCAAACCTGATCTTCGCCCGCAGCCCCCTCAACCCAAGAAACCGGAACATGTGCGGCGTAAACTTCATGTCCCCCCACCAGCACACATCCTCACCCACCGTCGCGCTTCCATTCACTACATGAGAATCAAGCGAATACCGCAGCGCCGAAACCCGCAGCGCAACCCCACCATTCAACACCGAGTGAAACAGCCCCCGCCGAAACGGCAGTACCTCTGCACCATCGGTCGTCGTCCCCTCCGGAAAGAACAGCACCGGCAAGCCGCTCCGATAAGCCTCCGCCATCGCCCGATTCACACCCGGATACGTCTTCGGCCCACCGCCCCGCTCCACATACACCGTCCCCGCCTGCGCCGTCAGCCAGCCCAGCAGCGGCCATCCACGCACCTCCGTCTTCGCCACCATCACGAACGGCTGCACCGAACTGTACAGCAAAATATCCAGGTAACTCAGGTGATTCGACACCACCGCCCCGCCCGACGGCACCGTCCCCTCCACCATGCACTCGAACCCCAGCACCCTCACAATCCGCCGGCACCACCCATGAATCCAGACCGCACCCTCAGCCCCCACCCTCGGGTGCCGGATCCAGCAATCCACCACCGCCGCCGCCAACAGTCCCACAAACAAGACGCCACGCAGCACCGAACGCAAAAATCGCCACACAGCGACCGCCACCCTCACCTCAGCACCCCTCAAGAAATCTCTTCGCCACCCTCGGATGCAGCGTCTGCAGATCCAACAGCGTCAGAAAATCGATCGTCTTGAAGTCTCGATCGATCGCCGGCTCACTGCAGATCTTCGCACCAATCGTCAGGTAAGCCCGCAGCAGCTTCGGAGCGCGAACCTCCGTCATCTCAACCTTCGCAGCCGGCAATCGAAACGAAGCGGCAGCAACCGTCAACAGTGAAGGCTCCACCATGCAGCCGCGCAGCGACTCATACACAGCATGGCCCATCTCCGCATCCTGCGACGTCAGCGAGCAGCACCCCATCATGTACCGCCCACCATTCACCAGCGCATACCGCGCAATCCCCCTCCACAGCAGATGCAGCACCTCCGACGACCGATGCTCCCGGTGGATGCACGCCCGGCCCAGCTCCACAATCTGTGCCCGCATCGCCTCATAAGGCTTGAAGCAGAACTCCTGTTCGCTGTAGTACCCAAAGTACTTTCCCGCCACATCCCCCATCTGCATCCGGTATGTCCCGACAATCGCGCCCGTGCTGCGCTCCTGCACAATCATGTGGTCGCACACATCATCAAAGTGATCTTTGTCGTACCCATCGGCATAGGCCGACTCCAACCCTTCATTCATCTCCAGGTTGAACACCAGAAAGCGCAGCCTGTACGCCGCGGCCCGCTCCCCCTCACTCAACGCCAGCCGCACTACATAATCTCCTGCCTCCAGTCGAATATCCTTCTTCGACGGCAGCTCCGGAGACACAGCCTTATTCGGAAGAAGTGCGATAGACCCAGACTCAGTGACTGTAAGCATCGACTCTCCTTGCAAGCCAGGATTGTGGTGCGTTCGATGTCAGTCTGCGTCCTCTTCTGTTACAGAATGTTCACGTCAAATGAACATTCGTTGAATCAAAAATGGTGCATCTCCCCCGCCACCTGCTCCCCTTCCCCAAAGGTGTTAGTTCTCAACGCAGCCACCGCCGCCCTGGCCTCCACAGCCGCCTGCTTCCGGTGCAGCGCATCGCTCGAAAACTCCATCGGCCTTTCTGCGAACCGCACCTTCGCGCTCACCCCATGCAGCCCAAGAAAGGTGAAGACATGCCCCAGCATATTCCGGTCGCCCCAGTAGCAGACGTCATCCGCAACGCTCACACCCGGTCCGTTGTCTTCCCCAAGTTCATAGCGAAGACAAGCTGCAGTAACCGGAGCACCACCATCAATCGCCTGCGCCAGCAGCCCGCTATGAAACTTCAACAGTCCGCTTCCATTGCTCGTCGTCCCCTCAGGAAAGAACACCACCGGCAATCCCGCGTCCACCGCCGCCTGCATCCCCGCCCGCGCTCTCATGGCCGACCCGCCATGCCCGCGCTCCACATAAACCGTTCCCGACATCGTCGTCATCCACCCCACCACCGGCCATTTTTTAATCTCCGCCTTCGACACAAACACGCAAGGGTGCACCGCCGCAAACACCACAATGTCCAGATAGCTCAAGTGATTCGAGATCACCGCCCCGCGCTCAGGAAAACTCCCCGCAACACTGATCTCAATCCCCAGCCCCCGCATCGCACTCGCACAAAAGCGATGCAGCCAAGCAGCCCGCGCCTTTCGTGTCGACGGCCGCGTCAGCGCCAACTCCGCACCGAACCTCACGAACATCCCCACCATCCAAACACTCCGCCAGGCAGCCCGAAAAAAGTTCACCAGATCCAATCCTCACTCGCATTGAAGCTGCACTTGTTGAACGAAGCCTCATCGCGCAGTCTATCCTGTCAGCAGTGCAGCCAAGCGAATCCAATCTCAAAGTCAACCGCGAAGTCCCCGAACCCGTCCATCACAATTGGCTCTATCGCCGCGTCGCCCTTCCCGTCCTCGCGCTTCTTCGTATGGGAGCATCGCCGGAAAAACTAGCCTGGAGCCTCGCCGTAGGCCTCCTCATCGGCATCAACCCCATCCTCGGCAGCACCACCGTCCTTTGCCTCGCTGTAGCTTTCGTCCTGCGCCTCAACATCGCCGCCTCCCAGCTGGGCAACCACGTCGTCTATCCGCTCGAAATCGTCCTCGTCATCCCGTTCATCCGTCTCGCCAGCCGCGTCTTCCACACCGCCCCCATGCCCCTCTCGGCAAACGAGCTGCTTCACGCCGCACGCGAGCATCCCCTCGCCCTCTCCCGTCAGCTCTGGTTATGGGAGTGGCACGCCTTCATCCTCTGGGCTATCTTCGCCGCAATCGCAATCCCAATCATCGCGCTCGCGCTCACCCCACTCCTGCGAAGACTCCTCAAGCGCGTCGAGCACCACCAGTACCCCCTGCTCTCAACCGCGACGAACTCAGAAGAGTAACTCGTCTAGTCCGCATACTTCGATAGCGGCAACGGCTCAGCGCTCTTCACCCACGCGGAATAGATCATGTCCCGCAACTCCGTAGCGCCAGCCGCCAGCCTCTCCTCAGCAAATGCCTTCCCCTCAGGCGTTCCCGCGCCAGCAAACGCACCAGCCTTCTCCAGCTGATACGTCTTCTCCACCAGTGAGTTCGTATGCCGCAGATAGGCCATGTAGTCGGTAAACACATCCCCCAGCACCACCGGCTTCTCCGCGATCAACGGAGCAACCTCTCCCGGCTTCACATTGGCAGACACAAAAATAGACTCGAACATCGCATGAATCTTGTGCTCGGTCGTATACCCATTCGGATTCGGCCCCGTCCACCCGTTGTACTGAATCGTCGTATGCAGCGGCTGCGACCCATCCGCGACATAGTGCCCCAGCCATCCCGCCAGAAACACAATCTCGCACTCCGAAGGTTTTGTATCTTTGTGGTCTTCCTTCAGCTTCCGATAATCCCGCATAGCGCTCTTCAACCGCTCCCACACTTCAGCGGTCACATAAGGCTGCAGCCCAACCTTCTCCGGCGTCAGCGCCAGATCCAGATGCGACTTCTGCGCAAACTCAAGCGCACGCACATAGTCATACCGTTTCCGCGGCAGCTCCCCAATCAGGTCGGCCCACTCCAGATCGATATAGTGCTCCGGAAAACCCGCCGCATTCAGCTCCGGCTCCAGCGGCGACTTCCACCGGTCCGGCTCCGGCCCATAGTATTCCAGCGCATCCAGCGCCTGCTTCGATCGTAAAAACTCCGGCACATCCGATGGCAGCGCAGCCCCTGCCAATCGGTTGATCATCATGTGCCCCTCCCTGCCCCACGCCAAACTCTGCTGAACCGTCATCACCGGCAGCAAAGCCATCGCAGCCGCAATCCTCACTAAACCCATACCTCTCATCATGCAAAAAGTATACGTGTCTCGCATCAACCAAAAGTAACCCGACGAGCAACGCGAGGCCCACAGCACTCACATCACCAAAACAAGGTATACAAGTCACGAAGTGACCGCCCCGCGCGGAGCGGGCCCAGCCGGCAGGCCACATCTTTTAAACTAAAAAATTAAACCGTAACCAAAGCCCCCATCACCGCCACACTCCCAAACACCCGCCGATACCGAGCAATCTCCTCTACCGGCCCAGTAGACTTCCGCGCATTATCCGACAGCTTCACCGCCGGCCGCCCCCCCACCGTCATCAGCTTGCACACCAGGCTGATCGGCTCCAGCGCAGTCTCGCCCCGCGGATGGCATCCACGGAAATCATTCGTCAGCAACGTCCCCCAGCCAGCGCTAAACCGTATCCGTCCATGAAAGTACTCATGCAGCCGTAGAATATCCTCCACATCCAACCCATCGGACGCGATCAGCCGTTTCTTCTTCGCATCCCTGCCCCGCTCCGTCAGCCAAGCAACATACTCATCCCCAGCAACAAAAGGGTCCTTACTATCGCACCGCTGCCCCGTCCAGTCCGCCACCCAATCCGGAGCTCCAGCCAAGAACTGCGTCGTCCCAAACGTATCCGGCAACATGATCAGCAACTCGCCACCATAGCTCTTCTGCCAAAGCTCCAACACGCGATACTGCGACGCGTGCAACTCCTCATCATCGTTCGCCAACGCCGCCATCGCCATCGGCAGCTCATGCGCGTTGGTCCCCATCGCCTCCAGGTCATGCTTGTAAGCAAGAAAAGTATTTGACGTACCCGACAGACTCGGCCCCAGCGCCATCCGCATCACCTCAACCACATACTCCTGCCACAAAAAACTATGCCGGCGCCGCGTCCCAAACTCCGAGATCCTTATCTCCGGCACCTCCCGCAGCCGTTCCATCTTCTCCCAGAGCTTCGTCTTCGCCTGCGCATACAAAACATCCAGCTCCAGCTCGCTCAGCGTACTCAACGCCGCCCGAGTCTTCATCTCACTCACCAGCGCCAGCCCATAGACCTCCCACATCGTCACCTCGGTCCACAGCCCCTCAAACCGCACCACAATCTGCCCATCGTGCTCCGTCACCGTGTAATCCGACAGCCGAAAGTCCCTCTCCAGCCACTCCAGAAACGCCGGCTCAAAGATCGACCGCGTCCCATAGAACGTATTGCCCGCCAGCCAGATAATCTCCGACCGCCGAAACCGCAGCCCGCGCACATGCTCCATCTGGTCCACCAGCATAGCTATCGGAATATGCTCCGACAGCCGCACCGACACCGTCCTGTTTGTAACCTCCGAAGTCACATGGATCTTCGGAAAGTTCTTCCAGATAAACTGCAGCATCAGCAGCTTGTAGAAGTCCGTATCCAGCAGCGACCGCACAATCGGGTCCAGCTTCCAGTTATGGTTATGGGCCCGCTCCGCAAAGTTAACATTCATCCCAACAGTCTCGTCTCCAATTCACTTCAAAGCAACTCCCTCCCCTTGGCCCATCCGTTGAGTCCAAGTGGCCCTGTACATCGAATCGGCAAAGGGTTGATGATGATCACGTAACTCCAGCAATCGCCCAGCCGCAGCGGAAAAACGGCACACCTTCGCAAAGGGAGCAACCACGTGAAGCCCGAACCCCAGGCAACCTCCTCCGCCCGCATCTTCGCCGAACAGGCCGAGCGCGAGTGTCCAGAGTGCCCCTACCTGCGCATCTTCAAATCCACCGTCTACGTCCGCAACCACGACAAAAGCCTCAAGTTCTACGTCGACCAGCTCGGCTTCAGCATCGTTGCAGACGCCCACTTCGACTTCGACGGCCGCTGGGTCGCCGTCGCTCCTCCCGACGGCTCCGCAGTCCTAGCCCTCATGGCGCCCAGGCCCGGCACAGAGAACTACAAACTCATCGGTCGCAACACCCAGATTGGCTTCATCTCCGAGGACATCGACACCACCTACGAACTTTGGCGCAACCGCGGCGTTCGCTTCCATCACCCGCCCCAGCAGACCATCTTCGGCGCCACCGTAGCCGGCTTTTACGACATCGACGGCAACTCCTTCGAACTCCTCGCCTCCAGCCAGATCAGCCGCGAGATCGAGCGCCAGCGCAACAACGCCATCGAGAAGATCGAGGCCGAGCGCCGCGCCGCGCAGGAGTTTGAGATCGCCCGCCAGGTCCAGGCCCGCCTCTTCCCCCAGACCCTTCCCCCGCTCGAAACCCTAGACTACGCCGGCGTCTGCATCCAGGCCCGTCACGTCGGCGGCGACTACTACGACTTCCTCTCCCTCGGCCACGGCCGCCTCGGTCTCGTCATCGGCGACATCGCCGGAAAAGGCATCGCCGGCGCTCTCCTCATGGCCAACCTGCAGGCCAATCTCCGCAGCCAGTTCACCCTCGCCCGCGATGAGCCCCACACCTTCCTCCAATCCGTCAACCGCCTCTTCTACCAGAACACCACCGACAGCGCCTACGCCACCGTCTTCTTCGCCGACTATGACGACACCGCCCGTCTCCTTCGCTACGCCAACTGCGGCCACCTCTGCGCCATCATCCTCCGCCACAACGGTGACGTCGAGCGTCTCCACTCCACCGCAACCGTCCTCGGTCTCTTCGAAGAGTGGCACTCCCCCATCGTCGAATGCCAGCTCGCCCCAGGAGACATCTTCACCCTCTACACCGACGGCGTTACCGAATCCTTCAACGACTCCGAAGAGGAGTTCGGCGAAGACCGCCTCATCGCCGCTCTCGGCCGGCACTCCAAACTCGCGCCCCAGGCCCTCCTCTCTGCCATCATCGACGAGATCAAGACCTTCAGCACCCACGAGCAACACGACGACATCACCCTCATCGTCGCAAAGTGCACCTCTTCAAAACTCTCCTTCGCGCCGAACACAACTGGAGCTAGGCCGATCTAGCCGGAACGACTCGAAGTCTCCCGGCAATCAACGCGATCGTCCCGCCCATGACATCTGTCACCTCACTTCAGTGACGTGAGCCACTAACAACTAGGCAACGAACCCGGCACACTGAAATCGTTCGAAGGAGCTCAGCCATGACCACATCCCGCACAACCTGCCGCCTCGTCATCCTCATGCTGATCCTGGCTGGCATCCTATTGTTGAAAAAGCCAGTCTTTGGCCAGGCCATCACCGCAGCGCCCACCCGCTTCTCCGTCGTCATCGAAGGCGTCGCCCCCGGCAAAGGCCCCGACGTCCTCCTCATCCCCGGCCTCGCCAGCTCCCGCGACGTCTACGCCGCCGAAGCAAAACTTCTCACCGCAACCTATCGCCTTCACCTTATACAGATCGCAGGCTTCGCTGGCGAACTCTCCGGCCCCAACGCAAACGGTCCTATCCTTACCCCCGTGGTCGAGCAGCTCCACCAGTACATCCTCATCAACCACCTCCAGCCAATCCCAGTCATCGGCCACTCCATGGGCGGCCTCTTAGCCCTCATGCTCGCCCAGGCCCATCCCGAAGACGTCAGCAAGCTCCTCATCGTTGACACCCTCCCCTTCTACGGACTCGTCTTCGATCCAGCCGCCACCGTAGAAAGCGTCGCACCCCAGGCCAAGGCTGCCCACGACCAGTTCGTCGCCATGCCCAACGACCAGTTCGCCGCATCCAGCCCCCTCTATACCAACCGGCTCGTCAAAGATCCCGAAGGCCAGCGCCTGGTCTCAGCCTCCTCCATCGCCTCCGACCGCACCGTCTTCGCCAACGCCATGCTCGAAGACCTCGGCACCGACCTCCGTCCTCAGCTAGCCACAATCAAAACTCCGATGACGCTTCTCTATCCCTATGAAACCGCGGAAGGCCCAGCCAACCAGGTCACCGCTCTCTACACCACCGCCTACGCCGCCAAGCCCAACCTGAAGATCCTCCGCATCGATGACTCCCGCCACTTCATCATGTACGACCAACCCGCCGCCTTCGACAAAGCCGTCCAGACCTTCCTCAAGCCCTGAAGAAGTCCCGCGCCGACCAAAGGGAGGACCCAGGCAGCCGACCCACCAAGACCGGTATACGCGTCACGAAGTGACCGCCCCACGCGCAGTGGGCCCGTCCGGCAGGACACAAGCCCCTCGTATGAAATTCACATGAAATCCCGCACTGTTACTAGCCAAAATTGATATCCTGTAGGAGCCATGCCTACAAAAAAAGAACTTCTAGCCCGCCCCATTCAGCATCTCGACCTCAAGCAGCACAACGTCGTTCCCCTGGTCGACGCGATGTCCCAGATGGCCTACTCCGCGCGTGACACCGCCCGCGCCGCCAACATCTACGACATGATGCTCCGCGACAGCGACTGCGGCGTCATCCTCTGCCTCGCCGGCTCCCTCATATCCGCCGGCCTTCAAAAGATATTTGTCGACCTCATCCGCAACAACATGGTCGATGCCATCGTCTCCACTGGCGCCAACATCGTCGATCAGGACTTCTTCGAGGCCCTCGGCTTCAACCACTACGTCGCCGGCGACGAGTACAAGTACGGTGCAGGCGATGCCGAGCTCCGCGAACTCATGATCGACCGCATCTACGACACCTTCATCGACGAAGAAGAGCTTCGCCAGTGCGACGAGATCACCCACCAGATCACCAACTCCCTCGAGCCCAGGCCGCACAGCTCCCGCGAGTTCATCCGCGAGATGGGCGCCTACCTCAGCAAAAACGGCAAGACCCCGCAAGCTGGCGGCCGCGACTCCATCGTCCTCGCCGCCTACGAGAAGAACGTCCCCATCTTCTGTCCCGCCTTCTCCGACTGCTCCGCAGGCTTCGGTCTCGTCGCACATCAGCACGCCCGTCAGGGCAAGCCTATGGTTTCCATCGACTCTGCAAAAGACTTCTACGAGATCACCCAACTGAAGATCGCCAACCCCACCACCGGCCTCCTCATGGTCGGCGGCGGCGTCCCCAAGAACTTCGCCCAGGACATCGTCGTAGCCGCCGACATCCTCGGTGTCGAAGCCTCCATGCACAAGTACGCCATCCAGATCACCGTAGCCGACGCCCGCGACGGCGCCCTCTCCGGCTCCACCCTCAAAGAAGCCTCCAGCTGGGGCAAAGTCGACCTCACCTACGAGCAGATGGTCTTCTCCGAAGCCACACTCGCTCTACCCTTGATTACCGGTTATGCCTTCCACAAGAACGCCCAGGCGTCCCGAAAAGGGAAAAAATGGACCACCATTCTTGACCAGGTTCCCGTAACCGCATAAACCCTATAAAACCCCATAAAGGCCGCCTTTTCCCGCGAAAAGACGGCCTTTTTTATGCCAATCTTCGGCTTAAGTGCTTTGCCTCCAATGTTGTCATCTCTGATAACCCACTGAGGTGTTATTCCCACTGCAACTATTTTTCTGGCATCCTCACCCTTAATTCAGAATATCTCCGCAGAACGCATCGGGTTCGGGAGGAGTATCTACCGGGATCTAATCCAAGCTGCGTTTTAACACGTACGTGCTATAAAGCTTCCAACGGTTACCGAATACAGTTACCAACTAGTGGCATTAGAGTTACCATAGGTCACCGGCAAAAATGCATATCTTTCCTCTACTTGGCTACCTCTCGCTCCTCACCACCTCCGCAGTCTTGCTCGTCGCTTTCCTGCGCGTCCAACGCACCAACCGCGACCTCACCGACCAACTGACGCAAGCTCGAGAGCAGCAGCACCAGCACACCCTTCAACTCACCCACCGCTCCGAGCTCGACACCCTCAAAGACGAGTTCATCTCCACCGTCTCGCATGAGCTCCGCACCCCACTCACCAGCATCCGCGGCGCCCTCGGCCTGCTCTCCTCCGGCATCATCGGCGACGTAGACGCCAAAGCCCTCAACCTCCTCCGCATCGCCGTCACCAACACCGACCGCCTCATCCGCCTCATCAACGACATCCTCGATCTCGAGCGCATGGAATCCGGCCGCGCTCCCCTGCAAATTCGCCGCTGCTCCCTGCGCGATCTCGCCCAGCAGGCCATCGACACCATGACACCCATGGCCGACGCCAACACCGTTCATCTCGCGCTCGAACCTTCCACCGTAGCCCAGGCCGCCTATCCCGAAGCCCTCTTCTTCGACGGCGACGCCGACCGCATCCTCCAAGTCCTCACCAATCTCCTCTCGAACGCAATCAAGTTCTCACCCGCAGCCTCCACAGTGCGCATCCACACCGAAGCCGCCTCCGACTCCATCCTCCTCAAGGTCGTCGACGAAGGCCGCGGCATCCCCTCCGACAAGCTCGACAGCATCTTCGACCGCTTCCAGCAGATCGAACCCTCCGACGCCCGCCAGAAGGGGGGCACCGGCCTCGGCCTCGCCATCTGCCGCAGCATCGTCCAGCAACACAGCGGCTCCATCTGGGCGCAACGCAACCTCGGCCCCGGCACCACGCTCTACATGATGCTGCCCCGCACCACCCGCGCCACCGACGTCGCCGTCCCCGCTCAGCTCCCCCCACGCGGCGAGGGCGCCATCCTGGTCTGCGACGACGACGCCGGCATCCGCACCGTAGTCGCCGAGCACCTCACCCGCCAGGGCTACACCGTCGTCGAAGCCAGCTCCGGCGAACAGGCCCTTATCCTCGCCGCCGAGCACCACGTCGAAGCCATCCTTCTCGATCTCTACATGCCCGGCCTCAGCGGATGGGAGACCCTACAGCGTCTCCGCAACAACCCCATCACCGCCAACATCCCTGTCGTCGTGCTCAGCGTTCTCTCCTCTACCCTCCGTCCCCAACTCACCGGCGACGCACAGGGCTGGGTCCAGAAACCCTTCAACGAAAATCTCCTCTTCGCCGAGCTAGGCCGCGTTCTGCACCAGGGCGAAGGCCCCGCCTACGTCCTCCTCGTCGAAGACGACGAAGACCTCGCCAGCGTCCTCACCGCCAGCTTCCAGGATGCAGCCGTCCACGTCGATCACGCCGCCACCCGCCAGCAGGCCATCCGCCAGTGCATCACGCGCCCGCCCGACCTCCTCATCCTCGACCTCACCCTCCCCGACGGCGACGGCTTCTCCCTCGTCGAGTGGCTCCGCCAGCAACCCACCCTGCGCACCATGCCGCTGGTCGTCTACTCCGGCCGCGAGATGTCCGAAGGAGAGATGGCCAAGCTCCGCCTCGGTCCCACCGAGTTCCTCACCAAGGCCAAAGTCCAGCCCCAGGAGGTCGAAGAGCTGGTCCTCTCCATGGTCCACCGCCTCCGCACCAAGTTCGCCGACCTCGCCACCGCAGGCCCCGCCGCCTAGCAACTAACACCCACACGCGAAGCCACGTAGACAACTCCACGAACTCTTGTCGCATGAGAGAATAGACTCGCTCATGCGACGCATTCTCATAATCGACGACGAAGATGACATTCGCGAGGTAGCCGCGCTGTCCCTCGAAGCAACCGCAGGCTGGCAGATCCTCACCGCAAGCTCTGGTGCCGAAGGCATCGACATCGCCTCTGCCGAACAGCCCGACGCCATCCTCATGGACGTCATGATGCCCGGCGTCGACGGCCCCACCACCTTCGCCAGAATGCAACAGACTCCAGCCATCGCCCACATCCCCGTGCTCCTGCTCACCGCCAAGGTCCAAGGTGTAGACCAGCGACGCTTTGCCGGACTAGGCCTTGCCGGAATCCTCTTCAAACCCTTCGATCCCCTCACCCTTGCCGATCAGATCTCCACGGCTCTCGGCTGGGCAAACTAACACTCTGTCGCTAAAGAAGCACTGCAAACTGCCCCGTCACGCCGCATGGAGCATTTTGTTGTCATCTGCACGGAGCATTTTGCCATTCGCACACAAGCTTTGCTGTCATCCTGAGCGCAGCGAAGGATCCCGACGAATCCTGACCCTGCCCTAACCGCTTGTCCCTTTCAAACCACATTACCTACGTATCAAGGCATGACATCCAGGCCATGACATTCGTTCCACCTATCCGCCAATCCGCAGTAAACTACCCGCATGCTTTGGCAGCCAACTGGGTTCGATCTTCCACCGGCACGCCGAGCTAAGCCACTTCACTATGAAGAAAGCTGATCAGATCGACAACGTCCTCGCCAGTCTCTGGAAGAAAAACCTTCCAACCCTGCGCGAACGTCTCGACCTGCTCGACCGCACTGCCTCCCTCGCAGCCTCCGGCACCCTCCCCGAAGAACCCCGTCTCGAGGCCTACAGCATCGCCCACAAGCTCACCGGCTCTCTCGGCATGTTCGGCTATCAGCAAGGCACCGACATCGCCCGCCAGATCGAGCACATCCTGAAAGCCCCCACCCCCGCCCAGCTCACCACCCTCCCCGCACTGGCAAAAGACCTCCGCACCTCTCTCTCCGAAGGCCTGTAATGGCCGGCACAAGATCTTTCTTCGCGACCAGCGGGAGCGCCACCCGAAGGGGGTACACAAGTCACGAAGTGACCGCCCTCCGCGCAGGAGGCCCGTCCGGCAGGACACATCAGTTACAAGCCAGTGCCATCCACATCCCAGTAGCCGTCCCACTCGCACCCGTCACCGTAAAGTCCACAAAGTTCCCCGCCGCCACTGTCACATTGCCCTCCTGAATACACGACGCACCCGGAGCAACCGTACAAACCAGCGAAGTATTCGCCATACTCCCCGGCGTCCCCTGTCGCAGAATCACATTCACCGTGTTTATCGTCTCACGCGAAAACACACTCAACTGCGTCGCCGTACATCCCGCCGGAACCCAGGTCAAAACAGCGTCGGTCTCCGTCGAAGCGTCCACGGCACTATTCACCGAATGAAACAGCAGATTGAACGACACCGAGTGATACACCGAAGCAAACGGTATCCCACTCGTCCCCGCCCCGCCCCCCCCGCCCGTCCCATTCGCCCCCGCCGCGCCCTGCGGAATCGTGAAGTTCAACACCGCAGCACTTCCACTCCCGACATTGGTCACGCTCGCCTGCGTCCCCGCAGCACCCGTCGTCACCGTCCCCACGCTCACAGAAGCCGCAGCCCCAGCCGGTCCTGTGGCTCCCGCGCTTCCATTCTGCGCCAGCACAGCCCACACCGCCGGCGAAATATCTGGCTCCGAACCAACCGACCCGGTCGTCGCCAGATAAGTCGAACCCCCATAACTGACCACATCATTCGCGTGATAAGAAACCGCAGAACTCCACGGCCCGCGAAACGTCACGCCTACCGCCCCCGCCGGCCCAGCAGGACCGGCCACTCCCGGTGGACCCTGCACTCCCGTCTGACCCTGCGCCCCCGCTGGCCCAGTCGAACCCGCTGGCCCTGCGACACCCGCCGGTCCAGCAACTCCCTCTGCTGCCAGCACCGCCCACTGCGAAGGACTCAGCGAAGGGGTATTCCCAACATTCCCCGCCACCAGCGAAACATAAGTCGATCCATTGAAGCTCACAGCATCATGCAGCGCATAGTTCGTCGATGAGGCATAATTCCCCGTATAGTTTGCCACCGGAGGCCCCTGCGGCCCCGTAGCGCCCGTAGCCCCCTGAGTCCCTGCCGCTCCAGCAAACCCAGCCGGACCCTGCAATCCCTGCGGACCCGCCGGACCCTGCGCCCCGGTAGCTCCCGTAGCCCCAGTAGCGAACACCGACCACTGCGCCGGACTCAAGCTCGGAGTACTTCCAATATTCCCCGCCACCAGCGAGACATAAGCTGACCCGCCAAACAGCACCCCATCCCCCAGCCCATAGTTCACCGCAGACGAGTACGTCCCTCGAAACGCCATCCCCACCGGCCCCGCAGGCCCCTGCGGACCCATCGGCCCACTCAGCCCCTGCGCCCCTGTAACTCCCGTCAAACCCTGCGCCCCAGCCTGCCCCACAATCCCCTGCAGACCCTGTGGACCCGAAGGTCCATTCGGCCCCACCGAACCCGGCAATCCCTGCGCCCCCGCAATCCCCTGCGAACCCTGCGCTCCCGTAGGCCCCGCCGGTCCCTGCGCCGTCAACACTCCCCATTGCCCTGGACTCGCACTCGGCGCATTCCCGTGATTCCCATTCAGCAGCGAAGCATAGCTCGCTCCCTGCCACAGCACCACATCTCCCAGCGCATAGTTCGTCGTCGAAACATAAGCGCCCTGATAAACCAACCCCGGCAGCCCCGGAGCACCCGCCCCTCCCGTAGCCCCCGTAGGCCCAGCAGCCCCGGCCGGTCCAGTTGGTCCGGTCAACCCCTGCAACCCCGGCGCCCCCGCAGGACCCGCTGGCCCCTGAATCCCCACCGCCCCCAGCGCCAGCACACCCCACTGCCCCGGACTCATCCCCGGAGTATTTCCACGGTTCGCCGCAATCAGTGAAACATAGCTCGACCCCTGATAGGTCACCACAGCATTCAGCACGTAACTCGTAGTCGCGGCATAGGTCCCCACGTAAGCCAGCCCAGCCGTTCCCCCACCACCGGAACCAGTCCCCGCCTGCGCCAGCACCGCCCACTGCGCCGTAAGCCCCGGCGTATTACCCTTGTTCCCCCCGGTCAACGAAATAAAACTCGACCCCGAGTAAGTCACCACATCATCGAGCGCATAGGTCGAACCCGCAGCATACGCCCCCTGAAAGCTCAGCCCCGGCGAACCAACTGGCCCAGCCTGTCCAGTAGCTCCCGTAGCTCCCGTCGGTCCCGCAGGCCCGGCCGGCCCCGTTGCCCCGGTCGCCCCCGTCGCTCCACCCGAGGCCAGCGCTACATCGAGCACCGCGGCATGCCCCGTCAGGTCGTTCTCTTTGCTGTCGAACTGCACCACCGCCGTCCCCGCCGTCAGAGCCACCCCATTATTGGTCGTCGGAGCACTCACCCATCCCTGCACCAGCCCCGTCACATCCACCACCACATAAACCCCGGCCTGCCCCACCGGCACCGTCTTCACCGCACTCCCCAGCAACGGCAGCGTCGCATACGTCACGCTGTACTCCCCCCAGCTCCCGTTCACCGGCTGCACGCTCACCGAACCCGTCGTATCCATCCGATTGCAATAAAGCCGCAGCGTCGCCCGCGACACCTGAGAAGCTGTAGTCCCCGCCGGCAGCATCGAAAGATCAAACTGCAGCAGCGCCGTATATCCGCCGCCCACATTCAGATTCGAGATTGTCCCGCTATTCACCGCTGGCCGCGCACTGTTCACATGGGCGTCCGCCACCAGCGTCGCCTCCACCGCAGACGCCGGCAGAGCCGCCGCCCACAACCCCGCAACCCCTAGCCCGTGTAGCAGAATCCGTCGTACCTGACCCATCCAACCCCTCATGGACAGGCCCCGCGACGCACCCTTGCGCCAAACCAGACCAGCCATCGTTTCCACGATCAATACTCAACAGCGCACGTCGAAGCCGGCTAGAAAGCGGCCCAGCAGCGTTACAAAACAAACAACCCGGATCATTCCCGTTTTAGGCTAAGACCACCCAAAACACAAGCACCTTCAACTGCGACTTCCGTGTCAATCCCGGCTCTCCCCCGCAAACCCGCGCCATACATCTTCCACACACCCGCATCCCATATAGTGTCAATGGGTCAGATAGAGCCAAAGGGTCAAAGCAAAGGTCACAACAATCAACCAGCACACCAAGAAGGACAAGACGGTATGAGCAATCCAACTCAGACTCCCAACCAGCCCGGCCAGCTTCCCCTCCCGGCCAACCTGGTCAATCTCTCCCGCCTCATCACCGCCTACTACACCCTTCATCCCGACCCCGCCATCCCCGTCCAGCGCGTAGCCTTCGGGACCTCCGGCCACCGCGGCAGCGCCTTCAAAACCGCCTTCAACGAAGACCACATCGCCGCCATCACCCAGGCCATCGTCGACTATCGCCACAGTCCTGAGAACGCCCAAAAAGCCACCGGCCCCCTCTTCCTGGCGCAGGACACCCACGCCCTCTCCGAACCCGCCTTCGCCACCGCCCTCGAGGTCCTCGCCGCCAACAACATCGACGTCATGGTCGACACCGACCTCGCCTACACCCCCACCCCCGCTCTCTCCCACGCCGTCCTCACCTACAACGCGAAGCACAAAGATCATCAATCTGACGGCATCGTCATCACCCCCTCCCACAACCCACCAGAGGACGGCGGCTTCAAGTACAACCCACCCAACGGCGGCCCCGCCGACACCACCGCCACCAAGTGGATCGAGAACCGTGCCAACGACATCATCGCTGCAGGCCTCACCGCCGTAAAAAAAATCCCCTACACCCAGGCCCTCAACGCCCCCACCACCCACCGCCACGACTACATCACCTCCTACGTCGACGATCTCGCCAACGTCATCGACTTCGAAGTCCTCGCCGGCACCACCCTCAAGCTGGCCGTCGACCCGCTAGGAGGAGCCGGCGTCCACTACTGGCCCCGCATCGCCGATAAGTATCACCTGCCGTTACAAATCCTCAACCCCAACGTTGACGCCACCTTCCGCTTCATGACCACCGACTGGGACGGCCGTATCCGCATGGACTGCTCCTCCCCCTACGCGATGGCCAGCATGATCGCCAACAAGCAAAAGTACGACGTAGCCTTCGCCGCCGACACCGACCACGACCGCCACGGCATCGTCACCCGCACCACCGGCCTCCTCAATCCCAACCACTACCTTGCTGTGTGTATTCAATACCTCTTCACCCACCGTCCTCAGTGGTCCGCGCAGGTCGGCATCGGCAAGACCCTCGTCTCCTCCAGCATCATCGACCGCGTAGCCAAAGGCCTCAACCGCCCGATGCTCGAAGTTCCTGTAGGCTTCAAGTGGTTTGTAGACGGCCTCATCGACGGCACCCTCGGCTTCGTCGGCGAAGAGTCCGCCGGCTCTACCTTCCTCCGCCGTAATGGCCAGGTCTGGACCACCGACAAGGACGGCCTCATCCCCGGCCTCCTCGCCGCCGAGATGACCGCCCGCACCGGCAAAGACCCCGGCCAGCTCTACATCGAACTAACGGAAAGATACGGCAACCCCGTCTACGAGCGCATCGACGCCGCAGCCACCAAAGAACAAAAAGCCAAACTAGCCAAACTGTCGCCGCAACAAGTCACCGCAAAACAGCTGGCTGGCGAGCCCATCACCGCCATCCTCACTGAAGCTCCCGGCAACCACGCCGCAATAGGCGGACTCAAGGTGACGACTGAGAATGGTTGGTTCGCCGCACGCCCCTCCGGCACCGAAGACGTCTACAAGATCTACGCCGAATCCTTCAAAGGCCTCGACCACCTCAAACAAATACAAACCGAAGCTCAGGCCCTGGTCACCGCCGCCATCTCCTAAGTCGTTGTAGACCAACTAATCCGCGCAATAGAGCAACAAGCTGTAAAAAACAGTTGTTTATAAGACTCAAAGAGGTACGAAATCCAGCTTGTCCTTCGTCTAACCTCTGCTATAAAAAGAGCTGAGTAGACGGCTCACGGTGAAACATATGATATGAAACTGCGTCCATTCATACTCAAGCGTTAAAAACTGGAAGCGCAGTCTACACCCAGAAAATAGCGTACGAAGCAATGTTGAAGATTTTCTGGGAGACACAATTTGGTAGTTTTATCCGTTGACTCAGCAGCCTACGAAACCGCACCGGCTACTCTCGACCGCTCCAGCAACAATGTAAGAAATAGAGTCATCCCCCTCACGGCTCTCGCCTCAGCCACCTTCCTGCTCCACGGCTATCATCCCTACTCGCAGGATGGAGCCATCTACGTCGCAGGACTCGAGCGAACCATCAACCCCTCGCTCTTTCAAGCCGACGCTATATTCGTCGACGGCCACAGCAGGCTCTCCCTCTTCTCCCATCTCCTGGCCTGGATCTCCATCCACGCCCACCTTCCCTTCAATATCCTTTTGTTGTTCCTCTACAGCCTCTCCATCTTTGCCTTCCTCTTCGCCTCTCATCTCCTTGCCATGCGGCTCTTCCGTTCGGAGTACGCCCGATGGAGTGGCACCCTCCTCGCCGCCGTCTGCCTCACCATGCCCGCCGCAGCCACGTCTTTGCTGGTGGCAGATCCCTATCTCACCGCCCGCTCGCTCTCCACCCCGCTCACTCTGCTCGCCATCGTCGCCTGCCTCGATCGCTCCTGGACCCGCATGGCCGTCTTCACCCTTCTCGCCTGTGCACTTCATCCGCTCATGGGCATCTACCTGGTCGGCTTCCTCTGCACGCTGATGCTGCTCAACCAACGTCGTGCACTCGCCGCCACAGCTCTCTGCGGAGCCGCCTTCCTCCTCTGCGGCCTCATCGCCTGGATCACCTGGCACGACCCCATCTCCCCCTACTACCGCGAAGCCGCGCTCAGCCGTAGCTACTACTTCCTCTCCCGCTGGCAAGACGAGGAGATCCTCGGCCTCATCGCCCCGCTTCTCCTCATGGCCTTCGTCGCCATAAAGTCCGGCCTCCGCTCCAACACCGGCAAGCTCTGTCTGGCCTGCGTCTTCACCGGAGCCACAAGCTGCCTGGCCTCCCTCTGCTTCGTCCACCCCAGCCACCCCGGCCTGCTCATGCGCCTTCAGGTGCTGCGAAGCTTTCACACCATTTACGTCCTCGGCCTCGTCATGCTCGGCGGCTTCATCGGCCGGCACATCCTCCGGCGAAGGGTCCTGCCAGGAATCGCCGTTCTCATCATTGCCATCGCAGGAATGGCCTATGGCGATAACCAGTCCTATCCCGTCTCCTCGCACATCGAATGGCCCTGGGAGCGTCCATCCAGCCCCGAGGAGCAAGCCTTACTCTGGGTCCGCACCCACACGCCCCCGCAGGCCCTCTTCGCCTCCGACTCCACTACAACCCATAGCTCCGACGACGAACCCGGATTCCGCGCCATGGCGGAACGAAGCACCCTCAACGACAGCAAAGACGAGGGAGTCTCCTCTCTCTTTCCTGCACTGGCTGCCGTATGGGGTCCCTATCGCGACGCGCAACTAGGTCTGAATCACCTCACCGACGTCGAAAGGACGGAGCGGCTGCGCCCCTACGGAGTCACCTGGCTCCTCCTCTCCCCCCAGGCAGCTACCGCCTTCTCCTGCCCCTACCGCAACTCCGCCGTAGCCGTATGCCAACTCAACACGGTACCCGCAACCCTCGCAAAAAAATAATAGACCCGCTTCTCGGTTTGCCGGTGCACTCTTTTGCTGCACAACCCATATCGTCTTTTTAATCAAAAAGTCGAACTGAGCTTCGCGATCCAGGTCCGCTTAGGACTACTATTATGGCCTGCTTCGGAGGGCAGACCCTATGGCATTGGATATGGAAAAACTCAATGCATTTGTTGGGCGCTTTGTCGGCGATCTCGGAGCAACAGCACACGCAGGCATGGTGGTTATCGGGGAAAAACTCGGTCTCTACAAGGCACTCTCCAGTCAGCCGATGACCTCCGCCGAGCTTTCGGCCAAGACCTCAACCGATGAGCGTTATGTCCGTGAATGGCTCGCCTCGCAAGCCGCCGGCGGATACGTCACCTACGACGAGAAGGCAGGCAAGTTCAGCCTGTCTGAGGAACAGGCCTTCACCCTGGCGAACGAAGACAGCCCGGCCTATCTCCCCGGTGCCTTTGAACTTGCACTCGGCTCTCTTGCAGCGGTTCCACGAATCACCGAGTCGTTTCGCACAGGTGCCGGAATGGGTTGGCATGAGCACGACGAGGGTGTCTTTCACGGATGTGAAAAATTCTTCCGGCCTGGCTACGCAGCCAATCTCGTGAGCTCCTGGATTCCTTCGCTCGACGGCATCCAGCAAAAGCTCGAATCAGGGGCTCGGGTCGCCGACGTGGGCTGCGGAAAAGGTGCCTCCTCAATTTTGATGGCGCAGGCATTTCCTAACTCCCACTTCTTCGGATTCGATTATCACGACCAATCCATTGCTGGAGCTCGCGACTCTGCGAAGCGGCAAGGACTCGCTGACCGTCTTACGTTCGAAGTCGCCAAAGCCAAAGAGTACCCTGGAACGGACTACGACTTCGTCACGGTCTTCGACTCTCTGCACGACATGGGTGATCCCGTCGGAGCCGCAACCCATGTCCTGCAGTCTCTCCGCAGCGACGGCACCTGGATGATCGTTGAACCCTTCGCCAATGATGATTTAAAGGACAATCTAAATCCTGTAGGCCGGGTCTACTACTCGTTCTCAACCCTCTTGTGTACGCCTTGTTCCCGATCGCAGGAGGTCGGACTTTGCCTTGGCGCGCAATCCGGAGAAGCCCGCATCCGCGACGTCGTAACCAAAGCAGGCTTCCGTCGATTCCGGCGAGCTGCGGAGACCCCCTTCAACATAGTCTATGAAGCTCGTCCCTGATCGAAGTACCTGATTGACAATCAAAAAGTTTTGCACAACTTGCTAACCTCGCAGCCTCAAAAACCCAGCCACTTCTTGCGAACTCAATGCGTCTAACCTCGCATGTAAGTGAGAAGGAGTTTAACGAATGCAGATTCAGATCAGCAGCGATAAAAACATCTCCATGCATAAAAAACTCTCCAACCTGATCGATTCCGACCTTCATCGGATCCTCAACCGATTCAAAGACGAAATCACCCGCGTTGAAGTCCACCTCAGCGACGAAAACGGAGACAAGTCAGGAGCTCAAGACAAGCGCTGCCGCCTGGAAGTCCGTCCTAAACGCCATCAGTCGCTGGCCGTCACCAACGACTCCTCCGACATTCCCACCGCCGTCACCGGTGCCGCCGCCAAGATGCAACGGCTTCTGGTCAGCACCTTCGGCCGCATCGAAGACAAAAACCGCGGCCTCACCACCAGAACCAGCGGCGAGGGCCAGAACCTCGTCCTGAAACCAGAAGCCATCTAAAACCTCCCAAGGGGGGAGTCATCCCCCCAACGGGACCAGCGACACCAACAAATGTGCTGTCGCATTACTCTGCCGTCACCTGCTCCCGACGTCCAAACCTTCCCCCCTCAAACAAAAGTCTTCACCTCGACAGAAGCTGTACACAGTCTCATCGTTGCGGGTGCCCCATCCTTTCGCAGTCTCATCGCGATAGGGTGGGGTATTCGCGCAAAAGCGCGAACCGCAGTTCGTCTTCGCCTGCCTGTTCTCCCCAATCCAAAAAGCCGCATCATCTCGACCAAAGCTGTTCACACTCTCACCGCGAACAACGCAGCGGAAAGCCCCCGCATCTCGCCGTCAGCCCAACCCGTTGTGGGTGCCCCATCCTTTCGCAGTCTCATCGCGATAGGGTGGGGTATTCGCGCGAAAGCGCGAACCGCAGTTCGTCTTCGCCTGCACCTGTTCTCTCCAATCCAAAAAACTCCGTCATTTCGACCAAAGCTGTTCACACTCTCACCGCGAACAACGCAGCGGAAAGCCCCGCATCTCGCCGTTAGCCCTTCTCAAAAACCCAACCCGTTGCCGCCCAGCATTACGCAGAAAAACCGTCCCCAAAAAACTTGTCAACCCCCCAAACCGCAGATCCCCCTTCACCACAAAGCTTTACGCGTGGCGCATTAGTTTCCATCCACAAGCTAAAATAGAAGCAGGAACAAAATCGCCACCGGCACACGCTCGGCATTTTTATGGAAGGCTGGAGCAAACTATTTAACCAAAAAACGAGGAATCTCCCCTAACCCGCTCATTCCAGATATTTTGCGCACAACCAATTTAGGATCAATATTTTACAGACACCACCCCACTGTAACCCATTGATTAGAAGCACGTTCCGTCCAAGATACCCCGTGGGGAGAGGGGTGTACCCGGACAAACCAGAACCCGTGGTACTCTTTCCGCCGAAGAGGCTCAAACCCCCATGGCCGTCACCCGCCGCACCTTCTGCTCCCAAGCCGCGACCCTCCTCCTCTCCCCGCATCTCCTCCACACCCAAACCCAGACCCAGACCCAACCCACCGCCCGCCCCGACGTAGCCGCTATCGACCACGACCGCATCCTCGCCCAGGCCAACCGCTACCTCACGCAGCCTCCTGTGCCCCTCACCACCCTTTCCTGCCCCCGTAGCCCCGGCACCCCCCACGACTTCTACTCCGAACCCGAAGATTTCTTCCCCGACCCCGCCAACCCCACCGCACCGTGGACGCAACAGACCCAACACACGAACCCGAGCCCAGACCTCAATCCCGACGCCTTCACCGCCCACCGCGACGCCCTGCTTAACCTCAGCCTCACCGTCCCCGCCCTCACCGCCGCCTACCTCCTCACCACCGACCTCCGCTACGCCCAGCAAGCCGCCGCCCACCTCCGCGCCTGGTTCCTCACCCCCGCAACCAGCATGACCCCCACCCTCCAATACGCCCAAACCATCCCCCCCGCAAAAAATGGTCGCCTCGAAGGAGTCGTCGAGGCAGTCCACCTCGCAGAAGTAGTCCAATCGCTCCCCTTCCTACTCAACTCCGAAGCCCTAACCTCCGAAGAACTAGCCGGGCTGACCAGATGGTTCACCGCCTACTTAGACTGGCTCAACACCTCACGCACAGCCGGCCTCGCCCGCGACAACAAGAGCCATCACGGAACCTCATGGCTCCTCCAGGCCTCCGCCATCGCCCGCCTCACCGAGCCAGCCGACGATCGACCACTCACCACACTCCGCCACCAGTTCAGAACCTCCACCCTCCGCGCCCAGATCGTCTCCGACGGCACCTTCCCCCACGAACTCACCACCCCCAACCCCTACCGCAACACCCTCTTCAACCTCGACATGCTCGCCGCCATCTGCCTCCTCCTCTCCACCCGCTTCGAGAGCGCCTGGGAGTACGAGCTGCAGGACGGCCCCGGCATGCACACCGTCATCGCCCGCCTCTACCCCTACCTCCTCAACCGCGGCACCTGGCCCTACCGAGCCGACGCTACCTACTTCACCTCGCTCCCCCTCCGATCCCCAGGCCTCCTCTTCGCCGCCCGAGCCTACGACCGCCCCGAGTACGCCGCCCTCTGGAAGACCCTTCCCCCCGACCCACCCAACGCCGAACTCCAGCGCACCTTCCCCATCCGCCAGCCCCTCCTCTGGACCACCCGCCCAAAGCCTTGGCTCCCCTCTGGCACCCACGCAAAAAACTAAATCGGGTGCCTCGAACGAAACGCCTTCACAATCTCGAGGTATCTCCGCGCAATATCGGTGATCGCCTCAGGTCGCCCGTCCACAATCATCTTCTTGTCCACCAGATCCGAGCCAACTCCAAGCGCAAACGCACCCGCCTCCAGGAACTCCGCCGCCGTCCCCAACATCACGCCGCCAGTAGGAATCATCTCGATATGCGGCAACGGCCCCTTAAGAGAAGTAAGGTACTTCGGCCCACCCATCGCACTCGCCGGAAACACCTTCACCACATCCGCCCCAGCCTGCCACGCCGTTACAATCTCCGTCGGAGTCAGCGCACCCGGCAGCACCGTAACCGAATACCGATGACACATCTCGATCGTCGCCACATTCAGCGCCGGACTCACCACAAACTGAGCCCCCTCGAGGATGCACATCCGAGCCGTCTCCGCATCCAGCACCGTCCCCGCCCCAATCAGGATCTCCGGCCGTTGCTCTGCCAGCCGACGCATCACCTCAATCGCCCCCGGCACCGTCATCGTCACCTCAAGCACGGTCACCCCACCCGCCGCAATCGCATCCGCCAGCGCCAGCGCCTGCTCCACCGAATCCGCCCGCAAAACCGGCACCAGTCCAATCTCCCGCAACTCCCGCAATACCGCAGTCTTCTCCATTGCTCTCCCTAATCTCAACTCTACCGCTGCACTCCAGCCGACCCACCCGCCATAACCCGCTCCACCTCACTCAGCGTCGCCATCGAACTATCCCCCGGCGTCGTCATCGCTAACGCCCCATGCGCCACGCCGCAATCAAGCGCCCACTGCAAGCCCTTCGCCTCCATCAACCCATAGATCAAACCTGCCGCAAATGAATCCCCACCACCCACACGGTCCAGCACCTCAAGATCATCGAATCGAATACTTTCGCAGACCCTTCCCCCCGCATACCCAAACGCCCCCCAGTCGTTTCTGTTCGCCGTCTTCGGCCTCCGCGTCGTCGTAGCAATCACCTTGATATTCCCGAACTCCTGGCACACCCGCGTGGCCATCTCCCCATAGCTCTCGTAACTATGCCATGGCGCACCATGCGAAGCGTCACACAAGACCGCCGCCAAATCCCCCACATGCCCAAACATCACATCCACAAAGGGAGCTAGCATCCGATTCACATCGCTCGCTCCCTGCCGCCCACCGGCACTCTTCCACAGTGACGGCCGATAGTTACAGTCATATGACACAACCACCCCGTGCCGCTGCGCCGCCACCATCGCCTCTCGAGCCACCGCAGGCGCCTCCGCCGACAGCGCACACATCACCCCACCCGTATGAAACCAGCGCACTCCCTCTCCGGCAAAAATCCCATCCCAATCGACCTGCCCCGGCTTCATCTGTGAGATCGGCGTATGCCCCCGATCCATCATCCCCATAGCGCCGCGCAATCCAAATCCACGCTCCAGAAAGTAGATTCCGTTGCGCGCCTCCCGCCCTATTCCGTCATACTCGACCCACTGCAGATGCGACAGATCAACACCGCCCTCCCGCATCAGATCTTCGAGCAATCGACCCACCGGATTATCCGCGAGCACCGTAACAACTGATGTTCGTCTCCCGAAACACCGGCGCAGCCCGCGCGCCACGTTGTACTCGCCACCGCCCTCCCACACGCGGAAGTGCCGCGCTCCCGCAATCCGCTCTTCGCCAGGATCAAACCGCAGCATCACCTCACCGAGACTCACCAGGTCCCACCTGCAAGCGTCCGCCGCATGAATCGTCAACCCAGCCGAAGCATCGCTCATCTCAAGTCCGCAATCGATACAGGGTCCATATCGTCGTAAGCTTGATTCTCGCCACCCATCCCCCAACAAAAAGCATAGTTCTTCGTCCCAACTCCAGCGTGGATCGACCAGCCCGGCGATACCACTACCTCCTTATCCGCCACTACGAGGTGACTCGTAGCATCGGGCGGTCCCATCAAATGCAGTACACGGTGCGCAGGATCCACATCGAAGTAAAAATAAACCTCACTCCGTCTCATATGTGTATGCGGAGGCATAGTATTCCAGTTACTTCCGGACTCCAGCAAAGTAAATCCCATCACTAACTGGCAGCTCTTAATTCCATCCTTATAGATAGCTTTATAAATAGTCCGCTTGTTACAAGTCTCGGCAGCTCCTAACTGCAATCCCTGCAAATCAGCAAACTTCACCATCAAAGTCGGATACTCCGCATGAGCTGGATAACTCAAGAGATAAAAGTAAGCGGGATCATTCGCGCTCTCACTCGAAAAAGTAACTGCCTTACTTCCACGACCTACATAGAGACAGTCCAGCTTACCCATCTCAAAGCTCTTTCCATCTACCACCACCGAACCAGCCCCACCTACATTTAAAACCCCAAGCTCACGCCTCTCCAGAAAATACTCCGAGCGCAACTCCGGCTCAGTCTCAAGTGTCAGCTCCTCGCTAACAGGAACCGCCGAGCCAATCACCGTTCGATCGAGGTCCACATAGGCAAATTCGATCTCCCCCACTTCAAACATCCCCTCCAGCAGAAAGGTCTCCCGCAACTCCTCGGTGTTCATCAGCCCGTAGCGCACCGCATCTGCCATCTGACAAAGCCGCATTCCCTATCTCCGATCCAGTCCAGTATAAGAGCCCCCGCGCTATCAGCATCCGCGGGCCGACCTGGCTATTTCGCAGCGACGCTTCCTTTAACCGCCGGCTTCTCCACTTTGATGACAAAGATCGTGATCGTCTGCCCCGGCCCTTCAATCGCCTGGTGCGGCGTCCCCGCCGTAATGTGAAGAATATCTCCCTTATGCAGTACATGAGCTGTAGCACCCTCCAGGTGCGACCCACGCGTCTCCCCATTCTCGCCTTCCTTTGCATCGACCACTGTGCCACCCGTTAGTTCTGTCCCTTCTCCGTCCACCACAATCAGAAAGTCGGAGTAGTAGGCATGCACCTCGGCCCCACCGCTCTTCGCCCTCGCAGTAATCATCGTGTAGTGGGCCGGATACTTCTCGAGCGTCACACCGGAGCTCCCGTTCGCACTCGCCTTCGCCTTCTCAAGCTGCTCGGCGCCGCGAGTCGCAACATCACTCGGCGTCAGCAGATCCACTAACCCAACCTGTGCCTGCGTAACCGCTCCAGGCGTCGTTGCCTGCGACCACCCCGCCGATACCATCAATATCCCGACCCCCAAAACAGCCGTCAGCCTCGTCAACCACCGCATATAGTTGTCTCCTCAAACAATACCCAACCATACGGACCCCCCGCTTTGTCGTCAACCTCTCATTCCGTTTGCTCCTCAACTCTGATCCCAGTACATTGGCCTAGATGCCCACCAAGCCCTTCAACATCCTCGAAAGCTTCCGCCTCGACAACAAAGTAGCGCTCGTCACCGGTTCCGCCAGCGGCCTAGGCGCAGCCATTGCCATCGCTCTCTCGCAAGCAGGAGCCACGGTAGCCTGCCACGGCAACCGCCGCGCCGCCACAGAGACCGCCGCAGCTATCGGCGAAAACGCCGCAGCCTTTCGCGCCGATCTCGCCTCCACCAATGGCGCCGAAGATCTATTCACCCAGGTCAAAGAAAGATTCGGCCGCGTCGACATCCTCATCAACAACGCAGGAACCATCCTCCGCGCCGCCGCCGAAGAGGTCACCCTCGAAGACTGGCAACAGGTCCTTCAGGTCAACCTCACCAGCGTCTTCCAACTCTCCCAACTCGCCGCCCGCGATATGATCCCACGCGGCGGCCTCGAAACAAACTGCGGAAAAATCGTCAACATCGCCTCCCTGCTCAGCTTTCAGGGCGGCATCCGCGTCCCCGCCTACGCCGCCAGCAAAGGCGGCGTAGCCCAACTCACCAAGGCCCTCGCCAACGAGTGGGCTCCCAAAGGCATCCAGGTCAACGCCATCGCACCCGGCTACTTCGCCACCACCAACACCGAAGCCCTTCAGTCCGACGAAACCCGCAACCGCCAGATCCTCGACCGCATCCCCGCCGCGCGCTGGGGCCAACCCGAAGACCTCGCAGGCGCTGCACTCTACCTCAGCTCTCCCGCCAGCAACTACGTCACCGGGACCGTCCTCACCGTCGACGGCGGCTGGATGGGCAGATAAAAGAGGGGCAGATAGAAGATGGGAGATAGAATCTGCTCCCACTTTAGCCTGAACAAGCATCCAAGAAGCCAAGGAGTACATCATGCCGCAGAGCCCGCACGACCGCGCCGCCGAGTATCACAACAAAGCCGCCCACGCCCATCAGGCCGCAGCCACAGCGCACGGCAAAGGCGATCACCTCACCGCCCACGAGCTCTCCAAGCAAGCCCACGAACACTCCACAAAAGCCTTCGAGCACTCGAAACAGGCAAGCGAACACGCCGCATCCAGCAAGAACTAACCGCCTGAGGCATTCACCGAATCCACGAATAACCTCTGATCGAAATGGACAAGCAACCTCTGGTTAGATAGGTTCGACAAGCATTAAACTGAACCCATGCTTCGAGTCCCCTTCGACCAACTCCACGCGGCCCTCCTCCGCGCCATGCATCAACTCGGACTAACCGAAGCCCGCGCCACCCTCTGCGCCCGCCTCTTCGCAGAAACCACCCGCGACGGCATTTACACCCACGGCCTCAATCGATTCCCTCGCTTCGTTGAAACCATTCGCAACGGCAGCATCGACGTCTACGCAGAGCCCACCAAATCCGCCGGCATCGGAGCCATCGAGCGATGGGACGGCCATAGCGGCATCGGCAATCTCAACGCCCACGCCTCCATGCAACGAGCCATCACCCTCGCCCAACAACACGGCACAGGCGCAGTCGCTCTCGCCAACACCAACCACTGGATGCGCGGCGGAACCTACGGCTGGCAGGCCGCCGAGCAAGGCCTCTTCGCCCTCTGCTGGACCAACACCCTCGCCAACCTCCCTCCCTGGGGAGCCACCACACCCGCCCTCGGCAACAACCCCCTCGTCATCGCCGTCCCCCACCCCGGCGGCCACGTCGTACTGGACATGGCAATGTCGCAGTTCTCCTACGGCACGCTCGCCGCCTACAGCAAACGAGGGGAACCTCTCCCCGTCGAGGGCGGCTTCGACACCGCAGGTAATCTCACTCGCGATCCAGCAGCCATCGAGTCCTCCCAGCGCGCCCTACCCGTCGGCTACTGGAAGGGCTCAGGACTCTCCCTCGTCCTCGACATGCTCGCCGCGATGCTCTCCGGCGGCCTCGCAACCCACCAGATTCCCAGCGATCCGCTTCGCGAGTCCGGCCTCTCCCAGGTCTTCCTCGCCATTAGCCCAACCGCCATCGCCGATCCCGACGAACTCACCCGCATCGCCGAAGGCATCCTCGACTCTCTCCATCAAGCAACGCCAGCCGATCCCAGCAACCCGATCCGCTACCCAGGCGAACAGACCCTGCAGCTTCGAGAAGAGAACATGCGCCTCGGCGTCCCCGTCGACCCCGAAATCTGGCAGCAGCTAACCCTCTCCACAACCCAATGACCGCAAACCGCAAGAGCCAATCCCCCGCCCACGAACTATCCAACACCTGATAGCTTTACTGCATCCATTAAGTGCAGCCATAACTTCTATGTGACTCGTCCTTTCTCTTTTGCAGTCTCACTTTAGGAGCGATTTGAAAGACCCTGTGAAAGCTGAGAGTCCATGGCGCGATCGAATCAGCGCCCTGAAAAACATGCCCGCCGTCCTGCGTATCCTCTGGGAGTCAGGCCGCGCCGTCGTCACATGGGGGCTCTTCCTTCGACTGATCGTCGCCACCCTTCCCTTCGGTATCGCGAAGATCGCCGCATACATTCTGAATGACATCGCAGAGGTCATTCGCGGCCACGCCCTTGCCCCCAACTTCTGGAAGCTCGTCATCGCCGAGGTCATCCTCAACGTCGCCCTTGGCCTCATCACCCGAGCCATCGACTACTCCGACTCCCTCCTCGCCAATCGCTATACCCAGTACGTTAGCGTACGCGTCATGGAGCAGGCCGCGCGTCTCGACCTCACCACCTATGAAGATCCCGTCTTCTACGACCGCCTCGAACGCGCCCGCGTGCAGGCCACCGACCGCCTCGCCATGATCCAGCAGCTAGGCCGTCTGGTCACGCAGATCATCACCACCCTCTCGTTCTCTGCCGCTCTCGCGCTCGCCTCCCCCTGGCTGGTCCTCCTCCTCGCACTTGGCGTCCTCCCCTCCTTCCTCGGCGAGACCCACTATGCCTTCCTCGGCTACGCAAAAAACTTCCGCCAGACCCCCGCCAAGCGTCAGATGGACTACCTCCGGCAGGTCGCCGGAAGCCGCGAAGGCGCGAAAGAAGTAAAGCTCTTCGGCTTGAACAAATTCTTCACCGATAGATTTCAAACACTCGCCAATCAGATCTATCTCGAAGACGTCACTCTCTCCAGATCGAAACTCATCGTCGGCGGTCTGCTCGGCGTCATCGGCACGCTCGGCTACTACGGAGCCTACGTCTACGTCATCTGGCGCACCCTGCACGGCGCCTACAACATCGGCCAGTTCGGATTTCTCACCACTGCCATCCAGCAAGCCAGCTCCAACCTCCAGCAGGTCTTCTCCACCGCCTCCGGCATCGCCGACCAGGCCCTCTTCCTCACCGACCTCATCGCCTTCTTCGACATGAAGCCAACCGTTATCTCCAACCCCGACGGGCATCCCGCCCCTGCAAAGATCCAACGCGGCTTCGAGTTCCGCAACGTCTCCTTCACCTATCCCGGCACCAACCGGACCGTCCTTAAAGACTTCAACCTCACCCTCTCGCCCGGAGAGAGAATCGCGCTCATTGGAGAAAACGGCCAGGGCAAGACCACCGTCGTCAAACTCATCACCCGACTCTACGATCCCACCGAGGGGCAGATCTTGCTCGACGGCATCGACCTCCGCGAGTACAACCTCGAAGACCTCCACCGTCACATCGGCGTCATCTTTCAGGACTTCATGCGCTTCGAGATGACCGCGCGCGAAAACATCGCCGTAGGCCGCATCGATCAGCCCTCTCAGGACAGCGACATCGAGCTCGCCGCCCACAAGAGCCTCGCCGACACCGTCGTCACCAAGCTCGCCGACGGGTACGATCAGATGCTCGGCCGCCGCTTCGAAGGTGGCGTAGAACTCTCCGGCGGGGAGTGGCAGAAGATAGCCCTCGCCCGCGCCTATCTCCGCGACGCCCAGCTCCTCATCCTCGACGAGCCCACCGCAGCTCTCGATGCACGCAGCGAACTCGAGGTCTTCGAGCGCTTCGCCGAGCTGACCCTTGGAAAGATGGCCCTGCTCATCTCCCACCGCTTCTCCACCGTACGCATGGCCGACCGCATCGTCGTCCTCTCCGGCGGACGTCTCCTCGAAGAAGGCAATCACCAACAACTCATAGAAAAAAATGGGCTCTATGCGAGCATGTTCGAGATGCAAGCCGCAAGCTACAGGTAAACTCACCCTCGCATCTCACCCAGTCAGCACCGGCAGAGGAGTCGGTATCAGCAGATAATCGCAGTCAGCACCCGTCGCGGCGGGAGAATGGATAGAGAAAAGCTACATGGCACCATCTTCACAGAATCCTGTCACCGCAGAACACGCTCTGCCGCTCACTGCACCGGAGATGCCGACTGCGGGCCTCCCCGAAAAACCCTCCGTCTCTGACGATGAGCTTAGAGCGCGTGCCGATGCCATGAGCCGCCAGTGGGAGATGGTACCGGCCAGCGCAAAATCCGACGGGCTCTCAAAACGCCTCGCCAGCCTCAAACAGCGTCTCTCCGAAGTCCTTCGCACCTGCAAGAAAACCGCCTCCATCCACGAGCTCACCCCAGAGCTCGAACTCCTCGAAAGCACCCGCATGCTCGAGTCCGCGCTCATCGCAGGAGACAACACCGCCGAAACCTTCGCATCTCTCCCTCACGTCCGCGTAGACAAAGACAGCGATCTGCCGCGAGCCATCAATCTTACCGAGGGGTACCTCGTCGCAGCCCGCGGCATCTGGTCCGACGAATCTCTCACCGTCTACGTCCAGCAGGCCCAGCAACGCGACGCGCTTCTGCTCGAAGAGATCACAGTCCTCCCGCAAGCCCTCAAGCTCGCGCAGCTCGAATACATCCTTGACCGTGCCGAAGAAGCCTTCGCCGCCGGCCCCCTCCCGCCCATCGAGCAGTCGCCCTTCTCCGCAATCCTCCACAGCATGCGCCGCCTCAACCAGTTCGAGTGGCGCAACGTCCTCGAGCCTCTCATCGCCTTCGACTCCGTCCTGCGCGAAGACCCCGCAGCCGTCTTCGCTCGCATGGAGGACGAAACCCGCCACAACTACCACATGCGCGTAGCAGAGCTAGCCCACTACGCCGACGCCAGCGAGGTCCAAACCGCCCAGATCGCCCTCAACCTCGCACGCAACGCCGCTACAACCTCTGACCCCGATCCCCGCCTCGCTCTGCGCATCCGCCACATCGGTTACTACCTCTTCGCCGAAGGTCTCCCCGAACTTCACCGCCGCATCGGATACCACCCTCCCCCCATCGAACGAATCCGCGCCTTCCTCCGCCGCTTCAACGAAGACTTCTACATCCTGGGCATCTTCACGCTGTCCTGTCTCCTCATCGTCGCCATCATCGCCCCCCTGGTTCCGCATCACGCCTTCTGGCCGGTCATGGTAGCGCTCCTGCTCGCGCTTCTTCCCGCAACCCAGGGCGGCGTCGACCTCATTAACAATACCGTCACCGCGCTCATGCACGCAGAGTCTCTCCCTAAGATCGATCTCTCCAAGAGCGTCCCCAGCGACGCCATCACCCTCGTCGTCGTCCCCACACTCCTGCTCAACGAGATCCAGGTTCGCGAGCTCTTCGACGAACTCGAAGCCCGCTACCTCTCCAACCAGGACCCAAACATCCACTTCGGCCTCCTCACCGATCTGCCCGACACCAAGGCCCGTCCCTTGGACGAAGACTCCAATCTCCTCGCCAAACTCGCAGCAGACTGCGTCGATCATCTCAACGCAAAATACCCTCGCACCAAGGGCGGAGCCTTCTTCCTCTTCCACCGCTACCGTGTCTTCAACTCCCGCCAGGGCGTCTGGATGGGATGGGAGCGCAAACGCGGCAAGCTCCTCGACCTCAACAAATTTCTCCTCAACGAGGAGGACAGCTTCCCTCTGAAAGCCGGGCCGCTCGAAATCCTGCAACACGTCCGGTACGTCATCACCCTCGACTCCGACACCCAACTCCCTCGCGGCACCGCGGCCCGCATGGTCGGCACCATGGCCCACCCGCTCAACCAAGCCATCGTCAACCCCCGACTCCGCATCGTCACTCAAGGCTACGGCATCCTCCAGCCACGCGTCGGAGTCAGCGTCTCCTCCGCCTCGCGCTCCCGCCTCGCCTCTCTCTACTCCGGCGAAACCGGCTTCGACATCTACACCCGCGCCGTATCCGACGTCTATCAGGATCTCTTCGGCGAAGGCATCTTCGCCGGCAAAGGCATCTACGAGGTTGCCATCCTCCACGAGGTCCTCGACCGCCGCTTCCCCCGCAACGCTCTCCTCTCGCACGACCTCATCGAAGGCTCTTACGCCCGCGCCGGTCTCGTCACCGACATCGAGATCATCGACGACTATCCCTCCCACTACTCCGCCCACACCCGCCGCAAGCATCGCTGGGTCCGCGGCGACTGGCAGATCGCCCGCTGGCTCTTCGCTCTCGTCCCCGACGAATCTGGCAAGTCCGTCCCCAACCCCATCAACACCGTCTCCCGCTGGAAGATCTTCGACAACCTCCGCCGCAGCCTCGTCGAACCCGTCACCTTCCTCCTCTTTCTCCTTGGCTGGTTTGTCCTCCCCGGCGGCGCACTCTACTGGACCATAGCCGGCTTGGTCCTTCTCCTCCTCCCAGTCCTTGTGCAACTTGGCTTCAACCTCGGCCGAGCTCTGCTCAAACTCAGCTTCGTCGGCGCACGCGAGGGGGTCCTCACCTTCGCCACCTCCTTCGGCTTCACCATGCTGAACCTCACCTTCCTCCCGCACCACATGTTCCTTGCCATCGACGCCATCGTCCGCTCTCTAAGCCGGACCTTGGTCTCCGGCAAACACATGCTCGAGTGGGAGACAGCCGCCCAGGCAGAATCCGGCAAGTCCCGAACCCCCCTCGACATCTACCTTCAGCTCTCCCCCGTCGCGGCCGTACTCATAGCCCTCGCCCTCGCCTTTCACAACATCTGGTCCCTCGTAGCCGCCTCTCCAGTCCTTCTTCTATGGGCCATCGCACCTCTGGTAGCCATCTGGCTCAACTCCCCGCCCCGCCGCGAAGAAGGCCCCCTCACCGCCGACGACACCAACTTCCTGCAGCAACA
This sequence comes from Tunturiibacter empetritectus, assembly GCF_013410875.1. Lineage (GTDB taxonomy): Bacteria > Acidobacteriota > Terriglobia > Terriglobales > Acidobacteriaceae > Edaphobacter > Edaphobacter empetritectus. The sequence goes on along the minus strand of NZ_JACCCU010000001.1, from coordinate 1,588,146 downwards.
GGCGCTCTATATCTGGCGCTACTTTCACGACTTCGGCGACGAGAAAAATCACTGGCTCATCCCCGACAACGTCGAAGAGCAGAACACCCTCCAGATCAAAAAACTCTCCCCCACCAACCTCGGCATGCTCTTCAACGCCCGTCAGGCCGCGTACGAGTTCGGCTTCCTCACTCTGCCCGAGTTCGCCCAGGCCACGCTCGGAACCCTCACCACCTACGACCGCCTCGAAAAGCAACGCGGCCACATCTACAACTGGTACGACATCGAAACCCTCCGTCCCATCCTGCCCCACATCGTCTCTGCAGTCGACAGCGGCAATCTTGCCGCCTCCCTCTACACCCTGCGCACCGGTGCACTCGATCTCCTCAAGCGCCCCATCCTCGCGCCAGAAACCTTCGCCGGCCTGAAACAAATGCAGCAGCCACCCGTCAAGACCACCATCACTCTAGCGCCGGCCGAACCCCCGGCAACCGCGATCCGGTCGCACCTCCGCTCCATCGCGCAACAAGCTAAAGCCGCGCAACAATCCAAGCCCGCAAGCGACGCCCCGCCCAGTCAAGACAACAAGCAATGGTCGGCCAATGAAATCTCAAGCCGTCTCGCGGCGTTATCTCTCTTCGCCGAGCAGTACACTCCCTGGCTCCTTCCCCGCTTCGAATCTCTCTTCGTCCCACCTCAACTCTACGGCTCCGAACACAAATCGATTCCAACCCTCCTCGACGCAGCCGAATATGTAACAGAATTGGAATCAAAACTCTCCGGTGCCTCACGCGACCTGCCAACCGACTCCCCCCTCGCCACCGCCGCCGCCGAGCTGTTAGCCCTCCTCCCAGCCACCCGGCAACGCCTCGCCCAACTCAAATCCGACATCACCTCCATCGCCAGCGAAGCAGAGCGCCACGCCGACGCCATGGAGTACGGCTTCCTCCTCGTCGAAGCCCGTCAGCTCCTCTCCATCGGCTACGACGGCAACACGCACGAGCTCTACTCCTCCTGCTACGACCTCCTCGCCTCCGAGGCCCGCATCGCCTCCTTCATCGCCGTAGCCAAAGGCGACATCCCCCAGCAATCATGGTTTCGCCTCGACCGCTCCCACGTCCTGGTCAACGGACGCGCCGCTCTCCTCTCCTGGACCGGAACCATGTTCGAGTACCTAATGCCGTCCCTCTGGATGCGCACCTTTCCCGACACCCTCATCGCGCGCTCACTCGAGTCGGCCGTTCGCATCCAAAAGGATCACGTCCGCAACATCCCCTGGGGAATCTCCGAGTCAGGCTTCTCTAAAAAAGATCCTCAAGGCCGCTACAGCTACCAAGCCTGGGGTATTCCCAAACTCGCACTGAAGTACGGAGCCGAAGATGGCCCCGTCATCTCGCCCTACTCCAGCTTCCTCGCCCTCCCTCTTCTTCGCAAAGACTCCATCGCAAATCTTCGCCGCATGGCAGCGTTGGATTGGATGGGAGACTACGGCTTCTACGAAGCAGCCGACTACACGGAAGGCCATCAACCTCAACTCGTGCGCTCCTGGATGGCCCACCACCAGGGCATGTGCCTCCTCGCCGTGACCAACCTCCTCAAGAACAACATCGTGCAGGACTGGTTCCACGGCACCCCTCGCGTCCGCGCAGCAGAACTCCTCCTCCACGAAAAAGCCCTCAGCAAAGAGACCCTCAAAGATCTCGAGAAGCTCTCCAAGTTGCAGGCAGCCGAATAACAAACCATACTGCAAAAAAAAGATGAGCAGTGGATTCAATCCCACTGCCCATCTTTCTCTGCTCCTTGCTGTTGTTAGAAGTGGAAGCCAAGCTCCGCCGTCAAAGCCCGCGGCGTCACATAGTGCGTCCCGCTAAACGTCGAAAGGAAGTTGTAGAGTGCATACTTGTTCGTGATATTCACGCCCGTCAGACGCAGGCTCCACTTGTTCTTATCGCCATTGAACAGATTATCCTGGCCAATCGAAGCATCGAACAAGCTCCGCTCAGCGATACGCGGAGGATGCTTATCGTCATTCTCCGTCCCCGGCGCAGGAATCGACACCAGCTTCGAAGTAAGCTCCGAAGCCAGGCACTGATTGCCCGGAATGCCAACATACGGAGTCGCCTTCACTCCATTGCACGTAAGCCCAGCCTGAAACTGCTGATCCGGAGTCAATCCACTCAGATCGATTCCCGGCTGCCCATTGATCGTAATCGACGGCCCTCCATTTGCCGGATTGCACAAGCTGTTCGGATCGGTAACGTTGTAACAAGGCACCGATCCCGCCGTCAGTCCGCTGTCGAACCGCCAGTTGAATCCAACCCAGGGACTGCGCTTGCCGGGTATCTGATACTGCAGATGCGTCGTCTGGTTGTAACGCTCGTCGTGGTCGATGCGGAAAGGAAAGCCGCCGTTGCCTACCGTTGCGCCTGCGCCCGCGGTCTGCGGTGGGAAAAAGCGCGCTGCAACCGAAGACATCACGACAAACGCAGACAAGTTATGAAAGTTGGGTACGTCCGCCCGCAGTGCAAAACCCGGAATCTTGGAGTTATGCCAGTCGATCGGAAACGTAATGGGAGTATTGCCCAGCACGCTGAAGTCGAAAGCGTTGTGCGTGTACTTCCAGATGTAATCCCCGCTGATCACAAGGTTCTTGCCAAACGCCTGCTGTAGTCCGGCATGGAACTCATTACGAAAGCCGGGCTGTAGATTGCCTGAAACTCCAGGAGTGCAAAGCAGCAGCGGAGAAAGAACCGCATTCAAACATCCCTGGCTCGACAACACTAGGTTCTCGTTGAACGGCGTCTCCAGCGTTCTCGCGTAAGAAAGACGCAGCACCGTATTCGTCTGCTTCACGGTGTAGGCAAGCCCCACACGAGGCTCGGCCTGACGTGCAATCGTCAACCCGTTATACAAATCGCCCCGGATACCCAAGTTGAACAGCCAATTGCCCGCCTTGATCTGATCCTCAACATACAGGGCCAACTCCTTCACATCGGTGTGGCCAATAAAGTTGAACTGGCCGCCCCCACGAGTCACATCGTAAGGCAACAAAACCGGATTGAAGCTGCCGCCAATTGAAGGATCGTTCGACACCAACCCCGCCCCAGCACATTGCGATGGATCCGTGAACCCTGGCTGGGACACCCCATTGCCATCGACGCACGGCGAATTGAAGGCCGAGTTGACAATGCCCAGCCTGTCACTCTCCCGCAGAAACGTATGCGAGTAGTTCGCCCCGATCTTAATGTTATTGATCCCCTTTACATACGAAAGATCGGTATGAACTCCCGCATTGGTAAGCGAACGCGTTTGAGCAATGCTCTGGTTCTGTATTGGCCCAAGATCAGCCAGCGGATTTCCGCTCGGATAATAGTCATACTGATCCTTGCGAATATACGGGCCAAAATTAAAGACCGAGTTCGCTCCAATCGTCCGCGTGTAGGTTGGCGCAATATCAAAAGTCCCGATCTTCGAACGCTGGTCGGTATTTCCCACGTTCGCGAAGACAGGATTCGCGCCAGCTCCTCCGCTGATCACGTTCTGCACATTCAGATTGTCGAAGGCATTCGGCGTCTGAAACCACGAACGGCTGTAGTTCAGATTCAGGTGAATTGAATCGGTCTCCGTAAGCTGACGGTCGATCCGGTCGAACACATTCATCTCATTCCCTTTGGCGTGAAAGACGGTGAACTCCGGAGGATCGAGAAAGCGGCCAGTATTCAGACCATCGACCTCGATAAAGTTCCCCCACTTCTCCCCGCCATAGCTCAGATCGATCCCGCCAGTCGCCGACCCGAAGCTTCCATACGAGGTCGTCACACTTCCGGTCGGCTTCTTCACTCCAAGCCCCGACCGCGTAGTCACCTGGATCACAAGACTTGTCTTACCGCCAAACTCTGCCGGCGGCGCACCCGAGATCACTTCAATCGACTGAATCGAGTTCGAAGGAATCTGGTTCGAAAAAACCTTGCTCTGCTGATCCGTAATCGGCTGGCCATCAATCGAGAACGAATTCGAAGCGTGGTCGCCCAACCCATGAAACAGACCATTCGAATCTGCCGCGACACCCGGCGACGACAGAGTCACCAGCGAACTGAGCGAAGACGACTGGCTCTCCAGCGGCAGCTTATCGAACAATCCGCGATCCACATCGGTATGGAACGTCGAATCGCTCTCCACTAGATCGCTCCCCGTCACATTCACAACCGTCGAAGTCGCCCCGATAGTCAGACTGGTCTTCACCACGATTGGCACAAACGACCTGACCTGAACATCCTGAGTCGAAGACGCAAACCCCGTCAACGAAACCACAACGTGATAAGGGTTCAGCGGCAGGTTCGTGAACTGATAGTGCCCCGAACTATCCGTCGTAGTAACGCGGCTATACCCGCTTACCGGGTTCTCGATCGACACCGTCGCGCCCGGCACAATGGCACCCGTCGCGTCCGTTACAGTACCAACCACCGTGCCGGCATTTCCAGCAGACTGCGACCATAAAGCCGTACTACTGAAAACAAAGAAAACTACAAATAATGCGAAGATGACGCGTCGTTTCGACGTGTGCATACACAACCCCCTGAGTTTAAACCTGGTCTTTGACGTCGTTTCTAAGCGAGAACGAAGTCAACAGGCGGAGGTCGGGTATAGAGTGCAAACGTGAAAAAAGTCTTCGTCCGCGTCGACGGATCGAAGACCTCTACTGCTGATACGACGGAGGCAACCACCAGCGCCACCGGCGGTTGAGCAACCTCTACCGCGACGTGGGCCGTAACGCAGAGTGCGCAGTCCGCATGCGAGATGTCGCCAACCGGGTGGGAGTGAACAGCCTGAATCGTCCCGGTCGCCAGAACCAGCAACACACAAAGCAGCGCGAAGAAGACTCTCCACGAACCCTGCGCATTCGGTTTTGGCCTCAGGCTGAACACAATAAATCTAATATAGCGCAGTATCTCAGCCACAAAAGCGCCGCAGAACCGAGCCTGAATCAACCCAAACCCCTCGGCTCCCCGCAGCACATTGAAAACTAAGGGCAATCCCTCATCTCACTACTGCGAATTTATTCTTGATAATCTTTTCAGACCAGCTGAACTTCCACCTTCTTCGCCTCGCGATCCAGCAGCGTAATCCGAAAGCTACGAATCTGCCCCGCGCGAACCGGCTCAGCCTTCGCCTCAGCCGCACTCGGCCCATTCTTCCATCGCGACGCCAGCATCGACCCCAACGACGAAAGATCCACCGCCCCCGGCTTCGCCTCTTCCTTCACCGCAGCCTCCGCCACCAGCCGCGCCCGCGCGCGAATCCCCTCGCCCAACTCCACCGTCCCCTGCTCGCCCGCAACCTCAATCAACCGACCCGTCACCACATCCCCCTGCGCATGCTCCGCGATGTACTCATCCAGCCCCGTCGGCACCAGTTGCTTCATGCTCAGCTTGATCTGCCGCTTCTCCCGATCGAAATCAAGCACCTTCGCCTTCACCACCTGCCCCACACGCAGCACATCCTGCGGCCGCTCCGCCCGCTTCTCCGCGCTGATCTCGCTGACATGGATCATCCCCTCAACACCCTCCGTCAACTGCACAAACGCGCCGAACTTCGTAAAGCTCACCACCGGCCCCTCCACCTGCGAGCCCACCGCAAACTTCTCCGCCGCATCCACCCAGGGATCACCCAGCGTTTGCTTCAGCCCTAGCGACATCCGCCTCTCCGGCACACTCACGCCGAGAATCATCACCTCCACCACATCTCCCGGCTTCACCAGGTCACCCGGCTTCCTCACCTTCTTCACCCACGACATCTCCGAGACGTGCACCATCCCCTCAACGCCTGGCTCCAACTCCACAAACGCACCAAAGTCCGTCACCCGCGTCACCGCCCCCCGCACCCGCTCGCCCGCCACATACTTTCCCGCCACCGCGTCCCAGGGATGCGCCATCAACTGCTTCATCCCCAGCGCGATCCTCTTCCCCGCCGCCTCCACCTTCAACACCTTCGCCTCAACCTGCTGCCCCACCGTCAACACATCCGCCGGCTTCTCCACCCGAGCCCACGCAATGTCGCTGATATGCAGCAGCCCATCCACTCCACCGATATCAACAAACGCGCCATAGTCCGTCAAACTGCGCACCGTGCCCGAAACCACATCGCCCTCATTGATCTCCCCAAACCGCCGCTCCTTGGTCGAACGATCTTCCTCCTCCGCCACCGCCCGCCGATCGACAACCAGATCCTCCTCCGCCACATCCAGCTTGATGATCCGGCAGCGAATCTCCTGCCCCACCAGCTTCTCCATCTCCGCCGCATCGCGCGCCCCACTGCGCGACCCCGGCATAAACGCTCTCACGCCCACATCCACCGTCAGGCCGCCCTTCACCACGCCCGTCACCGTTCCCGCAATCACCGTCTTCTCCGCAAACGCCTGCTCCAGCGCGCTCCAATCCTTCGGCTGCTCCACCCGCATCCGCGACAGCTCGTAGTACCCCTCTTCGTTGCGCCCCTTCACCGAAACCAGCAGCTTGCCGCCCGGCTCCACCGTCTCTCCCGCACTCTCAAACAGAGACAGCGGCAACACACCCTCCGTCTTGTATCCAATATCCACAAACACCGAATCAGCCGACACCGCAACCACCGTTCCCGCTATCTGCTTGCCACCCTCACCCGAGCGGCGCGAGTGCGTCTGTTCATACTCCGACAGAATCGCGTCGAAAGATTCGATAGACTCAACGGCTTCAATAGGTTCAACGGACGGATCGAACTTCGGAGTGCTCTGGGGAGTGTTCTGGTTTGACATGAAAAACTGAGGCCTCATTCCTACTGATTTTGGCTAGAATATCACCGCGCTGGTCCTCGCCTTCGCCAGTCGCAAACCCTCGAAGGAAGGTCTAAGGAAGTCTGATGAAGTTGTCATCTTGAAAGTTCGAAAAACAGCTTTTGCTTCTAGGTAAGCCAAGGCTTTAGCCTCGGCAATCAGACCCGCCAACGACGCGGGGTTTAGCCCCTGGGTTTGCTTTCGTAGCATCCGCCTCTCAGGCTTTTATCTTCAGGCGCTATGATGAGGGAGCCATGAGGAATCCTTCTTTGTTTTTCAGCAGACCTCGTACAGTGCTTCTCTTGCTGCCTGCCATCCTGAACCTCTGTTTCGCACCGTCGTCTCCTGCCCAGACTGCAGATCCGGCACCCGCCGTGCAGGGTCAAGAGAAGGGTAAAACTTTCTCCTACCGAGGCTACCGTTTCGATATCCAGGAGATCGAGGCTATCCCGGAGAAGCCGGCGCTGTTGGCCGCTATCCAGCAACAGACCGACCTGGTTGAGTCGACCCCGCTGACCGAACCGACCAAGCAGTTTCTTCGCGGCTTCACCGTGCACGTCTCCGTAGGAGAAGGCGAGCACGGCGGTGGAGGCCACTTCGGCCAGAAAGGTGTCTTCGTCTCGCTGCGTCCGCAACAGGATAACCGCCCCATCCTGCTGCACGAGTTCATGCACGCCTTTCAGAATGACCGCCTGCCCAAGGGCCGCCAGAATCCAGATGTTCTGAGGTTCTACGAGCGGGCGAAGACCGCGGACCTCTGGCCTCCTCAGGCCTACATGCTCAAAAATGTCGGTGAGTTCTTCGCCATGACTGCAAGTACCTATCTCTGCGGCCATGCCGACCGTCCTCCGTTCAATCGCGCCAACATCGAACAAAAGCAGCCGCGCTACGCAGAGTGGCTTGCAAGCAACGTCCGCTGAAGCCGTGGCACCGGCACCTGTTTCCGTCAGACACTCTGTCCTCACGCCCTCTCTCACGAACAGAACTCTCCTGCGAGCCTTTCTACTCACCGCAGTAGCTTTCTTCGCAGCGCATCCCGCGCGATGCAGCCTCACACTCGATGACTCCATCCTCATCGCCCCCTCACAACTCAGCAACGGCTCACCCTTCCTCATCACCGTCTCCCTGCCGAACCCGGCCCTCTCCGTCACCGGCAACTGGCAGTCTCACCAGATCTCCTTCTTCCCAAACTCCGATCGCCACACCTGGTACGCACTAGCCGGTGTCGATGTAGAACTCACCCCCGGCAACTACCCACTCACCATCGAGGCAGACCTCAAAGATAAAACCCATCAGACCCTGCACCAGCAACTCACCATCGAGACCGCACCCTACCTGCAGGTTCCCCTCACCGTCCCCGACAAGTTCGTTCAACCCGACCCCAAATCACTCCGCCAGATCGCCGCCGACAAGATCGTCAAAGACAAAGCCTTCGCCACCTCAGCCGCGAAGCCGCTATGGACCGGCAACTTCCTCCCACCCCTCCGCCTCGCGCCCCAGTCCGACTCCTTCGGCAATCAGCGCCTCTTCAACGGCAAGGTCGCCAGCGTCCACCGCGGCCTCGACTATCACGCCAAACTCCACACCCCCGTAGCCGCCATCAACTCCGGCCGCGTCGTTCTCGCACGTCCTCTCTACTTTGAAGGAGGCTGCGTCATCATCGACCATGGCCTCGGCCTCATGAGCGTCTACATGCATCTCTCAAAGATTGAAGTTTCCGCAGGCCGCCGCGTCCGCCGAGGCCAGATCATCGCCCTCAGCGGCGCCTCCGGACGCGCCACCGGCCCCCACCTTCACCTGGGCGTCCGTTGGCAAGGCAGCTATCTCGACCCCGCCAAACTCTACGAAATCCAGTTGCCCACCACTACGCCGCTCAGGGCACGCTAGCAGCTCAATGTCTGAAATGCCGGTAATTCCGCGAGGAACCGGCAGCCTAGCCCGTGAATCGCCCCCGCTATGCGGCCGCGCAGCACCGGGCTGCCTTGCAGGCTACGGGACAAGCTTCAAAGTAATCTCTCGGAGGATTGTCTTTGTCGTTTCTGATCCACACTGCGTGAGCTCACGATCTGTGCAAGTGCGAACTCTAAGTACGACAGGGTTGTGTATCGCCGCTGATACTATCCGGCCATCACGGGTGTCCACAACGAGTCTCACGTCAAAGGTCTCCGTGCCGGTCTCTGCGCTGAATCCTTCACTCTCTCTGGAGACCTGGACGAAGTTGTTCGGCTTAGCCGACGTTGGCGCTTGCATCCACTTCCCAGGTTGCTGAACGTGAAGTTCAGGGGGAGGTACGTGCTGGATAAGCAAAGTCTTAGTATGCCCGGCTGCGTCTGAGGATTCCACGGAAAGGGAAAAATCAACCACGTCTTGGCCGAGTAGGACACGCTGTCCGTCGGCCCAGGAATTGGGAGTGGTGCGCGAAACATAGGCCGTCTGTCCGGGCCGCGCCAGCTTCGCTCTGATGGCTAATAGAAGATCGCTATAGAAGGTCAGGGTATCGGTGATGGGCCCAATCAGGAGCGGTTGAACGTTCGCAAGGTTCGGCACCTTCAGGTATGTAGCGGCGTCATCCAGAGAAATGGTTTGCCGCATCGCCAGGCTTGCAGGTGTGAGCGTCTGCTGCGTATTCGAGGTGAGGTCCGACCAACCGATCTCCTCATAGAAGCGACCGTTTGTATCGCGCTTCACGCTGTCGGCGGCTCGAATGGTGTACTTCCAGCCATCGTTGTCACCCGTCATCAAATAATGGGAAACCATTCCATCTGCGTAGTGGCGCTGAAGGCCTCCAGCGTCTGGCGAAACCTGCTGGGCGGGAACCATAGTTGTTGCTGGAATTGACGCGGCAAAAATCATCAGCAGTACAAAGCTCAACGCGGTGTCCCTCAAACTTTACGAAATGTTATCAAGTGGAAAGGTAGCGCGAAACGCTCTTTCCGTCCTCAATCTCCTGACAAACGCAAGGCGAGCCGCAGGAAAACCTCGCTAGAAAAAGGCAAAATAACCTGTCAAGCCCCTAAACTACCCAAACCATTCATTCGGAAAGACATACGTGTGGCGTACAAGTTAGCCCCGGCGCGCTATACTAGAAATAGAGCAAAGAAAACCCCAGCCAAAAGCTGGGTTTTTCACTTTAAGCCGCATAACCCGTTTGTTTGCACGTATCTGGACGCAACCCTTTTGGAATGACATATTTACAGGTCTATATCAGCCGTAAAACCATGATAATAAGGAATTTACGCGCGGGCAATAGGGGGGGTACCCCCCATCTAGGGCAGCCGCTCAGCCGGACTCCTAACTTCTTCCAGATCAGTACCGAACAGACGCCGTAGTGGTCTTTGGATCGCTCGCAGTAACGCCCTGGCAGCCAGCAGAGCCGCTACCAGCAGGACCACCGCGATCGAAGCAGCAATCAACGGGTGATGCGTCGCAAACCACGTCAGCCCCACCGCCGCTACATCCTCGGTCGAGCTCAACGCGATATTCGATACCGGCTCCGGACTAGGCGTCACCGCAGCCCGCAGAGCCGTCTTCGATCCATGCGCCGCCAGCGCGACCGCAGCTCCAATCGCCGTAGCCAGCACCTGCATCTGCGGAGACAACTGCGAACTCGCGTGATACGCCACCAGCGCAGCGATAGGAATTCGCACCACCGTATGCAACGCGTTCCAGATCATATCGAAAGCAGGAATCTTGTCCGCCACAAACTCGATCGCGAACATAATCCCGCACACCACCAGCACCCAGGTGTGCCCCAGCGAGTCCAGACCAGGAGGCAGCGCCACCCAGTGCGTACGCGCAAGAATCCCAAGCGTCAGCACGGTGGCATAGATATTCAGGCCAGCCGCAAAGCTGGCAGCAATCACAAGCGCCGTAATATTGGCTGGGCTGAAGCTCATTTGGCTGAAAGTGTACAGCCTCGCGAATGCGGCTGTTCACTTTTATTCAGTCATCGACGAGCAATCAGTATCATTTGCCCGACGAGCATTCCGAATCGTTCGCCCGCTACTCTATCGGCGAACAGCCCGTTTGATCTGCGCATACTGCAGCAAGATGAAGCTGTCCGTCATCCCGGCGATGTAATCCGCCACCACGCGAGCCAGACCCTGGTTCTCCACCGACTCGAAGTGGTTCACCGGCAGCTCCTCCGGATCGTTGATCCAGTAGTCGAACAGCGCCGTCACCACCTCTTCCGCCTTGTCGTGCTCATGCTCGAGCTCCGGGCAGGTATAAAGTGCGTCATAGAGATACCGCTTCTCCTGCAGACGCTCCGCCTCCACCTTCGGCGAAAACAGCGCCAGCCGGCTCGGATGTCTCCGCACATCGGCCAGCGACTCAGCACCGATGGCCATCGTGTTCCGCGCCGTATTTTCAATCAGGTCGTCGGTCAGAACGTTCTGCATCAACTGCAGCGCCTCGTTGAACAGAAACTTCTCATCGACCCCGGCATGTTCGCGTTCCACTGTCTTGTAGCAACGCGCAACAATCTCCACATGCTCACAAATATGGCTCACCTCAAGCAGACCGGACTCGACCCCATCGTCAAGATCCGCCGTAAGATAGGCGATCTCGTCGGCGAGATCGATCAGCTGCGCCTCCAGCGGCGGTCGCTGATCCAGCAGCAGGCCGGTCAGATCCGGATGCTTCTCGATACTGTAGTCCCGCGAGTGCTTGATGATCCCCTCGCGAACTCCCAGCGTAAGGTTCAGCCCGCGATGCGCCGCGTAGCGCTGCTCGAAGTGGTCGACGATGCGCAGAGCGTGGATGTTGTGATCAAAGCCGCGTCCATGCCTCTTCAGGCACTGATCCAGCGCCCGCTCCCCGGCGTGCCCAAACGGCGGATGTCCAATGTCATGAACCAGCGCCAGCGTCTCGGCCAGATCCTCCTGCAGACCAAGCGCCGCAGCCGCCGCCCGCGCAATCTGCGCCACCTCGATGGTGTGGGTCAACCGGCTGCGAAAGTGGTCCGAGGCGCGGCTGGTAAAGACCTGCGTCTTCCCCGCCAGGCGCCGGAAGGCGCGGGCCTGCACAATCCGCTCCCGGTCCCGCTGAAACGGAGTCCGGGAAGGCCGAAACGGTGCCGGGTACACACGCGTCAGCAGCAGATCGCCCGGATCGGCGACGACCGCGCAACTGTGAAGATCGATTGCCATAGTCAGCTCTAGTGTAAACGGCAGAGGCTCCTCAAAATTACTCGAGGAGCCTCAAACCCTTACCGCTGTGTGACGATCTTGCTATTTGACCAAGACGTTTCCGACCTTCGCCAGCTTCACCCGCGCGTTCTCAAGCTTGTGCTGAACCTTCGCAACATCCGCAGGATCGGCATCCGCTGACAGCGAACGAGCATACTCGGTCATCGAGCGCTCCCACTGCGCCACCGCCATCTTCAGGTTCCCGGTCTTCTCATAGACCTCGCCAAGATGATCGTGAACCGTGGGATCGGTGTTGATCCGCTCGTTCGCCTTGCGCAGATTTTCTTCTGCCAGAGCATATTGACCGGATTTGTAGTAAGCCCAACCGAGAGAATCCAAGAACGCGCCATTCTGAGGATCGAGCTCAACCGCCTTGCGGATCAGCGTCAGCGCCTCCGGAAGTCGAACGCCGCGATCAGCCAGCATGTAACCAAGATAGTTGAGAACGGTCGCGTTCTGCGGATCAATCGCAAGCGCCTTGCGAAACTCCGCTTCGGCCAGATCGTACTGTTTCTGCCGGTCATAAAGCGCGCCGCGCAGAAACGCCACGTAGAGCCTCTCGTCAGGCTTTGTAGCGAGCGCGTCAGAGCTCGTAAGCTCTGCAGAAGCCTCCTGATAGCGCTTCAGCCGAGTGTAAATCTGCGCCAAAGCCAGATGAGAGTCACGCTCGTCCGGAGTTCCCTTCGTCGCCGCCAACTGCGCATTCGCCAGCGCAATCCCCTGATCGACTGCGCCTGTATCGGCGAGCTGACCAGCATACATCAGCTGAATCCCATGATCGTTCGGCATCAGCTTCGCGATCTCAGCGGCAGTCGCAGTAGCTTCCTTCCACTGATGAGCATCGCGATAGGCATCGATCTGGCCTTGATAGCCACTCTTGACGTAGTCACCGCCAAGCGACGCCATCTGCTTGTAAGCAGCAACTGCATCTGCAGTCTTGTTCTCCTCGCGATAGATGATCGCGAGCCGATCCAGGAAGATCGAGCGATTGGCCTTCTCTCCATCGGTGTACTTTCCATCCGGATGAGCAGAGTCAGCCACCAGCTTGGTCAACACACCAATCGCATCGTCGTAACGACCCAGCGAGTCGTAGATAAGAGCCTCATTGTAAGTAAGCTCCAGCGATTCAGGAGCCAGCGGCTTCGCCTTATCCAGCGTCTTCAGCGCTTCGTCGTAATGCCCTTGTCTCCGCTCAATCTCGGAGATATGGATCTGAGACTGAGCATCTTGCGGCTCAGCCGCAACAATGCCATTCAATACCTTCAGCGCCTCATCCAGTTGACCATCGCCAAGCAAGGCATTGGCAAGACCGCGCTCTGTATCCAGGTTATCGGGCTCAGCATCCAGAGCCCGATGATAAGCAGCGATCGCGTCCCTATTCCTCTTCAGTTGCTCGTAGCTCGCACCTAACGCGAACTCGACGCGCGGCGATCGATCGTCGACCGGAATGGCGCTGAGAACCTCGGCCGCGCGCTTCGGATCTCCCTGTTCGCTGTAGAGCCGCGCCATATTGAGCGCGACCTCCTCCGAATTGGCGTCTATCCCCTGAGCGGCCTTGAACTGAGCCTCTGCCTTCCCCGAGTCGTGATTCAGTCCATACAGCTGGCCCAGTAAAAGATGCGTCTCCACGTCATTCGGCTTCAGTTGTGCAAGCTTTTCGTACTCTGTAATCGCGAGTTGAAGCATCTGTCCGGACTGAGAGCTTTGCATGTCTCCAAGCGAACGCAGATAGACCTTTCCCAGCAAGGTATGGGCTTCAATATCATCAGGGTTCTTGGTCACCTGGTCCTGCGCAGCCGTCACTGCCTCACGAATGCGGCCGATCTTGAAGTAAAGGTCGGCCAGACCATCCTGCAGAAGGCGCGAGTTCGGGTCGGCATCCAAAGCCAGCTTGTATTGCTCCACCGCCTGGGTTGCATAGTCCGACCGCCCCGCGTTCACCGCCATATCTTCGTAAAGCCGCGCCAACCCATAGTGGTAGTACGAAGACGCGCGATCAGGTTGAACCGAAGCTGCTACCAAACCCTTCGCAGCGCCTGGAGCCTGAGCAATCATCGTGTGTGCAACAAAAAAAAGCGCCGCAGCGGGAATCAGCCGGAGATGGCGAAGAGAAGAGGCACGTAAAAGAAGTGTCATGTTGTAGTTTCCTGTGCCGACGGAATGGAAGTCGATGCTATGCTCCTGGACACTGGTTAGACGATGGCGCCTGCGGATTGGATGCAGGTGGCCCAGACCAGCCGTTTGCGCAGCATGGCCGTGATTATATCCGTCATTGGCGCAAATCCGGAAGATTATCCGTGCCGGAAGTGCCTGACGCCTGTAAATGCCATCGCCACGCCCAGCCGGTCCGCAGCCTCGATCACCTCGGCATCCCGCACCGACCCCCCAGGCTGAATCACCGCTGTAGCACCAGCTTGCGCTACAACTTCCAGGCCATCCGCGAAGGGGAAAAATGCGTCGGAGGCTGCAACAATGCCCTTTAGCGGCAGTACGGCTTTCATTGCGCCGAAGCGTGCCGCATCCACCCGGCTCATCTGGCCCGCCCCGATGCCTACCGTCTGGCCATGTCCCCCGCTGAAACGAGCGTAGACGATCGCGTTCGATTTGACGTGTTTGCATACTCCCCAGGCAAAGAGCAGAGCACGCAGCTCCTCCGCAGTGGGCGTTCGTTTGGACACGATCTGGAGCTCCCCCTCGCTGATCCGCAACCGGTCGGCATCCTGCACCAGCATCCCACCTGAAACCTGCTTCAAGACGCGTGGAATATCGACAGGCGAAATCTCGAGGAGCCTGAGATTCTTTTTCGTCCCAAAACGTTCCAGCGCCTCACTGGTGAACGAGGGCGCGACGATAGCCTCGACGAATAGCTTCGCAATCTCCTCAGCCGCTGCGGCATCCACCTCGCGGTTGATCCCAATCACTCCGCCAAAGGCCGACACCGGATCGGCCTCGAGTGCTCGCCGATAGGCCTCGGCGACCGTGGCTCCGGTCGAAGCACCACAAGGGTTGGTGTGTTTGATGATGACCACAGCCGGCTCATCGAACTCGCTTACCAACTCCCAGCAGGCGTCCAGATCCACAATGTTGTTGTAGCTGAGTTCCTTCCCCTGAAGCTGCCTGGCGTTCGCCACACCCTTTTCGCTGCCGTCTGTATAGAGCGCAGCCTTCTGGTGCGGATTCTCTCCATAGCGAAGCGATTTGAGAAGCGGATCATTGACCCGAACAGTTGAAGGCAACTGCTCCTGCAAAAAAATAGCCTTCCCGCTCGGAGTTTCGATGTTCTCCAGCGCCGTCGCTATACCTGCATCGTATGCTGCGGTGACCGCAAAGGCCGTCTTGGCGAGCCTCCAGCGTGTCGCGTGACTCAGACCGCCCGAGTTCGCCGCCATCTCATCCGCCAATCGAGAGTAGTCCGCAACAGAGGTCACAATCGCGACGTCCGCAAAGTTTTTCGCCGCCGACCGAACCATCGAAGGTCCACCGATATCGATATTTTCGATCACGTCCGCGAAAGCAACACCCGGACGATTCGCCGTGTTCCCGAATGCGTACAAGTTCACCACCACCATATCGATCGGTTCTATCTGGTGCTCAGCAACCGAAGCCATATGTTCCGCGTTATCACGAATATGCAGGATTCCGCCATGCACCTTCGGGTGAAGAGTCTTCACACGGCCATCGAGCATCTCGGGAAATCCGGTCAGGTCGCTAATATCGCGCACAGGGAGACCGGCCTCTCGCAGCGCGCGGGCGGTCCCCCCTGTTGAAACTAGGTCCACGCCGAACGATGCAAGAACTCGAGCAAAATCAACAAGTCCTGTCTTGTCGGTTACAGAGAGTAGAGCGCGGCGGATCTGCCGAAGATCGGTCGGAGCAGTTGAGGAAGCAACGTCGTGTTCAATCATCACCTGACTATTCTAAAGCCAGCAAGCGACAACACTTCGTCACAACAGAGCCGAACCAGTCAGCGAGCTTACGTGCGGAACCTGGTGCGTGACACACCAGCGCTTCAACCCATTCGCAACATTCTCGACGGCGCGCGGATCGGCGTAGCTTGCCGTCCCAACCTGCACGGCAGTCGCCCCCGCCATCATGAACTCCACCGCGTCCTCGGCCCGAACAACCCCTCCCATGCCAACGATAGGGATCGTCACATTCCTCGAAACCTCATGCACCATCCGCACTGCAATGGGCTTGATCGCGGGGCCGGAGAGTCCTCCGGTAATGTTGGCGATACGAGGCCGGCGCGTCTCCACATCAATCGCCAAAGAGACGAAGGTGTTGACCAGTGAGACCGCGTCAGCGCCACCGTCCGCTGCAACGCGCGCCATCAATCCAATATCAGTAACATTAGGTGAAAGCTTAACCATCAGAGGCCTGCGAGCCGCCGCCTTGCATCGGGCCACCAACTCCCAAAGCTGCGGCGGATCGGTCCCGAAGACCATTCCCCCATGGCTGGTATTGGGGCAACTCGCATTCAGCTCATACATCGCTACACCGGGGGCATCGTTCAAAGCTTGAATCACCTCGACGCAATCCTCAATGGTGAACCCGAAGACGTTCGCGATAATGACCGTGCCAGTGATCTTCCTCAGTTTGGGAAGTTTTTCGGCGATAAAAGCGCGAACCCCCATGTTCTGCAGCCCAATCGCATTCATCATCCCGGCGGCGGTCTCTATGATTCTCGGAGCCGGGTTGCCAGCCATCGGCTCGCGCGAGAGCCCTTTCGTGACGAACCCTCCGATGCGATCCAGAGAAACAATATCTTCAAACTCGATCCCATAACCGAACGTTCCGCTTGCCGCAATCACCGGCGAGCTAAACTCAACACCGGCGACGGTCACCCGCATGTCCGGACCTTTGGCTCGTGCAGTCGCGCTCACTGTCCCGATTCCATTCCCATACCTAACTAGTGTAGCGGTAACTTATTGCTCGCCATCGATCCAAAGAAATGGAGGTATCGGTGATATCGCAAGTTTGCATGGCGGGAAGACGCTAAAATGTGAGGTGATGATTGACCTTGCATTTGTGCGGGCTAATTTGGCCCTAGTAGAAGAAAAGTTGCGTAACCGGGAGATAGATCCCGCAATTGCACTCCGTAACTTTGTTGAAATCGACCGCGAGCGCCGCGAGGCTATCACTCGAGTGGAGACGCTGAAGGCCCAGCGAAACAAGCTAACGGAAGAGATTGCGAAGCTCAGACGTGAAGGCGCAGATACGACCGCACAGACCGAACAGACTCGCACCCTGAAGTCTGAAGCGGAGTCGCTCGAGTCCGCCGCAGCGGCCTCCGACGAGCGTTTGAAAGAGATACTGCAGGCCCTACCCAACTTATCCCAGGATGGCGTTCCCATTGGGCGATCCGCCGACGACAACCGACAAGAGAAGGTCTGGGGCGAGAAAACAACCTTCGATTTTATGGCGAAACCTCACTGGGATCTAGGCGAAACGCTAGGCATTCTCGACTTTGGCCGCGCTGCCAAAATCTCAGGCTCCCGTTTTGTTGTCCAATTCGGCCAGGGAGCCCGGCTTGAACGCGCCCTCGCCAACTTTATGATCGACCTTCATACAGGCGAGCACGGCTATACAGAAGTCCTGCCACCGTACATGGTCAACTCTAAGTCGCTCTTTGGCACGGGCCAACTGCCCAAGTTTGACGAAGATCTCTTCCATTGCGACGACAAAGGTACCTACCAGCCCGGGGTTTACCAGGAGAACGATCATTGGCTCATTCCCACCGCTGAGGTCCCGGTCACGAACCTATTTCGCGAAGAGACGCTCGACGAATCGCAGCTTCCAATATCTTTCTGCGCCTATACCCCTTGTTTCCGCTCCGAAGCAGGCTCCTACGGCAAAGATGTTCGTGGCATGATCCGCCAGCATCAGTTCCAGAAGGTCGAGTTGGTGAAGTTCGTACGTCCAGAAGACTCCAACTCCGAGCACGAACGACTCACACGCCATGCTGAGACAGTGCTTGAGCGCCTCGGCCTCCCTTACCGGCGAATGCTGCTCTGCACAGGCGATATGGGCTTTTCTGCTGCTAAGACCTATGACCTCGAGGTGTGGTTGCCCGGCCAGCAACTCTATCGCGAGATATCCTCGTGCTCGAACTTCGAGACCTTCCAAGCCCGCAGGGCGAATATTCGCTACCGCCCGGCCAAAGCAAAGAAGAGCGAGTTCCTTCATACCCTCAACGGCAGCGGACTCGCTGTAGGACGCACCTACCTTGCGATTCTGGAGAACTATCAGCAATCGGACGGCACCGTAAGAGTCCCGGACGTGTTGATACCCTATATGAACGGCGATACGGTGATCGGCAAGCAGCAAGGCTGGAGCTAAGACATGTTCAAACTGATTCGTAACTACATCTTCTGGGCCTACGAACGGGGTAGCTTTCACTATGACGTCATGGTGACTGCCATTCTCGTCTTCATGTTTGTCTCACCCCACTTGATCGACTTCAAAGACAAACCTGTTGAGACCGTCGCTCTCCACGCCAGCGAGGTGCTGGTGCGGGAAGCTGGAACCGCCGGCGGGAGCAGCCGCTTTATCTATCAGGTTCGAGCTGAGGATATGGGCGGCGCCAGTACGGACGCCGAGCGCCAGGCCGCCATTTTACGGTTGATCGAACCGATCTCAGGCGAGGTGTCGATCCAGCGGTACGAACCCGTTCGCGACGTACAGGGCAAGATCATCGCCTACAACGCGTGGGTTCTCCGTTAGCTTCTGGCGCAGAAAGCATCCAACTTTCGGGAGTACCTGACTTATGACCACATTTCGTCGTACTGTTGCATCACTTATCCTGTCATCCGTTGTTTCCGTCATCGCTCCAGCTTCTGCGGTTGCGCAGCCGAAGCCTGGACATCTGGATGAAGTTCTTCGGCAGATGGATGCGGCGAGCTTGAGGTTTCAGTCGGCCGAAGCCACTTTTCAGTGGGACCTTTACGAGAAGGTTGTGCAGCAGACGACGACACAGAAGGGCACCATTTATTTCAAGAAAGACGGGGCTAAGACCGTGATGGGGGCGAAGGTCACCTCTCCCTCCATCAAGATTCTGGAGTATCGGAACGGAGTTTTGACTCTGTTTGACCCTGGCACGGATCATGAGACGGTCATCACTCCTAAGGGCAACCAGGCTCAGATGGAGAGCTTTCTGACGCTTGGGTTTGGCGGTAGCGGCAGAGAGATGGCCAAGGCTTGGACGATCTCGGATCTGGGTGATGAAGTGGTGAGTGGGGTGCAAACGGCGAAGCTGGATCTTGTGCCAAAGGACCCCGCTGTCCGCAACAACTGCACGCATATGACGATCTGGGTAGACCCTGTCCGTGGCATTACTGTGAAACAGAGCTTCTACATGCCGTCGGAGGACTATCGAACGGCTGTCTACTCCGACATCAAGTACAACCAGAGCGTCGATACCAAGCCTTATCAGATCAAGACGGACAGCAAGACAACAACTGATTCCCATTGAGCTGTTACTGAAGCTTTCGTCCGAGGGATCAGGCTTGTCGGTCGGTTGGGCTATGTTCTGTCTAGCTTAGGCGTCGAGTAAAAACTGGCCGTCGCGCATGATCTGCTCTTCACCCTGGGCGTCGCCTAGCCAGATGCTGAATTCGAGGCCGACTACGTCGATGTGCGTGGAAGACTTCCAGGGCGCTCCGGTGTGGGCGCCGTAGGGGTCTCCGAAGGCGATGTGGATGCCGGGGAACTTTTCATCCTGAAGGATGTTGCCGATGACGCGGTCGACTCCGATGTTGGTGCCGATGGCGAACTCCCCTACGCGGTCGGAGTTTTCGTCGGTGTGGGTGTATGCCCAGAAATCGCGCTCGAGGGCTTTGTTTTCGCTTGAAACGCGGGTGATGCGGTTGCCTTCGATGTTGATGGTGAGGGGATGGGCGCGGAGGATGCCGTAGCGGGCGCAGAGGAAGTCGCCTACGACGCCATCGACGACGAAGACGCCATTGACTTCGCCGGGCGCGGTGAAGCACTCGCCACCGGGGAGGTTGCCCCACTTCTCGGTGCTGATGATGCCGGAGGTCTTAAACCAGCGATAGTCGGGGTTGAGCTGGGCGTGGATGTCGGTGCCGGCCGGGGTGGTGGCGCGAACGTAGGTGGCGGCGCGGACCTTGTCGAGGACTGCCTGCGAGAGGCGGTCGATAGCGAGGAAGTCGGCGCGCATCCCCTGGGTCATGATCTCGGGGGTGATATTGACCATGTGGGCATGGCGCATGCGGCGGCGATTGACGACGTCGGTCATCTGCATGCGGCTATGAAGCTCGTTGGGCTGGACTTCGACGGCGAAGATGCTGACCTGCGAGGACTCCATGTCTTCGAGGATGGCTGAGGGGAGATCGATGAGAGGACGTGGGGCGAGGGCTTCGAGGACGAAGGCGTTCCAGGTGCAGCCGATCTGGTCCAGCTCCGCGACGAGCGAGGCGGCGATGGTGAGGCAGCGCTCATCCGTGATAAGAGTGACCTTCTCGTTGGGCTGGATGCGGAGGCAGGTGGTGACGGCGTTGCGAGCACCTGGGGTGAACTCAGGGGGGAAGGCGGTGGTGCGGAGGTCTGGTGCTGCCTGCGTTGCTTGATCAACCATGGGTTGGGCCTTCCGAATAAAACTTCTTTCTAAGATAGCTTGTTGTTACTGCTGAGTTACAGGAGAAAAAGGAGTTTAAAGGGGTACCTCCCCCCTCCCCCCGGGGGGTATCTTGGGCGTAAAGTCTTTTAATTCTTTGGCTTAGAGACGACCTGCACCTGCAAAATATTGCAGCCAAAGGAGTTACGCGCAAAATATTTATTATCAACGAGATAGCAATATCACCCCTTGTGCTTGTCTCTCTTTGTGTCCGCCTGTATCAAGTATAGCTATTTGAGGTTATCTAATGTGCCACGCGAAGCTCCTTATCTGGCGCGGGGATTTGCGTTTAAGGGGCTTGACAGGATTCTTGGAGCGCCGAACGAACCTCAATCGGCTTTACTGTCGAGCATACGCAAGATCAGCTTTTGAAACCGGGGGTCCGACCGCAGCGGCTCCCACTTCGGCTCCGACAGGAGCGAGATCATGAAGGTCGAGCGCGCCTCGAACGCTTTATCCAGCCAGGCGAAGGCTTCCTCGCGGTCGTTCATCGACGCATAGATGATCGCCACAAAGTATGGGTCGATAAAACTATGCTTGCCTCGCTCTGCCAGCTCCTGCACGACTGCCAGCGCATCGTGCCGTCTGCCGGAGCTTCCCAGGGCATAGCCCCGTTCGGCCGTCAGCAACGGCGGTTCGAACCCATTCTTTTGCTTGAATGTCGTCAATACAGTGATTGCCTCGGCGTAGTTATGCTGTGCCACCAGCGTCTTGCCGATTCCCCAGTAGGGCACGGGCGAGCGAGGGTCCGCAGCAAGCGCCTGCCGGTAGTGCCGCAGCGCGGCGCTGTAGTCGCCCCGGTAGTAGTTGACGCAACCCAGCTCCGCGATCAGCGATGCCGAACCTGGATCGTAGGTCAACATGCGGGATAACAGCTCTTCGGCCGCCCGGGGCTTTCCTGCGCCCTCGATCAGGTGCGCGGTGCAGGAGAGCGTGCTCATCGCGGCCTCCTCGGCTCCTGCCGCGGTCATCTCCGCCTCTGCCGCTGCGGGCTTCCAGTCATACACCAGGTGAATGAGGCCAAGGCTTCCGTGAGCCTCTCCCAGCGAGGGATTGATCTTCAGCGCTCGCTCCGCGTAGAGCCGCGCCTGCGGAATATGGTCCCGAGGAGCCTCAAAGTAGAGCCCCAGCAACAGATGTTCGCCTGCTATCGCGGACCACGCGAGGTCGAACTGCGGGTCCAGCGATACGGCGCGCTCAAAGTGCGACAGTGCCTGGTGCAGGTCCCCCGGCTCTCCGCTGCGTGCCAGAGAGTCCCCTTGTAAAAACTCTTGATAAGCCTGCGGATTTACCGTCACGCTTCGCAGACTACGCCCTGGATCCAACGCCGAGCTTTCCACATGCAGCTTTGCGATCAGGTCGCGCTGCAGCTCCGCCTGCGCCGAGCGCAGGTCTTGATTCTCGACGATGTACTCGCGGTCGAGCAGCACAGTCCCATCGGCTACATCGCTTAGCTCGGCGACGAGCGAGAGGTGGTCCGTGGTGCGGCGCAGTTCGCCCGTCATGACGGCTCCGACCTTGAGCGCCCTGCCTGCTTCGAGCGCCTTACCCGCTTCCAGAGGGTTCGCGGTTGACTGTCGGTAACGAAAGGCCGCTGTGCGGGCGATCAGCTTCAGCGAAGGAATCTGCGAGAGCTGCCGGATGAGATCGTCGGTAAGGCCATCGCACAGGTAGTCCAGTTTGGGGTCTCCAGTGCGGTTGACGATCGGCAAGATGGCGAGCGACAAGGTTGCCGGCTTGATCGCGCCCTGCGGCTTGCGTCCGCGCGAGGCACGTACGCCCATGGCTACCCCGGCCAGCACCAGGAGGAATCCACAGGCGGCGATCCAGGGCCTTCGCCGGGGCCCGACTTCCCTGGCGGCCATTATCGCTTCAGGCGTCGGCGCGCGAGGATCTTCCTGACCTTGGTTCGCTGAGGCGGACTGGCCGGCAGCAACGGGTTGCCCGGGCAGCGCCGGACTGGACGTCTGCCGAGTGCGCAGGACCGCTGTGTAGCCGCCCTTTGGCACCTCGATGATGAGGGTCTCGTCTCGACCCTCGTCGTCGTAGTATTCGCGGAGCCTGGCTCGGAGACGGCTGGCCTCCACTCGCACGGTGGCATCGATCGAGGGGTCGTAGCTTGCATCGCGATCGAAGACATCCATTGCGATGGTGAACTCCTTGACGGTGACGGGCGGCTGCGACAGGGCGGCGTCCATCAGGTAGCGCAAGAATCGCCGGCTCCGCTCCGCCCTGGTAAACACGCGTGAGGATAAAACGCGCTCCAAGGCCAGCCTGGCTTCCGTATGGTCGACCGTCGCGTTGAACGCCAGCATCCAGAACCCCTGCAACCACCACAATCCATTGCGCGAGCACGTAAGTTACGAGAAGGAACTTCAGTGTAGCGCGGTTCGCGGAGCAGAGTCGACAAAGTTCGCGGCCAACGCCGTCAAGGAGATTCCATTGAAACACTCTGTTCTTATCCAGACCCACTTCGTTGCTGCCTTCGCGGCGGTCGCTCTCCTCTCTCCCGCAGTCCAGGCCCAGCTTCCGGTCGATGCCTCCAAGGCGACAGCCTGGGTGTCCGGTCTTGAAGGGCCGCGTGGTCTCGCCTTCGGTCCTGACGGCGAGCTCTACATTGCCGAGGCGGGCACCGGCGGTTCCAACTCGACTGTCGGTGTCTGCGCGCAGCCCGCTGCCCCCATCGGTCCTTACAAAGGTGGAACCACGGCCCGTATCTCCAAGGTCGATTCGCATGGGACTCGCTCGACGCTGGCGACCGGACTTCCTTCCGCACTCGACGGCACCGGTGCGGTAGAGGGTGTCGCCGATGTCGCCTTCCTCGACGGCAAACTGTATGCTGTGCTCGCGGGCGGCGGCTGCGCCCATGCCAATCCGGACCTGCCCAATGGCATCGTCAAGGTGGACTATCGAAGCGGCAAATGGAGTTATGTAACCGACCTCACGGCCTTCTATCAGGAGCATCCGGCGGCTTACGTTGCCAGCGACTTCGACACCGCAGGCGTGCCTTATGCCATGATCGCGCATAACGACAAGCTCTTTGTCGTCGAGGCCAACCACGGCGTGATCACGGCCACGACACCGGAGGGCGCTACCCATCAGGTACTCGACACCTCCCTGGCCTACGGACACGTTGTGCCCACCTCGATTGCCAGCAACGGCTTCAACCTTTATGTCGGCAGCCTCGGCGTCTTTCCCATCTCACCTACCGCTGCAAGCATCGTTACGCTCTCCAAGGAGCTGTTCTTCATCGACACGACGCCCGGCCTGGAGACCAAGCCGTCAGAGCTTGGCAAGTTCCGCATCGCGAACTCGCGCGCCGGCTTCACGACCATTGTCAGCCTGAAGTTCGGCCATGATGGGCTGCTCTACGCGCTTGAACTGTCCGATGCGCCAGGAGGTCCCGCTCCCGGCAACGGCAAGGTCGTTAGACTGGATGCCGACGGCAAGATCGTCGACGTGGTCACCGGCCTCAACGTACCTACCGGCATGGCGTTCGGTCCCGATCACGACCTGTACATCTCCAACTGGGGGGCAGGCGGGCCGGGTGCGATTCTTCGCATTAGGATCCCGTAGATAACGTTTAGAAGGCTACGTGCAGGCCCGGTGTCCGGAGCGATCGGACTCCGGGCTTTTCGTCTATTGGACTGAAGCGTCAGAGGCCTGCGCGGGTTTCGGCGGCCATGTAGTCGACGACGGCGCGGAGGCTGCCGGTTTCGCGGAAGACTTTGAGTTGGCGGTCGGCGCCGGTGCCCTGGGCGAGCATGGTGTGGATGTAGGAGATCTCGCGGCGGCTGCCTAGCTCGTCGACGACGTCGTCGATGAAGGCGAGGTACTCGAGGATGAGGTCGCGGACGGGAACCTCGGTCTGTTTGCCGAAGTCGATCATCTTGCCATCGATGCCGTAGCGGACGGCGCGGAACTTGTTCTCCATGAGGAGAGCGCGGGCGTACTGACGATAATCGACGTTGCGGGAGTGGAGGTGCCAGAGCTTGCAGGCAGTGGCCTGGATGAGCGCGGCGATGGCGATGGACTCCTGGGCGCGGAGGGGGATGTCGCAGATGCGGACCTCAACGGTGTCGAAGAAGGGGTGAGGGCGAACGTCCCACCAGATTTTTTTGGCGTTGTCGATGGAGTTGGTCTTGATTAGGAGGTTGACGTAGCTCTCGAACTCGGAGTAGCTGGCGAAAGCGTCGGGGAGGTTGGTGCGGGGGAAGTTTTCGAAGACTTTGGCGCGGTAGCTCTTGTAGCCAGTCTCCATGCCGAGCCAGAAGGGTGAGTTGGTGGAGAGCGCGAGGATGTGTGGAAGGAAGTAGCGAAGCGAGTTCATTATGCGAATGGCGGCTTCGCGGTCTTCAATGCCGACGTGAACATGGAGGCCGAAGATGAGGTTGGCTCGGGCTACGAGCTGGAGGTCTTCGACGACCTGGGCGTAGCGGGGATCGGGGTAGATCTCCTGAACGCGCCAGTCGGCGAAAGGGTGGGTGGCTCCGGCGATGAGGAGGAGGTTGTGCTCTTCAGCTAGGGCGATCATGTTGCGGCGGAGGTCGAAGAGATCCTCCTGGGCGACCTGGATGTTGCTGCAGATGCGGGTGCCGACCTCGATGACGGATTGGTGCATCTCGGCCTTGACGCGCTCTTCGAGGCGGAGCTTGCCCTTGGCGAGCATCTCGGTGGCGATGTGCGAGCGCAGGTCGCGGGTCTCGGGGTCTACTGTCTGGTACTCCTCTTCGATGCCTAGCGTGAAGGATGGCCGCATATGCTCTCCGTCTTTGGGGTGAACCAGAAGCGTACCACTTGAGGGTGTCCTGCCGGACGGGCCTCCTGCGCGGAGGGCGGGCGTTCACACGCCTTTCTAAAGCTTCGCGTGGTCCTCCCGTTGGTCGGAATCATCTCCCTCTCGCGACCGACGGGAGCGCCAACCGAAGGGGTATACAAGTCACGAAGTGACCGCCCTCTGCGCAAGAGGCCCGTCCGGCAGGACAGTTTCTTAGATTTTTTCTTTCTTTGCTGCACTCTTGCCGGCAGGTTTTTTCGCAATCGTTTTTTTCTCTACAGATTTTTCTTTCGGATTCAGCATTGCGGCCCAGCGAAGTTCGGGTTTGGTTGGCTTCTGTGCTTTTTTTACTGCGAGCTTTGCTACTTTGTCGACGATCCACTCAAAGCTCTCCTTGCCTACGGAGTGGAGGTCGGCGTCGGGGGCAGGGTTCATGAAGTCGATGGCGTAGGGGATGCCGTCTTCTACGGCAAACTCTACCGTGTTGAGGTCGTAGCCGAGGGCTTTGCACAAGGTGAGGGCGTCTTTTTCGACGCGCTTGAGGAGCTTGTCGTCATAGCAAGGTGGGTCCAGAACGTAGCGATGCTCGTGGGGGCGGCGCGGGTCGTAGGGCATGATGCGTACGTCGGTTTGTCCCACGACGTAGCAGCGGAAGTACTCCTTGAAGTTGACCGCGGCCTGGAGGGTCATGCAGAGGTCGCGTGTTTGGTCGTAGGCGTGGAAGAACTCGTCGCGGTTGTGGACGTGGAAGACGTCTCGCCAGCCGCCGCCGTCGTGGGGTTTGAGGAAGGCGGGAAAGCCTACGTAGTCGAAGATGCCGTCCCAGTCGAGGGGAAACTGCAGGTTGCGGAGGGAGCGCTCGTTGATCTGCGGCGGGAATTTCTTGTGGGGGAGGAGGACGGTCTTCGGGACGGCTACGCCTAGTTTTGAGGCGAGGGCGTAGTTGAAGAACTTGTCGTCGGCGGACCACCAGAAGGGGTTGTTGATGATCTGGGTGCCGCTGAGAGCCGCGTTTTTGAGGAATGCGCGGTAGAAGGGCATGTCGTGCGAGATGCGGTCGATGATGACGGCGTAGCCTGAGGGTGCGGCCATTTGAACGCCGCCTACGCAGACGAACTCGGCCTGAATGCCTTCGATCTCCATCGCATTGATGTGATCGACTAAAGCGCCGGGAAAGGTATTTTCCATTCCGAACAGAACACCGATTTTTTTCACTGAATCCTCCTTGCGGGTTGTGGTATTTCGACAGCGTGTGTGTCCTGCCGGACGGGCTCCCTGCGCGGGAAGCGGTCACTTCGTGACTTGTATACCCGGTCTTGGTTTGGTTAGAGGCATAGGTCCTCCCGTTGATCGGGGCCAAGGTTTGGCTTTAGAGATAAGTTTGCAGCATTCTCTGCCACCAGGGCCAGTCGTGGCCTGTGTTGTCGCCCCATACATCGAGACGGACAGGGATGTTTTTATTGCGAAAGATCTGCGTCATGCGTTCGTTATCGTTCCAGCACTGGTCGTGGACGCCGGTGGCGAGGACGTAGGTATTACGGCGGTAACGGTCGAGATACCAGGAGTCGCCGATGTTGGGGAGATAGTGCATGGGGATGTTGAAGTAGCAGTCGTCGTCGTAGTAGCCGCGAAGAAAGTTGGAGGGGTCAAAGGCTCCGCTCATGGAGAGCATGCCGGTGAAGATGTCGGGGTGGCGGAGGGCGATGTTCATGGCGTGATAGCCGCCGAAGCTGGTGCCGATGGCGCCGATGCCGGAGTACTGATTGAGCTGGCGGATGAGGGGAACGACCTCGTTGATGATGTAATTGCCGTACTGCACCTGGCGGGCGATACGCCAGCGGGGCGGGACGTCGCGGTTGTACCAGCTTTCGCCATCGACCGAGTCGACGCAATAGAGCTGAAGATGGCCGTGCTCGAGCTTGTCCTGAAGGGTGCTGACCATCTGGCGATCTTCAAACTCATAGAAGCGGCCTTGGGAGGTGGGGAAGACGACGGCGGGATAGCCTGCGTGTCCGAAGACGAGCAGCTCCATATCGCGCCCGAGGGAGGGTGAGAACCATTTGTGGTATTCGCGTTTCATCGGGCTCCCTCTGCTAGAGTATTTCTCCTGTCACTGTAAGCTGGACAAATCCTGCGAGTGCCGTTTTTATTGAGTAAAAACGGCGTCCAGGTGTGAGGCTTCGGTGTACACCCACAGGAGAAATACTTTAGTCTTATGCAATCGTAGTTTATTTGGAGCAGCTTCTTTCGCATTGAAACAATCATCACCATCTCATTCCATTCCTGCGCTTAAGCCTCTTGAGGACGAGACAGCGTCCGGTAGCTTGCCCGAAGAGGCGATTACAGAGCATACCCCGAACGAACTGGATTCTAATCCGAGATACAGCGTCAGCGAGTTTCATTCGGAGATTCTCCCGGACGACCGGGTTATTTCGGTCTATCTGCCGCCACAGTATCTGGAGGAGAAGAAGCGGCGCTTCCCTGTCTTCTATTTGAACGATGGGCAGAATCTGTTCGACGGGAGAACGTCGTATCTTGCAGGGCGAACGTGGAGAGCGCATACGACGGCAGACGAGCTGACCCTGAACGATGAGATTGAGCCGATCATCCTGGTTGGTGTGGCGAATACGGGCCTTCGGCGGATGGCAGAGTACACGCCAACACGAGACTTCAAGATCGGTGGGGGCGAGGGGCGGAGTTACGGGCGGTTGCTGGTTGAGGAGTTGAAGCCGCTGATTGATGGCTCCTACCGGACTTTGACTGATGCCAAGAACACCGGATTGGGAGGGTCGTCGCTGGGCGGATTGATCTCGCTGTATCTAGGTTTTATGTATCCGGAGGTGTTCGGCAAGCTGGCGGTGATGTCGCCTTCGCTGTGGTGGGATCAGCGGAGCATCTTTAATGTGGTCGATCAGACACGGCCGAGGCCCGTGCTAAGCATCTGGCTGGACATCGGCACGGCAGAGGGGGTGCGACATGTGCGGGATACGGACCATTTGGAAAGGCAGTTGATCAAGCGGGGTTGGCAGACGGGAAAAGACCTTCTTTATGAGAAGGTTGATGGGGCGGTTCACGATGAAAACTCGTGGGCGGAGCGGTTTGGCGCCGTGTTGCGGTTTCTTTTTCCTCGGGAGTGAGGGAGTTTGCGGCTCTTGGCGCTTCTTCGTTGCGAAAAGAGGCATTTTCGGCCATACTTAGATGTTGGGTAATGTATCTCAGGTCCCTGTCCGATAGATCGGCAGCGTGGCTATGTCACCCAAACCAAAAATGTTCTGAAAGGCATTGCCCGTGTTGATGATTCGTTTGGCGCGCGTTGGAGCGCGTAAGCAGCCACATTACCGCATCGTTGTTATTGAGAAGGACCGCGCCCGCAACGGCCGTTCGGTCGAAGTAGTGGGAACGTACAATCCGCGCACCAACCCTGCAACAGTTGATTTGAAGCGCGACCGCATCGACTACTGGACTGGGAATGGAGCACAGTTGTCGGAGCGTGTGGGGAAGCTGATGGCTCAGAAGCCGGCAGAGACAGCAGTCGCGGTTGCCTAGGAGTTACTAGTCGATGCTATCTTTGGGCATGAAGTAATGGTTCCCAAAGATAGCTGACACAATAGGTTCTCTGAAGCATCTCCTGGCACCGTTTCACGTAGACTCCTTGGTATTGCACAGTCGAAATGCAGTGGCCTTGCAAAGCAGAAGGCCCGGGGTTTATAACCCTGGACTTGCTGCGACCGGTGTCTCGCTCGTTGTAGCACCTCCTGGAAGATCTCGCAGTAGACGAGACAAAGGGAAAGGGCTTGAGCGTTGCACCGTGACTCCCAGACCCAGAAGGTGTGTGATGAACCAGGCAACCCAGTTTCCTGCAGGGGACAACCCTGTAAAGAACATGACAGACCTTGTAGCAGAGATAGCCCGTGCCTTGGTAGACGACCAGGACAGCGTCTCGGTTGAGGCTATAGAAGACGGCGAATGTACAGCGATTCGTTTGCGGGTTGCTGCCAGCGACGTTGGTAAGGTGATCGGAAAGCAAGGCCGTACGGCGCGTTCCATGCGTACAATTCTCAGCGCAGCCAGCATGAAGCTGAAGCACCGCTTTTCGCTAGATATCGTGGAAGAGGACCACCCCACTGCACCGTAACGTTCCGAGTAGCTCGCAGGATCCGGGCTCTCGTATCTGCCCGGATTCTGTTCTATGACGAAAGCCACTCCATCTTGGATTGTGTTGGCACATCTGCTTCGGCCGCAGGGTCGCAAGGGTGAGGTGCTGGCAGAGCTGTTTACCGACTTCCCCGAGCGCTTCGAAGAGCAGACGAGAGTCTTTCTTGCTGCCTCGGGCTTTGCAGGAGAGGAGTCAGAAGCGCGAGCTGCGGAGGTGGTGGCGTTCTGGCTGCCGGTGGGTAAGAACGAGGGACGCATCGTGCTGCAGTTTGCGGGCATCGACACGATTTCGGATGCTGAGGCGGTCGCGGGGTTGGATGTGATCGTCCCGCGAGAGGAACGGCGTCCGTTGGATGACGATTCGGTTTACATCAGTGAATTGATCGGTTGCACAGTGTATGACGGAGCGATTGCGGTGGGTGTCGTTGAAGATGTTCAGTTTGCCACGACCGCGGATGGGGCGCGCAGGCTTGCCGACGCTGCGCCTCTGCTGGAGATCACTTCGCTTGCCGGGGATGAGATTCTTATCCCGTTTGTGAAGGCGTTTTTAGTGGCGGTGGATACAGAGGCGAAGCGCATCGAGATGAAGCTGCCTGACGGTTTGATTGAGGTCAATCGAAGCCCGGGCGATAAGAGCTAGAAGTGATAGGCCACTCCTAACGAGAGGATCGGGTAGATGGGGACTTTCTTCAGGTCTTCGTTTATTTTTTTAATCTCCTGCGTGAGACTGGCCTGGGCTTCGGAGTTACTGGCGAAGCTGGTACACCCGTCGTTAGTGCAGGCGGTTCCGGTGAGATTGACATTGATGGTGGCCGCGCCGGTGTAGGCTGCCCCGAACTCCAGGGGGACGGAGAGGCGGCGGCTGGTGCGAGGAAGAATGTTGCCGAAGCCCACGAGAAGCAGAGGGGATAGATTGCGTGGGTACGCAAGCGACATGTTGCCATGGACTGGATCGACTACGCTGTGGACGAAGTCCGGATCGCCAAGGGAGAAGTTCTGCCCCGCTGGCACTCTCGCAGTGGATGAGACGGTGTTTTTGGAGTAGAGAATGCCGGGACTAATGTGGAAGCTGTGCCCAAAGGGGAACCAGTCGAGGGTGCTCTGTGAAGACCGGAAGTGAAGATTTGCGTCGTAGTTGACGCCGTCGATGCCGAAGGGATAGGCAAAGGCCAGGAAGTTGATGCCGGAACGGAGATTGAAACTGCGAAAGAGCGGTGTCGCAAGTTCTGCGCTGGCTCCTAACGTATTCGCCTTGATGCCAAAGGCCACTGTGCGAAACGGTCTTTGGGACGGCAGTTTTTTTGCTATCGGCATTGCCGGGGCGACGCGGATGACTCCTTCGGCGCTGGAGGATTCGGCGGCTGGCTTATGCAATTCTTCGGTCGATAGGCTCGCTGCCGGGAGTGCCAGCGCGAGTTGCGAGGGTGCAACAAGATTCGCGGGCGCCTGCTGCTGTGCTGTCATTGTGATGCTGAGAGATGCCGACAGGAACACTGGAAGAATAGCGAGTTTCGGATGAAGCATCGGGACGCTCTTTCGGCTCGCCACAATGACCTAAGGACCGAAGTCGAGGCGCAGGTCATCCTAGTGAGATCCTGGAATGAGATTAGTCGCGAGTTTCACAACTTCCGAGTGATATGGTGCAATCTGGAGTCAAGAAACGAGCGGCTGTAACGCACTTATCGTCTATGCGCTTTGACATCATTACGATCTTTCCCGATTTCTTTGCCGGACCCTTCGACTACGGGATTCTGAAGCGTGCACGCACGACGGGTTTGGTGGAGATTGCGACGTATGATCTGCGCAGCTTCACGCACGATCGCCATCGGACAGTGGACGACCGGCCGTTTGGCGGAGGTGAGGGGATGGTGCTGAAGGCGCAACCGATCTATGACGCGGTGCAGTCGCTGCACATCTCTCCGAAGGCGGGGCGGGACACGAGCAGAGAGACGGTTATTCTGCTGTCGGCACAGGGGCAGCCGTTCAGCCAATCGCTGGCGCAGGAGCTTTCGACGACGGAGCGAGTGGTCATTCTGTGCGGGAGATATGAGGGCGTGGATGAGCGCGTGAACCAACTGCTCTGCGACCGGGAGATTTCGATTGGCGATTATGTTTTGTCGGGCGGAGAGCTGGCGGCTGCTGTGATCGTCGATGCTGTGGTTAGGCTGCTGCCGGGGGCTTTGGGGAATCCTGACTCATCGCGATTCGAGAGCTTCGGCGCTGATGAGGTTGCGAACCTTCCTGACTCGGCGGATGGGCCTCCGCGGTCCACTTATGGGTCGGGTGGGTTGCTGGATTATCCACACTACACTCGACCAGCGGACTTTATGGGCCTGATGATTCCGGAGGCTCTGTCGGGAGGCAATCATGAGGTGATCCGGCAGTGGCGGAGGCGGATGGCGTTGAAGAAGACGTTGGAGAATCGTCCGGACTTGTTGGAGAGGATCGAGATCTCGGATGAGGACCGGGAGATTCTGGCGGAGCTTCGGGGATTTGATTGAGGATATGGCCTGCCGGCCGGGCCCACTGCGCGTGGCCACCCCACGAACGAAGACCTGTTCGCGGGGACCCCGGTTCGGGCGGTCACTTCGTGACTTGTGTACCTTGTTCGTATGGAGTGGAGCGCGACGGTCCTCCCTTCGGTCGGAGGGGGATGATTCCAGAGGCGTTTTGCGACGATTTCGTGTACACTAAAGGTCGAGTCCAACATAGGAAAGTTGTGTCATGTCCATTCATCCGATTATGCAGAAGCTGGCCGCGAAGTTCGAGCGGACCGATTTACCCGCGTTCGCCCCTGGCGACACAGTTCGAGTTCAAGTAAAGATTCGTGAAGGCGAAAAAGAGCGTCTACAGGCGTTTGAGGGCATGGTAATCGCCTGCCGTAAGGGCGCGCAGGGATCCTTTACCGTTCGCAAGATGAGCTTCGGTCAAGGCGTCGAGCGCATCTTCCCGTACAACTCCAAGGTCGTCGACAAGGTGGAGAAGGTTCGCTCCTACGAGGTTCGCCGCTCGAAGCTGTTCTACCTGCGCGGTCTGCGCGGTAAGGCTGCTCGTCTGCGCGAGGTTGAGCGCGCGGCCAAGTAACGATTCGGTTCCCTGTTTTCCACTGAGCTTTCACTGAGCCACGACTTCGGTCGTGGCTTCGCTTTGCGCGGTGGTTATACACTCGAACCTGAAGAGCATGGCCTCGATTCCCTCCACTCGCACTCTCCGAAAGGTGACGGCTGCCACCGCCAAACAGCGCATGCTGAAGCAGCTGGTGTGCAGCGATGCACCGGAACAGGCTCTGCGGTATTACGGCTTTCAGCGCATCGCCGGTGTCGATGAGGTGGGGCGTGGGGCGCTGTTTGGCCCGGTGGTGGCCGCGGCGGTGATTTTGCCGGAGTGCCTCGACGAGTTGGCAAATGCAGGGCTGAAGGACTCCAAACAGATGACACGGGAGGAGCGCGAGTCGCTTGATCAGCAGATACGCGAGATGGCTCTTGCGGTTTGCGTGGCGGAGGTCGATGCGGAGACGATCGACCGGGTGAATATCTACCAGGCGACGCGGATGGCAATGCTGGCGGCGGTTCAGGGACTGATGATGGCTCCGGATCATCTACTGATCGATGCGATGCGACTCGATCATCCTTGCCAACAAACGAAGCTTATCTATGGCGATGCGCTGAGCCTTTCGATTGCTGCGGCTTCAGTGATCGCGAAGGTGCATCGTGACGCGTTGATGCGTGAACTGGACGCGGTGCATCCAGGATATGGGCTGGCTTCGCACAAGGGATATGGGACGCCGGAGCATCGGCGGGCGTTGGCTGAGATTGGCCCTTGCGCTTTACACAGGAGGAGCTTCGCGCCGGTGCGAGGGGTCGATCCTGATGCGGAGCTGGAGGAAGCGGTATCGACCGAACTTCTTTTTGAGGACGCTGATCTGGATGCGGGGCTGGAGGGTGAGTGGGCTTGAAGTTGATGTGCGTAACGGCGCATCCAGACGATGAGTGCTATGCCTTTGGTGGGGCGCTGGCGTTAGCGGCGGATCGAGGAGTTGAGACGTACGTGGTCTGCCTGACGGATGGGCAAGCGGCTACAAACCGAGGCAACGCCTCGGACGGAGAGGCGCTGGGGAGTATGCGGCAGGAGGAGTTTCGCGCCTCTGGTGAGGTGCTGGGCGTTACGCATTGCGAGCTTATGGACTACATGGATGCGCAGTTGGAGTTTGTAGATCTGTCACAGGCCTCCGAAGAGCTGGTGGTGAGGATGCGAAGATTCAAGCCGGACGTTGTGATTACCTTTGGCGGAGACGGCGGACAGAATACTCACCCTGATCATATGATCACTTCGATGGTGACGACCGCGGCGTTTCACTGGTCGGGACAGCCGAACCGATATCCGGGGGCGGGAGATCTGCACAAAGCGCAACGGCTGTATTATGTGACGTCAAACTTTGTGATGCGTGACCGGCAACTAGCGATGATGATGCCTTGGAGTGTGGCCCTGGATATCCGGGCTGTGCGCGAGCGAAAGAACGAGGCATTTCGAAGACACGTGTCGCAGGCACCGTTGATGGAAAAGACGAAGGAGATCTTCGCCCGATATGGAGCTGAGGAGTTCTATGCACTTGCGGCTACCACTAAGCCTCAGATCTGCAAATTGCAAACGGATCTCTTCGAAGGTCTGAGCTAGTTCGGTCTCTGCACATTCGAAGACTCCAGCAGCCACGCTGTTGCAGTTCGATGGACAGTTGGGGTTAGCGTTATTTTTCTGTGTGTTCTAGCGAGGTTGTGATGAGTGAGACCGATGTTGAACGTGCGATGGACCCTATCGCGTTATTCGGCTTGTGGATGAGTGATGCAGAGGCTGCCGAGTTGAACGATGCGAATGCGGTAGCGTTGGCTACGGCTACACGAGAGGGGGTGCCCAGTGTGCGGATGGTGCTGATGAAGCGGGTGGATGAGCGGGGGTTCTGTTTCTATACGAATGCGGGGAGTCAGAAGGGTTCGGAGTTGGCAGAGAATCCGCGGGCGGCGATGTGCTTTCACTGGAAGTCGCTGCGACGGCAGGTGAGAATCTCGGGATCGGTGGCCGAGCTGCCGAGTGAGGATGCGGATGCGTACTTTCATAGCCGGTCGCGGCTAAGCCAGCTTGGTGCGGCGGCTTCCGAACAAAGTCGCGTGCTGGCTTCGCGGGAGGCGCTGGTGGAGCGGGTGAAGGAGTTGGAGCAGGAGTTTCCGGGGGAGATTCCGCGACCGGATTACTGGCGAGGGTACGTGTTGCGGCCGGAGCGGATTGAGTTCTGGAAGGACGGAGAGGGGCGGCTGCACGACCGATTTCTGTTTACGCTAAGTGGGGAGGGGTGGCAAAAGGAGCGACTGTTTCCTTAGATCGATGATGACAGATCAGATCCAGAGTTTTGGAAGAGCGCCTGAAGAACCGGTTAGCGGATCGGAGTGGGGAAAGCGGACCTTGCGCATGCTTGCGAGTGTTTCAGGGCTGGGGGCGGTGCGGCAGATGTCCCAGTGCTCGTTCTCTGGGTAGGCGCCGATCACAAGGAAGTCGTCGGACGCCGAGATGCGGCAATGGCCGGTACCGGTGGGCAGAACGAGGACGTCGCCGGAGTGTACCGAGAGTGGTTCGCCGCCTTCTCCGCCAAGGACGAGGTCGGCGTGACCAACTGCAAAGCCAAGGACCTCGTGTGCGGTGGAGTGGTAGTGGTGGAAGGGATAGACGCCGTTGCGCCACTGTGGCGGCCATCCGTTGGTGGTGAAGATACGTTCCATGGCAGAGGCAAGGTCTCCTGTTGATGGGAGAGCGTTGCGATAGAGCAGAACGGGCCATGGACTGTTCGGCATCCAGCCGTTGGGCTTGAGATGAAGCTGTTCGGGCGTTGCAGTCTGCGGACTTTCGTTTGCAGACGCTGAATTTTTCGTGGTGGCCAGGCTGGCTACGAAACCCGTCGCGAATTGTCTGCGGTCGATTGGCGTCATGCTCAATGAGATGGCCTAGCGGTTAGCGGAGTTGGAACTCGGGGCTGCCCATGACGAGGGCGGTCAGCAGGTTGAGGGTGTCGGTGGAGTTGGCCGTTGGAATTTCGCCGATCTGTTTGTGGATGAGCTGGTTGGTTTGGCTGGAGACGGCGTTGCCGATGAGAGTGTCCTCAAGGACGTGGAGGGCTATGTCATGGCCGGCTGTATCTGGTGGAGGCTGGTTCGCGGTGCTGTTGTGGATGTCGGCGGTGAGGAGGGCTTCGGAGAACCTGGCTCGGTTGGAGCGCTCTGTGGCGGAGATCTCAGGGGCGGACGAACTGGCAGGTTGGGACATAAGACCGAGTGCGAGGACGTGGGCTGAGTCGAACTTCTGGTTTGCGAACTTGTTGCCGGTGAGAGCGTAGGCGAAGTTGAGGCGGTCGACGAGAGCGGTGGAGTTCATCCACAGGTCGGCGGTGATGTAGTAGCCGGTGGGGGGAAGCGCGTAGTAGAGGGGCATGCCCATCGTCTTGAGGGTGTTGATCAGCGCGCCGGGGTTTACCGGGTCGGTGGCGGTGGTGCGGAAGGCGGAGGCGACGAACTCCATCGGAGTCTTGACCTTGTTGCGGAAGTACTTCTTCGAGTTGAACTCGGGAGATTGGACGAGGGTGCGGAGGATGGCTTTGATGTCGCCGTCGGTGGCGAGGTAGGTGGCGGCCATGCGGTCGACGAGGGCGGGTGGTGGGTCGTCGGCGACGAAGCGCTGGGCCAATTTGTAACTGACGAAGTGCGCGGTGTGCGGATCACCTGCAAGGATGGTGAGAGCTTCGATTCCCTCTTTCATGCCGGCTTGCGTCGCCGCTTGAGATGCATTTGGGAAGACGGGCTCTGAGGAGATGGTGCGGCGCAGCCACTGTTTGGGGCCCGGTTCGTGTTTTTTGTAGTCGTATTGGAAGGGGCCACCCTGGTTGGGGCGATCGACGGTCCAGCCGGTGAGGATGGCGGAGAGTGCGGTGACATCGGCCTGGGTGTAGCCGCCGTTGACTCCGACAGTGTGAAGCTCCATAACTTCCCTGCCGTAGTTCTCGTTGAGGCCGTGGTTGCCCCTCTTCGAGTTGGGGTTGGCGGGGTTGATGCCGTTGGCCAGGGAGTCGGGGCCGATGGAGAGCCAGTTGTCGAGGTAGATCATCATCGCCGGGGTTTGCGCGGTGGCGAGGAGGAGATCGCGGAACTTGCCGAGGGCGTGTTTGCGGATGGCATCGCGCTCGTAGCTGGTGGTGTACCAGGCGTCGGAGTCTTTGCCGATGAAGATGTTGAAGTGGTTGAACCAGAAGTCGGACATGACCTCCTGCAGCTGGCGTTCGCTGAGGATGGCTCGGAGGATCTTGGCCTGGGCGAGTTCGTCGATGATGTAGTGGGGCGCGCCGATGTTGGCGGCCATGCCGTTGAAGATCTCGCGCTCGCGGGGGTTGAAGTCGGCCAGAAGAAGATTTTTCTGGTCTCCAGCTAAGTATGTAGTGAAGGCGATGCGTTCGGGGATGGGGAGTTTGATGAGCGCGGCCATCCGCTGATTTTTGGGGAGGGCGAAGAGTTCTCCGGCGACGCGGGAGGCGGTTTCCTGGTCGGTTTTCTTTTGGGCGGCGGCTTCGGCGTCGGTGGGGGGTGTGACGAGTTTGCCGTCGGCGCTGGTCTTTTTGCTGTCGATGTCTTTGTTGAGCTTATAGACCTGGACCTGGTACATGGCGAGGAGGAGGGGGTCGGTGGGGTAGGGGCGCTTGCCTTCTGCTGTCTGGGCGATGGTGAAGTGGTCGGGAAAGAGCTGGAGGGCCTGGTCGGGCTGGAGGCTGAGTGTGGTGTAGTCGGCGAGGCGGCGGTCGAGGGCGGCGTCGGGGATCGAGGCAGGGTTGAGTTGTTGCTCCAACCACTTTTCGGGGGTGAGGGCGATTACTTTTTCGAGGTCGCCGGGGCGGGGGCCGAAGGTGAAGCGGCTGAGGAGCTGCTGGGCTCGTTCCTGCTGGGTGAGGGGGACGAGTAGGGTGGGTTTGGCTGGCTTGGACTTTGCGGGTTTGGGCGTGGATTTGGGTTGGGGGTGCGCTGGTGCGGCGACGGCTAGAGCAAGGAGAACTAGTAAGAACCTTCGCATAGACGCCTCTGGCTGCTTAGACCTTACTTCAAGGTTCAAAGTTGCGTTGAGCCTTGGGAGGAGACGGTACCCCCTCCCCCCTCGGGGTATTTTGGGCGTAAATGCTTTCTATTCTTTGGTTTGCGGGTAGCTATTGACTGCAAACTATTGTAGACATAGGAGTTACGCACAAAATACTTTTTATCAATGAGTTAGAGGTTGTCTTGTTCCTTCCTGTCTCTTTTTGTGCCCCTATATCAAGTATAGCTACTGGAGTGTAACTAATAGGCCACGCGAATC
Organism: Tunturiibacter empetritectus; assembly: GCF_013410875.1. Lineage (GTDB taxonomy): Bacteria > Acidobacteriota > Terriglobia > Terriglobales > Acidobacteriaceae > Edaphobacter > Edaphobacter empetritectus. The sequence continues at coordinate 1,550,230 of NZ_JACCCU010000001.1, read as the reverse complement.
TGCAGGACTGGCGCGGGGATTTGCGGTTTTGGGGCTTGACAGGTTTTGATTGGGATTTGGAAATCGGGACAAGAGAACAAGCAGCGGTTGGAGTGTTTGGGGCGAAGGTTCGAACTATAGGGGTGGGTGGAAGGTGTCGGGATCTTCCCCGTTCGACTTCGCTCAGGGTCAGGATGACGGCAAAAAAAACTACGAATCTTTTCCGTTCGACTTCGCCCAGGGTCAGGTGACGACGAAGAACAAATAATGGCACCTTACGAATGCCACAAAGCCGACAACGATCGACGAGCTTGATCGTGCTGCGGCTGGACGGTATGGTGGGCGCATGAGTGTGATTCGCGTGGCGACGGGTGAGGATGCGGGGCCGATCGCCCATGTGCATGTGGCGAGTTGGCAGACGACATACGCGGGGATTGTGCCGGAGGCTTACCTTGCTGGTTTGAAGGAGACGGAGCGTGAGGCCTCGTGGCGAGAGTGGCTGACGCTCGATGTAGACGTGTTTGTTGCGGAGTTGGAAGGGGAGGTGGTCGGGTTCGTCAGCGGAGGGGCGATACGGGAGCCTGTGGAGGGGTTCGATGCGGAGCTGTTTGCGATCTATCTGCTGCGGGAGGCGCAGCGGCGTGGGATTGGGATGGCTTTTTTGAGGAGGCTGTCTGAGGCGTTGAAGGAGAGAGGGTTTGCGAGCATGGTGGCCTGGGTGCTTGAGGATAATTCTTCTGGTGAATTCTATTCGCGGTCGGGTGGTGTGCGGGTGGCTTCGAAGGAGATGGAAGTGGGTGGGGTGATGTTGCCTGTGGTGGCTTATGGGTGGAGTGATCTTGGGATGATAGGGGTGGATGTTGCTCATGGGTCAGTTTGAACTCCTGGGAAACCAAAGTTTCCCATAAGAGCGTTTATCAGGACTGATCTATCCTGCGCTTCCATTTAACTATCGAGGCTCATCTTTTGAGGCAAGGGAAAAGGTTTCACGAGGATGGCTCGTCGAACCAATGATTGTCGCTGTTACGACCATGGCAACTGCTAATCCGACCCCAAATTCTGTGGTGATGTACTTTGCCCAACCGACAGGTGCCGTCAGCGGATCAAATAGGCCCTGAATAAAATTGTTGTGGGTGGCGTGCAGAAGAACACAAGGCCATAGGCTGCCCGAGCGCACTCTGAGGTAGCACATGATGTAGGCCAGCGCGACGACCATTACCGTGAAGCAGCAGAGGGCAAAAATAATGTTCGTGCCCGGGTTGAAGTCCGTCCAGACGATCTCCGGAACGTGCCATACTGCCCAGATCGAGCCTGAGATCAGACAGGCTCCGTGGAAGCCGAACCGCTGCTGAAGCCTGGGAAACAGAAACCCGCGCCATCCTAGTTCCTCGCCCAGCGCCCACCCCGCTTCGAAGATGACTGAGACGGTGAACAAGAGCGGCAGAGCCACGCCTAACGTCTCCAAAGCGGGCCAGCGTCCCAATCCATAGGGAGCTATCATCCCGGCTTCGAAGCTCTTGAGGGAGAATGAGCCGCGGATGACGAACCAGGTGAGCAGGTACACCGGCGTGGCATAGAGCAGCGGCAGAACATACGCAAGCTTTAGAAAGCGTCGTGCCGGCCAACTCCATCCCAAGGTTCCAAGCGGGATGCGGAGCAGCAGGCAGGTGCACAGCGCCGCGAACCCCGGACACCACACGATGAACTGGGCAAGTGCTTCGGATAGGTGATGGCTGTGAACATCAAGGACATAGGTGCACCCGCTAAAAACGGCGAGCAAAAATAGGAAAGTCGATAAGGGCCGCTGTTCAGAGACTCTCATAAGTACTCTCCTTTCCCGGCTGTCCTTCGTGCTCCCCGTGCCTGCATGAGCGAGACCTTCCAATATTTCGATGGGGTTTGCGACATCGTGCTGGCCAATGAAGTAGTGAGCCCGTCGAGCCGCAGACACGCTCGTTTTGAAACCTAGCTTATCTCGACCTCGCTATTTCGGGAAGGTAGTCCTGACAAGTCGGTTTATCGGCATCTTCAGCTATTCACTGCAAACTGACCCCCACCGCGCGTGTTTGATGGTGGTCTTTTTGTGGTGAGTTTGTGGTGGGATGATGGTGGCTTGTGGTGCCCCCGCAACAACAACAACGACGACCGCAGATTCTATTCCGCACCCTGAGCGTAGTCGAACGGAAGAGGCTTGGAGAGGACGGCATATCCAGGGGCTGAAGCCCCGCGGCTGGCCAGTTCGATAGAGACCAAGGCTAAAGCCTTGGGGTACCTAGAAGCGACGTCGACGGCAACATCGGTTCCTCCACTACGCTATGGAATGACAAACAAAAGAACAAGCAACCGCAACGACAAAAGCAAATACGGGGATTCTTCGCTGCGCTCAGAATGACGACCTAGAACTACATTTGCAAAAGGCGACGGCGATTCTGAGCTAGACGGAGGTGGGGCGGGTGGGGATGGGAGTGGTTTTTTTGAGGCGCTTCATTGCTGTGTAGGCTACTCGGGCGAGGAGCAGGATGAAGAGGACTGCGGTGACCTTCCAGGGGGCGTTGTTGCCTTTTTTGACGAGCCACCAGAAGTGGACGACTCCGGCGATGGCTGCGAGGTAGACGAGGCGGTGGAGACGCTGCCAGTTTTTGCCGCCCATGGCTCGCATGATGAAGGCGGGTGAGGTGCAGGCGAGGGCGAAGAGGAGGAGCCAGGCGAAGAGACCTACCTGGATGAAGCGGCGCTTGAGGACGTCTTCGACCATGCCGGGCCAGATGAGCTTCCACTGGGTGACCAACGCGCTGGGATGGCCGGCGTGGAGGCCAGCGAGGGCGGTGGTGATGTCGTATCCGGAGAAGAGAAAGATGTAGGTGGCGAGATGAAGAGTTGCGTAGAAGAAGGCGTAGAGGCCGATGAGGCGGCGGAAGCGGATGAGGAAGCCGAGGCTGGTGGCGAGGCGGCGGATAGGCGTAATGGCGAGGGAGGCGAAGAGGGTGTAGAGGGTCAAGTCGCCGGTGTAGTGGGTGATGTAGTTGACGGGGTCGGCGTTGAGGGCGAGGGCGCCTGAGGTGTAGAAGTGCCAGAGCCAAGCGAGGGGGGCGAGGCAGAGGAGGTGGGTCAGGACTTTGAGAAAGATGATGGCGCGCTTGGACATTGGGCTGGGGTTAGTTTAGCTCGGCGTTCGATGGAACGTTTTTTGGAGGAGTTGAGTTACAGGGCTTGTTACGCTGTAAGTCATGAAGTTAATCGTTGCTAACAGCGAGATCTAAAGGAGTGAAGATGGGATTCTTCGCGGGAGTTTTTCTGTTCGTTGTAGTCGTCGGGCTGGTGGATCGCCGCCTTCCCTGGCCGTCCCCGAGAGAGCAGGAGGTTGACAGATGATTGCTGGCCACTTTGGTTTTGCAGCAATGGTTAAATCTCGTGAGAGATCTACGCCTCTCTGGGGTTTGATGCTGGCGACGGTGTGGCTTGACGTCGTCTTCGTTCCGCTCTTCCTTGCTCATCGGGAGACGGTGCAGCCGATCCATGCGGGGTACGGCGGCTTGATTATTCATGCGGACTACACGCACTCGATTGTCGGCATGTTGGCGTTGTCCGCTGCATTGGGGGCGTTGTTCCTGCCGAAGATGGGCAGGAGAGTCGCACTGGTCATCGCGCTTGTGAGCGCGTCTCACTGGGTGCTTGATCTGGTTGTCCATCGAGCTGACATGCCTGTGCTCCCCGGAAACTTCGGCAACCTTCCGGACTTCGGCTTCGGACTTTGGAATCATCCGCAAGCGGCGGCATGCGTGGAGTTCATTCTCGTTGCCGCGGGCGCGATCATGTACTGGCTCGCAGCGAGGGAGGTGTCGGCCAGAGCGGGCAGAGATGGAAGATTAGCGTCGCTTTCAGCGGCACTGATCGCGGCATTCGGACTACTTGTGTTGTTCCTGGATTACACGGCTTAGAGGCCGGGAGAAGCGATAACACAGAATTGGGGCAAGGCCTTAAACGCTGAGCCCTCCGAGCACTTGTGATTAGAGGCTCGGAGGGCTGATCGAGAGAACGGGGCCGGAAGAGGTTGAAGCAAGTAGTGCAGCGTCTTAAGTACGATTTAGAGAGGCCAATGGATTTTTACTTGAGCTAAATTTCGACGTTGATGGATTGCTCGTTGCGGACGAGGACAACCGCAGATCCCCTGTGGGGATGACAGAAGAGAGGCAACTGCCAAAGATGCGGGTGAGTTTTTAGTAGAACTTTTTTAGGTCCATGCCGGCGTAGAGGCTGGCTACCTGGTCGCCGTAGCCGTTGAACATCTGCGTGGGGATGTTGCGGGGGAGGAGGCTGGTATCGAGGCGGCGCTCGTGGGCCTGAGACCAGCGGGCGTTGTCGTAGTTTGGATTGACATTGGAGTAGAAGCCGTACTCGCGGCCGTCGGCTACGTTCCAGGTAGTCGCAGGCTCTTTGTCGGTGAAGTGGAAGCGGACGATGGCCTTGGCGGACTTGTAACCGTACTTCCAGGGGACGATGACGCGGACGGGAGCGCCGTTCTGGTTGGGCAGGACCTGGCCGTAGCAGCCGAAGGTGAGCAGGGTGAGGGGGTTCATGGCCTCGTCCATGCGGAGGCCTTCGCGGTAGGGCCAGTCGTAGCCGGAGGGCTCGTCGGGCATGACTTTTTTGTCGTTGTAGGAGAAGAACTGCACGTACTTGGCGCTGGGGAGGGGCTGGCAGAAGTTGATGAACTCGGAGAGGGAGTAGCCGTCCCAGGGGATGATCATGGACCAGGCTTCGACGCAGCGGAAGCGGTAGACGCGGGACTCGAGCGGACGGTAGTGGAGGAGGTCGTCGATGTTGATGGTCTGGGGCTTTTTAACCATGCCGGTGATCTGGATGGGCCAGGGGCGGGTTTGCAGGCGGTAGGCTTCGTGGGAGGGGTCGGACTTGTCGGTGCCGTACTCGTAAAAATTGTTGTAGGTGGAGGCTTTGGCGAAGGGGGTTTGCGGGTCGTCGAGGGTGTACTTGCTGGGGATGGCTTTGAGTGGCTCGCCAGCTGCGTGGACGGTTGTTGGGGGGTTGATGAGGCTTGGGAGGGTGCGGGCAGCGAGGGCTGCGGCGCCGAGAGTGGCGGCGGAGGCGAGGAAGCGGCGGCGGGTCTGCTGGTGCTGCTCGAAGACGTGCTGGGGGGTGATCTCGGAGGAGCGGATGGTGGCTTCGAGGCTGGGCGATTTGCGGAGCAACATTGCGTTGGTTCCCTCTTGTTACAGGTTACTGCTATAGGTAGGACTCGGCTTGGGGCTGGTGGTTACAGTTGCTGTTACCTGTACGGGTGGGGTTGGGCGGTGGATGGTGGGTTTCTGGCGTGATTTGGGGCGGGTGGGTGTGAGAGATTAGAAAGTAATGACTTCTAAACGGGTTGTCGCGGGTCTGGCTGCGGTTTCGGTGATGGGGCTAGTGGTGGCGGGCGGGGTTTTGAGCTGCCAGGAGCTGCGGGATGCGGCGCGGCTGGATAGGGCGAATTTGGCCTCGGAGCAGGTACGGTCGGCGATTGGGGTGCAGAAGATTGCGGCCAATGAGGGATCGGCTGCGCTGTGGCAGAGTTTGGTGAAGCTGCGGACGCGGGCGAGCCTGATGATGATTGTGGCGCATCCGGATGATGAGGATGGCGGGATGCTGACGTATGAGGCGCGAGGGCAGGGCGCGCATGTGGCGATGCTGACGCTGACTCGGGGGGAGGGTGGGCAGAATCTGATGTCGGCGGATTTTGATGATGCGCTGGGGTTGGTGCGGACACAGGAACTGCTGGCGGCTGGGCGATATATGGGGATCGACCAGATGTGGGGGACGCAGGTGGACTTCGGATTCTCGAAGACGAAGGAGGAGGCGTTCGAGAACTGGGGGCACGATCGCGTGTTGTATGACGCGGTGCGGGCGGTGAGGCTGTATCGGCCGCTGGTGGTGACGGCGGTGTTTATTGGTGGGATCACGGATGGGCATGGGCAGCACCAGGTGTCGGGCGAGATGGCGCAGGAGGTGTTCGATGCGGCGGGTGATCCGAAGGTGTTTCCGGATCAGATTGCGGCGGGGTTGATGCCGTGGAGTCCGCTGAAGGTTTATGGGAGGGTGCCGTTTTTTTCGGTGACGTCGAAGGGGATGTATGACTATGCGACGGGAAAGTATGCTCCGGCGCGGTTCTATAACTACGTGACGAAGGAGTGGACGACAGAGTCTCCGAAGGCGAATGTGACGGTGCCGGAGGGAGACTATAGCCCGGTGCTGGGGATGACGTACTTGCAGTTTGCGCGGATGGGGCTGGGCCTGCAGAAGACGCAGAATGGCGGGATGGGTGTGCCGGCGGCGGGGAGGTTCGATGTGGGGTATCACCGGTATGGGGCACGGCTGCTTGATGGCGCGCAGCCTCGTGAGGAGGAGAAGGGATTTTTTGATGGGGTGGATGTAACGCTTGCGGGGATGAGTGCGCTGGCTCCCGGTGAGAGTAGTTTTTTGAAGCAGGATCTGGCTAAGATTGATGGCCTGGTGGGGCAGGCGGTTGGGGTTTATAAGATTGCTGCGCCGGAGAAGACTGCTCCGTTTTTGCGGGATGGGTTGAAGGCGACCGATGAGTTGATTGCGAAGGTGGAGAGCAGCGGACTGACTGATCGTGAGAAGTACGATCTGCTGCATGAGCTGCGGGTGAAGCGGATGCAGTTCAACGATGCGATTGTGCAGGCGCTTGGGATTAGTCTGCGGGCGCAGGTTGCGGGGAAGGCGGAGACGGGTCCGTTTGCGCGGTTCAGCGATGGCGCGGAGACGTTTGTGACGGCGGTGCCGGGGCAGAGCTTTGCGGTGAAGACGCTGGTGGTGAATGGAAGCAAGGTGCCGGTAGCGGTGAAGGGTGCGGGGCTGGAGTCGAGCGCGGGGGCTACTTATGAAGGCTCTGGTGCGAAGGCTGGTGCGGGGGAAAAGACGATTGTTGGCGGTGAGGCTTACGAGGATTTGTTTCAGGTGAAGCTGCCAGAGGATGCGAAGGTGACGCGGCCTCCGTTCACTCGTCCGGGGATTGAACAGGCTTACTACGATGTGGCGGATCCGGCGATGCGGAATGCTTCGCTTCCCTTGCCTGCTCTGACGGCGTGGGTGACGGTGGACTACGACGGCGTGGACGTGAAGCTGGGACAGGAGGTGCAGACGCTGCATCGGGTGACGGGGTTGGGCACGGTGTATGAGCCGCTGGTGGTGGCTCCGGCGATCTCGGTTGCGGTGTCGCCTTCGGCGGGTGTGGTGCCGCTGACGGAGAAGACGCTGATGGTGACGGCGCGAGTGAAGAGCAATGTGAAGGGTGTGGCGACGGGGACGGTGAAGCTGGAGTTGCCGAAGGGATGGACGGCAACGCCGGAGACTGCGGAGTTTTCGCTGGGGAAGGATGGGGATTCGGTGGATGTGCCGTTTGTAGTGACTCCGGGGAAGATGGCGGAGACGGCTTATACGATGACTGCGGTTGCGAGTTATGCGGGGAAAGAGTATCGCGAGGGGTACAAGACGGTTGGGTATGCGGGTTTGTTGCCGGCGAATCTTTATCGTCCGGCGACGTATCGGGCGCGTGGAGCGGATGTGAAGATCGCTCCGGGATTGAAGGTTGGATATCTGCCGGGGACAGGGGATGAGGTGCAGGCGTCGCTGGAGAATCTGGGTGTGCATGCGACGACGCTGACGATGGGCGATGTTGCCGGTGGGAGGTTGAGTGGGTACGACGTGGTGGTGCTGGGGGTGAGGGCTTATGCGGCGCATCCTGGGCTGGCGGCGGCGAATGGGCAACTGTTGCAGTATGCGAAGAACGGCGGCGTGGTGATTGTGCAGTACAACCTGGGGAACTTTGACTATGGTCCGTACTCGTTTTCACTGGGTGACGCGGAGAAGGTGGTGGATGAGAGGGCGGCGGTGCGGTTGCTGGTGCCGGAGAGTCCTGTCTTGAGCTGGCCGAACAGGATTACGGAGCGGGACTTCGATGGATGGGTGGAGGAGCGTGGGCACGGATTTATGGAGACGTGGGACTCGCAGTATGTCGCTCCGCTGGAGACGCATGATCCGGATCAGGATCCGCAGAAGGGTGGGCTGCTGGTGGCAAAGACGGGCAAGGGTGCTTATGTGTATGTGGCGCTTGCGTTGTATCGTGAGCTGCCGGAGGGCGTGCCGGGAGCTTACCGGTTGTTTGCGAATCTGTTGAGTTTGGGGAAGGATAAGGCGAAGTGAGCGTTTGGGTGGAGATCTCGAACAATCCGCTTTTTTTGCGGAATAGAGGGTAATGGCAACAGCAGAAACCAAGACAACCGCAGATCCCCTTCGGGGATGACAACAAGAAAGACAAATGCAAAATGCTTTGGCATCTGCGTAGATGCGTCAACTCGGGTGCGGCGAGACAGAAGCGGGCCGGTTGAGAGACACTGGACGACATGATGACTGGGGAGAGAGAAAGCCAACTGTTTGAGGCTGCGGATCTGCTGCTGGATGCGCGCAGAACGGGCGTGCCGATCGAGGATCTGCCGAAGGCTTTGCAGCCGAAGGATATGACTGAGGCTTATGCGCTGCAGGATCGCATTGCAGAGGCGTATGGGGCGATTGGCGGGTGGAAGATCGGGGCTCCTAGTGCGGAGGCCGAACCGTTGTTTGCGCCGATGCCTGCGGCGTGGATGGCGCGAGATGGCGCGGTGGTTGGCGAGGTGCGGAGGTATCGGGGACTGGAGTCGGAGATTGCTTTTTTGATTCGCGAGGATCTGCCGCCGAGGGCAACGCCGTACTCCCGCGAGGAGGTGGTGGCTGCGATTGCGAGCTGCCATCCGGCGATCGAGGTGATTGAGAGTGGGCTTCGCGATCCGTTGAAGGCGGCGCGGATGTCCATGCTGGGCGACCTGCAGATGCATGGCGGGTTTGTGTATGGGCCAGCGGTGGCTGCCTGGAAGAAGATCGACTTCAAGGCCGAGCATGTGGTGATCGCAGTAGATGGAGCGGTGAGGGTGGAGCGGACGGGATCGAATACTTCGGGGGACTTGATGCGTCTGCTGCCCTGGCTGGCGAACGAGGGCGCTGCGAGGACTGGTGGGTTGAAGGCCGGACAGTGGGTGACGACGGGAAGTTGGACTGGGGTGACTTCGGGCGATCCGGGTTCTGTTGCGGATGTGAAGTTTTCATCCGCGGGCGAGGTTCATCTGCGGTTTGAACCACTGCGTGGCGTGTAATCGCTTCGCGGGGTGCTCCCGCTGGTCGCAAGCTGAAGCTCGTGCCGACCAGCGGGAGGACCTAGAAAGTTGATCCCGACGAGACCGGTATACGCGTCACGAAGTGACCGCCGCCCGCGCAGGGCGCCCGTCCGGCATGACCTGACTCAACTTCATGACGAGGCATTTGGCGGCGCCGCCAGCTTTGAGGAACTCGGTGAGCGTGACTTCGATAACGTCGAAGCCGCGAGATTCGAGTTGGTGGCGGAGATCGCTGCTGATGTTGTTCAGGATGATGGTGCGATCGACGTTGATGGCGTTGCAGGCGAAGCAGACGGCATCGGACTCGGCAACGATGATTCTTTTTTCTAATGGGTAGAAGGCTTCGATCTTGTCGAGAGAGGCTTGGTCGAAGGCTTCGGGAAAGTACATGACATAGCCGCCTTCGAGGGGAGCAAAGCAGGTGTCGAGGTGGTAGAAGCGTGGGTCAGTGAGGTGGAGAGAGGTGACCTCGATGCCCCAGATCTTGCGGAGCGCTTGATGGCTGGAGGGGACGGTGCGGGGGCCGTAGCCTACGAAGAGACGGGTGCCGTCGGTGGAGAAGAGGGCGTCGCCTTCGCCTTCGAAGGGCGTGGCGCGGGGGGTATCGATGACTTTGTAGCCGGCGAGCTCGAACCAGCGGCGGAAGTGAGGCTCTTCGCCCTGGCGCTCGGGATGGAAGAAGCTGCTGATGGCTACGGTGCCGTTGCGCTCGAGGCCGGCGTTGGCGGTGAAGACCATGTCGGGTGAGCCGGGCTGGGGTTCGACGAGCTGGACGTTGGCGATGGTGCTGACGGCTTCGTAGAGGCGCTGCCACTGCTCGGCTGCGCGGGTGCGCGAAGAGGCGTGGACGTTGCCGGCCATCCAGGGGTTGATGACGTAGTTGACGTCGTAGAGCTTGGGGGGGCACATCAGAAAGGTCGCGGCGGTGGAAGGGATCGTGGCCAGGATGGATGGGGTGGTGATCTCGATTGGCTGCGTGCTCATGTTGTAAGCATGGATGAGCGCGAAAGGCGCGTCAATGCTAATGATTATGCATTTGTAACGGATATTTATACATAAAAAGATTTGTCCTGCCGGACGGGCCCACTGCGCGTGGAGCGACCACTTCGTGGTGGGTATATCCCTTCGGGTGGTCCTCCCGTTGGTCGGAGGAGATGTTGATTCCGACCAACGGGAGGAGTAATGCTGTCTGGTTCGCCATGACCGGTATACGCGTCACGAAGTGACCGCTCCACGCGCAGTGGGCCCGTCCGGCAGGACTTGGCTTTAGAGGTTGCCGCGCAGTTCCTGTTCTCTCTCGATAGCTTCAAAGAGGGCTTTGAAGTTGCCCTTACCGAAGCTTCGGCTGCCCTTGCGCTGGATGATCTCGTAGAAGACGGTGGGTCGGTCTTCTACCGGCTTGGTGAAGATCTGGAGCATGTAGCCCTCGTTGTCGCGGTCGACGAGGATGCCTAGTTTTTCGAGATCTTCGATGGGCTCGTCGATCTTGCCGATGCGGGTTTGCAGCTCGGTGTAGTAGGAGTGGGGGACGGTGAGGAAGTCGACGCCCTGCTGCTTCATGGCGGCGACAGTGGCGAGAATGTCGTTGGTGGCGAGGGCCATGTGCTGGACGCCGGGGCCCTGGTAGAAGTCGAGGTACTCCTCGATCTGGGACTTGCGGCGGCCTTCGGCGGGCTCGTTGATGGGGAACTTGACGTAGCCGTTGCCGTTGGCCATGACCTTGGACATGAGGGCCGAGTATTCGGTGGAGATGTCGTTGTCGTCGAAATGCTGGTAGAGACCGAAGCCCATGACGTCGCGGTAGAAGTCGACCCACTGGTTCATGGAGTTCCAACCGACGTTGCCGACGATGTGGTCGATGTGGAGGAGGCCGACAGGGCGGGCGATGGGGTCGTTGGCGACAGCGTGGTAGCCGGGGAGGAAGGGACCGGTGTAGTGGGTGCGTTCGACGAAGGTGTGGATGGTGTCGCCGTAGGCGGCGATGCTGGCGGTGGTGACGGTGCCGTTGGTGTCGTTCGCGGGGGTGGGGGCCTGGATGCTGCGGGCTCCGCGGCTGGTGGTCTCGAGCCAGGACTGGTGGGCGTCGTCGACCCAGAGGGCGATGGAGTGGACGCCGTCGCCATGCTTGTCGACGTGACGGGCGATGTCGGAGTCGGTACGAAGGGCGGTGGTGAGGACGAAGCGGACCTTGCCCTGCTGGAGAACGTAGCTGGCGCGGTCGCGCTGACCGGTCTCGGGACCGGCGTAGGCGACGAGGGACATGCCGAAGGCTGCGCGGTAGAAGTAGGCGGCCTGGCGGGCGTTGCCGACGTAAAACTCCACGTGGTCGGTGCCTTTGAGGGGGAGGAAGTCGGGGGTGGACTCGGTTGTTGCCTGGGGCTGAGTTTGGGCGTGTGTTGCCATGAGAAGGTCTCCGGTTCGGCGAGCGTTTTGGCCCGCGGTGCAGGATGAGGATAGTTCAAGCGGGAGGGGGTTGGCTAGGGCGGTCAGACTGCGGTGCGGGCGGGGAGGATGGTGGCGCGGCACTCGCCGAGGCCGATGCGGGGATGGCCAAGGGATGTACAGGAGCCCCGGAGGATGATCTCGTCGCCGTCTTCGAGGAAGGTGCGGGTTTCGCCCGTGGGGAGGAGGAGGGGTTTGGCTCCGTTGCGCGTGAGTTCGAGGAGGCAGCCGGCGGAGGTTTCGGCCGGACCGGAGATGGTGCCAGTGGCGAGGATGTCGCCGACCTGGAGATTGCAGCCGTTGCTGGTGTGGTGGGCAATGAGCTGCGCTGGGGTCCAGTAGAGATCTCGTGGGTTGGATTCGCTGAGGACAAAGGGCTGGAGTTTATTGGCTTTCATTCTTTTGGTCAGGATTGAAACTTCAAGTAGTGCATTCAAATTTCCGCGCTTTTGGTCTATGGCGGAGTGGAGGTAGGGGAGGGGTTTTGGGTCGGTGGCGGGACGGGGGGCGGCGGGGACGCGGAAGGGTTCAAGCGCGGCCATGGGCGTGACCCAGGGGGAGATGGTAGTGGCGAAGTTTTTTGCGAGGAAGGGGCCGAGGGGCTGGTACTCCCAGGACTGGATGTCGCGGGCGGACCAGTCGTTGAGGAGACTGAGGCCGAAGAGGTGGTCGGCTGCGGCGGAGATGGGAACGGGATGGCCTTGAGTGCTGGGCTGTCCGATGTAAAGCGCCAGTTCGAGTTCGTAGTCTAATTTGCTGGTGGGAAGGAAGTTAGGTTGGAGCTCTTCGGCGGACGGGCGGGTTTGGCCGGTGGGCCGGACGATAGGTTCGCCGCTGATCAGGATGGAGGAGGCTCGGCCGTGGTAGCCGATGGGGATGTGCTTGTAGTTGGGGAGGAGGGGCTGGTCGGGACGGAAGAGCTGGCCGACGCGGGTAGCGTGGTGGATGGAGGCATAGAAGTCGGTGTAGTTGGGGATGTGGACTGGTTTTTGGAAGGTTGTTCCGGCGATAGAGTGGAGGGCGGCTTCGGCTTTTTCTTTGCGGTCGGGTTTTGCGTCGGCGTGGAGGAGCGTGGTGAGGGTTTTGCGGAGGAGAGCCCAGGATTGAGAGCCCTGTGACATGAGGAGGTTGAGGGTGGGGGACTGGCAGGCTTCGGTGAGGTTGGGGGGGAGGAGGTCGGAGGTGGCGCAGGCGTGGAGGTCGAGGAGGTGAGTGCCTATGGCGACGCAGAGATGTTGCTGGTCTTCTATCGAAAAGGCGCCGTAGGGGAGATGGGTGAGGGGGAAGTCGGTGGTGGGGTGGTTGGCGTCGGGGAGCCAGCTTTTGTGAGCTGCGATGCTTTGTTTTGCCATGGTGCATGATAGCTCGTGTCCTGCCGGACGGGCCCACTTCGCATGGGGCGGTCACTTCGTGACGCGTCTACCGCTTCGCTTGGTGCTCCCGTTGGTCGCTCTCAAGGGCTGTGCGACCAACGGGAAGATTCACAGTGATCTAGTGGCTGGGTTGTGCTGGCAGTTCCCTGCCTGGGGCTGCGGTTTTCTTGCCTGAAAACTTGCCGAGGAAGGTCTTCAGGATGACGTAGAGGACCGGGATGAAGAAGAGGTTGAGGATGGTGGAGAGGATCATGCCGCCGACGATAGCTGTACCGACGGAGTGACGGCCATAGGCTCCGGCGCCGGAGGCGAAGTAGAGCGGAAGGACGCCGAGGATGAAGGCGATGGAGGTCATCAGGATGGGGCGGAGGCGAAGCTCTGCGGCCTCGATGGCGGCGTCGACGATCGAGCGGCCCTGCGCCAGGAGTTGCTCGGCGAACTCTACGATGAGAATCGAGTTTTTGGCTGAGAGCCCGATGAGCATGACGAGACCGATCTGGACGTAGACGTCGTCGACCAGGCCGCGGAGAGAGACGAGCGAGAGCGCGCCGAGGATGGCCATGGGGACGGCGAGAAGGATGATGAACGGCAGGGCGAAGGACTCGTACTGGGCCGAGAGGGTGAGGTAGACGACCAGCAGGCCAAGGCCAAAGATGATGATGGCCTTGCCGGCGGACTCGACTTCTTCGAGGGCAAGGCCGGTCCAGGAGTAGCTCATGCCCTGGAGCTTGTTTTTCTGGAAGAGCTTGACCATGGCGTCGTTGCCTTGACCGGAGCTGGTTCCGGGGGCGGGCGAGCCGTCGATCTCAGCGGAGCGGAAGAGGTTGTAGTGGTTTATGACCTGTGGGCCCGAGATCTGGGTGACGGTGGCCAGGTTGTCGAGCGGGATCATCTGGTTGGTGTTGGAGCGAACGTAGTACTGGCGGAGATCCTGCGCGTTGCGGCGGAACTGCTCGTCGGCCTGGACGTAGACGCGGTAGGAGCGGTTATTGAAGTTGAAGTCGTTGATGTAGCTGGAGCCCATGAAGGTGCCGAGGGCGGCGGTGATCTGGGCAAAGGGGACGCCGATGGTCTCGGCCTTCTGGCGGTCGATGACTACCTGAAGCTGGGGGTCGTTCGAGGTGAACTGGGTGTTCATGGCGATGAGACCGGAGCCGGGGGCACTCCCCTGCGCAACGAGGGTGTGGGCGACGCGTGAGATGTCGTCGAAGGTGTTGCGACCGCCGTCCTGCAGGATGAACTGGAATCCACCGACGGTGCCGAGACCTGCGACGGCGGGAGGCTCTGCTGCGAAGGCTATACCGCCGGGGACGCCGAAGAGCTTGGGTCCTACGTCGAGGACAATGTTGTGGGCGGTAAACTTGGGTCCCATCTTGGTGCGGTCGTTGATGGGCTTAAGCGGTGCGAAGATGAGGCCGGAGTTTGGCGAGCTGCCGCCAGCGAGCGAGAAACCCATGACGGAGAAGGTGCCGAAGACGCCGTCGTTCTTGCGTACGAGATCAGCTACGCGGTCGGCGAACTCGCCGGTATAGCTGAGCGAGGCTCCCGGGGGCGTTTGCACGATGATGAGGAAGTAGGACTGATCTTCCTGCGGAATGAAGGCAGTGGGAACGTAGTTGTACATGAACGCCGTGGCCGCGAGGGCGCCAACGAAGAACAGAAGCATGACGTAGCGAATGCGGACGACGAAGGTGACGACCTTCGCGTAGGTGCGGATGACCCACTGGATGACGGCTTCGATGGGGTTGAGGAGAAGACCCATGATGCCGGTCTTTTTTTGTTCTGGACGCAGGAGGATGGCGGCGAGGGCCGGCGAGAGGGTGAGGGCGTTGAAGGCTGAGATCGCGATGGAGAAGGCGATGGTGAGCGAGAACTGTTTATAGAGAATGCCGGTGGTGCCGGGAAAGAAGCTGACCGGGATGAAGACAGAGATGAGGACGAGCGAGGTGGCGATGACGGCGCTGGTGACCTCGGCCATGGCGATGCTGGTGGCCTTGTGGGGATCGGATGAGGTCTGGGCCATGCCGGATCCGGTCTTCTCCTGGCCGAGAGTGTCGGGAGCGTAGGGGTCAGGTTCGCTGAGCTCGTGACGCTCGGGTATGACGGAGTGGCCGGAGAGGTGGCGCTGCACGTTTTCGATGACGACGATGGCGTCGTCGACGACCAGGCCTGTAGCGAGAGTGATGCCGAAGAGGGTGAGGGAGTTGATGCTGAAGCCGAAGACCTTAATGAAGGCGAAGGTGCCGATGAGCGAGACCGGGATGGTGACGGCGGGGATGATGGTGGCACGCCAGTCCTGCAGGAAGAGGAAGATGACGATGATGACGATGACGATCGCTTCGCCGATGGTGGTGACGACCTCGTTGACCGACTCGCCGATAACCAGTGTAGTGTCGACTGCGATGATGCCTTTCATGCCGGGGGGGAAGTTTTTCTGGAGCTCTGCGAGGACAGCGCGGCACTTCTTGTCGACGTCGAGGGCGTTGGCATTGGAGAGCTGCTGGACGCCGACGCCGATGGCATCTCCGCCGGAGTATTTGAGGGCTGTGCTGTAGGTTTCGGCGCCTAGCTCCGCGCGGCCGATATCTTTGAACAGGACAACGCCGCCGGCAGTGGGATTGTTTTTGATGACGATGTTTTCGAACTGTTTCGGGTCGTCAAAGCGACCGATGACTCGAACCGCCATCTGGAAGTCCTGCTTGGGATCGGCAGGAGGCTGCCCGAGTTGTCCGGCGGGGACTTCTACGTTCTGCCCTGCGAGGGCATTGGTGACATCGAGTGCGGTGAGACCGCGGGCGGCGAGCCGGTTGGGATCAAGCCAGAGGCGCATGGCGTACTTGCGCTCGCCGAAGATAATGACGGCACCGACGCCGGGGACGCGCTTGAGCGCATCCGAGACGTAGACATCGAGGTAGTTGGAGATGAAGGCCGGGGAGAGCGAGTGGTCGGGCGAGATGAAGCCGGCGGCGAAGATGAAGTTCGAGCTTGCCTTGGTGATGCTGATGCCGGTGTTGTTGACGACGGCGGGGAGGCGCCCTTGCACGGTAGCGACGCGGTTCTGCACGTCGACGGCGGCGATGTCAAGGTTGTAGCCGGTGTTGAAGGTGACGGTGATGGCGGAGGTGCCGTCGTTCGAGCTGGTGGAGCTTATGTAACGCATGCCCTCGACGCCGTTGATGGCCTGCTCGAGGATGATGGTGACGGCGGACTCGACGTCCTTGGAGTTAGCGCCGATGTAGTTGCTGGTGACGACAACCTGGGGCGGCGCGAGGTCCGGATAGAGCGAGATGGGCAGGCTCGGAATGCAGACCGCGCCCGCGAGCACGATGAGGAGCGCACAGACCGTGGCGAAGATTGGACGGCGAATGAAAAAATCTACAAACAAGGCTGACCTCTAACCGGAGCGGCTGGCCCCGGGGTGATGCGTGAACTGTGCGGAGCCCTGGATGGGACTCCGCAGACAGAGGGGAAGCAGTTGCTTAGCCGAGCGGCTTGACCGGCGCACCTTCCTGCAGAAATTGCAGGCCGGAGGTGATTACTTTTTCTCCGGTCTTGAGACCACCAAGAACGGGATAGGTGTTGCCGACGGTTTCGCCGACGGTGACGGGGACCTGATGGGCGATGTATCCGTCGCCTTTAGGCGTTGCGACGTAGACGAAGGTCTGGCCGCCGACGAGACTGACGGCGAGGACCGGGACTGTGGGTGCAGGTGCGGTGCTCCAGATGATGCGGGCCTTGACCAACTGCTGGTTGCGAAGGATGTCCGCGGTGCGCGGGACACTTGCCTTGGCGAGGATGCTTTGCAGGCCGTTGTCGACCTGAGGAGAGATGAAGTCGACCTTCGTCTTGACGAGGACGTTGCCTGCTGTGTCGAGGATCTCTACCGGCAGTCCGTTACGAATGCTGCCGGCGCGCTCGGTGGGGATGTAGATGTACGCCTCGAGGTCGGCGTTCTCATCGACCGTGGTGAGCACGGTGGTAGGGGAGACGTAATCGCCGAGGTGAACGGGGATGTCGCCGACGATGCCGTTGAAGGGGGCGCGGATGTCGTAGTAGGCGAGTTGCTGCTTCTGGGTGTCGGTGAGCGCCTGGTTGGACTCGAAGTCGGCCTTGGAGTTTTCATAGGCCTGATTGGCCTGATCGTAGGCATCGCGCGAGACGACTCCCGCCTCGAAGAGCTTGCGCTGCCGCTCAACTTCGATCTTGTTGTAGTCGTAGAGGGCCTTCTTCTGCGCCTGAGTTCCCTGCTGCGACTGGACGGCGGCCATCTGCTTGAGAGGATCGACGCGCATGAGCACCTGACCAGCCTTCACGGCCTGTCCGGACTTGACGAAGATCTTGACCAGGTTGCCGTCAACCTGCGGCTGCATGGTGGAGGAGCGGCGGCTCTTGATGGTGGCGACGTAGGTGTCGGCGGTAGGCACAGGCGACAACGATACGGGAGCTACCTTAACGGGCATGGCCTGGGGAGGCGGCTGGGGCGGCGGGGCGGACTTGCAACCTGCGACCAGGCATGCGGCCGCACAGACAAGCACTGGGAGGACGCGAGGGGTATTCAAAATCAAGGGCACAGAACTTCTCCTTCACAAGCGACGACTTCGAAGACAAGCCACCAAACGAGTTGCAATAAGCGGTGGGCAGGAAGAATTACGACGCAAGATTCTGCGGATCAACGTCTTACTGGTTACGACTCAGGATTTCCATTTTAGATGACAGCATTCCCGAGAAGGGTTCGGAATATGCACCGAAAGAGTTTTTGAGCAGCCCAATCTGCTCCTGAGGAGGGTGTCAGGCGTCCAAACTGCTCTTTTCCGCAAAGGAAAAGGGGTTGAAGCTTTGATGACGATCGAACGCATCGGCGTGTTCGGCTCGTTTGAGCCAGTTTATGACAAGATACGTGATCGGGGTAGCGAGGATCTCGTATCCGACCTTGAGGGCATATCCGGTAAGAATTATGTTGACGAGGATGCGGGCGGGATAGATTCCGCCGAAGGTGAGGGTGATGACGAGAACGGTGTCGACCGCCTGGCCGACGATGGTGGAGCCGATGGTGCGGGTCCAGAGTTTGCGTCCGTTGGTGAAGAGTTTAAGTCGCGCCATGGTGTAGGAGTTGGCGAACTCGCCGGCCCAGAAGGCGATGAGGCTGGCGGCCAGAATGCGCGGGATGAAGCCGAAGACGGTGGAGAAGGCCTGCTGGTTATGCCAGCCTGGGGCGGAGGGGAGCGCGATGACGATGGCTCCGATGAAGTAGAGGAGGGCGGTGCCGAAGAAGCCCAGCCAGATGGCTCGGCGGGAGGCGGCAAAGCCGTAGACCTCGGTGAAGACGTCCCCAAAGATATAGGTGATGGGAAAGAGGAGAACGGCTCCACTGACGGCGAAGGGGCCAATGGACCAGCGACCGATCGCGACTGGCCCGAGGAGACAGACCTTTTGGGCGATAAGGTTCGAGACGAGCAGGATGACCACGAAGGCGGTGGTGAGGGCGTCAAGATATTTGAAGCTGCGGGGAGTCGATGGCGCGGCACTCGGTTGGATCGTGTGGAGTTGCGTGGGCATCGTTACCAGTATGCCGTGTGGGAGTAAGGCGCGCCAGTTTTTGACAGAGCATGGGCTGCTTGTTAGCGTTAGAGGTGGTGAGGGTGCTGGGTACGCCTTCTGCCTGGTCAAGTCCCCGTCGTCTAGCCCGGCCCAGGACACCGCCCTTTCACGGCGATAACATGGGTTCGAATCCCATCGGGGACACCAAACAAAAGTCAGGCTTTTCGGCGTTATACCTTGATCGACAGCCTGTCGCCAATCCTCAAGCTGCGGGTGATAGGCTTCACTTAGTCACCATAGAGTCACTGGGAAATTCCCGTCGTTTCCGGACTTCACCTGGGCCCGTACGCGGTGAAGACGTAGTCTTTTGCCTTCACTGCCGTGTGGCACGCGAACCCGCACTTGGCGTCGTTCCCCTGCGGCGGCTTGTCACCTAAGTTGCCCAGCCTGAATTTGCCGGACGCGGGCTCATACTCGAAGACGCCGTAACCCCATCCGCCGCTGTCCGCGAATCTCTTGCTGTCCTTCACCATTAAGTCAACGTCATGCTGGGTGCCTGGCACCGTCGGTGCACCGGGTTGTCCGGCATCCACTTTCGCATTCCAATGGACCTTCGCCATCTTGGCACCATCCGGAAAAGGCTTGCCGTTACCGGGAATTCTTGCCTTATAGGCGTTGATCATCACGGGATTGCCGAGGATTGCAGCGACCGCACCTCCGTTGTGGCTGATGGCGATCACCGGCCAGCTTTCGTATCCTCTGAACTCAGAGAACGCGAGGCCATTCGGTATTTTGAGGGTGTACTTGTCCTGCGCGGAGACGACGGCTTGTGTCTGTGACGGGACTGGCGTGGTGGCGGGGGCAGTGTCGGGGCGGGGAAGTTTATGGATGAAACGTGCAAGCTTCCAGGTGTCGTTATCGGAGATGCTCGACTTCCAGGCAGGCATGCCAGTGAGGCGAACTCCGTTCTGTATGATCCAGAACAGTTCAGCGTCGTTCCAGTGCTGCACGTGGGCTGAACTCAGGTCCATAGCAGGCGGGGTCATGTTGCGGCCGAGGTTCGCGTCTCCGCGGGCATCTGCACCGTGGCATTGGGCGCAAGACCCAAGAAACACCTCCTGGCCCTGACTGACGACCTCGTCCGTCTCAGGCAGCGGGTTGTTCCTCTTGCCTGCCGCCAATGGGATGGTGACGTCTTTCGCCGCATTGGCCAGGCTCGTCTCCCCCTGGGAAGGAGTTTTGCCGGCTGCACAACCTTGAAGTAAGGCCCCCAGCATTGCACTGATCACGCCAAGCACCAGCTTGTGTTTTAGCGTTGCGTTGCGATCGCCTCTGCGACGCCTATCAATCGACAACTGGCCGACAGGTTCTCTCATGAGTTCAGGCATGGTGAATGCTCCTTCACAAAGAAAGTTTTCTAGGCCCGATCCCGCGTTTGCCACTTCTTGAAGCTTCTGATGTTTCTGGAACCAGAACGGTGGCGGTCTATTTTTACTCAGGCTCTCCTATCTTGGGAATCTTTGGAAGACGACCCTTCACCTAATACCTGGACTGTTCCCCAAAGTCGTTGGGTTGGCGGATGCGTCCCTGGGTTCAGTTTTGGAGCAGATGTGGGCGCTGGGGTCGCTCATGGAAGGAGGTGGAGTTGTTGTCCCCCAAGTGGAGGGAGCGGAACCCATCGTAAGGGTCAGCGTTGCACCGTCCTTGATTTGGCCGTGGCGGAACCAGGCGTTGGGGAGATCGACTCCGTTGAGGGTTGCCGATTGGATGTAGCGGTTGAGGCCGTTGGGGTCGAGTTTCCTGGCGATGACGCGGAGCTTTTTGCCGTTGGCGAGTGCGAGCGAGGCGTCGGGGATGCTGGGAGTGCTGATGAGGTAGACGTCCTGACCGGCGACAGGAAAGAGGCCGAGGGTAGAGAAGATGAGCCAGCTGGACATGGCGCCGGAGTCGTCGTTGCCGGGGATGCCTGCGCGGGTGTCGGTGAAGGCTTTTTCAAGGAGGAGATGGACGATGTCGGCGGTCTTGTCGGGGCGGAGCGCGTAGTTATAGAGAACGGGGATGAGGAAGCCGGGCTCGTTGGTCACGTCGAAGTGGCGACGGAGGAAGATGTTGTCGAGGCGGTGGACGAAGGTCTCGTTTCCGCCGGCCATCTCGATGAGTCGGCGCATGTCCTGCGGGGCGTAGATGGAGTAGGTCCAGATGTCACCCTCATAGAAAAAATCGGGCCACGTGCCGCGGACGACGAGGTAGGGGTCGGCCCAGGTACCGTCGGGGTTGCGAGGACGGAGGAAGCCGTGGAAGCCTTCGGCTGTCATGTCCTTGTCCCAGAGGTGCTCGAAGTTGTGGGTGCGGCTGGCGTAGAGGGCAGCCTCTTTTTGGTGGCCGAGGCCGCAGGCGACTTCGGAGATGGCGAAGTCGTCGTAGCTGTACTCGGCGATGCGGGAGCCGGAGCGCTCGTCGGCGAGGGTGATGTAGCCCTTTTCGTTGTAGTCCTTGAGGCCGCCGCGACCTTCTTTCTGGGCGTTGGCCGGTGGGACTTCGGCGTCGTGAACCATGGCGGCGAAGGCGGTTTCGTAGTCGATGTTTTTGAGACCTTTTACGTAGGCGTCGGCAACTACTACATTGGCATTGGAGCCGCCTTGGGTGCGACCGTTGTCGTTGCCGCTGCGGGCGTCGGGCATGTAGCCGGTGTGACGGTAGATGTCGATGAGGGAGCGGATGATGTCGCGCTGTCGGTCGGGGGAGATGAGGGTGAGGAGAGGGCTGGAGCTGCGGTAGGTGTCCCAGATGGCGTAGAAGTCGTCGTAGTAGGGCTCGGTGGATCGCCAGTCGGGGTTTTCACCGGTACGGTCGGTGGGCATCAGCATGATGTGATACATCGCGGTGTAGAGCTGGCGACGCTGGGAGTCGGTCTCGCCGGTGAGGCTGAGCTTGGCTAGCTCGGTGTTCCACAATGCTGTCGCGGCGGAGTGGACGGCGGCGAAGTTCCAGGTGGGGATCTCTTGTTCGACGTTTTGTTTTGCCTGGTCGGCGCTGATGAAGGAGATGCCGACTTTTGCCTGGATGATTTGGTTGGCGTGGGTGGTGAAGTCGAAGGTGGCACCGATGGGGATGTCAGTGGAGACGGTCGCGTCTTTGGCGGAGCTGAAGGTTGTGCCGGTCGGAGTTCCTGTCCATGTTTGTGTGGCGGTGGCTGGGGTGTCGAGGACCATGTAGTAGTAGACCTTGTACTCACCGCCCTTGTTCCAGCCGCCGGTGAAGCGGGCAACGCCTTGCGCTTCGTGATTGCTGGTCAGGTGGATCTCGGCGCCGAGGAAGCGCTGAGACTCGGAGCCGGGGCCGAGGTCGAGTGCGTGGGCTACGTTGATGGTGAGATGAGACTGCTCTGATGCAGGGAAGGTGTAGCGATGGAAGCCGACGCGGCGACTGCTGGTGAGCTCGGCTTTGATCTTGTAACGCGAGAGGTTTGCGGAGTAGAAGCCGACCTGATTGACCTCGTCGGTTCGGGGGGACTTGATGTCGTTAAGGTCGAGGGGGCCGGTAACGGGAGCGACGAGGATATTGCCGTATTTGCCCTGCGCGCCGCTGAGGTGAAGGTGCGAGAAGCCGAGGATGACGCCATTGCTCGAGTAGCCGAAACCGGAGCGGCGGCCGTCGAAGGTCTCCATGTCGGGACCGAGTTTGACGAGGCCGTAGGGGATGGCAGAGCCGACGAAGGTGTTGCCGCCCCAGTCGACGCCGATGAAGGGGTCTACGTTGCGGGTGTAGTCGGGTGTAGTTTTTTGCGCGGTGAGTGGGACTGCAAGCAGGAGTGCGGTAAGAAAGAAGTGAATCGAACGCCAGAGGATGGAGTGCACTGCTGCTTGCAGAAAGATCGGTCCCTTGAATGTCTCAACTGCATGTGAAGACTTGTGATGCGAGTGGGACCTGTTCGCGGGCCCCACTCGTGTCCTGCTTGATGGTAGGGCGTTTAGAAGGAGTAGCGAAGGCTGGCCTGCATTGCTCGTTGACCGGTCTTGCTGGTGACTTTGCCGAAGGTAGCGTCGGTGTAGGTTGAGTCCGGTGCAGCCCAGTTGGGATGGTTGGGGAAGTTGAAGGCGTCGAAGCGGAAGGAGAGTGCTTGACCTTCAAAGGTGGCGAAGCGCTTTTGCAGACTTGCGTTGAAGCTTGCCTGACCGGGACCGTAGATCAGGTTGCGGTTGTGCTGCGGGGTGAATGTTCCGGCAGCCGGAAGCGAAAAGGCGCTGGCGTTGAACCACGAGTTATTGTCTTTGCCGACGGAGAATTTTCCGTTGCCGCGAAGCGAGGCGCCGGGAGCGATCTGAAGGAACTGTCCCTGAAAGCCTGGGCCAACGCCGGCGATGTCCTGACTGGTTGCGACGTTGAGTGGCGTGCCGGTCTGGAACTGATAGGCCTGCGAGAGCTGCCAGCCGCCGAGAGCTTCGTTGGCGATACGGCTGCTGCTCCGGAAGGGGATATGGTAGACGGAGTTGAGGACGAGGACCTGACGCAGATCATAGTCCGCCGTGCCGCAGAGTCCTTTCGGATCGTCTGCGTTGGGCAGGATGTTTTTCTGGAATGAGCCGCAGTCGCGCGAGTGAGCGTAGGTGTACGCGACTCCAAAGCCCAGGCTGTGACTGAAGCGATGATTTACGTCGATCTGAAGGCCCTGGTAGAAGGCCGTGTCGCCTTGGTAGACCTCGGTGATGGCGGCGTAACCGAGGTATGGACGATGGGCGTTGACACCACTGGTGCCGAAGGCCTGTGCGGTTCCGATGGGCGCCTGGTTCACGTCGGATTCAAACTGCTGATGTAAAGAGTGGCGTCCTACGTAGGAGACGTCGGCTACTGTATCAAAGCCGAGGTCGCGCTCGACGGATACGCTCCAGATGTAGGCCTCAGGCTGTGGGGATTGCTGATTGATATCGCCGGAGAGAGTGGGGAAAGAGCCGGTGCCGATTGCGGTGCCAGCGGGGTTGTCGACGCTGCCGCCTGTGATCGAAACCACCTGCTGCAACGGTGCGAAGCCGCCGAGAAATACGTTGTCGGAGGTGCCCTGACGGCTGGTGTAGCGGCCAAAGCCAGTGCGAAGAACCGTCTTGTTGTTAAGCGAATACGCCACGCCGACGCGGGGCTGGAAGAGGAACTTCTGCACGTGGACGTACCCGCGCGGAAGGTTGTGGAAGAGGTTGTTGTACTGTCCAGTCACGGCGATGGGGACGTGAGCGTTTGCGCTGGCGGGAAAGCCATTGCCAAAGAGAACGGTTCCGTCGAGCGGGTCGCCGCTGCCAGCTATCGGATTACCCGTTGTTGGGTTCACCTTTACCGCAGTAGCAGAGTTGTAGAAGGCAGGGTCAAAGGTTCCGGCGTTGTTCCAGATGCTGTAGAAGGGGTGAATGCTGGTATATCGCAGGCCAAACTCGAGGTGCAGTTTCGGCGTAGCTTTCCAGGAGTCCTGTGCGAAGAACTCGAACATATTGGCGCGGCTGGGAGTTTCGTTGCGTGGACCGATCTCGGAGTAGGTGTTGAAGATGCCGATGGCCGCGTCGGCGAGATCGTAGCCCGTGCCGTTGGTGTTCGAGCTGGAGAAGTCGAACTTGCCGTTCTGGTTGTTGGTCTGTCCGGGAGTGGAGTTGGCGAAGGCGATCTGGTCGTCATCGTTTTCGCCGGCCCGCTCAAAGAGGACGCCGCCACGCAGGGTGTGGTTGCTGATGATGCGTGTGACGGTATCGGCGAAGTCGAAGATCTCGCCCTGAGAGTGAGAGGGGTAGGTGCTGCCATCGAGTGTGGTAATGCCAGTCGTATCAAATGCAATGGTGGGAATCTTGTTTGGGAGATCTTTGCCTGAAGGAAAGAGGTATGGATAGTTGATGCCATATGCGGTGCGGTTGTAGGTGCCTGTCGACGTGTCGATGCTGAGGCGAGCGACATCGTGGCTGGCGGTGAAGAGAAATTCATTGGTGGTGCTGGGACCAAAGGTGTGCACATAGTCGAGCGAGCCGGTCTGGTTGGGACGGCTGTAGATGCGGGGAACGATGTCGTAGTTCGAGGTAGCGAAGGGGTTCACCTCGTGATAGTAGAAGTGAATGAGGCGGAAGCGGATGTAGTCTTTCTCGGTTGGGAGGATGTCGAGATTGCCGCTGTCGATCTGTTGCTGGATGGGATAGTGCGCTGTCTCAAGCAGATTAGCTGCACCTATTTTAAAGCCTGGCGTCGGCGCAGGGAAGGCATTGAGAAGACCTACGCCATTCGGGCTGAGACGATCTTTGGGTATGACGTTGCCGGGAAAACAGCCGGGGCCGCCTGCCTTCGGGTCGCATGGAAGGCCGGATGTAGGGTCCTTGATGTGCTGCGCGACGGAGCTGAAGTCGCCGTTTCGGAAGGCTGCGTTGGGGACGGTATCGGTTTCCGTGGAGAGTGACGGATTACGTACGAAGGCCTCGGAGTAGAGGAAGAAGACCTTACCCTTGGGCAAAACATGCGGGATGTAGAGAGGGCCGTCCAGGACAAAGCCGAACTGGTTGTAGGTGAAGGGCGCGACCTTGTTTGTTTTGAGGGCTTCGGGGTAGTTAGGGTTTGAGTTGTTGGCATTGGCGTTGCGAACCCACGTGTTGGCGTTGAGAACAGGGTTCTGAAAGTACTCGTAGGCGCTGCCGTGGAAGTGATCGGTGCCGCTCTTGGTGATAATGCGAATCTGGCCGCCAATGGATCGGCCGTACTCTGCAGGGTAGTTGGTTGAGAGGACCTGGACCTCTTCGACGGCGTCGAGGTCCGGTGTGCCGACGGAGTCGCCACTGGCGCGGATGCGGACGGCGACGGCGCCGTCGTAGGTGAGAAGATTGTCGCGCTCGCGAGCTCCGTTGATGTTGATGGCACCAAGGCCGGTGCTGAAGTTTGAGGAGGAGACGGTGCTGGTGATACTAGTGATGCCGGCCTTGGTGAGTGCGAGATAGATTGGGTTGCGGCCGTTGAGTGGAAGATTGTCGGCCTGGCTGCTGGTGATGACGCGGCCGAGGGTGGAGCTGTCGGCCTGCAAAGTAGTTTCGTTCGCGGTGATTTCGATCGACTCGTTATCTTTACCGACGACGAGGGAGACGTTGACCGTTGCAGGGATCGCTGGGTCGAGGTTGTTGTTCGTTCTGGTGACGGTGTCAAAGCCCGGCGACACCACCTTGACGGTGTATTTGCCCGGTGCAAGGCCAGCGATGGTGTAGAAGCCGGATTTGTTGCTGATGGTCTGGTGTTCGGCGCCGGTCTGCTCGCTGATTACGGTGATTGCTGCTGCACCGACGGCTGCGCCGGAGGGATCGGTGATGACGCCGGCGATCGAGGAGTTGTCGGACTGCGCGAGCAGGGTCGCAGAGCTGATGGCAGCGATACCGATGAGCAGTGCAATAAACAGCAGACGGCAGAGACGGGGGAGATCGACTGCGAACCTCGTCAACATTGAAGGTGTTGATTCGTTAGGAGCGGATGATGCAGGTTGCGTTACTGGCACACGTGCCTCCTGGCGAGAACGTAAGAGTCTGTTGAATTGGAGCGTTAGAAAGCAGCCTTCCAGAGGGCGCGGGATGGTGAAAGGCGAATAGTCTGCTAAATTCAGCGTCTTATTTCATTGAAGGCTCAAGCAGCGAGTCGACGCATCCGGGTGGCGCGGTGATTGGATTGCACCGAGCGGCCAGGCCATGTGGGAGGCCTACGAAGAATCCAGTCCAACGCGAGGGCTCGGAGGATGGGTAGTCTGTGCTTAACATCTGTGCGCCGCTGGAGAGAGCGATGTCGGCTCGGGTGTGGTCGTTGGTGCGGGCGGCTTCCGTGCCGTCGTCGGTGCGGGTGCGGATGAGATATCCCTGGCGGGCCAGGACGTCGATCTCGGCCTTCGTCCCATCATTTTCTTCGGTGAAGGCTGCATCCGATGAACCAGGTGCGGCATTGGTGAATATGAGGCGGCCACGAAGGCAGGCATGTCCCTGTGTGTAGACCGGGCCGACGTTGCGTTGGTCCATGAGAAAGATAACCTTGCCGCGAGAGTTTGAGAGCGTTGGCCAGCCACCGGTCTTCTTGCTGGAAGCGGAGGAAGCAGGGATGGTGGATTGAATGGCTTCTAGCAGTGTGTCGTAGCTGCCACGAACCTGGTCTGGTGTGATCATCTCGTTGGAGGAGAAGACGGAAAGGATTTCGGCATCGAGCGCGTCGAAGGTCTCGGCGGTGAACGGCTCCGGCGTGTGGCCTTGCGGTGTGGATCCTTCACGGCCCTGCTTGGTTTCGACCAGAATGAAGATGGGTAGATGCTGCGGATGCTGTTGCGACCAGCCGCGAATTGTCGTGAGGCAGGCGATGAAGGTGCGACAGGAGCTGCGCTGGTCGACATCCATGACGTGCATCACTTTGAAGCCGGGCTTGTCCATCTCGTGTTGCGGATCGAAGTCGGGATCGGCTGGAAGTCCCGCTTCTGCAACTTTGCCGACGATGGCTGGATGCGAGTAGCGGCCACCCTTCGAGTCGGCGTAGATGTCAATCTCAAGCTGACGCACGCCGCCTGTCAATTGATCGGCCAGGGGAGCATGAGCATAGTCGAGCGCGCGCATCGCCTTCGGGTTCTGCTGCTCGATGAGCTTGCGTTCGCTGGGGGCGATGCCAGAGTGATAGCTGTTATGACTGCCAATCACCTGAATCTGATTGATACGCAGCGTTCGATCCTGGTCGGCAACGGTACTTTGCTGTGCGAGGACGCTCAGTGGAAGCATGATCATGAGTGGAAGTGCCGCTCGAAAGTTCGTCATCTTGTCTTACATCCTTCTGAGATGGTCGGAGAGGAGGGTGGCCGATGATACGAAATCGGAGATAGCATGTGGACTGGCCGCCGCTCCACGATGGAGTTCCTTGTTGAGACTTGATCCTCCTCTTCCTCCGAGTTCTTCGTCAGGGGGATCCACGGGGTAAAGGGCGGAGTACACGTGGAGGTGGTAACTCTCATCTTTCAGAAAACAAATTGCTTACAAGAAGGCGCTCGATGATAATTTGATGTGGTCGTAATCTTTGATATCTCATATATTTTAGGGATTCATAAAGGAGTAACAAAAAGCTAGTCCTGTCGATGTCTACTAGTGGCAGTGGAAGATACTACTTTGATAAGCACGGGGCAGCGGTCCGACGAAGCGGAACGTCTGTCAGGAACAGCGGTTGCGGAACATCTTGTGCGGCTTGAAGAGGATCCGCGCTGGGGCGTCGCGAGGCGAGTCGCCGCAAGCAAAGGATTCGCCAAATCCAAGTTTTTGATCAGCTTCATCCTCTATATCTGCGAGAAGCACCTGCTCGATCAGACCGGCGAGATCACCGAGCAGTTGATCGGCGAACATGTCTTTCGACGTCCACAGGGATACAACCCTGGCGAAGACAATATTGTGCGCAACTATGCGCGTCTGCTGCGGCAAAGACTCGATGAGTATTTCAACAGCGAAGGCATCGATGAAACGATCCGAATCGCTGTTCCGCGGGGCGGCTACGTGCCGATTTTTGTTGAAAAAGATAAAGCCGTCGGGGAGAGCAGACCGCAATCTGCGCAGGTGGAATTGATCGGAGTCGTCAGTGGCGGCGCGTCGCAACAACAACCGGAAGAGATAGTTGATCGGGCGGTGAATCACCCAGTGCTGCTAGGTCGACAAGTCTGGGGTCTCAGAGCCTTATGCGCTGCGCTGTTTATGGCACTTGTTTTTGTAGTAGCGCGTGACATCCCTATTAGATCGCCGCAACAGAGTGTTTCGGACCGGTTCTGGAGCGTGTTCTTCTCGTCGACACGGGACACACTGCTGGTACCGGCCGACAGCGGGCTGGTGATCTACCAGGATCTGACCAATAGAAGGATCCCCCTGGCAGAGTACGCAGCCGGAGAGTATCAGAAGCATACGTCCACCACCTCCGGTATAGATTCAGCGATGGTGAACGAACTGGGTGGACGGCGCTATACCAGTGTCGTGGATCTGGATGTCGTCTCAGCTATCTCTCAGCTTCCAGCAGTAGTGAAGAATCGGTTCAAAGTGCGATATGCGCGCGAGGTGACGCTGGATGATCTGAAACAGTCCAACGTCATTCTGCTAGGGTCCTTCGATTCCAATCCCTGGGTGGATCTCTTTCAAAGAGACCTGAACTTTCAGTTCGAACATCAGCCAAAGGTCAACGACGTCGTCATTCACAATCTTCACCCTCTGCCGGGGGAGAGGGAGTATTACGAGACGAACCAGAGCGACGCCGCACGCAGCACGTTTGGTCTGATTGTCGTTACTCCGAATCTGGATGGCACAGGCCACGTTCTTCTGATTGAGGGAATCAACATGGCTGGCACAGAGGCTGCAGCAGACTATCTTTTCAGCGATGCTTCGGCACCGCTGTTGAGCAAGATCTTCGATTCGAAGGGCAATATACTGCCGTTTGAAGTTCTGCTGGAGACCAGTAACATTGGTGCTAACGCTCCACGTCCACGAATCATCTCCCAGCGGATTCTTCAGAGATAAACCTTGTTGCCCATAACAGCCGCGGGTAGCGTGTCGATCCAAGTTACGGTCGATCCAAGTATCTCGGGGCGATGGGTGAGTACTCTGTGCAGGTCGTCAACCCTGCTCCGGGAGGATCAAGCAACGTTGGGCAGATATAGCCTCTTGCCGTTGAGATCGATATCTTTCCAGCGAAGTCCGAGAAGTTTCCCGTCGCATCCCGTGAAAGCCGCTAAGGCTATATGTAAGGGATTTTCGTCGCTTGAGACGCACGAAATCGAAACGTGCGAAGTATCGAGCCTAATACGCTTTACCATAGACTTTTGGGGGGAGAGGTGCAATGAAAGTCGGTCTTCTAGCAGTCTTCTTGTTGTGGTCTCAAGTAACCGCTTTTGCGGCCACTCATACAGTTTTCGTCGTGGACAAGGTTGTCCAAGGCGGTAAAGGAACGTTCTACGGGGTCAAAACGAAGGCTCTAGACGGCGACTATCATTCATCACCTGCAGTCATCACAGATTTCATTGAGAGATGCCCCGCCGTGTCCTTCACGCAGTCTAGACCTAAAGCCGACTACATCTTGGACACAGAGCCGGGTTCGTCAACAATCACCGACCAACAAGGGACCGTTCTCTACACTTCGTCAGCAAAGAATTTGAAGAACATGGCGAAAGACGTATGCGCCTTTGTGTCTACTCACTAAACCGTTGTGTCTTCTTTCCAGTCAAATAGCAGCAGTTGTTCGCTGCAAGTGTTCACATCATTTCTCAGAGAGCACGCAGACTCGCTTGACGAAGGGTCTCGGCAGCGGATTCGGGTGTGATGTCCCGCTGCGGAGAGCCTAGGAGTTCGTAGCCAACCATGAACTTTCGGATGGTGGCCGACCTGAGCAGAGGTGGGTAAAAGTGGGCGTGAAACTGCCACTCTGGATGTTCCTCCCCGTCGCATGGAGCAGGATGCAGACCCATGGAGTAGGGGAAAGGGGTGTCAAAGACCTGATCGTAGGTTGCGGTGACTGCGTGTAGGATGGCCGCGAAGTCTGATCGCTCCGTGTCGGTGAATGCCTGCAGGGTGCTGACGTGGCGGCGCGGCAGGATCATCACTTCGAAAGGCCACACGGCCCAGAACGGAACGACTGCGAGGAAGCTCTCGTTCTGTGAGACGATACGCTCGCCCAGCGACTCTTCCAGTTTCTGATACTCGCATAAGAGAACAGCATTGTTTTTTGTGAGGTATTCGCGCTGGCCGGCAAGCTCTGAAACTACTTCATCGGGGATCGAACGGCTGGCCCACAGCTGTCCGTGCGGATGCGGATTGCTGGCCCCCATCATGGCTCCGCGGTTTTCAAAGATCTGCACGTAGTTCACGTCGTCGCGTGTGCCGAGCTCTGCGTACTGCTCGCTCCATACGTCGACGACGGCGCGAATTTCAGGTACTGACATCTTGGCCAGCGTGAGGTCGTGGCGCGGGGAGAAGCAGATGACACGGCATACTCCGCTCTCGCCTTCTGCGAGCAGCAGGCCTTTGCTGCCTTCATCGCTCGAGAACTGCGGGGTGTCCGGCTTCAACGCGGCGAAGTCGTTTTCGAAGACGTAGGTGCTGATGTATTTGTCGGTTCGCACTCCGCCTGCGCGTACGTTTCCCGGACAGAGATAGCAGGTTGGATCGTAGGTCAGTGCGACCTCTGTGGTCTTCGTCTCGGTTTGCCCTTGCCAGGGACGCTGCGTGCGATGGGGAGAGACTAGAACCCACTCGCGTTTGAGGGGATTGAATCGCCGGTGAGGGTTTTGCTGCGCTAGAGGAATCACTGGACACCGCCGGTTGCTGCCATGGCGAGCGCTCCGTCGGACGGCGCACTGATGAAACATTCTGCGGTGATTCCGGTCTTTGCGGCGTACTCGCGCTTCAAGGTTGCGACGAATTGCTCCGCGACCTCTGCGCGAATCATATTCACGGTGCATCCCCCAAATCCGCCGCCGGTGATGCGAGCGCCGAAACACCCTGGCTGCCGGGTGGCGATCTCAACCAGTGCATCGACCTCTTCGCAGCTTGCGGCAAAGTCGTCGCGCATGCTCCTGTGAGCCTCAACCATTATGCTTCCGAACTGCTTCATATCGTCGTGCAACAGCGCCTCCCGAGCATCCAATACGCGTTGATTTTCTGTGATGATGTGTTTGCATCGCGCGAAGCTGGCGGCGGACATCTTGCTTTTGCAGGCTTCGAGATCACTTAGTGTCGCATCTCGAAGCAGCTTTATGTGTCGCTCGTGTTGCAGGACGGCCTGGCCAGACTCGACCTCGTCGCGACGGTCTCCATATTCTCCGGTGGCCACGGCATGTTTCACCATGGAGTTACAGATGACTACACGTACCTGGTCGGGCAAGGGAAGAAGCTCGAAGGTGAGGGAACGGGTGTCGAGCAGCATCGCTCGATGGGCTACGGCACCGGCCACGACGAACTGATCCATAATGCCGCTCTTTGCGCCAACGTACTCGTTTTCGGCTCGGCGGCAGAGGGTTGCGAGTTTGTCGAGGGGAAGGGTTGCGCCGGCGTGCGCTAAAAGCGCCAGCGCTGTCGCTACTTCGACGGAGGCAGAAGAGCTTAGTCCAGCTCCCAGAGGGACATCGCCTGCAAGAGTCATCTTGAAGCCACTGACCGCGATTTCCTGCTGCTGGAGAGACCAAAGAACGCCTGCGGGATAGTCAGACCAATGCCCTCTCGGGGCACACTCCAGTGAGGCAACTTCAAAGGAGACTTCTTCGTCGTAGTTTGCCGAGTAGAAGACGGCACGTTGGTCGTTCGTCCGACTGAGGATGGCGACGGTTCGAAAGTCTATCGCCATGGGCATGACTAGACCGCCCGTGTAGTCGGTGTGCTCGCCGATCAGATTGACTCGAGCCGGAGCGGCGAAGAGCTTGCCCTCAAGACCAAATCGCTGCTGATGGAGCTGCAGCAGTTGTTCGTTGTCCACCCTCATTCGCAGAACCCGCATTTCTGAAGTTGCTACAAGATCATGTCATAACCGTATACGTAAACGGAAGCCATTTGGTTACTCTTCGCGAAGGACTTCCAACGGTTTTCTGCCCAGGATGCGGTGGCTTGCTACCCAGCCGGTGGCGACGGTGAGCGCGGCAGTTCCGAGGAGCGCGCCGAAGGTCCAGAACCATTGGAAGTGGTACGCGACGGTGAGTTTTGTGAGCAGCACCCTGGCGATGATGTTTGCGAAGAGGATGCCTACCGCGCCGGCGACCAGCCCCAGGACCGCGAACTCGATGGAAAATACCGTGGCGATGCGTGCTCGCGTGGCTCCCAGGGTTTTGAGGACGACGACCTCGCGAATGCGGCGATAGCGGGTTCCGGCGATCGAACTGGCGAGAATGACGATGCCGGCGAAGATGGAGAACGCTGCGAGAAACTGGATGACGTACGTGATCTGGAGGACTACGGCTCGCACGGTTTCGAGGGCCTGGGCTACGTTGATGACCGTGACGGTGGGGTAGGAGTTGTAGAGTGCGCGCTGCAGTTCGCCGACGCGATTTGGGTCGGCGTGTACGCCGCCATACCAGATGACCGGCAGCCCAGCGAGGGCCGGTTGCGGAAGAATAAACTCGGCTCGCGAATAGGCGTGCTGGCCGTCTGATTTGGTGAGCGCTACAACTGTGGCGACGAACTGGGTGTCTTGTGCGGCGAAGGTGATGTGCGAGCCGACATGAACGCCCAGCCTGTCCGCTTGACGTTTTTCTACGGCGACGACTGGGCGCTTCTCGTCTGCGGACCACCAGCTCCCCTCCACCGTCTTGGTTCCGGGAGGCGAGGCTGCAGACCAGGTGAGGTTGATCGACCGCAGCATTCGCTTGGGGAAGTTCTTCAGCTTCGCTTCGTTTGCGGGGACACCGTCGATGTCGACGATGCGCGATGAGACGACGGGGAGGAGCTCCGGGGATGCGGTGACGCTGGGCTGTGTCTTTAGCAGCGTGCGAATTCCGTTGATCTCTTCGTTGGTGATATCGATGAGGAAGACGTTGGGAAGGTTGGGCGCGGCGGATACGTGAAGTTCCGAGACAACGGCTTGCTGGACGAGATAGACCGTCATGATCTGCATCACACCAAGCCCGAGAGCAGCCAGCAACGCGGCAGAGGGATTGCCTGGACGATAGAGATTTGCCAGTCCGTGACGAAGTGAGGACGGCAGATGAAGACGGGTCTTGGTGAGGAAGAAGCGGAGTCCAGCGAGGACGGCTACGGAGGCGAGTAACAGCACCGCGAGGACGGCTACCAGGCCAAAGGAAAAGACCTCGCCTACTACGAGTGAATCGCTCAGTGTGGTTGCGATGGCGGCTAGTCCGGCGAGAATGAGCACCGCTGCGGCGACCTGGGCTAGATTTTTGGTGATTTTACGCCAAGCTGCAGTAACGAACGGGTCGTCGTTATCTTCCACTGCCCGGCGAAGAATCAGGATGGGACGGACTCCGCGGATATCGAGCAATGGAGGCAGGGTGAAGAGAAGAGTCGTAAGCAGGCCGGCTGCGAGCCCCGTGATGACGGTGCGTAGCTGGAGATGAAGCTCAGTATCGACGTGGATGAGCCTGGCCAGCAGATGGGGAAAGCTGAGCTGTACAGCGACGCCCAAAGCTACACCCAACAAGCCTCCGGCGAGACCCAGCAGGAGCGTCTGCAAAAGATAGATCTTGATGATCTGGCCTGAGCGTGCGCCCAGGGACTTCATGATTGCGATGGTGTCGAGACGCTGCTGCAGGTGCGCCCGCATGGCCATAGCGACGCCAATGGCACCAAGGACAAGGGCCACGAGGCTCATCAGCGACAGAAGACTTGTGGCACGGTCAAGACCCTGCGTGAGCGCCGGGTTGGTCTCGCGGTAGTCGATAATTTGTGCCTCTGGAAGGAGCTTTTCCAGGCGGACTTTCAAGTCAGCGACAGCCTTGTCGGATATTGGTGCGCCGTTGCTGGGCGGAGGGACCTTGAAGAGATATCGCTGTCCGGCGTGGCTTCCGGGTGCGAGGAGTCCGCTTGCGTCCAGGCCCTCCCGCGAGATGAGCACGCGCGGACCGGCTGCGAAGTTGCCTGAGAGACGATCCGGCTCATTGACGACAACCGAGCCGATGCGAAAGAGCTGGGTGCCGATCTTGAGTTGATCTCCTATTTTGACGTTCAATCGAACGAGGAGGTCGTCGGCAACGGCAACGGTGTTTGCGTCGAGTACGGTCTTCAGTTGGGCGGAGGGGGCGAGTTCGACTTGTCCGTAGAATGGGTACTTTGCGGGATCGACCGACTTGAGCGAGACCAGTAGCGGGTCGAGTGTCTTCGCGGAGGACGCCATCGAAAGCAGCTCGGTGACGGGGGTGATCTCGACGCCGGTTGCTGCGATCTCGTCCAAGGCCTTCTGCTGGTCGGGCGTTGGCTGTTGGAACATCCTCGCGGACAGGTCGGCGGCCATGATGCTGCGGGCTCGATTGAGCAGGGTGCTGCGGAAGGAGGAGGAGAAGCCGCGTACTCCGGTGAGCGCGGCGACGCCGATGGCGACGGAGAGAATGACGAAGAAGAACTTTCCGCGGGAGGAGTGCATCTCGCGGGCGGCGATCTTTGCGGCGGAGCGATAGGAGAGGGTCGCCATCAGCCCTCGGTCAGGGCGGCTTCACGGGAGGTCTCGGCCGGGGTGGGATTGATCTCATCGGCGATGATCAGGCCATCGCGCAGAGTGATGCGGCGGTTCGCGTAGCTGGCAAGCACTGGATCGTGCGTCACGAGGACGAGGGTGGTGCCTTCGGTACGATTCAGATTGAGCAGAAGTTCGAGCACGTGAGCGCCGTTGGTGGTGTCGAGATTTCCGGTGGGCTCGTCGGCGAGGACGATGGGCGGGCGGAGGATGAAGGCACGGGCGAGAGCTACCCGCTGCTGCTCACCACCAGAGAGCTGGACGGGATAGTGGTCCATGCGGTCGCCAAGGCCGACGCTCGAGAGCAGGTCACGCGCGCGGGTGAGGCCACTTTCTTTGGTGTCGTCGTTAAGCTCGTGCGGCAGGAGGACGTTTTCG
This sequence comes from Tunturiibacter empetritectus, assembly GCF_013410875.1. Classification (GTDB taxonomy): domain Bacteria; phylum Acidobacteriota; class Terriglobia; order Terriglobales; family Acidobacteriaceae; genus Edaphobacter; species Edaphobacter empetritectus. The sequence continues at coordinate 1,515,138 of NZ_JACCCU010000001.1, read as the reverse complement.
AGTGCAGTCAGCGTTGGAATCAGTTGATACGACTGGAAGACGAATCCGATGGTCTTTCCGCGAACCTGCGCGAGCTTGTCCTCCGGGAGATAGCTGATGGCGGTGCCGTTCAGGTGGACGTTGCCGGCGCTGGGGGTATCGAGACCGGCCAGAAGGCCGAGAAGTGTGGACTTTCCACTGCCGCTCGAACCCATGATAGCGGCGAACTGCCCGCGTGGAATGGTGAAGTCAAGTCCTTTGAGAATGTCTACGGTACGAGGACCATTGCGGATCGACTTGCGAAGACCTTCGACGGCGATCATGGGAGTGGATGATGTCAACTTCGGTGACTCTCCTTCTTCGGCAACGGTTTTGTTACTTTGTAGAGATGTGGAGAACAATGTAAAGATGCGGAGAACAGTATCTGTAGCTATTTTAGCGGTCTTGTCTCTCTTGGTAGCGGTGCTCTTGCCGAGTGGCTGCCGCGCCGACAAGACAGCGAAACCGTCCGAGGTGGCCGATTCGAGTCAGCCGATTGCCGAGAGCGCGGCTCCGGATGCGGCTTCCCTGCCCTCCCCGGTGGCCACGAGCGATAAGCGGCCGGTCATCGTCTGCTTCGGCGACAGCCTTACTGCTGGATACGGAACTGACCTCGGGCAGAGCTATCCTGACTATCTTCAGACGGATCTGAATACTGAAGGATATAACTACCGCGTCGTCAACGAGGGCATCAGCGGCAATACGACCAAGGACGGCGTGGATCGTCTCGACACGGTGCTTGCGCTAAAGCCGGTAGTGGTAGTGGTGGAGTTTGGCGGGAACGATGGGTTGCGCGGCCTTCGCATTGAAGACTCACGCACAAACCTGGATAAGATTGTTGCCACCCTGAAGGCCAGTGGCACGAAGGTCGTTCTCGCTGGAATTACTCTGCCGCCTGACTATGGCCCTGACTACATCAAGCAGTTCAACGACACGTACGCGATGCTCGCAGCAAAGCACCATGTGCCGATACTGCCCTTTGTGCTGAAGGGCGTCTTCGGCGTCGACGGAATGATGCAGGCTGATAGGACCCATGCGACGAGCGCGGGGAATCAGATCGTGGCAAAGAATATGCTCCCTCTGGTGAAGCCTCTGCTGAAAAAATAAAGGCTAGCCAAGGACGACGATGGGTTGCATGAGCGTGCCGGCGATACGGCGGGCGACTGCGAGCAAGTCTGTGGGAGTGGTGAATACCTTGATTAGTGCGGCCTGCGAAAAATCAGGCAGATTGACCTGCATTCCGTTTCGCAGGCGGCCGGCGAGTTGATCGTCCACTGTGACCGAGGGCATCTCGGGGAGCAGCGTTCGCGGGTGCGGCAGGAGCGCCTCAAGTTCGGCGGCCGAGGCTGTTTTGAGTTGGTCGATGGTGATTGCATGTTCGAGAGAGAATGCTCCGGCACGCGTTCTGCGCAGGCTGGAGAGATGCGCTCCACAGTTCGCCAACTGGCCAAGCTCGTGGGCTACGGAACGGACGTACCCGCCGGCGGAGACAGACATGACAAACGATGCGGTGTCGCCTACTAGAGAGGTGAGTTCAAAGTTGTGAATCGTAATGCGGGCCGGCTTGACCGCGACCTCCACACCGGCTCTGGCCAGCTTGTGGGCGGCGACGCCGTTGATCTTCTTCGCGGAAAAGATGGGGGGAACCTGATCTAACTCTCCGTGAAATCTTTGACTCAGTGCTTGTAGTTCCTCGAGCGTCTGACGCAGTGGGAGTGGCTCAGCCGCCGGCATTCCGTCTGCATCGAAGCTGTCGGTTGCGAAGCCGAAGCGGATGTGGCCCGTGTAGTGCTTGTCGGCCTGCCCGAAGAACTGCGCCAGACGCGTGTACTTGCCGAGAAGCAACGGCAGGACGCCAGTGGCCATGGGATCCAGCGTGCCCAGGTGGCCGATAGACTTTTCGCCGGTAGCTCGGCGTACGATGGCCACCACGTCATGCGAGGTAACGCCGGACGGTTTATCGAGTACAAGGAGACCATTCATGCAGTCTCCAGTTTAGCCGTTAGAGACCACTTCCCTGCCGCCGAACGAGAGAAAGGAACTCGTTTCGCGTCTGAAGCTGCGTTTTGAAGACGCCGAGCATAGCTGAGGTGACGGTGGAGGAGTGTTGCTTTTCGACTCCACGCATCATCATGCAGAGATGTTGCGCCTCGAGAATTACGGCTACGCCCTGCGGGTGGATTGCATCGGTGATGGCTTCGCCTATCTGACGGGTCAGCCGCTCCTGAACCTGCAGCCTTCGGGCGAAGACATCGACCAGGCGCGGAATCTTGCTAAGCCCGATGACCTTCCCATTGGGGACGTACGCGATGTGCGCCTTGCCGAAGAAGGGGAGAAGGTGATGCTCACACTGCGAGAAGAACTCGATGTCTTTTACGATGACCATCTCGTCATAGTCGACATCGAAGAGGGCCTCGTGGAGAACTTCCATGACGTTCATGGTGTAGCCACGTGTGAGAAACTCCATGGACTTTTCCATGCGTTCGGGAGTGCGCAGCAGGCCATCCCGCGTGGGATCTTCTCCGATGCGGAGGAGCAGTTCGCGATAGAGATCCTGGGTTGAAACGGTGTCGAGCAATGGTGGTTCAATTGTGGCCAGGGTGCGTGCCATAGGACGGGCCTCTCTTAGATCGTGCCTAGCGTTGGTGTCGCGTCGCCGGCGTAGTCGAACGAGTTGTTACTAGTCTCCTCAACGTGAACCCGCTCCAGATGGGCGGCGGGAAAGCGTTGAAAGATGCGATAGATCTCGATACTTAGATTCTCCGTGGTGGAGACGATATTCGCAAAGCAATTCATGGTGTTCAGGTTCATGTGATCGAATCGGGCGAGAAGATTTGTTTGCGCAAAGGCGTCAAGGTCCGCGAGATTGCAGACCATCCCGGTGGACGGATCGACCTGGCCGCTCATGGTTACCTGCACGGTGTAGTTGTGGCCGTGGCCGTGGGGATTGTTGCACTTCCCGAAGACGGCGCGATTCTTCGCAGCGTCGTACGTCTCAGTGTGGAGGCGATGCGACGCGCTGAAGTGGTAGCGACGATTGAGATGTGCCTTCATGGCTCTCCATAGTAGTCCGCGAAGAGGTCGGGCATCTCGTAGACGCGGACGCGGTGCAGCTTTGCGTGGGGAATCTTGTTGTCGAGACGCTGCCAGATCGCGATAGCAATGTTCTCAGTCGTGGGGATGGTGGTTTTGAACTCTGGGACTTCGAGGTTGAGGTGGCGGTGGTCGTATACACTGACGACCTCGCGCTCGAGGATGTCCTTCAACTCTTTTAAATCGACGACGAAGCCTGAGGTGGCGTCTACCGAGCCTGCGACTGTGACCTCGAGCGTGTAATTGTGACCGTGGCCGTTGCGATTGGCGCATTTGCCGAAGACGCGCTGATTCTCTTCAGGCGACCACGCTTCGTTCCAATAGAAGTGGGCGGAGGAGAACTCGGCTTTGCGGGTGAGAAAGATCATCGTTATTCCTGTGGTTAGACGTGTTTATGAGATGGCCGGATGCAAACCATGGTAACTAGGGGGCGGTATTGTAGTTACGTCCCTTCCAGAAGACGTTTTTCTTGAAGCGGTGACGGTTGACGCTGCGCAGAAGCAGGTAGATGAAGAATGGAACTCCAAGGATGGAGATTGCTATGTCGAGCGCTGGAAAGTTGGAGCGCGCAACACGGGAGTAAAAGCGCCATAGAGTCCTGACCCAGATGAGAAGGATAACGTTTCTCTGCCAGGGCTGCAGCCAGTACAGGCCAAACGCTGCAACGGGCAGGCCGAAGGAGAGAAGGACATCGAGGATGCGCCAGAGAGCCAGGGCGACGGGCTTTGGGAAGAGGAGGGCGAGGTTCTTCGTCCAGCCTTCGATCATCTCAGCGGTGTTCCAGTACATTCGCGTGGCGAGTGCCTCGGGCGCGTAGCGGAAGCGGATGGTGTGGGAGCCGCGTTTGATGTTTTCGGCGAGCGCTACGTCTTCGAGAATGCTCTTGCCGACGGCACGATGTCCGCCGACGGAGAAGTATGACTCACGTTCGACGAGAAGAAACTGACCATTAGCAGCGGCGAGGCGGCTGGCTGGATCGTTGACCTTCTTTGACGGATAGACAGAGGCTAGTTCCGAGAAGACCAGCGGCATGACGGCATGCTGCCAGAAGCCGGTGACGATCTGGCGTGGCGAGTAGGAGAGCATGACAGCGTGGTGGCGGTCCATCTCTCGGAGGGAGCGGGAGATATCGTTAGTCTCGTGGAGGGTATCGGCGTCGGTGAAGAGAAGGTATCGGCCACGCGCGGCCTGTGCGCCGGTCCAGCAGGCATTTGTCTTGCCGGTAAATCCTCCGTTGGTGCTGAGGTCTAATGGTGGGGCGTCGAGGACGAGGAAACCTGCATGGGTGACGGCAGCTTCGGCGGCGATGTTGCGCGTGTTGTCGGTTGAGTCATCGTTGACGACGATCAACTCCCACTGCTGGCCGAGGAGGAAGCCGGGCTCAGATTGGCTCAAAATAGAAGCGAGACAGGCTGGCAGCGAGCGTTGCTCGTTGCGGGCGGGAATGATAACCGAGAGTTCGAGGTCGGGTGCTTCGGTAGAATTCGGATGCTGTGCGGGGTCGGTGTCGGTCACGACTTCGTATTATAGGAAGTGGAGTGACTTGTGCGTAGATTGTTGATGAGTGCGGTGCTGGGATCGCTGCTGGCTGCGGGGTGCGACCGGGGCAGCCATCCCGGGAATATCGATAAGCCCGCGCCGCAGTTTGTGATGGGAGACGGCACCCGGACGGTCGATTTGAGCAGGCTGCGCGGGCGGGTAGTGGTGCTGAACCTGTGGGCGACCTGGTGCGCGCCCTGCATCGAGGAGCTGCCCAGCCTGCTGGCGCTGGAAAAGCAGATGCCGGAGCTGGCGATCGTCGCGGTGAGTATGGATCAGGATCCGGATGTGTATAAGCGGTTTCTGGTGGACCATCACGTCGACTTGCTGACCGTTCGAGATGAGGATCAGAAGGTCAACGCGCTGTATGGAACGGTGCAGATTCCTGAGACCTACATCATCGATAAGCAGGGCGTGTTGCGACGGAAGTTCATCGGCGCGCAGGTGTGGACCAGTCCCGAAATCACCAGCTATCTTTCGAAGATGTGACTCTGGCGGCTCGCTGGTAGTATCAGTTTATGACACAGCTTGATGTTCTTTACCGCTATGGAGTTCCGCCGACCGAAGCCTCCGTCGTGGCGATGGCCAAGATGCGCGAGGTGTACGGTGTTCGCCATATGGCGCTGGACGAGGCAAAGAAGACGGTGCGAGTGGAATACGATGCGACCCGTCTGACCGAACCGGTGATCCATCAACTGCTGCGACGTGCCGGATTGGATATCGTCGAGACGGTGCCGATGTTCACAGTACCCCCACCACCAGAGCCGGCAGCTGCGAGCTAGTTGCCCGCATACGATTTCTCCGGTATTTTTAGGATGCTCTTGTAGTTTACTTCCCTGTTTTGCGCGCCCGTAGCTCAGCTGGATAGAGCATTTGGCTTCGAACCAAAGGGTCGGGAGTTCGAATCTCTCCGGGCGCACCACACCTGTCAACCATCTTAGTTTAGGCTTTACGGCGATTTCAACAGAATCGCAACTGCACGTTGCAAGCCGTATCAAGCACTCGATCCACCTGCGATTCAGTTATCAACCGTTGATAACCCAAAACAATACTTAGCTCGTAATCCCCCATTCATAGTTCTTTGATCGGAGGTTAACCACTCCCCTTGTAACTTAGGGCTATGCGAAAAAAAAGATTTTCTGCTGCACCCAGCCTTGTGGCGGCCATACTGTTTTTCTTCCTCTGCTCCCATCTGCAAGCCCAGTACGAGAACGGCAGCCTCGTCGGAACCATCCATGACTCCAGCGGCGCCACCGTCTCCGGCGTGTCAGTAACCATCACCAACGATGCCACTGGAATCGTTGCCAAGGCGACCTCGAGCGCCTCCGGCGACTACGAAGTTCCCTCTCTGCGCGTCGGCGTCTACACCATCTCCGCCAACTCTCCCGGCTTCTCGGATGCAGTCGCAAAGAACATTACGATCTCCGTCGGCGTTCGCGAACGCATCGACCTCTCCCTGCAGGTCGGCTCCACCCAGACCACGGTTGAAGTCTCGGACGTCGCACTTCAAATCGAGACCGAGACCAGCCAACGCGGCCAGACGATCACCCAGTATCAAAGCGCCGCTTTTCCGCTGGTCAGTCGCAACTACTCTGACCTCCTCGGCCTGGTCACCGGCTCCCGCCAGGCACCCACAGCCGCCACCACCAGCTCCATCAGCTCGCTCGTCCGCGCCGGTGCCTACAACATCAACGGCCAGCGCAGCATGTTCAACAACTTCCTCCTCGACGGCATGGACAACAACGCCTACGGCGAGAGCAATCAGGGCTTTGACAACCAGATCATCGCCATCCCGCCAGACTCCGTCGCCCAGTTCCAGATCGTGACCAATAACGAGAGCGCAGAGTACGGCCGCTCCTCCGGCGCCACTATTAACGTCGCCTCCGCCAGCGGAACCAACCGTTTCCACGCCACCATCTACGAGTTCATCCGCAACACCGACCTCAACGCCGCCGGCTACTTCAAGCCCACCCTCACCGGCAGCAGCGGAAACGTCGTCCCCTTTCAGAAACCAACCTTCAACCGAAACCAGTTCGGCGTCAACTTCGGCGGTCCCATCCTCAAGGACAAGCTCTTCTACTTCGTCGACTACGAAGGCTTCCGCCAGGTCCTCAAGCCGCTCAGTGTCAATACCGTCCCCACCACTAACGAACTCAACGGCAAGCTTGTCGTAGCCGTGCAAAATCCTCTCACCGGCCAGGTCTATCCGGCCGGCACTGCCATCCCAGCCTCCGCTATCAACCCAGTGTCGCAGCAGATCATCAACTACTTCAAGCAGATCCCGACGCAAGGCACCGGCCTCGCCTCCACCGGCCTCGCACAGGACAACTTCGCACGCCTCGTCCCCTTCACCGATAACTCCGACAAGGGCGACCTTCGCCTCGACTACCAGCAGAACTCCAACAGCTCCTGGTTCCTCCGTGTCAGCGACCGCAAGGAGACCGGCGTCAACTCTCCCGTCTTCCCGCTGCCCCTCGACGGCCAGACCAACGGCACCATCCGCGTCCTCGACCAGCAGGTAGCTCTTGGCTACACCCACCTCCTCGGAGCCAACAAGGTCATCGACGCGCGCCTCGGGCTCTCCCGCACCAAGGCCGGCAAGTACTCGCTCTCGATCGGCGACAACGCCATCTCCATCCCCGGCCTGCCCTCCGATCCCACCGTCGCCGGCGGCCTGCCCTCCACCAGCATCAACGGCGGCTTCACCTCCTTCGGCCGTCAAAGCACCAACCCCCAGTGGCAGAACCCGGCCCTGATCGATCCCAAAGTCAACTTCACCTGGATCAAAGGCCACCACTCCCTCAAGTTCGGCTACGAGTACGAGCACATCTGGATGGCCGTCAACGACAACAATCCCCTCTACGGCTCTTTCAGCTACTCCGGCGGCTACAGCCTCTGCCCTAGCACCACCGTCGCCGGCGTCAAGGTACCGACCAACCCGAACGGCCAATCCTGCCCCGACATCAAAGGCGCCGTCGCCGACAACTACTGGGCCGACTTCCTCTTTGGCACCACCAACAACTACTCTCTCGCCAATCTCTTCGTCGCCCATCTTCGCCAGACCCTGCACAGCGTCTACGCGCAGGACGACTGGAAGGTCGATCCCAAGCTGACCCTCAACCTCGGCCTCCGTTGGGAGTACGGCTCGCCCTACTCCGAGCAGCACAACTACATCTCCAACTTTGATCCCATCACCCAGACCGTCCTCACCATCAGCCCTGGCGCGGTCGCCGGCAACGGCATCACCCCGGTCTCTCCAGGCGGAGTCTACGGCAGCACCCTCGTCAACCCCGACCTGAACGACTTTGCGCCCCGTCTCGGCTTTGCCTACGCAGCTACTCCGCGCACCTCCATCCGCGGCGGCTACGGCACCAGCTACGTCCACTACACTCGCGCGGGCTCGGGCGACATCCTCGCCATCAACGCCCCGCAGGCCCAGTTTGTCTCAGTCACCCAGAAGACACCCAGCACCACCAACCATTGCCCGGTAGGCGGAGCCTCTGCAAGCTGCTACGTCACCGCCGACCAGGGCTTTCCCAACGGTATTGCCACCACCTTCAACAAAGCCACCGACAACATCACCTGGGTTCCCAAGAACACCCGCGACAGCTATGTCCAAAGCTACTTTCTCAGCGTGCAGCAAGAGCTCGCCAAGAACACGCTCCTCGACATCGCCTACGTCGGCAACCACGGCAGCAAGCTCCAGGGCTTCCTCAATGGCAACCAACTCAACCCCGCAGTCCGCACTCCCACCGGGGCCTTCACTCGCCCCTTCGCCAACTGGCCCAGCGACATCACCACAGCCCTGAACGAGTTCTACTCCCACTACGACGCGCTCCAGGTTCGTTATGAGCAGCGCTTTGTATCCGGCCTTACGCTCCTCAACTCCTTCACCTGGTCGCACTCACTCGACAATGCCAGTGCCTCCCTCGAGGGCAACAGCCCCTCGCCGCAGGACGCCAACAACATCAACGCCGACTACGGCCAGTCCGACTACAACCTGCCCATCAGCAACGTCACCAGCCTCGTCTACGACCTGCCTGTAGGCCGTGGCCGGCACTTTCTCAACACCGCCAACGCCGTCACCGACACTCTCCTCGGCGGGTGGCAGATCAGCGCCATCAACACCATGCAGGCCGGCACCGTCTTCAACGTTGGCTACTCCCCCAACTCCGCAAATGCCGTCTCTCCTCAGATTCCCGCAACCTACCGCGGAGCCAATGAGTATCGCCCCAACATTGTCGCTGGGCAGAAAGCTATTAAGAAAACCAAGCTGAGCAGCGGCTACCTCCAATACATCAATCTCGCCGCATTCACCCTGCCGGAGACAAAGGACGGAAGCGGAAATCTCGTCAGCCCCTTCGGCAATGCCTCACGCAACCCGGGCCGCTCGCCGGCCTTTTACCAGACTGACGTCGCCCTCAACAAGACCTTCAGCACTCCGCTTGAGAGCCTGCGCGTGCAGTTCCGTGCAGAGTCTTACAACCTTTTCAATCACACCAACTTCTACATCCCCGGCAGCGGCCTCACCGGCACGCTGAGCACGGCAGCCACAAGCACCGCACCGGCGAGCCTCAACAACCCAACCGGAGGCGGCCAGATCACCAGCACCTTCGAGCCGCGCATCTTTCAGTTCGGCTTGAAGATTCTCTACTAGCTACACGCTACCAACACAAAGCCCTGCGCCAACCAGCGCAGGGCTTTTTTGTTGTCCTTTCGGATCAAGCAAGATGCGTTGTTCTGCTCGCGGGCACGAGTAAGTCCTCGATACGCACCGGGAGATCGCGCACACGAATACCCGTCGCGTGATAGACAGCATTGGTAATTGCGGAGGCGATCCCAGCCAGTCCAATCTCTCCGACACCTCGCGCGCCCAGTGCGTTGAGCTGATAGTCCGGATAGTCGAGGAAGGTGACGTCGATCTCCGGCGTGTCCGCGTTCACGGCGACGACATAGTCGGCCAGGTTGTTGTTGATCGGAGCACCCGACCGCGCGTCATACATCGTCTCTTCGAACATGGCCATACCAACACCCATCACCACCGCTCCTTCGATCTGGTTGCGGGCAGGCCGCGGATTCAGGATGCGTCCCGCGTCGATCACCGTGACAACCCGGCTGACGCGGAGGCGCGCTGTCTCGGGCTGCCAGGTCACCTCGGCAAATTGCGCACCGTAGGAGTGAAACGAGACTTTGGGCTTTGCTCCAAAGGTTCCGTCAGACTTGCCTGTACCAGAGACTGAGTTGACTTTGGCGATCCTCAGAATCTCCGCCATCGGTACTGCGCCTTGTTGCTGTCCCTTCAGGCGAACGGTTCCGTCGACGAGTTCGAGCTCTTCCTGCTTCTTGCCCTTGAAGGGCGATCCGTCAGACTTGATCGCAGCAAGCAACAGCGTTTTGCCTGCGTTCTGCGACGCCGCAAGCACTGCGGGTGTCATGGACGCCGTAACCCATGAACCGCCCGAGATTGGTCCTGGTGGAAGCGAGGAGTCGCCGAGTACGACATCGATTCGATTGACTGGAATGCCTGTCTCGTGACTGACCACCTGGGCCATGACGGTATAGGTTCCTCCGCCGATGTCCTGGGTGCCGCAGGCGACGCGCGCTGATCCGTCCTGGAGGAGTTCGACCGTCGCCTCGGTTTCGATTCGCGCCGCCAGCCACGAGCACGCGGCCATGCCCCAGCCCAGCGTCAGGCCGTCACGCTTCATCGATCCGATCTCTGGAGTGCGTTTCGCCCAGCCAAACTTCTCCGACCCGACCGTCAGACACTCCTTCATGTGACGGGAAGAGAATGGAATATTCAGGCTCTCGTCCAGCGCCGGCTCGTTTTTCAAACGCAGCTGAACAGGGTCCATCTTCAACGCGATCGCCAGCTCATCCATCGCCGATTCCAACGCAAACAGTCCCGGCACTGCGCCTGGCCCGCGCATCGCTGTTGGGTTGCCGACGTTACGGCGAACCAGGCCTCCGGTCACAAGCAGGTTCGGCGTGCTGTAGAGGAACGGCGTAATCTCGCCGCAACCTTCGTCGTAGTCATCGAGCATCGATGTGTGGTTGACGTAGTCCTGTTGCACTGCGGTCAACTTGCCATCAGCGTCGGCAGCAAGCTGGATTCGCTGGTCGACTGCGGGCCTGTGACCGACGGTCTGAAACATCATCTGTCGACTTACCACCAGCTTTACCGGACGCCCGAGATTGCGTGCACACGCCGCTGCGAGTAATCCATGGGGCCACGGCCACAACTTGCCGCCGAATCCCGATCCCAGGAATCGCGTAATCACCTGCACCTGCTCCGTAGGAACGCCCAGCATCTGCGCCATCACATCGCGATGATTAACAACCGCCTGCGAGGTCTCATACAGCGTATATTTCTTGCCGTCGAAGACCGCAACTGAGGCATGCAGCTCAATTGGGTTGTGGGTCTCGACCGGAATCTTGTAGACCGCATCCACCTTCACCTTCGCCGCTGTCAATGCCGCAGCCGTATCTCCGCGCTTGCTCTTCTCGTCAGGCTTGTCGGTCGTCAGCGGAGTGCCCAACAGCTTCTCGCCGATATCCGGCTTCTCTTTGTTGCAGGTCGCCTTCACACTTTCGGCCGCGGCTCGTGCCTGTTCGACGGTCTGGGCTACGACGACTGCAACATACTGCCCGTAGTAACGAATCGTATCGTCCTCAAACGGGGGGCGCTTCTCGTCGACGATGAGCGTGAACCCGGTTGACGGCGGCACACGATAGAGCTTCCCGATGTTCTCGCGATGGTAGACGGCAACGACGCCGGGCATCTTCTCCGCTCCGGCCGTGTCCATGTGTGCGATCGTTCCGTTTGAGATCGTTGCGCAGACCGGCCATGCGTAGAGCAGGCCCGGGAAATGATGGTCTGAAGCATACATCGCAGAGCCACTTACTTTGAGCGGGCCATCAATCCGAGGCGTCGCGACGCCAATCACCTTCGACTCCGTTACCTGATCCATCGTCGTCTCCTTAGGCGCTTTGGCTCGCTTGTCCCATCGCGTGTGTCAGGCAGCGTTTCGCCAGCTCTACTTTGAATCCGTTCTGGCTCTGAGGCTTTGCACCGTGAAGCGCAACCTCTGCTGCGGTCCGGAAGTTGGCAGAGTTTGCAGCCCTTCCAAGAAGCGCTCTCTCGGCTTCCGTTGAGCGCCACGGCTTTGTTCCAACCCCACCCATCGCGACGCGAATGAATTCGATCTTGCCGCCTGCATCCTGCTTCATAACAATCGCTGCGGAGGCCAGCGCGAACTCGTAGGAGGCACGATCGCGCAGCTTCAAGTACACGCTCTTCGCGCCAGACGGCATCTTCGGCAATGTGACATGCGTGACCAGATCGCCCGGCTCCAACACAGTCTCCCGCTGCGGGGTGGATCCGGGAACGACGTAGAACTCTGCAATCGGCACGGTCCGCTGGCCCTTCACGCCTTCGATATGAACCACAGCATCGAGCACCATCAGCGCGACGTTCTGGTCGGAGGGATTGGTCGCAATGCAGTGTTCACTCGTCCCCAGAATCGCCAGCATGCGGTTGTAGCCACCGATTGCGGAGCAGCCAGAGCCCGGCTCGCGCTTGTTGCATCCAGTCGCCGTATCCCTGTAGTAGACGCAGCGTGTCTTCTGGAGCAGGTTGCCTCCTGTCGTCGCCATGTTGCGCAACTGCGGCGAGGCACCAGCCAGCAGTGCCTGCGACAGAACCGCATACTGCTCCTTCACGGTCGCATCCTGGGCCACGTCCGCGTTCCGTGCGAGAGCGCCGATCTTCAGTGCGCCGTCGGCAGTCTTTTCGATCCGGTCAAGAGGCAGACCGTTGATGTCCACCAAACGGGTAGGCCGCTCGACGTTCAGCTTCATGTAGTCGATCAGGTTGGTGCCGCCTGCGATGAATCGCACCTCTGCGCCATTCTGCGCGGTGGAGGATTTCGCCTGAGCCTTCACTGCCTCCGGGACCGTCTGGGCCGTCACCAGTTCGAAGAGTTCCATCGCCGATCTCCTCCTATGCCATTCGTCGAACTGCCTGGACGGCTGCAACGATGTTGGGGTACGCTCCGCAGCGGCAGATGTTGCCGCTCATCGCCTCCTTCACATCACTATCCCCTGTGCCCCACGGTTCTTTCACCATAGCGACAGCAGACATGATCTGTCCTGAAGTGCAATATCCGCACTGAAAACCGTCGTGCTCCACAAACGCCTCCTGCATGGGGTGCAGGTGGCCGGGTTGACCGAGGCCTTCGATGGTGGTGATCTCAACGTTTTGCTGCATGCCCGCGAAGGTAAGGCAGCTGTTCACGCGCCGGCCATTGATATGCACAGTACACGCGCCACATTGCCCGTGGTCGCAACCTTTTTTGGTGCCGGTCAGATGCAGCGTCTCGCGTAGGGTGTCCAGCAGCGTCGCACGCGGATCGATCTGTACCGAATACGACTGGCCGTTCACCTTAAGAGTGACCGGCATAGTTCCGGGTATCGCCTGTGTTTGAGGAGCTGTTCGCTCCTGCGTCTCCGCTATCGCAGTGGAGACGGCCAGCGGAGTGACTGCTGTCGCCGCCGTAGCAACCCCGGCTGCTCCCATGTGGGACAGAAAGGATCTGCGGCTCAGCTTGCCTAAAGAAGACGCCGGTTCTTTTGCGTCTTTCTCTTTCGCGTCTCTCTCATCAACGGCCAAGTTCCACCTCCGGACACGGCACTGTTTGAACGTACGAAATTATTTCACAGGGGCAGTTTCTCAGTTGCCGGAGACCTTTGTCGATATTCGCCTCGGGACTACGCCCAGTTTGCCCCATAGAGCGAAATCCTATATCTTTAAATGGTTGCAACCCCACGCAATGTGCGCCCGTAGCTCAGTTGGATAGAGCATTTGGCTACGAACCAAAGGGTCGGAGGTTCGAATCCTTCCGGGCGCACCATACAAACTCAAATCCAGAGAATACCTTGCAAAAACCATAGATTCCTCTGTGGAAAGCCTCCTTGTGCCTACTCGAACCGCTGGTTACGTCTGTATTCGTCGCGGACGAGCACCAGGATCAGTCCGAAGATAACGCCGAGCGTGTCGATCATGATGTCGGACCGCTCCAATGCATTCTTGTAGATAACGTGCTCCAGAAACTCCAGAAGATATCCGAAGGACACGACCACCGCGGCCAAGGCAAATCGAGACCACAGCGAGGTTACGCTGCTGACCAGCAGAACAGTTACGGCAAGAAAGGCCAGCACATGCCCCAGGCGGTGGTAGTGTCCGGTGGTGTGCAACAGAAGCTTGTCCTGGTTGGGCAGGAAGGACAACACGGCAAGCAACACCATCGAGACGCAGCCCAGAATAATGACTGCAGAGCGGCGTTTACGTTCTTCCAACATATGCTGATGGTCTCATTCCTTTAGCCTTTGCGAAATACGATGCAGCATAACTCTGCGAGCCTCGACGAATCCCATTCGAAGATAGAGCTGGATTGCGCGATCATTCGTGGCGCTGACATGGAGCCAGGAGACCAAGCCGTCGCGGCGATGTTTTCTCCCCAGATGCCAGATCAGATTTTCGGCATATCCTTTGCCACGGTGGTCGGGATGCGTGCAGACTCCACTGATTTCAGAATAGCTCTTCAGAGGCCCGTCGAGTTTGAGGCGCTCGCCCCCCATGGCGACAAGCTGGCCATCAGACCGCACCCCGAAGTACGAGCCCATCTCGCAGGTTTTGCTGCGAAAGAAGCCCGGAAATGCGAGGTCGGTGAGGGCTACCATCTCCAGTGCCTCCCGGCATGAGAGCTGGGCGATCTCGACCGTCGCGGCAGGCGGCTCGATCTCCGCCGGAAGAACCATCTGGAGACACTCGAGCGTCTGCTCAAAGACCAGCTGCGGCGGATGAGGGTAGCTTTCGCCCACGATCCAGACCGACTCACCAGGCGCCAGGAGAGAGTGAAGCTGCAAGAGTGCCGTCTCGGTGGGGGCAGCGACGGCCGCAAAGGGCACTACCGCAGCAGGATAGCGGCAGGCCTCCCCAGCTGAAATCGCAAACTGGCGGTGCCTGGTGTGGAGAGCGGTCCACACTGGGTTGGCGAAGAGATCCTCGGGCAGATCGAACATTTCTACAGGATACGGTGTCTCCACGTTAGGCCGTATCTCTCAGAGCGGCGCCGAGTTCCGCGATCTTTCCCTGCGATCTTTGCCCGCGATTGTTACCGGTCAAAAAAAATCGCGGCTGATAATCGAGCGTCCTTGATTGACGACCAATTTAGTCCTCATTACACTAGATACTGGCGGCGAGGGTTGATCCAGCCTCATGGAGATTGGGCTCGGGCTGGCTGCCGTCGGCTATCCGGAGTGCCGCCAGGGAAGAAGAAAGACGTTATGTTGCAGGCATTTATCATCACGCTCCGCGAGGGGGTCGAAGCATCGCTGATTGTCGGCATTGTCTTCGCCTACCTGTCCAAGATCGGCAGGCCCGAGCTGAAGCGAACAGTCTTCTGGGCCCTAGGTTCCGCCATCGCTGCAAGCGTCGCGGGCGCAGTCGTGATCGCCCGCAGCCAGTTCAATACGGACATCTTCGAAGGCTGGGTGATGCTGGGCGCCGCCGTCTTCGTAATTAGCATGATCTGGTTTATGCACAAGACCGCCCGCACCATGAAGGGATCGATCGAGGAGAAGATCTCCCAGTACACCGGCCCGGCGGGAGTGTCGAAGGCGGGGCTGTTCTTCTTCGTCTTTCTGCTGGTCCTGCGCGAGGGCGTCGAGACGG
Organism: Tunturiibacter empetritectus; assembly: GCF_013410875.1. GTDB lineage: Bacteria > Acidobacteriota > Terriglobia > Terriglobales > Acidobacteriaceae > Edaphobacter > Edaphobacter empetritectus. Next base: position 1,499,753 of record NZ_JACCCU010000001.1, on the reverse strand, counting down.
TGTTGATTCTGTCCGCTGTCACCCTGAACTCGACCGAGCTGCTCAGCTTTACCGGAACGCTGCTGGGGATCGCAGTTGCGATCGTCTTCGGCGTTCTGTTCATTCGGGGCAGCGTGAAGATCAACCTGCAGCGATTCTTCCGCGTCACCACCGTCATTCTGTACTTCGTGGCCTTCCAGCTGATCGTCAGTGGGCTGCATGAGCTCAGCGAGAATGGGGTGCTTCCGTCGAGTCCCACGGAGATGCGTCTGATCGGCCCCATCGTCCGCAACGATCTCTTCTTCTTCGTCACGATGCTGGCGCTCGCCGGATTGATGATGCTGTTGGAGTACAAGCGCCGCGCACCCGCCGTGCTAAACGCGAGCGCGACCCCTGCCGACAAGCGGCGTGCTGAGTGGACCCAGCGGCGCGAAAAGATGTGGATGACCGCCGTCATTGCAACCAGCTTCGTCTTCATCTTTCTCTCCACAGCCGAGTTCATCTATGCGAAGAGCTCTACCGCCCTCTCCCCCACTGCCGCGGTGACGCTGGTCGGTTCGCAGGTGACGCTGCCTACGGCGGATGTCAACGACGACAAGTTGCATCGCTACGGCGTGCACCTGGACGACGGCAAGGGCGGCAACGTAGAGATCAGGTTTCTGCTCTTCAAAAAGCCAGACGGGAATATCGTCTCGGTTGCCGACGCCTGTCAGATCTGCGGGCCGGTTGGCTTCTACATCGGCGATCAGGGGATCACCTGCAAGATGTGCGCTTCGCCTTTGAATGCGAACTCGATGGGGATGAAGGGCGGCTGCAATCCCATCCCGCTGAAGTCGACCGTGGGTGGTGGGCAGTTGGTGATTGAGGCGGCGGACCTCCGCGAACTGGCTCCGGTCTTTGAACGATGAAAGATCGAACGATGAGGGATCGCTAGATGTTCTTTCGCCTCCTCATGGAGAGCTTTCGCAGGCAGCGCCGCCGCAAGATGCTGGCGGGTGTGGCGATTCTGCTTGGGACGACGGCCGTGACGGCGATGCTTGCACTCGCAACGACGATTGGCGATCGAATCCATAAAGAGCTTGCAGTCTATGGAGCCAATATTGTTGTTTATCCGAAGGCCGATCTGCTTGATGTGAAGGTGGGCGGGGTGGATCTGAAGCCTGCTTCTGGCGGCGCTTACCTGAAGGAGAGCGATCTGGCGAAGCTCAAGACCATCTTCTGGGCGAACAACATCACTGGCGTCTCGCCGGAGTTGCCTGCGCAGATGGCGATTGCGCGAAAGGACGGAGATCCGCTCATTGCCGTAAATGCAGTCGGTTATTGGTTCGATCATGACTTCAACACATTGAAGACGGGAGCGCCGACACTGCATCCGTGGTGGCATCTCGAAGGATCATGGCCTGCGCCACAGAACAGTCCGGGTAGCAGGGGTGTAGTGGTTGGGGCGAATCTTGCGAAGAAGCTTGGCCTCAAGGTCGGCGACACCTTTGTCATGCAGGGTGCGCAGGCTGCGCCCTCTTCGCGACTGTCTGCAGATGTTACCGGCATCGTCACAACGGGCGGCGAAGATGACAATGGCATCCTGCTTACGCTCCACGACGCGCAAGCCTACGCCGGCGCAAACGATGCCGTCCGTCGTGTTGAGGTAAGCGCCCGTACGAAGCCGGAGGATGCGTTTGCGCGGGTCGATCCTGATTCCCTGCCGCCGAAGCAGCGAGAGATCTGGTACTGCCGTCCCTATGCGAACTCAATTGCCTATCAGATTCGTGAAGCGATTCCTGGAGCGCAGGCGGAGCAGGTGCGGCGCGTGGAACAAAGCGAAGGCAATGTGCTGAAGCGAATCTCGGGGCTGATGTGGCTGATCAGCGCGGCAGCACTGCTGGCTGCGGGGTTTGCAGTAAGCGCCGCAATGGCGACTGCGATTCTTGAACGCCAAGGAGAGATTGGCTTGATGCGTTCGCTGGGTGCAAGCAAAGGTGCCATTGCCCTGCTCTTCTATGCAGAGGCCGGACTGCTCGCGCTGATCGCGGGAACTATTGGCTATCTGCTCGGTTCGGGGCTTGCTGCGTGGCTCGGCGCGAGGATCTTTGCCGGAGACGGCGGTGCGGCGGAGGCGGTGTTGATTCCGGTGTTGCTGCCGGTTGTCGTCGCGCTGGCGCTGGTGGTTGCGATTGCGGGAAGCACGCCGTCGATCCGGACGGCTCTGCGTATGGAGCCTTCGGCGATCCTGAGGGCCGATGCCTGATGGTGAAGCTGAGCCTCTTTGGCATGTTGCGACGGTCGCTGGTGCATCGCAGGGCGCGAAGTCTCTCGGCACTGGTGGCGATGACGGTGTCGGCTGGCGTGGCGACAGCGCTTCTGACGCTCTACGCGGATCTCGACGCCAAGCTGCATAAGGAGTTTCGCAGCTTCGGCGCGAACATTGTCCTCTCTGCTCCCGCTTCTTCGCCTCTGCGCACCGACGCTCTGGCCCGCGTGCAGGAGGCGGCGGGGCCTGATGCGTTGGCCGTGGAGTTTGCCTATGCCGTCGCGACGACCGATACGGGGACACCGTTGGTCGTGGCCGGAACAGACTTTGCTGCAGTCAGGCGGCTGGACTCGTGGTGGCAGGTGCAGACGTGGCCCGACGCTACGGCTTCGGACGTCGCGTTGCTTGGCCAGAGGGCGGCGCAGTTTGTTGGGAATGAACACGCGGTTGCCCTTACCTTCGCAGGACACGCCATCACGCTGAATGGTGCAGGACGGATCAAGACAGGTGGCGACGAAGATAGCCGCATTTATATGCCGCTACCCGCCTTCAGTGCGTGGACCGGAGTTGGGCCAAGCGTGATTGAGCTTCAGGTTCCGGGAGGGGCAGCGAAGGTCGAGGCAGCCATAGCGCGTCTGCAGCAGGACTTCCCCGAGATGCAGGTCCAACCCGTACGGCAGCTGGTCGAGGGAGAGTCGAAGATCGTCGATCGCACCCACGCGCTGATGTATGGAGCGGTGCTGCTGATTGCGCTGACTGTGGCGGTGAGTGTGTTAGCGACGCTGTCGGCGAGTGTGCTCGAGCGGCGGAGGGACTTTGCGTTGATGAAGGCGCTGGGCGGATCGCAGATGCAGTTGATGGGAATGTTCTTGCTGGAGGCGTTGGTGCTGGCACTGGCGGGTGTTGCGGTGGGCTTCATCGTCGGATCTGCAGCAGCATGGGCCATCAGCGAAGGGAACTTCCATACTGCGACACTGCCGCGGCCTTCGGTGCTGCCACTGGTGCTGCTGCTGAATGTGGTGATCGCCGCGATGGCGGCACTGTTCCCTGCCCGGGTGATGCGTGGTCTGCAGCCAGCTGCGCTGCTGAAGGGGGAGTGAGAAGATATGAGCGTGAGCGAAGCGAAGGTAGTGGCGAAGATACAGACCGGGCCGCTGGCTGATCCAACCGGAAGCACGCGGGATGACTGCGCTGTGATTGCGCTGCATCACGTGACCCGTGAGTATGTGGGACATGCAGGCGTGGTGCGTGCGTTGGCTGATGCGAGTTTCTCCATCGTCGCCGGGGAGTGGGTTGCGATCACCGGTCCTTCCGGTTCGGGCAAGAGTACGCTGGTCAATCTCATCGGCTGCCTCGACCGGCCGACGGCGGGTGAGTTGAAGATCGACAACGTCGATACCGCGTCGATGAGTGCCACGGAGCTTGATCGATTTCGCGCAGACAAGATCGGATTTATCTTTCAGCAGTTTCATCTGATTCCTTACTTGTCAGCACTTGAAAACGTAATGCTGGCGCAGTACTTTCATTCGATGACAGATGAGGCGGAGGCGCGGGCGGCGTTGGTGCGCGTTGGGTTGGGCGACCGGGTCTCGCATCTGCCCAGTGAGCTGTCAGGCGGCGAGCAGCAGCGGGTCTGTATCGCGCGGGCGTTGATCAACAATCCGCCCATCCTACTGGCGGATGAACCGACTGGAAATCTCGACGCGGCCAATCAGAAGATCGTGGCGGAGTTGCTGCAGGATCTGCATAGGAACGGCCATACGATCGTGATGGTGACGCATGATCCGGAGATGGCTGGGCTGGCGCAGAGGAGGATCGCGCTGAGCCATGGACAGGTCTTCTGCCATCCTGTCAGTGGGCCGATGGTCACTTTGCGGCGCTCGACGGACCGTTTGTAGCTGGATTTTTATTTTTGTGGTGAATGCGCGTTTTGCTGGGGGTTTTGGCGAAAAGGCGTGTTTTGGTGTGGTGTTTTTGTGGTGGGATTATGGTGAATTGCGTGGCTGATGTGGTGTTTTAGCAGTCACTTTTTGGGCTCTGAAAAATACGCCAACTTTTTCAACTTTATTTTTGGGCTCGCTTGCTGCCGCTTCGCGGATGTCCTGCCGGACGGGCCCACTTCGCTTGCCACCCCACGAACGAAGACCTGTTCGCGGGGACCCCGATTCGGGCGGTCACTTCGTGACTTGCATACCGGTCCTGGTAGGGCTAACTGCTTCGGTCCTCGCGTTGCTCGGAGGAGAGACCTTGTGCCGACCATCGGGAGACCCACCCGAAGGGGTATACCGCACGAAGTGCTAGCGCTCGCCCCATTTTAGTTTTGAGCGGAGGACACTGAAGAGGCCGTTCGGACTGTGGCGCAGGAGGCGGACCGCAGCCTCCGAACGCTGGCAGTGGACCAGGTCGCCTAGCTTGAGCTGGACTGCTTCCTGGCCGTCAACGGTGAGGTAGATCTCGTTGGGAACGCCGACGACCTCGACGCTGACGGTGGAGTCGCCCGGAACGACGATGGGGCGAATGGTGAGCAGGTGGGGACAGATAGGGGTGACCAGCATGGCGTTGACGCTGGGCATGACAATAGGCCCGTCGGCAGCGAGGTTGTAGGCGGTCGAGCCGGTGGGCGTGGAGACGATGATGCCGTCGGCACGAAAGGTGGCTACGGCCTGGCTGTCGATCTCGACGGAGAAGTCACCCATGCGGGCGATGGTTCCTTTGGCGACTACTACGTCGTTGAGGGCATCCCACTGCTTGACGATCTGGCCGTCGCGGATGATCTCAGCTCGCATCATACTGCGGATCTCGATCTCGGCACAGTTGTCGCACCAGGCTTCGAGGGTGGTGTAGAGCTCGGAGAGGGGGATCTCGGTGAGGAAGCCGAGGGAGCCGAGGTTGACGCTGAGGATGGGGGTGGTGGTGCGGGCGAAGGCCCGGGCTGCGGCGAGGAGGGTGCCGTCGCCACCGAGGACGATGACCAGATTTGGCTTGTGGTTGGGGAGGTCTACGCGAGCGATGGGGTTGGCGCCCGAGACGTAGGCGGCGCTGTCGGGGTCGAGAAGGTAGTGGTAGTGGCGCGCTTCGAGCCACGCGATGAGATCGCGGAGGATTCCGGCGAGTTCCGGCTTCTGGGGCTTGGAGATAATGGCGGCCTGGAGCATGGATCTTTAGTGTAACTGTATGGCAGCAATGCGTTGAGCCCCAACTGCGCAAAGACGTTCAGGTTGCGTCGATGGGCCATGAGACGTAACCTCTACCTCTGACGGTAGCCTGCTGGTACCGGTGGTAGCGGGAGGGGGCAGGTCCTCTCTCTGCGCTGAACTTCTGCTCTCGGGCCTGCTGCCCGGGATGTCCTTTCGATCTGGCGTGCAACATCGATTTTGGCGCTTGCATCTTAACCTAGATACGGTACGGACGAGGTGATGGCATGGGGAAACCGGCACGGTTGGTCCTGATTGCGGTAGGCGCTATTTTGGCGTTGATCGTCCTTGCGGCTGTTTGTGTGCCGCTGTTCCTCAACACGGATAGCTTCAAGGCAAAGATTGAATCGACGCTGACCAAGTCGCTGGGGCGGCAGGTGACGATCGGCAAGGTGAATCTATCGGTGCTGTCGGGCAGCCTGGTGGCGGAGAATGCGGTGGTTGCGGACGATCCGCGGTTCAGCACGCAGCCGTTTATTCAGGCGGATAAGGTGAAGATTGGGGTGGAGATCTTTCCTCTGATCCTGAGCAAGCAGGTGATTATTCGCGGGTTTTCGATGCAGTCGCCGAAGATCCAACTGCTGCGGGCAGCCAACGGGACCTGGAATTACTCCACGATTGGGACGGGCGGCCAGCAGGCGCAGAGTGAGGAGACCAAGCAGGCGTTTCCGAACCTGACAGTGGGCGAGGTGAACGTCGAAGACGGCAGGATTACCGTGGGTGCCGGACCGGGGACGACTGGCGCGGCGAGTGCGCCAAATCGGGTTTATGAAAATGTGAACTTGAATGTGAAGGATTTTTCGTTTGCGAAGGCGTTTCCGTTTGAGGCGTCGGCGAATCTGCCTGCGGGCGGATCGGTTACGCTGAAGGGCTCGGCGGGGCCTTTCAACCAGCAGGATGCTTCGGCCACACCTTTCTCAGGAAACCTTGAAGTGAAACACCTGGATCCGCTGGCAGCGGGGTTTGTGGATGCGTCGGATGGGGTCACGGGCACGATTGACAACATCGTGCTGGATGCGGCGTGGAGCGGAACGCAGATGCACATCACTAAGCTTCTGGTGGATACGCCCAAGCTGACGCTGGTACAGAGCAATGGGCCGAAGCAGCCAAAGCCTAAAGACCCAAATGCGGAGGGGGCGTCGATGCTCGACAACCTGTCCGTGGACGATGCGCAGGTGAAGAATGGCACGATTACGCTGGCGACGGCAGGCAAGACGGGCTCCGCCGTATATAGCCAGGTGAACGCGCAGGTAACGAATCTTTCGCCGAAGAGCGCTTCGCCGTTCAACCTGAGCGGGCAACTGCCGAATGGCGGGGGCGTGAGTGCGAACGGAACGGTTGGACCGTTCAATCAGGCGAACAATGCGAGCACTCCGCTGAACGGGCAGGTGACGCTGAAGCATGTTGAGATTGGGACGGCAGGAGTGCTGCCGCCGGATGCGGGGATCAGCGGCGTGGCCGATCTGCAGGCGAAGATTCAGTCGAACGGGCAGACGTTGAATGCGCAGGGAGCCGCGACCGTTGTGGGGATCAAGCTGGCGAAGGATGGTGTGCCGTCGCCGAAGCCGGTGCAGCTGCAGTTCACGCTGACGCAGAACGAGCAGGCGATGAACGGCGTGGTGCAGCAGGCGGTGGTGACGATTGGCAGCGCGGTAATCAATCTGTCGGGGACGTACCAGACCAGCGGACCTTCGACGGCGCTCAACTTGAAGGTGGTTGGAAATGCGGTTTCGATCAATGAGCTGGAGGCGTTTTTGCCTTCGGTTGGAGTGCATCTGCCGTCGGGCTCGCGGCTGCAGGGAGGGACGCTGACGACGGCGCTGGCGGTGACGGGGACTTCGGCTGCTCCGGTGATCAGCGGGCCGGTGAGGATTAACGACACGCAACTAGCGGGGTTTAATCTGGGATCGAAGCTGGGGGCGCTGTCGTCGCTTACAGGCGGCAGGATTGGCTCTTCTACGGGATCGGGGACGACGATTCGCTCTTTGAGTATGAATGTGCGCGAAGAGGGCGGAAATATCCGGACGGATAATATTGCGCTGGATGTGGCTGGAGTGGGGACGGCGACTGGTGCTGGGAGTGTGAGTGCCGGTGGAGCGCTGAACTATAACGTCGTGCTGAAGCTGACGGGCTTGATGGGTGGCGGAGGTGGGACGCAGCAGGCGAGCTCTGGCGGAGGCGCGGCGGCTGGGCTGGCTGGGGCGCTGGGCGGGTTTATTCCGGGCGGCGGCGCTGGTGGTGCTGCGCTGGGCGGGCTTACGGGAGGATTGCTTAAGGCAGGGATTCCTGTGGCGATCGGCGGGACGACGAGCAATCCTACGTTCAGCCCGAATGTTGCGGGGCTGGCTGGGGCGGTAGGGGCTAATGCGGCAAAGGGTCTGCTGGGCGGTCAGGGGGTACAGAAGAATGGAAAGACTCCCCCCAATCCTCTTGGCAATGCGCTGGGTGGTCTGTTTGGGAAGCATTAGTTGAGGAAAGGTTGATGCCCCTGACGACTCTCGAGAAAGCGTGCGTGGAGGAGGTACTCGTGGTTTCCCTCCATGCCGAGGATGGGAGAGTCGATGAGGTCGATGGCGGTGCCGTGCTGCTCGATGACGCAGTCGCGGACGCGTTCGATGGCGGCTTGACGGGCGTCGGGGTCTCGGACGATGCCTCCTTTGCCGATGTTGGCGCGGCCGGCTTCGAACTGCGGTTTGATGAGGATGATGGCGGTGCCTTGCCAGGGCTGGTCGGGCGTGCTGAGAGCTGCGAGGACCGCGGGCAAGACAAGAGTGGCGGAGATGAAGGAGACATCCATGGCAAGGAAGGCTGGGGTGGGGGTGTGGGGGGCGAGGAGCTCGCCGGGTGTGAGGAGGCGGGCGTTGGTGCGCTCGCGGAGGGTGACGCGTGCGTCGTCGCGAAGCTTGTGGGCGATCTGGCCGTAGCCGGTGTCGACAGCAAGTACGGAGGCTGCGCCGGACTGGAGCATGCAGTCGGTGAATCCGCCGGTGGAGGCGCCGATGTCGACGCAGGGAAGATTGGTGAGGTTGATGTACCAGTGGGCGAGGGCATGCTCGAGCTTGAGGCCGCCGCGGCTGACGTACTTGAGATCGGAGCCGAGGAGACGGATGACGGCGTTGGAGGAGATGGAGGTGCCTGGTTTGTCGATACGCTGCTCGTCGACGAGGACGCGGCCGGCGAGGATGAGAGCCTGGGCGCGCTCGCGGGAGGCGGCGTGGCCTTGATCGACGAGCAGCTTGTCGATGCGAGACTTTGGGGACTTATTGCGCTGAGGAGGTGTGGGGTCGCTCATCTCTTCGGGTCTATCGGGTCGGGTCTGTCGGGGGAGTTCTATGAGGCGAGGTTTGGGATGGGGTGTAGATCATGGTGAACAAGAGGAGCTGCATTTCTTTATGAGAATGAAATTGCATATTCGATACGGACGACGAGGAAGTCTGCCACGGGCTGAATTTTCGGGTAAAGTAGCTCTGGTGTGTACTGAATGAACTAACTTATCTGAGGTTACATGGGGTTGCCTGAGGGAACCTAAATACTTGGCTTTTTTTGCAATCTGCAATTGTAGTGGGTGCGTTTTATGTATAGAGAAACGGGACTCGTAAACTCACCACCGCCCTCGGGGCAGGACGATGCTGTTCTGCTTGGTCTTGTGCAGAGGGGGGACGAGTACGCCATGGCGGCGCTGTTCGACCGCTATTCGAAGGTTGTGTACTCGGTGGCCCTTCGGGTCCTCCGCGACCCGGCTGCGGCGGAGGACGTGCTCCAGGAAATCTTTATGCAGATCTGGCGTAACCCTGATGGCTTTGTAGCAACTCGCGGTAGTCTTGGCGGCTGGCTCGCTGTGGTTTCGAGAAATCGATCGATCGATTCCCTGCGTCGGAAGCGTCCGATGGAATCGGTCGACGATATGTCGCTGGCTTCGAACTACAATCTTGCGAACGAAGCGGAACGAAATAGTTTGATGGAAAAGGCACGGGGCGTGATCAAGCTGCTGCCGGTGGAGCAGCGTAAGACTTTGGAGATGGCGTTTTTTGATGGACTGACGCACTCCGAGATCGCCGAGATGACGGGCGATCCACTTGGGACAGTCAAGACAAGAATTCGCAGCGCGCTTACTTCGCTGAGAAAGGCGTTCCCAGCATGAGCGAGCCACGGCGTATTACATCAGAAGATCTGGCGTTGTTTGCCATGCAGCTGCTTCCTGCGGAAGAGATGGCAGAGATTGCCGCATACGTGGAACGGTCTGAGGAAGCGCGGCGCGAGTTGGCGGAGATACAGGGCGATCTTGCGGTGTACGCCCATACGGTAGAGATGCAATCGCCGTCCGCAGAGGCTCGCGAGCGGCTAATGAAACAGGTTGGACGGGAGAAGAAGGCGATTCCGATCGATCGGCCTGTTGAGACCGCGGCCGCTGCTGCTACTGCCAGCGCGAGTGCGAGCGTGGCTGCGACTGATGAATTTGGAAGTGCGGCGGGGAGTCTTTACTCGACGGAGGAAGAGCCACCGAAGCCCGGGTTCGGCGGCAGGGTTCTGCCGTGGGTCGGCTGGGCGGCGGCTGCGGGTCTGGCTGTGGCGGCAGGCTCTCTGTACAAAGAGCGAGAGACGCTTCGCGGCGCTGTGACGGAGCAGAGCAGCAGAATCGATCATTTGACCGCAGATGCTGCGGCGGCGCGACAGGTTCTGGATGCGATGACCGACAGCTCGGCGGTAAGGGTGACCTTGAATGTGAAGGGTGCGCCACCGCCTGTTCCACAAGGCAGGGCGACTTATGTTGCGAGCAAGGGGACGCTGATCTTTCTAGCTACGAACCTTGAACCACTGCAGCCTTCAAAGACGTATGAGCTTTGGCTGATTCCAGCCGGCGCAGGACAGAATCCAATTCCGGCGGGTACGTTCCGTCCGGATGCACGCGGCAATGCCAGTGTGATTATGCCGACTCTGCCGAAGGGCGTCGAGGCGAAGGCGTTCGGAGTGACGGTAGAGGAGGAAGGTGGAGCTGCGGCGCCGACTCTGCCGATCATCCTGGTTGGGGCTGCTGTGGGAGAGTAGTCCTAGGTATCAGATCGCATGAAGTGAAAAGGCCATCCTTTGAGGGATGGCCCTTCTTTTTTATTTAACCCTTATCTCCGAGTCGAGCCACGGGGAATTTGCATTCTGCAGCGATCAGGTTGCCTAGTGTGGTCTAGGGTTGGGTGACGCGAACCGCTACGCCTCCGCCCTGCAAGGGGACGGTGGTGTCGATGGCGTCCGTATCGGTGCGGATGACGGTCATGAAGTTCGAGTCTGGCGATACCACATAGACCTTGCCGGTGGGTGTGCCGCTGGTAACAGCAATGTAGTTCGGATGGCCGTTTTTGAATGGTGTTGCTGCATCGACGTTGATGCTGAGAGGAAGTGGGATGGTTGCGATGACCGTGTTGGTGTTGAGGTTGATTACCGAGAGAGTGCAACCGGTGGTGGTGGCCGTGATGGGCGCGCCTGGTGCCGCGCATGCGAGATCCTTATTGCCGCTGTTGATGACGTAGGCGCGGCTGTCGGTAGTGTCCTGCAGGACGCCGACCATGACCGGGTTCACGCCGACTGGAACGGTTGCGACGACAGTGCCAAAGCCGATGGCGTCGACGGGATTGTTGAGGTCGCAGTTGGGGTTGCCGACCTGGGCGGTCGCCGAGCAGAGGGGGATGCTGATGATGCTGAGTGAGCCCGGGTTGACGCCATCGCCCGCGTTGACGACAACCACCTCATTACGAACCGGCGCGAAGTCTGCCCAGAGCGGCGAGGTGCCGACGGTGATAGGGTTGGTGGCCCCGACGGGAACGGTGTCGAGTGCGTTGGTCTGGGCGTTGATGACCGAGACAGTGCCGTCGCCCTGATTGAGAACGAAGGCGCGCTTGGCGTCGGCAGTCATAACACCGTAGACGGGATTGACGCCTACTGGAATCGGTGTTGGGTCGAGGGTATTGCTGGCTACTTCGATGGTGCTGGCCAAGCCGGGAGCGCCTGGGGGAAGGCTCGCGCTGAGAGCGTAGACGCGTGGGGCGCTGGCGATGCCGACAGTATAGACCGGCGTGTAGGCCGGAGGGATGGCGAGTTGCTGCCGGAGCGCGAGGGGAGCGCCGGTGAACTGCGAGATGTTTCCCTGTCCGGGAGTGTCTGTCGGGTCTGTAACGTAGGTGTTGACGCCTTCCGGAAGGATGGCCACCGGGTTAGCACCGGGGAGCAACGTGGTCTGGAGGATCTGACTGGTAAGCAGGCTGGTGTCGATACTGAAGCTGGTGAAGGTGTGGTCGCTGTTGAGCGTGTATCCGGTGTTGGCGGTTGAGGTGGTAGTGGTGCCGCCGTTGAGGATGAGGTAGTAGGGGTTGACTCCTACGTTAGCGGTGATGAGGATGGTGTCGCCCGAGAAGTCGACGAAGGTCAGCAGACCTGGCTGGGGAACGGCCGGGGCACCCGTGATTGGATTAGCTGGCGTGCCGGTGCTGGAGATGGCTACGGCGAACTTTTGCGGCTGAGCGGCGGGGCCGACAGGATTGATGGCACTGACGACGGGGCGGTAGTTGTTGCCGCATCCGGTGACTGAGGCCATAACGGCGGCGACCGCTGCGAAGCTGAGTGCAGCGCGGAGTGCCTGAGTTGCAGACCTGACTGGGCGCCGGTGTGGCCGCGACTGGGTGATTCCTTTTGCTTCGATACTTGCTAAGTGCAAAACTGCTCCCGCGTTGGTGCTGGTGTTGGCTATGCTCAAGGTTCGATTGTAAATCACGGAGAGGCATGAGGCTGGAATGGGCGAGGAAATACAAGGTTCTGCGAAAGATGCGCACTGGGCAAAGGCGATTCCGCGGGCCCGCGACCGGATGCAGTCGAGGTGGCTGGTCGGGGTGGTGGTGCCTGCAATGGTGCTGGAGGCGGTGGGGAGTTGTGTTGGTTTGGTGTTGTCGGGGCCAGCGGGGTTGCTCCGCTTCCCCGTTGTGTTCAGTGTGGCGTTTGCGGGTTTGGTGTGGACGATGCGTTCGGCGACGCTGCCTGCGGCGGGCGTGGGACTGCTGGTGTGCCTGATTCTATCGATGAGGGGTTCGGGTGGTTTTTTTGCGAGGCCTGCGCTGTGTGCTTTGATTGCGCTGTTTGTGCTCACCTTCGTTGCGACTCGATTTGGCAGGCGCAGGAAAGAGGCACGCGGTCTGGCGGAGGCTCGGAGCGGAAGGCGCGCTTCGCAGGTGGTGGCGAACCTTGGAGTAGCGGCGTTGTGCGCGGCGGTGGGGTGGTATGGAGGGTGCCTTGCGGCGCTGGCGGAGGCTACGGCGGATACGGTGTCGTCTGAGATTGGGCAGGCGCTGGGTGGGCCGACGTGGTTGATCACGAAGTTTAGACGGGTGCCTGCGGGAAGAGATGGAGGAGTGAGTTTTGCGGGGAGTTTAGGTGGGGTGATTGGTGCGGGCGTGGTGGTGATGGCGGGATCGCTTGGGTTTGCGAGTTGGAGAGAGGGTGCCATAGTGTTCGGCGCTGCTTGCGCTGGCCTGGTGTTTGATAGTGTGCTGGGAGCGACAGTGGAGGAGCGCGGGTGGCTGGGGAATGATCTGGTTAATTTCTGTTCGACACTGTTTGCGGTGGCGACATGGGCTGTTTGGAAGATGGTCTTTGGGTAAGGAAGAACAACACAAAAGCGAAATACGGGGATCCTTCACTACGTTCAGGATGACGACTTCAAGAGGCGACGAAAGGGTGAGGGAGTTTTGACGGATGTCGATTGCTTCGGTCGAGATGACGGAGTGAGTGAGCTAGGAACAAAGGCAACAGCAGATCCCCTTCAGGGATGACAATAAAAAGACCAAGAGCAAACTAGACGTCGGGTTTGCCTTCGAGCCAGCTGTGCAGGAAGGCTACGTTGATGTTGAGGCGGAGGGCGGTGTAGCTGATGATCTCGTGGACGTAGCGCATGAAGAGGTCGTAGTTACTGATGTGGCCGAGTGAGGGGCGGGGCGAGGTGTAGACGTCGAGGCCGGCGTCCTGACAGAGCTGGCGGATGCGGAAGAGGTGGGTGCCGTCGGAGACGACGACGATGTGGTGGAGATTGTTCTCGTGGGCGATGGCGGCGAGGCGATGGACCTGCTGCTCGGTGTCGATGGACTGGGTTTCGGCGATGATGTTGGCAAAGGGGATGCCGTTGGCGAGGAGGTAGTCGCGGCCTACTCCGCCTTCGGTGTTGCCGGAGTCCTTGTCGGTGCCACCGCCGAGGGTGATGACGAGCGGGGCGATCTGTTTGCGGTAGAGCTCTACGGCATGGTCGAGGCGGGCGTGGAGGACGGGCGAGGGATGGCCAAGGTACTCGGCCGCACCGAAGACGGCGATGGCGTCGGCGGGTTGGGCGTTGTCCTGGCTGGCGACGGCGTCGATCTGCACGTAGACCCAGATGCACCACGCTGTGGCGATGATGAGAACCAGCGCGAGGAGGCGGCGAAGGAGGCCCCTGCTGGTGCTTCGGCTGCGCAGATTGGATTGAGGCGCGATCATGTTTGTCCAGAGAGCGTGCAAAGGCTCAAGGCTGTGCCAGATGGTTCAACTTTTGCATCGAGTTAGTCTACAGGGTTGAACCTGCGAGGCTCGACGCAAAAGTTGTAGAGAGTTTGGGATGAGGACAAATTGTCAGTGCTGGAGGGCGAGGGCGATCTCGTGGGTAGGGATGGCCCCTTCGCGGAGGATCATCCAGGAGTTGCCTCCTCCGGAGAGATCGACGATGGTGGTGGCGGTGGTGCGGGCAGTGGGGCCGCCGTCGACGATGAGCGGGATCTTGTCGCCGAGTTGCTCGCGGACTCCGATGGCGTAGGCGCACTCGGGGTGGCCGGCGAGGTTGGCGGAGGTGGCGGTGATGGGCAGGCCCAGGCGGGTGACGACGGCGCGGGGGATGGCGGCTTCGGGGACGCGGAGGGCGAGGTTGCCGGTGTTGGCGGTGACGCGGAGGGGGAGCTTGGAGCCGGCTTTGACGACGATGGTGAGTGGGCCGGGCCAGAACTTTTCGGCTAGGCGGTCGAAGGCGGAGTCGAGCTGACGGGCTAGCTCATAGGCCTGGGCTACCTCGGCGATGAGGAGCGAGAGAGGCTTGTGGCGGGCGCGGGCTTTGAGATCGTATATGCGGTCGACGGCCTGGAGGTTGACGGGATCGACGGCGAGGCCGTAGAAGGTGTCGGTTGGGAGGGCGACGACGTTGCCGTTGTTGAGGCTGGCGACGACGTAATCGATGAGCGCTGGTTCTGGCTCGTCGGGATGGATACGGAGTGTTTCGGCCGTCAAATCTTGCTCCTGTGCCGGTTAGTCCGTCCGCTGGGGCCGGTTGTTGCTGGTGATGCCGCAGACTCGCACCTTAGCATACCGCCTCTGTAGGCTCAAGGACAGCGGAGTGGCGGAGGCGATGGACGGCGTAAGATTTGGGGAGATGCAGACTTCAGAGCTGGTGGTTTCGAGCAGAGCGAATGCGCGGGTGAAGCAGCTGCGGGCGGCGTTTCAGGGCCATGCGCGGTTGAGTGGCGGGATGGTCGCGATTGAGGGAGATCATCTGCTGGAAGAGGCTTGGCGGAGCGGGATGGTGCTGAAGACGGTGTTTGTGAGTGAGCGGCGGACGGTGCCGGGGATTGTGCCGCGTGGGGTGGAGGTGGTGCGGCTGACGGAGGAGGTGTTCGGGAGTGTGGTGGAGACGCAGTCGCCGCAGGGGGTGGCGGCTTTGATGGTGCCTCCGGTGAGGGTTTTGGCGGATTTGTTCGAGGGCGCGGGGGCGGCTTTGATCTTGATTGCTGCGGGAGTGCAGGATCCGGGGAATCTGGGGACGCTGGTGCGGTCGGCGGAGGCGTTTGGCGCTAACGGAGTGCTGACGACGCCGGGGACTGTGAGTGCTTGGAATCAGAAGGCGCTAAGGGCCAGTGTGGGGAGTTTGTTTCGTGTGCCGGTGGTTGGGGTTACTGCGAGTGAGGTTGCGGAGTTGGAGGGGCGTGGGGTTCGATTGATTGCTGCTGTGGGGGCGGAGGATTCTGGTGTGGTTGCGGCGCGGGAGATGGATTTTACTGCGGTTTGCGCGGTGATGATTGGGAATGAAGGGAGTGGGTTGGCGGCGGAGTGGATGGAGATGTGTGATGCGCGCGTGACGATTCCCTGCCCTGGGCCGGTGGAGAGCTTGAATGCGGCAGTGGCTGGGAGTCTGTTGTTGTATGAGGCGAGTCGGCAGCGAGCGGTGTCAAAGGTATCCGGGTCATGAATCACAGCAGGAGTGAGTGCAGGACCAGGGTGATGCGAGCTTCTACTATCCCACCCATCGCGATGAGACTGCGATGGATGGGGCACCCGAGCATTTGTGACGCATTGAGGAGAGCAACGACAACGACGAGGATGAAATCTGGGGTGGGCAAATGAGTTTGTTTGATGCTAGTCCGATGACCGCTCCGGCTGGGCGTGGGCGGCAGGCGCCGCTGGCGGAGAGGATGCGGCCGCGGACGCTTGCGGAGTATGTCGGACAGGATCATCTGCTGGAGCCGGGGAAGCCGTTGCGGTTGGCGATTGAAAGCGACGACCCTACGTCGATGATTTTTTGGGGCCCTCCGGGGACTGGGAAGACTACGCTGGCGAAGATTATTGCGCAGATGACGCAGGCTAGTTTTATCGAGTTTTCCGCGGTGATGAGTGGGATCAAAGAGATTAAGAATGTGATGGTGGAGGCGGAGAAGGCGGCGAGCTTCGGGTCGCGAACGATTCTGTTTGTGGATGAGATTCACCGGTTCAATAAGGCGCAGCAGGATGCGTTTCTGCCTTATGTGGAGCGGGGGACGATTCGGCTGATCGGGGCTACGACGGAGAATCCTTCGTTTGAGATTAATGCCGCGCTGCTGTCGCGATGCAGGGTCTATACGCTGGTGGCGTTGACTGAAGAGCAGGTGGTGGGGCTGCTGCAGCGGGCGCTGACGGATGTTGAGCACGGGCTTGGAGCGAGTGGCGTTGAGGCGGACGAGGAGGCATTGGCTACGATTGCTTCTTATTCGAGTGGGGATGCTCGGAATGCTCTGAATGCACTGGATGTGGCGGGGAAGCTGGCTGTCTCTCTAGAACCGGGAGGGCGTGGGGAGAAGCTGATTACAAAGGCGCTGGCTGCGGAGGCTCTGCAGCGGCGCGTGTTGCTGTATGACAAGAAGGGCGAGCAGCACTACGACATTATCTCGGCGCTGCATAAGAGTGTGAGGAACTCGGACCCGGATGCGGCGATGTATTGGTTGGGACGGATGCTGGAGGCGGGGGAAGACCCGATGTACTGCGCACGGCGGATTGTGCGGATGGCGGTGGAGGATATTGGACTGGCGGCTCCGGAGGCTTTGAATCTTTGCCTCAGCGCGCGGGATGCGATGCACTTTCTGGGGCATCCGGAGGGTGAGCTGGCGTTGGCGCAGGCGGTGGTTTATCTGGCTCTCGCGCCGAAGTCGAATGCGGTTTATACAGCTTATGGTGCAGTGAAGGCGGATATTGAAGCGACGGCTGCGGAGCCGGTGCCGCTGCATCTGCGAAATGCTCCGACGAAGCTGATGAAGTCGCTCGACTATGGCAAGGACTATCAGTACGCGCATGATGTAGAGGGTCGCGTGGCGGATATGGAGTGTCTGCCGGCGGGGTTGGCGGGACGGCGCTACTATCATCCGACAAATGAAGGGCGAGAGAAGCTGTTGGCGCAGCGGATGGAGGAGATTTCACGGATCGTTTCACAGAACAGGGGACGAAAGTGGGAGCCGTAACGTGATAAGTTAGCTCGGTTCGCGGATTACTCACTCTCTTGAGGTGCTCGCTTGGAATCGTATCCTCCGCTTATTCCGTATCTGGTTGTTCGCGACGCCGCGGCTGCGATCGAGTTTTACAACACTGCCCTGGGGGCGATGGAGATCGTGCGGCATCAGATGCCGGAGTCGACCAAAATTACCCATGCTCATCTTGTGATCAGTGATGGAAGCATCGTGCTTTCGAATGATTTCCCCGAGATGAGGGGAGGCAAGGCGTCGACGCCAGAGGCGCTGGGCGGCTCCCCGGTGACGATTCATCTGCAGATGGCCGATGTGGACAGCTTCTGGGAGCGGGCGGTTGCGGGAGGCGTAACTGTAACGATGCCGCTGGCCGATCAGTTCTGGGGGGACCGCTACGGACAGTTCGAAGACCCGTTCGGACATAAGTGGTCGGTGGGGCAGACGAAGGTCTCGTTGAGCGAAGAGCAGCTGAAAGAGGCCGCGAGGGTGTGGTTCAAAATCTAGAGCAGTGTTCTTGAAGGTGAAGAGTTATACGAAGCGCCCTAACGCCGGGCGGGCGCCACGGGGCCTTCGGCAGGACCTTCGTGGAGTATTGGACGCTTCGCGTGAGATGCAACAGCTTTACAGCAATTGGGAATCCGCTCTAGCGGCTTACGTCCTTTTCGAGGGCGGTGAGGACGATGTCTTTGGTGAGGAGCTCGGGGAGGACGTCAGCGGAGGAGTTCTTCATCGCGGGATAGATGACGTAGGTGGGGACGCCGCTGCGGTTGACCGAGGCGAGCTGTTTGGTGATCTCGGGGTCGTACTGGGTCCAGTCGGCTTTGAGGAGAGTGACTTTGTTCTTGTTGAACTCGTGCTGGACTTCGGCGGATTTGAGGACGACGCGCTCGTTGACCTGGCAGCTGAGGCACCAGGCGGCGGTGAAGTCGATGAAGACGGGATGCCCGGCGGCGCGGGCCTGATCGAGGGCTTGTTGCGAGTAAGGGGCCCAGACTAGCGTGGTGTCCTTCGGTTGATAGAGAGGGATGGCAAGGCCTAGGGCGGCGATCAGGAGTGCTGCGATGGCGCTCTTCCAGCTTGCGGGCCACTTGCCGAGAGCCCAACCTGCGATGGCCAGGGCGAGGAAGCACCAGAGAAGACGGGCGACGTGATCGACACCCTGACTGTTGCCGCTGTGGAGGTTGCCATAGACCCAGGCGAGCCAGATGGCGGTGCCGAAGAGCGGGACGGCGGTGAGCTGCTTGAGTATCTCCATCCATGCGCCGGGACGAGGGAGGATGCGGGTCCAGGCGGGTTGGAAGCTGAGGAGGAGATAGGGTGTGGCGAGGCCGAGGCCAAGGGCGGTGAAGACGGCGAAGGTGACTCCGGCGGGTTGGGCGAGGGCAAAGCCGATGGCTGCTCCCATGAGCGGCGCGGTGCAGGGCGTGGCGACGATGGTGGCGAGGACTCCGGTGAAGAAGCTGCCGGTGTAGCCCTGCTTCTGCGCGAGGCCACCGCCTACGCTGGTGAGGGAGAGGCCGAGGTCGAACTGTCCGGCAAGCGAGAGGGCGAAGAAGAAGAGGCCTGCGGCGAGGACGGCGATGAAGGTTGGGGATTGTAGCTGGAAGCCCCATCCCGCCTGGGTGCCGGTGGCTCGGAGGATGAGGAGTGCGGCGACGATGATCCAGAAGGAGACCAGGATGCCGAGGGTATAGACGATGCCGTGGCTGCGGAGGCGGCTGCGCTCTTCGCCGGAGGACTGCACGAGGGCGAGGCCCTTGAGGAAGAGGACCGGGAAGACACAGGGCATCAGGTTGAGGATGATGCCGCCTACGAAGGCGAGGCCGATGGCGCTGAGCGTGGTGACGCTGCTGGTGGCCGGTGCTCCGGGGAGTTTGCTGCCGGGTGCAGCAGCTACTTCGCCTGGGGTGACGGGGGCGGTGATCTCATAGGCTTCGGTGTCGGAGAGCTTGACGACGCCGTGGAGTTGAGCGGGAAGGGTTTTGAGGTCTTCGGAGCGGCGGACTCGGAGGCGAACACCGTCTGAGGTGGGCTCTATCTGCTGTGGGGCCGCGTTGGCGATCTGGTCCTGATCGAAGGGGTAGAACTCGGCGTTGGTCTCGCGGCCGCCGGTGACGAGGTTCAGGACGAAGTCGGTTTTGCCGCCGGTGATGGTGAGCTTGGCGTCGGCTGGGAGTGGCTTGGGGATGAGACCGAGGGCTTCGCCTACTGCGCCGACGGGCTGGACCGCGGCGGAGCTTGTGAGATCTCCGGGGACGACGTTGAGGTTGAGGCCGAGGTGAGCTTTGCCGGGGATGCAGACCTCGCGGCAGACCAGCCAATTGACCTTGGCGTCGAGATGGATTGGGCCCGGCTTGAGGGTGCTTGTGGCGGTGAGCTGGACGGGGAAGGCTACCTCGTCTTCGTAGCCGAAGTCCATGAGCGGACCGAGCGGGAGGCGGCTGGGGATGGGAAAGAGCATGGGGCCGGCGGTGATGCCTTCGGGGAGGGTCCAGGTAATCTTGGGTGGTTCGCCGGAGTCGCCGGCGTTGATCCAGTAGACGTGCCAGTGCTCTTCGAGGGTGAGGACGAGGCCGACCTGGAGAATGCCGCCGGGGGCGATGCTCGGGGAGAGAGAGACGAGTTCGGCGGTGAGATGCTGGGCTTTGACAGGGCCGGGGCCGCCGTCACCGACGACCTGAAGCTGGGCGTGCGCGGGCTTGAAAAGCAAGGAGGCGCAGACGAAGAGCAGGAAGGCGGAGAGTTTGCGTACGTTATTCATTCACTTCCAATTGTAGGGGTTCGGCTGTGGGGTGTTGTCATCTGGGTGTCAGGTAGCGGTGTTCGACCATGATGCAGCGGTCCATGACGACGTGGATTCCTGCAGCTTCGGCGCGGCTGGAGGCTTCAAGGTTGACTATTCCCTGCTGGACCCAGAGGTTGGGGAGGTTGAGCCGGATCATATCGTCGACGATGGCGGGTATGAACTTTGGGAGGCGGAAGACGTTGACGATGCCGGGCTTGATGGGGAGATCGGAGAGTGAGGCGTAGGATCTTTCGCCGAGGACTTCGGGGATGGAGGGGTTGATGGGGTAGAGCCTGTAGCCGTGTTGCTGCATGTAGGCGGAGACATAGTGGCTAGGCTTGGAAGGGTCTTCCGAGAGGCCGATGACCGCGATGGTGCGTGGGTTCTCTTTGGTGGTGGCGCCTAACATGCTGCGGATGATCTCTGGCTCGTTCATCTTGTTTTGGGGCCTCGCAGTCAGAGTCTATTTGGGCCATGCGCCTAACAGACGGCGGATGACAAGCAGTTCGCCGAGGTGGTAGGCGTTGTGGTCGGCGACGAGGAGAGCCTCGCGGAGTAGATTCTGGCCATCGCCCCAGCGGAAGGGCTTGTAGAGATCGGAGCTGGGATTTTCGATCAGTGAGTTGAAGTGTTCGGCGTCGGAGCGAATTGCGGAGATGCACTGGTCCCACGAGTTGCTCGAGGGTGGCTGCGGGGACTTGGGCCAGTACTCGTCTGGCCATTTGAGGCCATGGTAGCCGCCGGTGGGGGGCGCGGAGAAGTTGAGTATGTCGCGCTGTGTGATGCGGAGATGATCGAGGATCTGCCAGGCGGAGTAGGGCAGGTTGGATGGGAGAGTGCCGCGAAGATCGGCTGGAAAGTCGTTTATGACTTCGTCGAAGGTGGCGTGGGCCTGCCCGCCGTGGAGAAGGGCGATCAAGTGTTTGCGCAATGGTGCCTGTTCGTCTGGTGTCTTCTTCTTGTCGTTGGTCTTAGCTGTGATCGGTTTGGATATGCTCACTGAGTTTGCCTCCGATGTCCCATCTTGTTGGATGCGACCGAGGCACCAGAGTTACATCGGTTTGCGGGCAATTACGACGGTGAGAGGCGGGAAGGTGGTGATCAGGCTACCGCGTGTCTTTTCTACGATGAGCCCGGCGGCGGCTAATTCTCTGGCGTATTCGCTGGTGAGTTTGTAGTCGGAGAGGAGTGCGATGCCGCCAGGTTTGAGGACGCGGACGATCTGGTGAAGTGCCTGAAGGCGGGTTGGCTGGTCGTAGATGTTGTGGATGCAGAGGTTGGAGACGATGACGTCAAAGGTGGCGTCGGGGAAGGACATTGTTTGTGCGGGCTGGCTGAGGAGGGTGCAGTATTTTGAGATGCCTTCAAGGTCGAGGTTGCGCTGGGTGGCCGCGGAGGAGTTGCCGCCCATGTCGACGTTGGACCAGACGTCGATGCCGGTGGCGTGGCCGGTTCCTGAGAGTGCGGCGATGCGTTTGGCTGCTCCTGCGAGGAGAAGGCCGCGTCCGCAGCCTACGTCGAGGACATTTTCGTCGCCACGCCATTGGTGGAGACTGAGCATGAAATCGCTATGGCGAAACTTTCCAACCTTGACGTAAAGGAGGAAGAGAAAACCTTCTGCAAGAAGAAAGCCTGCAGGCCAGTAGAAGCTGCGGGCATTCAGTTCGACCGGACCGAGGTGAAGGATGTGCGGCGAGAAGATCGCGAAGAGCAGGCAGGCGGTGCCGATGAGAAAGAAGTTGCGCATGACGGCGGGTGCGTCTACGCCGTAGTCGGGCTTCGTTGGCAGCGAGGTGGACAAGGGCTTCTCCAAAGCGACGTCTTCTCAATGCAAGACATCAGCTTGAATGAGTATCCCTTGTCCTCAGCTTGTGCAGTAATGCTGCTTGTCATACCCGAGGATGACAGATGTCATGCCACGTCGTCGTCTTCGGCTTCGGCGGGGAAGTTGCCCTCGCGGCGCATGCGGAGGTAGCCGCGGATGAATGGTTCGAGGTCGCCGTCGAGGACCTTGTCGACGTCGCCTACTTCGACTCGGGTGCGTAGGTCCTTGGCCATGCGATAGGGCTGGAGGACGTAACTGCGTATCTGGGAGCCGAACTTGATGTCGAGCTTGGAGTCTTCGAGCTTGCGTGCTGTGGCCTTCTTCTTGTCTAGCTCGTACTCGTAGAGCTTGGAGCGCATCATCTTCATGGCGCGCTCTTTGTTCTTGTGCTGGGAGCGCTCGTTCTGGCATCCGGTGACGAGGCCGGTGGGGATGTGGGTGATGCGGACAGCGGAGTCGGTGGTGTTGACGTGCTGGCCGCCTTTGCCGCCGGAGCGGTAGGTGTCGATGCGGAGGTCTTCGGTCTTGATGTCGATGACGATGGTGTCGTCGATCTCGGGCGAGACGAAGACGCTGGCGAAGCTGGTGTGGCGGCGCTTGGCGGAGTCGAAGGGTGAGATGCGGACCAGGCGGTGGACTCCGGTTTCGCCGCTGAGGAGGCCGAAGGCGAAGTCGCCGGTGATGGTGAAGGTGGCGGATTTGATGCCGGCCTCGTCGCCGTCCTGAATCTCGTTGATCTCGACCTTGAAGCTTTGGCGCTCGCCCCAGCGGATGTACATGCGCATGAGCATCTCGGCCCAGTCCTGAGACTCTGTACCGCCGGCACCTGGGTGGACGGTGACGATAGCGTTGAGGGGATCTGTCTCCTCCGAGAGCATGGTTTTGGATTCGAGTTTTTCGGCGAAGTCGAGCAGAGCGGGGATCTCGCGGGCGAGGTCGGGCTCGGTGTTTTCGCCTTCGCGGGCTAGGTCGAAGTAGGCTTCGATGTCGTCGGAGCGGCGGGCCAGTTCGGCGTCGTCGGCGAGTAGAGTTTCAAGGCGTTTGCGCTCGCGCATGAGGGGCTGAGAACGCGAGGCGTCGGCCCAGACGGTGGGGTCGGCTATCTTCTCTTCACTGATGGAGAGTTCGCGGCGGAGTCGGGCCGAGTCAAAGATACTCCCGCAGAGCGCGCACTTTGTCACGGACCGGGGAGTAAGAGTATTCGAAGTCAGAGAGCATAAGATTTGATTTTAGTTCATCGAAGGATTTTTATTCTGGCCCCGGCGAGTCTGAACCAAATGTTGTGACAGTTTGACACGGAGTTTTTTGGCTCGACTGGCGCGATGTCATCTGGCGGCCTGGTTTTCAAGGGTTTGCTTAGGCATTAGGTTGATGATAGTTTCTGCAACTAAGTCTGCCCACTGTCTGTATTGGCTTTCGCCGGGATGGAAGCCATCTGCCGCCATCTCCTTTGGATTGGAGGCCCATTGAAGCGAGACATATGCGATATTGCGCTGAGGGGCGATCCATTGTCGAAGGTGTACGTCCAGCAAATGCGCACATCTCCCCAGGTACCAACGAAGTGGTTGAGGAGCAGCAGGGGTAAGGTGCAGCGGAGGCAGACCATTGATCACCGCGAACTGTGCTCCAGTCCGACGTAAAAGTTCGTGGATCAGGATTTCATAGTCCTCAACGAACTGACGCGAAGTCCTCTGCGAAGTGACGTCGTTGACCCCGAGTGCCGTCACGATTACATCGGCTGGCAAAAGCTCCTGCTCTCTCACAAACTCGAAAGCCTGGCTGGTATTGAGACCCGACTTGGCGATGAGCTGCCATCGAACAGACCGGCCGAGTTCCTTTGCAAGAATGGCGGCAATTTGAAAAGCCAGGGCAGCCTTCTGATTTTGAACACCGACTCCAGCCATCGTCGAGTCCCCTACAAAGAGCAGCTTCAACTCCGACTGATTGCCTTCAGCCAAGATGACACCAGTCCGTTCGCCTGCCGCTTCAGCCAGACGACGAGCCGTTCGGCGCATTGTTCGACCCTGGGCTAAGAGAAGGGGGCCAAGAACGATCTTGTAGATCCACATTCTTCTCACGCGAATTATTAGAGCAGTCTGTGCATTGATGTCGAAGACGAACGACCATAAACGAAGGCAAAATGTGGGGATCCTTCGACTGCGTGTCTCACAAAGTGCTGTGAGACACTCCGCGCAGGATGACGGGTTTCTTGGGCGGTCTTTTTATCTACTTGAATACATTTACTGCTTTGCAATACGACTGCGGAGGCTGAAGGCGAGGCCAAGTGTGGTGAGGAGGGCGCAGGCGTAGGCGAAGAAGTCTCCGTGGGAGGCGTAAAAGGTGAGGTCTTGCTCGTAGCCGAAGTGGACGCGCAGGCTGGAGCGCAAGTGACGCGGGAGAGCGGCGGTGACGTGGCCGTAAGGGTTAATGGCTGCGGTGACGCCGGTGTTGGTGGAGCGGAGGATCCAGCGATGGTTTTCGATGGCGCGCATGCGGACCATGTTGAGGTGTTGCCATGCGGCGCTGGTGTCGCCGTACCAGCCGTCGTCGGAGATATTGACTAGAACCTCTGCGCCATTTTTGACAAACTGACGGATCTCGTCGCCGAAGATGGACTCGTAACAGACAAAGGTGCCGTAGTTATGCCCGCGGAAGGAGAAGACGGTGCGGTTGGAGCCGCGATCCATGTCGCCGGCGCCCGCGGTGAGTTTGCTGGCGAAGAAGAAAAAGCTCTTGAAGGGAATGTACTCTCCCCAGGGGACGAGATGGATCTTGTCGTAACGGGCCGGGGAGCTGCCATCGGGAGTGAAGATGGCTGCGGAGTCATATTTGAAGTACGGGCGGTCGCTATGGGTATCGGGATTTGGAACGATGCCGATGCTGCCGATGATCAACAGCGCCTGGCTGGAGGCGGCGAGTTCGTTCATGCGCTGGTGGAAGTTGGGGTCAGTCGTGAAGAAGCCTGAAGGCGCTTCGGGCCAGACGATGAGGTCGGTTGGTATCGGCACAGTCGCACTGGAATCGGTCCCTTCGTCCAACGCGTGCTGACGGAGGAGGAAGACAGTCTGCGTGCCTGGAAGTTCGGGGATTCCGAGGAGGAACTTTGTGGAGGGGCGGCGGCTGAGATAGGAGAAGGAGTCGAGGAGCTGCTGGCTGGTGGGTTGCGGGCCGGTGTTGGCAGCTCCTACTTCGAGATTTTCCTGCACGAGTGTTGCGGTTGCGGACGTGGGCGATGGCTTCGGGTTTGCAATGAGGCGCAGGCCAAGGATGTAGACGACGGCGATGATGACGCCTGCAACGGTGAGCGCGGGGCGAGTGTAGCGTCGCTCGCGGAGGCGGATGCGAACCAGCCAGAGGGCGTTGACCGCGGCGATGACGAAGGAGAGGCCGTAGGCTCCGGTGATGGGAGCGAGGCGGGTAAGCATGGGGTTGTCGACCTGGGCGATGCCGAGAAGATCCCACGGGAGACCGGTGATACGGGCGCGGGCGAGTTCTACGGCTACCCAGACGACGGGGACGAAGAGCAGGGTGGTCTGACGGCTGAACCGAGTTCGGAGTGCGGCGAGGAGGGCTGCGAAGAGAGCGTGATAGAGGCCGAGGTAGAGACAGAAGAGGATGAGAATGCCGGCGGAGATGGGCTTGGCGAGGCCGCCGTAGAGATACATCGTCTGGTAGATCCAGTAGCAGTTGCCCATGTACCAGAGAAAGCCGCAGAGGTAACCGAGGGCTGCGCCCTGACGGATGGTAAGTGGGTTGTTGTTCTTGTCGTTAGCAAGAATCGCCCAAATGAGAGGAAGAAGTGCGACCCAGCAGAAGGTGGTTCGCCAGAGAGGCACGGGCCCCGCGATGGGAAAGGGTAAAACCTGGAGGATGCCGGATAACACGGCCATGGCCCAGAGTCGCGGGGGGATAAGTCGCATGCGTTTGCAGTCTAACATTGAGCCGACAATTTCCAGTTAGTTTGCGCCATGTGAGAGATACAATGGTGATGCATGGATTTTGTCATTCATCTCGTTGCGAAGATTGTTGTCCCGCTGTTTTTTATTGGGATGGCGGGTTCGGCGGTGGTGATTGTGGTGAGTTTTGCAGAAGATTTGAAGGAGTTGCTGGGGGATGAAGAATAGCTGTCAGCGGCGGAAGCAGGATCACAGTCTGCTCTTGCCGGTGGGTGTTGGCAGTGTTTCACTGCAGGTGGGGAGTGACCGTCGCATATGCTGAAGCTATTCGGTGTCGATGGTTGTTCGTGGTGTCAAACAGCAAATCATAATGGGATCTAAACAGACGATTACTAAGCCGCAATCGAACCGCGTCCGCCTGGTCGTGGCGTCGTCGGTGATGCTCACCTTTATTTCGTTCTGGCGAGCTGCGGCGATTGTGCTGAACGACCTGGGATCATCGGCATTTTACGCGGGCGGCATCGCGGAGGAGGCAGTGGGCAAGGCTGCGCCGTGGTTCATTCTGGGCGTGATGCTGTTCAGCTTTGCAGTGCGTGCGGTGTATGTCGAGAGCTGCAGCATGTTCACGCGCGGCGGCGTGTACCGAATTGTGAAGGAGGCGCTGGGCGGAACGTTTGCGAAGCTGAGCGTGTCGGCGCTGATGTTCGACTACATTCTGACTGGGCCGATCTCAGGTGTTTCAGCGGGGCAATATATTGTCGGGTTGCTGAATGAGGTGTTGCGGCTTTGCGCGGCGCACCATTGGGCTGTCAAGCTGGTGCTGCATCCCAGCGGCTCGGCTCGGCAGTTGCCGGTGGATGGAACTTCCGCCGCGATTGCGGGGCTTATCACCATCTACTTCTGGTGGCAAAACACGAAGGGGATTGAGGAGTCGAGCGACAAGGCTCTGAAGGTGATGAAGATCACGACTGTGATGGTTGTGATTCTGCTTACGTGGGGAATTTTTTCGGCGATTCATGTTGGGGCACATCTTCCGCCGTGGCCTACGCCGGACAATCTTCACTTCAGCAAGGATGCTCTGGGATTTTTGAAGCACACAGGATTCATGCGGTCGTTGGGCCTGTTCGGTGTGCTGATGGCGTTTGGACACTCGGTGCTGGCGATGAGCGGTGAAGAATCATTAGCTCAGGTAAACCGCGAGATCGAGCATCCGAAGTTGAAGAATTTGAAGCGCGCCGCGATTGTTATTGCGATCTACAGCTTCATCTTCACGGGTATCGGCACGCTGCTGGCGGTGATGCTGATTCCGGATACGGTGCGGGTGCCGGTCTATCGAGATAACCTGATCGCTGGAATGGCGATGTTCATGGTGGGGCCGCTGGCGGTTCGAATCGGCTTCCGCGTCTTTGTGGTGATCGTGGGATTCCTGATTCTTGGCGGGGCAGTCAATACGGCGATCGTGGGTTCGACCGGCGTACTGATGCGAGTGGCTGAGGATGGGGTGCTGTCGGACTGGTTTCGTAAGCCGCAGAGAAAATATGGGACCAGTTATCGCATTGTGAACCTGGTTGCAGGGCTGCAGGTGTTCACGATTCTTGTAACTCGGGGCAACGTGATCATGCTGGGCGAGGCATATGCGTTTGGCGTGATCTGGAGCTTTACCTTCAATGCGCTCGCAATGCTGGTGTTGCGGTGGAAGTACAAGGGCGAACGTGGCTGGAAGGTTCCCCTGAATATTCGAATCGGGAAGACAGAGATTCCTTTGGGGCTCCTTTCTGTCTTCCTGGTGTTGCTTACTACGGCAATTGTCAATTTATTTACAAAGTCGGTAGCTACGGTAAGTGGAATTATCTTTGCGGCTGCATTCTTTGTAATTTTTTCTCTGTCGGAGAGAGATAACAAACGTCGTCACGATCTAACCACGATGCAGATGAAGGAACATTTTCAGCTGGAGCATCAGGATAATGTGGGACGTGAGGCGTTGGAGATTCGTCCAGGCGCAGTCGTGGTGACGATGCGCGACTCCGCTGCACCGTTTGCGCTGAAGTGGGCTTTGACGCATACCAATACGGACGATCAGGATCTGGTGGTGCTGGCTGCTCGAATGATGGGCGCGGGCGGACCGGAGTATGTAGATGCGTCGGAACAGTTATTCAGCGAACATGAGCAGATGCTATTTACCAAGGCGGTGTCTGTCGCTGAGAGCTTTGGGAAACATATTTCTTTGCTGGTAGTTCCTGCCGGAGATATTTTTTCGGCGCTGGTACAGACGGCTAACTCGCTGGATGCAGCGGCGGTGGTCTCTGGCCTATCGACCAAGCTTACTGCCGAGGAGCAGGCTTATCACGTTGGCCAGGCGTGGGAGGCGCTGCCTGAGCCGAAGCGGCAATTTACTTTTTATGTGATCAAACCGGATGGTGAGTCCCTGAGCTTCCACATCGGACCACATGCCCCTACGATTGAGCCGCACGAAGTACAGCTTGTGCATCGTCTGTGGCTCAATATTCGACGCGCGCCGGATATGCAGGACCTTCACCACAGTGACATACTCGCCTATGCTCTGACCCGCATGGCGACTGAGTTTGCGCGAGATAAACAAGGAACGCTGAAGGATCTGCAAAGGTGCATTGATGAGTCTCATCATCGTCGCGGGCTGGGGGGCTCGCGGCATGAGGAACTCGATGAAGCTGGACCTGGATATGCGATCCGCGCTCCAAAAACAGCACCTATAGCAGAAGAAGATAATGTCACTATTGTTAAATCAAAGTAGCGGACGAGTTACTTCTTGTTTGCATTGAGTTAGTTACTTCTGTATCGTCATGGGGTGGCAATAAAATTGGTTGACGCAGATAATTTCGAGTAACTCGACCTAGATGACGCCACCGGAGGTAACACGTGGAAGTTAGCCGCATTATTGCCGAGATAGATGCCCAGATCGTAAAGCTCCAGCAAGCTCGCGCGCTGCTGGCTGGGACGACGGCAACGAAAAAGCGCACAGGGCCGGGCCGTCCGAAAGGGAGTAAGAACGCAGCTGCTTCAACAGCAGCAGCGGCCCCTCGCAAACGCAAGTTGAGCCCCGAGGGTCGCAAACGAATCGCCGACGCGATGAAGAAACGCTGGGCGGAGCGTCGGAAGCAGAGTGCTAAGGGCTAGATCTCTGAAGATTTCAACTATGAAAGCGAAGGCGCCTCCAGTTGGGGCGCCTTCCGCTTTTCTCGGGACACTTTTTTCTATACGGCTTAGGGATGAATAACACCCTCGGGATCAGCCGATGGCTTAGCGCGTGATGATGACCTCGCGCAGACTGTCTTTGGCGAGGAAGAATCGGAAGTTACTAAATGCACTAAACAGGTTTTCGATCTTGCGATTGTTGAATATGTTGAGCAGAGGATAGTTTCCTGCGCGCTGCATCTCGACTACGTCGTTATCGGTCAGATGATAGCGACAAAAGAAGGTCTCCGGGCTGCTTGTCTGATGAAAGAAGGCGAGCATGAGTCCGCCGGGCTGTAGAACTTTGTGGATGCGGGCCAGCACAGGCGCTATCAAAGGTTCGGGTAGATAGTCCGCTGTGTCCCAAAAGATGACGACGTCGAAGACGCGACCGGAAAAATTGAGATTGCTCTCGAGAAATCGATCGACATCAAACCTGGGTTCCTGGCCGTCTTCGCCGGGAGTGAGCCACTCCGGCTTTGATGCCTCATCTACGACGCTCGCCATATATATGCTGTGACCCAGGCTGGTGATGTAGTTAATGTTGGTGGACGAGGTAGGACCGATGTCGAGAATGCGCAGAGATTCCTGCGACTGCAGGTGCTTCAATAACTCTTTCCACCCGCTGGAGTGACGCGGGATGCGGCCGGTGTCTCCACCTCGTTGAGTGCTTGTGCTTTCGCTACCGCCGAAAAGGCTGCGCATGAGCCCGCTTCCCTTTCTGGTTCTATGCCTGTGGTTGAGTGAAGAGAGGAGCGCCGGACTCGACTGGAGCGGCGTGCGTTGCGGCAGGAGTGGCGGACTTGGACTTTCCTTCGGAGTTGGATTTGAGCTCGACGCTTCCCTTCAGGATCGCGCTTTCTTCGATGCTGAGCCGGCCGGCCAGGATGTCTCCATTGACGATCGCCGACTGACGGAGGTCGACGCGCCCCGTCGCTTGAACGTTGCCGGTAAGATGACCGAAGACGGTGACGTCGCGGACGCTGATATCGGCCCGTACGCGCGCGTTGGGTCCGATGGTCAAAGCGCTCTCTTTGAGAGTGATGGTTCCTTCGATGTCTCCGTCGATGTAAAGGTCTTCCTCGCCGGAGAGTTCTCCTCGAATGACGACCGACTTACCGATGACGGTGGAACCCTCTGCTGGTTTCATAAGCGTTTTGTTCTCCTTGAGGTCGTGCCTGCTGCACATGCACCTTGCCCGAACTATACCCAAGCTCATGCCGCGAGGCAAACGCGAGAATACTTTGTCCCGCTCTGTGAGTCATAAGAAGGAACCATAGAATGGAGAGATGAGAGGTGTGGATTGGTAAGAGGTTCCGGGGATGGATGCGAGGCCGCTTCAGTCAGCAAGTCCCGATTCATAGCTATTTCCGGGCGGATGAGGGCACGGAAGCGGATTTTGCCTGGGTGTCTTCTCTTCCTGACGGCTGTGGCGGGAGGAACTGCAGGCGCACAGAACGCCACTACTACGAAAGATGTAGGCGAGGCAGCACTGCAGTCGATCCCGCCTCGCTCGTGGGTCGTCGACGCGGCCAAAAATGAGTTGGAGGCGCTGCATCACACCGACTCCTACCTGCGCTATCGCACGCACACGGTGAGCGAGAAGGGGGACGTGGTTCGCGACGTGGTGGAGAGTAGAGACGGGACAGTGGCGCGCCTGATCATGAGGGACGGAAAACCGTTAACGGAAGAGCAGGATCAAGGCGAACGGCAAAGACTGAACGACATGATGGCGTCACCTTCGACATACCTTCGACATGTGCGGAATAGCGAGTCGGATCGGAAGATGGCAGATAAGTTAGTGCCTCTGATGCCGGATGCGATGATCTACACCTACACGCCGGGGCAGCCGCAGTCCGGGAAAAACGGCGGGCCTCCGGAGGTCGTGCTCGACTACAAGCCTGACCCGAAGTTCAATCCGCCAAATACGGAGGCTGGGGCGTTAACGGGGCTTGAGGGAAGAGTCTGGATCGATGCAAAGTCGCATACTCTGGTTCGCATGGAAGGGACGATCTCGCGTGGAGTGAACTTCGGCTGGGGAATGCTCGCTCACATCTATCCTGGGGGCAAACTGGTGCTTGATCAGACCAGTGTCGGGGAAAACAGATGGATCTTCACTTACTTTTCGATGAAGCTGAGCGTGCGAGCGCTGATGTTGAAGACGGTCAACGTGAATACTGAGTCAACGGGCAGCGACTTCCAGAAGCTTGGGCCGATGAGCTACCAAGATGCTATCCGGATGATGCTAGCTACGCCACTGCCGGAGCGGTAGACGATAGATCAGGCGATGACGCGAGCCTTGGCATGGAGGGTCTGCCGGCGCACGGTGAGAGACTCGATGCGGTCGCGCTGCACTTCGAATCCTCTGCCGATAGTCGTGGGCACGGTGATCTCTCCGCGTTCACTGACGGTGACCTGCGGCTCAATGATGTCCTCGGTCCAGTAGCGGCTGGAGGCGGAGACGTCGCCGGGCAGCGAGAAGTTAGGCAGAGAGGAGAGGGCGATGTTGTGGGATCGGCCGATGCCGGTTTCGAGCATGCCGCCGCACCAGACCGGAATGGCGCGCTCTTCTGCAACGTTGTGGATGGCGATGGCCTCGCTGAAGCCGCCGACGCGGCCGACTTTGATGTTGATGATGCGACAGGACTCCATGGCGATGGCAGCGAGAGCGTCGCGGCGATTGCGGATGGATTCGTCGAGGCAGATTGAGGTCAAGAGGCGCTTCTGCAGCATGGCGTGGAAGTAGAAGTCGTCGTACCAGAGAGGCTGCTCGATCATGAGCAGATTGAATCGGTCCCATTCGACGAGGTCTTCAAGGTCTTTCATGCGATAGACGGAGTTGGCGTCGCAACTGAGAGTGATATCGGGCCAGCGGTTGCGGACCGCTTCGAAGATGCTGACATCCCAGCCTGGCTTGCACTTTAGCTTGATGCGCTGATAGCCTGCCGCGAGTTCAGTGGCGATCTTATCCATCAGGTGCGCGGGCGAGGGCTGGATGCCGATCGAGACTCCACAGGAAATAACGTCACGGGTTCCACCGAGGAGTTTCGCCAGCGGGACGCGTTTGACCTGCGATTCGAGGTCCCAGACGGCGTTTTCGAGGGCGGCTTTGGCCATGCGGTGGCCGCGGACCTGGTGGAAGATAGCTGGGCAGCTTCCGCCGCACTCCACATCGGCCTCGAGCAGACGGGGACCGAGCTCGGACTCAATGAGGAGCCAGGCGGTGTCGATGGTCTCGTCGCTGAAGAAGGGGTGCTCGCCGGCGACACATTCGCCCCACGCGGTGAGGCCTTCGGATTCGATCTCGACGAGGAGAATGCGACGGCTGGTGGTAAGACCGAAGCTGGTCTCGAAGGGGTGCGCTAACGGCAGGTTGATTTCGCGGAGATGAATGGCGTCGATGTTGAGCATTTGCAGTCCTGTCTTTCCGAGTTGCGGATCGCAGCGGGTCTGGTGGCGTGGCTCAACGAGATTGTACTGCGATCGAGGGGCGGATAGGTCAGACCTCCGAGGAGTTCTTCCAGGGACCCATGAGGAAGGTACCGTTGCCCTGGGTGTCGCGTTCGTACCCAACGACGGCCAATCCGCGCTGAAACGCCGATTCGAGGGCGGTGCGGTTGTTGCCCTGCAGGGCTCTGGCGAGGCTTCGTTGCTGAGCGTCCTGCTTCCATTGGTAGATGGTGTGGGGAACGGTGATGCGTTCGAGGATCTCCTGGGGCTGCGGCTCGCCACGGAGCAGATCGGCGACATGGCTGGAGCGCAGCCACCACTCTGCATAGAGCCTGTCGGTGGGCAAGCCACCCTGCAAAGGGGAGGAGGAGGGTCCATAGAAGTCTGCTTGATAGCGGCGCACGATGGCGCCGAGCCGGTTGATGTTCAGATGCGAGTTTCTGATCTCGAGAGGATCGAAGGTCCACTCCATGAGGTCAAAGCCGCGGGTGATGGCGTCGTCGCGCTGGGCGAGCTTGAGGCGGCGGCCGATGCCGAGGTTTTGGTACTGCTGGAGGACTGCGAGCATGTAGGAGTGGAGGTAAGATTTGCCCTCGCGATAGCCAGGGAGAGACATGGCGAAACCTATGAGGCTCTGGCCGTCGAAGGCACCAAGGACCTGGCCGCCGATGCGGTGTGCAACGATGAAGACGCGCCGAGGGACGATGTCGTTGTCGCTGTAACTCCAGACCTCGCGCTGGAGGTCGACGCAGCGCTCAAGGTGTTCGAGACTGGTGAGGGACTGGATGGAGATGGCTGTCTGAGGGCTGGCGTTCATGACCTTGTGGGCTCGGTGGCGGCGTTCTTCGCCTGGTTCCATAGTATTTCGAGCTGATCGGGGCTGGAGGCGGCCAGGGCGGCGCTATTGCCTGCGGCGGACTCCATCGCGGCGAAGCGTCGGCGAAATTTTGCGTTTGTAGCGCGTAGAGCAGATTCGGGGTCGACCTTGAGGTGTCGGGCGAGGTTGACGGCGGTGAAGAGAATGTCGCCTAACTCCGCTTCGATCGCTGTTGCTGAGCTGGCGGTCGAGGTGGGATTCAGCTCGGCCTTGAGCTCGCCGATCTCTTCGTGCAGCTTGTCGAAGAGGCCTTCGGAGTTGGGCCAGTCAAATCCTACTTTTGCTGCGCGGGAGCCGAGTTTGCCCGCTTCCATCAAGGCGGGCATGGAGCGAGGGATCTCGTCGAGCATGGAGGTCTGGGTGGATGCGGGCGCCTTCTTTTCGGTCTGCTTGATCTGCTCCCAGTTGCGCAGGACAGCGTTGGAGTCAGTGGCTTCAGCGTCGCCGAAGATGTGGGGATGACGGCGAATCAACTTGGCGTTTAGATTTTCCGCTACATCCTGGATGGTGAAGTAGCCAGCCTCTGAGGCCATCTGGGCGTAGAAGAGAACCTGGAGGAGGAGATCGCCGAGCTCGTCCTTTAGATCGGGCCACGCGCGGCGCTCGATGGCATCGAAGACCTCGTAGGTCTCCTCGAGGGTGTGACGCTTGATAGAGTCGAAGGTCTGCTCGCGGTCCCACGGGCAGCCGTTCGGAGCGCGCAGACGGGCCATGATCGCAATGGCTTCAGCAATCGGATCTTTGGCAGAGACGACATCTTGCGAGAGATTCTTAGGGATGAGATCAGGCATATCTTTCATATCTTCTACCTTCAACTTTACCCGATCATTTCTATCTATGACTTAGTGCTGACATGGGCTTCCGTACTTGAAGTTAATGCATTATGCTTTGCAGCATATGGTGCCGGAGACAGACACGAACGCGAAACCAAAGACCCGCAGAAGCCGCTGGGTGCTGTTGCTTGTCTTGCCTTATATTGGGCTGTGTTTTCCGATAGTTTACGCGCGTTCAACGCCTGAACTTTGGGGATTTCCGTTTTTCTACTGGTATCAGTTTGCCTGGGTCATCCTGGCGTCCGGGTTGTTGGCGATCGTCTATCGCAAGCTCAAGACATAGGCTTCTACATTGCGGCCTTCCAGGCGCAATTTGCTACGTCGGCACGATGTTAAAAACAAACGCGCCGACAATCATGTTGGCGCGTTTTAGTGATTTTGTTTGTCGACTTCGAGTTGAAAAAGCTGCTTACATCTGACCATTCGGTTTGGTGGAAGAAGCGGTGCTCGGCTGGTCGCTGTTCATGTTAGTCATCAGCTTGATGTCGACTCGGCGATTCTTCGCGCGGCCGGCTGCTGTGCTGTCGCTGGCGACCTGCTGGTCTTTGCCGATGCCGATCAGGTAGAACTTATGCGGCGGGATGTTGTACTTCGACGCCAGGTAGTTGACGACCGCGTCGGCGCGATGCTGGCTGAGCTGATAGTTGTAGGCCGCGTCGCCAACTGAGTCCGTTCCGCCGGTGACTTCAAGGATGTAGCCGCGAGTGTTGGTGAGGTTCGCCGCCAAGTCGTCGAGCTGCTTCTTATCAGATGCAGTGAGAACATACTTGTCGAAGGCGAAGGTTACGCCAACATCCGAGACCTGCTTATAGTTGTCCAGGTTGGCTACGACGCCGCTCAGGCTGTCGACCCGGTTGTAAGCTTCCTTCGCGGACTGATTGGCTGCATCGGCGGACTGGCCGGCAGCCAGGGCATGTTGGTCGGCCGTGTTCGCCGCGGATTGTGCACCGGCGATTCCGGTCTTGGCCCGCTCGTCGGTGTCGACGATATTGCGGTGGTCGGCGGCAGTCTTGGTATCCAGATCATTTGTTTGCTGGATGATGGGAGCGGTCTGGGAGCGAACGTAATTTTTCGTCGAGCAGCCGACCGTGAAGGTGAGGGCAAGAGCACTGGCAAATACGGCGGTGCAGGCAGATTTGATCTTCATGTCTTTGTTGTTATTGGATCTCATTCTTTCCACTCTCCTGGTAGTAAGTGCTGCAATAGACCTGCCACAGCAGTTGATAAGATGCAATCAGAGTGCCAAAAATATGCATGGCAGTAGACCATTTCTTTTCAACTAGTTATTAGGATTAACTAACACGCCTGATGAAAGCGCTAGCTGGGAAGCGGGAACTTTTGATCGGCTGTCGCGTCAAATCTACTGAGCAAAGATATGCACACTGCAGGCTCCGTAAGGCTGCGTCTACACTGAGATGCGGGCTCCGATATACGCGATGGATCTTCACCAGAAAATTCGAACTCTCCCCACCCAGCCAGGCTGCTATCTCTATAAAAATGCTGAGGGCGAGGTGATCTACGTCGGCAAGGCGAAGAACCTTCGTGCACGGGTGCGCTCGTATTTTCTGGAGGCGTCGCAGGCGAATGCCAAGACCGGCACCCTGATGCGCGAGGCCATCGATGTGGAGTACATCACGGTCGCCAACGAGCACGAGGCCCTTGCGCTGGAGAACAACCTCATCAAGCAGAAGAAGCCACGCTTCAACATTCTGCTGCGCGATGACAAGACCTACCCCTACATCAAGCTGACGATGAATGACCGCTACCCGAAGGTCTTCGTGACGCGCCGGTTGCGCAAGGACGGCGGGGCCTACTACGGTCCTTACTTTCCGGGGAACCTGGCCTATCGACTGGTGGATCTGATCCATCGCAGCTTTCTGATTCCAAGCTGCAAGGTTGACCTGTCGCGATATCATCCGCGGGCTTGCCTGCAGTACTACATCAAGCGCTGCCTGGGTCCTTGCCTGGAGGGACTAACCACACCGGACGCTTACCGCGAGACCATACGCGATGTGCAGCTCTTTCTGGAGGGGAGGCCGAACGAGCTTGAGCAGTCGCTGACGAAGCGGATGGAGGCGGCAGCAGAGGCGCAGCAGTTTGAGATGGCTGCGCGTCTGCGAGATCAGATCGTTACGGTTCATCAGATGCAGGACAAACAGCGCATGGCGAGCGCGGACAATGAGGACGCCGACGTCTTCGGCTATCACTTTGAGAACGAGATGCTCGCGGTCAACCTGTTCCACATGCGAAGCGGCAAGATTGTGGACCGGCGCGATTTCTTCTGGGAGGATCTGCCGGACTCTCTGCTGGATGCGGCGACGGAGGCGGTCTCCGAGGTGGACGAGTTGGAGGCACTGCCTCGCATGGAGCCTGACCCCGCAGCGCCAGCGCCGGAGATCGGCGAGGGTATCGCCATTGTGCAACATGCAGCGGTGTCGGAGATGGGAGGCGCATTCAGTCCGGGGGTGTTTTTCTCTGCGCTTCTGAAACAGCTTTATCTCGATCAGAGTTATGTGCCGCGATCGGTTCTCGTGCCGGTTGAGTTTCCTGACCGAGCGCTGCTGGCAGAGGCCCTGACTGAGAGAACTGGAAAGCGAATCGAGATTCTTGCTCCACAGCGCGGTGAAAAACGATCCCTTGTCGACCTTGTCTGTCAGAATGCGAAACAGTCTTATGATCAGCGGTTCCGCGTGCTGCAGCCTGCGATGAAGGCTATCCAGGAGGCGTTGCAGGATGCGCTTACGCTCGAGGAGCTGCCACGTCGAATCGAGTGCTTCGACATCTCGCATATTCAAGGTGCTGAGACGGTGGCCTCCATGGTGGTGTGGGAGGATGGCGCGATGAAAAAGTCCGACTACAGGAAGTTTCAAGTGAAGACGGTTACAGGCGTCGACGATTTCGCGAGCATGCGTGAGGTAATTCAACGTCGCTACAAGCGACTGCAGGAAGATAAGAAGCCCTTCCCTTCCCTGATCCTGATCGATGGAGGACTAGGGCAGTTGCATGCGGCGTATTCGGCGCTTGAGGAGATCGGCGTCACGCTGCAGCCCTTGGCTTCGATCGCGAAGAAGGAAGAGATCATCTATGTGTATGGGCAGGAGAATGAGCCGGTGGTGCTGGACCGGCGGTCTCCGGTGTTGCACCTGATGCAGAAGATTCGCGACGAGAGCCATCGGTTCGCTGTGACCTATCATCGCAAGCGGCGCCAGATGCGCGACCGCGACAGTGAGTTGCTGTCGATACCGGGCGTTGGGCCGAGAACCCGGCAACGATTGATCGAACACTTTGGCAGCGTGCGCGGGATTAAGCAGGCTGGAACTGATGCGCTCACTGCGGTGGTGAATGCTGCAACGGCCGAGCGAATTCGCAGTTACTTCGCGGCTGAGGCGTCTGGCGATGCGGTGCTGCCGGTGTTGAACGAGGCTTCCTGAGATTACTCGGCGCTGTCTGCCGGCGGAACGGCACCACCGAATTTAAAGGTGTTGCAGGCTGCGATGGTTCCCTGCTGGAATCCGCGTCTGAACCAGCCGACGCGTTGTGCTGACGATCCGTGGGTGAAGCTTTCGGGGCTGACTGTTCCTCGCTCCAGGCGTTGTATATGGTCGTCGCCGACTGCGGCCGCTGCCTGCAGACCAGCTGTGATATCCGAGTCGTGAACTATGTTCCGCTGCGCTGTACTGTGCGCCCATACGCCCGCGAAACAGTCTGCCTGGAGTTCAAGATCGACCGAAAGGCGGTTTCTCTCCGACGGATTTTGACCTGAGAGCTGGCGAACTTTGCCTTCGATCCCGAGGAGATCCTGTACGTGGTGTCCTAGCTCGTGAGCGATGACGTAAGCCTGGGCGAAGTCCGCATTGCTGCCGCCGAGACGTCTCAGCTCATCCCAAAAACTGAGGTCGATGTAGACCTTCTCATCCGCCGGACAGTAGAACGGTCCGCTCTGCGACTGAGCCGTGCCACAGCCTGAGTACGTTCGACCGCGAAAGAGTACGAGCGTGGAGCGCTGGTAGTTTTTGCCGGTCTGTGTGGGTAGAAGCTTTGTCCAAGTGTTCTGCACATCGTCCAGGGTCCAGGAGACGAGTTGTGCCGCCCTCTTCTCCTGAGGCGATTCAGAAGTTATCGGGCGGTTGCCGGCGGAAGGCACGCTCTGTTGCGTGGAGGACGGTGATGTGCTGTGGCCGGAGAGATAGCTGCCGATATAGTTGCGGCCCGTGACCAGGCTGACGACCAGCAGGATCAAAAAACCAACGATACCGATCCCACCGCCGCCAAAGCCTCCGCCACCGCCGCCGGAAGAACCACGTCTGTCTTCAATGTCGCCACTGAGTCCGCCGCCAGGTGTCCAATCCATAGTTCGCTCCAGTTGGTGCGTCTCCATCTTATAAGTAAGATCTTTTCTTTCGTGGCACTCGAGTGAGGTTTTCTCACCAATTTACTTGCGGTCGTGCGGCGGAGGTGTGCTACTCTCCGGGAACCGATGCCAAACAGCAAGTCCGAACTGCCCCGCGTCCTGAACGCATCCCACGCGACCTCCATTGTCGTGGGCATCATTATCGGGAGCGGCATCTTTCTAGTGCCGCGAGAGATGATGGCTGCGGTGGGCTCGTCCGGCATGGTCTATGTGGTTTGGATCGTGGGTGGTTTGCTCTCGCTCTTCGGCGCAATGACCTATGCGGAGATCGCTGCCGCCAGACCGAAGTATGGCGGCGAATACGCTTTTCTTCGCGAGGCCTATGGAGATCTGACCGGCTTCCTTTATATGTGGACGCAGATTACGGTGGCCAAACCTGCATCCCTGGCTACCATCGCCGCGGGGCTTGCGCGTGTACTGGGGACCTTCGCAGTCTTCAGCTTTTTTGCCCGCCCGGCATTCTTTCATCTCTTTTGGGGACAGATCTTCGCGATCACGGTGACGTGGCTCATCGCCATTCTCAACATTATTGGGACAAGAAGATCTGCCAACGTGCAGCTTCTGCTCACGTGGCTCAAGGGCCTGCTGATTCTAGTGATTGCGGGATTTTGTTTTGGCGCAGCAGGCCAGCATGGTTCGTGGCACAACTTCAGCACAGACTTTACGGGAGCGCGGGGAGGCTTTACCGGCTTCATGATTGCGCTGGTCGCGGCGCTGTGGGCCTATGACGGATGGAGCGACGTCGTCACCATGGCGGGCGAGGTGCAGAAGCCGCAGCGCAGCATGCCGCTAGCCCTGGTTGGAGGGGTTGCCATTGTTGGCGTGCTCTACATGCTGACCAATGCGGCGATTCAATATGTGTTGCCTGCAGCGGCAATCGCTACCGCGGATCGGCCTGCAGCCGATGCAATGCGTCTGGTTACTGGACCGTGGGGAGCGACGCTGGTGTCGATCGGTATGGCCGTCAGTATCTGCGCGACCTTTGTAGGGTCGTCGCTCTCGGGTGCGCGTGTGCCGTTCGCAGCGGCTCGCGATGGATTGTTCTTCAAACAAATGGCGCATGTGAACTCGCGATTTCAAACGCCGTCGACAGCGTTGATCCTTCAGGCCATCCTGAGTTCTCTGCTGCTGCTGGCCATCGGAAAGTTTCAGGCGCTTTTTTCGCTGGCCATCTTCGGCGAGTGGCTCTTCTACATGTTGACCGCTAGCACGATCTTTGTGTTTCGCAGTCGCGACTCAAGCACGCCCCGGCCGTATAGCATCTGGGGATACCCTGCGTTGCCGGCACTGTTCATTCTTGCGGCGGCAGTGCTGCTGGTGTTTTCGTTTGCTGATCAGCCGCGGAACTCTCTCATCGGAACCGGCATCATTCTGCTGGGAGTTCCGCTGCACTATCTGCTGCAACGAGAGCGAAGCGCCTAGCTGCGATTCTGGATGACGCGCTCGTAGAGGCGAAGGTATTCGCTGGCAGGCTTATCCCAGGAAAAATCCTGCGCCATGCCTCGCTGCATCATCTGGGCCCACTCCTGCTTGTTACGGAAGGTATCAAGGGCACGCTTGAGCGCGTCGAAGAAGGCCCCCGCACTGTAGCCCCAGAATTTGAAACCATTGCCGCCACCGTTTGGCTGTTCGTCGATGGTGTCGTCGAGGCCACCCGTAGCGCGGACGACGGGAATCGTACCGTACTTGAGGCTGTAGAGCTGGTTTAGACCGCCGGGCTCGTAGCGGGACGGCATCAGAAAGATGTCCGCGCCTGCTTCGATCTTGTGCGCCATGACGTTATCGAACTTTACCTTCACGCGCACCTTAGCGGGATGGCGCTCGGCCATCTCCACTAACAGCCGTTCGTAGTACTCTTCGCCGCTCCCAAGAATGACCAGCACCATGTCTTCCTGCGCCAGACGATCCATGATCTCGACGATAAAGTCGGAGCCTTTCTGGGTCGCGAAACGGGTGACCACCCCGATCACAGCGGTGTCGTCACTGACATTCTCGAGTCCGTAAGCGTGAAGCAGATCGCGGCGGCACTCTTTCTTGCCGGCGAGGTTTTCGGCCGTGTAATGCGCTGCAATGTTGGGGTCGGTCGCGGGATTCCACTCCTCGGTGTCGATGCCGTTCGTAATTCCGAGCAGGTCTCCGCTCCGTTGGCGAAAGACCCCTTCGAGCCCGTTGCCGAACTCGCTGGTCTGGAGTTCTTCGGCATACTT
Organism: Tunturiibacter empetritectus; assembly: GCF_013410875.1. Classification (GTDB taxonomy): domain Bacteria; phylum Acidobacteriota; class Terriglobia; order Terriglobales; family Acidobacteriaceae; genus Edaphobacter; species Edaphobacter empetritectus. The sequence goes on along the minus strand of NZ_JACCCU010000001.1, from coordinate 1,459,079 downwards.
GCGGCTGACCGTTGTGATGGCATCCGCATACACCACGCCGCCTTTCAGGAAATCAATCTTCTCGTAGTGTTCGAGCTTGTCGACCGTGTACAGGTCCCAGGGGAGCAGCAACTTTTCGATAGTCTGCGAAGGAAACCAGCCCTGCGATCCCGCGTTGTGAATCGTCAACACGGCTGGGACGTTTCGCAGCACAGGATCGAAGTAATAGATGGAGCGCAACATGACCGGGAGCATCGCCGCCTCCCAGTCATGAACGTGGAAGACATCAGGAATACCGAGGATCTTTGAGGCTTCGATCACGCTGCGGCAGAGCAGGCCGAAGCGCTCTGCGTTGTCGGGGTAATCTCCGGACGGCGTACCGTAGAAGTTTTCGCGGTCGAATAGTTCGGCACAATCGAGGAAGTAGGTCTGGACTCCGCTCTTGACTCCCCCATCGAGAACACGCACGAAGCGGTTATAGCCGGGAAAAGGAATTGTGACGCTGGGCAGCACAACCGTAGGGTTCGGGACAGCCTTCGCGACCTGGCGATAGTAGGGCAGAAAGACGCTAACGCGATGGCCGAGTTGAGCCAATGCGCGTGGGAGTGCGCTGACCACATCTGCCATCCCACCCGACTTGGCCCAGGGGGAGCACTCCGATGCTGCGAAAACAATATGCATACCTTCGTCCTTTATCTTTCCAACCAAACCGTTAGTCTATAGAAGAGCGAGACCGCACACATTGGATGCAGATGAAACGTAAGCCGAAGCTGGGGCAGAATTTTCTGGTCGATGACTCCGCCCGACATGCCATCGTCGATGCCCTTGGTGATCTTAGCAAGCGCACTGTCATCGAGATTGGCCCGGGACATGGGGCGATTACCGATATACTGGCTGCTCGTTGCCACAAGTTGATAGCACTGGAGCTTGACCGGAGCCTGGCGGCGGAGTTGACCTTCCGCTTTCGCGATCATGCGCAGGTACAGATTCTCGAGTGCGATGTTCTGAAGACGAACCTGCGAACGCTGGTGCCGGAAGGCGAGACGGCAGACGTGATCGGCAATCTCCCGTACTACATCACGTCGGATATTCTGCTGCAACTCTTCGCGGCTGGCAGCGCCGGTATAGTCGCCCGAGCTGTTCTGATGATGCAGCGGGAGGTGGCGGACCGCGTTTCGGCGGCGCCCGGAGTTCGTGACTATGGCTTACTCTCGGCAACGGCACAGGTGAACGCGCAGGTCGACAACCTCTTTACGCTGCCGCCATCCGCTTTTTCGCCGCCGCCTGACGTCTACTCCACGGTTTTGCGGCTGCACTTTGCGCCGAGGTTTGCTGAGCTTGGAGTGGACCCTGACGGGTTCAATATCTTCTTGAAGCAGAGCTTTGCGCAGAAGCGTAAGACGCTGCAGAACAATCTTCGTGCCGCTGGCTACTCGGCCGAAGAGTTCTCTGCAGCGTGGCCTGCCAGCGTTCCCACGCAAGCACGCGCCGAATCACTCGCACTCGAATCGATGGCAGAGCTTTATCGTTCTTTGTCGCATGTCGTTGCCGATCGCGACTGAGGAGATTGTTCCCGATACCTGCGGTATTGCAGGATCCTAACGACTGTCCGCTGCAACCTGCTCCAGCATCTTTGCCGCGCGCAATCGAACGCGCTGAATCACTGCTGTGTCGTCTGCGATTGTGGTCAGCGTCGGCAAGATCGTTCCCAGTTCGAGCGCACGTCCTTCCTTCACTTCGTCCGCAAAGGAGTTCATCTCGGCATCGAGGCCGAGGCGATCGTAGCGGTGCAAAAATTCAAGCTTACGGCCTTCATCCAGTGTCGAAGAGACTCCGAGGAAGATGTCGGTCAGCGTACCTACAGTTTTGTTCTCTGAGTAGTTGTAGACACACGATCCCGACCCATCGGAGCCGGCGTAGGTAAGCGTCTTTGTGCCTGAGTCGGCTATGTTCTTCGCCTTGGAGGCGCATTCGACGTTGAAGTGATTCAGGATTCGCGCAGCCTTGAAGACCTTTGCGACGACGTCTGGAGTCAGGTTGATCGGTCGCTCGACATGCTGCGCCGCCTGGCCCCGCATCGAGGTCTGCGTTGCTGGGATCTCTGCCTGATCTGCCTGGTAGGTGCCGGTTCCGTTCTCGTGAATCCGCAGAGTAAAACGCGGAACCGGAAGCCCTGTGCGGTTGAACTGAAAACTGACCTCAGCAGATGGGATGGGAGAGGCCGCCGTCGCAGATTCAGCCGTTTGAGCAGCGGCCACAAAGTAGGGGCCTAGAAAAAGCGCCGCGCCAAGCATTATGCTCCCTCTCGCTTTCATCGGCGCGCGCCCTGGAGCTCGAGTGTCTGGGCGGTATGGATGTGGCAGATCGCAATGGCCAGCGCGTCGGCAGCATCTGCAGAGTCGAAGGCGTTTTCGTTGTCGAGCAAACGCCTCACCATGAACTGCACCTGCTCCTTGGCGGCCAGCCCGTAACCAACCACGGAGCTTTTTATCGAGAGTGGAGCATATTCGGCGATGGGCATTCCGCAGGTCGCGGCGGCCAGCATCGCCACGCCACGCACCTGACCAAGCTTCAGCGCAGACTTTGCATTCGCCGAGAAGAAAACCTCCTCGATGGCGACGATCTCCGGGTGGTGCAGAGTCATCAAGGCGGTCAACTCAGCGTAGACCTGAGCGAGCCTCTGTGGCGTCTTCTCTTTTTTATTGAGCCGGATCGTACCGGCCGCCAGGTGAATGAGCCGAGGCATGCGGGCGTCGCAATCCACCTCCACCACCCCGTAGCCGGTGAACTCCGTTCCGCAGTCGATGCCGAAGACTCGCATGGGCGAAGTTTACTGCATCCGGCCAGCTCTTCCTATGACCAGTCATGCACCTGACGAATTTCTAGATTAATCCGATACCGTTCTTGGCTGAGTGGTCTTTTGATTGAGCCGCCAATAAATAGCTCGACAGATGGTCTCCGAAACAAAAACCTCGAATGCAGCACCAATCAAGTCGAAAAAGAAATCAGCCACGGCCACTACCTCGAGATCCCTTCCAGAGGGGAGCTGGCCGTGGCGTAGAGTTTGCGCTGCATTCTTCCTGCAAGATAGGCCTGCCGCCCTGCCAGCACGGCGTGTTGCATCGCTTCGGCCATCAGCAAGGGGTCCTTCGCCGCAGCTATCGCGGTGTTCATCAGCACGGCATCGAAGCCCAGCTCCATCGCAACCGCAGCATCGGAGGCTGTACCAACGCCTGCATCCACAATCAGCGGGACTTCCGTGATCAGCTCGCGCAGAATGCGCAGGTTGGCCGTATTTTGCAGCCCGAGCCCGCTGCCGATGGGTGCGCCGAGAGGCATGACCGCCGCCGCGCCAGCGTCAATCAGTCGCTTGGCAAAGACGATATCGTCGGACGTATATGGCAGCACGGTGAAGCCTTCTTTGACGAGCACGCGGGTTGCTTCGAGCGTCGCCTGCACATCGGGATAGAGCGTCTGCTGATCTCCGATCACCTCAATCTTGACCCAGTCCGACAACCCCACCTCGCGCCCAAGTCGGGCTGCGCGGATCGCCTCGTCCGCGGTGTAGCACCCAGCCGTATTAGGCAGCAAAAAATAACGCCTTGGATCGATGAAGTCCAGCAAAGACTCGCTCGTGCGATCGAGGTTCACCCGGCGGACCGCGACCGTCACCATCTCCGCTCCCGAAGCTTCGATGGCGGCCTGAGTCTCGGCGCCATCTTTGTACTTCCCTGTTCCGACGATCAGTCGTGATTGAAAGGCTCGTCCTGCGATCACCAGAGGTTTCATAGTTATTATCCTATCGGAATGATCCCGGCAAAACGCAGACGGCTCGCACTCTGAAGAGAGCAGCGAGCCGTCTGGCGGTGAACTGTTGAGATTGACCTGAGGCGTCCATACTCGGACTTGGCCTCGGCGTGGACTTTTCTACTACAAAGACCGCCAGGACTAGAGCTATGGACGCTCTAAGCCTCAGTCACCTCACGTTGCGTTGAACTACATGTACTGTCAATTTTCATAGGCTGGACCATCCTCCTTTCCCGTGTAAGTGCAGACTACTCCCGAGCTCAGGTTGCACGCAAGTGAGTTGCAAATGCGCTGTGATAGTACATCTGTAGAGGGTGCAATCTGCATCAGAGGTTTAGTCGCAATCCTTGATTCGTCTCGGAGATTTCGTTGCGGATTATCGACTAATGGTTCTAAAGATGAAAGGCTCACTATGAAAGCAGCAACTATTGTTGGAATTCTCCTCATTGTCCTTGGAATTATCGGATACGCTACCGGCGGTCTCTCCTTTACCCACGAGAAGAAAGTTGTCGACGCGGGACCGGTTCAAATCTCGCATAAGACTCAGGACACGCTTCCACTGTCTCCTATCCTGAGCACCGTAGCTCTCCTGGCGGGAATCGGCCTGGTCGTTGTCGGGGCGAAATCGCGCTGAGCCAGCTTTATAAGCGAGTAAGCACCAGGCTCAATTCTTGAACACAACCAAGCCAGCTGCTATTTGAGATAGGCGCGCACAAGATCAATCAAGTCTTCCCCTAGCTCAGGAGTCAGAGGAGCATGTCCGTCGCGTAACAGATGCAGTCGGATATGGTCTTCGAGCACCTCAGCCATCAGCCCGTTAATTCCGCCACGCGCCGCTGCGAGCAGCATCAGCACCTCCGCGCACTCGTGATCGTCTAATGCCAGAGTGCGTTCCACGCGGTCTATCTGGCCTCGAATCTTCTTGACCCGGTTGAGCAATTTGATCTGGGCTGATTTGGTATGCGACATTTCTCTTCTCCAATGTACCCTACCGGGGTATACTATGTTAGGCCGATTCAGTATGGGGCCATCTCTCAATCAGAGGCCGCTCAACCTTTCGAAAGGGTTCAACCCGCCTGGCAAATTTGCACTCTATTCACTTTCAGGCCTGAAGATAACAGTTCCATGACAGGAAAACTCAACCGGACTTGCCTGCTTGCGGGCGCATGCATTTGGCTATCAGCCTCCACGTTCCTGGCGGCCCAGACACAGCTCGCCACAGAGACGACCGCGGCACCCCAGATCGATGCTCCTGCTCCGGTCACTCCTGCTCCGGTCACTCCTGTTCCAGACACTAGTGAAACCGACTCGCCCACCATGTTTCCACACTGGGAGCACTCGCGATTCTTCATCGGCGGCCAGGCCAACATCATCTTTCAGGCGCATGGGCCGTTCCATTCGCCCTACGAGGGCGTCAACAGCCTGCTGTCCCGAGGGGAATATAAGACGTCGTTGCTCGGCACGCTTTTTCTGGGTGCGCGAGTCATCACTGATCCGAAGTTCGCGCTGGACGCCCTCTTCGACCTCGAATCTGCGGGTGGCCGGGGCGACAGCGAGGCGCTGGGACTAGCGGGCTTCACGAATCTCGATGTGGTGCGCAATCCGAACCTCGGTTCGACGCCGTACATGGCTCGCGTGCAACTCCACCAGACGATCGGCTTCACCAGCAAGCTCGTCGAAAATGCTCAATCACAGTTTTACCCTGGCACGGAGCTGCCGGAGCGCCGGCTGGAGTTTCACGTGGGCAAGATGAGCCTGCCCGACTTTCTCGATATTAACAGCATCGGCAGCGACAGCCACCTTCAGTTCATGAACTGGACGGTCGACAACAACGGCGCGTGGGACTACGCAGCCGACACGCGCGGCTACACCTACGGCATCGTCAGCGAGTACGACGACAAGGCCTGGTCCGTGCGGTATGCCCTTGCGTTGATGCCGACCGTAGCCAACGGGATCGATCTGGACTGGGCTCTCCGTCGTGCCAGCGGACAGAACTGGGAGTTTGAGTTCCGCAAGCCGCTCCTTGGCCGTCTGCTACCGCCTGAGCGCAAAGGCACCATTCGCATCCTGAGCTACGTTAATCACGCTCACATGGGCTTATATCGCGACGCTAATAAGGCTTTTCTTGCCGGCGAAGGCACGCGGCCAGTCATCCAGAATGTTGAGAAGTTCAGCGCGGTGAAGTACGGCTTCGCCTTGAACTTCGAACAGGAACTCACCAGAGACATACGGATGTTTGGCCGCTTCGGATGGAATGAGGGCCAGCATGAGTCCTTCGCTTATACCGAAGTGGATCAGACGGTGGAGTTTGGTGGCGACTACTCTGGCCGCAGGTGGTCTCGTCCGAGCGACAAGCTGGGCTTAGTTTTCGTCACGAACGCCATCAAGAAAGATCATCAGGATTATCTGAAGCTGGGCGGTCTGGGGTTTTTGCTGGGCGACGGCAAGCTGAACTACGCACGCGAGGACATCCTCGAGAGCTACTATAACCTGCACACCTGGCGGGGAATCTACTATGCGCTCGATCTTCAATTCATCGAACATCCCGGCTACAACCAGGATCGAGGGCCGGTGCTGGTCGAATCGGTCCGCATGCACGTAGACTTCTAGGTATCACTCCTACCTATACTTTTCTGCTGCAACGTCTTTGAAGGAAGTAACTTAGGTCCGGATTTCCGCCTCCTAGCTATCCTGTAAGCGCGGCCTTGAAACCGTATACTCTTCCTGTGCCCGGCATCATGATCTTCTTAGCATTTGTACTTGGACTTCTCTTCGGCAGCTTCCTCAACGTCTGTATCTCGCGACTCCCGCAGCGTGAGTCGGTCGTCCATCCACGCTCTCGGTGCCCTAAGTGCGGAGTGCCCATTCGCTGGTACGACAATGTTCCACTTATAAGTTGGATAGTTCTTCGTCGCCGTTGCCGGGACTGCAAACAGGCGATCTCGTGGCGCTATCCGTTGGTAGAGGTTGCAGTAGGAGTGTGGTTTTGGATGAGTGTCGGCAGATTTCTATCCGAATACAGTCGAATACACGACTTCGGGCACGATTTCTCTTCAGCAGACCTTCAGCGCAGCATTGCCAGCTTCGGCATCGCGGTTCTCGGCTTTCTTCTCATCGGCCTCATGGTCATGGATTGGCAGACCATGATCTTGCCTGACTCCTTCACGCTCGGTGGCATCGCCATCGCTCTCTTCCTCGTTTGTACGCAGGCCCTCTTCCTCGGCCCAAACGAAGACCAGGTGGTCCTCAGCAATCATCACATTCAACTGACTAGTCCTGGCGGAGTAACCGACCACGGCAATCTCTTTTTTACCGGTCCCGAGAGCCTGATCTTCGGTCGCATCGCGGCTGTCTGCGGAGCAGCACTCCTGCTTTTACTCATTCGCTGGCTCTATAAAGCCATCCGACACCGCGACGGCATGGGCCTTGGCGACGTGAAGCTGCTCGCCATGATCGCGGCCTTCGTTGGCTTCTGGCCAGCGATCCTCTCCCTCTTCCTCGGAACATTAGCGGCAGCGGTCTATGGAGTCATCCTTCTGGCGCGCGGCAGGGCAGGAGCTACCTTCAGACTCGCCTTCGGAAGCTTTCTTTCGATCGGTGGACTAATCAGCGCACTTTTCGGTAATCGTCTGATCAACATGTACATAGCTCTCCTTCGATAGCCGCACATCGTCGTGACAATCACTTGACACTTGCCAGCCGCAATCTTAGAGTCGAAGATGGCCATGCACAGTTACCCCTACATCTGGAACTACCTTCCACTCGTGCTTCAGGTCCTGGCCGCCCTCGGACTCGCTTTGGGCATGGTGGGCGCCTCTTTTTTCATCGGAAAACACAAAAACTCGCGCACCAAGGCCGGAGCCTACGAGTGCGGCATGGAGCCGGTGGGCGACGCTCGTGGCCGCTTCACCGTCCGCTTCTACATGGTCGCTATGCTCTTCATCCTGTTCGATGTTGAAGCGGTCTTCATGCTTCCCTGGGCTGTAATCTTCCGTCGCCTGCCAGCGATTACCGGCTCGCGCATGTTCGGCTTCTACGAGATGCTCGTCTATCTCGGCTTCGTCGCAGTAGGCCTTTTCTATGTTTGGAAGAAGGGCATCCTGGACTGGGCGAATGATAAGGGAGACCTCTAATGTACGATCCAGCCTCTGCCATCAAGGGCAAACAGGCCGTCTTCGAGGCGCATCCTGAAAACGCCGCCGTGAAAGCTCTGGCCGACCTTGCGACTGACGCCAAGTTCGACCGCGCCGAGCTCACCATCACCGTGGCTCGTGAGAGCATCGTCTCCGCGGCGAAAGCCGTCCAGCAGGCGGGTTACAACTTCCTCGAGGATGTCACCGCAGTAGACTGGTACCCCTCTGAACCGCGCTTCCAAATCTCTTACAGTATTCTTTCGCACAAGCTGAAGGAGCGTCTTCGCATCTCCGTTCGCCTCGATGGAGACGCCGCCGCGCTCGACAGCATCACGCCGGTGTGGCCCTCTGCCAACTTCTACGAGCGCGAGGTCTTCGATCTCTTTGGAGTTCACTTTGGCGGCCATCCCAACCTTCGCCGAATCATGATGCCGGAAGACTGGAAAGGGCATCCCTTACGCAAGGACTACCCCGTGGAGGGCTATCGCTAAATGACTCCCCCTGTTGAAGAACTTACCGGAGTGGCGGCTATCGATCCGGGCATTGACGATCTCATCGCCAACTCCGCACGAAACCGACAGAATCCGCCGTCCAAAGATCAGACCATGATCATCAACATGGGTCCGCAGCATCCTTCGACCCACGGTGTTCTGCGCCTCGTCATCGAGGTCGACGGCGAGACCATCGTCGGGCTGGCTCCGGACATCGGCTATCTTCACACTGGCATCGAGAAGACCTGCGAGGCCAAGTTCTACCAGCAGGTCGTCCCCATGACCGACCGCATCGACTATCTCTGTCCCATGACCAACAACCTCGCCTACTGCCTTGCAGTAGAGAAGTTGCTGGGGCTCGAGATTCCCGAGCGCGCACAGTATCTCCGCGTCCTCTTCAACGAGCTCACCCGCATTCAGTCGCACCTGGTCTGGCTCGGCACTCATGCCATGGACATCGGCGCGCTTACCGTCTTCCTTTACTGCTTCCGAGAGCGCGAAGACTTGCTGCGCATCTTCGAAGCGGTCGCTGGCCAGCGCATGATGACGAGTTACGTCCGCGTCGGCGGCCTTAGCCTCGAACCTCCACGGGATATCTACGAAAAGATCCGCACCTTCCTCAAGAACTTCCCTGCGCACGTTGAGGAGTACGAGGGCCTGCTGCAGACCAACCCCATCTGGATGAATCGCCTGAAGGGCGTGGGCTACCTCTCAGCCGCAGACGCGATTGCGCTGGGCGTCACCGGCCCCCCGCTGCGTGCCTCTGGTGTCGACTTCGACGTTCGTCGTGATATGCCTTACTCCGGCTACGAGAAGTTCCAGTTCAACGTGCCGGTCTCTGATGTCGGCGACGTCTGGGCGCGCTACATCGTTCGCATGCAGGAGTTTCGCGAGTCGGTCAAGATCTGTCTGCAGGCGCTCGATGGCCTTCCTGAAGGACACATTGTCGCGGATGCGCCGAAGATCATCCTCCCGAATCGCGAGCAGATGAAGACTCAGATGGAGTCCCTCATCCATCACTTCAAGATTGTCACCGAAGGCTTTGGTGTTCCGGCAGGTGAGGCGACCAGCTCTGTCGAAGCTCCGCACGGCATGATGAACTACTACGTTGTCTCCGATGGCACCGCCAAACCCTACCGCGTCCACATGCGCAATCCGGGATTCGCAACCCTGCAAGCACTCGAAACCATGTGCAAAGGCCGCCTCCTCGCCGATGTCGTCGCCGTCATCGGATCGATCGATATCGTTCTCGGCGAGATCGACCGCTAACCTCTGATGCTCGAAGCACGCCTCAGAGCTGAACTTTGGACCTCGTGGGCCTCGCTGCTTCGCTCTTACGCGGCCGTCCATGGAATGAACAGCAAGCACCATGCAGTAGTTGAAGTGGGAGCAGAAGAGATTACACTTCGTGTGGCCAGTCGCTGGCTTCGCTTTACGCACGAGACGATGGAATCAAGTGATGGTAGCCGCTCTACCTTCGCCATGCAGGAAGATGGAACGGTCAAACTGAACAGTATCACCGAAGAGATGGACCTTGCCGCCGAGAGGCTGGCGCGGGAGATGATGCAGAGTGAGTGAAATAGCCAATACGATCTTTTCGCCAGAGACGGCCGCACGCTTCGACCATCTCGTCACTATCTACCCGCTCAAGCGGTCGGCGCTTGTGCCGATGCTGCTCTACGCACAGGATGAGATCGGTTATATCTCTGACGCCGTCGTCGCTGAGATCGCCCAGCGCATCGACCTTCTGGAGTTGGACGTACGCAACGTTCTTTCGTACTACTCCATGCTGCGCACCAAGCCCGCGGGTAAGTACAACGTGCAGGTCTGCACCAATATCTCCTGCATGCTGCGCGGTGGGTACGAGATCCTTGACCACTGCAAACACAAGCTGGGTATCGGCCACAAAGGCACAACACCGGACGGCGTCTTTTCGCTCGAAGAGGTTGAGTGCATCGGCGCCTGCTGCTGGGCGCCTGCTATCCAGATCAACTACGACTTCCACGACGATCTCACCACAGAAAAGGTGGACGTTCTGTTTCAGATGTATCGCGACGGGCTGAGTTCCGACGCGACGGGAAAGGACGTGAAGTAGATGCCATCACTCGTCTCGCACCCCGATGAGGTAAAAGTAGTCTCCCGCCGCTTCGGCCTGGGCGCCACCGATATCGACAAGTATGTCGAGCTCGATGGCTATAAAGCCGTTCAGCAAGCCATCGCTAAAGGACCTGAGTGGATCATCACTGAGATGAAGGCCAGTGGCCTGCGCGGCCGTGGAGGCGCTGGTTTCCCGACCGGCATGAAGTGGTCCTTCGTCCCAAAGCAATCTGAAAAGCCGAAGTATGTGCTGGTAAACGGTGACGAATCCGAACCGGGGACCTGTAAGGACCACGTCCTCTTCCTGCATGATCCTCACGCAGTCATTGAAGGCACGATGATCGCAGGCCTCGCCATCGGCTCCAAGCTCGGCTTCATCTATCTTCGTGGCGAGTATCGCTACCTGCTCAAGATTGTCGAGAAGGCCGTCGCCGACGCTTACGCAAAGGGCTTCCTGGGCAAAAACATCTTCGGCACCGGCGTTGACTTCGACATCATCACCCAGACCGGAGCGGGAGCGTACGAGGTCGGCGAAGAGTCCGCCCTGATGGAGTCGCTCGAAGGCAAACGCGGAGTGCCTCGCATCAAGCCTCCCTTCCCTGCCGTCGTTGGACTCTATGGCGGTCCCACCGTCATCAACAACGCCGAGACCATCGCCAACGCGCCGCACATCCTGCTGATGGGCGGCGAGGCCTATGCCAAGCTCGGAAGCGAACGCAACGGCGGCACACGCCTCTTCGGCATCAGTGGGCACGTCGAACGCCCCGGCGTTTACGAGCTTCCCATGGGCTATAACCTCAAGCGAGCGATCTATGAGGTTGCCGGTGGTATCAAGGATGGCAAGAAGCTGAAAGCTGTCGTCCCCGGCGGTTCAAGTTGTCCGGTGATGACCGCGGACGAGATCGATGTAGGCCTTGACTTCGACCAGATGGGCAAGGCCGGCACCATGCTCGGCTCAGGTGGCATCGTGGTGCTCGATGAGACGGTCTCTATTGTTGAATTCGCGCTTCGCACCATCGCGTTCTACCAGCATGAGTCCTGCGGCTGGTGCATCCCCTGCCGCGAGGGTACGGACTGGATCAAGAAGACTCTAACCCGCGTCTACAACGGCGGCGGCAATAAAAAAGATGTCGACAACGTTCAATATCTCGCCGAGAACATGCTGGGACGCACCTTCTGCCCACTGGGCGACGCAGCGGCCATGCCCACCATCGCCTTCGTCAAAAAATTCCGCAAAGAGTTTGAAGACTACATTGAAGGTCATAAGGCCGGAACCCCCATCATCACCGTAGAACAGCTGGTCGGAGCGCATTAAGCCATGGCAGACGTAACCCTTACCGTAGACGGTAAAAAAATCACCGCACCCGCAGGCACGCTTCTGCTCGAAGCCTGTAAGTCCGCCGGTATTGAGATCCCCGCCTTCTGCTACTATCCCGGTCTATCGCTGCAGGCGGCTTGCCGGATGTGCGTCGTGCGCATCGAGAAGATGCCCAAGCTTCAGACCGCCTGCACTACGCCCGTCGCCGAGGGCATGGTCGTGACCAGCGAGTCTCCCGAGATCGCCCAGGCTCGCAAGGCTACGCTACAGCTTCTCCTTGGCAACCATCCGCTCGACTGTCCGGTCTGTGACGCTGGCGGCGAGTGCGAGTTGCAGGACATGACCTTCAAGTATGGTGCCGCCGACAGCTTCTACGCCGAACCCAAGGACCATCGCGAAGAACAGAAGTGGTCCCCCGTCGTCTACTTCGATCGTCCGCGCTGCATCCTTTGTTATCGCTGCGTGCGCATGTGCGGCGAAGGCATGGACGTCTTTGCTCTCGGCATTCAAAACCGGGGCAGCTCTTCAGTCATCGCCCCAAATGTCCCCGCGCAGATGTCTCCCGACGATCTCGCCCACGTGGACTGCGAGCAGTGCGGCATGTGCATCGACGCCTGCCCGGTCGGCGCGCTGACCTCCGGCACCTATCGCTACAAGACGCGGCCCTGGGAGATGAATCACGTCTCGACCATCTGCACGCACTGCGGCGATGGATGCAAGACCACCCTCGGCGTTCGCAGCACCACGGACGGCTCCGAGATCGTCCGCGGCGACAACCGCGACAAATCCGGCATCAACGTCGACTTCCTCTGCAACAAGGGCCGCTACGCCTTCGACTTTGCCAACAATGAAGACCGCATCACCCAGCCGCTTGTTCGCCAGCCCAACGGCGAGATGAAGCCCGTCAGCTGGGAGGTTGCACTCGACCACGTCGGCAAGAGGCTCCGCGAACTTCGCGACACGCGCGGCGGCAAGAGCATTGGCGTCATCGGCTCCAATCGCACCACCAACGAAGAGGCCTACCTGCTACAGAAGTTCGCTCGCACCGTGCTGGGCACCAACAACATCGATCACCATCGCACCGCGGACTACGTAGCCTTTGCCCGCGCCCTAGCAGGAACCACAGATCGTACCGCCAGCCTGAAGGACACGCTGACCGCGCCGGCCATCATGATCCTCGGCGGCGACCCCACCATCCAGGCACCCGCCACCGCGTGGAATATCCGCACCAACGTCCGCAACAACCGCGCCCGGCTCTACATCGCCAACTCTGCCGAGATCAAGCTTCGCCGCCAGGCCAAGGCCTTCGCGCACATTGCACCCTTCAGCTACGGCGCACTGGCCAGCTTCATCGCCGGAGACGACAGTGCCGTTGATGCCCTCACCCACTCCGGCGCAGACGCATCCTCCTTTCACGAATTCCGCAAGGCCATCCGCGCCGAGGAGAGCCTCCTCGTCCTTCTCGGATCGGAGTTCCGCGACGCAGATCTGCAGCGCCTCCTCGCTTTCGGCAAGACGCTGCCGAACCGCAAGTTCGCCCTCATCTCCGACTACGTCAACTCACGCGGCGCAGCAGACATGGGCCTGCTCCCCGACCTGCTTCCCGGCTACACTCCACTCGCAGGCAACACCACCTTCGCCGAGTACAACACTCCTACCACTCCAGGTCTCGATCTGCTCGAGATGTTCGAAGCCGCTGGACGTGGCGAACTCTCAGCGCTCTACGTCGTCGGAACGAACCCAGTCTCCCGATACAGCGTCGATCCCGCATCCCTCAAGGACACCTTCGTGGTGGTGCAGGATATGTTCCTCACCGAGACCGCAGCCGTGGCCGATGTCATTCTTCCGGCCTCGAACCTCTACGAGAAGTCCGGCTCCGTGACCAACAGCTACGGCGACCTTCAGCTCGTAAACAAGGCTGGCGATCGTGCCGGAGTCCGCAGCGACTTCGAGTTGATCGTCCGGATCGCCGACAAGATGGGCGCGAACATGAAGGTTCTGGTTCCCTTCGGCAAAGGCACGCGGGCCGATATGGGCCAGTCCCGCGGCGCACAGTCCGGCGAGGCCGACCGCCATGCAGTGTGGCTTTCAGCGAACAACATGGAGCCGAAGCTCAGCCCCTTCGATCCCTTCGCAATTCTCGACGAGATACAGCGCCTCGTCCCCGGATACAACCTGCTACGCCTTCAGCTGCTCAGTGGCAACGACCAGCATCTGCAGCCAGCTGTAACCGTAACCGACCTCGTTCAAATAAGCAAACGCCGCGACCTCGTCCTTCCGGCGAACGATACACTATTTACCTCGGGCACCCTGGGACGCTACTCCGCCATGCTCTCCGACCTGCAGCATAACGAGAGCCTTCGTCCTCCAACCGGCCTCACCCAGATTCAGACTGCAGCCGACTAAGTAGACTCAACCGCAGACTCGAAACAACCACAGGAGCCCAACCCACCGCCGTGAGCCACCTCAGCCCATTTCAGACATTTCTGCTGCTCAGCATCCTCAAGGTTGCGGTGGTCACCGTCCTCACGCTGATGGCGGTCGCTTATACCGTTCTGCTGGAGAGAAAGTTCCTGGGCCGCATCCAGAATCGCTGGGGACCCTCCCGCGTCGGACCCTTCGGCCTGATGCAGCCGATGGCTGATGGCATCAAGCTCTTCCTCAAAGAGGACCTCCTGCCTATCGCGGCAGAACGGCCCCTCTTCATCGCCGCGCCGATCATCGCGCTGACCTGTGCACTGATCTCCATCGCGGTTGTCCCCTTCGGCGGTATGCAAACGGTTAAGGGCGTCGAGATGTTCAACATCGCCGACCTCAACATCGGGCTGCTCGTCATCCTGGGCATCACCTCCATCGGGGTCTACGGGATCGCACTCTCGGGGTGGTCCTCGAACAATAAGTTCTCCCTCCTCGGCAGCCTTCGTGCGACCTCGCAGATGATCAGCTACGAGTTGGCTCTCGGTCTGTCTCTTGTCGGCGTCGTTCTCCGTGCGCAGTCGCTCAGTCTGCGCGATATCGTCAACAGCCAGGGCGCACACGGCCTGCTTAGCTGGAACGTCTTTGGCGGCTTCCAGTTCGTTGGCTTCTTCATCTACATCATGGCCGCCTATGCTGAGACCAATCGCGCGCCCTTCGACCTTCCCGAAGCCGAGTCCGAGCTCGTCGCCGGCTATCACACCGAGTACAGCTCCATGAAGTTCGCCATGTTCTTCATGGCCGAGTACGCGAACATGATCACCGTAAGCTGCGTCGCTAGCTTGCTCTTCTTTGGCGGAGCCTCCAGCCCTCTCGGCCATCTGCTCCCAGCGGACTTTGGCGGCCCCATCCTCTCCGCCATCTTCCCAATCCTCTGGTTCGTAGGCAAGGTTCTAGGCTTCCTTCTGCTCTTTATCTGGGTACGTGGCACGCTGCCGCGCTTCCGTTACGACCAGCTCATGAGCTTCGGCTGGAAGTTTCTCCTGCCGCTTGCCATGGCCAACATCATCGTCACAAGTTTAGTCATTGCCTTACGGAGTTAGCTCCACGGAATAAGCAACAAGGTGTTTTACAATCAGCAGATAGCCCAGTTCTTCAAAATCGGCCTCTGCCCTGTTTTAAGCGTCTCAAGCGATTCACAAAGGACCTGACGGAAACATCATGCAACTGGCACTCTTTCTCATCTTTGGTGGGCTGGCCGTAGCAGGGGCGCTTAACCTCCTCCTGCAGCGCCATCCCATCAACAGCGCACTCTCGCTGGTCGTCGTCATGATGTCGCTGGCGGTCCTCTACTGGTCGCTGGGGGCCGAGTTCCTCGCCGCCTCCCAGGTCATCGTCTACTCGGGCGCCATCATGGTCTTCTTCGTCTTCGTCATCATGCTCCTGAACGCAGGCGAAGAGGAGCGAACCACTGGCAGCCGAGCCGCGTACCTCGTCGGCTTCCCCGGTGCCGCTGCCATCTTCTGTCTGCTCAGCTTCGTCTTCCTTTCAGAGCGCAAGGCTCTCGGCTACACCAACATCGGCGGCTATCTCAACCACGTCACCAGCAACATCTCCGAGATCAGCACCATCCTCTTCACCAAGCTGCTTCTGCCCTTCGAAGTCACCTCGATCCTCATCCTGGTAGCCATCCTCGGAGCCGTTGTGCTCGCGCGAAAGGAGCAATAGATGCTTCCACAAGTGCCCATCGCCGCCTACCTCATCCTCGCTGCTGTACTGTTCTCCACCGGCGTCGCGGCCTTCCTCATCAAACGCAACCTCATCACCATCTTCATGTCGATTGAGCTCATGCTCAACGCCGTCAACCTCACCTTCGTCGCCTTCGCGCATATGTGGCACCAGGTCTCCGGCCAAATCTTCGTCTTCTTCGTGATGGTGGTCGCCGCAGCCGAGGCCGCCGTCGGCCTTGCCATCATCATCGCCATCTTCCGCACGCGTGAAACGCTGAACGTCGACCAGATCGACCTGATGAAATCGTGACCTCTATGCCCTCTGCCTCCATGATCTCCGACTACCTCTGGCTGATCCCGCTCGTCCCCTTTGCCGGCTTTCTGATCAACGGCACAGTGGGCCGCAAGTTTCCCCGTCCTCTGATCTCCGCCGTCGCTCTGCTCTGCACTGCTATTCCAGCCGCGATCGTTGCGTGGCTCTGGATCGTCATGAAGGCCGAAGGTGCGCCCGAAGTCCTCCGCGTCGTCAGCCAGCCGTGGATCGCAATCACCGGCCTCCAGATCGACTTCGCCCTTACCGTCGATCACCTCACCCTCATCATGCTCGGCGTCGTCACCGGCGTCGGCTTCCTCATTCACGTTTATTCGGTCGGCTATATGGCGCATGAAGAGGGATACTGGCGTTTCTTCGCCTACCTGAACCTCTTCATGTTCTTCATGCTCGTCCTCGTCCTCGCTGAGAGCTTCCTCCTGCTCTTCGTCGGTTGGGAGGGAGTAGGTCTCGCCTCCTACCTACTCATCGGCTTCTACTTCACCAAGGACTCCGCCGCCAACGCCGGGAAAAAAGCATTCATCGTCAACCGCATCGGCGACTTCGGCTTCCTCCTCGCGATGTTCCTCCTCGTTCGCGAGTTCGGCTCCCTCGACTTCTCGCACATCTTTCAGGCGATCAGCGTCAACCCCGGCTGGAACGGCGGCATTCTCACCGCGATCGCCCTTCTGCTTGTCCTCGGTGCGGCGGGCAAATCCGCGCAGATCCCGCTGTACGTCTGGCTCCCCGACGCGATGGAAGGTCCCACCCCCGTCTCCGCGCTCATCCATGCGGCGACGATGGTCACCGCCGGCATCTACATGGTCGCGCGCTGCCATGTGCTCTTCGACCGCAGCCCCTACGCGCTCGGCGTCGTTGCTATCATCGGCGCGGCTACGGCCATCTTTGCCGCCTGCATCGGCATGGTACAGCACGATATCAAACGCGTCCTCGCCTACTCCACCGTCTCTCAGCTCGGCTATATGTTCCTGGCCTGCGGAGTCGGAGCCTACACGGCAGGCATCTTCCATCTGCTCACCCACGCCTTCTTCAAGGCGCTGCTCTTCCTCTCTGCCGGCTCGGTCATCCACGCGCTCTCCGGCGAGCAGGACATGCGCAAGATGGGCGGTCTCCGCAAGCGCATCCCGGTCACCTTCTGGACGATGACGATGGGCGTCTTCGCCATCTCCGGCATCCCGCCACTGGCCGGTTTCTTCTCCAAGGACGAGATCCTCTACCAGGCCTTCGTCTCGAACAATCCTCTAGGCAAACTGCTATGGCTAGTCGGCCTCATCACAGCGGGAATGACCTCCTTCTATATGTTCCGCCTCTGGTTCAAGACCTTCTTTGGTCCTGAACACCTTGAGGAGCGTACGGATCTCCACGATCACGGAGCAGCCGTCCACACTCACTCCGGCAGCCACGCCGTTATGGTCGTCGACCCAGAAGACAACCATACGCACGGCGTCCACGAGTCCCCCGCGATCATGACCGTTCCGCTCGCTATCCTCGCGCTGCTGTCGATTATTGGCGGGTGGGTAGGCGTTCCCGCAGCTATGGGCGGCCATAACGAGATCGAACACTTCCTGGATCCCGTCTTCAGCACAGGTGCCGCCGTCGAAGCAGCATCCACCAGCCACGGTTCCGAGCTGGGCCTCGCCGTAGTCTCCGTCCTCGTCGCACTCGCAGGCCTCGGCATCGCCTACCTCTTCTACTACAAGAAGCCCGGCACAGCCGCAGCCCTCGCAGCAAAGATGCCAGCCCTCTACAACCTCGTCGACCACAAGTTCTACATCGACGAGATCTATGGCGCCCTCATCGTCTCTCCGCTGCTTATGTTCAGCCGTCTCTTCCTCGGCGGCATCATCGATGGCGGCATCGTCAACGGCTCGGGCGCCGCCGCTGGCGCAACTACGCGAGGCTTCAGCTCTCTCGTCCGCCGCGTTCAATCTGGAAACATCCGCTCGTACGCCGGCTGGCTCGCACTCGGGGCCGCCGCCGTTCTACTCGTCATGATCTTCGGCCGCTCCATCTGGATGCACTAAGCAAGCTCGTTCTACCAGTACCCTGCTCTTGCACCACCCAAAGGAAACGATGAATATCGACCACACCATCCTGACCGTACTCATCTTCGTCCCGCTCGCGGGCGCGGTCCTGCTGGCTTTACTGCCCGATAAGGGCAGGCTAATGCAATGGGGTGCGCTCGCCGTCACCCTCATCACCTTTATCTGCACCCTGCATCTGCCCGCACACTACGACTACTCCGCCGTCGCAGGCAGCTTCCAGTTCGAACAGAACCACGAGTGGATCACCTCGCCCGCCATCCGCTATCACCTCGGTGTCGACGGCCTGTCCATGTGGCTCGTCGTTCTCACTGGCTTTCTCGCCCCCCTCGGCGTCCTCGTCTCCTGGAACACCATCGGTGACCGCAAGAAGCTCTTCTACACCCTCTTCCTTCTGCAACAGGTCGCGATGATCGGCATCTTCGTCTCGCTCGACCTCTTCCTCTACTACGCCTTCTGGGAGCTTTCGCTGGTTCCCATGACATTGCTCATCGCCACCTTCGGTCGCAGCGCCAACCGCCGCCGCGCCGCCATCAAATACTTCCTTTACACCTTCATACCCTCGGCGATTCTGCTGGTCGGCATGCTCTGGGTCTACGCCCGCACCGGCACCTTCCAGCTCCCCGAGCTCGCCCAGCTTGCTGCCGCCCACAATATCTCCAGCAATAACGCGGCGCTCTGGCTGGCCTCGCTCGCCTTCCTCGTAGCCTTCGCAGTCAAAGTGCCGGTCTTTCCGCTCCACGGCTGGCTCTCAGACGCAATCGCCGAAGCCCCCACCGCCGCCGTGATGGTGTTGGTTGGCAAACTCGGCCTCTACTCCATCCTGCGCTTCTCCTTCAGCATCTTCCCCGAGCAGTCCCGCCAGATCGCCCCCCTCATGATCGCCCTCGGAGCCATCGGCATCGTCTACGGGTCACTCATCGCTCTCGTTCAAAAAGATCTCAAGCAACTGGCCGCATATGGCGCACTCGGACACGTCAGCGTCGTCGTCCTCGGCATCTTCACCTTCACCATCGCGGGCATCGACGGAGGCATCTACGCCACCCTCAACGAGGGCATCGGCGCCGGCGCCTTCTTCATCCTCCTCGGCATCCTCTACGAGCGCTACGGCACCTACGACATGCGCGACTACGGCGGTCTCGCCGCCAAGCTCCCCTGGATGGTGACCCTCTTCGTCATCACAACCCTATCGGTGATCGGCTTGCCGATGCTTAACGGCTTCGTAGGCGAGTTCCTCGTCCTCACCGGCGGCATACAGTCCGCCGTCTCCCATCACACGCGCTGGACGGTGCTCGCCACCACCGGCGTCATCCTCACCGCCTCCTACATGCTCTGGATGATTCAGCGCGTCTTCTACGGCGACCTGAACGAGAACACAGCCGACGTGCCAGTCCCTGACGTCACCGCCCGCGAGCACCTCGCACTCTGGCCTCTTATCGCCGTGATGTTGTTCATGGGCATTGCGTCCCCCTACTGGCTGCGCGCCATCGACACCGCAGGAACCTACCTCGCGCAGGAACCGCAGCCAGTCGAGCCCGCAGCCTCCGTCAGCAACATCGTCCCACAGACACCGACATCCGCCGCCCAGGAGGCCACGAAGTAATGTCCCCTAACGTCCTGGCCCTCCTTCCCGAGCTCATCCTCACCCTCGTCGGTGTCGTTGTCATGCTCGCGGAGCCATGCCTGAAGCCAGGCTCCAGCCGCAAGCCTCTCGGCTGGCTGGCAATCGCGGGCACCGTCGCCGCTCTCGCAGCAAGCTGGTATCAGATTCAGTTCGGCACCGTCCACGCCTTCTCCGGTACCATTCAGGTCGACGCCTTTTCTGTGCTCTTCCACTTCGTCATCGGCTCCGTTGTCCTGGTCACCCTGCTAGGCTCACTCGATTTCTTCGAAGGCAATGCCAGCCACGCGGGCGAGTACTTTGCCCTCACGCTCTTCGGCGCAGTCGGCATGATGCTGATGACCTGCTCGGTCGAACTCCTCATGATCTTCGTTGGCCTGGAGATCTCCTCCATCTCCACCTACATCATGTGCGGCTTCCGCAAGGGCCAAGCCACGGGCACCGAGTCTTCCATCAAGTACTTCCTGCTCGGCTCCTTCGCCACGGCCTTCTTCCTCTACGGCGTAGCCCTCGCGTTCGGAGCCACGGGCTCGACCAACATCTACGCTATCGCCCACGGCCTCGAGACCACTACAACTCCTGCCCTCGCCTTTACCGCCCTCGCGCTCATCGTTATCGGTCTCGGCTTTAAAGTCTCCGCCGCGCCCTTCCATGTCTGGACCCCTGATGTCTATCAGGGCGCACCAGCGCCGGTCGTTGGCCTCATGTCGACCGCTCCCAAAGCCGCTGCCTTCGCCGTCCTGCTGCGCATCACCTTCACCGGCTTCCCCACCTATCAACATCGCTGGGCCATCCTGATGTGGATTCTCGCCGCCCTGTCGATGACCATCGGCAACTTGGGCGCCCTGATGCAGCGCGACGTCAAGCGCATGCTCGCTTACTCCAGCATCGCCCACGCCGGCTACCTCCTCGTCGCCTTTACTGCTTTTCCCTACGACGGTATCGCCGCAGCCTGCTTTTACACAGCGACCTACGCCGCGATGAACGTCGGTGCCTTCGCGGTCGTCACGCAGATCTCCGGCTACGACGAGTGCGCTCGCAGCATCGACGACTTTACCGGCCTCGGCCAGAAGCGTCCCTACCTCGCCGCTCTGCTCAGCTTCTTCCTGCTTTCGCTCATCGGAATCCCCTTCACCGGCGGCTTCTTCGGCAAGTTCTACGTCTTCTCGGCGGCGATTCACGGCGGCAATGTGTGGCTGGCGGTCATCGGCCTGCTCAACAGTGGCGTCGCCTGCTTCTACTACCTGCGTCTACTGGCTGCGATCTACACGCGCCCCGGCAGCGAAAGTACCCGCCTCAACCAGCTTCGCCGCATCAGTGTTCCTGCGGCGATTGGGATTGGTCTTGCTGCTGTGGCGACGGGCGCTCTCGGCATTCTCCCCAGCGGTGCGGTCTCCTTTGCGGAGTACGCCAGCCACTCGACTCTCATCGAACAGGGCCGACAGGAGTGTGCCGCCTCTCCCGATAGCTGCCACCTCCAGCTGCAGTTCGACGAGAAGTAACTGCGTCCTGCCGGACGGGCCTCCTGCGCTCAGTCACCCCACAAACGAAGGCCTGTTTATGGGGACCCCGATTCAGCGGCCACCTCGTGGCGTGTATACCGGTTTTGCAAACACATAAATCTAGTTCCTCCCGCTGGTCGGCATGAATTTCTTCCGACCAACGGGAGGACCACACTTATCGCATCACCCAAAACAAGGTACACAAGTCACGAAGTGACCGCCCCGCGCGCAGCGGGCCCGTCCGGCAGGACATCTATCTTCTAACCAAAAGAAAGCCCCCGCATATAGCGGAGGCTTTCTTTTCCCACACTTCCCAAAGCTTACTGGACCTTGAGAAAGATGATGACAAACGTGAACAGCGCGAGCGACTCAATAAACGCCAGACCAAGAATCAGGAAGATAAAGATTCCAGGACGAGCGCCCGGGTTACGTGCCAGCGCCTCGGTTGCCGAAGCGGTCGCCTTACCCTGACCCAGACCGCAAAGCCCAGCAGCCAGCGCCATGCCCAGACCAGCAGCCAGAGGAACCCACTGGGCTCCGGGGCTTGCAGCGGCAGCGCCCTGCGCAAAAGCCGGCGTTGCAAACAGCAGCGCGGCCAACGACATAAACAGATATTGCAGCTTCTTCATCGTGTTGCTCCTGCCTCCGTGGATACGCCGCCAGTGGGTGGTTGATGCTCACCGTGCTGGCACCCTCACGCTATGCGGCGTTGTTGCACACTGCGAGAGGAGGCCCCAACGCAGCGAAACTTGAAGTCTCTAATGATCGTGTGCTGTTGCCAGCGAGAGATAAATCGCCGCCAGCAGAAAGAACACATAAGCCTGCACCACAGCCACGCCAAGGTGCAGCCCCAGGAAGATCAGCGGAATCCCAACCGGAACCAGCGAGAAGAATGCAATCGTCACCAGGTCTCCCGCAAACATATTCGCGTAGAGACGAACCGTCAGCGAGAGAACGCGAGCGAGGTGCGAGATGATCTCAATCGGCAGCAGCAGCGGGTACAACCACCACACCGGGCCCAGAAACTGCTTAATGTAAGCCCAGCCGTTCTCGCGAATCCCGTGATAGTGGTAGTAGATGAACGTCACCAGCGCGAAGCCTAGCGGCACCACGGCATAAGCCGTAGGAGACTTCAGCCCGGGAATGATGCCCATCAGGTTGGCCAGCAAAATAAACAGCCCCAGGGATGTCAGGTAGCTCGTGAAACGCTCCGACCCGTGGCCGATGATCTGCTCGCCCTGCTCCGAGACAAACTCATGGGTCATCTCCGCCAGATGCTGCGCTGCGGCTGGCTTCTCAACGCTCAGCGTCATCCGCACCAGGATGAAGTACGCGATCAGCACGAGAAACACAAGCAGCTCCATCGCAAACGAATCCGTAATCGGATAGGCCGGGTACTTCGGATGCACATGCAGCGTCTGCAGCAGCGAGGTCGTAAACACACCGAAGTGCTGATTCAAAAATTGAGTGAAGAGTGTCTGTGTTGGCATATAAATAAACTTCTTTTCAGTCTGATCCGCGAACGCCCGGCCTAAACCGTCCACGCCTTCATTAGCCTCAAACCCTCGATCGTCAGTGCAAACACACCCAGAGCGAGGCCAGCGGCAAGCGCGTAGACCGAACCATTCAGAATCTTAAGGCTAACATAAAGCAGCACTACGGTCAGCCCCAGCCGCAGGAAGAAACCGAACAAAATCAGTCCCATCGGCTTCGCTTTTCCTCCGCCATCCATCCGAACCATCACCGCCGTCATCAACCGCAGCCACTCAAACAGACCCGACCCCGAGATCAGCGCCCCCACCAGCAGCAAAACCGCGGACTGCCAGCCCATCTTCCACCACACCAGCGGCGCTGCAACCACGGTAATGACCACCAGCAACCGCAACGCGCTCAAGATCGTCCGTTTGAAGTCCGCGTCGCTGAAGCTCTCCATCGTCTTCACAAGATCATCCTCACCTGCGCTCTTATCCACGCTTGATATACCGCGACGCCGTCCGAAAGATCTGGACGAATCCCGCCGCTGCCCCAAGCAGTATCCCGACAACCGTGATCCAGCCTTGATGAAAGTGCCGATCCAGCCAGCTCCCCACTAACCACCCGATGACGCACCCAGCCGGCAGAGCAATCGCCAACTGAATCATCGATTCAGCCTTCACCAACTCACCGAGCGCACCTTTGCCGCCTCCACTCGCGCCGTTACCGCCGTTCCCTGCTCCATCATCCGCCATAGCAGGACTATTACACCACGCATACAGCGTCCGATGGGATCTCATCTTCGATTTCCGTCCTCCGAAAGGATCCATCTCCTCAACCCTCGGTACGTCGTAGAATTTTTCGATGAGCACCGACTCCGATTGCGTTATCGACCTCTATGAAAGGCACGCCGCAGCCTGGGCTAACGAGCGGCTGCGCGAGAATAACTTTTGCGAACGCGGGTGGTTGAATCGCTTTTGCGCGCTGATTCCAACGGGCGGATCGGTCTTGGACATCGGCTGCGGAGCCGGTGCTCCAATCGCAAAACATCTTAGCGAAAGCGGCTACGCCGTGACCGGCATTGACTCCTCGGCCACGATGATCGCCATGTTTCAAGCGCGTTTGCCCAGTCAGCAGGCGCTTCTTTCAGATATGCGCACATTGTGTCTTGAGCAACGTTTTGACGGCATCCTCGCCTGGGATAGCTTCTTTCACTTGAATCATGAGAACCAGAGGCGGATGTTTTCGATATTCAAAGCGCACGCCGCCCCGCACGCCGCGCTGATGTTCACGAGCGGAAGTTCGTATGGTGAGGCGATTGGGCAGCTTCATGGTGAGCCGTTGTATCATGCGAGTCTTGACTCGGCCGAGTACATCAGGTTGCTCAGCGAGCACGGCTTCGCGGTCGTCGCCACTGTATCAGAGGATCAAACTTGCGGCGGCCGCGCCGTTTGGCTCGCCCAACTGCAATAGGACGCTTTACACCTTTAAGCAAGAATTCAAAGTGAGACGCTCCCCACTCGCTTCACACACTCTCATATACTGGGGTGTCAGCAACATCCAGCCAAAGGAATCCCTGTGTACGAGTCGGAGTTCGAAAAAAATCTCTATCAGCAGCGCCGCGACAAGCTCCAGCAGATTGCCGCCCTCGGTCAGCTCGAAGGCCTCAGCCACGCCGAGGCGACCTACCCCAATCACTACGCCGCCAGCCACACCATCCCCGAGATCCGCGCCGCCTACGACCCCCTCGCCGCCGAGCAGCTCGACGCCGACCCCATCCTCGTCAGCATCGCCGGCCGCATCATGGCCATCCGCGTTCAGGGCAAGGCTGGCTTCGCGCAGCTCCAGCAAGGCGGCCAGCGCTTCCAGATCTACGTCCGCAAAGACGACGTTGGTGAAAACACCTTCGCTCTCTACAAGCTCCTCGACCTCGGCGACCACATCGGCGTCCGCGGCCATCTCTTCCGCACCCGCACCGGCGAGCTCACCATCCACGTTGGCGGCTTCGACAACCTGCCCGCGCTAACCTTCCTCACCAAGGCCATGCTGTCTTTGCCAGATAAGTATCACGGCCTCGAAGACACCGAGCTTCGCTACCGCCAGCGCTACGTCGACCTCTTCATGAACACCGGCGCCACCAAGCCCGCCACCTCAGGCGAAGCACCAGCCGAGCCGGCCGAACCCGAAACGCCCAACGTCCGCGAGGTCTTCGTCAAGCGCGCCGCCATCCTCCGCGCCATCCGCAAGTTCTTCGACCGCCGCGGCTACCTCGAAGTCGAAACCCCCATGATGCATCAGGTAGCCGGAGGCGCAGCCGCCCAGCCCTTTACCACCCATCACAATGCGCTCGACCTCGACCTCTTCCTTCGCATCGCGCCCGAGCTCTACCTCAAGCGCCTCGTCGTAGGCGGCCTCGATCGCGTCTACGAGATCAACCGCAACTTCCGCAACGAAGGCATCAGCACCCGCCACAACCCCGAGTTCACCATGCTCGAGTTCTACCAAGCCTACGCGAACTATCACGATCTGATGACCCTCAGCGAAGAACTTGTAATCTGCGTCGCCAAAGAGGTCAACGGCTCGACCATCACCCACTTCAACGGACACGAGATCGATCTCAGCAAATGGACCAAGCTCTCCATGCGCGAGGCCATCATCAAGTGGTGGCCGCCGAACGCACCAATTCAACCAACCGTAGAAGATTTTTCTTCTGAGGAAAAATTCAGAGCGCTCATCGACGAAGGAGAAAAGTTCGCCGACCCGGAGAAGTCGTCCTTCGATCGCGCCCTCAATCGCCTCGGCGCAGACTGCCACTTCGTTCGCGAGTTCGTCCTCGACAAGGGCGCACCCTACGGCAAAGCCATCTCCGATCTCTTCGAGCTGAGAGCCGAAGCCCTGCGAGGCGGCGAGATGGGCATCGAAGAACCACTCATCCAGCCCACCATCATCTACGACTTCCCCCTGGCCGTAAGCCCCCTCTCGAAGATCAAACCCGACGAGCCCGGCTGGGTCGAGCGTTTCGAGTTCTACATCGGAGGCTTCGAGGTCGGCAACGCCTTCTCCGAGCTCAACGACCCCGACGACCAGCGCACCCGCTTCGAGCAGCAGATGGCCGAAAAGGCACGTGGCGACAACGAAGCCCACCAGATGGACGAGGATTACGTTCGCGCCCTCGGCTACGGCCTGCCCCCGACAGCAGGCGAAGGCATCGGCATCGACCGCCTCACCATGCTCCTCACCAACTCCAAATCCATCCGCGACGTCATCCTCTTTCCCCTCCTGCGCCCCCATGTCAAACAGTCCGACGCAGCCGAAGCCAAACACGGCGCGTCAGCCGAATAAACCATAGTCAGCCGAATAGAACACAGCCGCTCGAATAGCGCACACGCGGCGACGCCAGCCCCGTCGCCGCGCCCCAAACGCGTTATCCTTATCCTGTGGCCACCTCCGCGACAACCGATCACGTCCTCGCGCCCGCGAAGTCCCATTCGCTGCTCGCCGACTACGCCACTCTCTTCAAACTCCGCGTCTCAACCATGGTCATCATCACCGCCGGAGCAGGCTTCTATCTGGGCAGCCTCCGCAGCGGCATCAGCCCCTTCCACGCCGGTCTCCTCCAGGCTCTCGCAGGAATCGCCGTCGTAACCTGCGGCAGCAGCGCGCTCAACCAGGCCCTCGAACGCAAAACCGACTCGCTTATGCGCCGCACCGCCTCACGCCCCATGGCAGCCGGTAGAATCTCGCTCACGCACGGCCTCATCCTTGGTTTCGCGGCCATCTTCCTCGGCTCGCTCTACCTCGCCTACACCACCAACCTGCTCACCGGAACCCTCACACTCCTCACCGCGATCGGCTACGTCGCCATCTACACCCCGCTCAAGCGCGTCACCACCATCAACACCTTCATCGGCGCATTCCCCGGCGCACTGCCCCCCCTCATCGGCTGGACCGCCGCACGCGGCATCATCGAGTGGCCCGGCGTAGCTCTCTTCGCCATCCTCTTCGTCTGGCAGTTCCCCCACTTCATGGCCATCGGCTGGATGTACCGCGACGACTACGCCCGCGCCGGCATCCGCCTCACACCCAACCTGCCAAATACCCAGTACGCCGCACAGAGCACAGTCATTCAGGCCCTCTTCTACGCGGTCCTTATGATCCCAGCCAGCCTGTGGCCCGCAGCGCTACACACCACCGGCTACTTCTACGCAGTCGCAGCGACGATCCTGGGTACAGGCTACCTCTGGTACACCATTCGCTTCGCGCGCATCCTCCGCAATCCCGACTCCGACTCCTCGCGCCTCGTAGCCCGCGATCTCCTCCGCGCCTCAGTGATTTATCTCCCGCTACTTTTAGCCGCCATGATGCTAGACGCCAAAGGACGTCTTCTCTTCTAATGCCCGCGCAAACTGCTCTGCCCAACAAAAATCCCGGCGCAAACCTGCGCACTCCGCCAAGCATCATCGCGACTATCATCGTCGTCAGCGCCGCGGCCAGCGCACTCATCTGCTACCTCGTCTACTTCCATGCGCCGCTTGATATCACCGGCAATCATCTTCGCTCGCTCCCGCTACTCAATGCGATCCTCAACGCCCTCTGCACCATCGCGCTTATCATTGGCTTCGGCTATATCAGAGCTCGCCGCGTTACCCAACACCGCGCGGCCATGTTCACGGCGTTCTTCTTCTCCACCATCTTTCTCGTCTCCTACCTGACCAACTTCACCCTCCATGGCGAAACTCACTTCAACCGCCTCAGCCCATGGTGGCCCTTCTACTGGAAGCTCCTCGCCTCCCACATCTTCCTCTCGGTCGTCGCCCTGCCGATGATCCTGATCACATTCTTCCTTTCGCTCACCGGCCGCTTCCCGGCGCACAAAAAACTTGCACGCTACACCTTCCCCATCTGGCTCTACGTCTCCGTCACCGGAGTCATCGTATACGCCATGCAAGCCTTGATTCACTAAGGAAGATCCACTCACGCAGATTCACAACAAAGCAACATCAAACCACCGCACGAAGCACCGTCCCTATGCAACCAGACACCCGCAAGCTCCTCCGTACCGGCCTCCTCATCTTCGGGACTGGAGTCATCGCAGCAGCACTCATCTTCACCAGCTTCGGAGGCATCTCCCGCCATCAGGGTCCGCACACCAACCTCGGCTGGCTGTCCCTGATGCTCGCAATGGGCTGCCTCCCCACCGGTTTTCTCACGCTTCTTTTGGCAGCTATCAAACTCCTCGGCGACCGCCACCGCTGACCCTCCACACATAAAAAAGCCCCGATCGCCATGATCAGAGCTTTCTCATCAAACCGAAACGCAGAAGCAGCTACTTTCCCAGTGTCGGAGGATTCGAGCTGCTACCCACCGCCGGCCCGGTCGCTCCCGTGCTCACGCCATCGAGCGAAGCCTGGTACGAAATGATCGTCTTCAGCGTCTCGTACGGAATCCCAGCCAGCGGCAATAGGTGCCCATTCACCGCAAGCATCGGCGTCTGCTCAACACCCACATCCTGCGCCAGCTTGATCGAGGCATTCACCTGCTCCTTGGTTGCCGGAGTCGCCGCGCACGCATCGATCGCTGCCGGATCTAGTCCAGCCTTGGTCACAGCATCCTTCAGCGTCTGATTCCCAGTCTCGTCCGTCAAAGCAGCCTGGGTATCAAACACCGCAGCCGAGTAGACAAAGAACGCGTCGTTCTTCTGCTTCTGCACGCAGTACCCATACGCCGCCGCCTTGAACGCAAAGGGGTGCAGATCCACCAGAGGAAAGCTCTGATACACCACACGGGCGTTCGGGAAGTCCTTCACCAGCTGATCCATCGTGGACTGCGCGTCTTTGCAATGCGGACACTGCAGATCGGAAAACTCTACCAGAAGAAGGTCCTTGCTCGTCGCGCCCCGCGTCGCACCATCTGCCCGAGCCTGTAGCGTCTTGCGCAGATCGGCAAACGGCGTCGCGCCAAACGGCACTACCGCATCGCCCGCAACCGCATGCTTTCCATCCGGCGTCACAAAAAACGCCGTCGGCTGCACCTTCGCATTCGGAGTCTTGTCCGACACAAACACAATCACCTTGGTCACATTCGGCGCCGAGGTGGTCTGAATCGCCTCCACCCGCCAGATGCGGTTCGAATCATATCCCCACAGCGACTTCAGAAACGCATTGACGGTATCCACCGTAGGCGTAGACGCCGTGAAGTACTTCTGATTCACCGGAGGAAATGGATCCGCCTTGGTATCCTGCCCCAGGCTCTGCAGCTTCAGGGGAGCGTCCGACTTCTGCCCCGCAGGGGCCGTCTGCGCTCCCGCACCCGCTGCCGTCTGCGCCGCCGCCACTGCCGTAGCACTCAGAGCCACCACTCCCGCCAACATCCAATTCGAAATCTTCCTGTTTAAAATCTTCAAAGACACCATCCTTCGCCGTCGCTATCCGCGCAGCTCCTCTATTACACCTGAACCTTGACCGCAATGGGAAACCGGCGCCCCATTCCGAACGACTTTCTCGTAACTTTCAACACCGGAGCCGCCTGCTGCCGCTTGTATTCGCTCTTCTCCACCAGCTGCAGCACCGACCTCACCAAAGCCACATCCAATCCCTGCTCCTCGGCGATCTGTTCCGCCGAGCAATACCGCTCCACATAAGCCTCGAGGATCGGGTCCAAAACCTCATACGGCGGCAGCGAGTCGGTATCCCGCTGCTCCGGCCGTAGCTCCGCTGAAGGTGGTTTCGAGATCGTCTCCCACGGAATGATCTCCTTCACGCGATTCACATACCGGCTCAACGCATACACCCGCATCTTCATCACATCACCAATCACGGCCAGCGCACCCACCATATCGCCATACAGCGTGCAGTACCCGGTCGACATCTCGCTCTTATTCCCAGTCGTCAACACCAGCGCGCTAAACTTGTTCGACAGCGCCATCAGCAGCGTCCCACGAATGCGCGGCTGCAGGTTCTCCTCTGCAAGCCCAAACGGCGTCCCTGCAAACAGCGGCTGCAACACATGTTGAAACTGCGCGAACACATCATGGATCGGCAGCAGTTCAAACCTCACCCCCAGGTTCTTCGCTAGCTTCCGCGCATCCTCAATCGAGCCCAGCGACGAGTACTCCGTCGGCATTCCCACACCAATTACGTTTTCCTTGCCAAGAGCCTCCACTGCAATCGCCGCCACCAGCGCCGAATCAATACCCCCGCTCAACCCCACCAGCACCTTGATGAACCCGCACTTCCTCACGTAGTCCCGCGTCCCCAGCACCAGCGCACTCCACATCGCAGCGACCTCGTCCACCTGAGTAGCTGCCGCGATCGCCTCGCCATCCCGTGTGTCGAAGACCACCAGATCCTCAGCAAACGAAGCAGCCCGCGCCACGACATGACCATCCGGCCGGATCACCAGCGACGAACCATCAAACACCAGGCTGTCGTTCCCGCCCACCTGGTTCGTCATCGCCACAAACGCATGATGCCGCCGTGCCAGCGCAGCCAGCATATTCTGTCGGATCTGCGGCTTTCCCTGCCAATAGGGCGAAGCCGAGATATTCAAGATCACCCGCTGCTGTCCCGCCAGCTCCGTCGACTGCGACTCCCACCGCCCCATCAGCCTCTCCACTGGATCGACCGGATACATCTGCCGGGGCCAGAATCCCTTGTCGTTCCAGGCGTCCTCGCAGATCGTAATCGCAAGCGGCTCCCCGCCGACACAGACCAGCGCCTGCTCCGTCGCCGGCTCAAAGTATCTCTGCTCGTCGAAGACGTCATAGAACGGCAGCAGCATCTTCTGCTGCACAAAGCTCACCCTGCCCCCGTCCATCAGCGCCGCGACATTTCGCACCTGCTTGCCCACGCTGGCCTTCGAAGCCAGTACCGTGCCGCACAGAATCGCCGGCCGACCCGCAACCGCGGTCCAGCCTGCAAGCTCCGCAACCACCTGCTCTGCCCTCGCAACGAAGGACGCCTTCTCCAGAAAATCCGCCGGCGGATACCCGCACACCGCAAGCTCGGGAAACACTACAAGGCCCACGCCCAACTCCTCGGCACGAGACGCATATTCAAGAATCTTCTTCGCATTCCCGGCGAAGTCACCCACCGTCGGGTTGATCTGGGCAAGCGCTATCTTCACCCTTCAAGTCTACCGCTTAGGAGCCTGTCCCGCTCAACACCACACCCACTGTGCGCGCCAGAATCCGAAGATCCATAATCAGACTCCAGTTCTCCACGTACGCCGTATCCAGCGAGATATAGCTGTCGAACGAGGGATCCTGCCGCGCCTCCACCTGCCACAGCCCTGTAATGCCCGGCAGCACGTCCAGCCGCCGCAGATGCGCCAGATCGTACTGCTCCACCTCAGCCGCCATCGGAGGACGTGGCCCCACCAGGCTCATATCGCCCTTCAACACGTTATAAAACTGCGGCAGCTCATCCAGCGAATA
Source organism: Tunturiibacter empetritectus (assembly GCF_013410875.1). Classification (GTDB taxonomy): domain Bacteria; phylum Acidobacteriota; class Terriglobia; order Terriglobales; family Acidobacteriaceae; genus Edaphobacter; species Edaphobacter empetritectus. Next base: position 1,427,706 of record NZ_JACCCU010000001.1, on the reverse strand, counting down.
CTTCCGCAGTACCTTGCCTACCTTCGTAATCCGAGGGTCCTTCTTGATCTTGAACAGCACGCTATCCCGTTCATTCATGTGTTCCAGATCCGCCTTCAACTTATCCGCGTTCTGCACCATTGTCCGGAACTTGTAGCACGAGAACGCGCGGCCTTTTCGCCCGATCCGCTGAGCCTTATAAAAGATCGGCCCCGGAGAATCCAGCCGAATCGCAGCGGCAATCGCCAGCATCACCGGCGCAGTCAAAGCCAACCCAATCACGGAAACCGTCGTGTCGAGCACCCGCTTCAGCAAAAATCCGCCGATCGGAAAGTCTCTGCGATGCAGCGGAATCGTCGGGAACTGACCGACATATTCAACCCTCGCATTCCACGCCAGCCCGTCGTACATATCCGGAACCACGCGAACGTCGATGCCGGCAATCCGAGCCTCCTCCACCATGCGGATCACCATCTTCTCCTCTGCCGGCACCGAGAAGAAGATCTCGTCCACAAACAACGATCGCGCCAGCGACAGGCAGTTCCTCGCATCGCCGATCACATCTGCATTGCCGGACTCCGCCTCGCGCTCCGTCAATGCAACAAAGCCCTTGAATCGAAATCCGAGATGCTGCAGCGTGTCGATATGGTTCCTCAGCGCATGCCCCACACGCCCCGCCCCCACAATCAAAACATTCCGCGTCTCGATACCGGCGCGGAATCGCCGATAGACCATCCTCCGCCACAACGCGCGCCGCAGGCACAGCAGCACCGTCGTAAACACCACCATCAACCCAACCACGATTCGCGAGATCGCCTCGCCGCTCGACAGATAAAGCGTCCCGCACAGAAGCAAGCCCGAGGTCAGCGATGCCTGAATCGTCATCCTCTGCTCATGCAATCCGCTATGGTGCTGAATCGTCCCGTACAGCCCATAAGACCGCGTAAAGAAGATCAGGCAGATTCCATACCAGCCAATGTAAAAAAACAGAAGATTCGGGGAGGACTTGATCAGATGCGGGAGCACATGCAGCGTAGGCACATTCGCGGGCGTCTCAACACGGAACCTTAAAGCTGCAACCGCCGCAATCACCACGGTCAGCAGGTCCAGCGAGGCCCACACCGTACTCGTGATCGACGGCCTGCGGAAGACCCCGTCGGCCCTTGACGCGCGCCTTCCATTCCCCGTGTATTTTCTCTCTGAAACGATGACCTGCTGCAGATAATCCGGTGTCGCCATAGCGAACGCCTTTCAACTCAAATAATCCCAGGGCCTTGTAGTCGATAGGATGCCCAAATTGAAGCTCATGGGTATCGTCGATAAAAAAAGACGCAAAATAAGACAGTGCTGCGGGTCATTGATAATTTTGGATGCTATCTGGAGCATACGTCTCAGACCGGGGCTTGGCAACTGATACTGCAACAGTTTGCACGACACATCTAACATCTTCGTGGGAGGCGCTTTACCGAAGCCGCGCCCTGCCTCACGCCCGCAACCCTAGACCGGAGTTACCAACTCATCCAGCGCCAGAAACTCCTGAAGTATCGGGTCCTGGCTGCGTTCCATCTCTTCCATCGTTCCAAAGAAAATCGCTTTGCCTGCGCTCAAAAACACCACTCGGTCCGCCAGTTTCTTAGCCAGCCGCATGTCGTGCGTTACCACAATGCTCGTCAGATGCAGTTGTTGTTTCAGCCGTTCGATTAAATCTCCAAGAAGATGTGCCATCAGCGGGTCCACCATCGTTGTTGGCTCGTCATACAGCACAGCCTCCGGCTGCGATGCCAGCGCCCGCGCAATCGCGATAGACCGCTTCATCCCCGTCGACAGGTCGGACGGCAGCAGACCCTCCATCCCCGCAACCCCCACCATCTCCAGCAACCCCTTCACTACCTGCAGAATCTGGTCCTCGGCCATCTCCCCGCGCTCCCGCATCGGAAACGCGACGTTCTCTCCCACCGTAATCGAGTCGAACAGCGCTCCGTTCTGGAAGACCATCGTCACCTTCCGGCGGATCTCTTGTAACTCCTTCTCCTGAAAGCCGCAGATATTCTCCCCTGCAACCTTGATCATCCCCTTATCCGGCTTCAAAAAACCCAGCAGCATCTGCAGCGACACCGACTTGCCCACGCCGCTTCGACCCAGGATGCACAGCGTCTCCCCCGGCAGCACATAGAAACTCACATCTTCCAACACCACAAACTCGCCGAACGACTTATACACATGCTCAAACGAGATGTAGGGCGCAGGCTTGTTCTTGATATCCGGCAAAGCCTCGGCAGCCGCCTCATTCTGCTCCGCCGCCTGCTGAATGAAATCACCCACCTCAGCCGACACGTCCTCCGACACGCTCTCAATCAGCGGAGTATCCGCGGTCACCTCGTGCGGCCGTTCCTCGATCATGTCATCCGGCTCTGCCATCTAAGCGACTCCTACCCACCAAAAAATCAAGACACAAATCTAGCCTAACCCATCGCCCGCTTCGTATCCCGCTATGTATCCAGTGCATCGACATGCCGCTCCGCCTCAGCAAACTCCTCCGGCGTATTCAAATTCGCAAACCACAGATGCTTCGCCGACTGCTGCGCCTCGGTCGTTGCCATCCAGCCTTCTTGGCGTGGACCGTACAAGTTTGGCGTTGCTTGAAATGTCGATTCATCGTTCCATGGCAAATTGCGGAATGTCCTTCCGAGCACGCCCCCCTGCTTCGCCGCCAGTTCCCTGGCCGCCCGCTCCAATACCGGATACAACTTGAACTCCCCCCGCTCTACAGCACTCGCCACAAAGGGGGCGACGTCCCGGTGAACCATCGCCAGTGTAGGCTGCGGAACACCATCCACTGTAAACATTGCCAGCCTCGCTCCCCTCTTTTCCTCCGTCATCGTTCTGCGAACCCACTGACTCAAAAACGCCGTCGGAAGAAACGGCATATCCACCGGCAGAAACAGGCTCCAATCGAAAGTGGAATGCATAAGCGCCGCCTCCAGCCCTCCAAGAGGTCCACAACCTGGATGCAGATCAGCCACAATCGGCGCGAACTCCGCGAGTTCCGGGTTTCCGCTCAGTATGCGAACATCCATGCACACCCGCCGCAGCTTCTTCACCGCATGGCGCACCAGCGGCTTCCCCGCCAGCTCCAGCAATGCCTTGTCCCGCCCCATGCGCAAACTCTTTCCACCCGCCAGCACATAGCCGCCGACCTCTTTCGGGACCGAGCACGCCATCAGGCACCCACGCCACTCAGAAACCGCACAATCGACTCGATCCCCCGATGAAAGTTCGCCAGATGAAACTTCTCGTTCGGCGCATGAAGATTGTCATCCGGCAATCCAAAACCCATCATCACCGTCGGCACCTTCAGCTCCCGCACAAAGTCCCCCACAATTGGAATCGACCCGCCCCCACGCACAAACACCGTTTCCTTACCGAACACCTCGCGCATCGCCTCGGTCGCGACCCTCACGTAAGAGTTATCCGTGCTCACCACGATCGGATCGCCCGCATGAATCAACCGCACCTCCAGCGCAACTCCCTTCGGCGCGATCGACTCCACATAGGCCTTGTACTTCGCGAAGCTCTCCGCCGGCGTCATATCCGGCACCAGCCGCATGCTCACCTTCGCCACGGCCTTCGCTGGAATCACAGTCTTCGCGCCTACTCCAACAAACCCACCCGGCATCCCATGCACATCGAGCGTTGGCCTCGCCCACGTCCGCTCCTGCACACTCAACCCAGGCTCGCCCGTCAACACACTCGACCCAACCTCTGTCGTGCGATAGTGCTCTTCATCAAACGGCAGCGCCTTCCAAGCCTTCAACTCATCCGGAGTCGGCTTCTGCACCGCGTCATAAAATCCCGGAATCAAAATCTTTCCGTTCTCATCCTTCAGCTTCGCAATCACCTGCGCCAGCGCCACAAAAGAATTAGGAGCCGCCCCGCCATACATCCCCGAGTGCAGATCCGTCTTCGCCCCGCGCGCCTCAATCTCCGTATAAATCATCCCGCGTAGACCAACGCACAGCGTCGGCAACTCCGGCGCAAACATCTCCGTATCGCTCACCAGCGCTACATCCGCCTTCAGCTGATCGCCGTGCTCCCGCACAAACGCAGCAATCCCCTCACCGCCAACCTCCTCCTCTCCCTCAACAATCACCCGCACATTCACCGGCAGTTTCCCGCCACCCGCAGCCATCAGCGACTCCAGCGCCTTCACATGCATCCACATCTGCCCCTTGTCATCCACGGCCCCGCGAGCATAGATGTTCCCATCCCTCTCCGTCGGCTCGAACGGCGGCGTCTTCCACTCCTCCAACGGCTCTGCCGGCTGAACATCATAGTGCCCATAACAAAGCACCGTAGGCCTGGCCTTCCCATCCGCAATCGGAGCAGCATGCAACCAATCCGCATACACCAGCGGATGTCCCTTCCGCTCCGCCGTCGTCGTCTCAATCAGACGAACGTTCTCCATCCCAATCCTCTTCAGCTCCGCCGCAACAAACTCCGCAGCCCGCCGCACATCCCCCGCATGCTCAGGATCCGTAGACACCGAAGGAATCCGCAGCAGAGCCTTCAGCTCCTCGACAAAACGCCCCTTGTTCTCCCGCCCGAATTCAACCGCCGTCATCATCTTCGTCGTCACCGATTCACTCCTGGAACAGTCTCACGCCGGCAAAGTCTCTTCCCGGCAAAACACAAGTATATGTCCGCTCTGCGCGGCCCAATCATTCCCCTTGCATCTGGTCCATCCCAGAGCGTAATTAATGCGGGCTAAGAGGAAACAAAATGACCACCTCCCTCAAAGACGGCACCATGATCGACAAGCTGGCGCAGTTTGACCTACCCAAGGAGATCGCCGACTCCGAGCAGAAGAAGCCCTGGCAATCCGGCCACTACGCCAAAACCCTCTTCAAGAAACATGACCTCCGCGTCGTCCTCATCGTCATGGAAAACGCAGCGCGGATGAAGGAGCATCATGCAGACGGAACCCTCTCCGTCCAGGTCCTTAAGGGTCAGATACGCTTCACCGTTCACGGCAAGCCCCACGACCTCAAGACAGGAGACCTCATCACTCTCAGCGCCTCCATCCGCCACGAAGTAGAAGCCCTTCAGGACTCCGCCTTCCTCCTCACACTCTCCTGGCCCAGCAATCAGGATCTGCTGGCAATGAAGCACCGCGGCTACGGCACCTGACCACCTGTCCCGAACTTATCCCCACACAGAAAATTCTTATCTTCCTCGCAAAGCGGCGCGCTTCGGCGAACAATAAGCAGATGAGCGCCCAACCCACCGGTCAAACCTGGAACACCGAAGCCTATGCCGCCAACGGCCGATTCGTAGCCAACCTCGCCTCCAACGTCGTCGCTCTCCTCGCTCCCCAGCCCGGCGAACGCATCCTCGATCTTGGCTGTGGCGACGGCGCCCTCACCGAACAACTCGCCGCTACCGGCGCCATCCTCACCGGCGTCGACGCCTCACCCGCCATGCTCTCCGCAGCCCGTCAACGCAGCCTCCACAGCGCAGCAAAATTTGACGTCGAGCAACACGACGCCACAGCACTCCCCTATAACAACCAGTTCGACGCCGTCTTCTCCAACGCCGCCCTTCACTGGATCCCCGGCATCTCCGGCCACCAGGCCACGCTCGCCGGCGTTCATCGCGCCCTCCGCAGCACCAATCCACAAGCCCGCTTCGTCGCCGAGATGGGCGGCTACGGCAACGTCGCTGCCATCCGCACCGCACTCCAGGCCACCCTCGCGCCCTTTCACATCGACGCCGAAGCCACCGCCGCAAGCTTCTTCCCCTCGCCCGCGCTCTATCGCCATCTCCTCGAATCCGCCGGCTTCACCGTCCAATCCATCGAACTCATCCCTCGCCCCACACCGCTTCCAACAGGCATGGAGTCCTGGCTCAACACCTTCCGCAATGGTGTCCTCGACCGGCTCAATCCACACGATCGCGCAGCCGCAGTCGCCAACACTATTGCCCTGCTCGAGCCCATCCTCCGCGACACCGACGGCAACTGGATCGCCGACTACGTTCGCCTTCGCTTCCACGCCACCCTCCGCTAAGCCCCATACATTCCCCGGCAAAAGCGCGCATCTTACATCATCTCCCCAACACTTCCCGTGGGGAGAATCAGATAAAGTCGATGAATCATCTCCGTAAGACGAAACATCCTATTTTTGCGTCTAACGAATCAATAAAACAATTAGCCTATGAAAATAAAATCAAGCCTCCCCCTCAGCGCCACCAATTTGTTCCTGTCACTGTATCTTTTCTGTGGCAGCACGCATGCACAAGATAAGCCAGCAACGTTTACCCAGGTCAGCGCCGAAACCTCTTCCTCGTCCTCGCTCGACAACTCCGATCTACCCAACGCGCCCCAGGCCCCTATCTCAGGCCCGGTGGCAGAGCAGGAAGGCGTTCAAACCAAACGCATCCTCGGCATCTTCCCAAACTTCCGCGCCGTCAGCGCCAACACCCATCTCCCGCCGCAAACTGTCCTGGAAAAGTTCAAAACTGCCTCGCAGGACAGCTTTGACTACTCCTCCATCTTTCTGCCGGCCGCCGTCGCCGGCATCAATCAGGCGACAAACAGCACTCCGGAATTTCGCCAGGGAGCCGCCGGCTACGGACGCTACTACTGGCATGCCTTCGCCGATCAGGCCGTGGAAAACTACACCGTCGAGGCCATCTTCCCCGTCATCACCCGGGAAGACAACCGCTATTACACTCTGGGACACGGCGGCTTCATGAAGCGCGCTGGCTACTCTCTAAGCCGCGTCGTAATCACGCGCAACGATGCCGGAAATGAGACCTTCAACATTAGCGAGATCGTCGGTGCAGGTGCCGGCGCCGGACTCTCCAACCTTTACTACCCCTCGAGAGAACGTACCCTCGGCAACACTGTCAGTAAATGGGGATCAAACATTGGTATCGACGCCGGCACCTTCCTCTTTCACGAGTTCTGGCCCGACATCAACCACAAACTGTTCCACGGCAAACAACCCAGCCAGTAAAACCAACGGCCTGCCGTTTCTCAGGGCAGGCCCTTCTGGCTTCTCTTCTCAGGCGCTAACGGCCGTCCGGCTCAGGCCCAAGATTCGCAAGGCACTGCTCCAGCACCCCATTCAAAGCCTCAATCGAACTCTCAGCCACCCCTCGCCACAGCTTTCCTTCAATCACCTTCACCATCTTCTCCGCCTCCTGAAGCAGCTCTTCCCCCTCAGCCGTCAGTCGCGCCGCAAGAATCCGGTCATTCCCCCGCCCTTTATTCCTTACAATCCACCCATCTCTCGCCAGCCCCGTCAACAGCGACTGCGCCGACTGCGGCGTCACATAGCACAGCCGCGCCAACTGGGCACCCGACACCCCCGGCTCCTCCCGAAGCGTCTTCAGAATGTGCAGCTGAGCCGTCGTCACGCCCTGGGGCCGCAGCGCCTCGTCCATCTGGCTGCGAAAGTGGATCAGGATGCGCTTCATCATCTGCGCCGCCCTCCGCCTCTCAGCCTGCCGCTTTACTCCGTTAGAATTTAAAGAAACCATATCAGTCTCCTGATATCATATCAGGAGACTGATATGGCAACAATGACTGCACCCTCGCCCTCGCTCGCCCGGCCCATGCCTATCGCCGCGCCCGCCGCGTGGAAGCCTCACCATAATCCCTGGGCCATCGCGCTCACCGTGACACTCGCCACCTTCATGGAGGTACTCGACACCTCCATCGCCAACGTTGCCCTGCCCCACATCGCCGGCACCCTCGGCGCGAGCTCTGAAGAAGCCACCTGGGTCCTCACCAGCTACCTCGTCTCCAGCGCCATCGTCCTGCCCATCTCCGGCTGGCTCTCCAACCGCTTCGGCCGCAAGCGCTTCTACATGGTCTGCGTCGCCCTCTTCACCATCTGCTCGTTCCTATGCGGCATCGCCAACACGCTTCCTCTTCTCATCGTCGCGCGCATCCTTCAAGGCGCAGGCGGCGGCGGCCTCGCTCCCAGCGAGCAGGCCATCCTCGCCGACACCTTCCCCATCGAAAAACGAGGCCAGGCCTTCGCAGTCTATGGCATGGCCGTCGTCGTCGCACCCGCCATCGGCCCAACCCTCGGCGGCTGGATCACCGACAACTTCAACTGGCACTGGATCTTCTTCATCAACATCCCCATCGGCCTCATCTCGCTCTATCTCAGCAACCGCATGGTCGAAGATCCACCCCATCTCAAAGAGCGCATGGAGCAGGCCAAGCACCTCAAGATCGACTTCCTCGGTCTGGGCCTCGTAGCCGTCGGTGTCGGCTGCCTCGAGTTCACCCTCGATAAAGGCCAGGAGAAGGACTGGTTCGGAGATCCCATGATCCGCACCTTCGCCATCCTCGCCGCCGCCACGCTGATCTTCTTCACCTGGTGGGAGTGGCACCATCCCGATCCCATCGTCGACCTCAAGCTCCTCAAGAACCGAAACTTCGGAACTGCCGTCTTCCTCCAGCTCATCCTCGGCATGGTCCTCTTCGGCTCGACCGTGCTCATCCCGCAGTACCTCCAAGGCCTGCTCGGCTACACCGCCGAACGCGCCGGCATGGTCCTCTCCCCCGCTGGCTTCGTCATGATGATCATGATGTTCGTCGCCGGCCGCAGCCTCGGCAAATTCGATCCACGCCTCATGGTCTGCCTCGGCTATCTCGTCACCGCCATCGGCATCTACAACCTCACGCGGCTCGACCTCAACACAGCCTTCGGCACCGTCACCCTCTGGCGAATGCTCCAGGTCATCGGTCTCGCCTTCATCTTCATCCCCATCAGCACGCTCAACTACGTCGGCGTGCCCGCCAGCAAGACCAACCAGATCTCCAGCCTCTCCAACTTCGCCCGCAACCTCGGCGGCAGCGCCGGCACCGCGCTCCTCACCACCTATCTGGCGCGCAACTCCCAGGTTCAGCAGGTCGCTCTCTCCGCCAACGTCGTCCGCGGCAGCGTCCCCTACAACCTCTACATGGACCGCATGAAAGAGATGCTGATGTCGCAGGGCATGTCTGCCGCCAGCGCCTCACAGATGGCCCTCGGCCAGGCCTACCAGGAAATGCTCCGCCAGGCCTCGATGCTCAGCTACAAGAACGCCTTCGCCATCCTCGCCTGCACCATCTTTTTGCTCACGCCGCTGCCCTTCATCATGCGTCTCCCCACCAAAGCCGCAAAACCCGACCCCGAAGCCATGGGCGGACACTAACCCCTGGCCTCAACGCCCTAATCCAGCATCTCGAACACACCCTACAGCCGCAAAAAGCGGGTGCCCCACATCTCGACTTTGATGTGTGCTCTCGGCAACGCTTTGAATAAGCGAGTAGCCGCTAACGAGCCGCATCCAGCTGCATAATCGTCTGCACACGCTCAAACGCAACCGGGCTCACCGACACCGAACCCTCAAATGGCCGCGCCAGGTCCGCAATCGCCGACAACGTCACCGCCACCACAAACGTCAACGCCAGCACCTGACAATAGTGCAGCCATTTATTGTCATTCCCCAGCAGACACGAAGACCCTACCGTCGCGCCCCCGCCAGCCAGCAGCAAGATCCACAGCACCACGGGCAGCCGCACGCGAAGTTGCTCCTCCCGCAGACTGCGCCTCTCCGACAGCTCACTCAACACCCTTGTCAGGTGGTCCACGCTATTCGCCGCGCCGGCATCGTCCTTCAGCCCCGCGAGCAGCTTCCACATCTCTACCTCGATCCTCTCTCCCGCACGGCTCTCCTCCTGACGCTGCATCGCCGGCCACTCCTGGTGCACTACCGCATCCGCATACTGCATCCCCAACCCGCGAAACGCCTCCCTCTCCGCAGCCGGTAGCGCCGACGCCACCCGCGTCACCGTCAACAGCGAACTCGCCTCCTGCGTCGCATTCACCTCCGCCGCCCGAAAGTCTATCCAGACCGTATACAGCATGAATCCCAGGATCACCCCATACGTCGTCCCCAAAATTCCCAGCTGCCATCCCGTCACATCATTGATCAGCTTGCGATTCGGAATCGGCCATGCCCGATTGAGCACCAGCACCAACGCCACCGAAACCAGCATCGCCAAAACCACCAGCAAGCTACTCTGCACGTAACTCAGCATAAGATTCCCGCCTCAATCAAATTCCGCAACTGACAAGTCAGCTTACAATCTCACCAGAGACACAAAGAAAGACTAAAATTCTTTCAGTGACCAAACCAGCCTCCAACGCGGTCTATGTTGTCGTCGCCGTGGTCCTCATCCTCGCCTCTTCTGCGAGCGCGACCTCTCTGCCCTCAGCGTCCACCCTGCTGGCCTGCACCGCCGCCCAACTCTCGCTCTCCTTCGACGGCGAAGGCGGCAACTTCGACGGCATGTCGCACTCCGGAACCCTGCTGGTGCTCCGCAACATCGGCGCGCAAACCTGCACCGTCCCCGGTCGCCCTGCACTCGTCTTCGAAGACGCCTCCAACACCAAACTCCCCATCTCCGTCGAACTCCCGCCCGGCATGCACCCCGGCCCCGTCATCCTGCCCGTAGCAATCCCTGCCAACGCCGAAGCCACCGGCGAACTCTATTGGGTCTCCGGCGAAGTCTTCGACAACAGCAAATGCTACACCCCAGCTTTCGTAGCAATATCTTTCGGCGCCGAAACCCTCCGCGCTCCCTTCACCGGCCACCTCTGCGCCCCCTCAGGCCAGGATGCCAAGTACCGCTTCGCCTACCTCAAGCGCGATCCGGTCTACGTCCGCTCGAAGTCCTAGCTCGCTAGCGCCACCCGAGCCTGATCCGCCGTATCTCCAACGGCCAACTTCACCTCCAACCGCGCCACCCATACCAGTTACACTAGTATTTGGGACAAAGTGCGCCCCGAAGGATACCGTTTTGCTCAACTCAGTCATTGCAAAAGTCTTTGGCACCAGTAACGAACGCGCCGTCAAGCGCATCCAGCCCACCGTCGCGCAGATCAACGCGCTCGAGCCGACCACCCTGGCGCTCTCCGACGAGGCTCTGCGCAACAAGACCGCCGAGTTCCGCCAGCGCATCGCCGCGGCCATCGCCAACATCCCCGACACCCCCGAGAACGCCGACGAGCGCAACGCCGCCGAAAAAGAAGCACTCAACGCCATCCTGCCCGAAGCCTTCGCCGTCGTCCGCGAAGCCGGCAAGCGCACTGTCGGCATGCGCCACTTCGACGTGCAGATGCTGGGCGGCATCGTCCTCCACTCCGGCAAGATCGCCGAGATGAAGACCGGCGAAGGAAAAACCCTGGTCGCCACCCTCCCCTGCTATCTCAACGCCCTCGCCGGCCGCGGCGTCCACGTCGTCACCGTCAACGACTATCTCGCCAAACGCGACGCCGAGTGGATGGGCAAGATCTACGGCTTCCTCGGCCTCACCGTCGGCGTCATCGTGCACGACCTCTCCGATGAGCAGCGCCGCGACGCCTACGCCTCCGACATCACCTACGGCACCAACAACGAGTTCGGCTTCGACTACCTGCGCGACAACATGAAGTTCGAGCTCAAGGATCAGGTCCAGCGCGGGCACTACTACTGCATCGTCGACGAGGTGGACTCCATCCTCATCGACGAAGCTCGCACCCCGCTCATCATCTCCGGCCCCACCGACCAGACCACCGACAAGTACGCGCGCGTCAACATCATCATCCCTAAGCTCGAACTCGGCGAACTCATCGAGACCGTCGAAACCAAAACCTGGTCAGGCGATTACGTAGTAGACGAAAAAACCCGCTCCATCACCGTCACCGACGAGGGCTGGGAGAAGATTGAAGGCCTCCTCGGCATCGGCAACATCGCCGACCCCGAAAATTGGGACCTCAAACACCACGTCGAAGTCGCCATCAAGGCCCACTCCCTCTACAAGCGCGACGTCGAGTACGTCGTCAAAGAGGGCGAAGTCATCATCGTCGATGAGTTCACTGGCCGCCTCATGCCCGGTCGCCGCTGGTCCGACGGATTGCATCAAGCCGTCGAAGCCAAAGAAGGCGTAGCCATCCGCAAGGAAGACCAGACCCTTGCCACCATCACCTTCCAGAACTACTTCCGCATGTATAAAAAACTCAGCGGCATGACCGGCACCGCCGAGACCGAAGCCGCCGAGTTCGACAAGATCTACAAGCTCGACATCGTCGTCACCCCCACCAACCGCAAGATGCTCCGTATCGAAAACGCCGACGTCGTCTATCGCACCGCGCAGGAGAAATACTTTGCCGTCGCCGACGAGATCGCCCGTCTCCACGGCGAAAAGCAGCCCGTCCTCGTCGGCACCACGTCGATCGAAAAATCTGAGCTCCTCTCCGAGATCCTCAAGCGCAAAGGCGTTCGCCACGTCGTCCTCAACGCCAAGTTCCACGAGAAGGAAGCAGAGATCGTAGCCCAGGCCGGCCGTCTCGGCATGGTCACCATCGCCACCAACATGGCAGGCCGTGGCACCGACATCCTCCTCGGCGGCAACGCCGAGTTCATGGCCCGTCAGGACCTCGTCCGCAAACAACAGGCCCGCGCCGTCTCCGCAGCCGAAGGCATCATCAGCCCCGTCGCCGGCCCCGGCATGGTCCGCTTCTACTACACCGGCCAGGAGTTCGAAACCACGCAGGCCGCATGGGACGCCGCCACCGCCGCCCACGAGGGCGCAGCCAAAGCCGAGCACGAATCCGTCATCGGCGCAGGCGGCCTCCACATCCTCGGCACCGAACGCCACGAGTCCCGCCGCGTCGACAACCAGCTTCGTGGACGCGCCGGTCGTCAAGGCGACCCTGGCTCCTCGCGCTTCTTCCTCTCACTCGAAGACGATCTCATGCGCATCTTCGCCCGCGAGTGGGTCTCCACCTTGCTCCAGCGCCTCGGCATGGAAGAGGGAGTTCCCATCGAGTCCGGCATGATCTCCCGCCGCATCGAAGCCGCGCAGAAAGCCGTCGAAACCCAGAACTTCGAGTCCCGCAAACACGTCCTCGAGTACGACGACGTCATGAACAAGCAGCGCGAAGCCGTCTATGGTCTCCGCCGCCAGCTCATGGAAGGAGTCGACCAGAAGCAGCTCATCACCGACGACTACACCTCCACCATCCTCTCCAACATACTCGACGAGAACGCCCCCGAAAAAGTCCACGCCGACGTGTGGAAGCTCGAACCTCTCTTCGCGCAGGTCCACGACATCTTCGGCGCACACCTCGAAAAAGAGATCGACGCCACGGCACTCAACCGCCACGAGCTAGGCGAAGCTATCTTCCAAAACCTCCGCGGCCGCTACGACATCAAGGAGAGCATCCTCGGCGCCGAAGCCATGCGCTACCACGAGCGCATCGTCATGCTCTCCGTCCTCGACGGCCTCTGGAAGGACCACCTCCTCGCGATGGATCACCTCAAAGAAGGCATCGGCCTCCGTGGCTACGCGCAGCAAGACCCGCTCGTCGCCTACAAGAAGGAGTCCTTCGAGATGTTCGAAGGCATGATGATGCGCTTCCAGGAAGACACCGCACGCCACCTCTTCCGCATGCAGATCATCGGCCCCGACGGCACCCCCATAGAGTCCGCCGAGCAGCTCGCCCAAGCGCAAGCCCACGCGCAGGCTCTAGCCCAGGCCCAACAGACCCAGCAGCTAGCCGCCATCAACGCACAAAACACCCCCCCTGCCGGGGCTCCGCCACAACACACCAACGCACCAGCTGCGCGTCAAAACATACCAGCGCCGCCACCCAACCGCGCTCCCTCCACCACCATCGACGCGCTAGAGCGCGAGTTCCAAAAGAAGAAGCAGCGCGAACTGGAGCAGGCCCGCTCCGTAAGCTCAGCCTCCGCCGATACCAACGGCTCCGGCCCACGCCACGCCGGCGAAAAAGTAGGCCGCAACGACGAGTGCCCCTGCGGCTCAGGCAAAAAATACAAAAAGTGCCACGGCGCCACCGCGTAAGGCAGCGAGTCAGCAAAACCGCAAGTTAGCTGATAAAACGGTCAGCAAGTCAGCGAACAACTTGCCTACGCAAACTCGCCGCTGACTAGCTAACTGGCTGCCTTTCGCTGACTCGCTGACTTGCTAACCAGCTGACTCGCTAACTCTCTACCAATTGGACCGCACAATCACCTTGCCAATCATCCCAAGATTATCGTGCAGCGCGCAGATGTAGTTGTACGTCCCCGCCTCCGTAAAGGTAATGCGAAAACGCGTATTGCCCGGAGGAGACTGCGCCACGCCAACCTGGTTTTGAGGTGATGCAACAATCAGGCCCGAATGCACGTTGTCCCCCTGCGAACTGATCGTCGCATGCAACACACCATCCGCATCCGGAGTTATAGGCACATTGCCGGACGGAGGCTCCGGATTCGCCGGCTCTTTTCCGAAGGTGATCGTATGCGGCAAGGCCGGGTCTAAATTGACCCACTCAATCGTGTCTCCCTTATGGACCTCAATCGTTCCCTTCAGAAAACGCACAACCGAAAGCGATTCAAACCCGGCGCCGGTCACCGTCATCTCTCCAATCCCAGCAGTCACGCTGTTCTTGTTTGCCAGCAGGTGCGCCGACAGCATGTCATCCATGTCCCTCTGCTTATCGGTATCGGTAAGCAGACTCCTCCGCTGTTCCGCCGCCTGTGCGTCATAGAAGGCCTGATCGTGCGGCAGAGTCGCCGACGCGGCTAGGACGTGTATGACTCCGGTCATGTGCGTGTGCACCAGGCAGATCAGGCTAAAGTTGCCGGGTTTGGGAAAGCTCACGGTGAAGCTCTGCCCCTCTACCAGCGGAGGCGCGCTCACGCACTTGGTGCCGTCGAAACTCGCGCCACTCGGCGAGAACCCAGGACAACCCACCGTAAAGTCTTCAAACGCCTGACCGGCGATGAAGAAGGACACCGTATGGATGTCTCCGCTGCCGGAGGTCCAGGTGATGCTGTCGCCCTCGTGAATCCACAGCTCGTTGGGAAGAAAGGCCACTGCCTGCCTGCCCATATCGCTACTTTGACCGCCCAACGCCGCTTTCCAGTTCTGTTGGGCATACACTCTACTCGGGACAAAAAAGGTCAGCGCCGCCAGCGCCGCCACGGACACAAACATCGAGATTCTCGATTTCATGATCGCCTCTTGGAAATATAGATTTTTGGGGGAGCAGGCCCGGAGCCCGGCAGAATTATAGGCCCCGTCGCAGCGATGTCAACTTCGCCATAGGTCGACGCACCGAGGCTAAGCGCATCGTTGAAGACGCGCCAACTGCCAGCCTCTGAAAATAAAAGAAGTTACAGAGCCACCGGCTCGCTGACTCGCTGACCGGTTTAACTGCCGACTAGCTAACTCGCTGCCTTTAGCTGACTCGCTATTTCTCCAAATCATCCAGCAGCAGCTTAGCCTTCGTCGCCAGCGTCTTCGCCCCTTCGGCATCGCCGGACTTCAACGCATCCTGCGCATCCTTCCAGAAGTTCCGCACCTTGCTCACCTGCGCCTTCTGCTCTTCCACCTTCTGTGCCGGCAGCGCATTCAGCCTCTTGTCGATCGACGCAATCAGCTCCTCCGCATCCTGCTTCGTCTGAGGATTCGTCTCTCCCCCTGCCGTCAGAGCACCCACCGCCGCATCCGGCGAAGGCGCTGCCGCACTGGCAACCTGCGTCTCAGACACGGGCTCAGGTGGCGCAATGACCTTCGGTGGCTGCTTCTTCCTCTTCTTCGGCTTCCCTGCCTCGGTCGACACCGGCACCGTCGGCAGCTTCGCCGGCGGCTCTTCCACCATCGGCAGATCATCCGGCTCCGGAATATCCTCAAGCGCCACCGGAGACATCACCGGCGGCAGCGGCGCGAGCTGCGGCTTATGCCGGCATCCTGCCATCCCCATCGTCAAACCAAACCAGAGAGTCGTCCATGCGATCTTCTGCGTAATGTTGCCCGTACCCTTCAAACCCGTTCCCCTAGCTCTTTCTGAACTGCACCTGCGGCCTTCCTGCTCTCGCCGCCAACTCCCGACGCAACCGGCACTCGAAACGTAAACGTCGTCCCCCGCTCGACCGAACCCGGGTCGGCATTGGATCGTACCTCCATCGCTCCGCCATGCAGCTGCAAAATCCGATACGTCATCGCCAATCCGATTCCGCTTCCCTTTGGTTTGGTGGTGAAGTACAGTTCGAAGATACGCGGTAATAGCTCCTTAGGTATACCCTCTCCTTCATCGATTACTTCCACAACAGCAAACTGGTGGTCCCGCCGCATTCGCACCACCATTGCCCCGCCCTCGGGCATCGCCTGCATCCCGTTCAGCAACAGGTTTAGCAGCGCCTGCTGCATCAGCTGCGCATCCACTCTCACCATCAACGGCTCGCGCGGACCATCCACCATCACCTGCACCCTATTCTCCTGCATCTCGGCAGCAGTCAGCTCCATCACCACCTCCACCACCTGGCGCAGGTCCTGCTCCTTCAAATGCAGCTCCATCGGCCGCGAAAAGTCTGCCAGCGTCTGCACCACCCTGTCCAGCCGCTGCATCTCTCCCGACAGAATCTCCACATGCCGCTGCGCCCCGCCAAACGCCTCCGCACCGCCCGGCGCCAGCTTTCCGCGCAGAAGCTCCAGATGCAGCACCATCGCGTTGATAGGGTTCTTCACCTCATGCCCCACCCCGGCCGTCAGCCTTCCAATCGCCGCCAGCCTGCGCGCCACCTCCAACTCCTGCCCCAGTTGCGCCACCGACTCCATGTCCCGCAGCGTCAGCAGAGTCGCCACACTCCCCGCCCCTGCCAGTTCCTCATCGATCTGGCCCGAGATCCGGTCCAGCGAGAACTGCACCTGCCGCCCGTCCTCCAGCGTCAACGCCTGCGCACTTACCTGGCCCCCCTCCGCAAACGCCTCCAGCACCGCCTCTCCCAGCACGCTATCCGGCGCAAAGATCTCTTCCAGCCGCATCCCCACCAGCTTTTCGTGATCCTGGTTCAACGGGGCACCCAGAAAATAAGCCACCGCATCCGACACCATCACCGCCCGCCGATCCGCCGTAAACAGCAGCACGCCGTCACGCAGCGTATCCAGCATCTGGTTCAGATTCGCCTGCAGCGCCGTATACCCAGCCTCCTGCGTGCGCATCTGCTCTCCCAGCCGGTCCAGCGTCTTCGTCACCCGAACCACCGCATCGCTCCGCGTACTCCGGCTCTCCAGCAACCTCTCCGGAATCGGCCCGCCCGCCTTCGTCAAGCTCTCAAGCCGCGCGCTGATCGACTCCAGCGGACGCAGCGCCACATTCGCCAGCAGCCCCGCCGACAACATCGCCGCCAGTGCCGCCAGCGCAGCAAAGATCAGTGCATCCAGCAGCCACGGCTCATACGCATTCTTCAAAAACGTCGACCGCACCCCAACATGCACCACCAGAAACGGCGCCCCATTCCGCTCCAGCGACTGCGAGATATCCAGCACCCGCGGCTTGCCGAACACCACTCTCATCTGCCGCGAGATCGGCCCATTCTGAACACTCGCCAGACTGAACCGGAACACCGCCGGCTGATCCACTGCATCCGGATCCGTGCTCAGCAGGGTCAGCCCATGCGCATCCGTCACGCTCACGTCCTGCACCGTAGGCGAGTAGCGCACAATCGTATTCATCACCTGCATCAGCGCCGTCTCGCTCCTCAGCGCGTCCACCACCGCCCGATGCAGCGCCTCGTCGCTCCGGTCCACCGGCGGATTCGCCCGCAGCCCCGTCTCCACCGCCTTCCGCATCTCCAGCCAGACCTCGTGCACCAGCACATCATTCGCCGCAGCCGTCTGCTCGATCCTCTGCCGCAGCAGCTCGCTCAAGAACAGTGCCGAAAGCACCAGCACGATCGCAAACGTCAGCCCCGTTGCCGACAGCACCAGCTTCGTCTTCAGCCGCATCGTTACTCCGTCACAGCAGCGTTCGAATATTCCTTCAGCTTATTCTGCAGCGTCTTCGAACTGATCCCCAGAATCTCCGCAGCCTTCGTCTTGTTGTTATGCGTCGCCACCAGCGTCTTCAGAATCAGCTGCCGTTCTGCCTCATCCACCGTCGTCCCCACCTCCACCCGCACCGAGTTCGACTCATCCAATCGCCGCTGTCCATCCTCAAACTGAGCCGCCTGCGCAGCTGCGACAACCGCAGCCTCCACGCCGGCCACGCGATTCGGCGGAGGAGCAAATCCCGGTTCCCCAAAGTGCGGCGGCAGATGCTCAATCCCCAGCATCCCCGACCCCGCCAGAATCACCGCCCGCTCAATCGTGTTGCGCAGCTCCCGCACATTGCCCGGCCAGTTATATCCCTCCAGCCGGATCATCAGCGAGTCCTTTAGCCCCGCCACCGTGCAGTGATGCCGCTCATTCATATCGTCGATCATCTTCTCCGCAATCGCCGACACATCCATCAGGTGATCGCGCAGCGGAGGCATCTGGATATTAAAAACATTCAGCCGATAGTAGAGGTCCCCACGCAGCTCCCCACTCGCCACAGCCTTCTCCGGATCCTTATTCGTCGCCGCCACCACCCGTACATCCACTGGCGTCTCAATCTTGCTGCCCAGCCTGCGCAGCTTCCGGTCCTCCAGCACCCGCAGCAGCTTGGCCTGCGTCGCCATCGGCATCTCGCCAATCTCATCGAGCAACAGCGTCCCCTCCTCTGCCAGCTCAAAGCATCCAGCCCTTCGCTCCAGCGCCCCGGTAAACGCGCCCTTCTCATGCCCGAAGATCTCGCTCTCGATCAGCGTCTCCGGAATCGCCGCGCAGTTCACCGCAACAAAAGGCTTCAGCCTCCGCGCACTCAGGTCATGCAGCGCCCGCGCCACCAGCTCTTTTCCTGTCCCGCTCTCCCCCGTCACCAGCACCGACACATTCGACGGAGCAATCCTCTCGATCATCGCAAAGATATCCACCATCTGCGGCGACGACCCCACCATTGGCCCCAGCACACCCGTATCCCTCAGCTGCCGCCCCGTAGACTCCAGTTCCGCATCCGCCTCGCGCTGACGGCTCGCATTCTGCAGAATCGTCTTCAGCCGACCCGGGTCCACCGGCTTCGGAATATAGTCGTACGCCCCCATCCGCATCGCATCCACAGCCGACTCAATCGACCCCTGCGCCGTCAGCATCACCACCGCAATCCTCTGTGGCAGCTCGCCAAT
This sequence comes from Tunturiibacter empetritectus, assembly GCF_013410875.1. Lineage (GTDB taxonomy): Bacteria > Acidobacteriota > Terriglobia > Terriglobales > Acidobacteriaceae > Edaphobacter > Edaphobacter empetritectus. Next base: position 1,408,629 of record NZ_JACCCU010000001.1, on the reverse strand, counting down.
CCGGCTCAGCAGCTCCATCCCATCCATCCGCGGCATCTTCAGGTCGGTCACAATAATAGCTGGAGCCCACGCCACCGCCTTCTCCAGACCCTCCATCCCATCCGCCGCACACTCCGCCCTGTAGCCCCAGCTCTCAATCAACTCCGTCAGGCCACTCCGTGCGTGGACCTCGTCTTCAACAATCAGTACCTTCTCCAATACACTCTCCAAACCAAAACCGTTCGCAGAACCCAAGACAGTCTCCAAGGCAGCCACCGTCCATAATGAAATTCGTGAGCACTCTCAGGATGCACCCTGCTCAACCGCATCCCCAACAACATACCCAGCCCGGCACACTCCGCCGAACCGCCGGCATTAACCCGGCTCTCGCCCAAGCCTCGCCCCAACTCTCGTCAAAGCCAGGCGCGGAACCCTGTGCCTGATGCCATCTCTCCTAATGCCATCTCTAAGGATATCCTTGAAATCATGCTAGAGCCCGAAATTACCGCAGAAGCCTTCTCCATGCTCCGCCAGCAGCCCAATGCCCCCCTCCTGTTGGACGTCCGCGAGCCCTGGGAGTACCAAACCGCTCACCTCCCCGACTCCACCCTCATTCCCATGGGCGATATCCCCTCCCGCGCCCACACCGAGCTCGATCCCGACGCCCCCATCGTCGTCCTCTGTCATCACGGAGCCCGCTCCCTCAGCGTCACCATGTGGCTGCGTAATCAAGGCTTCGACCACGTTCAGTCTCTCGCCGGTGGCATCGACGGCTGGTCCCGCTCCATCGACCCCACCATCCCCCGCTACTAACGCAAACGCAACCACTTCAAAGGCCATCATTCTAAACAAAGGCCGTCATCCTAAACAAAGGCCGTCATCTTGAACAAAGGCCATCATCCTGAACAAAGGTCATCATCCAAAATGCAGCGAACCATCTTAAAGAGCCGTCATCCTGAACGCAGTGAAGGATCCCCGTATTTGCAGTTGTCGTTGCAGTTCTTGTTGTCATCCCCGAAGGGGATCTGCGGTTGCCTTTGCCTTCGCCCATTTGCTTCTCATTCAGCACCCTGAGCGTAGTCGAACACGGTGAAAAGCCTGCTGCTGCCTTCTCATAGGCGCCAATAGCCCCAAGCATCACAACCCCAGGAGGCCCAGATTGAAAACCCTTCTCCCCCTGCTCCTCTCCCTAACCCTAACCACCCCAGCCCAACAACCACTCCCACCCAACTACCAGACCATCCTCACCAACCAAACCTTCAACGTCATCCGCGTCCACTACGGCCCCCACGAGAAAGTCCCCGTCCACGACCACCCCGCCACCTCCACCGTCTACGTCTACCTCAACAACTCCGGCCCCGTAAACATCATCCACGAGAACCCGCCCGAAACCATCACCCGCCCGCCCACGCATCTCGGAGCCTACCGCATCAGCCGAGGCATCCTCGAGCGCCACTCCATAGAAAACCTCAGCGACCTCCCCTCAGACTTCCTCCGCGTCGAACTCCCCCACCTCGACCTAGGCAACACCCCGGACTTCCGCGGCCCCGCCCCCACCGACCTCACCCACAACATCAGCTCCACCGAGTTCTCCTCCGCCGGCCTCTCCGTCCGCAGAGTCGTCTGCGCTACCTCTGCTCCCTGCGCAGTCCCACCCTCGCCAGACCGATCCCTCGTAGTAACCCTCTCCCCTACGACCATCCTCCACAACAGCCACCCCACAAAGATCTCACTGGGCACCGTAGTCGCCATCGCCCCCAACCAGCCCTTCGAGATCGCCCCCGCCACCCCCGCCGAACCAGCCCACATCCTCCTCATCTCGGCCCATTGACGAAGTTGCCTCCGCCCACAGACATCAATCTGCCATGCATTGGACCAACCGGAAAGCCGCACTTCGGCGCAGTCAGCGTCGCAGTTGCAGCTTCTGAAGTGTAATCGCCTTCTCTGGGCAGGCTGTGACGCACAAGCCGCATCCCCGGCAAGCTTCAGGGACGAGAACGAACGCCTGCTTGCCGCCATGCACCAGCAACTTGAACCTCCCGACCCAAGGAAGCCCAGCCTTCTCCTCAGGCGTGACGGTGCGGATAACGAGAACATCGTAAGGACAAATGGGAACGCATGGTCCCTTCGCTTCGCAGCGCATGGGATCGATTACCGGCACCATGACGCCCGGCTCGAATCTGCAATCTGAATCAGGCTTGCTTGCTGACTGCAACGCCTCGCCTTGAAAACTTGCCATAAAGCTCACCTGCGTCTACGCGCTCGAGTCGCACCTGTGCGGGCCTGCCTGCCAGATCGGTCACGATCTCACGCCACCCCAGGGTGCGCTACTGTAATGACGTCTCAGAGTCTCAGATATTGTGGCGGCAGAACAGCATTCCAATGGAAGGGAGAGAATCCACCCTCCCATTAGCTCTGCGGTGGCAGTGGCTGCGGCTGAGCAGAATTCGTACCGTCCGGCGCAGACTCCCCATCCGAAGGCGCTGGCTGCTCCGGCTCGGCCTCAGGCATCCGCGCGGGATTATCCTGGATCCGCTGGCCAGGCACCCCCGGCAGCGGACGATCGATTGGAGCCTCCGGAGCCTCCTGAATCCGCGGCTCATCCTGCTGAGCCTGCCGAATCTTCGCGCTCCGCTCGACCACCCCGTTCAGCTCCTGCTGCTGCCGCTGCGAAGCCGCCTGCTGCCTCTGCAACAGACTTGCATCCCGCTGCCTCTGCGCCTCAGCCAGAGCATTCGGATCAACCGCCGGTGGCCGAGCCGGCGCCAAAGCAGGCGCAGCCGCCCGCCGCACCGGGTGATGTGTGCCTCTATCGGCGACCACCGGCACTGGCGGCGGATCATCAGGAAAGTCCGGTTGTGCCGCCCGCGGCACCGTCCGTACTACAGGCTGCACAGCAGCCGGAGCCTGTTTCTTCTTGCACCCCTGCCCCGCCATCAGCGCCAACCCCACCGCCGCCAACCCCGCACCCTTCGCGAATCCTTGCAGCATTCCGTACCTCGCCCTCATTGGATGCAGCCCCCTTCCCGAAGACCGCAAAGGTTAAATCGTTTACCGGGATCAAACAACTCCTGTGCCATAATGCTTCTCAGGGAGGGACTGCGACAAACTCAAGAAGGTCAACACTTAGCAATCAAATATTCATGATTAAAAATGCTTAAATCGGCCAACCGATCTTCCCTCAATGCATCGAACTTGGCAGTACCATATAGCCAACTATTCCTCCCAACTCCCCAGGATGATGGTGACTAAATGATCGCAAGTGTTAAATCCTTTCTCAAGAACGTCCCACTGATTGGCCCAGGCCTCGTTCAACTTCGCCGAGCACACTTCAGAAACTCGGTTGACTACTGGGAGCGACGCTACCGCAAAGGTGGCGACTCAGGCCCGGGCAGCTACAACCGCCTCGCCCACTTCAAGGCCAACTTCCTTAACACCTTCGTCCAGCAGCACCACATCGCCTCCGTCATCGAGCACGGCTCCGGCGACGGCGCGCAGCTCAAACTTGCCAGCTATCCGGCCTACACCGGCGTCGATGTCTCCCCCAAAGCCATCGAAATCTGCCGCTCCCTCTTCGCCAACGACCCCAGCAAACGCTTCTTCGAAGCCAGTCTTCTCCCCGCAGGCACTAAGGCGGACCTCGCTCTCTCACTCGACGTCATCTATCATCTCGTCGAGGATCACGTCTTCGACGACTACATGCGTAAACTCTTCGCCTCCGGCAGCCGCTTCGTAGTCGTCTACTCCAGCAACATAACCAAGGAGTGGCACTACAAACACGTCCATCACCGCGCGTTCACCGACTGGGTGGCCCAACATCAACCTCAATGGTCTCTCCACTCCACAATTGCCAACGACTACCCCTACGACCCATCCAACCCAGACGACACCTCCTTCTCCGACTTCTACGTCTACGCCACCACCCACTAGAGCAGTATCGCCGTAGAGCACGACCGAAGATCTGTCAGTTTCACCGAAGGACAACGGCCTGCTGTTGCGCGCAGTGGAGAAACCCGCTGTCTGCCACCGCCAATTCCAGACACGAAAATAAATCTCAAAACGCTGTCACTTTTTTCGCCACCACAAATCGCACCACCCATCAGCCACGAACTCACCACAAGCCACCACCATCTCACCATCAAAAAACCACGTTCAAAACCACGTTTTACGCAAAACCCCCAGCAAAAACCAACACCCCCGCATCTTCAAAAAAATCCAACACAAAACCAGCCCTTCAAAAAGTATCTACGGAGATCTCACTTCGCCCTGTTCTCACTTAGCCCGAGGATGCGTCTCGTCATACACCTTCTGCACCTGACCCACCGTCAACTGCGTATACCTCTGCGTCGTCGACAGCCGCTCATGCCCCAGCATCTCCTGGATCGCCCGCAGATCCGCACCCTCCTCCAGCATGTGCGTGCCGAACGCGTGCCGCAGCGTATGCGGATGCACATCCGCCGCCAGCCCCCGGCTCAGCGCAATCGCCTTCACAATCCGCCCCACACTCCGCGTCGTCAGCCTGCAATCGCCACGCATCCGCAGATTCATCATCAACGGCCCCTCATGCACCAGCGTGCCCTTGCCCGCCGCCACCAGCTTCGCCTCGCGCAGCGGCAGATACGCCCTCAACGCCACCGCAGCCTCATCCCCCAGCGGCACCAGTCGCTCCTTCCGCCCCTTGCCGCGCACCAGCACCGCATCATCGCGCCACTTCACACTGCCCATATTTAAACCCACCAGCTCCGAGTTACGAATCCCGCACCCATACAACAACTCGAAGATCACCCGATCCCGCTCAGGCCACGCCGAAGCATCTCCCTCCTCCGCATCGCCACCACCGTCCGGGTGCCCCATCCTTCGCGTACTTTGCGAAGGGTGGGAGGCTACACCGTCCGCTCCGCCAGCCCTCTTCTCAGTCGAACCATCCAGCGAATTCAAAACTCGATTCACCTCTTCCATACTCGGCACCCGCGGCAGATGCTTCGGCAACTTCGGCGTACTCACCAGCAGCGCCGGATTCTGCGCCACATGCCCCTCCTTCGCCAGCCATTTGAACCAGCTCCTCACCGCCGCCAGCGCCCGCGCCGCACTCGCCTTGGTCAGCCCCCGTTCATACAGCGCCCCCAGGTAACCGCGAATATGCAGATGCTCCACCGCACTCACCTTCGCATCCTTCCCCAAAGTCTCATTCAGATAAGCCGCAAAGCTCCGCACCTCGCGCGCATAAGCCCGCACCGTATGCTCCGACGCGCCTCGCTCATTCGCGAGCATCGCCAGAAACCCTTCGGCCAATCCGTTAATCCCGCCAGCCTTATCCCGCATTTCGCCTCTGCCTTGCTCTGCCGTTGCCTTGTCTTTGTCGTTGCCTTTGTCTCTGCCGTTGCCTTTGTCTTTGCCGTTGCCGTTCTTGTTGTCATCCCTGAAGGGGATCTGCGGTTGCCTTTGCTGTCATCCTGAGCGGAGCGAAGGATCCCGAAGACCCTCGCTCGCCCCAACATCCCAAACCTTTCAACCCCAACCCTTTAAACCACCCGCCTTTTCCCCCGCGGATGATGCTCCCGATGCACCTTCTTCAAATGCCCCAACGCCACATGTGTATAAACCTGCGTCGTAGCAATATCCGCATGCCCCAGCAAAGTCTGCACACTCCTCAAATCCGCACCATGCTCCACCATGTGCGTAGCGCAGCTATGCCTCAGCATATGCGGACTAGCCTTACCCGTCCCCGAAGCCGACCGCACCATCTCCCAAACCCACTGCCGCGTCAGCGCATTTCCCCGCACACTAAGAAACAGCGCCCTCTGCACCGCATGGCCTCCCCGCTCCAGCCCGCTCCTCACCAACCCCGGCCTCCCCACCACCAGATACCTCTCCAAAGCCTCCACCGCCGACCGCCCCAGCGGCACAATCCTCTCCTTATCGCCTTTGCCCCTCACCTGCGCCCGCGCCTGGTCCAGATGCACATCCTCCACCCGCAGTGCGCATATCTCCCCCACCCTCAGCCCGCCCGCATACAGCAGCTCCAAGATCGCATGATCCCGCAGCGCCAGCCCATCCGCACCGTCACTCCGGGCAGCAACTCCGGTCCGCTCCAGCATCTCCGCCACCTCGCCCTCGGCCAGCGACTTCGGCAGCACCTTCCAGCTCGCAGGAGTCTCCACATTCACTGTCGGATCATGAGTAATCCGTTTATCCATCAGCAGCCAGCGATAGAACCCACGCAGGCAGCTCAGCTTCCGCGCAATCGACCTCGACTCCACCGCGTGCCCACGCAGCCCCTCCATAAACCCGCTCACATCCGCCTGGGTCGCCCCCACCAGCAACCCGTCGCGCCCCTCAACATGCTCCGCAAACTGCTCCAGATCCCTTTGATATGCCTCACAACTGGCCGGTCGAAGCCCTTTCTCCACCCGCAGATACGCCACAAACTCCCGCACTGTCCGCGCGTTCCCTCCAGCCTGCCCAATCTCGTGCATAGAACTCGATTATCCCGCCCGCCAAACCTCCGTGCCTGCCGACTCGCAACCCGAACCAACCTGGCCACGCACCAAGCCCGTCACTTGCCAAGGCGAGCGTCCTGCCGGACGGGCCTCCTGCGCGGAGAGCGGTCACTTCGTGACGCGCATACCCGTCTTTGCGAACGAGAAAGCATAGCTCCTCCCGTTGGTCGGCACGGACTTCAACCTGCGAACAACGGGAGCACCAAGCGAAGCGGTAAACAAGTCACGAAGTGACCGCCCCACGCGTAGTGGGCCCGCTGGCAGGACGCACTTGTCCCTAAAAAAGTCTCTTCTCTCCCATCGCGGCATGGGGTATCTTCCATTCAAATGCGCTCTACCACCCTCAGGCCCGCTCTCCTCGCTCTCTGCCTCTCCGTCCTCACCCTCCAACTCCCCGCCCAGACCTTCACCCTGCCGCCCATCACCTTCACAGGCGCACCCGCCTTCTCCCAAGCCGACCTCCTCAAAGTCAGCGGCCTGCAACCAGGCGCAGCCGCCACACAGGCAGACGTTCAAGCTGCCGCCCAACACCTCAGCGACACCGGCCTCTTCTCCGACATCAGCTTCGAATCCAACGCCACCGGCCTGGTCTACGATCTCAAGCCGATGCCGCCAGAAAATCTCCTCCCCGCCACCTTCACCAACTTCGTCTGGTGGTCCCCCTCCGAACTCACCTCCGCACTCACCGCCCGAGTCCCCCTCTACATCGGAGTCGTCCCGACCACCGGCAACCTCCAGGACAACATCACCTCCGCCCTCAAAGCGATGGTCGCCGAAAAAGGAGTCACCGCCAACGTCGTGGCCCTTGCCGTCAGCTCTCAACCCGGAGCCACCCCAACCGCCATCGCCTTCGCCATCCAGTCGCCTGAGATCCGCGTCCACAAACTAACCGTCGTGCATGCCTCCCCCGCCATGCAGCCCAGGCTCGACACCGTCATCAAAGACCAGACTAATCAGCCCTTCGACACCAACACCACCCGCACCACCATCACCAAAGCACTCACCTCGGCCTACCACGACGCGGGCTATCTCGACATGGCCGTCCTCAACCTCTCCCAAACCCCGCCCCAGGCCACCCCCAGCGTCATCGATCTCGACTTCACCGCCACGCTCAGCGAAGGCCAGCCCTACCAACTCTTCCAACTCACCTGGCCCGGCTCCGAGGTCATCAGCACCGCCGACTTCAACAAGCAAGCCAAGATGAAGCCCGGCGACATGGCCTCCGAAGCCGCTCTCCGCCAAAGCCTCTCCATCATCGCCGGCGCCTACTTTGCCAAAGGCTTTCAGGACGCCAAAGTCCAGGCCCCCGCCACCTTCGACCACCTCAGCCACCACGTCTCCTACACCATCATCGTCGACCCCGGCCCGCAGTACCACATCCACAGCGTCAAAGCCCTCGGCCTCTCCACCGAGCAGCAGAAGCAGTTCGACTCCGCCTGGCACATGAACCCCGGCGACTTCTACGACACCACCTACCTCACCGGGTTCCTCCACAACAACAGCGCCCTCCAGTCCCTCGCCGGCTACTCCGCCACCTACAACGCCGTCGCCGACCCCAACACCCACCTCGTCGACCTCACCATCACCTTCGCCAAAGGCGGCATCCTCAACTAAGCCCAATCATCTTCCGCCGCAACTCCGTATCGCGACCATCGGAAGCACTAGCCGAAGGGGTATACAAGTCACGAAGTGACCGCACCGCGCGCAGCGGACCCGGCCGGTAGGCCATCGCCGCCATTCCCTGTAAACTTGTAGCAGTCATGTTTGAAAACCTAAGCGACAAACTCCAGCGTTCCTTCAAGACCCTCCGCGGCCAGGGCACCATCTCCGACGAGAACATCTCCGACGCCATCCGCGAGATCCGCCTCGCCCTCCTCGAGTCCGACGTCAACCTCACCGTCGTCAATGAGCTCGTCGAGCACATCCGCACCCGCGCCATCGGCGAAAAGGTCGCCACCGCCCTCTCGCCCTCCGAGCAGATCGTAAAAATCGTCCACGACGAGCTAGTCAACCTCCTGGGCCGCGACACCGCCCGCTTCCAGAAAGCCTCCCAGCCGCCGAGCGTCATCCTCATGGCCGGCCTGCAAGGCTCAGGTAAAACCACAACCTCCGGAAAGCTGGCCCAGTGGCTAAAAAAAGCCGGCCACCGCCCCATGCTCGTCTCGGTCGACGTCTACCGTCCCGCCGCCCGCGAGCAACTCGCCATCGTAGCCCGCTCCATCTCCGCCCAACTTTACGAGGGCAAACTCACCGACTCCGACATCGCAAAGCCCGGCACCGACGCCGTCCTCCGCCTCGCCAAAGAGGCCAAACGCGACGCCGCCAACTTCGGCTGCGACATGCTCATCGTCGACACCGCCGGCCGCAACCAGATCGACGCCTCCCTCATGGACGAGATGGCGCAGCTCAAAAAGCTCCTCTCGCCCTCCGAGATCCTCTTCGTCGCCGACGCCATGACCGGCCAGGACGCCGTCAACTCCGCCAAGGCCTTCAACGATCTCCTCACCATCACCGGCGCCATCCTCACCAAGATGGACGGTGACGCCCGAGGCGGCGCTGCCCTCTCCATCCGCCACGTCACCGGCGCGCCCATCAAGTTCCTCGGCACCGGCGAAAAGCCCGACGCCTTCGAGCCCTTCCACCCCGACCGCATTGTCTCCCGCATCATGGGTCACGGCGACATCGCCACCCTCCTCGAGCGCGCCGAATCCACCCTCGACCGCGGCAAAGCCGAGCAGTTCGCCAAAAAAGCCCTCTCCGGCGACGGCTTCACCCTCGACGACTTCCGCGACCAGCTCCGTCAGATCAAAAAGATGGGCTCCATGAAGTCCATCCTCAAGATGCTCCCCTCCGTCGGCCCCTTCGCGGGCATGCAGCAGGCCGTCGAAAACGTAGACGAAGGCCAGTTCACCCGCGTCGAATCCATCATTAATTCGATGACCAACAAAGAGCGCCTCGACCACGAGATCATCAACGGCAACCGCCGCAAGCGCATCGCCAAGGGCTCAGGCACATCCGTACAAGACGTAAACAACCTCCTCCGCCAGTACGCCCAGATGCGCAAGATGTTCAAGTCACTCGGCGGTGGCGGCGGCATCAAAGCCCAACAACGCATGATGAGCCAAATGCAAGGCAAACAAAAATTCGGCAGGTAATATCAATTTATGTTCGGTGATCACAACTCGGTTCAAACGAAGAGCTTTACCACGGACGAAGTCTATGGTGTTACTCGAGATGTCCCCCTCAACTATGTAACGCGGAAAAAAGTCGATGATTCGTTCGTCAGCACGTTGACTCGCGACAAACATGTCGTCATTTTCGGAAGTTCGAAGCAAGGCAAAACGTGTCTTAGAAAACATTGCCTAAAGGACGACGATTACATTCTTGTTCAATGTTCCAACAAGTGGAATATCCAAGAACTCCACTCCAACATACTAAAACGCGCAGGATTTCAAGTTGTTCAGTCCGAGAAGAAAACCATAGAAGGAACAAACAAAATAAACGCTGGCCTAAAAGCTGGTTTCATGGGAATCAGCGCGGAATTGGGGGGAGAGAAAGGATCGACTGAGACGAGCGAAGTGGAAGTCCACGATTTGGAACTCGATCCTGGTGATGTTAATGACATCATTGCCGCACTGAAGGCTGCCAACTTTCAAAAATTCATCGTTCTTGAAGATTTTCACTACTTACCTGTTTCGACACAAATAGACTTTTCTGTTGCACTAAAAGCCTTTCATGAGGCCTCAAAAGTCTGCTTTATTATCATTGGCGTCTGGCTCGATAATGATCGTCTGATTGTCTACAACGGAGACCTCACGGGAAGGGTCGTATCTGTTGATGCTGATACCTGGACCGAAGAAGAACTTGGCTCAGTGATTAGCTGGGCGCAAAAATGCTCAACGTTACTTTTGATCCAGCGTTTGCAACGAGTCTCATTAAGTTTTCTAAGTTCAGTGTCTACGTTGTTCAAGAGGGTTGCCGCCTAGCTTGCTTGGAAGCAAACGTGACAAGTACAGCAGAAAGCCAAAGAGTCGTTGGCAAAGAAATTAATGTTGAAGCACTGATAAAAAATATCGTCGATCAACAAAGTGGTCGGTATACCACCTTCATGAACCTTTTTGCAGGTGGCTTTCAGGACACTCAGCTTAGGATGTATCGATGGCTTCTACATCCGGTCTTGACGGCAAAGTCTGAAAAACTTCAGGCAGGCTTCACGTATGCAGAATTACGGAAACACCTTCAAGAACACCACCCCTCAGGCAAGGCTTTGAATCCCGGTAATTTGACACAAGCACTACAGTACTGTTCCTCCCTTCAGGTCGAGAAAAATATTAAGGCAATTGTGCTTGATTATGATCAGACGGGTCTTCGACTCAATATTGTTGATCGTGGATTTATTGTGTGGCTTGAATACCAAGACAAAGCAGAACTTCTAGAGGCGCTGGATCTCGACAATCCAGATGAACCAACTTTGCCAGGATTTGAAGCGTCAACTTAGATGAATTGCGGGCCCTATTCACGCAGTCTCATCGCATGAGTAGGCATTCGCGCGCGGCGCGAACCGCACTACTCCCAACCCGCCCGGCACAAATTCATGCGAAAAATAAGGATCTTCTGCGAAGGGTAGGAACGTAAATCCACTAGGCCGCAAATAGAGGCATCACTTCATCTCCCCCACCGTCCCATCCGACCACGCCGTCACCGGAACCATAAAAATCGTCACCGGCTCAGGGTTCCCCTGCGCAGCGAAGACCTGTGACCCGTCGAGGTTCGCACCCCAGCTCGCAGCATCCGTAGTCGGCAGGAAGAACATCAGATGCGGACGCCAATGGCCGTCATGATCGTTCAGATTGCCCTGCTTCGACATCATGTAGCACATCGTCCCCTGCTCCGGCGCGCCAATGACCTTCGTCGCCACCGCCTCCTTCATGCGTGCCTCCACCTGATCCTTCGGCATCCCGGACAGCACCAACTCCGTCCGCTTCAGATACGCTGGCATCACCGACCGCGCAGCCGCCGCATTGAAGCAGTGCGGCGCACGCAGCTTCGGGTTCCAGAACTGTGGATCGTCAAAGGTGGTAGCCCACGAGCGCTCCACCAGGCAGACGAATCCGTTCTTCCCTTTCGCCGCCGTCTCGTAGCCGTGGCTGCCGAGCACCATCACCTCCGCATCACCGCTCACTGCCACATTCGCCGCACTGCGCGCCAGCGCAACCTCCTCCGCCACACTAGCCACGCGGTACTGCTCAATCGGAGCCATCGCCGGATACAGCGCCTTCGCTCCCTGCCCCCAGCCGACACCAGCCGCACCGAGTAGAGCCACACCACACACCACGCCAGACACTATCGTTCCAATCATTCGATTCGCCATCGCACAGCCTCCTTGAATAAGTCGCTTCACCTGCCTGGGCCGTCATTCCTGACCGTGAGACCGTTCACACGCGACAATGTTATGCCCAATGCCCATACCTCGCTTCTGAGATTTGGGCACTGACGCCACACGCGAACGGAAGATCCCAAACCTCTAACCGCGTGCTAAACTCCTCGCCACAAGGAGACACCCATGAAGCACGCCACCCCCGTGGCCGCCTTCTTAGCGGCCGCCCTCAGCACCACCGTTCTCATCTCGCAAGTCGAACAGAAGACCCAAAGATTCCCTCAGTTTGAAAATGAAGACGTCAAAATCTGGAAGACGATCGTCACGCCGCACCAGCCACTCGCCATGCACCACCACGATCATCCCCGCGTCATCATCGCACTCACCGGCGGTACCATGAACATCGTCGAGCCCTCCGGCGCATCCGAAACCCACGTATGGGAGACAGGCAAAGCCTACTGGCTCCCTGCCATGGCTCCCAACACCCTCCACTCCGACATCAACGCCGGAGACAAGCCAATGGAGGTCATGGTCGTCGAACTCGAGAAGGAAAAATAACCCGAAACGAGAAGGGCAAAACCTGACAAGATGGCCTGACCACGGTCAACCAGCCCTACATCAAACTTTATGTAGCGTCTCTACAACTTTCAGGCCATCCAAACCGCCTCTCATCTCGTACCCCTTGCGAACGTCTCTTTCCAAAGAAGGAGGCACGAGATGTCGACTCATTACTGCCCCGAGGGGACACTGCTCCTCCAAAACCTTGCCGAAGCCATGCGCCGCCAGTGCGAACTCCCCGCAAAATCTAAAGCAATCGAAGAGATCGCCCGCGAAATGGACACCGCGGAAGCCGTCCAGGCAGCAAACCGGCACGCCGCCGACCATCTGATGGCCTGCCCCATCTGCCGCACCCCCTCGCCCACCCCAAGGATGACCTCTGTACCCAATCGCTTTCAAACGAAAGGACAGACCACCCAGGACCATTCAAGACAAAATTAGACCCATCGAAAACAGCCGAAAAATCGCATGTCAAGCCCCATATGCGCGAAAACCCGCTCCAGACGCGACTTTTCGCGTGGCGTATTCACTCCCCTCAAACAGTTATCCTGTAAGAGTGCGATATCGACTCTCACCAAGCGAGTTTCGAGACTCCATTTCGCCGTAAGTAATTCAAAACAAGTATTTTGCGCGCAACCCTCTTGTTTTCAAGATTTTACAGACACACTCCACCCCTAAGTCAATGTAAAGAAATAACTTCCTCCCAAAATACCCCGAGGGGGAGGGGGAGGGGTGCCTGCGCCGGAGCACAAAAGAGATTTGTTATCACGTTCGTAACAAAATCTGCATCACATCTCCATCTGGCGAATCTTCGCCGAACGGAGAAAAACTAAAGATGCTTATCGTTCTGATTATTCTGATCCTGGTGTTCGGCTTTGGAGGCTTTCGCATGGGACCTGGCCTCGGCTACTACGGAGGCGGTGGAATCAGTCTCATCCTCCTCATCGTCCTCATCCTGCTGTTGCTAAAGGTTATCTAGCCCAAAGTTATCTAACTGGACAGGCCCATTCCGCACGCCCGAGTGGGCCCGCTCAGTCCTCCCTGCCTCATCCCCCAGTTGAAACCCTAGTTGAGACTATCTTCGCAACAGGCTAGGATTAAGACGCTAGCCAAGCGTGCTCATGCCATCGACCATCCAAACCCGCAACACCCGCCAGAAAGATGCCATTCGCGCTGCCTTCGTGGAAGCCAACCGTCCGCTGTCCCCAGACGAAGCCCTCGCACTCGCCCAGAAAGAGGTCGATGCCCTCAGCATCGCCACCGTCTACCGCAACATCGGCAGCCTGGTCGACGACAGGTGGCTCACACCCGTTGACGTCCCCGGCCACTCCACCCGCTACGAGGTCGCCGGCAAGGCCCACCACCACCACTTCCAGTGCAACACCTGCGGCACCGTCCACGAACTTGAGGGCTGCGAGATGCAGTCCCGGCCGAAGCTCCCTCGCGGCTTCAAGTACGCCAGCCACGAGTTCTTCGTCTACGGTACCTGCTCCTCCTGCGCCAAATAGCGCCCTCTACCTCTTCGACCCACCCAGCAGCGATCCCAGCACCCCACGGATCAACTGCCGTCCTACCGTACTCCCCATCGTCCGCGCCGCGCTCTTCACCGCAGCCTGCAGCACCGTATCCCCCCGCTGCGAACTCCCCTGCCCCAGCACCCCGCCCAACGCAGTCCCAGCCGCCTCCAGGCTCCCCAACCACCCCGAGCCCGAACCCGCCGGAGACCCTGCTGAACCCGCCGCCCCACCCGAAGCCACAGCCTTCCCCTTCAGCCGCTCATACGCCGACTCCCGATCCACCACCGTCTCATACACCCCCGCCACCACCGAATTCTTAATAATTGCCGCTCTCTGTTCCGGAGTAATCGGACCGATCTGACTATGTGGAGGCATAATCATCGCGCGCTCCACAATCCCGGGAATTCCCTTCTCGTCCAGAAACGAGACCAGCGCCTCTCCTACACCCATCTCCGTAATCACGGCCTCCACATTCAACTTCGGATTCGCCCGAAACGTCTGCGCCGCCGCCTTCACCGCCTTCTGATCTCGTGGCGAAAACGCACGCAACGCATGCTGTACACGATTCCCCAGCTGACTAAGAACCGTATCCGGTACATCGATAGGATTCTGTGTCACAAAGAACACCCCAACCCCCTTCGACCGAATCAATCGCACCACCTGCTCAATGCGATTCTGCAAAACCGAAGGAAGGTCGTTGAACAAAAGATGAGCCTCATCGAAGAAGAACACCAGCTTCGGCTTCTCCTGATCTCCAACCTCCGGCAGCTTCTCAAACAGCTCACTCATCAGCCAAAGCAGAAACGTCGCATACAGTTGTGGCGACTGCAACAATTGATCCGCCGCTAGAATATTCACCACGCCCTTGCCACTCGAATCCACCTGCAGCAAATCATCGATATTTAACGCCGGCTCCCCGAAGAAAAGATCTCCTCCCTGCTGCTCCAACGCCACCAACCCGCGCTGAATCGCGCCGATGCTCGCCGCAGAGATATTTCCGTACTGCGTCTGATACTCCTTCGCAGCTTCGCCGACATGCTGCAGCATCGCCTGCATATCTTTCATGTCCAGCAGCAGCAATCCACTGTCATCGGCGATCTTGAAGACCAGAGTCAGCACGCCCGTCTGCGTATCGTTCAGATTCAGAATCCTGCTGAGTAGCAGCGGCCCCATCTCACTGACAGTAGCTCTCACAGGATGCCCCTGCTTGCCAAAGACATCCCAGAAGACCACAGGACATCCTGCAAAGCTCCACTCCCCCAGACCCATTGCTGCAACCCGCGCATCGAACTTGGGCGAACTCTTCCCCGCCTGCGAGATTCCCGACAGGTCTCCCTTCACATCGGCCGCAAATACCGGTACTCCAATCGAACTCAACGCCTCCGCCATCACCTGCAGCGTAACCGTCTTGCCCGTGCCCGTAGCCCCCGCAACCAGACCATGTCGATTCGTCATCCCCGGCAGCAAGTAAAGCTCGTCCACGCCCTTTGCAATCATCGGCATCTCAATCATCGATTCACTCCCAACTCAATCTGCCTGAAGACTACACGGCGTCGTGCCAACCTCAAAGCCATGCCGCTTCACCATCCGCACGACCTCAATCGTCACCCCACTGCCTACTGGAACCTGCCTTCGTTCCACCTCTCGATATCCCTTTCGCGCATACAGCGACACTCCGGTCAACGTACTACCCATCTCAAAGTCCGTGAAACCTGCTGCCACCGCCGCCTCCTCAGCAGCGTCAAGAATCAAGCCACCCAAGCCCATCCGCGCATAGTCAGGATGCACAAAGATCGCCCGGATCTTCGCCGCATCCTGCCGAGGATCTAATCTCTCAGGCGCAATACGTTCCACTTGGTGATCGCCGCCATAAAGCGTCTTGCGAAAGCTCCATCCACCACATCCAGCCATCTCACCGCCTTCAATGATCGCTACAAAATACGTCCCATCCGCGATTAGCTGGCTATCCACGGTAAACACCGTAGCCAATGCGCCCTCTCTCTGCGCCGGAGAATAGTCCGTAGTTTGAAGTCCCCGCACTGACGCCACGATGAGACTACGAATCTGAGCTACATCGTCCGAAGTAGCAATCCGCAAATGAAATCTTTCCATCCGAAAAGTGTATAAAAAGCGGTTCTGAACACCCTTCGCTCGCAGCCTTCTCAGTCAACTACAACCGCTTTAATGCTTTTATCAATCTCATCAATGTCCCGCCAAAATCGTAGCCTCACCTTGTCCGTCTACTCAATCGCGTACTACACTCCTCCCCATGACGTTCACAATGCCTTACACTCTCAAGCTCGTCGCTGCAGCTCTTCTCCTCCCCCTCGCCACCGCTACCCTCCACGCGCAGGACTGGGCCAAGACGCGTCTAGAAGCCTCGCCCCGCCACCACGAATACGTCCCGCTCAAACACGGCGACCGCACCGTTCAGGCCTTCGTCGTCTACCCCGAGGTCAAAACCAAGGCCCCCGTCGTCATTCTCATCCACGAGATCTTCGGACTCAGCGACTGGGCCAAAGAGATGGCCGACGAGTTAGCCGCACAGGGATTCATCGTCATCGCTCCCGACCTGCTCACCGGCTTCGGCCCCAACGGAGGTGGCTCCGACGCCTTCCCTAATCAGGACGCGACCATCAAAGCTGTCTCCGGCCTCGATCCCGCCGTCGTCAACGCAGACCTTGACGCCGCAGCGGACTACGGCAAGAAGCTCCCCGCGGCCAACGGCAAACTCGCCGTCACAGGCTTCTGCTGGGGAGGCGGCAAATCCTTCGCCTTCGCCGCTCACCGCAAAGATCTCTCAGCCGCCTTCGTCTTCTACGGCCCCGGCCCCTCGGACGTCACCACCATTACCGCCCCTGTCTACGGTTTTTACGCCGGCAATGATGCCCGCATCGGTGCAACCCTACCCGCTACCGTCGATGCCATGAAAGCTGCTGGGAAAAAATATGAGCCCATCACCTACGACGGCGCGGGCCACGGCTTCATGCGTGCCGGCGAAGATCCCAGCAACAACGTTCCCGGCAACAAGACCGCTCGCGAGCAAGCCTTCACCCGTCTCGTCACTCTCATCAAAGAGATGAAAGCGGGCCCTGTTGCCGCCAACGCCAGTCACAACAAAACCGTAGCGCAAAGATCGCAGCCGACCGCCTCCTGCCACGCCACAACAAATACTGCGAAAGCCAGCCCAACACCACAACCCACAGAGACAGCTGCAATAATGTAACTGTGGCCGCTGCGCTCAACATCTCGCTTCAGGATCAACTGGACCGCATCACGCAAAATACCCGTGCCCTCGTCCAGCCCGAGCGCCTCGCTGTCTCCGAAAGGGCGACCGAAGACCTTTTCAACACCGGCATCGAAGACCGCGTCATGAAAACCGGAGATCAAGCTCCATCCTTCACCCTTGAAGACGCTCTGACTCACAAGCCCGTCAATTCAGCTGATCTACTCGCCCTCGCCCCACTCGTCGTCAACTTCTTTCGCGGCCGCTGGGACCCCTATTGCGTCACCGAACTTGAAGCCTGGCGAGACCTCCATACCGACCTCCGCAGACGCGGCGCTATCTTCGTTGCGATCTCCCCGCAAACCACCCGCCAAAACAACTTCACCCTCGAGCAGCACGGCTTGCAATACCCTCTCCTCTCCGACCCTGGCGCAACCACTGCTGAGAAATTCGGCATAGCCCATACCATCCCGCAGGCTCTCCGCAGCTACTACCAGTCCATCCTCATCAACATTCCCTTCAACAACACCGGCCTCAGCTATCACAACGCCACAGAAGCCAGCTGGCGCCTCCCGATGCCTGCGGTCTTCGTCATCGACCAGACCAACACCATCGTCTTCGCCGAAGGCCACGCCGACTTCCGCGTCCGCCCTGAACCCGCCGACGTCCTCGCCGCTCTCAACCTGAGATAAAAACGCCTACCTTGCAGAGTTGCGAAACACCCCGTCAACATTCCACTTAATATTGAAGCTGTCTCGTGAACATCTTGCGATATCTTAGCCGTGCGTTTATCGTAGTGATAGTCCGTCTATCGAACACCTCTTTGATAACGTCACGGAAAGGGACCCGCATGAGCCTCACGCCTCGCCAACCCCTCGCATCGGCAGCCGAATCTCTCCCGCCCACTCCGCCCGCAGCCGCCAAACCCACTCCCGCCTCCTCTCTCGACGTCTTCACCGGCGATCCCAACTTTATGACCTCGCTAGCCCGCGGTCTTATCGTCATTCAGGCCTTCACCCAGCAATCCCCGCAGATGACCATCTCGCAACTCAGCGTAAAGACTGGCCTCTCCCGCGCCGCAGTTCGCCGCTGCCTCTACACCCTCACCAAACTGGGCTTTGCCGGCGCGGAAGACGGTTCGCGCTACTCCCTCCGTCCGCGCATGCTCACCCTCTCCCATACCTACACCACCTCCAACACCCTCTCCACCGCCGCCCAGCCTATCCTCGAACGCATGTCAGCCGCTCTCCGCGAGTCCTTCTCTGTCGCCACGCTCGACGGCGAAGACATCGTCTACATCGCCCGCACCCAGGTCAACCGCGTCATGGCCGTCGACCTCCACATCGGCAGCCGCCTGCCCGCCTACTGCACCAGCATGGGTCGCATTCTCCTCGCCTACCTCCCACCCGAGCAACTCGAGCAGTACCTCGCCAAAGCCGTCCTCACTCCACACACCACACGCACCATCACCTCAGTCGAGAAGCTCCGCCTCACTCTGCGCAACGTGCGCCGCAACGGCTACGCCCTCGTCGATCAGGAGTATGAGGTCGGCCTCCGCTCTCTGGCCGTCCCCGTCTTTGCCTCCTCGGGCCGAGTCGTCGCCACGCTGAACCTCAGCGGCAATGCACCCCGTCTCTCCGTCCTCGAGATGCAGAGCCGCTTCCTCAACCACCTCCGCAATGCCGCCAACGAACTAGGCGCCTTCCTCAACTAGCATCAGCAAATCCTGGCGAACGAAGCTCGCGCGTCAAGCCATCATCTCCGCGAGCTTCAAGACCGTCCGCCAGTTTCGCATCGTGCTCACTGTCTTCAGCTTCGAGTCGAAATACGCATTCGTCAGCTTCGTCTTCGCCGCTCCGGTTACGAGTTTCATATAGATCTCCCGCCCGATGACGGCAAACTCATCCGGTGCGGATCGCATCGCATCCAGCCCCGCCACCAGGTCCCGCCCCGGCTGATCCGCCAGAAAACAAACATGCAGCATCTCTTCCGCAGCCCCAACCTTCAAAAACGGATTTGTCCGAATCGCTGCCTGCATCTCGGAAGCCGTCCGCAGCACCACCGGCACCTTCAACCCAAACTGCAATTCCACCTGATTCGTAATTGCGTCCTGCACTCCACCTGCCACCTTATCGCCTGCGCAGAAGACTACATTCCCGCTCTGAATGTAGGTCACCACCTCTTCACATCCAGAAGTGACGAAGAGTCCCGCCAGCTCTTTCATCGGCAGCATATTTTTACCGCCAACGTTGATGCCGCGCAGCAAAGCAACATATTTTCCAGTCGCTTTCGCCTTCATAATGTCACCTCTTAGACCGGCGCCACACAACGCGCAAACGTTACTCCGGCCTTCGTCTCCACAACCACATCCCCGTCTCCCATCGGCACCACCACAGTCCTTCCGGGAATCAACTCCAACTCTCCATCAGGTGTCCTCACCACACCACTCCCCGCCAAACCAACAAGACAACCCGCTCCTGCAAAATCGACCGTCCGTTTCCTCGTCGCAGAGATCTCAAATCGATCCACCACAAAATATCTCTGCTCAATCAACCTCGTAAATCCGGCCATCTCCCGCGGCGCAACCTTCCCCGCCTGTGTCTTAGACTTAATCACCTGTAAGCCCTTCTCCAGATGCAGTTCCCGAGGCCGTCCATAGTCATACAGCCGATAGGTCACATCGCTCGTCTGCTGCGTCTCCAGCAGCACCACCCCGGGCCCGATAGCGTGCACTGTCCCTGCATCCACGAATAGCATGTCCCCCACCGACACTGGCACATGCTCCAGCAGCAGCTCCAGCGTCCCGCTTTCGACCGAAGCCGCAACCTCCTTCGCGCCGACGCCCGCCTTCAATCCCAGCGCGACCGTCGCACCCGGCTCCGCCTCCAGCACGTACCAGCACTCAGTCTTTCCCCGCGTCTCCCCCATCGCCCTCGCCTGCGCATCATCCGGATGCACCTGCACCGAAAGCTTATCCGCCGGAAACAAAATCTTTACGAGAAGCGGAAACTCGCCACCCATCTTCTCCCCAACCGAAGCCAGCGTCCGCCCCTTGAACGGTCCACTCTGCACCAGACACTGCGGTCCAGTCAGCCAGGCCTCCCCCACCAACTTGGTCGTCCCAGTCTCATCAAACCAGGGCTTGAGATCGCTCTTTCCCCACACTCTCTCGCTAAACCACGGCTTCAATCCAAACGGCGCAACTCTGGTCCCACTTGTCATACTTCAAGGGTATCAACTCCCACCTTTGGGTGGCATTACAAAAGTCTTACACCACGTCTGCCTTCACCCCTGATAGCGTCAGTATTAGCAGTTCACCGGTACCCGAAACACAAGGACAGCGATACATATGACCCCGATCACCACCATCGAAGAAGCCCCGGTAAAGGCGCCCAAGCTCGCCGCAGTAGTCCCAGCCGTCGCCGAAGTCACCCAGAAGATCAAGCAGGACCTCCGCATGGGCCGCGAGCACCAGGAAGGCCGCATCAACTGGATCACCACCATCGCGATGGGACTCTTCCACGTCGGAGCTATCGCTGCTCTCTTCTTCTTCTCTTGGAAAAATCTCGCTGTCTTCCTCGTCATGTACTTCTTTGCGATCAACGTCGGCATCGGCGTGGCCTATCACCGCCTGCTCACTCATCGCGGTTATAAAGTTCCCAAGTGGGTCGAATACTTCGTCACCATGTGCGGCTGCCTCGCGCTCGAGGGCGGCCCGATCTTCTGGGTAGCCACCCACCGCGTTCATCATCAGAACTCCGACCAGGAAGGCGATCCGCACACGCCGCAAGACGGCACCTGGTGGGCTCACGCCGGTTGGATCCTCTCCGGCCGCGCCCTCCACTCCGAGACCGCCCTCCTTGGCCGTTATGCTCCTGACCTCACCAAGGATCCCGTCCACGTCTGGCTGAGCAAATACCACTACGTTCCCCTCGTCGTCACCGGCCTCCTTCAGGTCGCTCTTGGCGCAGCCCTCGCACCCGCGGGTCATCACGCAGTAGGCGCTCTCGGCATGGTCCTCTGGGGAACCTTCCTCCGCGTCACCATCGGCCTCCACGCCACCTGGCTGGTCAACTCCGCCACCCACCTCTGGGGCAAACGCCGCTTCGAGACCAAGGACGACTCCCGCAACAACTGGTGGGTCGCCATCCTCACCGGAGGCGAAGGCTGGCACAACAACCACCACGCCCATCCCGTCAGCGCCCGCCATGGCCTCGCCTGGTACGAGTTCGACATCAACTACTACTGCATCTGGCTCCTCAGCAAAGTCGGACTCGCGGAAAAAGTCCAGATCGCCAAATTCGATCCAAGTAACCCCAAACCGGCTGGCGTCATCTAGTACACCAGTTAGAAGGAAAAATGGCCGTCACCCCAAAAGGTGACGGCCATTTTTATTCTGGATTCAATGTCGACAACCACCCAACTCCGCGCTATTCTCATCCGGAATCGAAACCGCTTCACGGGCCAGTGGCAATCTTCAAACTCGAAAGAGGGCAAAATGAAGCGCACAGCCAAGCTCCTCCTGACCGCCACCCTTCTTATCGCCGGCGCCTGCGCCGCACCCACCTCCGCGACCGCGCAACCTGGTTATGGCGCCCTCCCCCCAGGATTACCTGCTCCTCCGACGACGGACGCAGAAACTGGTGTGATATCGGCCCCTCCCGCGACGTCCGTCTGGTCCGACAGATCAGCGACTCCCCCTGCATTCAGGACGACACATGGGGCGTCGATCGTCGTGGCCTCTGGGTCGACCGTGGCTGTCGCGCCGAGTTCTTCATCGGCCGCAGAGAACCACCACCTCCTCCCATCACCGTAACCTGCTCCTCCAATGATGGACATAGAAACTGGTGTGATATCGGCCCCTCTCGCGATCGCGACGTCCGCATGGCGCGACAGATCAGTGGCTCTCCCTGTATCCAGGACGACACCTGGGGCGTCGATCAACGCGGCCTCTGGGTCGACCGTGGCTGCCGCGCCGACTTCCTCGTTGGTCGCTTTGAACCGCCACCTCCTCCCGTCACCGTCACCTGCTCCTCCAACGACGGAGGAAGAAACTGGTGTGACATTGGTCCCCGAGGCGAAGTTCGTCTCATCCGGCAGATCAGCGGATCTCCCTGCGTTCGCGGCCAGACCTGGGACATCGACAATCGCGGCCTATGGGTCGACCGTGGTTGCCGCGCCGACTTCGAGGCCCGCTAGCACCAACCAGCAATATTTGCCTATCCTCAGACCCAACATTAACAAAACAAAAAAGCCGTCCTCCGAAAAGGGTGACGGCTTTTTAAAATCTCTGCAACCAATCTCGACAAGCGTCCGTCTCCACGCTATCCTCATTCGGAATCGCAACCACTTCAAAGACCGTGCCAATCTTCAACTCGAAAGAGGCAAGATGAAGCTCACAACCAAGCTCCTCCTGATCGCCCTTCTCCTGATCGCGGGCACCTGCGCCACACCCACACCAGCAGCCGCGCAACCTGGCTACGGCGGCCCACCCCCGAGGATTACCTGCTCCTCCGACGACGGCCGCAGAAACTGGTGCAACATCGGCCCCTCTCGCGATGTCCGCCTGGTCCGGCAGATCAGCGGCTCCCCCTGCGTTCGCGACAGCACCTGGGGCGTCGATCGTCGTGGCCTTTGGGTCGACCGCGGCTGCCGCGCCGAGTTCATCGTCGGCCGCGCAGGACCACCACCTCCGCCGCCCGGCCCTGGCCCCGGTGCTATCGTCACCTGCTCCTCCAATGATGGAGGCAGAAGATGGTGTGACATCGGCCGCAGCCGCGATGTAAGACTCGTCCGGCAGATCAGCGGCTCCCCCTGCGTCCGCGGCCAGACCTGGGATGTGGACCGTCGCGGCCTTTGGGTAGACCGAGGCTGCCGCGCTGACTTCCGAGTCCGCTAACGCTCGCCCGTAGGAAGCCGATGACACCCAGATCGGCTTCCTGCGGCTACACTAAGCAGCAATGCTTCGCACCATTCGCGCCACTCAGTATGTCACCGCGCTTCGCGAGGGCGGCTCTCTTCCCGCAATTATCGAGGCTGACGACCTTGGCCTTTACGTCGTAAAATTTCGCGGCGCCGGCCAGGGTCCCCTTGCGCTGGTAGCCGAACTCGTCGCCGGCGAAATCGGCCGCACCCTGGGTCTCAACATCCCCGAGCTTGTCTTCGCTCACGTCGATCCAGCCTTAGGACGTAACGAGCCAGACCAGGAGATTCGCGACCTCCTTCGCGCCAGCGCCGGACTCAACCTGGCCCTCGACTATCTGCCCGGCTCCTCCATGTTCGACCCCGCAGCAGGCGACAAAGCCGACCCCCAAACCGCCTCGCTCGCCGTCTGGTTCGACGCCTTCATCCTCAACGTTGACCGCACCCCCCGCAACGCCAATCTCCTCAACTGGCATAGCCAGCTCTACTTCATCGACCATGGCGCTGCCCTCTACTTTCACCACAACTGGCCCGACACCGGGCGCCTCGCCGACTCTCCCTTCGCCGACGTCCGCAGCCACATCCTTCTGCCTTGGGCATCGAAGCTGGAAGAAGTTGCGCTTCAGGCAACCACCCGCCTCAACGCTGCTCTCCTTCATGAAATCCTCGCGCAGATTCCCGACGAGTGGCTTCAATCCAGTCATCCCACTCCAGCCGAGGCACGCGCAGCCTATCTCGATCTCCTCACCCGCCGTCTGGCAGCATCCCCAATCTTCACCCAGGAGGCCGTCCGTGCTCGCGCCCATCTCATTTGACTACGCAGTCATTCGCGTCGTCCCCCGTGTCGAGCGCGAAGAGTTCCTCAACGCGGGCGTCGTCGTCTTCTGCCTGCAACAGCGTTTCCTCGAAGCCCGTATCCACATCGACAATCAGCGCCTTCGCGCCCTCTGGGCAGACCTCGACCTCGACCTGGTCCGAACTCACCTCGAAGCCTTCCCTAAAATTTGTGCCGCAGATCCAACCGCCGGCCCCATCTCCCAACTCAGCCAACGCGAACGCTTCCACTGGCTCGTCTCTCCCCGCAGCACCATCATTCAGGTCTCCCCCGTCCACACCGGTCTCTGCGATGCCCCGGAAGACCTCATGGACAATCTCGCCCGCCGTTATCTCCTTCTCTAACCCCCCCCGCTATACTTCCAGCAAGCTATGAAGCTCCTCCGATCTCAAAGTAAGATCGCGTTGGCCGCGACGATCGTCATTCGACTCCTCCCCCTTTCCTGCGTAGCGCAACAAGTCGCTGTCCCTGTTAGTTCCATCAAGCAACACCTGAGCCTCTACAAAGGCAACGACACCAAACGCGAGGCAGCGCTCAAACAACTATTTATAGAAGCTGGCTGTCCCCCGGCCACGCTGTCCGAACAGATCGTCCCCACCAGAAAACAACCTAACGTCATCTGCCTGCTTCCCAGTGCTACACCCGCAACCATCGTCGTTGGAGCCCACTTTGATCATGTCGACAAAGGCGACGGTATCGTGGATAACTGGAGCGGCGCGGCGCTTCTCCCCAGTCTCTTTCAGACTCTTGCGGCTTCCCCTCGCCAACATACCTTCGTCTTTGTTGGGTTCACTGGCGAAGAAAGCGGCCTGGTCGGCTCCAGCTTCTACGTCAAGCAACTCAGTTCCGATCAGTTAGCGCACATCGAAGCCATGATTAATCTAGACACCCTCGGACTCGGCCCGACGAAAGTCTGGATCAGTCAATCCGATCCACGGCTGGTCAATACCATCGCTACCGTCGCCCACATTCTTGATATCCACATCGCCGGCATGAACGTAGACGGGTTCGGGGAATCTGACGAGGAGTCATTTGTAGCGCAGAAGGTCTGCACTCTCATGATCCATAGCCTTACCCCATCTAACGCCCACATACTACATCGTCCCGAAGACAACCCCACCGCTATTCATCTTGACGACTACTACGACACCTTCCGTCTGCTCGCCGCCTATCTTCCTGCTTTAGATGCCCTTCCCTTACCCAGCCACCACGTTTGCATCGCAAAGCCCGTTGACAACAGCAGCTTCTCTTCACCACGATTCAGGCGTCGCCTCCCGGCCACTTCCATACCTCATTGATGTACGCGCCTGCCCCACACCCCCGCTATACTTCCAGCAAGCCATGAACATCACTCGACGTCGCGGAGCTATCGCTTTCTTCATCACCCTCGGCGCTCTCCTGGTAGGTGGCCTCGTCACTCTCAACATCACCTGGATCATTCTTAACAAGCGCACCGTAGCCATCGCCGTCCTCGGCGTGATCCTCTTCGCAGCTCTCATCGCCGGCGTCGTCCTCAACACCGTCTTCCTCGTCCGTGAGATCCGCCGCAACGAGCGCCAGGACTCCTTCCTCAACGCCGTCACCCACGAGCTAAAAACCCCCATCGCCAGCATTCGTCTCTACCTCGAAACCCTCCAGCGCCGCCCCCTCGAGGAGCCCCAGCGCCAGGAGTTCTACAAGATCATGCTCTCCGACTCCGACCGTCTCCTCGCCACCGTCGAGCAGGTCCTCAAAGCTGGCCAGTTGGGCCAGCGGCACCGCCAGCAAAACCGCACCCTCATCAACATGGAGTCTCTCGTAGCTGACTGCATCGCCATCACGATCCAGCGCCACAACCTCCCCGCCGAAAACATCACCCTCGAACCCATCCCCGGAGTCATCCGCCTCTACACCCAGGGCATCGCCGAAGACCTCCGCACCGCCGTCCTCAACGTCCTCGACAACGCCGTCAAGTACTCCCCTGATGGCGTTCACATCCGCTGCTCGCTCGCCATCTCCAACTACACCTGGATCGCACTTCGCGTCACCGACACCGGAGTCGGTCTACCCGCCAACCAGTTCAAGCGCATCTTCACGCGCTTCTACCGCGTCCCCGGCCGAGCCATGGCCAAGATTAAGGGCACTGGCCTCGGCCTCTTTCTCGTGCGCAACATAGCTCATCAACACGGCGGCGAAGCAACTGCCACCAGCCCCGGTCCCGGCCTCGGCACCACCATCTCCATCACCCTTCCCCTCGCCACGCCAGCCTCTTCGGCAACTCCCGGCTAAGAGCGAAGCGCAGCATGCCACTAATCTGTCATCTCGACCCGGCCTGACCACAGTCGGAGGGGAAGTGAAAAACCCTGCTGTCCTCACCCATTCACGTTCAATCCACTGCCACCACCCGACGTACAATCACATCAAAGCTCGTAGCTCACTTCAACCGACTTCGTGACCTCCATGTTTCTGCTCTGGAAATACTTCGCCCTGGGATTCAGCGCGCTCCTCCCGCTCATCAATCCCCTCGGCTCCGCGCTCATCTTCCTTGGCCTCGTCGGCGCTGCGCCCATCGACATCTATCGCGGCCTCGCCCGCCGCATCGCCATCAACACCGTCATCTTCTTCGCCGTGATCGAGCTCATCGGCTCATATCTCCTTGGCTTCTTCGGTATCTCGCTTCCCATCGTTCAAGTCTCAGGCGGAATCGTCATTGCCATGATCGCCTGGTCGCTCCTGAATCAACCGGACAGCACTCCCAATCCGGAGAAAACGGCAGCCGCCGTCCCCGCCGTCACACCGGCAGAGATTGACAGCCTGCAACAGAAAGCCTTCTACCCCTTCACCTTTCCCATCACCGCCGGCCCGGGCTGCATCGTAGTCATGCTCACCCTCAGTGTGCACACCGATCAGACCACACTCGAAGACAAAGTCCTGGCCCACGTAGGTCTCTTCATCGCCGTCATCGGACTCAGCGCTCTCGTCTATCTTTGTTACGCCTATGCGCCCAAAATAGCCCGGACTATCTCTCCCGCGACCGCGCACGGCATCCTTCGCGTCGTTGCCTTCATCCTGCTCTGCATCGGAGTGCAGATAGCGTGGAACGGCCTCAGCGACCTCCTCACACCTCTACTGCAAAAATAGTAACTATAAGAGTTACGCATAGAAAATTGAAAACACCATGACCGAACCCGCCGCCCCACTCATCGTTCTCGTCGAAGACGAAGAGCATCTTGCCCAGGGCCTACTCTTCAACCTGCAGGCTGAAGGCTATCGCGTCCACCATGAATCCGACGGCGACGCCGCCCTTGGCTATCTCCTCGCCCCAAAAACCACCCCCGAAGAGCACATCGCCGCAATCCTCCTCGACGGCATGCTCCCTGGCGCTGACGGCTTCACCATCGTCCGCACACTCCGCGAAGCCCACCACTACACCCCCGTTCTCATGCTCACCGCGCGCTCCCGCCCCGAAGAAGTTCTCGAAGGCATCGAGGCCGGTGCCGACGACTACCTCGCCAAGCCCTTCGACCTCAACATCCTTCTCGTCCGCCTCAAATCACTCCTCCGCCGCACCGCCTGGCAGAACGCCGCAACTCCCGAAACTCCACCACCTGCTATCGCCGATCAGACCGACGAATACGCCTTCAACCACCGCACCATCCGCTTCGATACCCTGGAGCTCATCGCCCCCAACCGCATCACCCACCTCACCCTCATGGAGGCCGATCTCCTTCGCTACCTCACCGAGCGCGAAGGCCAGATCGTCTCGCGATCCGCCATCCTCGAAGACGTCTGGCGAGTCCACGAAGACACCGACACCCGCGCCATCGACAACTTCATCGTCCGTCTCCGTCGATACATCGAAGACGATCCTGCCGACCCCCAACACCTCATCACCGTCCGCGGCATCGGCTACCGCTTCCTCGCCAACCCCTAGGCACTCTCTTCCGTAATCCTGAACGAACGACAGCCTTACCATCTGTATGTCTCACCAGCTGTATATGCAGTTGTTGGTTTCATCGATCACAGACTAGGACTCGTCATCTCGACCGGAGGCGGCGCACTTTGCCGCCGCAGTGGAGAGACCCCCGTATCTCGCTTTCGCCTTTACTCTGATCGGCCCGAACCGACAACCTTACCGCGCTTCCTTCCATCTCCGCGCCTCCACTGGCGCAAGAATCCGATGCACAGTGCTCAACAGCTCAGGCAGACGGAACGGCTTCGCCAGAAAGCTCCACCCCTCCTGCTCCAACCGCAGCTTCTGCGCGCTGTCTACCATACCACCCGAGATCATCAGCACCGGCAGCCCACTGCGGATCATCTTCAGCTCCCGCGCCAGCTCCATTCCCGACCTGCCCGGCATATACAGATCCGTCACCAACAGATCGATCTCCGGCACACTGCGAAAGATCTGCTCTGCCCTCTCAGCATCGCCGGAGCTAAATACTCCATAGCCTTCATGTTCCAGAAACGTCCGCGTCAGCGCCCGCATATCCGGATCATCATCCACCAGCAAAATCTTGCTCGGCGAAAGCTCCGCGGCACGACGCTCAGAGGCAAAAATATCTAGCGACATCGGCGAATCATCATAGTTGTTCTGAATCCTTGCTCCCACTTCAACCACACACTCTCAGCTCGCGCTTCGGCATCAACAGCCACGCGAAGTTCTCGCATTCAGCATGTTGCTCTCAGAAGATGGAGTGCACAATCTCTCCGCGAGTTGCCTTAATCCAAACGCAACCCCTAACTCCTTCTCTCACAATCAGCAATCTTCCACACACGCGATACACTTGAACCAGTTCCACGAAACAGCAAACAAATGCGCATCATCACCCGCTACATCCTTCGCGAAGTAATCTCGCACGCCCTCCTCGGCGGAGCCCTCTTTACTTTCATCATCTTCATGCGCGACCTCGGGCGCATCCTTGACTTCGTCGTCCGCGACTCCGCCACCATGGGAGATGTCGCCCGAATCATTGCCTTCACCCTCCCCCCAGCCCTTACCGTCACCATTCCCATGGCCGTTCTGGTCGGCATCCTTCTCGGCCTCTCCCGCCTCGCCGCCGACAGCGAGATCACCGCCATGCGTGCCAGCGGAATGGGTGCCATTGACTTCGTCCGCATCGTCTCCATCGTCTCCGCCGTCGCCCTCGCGCTCGGCCTCTTCAACTCGCTCTACCTCGCCCCTCGCGCCGCCTCCGGCCTCATCTCCCTCGGCGAATCTCTTAAATCCTCGCAAGCCTCCTTCGAGGTCCAGCCCCGCGTCTTCTATGAAGAGTTCAAAGACCGCGTCCTCTACATCCAGGACGTCAGCCCCGCAGCCGGAGCCGCCCTCTGGCATCACGTCTTCCTCGCCGACCTAACCGAGCCAGCTGACCCGCACATCACCACCGCCGACCAGGCCATCGTCGTCAACGGCACCCCCAATACGCCCGACGCCCAGACCATCCGCCTGCATCTACTCAATGGCGGCCAGCACGACACCTCCTCCACCGACCCCAACCAATACAACATCTCCACCTTCTCGAGCACCGACGTCCCCATCGAGACCGAAGCCCCCGAAGACGCGCACCTCGGACGCGTCAACACGCCCATCCAGGCCCTCTCCCTGCCCGAACTCTGGCGTCGCGCGAAAGCGATCCAGGCCACCAGCGGCCACGAATCCTCCGTCTACCGCATCGAGTTCAACAAGCGCTTCTCCTATCCCTTCGCCTGCCTCGTCCTCATGCTCGTCGGCGTTCCCCTCGGCATCTCCTCCAAACGCGGAGGCAAATCCACCGGCTTCGTCCTCACCATCCTCCTCGTCTTCATCTACTACTTCCTCTCTTCCGTAGGAGTAGCCTTCGCGCAATCAGGCAAGCTCTCGCCCTTCCTCGGCGTCTGGGGAGCGAACCTCCTCTTCGCCGCCGCCGGCGCTCTTCTCCTCTACCAGATGTCCCGCGGAGGCATCGCCCTCAGCCTCGTCTCCACCATCGGCGTCTGGCTCAGCAAGCTCATCACCCGCCTCACCAGTAACGGCCACGAGTCCGCCAACGCACGCTCCAACCACGACGTCGCCACCCTCCTCCGCCGCTTCCGCAGCATCGTCCGCATCCAGTTCCCCCTCCTGCTCGACGACTACGTCATGCGCGAGTACGCCACCAACTTCGCCATCGTCCTCAGCTCCTTCTCCACCCTCTTCCTCATCTTCACCTTCTTCGAGCTCATCGGTCCCATCTTCAAAAACCGCACGCCCCTCATCACCGTAGGCGAATACCTCATCAACCTCGTCCCCTACATCCTCTACAACGTCACTCCCCTTTGCGCTCTGGTCGCAGTTCTCGTCACCTTCGGCGCCCTTAGCCGCACCTCCGAGCTCACCGCGATGAAGTCCAGCGGCATCAGCCTCTACCGCATCATCACGCCAGTCCTCGTCGTCACCATCCTCATCTCCGCCGGCCTCTTCGTCTTCGACGAGATTTACCTACCCGCCGCCAACCGCCGCCAGGAGGCTCTCCTCTCAATCATCAAAGACAAACCCACCCAGACCTTCTCCCGCCCCGACCGCCAGTGGATCTCCGGCCAGACCAACAACGCCGGCGAACCCTCCCGCATCTTCTACTACCAGTACTTCAACGCAGAAAAAGACACCTTCGCCAACCTCACCGTCTTCGAGTTTGACCCAGCTTCTTTCACCCTGCAACGCCGCATCTTCGCCGCAACCGCCCAATGGGACCCCAAAGTCAACAACTGGGTCTTCGACAACGGCTGGCAGCGCACCTTCTCCGGCGAAACCATCTCCAGCTATCAGCCCTTCACCGTAGCCACCTTCCCCGAGATTCGCGAGCAACCCACCTACTTCAAAAAGGAGTACATCCCCTCGCAGGAGATGAGCTACACCGAACTCTCCCACTACATCACCGACCTCAAGCAATCCGGCTTCGATACCAAACGCCTCAGCGTACAGCTCAACAAAAAGATCGCCTACCCACTCATCACCCTGGTCATGGCCATCCTCGCCATCCCCTTCGCCTTGTCTATGGGTAAAAAAGGCTCCCTCACCGGCATCGCCACAGCCATCGGTCTCGCCATCACCTACTGGGTCGTCGCCCTCATCTTCGAGTCCCTCGGCAACGTCAACACGCTGCCCGCAGTCCTAGCCGCCTGGACGCCCGATCTTCTCTTCGGCATCACCGGCACCTACCTCCTCCTCCGCACCCCCACGTAACTTCAGCAACAGTACAAGTCAAGCAGCAGCGGACCCGCCCGTCCGCCGCGCCGTCTTTCATCAATCCTCGATAGCCGCGGCCAGCTTGCCGAACAAGCTCTCCCAGCCCATCACATGACCATCTCGCGAAGCCTCTGTAGCGAACTGTTCATGCCGCAACCGAATCTCCGTTCCGCCTTCGACATCTCTCAAAAACACCGTCACCATCGAGGTCTCCGTCGGAGCCCAACTTCCATTCCACGTAAACTGCAGCAGCTCGTTCGGAATCACCCTTAGATACTCCCCGCGAACCGCTACCTGACGCTTTCTTTCTTCCTCCGTCATTCCCTCCTTGGCACACATCATCCCCTGCGATAAAACTTCGTAAACTCCCCCCTCACGCACATCGAGCGTGGCGCTCACAAAGTTCATATCTCCGGGCGCATGCCATCTCTGTAGAATCTCCGGCCGCGTCCATGCCTCGTAGACCCGTGCCCGGCTCGCCCGAATCACTCGTGTCAGCTCAAGCTTCAAAGCACTTCCATCATTCTTCTTCTGTTCCAGCTCCAGAGTTGCCATTCCGCACATCCTCTCCCGGCGTCTCCGCCGTCTCCAGGTAATTCTGAAGGGCATCCAACTGGCCCGTCCAGAAGGTTTCGTAGTAGGCAAGCCACGCCTGCGCTGCCCGCAAACTATCCGCATTCAACTGCACCATCCGAAAGTTGCCCTTCTTCTCCCGTCGAATCAAATCCGCCCGTTCCAGCACCTGCAAATGCTTAGAAACCGCCGCCAGCGACATCTTGTAGGGCTCTGCAATCTGCCCCACAGTTCTGGCCTCCCGGCTCACGTCCCGCAGAATCGCGCGACGCGTAGCGTCCGAAAGGGCATGAAACACGGAATCCAGAGAAGCACCCGACAATTCAACCATGCGGTTGAATATAGTCCAAAACTAAAAACTATTCAACCAAACAACTAAATAGATTGGCCACAGCACTAAAAACCACCAGTTCACCTCCAGTTTGTCCAAAGGTCCTAAACTGGAATCACAATGACTGCAAAGCTCTCCTCGATCGCCCTCCTGGCCGCTCTCACTACTGCCGCCACCGCCCAAACCACCCCGAAGGCAACCACCACCACCCCGCACCACGCCACTGCCGCAAAGACCGCAACCACGCCTCCCAACATCCCCAAGGTAGTTGGCCTCCCTAGGCCCCTCTACACGCTTCGGTACATCGACACCAAAATCGGCACAGGCGCACCCGCCGAAGAGCGCAAGTACTACACCGTCCACTACACCGGCTGGCTTACCAATGGCACCAAATTTGACTCCTCCTTCGATCACCCCGGCGGCGAACCCATCACCTTCCCCTACGGAGCACACCGCGTCATCATTGGCTGGGACACTGGATTCCAGGGCATGCACGTCGGAGGAAAGCGCCGTCTCTTCGTCCCTTATCAACTGGCCTACGGCGAATCCGGCCGTCCACCCGTTATCCCCGCCAAAGCGGACCTCATCTTCGACCTAGAGCTCGTCGCACAGTCCGACACTCCGCCTCAGCCCAAGACACCTCCCACTGCGCCCGAGTCCCCTCAAAAGACCGCACCAACAACCCCGACTACCCCGACTACTCCGACTACCCCAACGACTCCTACTGCGCCAACAACTCAAACAACCCCCACCACGCCGACTACTCCGAGTACCCCAACCACTCCAACCACCAACCCTCCGCACCCTGAGACCCTCTAGCCTCATCTCATCAGAAGGACACTCAGAAACCAACATGTTGGAACGACTTAAACCGCTCGCACCCTACCTCAGGCGATATTGGAAGCATCTCGCCTGGGGCGGGGTCGCAGTCATCCTCTACAACACCATCAAGGTGCTCATCCCCATCGTCATCGGCCACGCTATCGACGACATGCAGCACGGCATCACCGAAACCAAAGTCGTCCACCACACTCTTCGCCTCCTTCTCATCGCAGTACTCTCCGCGATCTTTCTCTACATCACCCGCCAGGTCATCATCGGCGCCTCCCGGGAGATCGAGTTCGACCTCCGCAACGATCTCTTCAGTAATCTGGAACGCCAGGCTCCCAGCTTCTACCACACCACCCGTACAGGCGACATCATGGCGCGCACCACCAACGACCTCAACGCCGTCCGCCAGCTCCTCGGCCCGGCGATCATGTACAGCGCCAACACCGTCGTCTTCACTGCAGCCGCGCTGCCCTTCATGTATCGCATCAGCCCCAAGCTCACCTTCTTCGCCTTCGTCCCCCTCCCCATGGCCTCGATCCTCGTCCAGTACTTCGGCAACCGCATCCATCGCCGCTTCGAGCGCATTCAGGCCATGTTCTCCGACATCTCCGCCAAGGCACATGAGAACTTCTCCGGCGCCCGCCTCATCCGAGCCTTCGCCCAGGAAGACGCCGAGATCGCCTCCTTCGAGACCGCCAATCTTGAGTACATCAAGCGCAGTTTGCACCTGGTCCGCCTCATGGCGATGCTCTGGCCCACGCTCGAGTTCGTTCTCGGCCTCTCGCTGATGATCACGCTGCTGGTCGGTGGCCACGAGGTCGTAGCCCATCACATCTCCGTGGGCCAGTTCACCTCGTTTAATGTCTACATGGTGCAGCTCACCTGGCCCATGATCGCCGTCGGCTGGGTCGTCAACCTCTTCCAGCGCGGCACCGCCTCTGTCGTCCGCATCGACGAGCTCCTTAAGCAGCAACCCGCCATCACCGATCAGGACGTCACCCCGCAGCAACTCCATCGCTTCGAAAACGCGGAAGAGATCGCAGGCGACATCGAGTTCCGCAATCTAACCTTCGCCTACCCCAACGCACCAGCAGTCCTGAAGGACATCAACCTCCGCATCCCTGCCGGATCCTCGCTAGCCATCGTCGGCCCCACCGGCTCCGGAAAATCGACCCTCGTCGGCCTCATCCCGCGCCTGCACGACGCAGCTCCCGGCATGGTCCTCGTAGACGGCGAACCCATCCGCTCCTATCCACTCGCCGACATCCGCCGCCAGATCGGCTTCGTCCCGCAAGAGACCTTCCTCTTCTCCGACACCATCCACCAGAACATCGCCTTCGGCAAACCCGATGCCTCCGAGGAGCAGGTGCAGGACGCAGCCAGCATCGCTCACATCAGCAACGAAATTCTCG
The DNA here is from genome assembly GCF_013410875.1 of Tunturiibacter empetritectus. Taxonomy (GTDB): domain Bacteria; phylum Acidobacteriota; class Terriglobia; order Terriglobales; family Acidobacteriaceae; genus Edaphobacter; species Edaphobacter empetritectus. The sequence goes on along the minus strand of NZ_JACCCU010000001.1, from coordinate 1,374,382 downwards.
AGTTCCCCAAAGGCTTCGAGACCATGGTAGGCGAGCGCGGAATCACCCTCTCCGGCGGCCAGAAGCAGCGCACCGCCATCGCCCGTGCCATCATCCGCGAACCCCGCATACTTATCCTTGACGACGCCCTGGCCAGCGTCGACACCTACACCGAAGAGCGCATCCTCAACGGCCTCCGTCAAGGCATGGGCACCCGCACCACCATCTTCATCTCCCACCGAATCTCAACCGCCCGCAACGCCGACCAGATCGCCGTCCTCGTAGCCGGACGCATCGCAGAGTTGGGAACCCACGAAGAACTCATCGTGCGCAACGGCTACTACACCAGTCTTTTTGAAAAGCAGCGCCTCGAAGAAGAGCTAGCCGTAGCCACGTAGCAAGTCAGCCAGTTAGCTAGTTAGCTGCAAGCCTGACGAGGAGACGACTCGCATTTGCGAACTTGCTGACTTGCTGACTTGCTGACAAAACTAAGCCGACCAACCCGAAGCAGCACTCTCACCAACCGGCGCATACACCTCCGTCTGCGGGACAAATCGCTCTTCCCGAGTCCGCAGCTCTCTCGGCAGCACCTTGCCTGCCTCCGGATCACGTGCCACTACCATCCATGCCTCACGAACATTACGAACAAACCCAATCACCTCTTCAAACTGCTCCTTCGACTCCAGATGCGACGCCTCCAGCGTCATTGTAAACATCGTCGTGTAAAAATCCGCCAGCGAAGCAGCAACCGTCCCACCCAGATCCGGACGCAACCGCGCCTGAAGATACGTCAGGATATCCAGCACCTTCTTCACCGCGATGCGTCGCCCGCGAACGTCGTCTTCCTCCACACACTGCATCGCCCGATAAAGAAACCGAACCGTGCCATCGTAAAGCGCAACGATCTGCTCAACTCCGGTTGCGCCCGCCAAAGACTGCTGCTGATAGCTTCGTTCGCTCATTGATTTATCCATTCGGATTCTGGTTGTAGCCGGTAACGGCGCTGTAAATCTCATTCACTTGGCTCAGTTGGCTGGGAATGGACTGCAGGATCTGGTTCGCAGTGTTCAGCTCATCCGTAAGTTGTGTCTTCTGCTCCGAGAGCAATGAGTTTTCGTTCGTGATGTCTGCATTCAGCGCCTTCTCCTGCGCTGCATTCTGCTGCTGCGCAAGATAGATCGCGCCGTTGGGAGCCTGCGTTCCAAGATTATTCACCGCCGTTGAGAGCGTCTGGCCAAAGCTGCCTGAACTCTGAAAAAAGCCGGTAACGTCGGAGAGATTCGAGCTGAGCGCGCTGGTAAGCGTACTTGAGTCCAGCGTCAAAGTCCCGTCATTGTTCATACTGATTCCCAACTGGCCAAAATTGTTGATTGAGCCGCTCGCCGCCCCTCCGAAGAGCGCCCCCGTAAGCTGGCTCTGCAACTGAGCCAATATCGGACTCCCTAGAAGTGCTGGAGCAGTGCCAGTAGAGCTATTCGTCGCCTCGGTATTGATGTCCTTGACCACCGTGTTATAGGCAGAGACGAAGTTACTCACAGCTGTTCCTATGTCCGTCGTATTGTCGGTAACCTGCACTTGCACCTGCGTTCCCGGAGAAGCAGACGAGAGCAGCTGAAAGGTTACCCCGGGAATCGCGCCGGTCACGGTGTTCGACGGACTCGTGACCTGAACTCCATCCACGGTTATTCGAGCGTCTTGTCCCTGTTGGCCGCTACTGGGTGGACCTGGAAACGTTATGCTGGTGCCACCATCGGCCAGAGTGCTGGTGATAGTGGCCAGCTGTCCGGCCGCACCGCTGGTTCCGCTTACAAGCGAGAGCCGCGACCCGGAGGAATCCGTAATCACGCTGGCAGTAACACCGATGGCAGCCGAATTGATCGCGGCAGCCAGGCCCGTAAGCGTATTGCTGCCGCTGGTGGCGGTGTCAAACACTTTGCCCTGAATCGTCACGGTGCCGGTAAGCGTATCGCTGGCACTCGAAATCGCGGTCGAAACATCTGATGAGGTCTGTGCCAATTGAGTAATTGTGACCGTGTGACTACCGGCCACAGCCGACGAACCGGCAGAGGTAAGGCTCAACAAATCGGTATTGGAGCTCGATCCCTGCTTCTCCGCAAAGACCCCGTTAAAATCCGTAAGCGACTGCAAGGCCGTCGTGAGGCTTCCGAGGTCAGTCCCAAGCCCACTGAAGACCGTATCCTGGGCCTGCAACGCAGTCAGTTGATTATTCCACGGAGTTTCAATCGCCTGTTCCGACGCCTGAATCGCCGTGACGGTTGTCGCTACGTCAAATCCCTGGCCGCTGGTCGCCGATCCGAAACTTAATCCAACTGTACCCATGTCATCTTCCCGCTTTCCTACACGGCAACAAGCAATCGTCGAGCCAGCCTCAAAGCCCGTGAATTAGAGATCTCTCAGCTTGATCATCGGAGGCCCATAACCGAAGAAGCGGGGACCGGACCATCTCATCCGGCCGCCGCCCACTTCTACGTCTTACTGCAGCAGCTTCAGAATCTCCTGCTGCACGCTGTTGGCCTGGGCCAACGCGCTGATACCGGTCTGGCTCAGCACCTGGAACTTCGCCAGATCGCTGGTCGCCTGACCGTAGTTGGTCGAACGAATGCTGCTCTCAGCCGAAGAGAGATTCACCTCTTCGGTGCTTGCAACGTTTGAAGCGGCGTTCAACTGGTTGATGTTCGCGCCAATAGCACCACGCTGGTTCGACACGTCGGTGATAGCACCATTGACCGCAGCCAGAGCAGCCGCCGCGCCCGTCACCAGGGACAAGCCGGAAAGAGTCGCTCCCGCACCGCCTCCGGTTGCCGTACCGACACTCGCTGTAGTCAACGCACCGACCGTAGCAGCAATCGTCGTGGTTCCAGTTGCCGTTCCGTCGGTCACGACGAAGTTCGTCGCAGCTGCCGAAAAGACCGCGTTGCTGTTGAAGTTTGTAGCAGTGCCGATATTGCCAATTTCGGTAACGATGCTTTGAAACTCGGTATTCGCCGCAGTCGTCTGAGCAGCCGTCAGGCCGCCGTTCTGCGCTTCAGTCGCCAGCGTCGTCGCCCGGTCCAGCAGGTTCGTCACCTGCGACAGAGCGCCATCAGCGGTCTGCAGCAAGCCAACACCGTTCTGGGCATTCTGGGCCGACTGGGTCAGAGCAGCTTCGTTGGCATGAAGGCCATCAGCAACCGAAAGACCGGCCGCGTCGTCCGCACCGCTGTTGATGCGCGAACCGGAAGAGAGCTGTTGAAGAACAGTCTGGAGACTGCCCTGTGTCTGGTTGAGGTTGTTCTCTGCATAGGTTGCTGCAACGTTGGTAAGAATGCCCAAGGACATAGGTAAACGCTCCTGTACTGCTCGGTTTGAGTTACCGCGACGCCAGTCCCGGGTGTCCGACCGGCGAACTCACCTCCTTGCCGAAGCAGTCAGTGAGATCCGGTTCACCAAGCGGTAGGCTCCGCGTTCAAACCCCTCATCGGCACCCCCCGCGCCGACTTTACGCAAATCTCATTTCGCTCCACCGTCATAGTCACCTGCCTCCTGCTTCCTATTGACGGCAACTTCCCTGCCGATGAGAGATCTGGGAGGAGTCCATAAACACATGATCGAACTAACACGCCTCAACGGTAGTCCTCTCGCCGTAAACTGCGATCTCATCAAATACGCAGAAGCCTCACCCGACACCGTCCTCACCTTAATCACCGGCGAAAAGCTCATCGTCCTCGAGCCCTGCAGCCAGGTCTCGCAGCTCACCCTCGAGTTCCGTGCTGCGGTCCTTCGCCAGGCATGGCCCGAGGCCGCACCCGCCCTCATCGCAAGATCCGCACACGACGCCGACCAGCAGCTTCGTAACTCAGAAAAAAATCAAGACCGCAAAGCCTCTCACGAATAATCAACTTCACCCTGGAAGAGGAGACCCATGGATATCGCCAGCATTGGTGGCATCGCTCTCGCCCTCATCGGCATTCTCGCCGGCATGATGGTCGAAGGCGGCAGCATCGCCCAGATCACCCAGCCCACCGCGGCCATGATCGTCATCGGGGGTACACTCGGCGCCGTCATGCTCCAATTTCCCATGAACATCTTCCTCGCCGCCATCAAAGCCATCGTGAAGGTCTTCCTCCACAAGGGTTCCAACGGTGAAGCCACTCTTGCTCAGATCGTCGCCTTTGCCAACAAGGCCCGCAGAAGCGGTATCGTCTCTCTCGACGCCGACCTCTCCACCGTCACCGACCCCTTCCTCCGCCAGGCCCTCATGCTCGCAGTCGACGGTACCGAACCCTCCGAAGTCCGCAAGATCATGCAGCTCGAGCTCGACAACAAATCCGAGATCGAAGAAAAGATCCCCGCTGTCTTCGAGGCTGCCGGCGGCTACTCCCCCACCGTCGGTATCATCGGCGCGGTCCTCGGACTCATCCAGGTCATGAAGAATCTCTCCAACATCGATGAGGTAGGCCGCGGCATCGCCGTCGCCTTCGTCGCCACCATCTACGGCGTCGCCATGGCCAATCTCATCTGCCTCCCCGCCGCCGGCAAGCTCAAGTTCCGCCATCGCGAAGAGCAGATGATTAAAGAGATGATGCTCGAAGGTGTCATCTCAATCCTCGAAGGCATGAACCCGCGCATGATTGAGACCAAGCTCCGTACCTACCTCTTCGACTCGCATCCACCCAAGCCAGGCAAGGCCGTAGAGGCCGGCGCATGAGCAAGAAGAAACATCCCGAGCACGTCAACCACGAGCGCTGGCTGGTCTCCTATGCCGACTTCATCACGCTGCTCTTCGCCTTCTTCGTCGTCCTCTTCGCCTCCAGCCAGTCGGACAAGAAGAAGCAGCTCAAGCTCTCCGAAGCCATGCAGACCGCCTTCACTCCCCTCGGCACCTTCGACGCCCACTCAAAGACGCCGCCGCTCACCGACATCAACGCCTCGGCCATCACCAACTCCATCCCTTCGCCGATCGTGCGTCCCCTTCCATCCTCCAGCAGCGCAGAGAGCCCACAGGAAACGTTAGAAGAGACCGAAGCCCGCCTGCTCAAACTCATCGCTCAACAGGTCGCCGCTGGTGGCATTCCTCCCGGCGGCATCGCCATGCGCATCACCCCCGACGGCCTCGTCATCTCCCTTCACGAAGCCGGCTTCTTCCCCTCCGGCTCCGCAGAGGTCCGCCCAGCATCGATCCCCATGATCTCCATCCTCGCAACCACCCTGCCCGCAGGCCCACTCCGCGTCGAAGGCCACACCGACAACGTCCCCATTCACACTTTGCAGTTCGCCAGCAACTGGGAGCTCTCCACCGCACGCTCCACCGCCATCGCGCGCCTCCTCTTGGAACGTGGTCCCATCAACCCCGCTAACCTCGCCGCCGCCGGCTACGCCGAGTTTCACCCCGTCGCCAGCAACGACACCGAAGACGGACGCACCCAGAACCGCCGCGTCGACATCATCCTCTTGCGAAAGCAGGCAGCTTCACAATAACCAGCTTCCAGCAAAAATGACCATGTCCGAAAACCGCTAGTTTTCTTCTCTCACCATGCGAAACTTCGTACATGGAGCTACCTGACAAAGAGACCTGCTACCGGGCCCTTCAGAGCCGTGACCCCCGATTCGACGGCCTGATGTACGTCGGCGTCAAATCCACCGGAATCTACTGCCGCCCCTTCTGTCCGGCCCGCACGGCAAAGTACGAAAACTGCACCTTCTATCCCTCCGCGGCAGCAGCGCATGAGGCCGGTTACCGTCCCTGCCTGCGTTGCCGCCCTGAGACAGCGCCCGAGCTCGCCTCATGGCGCGGAACCTCCAACACCGTCTCACGCGCGCTGGCACTCATAGCCGACGGTGCCCTCGACGGCGAAGGCAAGACCGTGGAGGCGCTCGCCGAACGTCTAGGCGTCGGCGAGCGTCACTTACGCAGGCTCTTCCTCCAGCACCTCGGGGCCTCCCCAATCTCCGTAGCCCAGACCCAACGCGTTCTCTTCGCTAAGCACCTCCTCCACGAAACACGAATGCCCATGACCGAAGTCGCACTCGCTGCGGGCTTCAACAGCCTGCGTCGCTTCAACGAGCTATTCCAAACACTCTTCCACCGCCCGCCCAGCGCACTCCGGCGAAGGTCTTCCACAAGCCGCCCAACCTCCGAGGCAGGCATCACCCTCCGCCTGCGTTATCGCCCACCCTACGACTGGGAGTCCATGCTCAGCTTCCTCAAGGCGCGTGCCATCCCCGGCGTTGAAGTAGTAGAGAACGCTTGTTATCGCCGCACCGTAGAGATCGACGGATCGCGTGGAAGCATTGCAGTCACTCATCTCCTAAAGCGACAGAGCCTCAGCGTATCGATTCAATTCCCTGCCGTACAGTCTCTCCCTGCAATCGTAGCCCGCGTGCGTCGCCTCTTCGACCTCGGCGCGGATATCGAGACTATCGACGCACACCTCTCGCACGACCCGCAGCTCGCACCGTGGGTGGCGCTTCATCCCGGCATGCGAGCGCCGGGAGGCTGGGATGGCTTCGAACTGGCTGTGCGCGCGATCCTCGGCCAGCAGATCAGCGTCGTTGCTGCCCGCAAGCTTGCAGGACAACTCGTCGCGCTCCACGGCAAGCCGCTACCAAAGAGCCCAAGCACTCATCCAGGCCTGACCCACACCTTCCCCACGGCAAAGCGCATCGCCACAGCAAAATCTCTTGGTCTGGGCATGCCCGCCGCGCGCCTTGCCTCGTTGAAAGCACTCGCGCACGCAGCAGCCGACGACTCCAATCTCTTCCGTCCGCTTGGGACCATCGAAGAGGTCATCGCAAAGCTCCGCACCATTCCCGGCATCGGCGACTGGACCGCGCAATACATCGCCCTCCGCGCCATCCGCGAGATGGACGCCTTCCCCGCATCCGACATCGGTCTGCTGCGTGGAGCAGCGAAGCTCGACGGAGTACCCGCAACTCCAAAGTCTCTTCTGCATCGCGCTGAGTCATGGCGACCCTGGCGCGCCTACGCGGCACAGCATCTCTGGGCCGCCAACACCAACGAAATTCTGCACATCAAGGAAACCCATGCCTGAAACTCTCAGACTGCTGACAGACCGATTCGACACGCCCATCGGCGAGATGATCATCGTAGCCGATCATGACGGAAACCTGCGCGCCGTTGAATGGACAGATCATGAAGAGCGCCTGCAAAGGTCTCTGCGGCTTCACTACGGCCGCAACGGGTTCAAGCTTGAGCCAGCCAAAAATCCGTCGGGCTTATCCGACGTGATGAAGCGTTACTTCGCAGGAGAGCTTGCCGCAATAAACGCGCTCCCCGTCCAGACAGCTGGTACACCATTCCAACGCGAGGTCTGGCGCGCTCTGCGACAGATCCCACACGGCACAACCGTCTCCTATGGCAAGTTGGCCGCGCAGATCGGACGACCCAACGCCGTCAGAGCAGTAGGGCTCGCCAACGGCTCCAACCCCATCGGAGTCGTAGTCCCCTGTCACCGCGTCATTGGATCCAACGGCTCCCTCACCGGCTACGGCGGCGGCCTCGAGCGCAAACGCTGGCTACTAAATCACGAAGACGCAAATCCTCAACATAAGAAACAAACCGCAAGCCTTCCCCTCCAACTCACTTGAGAATACAATCGCAACAACAAAATAATCTCGACGAGATGTATCCCTTGCCACGGTCTCTCCGTCAAACCTCACAACGATGAAAAAAACTGTGCACCTCTTCGCGACGCTGCTCTGCCTCCTGACTCTTCTCGTCAGCGCAGCCACCTGCGTCGAGATCGCACAGCCGAAGCAACAATCCTCCTGCGATCACTGCCCCAAACCATCGCCCTTCGATCAACATCTCCCCTCCTGTTGCAGCGCCCAGCAGCAAGCACCCGCAGTTATTTCGACACAGGTTGAGCCGCAGCTTCAACTCCACACAGTCCACGTCTCTCCACTAAGCGACGAGATCCCATCCCCACTGCGCGCACCCATCCTTCGACTCACGGCACCGCCCCCACTCCCTCCCCGCACCCCACTCCGTATCTGATTTCCTCTTGAGCCCTTCGCGTTACAGCGCCTCCACGCTGTCTCCAGATAACGCACGCCTCAAGACAAGGAACTCTCATGCGCTCCCTCCTCACAGCGGCCCTGTTTTCGTTGCCCTTCCTCGCGTCATCATTAACACAGGCCCAGACAAATCCAGGTTCTATGCCAAACATGCCCGGCATGAAGATGGACCCCGATCAGACATCCACACCAGAGAAGACAACCATGCCGATGAGCATGGACATGATGAAGCCGCCATCAACCCTCATCGACACCATCCTCAATCACACCACCTCCGGCACCAGCGCCGAGCCCGCCTCCACTCCCGTCTCCATGCTCATGCGCAACTACCGCGGCTGGATGCTCATGCTCCACGGCACCGCCTCCATCTCCGACACCCAACAGCACGCCTCCAACCCCGCAGGCCCAACCCCCGACGTCTGCGTGCAACTCTCCTGCCCCAACCCAGCAGCCACCCGCGGCGGCGACAAGCTTTTCTCCACCAACTGGCTCATGCCCATGGCCATGCGCCAGCTCGGAAGCCACGGCCAATACGGCCAGCTCACCCTCCGCACCATGCTTTCGCTCGAGCCCGCAACCATATCCAGCCGCCAATACCTCGAGCTCTTCCAGCAGGGCGAAACCGCCTTCGGCAAACCCATCATCGACGGCCAGCACCCGCACGACTTCTTCATGGAGCTCGCCGCCCTCTACGATCTCCGCCTCGGCAGCCACACCCTCCTTAGCCTCTACGCCGCCCCCATAGGCGACCCCGCCATCGGACCCACCGCCTACCCCCACCGCCTCTCCGCGTCTGAAGATCCCATCGCCGCACTCGGCCACCACCAACAGGACTCCACTCACATCGCCTTCAACGTCTTCACCGGCGGCATCACCTGGCGCTGGCTTCGCTTCGAAGAGTCAGGCTTCCACGGCGCCGAACCCACCGAGCAGCGCTGGGGCTTTCAACCCTCCCCCAACGGTCACGCCGTCGACAGCTACTCCTCCCGCATCACCTTCGCCCCAACAAAAAACCTGAGCACCCAATACTCCATCGCCCACATCGTCAGCCCCGAAGCACTCTACCCGCGCGAAGACCAACAGCGCCAGACAGCCTCCATCATGTACAACCGTCCCTTCGGCCGCACGACTTCAGACGGCGCCCACACCAACAACTGGTCGAACACACTTATCTGGGGACGCACAAAATCCCTCACAGACAGCAGCAAAGAAAACTCCTACCTCCTCGAATCCCTCCTCAACTTCCGCACCCGCAACTATGTCTGGACCCGCATCGAAAACGCTGGCCGCTCCAACGAGCTCCTCATCCCCCCCGGCTCCCCGCTCCCCCCCAACTTCACCGAATCCCCCCTCGGCCACGTAGCCGCATACTCCTTTGGCTACGACCGCGACTTGCCACTTGCCCCTCACCTCCTCATCGCCCCAGGCGCGCAGTTCACCACCTACACCACCCCCACCGCCCTGGTCTCAACCTACGGCACCCACCCCTTCGGAGCCGTCGCCTTCCTCCGCCTCCGCATCACAAAGTAGCGACCCCGAAGAATCTAACCGCCCGCTACCCCCTTCTCTTAGGTAAGAACTTCTTCTTCAAACTTCCTGACCTCATTCAATTGTTGAAGCGCGTTTTGCAGACTACGTCCGAAGGTCGCGCGTTCCACGAACTGACGCAACTCCATATTGGAGGATCTCTGGGAATAGACATACATCCAGTACATACCCAGCAACCCAACAACTCCTACTACCAATCCAATCCAGATAACTGAAGGGGCGAAAGCATACAAATCCACGTGCGCAAGTCCCAACAGCAACATCAGCAAAGGGATCCACAGGAACCACCAGGAGAGACCCGCAACCACAACACAGATCCCATACGCTCGACGCACACGGGCCAATCCGCCTTGCACTTCAACCACTGGCGCGGCATAGTCAATGCGGCTCAGCGCGGAAAAAACAATCCCCGCTGTGATCACGCAGCCGATTCCATAGGCTTGTACGAACACTCCTCCTAGAATGACCGAAATCGCCGTTGGCTTTGTGCTCCAGAGCAGCCCGGCCAAAACAAGGAAAAGCACTCCAAAGAAAATCTGAAATACCTGGTTCAGCTTTAGCGGTCTTAGACTTCTACTAGCTGCATCCAGCTTCCGTTGACGCAACATCGCCACGCTCAATTGGTTTCCACGTTCGAGCGCGTTCTCCAATAACTGCCACGCTGCCTTGAGTTCGTTTAGTTCCATTGTTGTTCTCCTTCATTCAAATTTCAGTTCGAATGCGTTGTTTCAATCGGCTGATCTTCGTCGAAACGTTTGTCGGCGTAATTCCCAAAATCTCGGCGATCTCCTTTTGAGACCTGTCCTCGAGATACAGCAGCAGAAGCGCCCGTTCAAAAGGAGGCTCCCTCTCGATAAACCGATGCAGTCGTTCCATGCGATCAGTTGTACCGGGATCAGGCACCGGAGTAGCTTCATACCCATCTTCCGCAAGTGACGTAAAGACTCTGCGATGCTTCACCTCTTCACGCACAAAGCTGATGGCTACGTTCAAAGCAATGCGGTACATCCATGTCGTGAAGTTTCGGGAAGAATCATACTTTGGCCACGCCTTCCAGAGTTGGGCAGCGATCTCCTGTGCAAGGTCACCTCGGTCTTCCTGCCGCCAGCAATAGGTATTCACTGTCTTGAAGACAATGCCTCGATGCGCCTGGAGAAGGGTTTCGAACTCTTGCTGCGTCTTGCCCGCCACGTCCCTCCTCCTTCTTCCGGTTACAAATCTCCACGCGTCTGGTACATGATTCGCAGCAGAATCAAAAATGTCACACATTATTTGTCTCTGCTCCGATGATCGAGCCACCTTTCGGAGCGTAGCCTTCGTCCGTCTCCGAATCACCGCCAACTAACCTCACCAGGACTCTCAACAACATGCAATCCACCAACAAAAACCTCATAGTCATCAGCGGAGCACCCGGCGCCGGCAAAACAACCTTGCTCAACGTCCTGCAATCGCGCGGCTACGCTTGTGTTCCCGAAATCGCCCGCCGCATCATCCAGGAGCAGATGCAATCCGGCGGCAACGCTCTCCCCTGGCAAGACACAACCGCCTACATAAAACTCATGCTCGAAGGCTCCATCGCATCGTTTCTTCAACACCAGCACGCGCAACATCCAACCTTCTTCGACCGCGGCCTCCCCGACACACTCGGCTACGCGCAGATCATCCAACTCCCATATCAACACCCAGACCAACGCGCCATCAAAGAGGCCTGCGCCCTTCACCGCTACTCAAAAGTCTTTCTCGCCCCGCCATGGCGCGCCATCTACACAACAGACACCGAACGCAAACAGACCTTCAACGAAGCCCTCTTCAGCTTCGAACAAGCGATGAAGGCCTATACCCGTTGCGGCTACGATCCAATCCTCATACCTCTAAGCACCCCAAACGAAAGAGCCGACTTCATCCAGTCTCATCTCGATTTACGCTAAGGTAGCCAGATGAATCTCTTCGCCGCCACCACCAACCCAGGCAAGCTCCGAGACTTCGCCGCCACAGCCTCTCCGCAGATCACACTCGCCCCCCTACCCAACCTCAAACAAATCCACGCCCCCGCCGAAGACGAGCCCACCTTCGAAGGCAACGCCCGCCTCAAGGCTATCTACTACTCCCACCACGCCCCTGGCGAAATCGTCATCGCCGACGACTCCGGTCTCGAAGTCGACGCCCTCCACGGAGCACCCGGCGTCCGCTCCGCCCGCTACGCCGACGACCACAACTTCTCCCCGACAGACCTCCCCGACAACGCTCCTCACACCCCCGACGAGCGCAACAACCTCTACCTCCTCTCGAACCTCACCGGCATCCCTCTCACCGAACGAAGCGCCCGCTACCACTGCGTCCTCGCCGCCGCCCGCGACGGCCAAATCCTCGCCATCGGCCACGGCGCAGTCGAAGGCGAAATCCTCACCACCCCCCGCGGCACCGACGGCTTCGGCTACGACCCTCTCTTCTACCTACCCGCCCAAAACAAAACCATGGCCGAACTCGAGACCACCTTCAAACTCACCTTCAGCCACCGTGGCCGAGCCTTCGCCGCCCTCCTCAAATCCTTATCTGCGGAACTCTAAAAACCTGTCCAAACCCCGTCATCTCGTATTTGCATTTGCCTGTTCTCTTCCCTACTCAAAAACCCGTCATCTCGACCGAAGCGGTTCACAGCTTCATCGTGACCGCGCAGCGGAAAGACCCCCGTATTTCGTCTCTTTCGCTTTCGGTTCGTAGACCTGATCAAAAAGTTGTGAGGGGTGATAGCTAACCTCTATCCATCCCAAATTCAAGCTCCATCAACTTAATCGCACAAACACAACGATAACCGCACAAAATCCAGCACTTTCCTTGACGCTGCCAATCCCCGAGCGGAATAATCGCCCTGCTGCACTTTTTCGTCCCTGCAGCCTGCAGTCCTCACGAGCATACGAATCCGTGAATCCCGCACCAAGGAGTCCCCATGGCCACCGCCGCCCCGCCAGCCCCTCCTGCCGCCCAGCCCAGCGTATCCAAGCTCAAAGGCGTGCAGCCCCTCCGCGCCGGCCAGGGCCACTCCTTCCTCTGGCACAAGCTCCACTCCCTCTCCGGCATCATCCCCATCGGCGCCTTCCTCGTCGAGCACATCATCTCCAACTTCGAGACCTTCAACGGCCCCCTCGCCTACGCCCAGCAGGTCAAGTTCCTCAACTCCCTCCCGCTCGTCCGCGTCCTTGAGTGGACCTTCATCTTCATCCCCCTAGCCTTCCACGCCCTCTACGGACTCTTCATCGCCTTCCGCGGCCGCGTCAGCGTCAACGTTTACCCCTGGGCCTCCAACTGGATGTACGTCTCCCAGCGCATCACCGGCATCATCGCCTTCTTCTACATCGTCCAGCACGTCTGGCGACAGCGCTTCAGCGGCATCTCTCTCCCGGAGAATCCCGGCGCCGCCTTCCATAAAGTACAGGTTGAACTCTCTAACCCTTGGATGCTCGCCATCTACGTCATCGCCATGATCGCCACCACCTGGCACTTTGCCTATGGCATCTGGCTCTTCGCCGCCAAGTGGGGCATCACCCCCGGCGAAAAGGCCCGCAAGAAATTCGGCTACGTCTGCACCGCCTTCGGCCTAGCCCTCTGTCTCATGGGCCTCGCCAGCATCTACGCCGTAGTCTGGAAGTACCCCAACGCCCCCGCCAACGTAATGCCCGCCCAACCCGCCGGCATCGACCTACCCGCCCCCACAGTCCCCCCACCAAACTCCACAAACCCCGACCAACCAGGCCAGGTGCAGTGAACCTGTCAACAACACACGAGACGACTTGGCAAAGAGCTATTCATCATCCTGTTTCGCTGCTTGGCTTTGTAGTTATGTTCAGCGGTACGGTTGTAGGCAATATTGCGGTTGCGAAAATGGTGAAATTCGTGAACGAGAATGCTGTGTTAACGAAAAAAACAATGTTCACGGCGGCTGAAGAAACAGAACCAGTAAGTAGCAAAACAGCACGAGCAATAGCGATCAAAAAGTATCGGGATATCCAACCACAAGGGCGCTTTTACGAAATGCTTCAGCTCGGATGGGTCTTAAATGGTGCCGGCTTTCTCATTATGTTGGGCGGCATTTTTATCTAACGATATAGAAGGTAAAAGCATGGCAGCAACACCCCGAATCATCGTAGTAGGCGGCGGCCTAGCCGGTCTCTCCGCCGTCATCAAGATCGCCGAAGCCGGCGGCAAGGTCGACCTCTTCTCCATCGTCCCCGTCAAGCGCTCCCACTCCGTCTGCGCCCAGGGAGGCATCAACGCCGCCAAGGACCTCAAAGGCGAAGGCGACTCCGTCCTCAAGCACTTCGACGACACCGTCTACGGCGGCGACTTCCTCGCCAACCAGACCCCCGTCAAAAACATGACCGCCCAGGGCCCCGCCATCATCGACCTCCTCGACCGCATGGGCGTGCCCTTCAACCGTACCCCTGAAGGCCTCCTCGACTTCCGCCGCTTCGGCGGAACGTTATATCAACGCACGGCGTTTGCGGGCGCGACCACCGGCCAGCAACTCCTCTACGCCCTAGACGAGCAGGTCCGCCGCTACGAGTCCGAAGGCAAAGTCACCAAATACGAAGGCTGGGAGTTCCTCTCCGCAGTCCTTGGATCGAAAGGTGAAGCGAGAGGCATCTGCGCCATGGACCTCCGGTCTATGGAAACGAAAACATTCCCGGCGGATGCAATCATCATCTGCACCGGCGGCAATGGAGCCATCTTCGGAAAATCCACCAATTCAGTAGTTTGCACCGGCTCTGCTCAATCAGCACTTTACCAACAGGGAGCCTTCTACGCCAACGGCGAGTTCATCCAGGTCCACCCCACCGCCATCCCCGGCGAAGACAAGCTCCGTCTCATGTCCGAGTCCGCCCGAGGCGAAGGCGGCCGCGTCTGGGTCCCCCGCGACAAGACCGACAAGCGAGTAGCCCGCTCCATCCCCGAAGCCGACCGCTGGTACTTCCTCGAGGAGCGCTACCCCAAGTACGGCAACCTCGTCCCCCGCGACATCGCCACACGCGAGATCTTCAAAGTAGTTTACGAGGATGGCATGGGCATCGATGGCCAACCAATGGTCTACCTCGACCTCACCCATCTCCCCCCCGAGCGCCTCAACAAACTCGAAGGCATCCTCGAGATCTACGAGAAGTTCGTCGGCGACGACCCCCGCAAAGTCCCCATGAAGATCTTCCCCGGCATGCACTACACCATGGGCGGTCTCTGGGTCGATGCAACCCAGCAGACCAACATCCCCGGCATCTACGCCGCAGGCGAAGCCGACTACTCCATTCACGGGGCCAATCGCCTCGGCGCCAACTCCCTGCTCTCCTGCATCTACGGAGGCTTCGTCGCCGGTCCGCAAGCCGTGGCCTACGCCAAAGCCCTGCCCGCGCAGGAAGGAGATGGTGGACACGCCGCCGAGCTGCAGCGGCAACAAGAGAAGAACAACGCCCTGCTCAACAGCAAGGGCACCGAAAACCCCTTCAAGATCTGGCGCGAACTCGGCGAGACCATGACCAAGCACGCCACCATCGTCCGCTACAACGCCGGCCTCGACGAAGCCGATGCCAAGCTCGTCGAACTCCTCGACCGCTACAAAAACGTCAACCTCTCCGACAAAAGCCAGTGGGCCAACACCAGCTTCGCCTTCACCCGCCAGCTCTACAACATGCTCGAGCTGGGCCGAGTCATCGTCCACGGCGCACGCCTCCGCGACGAGTCCCGCGGAGCCCACTACAAACCCGACTTCCCCAACCGCGACGACGAAAAGTTCCTCAAAACCACCAAGGCCGCCTACGTCGACGGAGCACCCGCAATCACCTTCGAAGAGGTCGACATCAGCCACATCAAACCACGCCCCCGCGTCTACACCGCCACCTGACAAACGCTGTTCTAAATAAAAATGCCAGTCCACCCACAAAAATCGTCATCTCGACCGAAGGCGGCGCACTCTGCCGCCGAAGCAGAGAGACCCCCGTATTTGTCTTTGCCATTGTTTTTTCTCTCACGGTCGCTCCGCAGCAGCGCAGCAAAGCGATCCGCTACCCCAAAATGTCGTCATCCTGAGCGCAGTGAAGGATCCCCGTATTTGCCGTTGCCTGTCCTTTCATCCCACAGCGCACCAAAGCAATCCTCCACCCCACATCAAGCAACAAATCTAACCCAAACGGATCACCCTAAATCCCGCGCACCCCATCTAACCGGGCATGGAAAACATCACTCTTGTCTACATCGCCCTTGCCGTCATATTCGCCTCCGTCATGGCGTATATGTATCTCTACACCACGCACCTTCGCCCCAACGAGCGGACCATGGCCCTCAAAGGCCGTCCTCCGGTCAGCAAAGAAGAAGGCATAGCAGTCGCAACATTGGAAAAAGAACGCCTGCACAAAACCGGCAGCTTCTAGCTCCATCCTTTGCGACTGCAATCCTCAGCAACAAACGCCTCCAGCTCACCCCCACGCCGAAGGCACAGGATATCCGCAGGCCCGGAAGCGGCTCTCCTGTCGCTGTCCATAAAAATGAAAATTTTGACGCCGTTTTTTTCCAAGAAAAACGGCACTGCAATGAATTCTCCGATTCGCAGTAACAGGTGTACCGCTTTAAGGAGCATCGAATGGCATCCAGCACCATCAAAGTTGAGATCAAGCGCCAGTCTACCCCGGACGCCCCCTCCACCACCGAGAACTTCGAGATCCCCTACCGCCCGGGGATGAACATCACCTCGCTCCTCGGCGAGATCGCGCTCAATCCCGTCGACGTCTCAGGCAAGCCCACCACGCCCATCACCTACGACGCCAACTGCCTCGAAGAGATTTGCGGCTCCTGCGCCATGCTCATCAACGGCAAAGCCCGCATGGCCTGCTCCGCCCTGGTCGACAAGCTCACCGGACCAAATCACGATCAGCCCATCACCCTCGCCCCGCTCAGCAAATTCCCCGTAGTCCGCGACCTCAGCGTCGACCGCTCCGTCCTCTTCGAAAACCTCAAGAAGGTCAAAGCCTGGGTCCCCATCGACGGCTCCTACGACCTCGGCGCAGGCCCCCGCCAGGCTCCTCAAATACAAGAGCAGCGCTATCCCCTATCGAACTGCATCTCCTGCACCATCTGCATGGAGGTCTGCCCCCAGTTCAACGACGTCACCAACTTCGTCGGCGCAGCCACCATCGCCCAAGCCAAGCTCTTCAACATGGACCCCTCCGGCTCCGTCCTCAAATCAGAACGCCTCCGCGCCTTAGCTGGAGACGGCGGCATCCAAGAGTGCGGCTTCGCGCAAAACTGCGTCCAGGCCTGCCCCAAACAGCTCCCCCTCACCGAAGCCATTAGCGACATGGGCCGCGACGTCTTCATCCAGCAAGTAAAAGATCTCTTCGCCAGATAGGGTAGCCATTGGGACATATGGCCGGGTGCCCCATCCTTTGCGGTTTCATCGCATAGGGTGGGGTATTCGCGCCACGCGCGAACCGCTCTTAGCCGGGTGCCCCATTCATGCCGGATGCCGGGTGCCCCACTCATGCGCCACAAATCTCCGGATGCCCATCGATAGCAACCTCACCGTGATAGATAAGAACGTAAAATTCCACCCCACGCACCAAACGAAGCCACCCACCCGCACCATAAGCGTCAAACCAATAAGCTCACATCAGGAGAAAAAATGATCCAACTAGTAGACGCCCGCCGCATCATCGCCGCAGCCGAAAAGAAAGCAGAAGAACTAGGCCAGCCCATGAACGTAGCCGTAGTCGATGAAGGCGGCAACCTCATCGCCTTTGAGCGTATGACCAACGCCTGGCTCGGCTCCATCGACATCGCGCAGAAAAAGGCCTGGACCTCCCGCGCCTTCGACATCACCACCAAAGACCTCGGCGACAACTCCCAATCTGGCCACCAGTTCTTCGGCATCCACGCCTCGAACGACGGCAAGGTCATGATCTTCGCTGGCGGTATCCCCCTCAAGAAAGAAGGAAAAGTAGTAGGTGCCATCGGAGTCAGCGGAGGCTCAGGAGTTCAGGACCACGCCGTAGCCGAAGCCGGCGCAGCCGCACTCTAGTCTTCGACATCCTTAAACCTAACAAGGACGCACCACCGGCCAGCGGTGCGTCCTTGTTAGGTTACCACTCAGTCCAAACAGCTACTTCGAGAAGATTGAATTCCCCGGAGTTGTCTCTTCGTTCGAGTGGATACGGTTTTGCGCACGCTTCGCGCTCTCCATCCCGATATGATCCAACTTCTTCTCGTCAGTCTTCCCAACCTCTGTGGCGGTAGACCCCTCTTCAATCGACTCGTGGGAAGGACGTGCTCCGGTTTTCGCAGAATCAAGACCCTGTGCCATACATCACCTCTCCCGGAAGAGATGGCACCGCCGACCATCAAGGTTGCTCCACCGCGCCATTCGCTCTCAACAAAACGCGAAAAATAAATTTGGAAAAGCTGGCACTTTTTTCGACGCGCAAAAATGTGGTGCAACAACACCACCTTAGCCACGCAAGTCACCACGATCTCACCACAAAAACACCACACCAATCGCACGTATTTTTCCAAAATCCCCTGCAAAAACCACGTTTACCCACGCACAGAAAAAATCGCAAAACTCCGCCTAGGAAATCACGCGTAGCCCGAAATCCCCCACTTGCTACAATCGGCTATCCCGCAACGAAAGAGTGGCGAGCCAACATGCACAAACGCGGCATCTTCGTCTCTACCCTGCTCGCCATTGCCATCCACGCGCCAGCACAGACAAACTCCCCAAAATCAATGACCGATCCAGCCGCCGTCCACCAATCCGCCGTCGTCATCGACACCCACGCCGACACCCCCCAGCGCTTCGTCGACGAACACTGGGACTTCACCGATCCCCTCAACGGCGGCATGCTCAACTACTCGAGCGCCAAACAAGGCAACCTAGCCGCGCAGTTCTTCTCCATCTGGGTCGACCCCAACCAATACCCCGCAAACGCCAGCGCCCACCGCACTCTCGCGCTCATCGACGGCACCCTCGAGCAAGTCCGCAAACACCCCGACAAACTAGCCCTCTGCGTCTCCGCCGATGACATCATCGCCACTCACGCCCAAGGAAAGTTCGCCGTCCTCATGGGCATCGAAGGCGGCCACTCCATCGAAAATGACCTCGGCCTCCTCCGCGACTACTATCGCCTCGGCGTCCGCTACATGACCCTCACCTGGTCCAATACCAACAACTGGGCCGACTCCTCCGGCGACATCGACGACGAAAAAGTCCACCACCACAACGGCCTCACACCCTTCGGCAAACAAGTCGTCGCCGAGATGAATCGCCTCGGCATGATGATCGATATCTCCCATGTCTCTGACAAGACCTTCTGGGACGTCATCGCCACCACCCGCATACCAGTCATCGCCTCCCACTCCTCCGCACGCGCCCTCACTCACGCCGCGCGCAACATGACCGACGAGATGCTCCTCGCCATGAAGAAGAACAACGGCGTCGTCATGGTCAACTTCTTCCCCGCCTTCATCGACGAGAACTGGCGCAAAGCCTGGGCCGCACAAGAGCCCGAGCGGAAAAAGGCGCAGCAGGCACTTGAAGCCGAATACAAAGCCAAGGGCTTACCCGTTCCCTATACCGCCTCTGACAAAGTTGATCGCGAGTTCGCCGCAAAGATCGGCCGCGCCCCTTTCAACTCACTCATCGATCACTTCGACCACGTCATCAAGGTCGCTGGCATTGACCACGTCGGCATCGGCACCGACTTCGACGGCATACCCGTCCCACCCGCAGGAATCGACTCAGCAGCCGACCTACCCAAAGTGACCGCAGCCCTCATGGCTCGCGGCTACACTGCCGACGACATGCACAAACTGCTCGGAGGCAACCTGCTCCGCGTCTTCCGCGAAGTGCAAGCCGCCTCCGATCACAACCCATAACCACTCTGACGCCGCAAGAAAGGCTAAACCTTCTCCGCAATCAAGCTAATCTTGTGAATCTTCGGAGCCTCCGAAAATAGCGTCTCCGCATTCGCCATCAGCGCCTTCGCAATCTCACCATTCAAATGCGCATCACGCCCAGCCTCGTCGTTGAAGGTGTCAAAGACTCCAAAGAACCCACCTTTATCTTCCTTGAACCCATACCAGTGCACGGTCCCGGCCTCTGCCTTCGCCATCTCCGCACCTTGCTTCAGGAAAGCCTCGACATCCGCCTCTTTCCCCGGCTTTGCCTTCAACTCCGCGTACAACGCAAACTTCGCCATTTCAAAAGTTCCTCCAACCAGTTGAGATGCAAAAACCTTCCCGCGGTTACTTCTCCTGCATCTGAATCGTTTGGAGCAAATATGAACAAAAGTAAACCTTCCGTCATTCGTGGAATCGTCACCGGCCTCACAGCAGGTATCATCGCCACGCTCGTCATGGATCAATTTCAAAAGCTGAGTGCCGCAGCCCAGAAAGCCACAGAAAAACAGATTAAAATGTCTCATGGTGAGACTGAAGAACACATCGCTCAGGAACAAGCCCAGAAGGAGCAGCAAGCCGCCGAACAGGAAGGTTCCACCGAGATCGTTGCCCGTAAGATCGCCGAAACAACAGGCACCCCTCTCGACGACCAGGATAAAAAGACCGCAGGCCAGGCAGTCCACTACACCTTCGGCACACTCATGGGCGTGGTCTACGCTGTCTCCTCCGAACTCATCCCCGAAGTCACCACCGGCGCAGGCACCGCTTACGGCACATTGCTCTTCCTCGCCGCCGACGAGGTGGCAGTTCCAGCCTTCCAGCTCTCGCCCGCACCTTCGAACACGCCAGCCACCGATCACCTCCAACACTGGGCTGCTCACGTCGTCTATGGAGGCTCGCTCGAACTCGTTCGCAGCCTCATCCGCCGCCTCTGGAGGTGAGCTGGTACCAGCCGCTCACATTGCTCCCATCGCCCGTCTGCGATAGCCTGTTCATTGGAGCTACCAACCGCATGATGCTTCGTACTCTCGCACTCTCCCTGGCCCTAGCCGTATCCGTCCAGGCACAGTCGACCCCAGCACAGTCGACCCCACCGCCCCCAGCCGACGCTCTGCCCGACGCCCCCAGCACCACCAGCAACATCAAGGCCCCCGTCGTCCCCACCGGCCCCACTGCGGTCATAGACACCACCATGGGCCGGCTCACCTGCAAACTCTACGACAAGCAGGCACCCATCACCGTCGCCAACTTCATCGGTCTCGCCGAAGGCACCAAAGACTGGACCGACCCCAAGACCCTACAGAAGATGCACCGCCAGCCCTTCTATAACGGCACCACCTTCCACCGCGTCATTCCCAACTTCATGATCCAGGGTGGCGACCGCGTCGGCGACGGCACCGGCGACCCTGGCTACTTCTTCCAGGACGAGATCGACCCCGACCTCACCTTCGATACTCCAGGCCTCCTCGCCATGGCCAACGCCGGCCCCGGACCCTCCGGCGGCGGCACCAACGGCTCACAGTTCTTCATCACCGAAACAGAAGTCCCGCAGCTCAACGGCAAGCACACTATCTTCGGCCAGTGCGACGCCCACACCGCCCTGCTCGTCGCCTCCATCGCGCGCGTAGAACGCAACCCCAACGACAAGCCACTCACTCCAGTCGTCATCAATCGCGTCACCATTGTGCGCGAGGGCCAACCCATGCCGCCGGAGCCCGTGGCACCACCAGCGCCTGCGACGACACCCGCCGCCGTTGCCGCGCCGCCCAAATAACCTTCCGGCCTCCGCGACCCAAACGGAAACGCCTCTCTGCTAACAAAGCAATCAACCTGTCACTGCAAGGAGACTTCGAATGCCCACCAAACCCGGCACCTACGCCACCTTCAAGACCACCGAAGGCACCATCGTCTGCGAACTCTTCGAAAAAGATGCGGCCGAGACCGTAGCCAACTTCATCGGCCTCGCCGAAGGTACCAAGGAGTGGAACAGCCGCAGCAAGAAAGGCGCCAAGCTCTACGATGGCTCCATCTTCCACCGCGTTATACCCCAGTTCATGATCCAGGGCGGCGACCCCGAAGGCACCGGTATGGGCGGCCCCGGCTACAAGTTCGCCGACGAGACCAAAGGCTCGAAGCATGGATTCCAGGAGAAGGGCAAGCTCGCCATGGCCAACGCCGGTCCGAACACCAACGGCAGCCAGTTCTTCATCACTGTCGCCGACACCAGCTGGCTCACAGGCAAACACACCATCTTCGGTCAAGTCGTCGAAGGCTACGACATTGTAGAAAAAATCTCCAAGGTCAGCAAAGACGGCATGGACCGCCCCAAAACCCCAGTCGTCCTCGAGTCCGTCACCATCGAACGCGTAGCTTAGCTTCGTTTGAGTAACTAGAGAGGCCTACTCTTGGAGTAGGCCTTTTGTTTGCGGGCTTTCTGAGATATTTGCTTTTGTTATTAGTGCTAGGGTTTTCCGTAAGATTGGGAGCGTTGGTGAAGACTACAGGGTACATTCTTTTTATGGCTGCCTTTGTTGTCTATGCAATGATCTGGCAGGCAATTTGGCAGCTTGTGAGTGAGAACAGACAGGCCTACCCCGATAAACGCTTTGGCCGCTTTTGGTGGGCTCCAGCTTGGCGTGTTCACAGAAATAGTTATCCCAGCAGCAACCTAAGGCGCCAAATTGTAATGCTCTTCATGCTGACGTTCGCATTATTGTGCGCCGCGATGGTTTGCATCGGATATTCCATGCTTCACGCCACGCAGCGGTGAGCTTTCCCAACCGAGTTCCCGAACTTTACATCTAGCGAACAAAACTCGCAAAGATCAGCAGTCCGATCGCCACCACCGCCGCCAACTGCATCCACAACACCGCAAGAAAAAACCACGCGGACGATCGTTCTCTACTATCCGCCGTATCCAGAATCTGATGGAAGCTCTGCGCGCCGTCCAAAGTAAACCTTCGTTCTGTGCGATTTCCCTGAAGCCGCGCACGTATCAAATCGTTCTCTTCAACGCGAAGATAGCGCAGGCCCCTTGTTATCTGCCTTGAGAGAACATCGGCGCAATACCTTCCTGCCATTAGCTATCGTTCGTATCCGCCGCCAGCCTTTTCCCAAATGAGAACCCATTGTTCAAGCAATAGAAAAGGCCTGCTCATCGAGCAGGCCTTTTCCGTCAACTAAAAAACTTCTAAGCCACCCCAATCACCGTGCAAAGCTCCTTCACCGAATCAGCGCTCTTCTGCAACGCGGCCTGCTCCTCCGGTGTCAGTTTGATCTCGATGATCTGCTCCAGTCCCTTAGCCCCAAGCTTGCAGGGCACGCCGACATACAAGCCTGAGATCCCATACTCACCCTGCAGATAAGCCGCGCAAGGCAGAATCTTCTTCTTGTCCTTCAGGATCGCCTCAACCATCTCTACCGCCGCAGCCGAAGGAGCATAGTAAGCCGACCCCGTCTTCAGGTGCTTCACAATCTCCGCGCCACCATTGGCCGTACGTGTCTCCAACTCCTTCAGCCGAGTCGGTTCAATCAACTCCGTAATCGGAATCCCAGCTACAGTCGAGTACCGCGACAGCGGAACCATCGTGTCGCCATGTCCGCCCAGAACAAACGCAGTTACATTCTCAACCGACACCTTCAACTCCTCAGCAATAAACGTCCGAAACCGCGCCGAATCCAGCACGCCAGCCATTCCAATCACGCGCTCACGCGGCAAGCCTGCATGTTTGAACGCCGTCTGCGCCATCGCATCCAGCGGATTCGATACCACGATGATGATCGTATTCGGCGACGCCTTGACCACTTCGCCCACAACCTTCGACATAATCCCATGATTCGTTGTCAGCAAATCATCTCGGCTCATCCCCGGCTTGCGCGCAATCCCCGCCGTAATTACCACCACATCGGAGTTCGCCGTATCCGCATAATCGTTGGTTCCGATGATGCTGCAATCGCGCTTCTCGATCGGCATCGCCTGCAGCAGATCGAGCGCCTTGCCCTGCGGCACACCCTCCACAACATCGAGCAGCACAACATCCGCAAGCTCCTTCGCCGCAATCCAATGCGCCGCCGTCGCTCCAACATTTCCCGAACCAACAATCGTTACCTTCTTCCGCATCATCTCTCCCTTATCGCGTTGCATGCCGCTCTCACTCTTTATTCTAAAGTCGACGCAGCGACTCTGCGTTCGATATCGCCCACGCTGAACGAATACCGCACAAAACCCGAAACAAAAAGACTGGGGGATGGCCCGCACACAGCGAGCCATTCCCTCCCCCTCACTTACATATTCTCGATCATGCGCGTCGCAAATTCGCTAGTCTTGGCCTTCGTCGCTCCCTGCATCCCACGTTCAAAGTCATACGTCACGAACTTCTGCCCAATCGTCTTTTCCATCGAAGACTCAATCAACCGCGCAGCCTCCGTCCAGCCAAGAAAATCAAACAGCATCACACCCGAAAGAATCACCGAACCGGGATTGATCACATCCTTATCGGCATACTTCGGCGCAGTCCCATGTGTCGCCTCAAACACAGCATATCCATCGCCGATATTGCCACCCGGCGCAATGCCCAACCCGCCTACCTGAGCCGCTGCAGCATCCGAGATGTAATCCCCGTTCAGATTCGTCGTCGCCAACACGCTGTAGTCCTCAGGCCGCAAGATAATCTGCTGAAAGATCGAATCCGCAATCCGGTCGTTGATCAAGATCTTCGTCTTCCACTTGCCAGCGCCGTGCGACGCACCGATCGAAGCCAGAACCGACTTGACCTCAGCAATCACCTCTTCGCCAAACTCTTTCGCCGCGAACTCAATACCCGGTTCAATCAGCGCAGCATTCTCCTCGGCAGTCAGCTTTGGATTCGCCTCCACGTTCCCCAGAATCCAGCTCTCCCGCTCCGTTACCGTCTGCTCGCGAAACTCCTGCGACGCAACCTCGTACCCCCACTCGCGGAACGCTCCCTCGGTGAACTTCTGGATATTCCCTTTGTGTACCAGCGTCACTGTCTTGCGTTTGTTGTCCAACGCATACTGAATCGCCGCTCGCACCAGCCGCTTCGATCCTGTAATTGAGATCGGCTTTACCCCCACACCCGAGTCCAACCGGATCTTCTTCTTGGTCCCCTTCAGCATGTCATCGTTCACAAACGCGATGAACTTCTGAGCCTCGGGCGTCCCTTCGCGAAACTCGATCCCGGCGTAGATATCCTCGGTGTTCTCGCGGAAGATCACCACATTCAGCTTCTCCGGATGCTTCACTGGACTCGGCACGCCTGCATAGTACTTCACTGGCCGGACGCACTGATAAAGATCCATCAACTGTCGCAACGCAACATTCAGGCTGCGAATCCCCCCGCCCACCGGCGTCGTCAATGGTCCTTTGATCGACACGCGAAAGTCCACCGTTGCTTTCACCGTGTCATCCGGCAACCAGTTCTTCGTCTGGCGATAAGCCTTCTCCCCTGCCAGCACCTCATACCACGCCACCGACCGCTTACCGCCATAAGCCTTTGCCACCGCAGCATCGAACACCCGCTGCGAGGCCTTCCAGATATCCCGCCCCGTTCCATCTCCTTCAATAAACGGAATAATCGGATGATCGGGAATCGTAAACTTTCCGTTGTTGTACTCGATCGCCTGCCCATTCGCCGGCACTGAAATTCCGTTGTAGCTCGTTTGCATCGTCATCGTCTCCGCAGAAGAAATCGAAGACCCACGCTACCATCCGCGCAAGACGAGTGGCAACCGGTATGCGGCATACACGTTCGTTTATCGAACCAGGTAGTAGTCCACCGTCGCAACCACGCGTACCTTCTTCATGATGCTTGCGTCCGCATCGTTCCCGCCGCTGCCACCCTCATCCCCCGCGGCCGCGCCACTCTCAGCAGCCGAGATCGAAAACACTCCCTGGTTCGCCGACCGAATCGAGCCCACCTGGCTCCCCGAGTCCGCCGCAAACCGATCCGCAGAAGCCCGCGCATTCCGTGTCGCCTCCGTAATCATGTCCGGCTTCAACGCATTCAGTCCCGTAAACTGATACCGAATCCCGCCCTGCTGCCCGTTCCCTCCGCCGACTACAATCCCCGCCTGCACCAGTTCCGCCGTCTTCTGCCCCGCCTTCGCAATCTTATCCACGTCCTTCGACTGCACCGTCACCGTCTGCTCCACGATGTATCGCGGCCCCGTATTGTTCCCGCCATACTCATTCGCCAGTTTGTCCGTCACCTTGATCTGCCCCACCGAAATCTCGTTCGGCTGCACTCCCTGCACCGCAAAAAACTTCAGCACCGAGTTCTTATCCGTTTCACTCTTCGCAAACACCTGGGGCAGATCGTTCCCCGCCTCCTTGAAGCTCACCGGCCAGATGGCCGTATCCGACTTCACCGTCCGCTCCACCAGCCCCTTCACCGTCACATAACGATCCGCCAGCTTCAGGTCCTTGATCTGCGACCCCAACACCCATCCGCCCACCACCAAACCTAGCAGCAGACAAACTCCCACCATCGCCGCGGGAGCAAACAAGGAAGACCGTTCCGTATCCAAGAGAAAACCTCCATCCACACAACAGCAGCAGAATGCAGCAGCCCACTTCTCGTGTCAACGCGAAACGCAGCGATCCAAAAAGAAAAAGCCCCCGCATCATCGCGAGGGCCTCTGTCCGTAAGTCTGTCGACTTAGAAGATATTCCATAGCAGCTGGTTATAAACATCGTGATGGAACTGCACCTCAGGAGCCTTCACGATCGTCCCCAGAAGCCGCGCACAGCGATCCGCAGAAGCCTGCTTCAGATCTGCGTACCGAGCCTTCACATCCTCGCCCAGCAGCTCCGTCGTCCACTCCGCCGCACGGAAGTTCTCCAGTGCCGTGTAGACGTTGTCCGGCAGATAACGCTCCGCCTGACGCAGGTTCTTTATCTTCGCGGTATTGCCATGCAGCCCGCTCTTAAAGATCGAGTACAGCACCAGGTAAGGATTCGCATCCGGCCCGACCGATCGAACCTCCACCCGCGCCGACTTCTCGTTCCCGATCGGAATCCGAACCATCGACCCACGATCCGTTGCCGAAGCCTTGATCTGATTCGGCGCTTCAAAATGAGGATCCAGCCGGCGATACGCATTTACACTCGCATTTAGCAGTAGGCAAATATCGTTGCCATGCGTCAAAATGCGATCCGTAAACTGCCACGCCATCTTCGAGATCTTCTCCTCGCCCTTCGGATCCCAGAACAGATTCTTCCCGCCCTTGGTAATCGAGATATTCGTATGCATGCCGCTGCCATTCACCCCCACCACAGGCTTCGGCAGAAAGCTCGCCGTCATCCCCATCTGCGTCGCCACCTGTCTACAGATCAGCTTATAAAGCTGAATCTGGTCTGCAGCCGCCACGACCTCACCATAGCTGTAGTTGATCTCGAACTGTGAAGGCGCAACCTCAGGATGGTCCTTCTCATTCTCAAAACCCATCGCCCGCTGCACTTCCGCAGTAGTGTCAATAAACTCCCGCAGCGGATCGCCAGGCAGCGAGTGATAGTACCCGCCCTTATTCACATACTCGAAACTGCCCGTCTCGTGATAGCTCCGTTCCGCATCGATTCCCTCAAACAGGAACCCTTCAATCTCATTCGCCGCGTTCAGCGTGTATCCGTTCTTATCAAACAGCTCCTGCGAAAACGCCTTCAGTACTCCGCGAATATCTGCGCTGTATGTCGCGCCGTTCTTGTCGATTACCTCGCCGAACACCATCACCTTGCCCGCGCCGAATATATCCGCCGGCACCCAGTAAAACGCGCTCCAGTCGATCCCGAGCCGCAGATCGCTCTCCCGCTGCGCCGTAAATCCGCGAATCGACGAGCCATCAAAGGTCAGATTGTCATAGCTCTTCACTAGGAACTTCTTATCGTAGTCCAGCATGTGCAGACGGCCTTCAAGATCGCTGAACAGCACCGTCACCGCCTTGATCCGTCTCTCGTCGGTCAAATACTTCAACCGCTCCTCCCGAATCACATCAGCGTCAACTCGCTTCCTGCGCTGCTCCTTCGCCGCCAGGTTCAGATCCTCGAGTTCGCCATACGAAAGCTCCAGAAAATCACGAAATTCGCTCAAAATAACACTCCTTCTGCAATGAGATACACGCTGACTGCAACTGCTGGGAAAGATGTTTTTAGGTGATTGGAAGAGGATGCGCCTGACCGTAATCCGACAGCTCCACACCTCAAAACTAACAGAAAATTCACCGGCAAGAAAGCAAACTCCGCCATCCAACGCAAAGAACATCTGCGGCCGCTGCACTTCACACGCCTGAATCGTGGTCCGCATCAAACACGTCTAATCGAATGTCTGTCCGAACTCTCGGCGAAAAGGAGACCCATGCAATACAAAACTCTCGGTGACACCGGCCTTCTCGTCTCCACTCTCTGCTTCGGCACCATGACCTTCCACGGCGGCACAGGCCTCTTCCGCGCCATCGGCACCGTCGATCAGTCCGGAGCCGACGAACTCATCAAGGCCTCCGTCGACGCCGGCATCAACTTCTTCGACACCGCCGACGTCTACTCCGAAGGCGAGAGCGAAAAAGCCCTCGGCCAGTCCCTCAAAAATCTCAACACCCCCCTCCACAGCGTAGTCATCGCCACCAAGGTCTTCGGCCGCACCGGCCAGGGCCGCAACGAAGTCGGCGCCTCCCGCGGCCACATCATGGATGCTGTCGAAGCTAGCCTCCGCCGCCTCCAGACCGACCACATCGACCTCTACCAGATCCACGGCAACGACTTCATCACCCCAATCGAAGAGACCCTCCGCGCCTTGGACACGCTGGTCAATTCTGGCAAGGTCCGCTACATCGGCGTCTCCAACTGGCATGCCTGGAAGATCGCTAAAGCCCTCGGTATCTCCCAGTTCAAAAACCTCGCCCGCTTCGACACCCTCCAGGCCTACTACTCCATCGCTGGCCGCGACCTCGAACGCGATCTTGTCCCCCTGCTCGAAGCCGAGAAGACCGGCCTCCTTGTCTGGAGCCCCCTCGCCGGCGGCCTTCTCTCCGGCAAGTTCTCCCGCGACAATCAGCGCCCCGAAGGCTCCCGCCGCTCCGAGTTCGACTTCCCCCTCGTCGACAAAGAACGCACCTGGCGCATCCTCGACGTCATGGCCCCCATCGCCAAGGCCCACAACTGCAGCCCCGCACGCATCTCCCTCGCCTGGCTCCTCGCCAAGCCCGTCGTCACCTCCATCATCATCGGAGCCAAACGCCTCGACCAACTCAACGACAACCTCGCCGCCGTCGACCTCAAGCTCACCGCAGACGAACTCAAGCAGCTCGACGAAGTCAGCGCTCTGCCGCCCGAATACCCCGGCTGGATGCTCCCCTTCCAAAACGTCAACCGCCTCGAGCCCATAGCCCGCACCGTCCCAGTCACGCCAAAGAACTAGCCCCAAGAGGACACCGGCAGAAAGTCAGCGTCCTCCCGCAACCAAAGCCGGGCACCGGTGCCAAGCGTTGGGTGCCCCATTCATGCAGTCTCATCGCCGGGTGCCCCATATCTCGATTCTGAGATGTGGGCATTCGCGCCCCGCGCGAACCGCATTCCTTGGAGGCGTCAATCACCCAAAGATTAGCCTCTTGCAAATAACCCGTTCTCTGGCCGCAGACAACCTCACCTCGCCCAACAAACGCCTATAAACTTGAATCAGGATCATCATGACGACAACGAACAGCAAGACCCCCCCTAACAAACGCATCGGCCTCATTCAGATGTCCTGCGTCCCCGACACCGCAGCCAACCTCGACAAAGCCGCCGACCGTGTCCGCGAAGCCGCCCGCGCCGGAGCCAACGTCATCTGCCTCCCCGAGCTCTTCCGCGCCCAATACTTCTGCCAGCGCGAAGAGCACGCCCTCTTCGACACCGCCGAGTCCATCCCCGGCCCCTCCACCGAGCGCCTCAGCGCCGTCGCCAAAGAAGAAAAAGTGGTCGTCATCGCCAGCGTCTTCGAGCGCCGCGCAGCAGGCCTCTACCACAACACCGCCGCCGTCATCGAAACCGACGGCAGCATCAAGGGCATCTACCGCAAGATGCACATCCCCGACGATCCTCTCTACTACGAGAAGTTCTACTTCACCCCCGGCGACCTCGGCTTCAAAGCCTTCGCCACCACGCAGGGCTCAGTAGGCACCCTCGTCTGCTGGGACCAGTGGTATCCCGAAGCTGCCCGCGAGACCTCACTCCGCGGCGCCGACACTCTCTTCTACCCCACCGCCATCGGCTGGCACCCCTCTGAAAAAGCTGAGTACGGCGACGCCCAGTACTCCGCATGGCAGACCACCCAGCGCGCTCACGCCATCTCCAACGGCGTCTTCGTCGGCGCCGTCAACCGCGTAGGTCACGAGCACGGCGACGTCATCCACAACGGCGTCGAGATGCGCGGCCCCGGCGACCATACGCCCAAATCCGGCCTCGAATTCTGGGGCGGCAGCTTCATCGCCGATCCCTTCGGCCGCGTCATCGCGCAAGCCAGCCACGACAAAGAAGAGATCCTCATCGGCGAGATCGACCTCAAGCTCCAGGAAGACACCCGCCGCAACTGGCCCTTCCTCCGCGACCGCCGCATCGACGCCTACAACGGAATCACCAGCCGCTTCATCGACTAGATCCGCAGCGACAAGCCCTCGGGACATACAGAGTGTTAGCACGCTGCGTTACGGCGCAGGCGTAAGACCGTGCCGTAACATCACCTGCGCAAGCGCGGCAGGATCAGGCGGCCCACCCACCGCGGCATTGGCAATCGCAGCGATCTCGCGGAAGTACTCCGGCCCCAGAATCCCCGGACTCACAATCGCAAGTACCTTGGCATCGACGGCTTCAAAGTTATCAAAGCGATGAACCACTCCGCGAGGTATGCAGAGAGCTTCGCCTCGACGAACATCCCTCCGCTGCCCATCCACCACAAAACTCAGCACGCCCTCAATTCCATAAATCGTCTCTTCATAAGCGTCATGCCGGTGAGCGATCGGCACCTTCGCTCCACAGTTCAAATACCGCAACCGAACCGCCCGAGGAACCGCCCTCGACCAGAAATCGGATTGCAAGTTGTCCGATCCTAATCTCTTCCCGACCCATCACCATCAACTAGTCCTCTCCATCACGACTGATAAATTGCTCATCGTGCCGTCTTGTAAGTTGCATCATCATACCCTGCAGAATGCCAAACGACCGCACCGTAGGCCCTCGCGGACGTTCCAGTAACTCCCGTTACAATCTGACAATCATCCAAGGAGCCAGAATGCTTCCACGCATCGTTCTGTCCCTCGCACTCCTCGCTGCCTCTCCTGCCTTCGCCCAAACCACAAGCCCACATCCCCGCCGGCATCCCCCACTGGATCAAGCTCACCCCCGGCACCACGACCACCTACCTGGTCTTCAAAGAAAAGTAGTCCCTCCTCTTTCACACCGCAAACAGACTGCAACAAAACCCCGTTACACTTAAAAGGACATGTCGCAGACACCCGCCCATCAGCACTACCGCATGCCCGCCGAGTGGTCCCCTCACGCCGCCACCTGGATCGCGTGGCCTCACAACGCCGAAGACTGGCCCGGCAAATTCCAACCCATCCCCTTGGTCTACTCAGAGATCGTCCGCCACCTGTCTGGAGTGGAGGATGTGCACATCCTCGTCAACGACCTCGCCGCCGAGCGCCGCGCCACCAACCTCCTCCGCCGCGCCGGAGCCAACCTCGCCCGCCTCCACTTCCACCACTGGCCCACCGACCGCGTCTGGCTCCGCGATTCTGGCCCCATCTTTGTAAAAAAGATGGCTGAAGGCTCCATCAAGAAGAGTACCGAAGCCTCCACCAGACACCCGCAAGGCGAGCTAGCCATCACCAACTGGCACTTCAACGCCTGGGCCAAGTACGACAACTGGCATCGCGACGACCAGATCCCCAGCCACGTCGCCCAGCTCTACAACATGCCCCAGTCGCAACCCGAGACCATCAACTACATCGGCCACCCGCACCGCCTCGTCCTCGAAGGCGGCAGCATCGACACCAACGGCGCCGGCCTCCTCCTCACCACCGAAGAGTGTCTCCTCTCCGAGATCCAGCAACGCAACCCCGGCCTCGGCACAGAAGCCGAAACGCGCGCCCGCCTCGAGCAAGCCTTCCACGACTACCTCGGCATCGAAAAAGTTCTCTGGCTCCACAAAGGCTGCGCAGGCGACGACACCCACGGCCACGTCGACGACATCACCCGCTTCGTCGGCGAGAACAAAATCCTCACCGCCGTCGAGCCCAACACCCACGACGAAAATCATCTCCCCCTCGCCGAAAACCTCGACCGCCTGCGCAGCTTCCGCAATCTCGACAACCAGCCCTTCGAGATCGTCGAACTCCCCATGCCCGCCCCCGTCACCTTCGAGGGCCAGCGCCTCCCCGCCAGCTACGCCAACTTCTACATCGCCAATGGCCTCGTCCTGGTCCCCACCTTCAACGACCCCAACGACCGCCACGCCCTCAACATCCTTTCCGACTGCTTCCCCGACCGCGATATCATCGGCATCCACGCCGTCGACCTCGTCTGGGGCCTCGGCACCCTCCACTGCCTCAGCCAACAGGAACCTGCATGAAATGCGGTGTCTGTCCTCTTCGTTCACTTTGACAGTCAACAAATTTCGTACCCTGAAGAATTAAGCATCAACAGAAACCAGTCCGGTAAACTCAATAGAAGGAGATCATGATGCTTCCAGTAAAAGAAGCAGTAAAAGTCTCGTTTGCAACATTCGGAGAGCTCTTTCCAAGCCAAAGTATCAAAGATGTGCGGCTTGAAGAGGTGCGACTAGATGACTCGGAAAAGAACTGGGAAGTAACTGTATCTTTCAGAAATCCGGATTTTGAGGATGAGATAGCTACTAAAAAGTCCGAGCCAGTTGGTATTAACACAGTCTTCGGTTCTGATAACACCAGAGTGCCGATGCGTCATTACAAAACTATAACCATCAATGCCGAAATTGGGTCACTAGTTGGCATAAGGAATGAATGGGACCTGATGTAAGTTTCCCAATCCAAAACTCTCGCAACAAAATTGTCGTACTCGACACGAATCTCCTGCTACTGGCTATCAGTGCACGGGTTGGGCTACACCGTTTTGGATCGTTCAGTCGAGTCAATGCATTCACAGCAGAAGACGCGAAATTGCTTTCATGGATCGTGAGTCAGTTCAAAGCTGTTGCGACAACGGCTTACGTTCTTGCTGAAGTCAGCAACTTAGCGAATAAATTAACCGGAAGTTTACGGTCAGATTGGTTTCTACAGCTGCAGGCTTATGCGTTTATCACGATCGAATCACACGTGCCTATTCAAACTATTGGCAAGAAAGCTGAGACCGTGAGGTTCGGTGTCACAGATTCCGCTCTTAGTCACCTCTCGAACAATCACACAATTCTGACCGCTGAGTTCCGCTTGTCAGGATATCTAGAAAGTATCGGTCGCGAAGTTCTCAATTTCAATCATCTCCGCCGGTTCAATCGCTGAGATAGACCTTTGTAATCGCAATATCTCCTATAGAAATTTCGGGTCAATCGATGTCATCTAAGTTGAAATCCACCGGCGAACAGGTCATCCAACCCTATCGGGCCGCCCTCGAAACCTACATCGCCACTAACGCGAACCCAACCCACAAGTTCGGCCATCAGCCACGTCTCTACGCCCTCACCCAACAAATCGGACAAGCCCTCACCTACGACGACGACGTAGTCTTCGCCGCCGTATGGCTCCACGACCTCGGCGTCTTCATAGGCCACCGCCCTGAAGATGCGGCAGCCCTCAAGACCTGGGACCACGTCGCCTACATCATAGAAAGAGCCCCCGCCATCCTTACCGAAGCCGGCTTCCCCGCAGAAAAAATCCCCGCCGTCCTCGAAGTCATCCGCACCCACCAGCCCCAAGACACTCCCCTCACCCTCGAAGCCACCATCGCCCGTGACGCCGACATCCTCGAGCAGTTAGGTGCCATCGGCATCACCCGCACCCTCGCCAAACTCGGCAGCGACACCCGCTTCTGCACCTTCACCGATGCCCTCCACGCCCTCAAAAAACAACTCACCACCCTCCCCGATCAGCTTAAACTCGACACCTCCCGAGCCCTCGCCATACCCCGCTTTCACATCATGCAATCCTTCCTCGATGCCCTCGAATCCGAAGCCGGCCCAAATCTCTACTAGGCGCATTCAGCTCAAAGCAAAGCTAAACTAGCCTCCGATGACCTCCAGCGCAAACGACGACGTAGTCTACCTCCGCCAGGCCCTCACCGAAGCCTCCGACGCCGAAGCCAACGGCGAAGTCCCCGTCGGCGCCATCATCGTTCACGGAGACAAGATCATCGGCCGCGGCCAGAACCGTGTCCTCCGCGACTCAGACCCCACCGCCCACGCCGAGATCGTCGCCCTCCGCCATGCCGGCCTTCACCTTCGCAACTATCGCCTCGCAGACTGCACCCTCTACGTCACCCTTGAGCCGTGTGCCATGTGCGCCGGAGCCATCCTCCACGCGCGCATCAGCCGCCTCGTCTACGCCGCACCCGACCCCAAAGCCGGAGCCTGCGGCAGCGTCCTGTCCGTCATGAACCACCCCCGGCTCAACCACAAAGTCGAAGTCACCCCCAACCTCCTCGCCGAAGAGTGCGGCACACTCCTTACAACATTTTTCCGTAAACGCCGCCAGGAAAAGTCCCAAGCTCGCATCCTACAGAACGAAGCAGCGACCGGCCAAAGCGATGCAGCGGCCGAAAGAACACCGTGGGAGACAATCATGGCGACAAAGAAGAAGTGGTCCGCAGACGTAGACACCGACTCAACCCATCCCGACGAGGGCCTCTTCAAGAAGAACGCCTCTGCTATAGCCAAGGCCCTCGCCACGAAAAAGGTCTCGCCAAAGGGCCCCGCCTCCGGCATGCAGATGTTGAACTTCTACATCAATCGTGCCGGTAAAAACTTATCGAAGGAACGCCACGCCGAACTGGAAAAAACCAAAACGCTGCTCTCGGAGATCATCGCAAAAGAAAAACCCACATCCGAAGAGCCATCAAAAAAAGCCGCAAAAAAGAAAGCTCCGAAGAAGGCCACAAAGAAGGTTACAAACAAAACCACGAAGGAAGCTTCCGCAAAAAAGAGCTCTCCCGCAAAGTCATCTGCAAAAAAATCCACAAAAAAATAGGAGCCTTCCATGTCAGGTCGTCTCACAGGCAAAGTAGCCATAGTCACCGGCTCAGGCTCCGGTATCGGCCAGGCCATCGCCATCCGCTTCGCCGCCGAGGGCGCCTCTGTCGTCGTAGACTACCGCAACCACATCGACCAGGCCCAGGAGACGGCCTCCAAAGCAGAAGCCGCCGGCGGCAAAGCCATCCTCGTCCAGGCCGACGTCTCCCTCCTCGCCGACACGCAGAACCTCGTCGACCAGGCCTACACCCAACTAGGCCGCTGCGACATCCTCGTCAATAACGCCGGCATCGAGAAGGAAGCCGCCTTCTGGGACGTCACCGAAGCCGACTACGACGCCGTCCTCAACGTCAACCTCAAGGGCGCATTCTTCCTAACCCAGGCCTTCGCCCGCCGCCTTCGCGACGCCAAACTCCCCGGCCGCATTGTCAATATCTCCTCCGTCCACGAGGACATGGTCTTCCCCAACTTCTCCACCTACTGCGCCTCCAAGGGCGGCATGCGCATGTTGATGCGCGACCTCTCCGTCGAACTCGGCCCCCTCAACATCACCGTCAACAACATCGCCCCCGGCGCCATCTCTACCCCAATCAACACCAAGCTCATGGAAGACAAACCCAAGCTGGACGCCCTCCTCGCCAACATCCCGCTAGGCCGCATGGGCACGCCCGAAGAGGTCGCCGGCATCGCTCTCTTCCTCGCCTCCGACGACGCCGCCTACGTCACCGGTTCCACCTACTTCGTCGATGGCGGCCTGATCCGCAACTACCACGAGCAATAAAGTCAATCCCAACCAACGGGAGGAACAACACCGCAGCGATCAGCAAGAAAAGATATACCCGCCACGAAGTGGCCGCGTCGCGCGCAGCGAGCCCGTCCGGCAGGACAACCGGGTTCTAGTGCGTAGCGTAATAAGCAGTCAGGTCGGTGTTAGGACGCTGCAACTCAAACCCACGAAGCATAGTAATAATCTGCCCGCGATGGAAGCTCGAATGATTGATCGCATGAAGAACAATCTGCCAGCGAGGCACGCAGAAGACAGCATCGTCGGGCAGGACCGTGCAAAGCTCAAACGTTAGGTCCTCTTCTGAAGCACCATCAAGCCATCGGCGATAACCCTCCCAAAGCCCGGGCCACGATTGAACCAGAGACTCGAACGAGTGTTCAGGAGCCGGCCCCAAGGGCAGACGGCCTTTGCCTACCGCGACCAACCGGTCAAGCCAAACCCTCTCCGCATCGTGGCTATGCCGAAATGTCTGCAGAAGACTCGAGTGCGAAAACCCCAAATCGCGGGCAAGCTCCTCCTCCGTAAGCGACGAGCAGGCCTCCAGCACCTGTCGGGTAGCCCAGGCGGAGTAGCCCGTATGCGCCAGCAGAAGCTCTCTGAGATGCGAGGTTGGCATCCCAGAATTGTAATTTAGCCCCAATGCGGCATTTGCCACCCAACAGGTAAAATAAAGCTCTATGGATCTCACCGTCTACTCTGCCTCCTGGTGCCGCGACTGTCGCGAAGCCAAGCGCTTCCTCAACACCCACAACATCCCTTACAAAGAGATCGACATCGAGAACACCCCCGGCGCCGCCGACCTCGTCATCGCCAACGTGGGCAAGCGCGCCATCCCCCAGTTCGTCATCGACGGCAAGTGGGTCCAGCCCTACCGTCCCGGCGAAGGCTTCCTCCACGACGAAATGGCCGACCTCCTAGGCGTCACCCAGCCCTAACTCGGCCAATCTTTAAACCGCTTTATACAACTCTCGATGTTGTCATTCTGAGCGAAGCGAAGAATCCCCGCATTTGCCGGTCGTTCCAATGAACTTTTCACTACTTGATAGTTCGTGAACAATAGCCACGCGCAACACTGAAGGAAACAACATGATCGCCCGCTACACACGCCCCGAGCTAGGCCGCATCTGGTCCGACGCCAACAAATATCAGTGCTGGCTCACCGTAGAAGTAGCCGCCTCCCAGGCACTCGCCAAATTCGGCCTCGTCCCCCAGTCCGCCGCCGACACCATCCTCGACAAGGGCGCCTTCACCGTCGACCGCATCAACGAGATCGAAGCCGAAGTCCGTCACGACGTCATCGCCTTCACCACCACCGTCGCCGAGCACATCGCCGACCCCGAAGCCTCCCGCTGGCTCCACTACGGCCTCACCAGCACCGACGTCGTCGACACCGCACAATCCCTTCAACTCAAAGAAGCCTCCGCCATCATTCGCGCCGGCATCGTAGCTCTCTCCGACACCCTCAAAAAACGCGCTATAGAGTTCAAGCACACCCCCATCATCGGCCGCACCCACGGCATCCACGCCGAACCCAGCACCTTCGGCCTCAAGCTGCTCCTCTGGTACTCCGAGATGCAGCGCAACCTCACCCGCTTCGACGCCGCCGCCGAAGATCTCCGCGTCGGCAAGCTCTCCGGAGCCGTCGGCACCTTCGGCCACCTCAAGCCCGAGCACGAGGAAGCAATTTGTAACCAACTCGGTCTCAAACCCGTAGCCATCGCTACTCAAGTCGTCCAGCGCGACCGCCACGCCGCCTACATCTCAACCCTCGCCGTCCTCGCCAGCACGCTCGACAAAATAGCCACCGAGATCCGCCACCTCCAGCGCACCGAGGTCCGCGAGGCAGAAGAGTTCTTCAGCGAAAAACAAAAAGGCTCCAGCGCCATGCCCCACAAGCGCAACCCCATCACCAGCGAGCAGATCTCAGGCCTCGCCCGAGTCATCCGCGCGAACGCACAAACCGCCTTTGAAAACGTCGCCCTCTGGCACGAGCGCGACATCTCCCACTCCTCCGCCGAGCGCGTCATCCTCCCCGACTCCACCATCCTCGCCGACTACCTCCTCGCCAAAACCGAAAACCTCATCGCCAAGCTCCTCGTCTACCCCGCCCGCATGCTGAAGAACCTCGAGTCCACCGGCGGCCTCATCTTCTCCGGCCAACTCTTGCTCGACCTCGCCGAATCCGGCATGTCCCGCGAAGACGCCTACCGCCTCGTGCAAGGCCACGCCATGAACTCATGGAAGAACGACCTCACCTTTCGCGACGAGATCGCCAAAGTCCCCGAGATCACCAGCCGTCTCTCCCCCGAAAAACTCGCCCGCGCCTTCGACTACAACCGCCAACTGGCAAACGTCGACGCCATCTTCGCCAGAGCCCTTAACGAATAGACCGCATCATCGGCCACGCGCAAGATTTGCAGCTCAGCAGGAAGCTGCTCTTGCCCTGCGAGCTTTTTATGAATGACATCATCATTGCGCGATTCTTTTGTTTGTCCTTCCACAAACGAATTACAGACCTGCCTCTAACCCAGGCCGCTCTCAGCCGTCTAATCCATAGGTCTGAATGGGTAACACTCACCTTAAGTCGACCACTTAAAACCCACCACCGGATGCGCCGCACCCTGTTCTGAGAACTTGCCACCATCACCAGCAAAAGCTCTTCTCGAGCGAGGACCGATGAACGGTTGCACCTTCTATGTAATAGCGCTTCTGGCCCTGCTCGGCTCATCCTGCTCTTACTCGCAGAATTTGGCTAAAAACGTACCCTTGCCAGACTCCCCCGGCTCACTCCTGCAAACCCCGTCAGCAAATATTCAGGCCGATGGATACAAGGGCACAGCCCAGATCAACGGAGCCGTTGAGGACGTTCAGGGTGTCCCCGTATCCAACGCCACCATTGTTCTCAACGCACCGGGCAAGCTCGGCAAGCGCACAACCACCTCCGGCAGCGACGGCACCTTCACCTTCACCGCCCTCCCTGCAGGCGAGTTCCGCCTCCTCATTACCGCGCCCGGCCTCGATCCCTACACCTCACCCGAGTTCTCCGTATTATCCGGCGCCATCGTTGAGCTACCCAAAGCCACCCTGAAGCTCTCCACCAGCTCGTCGATCAACGTCTACGCCACGTCGGACCAGATCGCTCAAGAGCAGGTCCACGAGCAGGAGAAGCAGCGCGTCTTAGCCGTCTTTCCAAACTTCTACACCAGCTACATCTGGGACGCCGAACCAATGTCCTCCCGCCAAAAATACAGCCTTGCCGTGCGCAGCATCGTTGATCCGGTCAACCTCATCGCTAACGGAGCAGTCGCCGGTTTCGAACAGCTCAACAACTCCTTCTCCGGTTACGGGTCCGGCATCGAAGGCTACGGAAAACGCTTCGGCGCCGCCGTGGCCGATGACGCATCCAGCCGCCTCATCGGCAGCGCCATCCTGCCCTCCCTGCTCCACCAGGACCCGCGCTACTTCTACCAGGGAACCGGCGGTTTTCGCTCCCGCTCCCGTCACGCAGTCTTCTCCACCTTCCGCACCCGTGGCGACGACGGCCTCCAGCACTTCAACTACTCCCGCATCATCGGAAGCCTCTCCGCCGGAGCCATCTCTAACGCCTACTACCCCGCCTCCGATCGTGGCGCAGGTCTCACGTTCCGAAACTTCGGAATCACCATCGGCGGAACCGCCGCCGACAACCTCATCCGCGAGTTCGTCCTCCGCAGCCTGGTACCGTCCGTCCCCGCCTACGCCAACGGAAAATCTACACCGTAAGGCCACATCCAGCGCCGCCAATCCTGAACCCACCCGTCCCACCCCAGCCCGCATCCTGTCGCTTCCCCTGCGACAGCTCCGGCCACCTTCCTGCATAATCGGCCAAGAGGATCTCCCGTGGTCAAGACTTCTCTTCGCCTATTCATCCGCTGCATCGCCACCCTTGTTCTATCCGTCCTGCCCGTAGCCGCCCAGAACCCCGACTACGACCAGCCCTACCGCCCGCAAGTCCACTTCTCCCCCGAAGAGCACTGGACCAACGACCCCAACGGCCTCGTCTTTTACCAGGGCGAGTACCACCTCTTCTTCCAGTACAACCCCTTCGGCGACCAGTGGGGACACATGAGCTGGGGCCACGCCGTCAGCACCGACCTCCTCCACTGGCACGAGCTTCCCGTCGCCATCCCCGAGCACGACAACACCATGA
The DNA here is from genome assembly GCF_013410875.1 of Tunturiibacter empetritectus. Lineage (GTDB taxonomy): Bacteria > Acidobacteriota > Terriglobia > Terriglobales > Acidobacteriaceae > Edaphobacter > Edaphobacter empetritectus. The sequence goes on along the minus strand of NZ_JACCCU010000001.1, from coordinate 1,334,706 downwards.
TCTTCACCGGCAGTGTCGTTGTCGATCGCCAGAACACCAGCGGCCTCTGCACTCACGGCGACTGCCTCGTCGCCATCTACACCGGACACACCCAAACATCAGAAGGCATCCGCCAAACCCAAAACCTCGCCGTCAGCCTCGATAAAGGCCGCAACTGGGCGCAGTACCCCGGCAACCCTGTCCTCGATCTCCACCTTGCCGACTTTCGCGACCCTAGCGTCAGTTGGGATCCCATCGCACACCATTGGGTCATGGCCGTCTCCCTGCCCAAAGAACATAAGATCCGCTTCTACTCCTCCGCCGACCTCAAACAGTGGACACAGCTCAGCGACTTCGGCCCCACCGGCGACGTCAACGGCGATTGGGAGTGCCCCGACCTCATTCATATCCCCTCCTCAAACAGTGCAAAGAGCATCTGGGCCCTCAAAGTAGGCCTCAATCCAGGCGCCCCGCAGGGCGGCTCCGGCGAGCAATACTTCCTCGGCGACTTCGACGGCAAATCCTTCCATCAGTCACGTCTCCGCGGCTCTCAGGGCTGGACCAACTACGGCAAAGACGACTACTGCGCCATCAGCTTCAATGGCCTGCCCAAAGATCAGAAGCCAGTCCTCCTCGGATGGATGAGCAACTGGCAGTACGCTGCAAAGATTCCCACCACGCCCTGGCGAGGACAGATGAGTCTCCCCCGCCATATCTCCTACGTCAGCGACGCCGCAGGTCTCGCCCTCAAACAGGAGCCCATCGTCGCTCCCCTCCGAGGAAAAAACTACGAGATCTCCGCCCTCTCCACCAACACCTCCACCCTCTACGGCAGCGGCCACACGCTCCAGCCTCCCTTCGAGATCCGGCTCAACTTCGGCCATCCCGTCGAACCCATCTTCGGCCTCAAGATCTTCTCCGACCAGCAACATTGGATCGAAGTAGCCTTCGACACCAACAAAAAAGAGTTCTACATCGACCGCACCCACTCAGGCGCAGCCATCAGTCCGGACTTCCCCACCCGCACCAAAGCACCGCTCGTCACCACTCGCCCCTACGACCTCACCCTCATCGTCGACCGGTCCTCCGTCGAAGCCTTCGCCCAGGACGGCACCATCGCCATGACCGACCTGGTCTTCCCCGTCTCTAACAACCTTCAGATCCAGATCTTCCCCGACGACGCCAAGCCAATCCAAAGCGAGGGACAACTCTGGGAGCTCAAATCAATCTGGTAGTCGCTCCCGCGATCTTGTTACGATTCGAAGCAAACCAGCATCGCCGATCGGAGCCCTTCATGAAGAAAGTAGTCCTTGCCCTGTTCGCAAGCGTCCTGTTGACCGGCAGCGCCATCGCAGCCCAACCAGCAGACGTGATGGTCCCCATCCGCCAGTTCGTCGACGGCTTCAACAGCGGCGACACCCATTCGGCGTTCGCAGCCTACGAAGACGGCGACATCACCATCATCGACGAGTTCACTCCCCACCGCTGGACAGGGCCCCGCGCCGCGCATGAATGGGCCGCCGACTACGAAAAGCACGCAGCAGCCACAGGCGTCACCTACGGCGTAGTCAACTACGAGGCCCCCACCCGCATCGAGATCGAAGACGACCTCGCTTACGTCATCATTCCCACCCTTTATCTCTACAAGGAGCACGGCAAGCCTCTCGCCGAAGAAGGTCAGGCGACCTTCGTCCTCCACGCAGAGCCGGCAGGCTGGAAGATCCGCAGCTGGACATGGACCGGCGTCAAGCCGCACCCCGCAAAGTAACTCCGCCAGCAACGCCGCAGTTGGAAAGTTTGTCTTTGCCTTTGTTTGTAATTCCCGAAGGGAATCTGCGTTTGCAGTCTCTCTGCATCGCCAGGCAAATTGCGATAAAAAACCACGCATACGCCACATCTCCGTAACGCATGCGCCGTGACACCGAAGCCATGCCCTGTTCGAAAACCATCAGCCCGTTATACGATCTTTCTATGAGTGATTTCATTCCAAAAGCAGCCGAAGTCAAGACCCGCGGGCTAAGCCCGAAGGCACAGAAGCTCCAGGCCGCACGCGAAAAGGCGGCGGCTCAGGCAAAGGGCGGAGACAAAACCCTCGCCGGATCATCGACCGTCTCCGTCAAGGCGAAGGACTCCTTCGCCGGAACCAAAAAAACAACCTTCCAGCGCAAAGCTGTCTAGCAACGTGACGCCGGTCGTTCGGCAATCTTCAACCCGGACCGGCGTCTCAAGCATCCAGCGAATAACCCACTGCGAATCGCCCCACACGCAAACGTCATCCAATCGAAGTCAGCGGCCTGACCGAAAGGACCACTCATGTCCCGCACGGCCCTCATCGCCGGAGTCACCGGCATCGTAGGAAACAACCTCGCGCGACAACTGCTCGCCAACGGGTGGGAAGTTCACGGCCTCGCCCGGCACTCTGCGAATAACATCGAAGGCGTAAACTTCATCGCCGCCGATCTCCTCGATCCCACAGCCCTGCGAGCGTCGCTCGCTAACCTGAAGCCTTCGCATGTCTTCCTCACCACCTGGCTCCGCCAACCCACCGAAACCGAAAACATTCGCATCAACTCCGCGATGGTGCGCAACCTCCTCGAAGCAGTCGCGCCCGTTGAATCCGTCCGCCACGTAGCTCTAGTCACCGGTCTTAAGCACTACCTCGGCCCATTCGAGGCCTACGGCAAAGGCAAGCTCCCCGCCACACCCTTCCGCGAAGAACAGCCCCGTCTTGATATCGAAAACTTCTACTACGCACAAGAAGATGAGGTCTTCGCCGCAGCGGAGCGACAGAACTTCAGTTGGACAATCCACCGGCCCCACACCATCATCGGCTACGCTCTCGGCAACGCCATGAACATGGGCGTAACCCTCGCCGTCTACGCCAACATCTGCCGCGAGACCGGCCGCCCCTTCCTCTTCCCCGGCTCCGCAACCCAATGGAACAGCCTCACCGACATGACTGACGCAAGACTCCTCGCCCGCCATCTCGAGTGGGCCTCCACAACCGCCGTCGCGCACGACCACGCCTTCAACGTGGTCAACGGAGACGTCTTTCGCTGGAACTGGATGTGGCCTCGCCTCGCCACCTGGTTCGGCATCGAATCCGCCCCCTTCCCCGGCCACGCCACGCCACTCGAGCAACAGTTAGCCGGTGCCGAAGAGATCTGGAGCAACATCGCAAAATCCCACAACCTCATCGAGCCCAACCTCCACAACCTCGCCTCCGCCTGGCACACCGACGCCGACCTCGGCCGCCCCATCGAAGTCGTCACCGACATGAGCAAGAGCCGCAAGTTCGGCTTCCTCGACTACCAACCCACCGACGAAAGCTTCTTCGACCTCTTCACCCGCCTTCGCCACGAGCGCATCATCCCTTAGAATCTCCCACGCAGTGGTCTTTGATGCCACAACACTACTTGCCTGTTCAACAAAAAATGCTGCGATAACATTGAAAGCCATGGCCAATATCTGGAATGAAACTACGAAACAAGCTCGCTCCATGCCACTGGGATGGAGTGGCCTTCGTGATTTCCAGCGATCCCCACATGACTTCCGGCCTTTTACTACTTGGTATGTTCGTGTCTGCTCATTCACATTCCGCTTTACAAATATCCAGCAACTGGAAACCTGTCTCGAATTCTTCAAGCAAAAAACGCGAGCATCTAGCCGCATACCGTATAGAGATTTGAAGCCTTATGTCGACGCGGGCTTGCGTGGCTGGGAGGTCCAACGTTGGTTCGACCGCTTACCGATGTACTTACTTGAAGAACCGAAACGACAGAAAGTTGTTGCAGCACTAGCTTTGGCAAACAAGCGTTGGTTAGCGAGCCTTTCGTGACAGAATCATGACTAGCGCCGCTTCCCTCGTCCAAATCGTAGACACCGCCATAGCCGACGCCTATCGTCGCGGAGGCCATCATCTCGTCTGCCACCCCGGCTGCTCCCAATGCTGCATCGGCGTCTTCCCCATCGCGCACGAAGACGCAGCACGCCTACGCGAAGGACTCGCCACTCTCGAACAAACCGACCCAGAAAAATTCCGCCGCATCCAACAACGAGTAGCCGACTCCCTGACCCGCCTAGACCCTTGGTTCCCCGGCGACCTCACCACTGGCATCCTCAACGAGGACCACGAAGTCGCCATCCTCTTCGAAGAGTTCGCCAACGACGAACCCTGCCCCGTCCTCGATCTCACCACCGGCACCTGCGACCTCTACGAGCACCGCCCCATCCTCTGCCGCACCTTCGGCCCACCCATGCGCAGCGAAGGCGACAACGGCGAAGTCAACCTCGCCACCTGCGAGCTCTGCTTCATCCACGCCACCACCGAAGAGATCGCCGCCTGCGAACTCGACCCCACCATCCCCGCGCAGGAAGAAGCCAGCAACCAAGCTTACAACGCCACTCACAACCTCCACGGCCAAACCCTCATCGCCTACGCCCTGCGCCCCTGAACGACTCCCTCAAACGAAACCCTCAAACCCACCAAACTCGTCATCTCGACCGAAGCCATGCAGTTTTATCGCATGGCGAAGTGGAGAGACCCCCGCATCTCGTCTTTGCTTTATCCGTCATGCAAGTATGCGCAGACTAGGTACCTTCCACCTCATCGGCGATAATCATTCTGTGCCACAGCCCCTACACACCGAAGCCCCAACTAACATCACCCTCGCCATCACCGGAGCCAGCGGCAGCATCTACGCCGCCGAGCTCCTTCGCGCCTTGGCAGCCGACGACCGCGTCACTAAGATCAACTTCGTAGCCTCCGACAGCGCCCTCCGCGTCTTCGCCGAAGAGCTCAACCTCAGCGGCCGCAACGACCTCGCAGAAAAGCTCCTCGGCGCCCCCTGCCCCAAACTCCAGCAACACGCCGAAACCGACATCGCAGCCAACATCGCCAGCGGCAGCTACCCCACGGCCGCCATGATCGTCCTTCCCTGCTCCATGGGCACCCTCGCCTCCATCGCCAACGGCCTCGCGCAAAACCTCATCCACCGCGCCGCCGACGTCTGCCTCAAAGAAAACCGCCCCCTCATCCTCTGCATCCGCGAAACACCCTTCAACCGCATCCACATCCGCAACATGCAGCTAGCCTCCGACGCCGGAGCCACCATCTTCCCTGCCATCCCCACCCTCTATAACCACCCTCAAAGCACACAGGAGATGGCCCGCAACTTCATCCACCGAGTCCTCGCCCACATAGGCCTGTCCCAACCCAACGCCTATCAGTGGCAACCCGACTAATGTCCTGCCGGACGGCCTCCTGCGCGGAGAGCGGTCACTTCGTGACCCGTATACCGGTCACGGCAGGATGAGCCTCGACGGTTCTCCCGTTGGTCGAAATCAAATCTCTCTCCCTACCAACGGGAGGACCACGCGAAGCTCTAAAAAGGCGTGCGAACGCCCCCCCCACGCGAAGTGGGCCCGTCCGGCAGGACACAATCCTCTAAATCAATACCCCGCAGCAAACGTCCTACCACCCCCACGCATAGGCGGCTGCGACCGCAAAAACTCTACCGTCCCCTCAAGCACCGGCTTAGCGCACTCCGCAGGAGCCAGATGACCGCATCCCCCAACCACATCCAGCACCGACTGCGGGACTTCCCGATGAATCGCCTCGCCCGACGCCAGCGGAATCAACTCATCCTGCGCGCCCCACACAATCAACATCGGCTGCGAAATACCATGCAGCCGAAAGTCCAGCAGATCGCGCCCACCAATCATTGAAGCCGTACTCCGATTCACCACCCACGCATTCCCCTGCAGCTTCCGCACCATCGCCTTCGCCGCAAAGTCCGGAATTGCCCGAGGCTTCGGCGTAAGTATCGCGATCAGCCTCCTCACCCCCGCCGGATCGCTCGGAGTAAACAACTCCGGCCCAAACGTAGCCGGAAAATACAGCCCCGCACTGTCATACACAATCAGCCGGTCAACCATCTCCGGATGATCCAGCGCAAGCTTCATCGCCACCCATCCACCCATCGACCATCCACCAACATCGGCCCGCGAAACATGCACCGCCTGCATAAACGTCGCCACCGTCTGCTCCTCGAGCGAGATCGAGTAACTCACATCCGGCTTAGACGATCTGCCATATCCCAGCAGATCCGGCACATACACATGAAATCCCTGCGCCGCCAGCGATGGAATCATCGCCCCCCAATCTTCCCCCCGAGCACCCAGCCCATGCACCAACACCAGCGGAGTCCCATCCGCAGCCCCAGCCTCAAAGTAATGAAGCCTATACCCCCCGGCTTCGACATACTCGCTCTTCACCCCCTGCCGCCACAGATGAAAGCGCGTATGCTGATCCGCAAACCACAGCGGATACCGGTAAAAGGCCAGCCCAACCGCCGCCCCCAAAAGCAAAACAACAGCCACAACGCGCAGTGCAAGCTTCATAGCCGAGTCATCTCCACTTACAGCTTCAGCGGCTTGCCAAACTCTTCTCCAAACACCGTATGCCCCGTCTCAAATCGCCCGCCATCGAACTTGTCCGGCCCCTTGGCATGTCCAATCGCCAGCAGCGCCACCACCCAGTAGCTCAGCGGAAGCCGCAACACCTCATGCACCTTGTCCTGTTCGAACCCCTCCATCGGCGCAGTGTCGTATCCCATCACCTCCGCCATCAGCATCATGTGCGTAAACGCCAGCATCACCTGCTTGTTCAGCCATGCCTGCATCTGCCCGCTGCTGAAGCTCGACATATAGTTCGGTACGCTGCTCTGTGCCTGCGCCGCATAACTCTCCGGCATCCCGCCCTTGCGCCCCTTCTCCAGCATCAGGTCCAGATCCTTGCGCCATCCATCCGAATCGCCGCAGGCCACAATCACCGCAGACGCCTCTTCCACCTTGCCCTGGTTATAGCTCGCTCCACGCAGCTTCTTCTTCTGCTCAGCAGACTGCACCACCACAAATCGCCAGGGCTGAAGGTTATATCCACTCGGAGCATGCAAACCCGCATCCAGAATCTCGCGCAGATCCTCCGCAGGAATCGGCACACCATCAAAGCTCGGTGTCGCCCTTCGCTCCTGAATTGCCTGACCCAGCGTCTTTTTATTTTTTGTCATTGTTCTCTTTCTCATCCCTATCAATAGAGTGACAGTTTTTACCTGGAAGGTGAGTCTTCATTCCGCGCTTTCCTTACCGTCGTGCTGAAACGATTCTCAAGATATCACTACCCCATGAAACCCCTGCAGGACGAACCATCCGCAAGAACCAGGCCGGACCCCACCGACCCGTCTCCCGCTCAGTGAATCTGACTCATCGCCTGCTCCGTCGCAAAGGGGTTTTGCCCGGCGGTCTCCGCAATCATCCACACTCCATGAAACGGGTTCCGCAACTCCGGATAAGCAGCCACCAGAGCTGTCATCGCATCCAAGTTGCGCTTCCGGGCAGCCGCCGCATCGCCCAGCTGGTCCACCTTCAGATGCGCCGTCACATCCACCTTGTCATTCCCCAAAGAGTCATCCACGCCAAGCGCAGTAAAGTGGTACTCCACCCCATCGGCTCCCTTCACTACCAGCGGCGACTCGGCACTCACGCCCTCCGACAACGCCGGCGGAGCCGCGGCCGTCTCCTCAGCCTTCAACTTCTCAAGATGAGTACTCTGAATGAAATTTGTCGGCCTAAGCAAGTTCTCCGCCTGCTGGTAATAGAGCCACGCATTCCAATGTTCCTTCTGCGCCGTCATCAATCGCGCCTGCGTCCAGTACCACAGCCCATTATGACCCGCCGCCAGCAAAGGCTTCGGATAAAACCCCGCCATCACCCACTGCCCCTGATCCTGCCGCAGTAAAAACGACAGCCGCCACGGAGAGCTGACATCCACAACATCCACAATCGCAAATCCATACCGCCCCGGTGCCAGTCCCGAGATCGTAAAATCCGTCTCCGCCACCGACTTATTCAGCGAGCAGAAAAACTGCGCATCCGGCACCGACCCATCCGCTCCACGCTTCAGCTGCGTTCCATCCAGCAGATAAACCTGCTCCACCTTCAACGTGCCACCCTTCACATGCGGGGACGTATTTCCAACAACGTCGCCAATGCCGGCGAAGTCCTTCGCATACTCAGCCAGAGTAGCCGCACGCAGACCGCTCACATCGCCTGCCTGAACTTTTGCCGCCAGCCCACGCGCCGCAGCTGCTAAAGCCTCCCGCTCCGGCCCCGCCATCTGTGACTGCGTCGTGCACACCTCAGCCGGCGCCACCCTACCCACCAACAGACCTAACGCCAGCAATCCAATCTTCCATCTCATCATCACGCCCGCCATATCAGCCTTGTGCCATGTCTCGAGAACTCATAGGAATCAGATGCTCGATTCGAGACCCTGAAAAGGCATCCCCAGTCTACAGCCAGGCCCGCAAATCCAGACATGCCCCGTCCTCAGAACACAACCGATACGCAATGGAGCAAAACTCAAGATGAAAGACGCCTAGTTGTATGCTCTGTTGATTGTTTGAAGTAGTCATCCTGTTGTTGTTTGTTTTATGTCGTCATCCTGAACGGAGTGAAGGTGAAAGCCGCTCAGTCGGACATTCCTGCCGTTGCTTGTTTTATGCCGTCATCCTGAACGGAGTGAAGGATCCCCGTATTTCGCCTTTGCTCTTGCTGTTGACTGTTCTTCAATCGGTCTCATCGACGCAACTCTACGTTAGCTATCGAGTTCTAAAACTACATGCCCAGTCTGAAAGCCTTCCTAAAAGACCGCAAATGGTGTCCCCATGACCAGATGTCTGTCAAAGTTCGGACAAGTGTTCCATTCGCGAATGACACCGTTGTCACTAATAGATAATCTATGGAGGACAGGCTGCATACGCTGCCGATAACCTTGCCTCACAACAAAGCGTCCTACTACTACATGCAGAGCTCCGGGCCAATCCGTTTCGTCGCCTCCAGCATCTTCGCCATCGCAGGTCTGATCTCTGCGCAGACTCCCCCGAACACGCCGCCCACACCCACTCCTGCAGCATCCACCCTGCCACCCACAGCACCAACCAGCGCGTCCGCGCAGCCGCTCCCTCCCGCCACGCCAGCCGTGCCTCTCACGCCAGCCCAGGAACAGCCAAAGCACGCCCAGGTCACCCTCGCCAACGGCATCCTCTCGGTCACCGCCGACAACTCCAGCCTCAACCAGATCCTCCGCCAGATCTCCCACGAGACCGGCATCAAGATCACAGGCGGCGTCGTCGACGAGCGCGTCTTTGGCAAATACGGTCCCGACGCTCCCAGTCAGATACTGGCCCAGCTACTGGACGGCACCGGCAGCAACATGCTCCTCGTGGCACGCGACGGCGCTACCCCGGCAGAGCTCATCCTCACCCCGCGCCAGGGTGGTCCCACCCCGCCAAGCCCTAACGCGCAGGCCTTCGACGACAAATCCGAAGCCGACGACGCTCAACCAGCATCCGACCCGCCCACATCCTCAGCCGAACCACCCTCGCCTCGAAACAGCACCGTTCCACCCATCACCCCGGCCGCGCCAGCCTCAACAACTCCAGCCGATACCTCCCAGCCGGACTCCCCCAATGGCGTCAAAACACCGCAGCAGATCTACGAGCAGCTCCAGCGCCTCCGCCAGCAGCAAGCTCCTCCCCAATAACTTTTTGAATTAAGTCCTTACTCAAAAAACCACGACTGCCACCCAGCAGCGCCGCCTAGCTCTTCAGAACCTGCACTGTAGCCGTCACCTGTCGATCAGCATTCCCAGCGATCTGACGCGCATGCATCTGGAACGCGCTAAACATCGCAATACAAACCCCATAAGCAATCAAAACACCCACAGCCAGCGAAGCCAACACCGCACAGACCAACATAATCGACGTCATCACACCCAACCCTCGGATTTCATAAGCCGCCGGCCTTTTCCGGCGACAACGTTTTACATCTCGGCTATTGTTGCAAACTTACAGGCCATTACAATGACCCGAAAGTGGCTGTTGTTGCTCCTTCGGATACATCTTTCCCATTCCGGGGTTGCCCCAATCGCAAAACCGCGCCCGCCCCAACAAAATCTCTCCCCTCAAAATGCCGTATTCTAGAGACTTGGCCGAACAGCGCCACACACATCTCATGGGCATTACACACATCACCGTCCGCGGCGCTCGCCAGCACAACCTGCGCAACGTCGACGTCAGCATTCCGCGCAACACCCTCACCGTCGTCACCGGCCTCTCCGGCTCCGGAAAATCCTCCCTCGCCTTCGACACCATCTACGCAGAGGGCCAACGCCGCTACGTAGAGACCTTATCGGCATACGCCCGGCAATTCTTAGACCAGATGGAGCGCCCCGACGTCGACGCCATCGACGGCCTCTCCCCCGCCATCTCCATCGAGCAAAAGACCACCTCCCGCAGCCCCCGCTCCACCGTCGGCACCATCACAGAGATCTATGATTACCTGAGGCTGTTGTACGCGAGCGTAGGCCAACCCCACTGCCCCAACTGCCACCGCCCCATCACCCGCCAGTCCGCCGAGCAGATCGTCGAACGTATCGCCAGCCTCTCCCCCGGCGAGCGCATCACCGTCTACGCCCCCATCGTCCGCGGACGCAAAGGCGAGTTCCGCGAAGAACTCGAAGCACTCGACCAGCAAGGCTTCCGCGCCCGTATCGACGGCGAGATGACCGAGCTCACCGAAGGCATGCGCCTCGAAAAACGCAAAAACCACACCATCGAAGCCGTAGTCGACCGCATCATCCTCAAACCCCTCCCGCCCGATAACACCACCGCCGCTTTAGCCAACGCCGCGCCAAAGTACGACACCCGCCGCCTCGAAACCTCCGTCGCCAAAGCCCTTCAGATGGCCAACGGCCTTGTCCTCATCGCCATCCACGGCATGGACGAAACCCTCTACTCCTCCTCCATGGCCTGCCCCGACTGCGGCATCAACGTCCCCCGCCTCGAGCCCCGCAGCTTCTCCTTCAACTCCAACTACGGCGCCTGCCCCAACTGCCACGGCCTCGGCAGCATCTACGACTTCGACCCCGCCAAGACCATCACCGACTGGTCCAAGCCCCTGCTCGACGGCGCCATGGGCCCAGGCTCCGGCTCCGCCTACCTCCTCCGCCTCATCAAGCTCTTCGCCGAAAAAACCAAGATCAACATCAAGCTGCCCTTCGAAGACCTCACCACCGAACACCAGAATCTCTTCCTATACGGCCCTCCGCGCGCCGAAGCAGGCCGCACCGGCTTCCACGGCATCTTCGAATACCTCCGCTCCAACCTCGAAGACACCAAATCCGAGGGCTACCGCGAGTACATGATGCAGTACATGTCCGCGACCCTCTGTCCCGTCTGCAAAGGCCGCCGCCTCCGCCCCGAATCCCTCGCCGTAACCGTAAACAGCGCCTCCATCGCCGACTTCACCGCCCTCCCCCTGGAGCGCGCCCTCACCTCAGCGCGCAACATGAACTTCGTAGGCCGCGACCGCATCATCGCCGACCGCCTCCAGCGCGAGATCATCGAGCGCCTCGAGTTCCTCAACGCCGTCGGCCTTGGCTACCTCGCACTCGATCGCTCCGCCGCCACCCTCTCCGGCGGCGAAGGCCAGCGCATCCGCCTCGCCACACAGATTGGCTCCCGCCTCCGCGGCGTCCTCTACGTCCTCGACGAGCCCTCCATCGGCCTCCACCAGCGCGACAATCAGCGCCTCATCAATGCCCTCGAAAACCTCCGCGACCTCGGCAACACCGTCCTCGTCGTCGAGCACGATGAAGACACCATCCGCAAAGCCGACTACGTCCTCGACCTCGGCCCCGGCGCAGGAAAAAACGGCGGTCTCCTCATCGCCGACGGCACCCCCCAACAAATCATGGACAACCCAGCGTCCATCACGGGTCAATACCTCGCCGGCAAAATAGAGATCTTAGCCCGCACCAACCCGCGCGCCCTCACCGGCAACTGGATCACCGTCGAAGACGCCCACTCCCACAATCTGCAAAACGTCACCGCCCACTTCCCCCTCGGCGTCATGACCGTCATCACCGGCGTAAGCGGCTCTGGCAAATCCACCCTCGTCAACGACATCCTCTACCGCTCGTTAGCAAAAGAGCTGTACGGCTCCCGCGAAGAGCCCGGCCAGCACGGCAAGGTCATCGGCATCGATCAGCTGGACAAAGTAATCCAGATCGACCAGTCCCCCATCGGCCGCACCCCACGCTCAAATCCCGCAACCTACACCGGCGTCTTCACCGCCATCCGCGACCTCTTCGCCATGCTCCCCGAATCTCGCGAGCGCGGCTACAAACCCGGCCGCTTCTCCTTCAACGTGCAGGGCGGACGCTGCGAAGCGTGCCAGGGCGAAGGCCAGCGCCGCATCGAGATGAACTTCCTCCCCGACGTCTACGTCCTCTGCGAAGTATGTAACGGACGTCGTTACAATCAGGAGACCCTCTCCGTAAAGTTCAACGGCTACTCCATCGCCGACCTTCTCGACCTTCCCATCGCCGACGCCGTCCCGATCCTCAAAGACATCCCCACGGTAAACATCAAGCTCCAAACCCTCGTAGACGTGGGCCTCGGCTACATCCACCTCGGCCAGTCCGCCACCACCCTCTCCGGCGGCGAAGCCCAGCGCATGAAGCTGGCCCGCGAGCTCTCCAAGCGCCAAACCGGCCGCACCCTCTACCTCCTAGACGAGCCCACCACCGGCCTCCACTTCGACGACGTCAGAAAACTGCTTGAAGTTCTCCACCGGTTAACCGACCTCGGCAACACCGTCGTCATCATCGAGCACAACCTCGACATCATCCGCAACGCCGACTACATCCTCGATATGGGCCCCGAAGGCGGCGAAGGCGGCGGCCGTATCATCGCCCACGGCACGCCCGAGCAGATCGCCACCGTCGCAGCCTCCCACACCGGCAGCTTCCTCGCCCGCTACTATGTCTCCCACGCCCCCCACTTCGCCAGCCGCAACGGCACCAGCCACGCCGGCCCTCAGCCCGCAAATATCGCCGCAGCCCCCGACGCGGTCAAACACCCAAAAGCCAAATTCATCGCCCCCGAAAAGAAGACCGGCCTGGCCAAAGCGAGCGCCGCCAAACCGGAAGAAAGATCCCCCAAAAGCATCACGCCAAAAGCCGCAAAGAAGTCCACAATAAGCAAAGCAGCAACTCCAGAATCGGCACCGAACAAGAAAGCACCTGCCTCAAAGCCAGTCCCACGCACGAAAAAAGCATGAGCGAACTAACTCCGAACCCCGCAACACCAGCCACCGGGTCCCCCGCGTCCCGATCCGTTAGCTCGAACATCGCCCAAAACACAGCCGCGTTTCTCTCTCCGAATCCAGTCGCCGGCGGCCCCCAAAGCCGAAGCCAATCTGATGCCCCGGTGCACCCGATACTCCCCGAACGCCCCATACTTCCCGAACTCTCCCTCCTCCCCGAAGGCGAGGCCATCCTCCAGCCTCCCATGGATAACACCCCCAACGACGCGCCCGAAGACGCGCCTCACCGCATCCCCAACTTCGGCCACGCGCTCCTCTTCCTCGCCATCGCCGGTGTCTTCCTCTTCCTCACCCAGTTGCTTCTCCTTGGCCTCACCCACGCTCCCGCAATTGCAGGCAAACTATCCGCCGCCTCCATCCCCCCCAAGCTGCTCATAGCCTCGGAAGCCGTCACCTACCTCTCGACTCTCGCCATCTCGTGGTTCGTCTTCCCTCTCCTCTGGAGGCGCCCATTCGCCAACGGCATCGACGCCAACCCCGACGCCGCCCGCCGCAACGCCTTCCGTCTCATCCCCATCGGCCTCGCCCTCTCCTTCGCCGTGCAAGCCATCTCCTCGGTCATCTCCATCCCTAAAGACATCCCGATCGACGACTTCTTCCGCACCCCATCGGACGTCTGGCTGGTCACCCTCTTTGGCATCCTCGTCGCACCTCTCTTCGAAGAGATCCTCTTCCGGGGTTTCCTTCTGCCCGCCGTCGCCATCGCCTACGACTGGCTCTCGCTTCCCCGCACTCCCGCCGCACGCGAGCTCTGGCACTCCAACAACAAGATCTCCACCCCAGCCCTGGTCTTCTCCGCGGTCTTCACCAGCATCCTCTTCGCCGCGCTCCACGGCCAGCAGACCGCCTTCACCTGGCCCGTCCTGCTGCTCCTCTTCTGCGTCTCGCTCATCCTCAGCGCCGTCCGCATCCGCCTGCGCTCGGTCCTGGCCTCCACCCTCATCCACGCCAGCTACAACTTCACCATCTTCCTCACCGCCTTCATCGCCACCGGCGGCTACCGCCACCTAGAAAAACTCTCCCGCTAAAGCTACGCCGCAGTTGATGTAGAGCTGTCTTGACCTTTTTATTTGTCATTCCCGAAGGGAATCTGCGTTTGCACTGTCCCGCGACAGTGAAATTGCCTAACCCGCTTCCGTCCCCAAGGTCTCAACCGCTTCTCCGCCAAGCAAACGCCGATTTAAAGTTCCTCCCGTAAACAACATCTCCTCCAGCGCTTCATCCACCGCAGCCTGTGCCAGCACACTTCCCCCGGAGCCTTCCATCTGAAACTGCGCGCAACGCCTCATCAGCTCTTTGATAAAAGCGCCGCTCACACCCTTCGTTCGCCGAACGATCAACTCCAGCAATTCATCCGACAACTTCAGATCGCGCCCATACAGCTTCGTCAGCTTCGCCCGGCCCTCCTCGTCCGGTAACGGAAACTCAATCGCCTGATCGATGCGCCCCGGACGCGAGACCAGCGCCGGCTCGATCTGGTCCGGACGATTGGTCGTCAGGATAAACAACACCTCGGCATCTTCCCGCAGTCCATCCATCTCATTCAGCAGCTTGTTCAGCAACACCTCTTCGCCGCCGTTTCGCATCTGTGTTCTATCCCGGGCGATCAGATCCACATCTTCAATCACCATCATGGAAGGCTGCAGAAACCGCGCCAGACGAAAATATTCTCCGATCAATCCCACCTGTTCAGCAGTCACCAGCAACGTCGTATGATTCGGCAACTGTGAAGCCAGATAGTGAATCGTGTGGGTCTTCCCCGTTCCCGGCGGCCCATAGAACAGCAGCCCCTTCCGCGCCTGAAAATGCATCGATTTCAACGCGTCGCGTGCAGCCATAAAACCGCCGACATTACGATCGAGCGTAGCCAGCGTCTTCTGCGGAAGAATGACATCCTCCCGATTCACTCTGGCCAACCGATGCACCTTCACCGAACTGCCGCCGCCCATCGGATGATGATGCGCCTCAAGCGAAATCACGCGGCCGCGATAGCTTCGGCCCTCGCTGATCGCCTGCTCCAGTTGACGAAAGAAGTCATGGGAGAACCTGGAGCCGGATTCGCCTGCGGCAACAGCAATCTCGACGTTTACCCCCACCTGAAAGCCGAATCGCCCACCCGAAGCGAGCATGATCGCAAAAGGGACCCCCTTCTCTCGCCCCATCCACAATCCATTCTTCAGACAACGTGCCGGTTCCGCATCGCCAATATCAATCTCGTCATACTGCAGTGGCCCCGTATCCACTTGAAAGTGAGAGCCGCCGAGTATCTGAGCAAACGTAACGCCCTCATGCGGATTCGGCGAGAAAAGTCCAGTCAACCTCGTCTGCGGTTCACGCTTCAGTAAGCCCTCCAGCCCCGCCTGAATATCGATCCGCGACGTAATCGGAAACTGCCGTGCCGCTGTCGCAATGTCGCGAGCCGAAACTCCAAGATGCTTCAATAGATTTTTGGAGAGCTGCGGCTCGCGAAACCCCTGATTACCGAACGAAAATGAGAATCCCATGTAACAGCTTCTCCAGGCATGGTGTGCTTTTTTTTTTCAAACTCAATAGATCCGTCGCGGTCGCAGCAGCCGAAACCGCGACGGGCCGCCATTACATGGCCGACTACGTCTTGCTTGGAATGCGGGCAATCACCTTGATCTCGAAATCAAAGCCGGCAAGCCAGTTCACACCGATTGCCGTCCAGTTTGGATAAGGAGCCTGTTCGAACATTTCGCTCTTCACGGCCATGATGGTTTCAAATTGGCTCTTAGGATCGGTGTGAAAGGTCGTCACATCTACAATGTCATCAAACCCGCATCCTCCTGCGAGCAGCGTCGCTTTCAGATTGGCGAACGCGAGCCGAACTTGATCCTCGAAGTTCGGCTCCGGCGAGCCATCGCTACGGCTGCCGACTTGGCCGGAGACGAACAGCAGATTTTCGGATCGGATCGCAGCCGAATAGCCATGCGCCTCATAGAGGGCATGACGGTTTGCGGGGAATATCGCATCGCGCTGAGTCATATAGAAATCCTTTCAAGCACCCGTCTGTTAAGACCATTCACGCCACCGGGCGATCATAACAAGCGACGCGCGCCAGCCGGAAATGTCAGATGGCGGGACTGCCGTATCCGGGACACCACACCTCCAACCATCAACTGACCGATTTCAATTCTTCAAGTGTGGTGTGCTTTTTTTCGACCCAGCCGGGGCTTTCATAGTTGAACCTGCAAGGTGGAACCGATGGCTAACCCCTATGCAATGAAGACTTTGCCAGCAACAATTTATCTAACTCCTGATTTTCAAAGACTTTGACACAGGAAGTAAACCTGCAGTCAACCTCTAAATCGAATACTTTGGGCAACAATACCTCCGGGGAGAGGGGATCACCCCATATCCTCTACAATCGATTCTGACCATGCCAACCGACAGCCGCACAACCCTCCTCAATCTCATCGCCACCCAATCCTTCAAGCTAGGTGACTTCACCCTCGCCAGCGGCCAGAAGTCGGACTACTACATCGACTGCCGCATCACCACCCTCCACGCCGAAGGCGGACGCCTCTCCGGCCTGGTCCTCTACGACCTCATCCGCGAACACATCCCCAACGCAGAAGCCGTAGGCGGCCTCACCATGGGAGCCGACCCGCTCGTCTCCAACACCGCCAGCGCCAGTGCTTGGGCCCTCGCCGATCACACCGAGATCGCCGAACTCTCCGACGTTCTTGAACTCGACCCCGACGAACGCAGCGAGGAAGGCCCCGCCCCCACCCTCCTCCACGGCTTCCTCGTCCGCAAAGCAGAAAAGACCCACGGCACCGGCCGCCGCACCGAAGGCTTCCTCAAACTCGGCGCCCACGTCGTCATCGTCGACGACGTCTGCACCACCGGCGGCTCCACAATCACCGCCATCGAAGCCACCCGCGAAGCCGGCATGAACGTAGCCGGAGTCCTCTGCCTGGTAGACCGCGAACAAGGCGGCCGCGCCAACATCGAAGCCACCATCCCCGGCGTCCCCTTCCTCTCCGTCTTCACCGCCTCCGACGTCCGCGCCGCTCACATCGCCCAGCAAAAGAAGACGCAAAAGAAGGGATGAGCGCTGCAGATCAACAATCCAAAGCGCTTGCCTTCCTGCGCATCTCCATCGGCCTTCTCTTCCTCATCTTGTCCGAGTACAAACTGGCCAGCACCAAGTTCATCTGGGGAGGAATGGCCCAGGACATCGCAGGATTCCTCAAAGAGGGTTCCTACGCCTTCATCCGCCCCTTGCTCAAAAACATCATCCTTCCGCACGCCGTCTTCTTCGGCGCCGTCGTCGCCATCTCCGAACTGTTGATTGCACTGAGCTTGCTCACAGGAGTTCTGGTCCGCTGGGCAAGCCTCGGCGGTCTGACCATGGTTCTGCTCTTCCTCTTCTCTTCGAACTATCCCGGCCCTAACTCCCCCTTCTGGCTGTTCTTCGGCGCCTCTCTCGAAAACTCCGTCCTCGCCCTCTGCTTCATTGCTTTCCTGATCAGCCCTCCCGATCAGTGCTAGACTCTTCACCGGCCCAAACGATAAGGCGCCCACGCCTCTTCAACAACCCGCTTTTCTCCTCAACTCCCGCGCCTAAACTGCTCCGGAGAAAGCCGTCCGTTTATTTTCTTGACTGTGTCATATCGCCACTGGTAGGGTTCGTTCGCTCTTCAAACAATAAACCGTACGGGCCTGAAAAGTTGTCACACCTTCGGAGGTTTCACGTGATCGCGATCAAGAAATTAAGTCTTCTCATTCTCCCGATATTGATACTCGCTCTGTCACCCGTTCTCTTTGGACAGGCGGTCAGCGGCACACTCCTTGGCACGATCAATGATCCAACCGGAGCCGCAGTCTCTGCAGCGAGAGTCATCGTCATTGAAACCGCTACCCAAACAACTCACGAGACCGTGACCAACGAAAGCGGCAACTTCACCCTGCCCAACCTTCCGCCAGGGACCTATACCATCACGGTCGAAGCCAACGGATTCAAGAAAGATACCCATGAGGGCATCGATCTTCTCACCAACACCTCAACGCGTGTCGATTTCGCTCTCGTCACAGGCAGCGCGTCCGAGACGATCACCGTGTCCACCGCTCCCGCGCTGCTGCAAACAGACCGCGCCGATATCTCCACCACCCTCGAGGCGCATCAGATCTCCAATCTCCCTCTCAGCAGCGGCAACAGCTTTCAGTCTTTGCTTAACACCGTTCCCGGCATGGCGCCCGTCGTCTTCAACAACTCACAGTTCTTCAACGCCAATAACGATCTGTCTGTGAATGCCAACGGTCAGTCCTCCTACGTCAACCTCTATCAAATTGAGGGTATCGACGATGACCAGCGCACCGGAATCCACATCATCCTCGTCCCCCCCGCCGCCGCAATCCAGAACGTCGACATCACCACCAATAACTTCGAGGCGGAGTTTGGCCGTGCCGTCGGCGGCGTTGTCAACGTCACCCTCAAGTCAGGTACAAATCAGTTCCATGGATCTGTCTTCCAGAACATGGAAAACAACGGTGTCAATGCTCGCAACTACTTCTCCAGCGGCCCCAACGGACGCCTCGTCTACAACTACACGGGCGCTTCCATCGGAGGCCCGATCTTCAAAGACAAACTCTTTTTCTTCGGCGATTTCCTCCGCACCTCGGATCATGAGTCTTCCACAGTCAACACAAACATTCCCTTCTACAACGTCGTTGGCAGTAACCTCGATCTCAGCAAATACGCTGGCCAGGTTTACGATCCGAAGACCGGAGACACTGCAGATTGCAACGGCGGCCCAACTCCCGCTAACTGCGGCAAGGGGCGCACGCCGTTTGCAGGCAACCTCATTCCTCTCAGCCGCCTGTCGACCCCGGCCAACGACAGCAACATTGGTTTGACTGTTCTCCAATCCCTCGACGCCCTCGCGAGAGATCCCAAGACCAATCTCGCTTCCGCTGCCTATATTGCCGGTGCGAAGACCAACAACTTTTCCCAAAACTCCCCATTCAGCAAAGATGCCATCAGCTACGACATCAAGTCAGACTGGACGATCTCCCAGAAAGATCATTTGAGCGGTCGATTCAGCCATCAAAAAATCACCACCTTCCAGGCGCCTCTGTTCGGATCCTTTCTCGGCGGCCCGGCAGGCGGAGGCTTCGAAGCGACTGGAACGGCAACCGCTTACAGCACCGGCGGCAACTACGATCACGTCTTTTCGCCAACCTTGTTCACTGAAGTTCGTGTAGGTGTAGCCCACCTTCGCAACTCGGCGCAGCAGTCAGACTTTGGTCAGGACGACGCCAAGAAGCTCGGCATCCCCGGCACCAATCTCAGTTCGATCGATAGCGGTCAGGTCGCCTTCCAGGTAAGCAACTTCGCCGGCAATGGAGAAAACGGCACCACCAATCCGCTCATCGGTTACTCCCAATCGCTCCCGTGGCTCCGCGCCGAGTCGAACATCGACTTTGCCAACAACTGGACCAAGATCCTCGGCAACCATGCGCTCAAAGCAGGCGCCGACATCCGCCGCATCCGTGACGATCTCCTTCAGGGAAACATCAACGCGGCTGCCGGAACCTTCTACTTCAGTGAAAATCAAACCTCCACTCCCGGTGCTACGAAGTTCAATAACGCAACTACTGGTCAGGCTAACGATATCGCCAGCATCCTCTTTGACACCCCGTATCAGGTAGGGCAGGACACTAACAGTACCTTCCCCGCCTACCGCCAGACCTGGCTCTTCTTCTTTGTCGCCGACAAGTGGCAGGCTACCTCGAAACTAACTGTCGACGTCGGTTTGCGCTATGAACTATACCCACCCGCAACGCCGCGCAAAGCGGGAGGATTTTCCAGCTACAGCCCGGCAACCAATCAGCTGACGATCGCCGGCGTAGCTGGAAATCCCTCGAATATCGGGATGAAGACCGACTACACCAACTTCGCGCCCCGGCTTGGTGCTTCCTTTCGCGCCACCGATTCCACAGTCCTCCGAGCCGGATTCGGCGTCAGCTACGTTCCCTTCGTCGATAACACTTACGCCTACAACTATCCCATCAAGACCAGTACCGACTACACCAATATTCCAACCTATGGAGCCGCCGTACTGGGTTCCACGAATCCCGCCGCAGTCAACTTCGTCAGCGGAATCCCACCCACCCCGCCCGTCCCCGTCGATGCTAATGGAAAGATCACAGCCACCGGCAACACCTTCCTCAACAGCCTTGGCAACCTTTACATCCCGCTCAACTTCAAGAACGCCTATGTCTCCTCCTGGAATGCGGCCATCCAGCAGGCGCTCCCGCATGACAGCTCCCTCCAGATCGCTTATGTTGCCAACCACGGCACGCGAATTGACTCCTCGCAGAACATCAACGTCCCCAGCGTCTACGGAGAAAGTGCTACCTTCGATCCGTTGAACATAGCCTTTGGAAAGACTGCCTCCGTGACTCAATTCTTTCTGGGCTACTCCTCAAACTACCAATCGCTGCAAGTACAATTCACACGCCGATTCACCCACGGCATAGCCTATAGCTCAGCCTTTACCTGGGGCAAGGCGCAAAACTATGTGACCACCCCACAAGATGGAGCCCTGCTCTTCTACAGCGGCGACCGCCGTCGCAACTACGCCCTTGCGGACTTCGACCGCAGGCTCAACTTCTCCCAGACTCTCACCTGGGAGCTGCCCGCTGGACGGAATCACAAGTACTTCAACTCAGGCATCGGCTCCTACGTATTGGGTGGCTGGAAAACCTCGGTCATCCTGTCGGCGGTCTCCGGCCTGCCGTTTACCCTCACAACCACCAGCGCAACCCCTGGCACCACCCAGACCGTCGATCAGGTTGCCCCCTTCCACGTCCTGCACCATCACAGCAACCCTAGCGGCACTACCCAATGGTTCGATCCAACCAGCTTCAGCGTCAGCAGACTCACCGGTTGCGTATCCCCCGGTCCATGCGTCGTTGGAAACACGCAACGAAATCAATTCCGCGGCCCCGGCTACTTCTCAGACAACCTGTCCCTCTTCAAAAGCTTTCCCATCTTCCGCGAGTCGTCTCTCGAGGCTCGCTTCGATGCCTTCAACCTTACCAACACACCCGCATTCGGTCTGCCCGGAACCACTTACGGCTCCAGTTCGTTTGGTGTCATAACCGGAACCCTCGGCAGTGGCGTCGGCAATGTCAACGGCGTAGGCGGCCCACGTGTCCTTCAGGCTGCAGTCAAAATCTCCTTCTAACCAGTTGAGAAGTCCCGATCTCTCTACCGGGACTTCTCAACTGCTTCCAAATCTACTTTCGAGATTCAACAATCTCCCGAAAGCTTCGCATCGTCAGACCACTCAGCAACGATGCAACTAATTGGCTAATGGATCGTCTTAAGTTCCTGTTCCCGCATTACGCAAAGAAGAAAGAGGAGTTCCAATCATGAAGAGTGTTTCCCGGCGACAGTTCGTAGGGGGTTCGGCTGGCTTAGTCGCATCGCTGTCTTTGCCGATGCGCGCATGGGCCGCAACTTCGCCCTTCAAAATCGCCGTCATCTCCGACGAGATCTCGCAGGACTTCGATCACGCCTGCTCGGTCATCGCCAACGACTTCGGCCTCCACTACGTCGAACTCCGCGAGATCTGGGGCAAGAATCTTCAGACATCCTCCGACGCCGAGATCGCCGAAGCCCTCAAGATCCTCGCAAAGTACAACCTCCAGGTCACCGATATCGCCAGCCCGCTCTTCAAAGTTGACTGGCCCGGCGCACCCAAATCCAAATACAGCTCCAAAGAAGATCTGCACGGTGCCGCCGAGTCCGCCTACAAGCAGCAAGACGAAGTCCTCACTCGTTCCATCTCTCTCGCCAAACAGTTCAAGACCGACAAGATCCGCTGCTTCGACTTCTGGCGCCTCGATGACGTCGCTCCCTACCGCGCCGCCATCAACGAAAAACTTCGCGCCTCCGCCGAAATCACCGGCCAGCAAGGCATCCTCTTAGTCATCGAAAACGAGTTCGCCTGCAACACCGCTACCGGCCGCGAAGCCGCCAAAACCCTCGAAGCCGTACAATCCCCACACTTCGTTCTCAACTGGGACCCAGGCAACGCAGTCATGCGCGGAGAGCTCGACGCCTTCCCCGGCGGCTGGGACGCTCTTCCCAAAAACCGCATCCACCACTGCCACTGCAAGAACGCCGTCAAGGACGACTCAGGAAAGATCGTCTGGTCTCCAGTCGACAAAGGCTACATCGACTGGACCGCGCAATACCGCGCCCTCAAACAGTCCGGCTACCGCGACGCCGTCAGTCTCGAAACCCACTGGCGCGGAGCAGGCACACCTGAAGCCTCCACGCGCATCAGCTGGGCCGGCATGAAGCAATGCCTGATCAACTCAGGCACCTTCTAGTGCTCCACCTTACCCCGCCGTCGTCCCGAGCGGAGTGAAGAATTCATTTAGTTCGCTCTTGCATCTTTGTCCCGGCTCTGCTGTTTGGTTGTCATTCCCGAAGGGAATCTGCTGTTGTCCTTTGATTGAGCGGTGATCCCCAGTCTTGCTATCACCTAGTTTTTGTCGTCATCCTGAGCGTAGCGAAGGACCCCGATGCTCTTTACACTACCGATGTCATCAAAACCTTTCTACCCTCGCTTCCCAAGTCTCAGAATCACAAACAGCCACCAACCGACACCACACCACCATCAACCTCAATCGTTGCAAGTAATCTTCCTCATTCCGCAAAATCACCGCGCCTCCATGGGCGATGGGAGAAAACAATGATCACCCGACGAGAGTTCCTCGATACACTCGCAGTCAGCGCAGCAGGCCTCGCTGTCGCCTCCACCGCAAAGAGCTACGCGCAGATCATGGGCTCCAACGACCGGCTCAACTTTGCCGTCATCGGCGTTCGCAGCCGCGCCTATGCTCACCTCTCCGCGCTCAAGGCCAACAAAAAAGATGCCCGCATCACCTATGTCTGCGACGTCGACAGCAACACGCTCAAGAAGTTCGCCGACGACACGCAAAAAGAGATGGGCGAAGCACCCGCCACCGAAAAAGACTTCCGCCACATCCTCCAACAAAAGGACGTCGACGCCATCACCATCGCCGCGCCCGATCACTGGCACACCCCCATGGCCATCGCCGGCTTGCAGGCCGGTAAGCACGTCTACGTCGAAAAACCCTGCAGCCACAACCCCGCCGAAGGCGCACTCCTCGTCGAAGCTCAGCGGAAATACGGAAAGCTCGTCCAGATGGGCACGCAGCAGCGCTCCTCCCCCCATACCGCGGAGATCGTCGACAAGATTCACAACGGCCTCATCGGTCGCGCCTACTTCGCCAAGGCCTGGTACAGCAACGTAAGAAAATCCATCGGCATCGGTAAAGAAGCACCCGTTCCTCCGCAACTCGACTGGGATCTCTTCCAGGGTCCGGCGCCGCGCAGAGCCTACACCGACAACATCCAGCCCTACAACTGGCACTGGTTCAGAACCTACGGCACCGGCGAAACCCTCAACAACGGCACCCACGAGGTTGACGTCTGCCGTTGGGCACTCGGCGTCGACTTTCCCGACCGCGTCACCTCATCGGGCGGACGCTATCAGTTCAAGGACGACTGGCAGTTCTACGACACCCTCGTCACCAGCTTCTACTACCCCGACAAGATGATCACCTGGGAGGGCAAGAGCTGTCAGGGCATGAAGTACTACGACCGCGACCGTGGCTCGGCCATCATGGGAACCACCGGCACCGTCCTCGTAGACCGCGACGGATACGAGATCTACGACCTCAAAGGAAACAAGACCAGCGAGTTGAAAGCAAACAAGGATCAAACCTCCTCCACCGACCTCACCGGTCGCGACTCCATGACCGACGCCCACTTCGCGAACTTCATCGCAGGCGTTCGCAAAGGCGAAAAACTCAACGCTCCCGTCTCCATCGGAAACGTAGCCGTCACCATGCTTCAACTCTCCAACGTCGCCTGGGAGGTCAACCGCGAGCTGCAACTCGACAACTCCGACGGCAAGGTGCTCCACGACTCCGAAGCCATGAAGATGTGGGGACGCGACTACGAAAAAGGCTGGGCGCCCCACGTCTAGAGCAATGCCGCAGTTGGTGTGGAACCGCTTTCGCTTTTGCCGTTGCCGTTGCAGTTGCTTTTGCCGTTGTCCTTCTTGTTGTCATTCCCGAAGGGAATCTGCGTTTGCAATTCCTACACCACAGGACAAACTGCCATAGCCGTCACCACCCGGCCGCAACCTTACCGTCATCTCCACTCAACCCAGCAAAGCACGGAGTCTACCCTCTCATGATCAACACCCTATCCCGTCGCAGCTTCGTCCAATCCGGCGCCCTCCTCGCAGCAGCAGGCATCACCTCCAACGCCATCCCTTCCCTCGCCCTGCAACCCTCCCCCGCCACCGGAGCGCCCTCGCCCATCCAACTCGGCCTCACCAGCTACACCTTCCGCAACTTCACTCGCGACCAGATGATCGGCTACATGAAGCAGCTCAACATCACCGACCTCAACGTCAAAGACATCAAAGACCATCTCCCCATGGACCCCGCCGAAGAGGCCAAGGCCCTCGCCGACTACACCGCCGTCGGCATCAAGCTCCACGCCGCCGGAGCCATCTACTTCACCAAAGATGACGACGCCGACATCCGCAGCAAATTCGAATACTGCAAGCGCGCCGGAATCTCCGTCATCGTCGCCGGCGACCCCGCCCCCGACACCCTCCCCCGCATCGAAAAATTCGTCAAGGAATACGACATCCGCATCGCCATCCACAACCACGGCCCCGAAGACAAGCTCTGGCACTCCCCCCTCGACATCCTCAAAGCCGTCAAAAACATGGACCCACGCATCGGCTGCTGCATCGACGTTGGCCACACCGTCCGTGCCGGCACCGACGTCGCCCAGGCCATTCACGAAGTCGGCCCCCGCCTCTTCAACGTCCACATGAAGGACCTCACCAACTTCCAAAGCAAAGAGAGCCAGGTAGCTGTAGGCGACGGAATCATGCCCGTCCGAGGCATCTTCGAAGCCCTCATCAAAACCAAATACAAGGGCTTCGTCGACCTCGAATACGAAGTCCACGCTGACGACCCCATGCCCGGAGTCATCGCCAGCTTCTCCTACATGCGAGGCGTCCTTGCAGGGATGGGATACCTCACCCACGGCTGATCCCACCCATCCCCTTCGTCAAGCGCCCCAGGACGCGAACCGTCGCCCTGACATATCCTCGCCCGCAGGGAGGATGTTATCCTGCCGCAGGCTGGCGCGAGGAGCTTTCTCTGCTGCCAATCGACGGGGACCATCGACAATCGCACTTCACCACTGGCTGGCTAATCCACACGGCAGTTGTTGAGAACGCGGTTGTCGAGAACAAGGAGCAGCACCTTGAACACGCTTGAGATCAAGATCATGAAGTACGGAGAGATCGAAGCCGTCGAGCTCACCGGCGCACTCGTCCTCGGCACTCCGGTCAACACCCTGCGCCAAAAAATCGACAACCTCACCGCTCACGGAGCCACCCAGTTCGTCTTCAATCTCACCGGCATCACCCGCATGGACTCCAGCGGCATCGGCCTCCTGGTGATGATCATGAGCTCCACCAAAGAAGCCGGCGGAGCTTTGAAACTCGTCAATCCATCCAAGCAGGTAACCCAGACCCTGAAGATGTGCAACCTCCTGCCACTCTTCGAGATCTTCTCCGAAGAACAGGAAGCAATCTCCTCCTTCGCCCCCTCCTGAGCCGCCAGCCCGCAAGCCTCTCCCACGCTCGCTCTCATACACAATCGGCGCATACGATCGCAAGTGAAAACTTCGGTCTCCGGCACCGGTCATTAACCGAACACCACTCTCCAGACAAAGCGCCGCCTCAACGAGCACAAGCGCCTCAAAGACTCTGCACCCAGCCGCAGATCCCCATCCCTCCAGGCTCTGTCGATCCAGCAGACAAAATACGCTAGTCGAATGCTGCTTCCAAACCTGTTGATCCCCCCGTAATCATCCCAGCCCCAACCTTGACAGTCATTTGGGGCGCCGTGCATAGTCGTTAGCGGTCAAACGTTTGCCTAATTACCCCCTATCCCCCAGAAGGACTCTGCTTCATGGACGGAAGGCTCCCCAAACGTTCCGATCAGGAGGCCATCATGCAGCACTTTCATTTCAGCAGCATCTCCCCGCTCACAAGACTCCGCCGCCATAGGCTCGGCTCAACATTGCTCGCCATCCTCTTCAGCTTGTGCGCGGTCACAGCGCACGCCCAATTCCGCGCGTCCATCCAGGGAACCGTCACCGACCCGCAGGGCGAAGTCGTCCCCGGCGCAACTCTGACTCTTACCGACACCGACACCAACCATCCCATCACCGCTATCTCAAATGCAAGCGGCGTCTATAACTTCAGCGCGCTGCCTCCCGACCACTTCACCCTCACCGCCGCGGCCAAGGGATTCAAGCAGCAGGTCATCCAGGACCTGCACATCATCCCCGAGCAGCCAAATGCTGTCAACGTAACCCTCGAGCTCGGCGAAGCAACCACCAGCGTCACCGTCAACGGCGATACCCTCCCTCCTCTCGACACCGAGACCGCCTCCATCAGCGGAACTGTAGACAGCAACCAGATCCAACATCTCCCCTCCACCGGCCGCGATGTCTTTCAGCTTGTGCAGCTCGCCCCCGGCGTCTTCGGCGACGGCGCACAATCTTCAAACCCAGGCAATGCCAATCAGCTTCCTGGAACCCAGGGCCCCGGCGGAGCCAACCGAAGCAATGGCATCTTCCAGACCGAGAACGGTCCCCAGGCCAACGCCAACGGAGGACAGTACGAGACCAATGGCATCCAGATCGACGGCATCAGTACCGTCAGCGCAGTCTGGGGCGGAACCTCGGTCATCACTCCCTCCGAAGACTCCGTCGGCAATATCAAAGTCCTCTCGAACGGCTACGACGCCGAAAACGGCCGCTTCAGCGGAGCCCAGATTCAGGTCACCTCGAAGACCGGCAGCAATCAATTTCACGGAAGCGCCTACTTCCGTGCCAGCCGCCCCGGCCTCAACGCCTACCAGCGCTACAACGGCGCCGGCACCTTTCAACCCGGTACTCCGTCGGAACGAGGCCTCTTGCGAGACAGCGAAAGGGCAAACCAGATCGGCGGAAGCGTTGGCGGCCCTATTCTTCACGACAGGCTCTTTGCCTTCTTCTCCTACGAAACCCAGCGCAATAACTCGCAGACGCCGGGTACCGGCTGGTATGAAACGGCCGCGTTTCAAGCCCTCGCCCCTGCAAACAGCATCTCCAAGACCTACCTGAGCTTCCCCGGCTCTCTAGTCTCAGCTTCATCTCTTATCGATCAAACCTGCGCCAATGCAGGCCTGGCCGAAGGCGTTAACTGCGTCACCATTCCAG
The DNA here is from genome assembly GCF_013410875.1 of Tunturiibacter empetritectus. Classification (GTDB taxonomy): domain Bacteria; phylum Acidobacteriota; class Terriglobia; order Terriglobales; family Acidobacteriaceae; genus Edaphobacter; species Edaphobacter empetritectus. The sequence goes on along the minus strand of NZ_JACCCU010000001.1, from coordinate 1,307,123 downwards.
GTCAGGGTCTTAACATCGGTTCCCCTCTCAAACAGGCTCTTGGCACCCAGGACCTCACCTGGCAAAGCGTCACCAACCCAGGTGTTGGCGGAGGCCTCTCGAACGTGCCCGACATCGCCTTCTACAACACGCTGAACCCTAGCTCTCAAATCGCCAGCCAGTACAACGGACGCCTCGACGCCGACATCACCAAGAAAGACCATGCCGCCTTCGCGGTCTACTGGGTCCCCCTCACCTCAACCACCTACAACAGTTCGGTCCGCGCCTACAATCTCTTCAATCACGAGCAAAATAACGAAGCATACTCCATCATCTACAACCACATCTTCTCGCCAACCTTTCTCAACGAAGCTCGCGCCAACGACGCCGGCTATCGCTACAACGAGGTCACCTCGAACCCGCAGGCGCCCTTCGGCCTCCCCCTCGCCATCGTGGAGAACCTGGGCAGTGCCACACTCGGTACCTTTGGTGCCGGTGGCCCAGCCGTTCTCAATCAACACACCTTCACCTACAAAGACGTAGCCACCAAGATCGCCGGAAATCACACCATCAAATTCGGTGGAGAAGTCACGAGGCTCTACTACCTCAACGACGCCATCAACGCTGCTCGGCCGCTCTACTCCTTCTACAACATCTGGGACTTTCTCAACGACGCTCCGGAACGGGAAGACGCCAGCTTCAATCCTGCAACCGGCACTCCCTCCGCCAACCGCCAGGATACCCGCGAAGATCTCTACGGCTTCTTCATCCAGGACGACTGGAAGGCTCTCCCGAATCTGACCCTCAATGCAGGCCTCCGTTACTCTTACTTTGGACCATTCTCCTCGAAAGAAAACAACCTCGGCGTCGTCGTTCTCGGCAGTGGTGCCACCGGCTTCACCGGCCTCACCGTCCGGCAAGGCGGCAATCTCACCAACGCGCAAAAGGGCAACTTCGGCCCGCAATTCGGCTTCGCCTTCAGCCCCGATATGTTTCACGGCAAAGCTGTCTTTCGCGGCGGGTACGGCCTCAACTACAACCAGTCCGAGATCTCGATCACATCCAACTCCGGCAACAATCCCCCCGGTATTCTTAGCGTCAGCTACGCCAGCGGCAGTCCCACCACCATCGATCCGCGAATCGTCTACGGCATCGCCCCCGATCCCAAATCGCTCTTCGGCTATCCGCCCAACCCCAACGCCATCGGAGGCTTCAACTCCGCAAACCTCCCGGTCAGAGGCGGAGCCTTCCTCTATGCCTTCCAACCCAACCAGCCCACCATCTACACCCAGCACTTCTCCCTCGACACCCAGATCGATCTCGGACATCAGTTCGTCGCCACCGTCGGCTACCAGGGAAGCACGACCAAGCATCTCATCGTTCAAACCTTCCTCTACGCCAACGCGTTCGCAGCCGGGATACCGCAAAACAATCTCGTGCAGAACATCGACGAGTATGCAAACACCGGTAACTCCAACAACAACTCCCTCCTGTTAGGTTTCAAGCACCAGATGTCGCACCAGTTCATGTTCGACGCGGAGTTCAACTACGCCAAGACCATGGATACCGGCTCCGGTCCCTTCTACATGGACCCCTATCCCTACCTGCCTTACCTCGCCTACGGTCGCTCCGACTTCAACTACGGAAAGGCGTTCAAGCTCTACGGCCTGTGGCAGCCAAAGTTCTTCCACGGCAACTCCTTTCTCTCAAAAGTTGCGGATGGCTGGTCGGTCAGCGGCATCTTCAACCTGCACACCGGCTTCCCCTTCACCCCCACCTACAACGTGCCCGGAGGCAGCCTCTACTACTCCGCCAGCCCCTACAACACCCTGCGCCCGGCCTCCTATAACGGAGGTGCCAAAAACAGCAGCAGCAACAATGCCTTTGAGAACGGCAGGCCAAACGTCAACTTCCCCAACGCCGGCCCTGCCCAACCCTACTTCACTGCACCCGTCGCGCCCACCGCTGGCAGTTCAGGCTTTGCCTCCGGCCTGCCGCAGCTTCCCGGTATCGCGCGCAACTCCTTCAACGGCCCCGGCTATAAAGACTTCGACGCAACCCTCGTCAAGTCCTTCGGTCTTCCAAAGGCACGCATCATCGGAGAGGACGCCGCTATCGAGATCAGAGCCGACGCCTTCAACCTCTTCAACAACATCAATCTCACACCAAGTACGATCGTCACGAACATCGAAACTCCCAACTTCGGCCAGGCCACCAGCGGCCTCTCCGGACGCATCGTCAACCTCCAGGCCCGCTTCAGCTTCTAGCCAACCTCTTCCCGTCTGCACCGAAACCAATCCGGTGCAGACGGGAAGTATCTCATCGTGTCCCAAATTGTTTGTCGTCTTCGAATTCGCCGTCGTAACTCTAAACTCCTTTGTAGCTATCCAGAGTTCGTCACCGTCACTTGACTCGTCATCCAAAACCTTCGGTCGTCATCTTTGTCCTTCGGTCGTCATCCGTAATCCTTCGGTCGTCATCCTGAGCGAAGTCGAAGGGGAAGGATCCCCGCATTTCGTTTTGTCGTTGCTGTTGCTGTTGTCATTGTCTGTCCTTTTAGTTGTCATCCCGTAGGGATCTGCTTTTGCAGCTGCCCTCACCGCAACCACACACCACCCATAAAAAAAGTGGCTGCCTCATTTATGGTGCACTCTAAACACGAGGATTTTTTTACCAACAAAAACCATAAAACCCGCGTCATTCCTGCCTCCGCACCACGCCACTGTAGTGCTAATTCACCACGTTTCGCCAGCAAGAAACCACATCGTCACCACGAATCACCACAAGCAAAACACTCTGGAGAGATCTCTCATGATTCGGTCCCGCACGCTCGCCCTGGCCGCGCTTAGCCTCAGCCTTATCAGCACGATGGGCCTCCACGCTCAGACAACCGAGCAAGTAAAGATAGACGCCAACGCTCCTACCACTCCCTTCCCCCACTTCTGGGAACAGACCTTCGGCTCCGGTCGCGCCATCCTCTCTCTCCGTCAGAGCTACCGCGACGACCTCCGCACCGTAAAGACCGTAACCGACTTCAAATCAGTGCGCTTCCACGGCATCTTCCTCGACGAAGTCGGCCTCTACGACCCCGACGCCACCACGCAAAACCCCGGCCTCCCTCCCGAAAAAGTTCAGGGCGCCGGCATCTACAACTTCTCCTACATCGACCAGATCTACGACGGCCTCCTCGCCAACAACGTCCGCCCTTTCATAGAGTTAAGCTTCATGCCCCGCAAGATGGCCGCCGATCCAAACCAGACGCAGTCCTTCTTCTACAAGCCCGTCGTCTCGCCGCCAAAGGACTACGCCCTCTGGGACGCCATGATCACCGCCTTCGCCCAGCACCTCATAACCCGCTATGGAATCAACGAAGTAGCAACCTGGAACTTTGAAGTCTGGAACGAGCCAAATCTGGATTTCTGGGGCGGCCGCCCCAACATCCCCACCTACTTCGAGCTCTACGACCACACCGCCCTCGCACTCAAAAAAGTCAGCCAACGAATCCGCGTAGGCGGCCCATCGACAGCCCAGGCCGCGTACGTCGCCGACTTTCTCAAGCACTGTAAAGAGAACAACATACCAGTCGACTTCGCCTCCACCCACGTCTACGCGAATGACACCGCCAAAGATGTCTTCCACACCGACGAACAGATTCCCCGCGACCTCATGGTCTATCGCGCAGTCAAAAAAGTGCACGACGAGATCGCCGCCTCACCCTACCCAAAGATGCCTCTCATCTTCAGCGAATACAACGCCAGCTACTCGAACGAGCCCGACGTCACCGACACCACCTACCTCGGATCATGGCTCGCCAACAACATTCGCCAGTGCGACGGCCTCACCGAGTCGATGAGCTACTGGACGTTCTCCGATGTCTTCGAGGAGCAGGGAGTCGTACGGACGCCCTTCTACGGCGGCTTTGGCCTCGTCGCTGCCAATGGCATTCCCAAGCCGTCATTCAACGCCTTCGCCATGCTGCATCGTCTTGGAGACCACCGAATTAAACTAGACAACGACGACGCACTCGCAACCAAATCGACCGATGGCGCCGTAGAAATCGCTCTCTGGAACTACGCCCCACCCTTCGGCATCGGAGCCGCCTACACTCCTCCTCCCACCAGCAAAGGTCCAGATAAAAACTTTCAGCTAACCTTTACCGGCGTTCCATCAAGCGCGAAAGTCGAACTCTTGCGAGTGGATGACGACCACGGAAACGCAGTGAAAGAGTTCGACGCCATGGGCAGGCCGCGCGACCTCACCCAGGATCAGATCAAAAAGTTGAGAGCCGCCGGTGCGATGGCGCCCGCAGAAAAACTCCGGCTCTCCAACGGTCATCTCCAGATCGCTGTGCCGCCACACGGCCTCGTCCTTCTCATAGTTAAGTGAAAAGCCAAATAAAGCAGCCAAATAAAACAGCTCTCCTCGCTGTTCAGAACGAGGTCACAAATGAGCCGACAAAACCGACTCCTGCAACTCTCTCTCATCCTTTTATGCACTGCGTGGCCTTGCTTCTCTCAGTCTCAGCCGCCTGCTGAAGTAGCCATCACAATCGACGCCCACGCCGCCACAACACCATTCCCGCATTTTTGGGAGCAGATGTTCGGCTCCGGGCGCGCCATCCTCACCCTGCGCGAAGCCTATCGCGAAGACCTCCGCGCCGTGAAAAAAGTGGCGGACTTCCGCTACGTCCGCTTCCACGCCATCCTCCACGACGAAGTCGGCGTCTACAACGAGGACGAGCACGGCAACCCCGTCTACAACTTCGCCTACGTCGACTCCATCTACGACGGCCTCTTGAAGAATGGCGTCCGTCCTGTCGTAGAGATCAGCTTCATGCCCAAAAAGCTTGCCTTCAACCCCGACGCCCTACACCCCTTCTGGTACAAGCAGAACGTCTCACCGCCAAAGAGCATGGAGCGCTGGGACGACCTCATCCAGCACTTCGCCCAGCACCTCGTCGAGCGCTATGGCATCGACGAAGTCTCCCAGTGGTACTTCGAAGTCTGGAACGAGCCCAACATCGACTTCTGGAACGGCATCCCGCGCCAGGAATCGTACTTCGATCTCTACGATCACACTGCGCGCACACTCAAATCCGTCAACCCACGTCTGCGAGTAGGCGGCCCTGCCACCGCAGCGGCACAATGGATCCCAGAGTTCCTTCAACACACATCAGACAACCACGTCCCCGTCGACTTTGTATCGACCCACGGCTACGCCGACGACACCGTCCACAACATGTTCGGCACCAACGAAGACATCGCCATGGACGACCGCGTAGGCCGCGCCATAGCCAAGGTTCGCGGAGAGATCAATCACTCCGCCACCCCTCACCTCCCGCTCTTCTGGACCGAATGGAACGTCCCCGGCCAAATGGAATCGCGCGACACCATCTATGTCGGCTCAGCGCTGGCCAACACAGTCCGTGAGTGCGACGGCAACGTAGACATGCTCTCCTTCTGGACCTTCTCTGACGTCTTCGAAGAAGGCGGCCCCACCAGCACTCCCTTCCGCGGAGACTTCGGGCTACGCGCCTTCGACGGCATCAACAAGCCCAGCTACTACGCCTACGGTCTCCTGCACCAACTCGGCGACCAACGCCTTGCCAACACCTCCAACAACATAATCGTCACACGAACAGCAAACGGAAACCTGGCCATCGCAGCCTGGAATCTCGTTGACCCCGGCCAGCAAGGCATCTCTCTAGAACTCAACCTTCATCTGGCCAGCGTCCCGCAAAACGCGAAGGTCGCGATTCAAAGAGCCGATCAGACCCACGGCAACGTCCTACCCCAGTGGGCAGCCATGGGCAAACCCAAAAACCCCACACCCGCCCAGGCCGAGCAACTCAACCGCGAGACCGCACTTCCCGCCCCGGAGCAGACAGCACTTCGCAATGGAACTCTCCACCTCAGCCTCACTCCAAACGCGTTGGTCCTGATTCAAGTCGAAGACTCGCAACACTGAATCGCCCAAACTCCGACAGAATCGCTTCACCTCGCCCCAAAATAAACACCGAGAAGAAAAAAGAAATCCCAATCACGGAGCGATACCGCAAATTTGCGCATCATAAGGCAGAACGAATTTAAGCGAAGCACAGCGTTGGAAGAATGACTGCTCCCCGCTGGCCCATACAAACAGATCAGGATAAAATCTGCGTAGAACAAGAGGGCTATTGAAACTTATCTCCATAGCGAGGCGCTCGGTTGAAGACACGCCTTCTCGTGCGCCGGAGATCTGCGTTTTATTCGGTCAGATTCTCGTACTCCTCACAACGCTTCTGGTAGCCGTCATGCCAGTGACGGAATACCTCTGGACCTTCGACAAGTTTCTCCGCGGTGGTCAGGACTGTGAGTTCGGGCTTCTCGCTCTGGCCGCAGTCTTCTGCCTCATGCTCGTTCTCTCTCATCAACGAAGAGCGGTCCTTGCCCTGATACTGTCGCTTCGACGCGTGTTGTCTTCTCTCTTTCAGCCAGCCGATCCAGCAGCCAGGCTCTGCCCCTGCATGGTCTCGTCTGTGCAGTACAACCTGCCGCGCAACATCTCCCTTCACTCCATCAATCTCCCACTACAAATCTGATAGCTCTCTTCGTGCTTTCGTAGTCGCGACTCCCTCCGAGTCGCATGCGGTCTCTACCTAAACTGATCTGTTCTCATACAGCCGATCATGGAGAAGCAATGAAGAAATCAGAAGTCCTTCACGCGTGGGCTAGAATCCTCGGCGGCCGCGCTCCCTCCCTGTCCATCGAAATTACGAAGGAGTGCCCTCTGCGTTGCCCAGGATGCTACGCCTTCGATACGGCACATCTAGGCGGAGCAACCCAGCTGCGCGAACTCTCCGACTACAAAGGCGACGAGCTCGTCCAACGAATACTCGACCTGCTCGACAAAGAGAAGCCCCTTCACGTCTCTCTCGTCGGCGGCGACCCCTTAGTCCGGCATCGCGAACTCGAACTTCTCCTCCCGCAGATCGAAGCTCGCGGGATCCACACTCAAATCGTCACCAGCGCCTTCCGAGTCATCCCCCCCGAGTGGAAGCGCTTCAAAAAGCTCAACGTTGTCGTTTCCATCGACGGACTTCAACCCGAGCACGACGAACGTCGCAAGCCAGCCACCTACGAGCGCATTCTGAAGAACATCCAGGGCGCCAGAGTTACTGTCCACTGCACCATCACTGCGCAGATAGCCGACCGTCCCGGATACCTCGATCAGTTCCTTCAGTTCTGGAGCAGCCAGACTCCAGTGGCCAAAGTCTGGTTCAGTCTGTTTACCCCGCAGCGTGGTGCCACCGATCCGGAGATTCTCACCTCGTCCCAGCGAGTCGCTGTCATCGCCGAGCTCCACCAGCTCCGAAACAAATATCCGGTACTCGATATGCCGGACATTGTCATCCAAGAAATCTCCTCTCCACCAAAGTCCCCCGAAGAGTGTATCTTCGCTCGAACAACTATGACTGTCTCCGCCGACCTTTCAACCAAAATTACACCCTGCCAGTTTGGTGGAAACCCCGACTGCGAACAGTGTGGATGCATCGCCTCCATGGGCCTGGCGGCAGTCGGCCATCATCGCGTCGTCGGTCCGCTCACCGCTGGCCATCTCTTCCTGGCCTCCGCCAAAATCGGAAAAGCTTGGAGAAATCTGCAAAGCCCTCAATCCCCAAGAAGGATCATCCAAATAAAAAGATCTCCATTCGAAATCCTGTGAGGAAACATGCACTTTAAAAACCGTAATGGGATTACACTTCATGGCAATGAAAGAGGAACGATGATCGAAGAATGTATTGGCCGGCCCGAAGTCGAACTAAGGCGCGAACTCGTGCAGTTCGGCCGATGGCTCTCTCGACTCGGCTTTATGCCCGGCACCTCCGGAAACCTCTCCGTCAGGCTCGATCAGGAGCGCCTGCTGGTCACACCCACCGGCATGAGCAAGTACCTCATGCGCTCCTCCGACATGGTCATCGTCGACCTCGAAGGACGCCAGCTCGCAGGCTCAAGAAAGGTCACCAGCGAACTCAGCATGCACCTCGCCGTCTACCAGATGAGAGCCGACATCGAGGCCGTCGTCCACTCCCATCCCCCCATTGCTACCGCCTTTGCCTGCGCAGGCCGCGCCCTCGACGAGATGCTCTGCCAGGAGGCCGTCATGACCCTCGGCTCAGTCCCCCTGGCCCAGTACGCCACCACCGGCACCGACGAGGTCGCAGCCAGCCTCAGGCCCTTCATTCCCCATCACACCGCCATCCTTATGGCCAATCACGGCGCCGTAGCCTATGGACCCACGCTCACGGACGCCTTCCTCAAGATGGAGACCGTCGAGCACCTCGCCCACATCCGCCTCGTCGCCCACCAGCTAGGCTCCTTGCAAACCCTCAGCGGTAATCAACTGGACGATCTGCTCCGCGCGAAGCAAAAGTACATCCGCAACGCAACTTAACAACCACCGTAGACGCCCTCAGCCTCAAGCACGTCCAAAGTCGATAAACGCATGTTGCGGATCGGTGTGCAGCAGCGTCACATCCACCATATCCCCCACATCCAGCCCCTGCGCGCCCCGCACCACCTTGCCCTCCACCGGAGGATCGAACACCCGCACATACGTCCCCTTGTCGTTCGCGCCGGTAATCACTCCATGGAAGGTCTTCCCCACGCTTCCGGCGAGCCCCACCGCCGCCACTCGCTTCAACATCGTCCGTTCCACCTTGCGCCCAGCCGACTCTCTCTCGTTGCAGTGTGTCGCAATCGCGGCAAGCTCCTCATCGGTGTAAGGAGCAGCCTCGCCCGCCAGCATCGCCTTCACCACTCGCTGCGTCACCAGATCGACGAACCGCCGGTTCGGCGCAGTTGAGTGTGCATAGTCCTGCGCCGCCAGCCCGAAGTGTCCCGGCTGCTCCGCATCATCATCGCCCTTTGCCAGAACATACTCCCCCGGCCCCATCAACTTGATGATCGCCAGCGACAGATCCGGATAGTGCACCGCATCCGACGCCCTCTGTGCCTGCAAAAACGCGTTCAGCGCGCCAGAGTCAGGCTGAGCCGGCAGCACCGTCCCATGCCGCCCCACCAGCTCCACAATCCGCGCCCATCGCTCCGGCGACCGCACCACCCTCCGAATCGACGACCGCTTCGCCTCCCGCAGCATCCGCGCCATCGTCTCATTCGTAGCGATCATCAACTCTTCAATCAAATCGCTCGCACGATTATGAAACGCCGTCCCAATCGACTCCACCTTGCCATCTACCACCACCGGATCGGCCTCCACCCGGTTGAACTCCAGCGCGCCCATCTTCACCCGCTGAGCCCGCAGCGCCTGGGCCGCCGCATCCTGCAGCCGCAGCTGCGCTTGTAGATCAACCGAAGCAGCCACCTTCGCATCCGGCCCCGCCTTCCCTTCAAGCCACGGCCCCACATGGCTGTAAGCCAGCTGCGCCCTGTTCCGAACCTGTGCCCTGTAGATGGCAGTGTCCTGCACCTTCCCTTCACTATCCACCACAAACTCAACCACCACCGCCATCCGATCCTCGTCTTCATTCAAAGAGGTCAGATCCGTGGAAAGCTCTGTCGGCAGCATGGAAAAGTTCCGCACCGCCGTGTAAACCGTCTGCGTCTGCTCCGCCGCATGACGATCCAGCGGCGTATCTTTCAGCACCGAAGCCGAAACATCGGCCACCCCCACCCTCACGCGCACCCCACCGTCCACGCGCTCTGCCATCTCAATCTGGTCCAGATCCCGCGAGGTGTCATTATCGATCGAAGACCACAACAGCCCGCGCAGGTCGCGAACATCCGCATCGGCCTTCGCTCCCCCAGCCGCACGAATCGACGCCACCTGCGCATCGCTGCCTTCAGGAAAGTCGGTATGAAAACCTTCGCGAACCATCTCAGCGGAGGCAGAAGCAACAAGATCAAAAGGATGAGCAGACATGCAAAGGAAGCCTACCACGCCAGTGCTAACCCTTCGTAGCCGCCTGCTCGAGTGCCAGCGCCAACCGCCCCGCCCATCCTGACACCTGCTCTGCATCCGCACCCGTCACCTCATCGCGGCGACCCTCCAGCACCGCCAGCTGCACCGCAAAGTTCCCCACCGTCGAGCTCTCAGCCGCACCACGAAACAACTCCAACCCTGTAGCCTCCTGCGTCAGCCGATTCAGAAAATCATTCTGGCTCCCGCCACCCACCACAAACAGCCGCTTCAACTTCTTCCCGGTATGAAAGGCTACGCGCGCCAGAACCGCCGCATACCGAGCCGCCAGGCTATGAAAGATCAAACTCGCAAACGCCGGAGCATTCTCCGCGCCTTCCTCCAATGCCTTCAGCCCCATTCGCACCCGTTGCGCATTAATCCTTTGCGGCATCCCGCCGGCCAGCAGCAGATCAGCATCGTCCACATCCAGCAGGCCCTCCGGCTTCGCCAGCTTCTCCGCCGCAGCCACCAACTCCGGCACACTCCACTCCCTGCCCTCCGCCGTCCACTCCTTCAGACACTGCCGGATCAGCCACATCCCGTTCACATTCTTATGAAAGCAGACTCTCCCCCCCACCGCTCCAAGGTTCGTGAAGTTCTCCGCCGCGACAGCCGCATCATTCCTCGGCTCCTCCAGCACAGTCCCAACCAGCGACCACGTCCCCGAGCTGAGGTAAGCCCAGTCATCTCCCACCGCAGGGATCCCCGCAATCGCCGAAGCCGTGTCATGACAAGCCGGAGCGATCAACACCGTATCGCGAAACGCCGCCAGCCTCGCCAACTCACCACTTAACCTGCCAACCTCAGTTCCCGGAGGAACCAGCTTGGGCGCAAGTGCAACGTCGAGATCCGCCGCGAGAAAAACTTCATCACACCACCGCCGCCCATTCAGATCCACCATCTGCGTATGAGTCGCATTCGTAACCTCCGCCACCCGCGCACCACCCCAACGCGACAAAACATACTCTGGCAGATTCATCCACTGACTACCCACAGGCAGTCCCTGCAACCGGTCCGCATAGAGTTGATACAGCGTATTGATACGCAGCAACTGCACTCCCGTACACTCCCGCAACCGCTCAGGGGCAATCTCCCCGTACAGCATCTGCTCCGCCTCAATCGTCCTCTCATCGCGATAACAAAACGGATCAGCCAGCGCCATCCCATCCCCATCCACACGCACATAGTCCACAGCCCAGCCATCCACCGCGATCGAGCGTACGCCCTCCACTGCCATCTCCGCACAGAGTCGAAGCCCATGCTCCAACCCAGCTTCGATCATGCGTAAATCCCAGCGCAGCCCACCATCCGTCTCACGCGGAGCATTGGCAAACCGATGCACCAGCGTTATCACCGGTCGTCCAGCGACCCATCGCAGCAGCGACACCCGGCAACTCTCTGCCCCCAGGTCCACCGCCACCAAAGCCCGCGTATCCAATGGAATTTGCGGAACCAGCGCCATATCTGGCGTCCGTCTCATCGCGCGCCTCTCCTATCGCAAATCCGCTTCTGTTATCGCAGATACGCTTCCGTCAAACCACCATCCACCGGAATCAGATGTCCCGTCGTGCATCGAGCCAGAGGCCCCGCAAGAAACATAATCGCCTCTGCACAATCCTTCGGATCAATCGGCTGATGCGTCAACGTTCGCGTCGCATAAAACTGCGCTAGCTCATTCCGCAGTCCATCATCCGTATCCGTCTCTTCAAACGGCAGCTTGTACTTCTTCAGCGAAGCGATCACGCGATCACGCGGAAACATCGTCGAGCCCTTCACCACGGTAGCCGGACTGATCCCATTCACCCGCACCTTGGGCGACAGCGAAACCGCCAGCTCCCGCACCAGGTGGCTCAACGCCGCCTTACTCACGTCGTACGCCTCACTACCACGCTTCGCCACAACCGCATTCGCCGAACTCGTCAGCACCACGCTCGCATCAAGCCCCTGCTCCGCAAAGATCTTCGCCGCCTCGTCAGTCAGCAGATAGTTTGCCGTGACATTCACCTCAAGCGTCAAAGCCCACTGCGCATCGCTGATCACACCATCCGGCGACGAAGGAAACAGTGCCGCTGTATTGATCAAAATATCGATCCCGCCAAACTGCTTAACGGTCGCCTCGAGAGCACCCTTGATCGCCTTGCGGTCACGAATATCAATGCTGGTCCAGCTGACAGCTTCTTTCCCGGCAATCGCCCTCACCTCCTCAGCAACCGCCTCAGCGCCCTTCACATCGCGGTCGGCCACCACCACATGCGCCCCACGTTGAGCCGCAAGCAGCGCGACCTCGCGCCCAATCCCACTCCCACCGCCAACCACAAGAGCAACCCGCCGGCTCAGCTCCTTCTCCGGCGGCTGTCTGCGAATCTTCGCCTCTTCCAACTTCCAGTACTCAATCCGGAACGCCTCACTCGGCGGCAGCGCAACATAGTTCGCATGCACTACAAACTGATCCGCAGAAGCCGCAGGCCCAGCTTGCGGAATATCCTTGCAGTCCACCCCGGCACCCAGAGCACCCGCGCCCTGCATCACTCCAATCGCATTGATGTAAAACTCTCCGGTAATCCGCGACTCCGTCTTATTCTTTCCAAAGCTGAACATCCCCACACCCGGCACCAGCACCACCGTAGGGCTCGCATCGCGCACCGCAGGCGAATCCTTCACCGCATGCTTCTTGTAGTACTCCGCATACTCCGCGCGATAACTCTCAAGCGAGCTCTCAATCAACTCCTTCAACTCCACCGGATCACTCGCCGGATTCCACTTGAGAAACATCGGCCGAATCTTCGTTCGAATAAAGTGATCCGGGCAACTCGTCCCCAGGTGCGCCAGCTTCTCCGCCTGCGCCGAGTTCACAAACTCCATCACCTGCGGCAGATCGCTAAAGCTCCCAATCCATCGCTGCTTCCGCGACACCACACCACGCAGATACGGCATCACCTGCAAGGCAACCGCAGCCCTGTCTTCGCGACTCTTCACCTTCCCGCCGCCAAAGTGCGTATGCCTCGCAACCGAACCATGCCGTTCAATAAACTGCCCCAGCTGATCGATGATCGTAATCGTACTCAGGTAGCTCGCGCGCTGCGTCTCTCCCCACGTAAACAACCCATGCCCGCCAAGCACCACGCCATCGCACCCCGGCGTCTCCTCCACGATCTTCTTCAACATCATGCCCAGCTCAAACCCCGGCCTCTGCCACGGCAGCCACGCCAGCTTATGTCCAAACTCCTTATTGAACTCCTCCATCTTGATCTTCCCGTTCGCCGAGGCCGCCAGCGCGATCCCCCAGTCCGGATGCAGATGGTCCACATGCGCAAACGGCAAAAACCCATGCAGCGGAGTATCAATTGAAGCAGCAACCGGATTATTCCCGAACGTACACAGCGGATACATCTCCACCATCTCGTCTTCGAGATCCACCCCGCGATACGCCTTCTCCAGCGCCAGCAACTTCTCCATGTAAAGCGTCGCAAACCCCGCACGCTTGATACTCCCCAGATCGCCCCCGCTTCCCTTCACCCAAAGAATCTGCTTCGTCTTTCCGTCCAGCGGATCGACCTGCTCCAGCTTCGAACTGGTATTCCCCCCACCAAAATTGGTAATCCGCAGATCCGATCCCAGCAGGTTCGATCTGTATCTCAGCAGCTCCGGTGCATCCAGCTTCGCCGCTACCGCCTCATCCCAACCATCTTCCAAAAACTTCAGGCCGCTCTGTGCCGTCATGTGTCAACCTCTTCGCCCTAGCCTAAATCCAGGCCCTGACTATCATTCCACACGCAACACCAATACGGCAACTATTTCCAATGAGAAAATTACACTCGAATTCAATTATCACTGAGCGAATCCCGAGTCACCATCTTATGAGCCACATAGTTGTAAGGAGGCACCGTCTGCCCCCGCAGCAATGACAGTCCAAGATGAATCAAACTCGGCCCATACGAGCTAGCCTCATGTGACACCGACCCGATCAGCGGCGACTTGTCCCTCCGCATCTCCTGCATCGCCTCCGCAATGCAATCCTGCCCCACAATCGCCACATGCTTCTCGCGCTTCTGCTCCCGCACCGCATCCACCGCGCCCAGGGCGCTCGAGTCCGTAGCCGCAGCAATCAGAATGTGCCTGTCCTTCGGATGTCGCTGCAGAAAATCCGAGATCAGCTTCTTACTCCGGTCGCGCATCCCTCGCCCGTCGATCCGCACAAAGACCTCCACCGGTAACTCCGGATGTCCGCTCCTCACCCCTTCAAACGCACCCGTAATCCGGCTCTGCACCAGTTGCCCCGCCTCAGCCAGATCCAGCCCGATCACCCAATCCACCTTACCGTCCCAGTTCGCAGACGCGTAGGCGCCAAGCGTCTCCCCAGCCTCAATCCCCACCCGATAGTTATCCACCCCGAAGTAAGTCGCATGAGGGTGCGGAATATCGATGGCGATCAGTGGAATCTTCGCGCCCGCAATCTTGTCCCCGATCATCGGAGCAACCTCCTGCTCCACCTGGAACTCGATCACCAGATCCACCTTGCTCGAGACAAACTCCTCCGCATTCCGCAACGCAGTCGCCGCGTCGTAGCGATTATCCAGAATCAGCAGATCGACCCCCACCGCCGCCGCTGCATCCTTCAAGCTCTCGGTCACCTCCACCGAAAACGGCATATCCGCGCTCTGCCCGCCAAAGCCAAACCGCATCTTCTTCGGCCGCGTCACCTGCCGGTACGTCCCATCAGGAGACTGCGAAAGATATCCCCGATGAACGAACGTCTTCAATACCCGGTACACCGTCGTCTTCGAGATTCGAGTCTGCCGATGGATCGACTCCAGCGTCATCGGCTGGTTCTCGGCCTGCAGCAGCTCCAAAATATCCAGCGCCTTCGACAGCACAGGAATCAGATAAAGTCGTTTCGAGGTCTTTCGTACCGCCATAGTCTCCCGCCGAGGAGCGACCACTCAGCCGATCCATTATGCGGCACCTGCCTCGGTTTCGCTAATGGAATTCCCATCCAACAGCGATCAAAACGCCAGAATTCCCTCTTCCCAGAACCCCAACCCCGCGCCTCACCCCGCAAACGATCAGGAAGAAATCTCTAAGCGTAAGTCGAGACGCTGCGAGCGTTCCTGCTCTCTCGCTCCCGCGTGATCTTCTCCACATACCCACTCTCCGCCAGCGCCTTCAGAGGCTCCGCCGGCAGCCCGCGCGCAACCCTCCACTCCCTCACGATCGGCCGCACGTCCTGCCAGAAGCTACTCCGGAAGCACTCCTCCGCCTCCACCAGCCGGCACTCCTGCTGCAACTCCGCCAGCTTCGCTTGGTCGATCAGCGCAGCCTTCGCATACAGCTCTTGCGCCATCGCTACCGTCTGCACCATCGCCTCCACCTTGCCCTTCAGGTTATGGCTCTGGTCGATCATGAAGGCAACATCCGCGCGTTCCTTCTCCTCCGCACTCAAAATCTCATGGAAGATTCGAAACACCTGGTAAGGATCAATCGACCCCAGCGTCAGGTCGTCATCGGCGTACTTCCTGTCGTTGAAATGAAATCCACCCAGCTCCTTCACATGCAGCAACCACGTCACGATCTGTTCAATATTCGTCGCCTGCGCATGATGCCCCGTATCCACCAGCACCTTCGCCTTCGGCCCGCAGCGCCGCACCAACTCCAGAGCCATCCCCCAGTCCGCAATGTCGGTGTGATAAAAAGCCGGCTCAAACGGCTTGTACTCGACCAGCATCCGCTGCCCCTCTCCGAGAGCAGCATGGGTCGCACCCAGCACCTCTTCCATCCATCCAATCCGCTTGCGAATACTCTGCGTCCCCGGATAGTTCGATCCATCCGCAATCCACAGCGAAACATCCTTCGACCCCAGCGCCTGCCCAATCGCCACCGAATCCAGAAGATGCTTCAACGCCATCCCGCGAACCTCCGCGCTGGGATTCGCAATCGATCCATACTTGTACTCCGCACTCTGAAAGAGATTCGGATTGATCGACCCAGACTTCATCCCATACTTCTTCTCGAGCGCCTGAATCGCAGGAACATCCGCCCTCCCATGCGGCAAATCCCACAGCACGTGCAGCGCCACCGTCGGGCTCGCGCCCGTCAACGCATTCACCTGCGCCGCATCGCTGAACTTCTCTTCAATCGTCGTCGCCGCGCCACCCTGAATAAACTTCCCGAACCGCGTCCCGGTATTCGCAAATCCCCACGACGGAACCTCGATCCGAAAACCATCCAACGCGCTGTACACCCTCTGTGCGTCCCGCTCTGCCACTCCAGCACCGTTGTTTCCCATCACTCAAGTCCCTCGCGCGTCCAAGATATTACGATATAGAAATATACTCTCTATTGAAACATAGGCAGACTGCGCCTTTTTACCGTCATTTGTCAAAAGATTTTTTCCACGCTTCAAACAATTAGAAGTACATCCAGAAATTGCGGCCCATGCACCCCCTTGATCCGTGTCATCTCGATATCCGCCGTCGCAGACGGCCCCGAAACAAACGTAGTCGCAAGTCCAGCCGTCCCCTGCAGACGCCCCATTGCCTCCGGCACCGTCTCCACTACATCCTCCGCCCTCACCACGCACAGGTGATAGTCGGGCACCAGCGTCGCCGCCCGTCTTCCCTGCCCCGCCACACCCTGCAGCACGAACGTCCCCGTCTCCGCAATCGCCAGCGTCGCCCCCGTCATCACCCCATCGACACCATCCAACTCCTCCGAGGACAACCCCTCATCCACCACATACTCCACCGCAGCCGAAGCAGACATCCACGCAGCCGGCAACCCCACCGGCACCACCATCCGCCGAACTCCCCGCTCCACCAGCCGCTCCGCGACACTCTGCCCTACGTCCTCACCCACAACCCGAAACACCCGCGCATCATAGTCCCGCAGCCGATCCTCCAGCAGCGCCAGCACCCCCTCGCGCTCCAGCGTCCCCCTCCGCCGATACTCTCGTGCAATCCCATCCCACCCAACCCGAGCCGCAACTCCATCTGACGCTCTACCTGTAGCCGCCCTCACCCTGCGCAACACCCCCACCCGCGAATTTGTAACCAAATCAGTTTCCATTCTCACCCCGCCTCTCCCACCAGTCCCGAAACGTCTCCTTCGGCATCTCCCCGAGATCCCTGGCCTGCGTCCACCCGCCCAGCAGCCCCGGCAGCCACCCAATCCGTCCCTCACCCTGTGCGTCCCTGCGCACCAACGGCCGCTCGGCGATGCGCCCTAGCCGTTGGGCCGCCCTGAATCTCCTCTCACTCCGAAAGATCAGAGCCATCGCCTTCATCGCCCCGGCCTCCACATCGAACAACCCCGCGACCCCAGCCGTATTCTGCTTCACCACCTTGTTCCGCAGATGAATCAGCACCTCCGGAATATTGATCTTCACCGGGCAGACCTCATAGCACGCCCCGCACAACGAAGATGCATACGGCAGAGACTGCGCATGATGCATCTCCTGCAGCTGCGGCGTCAGAATCGCCCCGATCGGCCCCGCATACACGCTCCCATACGCATGTCCCCCCGTCTGCCGATAAACCGGGCAGACATTCTGGCAGGCCCCGCAGCGAATACAGTTCAGCGTCTGCCGTCCCTCATCATCCGCCAGAATCTCGGTCCGCGCATTGTCCATCAGCACCACATGAAACACCCTTGGGCCATCTCGTAGACCATCGCGAGCGCCATCTCGCAAACCATCGCCAGCAGAAGCCCCATCCACCCCAGTCCAAATCGAGTTATAAGGATTCATTCGCTCCCCGGTAGCCGACCTCGGCAGCAGCTGCAACATCACCTCCAGGTCCTGAAATCGCGGCAGCACCTTGTCAATCCCCGCAATCGTAATCAGTGTCTCCGGCAGCGTCAGGCACATCCGCCCGTTGCCTTCACTCTCCACCACGCAAACCCCACCCGTCTCCGCGATCAAAAAATTCGCCCCACTCACCGCCGTCTTCACCCGCAGAAACTTCTCCCGCAAAAACATCCGCGCCGCATCCGCCAGATCCTCCGGCCTTTCTCCCAACTCCGGCAGATTCATCTCCCGCTGAAAGATCTCGCGTATCTGCTGCCTGTTCTTATGCAGCGCCGGCACCACAATATGCGACGGCCGATCCTCCCCCAGCTGAATAATCAACTCCGCCAGATCGGTCTCATACGGATGAATCCCCGCCGCCGCCAGCGCAGCGTTCAGTTGAATCTCCTCCGTCGTCATCGACTTGATCTTGATCACCTCGTCCGACCCCGAAGCCTTCACAAGCCCAATAACAATCCGCCGCGCCTCCTCCGCATCCCGAGCCCAGTGCACCACTCCGCCCGCGCGCGTACAGTTCGCCTCAAACTCCTCAAGATAAAAATCCAGATGCTCCATCGTGTGCCGGCGAATCTGCTTCCCTGCCTCGCGCAGCTCCTGCCAGTCCGGCATCTCGCTCACCACTCGAGCCCGCTTCTCCTGGATCACGTCCGTAGCATGACGCACATTCTTCCGCAGCTGCACATCGCCCATCATCGCCTTCGCCGCCATCGGAAACGTCGGCGCAGTCTTTGGATCCAACCCAGCACCACTCATGCCTCACCCCCAATCAAGCAGAAATTTGGGTGCCCCATATCTCGATTTTGAGATGTGGGCATCGCGCAGAGCGCGACCGTTGCTGCCCATCTCCGTTGCAAGCTCATCTCTCCCATCAACGTAAAGCCCCCTCATCCCCAGCCAAAATCTCAGCCAGATGCACCGTCTTCACGCCCGTCCTCTGCCGATGCAGCGCCCCCTGAATATGCATCAGGCACGAGTTATCGCAAGCCGTACAAGCCTCAGCCTTCGTATTCAAAACCGCCGTCGTCTTCTCCGCCAGCATCGCGCTCGATACATCCGCATTCTTAACCGCAAACGTCCCGCCGAATCCGCAGCACTGCTCCAGCCCCTGCAACTCGACGAGATCAATCCCCCGCACCGCCTTCAGCAGCCGCATCGGCCCATCACCCAACACCAAATTCCGCAACCCATGGCAGCTCGCGTGATACGTCACCCGATGCGGATAGTAGGCCCCCACGTCCTCCAGCCCCAGCCGCTTCGTCAGAAACTCCGAAAACTCAAACACCTTCGGCAGCAGAGCATCCACCTCCGCAATCAGCTCCACCCGTCCGATCGCCAACGCCATCTTCGGATAGTGATCCCGCATCATCGCCACACATGACGACGACGGCACCACCACCGCCTCGGCGCCCTTGAACTGTTCCACAAACCGCGAAAGCAGCGGCATCGCCTCCGCCTGATAGCCAGTGTTATAGTGCATCTGCCCACAGCATGTCTGCCCTTGAGGAAACTCCACCGTATGCCCCAGTCGCTCCAGCACCCGCACCACAGCCTTGCCGGTCTCAGGAAACAGCGTGTCGTTGTAACAAGTAATGAACAGTGAAACTCGCAGACCATCCTCCAGGCGAAGCAGCGATCCGGAATAAGATTCAATAGAGAGTATATTTCCCTAACGCAACTTGTGTCAGGTACGATAGTACCCGCTCGACCCAGGCACCACCATCATTCACCAGAACGAGGCCTCGTGGGACCCAATCCTTTCATCGGCGTCATCTATCACTGGATCGGCGGTTTCGCCTCCGCCACCAACTTCATCCCCTTCCGCGGCATCAAGCGCTGGTCGTGGGAGATCTACTGGCTCATCCAGGGATTCGCCGCGTGGATCATCGCCCCCATCGTCCTCGCCTCGCTCCTCGTCCCGAATCTCTTCGGCATCCTCCACGCCGCGCCCGCCTCCAGCATCCACTACGCCATCTTCTGGGGCATCCTCTGGGGAGCAGGCGGCCTCACCTTCGGCCTCGCCATCCGCTACCTCGGCATCGCCCTCGGATACGCCATCGCCCTCGGCCTCTGCACCGCCTTCGGAACCCTCATCCCGCCCATCTATGACGGCTCCATCCACATCATCCTCCACGAAACCTCCGGCCAGATCATCCTCGCCGGCGTCCTCCTCTGTCTGATCGCCGTAGCCGTCAACGGAGCCGCTGGCCTCTCCAAAGAGCGCGAAATCACCCCGGAAGAAAAGGCCGAAGCCGGAGAGACCGACTACAACTTCGGCAAAGGACTAGCCGTAGCCATCTTCGCCGGCGTCATGAGCTCCTTCTTCGCCTTCGGCCTCAAAGCCGGAGCCCCCATCGGAGCCCTCGCCAAAACCGAGCTCCTCGCCCACAACCGCCTCGACCTCTGGCAAAACCTGCCCGTCCTCATCGTCGTGCTCTGGGGAGGCTTCCTCACCAACTTCGTCTGGTCCGCCATCCTCATCCTCAAAAACGGCTCCATCAAACAATTCACCGGCCAACCCGGCCTAAACCCCATGCGCGCCACCCACGCCTCCGGCCAGACCCTGGTCGACTTCGACCCCCTCGATCCCTCCACCTACGACCACCTCGCCCCAAAGACACTCGTCCAGAACTACATCTTCGCCTCCCTCGCCGGCGTCATCTGGTACTTCCAGTTCTTCTTCTACTCCATGGGTCAGACCAAGATGGGCAAGTATGACTTCTCCAGCTGGACCCTCCACATGGCCAGCATCATCATCTTCGCCACCCTCTGGGGGCTCTTCCTCAAAGAGTGGCGAGGCACCAGCCGCCGCACCAAAACCCTCGTAGCCACCGGCCTCTTCCTTCTCGTCAGCTCCACCATCGTCGTAGGCTACGGCAACTACCTCAAAGCCAACGAAGCCCCCACCACTATCACCACCCGTTAGCCCCAACACACCCACAAAACGACGGCCTGACAGGCAAAGGGAGCCCAATGCCTCTTGGAGCCGTCATCCTGAACGTAGTGAAGGATCCCCGTATTTAGCTTTTGCCGTTGCCTGTTTTCTTGTTGTCATTCCGCAGCGCAGCGGAGGAATCTGCTGTTGCCTTTCACTGTTGCCTAGCCCAACCCAACAGCCCCACGATTCATTTATCCAAATCCTCAAACGCATACCGCCCCAGCGCAAACGGACGCGAAACCGCCGGCTTACTATCCAGCGGGTAAGAAGGATAAGGATCAACGGTCCCCGTAGGAAAACCCCAGATCTTCCCGGTCCGCAGATCCACAACCACCTTCCCGTACACCTGCCCCGTCCCATCCGGATACCGCAGATTCTGCACCCCCGGCTCAATGTAGAGCGCATGAGCCGCAGACGAGTCCGCCGCAACCGGGGGAGGAGACACATACGGCCTTGCGGCGATCTCAACCAGCGCCAACGCAATCACCAGCAGAAGAGCATTCCTCAACGCATCTTTTCTCACGTGGACCTCCCTCAACAAACCTCGCCGCATCTTTATTCCCATTGTGGACGAGAACCCGCACGAAAAGCCTCACCGTAGAGAAACAATTCTCAAGAACCTAACACTCGCAACCTCTCCGCCGATAAAGCCCCCATGCTCTCAAAGCCGAAGTTCTCCGACGGAAGATTCTGCCCCCACTGCAACACCGAATCCCTGCATCGCTCCCACCGCCGAGGCTGGGACTGGTTCTTCCACTACCTGGCTCTGCGCCCAGTTCGCTGCACCGGCTGCTGCCAGCGCTTCTATGCCCGCCGAACTGCCTATGGCCCCCACATCCGCCCCCATACAGGTCATTCGCGATAAACTAGAAGGGACATGATCCCTACCCTCGAATGGCTCCCCACCGGCGTTAACTTCCTCGATCAAACCAAGCTGCCCCTCGAGGAGACCTACGTCCTCGCCACCGACTACAAGCAGGTCGCCACCGTCATCCGCGACATGATCGTCCGCGGAGCCCCAGCCATCGGCGTCTCTGCCGCCATGGGCATGGCCATCGGCATCGACCGCAGCACTGCGACCACCCTCCCCGCCCTCACCGAAGAGGTCGCCCTCATCGCCAAAACCCTCGCCGAGACCCGCCCCACTGCCGTCAATCTCTTCTGGGGCATCGACGAGATCCGCAATCTCTACTTCGCACTCGCCGCCAAAGACACTCCCATCTCCGAGATCAAGTCCGCCATAGTCGCTAAGGCCCGCCGCATGTACGACGAGGACATCGCCGCCTGCAAGCAAATGGGCGCACACGGCGCATCGCTCCTTCCCAAAGAGGGCACCGTCCTCACCCACTGCAACGCGGGAGCCCTCGCCACCTGCGGCTATGGCTCGGCCCTCGGCGTCATCCGCGCCGCAATCGAGCGCGGCCACAAGATCGACGTCTTCGCCGACGAGACCCGTCCCTTCCTCCAGGGCGCCCGCCTCACCGCATGGGAGCTCATGAAGGACAATATCCCCACCACCGTCCTCTGCGACAACATGGCCGCCTCGCTCATGCGCCAAGGCCGCATCCAGGCCGTCATCGTCGGCGCCGACCGCATCGCCGCCAACGGAGACGTCGCCAACAAGATCGGCACCTACGGCGTAGCCATCCTCGCCAAAGAGCACAACATCCCCTTCTACGTCGCCGCCCCCTGGTCCACCCTCGACCTTCAAACCGCCACGGGCGACCTCATCCCCATCGAGCAGCGCGACGCCCGCGAAGTCACCCACTCCAACGGCAAGCAGATGACCCCTCACGGCGTAGCCATCGAGAACCCAGCCTTTGACGTCACCCCCGCAAAGTACGTCACCGCCATCATCACCGAGCGCGGCGTCCTCACCTCTCCCTACAACGACTCCATCCGCGCTATGTCCAAACAGCCTGAACCCGAGCTCACCGCAGTATAAAAATCTCACTGCGACTAAAGTTGCCATCGGATGAACCGGCAGACTCCTCTGGGTGTGTTCCCCTCGCTTGGACACACCCAGTCATCACCACAACCAACTCCGCAACGATCTCCCGCCATTATTGCAATCAGCTTTTGCCTGCATCAAAAATGAAGCTCAGGCAGGCCACTGCCGCTCCTCCCAAAACTAGCGCCAAACTCCGCACGCTCGTATCCTTAAAACAGACACACCCTACGTGAAATATCCCCTCTTCAATCCGCGTGTCCACTCTCTTCTGCGCGGCAGCCTCCTCGTACTCCTCAGCCTCGCCGTAGCTCTCCTCCTCTCCGACTTCCCCCACAACCGCGCCACTCCCCTCCTCATCCTTCCTGTCCTCTTCGCCATCGCCGGCACCGCCGACACCGTCCGTTGCATGCAGCGCCGCTGGAGCTTCTATCACGCCGGCGTCATCCTCTGCATCTACATGGACCTCATGGCCCTCTGCATGATCCTCTTCTTCCTCCTCTACCCTTACGCCCGCTGGATAGCATCTTCCCAATAGCAAGCCTCCTCCCATAGCCAACCCCAGCTCCTCCGCCTCAACTACCCTCTAGCCTTTAAAATCTCCTGCGGTATACTCCCCGCACCGGAACAAGCAGTGATCAACGGTTCCATGCACGATCAAACTAGGAGACTGACCTCATGTTCAAAGGATTCCGCGATTTCATTCTGCGTGGTAACGTCGTCGATCTTGCCGTCGCCGTCATCATCGGAGCTGCATTCACCTCCATCGTCACCTCGCTGACTGAAAAGATCATCAATCCCCTCCTGGGCGCAGTCATCGGCAAGCCCAACTTCGGCTACCTCATCGCCCACGTCAACGGCGGCGAGATCCGCTACGGCGACTTCATCACCGCCATCATCAACTTCCTCCTCATCGCCGGCGTCGTTTACTTCTTCCTCGTACTGCCCATTCAGTACCTCCTGAAAAAATTCCACCCCACAATCGCCGAGCCACCTGCCACCAAGCCCTGCCCCCAGTGCCTGGGCGACATCCCCATCCCCGCCACTCGCTGCAAGTTCTGCACCCAGCCCGTATAGCTCTTCGCTCAAGAATCCATCGCAGCGGCTCACATCCATCGTGAGCCGCTTTATCGTGTCCGCAACAAATCACTGAGACTCAAAATCTTCGAGGGAACCTTCCGCCAGAAACCTCTGTCCACAGAACCTCACCGGCAAAGATCCTGCCCAAACTCAATTCTGCGATACCCTGATATCTCGACAACCCACATCGAGGCCCACGACTTGACTCGTCTCCGCACCGTAGCCTGCCTGCTCCCCCTCGCCGCCCTCACACTGGCCCAGTCTCCCACCCCCCAGGTCTTCGGATATCGCGACTTCGCCCAGCAGGCAAAGTGGGACAAAATCTTCATGGCTGTCCCCGACGCCGCACTCGCAGGCCAGCACCTCAAGACCCTCACCGCCGCCCCCCACTGGGCCAGTTCGCCAGAGGACTACGCCACCGCCGTCTACGTCGCCGACAAGTTCAAAGCCGCCGGCCTCGAAACCCAGATCGTTCCCTACAAAGTCCTCCTCACCAAACCCGTCAAGATCCTCATCGAAGCCTTCGACGCCGACGGCAAAAAACTAATGTCCGGCCCCACCCCAGAGCACGTCGACCCCAACAAATTCGGCGGCGACCCCTTCCAGGACGACCCCCGCATCCTCCCCGCCTTCAACGGCTCCTCCCCCTCAGGCGACGTCACCGCCGAGGTCATCTACGCCAACTACGGCACCCTCGCCGACTTCCAGCAGCTCACCAAACTAGGCATCAGCGTCAAAGGCAAGATCGTCCTCGTCCGCTACGGCGAAAACTTCCGCGGCATCAAGACCTACATCGCCCAGCAGTACGGAGCCGTCGGCGTCCTCATCTACTCCGACCCCGCCGACGACGGCTACTTCCGCGGCGACATCTACCCCCGCGGCCCCTACCGCCCCGAAACCGCCGTCCAGCGCGGCTCCATCCAGTTCCTTCCCATCTACCCCGGCGACCCCACCACTCCCGGCGTAGCCTCCACACCCGACCTCCCCGACTCCAAACGCATCCCCGTCGACAAACTGCAGAACAACCAGCCCAGCATCCCCACCAATCCCCTCTCCTACCACGACGCCGCCCCCATCCTCAAAGCCCTCGGCGGAGCCGAATCCCCCCGCGACTGGCAGGGCGCACTCCCCTTCACCTACCACCTAGGAGCCTCCAGCAATCTCGGAGCAGGCGGCACTCACGGTACGCCTCCTAAAATCACTGTCCACATGCACCTCGATCAGGACATCGCCCTCCGTACCATCTGGGACGTCACCGGCACCATCGACGGAACCGACTCCACCCAGAAAGAAGACTGGGTCGTAGCCGGAAACCACCGCGACGCCTGGGTCTACGGCGCCGTCGATCCCAACTCCGGCACTGCCGCCATGCTCGAAACCGTTCACGGCCTGGGCGAACTCCTCAAGCAAGGCTGGAAGCCACAACGCCGCATCGTCCTCTGCAGTTGGGACGCAGAAGAAGAAGGTCTCATCGGCTCCACCGAGTGGGCCGAGCAGCACGAAACCCACCTCGCCCACGCCGTAGCCTACTTCAACACCGACGTAGGCGTAGCCGGCCCCAACTTCGACGCCGCCGCCGTACCCTCGCTCAAACAGTTCGTCCGCGAAGTCACCAAAGAAGTCGCCAGCCCCAAAGGCGGAACCGTCTACGAACAGTGGAAGGCCGACCAGGCAACCGCCCCCACGCGGCGCACACACAAGCCAACCGAATCCACTGACTCCGACGTCCACATCGGCACCCTCGGCTCCGGCTCCGACTACACCCCCTTCATCCAGCACCTCGGCGTCCCCTCCACCGACATCGGCTCCGAAGGCCCCTACGGCGTCTACCACTCCGTCTTCGACAACTACAACTGGTTCACCAAATTCGCCGACCCCACCTTCGTCTACGAGCAGCAACAAGCTCGCGTCTTCGGCCTCGAGATCCTCCACATGGCCGACGCCGACGTCCTTCCCTACGACTACCAGCTCTACGGCAAAGAGATCGTAGGCTACCTCGAGGCCGCGCAGAAACAAGCCACCGCCAAGAACCTCACCCTCGACTTCACCGCTGCCCAGGCCGCCGCCAACCGCTTCGCCGCCGCCGGCACCGCCATCCGAGCCACCCAGGCCGCGCCGTCATCAAACCCCGTCGCACTCAACAAATCCCTGCGCGAAGCCGAGGGCGCTCTTCTAAACCCCGAAGGTCTCCCCAAGCGCTCCTGGTACAAACACACCATCTACGCTCCAGGCGAGTTCACCGGCTACGCCGCCGTCGTCATCCCCGGCGTGAACGAAGGCATCGACGCCCCCGACGCCCCGAGAGCCCAATCGCAGCTAGCCGCCTTGGCCGCCGCCCTCAACCACTCCGCCGCCATCCTCGAAAACGCAAACAAACAAGCCACCAAATAACCACCAACCCACCACAGACCACCATCCTCAACACCATAAGCGCTAGCCTCCGACCAACGGGAGGACCACCCGAAGGGGGTATACAAGTCACGAAGTGACCGCCCCACGCGTAGTGGGCCCGTCCGGCAGGACCTGAGCATTAAAAAGAAAAACCATCCCCCAAAAGACGCATCTTTGCTTCCCGAAGTGGGATGTCCCCATTTAGTCACCTGCCGCATGATTACTCTCAAGACGGTCAAAGCCGCCCAAAGGAGACTCCCCAATGGTCCACGATCTCGTTCTAGCTTTGGTTTTTCTCGCAATGATTATTGCTCCTGCACTTCTTGCCATGCGATCTGACAAACAGGAGAAAGATATTCTCTAGACTCACCGCTGTGCTGCCGCCCCACGGAGTAAGTTGTTGCCAGCCCACACCAACCCGCATCCTCCACCGCATCGCGGGCATGGCCTTCAACTTCAGCGCTGACCAATTCGAGCCGTCCTTCGACTCCAGCTCTGAGCTACCCCTTGCCGCCCCGCAGCGCAGTACCATTCGCCCCCAACGCAACAGACTCCCAGCTAACGCTCCGAGCCAACCGAAACCAGTTTCCTCCCCAAAGAGATAGGCCGCCTCCCAAACCAGGGACACGGCCTTTTTCTATAAACCACCAATACCCCTTGTCATTCTGAGCAACGCGAAGAATCCCCGTATTTCGCATTTGCTCTTGTCTTTGCCGTTGCTGTTGCCTTCACCGTACAACCGCACTTCCGGCAACCGCTACCCCCGCAACGCCATCTGCTCCGTAACGATCTGCGTCAGGTCCTGCTTATGCAGCCCATGCTCCTTCGCATTGAACTCGTCCACCTTGCTCGACCAGTTCATGCTGCAGAACTTCGGCCCGCACATACTGCAGAACGCCGCTTCCTTGTAGTAGTCATCCGGCAGCGTCTCGTCATGCATCCCTCGTGCCGTCTCCGGGTCAAGCGACAGTGCAAACTGCTTATCCCAATCAAACGTGTACCGAGCATGCGAGATCGCATCATCCCGATCCCTCGCGCCCGGCCGATGACGAGCCACATCCGCCGCATGCGCCGCAATCTTGTAAGCGATAATCCCGTCCTTCACATCCTTCTCATTCGGCAGTCCAAGGTGCTCCTTCGGAGTTACATAGCAGAGCATCGCCGCACCATGCCACCCAATCATCGCCGCGCCAATCGCCGACGTAATGTGGTCATATCCAGGCGCGATATCGGTCACCAGCGGTCCCAGCACATAAAACGGAGCCCCATCGCACAACTCAACCTCTTTATCCACCTGTAGCTTGATCTGGTCCATCGGGATATGCCCCGGCCCTTCGATCATCACCTGCACATCGCTCTTCCACGCCTGTCGGGTCAGCTCACCTAGCGTCTTCAACTCCGCAAACTGAGCTTCATCGCTCGCATCCGCCAGACACCCCGGCCTTAGCCCATCGCCCAGCGAGTAGCTCACGTCATACTTCACCATCACCTTCGTAATCCGGTCGAAGTTCTCATACAAAAAGTTCTGCTTATGATTCGACGTCATCCACTGCGCCAGAATCGCCCCACCCCGGCTCACAATCCCAGTAATCCGCTTCGCTACCAGCGGCACATACTCAATCAGCACGCCCGCATGAATCGTAAAGTAATCCACTCCCTGCTGCGCCTGCTCCTCAATCACCTCAAGGTAAAGATCAATATTCAGATCCTCCACCCTCTTCACTCGCGAGAGCGCCTCATACAACGGCACCGTCCCAATCGGGACCGGCGAATGCCGCAGAATCTGCTCCCGAATCATCGAAATATCCCCACCCGTCGACAGATCCATCACCGTATCCGCGCCAAAGTGCACCGCCGTATGCAGCTTTCGCAACTCCTCATCCACATTCGACACCAGCGCCGAGTTCCCGATATTCGCATTGATCTTGCACAGGGACTCCACCCCAATCGCCATCGGCTCCAGCTCCACGTGGTTGATGTTTGCCGGGATAATCATCGTCCCCTTCGCCACCTCGCTCCGTACCAGCTCCGCCGAAATCTTCTCCCGTCCGGCGACATAGGCCATCTCTTCGGTGATCATGCCCTTCCGCGCAAAGTGCATCTGGCTCATATTCATATCGCCAGTCCGCGCCGCCTCGGCCTTGCGCTTCACAATCCACTCCGCCCGCCCCGTCGGCACCTTGTAGTCGTTGCCGTGCGAGTGCGCCCCACTGCCATTGCCGTTTGAAGCCGCCCCGTTCCCGTTTTCGCTCATGTCTCTCCCCTACCCGTTCAGCCGTCTTACGAGTAATTAGCCGTGTTATCGAGTAAGTATACGATGCACGCAACTTCGCCAAAGCTTCTCGCAAACTTTGCGCGCTAAGCTTCCCGCTCACCAGCAATCTCGAAGGCCGCGAAACGCAGCCCCAGAATCAGCCCGCTTCAAGCAGCACCCTTCCAGCATCCCGAAGTGTTAAGCGTTACTTAAGATCACCAGCATCACCATCGCAAATCCCGCTTGCGCCTCGAAAAAAACCCGCACACAGGCCCTCTTCCAGAGGCTTCTCACTCCATTCACCCGATAGGAATTAGCTAAACCTCCCAGCCAACCCTGTCTGCAACCTCGCATCCTACTCAGCAGAACGCAGAACGACCGTGAGCACCCCGGCTTGAACGTTCGCCGCTCTCACCCACACCTTCCACGCTGCACCAAATGGCGCCTCTGTGCGCTAACGAGACATCTCGCGAGTTTCCAAAGGAGCCACACCCATGAAGCTATTCTCCGAAAACATCGAAGACCTCCGCACCCTCTATATCGCCAACCTCAAAAAGGCCCTCGACATGGAGCAGAAGATCACCAAAGCCCTCCCCACCATGATCGAGAAGTCCACCGACCCCCAGCTCGCCTCCGCCTTCCGCAACCACCTCACCGAAACTCAAACCCACGTCGCCAAAGTTGAAAGCATCCTCCGCGACGCCACCAACGGCAACGCCGACACCTCCACCTGCAAAGCCATCTCCGCCCTCGTCACCGAAGCCGAGGACAACATCAAGGACGCAGCAGACACCAGCATCCGCGACATCACCCTCATCGCCTCCGCGCAGCAGGTCGAGCATCATGAGATCGCCGTCTACGGCACCCTCCGCACCTGGGCCGAACTCCTCGGCGACGACGACGCAGCCGATCTCCTCGACAGCATCCTCGACGAAGAGAAGAACGCCGACGAACTCCTCTCCACCATCTCCGACACCGTCAACACCACCGCAGCCGAACCCAAAACCGTAACCGCCACCAGCGTCTAGTTCTGCTACATAGCAACCGGCGCTCAACTAAAGAGGCGGAGACTTCACAGTGTCTCCGCTTTTTACTGTTCAAAAGTGCATCAGAATCACTGCCATTCTGAGCGCAACGAGGACCACGGTCGCTTTTGTAGCTGCTGCTGTTGCTGCTTCTGTCGCGGTTGCTGCTTCTGTAGCCGTTGCCTGTTCCTTTGCTTGTCATTCCGCAGGGATCTGCTGTTGCTTCTGCCGTTGCATTTATTTTTGCTCTACTTCCTCTAGCCTGTCATTCTGAGCGCAGCGAAGAATCTCCGCATTTTGCCCTTGCGTCTGCCAGTCATCATCCATCCACCGCGAAGATAACCCTTACGGTTTCCCAGCCCGATCCGCCTCAAAATAAACATTGCAAACCGAAAACACCAGCCGGTCGCTATCCTTCATCATCACCACATCACCCGGCATCTCCATACTGCCGCCAGCCGACCCGTCCTGGATTGTGACGTCTGGATGCTCGATCGTGATCTGCTGTACAGTTGGCGTCGCGATGCCCAACTGACTAAAATCCACCTGAGAACTCTGGCTGCCCCTACCCGAGTTGTCTTCAGCAAATTGCTTCGCTTCGACCGTTGCCGCCGTACTGCCAAGGTTCCGCACCGTCGTCGTCTTCCATCGCAGGCTATCCGCCTTGTACTCCAGCTCAGTGCCTATCATTGCATCGGCCTGCTTCTGGTCCCAGCACGCGATCGTCTTCGTAGGAAGCACCTTCTTCACCATCCATTGTCCCCTAATCATCTCAGGAATCGGACTGCCCGCCTTGGCCGCGGGATCGTTCTGCTTCACCTGCGTCTCAAAGTAGTCGGCGTGCGCCTTCGTCGCCTGCGTCAAACACCCAGCGTCCTTCCCGCACTGCTGATCCCGCTGCATAATCCAGTCGCGCTCCTGCTTCCGCAGCGCCGTCAACCCCTTCGGATCGGCCCGCAGCTGCGCCACTCTCTGTTGATACACACTGTTCAAACGGCTGTCTTCCTGCACCAGAGTCTTGTCCTGCCCATTCGCATCCTGCCCCCACAGAGGCGCAGCCACGGCCACCACCAGACCAACACCTATCAACCTCCGCGCTACAAACATAAGCCAGCCTCATGTAGCAAAATTTTAATCCACGAAGCAGAGATTAGTTCCACGAAGGGCGGAGACATTCAAATATGCCGCCTTCCGTTGCGCCTCAAATAAACTTCGTACACCGAGAACAGTCTTTGTCCAATCGCACCATTTGATCTTAGTTGGCTGGGTCTCCAACCGTTTTATTCGCGACGCGAATACTCGGCCGCAATTTCACCGACATCGTGTGGTTTGGAACGCCGTTCGCACTTGAAGGAGCCTTCAGGAAGGCTCCAGCCTGAACATCGTGTTTTAGATAAAAGCCTAGGAACGCTCTCGTGTAGCGCATCACCCAGGAATATCCGACTAAACCGTCTGCACGGTTGTAATCTGCCACTTGTAGATTCGGAAGCTCCTTTTCCCATAGCTCTTCATTTCGATATGCAATTGAGCAGAACTCAGGATGAAAGAGTCCCAACATCCGAATGGTGATCAGATCCCCATGTACCCACTGATTGAGTACACTCGGTCCATCCGCGTGAAAGCGACGATTAAGTAGATCCTGATCTTCCAGCGATTGGTCGCCCTCTTCGAAGTAGATTAGCGGAATGGTCATTTGGTCGGGGTGAACAGTCTTGGACGCTTCAACCAAGCCCGGAAAGTAGCGCTCGCTACCATCAAGAGAGACCAACGCCTTGATTCGATTGTCTCTCGAAGCTGCGAACAAGTCGGCCAGTCCTCCCCAGCTAAAGCCAATGGCAGCTACCCCCGTCATGTCGGTGTCTGGAAGTGAGGCCGCATACTCGATCAGAAACGATACGTCACTGGCCTGAGCGTTGACTCCCGACAGATCATGAGTAGATTCACGAGACTTCTCTCCCATGCCTGGACTTGCAACCACGACATAGCCGTTGCTCGCGAGATATTCACACAGATCAACATTCTCCCAAGACCAGGAAGTGAAGCTTGGAGCGTAGATCACCACCGGAAACCGGCCCGTCTCAAGGCCCGCATCCCGCACAGCTGACATCGATTGTCCAAGGGATGCTTGCAACCACGCCTTTAGTACATCGCCATCTCGCGTTCTCTGGGGTTTACCGAAGCTCACCTCTGTGTCCATCAACGCGACGTAATCCCCCATGGTCATGGTCTTCCGACCAGTCCTCTGCGCGGGGTACCAGACGAGCGTCTGCAACGGCCGGCCACGTTCAGTTTGGGTCGCTGGGACAGTTTTTTGATCAACTGCCGATCCAAAGTCGCGCGCACTGTCATAGTGCTCGACGACTCTGATCCCGACTGCGTGCGGTCCCGGTTTTTCGAGGAAATTCACCGCGGCATAGTCCTCAGCCAAAGCGAAGTTGAGCGCTCCGAGGATCACGTAACAAAGTAATGCTAGTTGACGCAAAGGCACGCTAGACCTCACTTCCTGCATTTAGCTGCTTGCGTTGCTTTACGTCCAACTCGGAGGACTTGTTCCGTCGTATTGAAATCTCTCAAATATCGCTTGTCTTCAGAGACGCTGATCAAACCCGGTTTCGTAACAGCCTCGAATCTCCCAGAATCTCCATCGTCCTCCTTTTCCACCTATCCTGAATCCTCACATTCGGGTGTTGAATCGATATCAAAAATCTCAAATGCCCGAAGTCGCCAAAAACCTAACCGAACGATAGTTCAGCCGTGCTGCCTTGAACGAAAACCTGCTTGTCTCAATTATTGAGCTACCCAAATTCTCTGCCGTTAAATCTTGTCAAGCCCCAAAGTGGCTAAAACCCACGCCCAGAGCGGCTTTTGTCGTGGCGTATTACCCCCCGCCAATCGTCTAAAATAGAAGTAACAAACAGAAATCGAACAGACTACACACCATTCACACGACAAGGAGCGTAACTGCAACAAATCAAATATTTTGCACGTAAGCCCTTTGAATGCAATATTTTACAGACATACCCCCTCTGTAAACTACTCATTCCAATAAACTTCCGCCCAAGATACCCCGTTGGGGGGAGGGGGGTATACACCAACTCGTTGACTACCCAAATCGAAACCACGAACGTAGACTGAAAGACGAAGAACATGGCAAACGCATCCCACAAGAATCCGATCAAATTCATCGTCGCCACACTGATCATTGTGGCTACCATCGCGTATCTCTCGTTCACCGGCGGCCGCGACAATAAGAGTTACTACGTCACCATCGGCGAGCTTCAGGGCATGGGCAACAAAGCCTACGTCCGTCACCTCCGCGTAGCCGGCAACGTCGCTCCCGGCAGCATCCACCGCGTCGGTACCAGCGCCACCTTCGACCTCCTCGAGCAGGGCCGCAAACTCTCAGTCATCTACCAGGGATCGGAGCCGCCGCCCGACACCTTCAAGGACGACGCCCAGGCGCTCGCCGTCGGCACCTACGGCCACGACGGCGTCTTCCACGCCACCCAGCTCCAGGCCAAATGCGCCTCCAAGTACGCCCCGGCCCCCGCCTCTGCAACCCCGGCCACCACCGCCGCAGCAACGCTTCCCGCAACCCGCTAACCGCCGCGCACGAAAAAATATGACGCAGACGGCAGAGACAACTCGCAGCACTCCGACTCCATCCGCTGCCGGCAGGGACTGCATCGCGCTCGACTCCGTCTCCAAGATCTACGGCACCTTCGCCGCCCTCCGCAACGTAACCACCAGCTTCTGCACCGGCTCCTCGACCGTCATCCTCGGCGAAAACGGAGCCGGAAAATCCACCCTCCTCCGCATCATCGCCGGCCTCATCACGCCCACCCGCGGCCGCGTTACAGTCTTCTGCGGCTCCCCTCACCAGCAGCGCCGCCGCATCGCCTACATGAGCCACTCGCCCATGCTCTACGACGAGCTCACCGCCATCGAGAACCTGAACTACTTCTCCTCGCTCCATCGCGAAGGAGGCTGCGCCTGCGTAGGCAACCCCGAGATGGCCCTCCGCGCCGTCGGCCTCGACCCCAAACTCAACCGCCCAGTCGGGCAATACTCTCAAGGCATGCGCCAGCGCACCTCGCTCGCCCGCGTCCTCCAGACCGATCCCGAGATCCTGCTCCTCGACGAACCCTTCTCCAACCTCGACGCCGCCTCCGCCCGCCACATGGTCGAGCTCCTCGCCGACTTCCGCACCTGGCCCGTAGCTCCGGTCAACGGAGTATCCGGCGCCCGCACCATCCTCCTCACCACCCACCAGTCCACCCTCGCCGAACCCATCGCCGACCGCACCCTCACCATGCACAACGGCCAGATTCTGGACACTCACTGGCAGACTCCCCGGACCACGGACTCCCCAGCCGAGGCCGCTGGGTGAAGACGCCCGCTCCAGCCAAGACCAACGCCGCCCGCCTCCTCGACACCCTGGGCATCCCCTACGAACTCCGCCCCTACGACATCGACCCCGACGACCTCACCGCCATCTCCGTCGCCCGCAAGATAGGCCTCCCCCCCGAGCAGGTCTTCAAAACCCTCCTCGCCCACACCAACACTATCGCCGGCGGCCCAGCAGGGATGGACCACGTCTTCGCGGTCATCCCCGGCGACGCCGAACTCGACCTCAAAAAACTGGCCCACGCCGCCGGAGCAAAAAAAGCCGACCTAGCCTCCCTCAAAGAAGTAGAGCCGCTCACCGGCTACATCCGTGGCGGAGTCACCGTCATGGGAGCCAAAAAGCCCTTCCCAGCCTTCGCCGACGAGACCATCGAACTCTTCGACCAGATCTCCGTCTCCGCCGGCCAGCGAGGCCTCCAGCTCCTCCTCGCTCCCTCAGACTATCTCCGCGCCGCCAACGCAACCCTGGCCGATCTCACCAAGGATCAACCCAAGGCATGAAGTATCTCCATCACGTCTGGGACCACCTCCGCAAAGACCTCCGCCTCGAGTGGCGCTCCCGCGACTCCATCAACGGGATGCTCTTCTTCTCCCTCCTGGTCGTCGTAGTCTTCGGCCTGGCCTTCGACCCCACCAGCTACCCCACCATGGCCCGCCAGATCTCCGGTGGAATCCTCTGGGTGGCCCTGCTCTTCGCCTCCATCACAGCCCTCAACCAGTCCTGGACTCGGGAGCAGCGTAACAACGTCCTTGAAGCCCAGCGCATGGCCCCCTCCCCCGCCTCCGCCCTCTTCCTCGGCAAAGCCCTCGCTAACATGTTGTTTGTCTTGGCCGTCGAGGCGGTCTTGGCTCCTATCTTCATCGTATTTTTCAACCTCCACGCGCTCGGCAACGTCTGGCTTCTCGCTGTCATCCTGCCGCTTGGAACTTGGGCGCTGGTTGTCAACGGCACCTTCTTCGCCGCCTTGGGCCTGCGCGCCCGCAACCGCGAACTGCTTCTCCCACTGCTTCTCCTCCCCATCTCCCTCCCCGCCCTCCTGGCCATGGTGCAGGCCACCACTGGCGTACTCACCGCTGACCTCGACCCCATCCAGATCAACACCTGGATCAAGCAGCTCCTCGGCTACGACATCATCTTCACCACGGTCTGCATTCTGCTCTTCGAGACTGTCCTCAACGCCGAATGACGGCATTCGGGATAAACTAGATCCATGGAGCAGCGCACCCCCACTCTCCGCAGCGTCGCTTGGCTCTGGTTTGGCATCAGCATCGCTGTGCTCGCCGTCGGCTTCCGCCAAGCCATCTTCCTCGTCCCCACGGACGCAGCGCAGGGCAACGTCGGGCGCATCTTCTACTACCACGTCCCCATCGCGATGTTGAGTCTGATCTTCCCCTACATCAACTTCGTAGCCTCGCTCTTCTATCTCTACTGGCGACATCGCGAACCGCTCAAGGCCCTTGCCGCAGATGCCTTGGCGCTTAGCACTGCCGAAGTGACAGTTGTCTACTCCAGCATCTGTCTGCTTACTGGCATGCTCTGGGGCCGCGCCACCTGGGGCATCTGGTGGACCTGGGACCCCCGCCTTACCAGCATGCTCCTCCTGTGGCTGCTCTATGTCAGCTATCTGATGCTGCGCCGCTTCTCGTCTACTGGGCAGACCCACACTCTCGCCGCAGTTCTCTCAGTGTTTGCCGCGGTGGACGTTCCCATCGTCTACATGTCCATTCGCTGGTGGCGCACCCAGCACCCTGCGCCGGTCTTCGGGGGTGGCCCCGACTCAGGGATTGACCCCTCCATGCTCCCCGCCTTCTATTGGAATCTCGCCGGCTGGACCGTGTGGGGTATCTGCATCGTTCTCTTCCGTTTCGCCCTCGAGCGTCGTCGCCAACTAGCCGAGCAGGAGGCCGCCCTGCAGGCCATCGAAGCTTCTTTGGAGATCCCGCAATGACCTGGCGTTCTTTCTTCGATCTGAGCACCATGCCTCACCGGCACCTGCTCTTCGCCTATGTGGCTGTATGGGTTATTCAGGGAGGGTACTTCGCATGGACTGCCTGGAACTGGGTTCATGTGCGGGATAGCCGCCGCTAAAAATCAACGAAGCCGCAGGGGGACCGCAGCTTCGTTGTCCGAGTAGGAATTGCACGTGATGCTGTAAATCGTCCTTCGATAAATCAGCATCGTCAACTTAAACACCAAATGGTATACAGAAGTTTCTGCGAATAGCGAAAAACTCTTCGCGGGCTGCACTCCCCTTGCCCCCCTTGGAACACCTCGATAGACTCCGAACAGTGCCCACGCCCCACCCTTATTCCTTTCGTTTTGTCACGCTCGCAGCGTTTGGGCTCCTTAGCCTCTCAGGTTGCCGAAGGAGCAGCTTCCCCGACGTTCCAGTCGGCTACCGAGAGTATGCCTACATCAGCAACGGGGGATCGAACACAGTCACGGTGCTCGATCTCGTCTACCTGCGTCAGGATCGCACGCTTCAGGTGGGCGCGAACCCAACCAATCTGGCCGTTAATCCGGCTCGAAACGAGATCTACGTCGCCAACGCTCAGTCCGGCACCATCTCGGTAATCGACGCTGAGGTCAACCGTGTCGTCGCGACGATTTTGGTTCACCGCCAGCCATCCTTTATTACCGTCGACCCTACTGGACACCGGGCCTACGTCGCCAACTACGGCTCCAATAGCGTAAGCGTTCTTGATCTTGATCGCCGACGCGAGGTTTCTGTGGCAGGCGCCGGCGAACAACCCGTCCAGGCGCGCATCTCGCCGGATGGCCGCACGCTTGTTGTGACGAATCATGGCAGCGGCAGCGTGTCTCTCTTTGATGTAACTCCTTACGACTCCACCAAGCCGTCATCTGGAGCCACCCTGCATCTTCGTTCGACATCTTCCGGTTGTCAGGGAGCTTCCGACACCGTCATTCTGCCTGACTCCTCGAAGGCCTTTGTGGCCTGCTCTGCGGGACATCAGGTGATGGCGGTTGGTCTTGCGGCGGCGCCTGGATCGTGGGCGGCCAAACAGAATCCATCGCTTACGACCGACCGTATGCTGGCGTTGCTTGATGTTGGGAAGACGCCGGTTCATCTTGCGATGAAGCCGGACGGCGGAGAGATCTTCGTTTCGAACTTTGATTCGGACAGCTTCTCTGAGATTGCTACGTGGACTAACGAAGTGGGGGGGACTTATGCGATTGGCAACAGGCCAGCTCAAGGGATTGTGAGCGGCGATAACAGCATGCTCTGGATCTCGAATCAAGGTGCTGACTCTATAGGGCTTTACAGCATCGACGATGGCAAGCTGGCGGGCAGTGTGCGTACGGGCTCTGGGCCGGGTGTGCTTGCGTTTTCGGAGGATCAGCATCTTTTGCTGGCGGCAGATACACATTCGGGCGATGTTGCGGTGATTCGGACGGCAGGAAAGCAGGGGCCGGCGCTGTTTACTATTCTTCCCGCTGGAATCTCCCCCAACTCGATTGCGATTAAAGCGATCCATAAAAAATAGAAATCTCCGAGAAAAAATTTGGCGTGGTGGGCGGCTGGATTTCTGTTGTGTTGCTGGGTTTTTTGAGGGTGTTTTGGAAAAAGTGCGTGTTTGATCGTGGTTTTTTGCTGGTGCGATCGTGGTGGAATGCGTGGTGGAGATGGTGTGCTGACAACGTGTTTTTCGTCGGTGAAAAATGCGCCACGTTTTTCAACTATTTTTTAGGAGACAGCGTCCTGCCGGACGGGCGCCCTGCGCGGGCGGCGGTCACTTCGTGACGTGTATACCCCTTCGGTTGGCGTTCCCGTTGGTCGCGGGTAGATCTCGTGCCGACCAACGGGAGGACCGGGCGAAGCTCTAAAAAGGCGTGCGAACGCCCGCCCTCCGCGCAGGAGGCCCGTCCGGCAGGACAGCTTCTTTTGTCAGGTCTTGCGGGCCAGGACGAGGGTGATGTCGTCGGGTTGCTCTTCGGCGCCGATCCAGGCGTCGAGCGCCAGCATCACCTGGCCGGAGATCATGTGCAGGGGCTGATCGCGGTAGCGCGCGACGACCTCCATCATGCGCTCCTCACCAAACTCGCCAAAGTCGTTCTCTGGCTCGGTTACGCCGTCAGAGTAGGCGACCATGATGTCTCCCGGCTGCATGTGGAATCGGTCTTCCTCGTATTGCATGCCGTCCATGAGCCCCACCACGGTGCCTCCCTTGTCGAGCCGGCGGATCTGACCGTCGCGACTGAGGACCAGAGGCGGAAGCTGACCGGCGTTCGAGTAGGTCATCATGGCCGTGGCGACGTCGTAGTGCGCGAGAAACAGGGTGGCATACTTCTCCGGCTGCGTGCTGCGATAGAGGTGCCGGTTGAGCAGGGAGAGGATGCGTCCCGGCGATTGGAACAGCTCGTCGCAGTCTCCGCCGCGGCCTTCCCTGCTGGCCATGAGCCCGGCCACACTGGATTCGCTGTAGACGAGCTCTTCGCTGGCGAAGCGGTAGGCCCGCACTGCGGAGTGGAGGGTTGCCATGAGCAGCGCCGCGGAGATTCCCTTTCCGCTGATGTCGCCGATGGCGATTCCGACACCGGTCTCGCGGCGGTTCATCATGCCTGCATGGGCTTCTTCGTGGAAGACGAGGAAGTCGTAGTAGTCGCCGCTGACCGAGCGTGCCGGCCGGCAGACTCCGTGCAGATCGAGCGTCGCGAGTCCCTGGGCGTGAAGCGGAAAGAGGTTGGCCTGCACCTCCTGCGCGATGGAGATCTCGTTCTGCAGGCGCTCTTTTTCCTTCTGTTCTTCAAGCAGGCGCTTCAGCGATCCCGACATGGTGTTGAAGGATCGGCTGAGCTCGGCGAGCTGGTCGTCGCTCTTGACGCCGATGCGATAGTCCAGATCACCATCCTCGATGTGTTCCGTTGCGCTGTAGAGATCGGCCACCGACGAGGTGATGGTGCGGCTAAGAGCGATCGCCATCCACAAGGCCAGCATCTCAATGAGCGCGAAGAGCACGCAGAGCAGGATGATGGCAATACGCAGAACGCTGGTTACAATTCCGCCGAGCGAGGAGCCGAAGAGCTGGTTATAGAGCAGAGACGGCCGGGATTGAACCGCGATGAGAACGTTGTCCCGCTCTCCTGTATCCCAGTCGACAATCGGCTCGGTTGAGGTGAAGCTGACGCGGGCGTCGGCGAGGTTGACGGCGGGCGGCTCGGTGCCACCGACGACCCAGCTGGACCCGCTGTTGATGCCGTCGGCTCCTACGGCGAACCGGACCTTTTGACTCGATTTTTTCGCGGGAGCAGGCGCGCCGTTTTTGTTCTCCTGACTGATCTCGTTGGCGGTTCTTCCTGCGCGCTGGGGCAGCAGGCTGGCTTGTCCCAGGCCGTCAGAGGCCAGCTTCAGAAAGGCGCTGTCCACCGGCAGGCTCGACATCAGAGTGAAGATGCGTCCGCTGTCCCACTTTTTCTGGTGAAGCGCGACGAGGTAGAGATCGCGCCCATCGAGAACCAGACCGGAGAACTCCCCACCCGGCAGTTCCGTCGCCCAGGGAGGAAGGCCGAACGGGGCTTTACCGCGATAGTTGGGGCCAAGGTCGATGGGAGCACCATTCATGAAGACACGGGTCTCGCGATGCAGCCTCATACGAGGCATGTCGAGACGAGCTACCTCTCCGGCGCTTTCGATGTTCTGGACTGCACCGCCGATCTGCTGCGCTGAGTCCTTGGGGCGTTCGGCGACGAGGGCAGTGGTGAGGTCGGCGCGGTGGCCGCTCTCGTTTCTCATCTGGATCAGCTCAGCCTGCAGCCGCGAGTCTGTGAGGTGGATGGCGAACTGCCCCGCGGCGACGTAGGCCAGAACTCCGACGAGGGTGAGGAACAAGATCACCGGGGCGAGACCGATGAGCAGATAGGTGAGCACCAGTTTGTTGCGCAGGCTCCACAGCAGATTCCGGCGCACGAACTGCCAGGCAAGGGGAATTGCGACTGAGATCAGCGCAATTCCAACAAAAAACTGCAGCACTCCAAGGAAGGTTCCGAATCCGCCCGGAATCCAGCGGCGGACGAACAGCACACAGAACCACAGTCCAAGCCAAGCTGCGGCGCCGGCAAGTCCTGTCGGCAGCCGTTCTCTCAGCAGGCTGAGAACGCGCGGCCGGGTAGGGCTATTCGGGTCTTGCATCGTTCGCAGCCTCCAGGTCCGCCTGCCGTGCCAGCTTCAAGGTATAACGGGTTGCGGAAAAATGGGCTCCTGCCAGCAAGAGCAGGCCGGAGAGAAACGCCCACATCATCAACCCTACCGAAATATAAAACGGTCCGTAGACGGACTGAAAGTCCAACCAGGGAAGAGCCTTGATATAGAGGTACTTCGCCAACTGCCAGAGCAGGCCGACGACGATGGCTGTAGGCACCACTGCTCGCGCCGGAATCTTTCTGTAGGGCAACACCCAATAGATTAGAAAGAACATCAGGATGCTCGCAAGCCCGGCGCAGAGCTTGAGGAAGGCGAAGGAGATGAAGTGGAAGACGACATTTTCGGTGTGGCCGAAGAAGACCCAGGCGAGGATGGTCTGCTGGCTGGCAGTGGATGCTACCGAGGCCATGGCCAGGACGCCGACCGCGAAGGCCAGTCCGAGGGATACGGCCTGGTTGTGAAGATAGCTTCGATTCTGGCGAACTCCCCAAACCCGGTTCAACGCAACCTCGAGCGGTAGAAAGACACCTGTAGAGGTGATCAGCAGCATGACCAACGAGAAGAGCTGGGTCCCCTTGTGGGGGTGGGCCAGCAGCTGCATGTTGCGCATGACGAAGTCCTGGCCGACAGGGAGGAGGTTCTTCATCATGTCGCCGACGATGGCCTCCATCGAGCGCGAGTGGAAGACGCTGCGGCAGAGGGTCAGCAGGAGCACGATGAACGGAAAGAGCGAGAGGATGACGTTGGCGGCGACGCTGAAGGCGTAGGTATGGACCTCGGTGCGGCCCATGTAGCGGGCTAACGCGACGATCTGTCCTGAGAGGGTGTCGTCGCAGACTACGGGTGTGACCTCCTCGATCGGCTTCGGCGGCAGATCCGGGTGGCTGGTGTTCGCGGTCGTGTGCGCTTCGGGTTTGTCGGGAAGAGTTGACGGCATAGGAGAGTTCGATGCAAGATCCGGCGAGCGGCGGCCGGGCAATTCACTCCCGATGCTAGCAGAGGGTGTCGGTTTTCGGTGGCTGTTGATGTTGGCCTAGGAGGGCTGGGGGGTTGGAGTGTTGGTGAGGCCGTGGATGCGCGCGATGGCCCACTGCGACGACTCGGCAAGCACGGGGTCTTCCGCTGCGCTCCATTGCTCCAATTGTGGGAGGAACTGCGCTTCGCCGCTGTTTCCCATGGCGATAGCGACGTTGCGATGCAGCCGCTTCAGGCGCGTGCGTTCGAGAGGCGATCCCTTGAACCATTGCTTGAAGGTTGCGGAGTCCAGTTCGGCGAGCCAAGACAGCGATGGGTTGACCAGCTGTCTTCGTGGGAGCATTCCGTCGCTCTGCGAGATGGGAGAGCGGCGGTTCCAGGGACAGACGTCCTGGCAGATATCGCAGCCGAAGACCTGGCGGCCCATCGGTTCTCGCAGCTCTTCAGGGATTGTGCCTTTTTTTTCGATGGTGAGATAGGAGATGCAGAGCGAGGCGTCCATCTGGTGTGGCGCAACCAGCGCGTCGGTGGGGCAGGCATCGAGGCAGCGAGTGCAACTGCCGCAGCGGTCCACAGCGACTTCGAGCTCGAACGTGGGGGAGACCGGGATTGACGTGACGATGACGCCAAACAACAGCCAGGAGCCGAGCTTCTGATCGAGGACGCAGGTGTTCTTGCCGACCCAGCCGATGCCGGCCTTTGCGGCTGCGGCTCGCTCCACCAGGGGGCCGGTGTCCACATAGCAGCGGGTCTGGCAGGCGAGGCGCTCGTGGAGTTGTGACTCGATTTTTTTGAGGCGGCTTAGCAGCTCGTCGTGATAATCGGTGGGGGCGAGTTCGCCGGGTTTGGCGGGGTCGGTGCGGCCGCTCCAGGCGTAGCGGGCGATCCATCCGGTGGCGGGTGAGGATGGGTCAATGGAGAGTGGGGCCGCGGCGTTGTAGTTCAGCGCGCAGACGATGACCGAACGCGCCCAGGGCATTGCGATCTGCACGTCGCTTCGCAGCAAGACTCCGTGCTCGTCACGGCGCTTGAGGTAGTCCATCTCGCCTGCTCGGCCGGAGTCGATCCAGGCTT
The DNA here is from genome assembly GCF_013410875.1 of Tunturiibacter empetritectus. Classification (GTDB taxonomy): domain Bacteria; phylum Acidobacteriota; class Terriglobia; order Terriglobales; family Acidobacteriaceae; genus Edaphobacter; species Edaphobacter empetritectus. Next base: position 1,265,133 of record NZ_JACCCU010000001.1, on the reverse strand, counting down.
CGAATCGTTGCGCGTCGAGTGGCTTATCGTCTTCGGGATTGCCTGTGGCGACTGGCGCTACTCCTACGGTGTCGAAGCCGGAGTGCGCGGCTGACTCACGCAGCCATTGCCTGAGGTCGGAGGTCCATGCTGCGGCGGGTTGTGTTGTCTGCGCCATTAGGCTCGTTATTCCGCTCTGCAGCCTTGCTGAGAGGAACGCTTCCGGTCGGATCTAAAATGCCGGTGGGCTGGCAAGGATCGTCTCGTACTGGCCGATCTGGTCGAAGGTGTAAGCCTGCATGTCAGCGCCTGCTTCGTGCGCCTTGTACCAGCGGACGAGCCAATCGAGTGCGTCGGAGAGATGGAGGCGGGGCGTCCAAGCCAGGTCTGCGCGAGCCCGGCTCGCATCGAGTTTGAGATAGCCGGCTTCGTGCACGCTGGGGTCTTCGTCGAGAACCCATGAGGCGCCGTCGCCCCAGGTGCGCGTCATGCGCTCTGCGATCCAACCTACGGGACGTGCGTCGTCGTCTGCCGGGCCGAAGTTGTAGGCTGTCGCGTACCTCGCGGGGTCGGCGGAGAGCAGCTTTTCGGCGAGGCTCAGATAGCCGTGGAGCGGCTCAAGCACATGCTGCCAGGGACGTATCGCGTGCGGACGGCGGATGGGCACGGGCTTGCCGGAGAGAAAACCTCGGACGAGGTCGGGGAGCAGGCGGTCGAGCGACCAGTCGCCTCCGCCGATGACGTTGCCGGCACGTGCGGTGGCGATGGCTACTCGGTGACTGGCGATCTTGTCGACCGGGAAGTATGACTGGCGGAAGGCGGCGGAGACGATCTCAGCGCAAGCCTTGGAGCTGGAGTAGGGATCGTAGCCGCCGAGGGGATCGGTCTCGCGATAACCCCACACCCACTCTTTGTTCTCGTAGCATTTGTCGGTCGTGACCGAGACTACGGCGCGAACCGACGGCGTACGGCGAACTGAGTCCAGCACGCGCGCTGTGCCGATGACGTTGGTCTCGTAGGTGGTGATGGGATCGTCGTAGGAGAGACGCACGAGAGGCTGAGCGGCGAGGTGAAAGACGACCTCCGGGGCGAAGTCCTTCATCGACTTCTCCAGGTGGGCTGCGTCGCGGATGTCGCCGCGAATGTCTTCTACACGGCTGCCTATGCGTGCTGCGTCGAAGAGGCTGGGGATCGTGCAGGGATTGAGCGAGTAGCCTCGCACCTCTGCGCCCAGACGAGAGAGCCACAGAGCGAGCCATCCCCCTTTGAAGCCGGTATGCCCAGTGAGAAAGACGCGCCTTCCGGCCCAGAACTTCGCATCGTGCGACATGAAACCTCCGCGTCTCCTGGTTTAAGCTTCTTGGTTCTAAATTCTTCGCCTCTGATTGCAAATTCGCAGAAGGGCAGTGAGCTTGGTGGTGGTTGGCGAGCGATCTACCAAGTCTTCCAAGGTGCCTTGCCCGTCTGCCAGAGCTCTTCCAGGTGCTGCTTTTCGCGGAGGGTATCCATCGCCTGCCAGAAGCCGCGGTGGAAGAACGCATGCACCTCTCCCTTGTTGACGAGCGTCTCGATTGGCTCGCGTTCAAACATCTGTGAGTCATCGGTGACCGCATCGATCGCCGACGGTTCGAGCACGAAGAAGCCGCCGTTGATCCAGCCTCCCTCATCGGACGGCTTCTCCTGGAAGGAGTAGATCTGCGTGTTGTTGAATCCCAGCGCGCCGAAGCGGGCGATGGGCTGAACGCTTGTGAGCGTAACAGCCTTCTGGTGCTGTTTGTGAAATGCGATCGATGCCGTGATATCAACATCCGCGACGCCGTCACCGTAGGTCATGCAGAAGGGTTCGCCTGGATCGAGGTACTGCTTCACGCGACGTAGCCGGCCGCCTGTTCCGGTCAGATCCCCGGTATCGACCAGCGTGACGCGCCACGGTTCGGCGACCGAATTGTGGACCTGCATCTTGTTCGTCTGCATGTCGAAGGTGACGTCGGACATGTGGAGAAAGTAGTTTGCGAAGAACTCCTTGATGACATAGCCCTTGTATCCGCAACAGATGATGAAGTCGTTGATGCCGTGCTGGGAGTAGATCTTGAGAATGTGCCAGAGCATCGGCCTGCCGCCGATCTCCACCATCGGTTTGGGTCGAAGCGTGGTCTCCTCCGACAGCCGTGTTCCAAGTCCACCCGCGAGGATGACTGCTTTCATGCTTTGATTTCCTCTTTTTGTCGACGCAATATGAATCGATAACCTTCGTGACCAAGTGTCGTGCTAAGTATCTATGTTGTCTCTATGTTTCGCCAAGTCACGTCTCATCCCTCTAATTCCCCGACAAACTATTTGTAACCGTTGGCGTCAAAAGCAAGTTGTCTCCTTCTGCCACTCCGGCTACATCTTCAATGATCGTCAGAGGCTGCTTCTTCAATTGGTGATACATACGGCCGAGGTATTCGCCGATGATGCCGAGAAGCATCGCATTGATGCTGATCGATGCCAGACTGAGAGCCGCCAGCGTGGCAAAGCCTGCCGGCCACTCCGAGCGGAAGATCAGCTTTGCCGAGGTGTAGCCGATGATCGAGATCAACGTGATCACCGACACGACCAGCCCGAAGTAGGTGGAGAGACGAAGCGGCACCACCGAATGATTCAGAATCCCATCCAGCGCGAGCGACACCAGCTTCGAGAATGGAAATTTACTCTCTCCGCGTAGCCTCGCGTTGCGGCTGTACGGTATTCCAACCTGCTTGAAACCCATGGTGGCGATGGTGCCGCGCAGATACGGTTGAGCGTCTTCGAAGCTTTTGAGCAGATCGATGATGCGGCGGCTGATCAGGCGAAAGTCGCCCGCATCGACGGGAATCTTCTCTTCGCTGAGACGATCGATCAGACGATAGAAGATGACTCTTTGCAGATTGAGGAGCCAGGACTCCTGCCGCTTGATGCGGACGCCATAGACGACATCGGCTCCCTGCCGCCACTCCTCTAAAAAAGTTGCGATCAACTCGGGAGGATCCTGAAGGTCAACGTCAAGCTGGATCGCTGCGTCGCCACGTGCGCGTGTGTAGCCGGTCATGATCGAACGCTGGAATCCGAAGTTTCTCGAGAAGCGATAGGCATGAACCCGGCTATCGCGCGCGGCGAGATCCCGCAGGAGGGGAAAGGTCTGATCGGAGCTGTGATTGTCGGTGAAGACAAATTCGAACTGGTATAAGTCCGCCAGTTTTTCTGTCTCAACGCACACCGCGTCGTAGAAAGGAAGGATGTTCGCCTCCTCGTTGAAGACAGGTACTACGATTGAAATAAGCGGTTTTACGGGGATCAAAGAGGCTCTCTTCCTGCTCTCTACTTTAGTGTGGTTTCAGCTAAAGTCAACAATCTCGAAGGGCCTCCCAGGTTTTTGCAAGGCCTTCTTCGAGAGAGATGGCAGGCCGCCAGTTGAGAGCCGAAAAGGTTCTCTCTGCAATCGGTTCGTAGGAAAAGATCTCGCCTGTTTTATACGGAAGAGCGCCGTAGCGAATGAGCCCGTGGCGGCCGGTGATGCGCTCGATCCGCTCGAGGCAATCTCTCACGGTCACCACCTCTCCTGAGGCCAGGTTGAAGGAACGACCCTCGACGCCCTCGCTGACAAGAGCGTGGACGACGCCCCTGGCCACATCTTCTACGTGAATAAAGTCGCGTGTCTGCCTGCCTTCTGTGACGGAGACCTCTTTTCCTTCGAAGAGAGATTGCAGCACCTGCGGGATGAGCATGCGGGGAGCCTGGAAGGGCCCGTAGACGACCGAGGGCCTGAGCACCACGACGGGGAGTTGAAAGGCGCGATGAAACATCCGGGCATACGCAGTGACCGCTGCCTTGCTGGCGCCGTAGGGCGAGGCAGGATCCGGTGCGGTGTCTTCATCGAAGGGTCCGGTGACAGGACCGAACTCCTCTCCTGAGCCGATGAGGATGAGCCGCTTCACCTGCATCTCTGCGCAGGCCGTCATCAGATCGAGCGAGGGCAGCAGGTTCGTCTCGAGCGTGCTGCGAACTGCTGCGGCACTGCGGTTTGTCGTCACGGCTGCGTGAAGATGGATCACGTAGTCGGGTTTCGCGGACTGAACCGACTGTGCCAGCTGATCCGGCCGGTCGAACCAGAGCGTTTCGATGGATCGGGTGGGATGTTCGAGACGACGAGCGATGCGGCTGCGGTCGGCGACGGCAATGACGGTTGCGCCGGCTCTCTGAAGTTGGTCGACGACATAACCTCCAAGGAAGCCGGTCGCCCCGGTAACGACAACTCTCTTTCCGGAGAGGTCTTCACTTCTCAATATCTGCCTCCACCGACTATGGCTTCGAAGACTTCTAAACGGAGGCCCATCTGTATCTCCATGCTCTCACCTTGCACACTCGCACCATATTAGATGAACAGATGCTGTGCGCCTGGCACACGGCCTGGGTGGAGTCGATGGGGATAAGGCGGCATTGCACCAGACCCGCCTTTGCCGGTAGACTTGTTCTAGCTGGGCAGGATCTCCGAACCTTTCTGAGAGATGCCCGGTCACAGATCACTATCGATGAATATGCTCTTTTGCATCGCACGCCTGCTGGTGTTGCGGGTGCCACCGATAGGTTAGTTACAGTTCCTCAGACTGCAATTAACGCTGGCACACCTCTGCTTTGGCCACGCCAAAGACAAGCGTCCAGGGTGATTGAAAATGCGGAGAGTTGGCAGAGCCCGGTTGAATGCACCTGACTCGAAATCAGACATAGGCGTAAGTCTATCGGGGGTTCGAATCCCTCACTCTCCGCCATTCAACCTTCTAGAGGTATCACCTAGATCTTCGAAGTTTTAGATTTTTCTCGTCCGCTAGTTTGACGGTGCAGCAACAGTAGCCGACACATTACTGATGACTGTCTGCTCAGTGAAATCGCCGGTTGATGCCGTGAAGTAAAGATAAGCGACCGGGGGAACCGTGACGCTGCCTGAAAAAACCTGCAAGCCATCGATCGTGACAGTCATCGCCCCCTGCACGACGGAGACGACATAATCATGCGATACCGTCGCTCCCGGCGTGGCAAGGGGAGGGACATTTGTGTTGAGGAAGAAGTACGGGTTGCGGAACAGGTTGGTCTCTCCCCTGGTCACGGCGATGTAAGGAACGGGTGGATCGTTAGTATCGTGGTAATCATCGAAGACGACCACGACTCCAGGAATACCTTGAGCGCCCAGACCGCTTCCAAAGGCACCGTTCTTGCTCAGCGTTGCTCCGAGAGATGGGTCGCCCAGGACCATGGCATAGCCGTCCGCAGGGGGAGTGGTTGCATTACTGGTGGCAACCGTAAAGCTGATCTGAAGGTTGCCCGTAGGAATAAGGCTCGGCCAGACAATCGCGCTGGTTTGATTGTTTGAAGCCGTGGCAAAAAATTGAATGGCGCAGGGTGGAGGGGAAGGCGGTTGCGCACTGCCAACTGCGGTCCAGCCAGTGCAGAGATTGCCGATAGCAGGCAGAGCTCCGACAAACAGCGAAGCGGAACTGCTGGTGACAGAAGCTGTGGATCCGTTGCTAACCACAACACGAAATACCGAGCCGGAGTCCGTGGTGGCAGTAGAAGCCTGCGTGTAGGTCGCACCCGTCGCCCCTGCGATTGCGTTGAAGACGGTGGTTCCGGGAGCTGCCCTATACCACTGATAGGTCAGTGGGGCGGTAGAAGTCGCGGTCACGGATAAGGTCGCCGACGCTCCCGCGCTCACATATACGGTGACTGGCTGCTGCGTAATTAGGATTCCAGCGCCAATCGCAAGAATGGCTGGTTGAGATACTGCCTGCCCGTAACTGTTCGAAACGATGACATAGTAGCCGTCTTGGTCGTTGGCGGCAGTAGTACTTGTCGCTGGCACAGTGTAGGTGGCAGCGGTTGCGCCCGAGATTGGGGCGGCGCTCGCGGTGCCGGTGGTGCTTCCCGCTGGAATGCGATACCACTGGTAGGTGAGCGTACCAGGCCCGACGGCGGTCACGCTAAACGTTGGGGTGCTGCCAACGGCTGCGGTCTGGCGCACAGGCTGCACGGTGATGGTGGGGGGCACATTGCCCGCGGTGACCGTGAGAGTAGCCGAGGTGCTGGTGAGAACGGTCCCGCAGGTATCCGTCACCGTGACGTAGTATTGCGAGCCGCTGGAACCAAGTCCCTCTACCGGGGTGGTATAGGTGCTCGCGGTGGCACCGGCGATCGCAGCTCCCGTCGAACCGCCAGGAGTAATTACGTACCACTGGTAGCTGAACGGAGCATCTCCCGCTGCCGCGACGGAGAATGCGGCGGTCTGGCCCTGAGCAATCGAAAGGCTGGCAGGATTCGACGTGATCGATGTTCCTACCAGAACTGTGGCCGCCTGCGAGGTGACGCTGCCCGCGGCATTTGTAACCGTTACGGTGTAACTGCCGGCATCGATTGCGATGGCGCTGGCGATAAAGTAGCTAGAACTGGTGGCGCCCGCAATCGGCGATCCGTTGAGAGACCACTGGTATGTAACGGCGTTGGTTGCTGTTACAGAGAGCGTCGCCGAGGCGTTATTGCAAACATTCACGCTCACCGGCTGGGTCGTAATCACTGGCAGGCCAATCGTCACCGTAAGCGTGGCAGGATTGCTGTTGGCCGATCCAGAAGAATTAGATACAGTCACCGTGAACTTCGAGCTGTTGTCTCCGATCGCAGTTGCAGGAGTGGTGTAGGTGCTTGAAGTGGCTCCCGCGATCGCTGTTCCGTTATTGGACCACTGATAAGTGAGTGGCGCGGTTCCAGTGGCGGTAACGCTGAACGTAGCTGTTTGTCCCACAGTCACGGCCTGATTCGCGGGCTGCGTCGTAATGGTGGGGCTTTGAGAAGAGTTGCTACCCCCTCCTCCTCCGCCGCAGGCTGTCATCACCAGCAGCACCAGGGCGGCGGTCAGAAGCTGGATGCATCCCGACCGGAGCTTAAGCAAGCGGCTTGATCGTGGTGCACTCCCCACCATGACGCGGCGCGAAGGAAAGAGTGACGAAGCGATAAGCGAATCAAAAAATGCTGCTACTTTTTGCATCGAGCTCCTGGATACAATTGCAAATTTTCAGCTCGGGTCCATCATCTCTGATGGGCCGCTCGACAGATGCAGAAAGGCGAGCAAGCATACCAGCCGGCCCCAACGAATGAGGAAAAGGGTGATTCACTTCCAAGATATCTGTAGAGATTCGTAAGTGTACTACACCTTTCGTGCTACCTCGCCATCCAGATCACGGAGCACCGCCATCGCAGCATTGCGCCCGTTGATGCCGATCACACTGCCGCCAGGATGGGTACAAGCGCCACACAGATAGACGCCCTTCATCGGAGTTCTTGCGGCGAGACGCTTGCTCCACATGTAGGCAGGAAGGCACTCGCCCTGGAAGATATGCCCGCCGGTGAGGCCGACCTTCTGCTCGATGTCAGGTGGTCCCATCACCTGCGCGTCGACAACGGCGTCTTGCAGATTGCTGCAATAGCGACCGATCGAGCGCAACGCCAGAGCCTTTGCCTCGCTGCGACGCTCCTCCCAACTGCCTGACGCAAACTTGTAAGGGACGTACTGCGCGAAGACGCTCATGGTGTGCAAACCTGCTGGAGCTACGGTCTCATCGTGCACACTCTGGAAGTAAAGTTCACACCAGAGCTGCTCCGGAAAGGATCCCGCACGAGCTGCTGCATAGCCGGCCTTCCACTCCGCTTTCGTCAACGGAGCGTTGATCTGACCGTAGTGATGCGGCTCGTCAACTCCCGGTCGAGCGGTAAAGTTCGGCAGTTCGCGAAGCAATACGTTCAGTTTGACGGTGCATCCTTCGATCGGCACCGAGCGCACCCTGGCAGCCCAGGCTGGGTCTGCGCCGCTATCCAGCATTCGTAAGGTGCGGATCGGGTCTGCGTTCGATACGACCACCCGCGCTGTGATGCGCTCTCCACCCTCCAGTAGTACGCCCTCGCCGGGAAGAATCTGCGCCACGTTGACGCCTGTGGCCACAACTGCTCCGGCCTCGCGGGCAGCATCGCAGAAGTAAAACGACACCATGCCCATGCCACCCTTCACATAACCCCACATGCCTGGCATGCCGCCGAGACGGCCGGAGGAGTGATGAAAGCGAATGGAGGCCGTACCTGCGTCAAAAGGGCTCGCGTTGGTGCCGATCACGCCTTGTCCCAGATAAGCGGCTTGCAACCGTTCGTCGACTAGATAGCGCTCGACAAACTCCGCCATCGACCAGCTCAAGAGTAGATGGTGCGCTTCGGCGTCACCCTGGAGCAGATCTTCGAGTTGCTCCTGTGTTGGTGCATCGCCAATCCACAGATCGCGCCCGCCCGCGGATGGATTGTCGCTAAGGACGCCGCCTGCAGGCCGAAGCTTATCTCGCAATCGACGGACAACATCGTTCATCGCGCGCCAGCCTTCAATGTCGCGCGGCGAGAAGCGGCGAACCTCTTCTTCACATCGCGCGTCATCATCCCAAAGCTGAATGCTGCTGCCATCAAGAAAGGGCACAAAAAGTCCGTTGACAGCGGGTGTCCACGTAAAGCCGCGGCTCGGCAGACCGAGTTCCTCAATCACCAGCGGATGCAGCAGTCCGGCAAGATACGCGCAGGGGGACATCCGAACGCCGGGAAACGGTTCTTCGACGGTGCAGGCTCCCCCGACTCGCTCGCGGCTCTCCAGCACGAGCACGCGCTGGCCTGCCCGTGCCAGGTATGTTGCACATGCCAACCCATTGTGGCCCGCCCCCACAACGATCGCATCCCAGTGACGCGCAGCAATCTCTTTGAGCGGCAACGGAAGCCCGACTTTTCCCAAGATAGCCGCCGTCGCAGACATACAGGCCAGTATCCACTTCGCAGTTCTAATAGCAAAGCAAAAACAGATCGGTGTTCTGACACAATCCGCGAGCTGCAACCGGCCAGCGCAGCCATGGAGCACTCCGCTTCCCTGCTCTACCCTGCGAGACAAAATCTTTAGCGGAGAATATGGTTGCAGGTAGTGGTCAACTTCATCATGCGAGGACAGGGGCACGTGTTGAACCGTAGAAATTTCCTGAAGGCCGCGGGAACAGCAACCGCGGAGACGTTGCTGGGGTCGAAGTTGCTGGAATCAAGGATGTATGCGCTCACAACAGCTCAGACCAGCCCCGCCGTGCCGGTTGCAGCCAACGATCACATCCAGTTCGCATTGATTGGGGCGGGCATTCAGGGTCAAGGCGATACAAAGACCGCCGTGCAGGTTCCGGGCGTGAAGCTGGTGGCCGTAGCGGACTGCTACGACGGCAGGCTCGAACGCAGCAAAGAGTTATGGGGCAGCGACATCTTCACAACCCGCGACTACAAGGAGATACTAGCCCGCAAGGATATTGACGCAGTCCTCATCGCCACACCGGATCATTGGCACAAGCAGGCAGCCGTCGACGCCATGAACGCGGGCAAAGACGTCTACTGCGAGAAGCCGATGATTCACCTCTACTCCGACGGGCCCGAGATCATCGAGACCGCACGCAAAACAAACCGCATCCTCCAGATCGGAAGCCAGCGCGTAAGCTCGATCATCTACGCGAAGGCCAAGGAGCTGCTGGCTTCAGGCGCCATCGGCCAGCTCAACATGGTCACTGCGCGTTGGGACCGCAACTCCTCCATGGGCGCATGGAACTATACCGTGCCGCTCGACGCATCGACCGAAACCTGCGACTGGCCGCGCTTTCAGGGGACTGCGCCCAAAATTCCCTTCAACGCCGAGCACTTCTTCCAGTGGCGCAAATGGAAGGCCTACGGCAGCGGCGTAGCTGGCGATCTCTTCGTGCACCTCTTCAGCGGCACTCACTTTATCACTGGTTCACATGGCCCCACGCGAGCGATGGCAACCGGTGGCCTGCGGTTCTGGAAGGATGGCCGCGACGTCCCCGACGTGATGCTTGGCCTCTTTGACTACCGGGAAGGATTCAACCTCAGCCTCCGCGTAAACTTCGTAGACGGCGGCGAGGAGAGTGAAGGCCTGATCTTTACCGGATCGGAAGGAACGATGGAGATCGCGGGCAGCACCGTCAGCGTCAACCGAGTGCCTCTCCAGAAAGAACCCGGCTACACGATCGGAACCTTTACCGATGCGATGCAAAAGCGCATCCTTGAAGACTACCGGCAGAAGTATCCGGTCACGCATCCATCAGGCGGTCCATCCGCTGGGTTTGAAAAATTTGTAGCTCCCGCCGGATACAGCGACAGCTACGACCACTTCAGCAACTTCTTCTCTGCGGTTCGCACGCGGAAGCCTGTCGTGGAAGATGCGGTGTTTGGCTTCCGCGCAGCCGGCGCTGCCCTGCTGAGTAACCTGAGCATGGAGCGCGGCGAAGTCGTGAAGTGGGATCCGGACGCGATGAAGCTCCTATAAAGTCAATCTCGAACTCGCGAATCCTTTGTAAAAGGATGATAAGCTGAAACGTTTTTGTGGGGCGAAAATTGCCTACAGTCCTCGATTGACAAGGACTAAAACGCAGACTATCGTTGCCGGCGCAATCCACCCCATGCGTACCGGAGTTGCCAACGTGACACACAAAGCGAGTAAGTCTATCCCTGCGAAGCCAGCCTTCGCGCGCCTCATCGGAACACTTCTCTTAGCCGCAGGTGCATTCGCCAGTTCAGCAGTCGCTCAGAACACATCCAACCTTGGCCCCAACGTTTACGTCTTCGACCCAAGTATGTCGACGAGCCAGATCCAGGCAACGGTTGACTCCATCTCCAATCAGCAAATAAGCAACCAGTTCGGAACTCAGCGCTATGCCCTGTTATTCAAGCCCGGCGTCTACGGCAGCGCTGCCACGCCCCTCAACTTCAAGGTAGGCTTCTACACTGAGGTCGCCGGATTGGGCGCTTCGCCGGACGATGTGGTCATCAACGGCTCCATTGATGTCTACAATCAGTGCGACAGCAATGGCTGCACCGCACTCGACAACTTCTGGCGGTCGCTGTCGAACCTCGCCATCAACGTCAACACGCCGAACTTCGGCTGCTACTCCGGTGAGTTCTGGGCCGTATCGCAGGCTGCCCCGATGCGTCGCGTCCACATCACCGGCAACAGCACGCTGATGGACTACTGCACAGGCCCCTCGTATGCGAGCGGAGGCTTCATCGCCGACTCCGAAACCGGCTCCATCGTCAACGGGTCTCAGCAGCAGTTCTACGTACGCAACAGCAACATCGGCAGCTGGTCGAACGGGGTCTGGAACCAGGTCTTCTCCGGCGTCACAGGTGCGCCCGCACAAAGCTATCCGAATCCTACCTACACGACCCTTCCGAGCACGCCGGTCAGCCGAGAGAGACCATTCCTCTATAGCGACAGCGACGGCACCTACAAGGTATTTGTTCCCAAACTGCAGAAAAACTCGTCCGGTGTCAGCTGGGCGAGCGCAGGCACGCCCGGCCATTCAAGATCCATCAACAACTTCTTCATCGCGACCCCCTCGACCAACGTAGAGGCTATTAATCTCGCACTACTCTTTGGCAAGAGTCTCATCCTCACGCCCGGCGTCTATCAACTCAAAGACACCATCCGCGTCCTCTATCCCAACACCATCGTGCTTGGCCTCGGCTTTGCCACGCTTGTTCCGCAGACTGGCCGACCGGCGCTCACCGTCACGGATGTAGATGGAGTCGAGATCGCCGGTCTCATCGTCGATGCCGGTCCCGTCAACTCCTCCGCGCTGATTCAGTTAGGCTGCTCCCGACTGAGAGATTTGGATGACCGCTTCGGATTTAATCTCTTCGGGAATCACGCTTCAAATCCGTCGTCCTTGAGCGATGTCTTCATCCGGATCGGCGGAGCCACCGTTGGAAGCGCCACTACCAGTATCGAGATCAACAGCAACGACGTTCTGCTCGACGACATCTGGGCATGGCGCGCGGACCACGGCAATGGCGTCGGCTGGATCGTAAACACCGCGGATCACGGCCTGGTCGTCAACGGCGATAACGTCACCGCAACCGGCCTCGCCGTGGAGCACTACCAGAAGGAGCAGGTGCTGTGGAACGGTAGCGGCGGCGAAACCATCTTCTACCAGAGTGAACTGCCCTACGATCCGCCGAGCCAGAGCGCATGGACCGATGGCACTGCCAATGGCTATCCGTCCTACGTCGTCTCCAACTCAGCGACCACCCATCAGGCGTACGGCCTGGGCATCTACTCCTTCTTCAACCAAGGGATCAACATCATCGAAGACAACGCGATGACCGTCCCCGACAAAAGTGGAATCGCGATTCATGACGTCGGGACCGTCTTCCTGAATGGCAGCGGGCAGATCACCCATGTCATCAACGGGCAAGGCGCAACCGCCAACAGCAGCAATGGAGGCAGCCTGAATCCTGTCGTGCTCTACCCGTAAGCACAAAAGCACAAACGTGCATCCATCATTCTTGAGGGGCAGCAAAGTTCATGCTGTCCCTCAAGTTTTTGTTCCTTCGCATTATCTAAAAAAGTGCAGCTCTCACAGGCTCAGGCGTCGAAGAAAATTATGTACTCACTTCCAACTCGTCGAACCTGCGCCACTTGTAGAACCAGATCGAGACGATCCAGCTCAAAGCAAAGAGTCCGATGATGACGTAGCCTAGTGTGCCAAAGTTTTCATTGAGAGTGCCGACCCAGGACCAGAACGTCCCATGAAAGTGAAACTGGTCCGCCATCAGTCCGAGCGCTTCGATGCCGCCCACCATCATTGCAACGATCACCGAGATCAACGTGATCGTCATGTTGTAGTAGATCTTGCGAATCGGCTTCACGAAGGCCCACCCATACGCGCCCAACATCAAGACATTGTCCGTGGTGTCGATCAGAGACATGCCCGCCGCAAACAGCGCAGGAAACACCAGAACCGACCACAGCGACAGCCCTCTGGCGGCCTCGGAGGCCGAGAGGCCAAGCAACCCAATCTCCGTCGCGGTGTCGAATCCAAGGCCAAACAGAATGCCGAGCGGATACATGTGCCAACTGTGCCGGATCAACGCAAACATTGGCCGAAAGAGACGAGACAGAAATCCGCGGCTGCCCAGCAGCAGATCGAAGTCCTCCTCAACATAGCGCTCCCCTCGGCGAACCCGCCGAAAAGCAAGATACACCGACCGCAGAACGGCCATATTCACGATCGCGATTCCGAAGAGAAACAGCGTCGAGACCAGCGTCCCAACCACTCCGCCGATATGTCTCGCGGCATCCAGCCGATGTTGCAGCGATAGTGCTGTAGCCGAGATCGCAATCGACCCCAGAACTACAATCGTCGAGTGCCCGAGCGAGAACATGAATCCCACTGCGACAGGACGTTTGCCCTCCTGCATCAACTTCCGCGTTACGTTGTCGATCGCTGCAATATGATCGGCATCCACCGCATGACGAAGGCCGAAGCTGTAAGCCAGAAACGCCGTACCCAGCAACACCGGATAGTGTCGAAACGCAAGAAAAGCCCACATCCAGGCGGCAACATTCATCAGCAGCAAAAGGCTGTAAATAGCGAGGACCTTGCGCCTGGTATTGGCCGCAATATGGTCAAGCACGCCGCTAAGCAGATCTTTCATTCAGTCCTTATCAAACAATAGAATCACGGTACAACATCAGATAGAGCAGCGTCTCATCCGCCGGAGAAAACATCTTCAAAGAGAGAATCCAACTCAGCGAACAACTCTAGTTAAAGCCGTAATCTCCTCAACAAACTCGGGCCACGCTTCACACAGCTCCTTACGTTCTCCGGCGTCATAGTCCTCGAACTCAAATCCGGGGCTCACGGTACACCCCAGCAGCGCCCAGCGTCCTCCCGCTACCAGGCGCGACCCTTGCCACACGCCCCGTTCCACCACCACCTGCGGCCTTTGGCCTCGCAACAGATCGTTCCCGATCACGACTGTCTGGCCCTTCCCCTTCTCGACCAGCTGCAGCATCTCCACCGCGTCCCCGGCATAAAAATGAAACACCTCATCCGACTTCAGTCGATGCATCTCACTGAACGTCTCCGGCTCCAACAGATAGTAGATCGCAGTTCCAGTCCGTCGCGCCCCCGCATATCTCTTATCGCCAAACGCTTTGGCGTCCACCTTCTCCGTAGCTTCGTACGTCCTCACATACCACCCACCCTCGCGCGGATGCGGCTGCAACCCAAGTAATTTCTTCACATCCTCTGCTTTCATCCAAGCCCTCTCACGCTATGCTGGTACTACTCCATCCATTCTAGTTTCCCGCCTCACAGGAGCCCTGACCTGATGCACCTCCGCACTCGCCTGGAGCACTACTTCGGCTTCTCTGCACATGCGACCAACTGGCGAACAGAAATCCTCGCCGGCCTTACGACGTTCATCACGATGGCGTACATCATCTTCGTGAACCCGTCGCTGCTCAGTAAAACCGGCATGCCGCTCGCCGCCGTCACCACTGCTACCTGCCTCTGTGCGGCCTTCGGCAGCATCCTCATGGGAAGCATCGCCAACTACCCGCTCGCCCTCGCGCCCGGCATGGGCCTCAACGCCTACTTTACTTACACTGTCGTCCTCGGCATGGGAGTCCCCTGGCAAACAGCACTTGGCGCAGTCTTCCTCTCGGGCATCATCTTCCTCGCCCTCACCTTCACCGGCATCCGCCAGCGCCTCGTCGCAGCCATCCCTCATCAGCTGCACGCTGCAGTCGGCGGAGGCATCGGCCTCTACATCGCCTTCATCGGATTTCGCAACGCGGGCATCATCGTTCCCAGCGCCGCCACCACGGTCACCCTCGGAGATCTCCGCTCTCCAGGCACTGCGCTGGCAATCTTCGGCCTCTTGCTCATCGCAATCCTGCAAGTACTCCGCGTGCGAGCCTCCATGCTCATCGGCGTCCTCGCCACCACGTTCCTCGGCATTCTCTGCCATCAGGTCCACTGGGAACCGACGCACTACGACCTATCCGCAATCAAGTCCACGGCTTTCCACCTCGACATCCTCGGCGCGCTCCACATCGGAGCCTTCGAGATCATCTTCGTCTTCCTCTTCGTCGACCTCTTCGACAACATCGGCACGCTTGTCGCCGTCACCCAGCGCGCCGGCCTCATCGCCCCCGACCACACCATTCCCCGCCTCAACCGCATCTTCCTCGCCGATGCCAGCTCCACCATCCTCGGCTCCCTCGCGGGCACCAGCACCGTCACAAGCTACATCGAGTCCTCCGCAGGAGTCGCTGCGGGAGGCCGCACCGGCGTCACCGCCATCGTCACCGGCATCCTCTTTTTCCTCTCGCTCTTTCTTGCACCACTCGTCGGAGCCATTCCCACCTTCGCCACAGCGCCCGCGCTCATCCTCGTCGGCGGCCTCATGCTAACTGGCCTTGGCGAGATCGAGTGGGACGACCCGCAGATAGGCATCCCCGCCTTCCTCACCGTTGCGACCATCCCACTTACCTGGTCCATCGCCGACGGCCTCAGCTTCGGCCTCACCAGCTACGCCCTCCTCCAACTGCTCACCGGCCGCGCCCGCCGTCAGGACTGGATGCTCTATCTCCTCGCCACACTCTTCCTGCTCCGCTTTGTCTTTCTCATCCGCAAATAAGCCACGCCTGCCAGTCACAACCCTTTATCTCTGGCTCCACTCCTGCGAAAGAGTCGAGACAGAAGCTGAGGAGAAGCTGATTCGTAGACGAGCGAGCCGGAGACATTGAGCTCTACCTCCGTCCCGGCACCAGCCTCACTCCAAACCGCCAGCCGCGCGCCAATCCGCTTTGCACGCTCTCGCATTCCAGGCAGTCCCCAGTGGCCCGCGCGCTCTCCCTGCTCCAGAACCTTCCGGTCGATTCCCTTCCCATCGTCGCGAATCCGCACGCGCAGCAGCCTCTTCCCATACGTAATCTCCGCTTCGATCTTCTGCGCCTCACTATGCTTGAAGGAGTTCCGCAGCGCCTCTCGAACGATGTGGTAAATATCGTCCCGGAAGATCGAATCCAGTGGCTTTGCAGTACCCTCCTCGACGACAGAGAACCCAGGCCTCATTCCCTCTCTGAGACTGCCGCCTAACTCTTCTCCCAGCGCCGTGATCATGTGCGCGAGATCGTGGTCGACCAACGTAGAGGATCGTATGTCATAGATTGCGTTTCGCCCCTCCACCATCGCCTGGTCCGCGCTCTGCAGAGCCGAGTCAAGATTCTTCTCCGCCTCCGACGGATCTCTCGGAATCAGATCCCGGGCGGTCTGGAAGTGAAGAATCAACCCCTGAAAACTCTGCAGCAGAGTATCGTGCAGCTCGCGAGCAATTCGCGTTCGCTCCGACAGCCGCTCGATAAACTGCAGGTCCATCCGCGAAGTCACCTGTCCGACATGCCACTGATAAACAGCCCAAGCCACGGCTGCCACCGCTGCCGCGCACAACAGCAGAAACCAACTCGTCTGGTAGAACGCCGGAACAACCGTAAGATCCAGCGATGGCCCATCCAGATTCCAGACCCCATCGCTGTTCGCGGCGATTACGCGAAACTTGTAAGACCCCGGACCGAGGTTGGTGTAGAAGGCATCCCGCACTTCGACCGGCTCACTCCAGCCTCGATCGAATCCATCCAGACGATACCTGTATCGAACCCGCTCCGGCAGTGCAAGATTTACACCGGAAAAACCGAACGTAACCCGCTGGCGAGCCGAGGGGATACGAACCGCTGTCTTGATATCAACCAGATCTCCATCGACAGCAACGGCATCGATCTTCGCCAGAACCAGCGCGGCGCCCCGCGCAGCTCGAATCGGATCGACGACCGAGAGCCCGTGGTTCATCGAAAACCAGATCCGTCCCAGCGAATCCTCGACAACGGACCGCTGCCTCTTCACCCCCTCGACTCCATTCAGGCCATCGGTCGTCCCGTACTCCCGTTCGTCGCCCTCCGCGATCGAACCGTTCAGCAGCTTATCCCGCCTCACTCTCAGAACGCGATTTGAGGTCGCAACCCACAACCATCCGTTGGTATCCTCCGCCACTCCGAAGATCTGCTCCTGCAACGCCACCGGCACATTGCGTGGAATATGGCCCGCACCGCCACTAAAATACGCGAGGCCCGATGTCGTCCCAACCCACAACACGTGATTCGAATCCTCGAGCAGACAATTGATATCCGGTGAGGGCAATCCCTCCGTCTCTGTGTAGGTTCGCAGCTGGCCATGCAAGAGCTGAGTCAGGCCAACCGGCGTTGCGACCCACATGCTTCCGTCCGCCCCCTCCGCCATCGCTGTCACCGTATTCGAGGGCATTCCATTCGCCGTCGTGTACGAGGTAAACTTGCCGTCCCTCAGCTCACTGACCCCGCCGCTGAGTGTTCCAGCCCACACCGATCCGTCGCGGTTCTGATGAACCGCGTACACGCTGTCCTGAAGCAGTCCGTCCGCATGCGTGTAGGTCTTTGTCTCGAAGCCGCCCTTGGCAACACGCAGCCGCGTAAGTCCGCCCCGTTGTCTGCCCACCCACAACTCATCCTGGCTTCCCGTGATGGAGTAGACCACATCTCTGTCCAGACCCCCTGCCGTAACCTTCTCGGCCACTCCATCTTTCAGCCAACGCAATCCGCCGTCGAGAGGAGCGAACCAAGTGCGTTCCCCCGAATCGATGTAGACCGGACCACCGCTGGTCGATCGCAAATCTTCGTCAACCGCAAAGCTCACAAAAGTGCTGTCGCGAAGCCTCTCCAAACCTCGTGGCGTCCCAATCCACAGATCCCCCTCTCTATCCTCAAAAAGAGAGTTCACCGCCAGATTGGAGGCCACCGTATCGTCCTCATCGGAGGAGACACCGCGCGCGTTGAATCGAAGCAGTCCATGAGACGTGCCGATCCAGATGTTTCCATCCCTGTCGCGAATCGCCGACAGAGCCGACACCTTCCCAAGCTCCGAGGGCACGCCTTCGCGAGTAACTTTCGACCCCGTCCAGCGCAGAACGCCTCTGTCGGTTCCAATCCACAGCTCTCCGTTCTGCATCGGAAGCAGGCAGTTGATCCTTCCCTCTACCCGAGGTGCTATGTCGTGAATCTGCCCGCCTCCCAGGTAGAAGAGACCTTTATCGGGCGTCCCCAGCCACACAACGCCATCGCTCGTCTCAGCAATCGCCGTCACCGAAGTATTCGGCTTGGCGAATCGATGAGTCGCCACGCCCGTTGCCCAGCTTAACCGGCTCGAAAGTTCATCGTTCATCACCGCCGCCTGAGCAGGATCGGTCCTCCCCGGCGCCTGCGCTGCAGTCAGCACATCGAACTTACCTGCGTGATATCCAAGCGGCCCCAGGGCCAACGACGAGAGAAGCGCCGAGCCATCCCTGCGCCGCCCAATCGATGTAATTCCAACCTCTGCTTGGCTGTGCCCAGGGTCGAACATCCCGGCGTGATATCGCAGGATCGTAGTATTCGTCAGCAGTATCCACAGATTCGATTGAGAGTCGGTAATCAGCTCTTGAACAGGTCCTATCGGAAGCGCCGTCGGAGCCTGTTGCTGAAACTCCTGAAAGCTCATCCCGTCGAAGCGAAACAGACCCTTCTCCGTCCCGACCCACAGATACCCATCAGGCCCCTGGGCGATCGAGCTTACCGCCCCCCCGATAAAACCTCTCTCAAGCCCCCAGTTCTCCCGCATGTACTGCGAGATAGCCCGATTCGGATCGACCGCATAAACCGTCCGGGCAAAACACATCGCAACCAGCACGGCCACCAATTTTCCGACCAGCCGATAAACTTTCATAGCCCCATCACGGAAGATACTCGAACTTCTCCAGAACAACTTCGCTGTCCTTCTGCATCGGATACTTATCGCTCGCAACCACGTAGAACAACAACTGCATCTTCTCGTGGCCAGGCGACGGCACGCCCGAGGTAAAGACATGCTCCGCCACCGGAGCGCCTTTGTCAGCTGAGTCTCCGCGCACCGTCACAAACTTCACGCGCCCAGGCTCCCAGTGAAACGAGTGAGTCAACTTCCCCGCAGGCTCCGTGAACGGCGCCACATTGCCCGGAACATAGAAAGGCTGAATGCCGAACTGCGCATTTTCCTTGCTCGTCCCATCGCCCCACTGACTCATCTCAACATCCACCTCACGGTAGTTCTGCTCTCCTCCAAAATCGTCGAAGGTGTTCAAACTCAGAACCGCAGCCGGCTCCAGGTGAGCCGTGTCTCGCACCGTAAAGATATACGTTCCATATCCCAGGCTTCGCGCCATCTCCACCTCCGCGCAAGACCACTTGTTCCCCTTCTTTCTGATGCGAAGATGCAGCGCTCCCTCCGGATCGACCCATGCGTTATCGCCCTCATACGGAAGATTCAGTCCTCCGCGATCCGATGCAATCGTTCGAACTCCCCAGTCATAGCCGCTGAATTTAATCGGCACCGTCGGCGCAATCTGAGCTTTGCCTACACCATCGACAATTGCCAGCGCCACCACTGAACCGCCGGCCGCCGGAGCTACATCCATCGTAGGCGCTGGCTGATATCCCGGGTCCACCAGCATCGCGGCATACTTGAACCCAAGATGACTCGTCGCACTCCACGTTGAGTCGGCCTGGATAGGAATAAACGGCTGATCCGGCCACGGCTGAACCCACCACGGTCCGCTCATCGCGTAGATGACGATCCGCTGGCCAGGCCGCGCGCCATGGACACGTCCCGAGACTGTATCGACCCGTTCTCGGCCGCCCTGCGCGGCGGGAGGAATCTTCGTAAACTCCACCGTCGGACCCGCAACGCCCTGCCCGGAGCGGCACCCGGTCAGCAAAAGCAGAGACACCGTAAGGCAAATCGCATAGCCCATCACAACGGACAACACCGCGCCAGAGCGATATCCCGGAAGACACCGGAAGAAAAAGCCATCTCTGAAAGCGATCGCATAAGACTGGCCCACTGGAACCCCCGGGGATTATTCTTCGTTGAGATAGCAATGATAGTCCATCCCCCTCTCCCCTCCCACACAGCCGGTGCGATCTTCCTTGCACGCACCCCAACACAAAAAACACCACAATTTCATGGCCTCTCAGGGCGCAAACAGCCTCGGCAAGTGAGGATTTCGGACCAGCGAAAGCCCACCCTCGCATGGTGTAAGATATGGTCTTCCGCCCACGTAGATGCGGTTGGATCGTTGTAGAAGATCCGCAGCTTCGACACGAAGCGGATACAGTTTATGCACCAAAGTGCCTTCGGGCAGCGTTCCACGGCACGCACCTGAAACACCACCCAGGGCAGCCACCTCACTTTCGTAAACAAAACCGGAGTTCTTCACATGGCAAAAGGCGTCAACAAAGTCTTCCTCCTCGGCAACGTCGGCAAAGACCCCGAGATCCGCGCCACAGCCGGCGGCATGACCGTCGCAAGCTTCTCGCTCGCCACCGCCGACCGGCAAAAAGACGCCCAAGGCAACTGGGCCGACAAGACCGAGTGGCACAATATCGTCTGTTTCCAGCGCACCGCAGAGGTCGTCCGCGACTACGTTAAAAAAGGCTCGCAGATCCTCATCGAAGGCAAGATCCAGACCCGCTCCTGGGACGATAAGACCAGCGGCGAGAAGAAGTATAAGACCGAGATCCTCTGCAACGAACTCACCCTGCTCGGCGGCAAACCCGCTGGCGAAGGTGCCTCCGCCGGCGGCTACTCCAAGTCCAACACAGCCAGCTACGACCAGCGCACCCCGTCCAGCCAGCCCGACTACGCCGACGTAGGCATCACCGACGACGACATTCCGTTCTAAAATCGCTTCTTCGCTGCACCGCTCCTCCCAAAGAGGAGCGGTGCAGGCCGGTTCGTCCTTCTCCATACGACTTCACATGATGCAATTAAAAGACTCGCATCTGACCTCCTGCTGACAACTCCCCTCCCCGCTCTCTCTACTCTTCAACTTGACCGGACCCGTCTTCACCGGCAAGCAATTCTGCCTCACGCAGAGAAAAGAGAGAGATCATGCCCAGCAAATCTTGTTCAACGGTCCCTGCCACAAACAAACTCACCTCGCGTCGCGGTCTTCGCACTCAAATCCGATCGAACGTAAAAAATCTTCTTGCTCTTCTCCTCGCAACCTCGTCTCTTACCGTTGCGGCCTCAGCACAAACCGCAGGCTCCTATCAAACCACCAACATCCTGTCCGACGGATCGGTAACCGCCACCGTTACAGATCCACAGTTCATCAATCCCTGGGGCGTCTCCATCGGGCCCGCCTTCTGGATCAACACCCAGGCAACCGGGCTCGACTACCTTGCCACAACGACCGGAACCATTCCCTTCAAAGTAACCATCCCCACCGCCGCTGGCACCGGCACAGGCTCTCCCACCGGTACTATTTTCAGCACCTCTAAGACCAACTTCAAGCTGCCCAACGGGCCCGCTGCCGCCTTCCTCTTCTCCACTATCGACGGAACCATCAGCGGCTGGAACTCCGCTCTCGGCACCACCAACAGCGTTGCCCAGATCGCTGTCAATAACAACGCAGCGGGCGCCGACTACACGGACATCGCCCTCCTCACAAACACCACAGGAACCTTCCTCCTTGCTGCAAACTTCGGAGCAGGCTCTGACATCGAGATCTACGACACCAGCTTCCACGCCGCCAAACTCGCCGGCGCCTTCACCGACACCAACCTCCCCGCCAACTACGCGCCCTTTGCCGTGCACGTCATCGGCAACCAGGTCTTCGTCACCTACGCCCTTCGCAGCACCAACACCTCTTCCCCTGCTTCACCCACTCCAGCACCCGCCCCCACACCAACCCCAACTCCCGCTCCTGCCCCTTCGCCAATCGTCGGACCCTATGCCGTCTCCGCCTCCGGACCACGCGCCGCGGCTACCAGCTACGTCCAGACCGTAGGCGCGGGTAACGGCATCGTCGACGTATTCGATCTTAACGGCAACTTTGTATCCCGCGCCGTCACCGGCGGCAACCTCAACGCGCCCTGGGGCGTCGCCATCGCTCCCACAGGCTTCGGCGTCTTCGGCGGCGACCTCCTCATCGGCAACTTCGGCGATGGCCTCATCAACGTCTACAACCCCACCACCTTCGCCTTCCTCGGCCAACCCACCGACGCCAACGGCAAGGCTCTCTCCTTCCCATCCCTCTGGGAGATCGTCTTCGGAGAAAGCAACGCAACCCCTGCAGGCGCAGGCGATCCCAACACGCTCTACATCGCCGCTGGTCTCGCTAACGAAATCCACGGCCTCTTCGCCGGCATCGCCAACACCACAGCCTCCACCGCCCCCGCAGCCTTTGGCTTCAGTGCTTCAACCTCTGCCGCCACTGTCACTGCGGGCAAATCGACTACGGCGACCATCAGTGTCGCTCCAACCAACAGCTTCAGCGGCAACGTATCGTTGTCCTGCAGCGGTCCGGTCGGCGTCACCTGCACCTTTTCCCCTAGCACTCTCTCCGTCACGCCCACGGCAGCAGCTACCAGCACTGTCACCATCCAGACCGCAGCCAGCATGGCGCATCTCCAGAAGCACACCCCCTGGACCAAACACACAACCGGCATCACGATTGCATTCCTCCTGCCCTTTGGCTCTCTCCTTGTCTTCACCCGCAGACGCGCCCTCGGCAACTCTCATCCCTTGCAGTTGTTGAGTCTCTTCGCGCTTCTTATCCTCTCCACTGGCGTCGTCGTCGGCTGCTCCGGCTCCTCAAACGCCGCCACGACACCGGTCGCCTCCGCACCGGCTCCCACCGCTCCAACAACTCCGGCAACGCCCGGCACCCCGTCTGGCTTGCAGATGGTGACCATTACGGCCACCTCCGGCAGCCTCACACAAAACACGACCATTGCACTCACCGTGCAGTAGTCAACAGAGGTCCTTCCTCACGGCCGCCTGCACATTGGGCGGCCAATTTTTTGTCCGCTCTTTCTGAAACTGTCTTCCCTTTTACGCTGCCTTGGCTTAATCGGTACGCAGCGCCGTCATCGGGTCAATGCGTGTCGCTCTGCGCGCCGGAATATAACAGGCCGCCAGAGCCACTCCCATCATCACCACAACTACGACGAGGAAGGTCCACGGGTCATAAGGCCGCACCCCATACAGCAATGAGGAACCTGCGATCGTCCGAGTCAGCGCCAGCGCAACGATCAATCCACACCCTGCGCCAATCAGCGCAAGCCTGCTGCCGCGCCCCAGCACCCATCGAAGCACATCCCTGCGATCCGCTCCCAGCGCCATGCGTATTCCGATCTCGCGCGAACGTTGTCCCACAAGATAAGAGATCACGCCGTACATCCCAATGCTCGCCAGCACCAGCGCTGTACCTGCAAACACCGCCAGCAGAATCATCGCGAACCGCCGCGTAGCAAGCGTGTCGGAGATAACGTCTTCCATCGTCTCCGGGTTATAAACCACCTGCTCCTGATTCATCTGAGTTACCGATCTCTCGATGCTCTTGAAGCTCGGAGTACCACCGGACTTCGAACGGACCACCGTGTCCATTCCGTGGACAACCATACTCAACTGGACCTCCGACAACTGCAGCATGGATTGATACGTCTCGGCACGAAGCGAACTTGCCAGGTCGCTATCAAGCCCCCATTGATTCACATGCCCCACAACTCCCACCACCAGCGCCGGATCATTAAATTGATCCAGAGCAATGCGCTTGCCGATCGGATCGGCATCCCCGAAAAACTTCTGCGCAAACACGTCATCAATCACAATCACCCGCTGCGACTTCTCATCATCGGTGTCCATCAGAAATCGGCCCCGCAGCAAAGGAATCCTCATCACCCGCAGATAGTCGGCCCCCACGAGGTATCGTATCGCCGTTCGCATCGCATTTTGGCTGGCCGGCTTCGGCTCCCCTTCCAGCCAGAAGTTCTGCTCATCGTCCGACATCATCGGCAGCGCGGCCCACGAAAACGATACCGCTTCAACATCAGGCGTAGGAGCGATCCTCCGCCGCGCCTCGCGCAGATAGGCTCGCACCGCATCGGGGTTAGCGCCCTTCATCTCCGGCGCAGCCTCAAGACCAAATGTCATCACGCCCTTCGACCGGAAGCCCGGATCCACGTTCGACAGCTTCATCATGCTGCGAATCATCAACCCCGCACCGATCAACAACACCAAAGCCGAAGCCATCTGAAGGATGACCAACGAATCCTGCATGCGGTGGCTTGCAACGCCAGTCCCGCGTCCCCCGGACTTCAGCGCGCCCTGTACATTCTGTTTGAACATCCTCATAGCAGGCGCAAAACCAAACAGCGTCCCCGAAGCCAGCGAGATCAATGCCGTAAAGCACAGCACCAGCCAGTTCAGATGAATCTCCGCGGCACGCGGCAGTCCCTGCGGCACCATCTTTACCAGTACATGTGTTCCCACAGCAGCCAGCACAAGGCCCAAACCTCCACCCAGCGCGGAAAGAATTAGACTCTCCGTCAGCAACTGCCGCAGCAACCGCCCCCGGCTTGCTCCCAGAGCCGACCGGACCGCAAACTCCTGCGCGCGGACATTTGATCTCGCCAGCAGCAGGTTCGCAACGTTGACGCAGGCAATCAGCAGCACAAACACGACAGCCCCCATCAAGACCACCAGCAGCGGGCGTACTTCGCGTACCAGCGACTCCTTGAACGACACCAGCCTGGCACGAATCCCCTGATCCTCTGCCGGGAAAGCCGCCTCAACGCCTCGCGAAACTCTCTCCATGTCCGCCTGTGCCTGCTCCAGCGTCACTCCCGGCTTCAGCCTCGCAATACCGTGTATGCCAAGCCCCGCAGCCCGGTCACTCAACGCAGGATTTTGAAACTGACCGATCGGCACATAAATATCACTGGCACGAAAGTTATTGATCGCAAGGTTGAAGCTCGCAGGCATTACCCCGACAACAATATAGTCACGTCCATCCAGCGTGAGCGCCTTCCCGATCGCATCAGGCCGCCCTCCAAGCTTCCTTTTCCAGAACCCCGCGCTGATCATAGCTACAGGACTCTTGCCAATCTCGTCTTCATGCGGAGCAAACAGCCGCCCAGCCACCGGCTTCACTCCCAGGAGAGAAAAGAAGTCCGAAGAGACAAGCTCTCCCCGCACCTCCTCCGAAGCGCCCGTACCCGTCAGGATGTATCCAGTGCCCCGCGAGATAGCCAGTGCATTTAAGGTCTTGTTATCGCGCTGCCAATCGCGAAAGTTCAGGTAGGAGATGGAGCCTTCGTTAAAGTTCTGCTTAGCCGCATGGACCGTAAGCAGCTCCTCGGAGTGAGGATAAGGAAGCGGATTCAGCAGCACGGCATTGATCACTGAAAACAGCGCTGTGTTCGCTCCAATTCCCAGCGCCAGCGTCAGCACCGCCACGACCGTAAATCCACGACTCTTCCCCAGCACACGCAGGCCAAACCAAACATCCTGCCACAGCGTCTCGACGCCAGGCAGCCCCTGCCTCTCACGATAGGCCTGCCTCGTCTGCTCCAATCCCCCAAGCCGAATCAAAGCCTGCCGTCGAGCCTCATCTGCGGACATGCCCGACCGGACATTATCCTCGATGTGCATCTGAAGATGACTCTCCAGCTCGTCGGCCAGTTCCGTGCCTCTGCCCCGCAAAGCCCCAAGAACCCGCATCCAGAACGCGCGCAATCTTCGCATTAACCCTCCTCCACAGCAGAGAACCGAACTGAGACCAGAACCAAAGTGCGCTGCCCCGCAAGCATCGTGATCTCGCTGACTCTCAATGGACCGCTCCTATTGCCAACCCATACATATTCGCACTTCCCCTATGGCATAGCAATAGGTATCTAAAAAAAGACTGCGGGAAGACCCTTAAATTCAGAAGCCTCTCTGCAAGCAAATCATAAGACTGATAAACACTGCTACGATAGAAGCAATGGGAATGAGGTCTCTCAAAACCGCCGTTAGCACCCGGCTGATGACCTCTGCCAATTCGATCTTCGCAATCTGAGGAACAACGAGGCAGACGATGTCCTATCTCTGGGTCACAATCGGCAGTGCACTGGGTGGCCTGTTGCGTTACGCCATCACGCGTCTCACACTCACCTACAGCATCGGATTTCCCTTCGGCACCATTCTCATCAATGTGCTCGGGTCATTCGTCATCGGCTACTTCGGTACCCTCACCTTGCAAAGCGGCCGCTATCCCGCCTCCGAAAACCTCCGCCTCTTCGTCATGGTCGGCATCTGCGGAGGCTTCACCACCTTCTCCTCCTTCAGCCTGCAGACCTTCGACCTGATGCGATCCGGTGCATGGGGCCGAGCCCTCGCCAACATCTTTCTCTCCGTTATCCTGTGCGTCGCCGCAGTAGCCGCGGGCCATCTCCTCGCCCACCGCACCGTCCCGGCCCAGGCCATCGCCGAAACAGCCCGGGAAGAGTACACCGGCTAAAAGAAAAGT
The DNA here is from genome assembly GCF_013410875.1 of Tunturiibacter empetritectus. GTDB lineage: Bacteria > Acidobacteriota > Terriglobia > Terriglobales > Acidobacteriaceae > Edaphobacter > Edaphobacter empetritectus. The sequence continues at coordinate 1,238,832 of NZ_JACCCU010000001.1, read as the reverse complement.
ACACCGGGTAAACTAACCTCATGATCGACGAAGCCACCTTCCGCCGCGAATCCGACAAAGCCCTCGAGTCCCTCAAGCAGTCCCTCATCGCCGCAGAAGACGACGGCGCCGGCTTCGAGTTCGAAGACAACAACGGCGTCATGAACATCATCTTCGAAAACGGCTCCAGCAAGTTCGTCATCACGCCCAACACGCCCATCCGCCAGGTCTGGATCTCCGCGCAATCCACCAGCTTTAAACTAGACTGGGCCGAAGCCACCGCCGCCTTCACCCTCACCAAAACCGGAGAAAACCTCAAGACCCTCACCCAGCGCCTCCTCCGCGAGCATCTCAAAGACGCCACCATCACCCTCCCCTGAGAAGTAGAAAAAATGAATCTCCAACTCGCAAAAATCGTAATAAACTAAACCCTTCAAGCGGCCATCCCGGCCACTGAGCATAAAGCACAACCAGAGATCTTCGCTCCCGTACTTGGGAGGATGGGATAGCCATCATGACGCCGAAGCTGTCCGTAGCGATCATCACGCTCAACGAAGAGGCCAATCTGGCCCGCACCCTCGCCAGCGTTCAATTCGCCGACGAGATCATTGTCGTCGACTCCGGCTCCACCGACCGCACCCTCGAGATCGCCGCCGAATTCAAGGCCAAGCTCTTCCTCGAGCCCTGGCAGGGCTTCGCCGCACAGAAGAACTTCGCCATCGAGCGCTGCACCGGCACCTGGATCCTCTCCCTCGACGCCGACGAAGCCCTCACCCCCGAGCTGCAAGCCGAGATCAGCGCTCTCCTCGCCGCCTCTCCCACCGCCGACGCCTACCTCCTCCGCCGACGCAATCTCTTCCTCGGCCGCTGGATCCGTCACGGCGGCTTCTATCCCGATCCCCACCTCCGCCTCTTCCGCCGCCACTCCGCCAACTTCGCGCCCCCCGCCCGCTTTACCGATCGCCCCGTCCACGAGACCATCGCCCTCGACGGCATCACCGAGACCCTCAAACACGACATCGTCCACCACGCCTACCCCACCCTCGAGAGCTACATCGAAAGCCTCAACCGCTACAGCACCCTCGGCGCGCAGACCGTCATCGAAAAGGGCCACACCAGCTACTCACGCCTCGCACTCCTCCACAACGTCCTCATCCTCCCCACCCTAACCTTCTTCCGAAACTATCTCCTCCGCCTCGGCTTCCTCGACGGCCGCGAAGGTCTCCTGCTCCACCTCTACCACTCCACCTACACCAGCTGGCAGTACGCCAAGGCCTGGCAGACCGCTCGCTCTCGTTAGCCCCGCGCGCTCTGGTGTAAAACAAAACCATGCCCAAACGCATGACCCTGGCCCTCCTCGCCATCTCCGCATTTTTTTATGCAGCTATTCCGGTTACAATCTCCGCGCAGACCATCGCCGCCAAGACCTCCGGCATGAAGCACCTCGACGGCTACCTCCCGCTCGACTGGGACGCCAAAGCCGGCAAGCTCTACCTCGAGATTCCCCACCTCGATCCCTCCGGCCGCAGCCCCGACCTCCTCTACACCCACTCCCTCCCCTACGGCACCGGCTCCAACGACCTCGGCCTCGACCGCGGCCAGATCTCCTCCGGCGAGATCCTCCACTTCGAGCGCACTGGCCCCAAAGTCCTCCTCGTCGAACCCAACCAATCCTTCCGCTCCAGCTCCACCGACCCACTCGAGCAACTAGCCGTCCGCCAATCCTTCCCCGAGTCCATCCTCTACGGCTTCAAAGTCGAGGCCGAAGACCCCAGCGGCGCCGTCCTCATCGACGCGACAGACTTCTACCTCCGCGACGCCCACCGCGTAGCCGAAACCCTCACCACCACCAAGCAAGGCACCTACAAACTTGACGCCGACCGCTCTACCATCGCCCTCGACGCCACCAAAGCCTTCCCCAAAAACACCGAAGTAGAATCCATCCTCACCTTCACCACCGACGACCCCACCAAAGCAGAGTTCGTCACCAACGTCACGCCCGACCCCCACGCCATAACCCTCCGCGAACACCAGTCCTTCATCGAACTCCCCGGCCCCGGCTTCACCCCTCGCCGCTTCGACCCCCGCGCCGGCTACTTCCCCACCACCTACAGAGATTACGCGGCGCCGTTAGGCGCGAATTTAGACCAGCAGTTCATCATCCGCCACCGCCTCATCAAAAAAGATCCATCCTGCAAACAAAGCTGCGAAGCCGTCACCCCCCTCCAGTACTACGTTGACCGCGGCGCCCCTGAGCCCATCCGCACCGCTCTCCTCGAAGGCGCGCGCTGGTGGGATCAGGCCTTTCAATCCGCAGGCTGGGCTAAAGGCACTTTCCGCGTCGACATCCTCCCCGCCGACGCCGACCCCATGGACATCCGCTACAACATCATCCAGTGGGTCCACCGCTACACCCGTGGCTGGAGCTACGGCTCCGCCGTCGCCGACCCACGCACGGGCGAAATCATCAAAGGCAATGTCACCCTCGGCTCCCTCCGTAGCCGTCAGGACTACCTCATCGCCGAAGCCCTCCTCAGCCCCTACGTCAACGGCAAGCCACTCCCACCATCAACCGATCCCATGCTGGCAATGGCACTAGCCCGCACCCGCCAGCTAGCCGCGCACGAGACCGGCCACACCCTCGGCCTCGCGCACAACTTCGCCGCAAGCTCCTTCCCTCACACCCCCGAAGAGTCCGTCTCCGTCATGGACTACCCCCATCCCTACATCACCCTCAACAAAGAAGGCATCCCCAGCCTCACCGAAAGCTACGGCGTCAACATCGGCATCTGGGACAAGGTCGCCATCGACTACGGCTACCGCGAATTCGATACCAATAAACATCCGACCGAAGACCCCGCCGCTCTAAACAACATCCTCGAAGCCAGCGAAAAGACCGGCCTCCTCTACATCACTGATGAAGACGCGCGCCCCCTCGGCGGAGCGCACCCCCATGCTCACCTCTGGGACAACGGCATTGATCCCGCCGACGAACTCGACCGCATCTTAACCATCCGCACCGCCGCCCTAGCCCGCTTCAACGAGAACGCCATCACCACAGGCACCCCCATGGCGCAGCTCGAAGACACCCTCGTCCCCCTCTACCTTCTCCACCGCTACCAAACCGAAGCGACCATCAAAGAGATCGGCGGCCTCGACTACCGCTACAACCTCCGCGGCGACGGCCAACCCAACCCCGGAATCGTCTCCTCTGCCGAGCAGAAGAAAGCCCTCACCGCCGTCCTCAAAACTCTCTCCCCCGAGACCCTCACCCTGCCCGAGACCCTACTAAAAATCCTCCCACCACGCCCACCCGGCCTCCCCCGCACACGCGAATCCTTCCCCTCCGAGACCGGCCTCACCTTCGACCCCATCGCCACCGCCGAGTCCGCCGCCGACCTCACCCTCAACGTCCTACTCGACCCAGCCCGCGCCTCGCGCCTCGTCCAGTACCACATGCGCCTCGCCGACGCCCCCTCCCTCCGCGGCGTCCTCGAAGCCATCTCCAAGACCACCGCCGAGCGTCCAGAAGGCGGACACACCATGTCTTCGGAAGTAGAACGAGCCGTAGAATTCCGCGCCCTCGAAGCCATGCTCTCTCTCGCCGTCAACCCGCAAGCCTCCACGCAAGCTCGCGCCATAGCCCGCTCTCACATCAACGATCTTCTCAAGCAGTGGACCACCGCGGCCCAGCTCCCCGACACCGCCGAAGCCATCCACCGCGCCGCCCTCATCGACCGCATCAACGACTTCAACCGCGACCCCGCCAAGTTCATCCCCGCTAAACCCATCGAAGCCCCACCCGGCATGCCCATCGGCGACGAAGACAACTTCTAGTTCAACCAGACAACTTATCTCAGTCATGCGCCGCATTGTCCAATCTTCGCAACACACAGATATACTCGCTCTTTAATGCCTAACAAGCTTCCAATCCGCGTTCTCGTCGCAAAACCCGGCCTCGACGGCCACGACCGCGGCGCCAAAATCATCGCCCGCGCGCTCCGCGACGCCGGCATGGAAGTCATCTACACCGGCCTCCGCCAGACCCCCGAGATGATCGTCTCCGCCGCCATCCAGGAGGACGTCGACTGCATCGGACTCTCCATCCTCTCCGGTGCCCACAACGTCATCGTGCCCCGCATCACGGCTCTCCTCCGCGAGCAGAAGGCCGAAGACATCCTCCTAGTCCTGGGGGGCACCATCCCCGACGAGGACCAGCCGAAATTAAAAGAAAACGGCGTCTCGGCCATCTTCGGACCGGGAACGCCGCTTGAAACCACCATCACCTTCATCCGCGAAAACGTAAAACCTCGAACTTTTGCACTCTGAAAAACTTGGTCGCAAACTAGAGTCAGTGCCGACCAACGGGAGGTTCCGCGCCGATAACCTGCCCAAACAAGGTATACACGCCACGAAGTGGCCGCCCCACGCGCAGTGGGCCCGTCCGGCAGGACAAAGCACCTACCAGGGCAATGCCTTGCCAAGGTGAAGGAACTCACCATTCGGCCCGCTGTCCTGCAGCGTCGCCAGCTCGACCGAGGTCTTGGCACCGGTCTCGATGTCGAGCTGTGCGCCCTCGCCGCCCATCTCCGTCTTCACCCACCCCGGATGCGCCGAGTTCACCTTGATCTTCGTATCTTTCAACTCATGCGCAAGGTGAATCGTAAACGAGTTCAGCGCCGCCTTCGAAGCGTCATAAGCAAACGTCTTCGCATCGTAGATAAACGATCCTGGCGTTGCATGCAGCGTATTTGAACCCAGGATGCTCGAAAGATTTACGATCCGCCCACCCAGACTCTTCTTCAACAGAGGAAGCAACGCCTGCGTCAGCCCCACCACTGCAAAGAAGTTTGTATTAAAAGTCTTCTGCAGAATCTCCTTCGAGGTCTTGGTGGTCTCATTTCCCTTCCGACCGTCGAGAAAAATACCGGCATTGTTGACCAGAATATCCAGCCGTCCATAGTCCTTCTCGATCAACTTCGCCACAGCCGCATAGTCCGCCGAATTATCCATATCAAGCTTCACCGCCCGCGCTTCGACGCCATCCTTCTTCAGCTCTGTAACCGCAGCTTCACCCTTAGCTTCATCGCGAACGCCAATCAGCACCGTAATCCCAAGCTTGCCAAGCTGCCGAGCCGTCTCGAGGCCAATTCCCTTATTCCCACCCGTAATCAGCGCAACCTTCTTGTCAGTACTCATCTAACCTCACCTCATCACCGATCTGACTGCAAACCATCTACTCCATCGGATGCATGAGCCTTAAGATAAGCCGCAAAACGTTCCGCATACTTTGGCGGCAGACCTCTCTTCTTCATCTCCTTGCCCACCACCACATGCACCGTTTCGCCCTCGCACAGCAGCGTGCCATCTCCAATCCGCAGCACCCTATACCCGAACTTGATCACCGCTCCACGAGCCGCCACCAACCTCGTCTCCACCACCAACTCATCGTCATACCGGGCCGGCGAGCGATATCGCACATGCACGTCCACCACCGCAATCCCGCAGCCCTCTTCCACTTCCATCCGCTTATAGTCCAGCCCCATGCTGCGGATCAGTTCCACCCGCCCCACCTCAAACCAGATCAGGTAGTTCGAGTGATACACCACGCCCATCTGATCGGTCTCGGCATACCGAACCCGTATGCGGGCCTCCCCCACACGCTTCTCTGCAACTACTTCAGTCATCCAGACAGTCTACCTAATCTGAACGACAATTCAGATCGACGAACCTCCAGCGGGCAGCGGCTGGGATCCCCACACTATCAGTCCCTGCCCCAAACCGGCTTCCTCTTCTCCAGAAACGCCGCCACACCCTCGCGAAAATCATGCGTCCCTCTGGCCTCCGCATTCGCCGCCAACGCCTCCGCAATCGCCGCATCGAGCCACGGCTTATTCTGCGCCCTCAGCAGCCGCTTGGTTGCCGCCATCGCCTCCGGACTATTTGCCCGCAACATCCCCACCAGCTCCAGCGTGCGCGCCGTCAGCTTCTCCGCGTCGACAACCTCATTCACCAGCCCCAGCCGCGACGCCTCTTCGCTGGTAAAGATCCGCCCCGTCAGCAGCAGGTCCCGAGCCGGCTTCTCCCCAATCTGCAACACCAGAAAAGCCGACACCACCGCCGGCACAAATCCAATCTTCACCTCCGTATATCCGAACTTCGCCCCCGGCACCGCCAGCGTGAAGTCGCACATCGTGGCCAAGCCGGTCCCACCCGCAATCGCCGCTCCATTCACCGCCGCAATCGTAGGCTTCGGCAGCTCATACAAAGTCCGAAACAGCCGTGCAATCCGCTCCGCATCCGCGGTATGTTCCGCAGCGGACTTATCATTCATCCCCTGCAGCGCGCTCAAATCTAATCCCGCACAAAACGCATCTCCTGCGCCAGCGAAGACTACCACGCTGCAGTCGCTAGAGGCAGCCTCTTCCATCGCCTGAATCAGCTCCTGCTGCATCTCGGGCGTCATCGCATTGCGCCGCTCCGGACGATTCAAAGTAATCATCCGAACCCCGTCCACATCAGCAACCAAAATAGTTACATAACTCACAAAACCTCCTAACTCTACTCGATCAGGCTGCTGACGCTGACTTGCTAACTCGCTGACTCGCTGCCCTACTGCACTCTCTCCCCATACTTCCGCAAGATCTCCGCGCTCGCCGCCAGCAACCCATCCAACGGCCGCAGCGGCTCCAACTCAGCACCCAGCCCCTTCAACTCCGCCAGCAACACCTCCGTCGCGACATTCCCCACCAGCGCATCCTGGGCAAACGGACACCCGCCCAGCCCGCCAATCGCCGCATCGAACCGCCTGCACCCAGCCTCATACGCCGCCCGAATCTTCTCCGCAGCCTCCTCCGGCCTCGCATGCAGATGCACCCCAATCTCAATCCCCTCATGCACCGCCATCACATCCGCCACCAGATCGCTCACCTGCTTCGGTGTCGCCAGCCCCACCGTATCCGCCAGCGAGATCTGCGTCACGCCGTTATCCGCCAACAGATCGCAAGCCGCCACCACCTCGTCGATATCCCACGCCTCGCCATAAGGATTCCCAAACGCCATCGAGATATACGCCACCACATCCATCCCCGCCTTGTACGCTAGCGTGCCAATCTTCTCTAGCTCCTCCAGCGCCTCCTCCGGCGTCTGCCCCTGATTCCTCTGCAAAAACGTCGGCGACACCGAATAAGGAAACCCCAGCGTCTGCACGCTCCCCGTCTTCACCGCCCGCTCCGCACCCTTCGCATTCACCACGATGCTAATAATCTCCACATCATCCGGAGGGTCCAGATACTCCAGCACCAGCTCAGAGTCCGCCATCTGCGGCACCGCCGACCGAGAAACAAAGCTCACCGCATCGATGTGCTTGAACCCCGCCGCAACCAACACCCGCAGGTAGTCCGCCTTCACCTCCGCCGGCATATTCTTCGGCAGCCCCTGCCAGGCATCCCGCGGACACTCAATAATCTTTACCATTAGCTCTCAACTTTCGAACATCACTGTGACACTACTTACACCGAAAATGCCGATGACCTTGAGCAATTCCATGGATTTGATCCCTTGAAAAATTGTTAAGCTGCTTCCATACTCGGCAGCGCGAACAAACTTTACTGTCGATTCCATTCTTTCGAACGATTTCCATAAGCACCCCTACATCCGCAACAACCACGATTCGATGAGTGTCGCAGTCTCTGCTGAGAGATAGATGGAGTCATTCCAATCATGAACAAAGAACCCATAGAAAGTATCGCTGTCTAAACCTCTCATGTTCGGTACGCTCAGTGAATCTTCAGTTGGTTTGAATCCCTGAACCTTCATCCAGCAATTTAGATTTGGGTAATTTTTCATGCTTCCAAAACTGGTCAGATGGATTCCTCGAAGCCCTTCCAGCTGTATAGCGATCTCTCTATACAAAACACCTGTTTCTTCTTCCGTGTCCGGAAGACTCGTTAGTATCTTCAACCTCAGTGTCGCGCTAGAAGTGAGGAAATCTACTGCGATACTGCCTATTTGTGCGTCATGAAAGCCGTTGGGCAAAGTGTCTTCTAGTTCTTTGAGAGTCATCCTTTACCTCGCGAAATCACGTCTGCAAAACCCCCGGATTAAACCGCGCCACCTCAGGATTCAAACTAGCCGCTTCCAGCGCCGTCATCAGCACCTCCCGCGTCTTCACAGGGTCAATAATCGAATCAATCCAAAGCCTCGCGGCCCCATACCTCGGATCAGCCTGCGCATCATACGACGACTTGATCTCGTCATGCAGCGCCTTCTTCTCCGCATCCGACAGCACTTTTCCCCCACGCTCCATCTGCTTCGCCCGTACCTCAGCCAACGTATTCGCCGCCGAAGCTCCGCTCATCACCGCATACCGAGCCGTAGGCCACGCAAACAAAAACCGCGGATCATAAGCCTTCCCGCACATCGCATAGTGCCCCGCCCCAAAGCTCCCGCCTACAATCACGGTTATTTTGGGCACAACCGAAGTACTCACTGCCGAAACCATCTTCGCGCCAGCACGAATAATCCCGCTCCACTCCGCATCCTTCCCCACCATGAACCCATTCACATCATGCAGAAAGATCAGCGGCACCAGACTCTGGTTGCAATCCATAATGAACCGCGCCGCCTTCTGCGCACTCTCCGTATAGATCACCCCGCCAAACTCCGTCCTCTTCTCCCCAGCCTGCGGTCCCACAGCCACCGTCTGCGACTGGTGCACCTTCTGATTCGCCACAATCCCCACGGCCCGCCCGCCAATCCGCGCATATCCACACAACACCGTCCGCCCAAAATCCGCCTTATACTCATCAAACTCCGAGCGATCCACAATCCGCGCAATCACCTCGCGCATGTCGTACACATTGCTCGCAGCCTTCGCCGGATCGGGATCGATCAACCCATACAAATCCTCCGCCGCATACTTTGGAGCATCCTTCGCTGCGTCGTACCCCACAACACTAAACGGAGCCTTCGCCGGCGAACCAATCTTCCCTACCAGAGAACGTAACCGTGCCAGGCACAGATGATCATTCGGCTCCTTGAAGTCCACGGTGCCCGAGATCTCCGCATGCATCGCCGCCCCACCCAGCTCCTCGGCGTCCGTCTTCTGCCCAATCGCCGCCTGCACCAGCGACGGCCCCGCCAGAAACAACCCCGACCCCTCCGTCATCAACACCGTATCCGTCATCACCGGCAGATAAGCCCCACCCGCCACGCACATCCCCATAATCGCCGTAATCTGCGGCACCCCCAGCGAACTCATCACCGCGTTATTGCGAAACACCCTGCCAAAATCATCCGTATCTGGAAACACATCCTCCTGCAGCGGGAGAAACACCCCCGCCGAATCCACCAGATACAGCGTAGGAATCCGGTTCTCCAGCGCAATCGTCTGCGCCCGCAGCACCTTCTTCGCTGTCATCGGAAAAAACGCCCCTGCCTTCACCGTCGCGTCATTCGCCACGATCATGCACAGCCGTCCACTCACCCGTCCCAGCCCAGTCACCACCCCAGCCGCCGGCGCACCGCCATACTCGCCATACATCCCATGCGCCGCCCACAGCCCAAGCTCCAGAAACTCGTTGCCCTCATCCAGCAGCAACGCCAGCCGCTCCCGCACCGTCAGCCGCCCCTTGGCCTTCTGCGCCTCCGCTGCCTTCGCCCCACCACCCAGCCGAATCTCGTCCTCCGAGACCCGCAAAGCCGCCATCAACACCTGCAACGCTGCACAATTCGCACCGAACCGCGCCGCCTTCACATCCAGCTTCGAACCCAACGAACTCTCCAACTTCCATCCTCCGATAACCGGCCATTCACAAAAGCGCGCCAGCCTAGCATCTTAGCCGCACAATACGTTCACCGTCTCCTCCGAACCCGTGTACCCTATCTTCGAACTGAATCCAGAGATAGTTCAGACCTCTACCACGGAGACACAGAATGAACCTCCGAACCAAACTCGTACAACTAATCCTGATCTCCGGCGCACTTCTCCTGCCAGCCCGCGGCATCGCTCAAACTCCCACCACGGAACTCGACAAATCCATCGACCTCTCGGTCGGTAGCCACGCCAAAGTTCAGCAGCTTCTTTTCAACCTCCAGCAAGCCGTCGCCCAGCACGACCCAGCCGCCGTCGCCGCACTCGTTCACTATCCCATCAAGGTCAACCCCGGAAAGCGTCCCATCACCATCAAATCCCCCAAGGCCTTCGTCAAGGACTACGACCGCATCATCACCCACCATATCTCCTCGGTCATCCTGAAGCAAAAATACGATGCTCTCTTCGTCAACTCCCAGGGCGTCATGCTAGGCGACGGCGAAGTCTGGATCACCGGCTTCTGCCTCGACAAAAACTGCAGAAGCTCCGACATAAAAATCGGCACCATCCAGGACACCACAAACCTCAAACCGTAAGCATGAGCGCTGGCAGCAATGTCAGACTCATCTTCATCTTCGATGACGCCCGGGTGCCCCATATCTCGATTTTGAGATGTGGCATCGTCCGCAGGACGGCCGTACTCATCCCTCGTTGCACTACCATCAAGTCACGATGCAACTCCAACCCACCGACGCCCTTCTCGTCATCGACGTTCAGAACGACTTCATGCCCGGCGGCGCATTGCCCATCAAAGACGGCGACGCCGTAGTCCCAATCATCAACGCCCTCGCAAAAAACTTCGACCACGTGATCCTCACCCAAGACTGGCACCCACCACAACACATATCCTTCGCCACCACCCATTCAAATAGACAACCCTTTGAAGTGATCGAAGCCCCCTACGGCCCGCAGGCCCTTTGGCCCGAACACGTCCTCCAACACACCGAAGGCGCAGCCTTCCACCCCAGCCTCCACATCCCCCACGCCGAACTCATCCTCCGCAAAGGCTTCCGCCGCCATATCGACAGCTACTCCGCCTTCCTCGAAAACGACCACAAAACTCCCACGGGTCTTGCAGGGTACTTAAGAGAACGCAACCTCACCCGCCTCTTCCTCTGCGGCCTCGCCTACGACTTCTGCGTCCGCTACTCCGCCCTCGACGGCCACGCCCTCGGCTTCGAAACCATAGTCCTCGAAGACGCCACCCGCGCAGTCAACCTGCCCGGAAGCGTAGATGAAACCAACAAAGCCTTCGCCGTCGCGAGCATTCCACGCATCACATCTAACAATCTGTGACTGACCAACCTGTGACCGACCAACCCTGGATCGCCACCGAAGCCACCGTCACTGCCTGCCGCTACCAGTCTCCCGGCCTAAGCACTCTCGCCTTCGGCTTCCAGACCGGCGAAAAGTTCCGCATAGCCTTCGACTACTATGCACACGGCCGCCTCTACTCCGACGAGTTCCAATCCCCTACCGCCATCCCCCAGAACGAGCACATCCCTATCACCTACAACCCGCTCCACCCCGAGCAAAACAGCCGCGGCCAAGGCTCCGGGACCGCATTCCAAACAACCCGGCCGCCCATCCTCATCATCGGCATTATCGGTTCTATCTTCCTATCGCTTCTTTGGCTCGTCGTCCTCCATAGCTGCCGCTAGACAAGCAGGTCGAAGACGGCATGACACAAAGCTAACCCTGGCTGGCATGGCCCTCCAGCCCCAACTCCCCCGCCCGCGCCTGCATCGCTCGCAGACAATTTCCCACATGCTCCTCCACGCTCAACCCCAGCAGTTCCGCGCCATCGGTTATGTCCTCCCGCTTCACCGCCCGCGCGAACGCTTTATCCTTCATCTTCTTCTTCACCCCTGCCACCTCTACCTCGTGAATCGACTTCGAAGGTTTCACCAGCGCACACGCCGTCAAAAATCCCGCCAGCTCATCACAAGCAAACAGCGCCTTATCGAGATGCGACTCTCGCGGCGTTCCCGAATAATCCGCGTGCGCCAGAATCGCATGCAGCACCTCCTCCGGCCATCCCAACTCACGCAAATGCGCCACTCCAAAAAACGGATGCTCCTCGAGCGTTGGATGCCGCTCATAGTCCATATCGTGCAGCAGCCCCGCGCTCGCATATCGTCCGACAAACTCCGCAGCCGCCTCACCCACAAGCTCCAACCGCGAAGCCTCCCTCACGCCATAGGCCTCCGTGCAAACCGATACCGCCAGCCCATGCTTCCGCAGGCTCTCGCCCATGGTCCACTCCTCCAGCAACACCAGCGCCTGCTCTCGCCCAAAACCATCGCTCATGCAAAACTCCTCTTCAACAATCTAACGCGATCGCGAGCTATCGCCTTCCCGCATGGTAAGCAAGTTACCAACTTGGTTCCTATTCGGTTTTTTTAGGTCTTTCTGTGTAAATCTGCGGCTTTCTTCTTGACTCACACTCGATACGGGTGTCAATCTAGGCACATCATATGTTCCGTTATCGGACATGTGCTGGGTCCTTGCTCTGGGTCCCTTCGCAACACACAACTTATGGCAACCATGATGGCACCTGTCGAACAACGTGAGGTACTACGTTGCGACCACTGCAGTTTGGTGCAGTTTCGGACAGCCAATGCGCTGTGCCGCCGCTGCCACAAATGCCTCGAGGTCGAAGAGCCCGAACCAGCTCCCGCACCACTGGTGCTGGTTCCCCCACCATCAACCCAGGAAGGCGGCCTGCAAGTTGCCCACGCCGTGCGAGACCTGCGCCATGTGCGCAATCTCTCGCAGCGTCAGCTCGCAGCTCGCATGGGAGTCCCTCGCACCTACATCTCTAAGATCGAGAATGGCAAGGCCATGCCGACTCTGTCCTCCCTCGATCGCCTCGCGCGCGCCCTCCAGGTCGACATCTCCGCCCTGCTGCGCGACTCGAACACTCGCCATCGCGACGAGACCGCAGTCCTCATGACCGATCCCTTCCTCGCAGAGATCGCCATGTACACCTCGCAGCTCGACGAACTACAGCGGTCCATCTTCCTGAATCATGTTCGTGAGCTGGCCGCAGGACGCCGTCGTACGGCCTAAATAGCGTCCCTGCAACACCGGCCCGCACCACTGCCCCACGACCTCCAGGGAGGCGTCAGCACTCACCGTGACGCCTTCCTCTCCTTCTCCCCTCAACTCCTCGCCTCTCACGCACGAAAGATGTATAGGGCGTTCATTGCGCGCCCCCCAGCGGTGTGCTAGCGTCAATATCTGCGAGGTCGCTTTGCGCGCATCAACACCCCTACCGAACTCCAGCCGCGTCCCCAATCGCAGCCATGAGCTCTCTGCCGAAGAGCAGAGCGTCTACCGGCAGCTGGATCCAGCCAAAATTCCGCAACACGTCGCCATCATCATGGATGGCAACGGCCGTTGGGCCGGAAAACGCGCCCTCAAGCGCTTCCTCGGCCACCAGAAGGGCGCCGAGTCCGTTCAGTTTGTCGTAGAGACTGCCTCGCGCATCAACCTGCCCTGGCTCACCCTCTACGCCTTCTCGCTCGAAAACAATCTTCGCCGTCCGAAATCCGAAGTCAGCTTCCTCATGAAGCTGCTCAAAAGCTACCTCGTCGGCAACGTCAAGCGCATGAACGATAACAACGTCCGTATGGCCTACATCGGTCGCACGCACGACCTGCCGCAGGAGGTTCAGGACACCATGCAGTGGGCCTCCGAGTCCACCGCAAAGAACACCGGCACCACCCTCACCCTGGCCCTCAACTACGGCGCCCGGTCCGAGATCGTCGACGCCGTCCGCACCATCCTCACCGACCTCACCACCGAAGCCCACACCCGAGGCTGCTCCGTAGATGACCTCCTCGGCGCCGGCGCCCTCGAGTCCCTCGACGAGCCCACCATCGCACGCGCCCTCTACACCGCGCACATGCCCGACCCCGACCTCGTCATCCGCACCTCCGGCGAGCAGCGCATCTCCAACTTCCTCCTCTGGCAGATCGCTTACTCCGAGATATTCGTCACCGACCGCCTCTGGCCCGACTTCAACGGCCTCCACCTGCTCGAGGCCATCAACGCCTACCAGCATCGCGAGCGCCGCTTCGGCGGCCTCGGCGAAAGCTTCACCGATGAAGACCTCAACAACCTCGAGCCCGCCGAAGAGGTAGCCGCCGAGATCAAGGACCACCTCATCCCCAAATCGGACGCCAAAGCCGAGAGCAAATCAGAAGCAAAGCCCGACGCCGTCCTCACCCGCCGCTAAAAAGCTAACAATAGTCTTGGCGCATCTCCACCGACCAACGGGAGGACCACGCGAAGCAGTAAAAAGGCGTGTGAACGCCCGCGTCGCGCGTAGCGGGCCCGTCCGGCAGGACACACGCTCCGCATCCCCTAAGCCTAAAGCAACCGACCGGGCCCATCAGAAACGGCGTCAGGCCGCTGCTTCAACCCTCGCACAAACTCCCCCAGCGCCGGACGAATCTCCGCAAACATCGGGTCGCTGCGTTGCATCAATGCCACCTCAGAGAACAACTTCAGCCCAACTCCCAGCGACGCGACCGTATCGTTATCGAATGGCAACCGCGTCTGCATTCGCTCCACAATCCCCAGAATATCGTCATGATTCGCAGCCTCGAACGAGAGAGTCCGTCCTTCCACCGGCTCTCCCTTCGCTCCAGTCAGCGCCTCAACCGTGATCTTGTAACGGTAGGAGTTCATTCAAGCCCTCTCAATCTGCTTGGCAGCAGCGTCAATGATGTCTGTGATCGCGTGAGTCTGTTCGGTCGTCAACGGACCCTTCTTCATCCGCAGCGCCATCCGGAAGTTCTCCACCGCGCGTTCGATCTGAGGAGATCGACCACTCCCCTGCTCACTGCGTGCATGGTCCATCCTCGCGAAGATCGCATCTACCATCGCCTTGTTTTCAGCCAGCGACTTGGCCCCTTCCTCCGTGATCGTATAAAGCTTCCTCGCGCCCTCGGAGACCACGGTCGCATGTCCCATCTCCTCCAGCATCGTCAGCATCGGATACACCACGCCCGGACTCGGCGCATACATCCCTCCCAGCCTCTCCTGGATCGACTTGATGATCTCGTAGCCATGACTCGGCTTCTCCGCAATCTGCTGCAGGATCACGTAGCGAAGGTCGCCGGCCCCGAAGAATCGCATCGGGCCTCCGCGTCCTCCGCGAAAACCATGCCGGCCTCCGCCAAAGTCACCAAAACCGCCTCGTTGATCGTCCCTGTGTCTCTCACCACGGCCTTCTTCTCCGCCGTGGCAACCTCTGTAATGTTCGTGTAAGTGTTCATGTAGTTTTCTCATGCGTGAATAGTACTAAGATATATCTTTATAAGTCAAGATATAAAATAAAATAATCTTTCCCAGTTCAACGTATTGCCCGATATATCCTGTTCAGGACTTCATGAAACGCATTCTCACTGCCTTAGTTCTCATCCTCGCTGTCTTCGCCCTCATCTTCTTCGGACAGCTGTGGATGATCACCCTCTTCAGCGCCATCGTCGCAGAACTCGCAGCCTACGAGTACCTCAAGCTGGCCGCAGTAGGGGCCGAAGCCCACGGCGCCAAGCTCCGCATCCCCACCTGGTGGATGATCCTCGGAACCGCCCTCGCCTTCGTCGTCACCCTGCCTAACTTTCCAGTGGAAGCCCAGCTCCCCGTACTCAGCGCACTCACCCTGGTTCTCTTCGCCTGGAACGGCTTCCGCGCCCCCCTCATCCAAGTCCTGCCAGACACCGCCCAGGGCCTCTTCGGCCTCATCTACATCGCCTACCCGCTCACCCTCGTGCCTCTGCTCTGGAAGCAGGAAGACGGCCCCGCCCTCGTGCTCTTTCTGATGGTCTGCGTCTGGGCCGGCGACATCGCAGCCCTCTACATCGGCCGAGCCTTCGGCAAACGCAAGCTCGCCCCCCGTCTCAGCCCTGGCAAGACCTGGGCCGGCTCCATCGCCTCCATCGCCGGCAGCATGATCGCCGGAGGCATCGTCATCGCCATCGCCGACACCCTCACCGCCCACGGCAACACCCTGCTCCACGTCACCGAGCCGATCTGGCAATCGCTCCTGCTAGCCGCGATCCTCAACATCGCCGCCCAGCTAGGCGACCTCCTCGAGTCCGCCATCAAGCGCGGAGCAGGCGTCAAGGACTCCGGCACCATGCTCCCCGGCCACGGCGGCATCCTAGACCGCATCGACGCCCTCCTACTCGCCGCCCCGGTCCTCTGGTACATCCTTCTCCTCAAGGACTACTTCGGCCTAGGCCGCTTCTAACCCCCAAAACGGTTCTGTCCTCCAGTAGTGGGTCAGTTTGAAAGTCCGGGGTAACCAGAGTTACCTACAACCCCGTTTTTCAAGGAACTACGGAACGCCACTTGTCCGATAAGCCGACTATTCAGACAAGTAAAATTCCGCGTATTTGTAGGTGAGTGACTTGGCGATAATTCACTCATTGACACCCTGTGGAAGATCGAAGGATCGCACTTGAGCTTTACTTCTTGGGCCGCGACTCCGGCGGCACAAGCCCTGCGAGGCGGTAGTACACAACGAGCTGGCCGTAGTGTTCTCCGCTATGCTCGATGATGCCGTATGCAATATCGATAACGCGAGCTTTCTGCTGAGGGTAATAAACAACCTTCGTCATCAGGCCCCAAACCGGCTGTTTTTTTCTGAGAAGATCGGCGTCGCGCAACACCAACCAACCCCAACAACCCCGTTCCAAACAGGCTTATAGAAGATGGCTCAGGTGTAACTTGAGTGATCGAAAGAGTGGTGGAGCCATCTACTGTGCCATTGGGGGTGACATCTTCGCCATTATATGTGCCGAGAGAGGTAAGAAGAGTGCCATACTCTTCTGCTATCCCGAGACCATCGGCAAAGCCAACTTGCACGCACCCGAAAGGATCTGACGTTCCAAGAGCCCCGCATCCAGTTTCACTTACAGGATCGAGGATGAGATCAATAATTCGCGCGCCGGCGAAAACCTCCGTGGTAGTCAAAGAAGCCCCCGAAATCTCGGTCGTCGTAGTCAGGATGGATGGTTCGACAAATGTCGCAGTCCCGTTAAACTCAGATAGAAGAGTTCCGGGGGCACCTGAGATCGTAAAGGTATAAAGAACGTCTGCTTGAGCGACAGTGTTTATCGCAAACAAACATACAGCGACAAGAAAAAGACGCAAGCGCATAACCCCTCCCAGGATAATGATCCACGTGCTTGTACTTGCTGGACGGCAACCTATGGTGGCCCCGTCCCGAGTTCGTGTCAACGGGAAAGAAAATATCCCGGCGCGTGCAAGATTGTGCACCTATGGATTGACGGCCTTACCTCGCACGGCTTCTATGGCACGACTAGATGGTTGTCAATGAATTACTGCCCTTGATTGAGGCGTATGCGCGAACTCTGCGTGTGGCGCGAAAAATTGACTCTTCGCGGCTACTTCTATTCGAGACCGATCTGTTGAATGGTGCACGTAAGAGATGGAGGATTGACGAGCAGGATATGAAGTAAGAGAAGCTGACCTCGGAGTGTCAACTGGCGACAACAGGCCATAGCACTCATTGACCTAATCAGAGCTATCTGCCTCTTGCCAAGTGGCCGGTGAACCGGCTTTTCGGAAGTTGATTCCGAGCCTCCCCGAAAGCCATTTTCGGCAACCTCAGTCATTACACTCCCAACTGAACCACTACCTGTACTTCAAGCCAAATCCTGTCAACCCCCAATGCCCCTAAAACCCGCGCCAATCAGGAGAATTCGCGTGGCGTATTAGTTTCCCTCAACCAGCTATACTTGAAGTAGTTTTGAAAGTCGCTCCGAAGCAAACATTGACGTTTACCAGGGATGCGACGTAACTCCTTTGTTTGGAATAATCTGCAAGTAACCCTTTGTATATGAATATTTTACGAGACGCCACGACCTCCATCTCCATGCAAAGAAAAGACTTACGCGCCGGTAATAGGAGGGGGGGGGCCGCCCTCCTCCGGCCAGCCGTGCTGCACGCCGCCAGCCACCTTGAGTACCCGAAGTACCCCATAGCCCCCGAGGCCCACGCCTCGTGAAAAAGCTCGCAATCCTCGGCTCGACCGGCTCCATCGGCCACAGCACCCTATCCATCTGTGAATCCTTCCCCGACCGCTACCAGGTCGTCTCCCTCGCCGCAGGCACCAACATCGACGACGCCTTCGCCCAGTGCCTCCGATGGCGCCCCAGGGTCATCTCCCTCGCCACCGAAGCCCTCGCAGCCACTCTGCTGACGCGCCTGAAAGCCGCAGGCATCACCAACATCGAAGTCGTCCACGGCAGCGCAGGCACCATCCACGTTGCCACCTTGCCCGAGGTCGACTTCGTAGTCTCAGCCATCGTAGGCGTAGCCGGCCTCGAAGCCACCTACGCCGCAGTCTGCGCCGGCAAGACCATCGGCCTGGCCAACAAGGAGTGCCTCGTAGCCGCAGGCGAGCTCATCCTCGCCGCCGCCAGGCAGCACAACGTAGCCCTCCTCCCCATCGACTCTGAACACAACGCCGTACATCAGTGTCTGCGCGGCGGCACCGCAGCCGAAGTAAAGCAGATCTGGCTCACCGCATCCGGCGGCCCCTTTCGCAATACGCCCCTGGCCGACTTCGAGCACATCACCCCACAACAAGCTCTCAAACACCCCACCTGGGTCATGGGCCAGCGCATCACCATCGACTCAGCCACCATGATGAACAAAGGCTTCGAGGTCATCGAAGCCTGCCGCCTCTTCAACCTCCCGGCTGCCCAAGTCCGCACCACCATCCACCCTCAATCCACGGTTCACTCCCTGGTCGAGTTCGTCGACGGCAGCATCCTCGCCCAGATCTCAGTCACCGACATGCGCCTCCCCATCCTCTACGCCCTCGCCTACCCGGAGCGGGTCGCCGTGACTGAAAAAGAGTCCCTCACCTTCGACCTCACCACACTCTCGCAACTCGACTTCTCTCAGCCCGACCTCACCCGCTTCCCCTGCCTTCGACTTGCCTACGAAGCAGCCGAAGCGGGCGGAAAAGCATGCATCGCCCTCAACGCCGCCGACGAAATTGCCGTAGCCGCATTCCTCGAAGGACGTATCCCCTTCCTCGGCATCCCGCGTACAATAGAGGCTGTGCTGCAGCTAACTTCCGGTCAATCTCCAGCGTCTATCCTCGATGTGCTTGATGCAGATCTTGCCGCGCGCGCCTCTGCCCGCGAAGTGATTGCCCGCCAACTCACCGGCGCCCAACGGTAAGTCTGCAGCTAACCAGGTAACGAGGTCCTTCCGAACTTCATGGCAACAATCGTCCAGCTCCTCATCGTCCTCGGCATCATGGTTCTGGTCCACGAGTTCGGCCACTTCGCCGTCGCCAAGCTCTGCGGCATCCGCGTCGAGGTCTTCTCCATCGGCTTCGGCAAGCGCCTCTTCGGCTTCCGCCGCGGCGACACCGAGTACCAGATCGCCGCAGTCCCCCTCGGCGGCTACGTCAAGATGGCCGGTGAGATGGGTTTTGCCGGCAATGAACTTACCCCCGGCAGTGTCGCCCCCACCGATCCTGGTGACTTCAACGCGCACCCCCGTTGGCAGCGTATCCTCGTCGCACTCGCAGGCCCGTTCGCCAACTTCCTGCTCGCCCTCGGCCTCATGACCGGCGTCTCGATGCTCCACAACGAGGTGCAGGAGTTCATCGACGGCCCCGCCTACACCGATTACATCACCCCCAACACACCCGCAGCCCGCACCGGTATCCATAGCGGCGACACCATCATCCACTACGACACCATCGAAAATCCAACATGGGACCAAGTCGGCACCCGTTCTCTTCTAAACCTCAACCAGACCGTTCCCTTCTCCTTCCTCCACGACGGTCAGCGTGTCGACACCAAACTTTTTGTCGAAAACAAGGGCGCTCCAGACGACTTCTCCCTCGACAATCTGGGCATCATTCCGAAGATGCAGACGACGCCGGTTCAAGTCGACTCGCTTGAGCCCAACATGCCTGCAGTTCGCGCCGGCCTCAAGCCACACGACAAGATCGTCAGCATCGACGGGCTCCAGATGCACTCTGTTCCTGCGCTACTGTCCTACCTTCAGGATCAGGCTGGCAAACCCGCAGACCTTGTGATTGAACGCACTGCCGCCGATGGCGCAACGCAGACGCTGCCGATTCAAGTGACTCCGGAGCTAGCGGAGACGCCTGGAGGACCTAAGCAAAAGGACTATCGCCTAGGGTTTGTTGCAGTGCAGCCACCTGTTAAGGTGGAGCGGCTGCCGCTAGGTAAGGCGATGGTTGCTTCGTGGGAGTTCAACAAAAAAGGTTCCTTGCTGATTGTTGAAGTGCTCAAGCGGCTGTTTACGCGGCAAGTTTCGGTGAAGAGTCTGCAGAGCCCGATTGGGATTGGACAGCAGATTCATCAGGCGGCGCAGATGCCCGGATGGATGCCGCTGATTGGGTTGATGAGCTATATCTCATTGAATCTTGGGATCTTCAACCTGCTGCCGATTCCGATTCTCGATGGCGGAATGATCCTGTTTTTGTTGATCGAGACGATCATGCGGCGGGATGTGAATCAGCAGATCAAGGAGCGCGTGTATCAGGTTGCGTTTGTTTGCCTGCTGGCGTTCTTTGCGTTTGTCATCTTCAACGACCTGACAAAACTCAACCTGTTTACGAAGCTTAAACCTTAAGAATTTAGAAAAAATAAACCCCGGAGCGAGCATGGTTCGCTCCGGGGTTTTGTGTGTTTTGCTGATGTTTTTGAGGGGTGTTTTAGAAAAAGAGCGGTTTTGGCGTGGTATTTTGCTGGTGAGAACGTGGTGGAATGCGTGGTGAACGTGGTGCGTTAGCCGTCACTTTTTCGCGACCGAAAAATACGCCAACTTTCTCAACTATTTTTTTCATGCCCGGTGGAAGCTGCTTGCAGCTCAGCCACGATCTCGCCGACGGCCTTTCGCGCTTCGTCTTCCCGATCAGGGGGGAAGCTGATTGCGCCTACACGAGCGTGTCCGCCGCCGCCATAGCGCTCGCAGATGGCAGCGAGATTGACCAGTTCGGAGGTCATCCGCTTGGTCCACGGGTTAGTGCCAACCGACACCTTGGTACGAAAGCTCGACTTGCTAAGTCCCACGTTGTAGGTTGCGTCGGGATGCAGATAGTACGGTATGAACTTGTTATAACCCTCGGTCGGCTGGTCGGTGATGTCGAAGGTGATCACACCATGGTCGACGGTGGCTCGCTGTTTGATCAGCTCGAGCGCTGCCCAGTGGCGGTCCATTAACGGACCCAACAGCGCCTGCACGATCCCTTGGTCCAGTACCTGTTGCAGACTCATCTCGGTCAAGATAGGAATCAGTTTCGGCACCAAGGTCGGGTCCGAGGAACTTTCGATCACCATCGTCAGCTTCATCGCCGGGGCGGCCATCTCTACCGCAGCCTTGGCGCTCTCGTACCGTGCACCGTCGACGATGTCGGCCCACTGGATCAGCTCCAGCACGGGGGCTGTGTTGAAGCCGAAGTTTAGCTGCGCGATGTCTGCGATCAGGCTGGTGCAGGAGATGTAGTTCGCGTTGAAGAACTTTCGCATACGCTGCGATCCATCGGCCTGTCCTGTTTCAAAGTTCTTCTGGTCTTCTGGCGTCAAAAACGCGCTCTGGTGATGATCGAACCACCACGTCACTTTGGGTGAGGCCGAGTATTTGAAGTCCACGATTGCATTTTCGCCGCTGCCGAAGTCGCCTTCGTCGAACAGCGCGCCGGTCCGGTGCACGAGTCCGTGATAGGAGTACGTGGTCGCCGTCTTCACGCACTCCCGGTGGAACCGCGTGAACAGCGAAGCCGAACAGGCTCCATCGAAGCACTTATCGTGATAAAAGATCTTGCAGTCCAAAATCGGCTCTCTCCCGCGCTTAACACCTTTCCGGAAGGTGTGAAGAGTCCAGCATAGCGCACCTGAATGACTGCTGATACCTATCGCTTCGCGGAACTTTTCGCGAGATCTTCTCGTACTTTAATCCATCTCCACGAGGATTCCCTTGCAGACCGATACCCAGTCTCCATCGTCCGACAATCCGCTGCCTCCCAGCCCGCAATCTACGATCGAGCGCCCCTCGCCAGCGCGCCATGTGTTCTTCGGCACCGACGGGCTTCGTGCTGGCTGGAGCATCCTGCTCTTCATTGCTATGTTCGCGGCGTTTATGTTCGTCGCGCACCTTATTGCAGTGAAGATTCATCCACCGACACATCAGAACTCACCAGACCACACCATCCCTTTCTACTTCATGTTTCTGAACGAAGCCGTTCCGCTGTTGGTAGTTGGAATCGTTACCTGGATCATGTCGAAGGTAGAACGCCGCCCGGTTGGCGTCTACGGGCTTGGAGGCACCAGGAAACTTCCTCACTTTGTCGCGGGCCTCGCCTGGGGCATCATCTGTCTTACGCCGTTCATCCTCATCCTCTGGAAGGCCGGTTTTCTTGTCTTCGATGGCCGCCTTCTTTTTGGCAGCGACATACTGCGTTACGGTGCGCAGTGGCTTGCCATGTTCTTTGCTGTCGGCCTGCTGGAGGAGTACGTCACTCGCGGCTATCTGCAGTACACGCTTACTCGAGGGTTGGCCGGCCTCTTTCGATCGGTCTTCAAGACCGCGCACAGCAACGTGCTCGCCTTCTGGGCTTCGGCACTTTTCTTTTCGATTCTCTTTGGCCTGGTCCACGGCAGCAACCCTGGTGAGTCGCCCGTCGGACTGCTGACTGCCGGGCTCGCTGCGATGATGTTCTGCCTTGTGTTGTGGCGCACGGGCTCTCTCTGGTGGGCGATCGGCTTCCATACCACCTGGGACTGGGGCCAATCGTTTCTTTACGGAGTAGCCGACAGCGGCATCATGATTAAGCATCATCTGCTCGCTACCCATCCCGTCGGCAAGCCTCTGCTGAGTGGAGGCACGACGGGTCCTGAAGGCAGCATCCTCATTCTGCCGATCATCGTGCTCATCGTTGCCGTCATCGTGTTTACGCTGCCTCGCACTAATGCCGGCTATATCAGGCTGCCGGAGCGTCCCGCCGAGTCATAAGATACTGCCTTGCCGGACCGGCCCACTTCGCGTGGGGCGGTCACTTCGTGACATGTATACCGCTCCGCGTGGTCCTCCCTTTGGTCGCGAAGATGATCATTCCGACCAACGGGAGGACCACGCAAAGCAGTAAAAAGGCGTGCGAACGCCCCGGCAGGACAGTCTTACGCGATCGGCGTTCCCTGATATCGCGTCTCTGCAAGGTCGAGCTCGCGCTCCATCGTTCGGAGCACATCGTCTCCAATGCGTCCGTTATCCCGCAGAGAGATGAGCGTGCGTCGCTCGGCCTGCAGGGCATCTTCCATAATGCTTCGCAGTCGCGTCATCGTCTCCCTATCAACAGCCTCCAGATCCCCCTCAGCGCCTCCGCCGACGGCTGCGAGTTTGTGCCGGTAGCGATGGATGAGGTCGTCGTATAAATGCTCCGCATCATGGCCATCGCGCTTACGCCCTTCTTCGAGATGGTGAACAGCCGCCCGTAGAACGATGCGCCGCGCCTCCTTCTCCTCAGGATCCATTCCCGCGTTTCCTGCAAGGCCCAACACACGAATCAAAGCGGGCAGCGTGAGACCCTGCAGTACCAGGGTGACGAGGATCACGCAGAAGGCGAGGAACACGATCAGGTTTCTCGTCTCGGACCTGCCGTCTCCGAGTATCTCGGGAACTGAGATTGCAGCTGCCAGCGCAAGTACCCCGCGCATCCCTGTCCAGCCCACGACGAAGACCTCGCGCGGCTGCAACTCCTCTTCCTTGTGTTTCATCCAGCGTCGATCGACAAACGCTGCGATCTTGAAGACCGGGAAGACCCATACCATTCGCAACACGATCAGCACGACGCTGAAGACGGCTCCGTAAAAGATCAGCGTTCCCTTGCTGAACCGTCCGTGGATTCCGGCCAGCACATAGGGGAGCTGCAGGCCGATGAGCACAAAGACCAGCCCATTCAACATGAAGGTCAACGCATCCCACGCCCCAACGACCTGTAACCGCACTGCCGGCGAGAAGAACTCTGTACTCTTGCGGCTCATGTAGATTCCGCACGCGACTACTGCTAAAACTCCCGATGCCTTCGCGTGCTCTCCTGCGAGGTAGGCTGCGTAGGGAACGACGAGACTGACGACCAGCTCGACCGGGCCGTCGTCGATGAACTTCTCCAGCCAGCCGACGATAATGCCGATCAGCAGGCCGATTAGAAGCCCTCCGATGACTAGATACAGCAGTCTGAAGAGACCGCCGCCGAGAGTTGGCGTCTGTCCCCCCTGGATGATGCCAATCCCTATCTCGAGGGCGAGCAGGCCGGTAGCATCGTTGAGCAGACTCTCCCCTTCGAGGATGTCGACGATGCGTCGGGGAAGGCCGATGGATTTTGCGATCGAGGTCGCGGCGATCGCATCTGTTGTGGCGACCACGGCGCCGAGCAGAAAGCCTGCCTTCCAGTCGAGCGCGGTGATGAAGTGGTCAGAGAAGAAGGCGACTCCCCAGACGGTGAAGCCGACCAGGCCGAACGCCAGCAGGCCGATTACTACTCCGTTGCGGCGAAACTCGCGCCAAGACATCGACCAGGCGGAGGAGTAAAGCAGCGGCGGCAGAAAGACGACGAAGACAACGTCGGGATCGAGCGGTACGCGTGGCATGCGTGGCAGGAAGCTGATGATGAGCCCCGCCAGCACCAGCACGATGGGATAAGGCACCTTGAGCCGCCGCGCCATTGCCGCAAAGCAGGCGACCAGCATCAGCAGCAGCAGAATGACCGTCTCGACAGCATGAAGACTCGATCCAGCTTCCATGACACCCCCGTTCATGACACCCGGTTCCAGGCCCGCACCGCGTTCCAAACCAGATCACATCTCGTACTGATGTAGTTGATGCTAAGTAAATCAGATTAAATGATGTGTGCAGTGATCTGTCGAGTTTGCGCGTCGATCCCGCTCTCCATTTACACTTCGATCAAAGCTATGAATCCGTACGAATCGATCGCCGCAGCCTCCCCGGAAGAAGCCCGCACCGCCCTGCAGGTTCGACGCAGACGGATCTTTTATCGACTTGTGGTCATTTTTACTTTGCTTGTATTGATCTTCGGCCTGGTTGGTTTCTTCTATGCGCGGCACTGGACGCGCAAGGCAATGCGGGATGCTCTGCCGCAGGTGGATGGAGCGATCTCTGTCGCGGGGTTGTCCGCGCCGGTCTCGGTCGAGCGCGATGACCATGGAGTTCCGCACCTTCGGGCGAGTTCGCTGGACGATCTGGTGATGGCGCAGGGGTACGTGACGGCGCAGGATCGGCTGTGGCAGATGGATGCGCTGCGCCGGCATGCGTCCGGCAGTCTTGCGGAGATACTTGGAGCGCCGCTGATTCCGCATGATCGGGCGCAGCGTACTCTGCGGATTCGCGCCTCCGCCGACCGTGCGCTTGCTACTCTTCCAGCTGATCAGCTTCATCTGCTGGAGCGGTACTCCGCTGGCGTGAATGCGTCCATCGCCGACCAGAGCGCACATCTGCCGCTGGAGTTTCGCCTGCTGCGTTATGAGCCCGCACCGTGGACACCGCGGGACAGCCTTCTGATTGGGCTGGTGATGTTTCAGGATCTGACCAACAGCTTTCCGCAGCAGCTGAATCGCGAGGCGCTGACTGCGCGGCTTCCGTCGCATCTGGTTGGGGATCTCTATCCTGTGGGCTCGTGGCGCGACCACCCGCCGGCTCTGCCTATGGTTGATCTCACAGCGCCGCAGCAGGATATTCCGGACATTCCGCTTGATGAATCGCAGACGAAGCTTCGCAGGCCGGAGCTTTCTACGGTGAGTGCGGAGGATCTGCTTGCGCTGCAGGAGACGCTCAAGAACCCAGTCTGCGAGGGCTGTTTTGCAGGGTCGAACGACTGGGTTGTCGCGGGCGCGCATACGGCTACCGGCAAGCCACTGCTCTCAAATGACATGCATCTGACGCACAATATTCCGGGGATCTGGTATCAGGCGGATCTCGAAGCGCCTGTGCCGAATGGAGATCTTCACGTCTCCGGCGTCTCGCTGCCGGGGGTCCCGTTTATCATCGTCGGCCACAACGCCCATGTTGCGTGGGGGTTCACGAATCTCGGCGCCGAGGTGCAGGACGTGTATGTCGAACACACGCGTGGCAGCGGCGACGCGATGGAGTATCAAGCGGCAGACAACAGCTGGCATGCGGTGATTCATCAGCAGGAGGTTCTCCACGTCAAAGGGGCGAAGGATGTTGTTCTTGATGTGCCTGCGACTCAACACGGCGGCGTGAATACGCCGATCATCTCGGGCATCTTTCCCAGCGAGAAGCGCAGCCTCTCCCTCCGTTGGACGATCTACGACCCTGCAAACATCACACCATCGTTTTTGGCCATCGATACGGCGACTGACGGCGTCGGCCTGGTCGCTGCTTTCTCCAGCTTTGGCGGCCCTGCGCAGAATCTCGTCTATGCGGACGATCAGGGTCACATCGGCTACCATGCCGTCGGAAAGATTCCGATTCGCGGCAATATTGCGACACCAAGCCCCATCAGCCCGGTTCCCAGCGACGCACTCGACGCTACGCAGGAGTGGGCTGGCACGATTCCCTACGAGATGCTTCCCCGTGCGGTGGACCCGTCCAACGGCATCCTCGCCACCGCCAATGCACGTGTCACCGGCGACGACTACCCCTATCCGATCACCCTAAACTGGACCGCTCCTTATCGCAACGAACGCATCTGGAAGGTTCTTACGGCACGCGCCGCCGAGACGAAAGACCACCTCACGGCGGCCGACATGCTAGCGCTCCAGACCGACGTGTACTCTGACGTCGATCACGTCATCGCGCAGCGTCTTGCCTACGCCATCGATCACGTCACCAAGTCCGAGTTCACGACCGAAAAGACTGCCTCGAAGCATCTTCATCAGGCGGCGGATCTCCTCCGCGACTGGAACGGCAACGTCGACGCAGATGCTGCCGCCCCCGCCATCGTGGTCGCCACTCGAGCCGCGCTGTGGTCGCTCCTGCTCGACCCGCAACTCAGCGCGCAGCCTCAAACCAAATCGGACCTTCAGCCTAACGGCCCTCGCACCGGAGCAGCTCTCTATACCTGGGGCAACAAGGCCTACGCAGAAGAGTGGCTCATCATGCACACGCCCGGCCGCTGGCTTCCCCCGGCGTATTCCACCTGGGATGACCTGCTCACTGCCGCCGTCTCAAAGGCCCTCGCCGACAACCACGCTCCCGTCGACCTCGCGAAGTGGCGCTATGGTCAGTTCCGTCCCATCGACATCGAGCATCCCATCTACAGCCAGTCTCCGATCCTTCAGCGCGTCCTTGGCCTGCCCACCAGCCCCGGCCTCCAGCCCCAGAGCGGCGACGACGTCACCGTCAAGCAGGTAGGCCGCAGCTTCGGCCCCTCCGAGCGCTTCACCGCCGACCTCTCCGATCTCGACCACAGCACCTTCAACCTCGTCCTCGGCGAGTCCTCAAATCCAATGAGTGCCTGGTTCATGGATCAATGGCCTGCCTGGTACCACGGCACAACCTTCTCCATGCCCTTCAGCCACGCCGCAGTCGATGCCGCCACCACCCACACCCTGACCCTCACGCCAAGGTAATGCCGCGCCTATTTCCCCCGACCAACGGGAGGACCAGCATCGTCCCCCCAACCAAGAAAAGGTACACAAGTCACGAAGTGACCGCCGCCCGCGCAGGGCGCCCGTCCGGCAGGACCTTGGAACGTTGTTGCCACACGTCTGTCGATCGTCTCCGAGTTAGCTCTTCGGCACCTTCTAACCGCAGACGAACCCGTCATACACTAATCAGCAGATGCGATCCTCTCACCTTTTTCTGGCCCTCACTCTGACGACTACACAAGCTGCAAGCTTGGCCTACGCACAGTGGGATATCGAAGAGTCCCACACCACGGCCAGCCTGCGTGGCATTCACAACGTCGGCGGAGGAGTCGCATGGGCCAGCGGCAGCAACGGCACAGTGCTCCGCACCGAAGACGGCGGCTATCTCTGGCAGACCTGCACGATCCCGCCCGGCGCAGACAAGCTCGACTTCCGCGGCGTCCAGGCCTTCGACGAAAACACCGCCATCGTCATGTCCAGCGGCCCCGGCGACCAATCCCGCCTCTACAAAACCACCGACGGCTGCCAAACGTGGAAGCTGGTCTTCACTAATCCGGACAAAGATGGTTTCTGGGACGCGATTAAGTTCCAGACAAATTCCTGGGGATGGATACTCGGCGATCCAGTGAACCATCAGTTCATCCTGCTCGCGACCTTCGATGGCGGTCTTCACTGGCAGTCCGTGAAACAGCCCGGGCTCGCCGAACCGGAGGGCGGAGGCGGAGCCTTTGCTGCCAGCAACTCCTTGCTCGTCGCTCAGCTGCCTCTCCTATTTGGTACAGCCCGTGGATGGCTCTATGGCGGCGGCTCTACCTGCACGATGGGCCTCGTACAAGATCATCCTCAGTCCTGCATCGATCTCTTCGATTTTCAGAAAGCGCGCCTACCCATCGCTCATGACAGCGACTCTGCAGGTATCTTCTCTCTCGCAGCATTCAACTGGACACAGATCGCTGTTGGTGGTGACTACAAACTACCTGATCTCTCCGTAGGAACCGCCGCGTTCTCTCCAGACCTTGGTCAACACTGGCATCCCGCCCAGACTCTGCCCCACGGTTACCGTTCAGCCGTAGCCTACGACGCCACCCAAAAACTATGGATCACCGTAGGCCCCAACGGCACTGATATCTCCACCGACGACGGAAAGAACTGGCGTCCGCTTACACCCTCATCCACTGATCCTGCGGATGCTGACAAGAACTGGAATGCGCTCTCGCTTCCCTTCGTCGTAGGTCCGCATGGACGTATTGGCCGCCTGCGCGCTATCGATCAAAAGACAATCGTGACAAAGAAACCGTAGTCGCCGATGACAACGATTCCCGGCCCGCCATCGAGCCGCAAAGAACTACTGAGGCTGTTGTGGCGTAGTCGGCGTCGTTGTTCCACTCCCTTGCGTACCCGAAGTCGGAGACGATCCGAAGCTCGAACCCGACGACGATCCAAAGCTTGAGCCTGAAGAAGAGCCGCCAGAAGAAGACCCAAACGACGATCCTGAAGAAGATCCGAAACTCGAGGAACCAGATGAGCCGAAGCTTGAGGTTCCCGTCCCTGCGCCTCCAACCCCGGAGTTCAGTGAACCGGCAGACCCCAGACCCTGGGTTCCTCCGCCCAGCAGCCCCGCAGCCGCCTTCATCTGCTCAATCCGAGGATCGTAGATAAACTCCCACGTGTTGTACGACGTCTGCTCATTCAACACCTTGATCGACGTCCCCTCCTTCGGGATTCCCACGCCGACAAACGGCGCGCCGCCTCCCGAAAACCCACCGGACGACTGGCTGGCAATCCCGGCTGCCGACCCCAGTGTGCTGGGAGCACCCGTCCCAGTCGAGGCCGTTCCTGAGTTATCCGTTGACCCGGTGGTCGCTCCCGTCGCCGTGCCCCCTCCCGCGCCTGAGCCAGAAGCTCCAGCTCCCGCCGTACTCCCCAAACTCGCTCCGGCGGAGCTTGAGCCTCCTAACGTAGCTCCGGAAGAACCACCAAATGCGCTCGACCCACTCGACCCCGACGAACCGAACGCGCTCCCACTCGCAGAGCCAAACGCGGAGTTCGAACCAGCGGCCCCTGCGCCGATACCTCCTGCCGAGGCCTGTCCCGCGGCTGAACCCAACCCAGGCGCAAGGCCCGTCAGCGGCTGGCCAAAGAATCCCTTCACTGTCGTCTTCGCCTCGCCGACGTGAATCAATCGCCAGTCCGCCTTGCCCGTGAAGGGGTCTACATACTCCTGCCGCAGATACTTCACGGGAGTGCCTTTGGCCAACGCATCCATGGTGCCGGGATACGTGTTGTTCTTGCGGTAGTAGAGCTGGATCGCGCGCACGTACTGGTTTCCGCGATGCACGGCCTCTACTTCTTTCTCGCGGCGCAGCCCCTGCACCGCCTTTGGGGCGGCAATACTCAGCACCAGCAGAATGATGAAGATCGCGACGATCAGCCCCACGAGCATGAAGCCTTGCTCCCCTTGCCACTCGTCGGCGCACACAGCAGCCTGCGCAAGATCGCGCGGGATACGATCCTCGAGAAAAAACCGGGAGCAAAGTCTCTTCATCACGTCTACCTCAGGCGTCAGCTGCTTTACCGCGCCAGCAGCGGTAATGTCTGCGTGTTGTTATTCGCCATGTCCTCAACGACTACCGAGTTGGCTGAGATCGTCACAACCTTATACCGCCGCTGCACGATGTCGCCATCGGAGGCCAGGAACACATCCTCTCCATGCAGAAGAAACGCCCGGCGGGTTCCATTCGCGGCAGTCGCTGTGCCGAAGAACTTCAAGTCGATTGGAGGTGGCGGTGGCGGCCCTGGAGGAGGTGGCGGTGGACCCGGCGGCGGAGCCTTTACCGCTCGCACCGACGCTATCGGCTTCGGAATCTCCACCGGCGCCGAGTTCGCCGAGAAGATATTTCGTCCGCTGCCCGAGTACACCAGCGACTCAGTCACCAGCATCGCATCCATTCGCAGCGTCGGATCAAGCTGTGCCGAGGTGGTCCCCAGCTTCTTCGCCGCCGCGCCCGCGATGTTTCCCGACGGCAGTGCGACAGCCGCTCCAGCAGCAGGAGCAGATCTAGCAGGAGCCGTCACGACAACAGGAGGCGCGATCGGTGCAGGGCTGTCGTCACGCAGCTCGTAGTACAAAATTCCTGCCGCTACCAGCACGAACGCGCCGATGATACCGCCCTTCTTCTGTTGATCCGCAGTCAGCCCCATCATCGCCGGCCTCCCGCAGCAGTACCTTCCGAGGCGCTGTCAGCCGCCTTCTCCTCCGCACCCGCCAAAATCTTCTCCGAGCCTTCGGTCCCTACCGGCGACCGCAGATACGTCGTCAGCCGCAGCCGCAGCCCGACCGTCCCACTCTGCTGTCCAGTCAGCGTCAGCCCGGTGATCAGGAAGAACATCTTGTCCCGCTCCAGCGAGTTGATAAACACCACCAGCGGCCGATAATCTCCGCTCAAACTTGCATCCATGCGCGCCTCGGTCAGCGCGCCGGCGGTCCCATCCATCACCGGAGAGTAGGCATACTGCACCCGCGTGAGCTTCACCCCTTGCTTCTTCGCCAACGCACCCAGCTCGCCGGCCACCTCGGAGTTCGCAAACGGCAGACGCTGTTTGTAGAACTTGTCCGCATCCTTGGTAGCCTGCGCCAGCTTCTCGTCCAAACCTTCCAGTGGCTGCTTTGCAATCTCGGCGGTCTTCATCTGCACTGTCTGATCCGCAAGCGCAGCCGCATCTTCGCTGTTCGCTGCTCGCCACGCAAACGCCATGTGCGCCAGCAGGTATAGATTCACCAGCCCCAGCGCCACCGCTCCAGCGATGTGGAAGTTCTTCAGCGTGCCCAGACGGCTTGCCTTTTCGGCCCACTGCTTGGCCGCAACTGCGGACCGTTTCTTCTCCGCTACCGTTGTCATCGTGGCGCTCCCTTCTGCGTTGGAGCCTTCACGCCGGTCCTTGGAGATGCGGCAGGAGAAACACTCTTCAGAGCCCTCTTCTTCTTCACGCCATCCGCAGGCGAATCACTCTTCGCTGTGCCGCCTTTGACCTTAGCTGCAACATCTTTCGTTGATTTTTCCGGCAGCGGGTTATATCCGCTCAACACATCGAACTGCACCGCGCCCGGAACCGTCACCTGCGCCGCACTCCGATTGCCCTCCTGCGTCTGCGCCTGCTCCGACGCCAGCCTCGGCGACAGGAACCGCTGCGACGTCTCCAGATTCCTCACCAGCTGCACTGCCTTGTCGCGATCCCCACTGACCCGCAGCCGAATATTCACATCGCCTTCCTTCGTAATCACAGGATCGATGCTCGTCACCTGCACCCCAACCGGAAGCACACGTTCAAGATCCATCATCACGGCCGTCCAGCTGAAGCTCTTATCCGCAAATATCTCATTCAGATATCGCGATCGCTCCAGCACCGCCATATTCTGCGGCTGCCGCATCCTGGCCTCGTTCGCCTGACGTTCCTGCTGGAACCTCTGCGTCTTCGCCTTCAGCGCATCCATCTGCCCCTGCGCCACCTTCGCCTTCGCATTCAACGAGTGCAGCGCAAACCCCAGCCCCACCGCCAGCAGAGCCAGCACCACCATCGCCAGCCGCAGCTTCGCAAACAACGGCCTCAGCTCAATAAACGGTCGGTTCGCAAGATTGACAGAGATCCGCATCAGTTCTTCAGCGCTCCCCGGACGCCGGCCAGCCAGCCTCGCGGCACACTCGCCGTCACCGCTCCCGCCTCCATCATTCCTGCGTCCATCATCTCGCGCACCCGAAGGCCCTCCAGCCCATTCTCTTCAGCCGCCGTCGTCAGCGTCCCCGCATCCAGCGTTCCCGCCATCAACAGCTGCTCCGGTGCCGACTGCAACGAATCCTCAAAGTAAGCTGCCGCCACACTCACCGCCTGCGCCACCTCTCGCGCTGCCGCCTGGGCCTCAATCTCCCGCACCAAAGCCGAGTTCATCACCGAAGGTGGCATCGCAGACGGCGCATCAAATTGCTCCCATCCCTCCGGCCCCAGCGGCTCCTGCCGCGCCCACTCCTGCACCGAACTCTCCCGGTCCACCAGCGGTAACGCACTCCCAACAAGCTCCACCGGACCACCAGCCCCCGCGCCCAGATCCACCGACCGATGCAGCAGCAGAACTCCCGCCTGCACGATCGCCGTCGTCACCGAACCCAACCCAGCATTGACCACCAGCACCGGCGACGGCGTCTCATCGAGGCCAGCCAGCGCGGCCAGCGTACTCGGCAGCACCGCGCCCGGCAGATACCCCGCAGCCAGCACCATCGCCTCATACTCCTCGAGCACAGCCTTCGGCATCGCTACCGCCAGCAGCCGGATCGTTCCCTTCTCGCTCGACATCACCTGGTAGCTCACCATCGCGTCATCCGCGTCGAAGGGCAACAGCTTCTTCAAACGAAACCGCACCAGCGGCAGCGCCTCGGCCGCCTTGGTAGGTAGTTGCTCGAAGTCCAGAAACAGCACCCGCACCGCCGAATCCGGCACAATCAGGGTCACATCGCGCAACCGGCCCGCACCCCGCTCCGCCCGTTCCACTCCGCGCCCCGAGACCGTATCGAGCGCCTTCTTAACCGCAGCAGTCACCGAACTTTTATCGACGAGATTGCCCGCCTTCAGCCCCGGCGCAACCACACCATTCGCCAGATCCACTCGTGCCACAGAGGTCAGCAGAGCCGCCGCATCCTCGGCCCGCGCCGCCACAACGCCCTCTGCGCGAACCTCAACCGCCAGCCGCGGCCGCGTGCCCAATGTCTTCGGTAAAATTTCCATTCCGTCCTAGACTACCTTGCTCTATCGATTGTCACTACGTCACCAACATGGTGCGCTGTGTCAAATCGTACTTCGCGGCCCGCCTGTACCGTCCCGCCCTTATCTTCCCGCCCTACCGTCCTGCCTCGATAAACGTAACCTTGTTGATCTCCTTCAGCGTCGTAATCCCGTCCCTTACTCTCTCCAGCGCCGAATCCCTTAGAAAAGCCATCCCTTTCTGCTTGGCCTTCTTGCGAATCTCGCTTCCCGGCTTCTTCGCCAACAGCATCTCGCGAATCTCGTCATCCAGCTCCAGCAGTTCGTGGATCGCCGACCGCCCACGATACCCCGTCCCGCCGCACTCAATGCAACCCGGTCCCTCGCGAAAGTTGAACCCGCGCCACTCGTGCAGATCCAGACCGCTCGCCAACAGTTCGGCATCGCTATAGTGCACATCTCTCACGCAAAATTCACAAACCTGCCGCACCAGCCGCTGCGCCAGAATACAGTTCAACGCCGAAACAAAGTTGTAAGGCTCAACACCCATGTTCAAAAACCGACCCAGCACATCGACCACGTTATTCGCGTGCACCGTTGTAAACACAAGGTGTCCCGTCAGCGCGGAGTTGATGGCAATCTGCGCCGTCTCCGCATCGCGAATCTCTCCGACCAGAATCTTGTCCGGGTCATGCCGCAGAATCGACCGCAGCCCTCGCGCAAACGTCAGCCCCTTCTTCTCGTTCACCGGAATCTGCGTAATCCCGCGGATCTGATACTCGACCGGATCTTCAATCGTGATGATCTTATCTTCTTCCGATTTGATCTCGTTCAACGCCGCGTAAAGAGTCGTCGTCTTACCCGAACCCGTCGGCCCAGTCACCAGCACCATGCCATACGGCTCTTTGATGTACCGCCGAAACCGTTCAAGATCCTTCGCCGCAAACCCCACCACATCTAGCGACAGCGACTTAAACTTCTCCGACATCGACTCTTTATCGAGCACACGCAGCACAGCATTCTCGCCATGCACCGTCGGCATAATCGACACACGAAAGTCGATCAACCTGCCCTTGTAGCGAACGCGGAAACGTCCGTCCTGCGGCACGCGCCGCTCTGCAATATCCAGCTCGCTCATAACCTTGATACGAGAAAGAATCGTCTGGTGATGCTCCCGCGCAATCGGAGCCATCGCCTGCTGCAACACGCCGTCGATGCGGTACTTCACCAGCAACGAATCATCAAAAGTCTCAAGGTGAATATCCGAGGCGCGCCGCTCGAGCGCGGTAAAGATCGTCGTATCCACCAGACGAATGATTGGCGAGATATCGTCTTCGCTGGTCAGCCGCTCAATCGAGATATTCGAGTCCTGGTTGTCGTCTCCCGACAACACGTCGAATGCAAGACCCTCACTGGCCTCGTCGAGCACCCGCTGGCTCTGCTCGGTCTTCTTCAGCAGTTCGGTGATCTGGCTCAGGGTTGCGACCCGTGTCACCAGCCGCTGCCCCAACAGCCCGGAGATCTCGTCCAGCACCATCAGCTTCGAAGGATCGGAGACCGCGATGGCGAGCTTGCCCTCCATCTGCTCCAGCGGCACAAAGTTGTACCGGAACATCATGTCCACAGGCACGCTCTTGAACAGCTCATGCGAGATCTTGAAGTTCTTCAGGTCCACAAAATCAGCACGATAGCGCCGCGCCAGCAGCTGCGCCCGCTCCACCTCGCCCATCCCCGCTTCATTGATCGGTATTGCCAACGGTGCCATTGCCATATCCGTAAGACTCCCTTTGTAACTAACCGTCACTCACACCTTCGCGTCATTCACAGTGTGTTCAAACGGCTTTTTCTACGCGAACCGTTTCTACGAAAACTTTGCTCAAAATCCAGGACTCGTCGAAGACGAAAACTGTCGTCCAGTCTTCTATTATTCAGCAGAATCACCTCTTATGGTATCCTCCGCCCAACTACGTTTGGGCTCAGCAACCTACGTCTTTTGGAGGACTACTCTATGAGTACCTACCCGCCGACCCTCTCCGCTCTCGCTCCAAAAGCCATCAACTGGTCCATCGCCCTCAGTATTCTGCTGATCCTGGCCGGCCTCTTCGCGATCCTCGTTCCGCCATTTTCCGGCCTCGCGGTCACCCTCATCTTCGCGTGGGCCATGATCATCAGCGGAATCACCCACTTCGTCTTCGCCTTCAAGACCCATACCACCGGCGGCGTGCTCTGGGAGCTGCTCGTCGGCGCCATCTACCTCTTCACCGGAATCTATCTTCTGCTGCACCCACTCGACGCGCTCATCGTCCTCACGCTGATCCTTGCCGTCTACCTGGTCTTCGAAGGAATCGTGGAGATCATCCAGTCGTTCCAGCTTCGCCCCCGCCACGGAGCGAGCTGGCTGTTGTTCGACGGCGTCATCACGCTGATCCTCGCCATCATGATCTGGCGCTCGTGGCCTGCGAGCACGGTCTGGGTCATTGGAACGCTGGTCGGCATCAGCATGATCTTTAGCGGCTTCTCGCGCCTCATGCTCTCGCTCGCTGCCAAACGCGCGCTTAATCAAAGCCTCTAAAAGATAGCGTCCTGCCGGACGGGCCTCCTACGCGGAGAGCGGTCACTTCATGACGCGTGTACCCCTTCGGTTGCTCCTCCCGTTGGTCGGAAGGAAGATGACGCCGAGCATCGCGAGGCCCCCATGCTGATGATCCTGCCAGGACCGGTATACAAGTCACGAAGTGACCGCCCCACGCGCAGTGGGCCCGTCCGGCAGGACATCATCTTTTAAGGCTGATCCGCATTCAAAGAATTAATCAACGTATCCGCCTGCGCAATCGACGCATCCAGACTCACCATCAGCACATCTACATCCGTCGACATCTGAGCCGAAGTCCCCTTCAACGACCCAATCGCCCGCGCATTCAAATTGTGCTTCAAAAACGTCACCTGATCCCGAAACGCCGTAATCACCGGCGTCATCCGCGCCTCCGTCTGCCGCATCGACTTGATATACCCCGCCTCACTCAGCCGCGACTGCCGTAGCATCACCGCCGACTGCGCCTTCAGCTTCTTGTTCTCCATCCCATCGATCTCCTTCTGCCACTCCTTGAAGAGATCCCCCGAAACCTGATCGATCGAGTCGATGCGGTTATGCAACTTCTGCGCACTATCCGCAGCCTTTTCATACTCTCCATTCAACTTCTTGTAGTTCTTCTCGAGCGACCCACCCTGAAACCCGGTCAACGCCTGGAACGACTCCATCGTCGTCTTGATCTGTTCCTTCGCCTGCTGTTGATCCTTCTTCGAGTCCTTCACGCGCGACACCAAAATGTCCCGCTTCTCTTTGCCAAACGTCTTCATCGCCTTGTAGTACGAGCTCGTACACCCACTCAGCAACATCAGCGGAGCCACCGCCGCCACGCCTCGCAACACCCAACGCCGAGAGATCACAGTCAACTCCTCCACCCGTCCAAGCTTGACGAATTGTAACCTCTCCCCCGAATCCACCCGAATCTCTTGAATCAACGGAAGATCAGCCCGAATCAATCTCTAACCTGCAACAGGAAGCCGATTGCCCCTCGAGCGCAGCCACAGTTCGATAGCAATCGTGTTGATCGAAAATCCAATCCAGAATGCAATGCCGAAGAACTGCGCCGGCTCGAGATGCGTCAACCGGCTCGTCGCAAAAAACACACCCATCCCCGGCCGCGTGGTTGCAATACCAAGAAGAATCGCAACCGCCCGCAACATCCAGCGCATCCGTTCAACCGCATCGCCGCGTCGCACAGCCACGAAGGCCCGCAGCAGCGAAAACAGGAAGAGACTATTGAACAACAGAACCGCCGACCGCTCCACCCACCCTCCTACCGGATAAGCGCTCATGGCATACGCGGTAACTCCCACCCAGGCTCCCAGCGGAAAGAACAACCGCTCCGCCCACATCGTCGTCGGTCGTTGCAACAACACCAACGGACTCAGCAGAACAAACGCCATCGCTGGAACAATATGCGCCAGCGTCAAAGCAGCGTGCGACGCAAACACTGCATCAAGGGCTGCCGTAGGCGACAATCCACCAGACCCACCCTGCCCAGGATGAGCAAGCACCGCCACTCGACGCAGCACCACCGCAACCGCAATCACAACGCAGATCCAGAAGCCCACCTTCAGCCACGCAGGATAGACACCACGAGCCACCCCTTCTACCGGAGCATTAGCGCTCATATGCCCTCCTATCCTTGAGCTACAAACCCCCGCGCAGACTTGCGAGGGCAACCAGAATACGCAGCGAAGTACCTTCAGGTGCGCCCTGCGCGGGCAGCGGTCACTTCGTGACGTGTATACCGGCTTCGCCCTAGACCTCCCGATGGTCGGCACATAGATTTCAAGCGACCACCGGGAGCAGCGATCCAAAGGAGGTATACCCGTCACGAAGTGACCGCCCCGCGCGTAGCGGTCCCGGCCGGAAGGCCAAGATCATCTACTGGCCGCCCGAACCACCCGCACTCAAACTGAAGATCGGCAGATAAAGCGCAATCAAAATCGTCGTCACCACCAGCCCCATCATGATCAAGATCAGCGGCTCAATCAGACTCATCGCCGCCGTCAGATTAGTCTGCACATCCTCCTCAAAGAACTCCGCCACCGAGTTCAACATCTGCGGCAGCGCACCAGTCGACTCGCCCACCTCGATCATCTCGATCGCCAGCTCCGGAAATACCTTCGTCGCCTGCAAGCTCACCGACAAGCCCTTGCCCTCGCGAACCGTCTCCACCGACTTGTAAACCGCACTCGCAATCTGCCGCGAATCAATCGACTTCGCCGCCGTCTCAAGCGAAGGCACCAACGGCAAACCACCCGTCAACAGCGTAGACAGAGTCCGCGAAAACAACCCCACCTGATACTTCAGCCATACACTGCCAAACACCGGCAGCTTGATCCGAATCTTATCGATCAGGCTCGCCCCAGCATCCGTCTTCGACCACCGATAAAGCAAAAATCCAACCGCCCCCACCACCACCGCAACATAAATCCCGTAAGCCTGCGCCTCCCGCCCCAGGTCCAGCAGAAACGTAGTCAGCGCCGGCAGCTTCGTCCCCAGCTGGTCATAGAGCTGCGCAAACCGCGGCACCACAAACGTGATCAGAAAGATAAACAACCCAATCACCATCACTACCAGCAGCGCCGGATAGATCAAACTCGCCTTCAGCTTCTTGCGGAACGTCAGCGACACACGCTGAAAGTCCAGAAACCTCTGCAACACCTCTTCCAGATTTCCCGACCGCTCCCCCGCCAGCAGCGTCGTCGTATACACAATCGGAAATCCGCCCTGCGCCTCAAACGCCTGCGAGATCGACTCCCCCGTCTTCACCCGCGCCGCCACGTCCTCCAGCTGCGCGCGAAAGTGCGGAATCTTCTGCCTCTTGCCCAGCAGCTCCAGCGACCCCAAAATCGGCAACCCAGCCTTAATCAACGTCAGAAACTGTTGATTGAAGACCAGGAACGTCTCCAGCTTCACCTTCTTCTTGCTAGCCCCGAGCGCACTCTTCGCCTTGACGGAATACACGAAGTATCCTGCATGGGTAAACCGCGCCTTCAGCTCCTCCGCGGTAGCCGCCGCATGGCTCTGCTCCATCACCCGTCCACGCTCATCCGCCAGCTTGATCACAAACTCAGTCATAGAACCTACGGCACCCGTCTCCGCTCAAAGCTACTTCGTCCATCTTAGACGTTCCCACATCCAAAACGCGTCTCCGAAGGACACACGTTACTATCCCCCAAACAGGTCATAAGATTTCTCAACGACCGCAAACCCCGCTCCTGTATTATCTGGGTGACATTTCGTCGCCATAAATAAATCTTTTTGGCGGCATGACGCCGCATAAAGCGCACAGTACGAGCTTCACAAACCCGTTCCCGCCGAGCATCTTTTGAAGGACATGCCACAATGACTGCGACCCCTTGGTGCAAGACCCCCTCCGGAGCCCGATCGCTCCTCGTCTCTCTGATCGCCATTCTCCTCACCCTCCCCGCCATCGCTCAGACTCAAACTCCCATCTTCCCAGTTCTTCCGTATAACTTTGCCCTTTCCCCGCAGCCCAATATGGCCCTGGGCGACTTCAACGGCGATGGTCGAATCGACGAAGCTACGTCCAACGGCATCAACGCCATGGGTATAAGTCTGAACAACGGCCCGACGTCGTCACCAACTCTTACAAGCATCCCACTGTCATGCACCCCGCAGTATGTTCTGGCGTCAGATCTGAACAACGACACTAAGCTTGATCTCGCATTCTCGTGTGGAGGTGGATACATCGGCGTGCTGCTCGGGAACGGCGACGGCACCTTTCAACCGGCGTCCTACTACGCTGTCACAATTCCAGGCGCGGCTGCTCCCATCTTGACCCAGGTAATTGCCATCGACCTGAATGGAGACGGCTATCTTGATATTGCCGTTATCGCGAACAGCGACGAAGTTGGTGTACTGCTGAACCAAGGCAGCGGAAAACCAGGATCGCTCTCTTCGTCCGTCTTATATTCCGCCCCAACAAATGTCACCTTCAGGTTCATCGGCGCCGGTGACTTCAACGGTGACGGCAAACAGGACATCATCGCAGGCAATGCGCAACTAGCGGTCTACTACGGCAAGGGAGATGGGACATTAAACTCTCCACAGCTTATAACCGCGAGCGTCGCTACAAATTCAATAGGCCAGAGTTTCGTCACTGGAGATTTCAACCGAGACGGACTGGCAGATGTTGCATATCTCAGCTCGGACCCACAGAGCCAGGACCCGTCAGCTCCTGCCATATCACTTCAGATTTTACTTGGGGATCCAAGTAAAAACTTTACGACTGGCGCGACCCTTGCTCTCAACCCGTCCATGAATTATGCGCAGATCGTTCCCTTCCAGAACACAACTACGAGCAGCGTCACGAACTTCGCCCTGGTCGGCGGTGTTACCTCCATCGCTATCAATGACGGGAATGGTGGCCTCTCCATGGGAGAGAGCTATAGCTTGTCCACCTATGCCGTAGCCTTGTCGGGAGCCAACGGCAATATCAACCTCTACTTTCAGTCAAATGTAGAATCGGTAACCGCTGTCGGCAACGGAAACGGCACCTTTCAAGCATCCCCAGCGACCGTTCTGCCGTACGCATCGACATCGACACAACAAATCGGAACTCCTATCACTGCGGATCTTAACGGAGATGGCCTCACCGATGTGCTCGGTGTTGACTTTGGCGGAAATTTGATAGCCGCCTTGGGGCGCGGAAACGGGAGGTTCGCGGTCACCACGCAAAATACCGGGAGCACCCAACCGCCGCAATATATAAAGAACCCGCCAGTCATCGTCACAGGAGATTTCGATGGCGACGGCAAGCCGGACGCGATCATCATCCTGCCCGGATCACTTGACTCCCATGGGGAAGTCATTACCGCAAACGCACAGATGTTTTTTTACAGCGGTAACGGCGACGGCACCTTCAAGGCGAGTCCCGCCCCAGCAGCTCTGAGCTTCTATGGGGCAGGCACACCTGCAGTCGGCGATTTCAACGGCGACGGCAAGCTCGACCTTCTTGTACCTTACGGCGGACTCGACGCCCACGAGAACCCCGCTTTTCCCACAGGAACTTTCTTTTTTGCAGGCAAGGGAGACGGAACCTTCGCCGCTCCCATAGCGGTTTCGGCACCCCCGGTCGGGTACGATCAATCCACTCTTGGACAAGTCGTAGACGTGAATAACGACGGGAAGCTCGATATCATTGGCGGCAATACCCTCAGTTTGGGAAATGGTGATGGCACCTTCCAGGAACAGCCCTGGCCCACTGGAGGGGTTGTTACAAGCGATCTGAACGGGGATGGGATCCCCGACCTGCTTGCCGGAGGCGGGATCTATGCCGGAAACGGTGACGGAACCTTTCAGACGACGCCCTTCTTTACAAAAGCTGGCTTTGGCACAGCGGTCGGCGACCTCAACGGAGACGGACACCTCGATCTGCTCAACCCTGCGACAGGTGGCCTAAATTCATCTGTCACCATTTATTTCGGAGATGGTAAAGGCAACTTCACTGCTGACCCGAACACCTATCCTGTCAATGTCGGTCCTCTCGGTCAACTCGCCCGGTTGAATAATCAGGCGCCAAACCTGCCAGGCGACAACAAATTGGATTACCTCAGTTTCAGTGGCCAAGCATACTCGCTTGGCCAAGCCGTGTACTCGCTCCTGAACCAACTCAACCCTGCGTCGACTCCTCCAGCACTACTTCCCTCCAAAACCACACTCGCGGCCTCAGCTAACAGCGCAGCACCCGGTCAGCAACTCACGTTTACCGCCACGGTCACAGGAGCCACACCAACTGGCACAGTCTCCTTCGCCAGCAATGGCAAAGCACTCGGAACAGCGTCCATTATCAACGGAAGTGCCACACTCGCCACGTCCTTCGCGACGGCAAGCACTTACCCCGTCATCGCCAACTACGCCGGAGACACCAACAACACATCAAGCTCCTCAAACGCAGTTTCGATCGTCGTCGCTCCGGTAAGCTCGACGACCACTCTCTCCGTCTCTGCGGCGAGCGCCGGAACGAACCAACAGCTCACCCTCACCGCATCCGTC
Organism: Tunturiibacter empetritectus; assembly: GCF_013410875.1. Lineage (GTDB taxonomy): Bacteria > Acidobacteriota > Terriglobia > Terriglobales > Acidobacteriaceae > Edaphobacter > Edaphobacter empetritectus. The sequence continues at coordinate 1,196,954 of NZ_JACCCU010000001.1, read as the reverse complement.
TCAGGACTCAATCCGACCGGAACGGTAACCTTTGCCTCCGCAACCGCGATCCTTGGCACAGCTCCTGTGACCAACGGAGTAGCAGTCCTGCCCTTCACCTTCACAGCCGCTGGCATTTACACCGTCACAGCAAGCTACGCAGGCGACATTGCCAACCTGAGCAGCGTCTCCGCACCGGTCACCGTCACCATCCCCGCTCCGGACTATACCGTCACCGCCTCCCCGTCCTCCGCAACCATCAAGGCCGGACAATCCGCCACCACCACCCTCACCGTTACCCCTGTGGGTGGCTACACGGGCACGGTCAAGTTCTCCTGTGGTACCCTGCCCACCGGAGTGACCTGCAACTTCGCTCCATCCTCCATAACGCCGTCCACCGGCTCGGCAACCTCCACTCTAACCATCACGACAACCGCACCACCGACTGCCTTCCTGCGTAACCTATCCGGTCCGCTGCAAGGGATCGCCTGGGCCAGTCTTCTCTTCCTGACCCTCACCCCGCGCCGGATCTTCAGACTCAATCGCCGTCTCGCACGCGCAAGCCTGCTCACACTCTTGTTGGCCGCTGGTCTGCTGTCGTTCTCAGGCTGCAGTTCTTCCTCACCCTCTAACCCTCCCACCAATCCGGGCACCCCAGTAGGTGTCCAGACCGTCACCCTGACCACGACAGACTCCTCCGGCAACCTTTCACACGCCATCAACTTCCAGGTGACGGTCCAATAACCGGCAGCTGATCGACAGCGAAGAATAAAGTCGCCACCAAACCTCCACCAACAAAAAATCCCCGAGATTCAATCGGGGATTTTTCGTGTCTCGCATCGCCCTATCAAGCCGCCACAATCTGACCCAGCATGATCTCAAGCCCGTCCCTCGCGTCTTGTACCGCCACCCGGTTCCCCTCCAGACGGCTGATCATCAATGCGCCTTCCAACGTCGCAATGATCACGTTCGCAACCCGCCGAGGCTGAACCTCACCCCGAATCTCCCCCGCCGCAATCCCAGCCTCCACAATGCTCGCCAGCCGAGCCTTCCACTCCTTCATCGCCGCACAAACCAAACTCCGCAGCAGCGGATTCCCATCATCCGCATCGATCGCCGTATTCATCAGCGGACACCCCCCCGGAAAAATCCCCGGAGTCTCCGCAAACCGCCTCACCGAGTACCTCAGCTTCTCCACCGAACCCGGAATCGCGTCTTGCCCTTCCCGCCGCGCCTTCGCCACCCGCCCCCACGCATACCGAAACGCCTCCGCCGCCAGCTCCTCCTTGCTCTCGAAGTGACGGTACACCCCACCCTTCTCCAGCCCCGTAGCATCCAGCACATCCTGCATCGAGCATCCGGCAAACCCCCGCTGATTAAAGATCGGCGCCGCCTCCTCGATAATCCTCTGCCGCGTTAACTCCCCTTTTCCCATATCTCTATCCTCACCCTCGCGGCCGCCCCGAAATCCTACAGCAACAAAACGAATCAAGCGGCGCCTCAAATGAATCAGATGCTTAAAGAAACCGTTCAGTCTCTTTTTTGAGACCGCACCCCAGAACGCCGCCCTAAACCGAGAGGAGATCCAGAAGTCCATGGCCACCGCCACCCTCATCGAGCCACCGAAGCCCGTTCAGCCCGCCGCTCCCCCGCAGCCTGCCAAGTCCGCCGCCCAGCGCCCAGCCCGTCCCCTCATCAACCCTTGGGTCGTCGCCCTCACCGTCACCCTCGCCACCTTCATGGAGCTGCTCGACACCTCCATCGCCAACGTCTCCCTCCCCTACATCGCCGGCGGCCTCGGCCGCTCCTACGACGAAGTCACCTGGATCCTCACCACCTATCTCGTCGCCAACGCCGTCGTCCTCCCCATGTCCGCGTGGCTCTCCCGCGTCTTCGGCCGCAAGACCTACTACATGGCTTGCGTAACCCTCTTCACCATCACGTCCTTCTTCTGCGGAATCGCCCCCACCCTCGGCATCATGCTCCTCTCGCGTGTCCTGCAAGGCATCGGCGGCGGCGGCCTCGCCCCGGTCGAGCAAGCCATCCTCGTAGACGCCTTCCCTCCCGCCAAACGCGCCTCCGCCTTCGCCCTCTACACCGTCGCCATTGTCACCGCCCCCGCCATCGGCCCCGTCCTCGGCGGCTGGATCACCGACAACTACAACTGGCGCTGGGTCTTCTTCATCAACATCCCCGTCGGCATCCTCTCCCTCTTCCTCACCAACCGCTTCGTTCACGATCCCGAGGGCTACGCCGAAGAGCGCAAGACCGTCCGCGGCCCTGCCCTCAATGGCAAGCCCGGAAAACTCCGCGTCGACGGCATCGGCATCGCCCTCGTCGGCCTCGGCTCCGCAGCCCTCGAAGTCCTCCTCGACCGCGGCCAGATCGACGACTGGTTCGGCTCCCCCTTCATCATCTGGTGCTTCGTCATCGGTATCGGCTGTCTCACCGCTGCCGTCTTCTGGGAGCTCCACGTTCCCGACCCCATCATCGACTTCCGCCTCCTCAAGATCCGCAACTTCGCCATCGCCAACTTCTTCTACTTCATCTTCGGCTTCGGCCTCTTCGCCTCCACCACCATGATCCCGCAGCTCCTCCAGTCCCTCTACGGCTACCGCGCCATCGACGCCGGCCTAGTCCTCGGACCCGGAGCCTTAGTCATCACCTTCCTGGCCCCCGTAGGCGCGCAACTGGTTCAGCGAGGCATCGTCAAGCCCCGCATCCTGCTCTTCGGAGCCGTCATGATCGTCGGCATGTCGTTCCTCCACTACAGCCACTTCAACCTCGACACCGACTACAAACACTACGCCCTCGCCCGCGCCCTGCAAGGCCTCGGCTACGGCTTCTTCTTCGTGCCGCTCTCGGTCATCGCCTACTCGCAGCTAAGCCCGGCACAAAACAACAAGGCCTCCTCCCTCACCAACTTCTTCCGTAACTGGGGTGGCAGCTTCGGCATCGCCTTCATCACCACCATGTCCGACCGGCGCCAGAGCTTTCACCAGGAGCGCGTAGGTTCAAACCTCGCCTCCTCCAACGGCACCCTGCAGCAGAACATCAACCAGACGGCCTCCTACCTGCAATCTCACGGCTTCTCCCCAGCAGACGCCATCAGCGCAGCCTACGGACGTGTCTACGACCAGCTCCACGCCCAAACCCAGCTCCTCGCCTTCATGGACTGCTTCCACATCATCGGCATCATCACCCTCATCGCAGCCCCGATAGTCCTGCTCACCAAAGCCTTCAAACCCAGCGGCAAGTCCGAAGAAGCCCACTGACCTAGTCTTGGATCGACAACAATTTCGCATAGCTCCTGCCGGCTTGTCGGGACTTCTCAGTGGCATGGAACCAGGAACCGGGCGCAAGAGTCGCTATCTGAGGAACTAGGCAACTGGTAGTTCCCTGATTCGCCGACGCCGGCCACAGGAGCCCACCATGAAGAGTAACTCCGCCCTGTGTTTAAGTCGTGACGACTGCCCGGGGCACGCCGCTGCTGCCGTGCCTCCGGACTATAAGACACCTACTGACAAGGCAACTCTTTCGATCTCTCCTCGTCCGCTAATTTGACGGTGCGCCAACTGTGGCTGAGAAGTTGCTGACGGTTGTCTGTTCATAGTATCTGCCGGTAGCTGCGCTGAAGTAGAGGTAGGCGACAGGAGGAACAGCGACGCTGCCTGAAAACAGCTGCTGGCCATCCATCGTGACAGTCATCATCCCCTGAACGATGGAGACGACATAATCATGTGAGACCGTGGCCCCTGCCGTGGCAAGCGGAGGGATATTGCCATTGATGAGAGTGTACGGCTTTTCCCACAGCGCGCCCTCTCCTCGACCCACGGCGATATAAGGAACGGCTGGATCGGGGCCATCACGGTAATCGTCGAAGACGAGCACGACTCCGGGAATTGTCTCAGCTCCCAGGCCGCTTCCCGCCGTTCCAATGCTGCTGGTCGTTGCTCCGAGAGAGGGGTCTCCCAACGTCATGGCAAAGCCATCCGCGGGCGGAGTGCTCGCATCGGTGGTCGTGAACGTGAAGCTGAGTTGAAGGTTGCCCGTTGGGATAAGGTTCGGCCAGACGATTGCCGAGCTTTGATCGTTCGCAGCTGAGGAAAGTTGGACCTCGCAGTTAGCATTAGGGGTAGGGGTAGTTGTACTGCCAGCCACCGGTGCCCATCCAGAGCAAAAATTGCTGATACCTCCTAGAGGTCCAACGGAAAGTAAGACAGAGGTGCTCGTGACAGGAGTAGAAGACCCGTTACTGACGACCACATAAAAGACCGAGCCGGAGTCGGTGGTGGCTGTCGTAGCCTGCGTATAGCTCGCACCCGTCGCCCCTGCAATCGCGGTGAAGGTGGAGGTTCCAGCCGCGGCTTCAAACCATTGATAGGTCAGGGGCAGCAAAGAAGTCGCCGTTACGGAGAAAGTAGCTGGTTGCCCCGCGCTGACGTATACGCTCACTGGTTGCTTCGTTATCTGAATTCCATTGCCAATCGAAAGAATGGCTGTCTGGGATGTGGCCTGTCCGTAACTGTTCACTACGATGACATAGTAGCCATCCTGGTCGTTGCTGAGGGCAGTACTCGACGCAGGAACTGTGTAGGTGGTGCCGGTTGCGCCAGAGATCGCTACCCCGTTGATCATTCCTGCCGGAATGCGATACCACTGGTAGGTAAGCGTTCCAGGTCCGCTAGCAGTCACTGTAAAGGTTGCAGTGCTGCCACTGGCGACCGTTTGGCTAACAGGCTGCGTGACGATGGTGGGCGGCACATTGCCCGTAGTCACTGTCAGGGTTGCCGAGGTGCTGGTAAGAGCATTCCCGCAGGTATCGGTCACCGTGGCGTAGTAGTTTGAGCCGCTGGAACTAACGCCCTCTACCGGGGTCGTATAAGTGCTCGAGGTCGCACCGCTGATCGCAACTCCACTCGAAGTGCCGGAAGCGATAAGGTACCACTGGTAGCTAAACGGAGCCTCGCCCGCAGCCGCAACCGAGAATGCTGCAGTCTGACCCTGGGCGATCGAAAGGCTCATAGGATTCGTCGTGATCGACGTTCCTACTGAGACCGTGGCCGCTTGCGAGGTGACGGTACCCGCAGCATTTGTAACTGCCACGGTATAGCTGCCGGCATCTGTTGCGGCGGCGCTGGCGATGAAGTAGCTCGAACTCGTGGCGCCCCCAATCGGCGATCCATTGAGGAACCACTGGTAGGTCCCTGCGTTCAGCGCCGATACAGAGAGCGTTGTCGAAGCATGAGTGCAAACATTCACGCTTGTTGGCTGCGCCGTAATCGCCGGCGGCACGCCAGCCGTGACCGTAAGTGTGGCAGGATTGCTGGTAACCGACCCGGAAGTATTGGATACAGTGACGGTAAACTGAGAACTATTGTCTCCAGCCGTCGTGGCAGGAGTGGTAAAGGTGCTTGAAGTGGCTCCGGCGATTGCGGTTCCGTTATCGAACCACTGATAGGTTAATGGCATGACCGTCGAGGTCGCGGTAACGCTAAACGTAGCAGTCTGTCCAACAGTCACACTCTGATTTGCAGGCTGCGTCGTAATCATTGGCAGGCCAACCGTCACCGTAAGCGTGGCGGGATTGCTGGTAGCCGACCCGGAAGTATTGGATACAGTGACCTTAAACTGAGAACTATTGTCTCCAATCGCCGCGGCAGGAGTGGTGTAGGTGCTTGAAGTGGCTCCTGCGATTGCGGTTCCGTTATCGAACCACTGATAAGTGAACGGCATGACCGTCGAGGTCGCAGTAACGCTGAACGTAGCCGTCTGTCCTACAGTCACACTCTGATTCGCAGGCTGGCTCGTAATGGTGGGGAACTTAGCGAACGGGTCTTTCGCACTCTTGCCGCAGGCTGTCATCACCAGCAGCAAGGTGACCGCCAGAAGCTGGCTGCACGACCAAAGCATAGCCGAACGGCTTGATCGTCCTCCGCCACCTGAAATGCCGCGGGGCGAAGGGAAGAGTGACGAAGAGGTGAGCGAATCAACATACGCAGCTGGTTTAAGCACGGGGGCTCCTGGACGGAACTGCAATTTTTAGCTTGGGCCCATCCCCTTGGTATATGGCTCAACGTCCAATGAGGAGCGAAAGATGAATCTCTAGCCAAGATAGCCGCAAAGATCTTCGAGATTACTACACCTTCCGTGCTATCTCATTACCCCAATCGGAGGGTTCCGCCGACTGCTCTTTCTGGCTTTCTTGGCCGCTTCCCGACCGATACCCCGAGATCTGACTCGAGCTCCTCACCCCAGAAGACCCTGAAAATAAACCTGAAAGCCGTGGCGTATTTTTCGGACCTCAAAATGTGACTGCTAAAACACCATCTTCACCACGCAAGCCACCACATCTACACCATCAAAACACCACGTCGAAACACCGCTTTTTCCTGAAACACCCTCAAAAAACGCCCATTAAACGCAGAAAAATCCCCGGCACCAGCCGGGGATTTTTTTCTTACCTTTTTCTAGAATTTCAGGTGAGTCTTATTAGACGCTGAAGCTCGAACCGCAACCGCAGGTGCTCTTCACCGCGGCATTCTCAAACTTGAAGCCAGCCGCCTCGAGCGTCTCCACATAGTCCACTGTGCAATTCTGCAAATACATTGCTGAGGTCGCGTCCACAAACACTTTTAGATCCTCGAACTTATAGACCTTGTCCATCATCCCGCTCTGATTTTCGAACGACATGGAGTACTGGAAACCCGAGCATCCGCCGCCAACCACACCAATCCGAAGCCCTGCAGGAACCGGGGTTTGCGTTGCCATAATCTCCCGAACCTTATTGATCGCAGCCGGGGTCAGGGTCACAGGCGTAGTCGAAACTGGCGCTCCAACAACAACTTCGGGGGTAACGGATGCAGTAGCCATCAGCAAATCTCCTTGTCTCATTCAGACATCTTTAAGTGTATGCGCCCGCCACCGCTCCGGCAAGCCCTTGTGTATAAGATGCGTCGCAGCTTGTTCCGATTCAACTGCTTGCCTAAGAATCCTGCTACGATTCCCCGGTAATTCCATCTAATCAATGTGAAGCTCCTCCTCTTCATCTCGAACGCTTTCATCAACACCATGGGCATCACCCAGCCCTCTCCCAAGGCTGCAAATCGTGCAGCATGGTTCATCTTCCTCATGCTGTCTGCCGTGCTCACTGTAGTTGTGACCATTGCACTTCTGGCCATCCGCTGGGCCTCTCAGCACTAACGTTTCAGGCTCGTTATAAGTTAGTCTCCCCCCGAAAAACCCTGTCGAACCGCACCCTCCAGAGCGTATGATTGCGGCGGACGGCCTGCTCCGAAACATCGGGAACCATCGCTCCATCGGAACGCATATCGCCCGAAAAAAGAACGTCGGCCCTGTAACAGGGCGGAGGAACCGCTATGAGCGTTTTACCTGTTCTACTAATCGTCTGGGCGGTGTTTTCAGCCTGTTTCCTCGCGCTTCTCGCCTACAAGGGACAGCTCACCCGCTATGAAGAGGACCAACTGTTCCTCAGTGACGGCGTCTCGGCTCACTCTCAACAAATGCAGACCGAGATTGTCCGCAAGGTTACTAAAATCGCCCCATTTGTTCGCGTCTTTGGCGTTGCGGCAGCCGTTATGACCGCAGGCATCATCGGCATCTTCACCTTCGACGCCTGGCAGCACCTAAGGTAGATCGCCAACACACATGCCGACCCGTCCCGCAAGGACTGTGTCGTCCTCTCTGTCGCCAGCCAGCTAAATGCCTTGGAAAATCGTTCCAGAAACAACGGGAGGTAGAGCCTTTCCTGTAGGAAGCTCTACCTCCCGGCGGCTGAATGTGTGTCCTCAAACGCCTACTACATACTTTGCGGCAACGAGCCTACTTCCCTCTCACTGCAATCACTTCTATCTCAATCAACGCCCAGGGAGCAGCCAGTGCCGCCACCTGAAAAGCACTCCTCGCTGGCTTATTCGGCTGATCCTTCGTGCCGAAGAACTGGGTATACGCCGCCTGCAGACCCGGAAAATCCAGCTTGCCGCCCTTCTCCGGATCTCCCGCCAGAAACACCGTCATCTTCACGACATCCTTCATATCCAGCCCCTGCTCTTTCAGTAGCGCCTGAATTTTGTTCAACGCGCTCAAGGCCTGCGTCTTCGTATCGCCGTAAACCGCAGCAGTTCCCTTCGCCTCATCCGCAGGTGTCACCGGCGAAGCCAGCTGCCCGCTCAAGTAGAGGGTATCGCCAGCCCACACGCCATTCGCGATAGGCGACTTCTCATTTGGCTGTAGATGCTTCACCACAACCTGTGCCTGCACTCCACATGCAACAGCCATCAGCGCTGCCGCCATCACACCAGTCTTAAGCTTCATCAATCACTCCCTATGCTTGCAGAAAAATTTAGCTGAGCACTGCACCAGTGGCAGCACCGGCCAGTCTCGCTGACTTCACTTTTTCAGAGATCATTCCAACCGCACGACGAGCACTCAACGCCGCACCCTCCTGCCATCCCACAATGTGGCTGGCCGTGTCGCCGGCAAAGTAGATCGGCCCATCCGCCTGGATGATCACGTCATACCCGCTCTTGCCGCCGCCATATTTGTTGATCCACGAGCCCTCATTCCAAGGCACTCGACTCCATCCACAGAACACGGGATTCATCAACTCTTTTCCATGGCCCGGATGAATCTTCTCGATCGAAGCTCGGGATGCCGCAAATTTTTCATCTAGAGTCATATCGTAGAACGGTGTATTCAGCTCATCTGTATAACCCGATACCACCACACCCGTCTGGTGCATCAACCGCGACGACGGATACCAGATCGGGCTTGGACCCTGCATCAGATACGACAGCCCACCGTAGATGTTGTAGTCCTGCTCCCAGAACCTTCTGCTCTCCCACGCAATCTTGTAGGCGCCGCCCATCGTGCTCTCGTCCACAACCCTCTTGAACGCCGGGGACAGGTCATTCGGAGTCTTCTTCAAGATTGAAAACGGCATCGCGATAATACAGTAAGAAGCATCCACCTGCTTCGTCTCGCCGCCCTGCGTATACGACACGCGAACGCCATTCGATGTCTTCCGAATCTCGGTCACCGGCGAGTTGTACTGCACCACCGGTCCCAGCGCCTTCGCAAAGGCATATGGGATCCGATCCATCCCGCCCACCGGCTGCATCATCGTCGCCTGCCAGTCCCAAGCTTCTTCCGTAAACAGATCAAACCAGAAGTTCTCATCCAACAACACCCGCATATCCATCGGTGCTTCCGGCACAGACACCTGAGACCCCGCCCCCGGCGGCGTCTTATATCCTGCCCTGTCGGAACCCGTATACGCACCCTTATCGTTCAGCGGTCCGTAGACCTTCAGAAATGCCGTCATCCGTTCACGGTCTTCCTTGGTTAACTCCGAGTCCAGCGCCCCATGCGCAATGCACTTCGAAAGCAGCTCCGAAACATGCCCGCGCGTATCGTTGATCGCCTTCCTCTGCGGCACTGGCTTCCCATCATTCGCCCGGTCGTTCTGAAGTAGGGTGGAACGCGATGTATTGATCTCCACCTCCATCGGAACGCCGAGCTCGCGACAATATCCAAGCATCGTCCAATGAGTGCTAGGCAGCCGCGCGGGGCCGAGGTTCTGATAGTTTCCCTCTTCCCAGTTGATCGCCTGTTTGCTTCCATCGCAGAAACAAACCTCCTGTCCTGCCCTCCCAGTCCAGTTACGCCCGCCCGGACGCTCGCGTGCCTCCAGCAAAGTCACTTCGTATCCCAACTTCTGCAGCTCATAGGCTGAGACCAGGCCCCCGATCCCACCGCCCAGTACCACCACCTTCACGCCCTTGCCGGACCCAGCCGCCGCCTGAATCGGCTCAGCCTCCGCGCCCTTCATCGGCATCAGCCCGAGAGACTGCATCGTTGCAAACGCGGCACTGTAGCCACCCACCTGACCCACTCGCATCAGAAAATCGCGTCGGGAGATTCCCATCATGCCACCTCTTTCTTCCAATGAATTCAACTCCTGATGCAGCTGCAAGAGAACGAACATCCTGGCGGAACGGAAAGGAATGGAAGCTCCGCAAAGACTTCGCGGAAGCCGCATCGCCTGAAGCACGGAGCTAAAGAAACCAGTTTTTCGAAAAGATATGTCTACTCTATCGCAAAACTTCGATACTGGTCAGCAAATTTCAGCAATGAATGTAACGCCGCAAGCGCCACATGCGACAAAGATGATGATCGTCATAAAATATCATCCGAACTTCAATCAACTTCAGGGTCGATCTTCGATGAGAGTAAGCCGAATCCAGGCAGCGCAGAACCGCGAACGAATCCTTGACGTTGCAACCAAACTCTTTCGAGAGCACGGCATCGACGGTATTGGGGTTGCCGATCTCATGAAGAGCGCCGGTCTCACCCATGGCGGATTCTACGGCCACTTCAAATCAAAAGAAGATCTCGTCGCACAGGCGTGCGGACGCGCTGTCGCCCGGATGCGTGACAACTGGATCCGCACCATGGATCACTCGAGTGCTCCCCTAGAAACTCTCGCGAATGAGTATCTCACTGCCAAACATCGGGACAACGCTGGCCGGGGCTGTCCCATAGCCGCCCTCGGCTCCGAGATTGCACGTCAAGGTTCGGTCGCGCGACACGCCGTGACCGAAGAACTGAAGCCTTTCATCAACTACCTCTCCGAAATCGTTCAGGGCAGATCTGCAAGTCTTCGTCGCGAACGCGCCATCGCACTTTACGCCAGTCTCGTCGGCGCTGTCGTCATCGCCCGCGTCGTCGACGATCTCGAATTTTCCAACGAAGCCCTTCATGCCGTGGCTAACGCGATCCACGGAAGAGGACGAAACGGAACACTCCGGCATCTCGGATCCCCGCGCCAAGCAGTAAGGAAAAAATTGTCTCCCGCGCTCTTCGCGAAACAAAAAAGTAGTTCACGCATCGATGCCCTCATTCTCAGAAAGGAGTAGGCCAGCCTCCGGTTGCGAAAGTGAGATAACTTGAAGCTCGGCAACATATAAGATAGGGCCATCGCAGCTTCGACAGTGAGGTTTCATGGCTTCCTCTACCTTCCCAATTCCGTACGCTGATAGTGCGAAGGCCGCGAGCGTTCCCTGGTATATCTGGTGCGGCGCGCTTGCCGTCACCTCCTCCTCGATCGGCGGAGCGTGGGACGTCTCCTGGCATCGCTCCATCGGCCGGGACAGCTTCTGGACTCCAGCACACATGGCTATCTACGCCTGCGGAGTTCTGGCCGCGATCATTTGCGGCTATCTCATGTTGGTCAATACGTTCGGGCGCTCTTCACGAGGGAGCGCAGCCTCAGTGAATGTTCTCGGCTTTCGCGCCCCTCTTGGCGCCTTCATCGCCGCCTGGGGTGGTATCGCGATGATCACTTCGGCCCCGTTCGACAACTGGTGGCACGCCGCGTACGGCCTTGATGTCAAAATCGTCAGCCCACCCCACACGCTGCTGATTCTCGGCATTCGTTGCGTCGCAATCGGCATACTTTTTCTGATTCTCGCCGCAATGAATCGAGCCTCCGCTGAAGAATCGAGCGAGCGCACCTTCAAAACTCTCCAGCGTCTCTTTCTGTATGTCGGCGGACTATTCATAGGCGGCCAGATGTTTTTCCTGATGGAATACACCTGGGACGTGAAGCTTCACTCGGTAAGTCCTTACGTCGCGATGGGAATCGCTCTCCCAGTTATCTTCGCAATGCTCTCGCAGGCGTCGCGGTACAAATGGGCCGCGACCTCAACCGCCGCTGTGTACATGATCGTCGCTATCTGTGAGATTCTCATCTTGCCTCTCTTCCCGGCGCAACCGAAGCTCGGACCTGTTTTCTATCCAGTCACGCACATGGTTCCTGCGAAGTTCCCTATCCTGATCGTTGTTCCTGCACTCGCACTTGATCTCCTCTGGCAACGCACCCGCGAATGGAAGCCCTGGATGGTCGCTCTGGTCTCCGGCTTCTTATTCATCGCGGTCCTCATGGTTGTTGAATGGCCGTTCGCAAACTTCCTGCTATCCAAAGCATCGGAAAACCGGTTATTCGGCACCGGCTACTTCGACTACAACTCCCGTCCCAATGGCGTCGACCGGATGCGCATCTTCTTCGAGCCTGACCATGGCACCGTCCTATTTGGCGGTCTGCTGCGCGCTGCTGTCTACGGTTCCATCGGAACCTGGATCGGACTGAGCTTCGGTCGCTGGATGCGGAGCGTGCAAAGGTGAGCCCTTTGTCCAGCCCGGTTCGCCTTCTCCTGCTCTCGATACTTTGTCTCTTTGCCGCTCCTCATTTAGCCCACGCCCACGTCGGCAGTAAGGACGTCTTTGAGCAGATCAACGCCGGCCCTTACAAGCTCTTCGTCACGATTCGTATGCCGACTGTGATACCCGGCGTGGCCTCGGTCGAAGTACGTTCCAGCGGCGCCACCGTCAGAAACATTCACATCACGCCGCTTCCCATCACCGGCGAGGCATCGAAGCATCCTCCAACATCAGACCCGATGACGAGCTCTACTGCTGATCCCGCGTTCTTCACTGGCAGCATCTGGATGATGGCCTCCGGTTCCTGGCAGGTTCGCTTCGAGATTGCAGGAGATGCCGGAGATCAGATCACGTCGGTTCCCGTGCCAGCTGTCGCCATCTCGACTTTGAAGATGCAGCACGGCCTTGGTCTCACACTAGGAATCCTTGGCCTCTTTCTAGTTGTCAGCATGGCGGGTATCGTTGCTGCGGCCGTCCGTGATGCGCGACTTGAGCCCGGCGCATCTCCATCGCCTAGTCGAAGACGAAAAGCCATTCTGGCTACTGTCGGCAGTCTCGCATTCATGGCTCTTCTGATTTGGGGCGGCGCGATCTGGTGGAACGTCGAGGCCGCAACCTATTCCTTGAATGTCTATCACCCCATGTCAGTCGAGACAACGCTTTCTGGCAATCTGCTCAATCTCAAGGTAGTCGCCGACGAGGGCGGCAAAGAGCGAAGCTCGCGCTCCAATAGGGATCTTCTCCTCGATCACGGCCACTTGATGCATCTCTATGCCATCCGTGAGCCTGAGATGGATGAAGTCTTCCACTTGCATCCCGAACTAACAGCACCAGGAGACTTCCGTATTGCATTGCCCTCAATGCCAGCTGGAGATTACAAGCTCTATGGCGACATCGTCCACGCTAATGGCTTCCCTGAAACGTTAGTCTCTGCCATCACCGTTCCTCTGAATATGCCAGGCGGGCCACTTGGTCCCGATGATGCGAATGGCTCTCCTACGCCTCTGAGCCGCGGCGAGCTTGGCAACTCATACAAACTACCCGATGGATACGTGATGGTGTGGGATTGCCCCTCAACCATCAGCGCGAGCACTGCATATGCTTTTCGATTCCATCTGCTGGACGCGAATGGTAGACCCGCTCCGGATGTCCAGCCTTACATGGGCATGGCAGGTCACGCGGCATTTGTTAAGACGGACGGCACCGTCTTTGCTCACACTCATCCTGAAGGGTCCGCTGCGATGGCTGCGCTCATGCTCGCGAACGGTAGGGACGCAAGCGGCCACGGAGATATGAGTATGGACATGAGTACGGACATGAGTACGCACAACGAGCCGCTCTCCAACATCGTCGTGTTCCCGTATGGGTTTCCCTCCCTTGGCCGCTATCGAATCTTCATCCAGATGAAGCACGGCGCGACCATCGAGACCGGAGCCTTCGACGTCATCGTTCCATAAGCGCTCCTCGATCTGCATCCAGCCGCAAACGCTAGAAGTTCAATCGCAACTGGAACTCCGTGCTCCGAGGCCCACCGATGTCTGATGTGCCTGAACCACGCTGGACGCGATTTTGATCATGATCACTAAAACTATTAGGCCCATTTAGCAGGCCGCTCGAATTGCCAGTGGTGGTATTTGCCAAAGTGCCGTTTTGATAGTCTTTGAAGTTCGAGAAGTTAGCGACGTTGTAGAACGCGATGCCGGGCACCAGGGACAGACCCTCCCGTATGCGAGTGAGACGAATCGGATAGGAGAAGTTAACATCGAGGGCACGGTAGGACGCGTTCTCGGGCCCATGAGCCTCCGGCACTGGGACGATAGGCTGCTGTGTCGCTTGGAGAGCAACCAACTGCTGCTGACTAAATAGCCCGGCTGCAACGAGAGCCTGTCCAGCTGGTGTCAACTGACCGGCCTGCGTCGCGTTGTATTGGCTAATCAAATTATTGAGGTTCGTGCCCTTGTACTGGTGCATGAAGTATCCGGGATTCGTTCCGGGTACAAGATCACCGATCGTGCCGTCACCAGTTACGTCGGACTGGAAGATACCAGCCGTTGGACCGCCGCCGGTTCCGCCATTATCAAGATTCAGATCGGTGGCCGCCGCGGAGTAAAAGTGACCGATGATGCCGACCTGTGGTCCATACTTCAGTGTTGCCGAACCGCCAAACGAGATCGCGTGCGTGTGATCCAATCCATTCCGGCCTATATATTGCGTAGGATTGTCCCAGTCATACGACGGCGAAGCAAAGAACTGGTCCCCCACACCTGTGTTGCCGTTGTTGATGGCAGGGTTTGCTGTCGAGACGATGCGGGAAAGTGAGTAGGAGATCTGCAGATTAGAGGACATAATGCCAGGAGCCGGATGGGCCTTCTGCTCACGGAAGACCACCTGCAGCGCATCATAGCCAGATCGCCCGACGGGTAGCAGAAAAAGCCCCTCTCCCAGCAAAGGATTGGCACCGGGAAACACCGCCCCGGTATCGGGGGTGAGTCCGTTGTAGGATGCCGGGTTGGTGTTGTTAAAGGTTCTCCCCGAATCGACACCGTTCCCCGCGAAGTCCAGGATCGAAGCTCCCGCTCCGATGGAGCATGTGATTGCCGCGCTTGTGGATCCGCCAGCGCATCCGAAGCCGTTGGTGGTCGCTGCTATGGCGTGTCGGGCTGCGGCGGGATTGAGATAGCGAGCAGCCCCGACATGATTCACATCAACCTGTTGAACGATCTTAAGGGTTGAGTTATGAATGTAATCGACTGAGAGGATGCCGCCCTTGAAGAGCTCCCGCTGAATACCGCCGTTCCACTGTTCGGAGTACGGCGTACGGTAAGGCGCCCCATAGATGGCAGTAGCCGTCAGTGTATTTCCGACAAATTGACCATTGTTGGCAGGCCCTACAGATGCGGTCACCTTCTGGAAGAGATTCGAAAGATTGAGGAAGTGCTGACCTGCTTGACTGATTGGTTCTGTGCAAAGAGTGGCGATGGAAACGCCGCCATCGCTCGTAACCACGCTTCCATCCGGAAGCGTCAGCGAGTTGGTCCCGCCGCAGATCGTGTGGTTTGCATCGTTGAAGAGACCCTTTTGGAGAAGTGGGCCACGGGAGTTGAGAGTATTGTTGAAGACGTCACTTTCGTAGAAGATTCCGAATGCTGCACGAAGCACTGTCTTGTGGTCGCCAGGGCTGAAAGTGAATCCAAGCTGAGGACCGAAGTTTGCATCCGGCTGGTGAACCTTCTTACCAAGCCCAGGCTGAAACTGATCGAACAGAGGGGCGTTTCCGGAGCACGGTGACAACAGCCCAGGAGCGACATCCGAGCACAGAGGGGTCGCCAGGTCCTGGTTGGCCCGGCCGGTATCCACACTCCAGCGAAGACCGCCTGTAAGCGTGAAGCTGGGACTGATCTTCCAGTTATCCGAGATATAGGCTCCCTGGCGCCAATCAGTGAGGCCGCCACCCGGAAGGTTAAAACCAGGATTCTCCGTGGAAAAGCCCTCTCCGTTGCCAAAACGCACACTGGAAGGGAAGTACCCATTCACGGGATCAGAGGGGCAGGTTCCGGGGGTGCCAGTCCCGCAATTTGCGACCAGATTGCCGGCCAGGAGACTCACACGAGGAGAATCCTGAAAGAAACTGGCGAATCCGCCACCAAGAATACGATTCAGGCTATATCCGTACCGGATCAGATGGGAGCCTCTGGTCCAGGATCCGTCGTAGCGTATTTGTTTATCCGACTGGTAGGTATTCTGAGGAGCATCAACGTTCGGACCGGAGTATAGACCTAACGACGCAAGACGGAAGTTTAGGTTCTGTCCGTTCGCCCCTTGGAATCCGTTATATACGCTGGTGTTTCCCGCAGTGCCGTCGACCAAAAGATTATGAAACTTTTCATAGCTGCCACGGAAAGAGTGAGTGAAGTGTCCCGTCGTGAAGTCCGCGCCACCTGCAAGACCGGGCGTATTGTCGCGGTTGTTGTAGATCTCATAGCCCGCACCAAAGTTTGAGCTGGACTTGTTGACATCATAGTTCGCACGAACAAAGTAGTGCACGCTCAAGGGTCCGTTGTAGTCCAGGCGAACTGTCGAATACGTTTCACGATAAGGAGAAGGAATGGTAGGGTGCGCCTGCTGAATCGCAAGGAAGATTGGGGCCATAGTGATCGAAACGGGAGACTCCTGCTTGATGCGCTCCGCATTTCCGAAGAAGAACAGCTTGTTCTTAATAATCGGTCCGCCGACGCTTCCACCGTACTGGTTACGCTGGAAGGGAGTATCAATCCCTCCAGCAGTGTTCGCAAACAGCGCCCGGTGATCTTGGAAGTTATAGAAGGCCTGCCCGTGAATCGAGTTGGTTCCGGAGTTTGTCGATACCAACACCTGGCCGGTAGACGTCACGTCACCCGAGACATCCTGCGTCGAGCGGTTCAACTGAAAGTCGCCGATCGCACCTTGAGAGACGTTGAAGATCGTAGTTCCAACATTCTCATCCGTGATGTCCTGACCGTCGAGAAGGATACGCGTGGTGCGGCCCGAAACGCCGCTCGTCGAAATCGCGGAGTAGCCGGCCTTCGTCGGGTCAAACGACTCGCCACTCTGCAGGATGACCCCCGGTTCGATCTGCGCAAGATCGAGAAAATTGCGACCGTTGACCGGCAGCGAGTCTATCTGATCCTTCGTGATGACGTCACTAACCCCCGCCTGATCCGTGTTGATCTGAAGCGCTCCGGCGTTAACCTCTACCGTCTCGGTTGAGGAGCCGATCGCGAGCTTGAAATTTCCATTCGTCGCCGTTCCCGTCCGAACTACAGTCTTCACCGTAAGCTTCTCAAACCCAGCAGCACTTACCGTGACCGTATAAGGTCCGGGAGTCAAAGGCCCCAGGCTATAGAAACCACTGCTATCAGACTTCAGAGTCTTCGAGGAATTGGTGTCATTGCTGAGAATAAAAATTGTCGCATCGGGCACAATCGCTCCGGTGCTATCTGTGATAGTTCCTTGGATTGATCCACCGTTAACCGAGATCGCCTGCCCCGCTCCCATCACCGCAGTGGCAAAAAACAGTACTAGCAACCCACATAGTGTCTTCATGATTCGTCTCCTGTGCCTCGCAAAAATAATCAAAAAAAGGCGATACCGCGACGCATCACCGCGGATCGACAAACTAAATTTCGGCCGGCCTTTCGCAAATTCAACGGCAATTTACGCGGTCGTTTTTAGATAGGCATGTGTTCCATCACGTCCACTACGAAGGAATGTCGTTGACCGGACGGATACAGCCCCTACCGGACGCACTCTTCGCTCACGCACGAAAGATCTTTAATCCGAGATGGAATGGATCGTCATCACGCCTGGGATATCTATGCTGCAACGCTATGAGGGTGAGATTTGTTCAAGATGTACTGACATGTTGTGGAATCTTTTCGAAGAACTGCGAACCATATAATCTTCCTTCTAGATTCGGAATATTTGACGATACAGGTTCGCATTCGAAAATGTAGAAAGTCAGATTTGAAACACCCTTTAAGCCATAAACTACTTTGAAAATAATTGACTCGATACTTCGTACGACTGACTTTAGGGGAACGCGGTGGGATCTGCTATGGCCGCCTCTAAAAAGTTTTCCATAGCCACTCTTCCAATCTTCGCAATCAATAATTCAAGAAGCTCGCGAAGTGCGATGCGCCTCTCCGCGAGCTATATTTTTTTGTAGCAACCGCCATTCACCTAAGCGCATGCCTCAGAAAAAACTTGGACTGCCTCGGACGCTCAATGGCGCTTGCAAACTTTTGAGCAGCGATCTCCGATGCTGCTACATCAGAGTTAAGTGATCGACTACTCAGCTGCTTGAGTGGATCTAAATTTCGTTCATTGGTATTCGCTTGAGTTAAAAGCGGTAGCCGATGGAGAACTGTAGCTGACGGCCTGCGAGGGCTGCGGTGGGGTGCTCGAAGAGTGAGGAGCTTAGCGAGCCGATGTAGTTGGTGTAGTTGGTGCGGTTGAGGACGTTGAAGGCGGAGATGCCGGCGGAGAGAAATTTGGCTTTGTCTCCTTTTTCTTTGGTGAGGCGGAAGTCGTGGTTGTAGAGGAGGTCGAGCGAGGCGACGCCGCCGGCCTGGAGGGTGTTGCGTCCGACGCCCGGGGGGCGGGCGTTGCCGAGGCCGGTGTGGAAGTCATCGTTGCCGGTGGTTTCGGTGTAGGGCGTGCCGGTGTAGAGGGTGGCGATGACGCCGAGCGAAAGCCAGTGGTCGGGGTTGATGTTGCCTACGAGGTTGAAGCGCTGGCGGCGGTCGAGATCGGCGCGGCCCCATTCGTTATTTGGGTCGTACTGGTTTTGCGGAAAGGCGTTGATGCCTCCGGTGTTGTTGTCGTAGCGGGAGAGGGTGTATTGGGCCTGACCGGAGAACCAGCGTCCGGCCTGCCCGCGGAAGGAGAGGTCGAGTGCGTTGAGGAGACCGCGGCTGCCGGATTCGATCTGCTGGATCTGGCCGTAGTTGAGATTGGGGCGCGGGTAGTTGGCGGAGAGGTTGGGGTCGGGCGGGAGGATGGGGGCGTTGGCGTCGCGGGAGCGGAAGGACTTTACGCCGACCTGTCCGCGATAGGCTGCGGTGACGGTGACGGTCTTGTGGATCTGGCGTTCGACGCCGAAGCTGTACTGGATGGCGTAGGGTGTGCGGATGTTGGGGGCGAAGCGAACGAGGTTGGTGGGGATGGTGTTGTAGTCGAAGTTGGGCGGGAGGGGGTAGGTGGGGTTCTGGATCTGGATGGAGTGGAGGACGACGCCGTTGTGGAGGACGACGGTGGCGGGATTGTCGCCGCCGGTGCGATCGTAGAAGATGCCGGTGCCGGTGCGGAAGATGGTCTTGCCTTTTCCGGGGGCATAGGCGAGCGAGATGCGCGGGGAGAGGTTGTTGTAGTCGTGCAGGAAGGTCTGCCAGTCGTAGCGGAGGCCGAGTGAGGCCTGGAGATGCAGAGTGAGCTTGACCTGATCCTGGATGAAGGAGCCGAGTTCATTGATCCAATAGAGGCCGCGGCCGATGCCCTGCTGCGCGGTGAAGACGTAGGGGGTGTTTGCGGCGTAGTTGTCGAGGGAGGCGAATTTGGCGGTGCCGAGGCGGTTGGTGTGGTCGTCGACGGCGCGGCGGCTGAACTGGGGGAGTTGAACGCCGATGCGGAGGTAGTGCTTGCCGTGGCTCCAGGTGAGGATTTCGTTGAGGTGGATGGTGTTTTCGGTGCGTGCGATGTCGGCCTGCGCGCCGCCGCCGATGAAGGAGCCGCTGACCTGGACCGCGGGGGCATTTGTAACTGATTTGGTGACGTCTTCGTCCTTCTCGAAGGTGATGAGGAGCTGGTTGATGAGATTGGGAGAGAGGATGAGGCGGTCGTTGAAGATGACGTCGTCTTCGCGGGAGTTGAGGTTGTAGCCGGCCTCAGGGAGGGTGATGCCGCCGACTCCGGCGTTGGTGCTGGAGAAGCTTTCGAAGTTGTAGCCGATGGCGAGGCGATGGTTGGGGGAGTAGTCGTGGGTGAAGCGCATGGAGTACTGCGAGTTGCGGTTGGGGGTGAGGACGTTTTCGCTTATGGTGCCGTTGGGGCCGATGGCGTTGACGACGGAGGCGGTGTTCTGCTGGCGGTAGGAGGCGGAGGCTATGAAGCTGGTGTGTCCACCGTGTCCGACGGGGCCGCCGAGGTGGCCTTCGTAGATGCGGCGGGCCTCTGGCGGGCGGACTGGAGAGAAGTAATTTTTTGCGTTGAAGATGGCGTCGCGAAAGATGAAGTTGGCCTCGCCGTGGAAGATGGGGGAGCCGGGTTTGGTGGTGATCTCGATGCGGCCGCGGCCGGGGCGGGTGAACTCTGCGGAGTAGGGGTCGTTGTTGATGCGGACCTCCTGGATGGCGGAGGCAGAGACGCCGACGGACTTCATCTCGACGCCGTCGACGATGATGGTGGCGCCGCCGGAGGAGCCTGCGGAGGAGTCGAGGAAGGGGGTGAGGGTGGCGACGATGTCCTGATCGAAGACGGGGAGTTTGCGGAGGTCGTCGCCGGAGACTGCGACGGTGTCTTTGTTGGCGGAGGGGTCGGTGGAGAGGGACTGGTCGGTGTCGCCGACGTTGACCTCCTGATTGATGGACTGGGTGAAGAGGGTGATCTTGAGGTTGGCGATGCTGGTGGTGAGGTGGAGCGGGGCCGCGTGGGCAGCGAAGCCGGAGTAGGCGGGGACGCTGAGAGAGTAGTTGCCGGGAGAGAGATTGCTGAGGAGGAAGTTTCCGCGGTCGTCGGATGCGGATTGGGCGGCGAGGGTGCCGGTGGTAGTTTCGAGCTGCACTGCGGCTCCGGGGATGGCTGCGCCGGTGGGGTCGAGGATGGAGCCACGGACAGAGAGCAGGGTCTGCGCCAAGGAAGAGCAGGAGAGCGTGAGCAGAAGAAAAAGCAGCAGGTGACGCGGCGCCATCTCTCCATGTTAGTCAGTCAAGCTTAAGGATTGCTGAATGGGTTTCTTGAGGTGAGTCGCGGGCTGCCGAGCTTCTCTTAAGGTCCACTTAATGCCAGATTTGTAAGCTCTTCTTCATGGCAGATGCCAGCTGCTCCCTTTATCGAATCAACCGGGCTCTTCTCTTTTTCGTACTGAGTGTTGGGCTGCGCGGATTGGCTGGCACTAGCTTGCGGGCGCAGAGCAACGAAAGTCTTGAGAGTGTGGTGAGGTCGGTTGTCAGCGCGGAGCGAGAGGCTGCCTCGCAGAGACCGCCTTTTCTCTACACTTCGATTGAGACCTCCGACCGGACGAAGGGCCATGTGTGGACAGAGCGTGTCGCGGATATCTGGGAGGGGAGGCTGCGGTACCTGATTGCGGAGGATGGTCATCCGCTCTCTGCCAGCCGGCGTGCAGAGGAGATTGCACGAATCAGGGCGATTGCAGCTGACCTGACTTCCCTTCGAAACAGCAGACAGGACCAGCAGAGCGACGAGAACCGCGCGCGGCAGATGATTTATCTGCTGCCTCGAGCTTTCGTGTTCGAGGACGGCGGCCGCGAGGGGGATTGGGTTCGCATCAACTACAAGCCCAACCCGAACTACGTACCGCAGACCTTCGAGGAGCGGGCGCTCCATGGCATGAAGGGAACGCTGATCGCTGACAGCCGATCCCGGAGGCTGCATCAACTCAGCGGCGCGCTCGACGATGACGTTTCATTTGGATACGGTTTGCTGGGCACCATTCATCGAGGGACGAACTTTACGACGACGCGCGATCTTGTTGGGCCGAATGTCTGGAAGACTACTGTGCTGGACGTAAAGATCGATGGACGGATCGCAATTTTTAAAACGATAGGACGGCAGCAACACTCCATCCATCGAGACTTTCACGCGCTGCCTGTGGACATCTCGCTTCCGCAGGCGGTCGCACTGCTGGTGCAGTGAGGAGTTTGAGGTGATTCAGGATTTCGGCGTTACTCAGGGTGGGCGAGCTGCTTTCCGTGGGACCGACCTGAACTTCGCCTTTGTGGTGTCCCTTCAGGGTTGCGGCTTCGTAAGCGACGAGAGTGCCCTGTTTGGTTATGGATTCCACCTTGGTGATGTCTGTGCCTGCTGCTTTTTTTCGCAGAGCTGCCTGAACGTCGGGAGGGAGAGAGTCTATGGCAACTTCTTCTTCGATTTCGTTCAGGGTTCCATCCTTTGCGATATGGATGTCTTTGGTGTGGCCGTCCACGATCATCTCGGCTTCGTAGACGGTCTTTCCGTCTTCCCGCTCGGTGACAAATCGTTTGATGGTGGCTCCCTGGGATTGGGCTTGGACGGTCTTCTCAACGGCGGGTGGTAGCTGCGACCGGGTCAAGGTCTTCTCCTGTCCCAACCCGATGAAGGGTTGGAAGCGTTGCGATAGTCTTTGTATTGAAGTGGGTCTTCGACGCACAACCTCTTTGCGATTCGAGCGTCTTAATGCTCAGTTAAGTTTCAGAGTTCATCATGGAGTATGAAGTTACGGAGCATGGATTTGCGAAAACTCCCCTTGTGCTCCCTGGCGTTTTTTGCCAGTATCTGCACAGCCCAGAGCTTTACCGTTCCTGCAGGTACACCCTTCCCGGTCCAGATTGAAGATCATCTCCCTATGCGGGTGGGCCAGGCGATAAACGCAGAGTTGATCTACCCGATCTACGTCGACAACACGGAGGTTCTTACGGCCGGGACGGTTGTCTCCGGTACGGTGGTGGGTCTGCGCGCGAACCACTCGCGGCGCGTTACGGCACGCCTGCGGGGAGACTTCACACCGTTTCGAACTCCTGTGGTTCGTTTTACGGGCGTCACGCTGGCGGATGGGACGACGGTTCCTCTTGTGACCGGTGTCGCGACCGATGGCGCACCGATCTATCGGCTGGTTGCGCCGCCGCCACGTCAGGGGGGCTTTGTGCATCAGCAGTGGGACAACGGTAAACAGATTTTGAAGGACAAGCTTGCGATTGTGACTGGCCCCGATAAGCGCGATCGCCTGACGCAGTTTCTTTATACGCAGCTTCCGTATCACCCACAGCGGATTGAGAAGAAGACGGCCTGGACGGTTGAAAGCTCCGAGCCACTATCTCTTTCGCAGACGGCTGTCGAGACGGTGGCCAAGGAGCAGCCTGTTGCGGCGACGCCTGCGCCGGCAGAGACGGACAGCAGGACGTGGATCATCCAGGCTTATCTTGGCGGAGGGCTGAGCTCGGCTACGTCGAAGTCCGGTGAGGCAATCGAGGCGACGGTGGCCGAGCCTATCTACAACCCGGACCACACGATCGCCGTGCCCGAGGGGGCTACCATCGTGGGAGCGGTGACGGAGGCCAAGCCTGCCCGCAGCTTTGGCCGTGGCGGAACGCTGCACTTCGACTTTCGGCAGCTGATTCTTCCCAGCGGGGTGACGCAGAATGTTCAGGCGTCGCTGACGGGAGCCGATTCTGCTGCGCCGGACAAGCTTGCGCTCGACTCAGAGGGCCAGGTGAAGCCAAAGCCGCAGGATAAACTTCTGGTTCCCTTCACGCTGCTGGTGCTTGCTGCGCGGCCGCTTGATGTGGACAAGGGTGAGGGAGCGGGCGGCGGGTTCGGCAAGAATGCAGTTGCCTCCAATAGTCTTGGCGCTATCGGTTTTATTGTCGGAACTGCTTTGCAGCAGCGAAATGTGGCGGCAGGACTCGGCTACTATGGCGCGGCGATTTCGATCTATGAGCGGTGGATCAAGCGTGGGCGGGACGTTACGTTCGCTCGCGATACCCGGCTGGTGCTTCAGACTACGCCGCGCAACTCGACGATGTTGCCGTCGCCGAAGTTGTGAGTTGCAGCGAGTCGGCGAGTTAGCCAGTTAGCGATTCGCCGGCGGGGTTCGGTGTTGGGTTCGGTTTTATTCATGGGTGCTTTCGCGAGGGTTGGGAGGAATGTGTAGTTTTTAGGTGTGTGCGGGATCGGGAGAATGCGGTTCGCGCGTGGCGCGAATACCCCACCCTATCGCGCTGAGACTGCGAAAGGATGGGGCACCCGAATTCATCACACCCCGATTCATCACCACCCGGATTCGTCACCACCTGGATCATCACACCCGGATCATCGTTGGCTGCTGTAGGGATAGATGTCTAGTTGACGGAGATGTTTTAGTTGACGAAGTTCATTCGCTGGAGGAGGAGGTTTTGGAACTTCGGGTTGCTTCTTAGATTGTCGAATCGGGGATCGACGTCGAGGAAGACCATGCTGTTGGAGCGGTCGGCGTAGGCTTTCTCGAGCCACTCCATGGTGTGATTTTCGTCTTTCAACCCTGCGTAGACCAGGGCTACGTAGAAAGGAGAGACGTAGCCAGTCGCCGACTCGGACTGGAGCTTCTCGAGAGTCTTGTGGGCTTCGGTGGCTCTGCCTGCAACGGCGTAGACGTGTCCGAGAGCAGCGATGACCGGGGGACTCTGGTGTGACATGATCGCGGTCTTCTCCAGCTCGGCGATAGCCTTCCCATAGTCTCCCTTCTGCTCGTAGGTCTGTCCGAGGACGATGTGGGGAAGGACGAAGGATGGATCCATCTCGATGGCATCGTTGAGCTGTATGAGAGCTCGATCGTACTCACGCGCCATGTAGAGTCGCCATCCGAGGCTGAAGTTCATGCTGACGGAGAGGGGGTCGAGGGACCGGGCGCGCTCCATCTCCTGCAGGCTTTCGTTGCTACGGCCCATGGCGGTGAGGTAGAGGGAGTAGCGTTGATGGGCGGTCGCGTAGTTGGGGTTCAGCTCGATAGCCCTGCGGAAGCCTCTTTCGGCGGCCTTCCAGTCCCACTTATAGTTGAACTGAACGGTGGCGAGGGCGGTCTGGGTCTCGGCGAGAGAGGCATCGAGCTCGACGGCCTTCATGGCAGCGGCTTCAGCCTTCGGGGCAACGTCAATCGTGGGAACAGTGCCTACGATGGCTGCGCCTAGAATGCCGTAGCAATCTGCGAGACCGGCGTAGGCGAGGGCGTACTGCGGGTCTTTGACGATGGCCGATTGAAAGTAGTCGATGGCTTTGAGGAGATCTTCCCTGGAGCGCTTGTTCCAGTAGAACAGTCCTTTGAGGAAGTCCTCGTAGGCATCGGGCTTGACGAGACGCCTGCTGGCTAAGCGGCTTTTATCCTGCGAGGTGAGTTGAATGCGGATCTGCTCTACGATCGCCGACGCGACGCGGTTTTGCAGGGTGAGCACGTCATCGAGCGGGCTCTCGTAGGTGTCGGCCCAAAGATGCCTGTCGGTGGAGACTTGAATGAGCTCTGCGGTGATCCTGACGCGATCGCCGGAGCGAAGAACGGTGCCTTCGACGACTGCATCGACGCCGAGGTCACGCGCGATCTTTCCGAGCGACTCGTGGGAGTCTTTGTACTCCATCGCTGTGGTTCGAGAGAGGACGCGGATGGAGCTGATTCTTGCCAGGCTTGCGATGAGCTCGTCGGTCATGCCGTCGGCGAAGTACTCCTGGCTCTTGTCGCCGGAGAGATTTTCCATGGGCAGTACGACCAGAGAGGTGATGGGCTTCGCTGAGGCGCTCGAAAAGATGCCGTTGGAACGGAGTCTGAAGAAGATCGACGAGACGATGGCTGTCAACAGAACCAGAACCACGACAAAGATCAACGCATGAAACAAGGAGATCTGAAGGTTTTTTTTGATCCAGGCGGCAGGGGCGGTGGTTTCGTCACTTGCGATGGGATAGACGACTTTCGATTCGTTTGCTGGCGGGAGAGTTGCGTGATTGCCCTCCGGAGCGGCGAGGGAGTCGGTTGCGGTCTCGGATCTGAGCAGCTCGGGCCTGACCAGGTGGACCGGGGCGACGAACCGGTATCCCTTGCGCGGCACGGTTTCGATGAAGCGGGGATTCTCGGAGGAGTCGCCGAGGACTTCTCTGAGCCGCATCATGGCGGTGTTGAGGCTGTGGTCGAAGTCGACAAAGGTGTCTGGTTGCCAGAGTCGATGACGCAGCTCTTCGCGGGTTACGATCTCGCCGGGCCGCTCGATGAGCACTCGTAAGATATGCAGCGGCTGATCCTGAAGCTTGATGCGCAGGCCCTTCTTTCGAAGCTCGCAGGCTTCAAGGTCGACCTCGAAGAGGCCAAATCGGACGATGCGGAAGGGTGCTTCGACTTGCTCCGAGATCATGAGAGATAAGCCCGCGTTGGTGAAGACTTGACGATAGCGTCGAACTATAAGCCCCTGTTCTGTGTCGTGTCAATTAGAAACGCGCGGGCTGAGGGCTGTTACCCTGCGCTGAAACTTATTCAATCCAAAGGAGTAGCAGCGTTATCTCCAAATGTTTCGCAACTGATACGCAAGCTATTGCCTGCGTGGGGACGAAGGCTCAATATTCGTGCACTTGCAGAGTTACTAAACTGTGCCACGAGCACAGAAATTTACTTCTCAATGAGGCAGTTGGAGGCGTTATGACGTTTGGAATCGACTTCAGAAAGTTTGGGTCACGTTTGCTGGTGGGCGCGTTGGGTGCACTGATCGCGTGTGGAGTATTTGCGAAGTCGGCAGCGGGACAGGTATCGGGGGCGACACTTTCGGGGGAGATCTCTGACAACTCGGGCGCTGTGGTGCCGGGAGCGCTGGTGACAGCGCAGAATAGTTCGAATGGGGCGAGCCGATCCGCGACGACCAACGATGCCGGGTTCTATGTGATTCCGAATCTTCTTCCAGGGGACTATACCGTGAAGGTCGAGGCGAACGGCTTCAGCACGGTTCTGCAAAAGGGGCTGGTGCTGACCGTAGGCGCACAACAGACCTACGATGGCAAGCTGTCGGTCGGCAAGATCTCGCAGACGGTGGTTGTGACGACGATTCCGCCGTCGATTCAATCCTCGTCGTCCGGGCTGAGTGCGACGGTGGATTCGAGGACAGTGCGGGAGCTGCCGCTGAACGGCCGGGACTGGACCTCGCTGGCGACGCTGGAGCCTGGAGTTGTCAGCATTCCGAATCAGGCGACTACCGGCTTTAGCGCGAACAAGGGAAACCGTGGGTTTGGTAATCAGTTGAGCGATGGCGGGCATCGCGCCAACGAGAATACCTACCGGGTGAACGGCATGGTGACCAATGACTACTCGAATGCGGCACCGGGCGGGGCGACGGGAGTGAATCTTGGCGTTGATGCGATCGGCGAGTTCTCGGTGCTGACCGCGAACTATACGGCGGAGTATGGGCGTACCTCTGGCGCGGTTATTAATGCGATCACGAAGTCTGGTACGAACGAGATTCATGGGACGGCGTACTTCTTCGATCGCGATAGCATCTTCGATGCACGCAACTACTTTGATGGTCCCAAGATTCCCTCGTTCCGCCGGCTACAGTTTGGCGGTTCCGCGGGCGCGCCCATCGTCAAAGACCATAGTTTCATCTTCGTGGACTACGAGGGGATTCGGCAGAGCCAGTCGAGCTCGGGCACGATCCATGTCCCGGACGCTGCCTCGAGAGCAGCCGCGGTGCCTGCGATTGTTCCGTACCTTGCGTTGTGGCCGGTGGCTCCTGCGGGCGCGCCTGACTTGAACGGGATTCAATCGCTCAATGTGTCGACGCCTACGCATGCGTCGGAGAACTATGTCATCACCCGCTTCGATCAGAAGATCTCTAATCGTGACAATCTTGATGCGACTTATTTCTTCGATTCGGGGCCGCAGACGCAGGCTGATCCGCTTAATAATGCGGTGCACAGTGTCTTCTCCCGGAGGCAGCTCTATACCGCGGAGGAGACTCACGTCTTCAACCCTTCGTTCGCCAACACGGTGCGAGGCGGCGTCAGCCGGATTATCGGTAAGATCAATACGCCTGTCTCCGGCAACGCTGTAGCGACGGACGCTGCGCTTGCGATTGCGCCGGGGTCGAAGGCGCCGCCGCAGCTGCCGGTCGCCGGCCTTACGACGGCTTACGGGCTGAATGGATTTAATAAGTTCAACCACGCGTGGACTTCAGGTCAGATCTATGACGACGCGTTCCTGACGAAGGGCACTCACTCGATCAAGCTGGGCTTCGGGTTTGAGCGGATGCGGTACAACGTGCTCGAACAGCTTAGCCCGAATGGAAGGATGAACACGTATTCCACGCTGGCGAAGTTTTTGAGCAACCAGGCGGATCAGCTGAATGCGCTTGCTCCGGGTGGATCGACCGAGGTGGGTCTGCGTGAGAGTCTTTTTGCTGGCTATGTTCAGGACGACTGGACTGTAAGCAAGAACTTCACTCTGAATCTGGGACTGCGCTACGAGGCGACGACCAAACCCACCGATGCGAATAAGGTACCCGGTTACACGGTGAATGGTTATACGGTGGCGTCCGCGGGCTTCCAGGAGATTACGACGCTGGTCAACTGCGGTGCCAGCAGCACGGCGTGCGGACCGGTGGGCGTGGACAGTCCCATCTCGTCGAACCCGACGACCAAGAACTTTGAGCCGCGCGTGGGATTTTCGTGGGATCCGTTTCGCACCGGAAAGACAGCGGTGCGTGGAGCCTTCGGAATGTTCGACGTGCTCCCTCTGCCTTATGAGTTTGGGTTGAATACGGCCGCGACCGCTCCCTTCCAGATTATTGGCGCCGATCCGAACGCAACGCTGGGGACTGGTGTGATCGACGGCAATGTCAACTTCAACCAGCAAAAGATTCGAAATCGTTACATTGACATTCATCCAAAGCGCGCAGCCGTTTATAACTGGAACGTCAATGTCCAACAAGACCTGGGGCAGGGGTTCATGATGACCCTCGGCTATGTGGGCTCTCGCTCGCTCCACCTGTCAGCGGCAGCGGACGATGTCAACCTTGTACCAGGGACCGTGGTGAGCGGGGTCGGCATCGTCTTCCCCTGTGACCCGTCTTCTCTAGGCGCAGGAGGTACTTGCTCCAGCAGTCAGACGGGCACGCGGGTCGACTCCAACTGGGGCGGCGGCGCTGGGATTCGTCCTGTGTTGTTCGATGGGGCAGCTAGTTATGAGGCATTTCAATCTCAACTGAAGAAGGCGGCCGATCACGGCATCCAGGGGCAGTTGTCTTACACGTTCAGCAAATGCCGCGACCTTAGCTCCGCTCCGGTTACGGGTGACACCTATTTGAATTCGATCGCTGTTCCTCTTCTGTCTTTCAAGCAGGCGAGGGTTGGGGCTTGCGACTTCGACATCAGACAGGTGTTGACTGGCAACTTCATCTGGGAGATTCCAGCGCCGAACTTCTCTTCTTCTTTTGCAAACTTCGCAGTCCACGGGTGGGAGATTGGAAGCATCGTTACGGCTGAGACGGGCGCACCTTTCACGGTAACCGTAGGAGGAGGAAATGACCCGCTCGGAACGGGCTTCAACGGCGACTACTCCATGGACTTTGCGGATGTGCTTCCCGGTTGCAAGCCAACCGGCGGAAAGGGATTGGCCTACATCAATAACAACTGCTTTACGCCACCGACGGCGCCGTTATCGCTTGGAGTTGCGACTGCTGCGAATCCTCTGGGATGTGCGCCTAACTCCTTCCTCAACTATTCCGGACCTGCGGCTCCTTCGGGGCGTCAATTCTGCTCTAACGTTGTCGGCAACTCGGGGCGCAACAGCTTCTATGGTCCGCATCTGACGACTGTCGATTTTTCTCTCTTCAAGAACACCAAGGTGCCGCGAATATCGGACGCCTTCAACGTGCAGTTCCGGGCGGAGTTCTTCAACATACTCAACCACACGAACTACCTCTCTCCCGGCTTCTTGAACACCTTCGGGCAAAACAACTCTGTCTACGACTTTGATGGAAGCTCTCTTCCCACGGCTCTCAATCAAACCTCTTCTAGCTCCCGGCAGATTCAACTTGGAGCGAAGTTTGTCTTCTAACCCTAAGCGCGATGGCGGACACGAGACGCCGTCGCGCTTTTCTCTTCGATGGTTTTCTCCCCATCCTCTGTTCCGAGTAGAAAACGCAGTTTTAGCATAGAAGTCTGCTGGGGTACTGCAGACGCCGGCAACATCCATGCCAGCGAGGGCCTTGCATGCATATTGAAGACGAGTTGACCTATTCGCAAGAGGAGCAAAGCACGCCCGGCTGGCAGTTCGCGGTGGCCTCCGGCCTGCTTGGTTGGGTGCTGGACGCCTTCGACTTTTTTGTCATTGTCTTTCTGTTCGACACTCTGGCGAGCCACTTTCAGGTGGAGAAGAGAGCCATTGTCTTTACGATTTCGATCACGCTGGCGATGCGTCCGGTGGGCGCGCTGATCTTTGGAGCACTGGCTGACCGGTTTGGACGCAGGAAGCCGCTGATGCTGTGCGTCGTCTACTTTTCGATTGTCACGGTTCTGAGCGGATTCTCTCCTAACTACGGATTCTTTGTCGCGATGCGAGCTCTGTATGGGATTGGCATGGGCGGTTACTGGGGCATCGGGGCTTCGTTCGCGATGGAGAATGCGCCGAGAAAGCTGCGGGGTCTTCTCTCCGGCATGATGCAGGGAGGCTATCCGTTCGGATATCTTCTGGCGGCAGTGGGGATGTTGACGATAATGCCGCACCTGGGCTGGCACGCGATGTTTCTGGTGGGGACGTTGATGGCGGCGGTGATCGTTGTGCTGACACTGCTGTCGCCGGAGTCTGAGGCGTGGAAGCTGCACCGCATGGGCTCGGTCACAACGATCTTCAAGACACTCTTTCAGCACATGGGGAGTTTCTCGTATCTCCTGCTGGTGATGGTTGTGATGTCGTGCCTGTCGCATGGAACGCAGGATCTCTATCCCGACTTTCTGAAGAGCATTCCTTCCATCGGGAGCTCGCTGGTGCTGGGCATGAAGCCGCTCTATGGGATTCCGATTATCTACAACATCGGAGCTATCACGGGAGCGGTCTTCTTTGGGTATCTCTCGGAACGCGTAGGCAGGCGGCGTGCAATTATGATCGCGCTGGTTGTCAGCCTTGCGGCGATTCCGGCTTGGGCGTTTGGCGGGACGGTCCTGGTGCTGGTGGTTGGATCGTATCTGATGCAGACCGGAGTGCAGGGAGCCTTTGGGGTGATTCCGGCACACCTGAACGAACTCTCTCCGGATTCGGTGCGCAGCCTGTTCCCTGGCTTTGTGTATCAGCTTGGGGTGTTGATCGCGTCGCCGGCGGTGTCGATCGAGTTTCTCCTGCGCGATCACCTGGGGTATCCTCTAGCACTTACGATCTTTGAAGTTTTAGTGATTGTGATGCTGCTGTTTATCTTTGCTCTAGGACCGGAGAGACGTGGAAGAAGCTTCCGCGCCAAAGCCGGTTGATCGGCCTGTACGCTGTCGAAAAATCACTTGCCGAGGGACAGCTTCAGGCTGTCTTAAGCTTTATGTGTTGAGATCTATTCATGCGTGTCCTACTGGTTGAAGACGAGATTCGCCTGGCTGAAAACGTGGCGCATGCTCTGCGCGATGGGCCGGGCTTCGCGGTGGACCATGCGGAGGATGGGCAGACGGGGCTGGATCTGGCTGAGAATGCCTGTTACGACCTGATCATTCTCGATCTAATGCTGCCGGGGCTGGATGGCATGACGGTGCTTCGCCGGCTTCGCGAACGAGGCGATAGCACTGCAGTACTGATTCTGACGGCGCGCAGCGAACGGTCTTCAATTATTCAACTGCTGAACAGCGGAGCGGATGATTATTTGAGCAAACCCTTCGACCTGGGAGAGGTGATTGCGCGGGCAAAGGCGCTGATTCGCCGGGGCAAAGGGATGGCGAGTCCTGCGCTGCGGCTGGGCGATCTGGAGCTGCACACCGGGGACCAGAGCGTCTTTCGTGCGGGCAACCCGATTGTGCTCTCTCCCATGGAGTATCGGATTCTCGAGTACCTGATGCATCGGCCGCGCGCAATCGTCTCCAAGCGAGAGCTGTTGGAGCATATGTACGACTTCAACTGGGTGCATCACTCCAATGTGATTGAGGCGCATGTTTCGAATTTGAGACGGAAGCTTGGAGAGGGGTCAAATCCGCCCACAATTGAGAATCTGCGCAATCGGGGTTATCGGCTTGTGCTGGAGTATGGCAGCTTCAAGGACGCCGGGGACGAATCGGCATGAAGGCCTACTCGCTGAGGCGCGGGGAGCGTGTTTGTGGTTTAACTGGGCGGTAGAATCCAGTTTTTTCTGCGCGAGGATATTTTGCGATTTTCCTAGGGGTTTTGGAGAAATCGGGTGTTTTGACGTGGTGTTTTGGTGGTGAAGCTGTGGTGTTTTGCGTGGTGGATGTGGTGTTTTAGCAGTCACTATTTCGGGCGCTAAAATTGTGACACGGATTTGAGATTTATTTGGGGCTTCCCACTTCGGGGGAGGTTTCGGTGAGTTTTGGTATGGTAGTGCGACCGGGCCCAGAACACAGTTTGTGTCTTTGGAGGCGTTCATGGAGAAGGTCGATGTGGTCAATGCCGTTACTTCCGCGCCGGGGCTGCCGGCCAGTCCTTTTGGAGCCACCGGGTCACCCTCGGTCGCAGTGCCAGCCGGGGGGCACCTGGTCGTCGAGACGCTGAGTCTCCAATTGGATGTGACTCCACCGGGGAGCAAACTTGAGGCCTTCGTGAACTACATCTGCGGGGGCGTGAGTGTCACTTTGTTTGTTCCGCTGACCTTTGCGTACGCCCAGAGTTCCAATGGCTATGACTTTTATGTCGCTCTGCAGGCGGTCCGCCTGTACGCCGATCCGGGGACAACGATCTCTGTAACGGCGACCAGTCCGCCGGGTAGCTCAACGGGTACGCTGTTTGTAACGGTGTCGGGCTATCTGGCCTAGCCCAAGTGCTCTACAGATCATTTCAAAAATGAAATGAAAACTTTCACACGCTTTGTGGATGCCTGAAAGGCAGGCGATCTATACGGCAAATGCCCACCCCTGCGCCTCGGTGGCAGGGATGGGCATTCCTTGTTTGAGCTGAATCACTCTACAACTTCCCTACAGCTTCTTTTTCAGGTCGTAAGCCATGTTCTTGTGGGCGGCTACGGCTGTCTTTCCTTTGATGACCGCGGCGCGAAATTTCACGTCTTTGGTGTCTTTTGCTTCGGAGGTAAAGGCGCTTAGCGCTTTTGAGTGATCGGTCACCATCTGGCTCATGTACTCCTTATCGAAGTCATTCCCAGAGAGACCATTGAGCTTATCGAGTTCTTTCTGGTGGTCAGCATCGGGGCCGCTCGGAGGTGTAAGGCCCCACGAATCGGCGAAGGGTTTCATACTTTCGGTCATGTTCGTGTGTTCTTTGACCATCTTGCCGGCGAATGCTTTTACCGCGGGATTTGTGCCCTTCTGGTCCGCCAGCTGGCTGAGAGCGATCTCATTCTGGTCGGACTGCGCGGCGGTCGCGAGGAACTTCTTGTCGTCGTCTGTTGCGGCTTTGGCTTTGGCTGGAATAAGAGTTGCCGCAAGGCCCAGCGTCGCACAACAGATCCACTGCGTGGTGTTTTTCATCGGTTCTCCATGTTGCGGCTTAGCCGCGAGATTCGTTCACGGTGTGAGAGGCCGTTTCAGGCTTCGACGTTGTATATAGATGCGCCGTGGCAAGACGGGACCTTGATGTGTTCAACAAAAATTTTGTGACTCTTTCAGTAACTCATTTCTCTGCAACACTGGCGTTAGCGACTACTAACTTCTCGATGGTGGCAGGATGAAGTTAGCGGATGAGCTTTAGCATGAGTTGCTCGTGAACGAGCTTTTGCGATACGAGCTGACCGCTGGGCCCCATGGTCAGGACTACGACCCAATCGTAGACGTCATCGGGCCAGCGGCCATTGGGGAGGAGTTTATCCGGCGATGCTCCGAAGGCGGTGAGGAGGGCGGGCATGTCGCCGTGACGCCAAGAGATGAGCGGGCAGTGGCCGTGCGGATGAGATCTGAGTTCGGCGACGAGGGCGGCGGAGTCCTTTGAGCTGATGGAGGAGTTGATGGGGAGGTTGGTAGCTTTGCTGAGCGGCTCGAGGGTTAGCCTGGGGCGGATGCTGCTTTTGGAGTCGGCTCCGGCGTAGAGGCTATCGACTTCGATGGGCGGCTGCTGATCCTGAAAGGGCTGGAAGTATTTGATGTAGAGGCGAGCGCGCTCTTCACCCTGGGCGGATAGACCGTTGCCGGTCTCGGGCTTCTCCGAGTGACGGATGATGAGGACCGTGTTGTTGGCGAGATGGTCCTGGAGATGGTCCTGGGGCTGCTGCACCGGCGCCGGCTGGAAGGAGACAGAGCTGAGAGCAGAGATCGCGAGGAGAACTACCGAGAGAGAACGCATGGGAAGTCCTTTTGAACTGCTTCCATTTTATGGCGAGCGAAAGGGCAAAGTTGAATGGTGATGAAAAAGAGGCCGTGCCGGTTGGAGACTCGCCGACACGGCCGTGATGGAAGCTCTCGTTGAAGTTGGGAAGGAACCTTAGTGCTTTGGAGAGTAGCCAAAGATCACGGAGAGGATGACGCTTCTTCCTGGCATAAGGGTTGGGTTGTCGGCGAGGTTGACTCCGTTGGCGAAGCCGGTGGGCGCTCCCGAGGGGAAGGCGGTGGAGGTGGTGGTGGTTGCGTTGAAGGGATCGGTGTACTTGAAGCCGCCGGAGGTGAAGGTCTTGGTGACGAGCGCTCCACCCAGGGTGTCGCTGGTCTGGTTGTGAGAGTCGAAGAGATTGGTGAAGCTCAGCCGAAACTTAGTCTGGTTGAAGCGTGACTCGTTGCGGATGGTGTAGTTGATGTAGGCATCGGTGCCGGAGAAGGCGTCGACGCGCTGCTGGTTGTGGTAGGCACCATTGTCCTCCCACTGCGAACCGACACGCTTGTTGAAGATGCTGAGATTCCATTGATGATTCTGATAGGTGACGCCTTCGGATTCGGTGTCAGAGGGTGTTCCGGCGACCCACAGACCCGAGGGAGCCTGGACGACGAGCGGATTTAAGGCGGAGCCTGCAGGACTGTTGACCGTGAGGCTGCCTGTGTATTTGGCTGTGCCTCGAGTGGCGTTGAGATAGGCGCTGAGTCCGAGACCGAGGTAGAGGTTGCCTTCGAACTCGACGCCCTGGGTGACGGAGTCGGGCGAGGCAAAGTAGATGGTTTCACCAGTCTGTGCATCGCCCGAGTTATCGACGGTGGAGGAGAAGCCGTTTTGGAAGTGAATGTGATAGTAGTCGGCGTCGAAGGTGACACGCTTCAGCTTGAGTACCGTTCCGGTCTGATAGGTGGTGTTGGTCTGCGGCTTGGGTGGGACGGCGACCTGTCCACCGGCTACGTCGAAGACGCTGGTGGGAGGGATGACACTGCCGGTGGCGTATTGACCGTAGACAGACCAGTTGGGCAGGATGCGATAGTTGCCGTCAACTGAAGGGAGCCAGGAGGTGTAGTTGGCATGGTTGAAGATGAAGGGTTTGCCGCCGATGCTGCCGATCTTGCCGCCATTGTCTGCGTACTGCTTGAATCCCATGGTGTAGTACGCGAACTTGAGACCGGCGGTGACGGTGAGCTTGCGGGTGGCGTGGAATTCGTATTCGCCGTAGGGCTGGAAGGCGTTGGTCTGGTAGGTTTCGTTGAAGTTGGGGAGAACGTCGTCGACTTTGGTGAAGGGATTGGAGGGAGTCTGATGACGATTGGTGTTAGCCCACTCGTACCAGAGGCCGGTGCGGAAGACGCCGTACTTTGAGGTCTGGCTGACGGCGGAGGTTTCGCCGTACTTGCGGTAGCTGTTGTACTTGTCGACGGCGCAGGGGCTGATGCCCTTGGCCACGGTCGAGGTCTGGGCACAGTTGACGGGATTGATCGGTGCACCGCCCTTGGGCTGCTTGGAATAGTACTCGGAGTTGTCGTAGTTGTAGGTGTAGGGTTTGACGTCGACGCGCCAGCCGCGGCCGAGCTCGGAGTCTACGCCGACGTACTCGAAGTCGGTGGGCACATGGTAGTAGTTGTAGAGATAGTAGTTGGCCTGGGTGGTGTCGGTCTTCTGCAAAAGGTAGTTGTCGCCGTGGGTGATGAGTTGTTGACGGGTGGAGGCGAGGTTGGGGGTGTTGGCATCGACCCAGACGACACCGCTGAAGCCGGTGAGGACGGTCTTGGCCGAGAGCTGATATTGATACTTAAGCGAGCCGGCGTTTCGATTTTGGAGGTTCAGGGTCTGGTAGCCGTCGGACGAGGTGTGGTGCACGTCTACGAAGAGATTTGACTTTTTGCTGTCACCGCCGAAGTTGCCGGAGTTGTATGCGCCGTCGAAGAGGAAGGTGTTGAAGGAGCCGTAGGAGACGCCGCCATGGATGTTTTGATTGGTGAAGAGATCCTTCGAGAGAAGGTGGATAGAGCCGCCGAAGGGCGTGGGTCCGATGGTGGAGGCTGAGCCGGGGCTGCGGTCGAAGTCGATGCTGCCGATCCACTGCGAGGGGAAGAAGGCCCAGGAGTGGTGGCTGGGAGTGTTGGTGTCGAAGAAGGGGACGCCGTCGAAGTCGATGTCGAAGTTGCCATCGGGGAAGCCGCGGAAGGTCGTGGTGCTCTGGCCTAGGCCGACGCCGTTCTGGCTCTGGGTGAAGGTGCCGGGGACCATCTGGGTGAGCTCGCCGAAGTCGGCGATGGGCGAGGCGTAGTTCTGAATGTAGGTGGAGGAGATCTCGGTGCGCGCGGAGGTGGCGCTGAGGAGGGCGTCGAGCGGGGCGTGTTGCGCGGCGAGCGAGTTGGAGGCGTTGGCTTCGACGTTGACCTGCTCGGAGACGTTGCCGATGGTGAGCGCGAGGGATAGATCCTGCGACTGGCCCTCTGCAAGCTGCAGGCCGGTTCGTGCGGCGGAGGCAAAGCCTGGCGCCGTGACCTGGACGTTATATTTGCCGGCGGGCAGACCGCTGACGGAGAAGTGACCCTGGCCGTCGGCGGTGGCTTTGTGAGCTTGCGTAGAGGCTTCACTGGTGACGGCGATGAACGCGCCGGAGACTACGTTTCCCTTGGGATCGAGAATTGTGCCGGTGATGGTTGCAGATTGCTGCGCGTAGGAACGCGGGGAGAGCGTGGTTAGAAGAAGAACCAAGGATAGTTTTGCGGCCAAGCGTTTCCAGGAGAGGAATTGGGTGCGTTTCACGTGTTGCCTCCAGTGCAGGTCAAGAATTGAGTTGTCGTTTTGCTGTTGCAATTTGTTCAAGAGGGCGAGACGGCGGTGGGAAGCCCGAGGCGGGAGCGCGTCTCTTCGCGTGCGGCTGCAAGCTCTTTCTGAAACTGCGGGTCGGCGAGCATGTATCCGAACATGAGATAGGCGATGTCGCGTCCGGCGTCGAGGTCGCTGGGGTAGTGAACGCCGCAGACGATGCGGTTGTGGGCGTAGTCCTCGGCGCGCTTCATGATCTGCGCCTGCTTCTCCGGGACGATCTGCATGAGGGTGAAGGCCATGAGGTATCCGGAGATGGTGTGGCCGCTGGGGTAGGAGTTCGGTTCCTTGCTGAGGGCGCAGACGGGTTTGAGCGTGCTGTCGGATTGGAAGGGGCGGGGCCGGGCGAAGGTGTTCTTGAGCGGTTTGGTGACGACGCCTTCGTCGTTGTGAATGTGGCGGGAGAGAGCGGCGGTGAGAGGCAGCTTTTCGGCGGTGAAGTCCTGGCCGAGGGAGTCTTTGAAGATGAAGATGTCCTGCTCCTGATCGTCTGCGCGAGCGGCTGCGATCTGCTGGGCGGTGCGGGTCTGTTCGACGCGGTGGATGAGGGCTAGCTCGGTTTGAGTTGTGGTGGAATCGGGTGCTGGAGGCGGAGCAAGGAGAAGGGCTGCGTCGAGCGTGGATGGGTTGGCGAAGTAGGCGGCGTGGGGAGCTTTGCTCGATTGCTGTGGGATAGGATCGGACTGCTGCTTCTGAGCGCCGATGAGCGAAGGCGTCAGAAGGAGCAGGAGCATCCCTGCAGAAGATTTATGTCGCATAATGGAAACCGAGCTTAGGGTCGGTTTGTGAACTTAAGGCTTCTGGCCTGTTACTACAGCGTGAATATGAGTCCTAAATGGCTCGCATTTCCATTTTTTTGTTGATATTAAGGTTTCTTTAAGGCTAATTTCAGCAAACTTTAAGTTCGTAGTTTGGGTGGTTCAACGCGATGCGTGAACGGTGGTTGCAGGGTTAATTTCAGACATGATGGGGAAGCGGATCTGAAAGGCAGAGCCTCTTCCCGGGGTGCTCTCGACTGTGAGGTCGGCGCCATGGGCGTCTGCGATCCACCGGCCGATGGAGAGGCCGAGGCCGCTGCCTGCTCTGGATTTTCTCTCGCGGAGATCTGCCTGATAGAAGCGGTCGAAGACGTGTTGGCGCACATCCTCGGACATGCCGACGCCTGTGTCGCGCACCGTGACGATGGCGGCATTGTCGGCGAGGAGGACCTCGGCGCGGATCTCGCCGTGGCCGGGCGTGTATCGAATGGCGTTGTCGAGGAGGATGCCGAGCAGGCGCTGGAGGAGGAGCTCGTCGCCCTGGATGAAGGCGGGTTCGGGGGGAAGGTGCCAGTCGAGCATGATGTCGCTGGACTCGGCGAGGTCTTCGACGCGCCGGCAGCCGCTGACCAGAAGCTCGCAGAGGTCGATCTCCTTGAAGGCGACCTCGTGGATGAAGTTGTCGCTCTGGGCGAGGGCGAGAAGTGCGTCGAGAAGGGTGGAGGCAGTGCGGCACTCTGTGACGATCTTGTCGAGGTCATCGCGGTACTCGTCCTCGGAGCGGCGGCGATGAAGCGAGAGCTGTGCGGTGGCGAGGATGACGGTGATGGAGGTTCTGAGATCGTGGGAGGCGTCGGCGGAGAACTGGCTGAGACGTGAGACGGCGGCGTCCAGCCTGACGAGGAGCTGGTTCCAGGCGATGGCAAGCTGCTGTATTTCGTCCTTTGCTTGCGGGACTGGAAGCCGCTCGGAGAGATTGCCGATGCCGATGCCTAACGCCGCGCGGGTCATGCGGTCGACGGGTTTGAGGGCGTGGCCGCTGAGGAGGTAGCCGCAGAGAGAGGACAGGATGAGCAGACCGGGCATCAACAGCAACAGGGCGTTGCGATATTTTTTGAGGATGTCGACCTCTTCCTCGAGCGATCCACCGATGTGAAGACGCACGGGGTGGCCGTCGAGCAGGATGATGTGGCACATCATCATGGCTGGCTGGGGGTCGAGGATGGCAGAGCGAAAGACCGGGTGGGCGCAGTCTTCGCCCTTGGGCAGAGGCCAGTCGGGTGCAACGCTCTTTGAGGGAAAGAGTGGGGTGCCGTCGAGGTTATGGATCGCGAAAAGATTTCCTTCGTGGGTAACTAGCGCATAGTTGCGGAGCTCTTCTTCGAGGCTGATGGGATCTTTTCTTGCGTTGTTTTCGCTAAGGAGGCTGAGGAGGCGGTCTTCCCTGCCCTGCAGGTGGGTCTTCTTCGCTTGCAGCAGCGTGTACTGCAGCACGCCGAAGCTCATAAGCCCGAACAAGAGAAGGCCGGTGAAGGTGACCAGGAAGTAAAGGAACATCAACTTCGCACGGACAGAGAGCGCGTGCATGCGGTCAGGTCGCCTCAAACATATAGCCGGTGCCGTGGACGGTCCGGATGAGAGGTTCACCATGATCGAGCGGGCTCTCAAGCTTGGCTCTGAGGCCGTGGATATAGACATCGAGGGTGTTCTCTTTTACTTCGGAGGTGCGTCCCCAACCGGCTTCGATGAGCTGCTCGCGGGAGGTGATGAGGCCGCGGCGCTCCATCAAAAGATTCAGGAGCTCGAACTGTTTGCGCGTGAGGGGAATGTCTTTTCCGTGGCGGGTTGCGAGGCGGCGGCTTGGGTTGAGTGTGACGTCGCCGACGCTGATGATGACCGGTTCGGGCCTGGCGACTCTTCGTGCGATCGCGGTGACTCGTGCCAGCAGGATTTCGAGGATGAAGGGCTTGACGAGGTAGTCGTCGGCACCGAGATCGAACGCGTGCAGGATCTTGGGAACGGCATCGACTGCAGTGAGGACCAATACGGGGGTCTTGCAGTGCTTCATGCGGACTCGGTGCAGAACCTGGAATCCGTCGATGCGGGGAAGCAGGATGTCTAAAAGTGCAGCATCGAAGTTTCCTGCGATTAGTCGGTCGGCGCCCTCCTGACCATCGTGGGTGAGAGTGACTCTGTGACCATCTTCCGTCAGGGCACGTTCGACAAGGGACGCAATCCGCTTGTCATCTTCGATGACTAGTACATTCATGAGTGCAGCACTTAGGCTACAACTGGTGGTGGTACTGGAATGTGAACAGATGATTACATAACCAGATTCATCGGGACTCGCGGACGATGCCTGAACTATTAGGGACTACGCCCTCGAAGCGTGATCGTTTCATTTTCATCCCGACCCAAAGTAAAACCCTGGATACCGGAGACGACGTCTTTCGAGAAAAAGCTGCTTAGAGTGGTTAAGAATCAGCTATCAGATGTGCTGCGTGGGAGCAGCAAATGAGCCGGGTCAAACTGACGCTCGATCTCTTCGAGAGTCTTCCCCTTGGTCTCCGGAAGAAAAAATGCTGCAGTAATGAAATAGACGACTGTGCAGCCAGCCCAAACCAGAAACATCAGGTAGTAGCCATATGTCGAAACCAAGGGAAGGAACACGCCAGCGATGAGAGTGGACACTCCTTGATTGAGGAGCAACGCGATACCCATTCCCGCAGAGCGGATGCGAGTCGGCATTAACTCAGATAAGGTAAGCCAGACAACCACACCCGGGCCGATGGAAAAGGAAGCAATGAACAGTGCGAGCCCAAAGGTGATGAACCAACCGGTACGCTCTGCAGGAACATGGCTCAAGAAGGCGCGTTTGATATTCAACTGTTGCGTGGGAAATCGGGGGTCAGGAACTAACGACAGAGTTTCGGCGTAAGTGCTGACCAGGGTTGCCATCCTGTCGCCGGTGCCGTAGGAATAAAGAACCGTCAGAGCCGTTGCGCCCGATTCTTGAGGCGACCAGGTTTTAATATCACTCGAAGGCAATTTCAAACTGTTTTCACGAACCTCCCTTTGCACCTCGGCGGTGATGTCCTGGCGATGAGATTCGAATCCGTAGAATAAGAAGGCTATTGCCAATAGCGCGAGGATAATGCCACCTGTCCCTAGAGTGAGCAAAAACTTTCTGCCCTTCCTGTCGATTAGCGCAATGGCAACAATGGTCATGACACAGTTGAGAAGCTTGACTGCTAGATCCCCTTGCGCGGCATGATTCGCAGACATGCCAGCCTGCTTCAGGATAACGATCAGATAACTGAGAACCGAGTTGATGCCTGTCGCCTGATTACAAGCCAGGATGACACACGCCAGAACGAATGGAACGACATATTTACGTTGCAAGAGTGACCCTGTGTGCGTAGCAGCCTGCGTGTTCTCAAGCGCAAGCTCTTCCATCTCACTCATCTCCCGTTGGGATTCCGCTTCCGATGAGGCACGCCGTAGCGCGATATTCGCCTCTTCTATGCGGCCTTGACGGAAGAGCCAACGCGGGGTTTCGCTCAGGAAGAATGCACCGACAAAAAAGATAACGCCAGGGTAGATGACCGACAGAAACATCCCGCGCCACGCATGGTCTTCAGCCGCCCGGACCAGCGCGGGATCATTTGCGGCTACATGAATCGCCGCCTCAGCCTGATGGATATAAAACCAGCCGATGAAAGCTGCAGCGAGAATGCCAAAGGTGAGCATGAATTGAAAGACCGCTGATCCCCTGCCCCTGGTGTTTGCGCTCAAACATTCAGCTAGATAAAGCGGGACCACGACGGCAATCACTCCACCGCTAAATCCTTGCAGCAGTCGCCCAAGAAGAAGAGGAACAAAGCCATGTGAGAGCACGATGAGACTGACACTCGATACAAATAACAGACCGCTCAGGATAACCATCTTCTTACGGCCAAACCATTCGGCGAAAAATCCGGCGATCAGCGACGAGAGCATGCTGCCACCGAGCACGGCCGCGACGATTGCCGATGTCTGACGGACTGTCAGATCAACAGTCTTGCCCAGATAGAGCAAAGCTGCGGAGATGATACCTATATCGATTCCGTAGAGCAGGCCGCCCAACCCGGCGATACACAGGAGAAATCTATTGTAAAAAACAGGGCTAGTTTTTACTGAAGAAGCTGGGTTCATGGATTCCCTTGAGAGAATTTAGACAGAATCGAAAGGCTTGAGGTAACGACTTGAGTAGAACTCTCTCCCAAAGAACCACCATAACGGACTCTTCGCTAGAGAGCTTTGTTAGACTCACATTCCTTTTTGAAACGACAGCAGGAGTGCCTCTGGGCAGAAGTGGCTCGTTGAACATCTTGACGAGAATCAACTGGAGTTGTAGTGTAATCGAAACAAAACGTAATAAAAAGATACAAATCGATTGAGGCTATGGTGAAAGGTTCTGAAGGCACCTCGGACAAGTTCGTTAGCATGGTAAGCGCTACCGCAGAGGTGGATCTGCGTTTGAGCGATTTTCATCCACGTTCCACTTTGAACAGCAAGGTGCATAGGGTGGAACGCGCTCGATTTCCGGTGATCGACTATCACAATCATCTCGACTCCATGAACCCTCATGACGTTCTCTCCATCATGGATCAATGTGGTGTAGAGCATGTAGTCAACATCACCATGCAGGTTGGTCAAAGAGCATTGGATATGATGGACCGATATCATGCCGCTGCTCCAACGCGCTTCTCGACGATTGGATGGATGGATTGGAGCGGTGTAGAACGCAACGATTTTACTCAGGTAACCCTGGACAGGCTGCATCGGATGATCGATCACGGCGCATGCGGAATCAAGTTTTGGAAAGACCTCGGACTAACATTGCGCGACAGTGACGGTATTCTATTGCGCATTGATGATGAACGGTTTTCTCCCATCTTTGACGCGTGCGGGAAGCTCGGTCTCCCTGTGATGTTTCACACCTCTGATCCCACTGCATTCTTCGAGCCGATCGACGCCGAAAATGAACGATACGAAGAGTTAGCTGCACATCCTGACTGGGGGTTTCATCAACTGCCGGTCACGAAACGTGATCTGCTTGAACAGCGTAACCGCGTCATCGCGCGGCATCCTTCTACTACTTTTGTTGGTGCGCATTGCGCGGAAAGCGGGGAAGATCTGGAGTATCTAGCTGAGCAATTGGATGCTCTTCCCAATCTACAGATCGATATCAGCGCCCGCACTCCCGAGCTTGGAAGACAGCCTTATAGCGCGCGCGCATTCTTCCTAAAATATGCAGACCGTATTCTGTTCGGCACAGATCTGCTGCCTGAGCCTGAAATGTATCGCCTCTATTTTCGTTTCCTTGAGACAGCGGATGAGTATTTTGAGTATCCCTCGCATGCCTCCAGACAAGGACGCTGGAACATCTACGGCTTGTTTCTACCGGAGGAGGTTTTGTTGAAGGTCTATCGAGAGAATGCTCTTCGACTACTGCCGCGGCTTCAATAGTCGAAGCCGCTTCCAGTGTCGCAGATTGGTCCGGCAATGCTACAAAGACTTTCAATTCAAAACTCTAATGAATACTGGCAAAAAGCTTTGAGTATGTTTTTAGAAATTTCCACCGCTGTTTTGGGAGAGAAATCGCTCTCTAAGATTTTTGTCTCGGAAAGCCTCTGTACCGCCCGGTGCAAGTGTAGAGAGTGCGCCCGTTACATTACCCATACGTGCCGCTTCATTTACCGATGCGCCGCGGAGATAAGCGCTTAGGAAGCCCGCGTTAAAGCTGTCCCCTGCTCCTATTGTATCGACGGGAGTTACAGTAAGACCCGGAACATGCTGCCGGATGACTCCATCCTGCACAAAGGCTCCTTTAGAGCCGCACTTAACGACAACCACGCGAACCCGACGGCCAACGATCTCCAATGCCTCTTCAACGGTGGAGACTCCAGCAATACGGATCAGCTCATCTTGACTGGGAAGAAAAATATCAACAAGATCAAGGATCTCATCGAGTACACCTGCCCACTTATCCTCCGGATCGTCATTTGTATCTAGAGAGATGGTCAAGCCAGCTGACTTCAGCTTGCGAAGCAAGTCGGCGAGACCGGGTTGCAAGCCACGCTGGAGATACAACGAGGACAGGTGAAAATGGCGGGACGAGAGAAGGTATTCCATCGGAAGATCCTCTACGGTCATCTCCGCGATGGTCCCCAGGTACGTCAAGATATGACGCTCTTTCCCATGAGGCAGAAGAACGGTCACTCCGGTACCGGAAGATCCGGATTGAACCTGCGACAGATCGACTCCACTTTCGGCCAGCCTGGCAAGCGCCAGCTTCCCAAGATCATCGGGGCCAACGCGTGTCACAAATCCAACTTTTACCCCAAGTGAAGCGAGATTGTGGGCGACAATGGCAGACGAACTTCCAAGGGTTAAGCGGAAGTCCGAGGCCAATAGCTCTCTCTCAACCGGCATTTCCTTAGCTAACCCATAGAGAATAA
This sequence comes from Tunturiibacter empetritectus, assembly GCF_013410875.1. Lineage (GTDB taxonomy): Bacteria > Acidobacteriota > Terriglobia > Terriglobales > Acidobacteriaceae > Edaphobacter > Edaphobacter empetritectus. The sequence continues at coordinate 1,152,927 of NZ_JACCCU010000001.1, read as the reverse complement.
GATCCAGGTTGATCTCACCTGCAATGGTCACATCGAAGCGCGCTTGCGAAATCGATCCGTCAACAATCATCTCAACCTTATTTACTGCTTTCATAATTAGTTTTTATGTTACTATTCCTTGTGTTTTGTTTCTTTTGTTTTTCTATTTTAGTTTTATCTGGAGGACTGATCCCGTGGGTGCCCTAACAACTTTGCTTGATCTGCCGACCTCCGAACAGGAGTCGCGAGGGCTGATTTTTACGCCGCGCGAGATCGCGCAGCAGCCTGAGACCTGGCGCAAGACAGCGCTGTTCTTCGAGGCACAGCAGGAGCGGTTTCGGACTTTCCTCGAGAAGACGGGAGTAACCGGTCCCCTCGAGAAGCGCCCGATCGTAATGCTTATTGGCGCGGGCACCTCTGACTTCATCGGAGAATCTCTTGCACTCCTGCTCAGGCAGCGCTGGGGTTGTGAAGCAACGGCGGTTGCGAGCACAGATTTGCTGCCTGGTATGTCGGAGTATGTCATCCCCGGACGCCGCTATCTTTGGATCTCATTTTCACGCTCTGGCGACTCTCCCGAGGGGGTCAATGTTCTCGAGCAGGCTCTGGAGATCTATCCCGAGATCTCGCACCTGGTAGTCACCTGCAATCCTAACTCCCGGATGGCAGGACTTGCTGCAAATCATGCCCATGTCTGTACTGCGGTGCTTGACGATGCCGTCAACGACCGCAGCCTGGCCATGACCAGCTCCTTCACCAACATGGTGGTTTTGGGGCACTGCCTGGCGCATGCCTGGAGCTTTGCGGAGTACAAGCCTATTCTCGACGGCATGATCGATGCGGCAAACAAGTTCCTGAGCGATTCTGCTGAGCTTGCGCAAAAGATGGCCCGCCGCCACACACAGCGTATCTGCATGATTGGTTCGGGATCGCTGGCGGCTGTCGCCCGAGAAGCCTCGCTCAAGGTACTGGAAATGTCTGGCGGCCAGGTCAAGACCATGCCACAGACTTCACTGGGGCTTCGTCACGGCCCAATGGCTGCCCTTGATCGTGATACCGATCTGATTTGTTTTCTGTCGTCGGAGCGAACTCGTTTCCGTTACGAAGCTGACCTGCTCCGTGAGATAAAAGCGAAGAACATCACCGCAACGTGTGTCGTTGTAGGTTTGAGATCGTCCGAACGGGAAATTGCTCCTCTTTGCGATACATATCACGCTATCGATGGACTGTTCCCTGACGCCTATCGGCCGCCTGTAGATGTCATCTTCGGACAACTTCTCGGCCTTTATTATTCCATCGCTTTTGGTCTGAGACCAGACGCACCAAGCCCGGCAGGTGTGATCAACCGCGTCGTGAGCGACTTCACGATCTACCGCTAAAGATGTCTTCTATTCTCCAGAATCACCTCAGATTGCGGGAAGATGGAACTCGATCGGGGATTTACTCAGTATGTTCGGCACATCCGCTTGTCTTGCGTGCCGCTGCGGAACAGGCCGTAGCAGATCGAAGTCTTTTGCTAATAGAAGCGACGAGCAATCAGGTTAATCAGATGGGCGGATACACCGGAATGCAGCCTTCCGATTTCCGTCGCTTTGCCGAAACGATTGCAACTGCCGCGCATCTTGAGCCACAGAGACTTGTCCTCGGTGGAGATCACCTCGGGCCGAATCCGTGGCGACATCTGCCAGCATCTGAAGCGATGCAGTACGCAAAAACCATGGTGTCCGCCTATGCCAAGGCCTCTTTTAGCAAAATACATCTAGACGCGAGCATGTCGTGTCTAGATGATCCCGCCATACTCAGTGATGAAGAAGTTGCGCATCGAAGTGCAGCGCTCTGCACCGAAGCAGAGGCAGCGTATGCTGATGAAATAACCAAGCCGGTCTATGTCATCGGAACTGAAGTTCCTACACCTGGCGGGGCTACACATTCGCTCAATAATCTCTCGATAACTCCGCCTAAGTCAGCGTCACGCACTTTATCAATTCATCGACAGGTTTTCATGAAGCATGGTCTGGGAGACGCGTGGAAGCGTGTGATCGCGATGGTCGTGCAACCGGGTGTGGAGTTCGATCATGACAGCGTAGTTCACTATCAACGCTCGAAGGCAAAAGCGCTTGTTGAATGGCGACAACAAGAGAACAGCGACATCGTCTTTGAAGCACACTCAACCGACTATCAGCTCCCACATGCTTACGGTGAGTTAGTACATGACGGATTCGCCATTCTAAAAGTCGGCCCTGCAATGACTTTTGCTTTACGCGAAGCAATGGACGCATTTGCTGCGATCGAGGAGCTGTTGATTGCACCTGAAGAGCAGTCAAAGTTATTGCAGACTCTCGAGCAAACTATGATCGCCAACCCTCAAGAATGGCGCCCTTACTACGAAGGAAGTCCTAGCCAGCAACAACTTCTTCGGCGCTTTAGCTACAGTGACCGGGTTCGGTACTATTGGCACAATCCTGAGGTTGTAGCTTCTGTAAGCCGGCTCATTCGCAATCTCGAAACAACGAAGATTCCTGAGAGCGTTCTCAGTCTTTTCATGCCCGCTCAATATGCGCGTCTACGGCTTGGGCAGATACCCTACGATCCAACATCGCTGATCGTAGACAAGGTCAAGGATGTCCTGCGCGTCTATGCTAAGTCTTGCTCACCAGGTCGCTGAGCCTAACTGGAGAGGCAACTCCACTTTCGATACCACGAACGAAGGTTTCTTCGCTGATCACTTCAGTGAGTCCGGCAATTAGAAATTCAATAGTCCAGGAACGAGTTTGATTGGCCTCAAGCACGGGTGCCACCTTATCGCGGATCGCGTTCTCAAGAGAGCCCCGTGCGGCGACGGTAGGCTCGAGTGCGATTGCAAACTGGCGTCTCTCGGAATCATCTGGCCATCCACCGTAGCAGAGCCACAGACCCAGATAAGGCAGTTGTGCATGATCGAAATGAAGCACAACGCCTCGACCAACTGCAGAGCGAAAGAGGCCACAACGTCCGTACGCCAGTGGCCCCGTATAGAGCATGTCGGCAGTATTAGCGATGGAAGGCAGCGTCACACTTAAATCGATGGGGCCCGATGCATCGTGTGTGATTGGCCAAGAGATCGAATCACCTTGATTGCCCAAGCGATTGCGGGCGGAAGACTCTACCCGTAAGGACGAAACACTCTTCGGTAAGACGATGCGGTCCCCTACGTCAATCGAAAGCAAAGGGTGACACGCATAGAGATACTCGACAGGCTGTGAGCCTAAATTCTGAACTACATAATCAATCCGCAGAGACGTTGGATAAACCTCAAGCCGCTTCGTAAAACGCAGCGGTCGGCTGGTCCCATCAGCTGTGATAGTGACAGAGTGTGCAGTGGCTGGCTCCTGGAGTGTCCACGGAATTGCCCAGAAGTCTCCATGATCGGGTACTTCAAGGTCTGGTATGCCAATTCCCGATCTCGCAACTGTCGGAAGACACTCGTCGATCCCTGAACAGGCCCCATCCTGAAAACTTATGCCTGGAGTCATACGCTCATAAGGGTTGCGTGGACCGGAATCCACCGACTGGAGCAGGAATTCAAACCCCGCGCCTTGCAGCGACTCGATTCTGCCGCCGCTGCCCGGCAGCAGAACTACTTTTATCGGACCGTTCTCCAAAACAATCCGATCGTTGTCTGTGTTCATGCTGTGTCGCACCAATTCTAGTTCGACCGCGTTACTAGACCTGCGTCGCGATTGCCGAGACCTTTCGCTCCCGCCACTTGCCTCGCGTGAAGTCGGGAAATTCCATCGGTGCACTACCGCGACTCACAGAAGCAATACTAAGCGGAGTTACCGAGGACCATGCAGCGGCATCGTAAACATCCATATCAGGCGGCAGACCCTCGCGGACACACTGGAGCAGGCGATAAAGCATGATGTAATCCATGCCTCCGTGACCTCCAATTTTTTTGGCGATCTCTCCTTCTTTCTTCCAGAGTGGGTGCTCATACTCCTTCCACGAGTCGATTGGTTCCCACGATTCGTCTTTGTTCTGACCGTCAAGATAGATACGTGGAGGATAGTCTTCGAAGATCCCCTTCGTTCCCGCTATGAGATTGATGCGGTCGTACGGATGCGGAGTAGAAACCGTGTGCTTTACCGTAATAGTCAGACCATTAGCTGTCTTGATCAATGACGTGTTCATATCGCCTGTGATGTATTTTTCTGTCATTCGAGGATCGCTCGCCTGCAGGTGCTCTTTACGGTACGCATCCAAGCCGCGCTGAGGAGTGCTCATCGAAACGATATAGCCAAACCGATCGCCACGCTGAACTCCCATGTAATTCGCCACGGGCCCCAGGCCATGGGTCGGATATAAGTTACCGTCACGTTTGGTATGCTCTGTCCGTCTCCAAAGCCCCTCGCCAGCGTTAGAAAACAACTCTTCTCGAAGATCGTGAAGATAGGCGCCTTCACCATAAAGCAGATCACCAAATTTACCCGCATGCACCATGCGAAGAATCAGCGTCTCGTTGTAGCCATAGCAGCAGTTCTCAAGCATCGTGCAGTGTTTGCGGGTCTCTTCTGATGTTTTAACGATCTTCCAACAGTCCTCGATCGTCGTGACGGCGGGCACTTCCACAGCAACATCCTTGCCGTGTTTCATGGCAGAGACAGCCATCTCTGCGTGCCAATTCCACGGGGTCGCCACCACAACCAGATCCACGTCCTGTCTGCCTAACATCTTTTCGAAAGCGTGCGGGCCATCGGTATATAACTCGGGGCTCTTTTGACCTGATCCCACAACCAACGAAGCGGCGTGTTCGGCCTTCTCTTTTACCACGTCACACAGCGCTACTACTTGAGCATCCGCGGCCAGCAGATTTTCAAGGAGATTCGTTCCGCGTCCGCCTGTGCCGATCATAGCGATCCTTGGATTACGCTTTTCAAAAGGAACGTCGATCATGCTGGCCGATCCGCCCGCTTCTGCCTGTGCCAGACTTCCAAGGCTTGCACTTACGGCACTGGCTGCGCTTATCTGCACAAATCGGCGTCTAGTCCACGATCCCAATCCGGTAACCTTTTCGTCGAAACTCATGTGAATTCTCCTTGGATTTCTGATCGCAGAGCATTACCTAAGTTAAATCAATTCGCAAGCAATCGAAATGTTTAATCTTTCGCATAAGAGTATTTGAATTAAACATTGAGTGTCAAAGCCATAATATGTCGCCGCAGTGAAGATATGTGAAAGATAATGAAGCCTATTCATGCTAAAATTGGCACACCGCGACGCTCCAGTAAACCTCTTGGCGTCTGTCGCATTAGAAAATGACTCCGGGAGATCCCGCTTATGGGTGCAGCTGTCGACATAATACCGCCGCAGCGTAACGTTGCCGTTGATGCCTATCGCGGTCTGGTCATGCTTTTGATGATGGGCGAAGTAATGCAATTTGAGACAGTTGCCCACTCCTTCCCAAACAGCACCCTATGGCGCATCCTTTCCTTCAATCAGACGCATGTCCAATGGGTAGGGATGGGGCTTCACGACATGATTCAACCATCTTTTACCTTCCTTGTCGGCGTCGCGCTTCCCTATTCTTTGAGAAGCCGCCACCGAAAAGGTGAAACATTTCAGCGGATGGTCGGCCATACGATTTGGCGAAGCTTTCTTTTGGTAGCGCTCGGGATCTTTCTGAGGTCCATCCACAGCGAAATGACGAACTTCACCTTTGAAGACACTCTGACCCAGATCGGTCTTGGATACACCTTTGCATTTCTCCTTACTTTTGTCCGACCTCGCTGGCAGTGGACCGCCTTTGGAGTGATCCTGTTTGGCTACTGGTTGGCATGGGCTCTCTATCCGGCCCCTGGACCGGCCTTCCCTTATGCTTCTGTCGGAGTGCCTGACGACTGGCATCAGCATCTCTTGCACGGATTCGCTTCACATTGGAACAAGAACAGCAACCTTGGTCAGGCCTTTGATCTATGGTTCCTGAATCTGTTTCCGCGGCCAAGTCGGTTCCTCTTCAATGACGGCGGATATCTCACTCTCAGTTTTATTCCTACGCTCGGCACTATGTTGCTCGGCTTGGCCGCGGGCCGTTGGCTGATTGCGGACAAACCGAATGTCCCATTGCGCAAGTTTTTGACCGCAGCTGTCATCCTGATAGCTGCGGGCCTCCTGCTGCACTTCACAGGAATTTGCCCCATTGTCAAAAGAATTTGGACGCCTGCATGGACACTTTTTAGTGGCGGAATGTGCTTCCTTTTTCTTGCCGCGTTTTCATGGATCGTGGACATCAAGAAACATACGCGTCTTGCATTTCCTCTTGTCGTAATTGGCATGAATTCAATCGCAGCTTATCTAATGGCTCATCTTTTCGAGGATTTCGTTGAGAGCAGCTTCCGCATCAATTTGCGCATGGCGACGCTCAATATCTTCGGCACTGCTCTCGAGCCCGTCACACTTGGGCTCCTTACGCTCGCAGTTTACTGGCTTATACTTCACTGGATGTTCCGGAATAAAATATTTCTTCGCATCTGATCACGAGGGATGCTCAAGCTCTTTTGAAGAAAATGACCTGCCGTGGCCCGGGTTGTCTCCGATATGCTGTACTTATTATTCCGGCTTCGATCTCGCGTAGACTTTGCACTGAGAGCAGCGCGGCATCTTTCAGGAGAGCGGAGTGGGTGAAATGAAGAGAGAAGTAGCTGAAAACCATACAGGCGAGTCGCGCGTAGAGGAGCCTTTGCAGGAAGGAATGATGGCAGAGGAGCGCCGAATGCAGATTCTCCAGATCCTGAGGTCTGAGGGCCGGGCAAAAGTAAACGAACTCGTGCGCCGCTTCAATACCTCGGCGGTCACCATCCGCAGCGATCTCAATGAATTAGATCAACGAGGCCTTGTGCAGCGTTCACACGGCGGCGCGGTCATCCAAGACACTGTATTTCGCGAGTCTCCTGTACACGAACGCATCAAGAGCCAGTCAAAAGAGAAACAACGCATTGGCGCAATGGCGGCTACGCTCGTTCGAGAGGGCGAGACGATCATCCTCGATTCAGGCACCACAACGCTCGAGGTCGCTCGGCATCTCAAGAATATCCCGCATCTTCAGGTCATCACAAACGGAGTGAATATCGCAGCCGAACTTCTTGGTTCACGCAACACCCAGATCATCATGATGGGTGGCACTGTACGTAACGATTCAGCCTCAATCGTTGGTCGGGCTACCGAAGATATGCTTGAACAGTTCTCAGCGGACAAACTATTCCTGTGCGGCGCAGGCTGCGATCCCGACTTCGGCGTGAGCGGCACAAATCTGGAAGAGACAATGGCCAATCGCGCAATGCTGCGTGCGGCACGTGAGATCATCGTGGTCGCCGATGCTAGTAAGTTCAGCAAGCGCAGCATGTCCTTGATAGCCTCATTTTCAGAGGTTGACATGGTTATCAGTGATGTAAGCTTGCTACCTGAACTTCAGGAAAGAATTCGATCTTTTGGTTGCAAACTGATTCTGGTTTAAAAAACGTTGATTAGGTATGCTCTGCGCTGGTGCAGATAGAGTTCTTCTACCCATTTTGCTAAGTTACGTAAAAAGACCGCGTCGATTCAACTTTCGCGGTCTTTTCTCATTGCAAAGAGACTAGTAGTAGAACTTCGCGCCAATCTGGATAAGCCTTGGGTCTCGCGCTGCGGTCACAACACCAAAGTTTGTTGAACCGAAGGTAGTAGCGTTATTGGAATTCTGTGGACCTGGGGCCGCAAAGAGAAAGTTCGGATGATTGAGCGCGTTGTAGAACTCCCCACGCAGTTCAAAGCGGCGAGCCTCTCCGACAGGAATTGTTTTTAGCACCGAGATATCCCAGTTCTTCACGCCTGGACCGTTGACTGTGTTAAGCGATACGTTTCCAAAAGATCCGAATGCAGGATCCTGAAAGGCACATGTATTGAAAAACGTACCAGCAGCGCACGGTTTGCCGGAGGCTTTCTGCCCGGGGACAAAATCAGGTCGTTGTTGCCCATCGGAGTTTGCAAAGTTCGCATTGGAGTCGGTAACCGTGTACCAGGTGCCTGAAGATAGCGTGGCTATACCAGACAGCTGCCAGTGCCCAATAATGTAATCCAACGGACGTCCGGCCGATCCGGCGAACTCTTTCCCTGTCCCGATTGGAAGATCCCACGAGTAGCCAGTCGTAAAGCGGTGCCGGACATCGAAGTCCAGATTTCCATACTCACCTACAGTCCTGCCGTCACGGAAGGAGTCGTTATTCTGTGCTCCTAAATTGGCGTTTGAGGAGTTGCCAAGACCGTGGCTGTACGTATAGTTAACGATCGCAGCTACGCCATGACTCAAGTGCTGCTCGAGTTTAAGTTGGCCGGAGTTATAGTTGGTAAAGCCATTCGAGCGCAGCCATCCAATCGACGTGTCCAGCGTCGGAAAAGGACGGCGTGGGGCAGACGGAGCGGACGAGTCTGCAGTAGGTGCAGCCTGATTCACGTTTGCAAATGTATAGAGATGCGTTCCCTTGGATCCGACGTATGCCACTTCGATGGTTGTGTGTGGAGTGATCTCATGTTGCACCGTCAAATGCCATTGTGCTACGTAGGGTGTCTTCAACTTATCTTCGGAGAAGAGATTAGGTGTATTCGGGTCGCTAAGAGCGTCAGATGGGAAGCCATCCGACAACGTGCGTAGGCCTGGAATCGAACAGTCCAGCACGGACGCATACGATGCGAGACTACAAGGCGCAACATAATTCTGCGAGGCGAAGTAAGGTGGGTTAAAGCCGGGACTTGGGTTACTGTATGGCCCGCTCTCTTCCCCATTGAAGAAAAGACCAGTACCCGCACGCAAGACCCACCCTTGCCAAAACTGAAGCGCCAGACCGAAGCGCGGAGAAACATTGGTATAGATTGGCGGAATCAATCCGTTCGAAGCCGTTCTATTCACAGTAAGCAAACCTGCAAGCGTAGGGGTTAGCACCGCGTTGTTACTGCGAGGGATGTCGAGTTGACCTGTGATCGGATTGAAGTTGGCCTGCGAATTATGACGTTCGAGTATGGCGGAGAAGAAGTCGTAGCGAATTCCCGCATTGATCGTCAGCTTCGGTGTGGCACGCCAATCATCCTGCAGGAAAATCCCGAAGACCTTCCTGTTGTAGTCGACGTTGTTGAGGTTGTTAATCCCACCACCATCCGGCTGTCCGGTGAGCAGGGTAGCAAAACCACTTCCACCAGTTCCCTGCGCGGCCGGATTATCTGTGAACTGTGTCCCAAAGGTTACGGTCCCACGTGGTGCTGCAGGTTGGAAGATTGTGAACTCTTCCGGCCGTATCTCACCGCCAAACTTAATGCTGTGATCATGCACAATGAGAGTAAAGGTGTCGGACAATGAATAGGTGTTCTGAATTTCATTCGAAGGAAGATAAGTAGGGCTTCCAAGGGTCGCCACATCATTGAAGAACATCTGTGGCAATCCACCATTGTCCGTGCCTGCCTGATACGGGACTCCAGGAAAGCCAACAGCCGCTGAAACATTGGTATTAGAGTTGAACTGAAATCGGTTCGTATGAAGCCGGTTATAGCCAATGCGGATTTCGTTTACGCGCGTCGGAGAAAATACATGTGTTTCACTCACTGCAATGGAGTAGGCACGATTATCTCCCACCCCTGTAAAGAAGCCGCCGCCGTCCGCAATGCCGGGGAATGTAGCTGGAATCGTTGAAGGTGCACGGCTTATGCTGAACCGGTAAAAGATATTGTCACTATGCGTCATTACCTGATCGACTCGAACATCACCCTGATTCGCGTTTCGTATCAGCTTGGGATTCGAAACATAGTTGTAGCCTGAGCCGTTCGCGTTTGGCGCGGGGTATAAAGCGGCCAACTTGGCTCCTAACGGATCGATAGCTGAATTGGGAATCACGTTTGACGGTGTGCCATCCGCGTTATAACCAAACGGAACGCCGCAATAACCAGTCGGACTCGCCGCCGAAGCCTGGGTTTTTTTGGTATCGAAGAGCTCTCCGTTATAGGTTGGATTGCCGTTACAGTCATTTACTCCCGTGGCCGAAGTAAGGTCAAGCTGACTCGAAAAATCTCCTGCAGTCTGCGCGGCGGTTGGGACCAGTGCAGTGTAGGTCTGTCCCTGCGACAATCTCAGGCCTTCATAGTCAGCGAATAAAAACAACTTGTTGTGAATGATAGGAAGACCAATGGTCGCTCCGAACTGATTCTGATGATAAGGAGGCAACGTTTGATCGAAATAGTTACGCGCATCAAACGCCTGGTTACGCAAGAACTCATAAAGGACTCCATGAATATGATTCGATCCACTCTTGGTCGTAGCATTCACAACAGCGCCAGTAGCGCGGCCGAACTCAGCAGAATAAGAATCAGTCTCAAACCTGAACTCTTGAAGGGCATCCACTGACGGCATCACTACATAGTTTGCTTCGTTCAAGAGATCTGGCAGGTTCGAGTTATTGTCTATGCCATCCAGCAAAAAATTATTTTGCAGCGACCGCGCACCATTCGCGCTGAAACCGTAGCCCTGTTCGTCGCGGGCACCCGGCTCGCTGACCGTCACGCCTGCGGACAACTGCGCAAGTTGAACCGGATTTCTTCCATTGAGTGGAAGGGTTTGCATCGTGCGGCTGTCGATGAGTTGGCTGCGCTCTGAAGTGGCCGTCTCAAGCACTGGCGCAGTATCCGAGACCTCAACAACTGCGCTCACCGAACCAGTTTGCAACGCAAGATCGAACTGCTGCCGCTGTTGAACACTCAAGGTGAAAGGGCCGGCAACTGCCTGGCTGAATCCCGTCGCGCTAATTGCCAATCGATACGTGCCAATATGAACCGGGCTAATCGTCCACTCGCCGTTTGCAGAACTCTTGGCGTGATAAACGAAGTTAGTTTCAGTATTTGTGACTGTCACATCTGCCATTGGAACAGTGGCTCCGGTCTTATCGGTGACTCTGCCCGCTACGGTTGCAGTATCGATCTGCCCCTGCAAAAGCGGGACCGCGGCCAGAAAGATCACAAGCAGAATGAAACCTGATACCTTCACATTCCTTCGCATCTGCATATGAGCTTCCCTTCAGCTTCATGAATTTTCATTTGTTTACGTATTGTTGTGAATAATCAGGGAAGATCAATGAATTGTCAATCTATTTATGTTTCCCCGAACCCGAGAAGACTTCCAATATGCGAAGTCGGGATTTGATCAGGTTCATGATCGCAACAGATCGTTGAAGACTCTAAAAGTAACGAGATCATTGCCTCGACCGTCATTTCCGGACTTGTGCAAAGAGCAAAATACAAGGAATCGTCTTGGTATTCGCGAGCTTTGTTTCTTTCGGTGACCGTGGTCAGTCTGAAGGCAACATAGACTTCGGAGGGCTACTTTTAAAACCGATGCTCGTTCGGAATGGCTAGGTGTCTTAGGCGTGACGGCAGGCCGGATAGCTTGTCCTGACGGATTTTTACCTCAGGCCAAGAGACCGGATGAGATTTTCGAGGAAGAATTACACGCCTGACGCAGATTCGGCTTCGACCTACACAGGGCTACGGTACCCTACCTGACAAGTCTGACCCTACACCCAAGAACGTCAACTGATGTAATAGATTGTGGGTTATTGGTGCCCGGAGGGGGACTTGAACCCCCACGACCTGATAAGGGTCTGCGGATTTTAAGTCCCCTTCCGCGCCAACCTTCTTGGCTGGAATGCCACATTATTCAGTAATTTTCGGCAATCAGACTTGTTCGATCAGTGAGGTTCGATCACGGTCGATTAGGATCGAATGGTCACGGAATTAGTCACGGTCCACAGCCAAGCCATCTCAATCGTGAGATCAGCCTTTTTACAATGAGCCGCTGTTTTCGTGACACTGTCCTGACTGGAATCAAACCTACTCAGCGACGTGCGTGGTCGGCTAATTTAGGTGCCTAAACAACCATGGTGGTATCGCTCTGGACTCCGCCTCCCCCATCTGGTCCATGTGTCGATAGTAGGTCCGCCAGTGCATTCCTTTGGGTTTGGATACCGGGTCATCAACGATGCCGCTTCCACCTAGTTTCTCGTGGATGCCTTGTGCTTTATGCAGTGCGCGGAAGTGCGGAGCTTCCCGCTGTGACTCATAGGAGAGTTGTAGGCAATGGCGACATGCGAACACCGTCGCGCCATACAAGATCGCCGAGCGACGGTTACATGCAGGACAACGGAACCATGCGCGATTGCCTCCGAAGAGGCAAGGAGTCCATTCAACAACAACCGAATAGTGTTTATGTTGCCATTCTTCGCCCCTAGGACGGGTTCTGTATCGGAGAGTGATTTGGCCATCCACAGCTTGGATGTTGACAGAGGCAAAGCGTTCTCCCCGTCGTGACCAATGCACCATACCGGACCACCCTGGCCTTAAGTATCCTTGGCGCTTGCACCAGCGTACATCGAGCCGCACGTAATCATCCGTACATCCCCATCTTTGCGTTCTACCACTGCCATACCCGCCCATCAATTTCTCCCGTATTGTCAATCATTTCCGATTTATCGAAATCAATTGTGAAATTAGCCTGTTATCAGCTCCTTATGGCACTTTTGCTTTGTCACATAGTTTGTCTCTCGATATGCCACTTTCAGTTAGAGTCTTGAACGAAGAAGACTCAATGAAAATCTCGCGACTGCACGTCTATATTACTGAACGTTAGGATATGTACGGCTGACGCTCTCACGTTAATAACACCGTCTTGATTCTGCAACGTACCTTCTATACGAAGGAATTTTCCTCGTGTCACCGTGACGCGATGCCGTTCATAGAGATGCGGACTTATGATTGCGTTGGAGATGCCCGTCTCATCTTCCAGGCTGAGAAAAATGAACCCTTCCGCCGTTCCGGGCCGTTGTCGAGCAATCACTGCTCCAGCGATGCATGTGTACACTCCGTCCGGCATCCCTCTCAAACTCGTGGCCGTGAGCGCACCAGCGGCGTTCATCTCTACCCGGTGATACGCCATCGGATGCGGGCCAAGCGTTATTCCAGTGCTTTCAAAATCAGCCACTAACCGCTCTTCCGTTGTCATATGCCGCAGCGGAGAAGTAGTCTGGAGTTCATGTTCGTCAGGGATGTTCTCAAAGAGCGGCCCAACGGTTTGACCTGCCCGCTCTGCGTTCCATAGAGCGGTACGTCGATGATGTTTCTCTCCGGTCCAGTTGAATGCTCCTGCTTTCGCCAGCAGAGTCAATTCCAGCTTCTTGATTGCTGTTACCCGTCGACTCAAATCGTACTCAGAGGCGAATGGACCTTCCATAATGCGGGCCTCGGCGATTGCGTCCCCAACTTTCTGCCGTAATCCCTTTACATATTTCAGTCCCATGCGAACGGCGAAAGGTCCTGCATATCTGGCGCGGTCATTTTCGCTTAGTTCTTCGAGCGTGCAAAACCAGTCCGAACGCTGTACGTCGATGGGTATGATCTTGACGCGATGCCGTTTCGCATCATTCGCTATCGTAGCGGGTGAATAAAATCCCATCGGCTGATTGTTGAAGAGGGCGCAGGTATAGGCAGCCGTGTAGTGATAGCGAGTATAGGCACTCGAATACGCGATAGAAGCGAAGCTGTGAGCGTGGGATTCAGGGAACATGAACTCTTTCACGGTCGAGAGCACCCGCATCACTTCTTCCTGCGCTGCGGCGCTAAATCCGTTCGCGGTCATACCCTCATGCAATCTATTCTTCAGTCCGGCGATGATGGATTCCGACCGTTTGCCACCCATCGCCTTACGCAGCTCTTCGGCTTCTCCGCCTGTGAGATTCGCGGCGACCATGCCAATCTTCATCACCTGTTCCTGGAATAACGGCACCCCGAGTGTCCGTTCCAGAAATGGCTTGAATGACGAATGCAGATAGGTGATGGGCTCTCTGCCAAGCCTACGTGCGATATAGGGATTAACAAACTTGCCTGTTACCGGCCCGGGGCGAATAATGGCAACTTGCATCGACAGGTCGGCGAAGGACTTTGGCTTTGTGCGCGGCAGAGTAGACATTTGGGCACGGCTTTCGATCTGAAACAGCCCCACTGTGTCAGCCTGCTCAATAGTCTCGTATACGGCTACGTCCTGTGGAAGTTGTGCGTAGTCAAGTTGTTCGCCGTAATACTGCGGAACGAGGTAAGCAGTATCCTTGAGCACTGCGAGCATCCCGAGACCCAGGAGATCTACCTTGATGATGCCCATATCGGAGCAGTCGTCTTTATCCCACTGCACGACTGTGCGACCTAGCATCGAAGCTCGTTCGATGGGCACGACCGAATCCAGATGCCCTTGGCAAATGACCATCCCGCCTGAGTGCTGGCCAAGATTGCGGGGGAGGTTCAGTACTTCGCCGCACTTCTGAAGATAATGCGCAATACGTCGGTGCTTTATATCGAGTCCTGCTGCCTTGAAGCTGTTTTCGAGCGTATCGCTGGGAGCCTTCCATTCCCATGCGCTCATAAGACTGGCGAGTTTTGCCGCCGTCTCCTGATCGAAGCCAAGAGCTTTACCCACCTCTCGCGACGCTGACCGACTGCGGAAAGTGATGACGTTCGCCGTCATGGCGGCCCCCAACTCCCCGTAACGTTGATACACGTACTGAATCGCACGCTCGCGATCGGATTTGCTAGGCAGGTCCAGGTCGATGTCCGGCCACTCGCCACGCTCTTCAGAAAGGAATGCTCAAAAAGCAGGTCCAGTCCGACCGAATCGACGATGGTGATTTCGAGCGCGTAGCAAACAACGCTATTCGCCGCCGAGCCACGGCCTTGAATGAGAATTCCGTTGTCCTTGCAGAAGCAGACAACGTCCCACACGATAAGAAAATACCCAGCCAATCCCAGCTTTTCGATAAGCCGTAACTCGCGTTCCGCTTGCCGCTTGGCCTTCTCATAAAGGGCCGGATCATTCTTGGGAAGATAGCGGCGACGCATCCCCTCCTCAACGCGCTTGCGGAGAAACGAATCCATCGTTTCTCCATCAGGTACGGGATACGCCGGGAACTCGTATCCGAGGCCCGTCATCTGAAATTGCAGACGGTCCGACAACTCGCGAGTGTTGGCAATGGCTTCGGGATGGTCGTAGAACAGCCGACGCATCTCCACTGCTGTATGCAGGTGCCGCTCCCCATTGCGGCTGAGGAGGCGCCCAGCCGTATCAAGAGTCTTACGATGGCGTATGCACGTAAAGATGTCGAGCACTTCACGCTCATACGGAGTGCCATAACTGACACCGCCCGTCGCCAGCAGCGGCAGGTTCAGCGAGCGCGCAATACGAATCGCCGCACGGTTGCGATGCTCCTCTTCGCGGTCAAAGTGGCGCTGCAATTCGACGTAGACATTCCCTGAACCGAAGAGTTGTATCAACTTCTCTACGGCATGGTGTGCAGCGTCATAGCCACCGCGAGCCAATGCCGCAGCCAGCGGGCCTTCGGTTCCACCCGTCAGGCAGACAACACCCTTGCTGTATTCTTCCACGTCCGCAACCGTCGCCGTGCCTTCGGACTTAGTTGTCTCGCGTAGCTTGAACTGCGTAAGCAGTCGCGAAAGATTCTGGTAGCCAACGCGTGACTCAGCCAACAGCGGCAAGCGTACAGGCTCAGCAGGAAGCTGATGGGGTAGATACGGTGCAGGTTGAAGGCGTTGGCCCAGGTCGCTTACCGCAACCTCCGCGCCGATGTGCGCTCGCACCCCAGACCGTGTTCCTTCCATATGAAAGCGCGCTGCTCCGTAGAGGCCGTTGCGGTCGAGCAGAGCCATCGCCCGCATCTCCAGATGCGCGGCCTGCTGCATCAGGAACTCCGGCATAGTGGCACCTTCGAGAAAACTGAAAGCCGACCGCGCATGCAGTTCAACATAGTCAATCATATGTCCCCTGCAAGTACCAGCAACGAGAGCGTGGATCGAAGGCAATGCGGCAGAGCCGCTCCATAGTCCCGTTCTCCAACCGTACATCCCATTCTTCGCGGCACCAGTTGGCCTCGGACCACCACTGTCCGCTCACGCGTACCGGACCGGCAGCATCCCGGACAACATAGGCAGTTCCGTCCCAAAAGACCCGCACAGGTGCCTGGTTCGCAAGTGCAACGCCGACCGTGGGCGGTGGACGCGAGACACGCAGAGCCACCGGCGTCGAAACTGAATGCCGCTCGTTTCGACGCGGTGGCGGCGGCTCGAAGGGAACCATGCGAAAGGCGTTCGGTCGATGATCGTCGGTCAACTCCGGTGAGCCGACACGCTGCTCTCCCAAGAGCTTTCGCATTCGCGCGAGCATTACTTCGAGTTGTCCTGGTTCCGGCACTTGCGGCAGAAAAAGGCCATGCTGCGCTCGGTATGGCGTTGCAGATTGCGCGTGCAGTTCCAAACCCACAATCCCTGCACTCGGAGGATGCGTCTCCAGATCGAGTTGGAGGAGCTTGAGCAGTGTCGCCGTATCCTGCAACGGCAATGCAGGACGAACGGTGCGCTCATGCTGTGCGCCGCCGTCGAGACACAGCACGACCCGGAGCGCGGCGATGGCCCGTGCCTTCCCGCGAACACGCTCCAGTAACTCCGTCGTCATGCGGGAGAGTAGGAACAACAGACGTTCCAATTCCCCTACCGGAAAATCCAGTTCCATTCGCTCCACCAGACTGGCTTCGAAACTCGGTTCTATCGGGAACATCAAGTGCGGCCATGTACCGCATGCGAGGGAATGCAGCTTCTTTCCCGCTTGACCGAGCCGCGCAATCAAATCTGTCTCTGTTAGCGCGGCCAATTCCGCGCATGTGCGAATACCCCAGGCCGCAAAGGTCGCTTCATGCTCCGGCGAAAGGTGGAGCGCCGTGACTGGGAGTTGGCCGATCGCGTGCGCCTCGCAGCCAGACGGCACAATGGAGACGCCGGTCTTGACACATGCAAGCGATACCGCAGCGTGGACGTTTTCGGCGACGGCAATGTTCGCAAGAAAGCCCGCCGTCATCACACTTCGTCGCAATTTGTTCGCAAGCTCTGCCGCATCTCCGTACAGGAGATCCATGCCGCGAATGTCCAGCGCATACGTGCCGGGCCGCTCTTGCACCGACTCGATACGGGGCGAGAACATGCATGCGACATGGTGAAGGGTGGTATGGGCCGTATGCTCATGTTCGATAACACGACGGAGTACGGTGATTTCCGAGAATGTTTCGGCCTGTAGCCGGGTCATACCGATCTCGACACCCTGAGAACGCGCTGCATGGTTGGCCGCGAAAACCATATCGGTTGGCGGTTCTCCATCCAGCACTACAAACGGTCTCTTCCGCAACTCGGGGCGCTGATACGCCGCGGCCTGCGCGAAGAAGTTCGGTGGATGAAGAACGGCATACATCATCGCACTCTTGACCAAAGTGTCTCTGCTGGCCAACTCACCCGCTGCACAGGCTTCCGCTGCATGAAAGGTGTAGCTTCATTGCGATTGCGCTCACGTACTAGTTGGTATTGTTGCCGTTCAAACAGTGGCGTTTCGCCATTGCTGCTGAATGGCATCGCCTCCCCCGGCTCGCAACGGAGCGCCAACGACGCGCAACTACTAGCGCAAGGCGACTGCGTGAGAAAGATCAACGAGGTGCGTGCCTGCTCTGCCGCCAGCCGGAAGCGATACCAGGTCGCTAACGGAATGCGTCTTGCGTGTTGAGCCAGCATATCGCTCATATCGAGCACGATGGCCCCGAAGCCTCCCGTTTGCAGTAACAGATCAGTCGCTTTCAAGGCTTGCTCCAGCCGCGACCAGGGCTTATCTACCACCTTCTTTCCACGCTCGGCAGACATACGGAGCCAGAGCAAACGCCTCAGCTCCACGCCCGCCGCAGCGGCAGCTTCCGGGGAGAGCGCATCACTCACATCCACCCACGCACAGGCGTTGCCGAGTTGCGTTATGGAAGCGATAGTCGATAGAGCAAAAGAAGTCTTCCCGGTCGAGGCTGCTCCGTTGACCTCAGTGATGCAGCCTCGCGGAATACCGCCGGCCAGGATCTCATCTACTGCACTGATACCGGTGGCGAATACCTCCGAAGCATGTTTAATCTTGAGCGTCAGCGCAGCGGGCACACGCTGAGCTAGCTTGGTTTCGATCTGAAGACGGATTGCATGGGCGGCGGACATAATATGTTCGCCTTATATTCGCCCAAACTGCCCCATTTCGCCAGCCTATTGTCGTCTTATGAGGCGTGCATTTCGCTGTAACACCATGAAAAGTAAAGAGATAATAAATTTGCCCCGCATCAAGTGCACAACTCTGTCTCTGCCAGAAAAACGTAGTGGATTTATGCCAGAATTGTTGGGTTCTTCACGTCAAAACACAGGACTCGATAATGGATAGCAAAGCACTACTCGCGCTATGGAAACTTGATGAGATGCCAGCCTGCCCGGAAGGGATGATGCTGGCTCAGGCTTATCTGATCAGCTGTGGCGAAGGAGTCAATCGTCTAGCCACCGAGGAACCCTTAGATCGGATGAATGACATCAAAGCTTGCTACATGGCCCTGGTCGAGCATAGTGAGGACTGTGATTCCTGCAATGAGGTCTGAGATGACGATGCCACTAGATGACACACAAGATCCAATGCCACCTGACACCGTGACGGTAAGCGATCCAGTCGTGACCGGGGTTCATCCTGTGCCAGATGACCATGACGGTCAAGAAAGTACCAAAGAAGCTTGCAGTGAAGGCGGGCTTAGCGGAGAAGCCACGGCCAACACAGAACCATTCCTATTGCGTAAGAGCACAGATGAAGATCGTGAACGATATTGCCGAAGAGATTCGGGATCGAAAGTGTAAAGATTGCGACAGTCCTATGGTCGTGAAGCGATATCCAGGTAATACCAAGAACACCTAAAAGGTGATAACTCACGGGAGATCATTATGGCCGATCCGAACCACGCAGACTCGATTGCCCAAATTCATTCGTCAGAACGTGAAATTGATGCGTTAGAGAACAAGATCAACGAGGCTGATGAGTCAACGACTGAGCCTAAGTATTACGCAGCCATGCGAAGGGAGCAGGAGCAGCATCGCCAACAGATCCTGAAAAGCAAGTCTGAGATAGATCAAAAGAAATACGCTGAATAACAAAGTGTGCAGTCTGTTACGCTGTCACCACTATGGCGAGAGCGCGTAAAAAGGTTGAACATCCAATACTGCCACTTGGGGAGCCGCAGTCACCGGCTACACCACCTCCGATGCCCCAAGTCGGTGACAGGGTGATACCTGAGCGATCTGATTCCGAATGGAAGATTACAAGTGTTCGCTCCGAGGGCAGATATGTTGATCTGGAATTCCCTGGAACCTATCTGACTCGCTTACACGTAGACGTTTCTACCCTCAAGTTCACAGACCGCATTGAATCAAAGACTCCAGAATCTGCACGCGATCTGTCTGCCATTTCAGAGCGGATTGCAACCGTTCAACGAGAAAGCCTTCAACGGCTCGACGATGACATAGAAATCCTTAAGAAGTATCTGAAGACTGAGAGGGCATCGAAGGCAGCCATCGATGCCCTTGAGACCCTAAGTAACGAAGCGCATGTCAGTTGGCAGTCTGCGGTGGAGCAGATAGAAGACGTGATGGAAGACTAATGCGTCACTCAGGCCGAACCCGCTGCATCATATCCTTCACAGTATTTTCATTAGGAGATGTGATGCCAACTCGTCCCACGTGGTCCGGATCTATTCAGATTTCGCTTGTTTCCATTTCGGTCAATATCTTTCCAGCCACCAACCCCGGACGACAGGTGGAATTTCACCAAATTGATCGCAAAACGCATAAGCGTGTCCACCATCAGAACGTCGATGAGAGCGGCGAGGTTGAGAAAGCAGACATCGTCAAAGGCTTCGAATACGCAAAAGATAAATACATCGAGATCGATCCGGATGAGCTAAAGGCTCTCCGCCTTCCAACCGCGACCACAATGCAAATTAAGCAGTTCGTAAAAGCCGATGAAATCTCATCAGCCCTCTATGATCGCCCCTACTTCGTCGCACCGAAGGATGAAGTTCAGGCAAAGGCGTTGAGTATCATGCGCAAAGCGCTTGATCAAACTGATACCTTGGGCATCGGAGAGATTGCATTCAGTGGCCGTGAACATCTGGTCGCTATAGGAGCGCCGCTCGATCCCAAACAAAAGGGACTGATGCTTTACATGCTTCGATACGCGGACGAGTTGCGTGATCCAAAATCATCACTTTCTGGTGTAAAGGAAGCTTCCGTCGATTCTGATGAGTTATCCCTTGCAAAACAACTGATTGCCAAAAGTTTGTCGAAATTCGACTTATCCGCGTATCAGAACGACTACGAAGCAGCAGTAAAGAAGCTCGTCGAAGCAAAACGGAAAGGCAGACCGCTGCCTGAGCCAGAGCCGACACCCGCCAAGAACAAGGTCGTAAACATCATGGACGCACTCAGAAACAGCTTGGCCGAAAGCAAGCCTAAGACAAGTGTCTCTAAGAAAACCTCACGCCGAAAGACGGTAGCAGTCTGATGTGCGGGCGATATTATCGCCGGTCGGACAAGCAGAGCATCACAGAAGCCTTCAAAGTCGGTAAGCTTCCGCCTGGCTTCAAGCTTCCGCCGGATTACAACATAGCCCCGTCGACCTTTCAGCCTGTGATTCGAACCGATCGCGAGACCGGCGAGAGGGAGATAACGATGATGCGGTGGGGGCTTGTACCCGACAAGATTGCGGATCCCGACAGCTTCAAGATCTTTTCGACGACGAATGCGCGATCGGAATCGATTCTCGACAAACCTATATGGCGAGGGCCATTCCGTCACACTCGCTGTTTGGTCCCGCTGGATGGATTCTATGAGTGGCTTCAGCGTCCAAGTCTGCCTCAGCCGCCACCTATCGAACCGGGAGAACATGGGCTGTTTGGTGAGATGACAGTGGTTTCCAAGAAAGCTTCCAAACCGAAAGCAGGATCGCGTCCCGTCTACAAATTCGAGATGCCTGACGGCGCTCCCTACGCCTTAGCGGGTTTGTTTTCGGAATGGCGACCGAGGAAAGGAAGCTCGCACCCTGCCCTCGATACTTTCTCCATCGTGACAACAGAAGCCAACGAACTGACTGACCCAATCCACAACCGAATGCCTGTAATCCTGCATCCGCGTGACTACGAACGCTGGTTGAATGACTATGATGAGTCCCGCCCTCCGATTGATCTCTTGCGTCCGTATGAGTCAAATGGGATGCGTATGACACCCGCCAACCGACTCGTTGGGAACGTGCGAAATAATGGGCCAGAGATGTTAAATAGTGCGTAGCGCGGTAGGGTCGGATCTATTTCAAGAACGTCAAATAAAGCTGTAACGATTGGACATTCGCTACAGCCGCGATGTGGGGCTGAAGGACTTGCCAGCTCACTCGCGACCTTTCTGCAACGCATTGGTTAGAATGCAGCTACCGGATAGCGGCTGACTGATCCTCAGCGGTGACAAGGTGGGACGCCTTCCCGTCCCGCCTTCCGAGTGCTTCGCGAAATGGGAAGGTCACGGAAGGGTGACGACCAATGCTTTCTAGTACTCGCGTAGTACCGCAAACCTCTACCCAGGCATGGGATTTCATACAAAAGGACTACACCCTAAGACTTTCGCTTTTTGCGTCTGAATGGGCGGAAGGGCATTTGAGCTCGTGGAACGCGGTCTTCGCTGAAGGCCGCAAACGTCGGAACGCGGGCTATGTCGGTTCCACCTTGGTTGAGATGGAGATCGCGGATGCGAACAAGCGCGCACAGTGGGCTTATCAGACCAGTTGCGAGATTTGGGATATCCAAGGTCGCACAAAATCCCGAGTCTTCTTCCGTGCCGTTTTCGAGTGCTGCCTTCAACCTATGTTTTCGGTTCGAGAAGGCTGCTTCAAGTCCGAATTAGAGCTTTGCCAGAAACGCACAAGCGCTTTCTATGACCTCTCGATGATCTGCGGTCACATGAAGCGAGAGATGGACAAAACCCGAGCTAAATGGAATACGAAGCTCGAAATTGCCGCCCGCGATTATGAGCATGAGTGGCAACCGACCCAAGTGCAAGAGTTACGGAAGGACCGCACACCAGCAGCGCCCGTTCCCGCGCAAATCAGCGCAGTTTTTGGTTGGAAGGAATTGGAAACACGGTTCCGTAATATCCAGTCCAAGGCACCAACGCAAGACAAGGTTTCAGCGTTGTTCACTGCGACGGAATCGCGCTCGGGCTCTGTCACTGAGGAATGGAGAGTTGTGGGAAATCCAGCTTGCCGGGTGGAATTTGAGCAGCTAGCGACAATCGCCGCACGTAAGCTTGGTTACGCCACCAGCGAGAATGCGATTACATACTGGCTTAGCCGCGTTCGAGAATGGATGCAACGGGAAAAGCTGGACAAAAGCAGAGACTTGGCGTGGCTCCCTACTGGATATGAGGATTTTGAGGGGCATAGAAACACAGCGCAGCATCTGTTTACGGAAAGGATTTCCGACCTGTCAGCGATGTTCTGCACGGAATTGATTGCTCGAGACACCCCTGAATCGGCCCTCTCTCGGCCTTCAGAGCGGTCGGAAGCTGTTGTCCGTCCTTTGCTGAATACATATCGCTCTGAAATCAAGCGAGCAATCCTCATTCAACTCACTAAGAACCCCGACGCAAGTGACCTCAATATTTGCCGTGGTCTCGATGCTGATGGTGCCGTAGAAATGCCCAAGACTTGGAGCAATGGAAGACCCGGCGAGCGGCAATTTGTCAACGCGTACAGAGACGCTTCTCGAAGACGCAAAATAGAGGTAGCAATTAGCAAAGTTCGAGGAGACCTCAGGAAACAAGGATTGATGGAGGGACGGTAAATCGGCACTCTCCACTCTCCAGTTACTCTCCACTTCGATTCTTCTTTCGGAAATTTTCCGTTGCCGATAGCTCCTTCGCATCGCGCGAATCAGAAACACTTGCCGTTTCAACTCTGTTAATCAGCACCCTTCTTCCTTCTTGGCAAACACTCGATCATAGAAACAAGAAAGCGATACTCGCTCCGGTCAAGGAAATGCGGGTACCGCCCATGGAGTTCTATGCAACGAGTTGAACATACTCCCGAACGTAACGCAAGAAGACATATTGCGCGCGCCGCCTCCCTCCTAAACCGGGCTGAATATCATCTCAGCGTCGCCAGTTCCACCATCCCAGACCACTATCACCAAGAACAACTTTATGGCCTCGCGCTTGATCTGCGACAGATAGACAAGCCTCTTTCGCAACTCTCCCTTTCTCTGTCCGGAGGTGATCGATGAGCGGTCTATGGCAGAATCACCCCGCCACTCCCCACCAGCAAACCCTCTTCCCGAAGACGCAGCGCAAGCGAAACGGCAAGCCGACCCAGGCTGACGTTTTGATAACGATGCTCAGGGAAGCGCGTTCGCAGAATCGTGCGCTAGAGCTTCCGGCGATCATGCAAGCTGGGATCGCCCAACATGGTGCGCGCTTCAATGAAATCCGTTCACGAGGTTTCGAAGTTGAGAACGAGTTGGACCGGGATAACGGTGCAATCCGCTCGCGGTACGTTCTCAAATTCGACCCCGAAATGGAGGCGCGCTAATGGATGCGTTCCCGAAAAAACAGGTAGGCGCAATAAAGCAGCGCCGGGCCGAACCTGAGATCGAATGGAAGTATCAGCCACGCATTACACCGGGGGAGTATCCGGGTTATACCCGCACCGCTTCGATCTACCATGACGGTCAATTCAAGCGGTGGGTCTGCGCTGTCCAGGTGGATGTGTTGAGGTCAGATCTAACAACTGTCCTTGCACGGCTCACATGGTTTCTCAACTTAGGCAACGGTGAAAAGCCGAACGCGACGCGACGAAAGAATTACTGGCTGGAATGGGTGAGGGCGAACGATGCCCCACCCTCCCGCAAGGACAGACTTTCGCCGAAGGTATTCACCAAGCGCTTTGCCTCAGTGACGGTGGCAGATACCACTAAGACATTCAAACAGGCGACCGTGACAGCGGAGGGCGCTTATAGCGTCATTCGGGGAGTGGTGCGGTGGGAGAGCGGGAGGGGTGAGCGATGAACCAGGCGTGCGTCTCTCCCGCTGCAAGGGATCAACTAATCAACCAAATCATCCATCAAGGCAAGGCTAAGAGAAGCATCCTTGCCAGAGACACTTACAGCAGATCGCTGTCAGTAAAGGAATGCGAGCTTCGGCCCGTGCCGGGGTCGAGGGATAAACAACTCAACCAATCCCAAGGGGCGGGCGTTCCGAAATGGCGCGCCCGTCAAAGGCTCAACACCCGACCTTCAAGAAGAATCAACGGATTCAATATCCGCCGTCCCTGTATATCTTCAACAGAGTCAATCACTTGGGGAGGGGTGTGACCAAACCGTGACCTATCGAAATCAACCCGAAATCAATCCTAGACAAAGGTTGCTCCGCCTCAAAGACGCTGCCCATTACTTGAGCCTAAGCCCTTGGAAACTACGTCGCCTCATTTGGGAAGGACGCTTGCCCGTTGTGCAGGACGGTGAAGGTTCGCCATTCCTGTTCGATTGTCACGATCTCGACTCCTACGTAGAGAAACACAAACGCAGCCTGCCATTATGATTTTCATTGCCATCTAACCTAACGCTAGGTAAGATGAAGACATGAAAAAGAACGAAGCAGCACAAGCACTCGGAAAGTTGGGTGGGCAGGCAAGGGCAAAAAACCTTTCTGACACTCAACTCTCGCAGATCGGCAAGCAAGGGGCGAAGGCCCGCGCAAGTAAGTTGAGCGCGGCCAAACGCTCAGAGATAGCGCGCAAAGCAGTCCAAGCGCGTATCGCGAAACAGAACCAGCACAAACTGAAAGGCGGAAAAGCATGACCACAAGACGACCCAAGGGAACAGGAAGCATCTATCAGCGGCCCGACTCAGCGGTGTATTGGCTCAAATACTCTCGGCATGGCAAACCGTACCGGGAGTCCTCACAGACCACCGACAAACGGAAAGCGGAGAGGATCTTGAAAGTGCGGCTATCCGAAATCACCACGGGAACATTCATCGGGCCACAGGCGGAGAAGATCAAAGTGGCGGAACTTGCAGAAGATTTTCTGCGCGAGTATCGCATCAACGAGCGCAAGAGCATTGACGACGCGACGGCCCGCTGGAATCTACACTTAGAGCCGTTCTTTGGCGCTAGGAAGGCCATAGACGTATCGAGCGATCTAATCTCCCGCTACGTCGATCAGCGACAGCACGAAGGGGCAAAGAACGCGACCATCAATCGCGAGGTTGCCGCGCTCAAGCGGATGTTTCGTCTTGGCCAGCAATCAACGCCCGCGAAAGTCTTACGTATGCCCCACTTCCCTCACCTTCGCGAGAACAACGTCCGCAAGGGCTTCTTGGAAGATAGCCAATATCGCAAGCTGGTTGAGGGCCAGGAGCTATGGTTTCGCACCATCGTTGAATGTGGTCGCACCTATGGCTGGCGAATCTCTGAATTGCTCAGTATGAAGGTTAAGCAGGTAGACCTTATGCAGCGCGTCATTCGCCTAGACCCAGGCACAACCAAAAACAACGACGGACGAGAAGTATTCATGACCGATGCGCTGTATCTCTTGCTTGGTGCTTGTGTGGAAGGCAAGGGCGCGGAGGATGCCGTATTCACGCGACCGAATGGGATCCCCGTCCGCACCCTTCGCGACGCTTGGGAAAAGGCTTGCACCGCCGCGGGCGTTGGACAATTCATTTGCGTTGACTGTGCGACGCCCGTGCAAACTGGCGCACCCTGCCAGAAATGCTCAGGCAAGCGAACGAAGTACACCGGTCTGATCTTTCATGACCTCCGCCGGACTGCCGCACGGAACCTCCGCCGTGCTGGAATATCGGAAACGGTAATTATGAAGATCGGCGGCTGGCGCACTCGCAGCGTCTTTGAGCGATATGCGATTGTGAGCCGAGGCGACATCGTAGATGCAATGCAGAAGCTTCAAATCAACCAGCAAGAATCACAGATAAGTCACGAAATTGGTCACGCTGCACAAGCGGACCAAATTGACGCTACACCCAAGAGCGTCAACTAAAGCAATAAATTCAAGGCTTTTTGGTGCCCGGAGGGGGACTTGAACCCCCACGACCTGATAAGGGTCTGCGGATTTTAAGTCCGCTGTGTCTGCCGATTTCACCATCCGGGCTTGCGAGAGATTATGACCCGCCTTCATCATCTTAACGCATTCCCGAAAGATCTCCCGCCAGGGAACCTCCGTTGGCATCTTTGCGTATCTGCAAAGAGTTTGCATCCTATCCCGGGTCGGTTACTCCATGCCTCTCCACGAAATCCTGATGCAAACCTTGTCTGCTCTCTGGGACACCAAGCTCCGCAGCTTTCTTACAATGTTCGGCATCGTCTGGGGCATCACGTCGGTGATCCTGCTCGTTGGCCTTGGCATCGGCTTCAACGTGGATCAAAAGGAGCATCTCCGCACGATTGGCACCGACATCGCAATCATCTTTGGCGGCAAGACCGGTGCCCAGGCGGGAGGATACGCCGCAGGCCGAGACATTCATCTCACCGTCGATGACGCCATCGCGATCCAGCAACAAGCGTCTCTGGTAAAGACCGTAAGCCCCGAACTCCGCCGCAGCGTCGCCGAGGTCAGCCAGTGGAATGCAGCAAACCGGCCCGTGCGTGGCGTATGGCCGGAGTATCAACGATTCCGCTCCCTCACCGTTGAACAGGGACGGCTCATGACCGCGCAAGACGAAACCGAAGGGGCACGCGTCATTCTACTTGGTGCCGAAGCAAATCGGCAGCTCTTCCCTGGCAAGCCAGTCATCGGACAGCCGTTGATGGTTAGCGGTTATGAATATACCGTCATCGGTGTGCTTGCAAAAAAGAAGCAGAATGGCAGCTACGGCAGCGGCCCCGACAACACACAACTCTTCACAACCTATTCGGCCATGGCCCGCGACTTCCCGCCAACCGAAGGTCCCGGCGTCATCCGCGGATACGTCAACAACATCGTCGTCGAGCCCGTATCCCCCGGCATGCACGAAAGAGCCCTGGACCAGGTATCGCGAATCATCGCAGAACGTCACCACTACGATCCCAACGACAAAGAAGCTCTCTGGATATGGGATACCCTCGAAGGCTCGAAGTTTACCGAACGCATCTTCAGCGTCATGACATTTTTCTTCGGCGCAGTAGCGCTGCTGACACTCGCCCTCGGTGGTATCGGCGTCATGAACATTATGCTGGTCGCAGTCACCGAACGCACTCGCGAGATCGGCGTTCGCAAAGCCCTCGGCGCCACTGCCATCGATATCAAACGCCAATTCCTCGTCGAGTCCGCAATCATCACCCTGGTCAGCGGACTCGGCGGTCTGGCACTTGGAGTCGGAGTCTGCGTCGTTATGCGTTATGCCCCACTTCCCGACTTTGTGCCGCACCCAGTAATCTCTCCAATGGCCATTGCCGCATCGCTCACCACCCTGGCAGCCATCACTGTCTTCGCAGGAATGTACCCTGCTCTTCGCGCCGCTAATCTTAGCCCCATGGAATGCCTGAGGACAGAGTAGAGATGAGCCTTCTTGAAATCATCCGCCAGAGCCTGGACTCGCTCCTCCGCAACCGGCTGCGCTCTGGCCTCACCATGCTCGGGATCATCTGGGGACTTGTAACCGTCGTTCTTCTGCTGAGCTATGGCAAGAGCCTCGGCGAAGGCGTACTCAACGGCTTCATGGGCCTCGGCGACAACGTCATCATGGTGTGGGGCGGTCAAACCAGCATGCAGGCTGGCGGCGAACGATCCGGTAAAAAAGTAAAGTTCCTCGATGGCGACACCGAAGCAGTACGCGACGCGGTTCCCTTCCTCAAAGCAGTCAGCTCTGAGACCGACGACGGCTTCAGCTTCAAGTACGGCTCCAAGGTCGTCAACATCCAGAGCAAAGCAGTCGACTTCCCCTACGGAGGAATGCGCCGGCTCAACGTCGATCAAGGCCGCTACTTCGAAGCAGCCGACTTCACCGATCATCGCCAGGTCGTCATCTTCGGCCCGCACGCCGCACAAAAGCTTTTCAACGGCTACCCTCCCGTCGGCGAGTCGGTCCAGATCGAAGGCCACGTCTTTCAAGTGATCGGCGTTCTAAAAAACAAAATCCAGGACTCCTCCAACAACGGCCCCGACAATGAAAACGCTTTCATCCCCTTCGACATGATGCGCCTACTCCGCAATCAGCGCGACCCAGACAGCATCGTCTTCCAGCCCAGCGCACCCGAGCTCCATCTCAAGGCACTCCAGGCCGTTCGCGCCGTGCTCGCCCAGCGACATCATTTCGATCCCAAGGATGACAAGGCCGTCCCCAGTTGGGACACAGTCGCCGACTCAGCCGAGATCATGCAGTTCAGCACCGCGCTCGACCTTCTCCTCGGTATCATCGGCGCCATGACCCTTGGCGTCGGCGGAGTCGGCGTCATGAACATCATGCTCGTCTCGGTCACCGAGCGCACCCGCGAGATCGGCCTGCTCAAAGCTCTAGGAGCACGCCGCAAAGACATCCTCACGCAGTTTCTCCTCGAAAGCCTGACCCTGACCTTCCTGGCAGGCATCGTCGGAATGATCGTGGCCGTCGTCGTCGCCTACCTTATTCCGCCGATGCCGCTCTACTCCGACATCTACAAGACAGCCAACCACGAGGGCGACATCCTCCTCCGCGCCTCCCCAACCATCATGCTCGTCTCGTTCGGGATCCTCGCCTCTGTAGGTGTCATCTCCGGACTCCTCCCCGCAGTACGAGCCTCGCGCATGGACCCCGTTGTTGCCCTCCGCCACGAATAGCCCGGTCCTCACGACCAACGGGAGGACCAGCACCGTTCACTCCGCCGTAACAAGGTAGAGGAGTCACGAAGTGACCGCGCGAATCGGGGTCCCCCCGAACAAATTTTCGTTCGTGGGGGCAAGCGAAGTGGGCCCGTCCAGCAGGACACACGCCCTAACTAGCCAGCCGATACCGAATCGCCTGATCCTCAAGAAAATACTCTGCCGAGCAGTCCAAAGCCCCACAGATCATAGCCTCCAGCCCAGCGCACTGCTGCTTCGTAATCAGCCCCAGCGATCCGCACGACGGACACGCCAGCACCGCCCAGTAAGGGTTATCCGCCTTACCCAGCTCGCCCGCTTGCTCCAGCAGAAACAACGTGCCCGGCTGCATCTGCTCCGGGATCCACACTTCAAGTAGGTTCAATTCCGCTACCATGCTTGCCTCTTCTCCCAACGGTTGTCTGCGATTCACGACTCACGCGTTCTAGCGCCAATACCGAATTGTCACGCTGCGGAAGAGACCTCCTGGATGACTTTATGTCATGTCGTCCTGTGCACTACTTCTGGTGCACAGAATAACGGAATTCCCGCTCCTGTCAATCCCGCATTTTGCACAATAATAAGAAAAGAAGACAGCGTGGTTCGCCGCCCTACTGCACCGCATACAGAGCGCGATAGATCTCACGGTTGCGCAGAATCGCCTGCACATACTCCCGCGTCTCACTGTAAGGAATCGACTCGACGAACTCGGCGATATCCTTGTAGTCTCCGACCTCCATCCATTGCCGCACCGGCACGTCCCCTGCGTTGTAAGCAGCCAGCGCATACTCAGCCTGTCCGCCGAACCTGTCCATCACCTCGCGCAGGTTCAGTGTGCCCAACTGTAGGTTTGTCGCCGGGTTCAACAGCATATTCGCATCGAAGTGTTTGATCCCCTGCTTCTTCGCCGCCGCCTTCCCCACCGAAGGCAGCAGTTGCATCAGCCCCCAGGCGTTTGCATGACTCACTACACCTGCATTGAACTCCGACTCCTGCCGAATCAGCGACGCCACCAGGAAGGGATCCAGACCGTTCTTCCGAGAGCTCGCCGTCAGATCTGCCCAGTAAGGCTGCGGAAACAGAAGCTTCCAATACACCGTCGGAACCTCATCCAGCGGCAGCGAAAAAAAGGAGATCCCGCTATGCTTCATCGATTGAATCGCCCGCGTCGTCTCCCCATACGACGAGTAGATCTCCGCCTGGGCCAGAGCGCCCCATTCGCTCGAGGTTTCGCTCGCCTGAATCTCCGGCCCGATATATTCATTCAGCGCCGCATTCGCCAGCAGCCGCGCCTTGATCAGATGAGGCTCGTTCTCCGGCAACTCCCCAGTCAACTCCGGAACCACCGGCACATGCACCGCGCTCAAAGCCGCGGCCGGAGCGACACTCGCCGTCTGCGCCTTCAGCACATTCAACCGTTGCCTTGCCAGCCCTGCATAGTACGAGTTGATATACGAGCCACTCAGCGCACGATAGTAGTTCGCAGCCTGCCCGAAGTTCTTTTCTTCATCCTCATAAATTCGCCCGCGCCAGTAGAGAGCCCCAGGAATTTCGATCCCCCCGCCAAACATCTGGATCTGCTCCTCCATCAACCGCGCCGCCTCAGCATAGTTATGCTGCCGATAGTTCATCCACGCCGCCCGCCAGTGTGCCGAAGGCGCATATAAACTCTTCGGAAACAACTTCACCAGCAGCGCATAGTGATAGGTCGCCTGCTGCGCATCATGCTTCAGCAGATACATATTTCCGCCTGAATACAGCGCCTCCTCCAGCCACCGGCTCGTCGGAAAATCTCTCACCATCTGCGCGATCAAAGCGTCATGCGCGCTTTGATCATTCTCATTACGCGACAACTCAGCCAGCAGATACAACTTCAGAGCCGCACTATCGTCTTTTGTATCCGGCAGCTTCTCCACCTCTCGCCGGCTGATTTTCTTCAACCTCATATCGGATGCCGCGGCATAGATCAACAGCGCATCATGGTCCGCCACGCTCAAACCCGAACCATCCCGCTCGATCGAGTGATACTCCTCTCCAGCCTCCGCGTATCGCTTCGCGTTGAACAGTTGGTCCGCGTGAACCTTACGTTCTGCAGCAGTAGGAGGCGTATTCATCGCCTGCAACTGCGTACGCGCCTGGGAAGCCTCAACGCTCAAAGGAAACCCAGCATAAATTCTGCTGTAAATGGAAGCCGCATGTGCCGTGTCACCCGAGGCCTGGTAAGCCCGCGCCAACGCATAACGAAAGTCGACATGCGACGCCTGCGCCGAATCCACCAGCGGCACCAAAACCTTCAGCGCGCCCTGCGGATCATTTTGTTGCAGATGAGCATTCGCCAGCAACACCGGCGCACTCGCGTCGAAGATGCTCTCAGGATGCCGTTCCGCGAACCGATCCAGTAACCCATACGCATCCGCCCCATGCCCACCCTGTATCGCCGCCTGCGCCCCTAGGCAATCCGCGTAGTCATCCAGCGCCGTGCCGCTCACATTCGCCTGTCGATAGCTGCCCACCGCATCGTCATACCGATGATCCAGCATCGCAGCATGCCCCAGCGCCAGGTAAGCCGCAGCCGCGCCCTCTCCTGGATGCTGCCGCGCATAAGCCTCTACCCCGCTATAAGCCGCTGCCGACCGAGTCGCCGCCAACTGCTGCGCCATCGGACGAAGCAGCTCCGAAGCCTTGAACGCGCTCGTCAACCGAATCGTCTGCGCCGTTGGCTTCCGCGAGACCACGTGGCGCTTCCGGCTCGCAGTACCCTTCTTCCCCGTCGTCTTACTGCCCGACGTCTTGCCAGATGCCCCCGCCCTCGCCTTCCCGCTCGCCCCCTTCGTCTTCGATCCCGAGGCCTTCCCTGCGCCTGCAGAGGATGTCCCGGACTTGGGCGGTGTCTTCGGCGCCTTCTTAGACTGCGGTTTAGATTGCGCCGTCGCCGGTGTTGTGGCCTGTGCCTGCCCGACCGTGTAGCCCGCAGAACACGGCACGCTCATCCCAATCGAAGCAGCGGCAACCACCGCCAACCAGACCTTACCGCCGATGGTCACCATCGTTCCCTTGTTTCTCCAACCCACATCTCCACTCTAAGCTGAGCCGCTCCGGCTCCGCAGCACCAATCGACCGCGAACCACCCCAGATACCACTCCAGTTACTTCATAGGATGCGTCCGACCTGCGCCTCCTGCCCTTTTATCGGCGCCGAGCGCTCCTGAGATTACTAGTTGCCGGTCTTTTTTCACGAGAAGAGTAAAGATCTTCCCCTCAAGGCCGAATAGACGAAGAAGACTGCAATATGCAGGTAAGTGCGTACGCATATCTCACTCATGTTGTCCCGCGAATGCATTCTCTCCCTCCAGAAAGAGTCTCCAGATTGCCTCTGAGGAAGTACGAGGAATACTATGCGCTTAAGCCTGCACGCCCTTGCCTCTCTCCTTGCCCTCGCTTGCATCCCTCTCCTCGCCGACCCTATCCCCTACGCAAACGTCGGGCAACTAGCTCCGGACCAATCGTTTACAGCAACCGGCAACGGGATAGTAACCGCCTACTTCTACTCTTCCAGCGCCAGCAACGACGACAAGATCATCCTCTGGGACAAGACCTCCGGCACACGCACCGTCCCCTCTCTCGACAACCACACCTCCGCCGGCGGATCCTCTGTCTCACTATCTGTCAAAGCCGGTGACTCCCTCATCTTCGTCTTTGACGACGTCACAACCGACCAATACTTTAGCTCAGTCGACTACTTCGGCACAGCCTCACCCGCAAACTACAACGACGACGGCTACAACCACGCCTACTCCACCGCCTCCTCCGGCGGAGTAGGCGGTATTCCTGCAGGCATCTATATCGGGATGGAGGATCTCGGAGCCACAGGCCTCAAGCCGCTCACCCTCTCCGACCTCGACTACAACGACGACAGCTTCATCGTCACTAACTTCACCACCGCACCCACTCCCGAGCCAAGCACCATCATCCTCTTCGGCACCGGCCTGGTCGCAGCAGCCAGCGCCCTCCGGCGAAAGTTCGCCCGCGGCTAAGTCCCTTCGCCATCGACGTTCGGCAACACCATCGAGCATGATCCGTCAAGCCGTGTTCTCCGGGAACCTCGCTTCGGGAACCGCCTCTTCCGGCAACAAAAATTCCTCTCCGCAGATCTCTTCCAATCCATAACTTTGCTCTCTGCCTCACCGACATTTACTATGTTGTAGATACTGATCTCAGCCCTCCTTCAACCGGACGATTTCAGTACCTGTTTTCCGCACCTTTTCACTCATGCCCGCCATCCAATCCCCAGCCACGGAAGAGGTACACCCCGACGTAGCGCTTGTAGCGCGCGCAAAGGCGGGGGATACCGCAGCATTCGAGCAACTGGTTCGTCAGTACGAGCGCCAGATCTTCCGGGTAGCGCAGCATATTACTCAAAACCGTGAAGACGCCGAAGACATCACGCAAGACGCATTCCTCAAGGCCTACGAGAAGCTGGAGCAGTTCCAGGGAAACTCCAAGTTCTCGACGTGGCTCGTCCGCATCGCGGTCAATGAGAGCCTCATGCGGCTGCGCAAGCGCAAAACCAGCAAGACCGTCTCCATGGACGAAGACGTTCGGACCGAAGAAGGATCTATTCCTCGCGATTTTGCCGAGTGGCGGCCAAACCCCGAGCAGCAGTACAACCAGGCTGAGCTCGCCGACATTCTCCGCAAGACCATTCAGGGTCTCCCCCCAGGATTCCGCACCGTCTTCACTCTCCGCGACGTTGAAAATCTCTCCACGGAAGAGACTGCGGAGGCACTCGGCTTGAGCGTCCCCGCGGTGAAATCAAGATTGTTGCGTGCGCGGCTTCAACTGCGCGAACGTCTCAGCCGATACTTCCGGCAGAAGCAGGAGGGCCAGCCAGCATGAACTGCACGGACCTATTGAGCCATCTTTCCGACTACTTCGACGACCAGCTCACTACCGAGCTTCGCGAGGAGATCAGCGAACACACCGCTGGCTGCCAGCACTGCCGCGTCGTTCTCAACACCACCCACCAGACCATCGAGGTCTACAAGGGTAACGAGATCTACGAGGTCTCTCCCGGACTGCGCGAACGCCTTCACTCCGCCATCATGGCCAAGTGCCTCGCCAAAAGATAGCCCCATTAAAACATCCGTCATCCTCGCCAAAGATAATCCCGTTAGACATCCGTCATTCTGAGCGCAGCGAAGAATCCCCGCATTCTTCCGAAGTGGCACACCTCTCTCTTAGAGCAATTTGCCTGTTGGTGCAGCGCTCCTCCTTTTTGTTGTCATTCCGCAGCGTAGCGGAGGAATCTGCTGTTCGCTTCACCCACATCAAACAATCAGCCTGAGCGTCCCAACCACCCACTAAATCCGCCCCGCCGCTCTAAGAGCACCAATCTCCACATCCGTGAACACCCTCGACCGGATCAGAAACCGTACCCCTTCTCCGTTCTCCAGCGAAAACATCCCCCCGCGTCCCGGCACCACATCTAAAATCAGCTGCGTGTGCTTCCAGTATTCGAACTGGCTGCCGCTCATATAAAACGGAGTCTCCCCCAGCGTCGCCAGCAGCACATCGCCATCTCCCACTAAAAACTCCCCCCGCGGATAGCACATGGGGGAGCTGCCGTCACAGCAACCTCCCGACTGATGAAACATCAGCTCCCCATGTTTGTTCGACAACCTGCCCATCAACTCCTCAGCAGCAGGCGTCGTCACAACCTGTTCCGGTAAACCCATCTTTAACCCCATGTCCTGCCGGACGGGCCCACTGCGCGTGGGGCGGTCACTTCGTGACGCGTATACCGGTCTCGGCAGCACTAACAGCATCGGTCCTCCCGTTGGTCGGAGATGATCGTTCCCGACCAACGGGAGGAACCACGGAACTCAACCCGCCAAAGAAGGGTATACAAGTCACGAAGTGACCGCCCCACGCGCAGTGGGCCCGTCCGGCAGGACATCTCCTCTAAAAAAATCCCATAGCATTCGGGCTATAGCTCACCAGCTGATTCTTAGTCTGCTGATAATGCTCGAGCATCATCTTGTGATTCTCCCGCCCAACACCCGACTGTTTATACCCGCCAAAGGCCGCATGAGCCGGATACAAGTGATAGCAGTTCGTCCAAACCCGTCCTGCCTCAATCTCCCGCCCAAAGTGGTAAGCGCGATTCATATCCCGAGTCCAAACTCCCGCGCCTAACCCGTACAACGTGTCATTGGCCAGCGCCAACGCCTCCTCCTCATCGTGGAAGGTCGTCACCGAAACTACCGGCCCAAAGATTTCCTCCTGAAAGATGCGCATCTTGTTGTTACCTTTGAAGACAGTCGGTTCAATATAAAATCCCTCGGCCAGATCGCCACCCTGCGCAGCGCGCTTCCCTCCTGCTAGCACCTCCGCACCCTCCTGCTTGCCGATGTCGAAGTAGGAAAGAATCTTCTCCATCTGCTCGCTCGAAGCCTGTGCTCCAATCATCGTCGTCTTATCCAGCGGATTTCCCTGCCTGATCGCACCGACGCGCTTCAGGGCACGCTCCATGAACTGGTCGTAGAGCGTGTCCTGAATCAGTGCGCGTGAAGGGCAGGTACACACCTCGCCCTGGTTCAATGCGAACATCGTAAAGCCTTCCAACGCCTTGTCGAAAAACGCATCATCCGCGCTCGCCACATCTTTGAAAAATATATTCGGACTCTTCCCCCCAAGCTCCAGCGTCACCGGAATAATGTTCTGCGAGGCATACTGCATAATCAGCCGCCCCGTCGTCGTCTCCCCTGTAAACGCAATCTTGTTGATGCGCTTGCTCGAAGCCAGCGGCTTCCCAGCCTCCAACCCAAACCCATTGACGATATTTACCACTCCCGGCGGCAAAATATCCTGGATCAACTCCATCAAAACCAGGATCGACATAGGAGTTTGCTCTGCCGGCTTCAGCACCACGCAATTTCCTGCGGCCAGCGCCGGCGCCAGCTTCCACGTCGCCATCAGGATCGGAAAGTTCCACGGAATAATCAGCCCAATCACACCCAGAGGCTCATGGTAGTGGTACGCCACCGTATCCTTATCGATCTCCGAGATCGAACCCTCCTGTGCACGAATCACCCCGGCGAAGTAACGAAAGTGATCGACAGCCAGAGGCATATCCGCCGCCATCGTCTCGCGAATAGGCTTGCCGTTATCCCACGTCTCCACCGTCGCCAGCATCTCCAGATTGTCTTCGATCCGCTGCGCAATCTTCTCCAGCATGCGTCCGCGCTCAGTTGTTGAAATCTTTCCCCAGGCCTTCTTCGCCGCATGCGCCGCGTCCAACGCTCGGTCTACATCCGCCGCATTCGACCGCGCAATCTCGCACAGTACCTGCCCCGTCACCGGCGTCACATTCTCAAAGTATTGCCCAGACAGCGGTGCGACCCACTCCCCGCCGATGTAGTTCTCATACCGTTTCTTGATCTGAACCGGAAACCCATAGGTCCCTGGCTGAAGCGCAGTCATCGTAGCCATAGTGTCCACTCCCTCGAGATCCTTACCTTCACCGCGCTCGAAATTGTAGTCCTCCTCGCCGATTCCTGTCACAGCGAATCAGGCAACCCAGATCGTCCGTTCTGTTTACTGAACAAATGAATATAGGCATACTGCAACAGCATGATGGTCTTGCCGTCCGCGATTTCACCCCGCCCGATCGCCGCCATCGCATCTTCAATCGAAAGCTCCAGCACCTCAATATCCTCCCCCTCGTTGAAGTTGCCGCCTCCCTGCGCTACCCGACTCCCGCAGTTATACTCCGCTAGGAAGAAGTAGAGCTTTTCGGTCACCGAGCCTGGACTCATAAAGGCTTCAAAGATCTTCCGCACATGATCGACGCGATACCCTGTCTCCTCCTCCACCTCAGCCTTGATTCTGTCTTCAGGGCTCGCTTTATCCAAAAGGCCGGCCGCCGTCTCTATTAGCATCCCGGAGTGTCCATTCACAAAAGCCGGAAAGCGAAACTGTCGTGTTAACACAACCGTTCGCCGCTCAAGGTTGTACAGCAGGATCGTCGCGCCATTGCCCCGGTCGTAGGTCTCCCTGCTCTGCTGCTGCCAGGTTCCATCGCTCCGTTGCAGTTCAAAAGTAGTCTTCTTCAACACATACCAATCGTCCGAGAGCGTCTCGACCTTCGTGATCCGCACGCGCTCTTTCATGGAAGGCGCTTTAAGAAATTCAATCATGCTGAAACGTTATCGTGCATTTTCGTGCAAAGTCAAGTAATATCGTGAACAATGCTAACCGATCACAGAAAACAACAGCTCCTCTCGATTCTCAAAAAGAACGGACAGATTATCGCAAAAGAAGTCAGTCGCGCTATGGGTGTCTCAGAAGACACCATCCGACGCGACCTGCGGGAGATGGCCCAGCAGGGACTTCTTCAGCGCGTCCACGGCGGAGCCCTCCCTGCCTCCCCCGCGGTGGCAGACTTTGCCGGACGGGAACGAATCGCTTCTGATGGAAAAGTAGCAATCGGTCGCGCTGCGGCAAAGATGATTCAGCCCGGACAAGTCGTAATCCTCGATGGCGGCACCACTGCAAGGCAGATTCCACGCCACCTTCCCTTAGACCTCAAAGCGACCATCATCACCCATAGTCCGACCATCGCTCTCGAACTCATCCACCACCTTAACGTTGAAGTGATCCTTATTGGAGGACGCCTCTTCAGGCACTCCGTCGTCGCCGTCGGGGCTGCAGCCATCGAGACAATTGCTCAAATCCACGCCGACATCTACTTCATGGGAGTAACCGGCATACACCCAAAAACCGGCCTCACCACAGGCGACTACGAAGAGGCGGCGGTAAAACGCGCATTGAGCCACGCCGCGGCAGAGACCATAGTGCTCGCCTCCTCCGAGAAGCTCAATGCAGCCTCTCCATACGTCGTCGTCCCTTTCACGGAGATCAGCGGCATCGTCACAGAACGGTCTATAGAAAAATCAGTCTTACGACCGTATGAAAAACTCGGAATCACCGTAACTCGCGCATCGTAGGCGCACACTATTCGCCGCTGAAATAGAAAAGCCCCGGAATCACCGGGGCTTCTTGCGTCGTGAAAGGGCTACCTGCCGACGACTCTAAAGTCATCCGGTTCATGAGCAAGCGGCGTATCCCACCCGCAGCACGGAACGATATTTTTTCCAGCTTCTGGCGGTCCCCACGTATGCGGCTCGTAAACATAAACCGGCGTGTCCTCCTTAAGAACAGGATCAACAATACGCCAGGCTTCTTCAACGTAGTCCTGCCGCGCGAAGAGCGTTGCATCACCCGCGATCGCATCGGTCAGCACCCGCTCATAGGCCTCCATCTCCTGTGGGCTCGGATGGCGGCTGGCAATCAGTTCCACCGACTCGCGCCCAGTGCCCTCCAGTTCGTTCGCGATGGAAACCGACATCGCAACCGTCATCTCGGGACTGATGCGGAAGCGCATATAATTTTGCGCCGTATTCGGCTCTGTGATGTTCGTCGTCGGTGGTTTGCGAAACCGCGCCATCACCTCCATGCATGTCACCGGAAGGTTTTTCCCCGCACGAATGTAAAAAGGAACGCCATCCCACCGCCACGATTTAATCTCAAGCTTCAGGCAAGCAAACGTCTCGACTTTCGAGTTCGGCGCAACGCCCTTCTCCTCCAGATAGCCGCGAAACTGTCCACGAACCAGATCCTTCGCTTCAATCGGAGGAATAGCCTTTAATACCTTCACCTTCTCGTCGCGCATCGATTCCGCATCACCGCGCGCAGGACACTCCATCGCAAGATTACACATCACCTGAAAGATGTGGTTCTGAATCACGTCGCGAATCGCACCAGTCTGGTCATAGAAAGCCCCGCGCCCCTGCACGCCAAAGTCCTCCGCCATCGTGATCTGAACACTCTCAACATAATCGCGGTTCCAGATAGGCTCCAGGAACGTATTCGAAAAGCGAAAGGACACCATATTATGGACCGGTCCTTTCGCAAGATAGTGATCGATGCGAAAGATTGAAGACTCTGGAAACGCCGAGAGCAAAATCCGGTTCAGCTCTTGCGCTGAAGCCAGATCATGTCCGAACGGCTTCTCCACAATCATTCGAGCGCCCTTCGCCGAGCCAGACTTAACAAGTTGTTCGACTACCTCCTCGAACAAAGAAGGAGGAATCGCCAGATAATGAGCTGGCCGCTCCGACGAACCGAGAGCCTTCCGCACTGCAACAAACGTCGACGGATCCACGTAGTCCCCGTCGACATACTGCAGCAGCGCACTCATCTTCGCCCATGCGTCAGGATCCAGTCCCCCGTGCTTTTCGAGACTGTCTTGAGCACGCGCTTTGAACTGATCGAGATTCCAGCCAGCCTTTGCAACACCAATCACTGGAACATTCAGCGTGCCCCGCTTCACCATCGACTGAAGCGCAGGAAAGATCTTCTTGTAAGCGAGGTCGCCGGTCGCACCAAAAAATACCAGTGCATCGGAATGAGTTTGACTCACGAGTTTTCTCCTTCAAGTCCAGACTATTTTTCGTGCGGCTTCTCAAGATGGCCGCCAAAGGCAAAGCGCATCGCAGACAAAAGCTTATTTGAGAAGTCAGCTTCTCCCCGCGAACTGAACCGCGAATAAAGAGCCGTCGTCAGCACCGGAGTTGGAACGCCTTCATCGATCGCAGCCTTGATTGTCCAGCGGCCCTCACCCGAATCCGAAACCCTTCCGCCATACTTCGAAAGCTCAGGGTCCACAATCAGCGCAGACGCCGTGAGATCCAGCAGCCATGAAGCAATCACGCTCCCGCGACGCCACACCTCGGCAACATCAGGCAGGTTGAAGTCGTAAAGATAGTGTTCAGGATCGCGCAACGGTGTCGTCTCAGCATCGATCTCTGCCGTGTGCTTGCCGATATTGGCAGCCTTCAACACGCCTAATCCTTCTGCGTAAGCCGCCATCATCCCATACTCAATTCCGTTATGTACCATCTTGACGAAGTGTCCGCCGCCGCTTTCACCGCAGTGCAGATAACCCTGTTCCGCCGTCCCCCCAACCTTCTCACGGCCAGGGGTCTTCGGAATATCGCCTATACCAGGGGCAATCGTCTTGAAGATCGGGTCAAGATGCTCCACCACCGACTTTGGGCCGCCGATCATCATGCAGTAGCCGCGCTCCAGGCCCCAAACGCCTCCGCTCGTGCCCACATCCACATACTGAATCCCCTTAGGCTCAAGCTCTTTGGATCGCCGAATGTCGTCAATGTAGTACGAGTTTCCACCGTCAATCAGGATGTCGTCCTTCTCAAGATGCGGCACGATCTCCGCAATTGTCTGCTCGACCACTCCCGCAGGAATCATCAGCCAGATAGCGCGCGGCTTGGATAGCTTGCTCACAAAGTCCTCAAGCGAACTTCCCCCCGTGACGCCCTTCTCCTTCGCAAGATCAGAGACAGCCTGTTGCGACCTGTCGAAGACAACGCATTCATGCCCATTCTTGGCCAACCGCTTCACCATGTTGGCTCCCATTCTGCCCAGGCCTATCATTCCAAGTTGCATTTAACGCTCCCTCCAATAGTTATTGGTTCACTGAACATCAAAAACGGTGCAGAGTTTTCTTGCAACCGCAGCCGCCGGGCCTTATTTGTTCTTCCTATATCTCCGAATCAAATTCGTCGTAGAAGTATCATGCGAAAGCGCGG
Organism: Tunturiibacter empetritectus; assembly: GCF_013410875.1. GTDB lineage: Bacteria > Acidobacteriota > Terriglobia > Terriglobales > Acidobacteriaceae > Edaphobacter > Edaphobacter empetritectus. Next base: position 1,112,479 of record NZ_JACCCU010000001.1, on the reverse strand, counting down.
GCTCCGTCTTGCTCTCCAGCTCTCCAATAATCTTCTGCGCCAGCACCTTGCCAAGCTCAACCCCCCATTGATCGAACGAGTCGATGCTCCAGATAGTACCCTGCGTGAACACCGCATGCTCATAAAGAGCGATCAACTTACCCAGCACCTCCGGGGTCAGTTGATCCGCAAGAATCGTATTCGACGGACGATTGCCTTCGAACACCCTATGCGGAACCAGCCAGTCCGGCGTCCCCTCAGCCTTGACCTGCTCCGCAGTCTTGCCGAACGCCAGCGCCTCAGCCTGCGCGAACACGTTCGCCATCAGCATGTCATGATGCTGGCCCAGCGGATTGAGCGTCTTATAAAATCCAATAAAATCGCAGGGGATCAACCGCGTCCCTTGATGGATCAGCTGATAAAACGAGTGCTGTCCGTTAGTCCCAGGTTCGCCCCAGTAGATCGGCCCAGTCACTGTAGCAACGCGCTCTCCATCGAGCGTCACGTGCTTGCCATTGCTCTCCATCGTCAACTGCTGTAGATACGCCGGAAACCTTTTCAGGTACTGTTCATAGGGCAGAACCGCAACCGTCTGCGCATCGAAGAAATCCGTATACCAGACCGTCAGCAGCCCCAGCAAAACTGGCAGATTGCTGGCGAAGGGTGCGGTGCGGAAGTGCTCATCCATCTGATGAAACCCATCCAGCATCGCGCGAAAGTTATCCGGTCCGATCGCCAGCATCGTCGATAGCCCGATCGCCGAATCCATCGAGTAGCGGCCGCCGACCCAATCCCAGAACTCAAACATATTCGCCGTGTCAATGCCGAACTTCGCAACCTCCTTCGCATTCGTCGAGATCGCGACAAAGTGCTTTGCAACAGCTTTCTCATCGCCACCCAGTCCAGCCAGCGACCAATCCCTCGCCGAATGCGCATTCGTCATCGTCTCCAGCGTTGTAAAAGTCTTCGAAGCGACGAGAAACAGCGTCTCATCTGCATTCAGATCCTGCACTGCCTCGACGAAGTCCGTCCCATCCACATTTGAGACAAACCGGAAGGTAATATCGCGCTGGCTATAGTGCTTCAACGCCTCATACGCCATCACCGGCCCAAGATCCGAACCGCCAATCCCTATATTGATGACGTTCTTGATTCGCTTGCCGGTATGCCCCTTCCACGCCCCACTCCGAACCCTATCCGCGAAGGCCGCCATCTTGTCCAGTACCGCATGAACCCCCGGCACAACATCCTCACCATCAACGACGATCTTCTCACCCTGCGGCGCGCGCAACGCAACATGCAGCACAGCCCGGTTCTCGGTGATATTGATCTTGTCCCCGCGGAACATGGCGTCGATCCGCTCCCTCAACCCCGACTCCTCCGCTAACTGAAGCAGAAGTTTCAGCGTCTCGTCCGTAATGCGATTCTTCGAGTAGTCGAGAAAGATGCCCGCAGCCTCAAGGGTAAACCGCTCTCCCCGCCCAGGATCCTCCGCAAATAGTTGTTTCAGCTGCGTGTCTCCAATCTTCTGATGATGCGCACTCAGCGCCTTCCATGCCGAACGCTCGCTAAGCGGCGTCAATTTCGTCGTCATCTGCATACTCCTTGCATCGCTGTTTGTTCCCGCCAGACCAGACTACTATTCATTCCCGTTACAGATATTGCGCTGAGGAGTGAAGGTCGAAAAACCTTCAACATTCCTACAATTTTAACGAAGATCCCCGGCAGCCTACACAAATCTATAGTTCCAACACCAGCCTCTCTGCTATTGATGTTCGAAAGACAAACAGATATTCCAGAAAAAGCTGCCCTTATTCATCGCTCATCAGACAAGTTCGGCGGCATAAAGTTACCACTCTCCGGAAGAACCCTCAAACCAGCTCGGGTTACTAAACTTCTCGCCGCAATTGGTTAGATCCAGTCCCTCAGATCCCGATCTCGGTCCTTATCGCGGCCGCAATCGTATCGGCATGATGCCGCATCAGAGGCTCAGATTCCGCTTCGATCATCACGCGAGCCAAAGCCTCGGTGCCGCTATAACGAATCACCACTCGGCCCGAATCAGCCAGTTCGAACTCGGCGGCGCGAATCGCTGCAGCCACATTCGGAATCTCCTCAAGCGGTCTCTTCTCGCGTACTTTGACGTTCACAATCACCTGCGGAAACACCTTCAGATCTGCTACAAGCTCGGCCAAAGACCTCCCGCTCCGATGGACGACATCCAGCAACAGCAGCGCCGTCAGCAGCCCATCCCCCGTCGTGCTGCGTCCGCTAAAGATAATATGGCCGGACTGTTCTCCTCCCAGAGCCGCACCGGTCGCAATCATCTGCTCAAGAACATACTTGTCGCCTACCGCGGCACGTAGCATCTCGATCCCGCTGCGTTTCAGCGCCGCCTCAAGCCCCATATTGGACATCGTCGTCGCAACCACCGTCGAGTTCGTCAAAAGTCCGCGGCGTTGCAGATCGCGTGCCGCCAACAGCAGGACGGCATCCCCATTCACAACCTGGCCATGCTCATCTGCAAAGAGCGCTCGGTCGGCATCCCCATCAAACGTAATCCCCATCGACGCCTTGCAGTTCTTCACCTGTTCGGCAACAATCTCAGGATGCAACGCCCCGCAAGCCTCATTGATATTTCTTCCGTCGGGACTGGCATGAGTGATCAAAACCTCTCCGCCCAGGTCGGAGAATAACTGAGGCGCGACCGACGAAGCAGCTCCGTTGGCGCAATCGATCACGATCCGCTTCCCATCCAGTGACAACTCAGGAGCAGACGCCAGCAGATAGCGGACGTACTCTGCGCGATCGGTCTCATTCACCGCAGGCGGTTCAGTCCTTTGCGGAGCATTCGTTGACACAGCAAGTTGACGGAAGATCTCTTCTTCGATCGCAAGCTCAACCGCATCCGGGAGCTTATAACCATCCGGCCCAAAGAGTTTGATGCCGTTGTCCTGCCACGGATTGTGCGAGGCCGAGATGACGACGCCAGCTGCAAAGCCATGGGTATGTGTGAGGAATGCAATCGCCGGAGTCGTAATCACACCAGCGCTCTCAACAGATGCTCCGCCCGCGTCCAGCCCGGCAGTCAGCGTTGCGGCAATCCACCCGCTCGACTCGCGAGTATCCATACCGAGCAACACGCGGGGTCTCGGAGTCTTCACGCCAAGAATATGCGCCAGGGCAAGCCCGATAGCGTATACCGTGGTCGCATCGAGGGGTGACTGCCCAGCGACAGCGCGGATGCCATCGGTTCCAAAGAGCTTCTTCATAACTTGCCGGTCTCCGGTACTTCGTCCGTATCAGTTTGAGTTATTTTGGCTTTTAGCGTCCCATGCGCAAGCCGCGCACGTATAGTCTGGCCCGGCGTAGCATCTGCAGAAGAACGCAGCAACGTGCTGTCTCCAGCGCCGCTTTGCAGGTACACCAGGGCATAGCCGCGTGACAAAACGGCGAGCGGCGACAGGACATCAAGCCTCGTCGAAGCCCTTTCAAGCCGTGTACGCCGGCCGACAATGCTCTCCATTGCAACACGCTGCAACCGCAGCGTGTCAGCCAGCAAATGATTGCCCGTAGCTGCGATTCGAACGGAGATATCCTGGCGGCGGAGTCGGTCGCTCACCACATTCAGCCGTTGGGCGGGAACACGAAGACGTTGTTGTACAGCGGCGTCAAGACGAAAGCGGAGTTCGTCGAGCCGCTGATCCCTCCGGCTGACAGCATCTCGCAGTCTATTTAACACTGCCTCCGCTGAGAGTCGTGCGTAGCGCTGCCGCGCATGCATCAGATGGAATCTTCCGGCCCGCAGCACTCTTGCGCCCAGCGCAGCGACCTGGTCTTCGATGCGATGTTGAGCGGAAGTAATCAATTCAGCAGCAGCCGACGGCGTCGGCGCCCGAAGGTCCGCGACGAAATCAGCAATCGTGAAGTCGGTCTCGTGGCCAATTGCCGAGACCACAGGAAGTGCGGACGCCGCAATCGCGCGCGCCAGCGCCTCGTCATTGAAGCCGGCAAGATCTTCCATTGAGCCGCCACCCCTGGCAATCACAATCGCATCAACCAGCGAGGAGTTGGCGTTGAACCAGCGGATTCCCCCAACAACAGATTCCGGACTGGAAGCACCTTGCATCGTAGCGGGATATATCAGCAGATTCAGCCGCGCATGACGACGGCGAACGACCGTAACGATGTCACGAATGACCGCGCCGGACAGCGAAGTAACGATGCCAATGCACTTCGGAAACGAGGGCAGCTGGCGTTTACGCGCCGCGTCGAAGAGTCCTTCTGACAGCAATCGCGCCTTCAGTTGTTCAAACGCAAGCTGCAGCGCACCGGCGCCGCGGGGCTCCATCGTCTCCCCAATGAGCTGGAGCTGCCCTCGGCTCTCATACACTGAGACACGGCCCCTAACCAGAACCGCAAGCCCATCTGCAGGCCGGAAGCGCAACAGTCCTGCCTGGCGGCGAAAGAGCACTACCGGCAACTGAGCCTCGCCATCCTTCAGCGTAAAGTAAATGTGGCCAGAGGGTGCCGGCCTGCAGTTGGAGATCTCACCTTCGACCCAGAGATCGCTATAGGTCGTCTCAATCTGCTGTCTTGCGTTCATCACCAGCGCGCGAACGCTCCAGATATGGCGCTCCATCGCTGGTTCGCTCACGCCAGAGATTCTTCGCCGAGCTGGCTCTATCGCAATCTTGCCAGACTCTTCGCTGCCAGAAACCGGCTCAACAGAAGCAACCGCTAACGCACTGTCTTCTTCATAAAGGGAGAATAGCTCCGATTGAAACAACGTATCCGGCACCGGAATTGTCGAGGCCTTCGACGACGACCTTCTTTCGGTCCGAACCTTCCCTCGCCGCGCTCGCAGGCTGGCCAGTGTCGGCGGATTGTCTTCCCTTTCGGACATCTTGCCTGAGTCTAGCATCGCAGCGCAGCCAAGTAGACTGTCAGCGGCGCAGCCGTCCCATGACCCAAAGAAGTACGCTTAAAAGAACACTAATCAGAATTGAAGTTGCAATTGGAAATGAAACCGACCATCCCCTCCCCCGCCAGCTAAAGTCACCGGGAAGACGCCCAAGAGGAAGATTCAGGCGATTCAACCCAAGGATGAGGGCACCTGCCAAAGCCAGCAGCAGCCCGAGGATGACAAGAGTACGGCCCAGCTCAGACATGCTGCACCACTCTCAAGCAGTCGCCAGCAGCGCGGCAGCCTCACGCAGAAGCTCCGAAGGCTGACACGGCTTGGTAAGAATGCCTACAGGCCGCGACAAAGTACTGGCCCGCTCCCGCACACTCTTCAGATTGGAGTAAAAACCGGTCAGCATAAGGATCCGACATGCCGGCAACTCCCGCGTCACATCGTTCACCAGCGAAAGTCCATCCCGCCCAGGCATCGATACGTCGCACAGAAGAAGATTTGGCTCAAAGTCGCGAGAGTATTCCAATCCCTGATCTGCGGAGTAAGCGGCCTTTGCCTTGAAACCGCTCCTCTCAAAGATGAGAGTCAGCGTATCGGCCACCAAACGGTCATCATCAACCACCAGAACTCGCTTCATGGGGCCCTCCGTGCGAATCGTTCGGGTTGCGTGCGTTCACATGCCTGGCAAGCCTAGACTAGGCTTCAAAAAGCATTTTTGTCGAATCAAAATTCAATGATTTCATCTCTGAACATTAGACTCCGCTTTTCAGGCGGAGTCACAGATAAGGCTGTGCAAAAGAAAATCTGCGAACCAACAACCTGTGACTTCATCCACACAAAATCGCAACTTCAGTCTCTGGTAAGGTTTACGACAGAACGCTGACTCCGAATCAATCAAGGACATCACCTTGCACGTCGCCGCATTCATCGCCGGTCTGCTCTTTTGCCTGGGAGTCGCCCTCGACGCCTTTCAGACCATTATCCTTCCACGCCGCCCCACCGGACGATTTCGAATCACCCGCATCTTCTTCATCGGCACCTGGGTCCCCTGGGTGCTGATGGCCGAACGCGTCGCCAACAAGAAACTCCGCGAGCAAATCTACAGCATCTACGGCCCGCTCTCCCTTCTTCTGCTTCTCCTCTTATGGGCGCTTCTTCTCATCTTCGGCTTCGGAATGTTTTATTTCTCCATGCATTCCCCTTTTGGTGACGCCATGATGACCCACACCAACAGCCCTCTGGCTCAGTTCGGCACCGACCTTTACGTAAGCGGAACGACCCTCTTTACCCTCGGCTTGGGAGACGTTGTCCCCCACAGTCTTCTCGCTCGCGCCTTCATCATCTTCGAGTCGGGCGTAGGTCTCGGCTTCGTTGCCCTCGTTATCGGCTATCTACCTGTGCTCTATCAGGCATTTTCCCATCGCGAGATCAGCGTTGCCCTCCTCGACGCGCGCGCCGGCTCTCCGCCTAATGCCGCCGAACTCCTTCGGCGCCACGCCTTCGAAGGAAGCGAAGAAGCCCTCATCGATCTGCTGGAGGAGTGGGAGCGCTGGTCCGCCGAGATCCTAGAGTCGCACATCTCCTACCCCATTCTCTGCTTCTATCGTTCGCAACACGACACCCAAAGTTGGCTGGCTGCCCTTGTCTCCATCCTCGACACCTGCGCCCTCCTGATCTCGGTCATTGAAGGCAGCCATTCCCGCCAGGCCCAGCTCACCTTCGTCATGTCCCGCCACGCTCTTATCGACATTGGGGAGGTCTTCGAAGTCCTCGAACGCAACCCAGGGAAGCCTCGAACCGACCCCGACCGACTCCCGTCCAAAGACTTCTACCATCTCTGTGAGGCGCTCGGCGAAAATCAGCTCCGACTCTGTGGCGATCCCGCAGCGGCGAAACGCCTCCACACCATCCGTGCTCTCTACGAACCTCACGCTCACGGCCTATCCGAGTACCTGCGGATACCACTCCCGGTCTGGGTTGCGCCGCCAAAAGTAAACGATCAGTGGAGCATCCTCACCCGAATGCGAACCGACGCCGCGACAGCAATGAGATCCACAGGAGACGGCATGCCCTTCTTTCCCGACGAAGACCACGGTTAATCCACTCCCTAACGCAGATTCGGGATGCAAGGCGTACAGCCCTCGCATCCCGAACTCTTTCCAAATCTGTATCTAACAGGCTACTGACCTGCAGGTCCCGCAGGCGCAGGATTCAGCTTCTGAGCAGCCAGCGTCCCCGCCGCGCCCTTAGCGTCTTTATCCTTTAACTGCGCATAGATCTTCTTCGCCAGCTCAGGCTTCCCCTGTGCTTGATACAGCTCCGCAAGCTGTAGTTGTGCCAGCCCGGAGGGTACCGTCGTTGTTGGCTTTGCAGTCAGCTCGTTATATATATCCATGGCCTGGGAATCGCGCCCTGTCTGCCGGTAAAGCTGCGCCAGCGAGAGCTTCGCGAGCGCCGCAAGATCCCCATTCCAACCACCTGCCACCTGCTTCAGCGTGCTCTCAGCCGGGCCGTTCTGCCCTTCTTCCATATAGGTCAGCCCGCCAAAGTAGCGAGCCACCTTGCCGTCCGGTGTCATGCTGTATTTGTCTGCGACGCCCATGAAAAGATCATTAGCAGCCTTGGCCCGTTCCGTTGGAGACGCATACGTCTTCACCCCCGCAGGCACCGGCTGTCCGGGTGCTGCCAGCGGAGTCTGATAGGCCTGCATCGCTGCGCCAAAGGCCACTGACGCCTGATTCGCGCGGCTGTTATAGATCAGAAAGCCACCTACCACCACCAGGATCGCCGCAAGGACAATGGCACTGGTAGCGATTACGGAGCGGCGGTTTTCGCTGGCCCACTCAAGGCCATGCTGTGTGGTATCGACGAACTGGTCATGCTTTAGAGCTTGTTTGGTCTGCTGGTCCACTTTGTCTTGTTCTTCCTTTTTGCTCGTCACGGTCGTGCCGCGTTGAGGAAACTGGTAGCGCGAAGTCACAGCGCAGAACTTTAAGTCTATCAGCGCGGTAATCGAAGTGCGACTGGTTCGCACCTGAATCGCCTCAAAAATCAACAACCCATGCAAAATGAACCAATTCGAGCGCACTCCACGCAAAGCTCCGTTTTCTGCGGCCGCTTATCGCCGTATACCATCTACGGAGGGTTGACAGCCCCACAGTAGAGGCGAAGACTTGTACCCGAAGGAATTGCGCCCACTTATGAAGACCGTAGCCGTCGAAACTGCCATTGCAGCCCCGCCCACTACCAACAAACACCTCATCCGTTGGGTCGAGAAGATGGCCGATCTCTGCCAGCCCGACCGCATCCACTGGATCGACGGGTCGCAGGCGGAGTACGACTTCCTCTGCAACCAGCTTGTCCACGCCGGCACCTTTACCAAGCTCAACGAAAAGCTCTGGCCCGGCTGCTTCCTCGCCCGCTCGGCACCTAACGACGTCGCCAGAGTCGAAGATCGCACCTTCATCTGCTCCCTGTCGAAGGACACCGCGGGTCCAACTAATAACTGGGAAGATCCCTTCGTGATGCGTAAGAAGCTCAAGGCCCTCTTCAAAGGAGCTATGCGCGGCCGCACCATGTACGTCCTTCCTTACTCCATGGGCCCCATCGGCTCGCCCATGTCGCAGATCGGCGTTCAGCTTACCGACTCCGCCTACGCCGTAGTCAACATGCGCATCATGGCTCGCATCGGCGCGCCCGTCTTTGCCGAGATCGACAAGGACGAAAAGCGCGTGGTTCCCTGCATGCACACCGTCGGCGCGCCTCTCGCCCCCGGCCAGCAAGATGTTCCGTGGCCCTGCAACGATGAAAAGTACATCGTCCACTTCCCCGAGACCCGCGAGATCTGGTCTTACGGCAGCGGTTATGGCGGCAACGCCTTATTAGGCAAAAAGTGCTTTGCCCTCCGCATCGCCTCCAACATCGCCCGCGACGAAGGTTGGATGGCCGAGCACATGTTGATTGTCGGCGTTGAATCGCCCAAGCGTCCCGACGGCACCACCGAGAAGACCTACGTCGCTGCTGCCTTCCCCAGCGCCTGCGGCAAGACTAACTTCGCCATGATGATCCCACCCGCCGGTTTCGAGGGCTGGAAGGTCTGGACCGTAGGCGACGATATCGCCTGGATCAAGCCCGACAAGGATGGTCAGCTTCGCGCCATCAATCCCGAGGCCGGCTTCTTCGGAGTCGCGCCTGGCACCAGCACGAAGACTAACCCCAACGCAATGGCCACCCTGGCCAAGAACACCATCTTCACCAACGTTGCGCTCACCCCCGAGGGTGGCGTCTGGTGGGAGGGCATGACCGACACCCCACCCGCCGAACTCATTGATTGGCGCGGTAATCGCTGGACCCCGGCCATCGCAAAGGAGACCGGCACCCCTGCCGCACATCCAAACGGACGCTTCACCGCGCCTGCTTCGCAGTGTCCTACTATCGACCCTGACTGGGAGAATCCCAATGGGGTTCCCATCTCCGCGTTCATCTTCGGTGGCCGTCGACCTACCACCATGCCTCTTGTTTATCAGGCGTTTAACTGGTCGGCTGGCGTTTACATCGGGGCTACGATGGGGTCGGAGACCACTGCTGCAGCGGGAGGCGCCATCGGCAAGGTGCGGCGCGATCCTATGGCCATGCTGCCCTTCTGCGGGTACCACATGGGCGACTACTTCCGGCACTGGCTGAAGATGCAGCGCAACCTCTCGGCTACGCCTCGGGTGTTCCATGTCAACTGGTTCCGCAAGGGTCCTGACGGGCAGTTCCTCTGGCCCGGGTATAGCGAAAACATGCGTGTTCTCAAGTGGATTGTGGATCGGGTGCGGGGCCGCGCTTTGGGCAAGGAGACCCCCATTGGCTGGACGCCCCACTTCGACGACATCAACTGGAAGGGGCTGGAGTTTCCGCGCGCGACCTTCGACGTGCTTCAGACCGTGGACAGGGCGCAGTGGAGACAGGAGGTCATGGGACATGAGGAGCTCTTCCTGCTGCTCCACGACCACCTCCCCCCCGAGATGATCTACGAGCGGGAGCTCCTGATCTGCAGACTTTAGGAGCGGCCGGTCCGGGTTTTTTTCTGCGTGGTGGCGCATGCGTTTTTGCAGGGGTTTGTGCGAAATCGTGGTGCCAAAACGTGGTGTTCTGGATGGTGCAACGTGGTGAGATGGTGGTGAAATGCTGGCTGAAAACACCACGATTTCCGATCACGAAAGATACGCCACGTTTCAGCACTTTATTTTTCCTCTCCCGTCAGGAGCCAGATTCTCCCAAGATCCGGTTTTCTTTGAGCCGTGATTCACCATCAAATGAGTCTCAAGGAAAGCAGTACCCGAGAGAGTGAAGCAGGATCTATGTCGAATCAGCACGCAGCACCGATCAACCCTAACCCGCAGCCGCCGGTGGCTGAGCCCAGCAACGCTGAACGCGCCCGCACGCTGCTTCACCAAGCCAGCGTTGCCACGCTTTCGACCGTCTCCCGCAAGCAACCGGGCTTTCCTTTCGGCTCGCTGATGCCGTATGCGCTCGACGCTGGGGGACGGCCTTTATTCCTGATCAGCACGATGGCGATGCACACCCAGAACCTGAAGGGGGACCCACGCGCCAGCCTCTTCGTCACGCAGCCGCCCGCCGATGGCGACGTGCTTGGCGCGGCACGAGTCACCCTGGTGGGAGCGGTCCACCAGATCGTTGAGAAGGAGAGGGCCGGGGCTCGCGAGCTCTACCTGAAGGCCCACCCGAACAGCCACTACTGGGTGGACTTCACCGACTTCTCCTTCTTCCGTTTGGAACCGATAGATGTGTACTACGTTGGCGGCTTTGGCGTCATGGGCTGGGTGACTGCGGCGGACTACGCCTCAGCCTCTCCTGACCCCCTTGCCGGGGCAGCGCAGGGCATCCTGGACCACATGAACGCCGATCACGGCGACGCGCTGGTTCTGCTGACGAAGACACACGCCCGACTTGAAGCCGATTCGGCGACGATGACCTCGGTCGACCGGCTGGGGTTCCATATTCGGGCTGTTACGTCGGCAGGAGTCAAGGGTGCGCGCATCGCTTTTTTACGTGAGGCGAAGACGGCTGGCGACACACGTTCCATTTTGGTCGAGATGGTCAAAGAAGCCCGTCAGAAGAGCGCTCTGCCCACAAATGCCTATTGACTCCTATCCCCTTTCCCTTTATGTTTAATGAGTGGCAAGACTCCCTTCGGGTTGAGTCAGTCATAACGAAGTCCACCCACTTCGTTGCTTTACTGGAATACCCACGCAACAGCCCCCACCGCGCTGCGTGGGTTTCCTTTTTAACATCTCTTTCGTTGTTTTGATTGTCTAGGGCTTGTTCTGACACAAGGCCAAATGGAAGAGCAGATCCCGCTTGCGGAGGATATCTCCTGGCTTCCGGCTTACCCTGCACATCAGGTTCGAGGGGCCGACTTTGCAGAACTACCAGATCGTCTCCGTCGGGTTTCTGGACGTGTGTCGGTTTGCTTGCTCGCTCCGTAACGCAGGCCATCCACCAGCAGTTCGACCATTCTTCGGGCATAGACGGGCTCTTCGTCGTGAGGTCCGCGGCATAGGGTTGCGACTGCTCGCAGCAGATCGTCGGCTTCAATACCCGGGCGAACTTCTCCCGCTGCAACGGCCGCTTCGAGCAAAGTTTTGAGTGCCGGCATGAGGCGTTTATTGAAGTAACCCGGCAGAGCGCTGTAGGCCGGATCGCCTGAGTGGAGCGCTGCTGCAAGCCCTCGCTTGGTAGAGATAAAGTCCACGAAGCGTTGCATCCAGCGAGCCAATGCCTCACCCGGCTCGTACTTACCCGCGAGGATATAGGCCGCATCCGCGCAGGCATCCACGTGGGTCTGAAAGACGGCCTTGATGAGATCCGAGCGCTGCGGGAAGTGACGGTAGACCGTGCCCAGGCCGACGCCTGCCTTCTCCGCAATCTCACGGACTGGTGCGTCTACTCCTGACTTTCGAAAGACCTCCATCGCTGCCTGGAGCAGTGAAGCCATCTTGCGCTGCGCATCGGCACGCATGGGGCGAGGCCTGGCGTCTTCAGGCTTCTGGTCGTGTGTTCGTTCTGTGACTTTTTTTTTCATGGGCGCAGCCTTGCAATCGGAACACTGTTCCGTTTACTATATGGAACATGGTTCCGGTTGTCTTTCAAGCATAGCAGGATGTCAGCAACACACAACATGTCAGCAACACAACGTGTCAGCAAAACAACATGAGGAGAGCAAAATGCAAAACAAACCCGTCGCCCTGGTCACCGGGGCTAATCAAGGAATTGGTCTTCAGATCGCAAAGGATCTCGTGGCCCATGGCTTCACGGTACTGGTCGGGTCGCGCAATCTCGAGCGGGGCGAGGCTGCGGCCAAGGAGGTTGGGCCAGACGCTCGCGCGCTCCAGCTCGACGTGACGGATCAGGCTTCGATCGCCGCGGCGGCAGAGCGCGTCCGAACGGAGCTTGGCCGCCTCGATGTGCTCGTCAACAACGCGGCCATCTCGAATACGAGTAAGCTGCCCGGCCAAACTATCGCGGAGTACGCCAAGTTGACCCGTGCGAGCAACGTGTCTCTGGATGAGGTGCGCGCGGTGTGGGAGACCAACGTGTTCGGCGTGCTCGCCGTGACCCAGGCGCTGCTGCCGCTGCTGCGCGAGGCGCCGGCAGCCCGCATCGTCAACGTGTCGAGCGGCGTGGGCTCGCTGACGGAAAACTCGGATCCGGCTTTCCCCTATCGCTCGATCTTCGGCCCTTGCTACTCTGCGTCCAAGACGGCTCTCAACGCGATGACGCTCGCCATGGCGATCGAGCTGGAGTCGACCGGGATCAAGGTCAACGCCTGTTCCCCGGGCTTCATCAAGACGAACCTGAACAACTATGCAGGCACGGGAACTGTCGAGGAGGGTGCTCGCGAGCCGGTGCGCCTCGCGCTTCTTGGCGCGGATGGCCCGACGGGCACCTTCTCCCGCACAGAAGGTGTGATTCCGTGGTGATGTAGTCGCCAGGCGCATTCCGGCATCGACAAACGCCGGCTCTTACACCAATCGCAAGGAAGAGAGCGTCAGTTCGGGACTGACACTCTCTCCCTTGCGGATACGGATTAATTCCGTGCAGGCCTGTGCGTTTTAGAAATTCAGCTTGAGGGCCAGTTGGATTAAGCGCGGATTGTTGACGGTTGAGGTTACTTTTCCGAAGGAATCGGAGACTTGGCCCTGAGGCGGTGCGGCGAAGTTGATGTCGGCGATTGGCGATCCGTATTGCGGATGATTGAACAGGTTGAAGAATTCAGCGCGGAAGTTCAAGCCCATCTCCCGAGGCAGGCGAAATTGCTTGATGAGTGAGAAGTCCGTGTTGACGAAGTCGGGTCCCGAGACGGGAACACGATTGGCATCGCCGAGCTCGCCAGCAGCCGGGAAGGCGAAGCACTTAGGGTTGATCCATAGGTAGTTGGGGGCACTGTGACTTGTGTGCGTATTGCAGCCGGGAATCTGGTCGGGCCGGTTGTAATTGTTGCCATTGCCACCGGCATTGAAGCCAGCGCCCGACTGGTTGCTGCTGTCAATCAGTGGAACTGGGAACCCTGAGGAGATTCTTTCAATCAGCGTGACCTGCCAGTTGCCGATAAGCGTGTCACCGACAGTACCCATATTGCTTCCGAACGCTTTGCCCTTGCCGAAGGGCAGGTCATAGATGATGCTTGCAGTGAAGCTGTGATTCAGGTTGATCTGCGAGAGGCCCCAGTCGAGGTTTTCCCAGTTGGGCAGAGGGAAGTACGGGGCGCTCAGCAACGAGCCCAGGCCGTCGGTTAGACCATTGTCGTATGTCTTCGAGTAGGTGTAAGCGATCAGCGCGTAAAGACCGTGTTTGGGCGTCTTGGTCTCTGCTTTGATCTGCAGCGAGTTGTAGTGGGTCTTGCCAACGTCGCCAAAAAGCAAGATCGCGTTGAACGGAAGGTTGTACGGAGCGATGTAGGGTGCGCCGCCAGGCAGGCAGCCGAGCGTATAGCTGGATGTTCCGACGCAAGCAGAGGGACTGCTGACGTTGAGGTCATTGCCGCTTACCAGGATGTGGCCGCCGACTGCGCCGGCATAGCCAGCGGTGAGCAGAACATCGCCCGGCAGCTGGCGTTCCACGTTGACGTTATATTGACGAACCCTGCCCGGCTGGAAGTTGCGTGGCTGGTAGTAGAACGTGCCTTCGAAGTTGCCCACAGTCGGCGGCGTGGGCGGAACGGCAAAGCCGGTGGAGAGGTAAAAGGTTCCCGAAGGTGTCTGGCCGTGAGTAGCACAGTATGAAGTTGCAAAGGCGCAGCCTGCGCCGGCGAATTGATCGGTCTCGCCGAGGTTTGGCGGATTTTGCCACAGGCCCTGCGCACCCTGGCTCCAGACCGAGTCGTGATAGATGCCGAAGCCGGCGCGGAGCACCGTCTTGTCACTGCCGGCAACCTTCCATGCGAGGCCAAGGCGGGGTTCGTACGCGCCCCCGAACTGATTGATGCCTGCCGATCGGCTTACTCCGTTCTGGCCGGCGATCTGAAGCTCTCCGGTCGATGGGATGTAGTTGGCCATCCGATTGTGGACCTCGGTGATCGGAGTGGTGATGCCCCAAGCCAGGCCCAGATTGAGGGTCAGCGAGGGGATGATCCGCCAGTCATCTTCGACGAAGGGCCTTATGATCTTCCAGCGGCGGCCGGTGACTGCGCCATCGTAGGTCTGGTCGTGGATGGCGCCTCCGCTAATCCCCATCAGAAGGTCGGCTTCGGGATCGCCGGGCGCATTGACGCACGCGCTCGAGGCGTCCTTTGGGCAGGTGAAGCCGCTGAAGTTTCCGGTGGCACCCGGGAGCAGGAAGCCGGAACTAAAGGCTTCTGTACCCACATTCATCTGATTGGCACGGAGATCGATGCCGACGTGAATATCGTGTTTGCCGCGGATGAGGTCGAGATCGTCTTTGAAGGAGAAGATATTGGTTCCACCCTGGAAGGGAGAGTAGCCGCGATCGCCGAGTGCCCAATATCCGCTGGTGGGCAGGACGGAGACCACACCTTGACTGTAGGCGCCTCCGGCAAGAGGGGTACCGCTGGCCGAGCATCCGAGATCGGCATTGGGAATACCCAGAAGGGCCGATCCACAGCTAGAGTTACCCAGCGAATTGATGTAGTTGAAGATGCGATCGTACCCGAAGGAGGCCTGGTTGAGCGTGGTGGCCGCGAAGACGTGGCTCCAGCCGATGCCGACATTGCGTGCGTGGTTGACCAGGTTTTCATTGCTGCCGAAGGCATTGGCTTCGGCAAGGGTGGGGGCGCCGCCGGGCGCAAAAGAGAACGCTTGGTCGTAGCTGAAGCGGCCAAACAGGTTGTCGTTGGCCGTGAGGGTCTCGTCCAGTCGCACATCGAATTTGGTCTCGTTCAGGATGCGGACAGGCTCGTTGACATAGTTGTAGCCACTGCCGGAGGCGTTGGGCGCAGGATAGATATCGAGCAGGCCCTGGCCGGCGCTGTTGATCAGGTTTTGCGGAATCTTGCTGCAGTTGGTTCCCGGTGCCTGGCTGCCGTCGGGGTTGGCGGTTATCGGATTGCCGGAGGCATCGCATTGGAAGTAAGGGTTGGATGAGCCGAACACATTAGGGTTGGCGATGCCGAGACCTGTGGGTGCGGGTTTACCGAAGGCGTCGGCCGAGAAGTCGCCGTTGCGCATGGCCAGGGAAGGAACCACACCGGTGAAGGTGATTCCCTGACGCTGATACTTCTGCTCGCCATCGACGAAGAAGAACAGTTTGTTGTGGAGGATGGGCCCCCCGATAGAGCCGCCAAACTGGTTCAGATTGAACTTCGGGGTTGTAGTGTCAAAGTCGCCTTTGGCGTCGAAGGCGGTGTTGCGGACGAACTCGAAGAGAGATCCGTGGAAGTTGTTGGTGCCGGATTTTGTGGTGACCAGAACGGTGGGGCCCGCGCGGGAGCCGTATTCCGCGGAATAGCTGTAGGTGAGCACCTTGAATTCCGCGATATCGTCGATGGAAGAAAAGACGCCAATTCCGCCTGCCGTCAGTTCGTTATTGTCGACTCCATCGAGGAGCCAATCGGTGCTGTTGGGCCGGGAGCCGCCGACCGACAGAGAGAAGGACCCGCGCGCGGCCACCTCGCTGTCTGTGCCGGAGGTGAAGAAGCTGTTGGGGTTGGTCTCTGCCGTGGCGCCGGCGGTGAGGGTAGCGAGTTGGACGAAGTCGCGACCGTTCAAGGGAAGCTGCGAGACCTGCTGCGAGGTAATGACCTGGCCGAGAGAAGGGTTATTGGTCTCGGCAGTTACGGCATCACCGGAGACTGTCACTGAAGTGACTACTGTCGCAGTTGCGATGGAAAAATCGAGTTCACGGGCTTGATCAACATCGAGTTTCAGATTCCTGGACTCTGTGCTTTGAAAGCCTTGCATGTCGACGCGCACGGTGTAGGTATCGACAGGGAGTAAAGGAATCAGATAGTGTCCGGCGCTGTCGGTCTTCGTGTCTCGACTGAGGCCGGTTGCCTGAGACGTAGCTTTGACGGTGGCTCCAGGGATGGCCGATCCGGATTTATCGAGGACATTGCCGGAGAAACTTCCAACGGCCTGGCCATGGAGGGCAGGCGGGATCATAAGTGCGAGAACACAGATAACACAGATAACAAGGAAAAGTAGTTTGTGGGATTTCGTATCGGCGGGGCCTGCCACCGATTTCGGACACGTCGCGCCGACCATCGTGAGTTTCATAATTAAACCCTTTCGACAAACTAGGGTGGTTCTTGCATCGACTGCGTTGCGTTGGCTTGGATGAATAGACTGTAAGAATTGGTCAATGGAAAGTCAACGCAAGTTTTGCGGTTTCACAGATTTCGAGGTTTTTCGGGGATTGCGGCGGCTGCAGATGACCGCAGAGTTGGCTGGCTGAGCCGAACTGGCTGGATCCGCTGCATAAAAGCGCACGAAGGATACTATCGACTCGCGGGTTCCGTAAACTAGTCGTAGCGATGCCACTTGAATCTCCCAATATTGTTGCTGAGCCTCCGATCGTGGACAAGTCCAACGGCTTCGCTCCGCTGAAGATTCCTTTGTTTCGGGATCGCTGGATTGCGAGCACGGTCTCTTCGGTAGGGACGTGGATGCAGGATACGGCGGGTACGTGGCTGATGACCTCGCTTACGACGTCGCCGCTGCTGATTGCGCTGATGCAGACCGCGGCGAGTCTGCCGGTGCTGCTGCTGGGGCTGCTGGCTGGGGCTACGGCAGACATCTTCGACCGGCGCAAGCTGCTGATCTTCTGGCAGGCGTGGATGCTGGCTTCGGTAGGCGTGCTGGCGGTGTTGACGTTTGTGGGCTACATCTCGCCCTGGGCTCTGCTGGCGTTTACATTTCTGCTGAATATTGGGTCAGCGATGAACAACCCCGCATGGCAGGCGATTGTGCCGGAGCTGGTGCCTCGTGAACTGATTCCGGATACGGTGTCGCTGAATGCTGCGAGTAATAATCTGGCGCGTGCGGTGGGGCCTGCGCTTGGCGGATTGATGGTTGCAGGGTTTCAGCGGGTTTATACGGGTGCGGGGTCGGTGTTTGCGCTGAATGCGGTGTCGTTTGCGGGCGTGATCTGGGTGCTGGTGAACTGGAAGCGGATTCCGCTGTTCAAGTCGGCGCTGCCGTCGGAGCGTATTGCGGGTTCTATCCGGTCGGGGCTGCGGTATGTGCGATACGCGCCGGATCTGCAGTCTTCGCTGGTGCGCGCGTTTACGTTTACGTTCTTCATCTCGGCGATCTGGTCGCTGCTGGCTGTGGTGGCGAAGCGTGACTTGAAGCAGGGTCCGCTGGGATACGGAATTCTGAACGGCTCGCTTGGGCTGGGAGCGGTGATCGCGGCGACTACGCTTCATCGGGTTCGGCAACGTTTTTCGGCAGACCAGATTCTGGCGACTTCGACGCTGTACAACGTGGTTGTGCTGCTGGTGATGGCGTTTGTTCGCAGCCCTTCGATATTGATCGCGACGCTGATCCTGTCGGGCGCGGCGTGGACGAGCACGATGTCGACGATTAATGTCTCGGTGCAGCTGTCGGTTCCGGCGTGGGTGCAGGCTCGCGCGCTGGGCACCTATATGACGACGTTTCAGGGGGGCATGGCGCTCGGGGCGATTCTGTGGGGATACATTGCGGAACATACTTCTACGACGACCGCGCTGTCTACTGCGGCGTGTGGCTTGTTGATTACGTTTCCATTTGCGCGGCGGTTTCATATCCTTCAGGGTCCGCTGCCTGACCATACGCCTTATCAGGCGAAGCATCCGGCACCGCAACTGGCGCTCGATACGGATCCTACGGACGGGCCGGTGCGGATCTCGGTTGACTACCGCGTGCCGATTGAAAACTATGCGGAGTTCACCACTGCGATTCACCAGCTTCGCGGCGTACGTCTGCGTGATGGGGCGATACGATGGGGCATCTATCGCGATGCGATCGATCCGACGCAGTTGAACGAGACGTTTGTGATGGAGTCGTGGCTGGATTACTTACGTTCGCGCGAACGCATTACCGCGGCGGATGAGGTGATTCGCGCTCGTGTGCGAGCGTTACATCAACATGACGAGCCACCGAAGACGACATACCAGATCTATGCGCGAGAGGTTGCGAATCCTGTGCCGTCGCACTCGCCTGCGAGCGCCATTGAAACGAAGCCGTAATACTGGGCCGAAGGGTTTTCTTTTATCCCTGCAGGTTTTTGCGGTTGTTTGCGAGATGGGAGATGAAGTTCCTAAGAGCCCAGTCCGCAAATCTTTGAAAATAATGGCATGGCGTTTTCGGGAGAGCCGGAAAGGTGTTTGGCCGTCGGCTTGCTACTTACTCTGGCGGGCCCCTTCATTGAAAAACTTTCCTGAGGTCTCACAATGAGGCTAACGCTACGTGTGTTTTGCGCTACATCCTCGTTGGTCGTTGCGTTATTTTTTGCGAAATTCGCTTCTGCCGACACCATCCCTAACCCGCTTCTCGAGATACAGAACAACATATCCTCAGTGCCGCCGCAGATAGGCAGCGGCTCGATAGTAACTTACTCCGTATCAAACGGCTCCGTCAGCCATAACGCTTCCAAGGGATCTCTCGAGACGGAAGATTCTTTCCTTCCGCTCTCTGAGGAAGACTACGATGACGCATTTGTCTTGAAGGCTGCTGCTCCTGCTGCACCCGAGACGCGCAACTTTGTCTTGCTGGGGAGCGGGCTGCTGACCGCTGCGGGCTTTATTCGCCGCAGAAAGGTCGCGGTACAGGCCACCGAATAAACTTCGTTACCAGAACGACCGACGGGCACAGCGGAGATCATGGCTGTGCCCGTGGATTTTTTTAGCATCGATGATGGCGATTTGCCTGGTGATTTAGAGACTGCAGACGCAGATTCCCTTCGGGAATGACAAAGAGAAAAGCGAAATTGACTTCACACTAACTGCAGCGTTGATCAGACTGCGGCGTTGTTAGACTGCGGTGCCGAGTGCCAGGTCGATGAGGGTTTTTTCTTCGATCTCGTGCGCCTTGGCTGAGCCGGTTGCGGGGGTTGCGCTGGCGCTGCGCTTGACGCTGAGGACTGCGCGGTCGCCGGCCATGCGGCGCAGGAGCGGCATGACGTAGGAGAAGGCTCCCATGTTGGCTGGCTCTTCCTGGACCCAGATGATCTCCTGCGCTTCCGGATGTTGGTCGAGCGCGGCCTGGAGCTCCTGCTCGGGCCAGGGGTACATCTGCTCGAGGAAGATGATACCGACACTGAAGTCTTTGCGCTTTGCACGCTCGACGCGGAGGTTGTGTCCTATCTTTCCGCTGCAGACGAGAAGACGGCGGGGATTTTTTACGTCGTTGTCGGGAAGGACGTTCTGAAAGTGTTCAATGGCAAAGTCGGCGAGGGTTGAGGAGGCATCGGGGTGGCGAAGCATGCTCTTCGGGGTGAAGAGAACGAGTGGCTTGCGCCACGGCCGCAATGCCTGCCGGCGCAGGAGATGAAAGTACTGCGCTGCGTTGGAGGGTTGGCAGATCTGGATGTTGTCGTTGGCGGCGAGCTGGAGGTAGCGCTCGATGCGCGCGCTGGAGTGCTCAGGGCCCTGGCCTTCGTAGCCGTGCGGGAGAAGCATGACGAGGCCGGAGAGGAGACCCCACTTGGCTTCGCTGGCGGCGATGAACTGGTCCATGATGATCTGCGCGCCGTTGGCGAAGTCTCCGAACTGCGCCTCCCACAGGACGAGGGCTTCGGGGTAGTCGCGGGAGAAGCCGTACTCGAAGCCTAGGACTGCGGCTTCAGAGAGAAGCGAGTTGTAGACCTCGAACTTACCCTGCTTGTCACTGAGATGGGCGAGGGGGATGTAGCGGACTTCGGTTTCGGTGTCGACCATGACGGCGTGGCGCTGGTTGAAGGTGCCGCGCTGCGAGTCCTGTCCGCTGAGACGGACGGGAACGCCGGCTTCAAGGAGTGACGCGAAGGCGACCAGCTCGGCCATGCCGTAGTCGAAGAGGCGTGAGCCTGCGCCCATCTCCTGGCGCTGCTCGAAGAGCTTCTTCACCTTGGGATGGATGTGGAAGTCTTTGGGGTAAGAGGTGAGCGAGGTGACAAGCTGGTTGATGCGCTCGGCAGGGAGGCCGGTGGAGACGTTGTACTCGGGCTCGCATTCACCGCCTTTGTAGGGGTCCCAGTAGGCGGGAAGCTGGGCCAGGTGCGGCTTGTGGTCGGCCTGGGTCGCGGTCTTTTGATCGTCGAGGAGCTCTTGCTGGATCTTCTGGACTTCGGCGGTGGGGTCGACGCCGATCTGTTTTGCGTAGAGCTGATAGAGTGCGGGGCGATCCTTGATGATGGCGTAGCGGCGGGGCTGGGTGACGGTGGGATCGTCAACTTCGCTGTGCCCGTGTTTGCGATAGCCTACGAGGTCGACCACGATGTCGGAGTGGAAGCGATTGCGATACTCGGCGGCGATGGTAGCGACTCGCACGACCGCGTCCGGATCTTCGGAGTTGACGTGGAAGATTGGGATGGGAAGGCGCTTTGCGATGTCGGTGGCGAAGCGTGAGGAGTTCGACTCTTCGGGGAGGGCGGTGAAGCCGAGGAGGTTGTTGACGATGATGTGGATGGTGCCGCCTACGTTGTATCCGTGCAGGGTGGCCATGTTCAAGGTCTCAGCGAGGATGCCTTGACCTGCGAAGGCGGCGTCGCCGTGAATGATCAGCGGCAGAACCTGGTCGTTGCCGTGTTTGCCGATGCGTTCCTGCTTGGCGCGGGTGCGTCCGAGGACGACGGGATCGACTGCTTCGAGGTGGCTTGGGTTCGAGGCGAGATGGAGCGAGATGGTCTTTCCGTCGGGCGAGTGGTATTCGCCGGTTGCGCCGACGTGATACTTCACATCGCCGCCGCCCATGGTGCTGCGCGGATCGACGTCTTCGAACTTGGTGAAGATCTCGGAGGGAGAACGGCCGATGGTGTTGGTCATCACGTTGAGGCGGCCGCGATGACTCATTGCGATCATGCCCTTGGTGACACCGGTGCCGGCGCTGACGGCGAAGATGCGATCGAGGAACGGGATCAGCGCAGTGATGCCTTCAAGCGAGAAGCGTTTGGTGCCGAGGTAGCGTGATTGAATGACCTGCTCGAAGAGGTCTGCGTGGATAAGCTGCGTGAGGATGAGCGCTTGATCGGGCTTGGCTGGGATCTGTTCGATGCGCTCCTGGAGCCATTGCCGCTGCTCGTTGCTGGGGATGTGCATGAACTCTGCGGCGATGGTTCCGCAGTAGTAGCTGCGCGCTTCTTTCGCGATGTCGCCTTCGGGTGCGGGAGTTGGAAATGGCTCGGGAGGAAGATACTGGCCGAGAGGGTCGAGGGATGCCTGGAGGTAACCCCAGCGGCGGAAGATATCGAAGATTGTCTCTCGTTCGTGTTGTTCCATTGCAGGAGTTGTTGCAGTCAGTGCCTCTGCCTTCGTGGCCATTGCTTCCTCACTTCAAGTCGATTCGCGGGTGATGCGCGTCCTATTTCTATGCTAGACCTTTCGGAGGTTGGGTGCACACTCTTGAGCGGCCTGCGGGGGGCTTTGACCATAAAGTTGCACCTCTCGGTTGTGCTCGTTTTGTGTTGGAAGAGCTGCAGTAAACGCTTCTCCTTCTCGAAGGTTTTGTGGGCCTTTTTTGTAGTGGGTTTGGGGAGGATTGCCGATTATCGGACGGGTCTGGAGGAGCAGAATCGCGAAGGGCCGCTTATAGTGGGAAGTTATGGTGGTTGAGGCTCGCAGGGTTCTGGTTTTGCTCGCTGGGATGGGATTGATGGGTTTGCCGGAGTGGTCTGCTCTGCCTCTTCAGGGTCAGGCTGGCTCAGTCACTCAGCCTTCGGGCGCGGATGCGGCACTACGGCAGCCTGCACCACAGGAGCCAGTACAGAGTGTTGCGCCTTCTGCTGCGGCAACGCCTTCTGATCCAGCATCAGAGAACGTGGCTGGGGAACGTTCGCTGCCTGATGTTGCGGCTTTGATGCATGACGTTGAGACGAATCAGAGAGCCGCGGAGGCGATTGAGAAGGATTATCTGTACCGGTCGCTGGTGACAGAGCAACAGCTGGATTCGCATGGTGGACTAAAGAAGACCGAGACCAGGGAGTTTGAGGTCTTTTGGGAGAATGGGGTGCCGGTGGGCCGGCTGGTCAAGAAAGATGGGAAGGAACTGAGCGCGGAGGAACAAAAGAAAGAGAACGAACGGATTGATAAGGACTCCGAGAAGGCCAAGGAGAGACGACAGAAGGTCGATGAGGAGGGAAAGGAGTCCGATGCGCGAGGGCATGAGTTGATGACGGCCTCGCGGGCGCTGGAGTTGGGGAGCTTTACCAATCCGCGGCGAGTGCAGCTGAATGGCAGGGATACGATTGTGGCGGACTATGCGGGTGACCCGAAGGCAAAGACGCGGACAAAATTCGAAGAGGTGGTTCGGGACATGATGGGCACGGTTTGGGTGGATGAACAGGACCGTGTGCTGGTGAAGGCGGAGGGACACTTCGTCAATAACTTCAAGATTGGCGGAGGGCTGGTGGCGAATATTCAGAAAGGGACCAGCTTCGGCATGGAGCAGAGAAAGGTGAATGGCGAGGTGTGGTTGCCGGCGAGATTTGAAGGACAAGGGTCTGCACGAGCCTTGCTGTTTCTGGGTTTCAACGGCCGCGTGGAGGCGGTGGAGTCGGACTATCGGAAGTTCAAGGCAACTTCGAAGATTGTGCCGGTGGAGAGCCCGGGTACTCCGGCGTCGGTGCCGAAGTGATCTTCAGGTTTTGGCGGGGTCGGTGCGTGATTTGCCTAAAAGATGGTCGATGCCGACGAGAAGAAGTCCCAGAATCCAGAAGCCCAGCAACAGGAGAGCGGTGTTGAGGAGTGCGCGTGGATAGCCAAGGATGGTGACGTCGGCAAAATGATAGGGGTAGAAGCCGGTGAGTGCTCCGCGAAGGATGCAATAGGCAACGTAAAGGAGAGGATAGACGAGCCAGAGAAGGGGTAGGTTCCAGCGCAGGGTGCCTTTGGGAACGAAGAAGAACCAATAGAGGACATATAGGACCGGCGTCACATCGTGTAGGGCCGTGTCCAGGACTGCATTGAGACCGGTTGGACTCCAAATCGCGCGAAGCAGGAGCGTGTAAATAAGCCCCACAACGAAGATATAGAGCGCGACAGCCGACTGCGTGGAGGGACGGGTAAGGAGAGAGTCAGCGTCCCCGCGAAGAAAGCATGCGGTCGTTACCATGGCGACCAGTAGGTTTGTGAGGATCGTGAAGTAGCTGAGTGTGTTGACGACCCCGAGGATTAGGGAGCGGCCATCGGCGACCGTTCCTTTTGCCGCTGAAACGATCTGTATGAGGACGGCAAGCCACGCGATGACGGCTATGAGGATGAGGGAGGCCTGTTTGAGTGTTCCCGTCTTCGCCATCGCGCCACAACGATAGCAGAAAGGGGAAGGAGATCTTTAATTTTTCAGAAAAGCATGGGTCAAAAACGCGCAAAGGAATAGCCGAGGCCATCCCTTCCGCAAAACTTGGTTGTTGCTGTAGTCGTAGTGCTAAAGATTAGAGAGGCTGAACGTCAGACGCCTGCCAACCCTTGGGTCCCTTTACCACGTTGAACTGTACAGCCTGGCCCTCTTGAAGGCTCTTGAAACCGTTCGAATTGATCGCCGAGTAGTGTACGAATACATCCTCGCCGTTCTGACGGCTGATAAAGCCAAACCCCTTGGCATCGTTAAACCACTTCACTGTTCCCTGTTCCATATCCGTTATTTCCTTATTGCTGTTGAATTTGCCGCTAGATCCAAATCGGGGTTCGTACAGTACGAGCTTTGCAGAAAACCAATCTGTTTCAAACGATGTGTGAAGGTTAGCACAGTTGCCAAGTTTTTTTTACATATTCTCCTAAATAGTTACATTTGCACTATTTGTAGTGCAAAATATGTGAATTTTCCAGTCTAAATGAGGATATTGGGGTTCAGCGGATTCGACAAACGTTGGTCCACAATGCTAGTTATCACGCAGGGTCATGCTTTGAGGTGGGTTCGAACGATCTCTTCGGCCTGCTGGAGCACCTCAGCGAGGGTCATTGAGGTGGAGTCGAGGATGACGGCGTCGGTGGCGGGCCTGAGGGGTGATTCGGCCCGATTGCGGTCGCGGTAGTCGCGGTCTTTCAGCTCGCGAAGGACAGCCTCCTCATTAACACGCTGCTGTTCGGCGGTGACGGGATCAGGAGATTGACGGCCGTTTTGGCTGTCGGTGGGCTCGGCAGAGTTCGATGTGGGAGCGGCCTGGCGGTAGCGGCGATTGCCGCGAACTTCGGGGGCAGCGTCGAGGAAGATCTTGACTTCGGCGTCGGGAAAGACGGCGGTGCCAATGTCGCGGCCTTCCATGACAACTCCGCCAGCCTGGCCGAGCAGGCGCTGCTGGTGGACCATCCAGGCGCGAAGTTGCGGGTGGACGGAGACTTTAGAGGCGGCGTTGGTGACGTCGGTCTCGCGAATGCGGCGAGAGACATCCCGACCGTCGAGCAGGACGCGGTTGCCTTCGAGTTGCGGCTCGAGGGTGATGCGGGTGTGGGCGGCGAGGTCCATGAGGGGCGCCTCTTCATCGAAGTCGTAGTCGTTGTCGATGGCTTTAAGGGCGAGCGCGCGGTACATGGCACCCGTTTCGAGATTGAGGAACCCGAAGCGGCGGGCGAGATGGGCGGCGAGGGTGCTTTTGCCGGCGCCGGCGGGCCCGTCGATGGCGATGACGGGGCGCTGGCGCTTGTTGGTTTCAGGCGGCGTTGCGGGTGCGGAGTCCTCGTGCGGCTGCGTCATCCGGCTTATTCCCCTTCCTCACGTTTGAACTTACGGGCGGGAGGCCGATTGCCAAAGGGCTTCTTGTTGCCCTTGAACTTATCGAAGGTGCTGGCGGGTTTGCCGATTCCGGCGGCGGATTTGCTATAGGACTTCTTGCCGGCAAAGCTGCCAGACGCCGATTTCCCGGCGAAGCTGCCGCTGGATTTGGTATATGGCTTCTTGGCTCCGAAGCTGCTGCCGGTTTTGCTGTAGGGCTTTTTCTCGCCGAAGCCTCCGCTGGGTTTGCCTTCGAAGTCGCCCTTGGGACGCGGGGTGCGGGGGGCGTCGAACTTGCGGAAGGGGGGACCGTCGGGACGTGAGGCGCGGCCCTCTGTGCGGCGGGGACGGGCTTCGGAATCACGGGTGGCTGGGGTGTCACGAGAGAAGTTCTTGCGCGGGGCGAAGCCGTTGGTGCGGTCGCCGCCGTCGAAGCTGCGTTGCGGGCGGGCGGAGAAGCTGCCTGGCTTGCGTGGGCCACCGAAGCTGGGCTTGGCTCCGAAACTCGGCTTGTCGCCGTAGGTACGGCGTGGAGGACGAGCGTCACCGGAGTCTGCGTCAGGACGGGGGGCGAAGTCGCGGCGCGGGGGGC
Organism: Tunturiibacter empetritectus; assembly: GCF_013410875.1. GTDB lineage: Bacteria > Acidobacteriota > Terriglobia > Terriglobales > Acidobacteriaceae > Edaphobacter > Edaphobacter empetritectus. The sequence goes on along the minus strand of NZ_JACCCU010000001.1, from coordinate 1,086,645 downwards.
GAGTGTCGCCGTAGTCGCGACGGGGCGGGCGGGAGTCGCTGCTATCGCGACCGAAGCTTGGCTTGCCGGCGAAGCCTTCGCGCTTGCGGCCGAAGGTGCCTGGCTTAGAGAAGGTCTTGCGGGGACGGTCGCCTTCGCCTGCTGAGGCATCGTTGTAGGGGCGCGGAGTGTATTCGCGGCGGGGTGGTCGGCTGTCGGTGGAGTCTGCGCTGCGGCGGTAGGTGGGGCGGTCGCCGCTCGCGGAGGGTCGATCACTGTCATAGCGGGGCTTGCTGCCGAAGGATGGCTTGCTGCCAAAACTGGGGCGGCTGCCGAACGACGGCTTCGACCCAAAGGCTGGCTTCGATCCAAATGACGGCTTTGAGCCGAAGGATGGTTTCGAACCGAAGGAGGGTCGCTTCCCTGCCCGGTCGGAGCTGGGCTTGCGGTCGTAGGTGCGAGGAGCGCGGGGAGCTGCGACGCTATCGCCTTCATCAGAGACTTCTGAGGAGGACTTTGCTGCTGCGAGGCGGTCGGCCTTCTCTTCTTCCCAGGGCTTGGTGAAGCTGGGGCGGTCGGAACGGTTGGATTCGCGGGTGAAGGGCCGGCGCTCGCGCGGGGAAGGCGACGATTCCGAACTGCGACCAGGTTTGGTTACAAATCCGGTGCCGACCTTGCGGGGCTTGGGGATGAACTTCTTGATCCGGCCAGTCTCCTCGACGGATTCGGTGCCGTCGCCTTCAGTGGTGGCGGCGATGGAGTCGACGTCGTCCGGTGTGGGGGCGGCGATTGCGAGGAAGGCGGGAAGTTCGCCGGTGACGTGGAGGACGGTGCGGCCTTCTACTGCGATGGTCTCCAGTTGACGTGCTGAGATGAGAGCGTGGACGATGTCGCGGATGCGCGAACGGGCGGCGATGGGCGAGAGGAAGGTTTCGATGTCCTCTTCAGAGGCTACGATGGCCTGGCCGAGGTAGAGAGAGATGAGGGCCGAGAGGGCGGTGGGCTGTCCAGCGTTAGCTCCGGCTTTGATCTGCTTGGTGAAGCGGGTGGTGGTGAGCTCCCAGAGGGTGGCGGCTCCGTCTGGCTGCGGGACGGGGATGACGCGGAGGTGCTGCCAGAGCTCGGTGAGGGAGCGGAGGACGGCGGTCTCGGTGACCTCTTTGCCGAGCTGGGTGGTGAGGTCGTAGGAGCTCATGCCGGTGGCGTGATCTTTTGCACGCTCGCTAAGGAGGGTGTAGGTGTTGAGGGCAAGCGGAGAGACCTTGGTGGCTCCGCTGGTGGTGGGTGGCTGCTTCCAGGCTTTGTCTCCGCGCAGGGTGAAGATGTAGGGGAAGGCGAGCGGGGAGACGATGAAGTCGGGGGTCTCGCTGCCGGTGCCGGTGGGCGAACCGAGGAGATTGAGGGGAATGGCGCCGCCGTCAATGATGAGTCGGGAGAGGATGCTGCGGGACTGGTCCGTGTCGGCGAGGGTGGGAGCTGCGTTGGGGGTGCCGAGGATGGCTTCGACGAAGGATGGCGCGGGCGCGGGGAGCTGTGCGGCGCGAGGCGTGAAGAAGACCAGGCCTGAGGCGTTGAGCCAGTCTCGGAGCATGTTGATGGTGAGGATGGGATCGGTGTTTTGATGCCAATGCGCGAGGCGGGCGGCGGCGAGCTGGTCGGCCGTGGGAGTGCTTGGGTTCGGCTGGCTTTTCAAGGGGGTGTTGCCTTCCTGCTGGGCGGAGCGGGGCTCGCGCTACAACATATCCTTAGCCTGGGCTAAAAGGATGACACTAAAAGATTGGATTCGAGCGATGAGCGGCTAGATGCGCTGAGATGCTTTTTGTATGTCCTTCTAAGAATACCGCAAAGCGAGAGTGTTCCGTGAAAGGGTGAGGAATTGGTAGTGGGTCAAATTGAAATCCGGGTAGCCAAGTTACCTGTAAATCCTGTTTCAGGGAATCAGGTTGCTACTGCCCAGAAGCCGACTTGTCGTTACAAACTCGTCCTTTATGAGGCGTCTGCCGTCGTTGCGATTCCCTCGGGGGTGGACCGGATCTCGATCCAACTGAAGTCTGTCGTCATTTGCTCTCATCCGATTCGAGATTGTTCAGCAATCTGAAAGAGAGTTCAGGGAAAGCTCTACCGAGAAATTGAGGCAGACGCGAGAGGCCTACTACGATCTCGGTTTCATTCTTCAACAGTCGCCGATGGATAAATCTTGCCGCATGCTCCGCACTCATCTTGGAGCCCTTGTAGTGCGAAGCCATTTGAGTATCCACTGCCGGTGGCATCACTTCTACAACTCGAATGCCTGTATCCCGTAGCTGATATCGAAGTGCTTTGGTCATTACATGCGAAGCAGTTTTTGTCGCTGAGTACGGTGCGGTTCTTGCGCTGGGAACGAAGACATAGCCCGTTGTTACGTTTACGACCACCGCGCTCGGTTGAGCCTGAAGTCGGGGAAGCAAATTGCTGTGAGGGACAGCGGGCCAAAGAAGTTTGTCGCAATCTCGTTTTGCAGTTGGAGTAGATACGCCGGATCGGTCAAATCACAGACTTTCAACGTTCCGGCGTTGTTGATGAGCACATTCAGATTGGGAAGCTCTGCATCCATCGTCTCCCGCAACCGCTGTCGATCGTCTTCCTTGCTTATGTCGGCGACGATTGTTCGGAGTTGTGGAACTGAGTGGTTTGCTGCTTCCAACCGATCACGATCACGTCCGCAAATGGCAACCTGATTGCCGTCTGCGACGAATAGCTTTGCGAGCTCCAGGCCTATGCCTGTCGCTCCGCCTGTTATCAGAATCTGATTCCCGCCTCGGAGCATTAGCGTCCACCTCCTGTGTGGAGTAGCCCGTTGGGAGCACCTGCCGCCAGATCGTTGATCGCCTGGCGCATTCCATCGTCAATCTGCTTGCGGAACAAGAATCGATACACCCACGCGGCCGGACCATTCACTGTAATGCCGTGCGTGATGTGTGTGACGTTGTCCTGAACAGAGACGACGTGTGTCGCTTCCAATGTGGCTAACGGTAGCCGAGACGTCTCGGTGTAGGACTTGTTGACGGTAACTTGCGTCAAAGTCCAATGCATGACTGGCCCCGAATACGGAATGTTTTCCCCTTGCGTGTTAACCTCGAACGGCCCGTGCGCTATCACCTGCTTGACGAGATGATCCCATTGGGGAACGTCCGGGGTATCTATATACCAGGCCCATATCTGTTGCGGGCTTGCGCTACTCACCGTGCTCGCCGTTACCGTCCATGAGGGAACGATTAGGTATCCAACAACGCCAACTGCGGCGAGAAATCCCGCAAACAAAAGAAAACCCTTCACAACTTGTTTCCACTTCACCAGAGGCCGTCCTTTCAGAATCCTATAAAGCGAGGATACCCTCGCATTTTGTTAAAGTAGAGGAATCACTCGCATTTCGTCAACTCAAGCGAACGCGCGAGAATAAGAAATGGTGATGCAGAAGAGAGCGAACAAGCCAAACGCGACATTACGAGCTCGTCCCCAGCAGAAGCGCGGCGAGTTGAGGGTCGACCTGATTCTGGATGCTGTCGAGAAGATCTTGATCGACGAGGGCATATCCGGCTTGACACTCACTGCCGTCGCAAGCCGCTCAGGCTCTGCGGTTGGTTCAATGTATCGCTTCTTCTCCAATAGGGAGCAGATCATTGAAGCCCTTGTAGTGCGATTGCGGACTTCGCTCGAAAGAGACTGGGCCGAGCAGATGAGGACGAAACCCTACAGCGTCGATACGGAGGCATTCGTCCAGTGGTATACGACAAATTTTCGCCTGCTGGTCGAGCGGCACCCGGTGTTTCCAGCAGTTGTGCGTCACTTGAGCGAACACTGTCAGCCCCTTGAACAATTGGCGATGCAGCCTTTGGAAGAGTTTCTTTCGGTGAATGCCCCCGCTATGCCCCAAACCAAGAGAGCCGTTGCATGCAGACTGATGCTCGCGATGGCAACAGACTCGTTGCAGATGTGCGGGAAGCTGGGGGCAATACCTCAGAAGTACATATGGGAAGGCCTCCGGATTGCTCTGTCTCTGCTCCTGAGGGGTTATATCTCGCAGAATCAGTCTTCATAGTTTCCCAATCGATCTCGCGGATTCGAAGCAGCCCAATGCACCCACTAAAAGGGATTGCATCGGCTTGGAGAGTTCCTCCCCATAAACGCCATTTTGTATAGTAACGACTAATGATTCCCGCAAAGCTCCCTTTTCGGCAAACAGTCGTTTACCAAAGTGACCCACTATCAAGGAATCCAAGATTCTGTGTGGCGTAAGAAAGCAGTCTTATCCGCACCTTGCTTTCTCTGGCGGATAAGACGGCTGGGATGACTTGGTTAGGGGATTGGCTGGCCGGCTGCTGTCATCTGTTGGAGTTGTTGGCGGTCGTAGTCTTTGACGCCGTCGGGAAGTGGGGCGTAGTTGAGTGTGGCCGCGGCGGCTTGGCCGTCGGTGATGACGTACTGGACGAAGTTTCTGAGGGCCGTTCGCTTTACAACGTCGGGGCCATCCTTCGGGATGATGAGGAAGGTGAGGGTGGAGATTGGATAGGCGTCAGGTGCGGAGGCGGGGGCGTTGACGATGGGGGTGCGCGGGTCTTTCGAGAGCTGATCGGTGAAGGCTGCTATGGCGGCGGTGGTGCTGGAGGTGTCCGGCGGGATGTATTTGCCAGCGAGATTCTTGATGGAGGCTACGGGTAGCTTGTTCTGCTGGGCGAAGGTGAGTTCGACGTATCCGATGGCTCCGGGCGTTTGACGGACCTGGCCGGTAACGCCCTCGCTTCCCTTTCCGCCCATGCCGACGGGCCAGTTGACGGAGTTGCCCTGGCCGACCTTCTGCTGCCACTCCGGACTGACGGCGGAGAGGTAGGTGGTGAAGGCGTTGGTGGTGCCGCTGCCATCGGTGCGGTGGGCGACGAGGATCTTGGTGTTGGGCAGAGCGACGCCGGGGTTGTCTTTGGCCAGGATGGGATCGTGCCAGGTGGTGATCTTGCCGAGGAAGATGCCGGCGATGGCGTCGGAGGAGAGCTGGATGGGTTTGTTGAGGCCGGGGAGAGAGTAGGTGATACAGACGGGTCCGGCGGACTCCGGGATTTGAAGCATCGGCTTCATGCCATTGAGCTGATCGTCGTTGAGCGCGGCGTCGGAGGCGCCGAAGTCGACGGTGCCGTTTTTCACTTGCTGAACGCCGCCGCCGGAGCCGATGGATTGGTAGTTGATGCGGACGTTGGAGTGGGCGCCGGAGAAAGAGGACGTCCAACGGGACATGACGGGGTAGACGAAGGTGCTTCCTGCACCGTTGAGTTCGACGCTCTGGGCTTCGCTGCCGCCGGAGCTTGATTTGCAGCCCGCAAGGGAGACGAAGAGAGCGGAGGCAAAACAGACGATGTACGCTGACCGGAAATAAATGCGGGAGTTATCGATGAATTTGCGCAATGGTCTCTCCAGTGGAACGAAGATTGATACAAGTTGGTTGCAGAGTCATGGAGAGATGGTTGCCGCCGTGCGACATATTCGCGGATTCTTCACAGAGTCAGATGCGCTGGAAGGCCTTCGAAATGTCCTTGTAGGAGTACCGCAGAGCGATGGGTCTGCCGTGGGGGCAGGCTGTGGGGTGCTCGGTCTTTCCCAGCGCGTCGAGCAGCCATTCGATCTTTGAGTGTTCGAGGGGCTGATTGATCTTGATTGCGGCGTGGCAGGCGATGGAGGCTGCGATACGGCGACGGCGGGCCTCGGAGTTCTCGGTCTGGCGATTGCGGTCGGGGATGGCAAGGACTTCTTCGAGGAGGTGCTCAAGCTCGCGGCCCTCGAGACCGATGGGTGCGGCCTTGACTGTAAGAGTCCTGGGGCCGAAAGGCTCGGCTTCGAAGCCGTTGCGCTCCAGTTCTTCGGCGATCTCGGCGAAGGTGATCATCTGCGCGGGGAGGAGGTCGATGAGCAGAGGCATGAGCAGGCGCTGGCGCTGGATCTGTTCGGTGTCGCGCTCGCGGAGAACTTTTTCGAAGAGGATGCGCTCATGAGCTACATGCTGGTCGATGATCCAGAGACCCTCTTCGTTGGTGGCGAGGATGAAGGAGTCGCGGAGTTGACTGAGCGGCTTGAGGGTAGAGAGCGCAGTGAGCGTGTCGGCTTGCTGGGGTGAGGCTGCGTCGTAGATGGATTCGGTGTCGGTGGATTCGTAACCGATGGGGATCGAGTGTCCCGAAAAGGCGAAGCGGCCGGGAGAGGGTGGCACTATGGGAGCAGCAAGGTGGAAGGTGGGGGACTTTATGGTTTCAGCTGAAGTAGGACTGTCCCATTGCGCGGTCTGGGAGTAATTCGAAGACTCGGAGCCATTCGAAAAATAGAGGGCACCTTCCCCTTCGACGCTCAGCGGTATCGCGTCCCCTTCTTCGAAGGTGGATGGGGGATACGTGGGGTCGAAGACTGGCTGAGGAATAGCATCGCCGCCACCTGGAGGGCCGGGGAGCGGGCTTACGTCGATAAGGAGAGAGCTTGAGATCCCTTGCGGGCCATTCTGGAGCGCTGTGGCAAAACTGGCGGCGGGACGGGCCTGGATGAGCGTGGTTCGGATGGTGTCGCGGACGAAGTCGTGCACGAAGCTGGGCTGGCGGAAGCGGACCTCGGTCTTGGCTGGATGGACGTTGACGTCGACCTCTTGCGGCGGCATCTCGAGATAGAGCAGGACGACCGGATAGGAGGTGGGCGGAAGGATGTTGCGGTAGGCCTCGGAGAGCGCGTGGAGGATGAGCTTGTCGCGGATGAGGCGCTGGTTGACGAAGACGTAGATGGAGTTGCGGTTGAGCTTTTGCAGTTCGGGCTTGGAGACGAAGCCGGTCATGCGGAGGAAGCCGGGATCCGGTGCGACGTAGTCTTCTTCGCGCTTCCAGGGCGGGAGCTCGGGGAGGCCGGCGCGGGTGAAGTCGAGTTCGGCGGTGGTGGGGAGCATATAGTTGCTGGTGTCTTTGCCGAAGATCTGGAAGAGGCGTTCGGCAGCGTTGGCGACAGCTGGGGCGACCAGGAGAGCCTGGGTGGAGGAGTGGAGCTCGATGTGTTTTGTAGGGTGGACGAGGGCGTAGTGGGTGACGAGGGCGGCGATGTGAGAGAGCTCGGTCTGCTCGGACTTGAGGAATTTTCGGCGGGCGGGGGTGTTGAAGAAGAGGTCGCGGAGGGTGATGGTGGTGCCAACGGGAAGGCCAGCGTCTTCAACACGGAGTATATTGCCGCCTGCGATCTCGACCAGGGTGCCTGAGGACTCTTCGGCGACGCGGGTCTCGAGTTGGAGGCGGGAGACGCTGGCGATCGAGGGCAGGGCTTCTCCACGAAAGCCCAGGGTGGAGATGGAGAGGAGGTCATCGGCGCTGCGGAGCTTTGAGGTGGCGTGGCGCTCAAAGGCGAGGAGGGCGTCGTCGCGGACCATGCCGTGACCGTTGTCGGTGATGCGGATGAGCTTGCGGCCGCCGGCTTCGACCTCAATTCGGATGCGGGTAGCGTGCGCGTCGAGAGAGTTTTCCAGGAGCTCTTTGACGACGGAGGCCGGTCGTTCGACGACTTCGCCGGCGGCGATTTGATTGGCCACGAGATCGGAGAGAATGCGGATTCGGCCCATAGCTCGATTGTAAGGGGAACAGTCTTGAGATGTTGTTGAGGCGTATCGAAGGTGTCTCTTGGACGTCCGATCAGGTAAAAAATTCCGAAGCGAGTGGTGAAACCGTGACCACTTTTGAGCCTAATGAACTTCTATCAAGAGATAGAGGGTATTGTCATCTCCTTACTTGAGAATTTTATTTCCACTTTACACGGCAAAAATTTGCACATAATCGAAATGACACTCTTACCTTTGCGCTCAAAAGACCAGCTTTTACGGGCTTTTCGGTGGCCTCTGAAGTGGCTATCAGAATGCTAACTAATGGTTTGGAAGCGCCTTCCTTTCGGCCTTTATGGAGTGTTATGAGACTTAGAACTGTTGGACTTTGCATCCTTGCCCTGGCTGTTGCTTGCGCGTCAGCAGCTCACGCAGACACGTTCTCCTTCAACTTCACCGGCTCAGCTTTCAATGGATCGGGGACCATCACGGCGTCCGCAAGCGGCAGCGGCGTCTACACCATCACCAACATATCGGGAACCGTTGATAATCAGGCCATCAGCAAACTGCTCAGCGTCAACGCCTTTGATAACAACGACAACCTGCTCTACAGCCCTGGTTTCCTGTTTGGAGCCTATAACTTCGATACCCAAGGGGTCTCGTTTCAGCTTGGGAGTGGGGGAGACAGGGTCAACATTGGACAGGGTGGCTTCCTCAATTTATTTGAAGTCGCCGACCTGGATCCTTCGAAGAGCAGTTGGGATGTCACTGAATACATCAACATCGACGTAGAAAAGATCGCATCCACCTCTCCGGTTCCTGAGCCGGGTACGCTTGCCCTTCTGGGCACGGGGATCCTGGGAGTAGCTGGTCTCATGCGTCGCCGTCTTACGGCCTAAGCCTTGTACAGACGAACAAAAGCCACCGTATGGCAGGTGGCTTTTGTTCGTTAAGGGCTAAAGCACCCGTGGCCTGGGGTCACTTTCTTTTTTTCGAGGCCCTCGCTCTGGAGACCTCGGTATCGCGATCCCCAACCATATGTAACCGCATGAAGTTGGTGGCTCCGGATTTGGTCCTTGTACCGGCGACGATGCCGACGATCTGACGCTGGTGAACATGACCTTGCGTCTCCAAGATCTGTTCGGCCATGTCGACTAGCTTGTCCGTATCGCGAAAGCGAGCGCAGAGGATAGGGTACGTGCCCCAGAGAAGCATGCAGCGGTTGATGACCTTCTCGAAGGGCGAGAGCGCGAAGATGGGTGGGTCGGGGTGGTACTTCGAGAGAAGCCGTGCGGTCATACCGCTTTCGGTGAAGATGGCAATAGCGGCTACGTCGAGGTCGTCGGCCGCGTGCGACATGCACTCGCAGATGGTCTCCGCGATGGAGAGGCGAACGCTGGGGTGATGGCCGAGGGCGGGGCGAGGATCGAGGCGGATCTGGTGCTCAGTCTCGGTGATGATCTTGGCCATCATGGCAACGGCTTCTACGGGGTACTTGCCTGCGGCGCTCTCGGCGGAGAGCATCACGGAGTCGGTGCCATCGTAGATGGCGTTGGCTACATCTGAAGCTTCGGCGCGGGTGGGGCGCGGATTGTCGATCATCGACTCGAGCATCTGGGTAGCGGTGATGACGGGTTTGCGGAACTCAGCGGCACGACGAATGATGTGCTTCTGAATTGCCGGAACCTTTTCTGGTGGGACCTCTACCCCCAGATCGCCGCGGGCGACCATGATGGCATCGGTGACCTCGAGAATGCTGTCGAGGTGCTCGATGGCCTGCGGCTTTTCGAGCTTGGCGACGACCCATGCGTCGGATTTAAGTGCGGCCAGACGATTCTTCACGTGGCGCACATCGTCGGCGGTGCGAACGAAGGAGACGGCGACGGTGTCGACACCTTGCCCGATGGCGAAGATGAGGTCCTCTTCGTCCTTCTCGGTGAGGGAGGGGACGTTGACGGCGATGCCGGGCAGGTTGATGCCCTTGTTTTCGCCTAACATACCCCCGTTGATGATCTCGCAGGTGACGTCTACGCCTTTAACCGTCTCGACGCGCAGTTCGATGAGGCCGTCGGAGAGCAGGATGCGGGAGCCGGGCTCGAGATTTTCCGCGAGCGTCTTAAAGGTGGTGCCGACCAGAGCGGCGGTGCCTTCGATCTCTCGCGGAGTGATGGTGAGGCGCTTGCCGGCGATAAGCTGCACGGGCTTATGGCCTTTGAGCTTGCCGGTGCGAATCTTTGGCCCCTGCAGATCGGCGAGGATGCAGATGGGCTTGCCCTCTTCCTTCGAGATCTTGCGGACCATGCGAATGAGTTCTGTCTTTTGCTCGTGGGTGCCGTGAGAGAAGTTCAGGCGTGCGACGTCGAGTCCAGCGCGGACAAGCTGGCGAAATATCTCCGGCGTACTGGAAGCGGGGCCCAGGGTAGCGACGATCTTGGCACGGCGACCACGCTCCATTGCGGCAAAGGGGGCAACGTTGGGCATTGATTTCAAAGATTTCTTCATGGGTCGCTTGCGGAAACTTTCTCACCATCGCGAAAGCATGATGGTATGACCAGTGAGTTTTAACTGCCGTGGCAATTCTAACCGGGCAGAAGGGTCTTTGGGGGCGCGGGCTCGGAATGAGATGGATGCGGGTGGAAAAAGCGGGAGTGGAACTCGGCGTTGAACTCGGCTCCGCACAGAACACAGAGTGAGATGATGTAGAGCCAGAAGAGAAGGGCTATGCCAGCGCCGAGCGAGCCGTAGACCTGCGAGTAGTTGGCGAAGCGTGTGACATACCAGCCAAAGACAACAGTGGCAAGAAACCACATGGTCGTCGAGACGAAGGCGCCGGGGAGGGTGCGCTTCCAGGACTGCTGCATGGGAGTTCCCATGTGATAGATGAGCGCGGTGACGCCGATGCTGCCGGTAAGCGCGACGCTCCACCGGATGAGCAGAGCAAGGATATAGACCGGGGTACGGGCGGAGGGCGTGATGTGCAGAGCGAGCCAGGTCGTGATGAAATGACCGAAGACTACCAGCACGCTGGCGAGCACGAATGGGATGAGCGAGAGCGGGACCAAAATAATTGCTCGCAAGCGACGCTGCCAGAAGGTCCAGCAGTCGAATGGGAGGTCGTTTGCACGGCGCAGGCCCTCCATGATGGTGGCCAGAACGCTGGAGGCGCCGATGAGGCTGACGAAGGCTGCAACCCCCACGGCGTGGGTGGAACGGATGGTCTGCGGGGAGGTGACAAAATAACTTTGCAGCAGGGGGCTGACGTCTGGTGGGAGAATGCGGTCGAAGAAGAGCGCCAACTGGAAGCGTAGGGGAGTTGTGTCGGGAACCATGCTGATAAAAGCGGCGGCGACGATGAGGGCTGGAAAAAGGGCCACCATCGCTGAGTAGGCTGTGGACTGGGCGAGGTTGAGGCTGTCGTGCCTCATGGCCCGGAGCAGCGTTCCATGAAGGATCCTGGGGAGGCGCAGGAGTCTTCTCATAGGATCAGTCCGGGAGACGAAGGAGACGGACTACGCTTTCCACCGGTTAAGGAAAGCGGTGACGGCTTCAACGCTGGTGTGCTCGAACTCCTTCTCGTGTTCGGCGTAGAGGAGGTTGCCGTGAGCGTCGATGACAGCGAGAGAAGGAATGCCATGAGCGATGGGAACATGATACTTCCTTGCCACATCGACGTTGTGGTCTACATGGCCGGTATCGATGTGCACAACAAGGAAGTGCTTGGCGAGGATCTCCGCATTGGGACTCTGGCGGTAGTAGAAGTCCAGAACCTGGCAGTCGCCGCACCAGTTCGCGCCGAAGTCGAGGATGATGCGTTTGTGCTCGCGGCGGGCGGTGACCATTGCGGCGGCGATGTCGGCACTGGCGTTGGCGGTCTCGGAGTAGAGGTGCTTATTGACTGTAGGTGCTGCAGAAAACTGTGCAAGCACATGACCGGCTGAGCCAAGTACGAGGCCGAGAAGGCAAAGAGTGGCAATGCCGGTAGTGTGGCTTCGGGATATCGAGAACATCTGTGTGACCTTCCGGGAAGCGCATCGTGACAAGCACCGCCATAGAGATGATGCACGACGAGAGTTTATGGGCGCAACCAATGATTTGTGGCTACGTATCGTTAGCGGCAGTAAGATCATAGGGATCAAGCCGCGAATGCAGTGATTGAGTTCGACATTCCCGACGGGCCCTGGGGAGAGGATGATTACGACTTTGCCGCAGGGCTAAGGCTGCGGCGGCCTTCGATGCGGAAGGCTTTGTTTTACTGCAAATCCATTTTCAGGAAGACAAAAGATGGAATATGCCGGATGCGCACGGACCTATCATCGCCTCTTGAATCCTTATCTCGCTGTTGTTTTTGTTTTGACGATCTGGCGGCTATTTGACGTGAAGGATTCGCGCGCGCGGTGGACCGTGGGCGACTGGCTCATCAACTATGAGGGCGGATTTGTACGCAGAGGATTTGCGGGCGAGGTGTTTCTTGACACGGGGCGCGTGCTGCATGTGTCTCCCGTGTGGCTGGCACTGCTGTTGTCCCTGGCCTGCTATGCTGTCATGTTTTTCGCGGTGTGGAAGCTGCTCCAGGTTGCGAGTTGGAACCTCTGGATTGTTGCGCTGGCAGTCTCTCCGGTTACGCTGTCGTTCGGGATATTGAACATTGGAGGATGGGGCAGAAAAGAGATCCTATATCTCGCCGGGCTTGGAATATTGCTGCTGATGCTTTTACGAGCGAAGGTACAGGATTGGCTTTTGATCGCTGTGATGACGTCGATCTGTCCGTTAATGGTTCTTTGTCACGAACCCTTGATCTGCTTTTTTCCTTATTACTTCGGGGCGCTTGTTATCGCCCGCCACAGCATCAAGAGCGCGATAAAGATCGCCACGCTGCCACTGTTGTTTTCGACGGTGGCTCTGGTGCTTGTTATTCATCATCCAGGCAACGCTACGACCGCCGCTAACATCTGCGACTCTCTTGGGCCGCTCAAGCAACACGTCTGCGGCGGGGCGATCGACTACCTCGCGAGTACCAGTGCAGGCGCGCGGACGTTGGTGGCGGAGAACATCCAGGCATATCACTACTACACGCTGTATTCCAACTGGACGATTGCGGGGAGCGTTCCCATCATCATGGCGTTTGCTTTCTTATGGCGTTATGCGAAGGTCCGTTATTCGCTGATAGTTCTTTTAATTGCGACTGGCGCCTCTTGTGCAGCTTCTTTGGTGTTGTTCCTGTATGCGGTGGACTGGGGAAGATGGATTTATATCCATATCTTCAGCGTCTTCTTCCTTCTACTGTTCATTGATTATCGGCGCCAAGAGAGGGAGCCTTTGGGGAGCGAGGTTCCTCTGCCGTCAAAGTGGAGATCGCGCTGTGTGGGCTTTGCTTTGTTCCTCTACGCTACGTCGTGGAGCATGCCCAACGTGCCGGACAAGATTGAAGGCTACGGTTATCTGGGCTTTCCGATACGTATTCTCAACGCGCATTTACACGGTTCTTAACAGGGCAGTGGCATGGAACTGCTCCTTCGGCTGGAACGCATCGTTGGGAAGCCACGTTGTTGGACCAATTGCATGGCCAGATGGATCCTAGCGTCTGCTCTGGCCGTGAGCTACTTGCCGGCGTAGTAGCCGCCACGGGTCTGGACGACGAGGCCTTTCTGGTGAACGTCTACAGAAACCTGATGGTAGCCGCTGGAAGCTGCGTCCTGGGTGGGGGTGTAACCGAGGCGGTACTGCGCCCGAAGCTCTTCCGCTATCTGGTTATAGATCTGGGCGACGTCTTGATTTTTCTTGACCTCGAAGAGGCGGCCGCCGGTCTCCTGTGCCATACGTTCGAGGATCTTCTTTCCGTCGACATGACTCTGGCTGGGATAACTGCCTCCGTTACCGCCCCCGTTGCCTCCCCCTGGATAGCCGCCACGACCGCCAGGATAGCCACCGCCAGGATATCCGCCCCCTGGGTAGCCACCACCAGGGTAGCCACCGCGGCCGCGCTGCTGGTTATCGTTCTGCGGATGGCTCTCTTCGCCCTTGAAGTAGATGGCGTAGATGATGGTATCGGCCCGCTGCGCGGCTTCGATGGATCGGACGAGATTCTCCCGGCTGTTTCGGTCGACGCCATCGGAGAGGATGATCAGAGCTTTGCGGCCGGTCTGCTTGCTCATCAGCTCGTCCGAGGCGAGAAAGAGAGCGTCATAGAGGACTGTCCCTCCCCGGCTGTGGCTCCGGCTGTCGCTATCGTCGTCGACGACGCCGGGACTTGGAGTGTCGATCTCTTTGAGAGCTTTTTGAAGAAGCGGGCGCGAGGTGGTGAGATCCTGCAACAGCTCGGTTTGACGGGCAAACTGGATGATGAAGGCCTGATCCTTCGGGTTGGTCAGCATCTGGTCGAGGAAGGTGCTGCTGGCGGTGCGTTCTTCGTCCAGGACGCTGCGCTGAGATTGGCTGATGTCGACGAGAAGACCAAGGGTGAGCGGAAGGTTGGTGTCTTTGTCGAAGTAGCGGATGGTCTGAGGCTTACCGTCGACCTGTAGGGTGAAATCATCCTTGGTGAGGTTCTGGATGAATGCTCCCTTTTTGTCGCGGACGACGACGGGGAGATTGACCAGACGGGCGTCAACAGCGATGGTTCCCGCGGTGGGTGCAGGAGACTGATCGGACGGAGAGTTTTTTTGCTGCGCGGCAAGGCCGGTAACGTACAGGGCAGAGACAAGCAGAGCAACGGCCAGCAGAAAAGGCCGAAAGGAGGAGGGGGCGGTCATGTGGGTTTAGACGGTCCCGGTCTGACGGGGTTTCAAATCCAGGCGGACTGACCCGACGTTTTTGCTGACGGAGAGATCGATGACTTGCTACTATCGAGTCATCGTTTCAATCTGCTCCTGCTTTTACTATCTTCGGTTCAAGCGGAGTCTTTGAGTGAATTCTCGGCCCGTATGGGTCGTTGCAGGTCGTTGAACGCTGAAATGGTCACAGCCGCCCCGCAGCCTTTCGCGATTGTGAGCGGAGATGCTGAGTAAGCCGGGCGAATGATAGGCAGGGTTGCTTCGCGCTATAACCTGTTGACACTCCCATTGCAGTATTCTGAGTGGGTTTGGAGACGCCAGAAAATAGAGTGCAATGGACATAAGCAAGACTGTTGGCGAAGCGTCGCTGGAGGTGGAGTTGGCTCATTGTGCTGCTCCTGAAGCCACTTATGCCAGATCGCGCTCTGAGTCCATCCGGTGGGGCCACCTGACCGCGACGTTCTTCACTCTGCTCCTATTTTCGTGGCTGGGAATCGTGCTTTCGCGACAGTCGGATGGGGTTGCGACGATTTGGTTTACGAATGGCCTTTTGTTTGCGCTGGTGGTGACGCAGCCGAAGAAGACCTGGATCCCTTATTTCATTGCGGGCTTTCTGGCCGATACGCTGGCCGATGTCCTTTATGGCGATCCGCTGCGGCTGGCGGTCGGCGTGTCCGTTGCCAACTCCGTGGAGGTCATTACCTCGTCCGTATTGTTGACACGGTGGTTTGGCAGCCCTCTGCAGTTGACGAAGCGCCAGCCCTTGCTGGGCTTTCTCGGCGTCGCGGTCGTTGGGGCAACAGCTGTGACTAGTGCCTTGGGTGCTTCGTGGACGATGCTTTTTGTGAACGCAGGCCCCTGGTGGATGCTGTTTCGTACCTGGTACCTGGGCGATGTGCTGGGCATGGCGATCATCGCGCCGCTGGTCTTTATCTTGCAGCGGCCAGGTTTTTTTACGATGCTCAGCAGCCAGGAGCTGCCGAGAACGCTATTGTTGCTAATGGTTCCTGCGGCTGCGACAGCGTTGGTGTTCAGCCACAGCAAAGACCCGCTCATCTTTTTTATCTTTCCTGCGCTGTTGCTGGTGGTGTTCCGGTTGGGTTTCCCAGGCACGGTGCTCGCCGTGTTTGTGATCGCACTGATCTCGATCTGGTTTACCGTCACTGGACATGGGCCGTTGATGCTGATCACTGGCACGAATCTGCTTCACAAGATTGTGATTGAGCAGATCTTCCTTGCGGTGGCTCTGTTCACCTTCTTCCCGGTGGCGGCTCTGCTCGAGGAGCGCAAGGCGCTGGAGATTTCGTTGCAGAAGAGCGAGCTGCGATACCGCGAGCTGGCCAATGCGGATGCCCTGACTGGCCTGGCAAACCGGCGAGCGTTTGATGAGCGGCTGGAGCAGGCATGGTATCGGGCGATGCGCGAGGAGCAGTCGCTGGCTCTGCTGCTGATCGATGTGGATCTCTTCAAGGCGTATAACGACCTCAATGGACATGTTGGCGGAGATGAATGTCTACGCTGCATTGCGAAGGCGATTGCCGGTGCGCTGCAGGGCAAAGCAGAGATCGCAGCACGTTTCGGGGGCGAGGAGTTTGCTGTGATCCTCCAGAACATGAATATCGAAGTTGCCATGCAAGTCGCTGAAGACGTCCGCGAGGCCGTCGCCTCCTTGAAGGTGCCGCACGGGGGAAATCAGTTCGGAATCCAAACCATCAGCGTGGGTGTCGCGGCGGAGGTACCGAACCGCAACACCACGGTGATATCTTTGCTGACGGCCTCCGATCACGCGTTGTATCGTGCCAAGTATCTGGGACGAAACCGGGTAGAGTCGGCAGCGGCATTGATGCCAAAAAGCGAGATGTTCACTGCGGATTCGACGGTCTGAGCCGCGAATCCGCCATCTCGTGTTGTTGCAGTGGCGATGGATTGGGAAGATGAATTTTGACGGGACGATGAGACCACTTCTTTGGCTGACAGTCGGCTGTTTCTGTGCGCTGCCTGGAGCGGGTTGCGCCTCAAACTCGGCGACGGCAGCTACCTCCGCACACGCCATCGCTGACGCAACCGTGACGAAGCCTCCGATGGGATTTGCAAAGACCATCGTGCTATGGCCGAACGGAGCGCCAGGTGCGTTGGGAGGAAGCGAAGGCGACATTCCAAAGATGTATGTGTACCCAGCGCCGGGTGCCGGAGTACATTCTGCGGTGATCGTGATGCCTGGGGGCGGATATGTTCATCTGGCGATCGAAAAGGAGGGTGGGGAGGAGGCGCGCTGGCTGAATGCGCATGGCGTGACGGCGTTTGTGCTGGAGTACCGGCTGGGACCGCGATACCACTTCCCTTCTCCGATGCTGGATGGCGCACGGGCGATGCGCTATGTGCGCAGCCACGCCGCAGAGCTGGGAGTGGCGAAGGACAGGATCGGGCTGTGGGGCTTCTCCGCTGGCGGTCACCTGGCAGGTTATCTTGCTGCGGTAAACGATAACGGCGCCACGGGCGCGGAGGATCCGATCGATAGGGTGAGCGACCGGCCCGACTTCGCCATTGTTTCCTATGGGCGGTTTACCATGGACGCCACGATCCCCAGGAAGACGGACATGGAGGGACTGCTGGGCAATCATCCGACGAAGGCAATGCTGGACTCGATCTCGGTGGTGAAGCTGGTGACGAAGAATACCTCTCCATGCTTCATCTTCTCGACGACTGCTGATCAGCAGGTGAGTCCACTCAATGCAACAGCGTTTTACGACGCGCTCAAGGAAGCCGGCGTGCCTGTGGAGTTGCACATCTTCGAGCGCGGGCAGCACGGAGCGGGAATGGCGCAAGGGATGAAAGGAATGACCGAGCTAGCCATCTACCCTACTCTGCTCGCGAACTGGATGGAGATGCACGGCTGGATGTCGCAGGAATAGTGTGCCGGAGAGATTGTTGCTCTTTACCGACCCGTGGACTCAAAATAGTTGATCCCCGGCTGCGAGGAACGAATAGACTGCATTTGGTATTGCTGCGAAATAAAAATCGAAAGCAACCGTTTACGTACGCAAACAGCACCCTTTTTGACAGCGAAATAGTTGCTTCATTCGGTTACGGCGTTGACGGGGGTAGAGAAACACGATGCTGGCAATATCCTGGCTTGTATTTCGAGGTATCTCTTGAAAGCCTCTGTGCTCGAATCCCAGCGATCCTGGGTTTGGAAGACGATCCTCTCAGCAGCGCCGGTTTCGCTGGTGGTAGCAGGGCTCTGGCGAATAGAGCATGGGGCTGAGTTCGGAAGGTTGAGCACGGTCTTAATTGCGATCTCTGGCACTGCTCTTGCATTGTGGGCACTGTGGCACGAACGCGGCCGAGAGAAGCTAAAAGGGGCTCAGCAGGCGCATTCTCAATTTTTGGCAGCCGCTGAGACGAGCCTGGATGCCTTTGGGCTCTTTGAATCCTTGCGAGACGAAGAAGGCAGAATCGTGGACTTTCGAATTCTTTACGTCAATGCCAACGTCGAGAGGCTGGTAGAACGATCACGCTCCGAGTTGCTGGGACAGACTCTGTCCTCAGTAACTCCGATAAAGGCAACGGGATCGATGTTCGCCAGGTTTTGCAGAGTTGTCGAGACCGGGGAGTCACTTAACGAAGAGTTTCCTCTGAGCTACGCGAGTGTAAAGGCGACGTGGTTGCGAACCCAGGTGGTCAAGCTCGGAGACGGACTGGCCATTACCTTCAGCGATATCAGCGAAGCTAAGGTGACGCAGGAGCGATATGCTCACCTGGCGGAGTTTACTGGCTCCGTCTTTCAGAACGCTCCTTTCAGCATCGTCGCAACCGATATTGCCGGGATGATTACGGCAATGAACGGGGAGGCAGAGAGGCTGACGGGATATCGGAGCGAGGAGTTGGTGGGAAAGTCTTCGCTGACGGTGTTGCACGACGAGCGCGAACTTCTGGGCAGGGCGGTCGCAATTGATTCCTCCGCGACACTGGAAAAATATGGCTTCGAAGTTCTGACGACGAAGGCGTCCCAGGGAGAGATGGAGGAGCAGGAGTGGACTCTGATCAGACGCGACGGCGGACGAACGCCGATCAATCTGGCCATGAGAGCAGTGAAGACCGAGGCTGGAGAGGTAACCGGCTTCGTGAGCATTGCATTTGATATTACGGATCGGCGGCAGATGATGGAGTATGTGACTCATCTGGCCACACATGATCAACTGACGGGGCTGACAGGCCGCGCGCTCTTGCAGGACAAGACCGTCCAGACGGTGGAACTGGCGCGACGTTACGGGACAAAGGTCGCGGTCTTTGTGATCGATCTGGATCACTTCAAACGCATCAATGACTCCCTGGGACATTCGGCGGGCGACCAGATTCTGGTCGAGGCTGCCCATAGATTGCGTCGCTCTGTGCGCAGCACCGATGTGGTGGCGCGGATAGGCGGGGATGAGTTTGTGGTGGTAATGCCGGACATCACCACCGTGGACGACGTCGAACAATGCGCAGTCAATCTGGTAGCCACATTATCGCCGGAGATCTCGATCGAAGAACATCTGGTGCACGTGACCGCGAGTGTCGGGGTCTGCATCTTTCCCGACTTCGCAAGCGATGCCAAACATCTGCTCAAACGGGCAGATTCGGCGATGTACGCGGCAAAGGAGAACGGGCGGAATCAGTTTCAAATCTTCAGCGAAAGCATGCTGAAGGAGACGGCAGAGCGCCTGACGATGGAGCATGCGCTGCGACATGCGTTGGCGAATAAAGAGCTCAGCATGCACTACCAGCCGCAGATCTCACTGACCACCGGAGCTGTGACCGGAATGGAAGCGCTGCTTCGATGGACAAATCACAGACTAGGGAGCATCTCGCCGTCGCAGTTTATTCCGTTGGCGGAAGAGACGGGGCTGATTGTACCCATCGGGGAGTGGGCCTTTATGACCGCATGTTGCGAGGGAAAGGCGCTGCAGGACGAGCTTGGCATGGATCTGACGGTTTCAATTAATCTATCGCCGCGGCAGTTTCAGCAGAAAAATCTCGTTCCTCTGGTTGAACACTCGCTGTCGAAGAGCGGCCTGTCTCCAGAAAGACTGCAGATCGAGATTACGGAAAATATGCTGATGGTGAACTCTGAACATGTTCTGGAAAAGCTGCAGAAGATGCGGGAGTTGGGAGTGCGTATTTCTATCGACGACTTCGGCACAGGGTTTTGCAGTTTCTCGTATCTGCTGGAGTATCAGGTTGATCAGTTAAAGATCGATCAGAGCTTTGTGAAGAAGGCTGGAACCGACGCCAATGCTGCAGCAGTGGTTCGCACGATCATCGCAATGTCTCACGGACTCAACATCAAGGTCGTGGCAGAAGGTGTCGAAACCGATGAGCAGATGCGTTTCCTGTTGCGGAGAAAGTGTGACGAGGCACAGGGCAACTTTATCGCGAAACCGGTGGCTATGGCGGAGTTTGGCGATGTGGTGCGGCAGTACGCCGAGGGCCCTGCTGCTCGTGCGTCAGAGTCCGCAATCGGGTTGGTTCGGTAGAAGACTCATTAGCACAGCTATGATCACGACAGGGATATCCCGTCGGGCCGCGTCAACTGCTGTATATCCAAAACTTTCTTCTAAGTTGTTGCTCGACTGCGTCGAATAAGGTTGTAGATACCTAGCAGAATGAGGGCGCCGACAAGCGACATAAGAAAGCCGGCGGATTGATCAGGCTCATAGTGACCGATCGCGCGCCCGAGGAAGGTCCCGAGGAAGGACCCTGCTATACCGATCAGCATGGTAATGAAGATGCCGCCAGGCTCTTTCCCTGGCATGATCAGTTTGGCGAGTGCGCCGACGACAAGACCGATGAGAGCCGTCCAAAGCAAATGAAGCATCGCTGTTCCTCCATGTTTGGTTTCCGGGGCGGCCGGATACGTCTCGATTGATGGAAGAAGAATACTCCTAATTGGTGCAGATGCAAGAGGTTGATCTTGCGGGATCCGTTAGATTCCCTTCTGCGCCGGCCGCGACGCAGTGGCGAAGGATGACCTAAGCGTTGCGGACGATCAGGTCGTTCTTCCAAAGAGCTAGAACGACGTCCATCTGGCTGTTATGGGCGATGTCTTCGCCGTCGGTAACCTCGGCCCAGAGTGTGTTGACAGTCTTGTGCGTACCCGCGTTGAGTAGCACAACGGCACGAAGAGCATAGGCTTTGGCTTTGTTGGATGGAGCATATTGCCCGGCGGGAATGCCCTTAACCAGGCCGTCTTCACAGAGACTTAAAAAAGCGAACCTTGGGCCTCCCTTTCGCTGAGCCGAAGGACTGGTCGGATAGAGTTTTGCGGTCGCCTGTTCCCAGCGAGCTGCAGGTGTGATGAACTTGCCGTAAGTATCCATGCGGGCCGCGATGAGAGCGGCTTCGCCATATTTGTTAGCCATTGATGTCTCCGGTAAGAGTTTTTTGATTACAGGTGGGTGCGATCGTTGGTAGATGGCGTCGCTGCGCTCGAAGACGTTCAGATGCAATAAGGGATCGTCGAATCGTTCTTCGGTTGTTCGCTGGCTGTTCAGGACTTTGAAGATTTAGCCACTGCGCTTGTCTGTTTGGAAGAAGCGGGGGCGTCCTCCCAGAGTTTGATGCCACCGTCGATTGCGTTGGTGTTTGCGCCCAGAATCACATGATTGGGGAGCGACTTCATGAGTTTCGCGTTGCCGCCGCCGAGAAGAACGGAGTCGCAGACCATTCCGGCCTGAAGGCGGCTAATAATGTCGAGGACTGACTTCCTCCAGCGCTTGACGCCACGACGTTCCAGGCCCACGAGACCGATGTACTGTTCGTAGGTGAGCCCTTTCTTATAAGGCAAATGAGCGAGTTCGAGCGGGATGACGATACCATCGAAGATCATTGCCGAGCCCAGGCCGGTGCCGGTGCCGAGGAAGAGCATGCGGCCACCCTTGTAGCCGCCAAGAGCCTGCATCGCAGCATCGTTGATGAAGCGAAGGGGCTTTCCAAACTCTTTTTCGTAAGGAAAATCGATCCAGCCTCCGCCAAGGTTATGAGGCTCTGCGATCGGGCGATGGTGGACCACAGGACCTGGATAGCCAATGGATACGCAATCGTAAGTCCAGCCGGCGGTGGCAGCGAGGACGTCCTTTGTCATCTGTTCAGCGGTCATGTTAGGACCGGACGGGATCTTGACAGGGACGCGCATATCTGTGGAGGCGACTTTTACGTTGGTACCTCCGATGTCGATGACTAAAACTTTCATTGAATTGCATGTTAGCAGTGTTGGGGAGGCGGCTGGGTCTCGACCGCAGTTTCTTTGGCAACGGCTCGATGGAGCTTTTCACACGGTCCGCAGGCTGGAGCTTCCCGGATCTAAGACTCAATCTTCGGAGACATTTCTGAGGTCTGATGCCGGGAGTCCGAGTTCACGATAAGGCCGGAAATTTCAGATGTCTTCGCTGCGCCGGAGCGAAAAATAACGAACACGTAAATTTATTTAGCTGGTTATTTTTCTAATGCGGCAAGGGATCTCGAACGTAAAACAGCTGATGATAAATGGGTTGTTTTGTTTTTTATTATCTTGTTGACAGTAGTATTTCGAGTGGATTATCGTGGTGTTGGGCACATTTGCCCTAGAGATAAATATTATGCGTCGAATCATTGTGGCCGCCCTAGTCCTGTCCCCCATGTTGCTTCACGCTCAGGCAAATTCGCCTGCAAAAACTCAGACTGCTGCGCCCAGCCTGCGCTCTGAATTGGTTGCCCCCACGTTTACTGGCTCCGAGTCGGATCGAGGGTCCACGTCAGCTGCTCCTCTTCGGATCTCCACCGGTGTCAATGCTCCCAAGCTGATTTACACCGTCGCGGTCGAATCGGACGCCGACTTCGCTCCAACGGCCCAGTTTGATAGAACTGCAGTTGTTGCGATGACAGTCGACGCGAGCGGCAAACCTACGGATCTAAAGATCATTCAGTCGGTCAACCCGATGATGGACCGCAACGTTCTGAATGCGGTCAGTCATTATCGCTTCACTCCGGGTACGCTGGACAACCAGCCCACTGCTGTTCCGGTCAATCTGGCTGTTGTTCTACGCGGTGGCCGCTAGTTTCCTATTTGCATGATGGGCCTTCAGCGGCTTACGTCGATGTTGGCTTGGATCAAGCTGAAAAGGCAGACTCTTTCGAGTCTGCCTTTTTTTGCTTGCGTTACGAAAAATGCGTCATTGCGATGCAGCGGGAGGAGCGGTGGGGCTGGTTTGGCTCTTGCCGCTGGGATTGGGGCGCAGGATAAGGAAGAGCGCGATCACTCCGACAACGACGCAGGTGATGACGATCAGCAGGAGGGGGCTGCAGAAGGCTTGTCGTTTCTCGGGCGGCGGGGTGGGGGAGGAGGACATGTCTGTTGGATGCAGGATGCGAAGTTCGTGAATTTTTATTGCGTGGTAAATGAGTGTTTTTCAAGGTATTTTTGCGAAAACGTGTTGTCTGGACGTGGTTTTTTGATGGTGTGATCGTGGTGGAATGCGTGGCAAACGTGGTGACGAAACACCATCAAAATCGGCTCCTAAAAACACGCCACTTTCTTCTGATTTATTTTTCGTTCTGATCTGTTTTCGTTCATTGATTCTTTTCGTTCGTAGTTCCTGCGTTCTGTGGTTGAGATTCCATGGCTCAGAGGTTTTGTGATGGATTGATTCTGATAGTGGGGCGGCTGCGGCTGGTCGGCTGCAGAGTTCGCTGCTCTTTGCAGGGTCTGGGGACGTCGGTGGAAGGACCGTGGCATGCGATTTCGCTTGATTGGCGGGGGTATGAGTGGGATACTGCGGTGAAAATGCAGTGAATCGACGTGTACGCGATTCTGGGGCCAAGGACGAGCGAGTGCTTCTGGAGGAGTCATGGCGAGTGTGGCTGGAGTGAATCCCGATGAGGGCGTAATCGCGCCTGGTACTCCCGAGGAGCTGGCTGGGCCGGCCCAGGTGGAGTTGAACGCAACCCGGCCTGTGGGTCGCACGGAGCGCATCGGCAGCATGGATGTGCTGCGCGGCTTTTCGCTGATGGGCATCCTGGTGATGAACATCTGCGACTTTGCTTATGGATATCACAACTACCTCTACCCGCTGAGCACGGTGAAGCCGGTCTTCAGTGGGCCTCACTGGAAGATCAATACGACGATGTGGTTTTTGCGCTGGATCTTTGCCGAGGGCAAGATGCGGGCGCTGTTTTCTATGCTGTTCGGGGCTGGCGTAATCCTGCTGACGGAACGGGCACTTGCGCGAGGGGCGGGAATCAAGGCGGCAGATATCTTTACGCGCCGTAATATGTGGCTGGTGTTAATCGGGATGATTCACGGCTACCTGATCTGGGACGGCGACATCCTGTTCTACTACGGCGTGGCAGCGCTGCTGTTTCTGTTTCCCTTTCGCAATGTTCGGGTGAAGCGGCTGATGTGGACGGCGGGCATCATACTGTTTCTCAACTCCGTGCTGATGATGGGCGGCCAGTATGGCGCCTCCTACAGTGCGAAGCAGGCGGCGGCAAAGGCCAACGCGAAGCTGGCGCAGCACCAGACTCTGACCGAGGATGAGATCGGGGATCTCAAGAAGTGGCAGAACACGCAGGACAGATGGCGTGCACCCGACAAGAAGAAGTACGAAGACATCGCCGCGATGCAGAAGGGATATTGGAAGGCACAGGGGCATGTGGCGGGCAATGTGTTGATGGGGGAGTTGAAGGGTGCGTACTTTGGATTTGGGGACTGGGTGGGGCTGATGCTGCTGGGCATGGCTCTGTACAAGAACGGTTTTTTGCCTGGCCGCTTGAGCATGAAGACGTACGCGTGGATCGCGGTGATCGGTCTAGCGGTGGGCTGGTCGGTGACCGGGGTGGGCGCGTACAAGGCCTGGGCGGGACACTTCGATATGTTCAAGACTTTGATCTGGATGCAGGCTCCCTATGACATCGGCAGGATCGCGGGGGCGTTGGGGAATGCGGCGCTGCTCTTGATTCTGGTGAAGGCGGGAGTATTTCGATGGCTGCTGGCGCGGATCGCGGCGGTGGGGCAGATGGCCCTGTCGAATTATCTGCTGACGAGCCTTGCAATGAAGACGATCTTCGTTTGGGGCGCGTGGCACTGGTATGGCTATGTGGAGTACTACAAGATCTACTATGCCGTGGCGGGGATGTGGATCTTCAATATGGCGTTCAGCTCGATCTGGCTGCGGTACTTCGAGTTTGGGCCGATGGAGTGGGTGTGGCGCTCGCTGACTTATTGGAAGCGGCAGCCGATGCGCATTCCGGCGGTGGCTCCGGTGGTTGCCGATGTCACTGCCTAGCGGTGTTGCAGCGCGGTGAAAACGGTTCGCGCGGAGTGCGAATGCCCACTCATGGCATAAGGCGCCATGAATGGGGCACCCACACTCTTGGTACTAAGAACTTCATCTGCGGGCGCGCCGCCAATCTGATCCGCTATCTTTCGTCGATGCTGAGAGAGGCGGTTCGGCGGCGTCTGTTCCTCGTGTTTACGTGATGGCTGGAAGTACTATGGGTCCGGAAGTACTACATGGCCAGGAGCAGGCGACGTGACCACACATTCCAACGAGGTTCACGCTCAACTTGACACTCAACTCGGCGGTGCGGCCGTCCGGATGTTTGCGGCTAACGATCGCATGAACCAGATGCTGATCGAACATCTTGATGCTGCGGCGTGGAGAGCTAAACCGCTGGGAAAGACGCGCACCATTGCTGCGATCTTCACGCATATGCATAACGTCCGCTGCAAGTGGGTCCGGCTTACGGCTCCGCACCTGAAGGTTCCTGCACTGCTGAACCGTGCGCGCTGCACGCCGGAGCAAGCCCGTGGTGGTTTGGCCGAGAGTGCTGCTCGCTGCGGGGAGATGCTGGCAGAGGCGCTGCGCGAGGGTGGCGGGAGCATCGAGAGGTTTCGCCGAGACGGCTGGGCTCCGTCGTGGCCGGTTGGCGTGGAGATGCTGTGCTACATGCTGGCTCATGAGGCGCATCATCGCGGGCAAATTTGTATGCTGGCGCATCAGGTGGGATCTCCTCTACCGTATGAGGCGTCGGACGGGATCTGGAACTGGGAGAGGATCTGGAAGGAGTGCGGGGCGCGTGGTCCGGGATACGGCTCGTGATTCGTGCGTGAGTACGAATTTGATTCGCGTATGCCGATGGTTTCGAAAAGTAACCGTAGTAGGCCTAAAACTCCACTATTTTATGCATACTTTTGCACACAAGACGGGCGTCTTGCCGCGCTTTCTTTTGTATTGAACGCGTAACTTTGGCATGCTACGTGCCTTGAATGCTGGCAAGATGAGTCTCCTCCCCATCTGTTGTAGAGGACTTTATTAATGCGAATCACCTGGATGTTTGTAGCGGCTGCACTTTCGTTCCCTGTACACGGCGCGTTGGCGGATAGTATCCAACTGACCGTTCATTCGAGCGCCACCATCGATGTGTCCAGCCCCAACGATAACTTCTTCGGCCAATACGATCGTGTTCAAGGACAGCCGTCCCTGAATGACCATCCCAGCATCTCGACGAACGTCCTCATTCCATTTTCGAATGTGTCGGTTCTGTTGCCGGCGGGGAGCGTCTTCGAGGATGCTTCGGTCGGGATCGCGGGGCCGAGCACACATGTGATCGGGACGGGACACGAGTTCGCGGGAGCACCATTTGGCACGGTGATCAATCACTCGCTTCCTTCGGTTGCGCCTACGTTCAGCACAACCGGGATCTCCGATGCGACGGTCGACCTTCTCTTCCTTGGCGGGACATCGGTCAATGGGGAGAAGGTATCGACGAACATTCAGGATCTGAATTTTCTGCTCACGGGATTTATTCAGTCTGCACTTCTGAATCCGGGGTCCAACTGGGCGGGATACCTGGGAGGCAGTGGGCAGGTGGTGATTCCCTATACGGTGCAGTTGACGGTGGACTATTCGCCAGTGCCTGAACCTTCGAGCCTTGCGCTGTTTGGGATAGGGCTGCTTGGGTTAAGTGGGGTGGTTCGGCGGAAGCTTCGTTCTTAGTCATCCTCTAGTGAGTTTGCGGCTTGCCTCGGACCTTCGGGCCGTGAGCATAGGTGCGTGAGAAGACGCCTCGGTGCCGGTCATGCGACGATACAACTCTACAACGAGATAAACTCTTTTTTCGATCCGCTAATGCCCGCGGCTGCATCGAAGGGTTTGTCGACGATCTGTTGCGCGAAGGCGAGACCGGGGAGAAGCAGGCTGCCCGATATCAAACGTTTGCAACAATCGTGATTGGGCGTTCCCAGGAGGATTCATGACAACAGCTGTCGCAGCACGAACGATGAAGGTGGCGCAGGTATCGGCTGCCGGGGCAGATTTCCAGATCGTGGAGCGTGAGATTCCTGAACCCGGTGCGGGAGAGGTGCGGATCAAGGTGCTGGCGTGTGGTGTCTGCCACAGTGACGCACTGACGAAAGAGGGCGGGTGGCCCGGAATTCAATATCCGCGCGTTCCCGGGCATGAGGTGGCCGGCGTTGTCGATGCGGCGGGTGCCGGCGTTTCGGAGTGGAAGCAGGGGCAGCGGGTCGGGGTCGGCTGGCATGGCGGGCATGATGGCACCTGTCTCTCGTGCCGGCGAGGGGATTTTGGCAACTGCCAGAATATGAAGATTCCGGGCATTAGCTATGACGGTGGATACCAACAGTACATGGTGGCTCCTGTGGAGGCTCTGGTAGCGATACCAGAGAGTCTGAGCGACGTTGAAGCGGCACCTTTGCTCTGCGCCGGAATTACGACCTTCAATGCGCTGCGGCACAGCGGTGCGCTACCGAGTGACCTGGTTGCGGTGCAAGGTATCGGCGGCCTGGGTCACCTTGGAATTCAGTTTGCGAGCAAGTTCGGCTACAACGTTGCGGCGATTGGACGCGGACCGGAGAACGAGGCGCTCGCAAAGAAGCTCGGAGCAAATGTGTACATCGACAGCAAATCTACGAATGCTGCAGAGGAGTTGCAGAAGCTGGGCGGGGCAAAGGTGATTCTGGCGACTGCTCCCAACTCGAAGTCTATGTCTGAGCTCATCAATGGCCTGGGGCCGAACGGCAAGCTCATGGTGATCGGCGCCACCTCTGATCCGATTGAGGTGACACCGTTCCAGTTGATTAGTGCGAGTCGAACGATTCAAGGCTGGGCCTCGGGAATACCGACAGACTCGGAAGATACACTGCGCTTCGCCGAACTGACCGGCGTACGACCCATGATTGAAACCTATCCGCTTGAAAAAGCGGCCGAGGCTTATGCGCGAATGATGAGCGGCCACGCACAGTTCCGCGTGGTTCTCACGATGTGAAAGATGGCGTCACTGACGGTTTTGTCACCAATACTTCCACGCTAAATCCGGGACGCGAAGCCTCTCCTGCCGCTGGCGACTATGGATGTTCCGCAGCTGCTTTCAGATTGGCGAGACCTTTGTCGAAGTCGGGACCGATCATCTTGTCCATGGTGGTGAAGACGCTCATAAGTTTGCCGGGGAAGAGATTCATCGGGCCGTTCATGATCCAGTTGACGCGGGTTGCGGAGCCTTGTGGTTCGAGCTCGAAGTCGGCAATGTTGTGACCTTCGAAGGGCTTGAGGAAGTCGATTTTGACGGTGGTCTTTGCAGGTTCAACGGAGAGGATCTCCATGCGGC
Organism: Tunturiibacter empetritectus; assembly: GCF_013410875.1. Lineage (GTDB taxonomy): Bacteria > Acidobacteriota > Terriglobia > Terriglobales > Acidobacteriaceae > Edaphobacter > Edaphobacter empetritectus. The sequence continues at coordinate 1,058,673 of NZ_JACCCU010000001.1, read as the reverse complement.
CCTTGCCCACTTTGCTGTTCCCTTCCCACTCGTAGATGGAGCCGACGCCGCTGGGTGGGCCGGAGTAGGTGGTCTTCATGTTGGGGTCGAGCTTAGCCCAGGGCGACCAAGCGTCCCATTGATGAAAGTCGTCGATGAGGGAGGAGATCTTTTCGGGTTGTGCGGTGATGGTGGTGGAACGCTCTACTCGGAAGGTGCTCGGCTTGGTGAACGCTAGAAGAAGAACGACAACGACAGCCAGAACAAGGATGAGACCAAGGGTTTTGAACATAGTGGCTCCTTACGTTTTCCTGGGAAGTGAGCCGCCAGTATAGAAGTGAAGAGGCGGTTCGCGCCAGCGTGAATGCCCACATCAGGAAGTCGAGATAGGAATCGAGATATGGGCACCCGGGCACGTTCGTTGTGTCTCTCATGCGCGATTCGCGCGCCAAGCACGCTAGATCATTGCTTCGAGGCGCACGTAGCTCGCTTCCATACCGTGCTCCATGCCTGACGCCAGCATAGTTGCTCGCGTTTTCTCATCAGGCAGTGTCATCCGGATCGTCATCAACGTTCCTTCCCCGTCGCGTTCGAAGGTGGTTTCAACGTGGTTGTCCGGTGTTGGCTCCGGCAGGAACATGCGTTCGACATGCACGATTCTGCTGAACGGGTTCACTTCAAGATACTCACCGGTGATGTGGAATCCTGCGCCTTTGCCGTTCGTCCACTCGTAGTGAAACTTCCCTCCGGGCTTCGCGTCATTGATGCAGACAGGCATGCTCCAGCCTTCAGGGCCGAGCAGCCACTTTTGTAACAACTTCGGATCGGTGTGGGCGCGATACACCGCTTCCGGCATGGCAGCAAAGCGCCTCGTCACGATTACATGCGTATCGCCTTCGGTCTTCAATGTCATTTTGCTCATCGCTTTTTTCCTTTCTTCTGTATGTTGGTACCGGCTAGAACGCTGTCCAACCGGTCGTAGTTTTTCTCAAGCGCAGTGTGGAGCATTCCAAGCCATTGATCCATAGCTTCGATACCCTCTTTTGCGAGACGGCGAGGGCGCTTTGTACCTTCGACCCGGCGGATGATCAGCCCAGCTTCTTCAAGCACCTTGAGGTGTTGCGAGATCGCCGGTTGCGACATCTCGAAGGGACTTGCCAGTTCATTGACGGTAGCCTCTCCCAGCGAGAGTCGCGCCAGGATCGCACGACGCGTTGGATCAGCTAAGGCGGCGAATTTGGTATCGAGGCATTCCATAGGTATTTACTTATATAAGTGTATGCTTATTGTCAAGAATAGAGTTTTTGGCGTGTGCCGCGAATGTTCCTAGGAAGTTTTATGTATGGGCCACCCGCCCTGCCACGATCAGGTCATTTCGGCTATCGACATTGATGGATATACTTCGCTTGCAACTCGTGAGTCATGTTGAACTCAACGCCCCGACATAAGGAACCTGGTGACCCTCTTTCGCTGCTTCACGCCGTTACTCGCTCTGCTTCCCCTCTTAGTTCTCGAACAGAATGCCATTGCGCAGACATCAATCTACGGATCGGTCGCGCTTGTCGATTATGGCTTCCAAAACAACAACAACTATGCGGCGAAGAGTGACACAGGTGGATTCGTCGGTGGCGTCTTCTATAACTTCCCGATACAGAGTCGCCTGACCGCTGGAGTGGATGTCCGCGGCTCCTACGGTGTTGGCTCTCGGGGAGGAGCCTTAGCGGCGGCGGCTCTACGAATCGGGTTCGTGCCGGAACGCGTCGTCCTTCGGCCTTATTTCCTGCTCGGAGGCGGAGTGGTCACCTCGACTTTCAAGATCAACGACATTACGGGCCCTGCTGCCGAAGATCTCACAACACAACCCACACGATTTACCAGTGGCGGCGTGGAGTTCGCCGGCGGCCTTGATGTTCGCCTGAGTGATTCCTTCGATCTTCGGGCCGTTGAATTAGGAGCAGTCGCGGGTGCTTCAAATCAAGGTGTTGCTTCCGCTTTCCTGGATGCAGGCCTCGTATATCATCTCCACAAACGCTCCCACAAGCTCTGAAGTTTTATCACTCGTCCATCGCGGTAACTCCAAACGGCTGCTAAAAAGCGGTTCGCGCTTGGCGCGAATACCCACTCATGCGGTGAGACTGCATGAATGGGGCACCCGATGTATCGGTAGATTTTATGTATGGGCCACCCGCCCATTTTAGATGGATTAGATTGTTGGATCGGTCATGTTGCCTATAATTTTCTCTGATTCTTGCGAACCTTTGGGCGTGATAGTCACCATCGATGCTAAGGGGTCGAATTCGACGAGCCTTGAATCATGCAGAGTCTTCAATATTTTTTTCATGTAGCTCTTATTGGTGCAATCAAGCGAACTCATCAAGTTTTGCAAAGGCAATGCTCCTTTTGCGTCCGAGCTGAGAAGTAGGATTTGTTCGCTGAACGTCAACTTATTGTTCAAAACTCTGACCGTTTTGTCGCTCTTCCAGAGAACTGGCAGGGTTCTCTCCGCCAAGGAGTCTGCGAGCTGTTGGGCTTCTTTTATCTCTAACTTGTGAAACACACGCACTAACTCTGCGAGGGTCCATTTCGCCATTGCGACAACGGCCGAAGCGTCCATGAAATTTGAATTGACGTCCCCGCCCACGTGCCCTACATCACGATTATTTCTGACTTCATAAAGAACCGGCAAAAGCCGAGGGAGAAGAATCTGAAAACTTCGAGGTACGTTCGTGTAACTCTCTAACTTCTTGCATGCTGCCACAAAGTCTCTTGGCTTCGGAGGAATCTTAGTGGGATAGCTTTTTGTGGCATATCCTTCAAGAATTGCGAACACAAGTTCGGCAAAACGACCGCCGCTTAGCTCTGAGGCCAACCAGTTTCGTTCGAGATAGTTTCCAATAATCCTTTTGTACTCCACTAGAAGTGGCTTACGCAGAACGTCTGGTACATCGTTAAGTGCAAGTTTGGAAATCATAGGTGACATTCAACGTTCGTGCTTCTATGACAACTTCTGATCCAGTTCAGTCAAAACCGCAGCCGGCAATGCATAGTTGTCGGCTGACTGCTCAAGGAGTCGTTGCTGTGTCACCAAAGTCTTTAGGTATGAGGTCATGTTGCCAGCGTAGGTCACTTTGTAATAGCTAGTAGCCAATTTCATCTCATCCATCAATTCTTTTCGGGAAGAGGTTGACTTTCCCTTCCGTGAAAGGCCGATGACTGCAGCCATAATTAAATCTGTCCCAGATTTAACTGCTAACTTTGCTGCGATAGTATTCAAGCCCATCTCTTTATGGGTAGTATGCGGTCTGTCCGCTGCCGGTGTATGCGGCACTGAAGCCATACCAGTCACATGAGGCTTTACATACTCGAGAACGATCGGTATCTGCTCCTTGAGGTATTCCTCAGAGCCCGAAACTTGAATGTCAATGCTGCCGATTTTTAGGTTGAAAGAAGCGGTAGTGCTCATCAAATTCGCCTCGATAATATGGTTTTGAGTGCGCAGTAAGTTTACAAGGTATCAACCAATAAGCAACCTAAATCGTTAGACTTACGACGCATTAAAGAACAACGGCAGAGCCGAAGCTCTGCCGTTGTTTGTTGTTTCACGCGAAGCGTCGAGAACAGTACGAAGTACTACTCGGCGGCTAGTTCTTCTTGTTCGCCTTCCATGCGCATCTGTTCTAGTTCGCGCTCTTCGGCTTCGATGGCGGATGCCACTTCCTGCTGGACCTGGGCTGCCGCTTCTTCCAGCTCTGGGGAGAGCTGGACGTTGCGGTAGTACTCCATGCCGGTTCCGGCGGGGATGAGGCGGCCTACGATGACGTTTTCCTTGAGGCCACGGAGCGTGTCGATGGAGCCGTTGATGCTGGCTTCAGTGAGTACGCGGGTGGTCTCCTGGAAGCTGGCGGCCGAGATGAAGCTGTCGGTCGAGAGCGACGCCTTGGTGATGCCGAGAAGGAGCGAACGGCCGATGGCAGGCTTGCCGCCGGACATCAACACGCGCTGGTTCTCGGCGTTGAAGCGGAAGCGGTCGGTCTGCTGATCGACGAGGAAGCTGGTGTCACCGACTTCTTCGATCTTGACCCAGCGAAGCATCTGACGAACGATGGTTTCGATGTGCTTGTCGGAGATGGTAACGCCCTGGAGCCGGTAGACTTCCTGGATTTCGTTGACGAGGTACTGCTGGAGTGCGCGCTCGCCGAGAACTTCCAGAATGTCGTGCGGGTTGCGGGGACCGTCGATCAGAGCATCACCGGCACGGAGGCGTTCGCCTTCCTGCACGTTGACGTAAGTACCGCGGGGAACGCTGTACTCCTCTTCCTGACCGTTGTCGGCGGTGACGTAGACTTTGCGCTGGCCCTTCGAGACTTCGCCGAAGCGAACGACACCATCGATCTTGCTGATGATTGCCGGGTCGCGGGGCTTGCGGGCCTCGAAGAGTTCGACGACGCGTGGGAGACCGCCGGTGATGTCCTTGGTACGCGTGGTTTCGCGTGGGATCTTGGCAAGGATGTCGCCGGGGAAGATCTCGTCGCCGTCGGCCACCATGAGGTGAGCGCGTGAAGGCATGAGGTAACGCTTGTTGCCCTGAGCGGACTTGATGATGATGGCGGGCTGACGCTTCTCATCGGAGGAGTCGGTGACGACAAGACGGCTGAGGCCGGTGACTTCGTCGACTTCTTCGTTGAGAGTGAGGCCTTCCTGGAGGTCCTTGAACTGGACGGTTCCAGCGATCTCGGTGAGGAGGGAGAAGGTGTACGGATCCCACTCGCCGAGGCGCGTGCCCTGGACGACCTGCTGGCCCTCTTCGACCTTGAGCTTGGCGCCGTAGACGACAGCGTAACGCTCCTTCTCGCGGCCCTTCTCGTCGACGATGGCGAGCGAACCGTTGCGGTTGAAGGCGACCAGGCCGCCGTCCTTGGAGCGAACGGTGACGAGGTTGATGAAGCGCACGGTGCCGATGTTCTTGGACTCGAGGTGCGAGGCGTCGGATACGCGTGATGCCGTACCGCCGATGTGGAAGGTACGCATGGTGAGCTGGGTGCCGGGCTCGCCGATGGACTGCGCCGCGATGACGCCGACGGCTTCGCCCATCTCGACCATCTTGCCGGAGCCGAGGTTACGGCCGTAGCAGAGGATGCAGACGCCGCGCTTGGACTCGCAGGTGAGAACCGAGCGGATCTTGACGCGCTCGATACCTGCGGCCTGAACGGCGCTGGCGAGATCTTCGTCGATCTCCTGGTTGACGTCGACGATGGTCTTGCCTTCGAAGTCCTTGAGCTTCTCGAGTGAGACGCGGCCGATGATGCGGTCGCGCAGGGGCTCGATGGTCTCGCCGGCTTCGATGATTGGCGTCACGTAGATGCCTTCGACGGTGCCGCAGTCGTTGTGCGAGATGATGACATCCTGCGCAACGTCGACCAGACGGCGGGTGAGGTAACCCGAGTCGGCGGTCTTGAGTGCGGTATCGGCGAGGCCCTTACGTGCGCCGTGGGTCGAGATGAAGTACTGCAGCACGGTGAGACCTTCGCGGAAGTTCGCCGTGATGGGGGTTTCGATGATCTCGCCGGAGGGCTTGGCCATCAAACCACGCATGCCGGAGAGCTGGCGGATCTGCTGTTTGGATCCACGAGCACCGGAGTCGGCCATGATGTAGATCGGGTTCATGGCTCCTTCCTTGTCGGCACGCTTCATGTTGTTGAACATCTCATCGGCAACGCGCTCGGTGACTCCCGACCACATCTGGATGACCTTGTTGGAGCGCTCACCGTTGGTGATGGCTCCGTCGAGGTACTGCTGCTGCATGGCGAGGACGGTCTTTTCGGCTTCGCCGACGAGGGTGTACTTGGAGTCGGGGATGACCATGTCGTCGAGCCCGACCGAGAGACCGGAGCGGGTGGCGTAGGTGAATCCGAGATCCTTGACGCGATCGAGGGTCTTAACCGTGACTTCGAGGCCGAGGTTCAGGTAGCAGTAGTTGATGAGCTGGCCGATGCCCTTCTTCTTGAGAAGGCCGTTGACGTAGGGCATGCCCTCGGGGAGCGCATCGTTGAGGATGGCGCGGCCGACGGTGGTCGAGATGAACTGGTTGTTGAACTCGACCGGCTCGGTGTGGGTGAGGTCCTGATCGTCGTACGCGGTGGTCATGTCGAGGACAGGGCCGGTGTAGCGCAGACGGATCGGGGTGAGGGTCTCGACCTGCTTCGCTTCGAGGGCCATGAAGACCTCCTCGATGTTGGCGAAGACGCGGCCTTCACCCTTGGCATTGACCTTCGCCTTGGTGAGGTAGTAGAGGCCGAGGACGAGGTCCTGCGTCGGCACAGTGATGGGCTGACCGCTGGCGGGCGAGAGGATGTTGTGCGAAGCAAGCATGAGAACGCTGGCTTCGATCTGGGCCTCGGGCGAGAGCGGGATGTGAACGGCCATCTGGTCGCCGTCGAAGTCCGCGTTGAAGGCGGTGCAGACGAGCGGATGGATCTTGATCGCCTTACCTTCAACGAGCACGGGCTCGAAGGCCTGGATGCCGAGACGGTGAAGCGTCGGAGCGCGGTTCAGGAGAACCGGGTGATCCTTGATGACCTCTTCGAGGATGTCCCAGACGATTGGCTCCTGCATCTCGACCATCTCTTTAGCCTGCTTGATGGTGGTGCAGTGGCCGGTCTGCTCGAGGCGATGATAGATGAAGGGCTTGAAGAGCTCGAGCGCCATCTTCTTGGGAAGACCGCACTGGTGCAGCTTCAGCTCGGGACCGACGACGATGACCGAACGGCCGGAGTAGTCGACGCGCTTGCCGAGGAGGTTCTGACGGAAGCGGCCCTGCTTGCCCTTGAGGGTGTCAGAGAGGGACTTCAGCGGACGGTTGTTCGCGCCACGGAGGACACGACCACGGCGGCCGTTGTCGAAGAGAGCGTCGACGGCTTCCTGCAACATGCGCTTCTCGTTGCGGACGATGACCTCAGGTGCATGGAGGTCCATCAGCTTCTTGAGGCGGTTGTTACGGTTGATGACGCGGCGATAGAGATCGTTCAAGTCAGACGTGGCGAAGCGTCCGCCGTCGAGCGGGACGAGGGGGCGAAGCTCGGGCGGGATCACGGGGATCACGTCGAGGATCATCCACTGCGGCAGGTTGTCGGACTTGCGGAAAGCTTCGACGATCTTGAGACGCTTGGAGTACTTAAGCTTCTTCTGCAGCGAAGTCTCGGTCTTCATGCGCTCGCGCAGCTCGATGGCGAGCTCGGTGACTTCGACGCGCTTGAGAAGTTCCTTGATAGCCTCGGCGCCCATCATGGCCTTGAAGCCGGTGGGGCGGTACTGTGCATCCAGTTCGCGGAACTTGGTCTCGTCCTTGATGACTTCGCGCTCTTTGACCGGGGCATCGCCTGGATCGACGACAACGTAGGATTCGAAGTACAGAACGGCTTCGAGCTCACGCAGGCTGATGTCGAGCAGGTGGCCGATGCGCGAGGGCAGGCCCTTGAAGAACCAGACGTGCGAGCAGGGGCTGGCGAGCTCGATGTGTCCAAGGCGTTCGCGGCGGACCTTCGAGAGGGTGACTTCGACGCCGCACTTGTCGCAGATGACGCCGCGGTGCTTCATGCGCTTGTACTTGCCGCAGAGGCACTCCCAGTCGGTGATGGGGCCAAAGATGCGGGCGCAGAAGAGGCCGTCGCGCTCGGGCTTGAACGTACGGTAGTTGATGGTTTCCGGCTTGGTGACTTCGCCATGCGACCAGCTGCGGATCTTCTCTGGGCTGGCGAGCTGGATCTTGATGGCGTCGAAGTCGGCGATGGGTCCGGTCAGTTCAAAGGGGCTGGAGCGAAACATATTTGGCGTCTCCGTATGCAGTGTCTGGCGTTTTTTGCGCCTTGCTGCTGGTTACTGCTGCTTTACTTCTGCTGGGCGGTGGGTGGTTAGGTCCGTCGCCTGCTTCTCTTTGTTGCTCTTCCCTTTTGGCCGGCCCTTCGTGAATGTTGAGCGTAAGCCTCATTCAGAAGGACCGTGCCTGGGGTGGAGCGGTATCGACTAATCTGCTGCGGCGATGGCTGGCAGCGGCTGCTTCTTCTGGTCGGCCTGTTTGATCAGTTCGACGTCGAGGCAGAGGGACTGTAGTTCGCGGATAAGAACGTTGAAGGACTCTGGAACACCCGGCTCGATGGCAGCTTCGCCCTTGACGATGGCCTCGTAGATCTTGGTACGGCCGAAGACGTCGTCAGACTTGGCGGTGAGCAGCTCCTGCAGGATGTAGGCGGCGCCGTAAGCTTCAAGGGCCCAGACCTCCATCTCACCGAAGCGCTGTCCGCCGAACTGCGCCTTACCACCCAGCGGCTGCTGAGTGATGAGCGAGTACGGTCCGATGGAACGAGCGTGGATCTTGTCGTCGACAAGGTGCGACAGCTTGAGCATGTAGATGTAGCCAACGGTGGCAGGCTGTTCGAAGGGTTCTCCGATCATGCCATCGTAGAGCTGCGACTTGCCCGAGCTGGGGAGACCAGCGGCCTTGAGGAGCGCCTTGATCTCGGTCTCGCGTGCACCGTCGAAGACTGCCGTGCCGAACCAGATACCGCGCTTCATGCCGGCGGCAATGCGCAGAGTCTGCTCGTCGTCTAGGTCAAGAAGCTGGTTGAGTGCGGCGGTACCGGCGAAGCGCGCCTTGAAGAGCTCGCGGACTTCGTTGGCCGACTCCATCGTGGCGGCAAGCTCGGCGATCTGCGCGCCAAGGGTGTGTGCAGCCCACCCAAGGTGTGTCTCAAGGATCTGACCGACGTTCATACGCGAAGGCACACCGAGCGGGTTGAGCACGATCTCCACCGGCGTTCCATCGGGGAGGTACGGCATGTCTTCCTCAGGAAGGATTCGTGCGATAACACCCTTGTTCCCGTGGCGGCCGGCCATCTTGTCACCGACAGAGAGCTTGCGCTTCATGGCGATGTAGACCTTGACCATCTTGATGACACCAGGCGAGAGTTCGTCGCCCTTCTGCATCTTGCTGATCTTCTCGTTGGTGATCTTGCGGAGAACATCGATCTGACGTGAGGTCATCTCCTCGATCTCATCGATCTGCTCGTTCACACGCGGATCCTTGTCAGCGTAGCGGATGCGCTTGAGGTTACGAGTGCTGATGAGCTCAATGGTGTCGCGGTCGAGGATGTCGCCCTTGTTGAGCAGCTTCTTGTTGGTGCGCTCATCGTGGAGATCAGCCAAAACTTCTTTGGCTCCCAGGATCGCTTCGAGACGTTTGAGACGTTCGTCGGTGAGAATACGAATCTCGTCGGCGAGGTTGCGCTCGAGCTTCTCGATCATCTCCTGCTCGATCTGCTTGGCGCGCTCGTCCTTCTCCTGACCCTTGCGGGAGAAGATGCGGACGTCGACGACAGTGCCTTCGATACCCGGAGGGCACGTCAGGGAAGCGTCGCGAACATCGCCGGCCTTTTCTCCGAAGATGGCGCGGAGAAGCTTCTCTTCCGGCGTCAGCTGAGTTTCACCCTTCGGCGTTACCTTGCCGACGAGGATGTCGTTGTGACCGATCTTCGCTCCGATGCGGATGATGCCTGAGTCATCGAGATCGCGCAGTGCGTGCTCGCTGACGTTGGGGATATCGCGCGTGATCTCTTCCGGTCCAAGCTTGGTGTCGCGGGCTTCGATCTCGAACTCCTCGATGTGGATCGAGGTGTAGTAGTCCTCGCGGACCAGCTTCTCCGAGATAAGGATCGCGTCCTCAAAGTTGTAACCACGCCATGGCATGAAGGCGACCAGAACGTTACGGCCGAGGCCGAGTTCGCCCTGCTCAGTGCAAGGACCGTCGGCGATGACCTGACCCTTGATGACGCGATCGCCCTTGCGAACGATCGGTTTTTGGTTGATGCAGGTGTTCTGGTTGGAGCGCTTGAACTTCGTGAGCTGATAGATGTCCGAGCCGACCTCACGCGAGAGCTGCGTGGGGTGGTGCTCGCCTTCTACGCGCACGATGATGCGCTCGGAGTCAACTGAGTCGATGATGCCGTTACGCTTGGCCAGGATGACGGCGCCGGAGTCGCGGGCGGTGACGCCTTCCATACCGGTACCGACGAACGGAGCCTCAGCGACGAGCAGAGGAACCGACTGCCGTTGCATGTTGGCACCCATCAGAGCGCGGTTGGCGTCGTCGTGCTCGAGGAACGGGACAAGCGATGCGGCTACTGAGACAAGCTGCTTCGGCGAGACGTCGACGTAGTCCACCTCGGACTTGTTGACGAGGACGAAGTTGCCTTGGCGACGAGCGTCGACGACATCCTGCACGATGTTCAACTTCTCATCGAGCTCGATGTTCGCCTGCGCGATGGTGTGGCGATCTTCTTCCCAGGCCGAGAGGTAGAAGCTGAAGGGGGCGAGGTCCATAGTGCGCTTGCCGGCCTTCTTCAACTCTGCGTTCTTGGCGCGGGCCTCTTCGATCTCGAGGTAGTCGCCTTGACGCAGACCGGACTCACCGGCGTTCGAGACGGAGACGTAGTCTAGCGCACGGCCTTCCTTCACGCGGCGGTAGGGAGACTCGATGAAGCCATATTCGTTGATGCGCGCAAAGCAGGAGAGCGACGAGATGAGACCGATGTTCGGGCCTTCCGGTGTCTCAATCGGGCAGATGCGGCCGTAGTGAGTGGGGTGCACGTCGCGGACTTCAAAGCCGGCGCGCTCACGGGAGAGACCACCGGGCCCAAGGGCGGAGAGGCGACGCTTGTGCGTGATCTCCGACAGGGGGTTGGTCTGGTCCATGAACTGCGAGAGCTGCGAGGAGCCGAAGAACTCACGAATCGCGGCCATGACTGGCTTGGCGTTGATGAGGTCATGCGGCATCGCGGTCGACATCTCTTGGTAGACCGACATCTTTTCCTTGATGGCGCGCTCCATACGGACGAGGCCGATGCGGAACTGGTTCTCCATCAGCTCACCGACGGCGCGAACGCGGCGGTTGCCAAGGTGGTCGATGTCGTCGACGACACCGATGTTCTTGCGCAGCTTGAGCAGATAGCGGATGGTGCCGTAGAAGTCCTCGGGGGTCAACGTGCGCTTGTCGAGGCCAGACGGATCCTGGTTCTCGTAGAGCTTGATGTTGAATTTGAGGCGGCCGACGCGCGAGAAGTCGTACTTACGCGGATCGAAGAACATACCTTCGAAGAGCGCAGTCGCGGTGTCGAGCGTCGGTGGGTCGCCGGGACGCAGCTTGCGGTAGATCTCGATGAGAGCTTCCTCAGGCTTGCGCACGGAGTCGCGACGAAGGGTGTTGGTGATGATGTTGCCCACGTCGTCGCGCTCTGGGAAGAAGACCTCGATGCTGGTGACGCCGGACTGGATGATCTTGTGCAGCTTGTCGGCGGTCAACTCCTGGTTGGCTTCGTAGAGCAACTCGCCGGTGGTGAGATCGACCACGTCAGCGGCGGTCATAGCGCCATCGAACTCGCTGGTCTCAACTTCGACCGAGTCGATCTTGTGGCTGCGCAGACCCTTCATGGTGTGAGCAGAGATCTTGCGTGTGGCAGGAGCGATCTCTTCCCCTTTGACGGTGACGGCATGCGCGGGACGGGTGCCCTGCAGGTTGCTGAGCTGACCTTCGGGAACGACCTTCCAGTGCAGCTTGCCGTCGGCTACGTTGATAGTGTCGACGGTGTAGAAGGTCTTGAGGATCTCCTCGTCGGTACGCAGGCCGAGCGCGCGCAGGAAGATGGTGCCGAGGAACTTGCGCTTGCGGTCGATGCGGACGTAGAGGGTGTTCTTCTGGTCGTACTCGAATTCGACCCAGCTGCCGCGGTACGGAATGATCTTGCCGAGGAAGTAGGTGCGGTTGTTTGCGGTCTCGAAGAAGACGCCGGGCGAACGGTGGAGCTGCGACACGATGACGCGCTCGGTGCCGTTGACGATGAAGGTGCCGTTCTGGCTCATCAGCGGGATGTCGCCGAAGAAGACTTCCTGCTCCTTCATGTCGCGTAGGCTCTTGACGCCGGTCTCGGGGTCCTTGTCATAAATCTTGAGGCGAATCGTGACCTTGAGAGGTGCAGAATAGGTCATGCCGCGCTCTTCGCACTCTGCCTGGTCGTACTTCAGCTGCAGGCCGACAGGGTCGCCGCACTTGGTGCAGAAGTCAGGGGTGTTCTTGTTGTAGGTTCCGCAGAAGTTGCAGAGGACGTCGCCCGGGTGGAAGGGGTCGGTAATGACCATGTGGCCGCAGTTGGTGCAGGCCGTGCGCAGGTGGTTGAGGCCCTTGAGGTAGCCGCACTTGCACTCCCAGTTGCCGATCGAGAAGTCGACGAACTCGAGCTCGGAGACGTTGCGGAAGTCGGTGATGGGGAAGACTGAGGTGAAGACCGACTGCAGGCCGTTGTCTTCGCGCTCCTGCGGGAGCTTGTCCATCTGCAGGAAGCGCTCATAGCTGCGGCGCTGGACTTCAATGAGGTTAGGGATCTGGATGGATGTGGGGATCTTGGAAAAATCAAGACGGCTTCGGATCGCGCGCATTTCGCTGTTGTTGGACTCGCCAGACATGCTCTCTCCTGAAAACTGACCTTCGAGGCCTCCCGAGTGCGTCTGCCGGCATCGTATTGCTGGCTTCACTCGTTAGGGGAGGGCTTCGGTCAGGCCCTCCGGGTTTGCTTCTGATCGCGCAGTGTTTATGATCTTCGGGTCTTGCTGTCCTCGATGGCAGCGAGCCCCGTGCGCAAAACGTCTTGCCGTAATGGTCCGCGGCACGGATAAATCTTGAAACTTTTACTACCTACAGGCGTTCGAAGCTGCTATAAAGAACGCGTGCAGCGTACTGTTGGCTCCTATAGCGGAGACAATGCCGATAAACACGGCAAAGCGCTCGCGGGGACAGCATGCCCCATGAGCGCAAAGGTCGACTTGTGCACTGTTTCTATATGAGTAGTGTTAATGCCTGCCGCCATTGAGGTTCGCCTACCCCAAAGTTGCGCCGCTCGCATGATTCTTATTGCACTATGCGCATCCGCCGCTCGAAGCGTATAGTGGCCGGTTCCTTAACCTATGAAGACAGGATGATCCGGGTACAACGAAGTTTTTTCTGGATACCGCTGGCCGCCAATGAGCACGTCAAGGCGGAACGAATTTTCTCTAACGTCAAGAATATCGCGTTCCGCCTTATAGTGCAAGCTGGCAGTTAACTACTTGATTTCGATGGTGGCAACGCCTTCGAATTTCTTGGCGATTGCAGCTGCATCATCCTTCGAGATGTTCTCCTTCAAGGGCTTGGGAGCGGCGTCGACCAGATCCTTGGCTTCCTTCAGCCCAAGAGCGGTAACTTCGCGTACAGCCTTGATGGTGTTGATCTTATTCGCGCCGGCATCCTTGAGGATAACGGTGAACTCGGTCTTCTCTTCGACCGGAGCCGCTGCCGCTGCGCCGCCGCCGGCTGCCGGGGCTGCAACTGCCGCTGCTGCTGAAACGCCGAGACGCTCTTCGAGCTTCTTGACCAGAGCCGAAGCCTCGAGGAGGCTGAGGCTAACGATTGAATCTTCCAACTGCTGGATGTCTGCCATGTTATTTCTCCAATTAGAACTGAACTTTGTGGTGCCTATTGCTCTTCCAAAGCCTGACTGCGCTTCGGCTGCCTATGCCTTCCAGGGTTTCCGTTGCGCCCAGACCAGCGCCCCCGGGAAGACCAGGCGAAACTTGTTTAGCCTTCGACCGGGTCGGTGGTCGCGGCTTCCCCACCCTGCGATGCGGTGGAGTTCTCAGGCTGCTCAGCGGTGGCATCGGCGCCGGGAGCTTCGACGGCGTGCGCCTCGGCTACAAGCTGACCTTCAGCGGCGGGAGCAGCAGGAACTTCAACGACTGCGGCCTCTGCGACAGGAGTCTCTTCAACCTTGGCCTCTGCTTTAGGAGCTTCGACAGCCTCTGCTTTCGTCGCTTCGACAGTTGCCGGAGCGGCTGCGCCTGCAAACTTGCCCTTTTCTACGCCCTGGTTGATGACAACCGCGAGATCGCGTCCGGTAGCGTTGATGACCGTGGCCAAACGCTGCGCAGGCGACTGAATGAGGAAGAGAAGCTTAGAGAAGAGCTCTTCCTTGCCCGGCATGGTGGCGAGATCGCCAATCTCACGAACGTCGATCACCTTGCCGTCGACGATGCCCAGCTTGAAGGTGAACTCAGCGTTGTCCTTGACCCAGGTCGAAAGCGCCTTAGCGAGAGCAACAGGATCGCTCGAGGTGTAGGCAACAGCCGATACGCCCTTGAGGCCCTGCAGCGCCGACTCGATCTTGGTGCCTTCGCTGGCGCGTGCAGCCAGCTTGTTCTTCACAACGTGGTAGTTTCCACCGGCGGCGCGAACAGTCTTACGCAGCTCGAAGTCCTTCGCGGCGGTGAGGCCCTTGAAGGTGCCGATGATAGCGGAGGTCGAGTGCTCGAGCTCGATCGCGAGCTGCTTCACCTTCTCCGTCTTTGATGCTCTGGTCAATGCCATGACTGAATCCTCTTCGCTTTCGCTTGCCCGCTCCTCGCTTCCGCGCCAGAGGGGGTTTCGTGCTAACTAAAAATTGATTAGGCCTTGCCTGCTAGTTCAGCAGCGGCGTAGTCGAGCTGAATGCCAGGGCCCATGCTCGAGCTCAGTGTGACGCCCTTGATGTACTTGCCCTTGGCGGCCGACGGCTTGGCCTTCACGACACTCGTAATCACAGTCATCGCGTTATCGACCAGCTTCTGCGGATCGAATGAGAGCTTGCCGACTGGAACGTGAACCAGCGCGGTCTTATCGGTGCGGAACTCGACCTTACCGGCCTTAATCTCCTTGACCGCAGCGGCAACGTCAGTGGTTACGGTGCCAGTCTTCGGGTTGGGCATCAGACCCTTGGGGCCGAGCACCTTGCCGAGACGTCCAACGGAACGCATCATGTCAGGGGTCGCGATCAGAGCGTCAAAGGCAGTCCAGTTTTCTTTCTGGATCTTCTCGACCAACTCCTCACCACCGACAAACTCAGCGCCGGCAGCCTCTGCTTCCTTGATGCGATCGCCTGAGGTGATGACGGCAACGATCTTGGACTTGCCAAGGCCGTGTGGGAGCACAACAGTGCCACGAACCATCTGGTCCGCGTGGCGGGGATCGACGCCAAGACGCATGGTCAGATCGACGGTCTCGTCGAACTTCGCGTACTTTGCTTTTTGCAGGAGCGGAACAGCGTCCGCCAACAGATAAGGACGGGGCTCGACGAGCGCACGCGCCTTTACTAGATTCTTAGAGAGCTTCCTTGCCATTTTTCCTCGTCTCCCACCCCTCTGGAGTTGAACTCTCCGGGCGTGGTTCTCGACTGGCCTCAACTGGACATTGAGGCACTCTTATAAGTATGCCGGAAAGGCAATATCACGTCAAGGATTACCTGGTTGCAACCCTGGTTTTCGCCGCAAAACATAGACCCCACGATAGAGAAATGGCGTCTGCTCGTAGAGTGGATCTTTGAGGGCCGCCCTCTCCCATTTCAGTGCCGGTGTATGCATCACGATATAGTCCGGCTTGTCTTCAGCCACCCAGGAGACCCAATCTCCGTGAGTTACGTGGTCGGCGTTCTTGGGCGTCGTCAGGCCCATTATATCGAAGATATATCGATGGCTGCAGTAGTAGCCGAGTCGCCCAGTCTCCACGGCTTCGATCGTTGCCTCTTGAGGAGTATTTCGATTCAACCATTCGGCCAATACCCGGTAGTCGGTTTCCGGCGTTTCGTTAAATCTCTGCACAACAAAGACGTTCGTAAGGGCGACTGCAGCTATAACGACGGCTGCGACGGAATATCCAACTCGACTCCGAGGGATGCCCTCGGCTCCGTAGACAAGGCCAAAGAAGATAAACGGGGCGAAGTACCAGCGATACCCCGGGATATTCAATAAAACATAGAACGCAAGGAGCAGAGCGCAGAAGGGTAAGACCGTTTCATTCAGGACCGTTCCGCGCAGACGTTTCACCCCGATGAAGGCAAGTGCTACCACCGCGAACACGAAATAGATCGTCGGTTTGAAGTCCTTATCCAATTGCCACGCCATTCCGAAGAAGGCCGTCGGCCAGGGTCCTAAAGCACCAGAAAGACCCTGTCCGATCTTCGCGGTGGTTGAAGAGGGAAGAATCTGACCATAGACACGATAGTTCAGAAGAAGAAAACCGGCCGCAATTGCCAAAGGCGGAAGAAACGACGATAGAGCCGGCCAGCGTCGACGACGAAAAAGATGCGCGCAAACCACCAGAAGCATCATGCCGCCTTCAAAGCGTGTAAGCACTAAAAGCGCCAAGACCGAAGGCAGCCAATTGTACTTTTCCTCCCGGCAGAGCGTGACCGTGAGTATCAACATGAAGAGGAACAACGCAGTCTCCATGCCCACCTGGACATAAAAATATCCCACGCTAGCTATCAGAAAACCGGCAACCGGGACCATGCGCTCGGCAAGAACACTTGCGAGGAACAGAAATATCGCAGAGATGAGAACTGACGCGAGAATAATGTTGCCGTGAAGCATCCATGAGACAGCGAACAAGAGATAGCAGAACAGAGGGGAGGTAAGCCCATTCACCTTCTCTCCTAGATTGAAGACAAAGCCGTTGCCCCATAAGGCGTTGTTGATGTAACGCGCGTAGATCAATGCATCGTCGATCTGAGCGTAACGAGCTCGATAAGACAAAAAGACGACGAGCGCAAACAAAAGAACGTACTTCATCTTCCGCCATGCCAACTTGTCGAGCATGTCGGAATTCTACAAACATCCGTATCTTCTGCAAGATGAATATTGGCCAGAAAAATCGCCTTATTTCGTTTGGACAAGAGGCTACTACACACCAAACTTGGTGGCCTTCGAGCTGTTGGCGAAGAAACATGCTTGACGAAGGGATAAGACGGAGCTATATTTGCCTTTAATAGGGCGAACAAATGGAGAAACAAGACAGCACGTCCCTCTTCCCAATCCTTCCCCCAAGCCCTGTGGGAATCGCCCGCATGGCAGCTGAGGCAGAGCACGCCGAGGATGGCCACCTGATTGAATTCAAGATGTTGAAGGTGCGCAGCATTCTGAATAAATCTGTGTCGAAGAGACAGCTGTCACTGGCGTACAGCATCAATCCGTACCGGGGATGCGAGTTCGGCTGCAAGTACTGCTATGCGCGCTATACGCATGAGTTCATGGCTCCGAAGGCTGCGGCAGAGATCAGCGCAGAGGTCACGACCAACACGATCGATATGCGGGATCCTTTGTCGTTCGAGCGAATGATCTTTCTGAAGCAGAATGCGGCGTGGCTGCTGGAGCAAGAGTTGAAGAAGATTGACCCGGCGGACGAGGTCGCGCTGGGCACCGCGACCGACCCCTACCAGCCGATCGAGCGACGGGCGAAGATTACGCGCAGCATTCTGGAGGTCTTCTCGCGGAAGGAGGGCTATCGGCTCGGGATCGTGACGAAGTCACGGCTGATTGAACGCGATATTGATCTACTTGTGGAGATTGGGCGTCACAACACACTCGTTGTCCATGTGACGATTACGACGCCCGATGCTAAGCTTGCGCGCTTGCTGGAGCCACGGGCGCCTCGGCCGGATCTTCGCTTTCAGGCTGTCCGGCGCATGCGGGAAGCAGGAATCATCGCAGGTGTCTTCGGCTCGCCGCTGCTCCCCGGCATTACCGACAATGAAGAGGCGCTGGACGGCATGGCTCAACGGTCCGCAGCCGTGGGAGCGAGTTTCTTCGCCGCGCACCCACTCTTCCTCAAGCCGTGCTCACGTCCTACTTACCTGAGCTTCGTTCGTGAGCACTTCCCTGCCCTTCAGGCCGACTATGCCAAACGCTTCGCCACCGCCGACTTTGCCGGAAGAGAGTATCGCGAACGCCTTGCAAAGATGGTTGATAGCGCATGCCGACGGTACGGCCTGGGAAAACGTTCGAGCGACGCCCTGCTCACTCGAAACGAGGAGGGCGGGGGCAAGAGGCCGACGCTGGGTGTGGGAACAACGGCGAGACAGCAAAGACTCTTTGCGTAGAAGGCAGAATAGAGCAGGAGTGCGAGCAGTAACTTAATGAGGAGAAAAGACGCCTGGAGATCATCGTCGACTGACATAGTCGGTGATGATTCCCTGCGTCCTCGCTTGTAGAAAGCTCATTCGGTGCAACTGCTTTGAGTTAGCCTACAACTTCAATGCCCATCGAACGTGCCGTGCCGCGAATGCTCTTCGCTGCTGCCTCGACCGTGGTCGCGTTCATGTCCGGCATCTTCTGGGTGGCGATTGCGATGATCTGCTTCTCGGTCACCTTGCCCTTCTTCTCCTTGTTCGGAGTGCCGGAGCCCTTCTCGATACCAGCAGCCTTCAACAGGAGCACCGGAGCCGGAGGGGTCTTGGTGATGAAGCTGAAGGTGCGGTCTGCGTAGACGCTGATGACGACCGGGATGGTGAGTCCGGCCATATCAGGCGCCTTGGTGCGCTCGTTGAACTGCTTGCAGAACTCCATGATGTTGACCTGGGCCTGGCCAAGCGCAGGGCCGACCGGAGGTGCAGGGGTGGCCTTGCCGGCCATAATCTGAAGCTTGACGTATCCAGTGATCTTCTTCGGTGCCATTCGGGTAAATCCTCTTTACTCTTCCAGCAGCGGCGTTGTTACCTCCGAACGCCTGCTGCTTAATTATTTCAAAACTCTCAAACTACTCGTCGACAACCTTGTCGACCTTGGAGAACTCGATCTCGACCGGAGTCGAGCGGCCAAAGATACTGACCATAACCTTGAGGGTCTGCTTGTCCTCGTTGATATCGTCGACCGCGCCGGTGAAGTTGGCGAAGGGGCCCTCGTTGATGCGGACCTGCTCGCCCTTCTCGTACTTGACCTTCATGGTCGGCTTGTTGCCTGCAGTCTCGGTGCGGAAGAGGATGGAGCTTACTTCCTGCTCGGAGAGCGCGACCGGGTTGTCGCCTGTGCCCAGAAAGCCGGTGACGCGCGGCGTGTTCTTGATGACGTGCCACAGGTCGTTGTCGAGTTCCATCTCGACCAAAACATAGCCAGGTAGGAAGACGCGCTCGATGGTGTACTTCTTGCCATTGCGCAGCTCAGTGACCGGCTCAGTCGGAATCATGATGCGGCCGATGCGGTTCTGCAAACCAAAGGCCGTGATGCGGCTCTCGAGGGACTCGCGCACCTTGCGCTCAAAGCCCGAGTAGGCATGAATGATGTACCACTTGAAGTTCTCATTGACCGGGGGAGCCAACTGCTCAGAGGGGTCTCCCTGAGGATTCTGCTCTTCCGGATTTTGCTCTTCTGCTGCCATCGTTGTGCCTTTTTCACGCATCGTGTACTTCTCTCTACCGCTTTTGCTCGGGAATCAAATCTCTTTAGTGCTGGGTAAGCCGGTGCAACAGGGCCTCGATCGCCCGGCCGATGATGTTGTCCACCAACCAGAAGTACGCCGCGAAGATGAAGACGGTGACGAGGACAACGATCGTAGTCGACTGAACCTCGGCGCGCGAAGGCGAGATCACCTTGCGCATCTCGCTGCGAACATCCTTGAGGAACTCGCCGAGACGTGCTGGTTGCGACTTCAACTGCTGCAATCCGGTGCTGGGCTGTTCGGTTACCGCTATTGTCTTGGCCATAGTACTGCCTCAATCTTCGTGGTGCGTTGTGGTGTCTGTTCCCGGACTTGAGGGACCGGGCAAACTGGCGGGGGAGCTCGGATTCGAACCGAGAAGTTCGGTTTTGGAGACCGACAGTTTAACCGTTGAGCTTACTCCCCCAGGCTGTGCGGAGTGAGACCTGCGTCTCACCCCAGAATCCGGCTGGAGACTACTTCGTTTCCTTGTGGTCCGTGTGCTTCCGGCAGGTGTTGCAGAACTTCGAGAACTCGAGGCGACCGGTGGTCGTCTTCTTGTTCTTCGTGGTGGAGTAGTTCCGGTTCTTGCAATCCGGGCACTGAAGAGTAATGATCTCGCGCATAGTAAATCTCCTTCTAACGTGGCCAGCCACCTCGGCTGGCAAGCAGCGTAGTGACACGCCGCGACACAGGGCAATGGCCCCTGCAACCAAATCCTGATTGTGAGACGGAAGAAAAGCGGTCAGGCCACGCTCGTCCTCTCAAATTATCTCTTAAAACAGTGTTTCAGGAAAGCCACGGCTCCGAACTGCCAGAACGGTGGCCGCCAAATAGAACAAGGAAGCAGTAAAACAAGAAGACGGCAGAATTGCTCCTGCCGCCTTTCGTTCGAATCTTTACTTGATGATCTCGCTGATGGTTCCTGCTCCGACGGTGCGTCCACCTTCGCGGATAGCGAAGCGCAGACCCTTCTCCATCGCGACTGGCGTGTGCAGCGTGATCTCCAGCTGGATGTTGTCGCCGGGCATGCACATCTCAGTTCCCGCAGGCAGCTTCGCCGAACCCGTCACGTCCGTGGTGCGGAAGTAGAACTGGGGACGGTAGCCGTTGAAGAACGGAGTATGACGTCCACCCTCTTCCTTCGACAACACATAAACCTCGCCCTTGAAGTCGGTGTGGGGCTTGATCGAACCAGGCTTGGCCAACACCATCCCGCGCTCCACATCTTCCTTCGCAATACCGCGCAGCAAAAGACCAGCATTATCGCCAGCCAGACCTTCGTCCAGCTGCTTCTTGAACATCTCGACACCGGTGCAGACCGTCTGACGGGTCTCGCGGAAGCCAACGATCTCGCAGGCCTCGCCAACCTTTACCTTGCCGCGCTCGATACGGCCCGTGACCACAGTGCCGCGACCCGAGATCGAGAAGATGTCTTCGATCGGCATCAGGAACGGCTGATCGACCGCGCGCTCAGGCTGCGGAATGTACTTGTCCACCGCCGCCATCAGCTCGTCGATCTTGGCCTCCCACTGGGCTTCGCCATTCAGCGCGCCCAACGCAGAGCCACGGATGATCGGAGTGTCGTCGCCAGGGTAGTCGTACTTCGACAAGAGCTCGCGAACCTCCATCTCCACCAGTTCGATCAGCTCTTCGTCCTCAACCGCATCACACTTGTTCAGGAACACGACGATGAAGGGAACGCCAACCTGACGCGCCAGGAGCACGTGCTCCTTGGTCTGGGGCATCGGGCCGTCGGTCGCTGCAACCACCAGGATCGCGCCGTCCATCTGCGCCGCTCCAGTGATCATGTTCTTGATGTAGTCCGCGTGGCCCGGGCAGTCGACGTGCGCATAGTGCCGGTTCGGCGTCTCGTACTCCACGTGCGAGGTCGCAATCGTAATACCACGCTCGCGCTCCTCAGGAGCGTTGTCAATCGTGTCGAACGAACGAAACTTGTTGTTCGGGTTGTGCTTCGACAACACCTTCGTAATCGCCGCCGTCAGCGTCGTCTTGCCATGATCGATGTGCCCGATCGTCCCGATGTTTACGTGCGGCTTTGACCGGTCAAACTTTTCCTTGCCCATGACTGCTCGTCTCCTCGTGTTGGCCGGCGCGTGCACCGGGGTTCAGGTGAATACTTCAAACGAAAAACTGAAAGCGAAAAACTAAACTTGAGAAGCGGGGGGTTGTCTCAGTAATATGCGTACAACTTGAAGAACTTCTCTCGCAGCTCCGGTGCAACCTGCTCCAGGCTGGCGAGATAGAGTTCGCGAATCTGGCCCTGGTCGGAGTTACCCAGCTTGTTGTATTCAGCCTGCGCAGTCACTCCCAGGTTTCCCTTGCTCAGAACCGTCTCGAAGTCGCGTATGCGCAGCTTCGACCGCTCCAGCGACTTCAGGAACTCCGCGACACGACCGGAAGAGAAGGAGGCTTCCACTGCTGTCTTCACCGCGTTGAAGGTCTCCGGATCGGAGACGGTAAGTATGGGTTGCTGATACAGACTGCTCAACACACTCTCCTGCGATCTACTGCCTGACCGCTTCTATCAATCTATCAATCTTTGGAGCGGGAGACGGGAATCGGACCCGCGACCAACAGCTTGGAAGGCTGTGACTCTACCACTGAGTTACTCCCGCTTGCCTGCAGGGACCGAGCCCTTTACTTCAAAGATCTGGAGCTGACGGAGAGGCTTGAACTCTCGACCTCTCCCTTACCAAGGGAGTGCTCTACCACTGAGCTACGCCAGCGTCGTACAAAACACGCCAAACAATCTGCTAAAACTTTTTACCAAACAATCTTACCGCGAACGCAACCGTCCGAGTATGACACGAAAGGCAAAAAAACCTAACAGGATCCAGGTTAGCTGCTGATACTTGCCTGGCTCCATTGTCTGCCAGACCGCTATCCCCAACAACCCCAGTACAACCAGCGCAATCCACATCCTTCCGCTGCTTGCCGGACTCAGATCCACAACACTCACCAGTTACAGCAACCTTCCACGACCGCAGTACAAAATTTATGGTGCACAGGGGAGGATTCGAACCTCCGTAACTCGAAGAGTGGCAGATTTACAGTCTGCTGCCATTAACCACTCGGCCACCTGTGCACATCCTGCTTTGAACTCCAGCGCGCAGCCCTCATCTCAATCTCTCAAGTCCGCACCTCGATTCTAAACCGCGAATCGGGCGCGTACTCACCCTTGAAGGAATGACCTTGAAGAATGAAGAGGAGGTCTGCATAGCCAGAACGGCAAGCAGTACAACCAAATCCGTCTTTCTTTTCCCGCTGCTTGAAACTGGAGCTGGCGAAGGGACTTGAACCCCCGACCCTCTGATTACAAATCAGATGCTCTACCAGCTGAGCTACGCCAGCCCAAACAGCAATTTTGCCCTCTGTAAGCTCAGCCGCCCAACGCGCAGCAGTGCCCGCGCAGAGTGCGCCGCAGACCTAACTTTAGCATAGCGGGAACACTGGAGCAATGGGTTGCAAGGGGCGGATCTCCTCCGCTTACCGACCCACCGGGGAATACGTCCAAAGCTCGCCTCCGTGCTAGGCTATGCCAGCATTTTCAGTTTCAGCCTGTTGGAAATTCCGGGACCCAGGTCGATCAAATTCATGCGCCTTTTGCTTCTACTCTCTCTTCTGTTCAGCACCCTGCCGATAGTGGCACAGAACTCAGGCGACGCCCCCCAGCTGATCGAAGGCCCACAAAGCGCGTCTCCTCCAAAAGCCGCCGCTATGAACAACGATTCGGTTATCCGCATGGCAAAAGCAGGCTTGGGCGAAGACCTCATCATCCAGACCATCAACACGCAACCCGGAAGATACAACACAGACGCTGACTCCCTCGTGACCCTCAAAACGGCAGGGCTCTCCGACCGCGTCCTCACTGCGATGATGAACAAGAGCCGCCGGCAGCTCACCAACGTGCCGGAGACTGAAAAACCCATCGTCCTCTCCGACGTCAACGAGATTGGCGTCTACTACAAAGACCGCTCAGGAAGGTGGACCGCGATCGACCCGGAGATTGTCCACATCAAGTCGGGCGGATTTATCAAGTCAACCGTAACCAACGGCATCATCAAGCAGGATCGCAACGGCCGCGTCAATGGCCGCGAATCGGCGCTCGCACTCAAGCGCCCAATCGAAGTTCTGCTCTACACGCCTGAAGGCGTCGCCGCCACGGAGTACACCTTCGTTCGCTTCCGCCTCAACTCGAGCAACCGCGAGTTCCGCATCCTTACCGGCGGCGTCTTCCACTCGAGCGGTGGAGCAGACCGCGACGAGGTTCCCTTCAAGCCGGTGCGAACCGCTCCGCGCACCTACGAGTTCACCGTCGGAGATGGCGTCGCTGGCGGCGAGTTCGGCATTCTGCCACCCGGCACCGGCAACGTCACAAACGGCGGAAAGATCTACACCTTCGCCATCGTGGAATAACCTCGCCACTCCTCTTCAACCTCGCACGACGATAAGCCACAACCGGAGGCCATACCCCAAGATGGGCTATGCTTATTGCTTGAGGCGCTGCAGTTCGTGAATCGTACTGACCATGCTGACACTTTGCCCGACCGGCCATGTCCCTGATGCGTAAGCGCACCCGTTACTCCTTCTTGCTGATGCTGGCGTTGATGTCTGCGCTGGTAGTCGCACTGGTGCTGCGAAAGGCCGCTCCGCCAGAGGTCGCGCGCCTGCTGCCCGAGTCCGACGCGATCGTCTACGCCAATCTAAAGCCGCTGCGGGCTGCTACTCACTTCGATCGATCTCCGGTCAATCGCACCCCTGAGTATCAGCAGTTCATCGACGCCACCGGCATCGTCCCCGAGCGGGATCTCGACTCCGTGGCCTTTGCCCTGCACCGCATGGACGACCCCAACGGCCCGAACGGTCCGGTCGGCTACTCCGAGGTCTTCGAAGGCCGTTTCGATGGGGAGCGTCTGGCACACTACCTTGCCTCAATCGCCACGGCGAAAGAGAGCTACGCCGATCACGATATCTTCACCATTCGCGTCGGTGACGAGAGCGTTACGCGGCCCCTGCGCATCACGCAGCTCGGTTACGACACCATCGCCGCCTCCAACATGCCGACGGCCGAGCAGATTCACTCCATCCTGGACCGGCATCGCGCCGCTGCATCGCCGTTTTCAGGCTCATCGCTCTTATCGGCACGTTATCGCGACGTGCCCGCGTTTTCAAGCGCCTGGGGCATCGGCCACATCGGTCTCCCCTTCTCTGAGCGCGGCGCAATCAGCATCTTCGGCCTGCAACTGCCCATGTCGGAGGACACCACCTTCGTCGCCAGCCTGCGTTATCTCGGAACCCTGCACCTGCGCCTCGAGCAGATTGCTCCGAACGACGCCGACGCAGCCCGGGCCACCGAGACTCTAACCTCGCTGCTCACGCTCATGAAGACCGTAGAGCAGGCACAGGCGCAGATGCAGCCTCACCCCGCCACCGATGCGGCGTTTCGCGAGCTGACCGACTCCACGAAGATCGAACAGCATAAAGATCGCGCCGTTCTAACTGCAAACATCCCGCTTGAGTTAGTTAAGCAATTCGCATCGCCAAACCCCGACCTTCAGCCATAACGACTGAGACGAGATGACCGACGCCACCATCCAACAGCCCACCCGAATCCTGCTCATTCGCCACGGCCAGAGTGTCGCGAATGCGGGCGGCATCCCGCCGGACCACATCATCAATCCTTTGACAGAGCTCGGCCGCGCCCAGGCAAAGGCCTTCGCCGACGGCTTCTCCTGTGACCCGACCCTGTTTCTGCTCTCGCCGTATCTCCGTGCTCAGCAGACTGCGGTCCCGCTTCGAGAGCGCTACCCCAAGGTGCCGATCGAGGAGTGGCCGATCCAGGAGTTCCACTATCTAAACCCTGCGCGACACAACGGTACCAGCGAAGAGCAGCAGATGCCGCACATCCTGGAGTTCTGGGAGCGAGACGATCCGTCCTACTCCGACGGCCCCGGAGCTGAGTCGTTCAGCGACTTTATCGGCCGCGCCCGCGACGCCATCCGCCGGCTCGCCCAATTGAAATCAGAGGGATGCATTGCCGTCTTCACCCACGGCCTCTTTATGCAGGCCATTCGCCTTCTCTTCCTCTTCCCCCGCGCGACCGACCGGCAACTAATGTCAAACTTTCGGCGCTTTCACTTCGTCAACTTTATAGAAAACCTCCAGGCAATTGAGCTCGAGGTCCTCAACGGTCAACTTCGCATGGTCGGGCAACAGCATCTAACCACTTTCACGCTCCAAGGAGAAACGTCTCATGCATAGCTCTACTCCCTCCGTTCTTCGAGTCCTGGCTCTGGCGTCCCTCGTCTCTGCGCTGCCGGCTTCTGTATTCGCACAGTCCGGCTCAGTCATCACCGGGCCGTCCGCCTTCACCGACTACACACAGGAGCATCCCGGCGTCCGCCGCAAGATCACGCTCGCCGACCTGCCACAGCCGAAGCCGGACGAGTCCGTCGACAACGGCCCCAGCCTCGTTCCCCGCCCTGAGGGTGCATGGCCGGTCGCGCCTGCAGGTTTCAAGGTTGAGATGTACGCGCAGGGTTTCAAAGAGCCTCGGCTGATGCGCACCGCTCCCAATGGCGATATCTTCCTCGCCGACTCCCACGGCGACAAGATCATGGTCCTCCGTGGCGTGGGCCCTGATGGTAAAGCAGCGACCGTCTCCACCTTTGCCTCCGATCTCGATCTTCCCTTCGGCATCGCCTTCTATCCCAGCGGCCCCAACCCCAAGTGGGTCTATGTCGGCAACACCAAAACCGTGGTCCGCTTTCCGTACAAATCCGGTGACCTGGTTGCAACCGGAAAGCCTGAGACCATCGTCGCCCAGCTTCCTGGCTTCGCCCAGCTCCGTGGCGGCGGACACTGGACACGCGACGTCGTCTTCTCTCCCGACGGCACCAAGATGTTGGTCTCGGTCGGATCCGCCTCGAACGCGGACGATCCTGACACTCACCCCAATGAGTTGCATCGCGCCGACGTACTCGAGTTCACGCCCGAAGGAAAGTTCGTCAAGGTCTACGCCAGCGGCATCCGCAACTGCGTCGGCGAGGCCATCAACCCAACCACGGGCCAGCTCTGGTGCTCCACCAACGAGCGTGACCGCCTCGGCGACAACCTCGTCCCCGACTACATCACCAGCGTCAAGGAGGACGGCTTCTACGGCTGGCCCTGGTACTACATGGGCGGCCATCAGGACCCGCGCCTCATGGGCACTCACCCAGAGTTGAAGGACAAGGTCCTCACGCCCGACGTCATCCTGCAGCCGCACTTCGCCTCACTCGAGCTAGCCTTCTACACCGGCAAGCAGTTTCCCTCTAGTTATGACGGCGACGGCTTCGCAGCCGAGCATGGCTCGTGGAACCGCGCCCACCGCTCCGGCTACGAAGTGATCCGCATTCCCATGCACGACGGCCACGCCACCGGAGAGTACGAGGACTTCCTGACCGGATTCGTCACCTCAGATGGCAAGGTCTGGGGCCGCCCCGTCGGCGTTACCGTAGCCAAGGATGGTTCGCTCTTCGTAACCGACGATGGCTCGAAGACCATCTGGCACGTCAGCTATACCGGAAAGTAGGGCCGTCTCAACAAAACGCCTCGAAAATAAAAGAACGGCCGAGATCTTCGGCCGTTCTTGTTTTGTAGGCATCTCTGAGCTGTTGTGTCAGAAAGCACTTTCAAAAGCTGCGTTTTTGAAGCCCCTGTTTTTGAAGGAATAGCCCAGCGTCGCGCTCGCAACCTGGGGCGCCTGGACAGAAGCGACCTCCCGCTTGCTTGAAACCACTGAGACCAGGGCCTCGAAGCAGTCTGCATCGAGCTGTACCGGAATGAGCTTCGACATGATCGACAGCGTCTCGTCAAGCTCGATACCCGCTCGGTAGGGACGATCCTCCGAGAGCGCCGCATACACATCCGCGACCGCAACGATGCGTGACTCAGTCGAAAGATCCGGCCCCTTCAGATGATCGGGGTAGCCCGAGCCGTCAAGTTTTTCATGATGCTCGCCTGCGATCACCGCCATCTCGCGGAAGGGTGCAACCCGCTCTAGAATCCGTCGCGTAATCCGCGGATGCTCGTACACTGCCTTCCACTCTTCCGAGCTCAACTGACCCTTTTTGTCGAGGATCGCATTGGCGACTCCCAGCTTGCCGATGTCATGCAGCAAAGCCGCTCTGCGAACCAGTTGCGCGCGGTCTGCCGCAAGTCCCATCGCCTGCGCAATGCCAAACGCCGCGTCCGCAACCCCTTGAGAGTGGCGATAGGTAAAGTGAGACTTCGCATCCACCACATCCGCAAACGCCTCGCAGATTCGATCGATCTGGCTCGACTCCAACTGGTGCCGCTTGCCGGAGTCAAGGTCCAGAACAGCCTGCCGTGTATCCTGCTCTACATCAGCGGGCGAGCAGTGATTCCAGAGCGCCCCCCGACGGTGCAGCGATCGTGCGATGCGGACCAGCTGCGGATCAAACCAGGTTCCGCTGCGCTCTTCGAGCGTGTCGATCGCGCTCTGCGTTCCGGCTGCGGCCGAGACAATATCCAGATGCTGCGCAATCGCGCAGATGCGGGCCAACAAGGGAATCTGCTCTCCCTTCAAGCTGTCGGGATAGCCGCTCCCGTCCCATCGTTCGTCCACGCTGCGGACCGCCTCGGCGGCGATAGACCCCATGCCGAGTTCGTTTAAAATGCTGGCTCCCCGGTCATAACGGGGCGATAGCCTCTCGAAACTCTGGTGACGCGTAATTCCGTTCTTGAAGGATCTGGCGGTCCTGACAACGCGACCTGCGTCCGGAAGAACCTGGCTCCAGAGGAGCTTCAGGGTCGACAGACTCGGTTTGTGCGGTCTGCTCCAGTCTTCGAGACTCACCGCCCTCCTGGCCGCGCGATCGTCTCCGCCTAGAATCTGACTTATGCGGCCGGCGCTGCGACTGCAACCGATATCTTTCAGCAGAAGGGCAAAGTAGAGGCTGCTGGTCTGGTCGGAAGGAAGCTTCACCTCTTCGGCGATGCGCATACCCAGCAGGCAGCTGCGAAGCGCATGTCCATGCACCGCGCCTTCAGTCAGGTCAAGCGCGTAAGAGAGTGCCGAAATGATCTCCGACAGGGAGATGGATCCATCAAAGCTCTGCATATTCCTGGGAAAAGCCGCTGAGGTCTGCATCATGCGTGTCTCGTTCTCTCGTAAAAGCCAGATTGGAATTAAGATCTTCTTCCAGGGCTGACAGACGCGATCTGTTGCAGGACTTCAGTGTTCATGGTGAATATATCGGCGGCAAACCGGGGTGGGTATTACCCAAATGGTGCACAACACGATTGCCCCCAGGAGCTTTCCCAATACGGGAATGGACCTTGGCATGCCTCTCGGTCTCACCCTGTTTCGATCAACCGGTTTCGGGGCACAAAAAACGGCAGAGCCGACAACCTGCATCAGCTCTGCCGTTTCTTTGAAATCGCTAAGAGCTACTGCCCCTTCGCTATCTCCGTACCCAGGTCCGCCAGCGTCGTCCGCAGATATTTGTGCGGATTCACCGGCGTATTCCTGATGCGAACCTCGTAGTGCAGATGCGAGCCCGTCGTGCGCCCACTGTGGCCCACATAACCGATCACCTGGCCACGAACCACCGTCTGCCCCGCGATGCAGGCGAAGCCCGACATATGCCCATAGACTGTCTCAACCCCATGCCCGTGGTCGATCACGACCTCGCGCCCGTAGCCATTGGACATCTCTGCCTGCTTCACGATGCCGTCTCCGGTCGCACGGATGGGAATTCCATTGGGAGCACTGATGTCGATGCCGGTGTGAAACTCGCCTTCGCCATTGCCCAGGATCGGATCCTCACGCTGGCCAAAGCTGCTCGTGATCGGGCCCATGATCGGCCACAGCGTCGGAACATACGACGCCAGCTCCAGACTGCCCGCTCCTAGCAGATCGGCAGAGACATATCCAGGGCCGTTCAGACTGGAGATGGCCCGGGTCGCCGTGCCGCTCATCGCCGAGCTGCGCAGTGAATAAAACGCATCGATCGACTTGTAGTAAGCCTGTTCCGAGTTATCCGAAGAGTCCGTGCCATCGGTTAATGGCGTCTTGGCGATTGCCTCCGCCACCCCCGACGACTTGCCATGAGGCTTCTCAGCCACCTTGCCCGCAGGCGACGCAAGCTTGCTCGCCGTCAGACCGTACAGAACCGAGACTTCGCTCGCCAAAGAGCCCAGCGAGGCCGCCTGAATATCTTTTTCGTGCGCCGCCTTCTCCAGGTGTGCATAGTCCTTTTGGAGTGAGTTGTGGTCCTGACGCAACTGATTGAACCGGGCGGTCTTGATCAGCATCCGGGAGTACGACCCGGCCAGCCCGGTAATGGTGAACATGCCGATAATTGCCGCGCCCACAAAGATATACGCGTAGTGCAGAGGCACCGGCACCTTACTTAGGTTGCCCTCTTCATCGCGGCTGACGAGCATGAGGTAATGACGTTTTTTCAGCTTCAATCAGAGTCCCTGGCCCAGGTTTGACCGCGAAGCAAATCGCGGCTCGAAGAAATTTCAATCAAAAAATCACACAAGGCAAATCGAATTCATCAATCGCCATTTCTGATTGCAAATCTCTCTTGAGCGTCCTCTAAGAGGGTACCAAAGCAGTTACCCGCCATGCAAACGAGCATAGACCAGATCTTTTTCCCGTAACTACCACAAAAGAGTCACATTGTGCTAAACGTTTATGCTGCCATCAGCATGAAAAAACCTTCCCCACCCTTTGGAGAACTCGATCTGATCGAGCAGATCCGCCAAGATTTTGCCACCAGCAGCAGCGCGGTCAAGCTCGGCATCGGCGACGACTGCGCGATCCTCCGCCCTCCCCCTGGATGCGAAGTACTGGTAACCACAGACCTTACGCTCGAGGGACGGCACTTCCGCTGCGACTCCCACCCTCCGGAGTCGGTAGGCCATCGCTGCCTCGCTCGTGGACTGAGCGACCTCGCCGCCATGGGCGCGACTCCCATCGCCGCCTTCCTCTCCCTCGCGCTTCCCTCCACCATGCTCACAAAATCCGCTGGCCGCGCCTGGACAAAAGGCTTCTTCCACGGCCTGCGTGCGCTCGCCGAGTTGCACAGCGTCCCCCTCGCAGGAGGAGACACCTCAGAGTCGCCCGGCGGCAGGAGCGCCTTGATCCTCGCCGACATCGTTCTGATCGGATCCGCTCCAAAGGGTAGAGCACTGCGCCGCTCTGGAGCCTCCCCGGGAGACGCACTCTACGTAACCGGCCAACTCGGTGGCGCGGCCGCAGAGTTAGCGACCATGCTGAGTAGAAGACGTCGGACCCTGAATCATCAAACCAACGAAGATCATCCCCACATGTTTCCCGAGCCACGTCTGGACGTGGGCGAGGCCCTCCAGCGACGTGGACTCGCCACGGCCTGCCTCGATATCAGCGACGGGCTCTCGACAGACCTGTCCCACCTCTGCCGCGCCTCAGGAGTCAGCGCAGAGATCGAACAGGAGGCACTGCCGATTCATCCGTTCGCGCGCAAGCTGAATGCCGCCGCTGCCCTGCAAGCAACGTTGCACGGGGGCGAAGACTACGAGCTGCTCTTCGCCGCGCCATCCTCCGTCAAGATGCCATCCACTCTCGCTGGAGTGCCGCTCACGAGAATCGGCACTCTCAAGACACGACGCACCGGACACGCACTGATGACTCTGCTAGCGCCAGATGGCAGCCGTACAGAGTTGAAGCCCGGCGGTTGGGAACACTTCTCTAAACCTGCCAGTAAATCGAAAAAAGCGTAGAAGAAGCTACCCCGCTAAGCCTGCTACCATCAATCGGTTCAAACCGAATCTGCACCTCGAAAATCTATGCGCGACTCCACCAAGATCATCCGTTCCACGCTAAGCCGAACCGTTCCCGGCGAGCCACTGCACGCAGGGCCTGTCTTCGCAGCGCCGTATCACACACCAGGCGACCCATCGGAGACCCCCTACACGTACGCACGCTCGCACAATCCAACCTGGACTGCACTCGAAAGAGCCATCGGCCAGATGGAGTCCGGCCAGCTCGCTTCAGGCGAAAACTACCAGGCAACCGCGCTTGTCTTCGCCTCTGGCATGGCAGCGTGTGCCGCGGTCTTCGGAGCGATCCTGCGACCCGGTGACGTCGTCGTTCTTCCATCGAACGCGTACTACACCGCCCGCGTCCTGCTGCAGGAGTACTTCGCTCCCATGGGAATCACGCTGCGTATGGCACCCACCGCTGGAAACGCGCAGGCTGAGCTGCTTGAGGGCGCGCGTCTTCTCTGGCTGGAGTCGCCCAGCAACCCCGGCATGGAGATATGCGACATCGCCCTGCTCAGCGAAGCAGCGCATCGTGCGGGTGCTCTGGTCGCTGTAGACAACACCACGCTCACGCCGCTGGGACAACTTCCTCTCGCACTTGGCGCCGATTTCTCCGTCGCCTCGGATACGAAGTCGATGACCGGACATAGCGACCTCCTGCTCGGCCACGTCGCAGTGCGCGACCTCGAGCTACGCGCAAAACTCGATCAATGGCGCACCCTTACCGGGGCCGCGTTAGGCCCAATGGAGGCATGGCTCGCGCTGCGTTCTATCGCAACGCTTCCCCTGCGCCTCGAGCGCTCCTGCGAAAACGCGCAACGCATCGCCGAATTTCTCGCATCAAGAAAAGACGTACAGAGCGTCCTGTATCCGGGCCTGCCTACGCATGCCGGCCACGCGATCGCGAAAAGACAGATGCGCTACTTCGGGCCGGTATTGAGCTTCGTATTGCGCGACAAAAAATCCGCCGACACGTTTCTCTCCAAATCATCGCTGCTAACCGAAGCCACCAGCTTCGGCGGTGTGACGACAACAGCGGAGCGTCGCGCGAAATGGGGCGGCGACACTGTCCCGGACGGCTTCATCCGCATGAGCGCCGGCTGCGAGGCCATCGAAGACCTCCTTGACGATATGGCGCAAGCCCTGGACGCGGCGCAATGAGGGTTTTTACCAGAGAAAAATCTGACGGTGGTGAAAGTGCGTTTTTTGCAGGGGATTTTGCGGATTCCGATGTGTTTTTGAATGGTAAATCGTGGTGAACTTGTGGTGAGATGCGTGGCTGACGTGGTGTTTTGGACGTCACCTTTTTGGACTCGAAAGATACGCCAACTTTTCAATATTTATTTTTCGGGGGCCGGGACGTGATGCAAGGTACCGATGTGTTTGCTCAGAACTGGAGCGCCGAGATCCTCAAGACAGCGCCACTCATCTCGCCCGCACGGCAGTTTGTCTATCCAAAACAGATCGCAGGCGAAGAAGACGCCTTGGCCCGAGGTGCGTTGCAGCTGATGGTTCGCCCAGCCGACGGCGGAGCATTCCTCGCCACCTGCGCCCTGGGCTTTACCAACTCCACCATGCCGACCGGCGTCTTTGCCTGTCCCAATCCGCGGGAGATGTGCGCGCTGGCCGGCGGCTACGCCTACATCGTCGATACCACACAACCGCAGCACTGCACTCACATCGAGATGAAGCCTGTGGTCGAAGCACGCCCCCTCGCCCCCCAGGAACTCCTCTTATTTGTCGGCTTTCATTCGATGATCGCCTGGGGTGCAAGCGGACAAGCGTGGGAGACGGCGCGACTCAGCTGGGAGGGAGTCCGCATCACCGGCGTGGAAGGAAACACGCTGCACGGCATGGGCTGGAACCTGTTGACCGATCGCGAGACCGCCTTCGAAGTAGACCTGCTCACTGGCCATCATCAGGGCGGAGGGTTTGCTCAGCCGCCGCAGCGGCAAAAAAACTGAGCGCGGCATCGCCCTGCTTCAACAAACGAGTGTGTTCGAGCACGCCATAGCGTGAAGCAAGCTTCGATTTGCTCCCATGTTCGGCAACCACCACTGCATCCGCACCTAGAATCGCGCGACCACGTACACTCCCGAAAAAATTGAGCGTGCCCGAGTACTCGTCTTCAGCTTCGTAGGGTGGATCAAGATAGACGATATCCACCGGCTGCGTGAGCTTGCCAAGCCGCTGCAGAATCGCTCCCACACCGCGATCCTCCAGCGTAAATCCGCGACCAATCTTCAGCGCGGCAAGATTCTGTCGCAGCGAAGCCAGCGCCGGCTCAGCATTCTCCGCAAACCAGACGTGCTCCGCGCCACGGCTTATCGCTTCAATCCCCACCGCCCCGGTTCCCGCATAAAGATCGACAAAACGACAACCCTCAAGTCGTGGCGCGAGGATGTTGAATAGCGTCTCTCGTAGACGGTCACTGGTCGGACGAGTCTCGAGACCACGTGGAGCGGCGAGCTGGCGAGAGCGGTAAGTACCTGCAATGACGCGCATCTTTCCTATAGTAAGACGCAAGCGAGCCTATGGTAAGCCGCCAACACGCGAATCCGTTAACGGCAGCGCATACAATAGAGGACATGCGTGGGTGGTCTTTTCCGATCGGCAGATTTCTCGGCGTGGATGTTCGCATTCATACCTTCTTCCTCCTTATCCTCGGGTTGTCAATCAGCTACGCGTCCATGACGGGTTCGACTGGGAGCAGAGGATTTGCTCTCTGGCTTCTTCTGCTGCTCGCCGTGGTGATTCGCGAGGTAGCCCGCGCCATCGGGGCAGCCTGGTTCGGGCTTGACCTCCGCAGCATCCTTCTGCTTCCCGTCGGCGGCTTGATGAGCTATGCCAGCACCGAAGCAACCGAAAAGGCCTCCACCCCCGAGATGCAAAAGCGCATGGCCGTCATCGGGCCAACAGCGAACATCGGATTCGGAGTGCTGCTGGCCGCGATGACGCTCACGATCGCGCCTGAAGTCAGCATCCTCGAGCGGCCCTGGATGTCGCCCATGCACCTGCTGAGGGCCGCAGTCTGGATGAACATCCTGCTCGGCGTCGTGAATCTGCTGCCAGCCTCGCCGCTCGACGGAGGACGCGTCTTTCGTGGCGAGTTCGCCAAGACCAAAGGCGTTATGAAGAGCACACGAGCCGCGGCAGGTCTGGGCCAGTTCATCTCCATCGCACTCATCGTCGCCGGCCTCCTCGTCCCAAACATGTGGCTGGTCATGATCGGCGCCTTCCTCATGATCGGCGCGCACATGGAAGATCAGGGGCTGTTGCTGCAAACCGATGTCGACGCGGTGCGTATGCGCGACGTGATGCTGACGCAGTTCAGCATGCTCTCGGCCTCGGATACCCTCGAAGACGCGCTCCAACGCTCCGTCCACACCCTGCAGGACGTCTTTCCCGTGGTGCGCGGATCGAATCTCGTTGGCGCGGTCTCACGCCAGAGCATCGTCGACGCCCTGCAAAGCGACGGCAACGGCTACGTGCAGGGCGTGATGACACGCTCCTTCCAGACCGCACAGCCCGACGATTCCCTCGTCAAAACGCTGCGCCGCATCATGGCCGGTCAAGGCGCGCAGATGGTTCCTGTCCTCGAAGGCGACCGCATCGTCGGCATCATCACGCCGCAGAATCTCGCCCTCTCCATGGGGATGTTGAATCAGCGCCGCAAGCTGCGGCAACCGGAATAATGCCCGCAACCCACGACAAGGACGACCGGCCACTGGCGCCGGGGCTCTACCTCGTCGCCACTCCCATCGGCAACCTCGAAGACATTACGCTCCGGGCGCTGCGAGTTTTGCGTCAAGCGGACCGCATCGCCTGCGAGGACACACGGCAGACGCAGAAGCTGCTTAATCACTTCGAGATCCGCACGCCCACCGTCAGCTATCACATGCACAACGAGGGCTCGCGTACCGAAGAGCTCATCACCGAGCTGAAGACCGGCGCCCGCATCGCAGTCGTCAGCGATGCCGGAACCCCCGGCATTGCCGATCCCGGCGGCCAGATCGTCACCGCAGCCCTCGCCGCAGGAGTCGATGTCTTCCCCATCCCAGGCGCGAACGCCGCAATCAGCGGCCTGATCGCAAGCGGCCTTCCCACCGAACGCTTCACCTTCCACGGCTTCCTCCCCGCCAAGGCAGGCCAGCGCAAGACCGCGCTCGAAGATCTTATGCGAGGCGAGGTAACCCACGTCTTCTACGAAGCCCCGCACCGCATCCTCGACACCCTAGCCGATATTGACGCCGTCTTCGGTCCTGAGCAACACGTCGTCATCGCGCGAGAACTGACCAAGCTGCATGAAGAGTTTTTGCGGGGAACAGTCGCTGATCTACGGACCCAACTAGCCGCGCGCGCCAGCGTCCGCGGTGAGATCGTACTGATGCTCACCCTGGCCCCAATTGAGAACACCGCTGAAAAGCGGAAGATCACTCTCGCCGCCGAGGTTTCAGCAATGATGAAGTCAGAAGGTATCAGCGAGATGGATGCCCTGAAGCGAGTCGCTCGCGAACGCGGCATCGGCAAGAGCGAAGCCTACCGCGAACTACAACGGGAGCAGAATCGGCGACGCTAAGTCTCGTCCTGCTCTCGGCTATTCCCCACGAAGACTTAATCCCGCCCTTTGACCCGATCGTATTGGTAGACGTTGCTTGTAGTGCCCAGTGCCTCGTTGTAGAGGACCGTGGCGCCGATCGCTTCCTTCAGCTCTTCGCTGAACTCATGGATCGACCGCAGATGATCCGCCGACGCGGGAATCTCCAGCTTGCTCGTCTTGAGGAATTTTTGATACCCCCTGTCGAGCAGGCGCGCGATCTCGCCATTCAGCAGCCACCCCGGCCGGGCCAGGATCTCGACCGTACCGTCCGGCGCCGCAGCGATCTCAGCCGCACAGCCGTATTTCCTTACCTGGACGGCATTTGGCGTTCGCTTTGCACCCTCCTGAGCGGGGGCAACATCGAATCTCTGGCCGCCGAGGAGACCGAGAACGTCATTGAAGCTTCGTTGTGGGATCTTTTTCGCCATAAGTGCAATACGTTAGACTCGATTAACTGTCGCACATCCGCGAAAGTCCTTCAATCGCAGCGGCACACAACGGTTCAAATGAGTCAAAAGAAAACGGAAGCCGCATGATCGCCACCCTCAAACCGTTTGGAACAAGCATTCTAGACCGCGTCGGCCACACTCCCCTGGTGAGGCTCGAGCGGCTCAATGCTCATCTGCCCGGAGTCCAGATTTTGGGCAAGGCCGAATGGGCGAACCCGGGCGGCTCGGTGAAAGATCGCGCCGCCTCCGCCATCGTCACCGATGCACAGCGCAGAGGCCTCCTCAGCGACACACGCGGCCTGCTCGATGCCACCAGCGGCAACACTGGTATCGCCTACGCCATGCTCGGCGCTGCACTGGGTTTCCGCGTCACTCTTTGCATGCCGTCAAACGTCTCGCCTGAGCGCAAACGCTATCTCGCCGCCTACGGAGCAGAGGTCCTCTGGACCGATCCCGCCAACGGCTCCGACGGCGCAATCCGCAAAGCACGAGAGCTCGCTGCAGCCGAGCCGGACAAGTACTACTACGCTGATCAATACTCCAACGACGAGAACTGGAAGGCGCACTACCGCACGACCGCAAACGAGATATGGGAGCAGACCGAAGGCCAGGTGACGCACTTTGTCGCGGGCCTGGGAACCAGCGGCACCTTCATGGGGACAACCCGCCGCCTGAAGGAGCTGAACCCGTCGATCCGTTGCGTCTCGATGCAGCCGGACTCGCCGTTCAACGGCCTCGAAGGCCTGAAGCACATGGCGACCGCGATCGTGCCGCGCATCTACGACCCATCGCTCGCCGACGCGAATATCGACATGCCCACCGAAACCGCCTACGAGATGGTGAAAGATCTGGCGCGCAATCAAGGCCTGTTGATTGGAATCTCCGCAGCTGCCGCTGTCGCAGCCTCCCTGCAGATTGGCGAGCAGGAGGCCAGCGCTGGACGCGAGGCCGTCATCGTCACCATCCTCTGCGACTCGGCAGAGAAGTACATGAGCGAACGCTTCTGGCAGGAGGGCTAACCCAGATGCTACGCATCCACTACGCTGACTACGAAGCCCTCCGCGCCCACGGCGAAGAGACCTACCCGAACGAGTGCTGCGGCGTCCTGCTCGGAAAGAACATCGCTGGCGAAGACAATGGCACTGTGGCGGTCAATAGCGCTGCGGCAGTCAACTACGTCCAGCAGATCGTCCGCGCCGGCAACACCCGCACCGACTCCGCCCACAACCGCTACCACATCGCCCCCCAGGAGCTCGTCAAGATCCAGCGCCAGGCACGCGGCCTTGGTCTGGACATCGTCGGCTTCTATCACTCGCATCCCGACCATCCCGCCCAGTGGTCCAAGACCGACTTCGCCGAAGCTCATTGGCTCGGCTGTTCGTACATCATCACCAGTGTTGAACAGGGCAAAGCTGTCCTGACAAACTCCTTTCTGCTGAGCGGAACAGGAGAGGACGACAAGAACTTCGACGACCAACCAATTCAAATCGACATCGCCCCTAACGTCGCCGAAGCAGCGGCGCAAACTCAGAAAGGTCAGGCATGAACATTCACATTCCCACCCCGCTGCGCGCCTACACCGGCGGACTCGAGACCGTCAGCGTCGCGGGAACAACCGTCAGCAGGGTGTTTCAGCAGCTCACCGTCCAATATCCTGAACTCAAGCCCCATCTCTTTACCCCGGAAGGCAAGCTTCGCTCGTTCGTCAACGTCTATCTCAACGACGATGACATCCGCTACCTCCCAAACAAGGAAGAGACCCCGGCAACCGACGCGGACGAACTCACGATCATCCCCTCCATCGCCGGCGGAACGAGCTGTCGACTCTAAAATTTTCCTATTTGTAACCGTCTATGGAAATCGGTTCGAAGACGATTTTACGAGATGAAGGTTTTTTGACGCCTCTACATGAGGCAGAGGAAAAGACAATGCCAACAGCAATAGAAGAGACCGTAGAACTCCCGAAGCTCTCCAATGATGAGATCGCCCGTTACTCCCGGCACCTGATACTTCCCGAAGTTGGGATGGAGGGCCAGCAGAAGCTGAAGGCCGCCAAGGTACTCTGCGTCGGCACCGGTGGGCTCGGCGCACCTCTCGCACTTTATCTCGCGGCCGCAGGTGTAGGCACCATCGGCCTTGTCGACTTCGACACCGTCGACGCCAGCAACCTGCAGCGCCAGATCATCCACTCGACCGCGACCGTCGGCAAGCTCAAGGTCGATTCCGCCGAGATCATGCTCAAGGGCCTCAACCCCACCGTCAAAGTCATCAAACACAACACTATGCTCACCAGCGCCAACGCGCTCGAGATTCTGAAGGACTACGACGTCATCGCCGACGGCACCGACAACTTCCAGACCCGCTACCTAGTCAACGACGCCTGCGTCCTGCTCGGTAAGCCCAACGCCTACGGCTCCATCTTCCGCTTCGAGGGACAAGCCAGCGTCTTCGGCACCAAGGAAGGCCCCTGCTACCGCTGCCTCTACCCCGAGCCGCCACCGCCGGGCCTCGTCCCCTCCTGCGCAGAAGGCGGCGTGCTCGGCATTCTCCCCGGCCTCGTCGGAATCATCCAGGCAACCGAGACCATCAAGCTGATCCTCGGCATCGGCGAGCCATTAATCGGCCGCCTGCTACTCGTAGACGCCCTCGGCATGAGCTTCCGCACTCTCAAGCTGCGCAAGAATCCCGAGTGCCCCGTCTGCGGTCCCAATCCCACCGTGACCGAACTCATCGACTACGACCAGTTCTGCGGCATCACTCCGCCCAGCGAAGTCGGTCCTCTCGAAGTCGCCCGCGATAAGGCAGTCAGCGATCTTCCAGTCGTCGATGGCATCCCGCAGATCTCTGTCCAGGAGTTGAAGCGCAAGCTCGACGCCAAGGAAGACGTCTTCGTCCTCGACGTCCGCGAGCCGCACGAATACAAGATCGTAAACCTCGGCGCACCGCTGATCCCGGTCGGCGAAATAGCTCTTCGCTCCGCCGAATTAGCCGACAAAAAACACAGCGAGATCGTCGTCCACTGCAAGTCCGGCGCCCGCAGCCAGAGAGCCGCGGTCGCCCTCAAACAAGCCGGATTCACCAACGTATCGAATTTAACCGGCGGCATCCTCGCCTGGGCAGACAAGATCGACCCGTCCCTGCCAAAGTACTAGCAGTAAGCAGTTACAAAGAGGCCGCGAGCATCCATCTCGCGGCCTCTTCTTTTTTCTCAAAATGAGTCAAACAACATCTCACGAAGGATTCTGGTAAAGCCCGAATACGTTTCCCGCGGGATCCTCGAATCTCGCGGTAATCTCCGGCGCATCGACCCCAATCGGCTGCACAATCTTACCTCCTGCGGCGACAACCGCTTCAATCGCAGCAGCCACGCTGTCGACCATGACATAAACCAAAACTCCAGGCACCGACATTGGCGGCCTGCCCGTCACATACGCCCCACTTACCTCGCCGATGCCATCATCAAAAGCAGTAGCACCATCACCTCGCTTACGAACCTCCCACCCAAAGACCTGGTTATAAAACTCAGCCGAACGCGGCACATCCGTCGCCGGTATCTCGACATAACAGATCTTGCCGTTAGCGATCGTCGGTGCCATCACACCCTCCGCAGAAAAATTTGAGAAATTGTTACTCTGCTTTGTCTTCCACTTCCAGCATCTGCAAGCACAGTGGCTTCTCCAGCATGCAATCCATGCGAGCTACTG
Source organism: Tunturiibacter empetritectus (assembly GCF_013410875.1). GTDB lineage: Bacteria > Acidobacteriota > Terriglobia > Terriglobales > Acidobacteriaceae > Edaphobacter > Edaphobacter empetritectus. The sequence goes on along the minus strand of NZ_JACCCU010000001.1, from coordinate 1,018,806 downwards.
AAGCCAAAGCCCGCTCAATCGTCGAACTCAGGCAAGGCTCCGTCGTCACCACAAACGGAAGCCGATGCTTCGGATATCCCCGCCGCTGCAGCAGCGAATCGATATTAGCCCCCACCTTCGAAAGCGCCCCCGAGATCGCCGAGACAATTCCCGGCTTGTCGTCGACGACAAATCGCAGATAGTGCGGCGCAAAAAAATCTCCGGTCACCTCGCGCCTTCGCACCGGCAGCTGCACCGTTTTGCAATCCTGCGCAACAGCCAGTAGATCCGACACCACAGCAACCGCCGTAGGTTCGCCACCAGCACCATGTCCCGAAAAAACAACATCACCGCCAAACTTCCCGCTCACCACCACCATATTTTGCGTACCGTGCGACCACGCCATCGGCGAGGCCAGCGGAACCAGCATCGGCGCAACCCGCGCATGCACTATTCTTCCATCAAGCTCAGCGCGCGACACCTGGCGAATCGTGCAGTTCAACTCCTTGGCATAAGAAAAATCGATCGCCTCAATCGCCGAGATCGTCTGCATCGCAACCGCATCCGGGTCCAGCTCAGCGTGCATCGCAATGCGCGACAGAATGCAGAGCTTCGCCCGCGCATCGTAGCCATCTACATCAGCAGACGGATCAGCCTCAGCATAGCCAAGCTGCTGCGCATCCTCCAGAACGGTCGCGTAGTCGGCCCCAGCCTCCATCCGGCTCAAAATGTAGTTGCAAGTGCCGTTCACAATGCCGCTGAGTCTCGTCACCTGGTCGCCGCACAACCCCTGCAACATCCCCGGAATCACCGGCACACCACCCGCAACAGCCGCTCCATGCAACAGGTGAACGTTATGTTGCGCCGCAATCTTCGCCAGTCCCGTACCCCGATAAGCGATGAGCTGCTTATTCGCCGTAACCACCGACTTGCCCGCAGCAAGAGCCTTGCGCAACCATCCTTCTACAGGATTAAGGCCGCCCATCAACTCAATCACAACATCAACATCCGACCGCAAAATCACATCGATATTGTCGGTCCACACCACCGAGCCCGGCACCAACTTTGCAGCCTCAGAGCTACGCTTCCGATCCACATTGCGGTTGAAGATATGCGTCAGCTGCACACCCGGAAACCTCGACGCCGCCAGCACACGCGCCACTGAACCACCGACCGTGCCAAACCCAAGCAGCGCAACCTTCACGACGGAGTCCGATTTACTTTTTTTGGCCGCAACCCTCTTCTTCTGTTTCGTCGTCATGTCTCAGTAGTCGATTCTGCCGGCGCGCTCGCGCCAGGCCTCAAAGCTGGAGATCGCCTGCTCCGGCAGAAGATTGAACGCCGGAATCTTTCGCTGATCAACCGGCAGCTTCATCTCTTCGTACAGAAAAGCATCGTCAAAGCCGGCTGCAGCAGCATCAGCGGCGCAGTTCCCATAAAAGATCGCCTCGCAACGCGCCCAGTAGATCGCAGCAAGACACATCGGACAAGGCTCACAGCTGGTATAGATATGGCATCCCGTCAGCTGAAACGTCCCAAGCATCTGGCACGCATTGCGGATTGCTACAATCTCGCCATGCGCCGTCGGGTCATTGGTCGCTGTGACCAGGTTCGCGCCTGTAGCAACGATCTCGCCGTCGCGCACAATCACCGCGCCAAACGGCCCTCCGCGACCGGAGGTGACGTTCTCCGTTGCCAGCGCGATCGCTCTCTGCATAAAGACTGGGTTGCCCTGCATTTGACTCGGTATCCTTAAGCCACACGGCGCAGCGGAAGTAAACGGAATAATCAAATTATGGCACATGCCTTTCTCTCAAAACGCATCGTCACCCCACAGGGCACGCAGCCCGGCGCGCTCCTCGTAGACGACGGAACCATATGCGCCATTTGCCGCCAGTCAGAGATCCCCGCTGACACCATCGTTGACGACTGCGGCAATGATGCTCTCCTCCCCGGTCTCGTCGATTCCCACGTCCACATCAACCAGCCGGGGCGCACCGAATGGGAGGGCTTCCGCACGGCAACCCGCGCCGCAGCCGCAGGAGGCTACACCACACTCGTCGACATGCCACTCAACTGCCTCCCAGAGACCACCACCGTTGCCGCCCTCGAAGAAAAGCGCGAGGCCGCAAGCGGCGAGTGCTTCGTAGACTGGGCACCCTGGGGAGGAGCAGTCGCAGACAATCAGCAACACATCCTCCCCCTCGCACAGGCCGGAGTCCTCGGCTTCAAATGTTTCCTCATCTATCCCGGCTGCGACGGCTTCACCATGATCGACCAGCAACAACTGGAAGCCGCGCTGCCATCCGTTGCCCAATCCGGCCTTCCGTTACTAGTGCACGCAGAGTTAGCAGCTCCGATCGATGCTGCAACTCAATCACTGCGCAACGCAGACTGGCGACAGTACCAGACCTACCTGGCGTCGCGCCCCGACGAAGCCGAACTTCAGGCCATTCGCCTGATGATCCGCCTCTGCCGCCAGTACAGCTTCCGTCTGCACATCGTTCACCTCTCCACCGCGCTCGCCCTGGCCGAGTTGAAATCCGCCCGCAAAGCAGGCCTCCCCATCACAGTCGAGACCTGCCCTCACTATCTACACTTTGCTGCAGAAGAGATCGCCGACGGCAACACGCTACTCAAGTGTGCGCCTCCCATTCGCAGCAAGGAAAATCAGCGTGGCCTCTGGCGCGGACTGCACGACGGAACCATCGACATGATTGTCACCGACCACTCCCCCTGTCCACCCGACATGAAGCGCACCGACACCGGCCGCTTCGATCAAGCCTGGGGCGGCATCGCCAGCCTCTCTCTTGCGCTCTCGATCATCCACACCGAGTGCTTCAATCGCGGCGACACGCTCGAAGACATCACACGCTGGATGAGCAGCGCACCCGCAGCCCTGGCCGGCCTCGCTCATCAGGCGGGCGCACTCCAACCTGGTCGAGACGCCAACTTCATCCGCTTCGACACCGAGGCAACCTTCGCCGTCACACCCGACAAACTGCACTACCGCCACGCCATCTCGCCCTACCTCGGCGAAACCCTGCGCGGCATAGTAAAGGCCACCTATCTCCGCGGAGAGCTGGTGTATCACGAAGGCGCCTTCGCTCCCACTCCTCAGGGTCGAGAGGTCAAGTTATAGTAGGCACACACGCATGAACAAAGTCCTCGCCCGATGGAACTCGCTCGACCACGCCACAGCAGCCCGCGAGGCCCTCCCTTGCTGCGGTTCGCATGCGTGGGCGACTGGGCTGGCCTCGGCGCGCCCCGTCGCAGACGAGTCTTCCCTCATCGAAACCTCCGCCGCCATTTGGCAGAATCTGCCGGAGCAGGCGTGGCAGGAAGCCTTCGACAGCCATCCCCGCATCGGACAAAATCACGCACAAACCCACGCAACCGACGAGTCTCTGCGCTGGTCCGCCCAGGAACAACGCGCATTACTCACCGATGACCACGCCGCCAAACTAGCTCTCGAAGCCGCAAATCGCCTCTACGAGCAGCGCTTCGGCAGAATCTTCATCATCTGCGCCATAGGCAAAACATCCGCAGAGATCCTCACCACTCTGCAAGCACGAATGCAAAACGACGCCGCAACCGAGCTGCACGAAGCAGCCGAACAACAACGCCAGATCACACAGCTTCGTCTTCACCACTGGCTGGAGTCAAAGTAACCATGGGCATCTCCATACACATTCTCGACACCGCGCTGGGACGGCCGGCCACAGGCGTTCCCATCACCCTCGCTCGCCTTACTGACGGCAAGTGGTCGTCCCTCAACGTAGCGACCACCGACGCCGACGGCCGCTGCAAACATCTCCTTCCCGCAACCGAAGCTCTGCAGCCTGGCAACTATCGCGTTCACTTCGAAACCATCGCTTACTACAACCGGCATCAGCTAAGCGGCCTGTATCCATATATAGAAGTCGTCTTTACAGTCACCGAAGGCGAGCAGCACTACCATATCCCGCTACTCCTGACTGCGAACGGCTACACCACTTACCGAGGAAGCTGACGATGATCGAGCTGGCTGAAAATCGTTACGGAAAATCCCGCATCCGTCTGATGAAGGTCACCCGCCACGCTCATGGCCAGACTTACACTCACGACCTGCGCGAATGGACGGTTCAAGTCTTACTGAAGGGGGATTTCGAAACCGCCCACCTTGAGGGCGACAACAGCAAGATCCTGCCGACTGACACGATGAAGAACACCGTCTACTCGCTCGCGCGAACTTCAAAGGCGATCGCCATGGAGGACTACGCCAAAGAGTTGGTCGACTTCCTCCTGACAAGAAATCCGCAAGTCTCCTCCGCCTCGGTTCGCGTGGAAAGCACGATGTGGAAACGCCTTACCGTAGACGGAGAACCTCATCCCAGCGCCTTCATGCGCGGCAGCGGCGAGCTTCAAACCACCAGCGTAGAACGTGCGCAGGCCGGGAGCTTTCACATCCTCTCCGGCCTCGACAACCTCGTTCTGCTTAAGACCGCAAACTCCGGCTTCGAGGGCTACATCAAAGACTCCCTCACCACCCTGCCCGAGACCAAAGACCGTCTCTTCGGAACCGCTGTCACTGCCGACTGGTGCTACACCTCACCGAACCTGGACTTTGACGCAGTGCGTACAGAGATTCGCGAGGCCATGCTGCGCACCTTCGCCAACCACAACAGCAAATCCGTACAGCAGACTCTCTACGCCATGGCAGAGAGCGCCCTCGAAGCCGTCCCGCAAATCGACGAGATCGAGATCACCATGCCCAACAAGCACTGCCTTCTCGTCGACCTCTCCCGCTTTAACCAGGACAATCCTAACGAGATCTTCGTCCCCACCGACGAGCCTCATGGATACATCGAGGCGCGCGTCCGTCGCAGATCGTGAAGCAGAATAATGTACTTATGACAGACACAAATATAGATTGCGCCACACGCATCATCGCCCGCTGCCGAGAGATCGCCACCCACACCGAGATCCCCGGCGAGATCACGCGCCGCTTCCTCACCCATCCCATGCACACCGTCCACTCATTGCTGCGCCTGTGGATGGAAGCCGCCGGAATGACAGTGCACATCGACGCCATCGGCAACCTGCGCGGGCTATGGCTCTACCCCGTCGCTAACGCCCCCCGCCTGATCATCGGCTCTCACCTCGACACCGTACCCAACGCCGGAGCCTTCGACGGCATCTTCGGAGTCATCCTTGGCATTGCCCTCATCGAAGAGCTCCACGAGCATCAACCTCCCTTCTCCATCGAAGTCATCGGCTTCTCCGAAGAGGAGGGAGTCCGCTTCAGCAAACCCTTCCTCGGCAGCCTCGCCGTTGTAGGAAAACTCGACCCGGAGACACTGCAGCGCACCGATCAGGATGGCATAAGCATCGCAGAAGCTATACGCAGCTACGGCCTCGATCCCGCAAGCCTTCCCGCAGCAGTCTTATCCCGCGACGCCTTCGCCTATCTCGAGTTTCACATCGAACAGGGCCCCATCCTCGAGAGCGAGGGAGCATCGCTCGGCGTCGTCGAAGCGCTCGTAGGACAGACCCGCATGCAACTCCTCTTCGAAGGCCAGGCAAACCACGCCGGAACCACGCCGATGCGCTTGCGACATGACGCAATGGCCGCCGCCGCAGAAGCGATCGTAGCCGTCGAAGCCTACGCCACCTCGCACGTTGGTCTGGTCGCAACCGTCGGCAAGCTTGAGGCCTCACCCGGCGCCGGAAACGTCATTGCCGGCAGAGTAACAACGTCGCTCGACATTCGCCACGCAAACAACCAGACCCGCCACGCTGCAGTCGACGCTCTAACGCAAATCGCAAAGACCGCAGCCTCCAGACGCGGCGTAACCCTCACCCTCCGCACCGAGATGGAGCAGTCCGCCGTCCCGCTCGATCCGCACCTGACAACCATGCTCCACACCGCCGCTGCACAAGCCGGTTTCCCCAGCCGCAGAATGACCAGCGGAGCCGGCCACGATGCGATGATCCTCGCCCCTGCCGTCCCCTCCACCATGCTCTTCCTCCGCAGCCCCGGAGGCCTCAGCCACCATCCCGACGAAGCCGTGCTCCCTCAGGACGTAGAAGCCGCACTCTCAACTGCAATGGAGTTCCTCGCGCTCCTTAGCGATGAGTTGAGCGATGATAAGACCAAGGACAGCCATGCATAATCTGGGACGCACCCGCAGCACCAATCAGCGCGACCACCTCCTCCACACCCCGGACACCTTCGTCCGCACCGTGCTCCCCGGCATGGAACTCGCTACCGCCATCGTCCACATCTCTCCCGCTGCAGGCGCAGCTTTCACCCAGTACACTGCAGAGCTCGAACCCGGCGGCAAACTTGGCCCCACCTCCAACCAGCGATTCCTCTACACCCTCGAAGGCACAGCCGATCTCGCAACCGACAGCACATTTCAAACACTGATCCCCGGCAGCTTCGCCTACCTCCCCGAAGACGCCGCCCACACCCTCACCGCGCAACAGCCCACGCGGATTGCCATCATCGAAAAACCCTACGAAGCGCTTGCTTCCGTTCCTCACCCAGAGGTCCTCGTAGGCCACGAAGACAAAACCCTCTCCGTCCCCCTCAACGACGACCCCGAACTCCAGGTTCGCAGTCTCCTGCCCGGCTCGCCATCGTTCGACTTCGCCGTCAACACCATGACTTACCAGCCCGGCGCCGCGCTCAGCATGGTCGAAGTCCACATCATGGAACACGGCCTGCTCATGCTCGAAGGCGGCGGCATCTATCGCCTCGGCGACAGCTGGTATCCAGTCACAGCCGGCGACTTCATCTGGATGGGCCCCTTCTGTCCACAGTGGTTCGGAGCCATCGGCAAGCGTCCCGCAAAGTACCTCATCTACAAAGACTGGAACCGGCACCCGTTGGCGTAGCATCCACATCGACCCTCGACCAAAAGGAGGCAGCAGTTTTGGCACAGCAGATTCAGATCGATCAATCACGGCTGATGAGCGAACTCGCAACCCTCGCCACCTTCACCGACGCCGAGCCCGCAGACAACGGCACCGCAGTCACCCGCGTCGTCTTCTCTCCAGACGATCTCCACGCCCGCGCGTGGCTGAAAGAACTAGCCACCGCCGAAGGCTTCGATGTCCGCGACGACGCCGTAGGCAACCTCTTCCTCCGCTGGTCAGGCACTGATCCCGACTTACCCGCCGTCGCCACCGGCTCCCACACCGACGCTATCCCTCACGCTGGAATGTACGACGGTACCGTCGGCGTCCTCGGCGGCCTAGAAGCCATGCGCGCGCTCAAACGCAGCGGTCTCCGCCCACGCCGCTCCATCGAACTCGTCATGTTCACCTCCGAAGAGCCCACCCGCTTCGGCATCGGCTGTCTCGGCAGCCGCCTCATCTCCGGGACCCTCGATCCCAAACAAGCCGACGCCCTCCGCGAGGCCAACGAGCCAGCCGACACCGCCCAGACCCTAGCACAAGTTCGCACCGCCGCAGGTTTCACCGGCGACCTGGCCTCGGTTAGGCTTCCGCCGAATCACTACCACGCCTGGCTCGAACTCCACATCGAACAAGGCCCCCTGCTCGAACGCGAAGGCATCCCCCTCGGCATCGTCACCAGCATCGCCGCGCCCGCAAGCTATCGCTTCACCATCACCGGCCTCGGCGGCCACGCCGGAGCACTCCTCATGCCCGACCGCAGAGACGCACTCTGCGCCGCGGCCGAGCTCATCCTCTCCATCGAAAGACACGCCCTCGCCACACACACCATCGACACCGTAGCTACCGTCGGCACCTGCGACGTCTATCCCGGCGCGGTCAACAGTGTCCCCAGCCGCGTCATCCTGCAACTCGACATCCGCGACACCGACCCCGCCCGCCGCGAGTCCGTCATGCAAGCCGTCCGCCGCGACATCGAAGAACTCCGCCAGCGACGCAGCGTCATCATCACCGAGCAGCTCATCAACGCCGACGCCCCTGCGCAATCCTCCCCACACATCGTCGAACTCCTCGAAGAGGTCTGCGCCGCCCACGACATCTCCTCCAAAAAGATGGTCAGCCGTGCCTATCACGACTCGCTCTTCATGGCCCGCATCGCGCCCATCGCCATGATCTTCATCCCCTGCCGCAACGGCGTAAGCCACAGACCGGACGAATACGCCACCCCGGCGGATACCACTCTCGGGGTACAGGTGCTTGCCTCGGTTCTTGCTAAACTGGCGTCAGAGTAACTCCGCACCAGCATGGCCATCGAGTCCATCAATCCCGCCACCGGCAAGCTGTTGCGCAGCTTCGACCCGCTCACCAACGAAGCCGCGCGCCAGAAGATCGCCCTGGCCGCCGACGCCTTTCGCACCTACTCTCTAGTGCCGCTCGAACACCGTGCCCTGTGGATGCGCAAGCTCGCCTCCATCCTCGAACACGAGATCGACGACCTCTCCATCCTCATCACCCAGGAGATGGGCAAGCCGCTCGACGCCGCCCGCTTCGAGATCCTCAAATGCGCCGACGCCTGCCGTTACTACGCCGAGCACGCCGCACGCATCCTCGCACCGGAGTCCATCCCCACCGAGGATCGCTACAGCTACGTCCGTTGGGACCCGCTCGGCGTCGTCCTCGCTGTCATGCCGTGGAACTTTCCTCTCTGGCAGGTCTTCCGCTTCCTCGCACCCGCGCTGATGGCCGGCAACGTCGCTCTCCTCAAACATGCCAACAACGTCCCGCAGTGCGCGATCGCCATTGAATCCCTGGTCCGTCGCGCCGGCTTTCCCCGAGGCACCTTCCAAACCCTTTTGATCGACATCCCTCAAGTGGAGACCGTCCTGGGCGACGAACGTGTAGCCGCTGTAACGCTCACCGGCAGCGAGACCGCCGGCCGAGCCGTAGGCGCGCAAGCAGGCTGGCTCATCAAAAAATCAGTCCTCGAACTCGGCGGCAGCGATCCCTTTATCGTCATGCCCTCCGCCGATCTCGATGCCGCAATCGAGACCGCAATCCGCGCTCGCTGCGTCAACAGTGGACAATCCTGCATTGCAGCCAAACGCTTCCTCGTCGCCGACGAGGTCTACGACGTCTTCGAATCCCGCTTCGTCGCTGGCATGGAAGCCATGCACGTAGGCGACCCCATGAAGGACGGCACCGACATCGGCCCGCTCGCCACCGCACGAGCCGTCGACCTGCTCGAACAACAAGTCCAGGCCGCCGCCAAGGCCGGAGCACGCATCCTCACCGGCGGCGAACGCATGCTTGGCACCGGCAACTACTTCGAACCCACCGTCCTCACCAACGTTCCACGCACCTCCGCCGTCTATCGCGAAGAACTCTTCGGCCCCGTCGCCATGCTCTTCCGCGTTCAGGACATCAACGAGGCCATCGAGATCGCCAACGACACGCCCTTCGGCCTCAGCGCCTCCGCCTGGACTCGCGACCCCGCCGAACAACAGCGCTTCATCTCCGAGCTGCAGTGCGGCGGCGTCTTCCTCAACGCCATGGTCGCCAGCGATCCGCGCCTTCCCTTCGGCGGCATCAAGCGCTCCGGCTACGGCCGCGAACTCTCCGCCGCAGGCATGCGCGAGTTTCTCAACGCAAAGACCGTTGTCATCTCCTCCGCAACCACGGCCAACGAACCCGCCACCAAGCCATACTTAGTCTCCACCGCCGACCCTGCCCAAACCACCTAGAGCTATTGCGCTGCCCTGCTCGGCGGAAGATATCTTCCTCGCGACCAACGGGAGCGCCGACCGAAGGGGTATACCCGTCACGAAGTGACCGCCCCGCGCGTAGCGGGCATTTGTCTTTTTACTGAAAATCGCCATAGCACCCCCCAACACGAGACACCAGTTTTCGGCTAAGCTTCTGTGTCGTCGAGAAGCCATCTCCGCTCGTCGTGAAGCTCTCGTCAACCAGACACATCTTTACCAAGAGGATCACCATGCCCGATCTCAAGTACTCCAGCGGCTTCGGAAATGAGTTCGCCACCGAGGCCCATCCCGGCGCCCTTCCCGTCGGCCAGAACGCCCCGCAGAAGGCCCCGCTCGGGCTCTACACCGAGCAGCTCAGCGGCAGCCCCTTCACCGCGCCGCGCCTGCTCAACCGCCGAACCTGGACCTATCGCATCCGCCCCTCCGTCATGCACAAACCCTACGAGCGCATCGCCAACGGCATGGTCCGCTCCACTCCCTTCAACGAGGTCGAAACCACGCCCAGCCAGCTCCGCTGGGACCCGTTACCACTACCCACCACTCCGGGAGGAGTGGATTTCATCGACGGCCTCACCACCCTCGCCGGCAACGGCGACCTCACCATGCATTCCGGCGTCGCCATCCACATCTACTCCGCAAACAAAAGCATGACCGACCGCTTCTTCTACACCGCCGACGGCGAACTACTCTTCGTCCCGCAGCTCGGCCGCCTCCTGCTCCACACCGAACTCGGCATCCTCGACCTCACCCCCGGCGAAGTCGCCCTCATCCCCCGCGGCATCAAGTTCCGCGTGGAATTGCTCGACCCGCAAGCCCGCGGCTACCTCTTAGAAAACTACGGAGCCAGCTTTCGCCTGCCCGAGCTCGGCGCAATCGGCGCTAACGGCCTGGCCAACAGCCGCGACTTCCTCACTCCGCACGCCGCATACGACGACCGAGACAACGGCAAATTCCAGGTAGTCGCAAAGTTCCAGGGCAATCTCTGGGCCACCGACTTCGACCACTCCCCTCTCGACGTCGTCGCCTGGCACGGTAACTACGCCCCCTGCAAGTACGACCTTGCGCGCTTCAACTGCATCAACTCCGTCAGCTTCGATCACCCCGACCCCTCCATCTACACCGTCCTCACCTCGCCTAGCGAGATCCCAGGAACCGCCAACGTAGACTTCGCCATCTTCCCTCCACGCTGGATCGTCGCCGAGCACACCTTCCGCCCACCCTGGTTCCATCGCAACTTCATGAACGAGTTCATGGGCCTCGTCACAGGCGAGTATGACGCCAAGGCCGAAGGCTTCGTCCCCGGCGGAGCCAGCCTGCACAACTGCATGAGCGGGCACGGCCCTGACGCCGAAACCTTCGACCGCGCCAGCAAAGCCGAACTCAAGCCCGTCAAACTAGATGGCACGCTGGCATTCATGTTCGAAACCCGCTTCGTCTGCCGTCCCACTAAGTTCGCGATGGACACCGCAGCCCGCCAAAACGAGTACTACACCTGCTGGCAGACCTTGAAGAAGAACTTCAAACCGTAGCACTCACACAAGCCGAAAACCGCATCCAGTCTCCGACCAACGGGAGGCCAAGCATTTTTGTGCGCCAAAACAAGGTATACAAGTCACGAAGTGACCGCCCCACGCGCAGTGGGCCCGTCCGGCAGGACACTTAGAAATTAAACGTAGCCTGCAAAGTAATCCGCCGCGAAGCCGTAGCCGAACTGAACGGCCCAGCAGCCAGCGTAGTGAACTGACCGAATCGCGGCGAACTCAAGCTACTCGTAGGCGTCCCATAAGGAATCACATTGAACAGATTGAACGCCTGCGCTCCCAGCGTAAAGGTATACCGATGACCTGAACTTGCCCCCTGAGGTCCAAACCCACCGCGAACCCCACCCGGCCCGCCAGCCCGAGGACCTCCACCTGGCCCGCCGCCCGGACCACCTACAGGTCCGCCAGGCCCACTCCCGCTCGTCGCCGAAGCCGCACTGCGAGTCTTCTCTCCAAATCCAAACGTCCGCGAAGCACGAAGGTTGAACGTAAAATTCGCTGGACCATTACAGTAGTTGATCGGAACAGGCGTCAAACTGCCAGTCTGCGTGGAGCTGAAGGCACTCGAAACCCTGCAGGCCCCACTGTCCCCACTCGCAAAGAACGGCCGCTGGTTATAGATCGAAGTACCCGCAGGATCAAGGCCCGTTGTCAGGTTATACGGCGTCCCCGACTGCGCAATAATGAACGGACTCGCAGTAAAACTATAAGGAAGCTGCCAGCTCCCTCCGACAACCCCAAAGCTCGCGTGGGCAAACGAAGCGCGCCCATAGTCCACCTTTGTATCCGTGTTGCTGGTCGGAAAGAATCCCGCCCCCGAAGTATTCGCATCCGCAAGGTTCAACGAATAAAAACCAAACAGCGTAAGCTTCTTCAACCGCGCATTGCCATTGATCAGCAGCTGGTTCTCCTTATAGACGCCGCCCGACTGAAACTGCTGATCGAACCCATTGTCGACGATGAAGTTCCTGCTCAGATACTGATGATCGCCGCGCGCGTAAAGGTAGTTCACCGACATCGTCGCTGCACGCCCAAGCTGCTGATCGACCCCAACCGCCTCCTGCATCGTGTACGAGCTGCGAATTCCATTGCCCAATCCATAGGTCGTAATCTTGTTCGCAACCGAAGCGCCACAGTTAGCAGGATTCTCCGGCGTGCACACCGCCCCAGGATTGATCACCGTCGAGGTCACCTGATTGACGCCATTCTCTTGCAACGTCGTCAGATAATTCGCGAGCGTAAAACGATCGTAAAAGATGCCGAATCCGCCTCGCACCACCGTCGTGGGCGACTTCCCGCTGCCCCGCGGAATCCCGTAAGCGAACGATGCCCGCGGCGCAAAATCATGCCCGCTGTTAATCACGTTCTGCGCCTCTAGCCGAATGCCGTACGTAATCGTCAGGTTCCCCCTCGGCTTCCAGTCATCCTCCGCATAGAACCCCACATCGGTCAGGCGCCCATCCACCTCCAGTTTATTGATCGCGGTCGCAGCATACTGCCCCGGCAGCCCGCACTGATAGGAAGAGATGCCTGCATTCAGAGCATCGCAAGGCTTCGTCGCCTGAGCATTACAGTTACTCGGCCGCTTGATGCTCGGATTCGGGTCTGTGCACGGGTCCAGCAGATACGAGTAAGTAAACGTCCCATTCAATCCTGCATTCGACGACAGCGATTCGTTCGTCGTGCGCACCCGGACGCCAAACCGAATAAAGTTCTTCGCCAGCGCAATCGAGCTATAGTTCTGCACCTCAAGATGCGTACTGGTGCTTCTCTGCGTCCCCAGGCTCGACCCACCCGACGTAAAGATTCCCTGCACCGACAACGTAGGATCCGTACTTACCGGGTCCTGCGTCGAGTAGTCGCGCTGATACTCAAACCGCGTCTCATTGATCACCCGAGGACTCAAGATCTGCGTATCGCTGATCTGAACCGTATTTTCCGTCGTCTCCGTGTTGTAGCCCGCGGTCGGAAGATTCGTATTCCCGATGCCGTTGTTCTGCTGCCCATTCACGTTGTACTGGTACCGCACCGTCAGCGTGTTCTTCTCCCCCAGCGCAAAATCAACGCGCGGACTCACATCGCTGCGCGTCTGCGGATGCGACACCGCACGCGCTGACTCCGGATACGAAGAAAAATACGAGCAGCTCAAATCCCCAGGCGAACAGGGCGTTAGCGAACTGGCAGAACTCGCGTAGAAGCCACTCGGATTGACGATATTGTTGTCCTGAATCGTCCGGTGCGAGCCCCCCACCGTAAACGAAGAGAACCGGTTGATCGGCCCGCTTACGCTGCCCAGAATGAAGGTCGTGTAATACGGTGGCTGCGTATTCGACGCACCCAAAAACGGATTCGACGTGTTAAACGCATTATCCCCACCCTGCACACTCAGGCTGCCGTGAAACTTGTCCGTGCCCGGCTTCGTAAACACCTCAACTCGCCCATAACCCAGCTTGTCGTACTGCGCTGAAAAAGGATTCTGATTGATGCGAATCTCGCGGATCGAAGACTTCGGAGGCAGCTGCCCGCCGGTAAATCCGTCCACATAAATCTGGCCACCGTTCGGCCCCGCGGCAGGCCCCGCCAAAGCAGTCAACTCCGAAGAAAGCTCATCCGGATCATCCGAAAGCGCCTCCAGATCCTTCCCCTTGATTACTGTGCTGCTGGCATTGCTGTCGGAGTCTACGCTCACCTGCGCACCCTGCGCATTGACGTTCACCTGCTGCTTCTGCTCCTCGATCGCCATCTTCGCATCCAGCGCCAGGTTCTGCCCCGCCGCAATCCTCACCCCCAGCTTCACGTACGAGGCGAACCCAGGCATCGTCACCGTCACCGAATAGGTCCCCGCAGGAACACCCTGCAGCATATAACTTCCATCGCTCTGCGACTGCGTCATTAAAGGCTTGCCCGAAGCAGGAGTCAGCGTCACGGTCGCACCCGGAATCACAGCGCTCTCAGGATCCGCCACCAGCCCATGCACCGTCGCGCCCGTTTGCTGAGCGCTTGTCACCACCGGCATCCATGCAACCAAAAAAAGTAAAACAAACCTCAACCCTGCGCGAAATGACATTACTTCTCCTAAAGGTCTTTCTTTGTTGCAGCCGCGATCGAGCTACTGCGCGCTGCTATCAGAGCCGCCAAGGCTCCACGGAGACAGCGTCAACGCCGGTCCACCGTTCGGCGTCGCTGCCAGAATCGGCTCCACTCCCGAGAGCAGAGTCACACAAGTTACATGGCCATTGGGATCAGGCTGCGACGCAACGATCATCACCGCGTCTCCCGCCTTCAGGTCCGCAACCGTCTGGCTGGGCAGCCGGCTCACCAGCTGAGAGAGATCGGCTCCAGCAGAGCGTCCCTCAGCCCGTTCTCCCTCGCCACCGCTCCCCTGCCCTCCACTCTGCGCGCCCCCGCCAGCAGCGGCCCCGCCCTTTGCGCGAGCAGCAAACCGCGCTGCAGCCTGTGGCGGCAAAGCCTTCAAACTGGAGTTGTCCGTAATCTTCACCATCACTGTCTTCTTCGTCGAAAGATCCTTCAGCGTCAGCGTTCCGCCAGCGGTGTCGACGGTCCCAATCAAACCAGCCAGATTCTTGAACGATCCGCTCACCACCTCTTCCGCCTGCATCGACGAACCATCGTCTGACTTGGCCCCGCGCACCCGCAGTTGATCGCCCACCTCGATCTGCGCCAGTGTCCCCGGCTTCGCATCTTCAAACTTTACCGAGTCGCCCGCATACCGCCGAAACTTCGTCGCACTCGACGTAGTCACTGTCAGTTTCTTCGCACCCACCGACAACACAATTGAGCCGGCCCCGGCATCCACCGCGCTCACAATGCCGCCCGTCCCACGCTTCTGCCAGTCGCCCTGCTCCGCCTCGTGCTTCTGCGCAATCTCCGACGACTTCATCAGAATCACCCGCGAAGCCGTGAGTCCCACACCACCGTCGCCTGCCTTACCGCTTACCAGCACACGGTCCCCTGCTGCAATATCAGTCAACGCAATCGTCTGCGCTGTCTTCAAGTCGGTGCTGCCTGGCGCGAGCTGCAGAATGCGCGCCCCATCGGCCACACTCACCACAACCTCCTGCCCCGCATCCGTCGTTAGCGTCAGGCTGTTCCCTGCCGTAGCCTTCACCGTGCCAATCTGCCGCGAGGCTGCAGGCGCCGCAGCCGGTGTCTGCGCCAGAACACTCAGGCTGCTCGCGAAAGGCGCGGCACTCGAAAGGAGAATGCCGGCACACAACACCGCCCCGCGAAAAATCCCAGAGTTTTTCAACATGGTTCTCTTCCTCAAATTAAATCCAGTTGCCCTCGTCGGTCGCCTGAAATTGACTCATCCAGGTCGCCATCCACTACGGAAGACGAGTTAGCAACGCAAAAGTTTCCCGGGAGAAGAGCGTTGTTGAAGAGGGCAAAACCGGAGACCCCGGTTTCAACCCGCTCTTCATGCTAAACGCTTTGCAGCTCCGTGCGTCACGCAATCCATAGCCAGACACTCTCTCGTAACGTGTCTCCGTCTGTGCCGATTACCACGTGATGAAACCCTTCACACTGCCTAAGCCAACTAAGTTCATTACGAAACAAAATTCATCTGCGGAACAAAGCAATCTTCAAAAATATCGTCAGAATCTACCGCATCGCCTCACTCGAAAGGATCGCCGCGCTATCACCAGGTAACTCCACCGAATCACCCTTCACCACAACCTCAGCCTTCGAAGCCAGCAACAACTGCGCCCGCCTCGAATGAGGAAGCTCCACCTTCTCCGCTCCAAGATTGCACATCAACATCACCGCCCCACGCTCAAACACTAGCCAGCGCCGCTCCTCATCAAACGCCGCCTTCACGTGCCCCACCGCTCCATCGTTCAACGCCACCGACCCGCGCCGCAACTCAATCAGCCTGCGATACCAATCCAGCATCTCCGCATGGCGACCCTCATGAACCTCCTCCCAATTCAACTTCGAACGCAGAAAGGTCTCGACATTCTCCGGATCGGGAATCTCCTCGGGGTTCCATCCAAACGCAGCGAACTCACTCCGCCGCCCATTCTTGACCGCCTTCGCCATCTCCGGATCCTCATGGTCCGCGAAGTAGAGAAACGGCGTCGAAGCCGCATACTCCTCCCCCTGAAAGATCATCGGAAGAAACGGCGCCGTCAACACCAGCGCCGCCGCCACCTTCGCGCGGTCGAACCCCACCGTCTGATCCACTCTGTCGCCGATCGCACGATTGCCCACCTGGTCGTGATTCTGGATGTAGCCAAGAAAATGATGCGGCGACAACTCATCCGCCGGCCGCCCATGCGATCGCCGCCGATACTGCGAATACGTCCCATCCTGCACAAAGTTCTTCGTCAAAGACTTCGCCAGCTTCGCCATCGTGCCGAAGTCTGAGTAGTACCCCTTCCCCTCTTCCTCCGCCGTAAGCACCGTAAACAGCGCATGATGAAAGTCATCGCTCCACTGCGCATCCATCCCGTACCCGCCGCTCTCTACACGCGTAACAATCCTGGGATCGTTCAAATCACTTTCTGCGATCAACACCAGCCTGCGTCTCAGCTTCTCCGACAACGCCTTCACCTCGGACGACAACTGCTCCATAAAATGAACCGCGGAGCGATCGATATACTCGTGCACCGCGTCCAAACGAAGTCCATCGATGTGATACTCCCGCATCCACATCAGCGCGTTGTCGCAGAAGAATCGCCGCACCTCATCGCTTCCCTCGCCCTCGAAGTTAATCGCGCCGCCCCACGGAGTGTGGTGTCTCTCCGTGATGTAAGGCCCATACTTGCCCGAGTAGTTCCCCACCGGTCCAAAGTGGTTGTAGACCACATCCAGCAACACCGCCAATCCACGCGCGTGGCACGCATCCACCAGCCGCTTCAACCCATCCGGGCCGCCATACTGCTCAGTCACCGCGAACAACGCAACGCCGTCATAGCCCCAACCCTGGCCGCCCGGAAATGCAGCCACCGGCATCAGCTCCACATGCGTGATGCCAAGCTCCACCAGATATCCAAGCCTCTCAATCGTCGAATCAAAGGTCCCCCCCGGCGTAAACGTCCCCACATGCAGCTCATAGATCACAGCATGCGAGAGCGCAGGCGCACTCCAGCTTCTGTCGCTCCATTGGAAGGTCTCCCGGTCATATACCCGCGACAATCCATGCACTCCATTCGGCTGCCACTCCGACCGCGGATCGGGCCACTCCTTCGGATCGTCTCCGATCACAAACCCATAGTCGGTCCCAACGCCTGCCTCTCTCACCGGAGCGCGCCACCATCCATGCTCGTCAGGCCCGTTCATTGGATAAGCCGCATCCCCAATCTTCACGCCCACCTTCGACGCCTCAGGCGCCCAAACCGTAAACTCATGCATCAGCGATCTCCCCCAACCTCTTCGCGCGCCAGCAGCGCCACTGGAAAATCCTTCAACAGCTCCCTTACCTCAACCTCGCCGCCCTCCACCACCACTCCCGTCAGGCGATTTCTCCATCGTCCCTCAGGCAAGGTCACCACAGTATCCCTCCACGCTCCGCCCAGCTTCATCATCAACCTCGGCACCACCGTCACCACATCCTCGCCTCTTAGATACGCAATCACATGATCATGCTTTGCTCCATCCACCATCAACGGAACATAGTCAGCCTCCGTGCCAAACGACGCCGGCCGCTCGCGCCGCAGGTGAAGCGCCTTATGAATCGTCCACATCTTCGGCAGTCCATCGTCGGCTCTGGCCATCACTTGCGCCGCTGCATCGCCGCCGTTCATCTGCTTCAACTCCTGTAGCAGCCGCTGCCGCAACGCATAGTCTACCGGCCGCCGGTTATCCGGATCGACCAAACTCAAGTCCCACAACTCCGTCCCCTGATAAAGATCCGGCACACCCGGCGCCGTGTACTTCAGCAGTGTTTGCGCCAGCGAGTTCACCCGCCCCGCCTCCAGAATCCTCTCCACAAACTGCTGCAGCTCCCGTTGAAACGGCGCGTAGCTATAAGTGAACTCAATAAATAACTTCAGCGCCTCTTCAAACTCCTTATTATTCGCCACCCAGGTCGTCTGCTGTTTGGCCTCACGCATCGCCTTCAACATATAGGCCTGCGCACGATCCATCGGCAGCGGCCACGCCCCAATCAAAGTCTGGTAGTAGAAGTACTCCGTATTCCTGTCCGGCAGCGGATCGACTCCGGGTTTGCGTGCGCGAAACGCATTGTTCATCCGCGACCACCGCTGGATCGCCGCGCCAAACTTCTCCGGTATCTCCGACAGCACCGCCATCCGCGCCCTCACATCATCGCTGCGCTTGGTATCGTGCGTCGACAGTGTAGTCATCGTGCAAGGATGCGTCTCCTGCATCTTCCTGCAGTACGAGTGAAACTCCTCCACGCTCAATCCATTGCGACCCGGATCGCTCCCCACCTCGTTCATTCCCGTCAACCGGTTGTAGCAATAAAACGCCGTATCCTCTACGCCCTTCGCCATCACCGGCCCGGTGAACTGCTGGAACCTCAGCAAAAATTCGCTCTCCAGTCTCCCCTTCACCTGCATCGTCAACACGTCCCGAAGAAAATCAAACAGCCCCCCGTCGATATCCTGCCGCGTCTCCTTCGCGCACTCTGCAGCCTGCGTAATGTATTCGCGATCTTCCTCGGTAATCTCCTCACGCTCCGGCACCACATACGTCCGATAGATCGAAAAGCAAGCCGCCACCTCCCGAATCGCACGCCTCACCTCCGCTCTCGTATAGTCGCGTTCATCGCGATTCGCCTCGCAGATCTCCACAAAGATCGACGTCAGCCGGTTCACATCGCTGCCCAGCGCCTCCTGCGACACGTTGATCTTCTTCTCATGCGCAATCGCGTGAAAGTCCGTAGGCTGCCCCGTAAAATCCGCATACAGCGTGGACAACTCCATCAGGCCCTCAGGCGCCACCAGCACCGCCCCCGCAACATTCAGAAAGTCGTACCCGCTCGTGCCCTCAACCGGCCAGTCCTCGCGCAGAAACTCACCCGGCTCAAGAATCTTCTCCCCAATCACCCACGCATCGGGAGCCCGCTCGCGCAGCCGCTTGAAGTACTCCTTCGGATCCCGCAGCCCATCCGGATGATCCACCCGCACCCCATCGAGCACCCCTCGCCGCAGCCAGTCCAGCACCAGCGCATGCGTCTCTTCAAACACATACTCCCGCTCCACCCGCAGACCGATCAGCGTATTCACATCAAAGAACCGCCGATAGCTCAACTGCTGATCCGCCGTCTTCCAGTACGCCAGCCGATAGTTCTGCTGGTTCAAAAAATCATCCAGCGCATCAAGGTTCTCGTTCAACTCCGCCGCCGACCGGTCCATCCCCTCTAGGATCGCCGGCTCCTCCGCGCACAGCCGGTCCAGCAGCGTAAACAGCACCACCTTGTCGCGATGCCGAGCCAGAATCGTTCGCCGGTCCACATACTCCGGCGCCGGCAACCGCCCAAACGAAGCCGCAAGAAAACTCAACGTATCCGACTTCGCATACTCCGCCGCCCGCGTCAGAATCACCGGCAGCGACTGCGGAGAAACCGGCAGCGACTGCCCCGAACACTCCACCTGAAACTTCACCGCTCGCCGCACCACCTTGATTCCACCCGTCTGCAGCACCCGCCCATACTGATCCCCAAGAATCGGCACCAGCACCTTGTCTCGCAGCCGCTCCTCCTGCGGCTGCCAGTCGATATCGAAGAACGAAGCATACCGGCTCGACGTCCCATTCTCCAGCACATCCCACCAGAAACGATTTTCCTTGCCCAGCGACATATGATTCGGCACGATGTCCAGCACCTGCCCCAGCCCCGCCTCGCCCAGCTTCTTGCAGAACCGCTCATGCGCCGCCGCGCCCCCCAGCTCTTGGTTCACCTTCTGATGATCGACCACGTCGTATCCATGCATACTCTCCGGCGCAGCCTGCAGATAAGGAGAGCTGTAGACATGTGAGATCCCGAGTTCATGCAGATAGTCGGCGATCCTCGCCGCATCGTCGAACGTAAAGTCTTTATGCAGTTGCAGTCTGTAAGTAGAACCTGGAGTTCGTAGCATCATCAACCAATCGAAAGTTAGCGTTCAGGAAACAAGGCAGTAAAACTCACACGGGTATCCCGCACAAAAAAGATCCAGGTCGTTTGTTAGAGCCTCATATGCACTCGTTGGTTGCATTCCAACAGTCGACAACACAATCCCGGAAACTTTCGAGCGGTCCTCTCAACTTCGACGAACCGTCGTCGCCCTCGGTGATGCAAATCTACTTAGCCCCGCGACGCTGCTTCGGTTTTGCCGCAGCATTCTGATCGGGCGACCACAAACCCGACATCGCAAATGCAGAATGGATCAACGCAATATGCGAGAGAGCCTGGGGAAAGTTCCCCACCATTCGTCTTCCAATAGGATCGTACTCCTCCGACAGCAACCCGGCATCGTTACGCAGCGCAAGCAGCCGTTCAAACATCGCCTTCGCATCTTCCTTCCTTCCAATCAGCCACAGATTCGTCACCATCCAGAAGCTGCAAGCCAGAAACGCGCCCTCGCCTCCGGCCAATCCATCGTCAGTCTTCTTCGTGTCATATCGTTCCACAAAACCATTCTTCATCAGCCGCCGCTCGATCGCCTCCACCGTGCCGATAATCCGCGGATCATCCATCGGCAGAAATCCCACCAGCCCAATCCGCAGGCACGACGCATCCAGCTGCTTCGATCCATACGACTGTACAAAGCTGTTCAGCTTCTTATCGAACCCCTTCCTCAAAATCTCCCGATGCAGCATCTCGCGGTTCTTCTTCCATCGCTCTACATCGCCCTTCCCATCAAACTGCTCATGATGCTTGATCGCCCGATCCAGCGCCACCCACGCCATCACCTTCGAGTGCGTAAAGTGCTCCGCGCCGCCGCGTGTCTCCCATATCCCTTCATCAGGATTCGGCCACACCGTGCACAGATGATCGATCAGCCCCGCCTGCACCGAAGTAGCGGAGACGCGTATCTCCTCGTCGGCCTGCGGAATTCTCGACAGCGCCGCCGACACCTCGCCGAACACATCCAGCTGAAACTGATCCACCGCCGCGTTCCCAATTCGCACCGGCCGCGAATTCTCGTAGCCCGGCAGCCAGTCCGCCACCCACTCCACCAGCTGCCTCTCGCCGCAGATCCCATAGATCGTCTGCACCTGGTCCGGCGCCCCGGCGATAGCTCGCAGCAACCACCTCCGCCACTCCACGGCCTCTTCCGTAAAGCCCGCCTGCATTAAAATCAGCAGCGTAAACGAAGTGTCGCGCAGCCAGCAGAAGCGATAGTCCCAGTTGCGCGATCCACCGATCCTCTCCGGCAGCGACGTCGTCACCGCCGCCACAATCCCGCCCGACGGCCGATACGTCATCGCCTTCAACGTAATCAGAGAGCGCTCGACAGCCTCGGCATACGGCCCCTTATACGCACTCCTCCGGCTCCACTTCGTCCAGAACCGCTGCGTCTCCGCCAGGGCCTTATCGACCGACAGCTCACGCGGCAACTTCTCAAGAGATGAAGAGTTGGTCAGCGTAAAACTCATCGTCTCCCCCTTCCGCACCGTGAACTCACTCCGCGTCGTCATCCCCTCCCCGCGCAGCCGCGCCTTCGTCCTGAGCGAAACCATGTCCATCCCTGCGATCGCCCGCAGTCCGTCCTTCGTGCTCGTCACCCACGGCACCGTCCTTCCATAGTCAAAACGAATCGCAAGATCCATCTGCATCTTCACCCTGCCGCGAACTCCCTGCACGATCCTCACCACATGCGAGTGCTTCTCTCGCGGCGGCATAAAGTCGATCAGGCACACCTCTCCCTCTGGCGTCTCGAACGTCGTCCGCACGATCAGCGTGTGTCCCTCATACTCCCGCCGGATCGCCTTCACCTTCCCCTTCGGAGCAATCTGCCAGAAGCCGTGATCCCGCGTCCCCAATAGCGCAGCAAAGCACGCCGGAGCCGGAAACGACGGCCAGCACAGCCAGTCAATCGACCCCTCCCGAGAGACCAGCGCCGCCGTCTCACAGTCCCCGATCATGCTGTAGTCTTCAATCCTTGCTCCGTGTAAAGCTCCATGTAACGATCCATGGAGTGCTCCATGCAGCAGGCCATCGTGCGAGCCACGCGGCGCTGTCTCGCCAACCGTCCCATGCAACGCCACATCGTCTCTCTTCTTCCGTCCTGCCACCTTCTTCCGTTCTGCCACAAAATCCTCCCAGCTGCCGTCTGCAACCTGCCAGCAACCACATCCACCACACAACGCATCTCTTTAAAGAATGAGCGTTCTACCTGAAACCTATAAAGACCTCAGATGCGCAAAACGAGGAATTGAGACCGGACATGGAAGGAAGTCTATGAAAACCGCCTTCATGCAACCTCCATCGCAAAAACTTTCCACCCCGCAGGCTCCTCCCCTCGCGCAGCCTTACAATGGGCAGTACACTCACGGCAGCAGCGCCTCTTTAGACAATAAGTAACCTCCACCTATCCGCAACCTGAGCCACCGCCAACCGAACCGAGAAAGTCCACATCGCACGATGGCCTCCGCGCAGACAAATATCGACCTCTCCTCCAACGCCAGCGCGACGTCTGCGACCACCACCACGAGCAGCACGCTCGTCAGCCTCGTTCCCCTCTCGCAGGACGCCTTCGAAACCACCCTCTCGAACCTCGCCCTCGCCTTCCCCAACGACACCGTCCTAGTCGCCACCCCCGACACCGCGCCCCAGCTCTCCTCCGGCAGCCCCCTGCGCATCATCCCCTACACCCCCACCGCCGTCTCCGCCACCCCCTGGGTTCTCACCGCGGCCGACTATCTCAACACCTACAAACTTGCGCAGGAAAACCGCGCCACCACCTGCCTCCTCCTCGGCGCCGAGTGCCAGTCCCTCCAACCCGAGACCATCCGCGCCCTCGCCAAATCCGCCCTCACCTGCGATCTCTCCGTCGCCCACTACGAGCTCGGCCCCCGTGAAGGCCTCGTCAACTCCGCTATCCTCTATCCCGTCACCCGCGCCCTCTTCGGCACGCGTCCACGCTTCCCCCTGGCGATCGACCTTGGCCTCTCCCTCCGCATGGCCAACCGTCTCGCCTCCACTGCGCAACGCTTCACCGCCACCTCCCAGGACGACTCTTTCCTCTGGCCGCTAGCCGAAGCAGCAACCGCCAACTTCACCATCGCCGAAGTAGAGGCCACCCCTCGTACCTTTCCTCAACCCGCGAATCGCGACCTCAATAGCCTCCTCGCCCTCATCGCCGGCTCCCTCTTCTCCGACGTCGACGCTAAAGCCTCTTTCTGGCAGCGCGCCCGCGGCACCCAGCCCGTCCAGCCCCTTCCGCAAACCAATCACGTCGCCGAGCCGCCAGACACCGCGTCCATGCTTGACGCCTTCCGTCTCGCCTACACCAACCTCCACGAGATCTGGTCCCTCGTCCTGCCGCCCAACTCGCTCCTCGGCCTCAAGAAGCTCTCCATGCTTCAACCCGAGAGCTTCCGCATGCCCGACAATCTCTGGGCCCGCATCGTCTATGACTTCATCCTCGCCTACCGCCTCCGCACCATCAACCGCGGTCACCTCCTCGGCGCGCTCACCCCGCTCTATCTCGCCTGGGTCGCCTCTCATCTCACGCTCATCAGCACAGGCACTCCGCCCGAAAAACACATCCAGGATCTAGCCGTAGCCTTTGAAGCCGACAAACCCTATCTCGTATCACGCTGGCGCTGGCCCGACCGCTTCAACCCATAGAGAAAGCATTCCAACAAAAGGCTCTAAGAAATAGCGGCAATCAACAAAGACCAGCACCCGTAAGGAGACCCTCTCATGTGGCAACAAGTCGAACAGGCACTCCGTCAATCCGCCCAACAGGTCCTCTATAAACTGGCGAGCTTTCTCCCAGCCCTCATCGCCCTTCTCCTCGCGCTCGTCATCATGACCGCCATCGGCATGGGCCTCGCCGCGCTCCTTCGCCGCTCGCTCACCGCCGCCAAGTTCGATGAGCGCCTCGCCCGCAACTCCTCCGCCACCATCTCCGATTGGTCCCCCGCCCACAGCCCGACCGCCCTGCTCGCCCGCGTCGTCTTCTGGGGATGCGTCGCCATCGGCTGCTTCATCGGCATCTCCGCCTTCGACGCCGCATTCCCCGGCGAATCCCAGATCTCCCTATACGTCCTGCCCTACCTCACCCACTCCATCGGAGCCGTCCTCCTCCTCGTCGCCGGCACCCTCATCGCCCGCTTCCTCGAGCGCTCCGTCCTCATCGGAGCCGTCAACGCCAAACTCCAGTACGCCCGCTTCCTCTCTCTCGGCATCAAGTGGCTCGTCCTGGTCCTCACCGCAGCCATGGTCCTCGACCATCTCCAGATCGGCGGCGCCGTCGTCGAACTCGCCTTTGGAATCCTCTTCGGCGGCATCGTCCTCACCCTCGCCCTCGCCGTCGGTCTAGGCTCCCGCGACATCGTCAGCCGCTCCCTGGAACGCAGCGCCGACCTCCGCTCCAACCTCGACCCCATCCCCAACGATCCCGACTTCAAATCCACCACCACCACCGAACCCCTCCGCCACTTCTAACCACCTTGTCGCAGCAGCAGCCGTTGTGCGCCCTTCGCCGTCATCCTGAACGGAGTGAAGGATCCCGACACCATCCACCCACCCATACCATCCGAACCTTCCAAACCAAATAGTCGACCCAGCTTCCCTCTCAACCAACACGGGCATACTATAGGTCCTCGTAAATCTCGATGACCACTCGCCATCCAATCCGACCCATCTCACAAATTCATCCCCAAATTTGGAGAATCAAAACATGGCAACCCAAAAGAAAACCCTCGCAGCGTCCCCCCGAACCACCCTACCCGGCAGCGAAAGAGAGCTCTTCCGACCCTCTACGGCTGAGCCTGCCACCGAAAAGCCCGCACCCTCCAGCGGTAAGATCACCGTCTCAGTCATCGTCCGCCGCAAGACCCCCCTCAAAGCCGCCAGCCGCCTCGGCAAGCAGCGCCTCACCCGCGCCCAATACAAGCAAAGCCACGCCGCCGACCACGCCGCCGTCAAACTCGTCCGCGCCTTCGCCAAAGAGTTCGGCCTCACCGTCGTGCCCGACCCCCTCAGCCTCGAGTGCCGCACCATCAAGCTCTCCGGCACCTCAGCCGCCATGCAAAAGGCCTTCGGCGTCACCCTCGTCCACACGACCTACGACGGCGCAACCTACCGCGTCCGCGAGGGCAGCATCACCCTTCCCTCACAACTCGTCGGCCCCGTCGAAGCTGTCCTCGGACTCGACAACCGCCCCCAGGCCCAGCCTCACTTTCGCATCGCAGGCCAGACCGGCGACCTCGCCTCAAAGCTAGCCCAGGGCGGAGGCTTCGCCCAACCCCACTCCGCCGTAGCCCACGCCGCCGCCACCAACATCTCCTACACTCCACCCCAGGTCGCCGCACTCTACCAGTTCCCCGCCAACGCCTCTGCCGCCGGCCAAACCATCGGCCTCATCGAACTCGGCGGCGGCTACAAAACCGCTGACCTCACCGCCTACTTCAAGACCCTCAACCAGAAGGCCCCCAAAGTCACCGCAATCTCCGTCGACGGCGGCAAGAACACCCCCACCAACGTCAACAGCGCCGACGGCGAAGTCATGCTCGACATCGAAGTCGCCGCCGCCGTAGCCCCCGGCGCAAACATCGTCGTCTACTTCGCCCCCAACACCGACCAGGGCTTCATCGACGCCGTCTCCACCGCCGTCCACGACACCACCAACAAGCCCAGCGTCATCTCCATCAGCTGGGGCGGCCCCGAATCCTCCTGGACCACCCAATCCCTCAACGCCCTCGACGCCGCCTGCCAGTCCGCCGCCGCCCTCGGCATCACCATCACCGTCGCCGCCGGAGACAACGGCTCCACCGACACCGTCACCGACGGCCAGAACCACGTCGACTTCCCCGCCTCCAGCCCCCACGTCCTCGCCTGCGGAGGCACCAAGCTCATCGCCACCGGCTCCACCATCACCTCCGAGGTCGTCTGGAACGAGCTCGCCAGCAACGAAGGCGCAACCGGCGGCGGCGTCAGCAACTTCTTCCCTCTGCCCACCTGGCAGGCCAACGCAGGCGTCGCCGCCCCCACCACATCAACTGGCGGCCGCGGCGTCCCCGACGTCGCCGGCAACGCCGACCCCTCCACCGGCTACACCATCCGCGTCGACGGCCAGACCCTCCCCATCGGCGGCACCAGCGCTGTCGCTCCCCTCTGGGCTGGCCTCATCGCTCTGGCCAATGCGCAAAACGGAACCTCCGCAGGATTCATTCAACCCGCCCTCTACGCTGCCAAAGGCAAAGCCGCCTTCAACGACATCACCTCCGGCACCAACTACTCCGGCACTCCCGTAGGCTTTACCGCTGGCCCCGGCTGGGACGCCTGCACCGGCCTAGGCTCCCCCATCGGCACAAAACTCATCACTGTCGTCAGCCCATCCACCAGCGCATCGAAGGCCACATCGAAGACCGGAAAGAGCAAGGCCGTAAAAAATAAGGGCAGCAAGAAAAAGCCCGTCCGCACGCGCCCCGCACAGAAGCCTCACGCCGGAGCCAACCGGCGCAAGGCCTCTGCAGGCAAACACAGATAGTTCACCTTTGCCGTTCTTGTTGTCATCCCCGAAGGGGATCTGCTATTTACAGTTCCCGTTGCGGACTACTGCTACATGTTGTAGAAGAACTCTTCGTAGACCACCTTGCCGTCCACAACCTTGTACACCGCAACCTCTTCCATCACAAATCGCCGGTTCTGCGGTTTGAACGTCACATCCAGCTTGAAGGTGCACGCAAAGTGCGACCCCGCCACCAGCGGTCCCTCCACCGTGGCCGAATGAACCTCATGGTTCGCCTCCCACCACTCGCCCTTCTCCTTCACCGCCTTCAACCCCTTGGCCTCGCGCGACCCTCCCGGCGGCGCGCCCGCCTCCATGCTCACAATCTCATCCGAGTACAAGCTCTCCGTTGCCTCCTTGAACTTGCCCTCTCGGCAAAGACCAACCAGCTTATCCGCCACTTCCTTCGTCGTCATCGTCTGTGTCTGCGTCGTCATAAATACTTCTCCTTTTTCTGAACGTACTCCAGTCCCGCCAGCATAAGCCAACTGCCGCATGGCTGTCTTCAACAGGATCCGGACGATATTCTTTCCTGACCTATATTCTTCTTCACTGAGACGAGACCGCCAGGACCTTATCGCAGCCCCAGGCGGCCTCTCCTCCTGCAACCACCCACCTCCAACTACTCATTCGGAAACAGCGTCTGGCAAGCATCCTTCAGCTCTTCCACCAGCGTATCGTCGGCATCTCCCGTCTTCACGAACGCGAGTCCATGCGGGCTCAGCATTCCGCTGACGATCGGCGTCAACTGACCGAACTCCACATCCAAGCGGCCAACGAATCCAGGAGCCGCGCTGCTCCCCGCAACGCCCGCCGAATAGGCCACACCCGGTACAAACACCTTCTTGCCAATCTTGTAGGTAATGTTTGCAGCCGTATCGCTTACCAGCAGGAACCCATCGACGTCCGGCGTGAACAGCGTGTCGTCCACCTGCGGCTGGCCATAGGGCGAGCTCAGTGGAATCTGCAGCACGCTCTGCTGCTTCCCGCCCGGCTTGCGCACCATCACCAGCTCCGAGTCGCCTTGGCTGTCCAGCACCAGCTCTCCGCTCGGCGAGGTCGTCATCGAGTCCGGATCCTGCAGATTCAAAGTCACCTGCTGCCCCGTCAGGATGTTCGTCGCCGTCGCATTGCCCTCCAGTATCGGCTTCACCACAACGTACCCGCGATCCAGCCTCGCCTCCACAATGGCAGGAGATGCATTGGGGTTATGCGCAGGGTTCGAAGCGCTCAAATAAGTCTTGCCGTTCCGGAACGTAATATCGTCGTACCCTCCGCCAGCCTGCGGCGGAGCCGCAAACTTGTACACCACCTTCTCCCGCGTCTCAGGATCGAACACCACCAGACTGGGATTCGCATCCTCGTTCTGCATCACCCACAGCTTGTGGGTATAAGGGTTTAACTTCAACCCGTCGTTATGACCCTTGACGGTAAAGCTGTAAACCTTCTGGCCAGCCCGGTTGTACTCCACAATCATGTTTGTCTTGCCGTCAGCGCCCGCCGGATCATTGCCGTCGCCATAGCCGATGTACACATGGTCCTGATAGACCGCAAGCGAGTCCGGCGCAGTGTACTTCCCCACCACACCCGTGGCGAAGACGCTAAGCGTATAGCCCTGCACGGGCGTCGGCGCGCTCGCCTGGCCAAACAACGGGGCAACGCTAAACAGCATGACGGCGGACGCAACGAGAGCGTTGCGCGAAGTCATTGGAAACAGCGCAAGTGACATGGTGAAACCTCCTGAATCGATTGAGGGAAAGAGTTGGGGACACGACTACATCCGAAGCAATACTCCTCCGATGGATGCAGCACCGCATCACCGCCAGATGAATTTCTTGTGACTCGTGTAGTCTTTCGACATTGTGCAAATTTCGCCGCTCTTTGCACGTGCTGCCTGCTTGGCCATGCCCACCCAAAATCGTCATCTCGACCGCAGCCGCACAATCCCGTCGCATGAAATCCGCTCCTCTACTGCTGTAGTCCATCCAGTCATTCGCGCGTGAGTAAACTAACCCCACCATGAAGACCACAGCCCTGGCTCTCCTGACGCTTTTTCTGGCACCCCTCGCCGAAGCGCAGCGCACATCCCTCATCGGCATCTTCGAATACACCTCCTCCGGCCGAGGCGACAACCTTGGCGCACCCGGCGTCCGCGTCCTCTTCCACCAATCCGGCCGCCTCTGGCGCTCCTACAACGCCACCTGCCAAAACGAGATGCACGACGAAAGCTGTCTCAAAACCATCGTCCACGTCTTTCCATCCGTCACCACCTGGACCCTGGTCAAACAGGGCAAGCCCGTTGCAAAGGTAGCCGCAACCACCCCCGCCGCCTACCACTTCTACTCCGAGATCGGCGTTCAGGCCATCACCAACCCAGCCGCCGTCCTCAACCTCGAACCCCGCCCCACCCCCGACCGCCCCGACCCGCCCCATACCGTCCTCGCCACCACCCTCCCCACCCTCAAAGACCCCGACAACTGGCAACCCGCCTCTCCGTTCCCACTCGACGTCACCCATGTCCGTCAGGCCTTCCACAAACTCTACCCTCACCCAAAGAACTGCACACAAACCACCAGCAACTCACCATCGAACTACCACGACTCCACCATCACCGACGATCAGATCGCCTCCGGCTCCTCCTACGTCTCGAACAAAAACTGGCGCATCCTCGAGCTCACCCTCAATGGCTACCGCTGCGACGGCCCACCCGACGACGCCTGGGTCAATCACTGGTTTGCCATCTCCCCCATGGGCGAAGTTCATCATCTGGGCCGGCTCATGCACCTCGCCGGCACCGCCGACTTCGCCAACGAGGGCCGCTCCGAAATCCTCTTCCAGGTCGAAGGAGGCAATGAAGCCGGCTACAAACTCTTCTACGACAACTTCACCCACCAAGCCCAAGCAACCGTCACCTACCACTAACCACTAACCACTAACCACTAACCCACTCACCGAAAAGCGCCGTCATTCTGAGCGCAGCGAAGAATCCCCGTATTTGTCGTTGCCGTTGCATTTGCCGTTGCATTTGTCTTTGGCCGTCGCATTTGTCTTTGGCCATTGCATTTGCCGTTGCCGTTGCATTTGCATTTGCCGTTGCATTTGTCGTTGCATTTGTCGTTGCATTTGTCGTTGTCGTTGCCTTTGCCGTTGCCGTCATCCTGAGCGGAGTGAAGGATCCCGACACCTTCCACTCACCCATACCGTTCGGACCTTCCAACCCAGACGCTCCAACAGTTGCCGCTCTTCCCCCACAAACACAACCACCTCGACCGAAGTCGTTCACAACCTCATCGTGAACAGCGCAACGGAGACAAGGGGCCACGGTCTCATCGTGGCCCACGCAATGGAGAAACCCGCTTACCCTCTGGAACTATCACACGAGGACGCGCGTCTCACACAAAGAGCACCTAACTCTTCCCCTCACCCATCACATGAGCAGCATGCGTAATCGCCGCCCCGGCGCGAAGCGCAGCAGCCACCAAAGCCGTCTCAGCCAGCTCCTCCTGAGTCGCCCCCGCAGTCACCGCTCCCGCCCGATGCAGCTCCAGGCAGTACGGACACTGCGTCGTCAATGCCACGGCCACCGCAATTAGCTCCTTGTACTTCTTGGGAATAGCCCCCTCAGCCATCGCCGCCTTATCGAACGCCCAGAAAGCCTTCGTGGCCTCCGAAGCCCCCTCTCCGAGCGCGCTCAACTTCTTCAACTTCGCCATGTCATACATCGCATCTCTCCCATCCTGTGTGAGATATCTGACGACCGCAGTCTGGCCCACTACAGTCACTCAATTCCCAGCCAGTCTCGGCCCACAACGCCGCACCGTCAACCCCGGCCTAGGCACCCGAAAGCTCTGTCAAGCCCCAAAAACGCGAAACCCCGCGCCAATCCAGCAAAATCACGTGGCGTATCAGTTCCTCTCCATCTTCTATGATGGATATAGAGCGAAAAAACGGGAGACGGCAACGGCATCCCGGCGCTCCCCCCAAAGGGTCGAGCAACGTCGCACGCAACCTGCTGAAAACAAGTATTTTGCGCACAAGCCCTTTGGTTGGAATGCTTTGCAGCCATCAACTCCCTGCAAGCCATTCCAACCAAAGGATTTACTCCCAAAATACCCCTCAGGGGGGAGGGGGTGCAGGGTCCCTAACGATTCCTCGCAA
Organism: Tunturiibacter empetritectus; assembly: GCF_013410875.1. GTDB lineage: Bacteria > Acidobacteriota > Terriglobia > Terriglobales > Acidobacteriaceae > Edaphobacter > Edaphobacter empetritectus. Next base: position 987,810 of record NZ_JACCCU010000001.1, on the reverse strand, counting down.
TCCATAAAACTTCGTCTATCCTTATGCAACACCTTTCCATGACCAGCCAGCTCCAGATCGTTGGCAGCTCCCCCATCCGTAAGGAAGGAACAGCCAAGGTCTTGGGCCGTGCACTCTACGTCGACGACATAAGCCTCCCCGGCATGTGGTTCGGAGCCACCGTCCGCAGCACCATCCCCCGCGGCCGCATCACCTCCATCGCCTTCGACCCCGCCATCCCCTGGAACGAATACACCATCGTCTCCGCCGCCGACATCCCCGGCGAAAACTGCATCGTCCACCTCACCAAAGACCACCCCTGCCTCGCCATCTCCCACGTCAACCACGCCGAAGAGCCCATCTTCCTCCTCGCCCACCCCAACCGCTCCGCACTCCCCGCCGCCGTAGCCGCGGTCCACATCACCTACGAAGAACTCCCGGCCATCTACTCCATCGAAGACTCCGAAAAAAAAGAGCAAGTCATCTGGGGAGAAGGCGAACACGCCAACACCTTCAAGACCTACCTCATGCAGAAGGACCTGAAGCCGATCCCCGACGAGATCTGGCAGACCGCCGACTACATCGTCGAAGGCGAGTACCGCGCTGGAGCCCAGGAGCAGCTCTACATCGAAAACAATGGAGTCATCGCCGAGTACGACCCGGAAAAGGGAGTGACCGTAAGAGGCTCGATGCAGTGCCCGTACTACCTCGTCCACGCCCTGGAGCTGGTCTTCAACCTCCCCGCCGAGAAGTGCCGAGTCATCCAGACCGAGACCGGCGGTGCCTTCGGCGGCAAGGAGGACTTCCCCTCCGTCATCGGCAGCCATGCCGCTCTCCTCGCCATGAAGTCAGGCCACCCCGTCAAGCTCTGCTACGACCGCGCCGAAGACATGGCCGCCACCACCAAGCGCCACCCCAGCCGCACCCGCCACCGCACCGCCGTCAGCAAAGACGGCAAGCTCCTCGCCGGCGAGATAGACTTCGCCCTCGACGGCGGAGCCTACGCCACCCTCTCCCCCGTAGTCCTCTCCCGCGGCACCATCCACGCCCCCGGCCCCTACCACTGGCCCCACCTCACCGTCCGCGCCAAAGCAATGGCAACAAATATTCCGCCCCACGGAGCCTTCCGCGGCTTCGGCGCGCCGCAAAGCATCTTCGCCCTCGAACGCCACATGGACAAGATTGCAAAGGTGGTCGGACTCACACCGGAAGAGCTCCGCCGCCGCAACTTCCTAGGCACAGGCGGCCACACCGCAACCGGCCAGCTCCTCAAAGACCCCGTCGATATGCAGCACCTGCTCACCCGAGCACTCGAAGAGTCCAGCTACCACGCCAAACGCGGGCAGTTTGACCGCGAGAACCCGACCAGCACTATCAAGCGCGGAGTGGGCTTCGCCACCTTCTTCCACGGTGCGGGCTTCACTGGCTCCGGCGAGCGCCGCCTCAACTCCCTCGTCGAGATTGAGCTCACACCCGAAGGTCAACCTCGCCTCCTGGTCTCCTCCACCGAATTTGGCCAGGGCACCAACACCATCCTCTGCCAGATCGCCGCACAGACCCTCCACCTCCCCTACGACCAGATCCTCATCGCCCAACCCGACACCGGGCACGTCCCCAACTCCGGCCCCACCGTAGCTAGCCGCACAGCCATGGTCGTCGGCAAACTCATCGAGCGCGCCGCGCAATCCCTCCTCGCCACCCTCGCTCCTCTTTTGTCATCCCGCAGCGCAGTGGAGGGATCTGCTGCTACCTCCGATATACCTCACAGCTACTCCCCTGAAGACTTCCGCCACGCGGCGCTCTACTACCTCGCAGAACACGGCTCCCTCAAAACCGAGGCCCGCTACCAGTCCCCCGGCGACATCTTCTGGGACGATGAGAACTATCGAGGTGAGGCCTATCCCGCCTACGCCTGGGCCGTCTACGTCGCCGAAGTTGCCGTCGACACCACCACCTACTCGGCAAGCGTGACCAGCTTCTACACCCTCCAGGAAGTAGGAAAGGTCCTTCACCCAATTCTCGCTGCGGGGCAGATCGAAGGCGGAGTCGCCCAGGGCATCGGCTATGCGCTCTACGAAAAATGCATCTGGAACAACGGCCATCTCGCCAACAACCAGATGACGAACTACATCATGCCCACCAGCGCCGATATCCCGCCCATCCACGTCTCCTTCGAAGAGATCCCAAGTCCCCACGGAGCCTTCGGTGCCAAAGGCATCGGCGAGCTCCCCATGGACGGGCCCGCACCCGCCATCCTCAACGCTATCGAGCACGCCACCGGCCTCGCCTTTACCGAAATCCCGCTCCTCCCGGAAGACATCTTCGAGCGGATAACCCGCACTCCCGAAGCAGGCAGTGAATCCTTCGATCCAGCCACCGCCGGCCCCATCTTCAGCGAGGCCACCGCATGAGCGACCTGGTGACCCAAATCCACTTCACTGTCAACGGCGAATCAAAAGTTTTAAAAGCGCCGCCCATGAAACGCCTCCTCGATGTTCTCCGCGAAGACCTTCACCTCACCGGAGCAAAAGAAGGCTGCGGCGAAGGAGAGTGCGGCTCCTGTTCGATTTTGATGAATGGCGATCTGGTCAACTCCTGCCTCATCCCTATTCTGCAAGCGAATGAGGCACAAATTACCACTATCGAAGGCGTCGCCATCACCGAACAGCTTCACCCCATCCAGCAGTGCTTTCTCGAAAACGGGGGAGCACAATGCGGCATCTGCACTCCTGGCATGATCCTCGCCACGCATCACCTGCTCAAAAAATATAAGAACCCCTCTCTGTTACAAATTCAAGAAGGCCTCTCCGGCAATCTCTGCCGCTGCACTGGCTACATTCGTATCTTCAATGCTGTGCAGGCCGCGGCTCTGACCGGGGTCGCCGAATAATGCGCTCCAACATCACCCAATACGAGCTCGTCGCCCCAAAATCGCTCGACGCTATCCTTCAGATCCTCGCAGACTCGCCCGATCGATACACGCCCATCGCCGGTGGTACCGAGTTGATGGTAGCGTTAGGCGCCGGACGTCTTCAGCCCAAAAAACTTATCTCTCTCTGGAATCTCGAAGAGCTTCGCTTCATTGAAGTCGCTCCCGACGCCGTCCACATCGGCGCTGCCGCTACCTTCACAGATCTTCGCAGTCATCCTGTGATCACTAGCGAACTCTCCCTCCTGTCGCAGGCCGCCAGCTGGACCGGCTCGATTGCGAACCAGAACCGCGGCACACTCGGCGGTAACATCGTCAACGCCAGCCCTGCCGCCGACTCTCCACCTGCGCTTCTGGCCTACGATGCCGCTGTTACCGTCGTCTCCACTCGCGGCAGCCGCACAATTCCCTATCGCAACTTCCACCTTAGCTACAAAAAAACTGCTCTCGCCCCAGATGAGCTCCTCTACAGCATTACCCTTTCACGTAACTTGATCGGTTACAAGACCTACATCCGCAAAGTAGGAACTCGAAACGCTCAGGCCATCTCCAAGGTCGCCATCGCTGCAATCGCCCGCACGAGCCATGGCGTGATCGAAGGCATCCGCATCGGAGCCGCAAGCCTGCGCGAGACTCCTGCCCGCCTCATCGCTACCGAACGGTCTCTCCTCAATCAGCCCGTAACACCTGCCACAATCGCCGCCGCCCGCAGCGCTTTACTGAGCGAGACCCTTCCCATCGATGACATCCGCAGCACTGCGAAATACCGCGCTGCAGTTGCCGCCAACCTCCTCGAAGAGTTCCTGCACACCCTCTAACACTGTCCGAAGAGAACCTCTAGCCAAACAACGCACGCGCACGTTTCAGATCTTCAATTGTATCCACATCCAACTCACCGTCAGCCAACGCCACACAACGCGCCGATCGCAACAGATCCTTTGCGCCGGCATCGCCCTGCAACTTCATAAGGTCTTCAAAGGATGTCGCGGGGAAATACGCTGGCACGCCTCGCCGCCCGGCATACATCGATCCTGTGACCTCTCCCGAAACTACCAAACTCCGCAGATGCGCAGCGGTTACCGCCGGCATATCGCAAGTAGTCAACACACAGCCATCCACGTCTCGCAAAGCCCCCACACCGACTCGCACGGAAGCGCCCATCCCCTCGCTCCAGTTGTCATTTATCAATACCTCAGCGTCCCGCAACGCACACACCGCCTCAATCGATTCCGCCGAAGCCCCCAACACTACGATTACGGGCGAGAATCCAGCTTCGTGAGCGACTCTCACCGAACGTTCCAAGAGAATTTCCGCGCCCACCATTACCAGTTGCTTCGGCTCTCCCAACCGCCTCGAAGCCCCAGCCGCGAGAATTACCGCACCAATTCGCCTCACGCAACATCCAGCGCACATTGTTTTTGCAGGTATCGCGCCGCGCCGCCCTCCCTCAGGTTCCTCTCAACATCCTGCGGCGACAACCTGCGCGAAGCCCCCAGTTTCCCCATGCAGCACGCTTGCACTTCGGCAATAACCGCGAGAGCAATAGCCTCGGGTCCATCCCCACCAAGATCCAATCCCACCGGAGCGTAGATTCGGTCGCAGCACGCACCAACCGTCCACCCCAACACCGCTGCAGCCTCGCTCACGAGCAACGAACTCCGGTGCCGCGCCCCCAGCAGACCCAGGTACCTTGGGCGCAACGGCAACACCGCCGCCAGCAATTCCCTATCCTGCTCGTAACTATGAGTCATCAATACCACTGCATCGTCATGACGAATCGACCGAATCTCACTCGACCCAGCAGAAGCTACAACCACCCGCTCCGCCTCGGGGAACCGGTCCGCGCGAGCCATCTGCGCTCGTCCCTCCATCACCAAGACGCTCCATCCGAGAAGCGCTGCCATGCTCACGACCGGCTTTGCATCGTCGCCCGCCCCCAGAACAAACAACCTCTGTGGAGCCACGATTCGCTCCACAAAAACTCCCGAGTCCGAACTGTCAATGTCAGCCTTCAGTAGAACATTAGCTCTTGCCTTAACCAGTTCAAGCTCGGTCAGTCCTTCGCTGGCAAACGTAAAGTCCCCATTCGCAGCCAGCACCGCACGTTCCAATCGCCTCCCTGTCCGTGGCAGCCAGGTCAGCACCGTTACCTCGTCCCCACCAAGCGCGCCGTCCAATGCCGCAAGGACAGCTCGGCATTCAGGAGTCTCGACCGGTTCGATCAGCAGATCAACAACGCCGCCACACCCCAACCCAAACGGCATCTCGGCCGTATCGTCAAACATCGTCGAGTACCGCTCCATGACGGCACCCTCGCGAATCAGCCACGCTGCCTTGCGCACTACCTCGGCCTCCAGGCACCCTCCGCTTATTGTGCCGGCGTATTCTCCTGCTCTGCCCAGCAGCAGGCGAGCTCCAGGTCGTCGATAACTCGATCCCTCGGTCCGCACCAGCGTCACCAGAGCCGTTGCTCCACCCTGACGCCACAACCGAACGATCTGCCGACCTTCTCTCATGCCAGAAGTCCTATTTCCATCGCTCTGACTCCCATTCTCCACGCGGACAGTCTCATCTGTCTATCAAGACAAGAGGAACAAGGATCACTCCCGATGAGCGATTAAACCATGAGATATAGTTCCGCTATTGCAAAGGGATCTACGCGGAGAGATCGGAGTCTCTCGCGAAAAACCGTAGCCCTACTCGCACCCTGCCACAGCTCTGCTCCAATATCGCCAAAAACTCAACCATCCTGAGGCGTCTGCAACTGCCACTTTATAGGTAGTTCCCCCAAACCCTCTATATGCAATACTTTTGGCGCAGGAGACCGGATTTTCGATCTTCATCGGAGGGGGCTGTAGCTCCGAAGAAGCGCATTACCTGCTACTTGCGCTGTTTTGATTCATTTTGCAGCACGAACCTAGGAGCTTCACCCCATGCATCTCAGACGTTTTTCTGGTGTACAGACTCTCTCTGCACTGGTTGTTCTTGTCGCATACGCCATCACTCCGTCTCTAGCGCGCCCCCAGGCCCTGACCTTGGTGCAGAGTGGAACCCGATATGCCGGAACCATCACACCAGGTTTCAACGGAGACTTCGGACCAGCGACGACAGTCAGTCTCAACACTCCGTCGTATATCGTCTTCGATTCAAACGGCAATCAATACCTCTCGGATACTCTGAATAACTGCGTTCGAAAGATCGACACCACAGGTTCCATGAGCACCCTCGTCGGACTCGCCGTATCAGGTAAAGGCGACACCTGCTCCACCGCCTCGAACAGCACCCCGACACCCGTCCAAGGCCTCTATCAGCCCACGGGCCTGGCCATAGACAGCGCCAATAATCTCTACATCGCAGATAGCAGTCACAACTGCGTCCGGAAACTCGCTGCCGGAGCTTCAGGCGTCGCCTCGCTTACTACCATCTCTGGCACTTGCGGCTCCACTGTCTCCGCCACTCCTAACCCCAACGGTATCGTTCTAGACGCCAGCAATAACCTCTACATCGCTATCCAGGATACTGAAGTTCCTGCCACTCTCAGCAACTATCAGGTCTTGCTTCAGGCTCCCTCCTCCGGCCTCTGCGTCGTCGCTGGCGCACCCTCTGCACTCGTTCCTACAACCTGCACAGGCATTACCGGCAGCGTCGCGCTGAATGCTCCCTCTGGTCTCGCAATTAGTGGCGCAGGAGATCTCTTCATCGCAGACACAGGCAACAACTGCGTTCGCCAGGTCGTCGGTCTCGCAACGTTCCAAACAGCCGTTGGCCAGTGCTCCAATGACAACTCAGGCTCAATCGCCACGGCAATAAATAAACCATACGGTCTAGCCTTCTCGCCCACCCAATCCCTCTACATCACCGAGACCAGTCCCGACGTCGTCGTCAGTTACGTCCTGGGCTCCAATAGCGCGACCATTGTCGCTGGTCTGCCTAATGGCGCCTCCGGCTCCTACAGCCCTGTTCAGGACGGAACCTCCGCCCTCAACTTCCCTCTTAACGGTCCCCGAGGAATGGCTGTCGACAGTCTTGGCAACTTCTCTCTCGCCGACTCCGCCAACAGCATCCTGCGCAAACTCAGTGGCAATATCATCTTTCCGGCTACGCCAGTCGGCAGTCTTAGCGCCGGTCTCCCGGTGACCTTCACCGTCAACCAAAAGGTGAATCTTACTGTTACGTCAGGGCCAGACTTCAACATCACTACAAATACCTGCACAGGAGTCCTTACGCCCGCGGCGCCGGGCACCCCGCCTGTCACCTGCCAGGTCTTTGTGCGCTTCACACCTACTCTTCTCGGCCTGCGGAGCGCACCCATCAAGCTCGCTGACTCGATCTCCGGAAACAGCACCTCGCAGGGCCTCGAAGGTACGGCAACCGGCTCGCTCGGTGTCTTCACCCCTGGTATCGTCAAAACCGTTGTCAGCTCTCTCGCCGCGCCCTCTGCCGTTACAGTTGACCCCGCCGGCAACGCGTACATCCTCGAGTCAGGCGCAACTCCCGGCACCGGCAACCTACTTAAACTTCTAGTTGGCGGTGGACCACCTTCCCCCATCATTCCAGGAGGCTCCGGTCTCCTCACCTCCTCGGCCATCGCAATCGACTCCACAGGCAACTACTTCATCACCGACGCCGTCCACGGCACTGTCGCCCGCTTCGGGGTCGACGGCAGCCTGAACACCAGTTACGTCACCGGACTTATTGCCCCCACATCTATCTACGTCGACGGCTTCGACAACCTCTTCATCGCCCAGGCTGGCTCGGCCCATAACGTGATCGAGGTCTTTGCGGGCGGTGGCAGTCGTACCATCGCCGGAAGCGGCAGCAATGCCTCCGCCGACAGCGTTCTTGCGACCACGGCCAGCTTCATCTCCCCCGGCGGGTTAACCCTCGACACCAGTGGCATCCTGTACATCGCTGACACTGGCGGCCACCTCGTCTATGCAGTCGATAAATTTGGCATCATTCATCAGATCGCTGGCAACGGGACCGCAACGACCACTGTTCCCGGACAAGCCACCGGTACCGCTATCCTCGCTCCCTCTTCCCTCGCCTTCGACGCAGCCGGTGACCTGTACATCGCCGACGCCACTGCCAATCTCGTCTATACGGTCTTCGTCTCTACCACCAGCACCGGCAGTAACATCTCAACCACTCTCGGCACTGGCATCGCAGGAAATACAGGCGATGGTGGCTTTGCGAACCTCGCCCAGATCAGCAATCCTGTCAGTATCGCCGTTGAAGGCAATAGCGATCTCTTCGAGGTGGATAACGGCAACAACTCCGTTCGGGAGATTACATATCCCAACCCCACCCTAGCCTTCGGCAGCGTGGTGGTCGGCCAAACCTCGTTTGTCCTTCAGCAAAACCTGAGCAACTTTGGCTCGGCCCCTTTCACACTCAATGGTTCAATCACCACCTCCGACCCGCACTTTACCGTTGATCCCGGAACAACAACTTGCGGTACTACTATCATTGCGGGTTCTACGTGCAACCTGGGTTTCGTCTTTACCCCTACCGCTAAGGGCCAACTGACCGCTTCCGCTACCATTATTTCCAACGCCTACAACAGCCCTCTTACGATTACGCTCACAGGAACTGGAAAGGTCATCGCGCCGCTTCAGTTCACGCTGCCAACGGAGACAGAGGTCTACGGCCAGCCCCTTTCTCAGACCGTCAACGTAACCAATGGCAGTCCCGCTCCAACTGGCACCATCACCTTTAGTCTGGGTGCACGAATCCTGTGCACCGCCACCGCGACTCTGGGAGTCGGTTCTACGTGCAGCGCACTCAATACCGGCCTTGCCGTAGGCACCTACGGGATCACCTTCACCTACTCCGGAGATACCAACTACTTGCCAGCTACTGGCAACACAACCCTGACCGTTACGCCAGCCCCACTCACCATCACAGTCAACAACATCAGCCGTCTCTATGGAGCGTCGAACCCCACCTTCACCGGCTCCCTTACCGGAGTTGCCTCGGGCGACACCATCCTCGTCGCCTACTCCAGCGTCGCCACTGTCAGCTCTCCCGTCGGCCCCTACCCCATCATTGCTACTCTCACCACGGCGGGAACCACAAGCCTCTCCAACTACACCGTCACCAACACGCCCGGGACTCTGACCGTCACTGCGATTCCCATTACCGTCACAGTCCTCAGCACGAGCCGTCAATACGGCCAATCCAATCCTCCCTTCAACAGCACAACCCTCGGCGTCCTGAACGGCAATACTGTGAGTGGCGGCACCATCAACGGCGACGTACTAACCATCGCCTACTCCTCGCCAGCTACCGCCACCTCACCCGCCGCGACCTATCCCATCAACGCGACCGTCGCCGGAGCAAACGTCGGTAACTACGCCATCACCGTCACCCCCGGAACGCTTACCGTCACTCAAGCCATACTCACCATCACCGTTGGCAACGCAACCCGGGTCTACGGCGCAGCCAACCCCGCCTTTACCAGCATGGTTACTGGCGCTCTCAATGGCGATACCTTCACAAACTCTTACTCGACCACTGCCACCGTCGCGTCCCCAGTCGGCTCCTATCCTATTAACGACATCATTGGGGGCCCCGCGGCCTCCAACTACACCGTTCAGGTCACTCCCGGAACCCTCACGATCACTCAAGCCTCCGTTGCCGTGAACGTAACGGCGAACAATGCCACGCGCAGCTACGGCGCAGCCGATCCCACCTTCACCAGCACAGTCACTGGCGCGCTCAACGGCGACACCTTCACCATTACCTACACCACCAACGACACCCCGACCTCGCCGATCGGCACCTACACCATCGTCCCCACTATCTCCGGCCCCGCCGCCGCCAACTACAGCACCATCACAACGACCAACGGAACACTCACCATCAGCCCGGCCACACTTACGGTAACCGCGAACAACGCCACCCGCATCTACGACGCTGCGAACCCCGTCTTCACCGGCACGACTACAGGTCTACTCAAGGGCGACTCGGTCACCACAACCTACAGCAGTTCCGCCGTCCTCAGTTCGCCTGTGGGCACTTATCCAATCATCCCCGCCGTATCCGGCGCAGCTCTCTCCAACTACTCCGTCAACCTTGTCAATGGCTCACTCTCCATCACCCAGAATCAGACGGCCTTGGTCATCAACGTCAACAGCGCCAGCCGTCTCTACGGAGCACCAAACCCTGCCTTCTCCGGAGCAGTCACCGGTATTGCCCCCGGTGACGACGTAGTCGTCAGCTACACCACCACGGCAACTCCCGCCTCGCCCGCAGGCCAATATTCCATTGGCGCCAGCGTCTCAGGAACCTCCGCGGACAACTACATCGCGACCATCCACCCGGGCACACTCGACGTCAGCCCCATCAGCACCCTTACCACTGTCACAAGCTCCGGCTCGCCAGCACCTGCTGGCACTAACATCACCTTCACCGCGACGGTCACCAGCGCAACCAGTGCGCCCACCGGCACAGTCAACTTCACTGACGGCGCCAACCTACTCGGTACTGGGACCATAAACAGCAGCGGTGTCGCCACCTTCTCCACCAGTTCGCTGATAGCAGGCAGTCACACCATCATTGCCACCTTTCTGGCCAACACCAACTTCGTCACCAGCTCAGCGACCCTCACCCAGGTCATCAATGCTCCGGTGGGCAGCTTCACAATCTCCGCCACACCTCCCACTCAGCTCATTCGCGGCCCCGGTGCGACAACCTATCAAGTCATCGTCACTTCCGTCGGAGGCTTCACCGGCCAGATCAATCTCTCCTGCTCAGGCCTTCCTGCGGACGCCAGCTGCACCTTTGCCAGCAACCCGACGCTCACCGCAGGAGGCACAGCCACCGTTGCGCTGACCATCAACACCACCGCAGCCGATGCCCAGCTTCGCAATTCATTCATCCCCAGCCTGAGCCCGAGGGATCTGGCGCCGATCACCGTTGCCGCCGTCTTCCCGGTCGAGCTCACCGGCCTTGGCATCTTCTTCGCCGGCCTCCGACGCCGTAGAAAGCCAGGTACTCAAAAGATTCGCCTACTCGCAGTGATCCTCCTTTCTTTCGGTATCCTTGGCCTGGCGGGTTGCTGCTTCAACAACACATTTCAGACCTACACCGTCAGTGTCACCGGCACCAGCGCGAGCTCCACGGCGCTGGCTCAATCCACCTCTGTCTTTCTGTCCGTCGGAAATTAGCAGCAGTGTCCCGTAATGTCCTACCAATCTCACAGGACATACAGGGAAGAAAATCAGGAAGCACCGCAGTTGGAGGTTTCATTCTTATGCATCTTCGTCCCGTGAGCCCCGTCAGATTGAGCTCCCGTGCCGCGCGACTCGCCGGCGCCCTTCTCCATTCCGGGACCAGGCTCCTCGTCGCCCTTTGCATCGCAGCTTCGCCATTGTCCGCAGTGGCGCAGGCTGTCAAAACCGGTTCTACTCCGCCTCCCGATTTTTCCCGCTTCGACCTCTATGGCGGCTACGCCTACTTCCATCCCTTCAACAGCGGAATCACCCCCTTCGTCTATCAGCCCATCAATGTTGGGGCAGTCGCCAACGCCACCGCCTACTTTAATCGCTACCTCGGTGTTCAAGCCGAAGGCAGCTTCTTCCCCGACGGTCCAAACGATTGTTATTACACCGCCCAGGCCGGCCCTGTACTCCGTTACCAGAAAGGCCGACTGATTCCGTTCGTCCACGCTCTCGGCGGCGGTGCCAGAGCAGGTGGTCCAGCTTTCCAACCCTGCACCTGGGGTTGGGGAATCACCGCCGGCGGGGGCCTTGATCTCGTCCTGCCGATCTTCAATAATCACGTCGCCCTTCGCGTAGTCCAGGCCGACTTCAACTACTCCCACGTTGACTACGGTCCAGTCGATCCCGCCCAGGTCACCGGAGGCATCGGCGACATCACCGCCTACCGACTCTCAGCCGGCGTAGTTCTCCGCTTAGGCCAGCTGACGCCTCCCCCACCCGTCCAGCTCGGCTGCACAGTTCAACCCACTAACGTCTTCCCAGGCGACCCCGTTACCGCCACCGCCACCGCGACCAATCTCGAACCAAAGAAAAAGCTCTCCTACACCTGGACCGCCAGCGGCGGCGAACTCACCAATAATGAAGCCACCGCTAACATCAACACCGCGGGCCTGGCTCCCGGCGACTACACCGTGTCCGGCCATGTCAGCGAAGGCAAGCGCCCAGGCGAAAGCGCTAACTGCACAGCCGGCTTCCGCATCCATAATCCCGCACCACCGACCATCGCTTGCTCTGCCAACCCCAGCACGGTCATGCCGGGTGATCCTTCCACCATCACAGCCGTTGCCAGCAGTCTCGAAGGCCTCACGCTGAGTTACTCCTACTCTTCCACCGCTGGCCAAATATCCGGAACCACCCCCACTGCCACACTCGTTACAAGCGGTGCTCCTTCAGGCGTCGTCACCGTCACCTGCAATGTCGTCGACGATCTCGGCAAACATGCCTCCGCCGACACCACCGTCACCATCGTCACTCCTCCGCCACCTCCGGTCCCGAAGGTACGTCCCCTCTGCAGCATCTCGTTTGAGCGCGACGTAAAGCGTCCTGTGCGCGTCGACAACGAAGGCAAAGCCTGCCTCGATGACATCGCTCTCACTCTCAACCGCGACACTACTTCCAAACTCGTAATCGTTGGCAGACACTCCGACAACGAGACACCTGATGCCGCAGCCCAGCGCGACCTCAACGTAGAGCAGTACCTCACCGACGAGAAAGGAATCGACCCGGCACGCATCTCGATGCGCACCAGCGGACAGCCCGGCCGCATCCTCGACAGCACCCTCGTTCCCGACGGAGCCTCATTCACCCCCGGAGACACTGCCACCTTCGACGCAGATTCCGTGAAACGGCAGGGCCAGCCTTACGCTAAGCCAAAGGACACACCGAAACACTAACCCCAGCAGATTCGATCGACCATGCGATTCAAGGGGAGTTCGAGAGAACTCCCCTTTTGCACCGTCCCTCAACGCACAACTATCTCGAGCGAGGACAGTAGAGCATCATCATCGCGATCGAAGCAGATCAACACATCATCGCGTAGTCGAGCAGTTGCCGCCCTCGTTTCGTATTTTTGATACTTCAAAGGTCGCGGCGAACCCCACAACCGAATCTCCCCGGGGCTTCCGCTCCTTCGCCAACCGCCGCGAGATCTGCTAAACTACCTGAGTTGGTAGCGATCCACCAAGCCCGCCCGTGTGCTTGAGCCGTACGGAACGCACTCCTCATCGACACTCATCGCAGCACATTCGGGGCGTAGCGCAGTCTGGTAGCGCACCTGGTTCGGGACCAGGGGGTCGGAGGTTCGAATCCTCTCGCCCCGACCATTTAAATCCCACGTTATCAACTAGCTAAAGCCTTCGGCTTTTTGGCCTCTGGCCCGATTTGGGTCCATTTGGGTCCAATCGCCAATTCCTCGATCCGGCCCACCGCATTTCGCGACTCCGAGGGGACCGCGTGAATGTAAGGCTCCCGCGTCACCCCGGACGAGGTATGCCCCAGCAGGGTCGGCTCTGTTGCATTAACTGGGACACACGCAACTCGCTTTTACCGATGTTGCACATCAGGCGGCAACATTGAACAGCTTGTTGATGAATTGAACTTCGCCGGCGACCTTGGGCTTGCAGAGGAGGCAATGGCGGCGGCGGATCATCCGCGTGACTTCGAATCCCTTGATGGTGGCAGACGCTGTTCTCATCGTTTTAAAACCGCATGTGGGACGGATCACCCGCTTAAGGCCACCGTGGTCTGCCTCAATGATGTTGTTTAGATATTTCGACGTGCGGTGCTTCGTGTCCTGTGGCAACTTGCCTTCGCGCTGCAGCCGGCGAATCGCCTTGGGATAGGAGCCCAGCTTATCGGTTGTGATCGAGTGCGGTGGCCAGTTACGCATCTTCTTCAGTGCCTTGCCCAAGAAGCGGTGTGCCGCGCACGTGTTACGGCGGTCCAGCAGCATGAAGTCGATCAACGGCCATGCTTGTCGACGGCGCGGAACAAGTACTTCCACTGTCCACCGACCTTGACATAAGTTTCGTCCACTCGCCAAGAGCTCGAGCGGTAGCCTTGATACCAGCGGATGCGCTTTTCGAGCTCAGGTGCGTAGCGCTGAACCCACCCGGAAGATCGTCGAGGCATCGACCTCAACTCCGCGCTCTTGCATCATCTCCGCGAGATCGCGATACGTGATGCCGTACTTGCAATACCACCGCACGCATACCAGGATGATCTCAACCGGAAATCGGCGGCGCTTGAAGATAGACCTCTGCTGGACTCCTCCACTCACCTCTCACCATACACGGCCTTAGTTAATGCAACAGAGCCCTATACACCAAATTAGACGTCCCAAAGGTCGCACTTGGGCTAGCTGATGTGAGAGCCACTTGCTTCAATGGGACTGCTCCAGTCAGTTCTGCACTCTAGTGTTGCGGCGTGAGCAAGAGTAGATGAGACGGCTCGCCTTTGCGACGAGCAGAACAAGCGATCTGTCCTCGATCGTTGATGCTGAACGCATCCAGCAGAATCCAGCTCGAACCTCCTGGCAGGAAGACATTTAGATCTTTGATCTGTCCGTCCCGCCATAGAAAGGCATGCCGTCTGGTACCGGTGATGTTCGAGGCGCCTACCACTTCGCTATGGTTATTTATTCCCGAGGCTTCGCTTGGATCGCTTCCCAAGGTCCCGAGATCCTGCATTACGCCGTCAGAATACAAAAAAGCATGAACACCATCGGGAGTGTCGCTGAAGCCGACGATCTGCCCGCGGTCGTTCACTGAACGGGCGCTACTAACGATCCCTTTAGGGAGAGTCCCGAGATCGACAATCTTTAGGTTTGACCATGAAACTGCGTGATTGGCCTTGGCATCGACGTCGGAAGAGCCAGCGATCAGACCACTATTGTTGATGGCATAGGCCGTGCTCGATTTGCCGAAAGGAAGGGTGCCCAGGTCGGCGATCTTGGAGCCCGAGATCACAAATGCATGCCGTGTGCCATCGGCAAGAGTCGCGGCACCGACAGCCGAGCCTTTGTCGTTCAGACCGAAGATGCGACTATCACGTCCGCCCAATCCAGTAACGATCCGAATGCGCTTCCGATGGCGAACAAAGCCGCGAGTGGTCGACAGGCTGTCCACAAGATTGCCGCTGGTGTTCATCCAGCCAGCGATGTCGCCTTGTCGATTGATCGCATGGGGGATCATGTTTGGGTAGCCTGGCATCTGTTCAATCCTTGTAGCTTTGCCGCTTCGCCAGAGCATCGCATACACGGAGCCATTGGTTCTGGTCCAATACGCTACGGTCCCATCCTGATTCAGGGATACTGTCACATCTTGCGAAATCGGGGACAATTCTCCGAGATCCTCGAGTTTGTAGGTTTCTACAACAGCGGGGTTCGCTGTATTGGGTGGTTGATCGGCGTGTGCCTGTGTATGTTCGGCTCGCGTAAATGCGAACAACGAGAAGGTTACAAGAATGAAAGAAAGCCGAATAGGCCCTGTCGCGAATAGAGAGGAGTGAATACTGGAAGATTGGGTGGAAGAGATGACCGGCATGGGGGGATGGTACCGTATTGTCTTTGCGTGATGAAAGACATCATCTCTTGATGAGGCAGCACGTCATAGGAGTGCAAAAGCGCTGCTTTGATTCTAAAACGATCACGTATGCACAACATTCTTAGAGCAGTCGCTCGTTTGAATTGCGTCATAATCACTATCGAGCAATAGACTGTAATCGCCATCATGGGCTATGGAGAGCATGGCCATGGAGAGATGCTGAGAGTCTCATTCGAAGGGGAGTGGCAGTCAAAGTAGCCGGAAGAAGATGAAATTGATCTCGTCAAACGCAGGGAAGAATTTCGCCCGTGTTATCTTGCGGTCGACATCAACGGGAGTATGCTTTGGAGGCGATGAAAAAGGAGTAGTCCCCAATGCTTCGAATTACTGCGCTTGCCCGTCATACTACCGCGTTACTAGGTGTTGTCTCGCTGATGTTGTCGTTGCAACCAGGCACCAGCATCGCGCAGAGCGTGCTTACGCAGCACAACGATCTGAGCCGATCGGGGGCCAATCCGAACGAGACAATTCTTACAACAAGCAACGTTAATGAGAGTTCGTTCGGGAGGCTGTTTTCCCTGTCGATTGACGGCTTCACATATGCACAGCCTCTCTATGATCGCGGCGTTTCGATATCCGGTGGCACGCACAATGTTCTTTATGTTGCGACGGCACACGACAGTGTGTATGCGTTCGATGCGGATTCGGGGGCGGAGTATTGGCACGTCTCCCTCGGAACGCCGGTTCCAAGTTCTGTCATCAATACGCAAAACATCCTGGTCGAGGTTGGCATCATCAGCACGCCAGTGATTGACAGTTCTACTGGCACTCTTTACGTCGTCGCGAAGACCTATGAGAGCAAAGTGCAAATCTTCCGCTTACATGCCCTCGATATCGATACCGGTGCGGAAAAGTTTGGCGGACCTATCGAGATCGCAGCGTCTGTCAGTGGATCCGGGCAACAGAGCAGCGGAGGACAGGTTCCATTCGTTGCCTCCCAGGAGAACCAGCGCGCCGCTGTCACACTGGTGAATGGAATTGTCTACTTGGCATTCGCCTCTCACGAAGACTATTCTCCTTATCACGGATGGTTGTTGGGATATAAGGCGAGCAATCTGCAACAGGTTCAGGTCTATAACGTGACGCCCAACAGTGGTGAGGGGGCGATCTGGATGGGAGGCCAGGGTCTTCTGGCGGACTCATCGAACAACCTCTACTTGATAAGCGCCAACAGCACGCAAACTTCCGAGAATGCCGCCGGCGATTATGGAGAGAGTTTTCTGAAGCTCGTCCCGAGTGGTACCACTTTGAGCGTCGCCGATTACTTCAAGCCAAACGACTACGACCGATTGAACGCAAATGACGCTGATTTGGGGTCTACCGGCGCATTTGCCATTCCCGGCACCAGCTACATCGCGGGTGGAAGCAAGTCTGGCATGTTGTATGTGGTCGACACCAACAACATGGGCAAGTTGAACACGTCGTCCGATCAAGTAGTCCAAGAGTTTCAGGCCGACAATGGGTTATGGGGGTCGCCCGCGTTCTTTAACAACACCATGTATATCTGGGGCGTAAACGAGCCGCTCAAGGCCTATCAGTTTTCCGGCGGCCACTTCAATACCTCTCCCTCTTCGCAAAGCGCGTACTCGACACCTGGAGGCACGACCAGCGGCTCAGTTTCCGTATCCTCTAACGGCACTACGGCTGGTACTGCGATTGTCTGGGCGACAGCTCCCACTGCTGATCCCGACCATTCCACTGTCGGCGGCAATATGTACGCCTACGATGCTACCAACCTGGGAACGTTGTTATGGAGCACTGCACAAAATTCATCGCGAGACAGCTATGGAAGTTACGCCAAGTTTGTCGCGCCAACCATCGCCGATGGCAAAGTGTATGTCGGAACCGATTCCGAACAGGTAGCAGTTTATGGTTTGTTGCCGGGCGGCGGCTGCACGGCGACTGTGATTACTCCCTATCTGCAGGTGAATGGAGCGGCTTGGCAACAGGTTGCCAGCGCAACCGTCGCCTCTGGATCGACGGTTAATCTTGGTCCGCAGCCCCTGACTGGCGGATCGTGGAGTTGGACCGGTCCCAATGGGTTCAATTCCACATCGCGTCAGATCAATAGCATTCCCTTGAGCTCAGGCACTAACACTTACATTGCTGCTTACACAAATCCTTGCGGAAGCAAAAGCACGCAGACATTTGCCGTCACCGTAACGGGCGGCAGCGGCAGTTTGATTCCGAATGGCACGTTTGTGATCACAAGCGTTCACAGCGGCCAGGCTATTGACGATCCTGGATTCTCGATGAAGAGCGGCCAGGACATGCAGCAATATACCGTAAACAATGGTACCAACCAGCAATGGAACGTCACCAACCTAGGCAACAATGTAATTACGATAACCAATGTGGCGAGCGGCCAACTGCTCGAAGTCACTGGAGCATCCAAAGCGAACAGCGCACTTGTCGATCAAATGCCCGCAAATGGCAAATCTAACCAGGAGTGGAACGTCATATCGGTGGGTGCTGGCGCCTTCGAACTCACCAACGTCACTAGCGGCCAAGCGCTCGACGTGGATGGTGGAGGAACAACCGTCGGTGAAGCAATTGATCAATATCCATACCAAGGTACTTCGTGGCAGAAATGGATCTTCACCCGACACTAATTACCAAGCACTTTTTGTTCGGTGTTCTGGACTGCCCAATTCTGTACGGGTTAGAGTTTTAGTGTACGCAACGAACTTTGTAAGTAGCTCGTGGCGGTAGAGACTGCGTGTTGAAATGGACAGCGTAGTCTGCCATTCGCTTCTTGATATGCTGCCTCAAGAGTCGCCACTTCTCTGGTGCTCGAGCGAAGAGTGTAGACGGATGGCGTCGTAGTTCGTTGCCAACGTTCTGCAAGCACCTGCACTTTTCTCAACGACTAGAAGATCCCAATTCACCACAAGTAGAACCGGCTCCAAGGGTACTGTTCGCTTATGCAGGGTCAGGCAAAAAGAGCAACCCTTGTGGGCCAACGTGTGCTAGGCTTCACAGCGCTGACCACTCAGATCCCTCACTTCGCAACAAAACCAACCTGGCGATCCTGGTGCCTCCATTGGACGACGCTTCCGAGATTTTCTGGAACGGGGAGAAGGTGACAAGCGATGGTTTGTAACTGGAATACCCCAACTTGCGAGAAGTGTTTGAATGAGCAAGTTAACGTTGTCAAGGTTTGTTCTTAGCTTTTCCTCAAAGGGTTTGCTTTTTGTTATTGCTCTTGGTTTCGTTGCTTTTGACCGGGTTTGTATTTGTATTCTGGGAGCTGTCATGATGCAAGCTCCGTGCTAGTTGGGGGTCCGATAGGTGAGTCGATGCTGCCATTTCTCGGTCAATTTTATGAAGGCCAAAACGCGCACGCATTTATCGGAACACATAGAAAGTTGGTGGGCATTTTGGGAATGCTCGCGAAAGGCAAGTGTTTATGGGTCATAGACAGCAGAGATAAGACGCATGAGTTTCGAGGTTGCCTTCTGACCCTCCTGTTAGTCTCTTGAAGGTCACTGGAAGGGCGGCGGCACACCCGAGGCCTCGAGCCGGATCAGCTGGGCCGGCATGAAGACTAATCTTCATTAGGTAAACCTCACCTGAATCCGTGCGTGCTTCAACGATGCAAAGCCCCTAACAGAATGATACGCGTCACCTTGAGTGCTGCAACTCCGGGTAGGAATGGAACGCTCTGCGGAGGATCTGCTTCTCGCCTCTGTTCCGCGTGCTGACGACGTTTCAACGCCCTAAATGCTTGTCGAAGAAAGCCGCAATCTCTCCAAAGGCTTCCTTCGTTTCGGGTAATCGGTCGTCCCTGCTGAACTGCGCATGAGACTGTCCCTCATAGATTTCGAGCTCCGCCTCAACGCCTGCCTTGCGCAGCTTGCGATGCACTCGCACCGTATTGCTTAGCAGAAGATCGCGGGTGCCCGTCGTCAGAATCGTCGGTGGAAATCCGTTCATATCGCCATACACCGGCGACAGCAGCGGATCTTTCAGATCATGCCCTTGCGCATAAACCTTCGTCGCCGCGTCGCAGAACCCATCCCGCGACACCAGCACGTTATCCACCCTCTCATTCGTGTAGAAGCTGTCACCCACCTTGGTCACGTCGGACATCGGCGTACTTGGTGCGATCGCTCCCGGCATCGGCAGCCCAAGCTGCTTCGCCCGCAGCATCATCTCCAACACCAGCGCCCCACCCGCCGATGTCCCCAGCACGCCAAGGTTTTCCGGCTTCATGGTCTTCAAGACTTCCGCATACACCTTCATTGCATCATCGAGTGCGGCTGGGAAGTAAGCCTCGGGCGGCATCCTGTAGTCGACCGCGATCACCTTATAGTGCCCGAACCCCGCCATCATGATCGCCTCTGACGTCCCGGACTCACCGGGAAACAGAACATAGCATCCGCCATGCACCTGGATCAGCACCTTGTCCTTATGCTCCGGCGGGATCACATCCGGCGTCTCGATGTATACCTTCACTCCCGCAATCCTGGCAGCTTCGACCTTCACATGCATCCGCTCCCGCATTGCGGGAAGATTAGCCACGGTCTGTGCTGCTTGCTTATCCGCTGCCGCTCGCCACTCTTCACCCGTCTTCCACAGAATGTTCCACGCCGGATTGAGCGGGGCCCCTATAATCGTCTGCATTCCCGGACTAACGTCAGTCGGAACCGGCAGCGTGATCGCCGGAATCTGCCGCGGCGCAAGGGGCGCGGTGTTTGCTTGAGCGAAGACAGGGACTGTCGCTAAAGTTGCCGCACCATAAATAGTTATCTTCCTGAGTGTAGTCATTCGGCCTTGTATCCCGCGCTGCTCGTAGACTGTGCGGCCGCCCGTCACCGTCATCAGCGCCAAGGCATTATCTGGGTCGATCGCAGCAAGTCGCGGCCGTTGTCTCTGCATTTTAATCAGTTTATACGGAAGGCGTATAAAACATTTGTCAGGGTAGGCAGCATCCCAAGCTCATCGCAGACGTTGTACGCCGCTTGCTCTGGCCATAACCTGCCCCTATTCTGCTTCGCCACGGAAATAGCTTGGAGTCGAACGAGACGATTTGGTGATTGAGTTCCAGTTTGAAGATGATGTCGCTCCGATTGTTGCGGTTGTAATCGTCACTGCAGCATTCCGTTGGTTGCGATTGAAGTTCCTCGTCCTCACGATACATTTTTTGGAGTTAGCAACTACCGCCGCCGCTGCCCTCTCCATCCGGAATACATCGGGGATTTGAGGGTGTACCTGATGTTGGGTTCCTGGGCTATCGCGGGCAGGAATGAGAATGAGGCGAGTAGGGTGACAAGGAGGCGCGCGGTCCGGACGTGGGAACGCATGGCTCAGAACATGTACGAGCGTGCTTCAATCCAAATACGAAAAGATAGAAGCAGAATGTGAAACACGCCCGAGTAAAAAAGCTCGAGAATGATCGGGATGTGAACGACTAGGACAGCAAAGTTGGCGAGAAGCCGCGATCACAACTCTGTGTTTTCGATTATCTAATTAGACGGCCTAAGGACTCTAAGTCACGCTCCCCATGCGATTGGCGCATATAGAGATCTGCTTCCTGATAACGACGTGACGTCTCTTCGTTCATGGACAATGGATGTGGACCATACGCTCGAGAGAACCGTTGGAGCGTGTTAGTGCCCATCTGTTCAATCAGATGACGAACCTGTAACGCGCGACTCTGTGCAGCCTTCGAATCGAATGGTGCTGCATCGATCTCCCCGCCTGCCTGCCTGATTAGCGCGTACATACCCCAGACACTAGCCTTCATAGCGCCAAGATGAGCGAAGGTATGAGGGTCGTCACGTTTACTAGCGAGTGCAAAATCTAATAGCCCCGCAACGCCGCCTGCCCAGCACGCCGCAGGTCCGCACGCACCATGCCAGAAACCCGGTCTCTCAAGATACCAACCTGGATCTCCAATCAAGGAGTCCTGTGACAGCCGCAGTTCCATGAATTTGATCGCCCCCGTCTGTGTATTGCGAAAAGCGTCCGTCTTCCAAACGTCGAGATCCAAGCTGATCTGGTTTGGATTTTTCCTTAAATCTACCTCGACGAGGCGCTCGTCGGGAAGTCCAATGGTGAGCAGGGCTCGATCAACTATTCCGAGCCCACTGCAGAACGGCTTTCCGCCGCTGATGTGAAAACCATCTGCGGTTCGCTCTAGGCGAATTATGTGATTTGGAATCTCGGAAGCCCAAACCGCGTAGAGCATATTAGGTTCAGCACTGCGTCCGGCCTCCGCGAGGATAGCCACCGCATCCCAATGAGCTTCTGCGAGCTTCGCCAAGCTGAGATCCTCTCGCGCTATCTCGGCCAGCAGATGATGGCGCTCGGCTGTATGACCCCGTCCCGGGAGTGGCAGCTTCTGCTTAACCACGTCGGAGAGTCGGGACTTCAGTTCGTCCGCTGTCATCCTATAACTCCATTGTGTGCGGCAAGAGCATCTGCGAAGCCGAGCGGCGCACGCCCCATCCGTCTTCCACTGGTTATGACACGTAAGCTAGCGTCTGAAATGCGTTGATGTATTCCTACATTCAGACGCCGCCACAGATCATGATCTTCTGCGCTTGAAAGATCTTGCCAGCCCCCGGCTTTAAGATACACATCCGCTCTCACTCCAAAGTTGGCTCCATGCACGTGGGGATGAGTTCCGTCCGGGTGGATCAAATAAGAAAGACGGAATCGCTCCGGGACGGAGGAGTCGTGGTCGATGAAGGAGTCCACATCGATAATGCCCGCAACCGCAGCGACTCCTGTCTTCGCATACTCCATTTGATCCTGGAGCCAGGTGACAGGTACTTCACAGTCGGCATCGGTATTCGCCAGCCAGCAGACTTTCCTTGGTCCCTCATAGCGCTCTAACGCCAGCTGCACACCTAGTGCCCGCGCGGTACCCACACAGCCCGCTTCAATCCCGATGACTGTTCCGCTTTCCTGGACGATCTCCTGAGCGATGCCGAAGGAATTATCTGTTGACTGGTCGGTCACGACGATCAGGTCGCTTGTTACGTGCGAGGGCAGCATCAGACGAGCCCTTTGTACGGACCGAAGGCATCTGGGAAGGAGGTCTTGTTCGTCCCGAGCCGGAATGACGATCGCAATATGCCAATTAGCTTTCACAAACGCACCAACCGATCAAGTCTCATATTTTGGTTGCGTTCTGAGTGCTCGACCAGAAGCCCTGGGTGGGCAAGCAGAATCTCGTGGACCTCATCGCCCGAGATGTAATGATCCTGGGAATGGCCTAGCCAATGCGCGGCCAGAACGGTAGCGCCTTGAGGAATCGAATCGACAAATGTGGAGGTTATCTGCTGCCAAGTTTGAGGGGAGAAGTAATAGCCTATTTCGCTCAAAACGAGGAGATCAAAATCCTTCACTGGCACTCCGTCTGGTAGCGCTGCGCAACGTACTTCAACATTCGGCAGATGAGCACATCGTCTTTGAGCCTGCATACTTGCAGACGGCGAAAAGTCGATGGCATCAACGGCGTCACAGTATGCAGCTAGACGTTCTGTGAGAACGCCGATGGAACAACCCGGTTCAAATGCCCGGCGATAGGTCCTGTGAGAAATTGCATTGATGATTGAATCGTAACGTCTTAGTTCGTAAGCACTGCGCGAAAAGTCCCAGGGGTCAGCATTCTCCCGATACTTCGCTTCAAAGAAATCAGGAGACGACTCGAATTTGGTATCGACACTCACCGGATGTAGACCTCATATGCACGTTGAGTGGGCATCAACAACTCGGGCGAAAGGATAGGCTGGCCATCAGCATGCTCGAATTGAGAGGCATGAGCCTCCAAGGCATGACGTTTTATTTGGAGCTCCGCATCTGTGAGTGAGACCTTTTCGACCGATAGTCCTTCAAGCATGTCGGGTACTCCCCGATGCCATGTCCAAAAGAGGTAGGAAGTAAGAGGGACACTTTTGATTTGGGCGACTCGAGCTGCCGCTCTTCCAACTGCCTCATGGTCGGTATGAAAGTCGCGTTTCCACGGGGCGACTAGGTGCATCTCACCTTTGATCATCGGCAAAAGTAAATCTACGAGCCGATCCTCGCAGGCCGACACATCTCGATCTGGCAGGCAGAGACGGCGAACCATGGATTCCGGTACGCCAAGCCGATGAAGGGCTTCAACCTGTTCCTGCACTCGAATGTCTCCCATATTTTGTGTGTCGGAATAAGCGTTCTCTCCATCCGTAACAGCCACTACTATCACCGTTACGCCTTGCCGGCAAAGTCTGGCGATAAGACCACCCGCCCCGAGAGTCTCATCATCGGGATGCGGGGCTAGCACGAGCGTCGGAATGAGGGGTGGCTCCCAATTGGGGAGATGCTGTAATTTAGGAAGCCATTTCGTTTCTGAAGTTAAGGGGACAATCGTCGGCATCGTCTATGGACCACTTGAGGGAGAAATGAGAGACAGACAGCATCGATACCTAATGTCTGATGCCGTCCCATATAGGTCTAAGTTCCTGTGATTCGAAATTTGTAGACAGATAAGTTCTGCAGACTTTGTGAAAATTCATAATGTCAAAAATTCCATGTCTGCCATATTTTGCATCCCACATCCAGCAGCCATACCAGCGCCCATCTTGCAAGACCGACGACCGTCGAGGACAGACCCCGGTATAGCAGTAAGTTCAAAAATCATTACGTAAAGGGTCAAAAAATATGTCTAAGACGAAGAAGCCGGCTAAAAACTTAGGGGCTGAATATCAAATAGGCGCCGGTGGAGAACTCCATCAAACTGCAGGTGGTACGCATCCTCAACTAACAAATCAACGGGGTCTTGTAGTCGGAGATGATGAAAACTCCCTAAAGCTCGGAGAGCGTGGTCCTGTCCTGATTGAAGATCATTTGCTCGTTGAGAAGACTCAGCACTTCGACCATGAGCGTATTCCCGAGCGCATCGTTCATGCTCGTGGATTCGGTGCGAAAGGCTATTTTGAGCTGACGCACTCATTAGGCGGGATTACCAAGGCGCGAGTGCTGACCAAGGTTGGAGTCAAAACTCCGGTATTTACTCGGTTTTCGACTGTTGCTGGCAATATGGGCTCAGCGGATACGGCTCGCGATGTTCGAGGCTTTGCCGTCAAGATGTATACCGATGAGGGTAACTGGGACATCGTTGGTAACAACATCCCTGTCTTCTTCATTCAGGACTCCATAAAGTTCACTGATCTCATCCATGCGGCCAAGCAGGAACCAGATCGCGGATTTCCGCAGGCACAGACGGCACACGATACGTTTTGGGACTTCGTGTCACTCGTTCCCGAATCGACGCACATGCTTATGTGGATCATGTCTGACCGCGCAATCCCTCGATCTTTCAGAATGATGGAAGGGTTCGGCGTGCATACCTTCCGACTTGTCAATGAAGCTGGTGACTCGACGTACGTGAAATTTCACTGGCGTCCAAAGCTTGGCATGGCATCGATCATTTGGGACGAAGCCCTAAAGATTTCGGGCGCCGACCCTGACTTCCATCGTCGAGATCTGTGGAACGCGATCAACGAAGGAAACTTTCCAGAGTGGGAGCTCGGTGTTCAGCTTTTCGACGAGGAGTTCGCGAACAAATTCGAGTTTGATGTACTTGACGCGACCAAACTCATTCCGGAAGAGACGCTCCCTCTAAAGATCATTGGCCGATTAGTACTGGATCAAAATGTCGACAACTACTTCGCAGAGACGGAGCAGGTCGCCTTCGCAACCACCGACGTGGTTCCCGGAATCGACTTCACGAACGATCCACTGCTCCAAGGTCGCAACCTTTCCTACATCGATACTCAGCTAAGCCGCCTCGGTGGGCCAAACTATGAGCAGATTCCCGTCAATGCTCCCCGCTGCCCGATGGCCAACATGCAGCGAGACGGCCACATGACCATGATCCCGCAGAAGGGCCGTGTTTCGTATTCGCCGAGCTCTCTTGAAGCAGACTCCCCTCGTCAAGACCCGAAGAACGGATTCACATCATTCCATGCCTCCAAAAGCGGAGATAAACTGCGTGTCCGAGCCGAATCTTTTAGCGATCACTTCTCCCAGGCGCTGATGTTTTTTAACTCCCAAACGGAACCGGAGCAGAACCACATTATATCGGCGTTCATCTTCGAATTAAGCAAGGTGGAAACCAAAGCAGTCAGAACAAGAATGCTCGGGCAACTTGCAAATGTTAGTTCAGAGATTTCGCAGAGGGTGGCGAATGGGCTCGGTATGCTTGGCGTAACGAAAGCAATTCCGGCTAAAGTCGCGGCTAGAACGGACCTTCCCGCCTCTGATGCACTCAGCATTCATAAAAAGTCGAAACCGGGACTCAAAACTAAAGTAGTCGGCTGTCTCGTGGGGGACGGTTCCGATGCAAGGGCGGTGCTCGCTCTACGAAAAGCTGTGACTGTGGCCGGGGCCAACCTGAAGATCGTCGCCCCGAAGATAGGAGGCGCCGCCGCCTTGGACGGAACTATTATTGAGGCCGACTTTCAGCTTGCCGGTGGCTCTTCAGTACTCTTCGATGCCGTGTACGTTTTGCTTTCGAAGGAAGGCGCAACGAAGCTTTCTACCGAGGGCGCTGCTATTGCTTGGGTTCACGATGCGTTCGTTCATCTAAAGGTCTTGGGTGCCTCAGCTGCTGCGAAGCCGCTCCTTGACGCTGCAGGCGTTGTTAGGGATGCCGGTGTCGTCATCGGAGATGACCACAAAACTTATTTGAATAAAGCAAGCAAAGGAAGAATTTGGAGCCGGGAACCCAGCGTTCGATCGGTCTTCTAATTGTGTGAGAGGGACAGAAGCAGCAGGAAGCGTTCGAGCATCGGCTGACTGACAGCTGTGGCACGTCAACAGCCGCACGGCAGCTGTTTGTCTCTGATAAACGACTCAAGACTCCGCTGTATGTCTGGTCTCTACTCCGAACTAGAACCGTCTTACGTGTTCTAATATCGCCCGATCCGGAACTCTTATGGACTCATTGAACCCCTGAGCATCTTTCAGGCCAATTTTTTCGTCTACCTCTGTAATCCATCTCGATGGACACCGACCCGGAGTAGACAGATGAAAGATTTGCTTGGTATGGAACCCAGCCGCGAAGATTGCGAACAGGAAGAGCGGGAACTGGAAAATAATGGGTTGCAGTTTGAGCTGACGCGGCGGCGGTTTATGCAGACGGCAAGCGTGCTTTCGGCGGCAGTCGCAGTTGGATTGCCGGGAATTGCTGTTGCCGAGACCTCAGCGACTCTGCCAGTGACACTGAAAGTGAATGGTAAATCTCAGCTGCTTTCTCTCGACAGTCGTACTTCGCTGCTCGATGCTCTGCGAGATCATATGGAGCTGACAGGCACCAAGAAGGGTTGCGACCATGGACAGTGCGGAGCATGTACGGTTCTGATCAATAGCCGCCGCGTGAACTCCTGTCTGACTCTGGCATTCGCCGCTCAAGGTGCCGAGATCACCACTATCGAGGGACTAGCAAAGACTTCCGAGCCAAAGGATGTTAGCGAATTGCACCCCATGCAGGCGGCTTTCCTCGAGCATGACGGTTATCAATGCGGCTATTGCACACCGGGCCAGATTTGCTCAGCGGTGGCCGCAGTCGACGAGCAAAGACGGGGAGCCTTATCAATCGTGAGTTTTCATACCGGCAAGACCGATCAGCCGGAGATGACAGACGATGAAATTCGAGAGCGAATGAGTGGCAATATCTGTCGGTGCGGGGCCTATCCAAACATCGTAGCCGCAGTTCGTGCAGTGTCGAGAGGGGTGTCGGCATGAACTCCTTCAGCTATGAGAGAGCACTAGCACCGGATAAAGCGATTCGCTCAGGGTCTGCGCGGGGGGCAAAGTTTCTGGCGGGCGGAACGAACCTCGTCGATCTGATGAAGTACGGAGTTGAGTCACCGACGACCCTTGTGGATATCAACCATCTGGAACTGGCCCAAGTGACCAAGAGTGCCGACGGTGGCGTAGCAATCGGTGCGCTGGTGAGAAACTCCGATTTGGCAGATCATACATTGATCAAGAGTCAGTATCCGTTGCTCTCGCAGGCGCTGTTGAGTGGCGCTTCTCCTCAACTACGCAATATGGCAACGACGGGAGGCAATCTGCTGCAGCGGACTCGCTGCTATTACTTCAACGATGTCAATTTCCCTGCTTGCAACAAGCGTGTGCCGGGATCTGGTTGTGCAGCGATTAAGGGCTACAACCGCATTCACGCAATTCTCGGCCAGAGTGATAAGGGCTCAACCAGCGGAGAGAGCTGCATCGCGACTCATCCCTCCGACATGTGCGTCGCGATGGCAGCGCTGGACGCGAAGGTGGAGGTTGAGGGGCCAAAAGGAAGACGCATAATTCCATTTGCCGAATTTCACAAACTGCCGGGGACGACCCCTTGGGTGGAGACGGCACTTCGTGCAGACGAGTTAATTGTGGGCGTGACATTGCCGCCACCTAAGTTTGCGAAGAATGCTTACTATTTGAAGGCTCGTGACCGAAACAGCTATGCCTTTGCTCTGATCTCCGTTGCAGCGGGGCTGGAGATGGATGGCGATCACGTTCGGTCCGCAGGCCTCGCGCTTGGCGGCGTTGCATTGAAGCCCTGGCGGAAAGCCGAGGCGGAAAAAGTGCTGGTAGGCAAACCCGCAAGAGCGGAGACGTTCAGTCAGGCCGCAGACATTCTGCTTCAAGGGGCGATCGGCTACGAGCATAATGCCTTCAAAATTCAACTGGCAAAGCGCGGTGTGGTGCGAGCACTAATACTTGCCTCTCAGGGCACCACCGAGGGAGTACAGGCATGATGCAGGATACGGAAGCGGCACCAAAGGCAGTCAAGCAACTCGATCACCGTTATGAAGGAATCGCCAAGGTAACAGGGAGAGCAAAGTATGCGGCTGAGTTTTCGGAGCCGTTTTCTAAGGCTGACCTCACGTATGCGTACATCGTTCAGTCTACGATTCCAAGTGGCACCATTGTTTCGATCGACCGCGTTGCTGCTGATCGAGCTCCCGGGGTGATCGCGATTCTGACACCATTCAACGCGCCGAAGCTGAATCCGGGACCGCCGCAACCACCTGCAAGAAGAAATCTGAGTCTTTTGCAGAACGCCGATGTGAACTACAACGGGCAGCCAGTGGCCGTTGTAGTCGCGCGATCGCTGAACGAAGCTAAGGCGGCAGCCGCCCGGCTGAAGATCAAGTATTCATCAAAGGTTTCGCGGGTGAATTTCATAGAGAACCTGAGCGAAGCAAGGTGGCCGAAGAACCCCGGCAAGGAGCCAGCCGGCAATCATCGCGGAGACTTGCAGGCTGCGTTCGCCAAATCCTCAGTCATTGTAGAGAACACTTATGTCACCCCGATTCAGCACCACAATCCGATGGAACCACATGCAACGATTGCGTGGTGGGAGGGTGAGAAGCTCAATGTTTATGACGCAACGCAGTACATCTCTGGTGTTCGCATGTCCTTGGCAAAAACACTGAACGTCCCCTTCGACTATGTGCGCGTAGTGAATCCAGTTGTGGGTGGAGGTTTTGGATCAAAGGGATCCATGTGGTCACACGTTCCGCTTTGCGCCATTGCTGCGAAGGTGACCGGAAAGCCAGTAAAGCTTGTTCTTGATCGCGAGCAGATGTTTGGACCCGTAGGTGGACGCCCTTCCACGGTCAATAAGATCAAGCTCGGTGCGAGCGCAGATGGAAAGCTGTTGGCAATGCAGCAAGATGTCGTGATGAATGCGTCGGTGATGGAAGACTTTGTCGAACACTCCGAAGGTCCAACGAAGAACCTCTATATGAGCGAAGCAAACTCGGTCACGGCGAAGGTGGTGGAGGTAAATCTCGGAGTCTCGACCTTCATGCGTGCGCCGGGCGAGGCACCTGGAACTGCGGTGCTCGAGATCGCCATGGATGAGTTGGCAGAGAAGCTGAAAATGGACCCGGTGGAGCTGCGACTGGTGAATTACGCAGATAAAGATCCGAGCCACGATCGGCCGTGGTCAAGTAAACACCTGCGCGAATGTTATACGCAAGCGTCGGAACGTTTCGGATGGTCAAAACGAGGTATCACGCCTGGCGCCAAGACCGAAGGCAACGCGCTGATTGGGTACGGCATGGCAACGGCGACTTATCCGGCAAATCGTAGCGCTGCGCAGGCGGTTGTGCGGATGCTCTCCGGCGGAAGAATGTTTGTAGGATCGGGAACCCAAGATCTCGGCACCGGTACCTACACGATCATGGCCCAGCAGGCCGCGGCTGGTCTCGGAATCGACCCCAAAATGGTTGAGGTAAGGCTTGGTGACTCTACCCTACCGAAGGCGCCCGTGTCCGGAGGGTCGCAATCTTCGGCTTCTGTACTCCCAGCGATTCAGGACGCAACGACTCAGTTGAAATTAAAGCTGGCAGACTTAGCTATCTCTGACACTGGGTCTCCATTACATGGACTTAAGACGCTAGACATCGAGGCTAAAGATGGCAAACTCATCAACAAGAAAAATCAATCGCAGACCGACAGCCTCGTTGATCTGATAGCGCGGAACGGGGGAAAGCCAGTGGAAGCGACGGGGTCTGCCGAACCCTCAGAGTCTAGGGATGCTATGACTTCAAACTCGTGGGGCGCGGTCTTCGCTGAAGTCGCGGTCGATAGAGATACTTATATGGTCAAAGTGCGGCGAGTTGTTGCAACGTACGACATCGGGACGCTGCTCAATGACAAAACAGGTCTGAATCAACTAATGGGTGGCATCACATGGGGCGTGTCCTTTGCCCTATGTGAGGAGGCCCATGTCGACCCGGTCTACGGGCGCGTTGTCAACGAATCGTTAGCCGAGTATCACGTTCCAGTGAACGCTGATATAGGAACGCTGGACGTGACCGTGCTGAACATTCCGGATGTCAAATTCAATCCGATTGGATCACGCGGTATTGGAGAGATAGGGATCACTGGAGCCGCTGCCGCGGTCGCGAACGCTATTTACAACGCAACCGGCAAAAGAATAAGAGAATACCCGATCACGCCAGACAAGATTATGACGGCTTAAGCTCAACAGATGCCGAGTTACTAACTAAGACTAAGCTGCGATCCTGTTGCTTGATACTCGCTGCTCGCTCGTGGATGATAACGCAAGGTGCCATCGGTAATCCTCTGGTGCTCGGCAAACCGGGAATCCGTTTTTATGCGGGGGCTCCTCTGGTTGCCCCGAACGGGCACATGCTAGGCTCCCTGTGCGTCATCGATACGAAGCCCAGATCGCTTTCTCCTCGACAGGTCCGGGCCTAGAGGCGCTATCCCGACAAGGCTACTACTTCACACTGGTCCTGAAACCAATTCACCCAACGAAGATGGTCGAATTGATCCCCGGACTTTAGAATCATCCAGAAGATAAGACTTGGAAGCTCTCTAACAGTTGTGAGCTTAAGTAGGACCGTCACAACTCACCCATAGTTGGCAATACTCAAGTTACAGACGGGGCATACTTCGGCGAACGTAACAACCGTTCACAACCAAAGACCTGTGAGAAGGCGTCCCACACATTGTGCTTGTGCCTGAGTCGATACGCGAATTCTTTCGTTGTAAGATACTGCGCCCTCTACTGCGCCAACTACGTGGAGGCGTAACACCGCGCCGTCTGGCGTGGAGCTTGGCGTTGGGGATAGTTGTAGGGATCAATCCTTCAGTGGGAATCACCACGATTCTGGTGGTTATGATCGCTTGGGTCTTCGGCTTGAATCAGATTGCGTCGCAGATCGGTGCACATGCAATGACACCGATTCACTTACTCCTGTTTATCCCATTCATTCAATTGGGAGTACATCTTTTTCATACGAGCCGCCTTCCGCTAAGTAGACAGCAGATCGAGCATCTAAGCCATCATCCTTGGAGACTCATTCACAACATCTGGCAATGGGAGTGGCATGCACTCGTCGTGTGGGGTCTGATTGCTGCGATCGCGATGCCGTTACTTGCAGTGTATCTTCGACGGGCACTCGTGCACCTGATGCGTCGCCATCGAACCTTGTTTCGTTCGCGTCCCGCGCATCATTGATCCTCCTACCAGCACCTTTGTACCAAGACTCTTCAACTGCTGAGAGGAATCGAGAGAGTCGGCGATCCCGCGGCGGTCCTGATCGCCTTTGCGAGGCCACGGCGATCCAGTAGGAACGGACGCAGATCATAAGAGATCGTTCTCGCCCGTACTTGAACCCAGAAACGCTTCGATCAAGAGTTCAAATTCGGTTAGAAGACAAATCTTCCTAAGAGTTGAACTTGACGGGGACCGTAAAGGATGTTGGAGGTGCTGGTGGGGGCTCCAAAGGATGGGTTGGGAGTGAAACAGCCTGACGATCCTGGGAAGTTGCAGCTGGTGGGAGAGGTCGGCGTGGAGGCTGCTGTGTAGTTGACGAGCGAGTTGTTGACCGAGAGGATGTTGCGGTGGTTGAGGACGTTGAAGGCCTCGGCTGCGACTTCGATTGCCATGCCTTCGTGCACCGGGAAGCTGCGAGAGATGCGGGAGTCGAGGTTGTGGACGCCGGGACCGGTGAAGGAGTTGCGGCGAGCGATCTGGTCGGGAACGCGGGTTCCGGTGCCGGAGGTGAGGACTGCGCCGGTGACACCACCGTCGCCGCCACCGAGCGCGGAGGAGATAGTTCCGTTGATGAAGCCGGTGACGGGGAATCCTGTCTGGGCGGTGTAGCTTCCGGAGAGCTGCCAGCCATTGGCGGCGTAGGCGGCGTAGCGGTTGGCGATAGGGAGCTTCGAGGTTGCAACGATGGAGCCGACGAAGCGGCCGCGCTGATCGATGTCGGAGCGGGCGTACTCTGCGCCGCGACCCTGACGGTGACCTTCGGCGAACGGAATCAGAGGAGCGTCGGTGCCGTTGAAGGTACCGTTAGGTGCGCCGGACTGGCCGCCGTCCATGGTCTTGGCCCAGGTGTAGTTGGCGAGGACCTCGACGCCGTAGCTGAGGGGCTTGCGGACGGAAACGGCCATGGAGTGGTACCAGCTATTGACGTCCGATTGGCCGGTGAGGATGGACCCGGTGGCGGTGGAGAGGCGTTTGGTGTAGATGGGGACGATGATGGGGGTGATGCCGGATGCGCTGGAGGAGTAGTAGGGGCGGTTCGAGATGACGCCGTTGACGGGATCTACGTTGGTGTCAACGAAGATGGGAAGACGCATGCCGCGGGTTCCGACGTAGCCGATGGAGAGGGTGGAGTGGAGCGGAAGCTGTTGCTCGACTGCGAGGTCGTAGGAGTGGGTGAAGGGGTTGAGGAAGTTAGGGGCGGCCCCACGGATGTTGAGTGTGGACGCCGGGAGGCCCGGGTTGAGGGCGGGCGTTGGGGCTCCAGTGACCTGGTTGATGGGAGCCGGGCCGGGAGGCGTGAAGGCTGGGATGCCGCCCTGCGGTGCGAAGCTGTCGTAGACGGCGCCGGAGTTGCCGCTGAACTTACGATTGGGCCCACCAGTGGGAGCGCCGGTGATGGCGCTGTAGGTGCCGCTGGGGCTATAGGTGCGAGTGCTGAACTGCTGTTGGTAGACGCCATTCTCGCGGCGCAGGGTGTACCAGGTGGAGTTGGAGGTCAAGCCGAAGAAGAGCCCGTATCCGCCGCGGACGACGGTTCCCTCGTGGGGGCTCCAGGCGAAGCCGATGCGGGGCGCGGCCATGTGGTAGTTGGTGTTGATGACCGAAGTGGCGTTGAAGGCCGGGGTGCTGGTCGTGTTGGGACGGTCGGGCTGGGGAACGAGTTGGACGTCGTAACGCGCACCGAGCGATAGCAGGAGTTTAGGTGTGACCTTCCAGTCGTCTTCGACGAAGATATCGAGGTTCTTGTTCCAGAAGTCGTCTGCACCGATGCCGGTGATGGGGTCGGTGGTCTGAGAGAAGGAGCTGTAGTGGCGGCCGCCGTTGACCTGATATACGTCCTGGATCCAGTTGGCGAACTCGGCCTCGACGGTACCGGTGGAGTAGGTGAAGCTGCCGTCGCCTCCGAAGAGGTTGGCGATCTGCTCGTGGATGAGATTGACGTCTACGCCGAGTTTGACGGAGTGCTTGCCGAAGATGGTGGAGTAGATGTCGGTGATCTGGATGCGGTGCTCGTCGGGGAAGGCTCCGCGGGGGAGGGCGGAGGTTTCGCCATAGGCTGCGACGCCGACGGTGGAGCTACCGATGTTCATAGCAGGACCACCGGAGTTTGTGCTGGCGGTCTCAAGGTCGCGCGACCATTGGAAGTGGACCACGTTGGCCGAGTTGGTGGTGAGTGCAGTCTCGGCGTTGGCCACGACGTAGCGCTGATGGAAGTTGACGCCGCCGTTCTGCGTGACCGAGCCGTTGTTGACGGTGGTGGAGGTGTTGTAGCCGTTGGGCTGCTTGAAGTTTTCGAAGAGGAAGCTGGCCGAGAGATGGGTCTTGGAGTTGAGCTGGTAGTCCAGGCGCGGGAAGTAGATGTCCTGAGTGGTGTTACGCGCGAAGGAGCCGAGCAGCTTGGTCTGGATGAAGTCTACCGCCTGCGAACACTGGGTCGGGCTGACGCCGGTGATGGTGGTGGGGTAGATGTTTCCAGCGTCCGAGACGTAGGTGGTGCCGCCGTCGCAGAGATGAGCGAGATTTGCCACACTGGTAGTCGCGGCGTTGTAGGTAGAGAGATAGGTGATGGGATTGACCTTGCGGTAGCCATCGTAGGTAAAGTGGAAGAAGAGCTTGTCCTTGAGAATGGGTCCGCCTATCGAGACACCGAACTGGTTCTGCGTCTTTACAGGCTGGTTGAGGAGGAAGGGATTGCGGGTGAGGTTTCCATTGTACTTGTTCAGTGGGTCGAGGGCGTTCCAGCCGGGGGTGCGGTAGTACTCGAAGACATCGCCGTGAAACTGATTGGTTCCAGATTTTGTGATGGCGTTGACGATGCCGCCAGCGGCCTGGCCTAGCTCAGCCGAATAGCCGCTGACGCTGGACTGGAACTCCTGAATGGATTCGAGCGGATAGACGTAAGGCGCTCCGATGGAGCGACCGCGTGCTTCCGAGAAGAAAGCCTGCTGGTTGTTGGCGCCGTCGACGAGGTTGGTGTTGTAGAGGCCGGAGACGCCGCGGTAGCTAATAAGGCCGGTGTTGCCGTCGGGAGCAACGTTGGGGGTGGAGAGCACAAAGTTATCCCAACGGCGGCCGTTGACTGGCAAATTGGAGATAAGGTGCTGGTCGATGGTCTGCGAGATCTGGTTTTTGTCGGTGTCGATGATCGGGGATTCGGTCGAGACCTGAACCTCTGTGGAGACCGAAGCGGTGGGCAGAGCCGCGTCGACGGTGAGGACCTGCCCCACGGTGACGGTGAGATTCTGGCGATCGATCTTGCCGAAGCCGCCGCCGCCGAGGAGGACTTCATAGTGGCCCGGCTGGAGGAAGGTGGCGCTATAGGAGCCGTCGGAGCCGGTGGCGAGGGTGCGGGAGACGCTTGTGTCGGTATTGGTGACGACGACGGCAGCGCCAGGAACGGCGGCTCCTGAGGTGTCGGTGACTGTGCCGGCGATGTTGCCGACTGCGGCGGTCTGGGCGGCAATGGGATAGCCAAAGGACGCGACGAGGAGTACTGCTGCGGCACACGTGAGGAAGCCGTTGGACGCGGGTGAAAGTTTCATATGCACTGGCTCCTGAAAACACCGATTGAAAAATACGATTTGTGAAGGATTAGCGATGGTTCGAATCCAGGTTTCATGTCTTCTGGAACGTTCGCGTGCAACCTCAAATGACTTTTAGGTAGTGGTTAAACATTCAAGCTTCGACGCAAATGCTGTCAAGCGAGCTTGGATTGAAAGGAGGAAAGTTTCATGAAAAAAACATCCCAGTGTTGATAGGCCGCACAACGTATTAATCAGTTAGTACAGTTCTAGCACTGTGAAAAGGGGCGAAGATCGACGCCCAGTAAGGTTGGAAAAGTTCATCGTGCTGTGAATACTCCCGCGACCGATTGGAACGGCGCCGTTGTTTGTACTACACCCGCCCATCCTTCCAATCCGCAGTAGAGGCAGTGACGTCCGAACAATGCTCCAAGTTGGGTCCAAACGTGGGTCCAATCACTCCTAATACGAGATAAGACGGTGTACTACGACGCAACACCGGACCAGAAGAATCAATACGTTAGAATACCGGCTTCAGTTTCGGGACCAGGGGGTCGGAGGTTCGAATTCTCTCGCCCAGACCATTTAAATCCCACGTTATTAAATTGCTAGAGCCTTCGGAGTACCACTGTTCCATCACCTTTGCTCAAGAGCTAGTGTGCCGTCAACCGAGGAGGGGTTTCGCACTTTCCCTCTGGCAGCAGCTCTTAAGAAGTTCATTGCCGTTATGAAGGATAACCTTGTGACCGTGAAATCAAGGACTTCGGCAACGTGCGCAAGAGTGGGCGGTGGATCCGCGCAAACTGTTTCGGATTTAGTCTGGACTCGATATCGCGAGCGTATTCCGTAGATCGTAGGCTATCTCCCTTCAAAAAGAGATAGCTGAACAAAACCACTTCCCTAAGATCGCGCAGCGTGCATGCTGGCTTTCTCGAGCTCCTTGGTCAGCGACTTCGTAATCTTATCAGCAATATTGAGACTGTCAGTGTCGCCACGCTGCGAGGCTTTTAGGTCCTTGTCAATTAGCATCCTTCCGTTGAGAGCCTGCACTTGGACGTGGAACTTCAGCTTGGTTGCCCCAACGAAGAAACCAACTGGGCCAGTGGAAGCTCTCACCGCCGCATTACCCTTTTTGAAAGCATCCAGTGTCAAAACGAGGTGGTACTTGGGACAGGCCGCCTCGGGTTCGTCGTCACTGTCGCGATAGACGGCGGTAAATCTCCCTTCTTCGCGAAGGCGGCGCACGAGCTGCTCATAGATCAACATCCTATATTCGGCGGGCACAGGGTCACCCGGTGTAGTGATGACCGCTACTTTGATTGAGTCGGGTAAAACGCCGCCGTTCGTTTCGCATCGTCCCTGTGGAGGTTCCGTCGAATGCGGCGACGTCTGTTCTCCCAGCTGCTGCTGCGCCTGTAATGCCTCATCCTTTGGCAGCAGAAACACGGCTCCATGGAGAGCATTGCGCTGATCACGAAACTCTATTGTGAGAAGGCCTAATTGTTTGTGAGTTACTGTGGCTAACGCAGAACCGCCGCCAAACGGAATGATGGCTCTGGTGATCTTTCCTGCAGTGCCACCCGTCTCTACGTTCACGTCGCCTGTTGAAACATTTGATATCTCCGCCCGTTGCACGGAAGCGCGCCCTCCGGGCGAAGCAAACGTCAGTGCAGTTGGCGAGATGGAAAGCAATCCCTTTTCTTTTTCCTTTATCTCAGGAAGGCCGATCAGATGTACCGTCTCACCCGAGTGCCATTCTTCGTAAGCACCGGACGGGGCACTTTCATGGGACGGCAAAGCAGAGCCGTCCGGCTGTTGAGCCTGCAAAGGAACGATGACACCGATCACCGCGAGTGTGCAGAGCGCACTCGCAAACCTGTTGAACTTAGAGAAGTGCGTTTTGCAACGAAATATCATTTGGTCTCCGGACCGTGCGGGTTAGAAGAACTTAGAGGCCGCTTACTTCCGTTTGCGGCACTTCATGACTGGGTCGTGCTGAACCTCGGGGACAAGTCATTCGATATGAACCTTTGGTTCAACCGACATGCCCGCCCTCAGTTCGTCGAGCCCATCCTGGCCGTCTTTGAAACGGATGCGAACAGGCAGACGCTGAATCACTTTGACGTAGTTGCCAGTTGCATTTTCCGCAGGCAACGTGCTGGCGCGATCCCCGGTCGTCGCGGCCATTGCTTCAACTTCGCCAA
This sequence comes from Tunturiibacter empetritectus, assembly GCF_013410875.1. GTDB lineage: Bacteria > Acidobacteriota > Terriglobia > Terriglobales > Acidobacteriaceae > Edaphobacter > Edaphobacter empetritectus. The sequence continues at coordinate 950,525 of NZ_JACCCU010000001.1, read as the reverse complement.
TAAAAGATTTGCTCAGAGCATCTACCTTGATGTCCACTCGTTGGCCAGGATGCATCTTGTGCAGCTGCGTCTCTTTGAAGTTCGCGACTATCCAAGGATGGTCGATCTGAGCAATCATAAGAAGCTGTTGGCCGCCGGTGATTCTGCCCCCGACCTCCGCGCTTCGCTGTAGGACGATACCGTCGACAGGAGCCACGACGTGACAGTAGGTGAGGTTCAATTTAGCTTGTTCGAGCTTCGCTCCGTATGACTCCAGGCTTGCTTCTCGCATGCGATTGTCAGCATTCTTGATCGCAACTTGCCTAGGCGCATTGCGGAGTGTCTGGGTTCTTTTGGCTTCCTGCTCTTTGAGTTGCGCGCGACGCTGATCGATCAACTTTCCCTGCGATGCGGCCGCGGCCGCAGACGCATCGACGTTGGCCGCATCGGATTTCGCGCTGGCGAGATACTGGTCGTAGTCCGATTGCGCCAACTCTCTCTTCTCGACGAGCTGTTTGTAGCGATGCAAATCGGATTGCGCCTTTTCGTTGGTTGCCTCCGCCTGGTGCAACTTCGCAACGTCGGAGTCGTAGTCGTGCTGTGCCCCTGCGAGCGCGGCTTCGGCATTGACTACCTCTGAGTCGGCATTCGCAACGTCGGTTTCGTTGCTGACCTGCTGAATTGGGAGGTTGGGAGTTTCGGCGCTGCGCTGCTCGAGCGCCTGGTCGTAGTCGGCCTGAGCCTGAGCCACGCTGACCTCGGCATCTTTCGTATCCAGATCAAGAAGAGGCTGGCCGGCATGGACAGTTTGATTGTCTTCGATATAAACGGCGCGAATGGTTCCATCGACACGAGCTGCGATGGGGTTCAGATGGCCGTCAACCTGGGCATCATCGGTGGACTCGTACGTACCTGAGTAGAGCCACCAGACAATACTTCCGATGAGAAGAATTGCAACGACGACGACACCAAGGATGATGTTCCGTCGATGCTTTCCCGGGTCGAAGGGAGCTTTTTGTTCTTTAGTCGCCTTCTGTTCCTTGCTCTCTTCACCGTTTTGCTCAAAGTCTCCTAGAGAGATAGAAGCTTGACTCTTGTCGTCTTCAATTTGCGTTGGCATGACTTAGTTTCCTTTCAGCATGTCGGGGATAGTTTCTTCTGCGTTGCCCATGGCACGGGCCAGGCTGATCTTGCTGAGATTGAGCGAGTAAAGGCTGCTGATGTAGTCGTGCTCTGCCGAGGCCAGGGTCTCCTGCGACTGAACGACTTCAACAGAGTTGGTGACGCCTGCTGCATACCGGTCCAAAGACTGCTGCAACGTGCTCTTTGCCAAGGTGCGATTACTCTGCGCAACCTGCACTTGATGCGACGCTACCTGGAGATCGACCAACGCGCTGCGCACATCGTCTTCCACCGCACCGCGCTGATCGGTCGCCTCAGCCTTCCGTTGCATTACCGCGGCATCGGCCTGCTGCACATCGGACTTAGTCTTGCCGCTGTTGAAGATAGGAACCGTCAGCGTTGCCGACGCGGAGAATACCCCGGCGCCCTTGTTAGGGTTGGTGCCTTGCAGGCCGTAGTAGCCGCTAACGGCGAAGGAAGGAAGATACTCCGACTTCGAGGCTCGATACGCCTCCTCTGCGGCCTGAAGTTGCTGTCCGGCTGCCTGCAGGTCCACCCGATGCTTCAACGCGTACCCGATCGAAGCATCAGCACCATCAGAAACGGGGATGTCTGTCGAAAGCTTTTCCGCCAAGTGAATGTCCCGGCCTGGATTGATGCCGATGATGCGGGCCAATTGCATCTTCTGTTTGATCAGATCGCCCTTTTGCGAAGAGAGGCGCTGCTGCTCTGTCTGTAACTCAACGAGACTCTTATTGGCATCGATCTCGGCCTTGGTTCCGGACTGGAGCTGTGCTGCGGTCTGCTGATAGCTGGCCTGCGCATATTGGACCTGAATCTCCTGTGACTCGACCAGCGCGATCGAGGCGAGAATACGAAGATACGATCCCCCTACAGCAACAATCACGAGTTCGCGAGCGTCACGCATATTCAGCACTGCTGCCGCATGTGCAGCATTCGCAGACCTAAGATTATGCAAATCGGTGAGGCTTAGCTGCTCCGATAGGTTTCCTTCAAGACTGTAATAGTGATATGGCCCAACGACCGATGGTATGGATAATCCACCGGCGCTGCCGCTGCTGAAAGTCGAGGAGGAAATTCCCGATGTCTGAAGATCAGTCTTAGCCGCACTCTCCGCCAGGGTGGCGTAGATGTTCGGAAGCAGATTGCTCAATGCGCTGAGCCGTTGCGCGCGTAGTTGTCTCGAAGAGGCGTCCGACGCGATACCACCGAGGTTATAGTGAAGGCCCAACTGGATTGCCTGAGCAAAGGTCAGATCGACAGGCCCGGTTCCATCCATTGGAGCATTGACGCTGCCGGCGTAATTTCCTTGTACCTGCACCGTCGAGTTGATCGTGTTGACGCTCGAGCTTGTACTGCTGGAGCCTGACTGCTGCACCGAAACGCTGGCGCCACCCTGGCTTCGACCCGATAGCTGCACCTGCTGCGCTTTCGAACTCTGAGCGCCAGAGGAAGATCCTCCTTGTGCCTGCGCAATCACCGCAGTGAAAGACACTAGAGCAATCGCTGCGAAGATCGGATGTAAAAGAGTTATAAACTTGGGGCTTTTCATGAAAGGATCCTCAATGCATGACTGCAGTACTGCTGGCAACGCCCCTCTTCATGAAGAACGCAACGGGAATCATCAAGAGACAGGCACCCGCGAAGAACAGGATGATGTCGATGTACGACATAACGCCCGCCTGCGCCTGCAACTGTTGATAGAACTGCTGAATGGCCTGCTGTTTCGCAGCCATACGCGACATTCCGCTCGCCATGTGCTGCTGTGTCATGGTGTTGATACGGTTGAGATAGAAGACATTCCCGTTTGTCGCGTTCTTGATCAGCGCATGTTCATGCAACTGCTGATGACGCGCATACACGGTTGTGAGATAAGAAGTTCCACAGGAACCTCCTATGTTTCTGGCAAGATTCGTCATGCCTGAAACATCATTGTTTTTGTTCTCGGAGACACCGATGTAAGACATGGTGCTTATGGGGATGAATAAAAACGCGATACCGAAACCCTGGAAAAACTTCAGCAAGCTCACATGGGCGAAACTCATCTGTAGATCCATCCCGCTCATGTAAAAGAGGCTTGCGGCAGTAACGGCAAAGCCAAAAGCGACAAGCTTTCTTGGATCAACCTTGGATGAGATCGCCCCGACAATGGTCATGCAGATCATGGTGGCGAGACCGCCGCTCGCCAGCGCCAGTCCCGATTGCTCGGCTGTGTATCCCATCAGGTTTTGCAGAAACTGGTTGAACAGTGTATTGACCGCATAGAGTGACGCGCCGAGAACAAACATCATCCCCATGGACAAAGCAAAGTTTCGATTGGAAAAGAGCATCAGGTCGAGGATCGGTCGTTGCTTCTTCTGAGCCAGGTAAAGCTCCCAGAGAATTACCGCGAGGAAGGCAGCCGCCGATACGACGACAAAAGCAGTGATCAAGTGCGAGCTGAACCAGTCGTCCTCCTGGCCCTTGTCGAGCACTACCTCCAAGGTTCCAAAGGTGAGCGCCAGCAAGCTAAATCCGATGTAGTCCACCCGGAAATGGCTGCTTCTAGCCTCTTTCACTTCCTTCTGGATCGCAGGTGGGTCTTCGACTAGTTTGTGCGTCAAGAAGAGGGAGAGAACAACCACGGGCAGGTTGATGAAGAAGATCCACCGCCAGTCAAAGTTGTCCGTCAGCCAGCCGCCGATCGTGGGGCCTACTGTCGGTGCCAGGATCACCGCCATTCCGTATAGGGCAAACGCCTGCCCACGCTTAGCCGGCTCAAAGGTGTCTGTGAGAATGGACTGCTCCGACGGACCGAGCCCGCCACCGCCGACCCCTTGCAGCACTCTGAAAAACAACAAGAGCGGAAGCGTGGGCGCAAGACCGCAAAGCAAAGAGCTGATGCCGAACAGAGCAACGCAGGACATGTAAAAGCGCTTGCGTCCGATCAACGTCGAGATATAGGAGGCAAGCGGCAGAACGACAGCGTTTGACACCAGATAGCACGTGAGCACCCAGGTCGATTCATTCTGACTGGCACCTAAAGAGCCAGCGATGTGGGGCAACGCCACATTCGCGACCGAGGTGTCCAGCACCTCCATAAAGGTCGCCATGCTGACGACAAGCGCAATCAGCCATGGGTTGTGCTTTGGTACCCAACGTTGCTCTGCCATCACCGCCTCCGCTTGTCTGCAGTGATTGACATCAAGCGACTAGAATTCTTGGTTGAGCCACCAGATGCCGTTCGAACTCTTTTACTCATCGACTTTGCGTCAGGCTCCGATTCGCTACGTTTGTAGAATGCAAATCGCATCAACGTAACTCCAATAAGTCCGACGGCGATCGTCAGAAGCCAACCAGTAAAAACAATCGTCGTCGTGCTGAAGTGTGATAAGTGCCGAATGGAGAATGCTTTGTGCCCATCCAAGGCTGCCCACAAGAAAACCGCGAGACAGGCAATCCCAAGGAGTAGAACAATCCACTGTTCGATCTGAAAGAGCAAACTCGTGCTGAACTCCCGGTGACGCTTCACGTTTGATTTCACGGTCATGCCTCCAACTCTTGTCGACTTTGCGTCCGTTGCACCTGAGACTGCGTCAGCTACTACATCTAACCGTACCGTACGGTACGGTCTTTAATATAGGATGGAGGTAAAGTGAGGAAGGATGCAAAGAAAAGTTCACAAATCGTCCGAAGTCTCAGCCTCAAGGCGCCCGAAGGATTGCGGCGCATCCGTCCCGCCAGTGCCGCCAACCTCGGACTCACGATCCAATTTTCTTCTAGATAGCGCAGCGGAGTTGTTTCTTCAGAAGGGCTTCGAAGCTACAAGTGTGGGCGAAATTGCCCATCGCGCCCATGCCTCCAAAGAGACTTTCTACAATAAGTTCACAAATAAGAACGAGTTGTTCCGAGCGGTGATCCACCGGCTCACAGATCGTTTTGCCAGCGACATTGGCTTAGCGCTGGGAAAGAATCAGGAACCTCGGCAAGCTCTTTCGGCATTTGGCGCCATTCTTCTGGGGCGCTTGCTCTCAGATGAAGGAATAGGGCTTCAAAATATCGTATTCATGGAATCCCGGCGGTTTCCTGAAATCGCCTCAATCTTCTACGAGCTAGGTCCTAGCCGGACGCTTGCTGTATTGGCGGAGTATTTCGATGCCCAAGCCAAAAAAGGGGCTTTGCGTAGAATGGACTCCAAACTCGCCGCCTCCCACTTCGTGGGTCTGCTTACATCAGACATGATGATGCTGAGGTCCCTCGGGCTTTTAGGCAAGCCGACCCCCGAGGAGCAGGCGAAGCGCTGCCGCGATGCAGTCGAGATATTCTTGCGAGCCTACGGACAGAAAGACTGATCGAGCCAACTTTAAATGCATTCTTACTTCTTCGGTCTTCCTTCCCGACGAGTAGCTTAACTCTAGGTCCTTTAAAGTTTGTCCATTATCTATCTTGGGACAGAGAACACACCGAGCTGAGAGTAAGCGAAAGAAGCCATGCCTGCTCACAGGGAGACAAATCTTGGCAGCCGTTGCGAAACGATCTAAGAATGTGGTTTCGACGGAACTAGCATCGCGGACAGCTATTCAACGCGCAGACAATCCGCCTTAGGACCTTGGTATTACATTTTGCGAAATACGTTTCTTTCATGTTTGCACTAGATGCTCCACACTAAGCCACACAAACTCATGCAAAGCCAGGAACAACACGGCCCCTGCCGCCCAGACTGGGACAGGCAGGGGTGCCTTGTTTGCTTTATCGACTCCAGTCGACTACTAGCGCTGCCGAAGCCATTTAGCCGTTATGGAGCCGTGAACGTACCAGTGACGGAGGTCGTACTCTGTTCCCCGTTAATATAGTAGGTGACGGTGTGACTGCCCGAGGAAGGAGCCGTTGGGAAGACATAAGTTAAGTTATGTGTGCCAACCGGCGAGCTGTCGCGCAGAACTCCCACATACTTGCCGTCGATCAGAAAGCGAATACCACCTGCCACAGACTGGTAGACGGTCCCTAAAAGCGTCAGCGACGAAGACGTATAGGTCAGCGATTCAATCTGCAACGCTCCGCCCGGATTCGATGCGCTGAACGTCACGCTGATTGCATTGCTCTTGGTCGCACCGTCGGTCACCTGCACCTGGTAAGTGCCGGCGACAGTATCCGTACCAGGAATCGTTACAGTGTAACTAGTTCCAGATCCGGTCACAGGTAAGGTGTAAGAAGCGCCACCCACCGTGACTGTAACGTTCTTGCTGACCGCGTAGTTGCTGGCAATCGATAAGGTCGCGTTGCTGCCGGCAACCAGTCCGGAGGGCGCGGAGATCGACATGGAGTTGGTGACTGGCTGAGTAGTCCCGTCCTTGGCCGACCACCACATATTGGCGATCTCGATCCAGTTGTCAGGAGTCTTGTCATACCCGGTTGCCTGCATCGCCATCTGCGCGCCCAGCGTGTAGTTGCAGCCGCCATGCGCATAGTCGGCGCGAACCTGCGCAGTTGGCGCAGACATCTGCACGACGCCGTCGATCTTGATTACCAGTGAGCCCGGTCCCCAGATCGCATCGAAGTCGTGCATCGCAGTCATGTCTCCCGAGCCGGCTGGAAAGGTATCCGGAACGTTCATGATCTGGCCGTTATTGCCCGAAGCGTTTGCGTCGAAGTAGTGGAAGGTCGAAAACAGAGTATCGTTCGAGGCGTAGTTCACCTCGCTGATATCCACTTCCCCGATGTGGTTATCGCTCGACCCCTTGATGATGCCGGGCCAGCCCGGATCTCCGTCCGCCGGCCACATGATCTGGTTGGAGCCAGGACCGGCGGCACTCTGCCCCTCGGCGCTGCGCCAATGAAAGTCGCCGTAGCCGAAGCCGGCCGAGCAGACGGTATCCTCCTGCATCATCCCTGTATTCGGCCAGCCAAGCGCGGAAGAGCTGGTAATCCACAGTCCGGTGCTGCCCGCGAAATAAAACTGTGGACCGGGATTATTGGTGCCTCCGTCCCAGAAGATGTGGTTCCACACCGTCTGATTGATGCCGTTGGACGCGTTCCATGCGGTGTTGACAGGAACAGTGGTGAAGTCCTGCCCGGTATCGGTGGCGGCGTTGAACACCTGCGGAGTGTAGGTCCCCTGAGCAGCGACCGGTTTGGCCGCTAGAACAAGTGCGAGCAACAAAAGTGAAGTGCAGAGCAGTGTAAGCGGCGCTGATCTCGAAGAAGGCGGCGTTGGGGAGGGCATATTTTCAATTCTCCTTGGGTCATCGTTTTTGACTCGTGAAGTTATTCTTGAAAAGTGCCGATAATGAATAGTTAAGAGTCGTTAATCTGCAGTGAAAGCCTGTTAATGTGTTGCAGCAGGCCCACGCGCATGCCTCTGAAACGATTTACGACGGGCGGTCTTTGTCCTACAAGCGCCCCGCGCAGATCGAGCAATTTACTGAGGCATAATGCCTTGTCCAGCCGATCGGTGCTAAAACAGCCAACACCTCAGTCCCCACGCAAAAGCAGCCTGAAAGGCGGCCAATCGAGCGTCATAACAGCGTTAAGTACGCATAGCGCTAAGAGTAGACGCGATCTACCGAGCAGAATCGACGAGGACGCATCGTCATCATCCGAAGAACGCTAGTCTGCAGATGCTTGGATTGGTGCAGGGCTAGCGATGGCGGCGCGGGCAGTGAGCTACACCAACACTAGGCAAAGATTTCTCACTGAACTCTTCCATCTTTCATCAGTGTAGTGCCAGGCTTTCAGAAGACAGTTAGCATAAAATAGTCGTTGTCGCCCTGCGCTCGAGACAGGCCGGCTTGGGTTATTGGTCATGCATCCACAACTGCAACGCTGACACGTTCCTACACGACACTTGCTTAAAGGGTGGGCTAGTGAAAGAAAGAACAAGCCGCAGAACCTTTGTTAAGCAGGCTGCATTGGGAGCCGTGCTACTACCGAAGCTGGATACAAATCTGCTTGCGTCACATGGAGTCAGTAACGAAAAAGACTCTCCGGCAGCAACGCCTTCTTCCTCCAACGCAACGCCGACGCCTGAACTTAACTTCCCGCGCACCTTTACTGGACGCAACCTGGCCCGCATCGCGTTTCCCGTTGGCGGCATCGGCACAGGCGGAGTGGAGCTTGGCGGCCGGGGCGATCTTCGCTTATGGCAGATATTTAACCGGCCCGAGAGCGGCGACCTTCTCCGCTACACCTTCGCCGCCATCCACGTAGAGGGCGCGGGGGCAGCGCCGTTCACCTCCATCCTCGAGCGCAAGTTGTTACCGCCCTACGATCAGTGGGACTACCGCGAGGGCATCCGCGGAGTCGGCGCACTCGATATGCCGCGCATGACGGAGGCTGTCTTCTCTTCGAGCTTCCCCGTCGCAAAGATCAACTTCTCCGATCCGCACTGCCCGGTGGACGTCTCACTGACGGCCTTCTCGCCGTTCTACCCAGTTGACGCGGACGACTCCGGTCTGCCCATCGGCGTCTTCGAATACAACGTCAAGAACACTTCACAGACCCCAGCAACAGTGGCGATTGCGCTTTCCATCGAGAACCCATGCCACGGCGCAAAGTGGGGCACCAATGTATTGCGGTCGATCCCAGGCAGCACTCTTCCGACAGGCGTCTTCATGACCAATCCCACGTTGGCAGTGGACGCGCCGAAGAGCGGCAGCTTCGCTCTGCTTGCGCTACCGGAGGAAGGCTCCTCACTGCAACTGACCGAGGCCTGGCCGAACCAGGGCATCTACTCTCTGGAAAAAATCTGGAAGTCCTTCGCGGCGGATGGCAGCATCCCGAAGGACTTTGCATCGGAGAAGGAGAAGGACCCGATCGGCTCGGCTTCAATCCGCACGACAATCGCAGCGGGCAGCACCGCGAGGTTCCGCTTTCTACTGGCCTGGCACTATCCCAACCGCACCCCGGAGGGCATCGGTTGGGGCGCGCCCAAAGGAATGGAAAAGGTAAACCTCGGCAACTTCTATGCGACTCGCTTCCACAATGCATGGGAGGTGGCCGAGTACACGATCAAAAACCTTCCGGAACTGGAACGTAGGACACACGCCTTCGCCGCCACCATGCGCGACGCTACCCTGCCCGCCTCGGTGAAGGATGCGGCCGCCTCGAATCTCTCCACCCTGGTCTCGAATACCAGCTTCCGCATCGCCGACGGCAGCTTCCACGGCTATGAAGGATGCAGCAACAGCACAGGAGGACAAGGTCCCGGCTCTTGTACTCATGTCTGGAACTATGAAGTAGCGACCAGCTACGTCTTTCCGGCGCTCTCCCGTTCTATGCGCGAGACCAGTTTCGGCTATGCCACTCAGGCCAGCGGCCACATGGACTTTCGCCACAAGCTGCCGCTGGGCTATGAGCACTTCACGCTCACTGAGCCGGACCATCAGGCCGCCGCCGATGGGCAGATGGGGCAGATCGTACGGCTCTATCTCGACTGGCGCATCAGCGGAGACACGCCGTGGATGTTGAAGTATCGGCCGGCCGCGAAGCGTGCGCTCGCCTATGCCTGGATCAAGGGCGGATGGGATGCCAATCGAGACGGCGTGATGGAAGGTGCGCAACACAACACCTACGACATCCAATTTCTCGGCCCAACGGGGATGATGCAAAGCTGGTACCTCGCGGCTCTGCGAGCCTCTGCCGCAATGGCAAAAGCCGCGAACGACAACGAGTTCGCTGCAGAGTGCGAACGCATCGAACAAGCCGGAAGAGAGTGGACCGACAAGCATCTCTTCCAAGGCGAGTTCTACATCCAGCAGATACGCCCTGTGCCTCTGGCCGACGTGGACCCCGCGCTGCTCAGCGGCGAGATCAACACCGCCGACCCTCACTCTCAACTAGGTCCCGCCTGCCACATCGACCAGATCATCGGTCAGTACATGGCAGGGATGGCCGGTCTTGGCGATCTGCTTTCCGCAGACAATATGCGCACCGCGTTGAGATCGATTCATCGCTACAACCAGCGCATGGGACCCTACGCGATGCTGGGAACGCATCGCATGTATGCCGTTAACGACGAACCGGCGCTGCGCATCTGCGCTTACAAAAAGCCTGAAGACATTCCCGTGAATCCGATGGCCTACTCCAGCGAAAACTGGTGCGGGTTGGAACACGCCGTCTCCGCCACCATGATCCAGTACGGCCTGATCGACGAAGCCATCCAGCATGTTACAGACGTACGCGCGCGCCACGACGGCGAAAGTAGAAATCCGATGGACGAGCTGGAGTGGGGCCACCACTACGCTCGATCGATGGCAAGCTGGGCCTTGATCCCCGCACTCTCGGGCTTTCGCCACGACGCCGTACTGCAACAGCTCACCGTACAGCCAAAGATGTCAACGAAACAACTCTTTCGTTCTCCATGGACCTCCAACACTGGCTGGGGAGAGCTGCGGTTTGAGGCCAATACGCTGACGCTCACAGTGATTGCGGGTGAGCTAAACTTCGATTCGCTCGTGCTCCCGCCTGAGTGCGGCGTACAAACGATGAAACTTGGCGAAGAAAAGATAACTGCAGCATCTCGCAGGAATACAGATAGCTGCACTCTTCAATTTAAAAAAGAGATAAGCCTGACCCCGCAACAATCCCTGCGGATCAGATATGCGGCCCCAAATTTAACTTAGCCAAGCAGACCGAAGCTCCTGCTCCCCACCTCACTTCGCCGTGAACTCCGCATAAACAGCAATGCGGTGATTGCGAACCTTGGGCGTGAGGCGTTCTCCCGAGTTGTCCGAGAACAGCGTGTTCGAATGCTGCAGAGGCATATGACACTCGACGCAGCGAGTTTTGATGGCCGCAGGCAGCGTCTTATACTTCGGGCACGCCTTTTGTGTATGGCACCCAAGGCACTTTGACGAGAGTGCCGCTACATCCCGCTGCTCCTCATGCGTGTCGTGGCAGGTAGAACAAGTCATATTGCTCGACAGAAAACACTTGCTCTCACGAAGCAGTTGCACCTGGTTGGTGTGAACGTCCAACGGCGCACCCGGAAGTACGGCAGGAGATCGAACATACTCCGCCAGCACATCGCCCGGCTTAAAAGAAAGCGGCTGTGCCAATGCCTCTCCCGCTCCCGCATGGCACAACGCACAGACGTCGATCTGCCTCTCACGATCAAGCCGCGCCGGATTCACAATCGCTTCTTCCGAGGAGCCCGGACGCGGCTGCGGACTCAACCGCTCGCGGCGCACATGCTCTGCACCCGGCCCATGGCAGCGCTCGCAGCCAATACCCAGCACCAGCTTCGTCCGGTCAAATCGATTCACCGGCGGAGCGAGAGACTCGAAGTAAGAGGCATGACACTCCAGGCACTGTGGCGCAATGGGGCGGTCAAAATGCGCCGTGCCATCCTGATATCCCGGGCTGTTGATCCACTCCTTGCCGACAGTCCAATACGAGACCGGCAACTCGAACAGCAGCTCTCCTGCCCAGTAGAGATATGTCTGCCCCTTCCGCCCAGACCCCGTAACAAGATCGATCGGCTGAGTCAAGGTCTGTAGCGTGCCCGTCCGCGTGACATAGTTGGCAGTCTGCGTGAAGCTGCCATCCGGCATCGCCTGCATCTCAAACGTCAATCCAGGATTAGCGGTCTTCAGCGCATTCGCCCCGGCGCTGAAACTGCCGTGAATCGACTCCGCAGATGCAACCTGCGACGTCAAATGATGCGCAGTATGCACATAGCTTTCAGAGATCTGTTGATGGCAGGCGAGGCACGCGGCATCACCCGCATAAGCCGATAGCGCTAGAGGAGTATGCAAAGCAGAGGACGCCGTCTGATCTACCGCACGTTCCGAAGCTCTCACGCGTGCGCTCCCAATACAAAAAACATTAGCAGCCACACACAAAGTAATCAAAAGAACGCCAAGCAGGCTGGCGCGACGTCTTCGAGTGGAGAAAGAAAAGCTGACGCCCATTCGGCTACTTCTCCTAAATCCCCTTGCCTTCGACGATCGTGATGTAACGATCGATCGGCAGCTTGTCGAACCTCTCGGTCTTGCCCGAAGGCAGTGGCCACTTAATCTCAATCGCATCGATCTTCGCAGCCTGCCCAATCCCAAGCACCATCCGCGGATCGTGCGAAGACAGATAACTTCCGCCGCCCACCTTCTGCCGTGTGCGTGTCGTACCGGCAAAGCTCCAGGTGACCACCGTACCTACCGCATCAACATTCGCCTTCGTGCCGACCAGCTTCAGACCCAGCCAGTGATTCTTCTTTCCCGTGCGATTCTCAAGCAGCAGCGGCGCGCCTCCATTGTTATTGATCAACACATCCACGCCGCCATCGTTGTTGAAGTCGCCAAGAGCAAGTCCCCGCGCTCCCCACTGCATGGCAAACTCCGGGCCAGCCAGCTTGCTCACGTTCTCAAATGCGCCTTTACCGTCTCCGTGGAACAACAGCAGCGGCTCTTTCCAGGTGACGTTCGGCGAGTACTGGTCCACCATATCGTCCGGGTGTCCGTTCGAAAGAATGAGGTCGAGGTCGCCATCGTTGTCATAGTCAAAGAACTTTAAGCCCCAGCCGCTCAATGTCGCAGTCGCAAAACCGATGCCGGTCTTCCCCGCAAGGTCCGTGTAAGTCTCGTTGCCGTCATTGTGATAAAGCGCAAACTGTTCGCGGTCGATGTTGGCCACGAATAAATCGATCTTGCCGTCGTTATCGTAGTCCCCCGCATCCACTCCCATCCCGGAGCGCGCCTGCCCTCCTTCGCTGAACGAGACCCCGGCGTTGAATCCGACCTCCTCCCACTTACCGCCTCCGCGATTCATGAAGAGGTAGTTCGCCGCCGTGTCGTTCGCAACGAACAGGTCCATCCTGCCGTCGCCATTCAGATCCGCCGCCACAACGCCATGAGCCTTGGTCGGGTTTTCTCCAATCGCACTGCTGTGCCCCACCTCTGTGAACGTGCCATCGCCGTTGTTATGAAACAGTAGGCTTGGCCGCGGCGAAAAGATGCGTGGTGTGCAGTAGTAGCGCACCCCCAGGGCATTATTGCCGCAACTTACCTTGGTATCCCGCGAGTACTCTACGAAGCTGCACACGAACAGGTCCAGCCTGCCATCGTTGTCGTAGTCGAACCACACCGCCGAGGTAGACCATCCCTCTGCCGCGACTCCCGCCTGCTTAGTGACATCCGTAAACGTTCCATCGCGATTGTTCTTGTACAGCTTGTTCGCTCCATAGGCCGTCAGATAAAGATCGGGCCACCCATCCCCGTCGTAGTCACCAATAGCAACACCCTCGCCCCACACATTGCCTTGCAGTCCTGCCTTCTCGGTGACATCGGTGAAGGTGCCGTCGCGATTGTTCTTGTAAAGCGCGCAACGGGTCGGCTTTTGCGGTTTGTAGAAATCGCTCGGGCCTGTGTTGACGAGAAAGATATCCATCCACCCGTCGTTGTCAAAGTCAAAGAACGCGCAACCAGAGCACATACTCTCCGGCAACCATCGCATCGAGCTCTTGCCATTGTCATGCACCCAGGTGAGTCCGCTCTGCGAAGCGGGAACGCTCCGGAACAGCGGCGAAGAAGCTATCGACGGCAACACGGCTGAGAGATAGGGTGAAGCAGCGCCGGCACATGCCCCCGCAATAAAATTACGGCGAGTAAACCTCACTGCGGCCCTGGGATGACAGTCTGTGGACGGCCAAGGTTGCTGGTCTGTGCAAGCGCTGCCTTTGCTTCGTCACTGCCGGCAGCGGCCGCCGCCTGCAGCCATCGATCCGCCTGAACAGGATTTATCTCGACTCCTAGATCGCCGTCCCGCAGAAGCATGCCGAGCCGATACTGGGCCGCGACAACCTTGTTCCTGGCAGCCTGCTGCAGCCACTTCAGCGCCTCCTTCGGATCACGGTTCACCGCTCTGCCTTCCAGATACAACGTACCCAACTCCATCTGCGCCGGCCCGTTGTTCTGCATCGCAGCGTCTCGCAAAAGTTTAAGCGCTGCTGCCGAATCTGCGTCGACGCCTTCCCCCTGTAGCAGCAGAATTGCGAGACTGTACTGCGCATCCACCTGCCCCTGTTCAGCAGCCTTGCGCAGCCACATCACGGCTGCCTTTGGATCACGCGCAACCCCCTGGCCGAGCAGATAGCGCTTGCCCGTCGCAAGCTGCGCCGAAGCATCCCCCTGCTCAGCCGCCTGCTGCCAGTATTGCGAGGCGAGTGTGTCGTTCTTCTCCACGCCAAGTCCCTGTTCGTAGTGGAACGCCAACAGCTTTTCGGCATCGCCCTGGTTGTGCGCCGCGGCAACTTTATACCACTTCACCGCCGTGGAGTAGTCCCGCGTCACGCCCGAGCCACGGCCGTATAGCAGACCGAGATCGAGCGCGCACGCCGCATCATCGCGCTCTGCGCAGGTCGTGAACCACTTTGCCGCCATGGCATAGTCCTGCGTTGTCCCAATCCCCTGCGCATACATTGCGCCCACTAAGAACTGCGCCCTCAGATCGTGTCGCTCCGCCGCCTTCAACACCCACGGAAATCCCATCGCGGGATTCGGCGTCTCCCCGGCAGCACCACTGAGGTACACCGAGCCAAGCTTCGCTTCTGCTGCCACATTGCCCGCCGCCGCGCGTCGCTTCAATACCGCAAACTCAACAGGCGTGATGGTCTCTGACGCCTTAGACGCCGGTTTAGGCGCCGGTTCAGTACCTACAACGTTCCCTGGAACTTGCGAGAGAGCCGCGGGAAATCCCTCAGCCAACAATAGAAGAAGCGTCACAACAGCGCCGCATGTTCTCTTGCAGCGAGCATGTCTCCACCAACAGGCGCCTGCCTCTTCACGGAACTTCACGACCTGCGCCCAAACATTTTGCAAAGCAAAGTTTCCTGATGGTCATTCTACTCGTTCAACTTTTCTGTCCGATCCACAAAGCCGACCCACAAAAAAGAGGCGAGGGCCGCCACAAAGACTGTGACCGCCCTCGTTGGCCAAAAAGCACCGCTTAGAAGGTAATCCTCCCTTGCAGTTCAAGCTGTCGCGGATCGTAGAAGTTCAGCGGCTCCGTCTGAAGCGAGGACGTTCCGATTGGTCTTGAGGTGGAGCTGGTGTTGATGCCGCCCACGCCAATAGCCTGGATTGGCGTGAACTGCGTCAAGTTCAGCACGTTGAAGGCGTTCGCCGCCACCGAAAAGTGGACGCGCTCCGTGATGCGGAAGTCGCGCTGCAGTTGCGCGTCGAAGAATATGTTGTTCGGACTGCGGATATCGTCAAAGGCAACTCGCGAGTTGCCGTACCAGAAGATATCCGGCTCGATCTTGCCGTTTGGCGTCGTCACCGTTGGACCTGCGAAAGCAAGCGGATTCAGGTAAGGCATGCAGCCCGTGCAGGTCACGTTCGCTGTGCCGCCGCCATCCAGTCCGGGTAACTGGATCGTCTGGCCGCCTTTAGGGTTGTAGAAGAAGTGGCGCTCCGACTTCGGCAGGATCGGATTGACTCCCGGAACGCGGTTCGGGCGATTATTCAGGCTGCCCATCGAGGAGCTGATCTCGATCGGCGTTCCTGTCTGCGCCTGGAAAGACGTGCCCAGTCGCCAGCCCCCGAGTAGCAGATCCGCAGCCTTGCTATTCGCCAGGAACTGTCTGTTCCGGCCAAAGGGCGATTCAAACAGCGCCGTGACCACCACGCGGTTCGGTATGTCGTTGTAGCCGACGTGCCGATTCTCGTAAGGGTCATTCAGGTTTAGCAGGTAGCCGGTATTCTGTTCGCCCGCATTGTTGAACGCGTCGTTGCTCTGCCCGATGTTCTGCGTGTCGTCGATCTCCTTGGACCATACATAGCTTGCATCGAACTGAATGCCCTTCGACAACGTGTGTCGAACCTCCGCTATCAAGGACTGGTAGTTGGAGTGTGCCTTCTGCTCCAACAGATTCAAATCCGGAAACTCCGGATACGGAACCTGCAGCCGCCACGCCGGAACCGTAGCCGCAGAGAGCGCGCCCCCTTGAAACCCATTGCCGTGGTAAGGGTTGGCAATAGGCAGTGTGCCGGGATTGGTGCCATTGGAGGAGATGTAAGACTGTCTCCACGAAGCAAGCAGCGCCGGCGAGATGGTCTGGAAGCCCGGAGGCGAAAATGTTCCCGTGCCGTTAGCGCCAAGACCATTGACCGGGACGTTGGAAAACGGCAGCCTGTCTCCGTTCGAAGCCGAATAACCCAGCGAGAAGATCGTCGACGGCGTAAAGCTCTTCTCGAAGAAGACGTTCCACTGCAGCAACCGGCCGTCGTACGTGCTGCGGTAGTCCTGCAGATAGGAGTTTGAGCCGCCATACTGCAGCGGATTGGTAGTGTCGGACCCCAGCGCAGGAACGATGTTGCCGGACACCTGCCCATCGTAGAACTTGCCGATCGGAATTCCGTTCGGGTTCGCTCCAAAGACGGCACTCGAGCTCGCGACATTGTGCGTCGTGAAGGCTGTATTGTTCTGGGACGTAAAGCCGAAGCCGGAGTTGGTAGGAAGGTACGCGATCCCGAAGCCGCCGCGAATCACCGTAGTGCTGTCGAGGTTGTAGGCCACCCCAAATCGCGGGCCGTAGTCATTGTAGTGAGACAGATAAAGGTTGCGGGAGTAGCCGTTGGTGCCCGAGAACACATAGGAGCCCTTGCCATACGGGTTGGTGCCCTCCGTATCGAACGCCGACTGCTGGTTGTGGCGCTCTGTCGGCCCCGGCTGCAACTCAAATCGCAGCCCGAAGTTCAGCGTCAGCTTCGGCGTAGCCTTCCAGGTCGTCTGTTCGTAGAACGCACCATACTTCATCGCCAGCGCCGAGGCGACCGAGCTTGCCGCCACCTCGTACCCGGCTCCGGTCAGCCACTGTGCCGCTGGAAAACCTTGCTGCACATTTGTGGTGTTGTATGAGCCCACGTTATTGCCGTTCGCATCCGTATACTGCGACGTATAGTTCTGATCGGAGTAGTAGTTGCCGACCTCGAAGTTCGCATGAACCGGATTGGCCGTGTTCAACAGGCCGACACGATACTCGCCGCCTACCTTGAAGGTAAAGCTGCCGTGCGTCTTCGTGATGCTGGCTACCGCGCTGTGGTTGGTCTGGTGCTCGTTGATGTGCTGGCCCACTGTGTAGTTCAGGCAGGTGTACTGGGTGCTCGAACCCGGACAGAAGTCGAAGGGCTGGCTTGGGTCGTTGACCAGCGACTGCACCGCAGCTGGCTGTTGATAAGGAGAGTTGTCGAAGGTGCCTGACTTCGGCCCATATCCTTCGATGCTCTGCATCCGGTTGACTCCATAGCGAACATCAAGCACCAGCGTCGGGCTGAAGATCACCGTGTCGCCGATGGCTGCGTACGGGTTGTTGTCTGTGATGGTCTGACCCCAGGTGATATTGGGATAGAACGGGTTGTTGGGACCCAGGAAGTTCGGAACAATCACCGAACCCTCTGAGATACCGCCGGTCGCATAGATGCTGTTGCGGCTGTTCAGCTTGTAATCGACGCGGATCTGGCCCGTATTGCGGAGGAAGTTCTGCGTAGTATTGACGTTGTAGTTGTTATTTCCGTAGACGTCGGAGGCCGCCTGGTTCGGCAGCGGGTAGTTCGAGTACACCTTGACGCCCACCGCATCCAGGTTGCCTGCTGGGATGGCGGAACCACCACCCACCGTGCTCCCGCCGCCGCCAAAGTTGCCAGACCCGGCGCAATTTGCCGAGCCTGGGGCAAACAAGGCCCGTTCATAAACGTTTGGTGCTACCTGGGTCGCCGTGTAGGGGTTATAGATCGTGACCGGGACCGGGTTACCATTGTTGTCCTGAATCTTCGTGCAGGAAAAATCGCCGTTCCGCTCGAGCATCGTGGGTACGGTGATGTTCTTGTTGATGGGTGCGACGTGCTTCAAACCCTCATAGCTGGCGAAGAAGAAGAGCTTGTCCTTGATAATGGGGCCGCCGAGTGAACCGCCGAAGTAGTTAATCTTGAAAGGTCCGCGTACACCGGTCTGGGTCGCTGGATTGGTCTGCGCAGAGACAAAATGGTTGAAGTTGTTTCCATAACCGTTCGCATTGAAGGCTTCGTTACGGTTGCGATAGACGACCTCGCCATGAAGCGCGTTGGTCCCGCTCTTTGAGAAGTATTCGACAATCCCAGTGCCGCGGCCATACTCCGACGAGAAGGTATTTGACTGGACCTGGACCTCCTGGATGCTCTCCTGGTTGGGAGTGATGCCCTCTTCGTTGTAGTCGCTGGCCAGGATCGGAATACCGTCAAGCTGGATGTCGGTCGTGAATCCGAGACCGCCGTTGACGCTGATCAGCGACTCAACACGGCGGGCATGAGGTCCGATCCCGAACGAGTCCGTACTCTGAGTCTGGTGCGCCGATTTCTCCGCCGCAACCCCCGGCTGCAGCGTGGCATAGAGCAGCGGATTCTGATTGATATTCGGCAGGGCATCGATCTGCAGGGCGTCGATCGTCGTCTTCACCGTCGTGTCGTCGGTCTGCAGCGCAGCCGCGCCCGCGTCTACCTGCACGATCGTCTCCGTGCCGCCCGTCTTCAAAACCACGTCGACATGCACCGTCGCGTTGTTGCCTACCGGCGCGTTCTCCGCCAACTGGGACGCAAATCCGGCCGCAATAACCTGCACCCTGTAGGTGCCTGCGATCAGGTACGGAGCCGTATACTCGCCCGTCCCGGTCGTCACCGTGGACACCGAAACACCCGTAGCCTGATTCGTAATGAGGACCTTGGCCCCCGCAACTCTGGCACCCGACGAGTCCGTCACAGTCCCGGTCACAGTCGAAGAGTTGACCTGTGCCACCAGACGGCAAGCCGCAACCTGAAGAATTAGAAGCAGAACCCACCGGAACGCTCCCATCCTTTTATCTCTTATAAGAATCTTTTGCATACAGTGAAGCCTCCGAAGTAAAAGCGTGCTGAGTCTATTTCGCCGAAAAGAAGACAGTAAAGTTATTGGCAAGGCTTTTACTGCAAACGAAGGCTGTTAACGCCTCTCTTAACAAAATGACATTACGTTTCGCGGGTTCTACTGCCCTCTCCTCCGTAAGGAGGAAGTGATGGTAGACAAAGCGGTTGATTGAGCAAGCGCCAAGCAGCAGATAACTTCTATACCCTAAGGGCTAACTTCCGCGAAGCGTATCGACCTTGGTTCTGCTTCCAATGCTAGTCGGCATTCCCAAGGATTGGTGTGTTGCAAGGCTTACGCTCCAATCGTCCGACTCTTGCAATGGTCAGGGAAGGAATAAAGGGCGATAGGCATTTAGTTGGTAGGTATGTCCCCGAAGTCGAGCCGTCACCGCACGATCCACCTCGATCGCCGTGACTGCTCCGTGACTGATCTGAACGACGAAGCCGCACTCGCGGTTGAACCGGAGATCGGCTCTTCCGCCTTCCTTCAGAGCGACCTCGCTGCCCCGCCCGCCAGCGAACGTCGGACTTATATAGATATCCCCTTCGACCCGCCCGAGCGCCGACACGAAACCTCGCTCCGTAATCCGAAAGCTCTTCAGGACGGCATCCGCATCAGGTTGTCCCGCGTCATGCGGATAGACAAAGGTATGCGAGGTTGCGCCGGCAATTCTCATGCGTACCGGAAGCAGATCGCCAAAGGTCGAGCGAACCGGCTTCATCTTAGCATCCAGAGTGGCATCACCATCGACCGCCAGAAAGCTCTCAGTGTCGGCTCCAGCAGTAAAGCTTGTCTCCGCGATGCGGCCATCGATCCGTGTACGCAACGGCTGCCCATCATCGACCAAAAGCGGCCAGGTAACGCCCCAGCTCTCATGCTCCTGCGCGATCTCTTCAACGGTCGAAAGCACCCCATCCGGAGTAATCGCGAACCGGTCGCGTAAGCTGGGGCCATCGTGCCCTGCGGTCGGGTGGTACTCCATCGTGCAGCGTACGATCGCAGGATTGACCATCTGCACGCTCCAACTCGCCTCATAGGCCTCGGGAATCGCCGATAGCCTGACCCACTCACCGTTTCGTTCAATCTCCGGTGCAAAACTCGCCGCAGCCGACGCGGTCTGCGCTCCGTCCGAAGGTCCCAACCGGGTCTCCCACGCTGCCCGAGCGATCCGGACAACGCCCAGCGGCGTCCACCAGTTGTCGTTGGTCTCCTTCGTCTCCCCGCGCAGATTGAACTCGAGTTGAAGTCCCCCCGCGTTGGCAAACGACGCCGCAAAAGCCGGATCGAGCTGCACAGCATACCCACCAATCTCTGCTGGGGAAGGCACGCTCACCGGCTTGATCGCAAGCTTGCTCCGCAGCCGGTACATCTCGGCCAGATGAAACATCAGCGAACCGCTGTAGTTCGAGTACTGCGACGCATTCTGATACCCCACCCGAAGCGCCGGATCGAAGTGATTCTTCGTAATGTAGTAGCTCCCGCTCCACCTGCCGTCGCTTCGCCGCCACCGTTCCATCCCGGCAAAGCTCAATTCAGCCAGCCGCTCCATGGCGTCGGCCGTGCGCGCATCTCCCTCCGCCCGCATCATCGGCGCCGCCGCAGAGAACAGCAGTTGCAACCCCACCTCCGTCCACACATGGTCGTCGGTGCGTCCGTTCGCCGGCACCTGCCCCGTCGGATCAACCAGCAGCACAGTAGCCCGCAGCGCTGCCAGCACCTTGGCCTTGATCTCCGCGGCGCTGGGTCCGTCATAGTCTTCCAGCACCAGCGCCAGCAGGTTGCCCTCCCCAACCAGCGCCACACTCAGCGTATCCGGATCGCTGCTTCGATCGTGGTAAAGAAAAGTGGGCGCCGCGGCAAACCGTCCCAGCTCATCCTTCTTCCAGTTCTCCTCGATAAAGGAGACAGCATCGCTGTGCGAGACCAGCCCAAGCTTCGCCCTCTGCCACTCCCCTTTCATCGCGTAGGTTCGCCAGTTGCCTATCTGCTTTTCGGCGATCATCTCCGCGATCGGAAGACGAAGCCGATTGCTCCAGCGCAGCCAGGTCTCCTCCTGCACCAGCCCTTTGTAGACGGGCAGCGCTTCGCTAAGCGACGCCAGAAAAAACTCGCCGTGTCGATCCGGAACAGCGGCGTCTCCACCACCCAACTGCCGCGTCGCGCTCTCCATCGCCGCCACCCCATGCGGCAGCAGGTCGCGGGAACGTCCAGCCTCAACCAGGGTGCCGACCGCAAAAGCGAAGTAAGGAGTCGCATACTGAAACTCGCGATGCACGAACGGATCGATGACTGCGCCGCTGGCATCCTGCCACTGCACCGTGAATCGGCACAGGCCATCCAGTCTGTCGAGCATCGCCTCAGCGGTAATCGGCTGGACCGCGCTGGCCCGGACCACACTGGGACGGGGAGCCAGGTGAAAATGTGTCTCCTGCGTGCCTCCCATGCCCTCCTGGGCGCACACCGGAACGGCGTTTAGTCCCAAACCGAAGAAGAGTAGGAAATAGCCGACGATCCCGAACTCTAGTGGGGCCAAACGGATCGAATGCAGATACCCCCGGTTCCCCGTCGTGTCCTTTTGCAAACCTTCCCCACTTCCGGATGGTGCCTCGCCTCCATAGAACAATCCCCCAGAGCCCGGATCAAGTTTGAACAATGTTAAAGGGTGTTTTTGCATAAAACCTAAGGTTTTTGGCAAATGTTAAGACACCTTCGGCAAAGAAACCTACGCCACCCGGCCGGCCTTTTCCGTCGACTCATAAGGTCGAATCGTTATGGTAGACTCGGTTCGCAGTTGAAACAATCGCAGTAATTCCAACCAGTCGCAGCAGGGGCCGCGCCATAGGCGAGCGCGCAACATGATCGAATCACCAGTGAGTTCCACCAAGACCATACACGCAGAACGGGCCGAGCTCGATGCAGTCCTCGCCTCCGAAATGTTCCGCCGAGCTCCGACGCTCGCCCGCATCCTGGAGTACCTCTGCGAAAGTCAGTTGCGCGGCGAGACTTTCATCAAGGAATACGAGATCGCCACTCAGGTGATGGGTCGCAGCAGCGACTTTGACCCTCAGCAGGACGGCAGCGTCCGAGTCAACCTCCACCATCTCCGCAAGAAACTGAAGCAGTTCTATGAGACCGAAGGCGCGGATCACACCCTGTGGATCTCCCTGCCTATCGGTCAAAGCCTGCCAAGCTTCGTGGTGCAGAATCCGGAGACCGACCCCAGCCAAACCCCGTCCGCTGAAACAGGCGCGACCTTCTCCAGCGTCAACCATGTTCTTCAGGCCACTGCTGCCACCGGAGAGGTGCCTCCACAGCTTCAACCCGGTGCGGCGGCGCCAGCAGAAAGTCCGGTCACAGCGAAGTCAAAGCCCAGGACCTCCGCGAGTCTCTTCATCGCCCTGCTGAGCATGGCCTTGCTGGGAGCAGCAGTCACCTGGCTCTGGTTTAGCCGCAAAGCCCCCGACACTCCGCGGCCTATCATGACCGACGCCGCAATCCGCATAGGCTCCGGTCTAAGCCGCCCGTACCAGGACACCAGCGGACGCACCTGGAACGCCGACGTCTTCTTCACCGGCGGCAACACCTTTCACCGCAAGCTGGCGCAGGTAGGCGGAGCCACCGACCCCACCATCTATCAAAACGGCCGCGAAGGCGACTTCAGCTACGACATCCCCCTGCCCCGCGCCGCCTACGAGGTCCACCTGTACTTTGCAGAGAGCTTCGCCCACGGTGAAGGCTTCCGCGCCATGAACATCTTCATCAACGACAAACGCGTCGAGCAGTTGATGGACGTCACCTCCGATGCAGGCGGATTCGGCATCGCCACCGGAAAGATCTACACCTCCGTCTGGCCTGCCGCGGACGGCAAGATTCATCTGCAGTTCAAAGGCATCACCCTCACCGCATTCATCAACGCCATCGAGATCCTGCCCGCCAACGGGGACACGATGCGTCCCATTCGCCAGACCACCCTGCCCACCTACTACTATGATCCGCAAGGCACCGTCTGGGCGCCCGATGCCTGGTTCCACGGCGGTCGCACCAGCCAGCTCACCGAACTCTTTCCCGAGCTCCCCCTGCAGGGCTTCTACCAACACGAGCGCTTCGGCAACTTCAGCTACTCCATCCCAGTCGTCTCCAACCGCACCTATAGCCTCACGCTCTACTTTCAAGACGCCTGGTTCTCCCACCAGCCCAAGGGAAAGGGAACCCCCGGCATGCGCCGCTTCGACGTCACCTGCAACGGGATGGAGCTGATCAAGCAGCTCGACATCCTCGAGGAGACCAAGGGAGCCGGCTTCCAGATCACCCGGCACTTTACCGGAGTCAAACCCACCAGCCAGGGCAAGCTCCTGCTGAACTTCATCCCCAGCCAGAACTTCGCCATGATCAACGCCATCGTCATAGAAGAAGAGCCCGTCGCTCCGGTCTCTCCATAAGCTGCGTTTCCACACGTCTTACCCGACTTTAGCAGCCGTACAAAGGCCAGGGCCGCTGCAGACCAGCAAAGCCTCTTCGCCCAAGCATCAAGCGCCCAGGCATCAAGTGAAGACAAACCCAAACCCGCGCCGACCCGTCATACCTACTGCTTCGCCGTAGGCGGCTTCGGCTCCAGCTTTGAAGGCGTCACCACCCCCGGCCCCCCCACCAGTTGAATCTCAGGAATACGGTCCGCAATCGCAGGCAGCGGCGGCAGCGGCGCATGCGGCAGCGTCTGATACCAGTAAGCCGTCGCATAGTAGCTATCCGAGCGATGATTCGCGCTGCCATGCTCGATCCCCGCAATCAGCGACTTGGTAAATGGAATCGGCTCCTCCAGGTGAAACCGATAGACCGTGTAGCGGCTCCCGATATGCTCCTCGCCCATGCGGAAGATCCCGAACCGAGGCCCCGTGTAGTTACCCGGCCAGAAGTCGAACGCCCCCAGAAAGTAGTCCTCCGCCCCCGTCCCCGCAATCGACGGCGTCTTCTCCCCATCGACGAAGAACATATCGTCGCCCTCGCCCCACCACCCATCCTGATTCTGCAGCACCGACATCACCACGCCGACATACTGCCCCTTGCCCGTCGCCTCCAGCCAGTTGAAGTTTCCCTTCCCATCCAGATTCGGCTTGGCCGCAACGTCCCGATTGATCTTCCAATCGTCCGTCCAGCCATGCGCCGGCTGCTGCTGCGTAAAGCAGGCGTGGAAGTAAAGCGTATCCGCAGGCAGCGGCTTGTTGTGAATCACATAATCCAGATTGAAATAGATGCGTCCGATCTTCAGGCTGCCCTCGTTGGTCAAAGTGATCCGCGCATGCTTGCGAAACGGCATCGGGAAGAACGAATTCATCGAGCGGTCCGGCCCCACCGAAAGCATCTCCGAACTCCAAGGCCGCAGATCGCCGAAGTGTTCCCCAAAAAAGTCCGCCAGGGTCGTCTCTACGCTCGGCTCGGTCTCGTTATCCCAGTACATGCGCAGGATGATCTTCTTGAGGAAGTAGTTCTCCACCCCACCCGTCGAGATCGTGAACCAGATATGCGTCACCGTGCCGGGACCATCCGCATCCAGCAGCTCCAGCGTCCCTCCCGGTGCAATCTCCCGATGATCCTCATTGCCGCCCAGCGGATCGGCCGACGAGCTGCGATGCGCTCGATACTCCTGCATTCGCGTCAAGCTAGGGCGCTCCACCGGGCTCTGCGCAAACAGCCTGGGCGCAAACGCAAGAGCCACGCACACCAGCAGCATGAGAAAAACAGGCCGCAGATGAAGCCTCATAGTCCTTGCAGCCGCCGGCATCCCCGCTGTCTCAGACTCACCGCAGAACATCATCGAGCTCTTTCTCACGCTAGCGCACCGGCACCAGCGCGTACCGGTGCATCACCGGCTGCGCCAGCCGTCTCTGCTCCGCATCCGCCGCCTGCAACGCGGTCTTCACCGCAGCCAGCGACTCGTCGTTCGACGCGCTCGGCACATTGCGCAGAAGATGGTTGCGATTCGTATCCAGCGAGATCTTCCCATCGTTAGCCAGGAACACCAGCATCGCCTGCCGCCGCATCGGTGTGTCCAGCCGCGCCAGATTGACCCCGCTCCGCAGCTCTTCGCTCGTAAACGTGCCCACCGCCGCATCGTCGATCCGCAGTTCATACCGCCCCACAGCCAGATCCCCCACCGTCAGCATCTCCTGGTCGAGATCCTCGACCACCGTCGACGCGCGCAGCGCAAGATCCGTAACCGGATCCGTAGCAGCCGCCGGCAGCGGCAGCGGCAGCGCCCGGTCCAGTTGCACCCACTGCAATGCCCGGCCAGACCCCTTCGCCTCCGTAACCGCCGTATTCACCGACGACACCACCGTGCCATGCGCCGCGCCCAGCGTCACGCTCGTCACCACCGGAGACGCACCCCACCCCTTCAACACCGCATCCGCCATCACCCAGTGCATCCCCGGACCCGGATGGACATGGTCCCCGATCAGCATCGCCGCCATCACCGGATCCTTCGCCCGAGCACTCGTCAGCGCCGTGACCATCGGAGCATTCAGGTCCACCACCGCCAGATGCCGCTCCGCCGCCATCCGCGCCACCGAGTCGCCCATCTTGATCAGGAAGTCGTTATATCCCGCCGTTCCATGCCCCGGCTGCGTCACCTCGTCATACGCCGAAGGCCGCAACACCACCACCTTGGCCTCGGGTGCATGCGCCTTGATCTCATCCAGAATATGTTCATAGCCGCGTTCGTACGTCAGCATCGTGCCCGGCTCAAACGGACGGTAGTAGCCATCGTTCATCCCCAGCATGATCGTCACCACCGTCGGCTTCAGGTCGAAGACATCCCGCGGCAGCCGCAGGTCCACCGGGCCGCCTCCCCCACCGCTCACCTTGTCTCCGGACACCCCCGACATCACGAACGTGATGTTGCTCGAAGGCATCCGGGTCAGCGCATACAGCTCCACATCCCGCGTGTAGTACTGCTGCTCCGTAATGCTGTCCCCGTAAAACAAGACTCTGTCTCCGCTCTGCAGCGCAAAGGGAGCGCCCTGGCCCAACGCCACAACCGGCTTCACAACACCCGCGATCGCTAAGGCCCCGTACAAACAACCAGACAAGCAACAAGACGCTATCCGCTTCATCTCTCTCCCATGCTGCGCAAAGGCAGCCCTACCACCTTACGTGCTGCGCAGGCTTAAGCGGCAAGTTACACGGCGTTAAGCCCCGCAAACTCCCCTCAGACCGCCGTAACCGCCCTATCTCTGGCTCTACGGTCATTAACATCGCAAAATCCAGACCAACCTAACCTTAACACCGTAAAACTTGCCTCTTCTTCCCCCCAGGCTGTCGCATAGGTGGCGACTCAATCGGAGAGATAGCATCCTTCGACGGCGTCCCAGACGCCACACCTTCCGAGAGGCTCATGCAGGATCAAGACAGAACGGCAACCGTACCTCAAGGGAACGGACGCAAAGCATCCTCGACGCACCAGCCCACCCTGCGGTCCTGCTTCCTGCGGCCCCACCCCCTCCTCGTAAGCCTCCTCCTAATCACCTCCGTCACCCCCCTCGCCACCTCGCAGTCCCCTGCCACCATCCCCTCAGAGGCAGCCGTAGCCGCCCGCGTCGACTCCCTGCTCGCCAAAATGACCGTCGCCGAAAAGATCGGCCAGTTGAACCAGCTCGACTACGTCAACGCCTCCGACGACGCCATCCTCCGCGGAGACGTCGGTGCCTTTCTCAACCTCGCCGACCCCGTCGAGATCAACCGCGTCCAGCACCTCGCCCTGGATCGCACCCGGATGCATATCCCCCTGCTCCTCGGCTTCGATGTCATCAACGGCTACCGCACCCTCTTCCCCATCTCCCTCGCCCAGGCCGCCACTTGGGACCCCGCCCTCGTCGAAGCCATGCACGCGACCATCGCCCAGGAGACCGCCGCCGTCGGCATCAACTGGACCTTCGCCCCCATGCTCGACATCGCCCGCGACCCCCGCTGGGGCCGGATCGTCGAAGGCTCCGGCGAAGATCCCTACCTCGCCAGCCGCATGGCCGTCGCCAAGATCCAGGGCCTTCAGGGACCCCAGCTCGGCGCACCCGGCAAGATCCTCGCCTGCGTCAAACACTTCGCCGGCTACGGCGCACCGCCCGGCGGCCGCGACTACGACTCCGTCTACCTCCCGGAGGTCCAGCTTCAGAACGTCTACCTCCCTCCCTTTCGCGCCGCCGTCGAAGCCGGAGCAGGCAGCGTCATGAGTGCCTACATGTCCCTCAATGACGTCCCCGCCAGCGGCAACGCAGCTCTGCTCCGCGGCGTCCTGCGCGACCAGTGGGGCTTTCGCGGCTTCGTCGTCAGCGACTCCTGGGCCATCCACACCATGCGCAGCGAAGGCTACGTGGAGAACCTCGACCAGGCCGCCCTCCGCGCCCTCAAGGCCGGAGAAAATATGGATATGGGCAGCCAGACCTACCTCAAGTTCCTGCCCGAACACGTCGCCAACCACGACGTCTCCCTCCGCGAACTCGACGACGCGGTCCGCCCCATCCTCCGCATCAAAGTCCTCATGGGCCTCTTCGAACACCCCTACGTCGACGCGTCCAAAACTGAAGCCACCCTCACCGACCCCGCCCATCGCGCCCAGGCCCGTCACGCCGCCAGCGAGACCGCCGTCCTCCTGCGCAACGAGGACAACACCCTGCCCATCGCGCCCTCCATCCACTCCATCGCCGTCATCGGCCCACTCGCGGATACCCCCGCAGCTCTCATGGGCTCCTGGCCCGCCAAGGCAAAAAAGTCGGAGACCCTCTCCCTCCTCTCCGCCATCCGTGAGCGCGCCGGCGCCGCCGTGCAGATCCTCTACGAACCTGGCGTCCCCATCGGACGCGAGCCGCAGGCCGAACTCAACCCCGACACCATCACCCCGCGTCCCTACAACTCCGACCCGCCTGCCCCAGACTCACCCATCGCCAAAGCCGTCGCCACCAGCCTCAAGGCCGACCTCACCCTCCTGATCCTCGGCGAAGACGCCTCCATGAATGGCGAATACGCCTCCCGCGCCTCCATTGATCTGCCCGGCCGCCAGGAGGAGATGATGCAGGCCGTCACCCTCGCCGCCCGCAAGGCGGGCAAGCCCGTCGCCCTCGTCCTCGTCAACGGCAGGCCGCTCAACATCACCTGGGCCTCCACCCACGTGCCGTCCATCCTCGAGGTCTGGCAGCCCGGCACCGAAGGCGGCCACGCCGTAGCCGATCTCCTCTTCGGCGACGCCAACCCCGGCGGCAAACTCCCCCTCACCTGGCCCCGCTCCACCGGTCAGATCCCCATCTACTACGCGCACAACGCCACCAAGGTCAATCAGGAGGCCGCCGACTTCAAATCCTTCTACTGGGACGA
Organism: Tunturiibacter empetritectus; assembly: GCF_013410875.1. Taxonomy (GTDB): domain Bacteria; phylum Acidobacteriota; class Terriglobia; order Terriglobales; family Acidobacteriaceae; genus Edaphobacter; species Edaphobacter empetritectus. The sequence goes on along the minus strand of NZ_JACCCU010000001.1, from coordinate 922,196 downwards.
GCCCACCACTCCGCTCTACCCCTTCGGCTTCGGCCTGAGCTACACCACCTTCACCCTGCGCGACCTCAAGCTCAACACCTCCGAGATTCAGTCCGGCGGCTCCCTCGAGGCCACCGTCGTCGTCGAAAACAAAGGCTCCCGCCCCGGTGACGAGGTCGTTCAGCTCTACACCCACCAGCGCTCCGGCACCGCCGTCCGCCCCGTGCGTGAGCTAAAAGGCTTCGAGCGTGTCACCCTCCAGCCCGGCGAATCGAAGACCGTAGCCTTCACCATCGGCCCTCGCCAGTTGCAGTTCTGGAGTCCCGCCACCCGCGCCTGGGGCGTCGAGCCCGACGACTTCGACCTCTGGGTCGGAGACAGCTCCCGCGCCACCCTCCACGAAACCTTCAAAGTCACGGCCCCCGTCAAGATCGCCGCCGGACAAAACGGACAAGCGGTCCCCGAAAAGACCGTAGCCAAAGAGGACAAAAATGACCACGAGCAATAGCATGGCTGGCCGGAAGGCTCTCTGCCTCTCCCTGCTCGCCGCCACGCTGCTGCCGGCAGCCTCCGCCCACGCCTCCTGGTCTCCTCGTGAAGGGTCTCCTCGCGAAGGGATACATCACGAAGGGCCCTGTAACAAAGAGAAGAAAGAAAAGCTCCTCTGGCAAGAGACCTTCCACTCCATCGCCAACCCCCAGCCTGACCCTGCCATCTGGACCTACGACACCGGAGGCGACGGCTGGGGCAACGGCGAGCTCGAGTTCTACTGCGCCTACGGCTCCGGCAAACCGCCCTGCGATTCCGCCCAGCCCAACGCCTTCGTAGCGGACGTCCTCCTCCACCTCGTCGCCCGAAAGATGCCCGACGGCCGCTACACCTCCGCCCGTCTCCTCTCCAAACACCTGAAGTCCTTTCAGTACGGCCGGATCGAGGCCCGCATCCGCATCCCCGCCGGTCAAGGCATCTGGCCCGCCTTCTGGCTCCTCGGAGAGGACATCGACACCGTCAACTGGCCCGCCTCCGGCGAACTCGACGTCATGGAGAACATCGGCAAAGAGCCTGACACCATCCACGGCTCCATCCACGGCAAGAGCTTTACCGGCACCCTCCTCGGCACCCCGGCCAAACTCCCCGACGGAGCGCCCTTCGCCGCCGGCTTCCACACCTACGGCATGATCTGGAAGCCCGGCAGCATCGCCTACTACATCGACGACCCAGCCAAGCCCTACGTCACCTACACCCCAAAAGATCTGCCACCCGGAGCCGTCTGGCCCTTCGATAACCGGCGCTTCTTCCTGATCGTCAACCTCGCCGTAGGCGGTGACTGGCCCGGCAACCCCGACCCCACCACCGCCTTCCCCTCCGAGATGCTGGTCGACTACCTCAAAGTCTGGGAGCTGCCTTGAGAAAGCTGTCGCACGAACCTAGTACCCGCCTACCACCAATCGCCCGCAAAATCTACCTCCACCTAACCCGTCTCATAAAAGCGTCATCTCGACCGGAGTCGTGCAGCCTCACCGCACGACGCAGTGGAGAGACCCCCGTATTTCTTCGCCACAGCGAATCCACCCGTACCTCGGTACCCGTCAAGACCCCCGCATTTCGCCTTTATCTCCCCGCGCTACTCCTGCTCACCGCCGCCATCCAAGCCCAGGACCCCACAGAAAACTACAACCCCATCGCCGACCCTTCCGCCCAAGTCACCCTCGGCAACGCCCGCTTCACCGTCCTCACCCCGCAGATGATCCGCATGGAGTGGGCCGCCGGCGCACACTTCGAAGATCGCGCCTCCTTCGTCTTCCTCAACCGCCGCCTCCCCGTCCCGCCCTTCACCAAAAACATCACCCGCACCGCCGCCAGCCGCGTCCTGCACCTCCACACCGCCAGCCTCGACCTCACGTACACCCTCTCGCCTCACAACAGCGGAAACAGCGACGGCCACTTCACCCCCACCAACCTCGCCGTCTCGCTCACCCTCAACGGCAAGCCCGTCACCTGGACCCCCGGTCTCACCGATCCCGAAAACCTCCTCGGCACCACCCGCACCCTTGACGGCGCACGCGGCGGCAAGACCCAGGAGCCGATCGGCCAGGGACTCATCTCCCGCTCCGGCTGGGCCATCGTCGACGACTCCACAACACCTCTCTTCGACTCCGCCGACTTCAGCTTCCCCCGCGGCGAAGACAGCCCCCTCCCCTGGGTCGCAGAGCGTCCCGAGATCACCAACCAAACCGAAACCCAATACGACCAGCTCAAGCAATCCGAATCCCCCACCACCACCGATCCCGCAACCCCCATCCTCCGCCAGGACTGGTACCTCATCGCCTACGGCCACGACTACAAGCAAGCCCTCTTCGACTACGTCCGCGTCGCCGGCCGCATCCCCCTCCCCCCGCGCTTCGCCTTCGGAGCCTGGTGGTCCCGCTACTGGTCCTACAGCGATCAGGAGCTCGACGACCTCGTCCACCAGGCCCGCGCCAACAACGTCCCCCTCGACGTCCTCGTCATCGACATGGACTGGCACCTCCCCTTCGGCAACGACTGGAGCGTCAAAGATCCCTCCGGCAACCAGGCCCGCTGGACCGGCTACACCTGGAACAAGCTCCTCTTCCCCGACCCCCAGCTCTTCCTCGACAAGATGCATCGCGAAGGCCTCAAAGTCACCCTCAACCTGCACCCCGCCTCCGGCGTCCAGCCCTTCGAAGAGCCCTACCCCGCCATGGCCCGCGCCATGGGCATCGACCCCGCCTCCAACAACTACATCCCCTTCGACATCACCGACAAAAAATTCGCCCGCAACTACCTCGACCTCCTCCACCACCCCCTCGAGCATCAGGGCATCGACTTCTGGTGGCTCGACTGGCAGCAGTCCACCCACACCAAACTTCCCGGCGTCAACCCCACCTGGTGGCTCAACTACGTCCACTTCACCGACCAGCAGCGCGAGGGCAAGCGCCCCCTCCTCTTCCACCGCTGGGGCGGCCTCGGCAACCACCGCTACCAGATCGGCTTCTCCGGCGACGTCATCTCCACCTGGGACTCGCTCGCCTTCCAGCCCTGGTTCACCGCCACCGCCGCCAACGTCGGCTACGCCTACTGGAGCCACGACATCGGCGGCCACATGCCCGGCAAGATCGACCCCGAGCTCTACACCCGATGGCTCCAGTTCGGCGCCCTCAGCCCCATCCTCCGCACCCACACCACCAAAAATCCCGACGCCGAACGCCGCATCTGGGCCTATCCCGAGCCGTACTCCGACGTCATGCGCCAGGCCTACACCCTCCGCTACGCCCTGCTGCCATACCTCTACACCGAAGCCCGCCGCACCTACGACACCGGCGTCGCCTTCCTCCGTCCCCTCTACTACAACTGGCCCGAGAGCCCCGAAGCCTACACCAGCAAAAACGAGTACCAGCTAGGCGAAAATCTCCTCGTCGCCCCCATCGCCACCCCCGCCGATCCTGAGACCAACCTCGCCCACCAAACCATCTGGCTGCCCCCCGGCGAGTGGATCGAATCCCCCACCGGCCGCCACTTCACCGGCCCCCTCAAACTCGACCGCTCCTTTTCTCTCCCGCAGACCCCCCTCTACCTTCGCGCCGGAGCTATCGTCCCCCTGGCCCCGCCCATGCTCTACACCAACCAGCATCCCCTCAGCCCGCTCATAGTAGAAATCAACCCACTCGCCAACAACGCAACCTCCCAGTACACCCTCTACGAAGACAGCGGCGACTCCCCCAACTACACCACCAACGAATCCGCCCGCACCACCCTCTCCGCCACCCAATCAGCCGACACCCTCACCGTCACCGTCGCCCCCGCGCAAGGCACGTACCCAGGCATGCCCACCAGCCGCAGCTACCAACTCAAGCTCCCAGACGACTGGCCACCCACTCAAGTCACCGTCAACGATATTTCCATTCCCTACCAGCCCGACGCCGCCAAACCCGGCTGGCACTTTGAAGGCAACACCCTCACCACCATCGTCACCACCGGCGATCTCCCCATCACCTCCGCCGTCACCTTCCGCATCCAACGCGACCCCACCCTCACCGCCCGCCGCGCCGAACTCGATGGCTTCTCCGGCACCATCCAGCGCCTCCGCGAGGCCTACGACGCCCTCCAGAACAACACCCCCGTCGACACCCCGCCCGACGAACTCACCGACGCCATGCAGACCGGCGACCGCCTCAGCTACCACCCTGAGCAGGCTTCCGCCATACTCACCCACTTCTACGAACTCCTGCCCAAGGTCGCCGCTGCCGTCGCCAAAACCGAGTCCGTCGACGATCAACGTCGCGAGACCATGGTCCACAACCTGATGACCGGCAACCACAGCTATACCCCCGAAGCCGCCACCGCCATGCTCACCCAGATCCGCCGCCGCGACAGCATCGCCACCGCCGCCATCGCCGACATACAAGCCGACGGCCAAAAGCAACGCCCCGCCGCCGCACCCACCGGCAACTCCCAATGAGCCGCAACCCACAAAAAACTCTCACCCGCCGAACCTTCTGCGCCAGCGTAGCCGCAGCAGCCCTCACCCGCACCTTGCCTGCCCGCGCCGACTCTCCCACTCCCTACAACCTCATAGCCCGCACCGACCGCAACCGCATCCTCCGCGCCGCAGCCCTCTACCTCAAGATCCAACCTCAGACCATCACCAGCTTCCCCGCGCCCGCCAGCTCCGAAGAATCCGGAGGCCCAGAAACCCCACTCAGCCCGCACGACTTCTACTCCCAGGCCGACTACTTCTGGCCCGACCCCGCCAACCCCACCGGCCCCTACCTCAGCCGCGACGGCCAGAGCAATCCCAACATCTTCCACGGCCACCGCCAGGCCATGATCGCCCTCTCGATCCAGATGCCCGCCCTCACCGCCGCATGGCTCCTCACCCGCAACCAACGCTACGCCCAACACGCCGCCGATCACCTCCGCGCCTGGTTCCTCTCGCTCGCCACCCGCATGAACCCCAACCTCCAGTACGCCCAGGCCGTCCACGGAGCCTTCCCCGGAAGGTCCTACGGCATCATCGACACCCTCCATCTCGTCGAAGTCGCCCGCGCCGCCAGCCTCCTCCCCGCCTTCCTCACACCCGCGGAACGAGCCACCCTCAATGCCTGGTTCCGCGACTACCTCGACTGGCTCCAGTCCAGCAAGCCCGGCGTCGAAGAGCGCAACGCCACCAATAACCACGCCGCCTGCTGGTCTCTGCAGGCAGCCGAGTACGCCCGCCTCATCGACGACGAACCGACCCGCGCCCACCTTCGCACCCAGCTCAAGACCATCCTCCTCCCCAACCAGATGGCGCCCAACGGCAGCTTCCCCAAAGAGCTCGCCCGCACCAAGCCCTACAGCTACTCCATCTTCAACTTCGACGTCATGGCTACCCTCTGCCAATCCCTCAGCACCCCCACCGAAGACCTCTTCGCCTTCCAACTATCCGACGGCCGCGGCATCTGCCAGGCCGCCGCCTTCCTCTTCCCCTACCTCGAAGACAAAACCTCCTGGCCCTACAAAAAAGACGTAGAACACTTCGACATCCTCCCCGTACGCTCCCCCGGCCTCCTCTTCTGCGGCCTCGCCTGTCACCACCAGCCATACATCAAACTCTGGCAGCACCTAAACCCCGACCCCACCGACCCCGAGATCATCCGCAACTGCCCCATCCGCCAACCCATCCTCTGGTTCGCCCCGCCAACTTAGCTCCAAATCTGCCAGTTTTCATTGCATAGGTTGCGTCGTACTTGCCGTTGCTGTTGTCCTTCCTTTTCCCTTGCCGTTGCTGTTGCCGCTGTCCTTGCTGTTGTCGTTGCTCTTTTCTCTTTTCTCACGAAGATCCAAAAAAGAGCGTCATCCCGACCGAAGCTGTTCGCGGTCTCATCGCGAGCAGCGCAGTGGAGGGACCCCCGTATTTGCCGTTGCCGTTGTATTTGCCGTTGCTGTTGTATTTGCCATTGCTTTTGTATTTATCGTTGCCGTTGTATTTGTCGTCGCTGTGGCAATCGCCATTGCAACCACCAAAACCACTCATAGAAAAATATTCGCCCCACGCAAACCCAACACAAACCCCTCACCACCGCCCTCCTATAATCAGTGAGACCCAACCGTGACCCTACCCCCACCATCCACGCAGCCGAATCCGCAAGCCCTCACCAGCAAGCATCTCTCCGGCAAGCGCATCCTCCTCACCGGAGCCGGCGGCTCCATCGGCTCCGCCCTCGCCCAAGCCATCGCCGCCTCCTCACCCGCCAGCCTCCTCCTCCTCGACGCCTCCGAACACGCCCTCTACCAGATCGACCGCGACCTCCCAACACCCCATGTCTCTCTCCTCGGAAGCGTCTGCGACCCAGCACTCCTCGCCGAGATCTTTGAACTCCACCAACCCGAGATCGTCTTCCACGCCGCCGCCTTCAAGCACGTCCCCTTGCTCGAGCGCCAGCCCTTCGCCGCCATCGCCAACAACGTCCTCGGCACCTACGCCCTCCTCGAGGCCGCCACCCAGCATCACGCCGAGCACCTCGTCCTCGTCTCCACCGACAAGGCCGTCGACCCATCCAGCCTCATGGGCGCCTCCAAGCGCATCGCCGAACTCCTCCTCCTCGCCAGCACCTCCACCACGCGCCTTACCGCCGTCCGCCTCGGCAACGTGCTCGGCTCGCGCGGCAGCGTCCTCCCGCTCTTCCTCGACCAGATCGCCCGCAGCGGCCCCGTCACAGTCACCCACCCCGAAGCCAGCCGCTACTTCCTCTCCCTCGACCAGTGCATCGAAGCCCTCCTCGCCGCATTAGAGCCCGCCGTACTAGAACCCGCCGCACTAGAGCCGCAACCCCCGTCGCCTCTCAAGAAGGAAATCATCTTCCTCCCGCATTTGAATACCCCCATCCGCATCGCCGATCTAGCCCGCGACCTCATCGCCTCTCACGCCAGCTCGGCCTCCCTCGTCTTCACCCAGCTCCGCCCCGGCGACAAGCTGGAAGAGTCCCTGCTCTCCCCCCGCGAATCCCTGCTCCCTGAAACCGGCAATCAAAAACAAACCCTCACCGCCATCTCCAGCCCAGCGCCCTCTGCCGCCACCCTCCACGCCGCCATGCGCACTCTCCAGCAAGCCATCACTAACCGCGATCTCCCCGCCCTCCTCCACACCATCCTCCAGCTCGTCCCCGAGTACACCCCCAGCGCACTCCTCCTCGAAGCCGCCAGACAATCGCCGCGCACCCTCCAGGAAGCCCGCGCATGAAAAGAACCATCGCCGTCGTCACCAGCTCCCGCGCCGACTACAGCCATCTCTACTGGCCACTCAAAGACCTCGCCGCCCACGCAGGCGTCGACCTCAAACTCATCGTCCTCGCCGCCCACCTCTCACCCCAGTTCGGCTCCACTGTCGAGGAGATCGAACGCGACGGCCTCCCCATCGCCGCCCGCATCGAGTGCCTCCTCAGCTCCGACACCGGCGTTGGCATGGCCAAGACCCTCGGCCTCGCCGTCCTCGGTTTAGCCGACGCACTGGCGCAGATCAAACCCGACCTCCTCCTCCTCATCGCCGACCGCTACGAGATGCTCGCCCCCGCCAGCGTCGCCCTCACCCTGCGCATCCCCATCGCCCACATCGAAGGCGGCGAGATCAGCGAAGGAGCCATCGACGACGCCGTCCGCAACGCCCTCACCAAGCTCGCCCACCTCCACTTCACCTCCACCCACGCCGCCCGCGCCCGCGTCATCGCGATGGGCGAAGAGCCCTGGCGCGTCCATCGCGCCGGTGCCCCCTCGCTCGACCACCTCCGCCGCAGCACCCTGCTCACCCGCGCTCAGCTCGAAGCCGCCCTGGACCTACCCCTCACCGGCCCGATCACCGTCGTCGCCTACCACCCCGTCACTCTCCTCCCCAACCACACCGCCGAAGCCGAAGCCCTCTTCAACGCCCTCGAACACCTCGCGCTAGAAAAACAGACTAAACACACTCAACAGACCCAACAAGGCCAGGAGACTCAGCGCACCCAACAGGATCAGCAGACCCGGCAGTCCCAGCCCACCCAAAGCCAAATCCTCTTCTGCTACCCCAACGCCGACGCCGGCAGCTACGCCATCATGGATTGCATCCACGCCTTCTGCCTCCGCCACCCCAACGCCCGCCTCTTCGTCAACCTCCCCGCCATCACCTACTGGAGCCTCCTCCGCGAGGCCACCCTCCTCCTCGGCAACTCCAGCAGCGGCATCATGGAAGCAGCCTCCTTCCACCTCCCCGTCGTCAACCTCGGCCTCCGCCAGCACGGACGCGAACGCGGCCCCAACATCCTCGACGCCACAATCCCCCCGGAAGACCCGGACCCTACCCCCATCCTCCACCAGATCGCCAAAGCCACCAACCCCACCTTCCGCCAAAGCCTCCTCGCCCACGAAAACCTCTACGGCGACGGCCACGCCTCCAGCCGCATCGTAGAAGTCCTCACCTCCACCCCCCTCGAAGGCCTCCTCCACAAACGCGCCCAACCCGTCTCTGCCATCGTCGAAACCGTAGAAGCCGTCCCCAAATGAAGATCCCCCTCTCCGCCCCCGACATCACCGAGCCCGAGATCGCCGCCGTAGCCGCCGTCCTCCGCAGCCCACACCTAAGCCTCGGCCCCAAACTAGCCGAGTTCGAAACAGCCATCTCCCTCTACACCGGCGTCCCTCACGCCATCGCCGTAAGCTCCGGCACCGCTGGCCTCCACCTCGCTCTCCTCGCCCTCGGCATTACTCAGGGAGACGAAGTCCTCGTCCCCTCCTTCACCTTCATCGCCGCCGCCAACGCCATCCGCTACGTCGGCGCCACACCCGTCTTCGTCGACATCGACCCCGAATCCCTCAACCTCTCCCCCGCAGCCGTCGAACAAGCCATCACCCCCCGCACCCGCGCTATCCTCGCCGTCCACACCTTCGGCCGCCCCGCCGACATGCACGCCCTCCTCGCCCTCGCCCGCCGCCACCACCTCTTCCTCGTCGAAGACGCCTGCGAGGCCATCGGCGCCCAGTACCACAACCAGCCAGCCGGCAGCTTCGGCGACCTCGCCGTCTTCGCCTTCTACCCCAACAAGCAGATCACCACCGGTGAAGGCGGCATCGTCCTCACCCCTCGTCCCGACCTCGCCGCCCGCATCCGCAGCCTCCGCAATCAAGGCCGCCCCGAAGCCTCCAGCAACTCCACCAACTGGTTCCAGCACGAGAAGCTCGGCTACAACTACCGCCTCGCCGACATCGCCTGCACCCTCGGCATCACCCAGCTCGCCCGCCTCCCCGAGATCCTCGCCCGCCGCGAACACATCGCCCGCCTCTACCACCAGCATCTCGCCCCCAACCCCAACCTCGTCCTCCCCACCCTCGACGTCCCCAACCTCAGCATCAGCTGGTTCGTCTACGTCATCCGCCTCGCCCCGCACCTCACCTCCACAGACCGCGACCGCATCGTCCACCACCTCCAGCAATCCGGAATCAGTTGCGGCCGCTACTTCGCCCCCATCCACCTCCAACCCGCCTACGCCGGCCACCCGCACAGCCCGCTCCCCATCACCGAATCCGAAGCCGCCCGCACCCTCGCCCTGCCCTTCTTCAACCGCATCACCGAAGCCCAGATCGCCGAAGTCTGCGACACCCTCCAGACTGCCCTCGCCTCCTTACCCGCAGACCCAGTACACTCCGGTATCCACGCATGAAACTCCGCACTCTCCTCCTCGCCGCTGCCCTCCTCCCCCTGATCCCATCGCAAGCCCAGCCCCAAAATCAAGCCCAGCCCCAAACCAAATCCGCCCGCGAAGCCGCCCGCCTCAACAACCTCGGCACCGCCCTCATGAACCAACAGTTCGCCCAGCGCGCCGTCGACACCTTCGCCCAGGCCTACACCACCGACCCCACCCTCGCCCTCGCCAAACTCAACCAGGGCATCGCCCTCCTCTACCTCCAGCAGCTCCCCCAGGCCGAGCAGGCCCTCACCCTCGCCGCCGCCAAAGCCCCCAGCGACCCGCACGCCTGGTACGCCCTAGGCCTTCTCTATCGCAACCAGAACCAGCCCCAGCAGTCCCTCGAAGCCTTCAATAAAGTCCTCGCCCTCGACCCCGCCGACGCCGACACCCACTACCTCGCCGCCTCTATGCACCTCGAACTCGGCGACCTCGACGCCGCTCTGCCCGAGTACCGCAAAGCCCTCGCCCTCAACCCCATCCACGCCTCCGCCCTCTTCGGTCTCGCCCACAGCCTCCAGCGCCAGGGCCACGCCGCCGAAGCCCACCAGTACCTCGTCCAATTCCAGCGCATCACCACCGAAAAGCTCTCCACCCCCCTCACCCACACCTACGGCGAAGAGGGCGGCTACGGCCGCGTCGAAGTCGCCTCGCTCCCCGTCACCACCATCGCCGCCATGATCCCCATCACCTTCCGCGAATCCTGGCGCACTCCCGCACTCCCCGCTTCCACCTCCGGCGGCGCCTGCCTCCTGCCCTCCGCCGCCGACGCCACCACCCTAGTCCTAATGGGCGCCGGCGATCAGGCCATACGCCTCTTCCGCCAATCCAACTCCAACGCCACCTTCGAAGCCATTCCCCCCGCCGAAACCAATATCCACCTCCCCGGCACCGGCCTAGCCTGCGCCATAGGCGACTACGACAACGACGGCCTCCCCGACCTCGCCCTCGCCCTCACCACCCCCTCCGGCGAAGACCAGATCCACCTCCTCCGCAACCTCGGCGACAATAAATTCGAGGACGTCACCGCCGCCTCCGGCATCACCCCCAAAAACCACCCCACCAGCCTTACCTTCGTCGACTTCGACCACGACGGCGACCTCGACCTCTTCATCACCGGCTCCCCCACCACCTCCACCCCCAACCTCCTCTGGCGCAACAACGGCAACCAGACCTTCACCGACTGGACCCAAGAATCCGGTCTAGGCGGCACCAGCGGTAACGCCGGCACTGGCGGTAACAGCAGCCCAGGCGGAAGCACCACCTCCGCCATCCTCTCCGACCTCAACAACGACCGCGCCGTCGACCTCCTCGTCACCGGCTCCTCCCCCGCCCCCACCTTCTTCGCCAATCGCCGCGACGGCCCCTTCGCCGCCACGCCCCTCTTCGCCGCCAGCCTCCCTCCCACCACCTCCGTCGCCACCCTCGACTTCGACAAAGACGGCTGGATGGACGTCCTCCTCACCCACGCCGGAGCACCCGGCGTCACCCTCTGGCACAATCTGGACGGCCACTCCTTCGAGCGCGTCTCCCTCCCCCTCTCCGGCGCCCTCTCCGCCACCGCCGCCATCCCCATCGACTTCGACAACGACGGCTGGATCGACCTCGCCCTCCTCCTCCAAACCTCCACCGGCCCCCAGCTCCGCATCCTCCGCAACCTCGGCCCCGCCGGCTTCTCCGACGTCACCGCCCAGCTTCAGCTCGACCACCTTCCCCTCACCTCGCCCAAGTCCCTCCTCGCCGCCGACCTCCGCCACACCGGAGCCGCCGACCTCCTCCTCACCCAGTCCGACGGCTCCGCCCTCCTGCTCGCCAACATAGGCGGCAGCCGCAATCACTCCCTCCACATCGCCCTCACCGGCCTCGCCGACAACAAGTCCGCCCTCGGCACCAAGGTTGAGGTCTTCGCCAACGGCCTCTGGCAGAAGTGGGAGATCACCACCCCCTCCGGAATCCTCGCCGGCCTCGGCACCGCCGACCGCGCCGACCTGGTCCGCCTCCTCTGGCCCACCGGCGTCCCCCAGGACGAGATCGACCTCGCCGCCTACAAACCCCAAACCAAAAGCCCCGCCGTTTCCCACACTGTAGCCGAAACCAAACCCCAAACCATCACCGAACTCGACCGCCGCGGCAGCTCCTGCCCCACCCTCTTCGCCTGGAACGGCACCCAATACACCTTCATCTCCGACGTCATCGGAGCCGCCGTCGTCGGCCACTGGGTCTCCCCCACCCAGCACAACATCCCCGACCCCGACGAGTGGATCAAGGTTCCCGGCTCCCAGCTCCACCCTCACCACGGCACCTTCAGCCTCCGCTTCGGCGAGCCGATGGAAGAGGTCAACTTCGTCGATCAGGTCCGCCTCGTCGCCATCGACCACCCCGCCGCCGCCTCCGCCTACCCCAACGAGGGCTTCCTCAGCTCCCCGCCCTTCGCCCAAACCAAAACCATCGTCACCTCCTCCGCCCACCCCCTCGCCGGAGCCTGGGACGACCACGGCAACAACGTCCTCCCCCTCCTAAGCCACCAACCCCTGTCAGTCTCAAACTCCCAAACGCTGCCTCTCTCCGCCACCCAAAACACCCGTCATCCCGACTCGGAACAACCGCCACCGAACCAAAGACCATCCCTCCAACAAGATTCGTCATCTCGACCGAAGCAGCAGACAGTCTCACCGTCTGTTGCGCAGTGGAGAGACCCCCGCATTTCGCCTTTGCCGTTGTATGTTCTTGCTTCACCAACCCGTGAAGACTCCCCAGCTCTCTCAATTTTCCCGCCACCCCTCTCAAGTCGTCATCCTGAGCGGAGCGAAGGATCCCCGCATCCCTCCCGAACCCGCACATCTCCACCCCACGCCACTGCCCCCACCTACCTTCGCGACTTCACCAACCTCCCCTACGCCGGCTTCGCCAACCCCCACACCCTCACCCTCGACCTCGGCCCCTGGTCCCCCAACCAACCCCTGCGCCTCCTCCTCCACGGGTTCATCGAATACTTCTCCGCCAGCTCCATGTACTCTGCCTGGCAGGCCGGCCTCGCCCCCATCCCCCCTTACATCGAAGCTCAGCTTCCCAACGAATCGGGAGATAAACCAGGCGCCTGGCAGCGCATCGTCGACGATATGGGCTTCCCCGCGGGCCTCCCCCGCACCGTCGTCGTCGACCTCACCGGCAAGCTCCCCCCCGGAGCCACCCGCATCCGCATTACCACCAACCTCCAGATCTACTGGGACCAGGCACTCGTCGATAACGAAGCCCAACCCAGCAACGAAGCCCACGCGGACAACCTCCACCAGACCGAGCTCCCCCTCGCCCACGCCGACCTCGCCCTCCGCGGCTACCCCCAGCAGATCGACGGCCACACCCCCGGCGACCTCACCTACAACTACCAGAGCATCAGCTCCACCGGACCCTTCGTCCCCCATCGCGGCTCCTACACCCGCTACGGCGACGTCACCCCGCTCCTCCACGCCATCGACGACCAGTTCGTCATCTTCGGCACCGGCGAAGACATGGACCTCGAGTTCAGCGCCGCCCCGCTCCCTCCACTCCCCACCGGCTGGACCCGCGACTTCTTCTTCTACGCCAACGGCTTCGTCAAGGACATGGATTTCTATGAAGCCACACCCTTCGCCGTCGGATCACTCCCCTTCCACGGCATGAGCGCCTACCCCTACCCCGCCACCGAACACTACCCCGACGACCCCGCCCACACCGCCTACCAGCTCAACTACAACACCCGCTACGAATCAGGCTCCCCCACCCGCCCCTACCAGTTCCACTACCAACCCCAAGCCTCCACCCCACCCGAAACCAACCCACAATAACCCAAGCTTCACAGGCCTCCCAGGCCCTCGCTTTTGCCCCTATCTCATAGGCCAATGCCCAAACCCACGTCATCTCGACCGAAGCAACAGACAGCCTCATCGTCTGTTGCGCAGTGGAGAGACCCCCGCATTTCGCAATTGCCGGTTGCCGTTGCTGTTGCCGTTGCTTCTCCCAAATCCAGCCACAAATCATCGGGTGCCCCATTCATCGCAGTCTTATCGCGATGAGTGGGAATGTATCCCTCTCCCTAGCAGGCTTTTGCTTTTGCCGTTGCCATTCTGTCTTGTCCTTCCCGAAGAACCTGCCCTGAGCGAAGTCTGGGAACCTGCGTTCGTCACTTCCGAAACGAATCCTTTTCGCTTGTCATTCCCGAAGGGAATCTGCGTTTGCCGTTGCTTTTGCTTTTGCTGTTGCCATTGCCGTTGCCGTTGCTAGTTTTACGCTGTCATTCTGAGCGCAGCGAAGAATCCCCGCATTTGCATTTGCATTTGCATTTGCATTTGCATTTGCATTTGCATTTGCATTTGCATTTGCACTTGCATTTGCACTTGCACTTGCACTTGCACTTGCCTGTTGCGGCTGCACTCGCCATTGCCGTCTTTGCTGCGCTTGCCGCTGCCCAACTGCCGTCATCACGAGATTCCTCGTGAGCAGCGCAGAACCCGCTCTCGCCTTCACGCCACCCGCCGCGGGTCCTCCGGTTACGAAAATCTGCACCTAGCAGCCACACGAAGAACCATCACGAGACCATCTAACACCACGCAAAACACCACACTCTGCAACGAAACCGATCAACCACAAAACCCGGCAAAAACCCAACCAATCAATGCAAAAACCCTAAAACCCCCTAAAATCCACCACAAATCACCACAAACCCAAAGCCTCAAATTTCCACAACGAATTGGTCATACCAAAGCTACCACTTACCCTTGACTTCCTCTCCCGCCAGAAACATCCGGTATAACCCAAAGAGATGTCCGATCTCCTAACCCAGCCCGCAGTCGATCTCCTCGCCCTCCTCGCCACGCGCAGGATCTCCGCCCTGGAGCTGGCCGAAGAGCATATCGCTCGCATCGAGCTGCTCAACCCCCAGCTCAACGCCCTCATCGACTTCGATCCTGACCGCATCCGCCAACAAGCCCGCTCCCTCGACAACGCCACAGGAGACCGAGGCCCCCTCCACGGCCTCCCCCTCACCATCAAAGCCTCCATCTCGGTCGCCGGCCACCGCTGCGAGACCGGCAGCCTCCTCCACCAGGGCCACGTCCCGGCCCATGACGCCGAGGCCGTCAAACGCCTCCGCGCCGCCGGGGCCATCATCCTCGGCACCACCAACTGCCCCGAGTTCCTCATGGCCTATGAGACCGACAACCGCCTCTACGGCCGCACCAACAACCCCTGGGACCTCACCCGCACCGCCGGAGGCTCCAGTGGCGGCGAAGCAGCCGCCATCGCCGCCGGCCTCTCCGCCGGTGGCCTCGGCAGCGACGGCGGAGGCTCCGTCCGCACCCCCGCCCACTTCACCGGCATCTGCGCCCTCAAGCCAACCCCCGGCCGCATCCCCGCCGCGGGACACCTCCCGCCCTGCGCCGGCCCCTTCTCGCTACTAGGAACCATCGGCCCCATGGCCCGCACCATCGCCGACGTCTCCCTGCTCTTCCGCGTCGTCTCCGGAGCGCTCGATACCGACCCCATCGCCGCCCCCGTCCCCTACCGCCCCGTCTCCCTCGACGACATAAAGCAAATCCCGATCGGCTACTTTGAGGACGACGGCATCGCCCCCGTCACCCCCGAGACCCGCCAGGCCGTTCTCACCGCAGCCGAATCCCTGCGTCGCCAGGGCTTCCGCGTCGAACCCTTCCGGCCCAAGGCGCTCGAAGCCGCCTGTCAGCTCTGGTACACCCTCTTTGTCCGCTGCGGCGCCATGCTCCTCGAACCCCATAAGCCAGACCAACACTCTCTCCTCAGCCCGACCTTCCTTGACTTCCTCGACATAGCCCACACCCTCCCACCGCCCACCGCGAACGAACTCCTCCAAACCTGGGCCGCGATCGACCCTATCCGCTCCTTGCTCCTCGAAGAGATGCGCGCCTTCCCCATCCTTCTCAGCCCCGTCTGCTCCATCCCCGCCTTCCGCCACGGCGAACGCCAGTGGACCCTAGAGCACGCAGGCGCTTCCGCCCACGCAGGCGCACCGGCCCAGCTCGCCTACCTCGACGCCATGCGCTACACCCAGTGGTCCAACCTCTTAGGCTCCCCATCCGCTGTAGTCCCCATCGCCCGCTCCCCAGAAAATCTCCCCATAGCCATCCAACTCACCGCACGCGCCTACGCCGATGAGGCCGTTCTAGCTGCAGCCGCAACTCTTGATCGAGTTCGGCTACACCGCATCACGCCAAGCAGTCAGCGATAGTGTTTAAAGTAATCGATAAAAATCGAGTTAGTACGTTGATTTAAGTTCTGGCCGAAACATAAGACCCGTGATGAGGACACATGGCGATTTGAGGATGATGCGGATAAGCCGGACTGATAAGCCCGCGCAGTTGTGCCCCCAGCATCCTCCCTAAATCTCGTGCGTCCGCCCGGGCTTTATAACCGTATGGTCGTCGTCCCACTCACGCTGACGACTCTGCCAGCTTCATCTGGTATCACGGCAAAGCGAACACCTCGCATGCTCGGGCTACGACCTGACAAATTCCAACTCGCCGTGCCTGTTCGCACGAAAGCCAGAGATGACTCACGAGTTCATTCGCTCAAGCTCACCTGCCGCTGCACGTGTTGGACGCCAGAAGAAGTTGGAGTGTAATCTTTGTGTAAGCAAAAGGAGAGTTATGCTGCGTCGTGAATTCGTTCGCGCTGTCATCTCGGTAGGATTTCTTCCGAAGGCACTGCTAGCTCAGCAGAAAGCGAACCCCGAGCCGCCGCCACCGGCTCCTGTAGCGTGGACACTGGGACTGAATCCCAAGACGCCGCTGCCGGTCACTGAAGCCCCCGATGGGATCGCGGAGATGGAGGCGAAGTTTTTTACTCCTGTTCAACTTGCTACTTTCACGCGGCTATGTGACTTACTTCTGCCACCTCTCGGCAGTAAGCCAGGCGCGATCCAGGCGGGAACCCCCATGTTCCTCGACTTCCTGATCGGGAAATCACCCGAGGCGCGCCGAAAGGTATACAGCGGTGGATTGGATTGGCTCAACGCACAAGCAAAGAGCGAGTACAAGCAGCCGTTCGCGCAGTTGAACACAACCCAGGCGGATGCGCTCATCAAGCCGTGGCTGCGCACCTGGATGACGGACCATCCACCCACCGAACTGCACGCGGACTTCATCAACATCGCTCATGAAGACATCCGGACTGCGACGATGAACTCAAAGGTCTGGGACGATGCCGGGGCGGCTGCCGGCCAGGACTGGGTAACGGGCGGACTCTACTGGTCTCCGATCGAGCCAGATATGGCCGGCCTCGGCGCAACCTCCACGCACCTGCCTCCGCATGTGATGGCTGTACCCAAGGCCGCGCACTCCATGCCTTCCTACCCGCGTTAGAAGTAAGCGACTCCCCAGATAAAAACAATGACAGACACAACCTTCGATGTATTAATTATTGGGTCGGGTCACGCCGGCGGCATGGCTGCCAAGATCCTGACCGAGAAGGGCATTCGATGCCTGATGCTGAACGCGGGTCCGGTAGCCGACGTAGCCAGAGATGCACAGCGCAAGCCCGCGTACGATCTGCCGTATCGCGGCTTCAAACCACCCGGGCGGTTGGAGCATGTCTTCCAGGCGAACGAATTCAACGCGAACGTCTGGGTAGACGAAGAAGAGGTTCCATACACCTTCGATCCCGCGAATCCGTACAACTGGGTACGCGTACGCCTGTTCGGCGGTCGCTCGCTCTTCTGGTCGCGTCAGTCCTTCCGATTGAGTGACTACGAGTTCAAGGGCAAGTCGCATGATGGTTTCGGCGAAGACTGGCCTATCAATCTTGCCGACCTGGCGCCGTACTATTCACGCGTAGAAGATATCTTCCAGGTGGCGGGCGCACAGGACGGTCCACCGCAGATGCCAAATGGCAACTTCGTTCCTGTCGATGATGGGTGGTCCGAGTCGATGCAGCGGTTTATCAAAGCTTCGCAGGCGTACAACATGCCAGTCTGCAAGCAGCGCCGCGCGCAAGGCCGCGATGGCTTGGCGAGTTCGGTGAATCTTCTGCTGCCGGATGCGGAACAAACTGGCAAACTGACCTCAATTGCTAATGCCGTAGTTCGGCAGATTACAGTCGACAAGAACACTGGCCTAGCGAATGGGTGCAACTTCATTGATAGGCTCTCGCGCCGGGAGATGCATGTGAAAGCCCGCGTAGTTGTGTTGGCCGCGGGAACGCTTGAGAGTACTCGCCTGCTGTTAAACTCAAATCTCGCCAACTCGAGCGGCGTTATGGGGCACTACCTGATGGACCAGATCTACGGACCGGGCGTCACCTGTTCGGTGCCTGAGGCGCGCAATGGCAAGGCAACAGCACAGTTGATGGGTGGCTCAGCAATCGTGCCGCGCTTCCGCAACATTACAACGAAGTATGACAAGTTCTTGCGTGGCTACGCGCTGAATATAACCAGCCGTATGGGTGGGGTAGACCCACGCAACTTCGCGGCGTATGGCGCGGAGTTGCAGCAGAAGCTGCACGATTACAACGGAAGCGCCTTTTACATCACCGTGATGGGAGAGGTACTCGGGCGTTACGAGAACCACGTCCGCATCGATAAGGAGAAGGTGGACGCGTGGGGTATTCCTGTGCTTCGTATCGAGACCAGGTACACCGACAACGAGTTCGACATGGCGAAGGATGCGGTCGAAGTTGGCTGCTCAGTGGCGGATGCGGCTGGATTCGAAGTGCTTTCGAAAAATACCGTTCCCAATCCACCGGGGTACAGTATCCATGAAGTCGGAACCTGTCGCATGGGCGATGATCCGAAGAAGAGCGTGCTGAATAAGTGGTGCCAGAGCCACGATCATAAGAATCTATTCGTCGTTGATGGAGCGAGCTTCGTAAGTGCCGGTTGGCAAAACCCAACGATGACCATCCTGGCACTCTCGATGCGCGCCTCAGAGTATCTTGCCGGCGAGATGAACGCGCGAAATCTTTAGAGATTACAACCTCGCAAAAGGCCTCGCACCACACGTTCCACAGGCGGCTTGATCACTTCACTGCACAGTCCTTTGCACTGACATCACATCGTCCCGGCGGCATGTGCCTATCACGACAACTTAGCATCTCGGAGATTCCCTCTGCTTCACAGCCTCATGTAGCAGTCAATTCGATCCACTGTCCTCTCCTTCTCACCAGAAACTCAGCTGGACGGTACCGTAAACTCTAGGAGAGCACTTCAGCAAAACCGATCACCATCGGTTCGCACCATCGAAAACGAAGGGCTAGTTCGCCCTGGCTTTTCATAGACCAGCAAGGAACTAGGGCACCCTGCTTGGCGCCAATGCATATCGCGAAGACACGCGACTAGGGCATCCCGTTCTCGAACACGTCAAGCGTCTCGTCGACGACAATATCATCTGGGCACCTGCAATAGAGGGAGCCTTTGTGCTAACCACGCGCGTGGCGGCGACTTCGAGCTCAACATCGGGCAGGATGTTTCTATCGGCTATCTCAGTCACACCGATGCTGTCGTTCGGCTCTACCTCCAGGAGACCTTTACGTTTCGTCTCCTGACAAGTGAAGCATCGGTAGTCCTCGCGCCTTCTGTGAAGTCTTAGGCAAGCGCCTGTGGCACTGCCTCGTCCCATCGTCCCTGCGCCTTCAAGATAAGCTCCACCACTTCACGCGCGGTGCCCCGTCCAGCAAGTCGGCGAGTCGTAAAGTGACAGATTGCCCTCAACTCAGGCGCCCCATCGGCCACGCACACAGCCAACCCAGCTCGCTGCGCCAGCGGAATGTCCGGCAGATCATCACCCATATAGGCAACTTCCTCTTCTGTCACACCCGCCTTCCGCATGCACTCCTCGAACGCCTCGGTCTTCTTCGCCTGCCCCAGATAGACAAAAGTGACCTTCAGTTCTTTGGCGCGCCGGGCAACTGCGGGCGAAGATCGACCGGTGATGAATCCAGTCTGAATCCCCATCGTGTGGGCAAGCGATAGTCCTTGTCCGTCTTGCGCATTGAAGACCTTCATCTCGGAGACGACAGCATTCGCAGACCCGTCAGCAGACGTCGTCGAGATCAGACAGACGCCGCCATCGGTCAGAGTGCCATCCACGTCCATCAGAAACAATTTGATCTTACGGGCACGGGCCAACACGTCGGGGGAAGCGAGATAAGCAAGAGCAGTGTCAGACATGAAAACGATTCTAATGCAGTCCCCAAAGTACAGACTGGGCACCTGACAAAGGCTCAACATAGCCTTTCGTGCCGAAGCCGCCTTTAATACTTGATCAACAGAGAACTTGCTAATCTGTCACAATGACAACCCGACAGCATGCTGCTCAATTACTGGCAGTGGCACTCATCTTGACAGCCGGTTCAATGGCAGCACAATCTGGCGCGACAAGTGTCGACCTTCCCACGAGCAAGGAACTCCTGCCGCCGGTCCCAGGCAATCCGCAGAGGCTCAATGGGCTGCCCCTCTCGATGGCCATCTCTCCAGATCGACGTTATGTCATCACCGTCAACGCAGGCTACGGAACCTTCGAGTCCGGTTACAAACAGTCCCTCGCGGTAATGGACACTCAGACCGGTGTGGTAGAAGACTTCCCGGACGACAGAACCCCGGTAAAGGCCAGACAGACGCTCTATTCGGGACTGGCCTTCAGCCGAGACGGTAAACATATATACGCAAGCATGGGGTCCGAAACCGATCCCCTCGGCACCGAGAAAGATGACACCGGTAGCGGTATCGCCGTCTATGGCTTCAACTCGGGCAAAATCTCGCAGGAGCGCATGATCAAGATCCCTCTGCAGCAACTCGCTGCAGGCCGGAGGACGCTGCTGACCGGAGGCACCACCGCGGATAAAGGCATACCGTTTCCGGCTGCAATTGCAGTGGTAGGTTCCTCAAGCTCAGAAAAACTCCTGGTAGCCGATAATCTGTCGGACGACGTACTTCTGATGGACCCGACTACAGGCGCAATTCTTACGCGGTTCGATCTGGCCGAAAACGACGCAGTCCCCTCGACATACCCTGTCGCACTCAGCGTCTCCAAAGATGAGACCCGTGCATTTGTGGCGCTGTGGAATGCAAGCGAAATCGTTGAACTGGACCTGAAGCACGGTGTCGTGGGCCGAAAGCTTCGTTTGTTGAAACCAGTTACTCCAACAGCCCCGGGTACTCATCCATGTGCGCTCGAGATGTCAGCCGACGGCCAGACCATGTACGTCGCATTAGCGAACCGCGATGCAGTTGCAGCAGTCAATATAGATGGCCGCCAATTCTCAACGAAAGGTTACTTCGACACTCGGCTACCACACCAGACATACTTTGGAGCTGAACCCGAAGCACTTGCTTTGTCTCCGGACGGTTCAAAGCTCTACGTAGCAAACGCAATCACCGACTCAATCGCAGTCTTTGACACCAGAAAACTCTCGCCCAAAACGGCGAAAAAGGGGATGGTCGAACCCTTAGGCTTTGTGCCTACTGAGTGGATGCCAATGTCGATTGGGCTCATCGACGGAAAGCTCTATGTTGCAACGGCGAAAGGCAAAGGAACCGGACCAAACAACTTCCCACAGCGGCAACCCGAAGGAGCACAGACTACGAAGCCAGTCTCTTCCAGCTACATCGCAACGCTTCTTTATGGTTCTCTTGCCGTGTTAGACACGCAGGCCATCGAACGAGACCTACCTCAGTGGACGGCGAAGGTTGTCGAGTCAAATCGAATGAAGGCAGCCGAAGAGAAGATCCAATTTGTCGGCGGCCAGCAGGATCGCATCAAGCATGTCATTTACATCATTAAAGAAAATCGTACCTACGATCAGATCTTCGGAGATCTCAGACGAAACGGGAAGGCCGTCGGCAACGGTGACGCCAGCCTGACGATGTACGGCTCGGAGAACACGCCGAACCAGCACAAACTGGCTCTACAGTTTGGAGTGCTGGATAACTTCTACGACTCCGGCGAGGTATCGGGCGACGGGCATGTCTGGTCTACGGCCGCCATCGGCACAGACTATCTAGAGAAGACATGGCAGCAAAGCTACCGCGGAGATGAGCGAACCTACGACTTTGAAGGCGTAGTTGCCGAGGGCTATCCTCTTCTGCAAAAAATCCCTGACATCAATGAGCCCAACAGTGGATATCTGTGGGGAAACCTTGCGCGTCAAAACAAAACTTACTACCACTTCGGCGAATTCATCTCGTCCACATTCTGCGATGAAAAGAAAACCGAAAACCCGCAGGAAGGCCCGCAACTGGAGGGAGCGAAGTGCCAGAAGCCCTCCATCATGCCAGGAGAGACACTGCCGGCTGAGTGGGGTGGTGGCGTGAATAAATGGCCGTGGCCTATCCCGCTTCTGGCTACAAACATCGCAACCAAGCCGGAGTTAGTCGGACACTTTGCAGTGGAGCAGCCGGACTTCAATCTAAGGGTTCCAGACCAGATCCGGGCCGATGTCTTTCTGAAGCACTTCGAAAGATGGGTCGCCGACCGCAAAGCAGGTAACGACGACATGCCAAACTTCATACTGCTTCGGCTCGCAAATGACCACACAGCAGGAACGACGCCCGGCGGACCCACCCCTAAGTCTTCCATCGCCGACAACGATCTGGCCGTAGGCCGCGCAGTCGACGCGGTATCCCATTCGGCCTACTGGGACGACACGGCATTTTTCATTCTCGAAGACGATGCGCAGGCCGGTGCGGATCATGTAGATGCGCACCGCAGTCTAGCTCTGGTTGTCAGCAAATACTCCCCAAAGACGGCGAACGGGGAAGCCTTCGTTGACAGCCGCTTCTACTCGACCGTCAGCGTCCTGCGAACCATGGAGACCCTCCTTGGTCTTCCGCCGATGAACAACAACGATGCCTTCAGCTCCATGATGGGATCATTGTTCACCGGAGATGGGAGTCAGCCGCCATTCTCTGCCGATTACAGAAATCGCGACAACGCCCTGATCTACACAGCAAATACGAAGACTGCACCAGGGGCGAAGGCGTCTCAGAGAATGGACTTTCGTCACGCAGACCATGCGGATACACAAAAGCTGAATGTGATCCTATGGAAGGACGCCATGGGAGACGCCCCGATACCGGCACTCCTGAACGCCCGCCCCAAGAAGCTGAAGAATGACGATGACGACTAACAGCAAATTATTTGGCTGATCACAAGGTGCCAGCCCTCTCGTGCACAAAGAGCAGTGAACTTCCCAAATTACGATCGCTTTCAAAGGCGGAAGTCTGAAATTTTCGCAATTCATTCTTGGAACGCTTAAGCTTGTCGCGAGCCATCTATTTACTTCTTGCAGTTCGCCGAGCAGCCTTTGATTTCGCCGCTCTCGTCTGCCGCTCTCCTTCGGCCAACTGAACCTTATGCGCCGTAACAATGGCTCCAATCAACCCCGGAAAGCGCTTGTCGATCTCCGCGCATCGAGACGTGTTGTGCATCTCGACACCCTGCCGCTCACCCCGAATCAACCCAGCCTCGCGAAGTATCTTGAAGTGCTGTGAAAGCGTCGACTTTGGTATCGGCTTCTCGCTGATATTCGAAAACGCCACGCAATTGTGCGAACAATTCTGTCCAACAATATCGGCATAGATCGCCACACGCACAGGGTCAGACAAGGCATGAAGGATCGCTTCAACTGTCACGTCCTGGACCGAGGGGTGGAATAAAGGCCTCATGGAAACCACAATAGTCTTTTTAAATGAATTGTTCAATAGTACGTAAATTCTGAACTAATGAATCTTTCAACTACCGAACCCCATCTACTCACCAGCAGTCGGAACCTGCGGCCGCAGGCAGTGCAAAATCTCGAGTTTCTAAAGCAACTTAAAGAGGGATCAGTCATGAGCAAGCTAAAAGGTAAAGTAGCAGTCGTCACAGGCGCATCCAAGGGTATCGGAGCAGCCATCGCCAAGTCGCTTGCCGCCGAAGGGGCATCGGTCGTCGTCAACTACGCCTCCAGCAAGTCCGGCGCAGAAACCGTCGTCTCCGCCATCACCGCAGCCGGAGGCAAAGCCGTCGCCGTAGGTGGTGACGTCTCGAAGGCTGCGGAAGCGCAGGGCATCATCGACGCAGCCATCAAAAACTACGGACGCCTCGATATCCTCGTCAATAACTCCGGGGTTTACGAGTTCTCCCCCCTCGAAGCCGTAACAGAAGAGCAGTTCCACAAGATCTTCAACATCAACGTACTCGGCGTTCTCCTCACCACGCAGGCAGCGGCCAAACATCTCGGCGAAGGGGCCAGCATCATCAACATCGGCTCTGGCGTTAGCAGCCTTACCCCTCCTAATAGTGCCGTCTACACCGCCACCAAGGGCGCTCTCGATGCCATCACCGGCGTCCTCGCAAAGGAACTTGGCCCGCGTAAGATCCGCGTCAACTCCGTAAATCCCGGCATTGTCGATACCGAAGGCACACAATCCGCGGGCTTTATCGGATCGGATTTCGAGAAGGCCCTCGTCGCGCAGACTCCCCTCGGCCGCGCAGGCCGCGTCGACGACATCGCCTCCGTCGTCACCTTCTTTGCATCCGACGACGCAAAGTGGATCACTGGCGAGCGCGTCATCACCGGTGGCGGTCTCCGCTAAACCTCGCGCAAAGCCCACTCGACGCCAGCGTCACCGCGCGTTTTGAGTGGGCTTCCCATCCGACTTCAACAAACACACACAGCAAATGTGAAAGGACGAATTTACATGGGCAAGCTCGAAGGAAAAGTAGCCGTCATTACAGCAGCGACGTCCGGCATGGCACTCGCTACCGCTAAACTCTTCGTAAAAGAAGGCGCCTACGTGTTCATCACCGGTCGCCGCCAGGACAAGCTCGATGAAGCCGTCAAGGCCATCGGCAAGAATGTGACAGGCGTACAGGGCGACGCCGCAAACCTCGCCGATCTCGATCGCCTCTACGAGACCGTAAAAAAAGAAAAAGGAAAGATCGACGTCCTCTTCGCCAGCGCAGGCCAGGGCGAGTTCGCCAAGATCGGCGAAGTCACTGAAGAGCACTTTGATAAAACATTCGACCTCAACGTGCGCGGCACACTCTTCACCGTGCAGAAAGCTCTTCCGCTTTTCAATGACGGCGGTTCAATCTTCATGAACGGCTCCATCGCCAGCATCAAGGGCTTCCCTGCTTTCGGCGTCTACAGCGCCAGCAAAGCCGCGGTGCGATCCTTTGCGCGCACCTGGCTTAATGACCTCAAGGATCGCAAAATTCGCGTCAACGTGCTCAGTCCGGGAACGATCGATACCCCAATCCTTGACCCCCTCGGACCAGACGCCAAGGAGTACTTCAAAACACTCATCCCTCGTGGCGAAATCGGTCGTCCCGAAGAGATCGCAACCGTTGCGCTCTTTCTCGCCTCCGACGATTCCAGTTTTGTCAACGGCATCGAGCTCTTCGTCGATGGCGGAACAGCACAGATCTAACGCAACAACCCATAGCTGACAACGAACTGAGTCTGCCACGCTGCCGACCGCATTAGCAGCGTGGCGACGCCAGTTCAAGCGTGGCGACCGCCGTTCAGGCACAGAAGTAGAGAACATCAATGATTGAATGCATCGTTATCTTGGCTTTTTCCATAAGAGAGGTACTACAGCATGAACCCAGAAGCTTCGCTCATCGACTCAGCGCTCC
Organism: Tunturiibacter empetritectus; assembly: GCF_013410875.1. Classification (GTDB taxonomy): domain Bacteria; phylum Acidobacteriota; class Terriglobia; order Terriglobales; family Acidobacteriaceae; genus Edaphobacter; species Edaphobacter empetritectus. The sequence continues at coordinate 896,878 of NZ_JACCCU010000001.1, read as the reverse complement.
GCAGCTGGAAGACAAACGTTGACCGCACAACAAAGCTCTTCAGCGCTCTAACGGAGGAACAGCTTCTCGAGCAGGTCGCCCCTGGAAAGAACAGGCTTATCTATCTCTGGGGCCATTTAACAGCCAGCAGCGATGCACTTCTACCCTTGTTGGGATTGAGTCAGAGACTACATCCGGAGCTCGATTTCATCTTCATCGCTAATCCCGACGGGCACTCACAGAATCTGCCTTCGGGAGCAGACCTGAAGCGAATCTGGAATGAAGTCAACGATGCCCTTTGGACAGCGTTCTCGAACCTATCAGGCTCGGACTGGGCACAGAGACACACGGCCATCTCCCAGGAAGACTTCAAGCTCGAGCCTCATCGCAACCGCTTCACCATTTTGCTCGGCAGAACCGCACACCTCGCCTACCACTTCGGTCAAGCAACGCTCGCACCGCAAAGATAAACTCCCACCATCGGCTCGGAAATAGCTCAAAACGCAACTTCAACGCGCAACGAGACTACCTTCATCCATGGTGAAGCGAAGACGTCCAGCGTCGAAGCTAACCCGCAGATGACGGTACTTCGCAAGATAGTAGATGCCTACAATCGCCGCCGCAAATCCTGAAGCAGCGCCAATACAAAGCGCCCAGCGCGGCCCAAACCTGTCAGCGACCCACCCGACAATCGGCGCTCCGATAGGAGTACCGCCAAAGACCACCGCCAAGAGGATCGCCAGCACCCGACCACGCATGGCAGGCTCCGTCGAAAGCTGCACCAAGCTGTTCGTCGAGGTGGTGAAAGTCTGCGCAGACACGCCGATAACAATAAGAGCTAGCCCAAAGAGCCAGTAGTTAGGCATGACCGCTGCTAGCGCCAATCCAACCCCGAACATCCCCGCTCCAACCAGCAAGGGAGTCATATTCGGTTTTTCTCGTCTCGCAGCGAGAAGTGCACCAGCGACTGATCCAATCGCCATAGTCGAAGTCAAAAACCCGTACTGGCTCGCTTCCGCATGAAAGACGGTAACGGACATGGTTGATATGAAGATTGGAAAGTTGATCCCGAACGTGCCAATCAAAAAAAGCATGAGAAATATAGCTTTCAGATCCGGTCTCTTCCAGACATAACGAAATCCTTCGACAAGACTTCCCCGTGTTCGAACGGCTCTATGCTCCCGGTGTAGTTCTCCGACGCGAAGTAGACTCAGCGAACAAAGTACAGCTGCAAACGATGCCGCATTAATCAGAAACACCCAACCAGATCCCACCGCCGCGATGAGAACGCCAGCGATTGCCGGACCGATCATCCGCGCAGCATTGAACGAGGTAGAGTTCAACCCCACTGCGTTCGACAGATCTGCCTCCCCCACCAACTCGGAGACGAAACTCTGGCGTGTCGGCGAATCGAACGCGGTAACGCAACCCAGAAGAAACGCGAACACATACACATGCCACAGACGAATGAGTCCTGCAATGGTGAGAACACCTAGTCCCAAGGCTAGGAATCCCATGGCCGCCTGAGTAGCAATCAGCAGCTTTCGCCGGTCAAGATGATCCGCAGCAAAACCCGTCAGCGGCAGTAACAGAACCTGGGGGCCAAACTGCAGCGCCATGACGACACCAACAGCGGTCGCATCATGGTGAGTCAACTCGGTAAGAACAATCCAGTCCTGTGCGGTGCGCTGCATCCACGTTCCGATATTCGAGACGAGCGCTCCACCAGCCCACACTCGATAGTTAAAACTGTTCAGCGAGCGGAAGGTGTCTTTTGCTGAGACGCTCATGAGTTACCAGGGGAATTTCCGCCGTGAAACCGCCCAAAGCTGCGCGCCGTCATTACACTCATCAGGAGTATGCCCAGCCCTAGAAAAACAACATTACCCGTAGAGCGCAAACTAAAGCTGCCAACTCGGCATATCAGGACATAACCAATCACCAAGTTAAAAAATCCCCAAAGCACGTTCACTGTTGAAGAAGAAAGCCCCTGTCCGGGCGGTTTAGCAAATGGGCTTTGAAACGGACGCCCCATTACGCCACTCACAAAATGCGGAACCGCGTTTGTGAGAAAAACGCCACCAAACAGATAAGCTACAGAGTGTTTCCATTCCATCCGTCAAACCCTCCTCTTTCATTAGACCTGGTTGCTGTCGAGCAGACTAAGAATCTCCTGGGTTGTGCCCGTCTCTCCCAGACGCGGAAAGATCCGCAGAATGCTGTTCGTATGAGCATCGAGGTTCATATCTGTCATAGCGTCGACGGCGAAGGTGACATTGAACCCGAACTCGTGCGCCTGGCGTCCGGTAGATTCAACACCGGCAGTCGTGGCAACGCCAACGATGACAACCTGCGTAACGCCCTTCTTCTTCAGGTACTCCTCAAGGCCAGTGCCCGTAAACGCTCCCCAGGTCCGCTTCGTCACTAGATGATCCTCAGGCTGCTGATTCAACTCAGGAACCAGATCAGTCCAACCTGCAGGAAACTCGCGTACCCTCGGAGCCTGCTCTGTCCGGCCAGGTGCTCCTGCAGATACGTTCACCAGCACCACAGGCAACTTCCGCCTGCGAAACACGTTAGCTAAGACACTGGCTCGCTTCACAATCTCTCCCGTCGGATGTGCGGTAGGCATCGCAACGATGCCTTTTTGCAAATCAATGACAACAAGAGCGGTGATGGGGTCAAGCGAGGTGACTGCCATGGGTGTTCTCCTTCTATTTCCTCAGACTACGGCTACGATCAACCAGCTTGAAAAGCTAGATCGAAGATTAGCAACGGATCAAAACAAAACATGAGGGTTCCCTCAATTTGTTTCCAGAGCTAGAATATGAGCATGTCCTCAACAATGTCAAGCCCAAGGCGGGCTCCCCAGCAGGAGAGGGGCGAACGGCGCGTCGCTCAGTTACTTGATGCAGCTGCGTCTCTGCTGGCTGAAGTCGGCTACGACGCCGCCACCATGACAGAGATCGCCGACCGAGCCAAGGCATCCATCGGAACCGTCTATCAGTACTTTCCCAATAAACCGGCCATCGTCCTCGCACTTCGGGGCCAATACGTCGCAGAGATGGAAGAGCGCTGGACGCACCTCAACGAGGAGGCCGTGGCGGAGATGTCAGCCGAACAAATAGCCCACCGCTTCGTCGAGCTGACGATAGGTTTCGTAGACGAGCACCCCGCCTACTTCGCAATTCTTGACGCCCCCGTAAAATACAAGCGCAGCCCAGAGGCAAGAAACCGATTACGAGAGCGAATTGCTAAGGTATTCCGAAGCAAGAAACCTACCCTCACGCAAGAAGTAGCGTTTCGATTGGCCAACGTCTCCCTGGGCATCATCAAAGGCATGAATAAGCTCTACGCAGAAGCCAGCTCCAAAGAGCGCCAGGAGCTGGTCAAGGAATACAAAATTGCTCTCGCGGCGTATCTCGAGTCGCGTCTGAGCCCATCCCATAAAGATCGAATGCAGAAGAAGTCAATCCCGCGTTCAAAGTCCTAACTGAATCGCGTCCGCCGCCAGAGACTCCATCCTCCAACGAGGAGACTAACCAACAGCAGCACGCTCAGAATCACCACCCAACTCAGGTTCATCGCCAGCGGTGGCACCACCGCGCGAACTCCCAGCGTGATAAAAACTGCAGTGGCCGTCAGAACGATAAGGTAATCCCACCACCGACGCCGTCCGTCTCTCCCGTCAAACTCATCTCCTGCCTGCGCCATCATCGTTCGCTGATAGTCCAGGCCGTACCGATTACACTCTCGCAACACCGCCTCATTCGTCGAGCTTTGCTCCTTCGCTGAAGCAACCGCCGTACTGATCGCGAGTGCACCAAGGATCATGATGACCGACCCTCCAACGACCATCCACCTGTGCTGCCGATCAGCCTTCGCCAACTCACCGAACACCAGCGCACCCCACGCCAGTCCCCAAAGTTGATTCGTATTTGAGAGCGGTATCCCACGCCCGATCCCCACGTACTTCGCCGCAAATTGCTGGAACAGATCGCCCACCACCCAGACGAACCCTCCCAGAAAAAGCCAGAATAAAACCCCAGGCATACGGAACAGTTGAAACGCAGAGGAGTGCACACCGCCGTCCAGAGCCAGCGTCAACGCCAGCACCGTTCCCAGCTCCCCCACCGTAAATATCGTGATAAACGACAGCGGATTCATCCCGCTTAGATAAGCTTTGCGATACGGAACATACATCGTCCCCCACATCAAACTCGCGCCCAACGCCGCAACAACTCCGCGAAGAGCATGACTCCCAATCGCCCCTCCGTGGATCGTGCTGAAGCCCAGCATCACTGCTGCAATCACGATCGCAATCGCGCCAGCCACCACCTTTGCAGTATTCCTTCCGCTCGCTCCCTCCAACTCACGAAACAGAACCCTTCCCCAGAACAACCCAATTAACGAGTTCGCATTCCACATCGGAAACGCAACCGCCAACCCAACATCCCGAATCGCGAATACGGTCAGAGTATTTGCCACCGCCCACAGCGCACCGGCCAGCAGCGCCCATACAATCAAATGCTTTCTCTCCGACAGATCCGCAAAGACATAGCCCGTCCCCTTCAACAGCGTAGGAAAGGTCCACCGCGCCGTGAACACCCCGGCGACCATACACAGAGAGATAGCAAACGGCGAAAACCCTGCGTTCACAAGCTTCGTAGGAGCCTCCGCCGCCCCCAGCCAAACGCCCGCCGTCAATCCGCAGACGACGCCCAGGCCATGCAAAGACAATCCCTCTCGTCTTACCCGCTCCAACGCAATTGCCATTCCACTCCTCAATGCTTTCTTTCAAACCGCCCGTGCTTGCCGTCTAGTGCAGCGCCGCCAGCAGAGCAATCCCCAGCACAAGCACACAGAGAGGCACCAGAAAGTGGCTGTCCGTAGCAATCGCCTTTATCCTTTTTCCGAAACCCAAATCACCCTCCACGATCTTGTCCATACTAAGTGGTTCCGTCCTCCATAAAACTTCGCTACATTGGTGTGCATGCTTCTAAAGCAGTTCCTCGCAATCCCGTTACTTCTCGTCGGTCTTACGATGCGACCCGCATTCGCATCTGCAGAGCGCTCCACAGCACCCGCTGAAGGCGTGCTTAAGCGTCTCATGCCTCATCTCGCGCCACAGATTCAACTCGCTCTCGTCCCAAAGCCCGCTCACAAAAACTACTTCCGCATCACCGGAACACGAGGCCACATTCGCGTCGAAGCCGCCACGCAACCAACCCTGTTATACGGCGTCAACTGGTATCTGAAGTATGTGGCCCACCTGCAGGTCTCGCCAAACGGCTCTCAACTCGGCTCTCCCAACCCTACCCTCCCCGCACCCGACGCACCCATCGAGAGGCCCGCACTCTACTCCTGGCGCTACGCCCTGAATGAAAACGTCGACGGCTACTCCGCTCCCTACTGGGACGAGCAGCGATGGCAGCATGAGATCGACATCCTCGCTCTCAGCGGCACCAACGCCATCCTCATCGAGCGCGGCATGGACCTCGTCCTCTACCAAACCTTTCGCGACGCCGGCTACTCCGACGAGACCATTCGTAACTGGATCGTCCAGCCAGCGCATCAGAACTGGCAGCTCATGGGCAACATGTGCTGCTTCCAGGGCCCCATCTCGAAGGAACTTCTCGAGAAAAGATCGCGTTCAGCACAACAACTCATCGCAATCCTCCGCAGCCTCGGCATCACGCCCGTGCTGCCCGGCTACTACGGCATCGTCCCCGCGGACTTCGCGTCCCTTCACCCCGGCGCGCACGTCATCACGCAAGGCGACTGGAACGGATTCACTCGCCCCGGCTGGCTCGATCCCCGCGATCCAAACTTCGACAAACTCGCCGTGTCCTTCTATCACCATCAACACGAACTCTACGGCGATTCAACCATCTACGACATGGAGATCTTCCAGGAGGGTGGAGCATCCGGCGACGTCCCGGTTCCAGCCGCTGCAAAAAAAGTACAGCAAGCCCTCATGCGCGACCACCCCAACGCACTCTGGATGTTGCTCGGATGGCAGCAAAACCCAACCCAGGAACTCCTCTCCTCCCTCGACACCAGCCACGTCCTTATCGCCGAGATCGAACAGGGCCGCATCCCTCGCGAGGAGCGTGATAAAGAGTTTCGTGGCGCATCCTGGCTCTACGGCGGCCTTTGGGAGTTCGGCGGCCGCACCACCATGGGAGCACCGCTCTATGATTATGCAGTTCGCCTCCCCAAGATGGCCACGCTCCCCGGCAGCCGCATCGTCGGCACTGCCGTCTTCACCGAAGGCATGGACACCAACCCCTTCGCCTTCGACCTCTACACCGAGATGGCCTGGCACACTGATCCAGTCGACCTATCCGAATGGACCAACGCCTACGCGACCCGCCGCTACGGAGCAGATGACCCACACGCTCGTCGCGCCTGGCAGATCCTTCTCAAAACAGCCTACGGCTACCGAGCCGACGGCAACACACAGCACGGCGAACGCGACGCCTCACAAGACTCCGTCTTCAACTCCCAACCCTCCCTTACCGCAACCCGCGCAGCAACCTGGTCTCCCGATGTCCTGCGCTACAACCCAGCAGACTTCGCCCCCGCACTCACCGAACTTCTCGAAGTCGATTCCGCACTACGCTCCACCGAAACCTACCGCTACGACCTCGTCGACGTAGCCCGCCAAACGATGGCCAACGAGAGTCGTCGCCTCTTGCCGCTGATCAAGCAAGCCTACGACTCGAAAGACAAAGTCGCCTTCGTCAGACTCTCGAAAGAGTGGCTTCACGACATGGAGCTCCAAGACCAGCTTCTCCAGGCCAGCCCCTTCTTCCTCCTCGGCAAGTGGCTCTCCTTCGTCCCACCGTGGGCCTCCTCACCCACAGAGCTCGACCGTCTCAACTACGACGCCCGCTCCATCCTTACCACCTGGGGCGACCGCAAGGCAAGCGAGTACGGCCTCCACGAGTACGGCAACCGCGACTGGGCCGGCCTGACCCGCGACTACTACATGGTCCGCTGGCAGATGTACTTCGATTCGCTCTCTACCGCCCTCGATACGGGCGAAGCCCCGAAGACCATCGACTGGTATGCCTTCGGCGACAGTTGGAATCACAGCCGCAAGACCTACGACGCCGAGCCCCATGGCGACCCCTACGCCGCAGCACTCGACATCGCACGCACCCTTCACCTCGCTCCCACTCAACTATCCGAGGCACACCAGTAAACTATGACGACAATGAACGCACCCTCCGAAACCCCCTGGCCCTCTCTCACCGGCGCCCGTCCAGCGCGCCTCCTCTCGGTAGACTTCCTCCGCGGCCTCACCATCGCCTTCATGATCCTCGTCAACAACAACGGCGATGAGCTCCGCGCCTACTGGCCACTCAAGCACGCCGCCTGGAACGGCTTCACCCCAACCGACCTCGTCTTTCCCACCTTCCTCTTTCTCGTCGGCATCTCGACCGTCTTCTCCACGGCCTCAAGACTCGCGCAAGGCGCCACCCGCCAGTCCCTCTTCCTTCACGTCCTGCGCCGCTCCGTCATCCTCTTTCTACTCGGCCTCCTGGTCAACAGCTTCCCCTTCTTCAACCTCCACACCATGCGCTTTTATGGAGTGCTTCCCCGCATCGCCATCTGCTACTTCCTCATCGCCTCGCTCTATCTCCTCAGCCCCGGCTGGCGCAGCAAAGCAGTTCTAGCTGTTTCGGCACTCGCCATCTACTGGGCCCTCATGCGCTTCGTCGCCGTCCCCGGATACGGTGTTCCCACCCATGACATCCCCCTGCTCGACCGCGACGCCAATCTCACCGCATGGCTCGACCGCCAGATCTTCTCCGCCTCTCATCTCTACGAGCACACCCGCGACCCCGAAGGCCTCCTCAGCACCATCCCCGCCCTCGCGACCGCACTCCTAGGCGTTCTCGCCGGCATCTGGTTACGCACCCAGCGCTCGCTCAATCAGAAGATAATCGGCATCGCCACCGCCGGCCTCACCTGCATTCTTCTCGGTGGACTCTGGAACCTCTCCTTCCCCATCAACAAGAAACTCTGGACCAGCTCTTACGTTCTCTTCGCCGGCGGTCTCAGCCTCTCCCTCTTGGCTCTGAGCCTCTTCCTCGTCGATCTACGCAAAAGCAAATCCACCGCACAAAACGCCACCCAAAATCACGACGGCCTCCTCAAACCCTTCTTCATCTTTGGAACCAACGCCATCGTTGCCTACGTCTTCTCCGAGCTACTGGCAGCCGCACTGTCGAGCATTCCGATGCATCCCGGCGTCAACTTGGCACAATCAATCTTTCGCACAATCCTCCAAGCCGTTCCAAACGTGCCCTTCGCCTCTCTGCTTTACGCCCTCGCGTTCGTCGCCGTCTGCTGGCTCTTCGTAGCCGTACTCTACCGCCGCAAAATCTTCATCAAGATCTAAATCACCTTCAACCACATGCGTCCTGTCGATATCGCAGGACGCGCGATTCCATTTACATTGAAGAGATGACGAAACTGTCGAAGGTCGATCTGGTCGGCGTCGGGCTCAACGCCACAGACACCGTCATCCCCTTGGCAAACTACCCCTCACGCGGCTCCAAGGTCGAGTACCAAACCGCCACCATCCTGCCAGGCGGACAAGTAGCATCGACCGTCGTAGCCTGCCAGCGCTGGGGAATCAAAACCCGCTACGTTGGCAAGCTGGGCGACGACGCAGCCGCCGCTCTTCATCGCGAAGCCTTCGCGCACGCAGGTGTCGAGACACAGATCGTCACAGCCGCAGGCGCAGCCAGCCCACAATCTTTAATCCTCGTCGACGCCGGCGGCGAGCGAACCGTCCTCTGCCGACGAGACGAACGGCTCATCCTCCAGCCAACCGACCTCAATCGCGAGTGGATCGTAAACGCCCGAGCCCTTCACGTCGACGGTCACGACACCGCCGCAGCCACCCTCGCAGCCACCTGGGCCCGCGCCGCCGGCATACCAGTTATCGCCGACTTAGACGAGCTCTATCCCGGCGTGGTAGAACTCATCGAAAACATCGACTACCTCATCGTGAGCCGAGACTTTCCCCGCCGCCTCACCTCGGAGCCCAACCTCGAAAAGGCCCTACAGCAAATCCAACGTCGCTATGGATGCACTCTAGTAGCCGCAACGCTAGGCGAAGAAGGCGTAGTCGCCTGGGATGGCAAGCAACTCCACCACACTCCCGCCTACTGCGTCTCCGTAGTCGACACCACCGGTGCCGGCGACATCTTCCACGCAGGATTCATCTACGGCCTCCTGCAAAACTGGCCCCTGTCGCGCCAACTCGACTTCGCCTGCGCCGCCGCTGCTCTGAACTGCACCGCAGTCGGAGCCAGAGGCGGAATCCAACCCCTCGAAACCATCGAAGATCTAATGAAAACCGGCTCACGACACCACGCACCTCACTACGTCTAAGTCCCTTCCCTAAGCCAACTGTCATGTCGTTCCGAAGGACTCACGCGCTCATGAAGAGCTCCGACCCCACTCAAAATCCGCAGCCAAATTTTCAAACGAATCCGGAGCTAAACCGAGCCACCCACCCGGTCTCCATCGAAAAGGTTCTCGGCCTCAGCTCGCATCACGCCCACGATGCCCTCGCCGTCGAGGAGCCCCTCGAGATACAACTGGCCCACGGCCCTCTCGGCGCACGATCCGTAAAGTCCATCTCCGTCACCATGCGCACACCCGGCCACGACTTCGACCTAGCCGCAGGCTTCCTCATGACCGAAGGAGTCGTGCACGACCCCAACGACATCGACCAGATCGTCTACCTCGCCAACAGCGCCGAACTCCCCGCAGCAAATCTCCAAACACAGAGCGCGCTCCCGTATCGACCAGAAAAAAACGTCGTCCGAGTAGACCTCGCACCCTCCGTAGCCGTAAGCCTCGCCAACCTAGAGCGCAACTTCTACACCACCTCTAGCTGCGGCATCTGCGGCAAAGCCTCTCTGCTAGCACTCCAGACCGTCTGTCCCCCGCGCAGAAAAAACGTCTTTCAAATCGAAACCGAAGTTCTCTATCAGCTCCCAAATCATCTGCGCCAGGCCCAAACCCTCTTCAATCAAACCGGCGGAATCCACGGCGCAGCTCTCTTCAACGCAACCGGCGAACTCCTCGCCGTACGCGAAGACGTAGGCCGTCACAACGCAGTCGACAAGCTCCTAGGCGCAGAGTTTCTAGCCGACCGCACACCCCTCCGCGACACTCTGCTTCTACTCTCCGGCCGAGCCAGCTTCGAGCTCCTTCAAAAAGCCCTCATGGGCGGAGTCTCCATGGTCGCCTCCGTAGGCGCTCCCTCCAGCCTCGCCGCTCAAGTCGCAAAAGACTTCAACATCGCCCTCGTAGGTTTCCTCCGCGAAGGTCACTTCAACATCTACAACGGTGCTGAACACGTCCTCGGCCATACATCCGACTGAGCACGACACGCAAAAGAAAGGCCGCCGCGATCTCCCGCAGCGGCCCAAGATACATCAGCGATTACATCCCACTCTGGTTCCCTGCATCAGGATGAACCACGCGGTAACTCGCTCCGCCCTGCGACCAGACCAGCAGCAACAGATCCTTCCCAGTAGCATTCGCATGGGCTGCATTCACAAACTGCTCCGCCGAAGTCACAGGATGCCGATCCACTTCAAGAATCACATCTCCGGGAGCAAGGCTCGCATCATCAGCCGGGCTCCCCGGACGGACGCTCTGAATCGCAACCCCCTGCACCTGCGAAGGAATATGCAGTTGCTGCCGCACATCAGGAGTCAACTCAGCCACCGCCAGCCCAAGCTTCCCCTTCTGCGGACCCGCACCCTCACCATTGCTCGCAACCTCAGCATCCTTATGAAACTCGCCGACCTTCACATTCAAAGTCTGCGAAGATCCATTGCGAATGATGCCCAAAGCAATCTGTGTCCCCGGAGTATCTTCGCTCACCGCAACCTGCAGCGCGCCTCCGTTGATCACCTTCTGCCCATTCAGCTCATCGATTACGTCCCCGTTCTTCAGCCCCGCCTGAGCCGCCGGAGAATCCGGTGACACCTGTGTCACAATCGCTCCCGTCGCCTCCTTCAGGTTAAAAAAGCTCGCATTCTCTGGCGTCACATCGTTCATGCTGATCCCGAGATAGCCATGATGCACCGCACCCGTCTTGATCAACTGCTCCGCCGTCGCCCTCACCATCTGCGAAGGAATCGCAAACCCCGCGCCCGCAAATGCGCCGCCGCTCGAGATGATGAAGGTATTGATTCCGACCAGCTCGCCGCGCGCATTCACCAGCGGCCCACCTGAGTTGCCAGGATTGATCGCCGCATCAGTCTGGATATACCCGCCAGGCTTGCGCGCATCATCGCGATAAGGATTCTGCCGATCCACCGCGCTCACAATGCCCCGCGTCACCGAAAACTGAAAGTATCCAAACGGACTACCGAAAGCCAGCACAGTCTGTCCCGGCTTCAGCTTCGTCGAATCACCCCAGGCAATGCTCGGCAGATCATGCGCATCCACCTTGATCACCGCGATGTCGGTCAGAGGATCATGCCCTACCAACTTCGCCTTTAGCACCCGCCGGTCATGCAGCGTCACCTTCATCTCCACCGCGCCATCGACCACGTGATTGTTCGTCACGATATATCCATCCGGCGAGATGATGATTCCGCTGCCAATTCCATGCTCCAGCTGAGGCTGCTGCGGCCGCTGTTGCATCATCCCCGGCGGCAGTTGTCCAAAGAACTGTTGAAGACCCGGCGGCAACGTCTGCCCCTGTCCTTGCTGTGGACCATCTTCCTGATCGCCACCCGTCTCATGCTCCGACTCCGAAGACCCACGCGACGTGACCGCCACATTCACCACCGCAGGCGTAACCCGCGCCGCAACCGCCTCTACCGCGTTGTCCAGCGCAACCAGCGACGAGACACTATTGTCATCCATCGGAGCAGGTGACGCGATCGGTGATGCAATCATTGCCGCATGCACACCATTGTGATGAACGAATATTCCAGCTGCCAGCACCAGAGCCGCGGCAGCACCTGCAGGAACGGCAATCCGTCCTGCCTTACCTACTAATTTATTAGTTTCAAACGACATGATTGATCCTCACGACAGCTCCTACAGCATTGTTTAAAGTTGAATGACCAGCCAACCGCCCGCAGTAGGCACGGCTGCAAACGAAGAAGAAAACACCCGCTCACTCGACACCGTGAGCACCATCCTTGGCTGCGACGACTCCTCCCAAGAGGTCAGCACAACCCATCCCTGCATCTGTTGCGCCCGCCGCATCGCTCGATCCTGCTTCACACGCAGGAGAGCAGCCGACGGCACAGCATGACGTCGCTTGGCAGTTACTGCACTCTTCTGCTGTGGCAACTGCCCAGCCGTCTTCGTCGGCATGGAAGCCTTCAGTAGCGTCTCATGCGCTGCCTCTGCCACCATTGCAGCTGTGCTCGTCCTCGAAGCAGGAAGTGAAGAAGAAAATCCAACCGCCTGATACCCCGCGCTATCCGCAGCGAAATTCCGCGCATCCGCATGCAAAGGAGCCACACCACCGGAGAAGGAAACCACCTGCGGACAGCGCGAAAGCTCAGCCGCACCGCCGACCAGTCCCAGCACCAGCACACACATCACCACGCGAGCCTGCGTCCTGCCCATTCCCTCGCTGCGCCGCAAAATACTATGCACTCTCTGCGCCAGCTCCGACCGTCTCTCCCACGCACCCAGCGAAAGCGCCACTGCTCTCCGTCCAAGCCGCTGCTCCACCAGCCCCGTCAGGCAAGTCGCATAAGCCTTCGGAGCCTTCGTCAATCGCAGCACCGCATCGTCACACGCCAGCTCCCGTTCAAAGCACAGCCTTCGCTCAATCCACAGCAAAGCCGGATTCAGCGGCACCAGCACCAGGCCAATCTTTTGCACTAGGTTCATCCAGTCATCGGCCCGCCGCAGATGCCCCATCTCATGCAGCACAACCTGCTCCAACTCCACCGAAGTAAGCCGCTCATACACCTCAAGCGGAATCAAGATCCGCGGCGAAAAAAATCCAATCACACTCGGCCGGTCCACATCCACCGACGTGCAAAGCGTCACCCCACGCCATCCCGCCGCCACCAGCGAAGAACCCCATCCCGAACCCATCTCCACCGGCGTCGCGCGCTTCCATATCCCGCGCAGCTGCACCGCACCCATCGCCAGCCTCACTGCGCGCACCAACGAAACAGCCAGCCACAGCCCAGCAATCGCGAAGCTCCAACGCACATCTACATGCACCACTGCGCCAGCCGCCTCACCACCAGCATTCGCTCCATAAGCATGAAGCAACGGCAGCAACGCCAGAACCGCAAATACCGCGGTCCACACTGCAAACCGGATCGCCGCTGTCGTCTTCGGCATCAGCCGCAAACACATCCCCACACCAGCCGCCAACACCAGCCCCTGCCACAACCCCGACACCACCGACCCAGCCGCAACGCGCGACAGACCCTCGGCACCATGCAGAAAGTTCACCATCACAGCTCATCTCCCGCGCGGTCATCCGCAGCCGCCGCAATCGCCTCTTTCAACCGCTGTAGCTCTTCCGCCGTAACCTCGTCATCCCCCAGCAGCGACAGCAGCAGCTTCTCTCTCGAGTTCCCAAAGAACCGCTGCATCATGTGACGAACCTCCGACCGGCTCGCCTCCTGCTCCGCAACGCACGGACTATACAGAAAAGCCCTGCCCTCCTGCCGATGCCGCACATACCCCTTCTGCTCCAGGATCCGAATCGTCGTCAACACCGAGTTGTAAGCCAGCGCCGCCCCCTCGGGCATCGCAGCCACCAGCTCCCCCACAGCCGACTCGCCACGCGCCCACAAGATCTTCATGAGCCGTAACTCAGCCTCGGTCAACGTGATGGACTTCTTTGGCGGCATACCCTCTCATAGCTCAGCCATCTCTCAACGGAAAGTGGCCGAAATTGACTCAAAGGAGAGACGACCAACTAATCCATTAGTTAGCACAGCCACAAAATTATCTCGTCCCCAAGCCACTCCATCCGAAAGCACCTTCGTGGCACATTTACTCTTGTTGGGAGGGCGACACCGACGATGATCCACATCGACGAGATCACAACGATCGCTGCCCCCATCCAACGCTGCTTCGATCTCTCCCGCAGCGTTGAAGTCCATCTCCTCGCCAACATCCACTCCGGCGAACAGGCCCTCGCGATTGGCGGTCTGACCTCCGGCCTCACCGACCTCTCCGACCAGGTCACTTGGCGCGCCAAACACTTCGGCACCTGGCAAAATCTCACCAACGAAGTCACCGCCATCGAACCACCAACCTACTTCCAGGTCACCATGACCAAGGGAATCTTCCGTTCCATGCAGGCAGATCACATCTTCCGCACCCTTCCCTCCGGCGAAACCAAAATGCAGGATCTCCTCCGCATCGCCGCGCCACTTCCTATCCTCGGTCCTCTGGCCGAATTGCTCTTTCTCCGCAGCTACATGCTGTCGCTCGTCCGCGAACGAAACGCAGTCATCAAACAACTCGCCGAATCCTCCGACTGGCAGCGTTATCTGCCAACCCAGAGCGATCCGCCACCACTCCAGACCGCACCCGCGACCACAGCGACGGACCAAACAGCACACAGGCAAACGCGCTCATGAAGATCGTCATTCCCGGCGGCACCGGCCAGGTAGGCCACATCCTCGCCCGTCATTTTCACAACCAGGGCCACACCGTCATCGTCTTCAGTCGCACCCCCCACACCGCTCCCTGGCGAATCGTCCCATGGAACGGCCTCACCACCGGCCCATGGGTCGCCGAACTCGAACAAAGCGACGTCTGCATCAACCTCGCCGGCCGCAGCGTCAACTGTCGTTACACCCCCGCCAACCGCCGCGCCATCTTCGACTCTCGCGTCCTCTCCACAAAAATCCTCAGCGAAGCCATCGCCTCCCTCAAACACCCACCCACCGTCTGGCTCAACGCAAGTACCGCCACCATCTATCGCCACTCCCTCGATCGCCCCATGGACGAGGCCACCGGCGAACTCGGCGGCAACGAGCCCGGCGCACCCGATACCTGGAACTTCTCCATCGAAGTAGCCAAAGCCTGGGAGTCCTCTTTCTTCGCGAATCCGCTCCCACGCACCCGCAAAGTCGCCTTACGCAGCGCGATGACCTTCAGCCCCGACCCTGGAGGAGTCTTCGACGTCTTTCTCAATCTCGTTCGCCACGGCCTCGGAGGCACCAACGCACCCGGCACTCAATTCGTCTCCTGGATCCACGAGGCCGACTTCCTCCGCGCCGTCGAGTTCCTCATCGCCACCCCATCCCTCACCGGCCCAGTCAACCTCGCCTCACCAAATCCCCTCCCCAATCGCGACTTCCTCCATATCCTTCGCGAAGCCTGGGGCACTCGCATCGGTATACCCACAGCGCCGTGGATGCTCGAGATCGGCACCTTCCTCCTGCGCACCGAATCTGAGCTCGTCCTCAAAAGCCGCCAGGTCATCCCCGGCCGTCTCCTCAACGTCGGCTTCCAGTTCACCTACCCCGACTGGCCCTCCGCCGCCCGCGATCTTGTCGCCCGATGGCGATCCCAGAAATTCCCTGTATAACTTGCATCCGGGCCGTAGTATCGTCGTTGCCATGGCTGCTGAAGACGCGAACGATCTGCGTAGAGCGCTTGAGAAGAACGAAATTATCCCGTATTTTCAACCTCTGGTAGAGCTGCGCACAGGACTGCTCAGCGGATTCGAAGTCCTCGCGCGCTGGCAGCATCCCAACCGCGGCCTCATCACCCCCAACGAATTCATCCCACTCGCCGAAGACGCCGGCCTCAACGGTCTACTCACCGGAAATCTCCTCCGAGCCGTATTCGCCGCCGCCCAAGACATCCCCGGACATCTCACCCTCTCAGTCAACATCTCCCTCACCCAGCTCACCGACTTCTCCCTCCCCAAACACATCCGCGCCGCCGCCGAGCAAGCCAGCTTCCCCCTCAACCGCCTCATCCTCGAGATCACCGAGAGCGCCCTCGTCGCCAACACCGAGCAAGCCTACCGCATCGCCACCGAACTCAAAGAGCAAGGCTCCCGTCTCGCCCTCGACGACTTCGGCACCGGCTACTCCAGCCTCCGCCACCTCCAGTCCCTCCCCTTCGACGAGCTCAAAATCGACGCCAGCTTCGTCCGCTCCATGGGCCACACCCGCGAGAGCCGCAAGATCGCCGCCGCCATCGTCGGCCTCGGCAACAGTCTCAGCCTCACTACCGTAGCCGAAGGCATCGAAAGCCAGACCACAGCCGACATGCTCCTCTGGCTCGGCTGCGACCTCGGACAGGGCTGGCTCTACGGTCGCCCCGTCCCCCCCGAGCAACTCCCCGAAGTCCTCGCCGCCAGACTCGACCCAGCCCCTCCAATCCCCGAGCCGCGCTCTCCCGCAGCCGACTCCACCCTTCCCCTCCGCCTCGAAGCTCTTCCCACCCAACGCCTCGCCCAGCTCAACGCCATCTACGACGGTGTCCCCGTCGGCCTCTGTTTTATCGACCGCAACCTGCGTTACGTCAGCGTCAACAAGCGCCTCGCCGAGATGCATCACCTCCCCGTAGCCGCCCACCTCGGCCGTTATGTCTCCGAAGTCATGGCCTCTGTCTTCCCCCTCTGCGAGCCCTACCTGCTGCGCGCCCTCAACGGCGAAGCCAGCAACAACCTCGAAATCTGCTACCCCGACCCCAACCCCCTCAACGAAAAACGCACCCACCTCATCTCCTTCCACCCCGCCCGCGATGAGGCCAACGAAGTCATCGGCATCTCCGTCTCAGTCGTCGATATCACCCGCCGCAAGCAGGCCGAGCAAGCCCTCGCCGAAAGCGAAGACCACTTCCGCCACACCGTCGAGCTCAACCCTCAGGTTCCCTGGACCGCCGACCCCAACGGGGTCATCCTCGACGTCAGCGCACGATGCGAAGAGATCACCGGCATCTCGAAGTACGAGATGATTCATGGCGGCTGGCCGCGCATCGTTCACCCCGACGACCTTCCGTGCGCAATCGACCAGTGGTACGAGTCGGTCCGCACCGGAGTCGTCTACGACTCGGAGTACCGCATCCTCAGCCGGGACGGCGCCTGGCGCTGGATGCGGTCCCGCGCCTCGCCGCGCCGCGACGAACAGGGAAAGATCACCCGCTGGTACGGTACCGTCGAAGATGTCGACGACCACAAACGCGCCGAAGAGGCTCACCGCCGCAGCGAAGCCCGCCTTCAGGCAGTCTTCGATGCAGTTCCAGTGGGTCTGGTCATCGCAGAAGCTCCTCATGGCAACGTCGTCATGAGCAACCCGCGCGCGGAAGATATTCTCCGCACCGCCGTCGCTCCACCGTCCCTGATCGACGACTTCTACACCCCGCCGCAAACCTTCGAGCCGCGCCATACCACTCGCCGCGAGACCGAGTACCCTCTCGCAAACGCCATCATGAATGGGGAAACTCTAGGTCCAGAGCAGCATCTCCGCCACTACAGCGACGGCACCAGCGC
The DNA here is from genome assembly GCF_013410875.1 of Tunturiibacter empetritectus. Classification (GTDB taxonomy): domain Bacteria; phylum Acidobacteriota; class Terriglobia; order Terriglobales; family Acidobacteriaceae; genus Edaphobacter; species Edaphobacter empetritectus. The sequence goes on along the minus strand of NZ_JACCCU010000001.1, from coordinate 879,402 downwards.
CTGGATCAGCCTCACCGCAGTTCCCATCATCGACAGCGATGGAAGAGTCTCAGGCGGCGTCGTCACTATTCAAGACATCGACAAAGACAAACGCGAGATGCAAAACCTCTCCGACCTCAACTCCGTTCTAAAAACAAAACTCGAAACCCATCGATAGATCTGCAATATCGTCACTCCGTTGCAGTTGTTTTTTTTGTTTGCAGTTGCGGTTGTCGTTGCAGTGCAGTTGCAGTTGTCGTTGTCTGCTCTTTTGTTGTCATTCCGCAGCGCAGCGGAGGAATCTGCTTTTGTTTTTCTTCACCAAACACAAGCTTTTTCTTCACCAAACACATGCTCTGTCATTCTGAGCGCAGCGAAGAATCCCCGCATTTGCTTTTGCCGTTGTCTGTTTCTGAAATCCCCGACAAAAGCAGCTATCGAGAGTACCCAAGCCGCCAACTCCCGACCAACAAGAAGACCTGCTCGCAGTGCAGACCGGTTCCCATCCAACCTGCTAGCGTAGTACCCAATGGCCCACGCCCACACCATAGCGAGTGTCCGCTACACCTTCAACTCCCTCGCCGATCTCCTCGCCAAAGCCACCCCCGCCCGCTCCGGCGACGAGCTGGCAGGCATCGCCGCCACCACCGCCCAGCAACGAGTAGCCGCGCAGCGTACCCTCGCCGATCTCCCCCTCACCCACTTCCTCAATGAAGCCATCGTCCCCTACGAGACCGACGAAGTCACTCGCCTCATCCTCGACACCAGCCGCACTCCCGCCGCCACCACGGCCTTCGCCGCAATCTCCAGCCTCACCGTAGGCGAACTCCGCGACCACCTCCTCTCCGACGCAGCCACTACCGCCAGTCTCACCGCCCTCGCCCCCGGTCTCACCCCGGAGATGGCCGCCGCCGTCTCCAAACTCATGCGCCTGCAGGACCTCATCCTCGTAGCCCGAAAAATATCCGTAGTCACAAAGTTCCGCACCACCGTAGGCCTGCCCGGCCGTCTCTCCACCCGCCTCCAACCCAATCACCCCACAGACGACCCAGCCGGAATCGCCGCCTCCATCCTCGACGGCCTCCTTCTCGGCTCCGGCGACGCCGTCATCGGCATCAACCCCGTCTCCGACAACGTCGACACCCTCACCACCCTCCTCCACCTCATCGATCACATCCGCCGCCGCTATGAGATCCCCACCCAATCCTGCGTCCTCGCCCACCTCACCACCCAGATGCAGGCCATGCAGCAGGGCGCCCCGCTCGACCTCCTCTTCCAATCCATCGGCGGCACCGAAGCCACCAACACCAGCTTCGGCATCAACCTCGCTCTCCTCGAAGAAGCCCACCAGCAAGCCCGCAGCCTCAACCGCGCACCGGAAAATCCCACTCCCAACATCATGTACTTCGAAACCGGCCAGGGCAGCAGCCTAAGCGCGGGCGCCCACCTCGGAGTCGGAGGCCAAGGTATAGACCAGCAGACCCTCGAAGCCCGAGCCTACGCCGTAGCCCGCCACTTCAAGCCCATGCTCGTCAACACCGTCGTAGGCTTCATCGGCCCCGAGTATCTCTACGACGGCAAGCAGATCCTCCGCGCCGGCCTCGAAGACCACCTCTGCGGCAAGCTCCTCGGCCTCTCCATGGGCTGCGACATCTGCTACACCAACCACGCCGAAGCCGACCAGGACGACATGGACGCTCTCCTCACCATGCTTGGCGCCGCCGGCGTCAACTACATCATGGGCGTCCCCGGAGCCGACGACATCATGCTCAACTACCAGAGCACCTCCTTCCACGACGCCCTCTACCTCCGCCGCCTCCTCAACCTCCGCCCCGCCCCCGAGTTCGAAGCCTGGCTCAACACCGCCGCCCCCCACCGCCTCACGCTACCCGCTATGCTCCCCTAAGAACTTGCCTTCTAACCTCTGTCTTTCTGAGCGAAGTGAAGAACCCCGCATCTGCCGTTGCCTGATCTTAGCCTCGCAGCCACAATCCATCGGGTGCCCCATCCATCGCGCACTTTGCGATGGGTGGGAATGTAAACTCTTCCCCAGCCATCTTTTACACTTGCACTTGCTTTTATCTCTGCCGTTGCTTGTCTTTTTGCTTGTCATCCCGCAAGGATCTGCTTTTTTGCACTTGCGTTTGCATTTTGCTCGTTCTTCACCTCCCCAAAAAATCGTCATCTCGACCGAAGGCGGCGCACTTTGCCGCCGCAGTGGAGAGACCCCCGCATTTCGCTCACGCCACTTGGATCTTCCAGGAAGGCAAAACTACCGAGTGCCCCAATCTCGATTTTAAGATGTGGGCACACGCGCGAAGGCGCGAACCCTCAGCACTTCTTACCACCCTTGTGCGTCTCCAGCGCCAGATCCTCCGCAACATTAGGATCGTACTGCCCCAACTCCGCCAGCAGCCCCGCATCACTCAAATCCAGCCGCTTCGAGTTCTCCCAATCATGCCGAACCGTCTTGAGTAACCGCTCAATAATGTGCTCATCCCGCACCTCGATCGCCAGCTCCCGCCGGCTGTCGAAGCTCCCCGGCGCAAGATTGATCGACCCAATAATGGCCCGCGCATCATCCGCCAGCAACAACTTCGCATGCAACTTAATATGCTTCAGCTTGTGGATCTTCACACCAATATCTTCGAGCACCCGAAGCCCGCTCACCCCCTCAATCAACTTGTCTTTCTTCAGTTTGTGCGGCGGCCGCGCCATAATATGAACCTTCACCCCCCGCTGATTCGCCCTCACCAGGTGTTCAATGATCGTCGGATCCTGGTACCGCTCATTCTGCAGCCACAGCGACTCCTTCGCCTCATCGATCAACTGCCCCAGCCGCTGCCGCCCATTGCCGATACACCAGATCAGATGCGAGTGCTCCCCCGCATTGAAGTGCTCCCGCTTCCAGTCCGCGTCGAAGCACTCCATAATCTCTTCCACCTCGTGCTTATGCGTCGTCACAATCGCATAGTCCCGCGTCTCGGTAAGATTCTTCGTCTCCCAGTTCAGCGACTCCACAAACGCCATCCGGTCATCGATCACCATCGACTTCTCATGCGTCAGGTCGAAGCACGGATTGCTATCCAGCACCTCGATCCCCGCGTCCGTCAACGCAATCCGCGACTGGCCATTCTCCTTCTCCCCATCCCGCCTCTCCGGGTTCAGCATCACCCGCACGTTCACCCCACGCTGATGTGCCTCCATCACAGCCTGCAACAAAGTCGGATCCGAAAACACAAACATCTTTACCCGGATCGACTCCTTCGCCCCATGAATAGCGTCCAGAATCGGTTGAGCAGAATCATCAGGTAAAACAATCACTGAGCGCGACATAGTCTCTTCCCTCAACTGCTAATTTCAGGAACCGGCGTTGATCTCTTCTACAGCCTTTCACCGCTCAACACAACTGTCCGTCCTAAGCCGTCACCTTGTCCAGCCCTCCGTCGAACTGCGTCCGATGCAGCGCCGCATAGATCCCATTCACCGCCATCAACTCCTCATGCGTCCCATTCTCCGCCACCACACCGCCGTCGATCACAATAATCTGATTCGCATCCCGAATCGTACTCAACCGATGAGCGATCGCAATCACCGTCCTTCCCTCCATCAACTTTTCCAGCGCATCGATCACCAGCTTCTCCGACTCGCTGTCCAGCGCCGCCGTCGGCTCATCCAGCAACAGAATCGGGCTATTCCTTACCATCACCCGCGCAATCCCAATCCTCTGCCTCTGCCCGCCCGACAGCGTCGATCCCCGCTCCCCCACCATCGTCTCGTACCCCCGCGGCATCTTCGCAATAAACTCATCCGCATTCGCCAGCTTAGCCGCCGCAATCACCTCTTCCTTCGTAGCCGCTGGACGCCCAAACGCAATATTCTCTGAGATCGTCCCGCGAAACAGTACGGTGTCCTGCAGCACATACCCAATCTTGTCGCGTAGCGACTTCAACTTGTACCCCCGCACATCCTCACCATCAATCTTCACCACCCCCGACTGCACATCGTAAAACCGCGGAATCAAACTCACCACCGTCGACTTCCCACTCCCAGTCGGCCCCACAATCCCGACAAACTGCCCGGCCCCAATCTTGAAGCTCACATCCGTCAAAATCGGAGTCTCCGGATCATACCCAAACGCCGCATGCTCAAACTCAATCGCCCCCGCCACCGTCTCCGGCGCAAGCCCATCCTCTTTCTCCGGAATAATCGTGTCCGTCTCCAGAATCTCCCGAATCCGCTCCGCCCCCACCGCCGCCTGCGCCACCGCATTCGTCGTCGTCGCCAGGTCCTTCACCGGCTTGAAGAACTTCGCCAGGTAAGCCAGATACACCGTCAGTTCTCCCACCGTCATCGTCTTCGCCAGAATCAACGCCGCCCCGCGCCATAGCACCACCGCCGTGCACAACGCCACCGTAATCGTCACCACCGGCGACAGCAGCGCCTTCACGCTCCTCGCCTTCAACGCCGCGCTCACCGTCGCCTGGCTCACCAGCTTCAACTGCGCCTGCTCCGTCTCCTCCTGCCCAAACGCCTTCACCGCCTGGATCGACTCCAGCCCCTGCTGCACCACCGCCACAATCTCGCTCTGCTCCTTCCGAACCTCATGCGTCGCCCTCTTCACCGCCTTCTTGAACCGCGAAACAAACAGCAGCAGAAACGGCGTCACCCCCACAGCAATCAATGTGAAGTCCCAGTTCAGCCAGAACATCAACCCCAGCATGCAGACAATCGTCAGCAGATCCACCAGAATGTTCAGCGTCGAAGACGAAGCAAAACCCTCAATCGTCTGGATATCCGCCGTAATCGTGCTCAGAATCGTTCCCGTGGCATGCGTGTTGTAGTACCCCAGCGAAAGCCGCTGCAGATGCTCATACATCTTCATCCGCAGATCATGCGCCACCCACTGGCCCACACTCTCCGTATAGTAGTTGTCGATATAAGAAGCCACCGCACCCAACAGCGAAATCACCACAAACGCCAACGCCGCCAGCGCCGCCACATGCAGTCGTGATCCACTCTCCAGCAGCGGCCCAATCAGCCGGTGCAGCCAAGGAGCCATCTTATGATCGCCCACCACATTATCCAGAATGATCTTCAGCGGCCACGGCGTCGCAAGACTCATCACCGTCTCCACCAGCATCGCCAGAAAGATCCCCACCAGCGTGCCGCGATAAGGCCGAATTAGACTGCCAATAAACCGCAACATAAGAAGGCGCCGTTCCTTTTCCTCAACCTCGATGCAGACAAACATCCTACCGGAACACCAAACTCAACGGCACAAGCCTTCCATCCGTACACCGGCAACATCTACCAGCAACTCCGCCACTTCACAAACCATCCACCACCGGGTGCCCCATCCTTTCGCAGTCTCATCGCGATAGGGTGGGGTATTCGCGTCGGCCAGGCGCGAACCGCCTTTCTCCCAAACCCACTCACGAACAAAGCACCATAAAATTCCAACCCTCAAAGCAAATCAAACAACCCAGCATCCCACCCTCCGGATCACAATCCATCATGCCCAATCACGATAGCAACGAACCTGAGATAGATCGCCACGCCACGTCGGCCACCACGCCAGCCACCACCCTGCGCAGCTACACCCCGGCCCGCGTCGCCCTCCGTCGCACCGGCGTCAGTCTCGCCACCACAGAGATCCTCGACTTCCAGCTAGCCCACGCCCAGGCCCGCGACGCCGTCCACGCCGCGCTCGACCCCGAACTCCTCGCCCAGCGCCTGCGCTACGAACTCCCCTCCCTGGCCGCCCCAATCCTCACCCTCGCCAGCGCCGCCCCCAATCGCACCACCTACCTCCGGCGCCCCGACCTCGGCCGCACCCTGACCCCGGCCTCCGCCGCTCTCCTCCACCCGTCCCCCTGCGACATAGTCATCGTTTTGGCCGATGGCCTCTCCGCCACCGCAGTCGAGCGCCACGCCCTCCCCCTCCTCGCCGCGCTCCTCCCCGCTCTTCCGCCAAACCAAACCCTCGGCCCAATCTGCATCGCCACGCAAGCCCGCGTAGCCATCGCCGACCACATCGGCTCCCTCCTCCACGCCCGTCTCTCTCTCATCCTTATCGGCGAGCGCCCCGGCCTCAGCTCCCCCGACTCCCTCGGCGCCTACCTCACCTGGAACCCCGCCCCCGGCCGTACCGACGCCGACCGCAACTGCATCTCCAACATCCACACCGCCGGCTTAGACTACGCTACCGCTGCCACCCGCATAGCCTTCTACTGCGCCGAAGCCAATCGTCTGCAGCTAACCGGCACCGCCCTGAAAGAGATCACCCAGCCCCAACTGAATCCCTGAAAGGCAGTAGCGCAGCCCCGCTCATCCCGACCAAAGGGAGGGCCATTGCAGCACTTCCACCAAGACAAGGTATACGCGTCACGAAGTGACCGCCTCCCGCGCAGGGAGCCCGTCCGGCAGGACAGCCTTCCTAAAATAAAAACCGCAGCGCCATCTGTATCTGTCGCGGACTTCCAATCGTATGCGTCACAGTACCCAGCCCACTTGGACAGTTATAAAAACTCCCGGTGTTTGGGGGAGGCGTTGTATTGCAGCCGGTCGGCAGAACTGGCGTTCCAGCCTGCGGGAAGCCGTTGTAGTTTACGTTCTGCGCCACCTCGTTACCCGGCACATCGAAGCTGCTCGTATTCGTCAGGTTATAAACATCGAACGTATACGTGAGGCTGTATCGCTCCGAGAACTTCGTCACCTTCATCAGAGAAGCATCCGCACGCTTCTGGAAAGCCTGGCGGAAGATGTTTCGCTGACCAGTGGTAAAGCCGGTCTCATAAGGATCTGAGGTAGGAACCGCGCCGCTCAGTCCACCTGCCTGCAGCACAGGAATCGTGAAGCACGAGGCCTTGAGCGCAGGGATAGATTCGTTACCAGCAGTTTCGAACGCACCCGAATGGCCCGTCGTGGCATTCTTCGCCGTGCAGCCGGCAGCCAGCGGAACAATCGGATTCGTAATGCCGTTGCTGACTCCGTAATAGATGCTACCCACGGCGCCGCTGAAGTCGATCACGCTATACGGTTGACCACTCTGTAGAATCGTCAGTCCCACCAGCGACCAGCCGTTCGTGAAATAGCTCTCAACATTGTGGCTGTGAACGAAGTCCGGCAGCCTGTAGACGTAGTTGAAGTTGATGACATGTGTGCGATCAAAGTCGGCCGAAGCATATCCGTCGCGCAGGTTCACCGGGTTGTTGCCGTTATAGAACAGGCCCAGCCCGCTCTGTTCGTCCAGCGCATGGGAGTACGTGTAAGAGGCAGCCACCTGGACCCCGTGGCTCATGCGCTTCTCAACATGTGCCGTCAGTGCATTGTAGGCATCCACGCCCGCCGCCTTGTATGAGATCGACTCTGCCGCATATCCGATGTAAGGAACGCGATGATCGATGTTGCCGCCCTCGTAGTCGAAATCATAGCCGCTTCCGTCCGGCAAATTGGCGCCGCCGACGTTATAGCCATAGGAATACTTCTCCCCATGAATCGTGGCGCTTGGCGATGCAATCCCGGGCTGGTTGAACGGAACCGGAATCACCTGATGCCGCCCCAGATTACCCACGTAGCCCAGCGTGATCGCAAGGTCATTGCGTGGCTGCCACTGAATATCGAGCGTGTAGTTGAACGTATAAGGCAGCTTGTTCGCGCGATCGTAGACGCCCAACGAGATCGGCTGCCCGCCATTGCTGATGCTCGCAATATTCGGCAGGTAGTTGCTCAGATCCGAAGACTTCGGGTTCGTCGGAGGAGCATTCTGAACATTCGTGTAAGGATTCGCCAGGTTGCCCGTAGCCGCCGTCGGCGCAGTGACCGGTGGGGAGATGCCGCCGCCGCCGCCGCAGGTCGGAATGTAGTAGCTGTAAAGGCTTTGCACCGGGCAGCTCTGTGCCGTCACAAACGGAAGCTGCTGATTCACCCCGAAAGGCCCGCCAGTGACGGTTCCGATCGCATAGCCAGGCGAGAAGTAGCTAAATAGTTCGCCGCGGTCGTAGTACATCCCGAAGCCCGAACGCACTACCACCTTCCCCGCAAACTTCTCCGGCTGCCACGCCGCGCCCAACCGCGGACCAACTCCCCACTGACGGCCCGTCAGTGTCGTCGGGCTCACGCCAGTGGTCCCGTTCTTGTTATTGCTCGCAATAATGAAGCCCGGATTGACGATCGTATCTGACGCCTCGTTGTAGCTGTAAAGCGTTGGGTCGAAGTTGAAGATCCGTCCGTTCTTCTCCGTCAGGCCGCCGTTCCAGTCGTAGCGCACCCCTGCGGTAATCGAGAGCGTAGGCGTAAATTGAAACTTATCCTGCACATAACTTCCCACCTGGTTCGCCCGGTAGTAACGGCTCGCATCGCCCTGCAAAAACGAGCTTACATAAAACGACGTCGAAGAGCTGCCCGGCGTCACATACCCCTGCGCATAGGCGCTCAAATCGTCGGTCGCGACCGTGCCGGTGCCGGTACGCTTGTCGATCGTGTTCAACTGCGTGTAGCTATAGCTCGTTCCAAACGTGACCGTGTGCTTGCCCAGCGTCCAGATAGCGTTGCCGGAAGGCTGCCAGCGATTCTGGAAGGCACCCGTGTTCGGTGCCTGCCCCTCCGCATTGGGACCAATGTTTAGGATCCCCGTGCTCACCAGGCCATACTGGCTCTGAGCGCTGCCCAGCACATTCACAATCGACACGCCGGGAAAGTAATTCGATCCAAACTCATTGATCGAAACCGTACCCTGCGAACCTCCGGGAATTGCACTCGGCCCGAAAGGCTGCTCATTATCCACCCACGTCTTCTCGCGAAGAAACCCTAAGCTCTCCGTCGTACTCAGGTTCGACTTCACTAGATAGGTGTTGATGATCGAAAAAACCTGTGCGCCCGAGTCGAGGTGTTCGGTAAATCCCGGAACACTGGAGTACGCATAAGGAGCAAGCGTCGGATCGTGCTGATAGAAGTACTTCAGCGCCAGTGTGTCTCTGCTTGAGATGTTGTAGTCAAGATTGGCCACCGCCATATCCGCCTTGAATCGGCCAGTCCCCGGAAGAAAAGCGTTGTAAGGATGCGAGGCCGACATGCCCGACGATCCCGTGTCATTCGGCACAAGCCACTTGCCCGGCTCACCAGGAAGCGAAGGCGAGTTGAACAGAGCCAGCGCAGTCTTATCAATGACCGAGCCAGTGAGCTGCGTACAGTCACCAGCGTTTGCCTGGTCGGCCGTGCAGAAGCTGTTGTTCACCATATTTGCAAAACCCGCAGCATCGCGATTGTTATCCGACAAGCCCACCGGCACATTGATAAAGTTATCGCCAATCTCCGAATCCGACACCTGCAGGTGCTGATACGATACAAAGCCAAACAGCTTGTTCTTGATTATCGGACCGCCAAAAGTGCCCCCTGCAATATAGCGATGCAGTTCCGGATTCTCATCCTTCCGATCATTCGCAAGCAGCGGATTATTCTTCAAGAAGAACGGCGCCGCATTGATCCAGTTCGTTCCACGACGCCCATACGCCGTACCGTGATACGAGTTGGTGCCCGAAGCAGTATTCACATCGATGTGCGCCCCGGAGGTAGAACCCTGTTGCGCGTCATACATCGACGCATTCACCCGAACCTCCTGGATCGACTCCGGAGCCGGCGTCGGAATCGCGTTCCCGATCGAAAGATAAACCGAGGCGACCGTCTGAATCACCCCCGCGCCGCCTTGCGTGGTCGAGGCGCCAGTACTATTAACTACCCGCTGCGAACCAACCTGGCTCGTACTCTTCCCATTAAAAAGACTGCTCGCATCCACGCCGTTAATCGAAAAACTATTGCTCGTATCCCGTTGCCCATTCGCCCAGATCGGCAGATTTCCCAACCCCGACTGAGCCCCCGTCCCACCCGGCAGCTCCGCATTCACCCCCGGCGACAGAATCGCCAGCCCCGTAAAACTCCCCGTAGGCTGCGGTATCGACTCGATCTGCGCCTTATCCAGAATGTACCCATTCGTCGTGTCCACCGCGTTCAGCAACGGCACCGCATCCACGCTCACCACCGTATTCACCGCGCCCACGCTCAAACTCGCATTCACCGTCCCCGTGCGGTCGCTCTGCACAGGAACCGTGCTCATCTTCTGCGTCTGAAACCCTTCCTTCGTAAACGAAAGCGTATAAGTCCCAATCGGCAGATTCGCAAAGTCATAAAACCCATTGCTCCCCGCGGTCTGGGTCCGCGTCAAACCCGTCTGATCCCCCACCACCGTCACCACGGTCCCAGGCAGAATTCCACCCTGAGCATCGGTCACCACCCCCGTCAGGCCGCCAAGCGTCTGCTGCCCAAACACAGGACAAACCAGAAGCAGACAAGCCATCTGGCAAACAACAACGAGGAAGAAAAAACGCGAACGCTTCGTCATAATCTCTGGCTCCTGAAGTAATGCAGCTTGAACCAAAACAAGTTTTTTGCCTGAAAATGACCGATCAGCAAAGACACCTATGCAGCGATGCAGCGCCGCGAACCCGCGGTGACGACACCCAGGCAACTGTGAACTTAAACTTCGATACAGGTGAAATTCAGTTTACTTTGTGAACTTGGAATGAAAATTAGCATATCTGAAGTTGTCAAAATTGCGAAGAAAAATCGTCGCACCGCCACCCGCCCATCATTCGCCCTCCCGTTGATCGGCGAAGATATTTGATCGCGACCAACGGGAGCGCCAACCGAAGGGGTATACAAGTCACGAAGTGACCGCCCCGCGCGCAGCGGGCACTTTCCCCGGAAGAAACCTACTTCGCCGCCGCCTTCTCCAGCCCCCGGTACTTCAGCATCGGCTCCACCTTCGGCGCACTCCCCAGCCACGCCTCATACATCTTCGCCAGGTCCTCCGTATTCCCTCGCGACAGCACCATCTTCCGGAACCGGTCCCCATTCGCCCGCGTCAACCCGCCATGATCCTGGAACCACTGGAACGCATCATCATCCAGCATCTCGCTCCACAGATACGCGTAGTACCCGGCCGCATAACCCCCGCCCCAGATGTGCGAAAAATAGCTCGACCTATACCGCGGCGGCACATAGCCCAGCGTGAATCCCTTCTTCGCCAGCGCCGCCTTCTCAAACGCATCCGGCTCCTGCAACCCCTCGCCCACCGGCAGCGAGTGCCACTGCATATCCAGCTCCGCCGCCGCCACCAGCTCCGTCAGCATATAGCCCTGGTTGAAATCCACGGCCCGCTTGATCTTCGTCGCCAACTCCTCCGGCATCGCCGCGCCCGTCTTATAGTGCTTCGCATAGTGCGCAAACACCGCCGGATACGTCGCCCAATGCTCATTGAACTGCGACGGAAACTCCACAAAGTCCCGCGCCACCGACGTACCCGACAAGCTCGGATACTCACTATCCGCCAGCATCCCATGCAGCGCATGACCAAACTCATGGAACATCGTCACCACATCACTGAAGCTGATCAGCGCCGGCTCTCCCGCCGCAGGCTTCGGCAGATTCGCCACGTTATAAACCACCGGCAGCCTGCCCATCAGCTTCGACTGATCGACAAAGTTCGACATCCAAGCCCCGCCGTTCTTGTTGTCGCGCTTGTAGTAGTCGCAGTAAAACAGCGCCAGCGGCTTCCCATCCGCGTCGAACACCTCGAACACCCGCACATCCGCATTCCAAACCGGAATATCCTTCCGCTCCTTGAAGCTCAGCCCATACAGCTGCCCCGCCGCATAGAACACGCCATTCTCCAGCACATTGTTCAGCTCGAAGTAAGGCCGCACCTGCGCCTCGTCAATGTCGTACTTCGCCTTCCTCACCTGCTCCGAATAAAACTCCCAATCCCACGCCTCAACCGGAAACCCGCTACCCTGAGCCCCCTTATTCTGGGCATCGATCACACCCTGAATATCCTTCGCCTCATCCGCTGCATTCGCCACAGAAGGAGCCACCAGCGCATCCATAAACTTCAGTGCGTTCTCGGGCGTCTTCGCCATCTGGTCTTCCAGCTTCCAGCCCGCATAGCTGTCGTGCCCCAGCAGCTTGCCCTTCTCCGCGCGCAGTTGCGCCAGCCGCGCAATCGTCGCCCGCGTATCGTTCGCATCGCCACGCTCGGTCCGCGTCCACGAGGCGTCAAACACCGCCTGCCGCGTCCCCCTCACACTCAACGACGAGAGAACCGGCTGCTGTGTCGTATTCTGCATCGGCAGCACATATCCCTCCTTCTTCCGCTCCTTCGCCGCCGCCTCCGCGCCGCTCAAATCCGCAGCCGTTAAACCCGTCAACGCAGCTTTATCCGTCGTCACATAAGCCGCATCTTTGGTCGCAGCCAGCACCTTGCTTCGAAACCCATTCGAAAGCGTCGACTCTTCTTCATTGAGCTTCTTCAGCTTCTCTTTGTCCGCATCCGAAAGATTCGCGCCCGCATGCACAAAGTCCCTGTACCTCACCTCCACCAGCCGCAGACCCTCCGGGCTCAGCTTCAGCGAAGCTCTCGTGTCGTACACCGCAGCCACGCGACGAAACAGCTTCTCATTCAGATAGATCGCATCCCGATGCGCCGCCAGCTTCGGAGCCAGCTCTTCCTGCATCTTCTCCAGCGTAGGATTCGTATTCGCTCCCGTCACTCCATCGAAGGCCGCCATCGCCCGTTGAAACAGTTCGCCCGTCTTCTCCATCGCAACCACGGTGTTCTCAAACGTAGGCGCAGCAGAGTTATTCGCAATTGCGTCGATCTCCTTCAGCTCCTCCGCCATCCCAGCCTCAATCGCCGGCTCATAGTCGCTGTCCTTAATCTTGTCGAACGGCGGAGCCTCAAACGGCAGCGCACTCTTCGCATAAAACGGATTCGACGGATCAAACCCGGCATCCTTCGCGTTCATCACCGCACCCGACGCACTACTCACACTCACCCCCACAAACGCTCCGAGACTCAACACCAAAGACACACGCCGCACCAAATCCGCTTGACTCATCCATATCTCCGTACTTCCTCAGTCGCAATCCAAACCCAAATTGTAGAGGATTTCCGATCTGCCGGGCGTTTGCTGTTGCTCGTGCCTTTGCTGTTCTGTGTTGCTTGTGCCTTTGCTGTTGCTGTTGTCTGCTCTTCGCCGTCATCCTGAACGGAGTGAAGGATCCCGACACATTCCACCCGCCCATCCCCGCTCGAACCTTCCAACCCAACAATCGACGGGTCGCCGCTCTTCCACCACAAACGACCGAAGCTGTTCACAGCCTCACCGTAAACAGCGCGGAGAGACCCTCGCATCTGCCGTTGCCTGTTCTTACCCACCCAGCCACAACTAATCGGGTGCCCCATCCATCGCGCACTTTGCGATGGATGGGAATGTAAACTTTTCAATCCTGTTGCCTTTGCCTCTAGGTACCCCTAGGCTTCAGCCTTGGGTACCTCTAAAAAACAAAACAGAGGGCTTTAGCCCCTGGGGTGCCTCCTGTCCCAGCCGAGACCTCAAGCGCAAAAGCAAATACTAATTCGCAACCCTCCACGGCGAAGTAGTCCTCCACCCCCTCAACTCCTTCGTAGCCCACGCAGTCGATCTGTCGGTATGGCACGAAGTACAAGGATTCGGAATCCCCGACTGCTCCGTCTCAATCGGAGTAATAAACCGGAACGTATGCGCACTCACATAGTTGTCCTTGATCGTCTGCTCGATCTTCGGCATATGACACGCCACGCACTCACTCCCCTTGCTCCCCGCCGCATGATGCGTATGCTCGCTCACCGTCCCCTTCAGCCCCGCAGGATTGTCCTTCGTATGGCACGTCAGACAAACCGCGTTCCCCTTCGCAATCAGGTCCGACTCGTTCTCATTACTGTGAACCTGATGGCAGTCAAAGCATTTGATCTGCCGGTGATACATATTGCTCTGCACAAAATCATTTCCCTGCATCCTGTTCTTGTGTGCCGTCAGGTCCGCATACTGAAAGAAGTTCGTCACTCCAGGCTTCAACTCCTCCAGCGTCCAGAAATCCGCCAGCCGCTTCCCCGGCACAAACCCCACCGGCCAGTCGAAGTACCTCCCTGCAATCGGATTCGCAATCGGTCGCCCTTGGCTGTGACACTGAATGCACGTGTCATTGCCCCGCACATAATCAAGCGTCTCCGGATTCACAATGTTCTGCTTCGTCGGATGCGCCACATGCAGACTCCCCGGCCCATGGCACTTTTCGCAACCCACATTCCACTCCGTCACCTGCTTGGTCTCCACGTTGTAGTTCACCGAGTGACACCCATCACACGTCGGCCCCGTAGGCCGATCGAAGTTACTCGGCCCATAGAACGAAAGCCACCAGTCCGTGCCCGTCTCCGCGTGGTACGGCAGCCACCGGCCCTTCTTCACATCCCACTGCGCCGGCTCCGGGTAGTAGTCATCGCCACGCTTGGTAAAGTACCTCTGCTTCCATCGGCTCCCATACACAAACGCCACGTCATCGATCCCAAACGTGACCAACGGATCGGCATGGCTGAAATCCGCAAGCACCGCCTCCGGATGCACCTTCGGATCACGCACCACATTCGCCATGCGCGTCTGCTTCCACCCGTTGTACGCCGCAGCATGACACGTCTTGCAACTCTCCGAGCCGACAAACTCGGCCTTGACCGTACCCGCCCCAGCCCAACCTGAGAGCAAACTTACGAACACAAGCAAGGAAAAAAACTTCCACCCGCTGGCCGTCTTACGCTCCCGCCCCATCCGTCCCCCTGCCCACCATGGTCACCGACTATAAGCGATCGCCGTCACAGAATTGTCAGCGCATTGTCAATCGTCCAGAAGCCTTGCCACCCGAAATCCGCCCTCCCTGCCAGCACCCAAATCACCACAAGCCACCACCGAAACACCACGACTCACCACCAGTTCCCCACCGCCTCAAACCACCCCGCTGCCTTACAATCCCACCATGCCCAGTCCGCCCCAGCCCGTCGAACAGGACCCCCGCGTCTACTTCGCCGCCGAGCGAACCTTCCTTGCCTGGATCCGCACCGGCCTCGGCCTCATGGGCATCGGCTTTGCCGTAAGTCGCTTCGGCCTCTTCCTCCGCCAGATCGCCGCCGCCCAGTCCCGACTCCCTTCCCACACCACTGGCCTCTCCCTCTGGTCCGGCGTCGCTCTCGTAGCCCTCGGAGTCATCGTTAATCTCAGCTCCGTCTACCGCCACTTCCAGCTCATTCAAGAGCTAAGCTCGGGCACCTGGCGCCCCGGCCGCGTCTCCCGCGACGCAGTTATTCTCGGCCTCCTCCTCGCCGCAGCAGGAGTAGCCATGACTATCTACCTCATCCTTGTCCGCTGAACAAGCCCGCTAAACGAAGTTCGCTAAACGAAGCCTAATCAAAAAATTAGGGGATACTTGACAAAGTAGTTGTCCACAGAGGGCCACCGTTCAACCCCATCTAGACATAACCCTCTTATCGTCTATATTTTGCAAGCAACCCCTTTAGATGGAATATTTTACAGCCACACATTCCCTGCAAGTAACAGAAAATAAAAGACTTATTCCAAAAATACCCCCTGGGGGGAGGCGGAGGGGGGACAATCATTATGCCCGTAGCCAAAATGCCCGTAGCCAAACTCACCATCGAACTCGAAATCCACCACGCCCAGTCCCTCAAAGACCGTCGCCAGGTCCTCCGCTCCATGAAAGATAAACTCCGCCACAGCTTCAACTTAGCCATCGCCGAACTCGACGACGGTATGGTCTGGAACCGCGCCACTCTGGGCATCGTCGCCATCTCCTCCTCCACTAGCTACCTCACCGGCCAGCTCCGCCATATCGACCAGGCCGCCCACCGCATCGCTATCAACCTCAGTGCCGAAATCACCGACTCCTACGCCGAAATCCTGCCCGAATGACCCAAAAAGACGCCGCAATCTACAGGAAATCCGCTGGAACCGCTCCTCAGCACTAGGTAGAACGGCCCAACTTTGATATCCTCAACCGTTCTACCTAGTCAAAACCCTATGCCCGAGCAGCGCGCTAGAACCTATCATCGCAACCGTGTCGCCAACACCTTCTCAGAGGAGATTGGAGCCATGCTCGAAGGCGAGCTCTCCGATCCCCGCATCGCCCCCAGCTACGTCACCGAGGTCGTCCTCGCTCCCGGCGGCAAATCCGCCCGCATCTTCGTAGCCGTCCACGGCAACGAGGAGGAGGAGGCTTCCACCCTCGAAGGCCTGATTACCGCCCGCGCCTACATCCGCTCCCAGCTTCGCGACCGCATGGGCGTCCGCCACGTCCCCGAGCTTACCTTCGCCATCGATCGCTCCGAGAAGATGACCGGACGCATGGATGAGCTCCTCGCCCGCACCCGCAAGCGGGAGCAGAAGCGCACTTCCTCCGAACCGACCCCAGGGGCCCCCGCCAAACCATGACCCCCCAAGCCTTTCTCCTCGAGCCTAGGCCTCACGCAACCCAGATAGACGATCTATTGGCGGCCTTCCGGTCCCAT
Organism: Tunturiibacter empetritectus; assembly: GCF_013410875.1. GTDB lineage: Bacteria > Acidobacteriota > Terriglobia > Terriglobales > Acidobacteriaceae > Edaphobacter > Edaphobacter empetritectus. The sequence continues at coordinate 862,976 of NZ_JACCCU010000001.1, read as the reverse complement.
CCCAGCTTTCTCCTCACCTCGCACACCCGCCCCGACGGCGACGCCATCGGCTCCGTCCTCGCCCTCGCCGAAGTGCTCGACCAGCTCGGCTGCCAGGCCGACGTCGTCTTCGCCGACCCCATCCCCTCCTCCTACAGCACCCTACCCAATATCAGCCGCATCCACCACACGCCCTCCGCCAACGACGTAGACCCCACCGGCACTACCCCCGCCATCCTCCTTGAATGCGACGGCATCATCCGCACCGGCCTCCTCGGCCTGGAGGGCCGCACCCTTATCAACATTGATCACCACGCCAGCGGCCGGCCCTTCGCCTCGGTCAATTGGATCGACGAGCACGCCTGTGCCGTCGCCGCCATGGTCTACCACATCGCCGTAGCCGCGAACGTCGAGATCACACCCTCCATGGCCACTTGCCTCTACGCCGGCATCCTCTCCGACACCGGCACCTTTACCTACTCCAGCACTACCGCCGACACCTTCGCCATGGTCCACCATCTCGCAGCCTGCGGAGCCAATCCCAGCCGCATAGCCCGCGACATCTACCTATCCAACCCGGCCAGCAAAATCCGCCTGCTCGGCATCGCTCTCTCCAACCTCCAATGCGACGACGACCTAGCCTGGACCTGGGTCACCAGCGAAGATATGGATCGCATCGGCGCCATCGCTGAGGACTGCGAAGGAGTCGTCAACTACCTCATCAGCATCGCCGGCGTCGAGTCAGCAGTCTTTCTCCGCGAGGTCGCTAACGCCGACCAGTTTCGCCTCAGCATCCGCAGCAAAGGCGAGACCGACGTGGCCCGAATCGCCGAACGCTTCGGCGGCGGCGGCCATCGCAACGCCAGCGGGTGCACCCTCGATGGCCCCCTCCCGGTCGCTCTCGAGCGCATCCTCACCCAGCTACGGACAGGACTCTGATAGCCTTGTCTCGCTCCTCTTAGGAAAATGGCAGATATTCAACATCCCGCCGTCACCGGCGCACGGAATGGCAGCGCAATCGTGATGTGGCTCCAGCAGTATCTAAAGCCGCCTTCCATCGCAACCATCCGCGAGTTTGTCATCCTCTTTGTAGTCACGATCTTTCTTCTGCTCTATGGGCTGGTCCCGGTCTTCGGCGGAGACCAGCTCGGTCTCGTCGGCGCAGATGAGCCACGGTACGCCCAAATCGCCCGCGAGATGCTCACCGCACACTCCCAAGCCTGTCACGAGGTCGACGCCAAGATGGTTCCGCGCAGCCCGCGTCCGGAAGACATCCGCAACTCCTTCCACTGCATCGCCGGAGGCACCGTCACCCCCATCCTCTACGGCAAGCCCTGGCTGGAAAAGCCCGCCCTCTACTACTGGCGCGCCATGAGCTTCTTCAAAGAGTTCGGCGTCTCCGACTGGACCGCCCGCCTCCCATCCTCCTCGGGAGCACTTGCTCTGGTCGTGCTCATCTTTCTCCACATGCGACGCTTCCGCCCAGGCGGCCACCTCGACGCAGCCTTGATCACCGTCTCCTGCGTCGCCATCGTCAGCTTCGCCCGCGGCGCCTCCACCGACATGCAGCTCGCGGCTCCCTTCTGCATCGGAATGCTCGGCTGGTACGCCTGGTATGAGACTGGCAAAAAATTCTGGCTCTTCGATCTCTACTTCTTCGGCGCAGCTGCCACCTTGGCAAAAGGCCCCGTAGCTCCCTTCCTCGCGCTGGCCATCATCCTCCTCTTCGCTGGCCTCCGTCGCGAGTGGTCTCTTCTTCGCCGCACCATCTGGATTCCCGGAGTCATCCTCTATCTGGTCATGGTGCTGCCTTGGTACATTGCGGTTCAAAAGCGCAACCCAACCTTCTACCGCCTCTTCTTTCTTGAACACAATCTCGAACGCTTCGCCACCAACCGCTACCAGCACCACCAGCCCTTCTGGTATTACCTAGCAGTCCTCCTCATCGGCCTCATGCCATGGACCGTCATCGCCATCCGCGCCCTGGCCGACTCCATCGAAGTCTCCATCGCCGAGTGGAAGGTACGTCACAACCCCCAGCGCTACCTCGGCCACACCCGCGCCGGCGACGCCTTCCCCGAGTTCCTGGTCCTCTGGGCACTCTTCCCCATCGTCTTCTTCTCCTTCTCCGGCTCCAAACTTCCCGGCTACATCCTTCCCTCCATTCCTCCACTGACCATCCTCACCGCCGACTATCTCAACCGCAGCCGCCGCCAGGGCCTCCCGCAATGGCTCATCTGGGCCCACGCCGCCACCTGCGGCCTTCTCGTGTTTGTCCTGGCTCTCGCCCCTCAGCACATGAAGTACGAGACGTTCGTACCCTCCGCGCAGTGGCTGCTGATCGCAGGCGCCGCCGCTCTCGCCTTCGGAGCGGTAGTCTTCCTCACCATCCGTCGTTGGGGAATTCCGCAGGTCTGCTACGTAACCCTGCTTCCAGTCCTCGCAACCCTCGTCTTTCTCCTAGGCTTCTACGGCAAAGAGCTCGACATGAACTATTCTGCCCGCCCCCTCGCCCGCGAGATCCAGCTACAAGCACCCGAGGTGAAGCTGGTAGCTACCGACATCAAGCGCGACATGGACTACGGCCTTGCCTTCTACCGCGACCAGCCTATGATCCACTACAGCGCCGATGGCGTTCCCGATGCGGAGCACATCCTCGTCATCCGCTCCAGCGACGCTGGCGATCTCGACCGCTGGCTCGCCGGGCGCGTCTACAAACCCTTATTCCTCTACGAATCGCAAGGGATCGAAGTCTACCGCGTCTACGCTCGCCCACCGGTCTCCCCTGACATCGTCCCTCCCAACCAGCCGGAGAACCATCCCCACCACCCACCCAAGACCCGGAGACACATCACCGGCTGACCACACTCTACACAGAGGGTTGATCCGGCATGACACCCGGGGTGCCCGCACTAACACTCACCCATCCCACCAAAATTCCTATAAGCTCGACGAAAGACCTCCCACAGGTATGGCCGTCGCGACCCAACTCGAGATACTGGACCTTCGCCACTTTTCGGCGCGCCAGCTTCGTCCTCTGCTCGAAACCGAGTCGCGTGTCTGGGAGCAACGCCTTCGCTGGAACTATCAAAGCTCCACCGAACTCCTCCTCCAGTACCTCGACTCCCGCATCCTGCCCGGCTTCGTCGCACTCGACCGGGGACGAATCTGCGGCTTCACCTTCTGCGTCTACGAAGGCCAGAAAGCAGTTGTCGGTGACGCCTTCGCCATCGCCAACGATACGGCGCAGATGCTTCAAACCACTCACACCCTGCTCCACCAGCTGCTGCAGCTCCTGCAAAACTCTCCCGGCATTCAACGGATCGAGTCCCAGCTCCTGCTCTACGACGCCGGCTCCATCAACGAGGTCTTCCTGACATCCGGCTTCACCATGTATCCCCGCCTCTTCATGGAGTGCGATCTAAGCACATCGACAGACGCCCCCCAAGCTCCCCCCGAACTGAATCTTCCCGCCACCGTTGAGCTGCTGCGCTGGTCCACCGATCACTATCAGGCCGCAGCCGAACTGATCCACGAGTGCTACCTGGGCCACATCGACGCCCGCATCAACGATCAGTACTGCTCCCTCCACGGCTCACTTCGCTTTCTCCACAACATCGTCCGCTTCCCCGGCTGCGGCGTCTTTGAGCCGAACGCCTCCTGGGTTCTTCGCGATCGCCACAACGGCTCCATCGTCGGAATGTTGCTGTGTTCCCGCGTAGCCAGCGACGTCGCCCACATCACCCAGCTCTGCATCGCCCCCGCCTGGCGAGGCCACGGACTTGGACGAACCCTTCTCAACTATTGCATCGATCATCTAACCCGCGCCAGCTTCGCGGCCATCACCCTGACCGTCACTGAAGCCAACCAGCAGGCCGTCAAGCTGTACGAGAACCACAGCTTCTTCACTCGCCATCGCTTCGATGCCATGGTTCTCGACCGGACGAATCAGACATCCTGAAGCGCACGGAAACTCACGCCCGACCAACGGGAGGAGAGACAATGACCACACCACCTAAACAAGGTATACAAGTCACGAAGTGACCGCCCCACGCGGAGTGGGCCCGTCCGGCAGGACACCTCACCAAGATCAAACAGCAAATCTCTCCGCACTCCGAGCCTTCTTCTTCGCAGCCTCTTCCTCTCGATCCTTAGGTGGCGCATTAGTCTCAAGCGACGCCAGCAGACGCCCAGAGATTAGTGATATCTCCTCCACCGCAGACTGAAAAGCATCTTCGTTCGCCTTCGACGGCTTCGTAAAACCGCTGATCTTTCTCACAAATTGAAGCGACGCATCGCGAATCTCTGCGTCCGTCACAGGAGGATCGAAGTTGAACAGTGTTTTGATATTCCTGCACATTGCTTCACCTCATCGCATAGGCGAATTCACTACCGAATTTTATTCCACGTGATAGTTAGGCGCCTCACGCGTGATGATCACGTCATGAACGTGACTCTCTCGCAGCCCGGCGTTCGAGATCCGAATAAACCGGGCGTTCGCCTGCAACTCCGCGATCGTGCCGCATCCCAAATACCCCATCCCTGAACGCAGACCGCCAACCAGTTGATACACCATGCCCTCAAGCGGCCCACGATGCGGCACTCGGCCCTCAATCCCCTCCGGCACAAACTTCGCCAGCCGGTTCGAGCCGCCGTTCTCCCGAGCCGTCAGCGACGGCCTCTCCGTACTCGCAGCATCTTCCATATCGCTCTTGCCCTGGAAGTACCTCTCACCCGATCCCTGCGCCATCGCCGACAGCGAACCCATCCCGCGATAAGCCTTGAACGAACGCCCCTGATAGAGAATCGTCTCCCCGGGACTCTCATCTACTCCAGCAAACAGCGACCCCATCATCACCACGCTTGCCCCAGCCGCAATCGCCTTGGTCACATCGCCCGAGTACTTGATCCCACCATCCGCAATAATCGGAATCCCCCGCTCCTTACCCGCGCGATAAGCCTCTGAGATCGCCGTAATCTGCGGCATCCCCGCGCCCGTCACCATCCGCGTCGTGCAGATCGAACCCGGCCCGATCCCCACCTTCACCGCATCGGCTCCCGCATCCATCAACGCAATCGCGCCTTCATAGGTAGCAATATTTCCTGCCATCAAATCAATCTGCGGAAACCGCCTCTTCACCTCACGCACCGCCTCCAGCACCCGCGACGAGTGTCCATGCGCAGAATCAATTGCCAGCGCATCCACCCGCGCCGCAACCAGAGCCTCAGCCCGTTCCAGAAAATCCCCCGTAGCACCAATCGCACCCGCCACGCGCAACCGCCCCTGCGAGTCCTTCGAAGCATTCGGATACTTCAACTTCTTCTGAATATCCTTGACCGTGATCAGGCCCTTCAGCTCATAGTCGTCATTGACCACCAGCAGCTTCTCCACCCGATGCTGATGTAGAATCTGCTCCGCCTGCTCCAGCGTCGTACCCACCGGCACCGTAATCAGATTCGTCTTCGTCATCACCGAGTCGATCGTCAGATCCGTCCGCGAGACAAACCGCAGGTCGCGATTGGTCAAAATCCCCACCAGCCTCTTGTTCTTCGTCACCGGCACGCCCGAGATCTTGTATCGCCGCATCACCTCCAGCGCGTCCGCGATGGTCTGCTCCGGTGTAATCGTCACCGGGTCCACGATCATCCCGCTCTCCGACCGCTTCACTTTATCGATCTCCCCCGCCTGCTGCTCAATCGTCAGGTTGCGATGCACCACCCCTAACCCACCCTGCTGCGCCATCGCAATCGCCAGCCGCGCCTCCGTCACCGTATCCATCGCAGCCGACATCAGCGGCGTACTCAGCGTGATATTTCGTGTCAGCTGCGTCTGCGTGCTCACCTGGGTAGGAACAACATCGCTGTAAGCGGGCACAAGAAGAACGTCATCAAACGTAAGGGCTTCGGGTACGGGGGAGCTAATCATAATTTTTATAGGTTCCAGTTGTGATGGTTGAAAAGCGATAGGCCATGCGGCAGCAAGCCTGAATTTCGCGGGATTTCATCGATTGTAGAGTCGCCTACCGCCCATAGCAAATTGGATGGTCTGATTTCACGAAAGTTTCTTAGCCGTCCGGGCGCACCCCAGTCCCCTTCGGGCCGGGACGCCCATTGAATTACGGCAAAAGGAGATGTATCATTTGAGTTGCAGACGATTTTGTTCCGTCGTAAGAATGAGAGCCGTGACCGCACCGGTGATTTGACGGAAGAGATGAGTGGGCTAAAGCCCACTTTTTATTTGCTCTAAAAACGTTTGTGCACGCGGGACCACTGAACCGGAAATAAGCGCTTATGTCAGTCCAGTTAGACCAAATTCGAGCAACCGCGGAGCGTGTCGCAGCCTCCCACAACCTGGAACTCGTCGATCTTGAGTTTCAAGGAGGGGCCAAATTCCGCACCTTGCGCGTCTTTGTAGAGAAAAACGCAGCAGAACGAGCCAAACTTGCAGAACTCGCCGCAAATGAAGCCGTTGCAGATCTTCCCAAGGGAGTGCCGGTCGAAAGACTCTCCGGCGTCACCCATGAGGATTGCGCTGTCTTTGCACAGGATTTCGGCACCGTCCTCGATGTAGAAGACCTCATCCCGGGCGCAGAGTACACCCTCGAGGTCTCCTCTCCGGGCCTCGAACGCAAGCTGTTCCGCCCCGAGGACTACATCCGGTTTCAAGGCAGTCTGGTCAAACTCCAGACCTTCACGCCGGTGAATAAGAACAGGCAGTGGCAAGGCCGTCTCGCCAAATTTTCAAACGGTGTCCTGACGATCGACCTCTCTGCCGTCAAACAGAAGGGCAAGGCAAAGAAGGCTGTGACAGAATCGACCGTCGACATCGCCCTGGCGAACGTCGAAAAGGCAAATCTAGTCGCAGAGATTTAGAGGCTGCTCGAACGGAAGCAATCCTCTGAATTGGCAAAACCAACAGAGACAAATCCGGATACCTTTCGGACAAGAGCAAGGAAGAGTGAACAATGGCAAGTGTTCTGTATCAATCGATTGAGACGTTGAGCCGCGATAAGGGTATCGAGCCCGCAGTAGTCGTAGGAGCCGTGGAAGACGCCATCGCGCTCGCCACGCGCAAGTACTACAAGACTCAGGAGAACATGCGCGCCGAGATGGACCGCGAGACCGGCGAGATCCGCGCCTACGTCTTCAAGACCGTCGTCGAGACGCCCGAGCAGGTCGAGGATGACATCAACCAGATGACCCTCGAGCAGGCCCGCGAGCTCGCCCCCGAGGTTGAAGTCGGCGGCGAACTGCGCTTCTACAAGGACACCACCCCGCTGGGTCGCATCGCCGCCCAGATGGCCAAGCAGGTCATCTTCCAGAAGGTCCGCGAAGCCGAGCGCGACACCGTCTTCAACGAGTACAACCATCGCGCCGGCGAGGTCCTCAACGCTACCGTCAAACGCCTCGAACCGATGGACGTCATCTTCGACCTCGGCAAAGCCGAAGCCCGCATGCCTAAGCGCGAGCAGTCTCGCCTCGAGCAGTTCGCCGTCGGAGAGCGTGTCCGCGTCGTCCTGCTGCGCGTCGACCGCGCCGCCAAAGGCCCGCAGGTCATCGTCTCCCGCGCCGCCCCCGCCCTTGTTCAAAACCTCTTCCAGTCTGAGGTTCCCGAGATCTACGACGGGACCGTGACCATTCGCGCCATAGCACGCGAAGCCGGCGAGCGCACCAAGATCGCCGTCATGAGCCGCGATAAAGATGTCGACCCAGTCGGCGCCTGCGTCGGCATGAAGGGCATGCGCGTTCAGTCCATCATCCGCGAGCTGCGTGGTGAAAAGATCGACATCATCGAGTTCTCGGAAGAGATCACCACCTTCGCCGAGAAGGCCTTACAGCCCGCCAAGGTCAGCCGCGTCTCCATCACCGATCTCGCCGACAAGCAGATCGAGGTCATCGTCGACGACACCCAGCTCTCTCTCGCCATCGGCAAGAAGGGCCAGAACGTCCGCCTCGCCGCTAAGCTCCTGCAGTGGAAGATCGACATCAAGAGCGAAGAGGAGAAGCGTCAGGAGGTCGAGAGCCAGATGCAGGCCATGAGCGGTGGTCCCACGACCCCGATCGAGCAAGTCTCCGAACTCGGCGAGACCATACTCGAAAAACTCATCGCCGCCGGCATCACCACCGTCGAAGCTCTAGCCGACATGACCCCCGAGCAGCTCGAAGAGGTCCCCGGCATCGGCGAAAAGACCGTCGAAAAGATCTCGGTCGCCGTTCGCCACTACTTCGGCCAGTACGAAGAAGGCGAAGAGCGTCCTGCTGTCGCCGCCTCTACCGCATCTGATGCTGAAGCAACAATATCCGAGGAGGACACCATGGCAAAGACACCCGAAGCGATTCTCGCCGAAGAGGCTGGAATCGGCACCGCCCGCGAGGTCAACGACCTCTCCGCCGAAGACATCGCCGACGCCGAAGAGGCCGAATCGGCCAGCGATGCCTTCTCGGACAACGATGCACGCGAAGAACAGATCGAGTTGGATAACGACAGCGTGGACAGCCTGGTAGAAGAAGCCCAGGAGCACTCCGATGAAGGTATCGACGATGGAAACGATCGTGGTTAGCCAGTTCAACCACGCGCCACAGCACTCCCTGGATCACGGACTCTCGAAATCCAGTGAGAGCACTTACAATAAAGATTCCTGCAACGATGAGGCTGCTATGAACAGCTAACCGCGCAGGGCAAGCGAAAAGGGACGGATGAGCAAAGTTCGAATTAACGATCTGGCACGAGAACTGGAAGTAAAGAGCAGGCCAATCCTGGACGCGCTCGAAGCCATTGGCGTGTCTGGAAAGACCCACTCCAGCTCGATTGAAGCCGATCAGGCCGAAAGAGTTCGGGACTACTTCAAGAACGGCGGAAGAAGCGGTGCCAGCCGGCAGCAGCAGGCCGACAATAAGCCGAAGTTCGACCTCTCCAAGGTCTCCAAACCCGGCGATGCCCTCAAGGCGATCCTCGAGCGCAAGCAGGCCGAGGCCACAGCCAAAGCCGCGCCCCCGCCGCGCCCAACCGCCGTCGTTGCGCCGCCTCCCGCCTCAGCCCCGGTTGCAGCCGTACCGCCTCGCGTCGTCGCAGCACCACCCACGGCCCCGGTCTCCTCTGCGGCACCTGCCCAGACTGGACCGGCAGCGCCTCGCCGCATCGTGCCTCTGCCTCGCCAAGGCGCAAACATCGTCGCTCCCGCGCGTGGCCCGGCTATCGCCAGCAAGCCGCCCGTCGGCCCTGTCATCGCGCGCCCGCCAGCCGCTGCTTCTCCAGTCGCCGTCTCTCCAGCCACGGCACCACCATCGGCTGGCCGCTCGGTAGTAGCAGCGGCCCCCGTAGTGGCTACCCCACTAGTAGCAAAGCCTGCGCCTCCGTCTGCCCCAGCCGCAGAAGCGGTGCCGACGCCAATCCCGGCAGCCCCGCCAGTCGAAGCGGCTCCCGCTGCACCAGTCATTGAAGCTTCAGCGCCTCTAATTGAACCCGAGGCCGAAGCCGCTCCAGCAGCGCCAGCTCCGCCTGCCGGCCCCCCAGCCCGTCGCGTCATTATGCCGCAGACCGGCCCGCGCCCCATCTATACCGCGCCTCCAGTGGCCCCTGGCACGCCTCAACGCGGCCGACCTATCTTTGAGCGTCCACGGCCGCAGTCGCCCGGCGCTCCCGGCTCCCGTCCCATGTCCTCGACGGCTCCCGGCGCACGCCGTCCGATGCACCCCACGCGCACCTTCCCAGGCGGCCCGTCCGGCCCCGGCGGTGCACCAGGACGTCCCGGCTTCACCCCCGGTGCCCGTCCCGGATTTCCTGCGCGTCCCGGCTTCGGAGCACGCCCAGGCGGCCCCGGTGGGCCCGGCGGAGCACCTGGCGTAATGCCCGGCCCTGGCGAAAAGCCAGGAATGCGCCCAGCAGCACGCCCAGCCTCACGCCGCGGCGGACAGCGCTACGAAAAGACCAAGGAAGGCCCGATGAAGGGCTTTCAGCCGCCACCACGCTTCGGCAGCGCGCAGATCTCCCGCGAGCCGGTGCCGATCACCCGCACCATCACGGTCACCGAAGGTATCAGCGTTAAGGACCTCGCCGAGAAGCTTGACGTACGCGGCAAGGACCTCATCGCTACCCTCCTCATGAAGGGCGTCTTCGTCACCGTCAACCAGTCGCTCGAAGGCGAGCTAGTCAAGGACGTTGCCCGCCAGTTCGGCGCCGACGCCACCATCATCTCGGTCGAAGAGCAACTCGAAAACGAGGCCATCGAAGGCTTCCTCGAAGACACCACCGGCATGGTCGAAGTCGTCCGCTCACCAGTCGTAACCGTCATGGGCCACGTCGACCACGGTAAGACCTCGCTCCTCGACGCCATCCGCTCCACCGACGTCGCAGGCGGCGAAGCCGGAGGCATCACCCAACACATCGGCGCCTACAAGGTCAAAATCACCAAGCCCGACTCTCCCGCATTCGGTCGCGAGATTGTCTTCCTCGACACCCCCGGCCACGAGGCCTTCACCCGCATGCGTGCCCGCGGAGCCAAGGTCACCGACATCGTCGTCATCGTCGTCGCAGCTGACGACGGCGTCATGCCGCAGACCCTCGAAGCCATCGACCACGCCCGCGCCGCCAACGTGCCGATCATTGTCGCAGTCAACAAGATCGACAAACCCGAGGCCAACCCCTCGAAGGTCATCCAGCAGCTCGCCACGCGCGGCCTGCAGCCGGCCAACCAGGGCGGCGACACCGAGTTCGTCGAAGTCTCCGCGAAGAAGCATCTCAACCTCGACAAACTCGAGGAGATGATCTGCCTCGTCGCCGACGTCAACGAACAAAAAGCACAGCCCGACCGTCCCGCCGTCGGAACCGTCATCGAAGCCAAGCTTGATCGCGGTCGCGGCGCGGTTGCCAGCATCCTCGTGCAGAACGGAACCCTCCGCACCGGCGACAGCTACATCGTCGGCAACACCTTCGGCAAAATTCGCGCCATGTTCGACGATCGCGGACGTCCCATCGTCGAAGCAGGTCCTTCCACCCCGGTCGAGATCCTCGGTCTCGAAGGCATGCCCGATGCAGGCGATACCTTCCTTGTTATGGCAGACCGCGACAAGGCTAAGGGCATCGCCCAGTACCGCAAGATGAAGGAGCGCGAGGCCCAACTCGCCAAGAGCTCCCGCGTCTCGCTCGAGGGCCTCGCCGAGCAGATCAAGCAGGCCGGCATGAAGGATCTCAACCTGATCCTTAAGGGCGACGTGCAAGGTTCGGTCGAGGTCCTGGCCGACTCGCTCCAGCGCATGTCCACCGAGAAGGTTCGCGTTCGCGTCCTCCACTCCGGCGTCGGCGCTATCACCGAGTCCGACGTCCTCCTGGCCTCGGCCTCGAACGCCGTCGTCATCGGCTTCAATGTACGTCCTGACCGCAAGGCTGCCGAAGTTGCCGAGCGCGAAAACGTCGAGATTCGTCTGCACTCGATCATCTACGAGCTGCAGGACGAGATCACCAAGGCGATGTACGGCCTCCTCGAGCCAGTCTTCAAGGAGAACTACGCCGGCCGCGCCGAAGTGCTCAACGTCTTCAAGATCACCAAGGTCGGCCAGATCGCCGGCTGCCGCGTCACCGACGGCCTCATCAAGCGCGACCAGCAGGTACGTCTGCTTCGCGAGGGCGCCGAGGTCTGGAAGGGCAAGATCGCCTCGCTCAAGCGCTTCAAGGACGACGTCTCCGAGGTCCGTCAGGGCGTCGAATGCGGCATCGATCTAGCCGGTCACAAGGACATCCGTGTCGGCGACGTCATCGAGTCCTTCACCACCGAAACCCTCGCCGCCGAACTTGGCCAGAACTCTGCCGCAGCCAGAAAAGCAGAGAAGGCCGAGAAGGAACGCGAAGCCGCCGCAGCAGCTGCGGCAGCCACCGCAGAAAACTCAGTCAACGCATAACCGATTCATCACGCAACACACGCGAAAGGCCGGGAGCAATCCCGGCTTTCGCGTTGGTCGTCCCGCGCAGGATCCTCGGACAATCGCACATCTCACTTTAGCGATCGTCTTGTACTATGAAGCCATACATGGCCCAACAACTCCGACGCCTCGCCGACGACGTAATTCAAACCTGGCACACCATGCCAAAGTCCCAGGCGCTGCGCTGGTATGGCGCTGTCCTTCAGAATGCTTCCACCGTCCTGCGTGAGCGCAAATTCTACTCCGCAGACCACGCCATGCACGGCGTCCTGCGTTTTCACCTGCTCGGCCGAGACCTCGACATTGATGTAAACGCAATCAACACTACGGGAGGCAATGGCTACGCCTTCCTGCGAGAGTTTTTCGTCCGCCGAATTTATTTTCGGGAGTTCAAACAGCTCAACTTCGACACATGCCTCGATCTTGGTTGCAACACCGGCGTCGTCGCCAGCCTCTTGAAGCAGTTGGCAGGTCCCGGCGGTAAGGTCGTCGGCATCGATCCCCTCACCTACCCGGACAACACCTTTCGCACCAAGCTGGACACAGTACCGGGGCTGACGATTCATCAAGGCGTCCTCTGCGGAGAGTCCCTCCGTCACGACTCCGCCGCACTCCTCGCCATGTGCGACCCCTATGACTTTGATGCCAGCCTCGCAATCACAGTAGAAGAACTGATGAAAACCTACGGCATTCAACACGTCGACTTCCTTAAGATGGACATCGAAGGCGCCGAGTTCGCCATCTTTCGCGACTCCGTGCAATGGCTCGACGAGGTCGACAACCTCGCGATGGAGGTGCACAACACCGTCGGAGACCCAACCGAAATTATCCAGCGCCTCCAGCAAAAGGGCTTCCGCGTAAAGTGGCTCGACGATGCCGGCTACCCCGCAGATCAGCGCAACGCAGGCTATATCTACGCCTCTAAAATCGGTTCGCTCAAAGACTAGAACTCAGCGTCTTGCCCGCATTCTTTTGCAACTAGCGAACTCGCCGCATTCCATAGCAAACCGTGACAAGCCTGACAACCTTGATAATCTGCAAAGGAAGCCCGGCCATCCGCCGGGCCTTTGCATTTAAACCGCGTAGACTTGACCAGTAAGTCCAGACTCATGTCTTCTGGTTTGAAGACTTTGCACACTTTTCACTCAGAGGTGGAGGTACCATGCCGAATATCGTCAGCGAGACCCAGAGCCAGACCAGATTCGACCTCTCCGCCATCCAGCAAGCCCTCCTGGAAGATAAAATCGACGGCTGGCTCTTCTACGATCATCATCACCGGGACCCCCTCGCCTACAGCATCCTCGGCCTCGATCCGAACGCCCACGTCACTCGCCGCTGGTTCTATTTCATTCCAGCGGCGGGCGAACCGAAAAAACTCGTCCACCGCATCGAAGCCGGACGGCTCGACTCCCTGCCCGGCACCAAGTCCGTCTACTCCTCCTGGCAGGAGCTCGAAGCGCAGATCCAAGCCCTCCTCGTGGGCCAGACGAAGCTCGCCATGCAGTACTCGCCGCGCAACGCCATCATGTACGTCTCCATGGTCGATGCCGGCACCATTGAACTCCTTCGTAGTCTGGACAAGGAAATCGTCAGCTCTGCCGATCTCGTCAGCCACTTCGAAGCTGTCCTTACCGACGCACAACTCGCCACCCACTACGTTGCGCAGAGGCACATCGACGAGATCCTCGCCGCAGCGTGGAATGAGATCGGCACCCGTGCACGCTCCGGCGGCGGCCGCTCCGATGGAACCGACGAGCATACGATGGTCCAGTACCTGCAGCAGGCGATGGCGCGCGCCTCGCTCGACTGGGAGCACGGCCCCAACGTCAGCGCCGGACCCAACTCCGCCGACTCCCACTACGAGCCCACCGCCGCCAGCTCCCGTCCCATTGGCAAAGGCGACTTCGTGCTCATCGACATCTGGGCCAAGCTCAAAGACGACCCCACCGCCGTGTGGTACGACATCACCTGGACCGGTGTCGTCGGCCGTGAGCCCACCGAACGCGAGCACCTCGTCTTCAACACCGTCCGCGACGCCCGCGACGCCTCCATCAAAGTCGTGCAGGACGCCTTCGCCGCCAACCAGCTCATCGCTGGCTGGCAGGCCGACGACGCCTCCCGCAACGTCATCCGCGCAGCTGGCTTCGGCGAGTGGTTCACGCACCGCACCGGCCATAACATCGGCACCGTCCTCCACGGCAACGGCGCTCACCTCGACAACCTTGAAACCCACGACGAGCGCCTCATCCTCCCCAACACCTGCTTCTCCGTCGAACCCGGCCTCTACTTCCCTGGCCCCGCCAGCGATCCGAACGCATTCGGCATTCGCAGTGAGGTGGACATGATCGCGCGCAAAGGCAAGGCTGAGGTCACCGGCCGCATCCAGACCGAGCTTGTCCGGGTCTGACCTCCACTTCACCTGAGTAGTTTTCGACAGCCCCGTTTTTCGCCAGCTACATGAGTCACTTCTCAGACTTGCCGACTATTCGACCAGGTGATGAGAGACGCGTTTGTAGGACTCATCTCGCCTCGTTCGCGAAAAGACGAAGGCGCGTATGCGACCCAATACTAAGCATGGTCTGCGACAAGGAATGTCTGATTCTTCTCCATCGACTTCGTCAATTTATGAAGATCGGCCTGAGTGAGATGAGCAGGCAGAAAATCTGTCCTGCCCTCCGGATGCACAGCATCCTTCATCATCCGCTCGTGGTGATACGTTGACACACTCAGCATGCGGCACGGATGTTCACTCTTATTGAAGAATGTATGAGGCGCATTGGGCTGCACCATCAGACTCTCCCCGGCTTTACACACGTCCCACTCAGTGACACCCTGGTTGTTCCAATACCCGATCGACAGATTGCCTTCCAGGACATAGAAAAACTCTGGAAAGGGGTGTCTGTGAAGTGGAATACCCATGCCCGGCGCGAGCGTGCTCTCGAAGATAGAGAACGTGTAGCCTGTGTTCTCTCCCAAGGCCCTCCAGAGCAACTTCATTTGCCCGACATCAAGCGCCGGGCCGCCTGTTTTGTTGTTCTTAATAACGTTGTGATGAATGACTTCTTCAAGCGGAGTGGGGAAGCTTGACATAAAACGATCCTTTCTTAGACCGAAGGTGATGCTCTGATGCGAACGCCAGAGCTTGTGAGTTGCGCAGTTAGCACTCCGCTAGAGCAAATCTCCTGTCACTTTGGAGGGGGAGATTCTGCGGAGTGCCGTTTTTCTTGGGAAAAACGGCCATAATATTTGTGCCTCCCTAAACACCTCCAGGAGATTTGCTCGAGTCCCGTGGGCTTCCACAGTTATCTGTCGCATGAATCGCTATAAGGCCTTTACACAGCCGATCGGATCGCCTCGATGAGAGAGGTGATTGATTCTCGTGGAGGCTTTGCTATGTGGTCGTCACTGTCACTGCCTGACGCACATACCGGCCGCTTTCCAGTTGCTGCACCATGAAGGCTGCCAGATCGGCCCGCCCGATCTTGTGTGCCTTCTCGCCGCTCTCCGTGCTCAGCACCCTGGCAATGCCTGTCTTCTCGCCGTCGGTCAACATCGGCGGCCGCACGAGCGTCCAGTCCAAGTTGCTGCCTTCGATCTCGGCCTCCATGCCCGCCTTGTCTACCAGCAGACCCCGCAGAAACGTCCGCATGAGCAGGTGCTCGTTAAAGAAGCCGGCGTTCTTGACGCTCTCGCCCGCACCCACCACCGAGATCTTCAGCAGCCGCCGCACGCCATTGCGCCGCATCGCGTCCACAATATTGTGTGCTGCGCTCGTTTCCATCGTCGTCACTTTCCACGGCGTCTTACCGCCGAGCGCGTCGATGACCGCATCCTGTCCGGCTACCGCAGCGTCGACTGCAGTCGCGTCCAGCACGTCGCCCGCAACAACTCTGACATTTGCCTTCTTGTACTGCGTGGCACCACGCACGAAAGCCGTCACCTTATGTCCGGCCGCCAGCGCCTCATCTACCAGCGCCTCTCCGCTCTTGCCCGCTGCACCAATCACCAGATCTTTCATCGCATCTTCCTTCTACCTCGTATTTGGCCGCCCATCCAAATGAGCGACCTGACGATTAGAGGCCTATTCAAACCATTGGTTGCAAATTATTCATTGGTTTTATAACCAATGGTTATAAAACAACAATCGGCCGCAAAAATCATCAAACGGGCTAAGCTATTCAAGTGACATCCACATCACCAAGTCGCCGGATAGAGCGCAAGGAAAGGCTGCGAAGCGAAATCCTCGTTGCTGCAAGCAAAATGTTTGCCGATCGCGGCTACGAAGCCGTGACGCTTCGTGCGATCGCTAAAGAGATCGGCTATACACACGCCGTGATTTACCAGCATTTTCCGGACAAATGGCACATTCTTGCCGAGTTGAGCAACGAGACGATCGGGCTGCTGATTCAGAACTTCGACGCGATTGCCGCTAAACATCCTGCACCGAAAGAGCGTCTTTTTGCGACGTCACGCGGCTTGATTCAATTCTGCACTGCCCATCCCCAGCAGTTCCGCAACGTCTTCTTCGGGCCTGAGAACCGCAACGGCATCCGCGCTGGAGAATACATCAACGAGATTGGCACGCCGTTGTTCGAACGTTTCGTGCAGCTCTTTTTCGATGCTGCCAAGGATGAAGGATTGCCAAGCAGGGATGACATAGTGGTAGCCCACACCTGGTGGTACACGATTCTCGGCCTCGCCACGCTCATGGTCATCCAAGGTGTTGTGCCCGGCTTGACTGACCAGACTCTCTTGGTCGAGCAAACGATCGCAACGCTTTGGGCGGGCGTACAGGCTGTTCCGCGATTGCCGAAGAGCGCAATCCCTAAACGATCCGGCCGATCCAGTGCCTCAAAGCAATAACAGCTTCTGTCTACTTGGAAGTCGTTGGAGGTAACCATGACGAGTGCGAAGATCTGAACACTATGAAGTATTGAGACCGGTCGTCGAAGATGAAACGCAATCAAAGCCTGTGCATGCAAGATACATTGGCCTTGATCGCTTAGGCGCCTTGGTATTCAATTGATAATGCTAAGTCGGCGTGTGTTTACCGATCCGCTCCATTTCATGTGGATGCAAAACCGGCGTATCGGACAGTGCCTGCAAAGGCCGGCCTTCGGCAACTTCGCGTGCAACTTCCTAGACCTCGTCTTCTCGAAGTTGGCTACAGCTTCCATCCAGTGTTGCAGCGCCCTGTTATCATCAAAGTAGCAATGGCTACTAACGTTTCGGCACAAGCGCGCGCGCAATCCACCTCATTTCCGGCGATGGCTCTTATCGCTGGATGGCTCATCCCCGGCGCAGGTCATTTTCTGCAGCGTAAATGGATTCGCGGCGGCCTCCTGATGGTCTCCATCGTCGCGATGTTCATCATCGGCCTCGCTCTCAAGGGCAAGATCTACTCGCCCAACACCGGCGATCTGCTGGACATCCTCAACTTCGCCGGCGACCTCGGCAATGGCCTTCTCTACGTTCTTGCACGCATCTTCGATCTCGGCCAGGTGACGGTGCAGGTAGCCACCGCCGACTACGGAACCAAGTTTATGGTCGTGGCCGGCCTTCTCAACATCATCTCCGCCGTCGACGCGCACTCGCTGGCCACCGGGAGGAAGCGCTCATGACCATCTCGCACTTCGGAGCAGTCCTGCTCTTCGCTCTCTTCACCTCCATCGTCTTCGGCATAACGCAGCGCTCCGAACCTCGCACCATGATCCGCTTCGGCGCCTTCTGCTTTGTCCTCTTCGTCGGCGGCACCATCGCGGCCAGCTGGATCATGTGGATGATCAAACATTGAGCGGGCACTGATCGCCTCTTTTCCCGCTGGCAACGTTGCAATCAACATCCCTTTGCCATAGGCTGATTGTGGCACTCAAGTTCTTCGCACACCACACGGTGTCGCCCACGAAGAATGCGGGAGTGGCGAAATGGCAGACGCACTTGGTTTAGGTCCAAGCGGAGAAATCCGTGGGGGTTCGAGTCCCTTCTCCCGCACCAATATCTAAAAAGCAACCCAACCCCGAAAGAGATTCGATGAGCCAGCAAAACCCCAATCAGCCCCAGGACAAACAGCCACAGCTCAAGCTCACCAGTACCCAAGACTATCGCGACGGCTATGCCAACAGCGTACAGGTCCGCATGAGCGTATGGGACTTCTTCCTCGTCTTCGGCACCATGAGCCAGGACAACCCCGACGAGCTGAACGTGAAAAACTTTCAGGGCATCTATCTCAGCCCGCAGCAGGCAAAGGCTCTCTGGAACGTGCTCGGACACAATCTTGGTCAATACGAGCAGACCTTCGGCTTCATCACGCTTGAGCAACTCCCCCAGCCCGAAGGTCCCGTCAACTAAAGCGTGCGACCCCAACGCAGCACCGACAAAGATGGGCAGCAAGCTTTCGAGAATATCCCTCTCTGGATGCTCTATCCGCTCTTCTTCGTTGCCGTCTATCTCTCACACTTTCGCCTCCTTCGGCTTCCCTATTTCTGGGACGAAGGAGGCTACTACATTCCCGCCGCGTGGGACTTCTTCCGCACCGGCACCCTCATCCCGCAAAGCACCGTCACCAACGCGCACCCGCCGCTGCCTTCGATCCTCCTCGCCGCCTGGTGGCACCTCTCCGGATATGTCGTCAGCGGCACGCGCACGCTGGTGGCAATGGTCGCCGCAGCCGCTCTGCTTGGCGTCTTCAAACTAACCAGAACGCTGACGACCTCCGCAGTCGCTGCAGTCACGGTCGTACTCACCGCGATCTATCCCGTCTGGTTCGCACAGAGCACGCTCGCTCACGCTGACATCTTCGCCGCAGCCCTCACCCTCTGGGGCTTGGCCTTCTACTTCAACCACGACTCCGCAGACACGGGATCAAGTCTCGTCCTGAATCCGATCTACTCTGCGCTCATGTTCTCTCTCGCCGCGCTGTCGAAAGAAACGTCCATCGTCACGCCCATAGCGCTTGCTCTTTGGGAGATAGCCCTTCTCCTCCAGAATCGCCGCGCTCCTCAATCACGCAGACTCCACCTCTCTTGGATGGCCGCACTCCTCGCCCCCATCTTGCCACTCGCTGCCTGGTATGCGTTCCACTACCACCGCACCGGCTTCGTCTTCGGCAATCCGGAGTTTCTCCGCTACAACGCCACCGCAAACCTCGACGCCTATCGCATCGCGCTCTGTCTCTGGCATCGTCTCCTCCACCTCTTCGCCCACATGAACATGTTCGTGCCTGTCGTGTGCATGATCGCCGCAATGTTTCTCCCCATCGCCGCAACTAATAAGCGACTCCCCATCTCCCGCCCAGCCCTCAAAGCCATCGGCGTAGTTCTTCTTGCTAACTGGATCGCCTTCTCCATCCTTGGCGGCGCTCTCCTCACACGCTATCTGCTGCCGATGTATCCGCTGATCCTGCTGGTCGGCGTCAACACCTGGCGCCGCCGTCTTTCCGAGCGATGGCTCCTCCTCGCCGCCCTGAGCGCAATAGCATTCCTCGCAGGTATCTGGATCAACCCGCCCTACGCCTTCGCCCCCGAAGACAACCTCACCTATCGCGACTTCGTCGTTCTCCATCAGCAGGCGGTCCGCTTCATCGACCTCACCTACCCTCAAGCCACAGTCCTCACCGCGTGGCCAGCAACCTCAGAGCTCAACCGTCCTGAGCTTGGCTACACCAATCATCCCGTCAAGACGGCGCCGATCCTGAACTTTTCGCTGGAGCAGATCGAAAAAGCAGCCGCCGATCCGGGGAGTTACGACGTAGCGCTCGTCTTCTCGACCAAGTGGGCACCGCCGGCCAACCGCGTCGATCTCAGTCGGCAGCACGAGTCCGTAGACACGAAGTACTTCGACTTCCACCGCGACCTCTCCCCCTCCGAAATCGCAACGATCCTCCACGGCGAAGTCGTCTGGCAGGCGCATCGTAAAGGCGAATGGGCCGCCGTGCTCCACTTCCCCCGTATCGTCGAAGCATCCTTCCACCCGCTGGAAAACCCTGACCCTCTATACTCATATCTGTGACGAAGCGCCTTCAAGTTCGCTCGATCCTTCAACGGCCATGGCTCCTCTCGCTGCTTCTGCTCTGCAGCATCGCCGGAGTCTCCCAATCCGCTGAGACAGCCGACACCGGTGGCCGCGTCATCCTTGTTCTTCCCTTCGACAATCGCTCCGGACAGCCAGCCCTGGCCTGGGTCGGTGATTCGTTTCCCGACACGTTGAACCAGCGCCTCTCCTCTGCCGGCTTCCTCACCCTGACCCGCGAAGATCGCCAGTACGCGCTCGACCATCTCGGCCTGCCCATCGACTTCAGGCCGTCTCGGGCCACCACCATTCGCATCGCACAGAATCTCGACGCCGACTTCGTCATCGTAGGCAGCTTCAACGTCATCAATGGCCGCATCGCAGTGCAGGCGCAGGTCCTCGAGGTCAAAAATCTCCGACTCTCCGCGCCCTTGCAGGATTCGAGCGAACTCAACCGTCTCTTCGACGTCGAAAACGCCGTTGCGTGGAAGGTCGCGAGACAGATCGATCCTCACTTCAATATCGCCCAGCAGACCTTCCTTGCAGCCTCAGGCGGAGTCCAGCTAAGCGCCTTTGAGAACTACATCCGCGGCACCGACGCGCCAACCTCGCAGGAGAGAATCAAGCGACTCCAGGCAGCCATCGCGACCAATCCCGACTATCCCGCCGCCCTTCTCGCCCTCGGCAAAGCCCAGTACAACGAGCGGGAGTACGACCAGGCCGCGGCGACCTTCGCCAAAATCCCCCAAACCGATCGGCGCGCTCTCGAAGCAGGGTTCTATATTGGCCTCTCCCGCTTCAACACTGCCAAGTACGCCGAGGCCGAATCAGCCTTCTCCTTCGTCGCCAGCCGGCTACCGCTTCCGGAAGTCGTCAACAACCAGGCCGTCGCCTCCAGCCGCCAAGGCCATAACGCCGTTCCGCTCTTTCAGCGCGCCTCAACGGCCGATCCCAATGATCCCGACTATCACTACAATCTCGCCGTCGCCTTCTTTCGCCAGGGAGACTTCGCAGGAGCCACCCGCGAAGTCAACTCGACCCTCAAGCTCCGCCCAGCCGACTCCGAAGCAGCACAACTCAAGACCAGCATCAGCGAAGGCCGGAAACCTCCAACCGCCACCCCAGCGGCGACAGACCCTGCAGCATCAACGAGCGACTTCGATCCCCTCGAGCGCATTCGCCGTACTTACTCAGAGGCCTCCTTCCGACAGGCTGCCTTTCAGCTCGACCAGATGCGTGCCATGCGCCTCGCCACCCTGCCTCCAGCGGAACAGGCCGCAGAATACACCCGCCAAGGCCACGAGTATCTCTCGCAAGGCCTGGTTCCCGAAGCCGAGCAGGAGTTCCAGACCGCGATTGCAGCAGACGCTTCCAGTGCAGAGGCTCACGCAGGCCTCGCGCAGGTACGGGAGCGAAGCGGCAATGCAGCCGATGCCCGCACCGAGGCTCAGAGTTCCATTATGCTGCGCCCAAACGTCACGGCCTATCTCGTTCTCGCCCGTCTCGATCTCCAGACCAGTGACGCGTCAGCGTCAGCAAGCAACGTGAGCAAGGCGCTACAACTGGACCCGAAGAACTCTGCAGCGCAAGGCATGCGTCAGGCCCTGCAGGCACGTGGACAGAGCCTGCCATGACTTCCTACGCCAGAGTCGCCCTCCTCCTCCTGATGGCGACCCTCTGCGCACGGCCCACATTAATCTTCGCCGCTCCCGTCGCCTCCGGTACCGTCGTCAAACTCACTATCCACGACACCATCCAGCCCATCACCGCGGACTACCTCCAGCGCGGCCTTCGCGAGGCGGCCAGCCAACACGCCGAAGCAGTCCTGATCTCGCTCGGCACCCCCGGCGGCCTGCTCGAGTCCACCCGTGTGATGGTGCAAGCTATCGAAAACTCACCCGTCCCGGTCATCATCTTCATCTCACCAACGGGCAGCAGAGCAGGTTCGGCCGGCTTCTTCCTCCTCGAATCAGCTGACATCGCCGTAATGGCCCCCGGGACCAACGCAGGTGCGGCTCACCCTATCGTCGAAGGCCGCCAGCTGGATCCCATTCTCAAAGAAAAAATTGAGAACGATGCCGCGGCCTTCCTCCGCTCCTATACCTCTCGCCGCGGCCGTAACGTCGCTGCCGCCGAGGACGCCGTTCGCAACTCAAAGTCCTACAGCGACGAAGAAGCTCTCAATCTGAAGCTCATCGACTTGGTCTCCGCCGACGACGCCTCCCTGCTCAAAGCCCTCGACGGCCGCGCGATCCACCGCTTCGACGGCACCACCCAGACCCTTCATCTCCAGGGAGCGCAGATCATCACCACCGCCCCCTCCCAGCGCGAGCGCCTGCTCAGCAAACTCACCAACCCTGACGTCGCCGTGCTCCTGCTCATTCTCGGTGCCCTCCTCATCTACCTCGAGTTCAACGTTCCCGGCACCGTCGTCCCGGGCTCCATCGGCACGCTCTTCGTGCTCCTCGGTCTCTTCGGGCTGAACCTTCTCCCCATCCGCCACACAGCCATCGTTCTTCTCCTCGCAGCTTTGGTGATGATGGTCCTCGAGGCCAAGTTCAGCAGTCACGGCGTATTGGCAGCCGTCGGCATCGCCGCACTCATCTTCGGCCTCGCCACTCTGGTCGACGGCCCCATCCCCGAGCTCCGCGTCCATCTCGCGACCGCCCTGGGCGCAGGCCTCGGCTTTGGCACCATCTCCTTCGGCCTCGCCTGGATCGCGCTACGTGCCCGCCGCGGCAAGGTCCTCACCGGCCCGCAGGCCATGATCGGCGGCACCGCTGTCGTCCGCACCCCACTCTGCCCCACCGGCCAGGTGGAGATACGCGGCGAGCTCTGGCAGGCCTCTCTCCAGGGCCAGGATTCGCTTTCCGTAGGCTCTCTGGTCTCTGTGCGCGGGTTCGACGGCCTCACTCTGGTCGTCGAACCCGCCAATAAGCCCGTTTGACCGGCCTTCGAAGCCCCATCAGGCAGCCCCCATCAAATGCCGCGCCAGAGTAGACTGAAAGAACAGTAGTTTTTGAATAAGGGAGTCTTTTCTTGATGTTGAATGTGTCTCGCCCGATCTGGGTTCGGAACGTTGTACTTTGCCTGCTGCTCTCCGCGGCTGGATCAATCGCCAAAGCACAGGCCACCCCGCAAACGGGCCTGGACCGTCAGCTCTCCCGCCTCGACATCGGCGTGGTCGCCTCCGCCATCCTCAACAGAGACTCCAACGGCACCGTAGCCATCAACACCGTGCCCACCGCAGTCAATCTTCATCCCGGCAACACCGTAGGTCCACTCGTAACCATCCGCTACACCAAGTCCCCATACCTCGGATTCGAGTTCAACTACGCATACGCCCGCTACACGCAGACCTTCACACCCTTCGGAGCCACACCTACTGGAGGCGTTCAGCAAAACGCCTCGGAGTACACGTTCGGTTACGTCGCTCACTTCCGCCGCGAGTTTCACGGAGTCGCACCCTTCGCCGGCGGCGGCGCCGGGACAACCGCGTTCCGTCCAACGCCCGGCGGCGGCGAAGGCCTCTCACCCCAGGCGCGCGCCACCTACTACTACAACGTCGGTGGCGACTACATGCTCAACAAACACTTCGGTGCACGCGCTGAGTTCCGCCAGACGTTCTTCAAAGCACCAGACTTCGAGACCAACTACCTCACCATTCAGAAGCGCACCACCGAACTTCAACCCGGCTTCGGCTTTTTCTTTCGCTTCTAGCCAGTAATGCCGGCTGCCGCTGCGCCTGCTTTACAATCGCAGCGGCGGCTGCAATCTGGCCGACAGAGGTCTTACCCATGATGTCTCTCCCGCTGCTCTTTGCCATCGTCATCGTAGTTCTCTACCTCGTCAACTCCCTCAACATCCTCAAAGAGTACGAGCGAGGCGTCATCTTCCGTCTTGGCCGGGTCAAGCAGGCCGCAGCAGGACCAGGCCTCATCTGGATCTTCCGCCCCCTCGACCAGATCGTCCGCGTCAGTCTCCGCCAGGAGGCGATGGAGGTCCCCCCTCAGGACGTCATCACCCGCGACAACGTCACCCTGAAGGTCAACGCCGTCATCACCCTCCGCGTCGTCGACCCCACCAAAGCCGTCATCGAAGTCGCCAACTACATCTACCAAACCTCGCAGTTCGCCCAGACCACCCTGCGCTCAGTTCTCGGCGAGGTCGACCTCGACGGCCTCCTCGCCCACCGCGAAGCCCTCAACATCCGCATCCAGACCATCATCGACGGCCATACCGCCCCCTTCGGCGTCAAAGTCGTCTCCGTCGAAGTCAAGCAGGTCGACATGCCCGAATCCATGCTCCGTGCCATGGCCAAGCAAGCCGAGGCCGAGCGCGAACGAAGGGCGAAGATCATCCACGCCGAAGGTGAGTTTAATGCCGCAGCCAAGCTCGTCGAAGCCGCCCAGCTCATGGCCACCCAACCCATGACCCTCCAGCTGCGCTACCTCCAGACCCTCACCGAGATAGGTGTCGAGAAAAATACCACCATCGTATTTCCCCTTCCAATGGAGCTGATGAACCTGTTCAATAAGACATTCACGCCCGACACGGCGTTGGAGAAGAAGGTCTGACCGTGAACAGCCGCGACCAAACCGACGACGACTTGCAGGATCTTCGCGACTCTCGCGGACAGGATCGCGAGATCTCGCTTGGCACCACCACGATCCTTGGCATCTTCTTCGCATTGGCTCTACTCTGCGCGGTCTTCTTCGGCTTCGGCTACTCCCTGGGCAGGCGTTCAGCCCCGTCTGTGGTCAGCGGAGCGGAGAACACCAGCACAAGCTCCGAGTCCAGTGCCTCAAAACCCTCTCCTGGAAGCCTCGCAGCTCACGCAGCATCCACCTTGCCCGCTACCGCCTCCGAGGACGCACGTCAAAGTGCCAACCCTTCGGACGCTTCTGCAACAGAACCTACGGATGCAAGCCAACCCGCTCCCGCACTCACCAGGGTCAAGGCCGTAGCGGCAGACTTTCGCCCCGAACCAGCAATCAAGCCAACCGCAAAGCCCGCAATGGTGATTCCCATCACACCCGCCGGACAAGGAGTAGCCGTCGTCCAGGTAGCCGCCGTCTCCCACCAGGAGGACGCCGACGTTCTCGTCAATGCTTTGAAGCATCGCGGCTACAGTGTGGCCATCCACAAGGAGCCGCAAGACAAGCTGCTCCACGTTCAGATCGGGCCCTTCTCCACCAAGAAAGATGCCGACGTCATGCGGCAACGGCTCCAGACAGACGGTTACAACGCCATCGTCAAGTAGTCCGCCGGCTGCATTTCAGGAGGCAGCGCCGCTGCAATCGCGTTCCTGACCGCCCGCATCAGCTCCTCACGTGTCGCATAGTCTGACGGCTCGATCGCCTGAAGCAATAGAACCCGCGCCACTCCGGGCGTGATGGCGTTGCTTCCCTTCCGCATCATCGTCTGCGTCCCCGAGATAGCGATGGGGACAATCGGAGCCTGCGTCTCCTTCGCCAGAAAAAATGGTCCCTTTTTGAAGGCAGAGAGCCGCCCATCCAGCGAGCGTGTTCCTTCCGGATATACCAGAATATGTAACCCGGACAGGAGCGCATCGCCCGCAGCGGCGACCGTAGCCTGTGCAGTATCGCGACGGCTTCCCCTCTCAACCGGTACAAACTTCGCCAGCCGCATCGCCTTGCCCAGAATCGGAATATTCATCAGCTCCTGCTTCAGCAACACCGAGCTGCGCCCCGGCAGTAGCGGAATCGTCACCGGCGGATCCAGGTTCGAAACATGATTGCTCATAAAGATACAGCTGCGCCCGGCTGGAATATTTTCAAATCCGCTGATGTCGATCTTAATTCCCGCAGCGCGCACCCCCGCGTTCGTAATCCACATTGCAACGCGATAGAGCCTGGAGACGTCTCCGACTAGCAGTGTGTAAGGAATGCCGATGATCCCGGAGATTGGACCGAGGGCAAGATAAACAAAGACGAGCTTCAGGGTTGCGAGCATACCAACTTCAAGAATAACAGCCGCAAATGACCTCTCGACCGGACGCAGCCTTACCTGCTTGAAGCTCGGCCTGCAATCGCCGCCGGGAGCTTCCCGTAGATATTCCCGAATCCGCCATTCGAGAGAATCGCAACCACGTCTCCCTCGCACAACTCCGGCACCACAGCTTTCACAATCGCATCAGCATCCGCCAACAGACTTGCGGGAACTCCGCGCGCATTCAACGCACTCACCACATGCTCAGGGTGCAGTCGCTCGCTCGCCGGAATGCTCTCAGACTTGAAGACCGAAGCCAGCACAACCCGGTCTGCCAGCGCCAGACTATCCACAAGGTCAAGCTCAAAGACATTCCTCCGCAGCGTATTCGACCGCGGCTCCAGCACCGCCCACAGTCGTCGGTTCGGGTACGACTCCCGTAGAGCCCGCAACGTCTCACGAATCGCTGTTGGATGATGCGCAAAGTCGTCGATCACGGTTACACCCCCCACAACTGATCGCACCTCCAGCCTGCGCTTCACACTCTTGAACGTAGCCAGCGCCTCAACGATCGCCTCAGTTGGAACTCCCTGCCCCGCAGCCAACGCCGCAGCAGCCGTAGCGTTGAGCGCGTTATGCGCCCCCGCCATCGGCAGGCTCAACTCAGCAAACGGAGCACCCGCGCGCGTTACCGTCCAGCGAGTCAACGTCCCCTCATGCCGCAGATCCGCAAGACGCCAGTGCGACAGAGGATCGAAGCCATAACGTTCCACCGCGCAGAATGCCTTCTCGATACACTCACTCACGTTCTCGCTGCCGTCGAACGCAACAATCCGCCCCCGCCCCGGCACAAGATTCACCAGTCGCTTGAACGCAGTTTTGACCGCAGGCAGATCGGCATAGATATCCGCATGATCGAACTCGACGTGGGTCAAGATCAACGCGTCAGGGAAGTAATGAAGAAACTTCGGCCCCTTATCGAAGAAGGCGGTGTCGTACTCATCGCCCTCCAGCAAAAACGGCCTCGTCGAACGAACCTTAAAGCTCGTCCCGAAGTTCTCCGCAACGCCGCCAATCAGAAACGACGGCGCCAGCGCAGGGTTTTGTCGCGACGCAACCTCATAGATCCACGCCAGCATACTCGTGGTCGTCGTCTTGCCATGCGTTCCTGCAACGACCAGCGACTCCCGCCCCGGCAAAAACTCATCATGCAAAATCGCTGCCATCGAACAAAACGGGATCCGCGTATCCAGTACATATTCCAGCTCGACGTTCCCCCGCGAGATCGCATTTCCAACCACCACCAGGTCCGGCCTCTGCTCCAGATTGCTCTCCGAAAATGGCTCGTGAATCGGAATCTTGAGTGATGCCAGCAGATCGCTCATCGGCGGATAGGCCGCTGTATCGGACCCCGTCACCCGGTGCCCCTGCAGTTGCAGCATCCCAGCCAGCGAAGCCATCGCCGTGCCGCAGATGCCGATCAGATGAATGTGCTTGGAATTTTGCATGTCGCGAGACTCCAGCCTAACCGCTCACCGCTGCTTCGAGAAGGTGCATCCGCGGATTCCTCGCGTCGGCAAGATCCAGTCTGGCAGCAACACCCAGCGGCAGCGTGACGTTATACATGCTCACATGCCCGCATCGCAGCCCGACGGCGATTGGCCCATCAAACTCACGAAGCGCATGAAGAATCGCCCGCTCCAGATAGTCCTGCTCGTCCGGCGAAACGTTTTGCTCCATATCCCCAAAGACGATCCCGGTCACCTTTTCAAGCACCCCCGCATAGCGAAGATGAAGCAGCATCCGATCCCACTGATACGGCTTCGTTCCGATGTCCTCCAGAAAAAGAATGCTGTCCCTCTCAACACGCGGAGCATACGGCGTACCCAGCGCCTCCACGAAGATGGAGAGACACCCGCCAACGACCAAGCCCTCGGCCTGCCCGCCACGCAAGACGCGAAGCCCCTCCGTATCACCAAGCGACCATGCAGGATCGCCCGTCAGACTATGCTGCCAACTCGCGAGGTCCACGCCATCCTCTCGCGAAAAATCCGCCGCCACCATCGGCCCATAGAACGTCGCAAGATTCGCCTCATTGTGAAGCCAGCAATGCAGCGAAGTATGGTCGCTGTACCCAATAAACGGCTTTGGATTTGCTCGAATCAGCTTCGCATCAAGATGCGGCAGCAACTCCGCCGATCCCCACCCGCCCCGCGTGCAGATGATCCCATCGATCTCCGGATCCGCAAACGCCGCATGAAGGTCCCGCAGCCGATCTTCCAGTTTGCCCGCGTAGTACAGCGGCCCGCTGTCCAGCGCATGTGGACTAAGTACGGCCTTGTACCCAAGCCGCTGCAGGTGCGCCATGCCACGCTCCACCAACTCCGGCTTGGGAGTACTCGCCGGCGACAAGACCGCAAGCGTAGCGCCCGCACGCAGCGCACGAGGCTTGAAAAGTGGTGCCGTCACAGGGCCGCAACCTCGCCGCGGCAGATAATCTCCGCCGGCCCCGTCAATCGCATCACCGCATCGTTTGACGGCCACACAGTTCGCTGCGGCCCGCCCTCTGCAATCGCAGTCAACTCCCGTTCCACCCTGCGAAGCACCATCGCCGCAGCCGAAGAGGCACACGTCCCCGTACCCGAAGAGGTCGTAGGCCCGCACCCTCTCTCAAAGATACGAAACGCAATCTCGGTCTGCGAAAGAACCCGAACAAACTCAACGTTGGTGCTATGCGGAAACAGCGGACTCACGCTAATCTGCGCTCCAAGCTCCTGCCAGCTCAGGCCATGTGCGCTGAAATCGTCGCTATCCACAAAGAGAACAAAATGAGGGTTGCCGACATTCACCATTGCGCCCGGCACCTCACCAACTCTTGGCAGCACAATCGTGCGCTGCATTACACGTGGAACGCCCATCTCGCTCTCGATCAGATAAAGCGGATCGTTCGACTCAATCACATGACAAGTACGCAAGCCACCATGAGTGCCCAGCCCAACCTCCGGCCTACCCTCGCTGCTCGCCAGCCAGGCGGCCACACAGCGCGTTCCATTGCCGGAAAGCTCCGCTTCGCTTCCATCAGCATTGAAGAGCCGCAGAAAATATTCGCCATTGGCCTTTCGATCAAGGAATTCAATACCATCGGCACCAACACCGGTGTTCCGCGCACACAACTTGCGAGCAAGCTCAGCGTGGCGACGCTGTGCCACCGGCTCCTCGATGATCAGAAAGTCATTACCGCAGGCATGCGCTTTGACGAAGAAAATCATGTGCTCCTATTGTGCCTCAATGCTAGTTGCAAGTCGGCCGGCTACTTCGGCAGCGCAATGCTGGATCGGTCAGACTTATAAATTCGCGCGCAGGGCTGGCCGCTTGTGCACAAAATCGTCAACTCGTTAAGCCCTTGAGGATGCATTGCAACGGCTGCCGCCACCGGATCTCCGGCGATCGCGACAACGTATCCCGCATGCTCAGCAGGCACGGCCAGCGCAGCCTGAAAACTGTCGTAATCTCCTTCATTGACAGTCTGCCGCAAAGGAATTCCAGCATCCTGCAGCGCCCCTATGTGATCGGAGTTGTACATCAAAATCGTCGAGCCATAAGGAAACTGCCCCAGCTGACGAGCCAGCGCCGTCTCAAATGCAACCCGAGTCGTTGAATTCACCAGCGCCTCTTTGAGCACCAGCGGCGTGCGGTACATCATCCCAACCGTATTCAAGGCAATCAACAGAAGCACCACAGGCTGCATCAGTCTCCTGGCAAGCGGCTGCGTCTCGCTCCATCTCCGCTCCATCCACTGCACGGCCACAAACGTAAAGAGCGCCAGCGCCGGCAGCAGTTCCATTCCATAGCGCGAGTTGTAGTAAGAGTGCGGCCAGAGCTGCGGAATAAAGATCGGCACCGAACCATAAGCCACCGAATAGATATAGAACGGCAGCGGCATCCATAGCAACAGCGACGACAGAGCGAGGCGGCGACGTACCGTCAGAATCAACCCACCCACGGCCGCTGCCATCAGCAGAAAACCCGTCTCCCAAAAAGCCGCGTCCACCTGTGCCGTGCGCGTATAAAACAACAGCGCCCACGCAGGGTTATGCCATCCACGGTGGTGATGGCCGTTAGGCGGCATCGTCTTCCTTTCAATCGCTGCCGCAGAATAAGGCCCACGCAGAAAGTCCAGCGGATCATGAAAGAAGTGCTGGTTATAGGCCAGCCAGCTCACCGGCCCTGCAATCAACAACACCGTGAAGACAACAAAAACCAGAGTGACCTCACGCCACACCTCACGCCTGCGCGCCAGCGAGAACGTCACTACACACCACGCTGCCGCGCCTAAAATCCAGCCGTCGTAGCGCGTAAACACAGCCGCCACAAGGAAGACCGCAAGCAACACCAGACGGCGCTTAACCGCACTCACCCGCGAGTCCTTAATCGCAGCGATGCATTCAACAGTAAGCAACGTCGTCCAGATGAGAAGCATTAGGAACAACGGCTCCGTCATCGCAGTCGTCGCAAGATAGAGCAGATTCGGGTTGAGCGCATAAAGAGCCATCGCCGCCAGCGCCCACCGCGGAATCATCATCCAGCGCGCCAGCCGATAGATACCCGCAACACTGGCGATATAGCAGATCAACGAAGGCCACGCACCAGCCAGTCCGTTCTGCCACCACTCCACCTTTTGCACAAAAGGAAGCATCAGCAGGTGGGGCAACGGCAACCAAACCCCGCCAAGCTGGACGAGCCCCGGATTCCGCGAATCCAGGATGCGCCGAGCAATGCCAAGATGCGCAACAGCATCACCGTACAGTAGGAGATATCCACGCGAATACGATAGAAGCAATGCGATAAAAGACAGCAACACCGCACCCAACGCGACCGGAAAGGTCTCCTGCCGCGTCGCCGGCCTCACCTCTTCCGGATCGAACTCCGCGACACCCGAACCAGCAGTTCGGCCCGCTAAGGCCGATGCCGCTGGCTTGTTAAGCCGCGAACTCCGGGACGACTTAGACGCCCGCATGTTCAAGGTGCGAGATCTCCAGGAAGAGTTTGAATCGTTCATCGATCTCTTCACGAGACACATTCTGCAGCCGCTCAGTCCCAAAACGCTCCACGGCAAACGAACCCATCACCCCACCATAAAACATCGCAGTGCGAAGAACTGCCGGCGTCAACTTAGGCTGCGACGCGAG
Organism: Tunturiibacter empetritectus; assembly: GCF_013410875.1. Taxonomy (GTDB): domain Bacteria; phylum Acidobacteriota; class Terriglobia; order Terriglobales; family Acidobacteriaceae; genus Edaphobacter; species Edaphobacter empetritectus. The sequence continues at coordinate 831,933 of NZ_JACCCU010000001.1, read as the reverse complement.
GTATCCATAGAAACCTCCAGCAAACGAGTCCCCCGCACCCGTGGGGTCAACTACCTCCGCAAGCGGCAGCGCCGGCGCGCGAAACGGACGCAATGCCTTGCTACCACTAGAAAACGAGCGATCGCTGAAGAAAGCGGTGGCGCCATACTCACCATGCTTGACCACTAGCGTCTTCGGTCCCATGGCAAGCACCTTCTCCGCGGCCACAACCAGGTTGCGCTCCCCAGCCAGCATGCGCGCCTCGCCGTCATTGATCAGCAACACATCCAGCTCGCGCAGCACCTTCGCAAGATTCGCAGAGTGATCGGCAATCCAGTAGTTCATCGTATCGCCGCAAACCATGCGGACATTTGGCATCTGGCTTCGCACGCGCGACTGCAGCACTGGATCTATATTCGCAAGAAACAGATACTCGCTGTCCTTATATGCATCCGGAATCTTTGGCTCGAACGTCTCGAAGACATTCAGGTCTGTACCGAGAGTCTTGGCCTCGTCCATATTGCCCGAGTAAGAACCGGTCCAGTGAAAGCTGAGTCCCTCCGACCGTTCGATACCCTTCGTGTCGATGCCGCGGCGAGTAAAGATCGCCTCATGCTCAGCAGTAAAGTCCTTCCCGACGACACCAATAACGCGTACCGATGTAAAGTAACTGGCTGCAAGCGAAAAATGTGTTGCCGCGCCGCCCAGGCAATCCTTCACCGCGCCATGGGGCGTTTCAATGCTATCGAACGCTACCGAACCTACAACGAGAATTGCCATAAACTCCTTCTACACACTACGATCTAATTAATATTAGCAACTAATCAAGTTACAAAATCTTGAGACACACAAAACTATTACCTTAGAGATATCTACTAAGCAGCAGAGAAAGCTTCTGCTTAGTCTCTTCTGGAATCACTTTACGATCAGTAAGAATGGCGTACTTCAAAGCATCGACACACGCGCAGCCTTTTGTCATATCCACCGGCATCGCCGCAACAGCCGCACGTACTACCTTTGAGGCGTTGTCCGCATTCTGATGCATGACAGCAACAATCTGATCCACTGTAACGTCGTCGTGACCTTCGCGCCAGCAGTCGTAGTCGGTGACCATCGCCACGGTCGCATAGCAAAGCTCGGCCTCGCGAGCCAGCTTCGCCTCCTGCAGGTTCGTCATCCCAATCACATCAGCTCCCCAGCTTCGATAAAGATTCGACTCCGCGCGAGTCGAGAATTGCGGCCCCTCCATACAGACATATGTTCCGCCAAGCTTGCCGACGACACCAACCGTGTCGCAAGCCTTCTTCAGCACCTCGGCCAGTGGTGCGCAGATCGGGTCACCAAAGGCGACGTGAGCAACAATCCCTTCGCCAAAAAACGTGGACGCGCGAGCAAAGGTGCGGTCGATAAATTGATCCGGAATCACAAAGTCCGTCGGCTTGTGTGCTTCCTTCAGCGAACCCACCGCCGAGACAGAAAGAATCGTATCAACTCCAAGCATCTTCATCGCAAAGATGTTGGCGCGGAAGTTCAACTCGCTGGGCAGAATGCGATGACCGCGTCCATGACGAGCAAGAAATGCGACGTTTCGGCCTTCGAGTTCACCCAGAACAAAAGCATCGGACGGCTCGCCGAACGGAGTTGTCACGCGTTCCTCGCGCACATTGGTAAGTCCAGGCATGGCATACAGGCCGCTGCCCCCTATAATTCCGATCTCTGCCTTCTTCAAAATATCCTTGCTCCCTTTAGCGAACACATTCCGCGTGGCTACTTCGCCCCTCTAGAAGTATACCGTTGTAGCGCGCTCTCATTGACCGCGCCGAAAGACGCCAAAACTCGCGACATCGAGAGCGCTGGCTCGTTGACTGGCACAATGACCGGCACAACCGCCTGCTGCATCCGCCCTTCAGGCTGTATGCTCCCGATCATGTCGCGCAGCTTTCGTGCGAGCGCCAGATTGAAACCTTCGCCGATAAACACCGAATCGCCCGCGCGAGAGATCACGACATCTCCCTCATTAGTGGAGTACACCAGCTCTTCCTCGTCAGTCTCATCGCTCTTGCGCTCCACAATGTTCGAATATTTTCTCGGAATCTGCGCCGCATAGATACGCAGAAAAGACCGCGCCGAATCAGCGTTCTTCCATCGCGAGTAGTAAAGCAGCGCAATGGATGCCGTTGACTCCTTCTCCGCCTCGGTCACAGCCGACTTGCGTTGCGCTGCATAGTAGACACCACCATTCCACTCTGGCGCGAGTGCAGCTGCCTGCTCCCGCCCGCCGAACAGCTCCGCAAGAATGCGAACGTCCAGCTCCCCCATCACGCCGACATCGTAGGGGGTGTACTCCGCATCGAGCAGCGGATGAATATCCGGCAATCGGACCAGAGGCACCGGCGCATGCGCCATGTAGGCCTCCGGATTCATGATCTCGAAGCTCGAAGACGGAGGGTTCGCGAGCACGCCATGAAACGCCGCCTCTTTGCCGGCCTTGACCAGAATCGCCTGCTCGAAGCCAAGTCCTTCGCCATACGGAAACAACAAAGACTCCTGCAACAGCAGCGGAGCACGCGCCATCACAGGCGATCCGCCCGCGTCTGTCGCCTGGTCCTTCAACTTATTCGCAAGATCCGGCGCATCGGCGATCGTCCTACCGGTGGACCGCAGTGTGTAGTCGATGAAGACCGCCATCGCCTGCCCCTCCGCCACAGCCGTGCGTGCGGTATCTGCCTCGTCCATCTGCAGGTGATGATTGTCTTCCTGCACGCTATGCGAGGTGCTGGACAAACTAACATCCGACCACTTCGTCAGGTCGATGTTCTGATCCTGCAGAGCGTGAGTTAGCTCATGCGCCAGCACCGGTTTCTGCTCGTCAGGCTCAATCCAGTCCAGCAGATTCACTGTCTTCGTCTTGTTGTCATAAAAACCGGCAACCTGCTCGGTCAACAGAGACAGCAAAAACGTACGCAAGTGAAAATCGCGATCGAGCAGCCCGAACTTTTTAAGCACAACCTCCGACCGCTCCATGCGCTTGGCGCCCTCATCTTCGTCAAACTTGTCTTTGAGGTAGTGATTCACCTGATCGCGCGAGATAAGTTTGCGCTTCACGGTATGTTCAATCGGCAACTTGGTGTCGCTACTGACGAAGCTGAGAATCTCATCCACAGACCGAAAGAGCTCCTTCGCCTGTTGCTTCGTCATCGGCTGTTGAGTCGCAGCAGGAGAAGCCGGCTGAGCAGCACCCGGCGCCGACGTCTGCGCGGCTCCAAAACTGGCCGACCACAGCGCAAAGGCCGCGATCATCCCCGTCGAACTTCCGCTCCCGACCCAAAGCCTTCCCAGCAACATAACCCTCTCGATCCACCGCTATAATCAAGTGTACGCAAGTTTTTTGCATCAATCCGTCATGAGTTCATCAGCACAATCCGAAATCTCGATCCCGTCAACTTCGACTCCCGCCTTGCAGCTCAAGGCGCTCCTCCAGAACACCGGCATATCCGCTCTGCACAACACCGGCTGGATTCGAGCCACCGGAGAGGACCGCGTCCGCTGGTTGAACGGGATGGTAACCAACTCCATCCAGCAGCTACTCCCCGGCGAGGGCACCTATAACTTCCTCCTCAGCGTTCAAGGCCGCATCCAGGGCGACGCCACCATCTTTGCCCGCCCGGACGATCTCCTCATGGAGACAAGCTCGCCGCAAGTCCCAACCTTGATAACGCTGCTCGACCGATTCATCATCATGGACGACGTCGAACTCGCAGACATCAGCAGCACGCGCTCCGGCCTCCTGCTCGCCGGTCCCAAAGCCGCCTCGCTCCTGCAACAGATCGGCCTCCCCGCGGATGATCTCGAACCCCTCGCGATGCTTTCGCTCAGCTGGAACAACGCCGCAGTAGACATCCTGCACGCATACAGTCCCCTTGTACCGCGATTTGAGCTGTGGGCCGATCACGCAACTACGGCAAAGCTCGCCAACACACTTCAAAGCCTCGACGCAACACCCTGCGAGGTTCAAAGCCTCGAATGGCTCCGCATCCTCGAAGGAACTCCGCAGATCGGAACCGACATCCGCGACCGCGAACTCCCACAGGAGACCGGCCAGACCCGCGCCCTGCACTTCGCCAAGGGCTGCTACCTCGGCCAAGAGATCGTCGAGCGAATCCGCTCCCGCGGCAATGTCCATCGCATCTTCAGCGGCTTCCGGCTCGACGGCGATCTTCCACCCGCCGGCATATCGCTCGAAGCCGACGGCAAGCAAACAGGCGAACTCACCAGCGTAGCCGCCATTCCTTTACCCGGCGAATCTCAATCCATCCACTTCGCACTTGGCTACCTCCGCCGCGAGGCTTTGGACCGTGGCCTACCCATCGTTTACGCCGGCGGTATCGCACAACCGGTCTCGCTCCCCTTTTCGCAACCTGCAGCCTCTGCGCCATCGGTTGCATCTGAACCTCCTGAAAGAGTGTGAACATGCCTGAACAGAAAAAGCCCTTCGTTGTCACCGACCGCCGCAAGTTCACCATGGACGGCGAGCTGCGCCCTGACGCCGATCCTTCGCCAGAGAGAGAAGAGCGCGAGGCGCGGCCGGCAGAACCAGTCGCTGCAACGCCATCCCAGCCCGTCGCACCCGAGACACCGCAGGAGCCCGAGCTCCCGCCAGCCCTAACCGCAGAGCAGACCGAGCAGGCCAAGCGCGCCTACGAGATGACAGCCGATCGCCTCGACACCGCAATCCGCTCAGCCAACCCCGGCATGGACCATCCGCCCACCATGAGCTTTGATCAGCTCGTCCAGTCCGTCTACATGACCTCCATCCTGCAGCTCGGCGGCACCACGCAGGAGGGCCAGCAGCCCCAGGTCGACATTCTCGGAGCACGCCAGAGCATCGACATGCTCCAGGTTCTCGAAGAGAAGACCAAAGGTAATCTCTCCACCGAAGAGTCACGTCTGCTCGAAAGCGCTCTCTTCGAACTGCGCATGGCCTTCCTCGAAGTCACGCAGGCGCTCGCCCGTTCCGCAGCCTCCAAGGCCCCCGGCGGCCCAGCCCGTCCTGGCCCAGGCGGCCCCAGCATCGTCCGCTAACGATGGAGGCGACCCTCACCTTCCTCGGCACCGGCACCTCCATGGGGGTGCCAACCCTCGGCTGCGACTGCGCCGTCTGCACCTCCGCTGTGTCTTCGCATGGCGACCCACGCAATCGCCGCACCCGCCCCTCCCTTCGTCTCGACTACAACCACCACACCATCCTCGTCGACACCGGCCCGGACTTCCACGCCCAAGCCATCCGCGAGAACATCCGCCGCGTCGATGCCGTCCTCTACACCCACGGCCACGCCGACCACGTCCTCGGCTTCGACGACCTGCGCCCCCTCAGCTTCCGCGGCAACGGAAACCTCCCCATCTACGCCGACGACGCCACCGCAAAGACCCTCGAGCGCATCTTCGAGTACACCTTTCGCAAAGAAGACCGCTATCCTACCAGCGCCCGAGTTGAGATTCATCGCATCGACCCAACGCCAGGCTCTGGAGTAGATCTCTTCGGCGCATGCATACGTCGAGTCCCCGTCACCCACGGCCGCGAGCAGATCACCGGCTATCGCTTCGGCAACGCCGCCTACCTTACCGACATGAGCGACATCCCCGCCGAGAGCATCCCGCTCCTCCAGAATCTTGACGTCCTCATCCTCGACGCCCTCCGCCGCGACCCCCATCCCAGCCACTCGCATCTCGACAAATCTGTCTCCCTCGTCGAACAACTCAAGCCGCGCCGAGCCTTCTTCACCCACATGAGCCACGACCTCGACCACGAAGCCACAGAGGCCGCCCTCCCATCCCACATCCGTCTGGCCTACGACGGCCTCAAGCTCACCTTCGAGATCGCCTGATGCAGATATTCCGCCAACTCGCCGACATCCCCGCCGACTTCGGCCCCACAATCGCCACTATTGGAAACTTCGACGGCGTCCATCGCGGCCACCAGTGGGTCATCGCCGAAGTCGTAGCCCAGGCTCGTGCAAAAAACCTCCGCTCCGTAGCCATCACCTTCGACCCGCACCCCGCACGCGTCCTCCGTCCCGAATCCAGTCAACCGCTCATCACGCCGCTTGCGCAAAAACTCGAGCTGCTCGCAGGCACGGGCATCGACGCAGTGCTGGTACTTCCCTTCACCAGCGAACTCTCCCGCATGACTGCCCGCACCTTCGCCACCGAGATTCTCCAGCGAGCCCTCCGTGTCACTCAACTCCACGAAGGCGAAAACTTCCGCTTCGGCTATCAGGCCGAGGCAGGCATCGAAAGCCTCGAAGCTCTCGGCCGCGAACTAGGCTTCACCGTGCGCGTCTACGCGCCGCGTCATCTGCGCGGAGAGACCATCTCCTCAAGCCGCATCCGCCAGATGATCGCCGAAGGCGACGTCACCCACGTTCGAGCCCTGCTCGGCCGCAGCTTCGCCGTCTGCGGCACACCAGCATCAGGCCGCGGCTACGGCACCCGCTACACCGTCCCCACCATCAACCTCGCGCCCTACGCCGAGCTGCTTCCCGCCAACGGCGTCTACATCACCTCACTCACCGTAGGCACAGAGTCATCAAGCGAGACCTTTGAAGGTGTGACCAACGTAGGCAACCGCCCAACCTTCGGCGCAGACTCCTTCACCGTCGAAACCCATCTACTCAACTTCCACCCAATCGAGCTGGACGAATCGACGCCGCTTGTTCTGACTTTTCTTCGTCGCCTCCGCGCCGAGATGCGCTGGCAAAATCCCGAAGCGCTGAAAGAGCAGATCGGCCGCGACGTCGCCAAGGCAAAACGCTACTTCAATATATGTCGGGTGGTGGATTCGAAACTCCACTCCGCTCATCCGCAGGCTTAGCCGACATAGCTGCCGGCTTCACACGCGCAGCAACCGCCTGCGGCACCGCAGGCTTCAACGGCAAATAAATCGCCTGCGGTGCCGCCCCGTTCGCCTTTGGTTTCTCCACCGGAACCGATGGCGTTGAGCTAGCCTGGGGAGCAGTGGGAAGAACATCCTTCGGCCTTACCCCGCTCGTCGCCCCTGAATCTTCTGCCTGCACCTTCTTCACCTGCGGACGAACCGGATTAGCCTCGCTCACGGCACTGCCGGGCACATCCAGCCTCTTCTTCGCAGCACCCGCAGCTGGAAACGCCTCATCCGGCCTAGTCGCGATCGCGGCCCTCATAAAATCCATCCACATCGGAAGCGCCGCGCGTGCCCCTGTCTCTTTTTCCCCAAGCGACTCGCGATCGTCAAATCCAATCCACGTCCCACAAGTGATTGATGGAGAAAATCCTACAAACCACGCATCCGTATAGTCGTTCGTCGTCCCGGTCTTGCCGCCCAGGGGATGCTTCAACTGCGAAGCCGAGGCCCCCGTCCCATAGCGAACCACCGCCTGCAGCAACTGCATCATCGTCCGCGCCGTATCCACCGAGACGACCTCCGACACCTGCGAAGGAGCCGGATCCAGCGGCAATCCATCTGCCTGAGTAATCCTCCGAATGTATCGCGGCTCAACACGGATGCCGTCGTTCGGAAAGACACTGTACGCGCTCACCTGCTCCGAGAGAGATATATCTGCCGAACCAATTGCCACCGGAAGAAACGCAGGAATATTGCTCGTAATCCCGAAGCGGTGCGCCGTCTCAATCACCTTACGGATTCCATAACGGTCCGCCAGCTTCAGCGCGGGAATATTCCTCGACTCGGCGAACGCGTTGGTCAGCGACATCGCGCCCTTATAGTCGCCCTCGTAGTTATGCGGCGTGTAAGGCCCATTCGGCGTAGGAAACGTCGTCGGTCCATCAACGATGATGTCCGTAGGCTTAGCTCCACCCTCAATCGCCGTCGTATAAACATAGGGCTTGAACGACGAACCAACCTGCCGCTGCGACTGCGTAGCGCGATTGAACTGCGACAAGGCAAAGTCCCTTCCGCCCACCATCGCCAGCACCTCGCCGGTCGAATTGTCCACCGCCATCAGCGAAGCCTGTGCGCCCGAATCCTGCTCCAGCGAAGCGTTCAGCGTTCCATCCCCTGCAAAGCTCATAACCTTGACGTACACGACATCCCCTGTGCGCAGGAAGCTGTCCCCATCCAGGTTCTGCGTCCATCTCCAGTCCTGCGGCGTAAGCACAACCAGCCGCGCACCAAGCTTTACCGTAACTTTCTTCGCAGAGACCGTCGTCACCACGCCGTGGACGTAGCTTCCAATATCAATCGGCTGCACCCAGTCCGGATGCCGATAGCTCTCCACATCCGCCCCGTCCAGCACCACGTTCGGCAGCCTTCCCTTCCACCCGCGCCGGCGCTCATACGTCGCCGTGCCATCCAGAATCGCCTTATTCGCCACCTGTTGCAGATCCAGATCAAGCGTCGTATAAACCTTCAGCCCTGCGCCATGCACCTCTTCCACGCCAAACTGCTTCTCCAGCTGCCTGCGCACCTCTTCCACAAAATACGGCGCGACACTATTCGCCGGCGCCTCCAAGTGCAGCCCCAGCGGTTCGGCCTCCGCCGCCTCCGCCTGCTTCTTCGTGATCTTCCCATCGGCCAGCATCTCGCTCAGTACAAGATTTCTGCGCTTCAAAGCGCGGTCAGGATACTTGATCGGCGAATAAGCCTCAGGCCCCTTCGGCAGCGCAGCCAGAAGCGCAGCTTCGGGCAACGTCAGATCACGCACCTTCTTGTTGAAGAAGTACTCCGACCCAGCCTCAAATCCATACGTCCCATGCCCCAGGTAGATCTGGTTCGCATACAACTCAAAGATCTGTTCCTTCGTAAATCGCCGCTCAATCTGCACCGACAGGAAGACCTCCTGCAGCTTGCGGCCATACGTCTTCTCCGACGAGAGAAACAAGTTGCGCGCCAGCTGCATCGTCAGCGTCGACGCCCCCTGCGCCTTACCGCTCGAATGCAGATCCCGATACGCAGCCCCCACCGCCCGCACCAGGTTCACCCCCCAGTTGCTCTCAAAACTCTTGTCTTCAATCGAAATAATCGCCTGCTTCAGAACCGTCGGAAACTCCGAGTACGGCAGCACCACACGACGCTCCAGCGCAAACGAGCCAAACGGCTTCCCATGCACATCCAGCAGCTCCGTCGTAGTGTTCGGACGATACCGTGCCAGGTCATCCATCTGTGGCAGATCGATCGAGTAGACCAGCATCAGCCCGCAAAGCGCCCCAAAAACCGCGGACAGCCCCAGCAGCACATAAAACGTAACTCGTCTCGCAATGCGTCGGCTCGGATAGTCAGGCCCGTTCAGCGTCGCACGGCGAAGCGCACGTTGCCAATCGGGGATCTCGTCATCAGGCGTTGGCGGCCTTTTTTCGGGACTGTGTAGGCTCTGCACGAAGTCTCACCATAGCACGGCAGAGGAGGCGTTTCTCTCCCACAAAAGGGCCAATCACACCCGAAATAATCAGCCTAAGCAGACTTGCTCTTCAACAGGTCCAGCGCCTTCGTCAGTTGTTCGTCCACCGTCACCGCCGGTTTCTGCAGAGGCTGTTGCGCCTTCTCCGCCGGAGTCGTCGTATCCTCTTCCGCCACAGCATCCTCTGCGGCTGAAGCCACCAGAACGCCCGGCGTCACACCATCATCCTGCAGCTTCTTGCCCGAAGGCGACTCGTACTTCGCAATCGACAGAATCAACGCCGCACCATCCGGCAGCTCAAACGTCTTCTGCTGAGCGCCCTCGCCAAACGTCTTCTCCCCCACCAGGTCCGCCCGCTTGTTATCCAGCAGCGCCGCCGCCACCAGCTCCGCCGGTCCCGCCGTCCCACGATTCACCAGCACCACCACCGGCGCCGTCGTATTGATCGCTTTCGAAGCCTCTGCCGTAAACGTCTGCTTCGCAACCTTCTGCCCTTCAAGCATCGCAATCGTGCCATCTTTCAGGAAGAAGTTCGCCAGCCGCGTCGCCTCCGGCATATCCCCCGCAGCAACGTCGCGCAGATCCAGCAAAATCTTCTTGTTTCCCACCTTCGGCATCGCCTTCAGCTTGGCCTCGATCTGCTGCACATGGTCATGATCCAGCACGCCCGGCTTCAGATACAGGATCGAAGAGTTCTCATACATCGTCTCCGCAACCGGCGCCGGCGGCGTCGAAACCCGCGTCATCACAATCTTGTCCGGAGCAGCCTTCCGCGGCCGCACCACCGAAACCGTCAGCTCACTACCCGGCGCTCCCTCCAGCAACAGCTGAATCATCGCTAGCGAAATATCCCGCGTATCCTGCGGCCCGATCGCCTCAATGATGTCGCCATCGGAGAGATTCGCCTTATCCGCCGGGCTTCCAGGCACCACCGAGACCACGGTCGCATACCCAAACCGCTTCGAAACATTGATCCCCACCTGCGCCTTGCCGCCCTTGTCCGCCTTGAACGCCTTATAGTCCTCCGGCGTCAGATAGCTCGAGTCCGCATCCAGCGACTCCAGCAGCCCGCGCAGCGCGCCATTGGTGACCGCATTGATATTCGGCTCTTCCACATAGTCCGTTTGAATGTGCCGCAGCACCTCGCTATACACGTTGATCTGGCGATACGCCCCATCCTGCGGCTCACTCGCAGCGCTCACAGGGTTAGAGTTCACCCCCAGAAACACGGTGACAACCAGAACAACCGACACGGCGAGCAACAGAATCTTCGAGATCTTAGGCATAGTTCGGAGCAACTCCAAGGGGTATTCGGGGTATTCCTGGCGCAACAAAAGTTAGACGCACCCGCAGGCCAAATGGCCCCGCAGGCAAAACAGTATAGACAAAATGATACTCTCGATCCATACAGAGTGCGCCAGCAGTCGCTATAACACTTTGGTGGCGGTGGGCAGAATCGAACTGCCGACCTACGGGTTATGAGTCCGTCGCTCTAACCATCTGAGCTACACCGCCGATGTGTGTAAGGGGTATGCCGGCGCAAAACTCCTCTGTAGTCAGAGTGAACCATCGCCACAGCACAGCCATCTCCAATCATACTTGATTCCGGCCACAGCGAAAAGCCAGTCAGTGACAGCGCTCCGCACGTCGGCGAGATCCCTCAGCAAGTCGGCCAAGATCCAAAGCCGATCATCCTCGGCGTCATCCCCGCCCGTCTCGCCTCCACGCGTCTCCCCCGCAAAGTCCTCCGCACCCTCGCCGGACGCCCCATGCTCGCCTGGGTCTACGAGGCCGCCAGCGCCTGCCCCCAGCTCGATCGCGTCCTCATCGCCACCGACTCCGACGAGGTAGCCGAACTCTGCCACCGCAACCAATGGCCCGTCCAGCTCACCTCGCCCGACCTCCCCAGCGGCACCGACCGCGTCCACGCCGTCGCCCGCCACCACCACGCCGACATCTACGTCAACATCCAGGGCGACGAGCCCCTTCTCAAACCCCAGCACCTCACCGCCCTCCTCCGCCCCTTCACCCAGCATCATGTCCAAGTCTCCACTCTCAAAGTCCTCTGCACGCCCGAAAACATCGCCAACCCCAACGCCGTAAAGGTAGTCACCGCCGCCGACGGCCGCGCCCTCTACTTCTCCCGAGCCACCATCCCCTACGATCGTGATGCACAAGCCCGCGACGGACAATCAAGTCAGAGCCGAACAACTGAGGCACAAGCAGGAATTAGACAGTACGTCGATGGCACCGCCCCGCAGTACTGGAAGCACATAGGCCTATACGCCTACCGCAAGTCCACCCTCGAGCGATTCCCCAACCTACCCCCCAGCCTTCTCGAACAAACCGAACGCCTCGAACAACTCCGCTTCCTCGAAAACGGCATCCCCATCCATGTCGAGCCCACCGAATTCGACACCATCGGAGTAGACACCGAAAAAGACCTCCAACGCGTAGAGTCCCTCCTCCTGCGCCAATCATCAATCCTCTCTTAGCCGATAGCTATCTCCCGTTCCCTTCTTTACGCACGCATTTGCGCCGTCAACACCACAACCCACGACACACAACCGACGACGACACACAACCGATGACACCACCGACGACACGTCATCCCATGCCATCGTCATCCTGAGCGAAGTGACTCACGGCACTTTGTGAGTCACGCAGTCGAAGGATCCCCGTATTTTGCAGTTGCAGTTGCAGTTGCATTTGCAGTTGTAATTCTTGTTGTCATCCCCGAAGGGGATCTGCGGTTGCGGTTGCACTTGCCGTCGCCTCCACAACACCCAATCACCAACATCAAAGAAGCAGTAAACTGATCCCACCCAAGGGAGCAGGAGCATGTTGCTCGAACTCGTCAAACCCGTAGCTCTTTTTCTCTGCCTCCTCTCCCTCCTCATGGTCTTCCACACCGTCTTCTTCACCCTCGAAGACCCCCATCTCCTGCACCAACCACATCAGGCCCTCAACGACCGCATCCTGGACTCGCTCCTCCTCCTCGCCCTCTCCGCCGGCATCTCCCTCATGGGCAGCCTGGTCTTCCGCGAAGCCGAGCCCCTCCCCCGCCCATCCCTCTCCTCCACCCTCCCGCTCCAGATCTTCTACTGGGCCACCAGCATCATGCTCCTCCTCTACCCCCTCGCCTCCTTTCTCGAAACCCACTACATCTTCACCCCCGCCATCCACTGGTGAAGAAGAAGAGTGGCAAAAATCGCTGTCAACCCCCTTAAGCGCATAAAGCAAGCGTATTCAACGATATCGGCGTGGCATATCAGTTACCCTCAATCCTCTATAATTGAAGCAAAGGAACAAAAAGCTCCACGAAACCCGTGGAGTTTTTGCGTTTAAGACGAATAATCAGCCATAACTCCTTTGTTTGCAGGAATCTGCGGGTAAGCCCTTTGTTATCTCATTTTTACGGACAATGCTTTCGTCTAAATTATTGAAAATAAGCAATTTACGCGCCGGTAATAGGGGGGGTACCCCTACACCAGGAGAGAGGAGATAAGACGTTGCCAGAGACATCATGCAGACGGCAGATCCAGTTGTCACCAGACTCAGCCTACTGGGGTGAACCGCACTTCCAACCCATCCACGCCCACGCCCACCGAAACCCCCTCAAGCGACCGGACAACACACTGCGCCCCCTCCAGCTCCTCTACGCTGTGTGTCCCGGCAACGCCCAGCACCCGGCACCCGGCGGCCAGCCCGGCATCAACGCCCGAAGGAGCATCCTCCACCACCAGGCAATCCTCAGGCCGCAGTCCAAGCAGCTCCGCACCACGCCGGTAAGGCTCCGGGTCGGGCTTCCCCCGCTCCACCATATCTGCACTGATAATCCGCTCCGGCACCGGCAGCCCAGCCGCCTTCAGACGCCCCAGCAGCAGCCTCCGCGTTGCAGAGGTCACAATCGCCCACCGCTCCGTCGGCAGACTCTCCAGCAGCCCCCGCACCCCCGGCAGCACCACCAGGTCCGCCACATCATTCATCTCCAAATCCTCGATATACCGCAGCCCTTCCTCAGGATCGATCTCAGGAACCAGCGACTTCACAATCTCAATCGCACGCATCCCATGCGGCACCTCATAGATCTCCGCGTTCGGAATCCCGTAGTGCTCCGCCCACTGCCGCCAGCAACGCACCACCGAACCAATCGAGCTGACCAGCACCCCATCCATATCGAACAGAATGCCCTTCACCTGCACCGAATGCTCTTCACTCAAGCCCCACGCCCCTGCAGCACAAACGTCTTCGCCGCCGCCAGCACCCGCTCCACCGACTCCATCGAGCAGCTCTCGCAGTACACCCGCAGCAAAGGCTCAGTCCCCGAAGCCCGAAGCAGTAGCCAGGTCTCCGCAGCGTTAGGCTTGACCGCGCAGTCAGGATTCTCCAGAAAGAACTTGATCCCATCCAGCGTCTCCACCCGAAGCACCTTCAAACCCGCGAAGTCCGCGCCAGCCGCATCCTGCAAAGCCTTGGCCCGGGCAATCGCAGACTGCTTCAGCTCCTCATCAATGTGCATATCGATGCGCCCATACTGGTGCTCGCCGAACTCCTCCTGCAACGCAGCGACGAGTTGGCCGAGCGTCTTCTTCTCATCCGCCATCACATTGGCCAGCAGCAGCGAGTTCAGCATCCCATCCCGCTCCGGCAGATGCCGGCTGATGCCGATGCCACCCGACTCCTCGCCACCGATCAGAATCTCCTGCTCGAGCATCAGGTCGCAGACATATTTGAACCCGATCCCATGCTCATGCAGCCGCCGCCCATACTTCGCCGAGATCCGGTCCAGCATCTTCGTCGTGTTGAACGCGCGCGTCACATCGCCCGGCCACCCCTTGCGCTCCAGCAGCCACTTCAAAATCACCGCGAAGATCTTGTGCGCATCGACCACGTTGCCATGCTCATCGACCGCACCGATCCGGTCCGCATCCCCATCCGTAATCAGCCCTGCATCGCACCTCTCCGCTACCACAGCAACCTGCGACTCCTTGATGTGCGGCAGAATCGGCTCAGGATTGATCCCCGGAAACGCAGGATTGATCTCGTTGCGAATCTCGACGAACGGAACCCCAGCCTTCGTAAAGATCCCCGCAACCACCCCACGACCTGCGCCATACATGCAATCAATCAGAAACTTATATCCGGAGGCACGAATCGCATCAAGATCCACAAAGCGCGCGATCGCAGCGATGTAGTCCGTATTAAAGTCGACCGTCTCGATCGAAGCGGCCTTCGCAGCCTTCACCAGCGGCTTGTCGAGATAGCTCTCAATCGCCGCCATGATCGAAGGCTTGCCAGAGCCGCCATAGCTGGCCTTATACTTCACCCCGTTCCACTCCGCCGGATTATGGCTGGAAGTGATCATCACACCACCCGCCGCCCTGCGCTCTCGCACCGCATACGAGAGTGCCGGTGTCGGCGTAATCTCCGCGGCCATCGCCACCGGAATACCCGCCCCCGCGAGCACTTCGGCAACAACCTTCGCGAAGGAGTGCGAGCCGAACCGCGTGTCGTAAGCGAGGCACACCCCGTCCGCCGCATCCTCCTGCGCTAAAACATAGTTCGCAATCGCAGACGCTGCAACCCGCACATTAGCGTAAGTAAAGTCATCCGCAATGATTCCCCGCCAACCGTCGGTGCCAAACTTTACAACTGTCTCTGCCATATGTTGTTTGATTTTTCCTGAATGAATTGATGCAACGACAAGACAACGAGTTGACGATCTTTACTGACGATTCTTAGAGGGCGATTCTCAGATGAGGTCTTCTCGACCAGCACTCTTCAGCTGAGCAACAACCTGTCCCACTTCCTGCGATCGTTCGCGAGTCGTAATTAGCAGAGCGTCCTTCGTTTGAACTACCACAAGGTTTGTAACACCAACCAGCGCAATCACCTTACCAGGCGCGTGAATATAGTTTCCGGTGGAGTCAATCGAGATGCAAAGCGGATCTTCACCCTCAAACACATTCGCCACCGAGACGCTCTCCGGCGGACAACCAGCCGCATGCTCATGCAGCGCCGACCAGCAGCCCAGATCGTTCCACTCAAAGTCGCCTGGAAGACTGTAAATCTCAGCACCCGCTTCGCCCTTGGCTGAGCGCGGCTCAAGCACCGCATAGTCGATGCTGATGTTCTCGCACTGCGGATAAACCTCCGCAAACACCCGCTCAAACTCCTCCTTCGACACGCGATGTGCAGCAGCGATCTTCTCCAACAGCGGAGCCATTGCAGGACAGTGTTCGCGAATCGCATTGGCCAGAGTTCGCGCACTCCACAGGAAGATTCCTCCGTTCCAAGCGTAGTTCCCCGACGCAACGAACTGCTCCGCAACCTCAGCGTTCGGCTTCTCCGTAAACCGCTTGACGCGCCGAACCACAACGCCGGAATGTGGGACCTGTGCAGGATCTACAGTCTCTCCCAACTCAATGTATCCATAACCAGTCTCTGCCCGCGTGGGAGGAACACCAAGAACTACAATCTTCTCTCCACTCGCAGCCAGCGCAATCCCGGCGCGAATCACCTCGGCAAACCTGGCCTTATTCTTCACCACATGATCCGACGGAAAGATGCCAATCACCGTCTCTGGAGCAGTCGACTCCAGCAGAAACGCAGCAAGAGCACACGCAGGCGCGGTATTTCTGGCCGCTGGTTCGCTCAGGATATGTTTGCGAGGTACTTCCGGCAGCTGCTCGGCGATCAGGTCGTCAAGAAGGCTGTTCGTAACCACCCAGACTTCGGAAGGATCAACCACGGAAGTCAACCGCTCCACCGTCTGCTGAATCATGGTGCGCTCTCCATCCAGAGCCAACACCTGCTTCGCCCGAGCCTTCCGGCTTCGAGGCCAAAACCGTGTTCCGCTGCCGCCTGCAAGAATCACCGGAGCGAACTTCTGCTCCGTCTTACCGCCTTCAATGGACATAAGCCTCCGTCTTAGTGAAAAGACCGCACCGTAAAGCAGCAGTGCGGTCCAGACGCAAGATCAACAGCTAACTCAGCGTTGCAAAGTAGTCCCGCATTCGTTTCACACCTTCATCCACGACGTCGTGCGAAACGGCATAAGACAACCGAATATGCTCCGAAGTCCCGAAGGCCTCACCCGGAACGACGACAACGTGCGCCTCGCTCAGCAGCTTCGAAGCCAAGTCCGATGCCGACTGGACAGCGCCTCTACCGATGAACTTGCTGATATTCGGATATACATAGAAGGCTCCCTGCGGCACCGTGCATGTCAGCCCCGGAATGGTCTTGAACCCAGCCAGAGTCTGATCGCGCAGCTTGATGTAGTCAGCACGCATCTCCGTGACACACTCCTGCGAACCGGTGAGTGCCGCAATCGAGGCTCGCTGCACCATGCTGGCCGTGTTCGAGGTGCTCTGCGATTGCAGCTTACTCATCGCAGCAATGATCGGCTTCGGTCCCAGCGCAAAGCCAGCTCGCCAACCTGTCATCGCGTAGGTCTTCGAGAGCGAACCCAGTACAACGATATGTTCCTTGCAATCGGTGAAGGAGCCACCGCTGACGACCTCCCCGGTAAAGGTCAGGTAGACGTAGCACTCGTCGAGCAGCACATAAATGCCGTGCTTGTGGGCGAGACGAACGATAGCTTCAAGATCCTCCGGAGCGACCACAGCGCCGGAAGGATTCGACGGAGTATTGAGAATGATCGCCTTGGTCTTCGGGGTGATCGCCGCCTCAATCATCTTCGCCGTGATACGGAAGTTCTCCTCCTCTTTGCTCCCGACCAGAACGACCTTACCGCCTGCGTACTGGATGATGTCCTTGAAAGAGACCCAGTAAGGGACAGGAAGAATTACCTCATCTCCGTGGTCAACCAGAACCTGAATCGCATTGAACAGCGCCAGCTTGCCACCGGTGGTGAAGACGCACTCGTCAGGCGTGTAGTTCGAACCAAAGTCACAGGCGTGCCGATCGACGATGGCTTTGCGCACCTCTGGAATACCAGCCACGTTGGTATAACGGGTGAAGTTATTCTCGATCGCTTCAATGGCCGCGTCCTTGATGTGACGCGGAGTGGAGAAGTGAGGTTCGCCGGCTCCGAAGTCCGCGAGATTCACGCCTTCAGACTTGAGCTTCAGCGCTGCGGCTGTAATAGCCATGGTTGCCGAAACTTCGATGCGGCCGATACGGTCTGCGAATATCTTCGTCGCTGTCGCTGTGGTCATATCTCTAGTTTGGCAGATTTAGCCAGCGAGATAAAGGAGCAAGTCTTCTCAAACCCTCAGAGCCGGTTCGGCACCTTGGCTTTGAGGCGCTCGACAACCAGAGGAGGTACGAGAGCTGTAACGTCGCCGCCGAGCTGGAAGACGCCTTTTATCAGTCTTGAACTGACGTAGGTGTACTTTTCCGCCGGCATCATGAAGAGCGTTTCGAGCTCAGGATCGAGCTTCCGGTTCATCATCGCCATCTGAAACTCATACTCATAGTCGCTGATTGCCCGAATGCCCCGAAGGACAGCCTTGGCACCCTGCTCCCGGGCAAAGTCGACCAGGAGACCATTGAAGGTGGTTACCGAGACGTTGCCAAAACTACGAGTCGCTTCGAAGATCATCTCTTCACGCTCCGGAACAGTGAAGAGCGGCGTACCCTTTTCCGAGTTGCGAAGAATCGCTACGACCAGCTCATCCACAATCTTCGACCCGCGGGCTATCAGATCGAGGTGACCGTTCGTCAGTGGATCGAAGGTTCCGGGGTAGATTGCTTTTACCGTATGCATGCATCAGCAGCATACCTTGCTTTGCGGGTAAAAAATAAATCGCGGCAATCCTGTAGTCTTGCGGGGCCACCCGGGCGTCTCTTTCAACAGTAAACAATGCCGCAGCAGCCTGAATACGGGTCACAAATGCCATCACAAGCTCTCAGCTCCGATAGTCTTCCCATGACGCGACAGACCGTCATCGCTCACGCGCCGGCCACTCCTCTCGACGATATGGACTCGATTGTGGCCACCTATGAGCAGCGGATCTTCCGCTTCCATCTGGTCTCGATCCGGGACCGCGATGTGGCCCAGACATTGACTCAGGACACCTTCATTCGAGCCTGGTCGGCGCGCAGCAGCTTCCGCGGCGACTGCTCGATGCTGACCTGGCTGATGCGGATTGCGCTGAACCTGGTTCGCGATCACACTCGCACCGACCGTTTCCGCTTCTGGAAGCGGGTCTCGGATACCGCCGTCGATGTATCCGATATCTCGTCCTACGTTCCGCATCGCGACAGCTCCCTGGAGTCGCGCCTGATCGCCAGTGAGCAGATGACGCTGGTATGGCAGAGCGTTACCGAACTCTCGGAGCGCCAGCGAAGCGTCTTCCTGCTGCGATTCCTCGAGGAGCTTGAGCTCTCCGAGATCGCGAGCATCACAGGTTTACCGATCAGCACCGTCAAGACCCATCTTTACCGAGCCCTCGCGACCATCCGGGCTCGCCACAACGCCTCTCTCAAGGATTCCCTATGAACCTCCACCTGACTCACGAGCAACTCTGCGATGTTCTTCTCGCTGACTCGTCGCTTCCGTCTGCCGGCGTCGATCACGAGACCGATGTGATCGATCAGCACCTTCAGGCTTGCCTGATCTGCGCGGCGGAGCTGAAGAGCCTGCGCGATTCGCTCTCTCACTTCCGCGATGCCTCGGTTGCTTACTCGCAGCAGGAGTTTGCACACAGCTACGCGCGGCGCTCATCCATTGCGCCTCCGCACAGCATGCTCTCGCAACCACTTTACTGGGCAGCAGCGGCGGTAGTCTTCGTCGCTGCCCTCTTCCCGATTACCTTGCACCAACAGCAATCTGCCGCTCGTTCCGCGGCGAAGGCCGCTGCGGCGGCGTCTTCGCAGACTGCGGAGTCGGATGAGGCTTTGCTCTCGGATATCGACCAGAAAGTCTCTGCCGATGTGCCTTCTCCGATGGAGCCGCTGGTTGATCCGACCGACAGCACGACTTCACTCACCTCTACTTCAGATCAAAGGACGAACTGACATGGGACGAACTGATATGCGTCTGAAACCTGTACTTTCGATTGTTTTATTCGCGACGCTCTCTGGAAGTTTTTTGACGGCGCAGCCGCCTGCGGGTTCACCACCTCAGCCGGGTATGGGAATGGATAGGGATCGCGGCGGATGGGGCGGGATGCGCGGGGGTTTCCGCATCGGGCCTCCAGGAATCTGGTGGCACAATCCCGACCTGATCCAGAAGCTGAACCTGACTCCGGACCAGCAGAAGAAGATGGACGACATCCTGCAGCAGAGCAAACTGCAACTGATCGACCTGAGGGCCGCGGTCGAGAAGCAGGAGGTTCTGATGGAGCCGATGCTGGCGGCTGATCCTCCGGATACGAACAAGATTCTGGCGCAGATCGACCACGCGGCCCAGGCGCGAGCGGAGCTTGAAAAGGCGAACGCCAAGATGCTGCTGGGGATTCGCAATGTGCTGACGCCGGACCAGTGGACCAAACTGCAGGCCGAGATGCGGGACCATCGCCGCATGAGGATGCAGGGTGACCCGGGCGGACGGGGCTCCGAGGGTCAGGCACCCCCTCCGGGCGGTCCAGGCGGCGAGGGGATGGAGTAGGAGGCAGCTCTGTTGCCGATTTGACTCCTCCCCTGACAGGGGCACCCCCCCCCCTATTACCCGCGCGCAAATCCTTTATTATCATATACTTAGACGCATCATTGGCCTGCAAAAACCTCATTCTAAATGAGTTACGTGCAGATTCGTGCAGGCGAAGGAGTTACGGGCGTTTGTGATGTTTCTTTCGCAAGAAAGCCTCGGTTTCGTCCGGGGCTTTCTCGATCTAATTCCAGTATAAGCTTTTTGATATAACTCATACGCCACGTCTATGTGGTTTGGTTGCATGGATTTAGCTTTGATAGGGGCTTGACAGCGAAAAATTGCTTTGTCCAGACCTGGAGAAAAGCAAACGCGGGGGTCTCTCCACTGCGCAACGAATGATGAAGCTGTTCGCTGCTTCGGTCGAGATGACGCCTTGTAGGTGGTTGATGGGGGTTTGAGCCAGATGACGCGTTGTAGGCAGGAGAAGCGCCGGCAAACTCTTATGCCGGCGCTTCCTCTAGCGCTTCCCTGCTGTGACGATTTACTTTTTGGCGCGGACGGCTTCCTTGGCTTGAACGGGACCGTCTGTGGGGACTGGCGGAACGTCGGCTGAGGCTACACCGGAGATGCCTAGCTTCTTGCGGAGTTCGGCGTCGACGCGGGCGAAGACGTCCTTGTTGTCCTTCATGAAGGCGCGAACGTTTTCGCGGCCCTGGCCGATGCGTTCGCCCTGGTAGCTGTACCAGGCTCCGCTCTTGTCGACGATGTTGTGCAGAACGGCGAGGTCGAGCACATCACCTTCGCGGGAGATGCCTTCGCCGTAGAGGATGTCGAACTCGGCGTCGCGGAAGGGTGCGGCGACCTTGTTTTTGACGATCTTGACCTTGGTACGGGAGCCGACGACGGAATCCCCGTCCTTGACGGCGCCGATGCGACGAATGTCGATGCGAACGGAGGAGTAGAACTTGAGCGCTTTGCCGCCGGTGGTGGTCTCGGGATTGCCGAACATGACGCCGATCTTCTCGCGGATCTGATTGATGAAGATCAGGCAGGTGCGTGACTTCGAGACGGTGCCGGTGAGCTTTCTCAGCGCCTGACTCATCAAACGTGCCTGCAGCCCCATGTGAGAGTCGCCCATCTCGCCGTCGAGCTCAGCCTTGGGAACCAGCGCGGCGACCGAGTCCACCACGAGGACGTCGATGGCGTTCGAGCGGACGAGGGCTTCAACGATCTCGAGGGCCTGTTCGCCGTAGTCGGGCTGTGAGACGAGGAGGTTGTCGATGTCGACGCCGAGTTTGGCGGCATAGGCGGGGTCGAGCGCGTGTTCGGCGTCGACGAAGGCTGCGAGGCCGCCGGCCTTTTGCGCCTCGGCGATGATCTGGAGGGTGATGGTGGTCTTGCCCGAGGACTCAGGGCCGAAGATCTCGATGACGCGGCCGCGGGGGACGCCGCCTACGCCGAGCGCTGCGTCGAAGGAGATGGAGCCGGTAGAGATGACCGAGATGGGCACGACGTCTTTCGAGCCGAGCCGCATGATGGAACCTTTGCCAAACTGCTTTTCCAGCCCGGAGAGGGCCAGTTCTATTGCCTTGCTGCGGTCATCTGCCACGTGATTTCTCTCCTGAGGTGTGGGTAAGAGGGAGGTTGATGTTTCAATTTGGGATTCTAGCATTCAAAACGGGAAAAGCAAATAAAAGGCGAATACAACTTGCAGGTGATTCTAGAAGATCATGTTCTGCCGGACGGGCGCCCTGCTTGGTCACCCCACAAACGAAGACCTGTTTGTGGGGACCCCGATTCGGCAGCGGTCACTTCGTGACTGGTATACCCCTTCGGTTGGCGCTCCCGTTGGTCGCGAAGAAACATCTTGTGCCGACCAACGGAAGGCCTGGGCGAAGCCGGTATACAAGTCACGAAGTGACCGCTCCACGCGCAGTGGGCCCGTCCGGCAGGACCTCTTTACTGAGTGCTAGTGGTGGTCGTCATGGTCATGATGATCATGATCGTAGTGGTCGCCATGGTCTTCATGGTCCCAGTGGCCTTCGTGCATACGCCAGCCTTCCTGGTAGTGGTCGTAGTGTGGATGGCTCCAGTAGGCGCCGGCATAAGGCGGACGATCCCAGCGGCCGGGAACCCAGACGTAGCGGCCGTCGTTGGCTCCCCAGTAGCCATCGACCCAGGCATACCCATCTCCGGGCATTGGTGGACGTGCTTCATAACGCAGCGGGGGCGGTGTTCTGCCGATATAGATGCCAACCTGCCCGAACGCTGGCATGGTCAAGGTAACTGACGTTATTGCAGCAATTAGCCATTTCGTCTTCATATAAATTCTCCGTACCCGAACCTTAGCTGCGACGGCAAGATTGTGTCAATGACCCGTATGACTGTTCGACAGGAGGGGATTCAGTTTCACGAAACAGAAGTGAATGAGGCGAGGGTGAGAGAGTTCTGCGTGTGCGTGCCGTGTTCAGGGGTGCTGGCTCTCCGCTTTGTAGAGCAGTTTGCCTGGGACGAACTCGGTGGCGATGCCGAAGAGAGCGCCAAGGAGGCCGCCTGCACGAGCGAGTCCGCCAGTGAACTTTGCGTTATTGGTGGCGCCGGGATTGTTGATGCGCGAGTCGACAAGGGCACCGATTCCGGCACCGACGCCTGCGCCCAAGGCGGCCCCTGCGATGATCGATCCGGTTGCGTTGCGGGCTCGGATCTGATGGATGTCCGCTCTGAGGAAGGAGAGCGAGCGATCAACTCCGGCTTGTCGCTTGTGGCAGACGATTGCTTCTTCACTGACCGAATCGAAGGCACAGAGAGTTCTTTGCCTGGCGAGCGTGATTCGGATCGAGGCACCGGGCTTGAGGGTCTCGAGATCGTGCCAGTCTTTGACAGGCTGCTGGGCAAGGCCCACCGCGGAGGCAGAGAGGAGGAAGGCGAGGCAGAGCACAAGGTTTAAAACGCTGGCGCGGATTCAGCCACCCCCTCAGTCGCGCCCCAAACTATAGCTCTGCGCGTGGAGGCTGGCAAGCACTGCGTTTCTACACGGTATCCGCTCTCTGCCTAGACCCAGCTTCCAGCAGCTGTTCGTTGCTCAGCTTTTCGTTGCTTTTGGTGATCTGGTTCGAGTACGCTCGGCTGCGCGCCGCCTGGCTCAGGTCACCTGGCGCTGAACGTTGGTTGCTTAAACCCTCGGAGCGTCAGTTGACCCAAACTTTCCGTAGCAGCCTCCCCGGTTTTCTGCTTAGAGGTTCCCTGCTTAGTTCCCTGCTTAGAGCGATGGGATTTTTTCTTCTGGCAACCGCCACGCACGTTTGCCCTGCCGGCGCTGCTGGACCGAAGGCAGAGGGCCCGGTTGGGATTGGGGTGCCGTTTGATTCTCTTCCAAATGCTCCGGTACCAAGCGCAGCTTTTATGCCAGGTGTGACCGGCTCTAGTTCTGGCGATGACGTCGCCGATGGCCTGATGGTTGCTTCTTCCGCAAGCACACTAAGGTTCAGGGGGGCGGGCGGCGGAACGGGCGGCGGAACGATTAAGGCTCCTGCCTCGGAGCGGGAGATGGCCAGGGAGGAGCTGACCGAGGGCTGCGAGAGCGGCAGGATCAAAGGCAAGCCGTGCAGAGTGCACTGGCTGCCGATGCTGTGGCAGTCGTTCGAGTTTCTTACGGCGCAGCACTCGGGAAACATTCTGCTGGACTCGGAGACGCGGAACGATCTGACGTCGAATCCTTACTGGTCGACGTATGTGTTTTGCGTCGAACACTACCGCTGGTACCAGTGGTCGGACGATACGACGTTCATCGTGCATGACATCGGGCATCCGATGATGGGAGCGATTACCAGCAGCATCTTTGAGCAGAACGATCCGAAGGCGCGGGGGCTGGTGTTTGAGAACAATGGCAACTACTGGCGCAGCCGGCTGAAGGCGATGGCGTGGTCGGCGGTGTACAGCGCGCAGTGGAAGGTGGGGCCGGTGAGCGAGGCTTCGATCGGCAACAGCGGGCGGAACACGTATTATGTCGCGCATCTGGGGCGCACGACCAACGAGACTGGATTTCAGGACTTCGTGATCACTCCGGTGTACGGCTTCGGCTGGAATGTCGGCGAGGATGCGATCGACCGCTACCTTATGCCGAAGATTCGCGCGCGGTCGAAGAACCGCTTGTACCTGACGGCGTTTGCGTGGATGACGCCGTGCAAGTCGACCGCGAACTTGCTGCGGTGGAAGCCGACCTACTACCGGGACATCGCTATTTCCCCGTCGGGCAGCAACTAGCTCAGGCCGCGAGGTAGTCTTATCGCCGCAACAGATCCACGGGCTCGTTGACGTCTTCGATGCGGAAGTACTGGGCCAGCGAAGGGTGCTTTTTGGCGACCGCTTTGTACATCTCCCAGGCGACGCGGCGATAGCTGAAGTGGCCGGCGATGCCGCTGCGGAGTTCGGAGATGTAGAGGGCCTCGGCGAAGTCCATCTTGAAGAGCGAGCGGCAGCGGGTGGCCAGCGGGAGTATGTACTGGGCGGATTGCGCGGCCTCGGGGACGCTGCTGTCGCGCAGGCTGCGGTAGGTCGCGTAGGTGGCGGCGAGGGTCTCGCTGTAAAGGGTTTCGAGGCCGGCTTCGGCGAGAGTGGGCTGGCCGGGGCAGATGGGCTCGTCGTAGCCGTGGAGGTCGGTGTAGGGCTGCAGGAGCTGGACGCAGCGGCGATGGCGATGCATGTCGCGGAAGCCGCCGATGTCCATGAGGATGTCGAAGCGGAGGCTGTGTCCGGAGGAGAAGCTGCGAAGGAGTTCGTCGTGGCGGCCGCGGTGTTTGGCGCCAAGGGAAATGATCTC
The DNA here is from genome assembly GCF_013410875.1 of Tunturiibacter empetritectus. GTDB lineage: Bacteria > Acidobacteriota > Terriglobia > Terriglobales > Acidobacteriaceae > Edaphobacter > Edaphobacter empetritectus. The sequence goes on along the minus strand of NZ_JACCCU010000001.1, from coordinate 807,179 downwards.
GCCGCGCTGGTTAGCGCTGAGGGCGGCGACCTGATTACGGAGCTGGCGGTAGGGGTAGTGGCTGTGCGGGTAGAGGAGCGAAGTGGCGAGTTCGACTTCAAGGGGCTCGTCGCCGTCGAGTAGATCGACGACAGGCGCGGAAGCGATGGGCTGGCTGCCCATGAGGAGCTTCGCGGCGTGGGCGAGTTCGCTGCGGGTCTCGCGCTGGTAGTCGTTGGGGGTGGCGTATTTGACCAGCGTGGGCGCAGCTTTGACGGGGCGCAGGAAAGCTTCGTGGGCGCGCTCGCCGCAGTCAGCGTCAAGGGAGGCGATCTCTTCGCAGAGGACCTCGCCGGCAGCATGCTGGACGTTCCATGCGGGCTCGGAGGCTGCGGTGCGAAGCTTTTCGCCTAGCTGGCGGATCTCGGCGAAGTCGCTGGTGAGCAGGCGGGAGACCTGAGTTTCGAGGGTGCGGGCGTTGACGATCTGGCCGAGCGAGGTGTTGGTCGCAAGGGGGAGGAAATAGCGGGCGACGTCAAAGGCGCGGGCCTTGAGGGTACGCTCATAGGCGTCGGGCTTCATCGATTCAGGCTGCGGGATGGCGGCCTTGAGCGTGGTGAGCATGCCGGCGCTGACCTTGTCGTAGGTGGTGAAGAGGCGCTCGACGGCGGCGGTGAAGGTTGAGGTTTCGTCGCCGAGGGCAGGAGTGAACCAGCCGGAGAGGCGGAAGTTCTGGTAGCGGGTGGAGCGCTCCTGGCCGTCCCAGCGTGTCTCGTCTACGAGTTCGATCGCAGCGAGCAGAGAGAGACGCTCGATGGCGAAGGGGATGTGGGCGAGGTCGGCGATGGAACGATGGCCGTAGGCGAAGTAGAAGGTATTGAGGAACTGCTCGGCGCGCTGGGAGCTGATCTCGGCGAGGGACTCCTTCATGGTGAGGGCGGAGCGGGAGTACTTGGCCATGGCGTAGGCGAGGACCTCGGGATCGGCGCCGTGGATGGCGTAGACGTCGGTCTCGCTCGCGGGGGGGTGCGCGGCCGGGGCATTCGCGGGGGAGGAGGTCGCGTGGCTATCGATTTTGTTCTCTGGGTTGTGGGTCGCTGGCATGGTGAGACTCAGGATACTTGATCCCGTGAAGCTGGGCTTCCGACGGGTGTTTCGGGGACGACTATGCTTGGGAAATGGATGTTTTGAAGGCGCTGGATCACCGTCCCTATGAACTGCCTGCAGGGAGATGGCGCATGGCGCAGCGGTGGAACGACCTGCTGTTCGCGCACTGGCCGATTGCGGTGGACGCGATGGCGCGGCTGCTGCCAGCAGGGCTGGAGGTTGACAGCTTCGACGGATGGGCGTGGGTGGGTGTAGTGCCTTTCTGGATGGATCAGGTACGGACGCGGGCGGTGGGCGAGAGATGCGTCGCTGTTCCGAGTGCTGGGAAGTTTTGCGAGTTGAATCTGCGGACCTATGCGCGTTCGCGGGTCACTGGCCTGCGTGGCGTATATTTTTTCTCGCTCGATGCCGCGAGTGCGCTGGCTGTGATGGGGGCGCGGACACTCTTTCATCTGCCGTACTTTTTGGCCAACATGCAGCGAGAGGTTTCGGCGAATGGAACGATCGATTACAGAAGCAAAAGGCTGATGTCGAAGCAGAGCGTACGGTTTGAAGCAAGCTATCGCGGACTAGGTAAGGTCGCAGGGCCGAGTGTCGACGGCACATTGGAGCATTTTTTGACGGAGCGCTACTGCCTGTTTACTCCGCATGGAGGGAGGGTGCTGGTGGGGCACATCCATCATCTTCCGTGGCCGCTGAAGCGGGCCGAGGCGGAGATTCGTGTGAACGAACTGCCTGCGGCCCATGGCATCGCGCTGTCCGATCGTGCGCCGGTTCTGCACTTCGCCCGGGAGCTGCATGTTTACATCTGGTCGCTGCGGGAAGACCGCTCGGAGAAGGCCCAGGCCGATTCGTATAATGAGTGAGTTTGCTGCAAGGAGAGTCATGAGTATTTCGGCAGGACGTGTTGCGTTGGTGACGGGAGCTTCGCAGGGGATTGGGCGCGCATGTGCGCTGGAGTTGGCGCGGGCGGGAGCGACGGTGGCGCTAGCGGCGAGGAATCTCGAGAAGCTGGGCGACGTTGCCGCGGAGATTGCGGCTGCCGGTGGAAAGGCGCACGCGTTTGCGCTCGATGTTTCAAACGAGGAGTCGATCAAGGAGTGCGCGAAGGCGGTGATTGCGCACTTTGGCGCCGTGCATATTCTGGTGAATAACGCCGGCATCACGCGGGACATCTTATCGCTGCGCATGAAGCGGAAGGATTGGGACGATGTGCTGACGACCAACCTGACGGGCGCGTTCCTGATGACGCAGGCGGTGATGTCGCAGATGGTGAAGGGCCGGTGGGGGCGAATCGTCAACGTGACCTCGGTGGTGGGGGAGACGGGACAGGCGGGGCAGGCGAACTATGCTGCCTCGAAGGCGGGGCTGATCGGGTTGACCAAGTCGCTGGCACGCGAGTTGGCGAGCCGGACCATTACGGTGAATGCGGTGGCGCCAGGATTTATCGAGACGGCGATGACCGAGGTCCTTACCGCCGAGCAGAAGGCGATGAATGCGCAGTTCATTCCGCTGGGACGAGTTGGAACCGACGTTGAGGTGGCTCATGCGGTTGCGTTCCTTGCGTCGGAGGAGGCCAGCTATATTACCGGGCACACGCTGGACGTAAACGGCGGAATGTACATGGGGTAACCCGTCTATGGGTACCCTTGGCAGCGACAAAATTTATTCATAGTTTCGCCGAGTACTTGCTGTAAAGTCTTTCCAGTACGTGATTTATGGTTCGATTTTCTTTTTTGAGTTTTGAGGTTGATCTTTTGCACCCCGTCCAGAGCTGTTTGGGTTGCCTCTCTCAAAGAGGTTGCAGGGAGCCTTTGAAGCAGGTCCGGGTCCAGAGTGATTGCCACAATTGTTGAATCAGAGATCCAATCTGATTGATTCGGCGTAAGCCTTTCAGCTATCGCGTGATTCGTCTCCCGAAAAATGTCTTTGATTTGTTTCAATCAGCAACTACTTGGAACTGGCAAAAGCCTGTTCCACAGACTGGACTGCCTTATCACCAGAGACCAGATCCTATCTGTCGTACCGCAAGTAAATACCTGACGTTCGAGTACCAAGATCCTCGGTTCACGAAGTAACTTATGCTGTCGACCAGAGATGAAGCAAAAGACCTATTGGGGAGTGATCTGGATGCTGCGCACCTTCTCGTTCTGCGTGGGCGAGAGGCGATTCTGCGCATGCAGCCAGTCCTAATCCGTTTGAGCGCGCTCTGCGAACAGACCGGAGCGATGGATTACCTGGAGTACTTCCTGACCGGAACCGACAATCTGAAGAAGATTCCCTACCTAGTGCTGGCAGGAAAGCGTCGGGACTTAACCGTTACTGAGCTGCGGGCCGAAGACCTGAAGGGCGCCGTGCTGGTCTATGAGTACAAGGTGCTGGGGATGCCGTCGCGGGTCTTCACCACAAGCGACTTCAACGGCAGCAGGGCCGTGATTGCGCCGCCTGCCGAGCGGACCAGAATCTCCGCCAACGTAGGCCGCTACCTAATGACCAATGGCGCGCAGGTGGTGATGCTCAGCTACTCGGGCGAGGGCGATGAGACGTGGTCGGCGTGTTTCGACGGCTCGGTTCCCGGGGATGAGAAGCGCCTGTGGACGACGCAGACCCGCGAGGTGGGGGCGACCATTGTGCTGGAGAAGACGGTGGATGAGACGCTGGCCGCCATGGGCAAGCACACCCGGCGAAATCTGCGGTACTACCGCCGCAAGGCCGAGGCTGAGCTGGGATGCATCTTCGAAGGCGACGTGAAGAGCATGCTGAACAAGGCTCAGCTGATCGAATTGAACGAGGCGTCGACCCATCCCATCTCCGAGGACGTGCTCGAGCGGCGATACAGCTCCATGAAGGCGCTGGACGGGTTGTTCTGCGTTGGTGTGAAGCGGCCGGACGGCCAGTGGATCAGCCTGCTGGGCGGCAGGAGACATCATGGCGTGTCGGAGATTGACTGGCAGATGAATCGCGGAGGGCTCGAACGATACTCGGTTGGAACGGTGATCCGCGCGTACCTGATCGAGCACGAGATTAAAATCGGAACCGGCAGGCTGTACTTCGAAGGAGGAACTCCGCACTCGATGCGGCACGCGTTCGTCTCCGAGAAGGCGGTCGATATTGTGGTGGCGAAGCGGTCGCTGTTTGTCTCACTGCTGCGCCGGGTGGCCCACTGGTCGCCGCCAAAAAATAACTTTCTGCTGCAGACGCTGGTCGATCCTGCGCTGCATTGGGAGCTGCACTAAACTTCTATCGAGAGATGAAGCGGCCGGCTCATCGTTTCGTAGATCCTGACGCAGACACAAAATTCAATGACGAGACTCAACACCGCATGGTCGAAGCTGCGATGGTCGCTGGCGCAGCGCGGGCTGGCGGGAACGATGCGTACCGCACTGGGCCGCCTGCAGCATCAGGAGGGCGCCGCGGGTCTGGAAAAGCCGGTGCTGCATCCCTTCGATCAACGCTACGGCGTCGACACCAGCGGCCTGATCGGCGGTGGCGACCTGCGCACGGGGCATAAGAACGACGTCTTCAATACTGCCTACTACGGCATGGCTCCCTCGCGGTTTCGGCGCGTGGTCGAGGATTGGATCTCCGACTCTGAGCACGCCGCGATCTCTCAGTACAGCTTCGTCGATCTGGGCTGCGGGAAGGGTCGCGCGGTGATGATGGCCTCGGAGTTTTCGTTTCGGCAGGTGATCGGGGTGGAGTTGAACGCCTCGCTGGCCAAGACCGCGGAGTCGAACCTGGCCGCCTGGACTGGTGCGATCGGTGCGGGGCGAGCGGTGTGTCCGGTGCGGATTCTCCACCAGGACGCGATAGAGTTCTCGTTTCCGGACGGGCCGTGCCTGCTCTACCTCTTCAATCCGTTCGCGGCTCCGGTGGTAAAGCGTCTGATCGAGCGGCTGGAGGCTGAATTTGCGGGCAGGCCGGGTCTGCTGGACGTCATCTACTTCAACCCCGAGGCAGGCGAGCTGCTGGAGGCTCATGCCGGCTTCAGGCTTCTATGGACCGGGACCGTGGAGCTGTCAGAAGAGGACGCGGCGGCGGACCACGTAGCCTCGCCGGAGGATCTGTGCAGCGTGTACCGATGGGTCGGGGTGTAATTGGCCTTCGCAAGGGCCGTCCGCGACGAGACTAGGTTAGTAACCGATTCGATAATGCCGGGGGCGGTTCCCTGCCTGGGCGAGGGTTCAAGTAAGGCTTCAGGGTTTGGCCGGTAACTGCCTGTCATGAACCTGGGATGGTTCGGAGTTGCCCTGATCCCCAAAGTTAGCCATTGACCAACTCGTTGCGGCTGTTTACTTTGTGGCTAATGGCTGACATGCAAACAATACCTGTTGATCTGGCGAACGAGTCGATTGAGGCTCTTTCCATCTCGATGAATATCGGTTCTACGATTCGCGGATATCGGCTGCAAAAAGGCATGTCGCAGGGCGACATCGAGAAGCGGACCGGGCTGCTGCGCTGTTACCTTTCGCGTGTAGAGAATGGGCACACCGTGCCGTCGCTCGAGACACTCCAGAAGATTGCGCGAGCACTGGATCTCCAGCTCTCGGAGTTCTTCGCCGAAGAGACGATGGCCAAAGAGATGTCGGGGCTGAACCTGGGCGAGGAAGAGATCCGTTTTTTGACCCAGGTGCAGCGTTACTCGGCGCACTTGTCAGAGAGCGACCGTAGGCTGCTGCTGGCCATGGTGCGGAAGTTCGCCCAGACGACGCTTAGCTAAGTCTGACGCTCATCGAAAGACGAGGTTCGCCTTACTCTACTCAGACCGAGGGAATCAACTGGTGCCGAATAGCGAACTTCTGAATAAGCTCAGGAATATCACTGCTGAAAAATCCGATCGCTCCACCAGAGCGAAACGGATCGCGGATGCCATTCGCAAGGAAGGATCCTGGCGTTGGGTGGGAATCTATGATGTGGACTTTGAGCGCGGACTGGTCGTGAATATTGCGTGGAGTGGGTACTCCGCGCCGTCTCAACCCGCTTTTCCGATTACACAGGGCCTAACCGCGAGAGCGATTGCCGGAGTCAGAACGGTCAACGCCGGCAATGTGGCCGATGACTCGGGCTACATGACGACGTTCGACAGCACGCGGGCGGAGATTATCGTTCCGGTTCTGGCCCATGGACATGGCGATCTCGTCATCGGGACGCTGGATGTAGAGAGCGAGCATCTGAATGCCTTCGATGCCGACGCGCAGGCTCTCCTTGAAGAGTGTGCCCGCGTGCTCGAGGCATTTTGGGCCGAGTCCAGGTTGCGATAGCGTCTCTTGTTTGGCGTGCAGCCGCAAAGGCTTATAGCAAGTAAGCGAGTTAGCCAGCCAGCAGTGAATCAGTACAACTCCCCGCTGACTCGCTGACTGGCTAACTCGCTTACCGCAGCTTGGTGATGAAGTACGCAAAGAGGAAGAGCAGAAACGCGGCAGCGGCAAAGGTGAGCTTCTGGCGCGCGAGGTAGCGGGTGCGGCCTGAGGTCATGCGCGGCACCAGCGGAACCCCCAGCGCCAACCCGCTCAGAAAGCCGCCAATGTGGGCGTGGTTGTCGATGCGGACGATGCTGGTAAAGTTCGCGCCGATGCCGATGATCAGGTTCAACACCGCAAATTGGATGACGGACCGGCGGAGGCGTTTGAGCTCGAACGCCGGGATGGGAAGCTTCTTGTTCGACAACAGGACGATCAGAATGCCCGCAATGCCGAAGACCGCACCTGACGCCCCGGCGCCCACCGAGCCGTAGTCGTGAAAGATGACATTGGAGCAGAGACCGAGTAGGTTCCCGGCGACACCAGTAAGGACATAGACCGCAATTAGCCCGAAAGGGCCAAGCAGCGGCTCGCCCAGCAGGCCGAGGTTCCACAGGCACCACATGTTGGTCGCGATATGCAACAGGCCCACATGAACGAAGGTGGCCGTCAGCAAGCGATACCACTGGCCATGCAGAATGAACTCCGTGTTCGTAGCTCCGAAGTAAAGCAGCTGGCCGGGCGTTGGGTTACTCGGCGAGACGCCGCGGAGGATCATGTAGCAGAAGACGGCGATGTTGATGCCGAGCAGAATGTAGGTGCCGGGGGTGACAAGGATATTCCAGCCGCGCGCGCGGGAGTTGGGCCGTGAGGCCTCGCGCTCATAGTCGGGGATTGGCTGAGCGGGGGCAGCGTCGGTGTGCGGCGGCAGGACTTCGCCTTCAGGGGTGGGGAAGGACATGATGTTGTACTACGCTATCAAATGCCGTACGGGAGTGGGGAGTGGTTCGCCAAAATCAGAGGCAGCAGGTGACCGGCAGTGCCGCAGATAAAGACCCGTGACTCTGCTCAGGCGGCGTTCTTGGTAAAGCGGTCGCGGAGGTCCGCTGGGATTCGCTGCTGAACGATGCCGCCGATAAAGCCCGGCAGCGGAGTCGCAATGGCAACCAGCACCCAGAGCAGAGTCGAGAAGACAAGGCCGACGATCGCGACTGCCTCAAGTGACACGGCAACCGCATGAGCCTGGTTCAGATGAACCCGAACGGTGTTGATATGGGTGACAACCTCAACCCGGTGAATGACCACGGCAGCCAGCAGAAACGCAACGATCGAAAGGGAGCTGACGCTGATCAAAAGTACATCGATGGTGCGCGCGATGCGCTGGCGGCGGAGGCAGTGACTGCAGTCGGAGAGATGCTGCTCATAGTCCGTGCGCATGGCCGGAGAGAGTCCCGAGATGTCGTAGCGCCAACCGGAGAGAATGTCTCCCACCACCTGATCGATGCAACCGAGGCTATGGGCTCTGCGGTTGACTGGAAATGCTAACGCTGTCTTTTTCATCGGTTTATAGTCACCATTCTACCCTGTTTGATAGCTCGAAGAAAAGAAAGGATTCATCGAATCGTAACCGTCAGAATACCCTCCCTAAACGACTGAAAAAGAAGCATTAAAGAGTGATGGGATCGAGCGGAACGGACTGTCCGGCCAGAACGATCCGGTTACCGAGCAGCATTGGCTGGTTACCTAGCGCCTGTTCAGCAGAAAGACGCGCCAGCTCAGGAGCGTTATTGGACTCCGACAGGTGCCCAAGAACGATCCAGGCTGCCCCGCCGTCGTAGTCTTTTTCGAGAAACTCAGCCGTCGCATGGTTGGAGAGGTGGCCAACCCGTGACAAAACACGCTGCTTGACCGACCAGGGGTATGGGCCGTCGCGCAGCATCTCGAGATCGTGGTTGGACTCCAGCAGAAGCACATCAATGCGTTTAAGAGCAGCCTTGACGTTAGGAGGCATATAGCCAAGGTCGGTCGCCAGCGCCATTCGGATGCCCTCGGCCTCGAAGACAAAGCCGCAGGGATCGGCCGCATCGTGCGGAATAGTAAAGGGGGTGATGTCGATGTCGCCGATGGAGAACTGCGTGCCGGCGTGGAAGTACTCCACCGCAGGAAGATGGGTGGGGTCTGCCTTTTGTGCCGCCGGCTCCGGGCTGCAAAGCTCCTCCTCCTCATCGGGGTCGACGGGCAGCTCGAGGGTGGCGTTAGGGTCGTCGGAGCGGTTGAGGGCAGCAGTCTTGGAGGAGACGCTGGCGATCGCCTCGGACTGCGCGGCAAGCTGGGCGACCAGGCCCGCAGTCGAAGTACTCGCGGCTATGGCAGCGGCGCGGGATTCCTTCTCGCGCTGCACATGATCGAGCCATTTGGCGTAGGTCATCGTGGTGCGTGGGGTCAGCATGCGAACCCAGGCACGGTGCGTCGGCTCGGTAAAGAAGACAGGGATCTTCAGGCGTCGTGCAAGAACCGCAAGGCCTGCAATGTGGTCCTGATGCTCATGCGTAACGAGGATGGCGTCGAGCTTGGCGGGATCTTCCCCCGCGACGGCCATGCGCCGCAAAAGTTCGCGGCAGGAGAGGCCGGCGTCGACCAGAACGCGCGTCCGAGAGCTGGCGATGACTGTGCTGTTGCCTTTGGATCCGGAGGCGAGCACTGTCATACGCATCATCACGTTAGGATACGCCGATTGGTTGTGAGTATGTCGCCAGGGTAACCAGATTGGTTCCCCCCAGATGCTGTCCTGCCGGACGGGCCTCCTGCGCGGAGGGCGGGCGTTCGCACGCCTTTTTAAAGCTTCGCTCGCTCCTCCCGTTGGTCGGAATCAACTTCTCCTCCGACCAACGGGAGGATCAGGCGCAGCGGTACACACGTCACGAAGTGACCGCCCCACGCGTAGTGGGCCCGTCCGGCAGGACAGCTTTTCAGGACTCCAGACGATGAACCGCGGCGATATCCGCCAGCAGGGTCGAATGACCGCCAGTCCCTATCGGGACGAAGTTGCCGTTGGGACCGGGCTCAACCTTCAGGTAAAAGACATCGGGGGTCTCTTCGGCATCGAAGACGAAGAGAATTTGAGCCGGAAACCGCTCGCCTTCGACCGTCTCAAGCGTGACGACGAGGTCGATACTCGATTTGAGAAGAGCCAGATCCTCGCTGGTCATTGAAAGCTCGTTCTTTTACTAGACGGTGGGCCGGACGGGGGCCAGGAAGTTGACTGTGGAGCGCATCACCACCTCGTTGCGTTGATTGAAGGCAAGCGTGCGGGTGCGAACCACACCGAACTCCTTGCGGGAGTTGGAGTGCCGAACGCCGACAACCTCGATCTCGGTACGAAGCGAATCGCCCGGGCGAACCGGCTCGGTCCAGCGCATCTCTTCCACGCCTGCGCCGATCATCCCGCCCGCAACCGTGATCGACTGCACGCGAAGGCGCATCACGATCGCAGCGGTAAGCCAGCCCGAGGCCGCGAGACCCTTGAAGAAGGAGTTTTCCCCGGCAGCCTCGTCGAGGTGAAACGGCTGCGGGTCATACTTGCTGCCGAACTCTTTGATCTCTTCGGCAGTCACCTTGGCCTGGCCAAGCGAATTGAACTTCTGGCCTACGTAAAAGTCTTCGTAATAAAACTCCTGGGGCATTGTCTCTCCTGTTCCTTTGGATGCTGCGTCTAGCTTCAGGCTTCGGCTGATCTCATTAGTGTAGAACCGCAAGAGCCGATCTTGCTCATGAGGTGGGATAGGTGTAGAAGCCGCGTCCTGATTTCCGTCCCAGCCAGCCGGCGTCGACCATGCGAACCAGCAGCGGACAGGGGTTGTACTTCGGGCTGCCAAGCCCGTCGGCGAGGACCCGCATGATATCGGCGCAGACGTCGAGCCCGATAAAGTCGGCGAGAGTGAGCGGACCCATCGGATGTGCCATGCCGAGCACGAAGACCTGATCGACGGCCTCGGCAGTCGCCACGCCCTCCATCACCGAGTAGATCGCCTCGTTGATCAGAGGCATCAGCACGCGGTTTGAGATGAATCCCGCGGCGTCATTGACCTCGACCGGCTTCTTGTCGAGTTGCAGCGAGAGTGCATGCACCGCGTCAAAGGTAGCCTGCGAGGTCGCAAGGCCGCGAATGACCTCCACCAGCTTCATCACCGGTACGGGGTTGAAGAAGTGCATCCCGATCACCTGCTCAGGACGCTTCGTCACCGCGGCAAGCTTCGTAATCGAGATGGAGCTCGTATTCGTCGCGAGGATGGCTTCAGCAGGAAGGATGCGGTCGAGATCACGAAAGATCTCCGACTTGATCGCAAACTTCTCCGTCGCGGCCTCGATGGCAAAGCTGCAACTGCCAAGCGCCTCACGGTCGAGCGTGGGAGTGATACGCGCTCTGGCCTCGTCGGCCTGCTGCTGCGTGAGCTTGTTCTTCGCCACTTCGCGGGCAAGATTTTTCTCGATGGCAGCGAGCCCGCGATCCAGAAACGGCTGCTGTAGATCGTAGAGGATAACGTCGAAGCCGGAGCGGGCACAGACGTGCGCGATGCCGTTGCCCATGGTTCCGGCGCCGAGGATTGCAATGGTCTTAATAGCTTTCAGATCAGACATAGTGGAGTTTCAAACGACTTCGCAGTGTAGCAGCTTGCGTGGGAGGTACGGAATCAGGGGCAGCTAGCATTGGGTCAATCTGAAATCCGGGGCAACCTAGTTACCTATAACCCCGTTTGCGGGAACAGCGGCAGGGCTTCCACACAAGCAGCGTACCTAATCTTCACTTCGTCTCCATGAAAGCGTGTGTCATTCGCTCACATCCATTCCAAACGCTTTGACAGCTTTCAGAATTTTGCCGGCATCGTGGGTTCCTAGACCGGGGAGAACGCGCTCTGATCGTCCTCCTGCTTTAAAGCGAAGGCCGTAGACAGCGCCTCCTTTTGCTGTTGCTACTGACTTATATTTGATCCCTGTGATCTGGTTAAGAGGGTAGGAGCGAATCCGCCAGTCTTTGTTGTGAATGTCCAGCCAAGGCACTTTCGAGATTGTCAGCGTCGACTGATCACAGTAAAAGATCTCGTCCGAAGGATATGCCATCACGATGTAACGCCAGCTGATAAGCACCATCAAAGCCGAACAGCCGAGTAGTATGAGCAGCGGGACGATGAAGCCTGAAGAATTGATCGGATACGTTGCGAAGTCATGCCACATACCCGGATTCCCGTGCTTGCCGTTGGAAAACACGAGCAGGCAAAGCGCTGCTATCCAGAGCGCCACGAAGAAGGCAGCCCAATAGAATCTTCCTCGTGGAGACTTTATTGATGCGTTCAGGCGGACGTTGACAGATTGACTGGTGACTTCGACCTCGAACTCTGCCTGATTGAGCCTCTCTCCACTACCGTCCAACCACATTCCCAAGGCATCTCTCCTGGACAACACTCTATCCGAGATCGTTAGTCTAGATGATCCCCGCCCACGAGAGCGACTAACGCCTCTATACGTACGTAAAGTCACTTTTCGGCAACCTCAGTCATTCATTACAAACTGACCCACCACCGGCTGCTAGGGAGCGACGGCGACCAGTAGCACAGTGATGTTATCGTTGCCGCCGTTGCGATTGGCCGTCGTGATCAGATCTTCGCATGCCTTGGTGAGCGCGGCCACGGTCTGCGGCCTGGGGATCGCAGTCAGAATCTCCGCGATCTCTTCGTCAGTCACCTCGTGGGTCAGACCGTCAGACGCAAGCAGGTACACATCGTTCGCCTGGGGACGATGGCTTTGAATCTCTGGCTGTACCGTGGCCTGCGAACCGATGGCGCGTGTGATGAGGTTGCGCATGGGCGAGTGTGCCGCCTGATCGAGCGTGATCTGCCCGGCGCGAAGCTGCTCCTCGATCAGCGAATGATCGATAGTGAGCTGCTCCAGCTTGCCGCGGCGCTGGCGGTAGCAGCGGCTGTCGCCAACGTGGCCCAGCCAGAGCGTCGGAGGATCGGTGACGCGGGAGTTCAGATGACTGGCCGGCGAACGGCGAGTGGCTGCCTTGCCATTCTCCCCCTTGCTCTCGCTTTTGACCACTGGCGCGTGCAGCAGGGCAACCAGCGTCGTGCCCATACCGTTGTACTGCCGCTGCTGGCGGGACTGCTGATAGACCGCATGATTGGCTGCCTGAATCGCGGCATTCATACGCGTCTCCGGCGTCAACGACGTTTCGGGCCCACCTGGCGGCGAAGAAAGATTCGCGAGAAACGTATCGGCAGCCAGATTGCTCGCAACTTCGCCGGCGGCCGCTCCGCCCATGCCATCGCAGACGACGAACGCCCCGATCTCAGGCGCCGCAGCGCAGGTATCTTCATTGCCCTTACGGACGCGGCCGCGGTGACTGAGCATGGCGTAGATGAGGTGAGTCGCAGACATATTCGTGCGGGGGGCCGTGTGCAGCAGAACCATCCGAGGAGAACAATACACGTCGCAGCCGAAGAGACCAAGGGTACGTTAGTGTTAGGAGCGGAGACCGTTGGCATGAACCGGATCGTGCAGGGAGATAACCTCACCGTTTTGCAGTCGTTGGCAGCCGCCTCCGTAGAGCTGATCTACGTTGATCCCCCCTTCAACACCGGCAAACGCCAGAGCCGCACCCAGATGAAGACCATTCGCGACGAGGCAGGCGACCGCGTCGGATTCGGCGGCCGACGCTACCGCACCGAAGTGCTGGAGCAGCAAAACGGAGGCACAGGCTACGGCGACCGCTTCGACGACTTCCTCGGCTTCCTGCGCCCACGCCTGGTCGAAGCACACCGCATCCTCTCGCCCACCGGCTCCCTCTTCTTCCACATCGACTATCGCGAGGTTCACTATTGCAAGGTCATGCTCGACGAGATCTTCGGACGCGAGTGCTTCCAGAACGAGATCATCTGGGCCTATGACTACGGCGCACGCGCCACCAAACGCTGGCCCGCCAAACACGACAACATCCTCTGGTACACCAGGGATCCGAAGCGCTACACCTTCAACCTCAATGAGAGCGACCGCATCCCCTACATGGCGCCCGGGCTGGTCGGCGCCACCAAAGCAGCCCGCGGCAAGACCCCCACCGATGTCTGGTGGCACACCATCGTCTCGCCCACTGGCAAGGAGAAGACCGGCTACGCCACGCAAAAACCACTCGGCATCCTCGAGCGGATCGTGCGCGTCCACTCCAACCCAGGCGACACAGTGCTCGACTTCTTTGCCGGCAGCGGAACGACCGGAGCCGCCGCAGCCAGACACGATCGCAGCTTCCTGCTCGTTGACGAGAGCGCCGCGGCCATCGCCGTGATGGAAAAACGTCTTACAGCCTACGCCCCCCGAAGAGAGGACATGCCGCTCCCGAGAGTCAAAAAAACCGAGGCCAGAAGATCTACCCGCGCGCCTGCTTCTCGGCGAAGTCGCCAATGATCGGCAGCTTGTACCACTCGCCCTTGCTGGCCTTGATGATGAGGAACAGCCAGATCAGAAAAAGGCCGAGCGCTATCACCAGATGCACCAGCGAGAACAGCAGAACAATCCCCGGAATGAAGTGCAGGAGTATCTCCCCAAAGGAGATCAGCAGCTGCAGCACAAACGCCGCCACGCAAAGACCGATCGACTGCCACGAGTGAAATCGTACCAGCGGCATCTTGTTGAAGGGCTCGAGCACCAGGAAGATAATCGCCGGAATAATCGTGAGATACGCGATGGCCGCCGCTGCATTCTCCGACAGCCCTGGGTTGGTTGCGGCTGGCGGCGCTGCAACATAAGCAGGCGGTACCGTAGAGTAAGCCGGCGGAACATTCGTATAGTCCGGCGGAGGGGGCACCGTTGAACTCGCAGCACTACCCGCGGCAAGGGGCGCACCGCAATGGTTACAAAATGCATTTTGGGTTGCCACCTCGTTGTGGCAGACGGGACACTGCATGGCATCACTCCTGAAAGATGGAATTGGGGCCTAAGTGCAGAACGCAAGTCAGCTCGAGACAGCTCGGAAGTGGACCTCGTCTGAAGTGCTACCCAGCATACCCCGGAATCGGGGCGATTCAATCGATTTTTTCGATGCCCTGCAAAATCGAGAGGTCGAAGTCTAATTCCCCGGCGCGGTTACCGAGATCTCGGATCGCCTCAACAGTATCCAAGAATCGCGAGAATTCGATTTGCCTCAGCCAGCGGAAGAGCCTCGCTCCCCACACACCGCTCACAAAGCGCCTTGGTGTCCGTTGAGTAAACCGGGCTGACGAGTAACTCTCGATGCGCTTCCAACGCCCTGCGAATCTCAGCCACCGCCGTCTCGAAACTCTCCGGACGATGTGCTTGTCTATGATCCTGCCAGGCCGATTCGACAGCCTCCGTCGTCGAAAGCTCCATCAGTCTAAAAAAATCTCGAACGTACTTGGGAGCCACGGGCTGGCCTTCGCAAAGATTCCAGCTTAGCGTGGCCGCTCGTGCCGTCAGATCTTCCATCGAGATCATTGGAACTGTTTCGAACTTCCCATCGATCGGATGAACACGGTTCATCACCGATCCGTAGGCACGAAACACATCCACCCGAACCCCGGTCTCTTCGTCCACGCATTGCAGCAGCGTCTTCCCCGGAGGATCGCCTGGATGAACGTGACGCAGAAGGAAGTCTTTGGAAAGGCTCTTCGGTATGCAATCGAACGACGGCACAATGAAGTCGATATCGTGCAGCGGACGAAGCTCGAACGGTCCGCCACACCGCACTATGTAAATCTCAGTGGCAAGTCCACCAGTCAACGCCCACCGGGAGATGTCGTGCCCGGCAAGTTTGCGGATCGTCCGCTCGGCTCGAGCTTTATCGATCTCAGAAAGAGCAACCCCGAAGATCACTGCGTCCTCCGGCTACGGCTTAGCCTGTCGCTCTGCGGCGAGGCACTCCTCGATCGACCTCTGCCACTCCGGCCCGCTCTCCGCGTCTTGCTTCCCCATGGCCAGCACGTCCTCATTCGCGGCTGCGTCGAGAGCAGTCCGAACATAGGTCACCTCCACCTTCGTGCTCGAGGGCGCAAGAACAGAGAGTCGCACCTCGACCGTAAAGACCAGCGCGTCGGGAATGAAGGACACATACTGCATACGGCCAACAATCGGATCAAAGACCGTATTTACCCACACGCTCTTATGCAGACCATGCTGGACCGTAAAGATGGCTCCCTGGACGTCCTGCGCCGGTTGAGGATGAACAAACTCGGGCTTCCAGTGCTTGCCCGCCCAGCACCGCTCTCCCTCCGGACCGAAGAGAGCCGAGGCGCGGCTCAACGGAGCCGGCACAATGAACTTAAAACTATTGCTGACATGAGCCGGCAACGCCGCTGTTTGCGCCATCGCGATAGGCTGCCCTGCGCTCACCACGCCGGTGGCCAGTGCGAGAGGAAGTAACGTGGCTGCTCTCATCTGCGCTCCTTCAAGTGATGGCTATCCAACGCGCGCAGCGTCAGGCCATAGATATTCTTCAACTTCTCAATCTCTTTCAGAGTCTGCGGAGAAAACGCGGACTTGCCCTCAAACGCATGAAGCACAATGCCCTCCAGCAGATCGCCCAGACTCATATCCTTCAACTCGGCCACGGCTTTCAGCACCTTTAGCAACCGCTTCTCCATGCGGACCCCGGTCTGAATCCGCTCAACCTCGACCAGGTTCTTCGATGTCGCCATGTGTACCAATGTACCACGGTAATAAAATGAAGAAATCAAACAATAGGGGGAGCAGACCTCCCAGAGCAATTGTTCTTTAGGTGTTCTGCGGAGCGACCGACTGAAAGCCCGAAGGCTCATAGTGCGTGGTCAGCTTATTGTCTGCGACGGTGACGATCGTAAAGCCCTCCGGCGTGCCCAGACGCGTGCCATGCCACCAGTTGCCGCACACCGCTCCACTCGTGATGTACGGCACGCCCTTCCACTGAACCACTTCGTTGACATGGGTATGCCCCTGCAGAACGCCCAGCACATTATGTCCCGCGAAGAGATCAAGCACCTGGCTCGCATTGGCGACACTCAGGCCGTGGTGAGGCGGCGCAACCGCTAGTTCGGGCATGTATGCCGCGATCGCTGTGACGAGAGGAATATGAACCGAGACGATGACCGGTGTGCTCGGCGCGAGCACAGCAAGATCGGCCGTCAGCCACTGCAACTGTGCCGCGTCAATGCGGCCCTCGTAGGCGCGATCCGGCGTGATGCCGATCGAGTCCAGCACGATGAAGTGATGGCCCTTGTGGTCGAAGGAGTAGTACAGCTTGCCGAAGCGCTGCTCAAAGAGCTTTTTGCCGTAGAGCGGATCGTCCTGCGCGATACCACTGGCCGGGTAGATACCGAGAACGTCGTGATTGCCGACGGTGTGGTAAACCTTCACGCCCAGATCCTGTTCGGTCTTGTCGTAGAGGTCGAACAGGGTCAGCGCACGCTGCTTCGGCACGGCGAGCGCATCGAAGACGTGATCGCCCCCATTGATGGCAAAGTCGGCTTTGACCCCGCGGGCCTTCTTGAAGGCCATATCCGTACCGACAACGCCATTCAGTTCAGGCTGAAGATGCGCATCGGTAACGAACAGAAAAGTGAACGGCTCGCGAACCTGCCCACCGGCAGACGCTGATGCAGCAAGAAGCGAAGGCGCAACGGCTGCCGAGAGGCTAGTGGCGCCAAGCATCGTGAGAAACTGTCTGCGGCTGGTCGAGTTCACCGCTTCATGATAAATCTACGGAATAACTCAACGATAAAAGTTTGACATCTTCTCCACAGCCCGCAGGCAGCGCGCCACGAACTCCGCCGCTACCGGGAGGGTTGAGACCTCCGCCGGGCCTGGAAGATCAACTTTTTCTTTGGACCTCGAGGACTGAGCTTGGTCGGCTTCTTCGCGGCAGCCTTCTTCGCTGCGGCCTTCTTTGCCGCGACCTTCTTGCCTGTTTTGGCAACAGTCTTTCTAGCCGCCGCTTTTTTGGCCGCCAGAACTGGTGCGGCCTCTTCGGCGTGCGGAACATCCCCGGAGACCTCCTCCGCAGCCCTTCCCCTCCGTCCGAAGAAGGTGGTCAACAATCGCTGCATCTTTCCCAGGGCCGCCCCAACTGCGGACTCCGTCGTCATAGCGACTGCGTTCGCGCTCACCGGCTTGTCCCCGGCGGGGCGAACCTCAACCAGGCAGCGTTTGTCCGCTTTACCAGTCTTTTTGTTATCCACATCAGCGAGATGGACCTCGACTCGCGTAAGCCTCTTGGCAAACCGGTCCAGGACACGGCTCACCTCCCCTTCGACAAAACCCGTCAAACTCGCGTCTACGTCAATTGTCTTGTCGCTATTGACCTGAACCTTCATCTGATCCTCCGGTAGAGTCCCTCATTGAATCGGCTCAGTGTACCTCGATAGAAAGCACTCTGTGCGTGAATATCGGGGCTTTGGGAGCAATGCCCTGCCCTCGTGCTGAAGGATCAGACACACGAACCCAAAGGTTCAACGTCTCAGGAGATCTTCAGACGATCCACGCTCTGCATCTTCGCCAGTCGCAACCCTCCGCAGCTAATTCCTGCGGCGGCCACCCATCAACTGCAGAACCGCCATAAAAATGTTGATCGCATCGAGGTAGATCGAGAGCGCAAGGGACACCGCCGACCGGCCATCTCCGCCTGCCCGGATGCGGGCAAAGTCACCAACCGTTAGCAGCGTAAAGACCCCCAGCGTCAACCAGGAGTAGGTATCCGGCGTCATGAAGCGGAAGAAGATGCTGGCGATACCGGCAAGCATCAGCAGCAGCAGAGCGGCGAAACCAATTCCGGCGATGCGCCGATAGTTGATGTTGAACAGATACGCGACGCATCCCATGGCCGCCATGCCCAGGCCGGTGGTTGCCGCCGCGTTGAAGACAACCGTCGAGCCTACAGTCTGAACGTAGCGGTGAATCAGCGGGCCGATCTCCCAACCCATGAAGTACGTCAGCGTAAGGAACAGCCCCAGCGCCAGCGCCGGACTCGCCTTGCGCGTAAAGGTAATCGCCAGCACGAGGACAAGCACCGCGATCATTCCCGGAAGGGTGCTCCACGGGGGAGCCGTTGCAACGCCGAAGGCCGTAATCAAAAAGCCGAGCGAGGTAATGCCCAGCACCTTGGCCAGCAGCGAGGCTGTCTCCTCGCGTGCGCCCTCAATCGTGGTGGGATACCCGTTCATATTCAAGCGGTTGTCGATCATCGTTTTTCTCCGCGGCAAGCCCTCAGGGGGCGCGTTCTATCGGCCTATCCCGCAGGTCCTGCCTGTCTTCCTGACTTCAATGATACTCGCCCCCAACTGCCCCGCCCGCAACAACAGGCGATGAATGATCCGTTAGGGAGCGCGAAAACATGAACTGTAAGACGAACGATAGAGACAAACGATTACAGCCGGTTGCGTCCAACCAAGTAAAATCAGACCATGAAGTATCTGATTGCGTTGCTGGCAGTTGCAGGCATTGTCGTTTCCATCATGGCGTTGCGCGTCCACTACATGGACCCTGCCCTTGCGCCCCCCTGCGCCGTGACCGAAAAGTTCGACTGCGGCGCGGTCAACCACAGCCGGTTTGCCGTCTTTCCTCCCCGCACCTTCGACGAAGACCCTAAGGCCGGTTCACATATTCCCGTGGCGATGCTGGGCATCGCAGGCTACGCAGCCATCGGGGTTCTCGCGCTGATGGGCCGCTGGTGGCTGGTCTTCGAGTTCGCTCAGATCGGTTTTCTCTTCGCCGCGTTTCTTAGCTACATCGAGGCATACGTTCTGCAGAAGTGGTGCATCTACTGTCTTTGGTCGCAGGGCATCGTAACGGCCATTCTGCTGGTAACGATCGTCGCGCTCGTCATGCGGTGGCGGCAGAAGCACTCGTCGCTCACGCCGTAGTGAACTCGAAGAGAAAGACTGTTTCAGATCAGCAGATATTGCGCCTGAACTAGGATTAGGCATCGGGTTGAGTTATTTCGTCGCAAGAAACAAGAAGAAGAGCAAAATCGGGAGCAGTGTATGTGGCCAAAGGTATTCGCGCAGTTAGTTGAGTTGCTGCCTCACATCTCGCGGCTGGTGCCGATGGCGGACAAGTTTTTCAACTCCAAGGCAGCCGCCGAAAAAGCTAATGAAGCTGCGATGGTGGCCATGGCCGAGGGCGTTCGCGGCGATCTGGGACAGGTCACCAAGGCGCACCTGGGACTCTACCGCCAGCTCCAGGACCAGAGCGCGCAGATCACCGAGATAGGAGAAGTGGTAAAGCATGCGCAGGCGTCTATGGAGCAGCACGAACACCGAATGGAGGCGCTCGAGAGACAGGTCGCCTCGTTCAGTCTATGGCTGAAGGCCGGCATTCCTATTTTGATTGCGCTGGTTTCGATGGTCGTCGTCCTTCTGGTCCGGCTACTCCAGCGATAGCACTCTCCGGAATCGTCTCTCAAAATAAATCTGCAAAATGTGGCGTATTTTTTGGCAGCGAAAACGTGGCGGCTAAAACACCACGTCAGCCACACGTATCACCACAACCTCACCACGTTTTCACCACAGCAAAACACATCAAAATCACAAATACCTCTGAAAAACCACCATTCTCGCCTCCAGATTGTTTTACGTAAAAACCGTAGAATGGAAGCATGGGAATTAGCCGAACCGAAGCGTTGGACTGCTTTCGCAGCGATGATCTGATTGGAATTGGAATGGAAGCCGACGCCGTACGCCGCCGTCTGCACCCCGAAGGTGTCGTAAGCTACGCGATCGACGGAAGAGTCTCCTACACACAGTCCGCGACTGGCGCGGGTTTTGATCAGCTCTGCGAAGAGATCTCCCACATCCTGGAGAGAGGCGGCCACGGCGTGACGCTGCAGGGCGAAGTAACCCCGGCGCTCACAATCTCCTGGTTTGACGGGCTCTTTCGTAGCATCAAGAGACGCTTCCCTACCCTCTGGCTGCACTCCCTCTCGGCCAGCGAGATCCTCTCCATCGCGAACCAAACCGGAGCCACAGTAGAGGACACGATCGCGCGCCTGCACGACGCCGGACTGGACTCAATCCCCGGTGATGACGCGGGTATTCTCGACGACGCCGTACAGCAGGGTACGCGTACAAAGTGGACCACAGCAGACTGGCTCGCAGTCCATCGCGCCGCCCATAGGCTCGGCATGCCAACCACTGCGACGATGGTCTTCGGCGGTGGCGAAACGATGGAGCACCGCATCAATCACCTTGAAGCACTGCGCAGTCTGCAGGAAGAGACAAACGGTTTTGCCTCGTTCACGCCGTGGAGCTTCGCGCCAAAAGCCGCGTCCATGCCGGGGTTTGAGGAGGCAACGGCAGTCGAGTATTTGAAGACGCTGGCCATCTCGCGCATGGCCCTCGACAACATCGAGAATGTGCAGTCGAACCTCGAAACGCAGGGACTCAAAGTGTTGCAGGTCGGACTTCGCTTCGGTGGCAACGATGTAGGCAGTGTCCTGCACGCTGAGGGCGCCAATGCGGCGACTGAGGAGCAGTTGCGGCATGTGATTCGTGACGCAGGATTCAAGCCGGTGCAACGCGATACGGCCTACCGGACAATGTTCTTGAACTAAGAGCAGTCGTTGTCTCTTGCTGAAGTACAGCCGTCTTAACCCGATTTCAAGCGGTGATTCGCGTAGAATCGGTTGGGTACCCCCGAACCTTTCGTGGAGCAACGACCCTGCAATTCTCTCTTCAAACACTGACGTCCCAACTCGGGTTGCTGGTCGGTCCAAAGGGCTTCGGTCACTATTGGAAGACCCACTACGCAGACAAGACGTTCGAGCATCTGTATCGATGGAATGCCTTCGATACGGCAATGCTGATTCCCTACTTCATCGTCATGATTATTCTGGCATTTTATGGGATTCACCGCTATCAGCTCGTGTGGCTCTACTTCAAAAACAAGAAGAACGCTGCGAAGTGGAGTGAGCCGCCGATGCGGTTCGCAGAGGGGCAGCTGCCATTTGTCACGATTCAGCTGCCGATCTTCAATGAACAGTTTGTGATCGAGCGCCTGATCGAGGCGGTATGCAGCCTGGACTATCCGCGAGACCGGTTTGAAGTTCAGGTGCTGGACGACTCGACCGATGAGACGACCGAGGTGGCACGGGAGATAGTCGAACGCTATGCGCGCGGATTTGTCGGCATGGACCCGCAGCCAATTGTGTATCTGCATCGCAGCAACCGGCATGGGTATAAGGCGGGAGCTCTGGACAAAGGACTCGACGTTGCCCGGGGCGAGTTTGTGGCCATCTTCGATGCGGACTTTGTGCCGCCGCGCCAGTGGGTCATGCAGGTGATTCACCACTTCGCGCAGCCGGAGATCGGTATGGTGCAGACGCGGTGGACGCACCTGAACCGAAACTACAGCTTCCTGACGCAGGTCGAAGCAATTCTGCTGGATGGGCACTTTGTGTTGGAGCACGGAGGCCGAAGCCGGGCTGGAGTCTTCTTTAACTTCAACGGCACGGCTGGGATGTGGCGGCGAGAGACGATCTCAACCGCAGGCGGCTGGCAACACGACACCTTGACCGAGGATACGGACCTGAGCTATCGGGCTCAGCTGGTGGGATGGCAGTTCAAATATCTGCAGGACGTCGAATGTCCCGCTGAGCTGCCGATTGAGATGACTGCCTTCAAGACGCAGCAGGCGCGATGGGCGAAAGGCCTGATCCAGACGGGGAAGAAGATTCTGCCGCGAGTGTTGAAGAGCGATGCACCCTGGCATACGAAACTCGAGGCCTGGTATCACCTGACGGCGAATATCAGCTATCCACTGATGATCGTGCTGAGTGTGCTGTTGATGCCGGCGATGATTATCCGCAGTTGGCAGGGTTATATCCAGATGCTGCTGATCGACTTTCCTCTGTTCATCGCAAGCACCATGTCGGTTTCAACGTTCTACATGGTGAGCCAGAAGGAGCTCTATCCGAAGAGCTGGTACAAGTCGATCATCTACGTGCCGTTCGTCATGGCGCTGGGTGGAGTTGGATTGACCATTACAAATACCAAGGCTGTAATGGAGGCGCTGTTTGGAGTGAAGAGCGCATTTGCAAGGACACCGAAGTACAGCGTGAAGAAGAAGGGCGAGAAGAGTCAGGCGAAGGTGTATCGCAAACGGCTGGGCATCATTCCCTGGATCGAGATGGCGATCGGATGCTACTTTGCCTGGACGGTTTACTACGCAATTTCGACGGAGAACTTCTTTACGGTGCCCTTTCTCGTGCTGTTTGTCTTCGGGTACTGGTACACAGGCTTATTGAGCCTGCTGCAGGGTCGTTTCGAACGGAGCCGCGGTCCCGATCAAGAGATGCACGAGAAGCCTTATCCGGTGGGCGTTTAGACGATTGAGGCTGATAGACTGACTGGCTGATAGACTGACCATCAAGTCTCCAGAAGATCTGCAGGCAACATCGCGGCGCAGGAGACCAAAACAGGCTCATGATCACTGGCGCTTTTCTTCTCGTTGCAATCGTTCTTGGGTATCTGCTGACGGTGGGTCTGTCGATGGCGGCCACGTTCTCCATTGCCAGGTTTTTGCCCGATCTGGTCGCGCGGGACCATCGAATCACATCGACGTACAAGCTTCTTCAGGATGGGGTTTGGCTGGTGTGCACAGCGGTGGGAGGCTTTGCGGCGGCGCTCGTTCTGGGCACGGATCACTCTCCGTGGATTGGCAGCCTGTCTTTGATGGCCGTTCTCATGGGAGTCTTGTGGACAAATACCTGGGAGATGCGTCAGCGCGGAGTCGGACATCAGATGCTGATGAGCCTGGCAACGGTGGCCGGCGTGGGTGCAGGATTTTTTCTTCGACTACGATAGCCCTTTCGGAAACGGGCAAAGAACCAGCGTGTCTTGATCGTCACAAGATCAGGATTTAAACAAAAGGAGAGAGGCGGCGTGCCTCTCTTCTTTTGCCTTTTGCAGCTGCACCCAGCAGATAGCCGCTAAAAGCGAACACCAAAGGTAACCGGAATATATGTCGTCCGCGCGCTGGCCTGCGGAAACGCATTGAAGTAGCTTGTAGTGCCGCTGACATCGAACGGGCGCTTCTGATTGTCAGTCCAGACATACCGAGCCTCAGCGTAGAACTTCGTCGAGGCAAAACGCGAGAGCTTGTAGGTAATGCCAAGGCCGCCGTTCACACCGAAGGCATTGCTCGTATACCAGTCGATGGATTGATTGGCCGAGCACTGGTAGTAGCCATAGTATGGGTCGAAACATGTGCCAGTCACAGGAGTCGTGAAGTTGGTGTATTTGTGATAGAAGCCAAGGCCACCGACGACATATGCCCCAAAGGTATCGGACGTATAGTAGTTCACGATTGGATTGAGCGTGAAGGACCATTGGTGGATGTTGCCGCCCAGTTGAGGGATCAGCGAGCAGTTGCCGGCGGCTTGGGCCGCCGAGGTGCACAATCCGTTGTAGATGGCAAGCTGGTTATTGAGAGTACTAGTCTGAAAGCCGAACTTATCGTAGTCGAACTGGGCGATGACTCCGAAGGTCTTGTTGAAGTTGCGCCCAATGCCAGCCTGGATCTTCCAACTTGGCGTTGCGTAGTTGTGGGTTCCGCCGGTCGGTAATGTGAAGCCACCACCTACAAGGAAGGTGTACTTCGCGGAACCGTCAGGATTGGTATGGCTATCGCTGTAGTTTGGACGGCTGTAACGGCGACGCGGCGGGGGCTGGTTTGCATCACTGCTGAGATTGAAGTCCACGGCGCTGGCGGTCTCGGAGCTGCCCGTGCTACTGCTGTAGCCAAGATCGTCCGGAGTGGAAAGATTGAGCGGTGCAACAAGACTCGCTTTTAAATTAACCGGCGGCAACGGCGATGCGGTACCGGCAGACTGTTGCGCGTGAAGGCCCAGGGTCCCTGCAGCTGCAAAAAAAGCGACTGCCGCGGTACGGCCAAGGATACGGTGTAGGCGATTCCCAATGATCGTGGTGTGCATCTTTGTGTGGCTCCCTTGGTGCTGTGAGGTTCTTCATGGGCTTGAACCCGACTCTAGCGCGCTTGTTGTGTAAGACGCAGGAAATGTCGTTTAGGATGACACTCCGGTGGAGTTTTTACATTTTACGTTGGCCAGAAGATACTGAGGAAAGAATAGTTACGGGCGCCCTGATGGTTTGGACGCCCGTAGTATCTCATGCCTTGGTTCGATCTTGTTTTTGGAGTTTCGCCACAGGCTGAAGCCCGTAATTGCTCTCCGAAACAGCGGTCTAGTGAATGTCGAACTGCTCAGGGTGCAGGCTGGGATCGGATTTGACGAGGATCGTCTTGCCGACCATCTCCTCCATCTCCTGAAGCCACTTGGTGCCTGGAGCCTTGAGCTGTTTGACGACCTCCGGGTTGACGCGAAGCATCACATCGCCGCGGTCGAGATGCTTCTGCATCTTGCGCATCTCGATGTAGATGTCGTTGCACACGGTGACGGGCGATTTGACCATGCCGGTACCGGTGCAGATGTTGCAGGTAGTGGACAGCGTACGCTCGAGCGACTGCTTCACTCGCTTGCGAGTGATCGCGACCAGGCCAAAGTCGTTGAACTGAAGAACCTTCGAAGGAGCGCGATCGGTCTTCAACTCCTCTTCGAGAGCAGCCATCACCTTGTTACGGTTCTTGCGCTCGTCCATATCGATGAAGTCGATGATGATGATGCCGCCGAGATCGCGCAGGCGAATCTGACGAACGATCTCCGGGATCGCATCAAGGTTGGTCTTGACGATGGTGTCTTCGAGGCGAGCCGTCTTGCCGACGAACTTGCCGGTGTTGATGTCGATTGCAACGAGCGCCTCGGTCTGGTTGATGACGATGGAGCCGCCGGACTTAAGCCACACCTTGGAGCGGAGCGCCTTGTTGATCTCTTCGGTGATGCCGAACTGCTCGAAGAGTGGAGTCTCTTTGGTGTAGAGCTTGACGCGACGAATCAGCGATGGCTGGAAGCGCTGCAGGAAGCGCAGAACACGCTCGTACTCGCTCTCGCTGTCGACCCAGATCGCGGAGAAGTTGTCCGTAACCTGATCGCGAAGGATGCGTTCAACGAGATTCAGATCATGATAGATCAGCGCGGGAGACTTCGAGGACTCGGAGCGCTGCTTGATATCAGCCCAGAGGTTGAGGAGGAAGCGGAGGTCAGACCGAAGCTCCTCTTCGCTAGCTCCCGATGCGGCAGTGCGAACGATGAACCCGCCCGAGGCCTCGCCCTTTTCGCTGAGCAGAATCTCCTTCAGACGTCGGCGTTCGCCATCGGATTCGATCTTGCGGGAGACGCCAGTGTGATTGACGGTCGGCATGAAGACGAGGAAGCGGCCAGGCAATGCAATGTGCGACGTGATACGCGCACCCTTCTTTGCGATGGGTTCCTTGGCGATTTGAACCAGGATCTCTTGTCCCGGCTTGAGGAGTTCGCTGATCGCCGGAAGATTAGTGGACTGCATCGAGCTGCGGCCACCACGTCGATCGCGGCCACCGCTGGCACGCTCGCGGTCGCCTGCGCCGCCGGTGTTGCGGGGGCGGTCGTTTCTATCACTGCTGCGGCCATAGCGGTCTCCGCGGCGGCCATCACGTCGACCATCGCGTCGGCCACGACCACGGTCCTGGTCGCGATTGCGATCAGTTGTGGGAGCTGCAGTACCAGCCTGCGCTTGATCGAAGCCATTGGCAGCTGCTTCGTCGCCTTCCACGAACTCTTCATGCAGAACATCCTCTTCGGTGTCAGACTCGTCGAGATCTTCTTCCTCCGTGTCCTCAAGATCCCCGACGAGAGGATCGTAGATGGCGTCCTCTTCTTCGAGGTCGTCCTCCTCTTCCTCGTCCACGTTGCCGGAGCGCGTGATCTGGTCGATGGACATCTCGCGGATCATGGTGCCAAGATCGGCTGCGCCTTCAAGAGTCTCTTCTTCCTCAAAGTCGTCCATCTCTTCGATGGAGCTGGCGTGAAGGGTGGTGCTGAAGTCTTCCTCGTCGAGCGTCTCCTCCTCCAGCGAGCCGATGCCAGGCGCGAAGTGCTGCGGAGCCGCCTGGTCTGCGACGACGTTATCGGCTGGATTCGCGACGGCAGTCTCGTGCTCAATCGGTGAGACAGTTTCGGTGGCATGCTCGGGCGTAAAGATCGCGACCGGAGCCTCAGAGTGCATCTCGCCGGTGGCGTGAAGCGTGGTCAGCTCGTGCGGCGCGGGAGCCGTCTCGGCGAAGACTTCAGGCTCAACATGGGTTGCGGCCGGGGTCTGCCAGTCAAATGGTTCGTAGGCGGCGTGCGCAGGCTCGGTGTGAAGCTGCGCAACATGCTCACCCGGAGCAGGCGTGATGCTGTGGGCCGCGCTGTGATCGTGAGCTTGCGGCTCGGCATGAGTCTCTGCGAGAACCTCCTCAGGCGCATCGAGCACAGGCGCGCTCTGGCGATACTCGCTGGGAGCTGCGGGATCGAGGCGGTAGGAGGCAGAGGCGTCGGTGGGTTCATACTCGACGGGCACGGCTGGTGTCTCGTGCTGTGGTTGTTCGTTCGAGGTGTGGTCGGGATGCGCTGCGAAAAGAACCTCCGGCTGCTCCTCAATCGTCTCGCCAACGCTGAATCCATCTGCTTCGCGAATGACTTCGGCGCGAGGCAGAGAAGGCGCAGGACTGTTATTTCGGTAGTCGGTGCGAGCCACCTGGCGATGCTCTGCGCGGGGCTGGTTGCGGCTCTCTGTGCGGGGTTCATTGCGACGATGGCGTGAGAGAGACTCGCCCGGGAGAGTCGAACCGCCGTCCCAGCCTTCCGGGATGCTGAACTCAGGCGCGGATGGAATGATGACGTTGGTCTCAGTAGGCTTGGACGATGTGACTACTGGCTCCTCGCCGCCCTTGCGGTACTTTGAGAGCGACTCGCCAGGGAGAACGATGGGCTCGGGCGCATTGGCGTTGAGCTCCGGAGCCTGATCGTAGGCGGGTGCGTCGTCCACGCCGTAGAGCGCAGTCTTGGGAGCAAAGCCGCGAGGGACGCGTGGCTCGCGGTCACGTCCGCCGCGATCTCCTCGGTTGCCGCGGTCGTTGCGGCCTCCACGATTACGGTCTCCGCGATCATTGCGCGCACCACGGTCGTTACCCCGGTCGCGATTGCCACGGTCCGCGTTCTCCGGAGTAGAGGTGCTTGTCTCGGCGTCATAGGCAGAGGCGATCGGCGCAGTCGTGCTGCTGGCAGGCGCGACAGGTGCGGCAGTTCCGTCGATGTCGAAAGATTCTTCGTCATAGGCGGCTTCACTGGTGACGTTATCCGGAGTGGCACTGGCGACGTTCGGCGACTCGTCGCGTTGACCCGGCCCACGGCCACGGCGACGGCCACGACGGCCACGCCAGCGACGGCTGCCGTCAGCGCCAGGCGCTCCTTCGCCAATCTCGCCCGCGTCGTTTCGGTCGATGGCATTTTCAGTCGGCTGATCGGCAGAGAAGTAGTCGGCCACAGGGGCGTTGAAGCTGTCATCCTGTGAAATAGGGGCAGGGGTATCGGCAACAGGCTGGCGGTCACGGTTGCCACCACGGTCACGACGGCCTCTGCCGCCACGACCACGGTCGCTACGTCCACCTCGATCACCCCGCTCGCCGCGGTCTGTGCGCTCGGAGGTGCGGACACTAGAGTCGCTGGTTTGGTCGAGCCGGCCCGGAGGGCTGGCTACCGTGCCTTCGATGGTGGTGGGGCTGCCGTTGCGTTCGCCACGGTCGTTGCGGCGCGCTTCGGAGCGACGGCCGGAGTCGCCGTTGGTATCGAAGTCAGCCGAATCGCCGGCCTCCTCCATAAAATCCGTGATGTAAAGGAAGGCGTCGCGCTCGAGGCCAATATCCACGAAGGAGGACTGCATGCCTGGCAGAACGCGGGTGACTTTACCGTTATAGATGGATCCAGCGAGAGTGTATTCGTTCTCGCGCTCGTAATAAATTTCGGTTAGATCGTCATTTTCGACGATGGCGAGACGAGTCTCGTGAGGGGTACTGGAGATGTAAATTTCTTTCGACATTCGCTGTGCTCTTTCTGCCCGGCCTCTATGAGGTTCGAGCGGCAGACGCGACAGAGAACAATCAGGAGTTCGCCTGACCCGGAGGGCAGGTGTGGCTCACCGTAGAGCGGACAGATTACGGGCTGCGGAAGCTCGTGAACAAGACTCGACAACCGGTGCGAGGTAGGAGTGCAGCTCTGCCCTAGGCGCGCTCAAGGGGAGCGCGCCTAGGGCAATACCGGGTAGATCGGGGACACGGGGGAGTGCTTCAAGCAATTCGAAACATGCGGAGTTTGTGGCCAGAACAACCTCAAAATCAAAGACTTGAGGCGGGGCCGTTCGCCATCCGGATGCAATCATTCCCTAAAACCTGTCCGGCCAACGGATCGATGTCTCTGGCTGGCCGGCCTTTTCTTCTAAAAAGTCTTTTGTTGCCGCTGACTGGCGACCGTGCGCCCGAGTAGCGGGGTACACTGAGCGGCATCTACAGCCGAACAGGTGTTGCTAACAGTATTGCACTAAAGCTGCTGCAAAAGCCACACGGCATTCACATTCCTTTGTTGACAAGCTGTAACTCCTTGCAATCCGCTAATTCACGAACCGCCGCATGCGGATGTTCATCACGATTCCAAGCGACAGAAAAGTAAACAGAACCGACGAACCGCCATAGCTCAGCAACGGCAGAGGAATGCCCGTAACTGGCATCAGGCCCACGACCATGCCAACGTTCACGGCGATCTGAAAGACGATTACTGCGACCACCCCCATGATGATGAAGCTGCCGGGAAGATCGGAGGCGGTCTGGGCGTTCTGAATTAAACGCATCAGAATCAGAAAGTAGAGCAGCAGAACCCCGATCGCGCCCACGAAGCCGTGCTCTTCGCAGAAGGCCGCAAAGATAAAGTCTGTGTAAGGGATGGGAAGAAAATCGCCCTGCGTCTGGGTACCCTTGTTCGCGCCCTTGCCCCAAATGCCGCCTGAGCCAACTGCGATGAGAGATTGGCGGATCTGGTAGCCGGAGCCGCGCGGATCGGAGTCCGGATCCATGAACGCGTTGATGCGCGCCTGCTGATACGGCTTCAGATGTTTACCGCTCTTCCACGCGACGCCACCGATAAGCGCAATCGCCAGCACGACCAGGCCAACCTGCTTGACGCGGATGCCGCCCAGAAATAACCCGCAGATCAAGATTGGCAGATAGGTCAACGCAGTCCCAAGATCCGGCTGCTTGAGCACGAGCGCCATCGGCACCATAACCATAGCCGCAGCCTTGCCGATATCGCCCCACGTAAGCTCCTTCCCTGCCAGCCCCCAGAAGTAGCGGGCCACCGCGAGGATTAGAACCAACTTCACCCACTCAGACGGCTGAAAGTGAATGCCACCGGGAAATTTAATCCAACGGCGACCGCCCAGAACCTTGGTCCCAACGATCAGGACAGCAATCAACGACAGTACGCTGACGCCATAGGCCCAATGGATGATATCGATCAGCCGGTGATAGTCGATCAGCGAGATGACAAACATCAGGAAGATGCCACCAGCAAGGAACTGGATCTGCTTGTGGTCGAAGCCGTGAAACTTGGTGTGCAGCGTAGCCGACTTGATCTCAAGTACCGAGATCAGCGAGAGCAGCAGCACGAATCCAAGAAGGACCCAGTCGAAGTCGCGATATGAGGAGAGGCGTGGCATGTCTGGTCTGTCCTATTCGGCGCTCGGTACAGTTGGCGATTCGCTGGTGGGAGTCGTGGGCTTGGCAGGTTCAGGCTTGGCAGGCTCAGGTGTCGCTGCGATACGGATGTTGTTGTCCAGTTTGCGCTGCTTGTTCACATACGCGTCAATGATCTGGGAGGCGAGCTTGGCCGAGTTGTTGCCCCAGTTGCCATGCTCCCAGAGCACAGCAACGACGATGTCAGGATTGCGTCGCGGAGCCATGCCGACAAACCAGGCATTGGGTTGGGTATTGTGACCTTTATTGGTTTTGGCGAGAGCGTCATGGCCGATGACCTGAGCAGTCCCGGTCTTGCCCGCGAAATCAATACCTTCCAAGTGAGCTTCGGCGGCTGTTCCCGTGGTAGTGACCGCTGCCATGGCATTGGTAATGAGCTCCCAATTCTCCGTCGTCAGCGGGATGGTCGCATTACCCGAGCCAGGGAAGGACTCCTGAATCGCCTGCTGCATCTCCGGCGGAACCTCGTCAGCAAATACAACGTGAGGACGGCGCAAGACTCCGCCGGATGCAATGCCGCTGAGCGCACGCGCCAGTTGCATCGGTGTCGCCGTCACCGCGCCCTGACCGATGCCGACCGAGATGGTCTCGCCAGCGAACCACTTGTCATGCTGAGTCTTCAGCTTCCATGCGGTAGAGGGCATCGTACCGGCAACTTCATCTGGCAGGTCGATGCCGGTCTTCTGACCCAGGCCGACGGAGGTCGCATACTTCGCGATCGTGTCGATGCCGAGACGATTAGCGAGCGTGTAGTAGAAGGTGTCGCAGGAGTACGGGATCGCGTTGTTGATGTCCACCGCACCGTGATGTTTGTCGCAAGCGTAGAAGTGGCCGTAAAACTCGGCACCGCCGTTGCAGCTTACATGCATCGTCTGCGCCACATTCTCCTGCAGGCCCGCGACTGACATGATGATCTTAAAGGTGCTGCCCGGAGCAAGCTGCGCCTGAAGGCTCTTGTTCAGCAGCGGGTGGTCGGGATTGTTGATGATCTCGTTCCAGTAGTTTTTGGTGAGCCGGACAGAGAACTGATTAGGATCATAGGTCGGGCGAGAGACCATCGCGAGAATCTCGCCGGTGTGAGGGTCCATCGCGACGATCGCGCCGTTCTTGCCATCGAGAGCTTTTTCCGCGGCGATCTGGAGGTCAAGATCGATGGTGAGTTTCAAGTCTTTTCCGGGAACGGCAAGCTCTTGCCCAAGGTGCCCAAGCTCCTTGCCGTGGCTATTGACGATGACATCGCGGCTGCCATCTTTCCCGCGAAGCAGAGAGTCGTAAGTCTGTTCCACGCCGGAGCGCCCGACCACATCGCCGGGAGAATAAAACGCATAACGCGGGTCGTCGAGCATCTGCTCCGAAACCTCGCCAACATACCCGATCAGGTGCGCGGCAAACCCGTCGCGAGGGTAGAGGCGGCGCTGCTCGTCGAGAGTTTCGAGCTCGGGGAGTTCATCGCGATGCGCGGCGATGAAGGCCTGCTCGTCGGGAGAGATGTCCTGTTTCAGCGGAATAGGCTGATACTTCGGCGCGATCTGGTAGCGACGCAGCGTGGCCTGAATCTGCTCGATGGGAATGTGCAGACCCTGCGAGATCAGAGGCAGATCGGCGTCGAAGTCTTTCACCTGCTCACGCAGCAGGTAGCAGGAGACCGAAGGATAGTTGTCGACAAGCAGCCGGCCCTCGCGATCGAAGAGGCGGCCACGTGGAGCGAGGATAGGAACCTTGCGAATGCGATTGGCTTCGGCGAGCGCGCGGAAGTTGTCCGCCCCCAGAACCTGCAGGCGCCAGAGCCCGGTAATCAGCACGATCAGAATGCCCGCAACAATATATTGGGCCGCATGAAGCTTTCCCGCAGAGACCTTCTCAGCCCTTCCGTTGGGGCCGAGGTCGTTCGGGTCGATATGGTGGCTCATTTGCATGGCTGAACTCAGTTTACGGCGAGAGCTGACGATCTGTGTCTACCACTGTTGTGTCGTAAGCACTGTGTAGACGGTTGATTTCGCATTTCAGTCGTTGCGCTTGGTGTTATCCAGCAGAAAAAAGATGGGAAGCGCGACCACCGTGTTGATCGCGGCACGGATAAACTCGTGGCCC
Organism: Tunturiibacter empetritectus; assembly: GCF_013410875.1. Taxonomy (GTDB): domain Bacteria; phylum Acidobacteriota; class Terriglobia; order Terriglobales; family Acidobacteriaceae; genus Edaphobacter; species Edaphobacter empetritectus. The sequence continues at coordinate 775,053 of NZ_JACCCU010000001.1, read as the reverse complement.
CAATAGATGTGGAAGTTCGTCAGCCCCAGCAGGCGGCGATTGATGAGAAAGAGCAGAAAGCTATTGATAAGAAAGAAGCCAAAGTTGATGAGGATACGCGTCGTGAGGTTTTCCACGTCAACCTGGATGCCGATGCTGGCCGCAATGTAGCCGATAACGGACTTCGCCATGCCGTTGACCCCGATGGGCTGTGCGGTCAGGGCGTCCTGAAGCAGCCCAATGGCCGCGCCGGTAAGAGTTCCGGCGACGGGGTTGCGGCGCGAGACGGCAAAGAAGATGGTCACAATCAGGGGGAGGTCGAGGATGGCAAGCCGCGGAAAGGGCCGAGGTAGCAGCGCCTGCAGAAGGATCGCCCCCAGCGGAACCAGCAACGCAACGGCGGAGGGAAAGCTGTGCTGCTCTAGCTCTCGGCGGGATGTAAAGCTGCGGGTAGCCATGATGTTTTTAGCAGACTGCTACGGCTGAGGGTTAGGGGACTGGGTCTGTGGCTGGGCCGAGTCCGGTGGAGGCTGAGGTTTGCGAGGCTTCGGCTGGACCGGCTTCGGTGTCGCGGGTTGAGTCGTAGTGTCTGGCGTCGGCGTCTGTGGCACAACCGGATTAGCCGCCTCTGGAGCCCCGGGTTTGAGATTGGCTGCCGATGGCGTTGCTCCCGGCGAATAACGATCCGAGTGGAGGGTCGGAAGGGGCTTCGGAACCACGCTGACGGGCGGAGTCTTGGCAGCAGGTGTTGTCGCATCCCCCTTCTTGGTCGTGTCGTCGTCGCCCTCATGGATGCTGGGCAGACGGTCAGCCACGATCTGAGCCGCCGACCGCGCAGCAGCCTCAGCCGCCTGCTGATCCGCAAGCTGTTTGGCAGTTGCCTGCGCCTCGGCCGTCTCCACTCCTGCGACCAGATCCCTCTGGGCCGCCACGGGCAGCGTGGTCTGGGTCCCGGTGATCACCAGAACCTCCTCAAGTTGATTCAGATTAGCCGCGGGTCGAAGCTGGATGAGTGTGTAAGGCTGGTGATCCGGGTCCACCTTGATCGACTCGATAGTGCCGACGGAAAGTCCGCGCGGATAGACCTGGTCGCCGCCTGAACTGAGCACCTGTTCGCCGGGCTTGATGCGATCGTCCGGAGTTAGATTATTGATGAGGATCTGGCCGGTAGTGCTGCCGCGAAGAATCGCACGAATCCGCGTGGTCGCAAGCAGCACGCCTGCCCCCGAGGTCTGGTCGTTGATCAGCAGCACCTGCGAGGTATGCGGGAAGACGTCGCGGATCTTGCCGACGATACCGTCCGGAGTAATCACCGCCTGATCTGCCTTGAGACCATCCTTCGCGCCTTTATCGATATAGACCACGCGAGAGAGATCGTTGCCGCTCGTCCCGATCACCTGCGCCGCAACGGTAGTCGAAACATAGTGCTGCTGAAAGTCCAGCATGGCCTGTAGCCGATGTCCCTGCATGGCGTCTTCGGCGAAGGAGGCTTGCTCCAGCCGCAGCCGCGCAATCTGCTCCTGAAGATCGTGGTTCTCCTGCTTGGTATGGCGAAGATCCACATAGTTCGACCAGCCGTGGCGAAAGGTATAACCGATCCCATGAAAAAACCGCTCAAACGGCGTCACCACCGAGACAGCCCAGTAGCGAATAAGCGTAACCTTGCTGCTGTCCGGTGCGCCCGATTCGACCGGACGGCGAACCTGCACCGCGAGCCCGATCGTCTGGGCCAACAGAATCGCCACCAGCACCAGGACGTTTTTAAACCGTGTGAAGAAAGATTCCATGCGCTAGCACTGATTATCCGCGAAGTTAAGCGCAGACGGAGGTGGCGTGCTGGATGCGGAGGCCAACTTTTCTCTTCTCCTCAAGAACGAAACCTGCTGCCCGAACCGCAGGAGGACATGAGACCCTGAATCCGATTTATCGAGGTTAACCCATGCTGCGTTCCGCGCTTCTACTACTTTTGGTTACCATCCTCCCCCAACAGGAGACAGTCCGGTCCTACCCCGACACCGTTGAGGCAATCGGCCAAAACTACACGGCAGACGGCCAGTTCAAGATGCCCGAGCACTACCGCGAGTGGGTCTTCCTCAGCTCTGGCCTCGACATGAGCTACAGCCCTAAGCCGTCCATGCCGGGCCACTCCATGCCGGGCCACTCCACCTTCGACAACGTCTTCGTCAACCCCAGCTCCTATCGAGCCTTTCTTCAAACCGGAGCCTGGCCCGACAAGACCGTGCTCGTGCTCGAGATTCGCGGTGCTGAAGGGGCCAGCTCGATCAACCAGAGCGGCCACACCCAGTCGTCAGAGATCATGGGAATCGAGCTGCACGTCAAGGATGCAAAGCTCGAAGGCGGCTGGGGCTTCTTCGAGTTCGACGCCCCTAAAGGCACCGCCAAAGTGGTGGCTCGACCCGGCTCCTGCTACCAATGCCACGAGGCGCACGCCGCCGTAGACACGACATTCGTCCAGTTCTACCCAACTCTTCTGGCACTCGCAAAGACTAAAGGCACACTAAGCCCGGCCTACCTCAAAGAGGTCAACGCATCTCCAACAGGCAAATAACGCTCTCCCAGCAGCTTACTTCGACTGAAACAGCGGCGGCGCAAACTGGCTCAAGTTATCCCGCCACACCATCCACGTGTGATACCCAGGAGTCTCAATCTGCTTGACCGCCATCTTCTTGTTCTTGAGAAACTCCACCAGCTTCCGGTTCGGCTCGATCAGCGAATCCTCCGTCCCACACGCCACCCACAGCAGGCGAAGGTCCGCCGTCCTGGGATCGAGCGCAGCCAGTTTGGTCTCGTAGTTAAGATTGTGCACGGCCGAGCTGAATCCCCCCACCCACGCAAACTTGTCCGTATGCGACAGCCCGATCGACAGGCTTTCGAGCCCGCCCATGGACAGTCCAACGATAGCCCGATCCTTCCGATCCTTCGACACGTGGTACTCCGCCTCGACACGAGGAAGCACCTCCGTAAGCAGCGCCTTGGTAAACAGATCCGTGTTGCGATCGATAGCGGCAGGATCCTCCCATACATGAAACTGGTGCAGGAACGACATATCCCCGTAGCCCAGCGGCATCACCACCACCATCGGCTTGATCTTGCCCTGCGCCAGCAGATTGTCGAGCATCAGATCCGCTCGACCCACCGCCGTCCAGCCCGAGTCCGAGTCGCTCCATCCGTGCAGCAGATAGAGCACCGGATAAGGTTGAGGAGCCTTCGGATCATAGCCCGGCGGCGTGTACACGTAGTACCGGCTCTGATTTTGCGGCAGCCCCAGAACAATATTCGTCGTGTAGTTGTAGTGGTGCAGAACGCCGTGCGGAACGTTGGTCATCTCCCACAGCTGCGGCGTATCGCCCGGTACTATTAGCTCATTCGCTATATCCACTAGGTTAATCGTCGTATCCGGATTGGCAGGGTCCAGCCGGAAGTCGCCGTCCGCCTCGAAGTGATATCCATAGATCTCGGGCGCCAGCGCCGGCGTCGTCACCGTCCAGGTGCCCGCCGCATCCTTCTTCATGGGCAACTTCTTCGGCAACCCGCCCACCACGAGCTCCACCTTGCCGGCCGCGGCATCCTTATAGGCGAAGGTCACCGTCCGGTCCGAGTGAACCTCGATTGAAGAGAACGGTTTGACAGCTTGAGCCGAAAGAAACAGCGGCGCGGTGACAGTGGATAACAGGGCCAGACCTCGAGCGAATCTGCGAGCAGTCCGCAGTTTGGTGAAGTTCATACGAGTCAGTTTAGCCGAGCTTACGAACTACGGCACCGCAACAGCGCATAATAAGGAGAATGGCCTTTCGCTCCGGTTTCGTCTCCATCATCGGTCGCCCCAACGCGGGCAAATCCACTCTGCTGAACGCCCTGCTCGGGCAGAAGCTGGCTATCGTCACACACAAGCCGCAGACGACGCGCACCCGCATCCACGGCGTTCTCGAAGTTCCCCTGAAGAAGAAAGCCAAAGGCGAGCCCGGACATCCCGCCGCGCAGGTCGTTCTGGTCGACACACCCGGCATCCACAAGCCCGACACGCAGCTCGACAAAAGGATGATGCAGGAGGTTCACGATGCGCTGGAGTCGCGCGACGCCGTCCTGTTTATCGTCGACGTGACCCACCGCCTGCCAAAGGCCCTGGGAGAGAAAGACAGCGGAAAAGCCACAGGCCGCATGGGCATGTCCGCCGCTGAAGACGACTTCGCCCTCTCGCTGATCAAAAAGCTCGAATGTCCCGTCATCCTCGTCCTTAACAAGATGGACGCGATCCCCAAGAAAGACCTGCTCCCGCTGATCGCGCACTGGTCCACGCTTCATCCCTTCGCCGATGTGATTCCCATCTCAGCCCGCAAGAAGGAGGGCCTCGATCTTCTCCTCGAGAAGATCGTCGGCCAACTCAAAGAGGGCCAGCGCTACTTCCCCAAGCATCAACTGACCGACCAACCGGAGCGCTTCCTCGTCGCTGAACTCATCCGCGAAAAGATTCTCATGCTCACCGGCGAAGAGGTCCCCTACGCCACCGCAGTCGTCATCGAGAAGTTCGAAGAGCCCGCGTCCATGAAAAAGACGAAGGACGGCAAACTGCCAGTGACGAAGGTCTCAGCCGCGATCTTCTGCGAACGCACCGGACAAAAGGCGATCCTCATCGGCAAGCAGGGCGAGATGCTGAAGCGCATCGGCACCGCAGCCCGCAAAGACATCGAATCGCTCCTCGGCACCCGCGTCTTCCTCGAACTCTTCGTCAAAGTTCAGGAAGAGTGGCGCTCCAGCCGCGGCTTCGTCGAAGACCTCGACTGGCGCCGCCAACTCGAAGAGATCGCCGCAAAGCAAGCCGCAGAAGAAAAGTAACAGCAGACAAAGTATCATTCCCGAATAAATCTGCTTCAGCCGCTGCCCCTCTTGTTGTCATTCCCTAAGGGAATCTGCTTCTGCCATTGCCTTTTCTGGTTGTCATTCCCGAAGGGAATCTGCGTTTACAGTCTCTACCCCCTCGCACAAACACTCACTCCTTCACGCTAACGCCCAGAGCCTTCATCTTGCGATACAGATGGCTACGTTCAAGACCCAACCCCTCGGCGGCGCGACTGACATTGCCATGAAACTCATCTAACTTTTTCAAGATGTAGTCGCGCTCATACGCCTCACGCGCCTGCAGCAGGCTGGTGAACTCCTCGCGTCCATTAGCCTTGTTGGAGTCCTTAGCCGAGTCACGATAAACCAGCATCGGCAGATGTTTGCGCTCAATCCGCTGCGTCTTCGGGTTCAGGATCAGCACGCGCTCGACGAGATTGCGCAGCTCGCGCACGTTGCCCGGCCAGTGGTACTGCTTCAAAGCAGCCAGCGCATCCTCGGTCATCTCAACATGAGGACGGCCATACTCCGCACCGAACTGCTGCAGAAACTCTTTGACCAACAGAGGAATATCCTCCTTGCGGTCGCGCAGAGGCGGCACAAAAAACGGAATGACATTCAGTCGATAGAACAGATCTTCGCGAAAGTTACCGCGAGCAATCTCCTCTTCAAGGTCCTTATTCGTTGCTGCAATAACCCGCACATCGACGTGCACAGGATGCGACGCGCCAACCGGCAAAAACCGCTGCTCATCGAGCGCCCGCAGCACTTTGGCCTGCGTCTTCAAGCTCATATCGCCCACCTCATCGAGGAAGAGTGTGCCTCCATCCGCGCGCTCAAACGTTCCGCGCTTCTCGGTCGGACCGCCAGGCACCGCACCGTGGCGATAGCCGAAGAGCTCGCTCTCGATGTAATCCTCCGGGATCGCCGCACAGTTGAGTTCCACAAAAGGCCGGTCCTTGCGCAGGCTCTCCGCATGCATCGCCCTGCCGACAAGCTCCTTCCCTGCCCCGGACTCTCCATAGATCAGCACGCGCCCGTTTGTGGGCGCCATCAGCTTGATCTGCTGGCGCAGCGCCTTCATCGGAACAGAGTTCCCCGTCACCGTCCCCTTTGTAAGCTGGCGCGAAAACTCCTGGTTGTCCTCGCGCATTTGGCGAGCCTTCATCGCATTCTTCAGCACGATCAGTGTGCGATCGAGCGAGAGAGGCTTCTCAAGAAAGTCATAGGCCCCAAGCTTCGTAGCGCGCACCGCAGCTTCGATCGTGCCGTGGCCGCTGATGATGACAACCTCTGGCACGTTGCTCGACTCCATCTGCCGAATCTCGGTCAAAGTATCGAGACCGTCACGATCCGGCAACCAGATATCGAGCAGAACCACGTCGTAGGCAGCATCCCGAAGCAGTTCGAGAGCTTCACGCGCAGTAGCAGCAGTGGTGACGAGGTAATCCTCTTCACGAAGAATGCTTTCGAGCGACTCGCGAATCTCGGCTTCGTCGTCGACGATCAGTACATGGTTCATTGGGGGCCTCTGGGGAGGGTGGAGGCTAAGTCGTCCTGTGCTTTTGTGTCGCCGTGAACTGGAAGCTCTATAGCAGATTCAACTGCAGCCACTGCAGCATGGCCGTTCTGCGGCGTGGCGAATCCACTGAAGGCCGCCGGCGCGTCCGGGTCGCTGTCGGTCGAGAGGGCCGGTCGCAGTTCGATGATGAATCTTGCACCCGCAGGCTCATTCTTCTCCGCGCGGATCGTGCCCTGGTGCTCCTGGATTATCTTCGCGGCAATCGCCAGTCCAAGTCCCGTGCCGCGCTGCTTGGTAGAAAAATACGGCAGAAAGAGGCGCTCGCGCATGTCATCGGTGAGACCGGAGCCGCTGTCTGCAATGGCAAGCTCGACCATCCCGTTCTCCAGCAAACACGTGCTGATCTGCAGCTCGCGATAGAGGCTCTGCTGCATCGCCTCGGCGGCATTGTCGATGAGGTTGCCAAGCGCCCGCTTCAGCGCCTCCGGGTCCGCCATCACCAGCGGCAGGTCGATGCTCATCTTGCGCACGATGCGGACCGTCTGCATCCGTCCAGCAAACAGCGCGAGTGAGTTCTCCACAATCGTGTTGAGGTCCGCAGGCTTTGGCCGAGCCGTCGGAAACTCCGCGAGCGCGGCAAACTGATCGACCAGCGACCGCATACTCTCAACCGAAGAGGTAATGACCTCCGAGCATCGGCGAATGACAGCGATCGACGGCGACTCCGGAGCGCTGACAGACGTGGCCTCAGCGACAGCGCGCGCAAGGCGGTCAATATGCCGGCGAATCTGTTCTGCGCTAAGACTGATCGGAGTAAGCGGATTCTTAATCTCGTGCGCCACACGCCGCGCCACCTCCTTCCACGCCGACTGCTTCTGCGCTCGCAGCAGCTCCGTCGCGTTTTCCAGCACAATCACATAGCCCTGATGCTCCCGGCGCATCCGTTCCGTAGCCGCCGGCATCTCCAGCAGAGCAACCGTAGCCAGCAGGTTCATCGTCCCGCCAAACCTGTCGCCCGAGCTTTGAGGAAAACCAGGAATCTCAATCTCACTCGACGCCGACCCCATGCGATGACTGCGTTTAATCAGACGATCAAGCACCTCAGACACCTCAGGCGGAAAGACCTCCTCCATCACCAGCCCATAGAACGGCCTCTGCCCGCCCGGGTCCATCATCTCGCTAAGCGCCCGGTTGGCAAGAATAATGCGCCGATCGGTATCGAGCGTCGCCACACCATTCGGAATCGTCTCGAGCATCGTCTCAAGCTCGCCGCGCCTGGCCTCCAGCGCCGTATTCGCCGCGCTGAGCTGCACCGTCGACTCCTCCACCGCGCGTCGACTGCCCTCAAGATCGGCCGCCATGTGGTTGAAGCTGCGCACCAGCTCCCCCAGCTCTTCGGTCGCGCTCTCCTGCACGCGATGGCCGTAATCCCCCTGCGCGATCGCCTCCATCGCATCCGCCAGCGCCTCCACCGGCTTAGTCACCTGCTTCGACAGATGCAGCGCCAGCCAGCACGACGCAAACAGCGCAAGGCTCGTCATCATCATCAGCAGCAGCATATAAAGATCACGGATCTGCCGCCGCTCGCTGTAGAGCACCCAGTACGCATCCGCCGCCTTGCGCAGATTCGTCATCGTCGCCGCCATCCCAAACGGCATCGGCAAACCAACCACCACAGTCTCGCCCTGTTTTAATGTCGTTGCGCCTAGCGCATAGTCCGTAGCGCCAAGAGAAAAAACCGGCTGATCCACGCGCTGCGCCGCAGTCAAAATCGCAGCATCCACAGGATCAGCTTGTCTCTGGGCGCTCGACTCATCCGTATCGGCCCCGGCCACCTGATCAGGAAGCCACACCTTGACCTGCGCCGTCGTCCCAGCCCGCTGCGGCATATGAAACGAAGCCACTACGCGGCCCTCGCGATAGACGATCGCAAAGCCATTCTGCAGTGTGATCTCATGCTGTCGCAGCACATCATGGATCGCCTCGCGATTCCTAGACACAGCTAAAGACACAGCCGATGGTGCCGCCGCATGCGCAGGCAACGCCCCACGGTTCGAGCGCCGGTCAGAACCCCGGCCCGAAGCACCCGCCCGACCGCCACCCGCCGCCTTGGCCACAGGAGCAATCACCGGCGCAGCCGGCAAACTGGCAGCAATTGAATCCGCCTCAGCGCGAGCATTCGCCGTCGTATAGTGCGCCAGCTCCAGCGCCATATTATTGCTGTCTTCGCGCATATCCGTCACCGGCTGCGTAAACCAGCGATCCACCGCGCGATTCATCAGCTGATAACTGAACGCAAACATTGAAGCAATCGGAACCAGGCTCACCAGCACCGCGCCCCACAACATCCGCGTGCGCAGACGCGTCCCCATCACCCGGCTGCGCTGGTCCGCATACAGCTTCAACACATTGCGGACCAGCAGCAGCAGCACCGCAACAAACAGAAGAAAAGCCACAATCGACAGCCCCGTAAAGATGACCGTCTGCTGCGTACTCGCGGGCTTTGGCAGCTGCGTATTAAACGCATTCAGCGTCGCCAGCGCCACAAAGAGGATAAGCAGGCACGTCCCCAGAGCCACGATCCAAATCTTTCGCCGGTTCGCAGTCGCGCCCATGCCCGCCCTCCTAAGTCCCCCGATTATATGCGGCCACACGCTCGTCGATCGCCCATACCGCAGCAGCTAAACGAGCTTCGCAACCGCCTGCCACTCACGCTTCTGCGCTTGCGCCACCGCACCATACGTCAGCACGCCGTTGAACGTATTCACGCCCTCGGCAATGCCCTTGTCTTCGCTGATCGCCGCATTCGCCCCCAGCCGCGCCAGCTTCAGCACACAAGGAAACGTCGCATTCGTCAACGCAAGCGTCGAGGTATTCGGCACCGCGGCAGGCATATTCGTCACGCAGTAGTGCACCACGCCGTTCACTTCATAAGAAGGATTCGAGTGTGTCGTCGGGTGCGCCGTCTCGATGCAGCCGCCCTGGTCGATAGCCACATCCACGATCACCGCGCCCTTCTTCATCTTCGCCACCATCGCCTTAGTCACGATCTTCGGCGCAGCCGCACCCGGAATCAGAACGCCGCCGATCACCAGATCAGCCTCCCGAACCGCATGCTCAATGTTGTAGCTGTTCGACGCAACCGTATAGATCCGTCCGCCAAAGATGTCATCCAACTCGCGCAGCCGATTCAAATTCAAATCGATCAGCGTCACCTTCGCGCCCATGCCCAGCGCAATCTTCGCGGCGTTCGTCCCCACAATACCGCCGCCAATAACGCAGACATTCCCCGGAGGCACACCCGGAACGCCGCCCAGCAGAACTCCGCGCCCACCATGCTCCTTCTCAAGATAAGCTGCGCCAACCTGCACGCTCATGCGTCCAGCAACCTCGCTCATCGGAGTCAGCAGCGGCAGCGTGCCCGCGCGATCGCGAACCGTCTCATATGCAATCCCCGTCACCTTCGAGTGAAGCAGTGCGTCCGTCAGATCGTTCAGCGGAGCCAGATGGAGATATGTGAAAAGTACCAGCCCCTCGCGAAAGTTCTTGTACTCCTTCTCGACCGGCTCCTTCACCTTGACGACCATCTCCGCCAGCCGCCACACATCGTAGGCCGAGCCAACAATCTCGGCGCCCGCGGACTGGTACTCGTCGTCCGGCATAGCCGACAGCGCGCCTGCATCATGCTCCACGAGAACCTTGTGTCCTGCCTCGACCAGTGCTTTCACGCCCGCCGGGGTCACCCCGACGCGGCTCTCGTGATCCTTAACTTCCTTTGGCACACCAATAATCATTCGTCTGTCTCCACTTTGCTTGATGCTGCCTTCGATTGTATCTATTTGCGCCGAAACGATGTCACAGCAACATGAGAAGCTTCCCATAGTTCGCTTCCACAAGCGAACCCAGGCGAGGACCCCATCAGGAAAGCGGAGACCAAACGTAGCATCCGGCTCAACTTCGATTAGATTGGGCAGATGCGGGCAATCGTCCCAGGCGATTTAAACTCAATCGAGTTATACCAGACCAGGCGAGACCGTCGTCTGCTGCTGGTCCTGCTCCTCGTTCCCGTACTCCTTTCGCTGGCCACAGTATGGGCACTCGATCATACCCGCGCAAACAAGTCGCTCTTCTCTATTACCAACTTCGTCGGGCCAACCACGCGCAGCCTGCTGACCGGCGGCGGTATCACAGTCTGCACCGAAGAGATGGGAACCCGCGGCAATCCCATCTGCTTCCACGCCGCGCGCATGCCGGCTACCGCAGTCGTCGTTGCCTCAGGCATTCGACTCCTGGGCGATCGCTATATTCCAGTCGTCTGCTTCAAGACAATCCTCCTGTTGTTGCCGGTCGAGTTCGCCCTCTATCTCGCATGGTGTTGTCTGCCGCAGCCGCCCGGTCGCAGAGCGTTGACGATCCTGCTGCTTCTCGTTCCGTTTTTGATTCCGGCGTTTCTGGCCGACGTAACCAATCTGCAGGTAGACGAAGGCTTCTCCTACAGCTTTCTGGCGCTGGGCGCGGCAATTCTGTTCTTCGGCCAGCCCGGACGGAGAACCGTTGGAACGGCAAGCCTGCACGGCACTCACAGGGCTCTATTGTTCGCGGCGGCGCTCGATGGGCTTTACCTCTCGAAGAGCGGAATGCAACTTGCCGTGCTGGTTCTGTTGGCAGGCTTCCTCGCTTTAGAGAAGCAGACAAGCCTGCGTTGGCTCGTCCTCCTGCTGGTTGCGGCAGCTCCTCTCGGGTGGGCGCTGCATCAGCATCACGCCAGCGGCCGATACAGCTTGGGAACCAGCTTCGACGGAATCAATCTGCACAAAGGCAACAACGCAGGCTTTCTACGAAACTACCCGCCGCCGCACGGCGACTCGCTCGACTGGTACGACTTTGAACTGAACCGCGGAGTAAGTTTCCCGGACGAGTGGAGCTTCAACGACTATCACCTGCGATCGGCGTTCGAGTACCTGCGGACTCATCCCCAGGAGACGCTGTCAGGAGATGCTCGCAAGCTGAAGATCCTCTTCTTTTCACTCGAAAAATACGGTTCCACCGCAAGTTTAGGGGGTCGACGGCTGATCGAAATCGCCGGAATGCTCGCCTTCAGGTTGATCTTCTGGATCGCGACCGCCAGTTCAATCTTTCTTCTGCTTCGACACCGTCCACCAGCAGACCGATGGTTGCGCGTGGAGGCGGCTACTTTTCTTGCCCTGGTCGCAGCCTCCACACTTCCCTTCCTGATCGGCTTTGCCTACACCCGGCACGTCAGCATCCTCATCTATCCTTCGGCGCTGTTCTGCTGTCGGCTGCTGTGTGAACCAGAACGGGACTAACACAGAAGAGGCATGCTTACTGGTTAGGTTAGGTGCTGAAATAGCGCTTGCTAAAGGAATACACTAGTGTGAGTCTCTTTTTAGGATCGATCGCAAACACCTATGTCTTCGAATAGTTTTCAGATGCGTTACTCCCGCATTCACAATATGCGGTCTCTTTTCAGCCTCTTTTCCAGCGACCTTGCTATCGACCTCGGCACGGCGAACACGCTCGTCTTCGCACACGGCAAAGGCATCATCGTCAACGAGCCCTCCATCATCGCGGTGAACAAGATCACCAACGAGGTTGAAGCCGTCGGCAAAGAGGCCAAGGAGATGCTCGGCCGCACGCCGGGAAACATCGTCGCCATCAAGCCGATGAAGGACGGCGTCATCGCCGACTTCCGCCACACCGAAAAGATGCTGAACTACTTCATCCAGAAGGCGCATAACCGGAAGATGATGGTTCACCCGCGCATCGTCATCGGCGTCCCCTCCGAGATCACCCAGGTTGAAAAACGAGCCGTCATGGACTCGGCCTATCGCGCCAAAGCCTCTGAGGTCCACCTGGTCGAACAGGCCATGGTCGCCGCCATTGGCGCGGGTTTGCCCATCACCGAGCCAGGTGGCAACATGGTCGTCGACATCGGCGGCGGCACCACGGATATTGCGGTGATCTCGCTCGCAGGCATCGTCTACTCCCGCTCCGTGCGCATGGCCGGAAACCAGATGGACGAGGCCGTGATGACCTACCTCAAGCGGAAGTACAACCTGCTCATCGGCGAGCGCACCGCAGAGCAGATCAAGATCTCCCTCGGCTCGGCCTATCCGCTCGACAAGCCCCTCTCCATGGAGGTCAAAGGCCGCAACCTCATCGAGGGCGTGCCGAAGACCATCACCATCGAAGACTCCGAGATCCGCGAAGCCCTCTCGGAGAGCATCGCAACCATCATCAATGCCATCCGCGTAGCACTAGAGCGGACCCCGCCCGAGCTCTCCGCAGACATCTCCGACCGCGGCATCGTCCTCACTGGCGGCGGCGCGCTCATCAAGAACCTCGACAAGCGCATCCGCGAGGAGACCGGGCTTCCCGTCTCCATCGCCGATGATCCCCTCGCCTCGGTGGTGCTGGGAACAGGAAAGATGCTCTCCGACTTCAAACTGCTCCGTAAGATCTCTATCGACTAGTCAACTCACGGCTATAGAGAATGTCCTGCCGGACGGCCCCTGCTTGGTCACCCCACAAACGAAGACCTGTTTGTGGGGACCCCGATTCGGCGGCGGGCGTTGGCACGCCTTTTTAGAGCTTCGCGCGGTCCTCCCGTTGGTCGGAATCAATCTTCCCTCGCGACCAACGGGAGCGCCATGCGAAGCGGTATACAAGTCACGAAGTGACCGCGCTCCGCGCAGGAGGCCGTCCGGCAGGACAGCGTCTCTTCCCAAAAAATAAAGTTGAAAAACGTGGTGCATTTTTAGCGCCCGAAACTACGACTGCTTAAACACCATCTCAGCCACGCAAACCACCACACTCCCACCAGCAAAACACCACGTCAAAACACCCAATTTTCGCAAAATCCCCTTATTTTTCGCCCATTCCACCACACAAGAAAAAACACTCCAAAAAATCCTCTAAGAAAGGTCCGGAGGATCCGTAAGACTAACCCGAATCCGGTCGATCCGCCGGTCCGTACTGGCCAGCACCTCCAGCCGCAGTCCATCCTCTTCCACCACCTCCCCGGGCAGCGGAATATGCCCGGCGATCTCTGAGACCAGTCCCCCAAGTGTCGTAGATTCATAGTGTTCCGGGAGCCGCAACGCCGTGGGATCGTCCCGCGTATCGCGAAGATCCGTCACCTCCCCCTCACCTGAATCCACCCCCTCCTCCTCAGGCTCATGCGGCTCCCCATCCTCAGCAGGCCGCGTAACCCGTTGATTCGGCTCGAATTGATCGGCAAAAAGGTCGCGCAGACGCGAAAGCTCAAACGCTCCCGAGACCACATAAGCGCCATTCGATTCGCGGATCGGTTGGTCATCCGCTTCAGGCTCATCATGCTCATCCGCAATGTTTCCGACGATCGCCTCAAGCAAATCCTCAATGGTGACAAGGCCTGCAACACTTCCGTACTCGTCGATGACGATGCGCATGTGCTGTTTTTCGCGCTGCATCTCGCGTAGCAGCTCAGCCACTTTCTTGGTCTCAGGAACAAAGGCGGCGGGGCGCTGAATTTGAGCAACCGTGCGCGTATTTGCCTCAGCGTCAAGTACTTTGAGCAGGTCATGGGCAAAGCCGATGCCGGTGACGTGGTCAAGCGAACCGTTGAAGACCGGGACACGCGAGAAGGCATGTTCGTTGATCGTCGCGGTGAACTCCTGCAGCGTGAGGGTGCCGGGAACGGCGAAGATCTCAGGGCGAGGAGTCATGACCTCAAGGACAACCTTGTCACCAAACTCCACGGCAGAGCGGACCAGTTCGCGATCAGACTCCTCGAGGATGCCCTCCTCTTCGCCGGCTTCAAGAAGAGCATCCATGGCTTCGGAGGGATGATCTTCTTCAGTGGTGTCTTCCGGCTCAGCGAGGGCAGCAATAGAGAGAAGCAGCTGCAGCAGCATAGTGACCGGAAGAATGAGATAGAAGAGCGCCTGCAGAAGAGGAAGGATGCGCGCGATCCAGAGGCCGCGGGTGCGGGAGAAAAGGAGTTGCGGGAGCAGGCGGTCGAAGATGAGGATGAGAAGAATGAGCTCGAAGACTGCGCGCAGAACCTCGCCAAGACTGGGTGTACGTGCAAGGGTTGGAACCAGGCTGGTGTGGGTGTAGAGGCGAAGGCCCGAAAGCAGGGCCAGGGTTGCCAGCGTGAGCTGGCGAAGAACCGAGGCGGAGAGTGCGATGGACTCGCGACCAAGACGAAGACGAGGTTCGACGACACTCTCCCAGGCGTCGATGTTGTCCTGATATTCGCGGGCGAGGAATTTGCCCATCTCCGAGTAGACACGATCGACGTAGGCAGCTAACGCAAGGATAACGAGAAGAAGAATGAGCGCAATGGTATACGCGTAGGCGGGAGTCATCTAGAACCTCGCGCGATTGTTTTCTTTTTTATTGCGCTGCGTTTTGTAGCGGGGCGAGTGGATGCTGTCGGTGCCCTCTTCATGGGCGGCGATGTCTTCGTCGTTTGGTCTAGCCGCGCCTTTTGCGGCAGTGTGGTGGTGCGCTCGATTAAAGTGTTAGGGAGTTTGAGCTTACAGCGGAGAGTAGCCTCGCGAGCGGCCATCTCGCCGTTGTCGGTCTCGTGGTCAAGACCGGAGAGATGGAGCAGGCCGTGTAGGAGGAGTATCTTCACTTCGTCGCACAAAGAGTGGCCGTAGGTGGCGGCCTGGCGAGCCGCGGTCTCAAGCGAGATCGCCAAGTCTCCAGCGTGCGCGTTTAAGATTTCGGCTGGAGTGGGGAAGCTGAGGACGTCGGTCGGTTTGTTTTTGCCCCGGAAGGACCTATTGAGACGGCGCAGCGTAGCGTCGTCCGCGAGCAGGACCTCGACTTCGCCTCTAAGGCCGACGGCGAGTCGAGCGCGCTTGAGAAAGCTGGTTAAACCGGAGCGGGACAGCGTCGCTTCCAGGCCTGCCGTTGGTTCGATGGCGATCATTGGATTGGCTTCGGCGTCTGGGGTGCTGAGGAGGCCGCTTGGTAGACGCGGACGTAGTCAACGAGCATCTTTTGAGGAAAGATAGTGGTCTCGTCGGGGTTGCCGGGCCAGCCGCCGCCTACGGCCAGGTTGAGAATGACGAAGAAAGGATGGTCATAGACCCAGTGAGTGCCGGGGGGCAGGTCGGCTGGGGTCCGCTCGACGATGAGGTGATCATCAAAGAAAAACTTGATGTCGTTAGGGGTCCACTCGACGGCGTAGAGGTGGTAGCCGGCGGTGACGGATTCGCCCGCAGGGAGCGGGAATTTTGCCGAAATGGGTTTGGCACCGCTGTATCCGGGGCCGTGGAGGGTGCTGTAGACCGTAGCCGGATCGCCGATGTTTTCCATGATGTCGATCTCGCCGGACCTTGGCCAGGGATTGGTGTCGATGTCGTCGCCCAGGAGCCAGAAGGCTGGCCAGATACCTTTGCCGGTGGGAAGTTGGATGCGGGCTTCGAAGCGTCCGTAGGCTTGGGAGAAGAGCCCCTTGGTGTTGATGCGGGCGGAGGTGTAGTGGCGCGGGATGCCATCCAGGCCGGTGAGGTCTTCTTTGCGGGCCGTGATGATGAGGTGGCCGTCCTGTTGATGGGCGTTGACGGGCCGCTTGGTGTAGGACTCGAGCTCGTGGTTGCCGTAGCCACCACCGCCTATGTCGTAGGTCCATTTGGCGGGGTCTGGTGAGGAGCCGTTGGGGCCGTTGAACTCGTCGCTCCAGGTGAGGCGCCAATTTGGGTTTGGAGTTGCCGGGGATTGTGCGGCGAGGGTCACTCCTGCTGCGAGAAAAATCAAGCATGCGCGGGTGAAGGTGCGCGTCAAACCTGAGCGGAGAGGCGCGGGGATGGAGTTGGCACTTGGGGGTTCGATGGTGATCATCGTGCGGAACGGTTACTCAATATCAACAGGGGGCTGGATTGGCCCCCTGTGATTGATTATCGCAGATTGGTTGAATTTATTGGGGTTTAGGTATGGGTTTGGCTGTGGACGCGAGGTTCGGGTCCGGCATGGCAACTTCGCCGATGGGAAGAGGGAGTTGCTGCTGGGCCTTGCCGTAGATGTCGTAGGCTCGAACGATGCGCTGGACGAGTTGGTGGCGAACGACGTCGACGTCTTCAAAGTGGCAGAAACGAATGCCTTCTACGCCGTCAAGAACGTGGAGCGCCTCAAGGAGGCCGGACTTCTTCGGGTTGGGCAGGTCGGTCTGGGTGAGGTCGCCGGTGATGACGGCCTTGGAGTTGTTGCCGAGACGGGTGACGAACATCTTCATCTGTTCCATGGTGGTGTTCTGGGCTTCGTCCATGATGATGAAGGCGTCGGAGAGGGTGCGGCCGCGCATGAAGGCGAGCGGGGCGACTTCGATGACGTTGGACTCGAGAAGCTTGTCGACCTTGATGGGGTCGAGGAGATCGTAGAGGGCGTCGTAGAGGGGGCGCAGGTAGGGGTCGACTTTTTCCTGGAGGGAGCCGGGTAGGAAGCCGAGGCGTTCGCCGGCTTCGACTGCGGGACGAACCAAGATGATGCGGCTGACTTTTTTGGCCATGAGAGCGGACACGGCCATGGCGACGGCGAGGTAGGTTTTTCCGGTGCCGGCGGGGCCCAAGCCGAAGGTCATGTCGGACTGCTCGATGGCTTCGACGTACTTACGCTGGTTGGGCGAGCGGGGCTGAACCATACGCTTGACGCCGGCGGAGCGCTGTTTGCCTGTGTCGACGAGGGATTTGAGGGTGATGGAGGGATCGGCGACGACGAGCTTGAGCATGCCGTGGAGTTCGCCGTTGTGGAGATTAACGCCGGATTTTCGGAGGGTGTCGAAGTCGGTGAAAAGTTGTTCGACGCGGGCTACGTTGGTGGCTTCGCCGGTAACGTGGATAGCGTCGGAGCGGAGATCGATCGTGACGTTGAGTTTGTCCTCGAGGAGGCGGAGGTTTTCGTCGTGGGTCCCGTACAGGGGCTCAATGCCAGGTGTGATTTCCAGGGATTTTTTAATCAAGTAGTGTGCTGACCTCCGTCAGGGGGAGCTGGGTTGGGTGCATGGCCGTTGACTTGGGAGTTTTTGAGGGGAAGAGCAGACAGTAGCTGGTAGCGCATTGGCTGCGCCCTTTGACTGCGACCGGGATGGCGGAAGGTGCCAATCTAGTGTCGAAGATGGGCAAAGAGTAGAACGTCGGGAAGATGGCGTCAAGGGGCAAATGATGAATAGATTTTGGTGCAAAACCGGGATGGGATCGCGGTGCGGCATGTTTTCTGTGGATTGGATGCTTTTGGGGGCTTATACGCCGTATTTTCGGTTGGAAGATAGGTTGACCGAAGGCCCAGGTTTCCGTAGACTTAGATATTGCAGGGCGTGCGGCGGGCTTGTTTAGCGCTGCTGGCTCAAGGCTATGGCTGGTACAAAGTCGTTTGGCCGTCAGCCTGCATCCCATTTTCCCCTACAAATGTACGGGCTGAGAGAAGAGAGTTTATGGCAAATCATGTTTCGTCTTTGAAGCGCGCACGTCAGACCGTAGCCAAGACCGCGGTAAACCGTTCGAACAAAAGCAAGCTGGGTGGCACCCTGCGTCAGCTGCGCGAGTCGATCGCGAATGGCGACCACGCCGCTGCAACCACCCAGTACCGTGAGACCGCGTCGATTCTGGATAAAAGCGTGCAGAAGGGCGTTCTGCACAAGAACACCGCGAGCCGCTACAAGAGCCGATTGAACGCGCGTGTAAAGGCTGTCGCGCCGAAGAAAGCTGCTTAGTTTTCGGGTTTTGATGGGAAGCTGAAGTTTTGGCGTAGAGATTAGGAAGAGGCTGGCTTTCGGGAGACCGCGGTCGGCCTTTTGCGTCTGTCTTATACTTTCGCGTTTCGCAGCTGTAATTTTTCGCGGAGAGAATCTACTGAGGCGTGTCCTTTGGACGGTCGGAGTTGGAAGGTCTGTCCGACGGTTTGTCGGTGGGGAGGGTGTAGAGAGTAGGTGGTTTGCGATGCTCCTCAGGTGTGGGGTCGCCCGAGGCTTGAGCGGTATCGCCGGAGGGTTTCGCTGCGGGGGCCGCGTCTGCAGGTGAAAGTGTTTGGGTGGAGTCGGGAGCGGTTGTGTTCGACGCACTGGGCGCGACGGCGTTGGCCGGCTGGGCTTCGGGTTGAACGGTGGAATCGGCTTCTTCCGCAGATGGGGAGAGTTGGCTGGCGAAGCGGACCGGCAGATCGTTCTCGGCTGGCGCAGAGGTTTGCGCCAGTTTGATCGCGTTTTCTTCCTTAGGGGTGAGAGGCGGGAGACGATAGATCTCGATGGCGTCAGCGTGGATGATGGCAAGAGAGAGGCCGTCCGGCGCGAGAGCGAAGTTCTGGCCTGCGCGCTCAACGGGGGTGCAGTCGGCATGGAGGATTTGCTTGCCGCTGTCGGTCTGATAGACAACAACAGTTTGCGCCGAGATCTCGTCCGCGCTGACGGGCTGATCGGCTACAGCAGAGGAATGGAGGAGAACGCGGCTGAGCGCGAATCGTCCGCTGGATGGAGCGTAGACGAGCGACGGAGCGATGAAATCGCCGAAGAGACCCTGCTCCCACATCTCCTGCCCCCGCATATTGAAGCCACCGACAGCACCGATGGTGTGACCCGTGCGACAGCCGAAGACGATGAACTGGCTATGGCTGACAAAGAGTGGAAAGGGCGGACAGGTGGAGTCGAAGGGCGAGAGTTCGTCGACCTTGCCGGCGTAGGAGTGGAAGTCGAAGGCATAGTGCTGATGTCCTTGATCGACGGTGGAGAGGTATCCTGCGACCGAGACGGGAAGGCCTCCGGCACCTTTGGAGCGGCCAGCACCGGCAGGACTTGCTTTGACTTGTGCGCCGGGTTCAGTTGGCACGTAAAGACGATAGAAGTTGATTTGAACGACTTGCGGCTCTGGAGCCGGTTCAACCGGGGTAGGGCCGAAGAGAGGAGCCTTTGGCTTGGGAACGGGTGGGGTACGTTTGACGGTCTCCACCGTGAGGAGATCAGCATCTGGGGAGAGGATGACGACGGCGATGCGGCGATCTTCTGTGGCAAGAAATGGATGCTCTGTAAAAGGCTGGCCGGTCGCCAGGTTAGCGAGTGGAGCGAAGGTTGTGAGAGTGTCACGGATGCGCAGGAGGAAGTGGCCGTGGCCGAGGCTCCAGAGATATTGGCCATGATCGTGGGTACGCCAGGTGGTGCGCGCCAGAACGTGGCCGGAGGGTAGCTCGAGCAGGACGGCGTCGATGGTGCGATCCATGTCGTCCTCGGGCTCGTCGGGCAGGCGCTTGAGCAGGTGGCGGGCGCTGAAGGTGAGCAAAAGATGCTGGTCGTCGACGTAGTGGATCGTCAACATGGAGCTGCCTGCGAGAAGGAACTGCTGGGAGAGGGGTCGGAAGCCGAACGGTTCCAGCGGCAGGCGCAGCGGAGGTTCTGGCCCGCGGGCGGCGAAGACAGGGAAAGCGAGGGCAAAAAGCAGAACACCCATGAGCGAGAGGCGTCGGCAAAACGTCGAAATGAGGGATATGGGAACCGTCATGGGGGTAGATGCGTATCTCTGCTCACCGAGAACGCTCGAGTAATGCTTTCACAGACGCGCGGGCGACGCCAATGTATGCGGACGGCTGGACGAAAATAACAGCTGCGCTGGGTTGGTGATACAAAGGCTGCAGAAATTCCGCATGAAAAAGGATAATTAAATGTTGAAAGCATGGACGTTGGAAGTTCCTGGCAGGATGAGGCGGCGGGCTGGACTTGGTGCAATGATTGCGGTGGCTATGACTGGCACATGGAGTGTTGGCTGGGCACAACAAGCGAAGCTGGTGAGCGATAGCAGCAAGCCGACTGAAACCTATCTCCCGATTCCGGGATTCGATACCACCTCCCTGGATGCCTCGGTCGATCCATGTAATGACTTTTACAAGTTTGCCTGCGGGAAGTTCGCGGCAAACCATCCGATCCCTGCAGACCAGGCCGGCGTCGACCAGTTTTACGCGCTGTACAACGTGAACACCCAGTCGCTGTATGGAATTTTGACCAAGGCGGCTGCCGGTGGCGCGGGCCGTTCGCCTGACGAACAAAAGATCGGCGACTTCTACAAGGCGTGTATGGATACGGATGCGATTGAAGCGAAAGGAATTGCTCCTACGGGGCCGTTGCTCAGTGAGATCGATGCCGTGAAGAGCAAGGAAGAACTGTCAGCCTTGGCCGGCAACCTGCAAAGGATCGGTGTGAATGTGTTCTTTGGTTATGGGGAACAGCAGGACTTCAAGGACGCAACCAAACAGATCGCATCTGTGCAGCAGGGCGGGCTCGGATTGCCGGAAAAAGACTATTACCTGCGAACGGGAGCGAAAGATGTTGAGCTTCGGGATCAGTATGTCGCACACGTCGCGAAGATGCTTGAGCTGGCGGGGAGCTCGCCGGAAAAGGCGACAAAGGATGCTCATTCGATTCTGACGTTCGAGACGGCACTGGCCAAGGCATCAATGGGCGTGACCGAGATGCGCGACCCGGAGAAGACTTATCATCTACAAACTATTGCCAAGTTTGAAGCGACAGTGCCGGGGCTGAACTTTAGAGAGTTTCAAGACGCAATCCATTCGCCGAGGGTGAGCGAGATCAATAATGCGACGCCGCAGTTCTTCCCTGCGCTGACTAAGGAGATTGATGCGACGAACCTGGAGACGCTGAAAGCTTACCTGCGATACCAGGTGTTGACGACTTATGCGGGCAGATTGCCGAAGAGATTCGATGCCGAGAATTTTGACTTTTACGGACGCAAGTTGAATGGGCAGCCGGAGCAGGCCGCGCGTTGGAAGCGTTGTTCGAACTCGGTGAATGGCGCGCTGGGAGAGGCTTTGGGTAAGGTGTATGTGGAGCAGTACTTCGCCGGAGACAGTAAGGCGAAGATGATGGAGATGGTCGCTGACATTGAAACGGCCATGGGACACGATATCGATCAACTCGACTGGATGTCGGCTGCGACGAAGACGCGGGCGAAAGAGAAGCTGCACCAGGTTACAAATAAGATCGGCTATCCAGATAAGTGGCGAGACTACACCAAGCTGGAGATCAAGCCGGACGATGCGCTGGGGAATGCACGACGTGCGGATGCATTCGAGAATGATCGGCAACTGGCGAAGATCGGGCAGCCTGTCAACATCTTCGAATGGGATATGACGCCACCGACGGTGAATGCGGACTACGACGATAGCCAGAATACGATCAACTTTCCTGCAGGAATTCTGCAGCCTTCGTTCTATGACCCGAAGCAGGATGACGCCGTGAACTATGGACATATTGGCGCAGTGATTGGTCATGAACTAACGCATGGGTTCGATGATCAAGGCAAGAAGTTTGATGGGAAAGGCAACCTGAGCGACTGGTGGACGGCGGAGGATACGAAGAACTTCGTGGCTCGGACGGACTGCCTGGCGGATGAGTATGGCAGCTTCGTTGCCGTCGATGATGTGAAGGTGAATGGCAGGCTGACGCTAGGCGAAAATACCGCGGACAACGGCGGTTTGCTGCTGGCTTATATGGCTTACCTCGATCGCGCAAAGAAGGAGGGCGTCGATCTGACAGCAAAGAAGGACGGATACACGGCCCCGCAGAGGTTCTACATCGGTTACGCGCAGAACTGGTGCGAGAATCCGCGGCCGGAGCAGGTGCGGACGCAGGTGTTGACCGATCCTCACTCGCCGGACCACTTCCGCGCGAATGGTGCGATTGTGAATCAGCCTGGATTTGCGGCGGCGTTTGGCTGCAAGAAAGGCGCGCCAATGGTGCCGGTGAAGAGTTGCCGCGTCTGGTAAGCAAGTTGGCATAACCTTTCCGGTTCGGATTGCTGCGGGAGAGAGGCTTCGGCTTTCTCTCCCGTTCGCTTTTAATTGTGCGAGAGTGGAAGGATGGTGGTTTTAGAGAAACGACGGGCACTGGGGTTTGCGGCTTGTGCGCTGGCTAGTTCGCTGTGGGGGTGCGGGTTCTTCTTCGGGAAGATTGCGCTGGCGGAGATGAGCTTCGCGCATATGGTGCTGTACCGGTTTCTGTTTGCGATGGTGGTGCTGCTGCCGTTGCTGGTGACCCATCGCCCGGGGTTGAACCGGCGGGAGTGGGGAATGCTGCTGGCTGCCTCGTTTCTTGGGGTGCCGCTGCAGTTTCTGATTCAGTTCTATGGGTTGTCGATTACTACGGTGAGCCATGCCTCGCTGATGGTGGGGACGATGCCGGTGATTCTTGCGGTAGGGGCGGCGGCGTATGCGCATGAGCGGATGGACTGGGTGGGGTGGGTGGCTCTGGCGGGATCTACCTGCGGGGCGGCTCTGATTGCGCTGGGTGGTGGATTGCACGCCAAGGGGGGCGCTACGCTGGCTGGGGATGCGCTGGTGGTGGTGTCGTTGCTGATTGCGCTGTTCTGGATTCTCTTCAACAAGCAGTTGATGGGGCGGCACTCGCATATTGTGGTGACGGCGTATGGGTTGCTGCTTGGGACCTTGATGCTGATGGTGTGGGTCCCGGTGCGGTATGGGATGCCGCCGATGGCGGGGGTGTCGGTGAAGGCTTGGCTGGCGCTGGCTGCGAGTGGGGTGCTGTGTACGGCTACGACTACCCTGTTGTGGAACTGGGGGATGACGCAGGTTCCGGCTTCGCAGGCGGGGGTGTTGCTGAATATGGAGCCGCTGATTGGGAGTTTGTTGGGAGTGATTGTGCTGGGGGAGCGGCTGGGGCCGAGCGCCTGGGTTGGGGGCGGGTTGATTCTTGCTTCGGCGGTTACGTTGACGACGCGGTCGAAGACCAGGGTGCGCGAGGAGACGGTGGCTTTTAGCCTTTAGCTTCTAGCTAAAGGCTGAGAGCTAAGGGCTAAAAGCTGTTTTTTGGTGGTGTGGCGCCAGATGAGGGTGAGGGTGGTGCCCGCTACGATGAGGCCCGCACACAGGCCCATCCAGAGGCCGACGGCTCCGTAGTGGAGGCGGAAGCCGAAGAGGTAGCCGATGGGGAGACCGATGATCCAGTAGCCGACGATCTGGACGATGAGGCCGGCGTGGGTGTTCCCTGCGCCGCGGAGCGAACCGGTGGCGGTGATCTGGAGGCCGTCGAAGAACTGGAAGATAGCGGCTACGAAGAGCAGGGGGATGGTGGCAGCGATGACGTCGCGATCGGCGGTGAAGCTGCTCGCGATTGCGTGGGGCATAAGAAGCAGAACAGCGGAGAAGCAGGCCATGACGCCTGCGCCGAGTAGGATTGCGGCCCAACCTGCGGAGGCCGCTTCGCTGGGAGCTTTGCGGCCGATGGCCTGGCCGACGCGCACTGCGGCTGCGGCGGAGATGGCGAAGGGGACCATGAAGGTGAAGCTGGCGCAGTTGAGGGCGATCTCGTGTCCAGCGAGGGGAAGCCGCCCCATGACTCCGATTAGAAAGGTGACCATGCCGAAGATGGAGATTTCGACGAAGATCTGACCGCCGGCGGGTGCTCCGAGGAGGGCGAGGCGGCGGAGGCGGCGGGGCTCGAAGTGGCGGGCCATGCTGCGGAGGCCGTAGTGGTGGCGGCGTTCGATGCGCCAGAGGGCGATGACCATGAAGAGGGCGAGATAGCAGCGGGAAAAGGAGGTCGCGAGGCCTGAGCCCGTGACCCCGAGGGCCGGGATGTGGAGGGGACCGAAGGAGTGCCCATAGATAAGGAACCAGTTGCCGACGACGTTGACGAGGTTTGCGGTGACCAGAGCTGCGGCGATGGGCCGGACGTGGTTGAAGGCCTGAAGGTAGCGGCGGAGGGTGAAGTAGAGGAAGAGGGCCGGGGTGCCGTAGTTGAGCGCGTCGAGGAAGGCGACTGAGCCGGTGAGGACGGCGTGGTCGATGGGGAGGCGGAGCATGAAGGACGGTGCGCAGAGGATGATGAGGATGAGCGTGAGGGCGAGGCCGGCGGCGAGGAGGAGGCCGTGGAGGAGCCAGCGGTTGGCCTCGTCGAAGCGGCCGGCCCCGTGAGACTGGGAGAGGTAGGTGTCGAGGCCGAGGAGGACTCCGGCGATGCCGAAGGCGATGGTGTTGTAGAGGACCTGGCCGAGAGCGGCAGCGGAGATGGCGAGTGCCGGATTGGCCATGTGGCCGACCATGATGGTGTCGACGATGCCCATTGACATCCAGCCGAGTTCGGCAAGGATGAGTGGGAGGGCTAGGGTGAGCACGGGCTGGATCTGCTGGCGGATGGACATCGTGCTCTCTGGTACCCCCCTCCCCCCTCTCGGGGTATCTTGTACGCAAGTTCAATCGAATCTGCGGGTTAGAAGCCTATGGTGTCTGCAAAATATTCATTTCAAATGGCTTACGGCTAAAATACTTGTTTTGTGCAGTTTAGCGTGTGATTACATGGAAAAGATAAAACCCCGGAGTTGCGCCGGGGTCTTTTTGAAGCCTGTTACCAGTATAGCTGGTTGAGTGAAACTAATACGCCACGCGAATCTCCTTGTCTGGCGCGGGGATTAGTGAGTTTGGGGGTTGACAAAGAAAGAGCGGTACTGCCAGCTCAGGGCTATATAGATTCTTGTAAGGGGAAGAATACGTGAGTATGGGCTGAAAGGGACGAGCCCGGTTAAGATGGTTTCGAGTTTGTCGGGATCCTTCGCTCCGCTCAGGATGAGAAATGTATTATAAATAGCTAGAAATAAAGCACATAATTTTCTATAATCTTCTGTACAAAGTATGCACAGCTACGAAGAATCAATGGCTTGCACGAGTAATTTACACGGAATCTGCACAGAACCAGTCAAACGATGGAGGCGAATATGGCCTTTGTTACCGAGAAAGAGGAGCTGAAACCCGGCCTGATTCTTTTCCGGCGCGGCGACGTGGACCACCGGATGTGGTACTGCCGCATGAAGATGCCGAAGGCCGACCGCTACAAGACAGTTTCGCTTAAAACAACCGACATCAGCGCGGCCCGCGAGCGGGCCTTCGATCAGGACGCAGACGTTCGATTCCGCATCAAGCATGACGTTCCTGTGTTCAATCGCCCCTTCCGCGACGTGGCGCACGAGTATTTGCTGACGCAGGAGGCGCGAGCGAAGCGTGGAGAGATCAGCGCCGCCCGGCCCAAGAAACTCCGTGCCGTCATCGAGGGCACCTTAGATCGGTACGCCGGTTCCGCGCAGGTCCATCTTATCGGTGACGAACGATGGGGCGGCTATCCGGCATGGCGGCGGGAGAACGGCGCGGGACGCCACCGGCGCAACGGCGTTCGAGAAGTTACCGCCGACGCAGCGCAAACCTTCGCAGACCATGAAGCCGAGCGCCGCACCAAGGTTCAGCAGACTTTGGGCATCCGAGTGTTGAAACCGATTGAAGTCAAACCTTCCGAAGAACGGGTGGTCCCTTTCATCAGTGATTCCACCATCCGCTTCGAGATGTCCATCTTCGGCGCGATCATGAATTATGCGGTGAAGAAACGATATGTTCCCGCAAGCCAGCGTTTCGACGAGCGCCCCAAGCTCAAGACGATGCGGCGTGACGAGTTCACGCTTGAGGAGTATCGCAAACTCCATACCGTAGGCCGCAAGTGGATTGCCGAGGCGGATAAGCCGTCAAGCGTTTGGTATCGTACCGTCACCTACAACTTGATTCTGATTGCCTGCAATACGGGCATGAGGCCAGCGGAGATGAAGAATCTTCGCTGGCGCGACATCATGCCCGCAAAAGACCGCGAGGGCCGCGAGATCGTTGTCTTGTTCGTGCAGGGCAAGGGCAAATCGCGCAAGTTGGTTGCGCCCAAGAGCGTCGGAGATTATTTGGAACGCATTCGCGCAATCTCCAAAGCCACGGAACCGTACGACAGAGTATTTACCAACGTCACCGGCAAGCCCGCGAAGACGCTGTATAGTTCCTTGATTGCCGATCTTCTGAACGAAGCGAATCTGCGCGAAGGCACGCAGGGCGTGCCGCGCTCGACTTATTGCTTCCGGCACACGTATGCCACGCTCCGGTTGCAGGAAGGCGTAGACGTGTATTTCCTTGCTGAGCAGATGGGAACTTCCGTCCACATGATTGAAAGCCACTACGGGCACGTGAACACCATCAAGCACGCCGACCGCGTGTTGCAGGGCATGGCGGGATGGGAGTTGCCGCAACCGGACGATACCAGGGCCAAGGCGTCGAAAGCAGCAGAGACGCATGACAAAGGCAAACGAGGTCAACGCCACAAGCCGCGCTGACCGTGAACCTCCAAAGCCGTTTTTAGCCGGAGCCGCTGGCGGAGGCTGGCGTAGGAAGTTCGATATTCAAATCCCTCTTCGGATATTGATTCTGATTTGCCGCAGCCCCGCCGGGGCGTTCTCAGCGGCAAATCTCCACGCACGAGCCGCCGCTGGCGGCTGCACGTCGTGCGGTTGCAACCTTCTTTGTCCCGGAAGGATGCTTAGCGGCGAGGGCCGAGCCGCGATCTAACCAAGACAGTGTGGGATTGATTTCGGAAAGAATTAAAGTTGCGATGGCAAGCGTACGATTGTGGCAGGTCAAGGCAGCCATTTTCCGGACTCTGGCCTTGGATTGACGCTCGGACCTTGGGCACAGGCAATCAGTTGCCTTAGCAAGAGTTTTGGGTTACATCGCAGCTTTGCCGATATGAAATCAAGATATACATCCCCCAAATTGCGGACGGAAGTTAAAGGAAATTGCCTTGACGAGCAACAAAAACCGCAAGTCAGCTCCCAAAAAGGTCGGACCAAATCGGATCAACTTCAGCCCCGCTGTAAAACGCACAGTTGCCTCCCGGAGCGGTTACGAGTGCAGCTTTCCAAACTGCTCAGCACTTACGATTGGGCCTGGACGAGGTGATAACCTCATTTCCATAACTGGGGTCGCTGCACATATATACAGTGCGGCTCCGAGTGGGCCGAGGGGCCAAGGATTTCTTTCCCAATTTGAGCTTTCCGCCCCATCGAATGCAATTTGGCTATGCGAGACTCACGCAAAGTTGATTGACAACAATCGTGGTACCGATTACCCGCCTTCAGTATTGGTCAGCTACAAGGGTCTCCATGAAACCGCGATTATGAGGCGACATACAGGATTGAGCGCCCCTTTAGGGTGGTTCCATGAAATGCGCGTATTAAATGGTCCAGTGTTTCGCACACCTACCACGGTGCGGTTCGGGAAGTTTACGATTTTGTCTGGACCGAATTCGACGGGGAAGACAGCTCTTTGGGAATGGCTCTCATTGGCTTCTACTTCGATGTGGGGCATGAATAGGTGGAGACGCAGGTTCGGGACATATCCACCACTTGATATTCAAATCACATACTTCACTCCTATCGAAACTGTCGTACGAATTGCGATGGGTGAGAACGGAGAGGTTTCTTATTCCTTTAATCATTCCCCTGTGCCATATATTCCATTGCAGACTCGTTTTGTTGTTGTCAAACACCCCAAGGATGCAAGTCTTAGTGATTCAGAGAAAGAAGAGTGGAAAACTTGGGAAGATACCCGTCGAATTGCACGATCATTTCAGATTGACGAAATGGAACTCGTGAACATTCTCCCTCTTGTTGGTGACTCAGAGCGATTCGTACAGAAAGTATGGGTGGAAGAGGCCGAGCCTTTAGAATCGGATGAAGACGATGATGAAGATGAACCGCCTCGTAACAAGATCAAGGTCAAATTACGGTCACACGGGGATTTTCATCCAAGCTTCGGTATGTTGTCAGGAGGCGAACAGGTATACGTATTGACTGAAATCGGTATTGCTATCGCTCGCTTTTCGGCACAGTATGTTGCCACTGTCTTAGTTATCGAACCATTTCGCTCGTTGGATTCTGCTGGACAGAGAGATTGGGCAATCTATCTGTCTAAGTCAGAACACTTGTTTCAAACGGTGGTAGAAGCACACCTAGATACAAAACTGGCTGAAGTAGTGTCGTCGCCAGATTTTGAAGTCATCACGCTTGATGGAGAAACCCCGTCTGTTGAGATTCATCAAATTGGCGCGAACGCATAGCATCAACTGGTCTTAGCGCCGCGCTAGTCCCATGCCATTATTTCTACGGTCGAGTGAAGGCTATATCGCTCGCCAGATGTATCCCAATAACTCTTGGTCGTTGATCGACTCTGTTTCCCCATGCCGGGTTCGTGTCGTGGTGGTAACGATTGGAATCCTCTTTCAGGTCAAACAGTTCATCTATTTTGTGGCGGTTGAGAATCTGCGAGGGGTGTCCGTATTCTCGCTCGCAGCGAGCATAGAAAAGCCCCAGCAGCGTTCCGGAAGGAAACGTCGCAGGACACGCGGTACGCAGATATGCCTCCAAGTGTGGACGAATAGACCGTGTAACCTCAGGGCTGTTACCCTTCGGACCATTGGCGCGGTACTCGTTGAACAGCGCATCGCGCCGGTCATGCTCTGTGATGGCATCCTGCCGGACATCCCAGGCGGCGAGTGTTAAGCCATTTCCATTCTGCTCGATTTGGAACGCAGAGCGGGCGTTCGGGTCCGTCCCCTCCCACAAGCAGCAGAGGAATGATTTGCTATGCGACAGCACAATCATCTGGCCGACTCTGAGCGAAAAGCGCCGCGCTTATTATCGGCCCTCTACCGATTCCGTCCACACGCCTGTCTTTTCATAGACTGTCAAGAAACCTCATCAGCTCGCTATCATCGCGCCACCGCCTTTTGCCTCGCTTTGGACTGAGTTTATTGAGTTGCGCTCGAAAGCGCTCTGGAGTCAGACGTAGATAACGTTCCGACGCGCTGAGGTCATGCTGTCCCATGTAGGCCGAAAGCGCCGGAATCATTCGCCCCATGTCTGCGCCGTTCTTGAACCATGCAGTTAATCGGTGGACAGCGAAGGTATATCGCAGATCTTGCATCCTCGGCTGGTAGCGGGCTCCGTCATAGCGAGCAACGCCTGCTTTCTTGCGCACCTTCTGGAAAGTCTTGCTCGCCGTGCTTGCTTTTATCTGTGCCCCATCCTTGGTTAGGAAGAATTGTGGGTCTCTTATTGCCTCTTGTTGATGATGTGCTCGGTGATACTGCAGCAATATCTCGTAAAGATCAGAACCTATCGGAATCTCGCGCGTACAGCGAGCGACACTACTGCGAAGGGTAATTCGTCTCCTGCGAAAGTCCACGTCACCGCGCTCCAGTTGAACAGCTTCGCTGAGGCCCGCGCCGGTTCCATAAAGAAACAGAAGCAAGGTGCGAAAGGTGCGAGGGCCAATCACAGAGTTCAAGTCTCGTTGAGTGATTCCGGCTGCTACCAGCAGCCGCCGGAGTTCAGTTCGCGAATAAACGTAGGGGACAAATGTCTGTGCGGGAAAGCGCCGTGGGGGAGGCAGAGGCAACCCGTATATCTCATTACGGGCCTTCCAGTAGCAAAAGAACTGGCGCAGGACACAGTATTTGTTGTACCAAGTTGCAGCAGAGGTGTGAGGACCATCCAGAAAGGGGGCAATCTGGTTGACTCGGATTCGATTCAAGGGCATATTCCCGAGGCTTCGGCAAAGGGAACGCAGGCTTTGCGCACCTTTCATCCAGGGCGCGCCTTCGGATTGTCTCGCCTCGATATAAACGTCAATTCCTTCCTGTAGCTTCATCGCAACCCGCCCAGACGAAAGGCGGCAACCTTGCGAAGAGCGGCGATGTCGCACTTTGCATAGATACCAACAGATTTCGTGTTGCGGTGTCCCAGGAAGTCGGCGATTTCCTTAATGGATGACCCTTTCTGGAGCAACCGGGTTGCACATGCGTGACGTAAAGCGTGAGGTCCCTGATGACGGAGCTCTATTCCAAGTGCTTCCAACCGCCTCGATACGGTCCTCCACATAGTGGTGTGTTGGAGTGGTCCCCAGGGGCGTCGTTCTCCAAGGAAGACGTGCCGATCATCGACACGCGGTCGGACATATCGAAGATATTTGAGAATCGCCTCCCCCACTTCGTATTGGATCGGATATTGCTGAGTGCCGCCATGCTTGGCGCGCCGAATGGTGAAGACTTCACTCTGCCAATCAAGATCCTCCAGACGCAGGTTGATGACCTCACTCGCGCGCAGTCCATAGATCGTAAACAGAAGCAGGAGGGCCCGGGCGCGAATATGCTCAGGGTCATTCCCTTCGGTCAGTTTTAGCAGTTGGCGGACCTGCGTCCACGTTGGTCCCGTGGGGCGCGGCTCGTTTTTGGGAATACGGGGGATTCGGATGGTGAGTGCGAGATTCGGCACACACCATCCGCGCATTTCAGCAAAACGGAAGAAACTGCGCAAGGCCTTGCATTGGTTAGCAATGCCGCGGGGCCTGCATCCTTCTGCACGCTTCGCGACAACGAACTTGTCAATGTCGGCCAAGGAAACGGTTTCCATATTTCCACCTTGAGCCGCCAGCCAAGTCAAGAAGCCTTGGGCACGGTTCGAATAGCCGCGAGCCGTCACTGCGGCGAGGCCATAGGTAGATCGTAGGGCATCGGAGAATGCGTGCGTCTGTTCGTGGAAAGGAGGATCTGGTGACAGCGCCAATTTGCCATTAAACCGAAACCATGCGCAGACATACTTGATAAAGGATCTTGGCGATCCATATTGGCTGTGACCGGGATCTCGAAATGGGCCCCGATACTCCGCCCAGAATTCCGCCGCTTTTTCGATCTCCTCCTCGTGAACGACACGAAGCTCACACAAGCCGAGGATTTGAATGGCGTGGAGCATATAACTGGCCGCATTGGTCAATGTGCGGTGGCTGTAGCCCTCTTCGAGCATGTGTCTCAGATACTGCTCGCGCTCCGCACACAGAGGTGCGAGGCGATGTCTTTCAATTACTTTTGACGATTTATAGACCTGTTCAAAGATCATTTCTCTGCCTTAATTGGAGATGTCTTGGGAGCGTTGGAGCCACACTCTTTGGGTCGACTCGAATAGAAGTGCTTCCATTCAGGCGACGACTTTTGCCGCTGTCGTCCGACAATGCAGACAGAAACTTCATGAGTTCAGGATCGTCACGCCACCTTTTCTTTCCGCGCTGGGGACTCAGCTTGACGAGTTGAGCGCGAAAGCGCTCCGGCGCGAAGGCGAGGTACTTTTCGGTCGACCTAAAATCAGTCAAGCCCATATAGATCGCCAGCGCAGGCAACATACGGTTCAGGTTCGCGCCGTGTTTAATCCATGCAGCAATTCGGTGCGTCGCGAATGTGTGCCGCAGATCATACATGCGAGGCTGATAGCAGCCACCATCGTCACGTCGTCGAATCTCAGATTTGTGGCGTAGTCTCCGGAACATTTGTTCAAGCTTCGTATAGCTCAGACGTTCTCCAGCCTTGTCCTGAAAAAAGTAAGGATCATTCATTTCTTTCCGTCTCGAAATCGCGTACGCCTCTAGCACCTTCCTCAGGTCTGGGCCGATCGGAATGATCCTTGAACGATTGAAGCGATTTCCATGGACACTGATTGCGCCTTTTTTGAGATCCACATCCTCTTCCTGTAATCGAAGAGCTTCCCCCACTCGCAGACCTGTTCCGTACAAAAAGATCAGAATAGTGCGCAGAGTTGTGTGGTCTATCTTGCTACGTTTCACCTTCCGAGTATTTCGCGCTCCATTCAACAAAAGGCGGATTTCCGCATGAGTGAAGATGTAAGGAAGAAAGGGACGATCACTGACTTTTCGCTTCACCGGCATCGGCAGAACGCCGATCTCGCCGCGTGCTAACCAGAAATCAAAGAAGCCCCTGAGCATGTGATATTTTTCGAGCCAAGTGCTCGGAGAAGTTTTGGGTCCTTCGAGAAATGTCGCGATCTCGCGACTGGTGATCTGGTCGAGTGAGACATCTCCTACCTGCCTGCATAGAGCCGCAAGATAGCCTGCGGGCCAGCTATAGACAAGGCCCTCGTCTCGTTTTCTTCTGACATAAATATCTGCTGCTACATTGAGCTTCACAGTATCTCCGCCAAACTGAAGGCCGCCACCTTTCGTAAAGATCTTCGGTCGTATCTCGCATAAATGGCAACGCATTGAGTGCTTCGATGTCCAAGAAAGTCCGCGATCTCCTTCAATGAGCTGCCCTTTGTTAACAGACGGGTAGCGCATGCGTGGCGTAGAGAATGGGGACCACGATGCTTTGATTGAATTCCCAGTCTATTGAACTGTCTTTGGACGACACTGCATATTGCTCCCTTGGAGAGTGGCCGATATGGAAGCTGCGCAGTTAAAAAAAGGTGCCGGCAGGCGCAGCGTGGACGTCCATAGCGTAGATAGTCAAGGATGGCTTCACCCACTTCATACTGAATAGGGAACTGTTGGACTCCACCGCGTTTGGAGCGCAGGACGGAAAACGTCTCGCTTCGCCAATTGAAATCCTCCAAACGAAGGCGCGCTACTTCGCTGACCCGTAGACCGTAGATCGCACAGAGGAGAAGCAGGGCGCGAGTACGCAAATCCCTAGAGGTCTTGCCCTGCGTCGAACGGATCAGGCGCCGCACGTCGACCCAACTCGGTCCGGCGGGAGGTTCCGTGTACATGGGGATACGTGGACCGACGATACCGCGCCAGATACCAGGTGGAGACCAGCCTTGCTCTTCCGCAAAGCGGAAGAATGCACGAAGTGCGATACAGTGACCAGAAATCGTCAGAAGGTGGACCCGAGCGTCACGCTTAGAGGCTAGAAAATCGTCCACGTCATAGACCGAAACGAGGGATAGGTCACTGCGACGCGCAGATAGCCATCGCAAGAAGTTCTCTGTTCGGGTGACGTAGGTATTTATGGTGGTGGACGCGAGCCGTCGCACTTCCAAGGCGTCCTTGAATTCGGCAACCTGAACATCGAAACATCCGGTTGGCCGACAAGGTAAGTTCAAAACACCAAGGAAGCGCAGCCACTGGCGGGCAAATTTAGCAAAATGTACAGGAGAGGTCTCAGGGCGTTTGCCTACTCGTTCAGCTCCCTCATCATTGGCCCAGCGCACTCCAGCTTGTTCGATTTCGGCAGTTTCAACGCACCGCAAACTGACAAGTTCCATCATACGGACGATGTGAACGAGGTATGTTGCAACTTCTAGGACACGATGCGCACTCCAGCCGATTTGGAGTAGATGGGCGAGATATTGCTCTCGCTCTTTCAGGAGCGGCGCTGCGCGATGCCGTCGCTGAGTGCTTAACCTGCTAGAGAGATTCTCGATCATCTGGCCATCTCCTTGAGGTCATTGGAGTTCCAGTTGGTCCCACAGAAAGTACGCTGAGCCCGGTGCAATGCGTTGTAGCGCGTGAACGGTCATCTCAAGTCAGAGAGCCGCCGCATAGCAGCCTGTCATCTTACTGCTTCAATCCCAGCTTTGGATACTCCAGCCTTGGCTCGTTTCTTCTGCCGCTTTGATGTGGTTTCTCTTGATGAAATCTTGATGGCAGGGATCGCAGTAGGCCAAATGGATTTGCAGCAAAGCCCACTCCTCATCTGAAAGCTCTCCTGAGAAAAAGCGGGAGCATAGCGCAGCCAACTCCTCGTGCAATGTTGCGGTCATAGTTCGCCTCCTCTATCTGGTTACCCCAACCTCTCTTACAAAATTGCCTTTCAGGGTATTTGGAATCAATACAAAGATGCGAGTTTGGCCAAACTTACTCTTCGGGAGCTGGATCAGGGCAATTCAGGCGAGGTAAGCGGTTAGCCGACTCATCGTTGATGCCGCTGCCAACGCGCAGAGAGCCGGGGATTGCATCCTTGGCAACACCTTTGAGGAAGAGAGGGAGACAGCGGAAGATGCAGCAATGCCGTTTGTAACGGCTTGCTGAGACCGCAGCATTCAGTTGGCCGTAACCTGGCAGCAGTCGTGGAGGTATTTATGACTTGCTGTTTGATGGGAGGAAGCCATTTTATGGCGGGCACCGGCAGTCTCGCCAACACAGACCTGGGAAGTCACAAACTGCCAGTGCCCTAGGACGATCCCCTATCGGAACCGCCCATCTTGGAGGTCCTCTCTTTCTTGTTGTTTATGAGCCAAGGGGGCGGACCTACGCTTGTCTCGGTCATCTCGTCCACGCGTTTGTAGAACTGATGAATCTCCATGACGCCGAAACCCAAAGCCTGAACCATTTGCATTTGAAGGCGCATGGAATAGTTCGTTGTTAGCCGGTTCTCCTCAAACTTCCGGAGCCAGGGAACGGAAATTCCTGTCTCCCTTGAAAAGTCTGCAAGGCTCCAGCCCTTTTCGGTGCGGAGCTGACGAACCAGATCACCGCAACAACGGTGGTACTCCTCTCTGTACCGTTGCATCGCGGCATTGTTCCGTGGCCTCATTTCCTAGACCTCTTCCCAGGCTTTTGCTGTTTCGGTGGTTGCTTAATCTGGTCGTACCGGGGGCAATAGTCTGGATGATCCGGTAAGAACATCTGTCCGCTGTCGGCGATGGGGTCTTCTTCGGTGGAGACAAAGTGCGAAACCCTTGCTGTAGGCAGGGAAAATGGCTCGATGGAGATGGACCACTCGGTGCGATCAGCAAACAGCACGGTCACATAGACTACGCTGCGCTCCGCTTGAGAAAACCTTATGTGATCGACTTCCTTCCCCTTCACGCTGTAATCGAAGAGCGTGCCGTGCTTATGCTCTAGGCGAATCGTCTTCACCCGCGCTCTGCTCATGGTTGCTCCCCCTCTTCGTTGGCTTCGTTCTCCAGAAGCACTTCATCGGGAATGTCCGATAGCTCTTCAGCCCGGTGCGCAAATTCTGTAAAGGAAAGATCGAAACCGATGCTGAGGCAGTAGAGAAAATAGAAGTCCGGATTGGGGTCTTTTCCAGCTTCGAGACCGCACACGAATTCAACCGGCACCTGGCTATGCTTTGCCAGTTCTTCCTGCGTCAGACCCTGCTCGTTCCGCAAAATGATAGAGAGAGCCGCGTAAGCAGCAACAGCGCGTGTGCTCCGCTCTTGCCTGTCAACTTCGGGAATCGCGTTGATGCCCTCCGCGACCTCTGCTTGCGAGAAACCACGTTCTACCCGCAAAGCACTCAGAGCTGCCCCTATGGCTTGGTTGAACTCCTCACGGCTGATTCTCATATTCCCTCGGTTTCCAGCTCGGCGAACTGTCGTTCCGCATAAAACTTCAGGCCAGCGTAGAGGTTCTTCACCAGCTTGGCATCATTCTTGAATGGGACAGACCTGTCACCAACCAGCTCAATACCTGCTCTTCTAGCCCAGGTGTAGGCCGCCGATACCATCAACTGCCTCGCGCGCTCCCCACTGATGCCGTGCATGGCTCCGATGGTTCTTTGCGATTCGCCGTCATGAACGAACTGCACCAGCATCCTGTAAGCCCGCGCGAATTGCTGTCTTCCCTCCGGCGTAGACTTCGAGCTGCTGTGAGAACCAAAACTGAGGCGTGGAGTTTTGCGAGGGAGTATGTCTGCATATTTCTCACGGATGATGGTCATAGGAGAGGGGTCAGGGGGAACTCGATTGGCTGGAAGCCGCGCAATCCGAGAATGTTGCCGCCAGTGGCGGTACGCTCGTTGCCTGATCCACTCCACCGCGTCTTTGTCAGACAGGCGTGGCGGCACTCGCAAGCCACACGCAACAGCCCATTGTTCGGCCAGAACTCGCGGACAAATGCTGAGGGCTTTGGCAAGCTGATAGAAGTCGCGTTCCAGCAAATGAATCTTGCCAGCAACATATCGGGCGAGATAACGTTCCGTTACATCTCCCAGCTTCTTGCTTAGCTGTTCGTGGGAAATGTCGCCACGCAACATTTCAATCTGCGTGAGCAAATGAACGCTGAAATCGCCTCGGGTGCGCGGAGAATGTTGAGAACCTAGCATGGGCAGAATAATCTCATAGTTGATTATCATAATCAACTACTTGTATATATTATTTATATACTTGGGCTTATGCGGCTGCGCATGTTAGCTTTCCCTTGTTTTGATTATCACGGGAAGACAATTACGGGCTGCACGCGCTCTGCTTGGCATGGAGCAGATTGAGCTGGCAAAGCGCTCGCGCGTGGCGGTAGGAACCATCCGAAGGATGGAGTCCTTTGATGAAGAGGTTGGCGCGCGCACGTCAACGCTCTCTCAAGTGCAGAAGGCATTGGAAAAGGCTGGAGTCGAATTTCTCAACGACGGACAGCCGGGCGTCCGGTTGAAACGGCAACCTCTGTAGAGTTTCGCTTGATCCGTCACACCCGTTCGGCCTAGCACTTAGCGGATCAGAGGGCGCTCTGGCCCGTATTGATCTGCTGTTGTCTCTGCATAGGAACGTATGCGGAGTCCCTGTGCAAAGTAAAGGCTCTGAAGTTTCGACAGGGTAGCTCAGTGGTCAGTATCCTTATATGTGAAAGTGTTTTGCTTCCATGTTGGGCCAACCCAAACAGAAGAGTAAATCCGAGGAAGGTTTGCCCCATTGAACGCCGTTGAAATTGAGGAAGCTATATCGCAGCTCGCAGAACAGCCTTTCGATGCTGCGAACTTCCCGTATGCCTTCCTTGAAGCCTTTGGCAACAAGGAGGCGACGATCAAGCGGCTGCGGGCCGGTGCGACGAACAAGTCCGACCTCGGTGGCGTTCTCCAGACCGGCAATATCCACATCGCCACCTGCGACCAGGGCGGCATCACGGAAGCTCTCCGGGCGGTGAAGGAGAGTCCCGCGACAGCCAAGGCAAAGGCGAAGTTTGTTCTGGTAACCGACGGCGTCGACTTCGAGGCAGAGGACATCGCAAGCGGCGAAACCGTAGCTTGCGCTTACCCCGACTTCCCAAACCACTTCGGCTTCTTCCTGCAGTTGGCCGGTATCACCACGGTTCAGCAGATCAAAGAGAATTCGTTCGATATTCGGGCAACGAGCCGCATGAACCGGCTCTATGTTGAACTCCTGAAGGACAACCCGGAATGGGGCAAGTCCGAGCGCCGCCATGACATGAACCACTTCATGGCACGGCTCATCTTCTGCTTCTTTGCTGAGGATACGGACATCTTCATCGGCAAAGGGCTGTTCACCAACACCATCGCCCAGATGAGTGAGCGTGACTCCTCGAACACGCACGAAGTCATCGGCGCGCTCTTCCGGGCCATGAGCACGATGGTTGGAGAACGAAAGAGCGCCGGACTCCCCAACTGGGCTGATTCGTTTCCTTACGTCAACGGAGGCCTGTTCTCCGGCAATATGGACGTACCGCGCTTTAGCAAGATCGCGCGCTCCTACCTGCTGCACATTGGCGGCCTCGACTGGACGAAGATCAATCCCGACATCTTCGGCTCCATGATTCAGGCGGTCACAGAAGATGAGGAACGCGGCGAGCTTGGAATGCACTACACCAGCGTGCCCAATATCCTGAAGGTTCTCAATCCGCTCTTCCTCGACGACCTGCGAGCAAAGCTTCAGGAGGCAGGCGATAATCCTCGCGCGCTGTTCAACCTGCGCAAGCGCATGGCGAAAATTCGGGTGTTCGATCCGGCTTGCGGCTCTGGCAACTTCCTTGTAATCGCGTACAAGCAGATGCGCGAAATTGAGGCAGAGATAAATCGGCGGCGCGGCGAATCCGAACTGAAGAGTGACATTCCGGTTGAGAATTTTCGTGGTATCGAGTTGAGAGATTTTCCTGTAGAAATTGCTCGCCTCGCTCTTGTCATTGCCGAATACCAAGCCGATGTCCTATATCGTGGTCCAAAGCTAGCATTGGCCGAGTTCTTACCTCTGCGTTCTGAAAATTGGATCACGTGCGGCAATGCGCTCCGTCTTGACTGGTCAAGCTTGATGGACGTTGGAGGGACAGGTGTTAGATTGGTCGCCGATGATCTCTTCAGCACGCCCTTGAACCAGGCTGAAATCAACTTCGTGCATGATGGCGGAGAGATATACATCTGCGGAAACCCACAATTCAAGGGTGCCAGGAAACAATCAAGGGCGCAGAAGGAAGATATGGCGTTCATCTTCAAAGGCCATAACGATTTCAAAGATTGTGATTACGTAACAGCATGGTATCTGAAGGCCTCTGAACTTTTACAGAGTTGCAATGCAACGTTTGCATTTGTTTCAACGAGCTCAATTAGCGAGGGTGAGCAAGTCGCACATCTTTGGTCACGCCTCTACGAGGCTGGTTGCCACATCAACTTTGCACACCAGGGATTCAGATGGCGAAACAATGCGTCGAATAACGCTGTGGTCCAGTGTGTCATTGTAGGGGTTGGTCGAAGTAAGCCAGCCCGATGCATCTTGTTCGATGGAGATGTCAAACGAGAAGTAGATTCAATCTCCCCTTATTTGATTGCTGGAGAGGAACTGTACGTCGAAACTCGCGATTCAACTCTCTGCTCTGAATTCGGCACTATGGTGTCCGGCAGCATGGCACGTGATGGCGGCAATCTCATCATGACCTACGCCGAATCAATGGATTTACTCAGGAAGGAACCCTTGTCGCGGCGACTACTTCGCGTCTTTCTTGGATCGCAGGAGCTAATCCACTTTCAAGATCGAAGGTGTCTCTGGATAGAAGATGACCATCTGGAGCTTGCCAAGTCGGTTCCAGAGATCAATGAGAGGATTGAGAGGGTCAGATCCTTCCGGGACGCGTCTTCAGCAAAGACAACCAAGGGCTACTCCAGCATTCCTCATAAATTTGCTCAGCGTGCTCACAGAGAGACCCTATCCATTGCGATTGCTAAAACGTCATCCGAGACGCGGGAGTATCTTCCGGCGAACCTATGCGATGAGAGCATGATCATTTCGGACGCAGCATTTGCGATATATGCGCCGTCATTATGGGAACTCGCATTGCTGTTATCGAAGCTACATCTCGTTTGGATTACAACTGTATGCGGCAAGCTAGAGAGTCGCCTTCGATATTCATCGACTCTAGGGTGGAATACTTTTCCCGTGCCAACATTGACGGAAAAAAATAGGGCCGATCTAACGCGCTGCGCCGAAGAGATATTGTTGGTACGGGAGCATCACTTTCCGGCAACAATAGCCGACCTCTACGCGCCGAATGAGATGCCCCAAGACTTACGCCAGGCTCATGAGCGTAATGACGAGGTGCTAGAGCGCATCTACATCGGTCGTCGCTTCAAGAACGACACGGAACGGCTGGAGAAACTGTTCGATCTCTACGCAAAGACGACGGCTTCAGGCTCACCAATCGGAAGACAAAAAAGGAAGACCGGAGAATGACCACATTGCACTGGCCATCTTTTTTCCCGAAGGCCTGCCCTCCCCCAGACGCTTCAGAGGCTTCTACAGAGGTATTTCGACTTGTCGCGTTCGAGCCGCCATCGGCAAGCGACTTTGAGTCTCACGCGGAACGGTGCCCCGAAAAGTGGATGGGCAACTGCAAAGCGTCAGGGCTATCTGTGTTCACTGATAAGGACGATGCAGCGCGTTTGCTTAGACGGGTTCCAGGTATGCGTCCTCCCGGAAGCTTGCTCGCAAGTGCAATTCTTACACCTGAAGCTGGTAAGCTCATGCACACGCCTAGAAACGGCAACTCGCACCATACGTGGTGGGCACCTGATGGCTTCAATCACGCTTCAGTGTTCAAGGTGTTGGCCTGATGGAAACATTCGCTAATGGAACAATCCTCGGACGTTTGAAGGTACTCGAGATCTACGAGTACTACGATGGCCCACGCCTATTTGCATCCTCAAATCAACTTGGCTCAGTATTCCTTGTGTTATGGATCAGATCTATCGAGGCCGTCGATGAATACTATGTGCAGACCATGTCGCTTCAGCTCTTCCAGAAACTGCGTAACGGGCAAGTGAGCCTGCGAGACGTGTTCCTTGGTGGCGAAAATGGCGGCTTGATTCTTCTGGAAGTATCTCGACAATCCGGCAAAGAAAAAACTGCCTATATAACCGGGGAGCAGATCGAAAAAGCGCTACTACCTTTTCAAGGAGAGTTGGTCAAAGCGACGCTACCGATGCCATTCATCGAATCTCGAACCGAAATTCCGATGGTGTCTGTTTCCTATGCCCGAAATGGAAGTTCGACCAGGGCGAATGCTCTTGGCATGCGACCTATGCAGGAACGCGCTTACGAAAAGCGCGGTGAGCAGTTCCTTCTCATCAAATCACCTCCAGCCTCTGGCAAGAGCCGCGCGCTCATGTTTATTGCCCTCGACAAACTCGAACATCAAGGCTTGAAGCAAGCAATCATCGTAGTCCCCGAGCGGTCCATCGGAGCGAGCTTCAACGATGAACCGTTGACCAAGTTTGGCTTCCGGTCGGATTGGCATGTTGAGCCGAGGTGGAACCTCTGCAATGCTCCAGGTGGCGACAACGGAAGTAAAGTGCAGGCTGTTGGGGCATTCCTTGAGAGCAGTGATAAGGTGCTGGTTTGTACGCATGCGACCTTCCGCTTTGCGGTCGATCAGTACGGTGTGGAGAAGTTTGACGACCGGCTGATCGCAGTCGACGAGTTCCATCATGTCTCCGCTAACCCGGACAACAAGCTCGGCGCACATCTCGGCCAGTTCATTGCACGCGAGCGCGTCCATATCGTCGCCATGACAGGATCGTATTTCCGCGGCGATGCAGAGGCCGTATTATCTCCGCAAGATGAAGAAAAATTTGACACCATCACTTATACCTATTACGAACAGCTCAATGGATACGAGTATCTGAAGCAGCTCGACATAGGCTACTTCTTCTACAGCGGGTCGTATATCGAGGACATCCCGAAAGTCCTGGATGTTTCTGAGAAAACCATCATCCACATCCCCAATGTCAACTCGCGTGAAAGTACGAAACGCGGTAAGACGACGGAAGTAAGCGAGATCATGGGAGCACTGGGAAGCTGGGAGGGCAAAGACCCTGCGACAGGCTTTGACTTGGTGCGGTTGGCGGATGGCTGCATCCTGAAGATAGCTGATCTTGTTGATGATGGGCCGGATAGGCACGCCAAGGTGCTGGCTTCCCTGAAGGATGCTTCGCAGAAGAACAATCGCGACAACGTGGACATTATTATTGCCCTCGGCATGGCGAAGGAGGGCTTCGACTGGATTTGGTGCGACCACGCGCTGACAATCGGATATCGTTCAAGTCTGACGGAGATCGTGCAGATTATTGGACGCGCTACACGTGATGCTCCCGGCAAAATACGTACTCGGTTCTCGAACTTGATTGCAGCTCCAGATGCCTCCGATGAGGCTGTCAACGAAGCGGTGAACGACACCTTGAAGGCCATTGCCGCCAGCTTGCTTATGGAACAGGTGCTTGCGCCGCGCTTCGAGTTCAGGCAGAAGAACTCGGAGAATCGGCCTGCGGACGGCTACGATTATGGCGAAGGTGGATACGACCCTGATAAGTGTAACGTCGGCTTCAATGAGCAGACGGGGCGCTTCCAGATTGAAATCAAGGGACTCACTCCGCCGAAAAGTGTAGAAGCCGCGCGTATCTGCCAAGAAGATTTGAACGAGGTGATTGCTGCTTTCGTTCAGGACAAGACTGCTGTGGAGCAAGGGCTATTCAATGAAGATTTGGTGCCTGAAGAACTGACACAGGTTCGCCTGGGCAAGATCATCAAGGATAAATACCCGGAACTCGATACCGAGGATCAGGAAGCGGTGCGCCAGCACGCGATTGCTGCGCTCGCTCTGACGCAACAGGCGAAGAAGGAAGTTCTTGGTGGTGGGGGCACGGAACCGTCGGCTAATACTGCATTGATCGACGGCGTTCGCAGGTATGTGATGGATGTGCGGGAATTGGATATTGACCTGATAGACCGCATCAATCCGTTTGGTGAGGCCCGGGCAATCCTCGGTAAGACCATGAACGAGGACAATCTAAGACAGGTTGCCGCTGCCATTTCTGCGAAGAAGACGAAGTTGACACCGGAAGAGGCAAAGGAGCTAGCAATTCGCGCTGTGAAGTTCAAGAAGGAACGTGGCCGGATTCCATCGATTGATTCGCAGGATGCCTGGGAAAGGCGGATGGCGGAAGGTGCTGCCGCCTTTGTACGCTACAAAGATGAGGGCCGTTATGAGCGAAATTGATCTCGATGAACTGCGCGCGGAACTCAGCGATTTTGCAGAGTCGGAGAAGAAAGGTGGCCGCTCGCCGCGAGACGAGCGCGTCATCGCTGGTTTCGAAGAGATTCAGCGGTTTGTCGAGAAGCATGGCCGCTTACCCAAACACGGCGAAGATCTCGATATCTTCGAGAGGTTGTATGCTGTGCGTCTCGACCGGCTGCGCACGCTGCCGGAGTTCCGCTCGTTGCTTGCGGCGCTCGACCATCAAGGGTTGCTCGCTGGTGGGGAGATTATTGTGGACGTTTCGCATGAGGCGATTGATGACGAAGAGTTGCTAGCCGAGCTGAAAGACATTCCAGACGCGGGAAGCATCACTGAGCTGCACCACGTTCGTAAGAGCGCAGACAAACGTGCTGCCGAAGAGATTGCCAACCGTGCCGTCTGTGAGGATTTTGAAGTATTCAAGCCGCTCATCGAGAAGGTTCAAAGAGAGTTGCAGTCCGGCGTTCGTGAGTCGATCCCTGTTCAGACGATGGATCAGATCAAGATGGCCGAGATTCAGAAAGGCCAATACTTCATCGTTGGCGGCCAGGTTGCCTACGTTGCTGAGGTCGGAGAGGGCTTTAGAACTGGGTACGACCGCAGGGACAGCCGCTTGCGCATCATCTATGACAACGGGACCGAAAGCAATATACTCATGCGCTCGTTCCAACGGTCTCTTTATCCCGATAAAGAGCAGGCGGGCCGCATCATTACAAACCCTGACGCGGGGCCTTTGTTCGCGGATGAACACGACGCGGACGATCTTGCTAGCGGGACCATTTATGTTCTGAGAAGCAAGTCAGACAATCCAATCGTTGCAGCCCATCGTGAGGTATTGCATAAAATCGGCGTCACCGGAGGAAAGATTGGAACGCGCGTCGCAAACGCAAGCCTGGACCCCACCTTCCTGATGGCCGAAGTGGAGGTTGTCGCTACTTACGTTCTTTACAACGTCAACCGCGTCAAGCTCGAAAACCTGATTCATCGAGTCTTCGATCCCGCGCAGTTGGACATCGAAATTA
Organism: Tunturiibacter empetritectus; assembly: GCF_013410875.1. GTDB lineage: Bacteria > Acidobacteriota > Terriglobia > Terriglobales > Acidobacteriaceae > Edaphobacter > Edaphobacter empetritectus. The sequence continues at coordinate 731,772 of NZ_JACCCU010000001.1, read as the reverse complement.
AGGACCGCTTCGGCAATCCAATCAAACCTCGCGAGTGGTTCCTGGTCCCGCTGTTTGTGGTGGACGAGGCGGTCAAGCGCATCAAGGACGGAAGCATTACCCAATTCGTTTATGACCCGATGGCGGCGCGTCTGGTAAAGACAGGCCTAGCGAATGTCTAGTCGGGTACGGCTTTCGCGCAAACCTCTTCCTTTGGGTCGCTTCAGCAGCTAATCTGTACCATTGAGTTTGTACTCCGAAATGAAGGTTCACCATGAATTACCGCCAGAAAACGCTAATTGGACTGCTCAGCGCCTTCGGCGGCCATTTGCTTAGCACGGACTTCCAAAAATATTTATTCCTGTTTACGCGGGAATTCCAGCAAGAGCCGTCCTTTGAATTCGTGCCTTACAGATTCGGCAGTTTTTCGTTCCAGTCCTATGCTGACAAGCGCCGCCTCGTCGAGATTGGCGCTTTGGCCGATACCGATGACTGGCAATTACAGGAAGGGTTTTCGACGGAAGGGTTAGTCGACGGGGCAGCGTTTGACCGCTGCTACGCCAAATACTCGCACCTGAAGGGTACGAAGCTGTTGCAGGACGTTTACCGCCGCTATCCTTATTACGCCATCAACAGCGAACGTGCCGCGAAGATCATGAACAATCAAGAGGTCAGCGCAATTACGGCTGCGCGCCCCGCCGCCGCTGCCGCTTGCTTTTTTACCATCGGCTACGAGGGATCTTCCCTTGAAGGCTATTTGAATCGCCTCATCAAAAACAGCGTCAAGACGCTCGTAGACGTGCGCCGCAATCCCCTAAGCCGCAAATATGGTTTCTCCAAAAAAGCGCTCTCCGATACTGTCAAGAAGCTCGGAATTGGCTATGTGCATATCCCGGAGCTTGGGATTGCGTCGGACAGACGGCAAGAGCTGAATACCCAAGCCGATTACGACCGCCTGTTCAATTCCTACGAAAAAGAGGAATTGAAGCAGAACGGAAAGGCGCTACAAGATCTGTTCGACATCTTCCTGAAAAACAAGCGGATTGCGATTACCTGTTTTGAGGCAGATGTCTGCATGTGCCATCGGGGGCGCGTTGCAAAAGCAATGTCCGCGCTCCCAGGCTGGAAACACGACATCCATCACATCTGAAGTTCTCTAAGAGAATGCCAAAGTGAAAGTCCTAATCACCGTCAAAACCTATCCGACCATCTCGGAAAAATATAAGGAACTGGCCTGCACGGCGGGTTTTCGTGAGGATGGCTCGTGGATTCGCCTCTATCCCATTCCCTTCCGGCTGCTCGACGAGGGGCAGCAATACAAGAAATACCAATGGGTCGAGGTAGATATCGCTCGTAACAAAGGGGACCAGCGACCCGAAAGTTACCGTGTTCTCAGCACGAGCGACATCAAACTCCTTGATGAAATCGGCACCGAGCGTCAATGGGCGGATCGCCGAAAGCTAGTTCTCGGCAACAAGAAAATCTACACCAACCTGAAAGAGATCATTGGTCTTGCGCACCACAACAAAATCTCGCTTGTTGTGTTCAGGCCCGCCGAGGTCTTTGAGTTTGTCGCAGAGGTCGCCGAGCCCGAATGGCCGCACGACAAAATCAACGGAATTCTCAACAGCATGAAACAAGGTCATCTTTTCGAGGATCAGAACCTCGAAGATTTCAAGATCATGCCAAAGCTCCCATACAAATTCTCGTACCGCTTCAAGGACGATGCCGGTGTCGAGAGCAAGCTGATGATCGAGGATTGGGAAATCGGCCAGCTATATTGGAACTGCGAAAAATACTACGGCAAGGATCAGGCCGTCCAGAAGGTACGCCAGAAGTACATGGATGACTTTGTCAAAACCAAAGACCTGTACCTATTCCTTGGCACGACGTACGAATGGCACGTCCGTAAGGCAAAAAATCCCTTCGTCATCATCGGCACATTCTATCCCCCGCACTTGACACAAGAGAGTCTATTTTAGATTTGGCTTTAGGTCGGTTCGGTGCCCACCTTCGGTTAGGATGTCGCGGTAGGGATCGCAAGGGATCGATTAGAGGTTTCAGTGCTCCTTGCATATAGAGTTTGTTGAACATGCCAATGATGAATCTCCTAAATTTCCGACCTTGGTCTCTCAAAGGGATCACGCCGCCGTGGACCGGCCAATCTCTCTTTGCCTACGTTCAGGCTCAAGGAGGAGACGCTGACCTTCCGGATAAAACAGACAGGGACGAAAACAAGATTGGCTGGACCGCAGGTGCTTTGGACGGTGTAACAAGTCACCATCTATTCGACCCAGAAGCCGTCGGCCCAGAGCAAAGGAGGACCGAACTCCTCAGCGCGCTGGAGAGATTCCTGAATCGCGCCACTGCCGAAAACCTTTCGGCGTTGTACTCCTCTGTGCGAAGGGAACCATTGCTTTCCGAAGCAGATGGCCTTGAGCAAGCGATCGGCGCAGGTCTTCTACGGCGTTATAAATCCCGAGTTACTGAAACCGGCCGCTACCTAGCAAATGAAGCCGATGAAAAGGAGAACGTAAAGCTGGGGCTCATGCTGATTGAGCTAGCGGGCAATGAAAGCGACCTGCCCGTTTTGGAGTTGCTAGCGACTCACGATGAGTTCACCTTGTATGCGGCTAAAGCTGTCGCCCGCCTTTCAACCGATCCTGAACAGAAATTGTGGAACATCGCTAAACGAGTTCACGGATGGGGCCGAGTTCAGGTGGTCGAGAGGCTTAGCGGCACCCAAAACCGCGACATTCAGGCATGGATGCTGCGCGAAGGTTTTCGAAATAATGTGATGTATGAGTACCTTGCTGGTGTCTGTGCGAAGACTGGCAGACTGCATGAAGCCCTCAGGCCAACGCACATTGATACAGAGCTTTTGGATGGAGCCGCCGCTATCCTCAAAGCACTTGTCTATGGAGGGCCAGCAGACTCCATCGATGACTATCCTCAGGCTCCAGAATCAGTTCGAGAGTATCTAAGACATGTGACCGGCACTGCGGATCTCGACCTTGAGCACTTGCTCTGCCTCGCTTGTTTGAAGAACTTCCTTTTCAACGATGACGGGTGGAGAGAGCGATTGTCGAATGGATGGGATGATGGACTGCGCGTTCGACTACAAGCCCAGTGCGACGATCAGATAGGACGCCCAGAATGGCGAAACAAAGTGGATCAAGGTCTCCTGTCAGAGGAAGACCGAGCCTTCTATCAAGCTGATGCAGCAGCCCAACAGCTCGGCATCAGCACACGGAATGTTCATTTCGCAAAGGTCAAAGCTGCGCCATTGAAATCGTCCTCCTGGTATCGGCTTCTTGAACAGACAGACGAAGCGCAGATCGAAGAGGTACTGCGGTTTGCAGACGGAGTTTTTCCGTTAGAGCAGATCGCAACCGGGCCGACAGACTCGCTTGGTTTTGGAGAGAAGTATGAGGCGCATCGAGCGCTCGATTGGGTATTGCAGGATTTGAAGAGGTTCCCAGAGCATGGCTGGAAATTTCTCAAGGCTGGCATTCAAAGTCCGGTTACCCGGAATCGGAATATGGCTCTTAATGCTCTTCTTGAGTGGCCTCGATCAACTTGGCCTGAGGGGGCTGAGTGGTTGCTCGGGACAGCTCTCCAAGCTGAACCAAACAAGGACTTACGGGAACGTCTGAAGAACGCGTTGCATAGTACAAAGGCCTAGGATTTATGCTTTCCATCTCCTCCAAACCGCTCTCAGCCGACCATGCGCGGACGTATCACGCACGCGAGTTCGCGTCCGAAAAGCAGAATTACTGGAGCCGCGACCAGCAGGGTCACTCGGAGTGGCAAGGCAAGCTGGCCAGCCAATGGGGCCTACAGGGTGCGGTCGGCTCCGAGCATTTCGCTCGGTTGAGCGAAGGTCAGCATCCTCAGACAGAGGCGCAGCTCGTCCGGCACTCCGTATCGAAGACCTACGAAGGCAAGAACGGTAGGGAGGTGGCTTCAGTCGAGCACCGGGCCGGGTGGGATGCGACGTTTTCCGCGCCGAAGTCGGTCTCGGTGACGGTATTGGTGGGGGTGATGCCCCGCTCATTCCCCTTCCGCCAGTTTCCACTCGGGGAGCGATTTGTCGCACGCGAGCCTACCGTGCGCGTCCACGAATGCCCGGTTGCGGTTCTGTTGCAGACCTAAAGGCTGTCGCCGTGGATGCGTGGAGGCCAACAACCCGACGCTGCTACGCAGCGGTTGTAGAGCTGACACATCACCCCCAAATGGGAGATGTAAGTAAACCGGAAGTTCCCGGCGGTAAACGCGATTACCATCAGCTACTTAGCCGTTCCGCGTTTACGTCCGTAAACGCCAGTTGCCGCCTGGACTCACTTTGTCGCTTTCGCGTAAACGCATTGAATACTAAAGCACTTGACTGGCAAGTGCGGTTTCATGGGTTGACTATTGCCGTCGTCGGATGCACTCTGTTTTTGAGGTGGCCCTCCCCATGACCACTCCTCGCATCCCGGCCCCGGCGCATCCTCCATCGCCACCCGACGATGAAGTTCGCCCTGGCCTCCGCGCCAAGACGGTAGCAACCAGACTTACTCCGGAAGAGCTGCGCGAGGTCGAAGCCGCCGCTGGGCGCGACGGGAAGTCGCTTGCGGAATGGCTGCGCGAGTTGGCCCTGAAGACGGCGCGGCAACGTCCAGCGGACCCGATGGAGCTGCTGCTTTCGGAGGTCTCGGCGACCCGATATCTGCTCCTGAATCTCTTCCACGCGACCGCCCAGGCGAACGCTGAAGGCAAGCATCTGCTCCCTGATTCCGTGCTAAAAATCCGTGACCAAGCCGACGTGCGGAAGCTCGAAAGCGCGCGGAAGTTGATGGCGGATTTTCTCGCCCAGGGAGGGCAGGACGGGAGTCAGAACGGGGGCAAGCCCTGAGCCGCCCGATGCAGTTTCCGAGCCGGACAGGGAGGCTCTTCTGGCTACTTGTCTGGATCACCCTGGGGCCGCTCGCGCTCATTGTTTCGGTCTCCGCCTGGCTCGCTTGGACACTCCCGCCGCTCCAGAAAATCTATCTCCCGGTATACTCTGCGAGCACTGTAGGTACTCGCCTGCCCGGCAATCTGATGACCATCCGGTGGGTGATGAAGGCCGCTCCCGGACGAAAACCCGAAATGCTTTTGCCAGAGGATGCGGTCTCTGGGCCGAGTCCAAAACTGCCAGTCAGCCTCTCGCCCAAAGCCATCGAGGAGGGTTGGCGCGAAGTGGTTCAGACCCCTCCGGAGAAGGTTCGCTCCTCCGAGCTGGTTCCGTATCTACAGGCTACGATCTACGACGGCGAGAGCGTTTTGTGGCTCTTCGCACGGCCCATGATCTACGGCTTGGCTGGGATTTTGTTGCTGTACGCGCTCCGGCTTCAGCTTAGACGAGGACGCAGTGGGCAGCATGAGGAGCGGCACGGACGGCGCACCAAAGGCCCCGAATTGCTGTCGGGCAGCTGGCGTCGCCGACTCGGAACGGATGGGATTTCTTTCCACTTGCGCTTTGAAAAAGCTCCTTGGAGTTGGCTTCCGTTCGGGCCGAGTTTCCGGATTCCGCGCCGTTTGGAGTCCAGCCATATCGAGCTGATCGGTGACACCGGTTCGGGTAAATCGACGGCCATCCGGCAGATCCTGCGTCAAGTACAGCAGCGCGGTGAGACGGCCATCGTCTATGACCCGGCGATGGATTTCGTGGGGGAGTTCTATGACCCCAGTCGCGGCGACCTGATCCTGAATCCTCTCGACGCCCGGTGTCCCTACTGGAGTCTTGATCAGGAGATCGTGCGCGATGAGACCGCCGCTACGATTGCCGCAGCTTTTCTTCCAGAGAAGGAGTACGAGAAGGCATTCTTCACAGACGCCCCGCGCCGTTTGCTTGCCGCGATGCTACGGCGTCGGATGCCGACGCACTTCCTTTTGCAATGGATGAGCGACCCGGAGGCGTTGGCTTCCATCGTGGAAGGAACACCTTTGGCTGCGTTAATTGATCCAGCAGCTCCGGCGCAGCGTGCCGGGGTACTGTCGAGTCTCAACTTGGTAGCGGATTGCTTCGAGCTACTGCCCGAGGGAGGCGGCGGACGTGCGAGTTTCGCCACAGCTGATTGGAGGAAGGAGCGCAAGCGCTGGGTGTTTCTGACCTCCGGCCCCGACTATCGGGAAAAGGTCTTGCCGCTCCATTCGGTGTGGCTCGATCTCTTCATCCTGCGGATGCAAGGCCCCTGCGATGATCCCGCCGCCAACCCGGTATGGTTCGTCATTGATGAGCTGGCCAGCTTGAACAAGCTGCCCCAGCTTCACACTGCGGTGACTGAAAATCGCAAGTACGGCAATCCCGTCGTGCTCGGCTTCCAGGGGCGCAGCCAACTCGAAAAACGCTACGGCCATGACGCCGAAGTCATGCTCTCCCAGCCCGCTACGAAGGTATTTTTCAAGACCTCTGAGCCGCGCGCGGCCAAGTGGATTTCCGACGCTATCGGCGAGATCGAGGTCGAGCGATTGAAGGAGTCACGCAGCATGGGGCTGCTCGGCAGCAAGAAGTCCTATGCGATGGAGATTGCCACCAAAGCGCTCATCATGCCTTCGGAAATATCTGGGCTTAGGCCGCTGCACGGTTTCATCAAGCAAGAGAATCGCGTTGTGCCGGTCGTCTTCCGATTGGCAAAGAAACGCTCGAAAGAACCTGATTTTATAGAGCGGAAGACTCCGCAGGCCGTGCCTGGGCCGACTTCCTCGGTGCCAGCGCCGTCGGCACACACGTCGCCTCCGAAACACGCCAAGCCGACGGCGGCAGTCCAGGCTTCGCTACCTCTCGCCGATCCGCCGTCCACTAACGGAAGACCCAGGGAAGGGTTTGTGTGGGATGAACGCAAAGGGATTGAGTGACGAGATGCGTGTTTATGAGGACTAATATCTGCTATCGACAGGGCACCCTTGCTCGAAAATGTGTTGCGCTGTCGGTATCGGCTGAAAACTTCAATTGGCGACAACCTGTGAGAAGAGCCTAAGATACTTTCTGACAACAATCGACTGCCATATATCCACGAGGAAAACTTGTCCCTTGAGCCGAGCGCCATATCTGTGAAGAACTTCATACACGAGGCGGCTGACAGAGAACTAGACGAACGCGGGCTAACGGCATTCACAAATCCGAGTGCCTCCGCTTTGGGTAACTTTTTTGCCGGGTTAGACCAGAGGTGGACAGGCAATCCGTTCGAACGTGGATTTGAGGAACTCATTCCTATTGGTCGAGCAGCTGCTCGGCCAGGCTCACTGTCCTCCTTTACAGGCGCGGCTGCGCAACCCATGCACACGGATGCCGCCTACTTAGCAAGCCCTCCACGTTACCTTGTTTTCGAATGTGTTGATCCGGGCGAGGTATCTTGCAAAACGGAAGCGTGGGTGACGAACCAGGCAAAATTGTTAGAGGAGAGGCCCCACCTTCTGACGAACCCCAGATGGGTGTTTTTAGGGGGCGGGCGGTCAAGATTCTATTCTCCCGTGTTGGATACAGTACTTGGAATCGCAAGGATTCGTTACGATCCGTACTGCATGTCGGCGGCTGGTGAAAACAAAACAACGCTAAACGACGTTTCTGGGCTTCTTGCTAGCTATACTCGGCAGGTATCTTTCGAATGGACCCAGGGAGCATTTTTAATAATCGACAACTGGCGCTGCATGCACGCACGTGGTGTCGGAGGAGAATCCGCTCCATCGCGTCGGCTGCGTCGTTGGTATCTTGGAGCGAAAAATGGATTGGGCATCTGACTCCCTTTACAACAAAGCGAAGTTATTCGCGCAGCGGGCGCATAACGAACCAGTTAACTCAGCGCTTTTTGCTTTCTGGATGAGCTTGTCCCTTGAGCTTCTGGCCCGTTCCGCCCTCTCCCACGTCCACCCCGTACTGCTTGCGGACCCCAAGGAGCCGGACAATCTTCAGTATGCCTTCGGCATAGTCCCAAAGGGAATACCGAAGTCAATCGCAGCTAAAGCCCTCTTTGCGAGATGCAGCATATTCGTCAAGGACTTCACCGACAAAATGTCTGGCCACTGTCTGATTGTTGCAGACAGGAGAAACTCGGAACTCCATACGGGAGCGGCAGCATTCGAAGGCATTGACAATGCCAAGTGGCTTCCAGCGAGTTACGAAGTCATTCAGGTTCTACTCGCACATCTTGGCAGGGACTTTAGAGACTTTCTTGGAGATCACGGTGAAGTCGCGCTAGAAGCGATCAAAGATCGACGCGACACACTCAAGAAGGAAGTTCAAGACAAACTCTCAGCCGCGAAGAAGGCCTATGAAGCTCTTAGTCCTGAAGACAAAGTTGCACGGGACGGTAGGGCCCCCGCAGCTATAGCATCGTGGATGCACGGAACCAAACTACGTCGCGAGTGTCCGTGTCCGGCGTGTAAGAACGTCGCTGTCATGGGCGGGGAGACAGTTAGTCGAAGCCCTGTGAAGATCGATGAGGATGACAATGTTATCCGCCGTGAAGTTCGCGTTCTACCGAATAGGCTACGATGCGCCTACTGCGACCTTTCTCTCGTCAGTTACCAGGAATTGAAAGAGGCTGACCTTGGAGGAATTTACACAACTGCAGAGGAGGAAGATCCCATAGAGTTCTTTGGTATCGAACCAGAGGACTACATCGACGTCGAGGATGTTGTGCGCCGTTATGGCGAAGACATGGGAGCGGACTACCAGAACGAGTAGCGTCGTTATCAGAGGCCAAGGGTTCCGAATCGGGTTTGGTAATGATAAGTCGCATTGTGTTTACCAACGTGGCATAAAATTTTGCTGTGGCCCATCTAGTCGTTTGGAGCAAACCCCATGCTCTCGATGTCTCCCAAACCGTTATCGGCAGGCCAGGCACGGACGTACCACGAGCGAGAGTTCGCGTCCCAGGGGCAAAACTACTGGAGCCGGGACCGGCAGGGCTACAGCGAGTGGCAGGGCAAACTGGCCGAGAGGTGGGGCCTGCAAGGTCCGGTCGGCAATGAAGAGTTCGCCCGGCTGACAGAAGGCCAACATCCTTTGACTGGCGAACAGCTCGTTCGCCATCAGCCACAGAAGACCTACGAAAACCAGATCGGCAAGGAAGTCACCAGCGTGGAGCACCGTGCTGGATGGGATGGAACCATCTCCGCGCCGAAGTCGGTTTCGATCACCGCGCTTGTGGGCGGCGACGATCGCGTAAGAGAGGCACACCGTGAGAGCGTCCGTGTAGCCCTAGGGGAGTTAGAACAGTTCACCCAGGCGCGGATCGGCAACGTCCATAAGCCGGAGACGACGGGGAAGTTCGTTGCCGCGACCTTCGAGCACGACACCGCGCGGCCCGTCGATGGCTATGCCGCGCCTCAACTCCACACCCATGCCGTTATTTTCAACGTCACCGAACGCGACGCCGGTCCCGGCAAGCTGACCCGCTCCGTGCAGTCGCATGAGCTGTACGCCGCCCAGAAATACGTGACGGCTGTCTACCGATCTGAGCTGGCGACACGGTTGCAGGGTCTGGGGTATCAGTTGGAGCGTGGGGACTACGGGCAGCCCGAGATCAAGGGCTATACGAAGGAGTATCTCGAAGCCTCCAGTCTGCGCCGGGAACAGATCCAGGATTACAAGCGAGAGCAGGGCTTGGACGGCTCCTCGGCGGCGCAGATCGCCGCGCACCGGACGCGCGATCGCAAGGAGCTGCTTTCGCCCGAAGAGGTATTGCAGCGGCACCGGGATCTTGCCGCGCAGTATGGCCATCAAGCGGATCGCATCGTTGCCCAAGCCAGGGAGCAAGGCCAGCAGCAGACCCGGGAACCGGAACGGGGCGTGAGCCAAGCGCAACAAGCCGTGACCTACGCCCGCGATCATCTTTTCGAGCGGGGTGCGGTCCACGCCCGGAAAGACATCCTCGCAGCGGCCCTTGACCGTGGCATGGGCCAAGCGACTTCCAGCCAAGTGCGGGAGGAATTCGAGCGTATGGCGCAGGCTGGGGAGTTTCGCCATGTTGAGAATGTGGGGACGGGCCCTCAGTACACGACCGCCGCGATGCTGCGTATGGAACGCGAGACCATCGCCCACATGCAAGCGGGCAACCGGCTCGGCTTCGAGGACCCGATGCTGGTTTCTCCAGACATTCGAATTGCGACGGAGGATCGCCACCGGGAGCTGAACTCCGGTCAGCTCCGCGCCGTCGATGAAATCTTTCTTTCGCGCGAGAAAATCGTCGGTTTGGATGGAGTCGCGGGCGGGGGCAAGACAACGACCCTGGCAGTCGTGCGCGAGGGTGCGGAGAGTGCTGGATATACCGTGGAGGGTTTTGCGCCCACATCGAGGGCCGCGCAGAAGCTCGGTGAGGCCGGGATTGAGACCAGGACCTTGCAGTCACATCTTGCCCAGGGCCGGAGGGTAGACACCGGCGAGCACCGGCTCTATGTAGTGGACGAGAGTTCGCTCGCATCCACCAAACAGATGCACGAGTTCGTGTCCCGCCTGCATCCGAACGACCGCGTTCTCTTAGTGGGCGATACCCGGCAGCATGAGTCCGTCGAGGCGGGACGGATCTTCGCCCAGCTTCAGGAGGCGGGTATGAAGACAGTCAAGCTCGATGAGATCGTGCGGCAGCGCGACCCGGAGTTGAAACAGACGGTCGAGCAACTCGCGACAGGCGATGTCCGAGCGGCGCTGGCAGGGTTAGAACAGCAGGGCCGCATCCATGAGGTACAAGGCCATGACGAACGCATAGCAGCCATCGCAAAGGAGTATGCGAGGTCGCCGGAGAGCACGCTGGTTGTTTCACCCGACAACCGCTCCCGCGTGGAGATCAATCAAGCGATTCATGCGGAGATGCAGTCTAAAGGCGTTGTCGGTCGGGAAGAGCATCGCATGCACGTCCTCGTTCCCCGGCAGGATCTCACCGGCGCAGATCGTACATGGGCCCAGCGGTACAACGTCGGCGACGTGCTGCGCTACTCGCGCGACTCCAAAGAAACTGGCATCCACAAAGGCGAGTACGCAAAGGTGACGGAGACCGACCCAGCCAGCAACCGGCTTTCCGTCAAGATGAAGGACGGCATGGAGAAGACTTACGACCCGCGCCGTCAACAGGGTGTCTCCGTTTATCGCGAAGAGGAGCGAGCCTTCTCCATCGGAGATCGGGTGCAGCTAACCGCGCCTTCCCATGAGCTGAAGGTTGCCAATCGGGAGCTGGGGACGGTGGAGGGTATCGGCGAGGATGGGAGGCTATCCCTCAAGATGGATGGGGGCCGTGCCGTCGAGCTTGATCCGGAGAAGCACCCGCATCTCGATCATGGCTATGCGGTGACCAGTCATTCCAGTCAGGGTCAGACCGCCGATCGCGTGTTGATCCATGTCGATACCGAGCTGGGGGCCAAGGACCTGCTCAACAATCGCATGGCCTACGTGGCCGTCTCGCGCGGAGCGCAAGACGCGCAGCTCTTCACCAACGACCGGGAGAAACTCTCCTCTGCTCTCGGACGCGATGTATCGCACCAAAGCGCCCATGCAACAGAGATCACTACCTCCAAGTCGATTCAACAGGAGATCGCATCGAAACATAAACAGCAATACGAGCATGGAATCAGTCTGTAGCCTGCCTGCCCAGATATATTGAGTCTGCGATTGTCGTCACCGCCGACCTCACGACCGTCTGAGATAAATTCATGCCAGCGATCAGCGCATTCGCCGGGTTCGAACCGAGGCAGGGTTTCGGATGGGAGATCGGGCTATCCTATCTTGGAGACTAGTGATAGAACTCCCTCGCGTAACAAGGTCCTTATGAAAACCACGATTATGGTCATGGATGTATTCGTGAGATTCCGCTTAGTCGCCATCGTGCAATCGGAGCAACAGACGCAGGCATGGGAAATGCAGGTAATGGTCATCCAACAGGTTGCAGACATCCTGATTTCCCTTGGCTTTTTGGATTCCAAAGCTGCTGCGCTGCTTACGGAAGCTAGTACCACCATCACGCCTCAGCCAGGCATCAAAACGATTCCGTTTTCGGATTTCGTCACTTTAGCCGAACTCGTCTACCCTGACTCCGAGCCAGTAAGCCTGGAGGCTCAACAGGGCCACGCACTCATCGCTACTGGCGAAACGACAGAAGAAGCTCTCGCCTCCGCAGGCTTCGTATTGAAGATGGACGGCCCGTTGCAGTGACGCTGTCTTGAACAAGGCGCAATTTCTTCTAGGCGAAGAATTTGTCCGACCTACAGTCTCGCCAGAGACTTCATTAATGCCATATCGTCACGCCATCTCCTCCGTCCGCGCATCGGGCTCAGCTTGTTCAGTTGTGTCCTACATCGTTCCGGCGTAAGCGATAAATTTCTGTCCGTTGAGCCGACACCCGTCTGTTCCATATACGCGGCAAGGGCAGGGAGCAAGCGATTGAGGTCCGCGTGATGGAGATCTATCCTTCTTTCGTGGGAGGAGGCTTCCTCCCGCGCTACGACCGCTACGCGTTCTCCCCTTCCCACCTCTGCGGGCCTTTCCCGCCCGCAACGCCCACCCTATAAGTTGGGTGCGCTTAGGCGCACGTATAAGGAAACCAAGCCTCCCTAGTGGGCTCCGCCCCCCGCGCGGCGACAAGGGCTTCCCCAATCTTCCGCGCTTCGCTTGTGCAGACCTTCGCTGCGCTCGCCCTCCGCTTTGCTCCGGGTGGGGAGACCCCTCCCTTGCACCTTGCTACCCCCGCCTTCGCCAGGTGGCGTTCGGCATGTACATGCCGCGTTTCTACGCGGAAGTGCAAAAGCCAAACCAGGGAGCAAACACCATGAAGACCATCGCCATCAACGAAAGCAAGAAGCCCAACACCAAACAGGAAGTCATTGCCGCCAACATCAAGCTGCTAATTGAGCAACTGGAGGCCGGACACTCCGAAGCCCTTACCAACTACCTCACCGCCATGAGCCGATTCCATAACTATTCCTTTGGGAACGTGCTGGAGATCGCGCGGCAAATGCCCTCGGCGACCAGAGTAGCGGGGTTCTGGACATGGAAGAGCCTTGGCCGTTTTGTGAAGGCCGGACAGAAAGGCATCCGTATCCTTGCTCCCATCGTTGGCGTTCGCCGCAAGAAGGACGAGGTAGCGCAGAAGGACATCAACACGCAGAACGAGCGCGTCTTGCTTGGCTTCCGCAACGCTTACGTCTTCGATATCTCGCAGACCGAAGGCGTAGAACTGCCTTGCTTGCGGCAAGTCACCGGCGACCCCGGCGAGAACATCGAGCGGTTGACCGCCTTCCTCAACAGCAGGGGCATTTCTGTCAGCTATAGCGCGAACATTGCGCCAGCCCTCGGCATGAGTTACGGCGGACGCATTGCCATCCTGCCTGGACAGTCGAAGGCGGAAACATTTGCCACGCTTGTCCATGAAACGGCTCACGAACTCCTGCATCGCAGCGAACGCCGCACGGTCACTACGAAGACAGTGCGTGAAACAGAAGCCGAGGCCGTGGCGTTTGTTGTCGGCAAAGCCGTTGGGTTGGTCAACGAAGAAGCCAGCGCGTCGTATATCCAGCTTTATAAGGGCAACGCCTCACTGTTGGCCGAATCGCTCGAAGTCATTCAGCAGACCGCCAGCGTCATCCTTGCCGCACTGGAGCCGCCCTCTCCGAGGACGTAACCAGCGAGGAGCTGGAGGCAGTTGCGGCATGAAAATCGAGCCCTCAACCATGTAACAATCGGACGACAAACGAGAGACCGACAGACGGGATGCGTAGGCTCCCGTCTGCCATTTTCAGCGGCGCGGGAGACACCCTGCGGGTTTCTCCCGGCCCTCTTCCGCAACGAGAAAACTGTCATTCAGACTGAATTCTGCACATTCGCTCTGCACAGTTCCTACACAGCCAAAATCTACAGAATTATGTCAAATAAAATCAGCAGCTTCTAAAAGTTTTCTCACCCGCTCAGGATGACGGCAGAGGCTTGAGCGTTTAGGGTGATGGCAGGCTTGAGGCTCAGGATGACGGCAAAGCTTGAGCGCTCGGGATAATGGCGATGGCTTGAGACTAGACATGACGGCAAAGGATTGAAAGCTCGGGATGACGTTGGTGGACGCATTTTGGAAGCGGGGAATCAAACGTTTGTGAGCTTCCGATGGTTGGGACAGGTCAGCTGCAAAATTGCTTACAGGATAGGGAACTGAATGCGCGCTTATGTTGTGGAAGGTCCCGATGCAGGGTTTACGTAGGGCGAGCTTCCCCGCCCTGTTCCGTTGGCAGGCCAGGTGTTGGTTCGGGTGCATGCGAGCGGGGTGAATCCGCTGGATACCAAGGTTCGGGCTGGGAAGGCGGCTCATGCGAAGCAGCCGCTGCCTGCGGTGCTGGGACTTGATATGGCTGGCGTGGTGGAAGAGGCCGGTGAGGGCGTGACGACGCTGCGGTCCGGCGATGAGGTGTATGGCATGGTGGGCGGCGTGGGGGGATTGCAGGGGACACTGGCGGAGTTTGTGGTCGCCAGCGCGGATCTGGTCGCACTGAAGCCGAAGTTGCTCTCGATGCGCGAGGCTGCGGCGCTTCCGCTGATAACGATCACGGCGTGGGAGGGGATGGTCGATCGCGCGAAGGTGCATGAGGGCCAGAGGGTGCTGGTGCACGCCGGGGCGGGCGGAGTGGGGCATATTGCAGTGCAGCTGGCAAAGGCGTTTGGGGCGGAGGCCTTCGCTACGGTCTCGGCTGAGAAGCAACACTACGTGGAGGAGTTTGGTGCAGTGCCTATCGACTACCGCACGCTTTCAACTGAGCAGTATGTCGCGCAGTACTCCGATGGGGAGGGCTTCGATGTGGTGTATGACACGGTGGGAGGAGCGACGATTGACGCATCTTTCGTTGCGGTGAAGCGGTATACCGGCCATGTGGTGAGTTGCCTGGGGTGGAGTACGCACTCACTGGCTCCGCTCTCGTTTCGCGGGGCGACGTACTCTGGTGTGTTTACGCTGATGCCTCTGCTGACCGGGCGAGGACAGGCGCATCATGGGGAGATTCTTCGCGAGGCGGCGGCGCTGGTGGATAGCGGCAAGCTGCGGCCGTTGATGAATGAACGGCGCTTTAGTGGGGCAGATCTAGATGCTGCGTATGCGCTGGTGGAGTCTGGTGCTGTGGGCAAGGTGGTGGTGGAGCTTTAGTGCAGTATTTGCTGCTGGTGTGGTGAAAGGCAAACCGCAGATTCCCTTCGGGAATGACAACCAAAAGGACACGCAGACTCTACGCCAACTGCTCTTTTGCTTTAGTTTCTTCTGGCGTCGCGCCGTGGGTGCATTTGGGCAGGTGAGGATCGGCAGGAGGGATGCAGGATTTACATGCTTGTAATCTTCAGCGTTGGGGGCTTGCTACACTTTCAAATATGCTCGAGCAACCTTTGACTCATAGCTTTACGGATGGAAAGAGCGCGGGAACGACGATCCTGAAGCTCGTTGGGCCGCTGACTTTATCTACGATGTTCGGGTTTCAGAATGAGTTTCGCGCGAAGACGCCGCAGGTGATGATCGTGGATCTGAGCGAGTCGCCGTATATGGATTCTGCCGGGCTGGGGCTGCTGATGAACTACTACGTGTCGGCGGAGAGCCATGGGCGGAAGCTGCTGCTGGCGGGTGCGAATGAACGGATTACGGCGGTGATGCAGATGACCAAGGTCGATAAGATCTTGAAGAACTTTCCTGCTGTGGATGCGGCTGAGGCTAGTTTGTAAACTCCGCTTCGCTGCTCGTGAAAGGCTAACAAACAACTGTCCTGCCGGACGGGCTCCCTGCGCGGGAGGCGGTCACTTCGTGACTTGTATACCTTGTCTTGGTTGGTCAGATGCCTGGGGCCTCCCTTCGGTCGGCGTGTGGGCTTATTGTGGCGTGATGATGCCTCCTACTGGCATGCTCTTTGGGAGAGCGGCTTTCTTCTCGTTTGGTCGCTTCAGATGCATGGCTTCGGCGGTCATGTCGGTGTACTTTAGGCCGGCGCCGGTGTTGAAGAGGACGACCTTGTCGGTTGGCTTGAGCTCGCCGGTGGCGAGAAGCGCGTCGTAGGCTGCGGTGGCGGCGGCGCCTTCGGGCGAGAGGAAGATCCCTTCGTGTTTGGCCCAGTCTAAAATGCTGCTTAATATCTCCTCGTCTGAAAAAGCCAAGGCTTTGCCTCCGGATTGGCGGACGATGTCGAGGATGATGGCGTCGCCGTAGGGCTTGGGAACGCGGAGGCCGGCGGCGAAGGTGGCGGCGTTCTGAAAGAACTCGCTGGCGGGCTTGTTCTCTGCGAAAGCTTTAGCTACGGGGGCGCAGCCGGAGGCCTGGAGGGCGTACATCTTTGGTCTTTTTCCTGACACCCACCCCAGGGCTTCCATCTCTTCGAAGGCCTTCCACATGCCGATGAGGCCTACGCCGCCGCCCGTGGGATAGAAGACGGCGTCGGGATACTGCCAGCCTAGCTGCTCAACCAGTTCGTAGCCCATGGTTTTTTTGCCTTCGACGCGGAAGGGCTCCTTGAGGGTGGAGATGTCGAACCAGACCTGGTGGGCGGGGGTGTTGGCTTCGCGCTGAGCCTTGATGTTTTCGGCAACCATGCGGGCGCAGTCGGAGATGAGGCCGTCGACCATGGTGACGTCGGCTCCGTAGAGAATGCCTTCGAGGTAGTTGGCGAAGGGGACGTCCTGAGGCATGAAGATGTGCGAGGCGATGTCGGCGGCGGCGGCGTAGGCTGCGAGTGCTCCGGCGGCGTTGCCTGCCGAGGGGACGGCGAGGTGCTGGAGGCCGTAGTGTTTGGCCATGGTGACGGCGAGCGAGAGGCCACGGGCTTTGAAGGTGCCGGTGGGATTTGCTCCCTCTTCTTTGAGGTAGAGGCCGGGGTAGCGCTTGCTGTGGAGCATTGGGGTCCAGCCCTCGCCGAGGGTGACGGGGGTTACGTCGGGCAGCACGCTGGAGTAGCGCCACATGCCGAGGCTGGCTGGGGAGGCTGCCGCGCGGGCGGCGATGTCATCGCGGCTGACGGTCTGGCGGAGCTTGTCCATGTCGTAGCGGACGTAGAGAGAGCCGGCGCAGAGGGGGCATAGAGTTTGCGGCGTTTCGGCAGAGACGTGGTGGTGGCAGCGGGAACACTCGAGCGACGCAATGACGGCCATATATTAGATGCTAACGGATTTTGGTTACAAATAGATGGCCTTCCGGCTAGATGGCCTTCCGGCCGGGACCGCTACGCGCGGCGCGGTCACTTCGTGACGGGTATACCCCTTTGGGTGGCGCTCCCGTTGGTCGCGAGGAATATCTTTGCTCCGACCCTCGGGAGGCTTTGGCGAAGCCGGTATGTCACGAAGTGACCGCTGCCCGCGTAGGGCGAGCCTGAGGCAGTTAAGCGTCAATGGCGCTGGAGCCAGCGGCGGGAGGTGAACTCCGTGACGATGCTGGCGACCAGAAGCGCGATGCTGATGGCGAAGGCGCTGATGACCCAGTTGAGCTCCATCCGGCCCTTGAGCATGAACCTGTCGAGCAGGGCCAGAACCAGGACGAGGACCGCCGCCTCTGCGAAGAACGAGGAACAGCGCGGTGCGGCGATGGCGATCAGGTCGAGGATCGGGGAGGGTCTCTTGTGGGGTGGAGCTTCGCCTCCGGGTGGAACCAGCGCGATTCGGTGGGTGGACTGAGGACTAGAAGCTGGAATTTGCTGCGGTGAGATGCTCCCGAAGGGAGTTAGTACATTTTTGTGAAACATAAACAAGCCTTTGTGGTGCCTACTTCAAGTGTCTCCCGGGAGGTGCGTTAATGTCACGTGAATATCCGGTAAATCAAAGAAAATAGATGCTTTATGGATATGTCTGCGCTGCAGGTGAGAGAATATGCAGGTAAATCGAGGTTTGGAATGCGTTTGATTGCGGTGGATATGGACGGGACGCTGGTGGGGCCGGATGGGCGGGTGAGTTCACGGAATCTGGCTGCGATGAAGTCGGCTGAGGCGGCCGGGTTGACGGTGGTGGTGGCGACGGGGCGGCGGCACTCGTATGCGATGAAGGTGTTGCGGGGGTTAGGGCTGCGGGAGGAGGATGCGCTGATCAGCTCGAATGGGACGGTGACACGGACGATTGGGGCGCAGTTGCTGGAGAGGACGTTGCTTCCGGTGGAGACGGCGCGGTGGCTTTGTGGTCATGTGGCGGAGTTTCGCGATGCGCTGGTGGTGACCTTCGATAAGGTGGGGGAGGATGGGGAGGATGTGCGCGGGGCGCTGGTGGTGGAGCATCTGGCGGAGCTGAACGCGAGTATCGGCAGGTGGGTGGTGGCGAATGAGCCCTATATCGAGTGCGTGGTGCCGATTGAGAAGGCACTGGAAGGAGACGCGCCGATCCAGATGATGCTGTGCGGGACGGTGGAGAGGATGCGGAGGGCAGAGGCGCGGCTGCTGGAGCATCCGGGGGTGTCGGCTGTGGGGATGACGCCGCTGCGGAGGGATGAGGTGCAGCGGCTGGAGAATATTGGATTGACGAAGGGCGGGATTGCGCTTCAGGAGAGGGCCGCTGGGGCGGAGGCGGCGCTGCATCGGACGGAGTATCCGGAGCGTGATTTGAGTATTGTCGATATTTTGCCGGCGGGGTGCAGCAAGGGGTCGGCGCTGCTGCGGCTGGCGGAGAGGCATGGGGTGAAGACGGAGGAGATTCTGGCGATCGGGGATAACTGGAATGATGTTTCGATGCTGGAGGTTGCGGGGCAGGCGGTGTTGATGGGGAACGCTCCGGAGGATTTGAAGGCGATGGCTGCGGAGAGAGGGTGGGTGATGGGGCGGCGGCATGACGAGGAGGGGGTGGCGGAGGCGATTGAAGCGGTGTTGAACGGTCTGCCAGTGACACGATAGTGGGAGTTTTGAGTGAGCGGGCGGTGGACTGGGGATGGTAGGCTTTAGGGGTGGCATTCTGTCTTAAAGCGTTTGCGTTTGGGCTGGCGGTGGTGGCGGTGTGTCCGCTGGCGCGTGCGGCCGAGCATGTGACGCTGAAGAACGGGTTTGAGGTGGACTGCGTTCGACGTGAGGCGGTTGGGGATAAGGTACGTCTCTACTTCGTTGAAAAGGGTAAGCCTGATTCCGAAGCGAACTATATGGAGGTTGCGGCGGACGCGGTGGTTCGGGTTGAGACTGTGGCCGATGTGCCGGAGCCGGTTGCCGAGGTGAAGGTGCCGGATGTGAAGGCACCGACTGTAGTCACCCTGATGACTGCGCCGACGAAGGAAGAGATGCATGAGATGTTGGCGCATGCGGGTACAGCGCACAATATCGATGAGGATCTGCTGGCGAGCGTGGTGCGGGCGGAGAGCGGTGGGCAGGTGCGAGCAGTTTCGCGGACGGGCGCGCAGGGGCTGATGCAGCTGATGCCGGGCACTGCGAGCGCGATGGGAGTTGAGGATTCGTTTCGTCCGGAGCAGAACATCTCGGGCGGGACGGCTTACCTGGATATGCTGCTGACGCGATACCACGACAATGTGGCGCTGGCGTTGGCGGCCTACAACGCTGGACCTGGCGCGGTGGATCGGTATCATGGGGTGCCTCCGTATCGCGAGACCCGGGCGTATGTGGCGCGGGTGATTCGAGAGTTCAATCGGCGGAAGCAGATAGCAATGGTCGCGCAGGCCCGATAGAGCACGATCTACAGACCAAGAGAGAGATGAATGACCAAGCGTAATGGAGTGGTGTGGGGAGTGGGCGCGGTTGCGCTGGTGTTGCTGGTCTGGTTGTTTCGGACGAAGGTGCAATTTGACTGGGCCAACTTCTGGCAACAGCTTCGGTATGTGAGCCTGGGGCATATTGCTGCGGGAATTGTGCTGATCTACGTTACGTTCTATCTGCGGTCGGTGCGGTGGGCGGTATTTCTGTCGCCAACGAAGAAGGTTGCGGCCACTTCCCTGCTGGGTTCGCAGTTCATCGGGTTTACCGCGGTGGCATTATTTGGGCGGCTGGCCGACTTCACACGGCCTTACCTGATCTCGCGGCGAGTCAACCTGTCGTTGAGCTCCCAGATAGCGGTGTGGACGATTGAACGGATGTTCGATCTGGGAGCGGCAGCGCTGATCTTTTCCAGTGCGCTGGCGTTTACTCCAAGGGGGCTTCCTCACCACGAGGTGTTTGTGAAGGCGGGCGTTTTGAGTATGGGAGCTACGCTGGCGATTGCGATCTTTGCTGGTGTGGTGCGGGCGGCGGGTGGTACGGTGGCCTCGTTTGCGCGAGGGACGGTGGGGCTGGTTTCGAAGGCCGCTGGCGAGAGCATTGCGACGAAGATTCTTGGGTTTCGCGATGGGTTGAATGCGTTGTCATCTGCACGGGACTTTGGTGTGGTGACGGTGCTTTCGCTGACGATGTGGGTGATGATCGGGTTTGCGTATCTGGAGACGGCGCATGCGTTTGTGCATACGCCTGAGTTGGCCGGGGTGACCTTCTCCAGGACGATGCTGCTGATGGCGGCTAGTATTGGCGGGTCGTTGCTGCAGCTTCCGATTATTGGATGGTTTACGCAGATTGCGATTACGGCTGCGGCGATGCATACGTTTTATGGTGCGCCGCTTGAGGCTGCTACGGCTTGCGGGGCTTTGTTGCTGGTGGTGACTTTTCTCTGCATCATTCCTGCTGGATTGATCTACTCGCGGGTAGAGCATGTTAGCTTGAAGAAGGTCGCCGAGGAGAGCGAGGCGGCTGGGGCGGCGGTGGATTTGGGGTAAGGATGGATGTCCTGCCGGACGGGCCTCCTACGCGGAGGGCGGTCACTTCGTGACTTGTGTACCTTGTTTCGGCGAGAGAGAGGGTATGGGTCCTCGCGATGCTCGGGCCGACCAGCGGGAGGACCTTGGTTGATGACGATGCCACGACCGGTAGACGCGTCACGAAGTGACCGCCCTCCGCGTAGGAGGCCCGTCCGGCAGGACACGCGCTGCTAGAATCGATGTATTCCGATGAAGTGCCCCTACTGTGGTTTTGCCCAAGACCGAGTTGTCGATTCACGCGAGAGCAAAGACGCAGACTCGATACGCCGGCGACGGGAGTGCGAAGGCTGTAACAAGCGATTTACGACGTATGAGCGGATCGACGAGATCCCCTACATGGTGGTGAAAAAAGATGGACGACGGGAGAAGTTCGACCGGCAGAAAGTGCTGAGCGGGCTGCTGCATGCGTGCGAGAAGAGGCCTGTTGCCGCGGTGAATCTGGAAAAGATTGTGGATGAGACCGAGGCGTATGTGGTCGACTCGCCAGAGCGCGAACGGACGACCAACGAGGTTGGCGAGCTGATTATGTCGCGGCTGAAAGATATCGATACGGTTGCATATATTCGGTTTGCTAGTGTGTATCGGGACTTCAAGGATGTGCGGGAGTTCAAAGAAGAGCTGGAAGAGTTGTTGAATGGAAAAGATGCGAGGAGAGTGTCGAAGCGCTGAGATGACCGCGGATCTTCGCGGATAGGACGGATCTTTGCAGAACAGACAACGACGAATATGGGGATTCTTCACTGCGTTCAGGATGACAACCAAAACAAACCAATCTGAAGACAGTCTTTTAATGACGGTCTTTGAGTTACTCCAGAAAAGGCGGTAGTGGATGACGGCAGCGAAGAAGACACACAGGATTACTTTGATTCCGGGGGATGGGATTGGGCCGGAGGTATCTGGCGCGGTGGTGAAGATTCTTGAGGCCGCGGGTGCGGCGACGGGCGTGGCGTTTGAATGGCATCCGTATGATGCGGGGGCGAATGCGTTCGAGAAGACGGGCGAGTACATTCCGAAGGCGCTGTATGACTCGATCGAGAAGAATCGTGTGGCGTTGAAGGGTCCGGTAACAACGCCGGTTGGAGGAGGGTTCGCTTCGATCAATGTGACGCTGCGGAAGAAGTTTGAGCTGTTTGCAAACTTTCGGCCGGTGAAGAATCTGCCGGGTTTGAAGACGAAGTATCCGGGGCTCGATCTTGTGATTGTGCGCGAGAACATGGAGGATCTGTACGCCGGGCTGGAGCATGAGGTGGTGCCGGGGGTGGTGCAGGCACTGAAGATTATTACTGAGAAGGGTTCGACACGGATTGCGAAGTTTGCGTTTGACTATGCGCGGAAGCATGGGCGGAAGAAGATTCATGCGATCCATAAAGCGAACATCATGAAGCTGTCGGATGGTCTGTTTCTGCGGTGTTGCCAGACGGTGGGGAAGGATTTTCCGGAGGTCGCGTATCACGAGCACATCGTGGATAACACCTGCATGCAGCTGGTGATGAATCCTTATCAGTACGATATTTTGCTGACTGAGAATTTGTATGGGGATATTCTGAGCGACCTTTGCAGTGCGTTTGTGGGTGGGCTGGGATTGGTGCCGGGGGCGAACCTTGGGACCGAGTGCGCGATCTTTGAGGCCGTGCATGGATCGGCTCCTGATATCGCCGGGAAGGATATGGCGAATCCTACTGCCCTTCTGCAGAGTGCGGTGCTGATGCTGCATCACATTGATGAACCGGCTACGGCGGAGCGGGTGCAGGCCGGGCTGGAGCAGGTCTATCGCGAGGGTAAGACGCTGACGAAGGATGTTGGCGGTACGAGCGGAACGAAGGCGTTTGCGGATGCGGTGGTGGCGGCGATGGAAGCTCCGTTGGCAGCGGCTTAGGCCTGAATGTTTTGTGCAATGCTGAAGTTCTCAGTCGATGGTTCGTTGTGTGAGGTGGTATGAGGCGGATTTGTGGTTGGTTGATGGCGGCGGCGATTGTCAGTGCGGGGTTGAGCGGGCTGATCGGATGTAAGCCGAGCGATGCGGTGAAGCATAGCGGCGATGCGAGTACGGCGACGGTGCCGGCGGCTCCTCCGGCTTCGACGGTGCAGCTGGATAAGGCGATGCTGGGGATGGTGACGGGGACGATCCGTTTTGTGGGGAAGACGCCGGAGCCGGTGAAGATCGATATGTCGATGGATCCGGTCTGCTCGATGACGGCTGGGGACAACTTTGCCGAGCAGTATACGGTGAAGGACGGCAAGCTTGGGAACGTGTATGTGTATATCAAGAGCGGGCCGCCGGCGGCGATGCTGTCAGGTGGGTCTACGCCTGCCCCGGTGGTGCTGGACCAGGTGGGATGCAAGTATGTGCCGCATGTGATTGCGCTGGTACGGGGCGGGTCGGTGGAGTTCAGGAACTCGGACTCGACGATGCACAACATTCATACGATGCCGACGGTAGCGGGAAGCCAGCCGATCGATATCTCGCAGGGGCCGAAGGGTATGGCACAGGTGAAGCAGTTCAATCAGTCGGAGGTGATGATTCCGGTGCGATGTAACAACCATCCGTGGATGAATGCGTTTATTAACGTGTCGGCTACGCCGTTTTTTGCGGTGACGGATGCGGATGGACACTTTGGGATTAGCGGATTGCCGGCGGGGACGTATACTTTGGCGGCAGTGCACGAGAAGCTTGGCGAGCAGACGATGACGGTGACGGTTGAGCCGAAGGGAACGTCGAAGGTGGACTTCAGCTTCAGCGTGAAGTAGATTCGTCGCGAGACAAATACAGGGCAGCCACGGAGGCGGGATGATTGCAGGATTGGTATTGTTGGCAGCGATGCAGCATACGGCGCAGTTCACGGTGGACTTGGCGTTTGTGGTTCATGCGCTGCCGCTTTGGTTTCTGGTGTTTGCTCTGTTTCTGCCGCGAATAGCGATGCTGGTGGCGTGGTTTCAGGGTTTGCTAGGGCCGTTTCACTTCGATCTGACGCCGCCGCACTTTCAGGGTGTGCTTCCGCTGCTCTTCTGGCTGCTGCTGCCGCGGGCGCTGGTGCTGTATCTGATCTATCAGGATCAGGGGATTCACTTCTGGTTTTTGCTTCATCTGCTGGTGGCGCTGCTGGTGTGGGCCGGTGGTGGGCACCGGATGACAAGGTCACGGCGGCGGGATAACTAGATAGCGTCCTGCCGGACGGGCCTCCTGCGCGGAGGGCGGTCACTTCATGACGCGTATACCTTTCTTGCAGCTGCAATTTATCGTGATCCTCCCGTTGGTCGGCATCTAGGGGTCGCCTTTTCGGCACTTCTCGTTTGTCTGGAGGTGCGGGTGTTGGGCCGGCGCGTTATTCTTAGGGGATGGAACGACGCAGGGTTGGCATTCTTGGCGCGACCGGGATGGTCGGGCAGCGATTCATTCAACTTTTGAGCAATCATCCGTGGTTCGAGATTGCGTGGCTGGCGGCGAGCGATCGCAGCGCCGGGAAGACGTACGCCGAGGCTTGCAGGTGGAAGCTGGAGACTCCGCTGCCCGCGCGGATCGCGGCGATGACGCTGCAGCCGAATGTTCCTGAGGGATCGGCGATCGAGTTGCCGAAGATTATCTTTGCGGCACTTGAGGCGGATATTGCGCGGGAACTGGAGCCGAAGTTTGCGGCGATGGGATGCGCGGTGATTTCGAACTCGAGTGCGTTCCGGATGACGGCGGATGTCCCGCTGGTAGTGCCGGAGGTGAATGCGGATCATCTTGCGCTGTTGGAGACGCAGAGCTCGAGGAAGGAGCACGGTGGGCGTGGTGGGTATATCGTTACGAATCCGAATTGCAGCGCCATTGGACTGGTGCTGGCGCTGAAGCCTCTGGAAGAGAGGTTCGGGATTGAGAGTCTGTTTGTGTCGACGATGCAGGCGGTGAGCGGCGCGGGGTATCCGGGGGTGGCTTCGCTGGACATTCTGGGGAATGTGGTGCCGTTCATCAAGAATGAAGAGGAGAAGCTGCAGGAGGAGGTCGGCAAGCTGCTCGGCCGCCTTAGCGGCGCGAAGGTCGAGATTTTAGACGCGAAGGTGAGTGCGCATTGCAACCGGGTTGCGGTGGAGGATGGGCATACCGAATGCGTGAGCATCAAGCTGAAGAAGAAGGCTACGCGGGAAGAGATTCTGGCGGCTTGGAGAGAGTTTCTCCCGTTGGAGGGACAGCATCTGCCGACGGCTCCCGAGCAGCCTGTCGAGTATGACGAGGGAGTGGATCGGCCACAGCCCCGGCTGGACAGGATGCGCGGGCATGGAATGGCTGCGACGGTGGGTCGGCTGCGCGAGTGCGCGCTGCTGGACTGGAAGTTTGTAGTGCTATCGCACAATACGATTCGCGGCGCGGCTGGAGCGGCGGTGTTGAATGCGGAGGTGCTGGCGCTGCTGGGCAAGCTCGATAAGCTGGGTGTGCCGCTGGAGAAGTTTTCGGCCAGGGCTGTGGCGGTGACGGCTTGAGTGTAGCGCGAGAGAAGCTGGTGGTGATGAAGTTTGGCGGCACGTCGGTGGAGGATGCGCCGGCGATGAAGCGGACTGCGTCGATCGTTCGGGGACGACGAGAGAAGGGTCTGGAGGCTGTCGTTGTGGTGTCGGCGATGGCGAAGGTGACGGATCTGTTGTTGTCGGCTGCGGCTGCGGCTGGGCGCGGGGATAAGGCTGGGTCGCTGGCGATTGGTGCTCGGCTGAGACATCGGCATATCGATACATCGACCGCGTTGCTTGAGGGGGAGCGGTGCGTTCGAGTTCAGCAGGTGTTGCATCAGGAGTTCGATGCGCTGGATGATCTGCTGCGCGGGATTGCGGCTGTGGGCGAGTTGACTCCGCGTACAAATGATCTGGTGGTGAGCTTTGGCGAGAGGCTGTCGAGCAAGATGATGGCTGAGGCGCTGGAGCAGCATGGCTTGCAGGGTGCGCATGTGGATGCTCGAAGCTGCATCATTACCGATGCGAGCTACGGCAAGGCGGTGCCACAGGATGCTGCGATCGAGGAAAAGCTGGCCGCGATTGTGCTGCCGCTCATTGAGGTCGGGAAGACGCCGGTGATGGGCGGGTTTATTGGATCGACGGTGGAGGGTGTGACGACGACGCTAGGGCGCGGGGGCAGCGACTTCACTGCCGCTCTGGTCGGCGGCGGGATGCACGCCGGCGCGATTGAGATCTGGACGGACGTGAATGGGATTATGACGACCGATCCGCGGATATGCCCGGATGCTTTGCGGGTGAAGACGATCAGCTTTGAAGAGGCGGCGGAGTTGGCTTACTTCGGCGCGAAGGTGCTGCATCCGGCAACGATATTGCCTGCAGTGCAAAAGAGCATTCCGGTGTGGGTGCTGAACTCGCGCAATGCGGAGAATGAGGGTACGAAGATTACCGCGATGGCGGCGAAGTGCGCGAGCCCGTTCAAGAGCATTGCGGCGAAGAAGCGGCTGACGATTATTGACGTGGTTGCAAGCCGGATGCTGATGTCGCATGGGTATCTGAAGGCGGTGTTCGATGTCTTCGATAAGTGGAAGTGCGCCATTGATATGGTTTCGACGAGCGAGGTGAGTATCTCGCTGACGGTGGACAGCAATCAGCAGCTGCCGGAGATCTGTGCAGAGTTGGCGAAGATTGCGGACGTAAAGATGGAGGGGCATAAGGCTCTGGTGTGCCTGGTTGGCGAGGATATTCGCGGGCACAACGGCATTGCGGGTCAGGTATTCTCGGCGATCAGCCATGTGAATGTGCGGATGATCTCGCAGGGGGCGAGCGAGATCAACATGAGCTTCATGATTGATGAAGAGGATGTAGAGGAGGCGGTGCGGAGTCTGCACAACCACTTCTTTGCGAACCCGGATGAGACGGTGTTCGATGTTGCGAACCGGGTTCAGCTCGAGAGCAAGGCTGGATAGTAGAGGCGGAGAAAGGGAGACATGCGGGTTCTGGTTTTGGGGATGGGGAAGACGGGCAAGCTGGTGGCATCGGTTGCAGCGGAGCATGGGCATAGCGTTCATGTGCTGGATGCAAAGGAGAATGCGGGGGCTTCGGCGCTGACGCCGCCGTTTGTTTCGGGGTTCGATGTGGTGATTGATTTCACTACGCCTGAGGCGGCGGTTCAGAATATGCGGGCGTGCCTGGCGACGGGCGCGAAGATGGTGGTTGGAACGACGGGTTGGTATGACAGGCTGCAGGCTATGCGGGCGCTGGCTGAGCGGAAGCAGGCAGGGTTATTGTATGGGACGAACTTTTCTGTCAGCGTGCAGGTGATGTTGAAGCTGGCTGCGGCGATGGGCAGTGAGTTGAAGAAGGCAGGGTATACGTTTTCGATTGCGGAGACGCATCATGCGAGCAAGCTGGATTCGCCCTCCGGCACCGCGATAAGTTTGGCGAAGGTGGTTGAGGCTGCGGCTGGTGTGACTGCCGTTCCGGTAGAGGCGAAGCGCGAGGGGGATGTGATGGGGCTGCATTCGCTGACTGCTGCGAGCGACGCGGACCGGCTGGTGCTGACGCATGAGGCGTTTTCGCGACGCGGATTTGCCGAGGGCGCGGTGAGGGCGGCGGAGTGGCTGTCATCGCGGACTGGATGCTACGACTTTCAGAGTGTTTACAGCGAGATTTAGTGAGGTAGAGACATGAGCATCGATATAGATGCCCAATTTGTGTCAAAGGGCATCATGTTTCATGGCGTTTTGCTGTTGCCTCCATGGGCTGCCTTAGAATTTGTCCGGGAGTGCTCGGATAGAAATTGAACTTTTAGGATTCGATGGGTTTCGGCTCTTACCAGAGGGACAAAGACAGCCAATAATGGCCGATTCCCTAAATCTGACTGCCGAACCGTTTTTACATTGCACTCCATTTGAAGGAATTGACATAGCAGAGCGCTTCATAGAGGAACGATTGGGGAAAGACATCTTTTTTGAAATGGTCACAGAGTCTGATTAGGGAGTCGATATGAGCGTGATGGAAGCAGTAGCGAAGACAAAGTTTGCGGATCTTACGTTTGAGGAGAAGCTGGACCGACTGGCTGAGGTTGCGGTGAAGGTTGGGCTGGGGCTGCGTGCGGGGCAGGAGCTGATCATGTCCGCTCCGATGGAGGCGCTGCCGCTGGTGCGGCGGATTACCGAGCACGCGTATAAAGCGGGGGCGCTGCTGGTGACTACGTTCTACGCGGATGATCCGAGTGTGCTGGCGCGATTTGAGCATGGGGCGGATGCGAGCTTTGACTATGCGCCGAAGTGGCTGCAGGATGGGATTGCCGAGGGCTTTCGGAGCGGGGCCGCGCGACTGGCGATTGCGGGGACTAACCCTGCGCTACTGGCGAAGCAGGATCCGGCGAAGGTGGCGCGGGCCAATGTTGCAGCGTCGAAGGCGGGCAAGCCGGCGATGGAGTTGATTACGCGGCACGAGATCAACTGGACGATTGTGGCGTGCGCGACGCCGGAGTGGGCGAAGCTGGTGTTCCCGGGAGAGCCGGTGGAGATCGCGGTAGCGAAGCTCTGGGAGGCGATCTTTGTGGCGTCGCGGGTTGCGGTGGACGATCCGGTGGTCGAGTGGCAGGAGCATGGAGCGCGGCTGAAGAAGCGAGTGGACATGTTGAATGCGAAGCGGTTTTCGGCGCTGCACTTCAAATCGCAGGATGGGGCTACAGATTTGAAGGTGGGATTGGCGGATGATCATCTGTGGGCCGGTGGTGGGACTACTGCGGGGAATGGAGTGTATTGCCAGCCGAATATTCCTACTGAGGAGTGCTTTACGACTCCGCATAAGGACCGCGTGGATGGGACGGTGAGGGCGTCGAAGCCGCTGTCGCACCAGGGGACTCTGATTGAGAATATTGCGGTGCGATTTGAAGGCGGGAAGATCGTTGAGGCTACGGCGACGGCTGGAGAGGATGTGCTGAATCGGTTGATCAGCACGGATGATGGGGCGCGGCGGTTGGGAGAGGTGGCGCTGGTGCCGCACTCGTCGCCGATTGCGCAGAGTGGGGTGCTGTTCTGGAGTACGCTGTTCGATGAGAATGCGGCGAGCCATATTGCGCTGGGGCAGGCTTATTCGACGTGTCTGATTGGCGGCGAAAAGATGGATGCGGAGCAGCTGGCGGCGTTGGGTGCGAATGCGAGTTTGATCCATGTGGACTGGATGATTGGGTCGGGCGAGATGGATGTGGATGGTGTGACGGCAGATGGGACGGCTGAGCCGTTGATGCGCAAGGGCGAGTGGGTTTAGGGGTATTGTCCGGTGATCGGCTCGATGGCTCAGCGGGCTACTCGGCGGCCTGATTGCACTGCTTTCGTATCGAGCCGCATAAGGTAGGCGCCGCGTCCTGCATAGGCTGAAAGCGATAGAACCGCATACGATAGCCAGATCCATGGCGACTGGTCTAGAAAGAAGGTCCAGTTCAAAGCTCTGTGGCTCGTCATCGGAATCACCACGATGTAGGTTATGGCATCGAGGGAGAAGGAGAGGACGATCCACACTGCAACGAGAATAGAGGCCTCGCGGAACGTGGCGTCGCGGCTGACTTTCAGCCTCTGTAAATAGGCGTAGATCAAGCCAGCACTAACGATCGGCATGAGCGTGAAGACACAGATCCACATAGCGCGAACGCTCAGAAGGAAATAGGTGGCGAAGCCCACTATGGTCGCTAAGAGATACATCGCCGCGAAAGTTCCGACCATCCACATGATTCTCTTCATAGAATTTTTCTCATTTTGGAGACGAGCTGGAGGTTGGGCTAGTGGTTTTTGCCAATTAGAAACTCCGCTAGAGACGGTATGTAGAAGGGGAATGGCATGTAGTCGTGCCATCCGACGAGCAGCGAGAAGACGATGTGAATTGCCGGCGCCATGAGGAATGCCATGGGTATGTATTGGGCAAGCTCGGTGCGGGACATTCGTAAGACGAGCGGCGCCAGAGTGAGTGTGAGCAGGGCTGGGAGGCCGTAGTAGATCTGCCAGGGAAGTGTGGGAATCCAGAGGTGGGAGTATCTCGCGAAGATCATTCCTACTATTACGACGATGGTCGCAAGGACCAGAAGTAATGCAGGGTTAGGGATTGCCGTTCGTTTGCGCGTGACGAACAGCAGGACGGCGATAAAGAGAAGAAATGCCGCAATCATGAAGATAAAGAACCGGGCGATGTCTGGCATCTAAACTCCAAATTTCAATTTACGAACCTTCGAAGGGCGCAGCTCGACTGTTGGTCGTGCAGGATTACGAAGGAGACAGTGGAGAAGTTCCTCACAGTTTTTTTGTATCGATCTCGGAAATTTTCCTCGCATTTGCAGGAAATTCGCTGTAGATTGATGTTCAACCGTACTGCGGTTCGTTCAAACATCCAAGTTCTCAAGAGTAGTTCCAGCAAGGCGATCTGGTTTTGCAGGAAACCTTTAGCTGATCTTCCCTTCCCTCAGTGGGCTTATTCCTTCTGTTGCCGCGGCGTTGCATCTCTACTAATCGACTTTCGAGGAGAACTTCTATGAATTCCGATATGACGCAAAGCGTTTCCCGCAGATCGTTTCTGCGCATTGTTGGCGCGGCCTCGGCGGCAGCCACCACGTTTCCGGCGTTGGCTGCGATGACACCAGCTGCTGCTCCTGCTGGACAGGCTGGACGACGAAGCGGAACGCGTACGATGCATCCGCTGTCGGCTGACACGGTGGTGATCAGCTCGAATGAGAATCCGCTGGGGCCGGCGCAGTCTGCACTGACGGCGATATGTAGCATGGGCGTGCAGGGCGGCCGGTATCACTGGGATGAGTATGTGAAGACGATCGATGTCTTCAATGGGGAGTTTGGGTTGAAGAAGGACTACTCGGCTTTATTCCCTGGGTCGAGCGGGCCGCTGGATCTGGCGCTGATGTCGAACCTTGGCCCGGATAAGCCGCTGGTGTATGGCGACCCTAGCTATGAACAGGGGCCTCGCGCGGCGGAGGTGATGAAGGCTCCGAAGTATCCTGTGCCGCTGACTGCGACCTATGCGCATGATGTGAAGGCTATGTTGAAGGCGCATCCTTCGCCGGGGGCTTACTACATTGTGAATCCGAATAACCCTACGGGGACGATTACTCCCAAGGAAGACATTGTCTGGCTGGTAAAGAACAAGCCCGCGGGTTCGGTTGTGATCATCGATGAGGCGTACACCCATTTTTCCGACAATGAGTCGTGCATCGATCTGGTGAACCAGGATAAAGATGTGATTGTGATGCGGACGTTCTCGAAGATCTATGGGATGGCTGGGTTGCGTGCTGGATTCGCTGTGGCGCGGCCGGATCTGATTGAGCGGTTCAACAATGTCGGTGGCCCTAGTCAGAGCCTGGCGAGCATCTCGATTACGAGCGCTGCTGCTGCTCGTGCGAGTCTACAGGATAAGGATCTGGTGCCTCTGCGCAAGAAGATCAATGCAGATATTCGGACGGAGACTGTGGAGTTTCTGACTAAGAATGGCTACAAGGTCATTCCGGGATCGCAGGGCAATATGTTCATGGTGGATGTGAAGCGGCCTGGGAAGGAGTTTCAGAACGCCATGCTGAAGGAGAACGTTGCGATTGGCCGGACGTGGTCGGCGATGCCGAACTATGTGCGCGTGACGGTGGGGACGAAGGGAGAGATGGAGAAGTTCCAGACGGCCTTTGTGAAGTGCATGGATATGCCGGCTGGCGCAGCGAATGGGGCGGCGGAGCTGCATATGCCGGAGTTTCACGTGCCGTCGGAGCTCTATCGAGGCTAGTTATTCAGAGTGCTTTTGAGGCCCTGGCGAGAGATCGCTGGGGCTTTTTTTGTTTTGCGGAGTTGCGGGGACGGTTGTTCTGAAATCAAGGCCGCCGGCGCGGTAAACTTGCAGACACTATGGAATTGATGGGTTGTGGAACGGCGCTGGTGACTCCCTTTCGCAGGGACGGCAGCGTTGACGAGCCGGCGCTGCGTGCGCTGGTGTTGTGGCAGATCGAGAGCGGGATCGATTTTCTTGTGCCTTGCGGGACTACTGGCGAGGCTTCGACTTTGACGGAAGTCGAGTGGTTGCGGGCGATTGAGGTGGTGGTTGCTGCTGCTTCGGGACGGGTGCCGGTGTTTGCGGGGTGCACGCATAACTCGACGCATGAGGCTGTGGCGCGGGTGCAGAAGCTGTCTCAGGTGCATGGGTTGACGGGTGTTTTGTCGGCGAATCCTTACTACAATCGGCCGGGGCAGGAGGGGCAGTACCAGCACTTTCGCGCAATCGCCGAGGCAACGGAGCTGCCTGTGCTGCTGTACAACATTCCTTCGCGGACGGGTGCGAACCTGGAGCCGGCGACGGTGCTTCGGCTGGCGGAGCTGAGGAACGTAATTGGGGTGAAGGAGTCGAGTGGAAATATTGCGCAGATCACGGAGTTGCTGACGACGGCGCCGCGGAGCTTTAAGGTGTTTGCCGGAGACGACGGGCTGGCGTTGCCGGTGCTGGCGTTGGGTGGGGCTGGGTTGGTTTCGGTGGCTTCGAATGTGATTCCGGGGCAGATGGCGCGGATGGTGGGGGCTGCGCTCGAGAACGACTGGGTGCATGCGAGGCGGATCAACCGGCAGTTCTTCCGGCTGATGCAGGCGCACTTCTGGGAGGCTAGTCCTGCTCCGGTGAAGGCGGTGCTGCATATGCTGGGGAGGGGCGAGGACGTGCTGCGGCTGCCGATGGTGCCGGTGTCGGATGCGACGCGGAGGCGGCTGGAGCGGATGGTTGGGGAGTTGGGGATGCTGGTGGGGGTTCCGCCTAATGGCGACGATCTACGGATGTTTTAGTTGTGCTTCGATTCTATTTATGACAAGGGAAGAGATGAGGACTGAGTTTTGAACGGAGATTTGCAGGAGCGGATTGAGCATTGGTTTGCGCAGGGTGCGGCGGCGGTTGGGAACGCTGAGGCGGAGGCTTGTTTTGTTGAACTGCGCGGCAAGCTGGAGGCGGGGGAGTTGCGGGCTGCGGAGCCGGATGCTTCGGTGCCGCTGGGCTGGCGGGTGAATGGGTGGGTGAAACGCGGGATTCTGCTGGGGTTTCGCATTGGAACGATGATGGAGATGGGTGGGGAGACGCTGCGGTTTATTGATAAACATACTTATCCGGTGCGGCGATTTGTGGTTGCCGATGGGGTGCGCGTGGTGCCGGGTGGGGTGAGTGCGCGGAGTGGGGCGTATGTGGCTAAGGGAGTTGCGTTGATTCCGCCTTCTTATGTGAATGTTGGGGCCTATGTGGAGGAGGGGACGATGGTGGACTCGCATGCGCTGGTGGGGAGTTGCGCGCAGGTGGGGAAGCGGGTGCATCTGAGTGCGGCAGCGCAGATTGGCGGGGTGCTGGAGCCGGTGAATGCTTCGCCTGTGATTATTGAGGATGACTGTTTAATTGGCGGAAACACTGGAGTTTATGAGGGGACCGTAGTGCGAAGGCGCGCGGTGCTGGCGGCTGGAACCGTGTTGACGCGGGGGACACCGGTGTACGACCTGGTGAAAGGCGAGATCTACAAAGCTACGGCGGAGATGCCACTGGTGATTCCTGAGGGTGCGGTGGTGGTGCCGGGGTCTCGGGCGGTTTCCAAAGGCAAGGGCGCGGAGTGGGGGCTAAGTTTGGCGGCTCCGGTGATCGTTAAATATCGGGACGAGAAAACTGAGCTTTCTTTGGTGTTAGAGGAGATTTTGCGCTGATTTGTGGTGGTAGATCGTGGTGAGTTTGTGGTTAGTTGTGTGGCTGATGTGGTGTTTTAGATGCTGCTTTTTGGGTGTCTAAAAATACGCCACGATTTTGAAGTTTATTTTTGAGGGCCTTGTCCTGCCGGACGGGCCCACTGCGCGTGGGGCGGTCACTTCGTGACTTGTATACCTTTTTTCGTGACAACTTTCTGCGGAGGCCCTCCCGTTGGTTGGGATGGGCTACGACTGCGGCTTCGTGTTTATGCTTGCTGCTTTGGGATGGTGTTGAAGAGGTTGATGAAGCCCTCGGAGAGGGTGGGGTGGGTGAGGATGAGGTTGTGGACAGCGGTGTAGGGCAGGTTGGCGGACATGGCTAGCTGGATGACGGGGAGGAGTTCGCCAACGCCAGGGCCGATGGCGGTGAAGCCGAGGATGCGATCGCCGGAGCCGATCAGGACTTTCATGAAGCCGCGGGTTTCATCGAGGGTGCGGGTGCGGAGCGCGGCGGCCATGGGGATTTTGCCGAGACGGTAGGCGATTCCCTGCTTCTTCGCGTCGTTTTCGGTGAGGCCTACGTGGGCTAGCTCGGGATCGGTGAAGGTAACGGAGGGGATCTGTCGGTTCGTCGTGGTGCGGCTGGCTCCGGCCGCGTTGGGTTCGGCTAGGTTGTCGCGGATGATGCGGAAGTCGTCGAAGGAGATGTGGGTGAAGTGGGGGGAGCCGGCGCAGTCGCCCATGGCCCAGACCCCGGGGGCGGTGGTTTCGAGGCGATCGTTGACCTGGAAGTGTCCGGAGGGGGTGGTCTTGATGCCGGCGAGATCGAGGCCCATATTTTGCGTGTTGGGGGTACGGCCAGTGGCGACGAGGAGATGAGTGCCTTCGAGGCTGGCTCCGTCGCTCAGGTGCACGATGACGGATTTTCCGGACGTGCCTTCGACGTAGGTGACGCTGGCGTTCGTAACGATGTCGATGCCTTCGTCTGTGAAGAGTTGATGAAGGGCTTCGGTGACGTCGGAGTCTTCGCGGTGGACGAGGGTGGGGTTGCGCTCGATGATGGTGACGTTGGAGCCGAAGCGGCGCATGGCCTGGGCTAGCTCGAGACCGATGAAGCCGCCGCCGAGGATGAGGAGATGCTCGGGAAGGGTGGTGAGCTCGAGGAGTTCGATGTGGGTCATTGGGGCGGATTCGGCCAAGCCGGGGACGGGGTCGATGGTGGCGCGGGAGCCGGTGTCGAGGAAGATGTAGTCGGAGCGGAGGGTGCGGGTGCCACCGGCGTTGAGGGCGACTTCGACGGTCTGGGGGGCGACGAAGCGGCCGAAGCCCATGACGATCTCGGCTTTGGATTTGGCGTAGTTAGCGAGGTGCACGTCGCGGAGGCCGTCGATCATGCGCTGGCGGCGGGCGCTGACGGCTTCCATGTTGACGTGCCAGTCGCCGTGGACGATACCGAACTCGGCTCCGCGTTGGAAGAAGGAGGCGACCTTGGCGGAGTGGATGACGTTTTTGCTGGGGAGGCAGGCGATGTTGGGGCAGGCTCCGCCGATGCGCTTGTCTTCGATGTTGGCGACCTTCTTGCCTTGCGTGCCGAGGTGCCAGGCGAGGTATTTGCCAGCTTCTCCGCTGCCGATGATGATTGCGTCGTACTGTTCGGGGGTGGACATAGGAGTTCTCCGTGGCGAGTGGACTATGCGAGTGGGTTTTCAAGGCCCACGTCTCAGATGCCGTGAAGGGCAAAGATGGCTCATGGTTATCGCCGCTTATATAGGCCGACTGTTGGCACCTATCTACATCGATGAGTGCTTTAGAGAATTTGCGCGAACCGAGGAAGCGGTCTTGTGCGCCAATTTCCAGAGTTACGAGTTCTTGCGTTGATCCGCTGGTTGCCAAATTGATTCGGGCTAGCTGGTTTGCTAAAGTCGTCGTCATGTCTGAGCGTTCTTCGGAGCCAGTACGCGAACTGCTCGACTCCCTTTATCGCGCGGATTCGCGACAGATACTGGCAACCCTGATCCGCTTGCTCGGTGATTTTGATCTTGCCGAGGAGGCGATGCACGAAGGCTTTGCGGCTGCGTTAAGCGGGTGGCCGAGCAGCGGAGTACCCGATAAGCCGCGACCATGGCTGATCTCAACAGCCCGATTTAAAGCCATTGATACTTTGCGTCGACGGGCACGATTTGATGCGTCTCAAGACGAGCTCGTGCGATATCTCGAAGCACAAGGGAGCGCGGCGGAAATATCCAATGAAGAGGATAGCTTTGAGGATGATCGTCTACGCCTGATCTTTACCTGCTGTCATCCTTCTCTGCCGTCGGAGGCGCACGTTGCGCTCACCTTGCGTGAGGTGTGCGGGCTGACGACCGAGGAGATTGCCAAGGCCTTCCTCATCGCTCCGAGTTCTCTGGCGCAGCGCATTGTGCGTGCAAAGGCAAAGATCCGAGACGCACGGATTCCATACCAGGTGCCGTCGCCGCAGGAGTTGCCAGAGCGACTGGACGCGGTGCTTCAGGTCATCTATCTCGTCTTCAATGAGGGTTATTCGGCTGCGGCAGGGGCGGAGGTAACGCGGGCCGAGCTAACCGCCGAGGCGATTCGACTGGGCCGCTTGCTAAGCGAACTCCTGCCAGAGCCGGAGGTCCTTGGGCTGCTTTCCCTGATGCTGCTTCAGGAATCTCGTCACGCCGCGAGAACATCGCCGATCGGAGAGCTGGTTTTGCTGGAGAATCAAGACCGCTCGCTCTGGAACCGAGAGCAGATCGCGGAGGGAGTGGCCTTGGTGGAGAGAGCCCTGAAGTCTCACCGCTTTGGGTCTTACACACTGCAGGCTGCGATTGCGGCCGTTCATGCGGAGGCGGAATCGGCCGCTGCGACCGACTGGCGGCAGATTGTTGCGCTTTATAACCGGCTGGTACGAATTCAACCTTCGCCAGTTGTAGAGCTAAATCGTGCCGTAGCAATTGCAATGCGCGATGGTCCAGAGGTTGGGCTGACGCATATCGACGCGGTTTTGGAAGATGGCGAATTGGAAGATTATTACCTGGCGCATTCAGCCCGAGCGGATATGTACCGCAGGCTCGGCAGGACATCTGAGGCGCGGTCCTCCTATGAGAAAGCCCTTGCGCTGACCCAACAGGAACCGGAACGGCATTTCCTACAGGAGCGGATTCGCCAGTTGAAATAAAGATTGTAGTGGCTGTCGATTTTCGGTCTCTCGAACGACTATCTAATAACAGAACAATGAGCTACGGCTCTTTGAGTACAGAAATGAGGAGAAATTTATGAAATACATCTGTTTTGGCTACTACGACAAAAGCAAATTCGCTGGGATGCCGGAGAGCGAGCGAAACGCCATGTTCGACAAATGCTTTGACTATGACGACCATCTTCGCGCCAGCGGGCACTGGGCCGGTGGAGAAGCGCTCCAGGGTACGGAGACCGCCCTGACCCTATATTGGAAGAACGGCAAAGTAGCAACGACCGACGGCCCCTATGCCGAAACCAAAGAACAACTCGGCGGCATTCTCATCCTTGAGGCGCGGGATATGAATCAAGCTGCACAGCTCATGGCGCAGCATCCGGCGATGACGTATGGCAACATCTTCGAGATTCGGCCAGCCGGAGACATGAACGAAATCATCAAGGCAAGTGAGCAGCGACGGCGAAAGGACACCGCGCGATGAGGTCAGCCCCGGCCATGATCTTGATGGTGGGGGGCTGACGTGGTGGTAATCATGCTTTTCAGCTGGCTTGGGCAAATCACGCTGGTGCAGCCGTGAGGTCAATGGATAATTCCGTCAGGTCAACGTTCGCTCAAAACCTGATGGCGTCACCGAGCGCGGGGCTAATTGAATTTCGAAAGCGAGGAGCATACATGTCAAAGGTTCGTGTCGCGGGATTTGGTATTTCGTTGGACGGTTTTAGCGCAGGGATAGAACAGAGACTGGACGACCCGCTGGGCAAGCGCGGTCCAGAGCTCTTTCAGTGGTTCTTTCATACCAAAACATTCTGTGCCATGCACGGTAAAGAGGGCGGATCTATCGATGTGGACGACGCGTTCGCACGGCAGGCGATGGAAAACTTCGGCGCCTTCATCCTTGGCCGCAACATGTTTGGTCCGGTCCGTGGCCCGTGGCAGGACGACTCGTGGAAGGGATGGTGGGGTCCCAATCCGCCATACCATGCTCCGACCTTCGTTCTGACGCACTACGAGCGTGAGCCGCTCGTGATGGAAGGCGGGACGACCTTCTACTTTGTCAGCGGCGGAATCGAAGAGGCGCTGAGGCTCGCGAAAAAAGCAGCGAGTGATAAGGACGTCAAGATTGGAGGCGGTGTTTCCACCGTGCGGCAGTATCTGCAGGCTGGGTTGATCGATTCCCTCCACTTTGCACTTGCACCT
This sequence comes from Tunturiibacter empetritectus, assembly GCF_013410875.1. Classification (GTDB taxonomy): domain Bacteria; phylum Acidobacteriota; class Terriglobia; order Terriglobales; family Acidobacteriaceae; genus Edaphobacter; species Edaphobacter empetritectus. Next base: position 694,054 of record NZ_JACCCU010000001.1, on the reverse strand, counting down.
GTTGCCCTCGGTCAAGGTGAGGCATTGCTTGCCGGTCTTGACCTGCCCGCGATGGGGTTCTCTGTGGCAGAGCATAAGGCTACGGAGCACGCGACACACGTTGTGCTGGAAAAGCTGCGAATTTGAACGCGATGATAGAGGAGAGCGAGCAGCGGCGGCGAAAGGACATCCTGAGGTAAGGCGATGGTGATTGGCACGCTCTCAGTTAGCGGTAACAGGCCAATGCGCTCGTCCAACTGGCCTAAGCCTGATCGCGTGGCGGTGTCGTGCAGATTTTTGCTTCCCGTGATATCAAGGAAGGCATGAGTTCTCCTGAGAGCAATGCAACCGATGCAGCCAAGCGCCGGGCTGCGGTGTGGGCGGCAGCGCAGATTGAAGATGGGATGGCGGTGGGCCTGGGGTCGGGGTCTACTTCGGCGCTGGTGATTGAAGAGGTGGGGCGAAGGGTGGCGGAGGGGTTGCGGATCAAGGCGATCGCGACGTCTGAGGCCTCGCAGAAGCTGGCGCTGGAGTTGAAGATTCCGATGAGCGACTTTGCGCATCTGACGCACCTGGATCTGACGATCGATGGCGCGGATGAGGTGCAGGAGGGAACGCTTTATCTGATCAAGGGGCATGGCGGGGCACTGCTGCGGGAGAAGATTGTGGCGATGGCGAGTGGGAGGCTGCTGATTGCGGTGGACCCACGGAAGCTGGTGAAGACGTTGGGGTCGGTGTTTACGCTGCCGGTGGAGGTTGTGCCGTTTGGCTTTGAGACGACGGTGAAGCGGCTGCGGGATCTGGGGTTTGAGTCGGAGCTGCGGATGACGGATGACGGCAAGCCTTATGTGACCGATGGGCAGCACTATATTGTGCATTGCAAGCTGCCGCAGGTTGGGTTTGATGCGGTTGCGGGGGGGGAGGAGTTGAAAGGGACAGTGGGGGTGGTGGAGCATGGGCTGTTTCTGGGGATGACGAGTAAGGTTGTGATTGGCAGGCCTGAGGGGATCGAGGTTTTGTAGGCGGCGGGGTAGTCAAACTAAATTTCGCGCTTTTCACGCCGAACACTACGTAGCAGCAAGATACCTAAGAGACCAGGAATTGCAGCCATGAAAAGTGCGAACCCTAAATCTCGCGGCAGCGATCGGTACTCTTTTGCCGGGCCAGCTTCCTCAAGTATTTGGTAGATAAATCCAAATACGCTGATAAAAGCTAAAGCGATAAGCCATATGGCTGTCGGCTTTCTATACCAAATTGCCAAAATGCACGCGGGTAGAAGAGTGAATCCATACAGAACGAGCCCTACGATCTCGGGAGCGGTGTCATTGGCTCCAATCGTGAACGAACCGATGACGGTTGCTCCGAGGGCATAAAGCCCCCAAATAGAGCCGAGACCTATAATCACTTTGGTCGAGTCACGCATACGCCAGAGTCTACATTGTGCTTAGTCGACGCCGGAGAGTGTCGCATTTCGTGGAAAGAGCTGTTTGCCATGAGAATAGGCAAAGGCAAATGCGGGGGCCTCTCCGCTGCGGCGGCAAAAGCGCCGTCTTCGGTCGAGATGACGCTTTTTTGGCTTGAGGAACGAACGACAGTAAAGGCAACGACGAAATAGGGGGATCCTTCGCTGCGCTCAGGATGACAGCAGTGGGGAGGCAATGACGATGGCAGTGGGGGGCAATGACGATAGCCCTGGGTGGATGACAGTAGGGTGTGGATGACGGCAGATGGTGAGGCAGCGACAACGCAGCGACATTCTCGTGCCGAGGACGCTGTGTTTGCCTCGTTCCAAGGGCAGTTGGGCTTGCGATGGTAAACTTAAGAGTTGATGGCACAAGATAAATTGAAGATGATTCCGCTGGGTGGCCTTGGTGAGTTCGGTATGAACTGCATGGCGATCCGCTGGCAGGATGACATTATTGTCATCGACGCCGGTCTGATGTTTCCTGAAGAAGAGTTGCTGGGTGTGGACATTGTTGTCCCTGATATCAGCTATTTGACTGAAAACCGCGAGAAGGTTCGCGCGATCCTTTTGACGCATGGGCATGAAGACCACATTGGCGGACTGCCGTGGATTCTGTCTGAGTTGAACGTTCCGGTATATGGGACGGAGTTTACGCTGGCGTATGTTGAGGGCAAGCTGGAAGAGCACCGGCTGCTGGATGACGCGGATTTGAACGAGATGATTCCCGGGCATCGGATTACGCTGGGGCCGTTTTCGATCATGCCGATCCGGGTGACGCACTCGCTGGTGGACTGCGTGGCACTGGCGATTCATACGCCGGTGGGCGTGGTGCTGCATACGGGCGACTTCAAGATTGATCTTTCGCCACCGGATAACAAACCGTTCGATCTGCATGCGTTTGCCGAGCTGGGCAAGCAGGGCGTGCTGGCGCTGTTGCAGGACTCGACCAACGTGGACCGCAATGGGTACACGCCGAGTGAGCGGGCTGTGCGGCCGAAGCTGGATGAGATTTTTTCGCAGACGAAGAAGAAGCTTTTCTTCAGCTGCTTTTCGTCTTCGATTCATCGGATTCGGCTGGCGATGGAGCTGGCGCATGAGCATGGGCGCAAGGTTGCGGTGATCGGGCGGTCGCTGGATAACTCTACTGAGATTGCGCAGGATCTTGGGTATCTGGATCTGCCGCAGGGTCTGGTGATCAATCCAGGGCAGATTCGTGATTTTCCTGCGAATAAGTTGCTGATCATGATCAGCGGCACGCAGGGTGAGCCGATGAGTGCGTTGAGCCGGGCGGCGGTGAATAATCACAAGTTCGCGCATATCGATGCGGGTGATACGGTGCTGCTGAGTTCGCGGGTGATTCCGGGGAATGAGAAGTCTATCTACCGGATGATCGATCACCTGGAGCGGCGCGATGCGAAGGTGATTCATGACGATGGGCAGTCGGGTCTGATCCACGTGAGCGGACATGGGAGCCAGGAGGAGCTGAGGTTGATGATTAATCTCGTTCGTCCGAAGTTCTTTATTCCGATTCATGGAGACTATCGCCATCTGAAGCGTCATGCAGAGTTGGCAGGGTCGATGGGCGTGGTCGAGAAGACGATTCTGATGGAGGACGGCGACGTTCTGGAGCTGGATAAGGGCTCGGCTACGAAGACCGGGAAGGTTACGGTTGGGCGAGTTTGCATCGATTCGGGTGGAACCTCGACCGACGTGGTGGAAGACATCGTCATTCGCGACCGGAAACACTTGAGTGAGGATGGCATTGTGCTGCCGATCATTGCGATCAACAAGCAGACGGGCTTGCTCGAGAATCCGCCTGAGATTGTGATTCGCGGTATGGCGATCGCGACCGAAGAGGGTTTGATCACTGAAGCGCGACAGGTGGTGCAGCGGACTCTTGAGGGATCTTCGGCGGAAGAGAAGGCCGACTACGGCGTGATCAAGGAGAAGATTCGCAACGATCTGAAGCGGTATATCCAGAAGAGCACGAGTCGGCGGCCTTTGATCATGCCGGTGATTCTGGAGATTTGACGAACGAACGAGAAGAAGAAGAGAGCGCTCCTGATGGGGCGCTCTTTTTTTTGCTCTGGAGTTGCGGGTGTCAGAAGAGCTACTGCTACTGCCTGGGACTACCTTTAGGGATTTGATTCCGCGCTGTTGATGCGGGTTAGGGCGGTGGTTACCCCTTTGAGTTAGCGGTCGAGATGAGGGTGTGGGATAGTAGGCTGGAGATTGAGCGAAGCCTCTCAGGGAGTGGTATGCGCAGTTTCAGGCCGGCGGTTTTTTTGCTGGAAGCCGCTTTTTCTCGATGTGCTGTTGCGGCGGTGTCGATCGCGATGGTGTGGGCGGCGGGGGCGGCTTGCGCCCAGAAGCCGGTGATTGCGCCTCCGACCCGGCAGAGGATTGGGTTGGTGCTGGAGGGTGGCGGGGCGCTGGGATTTGCGCACGTCGGCGTAATTGAGTGGATGGAAGAGCACCACATTCCAGTCGATGAGGTAGCCGGGACGAGCATGGGCGGCCTGATCGGCGGGCTGTATGCGTCTGGGAACAGCCCGCAGGATATCGAGGAGTTTGTCGGTGGGATTAATTGGTCGTCGGTGTTGAGCGGGCAGGTGCCGTTTCCTGCGTTGAGTTATCGCCGGAAGGAAGACAAGGTGGCGTTTCCGAATCGGCTGGAGTTTGGGTTGAAGCATGGGCTGAGTCTGCCGAATGGGTTGAACTCGGGGTCGGCGGTGGGGTTGCTGCTGGATAGGGAGATGCTTCCTTACTACGATTTGAAGAACTTCGACGATCTGCCGATTCCCTTCCGTTGCGTGGCGACCGATATAACGACGGGAAAGGAGCATGTGTTCAAGGACGGATCGCTGGCCCGGGCGATGCGATCGACGATGTCGATTCCGGGTGTCTTTGCGCCGGTGGTGTATGGGGATCAGATCTATTCGGATGGCGGTGCGGTGAATAATCTGCCGGTAGATGTGGCGCGGGGGATGGGCGCGGATATTGTGATTGCGGTGTACCTGGATACGGGTCCGGTGGATAAGATGAGCTTGAACTCGCTGGTGGGCGTGGCGGGAAGGAATGTTGCGATCATGGTTTCGGCGAATGAACTGCTGAGCATGAAAAACGCCAATATTCTGCTGAAGGCGGATGTGAGCAAGTTCAGCGCCGGCGAGTTTGAGAAGAGCGCGGAGATTATTCCGCAGGGCGTGAAGGTGGCAGAGGAGCACTCGGCTGAGCTGATGAAGTATGCCTTGAACGATGCGGACTGGCAGGCGTATGTAGCCCAGCGAGATGCGCGGCGAAGGACACAGATTCCAAATCCACAGTTTGTGAGTGTGCGTGGAGTAAAGGGCGCGCAGCGTGCAGAGATTGCGAATGAGTTTACGAAGTATGTCGGTAAGCCGGTGGATCCGAAGAAGATTGAGGAGACGATTGCGGATCTACAGGGCACGGGAACTTACTCGAGCATCGGCTATAACCTGGTCGATGAGAAGGACAAGACCGGGTTGCTGGTGCGACCGCAGATCAAAGACTATGGGCCGCCGTTTTTGGATGTTGGACTGACGCTTGCTTCGAATGATTCGAACGATATTCAACTGGGACTGGGCGGACGGGTGACGTTCTTTGGGCTGACGGGGCCGGCGTCTGAAGTAAGGGTCGATGCCTCGGTGGGGCAGGTAGCTGGGATTACTGGGGAGTTGTATCAGCCGCTGGTTGCGGCGAAGCGGTATTTTGCTGCGCCGCGAGCTTACTACACGCATACGATTACGTCGTTCTATTCGGGAAGTCAGGAGCTCTCGCAGTACACCGAGGAGCGTAATGGATTTGGGTTGGATCTGGGGTATCGGTTCAGCTCAAAGGCGGAGTTGAGAGTGGGCGAGGACTACCAGTGGTATGGCGAGACGCTGCGCGTGGGACAGCCGATTGAACAGATCTTTCACCTGACGCCGTTTGTGAGCAATGTGCGGTTTCAGTATCTGGGACAGGACAATGTACAGGTGCCGACGAAGGGTTCGGAGCTACTGACGAAGTTTACGCATTCGACGCAGAGCCCGTTTGAGCAGGGAGGGTATTCGCAGTGGGATACGCGCGTGGCGCACTTTCTTCCTACGGGGAGGAAGGGGATACTCTTCGGCACGATGGAGGGAGGAACGAGCTTTGGAGCGAAGAACCTTGGGCTGGCGGGATTTTCGCTGGGAGGCGCGCTGCGATTGAGTGCTTACGATCGTGGAGAGCTGCTGGGGAGTGATTATTTTCTGGGGCAGGTGGGTTATCTTTACCGGCTGACGAAGCTGAATCCTGTGATCGGGGATTCAATCTACGCGGCTGGATTTTATGAGATTGGGAAGGTGTGGAATGCGGCTGCGGGGACGCCGACACTGCCGAACGATATCTCGGGTGCGGTGGTGGTGAAGACTATCTTTGGGCCGTTTTATGGTGGGGGAAGTATTGGGGATAGCGACCACCGGAAGTGGTTCTTTGGGTTGGGGCGGGTGTTCTAGTTCAATTGGGCGGATAGAATTATCTCTGCGGCGATGAGCTGAGGAGACGTGGGTTGATGAGTGAGTTTGTGACGTTGGAGGAGATTCGGGCGGCGAAGGAGCGGATCGCCGGGGTTGCGGTGAGGACGCCGCTTTATCGAGTGGAACGGGCTCGTTTGCGGATGGGGGAGTTTCCGGAGCCTGAGTTCGATCTCTACATCAAGGCAGAGAGTGAGCAGCCGATTGGGAGCTTCAAGCTGCGCGGAGCTTACAACATGGTGGCGCAGTTGTCGCTTGAGGCGCTGCGGCGTGGGGTGATTACTTACTCGAGCGGCAATCATGCGCAGGGGGTGGCGTACGCGGCGCGGGCGCTGGGGGCGAAGGCGGTGATTGTGATGCCTTCGAATGCTCCTGAGGTGAAGAAGGCGGCTACGAGGGCGCTGGGCGCGGAGATTGTGGAGGTGGGGCCGGCTTCGTCGGAGAGGAGACTGAAGGCGGAGGAGCTGGTGGCGGAGTTTGGATATGCGATGATTCCGCCTTATGACGCTCCGCAGATTATCGCGGGGCAGGCTACTTGCGGGTTGGAGATTGTGGAGCAGCTGCCGGGGGTGGAGTTGGTGATCTCGCCGGTGAGCGGCGGTGGATTGCTGAGTGGGACTGCTACATCGGTGAAACTGGCGGCTCAGGCTGGGATGGTGAGTGCTGGGGTGCAGGTGTGGGGTGCGGAGCCGGAGCTGGCGGCGGATGCGAAGGAGAGCTTTTACTCGAAGACGCTGGTGGAGTGGTCTGCGGCGAAGACTACGCGGACGATTGGGGATGGACTGCGGACGCAGAGTCTGGGTGTGTTGAACTTTGCTCATGTGATGAAGTTTGCGGATGGGATTGTTACGGTGTCGGAGGAGGAGATACTGGCGGCGATGCGAGTGATGTTGCGCGCAACGACGCTGGTGCCGGAGCCTAGTGGGGCGGTGACGCTGGCGGCGGCGTTGTTTCATGCTGAGGAGCTGCCGAAGGTAAAGAAGGTGGCGGTGATTTTGAGTGGGGGAAATCTGGAGCCTGCGCTGCGGGAGCAGTTGGAGGGGAGCTGGCTGCGCGGTAGCGGGTAGGAACACAAAGACTGGCTAGAGATTTATACATTCCCACTCATCGCATACGACAAAGACGCGATGAATGGGGCACCCGATGATCTGTGGCTCAGTAGGTAGAACAAGCAACGGCAAAGACAAATGCGGGGGTTTCTCCACTACGCGGCCCACGATGAAACTGTGGGCCGCTTCGGTCGAAATGACGAGTCACTTATCTTGGTGGGGGAAAAACGAAAAAGCTTGCCTTGTCTAGTGTTTTTGGTAGCGGGTCAGGACGTCGTGGAGGGAGACTACGCCTTCCAGGGAACCTCGCATGGCTCGGTTGGTGATGGGGAGGAGAGGCCAGCGCTGGAAGTGCGGGAGGGCACTGGATAGAGGCTGGTCGGGGAAGAGGACGGGTGTGCGCTCAGGGCCTAGATGTTCGCTTAGTGTCGCGGGTGGGGGCTTGGGTGTGGCTGCATCTTGTTCTTCTGGCTGATTCGCGGTGAGGGCTTCCAGCTCTTCTCTTTTTGCAGCGTACCAGAGGCCGTCGCTGCAGTGGATGAGGAAGACTGGGATGGATTTTAAATCTTCGTATTGGGTTAGGGATCGGAGAGTGTCGGGGATGGTTTCGCTGCCTTGCAGGATGGGGACGGTGACGGGCTGCATGGCGTCTTCGAGGTGGAGGTTGCTCTCTTCGCGTAGCTCTTCCATGGAGGGGAGGTCGAGGCCGTCCTGGTGGGTGAACTGCTCGAGGATGGGGACGGGCTGGAGGATGCGGGAGATGAGGTAGGCGATGGTGTTGGCGAGGATGACGGGCAGGACGATGGAGTAGTTGCCACTGACCTCGAGCACCATGAAGACGGAGGTGAGGGGGGCGCGGAGGAACGCGGCGAAGAGCACACCCATGCCGACCAGCGCGTAGGAGCCGATGGAGCCGGTGAGGTGGGGGAAGTAGATTTTTTCGAAGGTGCCTACGGCGGCGCCCAGCATGGCTCCGATGAAGAGCGTGGGTGCGAACATTCCGCCGGGAGTGCCGCTGGAGAAAGAGAGCGTGGTGGCGATGATCTTGAAGAGTGCGAGGAGGAGGAGCATCTTCCAGGCGAACTGCGCGTGCATAGCCTGGTCGATGGCTTCGTAGCCTGCGCCCATGACTTGTACAAAGCCGAAGTAGCCGATGGCTCCTACAAGAAGGCCCGCGGCGGCGGGTTGGAGGAGTTGCGACCACTGGGGTTGGCTACGGAGTTTTGGGCGGAGATAGCTGAGGGCTTTTGCGAAGACGAGAGAGGCAAAACCGCCGGTGACTCCGAGTGCGGCGTAGGCTAGGAGCTCGCGGGAGTCGCGTAGGTCGATGACCGGGATGCGGAACATCGGCTGGGCGCCCCAGAAGGAACGGGCGACGACGACGCTGGCGACTGCGGAGAGGACGATGGAGCCAAGGACAGCGGCGCTCCATTGGCCGATGACCTCTTCGATGACGAAGAGGATGGCGGAGATGGGTGCGTTGAAGGCTGCGGCGAGGCCGGCGGCGGCTCCGATGGGTGCGAAGATGCGGAGTTTTTCCTTCGACATGCCGAAGCGGCGGCTGATGAGGGAGGCTACTCCGGCGCCGATCTGGAGGGATGGGTCTTCGGGGCCGAGAGAGTGGCCGCTGCCGATGGCGAGTGCGGAGAGAAGGAACTTGCCGATGACGGTTCGGAAGGAGATGTAGCCGTTGCTGATGTAGAGGGCGGCTTTGGTCTGGTTGATTCCGCTGCCGCGGACCTTGGGGAAGACGTAGCGGGTGAGGACGGCGATGACTAAGCCTGCCGCGGCGGGAATGTAGAGCAGGCGCGGCTGGTGCGGGTTTGGCGAGGAGCCGAGGAGGAGGACGCTGAGCCACTCGATCGCCATGCGGAAGGAGACGACGAGAAGGCCGGAGACGACGCCGATGAAGATGGAGAGGAGAAGAAAGACGCGCTCTTCGCGGCCGGGGGCGATGCGGGCGATCATGTCGTCGCGCAGAGTACTCGGTGTACTCGGTGCGACTGGCTCCGTCTCCGCCATTGCTGTTTGATCTTCCATTCTGGCTTAGGGCTCCATCGCTTTGGGGAACTTGGCGAGCTGCAGGAGGAGGGCGTCGTCGCCTGTGGGAGGGCCGCAGATCTTGCTGGTCTGGGTCTCGGTGTCGAAGACGAGCTGCATGGTGGCGTCCTGCTGGGCGGGATCGTTGAGGAGAGCGGCGCGGTTGCTGGTTGCGTCTTTGGTCGACCATTTAGCGGCAAGGTCCTGAAGCGGAGAAGACATGCCACTGGCGACGGAGAGTTGTGTGCTGCAGGCGTCAAAGCGCTTCTTTGCCAGGGTGCGAGCTTCGAGGATGCGGGTTACGCGTTCGTTGTTCGGGAGTTTTTTGAGGGGAGCGAGCTCGAGGATGCGCGCGGAGTCTTCGAACATCTCTTTATCACTGTGCGTGATCGTCTCGTGCGTGGCGGTGGAGGCTTCCTGCTGGTGTATGGACTGCTCCATGAGCCGGTGGGCTTCGTCGAAGTGGCCGGAGTCGTATTCGAGGCGGGCAGCAGATTGGAGGGCGAGCTGGTTTTTTGGCTCGTGCGCAAGAACTTTGCGGTAGTAGGTCAAGGCGTCGTGAGGGGCCTGGGCCTGCTCGAGAAGCTGCGCGAGGGTGAGAGAGAGGGGAATGTCTTCGGGTGCGTTGCCACCGGCGATGAGGAGTTCGGTGCGGGCGCTGCTGAGGTCTTGATGCGCGATGAGGTACTGCGAGAGCTCGAGGCGAACCTCGCGGCGGCGGAGGGTTCCATCTCCTTCCCAAGTGCCGTAGATGGAGGCGCGGTAGTAGTTGATCGCGGCCTGCACATCGTTCTTCTTTGCGGCGAGGCGGGCGAGGCTTAGGTTGATGAAGCCGTCGCCGGGTTGGGTCTCCCAGAGGCCGAGGAAGTAGTTGAAAGACTCTTCGGTGTGGCCGGCGTCGCCGAGGGCCTGGGCGAGGAGAAGCTCATAGGAGCGCTGGCCGGGGGCGTAGGAGAGGGCGGTGCGGAGGGCGACGATGGCCTGGTCGGGGTGGCCTGCGTTGATGGCCGCCTGGCCTCGGGCTGACCAGCGCTGGGCCAGCTCTTCGCGGTGGGAGGTGAAGGAGCGAAAGAGGAAGAACGTCATGAGGAACAGGACGATGGTGACGAGCAGCAGACTGAAAAAGGTCAGGGAGTCGCGGAGGATCAACTTCCGCTTGAGGCTCGAATAGTCTTCTGTTTGCAGGGTCATCATGCGATTTTGTGCGTTTTTATCTTGCCGCAAGGTCTTTCTCTAGTCTATGGATTTGATGCGCTTAGAGATAGTGGCGGAAGTCTGAGGAGTCATATGGGGAGTCGTGGACGATATTGGTTCACTTGGTTGAGGAGCGAAAAGTTTAGACTGGACCCTGTTTGGCTTTCCAGAGGATTGTGGTGGCGTCTAAATGAGGTCTATGCGGATTTCTTCTATGCGATGTGCGGCAGTTGGTGCTGGGGCGATGCTTCTGGTAGCGAGCGTCGCTGCAATGGGGCAGAAGAAGGGAAAGGACTACGACGGGACGGCCATTGCAACAGTGCTGCATGATGCAAATGTGTATGTTGCATCGGACGCCGAGGCGCAGAAGATCTCGCTGGTGACTCCTGGCCATGAGATACAGATTGTCGAGCGGAGTGGGCCCTGGGTGAAGGTGTTTGCGAATACCGATATCAACGATGATGCAAATGAGGATGACCGTAACAAGCCTGAGTTTGGCGAGGACGCGAATGTGACTCCGGCGTCGGGGTGGATTCGGGATAAGGGGATTCTGGGGCCGGGGACGGCTGGCGGGGATGTGATTCTGTTTGGGTCGGCGGCGAACTTTGAGGATGAGGCGGAGCGGCCGCATGCACCGAAAGGTGCGGCGGAAGAGGCTCATCTGCTTTATAAGCGCGTGGCGGAGTATTTTCCGGATTCGCCGCTGGCGGCAGAGGCTGCCTGGCGAGCGGCGGATATTCGCTGGCAGTTGGATAAGGTCGATATCAGCACGCTGCCGAGCGCGAAGGAGCAGGAGGCTTATTTGCGGCCTCAGATCTACGAGGGCGAGCTGAAGAAGGTGATGAAGACGTATCCGGGAAGTGAGTTTGCGGCGCGGGCTGCGTTCGATCTGCTGGACAACAAGATGTGCGGGGACTGGCAAGGGTTGCCGAAGTGTCCGGAGATGGAGACTGGGCTGTATGTGAAATATGCGCAGCAGTATGGGGATGGGCCTAAGGCTGCGGAGGCGCTCTACAACGCGGTGTATCGGCAGGGCGTGGTGGTGACGATGTACCTGGTGCAGGAGGATAAGAAGCGGTCGGAGGAGGCGGCGAAGAGGACGCAGGCGCTGGCGATGGATTTGAAAGCGCGGTATCCGAAGTCGGAGTTTGCGGCGCGGGGGGCTAGTATTGCATTTCGAGTTTCGCAGGGGATTGCGATCTATGGGAGTGATCGGGATTAGGGGCAATGTCCTGCCGGACGGGCCCACTACGCGTGGGGCGGGCGTTCGCACGCCTTTTTAGAGCTTCGCGTGGTGCTCCCGTTGGTCTGGATAATCATAATTCGCGACCATCGGGAGCGCCTTGCGAAGCGGTATACGTGTCATGAAGTGACCGCGCTCCGCGCAGGAGGCTTGTTCGGCAGGACCTATCTTGTTTACCGTTTATACAAGCGGACACTTTAGGATAGAAGCATGTCGATTCTTCATGTCATCATCCTTGCCATTGTGCAGGGGCTCGCTGAGTTATTGCCTGTCTCGAGTTCCGCTCACGTTGTAGTCGCCGAAAAGCTGTTGGGGCTGGACCCGACGACGCCGCAGATGACGCTACTGCTGGTGATGCTGCATACAGGCACAATGTTCGCCGTGATTGTCTACTTCTGGAATCAGTGGAAGAAGACCTATTTTTCCAGCGGCGATGCGTTCAAAAGATTTTTGATCCGGGTCGTATGGGCTTCACTGCTGACGGCTGTGATTGGCGAAGTGATCATCAAGCTGATCGAGAAGACAGCGTTCAAAGGGGCTTCGAAGGGTGAGATTGAGCTGCTATTTGGGCGGCTGGATCTGATTGCTCCTGCGTTGTTCGCTGCCGGTCTGTTGATTCTGCTTGCGGGGCTGATGGAGAAGCGGCGCATGGGCGCGCATGAGCAAGTCTATGGCGACAGCGTGACGATGCGGCAGGCGGGTTGGATCGGCGCGATTCAGGGACTGTGTCTGCCGTTCCGCGGATTTTCGCGGTCCGGCGCTACGATCTCGACGGGAATGTTGGCAGGTGCGAGCAAGGAGCGGGCTGAGCGGTTCAGCTTTGCGCTGGCCGTGGTGCTGACACCTCCGGCGGTTGGGCGCGAGGTGATGCGGCTGGTGAAGGCATCCCATGAGGCGACGGCGGCGGGTGTGCCGATTGATCTGCACGGAAGCGTGGTGATGGGGTTGCTGGGTGCGGTGTTTGCGTTTCTGGCAGGACTGTTGGCTTTGAGGTGGTTGAGCAGCTGGCTGGAGGAGGGACGCTGGTATCTGTTTGGGATCTATTGCCTGGTGGCCTCGGTGGTGGTGTTTGGGCTGTATCACGCGGGGTACTAGATTGCGCAGTTAGTTATCGGTGGGTGTAGAGCCAGGCCCAGTAGATAAGTGGGATCTGCAGGGGGACGCGCAGCCACTGCGCCCAGCTTTGTCCCATGATGCCGGGCAGGCGCAGATGTGACGTTGCCATGTAGATGTTGGCCGGCAGAACGGCGATCAGCAGAAGGACCAGACCCCAGGCCGCAGCTTGGCGCGTGGTGGGGATTAGCAGGCCGATGGCGCCGAGTAGCTCTGCTGCGCCGCTGATGTGGACGAGGAGTGTGTGTGCAGGGAGGTAAGGCGGCATGATGCGGAGGTAGACGCCTGGAGCGAGAAAGTGAAGGACACCAGAGATGAGGAAGATTGCGGCGAGAAGAATGCGTCCGATCATACTGAATCACTTCCTTGTTTTCGCATGCTTCACGCTAACAAAAAAAATCGGGCAGCGAGGTCAAACTCGCTGCCCGTCGTCGAATTGGTACGCCCTTGGTTACTTCTGACTATTTGGATACGAGTGCGTCGCGGTGGCTCTTCACGTAGTCGTGGGAGGTGATGACGTGGGCCTGTTGCTCTGCGACGAGCTGGCGAACGGGAAGCGGAAGATCCTGGTTGAGGGCGTCTGCGTAGGCCTTCTTGGCCTCGTCTTCACCTTGTTCGGCAGTCTCGAGAAGAGTGTGGTCTCCGCCGCCTAGCTTCGCTTTCAGGTCTCCCCATACGCGGTGGATAGCGCCGGCGGTCGTGCCGGACTCTTTGATGTCGTGTACGCCATTCTGGTGGAGGATCTCTTCTAGGTCGCCGCGGAAGCTGGCGCGCTTGAGAGATTCGGCGAGGAAGTAGCGCTTCAGGGTGTCGTCTTTCAGATGTTCGCCGATGTCGGCAAAGCCTTTCTGGCTGTCGAGAAGGGTGCTGATGAGGGAATTTAGAGCGCGCTGCATTTCGTTCTGCTTACCTGTATCTGTTGGCATGATGACCTCAATCCTGGGTAAAGTGTGGGTCCGGTTGGAGCAGGGTCCGTCGGCTGTGCGCGATTCTCCTCTGCCGACGGCAAGCAGGAGAAATCGCGAAAATCCCGCTCCCCTGCCAACCGGTTCTAAGGACCGCCGAGTGAAATTTGGCTCGGCGGTGAATATGAAAGAGTAGATGCGGAGAGTGCCCGTGGGTTTGTATGTGGGTACCCCGAAGTGAGGTTTTTCGACATTTGTGCAGGGGGGAGGGAAGGGTCTGGGATAATCGAAGGTGCTCTGGTGATTTGCGGGCTCGGTTTGGATCGGACGGCGTGAGGTTGTGCGCACCGTGACGAATGGGCCCGCGCGTCCCCCTCACATGAAGGCTCCCCAATGAAAACTCTGAGACTTGTTTCGACCCCGACGCGCAACCGCCGCCTGAATGAGATTCTTGGGATGGTCGTATTGGTGAGCGCGGGCCTGCTGATGCTGGCGCTGGCGAGTTACACGCCGACCGATCCGTCGTTCGATACGGTGGGACAGTACGTGAAGGGGCGGCCGGCGCATAATTGGACGGGGATGGTTGGGGCTTATCTCGCGGATGCGATGCTGCAGCTGATTGGGGTGGCTGCGTTCTTTTTGCCGCTGGTGTTGGGACGGCTTGGAATCTGCTGGATGCGTTCGCGGCCGGCTGGGTCTCCGCTGGCAAAGATGATTGGGCTGGGGATGTGGGTGGTGTTTGGGCCGGCGGCGATTGCTTTGTTGCCGGGGGAGATGATGTGGCGTGGTTCGCTGCCTATCGAGGGGACGACGGGGCGACTGCTGACGGATCTGCTGGTGCACTATTTGAATTTGCCGGGCGCGGCCATTGTGCTGTCGCTGATGGTGGCGGTGTCGCTGTATCTGGCGACGACGTTTACCTTTAATACGGCGCGTGAGTGGGCGACGATCCGGTTTGGATTCTTGCAGCGGCTGTGGGAGTGGTGGTCGCAGCGGCGAAGTCGTCGTGCTGGCGCCGAGGTTGATCTTGAGGAAGGCTATGGAAGCAAGCGGGAGCAGGCTGATGCGAGGGCGCGGCGTGCTCGTGAGCTTGCGGAGGCGGCAGAGCGTAGAAGGCTAGAGCCTGAGCCGGAACCAACGACACTGCTGGGTGGTTTGTTCGGCTGGTTAAGTAAGAAGAAGAAGGTGCAGCCTATCTCGATTGTGCCTGAGGAGGTTGTTGCGGGTGGCCATCATTCTTCGATCTTCGAGGCGATGCCGCGGACTCTGGTGGATGCTCCTCCGGTGACGGCGTTTGGCACAGCGGCTGCGGCGGTTGCGCCGTTTGCTGAGGTGCTGGCGAAGGCTGCGGCCCCGGTGCATGGGCTGGATGATGAGTCGAATTTTAGAGAGTTTGGCGGTGCTGAGGAGTGGCGTGAGCCGGCTTCGATGAAGGCTGCGGCTCCAACACGTGCGCCGAAGAAGGTGATGGAAGAGCCGCGAGCTTCGTATGCTGCTCCGGGCGCTCCGGCATCGCAGCAGTCGCATACGCTGCCGGATGGCATCTCGTTCGGTAAACGTGCGGATGCGGATATCAAACCTGTGACGATTGTGCCGAAGAGTGTGCGGGGGTATAAGCTTCCGCCTTCGTCGCTGCTTTATCGGAGTGAAGAGCATGCTGTGGTTCGCGAGGATGCGCTGCGTGAAGAGGCGCGCGTACTGGTGGAGAAGTCAGCTGAGTTTGGCGTCGATGGGCAGGTGACCCAGATCAATCCCGGGCCTGTGGTGACGACGTTCGAGTTCAAGCCGGAGGCTGGCGTGAAGGTCGCCCGGATCACGGGGCTGGCAGATGATCTTTGCCTGGCGATGGCGGCTGAGTCGATCTTGATTGAGCGGATGCCGGGCAAGAGCACGGTTGGGATTCAGGTGCCGAACCATGAGCGGGAGACGATCTGGCTGAGGGATGTGGTCGAGTGTGAGAGCTTTGCGCAGAGTAAGAGCAGGCTGGCGATTGCACTTGGGAAGGACATCAACGGGCGCATCGTCACTGCGGATCTGGCGAGTATGCCGCACGTTCTGATTGCGGGTTCGACTGGCTCGGGTAAATCGGTTGCGATCAACGCGATGATCATGAGTGTGCTGTTCAAGTCGACTCCGGAGCAGGTTCGCATGATACTTGTGGACCCGAAGCGGGTGGAGCTTGGGATGTATGAGGGAATCCCGCATCTGTTTACGCCGATCATCACGGAGGCGAAGCTGGCGGCGAATGCACTGCGGAATGCTGTGCGTGAGATGGAACGAAGGCTGAAGCTGCTGGCTGCGAATCATGTGAGGAATATCGATCAGTTCAACAAGCTGTTCGACCATGGCAGCGAGTACTTGTTTGAGGATGTGAACCAGGAGCCGCTGCCTTACATCATCATCATCATTGATGAGTTGGCTGACTTGATGATGCTGGATCGGGCGAATGTCGAGGAGTCGATTACGCGGCTGGCGCAGATGGCGCGCGCGGTGGGCATTCATCTTGTGCTGGCGACGCAACGGCCTTCGGTGGATGTGATTACGGGATTGATCAAGGCGAATGTGCCGACTCGTATGAGCTTCCGGTTGGCGACGAAGGTGGACTCGCGGACGATCATCGATTCGAATGGCGCGGAGAGTTTGTTGGGGCGCGGCGATATGCTGTATCTGCCGCCGGGGACCAGCCGGGTGCAGCGGGTGCATGCGCCGTTTGTGACGGAGAAAGAGATCTCGGCTGTGACTGAGTTCTGGAAGGCGCAGGGCGAGGCTGAGTATGTGCATGGCTTCCTGGAAGGACCGAAGGAAGATACCGGTACCGGCAAGGATGGCGATGGCGGCGTCGATGGGGACAATAACGACGAGCTGTATGACGATGCGGTTCGGCTGGTGTTTGAGTTTGGGAAGGCGAGCACTTCCCTGCTGCAGCGCAGGCTTCGGATCGGTTATGGACGGGCCGCTCACCTGATCGACATGATGTACAACGATGGTCTGGTGGGGCCTGCGGATGGGTCGAAGCCGCGTGAGATTCTGAAGTCGGCGAATTGGATCAGTGAAGTGGATGCGGCGATTCGGTAAGCTCAAAACCTTCTGTCCTGCCGGACGGGCCCACTGCGCGTGGGGCGGTCACTTCGTGACGCGTATACCTTTTCCGGGTGGGATGAGCGGCGTTGATCCTCCCTTTGGTCGGAAGATATGCGACAGCTAGTGGTGGACTGTCTTCGACGAGCGGATGGCAACGATCGCTAGGATGCAGATCACGATCAGAAGAGCGATCCAGAGCAGATGGGGATGGCGGTCTGTGAGTGGGCGCGCATCGGGGCGGTCGCGATAGGCGGGATTGAACTGCTCTGGGCCTAAGTTTGCTGCGTGGAACTCGGCTGAAGAGAAGAAGAGGCGCGTGTAGTCATACTGCGGCGCGGTGAGGGCGGCGTCTCCATAGAAGAGGGTGAGAGGCTGAGCCGTGGGGGCGTCGAAGCAGATCTTGCGCTGACGCATCTCGAGGCGAATGGCGGTGATGGGAAGCGGGGCGTCGTCCCCGTTGTTGACTGCGACTTCGACTGTAGCTGCGCTCTGCATGTTGGAGCCGAGCGTGGCGGGAACGCTGAGTTGCTCCTGACGGATCTCGCGGCCAGCCTGGGTGAGGTGGACGCGGAGAATGGTGCCGGCGAGGGTTTCGCTGAGTGCGTCGGCCGGGTTGGGGGCGGTGGGGTGGTCCGTAATGCTGATGTCGCGGCTGAAGTTCGCTTTGAAGGTGGGCGAGATGGAGAAGGAGACACGCTCGATAGGGATGCGTTGCGGCAGGGCGAAGGTCGCGACGGTTTTGCGGCCGCGCGGAGTGATCGTGGCAGTCTGGACTGCTGTGGTGTAGAGGGACTGAGCTTCACGGCTGGGAGGGACCGTGATGCCCTGCACCATCTTTTGCAGGGCCTGGGGAGAGGTGTCTAAAGTGTGCGTGCCGGTGGCCGGGGAGACGGCTAGTTCGATGTGGAGATAGGGGAGGCTGGTCTCCTGCAGGTGGATCGTCGTGCTGCGCGAGAGATGCTGGCTGGTGAGGTCGAAGATCGTGAACTCGCCGAGATCGGTCTGGTTTGCGTAGTTGGGGTCGCGGGTGCCGGAGACGGTGGCGGTGGCGATGAAGTCGTGTCCAGCCAGATCGAGGGTAAGCTCGGTGTAGGGCCGGTTCGGCATCTCGAGATCGAAGACGATGTTGCGACCGCGGAGGCCGAGGTTGCGGATGGTGGCAGAATCGCTGTCAGGCTGCTGCGGCTCGCTCAGCGTGATGGCGTAGGGAATCTCGCGGTTGTCCTGGAAGAGGCGGAGATCTTTGAGCGATGGGCCGGCGTGCGGAAAGAGGGATGGGTCGATGATGGCGCAGCTTTGACCTGCACCTGACGCAGTGATGGTTCGTTCATAGCGTAGGTAATGCGGGTCGGTGGGCTCCGGAGTTGCGGCTGCCTGCCAGAGAATAAGGGTCAGAAGGATCGCAGACTTCACTGATCGCCTCCGTCGTGTTTAGGCAGTTGAGGTTCGGATGTTGGGTTGGGGAGGCGGAGGGCCAGCCAGTCTTTCTGGTAGGCGAAGCTGATGGCCATCAGCAGGGCTCCTAGTCCGAGAAAGCTTAGAACTCGGTAGCCCTGGCTAAGGTTGCGCAGGTCGTAAAGGAAGGCCTTGCCGATGGTGAAGACCAACAGCAAGAGCGCCTGCCAGCGGATGAAGGCGGAACGCTTCCAGAACCCGATGGCGAGCAGGCCGGCGCCGTAGAGCATGAGGAAGGCGGAGATGGCGAGAGCCTTTTGCAGGTCGGCTTCGGGATTGCCCGCATTGACGCTCCATGCGGAGTCAAGCTCGCGGAGGCAGGCGAGGATGGCTATGAAGTTGAACGCGACGATGGAGGATCCCGCGATGGTGAGCCAGTTGGGGAAGGCTTTGTTCTGCTGGCCGGAGTAGCGAATGGGGCCATGCGCGAAGAACGCGGAGAGGCCTAGAGCGGCGAGTCCGAAGAGGGCGGTGGCGAAGCGGAGATTGAGGAATGCGGTGTCGATTCGTTCGTTGAGCCAGAAGGGTTCGACCAGGAGGCCGCAGATGCCAAGGATGAGAGCAGCGGCGGCGAGGCGGCGAAGGATGAGCGGGGCTGGCTCAGGAGTTTTATCAGGTGCGGGGCTGGACAGACGGGCTGCGATCCATAGCAGGGCTGCGCCCTCAGCGAGCCAGCCGACGATGATCCAGCGGCCACTGGCCTTGAGGGGGATGGCGATGGTGAGGAAGACGATTGCGAGAGAGAGATGAACGGCGGAGGTGACGCGGGGTTGGGGCAGGCGCATGAGGCCTAGATAGAGTGCGGCGAATAAGACCGCGAGCCATGGGAGCAGATCGTGATTGCCGGTGTCCTGGAGGACGGAGTAAAACGCGAGTGCCGCGAAGGCTGCGTTCGCTAGCGGGAGGAGGATTTCGGTAATTGGAGTCGATGGGTGCTCTTCGTTTTGCCGAGTGCGAAGGGATGGGGCCAGGAACGTCAGGAAGAAGAGGCCGATAAAGATTTCGGTGACTACAAGAGGTTTCGCGGTGTTGTAGACATCGAACCATTCGATGTACCAGCCGATGAAGAAGGCTACGGTGAGGGGGAAGGCTCCGAAGAGGAGGCGCGGCCAGGGCTTGAGGCGGACGAGTAGGACGGTTGCTACATCGATTGCGAGGATGTAGGTGAAGAGAAAGACTTCATGGTTGCCGCCGGTGGAGAGGAGCAGAGGAGTTGCAAAGGCTCCGGCGAGGGCGTAGGCGGCGAGGATCTGGCTGTTCTGCGACCAGGCCATGTAGGCGTTCCACGCAGTGACCAGGATCATGGCAGAGAGAGCGACGCCGGCGGGTAGCAGATGGTAGAGCTGGAAGGCCGCCCAAAGGGACAGGTAAAGTGTTCCGCTGCCGATGGCCTTGAGGGCGTAGGAAAAGGCGTTGAAGCCCTGGCGGCGAAAGCGCTCGGACCAGACGACGACTGCGACTCCTGCGATCAGGCCTGCGAGGATGCGGCCTGTGGGGCCGATCCAATGGTTGTCGATGGCCCACTTGAGAAAGAGAGTGGTGGCAATGAGAAGCGCGACGATCCCGATACGGCTGAAGAGTTGGGAGCCGATGCGGTCTTCGAGTGAACCGCTGGCTTTGGGAAGATTGCGGGATAGGTTTGGTGGGGTGGGCTCTGGAAATGGGGGTGGCGGAGGGGAGGAGAGTTTGCGTGCTCGCAAGGATGGGGTGGAGCGCAGCTCTGCCAGTTGCTGCTCGAGGCTTTCGATACGGGCGGAGAAGGCTGCGAGGGTCGCGGCCAGCTGGGCTTGCTCGTTGGGCTTCGGCCGGTCCTGATTCTGCTCGTCCTGATTCTGCCCGTCCTGCAGATCCCCTGAAGCCATGGCAACTACTTTACCGCTATCGTGCGTCGGAGTGGTACTGAAGACTGTCAGTTGATAGTCTTTGCGGTAAGGATGAGTGAAATACATGCCGGTTCGGGTTTTGATTGTGGATGACGATGAGTTGAGCCGCGAGGTGCTTACGCTGCTGGCAGAGGGGGCAGGATACGAGGTGGAGGCGGCGGAGTCAGGCGATGCGGCGTTGGTGCATGTGCAGCGAGTACGTCCGTTGCCAGAGGTGGTGTTGACGGATATGCAGATGCCCGGGATTGCGGGGGATGAGCTTGCCCGGCGGCTGCGCGGATTGTGCAGGGCGGAGACTTTGCTGCTGGCGATGAGCGGGAGCGAGTTAGAGGATGGGATGGGGCGGGAGTTCGATGGGTTCCTGTTAAAACCGTTTACGATGGAGGCCCTGGCGCGCGCGATTTCTGGGGGTTCGGCTCGGGGTGAAGGGAGAGCAAGCGGCGCGAGTGGAGCGGTGTTGGATGAGGTCGTGTACGCGAAACTGCAGGAGTCGATGCGGCACTCGCGTTTAGAGGAGCTGTATGCGCTCTGCCTGAAGGATACGGAGGCGAGGGTCGTGAGGATGCGGCGAGCAACATCCGAGGGCGACGATGCAGCGTATACAAAGGAGGCCCATGCGATCAAGGGAGGATGCGGGATGGTGGGTGCTGTTGAGCTGCAAAGACTTGCAACGTCAATGGAGGAGCGGGGTTTGTGTGATGACGATGTAGCTACACTGAATGAATTCATGGTGGCGTGCGAACGGCTGCGGCGTATTCTGGTCGCACGCGAAAGCAACTAGTGTCGGATCAACGAGTTGTCGGGAGATGAGGCACGATGAAGGAATCGATAAAGAAATCTAACGATGCAGTTGTTGCGGCGACACCGATCCGTATCGTTGTTGCCGATGATCATCCTGTGGTGCGCTTCGGCGTGAAGAACATGCTGGAGAATGAGGCCGGCTTCGAAGTGGTAGGCGAGGCCGAAGACGGCGATGTGGCGATTACGCAGACGCTGGAGCTGGAGCCAGATATTCTACTGCTCGACCTGCAGATGCCGCGCCTGCCTGGGCTTGAGGCTCTGCGTGCAATTATGAGCAAGTCGCCACGCGTGAAGATCATCATGCTGACGAGTACGATCTCGACGCAGCAGATTATCGAAGCGCTGCAGATCGGAGCTCGCGGCATTGTGCTGAAGGATGCTGTTGCTGGCGATCTCTCACGTTCGCTGCGGGCTGTGCTCTCCGGGGACTACTGGATCGGCGGCGAGCGTGTCGTAAATCTGGTGACGGCGCTGAATGAGTTGATGAAGAAGGCTGCGGCGGTGCCGGAGCGGAAGACCTATGGGTTGACACCGCGTGAGCTCGAAGTTGTGACCTGCATTGTGGAAGGGTGCAGCAATAAGGATGTAGCGAAGCAGTTCACCATCAGTGAGGAGACGGTGAAGCGGCATCTTTCAAATATCTTCGATAAGACCGGCGTTTCGACGCGACTGGAGCTGGCGCTGTTTGCGATTGCCCATAAGCTGGTGGCGCTGGATAACTAACTGTTGGAATCTGACGCTCCGAACCTTCAGTAGAATGAAGGGATGAGTGAGGGTGCGACTTCAGAGATTGTAGATTTACTGGTGATTGGCGCGGGCCCGACCGGCATGGCCTGCGCGATTGAGGCCCAACGGGCTGGCTTTAGCACGATGCTGGTCGATAAAGGCTGCCTTTGCAATTCGCTGTTTCATTATCCGGCACATATGACGTTTTTTACGACGCCGGAGCTGCTGGAGATCGGGGACATGCCCTTCTCCAGTCCGAATCAAAAGCCCAATCGAAGCGAGGCGCTTGAGTACTATCGCAAGGTAGCGGAGTTCTACAGGCTCGACGTTCGACAGTATGAGAATGTCGAGCGGGTGGATGGCGGGGACGGAAACTTTACCGTTCATACGATGGATCGCTTTGGGCGGGCGGTTCAGCATCGTGCGCGGAAGCTGGTGATCGCCACCGGGTACTACGACCTGCCGAACTACCTTGGAATTCCGGGGGAAGATCTCAGCAAGGTGAAGCACTACTATCATGAGCCGCATCCGTATTATAGGCTCGAGGTGCTTGTGATCGGAGGCAAGAACTCCGCGGCGATTGCTGCGTTGGACCTTTGGCGGCATGGGGCGAAGGTAACGCTGGTGCATCGCGGTAAAGAGATTCAGAAGAGCGTGAAGTACTGGATTCTTCCCGACATCAATAACCGGATCAAGAACCATGAGATCGAAGCCTACTTCGATAGCGTCGTCACAAATATTACGGAGGACAATGTGACGCTCGCGACTCGGAGAGGAAAGGTGACGATTGCGAACCAGTTTGTCTTTGCGCTGACGGGATATCATCCGGACTTTGAGTTCATTGAACGGCTGGGGGTGAAGCTGGATAAGGCGAATGACCGCTGCCCAGTATGCAATCCGGCTACGCTTGAGAGCAATGTGCCAGGGATCTATGCGGCTGGGGTTATTGTTGCGGGCGAACGGACAAGTGAGATTTTTATTGAAAATGGGCGCTTCCATGGGAAGTTGATTGCGGAAGACCTGCGGAGGAAGGGAGTTGCGGCTTAAGCATTGCGGGAATCGGCCGGAGCAACAACTCCGCGCAGCCTGTCCTATTGTTTGACTCGTGACGGATGGTAGTCTGGAACCGACATTAGGCGATTCAGGGAACGCGTGCTAAGCCCGGAAGTTCACAGCTCCCTGTTGTTGCGAACTGTCCGTAGCAAAATCATTTCGACTTCGCGCTTTGCGCAGACTTCAGGAGAAGGTGCCTTATCGCTCACGTTGTAGTCATTGGATCAGGGGCAATGGGTCTTTCCGCAGCGTTCCACGCCACTAAGGCAGGACACACAGTGGAAGTGCTGGAGGTGGCGCCGGAGCCCGGTGGCATGGCGGCTCACTTTGACATGGGAGGGCTTTCAATTGAGCGCTTTTACCACTTCGTCTGTAAGAGCGATGTGCCGACGATGGAACTACTGGAAGAACTTGGCCTCCGCGATCAGTTGAAATGGAGGACAACCACCATGGGCATCTTTACTGGCAACAGGATGCACGAGTGGGGAACTCCCTTTGCGCTGCTGAAATTTCCCGAGATCAGCCTACTCTCCCGGCTTAGATATGGCCTGTTTGCGTTCTTGTCTGTGCGCAGGGAACGGTGGGACGCGATTGAGACTGAGGCAGCACACTCCTGGATTACACGATGGTGTGGACCGGAGGTGTTTGATCGCCTCTGGAGGCCGCTGTTCGCGCTGAAATTTTATCAATATGCGGATAACGTTTCGGCGGCCTGGATATGGACTCGGATCAAGCGGATTGGTCGCTCCCGCAAGTCATTCCTGCAGGAGGAACTCGGCTACATTGAAGGCGGAAGCCAGACACTGGTGAATGCTCTGTGCTCGTCGATTGAGAAGAGCGGTGGCAGTATTCACACGCGTTGCGGCGCGAAGAAAGTAGTAGTGGAAGGCGGGAGGGTAACGGGTGTAATGACGCCTGATAAGTTCGTGCGAGCGGATGCGGTTATTTGTACGGTTCCAACACCGCTGGTTGCAACGATGATCCCCGACCTTCCCGACGATTGGAAGGCGCGTTACGAATCGATCATAAATATGGGCATCTGTTGTCTAGTCTTCAAACTCAGGCGATCGGTAAGTCCGCACTTCTGGGTCAATATCAGTGAACCCGACATCTCGGTTCCAGGGATCATTGAGTTTTCAAATCTTAGACCTGTCGGCGGCGACACTGTAGTGTATGTGCCTTATTACATGCCAAACGACAATATCAAATTTACCTGGACCGACGAAGAGCTCCTTAACGAGTCCTTTGGCTATCTCCAGAGGTTGAATCCGCAGCTTACACGAGACGACATCATCTCTCAGCATGTGGCCCGTCTTCGTTATGCGCAGCCTGTCTGCGAACCTGGATTCGCAGCGAAGATTCCACCGATTCAAACCCCGATTCGAGGGCTTCAGGTTGCCGACACTTGTTTTTACTATCCCGAAGACAGAGGAATCTCCGAGAGCGTTCGACTCGGCCGTCAAATGGCGGAGCATCTTTCGACGGTTGAATCGCCATCAGCCTGATCGAGATGAACGTCCTTTTGTCACAATTTTATTTCAGGTGCAGGCAACGCTCTTCCTGGTTTATGTCGGTGACCGGTGCCGCGGTCGGCACGGAATAACGCCCTTTTGATAATAGAATAGATCCTCATGCGGATTCACAGTCTTGATGGTCTTCGGGCAGTCGCAGTGCTGGCGGTGATCCTGCATCATCATGAGATTCTGCGAGGCGGATGGGTTGGAGTCGATCTTTTCTTTGTGCTCTCTGGTTATCTGATCACACAGATCCTTCGCCGAGACCGGCTGTTGCCCCATTACTGGAAGCGTTTTTACATTAAACGCGCGACACGAATTCTTCCGCCAGTCCTGCTTCTGATTGCGTATGTTGCGATGGCCTTCAAACCGCGAACGCTTTCCGTTCTGGCGTACCTGGGGTTTATGGGCAATTTTGCCAGCGCTTCCAACTGGGTCATCCCAAACCTGATTATGTTGTGGTCGCTGGCGGTGGAGGAGCATTTTTACCTAATGTTTCCAATAGCGGTTCGCTACATGCAGCGGAGACATCTGAAGATTTTGTTACTGGGACTGCTACTGATTGAGCCGATGCTGCGGTTTCTTGCAACTCCTCACGTACGGGATTACGAGCAAATTTATTTCTTGACTCCATTTCACCTTGATGGCTTGGCTATGGGCTGCCTGCTGGCGATCTGGAGCGAGACGGAACGGGGAAAAGCGCTTCTGACTCGATGGTCAGGTACTACCCTTCTTGTCTCGTGGGCTTGGTTCACGTTGATGTCGCGGGCGTGGCCCCATGTCTTTGATCGCGAAGCGAATACGCAGATCTTCAATACCCTTGGCTACAGCCTTCTCGGTGTTTGTTGCGCCAGCCTGGTGGCTTACGTCCTGACGCATCCTGATGGCGCACTAAACCGCGCGCTATCGTGGAAGCCGCTCACCTTTATCGGCATCATCAGCTACGGCTTGTACCTCTGCCATCAGCCCGTCCGAAGCGCTTTTACAGGAGCGACCGGGTTGAGTTCCAGAGTGGCGTTCCCTATTACGCTATCACTCGCTATTCTCGTAAGTTGGATATCGTTCCGGTGGTTTGAAGCCCCTCTGATACGATGGGGCCACAAGCTTGCATCGGTATGGCGTGCCGACAGACTGGACACAACGGTGACGGTTGTGGATGCGTAGACGCGCAGCTATTTCCTAGATCGCACGATGATCATGCAGCGGGGGACTGCTTTCTTGCCAAAGAGAGAAGACGGATTTCTGAAACGAACTAACTGGCGTTGGGTGGTGTTAGTGGCTGTGCTGCTGAGTGGTGTAGTAGCGCGTACTTATCGACCCATTGCTGTTCCTGCCGGCTTTGATCAGGACGAAATATCAGAAGCGTACGAAAGCTATTCTCTGCTTAAGACGGGCGCCGACCGTTGGGGGTACCATCTTCCCGTTTATTTTGTTGGCTGGGGCTCAGGTCAAAACGTGCTTCAGGCCTACGCCACGGTGCCAGTCATTGCGCTTTTTGGGCTCTCGGGGTTTTCCGTACGCTTTTTCGATCTAGCGTGCGGACTTCTGACACTGCCTCTTTTCTACGCTGTGTGCCGCAGGAACTTTGGAGCACCATCCGCATTGCTAAGCACTATTTTCTTAGCGCTGTCCCCATGGCACATCATGGTTTCGAGGTGGGCGGTCGAATGTAACAGCTTGCCTTTCTTTGTTTTGCTCGGGATTTTCTGTTTTCAGGAGGCCCTTGAAAGAAGATCTGCCCTGCTGACCGCTATCTGTCTAATTCCGTTCGCGATTGCGTTCTACGTTTATGGAATCTCGCTAGTGGTTGTGCCAACTCTAATGCTCTTACTACTGGCTAAAGAGTTTCGACGAATAAAGGCTGATTGGCATATTTGGACAATTGGAGCTGCGGTGTTCCTCGCAATCTCTAGCCCTTTTATCTTCTTCGTGTGGAAAAACTATCTGGTAAAGAGAAGCTACGACTTTGAGAGGTATCTTCCGGTCTCCGTTCCATTAATTCCTGTGAATCGGTTGCATCAGTTATTGAAGCAGGAGAGCGTCATCTCCACTAATATTCACTTCCTGACGCATGCGTTGCAGGATCACACGACATGGAGCCAGGTGAAGCTGTCCCCTCCGATTCCTTTGACTGTGCTGGCGATGGCAGCAATTGGGATCCTCTTGACGATATCGCGGGCGATCCGATCGCGAAGAATCCCAAACCCGCTCGTTCTCTGGTTGGTGGCCGCTCTTCCTGTTTTCTTGATTGTGCCAATACAGATTAATGAAGCGATCAATGTTTACGCTCCGCTGCTTGCTCTTGCCGGCGCAGGGGCCATGGCTCTTTGGTACAAGCTGCGGCACGTGCGCCTGCGGCCGGTAATGGTGACCGTTTTCTGGTGTCTCTTCGCGTTCGAGTCAGGTTGGTTTCTGACCAGTTACTTTGGAAAGAGATACGCTGCGCAGAGTGCTCCTGACTTTCACCCCGAGATGAAGGAGGTTCTCGTAAGACTGCAGAACATCGCTCATCCAGAGGACACGGTTTTTCTTTGTAACCTTCTGCGGCTGAACTATGTGTATGTGCTCTATTACAACCGTATCGATCCAAAGCAGCTTCAAAATGCACACGCGACGTATGCGAACCCTGATTTTGCGCAGTATGTCTTTACCCGAATGAGGCTCGCACAACGAAGCGGACCGGTTACCTATGCCATCTATCTAGGTGAGACTCCCATTTGCGAGAACCCGTCGGAGGTTAGCGTGATTGGGATGTTCGAGACAGGTCGGTGCCTTGAGCCTTTACCGTTTATCGGTCCCGAAAATTCCCCCCTCTATTAGCCGATGACGCGGCGGAGGAAGCCCTTGATGCCTAGCCAGGTGAGGAGACAGAGAGAGGCTATCAGCATCCCTACGATTAGATAAGGGTTCATGTGTGGCAGCGTGGGGGTGAGGGCGGCGCGTAGTCCCTCGCTCATGTAGACGATGGGATTGATGAGAACGCCGATCTGAAGCCAGCGGATGTGAGTGAGCGCGGCCCAGGGATAGTAGACGCAGCCCAGGAACGTGATTGGGATGACGACCACGCCGAAGATGAGGCCGATCTGTTGCGGTTTGACGCTGGTGCCGATGGTGAGGCCGAGTGCGCCCGCTGTGAGGCTGGCAAGGGCTACAACAAGGATGAGGAATGGCCAGTTGCTGATATGGGTCGTAGGATGCGTCGCTGGGACGTAGTAGGCGAGCGGGTAGACGATGCAGGCGGCGATGACGCTCTGGACCGCGGAGAAGCAGATCTTTTCGATGGCGACGAAAGGCACCGGTAATGGACACATGACCCGGTCGTCGATCTCTCGGGTGATGCCGAACTCCTGCGCGAGAGGCAGCGCGACAGCGGCGATACCGGAGAACATGATGGCAACTGCCATGAGACCAGGCAGCAAAACTGTAGAGAAGGCGTTGCCGGCCATGGATGCTGTTGGATTCATGGCGGCGCCGGCGTTCATGTGTGGAATGACGTAGGTGAATACGAAGAGAAAGAGCAGCGGGTTCATGCAGACGCGGATGACGAAGGGGAAGAGTTCGCGACGTAGAACATGCAGATCACGGCGGAAGAGACCGACGAAGGCGCGAGTGTACTGCGTGAGCTTTGGGCTTTGAGTGCCTCTGGCGGATTGGCGATTCTGCGGCGTTCTCGGTTTTGCGGCTTCTGCCAGTTGGGTCATAGATATCTCAATCTTGGTACGGTGCTCCTAGGAAGCGCTCCTGGCTACTCGCGAAGGTCGCGGCCCGTGAGACGAATGAAGACGGTCTCGAGGCTGGTTTCAGTGATGGTGAGGTCGCGGAGTCCGTACGGGTTTGCCTCGCGAACAACGTCGGAGAGCAGGCCTTCGGCTCCGTGGGCAAGAACGCGAACGCCCTTGGGAGTGGGTTCTGCGCTGGCTACTCCGGTGAGTTGCTGGAGCTGTTGCACTAGGGTTGGGATGTTGTCCTGACTGCGTAGGTAGAGCTCGTAGACCTTCTGCGCGCCGACGGAGCCTTTGAGCGCTGTGGGGGTGTCCTGCACGAGGATCTTTCCATGGTCGATGATGGCAACGCGATCGCAGAGTTCGTCGGCCTCCTCCATGTAGTGGGTGGTGAGGACGACGGTAATTCCCTCTTCGCGGAGGTTGCGGACGGCGTCCCACATGGCGATACGGCTTTGCGGGTCGAGGCCGGCGCTGGGCTCATCGAGGAAGAGAACCTTGGGGCGGTGTGCGATGGCCCGGGCGATCTGGACGCGTTGAGCGAGACCTCCGGAGAGTTGCGCGGGATAGGCGCCGGCACGCTCGATGAGGTGGAACTGGGCGAGGAGTTGATTGGTGCGCTCTGTGGCCTCGGGGCCGGAGAAGCCAAAGTAGAGACAGTGGAAGTTGATGTTCTCGTAGATGGTGCAGGCTCGGTCGAGCGTGTTGTACTGGGGTACAACTCCGATGAAACGACGGGCCACCGCGGGGGTTTTGACGACATCGATTCCTGCGATGCGGACACACCCCGAGGTAGGCAGGGCGCGGGTTGTGCAGATGCTGATGGTGGTGGTCTTGCCCGCACCGTTCGGGCCGAGAAGTCCGAAGAGTTCGCCCTCGTGGACGCTGAGATCGATGCCGTCGACGGCGACGACTCGTTGCTTGCCTTCATAAATCTTCTGGAGGGCTTCGATCTCGACTATCACTTTGGCTTAGCTCCTTGTAGCTGCGATTATATGCAACGTGATGAAGCGCTCTGGGCGGGAAGTGATGGACTGTTTGCAACGTGAACAACTCACGCCCTCCGGTTGTTAGCGCTTTTAACCCTGCTACGTAACGCGAATGACAATCTTTCCGAAGTGCGAGGCCGACTCCATGTGAGCGAAGGCCTCGGCGGCATGAGAGAAGTGGAAGACCTTGTCGATGACAGGACGAAGTCCGGCTTTGGAGATGGCGGCGTTCATCTGCTCGAACATTACGCGGGAGCCTACGTAGATGCCCTGCACGCGAAGCTGCTTGTGAAGGATGGGCGTGAGGGCGACAGGATCCGGGGTGGCAGCGCCGGAGAGTACGCCTATCTGCGCGATCGTGCCGCCAACGCGGGCTGCTCGCAGGGATTGACCGAAGGTGCCGCCGCCGCCGACTTCGATGATACGATCCGCTCCTTTGTTTGCGGTCGCCTCAGTGACCCATTTGGACCAATCGGGGCGCAGTTTGTAGTTATATCCTTCGTCCAGACCAAGGCTCCGGGCGCGGGATAGTTTTTCCTCACTCGAGGAGGTGCCGAGGACTCGGGCTCCGAGGAGCTTTGCGAATTGCAGCGCGAAGATTGAGACGCCGCCTGTGCCCTGGATGACTACGGTCTCTCCTGGATGTGTTGGATTGGTTGGGTCGCCGGCATGATGGAGGGCGTTCCACGCCGTGACGCCGGCGCAAGGCAGAGTGGAGGCTTCTTCGTAGGTTAAGTGCTCGGGGAAGCGAACGACTCCCTCATGGTCGAGGAGAGCGTACTCGGTGAGCATGCCGTCTACGTCTCCGCCAAGGGCAGCCTTTGATTTGTCGGCGGTGAGCGGCCCGTCGAGCCAACGCTGCATGAAGATGCCGCAGACGCGGTCGCCGGCTTCGACGTGAGTGACCCCTTCGCCCGTGGCAACCACCTCTCCCGCTCCATCGGAACAGGGAATGCGCGGGAGGGCCATCTTCGGGTTGTAAAGACCCTTGACCATCATGAGATCGCGGTAGTTAAGAGAGACGGCGTGAACTTTGATCAAAACCGTACCCGGGGTTGTTTGGGGAGTGGGTAGATCAATCTGCCGAAGTTTATCGATGCCAAATTGCTGGACCGGGAATGCGTACATTTGGAGCCTCTGGACAATGTTAGTTGTTGGTCAAAATTGGGATGCTGAAGGAAGAGGAAGTGGCAAACTATTTATATATTGATATGTCGCAGCGTAGAATTGGCAGTATGTCGCGAGGATGGGAGAGTAAATCCGTGGAAGAACAGCAAAATCAGGCTGCCGCTCCGAAACCTGTCACCGCAAACGATAATGCTGAGGTGGCAGAACGCAAACGTAGACGGCAGGCGTTGGAGTTGCAGCGAGAACGCATTCTGTCGGAGCGAACCTCAAGCCCGCATCGTCGGTCCGCGCTTACGATCGCGTTGGCGGATATCGAAGAAAAGCTCTCGGAGCTTGGGTGGTCGATCCACCTGTAGGCTTCGACTGCTGGCTGTGGCAGTTGTGCTCAGAGGGGCAGCGTCCTTCGCTGATTTGATCGGTCGCCGACCTTACAGTCTGGCCGACGTTTGACCGCTGGCGTGCAGAAGACCTCCATACTTGAAGAAGTTCATCGTTAGTGTTTCAGGAAATGAGAAAGGGCCGCGGTTGGCGGCCCTTTGGTTTTGTGCGAAACGAATTACTGTGGTGTTGCGGAGGGAGCGGGATCGGCGTCGGGGTTGCTCTGCTGAACCCCGATGGCGTCGCCTGAGACGACGAGATTGACGCGCCGGTTTTGGGCTCGGCCCTGCGAGGTAGCGTTGTCGGCTACAGGCTTGGCTTTGCCGTAACCGGTGGCCGTGATGTTATCCGGCTGGACGCCTTGAGTTTCCAGGAAGTCGCGAACGGCGTCGGCACGGTTCTCCGAAAGCTTCTGGTTGTACTGGTCGCTTCCCACGCTGTCGGTGTAGCCCTCGACCTGAAGCTTCAATCCAGGATAGGCCTGTAGAATTCCAGCCACCTTGGCCAGACTGATCTGGGTGTTGGTCTTGAGGGTATAGCGACCGGTGTCGAAGAGCACATCGGACATGTTGACGATGAGACCGCGGGCCGATTCGCTGGTGGCGAGGACGCTGTTCAGCTGAGCGCGAAGCCTCTCGCGAACGGCGTTGGCGTCGGTTGCGCTCTTGTTGGCAGCGGCGGCACGAGCCTGGGCTTCGGCAGCGGCGGCTTCGGCACGGGCGCGATCGGCATCGGCTTCCGCCTGGGCGGCGCGGGCGCGCTCGGCTTCAAGCTGAGACTGTTGAGCCTGAAGCTGCGACTGCTGGGCCTGCGCCTCTGCATCTCGCTTGGCGTTGTCAGCGTTCAGTTGGCGCTCAGCCGCTTGCTTGCGCAGAGTGACGAGACGGGCATCTTCAGCACGCTGTACAGCCTGGCGCGCGAAGGTGATCTCCATTTTGCGATCACCCTTCTTGTTCTGATCGATGTCGGTAGCGTTGCGAAGGTCCTGCATCGCCTCGGCCATAATGTCGGGAGCGTATTTGTCGGCTCCCGCGGCCTGCGCTATGCGGATGGCGTTGTTGGCCTGATAGAGCTCAAGCGGTGATCGTTCATCCCTGGTAATTGGGTTCAGGTTCGACCTGGAACCATCCGTCTGGGCATATGCGCCGCGCGCCAGCAGGGAGTAGTGCGCATTCACTTTTTCGAGAACACCGGTGGTTTTATCGTTGAGGATCACGTTCTGCAGCACGACGACGTCGCTTGGCTGCGTTACCGAGAAGTAAGGCTCGGCGGTGACGATCATGCCAAAGGACTGCAGGGCGGTAGTCACTTCAATGTTGTTCTTGTTGTTCGCAGGAAGCACCTCGCCCAGGTTGTTGGGGCGGCCATCCGGGGTGATCGCCCACAAGACGTAGGTCAGGTACTCGGGTCCAAAGCCATTGGCTGGGGTTAGCCCCTGGAACCGGGCTGAGATGTGAATTCCACCACGCTCACTGGTGACTTTGGCCTCTCCCTTGGCGAACGGAAGAAGCGGCGTTCCCTTGAAGCCAATATTGGTCGAACCGCTGCGATGGAGATAGTTCACCGCATCGAGGTCGCGCTGGACGACCTTCACGCGGTAGAGATAGATCCCGTTATCCTGCTTCTTGATGTCATTCGCGTCCTGTGGGGGATTTGTCTGGGAGGTCGGGTTAGGTTCCTGCGCGTCAAGCTTTGCAGATCCAGCTGCGAAATATCCGAGAATCCCAGCAGAAAACACCAGGGCAGTAAAGATGTTCTTGGTGCGATTCATTCACGATCTCCTTGCCAAATACTAGTTAGTGGCACAGGCGCAGAACTTCTCTTGCGTCTGGCGGCTTTACATATGCGATGCGCAGGACTGGGTAAAGGGTGTCCGGCAGCGCGTTCCCCGAGGCACTCCTCAAAAGATACACAAACACAACACTCAGAAAACAGGCAAGTTGCAGACACCCGGCTACGCATGACCTGCCGGACGAACGACGGCCCCCCACGAAGGAGGGCCGCTGGTATCGTCTGGTGCTATGCGCTGTGCTGATGTTGTGGCGTGGTCTTATGCACGAAGTGATAGGGAGGCCAGGGGCCGGAGAGCTGCATGCGGCAGTCTTTGAGCTCGAGCGTGGCGGAGGTGTACTTGTTCTGATAGCGCTCCACGGTCTTGTTGTCGATCAGGTGGGCGATATCGAGAAGCATCTTTCCGGTGTCCATGCGTTTGCAGGTGATCTCTTCGGCCAGCGGCAGGAACATGCGGTGCATCTGGATGGAGAGGGCGCGAGCCTTCGACTGACGCTCGCGTTGGCGGCTGGCGCTCTCGCGCAGGCTGGTCAGATACTGCTGGCCGACGGTCATGTCGCGAGCTGAGTTGCCGGGGCAGATGTCGTCGACGAGGACTTTGAGATGCATCTCGGCCTTACCACGGAGGCGTTCGACATTGGCCTGGAAGTGTCGCTGATTGGAGCGGACAGAGCGGCGCAGGGCGTCGTCATCCTGGAAGGTGGTGCCG
Organism: Tunturiibacter empetritectus; assembly: GCF_013410875.1. Taxonomy (GTDB): domain Bacteria; phylum Acidobacteriota; class Terriglobia; order Terriglobales; family Acidobacteriaceae; genus Edaphobacter; species Edaphobacter empetritectus. Next base: position 661,316 of record NZ_JACCCU010000001.1, on the reverse strand, counting down.
AAGCGGAAGGGCAGAACGGTGGAGAGCTTGAAGCAGTCTGCGACGACACGTGCATGGTCTTTGGCGGCCTGCTGGTCGAGTCGGGCGGTGTCTTCGGGGCTATGCTCGGAGACAATCACTGCTAAATCACTGGCGGGAAACAAGAACGTCTGGTTCCCGAAGAGTCCCGAGACATTCGTCAGGGGCATCGGGCGGCGGTGGCGACAAAGCTCCGGAAATGCTTGTCTCTCTGCGACGCAATACGCGTACCATGCCATAGCTTTTATCCTTCCGAGCGCGCTGAGGGGTCTAACTGCCCCATCAGGAAGTTGGTTATGTAACTCAAACCGATACGGAAATTTTGGAGGAACTCTTCATTTCAATAGGTTTTTGGTTCTGAGAAGCAGGCGATTTTACCGCGAACTCCGCCGAACCGAAACGGATAGTATGCCTATTGAAGTACGGTTGGCAACACTTTCTTCGCCGAAAAGATGCACTATTTCATGGGCACGTCATCTTCTGGTCAGGAGATCGGATGAGAGGTCGGACCAACGAACATAGCCCTCGACTGGCTGAGGCCAGAGACACGAAATCTACACCTCTGGGGAAGTCCTGTCCCGGTTTGGTGGGGGAGGTGCCGAGGTCGGCCAGGACGGAGGATCCGATGGACTTATCGGCCTCGGAGCAGATCTTCAGGGCTGGAGATGCCTACCAGACGCAATACTTTTCCAATGACACGAACAACGGGTAGCACATTTACCTCATGGCTGTCTCGACTTGCGTCTACGCTACGCTATTTTTAAGGGATGAGCTCAAACTACCAATTGAATCCCGGCAAATGGCGCGGTAAGTGGTACAGCCTGTTTGCCTTGAGCCTGATTACAGGCGTCGTGTTTCAGCAGACAGCGATGGTATGGGCCCAGAGTGCACCGGCAAAACCGGCACCTGACGTAATCGTATTTACCAATGGCGATCAGCTGACGGGAACCCTTGAGCGGGCGACAGGCGACTCTTTTGTCTTCAAGAGCGATGTGGTCGGCGAGATTACGGTTACGGCGGACAAGATCAAAGAGCTGCACACCGGGGGTAAGTTCGTGGCCCTCAAGAACGGCGAAAAGGTGACGCGTACCTCGAAGACGCCCGCAGGGATCACGTATCAGGACAGCGTCATCACCTTGGCGGATGAGTCCTCCTCGCGCGTGGTGGATACGGTGCCGGTGAAGGATCTTGCCGTCCTGATCGATGGAGCGACCTACTCCAAAGAGGTGACTGGCAATCCGGGCATCTTCCAAGATTGGACCGGGGGAGTGTCCGGCGGAGTGACGCTGATCGAATCCACACAGATTGGGCGGACATTCACTGCGGCAGTCAACCTGATACGCCTGGTCCCTTCAGTCGAGTTTTTGCCGGCCCGGACGCGTGACACGATCAACCTGCTCGAGACTTATGGCAAGTTGACCCAACCCGTGATTCCCCAGACCACGCCTCCTACCCCTGATTCGGTGGCGAAGACGAATATCTTTCATGCGGACGCAGAGCACGACAAGTACCTCACGCCTCGACTCTTTGGTCTGGTTGGCTTGTCCTACGACCATAACTATGCGCAAGGCCTGAACCTGCAGCAGATCTATGGTGCTGGTATCGGCTACACCGTGTTTAAAACGCCAGTTCAGGAGTTCGACGTCAAGGCAGATTTGCACTATGAGAGGCAAAACTTTGTGCCGCCGAGTGTGAGTACAGATCTGATCGGATCAAGCTTTACTGAGCTGTATCATCGCGTCCTGCCGAGGAAGATCCTCTTCACGGAGAGCGGAACGTTTATTCCGTCGTGGAACGATCCGAGCATCTACTCAGCGATCTTCGAAGCTGGTTTGCAGATGCCTACCTACAAACGGCTAAGCGTCAGTCTCAGCCTGCAGGATAACTATCTGAGCAATCCGGCGTTTGGCTATAAAGACAATAGCTTCCAGTTTGTGACTGGCGTTACCTACTCGCTGAAGTAGCCATCGTTCACGATCACGGCCTCGACGTAGCTGCTGCGTCGAGGCCGTTCCTTTTTAATTCTTCGAGGACTGCTTATGGCGCTGGCGCGTCAAGGATCTGGGTGACGGGGCCGGGGAGCTCCTTGTCGGCGTTCTTTAGAAGCAGGCTAACCTGCCACATCTGGGTATCGGAGAGGACATGCTTATAGGAGGGCATACCGGAGAGGCGGATGCCGTTGGCGACCTTCCAGTAGGTCTCACCGGCCTCATCGTCGCTGACGCCGACTACTTCGCTATTCGAGTGCTTCTTCCAGAGCTGGGGAGCTGAGGGAAACATGGATTTAGCAAAGGGCACATCTCGACCGGGAGTGCCGTGACAGCTCGCACACTCCGTCCGATAGACGTGTGCTCCGGACTCGAAGACATCCTCGCTGGTGCCGAAGGGAGGGGTCTTGGACTCGCGTTCGATGCGGGCGTTGAGGGGAACCTTGACGATCTGTTTTTCGAACGGCAGGGGTGCGTCAGCCACCGCGACGGGCAGCGGTCCGAACTTGAGGTAAGCGAAGAGTCCCAAGGCAACGGCGACGATACCGATCAGAAAACCGAGAACGACTTTGCCAAAACCTCCGTTGCTGCTGCCTTTTTTCGCCATCTTGAGCAAACTCCTTTAGGGTGAAGGCCGCTTTGAGGGGCGGCGGATGTTCTAATAAGGGATGGCCGCAGTTGGGGTTCCAGCCAGCGGATCTTGAGTTCCACAATAGCAAAGCCAAGCTTGTGCAGGAGTAATCGTTGATGTTCGGTTTTCGTTCGAGTGTAAAGAAGGTAGCAGGATTGTTGCTGGTGGGGCTGATGGCCAGCGGAGTTGCAGCACAGGCGCAAGTGACGCGCAGGACGCGGCGAGAGTCGAGCGCAAACCGCAAGGCTCGCATTGCGAGGACGACGGCAGAGACCTACGACCACCGGTATGAAGTTGCGGGTGGTGGAGGGTACATGCGGTTCAAAGCCGGATCTTCGCTGCAGAAGAGCAATGAAGTGACGTTCTGGGGGTCGGGAACGTACTTCCTGAATCCGAAGCTGGGAATCATCGGTGAAGTTCGCGGGGCGTATGGGAATGCGAAGATCGGGAACAACCTTGGTTCGCCCGTGACCCTGCCCTTCAATCCGCAGATCTCGGAGTATCCGTTCCTGGGCGGAGTGGCGTACAGGGTGTATGCGAAGGAGAAGGTTGCGGTGACGGTGACGGGCGAGGGCGGAGCAGCGCTGGGCAAGTTCGACGGCGGCGCCAAGGGCTTTCAGTCGAAGGACATTGGGGTGTGGCAGGATGCGACCAAGCCGGCCTTTGCTCTGGGCGCCAACTTCGATTACAACTTCTATCCGAACATCGCGTTCAGGGTCTCGCCAACCTACGTGGGTACATTCTTCCGGCTGGATCCGCTGGATCTGACGCATGGGCCGCAGAGCACGATCCAGAACAACTTCGGGGTGAACGTTGGCCTGGTGTACAGGTTCGGAAAGATCAAGTGAGCGTTGGGCAATTTTGAACGGGTGCGGCAAAAGACTTCGCTGCACCCGTTTTGCTTTGCGATGATTTGATTCCGAGTGTAGGTGAAGACAAGACGCATTCGGCCAGAGATGCCGCAGCGCAAGTAAAATGCGGTAGCAGCGGAATGATCCGTAGGAGGCAGTTCGTAATGGCGACGATCAGGCAGGACGACTTTATCCGGAGTGTGGCGGACGCGCTGCAGTACATCAGCTTCTACCATCCGGTGGACTACATTACGAACTTGGCACGAGCCTACGAGATGGAGCAGAGCCACGCCGCGAAGGATGCGATGGCGCAGATTCTTATCAACTCGCGCATGTGCGCGGAGGGACATCGGCCGATCTGCCAGGACACGGGAATTGTGACAGCGTTCGTGAAGGTCGGGATGGAGGTTCGTTGGGAGCCCGGCATCGGCGGCATGATGTCGATGCAGGAGATGGTCGATGAAGGCGTGCGCGAGGCATGGCGGAATGCCGATAACGTGTTGCGGCCGAGCATTCTGGAAGACCCTGCGTTTACGCGGAGAAACACAGGCGACAATACTCCGGCGATGGTGGTCGTCGAGTTGGTGGAGGGCGGCGAGGTTGACGTTACGGTGGCGTCGAAGGGAGGAGGATCGGAGGCGAAGAGCAGGTTTGCGATGCTGAATCCTTCTGACTCGGTGGTGGACTGGGTGCTGAAGACGGTGCCGGGGATGGGCGCGGGGTGGTGCCCTCCTGGGATGCTGGGGATTGGGATCGGAGGAACTGCGGAGAAGGCGATGGTGATGGCGAAGGAGTCGCTAATGGACCCGATCGATATGCAGGAGCTGATCGCACGGGGAGCAAAGACGAAGATCGAAGAGCTGCGGATCGAGCTATATCACAAGGTCAATCGACTGGGCATTGGGGCGCAGGGGCTGGGCGGATTGACGACTGTGCTTGATGTTAAGATCATGGACTTCCCGACGCATGCGGCTAATCTGCCGGTCGCGATGATTCCGAACTGCGCGGCGACGCGGCATCTGCACTTCCATCTTGATGGCAGCGGGCCGGTGATGGTCGATCCGCCGAAGCTGGATGCGTGGCCGAAGCTGGAGTACGACGTACACACGGCGCGACGGGTTGATCTGAATACTGTGACGCACGAGGACGTGAAGACGTGGAAACCGGGTGAGGTACTTCTGCTCTCGGGCAAACTGCTGACCGGGCGCGACGCGGCACACAAGCGAATGACTGACATGCTGACGCGGGGCGAGAAGCTTCCGGTCGACTTCAAGAACCGTTTTATCTACTACGTTGGGCCGGTGGAGGCGGTGCGCGACGAGGCCGTAGGACCTGCCGGGCCGACGACCGCAACGCGCATGGACAAGTTCACGCGGCAGATGCTGGCTGAGACCGGCCTGCTGGGAATGATCGGCAAGGCGGAGCGCGGGCCTGCCGGGATCGATGCCATTCGCGAGTTCGAGGCGGTGTATCTGATCGCGATTGGGGGTGCCGCTTACCTAGTCTCGAAAGCGATCAAGAGCTCCAAGATCTTGGCGTTCGCGGACCTCGGGATGGAGGCGATCTACGAGTTCGAGGTCCAGGATATGCCGGTGACCGTCGCGGTCGATACCAAAGGCACCAGCGTGCATACGACAGGACCGGAGGAGTGGTCGCGCAGGATCGCTGGGATTCCGATCCTGCAGTAGATTTTAGCTACGCCGGTTGCTGAGTGTAGCTGCGTTGCAGTTCGGCGTAACGTGATCTATCGAGGAGAAAGGTGTAATCGCCTCGCTTTTTATGAATGAGCCGGTAGCCCGCACGATGGAGCCTTACTATCGTCTTGTACGTCTGGCCAGGCCTGAGCCACGAGTGAAATTCGACGCATAACTGCCGGATCGGGATGCGTTGATCGAGGATCTGATGGACGATATCGAACTCAAATCCTTCGATATCCATCTTCAGCAGGTCGATGTAGGAGTCGTCGTTTGTACTCATGATCGTGCCAAGGTCATAACAGTCAAACCGGATAGTTTCGACGCCCTCCTGGACCACGGAATATGACCCTTCGGCAGCGTCTTTCGGCAGCGAAAACTCGATGGACCCGCTGTGAGCTGCAAGCCCGATGGGGAAGAACTTGATGTTCGTGATGTCAGACTTCTCCACGGTGGCTATGCCGGTTGGAGAAGGATCGAAGACAAGAACTGGCTCAGCCGCCATCTTTGCCAACGCCACTTCGAAGCTCATATCGAGACCGACGCCTGCACAGTAGATGACTCTAAGTGGCTCGCTGACGTTTATATACCAACCTCCACTATCTATATCGCCAACCGGACGAACGTCAGGAGAAGATGAGCAAAAGAGGCCGTCCGCGGTGGCGCGCGCTTTATTTCGAAGCTTCTCTACAAGTGTCATTGCATTGATTCTAGACGCTTCGGAAGACCGGAGGAAGTATTTAGGAGAGGCACCATGACGGTTTGTCTATGTTCTTAGGACATGCGTTCAAGGAAGAATTTTGCGACGTTTGAAGATCTGCCGTTTGTTTAGAAGATGCGAGACCATTGTTCATATAGCCGGCTTAGAGGGATGGTCGCGTAGAATTACTGGAATTCCAATTCCAGCAATGATTGAAGTGAAAGGCGTATTGGATGAGTGTTAGTTTTCGGGTAATTCCCCATTTTCTTTTATCGGCGGTAGCATTCCTTATATGTATGGCTTCCCCTTTAAGCGCACAACAAGCTGAGAAAGGTGCAGCAGGCTTACAGGACGTTGGCGCTCAGGCGATCCGCGCGATGCTGAAGCAAAGCCTTCTTGACTCTACAGTCGTCGTAGAGAAAACGGGCAAATCCTTGCCATCCAATGGAGCGTGGTCGGTTGGCAAAGATGCCCCCTCTTCTTGCCCGCAAACGTCAGATGCCTGCGTGCGGATTCTTTATCAAGTTTCAGAAGATGGGGTTTCCTGTAACTGGGTTGTACAGCTGATCGGCGACGGAAATGATGGCGTTATTTTGGAGCAAAATAAGGATGCGACGCGTTATTTCCTGCGGAGGCTCACTACCAGCCAGGCCGCCGATATAGTCCTAACACGAAAGCAGCCTATTTATCCCCCTCTCGCAGCGGCTGCTCATTTAAACGGATCCGTCGTTGTAAGAGCGGTTGTTTCAAGTTCAGGAGCGATCGAGAAAGCTCTTATAGTGAGTGGGCCTGAGATGTTGCGAACTAGCTCAATCGATGCGATACGCGGTTGGAGCTTCAAGCCGCTGATGGTTGGCACGGAGCCCGTTCGCTTCGAAACAGACGTTACCTTCGACTATAAGACGATGGGGCCATCGTCTTCCGGCAGGGTAACGAGTAACCCGTAGTCGCTTTGAACCCAGGGCCGGGACTTAGGAGATGCGGGACGGATGCTCTGCCGGAGGCATCGGCTTGGGCTTGCGGGTGAGGACAAAGCTGCGACGCTTGCGGCGTTTGTCGGAGGCGTGGTCGATCTTCTTCCAGAAGCCGATGAAGTAGTCGACCGCGGAGATGATCGACACGATGGTCATCCAATAGATGGCAGTGACGGCGATGAAGTGAACGCCGACGATGTAACCGCCGCCCAGGTTTGGAAACCAGACCCAATAGTCCCAGCGGTGCGCAAGGATGGCCGCGACGACGGAGACGATCTGAATGACGGTCTTGAGCTTTCCGATCTCGCTGGCTTCTATGGTGAAGCCTTCGGCGGCGGCGATACTGCGGAGACCCGAGACAAGGAACTCGCGGCCGATGACCAGGACCGCGATCCAGGGCGGCACCACGCGGGGGTTATAGGCCACCAGAATGATGTAGGCGGCGGTGACCATGAGCTTGTCCGCGAGTGGGTCGAGCAGCATGCCCATGGTCGTGATCTGTTTGCGGCGACGGGCGAGGTAGCCGTCGAGGCCGTCGGTGATTGCGGCAAGGATGAAGACGATGCTGGCGATAATCTCCTGTTCGCCGCCGCGCAGGCCCACGGTTCCGTGTCCGCCGGTGAACGGGAAGGCGGGCGAGAGGATCCAGATGAGCAGAGGGACGCATGCGATACGGCTCATCGTGATGGAGTTGGGCAGGTTCATCGAGAGGTTACACAGTGCGCATCGAGAGTACGCGACACATTAGCATTCTGCCACAGTAAGACGCGTGAAAGTGGGAAAGGCCAACGGCAGCCTGAGGTTGCGGGGCTACTCCTTGGCGGCTATCGACAAGATAGCGGAGGACTTTAGCGACACAGGCTGTGGTTTCGACGGCTCTGAGACTGCTGTCCCTTTCCCTCCTGAAATTCCCTCCCGAAATAGGAGTTCTACCTGGAGCTCTAACTTCAGATGCACCTCTCTGTTCCTTCGACAACGCCGATAGAGAAGTAGTTCGAGCGTTTCGATATGCCGATTCGTAGTATCTTGCCGAGGACGATAGCCTTCTGCTCGCTAAGCCTGATAGCCCTGGCTGCGACGGCACAGCAGTTTCAACAACCGGCGCAGCAGTTTCAACAATCTCTGATGATTGCTACGGGGAGTTGGCCTTCAGGAGTTGTGGCCGCCGATGTGAATGGAGACGGTCGGGCTGACCTGATCTATACCGACTATGGCGCGACGGCGACCTCGTCAACGACTCATATCCTGCTGAGTAGCGGGGATGGAACCTTCGCGCCCGGCCAGACACTGGCTACCGCGGGAGCTTCGATTGCGGTCGCAGACTTCAATCACGACGGGCATGTGGACCTTGCGTGGGTCTGGGGCGCGGTTGGGCTCGGAAAGGCTTATCTGGCGCTGGGGAACGGCGATGGAACCTTTAGGCCGGCGCGGGAGCTTGGGACCTTCGCCATTCTGGGAACGAATGCGCCGCGGTTCAGCTACTTGATGGGGGCGCAGCTGCACGATAGGGGGTACCTGGATCTATTAGTGGAGGATGCCGCGAACCCTTCGTTGATTACGCTGACGAGCGATGAGAGCGGAGTTCTGGTGAGGATCGTCGGAACGCGTCTGCCGGGCGGGGTTGGGCCGATGGCAACTGCAGATCTGAACGGGGATGGTCACACCGACCTGGTGATTCAGTCTGTCGTCGGCGGAGTGGTGGATGTCTTTTTTGGATCGACCGATGGGCTGCTGACCGCATTCGGGAGCTTTGCCGGTTCAAGCGCGACGCGGAGCATGCTGCTGCATGACGTCGACGATGACGGACATCCCGACCTCGTGTTGGAGGGCGTCGACGGACGGATCGAGATCTTTCATGGACACGCCGATGGAAGTTTCTCGACCAGCCCTGAGGGCGGAAGTGGGAGCGCAGATGCGACGACAGGTTTGGGGGGACACCTGGTCTCGGTGACGGATACCGCAGGGCGCCACAATTTTTATACGGCGACTCCTGCTGGCGTGAGTGTTCTGGTTGAGCAGAGCGATTTGAGTCTGACGCTAAAGGGGATCTACAACGCGGGGCCGGGGCGGGCGAGCTTCGCAGCCGCGGACTTTAACGGCGACGGCGTGCTGGATTTGGCGGTGGATTCGCCTGAGGGAATCGCAGTTCTGTTGGGGAGTTCGGACGGAGGACTCGGGAGTTCCCGTGCGTTTTCGGCAGGACGACCGGCGCTGAGCGGAGCTTTGGGGGAGTTTAGCGGATCGGGCAATCTGGATGCGGTGGTAAATGTTTCGGCTTCGCAGGCGCTGTTGCTGCATGGGAGTGGAGACGGAACGTTCTCCTTAGCGACATCGACGAACGCGCCGGTGAGTGCGGCCACCGGGAGGCAGGTTGATGGCTTGCCGGGAGCTCCGCAGGGAGTGGGACTTGTTCAGACCTCGTCAGTCGCGGTCGATCTCGACGGAGATGGCAATCAGGATGTGATCGCAGCGTACGACAACACGAGCGCTGATCACGCTCACCCGACGGCAGCCGCAGCAAACGCAATTTATCTCTGGTATGGAAACGCCGATGGAAGCTTCTCGACGCCTGTGGTGATGACGCCTTCCCGTAACTTTTACCAGTTGGCGGCGATCGATTTAGACGGCGACGGGCGGCCGGACCTGGTGATGAGCGACGGGTACGTGGTGAGCGTGCAGGGAAATCTTGGCCGGCGAATCTTTGGGGCGGAAGCACACTTCCTTGCTGGAATGGGGATCAACTCAATCTCTGCCGGGGATGTGAACAAGGATGGATTTACGGATCTGGTTGTTGCCAACGGCGGGACGGTAATTGCGAACTCGGCGGTGGGGTCAACAACGCCTGCGAGCGACGATGTCGTTACCGGCGGGATCACGGTGCTGCTCAACACGATCAAAACAAAGCCTACACACGCGGTGACGAGCATCCCGACCATGGTGGTCTTTACGATTTCGACGCCGTCGACGATCTACTTCGGGCAGACGGTCAGTGGGTCTGCGATTGTGACCGCGAGCGATGGCAGCACGCCGACCGGGACGATCTCGTTTTTCGACGGCAGGACGAACATCTGCACGATCGCGGTTACCCAGGCAGCAAGCTGTCCCGCGAGTGCAGGCTCCAGATTCGCGATAGGGAGACATACGCTGTCGGCGGTGTACTCGGGCGATTCAACGCATCAGGGATCGACGTCCGCACCAGTGACGGTGACGGTGCTGCCACTGGCGCCGACAACGAATGCGTTCATTATTTCGGTGACCGGTTCCCCGACGACGACGATTGGCGGCACGATCAGCCTGCAGGTGACAGTGACTCCTCCGTCCGGGTATCTGCAGCCGGTGCAGTTGTCGTGCAGCGATCTGCCCTCGGAGGCGACCTGCGTCTTCGCAGCGTCAACGATTTCTGGAGGTGGCGGAACCACTACGCTGCACGTGAGCATGATGGCTCCCCGGTCCTGCGGGGTCGCGGACTCCCAGTCGCGGACGGCTGGTCTGCCGTTTGCGAGTACGACTCTGGCGACGCTGGTTGTTCTGCTCTTGCCGGGTACGCGGCGGCGGACGATTCGAAACTTGCTGGCGGCGGTGCTTACAATCTGCGGAGCGGCTTCCCTAGCCGGATGCTCGGCCTGCACCGACCTCGGGACCAAGCCGGGCAGTTATACGATTCGAGTTATTGGAACCGCTATAGGGCAGTCTGTTCAAGCCGTATCCACCAAAGTGAAAGTGACAGTGCAAGAGTAGCTGTTCAGACCGGAGCCGTAGCAAGAGACAGCAAAAAGAGACAGCCTTGTGAGCTGCCTCTTTTTGCCGTTGCAGGAACGTCAGGCGTAGATGCCGCGCTGCTTGGTGGTGTAGGCTACGCGATCGATTGCCAGCATATAGGCCGCGATGCGGTTGTTGACGTTGTGGGTCTGGGCATAGGTGACGACGTCGTGGAAGCTCTCGGTCATGATGTTGTCGAGGCGCTGGTTGACCTCAGCCTCGGTCCAGAAGTAGCCCATGCGATCCTGCACCCACTCGAAGTAGCTGGTGGTGACACCGCCGGCGTTGGCGAGGATGTCGGGAATGATGAAGACGCGCTTGTCGGCGAGGATCTCGTCGGCAATGGTGGTCGTGGGGCCATTGGCGCCTTCACAGAGAATCTTGCAGCGGATGCGGTCGGCGTTGCGGCTGGTGATGACGTTTTCGGTTGCTGCGGGAATAAGGATCTCGCAGTTGTAGGTAAGCAGCTCGTGCTTGTCGACAGCCTCGGCTTCGGTAAAGCCTGTGATGGTGCCGGCGCGCTTGCGGTGCTCGATGAGGGCGTGGATGTCGATGCCGTTCGGGTTGTAAAGTGCGCCGTCATACTCGGCGATCCCGATGACGGTGTAACCCTTCTGTGCGAGCAGCTTCGCGGAGTTCGAGCCGACGTTGCCGAAGCCCTGAACGATGACTCGGCAGCCGTCGATGGACATGCCGAGATGCTTGATGGCCTCATCGCAGACGACGGAGACGCCGCGGCCTGTGGCTTCTTTGCGTCCGCGGGAGCCACCGAGGTTGACGGGCTTGCCGGTGACGACGGCGTTGACGGTCTGGCGCATGTGCATGGAGTAGGTGTCCATGATCCAGGCCATGGTTTGCTCGTCGGTGCCCATGTCGGGGGCGGGGACGTCTTTTTCCGGTCCGATGAATTCGATGAGTTCTGCGGTGTAGCGGCGGGTCATGCGTTCGAGTTCACCCTGGGACATCTTTTTGGGGTCGCAGATGACGCCGCCTTTGGCTCCGCCGAAGGGGATGTTGACGACGGCGCACTTCCAGGTCATCCAGGAGGCGAGGGCGCGGACTTCGTCGAGAGAGACGTCGGGGGAGTAGCGGATGCCGCCTTTGGCGGGGCCACGGGCTACGGAGTGCTGCACACGATAGCCGGTGAAGACTTCAATGGAGCCGTCGTCCATGCCGACAGGGATGTGGACGATGAGTTCACGGGAGGGGTAGCGGAGGACCTTCCAGATGCCTTGATCGAGATTGAGTTTTTTTGCGGCGAAGTCGAATCGAGCGGCCTGGGCTTCCCAGGGGTTAGTCTCCTGCTCGAGCGTAAGGGTCTGCATTTTTACGTTCCTTTGTTCTGTTGCTGGTATCAGCGATTCTCCGGCCATCTTTTGCCTCACAAGAAGCAGGATACAGCTTGTGCCAGACCGGTCTGTGGCCAAACTCGAGGAGTATAGGCTCGCGAAACGACGATGTGCAATGAAACCAATGGGGGAGGACCGCCGTAGTCAAGGTTAGCCGATTCGACCTAAAACCTGCATAAAGACGCATTTATGATGGAGGAAGCCATGCCTTCCTTCAACTCCAACTCCCTCCCCTCTGCTAGTGAATTTCTGAAATTAAGCCGCAAACACTCGCTCGTGCCCGTTTATCGCACGGTGACGGCAGATCTCGAGACTCCCGTCTCGGCATTTCTGCGGATTGCCTCCGAGGAGCCAGAGGCGTTTCTGCTGGAATCGGTCGAAGGTGGCGAACATGTTGGGCGTTACACCTTCATCGGCATTCAACCTTATAAAAAGATGGTGGCCCGGGGGACGCACATTACCGTTCGCGAGGGGCGACGGGAGAGCGCGTTCGAGGGGGATATCTTCGAGGAGCTGAAGCGGGCGCTGAGTGGGCATACTCCGGTGCGGTTGCCGGGACTGCCTCCGTTTACGGCTGGGGCGGTGGGGTTCTTTGCGTATGACGTCGTGCGGCAGATTGAGAAGCTGCCCTCGCTGGCGAAGGATGAGTTGGGGGTGCCGGATGCCTGCCTGATGTTCTTTGATCAGGTGCTGGCCTTCGACCATGTGAAGAAGGAGATTCACCTGATGGTGACGGCGGACCTGACGCATGAGGCCCGCGAGGGTGCGTATGAACGGGCGGTTCGAAGGCTGAACAAGATGGAGAGGCGACTGGCGGAGGCACTGCCGGTGCTTCGGAAGAAGAAGCCTGAGGGGAAGTTGAAGATTACTTCGCGGACTCCTCGGCTGAAGTTTCTAAAAGCGGTGGAGAAGGTAAAGGAATACATCGCTTCGGGGGATGTGTTTCAGTGTGTGCTGTCGCAGCGATTTGATTGTGTGCCGGGGGTGGATGCGTTTGAGATTTATCGGGCGCTGCGGATTGTGAATCCTTCGCCGTATATGTATTTTTTGCGGTTTGGGTTGGATGACGCCGCTGGGGCTGGGTTGAAACCCACGTCTGCAAAAGCGAGACGTGGGGCATCCGGTTCTGTGCCGCCACAATCTTCTGTGGCGCATATTGTAGGGTCTTCGCCGGAGCTGCTGGTGAGGGTGCATGGGCGCGAGGTGGAGTATCGGCCGATTGCCGGGACGCGGCCGCGGGGTGTGGATGAGGTGAAGGATCGGGCGATGGAGGCGGATCTTCGCGCAGATGAGAAGGAGGTGGCCGAGCACATTATGCTGGTCGACCTGGGGCGGAACGATGTGGGGCGAGTGAGTGAGTTTGGGTCGGTGAAGGTGAAGGATCTGATGTTTGTGGAGCGGTACAGCCACGTGATGCATATGGTGAGTTCGCTGGAGGGTAGGCTAAAGGCGGGGTTGGGGGCGCTGGATGCGTTTCGTGCGTGCTTCCCTGCCGGGACGCTGAGCGGTGCGCCGAAGATTCGGGCGATGGAGATTATTGAGGAGTTGGAGCCGGCTCGGCGTGGGGTTTATGGGGGGAGTGTGCTGTATGCGGACTTCAGCGGGAATCTGGATTCTTGCATTGCGATTCGAACGCTGTATATGAATGGAGAGCAGGGACACTTTCAGGCGGGGGCGGGGATTGTGGCGGATTCGGTGCCGGAGAAGGAGTTTGAAGAGTGTGGGAATAAGGCGCGGGCGGTGGTAAGGGCGATTGAGCGGGCAAGAGGTGTTTAGGGGTATGTGGTTGAGTCGCGTCGTTCACTACTAGAGTCGATTGTCAAGGTTGCCGATAACCCCGTTTGTTGGGTGGCTATGAGAAACTGGTTTTCGGAACGAGGAACTCGTGAGCGAACAAAATAGGGACGGCTCTCTGCAGACTGAGGAAGCACTGACTAGCTCACTACATACAAGCGCAGGCACAAGAGAGAGAGCTGAGACACCATTGGAGGCGCTGTCCTCTATCTGTGTAGTTCTGGTTGCGGGGCTCTTTGTTATGAACTTCGTCTTCCAGAACTTCGTGATCCCTTCCGGCTCGATGGAGAAAACGCTTCTGATCGGCGATCACGTTCTCGTAGATCGAATCACCTTCGCGCCGCCTATCGGGTGGGCTCCCTTTGTCCACTATCGCGAGCCGCAGCGCGGTGACGTGATCGTCTTTTACAAGCCGAATCCTGAGACGCCTGACCTCATCTTGGTAAAACGCCTCATTGGGGTTCCTGGTGACCGCATTCACCTTATACATGGGGTCGTTTACCTTAACGGAGTCGCTCAAAACGAGTCTTACGCGGCAATGCCGAAATTTTCGGCCGATCCAGATGACGAATACAGTCCTGCGCGTGATGATTTTCCAACACGGGGCACGCCACCTGGCTCCTTTGAAGTCTGGTCCCAGGCATTACCTTCGCATGTACAAGGCGGTGATCTGGTAGTGCCACCGGGGAATTTCTTTGCCATGGGCGATAACCGCGAGCATAGCGCAGATGGGCGCTTCTGGGGCTTCGTTCCACGAGGCAATATCCTCGGGCGACCACTCTTCAACTATTGGTCTTTCGAAGCGACTGCAGCCCAGATGGACGCACAAGGGGCCAGCTTGGGCGCTCGTGCCAGCTCATTTTTCACGACCGCTTTGCACATATTGAATAAGACCCGATGGAGCAGAACTGGTCATCTGATACGCTAGGCTCCCGCAAAGTCGCGTCGTCGGCAATCTCGCCGATGAAGCTGCCGACAACCCCGTTTTAAGGATGCCTCTACATAGCCACGAAAGCTGACAGCAGACTGCCATACCAACCGGCTAAAACTAGATGTTTATCCGCTGCAAAGCCCACCGAGGCGAGACCGAACTGCTTTGCATCATCCCGCATGACAATCTTGTATCCGTCTGCGCTGTCCTCTGCCCGACAAGCCAAGCATCCAGGACCACATCCTTTAGGCTCCCGTCGGAAACTGTTCTGGAGATTAATAAGATTCTCTTGGGTCGCATGACAGCTTGCTCCAGCGTGATTTTGTGGGCATTTGTGACTGAAAGGACCTTGGCTTCCTCGCGTACCAATGATTGAACTTCACTAGATGTCATAGATTCGATTTTGCCGGACGACCGAGGCTCCCGGAAAGTCGGGTTATCGGCAAGTTCCTACTAAGCATCGACAATAGCGCACTGTCTGGAGCGTAGAATTTAAGGATTGCTATGGTCTTTGTTCTGGATAACTACGATTCGTTTACTTACAACCTGGTGCAGTATATGGGTGAGCTTGGGGCCGAGATGATGATTCGGCGCAACGATGAGCTGACGCCGGAGGAGGTTGAGGCGCTGCGGCCGGAGAGGATTTTGATCTCGCCGGGGCCTTGTACGCCGCAGGATGCGGGGATCTCGATGGAACTGATCAAGCGCTTTGCCGCGCTCGGGGAGGTGGGTGGGCGGAGGGTGCCGATTCTTGGGGTGTGCTTGGGGCATCAGGCGATTGGGGCGGCGTTTGGGGGCAATGTGATTCGCGCGCCGAAGCTGATGCACGGCAAGACGAGCGAAGTGGAGCATGATGGGAAGACGATCTTTGCGGGGATACCGTCGGCGATGACGTGTACGCGGTACCACTCGCTGATTGTGTCGGAGGAGGGGCTGCCGGAGGAGCTGGAGGTGTCGGCGCGGACGGCTGATGGGGAGACGGGCGTGAGCACGATCATGGCGCTTCGGCATCGCGAGTTGCCGATTGAAGGCGTGCAGTTTCATCCGGAGAGCGTGCTGACGGTGCATGGGAAGCAGATCATTCAAAATTTTCTGAAGATGTAGGGTGGGTGCGATGGTGTGTCGGCTGATGGTTGTGTTCGCGATGGGGTGTGGAGTGGCGCGAGCGCAACAGCCGATCGGGGTGGTTGGGATTCAGAACGCCAACGTTGCGGGGGCACTTGAGGTCAGCAACGGTCAGGCGATTCTGGTGGGGAATACAACCGTCACGGCGAGAGATCACACGGCTGAGATTGAGTTGAAGCGAGGCGGCACAGTGCGGGTGTGCGCGACCAGTGGGCTGCATGTGACCGCTGGTCAGGGAATGGCGGGTCAAGGAGCGACTGGCCAGCAGCCGTTGATGCTTGCGCTGGATCGTGGGGCGATTGAGGTGCAGATGGCCGCGACGACGCACGATATGGTGTTAACGCCGGACCTGCGTTTTACGATGCGGGGAGACGGGCCGCTCGACCTGCAGCTACGCGTGACGAGGAACGGCGATACGTGCGTTGAAAATCGTGGGACGCAAGCGCCCGTACTAAACATCGCAGACCAGTTTGGTGAGACAAGTTACGTACTGAACCCCGGGCAGCATGTACTCTTCGAACATGGCAGCTTGAAAGAGGTGGTTGACCACGAGAGTTCGTCGTGTGGCTGCCCTCCAGAGCCTGCTCCGGCACCTGCGATGACGGTTGCCGACGCACTTTTGAACCCAGGTGACGCTTCAAAGACTACAGCGGAACAGCATCCCTTCCCTGCCGCCGTGAGCGCCGGATTGGCTCCAGTCGCGGTGCCGCAGGCTCCTACAGGAGATCTGCATGAGCAGGTTGCCGCGACCCTCAGCTCTGGTGAGGGAGCGGATAGCCTGACATCGGCTGCTTCGCCGGATCCAAAGGGAAAGACCGGCGAAGCAACTACGAAGGCGTCCGCGCAGACTCCACCCCCGCCCAATTCACCACCGCCAACGTCTCCTCGTCACGGTTTCGCGCACACTCTGGGCCGGTTCTTTCGCAAGATCTTTGGCGACTGATCAGAAGCCCGCGTCAATAGGCGCAACGAAGCAGGAAACATGCTCTCTGAGCTACAATTATAGGGTTGTGGGGCTGACGGCAGAGATGCCGATGCCTCCACAAAAATTCTCAGTACAGCTGAATTCAGCACAGATCAGGGGTTTTCTTTTATGTCGATTCCCGCAACGCAGATGCGCCCGGGCATGATTATCAAGTACAGGGACGATCTTCACCTGGTGTTCTCGGTAGAACATCGCACCCCCGGCAACCTCCGCGCGTTCATCCAGGCAAAGCTTCGCAATGTGCGCACTGGCGCGATGTTCACGGAACGCTTTCGCTCGCCTGACCCGATTGAACGCGTCTACGTGGACGAGGTGAAGATGGAGTTTCTGTACAACGACGGCGATGAGTACTACTTTATGGATGACAAGTTTGAGCAGACCATGTTGAAGCGCGAGACCCTGGGCGATGCCGTAGATTATCTGCTGCCGAATCTCTCGATCAGTGTCAGCTTTCATGATGGCAAGGCAGTCGGCATCGAGCTTCCGGGAGTCGTCGAGATGACCGTGATGGAAACCGAGCCGGGAATCAAGTCGGCGACAGCGTCGTCGGTCTCCAAGCCAGCAAAGCTCGAAACAGGGCTCGTCGTGCAGGTGCCCGCTTTCATTAATGAAGGCGAAAAGATTCGCGTGGACACCGCAGAAGGCGCCTATATGAGCCGGGCGTAATAACTTCATTCCTGGAGATGGCGGAGTCACCAGCTCCGCCTTTACTTTCGTCTGCTGCGCCTTGCATGGGGGTAGCTGCTCTGCGAAACTGGAGGCTGCATGGTGTGCCATTACCTCGTAAAAGGTCGCGTGCAGGGCGTCGGATTCCGCTGGTTCGTACACCAGGAGGCGGCCGAGATTGGCCTGCGCGGATGGGTCCGCAACACCGACCAGGGCCACGTCGAGATCGTTGCGGCGGGGAAACCAGAAGAGCTTGCCGAGTTGAAGGATGCGCTGCGGAAGGGTTCGCGCGGCAGCCGCGTCGACGCTGTAGAGGAACAGGAACTGGTCGAGAGCGAAGGCGCGCAGCTCGGACCATTTGAGATTGAAGGAGCCTGGTAAGAACTGATGACACTACCGATTAATTGTGAACCCCTGAAGACTCTGATCCGCACCGTGCCGGACTTTCCCAAACCTGGGATTCTGTTCTACGACATTACGACGGTCTTGAAAGATAAGGCGGGGTTCGCCACGCTGATCGACGCCTTCGCACAGTACTACATTGGGAAAGAGATCGACCTGGTGCTGGGCATCGAAGCTCGCGGCTTCATCTTCGGACCAGCGCTGGCGTATCGCTTGAACGCGGGATTTGTGCCGGTGCGCAAGCCAAGGAAGCTGCCCGCACCTACTGCTCGAGTGAATTACGATCTCGAGTACGGGACCGATGCTCTGGAGATTCATCTCGATGCCATCCAGCCGGGCGAGCGCGTAGTCATCGTGGATGATCTGCTCGCGACCGGGGGGACCATGCAGGCGACAGTGCAACTGGTGCGGCAACTCGGCGGCGAGATTGCGGGGCTTGGGTTTGCGATTGAACTTGATTTTCTGAAGGGCCGCGAAAAGTTTCAGGAGTACGACGTATTGAGCCTGCTCCACTATGACGAATAACTGAATCGAGCCAAAGCAACGTCTCTTAATTGCTGGCCGTCATACTGCAACGACAAAGGGGAAAAGATGAAGTCACATGGATATGCGGTGCACGATAAGAAGTCGCCTCTGGTTCCTTTCAGCTTTGAGCGACGTGAGCCAGGCGCGAACGATGTCGTCGTTGAGATCGCTTACTCCGGTGTGTGCCACTCGGATATCCACCAGGTTCGTGACGAGTGGGGTGGTTCAATCTATCCGATGGTGCCAGGGCATGAGATCGTCGGGCATGTGACCGCGGTCGGTGGTGCGGTAAAGAAGTTCAAGGTGGGGGATCTTGCCGCCGTTGGAGTGATCGTCGACTCCTGCCGAGTGTGCGAAAACTGCAAGGCCGACGAACAGCAGTACTGCCTGAAGGGTGCAGTCGAGACCTACAACAAGCGCGACTACGCGGGCGAAGTCACCTACGGTGGCTACGCCAACAATATCGTTGTGAACGAGAACTACGTCCACACGATCTCACCGAAGCTGAACCTCGCCGCAGTAGCGCCGTTGCTGTGCGCAGGGATTACAACCTACTCCCCGCTACGCCACTGGAAGGTTGGGAAGAACAGTAAAGTGGGCGTTGTTGGACTTGGCGGCCTGGGTCACATGGGTTTGAAGTTTGCCCATTCTTTCGGCGCGCATGTGGTGCAGTTCACCACTTCCGAAAACAAGATTGATGACGCGAAGAAGCTGGGTGCCGATGAGGTGGTTGTCACCAAAGACGCCGCAGCTCTAGCCAAACATACCGGAAGCTTTGACTTTATTCTCGACTGCGTTTCGGCGCCCCACGATATAAACCAGTACCTGAATCTGCTGCGATTGAATGGAACCCTGTGCCTTGTGGGTCTTCCTGAAACCCCGTTGTCGGTAGCTCCATTTTCCGTGGTGGCCAATCGGCGCTCGCTGGCAGGATCGGGGATCGGCGGGATGAACCAGACGCAGGAGATGCTGGACTACTGTGCAGAGCACAACATCGTCTCCGACATTGAGCTGACCTCAGTCGACAGGCTGAACGAAGCCTATGAGCGGGTCTTGAAGGCTGATGTGAAGTATCGCTTCGTCATCGACATGGCAACGTTGCCTAAGGGTTAGTCGGCCGCTTGTCTTCGCGGCTTAGGCGATGAGGGTAAACAGCGGCGAATCCAAAGCGACGGTCTGCGCAGGGCCAGCGAGCTTTCCCGTAGCGGCATCGCGGCGAAAGACCGTGACATTCGCGGAGTCCTGATTCGCGCAGAGCAGCCATTGCGCCGTCGTGTCCAGTGTGAAGTGGCGAGGCGTTTTACCACCGCAGGAGATCCGCTGAAGCACCGCAAGGTCGCCGTTTCTTGCAATGGAGAAGACGACCAGAGAGTCTTCCCCACGATTGCTGGCGTAGAGAAAGTTTCCGTCAGGAGAGATAGTGAGCTCCGCAGCGGTATTCTTCTCAGCGGGAAAGTCCGCCGCGATCGTCTTGATTGAGAAGGTGGAATTAACCAACAGGCCCTGCGGCGCATTGCTGAATCGGGTAGCCGTCCACAGACAACGATCAATGCTGGAGTCGATCTCATTGATGACATAGACCCAGCGGCCGTTGGGATGGAAGACGACGTGGCGCGGTCCTGAACCTGGACGCTCGTTGGTGAATAGATGTGGGTCGGAGAGTTGGCCTGTCTCAGGATGAATGTAAAAGACTGAGATATGGTCGGTACCGAGATCGCAGACCAGCAGGAAGCGGTCATCGGGCGAGATGGTAACGCAATGCGGGTGCGAGTTGTCCTGACGAGCAGAGTTAGGACCGAGTGCTCCGAACTTCTGATGATCCTTGAAGTCGAGGCATTCGACCGGATGGCTGAGCGTTCCATCTGATTGGACGCGATAGGAGGCGACAGAACCGCCGAAGTAGTTGGCCACGAAGGCGGCGTGACCGGTAGAGTCTACCGAAATATAAGCCGGCCCGGCACCACCAGAGGGAACCTCCCCGGTCTGCTGAAGATTGCCACTCCCCGAATCCAGCATGAAACTTGTAACGGTGGCTCCAGGATCGTTGATGGCGTTGACCGCATAAAGCGAGCGGCGTCCGGCTCCAGGTGGAGTGACCGCAAGATAAGAGGGCCGGACCGTGGCGGCAATCAGCGTAGGCGGAGTCAGTTGACCAAGAGCAGGATCAAAGGTCGACCGGTAGATACCTTTGCTGACTCCCTTGTTCGTGTCGGTTCCGAAGAAGACATGAATCGGCGGCGGCAAGGCCACTTTCTTCTTTCGAGTGGGCCATGCGGCAAAGGCGCGCGCAGTGGCTGCGAAGGCAGGAAACAAGACAAGGAATCGGCGTCGCGAGAACATAAACCAACCTCCCGTGAGGTTATGCTGGTTCGCCTGGAAGGTGGATGCCCAACTCGTCTTCGGCCCGAAGATTGTCGTTGATGACGGGAAGGCTGGGAAGATTGTCGGTACGGCCAGCCTCTTTGACAACAGCGCTAGCGTGTTCGAGGACCTCATCGACCGTCATGGTGTACATCTCGCGCCCATTGTCGTAGCCGGACTTGACAGCGTGCTGAAGATATCGGCCGGCGGTCTGCGCGGCAAGATAATCCGTAATGACATGCCCCGTGCGTCGCTTCTGCTCGACCCATGCCAGGTTCGGCATGGCGATCCAGACTGGCCTGCCATTGACGGCAAAGCGGATGTCGGTGGCATCGGCATGACGCGTCGCGATGGCCACTATGGTGCCCTTCCATACGCAGTGAAGGTCTTCTCCGGTCCAGCGGTCGGTTACTTTGAAGTCTTCATACATGATTGTCTCTAGATTAGAGCAGGGGGAAAGGATGAGCAAGGCAGAGGCCGAAAACCATTGAAATTTGTGTGGATCTGCTTTTAATTGGGCTAATTTGTTGCAGGTATTCCCACAATAGGAATAAAGCACGAGGTTACTTTCGTAAGCACTTGAAATTGTCTCTGGCTTATGCTGGTGACGGCAGCTATTCTTATCTTGATTTTACGGTGATTGATGAGCGTGCGTCGAACAGAAGCTGAAGCCGCTACCTTAAGGGCGATCTGGACACGTGATTTGTTGGACTCCCAGCCAGAGCTTGAATGTGATGAACTGGTTAGGCTTGCTGCCTGTCTTTGCGGAACTCCACTTGGCCTGGTGACGCTGCTCGATGAGCGGCACCAATGGTATCGTGCGTCTGAAATACTTAAGATGGGCGAGACTCCGCGGGAGGTGGCTTTTTGTGCCCACGCGGTACGGCAGACTGGGCTCTTCATGGTGAAGGATGCCCTGCTGGATAGCCGTTTTTCCAGTAATCCCCTAGTTACTCTTGATCCGGCGATCCGCTTCTTTGCCGGGGTGGGTTTGCATGACTCCGATGGCGAGCCGATCGGGACCTTCTGCGTGGTCGATATGTCACCTCGCATCCTTAGCGAGGATCAGTCCGAGGCTATCGAGATCTTCGGACGACAGATAAGTCTTCGACTGCAAGCGATCGTTCAGCGCCGGGCACTAGAACAGGCACTGGCGGAAAAAGAAAGAGCGAGCGCAGGGCTCCGGGCAAGCGAGGAGCTCTTTCGCGCGTTCATGAATGCCAGTCCGTTTCTGAGCTATATCAAAGATGCTGCCGGGCGACTACTCTTCTACAATCGCAGCTTCGCGCAGCGGTTTGGGGTAAGCGAGTATGCGTGGCTCGGACGAACCGACGAGCAGCTATGGTCGAGAAAGCTGACCAAATCCGTACGAACTCATGATCTCGAAGTGATGGCAGGCGGAAAGATGGTCGAAACCGAGGAGCACATTCGAAACTCTGACGGATCGGTCAGTTCGCTGCGGTCGTTCAAGTTTCCCTGCCATGACTCTGCGGGGAACGTACTGCTGGCCGGGGTGGCCGTCGATGTGTCAGAGGAGGTAGCGCATCAGGCTGAGCTGGAACGCTATCATCGCGAACTCGAAGATGCCAACGACCAGCTGCGCAAGCTCGCTGTCACCGACGAACTTACGGGATTGCGCAATCGCAGATCTTTCGAGGAGCGGCTGGTGATGGAGTTCTCGCTGGCGCGACGGAGGAAGCGGGAGCTTTCCGTACTTCTGATCGACGTTGACGACTTCAAAACGATCAACGACCGCTGGGGTCACGCGGCCGGTGACGAGGTGTTGCGACGACTGGGCATGATTCTGCGAACGACAGTACGGTTGCCCGATCTGCCTGCGCGGTACGGAGGGGAGGAGTTTGTGGTCCTGCTACCAGAGAGCGGCGAAGAGAGCGCCATGGGTCTCGCGCGACGGGTTATGCAGCGGGTCGCGACGGAGGACTGGGAGAATCAGCCGTTGACCATCAGCGTAGGAATGGCTTCGATGAACGAGTCGCTTGAGAATGGATTTCAACTGGTAGAACTGGCGGATGAAGCGTTATATGCAGCCAAGCGTGCGGGAAAGAATCGCGTCGTGGTGCACAGCGGCTAGATTATTGCGTTCTTACAAACACAAAAGAGGCGCATCCATAAGGTGCGCCTCTTTATGTTGCTATCTGTCTGAAGTTTACGCTTCGGCGTTCGGATCGCCGGCTTCGCCTTCGCCGCGCTCTTCCATCTGCTTGGCGAGTTCCTCGCGCTTCTTGGTGCGAGCTTCGGCGCGCTTCTGAGCCTTCTCGTTGAGCTCATGCTCTGCACCGAGAAGTTCGATGTAGGCCATCTCGGCGGCGTCACCTTTACGGGCTCCGAGGCGAGTGATGCGGAGATAGCCGCCCTGGCGTGCAGCGTAACGCGGGGCCACGGTGGCGAAGAGGCGGTCGACCGACTCAGGCGTCATCAGGTAAGCAGCAGCCTGACGGCGGGCATGAACGGTGCCGCGCTTGCCGAGGGTGATCATCTTCTCGATGAGAGGACGAGTCGCCTTGCACTTGGTGATGGTGGTCTCGACGCGGTCCATCAGGATGACAGAGGTGACGAGGTTGCGCAGCATGGCGCGGCGATGGCTGGTGTTGCGGCCTAGTTTGTATCCTGCATTACGGTGACGCATCGGTGATCTCCTTCGACTCGGCTCTGGCCGTGAGTCGGTGGTGCTTAGAATGTGCGCTCGGTGGAGGCTGGCGCGGGTGAAGCGGCCTCAAGTGATTCAGGAGGCTTGTTGCAACGCGGCTTGCATTGCGCTTTCAGGTAAGACTGCGGCGGCAGATTGGACTCCACCGCCGCAAGCCTGGTTAGAAGTTCTCTGGCTCACTGCCGACGAGGTCAAGGTCTTCGTCTTCATCTTCATCTTCATCATCGTCGTCATCAAAGTTGCCGAAGCTGGCGGCGAGGGTGGCTGCGGGCAGAACGGAGGTGGGTCCGGGCTGCGGGTTACCGTTCTCGTCGATCTTCATGCCGAGGGATAGGCCCATCTGCGCGAGAATCTCTTTGATCTCATTCAGGGACTTACGGCCGAAGTTCTTAGTCTTTAGCATCTCGGCTTCGGTCTTCTGGATGAGTTCGCCGATGGTGGCGATGTTGGCGTTCTTGAGGCAGTTGTAGCTGCGGACGGAGAGCTCGAGCTCTTCGACCGAGCGGTTGAGGTTCTCGTTGCGCAGGGCCGGGCCGTCGTGGCTGCCGTCGTGACCGGCTTCCATCTCCTCTTCAAAGTTGATGAAAATGGTCATGTGGTCCTTCAGCAGCTTGGCGGAGAGGCCGAGAGCGTCTGCAGGAAGTACAGTCCCGTTCGTCCAGATCTCGATCGTGAGCTTGTCGTAGTCTGTGATCTGACCGAGACGTGCTGCCTCGACGAGGTAGTTGACCTTGCGAACGGGCGAGTGAACGGAGTCGACCGGAATGAAGCCGAGGCCAAGGTCGCCGTCGAAGTTTTTGTCGGCAGAGATGTAGCCACGGCCGCGCTTGAGGCGCATCTCCATGTCGATCTTGCCGCCTTCGGAGACGGTGCAGATGTAGACGTTTTTGTCGAGGATCTCGACGTCACCATCAGCTTCGATCATGCCGGAGGTGATGACGCCGGCCTGGTCGGCGCGGAGGTAGAGAGCCTTGGGGCCTTCGCCGGCAAGCTTGAACGGAATCTGCTTGAGGTTCAGGATGATGTCGGTCGCATCTTCTACAACACCAGTGATGGACTGGAACTCGTGCAGGACACCTTCAATGCGAACGGCGGTTACTGCGGCGCCCTCGATAGAGGAAAGTAACGTCCGGCGAAGGGCGTTGCCGATAGTGGTACCGAAGCCGCGCTCAAAAGGCTGCGCGGAGAACTTGCCGTACTTTTCGGTGAGTGTTTCGGTGTCGACTGCGAGGCGCTTGGGCTTTTGAAAACCTCTCCAAAGCATGTGTTTCTCCTTTTCCGGCCTAGCCGCGATGCATTCTGCGGACTGACGGGGTGTTGCTATTACGGGTTAGGTTTTGTATTGCTTTCGCATTTGTAGCGCGACAAGGAACAAATGAATGTTCCCCGTCGCGCTGCAAGATGACGAATCTTATCTGTAACTACAGCAGTTACTTGCTGTAGAGTTCGACGATCAGCTGCTCGTTGACCGGCAGGTTGACGTCCTCACGCTTCGGCAGGGCGATGACTTTGCCGGAGAGATTGTCGCGATTAATGTCGAGCCACTGAACTTGATTTTGACCGGCGGCAAAGTTCTTCGCCTCTTCGAGCATAACCAGAGCCTTCGAACCCTCGCGGATCGCGATCTCATCGCCAACCTTCACCTGGAAAGACGGGATGTTGACCTTGCGGCCGTTGACCTGGAGGTGGCCGTGACGGACGACCTGACGGGCCTGGCGGCGGCTCATTGCGAAGCCGAGGCGGTAAGCCACGTTGTCCAGACGGGTCTCGAGCTGCTGGAGCAGGAGTTCGCCGGTGACGCCCGTCTTGTTGGAAGCCTTCTGGTAGTAGGCGCGGAACTGGGTCTCGAGGGTGAAGTAGATGCGCTTGGCCTTCTGCTTCTCGCGGAGCTGCAGACCGTAGCCGACGACCTTCTTAACCTTGCGGGACTGCCCGTGTTGGCCTGGGGGGAAGTTGCGCTTCTCGACGGGGCACTTTTCAGAGAAGCACTTGGTTCCCTTGAGGAAGAGCTTGGTGCCGTCGCGGCGGCAGAGGCGGCAGACGGGTCCGGTGTAACGTGCCATTTTTATAACTCCTGACTTCGGGTGACGATCGCTTTACGCGCGGGCAGCGCTTCTTCACGATCCAGTTGTCGTAATGTCTTGCCTGCGGCGGGGCCTGAGAACAAGCTCACCGCCGCAGTTAGGACAGGTTGCATTCATTGCTTGAGTGCATGTTGTACAGAAGCTGCACTCATAACTGCAGATGAAGGCTACTCCGCATGCATTGAGAGCCGTATTACAGCGCTCGCATTCGGCCTTCATCAAAAGTGCCACAGATCAAACGCGGCGACGCTTCGGCGGACGGCAGCCGTTGTGCGGCATCGGCGTAACGTCGCGGATGCTGCGCACCTCGATGCCAGTGGTGGCGAGAGCGCGGATCGCGGACTCACGGCCGGAGCCGGGACCCGAGACGCGCACATCGACCGAGCGGACACCGTGGTCGCGAGCTGCGTTGGCTGCACCAACGGCGGCCTGCTGTGCGGCGAACGGAGTTCCCTTACGGGAGCCACGGAAGCCAAGCGAACCGGACGACTTCCAGCTCAGCGTGTTGCCAACCTGGTCGGTGATGGTGACGATCGTGTTATTGAACGACGCCTGAATAAAGACGAGGCCAAATGGAACATTCTTGCGCTCGCGCTTCTTGAACTTCTTATTCTTGCCGGGCTTTGCTGCGCCCTTCGTATTCTGTGTCTTCGCCATGTCTTATTTCGTCGCTTTCTTCTTACCGGCAACGGTTCCCTTGCGTGGGCCTTTGCGGGTGCGAGCGTTGGTGTGAGTGCGCTGGCCACGGACAGGAAGGCTGCGGCGATGGCGGAGGCCACGGTAGGACTGAATTTCGATGAGGCGCTTGATGTTCAGCGAGATGTCCTTGCGGAGATCGCCTTCGATCTGGCCCTCGGCTTCAATAACCTGACGGATGCGGTTCAGCGCGTCCTCATCGAGCGTGCCGACCTTCGCGACCGGATCGACGTCCGCCTTCACGAGGATCTTGGCGGCGCGAGAGTCGCCGATTCCGAAGATGTAGGTGAGACCGATGCGCGCCTGTTTGTTATTAGGGACATCGACTCCAGCAATACGTGCCATGGGGTTCCTTTTCGGTTGAGCTGCGCGGGCTTTGCCACGAGAGCGGGTTTCTTGTTTACGGCAGGTCCGTCGGGTTCAACGCAAGCCTTGACTTCGGCTAACTAGCCCGGCGGGGCCGGTGGTGCTGGAAAAGCGATTTACCCCTGACGCTGCTTGTGCTTTGCGTTCTCGCAGATAACACGCACAACACCGCGACGGTGGATAACCTTGCACTTATCACACATCTTCTTTACTGAGGCACGAACCTTCATTGTGATTCCCTTCTTTTGCTGCAACATAAAACCGGAAAACCAAAATTACGCGTTTCAAGGAAACAAATCTCCTTTTTGACGTGCAGTATGAACGCCAGGGTCAAGACCCTGAACTATCCCAAGTGCAAATGCGCTTGAGCAACCCATGATGGAGACGGGATGGGCTCCCGTAGCCGTTGTCTACTTGTAGCGATAGACAATGCGGCCGCGGTTGAGATCGTATGGGCTGAGCTCAATCGCGACGCGATCGCCGGGGAGGATACGAATGAAGTTTTTGCGCATACGTCCGGAGACGTGTGCAAGGGCCTGGTGCTTGTTCTCAAGCTCGACCTTGAACATCGCATTCGGCAGGGTCTCGACAACCACCGCCATCACTTCAATTGCATCTTCCTTCGACAAACGATCTCCTTTGGAAGGTCATGGGCGAACCCCTTTCGTTTCCACAACTTCTTGTATAAGTTGAGAGTTTTCCTCAACCAGAGTTACCATGCGACACACTTGCGCGCACCGCATCTCTTATAGTAACCCAAAATGGGTCGATTTTCCTAGCGGGTAAGCACCAAGGGGCCATCTTTCGTGAGGGCGACGGTGTGTTCAAAGTGGGCGCTGTAGCTGCCGTCAACCGTCACCGCCGTCCAGCCATCCTTCAAAACCCGCACTTCTGGGCCGCCGGCGTTGATCATAGGCTCGATGGCGAGCACCATGCCCGCCTTCAGCCTTGGTCCCTTGCCGGCAGCCCCAAAGTTCGGAACCTGGGGGTCTTCGTGCATCGCGCGGCCAATCCCATGACCCACAAACTCGCGGACAACCCCAAACCCTTCCGCCTCACAGAGTTCCTGAACAGCGGCGGAGATGTCGCCCAAACGCCCGCCAATCTGACATTGCTCGATCGCCTTCTCGAGCGAGGCCTTGGTCACTTCGAGAAGCTTTGTCGTCCCAGCACTCACCTTGCCGATTGGGTAGGTCACGGCGGCGTCCGAGTAAAAGCCGTCGATAATGACCCCGCAGTCGATGGAGAGAATATCGCCTTCAGCGAGGATGCGCTTCGCGTTTGGCATGCCGTGGACAACTTCATTGTTGACCGAGGTGCACAGAGCCGCGGGGAAGCCGTGGTATCCCTTGAAGGCCGCAATAGCACCCAGCTCAGCGATCTTTTTGACAGCAATCTCTTCTAGGTCCATCGTCGACGCGCCGGGGACAACATGGGGCGCAATTGCGTTATGAACCTGACGGAGAGCCTTGCCGGAGATCCGCATCTTCTCGATCTCCTGCGCCGTTTTGATCATGATGGCCATAGTGTGGACTTAGGAGTTCGGATACTGGCGAAGGCGAATCAGGGCTGCTTCGATGTCGGCGGTAACCTGTTCGACGGATTGGTCGCCGTTGATCTCTTCGAAACGGCTCTGGTTGCGATAGTGCTCGATGACCGGGGCCGTTTGAGCTTGGAAGGTCTTCATGCGTTCGGTGAAGACGGCCTCAGAGTCGTCTGGGCGCTGGACGAGGGTGGAACCATCTACGTCACAGATGCCGGGAGTCCTGGGCGGGTTCGAGTAGATGTTGTAGATGCGGCCAGCGGGTGAGATGCGGCGGCCAGTGATGCGGTGTAGGAGCTGCTCGTAGTCAACTGAGATGCTGATGGCGACAACAGGAAGGGTGTTGGGATCGTCGGAGAGCTGGGCATCGAGCCAGGTGGCCTGGTTGAGAGTGCGGGGAAAGCCGTCGAGGATGAAGCCCCGTGCGGTGTCAGGCTGCTTGAGGCGGTCGGCGACCATCTCGTTGACGAGGTCGTCGGAGACGAGAGTTCCCTGGTCGACCAGAGTCTTCGCCGCTTTGCCGAGTGGCGTACCGTTGGAGATGTTCGAGCGGAGGATGTCGCCGGTGGATATTTGCGGGATGCCATAGGCGGCCATAAGCGCCTTCGCCTGCGTGCCTTTGCCAACGCCGGGAGCGCCTAAAAGGAGCACCGGCCCGGGCAGGAAGTTAGCTGCCTGGGCCGTCACGGGTTCAGTCATAGTGCTTGTCGTCAACGGGATCAGTTCCTACCAGCTCTTGCGGCCACGGATGCGGCCACTCTTGGGAGTGAAGCCGTCGTAATGGCGCATGATGAGCTGCGATTCGATCTGCTGGACCGTGTCCATGGCTACGCCGACGACGATCAGCAGGCTGGTGCCGCCAAAGTAAAAGTTGACGCCGAGGCCGTTGGTCATCCAGGTCGGCAGCCGATCGAAGACCGAGCCGATGAGCCAGAGATGGTTGAAGTGGATTCCGCTGATGAGCAGCTGCGGAATGATGGTGATGATGATGAGATAGAGCGCGCCGACAAGGGTGATGCGTGTCAGCACATCATTGATGAAGTCAGCCGTGCGCTTGCCAGGACGGATGCCGGGGATAAAGCCTCCGTACTTGCGCATGTTGTCGGCAATATCGTCCGGGCGGAAGACGATCGAGATGTAGAAGTAGGCGAAGAAGATGATCGCGACCATCTGCAGGAGTTCGTACCAGGGCTCACCGGGAGCCAGAGCACGCAGGATCGGACCAAAGAAGGAGGAGTCCTGCAGCGAATAGCCGAAGATGTGAGCGCCGGAGAAGAGCAGAGGAGCCGACAGGATGGAGCTGGCGAAGATGACCGGCATCACGCCGCCGGAGTTGACCTTGAGTGGTAGGTGCGTCGACTGGCCACCCATCATCTTGCGGCCAACGATGCGCTTGGCGTACTGGACCGGAATGCGACGCTCCGAGCGCTCTACGAAGACGATGAAGGCGACGACGGCAATCATGCCTACGATCAGGAAAGCGACAGCGATGGGAGTCAGTGCTCCCCATGCGTTGTCGCGTACCTTCTCATAGAGATTCTCAATACCCTTGGGCAGGCCGACGACGATACCAGCGAAGATGAGCAGGCTCATCCCGTTACCGATACCGCGCTCGGTGATCTGCTCGCCCAGCCACATGATGAACGCAGTGCCGGCAGTGAGAGTAATGACGCAAAGCGGGATGAAAGCGGCGCGGGAGATGGTGACCATCGTCTGCCCGGTGCTGGTGTTCGTCAGCGTCAGCGCGATGGCAAACGACTGCACGATGCCAAGCAGAACCGTAACGTAACGCGTCCACTGGGTGATCTTGCGGCGGCCCAGTTCGCCTTCCTTCTGCAGCTTCGCCAGCGGCTCATAGATGACTGTGAGAAGTTGAAATATGATCGACGCCGTAATGTACGGCATGATGCCGAGCGCGAAGACGGTGAGCTTGCGGAGGTTTCCACCGGAGAAGAGGTCAACCAGGCCGAGAGCAGAGCCGGAGTTCTGATTGAAGAACTGGGCGAGCATGTCGGCGTTGATGCCGGGGGTGGGGATGTGCGAGCCGAGGCGGTATACGGCCAACATGCCAAGCGTGAACAACACGCGCTTGCGGAGGTCGGGAATTTTGAAGATGTTTGCGATTTTCTCGAACATCGGGAGCTGAAACCTCGGGGGTGAGACTGACGTTCTGGTGAAACGGCGATGCGAGGGCGGTTGCCCTCGCCTGCCAATCATTCTAAATGCTGCCTAGCCGATCAGGATGGCCTTGCCGCCGGCCTTTTCGATCGCCTCCTGGGCGGTCTTCGAGAACTTGTGCGCGTGAACCGTTACGGCAGTCTTGATCTCTCCGTTATTCAACACTTTGATCAGGGCGCCCTTCTTGCGGAGAAGGCCAAGCTCGATGATCTTGTCGAGGGTGAACTCGGTGACGCTCTCAGCGGCAACGATCTCGGCGACGCGGTCGAGGCCAAGCACCTGGTACTCAACGCGGAAGATGTTGGTGAAGCCGCGCTTGGGCAGACGGCGGTGAAGGGGCATCTGGCCGCCTTCAAAACCACGCATCAGCGACGAACCCGAGCGGGAGCCCTGACCCTTGTGTCCGCGGGTGGAGGTCTTACCCATGCCCGAACCCATACCGCGGCCGACACGCTTCTTGTTTTCGTTCGCCCGCTTGGGGGCGCGTAGATTGGAGAGATTGCGGATTGCCATTGTTTCCTCGCTTAACGCCGATGAAGCAGCTTCTGCTCTTCGCCGACTCGCTTATGGGTTAGCCCTTACGGGGTCGTGCTGTTGTGCCGAATCGTGCCTAGTCTACGACGCGGACGAGATGGGGAACCTTTGCGACCATGCCACGAATGGATGGCGTGTCTTCACGCTCGACGATCTGGTTGAGACGGGTAAAGCCGAGGCCCTTGATAACGAGCTTGTGCTTGACCGGGGTGCAGATCTTGGAACGGAAGTACTGCAGCTTGATTTTGGCGATTGCGTTGGTGTCAGCCATGAGAGAGCTCCTTGAATCTTGTTGGAGCAGAGGCAAGAGCTTAGAGCTCTTCCACTGCCTTACCGCGCAGGGCGGCGACTTCAGCCTTGTTGCGAAGCTGGATCAGAGCATCGAACGTAGCCTTGATGACGTTGTGCGGGTTGGCCGAGCCGAGGCTCTTGGTCAGCACATTCTGCACGCCGGCGGCGGTCATCACAGCGCGAACCGTCTTGCCAGCGATGACGCCAGTACCTTCCGGGGCGGGCTTGAGCATCACCTGGCCTGCGCCGAAGTGGCCAAGAACCTGGTGAGGAATCGTGCTCTCAGTCAGGTTAACCTTGTGCAGATTCTTCTTGGCCGACTCGATCCCCTTACGGATGGCCTGGGGAACTTCCTTAGCCTTGCCCGAGCCGTAGCCGACGACACCTTCTGCCGGGTCGCCGATGACCACGAGCGCGGCGAAGGACATGTTCTTACCGCCTTTGACGACCTTGGTGACGCGATTGATCGAAACGACCTCGTCTTTGAGGTTGAGGCGGTTCGCATCGATTTTTTTCTTCATTGCCATAATGTCTTGTCCAGCTTTCTGGCGGCCAATCAGGGCGCGCCTTGAACCTCAGAATCTGCAAACCTTAGAAATCAAGACCCGCTTCACGGGCTGCATCGGCGAGGGCCTTCACACGACCGTGATACAGATAGCCGCCGCGGTCAAACACAATCTTCTTGATGCCCTTCTCTTTGGCGCGCTCTGCGATCAGCTTGCCGACTTCGGCAGCCGCGGCGATGTTGCCGCCATACTTCTTCTCTTCGGTCTTCTTGCCCATGGAGGAGGCGGAGGCGATGGTGACTCCGTTGAGATCGTCGATGAGTTGCGTGTAGATGTGGTTGAGCGAGCGATAGACGTTAAGGCGGGGACGCTCGGCGGTACCGGACATCTTCTCGCGGATGCGAGTGTGAACGCGTTGGCGGATCACATTGCGCTGACGTGGATTGATCATGATTGACTTTCCTTCCTAGTGGCGTCCCCAGAGTGCTGAGGACGTTCGGTTAGTAAAATTAATGTTGTGTGGCTGTGTGAGGAGCAAGTCAAATCTCACTCCTCACGCAGTGCAGATTATTTCGCTCCGGTCTTACCGACCTTCTTCTTCAGCTTCTCGCCGGTGTAGCGAACGCCCTTGTTCTTGTATGGGTCGGGCTTGCGGAGAGAGCGCATGTCGGCAGCAATCTGGCCCACCTTCTGCCGGTCAATGCCGGAGACGGTGAGGTGAGTCTGCTTGGGGTCGATCTCGACGGAGATGCCGGTGGGCAGAGGAAACTCGATAGGGTGAGAGTAGCCCAGGGTGAAGACCACCATGTTCTTCCCCTTCAGCTCGGCGCGATATCCGATGCCGACGATGTCGATCTCTTTGGTCCAGCCGGTAGTGACGCCGGTGACTGCGTTGAAGACCAGCGCGCGGGCGAGTCCGTGAAACGCCGCCTGCTTGTCTGTCTGGCGCTCGGTAATTAGGTGGCCATCCTTCTGAACGAGAGTGATGCCGCCAGGCAGCATCGCGCTGACCTTGCCCTTGGGCCCTTCGACCATTACGGTGTTGCCGTTCTCGCTGACCGTGTACTTTACGCCGGTGGGTAGAGCGATCGGCTTCTTACCAATACGTGACATAACGAATCCCTTTTGTGGCTTGCGAGTCGCTTAAGGCCTCTAAGTTCCACTGCAGCCGATGAGCCGAAGGCTCGAATACAGTCTTTCCAGAGCTAGATTCTGGAAAGACTTCGTTTCTTTTCTTTACCAGACTTCGCAGAGGATCTCGCCGCCAACACCTTCGCGACGCGCCTGGCGACCGGTCATAACACCCTTGGGGGTCGTCATGATGGAGATACCGAGACCACCCTGAACGCGACGGATCTCATCGCGGCCGAGATACACACGGCAGCCGGGACGCGACACACGCTGTAGGTCACGGATGACAGCCTCATTATTCGGGCCGTACTTGAGGTACACACGGATGACCTTCATGCCATTCTCTTCGGTCGGCTTGTAGTTCGCGATGTAGCCCTCTTCTTTGAGGATGCGGGCGATCTCGGCCTTAAGCTTGGAGGCAGGGACGTCGAGCTTCTGGTGACGCGCACGGATAGAGTTACGGATGCGGGTCAAAAAGTCTGCTACTGGATCGGTGAGGTTCATTCATTCTCCTTCATCCCCCGTTCGCTCACGAGTATCTCTCGCAAGAACCTGCGGGGATGTCTGTTTCAGGTGATACGTCCAGACTTCTGCACCATAAGCTCTCGCCCTGATGAGGTCTCTGGAGTAAGTGCGCGACCTGAGCCGCACACGAATCCTTTTATTCTACCAGCTCGACTTCACAACGCCCGGAATCTCTCCCTTGAGGGCGAGCGAGCGGAAGCAGAGACGGCATACGCCAAACTTCCGCAGAAAGGCACGGGGACGACCGCAGAGCTGGCAGCGGTTGTGCTGGCGAGACTTGAACTTCGGTTTCCTTGCGTCTTTGACGCGCTTTGCTGTAGTTGCCATGTGTTTTGCTCTCTATCGTTACTGCAAGTTCAAAAGAAAACTTGGTTGATCTTTCTTTATGCTCCAACGCGGAAGGGCATACCAAAACTCTTCAGCAGGGCGCGGGCACCGTTGTCGTCCTTCGCCGTCGTGACGATGGTGACATTCATACCCTTCAATTTGTCGACCTTGGCGTAGTCGATCTCAGCGAAGATCAGCTGATCGCGCAGGCCAAGGGTGTAGTTGCCGCGGCCATCGAAGCTCTTCGACGAAACCCCGCGGAAGTCGCGGACGCGGGGAAGCGCAATCGAGATGAGGCGGTCAAGAAACTCATACATCGTATCGCCACGCAGGGTCACCATCGCACCGATGGGCATGCCCTCACGCACCTTGAAGGCTGCGATGGACTTCTTGGCCTTGGTGGTCACAGGCTTCTGGCCGGCGATGGAGGCAAGATCGGCCACCAGGGGATCCATGATCTTGACGTTTTGGGTTGCTTCGCCGAGACCCATGTTGATGACAATCTTCTCGAGCTTCGGGATCGCCATGGCGTTGGTGATGTTGAGCTCTTTGCCCAGCGCCTGTTTGATCTCGCTCTCGTACTTCTGCTTCAGACGTGCTGCCATGTTTTTCTTCGCTTTCTCCACGGTTGCCGGGTTGGGTTTGAGCCCGTGTACCGATGCGTGGGGTGAACCGTTGAACCAGGATTTGAACTGCTACTGCATGAAACAAACTTTGCGAACTTTTTTACTTCTTCTTCTCAGCGATCGTGACGCCGCTGGTCTTCGCGAAGCGTACCTTCGTGTCGCCTTCGAAGCGCGATCCAACGCGAGTCTTTTTCCCATCGCCATCAAGCAACATCACGTTCGAGATGTGAATGGTGGACTCCTGCTCCGCGATGCCGCCCTTGATGTTCCGCTGAGGGTTTGGCTTCACGTGCTTCTTCACCATCATTACGCCCTCAACCAGGACGCGATTCTTTTCCGCGATGACGCGAAGGACGCGGCCCGACTTGCCCTTATCCTTGCCTGCAATTACTTCGACTTTGTCATTCCGCTTGATCTTGATGCCTGCCATAACGCTCTCTCTTCTCGACGATCCTGAAACCTCGGAGCCGGACTCCGGTTAATAATTTGTGGCACCGCGCAAAGCTGCGCGACGTTAAACTAGATGACCTCAGGTGCCAGCGAGACAATCTTCAGAAACTTTTTCTCGCGAAGCTCGCGGGCCACGGGTCCAAACACGCGGGTTCCGACCGGCTCGTTGGCATCGTTGATGACGACAGCGGCGTTCTGGTCGAAGCGGATGTACGTCCCATCGCGGCGGCGATACTCTTTACGCGTACGGACGATCACAGCCTTGACGACCTTCCCCTTCTTGACGGTGCCGTCGGGAGAGGCTTCCTTGACAGCTGCGGTGACGACGTCGCCGAGGCCTGCCTTCTTGCCGAGACCACCACCGAGGGGCAGGATCACCTGCAACTTGCGCGCGCCGGAGTTATCGGCTACGTCAAGCATTGTTCTCATTTGTACTGACATCGTTCTTCTCCTGGCTATCTACTGCGGTGACACGGCCGGGGATCACACCCCAGGCTTGAACTTGATAAAACGCTAAAAGCTACTTAGCTTCGGCAGCGACAGCAGCAGCAGATTTCTCTTCCGCTAAGGCGAGAGAGGAGCGGCGAACGATCTCCTCGAGCGACCAGCGCTTGAGCTTCGACAGAGGACGTGCCTCGCGGATGCGAACCACATCGCCGACGCGTGCGGAGTTCTGCTCGTCATGCGCGTAAAACTTCTTGTTCGACTTCATCACGCGCTTGTACTTGGGGTGCGCCTTGCGCATCTCGATCTCGACGACGATCGTCTTCTGCATCTTGGTCGAGACGACCAGACCCACCTTCTCATTGCGACGCGAGGTCTGAGCTTCGGGAGTTGCGGCTGCGGTGTTGGTTGTATCTGCCATGATTAGTCCTTCTTCGCTTTCTTGCGGGCGGTGCGAGTGCTCTTGGCCGGCGCAACGTTGGCGACGACGGGGTTAGCGGCCTTCTCGGCGGCCAAGGTGCGCTGCCGTTCGACGGTCTTGATGCGGGCGACATCCAGCTTGAGCGTCCGCAGCTTCTTGATGCCCTCGTTGTTGCCGAGGCTCTTCTGGAAGCGGATGCGGAAGAGCTGCTCACCAGCCTTGGCCTGCTCGCTCTTGAGCTCATCGTCACTGAGATTACGAATTTTTTCGAATTCCATTGTCTTTTCCTTGACTACTAAAGCTACTTAGCGACTACGGTCGCCTTAACATCGTGGCGCTGGACGAAGCTGGTCTTGAGCGGAAGCTTGTGTGCCGCCAGGCGCATCGCCTCTTTGGCAAGCTCCGGGGTGACACCTTCCATCTCGAACAGAATGCGGCCGGGACGGACGACGCAGACCCAGTGATCCGGGGCACCCTTACCCTTACCCATACGGGTTTCGGCAGGCTTCTTCGTGATCGGCTTGTCCGGGAACAGACGGAGCCAAACCTTGCCGCCACGCTTGATGAAACGCGTCATCGCGATACGGCTGGCTTCGATCTGGCGGTCGGTGATGTAACCGCACTCCATCACCTTCAGGCCGAAGTCGCCGAAGGAGAGATCGGAGCCGCGCCACGCTTTGCCCTTCATTCGTCCGCGCTGCTGCTTGCGGAACTTGACCTTCTTTGGCATCAACATAAGAAAACCTCTTTACTCTTTCAGGGATACGTTCAACACGCTCCCCGGAAACTCCGGCCAGGCCGGGAAAAACTTAGCTTGCGAATGCGCCAGTCGTAACGCCCTGATCGCGACGCTTCTTCTGCTCGTAGATATCGCCGCGATAGACCCAGGTCTTGACGCCGATGATGCCGTAGGTGGTGTGCGCTTCGGCAAAACCGTAGTCGATATCGGCGCGCAGTGTGTGCAGCGGCAGACGGCCCTGAAGATACCACTCGGAGCGCGCAATCTCGTTTCCGTTCAGACGACCGGAGACGCGGACCTTGATACCCTTGCAACCGAAGCGGAGCGCCGAGTCAACCGACTTGCGCATCGCGCGGCGGAAGCTGACGCGCTTTTCGAGCTGCAACGCGATGTTCTCGGCAACCAGCTGAGCATCGAGCTCTGGCTTGTTTACTTCGAGAATGTCAATAAACACTTCACGCGACGTCCGCTTCTGAATGTCGGCCTTGAGCTTGTCGATCTCGGCGCCCTTGCGGCCAATGATGATGCCCGGACGCGCAGTGCGGATGATCAGGCGCAGCTTGTTGCCTGGGCGCTCAACCTCAACCGAGCTGACACCGGCAGCCTTCAGCTTCTCGCGCAGCTCAGCCTTCAGCTTGACGTCTTCGACCAGCAGCTTGTCATAGCCGCGTTCCACGAACCAGCGTGACTTCCACGGCTTGTTGATGCCGAGGCGCAACCCATACGGATGGACTTTCTGTCCCATAGCTTCCCTTTACTCCGTGCCCTCTCCGGTTGAGCCGGTGGGCGGTAGTGCAAAACTTTAAGTTTACAAGAAAACCCGCTTACTTCGCGGCTTTTTTCACTGCGGGTTTCTTGGCGGCTGCCTTCTTGGCTGCGGGTTTTGCCGTAGTCTTGCTGGCTGCCTTCTTGGTGCCCTTCTTCGCGGCTGGAGCCGGAGTCGCATCAGCGGCTGCACTGATCGCAGTGGCCGACTTCTTCTCCGCAACCGTGACGATGATGTGTGCGAGTCTGCGCTGGTAGCGGAACGCGCGGCCCATCGGGGCAGGGCGGATGCGCTTCATACGTGGACCTTCGTTCGCGATCGCGGTGCGGACGTAGAGGTTATCGACATCGACGTCGAGCCCCTGCTCCTGCGAGACGTACGTCGCGTTCTGAATCGCCGAACGTAGAACCTTCTCCACCACGGGCGCCATGCGCTTGGTACTGAAGTGAACGGTATTGAGCGCCTGCTCGACGCGTAGTCCCTTGATCAGATCCAGGACAAGCTTCGCCTTCTGCGGGCTGGTGCGCTGAAACTTCGCTTCTGCGCGGAACTCTCTGATTTTTTCTACTGCCTTAGCCATAATCTTCGTCCTTCAAAATTTCTGCTTCGCTGCCCGTTATCCGTTGCCGCGGGCTCGCGGTCCTACCTAACTGCAAACAGTCAACCCGATTTACTTGGGCTTCGCGGAGGTCTCAGCGGCGCGCGCGGAGTGGCCCTTGAAGGTGCGGGTGGCCGAAAACTCTCCGAGCTTGTGGCCCACCATGTTCTCCGTTACATAAACCGGAATGAACTTGCGGCCGTTGTGTACGGCGATGGTGTGACCTACGAAGTCCGGGTGAATCGTGGACCGGCGCGACCAGGTGCGCAGTACCTTTTTGTCGTTGACCTGGTTCATCCCCACAATCTTCTTCATAAGGTGATCGTCGATGAAAGGACCTTTTTTGGCTGAACGTGACATTTTGCTAAGCTCCGACTTTCTTGTTGCGATGCTGGATACGACGAATCTCTTGCTTGCGAGACTTGGTGTTGCCCTTTGCTGCGGAACCAAAAACCTAAAACAAAAACTATTTGCTGAGAGGCTTTTTCTTTACTTCGTACGACGCTTCACGATGAATACATCGGTCCGCTTGTTGTTGCGGGTCTTGTATCCACGAGTAGGCTGGCCCCAGGGAGTTACTGGGTGACGGCCGCCTGAAGTCTTACCTTCACCACCACCGTGCGGGTGATCGACGGGGTTCATCGAGACACCACGGTTCGAGGGGCGAATCCCCTTCCAGCGATTGCGTCCAGCCTTACCGATCGTGACGTTCTCGTGATCAGTATTGCCAACCTGTCCGATGGTCGCCATGCACTCGACAAGAACCTTGCGGGTCTCGCCCGAAGGCAGCTTGAGCAGAGCGTAGTCGCCTTCTTTGGCGATTAGGTTGACCTGGGCTCCAGCGGAACGGGCCATCTGTGCACCCTTGCCCGGACGAAGCTCGATGTTATGCACAATCGTTCCAGTCGGGATGAACTTCAACGGCAGAGCGTTGCCGACGAGGATATCGGCCTCCGGGCCGCTCATGATCGACTGACCAACCGTGAGGCCGATCGGCTGGATGATGTAGCGCTTCTCGCCGTCCGCGTAGTGGATCAACGCGATGCGGGAGCTACGGTTCGGGTCATACTCAACCGTCGCAACCGTGCCGGGGATCCCGAACTTGTCGCGCTTGAAGTCGATAAGGCGCAGCTTCTGCTTATGACCACCACCGTGGTGACGCATCGTGAGACCGCCGTTGTTATTGCGGCCACCGGTGCGCGGCTTGACTCCGAGCAACGGCTTGTGCGGCTTGTTCGTCGTAATGTCATCGTTGACAAGCTTCGTCGCGAAGCGGAGTGATGGGGTAATCGGTCGAAATGATTTGATCGGCATCGTCTTTATTCCCTTGCCCGCGCTGCTAATCGCTTAGCGGCGCATCGGTCCTGAATTCTGTTACTAGCGAAACAATTTCGCTTAGAGGCTATTGAGGTACTCCGGCATCTTTTCGCCATCCTTCAGGCGAACATAAGCCTTCTTCCAGTCGGGGCGGTAGCCGGCGAACTTACCCCGGCGGCGCTCCTTACCCTCAACGGTCGCGGTGCGCACGCCGTTAACTTTGACCTTGAAGAGTGTTTCAACAGCTTGCTTAACTTCGGTCTTGGTAGCCTTCAGGGCGACTTCAAACACCAGGGTGTTCTGCGTCTCCTTGACGGTCATGCCCTTCTCGGTGATGAGGGGGCGGCGAATGACGGTATAGAGAGTTGGCATTACGCAACCTCCTTCTGCGCGACCTTGCTGCGCTCCGCAGTTGACTTACTGCGTTTCGATACAAACTTCTTGAGAGTCTCCTGAAGAGCCTCGATGGCATCCTTCGAGAAGACGGCGTGCTCATAACGGAGCAGGTCGTAGGGATGAACCTCAGAGCTGAGAACCAGTTCAACACCGGCCAGATTGCGCGAGCCGAGGTAGAGTTTCTCATCGAGCTTGCGGCTGCTCTCAACCAGAAGAGTCGTCTTGCCCGCTTCGAGCTTGTCGAGCGCAGTGCGGAAGAGCTTGGTCTTCGCCTCAGCAACCTCAAACGAGTCGACGATGGTGAACTTGCCATCGTTGATCTTCGCGGAGATCGCGGAGCGGAGTGCGCCCATCAGCTTCTTCTGCGGGAAGGCATATTCATAACTACGCGGCTTCGGTCCATGAACCGTACCACCACCACGCCAGAGCGGAGTGCGAATCGAACCAACACGCGCGCGGCCCGTTCCCTTCTGTTTCCAAAGCTTCTTGCCTGCACCGGAGACCTGATTGCGGTTCTTGGTAGCAGCTGTTCCCTGCCGAAGAGCCGCACGGTAGTGCTTCACCGACTCCCAAAGGAGGCCGTCGTTGATCTCTGCCCCGAAGACCTCGTCGACGAGTTCGAACTCTCCGACCTTGGCTCCAGCGAGATTTACTACGTTGATGTTTGCCATCGTTCTTCTCTCTCTTTGCTCGCCATCGATGCGGCGAACCATAACTTTGTTTGCGGCTTCATGTTGCAAGCCTTTTTAATCGACTACTTATTTCTTCTTGGACGGTGCAGCCTTCTTGGAAGCCTTCAAGGCGTCCTTCGTTGCGGCGCCGGCAAAACCACGACGCTCACGCGGCGGAGCCTTTGCCTTTGAGATCAGCACGAAGCCATCACGCGGGCCGGGTACAGCGCCCTCAACCAGCAGAAGGTTATCTTCAAGATCGATACCGCGAATACGCAGGTTGCGAACCGTGATCTGAGCGTGACCCATATGACCCGGCATACGCTGACCAGGAAATACGCGCGAGGGGAACGACGAAGCACCGATCGAACCCTGCACCTGGAACATGTGGCCGTGCGACTTGGGACCGCCGCCGAAGCCGTGGCGGCGAATGACGCCAGCAAAACCGCGACCCTTGGAGGTGCCGATGACGTCGACGAAACGTTCGTCGTTGAAGATGTCGACCAGGATGCGATCGCCAGCCTTAGCCGTGACCTTCTCTTCGCCTTCAACAGTCTTCACTGCTTCGAGCTCGACTTCCTTGATCATCCTGACCGGAGGAACGTTCGACTTTGCGAAGTGGCCAGTCATCGCCTTGTTGATCTTCGAAGCCTTCACGAAGTCAACATAGCCAATCTGAGCGGCTTCGTATCCGTCCTTTACGAGCGTCTTCAACTGAGTGATCACGCACGGACCAGCCTTCAGGACGGTCACAGGGTGAATATCACCGCGCTCGTCGAAGATCTGCGTCATGCCGACTTTTTTCCCGAGAATTCCTACTACTGACATTGGAGCTTCCTTTCCTCATCATGCTGATGCTTCAGCTCAGCACTGCCGGGTTGATGCATCTAAACCGAAAACAAAGAAACTTTTACCGAAAGCCTCTTTACTTCTGAACCGTCTTGATCTCTACATCCACGCCCGCAGGCAGATCGAGCTTCATCAGCGCATCCACAGTCTGCTGGGTCGGCTCGAGGATGTCGATCAACCGCTTGTGCGTGCGAATCTCAAAGGCCTCGCGCGACTTCTTGTCGACGTGGGGCGAGCGAAGAACGCAGTACTTGTTCTTCATCGTCGGCAGCGGAATGGGACCCGCAACCTGGGCTCCGGTACGCTTGGCCGTCTCGACGATCTCGCCGGTCGACGTATCCAGTACGCGGTAGTCATATGCCTTCAAACGAATTCTGATTCTTTGTCCAGCCATGGTGTGTCTCTTTCACGCTTCAAAGATCGTTTGGAGTCGCTGCCGGTGATGAACTTCTGCACCTGCCGACAGCCCTCGTTATTCTTGAACAACTAAAACTAACTGATGAAGCATTTTCTTTACTTGATGATCTCGCTGATGGTGCCGGCTCCGACGGTGCGTCCACCTTCGCGGATAGCGAAGCGCAGACCCTTCTCCATCGCGACTGGCGTGTGCAGCGTGATCTCCAGCTGGATGTTGTCGCCGGGCATGCACATCTCAGTTCCCGCAGGCAGCTTCGCCGAACCCGTCACGTCCGTGGTGCGGAAGTAAAACTGGGGACGGTAGCCGTTGAAGAACGGAGTGTGACGTCCGCCCTCTTCCTTCGACAACACGTAAACCTCGCCCTTGAAGTCGGTGTGGGGCTTGATCGAACCAGGCTTGGCCAACACCATCCCGCGCTCCACATCTTCCTTCGCAATACCGCGCAGCAAAAGCCCAGCGTTATCGCCAGCCAGACCCTCGTCCAGCTGCTTCTTGAACATCTCGACGCCGGTGCAGACCGTCTGACGGGTCTCGCGGAAGCCAACGATCTCGCAGGCCTCGCCAACCTTCACCTTGCCGCGCTCGATACGGCCCGTCACCACAGTGCCGCGACCCGAGATCGAGAAGATATCTTCGATCGGCATCAGGAACGGCTGGTCGACCGCGCGCTCAGGCTGCGGAATGTACTTGTCCACCGCCGCCATCAGCTCGTCGATCTTGGCCTCCCACTGGGCTTCGCCATTCAGCGCGCCCAACGCAGAGCCACGGATGATCGGAGTGTCGTCGCCAGGGTAGTCGTACTTCGACAACAGCTCGCGAACCTCCATCTCCACCAGTTCGATCAGCTCTTCGTCCTCAACCGCATCGCACTTGTTCAAAAACACCACGATGAAGGGAACGCCAACCTGGCGCGCCAGGAGCACGTGCTCCTTGGTCTGGGGCATCGGGCCGTCGGTGGCCGCGACCACCAGGATCGCGCCGTCCAT
Source organism: Tunturiibacter empetritectus (assembly GCF_013410875.1). Lineage (GTDB taxonomy): Bacteria > Acidobacteriota > Terriglobia > Terriglobales > Acidobacteriaceae > Edaphobacter > Edaphobacter empetritectus. The sequence continues at coordinate 619,033 of NZ_JACCCU010000001.1, read as the reverse complement.
CTGCGCCGCTCCGGTGATCATATTCTTGATGTAGTCCGCGTGACCCGGACAGTCGACGTGCGCATAGTGCCGGTTCGGGGTCTCGTACTCCACGTGCGAGGTGGCAATCGTAATACCGCGCTCGCGCTCCTCAGGAGCGTTGTCAATCGTATCGAACGAACGAAACTTGTTGTTTGGGTTGTGCTTCGACAACACCTTCGTAATCGCCGCCGTCAGCGTCGTCTTGCCATGATCGATGTGCCCGATCGTCCCGATGTTTACGTGCGGCTTTGACCGGTCAAACTTTTCCTTGCCCATGACTCTCTCCGTGTTTCTGTGTTTCGTTGACTTCTAAATTCCTGCGTGGACCAAAGTCCCGCGATTACTTTGCGTTTGCTTCTTTGCCCTGCACCTTGGCAATGATCTCTTCCGAGACCGAGCGAGGCGCCTCTTCGTACTGCTTGAACTGCATAGAGTAGTTCGCGCGACCCTGCGTGGACGACCGCATGTGAGTGGCGTAACCAAACATCGTGCTCAGAGGAACAGTGGCCCGGATAGCCTGCGTGGTGCCAACCATCTCCATCCCTTCGATACGGCCGCGACGGCTGTTCAGGTCGCCGATGATCGTACCCATGTACTCCTCGGGGACAGTCACTTCGACCGACATCACCGGCTCCAACAGAACAGGCTTTGCCTTACGGGCAGCTTCCTTGAAGGCCATCGAACCGGCGATCTTGAATGCCATTTCGTTCGAGTCAACATCGTGATAGCTGCCGTCATAGAGCGAAACCTTGACGTCAACCATCTCGTAGCCAGCCAGAATGCCACGCTGCATCGCGTCCTGAATCCCCTGATCGATCGGCTTGACGTACTCCTTCGGAATAGCGCCACCCTTCGTATCGTTGGTGAACTCATAGCCTTTGCCCGGCTCGTTGGGCGAGATACGGATCTTGCAGTGGCCGTAGTTACCCGATCCGCCGGTCTGACGGATGTACTTGCCTTCAGCATCCGAGTTCGTCCGAATCGTCTCGCGATAGTTCACCTGCGGCTTACCGACATTGGCTTCGACCTTGTACTCGCGCATCATGCGATCGACGATGATCTCAAGGTGCAGCTCGCCCATTCCGGCGATGATGGTCTGGCCCGAATCGATGTCGGTGCGGACGCGGAACGTGGGGTCTTCCTGCGCCAGCTTGGCCAGCGCCATACCCATCTTTTCCTGGTCGGCCTTCGTCTTCGGCTCCACGGCAACTTCGATCACCGGCGCAGGGAAGTCGATCGACTCAAGCACAACAGGGTGCTTGTCCGTGGTGATCGTGTCACCAGTGACAAGATTCTTCAAACCAACCGCAGCGCAGATATCGCCCGCGAGGATCTCAGTAATCTCTTCGCGCTTGTTAGCGTGCATCTTCAGCAGACGGCCAATGCGCTCCGTCTTTCCGGTACGTGGATTCAGCACCGAGTCACCGGTCTTCAACTGACCTGAGTAGACACGAATGAAGATCAGTTGACCAACAAACGGGTCCGTCATGATCTTGAAACCAAGCGCCGAGAACGGCTCGTTGTCATCAGCCTTGCGGATGACTTCTTCTTCCATGTTGTCGGGGTTGTGTCCGATCATGGGAGGAATATCGAGCGGGCTGGGCAGGTAGTCGACCACTGCATCAAGCAGCGTCTGAACGCCCTTATTCTTGAATGACGAACCGCAGAGCACCGGGAAGATGTTCATCGCGATGGTCGCCTTACGAATGCCAGCCTTGAGCTGCGCTTCGGTCGGCTCCTGGCCCTCAAGGTAGAGGTGCATGATCTCGTCATCAGAGTCAGAGACAGCTTCGATCAGGGACGCACGCGCAGCCTTGGCCTTGTCGAGCAGGTCGGCTGGAATATCTTCCACCGAGTACTCAGCGCCCATGGTCTCGTCGTGCCAGTAGATCGCCTTCATCGTAACCAGATCGACCACACCAAGAAACTTCGCCTCTGCTCCAATCTGGATGTTGATCGGAACCGCGCGCGCACCCAGACGATCAACGATCGTCGAGGTCGCGTAAACAGCGTCCGCACCGGCTTTGTCCATCTTGTTGATGAAGCAGATCCGGGGAACCTTGTACTTATCAGCCTGGCGCCAGACAGTCTCAGACTGAGGCTGCACACCGGCAACCGCATCGAAACAAGCAACCGCGCCATCCAGCACGCGGAGCGAACGCTCCACCTCAGCCGTAAAGTCCACATGGCCAGGCGTGTCGATGATGTTGATGCGGATGTTCTTCCAGGTGCAGGTCGTCGCAGCAGACGTAATCGTGATGCCGCGCTCCTGCTCCTGCTCCATCCAGTCCATGGTCGCAGTTCCCTCGTGCACTTCGCCGATACGGTGCGTGATGCCCGTATAGAAGAGAATGCGCTCGGTCGTCGTCGTCTTGCCGGCGTCGATGTGCGCCATGATTCCGATGTTCCGGCAACGATTCAGAGGTGTAGTGCGTGCCACGGTCTATCTCTCATCTGCGAGCGTCTGCTCGCGGTATAAAAAGCGTTAAAACAAAAAACAAACATCCTACTGGAAAGCTTTCTTTACCAGCGGTAGTGCGCGAAGGCCTTATTCGCCTCGGCCATACGATGGACGTCTTCCTTCTTCTTCATCGCGGCGCCACGGCCATTGGCGGCATCGAGCAGCTCAGCGGTGAGCTTCTCAACCATGCCCTTCTCGCCACGTGCGCGGCCATAAGTCACAAGCCAGCGAATAGCGAGCGAGGTGCGGCGCTCCGGCAGAACTTCGATCGGCACCTGGTAGTTCGCACCACCAACTCGGCGGCTCTTCACTTCGAGAAGCGGCTTGCAGTTCTCGATCGCCTTCTTGAACAGCTTGAGGGCTTCGTCGCCACCCTTCTGCTCAAGGTTGGTCATGGCGGTGTAGAAGATCCCCTGCGCGGTCGACTTCTTGCCGCCCCACATCATGGAGTTGACAAACTTCGTGACCAGGGTGGAGTTATAGACCGGGTCTGCAGCAACTTCACGCTTAGCGATGTAACCTTTTCTCGGCATTGCTCTCTTCTCGTCTTCCTTCAGGGCCGTAGAACTCTCAAGCCCTGAACCTGATTTATTCAGCCAGCCAAATCCATCCAGCCAGCCGGGTTGATCTAAAAAACTTCAAACGGCAAACTACTTGGCCGCAGCAGCCTTGGGACGCTTCGCGCCGTACTTCGAGCGGCTCTGCTTCCGGTTGGCAACGCCGACCGAGTCGAGCGTTCCGCGAACGACGTGATACCGAACACCCGGCAGATCCTTCACACGGCCGCCGCGGATCAGCACAATCGAGTGCTCCTGCAGGTTGTGGCCGATGCCCGGGATATAGGTCGTAACTTCAATCCCGTTGGTGAGGCGAACACGCGCAACCTTGCGGAGAGCCGAGTTCGGCTTCTTGGGGGTCTGAGTGTAAACGCGGGTGCAGACGCCACGGCGCTGAGGCGAACCCTGAAGCGCGGGGCTGGCGGTCTTATAACGAGTGGGCGTGCGGCCCTGCTTGACGAGCTGATGGAACGTAGGCACTAGAACTCCTTGTTAACGCGCGCGAACTTACAACCAAACCTGTATGAAACGCGCAGGTAGGATTCAAGCTTCGCCTCTTGCGGTACAGGCTCCGTACACGCAAAAAAGTGAACGCTGAAGCGTCTCTGACGAAGATCTTCCCTGCTGCGTCTGTAAACCGGTACAACAAACCAGACGTAAACAGTCGACGGTGGTCGAGCGTCTTTCCTCATTCAAGGATGAGCCGACTCCGTTTCGCTGTCCCGGCCCGCATAGCCCATCCAGGGTGGAGGGTGTCGCAGGCACGATTACGATAGGCCGCAGACGAACGACATTCAGATTCTATGAATCTAGCGAAACACAGATCGGGAATGTCCTGCGGTGAATCTCTTGTATCCAGTATAGCGTAATCGTTCTCCACCAGTCCTTCGACTGGAAGCGAATCATAAGATTACGTGGGTTTTTCTCCACCCATCCGTGCGTCGAGCTTCCCCTACGACACGGTCCGGATACTCGCGGAACCTTTTTACAATATCAATATGATGGCGAAAGGTCAAATTTTTTGCTGATTTTCTTGACAAAAAGTCGCCGATTGAACAAGCCGGGATGCAGTCTCCGCCGCTGACAAAAGACCGCCCCTCCATGCTAGGCTTTTCGAATGGCTTTGGCAGATCTCCGCAAGTGTTCCTCCTCCTTTCATCTCATCGCCTTCACCGCGGTCCTTCTCCTTGGACCCATCTCCGCAGCACAAGCTGAGGCCGACGCATCCACCGCGAAAGACCCGCGTATCGGCTCGCTCATCGAGACACTCGGTCAAACAAAAATTCCCACTGAAGCGGCCATCTCCCCCGTCGGATCTACCGTCGCCTGGTCCGTCCGATCTCACGGTAGTACGCAAATTCATCTATCCGATGCAGTGAATCCAGACCCCGCCAAAGAAAAGATCGTAAGCACCGGATCGGGAGCAACCGACTGCAGCAGCTCCGATCCAAAGTGGTCACCCGACGGAGAGTCCTTGGCCTTCGTCTCGGACTGCACCACCAAGACAGACCAGGCGGGACAGGACCAGGTCTTCCTCTGGTCGAAGAGCACCGGCGAAGCCAAGCAGCTCACCCACCTCACCGGCAACATCGACTCCCTTGCCTGGTCGTATGACGGCAAATCGATAGGCTTTCTCTTTGTAGAAAACGCCACACGCAGTGCAGGTGCTCTCGCCGCTATGAAACCCTGGTCCGGCGTCATCGGCGAAGACGGAGTTGAGATTCAGCGCGTCGGCGTCGTGCAGGTTGCCGATGGAGCTTTCACTCAGATAACGCCCGCCAATCTGCATGTCTACGAGTTCAACTGGTCGCCTGATTCGAAGAGCCTCGCCTTCATCGCCGCAACTCCCCCTGGCGAGAACAACTGGTGGGTCGCCCAGCTCTACACCCAGGACCTCGCCGCCGCCCAGCCCAAGTCGATCCTCGACACCACAAAGATCTCCGGCCCCCTCCACGGCCTGCAGATTGCCGTCCCCCGCTGGTCGCCCAACGGCAAGCAGATCGCCTTCATCGGCGGCATCATGAGCGACCAAGGATCCACCGGCGGCGATCTCTACCTGACCCCCTCTACAGGAGGCGAACCGAAGAATCTAACCCCGAGCCGCAACGCGTCGGTCGCCTACTTCGGCTGGGCCGGGCCCGAACTCATCGCCATCGCCGAACACGTAGGCGGCAACAGCCACCTCACCGCACTCGATCTCGCCACCGGGAAAGACATCCCGCAGGCCAGCGTCACCTTCCCCGAATCCATCGGAGCCGGCGGCCTGGTCATGAGCATCTCCCTCTCCCGTGACCACACGATCGCGCTGATTCGTAGCTCCTTCGAGCGCGCCCCTGAGGTATGGGCCGGCCCACTCCACGATCTGAAGCAGATCACCCATCTCAACGACGGCCTCAAGTCCACCTGTGGCAAGACCGAGAACATCGAATGGACCAACGACGGCTTTAAAGTTCAGGGGTGGTTGCTCTACCCAGCGAACTACGATCCTCAAAAGAAGTATCCGCTGCTTGTGGACGTTCACGGCGGACCCTCCGCTGTGGTCACCCCACGCTGGCCTAGCGTCGGCTACGGCGGCGTTCCATTCTCCGCACTCGGATACTTCGTCTTCATGCCCAACCCGCGAGGCAGCTACGGGCAAGGCGAAAAGTTCACCCAAGCCAACATCAAGGACTTCGGCTACGGCGACCTCCACGACATCCTCACCGGCATGGACGTTCTCGAAAAGCGCCTCCCCATCGACAAGAATCGTGAAGGTCTCACCGGCTGGAGCTACGGCGGCTTCATGACCATGTTCGGCGTCACCCAGACCACGCGCTTCAAGGCAGCGGTCGCCGGCGCAGGCATCAGTGACTGGAAGAGCTACTACGGCGAAAACTCCATCGACCAATGGATGGTGCCCTTCTTCGGCAAGACCGTCTACGACGACGCCGACATCTACGCCAAAAGCTCGGCCATCGAATACATCAAGAAAGTAAAGACTCCAACCCTTGTCGTAGTCGGCGACCGCGACGGCGAATGTCCGGCCCCCCAGAGCTTCGAGTTCTGGCATGCCCTCCGTGCCGAAGGCGTAAAGACGCAGTTGGTGATATACCCGAACGAGGGGCACGCCTTTCACGACCCCGCGCATCGCAGGGACGTTCTCGAGCGGGCTCTTGACTGGTTCGAGACGGAGATGCCCGCAAAGTAGAAGTCTTCAGGGTCTCTCTTCCGTCCGCAATCTCTCGCGAAAGGCAGCAATCTTGCCACGATGCGAAACGTTGGTTGGATCGTCCAACCAACGTTCGAACAGTATTTATGCCCGGAAGATTTGCTTCCGGTCTGTGCAGCTTTTACACTAAGGGTTCAGCTATTCAGCGGTTGCGGTGTGACCGTTCAGCTTGAGTTCTGGTTGGACGGGGAGGTTCAATGCGTCGGTTTCTCACGTTAGTCTTTCTTTTGCTTTTCACGATTCCTTTTGGTGTCTCGATCTCGGGTTGCTCCAAAAAAACAGCCGCGGTTTTCTGCAACGGCGGTGACACCGGCCCTGTCGTCGGTCAGATAGCGACCATTAACCTCCAACCCAAGATCTTCGGCATATCGTTGAACTTTGCGCAGATCGGTCAGGTCAGCTCACCGTCCGCCATCGATTGCAAGGGCACCACTGTAACGGTGTCCGGCTACACCTACGCCACCTTCCTCCCCAATGGACAGCCGGATATGACCATCGCCGACGTGCAGCCAACCACCGGCCGGCTCTGCGCAGGCACCTGGAACAGGAACACCGGCGGCGGCATCGCCGACTTCACCACCTGCAACCCCACCAACAAATCCGGAACAGTCTACGTCGTAGTCAACGGCAACGGAGTCAGCAGCAATCCGCTCCCGATCTTCATCCATCCCGTGGTCACCAACGTGACCCTTGGAGCGCTCTCAACCGACTGCGCCAATGATCCGGCCACCAACTGCAGCCCCGCCGCGTTCGATACACAGACTTCGACCTGCACGCAAACCACCAACGGCAACGGCTGCTGTGCCGTCCCCGTCACTCCAACCGCCAACGCAGTCGCGGCAACCGGTTGCGTCTCCCAGTCCGTCACCAGCCAACTGGCGGCCAGAGTGCTAGCCGGAAATGGTGCCAACATCAGCTGCCAGGTCGGCCATCTCTCCTACGCCCCGCAGACCGCATCCGTCGTCACCATCGACGAGAACGGCGTCGCCACCGCGCAGCAGCCCGGATCCACCGTCATCACCGCAAACATCTCAAACGCAGGAAGCTCCGCTGGCTTCTTCTCCACCTGCCCTCCGACCTCGATCGCTCTCACCGCTCCCATCGGAACAGGCAACGCCACCAGCGTGACCGTAAATCCCAACAATGTGCAACCGATCAACGCGGTGGCAACGGATCAGTACGGAACCATCCTCACTGGCCTCACCCTTAACTTCGAATCCACCACCCCTACAACCATTCCCGCTGCGTCAGCCGCCTCGGTGACCCCCATCTTTCCGGGCGCAGCCGCCATCACCGCAGTCTGCCAGCCCCCCACCTGCAATCCGTCCCCGTTCAACCAGATTGGCCTCTTCGGCAACGGAAAAGCAGTCACCTCGAATCCAGTCCTCGTCACAGCCCCTGGCGTCAACAGCACCAACCTCTATATCGCGAGCACCAACTCGTTCTATCTCGTACCCGTCGACTTCACGCAGCCTCAACTCGGAAACCCGGTGCGCCTGCCCTATCAGCCCAACTCCATGGTCATCAGCAACGACGGCAGCTCCATCTACATGGGAAGCTCCTTCGAACTCATGACCTTCAGCGCGACCACAAACAGCTTAGCCGCTCAGGACATCACCGTACCCGGCAATGTGATCGCACTCTCGCCGGACGGTACCACCCTGGTCATCACCGACCCCATCCGCCAGTTCGTCTACCTCTACAACACCAGCGGCAAAAGCACCGGAACCACCGGAACCACCACCAGCAGCGCCGGCATTCAGACTCAGTACGGCGGCGTCGCCACCCATGCCGTCTTCTCGCCCGACAACTCCACCGTCTACATCACCCTCGGCGACTATAACTCCTCCACCGGCGTCACAACCCCCAACAACACCCTGCTAGTTCACTCCACCTTCACCGGCTGGTACCAGACCACCTCCTCTCAAGCCACCACCGACGTTGCAATCGGGGTCCCAAGCGTCGGAGCCTTCTTCGGCGGCAACCCAACCACAGCCCGCTCCTACTGCCCGGTGACAACGATCGTCGGAGGCGCCGCCACAACCTCCTCGACCACCACCAACCTCTTCTATCCTGACGCCGGCGTCCTCGGTCCGCAGACCGACCGCATCGCCACCACCAACGATGGCCTCCATGTTCTCGGCGCAACCGTTACGCCCGCGCCGACCCTGACGGACCTCGCGATCGGAGTTCCACCCGGCGGTACCGTTCCGAGCCTGCCTATTGGTGCCTGCCCCGGTCAAACACCCATAACGACACCGCAGAAGTTCACCACCTCCACCGCCTTCACCGGCGCGCTCCCCGGCGTCACCGCCTCGGCCATCACCGGCGTCTTTCCCACCTCTGACTCTAAGATCGCCTTCGTCACCTACCAGGGCAGCGGAGCCGTTGTACCCACCTACATCCCCCAGACCACCGGCGCCGGAACCCTGAGCAGCATCCCCCTGTCGACCGCGCTCGGAACTCCCATCGCGCCGATCGTCGGCGTGGTCAGCGCAGACAACCAGACCTTCTACGCTGGCACCACAGGAGACAACGCCGTCCACCTCATCACCAAACAGGCCGACGGCACCTACAAGGACACGACAACCCCACTCGCACCGAAGTTGCCGGATGTGAATGGAAACATCGTCGCTCCAAACCTGCTGGTGCAGAAGCCGCGTAAGGCGACCTCCTAGAAACTGGTCCTGCCGGACGAGCGCCCTGCGCGGGCGGCGGTCACTTCGTGACGCGTATACCGGTCTAGGCAGCACATAACACTAACGGTCCTCCCGTTGGTCGGCACGAAATCCATCTTGCGACCAACGGGAGCACCAAGCGAAGCGGTATACAAGTCACGAAGTGACCGCCGCCCGCGCAGGGCGCCCGTCCGGCAGGACAGCTTCTACGCTAGCCGCCTCTTCAACAAATCCCGCGCAATCGCATCCAGCACGCCATTCAGAAAGTGAATCGACTCCGGCGCCGCGTACCGCCGTCCAATCTCCAGCGTCTCGTTGATGATGATCGCAGCAGGCGTATTAGGAAATCCCAGCATCTCCGCCACCGAAGCCCGCAGCAGATTTCGATCCACCACCGGCATCCGCTCCAGCCGCCAGTTCTGCGCATGCTCTTCAATCAGCTTGTCGATCTCCTCATCCCGAGTCGTCGCAATGCGGTAAAGATCCTCCGCAAACCCACGCGTCTCGGCATCCACATCTTCCACCGATGCCCAGAAGAGCTTCTGCACCTGCTCGGGCGACTGCTTGCCCAGATCACCCTGAAACAACATCTGCATCGTAAGTTCGCGCGACTTGCGGCGTGTCCCCATTATTTTTTCCCCTGGCCGTTCTGCGCCGCGAGCTTGCGCTGGATCGACACCATCTCAATCGCCGCGCTGGCCGCCTCAAAGCCCTTATTTCCCGCCTTCAACCCCGCGCGGTCCAGCGCCTGCTCCAGCGTCTCGCAGGTCAGCACCCCGAACGCATGCGGAACCCCAGTCTCCTGCTGCGACTGGCCAATCCCCCGCGCCACCTCGTTGTAAATCGCTTCATAGTGCGCCGTCTCCCCACGCAGCAAACACCCCAGCGTGATAATCGCATCGAACCTCTTCGACTCCGCCAGTGTGCGCGCAGCCGACGGCACCTCCCACGCCCCAGGAACCCGAAAAATCTCAATGTCCGCTCGCGCCGCGCCGCTGCGATGAAGCGCATCCAGCGACCCCTGCAGCAGCCTGTCGGTAATCACCGTATTCCAGCGCGTCGTCACCACCGCGAAGCGCATATCCACCGCGCTCAGGTCGCCCTCCACAGCCTCAGGCTGGCCATGCAGCGGATTCTCCGACTGCCAGAACCCAAGCCGCAGCTCAGTCGTAATTTGAACCGTGAACAGTCTGCTGTTCCAGTGCGTCAGCTCCGCAGCAGAGAGAATCTCCGGAACCTCCTCCGTGCGATAGCTTGCGAGCAGCCACTTTTCTACGAGCGAACGGATGTGGTCCAGCTGCGTAACCTCGATCAACACCGTCGGCACCGCGGGCTCTCTACCCGTAACAAACTCAAGGTTGCCGATCGGCGCAAGAAAGGCAGCGCCGCGACCCTGCGCATCCTGCCATCCGTTGCCCTGTTCGAAACCAAGAGCGGAAAACAGGCTCGAGACACGGTCAAACTCAGCCCCCGATGCAATCGCGCTGACGTGCGTAATTCCCTTAATCATAGATTCGATTGTATCGTCTGGAGTGCGGGCACCACATCGCCCACGAGATCGCCCACGAGATAGCCAGAGGAGAGGTCTGTGAACTACGAGACGTTGCTGTACGAGGTAAAGGATCAGGTAGCGCGCGTCACGCTCAACCGCCCCCAGGTGCTCAACGCCCTGAACACCCAGGTCTTCAACGAACTAGAAGCCGTATTCTCAACACTCGCCGCAGACCCCGCCGTCCGGGTCATCCTCCTCACCGGCGCAGGCGAAAAGGCCTTCGCCGCCGGCGCAGATATCAAAGAGCTCGCCGCCACAGACGCCGCAGCAGGAGAGGCTAAAGCCCGCCGCGGCCAGAGCGTCTTTCGCCTCATTGAGACCTGCGGCAAGCCCGTCATCGCCTGCATCAACGGCTTCGCCCTCGGCGGCGGCTGCGAACTGGCCATGGCCTGCACCATGCGCCTCGCCAGCGAGAATGCGCGCCTCGGGCAGCCCGAGGTCAAACTCGGCCTCATCCCCGGCTACGGCGGAACCCAGCGGCTCCCACACCTCGTCGGCCAGCCCATGGCCCTCAAACTCCTGCTTACCGGCGAGATGATCAGCGCCGCCGAAGCCCTGCGAATCGGTCTGGTAGAGGAAGTCCTGCCCGCAGAAAAACTCATGGAGCGCGCCGAAGCTCTCGCCAAAACCATCGTCACCATGGCCCCCCTGGCCGTCGCCGCATGCCTCGAGGCAGTCCGCGACGGCAGCGAGATCGGCCTCGAAGAAGCCATCGACATGGAAGCAAAGATCTTCGGAAGGCTCTGCGGAACCGCCGACAAAGAAGAAGGCACCAAGGCCTTCCTGGAAAAACGCCCCGCCGTGTGGACAGGACGATAACCACTCGTCTTCATCAAAAATTGCCAGGAACTTTGACCTTTTGATCGTCGCCATCGCTTGATATGCTGGTGTTCGTGCCCTCGCTATCCCGACATTCGCTGTCCAGACACTCGCCGCCCGAAAGCTATTCGCTGCTACGAGACGCGCTCCTTCCCGCCGCTCTTCTGCTTTCGCTCGCCCTCTCCGGCTGTTCCCGGCCCGCGATCCCAGCCATTCCCAACGTCGCCGAGCAGAACGCCCTCGCCGCCGAACACCAGCAGGAGAACAACCTCGCTCGCCAGCAGATGGAGCTGATCCCGCCCCCATCGAAGACCCGCTACATGGCCGTCAAGAGCCTCACTCTCTGGGAGAATCCCTACCTCACCGTGCAGGGCGAGATGGCAACCCTTCACGTAGTCGTCGCCGACAGCAACACCAGCGGCCTCGGCGTTGGCGGAATGCTGCGGCCCATCGGCGCCCGCCGCCGCGACCTGAACGTGCGCGTCATCGACCTGCCTACCGCGCTCAACGCCATCCCCGAAAACTCCTGGCCCTATGGTCGCGTCGTCGCCGTCGAAGAGGCCCACTCAGTCCCTGTAGCCGCACGCCCCGAGGTTCGCCGCAACGTGGAAGCCGTCATCAAAACCCTCAACGACCTAGGCGTAGTCGTCTACGAGTGGAGCGACAACGGACGAAGCTAACCCAGCAATCATCCCTCTTCCTGCACCGTTGCGCTAACCTGTGAGTACCGCAAATCTCAAGAGCTGGGTGAACGATTGCAACTCCATACGACGGCACTGATAGTCTTCTGTTTTTTCTTCCTGCTCGTAACGCTCGCCGGATTCTGGGCCGCGCGATGGCGAAGGCCGAAGGCAGGAATGGGCTCCCTCGAAGAGTGGGGCCTCGCCGGCCGCAGCTTCGGCACCTGGATCACCTGGTTCCTCATCGGCGGCGACCTCTACACCGCCTACACCGTCATCGCCGTGCCGGCCGCACTCTACGGAGCAGGCGCCATGGGATTCTTCGCAGTCCCCTACGCCGTCATCGCCTACCCTTACATGATGCTCGTCCTGCCGCGCCTCTGGACAGTATGCCACCGCCACGGTTACATAACCTTCGCCGACTTCGTCAACGGCCGCTACGGCAACCGCTGGCTCACCATCGCCATCGCACTCACCGGCGTCCTCGCCCTTATGCCCTACATTGCACTGCAACTGGTCGGCATCCGCGTCGTCATCGGAGCCATGGGCATCCACGGCGAGTGGCCCCTCGCAGCCGCCTTCGTCATCCTCGCCGCCTACACCTACTCCAGCGGCCTCCGCGCCCCAGCCGTCATCGCCATCGTCAAGGACGTCATGCTCTACATCATGGTCCTCGCCGCGCTGATCTACATCCCCCACAAACTTGGCGGCTACGCACGAGTCTTCGAGATCGCCAACCAGCTCCTCGCCCATCACACGCCATCCGCCACGATTAATTTGAAACAAGGCCAGTTCCTCGGCTACTCCACCCTCGCCATCGGCTCCGCCATAGCGCTCATGCTCTACCCCCACACCGCCACCGCGGTCCTCAGCGCGCAGAGCGCCAACGTAATCCGCCGCAACGCCGCCATGCTGCCTGCCTACAGCTTCCTCCTGGGACTCATCGCCCTCCTCGGCTATCTCGCACTAGCCGCCGGAGTCGTCACCAAAGATCCCAATCAAGCCGTACCGCTGCTCTTCCTCAAGATGTTTCCCGAGTGGTTCGCTGGCTTCTGCCTCGCCGCAGTTGCTATCGGAGCACTCGTCCCCGCAGCGATCATGTCCATCGCCGCCTCCAACCTCTTCACCCGCAATCTCTACGGCGCACTGATCCGACGAAAGATGCTCCCCGAAGAAGAGTCCCGCATGGCCAAGATCGTCTCGCTCGTCGTAAAGTTCGGCGCACTCATCTTCGTCCTCAAGCTCCCCGCACCCTACGCGATCGAGATGCAGTTGCTAGGCGGAATCTGGATGGGACAGCTCTTCCCCTCGGTCGTTCTCGGAGTCTTCACGCGCTGGTTCAATCCCTGGGCACTGCTCATCGGCTGGGCGGCAGGCATGTTCAGCGGCACAGCCATGGCGGTGGCGCTAGGGCTGAAGAGTTCGGTCTACCCGCTTCATCTCTTCGGCAGCACCTACCCCATGTACGCAGCCGTACCCGCACTGCTGCTGAACCTCGCCGTCTCCACAGCATTGACGATCTTATTCCGCGCAATGAAGTTGAACGCAGGAACCGACGTCACCGACGCCGCAGCCTACATAGGCTAGCTCTGTCCCGGACGGGCCTCCTGCGCGGAGAGCGGTCACTTCGTGACGCGTGTACGATCTTGGCGAACCAGACAGCATCGCCCTCTCGTTGGTCGGCACGAACTCCAGCTTGCGACCATCGGGAGCACCAACCGAAGGGGTATACAAGTCACGAAGTGACCGCCGCCCGCGCAGGGCGTACCTACTCCCACTCAATCGTCCCAGGTGGCTTCGAAGTAATGTCATACACTACCCGATTAATCCCCCGCACCTCACTCACAATCCTGCTCGAGATCGTCCGCAACACCTCATAAGGCAGCGGAGCCCAATCCGCCGTCATCCCATCCTCGCTCTCCACCGCCCGCACCGCACACGTATTCGCATACGTCCGCTGATCCCCCATCACACCCACACTCTTGACCGGCAGCAACACCGCAAAGCTCTGCCAAACCTTCCGATACAGCCCAGCCTTCTTGATCTCATCCACCACAATCTGATCGGCCTCCTGCAGCATCGCCACGCGCTCCGCCGTCACCTCGCCCAGAATCCTCACCGCCAGCCCAGGCCCAGGAAAAGGCTGCCGCTCAATGATCTCTTCCGGCATCCCCAGATCCCGCCCTATCCGTCGCACCTCATCCTTGAATAAATCCCGCAGCGGCTCAATCAACTTCAGCTTCATATCCGCCGGCAGCCCACCCACATTGTGGTGGCTCTTGATCGTATGGCTTGGCCCATGCACACTGCTCGACTCAATCACATCTGGATACAGCGTCCCCTGCACCAGCCACGCGACCTCATGCCCCGCGCTCTTCTCCGTTTCAGCACCCGCGGCAGAGGACTCCCAGATCTTCTTAGCCTCATCATCAAACACAGCAATAAACTCGTTCCCAATCACCTTTCGCTTCCGCTCCGGATCGGTCACACCCGCAAGCTTCTCCAGAAACCTCTGCGAAGAGTCCACCGCGACAACATTCAGCCCCAGCTGCTCGCGCATCGTCGTCTGCACCTTCAGAAACTCGTCCTTCCGCAGCACGCCGTTATTCACAAAGATACAAGTCAGCCGATCCCCAATCGCACGCGCCACCAGCACCGCAGCCACACTCGAGTCCACGCCTCCACTCAGCCCGCAGATAGCATGCCCCGTTCCCACCTGCGCCCGCACCCTCTCCACCGTCGACTGAATAAAATGCTCCGGCGTCCAATTCTGCTCCGCCCCGCAGATATCCAGGCAGAAGTTCTTCAGCAGCTCCATCCCCTGCCGCGTATGCGCCACCTCTGGATGAAACTGCACCGCCCAGATCCTTCTCGCCTCATCCGCAATCCCCGCCACCGCATTCGAGGTCTTCGCCGTCAGTTGAAATCCCACCGGCAGCGTCTCCGCCTCATCCCCATGCGACATCCACACATCTAGCGACCCGGGGAGCCCTTTGAATAAAGGAGTCTCCGCCACCACTGTCACCTCAGCATGCCCATACTCCCGCGCCGCCGCTCCTACCACCTTGCCACCCAGATGATGAACAATAAACTGTAGCCCATAGCAGATCCCCAGCACCGGCACGCCCATCGCCAGCACACCCTCATCTGCATTCGGCGCATCCGCGTCATACACAGAGCACGGCCCACCCGAAAGAATCGCACCCTTCGGGTTCAGCGCCTTCACCTGTTCCAGCGGGGCCGTACAAGGCAACACAACAGAAAATACATTGAACTCACGAATACGCCGCGCAATCAGCTGCGTATACTGCGACCCAAAATCCAGAATGACGATCGTTGAGGTATCCACTTACCCAGTGTAAATGCGGCGGCGGCGACGCCGTCTTCTCAGTAGAGCCCCGGCCTGCGGCGATACTCTGAGTTCCTCAACCTCGCACTCTCCATCCCGCTCACCACGCCAATCGCCACCATGATGATCGCGATAGCAACAATGTAGGACTCAGGAATGTGACTCAGATACGCCATGTAGGAGACACCGGCGATCAGCAACAGATAAGCGGCAGCATAAAGGGCAGAGGACATGATCTCTCTCCAAAGGGGGAATGAGGGGGCCCATGCACAGATAGGATGCCGGATTTTCCGCCCGTAGAGGAAAAACTTTAGTACCCGAAACGCCCGCAAATCCCGCTAGCTCGGGTCTCTACGTCGAGTCGTCTGCACACCGGTCACGATCCCAACTCCCAGCATGATCACCGCAATCGCAACAATGTAATGCTGCGGAATATGCATCAGGTGTGCCAGATAAACTACACCCGCGATCAGAATCAGATAGCCAATCGCATAGATCCCAAACGACATAGTCAATCTCCCTCGCTAAGCAGATTCCCGTATGATGCAGAATCGCCGTCCCGGCGAGAGAAAGTCTTCTTAGAGACTGTCCTGCCGGACGAGCGCCCTGCGCGGGCAGCGGTCACTTCGTGACGTGTGTACCTTTTCTTGCACCTACGATCTCTTGTGGTCCTCCCGTTGGTCGGCTCGGAATTTAGCCTGCGACCATCGGGAGCACCAAGCGAAGCGGTATACAAGTCACGAAGTGACCGCCGCGAACCGGGGTCCCCACAAACAGGTCTTCGTTTGAGGGGTGGCCTAGCGCAGGGCGCCCGTCCGGCAGGACATAGTCTCTCAATCTTCGTAAGCTCGCCAAAGCTGCAGATAAGCCACCTGCCGCGCCACATGGAAGAAGTCAGATCCAAGAAAATAAAGGACCGTAACCCCCACCCACCACCAAAACAAAAACTCCGGCGTCGTCACACTCTCAAACGGCAGCGGAGTCGCCGAAAACACCATCGCCAGCACAATCAACGCGATCTTCACAATCCCCATCACCAGGTTGATCTCCACCAGCTTCGACTTCAGCGGTCCCAGCCGAAACGCCGCCACCAAACTCCCCGCCACCCCCAACCCACGCAGCATCGCCACCAGCGGAGCCACCGACAGCGCCCAACTCACCACCGCCCACAGCGTAAACAGCCCCAGCGTCGCCACAATCACCAGCGAAAAATATCCCACCAGGTTCGGCTCCCCACCCAACGCAATCGGCCCCGTCACCGTCCACTCCGCCACCCGCTCCATGCACCAGAACCACACCGCAAAACTTCCCAGCAGCGCCACCACCCGCACCGCCTGCAAAACAATCAGCGTCCCCACGCGGGCATGCAGCCGCTTATCCGCCCGCCGCAACACCACAGTCCGTCCCACAGCCGACACAATCACCCACACGACTACCAACAACGGCGCCAGCCACAACGCCACACCCATCACCTGCGGCAACAACAACGCCATCGCCTTCGCCAGCGTCTGCGCCGACCCCAGCGGATCCACCACCGTCATACTCTTCAGCGCCGCATAGTCCAGCGGCGTAGCCTGCAAGATCTTCAGCCCCTCATACCGCAGCAGCAGCAGCGCCGGAATCCCATAAGCCCACCGCCACAGCACCTCCAGCGCCGTCAGCGAAGGCCGCCGCCAGCACTCCGACAGCGTATGCACAAACGACTGAGTCCCCCGCACCGGCGTTGCCACATTGCCCTGAGCCCTGTCCCCTAGGCCCTGCACCTACTTCACCACAAGATTCACAAGCTTACCCGGCACCACAATCACCTTCACCACAGTCTTCCCTTCAATCCGCGCTATCACCTTAGGATCAGCCAAAGCCTCAGCCTTCACCGTAGCCTCATCGCTCCCCGCCGCCACCTTAACCACCGTCACCAGCTTCCCATTCACCTGCACAGGAATCTCAATCTCCTCATCCCGAGCAAGCTCCTCATTCACTTCAGGCCACACCGTGCGAAACACCACACCCTCGCCACCAATCTCCTCCCACATCTCCGCCGCAAAGAACGGCGCAAACGGAGCCAGCAACAAGATCAACCCGCGAAACACCTCAGCCACAGCCGCAGGAGAGATCTCTCCCGCATCCATCGCCGCTTCGTTCGCCGTAATCTCGTTCACCAAAATCATGATCGAAGAGATCGAAGTATTGAAGTGCCACCGCCCATCGAAGTCCTGCGTGATCTTCGCAATCGTCTGGTGCAGCCGCCGCAACAACGCCTGCTCCTTCGCAGAACTCTCTCCCCCGCGCGAACCACCAGCCGCCGCCCGAGCCGCACCGGAGTACTTCGTCGTCAGCCTATACACCTTACTCAGAAACCGCGAGATCCCCGCAACTCCTTCCTCCTGCCACTCCAAGTCACGATCCGGCGGAGCCGCAAACAGCGCATACATCCGCGTCGCATCCGCGCCATACCGCGCAATCATGTCGTCGGGCGACACCACGTTGCCCTTCGACTTCGACATCTTCGCGCCGTCTTTGATCACCATCCCCTGCGTAAACAGCCGCTGCGCAGGCTCATCGTTCTTCACCAACCCAAGATCCCGCATCACCTTCGTCCAGAACCGCGAGTAGATAAGATGCAGAATCGCATGCTCCACCCCGCCGATGTACTGATCGATCGGAAACCAATAGTTCGCCTTGTCCGAATCAAACGGAGCCTTCGAGTTCTTCGCATCCGTATACCGATAGAAGTACCAGCTCGAGTCAACGAACGTATCCATCGTGTCCGTCTCCCGCCGAGCCGCCCCGCCACACTTCGGACACTTCGCATTCACAAACTCAGCCACCCGTCCCAGCGGCGACCCGTTCGTCTGCGTAATATCGATCTGCTCCGGTAGAAAAATCGGCAGCTCGCTCTCAGCCACCGGCAGCGGCTCCTCCGGCGAGCACCTGTCGCAGTACACCATCGGAATCGGCGTCCCCCAGTACCTCTGCCGGCTCACCCCCCAGTCCTTCAACCGATACGTAACCGTAGGCGTGCCAAATCCCTTCACCTTCGCAAACGCAGCCATCTTCTCCTGCGCCTCCACACAACCCAGCCCAGTCCACTTCCCCGAGTCGATCAGCACCGCCTCGTCCTCAGCGAGATAAGGAAGCTCCCCCACCACATCCTCAGCGCCGTCATCCTGAGCGGAGCGAAGGATCCCCGTATTTTGTTCTTGTTTCTCCTTCGTCGCGTCAACAGAAGCATCAGCAGGAGCAATCACCCGCCGCACCTCTAACCCATACTTCCGCGCAAACTCAAAGTCCCGCTCATCATGCGCCGGCACGCTCATAATTGCGCCCGTCCCATAGTCCGCCAGAATGTAGTTCGCCACCCAGATCGGCACCCGCTCGCCATTGAACGGATTCACCGCAAACCGCCCCGTATTCACGCCATGCTTCTCAATCGCACCCAGCGCATCGGACTCTCGCGCCTTCTGCTGCTCAGCCAGTAGCTGCTCAATCTGCACCCGCAGCTTGTCATCCTCCAGCGCAAACGCCTTCGACACCGCATGCTCCGGCGCAAGCTGCACCGACGTCGCCCCAAAGATCGTATCCACCCGCGTCGTAAACACCGTGATCTTGCCTTCTACTCCCTCTTCCCTACCCCCTATACCCTGATCGACCGCAAAGTCGATCAAAGCCCCCTCGCTCCGCCCAATCCAGTTCCGCTGCATCGTCCGGACCTTCTCCGGCCAACCCTCCAGCTTATCCAATCCCTCCAGCAACTCATCCGCATACTTCGTAATCCGCAAAAACCACTGCGTCAGATCCCGCAGCTCAACAACCGTATCCTCATGCCGCCAGCAGCGCCCACCGATCACCTGCTCATTCGCCAGCACCGTGCAACACTCCGGACACCAGTTCACCTTGCTCTTCTTCCGATAGGCCAACCCCTTCTCAAACATCTTCAAGAAGAACCACTGATTCCACCGGTAGTACTCCGGCAGACAGGTCGTCACCTCAGTCGTCCAGTCGAACCCCATCCCCAGCCGCTGAAACTGCTTCTTCATCGCCGCAATATTCGCAAACGTCCACTCCCGCGGCGGCACGCCGTTCTTCAGCGCCGCATTCTCCGCCGGCAGTCCGAACGCATCCCACCCCATCGGGTGCAGCACGTTATACCCACGCATCCACATATGCCGAGCCAGCGCATCGCCGATCGCATAGTTCCGCACATGCCCAATATGCAGCGCGCCGCTCGGATACGGCAGCATCTCCAGGCAGTAGTACTTTGGCTTCCCCGAATCATGCGCCTCTGCCGCATAGAGCGTCGCATCCGCATCCCACCGGGCCTGCCACTTCGGCTCGATCTCAGCCGGGTTATACCGCTGCGGCTGAGTCAACTCCGCACCGGAAGAACTATCCTCAATATTCAATGTTTTCCCGCCGATTTCGCTCGTTCGTCTCTCAGGCATACTCTTACGATTGTACCGTCCACCCCACCTCTCCAGGCGACCTAACCACACAGACTCCCTCCCACACAACCACTCTCTCTGCGCTCCTGCTCGGCGTGCCGCTTGCGTTGAAGCCGCCAAATCCCTATAAAGGCCTGACCGGCAACCGGAGTAGCGGCACGCTCCTTTCCAAAAACCAGTCACAGGCTTCCACCGAATCGAGTGTGCGACATGAATAAGAGACAGTTCCTCAAAGGCTCCGGCTCCATCCTCACCGCCGCCATGCTCTCACGCTTCGCCTCAGCCTCCGAGCAAGACGCCGCCCACCAGACCGCCCCGCGAACCAACTGGGCCGGCAACCTCACCTTCCACACCGACACCCTCTACCAACCCAAAACCGTCGAAGAAGTCCAGCACATCGTCAAAAGCTGCGACAAGCTGCGCGCCCTCGGCCGCGGCCACTCCTTCAACGCCATCGCCGACAGCACCCACGCCCAGATCTCCCTCAAGCAGCTCGACTCCATCGACATCGACGCCAAAGCCCGCACCGCCACCGTCGGCGCAGGCGTCACCTACGGCAAACTCGCCCCCATCATCGACGCCCAGGGCTTCGCCGTCCCCAACCTCGCCTCGCTCCCTCACGTCTCCGTCATCGGAGCCTGCGCCACCGCCACCCACGGCTCCGGCAGCAACAACGGCAACCTCGCCACCATCGTCTCCGGCCTCGAGCTCGTCACCGCCGACGGCACCCTCCACACCCTCTCACGCACCAAAGACCCCAATGACAACAACGACCCCTTCCTCGGACAGATCGTCAACCTCGGCGGCCTCGGAGTCGTCACCAAAACCACCCTCGACCTCCAACCCACCTTCCAGGTCGCACAAGTCATCTACGAAAACCTCTCCTTCTCCCAACTCGAACACCACCTCGAAGAGATCTACCTCAGCGGCTACAGTGTCAGCCTCTTCACCGACTGGCAAAACCATCGCGCCACCCAGGTCTGGGTCAAACGCCGCGTCGAACCCGGCGCTACCTCCGTGAAATTCGAGCCCGAGTTCTTCGGCGCAAAGCAAGCCACGAAAAAACTCCATCCCGTCGCCGGCCACTCCGCCGAAGCATGCACCGAGCAGTTCGGCGTCCCCGGCCCCTGGTACGAGCGCCTCCCCCACTTCAAACTCAACTTCACCCCCAGCAGCGGCGCCGAGATTCAAACCGAGTACTTCGTCCCCCGCGAGCACGCCTACGAAGCCATCCTCGCCGTCGAACAGCTCCGCGACCGCATCACCCCGCACCTCTACATCACCGAGCTCCGCACCATCGCCGCCGACAACCTCTGGCTCAGCATGGCCTACCAGCGACCCTCCCTCGCCATCCACTTCACGTGGAAGCCTGAGAACGACGCCGTCCAGGCCCTCCTCCCCCTCATCGAAGAAAAGCTAGCTCCCTTCAACGCCCGCCCCCACTGGGCCAAGGTCAACACCATCCCCCCCGCAACCCTCCAGCGTCTCTACCCCAAGACGCCCGACTACAAAACCCTCCTTACCCAATACGACCCACAAGGAAAGTTCCGCAACCAGTTCCTCAACACGAATATTTTTAGCTCCTGAAACAATGTCCCCATCGTCCTACTACGGTGCAACCGTCGTCTCCACCTGACGTTGTTCCACGATCTTGTAGCCAGCAGGAGCCGCAAACACTGCAGGATCGGGCTCACTGAGACTCAAGTCTTCAAATTCAACAGTGGTTCGGCCACGCCTCGGATCGTCGTCGATGCGAAGCAGAGTCAGACTCAGCGCCTTCGAACTCCATTGCTCATCGATCACTTCCATCGGCAGCTCATTTCCTTCTTCCCCCGCAGGAATCGTCCGAACCCTTCTCACCCCTTCGACCTGAACTCCGGCAACTGTCTTGCTTCCCAGGCTCTCTATCCGCACTTCATCGTTCTTTTGGGTTCTAGCTGCCACCTGCGCCCGCTTCATCTGTTCCGCAGCCTCTTCCGCCGTCGGCGGCTTATGATTCGGCTCATGCATGAGATGGACATGCACAACCTTCGACACCATATCGTCTATCTGCCAGTTCAATATGGTCTTCGTCGTTGGATCGAAGACCGTCACCGCCAGCACTGCCTTTAGCCGGCCATCCTCAGCGTGCGTACACCCGATAGGAGCCTCATTCAAGGTTTTCCCTTTGGAGTCTCGCGCCTGATGAACGATTTGGGAGCTACGAATCGCGTTTCCATCTGGAAGCTTTTGTTCGAAGCTCGTCCTCAAGGCAGCGCTGTAGGGGGCGCCCGTAACATTTTGCTGACCTAAGCCTGCATAACTCATAACCCCGAGCGCACATGGAATCGGACTCTGTGCCCTGGCTATCGTCCCTGAGACCAGTAACGCTGAAACCGCAGCGATCGTCATACAACAAGTGTTAACGCGCATCGTATCCCTCGATCAAATTCCAGGATGCTGAAGCGCACCTAGCCTAGCAAGCCCCCTTCTGCGAAGCAACTAGATTCCCTACCAAATAAGCCTCATCCCGCCGCCAGTGTCCGCAGCACCCCAACATTTCGCGCCTCATCCCCCGGAGCGTCCACCGGCGTCTCCGCAATAAACGCCGCATGCTCAAACCGCTCATCATGCAGCAGCCGCCGAAACACCTCCGCCCCAATCGTCCCCTCCCCGATATGCTCATGCCGGTCCAGCTTCGAGCCCATCGCCGCCTTCGCATCATTGCAGTGCCACACCTTCACCGCATCGAACCCCACCGTATCCTTCACCAGCAGCATCGTCTCCACATACCCATCGGGCGACACCAGGTCATACCCCGCCACGTGCACATGGCACGTATCCAGACACACTCCCACCGGCGCACAAGCCTTCAGCCGCTCCACCAGCTCCGCCACCTGCTCCAGCTTTCCGCCAAGAGAAAACTCCGCCCCAGCCGTGTTCTCAATCAAAATCCTGAAGTCCTTCCCCTCCCACGCCACCCCATCAATCGCCTTCTCAATCGACTCCGCCGCCAGCCGCAATCCCTCCTCGCGCGTAAGCCCCTTCCAGCTCCCCGGATGCAGCACCAGATACTCCGCCCCCAGTGCCAGCGCCCGCTCCACCTCTCCGCGAAACGCCGCCACGCCATTTACCCGAACGCTCTCCGTCTGGCTGCAAAGATTGATCAGATAGCTCGCATGAATTGCCACCGGCCCCACATCATGCTTCGCCCGCAGCTCTCTCATCTTCGCCGCGTCCTCAGGCTTTACCGCCGCCGCCCGCCACTGTCGCGGGCTCGAAGAGAAGATCTGAAAGGTATTCGCCCCCGCTGCCACGGCCCGCTCGACGGCAGTCCACGTCCCACCCGCCGTCCCCACATGCACACCAATCCGCTTCTTCCCCGTCATTGCGATCGTTGAACTCTTCATTCCTCAAGGCTACCGCAAACGAACTCCATCCCGCGTCATAAGGTATACAAGTCACGAAGTGACCGCGTCGCGCGTAGCGAGCCCGTCCGGCAGGACATCACCCATCCATCCCACGCAACCACTCTCGCCTCACACCGAGGAGTGCTATGCTGGCCCCGCCATCATTTCGCGCAAAGAGGACTCACCATGGCCGCCCCGCAGAACTTCAAGAACCACGCCCGGTTCTACCCACTCTTTCACTTCATCATCCTTCCCCTGCTCCTGCTCAACCTCGTCTTCTCCATCTACATCACCATTCACCGATGGCCCGCTTACCAGCACACCAATCTCTGGTGGATCGTCATGTCCATCGTCTTCTTCCTGATAGCCGGCGCAGCCCGTGGCTCCTCCCTCAAAGCCCAGGACCGCATCATCCGCCTCGAAGAGCGTCTCCGCCTCCAGGCACTCCTCCCCCCCGCAGACCGCGCTCACATCGACGAGCTCACCGTCCCCCAGCTCATCGCCCTCCGCTTCGCCTCCGACGCCGAGCTCCCCGACCTCGCCCACCGCGCCCTCACCAAAAACATGGATCCCAAGGCCATCAAGCAAGCCATCGTTAACTGGCGACCCGACCACCACCGCATCTAGATCCTGAACTGCTTTCGCAGATCTGCCAGATTCGCGCGCCTCGCCTCCTATGCTCGCAATCGTCGCCTGACGAACGAAGCTCCGGACAGTATCACCGTCCGGAGCACAGAAGAGCGCTTCCGATCTCATCTCTCTTCATTCGCTCTTCAAACCGCGTCCGCAACCCGCACCTGCAGCAACCCCGCAAACGCCGACCGCACCCCATAAGCCACCAACCCCCAAAGCACGGTGACAAACAAAGCCATCGGCAACCCTGCCGGAGCCATCAGCGCATGGAAGCAAATGATATTCACAATCACCGGCGCCAGCAGCGTCAGAGCCAGCGGCACAAACCGATTCGCCAGCAGCAGCACCGCAGGAATCAGCTGAAGGAGAAAGATGATTACCAGATAGTGCGACTCAAACAGCGCAACCATAAAATCCCCAGCGACTCCCGAAGGAGGAGGCATCGGGATGAAGTGCAGAAAGCCGTTCAATCCAAAGACAAGAAAGATAAAGCCCAGCAGATACCTGGCAACCAGCGATGCGATCTTCATACCAATACCTCCTCTTTCAAAATCAGCTAAGCACACCTAGCTATTAAGCAGTCGCCGCAACGATTAAGCCGCCACAAACTGCGAACGAATCGCCTCAACATGCGGCTTCAGGAACGTCGCCCGATCCTGCCCATGCATCAGCGCAGCAGCGCCACCGGCCGACACGAACTTCGTATCCGTCACGCCCAGGAAGCCAAACACCGAACGCAGATAAGGCTCAACATGGTTGAACGAAGCCATCACCGTCCCCGCGTCATAAGCCCCACCCGAGGCAACCAGGAACATAGCCTTCTTCCCCTGCAGCAGACCCTTAGGCGTTCCGTCCGCATACGAAAACGTCTCGCCCACACGAGCAATCTGGTCGATCCACAGCTTCAGCACCGAAGGAATCGCGAAGTTGTGCATCGGCACCCCAAAGACATACTCATCCGCCGCCCGCAGTTCACCAAGCAGCGTGTCCGACACCTCAAGCACCTGCTTCTGCTCCGCCGTCCGACTATCCTTTGGCGTATACACAGCCCCAACCCAGGCAGCATCGATCGTCTTCAAATCGCTTGAAGTCAGGTCGCGGGTAATCACTCGTCCGTTCGGGTTCGCCTGCTTCCAGTTCTGAACGAACTCCTCGGACAGGTTGCGGGAGACCGAAGTCTCATGAAAGGGGCTGGAATTCACAACAAGTAAAGTGGGCATGGCGAAATCTCCTATACGACATCTGACGTTTAAACAACTTGTGTCGATTCATAAAAACACGACAAATGTCGTTTAAGCAACTAACGCCGTCAAATTCGAGTAAAATAAAGATGTCGGTCAGAGAAAATGTCCAGCGTCCCCGTAAAACTCGACAAGATCTCACAGCAGGTTCCAGACCCCGTCCCTGAGTTCCTGCCCGAGCGGACCCTCGAACGAACCACGGACCCGCGCATCCTTCGCACCCGCAAACTCCTCCAGCAGGCCCTCGTCAACCTCATGAAAGAAAAGCAGTTTGACAGCCTCTCCGTGCAGGACATCGCCGAAGCCGCCACCATCAACCGTGCCACCTTCTACGACCACTACCCCGACAAGTTCGCCCTGCTCGAATGCACCGTCGGCACCCGCTTCAACGAACTACTCTCCGAACGCGGAGTCACCTTCAACGGCACCTGCACCTCCGCCCTGCGCGCCATCGTCCTCGGAGTCTGCGACTTCATCGCCTTTTCAGAGCACCCTTGTTCGACCAAAGCTGGCCAGATGGAGCCCCACATGGAGTCCGCCATCATCGCCGTCGTACGCCGCATGCTCCTCGAAGGCCTCGAAAAGCACGCCTCCGCCGCACCCACCTCCCCCCAGATGATCGCCACCACCACCGCATGGGCCATCTACGGCGCCGCCAAAGAGTGGGCCCAAACCCCCAACCGCCCCCCCTCCAGCGAGATCGCAGACACCATCGTCACCCTCGTCCACCCCGTCATGACCCCGGTCGAACCGCCCACCGTCTCAGCCTGACCCATCTGATCGCAGGGGCGCACATTCCCGCACGCAATAACTTCGCGGCCAGTAACCTTCTACTTCGGACCAGATCCACCGCGGCCGCCGCTTCCGGAGGACCCGCCGCTCCCCGAAGGAGCACCCAAGCTATGAGAAGCGACCGATGACGCCGAAGATCCCCCATACGATTCCCCTCGCGATGCTGGTGCATTCGATGTATTCGCACTCTGCATCGGCGCTCCCGCCCGCAATGTAACCGGCCCGCTGTTCCCACCATGACTCGATGCCATGCCCCCCGCAGATGGCACGGCAGCATAGACCTGCATACTTGCCGATCCGTGCTGCTCCACATGGCTCGAAATCTTGTTCAGGCTTCCTAGCGATCCCCTCGGCACGCCCAACCCCGCCGAGTTCTTCTGGAACACAAAGTTCCCCGGCTTATCTTCCTTGGAGAAGACCATTGGCGTATTGTTCGCAAGCACCAGCGAACCCGCACCCGCGGTCGGCGCCTGCGGCGAGGCCGCACGCAAGGGCGAATGCACCGCTGTCCCAACCAGCCCCCCTGCCACGCCACCGCCACTCGCAACGCCGCCACTCGCAGCATTGTTCAATCCATTAAACGCGCCACCCGGCTGCCATCCCCACCCATATCCCGGGAAGAACGACCAGTTGCCCGAGTGATACGGCAGCCATCCCCACGGATACGGAGACACCCACGAGTAGCCCGCGCCCGGGTATAGCGCCCACACGCCATTCAAGTAAGGATTCCATCCTGCGCCAATTAGATACGGCTGCCAGAAAGATCCAAACGCTCCGCCATTGATAAAGTTCCCGTAGTAGTTCAGGTCACTCAAGCCATAGGTAGAGCCCCCGGCCACCAACGCATTCGCCTGCGAGTAGCGCGCATGATAGTCGTTCGCCTCCTTATCCCACGCATCAGATGGCGCTTCCTCGATCTTCTTCACAACAGCCACCTGCTCTCCACCCAGCGTCAGTGACTCCTTCTTCGTCACCAGCGTCGTCTCTGAGCCGTGCTTCACCTCCACGCTTCCGTTGAAGACCGAGACAACTGTCTTCCCGTCCGCCACCGTCATTCGCGCATGCGTCGACGGCGAAACCGTCATCGTCTGATCTCCCGCCCGCAGCACGAACTCGTTCCCCTTCGTGCTTTGCAGGTTCACATACACCATCCCCCGCACCACCTGTATCGTCGAGGCCTTGGCTCCCGAGCTGCGCAGCGCCAGCAGCGGAAACTCCACCAGCGAGTTCGGCGCCACCCGCAGCGTACTGTTGTCCTCAAACTCCACCTCAGCATATCCATCGGCGGTCCGAAGTCTCTGGCCTTGAACAATCGGCATATTCGGCATCGTCTCTTCAAAGCCGTTGCCCGTCTTACGATCGAGTGAGAGTGTTCCCTTCACATCACTCAGCCGCACAATCCTTACGTGCGAATCGCCCGGCCGCGCCCCATTGTCTACGGGCACGCTCGCCGCTGCCACATCAGACGTAGGTGTACCAGCTACCGGGACACGAGCCGTTGACACATCAGCCGTCGTCCTGTGTGCGGTCGTCACGGGAGCAGTCGCTGCAGAATCCACATCTAAAGGGTTACTTTGCTCCCCGGCCGCTCCACTCTGTGCTCCAGCCGCCACAACTCCCGCCACCGAAAACGCCATCGCGAGAAACACTCGGTACACGAATCCGATCTTCATCAGCGGCCTCCAAACAATAAAAACAGTTGCAACTTCAGGTGCGGGCAGTATACGTCCGCGACTACTGCAATAGCTTCACCAAAACTCAAATAGTCTAGGCCTTTTTCACCTCGACGCCTGAAATCAAATCCGCGCAACAATACGCGTCCACGCCAACCAACCCGTCGCATGGCTAAATCATCGGGAATATGGCGTTTGCGGACGAACTAAACCTATGTCGAAAACTGTCCTAACGAACAGTGACCGCGGTCGCAACGTACCTCCATGAATATTTGTGCCGTATCAGCGTACTTCCTATACGCCTATTTATGAGGACTGATGGCCTCGAATAACTAAAGTTCGCATCCTACTTGCATTATCGTTCGTTTCGACAATCGATAAAGTTGTCAATCCCGTCCCATATTGAGGAACGAACATGCGAAATCGTAAAGAAAAGTTCTCAACCTTCCGCCTGTCCCCGAAACTACCAACCCTGCTAGCCGCATGTTTCGCGACCCTGGGATTGTCTGGATGCTTAGTGGCCGGATACTCGAGTGGTGGCGGCTGGTTCGTTTGGCCGGGCAGTCTAGGGTTGATCGTGATCCTTCTGCTGATAGTCTTTTTGCTAAGGCGCCGGTAGTAGCTTGGAGCTCACTTCAATCGGCCAAAGATCAAAATCGGAAACTCCAACGCTCGACATTGCCGCCTATGAAACAAATCAGTTGGCTCTTTGGCATGCTCTCGCTGATGACGATCAGCATGTCGGCACAAGATCTAAATATAAATCCCACAAGACCAACGATCGCCAACAGTGCAGCCATCCAAAGCCAAGGTGTCGCGCAGGTTGAGGTAGGCTACGATGCCTATCCCCAGAACCCACCAGGCAATCAGCAGACGTTAGATACGTTGTTCACTTATTCTCTACTGCCTAGACTCAGGCTGGATTTCGACTGGTCTCCGTTTAATCATCAACAACAGGACGGAAGCATCACCAATGGAGTCGGAACGATTCAGTTCGGCGGGAAGGTCGAGGCGAAAAAGGAACAATACCATAGGATTGCGCCGGGACTCGCATTGCAGTATGAGGCAGAGCTTCCCACTGCCTCGGCAAGCCCGCTTCAAGGCTACGGTCAACAAGCGATTCTGCTCCTCAATCACCACTATGGAAAGAACGGGGATGTGGACGTCATCGTAAACGGCTCGATAGTCCAGTCTGATTGCCAAACGACTACAGGGTGTCGTTATGGCGGACAACAGTCATTCGCTCTCAGTTATCACATTCAGAAGGACACGCGTCTCTATGCCGAGGTCTTTGGTCAGAACACGTCGCAATCCAACACCCCGCCAGGCACCTATATTTTTGGCGGCTTCTATCACCAGTTTGGCGATGCCTTTGGCATTAATGGGGGCTTGCGCTTCGGCGTCAGTGATCACTCGTCAACCATCGGTACGACAGTCGGGCTGGTCTTCGGAAAGCGCCTTAAAAAAGACACGTTATCCAGCCAATAGAACTCTGTGCTCCAGCCGCCACAACTCCCGCACCGAACACACCATCCCGGAAGACACCCTGTACACGAATCCGATCTTCATCACCGAACTCTCAAGAAACCGTCACACCTGGGAAGGCTCCATACAAAAAGAGCCGTCATTCTGACCCTGAGCTTGCCGAAGGGGAAGAATCCCCGTGTTTCGTCCTTGCTTTACTTGCACCTTCTGCCGTTGCCGAGCCATCCGGCAGCGAACGAAGATACCTCTCAACCTCTGTCTTGCCGCCGTACCTGGCCCAATCCGCCGGTGTCCCTCGCCACAGCACATCCTTCCTATCCACCCTTGCACCTCGTTCGACGAGAAGCTTCACCAGCCGTTCATTCCCCGCGCCAGCAGCCTGGTGCAACGGCGTCGTATGAGAGTGCCCTCCAACCGGGTTGTAACGGTTCGGATCCTCCCCCGCATCCAGCAGCAGCTTAACGATCTCGACCTGACCGTACTGCGACGCCAGGGCCAGGGCAAGATGACGATCCTCACCGTCGGACGCTGCAAGCAGACGGAGAAAGTCGTCGACCCTGCCCAGCGCGGCCGCGACCGGCAGATCGATCTGTGCGCCGCGCGCTATCAATGCATTCACCGCGTCAACCTCTCCATGCAAGGCAGACGCCCGCAGAGCACTCTCAGGATTCGCACCGCGATCGCAAAGCAGATCGATCAAATCAAGCTTGACGCGACACTCCCGGGCGACACTGCCGGTGGAGACAAGCATGAGAGTCTCTTCCATCGCCGAACGCTCCGCACCTGCATCAAGAATCACCTTGGACATCTCCACAATGTTGGCCGGCAGACTGCCGTGGCGAACCGGATTCTCCGCCACAAACTCCAGCAGTGCGGGGTTCCGAAAGTAGTTTCCCCCCTCAAAGACAACACGCTGATGAACCAGCCTGGGATGCTGCTTGAGATGCAAACGCAAGCCTGCCACATCGCCGGCGTCGAGAAGCTTCACCGCAAGACGAAACGCCGCATCCTCAATTCGTTCGTGATGCGGCAAACTGATTTTGCCGGAAAGCGTTGGTCTCTCAATATGCGACTTCAACCGAACCCAACTCTGGAAACCATGCTCACGAGCGATCGTCACCTGCGCATCGCTGAGCTTGAACGGGGCGTGAAAAATCTCAGCATCTTTCGCACGGAGAAACCGCGGATGAAACTCGCGAATCTGCTGCGCGACGAGCGGATCGTGCTCAGCATGACCACGGAGCAGATCCTTGGCTTGGTATCGGAGATGGTCGAGGTTGGGCTTGGCTGGGAGCTGTCGAACTGGCATGGCGAACTTCCTCTCGTATGCCCAGGTCCGCACATTGCGGGCAGAAAGTAAGTTCGTGGCGCTATTTGTAAAGCAAGGTGGACTTCTGTCCTCTCCGCGGACCGGATGCGCCCTCTGCGCTACCGGCAAGCGTACCACAAGGCCCGGAACACCCTCTACCTCGACCGACCCCCAAAAACTGTCAAGCCCCTAAACCGCCTAAGTCGTTGATGAACAACAACCTCCGCCTTGCACATTAGTTATCCTCCCGCTTCTATAATGGAAACAGAGATATCACCAAGTCATCGCATAAACAAAACCGAGGATGGCTGGCAGGCATGAAAACCTTACTTACGTTTCTTATACTCAATTCCTCAATCGTCATGACGGGACAACAGACGCAGGAAGCTCAGGCGCATCGATATTGGGTCGATCCATCCACAGAACTAATGTGGGCCGGAAAAGACGTGAGCTACCACAAGGCAATGAAGTACTGCAACGACCTACGGCTGGCTGAGTACTCAGACTGGAGACTGGCGACGATGTTTGAGTTGCAGCCAATCTTCGATAGAAGCGCAGAAGCTCCAGGGAGGGCGGGCGACGGCAAGGGCGGCAATCCTCGGAACGTTACTTGGCATGTAAAGGGAAATCTATTTTTGACAGGAAATGAATGGAGCAGCGGTCGCATACTCGACGACCGGGGAAAGCCGTCCGGGTACGGTTACTACTTTGATTTCAATGAAGGAAAGTCGAACGACGACCAACTCGATTACTCGTCAGGAACGCGTGCGTTGTGTGTGCGGATTTCAGCAAAGAAAGCTGCAAACCACTAATTGTCTTACTGAGGGTTCGCCTAACTGGGATTAGCTAAGTAACTTCACTAGCTTGCAAGTTTCACAAAACAGATATTTTGCGAATAAGCCTCCTGCAATCAATAGCTTGCAGACACCAATCCACCGCAAACCACTCAAAATAAAAGACATCCCTGCAAAAAACCCCCCGGGGGGGGGAGGGGTCAAAACGAGATTCGAAAGGTGACACCTGAAACAACAAACAGCACACCACCGAATCACCACAACGCACCACCGAAACACCACGAAAGCACCGCAAAAGAACACGCCTTTACAAGCATTTTTGCCCCGATGCGTTTTACCATAGAAAAATGACCGAAGTGGAAGCCCAAGAAGCCCAAAAAGACCAGCCGACAAGCGGACACGCATCCAAATACACCCGCAACAACCCCTTCCTCTCCACCGTGACCTACAACCGCCTCCTCACCGGCGAAGGCTCGGAGAAGGAGACCCGTCACGTCGAGCTCACCATCGAAGAGGGCATGACCTACACCCCCGGCGACGCTGTTGGAATCATCCCCGAAAACCGCGCTATCGCCGTAGCCGAGGTCCTCGAAGCCCTCCACTTCACCGGCCGCGAACGCGTCCTCGACCACTACAAGGTCGAAATCAGCCTCGAAGAGGCCCTCCGCACCCGCCTCGGCATCGGCAAACTCTCCCGCGGCTCCGTAGGCCAGTACGCCAAACTC
Source organism: Tunturiibacter empetritectus (assembly GCF_013410875.1). Lineage (GTDB taxonomy): Bacteria > Acidobacteriota > Terriglobia > Terriglobales > Acidobacteriaceae > Edaphobacter > Edaphobacter empetritectus. The sequence continues at coordinate 587,225 of NZ_JACCCU010000001.1, read as the reverse complement.
GCCCCCACCAACGAACGTCTCAAATGCCTCGTCGGCCCCGAAAACAAGGCCCGCGCCGAGGAGTACTGCTGGGGACGCGAGTTCGTCGACCTCGCCACCGACTTTCCCAAGGTGGTCACCGACCCCCAGCAGCTCTTCAACATCCTCCAGCGCCTCACCCCCCGCATGTACTCCATCGCCTCCAGCCAGGCCATGCACAAGGACAACGTACAGACCACCGTCCGCGTAGTCCGCTACGAGGCCCACGACCGCGACCGCCAGGGGGTGGCCTCCGGACACCTCGGCGACCGCGCTGGCGAAGGCACGACGATGCCCATCTTCCTCCACTCCAACAACAGCTTCCGCCTCCCCGAAGACACCACCAAACCGGTCATCATGATCGGCCCCGGCACCGGTATCGCTCCCTTCCGCGCCTTCCTCGAAGAGCGACAGGCCACCGGCCAGAGAGGCGACAACTGGCTCTTCTTCGGCGAACAACGCGAGGCCATGGACTTTCTCTACAAAGATCAGTTCCAAGCCATGCACAAGGACGGCGTCCTCACCCGCCTCGACACCGCCTTCTCCCGCGACCAGGCCCGCAAGGTCTACGTCCAGGACCGCATGCAGGAGCGAGCCAAGGAACTCTACGAGTGGCTGGAACGGGGAGCCTACTTCTACGTCTGCGGAGACGCCACCCGCATGGCCAAGGACGTAGAAACGGCCCTCCTAGACGTCATTGCCCGCGGCTCCAACGGCACCCTCGACCACGCCGCCGAGTACCTGGCCGCCATGAAAAAACAAAAGCGCTATCAGCGCGACGTTTACTAAAACCGCCCGACCTTAGAGGGGGGATGTGACAAGCTTGCACCAAGCCGTCCTCCCCCTATCGCAAAAATAAGAGTTCACAAATTTACCAACCAACACTGTTCTTGAGCAGAACGGCGAAATCATATCCTGCTTCAAACTCCGACAAGCTGATGCACTCGGACCGCATAGCGTCGGCGAGTTCTTTCGCCTTACCAAAAGCATGATTACCCGACTCAGTGTCGATAACCAGACCGGGACATTGAATCCTGGCCCCTGCCTGCAACGCGTCACGCCAGGCGTCATCGCTGCGATAAGGAACATTGGCCCTTCCATCGGTAACAAGCAATAACAGCGTCTCGGACGTCACCAGTTCATTCGCCAGTTCAAGCGCATGCGCAAGAGGAGTACGCCCGCCAGTCGGCAAATACTCCAACGCAGCAACCACCGTCGCAACGTCGCTTGTAGGAGCAACCAGAATCTCGGCAGTTTCTCCCCGAAATACGATCACGGCCACCTCGTCACGACGCCGCAGGGAACGTTCCATGAGCCCCCCCACCGCTCCCTTCACCACTCTCATCCGTTCCCGCGCTGCATGCGACCCGCTTGAATCCACAACAACCAAAAACCGCGTTCCCACTAACGGCTCACGCACCTTCTCATATAAATCCTCAAGACGCGGACTCGGTCGACCAGTTCGGGCAACGGCTTCCAGCACGGAAGAGCGAGAATCTAACTCCGCGGGGCTCTCGCTCTTTCTGCTTCTGACAACGGGACCCGGTGCAGTCCCTTTGCGCCCACCCATCGCTCCGCTTCTACCGCCATTCGCGGTCCAATGCAATTCGGGTGTTCTGACTGACAAAGAAGAAAAGCGCTGCTCGGTCATTTCATCGGTCTCTTCGCTCTCCCTGCTCTGCGCCGGTGTTTGGGGTAATGGTGAAGGAGAAGTCTGTGGAAGAGGTGGCTTCTGAGGGGAACGCGTTATCCGATGAGCCAAGGCGAGTGGCAGAACCGCCCCGATATGTTCCTCTGCAACCTCTTCACAACCCAGCAGCGCCGCCTGTGCGCAGCTCGCACGCGCTATGGCGAGATCCGCACGCAGAGATAGTACTCCATGTTCGCAAACGATCGTGCTGATGTGCTCCAACATAAGGGTAGAACATTGCACAGATCGAAGCATTACCCTCGCAGCTGCTATCCGCTGCTGAAGATATATCTGCTGCTCCATCCACCGGGCCGCAAAAAGTGAAGGGTCGGCGTCATACATCAAGCGCCGTTCAACGACCTCCCGTCTTTCAGTCGCCAATCCGCTGGCAGTAATATCCGCAACGAGGGCAAACCGATCGAGCAACTGTGGCCGCAGCGATCCCTCTTCCGGATTCATGCTTCCCATCAAAACGAATCGTGCTTCCTGCACTGCGCTAAAACCTTCCCGCTCGACTGTGCTCACGCCGGTCGCAGCTGCATCCAACAACGCGTCGGCAAGATGGTCAGGCAAAAGGTTGACCTCATCGACATAAAGAACGCCACCGTTTGCCTCTGCGACCAGGCCGGCCCGAAGCGCCGGTTCACCCTTCAACGTACTCCCTAAGTCCATCCCGCCTAAAAGGCGATCTTCCGTTATGCCTATGGGAAGATTGACGAAGCGGCCAGGCTTTGGGAGCAACTCGGCGAGCGCTCGCGCCGTCGTGGTCTTCCCCGCGCCTTTGTCTCCACGTAGGAGCACTCCCAGGCGCCAATCCACAGCAGCGAGAAGCAGCGCCATCTTCATCTGCTCCTGGCCGACAATCGCCGCGAACGGATAAGCCGGGCGAGTCATACTGTAATCCTGCTAGTCTCACCGCGTGCTTCTAACAAAGTTTCGCTGTCAAGCAGAACCTCACGTAGCGCATCGAGTGTCTCAGGTTTAGCGTCCTCCCAAAGCCCACGTTCCTTGGCTTCGAGCAAACGTTCGGCGATCGCATTCAACGCCCACGGATTTGACTGTTTCAGAAAGCTCTGCGTCTCACGATTAAGTGCATACTCTTGTGCCAGTCCTTCGTAGACAAAATCTGGAGCTATATGTGCCGTCGCATCAAAACCGAAGATATAGTCGACCGTCGCGGTTAGCTCCAGCCCACCTTTGTAACCGTGACGCTTGACGCTCTCGATCCACTTCGGATTGATGACACGCGAACGATAGACACGCAGAGCCTCTTCGCGCAGGTCACGTACACGTACGGCGTCCGGACGGGAGCTATCGCCGAAATAGGCCTTGGGTTGTACTCCTGTAAGCGCTCGGATGGTAGCCACCATGCCGCCGTGAAACTGAAAATAATCATCAGAGTCGAAGATGTCATGTTCTCTATTGTCCTGGTTATGTAACGCAACCTGAACACTCTTCAATCGCTCGGCAAAGATGTGTCGCGCATCCACGCCATTCGCCGACTTGCCATACGCGTAACCGCCCCATTCGAGAAACACCTGTGCGATATCCCCGTCAGTCTTCCAGTGATGTGTCTCCATCAGCGCTTGAATGCCAGCTCCATAAGTACCTGGTTTCGCTCCGAAGATTCTAAATCGCGCAGAAGCCTCCGCCTCTTCGGCTCCCTGATCACTATTTTTCTCAAGATCCCGCAGATAATGTTTCTTAGGAAAGTTCATCTCCAGCGGCTCATCCTGCTGAATGACCAGCGCGACCGCATCATCGATCATGTCAATAAGATGAGGAAACGCATCTCGAAAAAACCCGCTGATGCGAAGCGTGACATCCACGCGCGGCCTGCCGAGTTTTTCCAATGGAATCAAGATGATTCCTTCCGGGCGTCTGGATTGTTTATTCCACACCGGCTCCACACCGAGCAACGCCAGAACCTCGCTTACGTCGTCACCGTGCGTACGCATCTGCGAAGTACCCCACGCACTGAGCCCGACTGTCTCGGGGTACTGGTTTTCTTCAACACGATAACGCTCTATCGCCTCGCGTGCGAGTTGCTGACCTACGCGCCACGCAGCTTCAGAAGGCAGGGCACGTGGGTCGACTGCATAGAAATTTCTGCCAGTCGGAAGAATATGTGCCATCCCACGTGTCGGTGCCCCAGCTGGGCCCGCAGGGATATAACGGCCTTCCAAAGCATCAAGAACATGCTCCACCTCTTCACCTGCTCGCTCAAGATTTGGAACAATCTGCAGGCAGGCGAATGTGAGCGCACGCGAGACTTCGTCCGAAGCACATCCGACGACGGCGTGCTGCAACTCTTCGAGACGATCAACACGGAAGCCAAGCTCTTCAAGCTTCGTATAAAGATTTAGAGCCATTCGATCCAGCACATCAAGAACGTCAGCGTTTGCGTAACAAACACTGTCAGACAGAGTGATGGCAACATCTAGCTTCTTCCCGGGAGCGTCAAGAAGTTCCCGATAATCGAAATTTAGATTGCGGGCGATCGCATCGAGTAGGCTGGGCGATCCGACGTTCTCCAGTCGAGTCATCGATCGAAGCATCTCCGGAAGCGGTGGCATGTTGCCAAGAATGTGCAGACCATCGCGTATCTGCGCCATGCCGAGTTCGCACAGATACCCATCGATGTCCTCGATCAGATGGGCAACCTCACTTCCGCTCATCTCCGCCAGCGTGACCGGAACTCCTTCTGGCGTGAGTTCGTCATCCCAATCATGTTTGTGATCGCCATGGTCACGCGATAGTAGATTCTTTAGATCGAGATCCGCTTTCAGATTCGCATCCTGAATCAACTCCCAAATCTGTTGCTGAATGAAAGGCAGCTTCGACGGATCAAGCTTTTCCACCGCATAGTACTCATTCACCAATTGATTCAGTGCTGCGAGCGGTCCGTAGGTCTCTGCACTCGTCATGGGTGGCGTCAGATGATCCACAATGACCGCATGGCCTCTTCGCTTCGACTGACTTCCCTCTCCCGGATCATTAATGATGAACGGATAGATCAGCGGCATGTCTTCGAGAAGTAGATCGGGAAAGCACTCTTCTGACAGACCAACAGATTTTCCTGGCAGCCATTCGAGCGTTCCATGCTTTCCAACATGCACGATTGCATCGGCACCCCATCCACCATGCTCCACGGAAGTCCCCAGCCATTGGTAGAACGCCGTGTAATGATGAGTCGGCGGAAGATCAGGGGTGTGATAGATGGCATCAGGATTCAGGCCGTACCCCCGCGGCGGCTGGATCGCAATCAGTGCGTTCTCGAGATGCATTGCTGCAAACAAGTAATCGTCATTATCACTAAATGGTTCAAAGTTCATCGCGGCAATCTTGGTTGCAACTTCGCTCATCAGCTTCTTGTCAATCTTCGGCGAAGTCGACCGCAGCGTGTATCCGCGATCAGCGGGCTGCCCCCACATATCTTTCATCCGTTTCTCTGGGACATCAGGAAAGCGTTCGAAACGTCGCCGATACAGCGTGCGCGAATATCGATGAGCACGTTGCCCATCGAGGGGATGCGCGTCGTCATACGTTCCACGCGAAAGAAGATCGTGAATCAGATCATCGGCCGACTCCGGCAAATCTCCGACACTATACCGGCGTCCCTTCATGGCACGGAGCAGATTTAGTAAGCTCGCCGGCGAATCGAGACCAACTGCATTTCCCACCTGCGCAGCCTTCGTCGATGAATTTGTAAGCACAAACGCGACGCGCTTGTAAGGATTGGCCAAGGTCTGAAGTCTCGCAAGTCGGACAGCAATTCCGGCCACTCGATCGGCGCGCTCTTGGTGAGGCACATACAGATCCCCGGACTGAGCATTTCCCCGTTCCTTGAACGAGACCGGCACAGAGATGATGCGGCCATCGAACTCCGGCAGTGCTACATTGATCGCCGTGTCCAGTGCATTTAACCCGCGGCGCGAGATCTCCCAGTTTCCCCTTGGCATCCCGCTCGGGATCGCCTGAATAACGGGAACGCCCAACCGCTCCAGGATCGAAATATTCTTGCCGGCAAGCGTTACATCACCGGTGTTTATCTCGCCCAATGCGAAAGATAACGTAGTGACAATAATATTGACGCGTCGTTCCACTAGCCTGAGCGCCGCTGGGAAACCATCCTCCAAAGCCTTCATGCTCGAGGTAAAGATACAGAGTGCATTCAAGCCGTGAGACTCCAGGGCTTCAGCGAGAGTGTTAACGAATGCAGTATTTCCACTGAGAAGATGAGCGCGATAAAACAGAATCGCCGCGGTAGGCTTCGCGGGATCTGCGCGTTGCTGCCAGTCTTCATACTCCGCATGCTCCAGATCTTGCGTGTAAATTCCGTGCTCTGCGGGAGTCGTAGGTTTCTCATAGCCGTGCCCGGTCAGCAGAAGACGGTCGGACAAAAACTTCAGGCACTCCACAAGATTCGATGTGCCACCGCGCTCAAGATAGGCCGTCACCGACGCGACTACATCCGGATCGACGTTCCCGGCACTGAGAAACTCGGGATTCATCTCGCCGGTACCGCTCACCACCACGAGGTGTCGGTTCTGCATAATGCACTTAGAGCGAAGAAGAGGGAACCCTGCGACAGAGTTCAGTGGTCCATGCAAACGCAACACAATAATCTGAACGCGGACTAAGCTTCCCTCTAGCAGCGCCACCATCTGTTCCTCGCTGCGCAAGCCGTTTAGCGAATAAGGAAAAACATCCAAATCTGGGGGAAGTGCTGCGCGCGCGTTCTGAAGCGTCATCAGATCGGTATCTGCATGCGTCAGGAGTGCAATGCCATGCACCTCTGGTTGTACGCTCTCGGCAGCAACCGAGGCTGCAACCGCAGGTCGCACATCCCAGTCGTAAAAATTAAAGACGTACTCAAGCAACTCTTCGGGCGGCTGCAAAAAGCGATCTGCTTCCAACATCGCAGCGATGTACTCAAATATCTGCTTCACCTGCCAGGGGCTGTTGACAGAATGAAACCACACCGATCGCCCATCAAAGACCAGGCTCGCAACATTCGACAGCACACACGGTCCGAGGCATCCAGCCTTCGTCAGATGGACCGTATTGCGCATCTTCCGGCGAGTCCACTCCTCTTTATAGGTTTCGACCGGGACCTGCGCATAGCCGCGCTCTGTTCTTCCACAGCAGCATCCTGAAAAACAATAAGAGAGGTGTGCGCGTCGCAGCACTATATTGACCGGCCGCCCATCCGCCCGTACTACGCGTTGGCGATGCATGTCAGCCAAGACTTACCCCTCTTTCTGATGCCATGGCAGCAGGTTCGAGGTAGTAAGTCCAAATACGAATCTGTATGGAAATGACGATCATGCAACTTCCTGTTCTCCGCAGAAGTCTGCCGGTACTCTCGGGTAGGTCTCCTGGCTTGGAGGTTGCAGGAACTCTGCACGCCGCTTTACCTTCCCCAGCCATTGGCCGAGTGGTACTTCAAAGCAGCTTTCCTCACTTACAGTGGCGGAACCGCGCCGGCTCTTCACCGGACTTCCCTGTTATGCCCTGGTGGGCACCCGATATAGATCTCGTTATACCACAACGAAACCGCACAGATATCGCACTAGCGTCAGAGTCAAAGCGCGAACTCGCAAGCCGATACGTTGCCTAGACCAACGCATCGACAGTCATCACGCGTAGATCCGGAGAGACTAAAAGCTTCGCCTCGGTCCGCGCCTTAACCTCAGCGACATTCATGCCTTCTACGACTTCGGTCAACACCAGCCCTTCAGCGGTCACCCGAATCCAGCAAAGCTCCGTCACAATATCATGCACGACACTCTGTCCAGTCAGTGGTAGCGTGCACTCCTTCAAAATTCTCGAAGCTCCATCCTTCGTCTGATGTTCCATTGCAACAATCACTCGACGCGCCCCCGCCACCAGATCCATGGCGCCTCCCATGCCCTTCACCATCTTTCCCGGAATCGTCCAGTTAGCGAGATTGCCCTGCTCGTCCACCTGCATCGCCCCAAGGATGCTCATATCCATGTGGCCGCCGCGGATCATCGCAAACGACTCCTCACTCGCAAAAAACGAACACCCCGGCAGCTCCGTCACCGGCTGCTTCCCCGCGTTGATCAGGTCAGGGTCAGCATCCTCGTCGCTAGGAGGCCCACCAACCCCTAGCATTCCGTTCTCCGACTGAAACATCACATCGATGCCCGCAGGCACATATCCTGCAATCATCGTTGGCAGTCCAATGCCGAGATTTACATAAAACCCATCATGAAACTCTCGTGCAATCCGCCGGGCGATCCGCTCTTTCCCTGTCACAACCCACCTCCGGATTGAATAAACTTCGACTCAATTGGCTTTCGATAGGCCGCGCCCACCACAAGCCGGTTTACATAAATCCCCGGAGTGACAATGTGATCCGGATCAAGCTCACCCGGCTCAACGAGCACCTCGACCTCCGCAATCGTCATCTTCGCGGCAGTCGCCATCGCCGGATTGAAGTTCCTCGCTGTCTTGCGATAGACCAGATTCCCCAATCGGTCTCCCTTCCAGGCTTTGATCAGCGCAACATCGGCATGAAGCGCCTGCTCCAGCACATAAGTTCTGTCGCCAATCTTGCGCGTCTCTTTGCCCTCAGCCACAACCGTACCTAACCCTGTCGGCACATAGAACGCCGGGATACCTGCGCCACCTGCGCGAATCCGTTCCGCGAGCGTCCCTTGCGGAATCAAGGTTAGATCCAGCTCTCCCTTCAACACCAGGGTCTCCAACCTACGATTTTCACCCACGTAGCTGCCGATGTGCGAAGCAATCATGCCCGCCTCCAGCATCAACCCCATGCCAAAGCCGTCAACGCCCATGTTGTTGCTTATCGTATGCAGTCCGGTAATCCTGAGCTTCACCAAGGCGGCGATTAGATTCTCTGGGATCCCGCAAAGACCAAAGCCGCCAAGCATGATCGTTGAACCTGGCGCAACATCTGCCACAGCATCGTCTGCAGTCGGAACGACTTTATTCATCGGATAAAAACCTCGCGTGCGGCGGAAGAGCACACGCCGCGTTGGGGCGAATCGTTATTTCGCTTTCGTAGAAAAAGTAAAGGTCGTCGTGCTGTGAAGCACCTCGCCCGGCTTCAACTCCGTGGTCGGAAAGGAAGGATGGTTCGGCGAATCAGGAAAGTGCTGCGTCTCGAGACAGAGCGCCGTGTTCTTCGCATTGCTCTGCTGTGCGCTGCCATACGCCTCACCTTTCAGCGAATTGCCGGTGTAAAACTGAACTCCCGGCTCAGTGGTCGTCACGGTCAACACGCGTCCGCTCGCAGGATCGTACACTCGAGCCGCTGTCTTCACTTCCCCATTCTTGCCCCGCAGCACCCAGTTGTGATCATAGCCGCCGCCGATCTTCAACTGTTCGTTGTCCTCGTTGATCCGCGCGCCAATCACCGTAGACTTACGGAAATCAAAGGGCGTGCCCTCTACCGAAGCGAGCACCCCCGTAGGAATCAGACCCACATCCACCGGCGTGTACTGGTCTGCCGGAATCATCATCTGCTCGTCAAGAATCGTCTTCTTCGGATCCCCCGAAAGATTGAAGTACGAGTGATTGGTGAGATTCAATACCGTGTCTTTGTCAGTCGAAGAGCTATAGTCGATGCGCAATGCACCGTGATGAACCGTGTACCGCACGTGTACCGTCAACGTTCCTGGATACCCCTGATCGCCGTCCTTGCTCACCAGCGTCATCTCCACGCCATCCGCGATGGCTCGCCCCTTCCACACCAGGCGATCGAAACCAACCGTGCCACCATGCAGCGAGTTGGCGCCATTGTTCGTTGGGATCTGATACTGATGGCCATCCAGTGAAAACTTCCCCAACGCAATGCGATTCCCATACCGCCCCACGATAGCGCCAAAGTAAGTCGACTTATCCGCAACGTAACCATCCAACGCGCTGTAGCCCAGCACCACATCGGCCATCTTCCCGTCGCGATCCGGCGTCTTGATCGAAACCACGCGAGCCCCGAAGGTCATAACGGTTGCTTCGATCCCTTCGCTCTTCAGCGTGTAAAGATCCACCGCCGTACCATCCGGGGCCGTCCCAAAGGGAGTCTTCGTTACCGAGCCGTGTGCCGCCATCGCAGTTGTCATGCTAAGCAGCATAATCTTTAGCCATCTCATCGTCATTCTCCCTCATCACTTTTCCTGCCTGGCATCCAAAATATTGGTCGGTTTGCCGCAGAATATTCTTTGCATCAACTGCCTTCGCCACTATACGTGAAGCCCTGCTCACGCGCGAAACAGCGGTAAGATGGAGCTTCGAAGTTGATCGCGGGAGCGCGGTCGCGACCGGGCAAAATAGAATTCTCTTCGTCCTTCCGCTCGCTTCCCTGGACAGCATGAGTCCCGCGAGTAGAGACGCCGCAATCTCAACCTCTCTCGAAAGGGTCAATATGTCCGGTTTCAGCATTCGGCGAGCTCAGCTTTCAGATCAAGACGCAATAGCAAGGATGTGTTCGCAATTGTGGCCAGAGACATCGAAAGAAGAACACCGCAAGGAAGTCGGCGTCCTTCTGCGACCCGGTCTTTGCTTTGCGGAGCTCTGCCCTCGACATTTTTTGTTTCGCTTGATGAGCATGGAGCGCTCACCGGCTTTCTTCAGGCAGGTCTGCGGCCCCACGCCGACGGCTGCGACACCTCACAACCCGTTGGCTTTGTCGAGGGCTGGTTTGTTCATGAGCGCTTCCGAGGTCAGGGCATCGGCAAAGCTATGATGTGCGCTACTGAAGATTGGGCACGTCATCATGGGTGCAAGGAGGTCGCCTCGGATACTTGGATCGACCACGTAAGCTCACAGAAAGCTCATGAAGCACTCGGCTTCGAGATAGTCGATCGATGCATTCACTTCCGCAAAGCACTTTGAGTAAGACCTAGACCGCACCATGGTCAGCAACAAGAACCATCTCCCACGGCTGCAGGATCTTCACCGATGCCATTCCCGCCGCAGTAGCCGCCTGAATCCCCATCTTCGTGTCCTCAAAGACCAGGCAGTCTTCCGGCCTCACCCCCAACCGCTTCGCCGCAATGAGAAACGGCTCCGGGTCAGGTTTGCTTCGTTCATAATCCCCCGCGCAGACCAGCGTTTCAAATCTATCCAGCAGCCCCAGTATATCCAGCGAGGCCGTCACCGAGTCCCGCGTGCTCCCCGACACCACGGCAAACGGGATATGTCCGTGACTCAACTCGATATGCTCCAGCACCTCTGGGACAGCCTTTAGCTCTGGGAGAATCTTGAAGTACAGCGCTTCCTTGCGCCTCGCAATCTCCTCCACCGGCATCCTCAAACCGTCTCGCACATTCAACGTGGAGATGATCTCAGCTACCGGCATCCCACCCCACGCATAGAATGTCTGCTCTTCAAACTCGCAGTTCCACTCCGCCAGAACCCTCTTCCACGCCACGTAGTGCAGCGGCATCGAGTCAACGATCGTCCCATCACAATCGAACAAGTAAGCTTTGAAAGGCCCCTTCGGCAACTTCAACTGCGGCTCCGCAACTCCCATCAATCCGTCCTTCTCCCGTCTAATCTTCACCATGGCAACAAACGTGACGGCTGCTCTTCTAACTGCCCTTAAAGATCAGAGGCGACAGGCACGACCAGAAAGCTCTGATTGCGCCCGCCGCCAAACTGTCCACAATAACCAAGCTACTTCAGCTCATAACCGGCAAAAAAGTACCCAATCTCAAACGCCGCGGTATCTTCGGCATCCGAACCATGGATAGCGTTCTCTCCAATCGAGGCGGCAAACTTCTTGCGGATCGTTCCTTCCTCCGCCTGGGCCGGGTTGGTCGCGCCCATCAGCTTGCGGAGATCGGTAATGGCGTTATCCTTCTCGAGCACCATCGGGAAGATGGGGCCGCTGGACATGAACTCCGTCAGTTCGCCGAAGAATGGCCGCGCTGCGTGGACGTGGTAAAAGCCCTCGGCCTGTGCCTTCGAGATCGAAAGCCGTTTGATCGAAACGATCTTAAACCCCGCCTTTTCAATCTCGGCAAGGATAGCTGCGGAGTAGCCCTTACGAACGGCGTCCGGCTTGATGATGCTGAATGTGCGTTGTGACAACGTATTTCTCCTAGGTGAGTCTCTACTACTTAGTGTAGAACAAGGCCAGCAAATCGCACCTGTTCGACCTTGACTGCAACTTCTCCTGGAGCATGGATGCATGCGAATGTTCCAAAAGACAGCTTGGATATGGTTTTTGGGCTTTGCCGCGTGGCTTGCAGACGCGCTCCTCAGCCTGCGGCTGCATAACATTCTTCATGCGCGCGTCGCTCTTATGGTGGCCATTGTTTTCTTCACCGCTGGCCTCTTTTACCGTAGGCAGACCTGATAGCGGCCGCCTCTTATTGCTCCTACTAAACTTCCGTTTCACCATCAATCGACAATTGATGCATATATATCGTAGGTGCGTCCAGCCTGGGCAAGATTTGGCAACATAAGGTCCATCGCGCGGCGATAGAATTGTCAAACTATGGCCATTCGAGCTCGTAACAGCACAATGATGACGCCTGCGCAAATCCTTTCGGGCTGTCTGATTCTGCTCTCAGTCTCGTTACACGCGCAGGTCCTTCCTGCGGGCGAAGCGATTGTTCGCATTCAGCATCGTTACGCTTCCGCTCCTCCTCCAAATACCGTGGATACGGTTAAAGCGGGCGATCCGAATACCCCTGTTACCGGCATCGCAACCACCTTTCTGGACACAATGGATGTTCTACGTGAGGCTGTGCGCCATGGAGACAACCTAATAATCACCCATGAACCGACTTTTTATAATCACCTCGACGACACAAAGTTCTTTACCGACGATCCGGTCTACAAAGAGAAGCTGGCGTTTATCGAACAGCATCATTTAGTGGTCTTCCGGCTCCACGATGAGATCCACGCCGACACAACCGATCACATCCTGGCGGGGATGTATGAGGCGTTAGGATGGGAGAAATTTCCGCATCCGTCCGGTCCGCGCGGGCAATACTTTGTCACAATTCCTCAAACAACCCTGGCAGAGCTATCGACATTCCTGCAAACGAGGCTTCATATTCAAACTCTACGTGTCGAAGGAAACCCCAAACTTGCGATCACCCATGTTGCGTTTCTTCCTGGAGCCTCAGGACTCGAGAAGCAGGTCCTCGCTCTACGCCAACCCGAGGTTGAGGTTCTAATCGCAGGTGAAGCAAGCGAATGGGAGGCGGTTGAGTACGTCAGGGATGCCGCCGCACAGGGTAGACCGAAAAGTTTAATATTGCTGGGGCATCAGGTATCAGAAGAGCCAGGAATGGAGCAGTGCGCAAAGGAGCTACGGGAGCTATTTCCCGGCGTGAACGTTGACCACATCCTTGCGGGGCAGCCGCTGTGGAATCCTGAACATGGACCAGTCGCAAAGACTCCGTGACGAATCCAAATCCTGAATGAACTCGCCCCCAGATCTAGAGTGTGAGAGGTATGAGATGGCCTGATGCGGGGTAGGGTGGAGCGGCGGTGGACAGATCCACTAGCTCCTGGTCATGCGTTTCAGCGTATAGCTTGCCATCGCAATAAGAGATCCGTTTGCCAGGAACTGAAGGGACGCGGTCGCCAGGGATTACGACACCAACCAGATTTGCAGGGTCGGCGGCGGCGACAGAGATAATTGCACTAGACTCGCGGGTCCGGGAGGCGCGAAGGGATTCGACGGCCTCGGGGAGCGCGTATTGCTCGCCGCCAAAGCCAGACAGGAATCGGCCGCCGCGGATCTCACCGCGGGCTTCAAGTCGGCGAAGCATAGGGAGAAGATCGCGCCATCTGGGAGCGTTCGATTCACAGACGAGCAGGTCGCGAAACAGAATGCCGTAACGATTGAGAAGTTGGCGTGCAAAGGACTCCAGGGCAGCTTCGGTGCGGTGAGCCTGCTCGACCGCCGTCGGTGCGGCGTGAAGCTCCGCGTTGAGTAGCGACCATCTCCCAGCCGAACTGCGTGCCGTGCGCCTGGTTGCGGTCTCGGTTGTGATGGATCTACGACGAGGATCCATGCAGGCGCGAAGTTGGTCGAAGCCATCTGCGGCTGCGAGGCCCGCGGTGGCGAGTTCCCACAGAGCTTGCTGGCTTTGCTGCCGGGTGAGATTCGCGATGCGCTGAATATCGTTGGCGAAGCAGGCGCCACGCTGCTGAAGCAGCGTTCGAAGTTGCAGAGCCGCGGGGCTGAGCGCCGCCGCCAGCTTGCCCTCTTCTACGCACTGTAGAGCCAGTGCATAAGGAAGCCAGTCTGCCGTCTCACGAATGTAGAAGGTAACGGGTGCAGCAGAGGTGGGAATAACCCGCCGCGGGAAGGCTCCATCGCCAGCAGACCACGCTGGATGAGGTGAGATACGCCCCCAGCCTACCGCTCCAGAGAGGCACAGCGCATCGAGCCAGCGAGGATCATATTTGGCAACGCGTGAGGGGAGGAGGGTGCGCTCCCACTCGACAGCAGGAGCTTCAAAGCCCTCGAGTTGCCGAAGAGCTTCGAAGACGCCCTCTTCGCCGGAGAGCTGAGTTTGAGGAGCAAGGTGTTGCCAGTTGAGAAACCAGCGCATATAGACGGCGGGGGTGACAGCCTCAACCTGCTTACGAAGGGTGGCGACAGTGCGTCGGTGGATGCGCTGAAGAATGCGGCGTTCGCACCACTCAATATCGTGGTTTAAATCGGATCCAGTTGATAGCGCGGGATGCTCGAAGGCACCACGTATGAGGAGACCTTGCATTTCCATCGCAAGAAAAGCTGAAAAGATCTCCGCAGGCTGAAGCGATACGATGTGAGCAAGAGCGTTGGCGGTGATGGGTCCTGATATTTGTAACCATCCCTGAACTAGTTTTTTCAGGGCTTCTTCTTTTGTAACTGAACCGGTTTGATTAGACGCGGTTTGCCACAACGCATCGACATAAGACAGCCGTTCTGTAGCGACCCAGCCCAGACTTCCCCTGCAGTCGATCGCATGGACGCGGCCTACACCTGCAAGCCGATCGTAGAAGACCTGCCAGCCCTTGGTTTCAGATGTCCCTATCAAGTGCAATGGTAAGACTATGAGCGAATGCAAAAGATCGTGGAGTTCGTGTTCGTTGCGGAGATCCGGCCAAATCTCTTTGTGGATGTCTGCAATGGCGGCTGGGTCCAGCTTGCCGGGTTGGTCCGGGAGGTTTCGCCCAAGTGAAGTAGCGCGTGCGCGGCGCTCCTCTAAACCAGCTTCGTCCAGATAGGCGTACGGATTGGCGTTGAGAAGTTCATGCGCGAACTGGGATGGAGTTGGAGTATCAACGGCTAGGCAGCGGATAGCGCCTTCCTTGATTCCTCGAAGCAGCTCGATAAGCCCTTCAAGATCCATCGCCTCCTGGAGTACGTCTTGCATCACCTCGTTGACTAGGGGATGGTTAGGGATCTGAATATCTCCAACGATAGTCTCGAAGCAGGCGGCAGCCTGTGGGAAGACCGAGGCCATGAGATCTTCGGAACGAGTGCGCTGAATCTGAGGGGCTATTCGTTTGCCTTTGTAGAAGCGGAGAAGCTGCAGGCTGCGGCCGGCAGCCCATCGCCAGCGGTTTTTGAAGATGGGCGACGCGATGGAGGCTTGCTCTAGAAGCTCTCTAGCCGTGTATTCGGTGAGGAACTGGAAGACATCGGCGAGGGGAAAGCTGTGCTGCTCGGCAAGGGAGATGTTAATGCCATTGTCGGTAGCTGCAGCCTGAAGCTCGAAGTTAAAGCCACGGCAGAAACGTTTGCGCAGGGCTAGCCCCCAGGCCTTGTTGATGCGGCCACCGAAGGGAGCATGAAGGATGAGTTGCATGCCGCCGCCATCATCGAAGAAGCGCTCGGCGATGATAGTAGTTTTGGACGGAACGGCCCCAAGCGCAGCGCGACCGGCTACGATGTAAGCGATAAGTTGCCGGGCTCCGCTGGCGCAGACGCCGCACTCCTGCATAAGCCATGCGGTGGCTGCGGCGACCTCTGGCTGTAAGGGAGACAAATAGCCGGGGTCTACGCCAAAAGTGAGAGCAGAGATTTGCTCGCGAAGCTCACTTACTCCATCCGAGAGAACGGCGGTTCGCTGCGGAGCCTCGCCCTCCCAGAAGGGCAGGCTGGGAGGTGCGCCGTGGGCATCTTCGACGAGGACGCGTCCGGAAGCTTCGACGCGCTGGATACGCCAGCTTGAGGTGCCCAGGAGAATGACATCGCCCGGGCTGGAGTCGACGGCGAAGTGCTCATCCAGAGTCGCGATCTGGACGCCCTCCGGTTGGAGAATGACGCTGTAGAGAGCCGTGTCAGGGATGGCACCACCGTTTGATATGGCGATCATGCGAGCGCCACGGCGAGGATGGAGATGCTGCTGGACTCCGTCGCGAAGGAGATAGGCGCCATAGCGGCCGCGGGTAGACTCGATCCCCGCAGTGAGTAGGGTGAGGAGATCGTCGAAGGCGGGGCGGGTAAGATTGCGATACGGATAAGCGCGGCGGAGTACGTTGTAGAGGGCGTCTTCTTCCCATGGCTCGGCCCCGCAGGCAGCGACGATCTGCTGCATAAGCACGTCAGCGGGTTGTGGCGGAATTTGTAACTGATCCAGTTCGCCGGCACGCATCTTCCTGGTCAGGGCGGCTTGCTCGAGGAGATCATCGCGCGTGGTCGCGAAGAACCTCCCCTTCGGAGTTGCTCCACGCCAGTGGCCTGCACGTCCCACACGCTGCATGGCAACCGCCACCGACCGAGTCGTACTGATCTGGCAGACGAGGTCGATGTCACCGATATCGATACCCAGCTCCAGAGACGCGGTGGCTATCAGAATCTTGATTTCGCCATTCTTGAGACGCTGCTCGGCGTCGAGCCGGAGGGTCCTGGAGAGCGAGCCGTGATGTGCCGCTACATGCTCGGGACCAAGACGGCTTGCGAGTTCAAAGGCTATCTTCTCAACAAGGCGCCGGGTATTGACGAAGACGAGCGTTGATCGATGGTTTTGAGCATAAGCCGCAAGCTTCTCGAAGATCTCTTCCCACATGCCGCTGTTGGTAACGGAACTAAGCTCGTCACTTGGAACTTCAATCGCGATGTCGAGTTCGCGGCGCCGACCTACCTGTACGATGGTGGCGGGTTTGCGATCTTCATGGCTGCCAGTAAGAAAGCTGGCCACCAACTCAATTGGATTCTGTGTCGCCGAGAGGCCGATTCTTTGGGGTGCCATAGCGAGACCGGTGAGGAACTGACCGTGACTGAGATGGTTTTCGCCTGTGACAAGAGCGTCGAGACGTTCGAGCGAAAGAGCCAGATGGGCACCGCGTTTGTCGTCGGCTACAGCGTGGATTTCGTCTACGATGACGGTTTGAACACGGCGGAGGTGTTCCCTGCTCTTGCCGGCGGTAAGAAGGATATAGAGGGATTCGGGAGTAGTAACGAGAATGTGAGGCGGGTTGCGGAGCATGGCCGCGCGTTCTTTTGGAAGCGTGTCGCCTGTCCGGACGCCGGTGCGGATCTCTGGACAAAGATACCCGCGCTGCATAGCCAGCTGCTGGATCTCGGACAGGGGGGCAGCGAGATTTTTCTGGACGTCGTTGGAGAGGGCCTTGAGAGGGCTGACGTAGAGAACCTGCGTGCAGGGCGCCAGTCGACCTGAGATCGATTGCCGTAGAAGCTGATCGATGCATACTAAGAATGCTGCGAGGGTCTTTCCTGAGCCGGTTGGCGCGGAGATGAGGGTTGCATTACCGTCGAGAATACCAGGCCAACCGTAAGTCTGCGGCTCGGTAGGACTGCCGAATTTAGAGAGAAACCACTCTGCCGTGACGGGGTGTGCCCATGAGAGTGATTGCGGAAGTTCCAGCGACATTCGCTGATTGTAGCGCGGTTTTATTCGTTCTTTCTTCGCCGCTTTGTTATCTACATGTTGCCTGTGCCAACGTCGGAAGCGGCAGCCACAATGCTCGATTCGTCGAGATACTGCTCGATTACTTTTTCAAGAGTACCCTGGGCCGAGAGGATGAAGTCAATGGCATCCCGGCCGCCACCGAAGCCGCCGGCATTCTCGGTAACGTAGTGGGCCACAGATTTTACCTGCTGGCGGGCATTGGCCGTGGCTATTGCAAGGCCGCACTGACGCATGACCGAAAGATCGACAATATCGTCCCCAACATAGGCAAGCTGGTCGAGCGTGTAGCCGGTCTTCTCGAGGATTTCATTGATCGCGTTCATCTTGTGAGATTGGCCCTGATAGATGAACTCTAGCTTCAGATCCTTGGCCCGGATGGCTACCGTCTGGGACTGGCGCTTGGTAATGATTCCGATGCGGAGGCCGCCGAGACGCCCCAGAGAGATTCCAAGACCATCGTGTGCGGAAAAGCCTTTTGCCTCGATTCCGTGGCCGTCTGAGTTCGGAATGACGAAGATCTGTCCGTCGGTTAATACTCCATCCACATCGAAGATAAGCACTTTGATCTTTCTGGCTCGGGCGTCAGTGGTCATGGCTTGATCATAGCCTGATCGCCCCCATGAGCAGAAACTGCGGGTGTCCTACAATCGTTCCCTAAGACGCTGCGGAATAGATCAGCTTCCGGCTTATCTCATGTTGTAAGGAAATTCGAATACGAGACCAGCTATGGGTAGGACAATATTTACGAGTTGCTCGTGTTTAGCGCGTTCGAAGTAGACGCGGCCACGAGCCACTTCGTTCGGAGAAAGAGACATTGCTTCGAGAGGTTGTTCGCTTGCCAATTGCTCTGCCGTTTTAGTTTTTCCTTCCGCGTAGGATTGGTCGGCGGCAGGGGCCACCCCGGTTAAGGTAGTGGTTTGTCGGGGGAGCAGGGAGGAGCCAAGCTGGGGGGTGGGGGATGTTGGAGGCTGTGGGGCCGGAGCTGCGGCAGGGAGGTCCTTCAGGTCACTGGGTGAAACATAGAGGAGGATCTTGGGCTTGGGAGTGACAACCTCTACTCGAAAGTCCTCCGGGGTCACATTCTGGGGAAGAACGGTGTTGTTGGCTATGCTGACATCGGCACGGGTGTAGGGTCCCTCCCGCGAGACCGAGACCATGACGGTGAAGCGCGGGGAATTAATAACCTTATAGTTGCGGCCGTAGAGCTTCTTGCCGAAGCAGTTTGCATCGGGCTGGCAGGTGATTACGTTATCGGGAAGGATCGTTTTGGGGACGCTGGCGGCGAAGATAACGGTGGGGGAGGTAAGGGCGAGGAGGAGGGAGATTTGCTGCATTCGAGTCATGGGGAGACCTCCTGCTGGTTCGCAGTGCAGGTAACTTAGCAGTTACCAATGAGGTGCTGAATCACTCGATAGTTGTATAGCGTGGTGCTGTGACGTGGCAGATGTGGAGTGGGGATTGCGAAGGGCTGCAATGGACGCCGGACGTCCATTGCAGCCCTTGTATACCTCTTGTTGGCGCGGAACTGCTCAGCCTGGCTCTGCAGCTCTCCGCGGATATGAGTGGGGTTAGGCGGGCTGGATGTTTGCAGCCTGCTTGCCCTTGGGGCCAGTAGTGATGTCAAACGTTACGCGTTGACCTTCCTGGAGAGACTTGAAGCCACTGGAGTTGATTGCAGAGTAATGCGCGAAGAGATCCTCTCCACCGTCTTCCGGGGTGATGAAGCCAAAACCTTTTGCGTCGTTGAACCACTTAACTGTTCCGTTTGCCATGATGCGTCCTACTTTCATAAGGCGATATTTCGCCATTGCTTATAAGCGTAGCAGGATGTGAGCGAATTTCAATCAATATCGTTATATGTTTTCTTCGAAACGCGGCTTCATTTTCAACCTGAATGGCCACGGAGGGGCGTTTTTTTGAACTTTCGTGTCCGCTGAGACCCCCTCCCCTCCCCTTGGGGGGTAATTTTGTAAGCAAGTCCAATGAATAGAACGGCTTAGCGGGCCATAGTGTCGCTAAAATATTGTATCCAAGAGACTTACGCACAAAATACTTGTTTTGTTCAGGTTACGAGTCGTTCTAAGCTTTGGAGCCTATTGTTTAAGTCCGGGATGACTCTCGCCGCTTTGCGTCGAAGATTTTCCCCGGGCGAACTGGTGCGTGCATCGATGTGGTTGATTGTGGTGTGTTCGTGGTGCGTTCGTAGTTCCTTGTGGACAGGTTAAAGACGAAAGGCTGCTGCAGCTTTCGCTGCGGCAGCCGCGGGTTTTGATCTCTACTTCAATTATAGCGAATTGGGTATAACTTATACGCCAAATTTGGTGAAGATCTTTTCGATTATTTTTCGGCAGGAAAGTTTGGCCTGCCGGTCTTAGTAGTTTTTGGGTTTCAGCGGCTAGGATAGGCATTGCCCTTATGACGACTTCAAAATCGAGTTCCGTTCTTCTTTTGGCCAAGAGCGCTGTTACCGGTGCGCTTGGCGGACTGCTGTTTGGCTTCGACACGGCTGTGATCGCTGGAATTACCCATGCGCTGACGGACAAGTATCAACTGTCTGCCGCGAATCTTGGCTTTACGGTGTCGATTGCGTTGTGGGGGACAGTGATTGGTGCGATGGGCAGTGGCGCCCTGGGCCAGAAGATCGGCAGCCGCAAGGCACTGCGGTGGATGGCGGTGTTGTACGTGATCTCTGCGCTGGGGTGCGCCCTGGCGGGAAACTGGAGCACCTTTCTGTTCTTCCGGTTTCTGGGTGGATTGGGGATTGGCGGCTCGTCGGTGCTGGGGCCGGTTTATATCGCGGAGC
This sequence comes from Tunturiibacter empetritectus, assembly GCF_013410875.1. Lineage (GTDB taxonomy): Bacteria > Acidobacteriota > Terriglobia > Terriglobales > Acidobacteriaceae > Edaphobacter > Edaphobacter empetritectus. Next base: position 566,830 of record NZ_JACCCU010000001.1, on the reverse strand, counting down.
TTTCGCCGGCGAAGTGGCGTGGCCGCATGGTGGGGCTGTTTCAGATCAACGTGGTGGTGGGAATTCTGCTGGCGTACCTGTCGAACGCGATTGTGGCGCATTTTGCGCTGGGCGCGATTCAGTGGAGGGTGCAGATTGGAGTGGCGTTTGTTCCTGCGCTGCTGTTCCTGATTATGCTGCTGAGCGTGCCGCAGAGCTCGCGCTGGTTGATTACGCAGAACCGGATCGCCGAGGCGACGTTGACGCTGACGCGGATGGGATCGCCTGACTCCGAGGCTGAGGTGCAGGAGATTATCGAGTCGATTCGGCAGGAGAGGCTGGAGTCGGCGACGAAGCTGTTCTCTGCGCAGAACCGACTGCCGATCTTTCTGGCGATCTCGATTGGGATCTTCAATCAACTGACGGGCATCAACGCGATTCTTTACTACCTGAACGATATCTTTGCCAGTGCTGGGTTCAACCAGGTGTCGAGCGATCTGCAGGCGGTGGCGATTGGCGCGATGAACCTGGTGGCGACGCTGGCTGGGGTCTCGCTGATCGATAAGGTGGGACGTAAGAAACTGCTGCTGGTGGGAGCGGTGGGCTGCGGGGTATGCCTGCTGGCGGCGGCGATGATCTTCCAGACGCAGTCGCATCAGCAGTACCTGCTGGTGGTGCTGATTGCCTATATTGTCTTCTTCGCGTTCTCGCAGGGCGCGGTGATCTGGGTTTATATCAGCGAGGTGTTTCCTACGAGTGTCCGGTCGAAGGGACAGAGTCTGGGCTCGTCGGCGCACTGGATTACGAATGCTTTGATTGCGGGTGTGTTTCCGATTCTGGCGCGGTACTCGAAGTCGATTCCGTTCTTTTTCTTTGCGGCGATGATGGTGGTGCAGTTCCTGGTGGTGTTGTTTGTTTATCCGGAGACGAAGGGGTTTACGCTGGAGTCGATGCAAAAGCATCTACATGAGAAGGTGAAGCCTGCGGCTTGAGTTTGCGAATGCAAACGCAGATCCCCTTCGGGGATGACAACGAGAAGGCAACAGCAACGACAACAGTAAATACGGGGATCCTTCACTGCGTTCAGGATGACGGCTTCGTGGGACGTGGGATTTTGCTGAGTACAAGGAGATTGCACGATGCGGTTAGGGTTGTTTACGCCGATATTCAATGGGTTGACGCTGGATGCGTTGCTGGTGGAGTTGAAGAAGTATCCGCAGATTGAAGCGCTGGAGATTGGGACGGGCGGGTGGCCGGGGAGTAGCCATCTCGATCTGGATGCTTTGCTTGCGAGTAAAGAGGAGGCGCGTGCGTATCAGTCGAAGTTGGAGGATGCGGGGCTGACGATCAGTGCGCTGTCGTGCCATGGGAATCCGGTTCATCCTCAAAAAGAGATTGCACGACGTGACGACGAACTGCTGCGAAAGACGGTGAGGCTGGCAGAGCAGATTCATGTGCCTGTGGTGGTTACATTTTCTGGATGCCCGGGTGGGGCGGCGGCGGATGTGACGCCAAACTGGATCACGGCGGCTTGGCCGCCTGAGTTTTCAGATGCGCTGGCCTGGCAGTGGGAGGAGCGGTTGATTCCCTACTGGACGGATGCGGCACAGTTTGCGAAGGATGCTGGAGTGAAGGTGGCGCTGGAGGCTCATCCGGGATTTTGTGTGTATAACCCGGAGACTGTGCTGAAGCTGCGGGCGGCTGTGGGTGATTCTGTTGGGATCAATTTAGATCCTAGCCATCTGTGGTGGCAGGGGATCGATATTCCTGCGGCGATTGCTACGCTGGGGGAGGCGATCTTTCACTTTCATGCGAAGGATGTGGCGATCAACGCTGCGATGCGCGATGTGAATGGCGTGCTGGATACGAAGAGCTATCGTGAGATGGCGAAGAGGTCGTGGTTGTTTCGTTCGGTGGGGTGGGGGCATGGGGAGTTGGAGTGGAAGCGGATTGCTTCTGCGCTGCGGCTGGTGGGGTATGACTATGTGATAAGTATTGAGCATGAGGATGCTCTGGCTTCAACGCAAGAGGGGCTGACTTCGGCGATTGGGATGCTTTCGCGGGTGTTGCTGAAGGAGCCTCCGGTTGAGGCTTGGTGGGCTTAAAAGATAGTGTCCTGCCGGACAGGCGCCCTGCGCGGGCAGCGGGCGTTCACACGTCTTTTTAAGGCTTCGCGTGGTCCTCCCGTTGGTCGGAATCATCTTCCTTCGCGAAGCGGTATGCAAGTCACGAAGTGACCGCGCCACGCGTAGTGGGCCCGTCCGGCAGGACATTTCTTTTACGCGAAGGCTATCTGCCTGATGGACTACAAACGCAGATTCCCTTCGGGAATGACAACAAAAAACGAAAGCGACTCTTACTGCGGCGTTGCTCTAAAGAGGGGATTCGATTGGTATTGCTCCGGCGCTCTCTCTTGCCGTAACTGTTGCGCTTTCCTTGTCAGTGAACGTGACCAGGAAGAGGACGAGGACTGCGGCTGATGCGCCGGCTGCTACGAGCCAGATCGATTGCCACGAGTGTATGGGTGCGCCCGTTGTCGATGCGGTGGTGTAGCGTTCTACGACAGCTCCTGAGAGCCAGGAGCCTACGAACATGCCTGCTCCATAGGTGATGAAGGTGATGAGGCCCTGCGCTGCTGCACGGAGCGCTGCGGAGGCTTTGCGGTCGATGTAGATCTGGCCGGTGACGAAGAAGAAGTCGTAGCAGATGCCGTGGAGGAGGATGCCTAGCCAGAACATCCAGACTTTGCTGTCGGCGTTGCCGTAGGCGAAGAGGAGATAGCGGAGCACCCAGGCGGACATGCCCGCTACGAGCATGTATTTGACGCCGAGGCGACGGAAGAACCAGGGGATGAGGAGCATGCAGAAGAGCTCGGACATCTGACCGCCGGTCATCTTGCCTGCGGCGTTGTGGACGCCTGATTCGTTGAGAAAGAGGTTGGTGAAGGCGTAGTAGAACTGCAGCGGAATGCAGATGAGGAAGGAGGCGATGGCGAAGACGGCCATGGAGCGTTCGCGGAGGAGAGCGATGGCTTCGCGGGGGAAGATGCTGGAGAGGGTGAAGCGGCCTTCGCGGGCGAGGGGTGGGGTGTCGGGTAGGGTGAGGCAGTAGAGTGCCATCAGGATGGAGAGGGCGGCGGCTAGTTGGAGGGGGCGTGCGGTGGCTTCGAGGCGGAGGGTTCCTACGAGGAGGCCGGCGGCGATCCAACCGGCGGTGCCGAGGACGCGGATGGGGCCGAACTCCAACTTGGGGTCGGACATCTGGCGGAAGGCGAGCGAGTTGGTGAGGGCGAGGGTGGGCATGAAGCAGAGGCAGTAGAGCAGGAGGAGCGGGTAGATGGCGCTGAAGGCGATTTGTTGCGAGGCGAGGAAGAGGAGGATGCCGCCGAGGAGATGGAGTGCGGCGAGGACGCGTTGGGTGGCGAAGAGCTTGTCGGCGATGAGGCCGACGAAGAAGGGGGCGATCATGGCTCCGACGGCGGTGGTGCCGGCGGCGAGGCCGATCTGCTGGCCGGTGAAGTGGAGCCCGGAGGCGAGCCAGGTGCCGACGGTGACGTACCAGGCTCCCCAGATGAAGTACTCGAGGAACATCATGGCGCCGAGTCGTACACGGATCTGCATGTTCACGTTGGTGGATTTCCCTTCTGTTGCGTGGTGCCTGGTTGATTCTATGGTAGAGCGAAGGCTACGTAGGCTGCTCCCTGCGGGCCTTTGGGGTTGCGGGCGTTGCTGGTGGCGATGACGACGTACTGGCGGCCGTCGACCATGTAGGTGGCGGGGGTGGCGTTGCCGGCGTATGGTAGGTCGCCTTGCCAGAGGAGCGCGCCGGTGTGGCTGTCGAATGCGCGCAGGGTGTGGTCGAAGTTGGTGGCGGCGATGAAGACGATGCCGCTGGCGGTGACGATGGGGCCGCCGTAGTTTTCGGTGCCGGTGTCCTTGAGGCCGTTGGCGGCGAGTTCGGGATAGTTGCCTAGGGGGATCTTCCAGAGGTAGCGGCCGGTGTTGAGGTCGATGGCGTTGAGGGTGCCCCAAGGGGGTTGAACGGCGGGGTAGCCGTCGGGGTCGAGGAACTTGCGGTAGCCGGTGAAGCGATATTTGGCGAAGCCGCCGGGTGGGGCCAGGGCGGATTCGACTTCTTTTTTGGAGGAGTTGTTGGAGGTGACGGCGGCTTCGATGATGGGGGAGGCACTGTCGCCGAGGAAGTGAAGGAGATGGGCGGTGTCGGCATCGGAGAGCTTGTGGAAGGACGGCATGCGGCCTTTGCCGTTGTGGATGTTGGAGAGGATCTGCTGATCGGTGAGGCGAAGGCGGACGCCCAGGAGGCCGGGATAGTTGGAGGGTGCGCCGAGGAGGTCGTCGCCGTGGCAGATGGCGCAGTTTTTGTCGTAGATCTTTGCACCGGCGATCTCGTTGCGGTTGGCGGATTTTGGTGCGGAGGTTGCTGGGCTGCCGGTGTCGCCGGTTTTAAGGTACTCGAGGACGGCGGTGAGGCGGGCGGCTTCGACGTTGGGGAAAGAGGGCATGCGGCCTTTGCCGTTGTGGATGATCTCGGTGACCTGGGCGTCGGAGAGGCGCTTTTGCTCGTCGATGAGGGACGGGAAGGCTGGGGGACTGCCTTTGCGGTCGCCTCCGTGGCAGATGGAGCACTGGCTTTGGTAGACGTTGGCGCCGAGGCTGCCGCCGGGTTTGTTTTCGGTGAGGCCGCCGGTCCAGACGATGTCGTTCGCGTTGATGTAGATGACGCCGGTTTTGATGTCGACGGCTGAACCGCCCCATTCGGCGCCGCCGTCGAAGCCGGGGAAGACTACGGTTTGCTTGTCGACAGTGAAGGGGACGAAGATGCCGTTGCTGATGAAGGATTTGAACTGCTCGGCTGCCCAGGCGTGCGCCTCGGGGGTGCGGGTGGTGAGCATATCGGCGGTGAGGAGCTGGCGGGCGTAGGGGGCGGGGATGGATGGGATTGGCTGAGTGGGGGAGGCTTTTTCGCCGGGGGTGGTGGAGGCAGGGAACGGCTTTTCTTCGATCGAAAAGAGCGGCTTACCGTTGGTGCGGTCGAAGAGGAAGAGGTAGCCCTGCTTGGTGGTTTGGGCTACGGCGTCGACTTGTTTGCCGTGGGAGCGGACGGTGACGAGAGACGGGGGCGACGGGAAGTCGCGGTCCCAGATGTCGTGATGGACGCCTTGAAAGTGCCAGAGGCGTTGGCCGGTGTTGGCGTCGAGCGCGAGAAGGGTGTTGGCGTAGAGGTCGTCGCCGATGCGGTCGAAGCCGTAGAAGTCGTTGACCGCGGAGCCAGTGGGAACGTAGACGATGCCGCGGGTTTCGTCGAGGGCCATGCCGGTCCAGTTGTTGGCGGAGCCGGTGACCTTCCATGCGTCTTTGGGCCAGGTCTCGTAGCCGGGTTCTCCGGGAACAGGAATGGTGTGGAAGATCCAGCGGAGATTGCCGGAGTGGACGTCGTAGGCGCGGATGTCGCCGTGCAGTGCAGGCTCGGTCTCGGGCGCGCGAAAGCCAACGATGATCATGTCTTTGTAGATGAGGCCTGGAGTGGTGAGGGCGGCGAAGGATTGCGTGACGTCTTTTTCGTTGAGATCTTTGCGGAGGTCGATCTTTCCGCCATCGCCAAAGCTGGGGATGAGTTTGCCGGTGGCGGGATCGATGGCGTAGAGGTTGGTCAGGAGACCAGCGAAGAGGATGCTTTGGGCTCCGTCGGTCCAGTAGCTGAGCCCACGTGTGGGCTGGAGGCCGGGGGTTCCTGTGCTGAAGGTCCAGAGATTTTTTCCTGTGGCGGCGTCGAGCGCGATGACCTTTTGCATGGGCGTGAAGCCGAAGAGAATGCGTCCGACGATGAGCGGATTAGTCTGGAGGCCGCCGGGCTCTCTGGTGTCGAAGGTCCATGCGACTTTGAGCTTGTGGACGTTGGTGCGATCGATCTGATGGAGAGCAGAGTAGTGATCGTCTGCGCTCTGGCCGCCGTAGACTGGCCAGTCTGTGCGTGGTGCTGCGTGCTCCTTTGCTTGTGGGCTGGCAGCAGCGAGAGTGTGTTCGCGGCTGCCGAGGGTCGACGTGAGGACGCCTGCGAGTAGAAGGGGAGCGAGTTTGCCTGTGATTGAACTTAGTCTTTTCACTTGGCCCATGGCTAGTCCGTGTATTTGATGATCTGCATGAAGCCGTAGTCCATGTGGAGCTGCTGATGGCAGTGCAGGAGCGCGTCGCCTGGGTTGTCTGCGAGGAAGTCTACGGCTACGGTTTGAAGTGGCATGACGTTGACGGTGTCTTTAATGAGTCCGCTGAGGTGCTGGTCGTCGATCCTAGTGACTTCAAAGCTGTGCCGATGGAGGTGGATGGGATGCTGATCGCCGCTGGCGTTGCGGAAGAGCATGCGATAGCGTTTGCCGTGCTTGACCATCAACGGTTTGACGTTGGGCCATGCATCGCCGTTGATCGTCCAGGTGTCGAACTTCGAACCGTTGAGCGTGCCGGCGTCGCGGAAGGTGAGGGTGAAGGTTTCTTCGGGCTCTGCGACTGCATCTGTGGCGGCGAATCGGGTATAGTCCCATTCGGTAGGTTGCGGGTCGCGCCAGACGGGTTCGCCCGATTTGCCGGCGTACTCGACAACAACTCCCAATCCGATGTCGCGGCTCTCCTTGAGGGTTGAACCGAGGATCCAGACGCCTGGGGAGTTCATCTCGACGATGACATCGACACGTTCTGCGACGGCGAGGGAGAGCACTTCGACGGTGTATGGAGTGGGGACCGGATTCCCGTCCATGGCGACAACCTTGAACGTATGGCCGGGGAGAGCGAGCACTGCATTTTCGGTCGCGCTTGCGTTGAGGAGGCGGAAGAGAACGCGCTCTCCTTGCTTGACGCGGATAGGCTCGCCTGCGCCGAGCATGTGCGCATTGATGGTGGCGTGATCGTAGCCAACGTCGGAGCCGGTGGTCTGTGGCATGTTCTGCGATTCGGCTCGCATGGTTTCGACCATGGGGACAAAGTGCGGCCCCCAATGATGGATTGCGAGATTGATCTCTTTGTCGTGACGGCCTGGGTCGGGTGCACCGTCAACGAGGAGAAATCCGAACTGGCCGGTGTAGGCTGCGAGGGAGAGATCGCCCATGGCCATGGCATGGGTATGGTACCAGCGGGTGCCTGAGGGGTTTGGCGTGAGGTGATAGCGCAGGGTCGCTCCGGGTGCGATCAACGGAGAGCCTTCTTCTACAGCGCCGTCATTCAGGGTCTCGGTGGTGAGGCCGTGCCAGTGGACGAGGTCAGGGTTTTTCGAGGCGTTGGTGACGTCGATCGTAACCGGCTTGCCTTTTTTAAAACGGAGCAGAGGGCCGGGGACCTGGCCGTTGTAGGCGACGGTGTTGATCTGGACGCCGCGACCGATGTCCAGAGTGCAGGGCTCGATGCGCAGGCGCAGATCGGCGGCGTGGGATTCTGCGGCTGGCGCTGTCCAACCGCGGTGTGGAATGGCGGCGTTTGCCAGGGCTGCACCGGTTGCGGCCAGAAACTTTCTGCGGTTCATCAGAACTCACTTCGCGATCGGAATGATTCTTGTGGTGTCTTAGAGTAATAAGCGTTTAGTGGCGGCGTTGTCCAGAAGGTTGATATTTGCTGAGCCTTGGAAGTATTTGCTGGTGGGGTTTCCGATGCGTTTTTTTTGGATGTTTTTGCGCTGCAGGCAAGATGGACCTTGTAGTAGAAGATGGAATGTCTGGGGCCGCGTGCGATGTTCGTGCGAATATAGGACCATCTTTTCTACCTGACGTATGAGGATCGCTTCCTTGAGATCGATTGCCGCTTGTCTAATTTCTGTTGTTTTGACTTCCGCACTTTTTGCTCAGCCAAATCAGTTGCCGGTTGCCGATAAGGCGCTTGCGCGTGAGATCTTTCAGCAACTGATCGAGACTAATACGACGGACTCGGTTGGGAGCACGACGGTGGCGGCCGATGCGATGAAAAAGCGGCTGCTCGATGCTGGGTTTGCGGAGTCGGATGTGGTGGTGATGGGGCCGAATGACAGGAAGGGCAATATGGTGGCTCGATATCGAGGACGCGCTGGCTCAACGTTGAAGCCGGTTTTGATCATCGGGCATATCGATGTGGTCGAGGCGAAGCGGTCGGACTGGACGACGGACCCGTTTCAGTTTGTTGAGAAAGACGGCTATTTTTACGGACGTGGAACGCAGGATATGAAGGACAGCGATGCTGCTGTCGTCGAGAGTTTTATTCGGATGAGGCGGGAGGGTTTTGTTCCTGATCGCGACATCATTGTTGCTTTGACTGCAGACGAAGAGGGTGGGAAGTCGAATGGAGTGGATTGGCTGCTGAAGAATCATCGCGATCTGATTGATGGCGGGTTTGCGCTGAATCCGGATGCAGGGGGACCTGAGTTGGAGAAGGGTAGAGCTGTCAGCATGGACATTGAAGCGACGGAGAAGCTTTATGCGGACTATCGTGTGACGGCGACGAACCCTGGTGGGCACAGCTCCCTGCCCCGGCCAGATAATGCGATCTACCATGTTGCGGATGCGCTGGGACGCCTGGAGAAAACAACTTTTCCTTTGGAGACGAATGAGGTAACGCGAGTTTATTTTGCGAGTAGCGCGAAGACGAAAGATGGGCAGCTGGCGGAGGATCTGAAAGCTGTATCGGGGCCGGTGCCGGATGCAGCGGCGGCGCAGCGGTTGTCGAAGGACCCGATCTACAACTCGCTGCTGCATACGACCTGCGTTGCGACGATGATGTCTGCAGGCCATGCGCCGAATGCGTTGCCGGGGAGTGCGGTTGCCAATGTCAATTGCCGCATCTTTCCTGGACATTCGCAGGAGGAGATTCGCCAGGAGTTGATTCGGATCTTTGCCGATCCGACGCTCAAGGTGCAGTATGTCACTGATGGGGGAGAGGTGTTCGAAAAGGGGTCGGACCGTAAGTCGATGGCGCCGCCCCCGCTGGACCCGGTGGTGTTACGTCCGCTTGACGCGATTGTGAAGTCGATGTGGCCAGGGATTCCGGTGATTGCGGAGATGGAGACGGGCGCTTCTGACAGCGTGTACACCATGAACGCGGGTATCCCAAGCTATGGGTTCTCGGGCATGGGCGTGGATCGGGATGACGTCCGTGCGCATGGCCGCGATGAACGCATTCGCGTTGTCGATTTCTATAACGGGGTGGAGTTTGAGTATCTGTATCTGAAGGCGCTGACCTCGCAATAGGCTTGCTACGGAAGGATTTTTTCTTTGCAAGACTTCTTTATTTTTTTCTGGGCCGCGCGGGGAGGCCTGCGTGCCTGAGCAGCCATGCCTCCTGTTGCCGGTAGACGGGTGTGGAGAGAACCATGCTGGTGGTGGGCATTCCGTAGGGGAGCAGACGCTCGATGAGGGGCTCGAGTTGATCGATGGAGGCGAGGCGAACTTTGATGAGGAAGGCTTCTCCGCCGGTGATGTGATGGCACTCCTGTACGGCGTCGATGGTGGGGAGGAACTTTAGGAAGGGACGGTAGTGGGTGTTGTCGCAGGTGAGCCGGATGAAAGCCATGACGGAGTAGCCGAAGGCCTTTTCGTCGAGCAAGGCGCGGTATCCGAGGATGACTTTGGCGCTCTCGAGCTGATGGATTCGCTCGGCTACGGCGGAGGGGGAGAGGCCTACCTTGCGGCCCAGCTCGGCGTAGGAGGTTCTGGCGTCTTCGGCGAGCATGCGGACGATGTTGTAGTCGATGGGGTCCAGATCCTGAGCCATGGGTTTGCTCCTATGTTTCCTAGCAATTAGACATCAGAAGGGACGATTCATTAGTTTTGAGTCGCAGAGGTATCTGGTGTGATACGCGTTAGGAATGATTGATTCGTTGGATTCCTGGTTGCTTTTTTGGCGTTTGCTCTGATTTAGGAGCTTATTTCCGGTTAGTTTGCATGGCTTCCTCGACTGCGCTTCTCTATGCTGATCGTTATGGTTGAACTTGATGGAAGATCGTTGACGATTGATGAAGTTGTTCGTGTTGCGCGGAGTGGCGAGTCCGCTTCGATTGCGGCGGCGGCACTAGGCCGCATGAAGATCTCGCGCGGCAAAGTGGAAGAAGCGCTTCAGAGTGAGACTGCGGTTTACGCGTTGAACACAGGCGTGGGACTGCTGGCGAATGTTCGGCTTGAGGCCGATGGGATTGAACAGATGCAGTTGAACCTGGTGCGTTCCCACTGCTGCGGGGTGGGCGAGCCGCTGGCCGAGGATGTGGTTCGGGCGATGATGTTGATCAGGGCAAATATTCTTGCGATGGGCTTGTCGGGGATTCGGCCGGTGGTTGCGGAGCGGCTGTGCGACCTGCTGAATTCCGGTATTACACCGGTGGTTCCGATGCGTGGAAGTGTTGGCGCGAGCGGGGATCTGGCGCCGCTTGCTCACATGGCTCTGGTGTTGATCGGGGAGGGCGAGGCCTTTTTTGCTGGCGAGCGGCGGCCGGCTGCGGAGTGCTTGCAGCGATCCGGTCTGGAGCCGTTGAAGCTTCAGGCGAAGGAAGGGATTTCGCTGCTGAACGGAACGCAGGCGATGCTCGCGATCGGATGTCTCCAATTACGTGACCTTGACGAGTTGTTTCAGTCGTCACAGATTGCAGCGGCGCTGACCTTGCAGGCGCTGCGTGGCACGGCGGCGGCCTATGATGAACGGCTTCATGCGGCGCGTCCTCATCTAGGACAGGTTCATAGCGCGGCTTCGCTTCGCGATCTGCTTGAGGGATCGACGCGGCATCGTTCTAGTACGAGCGTTCAGGATGCTTATTGCCTGCGCTGCGTTCCGCAGGTCCATGGGGCGGTGTGGGATTCGTTGCGTCAGGCGGAACGGGTCTTCGCGATTGAGTTGAATAGTGCGACGGATAATCCTCTGCTGTTCGAAGATGACTTTGTTTCTGGCGGGAACTTTCATGGAGCGCCGCTGGCGCTGGTGCTGGATCAGCTTGCAATTGCTCTCTGCCAGTTGGCGGGAATCTCGGAGCGACGAACGGAGAGGCTGATGAATCCGAGTTTGAACGAAGGGCTTCCTGCGTTTCTGGCTACGCGGCCGGGGATCGAGTCGGGATTGATGATGGCCCAGGTGACATCAGCTGCGCTGGTCGCGGAGATGCGGGTGCTGGCTACGCCGGCCTCTGCGTGCTCGATTCCGACGAGTGGGAATCAGGAAGACTTTGTGAGCATGGGGATGACAGCTGCGCTGAAGCTGATGCAGTCGGTGACACACTGCCGGATGGTGCTGGCGATCGAGTGGCTAACGGCAACGCGGGCGCTTGATTTTCGCGCCGATCGTTCTGTTTCTCCGTTGCTGGATGCGGCTCGCGACGCCTTTCGAGTTGATTGCCCCTCTTGGGAGGGAGATCGGGTTTTATCCGGGATGATGGCTGCAGCGGATGCGTTTCTTGCTAAGATCCACTGGCCGTCGACGTTGAAGACGCAGGAGGTCGCCCACGCATGAGCGCTTACACCCCTATTCGTGCACCTCGCGGGAATGTACGCACAGCGCAGGGTTGGATTCAGGAAGCGGCCAAACGCATGCTGATGAACAATCTCGATCCGGAGGTGGCTGAAAAGCCGGAGGAGTTGATCGTCTACGGAGGGCGCGGGAAGGCGGCGCGGAACTGGGAGGCTTACCATACGCTGGTTCAGACGCTCGATCGCCTGAAGAACCACGAGACGATGCTGGTGCAGTCGGGGAAGGCGGTGGCGGTACTGGAGACGCATCCGCTGGCTCCGCGGGTGTTAATTGCCAACTCGAACCTGGTGCCGCACTGGGCTAACTGGAACGAGTTCGACAAGCTGGATCGTGCGGGTTTGATGATGTACGGACAGATGACGGCGGGCTCGTGGATCTATATCGGGACACAGGGGATTCTTCAGGGGACCTACGAGACTTTTCTCGGAGCGGCGCAAAGGTACTTCAATGGGTCGCTGAAGGGAACGATTACGGTGACTGCCGGCCTGGGGGGCATGGGAGGCGCGCAGCCGCTGGCGGTTAAGCTGGCTGGAGGAGTGAGTATCTGTATTGAGGTGGATGAGAGCCGTATTCAGCGTCGCATTGCTACGCGGTATCTGGATGAGGTGGCGACGTCGTTGGAAGATGCGATTGCGCGGGCAACGGTGGCACGCAAGGAGGGCCGCGCGGTTTCGATCGGATTGCTGGGAAATGCGGCAGCGATTTTGCCGCAGATCGTACGGTTGAGTTTTGTGCCTGATGTTGTTACAGATCAAACGAGTGCGCATGATCCGCTCTATGGCTACTGGCCGATTGCCAAAGAAGATGAAGATTTGACGGCGCAGCGTAGTCGGGAGCCGGAGCGTTATCTCGACCGTGTGCGCGTCGATATTGCACAGCATGTTCAGGCAATTCTGGAGCTGCAGCGCCGGGGTGCGATCTGTTTTGACTACGGCAACAATCTGCGAGCGCAGGCGAAGATCGCCGGTGTGAACGATGCGTTCGACTATCCGGGATTTGTGCCTGCGTTTATTCGTGATTCTTTCTGCGAGGGGCGAGGACCGTTCCGGTGGGTTGCCCTTTCTGGTGATCCGGCTGACATCGCAGCTACCGATGCGGCTCTGCTCAAACTTTTTCCTGAGGATGCGCGGTTGAATCAGTGGCTTCCTTGGGCCGGAGAGCATGTCGCTTATCAGGGTCTGCCTGCGCGTATATGCTGGCTGGGCTATCGGGAGCGAGATAAGGCCGGCCTTCTGTTCAACCAGATGGTGCGGGATGGCCGGCTGAAGGCTCCGATTGTCATCGGTCGCGATCATCTGGATGCCGGGTCGGTTGCGAGTCCGTACCGCGAGACCGAGGCTATGCTGGATGGTTCGGACGCTGTCTCCGATTGGGCACTGCTGAACTTTGCGACAGGAATCGCCAGCGGGGCTGGGTGGATGAGCTTTCATCATGGGGGCGGTGTGGGCATGGGATACAGTCAGCATGCCGGACTGGTTGCTGTGGCGGATGGCAGCGAGGAGGCCGATCAGCGGTTGCGGCTTTGCCTCACCAATGATCCGGCGATGGGCGTGATTCGCCACGCCGATGCGGGGTACGAAAAGGCCCACAGGATCGCGGCCGAACGTGGCCTCGATAGGCCGGGCATTCAAAGTGCAGATAGCGTCAGTTCAGATGGCACCGGGGCAAAATGAGCGAGTTGCTTTTGACCGGGATCTCGCAGGTGGTCACTTCGTTTGGGCAGGGGCCGAAGCGTGGGGCAGCGATGGGGCAACTACAAGTTGTTCCAGAGGCGGCAGTTGCTGTTGATGCGGGCGGAATCTCGTGGATTGGACCGGAGCGTGAGTGGCGTGGCTCTGCTAAGTCGGTGATTGATCTTGGCGGTCGCGCAGTCGTTCCTGGGCTCGTCGATCCACATACCCATGCAGTGTGGGCGGGTGATCGTCTTGCCGACTTTGAAGCACGCAGTAACGGGGCAACCTACGAAGAGATTCTCGCAGCGGGCGGCGGGATATGGCATACGATTCGTGAGACCGCGGAGAAGAGCAGTGAGGAGATGGCGGCGCTTGCGTTGCCTCGCATCGAGGCACTACAGCGTTCGGGCGCTACGACTATCGAGGTGAAGTCTGGTTACGGATACACGCTCGAAGCGGAGTTGCGAATGCTTGAGGCTGTTCGTTTGCTGCAGGAGCAAACTCGAAGTCGCCTGGTCCCTACTTTGCTGATTCACATTTGTCCTGAAGAGCTTGGCGAGCGACAAATTTATCGTGAGATGATTTGCAACAAGTTGATACCGGAGGTTGCGAGGCGAGGTCTCGCTTCTTCGGTGGACATCTTTGTTGAGCATCATGCGTGGAGCGCTGAAGATGCGAGGATCGTGCTCGCTTGTGCGCAGGCGGCTGGGTTGAGTATCAAGATGCATACGGAACAATTTCAACGGGTGGGCGGTCTGGAGTTGGGAGTGGAGATCGGAGCTCTGAGTGTCGATCATCTTGAAGTCTGTTCGCCCGAGCAGTGTGGGTTGGTCGCGAGGTCGAAGACGATTGCAACGATTCTGCCGGGCGTGAGTCTTCATCTCGGCCTTACTGCTGCGCCAGGGCGAGCGCTGATCGATGCTGGTGCTGCGGTGGCGATCGGCACTGACCTGAATCCGGGGTCGAGCCCTCTGTTCTCTACGGCAGTGGCGATGGGCCTGGCGGTGCGACTGAATGGACTGACGGCGCCGGAGGCTCTGACCGCGTGCACGGTGAATGCAGCGGCGGCGCTTGGGCTTTCGAATGTTGGGAGGCTTGAGGTTGGGATGCAGGCAGATCTGCTTGTGCTTGAGAGTTCCGACTGGCGAGACCTGCCTTACACGCTTGGACAAAATATGGTGCGTGAGGTCTGGGTCGCCGGACGAAAGCAGGCTGCATGAGCGTGTCTTATCAGCCGGATCTTGTTTATGTCGACGGGCGATTTCGGAGTGGTTATGAAGTTGTTGTCGCGAAGGACGGAACGATCTCCTCGATTGGACCCGTTAAGACGGACAGCGTCTCCGAGGTTCGGCGTTTGCCAGGTCGTGCTCTGTTGCCGGGAATGATCGATATTCATTCGCACTCGTTTCAACGTGCGTTGCGCGGCAAGGCGGAGTCGAGGCGCAGGAGTGGACCTGACTTCTGGTCGTGGCGGAACATTATGTATCGCTGCGCGCTTGCGCTGACGCCGGAGGAGATCTACGACGTTGCCCGCATGGCGTTCCTTGAGATGACGCTTGCGGGCATCACTACCGTTGGGGAGTTTCACTATCTTCACCGCACACCGGCGGGTGAAGCCTATGCCGATCCGAATCTGCTGGCGACGCAGGTGATTCGCGCTGCGGAGAGTGTTGGGATACGGATCGTTCTGCTTCGGTGCGCCTATGTTCGGGCGGGCTTCACGCTTCTTCCGGACTCTGGGCAGATCCGTTTTATCGAGCCGGATGTGGAGAGATTTTTGCGTGATTCGGAGACGTTGCGGAGTGAGATTGCTGCGATGTCTTCGACGGTTAGCTTTGGGCTTGCTCCGCATAGTGTCCGGGCTGTTCCGCGTGACTATCTCAAGGCTGTTTCGAACTGGGCGCAGACGCATGGTCTGCCGATGCATATGCACGTTGCAGAACAGCCTGCGGAGATTGAGGCTTGCGTTGCTGAGTATGGAACGACTCCTTTTGCGTTTCTCGATGAGCTTGGGCTGATGACGCCGGACTTTACCGCGATCCATGCGATCCATGTGCAGGGTGGCGAGATTGAGCGGATGGGACGCGGAAAGATTACGGTGGGGGCTTGTCCTACGACGGAGCGAAATCTCGGGGACGGGATTCTTGATGCAGATGCTTTGATCGATGCGGGGGTTTCGATTGCGTTCGGGACGGATAGCCATACGCAGACGGATGCGCTGGAAAATGCTCGCGAGCTGGAATCGAACTTGCGTCTGCGACACCTGCAACGTGCAGTCCTAGATGGTCGACAGGGTGAAACTTTGCCGGTTCTGCTATTCGACTTCGCGACGCGCGCTGGGGCTCGATCGCTGCATGTTGAGGCGGGGGCGCTGGAGGCTGGTAAGGCTGCCGACTTCTTTACGGTCGATCTCTCTGAGGCTTCGATTGCGGGAAGTCTGCCTGATGAGTTGCTGACTAATATTGTGTTCAGCATGTCTCCGCGGGCGATCCGGGATGTTGTCGTCGATGGGAAGGTCGTCGTCGACAGCGGATGTCATGCGCTGCAGGACGAGATCGTGGAGGCTTTTCGCAGAGTGCAGACGCGGCTGGGGACAGAGCTATGATCCGTCCACAGGCACTGCTGCAGGAGCTGGTGGCGATTCCGAGTGTGTCCAGCATGAGCAATCGCCCGGTGGTGGAGTGGATTCAGAGGTTTCTTGAACCGCTTGGGTGGCATTCTCGCCTGTTTTGCTATGACGATGAGGCGAGCGTGGAGAAGGTGAATCTTGTTGTCTCGCCTCAGCCGATGGGAGAGGGGAGGATTGAGGCGGAGCTTGCTATCATCTGCCATACGGATACGGTTCCCTTCGCCGCTGAATGGACGGACGCAACGGCGCTGCGTGAGCGGGATGGGATGCTGCATGGCTGTGGCGCCTGCGATGTGAAGGGTTTTCTTGCGTGCGTGCTTGCTACGGCTGCGTCGGTGGATGCTGGTGGGATGAAGAAGCGGCTTTGCCTAGTGTTTACTGCGGATGAAGAGGTTGGTTGCCGGGGAGCTCGTTTTCTTCTTGAGGCTGACGCGATTCGTGCGCGGTACGCGATCGTCGGGGAGCCTACGTCGCTTACTCCTGCGCGCGCTGGGAAGGGCTATTGTCTTGCTTCGATCAAGGTAACGGGGCGAGCTGCACACAGCGCTTTTCCTGAGGCTGGGAGGTCGGCCATCTTTGCTGCGGCGCGGTTGCTGCGAGAGATTGAGGATCTGGCAGTGGAGTTGATGGCGGACCGGAATGATGCTTTTTCTCCGCCATGGACGACGTTGAATGTTGGTGAGATTCGCGGAGGGACGGCCAAGAATGTTGTCCCGGCTGAGTGCTCTTTTTTGTTGGAGTGGAGACCTGTTCCTACGCAGCGTCCGGAGGTTGTTCTTGAGCAGCTGCTTGAGGTTGTTCGTCATTTCGAGGAGGAGAGCCGGGACGGGTTTAAGATACAGGTTGAGGTTTTGAGGATGGAAGGCGGGTTTGAGACTCGCATCGATAGTGCCGTGATTCAGGCTGTGTTGAAAGAGACTGACTCGGAGGTCCAGACTATCGCCTTTGGCACGGAGGCACCATGGCTTGCCCGAATGGGCGCTGAAGCAGTGGTGATTGGACCAGGATCTATGCTGACAGCGCATAGTCCACGCGAGTGTGTGCCTATTGCGGAGCTCGAGGAGTGCGTTGTGATTTTGCGGCGGGCGATCAAGCAGCTTTGCGGCTAGAGACTTCGTCTGTTTGGTTGCTTCTTTGAATGTTGCTCGAGCCGCGTGTGGGTTAGCGGGCTACCTGAAGTAACGCAGGACGGGTCGTGGCGACGTTCGCGACGAGTTCGCCAAAGAGCGAGTTGGCCCAGGCGAACCAGCTTCTCGTGAACTTTGTGGCGTCGTTGCGATTGAAGCTCTCGTGCATGAAGCCTGATCCGGCGCTGGCGTGTTTCAGCATGGCAAGGGCGTGGGCGATCTCTTTGTCCGATTGACTGGTGAGGGCGTAGGTGGTGATGGACATGGGCCAGATCATGTCTTTGCCTTCGTGTGGTCCGCCGATTCCCTCACCTGCGCTTCCCTGAAAGAACCATGGATTGCGTTCGCTCCAGACGAAGCTGCGAGTGCGGGCGTAGAGCGCGGCGTCGGGTGAGCTGTGAATGTAAGGAAGTGCGAGCAGGCTTGGCACGTTGGCATCGTCCATGAGAAGTTGGCTGCCGTAGCCGTCCACCTCGTACGCCCAGATAGTTCCCTCGGCGGTCTGCGCCACGGCATGTTGTTGGAGTGCCTTCTTGACCTCGCCTGCTAGTGCGTCCGCCTGATTGGCGAGAGCTGAGTCATGGAGGATCTCGTTGGCCATCTGCGCGAGATAGCCGAGGGTTGTGACGGCGAAGAGATTTGATGGGACTAGGAATGGGAAGGTGCAGGCGTCGTCCGATGGGCGAAAGCCGGATGCGATGAGGCCAACGGGCAGTACCGGAGCGCCGTATCCGTCGCCGGGCAGGGTTTCGGTCGGCGTCTTTGAGGTGCGTTGGAAGTGATAGGGGCCGGGGCCTTGCCTGCGCTGCTGAACGCGCATGGTCTCGACGACCAGCTTCATTGCGGCGTGCCAAGTTTTGTCGAAGGGAGAGGAATCTCCGGTGGCGCGCCAGTATCCGTAGGAGAGACGGATCGGATAGCAGAGCGAGTCCAGCTCCCATTTGCGCTCGCCAACGCCCTGCTTCATCTCGGTCGAATCTGTTCTGCTCCACTCGAGCGGCGGCGCGTCTAGATTCGCCATGAAGGCATTCGCGTAAGGGTCGATGAGGATGCATCTGGCCTGTCGACGGATGATGCCCTCGAGCATCAGGCGAAGTTGCGCGTCCTTCACAGCCAGCGGGAGATAGGGCCACACCTGGGCCGAGGAGTCGCGCAGCCACATTGCGGCGATGTCCCCTGTGATGATTGCCGTATCCGGCTTGCCTTCGAAGGTGCCGAATTCGATAGTCGTGTCGAGTGTGTTGGGATAACAGTTTTCAAAGAGCAATGCCAGTTCGGGATCGCCGATTTTGCTGCTCGTGTTCGTGAGGTAGGCTTCGACGGCTGCACTGTGAAATTTTCTGTCCTGAACGGCAGGCCGTTTGGAGGGAAATGAGGAAGGCGGTGCGTCTGCAAAGACGGTGGAGGGTTGAAGCGTAGTAGCTGCTGTGGCTCCCGCTGTCATTCGGAGCATGTCTCGGCGGCTGATTTTATCGTTCGTCATCTTTGGTGAAAGCTCCGGATAAGAAGGTTCGGCTATGGTCCGTCGACACGGAAAGCCTACTTTTTTCGAAAACACTTCAGAGTGATGACTTTTTGATCGATGATCAGTCAATATTTTGATCGAATTATCTCTCTGTTCAGTTTAGTCTACGTCAATAGAGCAAGTGTTTGTGAAAGACGCGAGGCTGTCTGAGCGACACTGGTTTTTTGGATTCAACATTCCGACTCAGTATCTATGGAGCATCAGTGATTTCCAGAAGAAAATTTCTTGGCGGCGTCTCGGCTGTGTGTGCGGTGGGTGCGACTGAGACCAGCGCCTTTGGCAAAGTGATCCACCCGTCCACAAAGACTGATGCTACCTTCGACGCCGCATCGCTGGTGGATATAAGGATTGGCACCGGCGGACATGGACATACGTTTCCTGGAGCTACGGTGCCTTTTGGTGCGGTCCAGCTCAGTCCTGACACCTTCAACGATCAGTGGGATTGGTGTTCGGGCTATCACATCTCCGACACGTCGATTATGGGCTTCAGCCATACTCACTTGAGCGGCACGGGCTGCGGCGATATGCTCGACTTTCTGGTGATGCCCGGTACCGGCGAGTCGAAGATTGTTCCTGGTCCGCGCAGCAATCCGGATGCGGGTTACCGCTCGCGATTTGACCACGCAGACGAACATGCCGAACCGGGTTACTATTCTGTTCTTCTGAAGGACTATGGAGTTCGCGCGGAGCTGACGGCGACCGAGCGCACCGGGCTGCATCGATACAGCTTCCCCACGGGTAAGGATGCTCCGAAGTCGGGTCATATCATCGTCGACCTTGATCATAGCTACGCAACCAACGGGCAGTCTTCGGTGGTCACAGCTTCCCTCGAACGTACCGCATCCGACACATTCGCGGGAGGACGTACCACCAAGGCGTGGGGCGACGGACGACAGATCTACTTCACGATGAAGTTCTCGCAGGAGCCGACTCGGGTTGTCTTTTATCAGGAGGGTACGGAGGCTCCGGCGGGAACGCAGCAGTTGACCGGCAAGTCCTTGAAGTGCATTTTGTTCTTTGATACTGCGAAGGATCCGGTGATTCTGGTGAAGACCGGAATCTCGGGAGTCAGCGCGGAGTCTGCCGCGAACAACCTGAAGATTGAGCTGCCGGGATGGGACTTTGAAAAAGTACGCCGCAGCGCACGGGAGAAGTGGAATCAGCAGCTCTCGCGCATCAAGATCAAGACTGAGAATGAGACGCATCAGCGAATCTTTTATGCTGCGCTGTACCACGCCTCTGTTGGGCCTTCGCTCTTCGACGATGTCGACGGTCGCTATCGAGGGATGGATAAGCAGATTCACAACCTTCGTGACGGGCAGCGAAACTACACTGCGTTTTCGCTGTGGGATACCTATCGAGCTACGCATCCTCTGTACACGCTGATGTCGGCGGATCGCGTGCCGGACTTTGCGAACGCGCTGATTCGCATGGCGGAGGAGAGCCCCGCAGGAATGCCGGTGTGGCCGCTGCAAGGTTGCGAGACCGGGACGATGACCGGATATCACTCGGCTGCCGTGATAGCAGAAACATGCAATAAGGGCATTGCAGGCGTGGACTACGAACGCGCTTACAAGGTGATGATGAAGCGCGCCATGGTGGATGATTATCGCGGTCTCGGATATTACCGCTCGAAGGGCTATATTCCTTGCGACCTCGAAGAAGAGTCGGTCAGCAAGACGTTTGAATACTGCTATGACGACTGGTCAATCGCACACGTGGCGAAGAAGCTTGGGCACTCGGACGATGCAACGATGCTGGTGGAGCGATCGCGCAACTATCGCAACTACTACGATCGCTCCATGAACTTTGCGCGACCCAAGCTGGCGAACGGGGAGTGGGCTGCGCCGTTTGATCCGATTGAGATGGGCACCTCCAAGAAGTGGCGCGACTTTACTGAGTCGAACTCTTGGCAGACTACGTTTGGGATCCAGCACGATGCTGCGGGATTGATTGAGATTCTTGGTGGACAGAAGCAATTTCTCGAGAAGCTCGATCAGTTGTTCGATCAGCCTTCGACGCTGCCTGCCGACGCTCCTCCAGATATCGCCGGACTGGTGGGTCAATACGCGCATGGCAACGAACCGTCACATCATATCGCCTATCTTTATGCCTACGCAGGCCAACCGCACAAGACTCAGGCGCGTGTACGTATGCTGATGGAGAAGATGTACGCTCCGCTCCCGGATGGATTGCAAGGTAACGAAGACGTTGGCCAGATGTCGTCGTGGTACATCCTGAGTTCGCTGGGTTTTTATTCTGTCGACCCTGTGAGCGGCAACTACATCTTTGGGACACCTTTGTTCGATCAGGTCAACGTTCAACTGGGCAACGGCAAGCAGCTTGAGATTATTGCGCATCGCCACTTGGCGAGCGATCAATATATTCAGTCGGTCACCTTCAATGGAAAGCCGCACACGAAGTCCTGGTTCAACCATCGGGATATTGTGAATGGCGCGCGCATCGTCTTCGAGATGGGTGACAAACCGAATCTCGAGTTTGGGTCTCAGCCGACGGACGTTCCGCCTTCGTTGACTCTTGAGAACACCTAGAACGCACGACTTATCGAATTTGCTTTCAGCTATGTGAAAGGTCTTGATGACGAAGCTTCTGCTCTGCCTTTTCTTTGTCGTGCCAACAGTCTTCGCGCAAACGAAGACGCTGTTTTATATGACTGATCATCCAGATTCTGTTCGCGATTTCATGGAGCATCAGACCAAGATCGATATCATCGTTCCGACCTGGTATGGCGTTGATTCGAACGGACTGGTGTACGGGGAGCCGGATCCGAGCGTGATGCGCGTGGTGAAACAGAGACATATCTCCCTGTTCCCCATTATCGCTATCTTTGACAAGACCGGTGTGCATTCGTTGCTTGCCAGCGATCAGGCGCAGACGGCGTTGATTGGTTCGCTGATCTCTGAGTGCAAGCAGAATGGTTATGACGGCTTTCAGCTCGACTTTGAGAATATCTCGTGGACCGATCGAGATGCTCTCTCGGCTACGGTGAAGCGCATCGCCGATGCTATGCACCGAGAACACCTGCAGTTGCAGATCGCGGTTGTTCCTAACGCGCCGGGACACCCAGGCCACAGCGCCTTCAGCAAGTGGATCTTCGCGGATTGGCGTGG
This sequence comes from Tunturiibacter empetritectus, assembly GCF_013410875.1. Classification (GTDB taxonomy): domain Bacteria; phylum Acidobacteriota; class Terriglobia; order Terriglobales; family Acidobacteriaceae; genus Edaphobacter; species Edaphobacter empetritectus. Next base: position 545,289 of record NZ_JACCCU010000001.1, on the reverse strand, counting down.
CGTGTTCGATCTGAAGGCGCTTAGTGAGTCGGTTGACCTGATCTGCCTGATGACTTACGATCAGCACACGCGATGGACTACGCCTGGGCCTGTCGGGGGATGGGTGTGGATGAATGAGAATTTGGATTATGCGCTGAAGGTCGTGCCAAGGGAGAAGCTATCGCTCGGAGTTGCACTCTATGGATACCACTGGTACGCCGGCGATCCAGGGCTCAACGACAAGGAACAGAAGCCGAACATTACGGCAGATTACATTAGCGCCGCTGACGTACAGACTCTGCGTGATACCTACGACGGCCATGAGCAGTGGGACTCACAGGATCACAGCGCTTATTTTTTCTTCTATCGGGATCAGATGCGCGAGTGGATCTTTTATACCGAGAAGCGGGGATTTGCCGATCGCTACGACCTTGCCAAGGAACAACACCTGCAGGGGATTTGTGCGTGGGTGCTCGGGCAGGAAGATGAGGCTATCTGGAGTGTTTTGCCAGAGCGGCGATAGCGGAGGATCGGTGTCGGCTCAACATACATGTGAACCGACGCCCTCTTTGATGAGTAAATCGCCCTAGTTGGCGGGGAGTTGAGCGGAGTTCCAACCGCCTCCAAGCGCCATCTGCAACTGAGTGCTTGCGACAATTCTCCGAGAGACTAAAGAGGCAGCAGCTCTCTCATCTGTCAGTTCGATTGTCTGATTCGCCAGCACTTCCAGGTAGGGAGCGAGACCGCGCTTGTAGCGAAGTGTGGAGAGTTCCGTGCTCTTTTTTGCTGCATCTACGGCTCTGGCCTGGACCGATGCTTCTTGTTCCAACACTCGTAGGGCGGACAGCTGGTCTTCTACATCGCGAAACGCCGAAAGCACCTGCTCACGATAGAGAGCTGTGGCCTGCTCTCGTTGCGCAATTGCCAAGTCCATCTGTGCTCTTCTACGACCAGCGTCGAAAAGAATCTCATTGGCCGAGGGACCAGCGTTCCATTGCGTGCTGGTTGAGTTAAAAAGATTGCTGATCGTACTGCTTTGCACGCCGCCACCTGCACCAAGAAAGATGGTGGGATAGTAGGCGGACTTGGCAACGCCGATTAGAGCATTCGCTGAGGCAACACGACGTTCTGCGGCCGCAATGTCCGGGCGCCGTTCCAGCAACTCCGACGGGACACCGGTGGGGATAGCAGGCGGATCGCCGATCATCGGATGTTCTGCGATGTGAAAGCTTGTTGCGGGTTCTCCTGTAAGAACCGCGATTGCGTGTTCGAACTGTTCGCGCTGGACTCCAATATCTATTAGCTGAGCTCGAGTTTCTTCCAACTGCGCCTTCGCCTGTTGGACGTCACTATCCGAACTTAGTCCACCTGTCAGGCGGTCCTCTGTAAGTTGAAGGGCTTCGGCATAGGCATCGATCGTCGATCGCAGAAGTTGTAGCTGAAGGTCCAGTCCTCGGATCTGAAAGAAGGTGACAGCGAGTAGTCCCTGGAGACTGAGCTGAGTGTTGGCTAGATCCGCGGATGTGGCCTGTGCATTGGCTGCGCTCGACTCAATCTGCCTGCGGATGCCGCCCCACAGATCGGGCTCCCAGGAGATATTTAGCGGAATGAGGAAGTCCCAGTAGCTCGCGGCCGTGTTGACCGGTCTCAAAGGAGCGTTGTTTGAGATGCGATTGCGGGATGCGCCGGCGCCCAGCGATACAGTTGGGTAAAGCGAGGAACGATTTTCGCGAACGAGATCGTGGGCCTGATCGTACGCCTGGAGAGCTGCGGCAATGTTCTGGTTAGCGGTCGCGCATCGCTGCTCAAGATTGTTGAGTTCATTATCCTGATAGACGGCCCACCACGTTCCTCGATCTACTCCATCAGCTGGCTTGGCAGAGGACCAATCACCGTTGTGGCCGTCGTCCGTGTAAGCGGGAGGGGCCGGCATGGCTGGAGCCTTATAGTTTGGTCCGACTTTGCATCCGTTCAGCAATATGGTGCCGAGCAGTGCTCCTGTGAGCGATAAGACGCGGGCCTTCATCGCTTCCCCTCTGGCGCCTGTGCTTGATTATTGCTGTTATTGATAACGCGGACTTCCTCTCCGTCGAGTATTGAGTCGGGCGGGTTGCCGACGATGGGTTCTCCCGGCTTGAGGCCGGCTAGAATTTCGACAGTCGTACCGTAGTCGCGGCCTGGCGTTACCCTTGTCATGTGAACACGATGATTGGTATCCACCGTCGCGACGCGCAAGCCGTCCGGTTCCAAAATCAGCGCACTCACCGGCACTATGAGGGCCGGTGCGTCGCTCGACACACTCAGGTGTACCTCAGTGTAGCTACCTGGAAGGAGTTCACCGGAGCGATTGTCTACGTCTACCTCTGCGAGTAGGGTTCGCGTTGCAGGATCGACCGAGTCCGACGAACGAACAAGCTTGCCTTGAAAGGTGCGGCCTGGGTACTGCGGCAGAGTCAACTTTGCGATCGTTCCGTTCTTGGCGTCGGGTGAATAGATCTGCGGCACGTTGATAAACACGCGGAGAGTGCGAACGGCGGATATGTCAAAGATCTCCTTGTTTCCCGAGATCGTTCCGGCTCCGGCGGTGGTAGTGCTGCCGGTAGCTGAGATGAGCTGTCCTATATCGATGTTGCGGGCTGTGATCACACCATCGAAGGGCGCGACGATACGTTCGAAGGAGACCAACTCCTCCAACCGCTGTACATTCGCTTGAGACGAGGCTACCTGCGTACTCCTTGCTTCCAGCGCCTGCACTGCGTTGTCGGTGTCTTGTTGCGAGACGGCGTTGCGGCCTATCAGGTCGTTGTAACGATCCGCCGTAACCTTCGCGATACCGGCGTTGCTCTTTGCTGTTGCGAGGTCTGCCTTCGCGGAGGCGAGTTGTTGATCGAGTTCAGGCGTTTCGATCACGGCAAGTAGTTCGCCCTTGCGTACCGGTGCTCCAATGTCGTGATACCAGGCTTTGACATAGCCGGTTGTCCGCGCATAGATCGGCGCCAAGGCAAAGGCCTGAATGTTGCCCGGAAGCACAACCTCTCGAGCATTCTGCTGCATGACCGGTTGCTCCAACGTTACGGGCGGGGCAGAGGTATTCTCGGTGTACTTCGTCAGTTCCGCACTTGCATGTTTGCGCGAGATGATACCGACAGCTGCCACAACCGCAGCTACTATCAGCGCGATCACGACAATAGACAGCAAGGATCGGCGCGAAACCTTCGGCGGTTCAGGCTTTGTCTGCGCAACGTCGTGCTTAGCTGGCTGCTCTTTCGTTTTGCCTGGGTCTTGATTTGGTTTTATCTTCTGCTCGTCGGGATTCATTGCCATCTCTCCAAATGCGCTGCGGGCGCGGCGTTCCATAGGTTGAACGATCCTGAGCTACTCATAGTGATTCTTCCGCGTCCTGAGCCACGGGAGGAGGATCATTTCGATGCATAAACGAAAAGAAGACCGGAACGAAGGTGAGCGTTCCAAAAGTAGCCAGTAGCAGCCCCCCAATGACGGCTCGGCCGAGCGGCGCGTTCTGTTCGCCTCCGTCGCCGAGTCCGAGGGCCATTGGCACCATGCCGATGATCATTGCGAGTGCGGTCATGATAACTGGACGGAATCGCGTAAAACCGGCTGAGAGTGCCGCGTCGAGAGCATTCATTCCCAGGTCCATCTGTTCTTTCGCGAAGCTGACTACGAGAATGGAGTTTGCCGTCGCTACACCCACACACATGATGGCGCCAGTCAGCGCGGGGACGCTGATGTGCGTGCCGGTTATAAACAGCAGCCACACAATTCCGGCCAAAGCCCCGGGTAGCGCGGCGATAATGATGAATGGGTCAAGCCAACTCTGGAAGTTCACTACGATGAGCGCATAGACGAGCACGATCGAAAATAGAAGTCCATAGACCAGCCCCGTGAAGGAGGTGTGCATCGTCTGGATCTGCCCGCGAACAAAGAGCTGGGTTCCACGGGGCAATTTGCCTTGGCTGTCTTTGACTATCTGTTCAATCCTGGTTGAAACGCTTGCAAGGTCTGTCCCTTCAACCGCGCCATAGATATCGATTACCGGCCGCGCGTTGTAGAGACTTACCGTTCCTTGTTCGACTCCTCTTCGAATGGAGGCTAGATTGCCGAGAATCTGTGGTTGCTGCGTCGAGCCATTTGTTGCGATAGGAAAGTTCTCAAGCTGTTGCAGGCTTTGCACGTTATATTGTGGCGTCTGCACGGCGATGTTGTAGCTGACATGATTCTGAGGATTGAGATAGAACGTTGGATTGGTCTGGAAGCTGCCGCTAAGACTGGTAAGCACACTGTTTGTGACGTCTCGCTGGCTATACCCTACCTGCTGGGCGCGAGTGCGATCGACATCGATGGTCCATGTTGGTAGATTGAACGGCTGTTGAATTCGAAGATCGGTCGTTCCTGGAATATGACTGATCTGCTGCATCATCTGCTCGGCGAGGACGCGATTTTGTGCGACCTGCTGTCCAACAACCTGAACGTCAATCTGCGCCGGCAAGCCGAAGTTCAGGATCTGGCTCACCATATCGGTTGGCAGATAGTAGAACTCTGTACCGGGAAACTGCGTGGTAAGTTTGTCACGCAGACTATGGGTGTACTCGGCTGTTGGGTGATGCTTTTCGTCGAGAGAGACCAGAATGTCTGCGTCTGCCGTACCCACAGGAGCGGAGTTCGAGTAAGAAAGATTCAGGCCAGAGTAAGGGATGCCGATGTTGTCGATAATTGAGGTTAGCTCTGCGGCTGGGATTTCGCGACGAATTACGTCTTCGATCTGATCGCAAAGCCTGGCCGTATCTTCTATCCTGGTGCCGGTGTGAGCACGGACGTGCAGTTTGAATTGTCCTCCATCCACTGACGGGAAAAAGTCCTGTCCCAGCCATGGATAGAGAAGCACCAGAGAAGCTAGCCAAAAGGCCCCAATCGATAGGAGAAACGGGACTCGATATTCCAAAAATAAGTGCAACAGGCCGTGGTACCAATTGCGCAGTTTTTCAAAGTACTTTTCAAAGGTGAGCTGGAAGCGAACCAGGGGGTTGCGGCTGACTTGGGCTGTTTGTCCCTCTTGATGCGGTTTCAACAGGTACTTCGCCATCGTTGGGACAATCGTTCGCGATAGGAAGTATGACGCGAGCATTGCAAAGACCACTGCCTCCGCCAGAGGAACGAACAGATAGCGGGCCACGCCTCCGAGAAAGAACATAGGAACGAAGACGATACAGATTGAAATCGTTGAAACGAATGCGGGGACTGCGATCTGGGCTGCGCCATCGAGAATCGCCTGCTCTACCTCCTTGCCCTCTTCGAGATTGCGATTGATGTTCTCGATTTCGACAGTCGCGTCGTCTACGAGAATACCGACCGCCAATGCCAATCCACCGAGCGTCATGATGTTGATTGTTTCGCCGAGTGCGGCCAGCATCAGGAGGGAGCAGATCACCGACAACGGGATGGAAACCGCGATAATCACGGTGGAACGCCAGCTGCCGAGAAACAACAAGATCATCGCAGCGGTAAGGCATGCGGCGATTAACGCCTCGCGAACGACGCCGCTGATTGCCCCCCGGACAAAGACCGATTGGTCGGCAATCGGTTGTATCTTCAGGGCTGGAGGCAACTGAGCTGCGATCAGCGGAAGCTGGGCCCGCACGTTGGAGATGATTTGCAACGTCGAGGAGTTCCCTGTCTTTTGTATTGTCATCAACGAAGCGCGCTGCCCGTCGACGCGCACGATATTGGTCTGCGGAGGAAATCCATCGCGGACATTCCCGATGTCGCGAATGTAAGTAGTCGCGCCATTTACCGTTTTTATAGGCAGATTATTCAGTGCGGCAATCGAACTTGGGGCGCTGTTCGTTTCTACCTGGTAGTCAATATGTCCCATCTTCATGTCGCCAGCTGGCAGAATAATGTTCTGCGCAGACACGGCGTTGACGACATCTGAGGCGGAAAGACCACAGGCCTGCAGTTTTTGGGTGTCAATATCCACCTGGATTTGGCGCTGCTTCCCCCCATAGGGGTATGGCGTGGAAGCGCCCTGAACTGTAGCCAGCTGTGTGCGGATGAAGTTGGTGCCGAAGTCGTTCAACTGCTGTTCGCTGAGACCGCGGCCAGACAATCCAAGCTGCAACACTGGGACGCTCGAGGCGCTGTACTGGATTACCAGCGGCGGTGTCGTACCCTGCGGATCCTGGCGAAGAACTGTCTGCGAGACAGCCGTAACCTGTGCCACGGCCTGCGCGATGTTTACCGACGGCTGAAAGAAAACTTTTACTACGGAGACGCCATTCAACGTCTGAGATTCGATGTGTTCGATGTCGTTGACTACAGTCGTCAGATTTCGTTCGTAGGGCAGAACGATGCGATCGTTCAGCTGCTCGGGCGACAATCCTGCGTAGGCCCACACGATGGACACGACCGGGATATCGATGTTCGGAAAGATATCGACGGGCGTCCGCAGCATGACGACGGGGCCGATGACGAACAAGAGCAGCGACAAGACGACAAAAGTATAAGGTCTCCTAAGCGCGAGACGAACGATCCACATCAAAGCTCCTTGGGCGATACTTTCTTATTTTTGCCTACTGCGTCAGAGGCTTCGTAAGTGATGTCATTGTAAAAACGGCTTCGTTTGAATCATGTAAAACCAAGCGTTTAGAAATAAGATGCCGCGATGGCAGAACAAGACTCAAAGTTGCCCGTTGCGGCGGTTTATTAGAGAAGACAATTTCTTTCGAGGACGCTGATAATCAAGTCGCCTCAACCCTCCAAATACAGCTTCGACCATTGCCTCGGACTCTGAGTCATTGAGTGAGCCGTGGCCGGCGAGCAATCGAAAGATCGTGGGCCCGTAGATTAGGTCGAGAACGATCTCCCCATCGATAGCGTTGCGAATCTCTCCACGATCTACGCCGCGCCGCCACATGACACGCGCGGCGTCTCTGCGGGCATAGAGAAAACGTTCTCGAAACGAGGCCAGAAATCTCGGATCACTCTGCCCTTCTGCAATGAACTGGCAGAAGAGCCGCCCCAGAGTAGATGTGTAGAAAGTGGTCAATGACTTCAATTGCTCGGTAAAATCTTCTTCGGCCGACCCCGTATCCGGGGTTGGAACTCTGTCGGTCATTCCGGCCAGATAAGCGTCCAAGGCCACCATGCTCTTGTTAGGCCACCACTTGTAGATCGTGGCTTTGCTGACACCCGCTCGCCTCGCGATCGCGTCCGCAGTCACTTTGCGCAGAGATTCGCGCTCCAACAACTGAAGTGTCGCCTTGAGAATAGCGGCTTTTGCCTCGAGACTGCGGTGTCTCCCGCGTTTTTTCGGCTTCTCCGTATCTTTCAGGGTTTGCTGTTTTCTCATACGTCTGTTTCTCAACAAAAACATGCAGGGCGATACCAGCTGCTCGGGTAAATCTGCACCTTCATCCTTAGCAGTGAGACTCTGCAATGATTGTGAACTAGACGTTCAGTATATATAATTGCGAACAATTAATCGAGTGACGAGTCTCTCCCTGAAAGGACGAGTCTTTCCGGCAGATTGTTTCGCCAATTTTTTATTAATCGATGATTTTAGAGTGTTTCCGGCTGATTTCAGGGACGACACGGCGCAGCGCTTGAAAGTCAAGGCTTGCGGTACTACAAAGGTTGATTGTCTGGAGCAACGGCGCTCTCTAAACCATGAGTTTTTTCATGTAGTCGGCGTCGATTTTGAGCGCTTCCAGCGGCGGGATGTCATATGCCTCCTGCTCGACAAAGTAGTGCCTGATGTTTGCTTTCTTCGCTGCCTCAAAGACTGGACGATAATCCAGGGTTCCCTTCCCCAACTCGGCGGCGGGGGGCGGTTCCATGACAGACGCCGGCTTATCGGTGTGCTTGAAGTCCTTGACGTGGAGCATGGAGATTCGAGAAGGATAGCGCTTAAGATAGTCCACCGGATCGGCACCGCCGACGATGACCCATCCGCAGTCCAGTTCGAAGGTCACCAACTCGGGATCGGTCAAGCGGATCATCTCGTCGAGTGGGATGACATTATCCTGTTTGCCAAACTCCATCGTGTGGTTGTGATAGCCGAACTTCATGCCCGCGGCCTTCACCTTTTCACCAAACTTGTTGAACTGATCGGCGTTCCACCGATAGTCCTCCAAGGTGAAGGAGTGGATCAGTGAAGGATAAGATGTGTCTTTCAGCCGGGATGGGTCCTTGATTCCAGGGAAGGCGCAGATGATGTAGTGCACGCCAAGCTCTTTGTTGAAGGCGACGATCTTATCAAAGTCTTTGCTCAGATTCGAATAGGAATAGTGAGCGCTGACGCACTTGAGACCAGCAGCCGACATCGCGCTCTTGACCTGCTGGGACGTGTGGTCGAAGTAGCCCGCCGCCTCGACCTCCTGATAGCCAAGGGTGGCAAGCTGTTTGAGTGTTCCTTCGTAGTCCTTTGCGAGCATCTCGCGGACGGAGTAGAGCTGGAGGCCGATCGGGAGGCCAAAGGGGGAGGCCGATAGGCGATCACTTTTAAGAAGAGAGGAGCCACAGACGATCGCGACGGTGGCAGACTGGAGGAAGTTTCTACGTGTGTGACGGGTCATCTGGATCCTCTACTCCTCAAGGAGTTAATCGTTAGGCAAAATCGCCTCTATCCTTCTTTGGACGCAACTGAGTCTTCTGCGGTCGCGCTGATTGAACGATGACCACAGTACATCACATCTGGGACTTTCTGAAATAGTTGCCAGAGAACGAAGGAGCGAATCGATTGGATCAGATTTCCATCAAGAGAGAAAGGCGCGAGCCAATTTTTCTGCTGCAAGAACGAGTTCCCCTTCGCTGCGAGCTGCGAAGGTAAAGACAAATTGGACGTGCCCGGGGCGCTCTACCTCGGAACATGCGGGCCAATAGACGCGCTCTAACCGTACGCCGGCGGCTAGGGCTCGCTCGAAGGCCTCGGGTTCGGCGAGGTCGATTTGGAAGTCCGCCAGGAAGTGCATCCCTGCATGATCTCCGTAGATTGTGACCCTGCGGCCGAAGTGTCTCTGTAACGATTCGACCAGCACGGCGCGCCGGTTGCGGTAGTTGATCCGCATCTTTCTGACATAGGGTTCAAGATGCCCCTCAGTGAGAAAGTCTGTGAGGATGCGCTGGTCGATCGAAGAGCTTTGAAGATCGCAGAGCAGCTTAGCCCCAGTGAAAACGTCCTGAAAGGCAGGGGGCACGACGAGATAGCCCAGCCTCAAGGTGGGGAACAAGAGTTTGGAAAAAGTTCCGATGTAGAGGACAGGGGCGTTGGGCACCATGCCCTGAATGGAGGGAAGCGGCCTCTCGTTGTATCGATACTCGCTGTCGTAGTCGTCCTCCAGGATCAGCGCGCCTGTCTGCTTTGCCCACGCCAGCAGGTCCATACGGCGTGGGACCGAGAGCGCAACTCCTCGGGGGTACTGGTGCGAAGGGGTGACGTAGACGAGCTTCACGGCCTTGTCGCTGTGCTTTTTGAGCTGCGAGACCTGCATGCCGTGGCTGTCGACTGGGATGGGGAGGAGGGTGGCGCCCTGGGAGGAGAAGATTCGTCCGGCGAAGCGGTACCCCGGCGACTCCATCGCGACGCAATCGGAGGGATCGAGGAAGATTCTTGCGGCGAAGTAGAGGGCCTGCTGCGATCCGCTGGTGATGATGATCTGATTTGGGTCGCAGACGACGGCGCGGGACATGCGCAGATAGTGGGCCACGGCTATGCGCAGGTCGGTGCTTCCACTGAACTCCTGGGTGTATTGCAGGAGGGGTGAGGGGTCTTCCTGCATGCGTCTCACCAGGAGCCTGGTCCAAAGCTTTCGCGGAAAGGAGTTTACATCTGGTCCGTGCGAGTCGAGGCGGATGAGTTCGGGGGGGATGGGGGGGCGGATCGGCGCGTTGATGAGCTCGCCATAGATGGAGAGCCGGACTGGCATGGGGCTCTCGGGCTCTGGATCGATCGCTAGGGGGACGCTGGAGGCGTACATATCCGTTTCGGGCAGCGAGGAGCAGACGAAGGTTCCCGAACCGCGACGGGTTTCGAGATATCCCTCCGAGATCAGGCGCTCGTAGCACTCGGTGACGGTGATGCGCGAGACGCCGAGCGAGGTGGCCAAAGCGCGTGAGGCGGGTAGTTTCGTGCCAGCCTCGAACCTTCCTCCGACGATTCCGTCGCGCAGGCCGTCGTAGATCTGGCGATAGAGAGCGATCGGGGAGATGGGATCGAGATTTAAGGCTACTTCCATGGCATCGGATGAGAGGTCTACGTTCTGGACCGGGGGCTTGTTCCCTTAAGTGGCTTGTTCCCTTATGTTCCGTTAGACGCCCGCCGACCTCACTGGTCAGGTTTTATCTGGAGCCTTGCCCCGATTGGCAAGGCTCTTCGGCATTTTTTCGGCGGGCTATTGGTTACGGAGCTACCGGGGACTGGGGTCGACGGCGAGGTCCCGGCCCGATTTGGTTCGAGCGAGGGTGCGGACGATGGAGGCGGCTGAGGGTTCGATGGTGACGGAACGGGCGTTGGTGGAGGCGAGCTGGAGACCGTAGAGGAGGATCGCCGCCCTTTTGGAATCAATGCGATTACGGGCGAGGGCGGCGACGAGCAGGGAGATGGAGACCTGGATGGACTCGACATCTTCGAGTGGGGGCAGGTCGAGTTCAAGGGGGAGGGCTTCGGGCAGATATGGGGGCAATCCGTTTGCAGAAAGAGAGTTGTTCGGCTGGTTTGGGGGCAGGGTGGGGGCGGTTTCGAGCAGAGTTCTGTGTCGGCGGAGGAGGCGGGAGTGGAAGTAGCAGAAAGCAGAGAGGCCGAGAGAGGGCGATTTGCAGCGGCGTCCGTTGGTTTTGATGTGGCGGCAGATGGCGGTTTTCATATTTTTCGGCTCCTTTGTGGCTCGGTTGGTACCCCCTCCCCCCCTACGGGGTATTTTGGGGGCAAGTGGAATGGATGCAGTGGTTTAGCGGCAGTACATGTCGCTAAACCATTGCATCCAGGTCGGTTACGGCTAAAATACTTGTTTTGTTTTAGTTAGCGGAATTTTCGTGCGGTTTCCCTTCTCTCCGGGGCTCTTGGGCTGCGAGATGGATGCTGTATTTCATGGTGCTTCGGTGGCTCCTTCGTGGTGAGTTGGTGGTGATTTGTGGGACGTTAAATGCGAAGGGCTGCTGCAGCTTTCGCCGCAGGCAGCCCTTAGTTTTGATCTCTAATTTAATTGTAGCGAATTGGATATAACTCATACGCCAAATTTGGCGAAGATTTTTTGAATTATTTTTTTTGATCGAAGCTCTGTCCTGCCGGACGGCGCCCTGCGCGGGCAGCGGTCACTTCGTGACTTGTATACCGCTTCGCGTGGCGCTCCCATCAGTCGCGAGCGGGAGTTGGTGCCGACCAACGGGAGGACTGTGGATGTTAGGTTCTGGGAGCGGTGAAAGAAGAATGGCTTTGGAGCGGTTTGCGGTGCGATGATTGGGGACCACAGCTTCAGGTCATTATTATTCTTCCTGCGGGTTTATTCTTCCTGCGGGCGAGTGCGATCCCGTGTCGAGCCTGGCTGACGAGGTAATCCATGCTGTTAAGTCTGAGTTCGCGGTTTGTTGGAAACGTCTACCTGATTCAGTGCAAGGGGCGTATTGTTCTGGGCGCTGAGGTGAAGGCGCTGGAGGCAATGCTGGATGAGGGGGCGCGTGAGTTCTCCCGGCTGGTGGTGGAGTTGAGCGAGGTGAGCCGGCTGGACAGCATTGGGCTGGGGCTGCTGGTGCGATTCTCCGAACGGATGCGCCGACGTGGGGGCGATCTTCGGCTGGCTGGGCCGCCGAAGTTTCTTACGGACCTGCTGAAGTTGACGAAGGTCTCCGCTTTGTTGGAGAGCTATGCGACCGAGGAGGAGGCGATTCAGTCGTATTTGAGAGAGCGGCCGACGGTGGCGGTGCAGAAGCAGGAGGGCCCGCGGGTGCTGGTGGTGGATGAGTCGGCGGACCTTTGCGTATTTGTGAGGACGGTGCTGATGCAGCATGGATATGACGTGAGATCGACCTGCTCATTCCGCGACGCGAAGACGCTGCTGCAGGTGGAAGGGATAGAGTATCTGGTGGTGGGGCCGAGCACTCCGCGTCTGTCTGCAGAGACGGTGATGCAGTCGCTGACGGCGCTGGCTCCGAGGGCGAAGGCGCTGCAGCTTGATCCTGAGTTCAAGATTCGAGATGTGCAGGAGGCTAGTGATGCGCTGCTGCAGTTGTTTGCGAGCGGCGATTAGGGCGGGAGAGAAGTGGTAGAAGCTTTCGAGCCAAAGCCGGTTGATCGGCATGTGCGCTGTAAGACGCTCTGTGCGCTGCAAGAATTGTTCAGCCGATGGGCAATTTAAGGCTGTCTTAAGCTTTGTGTGGTGAGATCTATTCATGCGTGTGCTGCTGGTTGAAGACGAGATCCGCCTGACTGAAGACGTGGGGCACGCACTGCGCGAGGGGACAGGCTTCACGGTGGACCATGCCGAGGATGGGCGGATGGGGTTGGATGGCCTGACGGTGCTTCGCCGGCTTCGCGAACGAGGCAATAGCACCGGAGGCGAATCGGCATGAAGAGTTACTCGCTGACGCGGCGACTGATTGCGGCTGTGCTCCTGGTGGAGCTGTGCTCACTGCTGGCCTTGATCGGGATCGCCAGTGTTTACGAGGGAATTTCACACTTTCGCGCGTTCGATGTAACGCTTCGCGGCCGGGTAGATTCGGTACTGGGAGCGGTGCAGGACGCAGAAGACCCTGAAGACAACCTGATGCTTTATGGAACCGAAGGGCTGGCTCCGCGGCGAGACATTTATATCGTTCGCGACGACCGTGGCCGCGTGATCGGGTCGCAGGGGTGGCCGGGGGGCGAGCAGGAGCTGGCCAGTAAGGACACGCGGGAGTTTCGCAATCTGACGGTTGGAGGGATTCACTATCGCGTCATACGCAGGCCCGGTCTGCGGATCGTCGATCCGGGGGATGCGAAAGGTGGCATTGCCCGGCATGTCATTATTCTCTACGGCTCGCGCACTCATCCGGTGTGGGAGCGAGTGCGGAATGCCATAGCGTTCTATGCACTCTCGGGCCTCCTGCTGCTGATGATCACCGGCGTTGTGCTGCTGCACCTTTTGCGCAGCGGACTTCAACCGTTATACGAACTGGTCGAGCAGGCGGGCAAGATCTCGGTCAACTCGTGGAATCTGGGTCCCTCGAGTCAGGCCCGCTATGTGCGGGAGCTTGAGCCGCTTGTCTCGGCCATTGAGTCGGCGCTGCTGAGGCTGGAGCAGTCCTTCGCGCAACAAAAGCAGTTTGTCAGCGATGCAGCCCACGAACTGAAGACCTCGGTGGCGGTGGTGAAGTCTTCCTTTCAGCTTCTGACGATGCGGTCGAGGTCGGCGAAGGAGTATGAAGAGGGGCTTGAGCGAGTGAGGATCGACTCGGAGCGGATGGAGGAGCTTGTCGCCAAGATGCTAACCCTGGCGCGGCTTGAGGATGGCGCGGAACAGCCGGAGTCGTATCGGATGGTGGAACTTGGCGATGTTCTCCGTGATGTGGCGGAGCACTTTCGGACGCTGGCGAGCTTCCACCGCATCAACCTGGTGATCAACGCGGAGAGGCCGGTCTTCGTTTCCTGCGATCCCGACCAGGTTCGGCTGCTCTGCTCGAACCTGATTCATAATGCGATTCAGCATAGCGGGGAGGGCGCAGAGGTTCGCGCGATCGTAACGAGCCGGGACAGTGTGGCCCGATTGGTTATTGAAGACGATGGAATCGGAGTTCCAGAGGAGGTACTTCCTCATGTCTTCGACCGTTTCTATCGTGGAGACCCGTCGCGTAGTCGACGAACGGGCGGTACGGGTCTGGGGCTGGCGATCTCAAAGGCGATCGTTTTGCGATACCACGGAGCGATAAGCCTGGAGAGCAGGCCGGGACAGGGCACGAGCGCTATTGTTACTCTGCCACTGGTCCAGATCGCAACAGAGAAAACGTATCCTGGGACCGCGAGTAGCCGGGAAAAAGGAGTTCCTACTTCTTAAGCGTACATTAAGCCAGCTCTGCGATATTTGTAGGGAACAAATTTTCTTTCATTCTGGAGTGTTTTTGACATGCCGAATACAAGCAGACGAGTCGTCTCTTCTCTCCTCTTTGCCGCATCGACGCTGGTTCCCTTCTTCACGATAGCGTCTGCTACGGCGCAAAAACCATTTCAGATTGAACAACGATGGACCATCGGAGGCACGGGAGGTTGGGACTACCTGACGGCCGATCCGGCAACACACCGCCTTTACATCGCGCATCTGACCCGGGTCGACGTCGTCGATACCACGACTGGAAAGGTGATCGGAGCGATTGAAGGATTGACCCGATGCCACGGCGTCGTCATCGCTCCCGATGGCAAGACCGGCTTCGTCTCCGATGGCGGAGCAAACGACGTTGTGGTGTTCGATACCTCCAACTTCGCGACGCTGACGAAGATTCCGGCCGGAACCAATCCTGACGGCATCGTCTACGAGGGCTCTACCAACACGCTCTGGGCGTTCAACGGAACCAGCAAGAACGCGACGGTGATCGATGCAGCCAGTCGCAAGGCAATCGGTACGGTCGCGCTGCCCGGCAAACCGGAGTTTCCGCAGAGCGACGATGCAGGAACTGTCTTCGTCAATATTGAAGATAAGAACAGCATCGTGCGACTGGACGCCAAGGCGCAGAAGATTTCGGCTACGTGGGCTCTGTCCGGGTGCGACTCACCGTCTGGGCTGGCCTTCGATAAGGAGGGCGGACGTCTGTTTTCGGTCTGTGACGGTAAGAAGATGGCCATCACCGATTCGCACACCGGCAAGTCACTGGGTACGCCGACCATTGGCGATGGGCCTGATGCCGCTGGATATGACGCAAGCAAGAAGCTGGCCTTCTCTTCGAATGGCGATGGCACGTTGAGCGTCGTCGATGCCAGCAAGGCAACGTATCCAGTGATTCAAACGCTGCCGACGATGAAGGGCGCGAGAACGATGGCGTTCGACTCGTCAACCGGAAAGATCTACACGGTCACGGCCAAGTTCGGCGCCACCCCGCCTGCAACCGCTGCGACTCCTCGCCCGCGACCCTCTATTCTGCCCGACAGCTTTACGGTGCTGGTGATCGGCCAAGACTAGCCGCGGGAGATCGTCCGTGCAATGGGTGTGTGCAAGTAAACCATGAAACGAATCTTTTTATTCAATCCGATCTTCGCGTTTGGCTGGGTGATGGCACTGGTCCTCGCGCCATCACCAGCTGAAGCGTGGCAGACGACAACTTCCGGGGTAGCTGCACCGGAGCTTACAGGTGCGCCGCAGAGTGCAGCCTCGCCAACAACTGACGCTGGAGCCACGCAGGCGAATGGTGGCGTGATGGCACAGGCGAGTGTGCAGGGTACGAACCAGGCTGGTCAGGCCGTTACGGTTGACCAGGCGCTGTCGCTGGCAAGGGCGAACGAGCCCGCATTTGCCGCGGCGGTGGCAGCGAGTAAGACGGCACAGCTTGACCGATCAATTGCCCGGGCGGCGTTGCTTCCCTCTGTGGTGTACCACAATCAGTTTCTCTATACTCAGCCGAATGGGGCGCGTAACGGGACCGGCTCGATCGGGACGACACAGCCTTCGCCCAGGTTCATCGCCAACAATACAGTGCACGAGTACATCAGCCAGGGCGTGGCTACCGAGACGATTGGGCTTGCACAGTACACTGCTCTGGCTCGCGCTGGTGCGGCTGCTGCAATTGCCAGTGCAGAGATGGAGATTAGCCGCAGGGGTTTGACCTCGACGGTCGTCGGACTTTTTTACAATTCAACTGCTGCGCAGCAACGGATTGTCGTTCAACAGCGCGCCACTGACGAAGCTGCCGACTTTGTGAAGCAGACGCAGCAGCGCGAAGCGGCAAGAGAGGTGGCCCATGCGGATGTCATCAAGGCGCAGTTGACGCTGCAACAACGGCAGCGAGATCTTGGAGACGCTCAATTGCAGGCGCAGAAGGCTCGGCTTGATCTTGGCGTGCTGCTGTTTCCTGATCCGCGCTCGCCGTATAGTGTGACGCTTCCTGCGGCAACTTCGCTTCCGGAGCGAACGGTGGTGGAGACACAGGCCGCCGCGAATAATCCTGAGTTGAAGAGCGCTCTGGCAACGCTGCGAGCGAAGGATCTCGACATTACGACAGCGCGTGCTGCTTACCTGCCGGACCTGGTGCTGAACTACTCGTATGGTATCGATGCTCCGCAGTTCGCCGCGAATGGCCCTGACGGTGTTCGCAACCTTGGCTACTCCGCTTCGGCGACGCTCGATATTCCTGTGTGGGACTGGTTTGCGACGCAGCACAAGATTAAACAGGCGCACATTCTTCGTGATGCTGCCAAGGTGGCACTGACTTCGACGCAGCGCACCTTGATCGCCCAGCTTGATGAGTTTTATGGAGAGGCTTCCCTCGCTCACGATCAGCTTGCTTCGCTGGAGTTGAGCGTGCAGACGGCGCGGGAGAGCCTTCACCTGACACGGATGCGCTACTCCGCCGGCGAGGCGACTGTTCTCGAAGTTGTCGATGCGCAGAACTCGTTGACCAGCGCAGAGCTTGCGTATCAGGACGGCACCATTCGCTATCAGCTTGCGCTGGCAAATCTTCAACTACTTACGGGGACGATTTAACCGTGGCCGACAAAATGGTAACTATGACGACTCAACGGGCTGGGACACCGTCATTGGCCGTGTCTTTGCTGTTCCTGTCTGCTTCCCTGCTGCTTCAGAGCGGCTGCAAGAAGGCGGACGATTCAGCCGATAAGCCAGTGGTCACAGTGCAAGCCGTCCATCCCACGAGCGGCTCGATCACTGAGGAGATTGACGCAGATGCAAT
Organism: Tunturiibacter empetritectus; assembly: GCF_013410875.1. Lineage (GTDB taxonomy): Bacteria > Acidobacteriota > Terriglobia > Terriglobales > Acidobacteriaceae > Edaphobacter > Edaphobacter empetritectus. The sequence continues at coordinate 528,432 of NZ_JACCCU010000001.1, read as the reverse complement.
CCTTGCTCCTGTTGCGCAGGCCGCAATTTTACCTAAGGTGACTGCGCCGGTGCGTAAGTTTTACGTTCAACGCGGCTCCCATGTTAAGGCCGGGCAGCTCGTGGCAACGCTTGAAAACGAAGATCTCGCGGCGGCCGCGATGGATAACAAAGGCGCGTTCGATGCAGCGCAAGGGGCCTATGCGACGGCTACGCAGTCTGCGGTCCCTGAAGAGCAAACCCGATCGCGGCTTGATCTAGAGCAGGCCAAGGCGACGCTCGATCTGGACAATAGCATCCTCGAGGCCCGCAAGCAGTTGCTGGCTCAGGGAGCGATACCTGGCCGCGATTACGATACTGCGCGAACGACGGCACTACAGGCGCAGGCCGCTTACGATATCGCGAAGCAGAAGTACGAGGCACTTACCAAGGTTGGCACCAGCGCTTCGCTGGAGTCGGCCAAGGGGACGCTCGCCTCTGCAAAGGGAAAGTACCTGGGTGCGCAGGCGCAACTTAGTTACACCAACATCAGAACGCCGATCTCTGGCGTTGTAACGGATCGACCACTGTTCGCAGGGGAGACTGCCGCTGCAGGAACTCCCGTTGTGACGGTGATGGATACCTCTTTCATGATCGCGAAGCTGCACGTCGCACAGATTCAGGCACAGCGACTGAGCCTGGGCTCTCCCGCTACGATTACGGTACCGGGAGTCGAGGAGCCCGTGGATGCCAAGGTTTCGCTGATCAGTCCGGCGCTCGACCCTGGCAGCACGACGGTGGAGGTCTGGCTGCGAGTACCCAATCCCAAGGGCCATCTTAAGGCCGGGACTTCGGTGCGGGCTACTCTTAAGGGAAAGACTGTGGAGAATGCGCTGCTGATTCCGACGGAAGCAGTTCAGCGGTCGCCAGAGGGCGCGGGCAAGATCGTCATGGTGGTCGGCGCGGACGGCGCGTCTGCAAAACGAGCGGTCACAGTAGGTATACAGACTGACGAATCAGCGGAGATCCTTAGCGGTCTCAAGCCGAGCGATACGGTGATTACGACTGGCGGCTACGGGCTGGACGAAGGCACGAAGGTGAAGGTGGGGCCGGCAGAGGAGAAAGGTTCGGCAGGCAAGAGCGACGACGATGCGGGAGGCAAATAGTGAGTCTGCCGAATGCACCTACCGCCGACGAAAAAGGCTTCTGGCTGACGCGTACCGCCAAGCCGATCTTCTTCTTCCTCATTGTGCTCACGATTGCCGGCATTTACGCGGCTTTCCAGGTACCGATCTCCGTCTTTCCGGATACTAACTTTCCGCGTGTGGTCATCGGCGTCGATAACGGTGTGATGCCGGTTGAGCAGATGCAGGTCACGATCACGAAGCCTATTGAAGATGCCGTCAACAGTGTTCCCGGACTGATGACTGTTCGCAGCACGACCAGTCGTGGATCTGCCGAGGTGAGTCTGTTCTTCGACTGGAGTGTGGATATGTTCCGCACGCTGCAGCTTACTGACTCCGCTTTAGCGAAGGTACAGTCGAGCCTGCCCAGTACAGCGAAGATTACGACGAACCGGCTGACCTTCGCGACCTTTCCTATCCTGGGGTACGCGCTGACCGCAGATGACCGAGGGCCTAACACCGTATCTCCCACGGCTCTCTGGCAGATTGCGACCTATGATCTGAAGCCTCCTCTGAATCGCGTTACCGGGGTGAGCACGGTTGTGGTTCAGGGTGGTAAGGTTCCCGAGTTTCACATTGTTCCGGATCCTGCGCGCTTGCAGATCGCGGGCATCACCGTTCTCGATCTTGTGAACGCGGTGCAGACGTCGAATATCATCGACTCTCCGGGGCTTTATGAGGCCGATCATCAGCTGATCCTTGGGCTGGTGGGTGCGCAGGCGCATGATGTGGAGTCACTCGGACGACTTGTCGTCAAGACGACTGCAGCCGGTGTTCCGATTCGCATCTCGGATGTAGCAACCCTGGGACCGGCTACTCTTCCCGTGTACACCTCGGTCGACGCCAACGGGATACCGTCTGTGTTGCTCAACATAACGCGGCAGCCGTCCAGCAATACGGTTGCCGTGGCTGCTGCGGTCGCCGTCGAGATCGCCCAACTCAGCAAGACTCTACCCGCGGGGGTTCATCTCACACCGTTCTACGATCAGTCGGAGCTTGTTCGCGAGAGCATCGCCAGCGTTCGCGACGCCATTCTGATTGGCCTTTTGCTGGCGTGCATCATTCTGTTTCTATTTCTGCATGACTGGACTTCTTCGCTGATCGCCGGGCTGGTAATACCTGTCACCGTTGCAGTTACAATTCTTTTTCTCTGGATCATCGGACAGAGCTTTAACCTGATGACGCTTGGCGGACTTGCCGCCGCTATCGGTCTTGTCATCGACGACGCGATCGTGGTCGTGGAAAATATCGTCGTGCATCGGGATCGTGGGCAGTCCCGCGTCGATGCGGTACGGACCGCTCTGCACGAGATCACGGTTCCTCTCATTGGATCTACCGTTACCCCTGTAGTCGTCTTCCTTCCTTTGATCGCAGTGACCGGGGTGACCGGCAGTTTCTTCCGTGCGCTGGCTGTGACCATGACTGCGGCTCTTCTCACGTCACTCCTGTTGGCTTTAACCTTCACGCCTGCGCTTTCACTTTCGCTTCTGCGTGAGCGTCGTGAAGATGCCCCCTTGAAGCCGTCTGAGGAGAACGCAGCCGCGAACCATGACGATAATGGCCCTTTTATGCGCCGCGTGCTTAGCTTGCACAACCGCGTTCTCGGCTGGACGATTCGTCGAACCTGGGCTCTGGCAGCCATCTCCGGCGTTCTTATCGTCGTTGGCTACTTAGCTTATAATGCACTTGGATCCAATCTGCTGCCAGCGATGGATGAAGGGAGTTTTATCCTTGACTACATCATGCCTGCGGGCAGTTCTCTTGCGACGACGAACAAGGCTCTTGATCGAGTGGAAAAGATCCTCCGCGATACGCCGGAGGTTTCGATCACAACACGCCGGACTGGTCTTCAACTTGGCCTCGCTGCCGTCACAGAGGCAAATACCGGCGATATCTCAGTTCGCCTGAAGACGAAGCGATCACGAGCGATCGACGAGATTATTTCGGAGGTGCGGGGAAAGATTAAGGAGCAGGAGCCTGAACTTGATGTCGAGTTTGTGCAGGTTCTAGAGGATATGATCAACGATCTCTCGAACTCTCCCGAGCCGATTCAGATTAAACTCTTCTCGAATGACGTTACACTTTTGCACGATCTTGGGCCGAAGGTGCAGGCGGCGATCTCGGCAATTCCGGGGGTCGTCGATACTCAGAACGGCGTCGACAACACACTGAGTGGTCCGGCGACTACCTTCCAGGTGGACCCTGGCCTGGCGAGCCGCCTCGGTTTTACGGTTCAGGAGGTGGCCGAGGACGCAACCTCGCTGCTTGATGGGCTGCCTTCTACCGATCCGGTGATTGTGGCTGGTCGACCCTACACGGTCCGGGTTCGCCTGTCAGACGAACATCGCTCTTCGTTGAGCGCGATCCAGAACACGGTCTTCAACTCTGCGACGGGACACACTGCGACGCTGGGCGCGCTTGCCGAGATCAAAGAGCTGCCTCCGCAGAATGAGATCCGCCGCGAAAATCTTGAACAGGTGGTGCTGGTCAGCGGACGGCTGGAAGGGTCAAATCTTGGCGGCGCCATGGTAAAGGTGAAAGACGCTGTGGCTAAGTTGAATCTTCCCGCGAGCGTTCGGGTTGATTATGGCGGCACATATCAGGAGCAGCAAAAATCTTTTCATGAGCTGGTTCAGGTTCTCCTCCTTGCGCTTGCGCTTGTCTTCGGCGTTCTGCTTGCTGAGTTTCGAAACTTTTCCGCGCCGATCGCAATCCTTACGAGCTCGGTCCTTTCGATGGCTGGAGTCGTTCTGGCACTGCTGATCACTAGAACCGACTTCAACGTTGCAAGTTTTATGGGTTTGATCATGGTGATCGGGATTGTGGCCAAGAACGGCATTCTGCTGCTGGATGCTGATGAACGAGCGCGGGCCGAGGGCGCCGAGGCGCTGGATGCGATGATGCATGCGGCACAGAGGCGGCTAAGGCCGATCGTGATGACAGCGACGGCGGCGATGTGCGGGATGCTGCCGCTGGCCTTTGCGCTGGGGGCGGGTTCGCAGATGCTGCAGCCACTGGCAATTGCCGTGATTGGCGGACTGTTGATCTCGGTGGTTTTGAGCCTAATCGTTACGCCGGCGATGTATTACCATCTGACCGCCAGAGGCGAGCGGACAAAGGTGGAAGAGCCACAAGCAACCGTCTAGAGAGGTTTCTTGCAGTCGCGAGGTTCGTGCGGCTTGCAGCTTGATGGTCGCTGTCTCTTTTGTGTTTGTGGATTGCGTTCCGCGAGAAGGTGGGTCGGGGCTGCGCGCTTTTCAGGATGGGTGCCGGAGGCGTGAGTAGCGCTCTCCGGCACCCTTTGTTGTCTATCGTTCGCGTGTGGGAGACCACCGGAGACCGCCGCCGAAGGTCTGTTTGTAGAACTCACGCTGGATCGGATTCACCGTGCTGCCATTGTAGAAACCAAAGACCTCATTGTTCAGGTTTAACGCGTAGGCTACCGCGGTGAAGCCCTTCGGCAGCCTGTAGGTTCCCTGCAGATCGACCTGCAGATGGCCGTACAGATAGGTGTCACCGTTCGGCCCCTTGATGCCGCCACCTGACGCGAGATACCCGGTGTCCGTGGGGTTTGGCTTCTTCTGCGTGAACACAATCGGCCCGGCGGTGGCATCGGTGTACTGATACGAGAAGATGTTCGCCGCGTTGTAGCTCAGTCCCAGCCGCACCGAAAGATTCCGCTTATCGTAAGTGGGACTAATGTTCCAAGTGTGCGGTGCCTGTCGCAGCAGATCCGGTTTATCCGACCTCCCGAACGCCGCAGGGAAGTTGATCTGCGAAGCAGAGTAGCCATAGTTCGCCGACAGGCCCGTTCCGTTCAACAGCCCAGGCAGATACGTGAAATGCTGCTGAAACGCAATCTCTAACCCATAGACATACGCGGTGCCGGCGTTCTGCGGCTGCGTCTGGATCGTCCCATCCGCAAGCGTCGTTTGCAGCGGAACGATCGGATCAGACAGATGCTTGTAGTACACCCCCGCCTGCAAAAGCCCGACAGGACTCAGGCTCCGCTCATACAGCAGATCCAGATTGTCCGCGTGCTCCGCCTTCAGGTTCGGGTTGCCAATGCTGGAGGTCGTACGCACCCCGCCCGGCGAGATCGTCGCAAACGAGACCAGGTCCGAGAAGTCCGGCCGCGACAAACCCCGCCCATACACCAGTCGCACCCCGCTCGACGGCGTAATGGAGTAGCGCACCGACGCGCTCGGCAGCACATCGAGATACGATCCGCTCCGGGCTACAGGCGGCTGGTCAGGAGTAATGGTGCCGTTGTCTTTTTCACTGGTGTTCTCAAAACGCACACCTACCAAGAACCGGAACCTGCTTATGTTGGTCGTGTTCATCAGGTACCCTGCCGAAACCTTCTCGACCAGGTTGAAGTTGTTCGTATTCACGTTCGGATTGGATGGATCAGGCCCCACCGCGGTAAATGCATTCACCTTGTCGTAGTCCACCGCCGGCCCAAACTGATAGGTGCCTCCGTAGTAGCCGGTATCGTTGAACGTGTTCAGGAAGTTCGTCATCTGCAGCGAAGGGTCGTTCGCTGCCGCCGTCGGAACTGTGTAGACGTCATCCTGGTTGGCGAACTTGTGCAGGTTCCGGAACCGCCCTCCAAACTCGAAGCTCGACGCGTGGCCAAAGAGTGAGTAGGACGTTGCCAAGTCGGCTCCGAAGCCAAGATCAACCTCCGGATTGTAGTAGCTCTCCACCCGCTGGCCTGCGTAGTAGTACTGTGTCGGATCGTAGATATTCACTCCGCTCGGAGCCACAAGCTTGGGCGTTAGAGGTTTGGAGTTATCGAGCGCGAACTGGATATTCCCATTGAGCACCGAGTCAGCTCCGGGATTGAACGTCGCGTCCGAGTAGCCCTCATCGCGCGTCCGTCCCACCGAGCTCTCCACATCCCAGGCGAGCAGCGAGCGTCTGATCACGTGTCGTCCGCCGAGCTGAATACTTCCCAGGTCCTGCACAGGGCGTCTGATCTCCGCTCCAAAGGTCGTATTGCCTGTGCCGTCCGGCTCTCCCGTCGAGGTATATGTGGTCGCCACGTTGTAGTCCCAGCGATTGCCGAAGTTATGAAAGAGCGAGTACAGGCCCTTCAAATAGATACTCGAGGTCTCACTAAAGCGATAGTCCACCGTTCCGGCGTAGCCGATCCGGTTGCGGTAGTACTGGTAGTCGCGAATATCGTATCCACCGAGAAGCACAGGCCCCGGCTCTACGTCGTTAATCCCGCGCCCGTTCCAGTCGTACGATCCGCCGAACAAGACGCCCAGCTTGTTCCCCTCCAAAAACCGCTTTCCCAGCGTGCCGTCGAATTGGTAGACCGGCCGGCCACCAATGATGGGGGTGTATCCGCCGGTGGACTCCAAAGCTATCGTTGGCTTGTCGCCGGCACTCTTCGTGCGCAGGTCTACCGAACCGCCGATCCCGTCGCCGGGCATGCTCGCCTCAAGGGTCTTATTGATCTGCACCGACTCCACGAGATCCGCGGGAATGATATCCAGCTTCACCTGGCGCACTGTCTCTGCTGAGGCGAGGTTCACTCCGTCGACTGTCACATTGGTCAATCGCGGTTCGGTGCCGCGCACCTGCACGTACTTGCCCTCGCCCTCGTCGCGCTCCAGCGTCACGCTTGCCAGCCGCCCGATCGCATCCGCCACGTTGGCATTCGGCAGGCTTTTGATCACATCAGCAGGCAGCACGTTGATGATGTTGTCCGCGTTGAAGGTGCGGTTGATCGACTCGATCTCTCCGCCCTCGCGACCCGCGTAGACCTGCACATCCTGCTTGTTCGAGGCTACGCTGAGCGAAGCAGCCAGCCGCACGACCTGCCCCGAAACCACCGTCACTTTTTTGGTGAAGGGAGCGAATCCTGCGTAGGAGACGGTTACATCGTGGTCGCCTGCACTAAGCCCGTTCAATGTAAATTGCCCCTGTGCATCGGTGAGCGCCGAGGCTGTCCCTGGGTTGACCTCTACCTTCGCACCCTGCAGCGCGCCGCCCTGGCTATCGACCACTGAGCCTGATAGCAGCCCGATTCCGGTCTGCGCCGTTACCGGGAGCACGCAGACGAGTAAGAGCATGAACATCGACACTGCGAATTGCTTCGCATAATTTTTAAGAGACATCGCCAACTCCGTTTTCTTGAAGGACTGGAAGATCGCGCCCGAAGAGGTGCTTCGGTTGACCCGAGCTGCTATACAAGGCAGATTGCACTTTTGAGCTTCCACCTAAACTAGAGAGAGGCTTTTGCGGGGGTGTGAACACAGCGTAACAACCCCGTAAAGCGCTCTTAAGGGTGGCTTAATCTTTGATGGTCCGGAGATTTTTAAGCGAGATTGTGGTGATACGGAGATTCGAGACGGAGTTATTCCGCATCTGAGATCGGGGCCACCATCGTTCCGATGGTAAGACATCGCCGCAAGGTTTGATCTCAAAGATCCCTGGCCGCGAGCCGCTACCATCTGTAAGACCCAAGACGAAGATACTAACGATCCCGCAATAGTTTAGAGCGGGATCGCTATGGCAAGCCTGTCCTTCTGCCGCTATTCACTCTTTTGGAGTTTCAAACGTAGCTGTTACGGGTTGGATTTGAGATTTCGATCGAGCCATGGGAGGATGACCTGCTTGAAGATGCGAGGGTCGGGCCAGACGCCTACCTGTCGGCCGAGGTGACCGCCCTGCGGATTGATCCATGCGTCTTTTGGAACGTCGCCACTGTCGAGGAGTTTGTAGACGTCGGAGATCGGAACCTGGGTGTCTTTGGTGCCGGCTAGGATCAGCATGGGCGCTGTTGGCTTGCCTAACAGATGCTGATTGACCAGAGACATCTTCGCGAACTCGTCGATCACCTGATCCAATGTGGTTACATTTTCGAAGATGGACATCAGGGCGGGAACCTGATCGAAGAGATACTCGCGGTTGCCTACCAGAGAGTTCACGATAAAGTCTCTCTGGAAGAAGAGATCGGTGGGTGGGGATTGGACGCTGACGCATTTGAGGCGATCTTTCTCGATGATTGCCATCTTAGTGCCCCAATAGGCTCCCCAACTGACGCCGTGCATGGCGATGCGGTGGGTGTCGACTTCGGGCCGGGTGGCGAGATAGTCGAGGACCTTGGAGAGGGCGCGGTCTGCGGTGGGACTGGCTTTGACAGGAGATTGGCCGGTGCCGGGGCCGTCGACGGCGATGTAGCCGATGCCGTAAGGCAGGATGGCGGAGAAGCTCTCGGTGAGGTCTTCCTTGCGGCTATCGAGTCCGTTGACGGCGATGACCATGGGGATTCGGCCAGTGGCGCCTTTGGGCAGCCGCAGGTAGCCGATGATCTCCTTGCCTTCGAAGGGGATGTGAACGACTTCGACGGGTGGATCCATCAGGCGAGCATGAGCGAGAAATGCTTCGATGCCTTTGGCGTAGGAGAGTTTTTTCTTGGGAGAGGAGTCGGTGGGCCAGCGGCCGAAGAAGTAGAGATGCCACGCACGGATGTAGTCGGCGTTGGCCTTGGCGGGATCGGTCTTTTCGAGGCTTTTGCCTTCGGCCATATAGCGGTCGGCGACGCCCATGAAGCCTTCGGCCCACTCATCCTTGTCGCGGGTGTGGATGGACTTGAAGGCCTCGCGGACGTCGTTGGGATCGAGGCCGATGAGAGGATATCCGCCGACCTCGGCGCGGTGGACGGCCTCGACCTTGATCTCGTCCAGAGTGCGCTCCGGTGCTCCCTGGGCCAGAAGGCTAGCTGAAGAAAGCCCGGCACAGACGGTGAGTAAAGATGCGATGGTTTTGAAGTTCCTGGTTGCAGGGTGCCTGGATACGGAATGCCTGGTTGCCACGATTGGAGTTCCTCTCTTCCACACTTTTCGAAAAACGGTTAACTTCAATGTTCGCCTTGAACCGATGCCGAACGCTTTGGAACGATGCTGTAGAGACTGCAAAACGCAGATTCCCTTCGGGAATGACAACAAAAAAGACAAGCAAAAACGAGAGCTGCGCAACTGCGCGGCGTTGCGCTAGAAGGAAAGTTTGAGGCCGAGTTGCACGGCGCGACTGCCTCCTGAGCCGATGACAGGATTTGAAGCCGCTACGTCCGGGGTTGCGCAGCCGCAGCCGAATTGGCCTGGAACGGAGGGATCGTTGTGGCCCCAGCCGTTCTGGCCACCGAAGGGGTTGGCGAAGTTGGGATGATTGGTGAAGTTGAAGAGTTCCGCGCGAAACTGCGCTGCGTATCGCTCGTGGAAGTGCCAGTTCTTATCGACGGAGAAGTCCCAGTTTTTATAGCCGGTGTCGCGGAAGGTATTTCGGCCCATGGTGCCGAAGGTTCCCGGCGCGGGCGGAGTCATGACGGAGTTGCCCACTCTGTAGCAGCCGGCTGTGGCCAGCGTGGCGAGCGAGCGAGCATGGGCCATGCAGACTGGATCGCTAGCACCTGTTACGGGGATGCCGACTGCGCCACCTGACTTGAAGTCGCGAGGATTGCCGAAGAAGTCCCAGCGATCGACTCCTTCGCCGGTCTGACTGAGGTCGTTGCCGGTATCGATGGGACCCCAGGGTTGCGCTCCGTAGAGGCTGACGATGGAGTTGACCTGCCAGCCTTCGAGGGATTGAAGGAACGACTTTCGGCCGGGGATGGCGTAGGAGGTGGTGAGGGTGAGGCGGTGGCGAATGTCGAAGTCGCTGCTGGCGTACTCGCGTTCGGGATGGGTGCTGTCTTGCGGGATGCCGGAGCCTGCGCCGAAGTCCCAGTTTGCGCCTACGTTATCGAGCGAGTGCGAGTAGGTGTAGCCGGCGACAGCGGTGAAGTGGTGGTAGTTGCGGGCGGTCATGGTCATCTGCAGACCGTCGTAGTTGGAGCGGTAGATGTTGCCCATCTGATAGATGAAGCTGAGATAGGGATAGAGGGCGTTGAAGGGGCGGCCGGACTGTTCGTCGTGGTTGAAGTCCGCCGAGGGAACGTTCTGGTTGATGTCGTGAATGCCGACGAGTTTTTGTCCGTGGTTGCCGACGTAGGCGACCTCGAGCACTAGGTCGGGCTTGAAAGAGTGCTCGACGTTCAGGTTCCAGCTATAGACCTGCGGTGTGCGGAAGTTCTGCACCATGCCAAGGATGCTGCAGGGGTTGGCTCCGCAGTTGATCACGCCGGTGGGAAAGACCGTGGAGGCACCGCTGTTGTAACCAGCGTTCCAGTTGAGGGCGGAGCCAACGAAGTTGACGGTACCGACCGAGATCGAACCGGTTCCCTTGCCGCCGTTGGGACCAACACCCAGCGCGCCGGTGGGGATGGTGCTGATGCCGAGGGAGTTGTTCAGAGCGAGGAAGGACTCCCAGTTGACGGTCTCGTAGATGAGCCCGGCACCGCCGCGCAGCACGGTTCTGCCACTTCCGGTGATGTCCCATGCGAAGCCCAGGCGAGGGGCGAAGTTGTAGTGCTCGCCGTTGTAGGGGCCGTTGATACCCTGGCCTACCTGAACCAGACCTACGCTGGGATCGAAGTTGCCGAGGAGGTTGTTTGCCTCCTTGACGACAGTGTTCAGTTCATAGCGAAGGCCGAGGTTGAGGGTGAGGTTCTTGGTGAGCCGCCAGTCATCCTGAGCGAAGCCCGCGAATCCCCAGTTGTGAATCTGCCGGGTGGGATCGCCGGTAAGCAGGCTGCCGGACGCAGGCACACCGGCGAAGAAGTCTTCGAGCGGCGTGGCGCCGGGGAAGGCGTCGGTGCCGAACCCAAACTTGATGCGGCCACGACCGCCGGCGTAGGCTCCCCCGGAGAAGCTATCGCGGTGTATTTCGCCACCAAACTTGTAGGCGTGTTTGCCGACGGTATAAGAGACGTGATCGATGAACTGAAAGCGGCGGTCGGGACCTTGGATCTTCGGCCAGTTGAAGCCGCCGAGTTCGTTGAGCGCGGGGAAGAAGTCCGAGATGTTGATGCGCGGCAGACCGAAGTACAGGGGATTGGTGACGCCGGTGTTCAGGCCGTAGGCAGAGGCAGGCTTGTTGCGGTCGTTGGTGAAGGTGGGCTGGTAGACGGTGTTGTAGCCGAAGCGCGCTTCGTTGAGCCAGCGCGGGTTGATGATGAAGGTCCAACTCGCTCCAACGACCTGGGCGCGCGTGTGGATCTGAGTCAGCCACGCGGTCTGGAGTTCGTTGGCGTCGGAGACGGTTCCATTATTGTTGCCGAAGAAGTAGAGGCCGTTGATCGAATGGCGTTGATTGATCTGATAGTCCACCTTGGCGACGGCGTTGTCGGTGGTGACGTCATTGGGCAGTCCGTAGTTGATGAACTCAGGGCCAGCCGCACTGGTGCCGTTGTTGGTGGGAAAGCCTGTACCGTTACAGACGATGGGCGGACCGACGGAACAGCCTCCGATGGTGAGACTGGGGGTGCTGGGGACGATGCCAGCCGCTTCGACCCCTGCAATGGCGTCGACAACACTGTTCTTCGGGTCGTTCCCGAAAGGAACGGTGAGCGGGGTGTTCAACTGGCTGATGCTTGCCACCTCGTAGGTCTGCCGCTCGTATCCGCCGAAGTAGAAGAGCTTGTCCTTGAGGATGGGGCCTCCGGCGGTGCCGCCGAACTGTTCGAGGCTGCGGGGATTTTTCGGGCCGCCTGAGATGGGATTGAAGTAGTTGCGCGCATCCATCGGAGTGTTTCGGCCAAAGGCATAGGCGGTGCGGTGGAGCGTGTTGGTGCCGGATTTGAGCGCAACGTTGACCATGGCTCCGGGCTTCCAACCGTACTCTGCCGGCGGATTTTCGATGAGGTTGAACTCCTGGATCGCGTCGACGGGGAGGATGGTTGCGGAGTCTCCCGCGATGCCAGCTCCGTTGATGATGCTCTGTCCGGAGAAAGGCTCGCTGTTGAACAGGCCGTCGATGATATAGGCGTTATCTTCAGCGCGCAGGCCGTTGGTACTGGTGGTGGAGAAGCCCCCGCCGGGATAACGCACGATGCCGGGACGAAGCTGGAGGAGATTCTCGTAGTTGCGGCCATTGAGCGGGAGATCGTTGATCTCCTTGTTGCCCAGCGTGCCCCCGAGGCTGGAGGAGGTCGTGTTGATGAGCGGCACCTGCATCGTGACCGTGACCGTCTCCGAGGCTGCTCCCGTCTCCAGAACAAAATCGACCTGCGCGTCCGAGGCCACTTCGATCTGAATATTGGTGCGCTCGGTAGCTTTGAAGGTTGGCGCTTCGACGCGTACCGAGTAGATGCCGGGCAGGAGGTCGGGGGCCACATACTGGCCCGCCTGCGTTGTCACCAGGGAGCGCTTGGTTCCGCGCTGTACATCCGTAATCGTGACCTTTGCCCCGGGGACCAGAGCTCCTGAGGAGTCGCTGACGTCGCCGAGGATGCGGCCAGTGTTTGTCTGGGCATGGGCGAAGAGGGAGAGAGAGAGAGAAAGCACCGGGACCGCGAGGGCAACAGCGACCCCTTGCATCGTTCTGGTTACAAGGCCGGCTGCTCTGTGAAAGTTCATTGCGTGTACGCCCCCTAAATTTTGGTACGACAGCTTTACCACCGCACCACAACACCGGTCAAGGAATTTACAAAATAAATTATCTTTCGAAGCCGCTTGACAAACCAATCCGGACTTGCGGTATAACTGTCAGACCACAGGGATCCCTTTTTATGGTGCCCCAAGAAAGGTTCTTCAAGATGGGCATTGCAAGCATCAATCCGGCCACCGGCGAAGTCATGAAAACCTTTGATCCGCTGACCGATGAGGAGTTGGCCGCGAAGCTCGATAAGGCCGCCGCAGCATTTGTTCTTCATCGTGAGACCAGCTTCGCCTATCGCGCGGAACGCATGATAAAAGCGGCAGAGATTCTTGAAGCGGAGAAGGAGCAGTTTGGCCGCATGATGAGTCTGGAGATGGGGAAGCCCATTCAGGCTGCGATCGACGAAGCCGTCAAATCTGCCTGGGCCTGCCGTTACTACGCGGAGCACGCAGAGAGGTTTCTGGCGGATGAGGCGGTCGAGACGAGCGCAAATCGCAGCTATATACACTATCAGCCGCTGGGTCCGATTCTCGCCATCATGCCGTGGAACTACCCTTTCTGGCAGGTGATTCGCTTTGTCGCTCCGGCTCTGATGGCCGGCAACGTGGGGCTGCTCAAGCACGCCTCCAATGTTCCGCAGAGTGCGCTGGCTGTCGAAGATGTCTTTCTTCGTGCGGGATTTGCCGAGGGAGTCTTTCAAACTTTATTGGTTGGCGCCTCGAAGGTTGAAGGCATTCTGGCTGATCCGCGCATCGCCGCCGCAACGCTTACGGGGAGCGAAGGCGCCGGCGTTCAGGTTGGCATCTCTGCAGCCCGAAGCATCAAAAAAGTGGTGCTGGAACTGGGCGGAAGCGATCCCTACATCGTGATGAAGTCGGCCAACTTTGCCGAAGCTGTTGCAACCGCGGTCAAGGCGCGTATCGCCAATAATGGCCAGTCCTGCATCGCAGCCAAAAGATTCATCGTGGAGGACTCCATCGCCGACAGGTTTGAGGATGAGTTCGTTGCGCGGATGGAGGCGCTGAAGGTTGGGGATCCGCTGGATCGGGCGACAGAGCTTGGTCCGCTGGCCTCGACCAGCGCCGTCGAGGATCTGCACCGCGATGTGCAGAAGTCCGTCGATGCAGGCGCGAGAGTGTTGACTGGTGGCAAGCCGATGCCAGGAAAGGGTTGTTTCTATCCGCCGACTGTCCTCACCGACATCCCACGAGATTCGCCGGCCTATAGCGAAGAGTTCTTCGGCCCGGTCGCGACCATCTTTCGCGTGAAAGACGCAGAGGAGGCGATCCGCATCGCCAACGACACGCGCTTTGGTCTGGGCGCGAGTGTGTGGACCCAGGACGAGGCGGAACGAGACCATCTGATCCAGGAGTTGGAGGCAGGAATGGTCTTCGTCAACAAGATGGTCGCCTCCGATCCGCGGGTGCCCTTTGGCGGAGTCAAGCAGTCTGGATTCGGGCGTGAGCTTGGACCCTTCGGCATTCGCGAGTTCACGAACATCAAAACGGTTTGGATTGAAAAGTAGATGGCACGACAGCAATTTGTCCTAAAGTGGCATTATGGTATAACCACTTGTCCTTAAGTATTTTCTAACCCAATAACCCAATCGGTCTATTGGTATAACCGAATACCCTAAACGAGAACCCTCCATCGAAATGGCAATTTCAACCCCTGGCGTCCTGTATAGTGTTTCGACCACGACCACCCTCAAAGGTGGCCAGACGAAGGGGATGCCAATGTACAAAGTAGTTCGAACAGCGAGACTTTATGAACAGATCGTGCAGCAGATCGAGCAGTCGATCCAGGAAGGAAAGCTGAAACCAGGGGACCAGTTGCCGGCGGAACGGGAGCTAGCCCAGGAGTTTGGGGTCAGCCGCACGGCGGTACGCGAAGCCGTCAAGACCTTGAGCGAGAAGGGGCTGGTCGAAGCGTACTCAGGCCGCGGCACGTTTGTCAGCACGGGAAAGTCCCAGGCGATACGCCACTCCCTCAACTCCTTTCTCAAGAGCGGCGACCTTGAAGACTCCGACTATGTTGCGGAGATGCGCGAGATTCTGGAGCCTGAGTTCACGGCGCTGGCCGCGACTCGCATCGAAGAACAGCACCTGGTCATGATGCGGGAGGCCGTCGCGGTGATGGACCGCAGCATGAAGAATCCAGACGCTTATATTGAAGCCGATCTCGACTTCCATCTGGCTCTGGCCGAAGCTGCTGGAAATCCGCTCATTCTGTCGTTGCTGGATTCGCTCGTAGGAGTTTTGCGGGAGCAGCGGCTGGGAATTTTCTCTGTCACCGGGGGGCCGGAGCGTGGTCAGGTCCATCACAAACTCATCCTGGAAGCGATCGAAAAGCGGAGTGCCAGTAGTGCACGCAAAGCGATGCGTGCTCACCTGCAACAGGTGCACCAAGATTCGAAGGTTTCTGCAGTTATGAAAAATAAATCACCTAAGAGGCAGTCCTCTTAATGAAAGGCAGAATCGAATGGCGAACCTCGGATTTATTGGCCTTGGAGTAATGGGAAGTGAGATGGTGGACCGGCTCCTGGCCAAGGGCCATACTGTGACCGGCTATAACCGGACACGGTCCAAAGCGGAACGACTCATCGAGAAGGGAATGAAGATCGCAGAGTCTCCGCGCGAGGTAGCCGAAGCTGCTGATGTTGTTCTCTCCATGGTCACGAACGGTCCCGCATTGAAAGGTATCGCGGAAGGCCCGGATGGTTTTCTCGCTGGGCTCAGCGCCGGAAAGATCCTGGTCGATATCAGCACCGTGGGGCCGGATTTAAGTCGCGAGATGGCGGAAAAGGTTCGCGCTCTGGGCGCTGACATGCTGGATGCTCCTGTCTCGGGAAGCGTCATTACTCTGCAGGAAGGCAATCTCTCCGTGATGGTAGGCGGAAGGGCAGAGACCTTCGAGAAGGTCAAACCGATCCTGTTGGATATAGGCCCCAAGGTGACGCACGTTGGCGGCAATGGACTGGCACTGTCCATGAAGATTGCTTCGAATCTGAGCCTAGCGGTACAGATGCTGGCCTTCTCCGAAGGCGTGCTGCTGGCTGAGAAGAGCGGCATCAAGCGCGAAGTTGCGGTGGACGTACTCACTCACAGCGCCATCGCTTCTCCTATGATCAAGTACCGGGGCCCCTTCGTTCTTCAGCAGCCGGAAGAGGCATGGTTTGACGTGAACATGATGCAGAAGGATATGTTGCTGGCGCTGGATCTTGGACGGCAATTGAATGTGCCACTCCCGACCACTGCTGTTACCAATGAATTTCTAACTGCTGCGCGGGCCATGAACTGGGCCAAGCTGGACTTCGCCGTAATCTTCGATGTTCTCGCGAAACTATCTGGCATCGACACAGGAGTTGGAAGATGACATCCCAAACCGAAGAAGCCGTGAACACGTTCGGCAAAGAGTTGGCGCTGCATGCCTATCGGCAGATGTTGCGTATCCGCATGTTCGAAGAGCAGGTGAACGAGCTCTACACGCGTGCGTTGATGCCTGGCCTCGCTCACTTGTACAGCGGCGAAGAAGCCATTGCGGTCGGCATCTGCGAAGCTCTCAAAAAGGAAGACTACGTCACCAGCACACATCGTGGACACGGTCACTGCCTGGCCAAAGGCGCTACGCCGAATCTCATGTTTGCCGAGCTGCTGGGGAAGGAAGCGGGATACTGTCATGGCAAAGGCGGCTCGATGCATATAGCCGATCCTGCAACCGGTAATCTGGGTGCGAATGCGATCGTTGGTGGCAGCATGGGCATCGCGACAGGCGCCGCCTTCTCAGCGAAGTACCTGAACAATGGCCTGGTTGCTGTCTGCTTCTTTGGCGAAGGAGCACTCGGTCAGGGTCTGCTCTATGAGGTGTTGAACATCGCTCAGCTCTGGAAGCTCCCTGTGATCTACGTCTGCGAAAACAACCTCTACAACGAGTACACACACTACAGTGAGACCACGGCGGGAGATATCTGCGCCCGAGCCACCGCATTTGGCGTAAGAGCCGAAGCCGTAGATGGGCAGGATGTGCAAGCCGTCTATAGAAAGGCCAAACAACTTATTGACAGTGCGAGAGCTGGCGATGGTCCGGCTTTTCTTCTCTGCAATACCTATCGCTACACCGGCCATCACGTAGGCGACATCAATCGCGATTACTACCGCACCAAGCTGGAAGAGCAGGAATGGAAGACACGCCGCGACCCCATTCTGCTTCACGGCGAACGGCTGGTTCACGAAGGGTTCACCGATAAGGCAACGCTCGACGCACTTGAAAGCGAAGTAAGAGAAGAGATGAAAGCCGCTGTCGAGTTTGCGATCGCTGCTCCGTACCCAGCATTAGAAGAAGTGGAGATGCACGTCTATGCCTGACAGTACTGATCGTGAATTGACCTTTGCACAGGCCGTAAGGGAGGCACTCGCGGAAGAGATGCGTCACGACTCGCGAGTCTGCATCCTTGGCGAAGACGTGGCCGAAGCAGGCACCCCTTTCAAAGTGTTATCGGGGCTGGTCGAGGAGTTCGGAACCAATCGAGTCTTTGACACACCGATCTCCGAGGCAGGTTTTACCGGCATAGCCGTGGGCGCTGCCATGACCGGGATTCGCCCCGTGGTCGACATCATGTTCGGCGACTTTCTTACCTTGACGATGGACCAGATGGTTAATCAAGCTGCAAAGATCCACTACATGTCGGGTGGCAAGTGGAAGGTGCCGATGGTTCTGCGGACGACGCTCGGAGCAAGCAGGCGCTCTGCCGCTCAACACTCGCAGTCTCTCCACGCATGGCTATGCCACGTGCCCGGACTGAAGGTTGTGATTCCATCCACTCCTGCCGACGCAAAGGGTCTCTTGAAGACTGCGATCCGCGACGAGAATCCCATCATCTTCTTCGAAGACAAGATGATGCACCACAAGCTGAAAGGCCCCGTCCCGACCGGAGAATACACGATCCCTCTCGGCGTTGCGGAGGTCAAGCGCGTCGGCAAAGACATCTCACTGGTAGCGACCAGTAGTATGGTGCAGGTGGCGCTGGGCGCGGCAGATATGCTCGCGGAGATTGGCATCAGCGCGGAGGTTGTCGACCCGCGAACTCTCTGGCCGCTCGATGAAAAGACGCTCATTGACTCTGCAAAGAAGACGTCTCGCGCCATTGTGATCGACGAAGGGTACGGCCGCTACGGTGTGACCTCGGAGTTGGCCTCGGTGATCTCGGAGGGTGCTTTTTACGATCTCGACGGCCCGGTACTTCGTATGGGAGCGATGCATGTTCCCATCCCCTTCTCGCCGCCGCTTGAGGACCTGACCGTACCGACCGAGAAGATGCTCTTTAATGCGGCGAAGAAGCTTTGCAGCAAGTCGTAGAATCACGAACGTCTTTGGACCACGAACGGGAGAAGCAGCAATGGCACAGCCGACTTACGGAACCATGGGAGTTGATTGGGAGCAGCGAATCGATTTTGATCGTCTTCGTGTAGAGAGACTCCAGCGCGCGAAGAACCTGCTTGCGAAGTCTGAGATGGGGGCGCTGCTCTGCTTCGACATGAACAATGTGCGTTACCTCACGTCGACGCACATTGGCACATGGGCCCAGGACAAAGCGAACCGGTTCGTCTTGCTCCCGCAAAACGATGAGCCCATCCTGTGGGACTTCGGCTCCGCAGCCCGACATCATCAACTGCACTGTCCGTGGCTCGGAGAACGCTCGCGCCCGGGCATCTCCATGTTGCGTGGCACGATGTCTCCTGAGCACGGTCGTGCGGAAGATGTCGCCAAGAAGATTCGCATTGAGCTAGAGATGCGTGGGCTGCATAAGGAGCCGGTAGGAATCGACATCATCGAATTGCCAGTCCTGTTTGCTTTGCAACGCGAGGGTATTACCGTCATCGACGGTCAGCAGTTGATGTCCGAGGCCCGCGTCATCAAGACCAAAGACGAGATTGCGCTTCTAAACACCTCTGCTTCGATGGTTGATGCGGCCTATCACGAGCTTTACATGGCGATGAAGCCGGGCATGCGGGAGAACGAAGCCGTAGGCCTGGTAAGCAAGGTGCTCTACGACCTTGGCTCAGAGTACGTCGAGGCGGTCAATGCAATCTCCGGCGAACGATGCAATCCTCATCCGCACGTCTTCTCCGACAGAATTATGCGCCCTGGCGACCCCGTCTACTACGACATCCTCCACTCTTACATGGGCTACCGAACGTGTTATTACCGTACCTTCTCAATTGGCTATTCGTCCCACGCGATGGTCGACGCCTACAAGAGATGCCGAGACTATCTGGACGCTGCGATCGATCTGATTCGTCCTGGCCGCTCGACAGGCGATGTAGCTTCGGTGTGGCCGAAGGCGCAGGACTTCGGCTTCCCCAATGAGGAGGCGGCCTTCGCGCTTCAGTACGGGCACGGCATCGGGCTCGCGATCTGGGAAAAGCCGGTCATCAGCCGCCTCGTCTCTTTGGATCATCCACAGGAGATCAAGCCTGGAATGGTCTTTGCTCTCGAGACGTTCTGGCCTTCTAAGGATGGCTGGAGCGCGGCTCGAATCGAGGAAGAGATTGTTGTTACGGAGACCGGCCATGAGGTGATCACGCGCTTCCCTGCTGAGAAGCTTCTAGTCGCTGGCGCGCATTACTACACGGTCGGCGGCCCGCTTCCAACCGTGCGAGAGACAGAATCAGAACCTAGCGCAGATGTTCGCAACCTGGTTGCAGCCAGTGCACAAAAAGAGAGGATCGGGAGCTAACGCTGCGGCCTTAGGGCCCGCGTATCCCAATAACTTATGGCTATCAGTGTCGTAATGCCCGCACTCGAGATGGCGCAGGAGACAGGGAAGCTCGTCTCCTGGCTTAAGAAGGAAGGCGACAAGGTCTCGAAAGGGGACCTGTTGCTCGAAATCGAAACAGACAAGGCCGTGATGGAAGTGGAAGCCACTGCCGATGGCGTTCTCGGTGGAATCACCGGCGAAGTGGGGACCGACATTCCAGTCGGCCAGACTATTGCCTGGATTCTGAAGCCTGGAGAAGACGTGCCGGCTGAGGCAAAACCTCACACACAAGCGGCTCCTTCACTTGCCGAAGCAGCCCGCACCACTGAAGAAAATTCTCAGCAGCCGGTGATTGCTAACTCCACCGGAAGAGTCTCTCCTAAGGCGCGTCGGCTCGCGAAAGACAACGGTATCGATCTCACTTCGGTGCAGGGTTCAGGCGATGGCGGAGAGATTCTGGCTTCGGACATTCAGGCAATCATCGACGGTGGTCCTAACGACTCTCGCGCTCCTGCGGTTCAACACGAAACACTCTCTTCTATTGGCCGACTGATGGCGGAACGAACGGTGCAGAGCTGGACCACGGTCCCGCACTTCTTTCTGCAGCGAGAGGTGAATGCAACGGCATTGAATTCCCTACGCGCAGCTCTCGGGCCCGAGGTCGAGCGATCCTCCGGAGTAAAGCTCACGCATACCGACATCCTTGTCGCGCTCGTGGCTCGCGCTCTGGCCCGGCATCCGCGCGTTAATGCAAGCTGGATCGAGAACGGAGTCCGTCTGAACCGTGACGTAAACGTCTCCGTCGCGATGGCCGTCGAGGACGGTGTCGTAGCGCCTGTGGTCCACAACGCAAACACTGCGACGCTGGGTGAGATCGCCAAACAACGTCGCGAGTTGACGGACCGGGCAAAAGCAGGTCGCCTCCGTCCTACGGATTTTGCTGGCGGGACCTTCACGGTCAGCAATCTCGGAATGTTCCACATCGATTCCTTTTGCGCCATCATCACTCCGCCCCAGGCCGCAATCCTGGCCGTAGGTCAAATCGTACAGAGAGCAGTCGCGGTAGACGGAGTCGTTGTTGTGAGGCCAATCTTCAGCCTGACGATCTCCTGCGACCACCGTGTGTTGGACGGGGCAAAGGCCGCGACTTTCATGCATGACCTTGCTGAGTCGATCCGCGAACCAAAACTTTAGCTTGCCCGAGCGCTCGGCTTGTGATGATGCGCAGCCAGGCATGGACTTTCCCGGACGACCGTAGGCTGAGGCATAAGACATGGAAAGCGTTGGTGTAGAGCAGCTCCCTGTAAGTACCTCCACTGAATCAAAGGGTAAAACCCCTTTTTATTTTAGTTTCTGGTTTCAGGTCTGCATCGCCGTTGTGCTGGCGATGGTATTCGGGTACCTAAGCCCGGCGCGCGCCGTTGCCATGAAGCCGCTGGGCGATGCGTTCATCCGCCTCATCACCATGGTTGTTACACCGATCATCTTCTGCACGGTGGTCTCCGGAATCGCCGGCATGCAGGATTTGAAGAAGGTGGGTCGAGTTGGCGGAAAGGCGTTGATCTACTTTGAGGTGGTTTCCACACTGGCGCTCTTCATCGGCTTAGTGGTGGGAAATATCGTTCATCCGGGTGCAGACTTTCACGTAAATCCAGCGACTCTTGATGCGAAAGCAGTAGAAGGCTATGCAGGACAAGCGAAGGCGCAGACTGTAACCGAGTTCGCAATGCACATCATCCCGACAACGATCGTGGATGCCTTTGCCAAGGGCGACATCCTGCAGGTTCTGCTGGTCGCCTTGCTCTTTGGCTTTGCACTGTCGTTGATGGGAGATCGGTGCAAGCCGCTTCTCTCTCTGCTCGATACCTTTACGAGTGCCATCTTCGGAGTCGTTGGCATCATCATGCGCTTCGCCCCGCTGGGAGCATTCGGCGCGATGGCCTTTACCGTGGGCAAGTACGGCATCGCATCCCTCGGGCCGCTGCTCAAATTAATTGGAACGTTTTACGTTACTTCAATCTTCTTCGTTGTGGTCGTGCTGGGAGCAGTCGCGCTCCTTGCCGGATTCAACATCTTCAAGTTTCTGTCGTACATCAAAGAGGAGATTCTTCTCGTCCTGGCTGTCAGCTCCTCCGAGCCTGCACTTCCCACGCTCATGGAAAAACTTGAAGCCCTGGGGTGCTCGAAGGCGCTCGTAGGGCTCGTTGTCCCTACGGGATACGCCTTCAACACGGATGGCACGAGTCTCTACATCACGCTGGCTGCTCTATTTGTGGCCCAGGCTACGGGAACGCACCTCACTCTGGCGCAGCAGTTGACCATCTTCGCGGTAGCAGTCCTTACTTCAAAAGGAGCCAGCGGCGTTCAGGGCGCCTCGTTCATCGCATTGGTCGGAACCTTATCGGTCGTTTCGACTGTTCCTGTCGCAGGGATGGCCCTCATCCTCGGGATCGACCGCTTTATGAGCATGTTCCGCGCAGCCGTGAACATGATCGGCAATGGAGTAGCGACGTTGGTGATAGCACGATGGGAAAAAGAGATCGACAGATCGACACTCCGCATTCATCTATGACGACTTGGTGAAGACCAGACGAATGGTCCACCCGCTTCGCAAAAATAACAACCATGATTCATAACAAGAAACAGTGATGGGCCTGGCCAGCGAGACCAGACCCATCACTAAGAAACGGCAAGCCGCTAAGCTCAGGCAGTTGGACTTTCCAGTATCTGAGCCAGTGCATGCAACCTCTTGGCATCCTCTGGGTTCTTCGCGTCCGAAGCACTCGTCTCAACAGACGCCGCCATGCCATGCAGTTTTGCCAGATCCTTCTTGCCAAGGTGCGACCTCTGCGTCCGCATAATCGCCTTATTCAAATCAGCGATCCGCTCTGACGACAATGCCTGCGAACGCCCCAGCTGATCGAGATACGCTCGCGCCACCGTCAACTGAGACGGCCACGCAATCTTCTGCTGGTTCTGCACGTTCAGTTCGGTGACCTTCACCAGGCTGGCCGCATCGATTTCGTTCTGTGTCAGAAATTTGCTTGGGACCAGCTTAAACACATCCAGTCCGCGCGCGATCTCCGACCCGTAGATATAGCCGTTATACCAATAGGCAGACCAGTCGCCACCCAGGATCAGCGCCTTGGCATCGACAGGCCCGCGATCATAGTAAGCGATCTCGTACGGATGTGCCGCGTCCGTAAAGTCCATCACGGAGATGCCACCCTGATACCACGCCTGCACCTCAATATCACGTCCTGGAACTGGAATCAATGAGCCGTTGTGAGCAACGCAGTTCTCCGTCTCCGTCTGTGCGGCCGGCATCTTGTAGTAACTCGCAAACGACAGCTTGTCGTCCTTCAGATGGAAGATCGCATCCGCTCCCCACTTGTTCGGGTCCGTCGAACGGCAGCGCGGCTGCAGACCGCCGCCCCACTCATCGGTGAACACCACCTTCGTTCCATCGTTCGAGAACGACGCCGAGTGCCAGTACGAGTAGTTTGGATCGTTTACGGCATCCACGCGTTTCGGATGCACAGGGTCCCTGATATCCAGCAGAATGCCGTTGCCGGAGCAGGCTCCGGCTGCGAGCCCCAAGGCCGAATACACCGTTATGTCGTGGCACTGGTTGGTGTCCGCAGGCTTCTCGGCTTTCTTATCGTGGCTTCCGCCATTGTTCAGGCCGTTCAGAGCGCCGGTGCGCGGATCGATAAATACCCGCGGACTCGAAACCACTTTGGCCTGTTGCGGCGCGGCAAGCGGCACCTTGATCACGTCGATCCGGAACAGCGAAGTGTTCGAGTCTTTCTCCGGCTTCTCCTCCCGCGAGCAGCCCGCAAGCTCCTCACTCTGCCGCACAAACGATGTCCCCGAAACATAGATGTAGACGTTGTCCTTATCGTTAGGGTCCACCACCAGGGTATGCGTGTGCGACCCGCGGCAGGTCTGCACCGCCGCCACCTGCTTCGGATTTTTGATATCCGAAATGTCGAACACCCTTACGCCGCGAAAGCGATCCGGGCTCGCCGTCGGAATCCGATGGTCCTTCTCATGCCCCGGCTCCGGCGGGGGCAGCGGCGGAAACCCCTGCACTCCGCAGTCCAGCCGCCCGTTCGGCATCTCCACCGACATAAACAGCAGATTCCCATAGACCGAAACATCGCCCTGCCCGCCCGGGCACACCAGTGTCGTAATCAACGACAGCTTCGCCGGGTTCGAGATGTCATAGAAGCTCACGCCATAAAAGTTGCCCTGGAACAGATGCGTTCCCTGAAACGCAAAGTCGGAGTTTGCGAAGGCGAGCTGCGCAATCACCAACTGCATCGGCTTCGGTATCTTGTCCCTGTTACCCACCCCGATCAGGTCCAGACTCTTCTGCACCGCGGGATCGTCTGGATTCGTAGATGACAGTTGAAACGCGTTAGGCTTCTTCAAAAACGCGAGGTGCTCAATCCCCATCGCAGCCTCACCTGCGTCGTAGAGTCCCGGCTTCAATCCCACGCGCGGATCGTTTGTCGTCGACCCCGTCATACCCGGTGGCAACGGCACAGCGGGCTTCGGTAGAAACGGATTATCGTCTTCCTCTGGCGCCGCCTGCGCAGCGGGAGCAGAAGGAGCCTGTCCAGCGGGAGCCTGCGCCCACAGAGCTACCCAACCGGAACACACCAAAGCCGCGCCAAAGGCCACACCAGCCAAACGGAAAGCGTGAGACTGCCTACGATTCATCGTTTCTCCTTCAACATATTCTGCATAATCCCGATCTCGGCCCTTTGCGAGTTATCTGCATCCGTAGCGAAGTCGAACAGCTCCGCATCCTGTCCCGCGCCGGGCGTATCGAACAGTTGCCTGACCATCACCAGCGCACCATTGTGATGCTGAATCATCCCTGTCAAAAACAGTTGGTCGAACTCTGCGCCCCTGGCCTGCTGCAACGCCTCCATCTGCTTCGGCGTCAACATCCCCGGCATGGCCTGCATCGGGCCCCCGCTCTTATCCATATCCGGCATACCCGGCATGGACATTGACACGGACTCCCCGCGCGCCGTAAGCCACCGTTTCATGAACTTCATCTCATCTGCCTGCGAAAGGCCGATGCGCGCCCCCAGAGAACGAATCTCTTTGTTCTCCGTGTGCGACGGAATCAGCGCCGTCATCTCGACCGCCTGCCCATGATGCATAATCATGCCCTGCATGAACTCGACGTCAGCCTGCGATCTTT
The DNA here is from genome assembly GCF_013410875.1 of Tunturiibacter empetritectus. GTDB lineage: Bacteria > Acidobacteriota > Terriglobia > Terriglobales > Acidobacteriaceae > Edaphobacter > Edaphobacter empetritectus. The sequence continues at coordinate 503,820 of NZ_JACCCU010000001.1, read as the reverse complement.
GGGGAGCCGTGGCGGTGGTCGAGGACGGCAGTCGCCTGCTGGGAGTTCCCGGCGCACCCGGCTGCACTACCACCGGCGCCGAACCCGTTTGTGCCTGTTGAGCATGAGCTGGAGCAGACGGTCCGCCGCAAAACACCGCAGTCAGAAACCATCCACCAAACGCTGCGAGTGTGGACGCCAGGGGCCGCGGCTCGCGGCTGCGACCAGTAGAGTCGAAGTTCAATCTTCCCATCGTGCCGGGCATATTTTCGTTCTCCCACGGTATCATGGCGGGTGTGAGTCGCATGAGAGAAAGCCACTCTCCAGAGCGCTATGGGGAGCGAAGTATGCCGTTCCAGAATCGCCGTCACGAGCGAATCCCCCGCGACTTTTCAGCAAAAGAGGAGTGTCACCCCATGAAGTCTCTCTCGGTCCCAACGCGGGACTTCTGCAAACTTGCCGTAGTCGCAGTCTCTCTTCTAACACCGGCTCTTCGCGCACAAACTACGCCGTCACAGCCAGCCGAGCAGCATCTGCGCAGCCGTCTCTTCGTCTACGACCTGCACACCGGCTCCTCGCATCTGGTCTACACGGCCGACTCCATCTGGGAGGCGCCAAACTGGTCCCCCGACGGCAAATACCTCATCGCCAACTCCGGCGGGGCCATCTACAAGCTCGTCCTCAAGCAGGACGGCACCGCGGAGCCGACAAAGCTGGCCATCCCCGCCGACTATGAATGCAATAATGACAAAGCCATCTCGCCCGACGGCACAAAGATCGCCTTCTCCGCTACCGTCCCGCCGCAGAAAGGCTCGCAGGTCTTTCTCGCCGACGCCGACGGCAACAACGCAAAGGTGATGACGCCCGACTCCCCCAGCTACTTCCACGGCTGGTCGCCCGACGGCAACACGCTCGCCTTCGTGGCCCAGCGCAACGGCAGCGGTCAATTCGACATCTATGGCATGCCCGCCGCCGGTGGACCCGAGAAGCAGTTCACCTCTAACCCTCATCACGATGACGGGCCCGACTACTCCCCTGACGGCAAGTGGATCTACATCAACTCCGACCGCTCCGGCAAAGAGGCCATCTGGCGGTTCCCTGCCGAGGGCGCAGGCCACAACGACGAGAAGGCCGAGATGGTCGTCAGCGACGGACTCGAAGACTGGTTCCCCCACATCTCGCCCGACGGCAAAAAGATGGTGTACATCGGCTATCCCGCCGGCACTCCCAATCACAACCCCCGCAACGTCTCCATCGAGCTGAAACTAGTGGCAATCGACCACGGCAAAGTAGCGCATACGCAAAAGAAACTCATCCAGGCCACCGGCGGCCAGGGAACAATAAACGTAAACTCCTGGGCCCCTGACTCCACCCGTTTCGCCTACGTCACCTATGAGCTTCTGCCTTAGAAGTACCTATGCCTGGTGGCTGCCCACTAACGCAAAAACCTGTTATGCATGGCGGATTGAGTTTAGTGCTCGTAGGGTGACTTAGGAATGGGATCATAGGGGTTGCCGTACTTATTTGAATGCGTATCGCTTGCGCCAGCCTTGGCAGGAATAGTTACAACGCCCAGGTCGACATTTTGTCCCGTCAGATGCAAGCGTTGCGTCAGCTGATCGGCGGTGGTTTGCGGCAGGCCTTCTACCCACAGATGGAGGATGTAGTCGCCCGGGGGAATATTGGGCAGGACGAACGCGTCGTTTGCGTCAGCGATCGCGTACAGGGGTGTGGATAGTGCCAGTACGACCGCGCTCATCTCCGGATGGATGTTGCAGAAGATATAGGACACGCCCTCTCGAGAGAAGATCACAGATTTGCTCGAGCCGGCTTCGTAGAGACCTAGATCAAAACGTTTTCCATCGAATAGCGAGAAGACGTTGTGGAAGAAGGGATCGGCGTTGGGGAATTGAACTGACGTGCCAACCGGAATGACCTGCAGATGCGGGATGAAAGTTCGATTCTTTTGAAGCAGAGTATAGCGACCGTGGGGCCGGAAGCTAAGGGCTGGTGTAGCCCCGATCGGCTCCAGCCAGATGACCGCTGGCGCGGGATGATGCTTCGCGGACTGAGTCGATACGGCGCGCAGTCGCAACTCGCCCACAGGATTCGGCGAGGAGTTGGATTGGGCATAGATCAGGCAAGACGCCAAACTCACGCAGCAGACCAGCCATCTTCGGAGATGTGTTCTCGCCATCAGAACCTATATCCCGCGCCGACACCGATGATGTTGCTGCCGGCAGTCAAGCCATTGACAGGTGAACTCTCAAGACGACGATACTCGAGAGAGAAGAGCAGGTAAGCGCTTGGGCTATAGAGGATGTTGCCGGTGTATGTCCGGTTTCTTGCGAGGTTCTGATAGATACTTCCGCCTGTGATGGCGTATGGCCGCAGCTCTTTCGAGAAGACGTTGTCGAGCCCGAACGCAGCGTTGAATTCCAGCCGTTCACTGAGCTTCTCTTTCAGTTGTGCCCACCCTCCGACGTCATCGAGCGGACGGGAGTAATATTCACCGGGAATTGAACCGGCGATATAGGTGAAATCTTTAAAGGCTCCGCCTCCAAGTCCGCCCAGTGCCTCTCCGCGGTAGAAGCTGCCGCTGAATGCGAGGCGGAACGGCAGAAGCAATTTTGCATCGAGCGTTCCGGCCCAAGCGTCGAAGCGTTTTCCGAACGGACTGAGATGAGGAGCGAAGTATCCCCCGAAGCCGAGATGGCTGCCATCATCCAGTTTCGACCCAAGCAGCGCGACACGGGCCTCCGCACCCGGCCAACGGCTCTGTTGTGCGGTGGTTGCGGAGGTCCCGCCAATCGCCATAGAGATTGGCGGGGCAGGCCATGGGGCATCCCCGACATCGACCAGAGCTCCCTGCAGACGAACCGTGTGAGAACCAACGGGAAGGTCCTGCGTGACACCGAGCTGCGGATTCCACGTCCAAAGGTTACCGGACCAGGCGAGCGAAGGCTCCGCCACCGCAGTCAATGAGGTTGGCGTATCCGGGCTGAAGATAGGGCGATCCAACGAAAAGTACGCCTGGGTGTGTTCCCATTGCAGACCCGCATGAGCTGTCCGCAGCCGTAATAGTGTAGCGTTGGATGCGTCGTAGCCGGCGTAGTTGGTTGTGGTGCTGACGGACGACGGGTTGCCGTCAAAATCCACGCTCAGATCTGCGTAGCTTCGAGCACCGAAGAGATGCGGGCCGCGAGCCGCGATACCGAGAACAGTCTGACGTAACGACGCGCCACTGCTGCCCGGTCCAGAGACCGCGACTGTGGGCGTAGGCGCTGCGTCCACTTGTCTGGTATTGACGAATCCGTTGAGCAGTAACAGTCCAGTTACTTTTACGGGATACTTTGATTCGCTCTCTACCTTTGTCTGATCTTGAGTTTTGATCTGCGCCTCGTCTATTGCTTGACGTTCGCGAATTTCATCGATATCGACGCTGGCAGTCGTTGATGGCGGCTGTGAAGTTGACGAAGTTGCCTCTGGGGTGGCTGCAGGCGGGGACGTAACATTCGCTGAGGAACCGGACTTTGCCATGAGTGCCTGCAGAGCACTCATTTGTCGGCGCATCTCATCCAGTTCGCGTTGCGACTGCTCGACCTGAGCCTGGGTTCGCGCCATCGCTTCCGTCAACCTCTGGAGCTGATCCGACAAATCCGGCGGCGTTGCGTTCTGCGCATACGCACCACGGGCGAAGAGTCCGCAGGATAAAGCCAGTAACGACATCCACGATAGGCTGCGAAGAGAACTCAAGAAACGACAAGTTCTGCTAGGACCGTATATTCTCATGTTCGATAACCTGATTTTGCGGATTCGCTTCCGGAAGAGCCGTCACGTCAGGGATTAGAAGCCCGCGCGACAACCTCATCTGAAAGACAGTTTCACCAGGGCGGCTTTTGAGAAGAACGACCTCTCCTCCGTGCTCAATAGCAATGCAGTTAGCGAGCGTGAGACCGAGACCTGTGCCCTTCTGTTTTCCCTCACTCACAAAAGGTTCGAACAAGCTGTTACGAATGGCGTCCGGGATTCCCTCTCCATTATCGATAATGTGGATAAACATCTGAGTTTCGTGGACCTCAAGGGTCAACATCACTTTACGCTCCCGCTCGGCCGGCCGCGTGGCCTGGCAGGCGTTGAGTAAGAGATTGCAAAGTGCACGTTCGATTTGCTTTCCGTCGGCCGCGATTGTGGTCTTCGCGGGATCACCATATTGCAACTTCAATGAAACGTGCTCCGAATCCGGATGCGCACGGACCACCGCGGCAGCTCGTTCGAGCAGGGTAGCCATTATCTCTGGAGAACGCTTCATGGCAGCACCGTTGCGGCTGAAGATGAGAAGCGACTCGATCATATCGGTGGTGCCGTGCACGGCTGCACGAACGTCTGCGAATATCTCCGCACGTTCCTGCTCTGAAAGCTGACGTGAGGCCAAAAACTCCGAGTTGGCATAGATCGCAGCCAAGTAGTGCCGGAGGTCATGTGAGACCGAACTCGCCATGCGGCCGATCGTCGCCAAACGCTCAGACTCCAGCAGTTCCCTGCTCTTCTGTTGAATCTCTTTCCGCATGCCTGAGAAGGCTGTACTCAGCTGGCGAACCTCCTGCGTTCCATATTTAGGGATACGATATGCTCCATCCCCCACACCAAATGCGATCACACTCCGCGAAAGCTCTTCAAGCGGACGAGTCACAAAGCGTGAGAGAACAATCATCAAAGGGGTGCCCAGGAGAAACGCCAGAAGCCCCGCACTCAGCACAATCTGATCGATCCGGTGGATCGACCGGTCCGCTTCCTCAAAGGATCTCAATACAACCAATTTAAGCGGGGCAGTTGCCGCAGCTGTGAGATCCTCGGTATCGGCGAGAAAACGGGTTCCTCCAAGGTTCAACACGGCAGGAGTCGGCATCATGTTGGACCTCAACAGCGGTTCGGCTGTCAGGCTAGCCTGTGCTGATGAACTCAGCGTACTGGCTACCACTTCGCCACCGTTCAGGAATGTAGCCTCAGCGCCAGTGGGCCGGCTGATCTGACGCACGGTCGGTTCGATGGACACACCGCTTACGACATAGCCAAGCAGTGTGCCATCGCCGTCGCCACCAAAGTAAAGAGGCTGCAGAGAACAGACGTAAAGCCCTCGGCCGTCAATCAGGTAACGCTTATCCGGTGAGGTGGTCAAGGTCTGCAGCCCACGGACCAGGGTCGCATCAGGAGCCGCGTGCTTTCTATAGACAGCGACCACACGTCCGCTGGGGTCCATCAACGCGAACAGATCGTTTCCGCTAAGCCGCCAAAATTCGGTAGCGCCATCCTGAATGGTGAGGTCGTCGCCGCTGGTCATCAGCGCCTTCAAAGTTGGCAGTTGGGCAAGGAGCGAGTTCTCACGCTCCAAAGCTGCTACGCGCTCTGCCTGCAGGTTTTGGAATGTGGTGACAGAGTGAGTCAGGTCCTGGGACAGCTCCTCTGTAACTTCGACGCGCAAGCGATGGCGGATGAGTAACAGCGACGAACCCGTAACAACTGCAATTACCAACGCCATGGCAACGACCAACAGGATGTGTGTCCGAATCCCCGGCTTCTCGTTGAGGCCTACTAACTCGTTGGTCATTTGGGCAGCCGGCCTTGACTGGGAATACTCATGGAACAAATTTATATCCTGCCCCATAGATAGTGAGGATATGTTTTGGATCGGCCGGGTTGGTTTCCAGCTTTTGACGCAGTTTCAATATCTGATTATCAACTGTCCGCGTTGTGGGGTAGGAGTTATAACCCCACACCTCATTCAACAGGAGTTCTCGGGTAAGGACACGGTCAATGTTTTCAGTAAAGTATTTAAGCAGCTTGAACTCGTGTGCCGTGAGACTAACAGGCACTCCGCTACGCCGTGCGGTCATACTCTTGAAGTCGATTTCGCAGTCGGCGAAGCGGAAGATCTCTGCGCGGGCGGGTTTGCGCTGCCTTCGGATAGCCGCTTGAATGCGGGCCGTCAGTTCGCGTGGACTGAACGGTTTTGTAACATAGTCGTCAGCCCCCAGTTCCAGCAGCAAGACCTTGTCCACTACTTCGCTAATCGCGCTAAGCACGATGATCGGAGTTTCGCTGGAGATCGACTTGAACTTCTGGCAAAGTTCGCGGCCAGGAATGCCAGGCAGTATTAAATCAAGGACTACCGCCACGGGCCGCTCCGTGCGGAACAAATTCAGCCCGGTCTGACCATCTCCTGCAACGAGCACGGTGTAGTGTTCTTCAGCGAAGATCCGGCGAAGGACTTTTTGCATGCGCGGATCATCTTCAATGATCAGGATTGTTCCGAGACTGACTGAATGCGTCGATTCGAGTTCGATGCTGTCTTTCACAAAATCCGCTTCCATGATCATAATTTCCGGACCTCTCTAGTTTATTCTCGTCGACTGGTGTTAGGAATTGAGGCTTCGATCGGCACAAATGACAAACAGATGACAATTCCGGTGGTGAATTCTAGCTCTGCAACTGGCTGTTTAGTAACCCCGCCCGGCCGTTTCCCTACTCCTTTAGATTGCGCTGTCAGCGATGGACTCAAATTCGGGGTCGTACACTCGCATTAATGGCAACAGACGAGGCTGTATACGATGCCCGGCTACAGCATCCCGAGTAACGAGCGAAGTAACTAAGACGATAGCCCATAGAGGAAACAAGAGATCAAAGGGTTCGGCCTCTGCAAAACCTCGGACAAGGACAAACATCAGCATCCCGACGAAGATGATCCGGAGCGGACCTTCGTTGAGTTTGCGAACCTTCCGATATAAATCTCCATATACGCCACAGAGTATGACTAAGCCGACGATTCCGTACGAATAGAGTTGCTCTAACACTTCGTCCTCGGCGTGCCGCGCCTCGAAGGTTCCGAAGGCAGGAACTACTTTCCACATGGAATCGAAGCCATGGCCGATCCAAGGTTTTTCAAGTGCCGCATTGGTCACATAGGCCCAGATCGCGGTGCGCCCCGTCAGAGTCTCTGACTGATTACCATAGGATGTGTAGAAGTCGTAATACGCCTCAAAGAGGCCCCAGAAGGCGAGGACGACTACCACTACCCCGACCGTCAGGTATATCTTTGTCCGACGATTCATGGCCCGGTCCTGGATGATGAGATAACCTTCGCTGATCAGAAACGCGACAATGGCTGTCTTGCTGAGACTGCGGACAAGTGTAATCGCAAGGAAGAAGATCGCGAGTCCCCAACGGGCTTTTCTAGACCTCGAGAGATATTGAGAAAAAAAGATGGCAAAAGCACAGAGATTTCCGATTGTGTTGCCATTGAGATAGTCTTCATCTCCAAGACGCATATCAAATTGAGCCGGCATCACCCAGGCGACTAAGGCGATGCAGCAGCAGCCCCATACAAAACCCGTCATCAGCCCTTCCGCTGCCTCAACTCCAGATCGATTGCGCAGCAGTAAGATAATCATTACGACATCAGATACGGTGCCGCACCAGTATGCAGCCGACGCCAATGGCGACGCTGTTTCACTCCACAGCAGACTGCACCCTGAAAATCCGAGAAAGATGAGAACCCATCGAATCTGCGCAAGCGTCAGTACGGAGGCGGAATCGTGACTCCTTGTTCCCAGTGTCGATAGCCAGATGAAGCCCAACAGCAGGAAATTAAGAGTCAGGTCTGTTGCTGCACCCACTTGCGGATCCGTACCCAGGATACGGACAAGGAAGACAGTCGTAACAACGCGGATTGCAAAATAGAACCCGACGCAAAATGCCGAAGCTGAGTACTTCGACACTTGTGGTTGTAGCGCGATGGTCGAGTTACTGATGGTTGCCATTGTTCACTTGTCTCGTTGAAGACTTAGTGGTTGTACATCTCTGGAATGCCTTGGCTCCCGGCTGGCGGTAGATGCCGAATGAACACTACGATCGCCCAAAGCTCATCATCGCTAAGTGTTCCCTTAGAACCAGGCATACCTGACGGCCAGATTCCATTGTCGAGAATCTCTTTGAGCTGGCCATCCGAGTATCGCTGGACCTCATCTGAAGTCAAGGAGGGGATGGGTGGTGAGATGTGATCCGCAAATGGAACTCCAGTGTTCTGTCCATCCATGCCGTGGCAAGCGACGCAATAATGCGAGAACGCCTCTTTGCCATCCGCCCAGGTTGCAGCGTTAGGCTCCAGTGGATTTTTTTGACTCTTGTTGCCGATGAAGATGTGATGCTTGACGAAGGTGACAGTCGCCCTCTCGATCTTGCCTGGAGGGCTCACCTTACATCCAGTCAACGCTGCCGCGAACGCTGCGAGAATTACTCCGGCAGGCAGCCGCATGACTACTCCACCACATGCAATGTCAAGCTCATCGCACCATGACCAGATCCGCAAAACACAGAGCAATGCCCTACGAAGTCGCCGGTTTTATCCGGGATGAAACTCAACTGGGCCGATCCACCTTTGTCGACCTTAGCATTCAGGTTAAGTTCACGAAAGCGGAGGCCATGAGCTACATCTTCGCTCTTGATGATTAGTACAACGGGCTGTCCCTTTTTTAGAGTGATCTCACCCGGAGCATACGCAAAACGCTTGGCGGTAACTTCCACTTGACGCGGTGCTCCCTGCGCCTTGACCACGTGGCCCGGGAAGCCGATTGTTATTAAACCTGCGGCCAAGGCGCCCATCAACGTTTCATTTCTCTTCATATACTCTCCTCTAGCTACATTCGTTTGGGTGGAAGCCGGGCGCAATTGTCAATCGCGTAACATGCCTGCTTGCTTGTGCGAAATATCTCAGCGCTCTTCATACCGTAGAGAATTAATCGCCTCAAGTTGTCATGTGTCAGTTAGTCAATTGTCAAAATTCTGTCTAGTCTCATTAGACCCAATCGCGCGTCGTCAGCCCACGTTAACCAAGGCCGGGGCGTGTCTTCTTCTCTCATAGGGACTGTCTTTCTGGGGCCACCAGTTGGATTGAAGAGTTGCGGGTCATACTTTTTGCTATCGAGGCGGCGGGTATCAAGTCGCGATAAAGTCTCGCGTACTCGTTCGCAAGAACTTCTGCCGAGAGGTGCGGAAGCGACATGGGCTCTTTGGCTGGATTATCCAATGTTGCTCTGATCCCCGTCGCGAGAGCCTCCTCGGCATCTTCTCGCAGCTCGATGAACCGGCAATGGCGGTCGCCGACCTCGCGGAACGCAGGGATGTCTGAACAGACCACGCGGCAGCCGGCGAGAAGCGCCTCCACGACAGGCAGGCCGAAACCTTCTGTCACTGACGGCAGCACGACGGCCTCAGAACACGAGTAGCACCATTGCAATTCCATCTCTTCCAGTCCTTCCAGGAAGATCACACTTTTGTGCAGACCACGCCGAGACACCAGTGTTTCGATGAGATGAGTTTCCGGTCCTTTGATTCCGATCACGACCAGCTTCGTCGCCGGGTGTATCTGCTCTTGCTGCAACAAGCGATCGAATGCACGAATGAGCAGAGGGATGTTCTTGTTCCGCCTATGCTGAGCAACGCTAAGCAGAAAAGGCTCACCCTGCCACCCTGGAAGCGGAGATCGCGTTGCACAAAAGGGTTCGGGCTCAACGCAGTTATAGAGGCGGGTCGCTTTTTGATAAGTCTTGGTCGAGGCATACTGCTTCAGCCGATTCATCGTCGTCTCGGAGACACAGGCAATCGCATCAACGGAGTTGAGGCAGTGCTGCAAGATCACTCGATTGAAAAGGACTTTATGCAGCCCGAAGTTTCTCGGTATCTCGTACGGATAAAGATCGTGCAAGGTCAGCACCGTCGGACATCGGATCGCCTCTGCATCGACCGGCATCGGATAAGTGAGATGAACCAGATCGGGTTTCAATCGGGAGACGAGCTGTGGAAGCTTCCTGTAGTACCACAGGTTTCGCGCGAGGGTTCCTCGGTCCATCTCTTCAAAATGGATTGCAAGGCGCGGGTCCGAACCCAGTCCGGCCGACGCGGCCATCTTTCGCTGCCATGGGGCCAGGACCAGGTGTACCGCCGTGATATCTGGATTAAGCAGTAGACAGCGCACCATATTGAAGGCATGGCGTTGAAGGCCAGAGATGTTAGCCGAGTAGGAGGCGGCGACGACGAGAATTTTCATAGACGAGGCCCTTCATGAAGTTCGCAGGCTGTTGCGAGAGATGAAGCCCTTACCGTCTTCTTGCGTACTATCCCTAGCTGATAGCCGAGAGGCAGATACACCAATAGTGCAATTGAGCCATATCCGACTCGCGAAATTGCCAATCCTTCAATCCCCATATGGCGCAGCAGGTAGATCATCACAACCAACATGACTGCCCTGCCTCCAAGGCTGATGCAGGCCGCCATGCGAAATAGCCCCAGAGCCTGCATGGCATAGATGCCAGTCACCCCCAGACCCATAAGGGCCGAACCGATCACAATCGGAGGAAGGATAGCGGCGGCGCTTTGTGCCACTGCCCCTCCTGCCCAGATCCTGATCAACCTGGGTCCGAAGCTAAGTAGCATGGCCGCACTACCAGAAACAAGCAGCAAATTGCATGCGAATGCCTTCAACACTGTGCGCTTCAACACTTCGCGGGAGACTGTAGCCGCGCGTCCAGAGATATAGGGGAACAAAAAGTGGAGTCCTGATGCAGCTAGCCCAAAGACGGGCTGCGCAAACTGTATGCACAGCGCGTAAGGGGCGAGGGCCACCGCACCCAAATAGACACCAAGCAACAGTCGGTCTAGCTGTCCAAAGATAATGCCACCCAGAGCCTGCACCCAAGCGAAGATGCCGAGACGCAGCAGCGATCGCGTCTCACCAGGATGAAAGGCAGGCAACAAGGAGGGCCTGCCGAGAAGCCGCCAGAGTTGACGAAACTGAAGGTACGTCCCCGAGATAAGGAAGGCAGCGGTGCCTGTCAGAATGGAGATGACACTGTGGCCAGATTGGACGAGTAGAGCTGCCGCAGTGAGCGTCAAGAGTCTAACCGCGACGCTTACCTGCACTGCATCGCGATATTGTTCAAATGCGCGCTGCGTGCTTACACTTACACTTTCGATAGCGCGGACCAGGATCAGCAGGCTTGCTATGCGGAGGCAAATCAGGCACTCCTGAACCGGAGTGAAAGATGCGACCGTGATATGACGCGCAGCATACGACGCGGCAATCCAGGAGGCAACCGTTAACGTAATGCCAAGCACCAGATTGATGCCCAGCATGCTGCGTACAGAGTTCACCATCGAATCAGTTGCGCCTATTCCTCGAAGTATGGCAACCCGCTGAATGTTGGCGTCACAGAATCCCGAGGCGATGATGCCTCCAGCGCTGACGACCGCCGTTGAGATCATCCAAATCCCATACTCTGCCGCACCGAGTTTGTGCAGCACAATGGGCGCAACCAGCAACATCCCGAACGGATATGAGCCGTAGTCGAGAACTCCATAGACTGCGTTGACGAGATGTTTTTTCATTCGGCAACATGCCCCTGTCGGGATACCCGGAAAAGGCGTTTGCGTATCCACGATAAAACCTCAATCGCCAGTTCTTTACGCGGGTCGCGGCTGTCGGCTGCACGCCAGTGTTCACGAACCACGATCATTGCTGAAGTGGCCGCAAACGCGAGGAAGGTACCCAATAGGGTCAGCAAGAGACGAGGCGGAAAATACTTCTTCTCTGGTATTCCCGGAGGATCAATGACTGACACAACTGGAATGATTTTCGCCTCTTCGATGCGAGCCAGCTCGTATTGCTGTGTGAGCAGCTCGAATACTGCCTCCTGCACTCGTACGCGGCGGTACAGGTTGGCATACGGAACGGCGAGACGGGGAAGCTGTCTCAGCGGCGGATACAGTTCCCCCTGATCGCTGGGGTTCGTCGAGGCGTGGCTGCCGGTAGCGTCGCCTATAGTCAGCGGGGCAGAAGTCCCAGTCATCTTCTGCAGATCTCGCTGCAGCGACGCGATTCGCGCTTCGGTCTCACGAACCCGCACATTTCCATCACCGTAGATCTGACGCAGTGATTGAAGGCCAGATTGCTCAACCAGCAACTCACCTTGCACTCTTGCTCCTGCTTCGACCAGTCCACGTGTCTGCTCTTTGATGTCGATCGTGCTGTTCCTGCTAGAGAATTCGCTCAACTCAAGCTGGGCCTGTTCGAGATCCGCCCCTACCGAGTGAAGGCGGCTCTCGATGAAGATGCGTTCCTGCCGGGCGGAGGACGAGCTCGTTCGCGTCAGTAAATTATTCAATTCATCCAGATAGGCCTGGGCCATATCACGCGCCCGCACCGGGTCGCTGTCTTGCACCGCAATGGTGATCACGCCACTCTTCTTGTCGTCCGTGATCTTCGTCATATTCGCCAGGTGTTTCGCAGCGGTAAAGCGGTAACGCGACCGGTAGACTTTTTGCAGATCGAAGCGATCGATGAGACCTCCCCGGACAGTCCCACTTTCCAGCAGGCTCTCGTAGAGTGCAGTGCTGGTGTGCCCACCGAGCAAGCCGCCGGCAATGCTTCCCAGACTACCGAGGCTGCCCAAACTACCAGAGTGTCCAGCCAACGCAGCCAGCAGCATCGCACCTGAGCCCTGTTGGTCGGGAGGCATTATGCTCGCAATGGACTTGTAACGCTTGGGAATCAGGAATGCGATGGTGAGGCTTGCTACGAGCGCAACGGCCGTGACACGCGCAAGCGTCCGGCGGCTTTGCCAAAGGAGTCTTGCGCGACTAGGCCAATCCGTAGGCGCTGAAGCTGCTAACTTCGCAGCGGATTCGACGTACGGGGTCATAACACTTTCGCTCATATCCTGGACCTCGGCAGGGAGCGGTGTTGTTGCTTACTGCCCGGATTGGTCTTGCATTGAAGCGTCCCGTTCGGCATAGGAGTGTCAGGGTCCAGTACGCGGAGTGGTGCAACCACAGCGACCTTAGATATTCGCTACGGCTGCGGTTATGGCAATCGACGACGCGAGTTGTGCAGCAGTGAGGAGATTTTTCCAGAAGAGGGAGGCCCCAATCACTTTCTGCGGTACAACCACAACGTCGCCGGGGCCAAGCTTTGTGGAGAGGACAGAAGGATCGAACAGGCCGCCCGAATGTCGACCAATGACCGAGCCATTGGCGCGGATCACGAAGATCTCCCTTCGGTTCGCCGTATCACTCGTACCGCCCGCATGCTGCAGATACCAGCTCGCAGTTTTGCCAGGTGCAAAGGTCAGTGCCGTGGCGTTGTATACCTGACCGGTAATCAGAACAAACCCGGGACGTTTAGGAATCGTCAAGACGTCGCCGCGACGCATTTCGATGTCGATAGAGGTGTTCGCCCAAATATCGATGTCCGACGAGATGTGGACGACAAGGCGGCCTGTTGGTGGCTCACTCTTCAAGCGGGCTAATACCTGATCCTGTTGCGCCTGGATCAATTTCAGCGTTGCCCCGGAGTCGCCTGCACCCAGATTCGGTGAAAGACGTGCCGAAGCCGAGCTCGTCTCAATTTGTCGAATAAGTTCTTCGCGGCTCTTCTGTTCGAGTTCGCGCACCTGATCACGAACAAGTACTGCACCTGCTGGATATGCCGTTTCGCGGAATCCACCAGCGCGTCGCAGCACAGAGCTGAGGCGCTCTCCTTCTCGAAATCCATACGTGCCGGGATAAGCGACCTGTCCTTCGATCTGTACCGACTGACCGATTTCATTCCATCCGGTGATCTGGTGGATGGTTAGGATGTCTCCCGGTTTGAGCAGAACGTCTGCTTTCGGCTCCGTCCCCGCAACGGCCGTACCGATGTGAACAGTAACCAAGTTTCCCGTGACTCGAGTTCCGTTTGCCACGCCGTAGCTTGTCAGATCTGCCTCATCGAGCATGGCGTCGCGTTTGAATCCACCGGCCATACGGACGAGTTGTGCAGCCGTCATGCCATCGGACAATGGGTAAGTAGATGGTCGCAGTACCTCGCCCTGGATCGTCACCTTTGGGGCATCCGCTTGGTATCGACCCAGAATGCGAATCGTATCGAATGTCTGAAGGTCGAGATTGCTGTTCCCGATGAGCACATTCGGCACATTGAAGTTGATGGTCTCTGCGTGGAGATCCGGTGGGACGAGGCGGATAATCTCCCCTACAGGCGACGGCTCCGGCAGCAAGTCTTGGTAACTGTGCAGAACGTCACTGAGACGCATGCCGTCACTGTACGAACGCCTGCCTGGGCGAACGACGTGCCCCTCAAGATAAATCGCTCGTTGACTATAGGGCAGAATGGGTGCAATCCGAATACGATCACCATCCCGGATCTGGAACGCCGCAATGGTGGCACGGTCGGCGTCAGCAGCTCCGGTCGCAGAGGTCTTAAGTGTGACTGTCTCGCGTTGTCGATTGATATCGATTCTTTCGATCGTGATGTTTCCAAGAGACGCTGCCGCAGTAAGACCTCCGGCATCGCTGATTGCGAGGTCCAACGTCGATTCGCCGGGCTTCAATTCATAGATCGCGGGCCGCTTGACCGCGCCTGCGACGGCAACCTGTGGTCCTATAGGTGATATCAGCAAGGTGTCACCGCTCTCGAAGCGGGCGCCCTTTGCGCGGACTCCATGCAGCAGAAAGTCGTAAAGATCTATATTCTCAACAAGCTGCTCTCCACGGAGATGGCGCACCATCCGAAGGGACCCGGCCGCGGTAGGGCCACCCGCGAGATAGAGTGCACTTAACGGAGTTGCCAGAGAACTGATGTCATACCCGCCGGGCCGCTGGACATCGCCAACAACGTACACTCGCACGGAGCGAAGACGCGACACGGTCACGGTCACCTTAACATCTCGATATTGTTTCTTAAGTGCGCTGTCAATCAGGCTCTCCGCGCGATCGAGCGAAAGCCCGGCCAAGTCCAGCGAACCCGCCTCAGGCAACAAAATGCGTCCGTCGCGGTCGATAACTCGATTCACACTCTGTGTCATGCCACCCCACATGTTGATCGTGAGTGTGTCACCTGCGCCGATCACGTAGTCGGGACCCAGTGGCACGTCCAGAGGGGTGTCCCGACCAGCCCCGCCACGAGCCATTGCGGAGACGTTGCGGTTGACAAATACATCTGAACCGAAGCGCTTGAGCGGGAGAGTCTGTTCGGGGATCTGCGTATATAAATCACGCATCGATTGCAGATTATAAGGAGCAGGCTGCCGCAGAACCTTTGGTGGGTCAGTGGAGCCATTCACCGGTTCACGGCCACGCATCGGTTCGTTGGAAGATTGATTGGCGGCCGAGCCTACCAACTGAGCTGCGCGACCAGAAGCCTCGATTTGATCGGGCGAAGAGAGATCAGCTGCGGCAAGTCTGGCAGTATCACTTCCAGCCAACGCAGGAGACTGACCTGATAGTCCAGTGCTTTCTTGGCCGGTCAGGTCACTGCCTTCCGCGGTTCCGATATTTGAATTGGAGCCCAAACTTTGGAGATCGTCCTGCGAAACGTACCCTCTTGCGCGAAGAAACATCGTGATGTTCGCGCGCAGATCGCCGTTTGTTGCGATCTGGCTGTAGAGCATCTGGTCGGAGATATCGTTGGCGTCGATAGGCGTCCCCTGCTGTTGGAGGTGATCGGCTACCTGGGACTTCAACTCCACGACCAGATCGGGATTCTGCTGCAGGATATGGATGATTTGATTCGAGGAAAGGGTAGCCGGAACGGCGAGGGTGCTTGAGGAGCTGCTTTTATCGTCCTGCGATCCGTCACTTTGGGATTGCTCCGTAGCTCCTAGACCTGGGCCTGGAGTTGAGGGAGATTGGGTCGTAGTCTGAGGAGGTGAGAACACTCCTTGCGCTCGTGAAGACTGACCCAGCATCGCCGTAATTGCCAACAAGCCGCTTGCCGCAACCGCGTGCGAACGCGACATACGACAGCGGGAGGCAGTCTCAAGCGAGGGTATGATTCGAATTGGCTTGAGAATGCGGAATGGCCTGGAAGATATCAGCATAGGTTTCTCTTCGTCTCTCAACGTAAAGAACTCGAACCGCTGCGGTGTCATGCCTTCGTAAGGCAAATGTCAATCTCTTGTCTGCGCGAGATGGGGCTTGCAGCGTCTATCCTTGCGCCGATTGACAATCTTCACAGCTTATGGCTCGATGGCCGATCAGACTTGCTGTTCAGGATGCGGGGGCTTGCGACAGAAAAACAGACGGAGAGATGGATAATGACGGTCACATACGTGCGTTGCCTCAGAGATGTGGCTTAGACCAGTGAAATACCGGCTCACTGAATTAATCCCGGTGTGCACCATAGACCCTAGCGAAGTAGCACAACTGCGATGTCATGCGCGCGCGATTGAACTCAAGAAAGTTGAGCACGCGCCTTGAGTCTTTACACCAACAGCAAAACGGGGCTTCAGGCAAATAGGACTTGGCATAGATTGCCTATTCCGCCCTGTCGAGCTTGTTTGAATACAAATGAGCCGCTGCCAACATGAAGCGAGGTGGAACCTCAATTCAAAGTGCAAGTCGACGGGTTCCCTGACGCCATTTGACCGACTCGCAGAGATAGCGGAGACCTTCAAATACGTGAAAGCGCAGGCGGAAACATACAAAACTAACTTGCATAAAGTATCGTCTGATCCGCTCCGGAACTGTCTCGTTCGGAGGCGTATGGGCAATCGCGGGCGGCAAACTCCGCGGTAGCAGTGATTTTCGGAGCGACCGCTTCGAGGGCATACCTTCGCGTTCAAGCTCTCTCTGGAGCAACAGGTAAAGTTTGCTGCCCGGAAAGCTAGCAAGAACAGACTTGCATCCATACAGTCTTACCCAGGACCGTACGCGAGCCGGAACGTGAGTAACCGTCCAGTTTGTCAGTGTCTCAGGAGCGAAATTACCCATAACCTGAGTAGTCAACATAGTAATGACCCCGAGTGCCAAAGCCGCTTTTGGATTCTCCTCAGCTGCAGCCTGGACTTCTTCCCAGAAGAGGTCATCGTGATGACGAGCGAGCACATGCCGGTAGAATTCGACGAGGTGTGCAGTCCGTGAAAACTCGCTGGCTACATGCTTGAACAGGTGCAACCCCTGCCCTACGAAAAGATCGCTGCGAGAAAGCACCGGAATGGAGACATCATTGAAGTCGAGTTCATGTTTTCGCGCGAGCACTGAGGGGTAGCTCTGATCGCTTGTTTCAGCGTGTAGCTCTATGCAACTCAACGGAAGAGGTTTGTATAAATCCTTCACGGACCTGCCCGGAGCATGGGGCGTCTTGAATTCCCAGCTCTTGCCGCTGACCGCGTGGAGGTAATAGCCTCGTTGTTCCAAGATCCGGCGCGCCTCTGGTATATGATCCTCCGCTACTAAGAAATCCAAGTCTAGTTGCGATCGCAGCCACGGCTTTGGCGCCGAAAGTGGCCAGAGCGAAAATCCTTTAAGGGATGCATACGAGAGGTGTGCGTGCTGAAACTCACTGTGAATCGTATTTGATTCGGCCGCCATGCTCTGAGTGCGGGCAATGTTGTCATGGAGATTCTGCTGCAGACGTTCCAGTACCAATGGCGGTAGCATTTCGGATCGTTGCAACGCCAGCATCCGGTCGAGAAAATACAGTGCAAGACCACTGGTATCCAGCCAATGCAGCAGCTTCTTCCAATCCTTATAGGAGATATGCCGCAGTAGCGAACACTGGGAAGGAGGCGGGTCGCAGAAGGTCAACAGCACCGCATGCCTGATTTGTTGTTCGGCGCTCAGAGAATCTTTTATCGCTTCAAATTTCATGCGGACTCGGAACCAAGACAAATACCAAGCCGTTCCGCGACGCCGTGAGCTGCTCGCCAACCTGCATTGGTGACTTCAACTGTAGGAAAGATTCTAGGGACGTTTGTCATAGGGCTGTAAACCAATTGTCATTTTCCCCTCGCGCCAATCGACGATTGCCGAGCATACAGATCAGTGAATGCGCACACGTAGAAGGTTGAGCCGTTGGGCCACTATCCCGGGGTGGTACACCAGAAGATTTCGCTTGATGGTGAATGACAAACCTTTGACAAAGGACATACGAGCCTGAGACACATCCGGCTGGAGACGTAACTACAGTTGCATTTATGCCGTGCCCCAGACGAGATTTCCGCTTTTTCAAATCACGATGGTCTGCGAGACTGCTCCTATTCGGCGTGGCCGTACTCTTCGCTACACAGTACGGCAAAGCCCAGGACACACCGCTAATCTCCGGCGGTGTTGGGTTCTTCACAAACACCACTGCGGGCAGTACCACCTATTTGCCGATCGTTTCGCCCTTGTTAGCCGCACCAATCGGAGATCACTTTTTCATCGAGTCTCGAGCGGCACTGCTCGAGGACTTTACACCCAAGGCTGACGGTCAGTCCGGCTACGACCATAGTCATTTCATTGGGTTGACCTACCTTCAGGGCGATTACATTGCTTCTTCGCATGTGACCGTAGTGGGCGGGAGTTTCTTGACCCCATTCGGAACCTACAACGAACGGCTATCTCCAATCTGGATTAATAATCTTCAGGATGGACCATTGATCCAGACACTAGGAGTTATGACCACAGGAGTTGGTCTCGGCGGTCAGGTGCGAGGATCCGCAATCTCACGGCGTAACTTCTCCATTGACTATGCTGCATACTTCTCTGCGCGCAGTGGGAACGAACAGTTCAATTCAAAGCGCTCCTCCGGTGGGCGCGTGAGCCTGTATCTGCCGGCGAAACGTCTGGAGGTAGGTTTTTCTTACGGCCGGCTTTTGCAAGGCACTCAAGAGAACTTCTACGGAACGCATGTCTGGTGGGAGCCCAAGGATAGTGCTTTTCGTTTGCGTTCAGAGTGGGCTCGGGGACAGCACGCACAGGGCTATTGGGTGGAAGCTGATTATCGGCCCACATACTTCGGGGGACTTAATAGCTGGATCGGCCGAGTGGAGCCTATCTTCCGTATTCAGCAGACGTTTCGAATCGACAGCATAGCGAGCGATAGTTTGCCAATAGTCAACTCACAGCGTGCAGACTTCGGCCTGGACTATAACCTACCGCACAATACGAGAATTCTCACAAGCTATTCGCGGCAGTTCTCTTCCAGCGGAAACGTCAACATCTGGGAGACTGGAATCGTATATCGATTCCTCTTCCCGGCCTGGAAAGGAAAGCAAAAATGAACCAGCCGTATCCCTTCACCTATGCTTTTGGTTTAGTTGCGCTTCTTACGCCGTTTATGGCCGCGCAAACTCAGACTCAAGCTAATCAGCGGACCTCCGCACACGTTGATCAGAAAGCATCCGCGAAACAAAACTCGCCGGTGCTCCATAATGAGGGCGATCGCATCTTCGCACAAAACTGCTCGCGATGCCATACGGCACCTGATGGGTTCTCGCCCAATATATCGGGCACGGTAGTGCGCCACATGCGGGTGCGAGCATCGCTCAGCCAGCACGATGAACAAGAGCTCCTTCGCTTTCTAAATCCCTAAATAGCTGACATATCTCAGTGACAGTCGATCCGTTCCTGACTTCGAAAAATGTGCGTTCTTCGCGTCGATTGAAATCCCGGATTGGTTTGCAACATGATCTTCCTCCCGCGCTGGATTTGCGTTCTTCAAGTCTTCGCCGAAGGTGGATTGCCCGGTTGTTTATGCTTGGTGGGATCGCTAGGGGGTCAGAGATGGCGTCTCTCCTTTTTGCCCGGCTAACATTTCAGATGTAAAGCAAAATCCACTACTGTCTGTCGTGAACCAGCTTCTCCAGCCGATGAACTGCCCAGTTTAGATCCTTGTACCGCAGTTCGAAGACTTCGGCGGTCAACAATTGTTCAATAGCCGCATGTTGCCGATCGCGTGTATCTGGTGGTCCGAATAGCATCTGGCGCATAAAGTTGCGCGTCACGTCCTTGCGATAGGGTACAAGGCCCTGCCTACCTTCCGAACGACGATTCAAGAACACGATGAAGTCGACCTTCGTTGCCTGAGCACAGGTCAATCCCGGGATCATTGATGTCTGCATCTCTACGGATGGTTTACCGGCCGCTCGTGGCATCATCTTGAGCTCTCCGATCTCCGGAAACAGCTCTGCCGCGGTCGGCCGGAACCTTACCTGATGGCAGTTGCCTGTAACCACGCGATCCTTGCCACCGCTCAACAGATAACTTCCGTCGTCAGAGACGTACGTCCATCCCTTTCGCGCGCATGCGTAGGACAATGTAGATTTGCCTGCTCCTGAGTCTCCACAAAGCAGCACACCGCGCCCCTTCAGTGCCACGCATCCTGCATGTACCGGTGTTGTGTGACAAGACGCAATGCAGGAGACCGGGGTTCCGAGGAAGTAATACCCTGCGTATAGTTTGTGATGGAGGGCCGCATCCGATAGACATATCTGCGTGGTATTCCGCTCCATATCGACGATGCTGTAGTTATCTTTGTCCGCGATACTTATAAACAATGGCGACATAAGACGGTACACCGGCAGGGGCGGACAGTCGAGAGAATCGCTCGTTACCAAATGCACTTCGGAAGAGATGGGAGTTGTGTTGTACCGCTGCTCGAATTTGCCCCAAATACCCTCCAGCACCTCTAACACGTCGGCTGAGTTTGTTCTGACTTCGACGGGAAATCCATATGGGTAGAACCTTCTGGTCAGTGTGAGTTCGGGTTTCGGAAGCTCGGGTCTGGAAAAGTCCGGTAGTTGTGAGTTGTCACACGCCCGTTCGATCTCCTGGATCGTCATATTTGGGTTCCTTTATCTTTGCGAGGCCGAGAAATATCCGACGCTCCGAAGAGTTGCGCACAGGAGATGCTGATGTCGAATTTGTGAAGTTGCTTTGTCATATACTCGTCTGCCTTAAAGCTGATTATGAACAGAGTCTCTTTGTGTGCTGTTACCGATTTGTCACTCTTTTGTCCCAACATGGGCGTTCGTTCTCGGACTGGCTTGTTCAGACGTCGGTATGGATGTAGGTGAACGGCTAATTTGGTAAATACATTCCACATGACCAGCTTTGGGCGCGATATGACGATTCCAGCCGGACTGACGCGACTGCAACAATATGAATTGGCTAGGCATAGCTTCGGAGAAGTCCGCAATTCTCGCCGCAGAGATTTCGGTTCCTACATAAAGAAAATGATTTCGTGTGGTCCGGGCGATGTCGCATAAGTATTCCGGCATGACTTCCGGTGCGAGATCTGACATGGCATGTGAGCTAAAGCTAAGGTCGACTATGTTGTTCGGGAGATGCGCAAGCTCGAATAATGGCATTAGGATGACGTCGGCCTGCCGGATCGTATCGAAAGTCAACTCTGCCTCACCATACAAAACAGTCTTGAGGTGCGGGAAGTTTTTCAGCAGGTAATACGACGTGAGAGATATGCTTTCTGGCACATCGAAATCAATGTAAGTTGTTCCTGGGCGATCGCGAAGAAGATAATATGCCATTCCACCGAACCCCCCGCCGATCTCAGCGATCGTGGCGTGACCATGCAGAAGCCGGGCAATTCTCTGCGCGCAGTAGTGCTGGTACTCAGAGCCTACTCTGACGAGAGTATCTTCCAGAGCAACGCCGAAAGGGTTTCCGGTCGCCGGACCTGCCAGATCGCCAACCGTATAAGAGCCGCTTGTCTCCGCCTTCCAGTAGTCCAGGCGATAGAGAGCATCGACTAAATACAGACGGCAATAGAAATCGGCAATGATATGACCGAAATAATTGTTTTTTACCCGTTGTACGGGGAGCAGTCCCGTTGAACAATCATCGCGGAAGAAGTTCTCGTACATCTTCTGCAATGTATCTAGGTCGTGCGAAGCCAAAGCCCGCATGACAGACTCAAGTGTGTGATAGCGGTGTTGCTGCCACCAAGGGGTTGGATCGTATTTCCTCGGGGTAACCTGTTCTTGGCTCATTGCCAGGGAGTAGGCCCTGCAAATCCTTTGTAGTAATGGCCGATCGGAGCCGTTGTCACCGATGCGATCACTAAAGCCGCGAGTGACGCCATCAAGATCGTATCGGGGATCACCTTTGAAGTGATGGCCGCCTCGATACAAAAGCTCCCGATTTGTCCACGCCGTCCGACATCTGAGTCCGGCGGATTTCAGCGTTTGAACCGGATCACGTAGATACTTAGAAGCTAATTTCATATCGCCGTTCATGTAGTGGATTAGTCGGGAGGTTCGAGATGATGGGCAGGCGCATACAGCTTCCTTTACCGCTGATGGGCTTCTTAATTCGCAGCGTCTTTCCCAAGGTATGTGCCTGGCTGTTTCTACTTGTCGCTAGATTGTCTAAATGTATTCATTGCATTGTCGAGGTCCCTTGCACGAGCAAATTGGAATCCGATTCGATCGGCAGGCTGGCATATCTCGCGAGGTCTAGAGATTCAAAAGACAATGAAGTGACAACTCGATGACAAACGATAGCAGCACCGACCATATGCTCTGGAGGTCTGTTAGTACGCCGATGAACTACGCGTGCCAGTATGTTTGTCGTGATCCAGAGGACAACGAACTAGAGGTCATTAGATGCAGTCATTTCGCGAAATCGATGCTAGTCACGTGGATTCAGCTCACCTAAAGAACGAGTTGGATTCGCGTGGTTACGCGCTCATCAGGCGGCTCCTGCCATTTGAAGACATTGAGAATTTGCTGCGCAAGATCGCGCAGATTCTCTCTGACGAAGGCTGGCTGCTGCCAAATCAGCAACCCATAGCGCGAGCAGCCAACCTAAGGGCAGCCTGTAGTGAATCTGATCCTGCATTCAAGCGACTCTACGAAAAAGTTTTCAACCTTGAAGCCTTGCACTCTTTTGCTCATCACCCAAAAGTTTTTGAGGTAATGCGTTTGCTGGTTGGCCCAAAGCTGCTTGTTCACCCGAAACCGATCGTTCGATTGATCTTTCCTAATTGCGATCGATCAGTGATTCATGCACATCAGGATCACTTAGCCGTTGGAGGTGATACGAACTGCTTTACAGCGTGGTTGCCACTTCACGACTGTCCAGCTGAACTCGGTCCGCTGCAGGTTCTGGAAGGTTCCCATCGTTTCGGCCTGCAGGACGCCGATCCTGACACCGGAGTAATCTCAAAAGGTAATGTGCGAGGCAGAGAATGGGTGAGCGGGGCGATTAATGCGGGAGATGCGCTGATCTTCCATAGCTTAACTGTTCACTCCGCCTCTCCAAACACATCCAGTCAACTCCGAATTTCTATGGATTGCAGGTTTCAGGATTACTCGCACATTTTAAATCCTGCGAACTTCGTATTCCCCGGCTCGAACGATCGCTCATGGGAAAGCACCTATGCCTATTGGGTGTCGAAGGATCTTAAGTATTTCTGGAAGCACTTGCCCCTGAGATTCAAGCCATCAATTGACGAACTGACGACGCTTGTCAATACCGTCGATTCTGAGCGGATGCGAGTGCGTTACGGCAGAATCCTGAGCCAGATCAAGCTTCAGATGCCACTCGATACCATGTCAGAAGTTGATCAGGGCTCTCTATCGAGCCAGCTTCCGCTGCCGCAGAATCCGGTACACGAGGGCTTATGAATTCCTCTTCCGGAAGATCCAGCGACAGAGGCAATGTATATGCATCGGGCTGCGGATGGAAGCCAAAGCTTGTCACGGCAATCCCCGAGGTCTGGATGCTCGTCAAGCCATTTCGCTGGCTCATCTTTGGTTGTTTTACGTTGATGATCGTTAACCGCATATGTAGCCTTGCAGTTCCCGTCGCTTTCCGTTACTTAGTCAACGATGTAATGTACGGACATCGTTTCGATAAATTAGCGCTTATCGTGGGTGCCGTCGCTGGGGCGACATGCATTCAGGGTGTTACTACTTTTTTTCTTTCTCAAAAGCTTTCCATTACTGGTCAACGTTTGATCGCGGACCTTCGGAAACAAGTTCAGAAACATATTGGTCGCCTCCCCATCTCGTTTTACGATGGCAGTCGCGCGGGAGATCTCACCGCCCGCATTATGAACGATGCGGAGGGTGTACGTGACCTGGTAGGCGCCGGCCTCGTGGATTTGGCAGGAGGTATTCTGACAGCGATCATCGCTCTAGTCCTTCTTTTACGCATCAGCACCTTGATGACAATGTTGACTTTCTGCGTTCTGTTCGGTTTTGGATTCTTTCTTAAGACTGCACTTGGCATTACGCGTCCGATTTTTCATGAACGCTCCAAGCTGACTGCTGAGGTAGCTGGGCGCTTAACCGAATCGCTTGCAGCTGTGCGTGTAGTAAAGGGCTACCGTGCCGAAGCTAGCGAGGCTAATGTGTTCGCCAATGGCGCTGAGCGCATACTTAAGAACCATGTGCGCTCCATCAGTGCACAATCATGGATGTCACTGGCGTCTACTATCCTGTTCGGCATAGTTGGCGGCCTGATCATGTATCTCGGGGCACTAGAGGTGAAGGGACACCGTTTAGACATCGGCAGTTATGTGGAGTTCATCATGCTGCTGGCTTTTATGGTGGCTCCCATTGCCCTCCTCGTTAGTGTCGGAAGTCAACTTACAGAGTCCATCGCCAAGCTTCACCGTACCGCGGTCCTCCTTAGAGAACCTAAGGAGGACAGTGAGATATGCCGTACCCAAATGATTGGCCCAATCCAAGGTAGCGTCGTCTTCAGGGATGTCTCATTCACTTACACAACCGGGAAGGCTGTATTGCATGGAGTTCAGTTCGAGGCCGATCCAGGTACAGTGACCGCGTTGGTCGGCGCTTCCGGTGCTGGTAAATCTACAATCATCTCGCTAATTTGCGGATTTTATATTCCAGTTAACGGTGAAATCTTTATCGATGGCGTCGACTTGTCAACCGTGCAGCTCGACAGCTATCGCCAACAATTGGGCGTGGTGCTGCAGGATACATTTTTGTTCGATGGAAGCATCCGTGAAAACGTTCTATTCAGCCGTCCTGGCGCACATAGAGAACAGTGGCTCGAGGCTTGCCGTATCGCCCGGGTGGATGAATTCGCTGAGCGACTTCCGGATCAGTATGAGACAGTCGTAGGCGAAAGGGGAATCCGGCTTTCGGGGGGACAGCGTCAACGAATATCCATCGCTCGCGCCATTTTAGCGAATCCGCGCATTCTCATCCTCGATGAGGCAACAAGTTCGCTGGACTCAGAATCGGAAGCGATGATCCAAGCAGGACTGAGTTCTTTAATGAGGGGCAGAACAACTTTTGTTATCGCTCATCGGCTTTCCACAATCCGGCGCGCAGACCAGATTCTTGTGCTTGATCACGGGAAGATCGTCGAACGCGGAACGCATGAATCTCTGTATACCCTCCAGCAGCATTACTATGACTTCTACACGAAACAATACGGACTTGAAAGCAACCTGTTTCTGGCAACAGGCGAAGGAGACCTATGCCCAACTCCAGTTTGACGGTTGAGGTGTATGTTGCACCACGAGTCCAAGTAGCTATAGCAAGATGGCGAGAGCTGAATGTTGAATGTGCCCAAGATTTGTCCAGGAATTCAGAGGATATGATCCCGTGAGTTTGACTTATATAAGTCATCCGCTTAGCAGCGTTAGGAAGGCGAAGTCGTGGTTTGCCGCTCATGTTCACATGTGGAGGTTTGGCAACCATGGCCGAAGACATTTTAAAAAAGACTCTCACTATGATCTGCAACAGGTCACGGCTGGCTTTGCCAATCGTACCGATGAAGCGTCTGACGATACACCTCTTCTTGAACGCATCTGTGCAGCCTACAATAAAGCCGAAAGCGAGCCGCATTCCATGCTTGGCGCCTATTTGGCGTCGGAGTCAGTGCGAAGGCTGCGACAAGGAAGTTTGAGCCCATCGATCCGGATGCTCATTGAGCATGACACTGTTGCTTTAGGAAAGATGTACCGAAACTTCTACCGCGATCCTTGCTCCGCCGGCTTGCTGGCTGCTCCTCAAGGGATGTCGAATGCGTACTTTGGACCGCAAATCAGAGACATTTACCGTCATTTTTATCTAAGCCACGTTTTATATCGCCTCGACTATTGGAAATATCTTACGGGTGACCGCTTCTCTCTGAAGGACCTCGCCGGATCGGGAATCGGAAATCCGTTTGGCGTTGTGATCGACGGGACGCATATCGCCGTAGGAGCGGAGTACTCACACTATTGCGCGAAGCGGGTAGCAGATTTAGTCGATCGCTTCTGCATACCCCATTCGACCGTTGCGGAAATCGGCGGCGGCTTCGGCGCTATCGCCTACTATCTTCTCCGTGATCAACGACCTCTAACCTATTTTAATTTTGACATTCCGGAGCGAATTGCTCTGAGCTCATATCATCTGATGAAGGCATTTCCCCATTTAACTTTTTTACTGTATGGCGAGAAACCTCTGACCCAAAACACTCTCTCAGAGGTTGACATTGCACTGTTGCCTATATCTGCGCTGGCGGCTATGCAGAATGCATCTATCGACATTACTTTTAGCTCCAATGGAGTTTTAACTTTATCGGCAGGTGCGATGACTGAGTGCCTGCAAAGGATTGCGGCAATCACCAGGCAGTCGGTGCTGTATGTCACCAATCAGGCGTCCAGCGAATTGATCGGAAAGCAGCTTGGAGAAGGAGCAAATGCTTTAACGCTGACGGATAGACGTACGTCGGGATGGCACAGTCATAAGATTTCCGGTGCTGGTGTGGGCGGTGCAGCGGCCCTCGCCCACTCTGCCTTGGTCGAGCAGACTTTCAGTCGTAAGCCCGCGGTTGACCATTCCGCCGTCAATGTGCAGGTGCTTGCTGCAAGAGAAGGAGCGCAGGGTGCGTAACGGTAATCGAGAGAATCACGCGATGCTGAGAGGACCACACGAGGGCATAGGGTCGTCGCCCGTGGGTGCTCCCCGAGACCCATCCGGAGGGATCGCGCAATTTGGTAAAGCAGCGACAGAAAAACAGGTCCCCCTTCCTTCTCAGCCGCGTTTTATGAAGGTTGCGCTTTGGATGCTAATCGGCGCGATGACACTCTCAGTTACGCTCTACAGCGAAGTACCGCTTCTCCGTCAAGCTGCGGAACGGGCGTACCTGGGTTCCATTCTTTTTCTCATAGTCCCGCACATCATGGGTGGCGTCCTCGCACTTCTTATCGGACCGATTCAGTTTTCGAGCCGATTGCGCAGACATCATCCGCAATTTCACCGGGCACTCGGAAGGATTTATGTAACTGCTGTATTTGTAGCCGCTCCCCTCGCGATCGCGTTGTCAAAGCACCGGCATGACCCCAGAGCTATCCATTTTGTTGTGGCCACTTCTATTCAAGCCTACACATGGATGATTACTACACTTGCGGCATTTCTCACGGCTCGTAATGGCCACATTCAGCAACACCGCGAATGGATGGTCCGTTCTTATGCTGTGACACTTACATTTTTGGGTACTCGTGTGCTTCAACCCATTCCAGCGTGGAACCGGCATAGCGAGGCAGGTTTCGCAATCGAGATCATCATAATCACATTTCTAGCCATTCTGATTCCAGATATTGCTTTCCATTGGCGACAGCTGACAACACACTGTCCTAGACCCGTTGTGCTAAAAGCCTAGAAAGAATGAGCGTCTGCCGGATGATGAGATAAATGGTCGCCGTCCGGAGTCCAACAAGAGATTTGCTCGTTTCAGGTTCGACATCCCCTCCATTCCAAAGAACCACTCAAGGAGAATCTTCTGTATGTCGATCGATACCAGAGTCCGCGCAGGGATCAAGAGAATTGTCTTAGGAAAAACCTTACTGCCCCAGGAATTCACTCTCGGGCTGCCGGAGCCGCAGACCGAGATCAGTGTCTTTCTGCGCGGCGCAGGTGTGAATCGTGACGTGACGGAACACCTTTCGACGGCATGTGCTGAACCGTTGACGATCTGCATTGGCTTCGATGAGGGCACCAGCCCAAACCGCGGAGAGCTCTCTGATTTGACTTTGGTGTTCTCGGAACGAAACGGCCAAGGGTGCGTCCTGGGTGAGATCGGTCTTGACTACAGGCAGACTTTGACTGGGGTACGCACGGAGTTCGTGTTCTTCGAACCGAGGAGTTCAAAGAATTTCTGTTTGCCGAATGCGCAGCTCGGACTCCATTACATTCTTCACGCATACCGGCAATGGAGGAGAGACAACACGCAAGGCATTACGATGTCATTCCTCGAGAGACGTGCATCTATGGTCACGTTCATCCGGCCTCACCCTATCATGTTGGTTAGTGTTGGCAATCACGAAGAAGGCAACCTCTTCCCCATGAATCTCTGCGGATATCTCGGCAACGGGTACTTCGGCTTTGCGCTAAGAACAGAACGAGTTGCCGGTACGGTTGTCCAGCGGGCTGGCTGTGTGGCTCTCAGCAGCCTGCCGGAGCAAAAAGGTTATTTGGCATATCGTCTGGCAAATCAGCACAAAAAGGAATCCGTCGATTGGAATGAACTTCCCTTCGCAACCAAGATCTCTAAGGCACTCAGCATTCCCATTCCAGAGTTCGCGCAGAGAGTGAAGGAGCTTAATATTTTGAACTCCATCGCTGTTGGCAGCCACCGCTTCTTCATCGGGCAGATCCTAGAGGAAGAAACATACACTAATGAATTGGCTTTTTGCTCAATCCACGGTTTTTACCAATCTTGGAGACTCAAGAACTTTGAACAGCGAGACAGAGAGCTGACGCGCTCCCTTGCAGCGGATACATTTCATAAGCGAGAACGTCATCCCGCAAAATAACGAGTCAATCAAACATGACAAAGACGCAAGGCTTGGCCGCATGCTTCCGATATGTCTGTGCACGAATAGTGGCCGTGAATATTCCTCACCGACACGGAGTTATGCGGAAGATCAGTTTATTACGCTCGCAGTAGGCTGGGTCGAGAGATGACCGAGCTTTTCTCGTTTCGTGGCAACGTAGTCTGCACAGCGAGGATCGATCGGAACTTCGGCATTTAGACGTTCTACAATATGGATTCCTGATAATGTAACCGCCCGGATCTTTTCTGGGTTGTTGGTCATTAGACGGACCCTCCGAATGTTCAGCGAACAGAGAATGTCTACCGGTAGCTGATAGTCACGATGATCGATTGCGTGACCTAGACGGAGATTTGCTTCAATCGTGTCGAAACCCTGATCCTGTAGCTCATAGGCTTTCAACTTCTCCATGAGGCCTATTCCCCGCCCTTCCTGGTGCTCGTACAGTAGTATCCCTGTCCCTAGCTCCGCGATCGTGCGCAATGCAAGATGAAGCTGGTCGTGGCAGTCACACCGGAGAGAATGGAAGACATCCCCTGTGGCGCATTGAGAATGGATACGGACCACAGGAGCATCGCGGTAGAGGTTACCCGCGATGAGGGCAAGCGCTGTTTGCACACACTTCTCCTTGTTGTATGGACTCGTGTACGTTCCCTCGAAAGCTAGCAGATGGAAGTCGGTCCACCGGGTTGGGAACTTCACTTGGGCGATCTGTTTTAGCTCTATTAGTGACAACCGGATCTCCTTTGCTATTGAAGGTGCTGATCCACGAGTGGACGTCTTCATGGAACGACTCGCCTACGTGCTATTGCGGTAAACCATAAGCTGCGACCGCAGTCGGTGCCGTAAAGCAGAGTTTTCGAGTCGGCCTCCCAACTTGGCTCAATTTGATTACAAGGAACATCCGCAATGCGTCTCGGTTCGCCGGTTTGTTGATTTCGGATCCATAGGTTCCAAGCGCCGCGATCGAAATGGCTGTATGCCATCCAGCGTCCGTCGGGAGAAAGCGCTGGATACCGCGACTGCCCCAAACTCAGCGGTGTGTTATTGTGTAACGCGTCGCTTAAATAAATCCCAGATGGGTGATTTCCCTCTACCGCAGAAAAAGCATACACGTGCTCAGAGAGGAAAGATGCCTCATATAAGTTGAGCGATGGAGGCGTAAGTACCACATCTGATGCCATCTGGGACTGGAAGTTTCTTCGGACGAGTAAACTGCCGTGACCATGGTAGTCGCGAACAAAAGCCAAGCTCGCTTGATCGGCGGAAAGCATCGGCTCACGTGCGTTCTCCACTATCACGTGTGAAGAACCTCCTCCTTCGAAGATTCGTGACTCCGGGTTCAGAGCCTCCTCGATCCACAGACCTTTCGCACCGGCGGTAAACGATAGGTCATCTCCTAAAGTAATGCCGTTCCTTATCGCGTCAGTCGTGCCCTCCAGGTGATATCCCGTCGCCGTGAATGCCAGATATCTGACTTTGTTTCTGGTGGATTCTGGGCTGGCAGAAAGCAGAGCTTGAGTCTGGAGCGGTAGCCGGTAAGCGTACTCTTGACGGACGGCCCGCTCCCGTTCGAGGGTGTAATGCACGCTGAACATAACTGCGGCGGTCATTGCCGCGACCCACGAGTATTGCGTCCAGCTCCACGACGAGCTCGGGGCCCACCGTTCAGAACGCAACAACATATAAGTTCCCAGTAGCAGCGCAAGCATCAATGGCAAACGCGGGATATACAGCAGAACTGCTGGGCCCATCACGCTGCCTGGGGCCGGCAGGGGCAGCCCGATACCCAAGTAGACGATGGCTAAAGCCAGAAGCCATCCATACCTCTTGCGTTTCAGCAGCATCGCTGTCAACACGCATACGGGAAAGGCGAGGAGAACGAAATTATATGAAGCCGGTATGGTGGAGATGGCTAGGGAAGCCAACAGCAGCGCCGACCACTCCAGCTGTGTCCGGTGAGGGTCTCGACCCTTCCCCCGCATGAGCAGAATCGCTGGCGCCAACAATACCATTTGCAGAGTTGGTTGCAGAATGGCATACCAAAATGGAGAGTAGTGCCAAGGATGCGGATTCCACTGTGGTTCATCGAGTAAGAGGTAATGCAGAACGCTCGAGATAGAGCCACTGGCTGTTACATACGGTGGCAGACCTTCCCCATGCAGAGTCCATGGAAGAATTTCCTGGAGATAGGTGCGATGTACGTTCCAGCCGAAGATCGAGACAGATGCCGCGAGAGTCGCTACCCCGGTAAGCACACCCGCAGTGAGGGTGCGCCATGCCTTGCGCTGCACGAAAAAGACAAAGAAAAATATCGGAAATACTTTGCAGGCTGCCGCGACAGCGATCAGGGCACCGGCAAGCGTATCTTTCTTGTGTAGATATGCCCAGCAGGCAGCCACAATCAGCAACAACAACACTAAATAGAACTGGCCATATAGCAAATTTCGATGCAAAGGAAAGCTTAGCGCGAAGATAAGTGCGATCCGCTGATAGGACAAGCCGGTTAGAGAGCGCAACAGCCAGCAAAGCGGGACTAATAATCCAAGATTCAGCAACAGCCACAAACGTTTTGCGGTAAGCGGTGAGAACTGCGTCAGTGGCCACATAGGCAAGGTAGATATCGGCGTGATGGGCAACATTCCAATCACACGAATATCTAAAGCACGATGGTCCTTCTCCCGCTGTAGCCAGACCCATTCATATATCCGGCTGGTATCGTACCCCTCGCGCGCCAGTCTCGCAGACATGTAATAGTTTGGGAAATCGGTATTCAGTTTGCCCCATGCACGTGGCAGGGTGTGTGCTCCCAGATAGAGCAACAAGATGAGGAGGAGGCCACCCTCTAGCCAGTGCAGAATACGATTGTGCGGCAGTGCGGTCACATCTCATCTTGCTGAATAGCCGCTCTGTGATTGTCACTCGGCCGTCATTTTGCGGTCATTCGGTTGTTGTTATCCCCGGATGGCGCATCTGATCGCGCAACTGCACCTTTCGTATCGCGTTATCGACGATAATTCCTGTGCATCTTGGCGGTTCGTAGATTGCCGTGTCTGACAGGCGGCCTTCTTGCCCGATAACAAGATGACAGACCGTTGACAACCTGGTGACAAGCTCCGCTGCACCGGCTCGCTATGCTCTCCATAGAAACGGCGGGTATAGCGTGCGAACATCTCGAAAGATCGTCTTCTTCTTTCCATCGTTTGCCAGTTCTGAGGCGACGGCACCGCTTGGCATTTTGGCGGTAGCGACCCCGCTGATCCGCGCTGGTTTCGAAATCGTACTGATCGATTCGACGATCACACCCGACTTCAAGAATCGCGTCCTGAAGGAGGTCAAGGATGCACTATGTCTGGGCGTATCCCTGGTGACTGGTCCGATGATCCGCGAAACCGTTGAGATCGCGAAGGCCGTGAAGGCATGGAACCCGGACTTCCCGATCGTGTTAGGAGGGTGGCATCCTTCATTGCTTCCAAAGCAGACGCTTGAGGCGCCCTACCTCGACTACATTGTGCGAGGACAAGGAGAAGAGAGCTTTCTGGAGTTGGTGCAGCACCTGCAATCAGGGTCCGCTCCGGACTTCGTTCCAGGGATCGGATTCAAACGTGACGGCAGGCTAATCATGACGTCAGAGCGTCCGCTCCGTCCGCTAGCCGAGATGCCACCCAAGGCATACCACATCGCGGATTTCGATGCTTATGAGCGCAAGTGCGGGCGGCGTTGGGCAATGTACACGTCCAGCCTCGCCTGCCCATTCAACTGCGCTTATTGCACCAACGCCGGCGTCTACGGACGCAAGTGGAACGCTCTATCTCCGGAACAGTTTGTGGAAGAGACGGTGGATCTGAGCCGCAGGTATGCACTCGATATGATCTGGGTGGTTGACGACAACTTCCTCGTTGACATGGACCGAGCCCGAGGAATCGCAGACGGTTTGGTGAGCGAAGACTCTCATTTCCAGTGGAGTATTCAAGCAACCAGCAATGTGGTCGCACGGCTTACACCAGAGGATCTGCGCATGCTGCGTCGAGCGGGCTTGCAGCAGATCTGCCAGGGTGTGGATTCTGGCTCACCTACAGTGCTGAAGGCTATGAATAAGGATTGGCAAGACTTTGATTCTATCTACGAAAGCGCGGCACGCTGTCTGGAAGCCGGAATACGACCGTCTTTCAATATCATTTTCGCATTTCCGGGTGAAGGCAGGAACGAACGCCGCGAAACTATTGATTTTATGATGAACGTCTGCCGAAGGTTTCCGGGCGCCGAATTCTGGACAAACATCTTCACCCCCTACCCCGGCTCACCGATCTTTTCAAAGGCCACGGAGCTTGGCATCGAGTTGCCGACTTCACTTGAGGCGTGGGCAGATTACTTCCCGCGGTACACCAGGCTTCCCTGGCTTAATGGAAGGGAGCACGACAGACTTCAGGTGACCCGGGATTATCTGCGCGTTGCATTCGACCGCATACCAATCGGAGCCGATAAGCGCGGTAAGATCACCCGCCTGATGCAAAAGTGCATTTCGCTCCCCGCACGTTGGCGATTGGATCACGATATATATCGGATGCCAGTAGAGCTCTGGCTCAACAACAAGCTAAAGCAATACACCTCAATGAAACCTGCCGTAGATGCTAAACGGCTTGCGAATACGCCAGCGGAGGCCGCGTGCTAGGCCGGCGCTGCTTCGTCAGGTCCAGGTTCGGTGAGGCTTGCCTGCACGCGAACTTGATGCGCAGAGGTGATTCTTGGTAGACATTCTCCTCACACATTCGTATCACCTTGCCTACGATCAGAAGCAAGTGCGAAAGATGCAGCCTTACCGTCCGCTCGGCACCCTGTACGCAGCGGCAGCTCTTCGCGATGCAGGTTTTTCTGTCGCCCTGTTCGATACCATGCTGTCGGATCCCGAGACGGAGTTCAGAAAGTCTTTGGCTTACCACGACCCAAAGATTGTGGTGATTTACGAAGACGACTTCAATTTTCTGACGAAGATGTGTCTCACACGAATGCGAGAAGTGGCCTGGCACCTAACCGACGCCGCAAAAGAAAAAGAAGTTCCGGTGATCGCGCATGGGTCAGATGCCACTGACCACCCCGAACTCTTCTTGAGTCATGGAATCGACTACGTATTGCGTGGCGAGGCGGAACAGGCTCTCGTAGCCCTTTGCACATACTTAATTAAGGGAAGAAAACCCGCCGAGATTGACGGACTCGTACGCATTGGAGACAGCGGTGAAGCGACCTATGGTGATCGATCGCTCTCGAGAAATCCTGATTGGACCGCTTTGCATCAGCCGCCTACCGATTTGACAGACTTCAATTCGTACCGTCATGCATGGAATAAGGCACATGGATTCTTCTCGGTTAACATGGTCTCGAGCCGCGGATGTCCATATCAGTGCAATTGGTGCGCGAAACCGATTTCAGGCAACAAATTTCAGCTGCGTGCTGCATCTTCTGTTGCGGAAGAGATGAGGCAACTCAAACATGAAGCGGGAGCTGAGCACATCTGGTTCAGTGATGACGTGTTCGCGTTGAATCGTCATTGGGTCCAGGAGTTTGTTTCAGAAGTCTCTCGAAGAGGGGCCGCGCTGCCATTTAAGATTCAGTCTCGCGCAGATCTGATGACTGAGGAAACGGTAGCAGCGTTGAGGTCAGCCGGTTGCGCGGAAGTATGGATGGGTGTTGAATCCGGTTCGCAGAAGATTCTGGACGCAATGGACAAAGGCCTGAATATATCTTCGGTCCGAGAGGCACGACAAAGGTTGAAGGAATTCGGGATTCGCGCAGGTTACTTCCTGCAATTTGGCTATCCAAGAGAATGTTGGTCCGATCTGCAAGAGACTATCGCTTTCGTCCGCAATACACGGCCGGATGACATTGGGATCTCATTCTCATACCCTCTTCCCGGCACCGTTTTCTATGAGCGCGTCCAGACACAACTTGGGTCTAAGCGCAACTGGGCCGATAGCGATGACTTGTGCATCATGTTTCAAGCAGAGTATACGAGCGGATTTTATCGCGCTGTCCGCGATGCTCTGCACGCAGAAGTCGACACCTGGACTCTCGATAGGCAGCGCTTCGAGGTAGGCTTTGCTTCCGTCGAACGCCTGTGGAATGAGGTATCTCTTCTGGAGCCGATTAGTAGAAATCCAGATGCAATCGAACTTACCGCGACGAACGCAAGTGGGAAGACTCGGGTGAATCTGGTTCCCATTCATCAGCTCACTGGAGCGACGGGGGCATAGATGCTCGACCTTCTACTCACTCACGGATACTTTCTATTCGAAGACCCAAAGGAACGGCAGATCATGAAGCCTTATGCCCCCCTGGGAATTCTGTATCTCTGCTCACACCTGCGTAACCGGGGTTTCGATGTCGATGTATTCGACACGACTTTTTCAAGTCGTGAGCAACTATTCAACCACCTGCGTACAGAGAAGCCTTCGGTGCTTGGCGTGTACGCAAACCTAATGACGCGAAGTAACGTTGTTGAAACTCTTTCTGTGGCTCGAGAAGCGGGTTGGATGACCGTGGTGGGCGGGCCTGAACCGGGCGCTTATTCGCTGGAATATCTCCAGGCTGGAGCCGACTTTGTGGTTGCCGGTGAAGGTGAGCTAACAATGGAGGATTTGCTCCTTGCGATTCGATGCCGAGAAAAGGACTTCTCCAAAATTGCCGGCTTATCGTATCTAGACACCTATGGGAACCTTTGCCAAAACGCCCCACGTGGACAGATTCAGAATCTCGATTTGCAGCCCTGGCCGGCACGTAGCGCAATCGATATCCGTCGATATGTTGAGACCTGGCGGACTCATCACGGCACGGGATCGATAAACTTCATCACGGCTCGTGGATGTCCGTTTCGTTGCAATTGGTGTAGCCACCAAGTCTTTGGGCAGTCCCATCGGCGGCGTGATCCTATCAAGGTTGTCGACGAGGTGGCATGGCTGCTCGAACAGTACAGCCCGGACATGGTCTGGGTCTCCGATGATGTGTTCACCATCAATCACGCATGGTTGCGCACCTATGCTGCAGAGATGAAACAACGTGGAATCCGTATTCCTTTTGAGTGCATCTCGCGTGCGGACCGGTTGAGTCCCGAGATGATAGACCTTCTGGCAGAACTGGGCTGCTTTCGCATATGGATAGGATCGGAGAGCGGATCGCAGCGCATCCTTGACGCGATGGATCGCGGCGTCAAGATTGAGCAGGTGCATAAGGCCGTGAAGATGTGTCGCGAGCGCGGTATCCAAAGCGGCATGTTCCTTATGTGGGGCTACGAGGGAGAAGAAATGGAAGATATCGAGGCAACAATTAAGCACGTCAGCACCTCGAAGCCAGACATCTTCTTTACAACCGTCTCGTATCCAATAAAGGGAACGCCATACTATAACCGCATCGCTTCTCGGATCATTCAGATTTCTCCCTGGGGAAAAACCTCAGACCGCGAACTTGAAATCAAAGGGAGGCACTCGCGTGCTTTTTATACGCATGCGGACAGAGTGCTGCGAGATGAGGTCGCTCTAGCCCGTATATTGGACAACTCAAGAGGCATCGACCAGGCGATCGATCCGGGACAGGCAGCCTTGCTGCGGCAGGCTATTGCAAGCGAACGTGCTGCTCTACAAGCGACCTACGCCGAGGTGGAGCGGTAATGAATACTTTCGAAACCTCCACAGCCGGACTGGCATTTGACCGTCTGGCGACTACTTATGATTCGCTCTTCACATTTTCGGTGATCGGCAGGTCACAAAGGAAGGTAGTCTGGGGACGCGCGCTAAAAGCATTCACAAGAGGCAGCCACATCCTTGAACTGAACTGTGGGACTGGACAGGATGCTTTGTTTCTCGCCGAGGCAGGCATGACGGTGACTGCATGCGATGCCTCGCTGGGCATGATCGAACAAGCCCGCTACAAAATGGCCTTAGAGGCCCCGGGCGCTACTGTAGAGTTTCTCCCACTTCGCACGGAAGAGATCGACACTCTGCCTCAGACACTGTGCTTTGACGGCGTGTTCTCCAACTTCTCTGGGCTGAACTGTGTTGGCAATCTGACTAGCGTTGCACAACAGTTATCCGAGCGACTGACATCAGGAGCGCCGTTGTTGCTGTGCTTTTCTACCCGATACTGCTTGTGGGAGATCGCCTACTTTCTGCTACGTGGAGACCCGCGCAAGGCGTTTCGTCGATGGAGTGGCATGACAGAGGCATGCCTCGATGGTCTAAAGTTCCCTGTGTACTATCCGAGCATTGCACAGTTACGTATCGCTTTCGCGCCTGAGTTTCGCCTTGTCTCTACGACTGCTGTCGGTCTTACCGTGCCCCCATCCTATGTCGACTCCTGGGTGACGTCTCGCCCACGCCTTTTGAAGCTTTTCGAGGCAATCGATGAGACCGTGCGCACCTGGCCAGGGCTGCGTGCTTTGGGAGACCACATGTTATTGCATCTGGAGAGAGTGGGGCCATGACAAGCGTGATGGGACACCCAAATGCAAGTTGCGATAGAACCGCTGCAGATCTGATGTCGAGGTGTCCACGTTGTGGTGGCTCGCTCGTGATTAGGCAGAATCGGCAGGAAGAAAAAACTCTAATCTGCGATGGATGCCACCTCTCCGCGGTTCCCCGCGAAGGGATCTGGATTGCACTCACCGAAGATCGCATGGCGCACTATTCGCAGTTCATTACAGATTATGAGATGATTCGCGCCGCCGAGGGGCGTGGCGGTCAAAACGCGGATTACTATCTGGCACTCCCGTATAAGGATCTCTCAGGCAAGAATCAGGCGCAATGGACAATCCGTGCGCGTACGTATTCCTATCTTGCTAAGCAGATTCTTCCGAAGATCCAGGCGGAAGTGGGAGTGAATGCACGCGTTCTGGATGTGGGTGCTGGTAACGGATGGATGAGCTATCGGTTTTCGCAGATGGGGCTTCGACCTGTAGCGGTAGACCTGCTGGTTAATGATCAGGATGGGCTGGGCGCCGCAAAACATTATCAAGAACACCTACAGGAGATGTTTCCGCGTGTACAGGCCGAAAGTACGCGCCTACCATTTGCCTCAGCCCAGTTCGATGCGGTCTTCTTCAACGCCTCTTTCCACTATGCGGAGAGTTACGAGGCAAGCCTGCGGGAAGCGCTGCGTTGCCTTAGGATCAGCGGAACAATCGTAGTCGCAGACTCGCCGTGGTACTCCAACAAGAGTAGCGGTGAGCTGATGATTGCGGAACGGCAGGCAGCGTTCCTTAAGCGGTTTGGCACCTCTTCGGACTCAATTCGAAGCCTCGAGTTTTTGACAGACGAGCGGCTTAGAGATCTGGAGCATAAATTCGGTATCCGCTGGGAACGCCACAATCCGTTCTATGGATTCCCCTGGACGATGCGGCCGTGGATTGCAAGTTGGAATCGCCGCCGCGAACCGTCACGTTTCCAGATTTATACGGCTAGGAAACCCGCATGATTCTTCTTTTCCATCCACGAGCTACAAAACCACGCAACTGCCGGCTGCCTTTGGCCGTGCTCGCCCTTGCCGCCGTTTTGGAGGGGCGTGAAGAGTACGAGATCGTTGACGGCAACCTCGAAGAGAAGCCGGTCGAAGCGCTATTGAAGCTTATCGACGCGCACCCGGTGCAGTTACTCGGTGTCTCCACTATGCCTGGACCGCAAATGGTCACAGCCATGGAAGTTTCGAGTGAGATCCGCAAGTTGCGACCCCATGTAAACATCGTGTGGGGAGGATACTTTCCTTCGATTTACCCGGATGCGGCACTGAACGCCAAGTACGTAGACTTTGTCGTTCGGGGGCAGGGTGAGGATACCCTGCTGGAATTGATCGACGCGCTGCGCGGCAATCGTTCCTTGGATTCAATCCGCGGGCTTGCCTACAAAGATGCGTTCGGTCTGCATCGCAGCAATGCTGAGCGTCCGATGAAAGGTCCGGATAGCTTTCCATGGTCTCCGTTCCATCGTCTGCCAGTAGAGAAGTACCTGCGACCCTCCTTCTTCGGCAAGCGCACGGCAGTCCATCACGCCAGTATTGGATGCCCTTTCAACTGCAGCTTCTGTGGCGTTCATGCGGCCTATGGGCGCGACGAAAAGATGGAATCGCCGGAACGTACGGTGGCAATCCTCAAGCATCTGATCGACCAACATGGCGCGGATTCGGTGCAGTTCTACGACATGAACTTCTTCCTTCGCGAAGACCACGCACGCAAGCTCTGCGATCTGATGACTCCCTTAAGGCTGCGGTGGTGGTGTGAAGGACGAGTAGATATCATGTCACGATACTCGGACGATACGATGGCCGCAATTGCCGGTGCCGGTTGCGCGATGATCTTCTTTGGTGCCGAGTCCGGCTCCGATTGGGCATTAGAAGAAATGCAAAAGGGTATAACCACGGAACAAACCATTATCATGGCCAAGCGGACGCGAGAGTTCGGAATCATTCCTGAATTTTCGTTCGTCGTCGGAAACCCTAAAGATCCTGAACGGGACACGCGAGAAACTTTGAGGTTTATTCGAAGGA
This sequence comes from Tunturiibacter empetritectus, assembly GCF_013410875.1. GTDB lineage: Bacteria > Acidobacteriota > Terriglobia > Terriglobales > Acidobacteriaceae > Edaphobacter > Edaphobacter empetritectus. Next base: position 464,690 of record NZ_JACCCU010000001.1, on the reverse strand, counting down.
TCAAACGAATTAATCCGGACTCGGAGATCATCGTCCAGCACTACACACCCACTCCGCAGAAAGGCTCTATGTACGGGGACGTGGACGACCAGATTTCCTTTCCCGACAGCCCGGCAGGATGGGCGACTAAACGGTGGATGGACTTCACTCTTCGCATCGACACTAATGCCCCTTGGCTGAAATCGACGACGAAAGAGCTGATCGACAACTTCGAATTAGTTGTAGCATCTCGATGGCCAACCGTTCAGGATATTCGCGCGCCTAAGTGGAGCCGTATTCTACTGAAAACCTTAAGCTCATGGCGGTATACGCTGCAGGTGTACAACTATCCGGTTGAGTTGCAGTGGGCGAACAGCTTCATCAAGCTACGTAAGCCAAAGCGGGAAAGCCTGTGAGGGCCGCTGAGTTTGAAACAAAGACGGAAAACGAGCATGCCTTCGCAGCTTGGGCGAAAGTATATGACGAGCAGCCGAATCCGCTGCTTGCGCTTGAGGAACGTTATTTCGCTCATCTTCTGCCGCACACGAAAGACCGCGATGTCTTAGATGTGGGCTGCGGCAGTGGAAGATGGCTGTCGCGCTTCGTGCACGGCGGACCAGCCACATTGCACGGTCTGGATAGTTCTAGCGAGATGATTGAGATAGCCGCTCGCAAAGAGCTTTCAGGTGCGGAGCTAATCCACGCCGCACTTCCTCTTATCCCGATTGCATCCGGCAGCAAAGATCTGGTACTCGCCTCGTTCGTGCTGAGTTATGTGGAAGACCTAGAGCTATGTGCGTCCGAATTAGCGCGGGTGATCCGTCCTGGTGGAGATTTATTTCTGTCGGACATGCATCCGGGCACCGCAGCTACACTTGGCTGGAAACGTGGCTTTGATACTCCCGTCCAGACATATAGACTCAAAGTGCATACTCGGCCTCTGATCGATCTGATCAGCACGTTCGTCGCTCATGGTTTCGCGATTGTCGTATGCCTCGAACCGCCATTCGACGAGAGTGAACATGAATTGTTCATGGCGGCAGGTAAAGAGACAGCGTGGCAGCAAGCGGCTGGAAAGCCTGCAATCTGCTTGCTTCATTTTCGCAGGATGTCCGTGTCTTCACCCGCAATTAGGGAGTCTGAAGGTCTTCATCTGCGAGGAGCGCAATGCGTTTTAGGCGCACATGAGAGTCTTGCAGCCTCTATCACCGTGGACAGCGGACTAATCGCTTCAATTGCGACAGAAACTGCACGGTCAGCCAATAGATTAAAAAACAGAGTGAATCAAATTGACCTGACTGGATATCTCGTCTTTCCGGGACTGGTGAATGCACACGAACATCTTGAGTTCGCGCTCTTTCCCCGGTTGGGCTCTCCTCCATACGAGAACGCAACTGAGTGGGCGCTGGATATTCAAGTCAAGGAAGCCGAAAAGATTGCGCTTCACAAAAGAGTTCCGAAAGACGTTCGCCTGTGGTGGGGTAGCATCCGCAACCTGCTGTGCGGAGTCACCACCGTATGTCAGCACAACCCGGTCGATCCGGTGCTGATGATGAGGGACTTTCCCATTCGGGTGATCACGAACTACGGATGGGACCACTCGCTGGCATTCGCAAAAGATATCCGGTCTGCCCTAGAGGGTACTCCCGCCAATGCTCCCTTTCTCATCCATGCGTGCGAAGGTGTTGATCATGTTGCAGCTAAAGAGTTATACACACTCGATGCAGTTGGCGCGATTGAAGAGCGTACCGTCCTTATACATGGATTATCACTGGATGCCAAAGGCGCGGCTCTCCTGAACGAGCGCCGCTCTGCCTTGGTAATTTGCCCTTCTTCAAACAGCTTTCTCTTCGAAAAGACTCTCACACGTGAACTATTACATTCCATCAAGAGGCTTGGACTTGGAAGCGACTCACCGTTGACTTCAAACGGTGATCTTCTAGATGAGATTCGTTTTGCTAGGTGGGCCTGCGACCTTAACGATGACAGACTCTTCTCAATGGTTACTGAGGAAGCAGCACAGCTTTTACGGCTGCATGGTGGTGAGGGTTCACTACGCGGAGGTGCCGTAGCCGACCTTATTGCTGTAACTCAGCGAGTTGGAAGCCCAGCACATATCTTAAGTGAGTTGAGTTGGCGGGATGTGGAGTTGGTGATTGTAGGCGGCTTGGTACACCTTGCTTCATCTGAAATCTTCGACAGGCTCACAGTACAGATGAGGCGAACACTTGTCCCGCTTATGGTTGAGAAGGAAGTCCGTTGGTTGCGCGCTCCAGCCACATCGCTACTCGATGCAACGGAGAATGTTCTGGGTGATGGTAACGTTCGTGTCGGCGGTCTCCACGTTTCCAGAATGCAGGCATAGCCATGTCAACGAACCCACTACCATACATAACTTTGTCGCAGGAGATGCCATGTCAGTTGAATTGGAAGCAAAGACGCAACTTTCTCACACGTTGCCGCATAAGCTCACATCGCTTCCAATTTTATTGCTGAACCTGCATGAGAACTGCAACTGCCGCTGTCTTATGTGCGATATTTGGAAAAGGCCGCCTGGCTTGGGGCTCGACCTTGCAAGCTTCAAGCACCACCGTGACTCCATTATGGCTTTGGAGGTACAGCAGGTCGTACTGACTGGCGGCGAGCCCCTGCTTCACTCGAACTTTGAAGCACTATGTAGCTTCCTCAAGAGCTGCGAGGTCCGAGTTACTCTTCTAACTACCGGACTGTTGCTTGAGAAACGAGCGAATATCGTAGCAAGGTCCGTGGATGAAATCATCATTTCGCTTGACGGCCCAGAAGTGGTCCATGACGGCATTAGGCGGGTCACTCGAGGATTTGATCTGATTCGGGCGGGCATAGCAGCAATTCGGTGCCATCGGCCCGGTATGCCGATCCAAGCCCGCAGCACCGTGCAGCGTGCCAACTTTCTTTTTTTGCGGGAGACGGTAGCCGCGGCGAAGCGGCTGGGCTTTGATTCCATCTCTTTTCTGGCGACTGACGTATCGTCGCACGCATTCAACCGAGACCTCATTTGGCCCGGCGAACGGCAGAGCGAGGTTGCGCTGACACGGTCAGAAATAGCGGGCCTTGAAGTCGAGATTGAATTGCTGCTCGAACAATTCCGCGACGAAATCGCTCAACGCTACATCGTAGAGCCTCCCGAGAAGCTACGACATATCGTGCGCCGATTTCGCGAGCATCTGGGCGAGCTGACGCCAGAGTCGCCTGTCTGCAATGCACCCTGGGTTTCCGCGGTAATGGAGGTCGACGGGTCTATTAGGCCTTGCTTTTTTCATCGTAAGATTGGCACAGTTGAGAGGGGCTCATTAGAAGACGCCATCAATTCTGAAGAGGCGCAGCAATTCAGGCGTACATTAGACATCGCCCAAAACCCCACATGTCAGAGGTGTGTTTGCTCGCTCAATTACACCTGACTTGCTGAAAGCTAAGCTGCTTGACCACCTGCTCACCATCGCGTTGAGCGTTTTTGCTTCACTCGTTTCGAGCCACGACAATCCCAGCCTTCGTCAAGTTGAAACCGATCGTGGATCTGCTGGAGGCTTGATAGAAATACCTGCATCGGGCGAACTACTTCAGCTTCTTTGGCAAAGGCGGCAAAGACGTCGGCGGCATGATGACCTGGGCTGGCGCCGGTGCGCCTGAGCTACCACCTGAGTGGATGGGCCATATTCACACCGCAAAACTCGATGAAGAACTGAAGACTGTAACAGTCGATGGCGGAACTATCGTAAAACCCGCCCAGGATATCCCTAGTGTCGGCCGTTTCGCCGTCGTGCTGGACCCGCAAAAGGTGAAACACCTGCTCTTCGAACCCGGAAAGCAAGATGCTCCACCACGTCTCGATCAAATGGCAGCGGGCAACGTGGGCTGACACGAACTGCTCACCGATGACGCATCAAAAGCCTTCGATTATTACTTCAGGCATTACGGCTGGCAGAAGGACTTTGCGCACGACATGGGCGCCATGGGTACCTATCAAACCTTCCGGACCGACAAGCCCCTCTATACCGGCGGAATGATGAATCGTAAAGGTCCCGGCATGCCCGAAGGTATTCCGCCGCATTGGCAGTTCTACTTCACCGTCGACGACATCGAGGCCGCGCAGAAACGTGTGATTGACGCCGGCGGTAAAGTATTCCGCCTCCCATGGACGTACCCGGAGGCTCACGCATTTTGCAGGCCACAAACGACCAAGGCGGCCACTTTGCTTTAATGCAAGGTCCAAAATCGTAACCGCGATTATTTTATGCCCGGCGAAGCCGTTCCTTCGTTCGCAGGAGAACGGTCGCCGATGCACAGCGAAATTCACGGCACGTCTTCTAAATCTAAGCGCGATGAAGTCGCTCTTACGATGAGCGCTGCATCAATGGAGAATGAATGCGCCAAATACCTGACTTTATTTTCTGTTTTTGTCTTGCTCCTGTGTTTGCCTTTTGGGCTGCGTTGGAAATCAGACCTAAGACGAGGTGGTGTCTTTTCCAATCAAGGCCCACCGTCTATTGACCCGGGTAGATTCATCGGTAAATAACTGTGGTGAAGCAATACCTTATCTGCCACTTTCTTTCCACGATCGGCAAACACACGGAGCCAGAGCAAACGCCTCAGCTCCATAGCCCGCCGTTGCGGCGGCTTTCCGGGGAGAGTGCATCATTCCATCCACCCACGCACAGGAGTTGCCGAGTCGCGTAATAGAAGCGAGAGCCGATAGAGCAAAGGAAGTTTTCCTGGGCGAGCTGCTTCGCCGACCTCGGTGATGCAGCCACGCGGAATTCCGCCGCCTACGATCTCATCTACTGTAGTCATACCGCTGGCGAAAGCCCTGGGGCATGCTTGATCTTAAATGTCAGGACAGCAGGTACACGCTGAGCCAACTTTGTTTCGATCTGAAAACGGACTGCACGATCGGTAGCCATTAGTAGATTCGCTTTATCTTCGCCTAACTGCTATTGCGACACTCCACCAAACAAATTTTGTTTGTACTCGACCCAAACACATTCAAACAGGAGCTTTAGCTTTCCACATGCGTCCACCAAGGATTGCCGTGGCCAATCTGCTTAGGAGATTGCATGCGCAAAAGGCTCATAGAATCATATAACTAACCCAGGCTGAGTAAGTTGCAGTTTACATATGAGCTTGGACAGGTATCAGACGTATCCAAGCCTGCCAGGATGGGCGTGAATCTGCTTCAGCTGTCCTTTGCGCTCTGGATACTAGAAGGTACTCTACCGAACGTTTTGGATTGGCAGGTGATGTCTCAAATCTGAAAGCCTCATCGAAATTTTAACAATAAGCGGGATCTGGCTTTTCTCTTCCGAGACCTTCCTACGCCGACTGATCTTCCCCTGTCAGCAACGTTGACGATCTGCTCTTGGCGGGATCTATGACGGTCTTTCCAGTCAAGGGCAGATCGCTTAGACAGAGCTAAGTTCTCGGTGAAACGCGTTTTGCGCTTCCATAGAGAGAGGCACGGGTTTAGATCTGCAGTAAGCCTGGGTACCCTATACATCCAGATTGGTTACTTTCGATACGTTGCCATCCGTATGTGGAATTATTCTTATTATCGCTTCTTTACGGGTTGAAGCTATTTGGTGCTGTGGTAGCTTTTAGACACTTTAATAGGTGAAACATGCAGCCAACTGCCCTTTGCAATTTTGCACTGGAGAGCATCATTTTTCAACGTAAGAAATTACGTCGGCAGTTGCTCGCCTGCACAGATCTTAAAGAGATACGAATCGCCATTTTGAGTGGAACCACTACGAATGAGCTCGCGGATCTGTTGGAGATCTTATTGTTGCAAAACGGGTTCCGACCAATCTTTTATCAAGGAGAGTATGGAAGATTCTATGAGGATGCGGTGTTAGAGCCGGAAACTATCGTAGCTTTTAAGCCAGATTTAGTTTACGTTCACACTTGTGCTTTAAACATCCGTAAACTTCCGCCTGTTAGCTGTTCCGAAAAGTATTTCTCTGAGCTAGTCGAAAGTGAGATTGTCCGTTACCAGGCCGTTTGGGACTCACTCACTAATATAGTCGGTTGTCAGATTGTACAGAACAACTTCGAGCTGCCTGGGAACGCAATTCTGGGAAATCTCGATGCTGCAAGTGCCGGAGGAACGACACGCTTCATTAACGAGATGAACCATCGTTTTGTTTTGGAAGCACGTGCCAATCCAACGCTTGCGTTACAAGATCTGTGCAGCATTTCTGCTCGCATTGGACTTGATCGCTGGTCCGATCCGGAACGATGGTATCGGTACAAAATAGCCAATACGATCGAGGGCAGCTTTGCAATTGCGACGTCTCTCGCGGCACTCATCCGTGCCACATACGGGCGTACTCGCAAGGTGCTTGTTTTAGATTTAGATAACACCCTATGGGGCGGTATCATTGGAGACGATGGCCCCGACAAGATCGTACTCGGACGCGAGACTCCGATCGCGGAGGCCTACACGGCCTTCCAGGAATACTGCTTGTCCTTGCGTGAGCGCGGCATCTTACTCGCGGTATGTTCCAAGAACAATGAGGAGGTTGCTAAGCAAGGATTCGTGCATCCAGACTCTGTTCTCAAGTTGGAGCACTTCTCCGCATTCAAAGCGAACTGGGAGCCGAAGCACGAAAACATTTTCAGCATAGCTGAGGAGCTTCAGCTTGGTGTGGATAGTTTTGTATTTGTTGACGATAACCCTGCCGAACGCGCTATCGTTGAGGCCCAGATCCCAGGCATAGCAGTCCCGAACGTCGGAAATGATGTGACTCGATATGCCACTATTATCGAATCGCACCGTTATTTTGAACAGCTATCGCTCGGAAAAGAAGATCTCACTAGGGCAAAACTGTATCAAGAAAATATGCAGCGCTCAACGCTTATGAGTAAGTTTGCTGACTACGGGGAATATCTTGACTCGCTTGAGATGTGTGCAGAGATAGACGTATTCAACTCCACGTACATGGAACGTATTGCGCAGCTTACGAACAAATCGAACCAATTTAACTTAACCACACGACGCTACACGCTAGCGGAAGTCGAAGCCACAATCAGCAGTGGCAAGCACATTGGAATCTACGGAAAACTCATCGATCGCTTCGGCGACAATGGTTTGATCTCGGTAGTTCTCGGAACGATTAGAGGGCGAGAGCTTCATCTGGATCTTTGGCTCATGAGTTGCCGTGTCCTCAAACGCGAAATGGAAATCGGCATGCTAGATGGTCTAGTGGAGCGCGCCAGAAATCGCGGTGTCGAGATAATCTTTGGATACTATTTGCCCACCGCAAAAAACGGCATGGTTAAGGATCATTATCAAAAACTCGGCTTTTCAATGGTGTCAAGTGACCAAACCACTGGCGCTTCCGTTTGGTCACTTAGTATCACAAACTACTCTGTCCGCAGCCGCCACATCAGGATTCTGGAGCCAATCAATGGATGATCGTTTGCCCGAAGTACAAGAAATTTTTCGCGATGTCTTTGATTCGCCCACACTCATTATTACTCGTGAGTCAAGTGCCTATAACGTGGAGGGCTGGGACTCTTTAGCACATATCGATCTTGTTACTGCGATCGAGACGAGATATAAAATTAAGTTCGCCCTCGGCGAGCTAGAAGAGCTTAAGAACGTCGGCGATCTCTTGGACCTTATTGATGCCAAAATGCGCGTAAAGTAATGTCGATTTCCACTAATTTGGAACGGATCATTACCTCGTTTGATAGCACTTATCACCGACTCTAGAGGAGCACTCCGATGAACTTTAGCTCTTTTCAATACATCCTCCTCTTTTTACCGGTAAGTTTCGCCTTTTATCTCCTGGCTCAACGCTTTTCGATTCCGAAAATCCCTCAAACATGTATTTTGCTGGCATCGATTTGTTTTTACGCATGGTCAAAACCGTCCTATTTGCCATATCTGTTGGGCTCAATTCTGGTAAACTGGCAACTTTCACAATGGATCGGGCAAGCTGCTGGACTTCGACGTAAAAGAATACTTCAACTTGGTTTGATCCTCAATGTCGGTTTCCTTTGCGTCTTCAAATATCTAAATTTCTTTTTTGGCAGCATTCCTTATCTCGTCGATCATCTCCGCATTCCAAACTTCGCTTTTCCTCTCGGAATTAGTTTTTTTACCATCACGCAAATCATGTATTTAGTTGATTGCTACGAAGGGTTGATCCCTCCCAGCAGTCTCTTTGACCACGCCACTTTCGTTTCATTTTTTCCGTATGTCATATCAGGTCCTATCAGCAGGTCTAAACGCATCATCCATCAATTTCCTATTCTGAATGAACGTGCTGGACCTTCGGCCGATTTGTTTGCTCGTGCCCTATACCTCTTCTCCCTGGGTCTTATCAAGAAGGTCGTACTTGCCGATGCCTTTGCGAAAGCCGCCGATTATGGCTTCAGCAACATTTCAAGCCTATCCACAATAGAGGCGTGGGCCTTCGCAACAGCATATGCATTACAGATCTACTTCGACTTTAGCGGTTATTCCGACATGGCTATCGCTTCAGCCTTGTTTTTTGGCATTGAGATACCACGCAACTTCGATGCCCCCCTAAGAGCTAGCTCAATTATTGAATATTGGCAGCGCTGGCATATCTCCCTTACGTCATTCATTACCACTTACATCTACACTCCTCTTGTGAGGTCGTTTGGACGCGTCACACTCTACACGTCTGCAATTGCTACTATGGTTGCGATGACGATTGCGGGGCTTTGGCATGGATCCAATTGGACCTTCGTCATCTTCGGCGCTATCCACGGCGTGGCTTTGGCCGTAAACCAATTTTGGCGAAAAAAAAAGATGCCAGCAGTCCCAGGATTGGCATCTTGGCTAATGACTCTTGCAGTCTTCGACATTGCTTTTGTTTTTTTTCGCTCACCGAATTTATGGACTGCATTCAGCTATCTGCCGCATTTATTCAGTTTGCAGAACATCTTTGGCGTTGAGAACCTCCATAAGATGAATGGTGTGGGGGTCGGTACAGGAGTCATGTTTGTGGTTTTTTCCCTCTCCCAGGCTGCAGGCATTGGAGCCGCGTTTTTAGGTAAATCCACCGACCAACTGTCAGTCAGTTTTAAACCGACACTCCTCAATTCGGCAACGACTTCGGCCTGCATGTTGTTTTCGTTGTTTTATTTGAATTCCAACGTAGTCAAGCCATTCGTATATTTTGCTTTTTGAGGTCTACCGATGAATTCTTGCAGCTGGAATACCATCACTCTTGCTACGATTTTCACTGTTGCGATAGCCAACTGCGCCCTCGCTTGCATGTTAGACCCTTACGGTTTATGGCGCGATCCGGTAGGACGCAAGCTTTCCGTGGCCGTCATCACAAATGGAAGAAAAGCAAAGTTTCTCATGAGTAAGCGTTACATTCCCGCCAACTTTGGCGGACTGATCATTGGTCCATCGTCGATCGCAAACTGGGATGTTCCAAATCTCGGAGGCGCTCAAATCTACAATCTAGCTATCGATGGCGCGGACTCCGCAGAAGAGAGACTCGTTTTGGATCAAGCTCTTTTGCGTGGGCATTACAAGATCGCTGTTTTCGCACTTGTCCCGATTATTACGGCAAACCACGAGGTAAAGGGTGGACTAGACTCAACCACGACGGCTGAGTCCGTAGCTAGCTTCCATTTGTACATTCAAGAAGTGGCGTACGCGCTCCGTGCAGCTCATCGCGAGACAGATTTTGTCGACATTGCACCGAACGGTCATTACAACTATCACAAACAAAAAAACCTCGAACATTGGGAACTTAATCCTGATTTGTTCACAATCGATCCCGTTGCCCTAAAACATTACCGCGAGATGATTCTTAATTTGCAAAGCCAAGGTGCAGCGATCGTTTATGTCGTCCCCCCCATTTACGAGGGGTTCTATCAACTGCACAGGGCGGATTATGAAACATACAACACAACTGTCCGAGCTCTTCTGCCCAAAGCTCCGGTAATTGACTTCAGCTCCTCTGAGTATGCGGCCTTGCGTAATGATCCAAGCAACTTTGTGGACGTAATGCACTTAGAACCGCAAGGAGCTCAGACGTTTAGTGCGCTTCTAAGCACTTTTGTGTCACAGACGTTACAACGGGTACAGTAGACCCTCCCCCATCCACTAGGGTCCGGAAGTCGTTTTGCCACGCGCTTTGCTCCTCAACAGAATATCGGCTATATCACCATCTACCTATGACTGTTTATTACAACCTTTCTAGGTCTACCCAACTAATGCCCTCATAAAACACAAGAGTTGCTCTGTACGCTATGTGTGCCAAATGCCCCTAAAAACCTGATCCAACCGCACCAACCGAATGAACATACGTAATCGCCTTGAACCATACATGTTTACCACTCGTAAAAATCTCTCCAGCTGCCCAACTTGGAGAAATCATCTACCCGGATGAGAATGACGAAGAGTGTCGGCTTCTCTGGAGATCGTGCTCAGGGCAAGAAAAGCTAATTTAATGGAGAATTCTCGCGGGTCTCTATGGAAAATCACAGAACCGTTGGCGCTACATCGAGATCGCATTGCGTCTCGGCGTAACCCTTGCAGAGGCTGAGATCGTCTCTCAACGCATCTGGTCTGCCTGGGCCTCCAGTCCGCGGCCCGATAGGATGTGCCGGAGCGGGAGCTTGCATGCAACGGGTGAGCGTTTCACTTTTGATAAACAGGACCGACGCTTCATAGGCGATCGAATGGGCGACCTGGTTGAGCTTAGACTGAACGAGCGGATTTGCAGCAACACTTTGGCGAGTGTGCATGATTGCCTCCTATGGGCGGTTGTGCGGGCTGTAGCCCGCGTTTCTCTCTTGGTCACGTCACCTTTGGCGTGACCGCTTCGTGGAAACTCATTCAGCGCCACTATCAGCTCTCACCACCAGGCGGACCGGCTGACGACGGTGCGGCTTAGTGCGCTGCGATTTGATTATCGAGACTATGCCACCACTTCCCGGAAGGCCAAGACCTTGGCGCCGCGTTGGGTTTGTTCCAGGAAGTCCGCCCAGTCCTGCATCATCTTTGTTCGCGCCTTCAGATGGAGGGCATGATTGTAGGAGGCGCTTACTGCATTCCGTGGGGAGTGCGCAAGCTGGAGCTCTATGTGCTCATGTGAGTACTCCTGCTCGTGCAAGATCGTTGAGGCCACCCCGCGGAAGCCGTGCCCGGTCATCTTGCCTTTGTACCCCATCCGCTCAAGCCCTTTGAGGATGGTGTTGTTGCTCATCGGTTTGGCCGGGTTCCGATCGCCTGGGAACAGCCAGTCGCTATGCCCAGACAGTCCACGCAAGACATCCAGAATCTCTAAAGATTGCTTTGCCAGCGGCACAATATGCGGGGTACGCATCTTCATGCGCTCGGAGGGAATATCCCAACGGGCTCCTTCAAGATCGAATTCGAACCACTTCGCCTCGATTAATTCACTCGTTCGAACGAATGTCAGTGCCAAGAGTTTCATCGCGAGTCGAGTGACATGCGTCCCTTGATAGACCTCTATCTTTCTAAGAAGGTCTGGTAGCTCCTTGGCATCCACCCGAGCATAGTTCGTCTTGCGGGTGGCCTTGAGGATGTACTCGGGCGAAACTCAACGGCGGGATTACGAGTGGCGTATCCATGCGCAATCGCATACCGAAAGACCTGTGCCGCTACTTGTAGAGCTCGTTTGGCGATATCACCCGCTCCGCGTTGCTCAATCGCTTTGGTCATCGCGACCAGCTCAGATGCGTCTATCTCGGCGATAGGGCGTTGGCCCAGCCGGGGGAGGATGTCGGCCGCAGTCCGCCGGCGCACCGAGTCTAAATGGCGAGAACTCTTCCCCTGCTGCCAATGCTCCAACCACCGATCCGCAAGACTGGCGAAGGAGTCTCGCCGGCAACTTGATCCGCGATCTTCTTGGCCTTTCGTTCTGCCATGGGATCGAGACCATCAGCCAGCAATGTCCGAGCTTCTTCGTTACGCTTCCTGGCCAGCGCAAGCGATACCTCTGGGTATCTGCCGAAGGTCATGAGCTTTTCTTTTCCCTCGTACCTGTAGGCCCAGCGCCAAAGCTGATCCACAGATAGAAGTTTCTGCCATCGCTCAGCTTGTAGGGCTTGTCTCTCTTCTTCGCCTTTTGATCTCCGTATCGGTCAGCGCCATTGTGCCCTCGAGCCCGCTTTTTTGGATATACCCGCGTTGCGCAAGTGAGATACCCGCAGATGTACCCGCGCTCGACGCTGGCTTTCACTGTACCTCACTGGAAGCCAAAAGGACATAACCCCAGCATTTGCTGGGGCTTTTTTGATTTGTCCGGATGTCTGCGGAACTCGTGGAACTAGATGGTGGCGGAAGAGGAGGGATTCGAACCCCCGATACCCTTTCAGGTACGCCAGTTTTCAAGACTGGAGCCATCAACCACTCGGCCACTCTTCCCTGTTTGAAGTTTAGTACGCAGCAGGCTATCGCGCAAAAAAAGATCACCGTCACCACCTAGACGTTATAGCCCAGGGGCGGATTCATCGACGATCTGTGAATCTATACTCGTTGATAGCCGCAGCGCAACGCATGAGACATGCATAGCACAAGAAAGTGATGTCAACGCTTGTCGAACCAAATCCAAAATCTTAAGCCGGAACCATCGGCCTCCTCCTTGCTTCATGATGACTCCTTACATAAGGAGCCAGAGGCAAAGCCCGCATGGCCGGGGCGCGCACTAGTGTGGTTATTGGGGATTTCTGGCGCAATCTGGCTGAGTCTTCTGATGATTGTGCCAAAATATTTTCTTCCTGCAGAAGATGCAATGATTTTGTTTGCCTACAGCAGAAACCTTGCGGTGCATGGCGCCATTACTTTTTTTGCGGGCGGCCCCCACGCAGAGGGTGCAACGGATTTTGCGTGGATGGTCCTGATTGCGGGGGCGATAAGAATTGGCTTTGATCCATATTGGTTCTCGGCCGTGGTCAATGTGGCGTCGCTGTTGGGACTAGCTGTGGTGTTGTTGCGGATCGCGCGGGTTCGGATCTCAACGCTTCGTGTGCTTGCGATTGCGGGATTGGCGGCGCTATTCCCACAGATCTTAGCGGCGGCGGCGGGATTCGCGGTTCTTCCGGATGCTTTGCTGCTTGCGACGGTGACGCTGATGGTGATCGAGCGGCGGGTGGCTTGGGCTTCGCTTGCCTCGCTGGTGTTCTGCCTGTTCCGGCCGGATGGGGTTGTCTTTGTGCTGCCTCTGCTGGCTTTTGCTGGGGTCTCTGCGAAAGATAGAAGGGCTGTGGGAGGGAGGGTGACGGCTTTTTTTCTGGTGCCGGGAACAGCATACTTCGCGTGGAGAGTGCATTACTTTGGTGAGCTTTTTCCGCTGCCGTTCCTGGTGAAGTCGGATGCGCATCGCGCGTTGGGGTTTGTTGTCGTTCATTCGATGCAGCAGAGCTTCAAGTATCTGTTGTTCGACACGGCAGTCCTAATGCCGGGGGTTTTGCTTCGCGGGTTTCGACCACGATATCTGTTTGTGAGTCTGATCGCCGCGCCGACGGCGTTCTATTGGATGATGCGGCTGGATCAGAATATCGGCGACCGTTTCTTCTTCTATCTACCGCTTGCCGCCGCTATTTTGCTCGCGGTCCATTGGGAGCAGACAACACCTCCGGTGTGCAGAACTGCGTTGCGCATTGGCTTCGTTGCGTGGCTGCTTTTGATCGCAATGCCGTTCTACCGCGAGCTTCGTACTTTTAGGGATATGCAGTTCAACGAATCGAAGGACATTGCCCAAGAATTGAGCGCTATGCAGGAACATGGCTCCATGATTACGACGGAGGCTGGCTTTTTACCCTACTATTCGGGGTGGACGGCGTACGATCCGTGGGGCCTGAACACCCCGGAGTTTGCCCATCGTTTCGTACAGCCTGAAGATGTCGGGCGCCTGCACGCAGATGTGATTGTGGTGCATCCGGATCGGCCGGAGAGCTGTCTGATACAACCCGGATGGCAGGCACAATACGCAGGCAGGACGTGGCAAAATCTAAGTCGAAATCTGGTGATTGGCGCTGACGCATCGCAGTATGAGTTGTGGCTGGTCTCATACGGATCGGAGTTTTATCGACGGCGAAAAAGTTGGCGTTACGGTGAGGGCGATCGTGAGTGCTGGTTTTTGCTGAGAGATTCACCGCGCTACTCCGGTATAGCGGATGCGCTTAGCCGACATCATGGAGTTGGTCCGCCGGAGTCAACTCGCCTTGAGCAAAATCACGCGCTGCACGCAGCCCAATAGCTGCTGATTTGAGGCATACCCCCCTCCCCACCCAGGGTATTTTGGGAGTAAGTCCCGTATGTGCAATGGTTTAGCGGGAGGGTATGACGCTAAACCATTGCATCCAGGTGGGTTGCGCCTAAAATATCTGCTTTGTGCGGGTTGGTGCGTCGGAGGTAGTTGAATTTGGTCTTTGCGTCGTCAGAGCTATGTACGTGGACGTGGTGGCTTGTTGTCCTTTCGTGGTGCGTTCGTGGTGATTTGGGTACGCTAACGGCGAAGGGCTGCCGCAGCTTTCGCCAAAGGCAGCCCCCGATCTGATCTCTACTTGCAATTGTAGCGAATTGGATATAACTCATACGCCAAGTTTGGCAAAGATTTCTTGAATTATTTTTTCTCATCTTTTTTTACCTCTCATGGTGTCGCTAGTGTCTGAACCTGAGGTGGACACCATAACAGAACTGCAGCTCGATGCAGGCGGCATCCTGCAAGAGGACGTGAATAGATAGCTACTTGAAAAGAGCTTGCCCTGAGCTTGGGCTCATAGACTTTAGTTTATGAACGCGACATGTGGCCGGGCGCGGGGCGGCGTTCTATGGGAGAGACGCACTCTGTTGAACGGATGAATAATTTCTGGAGGAGTGTTGATCGTGGCCGGGGATGCGGATAACTCCGGCTGAAGCGATGTCATCGTACCCGATCAAGAGCTGAAGCTCTTAGAAAAGGTAGTGGACACAATGGCAAAACAAGCACACATGGATGCTGCGAAGCATCACACCGAGGCAGCAGGTCACCACATTAACGCAGCCGGTAAGCACGATCAGGGGCAGGTTGATGAGGCGAACGAACACTCCAAGAAGGCCCATGAGTCCTCGACGGCGGCGCATGGCAAATCGACGGATGCGCATTCGAAGTCTGCGGCATCGGCCGGCAAGAAGTAGTTAGAAACATTAATTAGAACGGATTTGAAGGGGCTGCGGTGTTTCCGTGGCCCCTTCGGCATTTAAACGTGCGGGCGGCCAACTTCCTACAGCTGGAGCGTCTCTCACTGATTGATTCACAGGTGGCAGTATGGCCGGAGTCGTACTGCTGGAATCGGACGACAGATCGACACAGGAGAGGTATATGCCGCTTAAGGATGTTTTGCTGGATGAGTTACGCGATATGTACAGCGCGGAGAATCAATTGGTGAAGGCGCTGCCCAAACTGGCCAAGGGCGCGAAAAATGCAAAGCTGAAGGAGCTGTTTGCCGCGCATCTGGAAGAGACAAAGGGCCATGTTGAACGTTTGAAGGAGGTCTTCGGGCATCTGGAAGAAAAGCCAACCGGAGAGCATTGCAACGGGATGGAAGGAATTGTAGAAGAGGGCAAAGACGCGCTGACGAAGGATGAAGAGGGAGCGTCGTTTGACTGTGGTTTGATCGGCGCGGCACTGCGGACCGAGCACTACGAGATTGCGGGATACCAGGCGACGATTGCCATGGCGAAGACGCTGGGAATGCAGGATGTGATCGATTTGCTAACGGAGAACCTGAACGAGGAGCTGGCGGCGGCAGCAAAGATCACCGAAGCTGCACAGCCGATTCTGCGGCAGAGTTCGGAGGAGCCGGAGCATAAGAAGAAGCCCAAGTCTGCCAAGGAAAAGTACTCTGCACAGAAGAGCCTCGAGGATGAAAAAGAGGCGGCTTCAGGTTTGAAGAAGCGCGCTTCCTAGCCTGAGCAAAGCGTCTTCAGAGAGGGCCCCGCGATTGTGGGGCCTTTTCTTCGGGCAAAGATATGCGCTCGTATCTCGACAGCGCCCATAGAGAGAAGCACAGAGCGCTGACACTCAGATAGGAGAAGTTGAATCGTAGCTTCTCCGAGTGAAGGGCGAAGGTGACAACGAACGGAGCGAGCATCACGAAGCTGGTGATGCTGAGGGTAAGGAACAGACGCGGAAGATCCATCTCCACAAAAAGCATGGAACAGGCAACAATGACCCCAAGTAGAGGTGTCTTGGTTTAGCCTGAAATGGAGAAGCGACCTATTTGGGGTCTGCCAAATAAACGAGTTGTACACGTCAGGCCCTTGCCGTCCATTGATCCGATATCCGTCCGAGGTAAATCTTAGCGTGATTTTTCGGTCAAAAGTTGAGTAATCCGCCGGGGTTTGATCGTATACGGGATATATGTTGGCTCTTCCCATGACATTGAATACGACAGCCGAAACCGAAACGGCAAAGATTGCGCGAGGCTTACGTGAGAGGGATATGGAGCTTCTTGCAGACCTGGTGGAGCGCTATCAGCATCGACTGGTGCGCTACATGCTATACCTCACCGGGAGGCGAGAGTATGCGGAGGACCTTGCTCAGGAGACCTGGATTCGCGTGCTGCAACGGGGCAGCCAGTACAACGGGCGACAGCGGTTTGATCCATGGTTATTCGCGATCGCCCGCAATTTGGCAATAGATTACCTCCGGAAAAAACGAAAAGCGGTACAGACAGTTTCCTTGCCAGATGATCACGATGCAGTGCTGCTGTTACCCTCCTCCGGTCCTTCCCCATTCGAAGCCGCAGCTCGAAGCCAAGACGCAATGCGTCTGGCCGGCCGGCTGCAGATTCTGGCACCCCTGTATCGCGAGGCTTTGCTGCTGAGGTTTCAAGAAGACATGTCTCTTCCGGAGATCGCTCAGGTCGTGGGTGCCCCTGTTACAACGGTGTCGTCCAGAATCTATCGCGGTCTTGCAGCACTGAGATGCGCGTTTGAGGAGGGTGATTCGCATGGAGAGTGACAAGAGATTTCGCGAGCTTATTGACAGGTCTTTCGTAGAAGAGATTTCAGAGGGCGAAAGACAGCTCATCCGTGACCACATCCGCGACTGTGATGGCTGCAAGCGCTACGTCGAGCTAACTGCGCGTACGATTCGGGGGTTGCGGGAATTCACTTTTGTGAGTGGACCAGATTCAAATGCCCAGGTCCGTGAGATTCTTGCGCATCACACCGGGACAATGCGACAGCACAAAGTGCAATTCAAGATCTGGGCTGCATTCGCTGTAGCACTCTTGATGTCATTTGTGGGATCGGCACTCGTGTACCAGGTGGCTAGGCTCCTGGCGGCCCCAATGCATTTCGACACTTCCCAAGTCCAGCCACGCGTGCTGATCTTTTGGCTGCTGCCATCTCTTTGCTCGGCCTTATGTCTGCTCGCAGCCCCTGGTGAGAATAGAGGTATTGCATGACAGAGCAATCGGCGGTGCTTTTGGTAGCGTTCTTGGTCGGCCTTGTAGTTGCGGCTGTCTTGTTGGAAACCGCAAGACGGAATGTTCTACCCAGGTCTGCAATGGTCATCGCAGGACTGGCGATCCCGATGTGGGTAGTCTATTTTGCTTCCAGCCAGGGCCGTTCCTTACTTGCTTCCAAAGGATTTCTCAGTACCATGCCAGAAGCGCTTTGGTTTGGCTTGACGTTTGGCGCCTTCACCGCGGCTTTTTTCCTTGCCCTCGGATATATCTATGGGGACGCAAAAAGGCGTCTAATGCCTGCTTGGGCCTGGGTGATTGCCGCTTTCCTCATACCCAATTTGATTGGATTCATCCTTTATTTTCTGTTCCGAGGGCCTCTCCTTGGGCCTTGCAGTTCCTGTGGCAAGCCTATTCGGGGAGGAGAAGCATTCTGCTCACACTGCGGATGCTCGCAGGGTTCCAGTATCGGACGCACCGCAGCTGACAATCGCACAATCTGAAGTAAAAACGGTGGTAACAACCTTGCATCGCACAAAACGGAGGATGGTATGAAACGTGAGCGCGCCTTACAGGTAGTGTTGGTGGTGGTGGGCTTGCTTTATTGCTTTTGGGGCTATCTCCTGTTCGACAATCTGTGGCACCTAAAATGGCTTAGCGGGCATAGTGACGTCATGCCGATGTTCCTGAGCCTTAACACGGCGCTTGGGGTCTGTCTGTTAGTGGCCGTTAAGCATCCGGCCAAGCATCGCTTGATGATCGCCTATGGGGCGTGGTCAAGCCTTGCCCATGGGTTCACGATGACCATCATGTCGGCGCAGGCCGTGGCGCACGGGACGCACAGGAAGGATAGCCCCCAGGACATTGTGATCTTTGCCGTGATTGGAGTCACGCTGCTTGCACTCCTCCCGGCAAAACAAGCATCTCCGGTTGGCGCGCTTATCAGTGAGCCGCGCTTTGCCGAACGCTAGGGGAACCTTCCACCGCCGCGCGTGCAGCGAGATACAAGGACTTCTCAGGAGAACGCGGCGATTCGCTCTGTTGAATGTATGGGAGCCCATGAGATGAGCACTCAAGCAGCGCAGATGCTGAAGATAAGCGAGAACCGATGGACGGATGGATTCATCGTTTGAGTACTGTAGAGCGATTCCACCGTTACGGTGTCTCGGGCATGTCTGCGAGATGTCATTTTTTGGCTGAAGAACCCTGTCAACCTTGCCTCTGCAGAGTTCTTTTAGGTAAGTTGATTCGAAATTCCTTTGGTTAATTGTGGGTGCGGCTTACGTGGTCAGCTGGGTGATCTGGCGTCCGTCTGCGTTGAAGTTTGCGGGATCAAGCCAGCGTTCAAAGGCGCGCTTGCGATCGGGCCACTCCGTGTCGAGCATGGAGTACCAGGCGGAGTCGCGGCTGCGCTTTTTTATGACCATGTGCTGACGGAAGATGCCCTCGAAGGTGAATCCGAAGCGTTCCGCTGCCCGTCGCGATGGCAGATTGAGCGCGTTGCACTTCCACTCGTAGCGTCGATAGCCCAACTCCTCGAAGGCGTATCGGGCCATAAGATAGATGGTCTCGGTGGCCGCGCGGGTTCTTTGCAGTTGCGGAGAGAAGAGGATGTTGCCAACTTCGATGACGCCGTTGGGTGCGTCGATGCGCATGAGGCTGGCATAGCCGGCGGCACTTTCGGTTTGCCCAGAAGGCTGCTTCGGGAGGATGGCGAAGAAGCGGGAGACGCTGTCGTTTTCTTTGGCGCGAAGAGCCTGAAGAAGGTCCTCTTCGCGTAGGTAAGGGCCGTCGCCCAGCCACATCCAGACGGAGTCGTGGCCGTTGACGGCCGACCAGATTGCTTGGCCGTGCTGAGCGGTTACGAGCGGTTCAAGTCGAACCCATCGACCCTCCAGCACGACGGGTTGAGGCAGGCGTGCGGGCTTCCAGTCTTCCAGGTTGAGAGGGTGCTCAGACACCGGAACATGATAGCAGTGAGGCCTGCGGGCTTTGGGTCCGGCTGGAGAGAGTGCGAAGGGAAAAGAGGCACGGCTTACGCCGTACCCATCTTCTAGTTGGTCGGGTGAAAGCCGACCAAAACTATAACGAAGATCACTCCAAAGAGAATGACCAACAGCGGCCACCAGCGATCCACCCAAGACATCGACTCAGTTGACGAACTCATCGCAACATCCTCCGTTAGCTACCTTCAAATCCTAACCGAGAACCGATGTTCGACTCAATGTGCTGGTTAGGGAGCCGTGAGGAGATAGAGATCGCGCGAAGGGAATACGAAGTAATTCAGCCTCAACGTGGATTGCCGGAGTAGTCTGGCAAGGCCCGGTGATTCCCCAGAGATTGGCATTTTCGGAAGAGCGAAATTGTATGGGTAAGACGTGGCCTTGATTTGGGGGGGGTATGCAGTGGTTGTAGATTTGTAGACGTCAGCTCGCGTAGAGGAGTCTTGCATGAAAGTCGCACTCTCGATGGTCTCTGCTCTTTTGCTGCTTTTGGTATCGTTGCCTGCATCTGGCCAGAGTCCAGATACGACGGTTACTTCCGGAGACAAGTCGGCGATTTTACGGGAGTACGACCAGGCGATTGATGAGGTTGCCGAACACGCGATGCGCTCGGTGGTGCAGATAGAAGTCACCGGCTTTGGAAAGCCGGAGAGCAAAGAGGACGAGGAAGATCCGACGGCGATGCAACGACAGCGCGTGATCGGGTCGGGAGTTATCGTCGATCCGGATGGCTATATTGTCACCAACAACCACGTTGTAACGGGTGCGCTGCGGATTCGCGTGATCGTTGCACCGACGACCGTGGAGCTGATAACAGGGCACACGCAATTGGCTAATCCCCAGCGCGTGTACGAAGCTAAATTGATCGGCACGAATCGATACGCTGATCTTGCGGTCATCAAGATTGAAGCGCATGACCTGCCTGCGATTGTACTGCCGGAGGCATTTCATGTTCGTTTAGGACAGACGGTGATTGCGATTGGATCGCCACAGGGGCTGGACCATACGATCACCAAGGGGATCATCAGTGCGGTGGGAAGACAGCCTGAGCTGGATCGCCCGATGGTGTACGTGCAGACCGATGCGCCGATCAATCCGGGCAATAGCGGCGGGCCGCTGATCGATCGCGATGGCAATTTAATTGGGATCAATACATTCATTTATAGCTCCGGGGGCGGAAGCGAGGGCCTGGGATTTGCGATTCCTGAACCTGTGGTTCGGTTTGTGTATCACGAGTTGAAGGCGAACGGATTTGTGCCTTCGGTTTCGATTGGAGCGCATGCCCAGGCGATCAGTCCGGACCTTGCGGCGGGCTTGAAGCTGCCTCAGGATCATGGGGTGATCTTCTCTGACGTGGATGCAGGAGGGCCGGCCGCGAACGCGGGGATAAAGGCCGGCGATCTTGTAGAGAAGATCGATGGCGTTCCGATCGACTCGTTTCCGAAGTACACGGCTTTTCTTTATGTGCACCAGCGAGGAGCTCCGCTTCGGGTTGAGATTTTACGCGGGGGCAAACCGGTCACACTGTCGGTAAATCCGGTTGATTCGCTGCCAATGGTAGATAGCTTGTCGGATCTGACGAATCCGAAGAAGGATCTGATTCCCTCTCTCGGCATCTTTGTGATTGACCTCAACGACTTTATCGCTGCGGCGCTGCCTGGACTGCGCTCGAAGCGTGGAGTTGTCGTGGCCGGCGTTCTGGCGGGAGAGCCTGCTACTCTCGCCACACTTGAGGTGGGTGACGTGGTCCGTTCGCTTAACGGGAGGGAGCTAAATAGCTCGGAGGAGTTGCGGCAGCAGCTTGCGAACTTCAAACCGGGCGAGTCGGTGGCGTTAGAGGTGGAACGCCAGGGGGTCTTGCAGTATGTGGCCTTTGAGGTGGAGTAGCGGGATATGACGGATCGTTACGCTAGCTGCTCATTTGGATCCCGGGATTTTGAGCCACCTTGCATTCCGTTGCATGTACGGGAGAAGAGTCATGGTGCGAGGTTCGGAGGAGGTCTCGTCTCACAAAAAGAAAACGTAACACGGTGGTGCGCGACAGGATAAGATTTAGCGAAATATTCGACATGGTTTTCCTGGGGACTTAGGTTGAACGATCCGGCCCGCGCGTCTCTGCTTGAAAGATTTTCGATCTCCCTTCTGGCGGAGTTGGAGAGCGGTCCACGTGCGCGACTTTTGTCGCTCGGCATCTCCAAGCTGCTGCCGGAGTCTTCCGTTCTGGTGTATCTCCTCGACGAGAGGCGATCGATCTGGATGTTGAAGGCTGCCGTTGGTGAGGTGTCCGCCGATCGGCATGGCATTGCACTGAATTCAGGAGGCCTGGGCGCTGTGGCGACGGAGCGCATTGTGCTGCAGTTCAGCGCCGAGGAGTTGAGCCGGGAAGACTTTGCGCATCTTGATATTCGTCAGAGCTTTCGTTCTCTGACTTATATTCCTGTCTTACTTGAGGAGCAGTTACTGGGGTGCGTTGAGGTGGTTAGTTTCTCTGAACCGCCCACGGAGGATGTGCTTGCAACCATCGTGGAGATGGCCGATTGTGCAGCCGTTGCCCTCGGCACAGCTTTGCTTTATGAGTCGGAGCGAAGCGCCGGCCTCTCTTCTGTGCTTCGACTTACGCAGCTTTACGACATCGAAAAAGTGTTCAACGCGACGCTTGAGATGCAGGAGTTGCTTCCTGTGATCTGCTCGAAGGTGCAGGATCTGGTGGGGGCTTCCGCGGTGAATTTGTGGATGGTCGATCAGGACGACTTGATGCTGATCCAACAGGCGGGGGAGGATTCTGCGGCAGGAGTGGGTGATCGCCAGGTGGCCGGCGGGGGCATCGTTGGAGATGCCGGTGAAACTGGCGAAGCGGTGCTGCTGCAGGCTGAGGACGATGCACTGCAACAGCGGAATCTGCGATCGACAGACGTTGCGGCTACTTCGTTGATGGCTGCGCCTTTGGTGAAGGATGAGAGTTTAACTGGCGTGCTCGAGGTAGTCAGCTATGACCCGGAGTTTGTCTTTAGTGATGACGACCTCTTTACGTTGACTCAGGTGGCTGAGTCGGCTGCGCAGGCGCTGCACAACTCCTCCCTTTTGCAGGCAGAACGAAAGATTGAGATTCTTCAGACACTGGTGAGCGTGAGTCAGGAGATCACCTCCACGCTGAATCTGCAGCGGGTCCTGCAGGCCATCGTGAATCAGCCGCAGCTTGTGATTCCGTATGAGCGCGCCGCGATTGCCCTGGAACAGAGAAACAGGGTGACCGTGCAGGCTATCTCCGGCGTGACGAAGCTCGATCTTTCCAGCCCGGAGGCCGAGACGCTCAACGGCCTGCTGCGCTGGGTGGCGGGATTGGGGACGGAGGTTTATGTCACGCAACATGAGGAGGAGATCAGCGATCCGCGGCCCGAGACGCGCGAGAAGTTTCTCCGTTATTTTGAGACGACCGGGTCGCGCAGTTTTTACGCCATCCCTCTTGGAGATGACGAAGGCACACTGGGAATTCTTTCGTTTGAGAGCTCCGACCCCGATTTTCTGACTACGCTGCACTTTGAAATCATCAAGATTCTGGCGAGCCAGGCGACTCTGGCGTTGCGTAATGCTTCGCTCTATAAGGAAGTTCCATTTATCGGCATACTCGAGCCTTTGATTGAAAAAAGACGTCGCTTTATGGCGATTGAGAGGCGCCGACGCGCACTGATTTTGACGTCGTGCGCTGCCGTGTTACTTGCGTTGATCCTGGTGCCGTTTCCGATGCGAGTTGTCGGACAAGCGCAGGTGAGCCCAGCACAGACGCAATATGTTCACGCAGAAGAGGATAGTGTTGTGCAGCGAGTTTTCGTGCATGAGGGAGATCCAGTACAACCTGGAACTCCGCTGCTTCAGATGACGGATTGGGGTCAGCGGGCGAGTCTGGCTGCGGCACAGGCGAAGTACAACACGGCTATGGCACAGATGACTCGCGCTCTGATCGATAACGATGCAACGGTGGCGGGGCAACGTCAGCTTGAGTCGGACTATCTGCATGGCGAGGTGACCCGCTTGAGCGATAGACTCTCGCGAACGACGGTCCATGCAGAGATAGCGGGGGTTGTTGCGACGCCGCATGTCGAAGATCTTGTCGGAAAGAAACTCTCGAGCGGAGACCCTCTGGTGGAGTTGGTCAGCACGGAGAACGTAGTGGTAGATGTCGCTGTGCCGGAACGGGATGTCGAGCTTCTGAAGACGGGTGCGCCGACCAATATCAAACTGGAGTCGTTCCCGACCGCGACGTTTAGCGGGACGGTTAGTGTGATCAGTCCATCGGGCAAAGCTGAAGGCGACAGCCATGTCTTTTTTGCGAGAGTAGCGGTACCCAATCCGGCGGGTGATCTGAGGCCAGGGATGCAGGGCCTTGGAAAGATTCGAGTGGGGATGCGCCCGTTGGGCTATGTGCTGTTTCGTGATTCGGCTCTCTGGATATGGTCCAAGCTTTGGAGTTGGTTTAGCTGGTGAGGATCAGGATGAAGCGTCTTTTTGCGGTGATGATTGCGGCGGCTGGTTTGTTGGTGAGTCTTGGTTGCGCTCCGAGTAAGGCGCAGCTGCACGCCGCGCCGGTTCAAGTAGCGCACAGCACGGAGACGGCGAAGTCTCAGCTGACTAAGAGAGTGCCACCGCCGCACGAGCTCGTGGTCAGCGGCCCGATTACGCTGGAGCAACAACTGGATATTGTGGCTCTTCGATCCGGGGTGATCGTGATGCTTCCTGTGGACGTAGACACGGTGGTGCAGAAGGGTCAGTTGCTGGCCGGTCTGGATGCGCGCCAGTTGGAGGCGGATCGCAATACGGCTAGATATAAGGTCGAGAGTCTTGAAGCAGACCTGAAGAACTGGCAGTCTGAGCTGCAGGTTCGTGAGACCGATATGCGCCGGGCGGAGGCGATGCATAAAGAAGGAATCACAACCCAGGAGGCGTATGACCACAGCCGCTACGAGGTTGCCGCGAGCCAGTTTGAAGTGGAGCGGCAGCGCGGGGAGATGCTGAGCGCGAAGGCTAACCTGCAGTCCATCGATTTGGAGTTGGAGAAGACAAGATTCGTAGCGCCTTTCAAAGGGGTGGTGGCGCAACGCTATGTGCGGCTTGGCCAATATGTAACGACCGGAGATAAGCTTTTTCGGGTCATGGGCGCGTCTCCCCTCGAGGTCCGATTCACTCTGCCCGGGGCAGAGGCAGTTCTGTTGAAGCGTGGGGATTTGGTTACCGTATCGGCAACGCCTGAGTTCCAGCAGACGACCGCTGCGACGGTGACGCATGTGAGTCCTGTCGTCGACCCGGGCAGCGGCACGATTGAGGTGACTGCGGTGTTGAAGAGCAGGCTGCCGGGCCTGATCCCGGGCACGGTTGCCTCGGTACGGATTGCGAGATGAATCTCGCCGAAGCATTCAACGCTGCGCTGCCCGATCTGCCTGCACGCAGAAGCCGGACCGCGCATCCGAAGCTGGACCCTGCGCTGGTGTTCCGCGAAAATATTGAGGATGGCAATCCGATTATTGTTGCCCTCATCCGCGGCACGGACAAGATCTTTCGGTTCAGCCTGGAGCAGTGGCGAATTGTGGAGTTGTTCGATGGAACACGCGCGTACGAAGACGTAGCTAAGGCCCATGCAGAGCTCTATAACGTGGTCTACAGCACGGATGATCTGAAGGAGTTTGCCGGCGGCCTGGACGACGCTGACTTCTGGTACAAGACGCCGCTGGAAAAGAATATTGCGCTGCAGCAGAAGCTTGAAAGCAGCCGGCATCAACATACGCATCGCAAATCGAAGTGGGGCGACATCTCACACATGCAGTTTTCGGCGTGGGATCCTGACCGGTACTTCAATTGGATCTATCCTTATTCGCGATGGATTTACTCGCGATGGTTTACGGCACTCACGCTGCTTCTGTTTGGGTTCATGATGACTTTGTTCATCGCTAACTGGAGCCAGATTGATCGAGATACGGTTCAGTTCTATACGTTCACGGAGAAGAGCGCGGGCGATCTTGCGGAGTTCTGGATTCTGTTTTTAATACTGGGCTTCTTCCATGAGTCTGCGCATGGGCTGACCTGCAAGCACTACGGAGCGGAGGTCCACGCGATGGGCTTTCATCTTATCTTTCTGACTCCGGCATTTTTTGTGGATGTCAGTGAGGCCTGGGTTTACGCAAACCGCTGGCAACGTCTGGTTACGATCATCGCCGGGATATGGGTGGAGATGATCTTCTGTGCTTTTGCGACGATCGTGTGGTGGGGTACCCCTGCGGGAAGCGATGCGCACGACCTTGCTTACAAGATCATGCTGTTGACTGGTGTCGCGGTGATCGTTGTGAATATGAATCCGCTGATCAAGCTGGATGGCTACTACGCTTTTTCTGAGGTGATTGGCTTCTCGGATATCAAGGAGAAGTCGACGGCGTATCTCTCGGGTTTGGTCAGGGGGAGGATCTTCCGGCTTCCGGTCGAGGTAGAGTATGTGCCCAAGCGCAGGCGTTTCGGCTATCTTGCGTACGCCATTCTCTCTGGCGTTTATAGCTACAGCCTTCTCTACACCGTGATACGTTTCAGCCATAACGTTTTTCTGAAGTACAGTCCCGACTGGGCGTTTCTGCCTGCCCTGGCGTTGGGTATGGTCATCTTCCGCTCGCGTATTCGCATCTTTCTGAGGTTCTCACAAACCGTGTATCTGGATAAAAAAGACCGGGTTCGATCGTGGATCACCGCTACTCGCTTGAGTGTGGCTGCGGCTGTTCTCCTTGTTGTTTTGTTTGCGCCGGTTTTGCATGAGACGGTGAGCGCCAGGTTTGTTCTGGAGCCAAGCCGGCGTGAGGTGGTGAGAACGATTGTTCCTGGCCGGGTTGCGGAGGTTCTGGTTGCTGAGGGACAGAGTGTTGCGGCAGGCGAGCCATTGGTCAGAATGCAAAATGCGCAGGTAGATGCCGGGCGTACAAGGTCGCAGGAGGACTTTGCACTTACCGGGGTGAAACGGGTGCAGGCTCAACTTACGCAAGCCGATCTCGGGGCTGTGTCCCAGGAGCATACCCGCGCGGGAGTAGAGCGAACCATTGCAGAGGAGGAGACTGCCCAACTTGCTCCGAGTGCGCCGGTGGCGGGTACGGTGATGACGCCGCATCTGCGGGATCTTGCGGGCACCTACCTGGATGCGGGAGCGGCGATTGCAGAGATTGGCGAGACCGAACAGATGCGGGTTCGCATGTTCGTCGTGGAATATGCAGTGCCACGGGTGCGGAACGGAGCCAAGGTTCATCTGCTGGTGGATGGACGATTCTCGCCGGCATACACTCGCGTTGAGGATATGCAGCCGGCACCGGAGGTTTTGGCGCCTGCGCTCGAGGGAATCAAGAAGGGCAAAGAGGGAGACATTCTGAAGTACTACGTGGCCGATGCGTTGATACCCAACGATGGGACTCTGCACGATGGGATGACTGGAACTGCAAAGATTGCGGTGCGAAGTCGAAGCGTGATGGGGCTCATGGGCAAAGAGGTACGGGAGTTTTTTGATCGGAAGATCTGGTGAGGGAGAGCTTAACGAGAAGGAGGAAGAGCCTTAACTCTTCCTCCTTTACGTACTTCGGCAAGAGAACCAAGAACGAACTTCCAAAGAAACATCACAGCCCTAAAGAACCGCAAAGCGTGCAATCACATCTGGATGGAGAGGCCCAATTGGCAGATATCTGCTTCTAAAAGTCCACTGCTCTCTTGGAGAGAGCCACTTTGGACAGGTGGGCTTGCTTGGAAAGCGAGATCTGCTTGGACAGGTGAGCTTGCTTGGACAGCGAGATCTGTTTGGACAGGTGAGCTTGCTTGGACAGGGAGACGCCGCCAGCGGCCTTCTTTGCCAGCATGACGCGGCTGGCGACTGGAGCGTTCGATACGGAAACGTCTGACTTGGCGCTCTTGGTGGCTGGGGCAGACTTCTTGGTTGATTCGAGGTTGCTGATCAATGATTTCTTCTGGATAGCCATGATGTGTTTCCTCCGAATGTCTGAATCAGCTAGTTGCTGTTGCCATACATCGTTGCAATCCCCGTGCCAAACGCTAATGAGCTCGTTCCATGCGAAAACAGGGTGATTTTGTGGGGTCTCCTGCTCTGCTGCTGTCTTCTATGTCTCCAATAGCCTGAGCCTGGGGGCAAATTTAACCTGGCTAGGGTTAAATTTTAACCCTCCTGACTGAGCTGATATTTGCGACAGAGATACTTCATCTTTTCCTTGGAGATCTGCAACAGGGCGGCGGCTCCGTTCTTAGTGCCAGCCCTGCGCAGGGCCGCCGTCAGATAGGCGACTTCGATACGGGCTAACTCATCGTCGAGATCGAGGCCGTCGGCAGGGACCAGGATCTCATCCTGCTTGGCCTTATTCTCGTACAGCACTTTGTCGGGGAGATGCTGAACTTCAATCAGATCGCCATCGACCATGAGGGCCAGACGCTGGGCCAGATTTTCCAGTTCTCTTACGTTCCCCGGCCAGGTGCTGGTCTCGAGCACCTGCAAGGCCTCGGGCGAAAAGCGCTTCTGCGGCAGATCCCCTGCGGTGCAATACATCCTGAGATAGTGGTCCAGCAGGAGAGGCACATCTCCTGTGCGCTCCCTCAAGGGCGGAAGGAAGACAGGGATGACGCAGATCCGGTAGTAGAGGTCTTCGCGGAACTGACCCCTTTTCACCATCTGGTCGAGGTCGTCGTTGGTCGCGGCGATCAGTCTGAAGTCTATCTTCCGCGGACTTTTGCCGCCGATTCGCTGGACGACCCTCTCCTGAAGCACGC
Organism: Tunturiibacter empetritectus; assembly: GCF_013410875.1. Classification (GTDB taxonomy): domain Bacteria; phylum Acidobacteriota; class Terriglobia; order Terriglobales; family Acidobacteriaceae; genus Edaphobacter; species Edaphobacter empetritectus. The sequence goes on along the minus strand of NZ_JACCCU010000001.1, from coordinate 436,473 downwards.
GGAGCAGCTTGCTCTGGAGCGGCAGGCTGAGTGAGCCGATCTCGTCGAGGAATAATGTCCCGCCGTCGGCTAACTCAATCTGTCCGGGATGGGTGGCGTGAGCACCGGTGAAGGATCCTTTTTCGTGGCCGAAGAGCTCGGACTCCATCAGGGTCTCGGGGAGAGCGGCGCAGTTGACGCTGATTATGGGCTGATTGCGGCGGGGGCTTAAGGAGACGATGGCGCGAGCTGCGAGTTCTTTCCCGGTGCCGCTCTCTCCGCGCAGCATGACGGTGCTGTTGCTCGCTGCTACGCGGCGGAGGATGTCATAGACACGCTGCATGGCTTCGCTGGCGCCGATCATCTCGCAGAAGGTGCTCTTGCGCGCGATCTCGCTGCGAAGCTGGTTTGCTTCGAGCCGCTCGCGATGGCGGGCACCTGCCTCCAGGAGGTACTCCCGGAGTTCGGGAAAGTCTACCGGCGCGAGGAGGAACTCGTCTCCGCCAGCTTTTTTTGTACGCTGACGGGCGTTTCGCAGAGGGGTGCGCGAGATGGCGAGGCATAGAATCTGCGGCGCGGCAGCACGCACGGATTCGATGTAGGCAAAGACGTCGGTGCCGTTGGGGACGATCGTGTCGAGATCGATGACGACGATCTCGGGGGCTTGCTCGGCGAGGCTTTGGAAGAGGGCTACTGAATCGGGAGCCATGCGGATGAAGAACGCCGGTGCCAGCTCCTGGCCGATATCAAGAAGAGCCGCGTCATCGCTGGTTGCAAAGAGCAGCTTTAGTCCGTCATGGGGTCCTTCTGCCGTTGCAATCTTTGCCACGTACAGCCTCAGTTGGAAAGAGTTGATTCGACATTACAGCAAAGCTGCGACGATTTCGGAATTTATCTTGTGAACTGTGCCTTGATCATGGCTCTGACTTATTGGGCGACTTGAAGGTTCCCGGAGTTCAGCGCACCTCGGCGGTAAACTGCCTCACCCACTCGTGTCCCTTCAGTACGAACATGCCTGAGTCAACCGTCCCGACGGGGCCCAGGTCGTTGACGTCGATCCGCATTGCGAGCTTGCCTCCATCCAGCACATCCACCCTTCGCGCTACCTTTATACCGTTGAAGTCGCTAAAGTTCATTCTTCGCGTCTCTAACCCATTCCCATAGGTCTTTACTAGTTGCCCTATCTGATCGAACCAATAGCCATTGAACTGCTTTGCGTCTGGTATGCCGTCGGGGCTCTCGTATCCTCTCGCCACCCGGATGGTTGGGTTCCCGTCAATTGTGTCGCGCTTGATCCTCCAGTCTGACTCGACGAATGTGTCGTCGGCCGGTATTGGCTCCATGTCTACTAGAACGATCCGCAGGAGTCCTGCCATTGGACCCTCCGTAAGCAGATAGCGCTTATCGCCATTCCGGCTACGCACGACGCGGCTGGCACCCAGCGCCGCTTCGCGCCGCCACTGAGTGGCGCTCACCCATGTGTCGGTATAGTTTCCAGTTTCCAAATTGCCTGAACTTCCGCGAATCTTGAACTCCGCTCGAACCACATACGACGGACCAGATCCCGCGGCGGGAAAACTAGCCTTCCTGCCACGATCAAAGTAGGTTCGCGCAGTCTCGAAGCTCTCTACTCCGGTGGGTCGCACGGTCTTGAACGGGATCGTGACTGTTGTTACAACCTGAACCGGCAATCCATCGAAGACATACGGCTTGAAGTTCATATTCGTGATTCGCTGACGAGCCGAGTCATTGAGTCCTGGGTTGTCGCTAAGAACGCTGCCGATATCTCGGATCGTGCCTTCGCGATCGATAACTACTTTCGCCATCAATACACCTTCCAAGGGACCTTGCTCCAGCGGCGGCCATTCAGCAATATTCTGCGGGAGGAGATTCTTTCGCATCGCTAGTTCGTCGACCACTCTTGTCTGCAAGATGGGATCACCAGCGCTTGTTCCTATATCGAAGAGCTGCGGTGTTGTGTCTTTCAAGTCTTCGAGCAAGATAACCTTCGCGGTGACCTCGGCTCCGCTGCCACCTGACGTAACCTTGCGGGCGATACTCCGCCCGTGAAAATCGGCTACGTCTTGAAGGCCCGCCTCGTATCCTAGTCCGCTTACAAAAGACACACCGCTTGCACCGAGATAGATCCCCGCTCCAATTCCCTTCGAGACAACCCCGTCGCTTCCCATCTCGACCCAACTGATGTGTGTTTGTCCGACGAGAGTCTTCTCTTCTCCCGTTCTCACATTTGCGAGCAGCCTCTCCAGGTCGGGCACCGGTTTGACCAGCGCCACGGCTGTTTCGCGCAGCCATTCCGGAAAGTATTCGCCTTTATTTTTCTGCCGGTCTTTCCCATCGTTCACGATCTCGATCTGGTGGAACTCCGGAGACTTTACCTCTCTCCGCCACCTGCCAGGTCCGGCCCACCAAATCTCTACTTCACCTGTTCGTCCTGATGCTTTGTCTCGCTCGAAGCTTGGTGCTAGCACAGCCTTCAGGTGAAATGGCTTAGTCCCTGGCTGATCCAATGTATTTTGCTCTACTGCCTTCTTCACTTTTGCAGTTAGATCTTCAGCTCGCATTGTGACGGGGCACACCACAGCCGCCACCATCACCGCTGCTACTAGTCTCTTTCGCATTGCTGAACTTTACACGCTTTGGCAAGCGTGAAAAAGCAATATGAGACGATCCACACGGCTAGCGGACGACCTGGAAGGTGCGGCCCCAGCGGGCGAAGTCGACTACGGAGTCTATTTTGCCGGGGTGACGGCGAGTGGTGGCGGTGGCGGATTGGGCTATGCTGGCGTCGTTGCCTCCGTAGCCGTCGGTGTCGTCGGCTTCGTGGGGCTGAAGGGAGAAGTAGATGAGCAGGGGTTTGCCTACGATGGCTTCGCGGGGGACGAAGCCCCAGTAGCGGCTGTCTTCGCTGTCGTTGCGGTTGTCGCCGAGGACAAAGTAGTTGCCGATGGGGATGATGAGCTCGTTGTTTTCGATGAGGGAGCGCATGCGGATCCACCAGTGGGAGTCGATCTCTGGGTCGGCACTCTGGAGACGGGGGAAGTTGTCGCGGAAGTTGTCTGGTGGGCTGGGGCGGTAGACGGCGTAAGGCTCAGTGAGGGCGTGTCCGTTGATGTAGACGCGGCCATCGCGGAGGCGGAGATGGTCGCCGGGGAGTCCAATGACGCGCTTGACGAGGTGGAGGGTGGCGTCGACGGGATCGTGAAAGACGATGACGTCGCCGCGGTGAATGGCGGCAGTGGGAAGGAGGGTGCCGGCGCCGTCGGGTGCCACGGCCTGCTTGTCGACGAGGAGGAAGTCGCCGACGAGGAGGGTGGACTCCATGGATTCGGAGGGGATGCGGAAGGGCTGTACGCAGAAGGTAATGATGAAGATGGCAATGACGATGAGGTGCAGAAGAGATTGGAGGGCGGTGAAGACGCTGGGCCTGTCGTGGTGGGCTAAGTGATGCCGGTGGGTTAAAGGGTGGCTGGGTAGCGGCGGACGGGCCTGTGGGGTGCCGGACGTGTCGGAAGAGCTGTGGGTTCCGGGACGGCTGGAGGCGACGGCGGGCTGGGTCATTCGACCACCTCCGCGGTTACTTCCAGAGCGGCGGCTTCTGCTACGAGGCGGGCTTCGGCGACAAGACGCTCGAATGCCAGGCGGGCTGCGGCTTGCTGGGCTTGTTTCTTGGTGGAGCCTTCGGATTCGGCTAGTGCACGGGAGACGCCGGATTTGTCTTCGATGCGGACTTCGACGCGAAAGCGCTTCTGATGGTCGGGTCCGCTCTGGTCGGTGAGAACGTACTGGGGCTGGCCTGCGCCGGTGGCTTGCAGATGCTCCTGCAGGGCGGATTTGTGGTCGCCGATGGCGCCGCTGAAGGTCTTGCTACCCTGAAGGGCGAGGTTGAGGTCGGGGAGAGCGGGCTCGATGATGTGTCTTTCGATGAAGGCGCGGGCGGCGTCAAGGCCTCCGTCGAGATAGAGGGCTGCGATGACGGCTTCAAGGGCGTTGGCCAGGAGCGCGGGCTTCTTGCGGCCGCCGCTTTGTTCTTCGCCGCGTCCGAGACGGAGGAGCGAGCCGAGGTCGATGCGGGCGGCTACCTCGCCGAGGTGGCTGCGGCTGACGAGGGAGGCGCGGAGGCGGGTGAGTTCGCCCTCGCGAGAGGCTGGGAAGCGACGGAAGAGAGCTTCGGCGACGGCGAGACCGAGAACGGCATCGCCGACGAACTCAAGCTGCTCGTTGTCGGCGGCGGGGTCAGGGAGAGTCTCAGGGCTGGTCTCATAGGCAAGCGAACGGTGAGTGAGAGCCCAGGTGAGGAGTTCGGGACGCTGGAAGATGTGATCGAACAGGGCCGGGGGGGCGGCGTTCGGGTGCGATCGTCCGGGCTTTTTGTGACGCGTCGTCATAGAACTTCCCTGCTCTACTTTACCGGACCGAGATGGTCCCGTGCTAAGGGGTAGACGCTCGTTGGTAAAGGAATGAAGCGGTTTTTCAGGGAAAGCTTACTCTTGCGGATGGGAGCAAAGACAGAAACGAGTTGACGGGATAGAAAGCGAAAGCAAATGCGGGGATTCTTCGCTGCGCTCAGAATGACGACGCAAGAACAAGCAAATGCAACGGCAACGGCATCCCTAATGCGGGGGTGGGGGGCGGTAGGCGTCTTTTTCGGCTTTGCCGCTGGGGTCCAGCGGGGCGTCGTCGTCTTCTTCTTGTTGATGAGCGACTTTTGGAGCTACGAAGGGCTCCTTGATTCCCTTTTCGGCGGCGGCTTTGGTGTCGGGCTGGGCGTCGCGGACGGTGAGGGCGGCCTGGTACTCGGATACGGCCTTCTTGCGATCGTCTTTGACGTCGTAGAGACGGCCTAAGTAGATGTGCGACCAGGCGAGGGTTCGGGGGTCCTTGGAGGAGTCGAGTACCTCCTGAAAGTCGGCGAAGGCGGCCCCGGGCTGGCGCTGCATGAGGTTGACGCGGGCGAGAACGTAATGGGCCTGGGCGTGGTCGCCTTTGGGGTCGGCGAGAACTTTGTTGGCGATGTCGGAGGCACCGTCGAGGTCGCCCTTGAAGATCTTCTCTTCGGCCAGTTGCAGGCCCGTGAGCTGCTGGGGGGCGCGACGAAGAACATCACGGCTGCCGGAGGGCAGAAAGGCGATCTGCTGGGCATGATGGCGCTCCCGCTCTACGTCCATACCGTAGACCATCTCGCCCATGTACTCCTTGAGGCTGACGGACTCCTTCTCCATCTGGCCGACCTGGTTGTAGAAGTACTCGGTGAGGATCCAGCCCTGACGCATGGCAAGGTCGACGGCTTTGCGGCGGGTGGCTTCGGCTTCGCGATCGTAGGCGCTAAGGTCGGCGTTGTACTGCTCGATCTCGGCGCGCTGCTTGACCGCGGTGGGCTTGGTTGGTTTGGAGATGCCTACATCCATGGTTCTGTCTTCGACCGCTTTGATGAGGCACTCGGTGATGAGAGGAACGATCTCAGTCTTGTAGACGTAGTCGAGGGGCGCGTCCTGAACGGCTTTGAGCAGAGGCTGGAGGCGCTCCATGGCGGAGGCGCGGGAGTAGACCAGAGGCTCAATCTCGTAGTGAAGATAGCTGTGGCGGATGTCGTCCATGTGGACTGCGCCGAGAGGTTCGGCCGAGGGCGAGGTGACGACGATGTAGTCGTTGGAGTAGATGCGGGCGTTAGTGGTGGAGGGAGAGAGCATGGGCTCGAGGAGGACGAGGAAGCGGCGCCCATCGTAGCTGCTGACTGGAAGGTGGAGGTAGACGTTCGTGTTGAGGATCGTGCGTGTAAGGGGATCGTGGACGCGCTTGAGGAGGTCTTCGTACTCGGGACGATGTTCGATCCAGATGGCGTGGAGGTGGACGTCGTCGGCGAAGGTTCTTAGCAAGGGAAGAATGTTGACGACCTGGGTGGAGTCGGGAGGCAGCTCTGTCTCGCCGACGATGGGGGAGAGGGTTGGGGGCGGAGATAGATAAAGAGCGAGCGAGATGTACTGGGCAAGGTTGAGACTGGCGTCGTTCAGGGTGTGCTCGCGGACGTAGCCGCAGAGTGCGTCCCTGGTGGTGCGGGCTTCGGGAGAGGCGGCAACCTGCGCGTTGATGTCATCGCGAATCCTCAGGCGTACTGGGGCGGAGTTGGCGAGATCAGCGTCGTAGCCGCAAACGTTGAGCGCAACGGCAAGGTAGAAGAGAGGCTCGCTGGTTTCGAGAGTGATGGCCGAACCGCCGGCTTCGGGTTGAGCAATGCGGGGGGCGGATTTGGTGGGGGGTTCTTTGGAGATGGTCGTGTCGGTTGCGCCCTCTGAGCTGCTGCTTGAGGAGCTTGACTGGGCCCTGGCAGCGAGAGGCGTCAAGAAAAGGGATGACGCGAGACACACGGAGATAAAGGCGGGATGGGGCCAGGAAGACGGCTTTGCTGAAAAGGACACGATAGATTCGACGCTCACGTGAAGTTTATGGGAGCGGGGGCAGGGGTGGCAACTTACCGTCTGAGAGCTTTCAGCCAACAAAACTCAATAGGCCTGAGAGGTCGGGTGTTACGACATCCGGCTGTGCATCGAGATCGTCCAGGGGCGCATTGGCACGATTCACCCAAACGGTGGGATAGCCAAACCACTTCGCACCCACGGCGTCCCATGGAGCGAATGCGGCGAAAGCTATCTCTTCTCGTTTCAACCCAAACGCATCCAGCCCCATCTGATAAGCACTTCGGCTTGGTTTATATGCTCTGACTCGGTCAGTGGTCAGGTGCGGTTCAAAGTGGTCGACGAGATTGGCTGCTTTGATGTTCGTCTCCAACATCGCTTCAGTGAAGTTAGACAGAAAGACCATTCTGATGCCACGGCGACGAAGCTCTTTGAGAGCTGCAGGCACATCGGGCCAGAGTGGCAACGAGCGATACGTCTGCATCAAGTCGTCGCGTTGCACGGTAGTGAGCGACATCTTCATAGCACTGGCGGTATATTGGAGCGCGTCTTCGGTGACTTGCCAAAAATCCTTGTACTGATTGCCGAGAGTGCGAAGCCAGGTGTATTCGAACTGGCGTGTTCGCCAGAGATTCATGAACTCCGCGCCTCTGCCGGGAAACTCTTTCTGCACCTGCACCGCGACAGGGCGGGGATCGAAGATCACGAATCCGTCGAACGCGATCGCTTTCATGCGCTTTTGATTAGTGGACGGTTGTGCCTCAGCGGAAAGCACCGATCCTATCGAGGCTACAGCCAACATATTCACGAACTCTCTGCGCTTCATAGGGCGTTTTCGGGCACGAAGGCACCTATCTTCCGTAGCTACAGGGTTCAGGAAGCAGCGTGGTCGCGGATGTGCATGCTGCGTATGAGGCCATCCTGCACATGGTAGACGTGTTGCACCATCGTATCGACGAGGACTTTGCCGGTGAGGTCGCGAACAACCTGATGGACGTGAACGGTGGTGCGGCTATCGGATTCGGGTGTGAAGCCGGTTGGTTCGACGTGAGGGTCAAGGATGGCCCACTGGCGAGTCCAGTAGTCGCGAACCTCTGCGTGGCCGTGGGCACGACAGTTTTCCATCAGGTTGGGCCAGTCCACATCGGAGTGCATGAGGTTCAGGACGGCGTTGATGTCGCGGGCGTTGAAGTGTTTGTAGGCGGAGACGAGAAGTTCGCGGTCGGTCGGCATGGACTTCTACTTTTGCATGGACTTTCTACTTTATTGGGGTGATCGGCTTTCTAGCCGCGGACGGAGATGCCTGAGAACGTCAACACGACGCGCCCGCGCACCGGAGCACCGAAGACGCTGGCCGGCTGGAAGACGCTGGTCAATAGCTGATCGACCACCTGGCTTTGGACCGCAGGGCTCTCAGGCCCGGAGACGATGTGGTAGTCATAGACCTTTCCCTCTGAGTTCACACTGGCCTCAACGACGATGACTCCATCGTGATCGGTGAGGATGGCGTGCGGGTTGACCGAGGAGTAGAGATAGTGGGGAGAGGTCATCGCGCCGAGGGGTTCGTCGTTTGCCATCACGGGCTCCGGCGCAGCGAAGAGCCCGAGGAGGAGCGCGATGCTGCCAACGAGTGCGATGGTGCCTGCGAAACCTGCGGAGACCTGGAGAAGCATAGGACGAGCGGTATTGTCCCATTTGAGGGATACGGTATCAATCCAACTGGATTTGCGCTTGGAATGTTCGTGCGAGATAGCCAGCCTAAGCCGGAGCGCCAAGTTAGCAGGCGCCTTCGCCGGTCCGACGCTTGAGAGAATGTGCTGCGTGGTACGCCAGGCGGCAAACTCGCGCTTGCAGTCGGAACAGCTTTCGAGATGCGACGCGATCTTATGCATCTGCTGTCCACTGACATCGCCGTCGAGATAGGCCGAGAAAGAAGACTGGCACTTCAGACAGGTCAGGGAGGTCATTGGGCCACCTCCAGCTTGGACGTCTGAGGGTCAGTGGAAGATGCAGAATTAGCTGCGGCGATGACGCCGTCGGGGTTCAGGATTGCGCGAAGGGCGGAGCGGCCCCGGGTGAGTCGCGACTTGACGGTGCCAAGGTTGACGTTGAGGATTTCGGCAATCTCTTCATAGGCGAAGCCTTCGATCTCGCGCAGGATGACTACAGTGCGAAAGGCCTCGGGGATCTGGCGGAGAGCAGCTTCGACGCGCTCGCGAACTTCGGCTTGGGCGGCGTGGTCGAAGGGAGAGCCGGACTGATCGGCAAGTGTGGATGCGAGGCTGAGGTTACTATTTTCCGCATCCGGATCGGATTCGAAGGAGGAGTCGATGGTGATCTCCTGCTTCTTGTGTCGGGACCACCATCGTCTCTGGTTGGAGGCCTCGTGGAGCGCGATGCGATAGAGCCAGGTGCGCAGGCTGGCCTCGCCGTGAAAGCCGCGAATGCTACGGAATACCTTGATGAAGACTTCCTGGGTGATGTCTGAGGCGTCGGCGGGGTCGTTGAGGCTGCGTGCGATGAGCGAATAGAGGGGCTGATGGTACTGCGCGATGAGCACAGCGAACGCCTCCTCGGAGCCGGCCTTGAGGTCAGCGATGAGAGCGACGTCTTCTGTTGTGATGCCAATCGCACTGGCTAGATTGCCCACTATCGTGCCCGCCTGCATATCGGGTGTCCTTTACATTACGACGTGATGAATCGCTATGCAACTTTCGAGCATGCGACGCTCCAAAAAGGTGTTAGAAACTGCGCCGCCGGCGGCCGAGTGCTCGCTCACTCTGTTAGCTTTAGACACCGGGAGGGGGGAGATAAGTTCCCGCGCACGTTGACTAATATCGCGCTCTCGGCCAGAATAGAAAGAGTCCTTCCTGAGAGTGGGCCTGTGGCGCAGCTGGGAGCGCGCTTCCATGGCATGGAAGAGGTCATCGGTTCGATCCCGATCAGGTCCACCAATAATCCAATTCAAAATCAGCAGCTTGCGGACAACGTTCGAGCATCAGAAGCTCTCAGATCGGGGCACGATAAGGGCACACGCTCAGAACAGGGCCAGTCCGTGCAACACGGTAAGCGAAACAAAAGCCCACCATTCAAGGTGGGCTTTCAGATTTCTGGCCAGTTCAGCTGGCTATCTTGTGGACGGAGCCATGCCTGACGCAACAGCAGACCGGCCTGGATCGTCTTGCCGAGGCCGACTTCGTCCGCGATAAGGAGACGCGGTGGCCAGTTCCGATACCTCCGTGAGAGCGCATTCTCATCTTGGCCCCGAAGGCCGTGCTCAAGCAGTGGCAGTTCGAGATCCGCGAGAAGCCACGCTCGCTCGCCCCGGCCTCGAAAGCGAAGATCAAGAGCAGGATGTACTCGCTCTTTGAGCACGCAGCACGCCAAGCGCCACAAGTTTTGAGAGAGGAGATTTTAGAAATGAAGATCTTTGTAACGGGCGCCACGGGATTATCGGATTCGCGATTGTAAAGGAGCTTGTGGCAGCAGGCCACCAAGTGACCGGCCTTGCTCGGTCCGAGGTATCTGGCAAGAGGTGGATTACGGCTGGAGCGCGAGTGCAGCTAGGTGCTAGCTCTGAGCGCCGGCCGCTGGTATATCCGCTTAATTATAAGGGTGTACGCCGACAAAGAGCATGTTTGCCATCTCTTAGGCCGCTACGAGAAGTCGCTCATCGCTGAATTACCTGGCCACGCCAGCATAGCCGTAGAAGCTATAGCTGAGAGTTTTTCCTTCGTGGCACCGTCGCGAGCCAAGGTGGACATTCCCTGGATTACTGCCATAACGTGACCCGCCAGTGCGTCTGCATCGGCCGTGTGCCTGAGCTTGCTCATCGTTCGATCGCTGGTGATTTTCTTCCGCAGGCGCTTTTCGATGTTGATACGAATCTCTGCCAATGCTTTCTGCACGTCGGCAGCCACAGGTGAGCAGCTGATCGCCGAACTCGCCAGCAAACATCCCGTTGGAGTGCTTTTCCCGGTAAATCCCGTCGCTGAAGCCTGTAGCAAGCCAGCCGCCGCATCGCGCGCAGTTGGTGCCTCATCGATGATTGACTCGGAGGTGACCGGGCCGGAAAGATAACACCGAAGCGCTTCAAGAAAAAGCTGCTTCTTGTCTCCGAACGCGGTATAGAGGCTAGGCGGCGTAATTCCCATGGCGGCGGTTAGATCATTGACCGAAGTAGCTTCGTATCCGTGCCGCCAGAACAGCAGCATCGCCTGATGCGGTGCGGCTTCGCGGTCAAAGCCCAGAGGTCGTCCTGGCTTGCGTCTCACTGAACTCACAGCCTTTTTCATAGTTATTACTATGAAACACTTGACGTGCATTTGCAAATAGGTCTACTCAATTTTGTAGTGAACACTAAGTTGACGCGAACATATGAGTTCGCAAAGAGAGGTGGGTGGGCTCTCGATACATATAGTTCTTGTCAACCAGATACGCTGACTCACTTCACTTGAAACAATAGAGGAACGAACTTGCTTAGGTTGTCCCTCCAGACCATCCAGGCGTGCATGCCGGGTGTGGAGACAGCCATCGGCGTCATCCCGTTGCTTTTGAGCCAGGCGATGAACTTCTGGTTGGGATCGTACAGGCCGTCCTCGGTTCCGCAGGAGATCCATAGCAACTTCAATTTTGATTGCACCTGCGCTCCGGTCTTCGCGGTTATAGCCGGAAACAACGGCTCGAAGTGATCGTTTCCGACTCCGCCCGCGCTAAAGGCACCGATCCAGGCGAAGTCGTCAGTATGGTTCAGTCCCACCAGCAGGGTCTCGGCGCCGCCCATCGAGAGACCGGCGATGGCATGGTCTTCGCGTTTTTCTGAGAGCGGATACTCGACTTTCACGCGAGGCATCACCTCGGTATACAGCGCCGTCCCGAACTTCGTGAAGTTGCTTATCACCACGGCGGGGTCGCGCCAGGCCGCCCACCCTTGTTTGATGATGGACATGTCGCCATAGCCCCACGGCATCACAACTATCATTGGCTTCGCTTTGCCAGTGGCGATCAGGTTGTCGAGGATGATGTTTACCCTGCCCATAAACGTCCAGGCTGTGGGCTCGTCGCTGTAGCCGTGCAGCAGATAGAGCACCGGATACTTCTTCGTGCTGCGCGGGTCAAATCCCGGCGGCGTATAGACGAAATACTGGCTGTTGATACCGACCACATCGGAACGGTAGTAGTGGTGGTGCACCTCTCCGTGCGGCACGTCCGCATCTTCCCAGGGCATAGGAGGATGGCCGGGCACGAGGGCGACATTATCGTTGTTGAAGAAGCTCGTTTTGATCAACGTATTGTGCGGATCGAGAACCTTCGTTCCATCTACTGTGAAGGAATAGCTGTAATACTCTGGCGCCAACCCTGGAACTGTTGTCGTCCACATTCCATCGGCTCCTTTAATCATGGGAAGAGCGCCCTTTACGCCTTCGAGATCCAGTCCAACGCTCTGTGCATTCGGCGCGGCCAGCCGGAAGACCACCGACCCATCATCGTGAACCTCAGGAGTTGCAGCGGGCGCAGGAACCAACGGCACTGGCGCTGTTGGACGCGCGGCCGAAGCTGCAGGCTGCTGCGCCTGGATGGCGGTGGAAAAAATGCCAAGGGATGCAAATAACAATGAAGCCGCGAAAATGGATTGCGGACCTCTGGCGTGCAGACGAATCATGGAATACCCTTTCGACTTCAATCATCTTCGGTGTAGCCGGCTGGCAACTTCGAAATGCCGGACGATTATAGCTTCCGCACATCACTGAACGCATCGCATAGCCGGGTCGGCTATGTCCGCCACACATCGGCAGCGATCTCACACAACTCGAACATATGGCCGCCAGAGACGCAGTCGCTTTCCGTGCCAACTATGCGTACGCCTGTTTTCGGGAGATGCGTCTCGACTCTGTGTTCTCGATGGCCTTCAGCACGCGCAGCACTTTGAAGGCTTTTTGTACTTCATCGATGGTCATCAGATCGAATCCACGCACAAAGCAAGCCGGATCGTTACGAGCGGCTTCGAGGGCACCTTCACCAATGTGCTCAATCACACGAACTTGGCCGACCCCACTCTCGATGCAGCTTCAGCAAGATCACGCGGGCGATAGGTTCTGACTCGGCGGAGACAGAACCGGCCAGATCTCTCTGCGGGTGATCTAGAGAGTACGCTGTTCTCGCGGAACCTACTCGGGCGTTGTCAATGTAGCTTATGACCTTCGTCTCCAAAGGAGTCGCGAGGTGCGAAAGGCAACCCCGTGAACCATCCTGAGTGGGTTCGACAGCCAAAGGATCGGTTCGTCAAAACTTCACCCCACGGACCGCACACCCCGAGGACACAAGCCGTGGACCAAACGCCCATCACATGCGGTAAGAACTGAAACAGAACTCCAGGCCTCGTCGCCATCGCATGCTGCTCGCGATGGCTTAGACGAGCGCGGGTTTGTTGGAAAGCCTCAATCGCTGCTAGTGCTGGTTTCTGTTCCGTTGCTATTCAGACGCAAAAAGCCCTCTCCTCGCTAAGCGAAGAGAGGGCAATGGGAAGCGTTGGAAGGGATTGGTTATTCTCCGTCGTCGTCCTTGTCTCCTGCGGGTGCCTTACGGTTCTTGAAGTCACTCGCCGGCCGAACTTTCGCCTCGCCAGGATAGGGCCGGATAAATCCGGTGGCCTCGTACCAGGTGAGGTGGTTGACGGTGTCCGGATCCTCAGAGTCCGGCTTCGTGTGCTTGCCGGCGAAGATCTGGGCCTTCTTCTTCATCCAACCGACCCTCAGAGCCTTGGCCGCAGGACTTTCGTCCTTGAGCGCCACAGCCGGGCTGACGCCCTGATCCAAGGGGATAAGGTTCGGCACGTGATTCCATGGCTTGAAGTTATCTGAATCAGGATCGTCAGTGAAGATTGTCTTCATCGGCGAGGCTACGAGGTCGAACTGATTCATCGGCTTCAGACCGAGGATCTGCTCGATGGTGCGGGTCATGTTGACCTGGGTGTAGGCAGTGGAGTCAACCACTCCGTCCTGCCTTACGTATGGGCTAAAGACGTATCCCGGGCTGCGGTGACCATCAACGTGGTCCACGCCGTCCTGAGCATCGTCCTCTTCGACGAAGACTGCTGATGAAGCCCATACCGAGCTGTGGCTGATGATATCAACGAAGCGCCCAAGCGCGAGGTCGTTATCGGCCTGCATGGCCACCGCGGTCGGGGGGCCACCGGTATGGTCGGAGCTGATCCACATAATGGACAACTGAGGTACGGTCCCCGCTTTCACATCCTTTTGGAAGTCCTGCTCCCAGATATCGACGCGGTACTGGTCGGGAATGTCCAAATCGAACTGAGGATAGTTCTTGACCGTGTTTTTGATCAGGTTCGGAAGTGGGGAGTAGGAATCAATCGTGTCGTAGTACTTGAGTTCAGGTTCCTTTTTAGATTCATATGCTTGCGTGTCTGCATAGAACTGGCTCCAGGTCGGGTGGCAACTACCGGTGAACCCATGAATACGTGGATACAGAGTCCCGGCACTTGAAGTCGCAGTGCAACCCGCAACACTAAAAGAATTCCACTCGATGTATTCCCCGAAGTTCTTGAAGCTAATGCCGGCCTTGACCGCCTGATCCCAGAGGTGGCCCTTCTTCTGGTAGGCAATCGCATCGCCGCCGTTGGAGGGATAATCACGGACCCAGTCAGGCGACTGGATGTCGTCGGAGTAGGGCGCCATGGCCTGGACGATCCAGTTGTGACCGTCCGCTGATTGGCGGCTGGGGTCGTAGAAGTTATCGAGGAGCGGGAAACGCTTTACCAGAGCGTGCGCGTTAGGTGTGACGCCAGCGCCGAAGACTGCCAGGGTGGGATCGCCATTGCCGCCGACAACGTCGCCCAGAATCTGGTCGTAGGTGCGGTTTTCACGAATGATCAGGAATACGTGTTTGATCAACGATGGGTCCCCGATGTTCCTCGGGATTACAGTTGCTTTGACGTGCGAATCGCCGTCGGCGGCAGTCCGGATATTCCGGGTCAGGTCCCAGTGATTGTTTTGATAGACCTGATTGGTCCAGTCCGCCAACGTGCCGACACTAGGCAGTGGGATGATGCTAACCGTTCCAAGGTCCTGGTGAGTGTTATAGCTGGTGACGCCGTGAGTAGTTCCGAGCGAATTTTGCGGGGGAATTCCTTTGGAGCCTATGCCCTTGTCGTTGGCAACGATCAGGGTGCCGTTCTTTTTGTCTAGCACGACTGAGCTTGGCGCATACGCAGTCGGGATCATTCCAAGAATAGCGTCCCTCGATACGCTGTTGAGGTCGACCACAGCAATCGTATTCGCGTTGTACAGCGCAACATAGGCAATGCTCTGGTTGGAATCGATGGCAATTGAGTTCGGTCCAGCACCGTAGGCGGCTTTCTTCTCGCCTGGCACTCGGATGGGAAGCCCAACGTCGATCGTGCGAACTACTTGGTTGACTACCGTGTCGATGATGGAGATGGTGTCGTCGTAGGTATTGGCGACTACCAGGTAATTGCCCCAGAAGGCCATGCCGGTTGGGTGCAGACCAGTGGAGATGGTGTTGGTGACTTTAAAGGTGGACAGATCGACTACCGAAACGGTGCCGGTGGACGTGGAGCCAGTGACGTCATCGGCTACAACCGGAGTGCCATCAGAATATTGCCGCGGATCGCTCTCTTTCGCGATCCGGCCGGCTTCGTTGGAGACGTAGGCGGTCTTGCCATCGGGTGAGATCACGACACTGTGCGGGACGTTGCCGACGCGGATCTGGGCACCCTCAGTCGGTGTCTCTGCAGACAGGTCAATTTTGGTTAGTGTGTCGTTCACGTCGAGCACGGAATATGCGGTCTTTCCGTCGGGAGAGACGGCGATGCCGAGGGGATACGAGGAAGGGTTAGTCCCAACCGTGTGGCTGCAGTAGTGGGCGAAGCTGCCATCGGTTCCCGGAGCGCTGCTGGGGGGGCAAGTGACGGTGTTGAGCTTGTAGTCGAACGGCATTCCTTCGATTTTGTAGAGGCTGCCGTCGATGGGAACACTGACGTGGGCGTAGTCAGAGAGCTTGCCCGTCTTCGCATCGACTTTGGCGATAGCGACGTAGCTGCTGTCCTGGCTGAAGAGCAGGTACTTGCCGTCCGGGGTATAGGTGATGCCGGCATGGCTGCCGCTCGAATCGGTCCCGGCGAGGCTGCTGTAGCTCTGTAGGACAGCCCCGGTTTTGGTGTCGAAGATCTCAACGGCTCCGTTACCGTTGGACGGCGACGTTCCCATGGTAAGAACGGCGGCGGTATGAGTCTTCGTGTCCGGGTTGAGCGCAACGGCTTTGGCGCGGACCCGGATGCCCAGATCGACCTGGGTGCCGGCGGGCGTGATGATCGTGCCATCGCTGACGACATAGGAGCCATCCGGCTGAGGGCCGACGGTGTAGGTCGGAAACGGTACGGATTGCGCGAGCGCCGAGACGCTAAGACCCATCGACAGCAGTCCGAACCATGCCGTCAGGCTATTGTTGCGGGGTCTGTTGACAGTAAGTGGTGAGTTCTGGTGGAACGTGTTTCGAGACATATAGAGCTCTCCTCCAAGTTGTCTTTCATTAGGTAATCGGCGATTGGCACAATCTTGCGGTGCACATTGCGGTCGCCGTACTTCTACAAGGAAGTTGAAAGGGGATCTGCCGAAGCCGCGGTAGAACTGTCGACGGCTGAAGAGTAAAACCCCGGGCCGGACAGCGGCATGACAGCAAAATTACATTCTTGTCATTTTGGTTCGCGAGCCGCTTTCGTTGACGGCACGCCGAAAATTCAGTGAATTTGCCGTTGAATTGAAGTCACATCGAACCGAATTACTTATTAACAATTCTGTTCGGAATTTGTAACAACCGCGAAATATCCAGGCTCCTAGAGTACGAAATTGTAATGTTCTCGATCCCCCAATAAGAATTTAGAGCCTATCGGTCGCCGATAGCAGTTTCATCTTGCGAGGCTAAACATGGAAAAAATCCGCTCTTTTTTCTTCCAGTCTGTGCTCGTTGTTTTCACGATCTCTTCTCTCTCTTGTGTGATTCCTGCTTTCGCGCAAGTGGACCGCAGCGGGTTGAACGGCACGGTCACTGATCCGACGGGCAGGCTGCTGGCGCAAACACACATCGTTGCAATAGAGGACTCTACCCAACTCCGGCGTGAAGCGGCGTCGTACACGGATGGAAGATTCAGCATGCCTGAGCTTCCGGTGGGTAAATACACCATCATCTTCGATCACCCCGGCTTTGAGACTCTTACGTTTGCGGATGTGGAGCAGGTCATCGGGAGAACGCGCACTCTGGATGCAGCTTTGCGGGTATCGGGCGGTAAGGAGCGCGTGGAAGTCTCGGCCAGTTCGGAACTGCTAGATCGCAACACCGCCGCGGTGACCGGCCTCATCGAGAGAACCCAGGCCGACGAACTACCACTGAATGGCCGCAACTGGGCCGCGCTGACGGCATTCGTTCCCGGCGCCATCGACACCGGCGGGAGCAATCAGCGGTCGATCCGGTTCGCCGGACGGGGCCTCGACGACAGCAACTTCACCTATGACGGCGTAGACGTGACCAACATCGCGAATCAGACGCAGCGCGCCTGGGCGCGGCTCTCCATTCCGCTG
Source organism: Tunturiibacter empetritectus (assembly GCF_013410875.1). GTDB lineage: Bacteria > Acidobacteriota > Terriglobia > Terriglobales > Acidobacteriaceae > Edaphobacter > Edaphobacter empetritectus. The sequence goes on along the minus strand of NZ_JACCCU010000001.1, from coordinate 419,447 downwards.
GACGCGATCGCGGAGTTCCGGGTTGACACGCTGCTGGCAACCGCCGAGGAAGGCGCGACCGGTGGCGCCCAACTGGCAGTCACTTCGCCTTCAGGCACAAACCGCTTCCACGGGCGCCTCTTTGAATACTTGCGCAATGACTATTTTGACGCGCCCGAACCGTCCTGGGCCTCTAACGGCGAATCGCAGCAGCCGCTTCGTCTGAATCAGTTCGGCGGATCACTCAGTGGTCCCATCGTGCACGACAAGACCTTTTTTTACCTAGCTTCTGAAGCCTACCGGCAAGTCTGGGGGTATCCGGTGAGCGGCGACGTGCCAAGCGCAGCTTTCAAGGCAAAAGTTCCGAATTCGTCTCAAGTCTATGACATCGTAAACGCCTATCCGGGAGCAGGTCCAAATACGATTGTGACGCCCTACACGCCAGCCAACGGCGGTCCGAACTACGCGGACTACGACCTGCTCACCTGCTCGTGCAGGCAGGTGGTTAACGAGAACTCTGCAATGCTGCGCCTCGATCAGCATGTTTCCGGCAAGACCACCGCATTCCTTCGCTTCAACTACGACCGGTCGGTCAATACGCAGCCGGTTTCGACTACCGCGACGGACTTGCAGCAGAGGGTGACCACGCCGATCAATGGCGCGCTCGAATTGCTCCACATCTTCAATCCCAGCCTGGTGAATGAAGCCAAATTTGGATACAACCGTTCCACCTCCAACACCTATAACTCCAGTGAAACCGGCTCCGTCTATCAGATTGCAATTGCCGCGGGTCCGGGTCCCGGATTTGGCATCCAGAACTACGATTACAACAGCATCTACGTGGGCAACACGTTTTCGTGGATCGACAACTTGACCTGGAGCCATGGCCGGCAAACCTTCAAAGCCGGAGTCGAGGTCCGCCACATTCAATTGAACCAACACTATGGGGAACACGGGACAGTTACGTTTTCCACGCTCCAGGCACTGGCAGCGAACCAGGCGAGAAAAGCAAGTCTGACCGGTTCACTGCCGGTCAACGACTTGCGCAAGAACTGGATTATCGGCTACATCCAGGACGAATTCAAAGTGCGACCCAATCTCACCTTGAACCTTGGCGTGCGGTACACCGTCTTCCAACTGTTTGACGAAGCGCACGGCAAAGGGAACCCCTTCGATTTTGCCACCTGCGGCCCCCAGGGATTCTGCGGAGTGGGCGCCAGCTTTGGTCATCAAAACTACGGCGACCTTGATCCGCGTGTTGGCCTCATCTGGTCCCCTGCCGGGAATAGAAAGACAGTGGTCCGCGCCGGATTCGGGATGTACCACGAAGACGGCCAGCTGGACGATCAGAATCTGCCCGCCAAGAACGAAGTGCCCTCCTACTCGGTGAAGAATGTGATCTATCCGCCCGATCCGTTTTTTACCGTCGGAACCATCTCACCGAATGCCGAACAACGGGACCGCAAGGACAGCTATGTTGAGCAGTGGGACTTCTCCGTGCAGCGGGAACTACCTGCGAACTTCGTGACCACGATCTCCTACCTGGGCAGCCATGGCGTGCATCTGCTGGAGACTAACGTGGTGAACCTGATCGACCCGACTACCGGAATTCCACAATATCCGGCGTTTGCCCCCGCCATTGGCTGGCGCGGGTCAGTCGGCGCGAGCTCGTACAACGGCCTTTCCGTGTCGGTTCGGCGGCCGCTCTCGAACGGGCTCTTGATCGCAGCAAATTACGCCTATACGCACGAGATCGACAACGGCTCGAACGGCAGCGGCGACGGCGACGAGATATCACCGCAAAACGCACTGTGTCTGGCCTGTGAGTGGGCCAGTGGTGCCTGGGACGCTCGCCATGTGGTCAATGGCAACGCCGTCTATCAGCTCCCCTTCGGCCGAGGCAAGCAGATGCTGAACCAACGCGGGGCGGCCAGCGCCATCGCCGGCAACTGGCAGCTGACTACGACGGCGCTCGCTCGCACCGGCTTTCCAGTGAACGTGCTTTTACCCAGCAGCTACGTCGCGCCGGATGGTAACTCGGGCACACAGCGGCCCGACCTGGTCCGAGGCGTCTCGCTCACTCCGCAAGGAGGCAGAAGTGTAGCGCATTGGATTAATCCTGCGGCCTTCACTCTCCCCGTGGCTGGAGAGTTCGGCGACGCGCCCCGGAACTTCGTTCGCGGTCCGGGCACGTGGCAGATCGATCTCGGCGCCGCCAAAACGATTGCACTGCGCGAGCGCGCACAGTTGGAGTTCCGCTCGGAGTTCTACAACATCTTCAATCACCCGCAGTTAGGCCAGCCGCAAGCTACGTGCGACCTTTCGTCGTCAGCTCCAACGGGCTGCCAAACCGGGTTTGGCAGCATCATCAATACGGTGAACTTGAACACGGCGATCGTGTCGCCCATTACCCCTGTCGGCTCGGGAACGCCGCGCGAGATCCAGTTCGCGCTGCGTCTGCAGTTCTAATGAGGGAGTGCGGTCTAGGAAGTATGGCATGGCGGGATAGAGGTCTGCGAGCGTGAAAAGACGATTCTTTCTGGGTTTGCTTTCGGCACTGTTTTTGGCGTCTACCGGAATCTGCTCGCCACCGAACTTAGACTTCTCCGGGACGTGGAAACTGAGCAGCGAACGCTCGACGCCGAAGCGAACCGGCAGTGTCACGCTGCACATCGAGCACCGCGATCCTGACTTGATAGTGGAGACTGCCGCTCTCCGCAATTCTGGGCCGCCGCGGTACGCTGTGCAACGCTACACCACGGATGGTAAGACCTCTGTATCCATAGGGAATGATGGGGATGAGTTTCACACTTCCATCGTTTGGAACGGACCATGCCTGGTCTTTTCTGTGGAAGAACACGAAGACGGCCGCATCATCCTTTCCAAAGAGACGTGGACGCTGATTGACAATGGCGCCGCTCTTCAGAGAGTTCGCAACGGCCTGAATGCGTCTCCGGATAAAGCCGAAAGACAAACACTCATCTATCTCCGGCAATTGCCACAAACCTGAGCATACTTGCTGGAGCCCGAATGATGTCACGGGAAGGCACTAATAGAAATCGTTCGAATTGAGGCAAAATGCACTGTCGCTCGAGAAAGGTTGGCGAATCATGAAAATTCTTGTCGTCGAAGATGAAGCTAAAACCGCCAAGTTCCTGAAGAAGGGCCTTGGAGAAGCAGGGTTTGTCGTTGACGTCGCCGAAGACGGATCGGAAGGATTGCACCTCGCGCAGGAGATGCATTTCGATATCATCATTCTCGATATCATGCTCCCAAAGCTGGATGGTTGGCAGGTTTTGACTCGCTTGAGACAACAAAGCGGGCGCTCCCTGGTACTTCTTCTTACCGCTCGCGATGCGGTGCACGAACGGGTACGAGGGTTCGAATTAGGAGCGGACGACTATCTGGTAAAACCGTTCGCTTTTTCCGAATTGCTGGCACGCGTACGATCGTTGCTACGCCGAGGACCGGCGCGTTCGCAGGAAAGTATGCGCTTGGCTGACCTTGAAATCGACTTGTTGCGTCAACGTGCCATGCGAGGCGGTCAGCGGTTGGATCTAACACCTAAAGAGTTCCTTCTCTTATCGTTGCTGGCAAGGCGCGCAGGTGAGGTGCTGTCGCGAACTCTGATCGCCGAAGCGGTCTGGGACATGAACTTCGACAGCGACACGAATGTCGTAGATGTGAATGTGCGACGGCTACGCGGCAAGGTCGACGATCCTTTCCCGCTTAAATTGATCCATACCGTTCGAGGCGCAGGCTATGTCCTGGAAGCCGAGTAGCAGAATCACGACAGTCTCGCGCTTGTGGCGTACTCTGGCCTTCCGGCTAACCGCCGGCTACGCACTCGCGGGCTTATTTCTTGTAACCATCGCCATAGTTAGTCTCTACTTAGTGCTCGAGAGCGAACTCGACAAAAGTACTGATTTGTTTCTCGCGGACAAGGTACACGTGCTTCGTACTATGTTGCAGGAAAGACCCGATGACGTGGACGCACTGCGGGAGGAGATCGAGCTGGAATCGGCGGCGCGCCAGTACGAACGTTTTTATATTCGGCTGCTGGATGATCAAAACACCCCTGTGCTAACGACGCCAGGCATGGCAGACCAGTTGGACCTGGCGCAATTAGCCGGCAAAACCAAAAACCACTCAGAGCGCACGATCCGAATCAAAGGCAGCAACGGACACGCTTTTCGCGTTACCAGCGCATTGGCTCAGGTGGGGCTGTCCGCAACTCATACCGACACCGTTCAGATTGCGATTGATGTCTCGCAAAAAGAGGAGCTGCTGGCACGCTACCGGTTCTGGTTTTGGGTCATTCTGCTGGGGGCCTTCGCCATTTTTCCGTTGATCGGGTACCAGATTGCGCGGCACGGCATTCGCCCTGTGGAGGAAATGGCGACAACTGCGCGCCACATTAGCTCGAGCAACCTGAAGGAACGTATCCGTCCGGAAGGATATCCGTCCGAACTGGCATCTCTGGCAGGCACCTTCAACGAGATGCTGGATCGCCTGCAGGAGTCGTTCGAGCGCATTTCGAGGTTTTCGGCAGACATCGCGCACGACCTGCGCACGCCCGTGAATAACATTCGCGGCGAGGCAGAAGTGGCTCTCGCCCGCGCGCGCACTTCCGGCGAATATCGCGATGTGATCGAATCCTGCCTCGAGGAAGCTGTGCGGCTGTCGGATCTGATCGGCGACCTCCTCTTTCTCGCACGGGCGGAGAGTCCGTTGTCCTATTTACGCCGCGAGCGGGTGGATGTGGGCGAATTGCTGGACCAAGTAAGGGAATACTACGAAGCCTCGGCTGTGGACGGCGAAGTTTCGCTCACCGCTGCCGTTGCCAGCGAACCGGTTGTTGCCGAGTTGGACCGCACGCTTTTGCAAAGGGCGGTAGGCAACCTGGTCGCAAATGCGTTAGCTCACACCCCACCCGGCGGAACAGTCGTGTTGAGCGCAAATGCAGATGTTTCCACGGTTCACATCGAAGTCTCCGATACGGGCATCGGTATCCCGGCAGAAGCCCTACCAAGAGTCTTTGACCGCTTCTTCCGAGTCGACTCAGCGCGGTCCCACGGTTCGGGGGGAACTGGCCTAGGGCTGGCAATCGTGAAGAGCATTGCGCAGCTTCACGGTGGCAATGTGGAAATTGTGAGCCCACCGGGACACGGTACTCAGGTTACGCTCCAAATGCCGGTCCTCCCCGCAAGACAGCCGACGATGTAATCGTAGAAACGATGGCAATCTGGCGTCGAGCGATTTGGCAGCCGGCGCCGTACCCGGCGACGCTTTAGCCATGCTGCACTTGGCCACCTTCATCCGACCGAGTCGCGAATTGGACTGAAGCGCGCATTGCCACGTGAACTCGGGTTGAACGGGCCGCAAAACGTCAGGCAGAGTTCGAGCGGCAGAGAGCAGAGAGCGATAAAATTGCTGGATGCAGGGATCTCAATTGGGCGGCGACTCCGCGCAGGGAAGGCCGCAGGGACCCACCCCGGAAGGGTCAGCGTCCCTACAGCTCATTCTTTCGATTGGCAGGGCATTCAAGTTTGTCGACGACTATGTTCGCCCGCGTATGCAGAAGCATGGGCTGACTATGACCGAATTCTCAGTACTGATGGTTCTATTTCACGGCGGACCAACGCCACTCGGTGAACTAAGCGAGAGGATTCTGCTCACGGGCGCCAGTACAACTTACACAGTGAAGAAGTTAGAGAAACGCGGGTTGATTGCGCGCGAATCGAGGAGCGAAGATAGGCGCATCGTGATGGGGATCATCACAGAAAAGGGCCGCGTGCTAGCGAGGAAGATCTTTCCTCTTCATGCAAAAGATCTGGTTGAGGCAATGCATCATCTTTCGACCGAAGAGAAGAACGCAGCAGCGCAATTGTTACGCAAGTTGCGTGGGCTAGCACCTAATGAGCGCTGACGATCTGATGCATTAGGACAACGGTTGCGGCCAGCCTGACGACGTCAGCCCCCTTCCTGATCCAGTCGGTGCGCAGCAGTTTTCTCATCAGTGCGGGCGAGTAACCGTCTCGGTTCAAGGCGGTATGGATGGGAAGCTGAAGCGTCACCGTAGAGACTGCGCCGACTGCGGACGCGATGATCATCACCCACGGGACCATTGGGTTCACGGCGACGGGCACAATCCGCAGAAACCATATCTGCAACACGAACCCAACGGCGATGGGAGCAACTACGAAGGCCTGGATCAGCGGCTGTTGCGCTTTGTGATACGCCGTGAAAGAGGCCGCGGCAATGAGAGGCCAAGTTTGATAGTTAACGAAGCGTTCCACACAATTGGCGCCGAAGCTGTAGGCATTGAGTAGGACGATGCCGAAGACGAGTGCTTGCTCGAGAGGTGTTTGCATGGGAAGTCTCGTGGGGCGTTAGAAGTTCCAAGTCAGCTGCGGAGAGATAAAGTTGAGGCTGTGGCCGGGCGGACTCTGCTTCAGGAACTCGCCGGCGAAGAAATGTTCATAGACCAGGGAGCCGCTGAGATGGCGGGTGAAGTTGTAATCAAATCCCTGCTGGATTTGCGTGCCGATGGAGCGTGCGGTGGAGTTGTCTGGAGGATGGGTGAGAATGCCTACGATGTTGTAGACCCCATCCCGTGTGGCTTGCCGCCAGAGGAGTTCAACATTAGTGTTGCTGCTCACTTTGCGGGTGAGCGCTGTCTTGAAGGTGGGGCGCACGATGATGAGATTGAAGGGGCCGAGCAAGATACTCTGACTGAGGTAATTGCCGTTGGGGAACAGTGGATTGAAGGTGCCGAGTGTGTTGTCGTGGGCGTTGTGATCACCGCTTAGGACGCCGCCGTCAACTTCAGGGTGCGGCGCGAAGCGGGCATGGGTAAAGGTGTAGCCGAGGTGATATCCGGCTCCCATGGCACTAATTTCGCCGGTGTTGAAACGGCCGAACTGGCCTGTGTATTCAAAGTCGTAGTCCCACGTGGAGGTGTGGGACCAGATGCGCGCGCCGATGGTCTCACGCTGCTCGCGACCAGTACCCTGTGCGTAGCGGACGGACTTGTGGTCGTAGCCGAAGTAATAGAGATCCAAATTGGTGTGGAAGGACGGAAGCGCCCGGCTAACGTAGAGCCCCCAGAGTTCTTCAGCGGGGTTCGGTTCGTTGTCCAAGAAGCCGGTCTTCGTCTCGGTGGGGCGCACAGCGATACCATCGGCGGTCCAGTAGCCGGCGAGGAGCGTAAGGCGGAAGCCATCGAAGGGCTGCTCGACGTTGAGGCCGGCACCAGTGGCGACGAGACGTGTAGAACCCAGGGAGATGAGTTGGCGACCGGCGCGAACCGTGAGGTTGTTATCAGCGGACTTAAAGGGAGTGATGTCGATGAAGCCCTGGTTGACGTCGAGCTTGTCTTCGTCGATGCCAGGGCGCGGTCCGCCGTCGCGTCCGTCAATAAGGCCGCTGTCGAACTGGATGAAAGTGCGGAAGCGCTGGCTGAGGTGCAGATCGGCGCTGAAGAGATAACGCTGCAAGAGGTAGCCGTTATCGGGTGGCTGCGCGCCGAAGGCAGGGTGATCCTGATACTCGCCACGCTCGCGGAGTTGGCCGTTGATAGAGAGAAACCTGGTGTCGCCGAGTGGGATGTAGTGGAGGCGGTCCGTCCAGTCGGCGGCAACGCTATCGCGCGCGGCAGGCTCGGCGAGGTAGGACCAGTCGATGTCCCAGACCTGAGGTGTGTAGGGCGGTGGGGTGGCAGTTTGGGCGGTGAGACGGGAGTGGGCGCATAGCAGCATTAGTGCGAGCGTCGCCGCGATGCAAAAGGGATCCCGAGTGTTCACTGTTTGGCCTTTCTAAAGAGGCCGCGCCCGGAGAGTTTGCCTCGGGCGCGGCACAGTGCGCAATGCTAAGTGAGCTTGGAGATGACTTCGTCGGAGAGGATTTGTTGGGCTTTGAGACCGTCGGGGCTGCCGAAGTCGTTCTCGAGCTCGGTGACGATCTGGTTGACGACGCTGACAGTAACACCGAGGGCGCGGAGACGGTCGAAAGTTGTGTCGTCGCCTATGGTGGACATGGTGCCGCAGGCGTCGGCGATGACGTTGACGTTGTAGCCGAGACGCACAGCGTCGCGGGCGGCCCAAAAGAGACAGATGTCGGTGGTGAGCCCCGCGAGGATGAGGTTGGTGCGGCGGGTGGCCTTGAGGGCAGCCGTGAGTTCGGGCTGGTCGAAGCAGCTGAGGATGCCGCCACGCTTGAAGCGCGCAGCGAACGCGTCGGGGGCGACCTCCTCGATCTCGGGCAGCGTGGGGCCTACGTATTCCTCCATGGTGGTGGTGAGAAAGAGCGGTATCGAGAAGGTGACGCCCATTCGGGCGAGGACGCGGCAACTAGCGATAACAGTGGCTTTGGGCAGGCTCTTGACCCAGTCGATGGTGGTCGATTGGTGGTCAACCAGCAGGATAATGCTGTCGGTGGGCGAGAACCGTGGTGTGACGGTGGGCATAAAGGTCTCCTTGTTGATTGTTTAATACATTTCTAATTCTAAACAAATTCTAAGGATAATGCAGCACTGATTACCTGCTATTAGCAATTCTCGGAATGGCCCTACACTACGCCGCCATGAGAGTTTGGAGCCGCCCCTGGTTCCGATGCTCTCAACGCGTCGCTTCGTGATCGAAAGCAGCCAGAAAAACCGCCCGCTTATCCTTGAATGCCTTCCTTAAGATGAGCCATGTGATTCCAGTACTTGGATAGTTGGCATGAAATTTGCTGAATTTAAACTATCGATCAAGTCCTCTAGAAGGAAGGAGTGGGTCGTCCTTTAACTCATGTCCTTATAGAGTTAGCCGCGAGTCACGAGCTGAGTTATTACCTCTCATTCCGCCCTTAGGAACAGCGACCGGCTCGCCTACTCGGATTCGCCCACAAAGACTGCGGTTGTGAGTGCGGGTACTGTCGCAGTCCCCTCCTTAGAGTTGAACGTGGATAGCCTCGTTTCCGGATCACTAGAGCTTCGTTGCACTGGGTGCAGATGCAGGGCCAAACCCTGCAGTCGACTGTTGGTGAAAGTCACGGACGCATTGGTCGCGTTGAAGATCACTACGATATGCTTGTACATTCCGTAGTTGCCACCATTCGCGTCCAGCTTCATGACGATTAGCCCCGGCGTCTGGCTTGGCCCCGTATTCAGGAAGATTAGGTTCTGCTGCACTTCGCTAAACGTGGACATGCGGAACAACTCTGAGCTATAGCGGATATTCAACAGTTCGCTGAACGCTGCTTCACTGTACGCGATATTTACTGGAAGAGGCGTATACGCGGAGTTGCTGAGCAGCGGCGTCATGATGGGCCACTGGGCCTGATTCTGGCTTGCAATAGGCAGGCCAATACCCCAGTTTGCCGTCTTCCCGCTCCAGTCGATTTTATTGAACCAGTCTCCGGAGTTATAGCTGTTCTGGTCCATATCCTTGGAGCGGAGCAGATCATCGCCTGCCTGGAAGAACGGAATTCCCTCTCCCAGCGTAACCAGGCTCATGCCCATCACCTGCCTCCGGGCACGAGTAGCAATGTTGTCGTTGTAGCTCGACTTTAGCTGTACCTTATCGAAGAGGTCCTGATTGTCGTGGACTGAGGCATAATTCACCGCCTCAATTGGGCTCTTCGTATATCCCGTCGGTTGCCCGTTGTAGTTCACTTGAGCGCCGGTTACTGTCGCCCCAGCGCTATCGATAAAGCTGTAATCGCGCAGGTTGCCCGTCAGTCCTACATCGATCCAGTCAGAGTATTGCAGCAACTGGCTTTGCTGACCGCTCAACGGCGGATTCGAATTGGTGTAATCGCTTGGATCGGTGAAGAGCCCTGTGGCAAAGCCCTGCACCCGCTCATCGGTAAACGGACTGCCGCCGTGGATGCCATCACGTATGCGGTCGTTGAAGGTGCCAACTCCAAACCCATAAAGATTAATCTGTGAAGCGTTCGGACCTATTTGATTGTTCGCGGTATCTGCGAAGTTGAATCCTTCTCCGTAGAGGTAGATCTTCGATCCGTCAACGCCGTCTTTCTCGGGAGTAAGCGCCTGCAGTGCCTGCTGAATATGCTGAATGTTGTATGTGAACATGAAGCTCAGTATGTCGAAGCGGAAGCCATCGATCTTATAGTCTCGCGCATTGAGCACGAGGGTGTCGATGATCAGCTTTTCCATCATGAGATGTTCGCTTGCTGTGTCGGGGCAGCACGAACCTGTCTCAAGATTTCCATTCGCGTCGAGGCGGTGATAGTAGTTTGGCACCACCTCGTCGAGATTGGAGTTCGGACCTTCGCCGCTGGCGTTTGTGTGGTTGAAGACCACATCCTGAACCACACGCAGTCCCGCCTTGTGCAGCCCATCCACCATTCCTCGATACTCGCGCACGCGGTTATCCGGATTGATTGCGTAGCTACCCTCAGGCGTCATGTAGTGCACGGGATCATATCCCCAGTTGTACGCAGGATTGGTCTGGCTTGTGGTGACAGCCGCCTGCTGCTGCTGCCCGTCCGGCGGATATGCCGCGAGACCTGTGGGGATGATCCACGTGGATTTGTCTTCATTCACGCTGGCGAAGTGGAAGGAAGGCAGGATATGAATTGCCTTTAGCCCACTGGCAGCTAAAGAGCGAAGATGCTTCATACCGTCCGAGCCATGATCCTCAAAAGCATCGTACATACCACGATGAGCCAATGGAACCGTGAGATCGTCCACGCTAAAGTCGCGTACATGCAACTCATAAATGCTTATGTCGCTGAGGCTTCGCAGCGGAGGCGAAGTATCCTCGTCCCAGCCTGCGGGCTTCGTCTCACGGGAGTCGAGATCGGTGAACCTGCTCTTAGTGCCGTTCAAGGCGATATCGATTGAATAGGGATCGCTGGTTACATTTGTGTCCACCGCGCCGTCGGCTGACACCCAGACTTTCACGCTGTAAAGGTAGTACTTATCTTTCCAACCAGGCTCCCCTTTTGCGACCCATACACCATTATGCTCATGCATCGCCACAATGGTAGAAGGCGACGTATCGGATTCGTGGTCAAAGATTTGCAACGAGACACTCTGCGCCGTGGGTGCCCACAGCTTTAGCTTCATGGCGCAGTCCTCGTCTTCAGGCCAGTCGTGCCAACCTGTGTCGTCCCAATGGTGAAAGACAACGCCAAGCTTGCCTGGGTAGTAATAGAGGTCGTCCAGAACACCCGCAAACTGTATGCCAGTGGCATACTGCAACGCTCCATTCGAACCGATCGCTGAAAAAGCGAGCTGCCCTTCCAGAGCCGTCTGCAAAGTTGAAAGTTGCGTATTCGCCGGTAGTTGAAGGACGGTATACCCACTCAATTGCGGGTAACGGAGCAATTCATCCGCAGTCAGGGCTCCGCTAACAGTGAGCGGAATATTGGTGCCTCCCGTAATACCGGTGGGCGTCACAGAAAGGCCGCCGGTCAGGCTGGTGCTGATCGCGTAGGTATCGCCACTTTGAGCAAACTGCGGTTGAATAGCCACTCGCTGGCGATCAAGCCAGTATGCCTGCTCCACATTCAGCAGACTATCCAGTATCTGGGTCGGAGTTGGCGTTGACGTGAAGACCATCGCGTTCCCTGAAATCGCCCACGCCTGGGTATTGGTAGCGACATTCAGATGCATGTCAGGCCCGGGATCTTTAACGCCGGTAGAGATATTGTGGATGATGAATCCAAGGTTCTGCGCATTGGGAATCAGACTTATGTCGAAGTACGCGCCATAGGAGTCATGGCTGGTCACTCCAGTCAGTCCGTCGTTGAAGTCGCCGGTATATTCTGCAGTGTCGTTAAACGCATAGACGGTCCAGTTCGCGTAGTTTCCGTCAGGCCGGTAATAGTGGATGCGAGCGTACCCGGGTAACTGCGCGCTGGGATTGGTCAGGCTCGGCTGGCTCTTGTATAGTTTGCCAATGCCTGTGTAGCCCCAGTACTCAAAACCTTCCGTAGTCGGATCTACAAACTCGTTCGTTCCCGGGTCTTTCTGGTCGCCGCCCGACGCCGATGGATTGTGAATGATCAGCCCAAGGTTCTGCGCATTCGGGACAACTGCTACATCAAAATACGCTCCATACGCGTCAGTATTCGTCACAGGTACTAACCCGCTGTTGTAGTCTCCGGTGTACTCCGTTGTGTCATAAAAAGCATAGATCGTCCAGCCGCCATAGTTGCCATCCGTCCGGTGGTAGTGAACACGGACATATCCTGGCAGTAGCGCGGTGGGATTGGTCAGGCTGGGTGCGGCTGTATACAGTTTGGCTATCCCGGAGTAAGCCCAATACTCAATCCCCTGCGTAGCCGGATCGACAAACAGATTGTTTGGAGTGTCCTTTTGGTCTCCGCCCGAAGCCGTCGGGTTGTGAATAATAATCCCAACCTCTTGCGCGCCGGTTGTTACTCCAACATCAAAATACGCGCCGAAGCTGTCCGTGCCAGTCACCTCAACCGGACCGCCGCCATAGTTGCCAGTGTCTTCCGTGGTGTTATCGAAGGCGTAGACCGTCCAGCCGCTATAGTTGCCGTCCGGCCGATGATAGTGAATACGTATGTCACCCGAGGGGATAGCCGGATCGGCTCCAAAAGCCGGGGCCGACGCAAAAACGCATAGCAAAAACATCAGGGCGTGAGAACTGGCCCTGCACAGAAGGCGCTGTGTTCCAATCCGGATTTTCATGAGTGGCTCCCTGAGGAAATTGGCTGGATTCGTTTTGAGTCAAGGAGCCCGGTCGTTCGCGGTCGGCGAAGGCATCCAATGGCAGCGCCGCGACATTAGTTGAGTAGAACTTCTGGTGTCAAGGAAATTGCGGACCTCTTCGCTTCAGCCCGGAAAAGAGCCATTAGGCGGCGACGCATCGTTGTTGACGACGCAACTTATTTCGTCCGCGATCGAAGGCTTGTGGCTGGTCATAGAGCAATTGCTCAATCCTTTGATTCAAGGAATCTGAGTAGACGCCCAAACCAGCGCATTGGCTAGCTCCACCCATGGAAATTATGATTATCCATAACATTCCAATTGACTTGAGCAGACTCTAAGATCGGCTTTGTGTGCTTGTTGGGTTAATGGGACGGAGTTGCGTCCTCGTCGTGATGGCCATGGTGGAAGATCTTGCCTATACCGCGACCAGTGCCCTTGGTAATTTTGCCTGTGCCCTTGACGGCTCCAACTCCGACGTCTTTGCCTGCGACGCCTGCGCCTTTGCCAACGTTGCCCGCAGCGTCAATGGGGTGGAGGGTAACAAGATCGCCGGCACCTTTGCCGACGCCCTCGGCTGCAGATCCGGTTCCTTTGGCGGCGCCCTTGCCGATGTCGCCGGTTCCGCTTCCGACGTCACCTCCAGGGCTGCGCGGTTGCGTCTGAGCGGGCGTATTTCCGGTGGAGGGCGCCTGGGTAGTTTGGGCGGAGGCGCTCTGGCTGCAAATGACGAAGGCTAGAGTAAGGAGTGCGAGGTGTAGGGTTTGGAATGTATGGCGCACGGATGACCCTCCTTACGATTTGATGCGCTAGAGAAGGGTTAGGAAGCGTACCGCGTCGGAGGGTAAGCGCTTCTCGAAGCCTCTTTCATAGATCGAGGTGGGGCAGCGGTTGGTTGCAGTTCATTTTTTTGAGGGGTGAGTTTGTGGTGTTTTATTGGGGGTTTTGACAAAAACAGGTGTTTTGACGTGGTGTTTTTGTGGTGCGGTTGTGGTGTTTTGTGTGGTGAACGTGGCGAATAAGCAATCATAATTATGGTGACGAAAGATGTGACACGAATTCTGGGTTTATTTTTGGGGTTTCCCGTTTTGGGAATGAGCTTGGGGACAGGGAGTTATTGGCTCGATGACGGTAGCCCAGGTCTGGAAGAGTTCGAAGTTCACGATCGAACGCAGTCAAGGCGAGAAGCCCGGCACAGTCGTCTTTCGATTGTCCGGACCGTTTACGGCGCGGGACATGCACGCTTCCCTTTCGCCTGACGTACTTCGCAGTACGTTTGAATCGGAGGAGGGGAGCGATCCGCATGCGCCCCCTGTTGCTCCTCGCCACGTTCTGGATCTGACAGAGGTCCCGTATATGGATTCTGCGGGGCTTGGTTTGATCGTCAGCCACTATGTCCGGTGCAAGAGCAGAGGAGTTCGGTTGGTTTTGGCCGGGGTGAGTTCGCGCGTGCTTCAACTGTTTGAGATGACCAAGGTAGACAAGTTTTTTCCAAGGGTCGCGACGGTCGAAGAGGCAGATCGGTTGTAAAGATTCTGTTCCCGACTCAGGTGGCGAGGTTCGCTCTCGATGGCTCCTTCACAGAATCGAGATGTGGAGCGCCCGACCGTTCGCAGATTGAAGTCTTACAACCCACCCTTCGCAAGAGCGCGAAGGATGGGGCACCTGGACATTTTTGATAAGTCAACTCTTGTTTGAGGCACTCTTATGGGCAACCGTTCGGGATGCGTGGCTGACGTGGGTGTTCGAGTTTGATTCAGTCGGTTGGCGGGGCTATGCGGGTGGCGAGGAGAAGGGCCAGGGCGCCGGTGGTGAGGAGAAGAAGGGTGGGGGGCTCGGGCGCGGCAGGTTGAAGTCGGATGGAAGATGAAGTCCGGGGCGGCCACCGGAGAGATGAGTCGTAGCTTCGGTGGGCCGCATCCAAGAGTGCGAATGGAGAGAGCGATATGAAGAAGGGTTATTGGGTGGTTGCATACCAGACGGTTGGGGATGATGCGACGATGAAGAGCTATGCAGAGCTGGGTGGAGTTGCGCTGAAGCCGTTTGGGGTGCGTCTTCTGGTGTCGCCGCGTGGCGAGATTACGGCTTTGGAGGCTGGGTTGAAGCAGATGACGGTGGTGGTGGAGTTCGACAGCTACGCGGATGCTTTGGCTGCGTATGAGACTGCGGATTATAAGAAGGCTCTGGCTGCGCTTGGGCCAAATGTGAAGAGAGACTTTCGGATCGCTGAGGGAGCTTGATCGGACGCACGTGATCGGACGCACTGGGCCGGTTCAGGGCTGCATTCGGGAGCGGGCGTCGCGGAGGTGTCCGGTAGCGGGTTCGTGGGTGCCGGCGACGGCCAGGCCAAAGCGGGGCATGTTGGCGTAGATGGATTCGTACTTGCCGGCGGCGACCTGATAGGTTTCGTGCCAGATGCCGACGGAGCCGTCGTCGCCGATGTTCTGGTTGAAGGCCTTCCAGGCGGGAAGGTGGGCGGCGTTGCGGGATTGGGCGTAGTCGACGAGCTGGTCGAAGCTGCGCCAGTACTGGGTGACCATGACACCGGGCCAGTAGACGGAGGAGAAGCCACCGAGGAAGCCCAGGGATGGGTTGGCGTAGAGCTCGCTGAGCATGGGTCCCATGGCTTTGCCGACGGAGAGCCATTTGTTGACTGCCAAGAAACGGTTGATGCGAAAGCCTATGAGGAAGACGACGAAGGGCCCTTCGATGTGGGTGGAGTAGCGGCCTGCGTGGATGGTGGACATGTGGATCGGATGATTCTAATTGGGCTTCGGGTGCATGGGAGAGCGCGGATTTAGCGTGCCAGCGGCTGGCCGATTACCGTAAAGCTGCACCAATAGTCCATGCCACAGGGCTTGTTCTGGACGCTAACCGGGGGATCTTGGGACCGTATGTTTCTATGACTGGGCCTCAAGATTCTGTTGTATCGTCTGGATGAGCTGTGGAATGGGGTGCGCTAAGGGTGAATTCATCAGGCCCAACAATTGCCGTGTGCGCGATGGGGTTGATTTTGATTGCACACGCGAGGACCAGTCACGGATTACAGATATTGCATGACACAGCGCAGGGATCCCATGTGCGCGAAGGCTATGTAGGCGATGCAACATGCAAGTCGTGCCACGTCGACCAAAGCTTGTCTTATGTGCATACGGCGCATCACCTCACTTCACAGAGTCCGACAGCCGAGGCCATGCTCGGTTCTTTTGCAAAGGGCTCAAACGCTCTGAAGATAGCCGATCCTGCGCCAGCTATCGGCGACCCCGGTATCTCTTATGAGATGGAGAAGAGAGGCGCGGATTACTACATTTCGGCAGTTACCGGTTTTGCCGGAGACCTCCAGAGGAGAAGCGAAGAGATTGGTGTGGTGATTGGCTCAGGAGTACGTGGGCAGAGCTATCTGTATTGGCGAGGAGATGAGTTGTTCGAGTTACCGGTGAGCTACTGGTCGGATGGCGGCCGATGGATTAATAGTCCGGGCTATAGGAATGGTTCGCCAAACTTTGATCGGCCTGCGTCTGCGCGATGTCTGGAGTGCCACGTCAGCTATATTAAAGCGCTATCGGACGACCCGATGGGCAATCGGTACGACAGAGGAAGTCTGGTCCCGGGGATCTCCTGCGAGGTGTGCCATGGGCCGGGATCGCGGCATGCGGCGCTCTTTGCAAAGGGAGAGACGAAGAGGCACTTGCAGGAGACGCTGATCTTGAACCCGAAGCATTTCGCGCGAGACAGGCAGGTGGACCTGTGCGCACTTTGCCATAACGGTGCCGCACAGAAGGAGAACGCGCCTGCATTTTCCTTCCTACCCGGGGAGCCGCTTGCGCGATATCTGAGCGAGGATACTGCGAGCGCAGACATGCATCCTGATGTGCACGCGAACCAAGTGGGTCTCTTGAAGCGGAGCCGGTGTTACTTATCGTCTGCGGAGATGAGTTGCTCCACGTGCCATGATGTGCATGCGGCTGAGCGACCGGCGGCGGCGTACTCTGAGAGATGCTTGACGTGCCATCGTGTGGAAAGCTGTGGGATGGAAAAGACGATGGGTCCTTCGATCAGGAGCAACTGTATTGACTGCCACATGCCGATAGAGCAGACAAATGCAATCGTCTCTGAGACCGGCGACCGGGTGATTCGGACGAGGATGCGTACTCACTGGATCAAGGTGTATTCGCCGGCTGAATCACAATGACTAGGGCTGCGCCTGAGATGCATTGGCGGTGCGGGCAGGAAAAGATTTTCTTTCCTGTTCGATCTCATTATTCAGCACCGATTTGAGATGTTGGAGGGTTTGAGCCGCCTCGTCGTTGCGGTGCAGCCTGCGCAGAAGAATGAACTGACGGTCGAGTGCAGAACGGTTGTCCGGCTCTAACTCGATCGCTTTGCTGTAGTGACCCACCGCGGCTGAGATATCGTTTTCCTGTTCCAGCAGGTGGCCCATAAGGATCTGGGCTTCGGCGGAGTCTGGCTTCGTAGCGAGAGAGGTGGCGAGATAGCCTTTTGCTTCCTGAAATGCCGGCTGTCCAGGTTGAACTCCGGCACGGATGATGAGGTCGGCAAGCAAATAGTTTGTGACAGAGTCTTTAGGAGTAATGGCGAGTTGCTTGGTGAGGAGCGCCTTCTCTTTGTCGGGCTGATTGCGATCGGAGTACAGCATGCTCATGGCAACTACACTATGCGGCTGATCTGGTTCGAGCTGCGCGGCATCCACGAAGTCTTTTTCAGCCTGGTCGTATTGGGCTAGTTGTGCATAGGCGACACCCCGAATGAGATAAAGAGATGCGGCCTTCGGGATTCGTGCGATTCCCGCGGTGGCTGCTTTGACAGATCTGTTTTCCTGGTTGTGCTCGAGGCAGAGTATGGCGAGGTCGAGATAGTTTGTCTGATCCGTTGGTTTAAGCTCGATTGCCTTCTCGAGGACACGAAAGGCATCATCGGGTTGATTCGTCTGGACGTAAGCTGAGGCCAAAAGGTTGAGCAGATCGGAGTCGTTGGAGTTTGAGAGAGGCGTGAGTGTTTTGATCGCTTCTGCTGGCTGATGAGTGCGCAGCTGTGCCACGGCAAGATTGTAGGTTAGGTCAGCTCTCTCGGGATGCAGTTGAGTTCCGCGCAGAAGGACATGCAGGGCTTCATCGTTTTGTCCTTGTTTCAGAAGGCAATCAGCGAACTCGTCGAGCGCTTTGGGATCGCGATATACCTGATCGTTACTGAGGGTGAAGTACGTGATTACGGCTGCGCAGTCATGTGCCTGGTAGGAGAGCGCTCCCGCCATAGCGTTGCCTACATCGTTGGCGGGCATGACCGCCAGCAGCTTCTTGACGTATTCCAGTGCACGAGGATTGGCCCGGAGATAAGAGATTTGCGCTGCTCCCTTGAGTGCGGGGACGAAGGCGGGATCAATCGAAAGCGCCCGGTCGAAACTCGAGAGGCTTTCTGTGGTGCGGTCGAGGCCATCCAATGCGACACCACGCATCGTGAGTAGCATTGGATCGCGAGGGTGCTGTTTTAAGAGCGGTTCAAGGTCGCGAAGAGCCTGGTTGTACTGACGAGATGAGAGTGCGGATGCTGCGGCCTTACGAGCGGCCGTGGAGTCTTGACCTTGAGCGAAGCAGGCGGCGACGAGAGAGACGCCAATGAGATAGATAAACCGCTTGCTGGTCATTTCAGAAAAACCCAGGAGATGAGATCCGCTGCGTATCAGTATAGAGACACTACTGATACGCAGCGGAGTCGTGATCAGAATCGAATCCGGCCAAGCACCTGAATAGTGCGGGGAAGATTCTGGTCTGTAGATTTGCCGAACTCACCATTGGAGAGATCGCTTACGGGATTGGTCAGATTAACTCTGTTGAAGAGATTGAGAATCTCTCCCCGCACCTGGAAGCTCCCGGCATCACCAAGGAACGGTAATCGGAAGAGCCGTTCTGCGGCAAGGTTAGTGTTGGCCAGTCCGGGCCCGTTGTAGGTGTTTCTCCCTAAATTTCCCTCGGTTCCCATTGCTGGTAGCGGGAAGTCAGAGACCGCGAAGACCCCTTTGAGGAAATCGGAGCGGCTTGTCGCCTTATTGCTGCCAAAAGCCGGCATGTTGGGAACATCATAGTTATAGCCGTCTGCGTTGAAGTCGCCTGATGGATAAGGGGCCGTGGTGTAAACCGTAAACGGCTGCCCAGATTGAAGGACGATGACGGGAGAGAGGGTCCAGCCACCTGTAATCAGGTGCTCAATTCCTTTTCCGACACCTGGAATATTCCAGACAGCGTCGATTGAGATTCGATGCCGTGAGTCATAGTCGGAGCGGCCGTAGTTGCGGCGTGGATTATTGACGTCGATGACATTCTCTGCTCCGCCAACTCCATTGTCATTACTGCTGGTGTAGTCCAAGGCTTTGCCGTAGTTATAGATGGCATGAACAGACCAGCCTCGAGAGAAGCGCTTGGAGATGGCTAATGCTCCGACTTCGGCATTCGCCTTCCCGATGCTTTGGCCATAGACGACGGCACCGAAGCTGGAGTTGAGTCTAGAAAGTGACCCATCATGTTGAATTAGATCGCCAGCGTAGCGGTTGGAGTCGGTCTGAAAGTAGAGATGGGTGCTGGATGTGCCGAAGTAATCAGCTTCGATAACGACACTGCTGCCGATGCTTCGCTGAATACTAACTGACCAATCCTGCACTTCAGGAGGAACGAGATTGGGTTGAAGACCACCGACCCCAATGCGAGTTCCGACGAGGCCGCCATGGGGATCGACCTCGTACGAGATACCGGGTGGAGGCGCAAATCCAGTTGGGCCGCTGGCACTAGCGCCGTAGGAGAAGTTTGCCAGGGTGGTCCCAGCGTTGTAGATGCTGATACTGGGGTCTGCAAATTGAGGTGGATTGGTTCGAATTCCGTCTACGTATGACAGGTCTCCGATTTTGTTGTTGAAGAGTCCCCATCCGCCGTGGATAGACGTTGTACCGTCGCCAAAGACGTCATAGGCGAATCCGAAACGAGGAGCGAAGCGCCACATGGCATTGTCAACTACCTGACCGTTTGAACCACGGACGAGCATCGAGCCGTTTGCGATCTGAGCTTGAGCTGTTCCGCCAGAGCCAGGAGTAAATAGCGCCAGAGGATTCTTTCCGTAGCTTACGGTGCCGAGATGACCGAAGTAGTCCCAGCGAAGGCCAAGGTTCAGCGTGAGTTTCTTGGAGACCTTCCAGTCGTCCTGGAGGAACGGGGCTGTCTGCAACATGAGAACACGAGAGTAGAGGCTCTGTGCTGTGCCACCAGCCTGAACGTTCACGATTGGACCGCTCTGGTAGTTTGGTTTGTCGACGGCGAAGTCAACGATATTTGTGAAGTAAAACGTAGGTCGATCCAAACCGGCAGTGAAGTTGTCGAGATCCTGCTGGCGATCGACGTCTACACCGATACGGATGTTATGCGATCCTTGCACGTAGGTAAGGACATCGTGCCAGTTCCAGTTGTTGTGGACCCATCCCGATGGACCCCAGGATGAGAATCCTCCGCCGAGACCGCCAGGATAAGCATTCGGGAGATTGGGAAGATCATTAGGCGCGGCTGGCTGGTCTCCGACGGCGCGCACGTAAGAAACACTGGCCTCGTTGAGCAGCCTGGCAGAAAAAGTATGGATGTAGTCGACTTTGTGATACCAAGTCGCGTTAGGGCTCACATAGGCCAGGTTGGGCCGGGGATTGGCCACGCCGCCTTGGGTAGTGTTGCGGAACAGGCTGTAAAAGAGCTTATCGCTGCCATCGTGGAAGTTATGATCGAGACGTACGTGGCCTTGAAACCCGTTGTTGATGGGCGATTGGTTGATCGATACGTTTCCCAGAGCAACAAGATCTCCTGGAATACCTGGAGGGAGATAAGGGCTAACGAGCGATTGCTCAATCTGGCTGACTGTTTGAAAGCCGCTGGTTGGAATTCCACCGGCTGGTGCGCCTTTGAAGAAGGCCGCGGCGAGGCTGTTGGGATAGTTCGTCTCCACATAGTTGACGAACTCGGGCGTTTCCATCGGTTGAGTGAGCGTGACGCCCTGGCTGCTCTTGCTCCAGAAGAGAGAACCGAAGAAGAAGGTCTTGTTCTTGAAGATAGGGCCGCCGACCGATCCGCCGAAGTCGTTGCGAAGATAGCGAGGAACCTTAGTCTGGAACTCCGTGCGGGCGGTCAGCGCCGAACCTGTATAGAACTCCGAAAGATCACCATGGAAGCGGTTTGTTCCGGGCCTGGTGAAGACTTCGATCAACGCTCCGCTCTGTCTTCCCTTGTCGGCCGAGAAGACGTCGGTGCTGATCTTAAGTTGCGCAACGGTAGCAGGCTCTGGAGTTAGGTTTGTGATTCCATCACGAGAGTTGCCGTTCACGCTGGTTCCGTCGACTTGATATTCGTTGGCCTCCTGACGTTGACCGGCGCCGATGATTTGAAAGCCCGGTTCGGCGTTGAAGCTGTTTGTTCCCTGCGATCCTGAACTGCTGGCGCCACCGAATGATCCGCCGAGACCAGTAACGCCGGGAGCGAGAGTAGCTACGCTGGCGTACAGGTTTTCTCCGACGAGCGGAGCATTCTCGACAGTCTGTCTCTCAAGCACTCGGCTGATCGTTCCGCTTGTCGTTTCGACTGCGGAGGAGTTGGCTGTGACTTCGACCGTGGCTTGCGTGGAACCGATCAGCAGTTTGGGGTAGATGGAGCGAACATCGGTTCCTTCAATGTCGATATCCTTCTGCTCCCAAGTGGTAAATCCAGTGGCGACAACGGTCGTATGGTAGCGCCCTGGGGGCAGGTGAAGAATCTGGACGAAGCCTTGAGCGTTTGAGATTGCGGTCTGCTTTACCTGCGTATCTTGATTGGTGACGGTGACCTGCGCGGAGGGAATTACGGCGCCACTCTGGTCGGTGACGGTTCCTTCGATTCCGCTGCTGTACTGGGCTATTGCTGGGAGTGTGGCCGCTGCCAAGAACAGGACCAATACGCTGAGGGATCGACTCCAGAGATGCTGTGTTCCTTTTTTCTCGCGCATGTCGGCTCTCCAAAATGAAGGTTTATGAAATGCTTTTCGACACTTTTCGGGCAGATCGCTCAAGAGTCGGGCCCGTTTGAAAGCTTTCATTTAGATCGCCGAGAAGACTAGAACACGCATTGCGATCTTGTCAACGGCAAAATCTGCAGACCGCCGAAGACAACAGATCGCAGTGAAAAGGTCGACTATTTGCTAAGTTTGCTCCGGCGAGAGGAGGGGGATTTCTGGGCCGAAGTCAGGCCAGGAGGAGCCACCGAATCTCTAATCTTCAGCGCGGTTTCAAGGACGAGATGCTTTGCCGGGCCGTCATCGCCGCGGACGCGATCAATCAGGATTTGAGCGGCTTTGGTTCCCATTTGAAAGCCTGGCTGGGATACGGATGAGAGCGGAGGGCTGGTCATCTCGGCAAATTGAAGATTGTCGAAACCAATCAGGGATATGTCTTCGGGGCAGTGGAGGCCGGCTTCGCGAAAGGCCAGCAGGGCGCCGAACGCAATCATGTCGTTCGCTGCGAAGATCACCGTCGGCCTCGGGATCATGCGAAGAAGAAGCATAGTCTTCGCGTAACCGCCGTGTTGGTCGAAGCTTGCCTCCTGAATATATTCGGGACCGATTGGGATCTTTTTTTCGAGTAAAGCGCGTTTAAAGCCTGCCAGGCGGTCTTGTGCATTTGTCAGGTGACGTGGGCCCATGACCATCGCAAGCTGCCGATGTCCTTGCCGAAGCAAGTAGCTGGTGGCCTCATAAGCTCCCTTCTCGTTGTCAGCAGTAACCGTGTCGCCGTCCCACCCTTTGGGAAGACGGTCGACACAGACTACTGCTGTTCCAGACTTTCGATACGACTCGGCCTGTGCGGTGAGGTCACTGAAGTTGGACGGAATCACGATCAGACCGGACGGAAGGAACGTTCGAAGTTCATTGAGGTGAACGATCTCTTTGGAATGGTCGTTGTCGGTGTTGCAGAGGATCAGGCGATAGCCGTTTGCGAAGGCGACGTCCTCTGCGCCGCGAACTACGGCCGGGAAGAAGGGGTTCGTTACGTCTGGAATGATCATGCCGATCATGTTGGTCTTGTCCAGGCGAAGGCCACGCGCCAGTTGGCTGGGTTGGTAGCCGACCGCATCGACGGCGTCCATGACCCGCTTGCGAAGGTTTTCGCGCACCGGAGCAGATTTGTTGAGAACATTGGATACGGTGCCGAGTGAGACACCAGCTACCTTTGCGATCTGCTTCATGTTTGCCATTCGCTAACTCCTGCGGATTTGAGTTCGTCCGGCTCGTGTGCTTTTTTTGAGCGTGTCGTTGAAGGCGAATGCCTGAACTGGTGCTGTGATGCTCAGGATTGGAGCGGCTCCGGGGCATACTTTGAGTCTCGCATACCTTATAACGATTGTGATTTTTGTCCGATCGATTGAAGGGAGTGCAGAAAACTTCCTTGACAAACTACCGCTGTCTTTTTATGCTTCGGAGGCTTCTATTTGAAAGCTTTCATCAAAAGCAGCCATACGGTAGACTTTCAGCGGTTGCAGAGATCTAGAAGGAGTTCGACCATTGTTTCAGCCTCAAACCTATGCGATTGCTCTTTCGTTGATGCTCGTTACGATGGTCTGTTGGGGTTCGTGGGCCAACACGATGAAGTTGTGTCCGGGCTATCGATTCCAGCTCTTCTACTGGGATTATGTAATCGGTTTGATCCTGGCAGCTCTGATCTTGGGCTTTACGCTGGGAAGCATGGGAGGCGTCGGCCGGCCCTTTCTAGCTGACATGATGGCGGCGGATTCATCGCACATCGGACTAGCGGTGACAGGAGGCATCCTCTTCAATGTCGCCAACCTGCTGCTCGTTGCCGCCATCGAGATTGCTGGTTTGGCCGTTGCATTTCCGGTTGGAATCGGGCTAGCGCTTATTGTCGGGGCAATCAGCAGCTACATTATTTCCCCAAGCGGCAATGTGTTGATGCTGTTTGGAGGAATCGCACTCGTCGTGGGAGCGATCGTTCTTGATGCGATGGCGTACCGGCTGCGCGAGACGGAACGCCGATCGCTGAGCATGCGCGGGTTCGTCATCTGCCTGGCAGCGGGTCTGTTGATGGGTAGCTTCTATCCCTTTGTCTCACGGTCCATGTTGGGCGACGGCGCTCCTGGGCCGTATGCTGTGGCGATGTTCTTTACGATTGGCGTCGCTCTATGCGCCGTTCCATTCAACTACCTGTTGATGCGCAAGCCGTTGGATAAGAGCCAGCCCGTGTCGATGAGTGGGTACTCTTCGGCACGTGGATCGTGGCATCTTTGGGGCATCCTCGGCGGAGTGATCTGGTGTACGGGCGCGACCTTAAATTTTGTGGCATCTCGCGCTCATATTGTGGGGCCGGCAGTCTCTTATTCGATTGGTCAGGGCGCTACCATGATCTCTGCCGCGTGGGGAGTCTTTGTCTGGAAGGAATTTGCAACCGCGCCCGCTCGAGCCAAAACTTACCTGTTTTGGATGTTTATTTTGTTCCTCTGCGGATTGAGCGCGATTGCGCTCGCTCCTATTTATTGATCCTGTTTGCGAGTTAGGAGGCCTATGCCCGTTGAAAAGAAGGGAGTCGTCGTGGTGGGGAGCATAAATATGGATCTCGTCGCGTACACGGCGCGGATTCCCACTGAGGGGGAGACCGTCGTCGGGACAGCTTTTCAGACTCATCCCGGGGGAAAAGGCGCGAACCAGGCGGTTGCAGTAGCGCGCCTGGGGTTTCCGGTCGCGATGATTGGAAGGATCGGAGATGATGCCTTCGGTACGCAGCTTAAAGAGCACCTGAAAGATGCGGGGGTGAATGTCGACGGTGTCTCAACTTCGCAATGCAGCTCAGGTGTTGCTGTGATCGTCGTGTCTGAAGCTGGGGAAAATTGCATTGTGATCACGCCAGGCGCCAACGCACAGTTAACGCCTGAAGATCTGGATGCAAAGATCGAGATTCTTCGAGGCGCAGGGATGGTGCTAACACAACTGGAGATTCCGACGGAGACTGTTCAACATCTGGCGACGATCTGCGCCCGTGAGGGTGTGCCGCTGATTCTCGATCCTGCGCCAGCGAAGCAATTACCAAAGGACCTTCTCGACAAGGTCGATTGGTTCACTCCAAACGAGACGGAGGCGGCATTCTTCATCGGGGATGGAGAGGTTGAAGTCGACGAGCCCGTGATGATGGCGCGGACCCTTATGCGCAAAGGGGTTCGAGGGGTGGTCCTCAAGCTTGGATCGCGCGGAGCCTATCTTGCATCGGCTGATGGATTGAGTGCTCGACTGGAGCCGTTTGCGGTTCAGGCAGTGGATTCAACAGCTGCGGGAGACGCTTTCAATGGAGCGTTTGCGACGGCTTTGATGATGAAGAAAGATCCGGTCGAGAGCGCACGCTTCGCCGCAGCAGCAGCGGCGCTTTCCGTGACGCGGACAGGGGCCCAAACCTCCATGCCAAGAATGGCTGAGGTGGAACAGATGTTGGCGGGCGTCGGAGCGAACGAGTTATAGAACGAAGACGGCAGGACGCAAGATGGAGGCGGAAGAGTGAATATTCTAACGGGACGGAAACAATCTGCACTTTTGATATGTCTTTGCCTTTTTGCCGCTGGGCTCACATCGCCAGGGAAGGCGCAGGACTGGCGCTATCAGCCAAAAGAACAACAGATCCCGCCTCCAGCTTGTCTGACGCTGCATATGCCATGGGAGGGTGGAAATGTGCCATGTACGGCAAAGACACACGATGAGTGGATAAAGGCTGTAACGGATTGGCGCACCGAACGGCGAATTCGCGTCGGTTATGACGGATCAAGGTATGACCTTCCCGCGCTACAGTGGGCTCAATCCAGTTTCATACAGCCGCAGATGATGGTGCACGATCGCTACTTTTACGACCCAGTGGCCGGTAAATACACCGTCGATCGCTATCTTGACGATTTGAAGAAGCGATACGGCGGGATTGATGCGGTGCTGATCTGGGCGACCTACCCCAACATGGGCATCGACAATCGCAATCAGCAGGATATAGTCCGCTCGATGCCGGGCGGGGTCGAAGGGCTTCGCAATATGGTTGAGGAGTTTCATCGACGCGGAGTGAAGGTGCTTTTTCCAATCATGATGTGGGATCAGGGCACGCGCGATCCGGGAAAGCCCTGGCCACAGGCGACCGCTGAGTTCATGAAGGAGATCGATGCGGACGGCATCAACGGTGACACGCAGGATGGTGTGCCTCTTGCATTCTCGCTTGCTGCCGAAAAGGTGGGGCACCCTCTCGCATTCGAACCGGAGAATGGGCCTTCTGATGAGGCGTTGGCGTGGAACGTCCTGACATGGGGTCAGTACAAGTTTCAGTTTGCGCCGACGGTTGATAAGTACCGGTGGCTCGAGACGCGTCACCAAGTGAATATTCAGGGCAGATGGAATCGGGATAAAACGGATGATCTGCAATACGCCTTTTTCAACGGCGAGGGATGGGAGAGTTGGGAGAACGTCTGGGGGATCTGGAATCAGGTGACTCCAAGAGACGCTGAGGCGACGCGAAGAATGGCGACGATGGAGCGCGGAGTCGCACCCTTCCTTGTCAGCCCAGGGTGGGAGCCTCTTTATCCGATGCATCGCTATGGGATCTTCTCCAGCCGATGGCCGTTGAACGGACAGGCTGTGTGGACGATCGTCAATCGCAATGAGTACGACGTTCAGGGACGCCAGATGACGATTCCCTTCGAACAGGGCACCCGTTACTTCGATCTCTATCACGGGGTTGAACTGACGCCGGAGAAAGAAGGTAGTGACGCGATTTTGTCTTTTCCGATTGAAGCGCACGGATATGGAATGATCCTGGCCACGGTGGGTGAACCGAGTGCTGCGATGCACGAGTTGATGGGGACGATGAAATCAATGACAGAGTCGAAGCTCGCAAGTTTTTCACACGAGTGGAAGACCCTGCCGCAAAGCATTGTAGAGATCACTTCTACTAAGCCGGCGTCGGCAACACCTGAAGGCATGATCAAGATTCCGGGTGGCGACTACTTATT
Source organism: Tunturiibacter empetritectus (assembly GCF_013410875.1). Classification (GTDB taxonomy): domain Bacteria; phylum Acidobacteriota; class Terriglobia; order Terriglobales; family Acidobacteriaceae; genus Edaphobacter; species Edaphobacter empetritectus. The sequence continues at coordinate 392,720 of NZ_JACCCU010000001.1, read as the reverse complement.
TCGCGTGGAAGGCATTGAGGTTGAGGGCTCTGACGATGTTGGTGTCGACGTTCAATATCCATGGGAAGATACTCCGCGAAGATTTCACGAGCATCCTATGAAGTTGAAGGCGTTTGACATGGACAAATTTCCCGTGACCAACGCTGAGTTCAAGAAGTTTCTCGATGCAGCGCACTATCATCCGAGCAACGATCTCAATTTTTTGAAGGACTGGAGCAATGGAACTTATCCCGAGGGATGGGATAACAAACCTGTGACCTGGGTGTCGATTGAGGACGCTCGAGCGTACGCGAAGTGGGCAGGTAAGCGCCTGCCTCACGAATGGGAGTGGCAGTTTGCAGCTCAGGGAACGGATGGCAGAACCTATCCGTGGGGCGATCACTGGGATGACAAGGCAGTGCCGCAGCCAGACTTCGGGCGCACTATGCGCGGGCCTGACAACGTCGATGCGCACCCGTCGGGTGCAAGTCCCTTCGGTGTGATGGATATGGTCGGAAATGTCTGGCAGTGGACCGATGAATATGTGGATGAGCACACGCGCGGAGGAATTTTGCGCGGAGGAAGCTACTACAAGCCGCAGGGATCTATCTGGTATTTTCCCCAAGCCTATCGAAACGATAACCATGGAAAGCTGTTGATGATGGCTCCAAGTTATGACAGGTCCGGCGCGCTCGGCTTCCGTTGCGTGAAGGACGGAGAATGAAAGGCGTCTCACAGGATCGCAGCGGGGGTCATTCGAGACCCTTCGTTAGTTCATAACGCGCCAAGCAAGAATGCTGCTCTTCCCTGAGCGCCGACGATTTCGAGTAACCTGCGCCCGCTGAGGTTTCCAACAGGGGTGCTCCCTCCCGTGAAGACGTAGCAAGCTCAGCGGGTTGACCAGGAGCAGTCCCAGCGAGTGGGTTGCTGGTATGTATCCGTCGGCGGCGGATGGGTGCAAATAAGCCTCGGCTTTGCGCAGATCATGCGGATGGTCCGCATCCACCGAGAAGAGTGTGCCGAGATTGTAGGAGGCGACAGGATCGTGCAGTTGGGCGCCGGTTTTGTACCAGCTCTCAGCGGCAGCCTTGTCCTGCTTCACGCCGATCCCAAAGTAATAGAGGTGTCCCAGATAACGCCGAGATGTGGGGCACCCGGCACATCAAGTTTTAGCCTGAGCCGTAGCCTATTGGGTTTGAGTGACGCTGGCTTTGACGACTGTGGCTTTTTGCTGCTTCTGGTCGTCGTCGAGGATGGTCATCTTGTTGCCTTGAACCATGAACTTTACGTCTTCGCCGAGGGCGATGTTGGCGGGTTTGGACCAGGGGAAGTTGAGCTTCTGGCGGACGACGTAGGTTTTGGTGGGGGTCTGGATGGTGAAGACCTGGTAGGTGTCGGTGTCGTCGGTGGAGTGGGCGGTGGTGTTCTCGGAGTATCTGCCGTTTCTGGCTTTGGCGTCGGTGTTATAGGTGGTGGTGCTGCCGGTGGGGACTTCGATCTTCTCGGTGTCCATGAGCTTGCCGTGGTGCCAGTCGGCGGCGAAGGCGAGGGCGGAGGAGAGGAGAAGTGCGGGCAGGAGCGCTGAGGTGAGTTTCATCGTGGTCTCGCGGTTGGGATGAATTTACGGGAGCCCGGTGCTGGTGCGTGTGAACCATCCTAATTGAGTTGGGAGGAGTTGTGTGCTGGGGGTTCTTCGAAGGTTCGCACTGAGGCGCGAATGCCCACTCATGCGATGTGGTGGGAGTCTTCCACCGCAATGGCCTGCCTGAGACTTGCAGCCATGCCGCGATAGGTGCGCTGGATCTCTCGCAGGCGCAGCAGTTCGCCAGAGGTGTCGGGAGGATCGCTGGCGATCTGGTACTCGATCGCATCGATATCTCGCACGACGGACTCCAACTCTTTTTCCAGTAACTCACGCGGTGATAGAGGCATGGTCTCCTGCCCTTTGTCTCTATTCAGGGTACCGCTTTTTTCATTGGCCGTCCTAGACAACCGCGCTGCGCCAGAAAACCCACTCATGCGATGAGACCGCATGAATGGGGCACCCAAGGTATTGGTTGATTTGATGTATGGGCCACCCGCCTTCGCTCGAATGCTCACTGGTGCGCGACTATGTGATGGCGAGAGGCGGTCCGATGAGTTCCATTCCATAGGCTCGCATCTTCTCGGCGTCGTTGACGTAGGTTGTTCGACCGCCTGCGCGGTCGCGGGTATCGAAGAACTCTTCCATTCTGCCGGCGGGGGCGTAGGTGATGAGGAAGCGTCCGGAGCCTTCTCCGACAAAGGCGAAGGCATGGGGAACGCCGCGGGGACCGAGGACGGAATCGCCTGCTTTGAGGTGGTGGAGTTTGCCGCCGACCTCGACGAAGTATTCGCCCTCAAGGACGTAGAACCACTCGTCCTCTACGTGGTGAAGGTGGCGCGGCGGGCCGCCCTTGGTGGTGTGATGGTGCTCCATGGCGAAGAAGTCGCCACGACAGTCTTTGGAGGATACTTTGAAGGTGGTGGTGCCGTTGGGGAGGACGCGTTTGAAGTCATAGCGGTCTCCGCCGCTGAGGACGGGGACGGCGGGCTGTGGTTGGGTGGCGGGTGGGGACTGGAGGGTTTTGGCGAACAGGCTCGAGGGAAGGGCTGCGGCGGCGAGCTGGAGGAACGAACGGCGTTTGAGCAGGGTCATCGGTCAAGTCCTCTTTAGATTTTGGAGTGAGTATAGACCGATTGGGGAATAGAGCTGATTAGTAATGGAGAATGGGGAGCCCGCTATGATGAGGCTCTTCGAGCTTATACATCCCATCCTTCGCAGAAGCGCGAAGGATGGGGCACCTAATCATTAGAGGTACGTCAAATGTAGGGTGGGGCACCCGGCATGAGTAGGGCACCCGAAAGTTAAAAAAAAAAGGCGCCGAGCTTTTCGGCGCCTTGATAGGATTTACTTCTTTATTGGTGGTGCCGACTCGTAGTATGCAGCTAGCCGCTTTGAATACACCGTTGCTTCTGCACTTTCCCGCTTTGAATCTGTCCATTTCCCCACTGTTTTAGATGCCTCATTTAATCGTTCTCTTATTTCTTGGACACGACGTACGCTTTGGGCAGATGCGCTCATAGACCCTCATTCCTGTGCTTCCCCGTTTGAGTCAACCAAACCTAGCGGAAGTTGCTTCAGTGAATCATTCAGTCGGGAGATCGCGATAGTCTCCCTTTCTACATATGAAATTGATGCCATCTTTAGTCGTAATGGCGTTTTATTTCTTTGCCATTTGACAGCCTGGCCCGTGCTTAGTTTTCGGTCGACTTCTCTACTGTATAACGGTTTCACTGTGAATATGTCCAGATACTTTCTTGGGCTGATACCAACAAACGGTACGAATGGTACATAGAGCGCGTTCAAACCGTTACGCCCAAACCCGCCAAGATTAATGGCATCGTCATGCAGTTCTTTCGCTTTACTTTTCGGATAAGGCTCAATATACACAACCTTTTTGATACCAGCGCCTACGATATGTCGAGCGCAGTTATGGCAAGGAAACGTAGTTGTATATAGAGTCTTCCCCACTGTCGAAATTCCTTTTCGCGCACATGACAGGATGGCTTCCATTTCGGCGTGGACCGCTCGGCCAAACTCGGTGATGGAAAAGAGGGAGGTCTTCCTTAGTTTTTCGCTGATGGCTTCATCAGATTGCAAACTTTCAGGGAGAATCGATAAAACTTCCTGCAACATGGTGTTTTTGCGTAGGTCGTTAGAATCGTGCCCTTTTACATGATCCCTCTCATCACCGTCGTCCTTGTCCCAGTACTGCCCACCTCCAGCCTTCGGCACCTCGTTGCAACCCATTGCGATTACATCTCCATCTTCAGATGCAATCGCCGCGCCTACTTGCCTTCCAAATTGGGCAGATCTTAGAGATGCTGCATGCGCCATGAACATTGCCTGCTCGTCGCGCGTAGGCGTCTTATACGGATGTGAGAAAAGCAGGTCGAGGAAACGTCCTAATTGATGTTTCCAATCATCGGAATTACCTCCGACGTCAAGAAAGAGGTCTGACAGATGAAAAGCGTCCCCTGTCCGTTGCCCACCATCTTGTTTGTCATCTTCGTCCGTTTTCACTAGAGATGAAGCTTGCTCTAGTGACATGACCCCTCTTCTGTGAAGATGCTTAACCCTGTCTTCTTCTGTAGCAAACACGCCGATTATATGTAGTCCGATTCCATATACCTTACGAAGGTAATTGACCTCTTGCGGACGCTTCAGCGTTACAAGAATATGTGCTCGATCGAGCAAAGCATCGTCGGGCGCATCCTTCTTTCGTACACTTGAAATGTGATCAATTGCGGCCAGCGCAAGGAGCGCGTTGCTCTCCTCTGTTTTCACATTGGCATTGAACTCTCTGTACATCTCATTTGCTGCTTTTATCCTTTTGTCGATCCGCTCATACTCATTTACAAATTCCAAGTCAGGATTCAGACCGAGTGTTTCACTAAATGGCTCAATGAAATCACTCAACCGCAGCAGCTCGGATTGATACCCAAATTCCCTTAATTGGGAACTTAGGTTTTCCGCAACCTGATTTGCATCAGTCCCAATCGGTGCCACCAAGCCGAATACGAGCTCAGCATTCTTATTGTTTGTCTCTGTACTGAAAGTTTTCTCTGACATCGCGACCTCTCTACTCGATGTGTATAGCTTCGTTGATAGATATCTTGGGTTTCAAAAAAAGGGGCGCGGTGATTAACCACCGCGCCCCATACCTAACTTGAAGCTCTTAGCTGCAGCCTGAGGTGCTGCCGCAGGACATGCAGCGGTAGCAGGAGCCGCTGCGGGTCATGATGGCTCCGCAGGTGGCGCAGGAGGGTGAGTCGCCCATCTCGTACATGGACTTCATGGCGTCGGAGGCGTGGTAGATGCCGCGGTCTTCGAGGGACATGGGGTTGGGGGATTCGAGTCCGCTGCGTGCGCTGAGGTCCTTGGCTATGGTCGCCGACGGCTCGGGTGCGATTCCCTGCTGGGGTGGTGTGGTGGGGTGGTAAGTCTCCTCAAAGTTGGGGGCGGGTTCGGAGGAGGACAAGATGCGGGGGTTCCTCCCTTCGGCTCCGCTCAGGGCAGGCTTTTCCGCGCTTTGCGCTTCGCTCGGAATGACGGCATTTGAAGAGGCGTTGAGGTTGGAGAGGACCGAGGTGCTGGAGGGTCCGCTAAGGTTGAGCGATTCGATGCGGTTGCCGGGGGCGTTGACGGTGCCTTCTACGGGGATGCTGGTTGGGATGGTGGACTGGCCCTGATTTTGGGGGGTGAGGCCGGCGAAGAGGTCGAACTGGTGTCCGGAGAGGAAGCGGATCTGGATCCAGCGGAAGATGTAGTCCATGATGGACTTGGCGTAGCCGATCTGCTCGTTGCCGGTCCAGCCGGAGGGCTCGAAGCGGGTGTGGGCGAACTTCTCGCAGAGGACACGGAGAGGAACGCCGTGCTGGAGGGCGAGGGAGACGGCGGTGGCGAAGGAGTCCATAAGTCCGGAGACGGTGGAGCCTTCTTTGGCCATGCGGATGAAGATCTCGCCGGGCTGGCCGTTGGGGTAGAGGCCGACGGTGATGTAGCCCTCGTGTCCGGCCAAACCGAACTTGTGCGTCACGCTTGCGCGCTCGGCAGGGAGACGGTGGCGGACGGCGCGGGGCGGTGCCTGCGAGTCTGCGGCGTCGGAGTTCTGGAGAGCGGCCTCGGCGATCTGCTTGAGCTGAACTTCAAGAGAGTGGATGCGGACGTGGGCGGCGGTGGCGGTCTCCATGGCCTCGGTGAGCTGCTGGCGGGCTGCGGCGCGGGCGGCTTCGACGGCTTCGTCGATCTCGACCTGGGCTGCTACTGCGGGCGCTACCGATGCTGCGGGGGCTGCTGCGGCTACGGCGTTGGTGCTGCGGGTTCCGGCTACGTTCGTCGATCTTGTTCCTTTTTTGTCATCGTCGGTCTGGGCGGTGACGTTGAGGGGCTGGGTGCCTTTGGAGTTGTCGCGGTAGATGGCTACGGCCTTGAGGCCCTGGCGCCAGCTCTCCATGTAGGCTTCGGCGATGTCGTCGACGGAGCAGTCCTGCGGGAGGTTGACGGTCTTTGAAATCGCCCCCGAAAGAAACGGCTGTGTCGCCCCCATCATCTTGATGTGGCCCATGTAGGAGATGCTGCGGGTTCCCTTGGAGGGCTTGAAGCTGCAGTCGAAGACGGCGAGGTGCTCGGGCTTGATGGCGGGAGCGCCTTCGATGGTGCCGGTGGCGTCGATGTAGCTGACGATGGCGTTGACTTGCGCCTCGTCGTAGCCGAGCTTGATGAGCGCCGAGGGGACGGTGTTGTTGACGATCTTGATCATGCCGCCGCCGACGAGTTTTTTGTATTTGACGAGGGCGAGGTCAGGCTCGATGCCGGTGGTGTCGCAGTCCATCATGAAGCCGATGGTGCCGGTGGGGGCGAGGACGGTGACCTGGGAGTTGCGGTAGCCATGCTTTTCGCCGTGGGCGAGTGCGCCGTCCCAGGCGTGGCGGGAGGCTTCGATGAGGGTGTCGAGCTGGGGGACGGAGAAGGGCTCGGTGCTCTGCTTGGACTTGCCGATGTTGTTGACCTCGGCACGATGCATGCGGACGACGTCGAGAAAGGGCTCACGGTTGACGTAGAAGCCGGGGCAGGCGCCGCCTTCGATGGAAGCCTGCTGGGTGAGCGGGGTGGCCGCGCCGAGGGGCGGGCAGGTTTCGGCGATGCGGGAGGACTGCCAGTAGGCGTCGCCGCAGAGGATGGAGGTGAGGGTGGCGGCGAAGTCGCGGCCGGCGTCGGAGTCGTAGGGGAGACCGAAGGCCATGAGGAGCGCACCGAGGTTCGCGTAACCGAGGCCGAGGGGGCGGTAGTCGTGCGAGTTTTTCGAGATCATCTCGGTGGGGTAGCCGGCGGAGTCGACGATGATCTCCATGGCGGTGGTGACGATCTCGATGGCGTGGCGGTAGCTGGGGATGTCGAACTGGCCGCCGGGGGTGAGGAACTTCAGGAGATTGAAAGAGGCGAGGTTGCAGGCGGAGTCATCGAGGAACATGTACTCCGAGCAGGGATTGGAGGCGTTGATACGGCCGGTGTTCTTGCTGGTGTGCCACTTGTTGATGGTGGTGTCGAACTGCATGCCGGGGTCGCCGCACTGCCAGGTGGCTTCGGCGAGCGAGTGCATGAGGTCGCGGGCCTTGTACTCCTTCACCGGGGTGCGCTCCTTCACCGTGCGGGTGACGAAGCTGCCGTCGGACTCGACCGCGCGCATGAACTCGTCGTTGACCCGGACGGAGTTGTTGGCATTCTGGAAGAAGATGGAGCTGTAGGCCTCGGAGTCGGGGCCGCTGCCGTCGTAGCCAGCCTGCATCAAATGCCAGGCCTTCTGCTCTTCTTTCACCTTGCACTGGATGAAGTCGTTGATGTCGGGGTGATCGACGTTGAGGATGACCATCTTGGCGGCGCGACGGGTCTTGCCGCCGGATTTGATGACGCCTGCGAAGGCGTCGAAGCCACGCATGAAGGAGAGCGGGCCGGAGGCGGTGCCGCCGCCCGAGAGGGTCTCCATGGAGCCGCGGATGTTGGAGAGGTTCGAGCCTGCGCCGGAGCCCCACTTGAAGAGCATGCCCTCAGTCTTGGCGAGGGTGAGAATGGAGTCGAGCGAGTCCTGCACGGAGTTGATGAAGCAGGCGGAGCACTGGGGCTTGGTGTAGCCGGTGACGGAGAACTCGACCTTGCCGGTGGTGGCGTTCCAGTGCCAGTTCTGGGCGTCGGAGTTGGGCTCGAGACGGTCGCAGCCTACGTTGAACCAGACGGGCGAGTTGAAGGCTACCTTCTGGTTGAGGAGGAGGTGGGCGAGCTCGGCGTAGAAGGTGTCAGCGTCGGCCTGGGAGGCGAAGTAGCCGCCTGCGATGCCCCAGTCGCGAATGGACTCGGAGACGCGGGTGATGAGGGCGCGGACGCCGGACTCGCGCTCGTCGGAGCCGTTGAGGCCGTGGAGGTACTTGGAGGCGACGATGTTGGTCGCAGTCATGGACCAGTCGGCGGGCACCTCGACATTCTTCTGCTCGAAGATGATCTTGCCCTTGAAGTCCTGGATGATGGCATCGCGGAGCTCCCAGACGATCTCATCGTAGGGGGAGACGCCGGGTTTGGTGGAGTGGCGATCGAAGGTCAGGCCCGGGGTGCGCTGGTTCTTGAAGCCGGCTGCTCCGGGTGTGGTCTGGGTGCCGCTCTGGCCTTGGGTGTGGGTCTGGTTGGGGATGGTCGCCATGGGGAAGTACTCCTTCTAATTTGATGAAAAATCTGAGTTGCCGATGCCTCCCGGAGGCGTTCGGCCGGGAGGTAAAAACTAACGACGAGAGCGCTGGATATGTATCCGGCTCAAATGGCCGGCGGCGTTCTGGGTCGTGAAATGTAAGGAACTTTGGCCGTGTTTTGCGTGGCTGCAGTCGTGAAAGTAACGCCCCCTATGGGGTGTGTCAAGTATAAAGCACAACATGTTGTGTTGGTTGTGCGAATACCCCTGTTTACGCGGGGTTAATGTGTCTGTCCCATGAAAATTGCGGCTTTTGCTGTGGATTTTGCAGAATCTACGCGCCAGTGGCGACTTTACCGCTCAGTAACGGTGCTGGTTTGAGACTAGGCGCAAACCAGCCCCGGAACAAGGGGCGTGGTTATGGAGAGAAGGTGGAAATGTGGGAAAGAGGCACAGAATCGGGCTGCCACGGATACACGCCATTCCCTGGGCGAAAAAGAACCCGTGCCCCGAACTAGAAGTGGGGGGCGCGCCGAGGGCTTTGGGGTTAGAGAGGTCGTAGCGCATAAGCAGGTGGGGGTGGGGATAAGAGAGGGGCATACTGTTTGGGTGGGAGGGATCCGTATGCTGAGAGATCTCCTGAGAAAATGGATTCCTGACCGAAGGAGAGATGGGCAAGGCAGAAAGATCGACGAAACTTACGCCTGCCGCAGTGATGATGCCGTACACCCCGACGTTTGTGGCAGGAACGACTGGATCGTACACCTGGGCCACCGTGATCGGGAGCTGAACCCGATAAAGGAGCCGCCCTGTGTTGCGTGAGATCAGGTCGATGCCATCAGTCAGGGGCTGGACGAGGACTGAACCATCGGAGTAGAGCTTCTGTCCGTATGTAGGAGATGGAAGCCAAGTCTCCCAGTCAATGTAGGCTGGCACCGAGATGGCGTTGAGAGACGAATCGGTAAGATCATCGTTTGTGACAAGTGTGGAACCGTCAGCAGAGAGGGCAAGGTCAGAATATCCGCCGCTATTACTGGCGGTTGAGATTGAAGAGTGGACAGTATCAGTTGCAGTGTCGAGCCAAAAGGCTTCGCCCTCGACCTCTGAGTAGACGCGGGTACCATCGGAACTCAGAAGCACTCGACTCGCCGCGTCGAGCGCTCCCCCACTCTGAAGGGTTCCGAGACTCGTAAATGTGCCTGCAAGAGTGTCCAATTTATAAAATGCAGGAGTTCCGGTACCCCCGAGATCAACGGCGTCAAAGTAGATCTTCCCAGTATTTGTCACCGCAAGGCCGGCAGGGCCAATGGGAGTGAAATTGGCGAAACTGGGCACAGCGAATCGCTGAGCCGATGAAGGGCTGTCTGGATTCAACACATAAATCGCCTGCCCATGAAGGTCTGAGACCGCGAGCAGGGAGTTGTCTGGAGATTCCGTAATCGCGAGCAGAGTTGACGTGGAGGTCGTACCGGGAAGAGAGATCGGCGTCTGCCAACCGGACTTACGGGACAGAACCTGGATCTTTGACGTATCGCTAAAGAAGTAGAGATCGCGCTTCGCGTCATAGAATCCGGCCTGAAGATTGGCGGATATGGGGAAGTTCGTCACTGGGGCGGCGTAATGAAACACTCCAGAGCTGGTGGTGATCCCCGTGGGGGTAAAAACGGTTAGATCGACGGAAGACCCAGCCGTTCCTGGAGGAATAGTAAAGAGCAGCGTCTCCACCGGGAAGGGATAGGGACTGTAAGGAGCTGCAGGATAAAGCTGGGTAACAGGTGCGTTTTTCCCGCCAACAGATACTTGGAGACCCGTGGTGTTCTGGCCAAAGCCATATCCAACCACCGCACCAGTGGTGCCACCTTCGGCGGTTGCGGCATTTGGAACAACTTCGAGAATCGTAGGGCCATAGCTGAACGCCTCAGGGGCAATCGCAACGGCGTTATTGTTGAAAATTGCGGATATATCTACAGGGCCCGGGAACACGGATGCAGGAGTGGTAGCCGTGATCTGGTTGGTAGCCGAATTGCTATTCGGGCTTGGCGATACCTCGACGTTTGACGCCGCTGAGGCTCCAACGTAAAGAAGCGGCGTTCCAGGATCGTTTGCCGGAGTGACATATAGATTTGCAATTTGCAACTGTGTCCCGCCTGACTCCGGCCCTGTTGATGGAGTCACGGCCAGCGGTCCGGCCAAGGTGGCTGCGGTCGTAACGGCGGCATCGATGAAGCCAACCCCATGACCCATTGGCCCAAGAATCAGGCCGGTCTCATCGACGGCCGCAATCACTAGAAAATCCTGAGTGTCACTTATTTTGAATGCTGGAATCCAATTGCGCAGCGTCAGGGATGTGGTGTCGAAGGCGGCAACGGAACCGAAAGATTGATCGACGAGATAAAGCGTCTTCCCATCGAGACTCATGACTGCTCCGCCTGCAGCGTTGGGTAAACCCGGAACACCGGAGACATCGCTGGCGGGACCAGGTATCTGGCCGATCAACGCGACTGTCGCGACGTTAAAGACCAGGACGCCGTCGAGATTAGACGTCAAAAAGAAGCGACTGCCATCCGGACTTGGAATAATCTGTCGGACAAAAGTATCGGAGACGTACTTGCTGAACGCTGCCTTCTTGGCAATCGGATCGTAGGAGCAAACGGGTAGAACTCCACCACCAGAGTCGATGGTCGCTGCCAGCACATGCGTGCGATCGCCACTTACGGCGAAGGCTCCAATGTTTTGAATGTTGGGGCAGACGGTCCCCGGAAAAAATGGCTCGGTAGGATTCGGCGTCCCCGAATCGAGAGAGTTGGTCTGAGGATCCCAGACTACGACGCTGGCGCTTCCATCAACAGAGAGTCCTCCGGCACCACCCAGCAGGGCAAGCCGTCCATCCGCCAAGACGAAGACCTCGGTTGGCGCGTAGCCTTGTGGACCGATGGATGCTGAAGGATAGCGCTGGATGATGCTGTTTGTACTCGTATTGATGGTGTAGATATCCCCGAACAAAGTGGCGACGTACAAGGTATCTCCGGTTGGAGCAACATCGAGACCCCAGGCGAGGGGCACTGCGATCGCGGCTATCTGAGACTCTGTAGTGGCGTCAAAGACATCAATCTCATTGAGGAGTGCGTTACTTACGAAGAACTGTCGATGGGCCGGGTCGTATGCAGCGAAGTGGGGTGGGGCGAATTCCAGCGAGTTAGGATCATAGGCACTGTTTGTACGTAGATACCGTGTGCGAATGGGCGCATGCGCCGTCATCGTGGGAGGGAGTTGAGTCATGACCGTCACCACAACGGTGATGGTATGGCTCAGGAGCCCTGCGGTTGCTTGAGCTGTAACCGACGTATTCCCGATGGCTGCTGCTGCCGACGGGCTGAAGACAACGGTCTGTTGTGCGCCAGGTAGCACAGAGAAGGACGACGGCGATACGGCATCGAAGAAGGTAAACCGGTGAAGGACACATTGACGGGCTGATTGAATCCATTGATGGCTGCCAGCATGAAGACGATCGACCCGCTGCTGCCGGGCACAAGGCTAGCTGGTGAGCCAATGGCGGAGAGAACGAAATCACCAGAGGAGCCTGTGCCGGAGCTGGGACCAACTGAGGAATGCGGCGAACTCCCGGACCCACAACCGATCATTGCGAGACTGCCAATTACGCTGAAAATCGAGAGTGATAGCAGGTACAAATTCGGCAGTTTTGCAATCGAGACACAATTCTTCATACACGAAGGCCTGTAATTCCGAAAATTTATCTGAGCTAATGATTGCCTCTGGACATTACCTGAGAGGAGCAATAAACACAATACTTCTCCAGGTTATGGCTCATACGTATTGTCAGAACCAAGACAGACCAGGTAGGCGAATGGATCGCTGGGCGAGACTGCCGTTTGACCCCTTGGAAAGTGGGCAGTCCCAAAATGGGAATCCCCTCGAAATAAATCCGGAAATAGTGGCATGTTTTTCAAGCCTGAAAAATGACAGTCAGCTGACCAGCTTTCACCAGCAATCCACCACGAACTCACCATCAAAAGACCACGTTCTGCACCCCCTTTTTTGCCAAAACCCCAAGCAAAACCAGAGAAACTCCTCCAGAAAAAAAATCCCGTCGGAACTTGCGTGTACCGTGATGCGTAAAGCTTGGAAGACAACAACCAATCAGGCAGATAATCAAACGGAGATGCGGATGGAAGTGACAAATCCGAAACAGCGTTTTGTGCAACCAGAGGCCGGCTTGCGATCTAACTCTATAACCTTGTGGGGGATAGCCCTGGTGGTAGCACTCGTTCATCTGCTGACGAACGGGCGGTATGGGTTTCATCGGGATGAGTTTCAGTTTCTGAGCGATGCGCGGCATCTGGATTAGGGATTCGTCGCGTATCCCCCGTTTACCCCGTTTGTGGAGCGGGTGGGGCTGCAGTTATTTGGGGCGTCGATGGTGGGGTTGCGGCTGTTTTCGGTTGTTGCGCAGGCGCTGGCGATTGTGGTGACGGGGCTGATGGCACGGGAGCTTGGCGGTGGCCGGGTGGCGCAGGTGGCGGCGGCGTTTGCGGTGGCGACCTCCGGGCTGCCGGTGTTCGAGGGGACGGAGTTTCAATACTCCTCCTTCGACTACCTGTGGTGGGTTCTGATCGCTTACTTCGTAATTCGGCTGTTGAAGACTGAGAATCCGCGGTGGTGGCTGGCGATCGGAGTCTTTGTCGGACTGGGGTTGATGACCAAGTACTCGATCCTGTTTTATATCGCGGGGATTGTGAGTGGGATGCTGCTCAGTACGGCCCGGCGTTACTTTGCGAGTGGCTGGTTCTGGGGCGGAGTGGCGGTGGCGCTCCTGATCTTTGCGCCTAACTTCATCTGGCAGGTACGGCATGGATTTATCTCGATGCATTTTTTGCAGCACATTCATGCGCGGGATGTGAGGCAGGGGCGGGCGAACGGCTTCGTATGGGACCAGTTCAAGATCTGCGCGAATCTGGCGGCGGCGCCGTTGTGGATCGCTGGAGCGATCTGTTTTCTGCGGGACAAGCGGTATCGGATGCTGGGGTGGATGTACGTAGTGCCGTTGGCGCTGTTTCTATTCGGTAAAGGACGTGGGTACTATTTGGCGGCCGCTTATCCGATGCTGCTGGCGATGGGTGCAGTGGCCGGGGAGAGATGGGTCGCGACTCTTAGCCGGGTTTGGCGACGGGTTGTGTTGAGCGTGGCTTTTGCGGGGATGGCAGTGTATGGGGTCCTTGTGTACGCGATTATTGTGCCCCTGGCTTCGGATGGGCCACTGAAGCAGTTCGCACTGAAGAACAATGGCGACCTGCGGGAGGAGTTCGGATGGGATGAGTTGGTGAAGACGGTTGCAGGGATCCGTGATTCTTTGCCGGCCGAGCAGCGAGGTGAAGTTGGTGTGCTGGTGGGAAACTACGGCGAGCAGGGAGCGTTGGAGATTCTGGGATCGGCTTACCATCTGCCGCCGCCGATCAGCATGACAAACTCGGCATGGCTGCGAGGGTATCCTACGGCGCCGCCTTCGACGCTAATTGTGGTTGGCTTTTCGCGCGAGGCTGCAGATAGGGCGTTTTCGGCGTGCAGGCTAGCTGGGCATAATGGAAACTCGGCGGGCGTGGAGAACGAGGAGAGCCAATCGCACCCGGATATCTTCCTTTGCGGACCTCCACGGTTGCCGTGGCCGGAGTTCTGGAAGGAGTATCAGTCGTATGGGTAAGGTGCACTAAGAGACGCGGGTGAGGCGGAGACGTTGGCGGAGTTGCGCGGTGGCTTCGCGGTGGCAGAGCAGGCAGAGGGTGCGGAGGTTGTCGAGGTCGCACTGGCCGCCGCCTTCAGCTACGGGACGGATGTGGTCGGCGTCCCAGAGGCTGCGGCGAGAGGCGATGGACTTCATGCCGTAGAGGCGCAGGCCGGCGGCGCGTGCGGGGCCTCGGGAGCGCTTCAGTGCGGCATAGGCGGCGAGGGTGTCGATGGCGCAGACGCTGCAGATGCCGCGGTCGCGGATGAGGACCTGCTCACGAAGGTAGCCGGGGTCGGTACGGAGACGCCACTGATGGACGCAGTAGTCGCTGCAGAAGGTGCGGCGGCGTTTGGCGAGGATTTCGAGTTCGCACCAACGGCAGAGAGGCAGGTTGTTTGGGCCGACCGGGAGCGCGTGGCGGGTGGTGCGGCCGCCGGTCAGGGTGCGTGGGACGATCATGCTGGCTTGAGGATAAGGCGCTCACGGTGGGTTTGGGGATGGTGAGGTGGGTTCCCGGCTCGCGGAAGGGTGTCGCAGAGAACGAAAGATTTCGCGGGCGAAGACGAAAGAAAGAGCTTCGACGGTAGTGGTGTTAGGGCAGAGTTGGCTATGATCGTGAAGAAGCGGAGGGCACGATGTCCAGGACACAGTCGGCGATGGTCGCATTGGGAGCTACGGCTCCGGCGTTTGAACTGATAGATGTGGTGAGTGGCAGGGCCGTGGGGCGGGATGATGTCTTCGCTGCGAGCTGGGACGATGGCCGGTCTGATGCGGACAATCTAATGACCGGAGGAGGAACGTCGCCGTCGGGACGGCATGGGTTGCTGGTGATGTTTCTTTGCGTGCATTGTCCGTTTGTGATTCATGTGGAGGAGGAGCTGGCGCGGATAGGGAAGGACTATGAGGGAAAGATTGCGATCGCGGCTATCTCGTCGAATGATGTGGAGGCTTATCCGCAGGACGCGCCCACAGAGATGAAGAAGCAGGCGGAGCGGCTTGGGTTCCGCTTTCCGTATTTGTACGACGAGACGCAGGAGGTGGCGCGGGCGTATGACGCGGCTTGTACGCCGGATTTCTTTTTGTTCGATGCCGAGATGGCGCTGGTGTACCGTGGGCAGCTGGATGATAGCCGGCCTCGACGCGGGGATTCAGGCAACGACCTTCCAGTGACGGGGCAGGATCTGCGGGCAGCGATGGATGCGGTCCTTGCGGGTAAACGACCTGATACGAATCAGCGATTCTCGATTGGATGCAATATTAAGTGGAAGGAATAACCGGCAGCTGGCGCGGCTGGTCGATGAAATCTATTGACGATATGAGAAAGGGAGAGCTATGGATGCTGTACTCGAAAAACTGAAGGTAGGGATACGGAAGTTTCGGACTGGGGTTTACACGGAGCACAAGGACAGGTATGTCAAAGCAGCGAGCGAGCCGCAGAAGCCTCATGCTTTGATTGTGACTTGCGCGGACTCTCGAATCGATCCTGAGTTGATTACACAATCTCGTCCGGGCGACGTATTTGTAACTCGAAATGTCGGCAATCTGGTACCGGCGTACGGCGATATGCTTGGCGGCGTGAGCGCGGTGATCGAATACGCCGTGACAGCGCTGAAGGTACAACATGTTGTGGTGTGCGGCCATTCGGATTGCGGAGCGATGAAGGGCTTGCTGCATCCCGAGGCGTTGGAGAAGATGCCGACGGTGAAGAACTGGTTGAACAATGCACATGCGGCGTTGAGTGTGGCTAATTCGCTGGCCGAAGATGAGGAGAAGCCCGATGTGCTGTTGCGGCGGGTTACGGAGGAGAATGTATTGCTGCAGATGCAGCATTTGCGGACGCATCCGTCGGTGGCAGGAGCGATGGCGCGGGAGGAGTTGACGATTTCTGGCTGGGTGTACGACATCGGCAAGGGCGAGGTGAGGATCTCAGAGGACGGCGGACGGGTGTTTGTGCCGGTGAGGATTGAGGGCGCAGGCGAATGATCGTTCCGCGTGGACGACAACTTACGGCGATGCTGAAATACGTCGGCTTGCCATTGCTACTGCTGGTGCTTTATGACCTGGCGGTGGTGGCGGCGTACAAGGTTATGGGCTGGAATTGGGTCGCACTGCCGCATATTCCGCTAGCGCTGTTCGGGTCGTCGATCGGAATTATCGTTGCGTTTCGAAACCAGTCTGCCTATGCGAGGTGGTGGGAGGCGCGGATTCTGTGGGGTTCGGTGGTCAATAACTCACGAAGCTGGGCGCGGCAGGTGACGACGGGGATGTTGTCGCTGACGGGTAGCGATGCTGCGGAGCTGAAAGAGATGCAGCGGCGAATGGTGTATCTGCAGATCGCGTTTGTGCATGCGTTGCGGCAACACCTAAGAAAATTGGAGCCGTGGGCTGAGCTGAAGCCGCTCCTCGACGAGCGCGAGTTGGAGGCGCTGCGGGTGGAGAAGAATGTTCCGCTTGCGATACAGCAAATGATGGGGAAGTTGCTGCTGGAGTGCCAAACCAGGGAGTGGATTGACGCGCTGCAATGGCGCGCAATGGATGAGAGCCTGAACGATCTGGCAGACGCGCAGGGGGGTGCTGAACGGATCAAGAACACCCCAATGCCCAAGCAGTATGACTACTTCCCACAGCTTTTTGTACAGATCTATTGCGTGTTGCTTCCGCTGGCACTGGTAACGAGTATGGGGTGGTTTACTCCGCTTGGCTCCACGCTGGTTGGCTTTATCTTTTTGGCGTTGGACAAGATTGGGCGGGATCTTGAGGATCCCTTTGAAAATTCGGTCTACGACGTTCCATTGACTTCGATCACCACGACGATCGAGACGAATCTCAGGCAGATGCTGAGTGAGAAGACGCTGCCAGCTGCTAGTACGCCCATTGACGGCGTGCTTTGGTAGGCAGCGAGGTATGTAGAGCCCCGGCTTTCACTCCGGGGCTTTATTCAGCTATCTGGGAAGGTCAGGCGTGGGAAGCGCCATCGGAGCCATGAAGTTTTACGAGCTTGTTGTAGATGCCGAGGATGAGGAATGGGGCCGCCCACTGGCCTACGAATAAAGCGTCGTGGTGTTTTTTAGCAGCTTGGAAGCCGACCGAGACGGCCATTGAGCCAAGTGCCAAGGCCAGATAAACGCTGGATGGCACCTGCGCAGTTACCTTTTCGATGGCTGCAGTTACTTGATCTTCTTGAACGTCCCCTTGACTTACACGATAGTCGGTCATGAACAAATCTCCTTGGCGGCGTGGCCGCCGTACTTCAGAAGATGCAGGATTAGGTAGAGGTGCGGCGATCACCTTTCAGGTGAGTTTTGCCTCGTCAACAGGGGTTTCCATTGCTTTGATGAGATGGAGCCGATCGGCTAAAGCCAGTCCAGCCTGCGGAGGACGAACAGCATGAGAGCCGTGATAACGACGGTGATACCACCGACCCACTCCGCCCCGTGGGGCGAATCTTCAAAGGGGAGTCCTTTGAGGTTCATTCCATAGATGCCGGAGATGGCAAGGACCGGAAGGACGATGGTGCCTAAGACCGTCAAGACCTTCATGACTTCGTTGGTGCGATTTGAGACGGACGAGAGGTAGATGTCGAGCGTGTTGTTGAGCAAGTCGCGCTGGGTTTCGACAGAGTCGAGCAGACGTGCGATGTGATCGTAGGTGTCGCGGACGTAGGGCTGATAGTCGGCATCGATGATGGTGTTGGGATCGCGCTGGAGATGGAGGGCCGCATCGCGGGTGTTGACGAGGACGCGGCGGAGATCGATGAGTTCGCGCTTGATGGCGAAGATGGATTGTAGGATCTCAGGCGAGGGATCGTCGAAGACTTTGTCTTCGAGCTGGTCGATGCGGTCGTCGAAGTGGTCGATGGCCGGGAAGTAAAGATCGACGATGGTGTCGAGGATGAGGGAGACGAGTTTTCCGGGGTGTTCGTCATCGCCGTCGCGACGGGCACGGGCGAGGGCCTGCTCCGTGGTGGGGCAGGTGGGGTCGGAGACAGTGATGAGGAAGTCTTTGCCAGCGAAGATGTCGACAGGCGAGAAGGAGGGCATCTCTTCGCCGGGGTTGTCGGGGTCGGGGATGAGACGCACGGGCTTGAAGACGGCGAAGGTGTAGGCTGCGCCGGAGTCAACTTTAACGCCTTCGTCTTCGTTGCGTGTGTCTTCGAGATGAAGAGGGTGGAGGTTGTACTGTTTGGCGAGCGCGTCGAGCTTGGGGTCGTTGGCGTCGTTGAGTTGATACCAGGGCATGGGAGTTCCTTTTGTATGCGATTTGAAGCCAAAAAGACCGTAACTCGAGTCCATCCTACTTTGGCACACGTCTATGATCTAGAAAACACCCTCAGATTCTAGAAAGCGAGACCTACCCCTGATGCAGATCCGGTGCGATGTTCGTCTATTCGTGTTGCTGTTGACTGCTTTTTGGCCTGGTTTTAACGTAGAGCCAATGCTGGCGCAGGCTGGCGCTGGTGTGGCGTCCGGGTATGACCCGCGACTGACGTTTGCGCCGCTTACTCTGCCACAGCCGGTCAATGGATATCGGTCGAGCAACGGTTCGCCGGGGCCTAGCTATTGGCAGAATGAGGCGGACTATGAGTTGCATGCATCGCTCGATACAGAAACGAAGCAGCTGAGCACAACGGAGATTATCACTTACACCAATAACAGTCCTGAGGTGCTGCCAAGTCTGTGGGTACAGGTGGAGCAGAACATTTATCGGAAGGATTCGCGGTCGCGAGTTGCGAACGGAGGAGCAAGGCGTAGGCGTGGAGGGGATGAGGCTGGGCCGACGCCTTCGACCGAAGGCTATGTCTTCGATTCCGTTGAGATCGAACAGGGGAAGCAGACCGTGAAGGCGGAGTATCTGATTAACGATACGCGGATGCAGATTCGTCTGGCGACTCCGTTGGGTGGGCATGGCGGCCAGCTGAAGATTCACATCAAGTACCACTACGTAATTCCTGGCGTCTGGGGTGGCAGGACTTCGTGGGGCGCGACCAAGAGTGGGGAGATCTACGACATGGCGCAGTGGTATCCGCGGATGTGCGTCTATGACGATCTGCGCGGGTGGGACACGCTGCCTTACATTGGCGCGGAGTTTTATCTGGAGTATGGGCACTTCGATTATTTTGTGACGGCACCTTCGGCGATGATTGTGGCGGGGTCGGGGGAGTTGGTGAATGCGAAGGAGGTGCTGACGAAGGCGGAGATGGAGCGGTTGGACCAGGCGAAGAACAGTGATAAGACGGTGTACATTCGCGCGCCTGCAGAGGTGAGTGACCCTGCGAGCCGCCCGAAGCAGGGTGGAACGTTGACGTGGCACTTCCACATGGAACACACGCGGGATGTGGTGTGGAGCGCGTCGCCGGTGTTTGTGTGGGATGCAGCAAAGATCAATCTGCCGGATGGGAAGAAGAGCCTTGCGATGAGCGTGTATCCACCGGAGAGTGTTGGCCCGGACGCGTGGGACAAGTCGACCGAGTATACGAAGGATACGATTGAACGATTTTCGAAGCACTGGTATCCGTACCCGTGGCCTGCTGCGGTAAGTATCGCTGGGTTTTCAAGCGGGATGGAGTATCCCGGTGTGGTCTTCGATGGCGTTGAGGACAAGGGACCGTTCTTCTTCTGGCTGACGGCGCATGAGTTCGGACATAGCTGGTTTCCGATGATCGTCGGCTCGAATGAACGGCGGCACGCGTTTATGGATGAGGGGTTCAACACGTTCATCGATATTGAGGAGTCAGCCGAGTACGCGGGCGGGAAGTATGGACCGAAGCGAGACTCGGAGTATTCGGCTGGAGGAGAGCCACCGGACACGATTCTAAAGGTGCTGGACAATGCAGAGGCAGGGACGTTGATCATGCCGGCGGATAGCTATCCGGGGCAGCTTGGGCATCCGGTGAGCTACTTCAAGGGTGCATACGGCATGGTGCTGCTACGCGAGCAGATCCTTGGGCCGGAGCGGTTCGACTGGGCGTTCCGAAAGTACATCAAGGACTGGGCGTTCAAACATCCTTCGCCTTCTGACTTCTTTCGTGCGATGGAGAGCGAAGGCGGCGAGGACCTGAGCTGGTTCTGGCGGGGATGGTATCTCAACAACTGGAAGTATGATGTCGCCGTCGATAAGGTGGAGGGATCGGTTGTCACGATCAGTAACCGTGGACAGCTGGTGTTGCCAACTCCTGTTGAGGTGCGGTTCAAAAGCGGGGAGAAGGTGCGCGTTACGCTTCCCGTCGAGACTTGGCTGCAAAAGGGAGTTTATATGTGGACGCTTGAGAACAAATCGCCGATTGCTGAGGTCGTGGTGGATCCGGATCATGTGCTGCCGGATGACGATCGCAGCAATAGTTCGAAAAAGGTGGAGTAATTGGCCAGAATTGAGAGATGTTTACGCTTGTGATCTATTCCGATTCATCGGCGGTCAAGCTTGGTTGACTTCATCGACCCAACGAAGGTCGCAGCTGTTGCAGTGCCAGGACTCAGAACCACGGGGCAGTGGCAAGGAAAAAAGGTAGAGCGAGGCAAGTGCCGCCTTACGGCCCTGACGCTCCCAGGTGATGTCGATGGAAGTGCAGCGAGGACAGCGTGGCTGCGAGAAGCCTGGCTGGTCCGGGACAGCAAACTCGGTGGGGACAGGCTGTGACAGAATCTCTTCGGCTGCATCGACATCTGTCGAAGCGACCTGAAGGCGGATGCCCCCGATAAAGTTCGAAACCTGCCAGTCGAGCCGGACAAGATTCTCGTCTTTGAGGAAACAAAAAATGCCGGCCGATTCAAGAACGGCGCGAGCCACGATTGCTTCGGAGAGATCGCGGTACCGGCGAACGGTGACAAGTTCGCGAAACTCTGGAGGTGCCTCATCTGGAATCGTTGACGGCTCGGTAAACTCCATGCGGCGAGAAGCGAACTCGGCGGCGAGTGCAATGCGGGCCTCTGGCAGCAGCGAGTGCCAGTCAGCCAAAAGGCTTTGTAACTCCGACTCAGACATTGGGCGATATAGGTCGGCGAACGTAGGCTCAGGTTCGGAGCGAAAAGGGTTGAACACGCCTTGGATGTTAGCAGACCACGAGATTTATCCAAACGGAGCAACGTGCCTGAACTGACCACGTTTTGACCACTAAACAACCACGCTCAGCATGGCTATTTATTGAAAGACCCCTGCAAGAGGTTTTTCTGACTTCCTAACCTAAAAACAGGGCGTACTCTTGAAAGTTACTTATGTTGAAGGTTCTTGAGTGTCTTGGTGATGCCTTTGGCGCCGGCGACCACAGCCATCTTGGTGTTGTCGATGACCTTGCTCTTGCCTGGGGGTGTGGGGTTGAGACCAAGTTTGCGCAGCTGGTGATTGACGCGGAAGAGATCTCGATCGAAGGCGATTGATTCGTATCCGATACTGAGGGACATCGAAGACGTGGGACCGCTTTCGACCATGTGGGGGAAGTGCATGGGAATGTGGACGCCGGTTCCGGGCTCCATATCGAAGCGGACGCCACGCGACCTGATCTCTTCGCGGAGTGCGATCTCGTTCTGCGCCCAATACTTTTCGATATCGAGGTCTTTGAGAATCTCTTTGTCGCTTCCGTCGAAGATATAGATGGTCTTTGTGCCTTGAATCTGAAGAAGAAAGCTGTCTTCGCTGTCGATGTGGTACGGGGTGAACTCGTTTGGCGAGGTCAGGAAGAGAGTCTCCATGGGCGCGCGGTACTCTTTGACGAGGTCGACGTGAGTGAGCTCTGAGAGCTCTTGCGTCATGGTTTCGAGGACCTTGTCATACTTTGGCTGCGTATGAATGAAGCTGAGCTTCATCCTCATGCGGCTGAGGTCAGAGTGGCGAAAGGCCTCTACCAAGCTGGCCTTGTGATCATCGCTTCCCCACTCTCTGAACTTTCTATCGAGGTAGAAGAAGCCGGATTTGGTGTTGTCGCGGCTCCAGATTTCGGCGAGCTTCTCGACCGATGCCGTCGAGAAGAGATCGTTTGAGTCCAGGTTGTGAGAGAAGAGAAAGGGCTTGCGCCTAAAGCAGTCAGTAAATTGTTGTTCTGGTTGAAAGTATGTGTAAGTCACAGAATCCCCCGGCAGATCGCTACCCCAAAAATCAGTTGCGACAAGCGAATGGTACAGGGGGAGGAGTCTCGACTTCAATTCTAAAGTGGTCTTGTGGGGGGATTTGTGCACTACTTTAGCGGTATTTTGCGCAAAGTAACCGGAATTTAGTTACTATTCTCCCGCTTATCGGTCGCTGGCTCTCACAATTCAAGCCCAGCGGATGCGCTAGCGAGTAACGGTTTCAATATGAGTGATTTCGCCGTCGCGCATATGGAGGATTCGATCGGCAATCTGAGCGGCCTCGGGATTGTGGGTGATCATGAGGACGGTCTGGTTGAGTTCGCGGCTGGACTGGCGAAGCATCTTTAGAACGGCATCGGAGTTTTTCGTATCGAGGTTGCCGGTTGGCTCATCAGCGAGGACGATCGCGGGGCGGTTGATGAGAGCGCGGGCGATGGCTACGCGCTGCTGCTCCCCGCCGGAGAGCTCGTTGGGACGATGATCGAGACGACCCTGGATGCCGAGCATCTCGGTAAGGTGGGTGAGAAGAGGGCCGTCGAGTTCTCGCTTGGTCGAGGCGCCGAGGTTGGCGATGTCATGGGCGATCTCGATGTTGCCCATGGCCGAGAGGGTGGGCAGGAGATTGAAACGCTGGAAGATGAAGCCGATCTTGGCGCGGCGGGTGCGGGTTCGCTCTGCGTCGGTGAGGGTGGCGAAGTCTACGCCGTCGATGAGGACGGAGCCGGTGGTGGCTCCGGTGAGGCCGCCGAGGATGTAGAAGAGGGTGGACTTTCCGGAGCCCGAGGGGCCGACGATAGCGACAAACTCGCCGGGTGTGATGGCGAAGTTGACCTTACGGAGTGCGGGGACCTCGAGTTTGCCGGAGCGGTAGGTCTTTCCAAGATCGCGGGCGAGGATGATGGGCGTTGCGGCGCTGCCATCGGGCATCGAGTGCAGAGGCGTTGTGGAGAGGGAGCCGGGTTGGGGGGGCAACGTGGAAGAATGAGGAGGCATGTACGTATAGAAAGTCTATCGCGAATGGGGTGGGGAGTGAGGCTGACCGAGTTTTTACTGGCGGGCGTGGTGGGTTGGACGGCACTGGGAGTGGTGGGTATTGGGGTGTCGTGGCTGCGTGGCGAACGGGCACGAGTGCGTCGTGGGACAGCTTGGCTGGCTGCGGTTTGGGTAGTGTATCTGTCAGTGCTGATAGCGGTTTCGCTGGGGCAGAAACAGAGAGTGGTAGCGGTGGGGCAGCCGCAGTGCTTTGATGAGATGTGCTTTACGGTCACGGGGGTGGAGGAGGTGAAGGGCTTCATGGTCCGCGATGGACGGCGCCTGGTGCGAGTAACCGTCCGAGTTACAAATCGGGGACGGTCGGCGCAGAGCGAACGCTTGATACAGGTTTATCTGACGGATGCGCAGGGGCGTCGCTGGGAGGAATCGGCTGGAGTCAATGGAGTGGGATTGGCTACGAAGGTGGGTGGCGGAGCTTCGGTGGTGAGTGAGCCGATCTTCAACGTGGCTGGAGATGCGACAGATTTGAGACTGGTTCTGACGCATGGCTGGAAGCAGCCGGGATTGCTGGTGATTGGCGACTCTGACAGTGTGCTGCACCGCAAGACGGTGGTGGAGCTTGGGCGCTGACTGTGGACTGCGGCGGCCTTGAGATAACGAGCGAGGTGATGGCGGGAGAATAAAACAGCGTAAGTTACGCAGATCATAGCAAGGAAGTTACTGACGTGGGAGCGGCAGCGAGATAACTTTTTCCTCGGAATTTGCAAGCTGGTGCATGATGACGCGTGAGAGGCACGAGAATTCCCTGTGGAATGCGGGGGCACGACATGGCACGTGAATTGCATGTCGTAATGCTGTCGGAAGTCTGAAAGATACTTCTGAAACGGGCTCCATCTGTCGCGCACTATCTGCAAGACAGAGATGACATTCATTAGTAGTGACGGGCTTCATGCACGAACTACATTACGGACGCGATCGGCTTGAACGACCAGTCAGATTCGCATGCAGCATTCCGCTTTTTACGTTTTACGCTGACTTTATTCAGCTTGAGTTGAAGCCCTAACCCCGGATAGTTACGTGACGCACCAACTGCGCCCGCTGAGTCTCCGCGTGCGCCCGCAGAGTGGTGCGTCAATTTTGTCCCCTATGCAGCCGGCCTTGCTGCGTAGCAGGTCGCGCTCGCCAACAAAGCCCAGGAGGCAGAAGTGAATAAACTCATTTGCACTCTCGTTACCGCATCGGTTCTCGTCGGCGGCTCCGCCTACGGCCAGAACAAGACGAAATCCAGCAACGACAAACATGCGAAGCAAGCGCTGCGTGACAACCAGATGGACAAAGTCACCGCCGCCGGCGAAGAGAACTCTTCGATCGCGGCCAACAACTCAACCGTTACTGAAAACAACACAGGTGCGGTGAATCTCTCGGGATCTGCACTGATGGGTGCCAGCGGCATCAACATCGTGAGTTCGACTGACGCGCTGGTTGCCAATGGCGTGAACGTCTACGACAGCAGCGCGTTGTCGGATGCCTCATCCAAACCAACCGCTGTGACGCAGGCCAACGGTATCAGTCAGGATAGCTCATCGTCAGCAGTTCTCACTGGTTACAAGCGGGGCGCAAACAGCCAACTCGACGCCACCTACGCAGACACCGCGACGGCGACGAGCAGCTCTTCCAAGAGCCTCAATGCTTCTTATAACCATACGGATACCAGCAGCGCATCCTATGCGGACGACTTCACAACCAGCTCAAGCAAAACGCTGGCCGCGACACTTGCTACTACATCAAACCGCTCATCGATGTATAGCAACGTGAAGTCGGCTTCTGGGACAGCGAGCGAGACGGCAACCGATGCAAGCACCAGCAACAATACAGCGGCTTCAAACGAGACGTATGCGACCTCGGCTTCCACCAAGCCGGGAAGCTCCTCATCGGCCGGCACTTCGTCGAATAACAATGGTGCTTCAAGCCTTGGAGCCACATCGTCGACCGTAGGCAGCGGGACTGACAATCTTGCCACCACGAATAACGGATCTGCAAGCAACTTCACGGCTGGCACGGCGAACACTGCTTCAAACACGGCAAACAGCTCTGACCAGACAGCTGAGATGGCCAGCTGGTCCAAGAATAAATCCGCGTCTAAAACCTCAGCGAAGTCGCTGAATGCAAGCCTGAACACCTCCGATACCTCCTCGACCACTCACGACCAGAGTGCGACAGCTTCCGACGCGACCGCTACGTCTACCAGCATAGCGACCAGCAAGATGAAGTCAGACTCTGAGAGCGAATCCACGAGCAGCCACGTTATTCAAAACATACAGGGCGCAGTCAGCTTCGATGCAGCCGCCGCGAAGAACATCGCAGTCGATGGATCGACGATCAGCGACACCAATAGCTATAGCGTGACCCTTGCCGGTACGGCAGAGCAGAACGCGAAGGCGTTGAACATCGTCAACGCGGCCGGCGGTATGGTTGCCAATGGGCTGAACATTGCTCATACGACAAACCTGACCACGATGCCGACCCTTAGCCAAGTCAACAGCATCTCGCAATCCCGCTAAAGACGGCCGCAGGGAGGGCTCCTCTAACCAGGGAGCCCCGCCCTACGCTTCTCTGTGGCATCAAGGAGGATTTATGCGTCGTCTTTTCGTAGTTGCGAGTCTTGCGTTGCTAACTCAAGCAGGACTGGCCCAAAGCTCAACCAAGCATAAAGGCCAATCGCTGAACGACGCTGCCATGGATCGGGTTACGGCAGCGGGCGTTTCGGCGAGCTTGTCGAATGGAGTCGTGCAGTTTCAAGGGTCGGCGTCAACTGCGAACGGACTGGTGACAGGTGCCGGTACGCTGCAGGTGTTGACCGGACCGCTGACCTCAACCACCAACATGGGCACGCTCACGTTGAATGGCAGCGCGCAGCAAAATCTGAGTTCGCTGGTCAACATCAATGCTGTGAACTCCAATATCAATGTGCTGCTGAACCTGACCGTCAATATGAACTCGACGGTAGGGAGCATTGTGCAGTCCAACCTGACTGGGAAACACTGATGAACTGCTTACGATCGATACTTGCTGCTGGACTGGCGGGTCTTGTTCTCTTCCCAGCCCCCGTGCGCGCTCAGAACACTGGAGAAGCAACGGGGGCGAGGGGAAGCAAGAATGTCCGAAGCCTGAAAGAGATTCGCGATGAGGGCGTCGTGAAGCAGCGTTGGGATGTCAGTTGCGGCGCCGCGGCGTTGAGCACACTCCTTACTTATGACTTCAAGGACGATACGACTGAGACTTCGATTGTGGTGTGGCTTCTTCATCGCGTAGATGCGACTCGTGTGCGCTCCCGAGGCGGATTTTCATTGCTCGATTTGAAACACTTTTCCGAGGCGCGGGGATACCATGCTGAGGCTTTCAGTGGTATGACGATCCAGGATCTGGCGCAGGAAAAAGCTTCTGTGATCGTCCCGATACGAGAGAAAGGCTTCGACCATTTTGTGGTGGTAAAGGGCATTGTGGCGGGGCATGTGATTCTGGGCGATCCGGGCTTCGGCAATATCACGATGCGAGTCGACCGGTTTCAGACCTTGTGGAAGAACGGCATCGTCTTCGTAGTGCATCCGCCAGACGACCGAATGATCGGAGACAAACGTCTTCCTGTGGCCGCACGCATGGTACCGGATGAATCGCTGATCTCGCGCAAGATCGGAGTTACGGCTCCGAGCAACTATTTGTACTGAAGGGAAAGGCGGGTCGATGTTGCGGCGAAGAGTTTTATCAGTGATTGTGGTTCTGCTGGCGAGCACGGGATCACTCCTTGCTCAGACATCAGCGAATGGTCAGCCGCAGACACAGGAGATTGCCAAAGCTACAACGGCGGCGAGAGACCCTGTGGATCTGAAGCTGCAGGAGGCGTTGCGAGAGCGCGATGCGATCATCCGCAATCTGCTGGAGCGCGTGAATGAGCTGGAGTGGCGTATGAACGGAGGCTTTACTACTCCGGCGAAGGTGGTGGAGCGTCCTACTTTGCCGGCCGCCTCGACCAGTCGCGTGATCAACTCGGTGGTGTCGACGTCAACCTACGACAGCACGGAACGGCAGGCGACGGAGGCTCTGGATCAAGCTTTGATTGTGCGTGGCGGATTGCTGCTGCCCTCTGGAACCCTGGAGGTCGACAACACCACGTCTTACTTCAGCGCGTCGTCGGACCATGTGACGGTGAATGGTTTTGCGTTGCTGCCCGTGTTGGTGGTGGGTGATATCGCTTCGGAGCGCGTGAGGGAGGACTATCTTCTGCCAAACTTCACGGCGCGGCTTGGATTGCCGCATAAGCTCCAGGCCGATCTCACGATTCCTTATGGGTATGAGTTGATTCGGACGGTGGACGCGAATAATGTCCAAACCTCTTCGAGCAGTTTTGGGTTGGGCGATATCTCTGCCGGCATCTCGCGGCAGCTGACAAGCGAGCATGGAAAGATTCCAGACATGCTGGCGAGTGTGCGGTTCAAATCGACGACGGGGAAAGATCCTTACAATTTGCAGAGCAGCCAGGTGGCGCTTGGGACAGGCTTCAATGCAATACAGGGAAACCTGACTTTGGCGAAGTCGAGCGATCCGGTGGTGTTCTTCGGGAATCTTTCTTACACGGCGAATCTGAAGGGCGATCATACGGTTTCAGCTAACGATCCGAGTAACCCGGCGGCGACGATGGTGGGGCACTTCAACCCGGGGGATGCTGTGGGATTCCAGATTGGGTCGATCCTGGCGTTGAACCCGGACGTATCGATGACTCTTGGTTGGGATCAACGGTTTACTCGCAGTACTACGTTGAACGGGGTGGATATTCCTGCTTCGTATCTGGTGGAAGGCACGCTGCGGTTGGGAACGAGTTATGTGTACGCGCCAGGTAAGACGATTGATCTGAGCTTTGGCGTGGGGCTGACGCCGGATACGCCGAATCTGCAGTTCTCAGTGGGTGTGCCGTTCCGGATGGGACTGTGGGGGCCGAAGCAGAAAAAACTGACCGTGCATTAGGTGGTGCGTGGGACGATCAGGCGCACTCTCCGGCGGAGAGGAAGAGAGACTGCAGTGTGGCGTCTTCCAGGAAGCTAATCTCCAGACGGATGGTGATGATCTGACCGAGGTCAGCCGGGGTGGCAAGATTTTTACGGCATGTGCAGAGGTGGGTAAAGCCAAGGTGACCGGCGCGGGTGAGCTCGAGGCCGGAAGAGATGATGGAGGCGTAGATGTCGATGACGGCGCGGAGCTGGATCTCGACGCGGAACTCCATGGTGGTGGGCGAGGTGGTCCTGCGGTTGAGGATCCAGCCTCCGCAGTCTGCGAAGGCCGAGGTGAGCGAGGGCAGAAGGCCTTGGCGCTCTTCGTAGCTGAAGCCCTGAATATCGAGCGATTGCATGGGGTGTTGAGCCTCTGCCGAATCGAATGTGCTTGCCGATAGGGTGTTCATCGGAAAGGGAGGGGGGAAGCGTGAGTCTCTGACGGGGTACTGTGGTCATGTGGGGTTTGCTGTTTGATAATCTTGAAAAGAGATGACTTGCGATTTGTCTGTTGTTGGTTCGCGTAAGAAGGTGGCGCAAGCGAGGTTCTCATGGTGCTGGGTGTAGGAACGGATCTGATCGAGACGAGACGGATACAAGAGAGTATCGACCGGTACGGCGAGCGGTTTCTGGAGCGGATTTTTACTGAGGGAGAGATCGCTTACTGTGTGCGCAAGAAGAAGAATGCCGCAGAGAGCTTTTCGGCCCGGTTTGCAGCGAAGGAGGCTGGCGCGAAGGCGCTGGGAACGGGAATTAGCCGAGGCGTTACATGGAAGGAGCTTGAGGTGCGGCGTGAGGCGAGCGGTAAACCTACGCTTCACTTGAGCGGGCGGGCGGCAGAGTTGGCGAAGGCGATGGGGGTGCGCAGGGTACAGTTGAGTTTGACCCATAGCCGCGAGTTGGCGATGGCGGTGGTGGTGGTAGAGGATTAGCGTGACGGTCACGCGTCACGGGCGGTACGGCAAGGTCATAAAAGGTTGAAATCAATGGGAAGTTGAAACCATTAGAGCGGTTTGGGCATCCATAACAGATCGACGACTTAGCGCGAGGCGATGCCAGGAGTTTTCCTGGGTGATGGATTGGGAGGGTAATGTATTCTCCTAGTTACTGACACCCTGATTGCGCTACAGGCGGGAGGCGGCAGTGTAACGCCGCGGGCAGTGAAGTTTTGCGAAACGGTCTTAAAGGAGAGCTATGCCCAGCCAGCAGGAGGTTCGGTGGTCGCAGTTGAAGGTGGGCGTGATTGTACTGATTTCGACGGTGGTGCTGGTGACCCTGCTGTTCCTGATGACGAGCTCGTCGGGGCTGGGAATCTTCTCGCATAAGCTGACGGTGGTGACCTTCTTTGAGAACTCGGCGGGGCTGAAGACGGGTGCGGCGGTGAACCTGGAAGGGGTGACGATCGGAACGGTGAAGTCGGTGACGATCGACAACTCGCCGGAGCACAAGCTGACGCCGGTGAAGGTGGTGATGAAGATGAACCAAAAGTTCGCCACCAACCTGAAGAAGGATTCGAAGGCCTCGTTGTCGACGGTGGGTGTGCTGGGAGATACGGTGGTGGACATCAACAGCCAGTTTGCCGTTGGGCCGCCGTTGCAGGACGGCGATGTTTTGAAGACTTTAGAGACGCCTAGCTTGACCGATGTCGTGAAAGCGAGCCAGGGAACGATTGAGAGCCTGAATGTGATTCTGGCGAAGATGAACATCATCGTCGACAACATTCAGTCGGGAAAGGGTTCGATTGGGCAGCTGATCAATAATCCTGATCTTTATAACAAGGCAAATAATACTGTCGATGAGCTGCTGAAGTTGGAGAAGAATATCAACGCGGGACGCGGATCGATTGGCAAGCTGATGACCGACGACACGCTGTACAACCGGTTGAACGGTACGGTCGCAAAGCTGCAGAACATCGCGGATGGAATCGACAGCGGCAAGGGCACGGCGGGCAAGCTGTTGAAGGACGATACCCTTTATAAGAATCTTAACTCTACACTTGCGCATGCGAACTCATTGCTTGCCGACGCCGACGCCGGCAAGGGTGGACTTGGGCTGATGCTGAAGGATCCGAAGTTTCGCCAGGATCTGAGCAATACGTTGACACAGGTCAATACGCTGGTGTCGGGAGTGAACGATGGGCGGGGTACGCTGGGCAAACTGGTGAAAGATGATGCCGCTTACACCAACTTGAATAAGCTGCTGGTGGCCAGCACGGATCTGGTGACGACGATTCGAAGCGATCCAAAGAAGTACCTGACAATCCACCTGAAGATCTTTTGAGAGAAGATGCGGCGACGGGAAGAAGGGGTTGGGCTTCGGCCTGAGCCCTTTTTTCTGCGTTTCGTGGGCCGGAAACTTTGTGATATGGCGTCTCGTCTTCGTAGTATCACGGAGAGTTACGTTTTTGACGGCAGACGAATCGTCTTGTTGTCTGAGCCGTTGCCTTCTATTGGGATTTTTCTGAGGAGCGACATGATTTCCAAATCTTTAGCGAGCCTGTTGATACTTTCTACTGCCGTGTGTCTGGGACAAGCATTTACGGAAACAGATGTACCGGGAGGCCCAACTTCGGAGCCGAAGCAGCCAATCATCTTTGACCTTTCCGCAATCGATAAGACCGCGGACCCTTGCATCGACTTCTATCAATATGCATGCGGCAACTGGCTGAAGAAAAATCCAGTTCCATCTGATCAGGTGCGGTGGGGGCGGTTCAATGAGTTAGCGGAACGTAATAATTATCTGCTCTACACGGAGTTGAAGGCAGCGGCGGACGATCCGAAGAACCCGCTGCAACGCAAGTATGGCGACTACTTCGCGGCATGTATGAACGTCGATCTGGCCGACAGGCTGGGGACAAAGCCGCTGCAGCCTGCGCTGGCGACGATTGCGTCATTGAAGGACAAAAAACAACTGGCGACGATCGTGGCGGAGTTACAGAAGAACTACTCTGTGGGCGTGTTTATGGATTGAATGTGCAGCAGGATCAGAAGGACTCGAGCCAACAGATTGCAAGCACAATTCAAGGCGGCCTCTCTCTCCCGGACCGGTCGTACTATCTGACCGAGGATGATCGGAGCCAGAAGCTGCGGGATCAGTATGTCGAGCATGTCGCGAAGATGTTTGTCTTGCTGGGCGATACTCCGGAGAAGGCGTCGGACGAGGCTAAGAGTGTGATGGCTATCGAGACGGCGCTCGCCAAGGGCTCGATGGACCGAGTTGAGCTGCGTGATCCGGCGAAGCGATATCACATCATGTCCAAGGAGGATCTCGAGGCGCTGTCTCCTGATTATGATTGGCAGACCTATTTGAAGGAGGTTACGATTGGCGAGTTCAGTACGCTGAATGTTGCAACGCCGGACTACTTCAAGGCGATGAACGCCGAGATCGATGCGGCAAGTTTGGATTCGATCAAGAGCTATTTGCGCTGGCATGCGCTGAGGACTGCTGCGCCTGCTTTGTCGAAACCATTTGTGGATGAAAATTTCAACTTCTTTTCGGCGACGCTGCAAGGCCAGAAGGAGCAGACACCGCGATGGAAGCGTTGCACACGCGCGACCGATACAGCACTGGGCGAGGCCGTGGGTCAGGACTGGGTGAAACAGTACTTCCCTCCCGATGCGAAGGCCAATATGGACAAGCTGGTGGTGGCGCTTGAACAGGCACTAGGACAGGACATCCAGCAACTGCCGTGGATGAGCAATGCGACCAAGGTCGAAGCGAAGGCGAAGCTGGATGCAATTCGCAATAAGATCGGCTATCCGGAGAACTGGCGTGATTACAGCTCGTTGACAGTGAAGCGGGACGATTATCTCGGCAATGTGGAGAGGGGGCAGAGTTTCGAGCGGGCTCGCAACTACGCCAAACTGGGCAAGCCGGTTGACGAAAAGGAGTGGGGGATGACACCCCCGACGGTGAACGCGTACTACAGCCCTTCGAACAACGACATTAACTTCCCTGCTGGAATTCTGCAGCCTCCCTTCTTCGATAACAGTAAAGATCCGGCAGTGAACTGCGGCGGAATCGGCACCGTGATCGGGCATGAGATGACGCATGGCTTCGACGACCAGGGATCGAAGTACGATCCGAAGGGAAATGTGCGTCCGTGGTTCACAGCCGAGGATCGAGCGAAGTTTACCGAGCGCACCGATTGTGAGGTGAAGGAGTATGACGGGTTCAAGGTGGCTGAGGGACAGAACCTTAACGGCAAGCTGACGCTTGGCGAGAATACGGCCGATAATGGTGGGATTCGAATTGCCTTCCAGGCGCTCGAAGCAGCTCTTACGCAACAGGGAGCTACCGCCGAGCCTGGGTATGTTGATGGGAAGCGTGATGGATATACCGCGCAGCAGCGCTTCTTTATTACCTTCGGACAGCTATGGTGCCAGAATCAGACGGAGCAGAATGCGCGTGTACTGGCGAAGACCGATCCACATAGCACGGGCGAGTGGCGGGCGAAGGGCACGGTGCGGAACTTCGATGAGTTCGGCAAAGCGTTTGGCTGTAAAGCGGGCCACGCAATGATGCCGGTGAACTCCTGTCGCGTGTGGTAGAGGTGCGAGTGAACCAGAGGCCCGGGCTGCGGCCTGGGCTTTTGTGTGGATGGAAGGTGGCGGTAACCACGACGTGGTGACCACATACGCTGGGGGTAGGCCAACCAGAATGAAGGGCATAAGTGGCACAAAGTCGCGACAGCTTCTACAATAAGCGAAGGAATCGTACCCTACAGAGTTGCTCGCGGCAAAAGGTGGACGGAGAACCGTTCACTGGCGAGGATTAAGGAAGCGCATGAAGTTGAGCAGGATTGGCCGGGTTTCAATGGCCTTGGTAGTGTCCGTAGCGATGGGTCTAGGCATGACGGCGTGCGGTGGCGGCACGATCGGGTTCATGTGGGTTCTTGGAACGCAGTACAACCAGATTGCGGGATTTAAGATTGACGACTTTACGGGAAACCTGACGGCGATGCCGCACTCCCCGTTTACCTCCGGCGGAGCTGATCCGGTGTCGATTGTGGTGAAGCCTGGCGGCCGCTTCGTCTATGTGGTCAACAAGGGCGGCGGGAGCGGACCAACATCGAACCTGCCGTGCGGGAGTGCCGGCAGCATCAGCGAGTTCAGCGTTGGCGGACAGGGCGTGTTGACCTTCCAGCAATGCTTTACAAGCCAGGGAAGCACTCCCGTCTGGGCTGCGGTCGACACTACGGGTAATTTTCTGTACGTTCTGGATCAGCAGGCACCATCGCTCGATGGTGCGCCACCTCCCGCCAATGGTGACATCACGGTCTTCTCGATCGATCCGAATACGGGTCGGTTGACACTGGTACTGAATCAGCAGATCAAGGATCCTCAGACGGGATTGCAGTTGACCTACTTCCCCGTTGGCGAAACGCCAACGATGATGGCGGTCTCGGGCGGATGCTTGTTAACTCTCAACACGGCTGACCAGACTGTGTCTCCTTACGCAGCCGGAACTGCTGGTCAGTTGACCCTTACGACGACACAGAAGTTCAATGCGCAGACTGGACGCGCTACGTCGATTATTACCGGCGGAAGCGCGGTGTATATCACCGATGCGGCTCCCACTGCGAGCAACCCTGGTGGACGGATTCTTCCCTTCTCGGTCGCGGCTACTACATGCACTTTGAATCCGATCACGGGCGGACCGATTGGAAATGTCTCTCCAGGGGCGAATCCGGTTTACTCGCTGGTTGGCGGAGCTGGCTCGGCGAAGAACTTCTTATATGTGGCGAACCAGTCGACTACCGATACCACGAATCCGAACAGCTCCATCTCGGCGTTCCAGGTCCAGACGAATAGTACTTTGCTGGCGATCGATCCGGGTAACAATCCTTACTCTGTGGGGGCCGGGCCGGTTTGCATGGTAGAGGACCCGTCGAATCAGTACATCTATACGTCCAACGGAGATGGAACTGTGACTGGCAAGTCGATCTCGACGCAAGGCTTCTTGCAAGACCTGAAGCGAGGATCGAAGTTCACGGCGACCGGACAGGCGACGTGCCTCGCAGTAAGCGGAAACGTAGACTAGC
Organism: Tunturiibacter empetritectus; assembly: GCF_013410875.1. Classification (GTDB taxonomy): domain Bacteria; phylum Acidobacteriota; class Terriglobia; order Terriglobales; family Acidobacteriaceae; genus Edaphobacter; species Edaphobacter empetritectus. Next base: position 358,608 of record NZ_JACCCU010000001.1, on the reverse strand, counting down.
TGGCAATAAGGCAGCTGGAGAACCAGGACAGGATGTCTCGAGGAATCCTGAGTATCGGGACAGCAGGAACGGGCGGAAACGATTTGCCCTGGAGTTAGGCAAGCATGAAGTGGAATAAGATGGGTCGCGGAACAGTGGCCTCGATATTGTCTTTTGCGTTGGTGAGCGTAACGGCGTGCAGCCGCGACTACACGCTGGCGTACGTTTATGTGACTACGGCAAAACCGTTGACGAGCACCTCTCCCAACGGTGGCATCAATGCGTACGCGGTGGACTACCAGATTGGTTCGTTGACGCCGCTTGCGGATTCCCCGATCCCGGCAGGCCGGAATCCGGTTACCCTGATTGCCTCGCCGAACGGGTTGAATGTGTATGTCGTGAACCACGACGATTCAACGATTGGAGAGTACTCGGTCGGCACCGACGGGAAGATCTACCTGCAGAACACGTACAACATAACGGGGAGCAACGGGACCTCAGTTGCGATGGATGCGGCAGGCACCTTCCTTTATGTCACGTTCCAGTATCAGCTCGGTCCACAGGGACAGCAGCTTTACTCGACCGCATCGCCCGGGCCGGGCGGTATTACGATCTTCCCGATCAATAAAGACGGCTCGCTGGGAACAGCCGTAGCAAATACGACGATTGGAACCACGACCTCTCTGACCTCTCTGAACTACGTTCCGGTTGGCAATACACCGTTTGGCGTTGTGGTGAGCCGTCCGCGCTGCCAACCATTGGCCGCCGGAGGTACCAGCTCTGCAAACTGCATCCTGTCGACGACGCCCACAGCTACTGCCAACAACGGACTCCTGACCAACTATGTGTATGTGATCGATCAGGAGACACCGACCACACCGAAGGCGACGGTTCTGGGCTTCGTGCAGAACTCGACGACGGGCACATTGACTCCTACTCCTGGGACCACGATTACGACTGATAGCACGGGCAAGACGGTCGCCACCGGATACGGCGCAGGAACAACACCCAGCGCCATTGCGGCAGATCCTTCTTCGCGTTTTGTTTACATTACCGATCAGGCGACGAACCAACTGTATGGCAGTACGGTGAATTCAGATGGGTCGCTGACTCCGATGACCAACGGCAGCCCGTTCGCCACTGGTATCTTTCCGGTGGGTGTGACGATTGATCCTCGGGGCAAGTTCCTGTATGTAGCGAACTTCTCCTCGGGTACGGTCGGCGCTTATACGATCGATCAAACCTCGGGGAATGTGACGGGCGCTGTCGGTTCTGCTTCGACGGCGACGGGTACGGGTCCAACCTGCGTTGCGATCGAGCCGGCGCTGGGTATCTACCTCTATGCGACGAACAACCTCGAAGGCGATGTCTCGGCGTTTCAGCTCGCTCCTCAAAACGGCACGTTGAAGCAGGTGCAAAATACTCCGTTCCCCTCGGGCGCGCTGCCAAGCTGTGCTGTGGCCGTAGCGAACGGATCGCATCCTACGCAGATCATCGTCGAATAGCCTGTTTGTTATGTGTCAACGAAAAAGCCCCGTTGCCCGCGGGGCTCTTTCGCGTCCTCTTTTATGAGCAGATAGCACTCTTCCGGTTTGATGGCTACGAGGGTGATGAAGAATACCCTCCGAAAGCGAAAGACGGACCTCAGCGGCTGAAGCCGCAATGCTTGCAACGCTCTAGCGGCACTGCTGAAGCCGTGCCCTTAAACACGACAGGATTTTTAAACAGCCTCTAACGTCGCTCTTTCGTCCTCTCCTCCGTTATTCCAACGCCTTATCCTGTGAGATACCCCCCTCCCCCTCTTGGGGGTATTTTACACGCAAGTTTATTATTTTCAAATGTTTACACGGCATAACTGTCTGCAAGCTTCTCATCCTAAATGGCTTATTGCTAAAATACTTGAAATCAATGAGTTATGGCTAATGTTTATGGCTATGTCTTCTAGACACTGCTCGCTTCTAAACAACGATGCCCTCGGATTTTCGTCCGAAGGCATCTTCTTTGAGCTTGATTTAAGTATAGCTGAGGGAGTGAAACTAATACGCCACGCGTTTGTCCTTGTTTGGCGAGGGAATTTGCTTTTTTGGGGCTTGACAGGATTTCGGGGATCGATGGCAACGGTAACAGCAGATCCCCTGAGGGATGACAAGAAGGACACAGCAAAGACGGAGGGCAGGCAAAGGCCAAAACGTCAGACACCGGCGTGAAGATGATGGGCGGAAGGGATGGGCGGTTCGGGTAGGTCTGAGCTCTTCGGGATCCTTCGCTGCGCTTAGGATGACAGCAAAAAGACCTGATATGGGTTCGTCAGCCTAATGCGGGCTTCGCCATTCGACTTTGCTTAGGGACAAAAGTGCGACGTAAAGAAATAAAGCCGACAACAAAGGTGAATTTGCCACGAACTCAAGACTCTCAACACTAGGAAGAGACTGGGGCGAGCGAGCGGGGTTTGCGGGAGAAGCGGCTGAGGATGGCCTTGCGGGCAGGAGTTTCTACGAAGTGGAAGGCGGCCAGAGCGAGCAGAATGAGGATTGCGTAGGAGAGCCAGGGCTCGAGAGCGGCCAGGTGGAGGCGCTCCGGCACATGGTAGAGGTGGAGGAGCTGGAAGACGTTGAAGTGGAGCAGGTAGAGGCAGTAGCTGCTCTCGCCAATGAGCAAAAGAGGGCGCCAGGAGAAGAGGGCCGAGATGGCGTGAGGCCCGCTGAGGCCGAGGACCAAGGCGGCGAAGACAGGGGTCAAGAGGCCGCCGTGCATGAGGAGGTACGGCGTGCGGACGACGAGGGTGTAGAAGAAGACTCCCACGAGCGCCAGGCTGACGGACGAGAGCAGGAGGCGCTGACGAGAGGAGATGGTGAGGGCATGCTGGAGTTTGCCCAGGGTGACCCCAATGAGGAAGGTGCAGACGTAGGGTAGCGGGGTGTACTTGAGGAAGCGGATGAGCTGGGTGGAGCTATAGCGGTCGACCGGACCTACGATGTGGTCGGGGTTGAGCCAGAGGTAGAGGGAGTGGGGGATGAGGCCGATGACCCAGAGGGCGATGATGAGAAGCACCAGCTGGGCCGATTTTTTGGGCCAGGGAAGGCGGATGAGCCAGGGGAAGGCGGCGTAGAGGACGACTTCGCTTGAGAGGGTCCAGGCGACGGTGTTCCAGAAGGTGGCGACGGAGGGGCTCCAGCCCTGAAGGACAAGGGGGGTGAGGATGAGTCCCTGCCAGAACTCGGAGTGGGAGCGGGCGTGCCACTCGTCCTGCACCATGCGGAAGGAGATCAGCAGGACGAGGAGGTAGATGGGGTAGAGGCGGGAGAAGCGGGCCAGCCAGAACTCGCGCTTGATGAGGGTGTTGGCGCGGTCGGCGTAGTTGTAGGTAAGAACGTAGCCGGAGATGAGGAAGAAGACGCCGACGAAGACGTAGCCGTTGTCGATGATGGGATAGAGGAGGCCGAGGTGTGGCGGGGTGAAGTGGAAGAGAATGATGAAGATGGCGAGGAGTGTGCGGATTCCGGTGAGAGCCGGCAAGGGCGGCTTGCGCGTGGTCCTGGTTGCAGGCTGCGGGGCAGGCGCTTGCTCGATCTCTGGTTCCAGAAGGCTGAGGTTCACACGGTCGTCCTGCTTGAGTGGGATGCTGCTGCGTTTCAAACTTATCAAACGCGGTTTCTTTGAATTAGACGTGGGGAGGGGCGAAGAAGACGACATTATTCTGGCAACAGAAGATTTCTTCGCTACGCTGCGGAATAACAAGGACGGCCACAGCAGGCGAAAGACTGGCAAAAGAACGTAGCAGCACAGCCAAAGGGCAAGCAGCAGCAAGAACAAATACGGGGGTCTCTCCACTGCGCTGCACACGATAAAACTGTGAGCAGCTTCGGTCGAGATGACGATTTGGTGGGTTGTGTGGTCGAGATGACGTTTCGGTGGGTTGGCGTCGGTCCGAGATGAAGATTTATTTGGTTGTGGGTAGAGACTGGTCAGGCGGTGACGAGGGAGCCAATCTTTTCGCCGCTAACGACGCGGACGATGTTGCCGGACTCTCGCATGCTGAAGACCATCATGGGCATGTTGTTGTCGCGACAGAGGGAGACGGCGGTGGTGTCCATGACGCGGAGGTTGAGTCGGAGCATCTCGCTGTAGGTGATCTGGTCGAACTTGGTGGCCTTGTCGTCGACTTTGGGGTCGGCAGTGTAGATGCCGTCGACCGAGGTGGCTTTGAGGAGGATGTCGGCTTTGATCTCCATGGCGCGGAGACTGGCGGCGGTGTCGGTGGAAAAGAAGGGGTTGCCGGTGCCGGCGGCGAAGATGACGATGCGGTTCTTTTCGAGGTGACGCATGGCGCGGCGGCGGATGTAGGGCTCGGCGACTTCGTGCATCTCGATGGCGGACATGACGCGGCAGAAGAGGCCGAGCTTTTCGATGGCGTCCTGAAGGGCGATCGCATTGATCACTGTAGACAGCATGCCCATGTGGTCGGCGGCGACCCTGTCCATGTCGATGGCCTGCTGGGCGACGCCGCGGAAGAAGTTTCCGCCTCCGACGACGATGCCGATCTCGCAGCCGAGGGCGTGAACGGCGGCTATTTCTGCGGCGATTTTGTGAATGAAGACAGCGTCAATGCCAAAACCTTTGCCTGCGGCCAGAGCTTCGCCTGAGATCTTGAGGAGGACTCTTTTGTACATGTCAGAACTAAGTATCGCATGGGGCGGGGGAGGATTATCGGATAACGGATATAGACGACCTCGAAGGTCGATTTGTTTACAACTTTGGTGGAACTCGTATTTGTTGTGCACAACTTTGCGGGGTTAGGTGGGTCTTGCAGGGTGCGGGCACGATACGACGCAGCCCAAGGAGAAAGTTACATGGTTAGTAAAGTCCGTTTGATGGTTTTGACAGCTGGAATGATTGCAGCGGTGACGCCGATGACGATGCAGGCACAGGAAGTTCCAGGCCCACATCCGGCTTATCTGCATGCGCTGAGCGATCTGCGAGCGGCGCGGCACTATCTGAATGATGGATGGGCGTGGGGTCCGGTAAAGCATGACGACAATGAGGCGATCAAGCATATCGATGCGGCGATCAATGAGATCAAACACGCCTCGATCGATGACGGCAAGGGATTGAACGATCCGTTCCACATTGATACGGGTTTGAGCCCGCATGACAGGTTCCGCAAGGCTAATGAACTGCTCTATGCCGCGCACCGGGATTTGGAGCATGCGGAGGATGTTCCGCAGGCGCATGGGTTGCGGGATCGGGCGATTGAGCATATCGACTATGCGCACACGATAGTCGATAATGCGGAGCGTACGGCTCGCTGGGAGTAAATGCCTGGGATAGAGGAACAGGGGGAGCAAGAATGCTCCCCCTGTTTGTTTGGCTTGCGGCGGTAAGGGCGTGGTGGCAGGACTCTCCTTATTTTTTGCTGCGGTCGGCGATAGTTTGAGGGCGGAACTGACCTAAAGCAAAGGTGAATAAAGGGATCATTCGCTACGCTCAGGATGGCGACTTTTTCTCCTTCTCGTTACGAAGAACTTCGAAACCGCCACTCCCTTTATGGCGTAGCGCGGCCTGTTGTGGTGGCGGCTGGAACTTCGATGAGTTTGCCGGATTTGACGTCGTAGATGTAGCCGTAGATGGGGATGGACTTCGGCACGAGGGGGCTGGTGCGGATGCGGGTGACGTCGGCGAGGACTGATTCGGCCTGATCTTTGATGGTGAGGAATTCGATGAACTCGGCTGCGGTTGAGCCTGGGCCTTTGCCTACATCTTTGAAGCCTTCGGGGGTGAGGGCGGCGGTTTCTAGGCTGCTGGCAAGGAGGCCGCGGATGATGTCGTTGGTGAAGAACTGCATGCCGCAGTCGGTGTGATGGATGACGAAGAACTCTTTGGTGCCGAGGAGCTTGTAGCTGATGACGAGGGAGCGGATGGCGTCGTCGCTGGCTCGGCCGCCGGCGTTGCGGATGACGTGGGCATCTCCTTCGGCCAGGCCTGCGTATTTGGCAGGGTCGAGGCGAGCGTCCATACAGGTTAGGATGGCGAAGCCTCGGGCGGGTGGAAGGGCGAGGTTGGCTTTTTCGCCGAAGCTGGCTGCGTAGGCTTCGTTGGCGGAGAGGACTTCGGTGAGGATCTTGCTCATGGCGTGTCTCCTGGGAGTGGTTTCTTGATGGTGAGTTGTGGTGAGTCCGTGGTGGGATGATGGTCGGAATTACTCGGCGTGTGGATCGACGATGTGGATGGGCAGATCGTAGTGGTTCGAGGTGAGTTCCCAGCGGCGGTTCTCTTCTTTGTGGAGAGTTTGCTGGTCTGAGAAGAGTTGGCGCAGGACTTCGCTTTCGTGAGTGGACGAGGGTTGGTCCTTGTAGCTGATGACGATGCGGTAGTCCCAGCGACTGTCCTCCGAGGTGTGCAGACCGGGGCCGTAGACGGTGTAAGTGGTGACGTAACCGAGCTGCTGCTCGCGGTCGAGGGCGGCGATCTGATACTTGCGGAAGAGGGACCACCACTCGTCCTGATGGCCGTACTGGACTCGGTAGACCCACTCGACCAGATAGGGCTTTCCTGCGGTGGGTGCTGCCGGCTGGGCCTTGATTGTGATGGGTGCGATGAGGGTGAAGGCAGCGAGGGAAAGGCTTATGAATCTGCGCATCGGTATGGTCTCCTGATTGTTCGTCGTTGGCTGAGATGTCGGCGCTGGAAGCGGATGCCTGACCGCGTGGTCAAAGCAAGATGAGAGCGCTCTTGGTTGCCTGACTGACGATGGATCTGGAGGGTTCTACAGTGCCCTGAGGTGTCGTCAGCCTAGAGGCTGGACGGACAACAATAACGGGCTGCAGAGACGAAGTGCATGGTTGGAGATTATTGGAGGTGGGGTGTGGCGTCAAGCATCGCGATTTTGGAGCAAAGGCAAATACGGGGATCCTTCACTTCGTTCAGGATGACGATTGTGAGATTTGATGGATTGATGTTGCGTAGAGGCAAGCATGATACAAAGCAGATTCCTCCGCTTCGCTGCGGAATGACAACAAAAAAAAGCAAGGACAAAGCTAAAGAACGGAAGCGTTTGAAGGAAAGCAAAGCCCGGGACGACGCCCGGGCTTTTTTTGTTTCGATGATGGTTACAGATTAGGAAGCGGCTTCGTCGGTGGGGGCGGCTTTGGTCTGGGCTACGGTCCAGTCGGTGGCGCCTACCTTGAAGCGGGCGAAGCGGCGGACGCTGATGTTTTCGCCTAGCTTTGCGACTTTGCTGGCGATGAGCTGGCCGATGGTCTGTGAGGCTTCCTTGATGAAGGGCTGGTCGAGGAGGCAGAACTCTTCGTAGAACTTGGCGAGCTTGCCGGTGAGCATCTTCTCGATGATCTCGGCGGGTTTGCCGGAGGCAGCGGCTTGGGCGCGGTAGACGTCCTTCTCGCGCTCGAGGTCGGCTTCGGTGACGTCCTCGCGGCTGACGAAGCGCGGGTCAACGGCGGCGATGTGCATGGCGACGTCGCGGAGAAGCTCCTGGAAGTCGTCGGTGCGGGCTACGAAGTCGGACTCGCAGTTGAGCTCGATCAGAACGCCGATCTTTCCGCCAGCGTGGATGTAGGTTCCGACTGCGCCCTCGTTGGTGGTGCGGGTCGCCTTCTTGGCGGCCGAGGCCATGCCACGCTTGCGGAGGACGACGAAGGCGGCTTCCATCTCACCTTTAGCCTCTTGCAGCGCCTTCAAGCAGTCGCCCATGGGGGCGCCGGACTTTTCACGGAGTTCTTTGACGAGTTTTGCGTCGATCTTTACGGCGGTTTCAGTCATTGTGCGTTTCCTTGAGTTGCGGTTTTCTGCGAAAGGGGGCGCGGGCTGAATGCCCGCGCCCCACCAAAATAACAAGAGACGGTTACGGCACGGCTAATGCCCTGCCCTTTCCTCTTGCGACGGCCTTTCGGCACGATAGATGGTGCTAGACGGCGGCCTGGGCTGAGATGGGCTCGGACTCGGCTTCGGGCTCGCTGGCGGCAGACGGTGCCTTGCGGATGTTTCCGCCGAGAACTGCGGCGAGGTCGACGGTCTCGTCTTCTTCGGGAGCAGCTTCGGTGGGCTCGGCGGCAGCATGGATCTCGGCACCTTCGTACTCGCCCTCTTCCCCGACGTACTCGGGGGAGACTGCGAGGGGTTGAACGTCAGCGGACTCGGTGGCGAATGCCTTCTCGGAGACCATCTGGACGCCTTCGTAGGCGGAATCTGCGATCTTCGTGGTGAAGAGGCGGATGGCGCGGAGGGCGTCGTCGTTGCCGGGGATGACGTAGTCGACGACGGTGGGGTCGCAGTTGGTGTCGACGACGGCGACGACCGGGATGCCAAGCTTGCGGGCTTCGGCGACGGCGATGGCCTCGTTGTTGGAGTCAACGACGAAGATGGCGTCGGGAAGACGCTTCATGGTCTTGATACCGGCGAGGTTGGTGGTGAGGTGCTTGCGCTCGCGCTCGAGCTTGATGACTTCCTTCTTGGTGAGGAGCTCGTAGCGGCCGTCGGTCGACATGTCGTCGAGCTCGGTGAGGCGCTTGACCGACTTCTGCACGGTGACCCAGTTGGTGAGCAGACCGCCGAGCCAGCGGCTGTTGATGTAGGGCATGCCGGCGCGGGTTGCTTCTTCCGCGATGGCATCCTGCGCCTGGCGCTTGGTGCCGACGAAGAGGATGAGCTTACCGGTGGAGGTGAGGTCGGTGACGAACTTCGACGCCTCTTTGAACATCTTGAGGGTCTTCTGCAGGTCGATGATGTAAATGCCGTTGCGCTCGCCGAAGATGTACTCCTTCATCTTGGGGTTCCAGCGCTTGGTCTGATGCCCGAAGTGAACGCCAGCTTCGAGCAGTTCTTTCATAGTGATATTTGCCAATGTAGCTCCTTGGTTTAAGACAGCCGGACCGATGCTCCGGTGCCTGGATTGATCCCTCGTAAGGGAGATTTGACTCCTTGCCTCGCGATGCTCCGAGAGGGTAGTGCTGAGCGGTGATTCCTTTTCGCCGCTTTGAAACGAGGCCTGTGGTGCGGTGGAAGCCGGGCTAAAGCCTCGGCTTCCACTTTGAAACGAAATGCAAAAGCAACAGCAGATCCCCTTCGGGGATGGCAACCAGAAAAGCAACGACGCAAAGCAATTAGCGTTTGCTGAACTGGAAGCGAGCGCGAGCGCCCTTCTGACCGTACTTCTTGCGCTCTTTACCACGCGAGTCGCGGGTAACGAGGCCTTCTGCCTTGAGCGCCTTGCGGAGCTCGGGGTTGAATACCATGAGGGCGCGTGCGATGCCGAGCTTGACGGCGTCGGCTTGGCCCATGACGCCGCCACCCTTTACGGTGGTGATGACGTCGAAGGTCTCGCCGATGTCGGCGATGCCGAGCGAGCGCTTGGCGGCTGCGCGCTGTTGTGCGGTGACGAAGTAGACGTCACACTCTTTTTTGTTGACGGTGAATTTGCCGCTGCCTGGACGCAGGAAGACGCGTGCGATCGAGGACTTGCGACGGCCGGTTCCGTAGTATTGAATCAGATCTGCCATGGTGCTCCTTGAACTTTTACCTCAGGGGCTAAAGCCCCGAATTTCGTGTGCCGCATGGCACGGCTGAAGCCGTGCCCTTAACAAAACGGACGCTTAGCCTTCGAGGGAGTGGGCCGGATGCGCCGGGACCATGACCTTGGAGGTGAGAACCTTGGGCGCGTTGGAGGCATGGAAGTCCATGGCAACGGGCTGTTGGGCGAGGTGGGGATGCTGGGCACCCTTGTAGACCTTGAGCTTGGTGGCCATCTGGCGGCCGAGCTTGGACTTGGGCAGCATGCCCTTGACGGCCTGCTCGACGATGGCTTCGGGGCGACGGGCGAGCAGCTTGATGAAGGACTCTTCGCGCAGACCACCGGGGAAACCGGTGTAGCGGCGATAGAGCTTCTGGTCAGACTTGAGGCCGGTCAGCACGATCTTTTCGGCGTTGACGATAACGACGTGATCGCCCATATCGATGTAGGGGGTGTAGAGGGGGTTGGTCTTGCCGGCGAGGACGGAGGCGGCCTGGGTGGCGAGGCGGCCGAGGGTCTTACCGCTGGCATCAAGCACGTACCACTTGCGCTTAATATCTTTGCCGCTCGGAATGGTGGTGGACATCGTTGGGTTACTCCTTGTTTCTGCCGTCTTCAGTGTTCGGCGTGGTGCATGAAGAAAGTGGTGCAAGGTTGATGGTTCGCCAATAAAATTACTGAAAAGCCAGAAAGAACGTTTTCCCAGAGCAAGGCGACGTGCGGGAGGGGAGAGTTTACTCTCCAAACACGCGGGACGGCCCGCTTGGCCTGGACTACAGCTGGACTACATCTCGACTACGCACAACCTATGGGAGGGTGCTTCAGGGGCGGCTGTGTTGAAAGCTGCTCCCCAGTGGATCCACCACGGATGTCTCGGTGAACTGACTCGCCTGAGAGTAAAGCTGACACAGACGTACAGACGCGAAACTGCGCGAGTTTTAATCTTACTGGCCTCTCCGGGGTTGCGTCAAGGATTGTTTGGCGTGTTTTCTAACGCTTGTACGGGGTAGCGAGGCTGAGAGCGCACAATAAGACCGTTATTTAGAGGTGCCGGAGGGTTCGGCGTATTGCTGAGAGCAATGCTGGTGAGAAGAGCGCAGAAAAGAGACCGAGCCCATCAGATAGAGATCTTTGACGCTGTTTCGACAGACCGATTCGAGAAACGATTCTTCAGGTTGAGAAACGGTGTTTCAAAGAAGTGGAAAGAGAGCCATGCAGTGCAGACCGACCCAGCGGCGGCGATGAGAAGCAGAGCCGCACTGGTGACGAACTGACTGCGTGAACCAAATATCTTCTGTTCGATAGCAATAAAGATCCCCAGGAAAAGCATGTGAAAGACATACACCCCATAGCTGATGCCTCCGAGCCATCGCAGCCATGCTGCTTCGGCGCAACGCTGCACAAGGCCAGGCTCCATGGCCAGAACGAGCAGAGCTGCGGCGCAGACGGTGATGCAAGGCAGGCCGGTGACTGCCAGCCAGAAGCCGATCAACTCGAAGGTCCCGTTGAGTACCCCACTGATGAGGAAGCCCGCTAAGCCTGCGAGAGCTGCATAGGGGGCGGCGGCTTTGACTCGAGACCACTCGGGACCTCGATAGGCGAGAGCAAGCCATCCCCCGGCGGCCAGTTCCCCAGCGCGGGTGAGAAGAAACTCGGAAAACTGGCTCGGGTTGGGTGCCAGGTGCCAGATGAGAAGGCGGAAGATGCAGGCAAAGAGGAAGACGCCGAGGCAGAGGGTCCGAGCGCGGCTTCGGGATCTCTGAAGAAAGAGAACAGCAGGCCAGAGAAGGTAAAACTGTTCTTCGACAGCAAGGCTCCAAAAGTGGAAGAGCCCGAGCGGCGATGGGATTTTGTCGACCAGGCCGTTGAGATGCGGCATGTTCTGGAGGAAAAAGACAGGAATCCAGATGAGGCGGAGCGTGGGATATAGCGTCCCTTTGAACGCAGCAGCTAGTACGACGAGAACGATGCTTGCGTAGTAAAGAGGAAAGATACGCAGGGTTCGGCGCATCACGAAGTTTCGCCACCAGTGCGGCTTACCTCGGGAGTCCCAGAGAATGCCGGTAATCAGGAAGCCCGAGAGAACGAAAAAGAGAGTAACACCGGCCCATCCGCCTTTGTTTAGATAACCGAAGACGCGCATGGGGAGTAGCGAGGAGTGGGTTCCTCCCCCGTAATGAAATAGAAAGACAATGAGGACGGCCATACCGCGAAGACCGTCCAGAGCAGGAATATGCGGCCTTTTTTTGAGCACCTACTCCTCGATGGGCCAAGATGGTTTGTTGAAGGTCAATTTTATGCCTAGATGAGATTGGTGTCCCGCAGATTTCGGCGAATCCCTAGAGACTGGCTTCAAATGGGCACAGTTCGGGTGTCTGGAATCAGTGTACGAGTTGATCGAGGCTGGGCTGCTGGCCGAAGCTGGTCTCGAGGAGGCGTGGAATGACGGGTTTGCGGTGGCGGCGCGGGTGCGTGCCGGGGACGGCGGGGTCCAGACGATAGACGATGAGGAGATTGCGCTCGGGGTCGTCCATGGTTGGAAAGGCGGCGACACGCTGGAGGTGGTAGATGGGGGCGAGGGCGTCCATCTTGTCGTCGTCGACCTGGTTCCAGGCAACATACCAGCCGGGGTGGTAGGCCTGGACGCGGACAGCGAGGTCCATGGTGCCGAAGTCGTCGCAGATGGAGGGGAGACCGGTCATGAGAGAGAGGTCGGAGCCGCTGATGGAGAGGATGAGCGGGTTGTGGGTGTGGTCGGCGGAGACGATCTTGCGGATCTGGGCGGCGGCGGAGGTGTAGGTGTAGTCGGGGGTGCGGACGTAGTGGAGGGTCTGGCGGGCGTCGGTGACGGTGAGGATGGCCAGGACGGCTACGATGCTGGCGGTGCCGAGGCGGCGAAGGGGAGATAGCGGCTCGGAGGGTTGGCTGCGGGTCTGGTAGCTGCGAGTCCAAAGGGTGGAGAAGACGACGGGAATGAGAAGGGTGAGGGGGACCGCGAGGACGAGGTAGTAACGCGGCTGGAGGTTGTTGTGATAGGCGAGGAAGGAGGCGTAGCCGGCGGTCCAGAGCAGGAGGGCTGGGACGAGCGGGTTGCGGAGGAGGCGGGGACGAAGGAGGAAGGCGGAGAAGATGGCGAGAAGAGCCAGAGGGTAGAGGATGTTGCCGATCCAGAGGCCGTCAGCGATGGTGTCACCCAGGACGGAGAGGGCGGTGGCGGGGGTGATGCCGGTGTAGCCGTTGGCGCTGAAGAGGTAGTGGTAGTCGTCAAGGAAGTGTGGGCGGATGACGAGGGCGTAGTAGGCGGTCCAGGTGACGGCGGCGAGCGCGGCGGCGGGGAGGGCGAGACGGAGGAAGGGGCGGAGGCGGTAGTCCACGCGGGCCCAGAGGATCCAGGCGATGGAGGGGAGGAGAAAGATGGCGGTGGTCTTGGTGAGGACCATGAGGGGGAGAAGCAGACCCAGGGAGACGATGGGGAGAGCTTGATGGAGGCGGTCTCGCAGGGCGATCGGCTCGATTTCCTGCACCGGCGTCGCATAGGAGGTGGCGAGGAGGGCGAGGAGCGTGAGGAGGATGAGCAGAGGCTCGAGGATCGCCATACGGGTGAAGACGTAGCAAAAGGGACTTACGGCCAGGAGGAGGACAGCGATGGCTGGGGCGAGAGTTCTTTGCGGCGTCTGGCCCGCGGGGGTTGCCAGATGGTGCCAGCGGCGCAGCAGAAGATACGAGGCGGCGAGGATGAGGCCGAAGATAGCGACGGTGAGGCCGCGGACGGCGGTGAGGCTTACGCCGGTGAAGCGAAAGAGAGCGGCTTCGAGCAGGGGCCAGATGGGGAGGGCGGCGGCGGGGTTGAAGTCGCCGGGGATGTACCAGTGGCCCTGGAGAAAGTGGCGGATGGCGCCGTCACCGTACCAGCCCTCGTCGGTGTACTTGGCCCAATCCATCCAGGGGGAGTGGTTTGGGAAGTCGGCGCTGAGGTGAAAGGCGTGCAGGATGAAGAAGATGGCCGAGGCGAGGAGGAGTAACGCCTCGAGGAGGCGAACAAGAGAGAACGAGATGGAGCCTGGCCGCTTCATTGTGTACAGAGGGTTAAACGCAAGTATGTTGTAAGAGTTCAGGGTATTACAGAATTAGTACGAAGTGGAGCAGGGAGTTGCAGATGGATGGATAGCCAAGGGTATCGGCCGGGCACGGGCTGCGAGAGTCGATTTTAGCGGAGTGCTATTCTTCCACTCAAACCCAATGGGAAGCGAGCGAGAGAACGGATGAGGCAGGGCCCAAAGAAGATCGTCGGCGTTTTGCTGAGTCTTATCGTCCTGTCGGCGGGTTTTCTGGACTATTGGAACTATAGCCGGGCGTTTCATGCAGAGCCGGGTATCTGGATGGACGTGGTGGGCGGGACGGCAAATGCGCCGAACCAGTATCGAATCGGGGTGATCGATACGGCGTATTTTCTGGCTCAACATACGCATCTGGGGCTGCGTCATATGCTGACGGTAGTGGATGTGATCGCGGGTCTGGTTGCGGTGTTTGCGCTGTTTGCGGTGTTCGAGCGGTCGGCGAGGTACCGCGCGGCCGGGGTGGTGGGGCAGTGGTTTGGGGCGGCTGGATTTGTGGTGCTGGTGCAGTTTTATCTGGCGTGGCTGTTGTGGTATCAACGGCCTGAGACGCTGCCGACGGCGGCAATCTTAGCGGTGGCGCTGTTTCTGCTGGCTGTGCCTGTGCGTGGGAGTGTGGCGGTGGTGGGGTTTCTGGTGCTGGCGGTGGCGCAGGGGTTTGTTCGGGCCGATGTTGGGTTTGCGCTGCATATTGGGATTCTGCTGGTTTGTTTGACTCCTCTGGGGCGCGGGTTTGCGCTGCCGCGTGGCTTGCAGGCGGGGACGAGCGTGGTTTCGCTGCTGGTGGTGGTAGGGATTCAGTACTGGCTGATGCGGCGAATGTTTCCTCTGGCGACCTATGGCAGTACGCCGGTGTTTCAGCTGCTTTTGAACTTGAGTTCTCCTGTGTCGTGGCTTCCGTTTGCGCTGTTTATGGGGCCATTTGCGTGGACCGTGGGGTTGGTGGTGAGGCATCGGGAGCGGGTGGAGGCGGCGGGAGCGGGGATGCTGGCGGGGGCGCTGGTCTTTCTGGGGATGTGGCTGGTGGTGGGGAGGATGGAGGAGGTGCGGATCTTTTTGCCGTTCGCGCTGGCGCTGGCTCCCCTGACGGCGGAGTTGGCGATGCGGCGGTTTTTCCTGGGTGAGGTGGCGGATGCGGCGGCGGGATCGGTCTGAGTTTGGGCGTTGCAAGCTGATGGTGGATGGTGGTGGGGAGGTGGTTTTATGGTGGTGAGATGTGGTGTTTTGACTGCGTCATTTTGTGGTGGAGGGCGCCCCAGTGGCGGGGTTTCGCGTTCTAGCGGTGGATTTTTATTTGGGTGCGGCAGCTTGAAAGTGGGGGATTTGGGGCGGCTGTTTGTCAAGCGGCGGCCTTCCCGGTGTAGGTCAGTTTCCGGTTAGCCCGTGATCCGCCAGAATCCGGATCAGACCGGTTGCAAGAGGTTCTGTGCGAAATCGCCTGATTTGCTGTGTGGCGTAACATTTCGATAGCCTTCGGCGTCTCCCCGGTGGGACCCTTTTATCAGGCTGCTTACAACAAGGGAGGGAACATGAGTTCCACGAGGAACCCAGGCAGATTCGCAGGACTGCTGTATGTACTGTTCTCCATACCGGGCGTCTTCGCCATGGTCTATGCTCCCAGCAAGCTGATCGTGCACGGGAACGCAGCGGCGACGGCCAACAACATTGCGGCCTCCGAGACGCTTTTTCGTCTCAGCATCGCGGCCCAACTCATCAGCCAGGCCGGTTTTATCTTTGTGGTTCTGGCGTTATACGACCTGCTCAAGGGGGTCAACCGGCGGTACGCCTCGCTCATGGTGACCTTAGTTGTTGCCTCCATCCCGATAGCATTTCTGAATGAGCTGAACTCAATCGCTGCCCTCCTTCTCGTGCGCGGGGCTGACTTCCTATCCATAGTTGAAAAGCCTCAGCGCGATGCTCTGGCTATGCTATTCCTCAATCTTCATTTTCAGGGATTTGTTGTTGACGAAATATTTTTTGGCCTGTGGCTCTTGCCGCTCGCGCTGCTCGTGTACGAGTCTCGATTGCTGCCGCGCTTGCTGGGCGTCTGGCTCGCCATCGACGGCTTGGCGTGGATAATCCTGAGCCTTACTGGCATACTGTTGCCGCGATACTACGACAATGTGTTTCGCTGGGCTCAGCCCGCCTTCTTTGGGGAGGTGGCATTTATGCTGTGGCTTGTCATCAAGGGCGCCAGGTCACCAGCACTGGACGCCGCAGGCTTCTCGCCGGCGGTTAGTTAGGATGCCGTGCGTTGGTCCTACAAGAGAGAAAGCCAAGCGACAAGCGCAGCGAACTTCTCGTCCTGTGACCACGGGACACCAAGCGGGCGGCCTAGATCGGCGAGGCGACGGGCAAGCTCATCAGGTTGCAGGTGAAGGGCATGCACGGCCCGTTCGAGCAGTTCGCTCTCTTTCGCAGTGAACGTCTCGACGCCGCACCGCTTGCTCGCGTGGAGCAGTGCTTCGCGGAAAAGTTCCCCATCCGCAGCGTGAATCAACGCATGAGACGCCAGGATTTGAGGTAGACCCGGAAGCGGCCTTCCGGAGGCTAGAAGAAGACAGCAGCGCTTGAGCTCATATCCTTGCAGGTGAAGGTTCCCCTGTGCAGACTGGATGGCTCGATATGCGAGACGTCTTGCTTCGGCGCGCACGCCCGAGATAAAGCCGGGGGCCTCGGCAGGCGGTCTTTTTCCAGCGGTGTGATAGGGCTGACGAAGTTCATAAGTGAAGGTTTTGACGAGGTGAGGGTGCTCACGCAGAAGCACCAGCGGAGAGCCGTCTTCAAGCGATATCGCGACAAGAGCGGTCCATCCGGAGTGGACGCGAAGACCAAGGACGGCGTGCTTCATAGAACTCCCGCCAGACCAATCCGAGTACGCGGCGAAAATAACACGCAGGACTCACAACAGCAAAGGAGAGAGATCACTTGATGGAAGATCGCCAATTAGCGGATACAAGAACGAAAGGCGGATACCGGTCATCCACTTCCGGATGGTCGGCAAAGGGGAGTGACCCGATTATCTCCGGTTAGACGTCACTTGCCCGGAATCTGGGGGGCTTTTGAATCACGACCCCTCAAAGACGCTCCTATCTTAAGACGCTCATCCCTTGAGAAACGCGAGTAGATCTGCGTTGATCGTCTCCGCATTGGTAGTAGGCATACCGTGCGGGAATCCTGGATAGAACTTCGACTTAGAGTTTTTGAGCAGCTTCGCTGAGAGGGGACCGGCGTCGGCGAATGGCACAATCTGATCGTCTTCGCCGTGCATCACCAGCACTGGTACCGTGATCTTCTTCAGGTCCTCGGTGAAGTCGGTTTGGGAGAAGGCGACGATGCCGTCGTAGTGCGCCTTGGCGCCGCCCATCATGCCCTGGCGCCACCAGTTGTCGATGACCGCCTCGGAGGATTTCGCGCCGGGGCGGTTGTAGCCGTAGAAGGGACCGGCGGCGATGTCGCGATAGAACTGCGAACGATTGGCGGCGAGCTGGGCCTGAAATCCGTCGAAGACCTCCTTGGGAAGGCCTCCCGGATTGGCCGCTGTCTTGACCATGAGCGGCGGCACCGCGCTGATGATCGCAGCCTTGGCCACGCGGCTCTCTCCGTGCCGTCCCAGATAGCGCACTACTTCGCCGCCGCCGGTGGAGTGTCCGACGTGGATGGCGTTCTTCAGATCGAGATGGGCGGTCAGCGCTGCAAGATCGTCGGCGTAGTGATCCATGTCGTGGCCGTCGGCTCCCTGGCTGGAGCGTCCGTGGCCGCGGCGGTCATGGGCGATGACGCGATAGCCGTGATTGAGGAAGAACATCATCTGGGTGTCCCAGTCGTCGGCGGAGAGGGGCCAGCCATGGCTAAATACGATGGGCTGTCCAGTGCCCCAGTCCTTGAAGTAAATCGATGTTCCGTCTTTGGTCCTGATCTCGCTCATGGGAGTTGCTCCTTGATTTATGCGAAGCGTGTGCTGAACAGAGTTGTGATGCGATGATCTTTGGAAAGGTGGCATTTTTACTGTTCCGGTCCGAGAGATTATCAGAGCCGAAAGATGTGCTGTCTCAACCCTTGAAGTAGACAGAAGCGATGGCTGTTGCAAACAGGCACAGACGGCAAAATCAGAGGCGAGTGGCATGGTGGCGGTGGGGAATGCCGAGGGCTTTTTGCTGACACTGATGCATTGGAAGCTTCAAGGAGTCGCGGGCATCGGCGTGGGTGGGGGTTGTACTTTGTAAGCCTTGCTGAAACGGACGCGGACGAGCCAATAGATCATCAATGGGAAGGGCAGGACGGCGAGGATGGTGAGGAAGGTAGAGCCGCGCAGGAAAGCGGGAAAGACCTGTTGCTGGCCGAGGAAGAAAGAGCCAGTGGCGATAAAGAGTCCAAAGCACATGCGCCAGAGGTGACGCGTGATGCGCTGTCGCCCGGCGATTCCGCCTCGAGTGAGCATACGGATGTCTCCGGCGGCAGCAAGCAGGAGGACGACGCCGAAGAAGAAGCACATGCCTGCGGGGGCGTTTTTGTCGGGGTGGTGGCGGGTAAGGACGCCGAGCGTGATGACGGCGGCTGCTCCACCGAGGCCGACGAAGAGCGCGGCCCAATCAGGCTGGCCTATGTTTCTGCGACGGCCGGCAAGCCATGCGGTGGTAATCATGTAAAAGGTGACGATGCTGCCGATGATGTTGCCACGCTGCGATTTGAGTATAGCGAGACAGAAGCCGCTCGACGCCAAGGTCAGCATCGCGATGGTGAAGACGTTTCCCGAGGCACGATGTAGTCGGCTGCCTTTGCGGACGGCAATGGCAAAGGTGCCGGACAGCAAGCCAATGCTGCCACCGAGGATGTGCAGAATTAAAAGCGGGAGTCGCATGCTTCACCGCGTTTCAGCGCCTGCGAATGCAAAGATCGCCTGTGAAGAGAGTCTACGCGGTTTGTGGCGGAGACGTAGTTTGGCTGATCGGGTTACTCGTAGGAGAGGGCGTCGATGGGGTCTTTGCTGGCGGCTTTTAGGGCTGGGTAGAGTGCGCCCAGCAGAGCTCCTATGAAGGCTATAAGGGTGGCCTTCCAGACGTAGGGGACGTTGATGACGAAGTCGAGTGTGGGGAAGCGGGACTCGAGCGCGGCACTGAGAGCAAAGCTGGCTGCGATGCCGATCACGATACCGATGGTGGCGAGGACGCCGGTCTCGCGGAGAACGATGCCTACGATGTAGGAGCGGGAGGCTCCCATGGATTTGAGGATGCCGATCTCGCGGGTGCGCTCCATGACGGCGGTGTACATGGACTGAAAGATGACGAGGAAGCCGATGATGACGGCGATGCCGATGACGACCTGGAGGCCGATGTTGAAGCCGGGGAGGCGGTCGGGTGAGATGGAGGAGAGGTACTCTTCGGCGGTGGCGACGTTGTAGGTGCTCATGCCGGGGGTGGCAAGGATGTCTTTGCGGACTTCGTCCTGGTACTTCGGCTGGTCCTCGGTGCGGAGGTAGAACATGGTGGCTTTGCCCTCGGTGCCGGTGAGTGCGCCCATGGTGTCGATGGGGACGAACTTGCGGCCGCCTTTGCCGTGGGCGACGATGCCGCAGATGCGGAAGGGGTGGTTGAGGATGCTGATGGGGTCGCCGACCTTTTTGCCGGCGGCGGCGTAGTCGTCGAGGATGACGTCGTCGGGGCCCTGGAAGGGGGTGCCGGAGAGAAAGACGAAGGGGAGAAGGGCGTCGAAGCTCTTGAAGTCGATGCCGTAGATGGTGTCGAGGGAGCTGTTGATCTGGACGTTGACGGGGGCGGAGACGATGACGTGGGGGACTTTGGCGAGGATGTCAGCGACCTTGATGGAGGCTCCGGCGGGGCTCATGCCGATGAGGTTGCTGGCGGTGTTGGGGCGGACGAACATGTCCATGCCGATGCCGTTCTGGCGGGTCTTGAAGCCGTTGAGTTTGCCCATGAGGATTGCGGTGATGGAGAGGATCATGATGACCTCGATGGCGATGGCGAGGCAGCTGATGAGCGAGCGGAGGGGGCGATGGACCAGATTGCCGACGACTAATTTGTTCATGCTTGTACCAGTGTATGGGAATGTCCTGCCGGACGGGCCTCCCGCGCAGGGATCCCGTCCGGCAGGACAGATGTCAAGAGGCGGGATTCTGATCCGGCTTTGGCGGCGGCGGGAGGAGCAGCCGGCCGGCGATGCTTCGAATCGAGGCTCCGCGGCGGAGTTCGATGCCCTCGGGTCCGATAAAGAGGGTCCCGATAAGAGGAGCAATGTAGGCGCCGACAACCGCGGCAAAGACGATACCGAAGGCCGCGTAGGTTGCTGTGTAGACCATGTTGCCGATGTCGCCTTCTGGAGCGGTGTGGGTGTAGAGGACCAGGACCAGAAGTCCCCATGGGGTCTCTCGCGTATCTCCGCAGAGGGATTCGAAGACGAAGAAGAGGAGGAACCAGATGGCCGGTGCGAGGAGGAAGATGCCCTTCCATCCGATGAGATGGAAGGCGGTGGCGGTGGAGGAGAACGATACGCCGGTGGATTCGTCGTTTTCGCCTAGAAGGCCAACCTCGTGGGCGTAGATATTTCCGGCCAGCAATGCGGGTTTATTGGGCCAGATAAAGTGGGGGACGAGATTCTCGAAGGCTTCAACGATGGGGTAGATGCCAAAGTTTCCGAACTGCGCTGTGTGGTTGATGAGAGCGTCGTCGATCGAGATCATCTCAAGGCGGTCAAAGAATCCCTGGGAGTTGTTGTAGTAGCCGAGGATGCGTTCATCGTAGGAGCCGGCGGAGGTCAGGAGGTATTGTTCGCGGACGTACCCGAGATTGGAAAGGAGAGAGAACACTGTGGAGATGCTGACGCCGCCATTTTCTTCTCGATAGGTTCTTCCATATTGGGCATAGGGGACCAGGTACCGGAAGATAAAGATGGTGACGAGAATTCCGCCGAGAATCTGCGCTCGATTGAGTTTGTACTTCTGAGAAGCTATCGCCAGGAGCCAGCAGGCAAAGGGGGATAACATGCCTTCTTTGGAAAAGCCCAGGACGCCGAAGGCGAACATGAAAGATCCGGCGAGCAGAACCGGCAGATTGACGCTGCGCTTTCCGCCGCTGCGGCGGATGGTGTTGATGACCCCCAGGACGACCGCCAGGGACCAGAAACGATTGAGCTGGTTGAGAGCGCTGAGGACCGATCCGCTGCCGGCGGGGAAGACGACAAAGGCGATTTGGAGCAGGACGCCCGCGATGAGACTGCCGACGGTGGCTGTCTGCATCTTGGCGTCGGAGACCATCTTTCCCAGGAGCGCATGCCGTGGGGCGGATCTTTTGGTGAAGTAGACGGCGACCAGCATCATGCACATGCCGGCGAGTAGAACCCGGATGGTGAGCTCGGGGTCAAAGAGATTGGAGTCTGCCGCTTCGTCGAGGTACGCCTTCATGCAAAGGCCGACGATGACGCCGAGGACGGAGTTGAAGAAGATGAAGGCTCCGGAGGTTCGGGTGAATCCTCCTGCGACGTTGAAGGCATGCGTAGCGACGAGAATATAGAAGAAGCAGCAGAGCACGAAGGTAGGGCTGGTGCCTTGAGCGAGCTGGATGACCATGAGGGTCACCGCAAAGAAGAATACGGGGACGATCGGAATGCGTTCAGGAAATGGGAGGCGCACTCATTCTCTTTCTCAATCGGGTCGATTCCGCGAGGCGTGTGCTGGCAGGTGCGAAGCGTGCGGGTGATCGTCAAAAAGCTTTGGAAGAACTGGATCGAGGCTTCACCAGCGATGATAGCGATTGGCCGGGGGATCGTCAAAGCTATCCCACTTAAGGGGAGTATGGGGGATCACCGGGAAGTAACCGTTCTAAGTACCATGGTTCCAATGGGGTAGGCGAGTAGAGCATCCCCCAAAAGTGGCTTTGACTTTGACAAATGCTCAGGTCTATTCTTCGATCAATTAACGTGCGTTGGACTGGAGTTGTGGCGGTTCGCGCCGATTAGGGTTAGACGGAAGCCAAATGGAACGATTCGGCGTCGAGCTACGAAGGGAGCGCGAGAGACGGCAGGTCTCGATGGAGCGGGTCTCCACGGAGACCAAGGTTTCGCTGCGCCATCTGGAGGCGCTGGAGGCCGGGGAGTATGGCGAGCTGCCTGGTGGGGTCTTCCGAAAAGGTATTGTTCGCGGCTATCTGACGGCGGTGGGACTGGAGGAGTCGCCGTGGATGGAACGATTCGAGGCTAGTCTGCGGGAGAGCGGAGCAGATAGCCAAAATACCGACTGGACGGAGTTTGCTGAGAATGTACGGCGAAACCGAAGCGGCGGCGGGCAAAAGACGAACATGCGCTGGATGGGCGTTGGCTCCATGGTGACGATGCTGGGGGTTCTGGGCTGGGCGGTGTGGAAGTTCGCTCTGCATGGACGATTGATCCCGTAGCGCGATTCCTTTAGCTCGATCCAGAAGAGTTGCGGGAAGCTTGCATTCAGTTTCGGGTCTGGGTGGGCAGGATGAGTGTTTCGTGGAGTTCCCTACGATAAACGGGCGCGGCGTTGCCGCCTGATGCTGACCGCTTGATGCAGAATATGGCCGTTGAATGATCGTCCGACGCCGATGGATGTGTCTCTTTGCCCGGTTGACCTTTGCGCGGGTAAAATGAAGGGATGCATGCTGCTCCGGGCTAAGTGTCCGGGCAGGTACTCTTTGGAGGAGTTTTGGCTAAACGCGACCGTTTTCTGTTTACGAGTGAGTCTGTCACTGAGGGGCATCCGGATAAGATTGCCGATCAGATCTCCGATGCGATTCTGGACGCCTGTCTGGCGCAGGATCCCTATAGCCGCGTGGCGTGCGAGACGCTGACCTGTACGGGTCTGGTGGTGATCGCCGGGGAGATTACGACGAAGGCTTATGTCGATTTTCAGAGCCTGGTGCGGGGCACGGTTGCCGCGATTGGGTATGACAATGCGCTGTATGGGTTCGACTCGAATACCTGCTCGGTGATCTCGACGATCAATAAGCAGTCGGGCGATATCGCGATGGGCGTGGATACGGGCGGAGCGGGCGACCAGGGCATGATGTTCGGGTATGCGACGAACGAGACGCCGGAGCTGATGCCGACGCCGATCTCCCTGGCGCACAAGCTGGCGTACCGGTTGAGCGAGGTTCGCAAGAATGGCCTGATGGCTTACCTGCGGCCCGATGGCAAGAGCCAGGTGACGGTGGAGTATGACGCGGACAATAAGCCGAAGCGGGTGGATGCGGTTGTGATCTCGACCCAGCATGCTGAGAACGTTGGGAACGAAGAGCTGCGCGGGGATATTTTGAAGCACGTGATTCAGGCTGTGATTCCTGCGGCGCTGCTGGACCAGGATACGAAGTACCACATCAATCCGACGGGGCGGTTTGTGGTCGGCGGACCGATGGGCGATACGGGTTTGACGGGCCGGAAGATCATCGTGGACACGTATGGCGGCATGGGACGGCATGGCGGCGGAGCGTTCAGCGGTAAGGATGCGACGAAGGTGGACCGTTCGGCGGCTTATATGGCGCGGTATGTGGCGAAGAACATCGTCGCAGCTGGGCTGGCGGATCGCTGCGAGGTGCAACTGGCCTACGCGATTGGTGTGGCTGAGCCGGTGAGCGTGTTGGTGGATACGTTTGGCACGGGCAAGATTGACGAGTCGAAGTTGGAGGATCTGGTGCGGAAGAACTTCTCGCTGACGCCGAAGGGCATCATCGAAGGGCTCGATCTGCGCAAGCCGATCTTCAAGGCGACGGCTGCGTATGGTCACTTCGGCCGCAAGGGAGAGGGCTTTACGTGGGAGAAGACCGATAAGGCCGCTGCGCTGGCGGAGCAGGCTGGGGTGAAGCAGTTGGCTTCCCACTAGATTTTCTTCTGGATGGATTTGGAAAAGATGGCGGGTCTTCGGGCCTGCCCTTTTTTCTTGTCGTAGTCCTTGTTGTGGTCTAGTTTGAGGTTGGCCACGCCAACATCGCTACAGCGGCGACAGAGGACAGCTTTTCCCGATTGGAACCGTCGCGAGCCAAGGTGGACATGCCTTGAATGACGGCCATGATGTGACCGGCCAGGGCGTCTGCGTCGATCTTTGGCGTCAGCTTTCCTACTCTCTGATCTTGAAGTATTTTGTCTCGAAGACGCTTCTCGATGCGGATTCGAATCCGGGACAGAGCCTTCTGCACATCGGCCGCGACAGGCGAGCAGCTGATGGCCGAACTTGCCAGCAGACATCCTGCAGGAGTGGCTTCGTCCGTGAAGCCGATCGTGGCAGCATGCAGCAAACCGGCTGCCGCCGCCCGTGCCGTAGGGGCTTCCTCGATGATCGACTTTGAAGTCACCGGGCCGGAGACATAGCGATGAACGGCATCCAGGAAGAGTTGCTTCTTGTCACCGAAGGCGGTGTAGAGGGAGGGCGGGGTGATCCCCATAGCTTTGGTCAGATCGTTCACAGAGGTTGCTTCATATCCGTGCTGCCAGAAGAGCAGCATCGCCTGGTGCAACGCTGCTTCGCGATCAAACCCCAACGGCCTTCCAGGCTTGCGCCTAGCTGTTTGCTGAAGCGTTTTCATAGTTATTACTATTAAACACCTTGACATCATCTTGCAAGCGGAGTGTACTTATTTTCATAGCGAACACTAAGGAAACCATTATGCCTTTTACGAACTATCGCACTCTTGGCCGTTCCGGCCTCGTCGTCAGCCCAATCGCTCTTGGCACCATGACCTTCGGCACCGCACGGTGGGGGATGGATGAAGCTGGATCGAGCGCTGTGTTTAACGCCTATGTGGAGGCGGGCGGCAACTTCGTCGACACGGCGGATGTGTACGCTGGGGGCCGCAGTGAAGAGATGCTCGGTGGCTTCCTCGCTGAGCGGAAGTTGCGTGATCAGATCGTGGTCGCGACTAAGGCCGGGTTTGCGGCAGGCCAGGGTGTCCACGTGGGCGGGAATGGCGCGAAGCATCTCCACGCCGCTCTCGAAGGCTCGCTGAGACGGCTGCGAACCGACTACGTTGACTTGTTCTGGATTCACGTCTGGGACTCGGTTACGCCTGCCGAGGAGTTGCTCGAAAGCATGACCGCGCTGGTACGAGCGGGCAAGATCCGTTACTGGGGGATGTCGAATGCGCCTGCCTGGTATGTCGCGAAACTCGCGACGCTTGCCACGGTTCGGGGGCTTCCGGGTCCTATCGCCCTGCAGTATTTCTACTCTTTAGTAAATCGCGACCTAGAGGATGAGCATGTGCCGCTTGCGAAGGAGTTCGGGATGGGAGTTGTGCCCTGGAGCCCGCTTGCCTATGGACTGCTAACGGGCAAGTACGACCGCGCGACCGTTGAGGCGGCAGCGCCACGAGCGGGTGGGTTGCCACGAGATGCGGCTACAGGGAACGCGAAACGTCCTGATGGCGACAAGCGGCTTGATGGAGCAAATCCTTTCGGCAATTCGCTGTTTACGGAACGCAACTGGAAGATTGTGGAGGAGCTGAAGCGGGTTGCCGGAGAGGCTGGCCAGAGCCCTGCTCGCATGGCGCTGGCCTGGGTTTGCGGGAGGCCGGGCGTCACATCGACTCTGATGGGAGTGAGCCGGGCCGAGCAGGTGACCGACAATGGTGTGGCTTTGGACATCGTTCTTTCACCGGAACATCGCGCTGCACTGGATGCAGTGAGTGCACATGCCGATCCGAAGCTCTATAGTCTCTTCACACCCGCAGTGCGCCAACAGGTTGTGTTCGGTGGGAGTGCTGTCACGGCTTGGACATAAAGTCACGGCCTGAACATAGACCCGATGGGTTGGCGCGAAGTTCAAGTCCACAAAAGCGCATCGTTGCGCCTATGGGTTTGAGCCTGCCGGTTGATCTGCTTTTTGGTGGTGGGGTATTGGGGGAGATGCAGTAGACTGCTGGCTATCGCTTAATTTGCATCACACTTTAATACCAACCCCAGTAGAAAAGAGGGTATTGATGCTCGTTAAGTCTGAATACGATATTCAATTTCATCTTCCTATGCCTACGCCGATGGTGGCTATGCTGCATCTGCACCCTTCACTGAAGTCCCAGGTGAGGGCGGGCAATGAGCTGAAAGTTGAACACATTAACGGAGAGACTAAAAGCGATGTTCCGGTGTCGGAGTATCACGAGACTGATGTTCCGGTGTTGGAGTATCACGATGTGTTTGGGAACCGTTGCACGCGTTTTATGGCGCCGGCTGGTGGCATCCGATTGAGCGGGACCAGTGTTGTTGAGATGGAGGGGTTGGCGGACCCGATCAATGCGTATGCCCAGCAGGCTGCGGTGGAGGATCTGCCTTCGGAGGTGCTGCAGTTTCTGCTGGCGAGCCGGTACTGCGAGGTGGATAAGTTTGGGCCGATCGCGCAGGATCTGTTTGGGTGGATGACGCCGGGATGGACGAAGGCTTCGGCGATTCGCGACTGGGTGCACGAGAAGGTGATGTTCAACTACAAGACGGCACGGCCGACGAAGACGGCGATGGATGTGTTTACGGAGCGGGTGGGGGTGTGCCGGGACTATCAGCACCTGGCGATTACGCTGTCGCGTTGCCAGAATATTCCGGCTCGTTATGTGACAGGGTATCTGGGGGATATTCGCGCGCCGTTTAGCGGGCCGGGGGATTTCAGCGCGTGGTACGAGGTGTTTCTCGATGGGCGCTGGATGACGATGGATGCGCGACATAACGAACCGAGGATTGGACGGGTGTTGATGGCGGCGGGGCGGGATGCGGCGGATGTGGCGATTACGACTTCGTTCGGGAATGCGATTCTGACGAACTTTTATGTGGACAGCTACGAGGTGCTCGAGGATGGGACGACGGTGCCGAGTCTGCCGGGCACGATTGCGCAGGAGCCTATCGTGACTTCGTCGAATCGCGGCTCGGCGGGGGCGGTTCAGGGCTTCAGCGAGTAGCTCAGGGCTTCGCGGAGTAGAAGGTGTAGGTGGCGGTGTAGGGTACGCGGGCTACGGCGTCTGCGTGGCATTCATCACAGCCGGTGGTGGGGGCGATGCCGCCGTGGGTGTCGGAGCGACGGATAAAGTCGACTTTAGTGAGGATGCCGGTGCGGGCGGGGTTGACTGCTTTGAGAAGGAGCCAGGGAATGGAGGCAGGGTCGGGCGATGGGACTTTGACCTGGACGATGCCCTGGATGGAGCTGCTGTCCTGATAGTTCCAGACGGGGCCGTCGCCGTGGGTGGCGACTTCGTTGCCGGCGTCGTTGAAGAGGCGGGCAGCGGGTGCGGTGAAGAGCCATTGGTAGGAGTTTTCGTTGCGCTGACAGAGGTAGATCTGGGAGCCCTTCGCGTGGAGGGTAAGGATCGGCTGCTGGGGTAGCGGGGGGATGGTCTTGTCTTGGGCCCTTGCGGTGAGGGAGAGGGCAGAAAAAGTTGTGGCGAGAGTGACAGTTCGAATCATGCTTCGCATGAATTGAGTTTAGCTTGGACCGCGCGCGCGATTGAAGTGATCTGCATGATGTGAGTTTGGGTGACCGAAACGGAGTGTGCAGATTTGGCGGGGATGGGAGGATACTGGAATGACAGAGACCATGATGATGACCAGTGCAGCGAAGAGCGATGTGACGGTTCCGAGTTACTTTCCCGGGAAGCAGTGGCAGCAGGTGCTGGGGCGGGATAGGAGTGCGGATGGGCAGTTTGTGTATGCCGTGAAGTCTACGAAGGTTTATTGCAAGCCGAGCTGTGCGAGCCGGCGGCCTTCGCGGAAGAATGTGACGTTCTTCCCTACCCCGGCCCTGGCTGAGGCTGCTGGGTATCGTGCTTGCTTGCGGTGTGAGCCTGACCGGACCGAGGCGAAGGCCGATCCGCAGGCGGATGCGATTGCGGCGGTGACGGAGTATATGCGGGAGAATGCGGGCTCGGAGACGCGGACGCGATTGGCGGATGTGGCGAAGGCTACGGGCGTGGGCCGGTTGACGATTCTGCGCGGGTTCAAGCGGGTGCTGGGGGTGAGTCCGGGACAGTATGCGAAGGAGGCTCGGCTGGAGCGGTTCAAGACTAAGGTGAGAGAGCCGAAGAAGGTGAAGGCTCCAATTACGGATGCGATCTATGAAGCGGGGTTTGGGTCGAGCAGCAGGCTGTATGAGAAGAGTGCGGCGACGCTGGGGATGACTCCGCGGGTGATGCGGGAGGGTGGGGCTGGGCTGCTGATTCGATACTGCACGGCAGCTAGTCCGCTGGGACGGATGCTGGTGGCGACGACGGATGTGGGGATCTGCTCGATTGCTTTTGGGAAGGATGACAAGGAGTTAGTTGCTGGCTTGCGGGAGCAGTTCTCGAAGGCGCAGTTGGTGGTGGCTAAGGGAAATACTGGTTGGCTTGCGGATGCTGTGGCGTTCGTGTCGAGTCAGTTGGGGGAGCATCCGCTGGCGGCTACGTTTCCGTTGGACGTGAGGGCTACGGCGTTTCAGCAGCGGGTTTGGAAGGCACTACAGGCGATTCCGCGGGGAGAGACGCGGAGCTACTCGGAGGTGGCGTTGCAGCTTGGTGCGCCGACGGCTTCGCGTGCGGTGGCTGGGGCTTGCGGGGCGAATCCGATTGCGATTGCGGTGCCTTGCCATCGCGTGGTGGGCAAAGATGGGGCTATCACTGGATATCGTTGGGGCGTGGAGCGGAAGCGGCGGCTGCTGGAGGCGGAGCGAGCGTGATGAGCGTGGTAGGCTGCATAGAGTTGGATAGGGTCCACTGATGAGCGCGGTGATGAGTAAAGCGATACCGGATGGCGCGAAGAAGTGGCTTGTGGCGTTTCTTGGTGTGCTGCTCTTCTCTTTGCTTTTGGTGTTGGGAGATATTGTTGCGGCGTTCGTCTACTTTGCGGATAAAAGCAATCCGCTTTGGGTGACGTTGTTGGGTGTCGCGGGGGCATTTGGAGTTGCGGTTGGCTTCGGCGGATTTTTTCTGCTGATGGCAATCGCGGGTTGGCAGTCGCTTCGCGAGGCGCGGCGCGTGCAGGTGATTCCTCCTGTTCATCACGGCGGATCGACGAGTTAGTACGAAGAGGATCGGATGGAATCGACGGCTGCGGTGGATGGGCGGGCGCTTTACTCGAAGATTACGTGGCGGCTGATTCCTTATATTTTTCTGCTTTACATTGTGGCTTATCTGGATCGGGTGAATGTGGGGTTTGCTGCTTATGACCTGCAGCGGGATCTGCACTTCAGCAATACGGTGTATGGGACGGGCGCGGGGATTTTTTTTCTGGGGTCGGTGCTGTTCGATCTGCCTAGCAATTTGATGTTGACGCGCGTGGGGGCGCGGATGTGGATTGCGCGGATCATGATCTCGTGGGGCGTGATCTCGACCTGCATGATGTTTATGCACTCGAAGGAGTCGTTCTATGTGCTGCGGTTTTTGCTGGGGGTGAGTGAGGCGGGATTTTTTCCGGGGATGATTATCTATCTGACGTACTGGTTTCCTACGCAGGAGCGGGCGCGAGCGGTGGCGAAGTTTATGACGGCGACGTCGCTGGCGGGAGTGGTGGGTGGGCCGCTGTCGAGTTATCTGCTGAAGCTGGATGGTGTGGGTGGGTTGGCGGGGTGGCAGTGGTTGTTTGTGTCGGAGGGAGTTCCTACGGTACTGCTGGGGATTTCGGTTTTGTTTGTGCTAAAGGATGGACCGGCGAATGCGGGTTGGCTGCGGCCTGAAGAGCGCACATGGCTTGAGGGGGAGTTGCAGCGGGATAAGGAGCTGTCTGGTGCTTCGACACACCATCGGCTGCTCGATGCGTTTCGGCTGCCAGCTTTGTGGGTGCTGGCGGGTGTTTATTTTGTGAGCCAGGTGGGCGTGTATATCGTGAACCTTTGGATGCCGCTTATTCTGCAGAGCTTTTCGCATGGTGGGGACAGGGATGCAATTTTGATCGCGCGGTATGCGACGTTTCCTTATCTTGCTGCGGCGGCGATGACGGTGGTGGTGGGGTGGAGTTCGGATAAGCGGAAGGAGCGACGATGGCATATCGCTGGGTGCCTGACGTTGTCGGCGGTGGGGTTTGCTTGGGCGGCTTGGGCACATGCGCTGGTTGTGGCTTTGTGTGCAATGACGCTGGCGGCTATTGGGCTCTGGAGCATGATGGGGCCGTTCTGGACGCTGGCGACAAGCA
The DNA here is from genome assembly GCF_013410875.1 of Tunturiibacter empetritectus. Lineage (GTDB taxonomy): Bacteria > Acidobacteriota > Terriglobia > Terriglobales > Acidobacteriaceae > Edaphobacter > Edaphobacter empetritectus. The sequence goes on along the minus strand of NZ_JACCCU010000001.1, from coordinate 328,890 downwards.
TGTTGAGTGGGACAGCGGCGGCTGGGGCTGTGGCGATTCTGCAGATGGTGGGTGGCGTAGGCGGATTTGCGGGCCCCTATATGACCGGGCGGCTGAGGGATGCTACGCAGAGCTTTACCGGCGGCCTTTATTTGATTAGTGCCATGGCTCTTGGTGCGGCGGGGCTGGCTTTGGTGGCTAGGAATCGACAGACGCCGATTGTTAATACGACTGCGCAATGATCGCTAAGCATTCCTGCCTTATGAGTTTTGTTGCTCATTGATTGCCGAAATTCTGGGTGACAAGTCCAGGCCTGGTCATCTCACTGAAAAGACTCAGGAAGAGTTCGATAGGGCAAATCGCTACTGCGCCTATTTCACGAGGGAGAAAAGCTGCGATGGTATTCTGGAGTAAGTAAAAATTCAGCATTTTGAGGTTTTTAGACATGGCGACAGCGACAGTCGATAAGGCAGCAGCAGGGGCGGATTACAAGGTAGCCGACATTTCTCTGGCGGATTTTGGCCGGAAGGAGATTGAGATCGCCGAGCAGGAGATGCCCGGGTTGATGTCGATCCGCAACAAGTATGCCGCGGGAAAGCCGCTGGCTGGCGTTCGCGTGACCGGCTCGCTGCATATGACGATCCAGACGGCTGTGCTGATTGAGACGATGGTAGCCCTGGGCGCGAAGGTTCGCTGGGCGAGCTGCAATATCTTCTCGACCCAGGACCATGCAGCGGCTGCGATTGCGGCGGCGGGTGTGGCGGTGTTTGCCTGGAAGGGCGAGACACTGGAGGAGTTCTGGTGGTGCACGAATGAGTCGCTGAAGTTTCCTGACAGTAAGGGCGGATTGCTCGGACCGCAGCTTGTGATCGACGATGGCGGCGATGTGACGCTGCTGATCCACAAGGGCGTTGATATGGAGAAGGGCGATAAATGGATTGATTCGCCTTCGAGCTCGACCGAAGAGGATGTGATCAAAGCTCTGTTGAAGAAGGTGCATGCGGAGACTCCGACACGTTGGCAGGATGTAGCGAAGGAGTGGCGCGGCGTTTCGGAAGAGACGACGACGGGCGTTCACCGGTTGTACAAGATGCTGGAGAAGGGCACGCTGCTGGTTCCTGCGATCAACGTCAATGATTCGGTGACAAAGTCGAAGTTCGATAACCTGTATGGCTGCCGCGAGTCGCTGGTGGATGGCATTAAGCGCGCGACCGATGTGATGGTTGCGGGCAAGGTCGCTGTGGTTTGCGGATATGGCGATGTAGGCAAGGGCTCGGCGGCTTCGCTGCGTGGTCTGGGGGCGCGAGTGATTGTGACGGAGATCGATCCGATCAATGCGCTGCAGGCTGCGATGGAGGGCTACGAGGTCACGACGATTGAGGAGACTCTTGGTCGTGGCGATATCTACGTGACCTGCACGGGGAATGTGGACATTATCACGGTGGAACACATGAAGCTGATGAAGGACCAGGCGATTGTGTGCAACATCGGCCACTTCGACAACGAGATTCAGATGGAGCCGCTGAATGCGCTGAAGGGCGTGAAGAAGCTGAACATCAAACCGCAGGTAGACAAGTACACGTTCGAGAACGGCAACAGCATCTTCGTTCTTGCTGAGGGACGGCTGGTGAACCTGGGCTGTGCGACCGGGCATCCGAGCTTTGTGATGTCGAATAGCTTTGCGAACCAGACGCTAGCGCAGCTTGATCTGTGGAAGAACAAAGATACGTACAAGATCGGAATCTACATTTTGCCGAAGAAGCTGGACGAAGAGGTTGCACGGCTGCACCTGGAGAAGATCGGCGTGAAGCTGACGACGCTCTCCAAGAAGCAGGCAGATTACCTGAGCGTTCCGGTGGAAGGACCTTACAAGGCGGATCACTACCGGTACTAAACTTCAAGACGAAACAAAGGGCCGCTGAGGAGTTCCTCGGCGGCCCTTTTGTTTTGCTGCATGGAGAGAACTAGGCAGATTGATTCAGTGTTCAGGTTTTCAGTTGAAGTTGCACCGTATTAGCGGGCCTTGTTGTTGTGCTTGTCGCGGTAGATGCGGCGGGACTCCTGATTCTGCTGGTGGTGGAGGGTCTGGCGATCGGATTTGGTGAGGTGGCCGTTGTCCTGGGCGCGCATGCCGCGCTCTTCCCGGTTGATGCCGGCTTCCTGATGCTCGAGGTGCGAGGTTTCGCCGGCAGTGAGTTGGCCGCTCTGAACACCCTGACCGATGCGCTGCTGCTGGTCGCCTTTGCGCTGGTTGATGTTGTAGTCGTTCTGGCCGGGGGTTGGAGTCTGCGCGAATATGGCAGCGGGGGCGAGAGTGAGAGTGGCGATGAGGGCAAGTTTGGTAAAGCTCATATTGGCGCTCCTGTGATCTTCCTGCGGCGGCTTCGATCTTGCTGCTGCCGCCTACGGAGGGAATAGACACAGGGGTTTTGCGGGTGTTGTGGTGAGTCGGAGAAGTATATTTTTTTTAAATGCCGCGACTTTAGAGCTTTCTGAGGGTATGCGCGAGGCTTATAGGGGGTCGTTCGGTACTGGTCCGGGGCTAATTGGCGGCGGGATCAAAGTCGCTGGCCGTGATGACCTGGAGGCCAGGTGCGGAAGGCTGCTGCGGGTCGATAAGGATGATGGTGCGGGCGGCACCTGAGGGATAGGTGACCTGAGGGCCGCTGTAGATCGCGAGAGACGGCGTGGGTGGAATGGTTCCGGCGGGCATCGCGACCAAGGAGTAGGCGCCCGCCGGGAGGTTGAGGTAGCCGGTGTTGGCTCCGAAGAGAGTGTTGGCGACGGTGGGGGCGACTGCGACGAGTCTCTGGCCGGCGGGGACGAGGTAGATGTCGATGGGGCCGGAGTGGGTGGCCTGGTTGAGGAAACGGAGTGCGATCTGGCCGGCGGGTGCGGGCTGGCTCTGGTCGGTGAGGGTGAGCTGCTGCAGGCTGGCGGCGGTGCTGCCGATCAAAACCGTGTACTGGCCGGAGGTCGCGAAGTTCGCCTTGGATGCGGAGAGGACCTGCCTGGTTCCGGCGGTGTTGGCGGCGATTGTTTCGTTGCCGGGCGAAAGGGGAATGTAGGAGGTGACGGTGCCGAAGCCGAGATTGTGAGCGAGTGCGTTGGGGCCCTGGTAGATATCGAGTCTAGGAGCGTCGGGTGAGGCCGTGACGACGCGCAGCTGGGGCACGGGGGTACTGCTGATGATGGCGCCGCAACCGGTAAGTGCGAGCAAGAGCGCTGCGGCTCCAACGACACGGGTGATGGGACGGACGAGTGAAGTGATGTTGAACATAGATCGTCGAACCATTTAAATCCAGAAGGACATCAGGGGACATCGGTGCTGTGTCGGTTGAACTTTGGCTGCCCTGCCTTCACTCTACTTGATTTCGTCGCGCCGGCGAAGGCAGAGTGAAGGGCGGTTATGACCCATCTGTGGGATTACGAAGGATTTATCGATTTTTATTGATGGCGTCTTTTTTGCGGCCGGACTAAGCGTGGGTGCGGCCGATGGTGCAGACGAGGAGAGTCATGTCGTCGTGTTGAGGAGCTCCGTCGGTGAACTTATCGGCGGCGTCGAAGATGCAGGTGAGGAGTTGGTCAGCGGTTGTGGTGCAGTCGGGGCGGGAGAGGAGGTGTCTGGCGGAGGCAAGCATGTTGTCTTCGCCCCACTCTTCGTCGCTGTGGTTCATGGCTTCGGAGATGCCGTCGGTGAAGGCGAGGAGAACATCGCCGGGATGTAGTTGGAGGGTGGCCTGGGAGTATTCGGAGTGAGCGAGAAGGCCTACTACCGTTCCGGTGGCTTCGAGAGCGATGGTTTCGGCGCCACGGAGGACGTAGGGCGGGTTGTGTCCGGCGTTGACGTAGGTGAGGAGATGGTTGACGGGATCATATTCGGCGTAGAAGAAGGTGGCGTAGCGGCTGGCGGTGGAGGACTCATAGACCATGTCGTTGACGCGGGAGATCAGAGTACCCAGATCACCCTGCCGCAGGCCGGCGATGCTGCGAAGGCTGGCGCGGAGGCTAGCCATGACAAGAGAGGCGGAGATGCCCTTGCCTGAGATGTCGCCGAGTGCGAGAGCGAGAGGAGCTTCGTCTGCGGAGGTTGAGGGAAGGAGAAAAAAGTCGTAGTAGTCGCCGCCGACGACCTGCGCTGGACGACAGAAGCCAGCGAGGTCGACGCCGGAGACTTTGGGACAAGTCTGCGGAAAGAGGCGCTCCTGAACCTCACGGGCGATCTCGAGCTCGCGGGAGATGCGTTCGCGATGAGTGACCTCTGTGGTGAGGTTTTCAAATAGCTCGGCGTTTTCAAGAGCGAGGCCGGTTTGGGAGGCGATGGTCTGGAGAAGCTGGCGGTCGGTTTTGCTGTACGGCTCCTGGGAACTCTTGGGGCCGAGAGCGATGACTCCGGCGAGACGGGTGCGGCCGGGCAGAGGGACGAGAAGTTCGGTGGAGAGATCGTTGAGGGCGTTGCGTTCGGCGTCGGTGGCGTCGATGAGCCAGCTGGAGGGGTCGTCGCGATAGACGTTGGCGGGGGCTTTGGCGCGGCTGAGTGTGGTGATGGTGGTTGAGGCCGCCGGGAGTGAGAAGATCTGGGCTGCGCCGGCGACCATGGGCATTCCGGTGGCTAGCTCGAGATGATAGGTATCACCGGAGCGAAGGAAGACGGCGATGCGGTCGATGTGGAGGGTGGAGCCCAGGCGGCGTGTGATGGTTTCGAGGAGCGGGGTGACTTCAGTGAAGTTGCGGGCTTCGTCGGAGAGCTCGGAGAGGAGCTGCTCGGTGGAGTAGGCCTCGCGGAAGAAGCGCTGGTCAATCATCTTTTGCAGGCGATTCGAGAGGAGAAAACGGAAGGCGAAGAAGACTCCGATGATGAGGAAGATGCGGATGATGTCGTTGCGCTGATGATCCGGGTGTCTGAAGAAGTCGTTGAGGGAGAAGGCCATCCAGATAGCAAGCGCAACTCTTATCATCGTGAGAGATTCGCGGGCGAAGGCGTAGCGGGTTCCCTGGCGGATGATGATGCGAAGGTCCATTGCACGTTGTACGACGACAACGTAAGCAAGAGAGAGCGGGAACAGAAGAAGAATGAAGAATACAGCGATATTGACCCACTCAGGTATGCCCTGACCGAAGTCGGTTCGTTTGTAGAGGCAGTACAGGAGAACGAGAAAGAACGGCGTGAGACCGATAGAAGCCCCAAAGTAGAGGATGCGGAGGCGGCGGCGGGCATCTCCGGTAGCCTGCCCGATCTTTGGACCCAGATTAAAGAAGAACCAACTGATTGCCAGGGCGCTGAGGATATTTTCAGCTATGTTGATGTCGAAGATATAAGGCGCTATCCACGAGATCGAAGCAAAGCTCCACATGTCGCCGTAGTTGGCGATGAAATCCGTGGAGGTCAGGAGCATGAGCGGAATCGCTATGAACCATTTGACCCAGGGCAGTTTGATATCGAGTTGTGAACGCTCGGGAAAGTAGACCCCGAAGAACATGAGGCAGATTGGCATGGCAGATTGAGCCACGATGTTCCAGATCAAAGCGACGACCAGAAGATAGGGTCCGGTGATCAGGGTCGGGTTGATGATGAGAGCGTTGAAGTAGCCGAGAACGCCCAGAATCAGCCAAGCGTTTAGATTTCTCGGACGAGCAAAGACCACCCACATACCCAGGAGAAGACAGAAGAAGGGCAGTACGGGGACCACCACGTTGATTGCGTTTTCGAGGGGCGACCGCTTCCTGTACTGGACCGCAGCCAGCCGAATGCTCGTCGATCTGATTGCTGCGTCGGCGCCGCGGCGATAGGTAATGGACATTGTGTCGCCCGGCGAAGTGCTACGAATTTGACCGAGAAGCATACTGCGGCTGGTGTACGGCTGGCCGTTGATTGTGAGCACGGTATCGAAGGGTTTGAGGCCGGCGGCAAGAGCCTCTTCGCGGAGGTTGGTCGTTGTGGCCAAACGCATGCCACTTTCGAATGGGGCTTGCACAATGGACTGGCCATGTACCAGGACGTCGAAATCGCGAATTCCAGCACCGTAGGCATGAAGGAGCGCGAACGCGGCTACCAGGGCGAGAAAGAAGTATTGGAGGCGTGCGGATCTCTGGGGCATAGGCCAGTTGGAGAGATGGTAGCAGCGATGTCAAGGGTTGAAGAGGGTTAAAAGAGACAGGCATCCTTGCCTGGATGCCCGTCCGTGTAGCGTTCTACGTGCGCCTATTTCTTGGGGTGGCTGGCGATGATCTGGTCCTTGATCTTGTTGTAGGTGGCCTGCGGGAGGACGCCCTTGGTGACGAGCTGATTCTTTGCGGTGTAGGGGCGGCCGTCGATGATGCGCTTGGAGTAGGCATCGCCAATACCCGGGAAGGCCTTGAGTTGGTCGGCGGTGGCGGTGTTGATGTCCAGCGGTGCCGTGGCTGCGGCTGCGGCGGGTGTGCCTGCTTTGGATCCCTGGGCGACCGAGAAAATCGGGGCGACGGAGAGCAATAGTGCTGCGGCGAGAAGTTTGTGGCGCAGATTGAGCATCTTGGAATCTCCTACTTTGGGCTGAATGCTTTACAGCGGAAGAGTACGAGAGTGTACGGGCTGCGTCAACGGACAAGTTTCGGGACTGCTGACTTTAAAGCTACGGTCGGGCTGGTGCGGTTTGACTTCTCCAAGGTTTGACTTCTCTGGGCTTGAACGCTACCCTGAATGGGAGATGAGCAGGTTGCACCTCCATCACGGCCATTCGCATCATCACGCAGAGAGCGTGTTGGCGGCTATGTCCGGAGTGGCGAAGTAACGAACGCTTACTAAGGATTTCGAAAGGCCCGCTGACGCGCATACCGCGAGCGGGCTTTTTTGTTGCGTGGCGCGGCCAGGGAATGCATCAAGGAAGACAGAAAGGATCGATACCGTGACGATAGATTTTGCAAAGATGGATGGGCTGGTTCCGGGGATTGTTCAGGATGCGAAGACCGGGGAGATGCTAATGCTCGGTTTTTTGAATGAGATGAGCTACGTGAAGACGCTTGAGAGCGGGTTTGTCACATTCTGGAGCCGGACTCGGCAGAAGCTTTGGATGAAGGGCGAGACGAGCGGCAATCGGCTGCGGGTGATTGAAGCCTCGACCGACTGTGACAACGATGCGCTGCTATTCAAGGTGCAAGTGGAAGGGGATGGGCTGGTTTGTCACGAGGGTACGGTGAGCTGCTTTACGAAGAATATTGCAATGGAGGCGAAGTGAGCGAGACGAAGCGACTGAAGCTGGGAGTTCCGAAGGGCAGTTTGCAGGATGCGACGATTGCCCTGTTTGAGCGGGCTGGTTGGCGGATCTTCGCGAACGGGAGGAGCTACTTCCCTTCTATCGACGACGCGGAGATTGAGTGCATGCTGGTGCGGGCACAGGAGATGGCGCGGTACGTGGAGCATGGGGCGCTCGATGCTGGACTGACGGGCAACGACTGGGTGCTTGAGAATGAGACCGACGTGAAGTATGTCACGAGTCTGACGTACTCGAAGCAAAGCCGGCAGAAGGTGAAGTGGGTGCTGGCGGTGCCAGAGGATTCGCCGTTCCAGAAGCCGGAGGATCTGGCGGGCAAGATTATTGCTACGGAGCTGGTTGAGTTTACGAAGCGGTACTTTGCCGGAAAGAAGATACCGGTGACGGTGGAGTTTAGCTGGGGGGCGACGGAAGTGAAGCCTCCTACGCTAGCGGATGCAATTGTGGAGGTGACAGAGACGGGTTCGTCGCTGCGGGCGAACCGGCTGAGGATTATCGAGACGCTGATGGAGAGCGAGACGCAGTTGATTGCTAATAAGACGGCGTACAAAGATGCGTGGAAGCGGGAGAAGATTGAGAATATCTCGCTGATGCTGAATGCAGCGATTGCTGCGCAGGGACGGGTCGGTTTGATGCTGAATGCGCGAAAGGCTGATCTGGAGAAGATCGTAGGTGAATTACCTGCGTTGAATTCGCCGACTGTGTCGCAGCTGAGCGATCAGGAGTGGGTTGCGCTGAATACGATTTTGGATGAAGCGTTGGTTCGCGAGGTGATTCCGAAGCTGAAGGCTGCGGGAGCTACTGGAATTGTTGAGTATCCGCTGAGTAAGGTTGTGTTGTAGAAGATCGTTTCTGGATTCGGTAGTGATTTGTCTCTGGAGTTGCGGGATGAAGATGGTAAAGACCTTTGGCCGTGGCAAAGCAGCGGCGGATGCGTTGATTGAGTCGCTGGAGCGGCGAGGCGCGATGAACACGGCGCGCGTGGAGCCGGTGGTGCGACGCATTCTCGCAGCGGTGCGTAGGGGGGGCGATCGAGCTTTACTGAAGTACGCTGCGGAGTTTGATGGGCTTGCAAAGGGTCAGTCGCTGCTGGTGTCTCGTGATGAGATGAAGGCTGCATGGGATTCGACTGCGCCAGCGCTGCAAGCGGCGATGATGGTGGCGCGGGGAAATATTCTGGCGTTCGCCGAGGCGCAGTTGCCCCGGGAGTGGACGATCTCTCCAGTAGATGGAGTCAGGACGGGACAGATTGTGCGGCCACTGGGCAGCGTTGGCTGCTATGTGCCGGGAGGACGCTATCCGCTGCCTTCAACGTTGTTAATGACGGTGATCCCCTCGCAGGTCGCAGGGGTGGAACGGATTGTGGTGTGCTCGCCGAAGCCTGCAAAAGAGACGATGGCTGCGGCTTGGTTGGCTGGGGTGACGGAACTTTATCGAGTTGGCGGGGCGCAGGCGATTGCGGCGATGGCGTATGGCACGGCTACGATTGAGCGAGTCGACAAGATCGTTGGTCCGGGAAATCTGTATGTGACGGCGGCGAAGGTGTTGGTTTCGGATGAGTGCGGGATCGATATGCCGGCGGGCCCAACGGAAATTGTAGTGACGAGTGAATCTGGGGACGCAGAGGGGATCGCGGCAGATCTGGTTGCTCAGGCAGAGCACGACCCGGAGACGCTGGCGGTTTTGATTACGAGTAAAGAAGCTTTGGCCAAAAGCGTTGCAGCTGAGGTGAAGCTGCGAGCGCGCAGCAATTCCATCGCAAGGCAGTCCTTGGCGGCGCGGGGATGCATATTTGTAACATCTTCGGTTCGCGATGCGCAAGAGCTGACAAATCGGCTCGCACCGGAACATCTGAGTGTTGACTCGGAGACTGATCTGAAGTGGGTTCGCAACGCTGGGTCCATCTTTGTTGGCGAGTACACGCCGCAATCGATGGGAGATTATGTCTCTGGCCCTAATCATGTGTTACCTACAGGACGCTACGGACGAATCCGGGGAGGCTTGAGCGTGATGGATCTTGTAAAAGTGATTACGGTTCAGCAGTACACGAAAGCGGGGTTAAAGAAGATGGGACCCCATGCAGTTACGCTAGCTGAAGCTGAGGGACTGAAAGGGCATGCAGAGAGCGTGCTGGTGAGGATGAGATGAGTCTTGTTACCGATATGGTTACAGGTAAAAATATTGTGCAGCCGCGTAAAGCAGTATTAGAGATGCCGGAGTATTACCCGCCGCTCGCTGGACGGGATGCTTTACGCCTGGACTTTAACGAGAACACATTCGCTCCCTCGCCGCGTGTGATGGAGACGTTGTTGGCGCTGACGGCGGAGGGACTGACGAAGTATCCCGAAAGGGAACCGGTGGAGAGAATTGTCGCAACGCACTTCGGATTGAAGACAGAACAGGTGCTGCTGACGAACGGCGTCGATGAAGCGATTCACCTGATGTGTGTGGCGTTTCTCGAGGCGGATGACGAAGCGCTGATTGCCACTCCAACGTTTTTTATGTATGACGTGAGCGTCAAAATGATGACGCCTCACCTGCGAAAGGTACAGGCGGATGCGACGATGGAGTTTCCATTCGAACGCTTCATGTCTGCGATTACGGAGAAGACAAAGCTGATCATCATTGCTTCTCCGAACAACCCGACGGGTGCTGCAGTGAGCAGGGAGAACCTACTGGCGATCGCCGCTGCGGCGCCTCAGGCTGTAGTGATGGTTGATGAGGCTTACTATCACTTTCACGGCGAATCGACGATGGAAGATCTGGCGACGGTGCCGAATCTGATCGTGGCCAGGACGTTTTCAAAGGCTTATGGACTTGCGAATCTGCGCGTTGGCATGTTGGCTGGGAATGCAGAGCTTCTGAAGAGTGTGCGGAAGGTGTCTTCTCCGTACAACGTGAATGGAGTAGCGCTGGCTTGTCTGCCAGCTGCGATTGCCGACGAGGGATACCTTTCCTGGTATACCGAGCAGGTTCGTGCTGGCCGAGAGCGCATGATGGAAGGGCTGCGAGAGCTGGGGGTTCCCTTCTTTCCCAGTCATGCGAACTTTGTCTTGATGAATATTGGGCCAAGGCATGCGGTGCTGGTGGACACGATGAGAAGGCACGGTGTTCTATTGCGCGATCGATCTACTGATCCTGGATGTGTGGGTTTTGTGCGTATCACTATCGGGGTCGAAGACCACGTAACGCTTGGACTGGCGGCGCTGAAGGCCTCGCTGCGGGAGATTGGATGGAAGAAGGAGCAGGCGAGCGAGTCGGCGAGTCAGCAAGTCGGCAGTGAAGATAGGGAGTTTGAGTGATGGCGGAGCGCATTCGGACGGCGACGGTAAAACGAGATACGAACGAGACGCAGATTGCGTTGGAGCTCGTCGTCGATGGACAGGGCGTGTACAAGGTGTCGACAGGGATTCGTTTTTTTGACCACATGCTGGAGTTATTTACACGCCATGGGGGGTTCGACCTGACGCTAAAGTGCACCGGCGATCTCGATGTCGACCAGCATCATACCGTGGAAGATGTGGGGATTGCTTTGGGGGAGGCTTTTGGCAAAGCACTGGGCGATAAGAAAGGCATCATGCGCGCCGGATACTTTGTGATGGCTATGGATGAGACGCTAGCTGTCGCGGCGGTGGATCTTAGTGGACGAGTTGCTTATGTTGTCGACGATAAAGTGAAAGTTCGTTTAGTCGGAGATTTCCAGAGCGAGTTGCTGGCCGATTTCTTTGATGGATTCGCTCGTGGGGCGAAGGCAAACGTTCATGTGAAGACGATGTATGGACGCAGCAATCATCACAAGATCGAGGCGATCTTTAAAGCGTTCGCACGGGCGTTGCGCGGAGCTTGTTCGCGAGATGAGCGGATGAGAGAGATGTTACCGAGTACCAAGGGACTGCTTTGATTTTGTGTTTACCCATGAGAAATGGGCAAGTAAGGCTCTGTCATGATTGCGATTATCGATTACAAAGCGGGAAACCTGGCCAGCGTGGTGAAGACGCTGAACTACCTTGGCGCGCGCGACATGGTGGTGACTCAGGATCCTGCAGTGGTGCGCGGAGCGGCAAAGGTGATACTGCCAGGGGTCGGACACTTTCAGGCTACTTCCCTGTTGCGCGAACTTGGATTGAAAGACGCGGTGCGGGACAGGATTGCTAAAGGTGCGTGGTTCCTGGGGATATGTGTTGGGTTGCAGTGGCTGTTTGAGGGATCAACCGAGGCTCCGGGGGCGGCTGGGTTGGGACACTTTGCGGGGATGTGTGAGCGGTTCCCTCCTCAGTTTGAGGGTGTTGAGTTGAAGTCGCCGCATGTTGGGTGGAACTCGCTGGAGAGGTTGAGCGCTGGTTCAAGATTGCTGCGCGGGGTTGAGCGTGGTGGTTTTGTTTACTACACTCACTCGTGGCGTGCTCCAGTGATTCATGCAACTGCTGCAGTTACAGAATATGGCGGGACGTTTACGGCGGTGGTCGAAAAAGACAATGTGATGGGCGTGCAGTTTCATCCCGAGAAGTCTAGCGCAGTGGGATTACAGGTTTTGAAGAACTTTGTGGAGTTGTGAATTATGCCTTTTTTGTATGAGTTGAAGATTGCGGCGGAAGAACCTTCTTATACGTTTGTGCAGCAGCTGGTGCCGGCGGGATCGCTTGTCGGGACGGGACAGGCGGTTTGTACTCTGACGGATGGGGGTATGGAGTTCCATGTGCCCGCGCCGCGGCAGGGTTTGCTGGTGGAGTGGTTTGTGGAGCATGGTGCGGTGATCGAGAATGGGGACTCATTGGCCAGGATCGTTTGTGAGGGCGAGTTGGTGGCGGTGCCAGCGGCTGCGCCGATGAGGTTGGGATAGACGATGCTGACGAAGCGGATTATTGCTTGTCTCGATGTGCGCGACGGACGCGTAGTGAAGGGTGTGCAGTTTGTGGACATCGTCGATGCGGGGGACCCAGCGGAGCTGGCGCATCGTCATGCTGCGGCGGGAGCGGATGAGATTGTGCTGCTGGATATTACGGCGACGCATGAGGGGCGAGGGACACTGCTCGATACGGTAAAGCGGACGGCTGCGGCGCTGTTTGTGCCGTTTACGGTCGGTGGCGGGATTCGAAGTGCGGAGGATGCTGCGGCGGTGTTCGATGCGGGTGCGGACAAGGTGAGTATCAATTCCAGCGCTATCGCGCGGCCGGAGTTGATTGGGGAGATTGGCGGGAGCTTTGGAGCGCAGGCGGTGATTGTGGCTGTTGACGCTCGTCGCATCGAAGGCGCTGGCATTGAGCAGGCAGAAGTTTTTGTGAGTGGCGGGCGGAAGGCGACGGGGCGGCGGGTCTTGGATTGGGTTCGTGAGGCTGAGTCGCGGGGTGCGGGGGAGATTTTGCTAACTTCGATGAATACCGATGGGATGCGGGGTGGGTTCGATTGTGAGTTGACCGCGATGGTGAGTGGGGCGGTGCAGATTCCGGTGATTGCGAGTGGTGGGGCGGGGACTGCGGGGCACTTTGTTGAGGTGTTCGGGCGAGGGCGGGCAGATGCGGCGCTTGCCGCTAGTATCTTTCATTTCGGGGTGACCGATTCGCGGGAGTTGAAGGCGGAGTTGCAGCGGGCTGGGGCTCCGGTTCGGCTCCCTTGCTAGGGAATACCTCTTCTGTCCTGCCGGACGGCCCACTACGCTCAGTCACCCCACAAACGAAGACCTGTTTGTGGGGACCCCGATTCGGCGCCCACTTCGTGGGATGTGTACCTTGCGTTGCCCGGGTGGTCGCTTGGTCCTCCCGTTGGTCGGATGATGATTGCTATGCTTCCATCGCGCCGGAGTAGACGGCCATTCCGGCTACTGCGTCTACTCCCATGGCGTCTAAGGCTTCGATTTCGCTCTGTTCTTTGATGCCTCCGGCTACGATTAACTGTTTGGCGGTGCACGCTCTGAGGATCGCGGCTACGTCCAGGGGGAAGCCCTGCATGGTGCCTTCGGTGTCTACGTGGGTGTAGAGAAAGGCGGCGCAGTAGTCTTCGAGCCAGGTGATGGCTTCTTCGGGGGTGAGGTCTACCGAGTCTTTCCAGCCTTTGACGGCGACTCTTCCGGCCTTGGTGTCTACGCTGAAGACAAGGGCTTCTTCGCCGAGGGCGGACTTGAGGCCTTCGGCAAACTCGAGATAGATGAGCTTGTGGCGGCGGATGTGGTCGGGTTCAGCCGGGCGGAAGAGGCTGGAGCCGTAGATGACTCGTTTGGCTCCGGCTTCGAGGAGGAGCTTGCCGTCTTCGGCGGTTTTGAGGCCGCCTCCTACCTGACAGGGCAGGCGCTTGGCGATCATCTCGATTAGGGCGCGGTTGTTGCCCAGACGCATGGCGGCGTCTAGGTCGATGAGTTGGACCAGAGGGTACTTTCGGAAGCGCTCGATCCAGTACTCGAAGTCGTCGAAGGCTAGTTTGAGCTTTTCGCCTTGGACTAGCTGGACGATGCGGCCGCCCATGAGGTCGATTGAAGGTATCAGCATTCTTTCTTCTTTCTTTTTCTCTACATGTTCTGCCCGGACGGGCGTACTACTATGTCCTGCCGGACGGGCCCACTGCGCGTGGGGCGGTCACTTCGTGACGTGTGTACCCCTCCCGTTGGTCGGGAGTTTCATGACTAACTGAAGCCTACGACTGGGTGGGGGATGTAGGGTTCTTCGAGGGAGGTAATCTCTTCCGGCGTGAGTTTGACTTCGAGGGCGGCTGCGGCGTCAGTGAGGTGGTTCGGCTTGGTGGCTCCTACGATGGGCGAGGTGATGTAGGGCTTGCTGAGCATCCAGGCGAGGGCCAGGGTGGCGCGGGAGATGCCTCGTTTCTCGGCGAGTTCTCCCAGGCGGTCGATCACCTTTTTGTCGGCTTCTTCGGTTGGGGTGTAGATGGCTTTGGCGAACTGGTCGGTGTCGTTCCGTTTAGTGGTCTCGGCGTTCCAGGCTCGGGCTAGACGGCCTCGTGCCAGCGGGCTCCAGGGGATGACGCCGATGCCTTCGGCCTGGCAGAGGCTCATCATCTCGCGCTCCTCTTCGCGGTAGAGCAGGTTGTAGTGGTTCTGCATGGAGACAAAGCGGGTCCAGCCGTGGAGGTCGGCGATGTAGAGGGCCTTGGCGAACTGCCAGGAGTACATGGAGGAGGCTCCGATGTAGCGGACCTTGCCGGACTTGACGCAATCGTGGAGGGCTTCCATGGTCTCTTCGATGGGGGTGTCGTAGTCCCAGCGGTGGATCTGGTAGAGGTCGACGTAGTCGGTGCCGAGGCGCTGGAGGCTCTGGTCGAGCTCGTAGAAGATCTGCTTGCGGGAGAGACCCTTCGCGTTGGGGTCGTCGCGCATGGCGTTGAAGAGCTTGGTGGCGATGACGGTGTCTTCGCGTTTGGTGTTGGCCTTGAGGAAGCGGCCGAGGAGCTCTTCGGAGGAGCCTACGGTGTAGATGTTGGCGGTGTCGAAGAAGTTGATGCCGAGGTCGAGGGCCTGCTTGAAGAAGGGCTGGCTTTCGGCTTCATTGAGGGCCCAGGCGTGGCTGCCGGGGCGCAACGGTCCGGCGGGAGGAACTCCGTAGGACATGCAACCGAGGGTGATGCGGGAGACTTTGAGGCCGGTCTTTCCTAGATTTACGTAGTCCACATTGGCTCCTTGGTTCGGGGGGTACCCCCCTCCCCTGTGGGGTATTTTGGGCGGAAAATACTTGTATTCAATGATTTACAGAGGGGTGGGGTCTGCAAAGTATTCAATACAAAACGGTTATGCACAAAATACTTGTTGTCAATAAGTTAGGAGTTGGCTGTCGCGCTTTGCCTTCTGCTCTTTCTCTCTGTATTCAGTATAGCGGTTGGGAGCTAACAAAATGCCATGCGAATGTCATTGATTTGTAAGGAGTTGCGTGGTTATGGGGCTTGACATGCGATTTTTGGGCGGAAAATCGCGAAAAAAAGCAGCGCAAATTAGTTTCGGGTTTGAGGGGCACCCGAAGTACGTCTACGTGCTCTCCGTTGCGGATGCGTTTGAGTTGGCGGTTGAGCTGGGCGGCGGGGTCGTCTGGGTCGCCGTCTTCGGCTTCGGTCTGGCGTTGATCTAAAGCGGTTCACCCACAGCGCGACCGATGTGAAACTGGTCCGGCTTCGTCCAAGTTCAGCGACAAACGCAGATCCCCTTCGGGGATGACAACCAAAAGGACAGACAACAACAACGGCAACGACGAAATACGGGGATCCTTCGACTGCGTGGCTCACACGGTGCCGTGAGCCACTTCGCTCAGGATGACGGTGGTGGTGAGGGGTAGGAGCGTTCAGTAGAACGCGGAGGGCAAAAAGCAGATCCCTGCGGGATGACAAACAAGATGACAAACAAAAAGGACAACCAAGGGAGCAGCAACGGCAAGGACACAAGAACAAAGATGGGCCGGGAACTTAGTCGTCTTTGCCGAGGGCGTCGGCTATGGCGTAGTAGCCTTTGCGGGCCTGAATCTTTTGGCCGGGCTGGCAGGTTATGTTGAGGGTGCGGAAGGTGCCGTCGATCTTGGTGTTGGTGGGGGTGAAGCTGGCGAGGTACTGGGTGCGAAGCTCGTCCTGAATCTGGTCGAAGGCCTCTTCGAGCTTCTTGCCGTTGTTGCCTACGTTGATGACGCGGCCTCCGGTGTCGGTCGCCATCTTCTCCATGTCGCGAGCGCCGGTGTCGCCGAGGTTGATGCCGAAGCCTCCGCCGTAGAAGCCGCGGTCGGCGATGAGGATGACGTAGACGATGGCGTTGGCTTTTTGTGCGGCCTCGGTGGCGGTCTTTAGAGTCTCCTGCGAGCCCTGGTCGCCTCCGTCGGTGAGGAGGACGAGGATCTTGCGGCCGGCCTCCTGGCGGAGCTTGTCGTGGGCGGCTAGGTAGACCGCATCGAAGAGCAACGTTCCGCGGGCGGTGCCGTTGCCTGTAACCGAGCCGGTGCCGGCGCCAGTGTTGATCTCGGCGGAGTCGATCGAGTGTTTGATCTCGCGGGGACTGTTGGTGTAGTCGGAGAGGAGGTTGACGTTAATGTCGAAGGAGATGAGGAAGGCTTCGTCCTTGGGGGTGAGGACATCTTTGAGGAACTCGGCTCCGGACTGCTGTTCGAGGGGGAGTACGTTCTTCTGGCTGCCGCTGGTATCGAGCAGGATGCCGATGGTGAGGGGGAGGTTTTTTTCCTGGGTGAAGTTCTTGGTCTTCTGGAGGCCCTTGTCCTCGTAGATGCTGCAGTCGTCTTTGTGGAGGTTGGTGATGAAGCCGCTCTTGTCGCGGACGGAGAAGTAGACGTTGACGAGGTTGACGTTGACTTTAAGGGTCTGGGTGTCGCCGATGTCGACGGGCTGGGCGGCGGCGTCGCTGGCGGGGGGTGGGCCGCCGGGGGAGGGTGCCTCCTGCGCGTGGAGGGCGGGGGTGAGACTGAGAGCGAGGGCGACGGCGGCGAGGCTGAGGGGGCGCATACCGTATTAGACGACGAAGTTGGGGTGAGTTTGAGGAAAATGTGCAGAAGCTGACCGCGGATTGGCACGGATGATACGGATTTGTAGTGATTTTAGGAACGGCGACGGCTGAGAACAAGCAACTGCCAAAAAAAAATGCGGGGGTTCTTCGCTGCGCTCAGAATGACCAGCTTTGTTCGTGGTCGTTTTGACAAGCAATCAGTTCGGTCAAAGCAATCGCTTCAGTCAAGATGATGCTTCTTTAGGCGTTTGGGGAGGGATGGCGACCTGGGCGCAACGTTGTGAGGGGATGAGGCGTCCAAAGGCATGGCGGTGCGACTGGGGTCCTGCGGGATGGGGATGGCGGCGGGGATGTTGCGCTGATAGTCTGTTAGTTCGTGAAGCTTTGGGTTATGAAGGCCCGGCTGGAAGAGATGGGGGATTTTCGCTTGGTTAGGAACGGTATATTGGCGGGAGCTTTGGCGTGCATGATGGCTGGACAGCCGGCACTGACGCAGGCGCAGCAGGATGCAGCACAGCAACAGCCGATCTCACAGGCGATTCCTGATGGGCCGAAGCCACAGGCGATTCCGGATGCTCCGAGGCCGCAGGGGCTGCCGGTTGGGCCGGTGACGCCCGGTGCTGGGACGACGCCAGAGTCGGCTGGAGATAACTCGGCTCCCACGCAGGATGGCGGTGTGCCTAGCAGGCTGCCGGAGACCGCAGCGCAGAAGCAGGATGATGGACCGCCGCCTGAGATTCCTGCTGCGGGGCAGGGGCCGGGGGAGTTTACGCTGCGGGTGCAGACCAACTTTGTGGAAGTGCCGTTTACGGTGAAGGACAACAAGCAGCGGCTGGTGCCGGGGCTGACGTGGCGGGATGTGCGGGTGTATGAGAACAACCTGCGGCAGAAGCTGGATCTGTTTACGGTCGATCCGTTTCCTCTGTCGGTAGCACTGGTGATCGACCAGAGTATGACCTACGACAATATGGCGAAGGTGAATAACTCGCTGTCTGCGCTGCAGGGGGCGTTTACGCCGTATGACGAGGTCTCGGTGTTTACGTATAACAACGGGCCGAAGATGCAGACGGACTTTACCGGGGCGCAGAGTGCGCGTCTGGAGGCGGTGCTGGAGCGGTCGAAGGTGACGGGGCGCGAGCCGATCTACTACGACACGACGGGGCCGCTGGGGCAGAACATCAGCATCAACGGCGGGCAGGATAGCCATACCGATCCGAACACGAATGCAACTCATGGAACGAGCATCCTGGGAATTCAGAACGTTCCGCGGGATGTACATACGCTGAACGATGCGATTCTGGCGGCGGCGACGGCGTTGTCGAAGACCAAGACCGGTCGGCGGCGGATTATTTATGTAATCAGCGATGGACGGGAGTATGGAAGCACGGCGAAGTTTTCGCAGGTGGTGAAGTATCTGAACACGAACAAGATTGCGGTGTATGGAACGCTGGTTGGCGATTCGTCGCTGCCGGTGATTGGATTCCTGGATCGGATCCATCTGCCGTTGACGATGCGGGATAATATTCTGCCGGCGTATGCGAATGCTACGGGCGGAAACTTTGATGGCGAGTTCCGGCAGAAGGGTATCGAGACGAGCTTTGCGAAGATCGCGGAAGAGGTGCGGACGCAATACACGGTCGGCTACTACACGCATGAGCCGTTTATCGATGGCAAGTACCGGACGCTTGAGGTGAAGGTGATGCGGCCGAACCTGACGGTGATCGCGAAGAAGGGCTACTACCCGACGGCGGGCGACTCGCGGCCTGCGGGGATTGTGTCGGTCAAGTAAGACGCGTGGCCTGATCGGAATCTGATGGAGATGATGGTGCATGGAAATGCGCTGCTGGCGCTGGCTGCCGCAGTGCTGTGGGGTGGTGGGGATTTTGCGGGCGGCATGGGCGTGAAGCGGGCCGGCGGCTCGATGGGTGCGGCGTTGCGGGTGATTTTGCTGAGTCACTGCGCGAGCATCAGCTTGCTGGTGCTGGCGGCGTGGGCGCGGGGAGATGCGTTTCCGCATGGAGCTGCGCTGCTGTGGGGAGTGGTGGCAGGCGTGACTGCTGGGGTTGCGTTGGCTTGCTTTTACATTGCGCTGTCGCGCGGGGCGATGGGGGCTTCGGCGGCGTTGAGCGGGTTGCTGGCGGCGACGATTCCGGCGGCGTTTTCTGCGGCGTGGGAGGGGTCGCCGGGGATGTTGCAGCTGGCTGGATTTCTGGTGGCTGGGGTTTCGATCTGGCTGATTGCTGCGGGGGAGAATGCTGAGGCGAAGCCGGCAGACCGGAGTACCTTCTGGCTGGCGGTGATCGGCGGCGTGGGGTTTGGGATTTACTTCACGGCGCTGAAGGTGGCGGCGGCGAAGACGGGTGTGATCTGGCCGCTGGCTACCTCCAGGATGGGGAGTATTGGGGTTTGTGCGCTGATGCTGGCGGGGATGTCGCTTCGGTCGAAGAAAGGCGAGGGGCAGGTGCGGGTGACGCGGCCGGTGGTGTTGTGGGCGATGGCTACGGCGCTGCTGGATACTTCGGGGAATCTGTTTTATGTTGCGGCGACGCGGGCGGGACGGCTGGATGTGGCGGCGGTGTTGGCTTCGCTTTATCCGGCTTCGACGATTTTGCTGGCGGCTTGGACGTTGAGGGAGCGGCCCACGCGGAGGCAGGCTTGGGGGATGGCTGTGGCGGCGGCGGCGGTGGTGATGGTTACGGTTTAGTAGATTTAGCTGGGTGGGGTTAATTAGGCTGATAGGGAGATAAGAACAAGCAACGGCAAAGGCAATATTTTGTCGCTTCGCCCCTTCGGGCTTCGCTCCGGCCTTCGGCAGAGAGGAGGCCGCTTCGCGGCGGGATTAGACGCAGGCCTGAAGCCCTGCTCTACCTCAGAAGCAACAGCAAGTGCAACGGTAACAGCAAGAACATCGGTAACAGCAAGAACATCGGTAACAGCAAGAACATCGGCAACAGCAAGAACATCGGCAACAGCAAGAACAACAGAAAGTGCAGCGGCAACTGCAACTGCAAAAACGAACAGCAGATCCCTACGGGATGACAAACAAGAGGACAGACAACAGCAATAACACCAGCAACAGCAACAACAGCAATGAAAGCCGCGACAGCGACAGCGGTTAGAGCTTGATGGTGGAGGCGTCTATGGTGGGCTCAGGGAATTTGAGTTTCAGGCTTTGCATGACGTCTACGAGGATGGTAGAGATGGCGATGTTGCGATACCACTTGTTATCGGCGGGGATGACGAACCAGGGGGCGTGTTTGGGGCTGGTGGTGGAGAGGATGTGGTCGTAGGCGTCGATGTACTGGGGCCAGAACTTGCGTTCGTGGAGGTCGGCCTCGGAGAGCTTCCACCGCTTTTTTGAGGCGTCGATGCGGGATTGGAGGCGCGCGGTCTGCTCGTCTCGTGAGATGTGGAGATAAAACTTGAGGATGAGGACGTCACTGTCGACGAGCATGCTCTCGAAGGTGTTGATGTTGTCGAGGCGGCGACGAACGGTCTTTTCGGAGATGAGCTTGTGAACCCGTGGGGAGAGGACGTCTTCGTAGTGGGAGCGATTGAAGATGCCGATCATGCCGCGCGGCGGAACCTGGGCGTGGACTCGCCATAGAAAGTCGTGACGGGCTTCAAGCGGGGTGGGGACTTTGAAGGAGGCGACGTCGCAGCCTTGGGGATTGATGCCGGAGAAGATGTGGTTGATGGTGCCGTCTTTGCCGGCGGTGTCCATGCCTTGCAGGACGATGAGGAGGGCTTTGGTCTGGCTGGCGTAGAAGACGTCCTGCAGGGCGGCGAGCTGGGTGCGGTGCTTGACCAGGACGGCTGCAGCGGCTTCCTCGGACTTGTAGTTGCCGGTGTCTAAGGTGGATTTTTTGGTGAGCCGGATGTGCGCGTTTGGCTTGATGAGGTAGGGGGATTTGATCTTCATTCGGATGGTTCCCTCGTTTTGTCCTGCCGGACGGGCGCCCTGCGCGGGCAACGGTCACTTCGTGACTTGTTTACCGCTTCGCTTGGCGCTTCCGTTGGTCGCAAGCTGAATTCTACGCCGACCAACGGGAGGACCTGTGCCGCTCATTCCGCCAAGACCGGTATACAAGTCACGAAGTGACCGCCGTCCGCGCAGGACGCTCGTCCGGCAGGACACAGGACTTAGCTTTTAGCAAGAGGAGTTGTATCGCGGGAGGAGGTTGCGTTATTTGACCGATTCTTCAGGCTTGGGAGTGACGGCGTGGGTTGTCTCGGTCGGCTTGTTGACCTCGTCGTTGACGCCCTTCATCCCGTCCTTGAAGCCGCGGAGACCTTCGCCGAGGCCTTTGCCGAGCTCAGGCAGCTTCTTGCCACCGAAGAGGACCAGGACAACTACGGCGATAACGATGAGATGTGTTGGTGTAAATAGTTCGCCCATACTGTTTCTCCCTGCAGCCTGGCACATGCACCGACTGCCACCCACTATTGTCGCACAGGTGCGCGCTATGGATAGATACGCCGCAGCGGCCGAAGCAGATGTTGGCTGAACGTTATATCTTGGTATGTGTACACAGGGTAAGTGCACGAAGAAAACTGAAAGAAGTGCAGTTGCAGATGCTGGAAGAGATGCGGAGACGGATGTTGCGATTGAAGACGAGTGGTGCATGGAAGTTGACCGGGGCGCGGAGGACAGGGCAACGCGCCTTCTTTGGAGTGTTGGCGGCGGGTTTACTGATGACGGGCGGGACGCAGAGCCGGGCGCAGGCTACTTCGTCTTCGGCGACACAGCCGACGCAGAACACGGTGCCGATCACGAATACGAAGATCGCTCTTGCGGCGCCGGCGACCTACGACAACAAGTATGAGATCTACGGCGGCCTGAACTTTATGAACTTCCAGGCTGGGCAGTCTTTGCCCAACCGTATGAACCTGGGCGGCGGCGAGGTGCTGGGCACGTACTGGCTGCCGGGAGATCACTGGTTTACGCGGGCTATCGGAGTAGGGGTTGACTACCGGATCGATGCGGGAACGACACCTGTGTTCGCGAACTCGGGAATTACCCGGCCGACGAGTACGACGGGCGGTACCGGCATCAACAACCGGCCACTGGTTTACCTGAATACGATCATGGCAGGCGCGCAGTATCGCACCAAGTACAGGAACCATTATGCCGCGTTGAACTTCCATGGCTACGGCGGCGTGTCTCACGGAACCTTTGACTACAGCTTTAAGGATCTGGTGGTGTCGAAGGCCGAGGCGTACGCGGCTACGGGCCTCTACTCCAACCGTACGAAGCCGATTGCGGCGCTGGGAGCGAGCATCGACTTCAATCGCTCGAAGAACTGGGCGATCCGGATTTCGCCGGATCTGATCCTGGAGCACTTCGGGACCGAGACGCGGGAGTTCTTTTCGGTCTCCGGCGGCGTGGTGTATCGGATTGGCAAGCAGTAGGTTGTCGCTAAGTTGAGCGTAAGAGAAGCGGGTCGCCTTATTGGGCGGCCTGTTTTTTGCTTCTTTGAGTGCGCCAAATAGCAGCCACCTGTCCTGCCGGACGGGCCCACTTCGCGTGGGGCGGTCACTTCGTGACTTGTATACCTTGTCTTGATTGATTGGCGTAGGTTGTCCTCCCGTTGGTCGGGAATGAGACTGCCTCTTATTCTGCTAGGCCTACGTTTACGGGCTTGCCTGGGACGTCGCGGTTGAGGAACTCCGGGGAGACTGGGTTTTCGTAGACGGAATAATCGCGAGTGACGACGGTAAGGCCGCTCTGGGAGACGAAGTAGTTTTTCTTGTCCTCGTTGGGGTCGTAGCCAATGACGGTGCCGTCGGGGATGTGGACGTCGCGGTCGATGATGGCGTGGCGAATGCGGCAGTGGCGGCCGATGTTGACGTGGGAGAAGACGATTGAGGAGTCGACGTCGGCGTAGGAGTTGACGCGAACGTCTTGCGAGACGACGGAGTTGCGGACAACTGCGCCCGAGACGATGGAGCCGGCAGCGACGATGGAGTTGATGGCCATGCCGGTGCGGCCAGGCTCGCCGAAGACGAACTTGGCGGGCGGGTACTGGTAGGGCCGGGTGCGCATGGGCCAGGACTTGTCGTAGAGGTTGAAGGTAGGGGTGACGCCGGCGACGTCCATGTTGGCCTCGTAGTAGGCCTCGAGGGTACCGACGTCGCGCCAGTAGAGGGCCTTCTGCTTGTTCTCGTCGACGAAGTTGTAGGCGTGCATTTTGACGCGGCCGAGGATGTTGGGCAGGATGTTGTGGCCGAAGTCGTGCTTGGAGTCTGGGTCTTCGGCGTCTCTGATGAGTTCGGGGAGAAGGATGTCGGTGTTGAAGATGTAGATGCCCATGGAGGCGTCGACCATGTCGGGGTTAAAGGGCGAGCGAAGCTTGGTTTCTTTTGGCTTCTCTTCAAAGCCGGTGACCTCTCCGTTGCGCGCGACTTCGACGACGCCGAAGGAAGATACCTCTTCCGGCTTGATGGGAAGGGTTGCGATGGTGACGTCGGCGCCTGAGTCGGCGTGCTGCTGCATCATAAGGGCGTAGTTCATCTTGTAGATGTGGTCGCCGGAGAGGATGAGGACGTATTTGGGCTCTTCGGAGCCGATGGAGTAGATGTTCTGGTAGACGGCGTCGGCGGTGCCCTGGTACCAGGACTTGGAGACGCGCTGCATGGGAGGGAGAATCTCGATGAACTCGCCTAGCTCGTTGGCTACGACGGTGCCCCAGCCCTCGCGGATGTGGCGGTTGAGGGAGAGCGCCTTGTACTGGGTGAGGATATAGACGTGGCGGAGGTCGGAGTTGATGCAGTTGGAGAGGGTGATGTCGATGATGCGGTACTGGCCGGCGAAGGGGACAGCAGGCTTTGCGCGATCGCGGGTGAGGGGAAAGAGCCGTTCGCCTGCACCACCAGCGAGTAGAACACCAAGGGTATCTCTCATAATCTTACGGACTCCGAGTTCTGCGTTAGGCGGCTGAGCTTCGTACCACGTCAGTCAGATGCACAAAGCGACCCACGTGTTACAGGGAAACGCGAGTCTACCATGCAGAGATTGACTTTGGAATGTGGGTGGGCCGGAGGCTTCGGGAAGGGATGTTTTGGTGGCTGGGGTCTCGGGCGAACGCGGGTGTGCGCTGTCTCGAATCTGAGACAGCGGCTTTCGTGACTTATCGCCACTCTACTCGACGAGGAGGTTGCTCTAAGTTCTAGTCACCGTCTTCAGGTGCAGTTCGCGCATCTGCTGATCGCTGACCGGCGTGGGCGCGTCCACCATCAGGTCGATCGCCTTGGCCGTCTTGGGGAAGGCAATGACCTCGCGCAGGCTGGTTGCGCCTGCGAGGATCATCACGATGCGGTCGAGGCCAAGCGCGATGCCGCCATGCGGGGGGGTGCCGTACTCGAGTGCATCGAGGAAGAAGCCAAAGCGCTGCTTCGCCTCGGCGTCCGACATGCCGAGCGAGCGGAAGATCTCGGCCTGCACATCCTGGCGGTGAATACGGATCGAGCCTGAGCCAAGTTCGGTGCCGTTCAGAACGATGTCGTAGGCGAGGGCTCGCACTGCGCCCTTATCGTTGGTGAGGCGGCCGGCTTTGATGTCCTCTTCATGGGGTGAGGTGAAGGGATGATGTGCGGCGTTCCATACTTTGGTCTCCTCATCCCACTCGTACATGGGGAAGTCGGTGACCCAGAGAAATTTGTAGTCAGCTTCGGTGCCGGTCTTTTCGAAGAGCTTGTGTTTGTCGGCGAATTTGGCCGCAAGCTGCAGGCGCAATGCGCCTACGCGCTTGTAGATCCACTGCGGATCGTGGTTCCACTTTGCGGGCGTGCCGAGTTTGGGGGTGATTACGATGACCAGATCGGCAGCGTCCACCTGCTTCGTGGCTGCTTCAAAGCGAGTCTGTTCGTCTGAGAGCTTCGCTTCGATGGACGCAGCCAGCGAAGCGAAGGCCTCGTTGGTCTTCAGCCGCGCCACGTCGAGAAAGTCGAGACCACTGTCGCCGAAGGTTGCGCGGATCTCCTCCACCAGCGCGCGCTTCTGCGTTCCACTGAGCGTGCCCGCCTTGGGAATCACGAATCCAAGTACCGGCAGGTCCTTCTCGATCTTCAGCGAATCGCGCAGCTCTGGCGTCAGCACGTCGGTCAGAGAAACCATCGCGGGCAGTCGCATGTCCGGCTTGTCGATGCCGTAGTTGCGAATCGCGTCGTCGTAGGTCATCTGCACAAAAGGTGTCGTCAGAGAGATGGAAGCTGTCTTGAACGCGGCGGTGAGAAATCCTTCGACTACGCGAAAGACCTTCTCCTGCTGGGGGAAGCTCATCTCGAGGTCGATCTGGGTGAACTCGGGCTGGCGGTCGGCGCGAAGATCTTCATCGCGGAAGCAGCGCGCGATCTGGAAGTACTTGTCGAAGCCGGAGATCATCAGAATCTGCTTGAAGATCTGCGGCGACTGCGGCAATGCGTAGAAGCTTCCCGCATGCACGCGGCTGGGGACGAGGTAGTCGCGTGCGCCTTCGGGAGTCGATCGTGTCATGAAGGGCGTCTCAATTTCGAGAAAGCCCTGGTCGACTAGGTAGTTGCGGATCGCCATTGCGACTTTGCTGCGCAGCTCGAAGTTGTGCTGCATCTGTGGCCGCCGCAGGTCGAGATAGCGATACTTCAACCGGACCTCTTCGTTCGCAATCGCATCTTCGGCGGGCGAGAACGGAGGAGTTTTGGCCTCGTTGAGCAGCAGCAGTTCGCTGGCGACGACCTCGATCGCGCCGGTCGGCATGTTGGGATTCTTGAGCCCTGCACCGCGCCGGCGAACCTTGCCCTTGACCGCGACCACGTACTCGGATCGCGCAGCCTCGGCCTTGGCGTGCGCCTCGGTGGAGACCTCTTTATCGAGCACGACCTGGGTGATACCGCTGCGGTCACGTACGTCGAGAAAGATGAGGTTGCCGTGGTCGCGGCGGCGGTTGACCCACCCCATGAGGACGATCTCATGACCGTCCTGTTCGATACGAAGTTCACCGCACATAAGTGTGCGCTGCAGAGTGCCTAAAAAGTCGAGTGTCACGATGTTCCTATTGTACGGAGTTCTTGCGATCTAAATAACGAAGAAGTCTTTGCCATGGCCGATCTGATAAGCCTCAAATCGCGGGTTGTCGTCCAGGACCCTCAACTTTCCGTGCGTCGGGAAAGTGAGTGTCAGGGTTCCATCTACAACCCATTCGACATGCTCTACAGTGCCACCAATAAATTTAGTCAACTGATTGGCGAATTGATGAATGTTCCGTTCACCGGACTCAGGACCAACGACATATTTTTCAAAGACTCCGTCAGCCTGCTCGAACTCGAAGGACGACTCGACGGAGATATAAGTACTCTCTTCATGAAAATGAAGTTGAACCTGAAATTCTCCGAAACAGATCTGGGTCAGCAACTTTCCCTTTAGAAAGCTGAGATCTGCATCTGCTGCCAATCCGTGCATGACCTATCCTCGCAACACTTCGGCCAAATCTGCTCTAGGAACCTTTGTCTGTTCGCCGGCGCTGAAGTCTTTGACCGTCAGGATACCCGAGGAAACCTCGTCTTCGCCGACAATCACCATCCGCCGTGCGAGCTTGTCGGCGGCTTCGAAGGACTTCTTCAATCGAAAGGTTCCGTCTCCCACCTCAACGGCGAGTCCAGATCGACGAAGCTCCTGCGCCAGCGCGAGTGCGGCGGCGTTCTGCGCGACTCCCATTGGAGCGAGAAACGCATCGAGCTTCTGCGCAACAGCAGCCGATTCCTGGGCCTGCAACGTTAGGATCAGCCGGTCTTCTCCGATGGCGAAGCCTATTCCAGGGGCCTTTGGTCCGCCGAGCATCTCGGAGAGTCCATCGTAGCGACCGCCTCCTAACAGAGCGTTCTGTGTCCCGAGTCCACTTCCATCAGGGACGGTGAACTCGAAGGTGGTTCGGGTGTAGTAGTCCAGGCCGCGAACCAGGCGCGGGTTGATGGTATAGGCAACGCCGCAGGCATCGAGTGCGGCAAGCACTTGGGCGAAGTGCTCCTTGCTGGCGTCATCGAGGAAGTCCGCGATCTTCGGGAGGCTGTTGATGATCTCCTGATCGCCAGCATCCTTCGAGTCGAGCACGCGCAGCGGATTGGTCTCGGCTCTGCGCTGATTGTCCGCGCTCATTCGATCCTTCACGGGAGCCAACGCCTTTCGCAGAGCCGCGATGTACCTGGGCCGGTCGGTCGAGGAACCCACCGAGTTGACTTCGAGCTTCCAGCCCTTTACGCCGAGCTCGTTCAGGAAGGTCGAGAGCATCTCGAGAACTTCTGCGTCGCGCAGTGCGCTGTCAGCGCCTGACCATGCTGGTCCGAGGACCTCTGCGCCGATCTGCCAGAACTGCCGATAGCGTCCGCGCTGTGGGCGCTCGCGCCGGAACTGGGGGCCAATGTAGAAGAGCTTCTGCAGCATGCCTGTGTCTGCGAGC
Source organism: Tunturiibacter empetritectus (assembly GCF_013410875.1). Classification (GTDB taxonomy): domain Bacteria; phylum Acidobacteriota; class Terriglobia; order Terriglobales; family Acidobacteriaceae; genus Edaphobacter; species Edaphobacter empetritectus. The sequence continues at coordinate 301,798 of NZ_JACCCU010000001.1, read as the reverse complement.
TTGTGCTCGATGTAGGCACGTACTACGCCGGCGGTGTTTTCGGGTCGGAGCGTCAGGCTCTGCGCGCTGTCGCTGTCGGCTCGCGTGCGATCCTCCCAGGTGTACATCTCTTTGGAGACGATGTCGGTCTCCTCGCCTACCCCGCGCGCGAACAGCGCAGTATCCTCGAAGATCGGGGTGCGAATCTCCCCAAATCCGTAGCGTGCAAAGACGGCTCTCGCCGTAGCCTCCACATAGTTCCAAAGCGCCGTCTCGGGAGGCAACAAGTCCCGAGTCCCGCGTACTGCCTTCAAAGTAGCCATCTCTCTCAGTGTAGCGAAGATGGAGCCGCTAGTTACGTTCCGGAGGCTTCTGCCAGGTAGATCGCGGTGTAGTCGAGGTAGTTCTGCGCGTACTTGAGGATTAGCTCGCGGTCCATATCGCCGAGTGTTCGCCGCACCTTGCCGGGAACACCTGCAACGAGTGAGTTGGGTGGAACCACTGTTTGCTCTGGGATCACGGCACCTGCGGCGATGATCGATCCCTCGCCGATCTTTGCGTTGTTGAGGATGGTCGCGCCGATGCCAACTAGAACCATGTCTTCCAAGACGCATCCGTGCACGGTGGCATTGTGTCCGATGGTCACCAGTTCGCCTACGATTACCGGATAGAGATAGCGCATGCCGTGAAGGACGGCGCAGTCCTGCACGTTGCTTTTCGCGCCGATGCGGATCGAATTTACGTCGCCACGGACGACTGCGTTCATCCAGATACTGGCTTGTTCGCCGAGGGTAACGTCACCGATGACTTGAGCCGACTGGTCGACATAGCAGCTGGCAGGAATTTCCGGTGTGTGTGCCTGATAAGTGCGAATCATGTAACAAATTCTACCTTTGGAATGCAAAAGATTTCAGAGTGGTATCCGGCCTCGAATTACCAACGATTTATGTGATTTTCTTGACGAAACGGCGTATTCTTGATGTATCCCCATTGGGAGTGGTTGGAGGTGTATTTTTCTTGGCAGAGGTTCGAGTACAAGAAGGCGAACCCCTTGAGAATGCCCTGCGGCGCTTTAAGCGCAAGGTGCAGACAGAAGACATTATCAAGGAAGTCAAGCGTCACTCTTTTTATCTGAAACCAGGTGAGAAGAAGCGTGTGAAAGAAGCGCTTGCACGTAAGCGCAATCGCAAGAAGGTCCGTAAGGAGCAGGATTAGTCAGCTCCACAACCAGGATGTGCCGCCTCTTCCTCGATCAGAGAGTTTGAAGAGGCGGCCATTTGAACCGCTAGAGGTGGACTCCCGCCATCGACTAGCCCCGGCAGATAGAACCTGTTTCCTGGGTTCGCATTGACCGGCAAATCGTAGCAAATTCCACGAACTCGCAGTTTCGGGCCCCCTTCAAAATCCAAAGCGTAATGGTCATCAGTAAAGGTAAACCCCTTGCGGTGTTGCCACGATCAGGCCCCTCGGGTGTTCTTCCTTTCCGTAGGACGGGAGAAGCGGCATGGAATTTCTGGATCGGCTATTAACCTGCGCAGATTGCGGTGGCGAGTTCATCTTCACCGCCGGGGAACAACTCTTTTTCTTCGACAAACAATTCAAGAATGACCCGAAGCGGTGTAAGCCTTGCAAGTCCAAACGGTCCGGGGTGGGACTGAAGGCAGGGGCGGGGCCGGCGGCGGCGGGTCTGTCGCGCACGGAGACGCGTACGGAATGCTCGGAGTGCGGGGTGGAGACCACGGTGCCGTTCAAGCCGACACAGGGGCGACCGGTGCTCTGCCGGCAGTGCTTCCAGAGCAAGCGTGCTCCTACGACGGGGGCGCTGGTGACTGCGGCCGAGACAGCGGGGATGGTTGCGGGTGCTCCTGGGGAGCACGTTGCGGCCAGCGTCGAGCTGCTGGCGGCTTCGCGGGTCTAACTCTTACCCTTTGCCTGTCTCCCTCACAGTAGGATGTGGGTGAGGGATCTATGGGCGTTGGTGACGGGATTGGGCTGCGCGATGCGGCTGAGGAGCTGGTTCGGGCGCGGACTGAGGTTGGGGAGTTCGAGCTCATCGTATGCACGGATGGGACCTATAAGCTCGATGGCGGCGCCATGTTCGGTGTGGTGCCGAAGCCGTTGTGGGAGAAGCGGGCCCCGGCGGATGAGCAGAACCGTATTCTGCTGGGGCTGAATACAGTGGTGGTGCGGACTGGTAAGCATACGGTGGTGATTGAGACCGGAGTCGGCAATAAGCAGCCGGCGAAGATGCGGGAGATCCAGTGCAACCAGGAGCTTCTGCCGCAGTCTCTTGCCGCGGCTGGGGTGAGGGTTGAGGAGGTGGATGTGGTGGTGAACACTCACCTCCACTTCGACCACTGCGGGTGGAATACTACGCTGCATCCGGATGGCTCGGTGACTCCGACGTTCCCGAATGCGCGGTACTTTGCGCATCGTGGCGAGGTGGAACATGGACATCTGCAGCTGGATCGGGATCGGGTCAGTTATCTCTCACCGAACTATGATCCGCTGGTGGAGTCGGGACAGATGACGCTGCTGGACGAGGCTGGAATCAGGGTGAATCCGGAGATCTGTCCGGGCGTGAGCGTGGAGGTTTTTCCCGGTCATACGGCGCAGTTGATGGCGGTTCACGTGGAGTCGAAGGGACAACAAGCCTGCTATATCTCGGATTTAATTCCGACCAGCGCGCACCTGGATCCGACGTGGGTGATGGGGTATGACCTGGACCCGGTGGAGACAATTGCGCAGCGGAAGCGGTTCTACTCGCGGGCGATTCCGGAGAAGTGGCTGGTGCTGTTTACGCATGACCATGAGACGCCGATGGGGCGGATCGGGTTTAATGAGAAGGGCAAGCCTGTTCTGGTGGCGGGCGTTCACACGCCTTTTTGAAGCTTCGCGTGATCCTCCCGTTGGTCGGAATCAACTTCGTTTGCGACCATCGGGAGCGCCAACCAAAGGGGTATACACGTCACGAAGTGACCGCCGCCCGCGCAGGGAGCCCGTCCGGCAGGACAGTTTCTGAAATAGAAAACCCTGCACTTGGGCAGGGTTCTCAGGTGCAGATTGTGGTGACTTGCTGGTGACTTGTGGCCAGTAGCTGGTGACTTGTGGCGACTAGACAGGAACGGAGGTAAGCTCGGCTGGGTCGACGTTGACGAAGCGACCCTGCTGTCCCTTGTCCTGGAAGCGGACTATGCCGTTGACCTTGGCGAAGAGGGTGTCGTCTTTGCCGCGACCGACGTTGGCGCCGGGCTTGAGCGGGGTGCCACGCTGACGGACAATGATGCCGCCGCCGAGGATGGTCTGGCCGCCGAATACTTTGACTCCGAGCCGCTGGGCGTTTGAGTCGCGGCCGTTTTTGGAAGAACCTAATCCTTTTTTATGTGCCATTCGATTGCCTCTTTCGCGCTGCCCTCTGGGCTCTGGCGCTTATTAAAATTTGCCGGGAAGCTTTACTTTGCTGCTTCTTCCTTGAAGCTCTTGCCGTTGACGAGGATCTCATTGATCTTGACCTCGACGAAGTTCTGGCGGTGGCCCTGCATCTTCTTGTACTGCTTCTTGCGCTTGAGCTTGAAGACGAGGATCTTTTCGCCGCGGCCTTCGCCGACGACGGAGGCAAGCACCTTGGCGCCGGTGAGGTCGGACTCGAACTTGCCAGCTTCGCCACTGACGGCAAGGATGTCGGAGAACTCGATGTTGCCGTTCTCGTGGGCGGTGGTTTCAATCTTCAACTTCTCGCCAGGGGAGACCAGATACTGTTTGCCGCCGGTGCGGATGACTGCGTACATGACTAGAACCTCAAGCGAGTCGCGTGATGCTGACCGCTTTCTTCAGAAAATAGATTGTGCTGCATGGGCGCATACAGGAGCACTACAGTAAGCCAACCGGTCAAGCCATCGCAGTCTCGGGTTTCCAGTGACCGCCGGGCCTAAGCCTGTCGTCCCTGCAACCCTCGAGATCATCTTGAGATGAAGACAGACGGGCTGCAGCGCCAAACTTAATGAGTGTATCGCGTTCCTAGATGGGGGTCAACGATGTTCCCTTCTGACTCCTGGCTCCTTGCTTGCCGTGTATGACCCCCTCCCCCCTGGTAGTTGGGTATTTTGGGAGTAAGTCTAATGCTTGCATAGGTTTACGGTGAGGGTATGGCTGCAAGCTGTTGATTGTAGGAGGCTTGTGCGCAAAATATTTATTTTGTTGCAGTTGCCTTTGCCTCCTGCCTGATTGGGTTTTGCCTCTTCTTTAATTGTACTGGTTTGAGCTGGGGAATACGCCACGCGAAAAGCCGCGGCTGGAGCGGGTTTTGTAGTGGTTGGGGGTTGACATGGGTTTTCACGGGCAAAAAGGCAAATGCAACAGCAACAGCAACAGCAAAGACAAATACGGGGATCCTTCGACTGCGTTGCTCACAAAGTGCCGTGAGCAACTTCGCTCAGGATGACGTGGCTTTTCATGGGGCTGATAGGAAAGGTGACGGCAACGGCGACGGCAACAGCGACAGCGACAGCGATGGCACAGACACCGGCGACGGCAACAACAATATAGGCAGCAACGATGGCGGTCCGACTGCATCTGGCAGAGTTCAAGGATGCGAAGGGGTAAGCGCGGTTTGCGGCTTTGCTATGTGAAGTGAATCATGCGGCGGAGTTCTGCTTTGATCTCTTTGCGGAGATTGGGCGGTGCAATAGCTGCAGCGCGAGAGCCGAGGCCCAGAATGACGAAGCGGGCTTGCTGGTAGCTTTCAAACTCGACGTGAAAGAGATGCCAGCCCTTAGGCAGGGTGCGTGATGCGCGATGGTTGAGTGCGGGAACCATAGGACACCAACGCTCGATGGAGGCGACGCCTTCGTCTGAGAGTGCGAGGATCGTGGCGACGGTCTGTTGGCGGTCTTTGAGTGCTGCGGTGCTTTGTTTCCAGTAGGCGGCGAGATCGAAGCCGGACGGTCTGAGGAATGGGAGTGCGAGGACTACGACCTCGCGCATACGAGAGATGCGGTAGGTGCGAGTGCCCGCCGAGGATTGCGCGATGAGATACCAGACGGTTTGTTTGCAGACGATGCCGAGTGGATCGACGGTGCGGGAGCTGGATTCGCCGTCGGCGCGGGTGTAGAGGAAGGTGAGCTTGCAGTCGCGGGCGAGGGCATCCTGCACAAGGGGGAGCATGGAGAGGTCTTCGGGGGTGGGTCTCCAGCCGGTAGGGTCGATGTGCAGGCGAGCCTGAATGGAGTGGGCCTGAAGGCGCATGGCGGTGGGCATGGAGGCCATGAGTTTGTCGAAGGCGCGCTGGGCGGCGGCGGTGAGTTTGCGGTCGCCGAGAGCGCTGGGCTGGGCCATGAGGAGGGCCTGGAGTTCGGCGTCGTCGAGGCCGGGGACCTTGGTGCGCCAGCCTCTTTGCAGCTCCCAGCCGCCGGTTGCGCCGCGATGGGCGATGAGGGGAATGCCCGCTGTACATAAGGCTTCCATATCGCGATGGGCGGTGCGCTGGGAGATCTCGAGCCGCTCGGCTACCTCGCGGGTGGAGAGACGGCCGTGGGCCTGAAGGAGCATGAGGGTGGAGAGGAGGCGATCGGACTTCATGGATTTGTCTGCCCTCCTTTCCTTTCAAATAAAGTTATTTCTTTAATATGACACTAGATGTCATATATAGGAGACTAACTTTCGAAGTGAAAGCCCGAGGCTTTCCAAGGAGGAAGTGCGATGGAGTTCAGGAGATATTTTCTGGAGCAGTTGGAGAGCGAAGCTGAGGCGTCAAGAAAGGCGATTGAGCGGGTGCCTGAGGGGCAGAACTCGTGGAAGCCGCATGAGAAGTCGATGGAGTTGGGAAAGCTGGCGGCGCTGGTGGCGACGATGCCTGGCTGGGTGGCGCTGATGATCGATCACGATGAGCTGGATTTGAATGGGAATGGAAGGAATTTTCAGACAAAGGCGGTGGAGACGCGGACGGAGTTGGCTTCGCTGCTTGAGGAGGGACTCAAAACTTCGCGAAGGGCGCTGGAGAATACGACCGAAGAGCATCTGATGAAGACCTGGAAGCTGAAGATGGGGGATCAGGTGCTTTCTGAGGGGCCGAGGTATGTCACGATTTCGAATGGCGCGCTGAGCCACCTGGCACATCATCGCGGACAGCTTACAGTTTATCTGCGGCTGAATGATGCGAAGGTGCCGGCGATCTATGGGCCGAGCGCGGATGAGTTTCACTAAAGAATGGGGCAGATAGCAGGTCGAACTCCTGCTATCTGTCTTCAGGCGGCTTCTCTGTTCGGTGTGACGATTGGTTCGGCACGAGGAGATTCCTTGGGATCAAGCTTCAAGCTTGAATGGCCAGACTTATGGACCGTGGATGGAAGCTGGCAGAGTTGCGGATGAGGAAGAGATAGCGGTCAAGTTTATCCTTACCCCTCTGGCCATAAAGATCTACAGATCCCATGACTACTTTGTGCGAGTCTGAAATTTGACGCGTTGGCGGTCTTGTTGCATAAAGGAGAGCAAAAGGAGGAGTCCATGGACGTCAAAGAGAAGATGACCTCGATTGGCCCACCAGTGCCGGAGTTGCCGGTCGCTGATGTTGAACGCGCACAACAGCGTTACAGAGATGTACTGGGCTTTGAGATTGGATGGCTTGAACCGGATAAAGGGATTGGAGCCGTGTCCCGCGGTAAGGCGGCGATCTTCTTTCGGAAGAGGAAGCTGCCGTTCGACCCTGCGGTGCACTGGATGTTCGCTAACGATATCGATGCGACATACCAGGAGTTGAAGTCGTCAGGTGCGAAGATCGTCGATCCTCTGGAAAAAAAGCCGTGGGGATTGCGACAGTTCACTGTCATGGATCTGGACGGGAACCTCTTCTACTTCCACCATGACTAACGTCGCATGACTTCGGCTGGACCGACCAAGCCAAGACACGACAGAAGCCGTGGACCACGGTCGCATGAGAGGGCTACCTGGACTTCTGTGATCAGCCGTTCGTGGTCAAGTCTTCTGTGTGTCAGCCTTCGGTACAACTGCGGTGCTTAGGCTTCGGTGGTGTCGGTGGAATCGGTATCGTCTGTCGACTCGTCTTCAGTGAGGCTGATGCGCAAGGACTTCAGAAAGGATACGTCGTTTGAGGTGAATGGGCCCGTGGTGCCTTCTTCGGCGCCTTCAGTGGCCTCGTCGGCTTCTGCCTCAACCTCGTTGAGACCGATGGTGGCCTCAAGCATGAGGAGGACATCAAAACCCTGTTCGCGGATGTTTTTGACGACGCCTGCTATATCCTCCGACTCCGAGACGGACTCGTGGATCGCTTCGCCAAGTTTCTGTATCAGGTTTTTGACCTTCTGATTCAATGCCACCTCCGGGCTGCCCTATCGTTCGAACTACTCCACGCATCGGGTATTCCCAGCGAAGGTGACCGGCGGGAACGGCATTGCGGGTATGTCGGCGTCACTGGCTTCTGGTTAAAGAATACGCCCATGGCGGTGGCCGCCGCAACGGCATTTCTTCAGGGACCGGGTGATGACTCTAAGTGGTTTCAACAACAGTGTGATGGTCGGCCCAGGCGTCTTCTAAGCGGTGAGCGAGAAGCTCTACGGCTGGGGTGCGGCGGCATCCCAGGACCAGAAAGCCAGCGGCGGCGGCACAGAACCCGCCGATCATCCAGAGCGTGCTCTTCATTATGGGGCTCCTCTGTTTGCTCTGATTCCAATGCCGGGAAAAACGATGCGTTGTGGGAGTCGAAATTCTAGGGAAAGTGGCGGATGCGGTGATCGTGGGAATGATTTCGCCGAGTGATGAGGAACGGCTACACTCTTGGGTATGGATTCGGTTCGGTTCGGTCGCACGCTTGGGATTGGGGCTCGGCTGGCGGCTAAGACGCTGGTGACGGCGGTGGATGCGGCTACGGCGCCGAATCCTTCTGTCGCGGGGAAGGCTCCGAGTGCTTCGGCTGCGGGGGCTGAGACTTCTGCGGCGAACGCTGCCCGGAGTAAGGCGGAAGTGTCGGGCGCTCGGCTGGGGGGAAAGACAGCGCGAACGACGGCTCAGGTGGTCGAGACGGGCAAGGGGCTAAAGCGCGGCGGGAAGCGGTTTGGCGAGGCGGTGTGGGGGCCGTTTGCAAAGGCTTCGAGTCAGCTCTGGCTGGAGTTTACCGGGGTCTTCTTCGGGATCTTCGCGGCGTTTGCGGTGAGCAATGCGTGGAAGATGCGCGGGGAGCTGCATGAGACGGCGGGGAACCATGAGGCGCATGGACATCTGCTGCTGGCGGTGGCGATGGCGGTGGTGTTTGGGTACTTCTGCGTGAGCAGCTTTGTGAAGGCGAACCGCAGGGGTAAGCGGAGCTAACGCTTCTTCGGTGTTGATGTGATGCGAACAATGTCGCTTCCCACTCTTCGCAAAGAGCGCGAAGGATAGGGCACCCGGTCATCACAGTCTCTTTGAAACTGCGCTGACTGCAGCAGCAGTGTGCGGACGGGTACACTTGTTCGGCATGTCTGACGAGAAGAAAAACAACTTGAAACAAGCGGACTCGAAGCAGCCGGAGACGAGCTCCGGGATTCCGGTGGAGCTGGTGTATCGGGCGGAGGATCTTGCGGGCGTCGACGCGGCTTATGCGGTGGGGGAGCCGGGGGAGTATCCGTTTACGCGGGGGATTCAGCCGACGATGTATCGCGGACGGCTGTGGACGATGCGGCAGTATGCCGGGATGGGGGATGCGGAGGAGTCGAATAAACGGTATAAGTTTTTGCTGGCGCATGGGACGAAGGGGTTGAGTGTGGCGTTCGATCTGCCGACGCAGATTGGGTACGACTCGGACTCGCCGCTGGCGCTGGGGGAGGTGGGGAAGGTTGGGGTCGCGATCGATTCGATCGAGGATATGCAGCGGCTGTTCGATGGGATTCGGCTGGATACGATCTCGACGTCGATGACGATCAATGCGACGGCATCGATTTTGCTTGCGCTGTATGTTGCGGTGGCGAAGCGGACGGGGGCGAAGGTCAAAGGGCTGAACGGTACGATTCAGAACGATATTTTGAAGGAGTACATTGCGCGGGGGACGTATATCTATCCGGTGACGCATGCGATGCGGCTGGTGACGGACATCTTTGCGTGGGCGGCCGACGAGGTGCCGGAGTGGAATACGATCTCGATCTCGGGGTACCACATGCGCGAGGCTGGATGTACGGCGGTGCAGGAGGTGGCGTTTACGCTGGCCGATGGCATGACGTATGTGCAGGCCGCGATTGACGCGGGGCTGGAGGTGGATGCGTTTGCGCCGCGGCTGAGTTTTTTCTTCAACTCGCATAACAATCTGCTGGAAGAGGTGGCGAAGTTTCGTGCGGCGCGGAGGATGTGGGCGCGGATTATGCGGGAGCACTTTGGCGCGAAGAACCCGCGGAGCTGGATGCTGCGGTTTCATACGCAGACGGCTGGATCGACGCTGACGGCGCAGCAGCCGGAGAACAATATCGCACGGACGACGCTGCAGGCGCTGGCGGCCGTGCTGGGTGGGACGCAGAGTCTGCATACGAATGGGTTCGATGAGGCGTTGTCGCTGCCGACGGAGAATGCGGCGCGGATTGCTTTGCGGACGCAGCAGATTCTGGCGCATGAGAGTGGGGTGGCGCAGTCGGTGGATCCGCTGGCGGGGTCGTTTTATGTGGAGTCGCTGACCAATGAGATTGAGCGGCGGGCCGAGGAGTATTTGGCTACAATTGCGCGTTTCGATCTGGGCGGGAAGTATGGGATGCTGCGGGCGATCGACCAAGGATATGTGCAGCGGGAGATACAAAATGCGGCTTATGGGTATCAGCAGGCGGTGGATGCGAAGGAAGCGATTGTCGTTGGGGTGAATGAGTTCGCGAGTGAGCAGGAGGTTGCGGTGCCGATACAGCGGATCGATGAGGCACTGGAGGGACGGCAGGTGGAACGGGTTCGTGCGATGCGTCTGCGACGGGATGCAGGAGTGCATGCTGCGGCACTGCGGCGGGTGGAAGATGCGGCGCGGGGTGGAAGCAATCTGATGCCGCAGATACTTAACGCTATAGAGAGCTTTGCGACGGTGGGGGAGATTGCAGATGTGATGCGGAGGGTGTTTGGTGAATATCGCGAGTCGGTGACGGTCTAGGCGTGTTGGTCGTGACGAGGCTGCTTGGCTATGCGAAACATTTGTAACTTGTCGTGCGTCTGATGGAGTGCGTGGACGGATTGTGCTTTCGCGACACGGCACTCTCGGTTCGCAGGGAGAGGACACTACGATGATCCGGATTCGGTTGGTTGTGGGTTTTTGTGTTGCTTTGGTTCTGTTTCCGTTTGGGGTTTTTGCGTCCGGACAGGAGCCTGTGACTCCGGATGCGGCTCCGGTGCCGGCTTTGCTAGTGAATGCGAAGAAGGTGTTTATCTCGAATGCGGGGGCCGATAGCGGGCTATTCCCTCACCCGTTCAGTGGCGATCCGGATCGGGCTTATAACCAGTTTTATGCGGATATGTCGAGCTGGGGCCGGTATCAGTTGGTGAGCACGCCGAGTGAGGCAGACCTGGTCTTCGAGCTGCAATTGACGGCACCCAATGGTCCACAGAACGCGAACAAGCAAAATGGAGCCTCCGATCCGCTGCCGATGTTCCGGCTAGTGATCTACGACAGGGCGACGCACTTTGTGCTTTGGGCGCTGACCGAATCGGTGGCTCCTGCGGCGCTGCAGAAGACGCATGATCACAACTTCGACGAGGCGCTGGCTGAACTTGTGCTAGATGCGGGAAGACTTACGAAGTCGCTGCCGAGCGGAATGCACTGAGAAGCTGCACGATAAAGCTGGTGGATGAAGTTTCATCGGATCGTATCGATTTGAGGGCCAAAAAGAGGTTGAGAGGCGGGTGACTCTAGACTGAGTCTATGGGTTGGAGAGCGAAGCGTCCTATCAGCCGCAATCTGTCGTTGGCGCTGCTGGCGGTAACCGGACTGATGATCGTTCCTTGTGCTTCGGCGGAGCGGATCCCGGAGGTTCGTGGCACCTCGTTTGCGAATCAGGCGGTGAATCTACCTGCGGCGTTGCAGGGGAAGACGGCTGGGATTCTGGTCATCGGATTCAGTCGCGGCTCCCGAGAGGAAGTGACGGGCTGGGCGCGAAGGATTGCGGCGGACTATCGGACCTCGCCTGTCGTGGCGTACTACGAGTTGCCGGTGGTGGCTGCAGTGCCGGGATTTGTCCGGGGGGTTGTGCTGCGGTCGATCAAGTCGTCGACGCCGGAGCGGGCGCAGCCTCGAGTTGTGCCGGTTGCTAACAATGAGGCCGGATGGAAGGCTATAACGCACTACAGTCAACCGGACGATGCTTATCTTTTGGTCGTTGATAATCAAGGGAACGTGGTGTGGCAGACACAGGGGCAGCCTACCGATACAGCCTATGCTGCTCTGAAGCAACAGGTTGAATCTTTGAAGACGCGCATGATGCCCTGAATTAGCAGCAGTTGCGATTACGTCTGCCTACGTTTGTTAAGACGTGGGTGCAGAGAGAGCGTCCGACGCGTCTGGGGCTTTGGAGTCGATGGTGAAATCAAAGACGACAGTGGAGAAGGTGTTCGCAGCCTTCGGCACGGGCTGGAGTGCATATTCGCCGGGAGCTAATGGCTCTTTGGGAACGATCTTGAACCAACCGTCATCAAGCTTTTCGATACTCGCATCTACCTGGAAGGCATTTCTCTTAGCGTTTCCCGTAAGTTGCGTGAAGTTGACCTGGGAAAGGATGCGGCGATCTTTATCGATGCTGGCGCGAACGATGGCCCAGTTGGCGGCAGACGCGGACGAGTCGCCGCCGGGATCATCCATGACGTGGACATAAAAGACAGGTTTATCTGTATGAAGAGCAACCCTGGCGTGTGCGCCGTTTACCTCTGTCGTCATCTTGGGCTTATAGAAGACGCTTCCAGCGAGCGAGCCGGCGACGTTTGCCCCTTTGTGATTGTTGACCTCGACGCTCGTGTGATGGATCGGCACGATCTGTTGTCTGCCTTCGTAAAGATCAAGGGCCCATGGGATGCTGCCATTAGGTATCCGAACGCCCGGAATAGGCTCAGGTGAGCTTTGAGCATGCACGAACGGTGTTACGGACAGGAGAGAAGCAAATATGGCAAGGACACGAAGAGATTGCAACGAAGCCTCCAAATGGTGACGAGTCAATGAAGGATGGCACAGTCTTATTATCCTGACAATCCCCCGCGTTGACCTTGAGGTGTCCGCACTCTACGATAACGATTGGAGACGATTATCTTGTCAGAACTGCAAATACCACTTCGTAAGACGGCATTGAACGCGGTGCACCGGGCGGCTAAGTCCAAGATGGTCGACTTCGGCGGATGGGATATGCCGGTGGATTGCTGCGGTTTGATTGCTGAACATATGGCGGTGCGGACGGCGGTGGGCGTGTTCGACGTGTCGCACATGGGAGACATTCAGCTGCGCGGGCCGGGATCGCTGGCGGCGGTGCAGCAGCTTTGCATGAACGATGCTTCGAAGCTGGCGGTGGGACAGGCGCACTATTCGGCGATGCTGTATCCGAATGGCACATTTGTGGATGACGTCATTGTGCATAAGCTTTCCGACAACGACTACCTGATCGTGATCAATGCCGGCACGCGGGAGAAGGATGTCGAGTGGGTGCGGAAGACGATCGGGCATATGCCGGGCGTGCATGTGAACGACTTCAGCGACTACTACACGCAGCTTGCGATCCAGGGGCCGAGAGCCGCGGAGACGCTGCAGAAGCTGACCTCGACGGATTTGAGCACGATCAAGAACTACTGGTTTACGTGGGGGCAGGTGTGTGGTCTGCATAACGTGATGATCGCTCGGACGGGGTATACGGGCGAGGATGGGTTTGAGATTTATATTCCGTCGGACGAGCCGACGAGTGCGCGGGTATGGGGCGAGGTGCTGGAGGCGGGCGCGGAGTTCGGGATTCTGGCGTGTGGGCTGGGGGCACGGAATACGCTGCGGCTCGAGGCTGGGATGGCGCTCTATGGGCATGAGATTTCGGACACGATCAACGTGCTGGAGGCTGGGCTGGGGCGATATGCGAAGCTCGAGAAGCCGGAGTTTGTGGGGCGCGCCGCGTTGGTGGCGATAGAAGCCGCGGGTGGGCCGGGCCGCAAGCTGGTGGGGCTGGAGATGATCGAGCGCGGGATTGGGCGGGATGGGTATACGGTGTTTTCGGTTGAAGGAAAGCGGCTTGGCGAGATTACCAGCGGATCGCCTTCGCCGTTTCTGAAGAAGAATATTGCGATGGCTTATGTGCCAGTGGAGTACACCGCGCTTGATACCGAGGTTGCGGTGGAGATTCGCGGCCAGATGGTGAAGGCCAAGGTTGTTCCGCTTCCCTTCTATAAACGGGCGAAGAAAACCGCGTAGCCCGAGCATCTACAATTGAGTCACACACACTTTCTCTGGAGAACGATGAATGGCTTACCCTGCGGACTATCGCTACACGAAGGAACACGAGTGGATCAAGGTCGACGGCAACATTGGAACCGTCGGCATCACGGACTACGCGCAGAACTCGCTGGGTGACATTGTGTTTGTCGACCTGCCGAAGGTGGGCGATTCGGTAGAGGCGTCAAAGAGCTTCGGTTCGGTGGAGTCGGTGAAGGCGGTGTCGGACCTGTTTGCGCCGGTGTCGGGCAAGGTGACGGCGATCAATGAAGAGTTGAAGGACGCTCCGGAGAAGATCAACACGGATGCGAATACGACCTGGCTGCTGAAGGTTGAGCTTGCGGATGCGAAGCAGGTCGATGGGCTTTTGACCGCGGCCGATTACGAGAAATTTACTGCTGAAGAGACCGGACACTAAGAGATGCGCTATTTGCCGAAGTCCCCCGTGGATCGCGAGGAGATGCTTGCCGAGATTGGCGTGGCGTCGATCGACGATCTGTTTTCTACGATTCCAGCGGAGTTTCAACTGAAGCGCGATCTGAAGATTCCACGGCAGCATGGGGAGTCGGAGATTCTGGATCGCTTTCGCGAGTTTGCGGACAATAACGCGGTTGGTTATTCGAGCTTTCTGGGCGCGGGTGTTTATCGGCACTATCGGCCCGTGATTATCGATTCGCTGGTGCAGCGTGGTGAGTTTCTGACGAGCTATACGCCGTATCAGCCGGAGATCTCGCAAGGAACGCTTCAGGCGATGTTCGAGTTCCAGACGATGATCTGCGAGCTGACGGGGATGGAGATTGCGAACGCGTCGATGTATGACGGCTCGACCGGCGCGGCTGAGGCGATCATGATGGCGGTGCGCGTGACCGGGCGCGATGGCGCGGTGATTGCGCGGACGGTGCATCCGGAGTATCGCGAGGTGATTGCGACGTATGCGCAGCACCAGGAGATTCCTACGGTTGAAGTTGGATACTCGGCGAATGGGCGCGTGGATCTGGCGGCGCTCGATGCTGCGATCACGAAGGATACGGCTTGCGTGTTGATTCAGTCGCCGAATTTCTTTGGCACGATTGAGGATGTTGCGGCGATTGCTGAGATTGCTCATGCGAAGGGCGCGCTGCTGATCGTTTCGATTGCGGAGGCGGTGTCGCTGGGGATCGTACGACCGCCGGCTGAGGCGGATATTGTTTCGCTGGAGGCGCAGTCGTATGGCGTGGCGGTTGGATATGGCGGGCCTTACTGCGGCGTGATTGCCTGCAAGGAGAAGTTTCTGCGGCAGATGCCGGGAAGGCTGATCGGCGAGACGAAGGATAAGGATGGCAAGCGCGGGTTTGTGCTGACGCTGTCGACTCGTGAGCAACATATTCGGCGGGAGAAGGCGACCTCGAACATCTGCACGAATCAGGCGCTGGTTGCGATGATGACGACGATCTTCTTGAGCGTGTACGGCAAGCAGGGGATGAAGGATTTGGCAGAGCAGAATTTGGCCAAGGCGGCTTATTTGCAGAGCGTGCTTGGTTCTTCTGCTGGCGCGAAGGTGCTGTTTGATGGGGCGCCGCGGTTTCATGAGTTTGTGTTGGAGCTGCCGAAGAGTGCTGAGGAGACCAACGCTGCTCTCCTTGGAGACAAGATCATTGGTGGATTGCCGCTACAGAAGTGGTATCCCGAGCTTGGGCCGAATGCGAGCCTGTGGTGCGCAACCGAGCTGACGACGCGGAAGCAGATGGATGCGGTTGCGGCGTCGCTTGCAGGCAAGAAGGCTTAACGATGGATGTGTCGGCGATTGTTGGCGAAGAGTTGAAGGCGGTTGAGTTCGTCGAGGATTTCCTGCAGCTTCGGTTTGAGGCTCCTCTGCTGACGTTGCATGCGTGGCCGCATGTTTTGTTTCCGGAGTTTTCGGTGGCTTATGGTGAGCCGGAGTATCGGAATGCTTTGTGCGCGCAGATCAATGACAAGGTTGTGCAGGCTACGCTTGAAGAGGGCGACGCGCTGACGATTGAGTTTGAGAATGGCACGGTGTTTGGGCTTTCTTTGCGGGAAGAAGATTTGGATGGGCCGGAGTCGGGGAGCTACTCGGAGACCGGAAGCGCAGCGGATGCGCAGGAGTTCTAGGTCATGAAATTAGAACGCGTTTTAAGTTTCACTATCGCGATGCTTGCAACGGCACACCTAATGCTTGCCTTTCTATGGAAAAGCTCCTCAGGCCTTCACGCAACTTTACGAATCGTCATCGATTTGCTCATTATGGCCATAAGTTTCTTCTGGTTTACAAAAACCCGTCAAGCAAAACAGCAGACATTAGCAGAGAGGCGCAAAACAAATGGCAGATAAGTTTGTAGGGACGCCGAAGAAGGCTACGACGCACACGAATCAGAACGAAGACCTGATGTTCGAGAAGTCTTCGCCGGGGAAGAAGGCTTATCGGCTGGCGGAGCTGGATGTGCCGGCGGTGGATTCGGTGGCGCTGCTCGGGGATTCCGTGCGGACGGATCTCGGCGTGATGCCGGAGTTGAGCGAGATCGAGATCATTCGGCACTTCACACGGCTTTCGACGTGGAACTATGCGATCGATCTGGGGATGTATCCGCTGGGAAGCTGCACGATGAAGTACAACCCGCGCGTGAATGAGGCCGTGGCGCGGCTGGAGGGGATTGCGGAGGCGCATCCCTATCAGCCGGAGTCGCTGTCGCAGGGCTGCCTGGGGATTATGAAGACGCTGTCCGATGCGCTGATTGAGATTACCGGCATGGACACGATTACGCTGCAGCCGGCGGCTGGCGCACATGGTGAGTTTACGGGCATCCTGCTGGTGCGGGCATATCACGAGTCGAAGGGAAATCCGCGGAAGAAGATTCTGATTCCAGACTCGGCGCATGGGACAAATCCGGCTACTGCTGCCGTATGCGGATACGAGGTTGCCAATCTGAAGTCGAATGCTCAAGGCATGGTGGATGTGGCTGAGTTGGAGCGGATGGTCGATGAAGATACCGCTGCGCTGATGCTGACGAATCCTTCGACGATTGGTGTGTTCGAGAGCGACATTCATAAGATTGCGGACATTCTGCATGCGAAGGGCGCGCTGCTGTATATGGACGGCGCGAATATGAACGCGCTGGTGGGCAAGACGCGGCCGGGAGATTTTGGCGTCGATGTGATGCATCTGAATCTGCACAAGACGTTTTCTACGCCGCATGGTGGCGGTGGTCCGGGGTCGGGGCCGGTCGCTTGCAAAAAGATTCTGGAGCCGTTTCTGCCTACGCCGATTGTGGTGACGAAGGCTGATGGAAAGCTGGGGCTGGAGTACAACCGGCCGCAGAGTGTGGGGCGCGTGCGGATGTTCTACGGCAACTTCGGGATGTTTGTGCGGGCGCTGGCGTACATTCTGGCCAATGGGCCGGATGGGCTGCGGCAGACGACTGAGGATGCCGTGCTGAATGCGAACTACATTCGTGCGAAGCTGGAGGGCACGTTTGAGCTGCCGTACAAAACGCGGTCGCTGCATGAGGTTGTGTTCTCGGACAAGCTGCAGGCGAAGAACGGCGTGAAGACGGGCGATATGGGCAAGCGCCTGATCGACTACGGCTTCCATGCGTATACGGTTTCGTTCCCGCTGGTGGTCAACGGCGCGATGATGATTGAGCCGACCGAGAGCGAGAGCCGCGAGGAGCTGGATCTGCTGATCGATGCGCTGAAGCAGATTGCGCGGGAGGCGGAAGAGAATCCTGAGCTGGTGCAGACGGCGCCGCATACGACGCGGCTGCAGCGGCTGGATGAGACGACGGCGGCGAGGAAGCCGATTCTGCGCTGGAAGGCTCCTGTGGCTGCGGAGCCGGTGCTGGTCGATACGGCCGCGAAGGAGTGGTAGCGTGTCTGTCTTCTATGATCGGCAGGATGAGCTGGAGAAGTATGAGTTCATGATGGGAGAGGCGCGCGGACGGCTGGCGGTGACGCTGGATGTGCTGACCGATGCGCTGGTCCTGATTGGGCAGCATGGGGTTTACTGCGCGAGCACGCGGAATCCTGCGGTTCCGGCGCTGGATCTGCAGGCAGTGTTGATGAATTTGAATGGAGCGAAGGAGCTGGTCGCTTCGGTGATGGAGCGGTTACGGCTGGATCGGCTCGAACTGGAGAAGGAAGCGGCGAAGTAGGTTTTCTGTTTCGCGCTTCGACTTCTCCGGCCGGCCTTGCTTGGCTGAGCTGACTTACTCGGCTGGCTTACTGGGCTTTAACAGTTACATATTCGTCGGTGGTGGCCCATTTGACGTGGAGTTCCGTGGTGGCTCCTTTGGTGTGTTCGAAGGAGATGGACATGTTCTCCTGCGATGCTGGAAGGGTTTTGCTCGTCATGGGGGTGCGGCCGAGGTCCTGGGCTTCGGAGTATTCGGTGCCCCACTGGCCGGTCTGCTTGTTGACGATGAGGAGCCACTGGCTGGCGCTGGGCAGGGTGTAGAGGGTGTAGGTGCCGGCCGGGACGTCGAGGGTGCCGATCTTCAGGTTTGTCGCGGTGATGAAGGTGGTGGCGGGGTTGGCTCCGGTGCGCCAGACCTGACCGTAGGGGACGATGGTGGTGCCGATGGTGCGGCCTTTGAGGCGGGGGGAGTTGTACTTGATGGTGAGTTGCTTGCCGTTGAGGCTGGCCTCGGCGGTGGCGGCTGGGCTGGCGAGGGGCTTGGCATCTTGAGCGGTGATCTGGAGCGTGGTTGCGGTGGTCATGAGAGTGCAACAGGCGGCTAAGGCTAGGGAGCGGAGGTGCATACTTGGTCTCTCTTTCGTGATGCGCTGGGCTGCGGTTGGGAAGGCTTTTCAGTGCTGGAGATGATGCTCCACCGAAGGGCCGCGGGCTGTCAACCGGAAGCGATCGTGCTAGGCTAGAGGTATGCGCCCGTAGCTCAGCTGGATAGAGCGGCAGCCTCCGAAGCTGTAGGTCAGAAGTTCGAATCTTCTCGGGCGCACCATTCCCCCCACATCAAAAGAGATGGTCTGTAGTTTCGGAAAAACGAACACTGGAAGCACTACGGATTACTAATGGGTTGCGCTTTACTGGGCCGCGATATTCTTGAGAGCAGAATTACTTCTTGTATCCGGCCATCGGACATCGGTCAATTCTTCTGAGACATCCCAAAGTCGTGTGGCAGTGGCAGGATCCTTCGCTTTGCCGGAGACAATCGCTGGCCCGACTGCTCCCTTGAGCTCGAACAGTCCTTTCGGGCCGTAATAGCTCATCGGTTTCGCGTCGGGTGAGGTTGCCGCATAAAGGGTTGGCAGTGCGCCCGCAGCGGCGGAGTGACCTATCAAAGACACAAATTTCATGTTGAGCGGCTTGTCCATTCCGGCGCCATTTGAAATGAGGTCGGTGGTCGCCGCGCCGGGATGTGCTGCGTTGGAGATTAAACCCCACCCATTCGCGTTACTTCGCCGCTGCAGTTCGAAGGTGAATAGAAGATTGGCCAGCTTCGATTGCGCATAAGCCGCATTTGGCTTGTACCGGCTCGTCCACTGCAGGTCGTCGAAATGGATGTCACCGCCCATCCGGTGCATGAGGCTGCTTACTGTGACGACGCGGGGTTGATCGCAACGGAGCATCAGCGGCAGCAGGCGTCCAGTGAGAGCGAAGTGGCCCAGGTGATTGGTGCCAAACTGCAACTCAAATCCATCGATGGTGGACCCCCGCTTTGGGGGCGCCATCACTCCAGCGTTATTGATCAGAATATCTATGGGTCGGCCCTGATTGAGCATCCGGCTTGCAAACGCCTTGATCGATTCGAGACTGCCCAGGTCTGCATCTTCAAAATGCACCTTTGCCGAGGCTACCTGCTGCCGTATACGTTGTGTCGCAACGCTGCCCTTCTCCTTGTTGCGACCTGCAAGGATGACCTCTGCGCCCGCCCGCGCAAGTTCCAACGCGGTCTCGAATCCCAATCCCCCCATCGCTCCAGTCACGATAACTAATTTGCCGGTCTGTGATGCAATGTCCGCCGCCGTCCATGTTTGCATAGAAGATCCTCGGTGTATTTTCTCGAAATACGTGCTTTTTAGTATTCACAGCCCATTTAGTAGATGGGTCTACCACTAAGATAGTAGACCCATCTACTATTGTCAACGGTCTACACGCCTCGACTTATCCGCAAGGATCTGCCGGAGAATGCTACTGAACCGGCGCGAGCAGCTTTCCTGCAATACGGCGGAAGTCGTCGACGTCTCGACTATCGAGCGTGCGGGCGAGACGCTCGATGACCTGATTACGCATCTTCCCTAACTCCTTCACCAGCTTGCGGCCAGCCGGAGCGAGGGAGAGGACATACGCTCGTGCGTCTTCGCTACTGCGTTCTCTAAGGAGCCAACCTCGATCGATCAGTGTTTGCAGCGCCCTGCCCGTCAACGCTTTGTCCGTGTCAGTCGCCTTCGCGAGCTGCGATTGTGACACTCCATTGTGTTCGGCGAGATATTCAAGCAGGCGAACCTGGGTAGGGCCCAGTTCCCAGGGCGCATACATCTGCGTCTCGGCCCAGCCTTTTGCTCGCTTGACGGACGAAAAGAGGTCGAGCATCTCGGATGCCTTGGCGCGACTGATCATAACTTGTATCCAGTCTATCGAAGGATGTTATTGGCAAATAGGCTCGTTGTCATCGACACGCTGTAAAACAGCACCGAGAGTCCCGGGTCGTCGGCGATCCGGAAACGAACCTAGCTGTGGTTGCTTGTTTATTCTTAAACTTCCCGCAAAAACTGCTAAGCAGGCTGGTAACGTTAGAAAAATATTACGTCGATCGGCCTTAGGAGGAGATTGAGTTTATTCGGCGCAGCTTTGCATGGAAAGAACGTAGCTAGTGGAGTTGGCTGGGGATGACGGCGTATTGGATGAGGAGTTCGAAGGGGACGATCTTCAGGGTGTTCTCGTGGGTGGCTTCGAGGATGATGGGGCAGGCTGCTCCGGCTTGCTGGACTTGCAGCCAGCGAGCGGCACAGACGCACCAGCGGTCGCCGGGTTTCAGGCCCTCAAAGCCAAACTGCGGCATGGGCGTGCTGAGGTCGTTGCCAAGGGCCTTGGAGGCTTCGAGGAAGAGTGCGTCGACGACGCAGCAGATGGTGTGGACGCCGTGGTCGTCAGGGCCGGTCTCGCAACAGCCGGTGCGGTAGAAGCCGGTCATGGGCTCGCAGCCGCAGAGGTCGAGGGGTTGGCCGAGGACGTTTTTGCCGCGATTTTTGATGGGTTCTACGGTGGGCATGAGACTTCTAGTATCCCACTTTTTGGGAAGGATATGTCCTGCCGGATGGGCGCCCTGCGCGGGCGGCGGTCACTTCGTGACTTGTATACCCCTTCGGCTGGTCCTCCCGTTGGTCGGGGGAGAGATTGATCTTCGACCAACGGGAGGACCGTGGAGGTTCATCTTGCCGGGACCGGTATACGCGTCACGAAGTGACCGCTCGGATCGGGGCCCCCGCGAACAGGTCTTCGTTCGAGGGGTGGCAAGCGTAGCGGGCCCGTCCGGCAGGACCTTATTTTGCGACGATGGCGAGCTGCTGCTGATACTCCTCGTAAGGGCCTTTGTGGTCGGTGATGTGGAAGTCGGTGGGGCCGCCCTCGAAGTGCCAGATGCGCGTCCCGGCCTCTTCGATGAGATCCTGGTCGTGAGTGACGAGGAAGACTGTGCCTTCGTACTTCTGGATCGCCTGATTGAGCGCGTTGATGGCTTCGAGGTCAAGGTGATTGGTGGGCTCGTCGAGGACGAGGACGTTGGGCTTCTGCAGCATGATCTTGCAGAAGAGCAGACGGGCAGCTTCGCCTCCGGAGAGAGCGTCGGTCTTCTTGAGACCCTCTTCTCCCTTGAAGAGCATCTGGCCGAGGATGCCGCGAATGTCTTCCTTGGTGGCCTGGGGATCGAACTGGTGGAGCCAGTCGCTGGCTGTCATGCCGAGCTGGATGGAGCCTTTGTGGTCTTGGGCGAAGTAGCCAATGGAGACTTCGTGGCCCCATTTGACGGTGCCGGAGTCGATTGAGACAGATTTGTCTTCGAAGCCTAGCTCGTCAATGCCGGGGCCGTTGGCCAACAGAGCTTTGAGGAGGGTGGTTTTGCCCTGGCCGTTGCGGCCCATGAGGATGACTTTGTCGCCGCGTGTGACCGAGGCGGTGAAGTTGTTGATGACGTGCTCGGTCTTGCCGTCCTTCTGGACGTAGGACTTGTTGACCTGCTCGAACTCGAGGACGTTTTTGCCGGAGGGTCGCTCCATCTTGAAGCTGATGAAGGGGCGGGCGATGTTGGAGCGGGCGAGTTCGCTGGTCGCGAGGCGTTCGACTTCTTTCTTGCGGGAGTTCACCTGCGAGGAGCGTGTGCCGGCGGAGAAGCGGGCGATGAAGTCGTTGAGTTGAGCGATCTTCTTTTCGCGCTGCTCGTTCTGGCTCTCGATGCGGGTGCGGACGCTGGTCTTCTGGAAGACCATGTCGTCGTAGCCGCCGTTGTAGGTGATGATGGTCTCGTAGTCGATGTCGGCGATGTGGGTGCAGACGTTGTTGAGGAAGTGCCGGTCGTGCGAGATGGTAATGACGGTGCCGTTGTAGCGGATGAGGAAGTCCTGAAGCCAGTGAATGGACTCGAGGTCGAGATAGTTGGTGGGCTCGTCGAGGAGCAAGGCCTGAGGATTGCCGAAGAGGGCTTGCGCGAGGAGCACGCGGACCTTCTGGCCGCCCTGTAGCTCGGACATCTTGCGCTCGTGGAGCTCGTCGGGAATGTCGAGGCCCTGAAGGAGGACGGCGGCGTTGGACTCTGCCTCGTAGCCGTCTTCGTCGCCGACGATGCCTTCGAGTTCGCCGAGGCGGGAGCCGTCTTCGTCGGTCATCTCGGGCTTGGCGTAGATGATCTCGCGCTCTTCAAGAGCGGCCCAGAGGCCCTTGTTGCCCATGATGACGGTGTCGACCACGCGGTAAGCGTCGAATTCATACTGATCTTGTTTCAGAACGCCCAACTTCTTTGGGCGTACGACGGTTCCCTTTTGAGGGTCGATCTCGCCGGTGAGGCACTTCATGAAGGTGGATTTGCCGGCGCCGTTGGGTCCGGTGAGGCCGTAGCGTCGGCCGGTAGTGAAGGTGACTGAAACATCCTCGAAGAGGAGCTTCGAGCCATAGCGCATAGTGACGTTGGATACTGAGATCATGGTATTACTTTCATTTTAGCTGGGGTGTACATCAATTTTCTCGTTTTGGGTGTGAATATTCGCCGCTTTTGGTGTTCCCTTGCGGAGGTGCTGGGTCAGGACTGGCCGATGAGAACGCCAGCGGCGAAGACCAGACCACCACCTACGATGACCTGAAGGCAGGAGAGCGCGAAGCTGGTCTTGAAGTAGCGATGGCGGATGAGAGCGATGACGACGAGTTCAACGCCGACAACTCCGTACGCCCACGTAAGGGCCGTGTGAACGTTGGGGATGAGAAACGGTAGCGTGTGAAGAAAGCCGCCGATGAAGGTCATCAGGCCGGTGACGATACCGCGAAAGATGGGATTGCCGCGCCCGGTGAGTTCGCCGTCGTCGGAGAGGCCTTCGGAGAAGGCCATGGAGATACCAGCGCCGACCGCGGAGGCCGCGCCGATGAGGAAGACGGTGCGCGAGTTGTGCGTGGCGAAGGCAGTGGCGAAGATGGGCGCGAGGGTAGAGACGGAGCCGTCCATAAGCCCGGCCAGACCAGGTTGAACGATGCGCAGGACAAAGTTCTTGTCGTTGGCGACGATTTCGCTGAACTCGGTCAGGTTAGGGAGGTTTTCCGACATAATTTTGATCTCAATGAAGTTTGATGAATCTAACCGATGGCCGGCGTCGGCTTTTACGAGGGCTGTTTCACGCAGTCATAAAGAGACCGCTAGAGTTTGCCAGTTCTCTGATAGCGGGCCTCAATAAAGCGCCGTGTGCGGAAAGACGGACGCTCCACTCTGCGGCTGGTTGGCTGGCAGAGCGGAGCGTCTTTGTGTCTGAGTGCCGGAGTTACTGGCCGCGGCGAGCTGGGCCGGAGCGGCTGCTGCCGGGGCGGCTGTTGCTGTTGGGACGGCCACCGGGGCCACGGCCACCGGAGTTGCGTCCGCCAGAGAAGCCGCCGCCACCGTTGCGGCTGCGGAAGCCACTCTTGTTGCCGCCATAGTTGGCGTTGGGCGTCGTCATCGGTGTGACGGGATCGTTGCCCTTCCAGGAGCGGGTTTCAAGCTGCATGAGGTCCTGTCCCTGAGCTGTTGTGTCGAGGGGTGCGTTGCGGACTTCCTTCTCAAGGTTCTTATCGGCTTCGCGCCACTCAAACTTTATCTTCAGTTCGCGCTCGAGCTTGCGGGCGTCGTGACGCTCCTGAGGCATCACGAAGGTGGTGGCTACGCCCTTCTTGCCGGCGCGGCCAGTGCGGCCGATGCGGTGGACGAAGTCGTCCGAGGCATTGGGCAGGTCGTAGTTGACGACGTGTGCGATGTCCTGCACGTCGATGCCGCGAGCGGCTACGTCGGTTGCAACCAGGACGCGGTGACGGCCGGTGGCAAAGCCCTTGAGAGCAGCGGTGCGCTGCGACTGGCTGCGGTCGCCGTGGATGACGTCGGCATCGTGGCCCAGCTTCTCGAGCTTCTTCGAGATGCGGTCAGCACCATGCTTGGTGCGTGAGAAGACGAGGAAGGTTCCCTCCTCCTGGCGCAGCATCTGGTCGAGCAGGCCAAGCTTCTGGTCCTGCATGACGGTGTAGACGCGGAGTTCGACACGGTCGGACGGCTTTGAGGTCTGGCCGATCTCGACGCGGACGGGCTTGTTGACGTAGTCGCGGACGATCTCGCGGATGTTCGCGTCAAGGGTGGCGGAGTAGCACATGGTCTGGCGGGTCTTCGGCAGCGCGCCGACGATGCGGCGGATGGCGGGAAGGAAGCCCATGTCGAGCATGCGATCGACTTCATCAAGCACGAGCATCTCGACGGAGTTGATGTTGATCTCGCGACGGCGGAGGAAGTCTTCGAGGCGGCCAGGGGTCGCGACGACGAGACGGGGGCCGCGGTCGAGCTGATCGAGCTGGTTGTTCTCGGAGAGGCCGCCGCAGACGAGCACAGCGTCGCTCTTCGAGCCGGGGACGAGCTTCCAATAGGCCTCGAGGACCTGCATGGCGAGTTCGCGCGTCGGCAGCAGGATGAGGGAACGGATGGGACCGCGCTTGCCCTTGGTGCTGGGGACGGAGTTTGCGTCCATGCGCTGGATCATCGGGATGAGGAAGCTGAGGGTCTTGCCGGTGCCGGTGGAGGCAGTGGCGAGGATGTCGTTGCCTTCGAGCGCGGGCGGGATGGCCTTGGCCTGCACCGGGGTCGGCATGGTGAAGCCGGCGTTGGTGAGGCGGGTCTTAAGCGAATCCGAGATGTTGAAGTCGGTGAAGCGAACATCCTCAACGAGAGGGAGGCCTGCGGGATTCGCGACGGCTGTGCTGGCTTCCGGGGCGGAGTGCTGGTGTTTCGAAGTGATCTCATTATTCTGTTCTGTTGCGTCTAGAGTTGCGGAGTTCAAAGTTTTTCCTGTCTGGTGGCCCGGATAGAGGGCGTTATAGAGCGGCATAGGGGTGCAGAGATGCCAGCGTGGCATCATGGATTTCAATTAGTCAGCATTGCTGTCGGGAATCGAAGCGCTGCTGCTGCACGGCGAGACTCGTCCATTGACGAGCC
Organism: Tunturiibacter empetritectus; assembly: GCF_013410875.1. Classification (GTDB taxonomy): domain Bacteria; phylum Acidobacteriota; class Terriglobia; order Terriglobales; family Acidobacteriaceae; genus Edaphobacter; species Edaphobacter empetritectus. The sequence goes on along the minus strand of NZ_JACCCU010000001.1, from coordinate 276,760 downwards.
TTCCAGCCAGAGCAACCAGCGCGGCTTCCAACGTTCGGGAAGGTATGCGGTGGGAAGAGGCGAATCGCAGTCTCTGGCCAAACTCCGAAGTCCATGAAGAGTCTTTGCCTGCGATGCCCGTACTCCTTTTAGTCAGAGTACAAAATAAGTATACCACAGTGGCAGTGCGGTTGACGATGGAGGTTGTGCCGGACGTAACGGATCAGTTTTGGAGTGCATGATGAGGCTGCTGACAACCCAACTTTCTGGGGACTGCGAATCAGAGATATAGGCGGCACCGGTAAACGAAAGCGCGCTTATCAGGACTTCCTCATAATGCAGTCGGCATGCGAGAAACATTCGGTTACTTCGTAGCGTCTGGCTCCAGCGGGAACAGGAATGTAACCGCGGGACCGAAGCGTTCTCCCCAGTATCTGGGCTGATGCTGCCCACCCGGCTCGACCGTCAACTTTACCTTCGGATGGTTCATCAAGCTCTTCTTCACGTTCTCGGCGAGCGTCCGGCTCATCGCGACGAAGGCAACATCGAAATCAGGAAATCCATGCGCAGCAGCTTCCGCTGGTGGCACCTCCGTCGTACCCACTCCGATGGAGACGCGAGACGGTCCTTGCACGATCGTCGAGGTATCTTGCAGCATTCTGCCATTCCCAACTTGCAGTGAAGTGCTCTCAAGCAAGCCCAGGCCGAACGTATCTGGCTGGTCCAGCAGAAGACTCAACGCGGCGACTGAACCCAGCGATGAACCACCCACACCCCGGTGAGTCCGGTCCGCAATCGTCCTGTAACGCCCATCGATCAGCGGCAGGACTTCTCGCGTCATAAACGCCGACAGCTTTTGCGGTGCGTCTGCCATCGCGCCATACCTAGAGTATTCTTCCTCACGGCGGCCCGGGCCAGCGTTGTCGATTCCGACCACAATCAATGGCATCACAGTTCTGTTCGCGATCAAATCCGTCAGGGCTTCGTCGACGTGCCACTCATCTGGAAACGGCTGAGAGGTGCAGCGGTCAAAAAGGAACTGCCCGTCAAAGAGGTAAAGCACTGGGTACCGCTTCGCGGGAGCCGTAGAGCCGGAATAGCCGCTGGGCAGCCACACCCGCAGAAGACGTTTATCCCCATACACCTTGCTCTCTAACGGAACCACTTCAAGTGTCCCGGTGACAGTGCTCTTACAAGGCGGCGGCGGTGACTGCGCCGTCAACTCGGGTGCGCTCGTTAGAACCAGAACCAGTAGGCTGATGGAAGCTATAAGACGAAAAATCATGGTGCCCTCCCACAAGCTGGACCTAATTAGGCAGGCTGCTCCCGAGAAATATAGAACACAACATAGGATGCCGGGATAAAGACCTCGGTCATGCGACACTCCGATGACGAGAGGAAGGCCCATGCTCCACCGGTTCGCTGGGCCACGCTGATTCGCTCTGTCTTCTCTATGAACCGTCGAACAGAAAGCGATGCTCTGCGCATTCGTAACGAGAAGTCGGCTTCCCATCTGTGATCCCGAACTGACTCGACATTCGGTGAAAACAGGTTTTCGGTAACCTGTTGTCGTGAATCTCAAACTAACCCATGCCGGCCTATGAATTCGTTGAGGTCGCGTCCGCAAATGAACAGGCGGCTCCATGGATGAACAGCTCTTGAAGTAGGTGAAGTCAGACGCTCCTTTATTTGTAATGGGTTGGGCGTGCACAGGATTGGTAGTTTAACTGCTGTGTGCTTAACTGCAAGCTCACCGAAGCAGCGTGTCACTCGTTTTTCGGGGAAAGGCAGAGATGAACTCCTTCTTGCAGGACCTTCGCTTTTCGCTTCGCCAGATCCGCCGGTCGCCGGGATTTATGGTGACCGCTGTACTGACCCTTGCGCTGGGCGTGGGTGCGAATACGGCGATCTTTTCGCTGCTGGACCAGGCGTTGCTGCGCTCGCTACCTGTGCGCGCGCCGGAGCAACTGGTGGTTCTCGAGGGAACTGGAAAGGTTTGGGAGGGTCATTTCAGTAATCACGGAGGAGACGAGGAGGCCTATTTCTCTTATCCGATGTACAACGACTTGCGGGATCAGAATCAGGTGTTCGACGGAATGCTGGCTACGGCTCCGGCAGACATTGGATTCGTCTACAACGGCGACCCGCAACATGGCAGAGCGGAGCTTGTCAGTGGAAACTACTTCACTCTGCTCGGCGTCAGGCCGGCGGTGGGTCGACTCCTGACGCAAAGCGACGATATGAAGCCTGATGCGAATCCTGTTGCAGTCGTTAGCTTTGATCTCTGGAAGAACCGTTTTGGTGCAGACCCTGCAATCGTCGGCGCCACTGCGTTGATCAATGATCATCCTTTTCAGATCGTGGGAGTTTCGGCACCGGGCTTCCGAAGCGCTATCTGGGGCGAGACGCCGGATGTCTTTGTGCCTATGTCGATGCTTGACCAGGTTATGCCAGGCAAAGGGACGCGACTAGCCAATCACAAAGATCGATGGATCAACATTCTTGGCAGGCTCAAGCCAGGAGTATCGCGCACTCACGCCGAAGCTTCGATGAACCCGCTATGGCACTCCCTTCGCGCGGAGGAGTTGAAGGCACTGGGCACACAGTCGCAGCACTTCACCGATGAGTTTCTGACAAACAGTCGCATGAAGTTGTTGCCGGGATCTAGAGGCTTTTCCTACCAACGGGATTACTATCGAAGACCGCTCTTCGCAGTGATGGGAATGGCGTTGTTGGTTCTGTTGATGGCTGCGGCCAATGTTGCAAGTCTGCTTCTAGTCCGCTCGGCGGTGCGCGCCCGGGAGTTTTCTGTGCGGAAGGCTCTCGGCGCTGGATCGCTTCGTATTCTGAGGCAGCTTCTCCTCGAAGGACTTCTGATTGGACTTCCCGGAGGCCTGCTTGGAATGTTGGTCGCCCCCTTTGCCATGCGCGCGCTCATCCATCAACTCGCCGGGGATACTGCATATATTGCCTTTGCCTCGTCGGTAGACACGCGTTTGCTTGGCTTCAATCTCGCCATCGCAGTTACGGCAAGCATCTTCTTCAGTCTTGCTCCCGCGCTTCAACTTCGCCGGTCTGACCTGACCAGCGAGCTGCGGCAACAGAGCGCCACAGGCACAGGAAGCAGGCTCGGCTTTCGGCGCTCGGTAGTGTGTCTCCAGGTTGGCCTCAGCGTTATTCTGCTGGTCGGCGCGGGCCTCTTCGTACGCACCATGCAAAACCTTCGGCATGTCGATGTCGGTTTTACTACCGGGCACCTGGTCACATTCGGTATAAACCCGGTGCTTGCAGGCTATGCCCCATCGTCGGTTGCAGCTTTACATCAGCGTGTCATGGATAAGTTGTCGACATTGCCCGGCGTTCGGTCTGTTGCGGCAACAACTGACGCCGAGCTTGCAGGCGACGATACGATGGCCAACGTTTCGGTCTCTGGATACACAGCGCCACCTGATGATGACTTTCAAGTAGAGAGTTCATTTGTCACTCCATCGTACTTCTCAACGCTGGAGATTCCTGTAATCGAAGGACGATCCTTTACTGAAGAGGATGACCTCGCTCATCCATCGGTGGCGATCGTAAACGAGTCCTTCGCAAAGCACTTCTGCGGCAACACCAAAAGCTGCCTCGGACGACAGATGGCTGGCGGCGGTGGAAATAAGGCAAAGCTGGATACCGAGATCGTCGGAGTCGTTCGGGATGCAAAGCACGAAGGCATTCGCGATGCAGTGGCCCCAACCCGTTTTCGCCCATTGAAACAGAACCCCACTCCTGCAATTCTCTTCCTCTACTTGAGGATGTTCGGCGATCCGGCGCAGGAACTCCCAACAATCCGACGCTCCATTCAGCAGCTCGATCCGAAACTCGCGATCGTATCGCTACGTACGATGGACGCGCAGATCGACGACGATCTCTCCGACGAGAGAATGATCTCTTTGCTGGCAGTATCCTTTGGAGCTCTGGCGACATTACTGGCAGCGGTTGGTTTGTACGGGGTACTGGCGTACTCAACGGCACAGCGCACACGGGAGATCGGCATTCGCATCGCGCTTGGGTCAACGCGGTTGGGAGTATCGCGTCTGGTGCTGGCCGATGTGCTGCGTCTGGCGGGAATTGGGATCGTGTTGGCGATTCCCTGCTCAGTGCTGCTGGCTTGGCTGCTGCGGAGTCAGCTCTACGGCGTGTCATCCGCAGATCCGCTTACGCTGGCCGGTGTGACTTTACTGATTGCCGTAGTCGCGATGATTGCGGCGATTGTGCCTGCGCGACGTGCGTCCTCGGTTGATCCAACGACTGCGCTGCGTGCGGAATAAGTTTCTCTGGCATGCCGGAGATAGAAAACGGCGGCAACGAATACATGGAATCGTTGCCGCCGTTTTTGATTGTGTTGAGACGAGGTTAGATGTGGCAGCTCACCATGCCACGCTTTTCGAGATATCTCTGGTGATACTCTTCCGCCTTCCAAAAATTGGTGGAAGGAACAACCTGGGTTGCGATTGGTTTGCGATAAGAGCCAGCGGCGCTGAGCTCGGCGATCTTGGCTCGGGCCTGGGCGAAGTGCTCGTTGGTGTGGGTAAAGATGACGCTGCGATACTGTGTGCCCCAGTCCGGACCCTGGCGATTCACCTGGGTGGGATCGTGCAGGGCGAAGAAGGCGTCCAACAACGTTTCGTATGAGACGCGGGATGGATCGTAGGTGACTTGAACGACCTCCGCATGGCCGGTGCGGTCGGTACAAACTTCTTTATAGGTTGGGTGTTCGAGGTCGCCGCCTTCGTATCCTACGACCGTGTCGATAACACCTGTGATCTCGCCAAAACGGGCTTCAACTCCCCAAAAACATCCTGCTCCAAATACTGCTTTTTCGATTGCCACTCTGCTGCTCCTTGACTACATCCTTGTTGCACCTATTGGATGCTCCCGGGTTGCGATTGTCATCACCCGAAAGGTTAATAGCGCGAGTATTCTGAGCGTGTCGAGAGAGGTGTGTCAAGCGATCAAATGTCGTAGAAAAACAGGGGTACCAACCAGGTACTTCGTTAGACAAACGTTCTCTGAATGTGGTTACGAAGGGGTGAATGTCGGATGGACAACAGGCTAATTTGGACGACGCGGACGACTTGCGGACTTGCTGCCGGTGGGCTGTCGGCGCGGCTTGGTAAACTTTTTCTTGGCAGGAGATTTAAGCTGCGCAAACTCGGGCGTCTTCTTTTTCGGGACAACCTTCTTGCCCTTCGCCGCGCGGTCGAGTGCCATCACTTCGCCGAGTGTGAGCTCGCGGAACTCGCCTGGCGGGACGTCGAGGCGTAGCGCACCGTAGCCGATGCGGCGGATCTTTTCGACGTGGTGGCCGATCTCTTCAAACATCTTTCTGATCTGGCGATTGCGACCTTCGATGAGAGTAAGCTCATACCAGGGGTTGTCGCCGCCGCGAACGAGTTCGACTTTTGCAGGCGAGGTGATGATGCGGTCGCGACGGCCGCTGCGGACCTCGTCGAGACGACCGCGGTCGATCATGATGCCGCTGCGGATCTGCTGGAGGCCGGACGCAGGTGGCGTGCCACTGATCTTTACGAGGTAAGTCTTCTCTACTCCGGCTGCGGCCTTTGAGAGCGCGTTGGCCAGGTTGCCATCGTTGGTCATCAGGATGAGGCCCTCGCTGAGATAGTCGAGACGGCCTACGGGGTAGAGGCGAACGTTGTCGCCATGGGGGCCGGACTTCTGCTTGGCCATCAACTGCATGACGGTCGGGCGCTTCTCAGGATCGTCGAGCGTGGTGACGTAGCCACGAGGCTTGTTGAGCATATAGTAGCGCTGCTGCTCGGGACCGTGGAGAAGCTTGCCATCTACGCGGATGTGATCTTTGAGTGCGTCGTGGCGGGTGCCAAGAGTGTTGACGATGACACCGTTGACCTGCACCCGGCCTTCAAGGATGATCTCCTCGGCTTTGCGTCGGCTGGCGATTCCCGCCTGCGCGAGGATCTTCTGAAGGCGGTCGCCTTTGGGTTCTTCGTTGGATTTGGAGTTGGCGTCGGGCTTTGCAGCGGAGGGGGACTTCGTCATGATGTTTCCGGCTTTCTGACTGCGGGGCTGCTCATCGCGGTCGGGTACTGCTGATCCGATTGTACCGCGCGGAGTTCGCAGTGGGTCTCGATCGGCCTTCTACTCTGTAGCATAGAGGCGGATGATGTAGGAGATCTGATAGAGGATCGACAAGGCAAGAAGCGTGAGCTGCGTGCGCCGATTTTTGGTGATCATCGCTATGACACAGAGGACGAGGTAGACACCGATTCGGATGGGATACTCGAGGCCGAAGGAGTGCAGGTAGGCTGCGCCTTTCAGGCTGGTGTCGATGATATCGGCGAGGAAGGTGGCAGCGAGAAAGCCGAAGAACCAGCGGCGCCGGGAGAGGAAGTAGTCTTCGTAGCCGGTGTAGTCCGCGAGGTCCGAGGGAAAGAGCAGAGTGCTGAGGAAGTAGAAGAGGATCGCGTAGAGGATGACGAAGAAGTAGATCGCGAAGGTCCACTGCTGCACCATGGCGAGACGAAACTCCCACCACCAGAAGTGAATGATCCAGAGCAGAAGCGATGCCGCCCAGCCGAGATGCAGGAGCGAGGCCCTGGCGCGTTTAGGATGCTGGACAAACTGCGCGAAGCCTTTGAGCAGGGTCGTGATCCCAAGGCCGACGATGATCGAGATGACGACTTTGACGTGCGAGTAGAGCTCGGGATTGGGTTGCGGAACGGCCGCGGTGGTCAGAGCGATCATGAAGTACCCGTGGGCGGGATTTGGATCGTGCGACAGACGAAGCGAGTCAGCGAGGAAGTAGCATCGCGCGAAGTTGGACTGGCAAGAGCAGCAACAGCGTAGCAGAGGCGTTTCGCGTCCAGCACTTTAGGCCGGGTTACTGCTTTGTTCGCTAGAGTTTGTTGGTGTTGATGAAGCGTGTCCTCTGCATGCCTTCGGGCGCTGGCTTGAGGGGAGCGTCGGGGAGGCCTTCGGCATCTCCCTCCGGGGTGGCAACGGTGTCAGGCTCGTTATCTTCCGGGCTGTCGGGAGAGTCGCGCGGATCGGGTTCCGGGTCAAGGTTGAAAGTGGTCATCGGTTTATCAGCCCTCCTCGGAGTGGTGGCGTTGTTCGCTCTGGATCTCGGCGTCGAGGGCGGGAGAGTCTTCGCCGTCGACGGTCTGGTCGGTGTCGTAGTTCGGCGGCAGACCGGAGAGCCGTCCGTCGACGATGGCCTCCTCGCCTGCGGTCTCGCTGTTCTCACCGCCATCATTGTCTCCACTGCTATTGCTGCCTTTGCCGCTGTCGTTGCCTCGTCCGCTGTCGCCATCGGCCTGGGGTTCGGTCTGGTTCTTCTCCCGTTCGAGGTCGCCTGCGGACTCGGGTGCGTGGTGTTCCATGGGAATCTCCTCCTGTTCGGCCAGCTCGCCGGCCATCTTCTCAAACTCTTCGATGCTGGGAAGCTCGTTGATGTCTTTGAGGCCAAAACGGAGGAGGAAGTCGCGGGTGGTCTTGTAGAGGATGGGGCGGCCGATGACCTGTTTGCGGCCGGCGGTGGCAACCAGTTTGCGCGTCATCAGGGAGCCAAGGACGCCTCCGGAGTCCACACCGCGAATCTCAGAGACCTCGGGGGCAGTGACGGGCTGCTTGTAGGCGACGACGGCGAGGGTTTCGAGGGCCTGGAGAGAGAGCTTCAGGGGTGGCTTGAGGGATTTGACGAAGCCGCGGACGGCGTCGTGATACTCGGGCTTGGTGGCGAGGCGGTAGCCGCCGGCGACCTCACGAATCTCAAGGCCGCGCTCGGAGGTGGCGTAGTCGGCGATGAGCTGGTCGAGGATGGTGCGGAAGTATTCGCGGAGGCGGCGCTCCTTCTCCCTGGCTTCGCGGGCAGGCTTTTTGTCGTCCTTGTTCGCGGACGCTGATTCGGCAGAGGGGTTGCTTTCCTGCTCGGTTGCGGCGGATGCTTCGGTGGCCTCGGCTTCTGAGACCGCGTCTGTGGGAAGGTCGGCCTTGGCTGGAGCTTCCTGGTCGGCTACCAGATCGGCGTCCAGATCGTCAGCGGTGCTCATGGCGGCGGCATCGGCTGCGGCGTGCTCGCGAAGGGCGCGGGCATGGGCTGCCTCCTGTGCGGCAGCCTCGTGCAGATGGCGATGGAGCTCTTCAGCGTGACGTGCGTCGAGTTCCTCCCCCTGCGGCTGCGATTCGGCGTCAGGCTCTGCTTGAGCATGAAACTCAACCTGGTTCGCGGCGGCTCCAGTGAGCACCTCGCTGTTGAGATCGTCTTCGTCCAGAGAGCGTGGCTCCAGCGAGGAGTCGGCTGCCTCGTCAAGCGCCAGGGAGTGCTGCGCGGAGTCGAGGTGGTCCAGCTCAGCCTGGGCTTCATGGCCGAGGAGACCGGCCAGCTGGGCCAGCGTTACTGGTTCTTCTGAGGCGTAGATGACGGCTTCGATCTTTGCTTTAAGGCTCATAGTCTCGTTGGTGTACTTCTAAGCATACCAACGCGAAGGCTCCCCTTCCCTACGACTCAGATAAGTCGTTGTAAAAGACCGTGTAGCCGGAGTTGGAGGCGTATCGGGGGGCCGGCTGCGAACGGGTTCGAGCGGCCAGCAAAAAAGAAGACCCGCTGCTTCGCGGGCCTCTCTTCACTGCGTATCCTAAAGAGTTATTTTGTGACCGTGTTGAAGAGCCAGAAGAGGCAGCCCGAGAGCAGCGCCGCAACCGGCAGGGTGAAGACCCAGGCCAGGGCGATGTCGCGCAGGGTGGACATCTGGAGGCCGCTCTTGTTCGCAGCCATGGTACCGGCGACGCCTGAAGAGAGCACATGCGTTGTGCTGACCGGCAGACCGTACTGGTCGGCGGCAAGAATGGTCAGCATGGCAACCAGCTCGGCGGAGAGCCCCTGCGCGTAGGTCAGGTGAGTCTTGCCGATCTTTTCGCCAACGGTGACGACGATGCGCTTCCAGCCGATCATGGTGCCCAGGCCAAGCGCGAGGGCAACCGCGACCTTCACCCACGGCGGAATGAACTTGGTCGAGTTGTCCAGCAGGCCCTTGTAGTTCTTGAAGATCTTTTGATCCGCATCGCTAACCTTGGGGCCGTACTTCGGCATCAGGCGCAGCGTCTCGCTGGTGAGATACATCTGGTTGCGAACGTTGGCCTGCATGTTCGACGGCACAGCGCCGAGCGACTTGTACTGCGTCGCCTCATTGCGGATATCGCCGACCATCTCCTGCAGCGCAAGCATGGTGTGCGGGGAGAACTTGTGGCTACTGACGAAGGCCTCGAGTTCGGGACCGCTGTCGGCCACCGTGGTGTTCGGATCAATATAGTTGCCGATCGCTCCGATTACCTGCTGCGAGACCGCCGCGAAGGTCTGAACCTGGTTGACACCGACGGTGTGATTCAGAGCGTAGGCCGTCGGAACCGTTCCGACCAGGATCAGCATGATGAGACCCATGCCCTTCTGGCCGTCGTTGGAGCCGTGAGCAAAGCTGACGCCGGTGCAGGTGAGCACCAGCAGCGCGCGGATGTAGAACGGCGGAGGAGCAGCTCCCTCCGGTGCTTTGTAGAGCCGCGGATCCTTCAACAGCGCTTTGAGCAGCAGGAAGACCAGAGCCGCGCAGCCGAAGCCGACCAGCGGAGAGATCAGCAGCGCCTTGAAGACCTTGGTGACCTGCTCCCAGTCGACGCCGCTGACACCGCTGGTACCGTGCATCAGCTGGTTGGCGACACCGACCCCGATGATCGAACCGATCATGGTGTGAGAGCTCGACGCAGGCAGACCCTTCCACCAGGTGGCTAGATTCCAGAGGATGGCCGCGATCAGCAGCGCGAAGACCATCGCAAAACCTGAACCTTTGCTCACCTTCAGGATCAGCTCAACCGGCAGCAGGGAGATGATCGCAAAGGCCACGGCGCCGGAGCTGGTGAGCACGCCGATGAAGTTCCACAGGCCCGACCAGACCACCGCAACATGGGGTTCAAGCGCGTGGGTGTAGATGACGGTCGCGACCGCGTTGGCAGTGTCGTGGAAGCCATTCACAAACTCAAACCCGAGCGCGATGAACAACGCCAGACCGAGGAGCAGGTAGGGGAAGATCGAACCCTCGTGAACGGGCAGCAGATCGGAGTAAAGGCGGTTGGCGATGTAGCCGAGACCGCCGATCAGCAGGACGCCGAAGATAATGCCGCCGATCTTGCCGGGGGACGACTTTCCCATCTTCTGGTCGAGTAATGATCCGGTGGGGTGTATTACAGGAGTGGCCATTATGGTTTCGCCTAGGATTCAAGATGAGTGCGTGAGGCTGACGATAGGCCCGCTATGCGAATGGAGTGTTACAAAAAGGTGAAACATGCGTTCTTTTGATCTCCTGAAGATTCGTGGTCAGACCGCGACGTGCAGCCACGGTAAAGGACGATCTCCGATTGTTTGCAAGACCTTGCAGCATGAGCAACGTCTGACGAAGGGTCTACAGGCGCTACGGAATGGCAGGCCATAAGCATTCGGGTTGTAACGGAATCGCTGTAATCAGCACTATTCCCTCCAAACGGCGGTACACCTCCTTTTAGCCGAGGCACCGAGCTACAACTATCGTTCGTCGCCGCATCCAAAGACCGACACTATAATTCAACTTTTCGAGGGTCATTTCTATGAAACGTCCTGCACACTCGCTTCGTGCCTCGGCCGCCCTTCTCGTAGCAGCCACGGTTTTTGTCTGCCCAAAACCGGCAGCCGCGGATACATACACGATCTACGATCTGGGCAACGCCAACGGACGGGGCATCTATGGCATCGATACCGCTGGAGATGTGGTGGTCTCCCAGACCTATGGGTGCGGCCTCGCGAGCTTTACCTGTTACGTGACCTATGTGGACGGCGTAGCGGGAACCCCGAGCTCCTCTCTCCCGGACATGGTCTATGACGATGGCACACCGTGCAGTTCGACCCCGTCGGGCTTTGACGCCTTAAAGAATGTCTGTAACCAGGGCGTGGTTGGACTGGGAACGGTGTACAACCCGAATGGCAGCAGAAACGGGACCTATATCGGATCAGGGAATAATATGCAATTTCTCAGCGGCGGTTCGGCTGACCAGGCGTTTCTCAACTCTGTGGGGGACTTCGCCTGGACTGATGGGCAGGGTGAAGAGATCTTCGAGGCGATTGATACCTCTGCTACAGCGGTTTCACCAATCCCTGAGCCCGGAAGCCTGTTGCTGGTAGGGACTGGTCTGCTATGGTTCACCGCTGCTGTTCGGCGCCGGGCGAATCGCTAAAGTGCGCCCTGCGCGGGCAGCGGTCACTTCGTGACTTGTATACCCCTTCGGTTGGCGCTCCCGTTGGTCGCGAAGGGAGATCATGCCGACCAACGGGAGGACCACGCGAAGCTATAAAAAGGCGTGTGAACGCCCGCCCCACGCGCAGTGAGCCCGTCCGGCAGGACCGTTCTTACCGCCAGTCGTCCCGAGCCTGAGCCTGATCGGTAAAGACCTGGTCGAAGTTTTCCGTCTTCTTGATGAGAATGTCGCCTTGCGCATCCGGCTGATGGAGCAGCACGGCCTGCAGCCGCACGAGTTCTAACATCGCAAGGAACATGCAAATCAGAGCACGCTCGGTGTGGGTGTTATGGAGCAGCCGCTTGAGGCTGATCGGCTTGTCTTCCATCAACAGACGGCGTTTGACATAGTCGATCATCTGCGCGACCGTGACCGACTCTTCGTCAACGTTGAGGATGGGGCGCTCGCGCAGACGGAGGAGGATGTCCTGAAAGACGCGGACCAGATCAACGGTGTCGGCGTCGATCTCGCGGTCTTCGTCGAGCGTGGGAGCACCGGCTTCACCAATATCCTTGCGAAAGTTTCTGAGGCCGGAGTTGGTCCAGGTCGCCTCTTCGATCTGCTGTTTCTGCAAGAGCATCTGGGCGGCAGCTTTAAAGCGCTCGTGTTCGAGGAGCCGCTCGACCAGTTCGCGGCGCGGGTCTTCGGGGTCGCCGCTGAGGACGTCAGAGGGATCGCGCGGGAGCAGTGTCTTCGACTTGATGTGGATCAGCAGCGAGGCCATGTAGATGAACTCGCCTGCGGCGTCGACGTCGACCTGTTTGAGGTGATGGGTGTACTCGAGAAACTGGCTGGTGATGCGCGCGATGGGGATGTCGTAGATGTCGATATTCTGCTTGCGGATCAGGTCGAGGAGAAGATCGAGCGGACCGTCGTAGACCTGGCCGACGGTGACGGAGAAGGGCGACTGTGAGGCCTCCTCTTTTTCCTTGTCCTTCTCCCTGGCGACGCGCTTGGGGTCAGGCGCCGGGGGTGGGACAGGCGGATGCTGGAGCGCGAAGGGTTCGCTGGCCCCTGAAGTCGCCGGTTCCGTCCCGCCGGTAGAAGAAGCTGCCGGGGTGCTGTCCGGGGCGTCGGAGACAACATTCTCCGACACGGCCTCTTCAGCTGCGGCTATCCGCTCGTTGGGCTTTGCCTCTTCTGTCACGAATTGGGGAGGTAGAGTTTCGTCGGGCATGGTCGTTACTCGAGGCCGATAGCCTGCCGGACGTGCTGCAGGGTCTGAATGGCGCGTTGGCGGGCGCGGGCGGAGCCATCCCATAAGATGGCGTCGACCTGGCCGGGGTCGGCTTCGAGGGCGCGCCGACGCTCCTGGATCGGGGCGATCTCGCGGACGATCGCATCTGCAACCCAGCCCTTGCACTCGATGCAGCCGATGCCTGCCGTCGTGCAGCCCTCGCGAACCGCAGCCCGCGTCTCCTCCGTGGAGAAGACCTTGTGCAGATCGAAGACGGGACAGATATCGGGATTACCGGGGTCGGTGCGGCGGATGCGCGCCGGGTCAGTGACCATGGTCTTCAGCTTGGCGCGGAGATCGGCCTCAGGCTCGGAGAGCATGATGGTGTTTCCGTAGCTCTTGGACATCTTGCGGCCATCGAGACCAGGGAGCTTGGGCGACGGGGTCAGCAAAACCTTCGGCTCGGGCAGGATGCCGTCTACGACGGTGTTGGCGGAGAGCTCAGCGGCGAGAATCTCCCGGTCGGAGTGGTCTTCGCGAGCCTTCTCGATGGCGGGGGTTGGCTGCGAGCAGTAAAGCGCATTGAAGCGGCGGGCAACCTCGCGGGTCAACTCCACGTGCGCGACCTGATCCTGTCCTACGGGGACAAAGTCGGGCTGGTAGAGGAGGATATCGGCGGCCTGAAGCAGGGGATAGCCAAGGAAGCCGTAGGTGTTCAGGTCCTTCTCGCGGAGCTGCTCCTGCTGGTCCTTATAGGTAGGGACGCGCTCGAGCCAGGGCAGCGGCGTGAACATGCTGAAGAGCGTGAACAGCTCAGCGTGCTGGGGAACATGGGACTGGATGAAGATGGTGCTCTGCTCCGGGTCAAGACCGGCGGACAGGAAGTCCAGGGCCACGTCGCGGATGCTCTGACGGAGGGTAGTCGGGTCGGCGTAGTCGGTGGTGAGAGCGTGGAGGTCCGCGATGAAGAAGTAGCAGTCGTACTGGCGCTGGAGCTGGACCCAGTTGTAGAGCGCGCCCATGTAGTTGCCCAGGTGGAGACGGCCGGTGGGCCGCATGCCGCTAAGGACGCGGGGACGTGAAGATGGCTGTAAAGATGTCTGTGAAGATTTCAAGGAGTCGTTGTTTTTTTCAGTCATTGCGATCAAGTGCTAAGGGTAAATGATTCGGGCCGACAATGGCGCCAGCGCCCCGCGTAGGGAGGACCTTCCGGCAAAAGAAGGCAGAAAAAAGGGACGACCTACTTCGGTAAAAAGCAGCAGCGAAAAATAGTTGAGATTCGTGGCGTATTTTTTCAGCGTCGGAAGACGACGGTCAAGCCACCACGTCTACCACGCACTCCACCACGATCTCACCACAAAAAAACCACGTCGAAACACCCGCTTTTTCCAAAACACCCCTCAAAAACTCCAGAAAATCAACGGAAAACCCGTCCGGTGCGGCTCCACTTTTTTTCCGCAAACATCCGCTCTACAAGGTGAACAGAATGTGGTTGAAGGTGTTCAAAAGCGGAGTAAAGAAGACGCCGAAGATGAAGCTTCCACCCACCAGAAACAGAAGGATCATGCCGAACATGGCGAAGCGGTCATAGACCTGAAGGACCCTGTAAGGCAGAAAGTGCCGTAGAACGTGGCTTCCGTCGAGCGGCGGGATCGGGATGAGGTTGAAGACGAAGAGCAGCAGATTGATCAGGATGACAAAGTAGAGAAAGAGCGCGATGGGAAAGAGCGCCGGAAGATTGTCGGTAGCGATGCCGGGGATGTGCGAAGCCAGCGCCATCGCGGTGCCGATCGCGAGAACTCCGCCAGGGACAAGGTGTTTGATGAGCACAAGAAGAAGGAGCGCGACGGTAGCCGAAAGCAGGTTGCTGACAGGGCCTGCGAGGGTGACGAGGATGTCGTCGCGTCGGTAGTTCTTGAAGTTGCGCGCGGTCACCGGAGTCGGCTTGGCCCAGCCGATGAGCGGCCAGTGATAGACCAGGGCCAGCAGCGGCATGAGGACAGAGCCGAAGGGGTCAAGATGCTTGAGGGGGTTGAGCGTGACGCGTCCGAGCATCTTGGCGGTGGGATCGCCGAGACGCCAGGCGGTCCAGGCGTGGGCCGACTCGTGGATGCTGAACGCCAGGACCAGAACGACGACCTGAAAGACGATGAGGACAACTTCCTGATTCATACAGGCTCGAGTTTACTGAAGTTCGCGTGAGGAGACCGTAAAGATGCTGTGCCGCATTCAAGCCGTCCTCTCTCGCAAAAATCTGCGAGAGAGGACTAAGGTGCTTTGCAGGCGGCAAATCTGCAGGCAGCCTCTAGGACTAAAGCGTTTCGGCGGCGAGTTGGGTAGCCTGCTTGCGGGTCTTTGCCTTGGCAGGGATGCCGACCGAGACGGTCTCCTGTGGCACGGGTTTGGTGGCGAGCGCCATGGCTCCGAGCATGCCGTCTTCGCCGATGTTGGCTCCGGCGAGGACGGTGGCGTGATAGGTGACACGGGCGCGGGGGCCGAGTTCGGTCACCTTATTGGTGATGTTCGATTGATTGTTGATGTCGTGGGTGTGCGAGTAGACGTTGGCGTAGTCGGAGACGCTGGTGCCCTCATGCAGGATGATCTCGCCGCGGTCGTCGAGCAGGACGTTCTTGTGGATGGTGCAGGAGTCCTCGATGGTGAGGTTGTAGCCGTAGGTGAACTCGACGTTGTGAAAGATTTTGACGTGCTTGCCGAGGTGCCGGAAGATATGGCGGCCAAGCATGCAGCGGAAGCGGAAGCCCAGCCAGTGGTTGAGGCCAAGGGGGGAACGATCGAACATCTGCCAGAACCAGATGAGCGGCTTGCGGATGGCGTACTGCTCGGCGTCGATGTCGCCGTAGTACTCGGGTTCGAGCGTAATGTTGCGGGGGTCGAAGCTCTCGGAGAGGCAGTACATGGCGAGTTCGCTGTTGAGGACCGCCTTGATGTGCCCGCCGTGGGGCCGGCCGAAGTAGATCTGGTAGAGCTCGTCGCGGACGACCTCGGAGCGGCGGTCGGGCGATTGCTGCCGGGTGAACTCGTCGTTAAGCTTGGCGAGCCAGCGACGATAGAGGGCCTCAGCTTCGGGAGTGGGTTTGAGTTCGCGGTACGTATGGATTGGCATGGTTCCCTCGCTGTCTTTCGTCCGATGCCGGACTGGCGAATCTTTGGTTCGCCTATTCTATGGCGAAGACGGCATAGACGGTTGCTGTTTTTTCGATCTGACGTGGGTTGATGGCCAGGGGCGCTACGTCGGTCTTGGCCATGGGAGCAGCAGCCATGGCTCGCATGAGGGGACGCGGTGGCTCCGCCTGGGTTTCATTGCTGGCGTAGAGGAGTGTGCCAAGTTTTGCGTTCAGGCCCTTCGCCATCTCTTCAGCGACGATACGCGCGCGCTGGAGCGCTTTGGTGGCAGCTTCGGACTGCGGGGCGTTCTCGTCCTTGAGGCTCCAGTCGATCTGTCCGGATTGGTTGGCCCCGGCTTTCACCGCGAGGTCGAGGACTTTGGCGGCATCATTTGCGCTGGTCCGGACGGTCCAGCTCTGCGTGACCTGGAACTTGCGCTGGGCCTTCTCGGCTGGTGTGAGCTTGTCGATCTGGTACTCCTGCACCGGGGAGACGTTTTGATTTTCGCTCTCGATGGAGT
The DNA here is from genome assembly GCF_013410875.1 of Tunturiibacter empetritectus. GTDB lineage: Bacteria > Acidobacteriota > Terriglobia > Terriglobales > Acidobacteriaceae > Edaphobacter > Edaphobacter empetritectus. The sequence goes on along the minus strand of NZ_JACCCU010000001.1, from coordinate 260,621 downwards.
CGTTGGGGACGCCGGCGGAGGTGAGCGCCTTGACGATGGCGTTGGAGGTGCGGGAGCCGACGGCGTAGGCTGAGTCGCTGTCCGGGCCGTAGGCGATGAAGCCGATGTGGAGCGTCGCGACGTCGGCGAGAACGAGAACCTTGTCGGTGGCTGTAATTGCGATAGTGCGGTTGTCTTTGCTGACCTGAATGGTTTGAGCGTGGACTGTCATGGCGAAAAAGGTAGCACAGAGGGCAAACGGAGCGAGGCGGGGGATGGTCATTGATCTTCTCCTGTGGAGTTGAGCAGGTCGGCCAGGGTTGGCTTGTGTTTGGGACTGGCGGCCAGCTTTTGTTTGGGGTCGGGAAGGACACGCTCTGGGGGCGGAGTGCCGACGCGCTCGCGGGCGTTGGCTTTGACGGCCTTGATCTTGGAGAAGACCTGCTTTTTGGGCTTGCTCATCCGTCTTCCTTCCTCGAGTTTGGTTCCGGGCTCGGAAGCCCCTCGTGATTATGCATGACTCTTGCTTGTCAGGGGGCATCTAAGGCAGGATTGCAGAAGAGATTCGACCTCAGGTTGGGGTCGAGGATCGGATGAGGTGCTGGATGGAAGAGCGGGACTTTTTTGATGAGCGGGCGGAGCAGCGGACGCATGTGATGACCTGCCCCCACTGCGGGCAACAGGGGGAGTACCAGATCGAATGGGTGGTGCGAAGGAAGAAGGCGCAGCTTCCGCGGGGTGCCGACGATCGCGACCGGGCTCGTTTTGCCAAGGCTCAGAGTTATATGGTTCGCCGCGATGATCCGATGGGATGCAAAAATATCCGGTGCCGTAAGCGGTTCGATGTGGTGGGGATTCAGTCAGTCGCATTTATTTAGTCGATCGCGGGACGGCTGGATGCTGATTTGGGCCCTCCGGCAAAGAGTTTTTACACCGGCTCGGTCGATCCGGGCAGGCTGTGATTTAATACAAACTTAGGCCGATGCTTCGGAGACTTTGCCCGGCTCGGGCTGTGATAAACAGGAAAGACCAGGGAGACCAAGAACGCGATGGCGAATGCACTGCTTCCAATCGAAGAACGCAACTTGACGCCGGATGAGGTGGAACGACTGGATAAACGCCGACGTCGCGGCCAACTCTTCCTGGTGCTCAGCTTTCAGAGCCTGATCGTGGCTACGCTGCTGACGTTGTGGAGCGGACAGGACCTGACTTTGTCGCCGGGCTGGGCGCATCCGGTCGTTTATTGGAACGCGATCACCTTCACGGCTGCGCTGGTCTTCGCCATCGTAGGGGTTCGATTGAAGCGCGGTAGCAACGAGTTTCTCAGCTACTGAAGTGACAGAACGCCCTACCCTTGAGGGTCTACATGACTTAGGAGTTGGGCGTTTATAAATGCTGTTGCCAATCGTCGTGATGCTGATATTCTTCGCGTTAGGGTCAGGCGACGCTGATGCCAGAGATGCAACAGCGTTTTCTGCTTAGAGGAATCCCGGTTGCTGAGCGATTCTGTGGCAGCACATCCGTATTGCGCCAAAAGATGAAATCACAAAAGTAGCCCCACGATCGGGTGCGGCTTGAGCATAGCCGTCTGATCCACTGATTCTGCAGAGATTCCGGCTTTATTTAGCTTCGCTTTTTGAGCCATTTGCATCTAAAGTTTGTAGATATTGGCAGTTGGCATCCGGGTACGTTTTCTTGATGATTAACGATGGAAATACCGCGATTCTGGAGCTGGAAGAGCAGGCGTTTCAGGTTCCGGCCAGACTGCGAGACAAGTTTGGCAGGTGCATTACCGACCTGCGTGTCTCGGTGACTGACCGCTGCAACTACAAGTGCGTCTATTGCCGGACTGGTAATGAAGGAGCCCAATTCGCCGAACTTCCGATTGAAGACTATCTGAGGATGGTGCGGGTCTTCGTCTCACTGGGAGTGGAGAAGGTGAGGCTGACCGGAGGGGAACCTCTACTGCGGTCGGGCCTGATCGAGATGGTTCGCGAGCTGTCCGAGATGCGGACGGCATTTCTACCCGATGGAAGCCCGGCAGGCAATCAGGGTGATCCGTTGGATATCGCCCTTACCACGAACGGTCATCTGCTGAAGGGACTTGCTCAGCCGCTGAAGGATGCAGGGCTGAATCGTGTCACGGTCAGCATGGATGCGGTGGATGCGGAGACGTTCGGTGCGATCACACGCGTTCCGCAGAGCTATGAAAGGGTGCTGGCGGGAGTTCGTGAGGCTCAATCGGTGGGGCTGGGACCGGTGAAGGTGAACTGCGTGCTGCTGCGCGGGTTCAACGATGGACAGATTGAGCAGTTCGCGGAGTTCTCGCGGCGTGAGGGAGTGATCGTTCGGTTCATCGAATGGATGCCTCTGGAAGAAGACCGAAGCTGGAAGAGGGAGTCTGTCGTCTCATTGGACGAGATCGTGGAGCGGCTGAATGCGTACCGCCCCCTGGTGGAGATGGCTCCGCACGCAGCCAGCGAAACAGCGAAGCGGTTCACCTTTGATGATGGGCTGGGAGAGATCGGGATTATTGCGCCGGTGTCGCGTCCATTCTGCGGGCACTGTAGCCGAGTGAGGCTGACCTCGGATGGGAAGATACGGACTTGTCTGTTTTCGCAGAGCGACCACGACCTCTATGGCGAGATGGTGCGAGGCGGAACGGATGAGGAGCTGGCTGCGTATATTCGCAGGATCGTGATGCGGAAGGAAGCGCGCCATCACATTGGCGAACCGGGTTTTGAAAAGCCATCGCGAAGTATGGTTCATATCGGTGGGTGAGCAACGCAGTCACTATGTCGTCTCTGCCGTGGACTGTTGAATTATGGCGAGAGCTATGAGAGGCTGATATGTGATATGTGCAAAAAAATGCACATATGCATGAGGACAGCGATTGAAGGATCGACGGCAGTTTGAAGTGATCGAAAGTCGTCAAATGGACCACCTTCGAGTGTTCCACGACGTGGCACGTGCGCTGACTTCGAGTCTCGAACTGGAAGAGATTCTGGGGGCCATCATGAACAAGATGGCGCAGTTCTTCGGACCCGAGCGGTGGTCGCTATTGATGGTGGATGATAAATCGGGCGAGCTGTACTATGCGATCGCGGTGGGAGAGAATGCGGAGACTTTGAAGGGGCTGCGGGTCCCGATGGGGGAAGGAGTTGCCGGATGGGTAGCGGCGACGGGGAACCCATTGGTGGTTCCGGACGTGGCGCTTGATCCGCACTGGTCTGCATTTGCGAATAAGCATCCTGATCTGAAGATCCAATCGATTGCCTGCGTGCCGGTACGATCGGGCGATAAAACACTGGGCGTGATTCAGTTACTGAACAGCAAGCTCGACCTGCTATCTGAACATTCGATCTCGTTTCTGCGGATTCTTTGCGACTACGCTGCAATCGCGATTCAGAACGCACGGTCGATGACACTGATTCAAGAATTGACCATTACGGACGACGTGACGGGACTTTTTAATGCTCGGCACCTATACACCATGCTGGAGGAAGAGGTGAGGCGCGGGCAGGTCTTCAGTTTGATGTTCGTCGATTTGGATCACTTCAAGTCGGTTAATGATACCCACGGCCATCTGATTGGGAGTCGGCTATTGGCGGAGGTCGGCGGGTTGATGAGACGCAGCCTGGGGCCGAACAATGCGGCTTTTCGTTATGGGGGGGATGAGTTTGTCGCACTCCTGCCGGGGATAGGGAAAGCTGCGGCGAGCGGGACCACGATGGCGCTGTGCGAGGACTTGCGGTCGGCGCGCTTTCTGGAGGGTGCAGGGCTTGCGCTCGGCCTCTCGGGAAGCTTTGGGCTGGCGAGCTTTCCCGAGGACGGGAATACGGTTCAGACGATTCTGCGGGCCGCCGATACGATGATGTATGAGGCCAAGTTGACGCGGGACAACGTCGCGGTGGCGGGTAAGGGTACGATCGGACGCGCAGGGTCGGCCAATCTCAGCGGTTCGCGCAGAGAAGTCTCGGGAATGTTTCTTGAGCGCGACTCCATTCCCCGTCAATAGGCAGCTTCTCTACTGAATTTACTGACAGTTTCTAGTTTTGGCTGGGGCCGCGGTGTTCTAGCGTGACTCCCCGACGGGGTTCGGGCTTTTGGACATCGCGGTTTTCAGGGGAGACAGGGTGGACGCCAAAGTCCCAGACGCCGAGGTTGACGGCCTTGTCGGAGAGAACCTCCATGAGGGCGAACTCGCCGAAGTCGAGGGGTTCCTTTGGACTTATTTTTAGCCAGTGCCCCCCCGGCAGCAGCTCGGTGGTAGTTTCGACGACGTCTTCCTGGCGTTGGACCCCGCCGAGGAGGCCGATGCGGAAGCTGGCGATGACCCGGGCCCCCCGGCGGACGTCGGCGCGGACGATGACGTAGCGGCTGGTGGCGGAGCCGCCGGTGGGGTCGTTTCCGGCTCGGGTGGTGGCGCCGTGGGTGTCGACGGTCAGGGGCGTGCCGGCGGTTGCGCCTACGCTCTCGTCACCGATGCGGAGGTAAAGGACGGGGTCTTTGACGTGGAGTTGGATGGGCGAGGATTCGCCTTTGATCTCGACGATCTGGTGGGAGGCCGAGAGGGGGTTGACGGCGGCTTTGAGGAGATTGTGGCCGGTGTTTCGATTAAGGTCGCTGTCGGTCTGGGCGAGGGGGACCAGTTCGGGGGTGCCGTGGTAGGTGTCTAGGGCGAGAGTGCTGTCCTGTTCGGGGAGGCGGAGGTCCTTGGCGACCTCGGGGGTGAGAGCGGCGCGGTCGGCTTCTTCTTTTAGCAGTTCGGGGTCGATGGCGGGGGGCTGGGGGTTGTCGGGGTTGGCGACGGGCTGGGAGTGCTGACGGTCCCAGCGTTTGGTGGCGTCAAGGTCTACAAGGGAGAGGGGGATCTCCTCTTCGGCTCCGCCGCGTTCGGCGCTGATGTAGTGAACTACGTTGCCGGCGATTCGGTAGCTCATGATGACCTGGTAGCTGCCGTCCTTGAGGATGAGGCGAGTGCGGTGCGGAGCCCCATCATCAGGCTGCAGCGCTGTGGTGTGTTGCAGCACAGCGTGGACATATTGTGGCGCGCTGATGGTGGCAGCAAGGAGAACTGCGGCGAGTTTTGCGGAGCGGCGTGGATGTTCCATCAGGTGATTCCACAGTTTAGACGCAGGTTCGAGTTTGGCAGAGTAGAGCTACCCCCTCCCCCCTGAGGTTGGGGGTATTTTGCAGCGATGTCTATTCTTTTGTTTGGCTTGCGGGAGGCCGGCGTCCGCAAAATATTCCATCGAAAGGACTTGCTTGCAAAATATTCAAAAGAAAAGAGTTGTACGGCTTGGATAAAGAAGCCCCGGAGTTCTTCCCCGAGGCATGTCTTTTGTGTTCCTTTACTACCTTACTTTCCATTATAGCGGCCGGAACAGGGTGAATGCGCCAAGCGAATCTGCCCGTCTGGAGCGGGTTTCGAGCGATCAGGGGCTTGACAGCTTTTCCGCCCTCGCCTATTCGGTGCGCAGCGCGATCATTGGGTCCACCTTCGAGGCGCGACGAGCGGGGATCAGACAGCCGAGCACGGCGACGGCGAGGAGCAGTACGGCGATGGCGATGAAGGTGCTCGGGTCGTCCGGTTTGATTCCGAACAGCATTGTTGCCAAGACGCGAGTCGCGAAGGCAGCGGCCAGCGAGCCCATTGCAAGGCCAATCAGCACGGGGAGCAGGCCGCGGGTCAACACGTTGCGCAGTATGTTCTGCCTGGTTGCTCCCAGAGCGATGCGAATTCCGATCTCCTTGGATCGTCGAGCCACAGAGAGCGCGAGCGTTCCGCTGACACCGACAATGGTGATGAAGAGAGCAACAGCCGCGAAGAGGCTGAGAAGCACGCTGGTCACACGGGGAGTGCCAAGCTGTGCACTGCGAATCTGCTCAATGGTCCGAACATCGGCGACGGGTTGTTGCGGATCGATCTTGTGAATGATCTTCTCGATCTGAGCGGCCAGATACATCGGGCTGCCCGAGGTTCGGACTAAGAGCGAGCCGTTGGACATTCCAGCCTGGTCAGGGGCAAAGTAGATCGTCTCCGTGGGTGCCTTGTCCAGCCCGTACTCACGAATATCACTGGTGACGCCAACCACAGTCGCCCACTTCCTTTCCTTCTCTGATCCGAAGGCGACACGACGTCCGATGGGATTCTCATGCGGCCAGTAACGGCGAGCCATCCGGTCGTTGACGATAACCACTGGTGGGGCATCGACTGCATCACTTGCCAGGAAGGGACGACCTGCGAGCAGAGGAGTTCCGAGTACGCGGAAGTAGTCAGGACTGACGATCGCGAAGTCGATCTGCGGCAGGGGTTCGTCCGGGTGCACGGGCTGCCCTTCGATCAGGACACCTGCCTTCATCGGGCCCATATCGCTGTTCAGCGGAACCGCCATGCTTACTGCGGCGCCCTGCACTCCCGGCAACACCTGAACCCGTTCGAGTGCCTGATGGAAGAAGGCTCTGGAGGTCTCGCTCTTCTGATACTTCGTCCAATTCAAGGACAACCGCATCGAGAGCACATTCGCGGTTTTGAAGCCGGGATCGACCGACAGCAGGTTGTAGAGGCTGTGCAGCATAAGGCCAGCACAGAGGAGGAGTACGAACGAGATTGTGACCTGCGACGCGACGAGTATGCTGCGCATCCTTGTGCCGGTACCGCTTCCCGTAGTGCGCTCCCCAGAGTCGCTCAAGCTTGTCAGTCGAACCCGGCTGGCAACGTATCCGGGGAGAACTCCAAACAGCAGACCTGCCAGCAGCGACAGGCCAAGGTCGAACAACAGAACGCGCCCATCCACGTGAATTCCGTCCGCCAGCGTGGTCATACGTGCGGCGTAGTCGATCAGGAGCCTGGAGCCGATTGCTGCGATGCCTATACCCAGCACCCCGCCGGCCAGCGCAATCAATAGACTCTCGGTGAGCAGTTGAGAGAACAGGTTCCATTGGCTGGCTCCTGTCGCCATGCGAATGGCCATCTCGCGCGACCGCTGCATCTGCCGCGATAGGGCGATGTTGGCGAGATTGGCGCAGGCGAGCAGGAGAACAAGGCCGGAGGCTCCCAGCAGAATTAGAAAAGTTGGCCGCGCCGCGTGTGTCAGTTCGCTCTCGACGGCTGCAGTCAGCGGAGCGATGCCTGCAGAGGCGGGATACGACTTCGGATACTGAAGAGCAAGCCGCTGGGTGAGTGCGGCAAGATCAGAGTTCGCCTGGGCCAGGGTGACTCCGGGCTTCAACGTTGCGTAGCTGGTGACCATTCGCCCATCGCGATTCGCAATCGTCGCCGGCGCGGAACGGAACGGGCACGACGTCGTGGGCATGTAGACATCATTGGCGTCGGGATACTCCGGTAGTGGCGGAAGCACGCCGACGACTGTATGGACACGATCGTTCATCTCGAAGGTGCGTCCGATGATGTTTCGATCGCCGTTAAACTCCTTCTTCCAGTAGGCGTAGCTCAGCATTAAAACTGGAGGAGCGGTTTGACTTTCGTCGGAGGCAACGATGAGGCGTCCCAGTAGCGGCTTCACTCCGAGGACGGTGAAGTAGTTTCCGGAGACGACGCCAGTCGCCACCCGCTCCGGTTCCTTCGCTCCGAGCAGGGTGAAGGTCATCGCGTGGTATTCGGCGAGGTCAGAAAAGACGTGGTTCTGCTCCCGGAAGTCTCTTACTTCCTGAACGGAGAGCAGGAGAGGATCAGGGCCAAGCTTCGCCGAAGTTAAATCCACGTGGACCAGTTGCGCCGCATTGGCGTAGGGCAGAGGCCGCAGCAGAACACCATTGATGACGGTGAAGATGGCTGTATTAGCACCGATGCCGAGGCCAAGCGTAAGGATGGCTAGAAACGCGTAGCCGGGATTTCGCGCCAGCATGCGTCCTGCAAAGCGCACGTTTCGAAGTAGAGTCTCAAGCGGTGCAATGCTGTTGCGAGTCCATGCCTGCTCACGAACCTTCGTGGGGCTTCCGAACTTCACATAAGCTCTTCGCGACGCCTCTTGAGGGGGTATGCCTCGTGCGACGTTTTCGTCGATCTCCTCGGCCAGATGAAGGTTGATCTCCTGAACTAACTCTGCATCCGCCGGACGGCGGCGAAAAAATCTGCGCCAACTCATTCGTTTCCTCCTTCGGACGGCATCTCCCCCATGACCAGAGCGATAGCCCGGGCCATCTGACGCCACCGGCTTGTCTCCGACGTAAGTTGCTTCCTGCCCACAGCGGTTAGCCGGTAAAACTTTGCTTTGCGGTTGTTCTCGCTGACACCCCAATGGGAGGAGACCCAGCGCCTGTCCTCCAGCCGATGAAGCGCGGGATAGAGCGAGCCCTGTTCGACCTCGAGCATGTCTTCTGAGGTCCGCTCGATGACTTTGGCAATGGTATGGCCGTGAGCATCGCCCGCAACGAGAGTGCGGAGGATCATCATGTCCAGCGTTCCTTTCAGCATCTCATTGTTGTCACGCTTTATCTTTGCCACGTTTCCCGCTCTCCACTAGAAATTCTATGCAAGACAGATCATAGACCACTCGAATTTCTATGGGAAGACAGAAATCAAGTTTTTTTGCTGGATCGAGAGAGGACAGTCTGAGTGGAAGAGTTGACTTGACTAGACGACCAGTCTATTATTAGTGGGTTATGAGCACTGCTCTCTCAACCCGCGACCATCTGCTTGCGGTGGGCTTGGAGCGGCTTCGTTCGACCGGATATACCGCGACCGGAGTGAAGGAGGTGCTCGATCTGGCGCTGGTACCGAAGGGCTCGTTCTATCACTACTTTCCGAGCAAAGAAGAGTTTGCCGTGGAGGTGTTTCACCTTTACGCGCACGGTGAGGCGGAGCGGTCGGAGCGAGTACTTGGAGATCGCAAGGTTGCTCCCTTGAAGCGGCTGCGCCGGTACTTCGAGGAGTTGATCTCGGTCTATGGGCAGTCCGGGGAGATTAGTGGATGTTTGATGGGGAGCCTGAGTCTGGAGGTGGCGGACCACAGCCCCAGGATGCGGTCGGAGCTGCAGGGGGTCTTTGCGGTATGGCAGCAGGGTATTGCAGATGTGCTGCAGGAGGCGATTCAGCGGGGAGATTTGGTGAAGTCGATGCGGCCGGATGCGCTCGCGCAGTTTCTTTTGAACAGCTATGAGGGGGCGCTGATACGGATGAAGGCGGAGAAGAGTGATAAGCCGCTGGAGAATTTCCTCCATTTCGCGTTTGACGTGTTGTTGAAGAAGTAGCAGGTGTGCGCGGTTGAGTTTGGAGATGGACTCGGCTTCTGCTGGGCTATGATCGAGTCGGCCGTTGGCGGCGGATATCCTCTCCAAGAGTGACTATGATGCGAACCCGGATGCGAACTCGCTTCACCTCGTTTGTTTTGGCTTGTGCCCTGCTATCGGCAGTGGGTTTTGCCCAAGCTGAGCATCACGGCTCTTCAGAAAAGCTGGGGACGGTTAACTTTAAGACATCGTGCGATAGTGCTACGCAACCGCAGTTCAATCGGGCGGTGGCGCTGATGCACTCGTTTCAGTTTGCGAGTGCGATTGAAGCGTTCCATGCGATTCTTGAGAGCGATCCGGCGTGCTCGATGGCTTACTGGGGCATTGCATTGAGCGACTGGGGCAATCCCTTTGCTACGGGGCTGAAGTCGCAGACTCAGCTTGATGCGGGTCTGAAGACAGTCGAACAGGGTCGGAGGTTGCCTGCTAAGACGGAACGTGAGCGCGCTTATCTCGAAGCTGTTGCGCATCTCTATACGGATAGCGCAACCACCGATCAGCGCTCCCGGAAGCTGGCCTATGAGAGCGCGATGGCTGCGGTGAGCGCTGCTTACCCTGAGGATACGGAGGCGGCCATCTTCTATGCGCTGGCTGTGTCGGCCGCCGCAGATCCGGCTGATAAGACTTATGCCCGGCAACTGAAGGCTGGCGCGATTTTGGATCGCCTGTACGTTCAGTATCCCGATCATCCTGGGCTGGCGCACTACATCATCCACACGTATGACGTTCCGCCACTTGCGGCACGGGCGGCTGGGGCGGCACAGCACTACAGCGAGATTGCACCATCGACTCCTCACGCGCTGCATATGCCGTCGCATACGTTTACTCGAGTGGGCGACTGGCAGGCTTCGATTGACGCGAATGTAGCTTCAGTGGCTGCTGCACGCAGCGCGGGACAGCCGGCGGACGAGCTGCATGCCAGCGATTATCTGGAGTACGCCTATCTGCAGACGGCACAGGACAACGCTTCGAAGGGAGTTGTGGAGTCGGCCGATCAGATTTTTTCGCGTTTTGATCCGAAGATGCTGATTGGTGGAGCGGGCGGGGCGACGGCGGCCTACTTTGCGAGGGCGGCGATTCCTGCTCGGTATGATCTGGAACGGCGGGATTGGGCTAGCGCGGTAAAGCTCCAGCCGCTGGCGAGTCCGTTTCCTTATACAGAGGCCATGACTTACTTTGCCCGGGGTCTGGGGGCTGCACATTTGAAGGCTGGGGTGGGGGCACGGGCTGCAATCGACTCATTGGCGCAGTGTCGCGACCGGCTGAACACTATGAAAGAAGGTTTCTGGGCGAACCAGGTGGAGATTCAGCGGCTGGAAGTGGTTGCATGGCTGGCGTCTTCGCAGGGGCAAACCGAGGACGCATTGGCCGGGATGCGCAGAGCTGCCGAGATGGAGGACGCGACCGAAAAGAGTGTGGTTACGCCGGGGCCGCTCGCTCCCGCTCGCGAGTTGCTGGCGGAGCTTTTGCTGGAGTCGAAGCGGCCCGCTGAAGCGCTTTTGGAGTTTGAAGCGACGCTCAAGAGGGAGCCAAATCGCTTCTGGTCACTCTATGGGGCGGCGGAGGCAGCGAAGGGGATCGGCGATCAAGAGAGGGCGAAGAAGTACTTCAACGAGCTGGTCCGGGTTGCTGAGCGAGCCGACCGGCCTGGACGGCGGGAGCTGATCGAAGCGCGGGGTAGTTTGTCCGGGCAGGATTAGAAGAGGAACGGCGTGGGAAGAGAACTTTGTTTAGGGAGAGTATTTTTGAATCTACTAACCAACCGGTCTACTCTAAGTAAGCGAATCAGTTTTCTGGTTCACACTTTTCGCAGGACGGAGATTTTTATGACTACCTCAGCTACTTCTTCAAAAGGCACTGCTCTTGGCACTGCTCTTATTACTGGCGCATCGACAGGAATCGGTGCAGTTTATGCGGATCGGTTAGCACGCCGAGGCTATGACCTGATCCTGGTGGCTCGCAATGGCGAGAAGCTGAAGGAGCTGGCGGCTTCGTTGAGTTCGGCTACTGGCCGTTCGGTTGATGTTGTTGCCGCGGACCTTACAAACAAGGCGGATCTGCGCAGGGTTGAGGAGCGGTTGCGCTCGGATGAGTCGATTACGACGCTGGTAAACAATGCTGGCTTCGGCGGGACGACTTCGCTGGTGGACTCGAAGATCGACGAGTTGGAGAACATGATTGAGCTGAATGTGACGGCGCTGACGCGACTGACCTATGCTGTGTTGCCGGGGTTTCTGGCGAGGACCAAGGGCGCGATCATCAACATCTCTTCGATTGTGGCGGTCGCTCCAGAGCTGCTGAACGGCGTGTACAGCGGTACGAAGGCTTATGTGCTGAATCTTACGCAGTCGCTTCATAAAGAGGTGGCTAGTAAGGGGATTCAGGTGCAGGCGGTGCTGCCGGGCGCTACGGCGTCGGAGTTCTGGGACCGCGCGGGGATTGGCGGGCATCAGAATCTGCCGTCGGAGATTGTGATGAGCTCGGAGGAGATGGTGGACGCTTCTCTCGCGGCGTTCGATAGCGGCGAGTTGGTTACGATTCCGGCGCTGCCTGATGTTGCGGATTGGGAGAAGGTCAATGCGGCGCGTGTGGCGCTGGGGCCAAACCTTTCGCATAAGCATTCGGCTAGGCGGTATGGCGTACGGGTGTAAAGCACACTGTCCTGCCGGACGGGCTCCCTGCGCGGGAGGCGGTCACTTCGTGACGCGTCTACCGGTCTTGACAACACAACAGCATAGGCCCTCCCGTTGGTCGGAATCATCTTCCTTCGCGACCAACGGGAGCGCCGAGCGAAGCGGTATACAAGTCACGAAGTGACCGCCTCCCGCGCAGGGAGCCCGTCCGGCAGGACCGTTCGTTTAGGCTTTTGCGGCCAGAGTGATGCACTCCTCAAGGATGTCGAGGGCGATGTCCGCTTCCTGCTGGTTGACGATGAGTGGGGGGCAGAGGCGGATGGTGGTTTCGCCGCAGCCAAGAATGAGAAGGCCGCGCTCGAAGGCTAGATCGACGATCTTGTCGCGCATAGAGCCTACGGGTGTGCGCGATTGTTGATCCTTCACGATCTCTACGCCGATCATGAGTCCGCGACCGCGAACATCACCTACCGTGGGGTGTTTGGCGACCCAGGGACGGAGACGGTCAAGCATCTTTTCGCCTATGGTGGCGGCGTTCTGGAGACCTTCGCGTTCGAGGATGTCCATGGTGGCGAGGGCCGCGGCGATGCAGATGGGGTTGCCGCCGAAGGTGCTGGCATGCGAGCCGGGTACCCAGTCCATGACGTCGGCCTTCGCCATGCAGATGCCTAGCGGCATGCCGGAGGCGATGCCTTTGGCGATGCAGACGATATCGGGCTGGACGCCGGAGTGTTCGATGGCCCACCACTTCCCTGTTCTTGCGGCGCCGGACTGGACTTCATCGGCGATGAGGAGGATGCCGTGGCGGTCGCAGATGCGGCGAATTTCCTCAAGGAAGTTGGTCGGCGCGACCACATAGCCGCCTTCGCCCTGGATAGGCTCGAGGATGATGGCAGCGACCTCTTCGGGCGGGAGGATGGTCTTGAAGAGCTTCTCTTCGATGTAGCGGGCGCAGCCGAGGGCGAAGGCTTCCTCTGCCTGCGGTCCGCCACTACAACCACGGTAGGCGTAGGGGTAGCGGACGTGGTGGACGCCGGGGACGAAGGGGGCGAAGCGGCGCTTCTGCTGGGGCTTCGAGCCGGTGAGCGAGAGCGCGCCCATGGTGCGGCCGTGGAAGGCACCGAAGAAGCTGATGATGTTCTGCCGGCCGGTGTGGTAGCGGGCGAGCTTCATGGCACACTCAACTGCCTCTGCGCCGGAGTTGCCGTAGTAGAACTTATGCGGGCCGGGCATAGGCGCGATAGCGGAGAGGCGCTCGGCGAGGGTGGTCATGTTCTGGTAGTAGAAGTCGGTGCCGGACATGTGGATGAGTTCGGCGGCTTGATCTTGAATGGCCTTCACTACTTCGGGATGGCAGTGGCCGGTGGAGTTGACGGCGATGCCGGCGGCGAAGTCGATGAACTCGTTGCCGTCGACGTCGGTGACGCGGATACCGCGGCCGGACTTGGCGACCATGGGGTAGCTGCGGGTGTAGCTGGGGGAGATGAGGCGGTCATCATCAGCGACGATCTTTTTGGCATTGGGGCCGGGGAGCGCGGTTTTGAGCTTGGGGCCGAACTCGGCGTAGTGCTTGGAGCGGATGGCTTCGCCGGCGGCGGGAGTGACTCCTTGCGCGGAGTTTTGCTTGAGGTCTTGCAGGGTGTTTTCAGTGAGGGTCTTTTCGGTCAGGGTGGACATGCGAATCTCTCCTTAGGGGCAGCGGTGCGTTTGGTCTTTCCGTTCGTGCTCGACTCCGTTCCAGGTGTGGACGGCGGCGCTCTGTGGTTGCAGAGAGAACGGTTTGCGCTGGTGGCGAGGACTTCGCCGGCTGGAGGGGTGGTGCGCTTAGTCGCCGGCGAAGAGACTAGGTCGCGTGAGGCTGGGCAGGACGCGGAGATGGCGGCGCGGCATCTGGTGGCGCGGCATCTGGTGGTGTCCAGAGCGGCACTGGAAGGCTGCGCTGCGATTGGTCCGGGCTGTGTCGAACAGCGATCTCATGGGGAGTCTGCCTTTGGCGGTGAGTATACCTTATCGGGATAACGCTCGAAAACCTAGTTTGTAAACCGCTACGGGTCAATCAGTTTGAAGTTGGTTGTTTCGGCCAGGTCCATGCGTGCCAGACGATTAGTGCGGTCAAAGTCATCTCTATCAGCCCATAGAGAATGTAGAAATGCCAGGTGCCTTTAATCGCGAGCACCATAATCGCGGTGTATATGGCGCCGAAGACGATGTTCATCCAGCGGTTGGCTTTTGCGGGCAGGAGCAGGGACAGAAGAGGCATGAGACTCGGAGCGATCATGATCGCTGACATACCCATTAAATTCCCTTGAGAGACGGGGCCGAATGGAGTTCTGCCGGCGATCATGTCCCGCAGTTTGCTGGGTTGATAAAGCTCGAAGTAGTCTCCGTAGATGTAAAAGAACATCACAGAGGACCACAACGCGAAGAGCTTGAACCTCACATTGACCTTGATGTCCTCGAATACAAAAGCACTTTTGCGGGGCATTTTTGCTCCTCAAGTCCTTAGCAAAGATCACTCAGGCTGAATTCTCTGTTCACAATAACTCTCCTTGACAGCTTAGGGAAGTGGGTTTAGCCTCCTAATCATCTTAGGGGGACACTTGACCACCCAGGCCCAATTACTTCCCGGCACACTTGATCTTCTGATTCTGCGCGCGGTCTCGCTTGGGCCGTTGCATGGGTATGGCGTGCTTTTGCGCATCGAGCAGATCTCGGGTGGGGCGTTGCTGATTGAGCAGGGTGCTCTGTATCCGGGGTTGTTTCGTCTGCTGCGCCAGGGTCTGCTGAAGGCGGACTGGGGGACTTCGGAGAACAACCGCAGGGCCAAGTTTTACGAACTGACTGCAGTGGGCCTTAAGCGCCTGCAGGAAGAGACGGACAGCTGGAATCGTCTGGCCACAGCGATCGCCAGCGCACTTGCACCGCAACCGGAGGAAATATGAGACTCTTCCATTCTCTTCGCTCCTTTGCTTCGAGTTTCTTTCATCGCTCAGAGACCGATCGTGAGATCGACGAGGAGCTTCGCTCGCACATTCAGCATCGTGCCGATGATCTCGAGAGTGCTGGTCTTCCGCGCGCAAAGGCAGAGAGACGTGCGCGGATCGAGTTTGGTGGTTATCAACGGCTGAAAGACGAGAGCCGCGATGCGCTGGGCGGGCAGCTCGGCGCGGGGCTGCTTCAGGATATTCGTTTCGCGGTACGCAGGATGGCCAAGAAGCCTGGCTTTGCGGTTGTTGCGATTTTGACACTGGCGTTTGCGATTGGGGCGAATGCAGTGGTGTTTGCTGTTTTGAATGCGTTTATCCTGCGGCCGCTGAATGTTCCCCAAGCGGAGAGCCTCTACGGATTGTGGCGCCTGTCCAGCAACGACATGTCCGAGTCTTATCCGGACTATCTCGATCTTCGGGACCGCAACCACAGCTTTGAGAGTGTGGCGGCTTACAACGTAGAGCAGGCGGCGCTCGACACGGGTAACGATCCCTCACGCGCCTGGATCGATGAGGCCAGCGGAAATTACTTCGATGCTTTGGGGCTGAAGCCGTACCTGGGCCGGTTCTTTCATGGCTCCGATGAACATGGACCGAACAGCGCACCCTACATCGTGCTTACGTACGACTACTGGCGCAGCCACTTTCAGGGTGATCCCGGCGTCATCGGTCGCGTGGTTCGGCTGAACAAATTTCCGTACAGCATCATCGGGGTAGCGCCGCCTGAGTTTCATGGCACTCTGATGTTCTTCAACCCGGATTTCTTTGTGCCGATTGTGAATCATGCGCAGTTTGATGAGAACGATCTGAACAACCGCGGAGATCGCTGGGTCTTTATGACGTTGGGACACCTGAAGGCGGGAGTGACTCCGGCACAGGCGATTGCGGATCTGAACGCTGTGGGAGCTTCTCTGGAGCGGGCCTATCCCAAAGACGATCCCAAGATGAGCTTCAAACTGGCGCGACCGGGGCTTTATGGCGACTACATCGGCCGCCCCATGCGGACGTTTATGACTGCGCTCATGCTGTTGGCGGGGTTGATTCTGCTGGCCGCGTGCGCAAATCTTGGCAGCTTGTTTGCCGCGCGAGCTTCGGATCGATCGCGTGAGATCGCTCTGCGGCTGGCGCTGGGGTCGAGCCGCAAACGGATTCTGCGTGGGCTCTTTGCCGAGGCTCTACTGATTTCGCTGATGGGCGGGGCGGTTGGGCTGGCAGGCAGCGTGGTGCTGTTGCGGGCATTGAGCGTGTGGCAGCCTATCTCCCGCTGGCCGATTCATATGTCTGTGAATCCGGACGTAAAGGTGTATGCAGTTGCTTTGTTTCTGGCGTTGGCGAGCGGATTCCTGTTTGGCGCGGTGCCGGTGGGGCAGGTGCTTCGCACCAATCCGTATGAGGCCGTCAAGGGTGGCGCGGTCGAGACAAGACGCGGCAGGTTTGGTCTGCGGATGAGCTTCCGCGATCTGCTGCTTGTGGTGCAGATTGCAATCTGCGCGGTGCTGGTCACTTCTTCGATCGTCGCGGTGCGTGGATTGGCGAATTCGCTGCACAACAACTTCGGCTTTGAGCTGCAGAACACGATGCTGGTAGAGACGGACTTGAATATGGCGGGCTATCGCGGCGACAAGGTGCCGCCGATGCAAAAACGCATGATTGATGCGGTGTCGGCGATTCCTGGCGTTGAGTCCGTAGGCCTGGCCGATCAGGTGCCTTTGGGAGATGCGCAACCGGACTCGAACGTCTTCGCCGACAGCACGGCGGATCTGAGGCCTGCAAATGCTGCGTCAAACGCAATGATGTTCAAGGTCTCGCCGGAATACTTCCACGCGGCGGGGACAGCGCTGGTGTCGGGAAGAGCTTTCACCTGGCAGGAGAACAAAGACACACCACGCGTCGCGGTGGTGAATCGACAGTTTGCGCGGAAGATCTTCGGCTCCGAGGCAAAGGCGATGGGCGCGTACTTCAAGTTGCCGGATGGGGCGCGTCTTCAGGTTGTGGGGATTGCGGAGGATGGAAAGTATGGAAGCCTCACGGAAGATCCGCAGCCGGTGATGTTTCTTCCCATTCTGCAATCGCCCTCGAACTCGGCCTATCTTGTGGTGAGGTCAAGCCGGGATCCGGAGCAGCTGTCACAAACTATCAGAGATACGTTGCGGAATATGGATGCCGGACTGCCAGTTTATATCCAGACGCGCTACAAGGCTCTCGATGCATTTCTGTTTGGTCCACGAATGGCGACGATCTCGCTTGGGGTACTCGGGGTAATGGGCGCGATGCTGTCGGTCGTTGGGATCTTCGGCATGGCGTCATACTCAGTGAGCAAGAGGCTACGGGAGTTTGGGATTCGCATTGCATTAGGGGCGCAAAAGAAAGAGTTGTTACAGGCGGCATTGGGACGCACCTTCCGACTCCTGGCGTTCGGCTCGGCTATCGGAATGTTGCTGGGTCTTGCGGCAGGAAAGGTAATTGCTTTTATCGTGTCTCAGGCTACGCCGTGGGATCCGGTTGTGCTGGGTGGCGTGGTGGCGACGATGCTTTTGCTGGGGTTGATGGCTGGCTGGATCCCGGCGCGGCGTGCGCTGGCTACTAATCCTCTCCTGCTGCTTCGCGAGGATTAAAACGTGCGGGTGCTATTGTCCCCGTTGCTCAACACCATGCATGAGCTCTAACGGATGACGCTGCCGGGGACCAGAGGCTGCGGCGTGTCGTTGTCGAACTGCAGGCTGAAGGCAAACAGGAGATGGTAGAGGTCGTTGTGCAGGGTGGTGAAGTCGAAGCAGAGAACGTGACGGGTGGGATCGACCGGGTCGGACTTCTTCTTCGCCTTGACGGGGATGTTGCCGAGGAAGCAGGCCTTCGCGGCGTAGGTGGTCTGTGGGACTTTGCCGGGCGTGGCCGGCATGGGGACTGAAGCCAGAACGATGGCTGCGGGATGGCCATCGATGGAGTAGCGGGTGGCTTCCTGGGTAACGGTGGGTTCGCCGTACTGCTTGAGCTGGCGGATGATCTGCTCGCGGATGAAGGGGCCCAGCGTGGTAGCGCCGCGGAGGACGTTGGGGCAGGCGTTGTCGATGGTGGAGAGGACAAAGGATGAGGTGTCGATTGGGGTGACCGAGTTGGCGAAGAAGGTGGAGTGGGCACACTTCGGCGTCGCGGTGGTGGTTGAGCTGGAGGATGCTGGGGCGGTTCTCTCGCCGACGCTCGCGGGGTCGGGAACGAAGCGGCCGGGATAGAAGTAGGTGATGTTCAGATCCTGATCATGGAAGCTCCGCGGCAGGTTGGAGTTGGGCTGAGCGGAGCCCTGGTCGGGCGTTTGAGCGAGTGCAGAGACACAGACGAGAAGAAGGAGAAATGAGGCAGCCGGACGAAGCACCATCTCCTTATCGTAGCACTGGGAGGGCTTTACCTGCAGGCGCGGAGGCTGGTGGCAAAGGCGCGATACCATTGAGGAATGCCCGTCAATTCTGCGCCAAATCGAACGCGGATTCTGCTGTGCTTTGCGTGCGTGTATCTCTTCTGGGGATCGACGTATCTGGCGATGCGGTATGGGGTGGAGGTGCTACCGCCGTTTGTGCTGGGGAGCGTGCGCTTTCTGATGGCGGGTGTGCTGATGCTGGGGGCGGCGGCTGTGCTGAAGAAGAAGATGTGGCCGAACCGGCAGGAGTTGGTGCGGCTGGTCATCATCGGTGTGCTGATGCTTGGGTGCGGGAATACGTCGGTGATCTGGGCGGAGCAGTATCTTCCGACGGGGCTGGCGGCGCTGTTGGTGGCGGTAGTCCCTTTGTATGCGGCGCTGATCGAGATTGTGTTGCCCAGGGGTGAAGGGTTGAGAGCGAAGGGGTGGGTTGGGATCTGCATCGGGTTCGCGGGCATTGTGTTTCTGTTGTGGCCCGGGTTGCGGGAGGGGTTGCGTGGCGATTCGCGGCAGATCGTCGCAGCGGGAGTGACGCTGGGGGGAGCGATGTGCTGGACAAGCGCGTCGGTGATCTCGCGTCGGTCGACGTTTCGGATTAGCGGGTTCGCGGCGGCGGGGTGGGAGATGCTGTTTGGCGGCTTGTTCAACGCGCTGATGATGGTGGCAACGAAGGGATACCACGGGGCGCAGTGGGGGTTCCAGGCCTGGGCTTCGACACTGTACCTTGTGGCGTTCGGATCGATTCTTACCTACAGCGCATATGTCTACTTGCTGGATCATGTGGCGGTTTCGAAGGTGGCGACTTATGCATATGTGAATCCGGTGATCGCGGTGATTCTTGGGGTGATCCTGCTGAAAGAGCGTTTTGTTGCGGTGGAGTATGTAGGGATGGCGGCGATCCTGGTGGCGGTGTTTCTGGTGACCAGCTCGAAGATGAAGAGTGGCGCGGCGACCGCGGTGGACGAGGATGTCGCCGCTGGGCTGGAGGCTTAGTGCGCTGGTTCGCGTCTGCTAGTCTGCGGGCATGAGGCGATTTTTACTCGCGGCGATATGTGTGGCGGGGATGGGCGTATTGCAGGCTGCGACTCCTGCCGCGACCGATGCGCGGGCGAAGGAGTTGATTCGCACGCTGAAGTTGTCGCTGCTGCCGAAGGAGTCGGGGTATCTCGGGATCATCGGCGTTTCAGCGCTGAGAGTGAATATCGGCGGTCGCATGCTTGCGGTACAGAGCCAGAACTACTACATGCTTACGCGGGAGAAGCCGATCAATTATCTGCATTGGCTGGAGCCGGATGATACCCACATTCTGGTGGAGGGAGGTCCAGTGGACTACTTCATCTTTCATCCGAATGGGCAGGTCGAGAAGGTGACATTAGGGTTTGATTATGCGGCAGGACAGAGGCCGGTGGTTGCTGTGCCGGGTGGTTGCTGGAAGGCGTTGCGGCTACACGATGGAGCGAGATACGCGCTGATGGTGAATACACTTTCGCCTGAATTTACTCCGGATCGCGTGAGGATTGGCGAGGGCGCAGCGTGGTTGAAGCGGTTTGCTGGTGCGGCGCCGTGGGCTACGCCAGAAAAGCTGCGGGAGTTTATTGGACCGAACTGGATTCCATGAGAGTTAGGACATGCCAGTGATCTCACCTGCTGCATCGACGTTGATGTCCATCGCGCGGGAGGATTTGGGCAGGCCAGGCATCAGCATCATGGAGCCGGAGATGACGACGAGAAAGCCTGCGCCTGCGGAGAGAACGACGTCGGAGATGTGGAGGGTCCAGCCGGTGGGGGCCCCCATCAGTTTTGGGTCGTCGGTGAGGGAGTACTGCGTCTTGGCGATGCAGACGGGAAGCGCGCCGTAACCCCACTTTGTGAAGCGGGCGAGTTTTTCCTCGGCTTGGGACGAGAGTTCTACATTCGCTGCGCCGTACACTTTTTGCGCGACGGCGGTGATCTTCTCGAGCGGTGAGGCGTTAGACGTGTAGGTGCTGGTTGGCGAGACGTTGGGGTTTGCAGCGATGACGCTGACAACCTTCTCGGCGAGGGCGGCGGCTCCGGGTCCGCCTTTGGTGAAGGCTTCCGAAAGCGCGAAGGCTGCGCCCTGCGCCTCGCAGTATTTCTCGAGGAACTTCAACTCTTCGTCGGTGTCGTTTGGGAATCGGTTGATAGCTACGATGGCGGGGAGGTTGAAGCCGCGCACGATGGCGATGTGTTTCTTCAAGTTTTCGAAGCCGGCTTCGAGGTCGCCTGCGCCCTGGTTGCGAACCGACTGCACCGTGGTGACCAGAACGGCGGCGGAGGGCTTGATGCCGGACGACGGCATGACAATGTCCATGTACTTTTCGAAGCCGAGGTCAGAGGCGAAGCCGGTTTCGTTGACGACGTAGTCTGCGAGGCGGAGACCCATCTGCTGGGAGAGGACGGAGCTGGTGCCGTGAGCGATATTGGCGAAGGGGCCGCAATGCACGAGGGCAGGCGTCCCTTCGGTGGTCTGGACGAGGTTCGGCAGGATGGCTTCGTTGAGGAGCGCCATCATGGGGCCTGTGGCTTTAAGGTCTTCGGCGAGGACGGGTTTGCCGGAGCGAGTGGCGCCGATGACGATACGGCCGAGACGGGTGCGGAGATCTTCTCGGCTGGAGGCCAGCGTCATGATGGCCATGATCTCGCTGGCGGCGGTGATGAGAAAGCCGGTGTGACGGTTGGCTCCGTCGCGCTTTCCGCCTGCCTGCACGATGATGTGGCGAAGGGCCCGGTCGTTCATATCGAGCGTGCGCGGCCAGGTGATGGCATCGGGATCGAGGTCGAGATCGTTGCCGTGGAAGAGGTGCGAGTCGATGAGCGCCGCGAGGAGATTGTGCGCGGAGGTGATGGCGTGGAAGTCGCCGTGGAAGTGGAGATTGATCTTTTCGGCTGGCTCCACCTGCGAGCGGCCGCCGCCTGCTGCTCCACCCTTCATGCCGAAGACGGGACCGAGGGAGGGTTCGCGCGAGGTGATGATGGCTTTCTTGCCGATCTTTTCGAGACCCTGCACGAGACCGATGGAGGTGACGGTCTTGCCTTCGCCTGAGAGCGTGGGTGTGGTCGCAGTGACAAGGATGAACTTGCCGCGTACGGGGAAGGCGGGGTCGTCGAGGAGATCGAGCGTGAGCTTTGCACCGTAGCGGCCGAGGCGTTCGACGTACTTCTCGGGCAGATTGAGTTTTTTGACGATGGCTTCGATGGGGAGAAGATCTTTGGTCATTGGTCTCGGCGTGTTCGGGTTAAAGAAAGCTAGGGGGCAGCGGTGCCCATGGGAACTGGATAGAGCGGCGCAGCCTCGGCGCGGCCGAAGCGGACGGTGGTCTTGGTGATGCGATTGAGTGTGTCGATGTTGTTCGAAGAGAAGTACCAGACGAGGAGATGGCTGTTCCAGTTTGTGGAGAGGCCCATGGTGTAGAGCGACTGCGGAACAGTGGGCTGGTTTGCGGAGTCGGTGGTTGGGGCCTGCGGCTGCGCTGGACCTTGCGCTGGGCCTTGCGCGGCGGCCATGTGGACCTTCTGCCAGCCGACGTTGTACCAGGAGGGTTTCACGATCGCCTTCATGCCGGGGACCTTGGTGACGATCTCGGCGAGGTCGCCGAGCAGGGTGGTGCTGCTGCTCTCGTGCTCGGCGTTGACGCAGTCGACGTCGAGTTCGGCTAGCAGGATGGTCGCGGTGATGGCGGGCGTGATGGTGACCTGCGTGCCGCCGTCCGCGGTGGGTTGAGTGCTTGTGGTTTGCGCGGGGCCGGACTGGGGGAGTTCGAGCAGGAGTGCCGGGCGCAGGCAGTGGGTCTCGGCGGCGAGTTTTGGGTTGTCGACGTTGAAGAGGGTGAGGTGGCCGTCGTGAAGGACTTTTTCGGGATCCGCCTTGACGAGGTCGGAGGGATAGAAGAGGCGCAGCTTGAGAGCTTCGTTCTCCCACTCGGTTGTGCCGGGCGCAGGGGCTTGTGCGGCCGCAGCGACTGACAGAGCGGCGAGGACGAATGTGGCGAAGGTGCGGGGTGCGAAGGTCATCGATTCCGCTCCGGCGGGTTTATTTCTGTTGCAGCGAGTTTACTTTCTCTTCCAGCGAACGCCATCTTTGGAGTCTTCAATTAGGATGCCCTTTTGGAGCAGGTCGTTGCGGATGGCGTCGGCGCGGGCGAAGTTACGGGTCTTTTTGGCCTGAGTGCGTTCGGCGACGAGGGCGTCGATGGCGGCGTCGGAGAAGGCCAGAGTGGCGACGAGCTCAGGAGCGGCCTCGTCGATGCGACCCTCGGCTTCGGCCCAGGTGAGCGCGGCGCGAGTGATGGCGGCGTCGCGGTCTTCGAGGACGGCGAAGACTCCGTCGAAGAGTTCAAGGAGCTGAATGATCTCTGTCGCATTTTCGTTGCGCAGCGTTCCATTGTCCGCGGCCGTGTTGGCTGCACGAACGAGGTCGAAGATGGCGGCGCGGGCTTCGGCGGTATTGAGGTCGTTCGCGAGGGCGATGGTGTAGGCCATCCTTGCCTCGTCGGTGAGCAGCGAGAGGGCCTGATCGCATCCCTGTGGGAAGCCGCCCTTCACCATGCGCTGGTGGAAGGTGCGCAGGCGGTCGATGGCGTTGGTCGATTCGATGAGGCTGTCGAAGGTGAAGTTCATCTGGTGGCGGTAGGGCACGGAGATGAGAAGGAAGCGGATGGCAGAGGCGCGGTAGCCTTTGAGGAGCAGGTCGCGCAGAGTGTAGAAGTTGCCCTCGGACTTGGACATCTTCTTGCCTTCGACGAGCAGGAAGCGGACGTGCATCCAGTGGCGGACGAAGGGTTTGCCGGAGGCGGATTCGGACTGGGCAATCTCGTTCTCGTGGTGCGGGAACATGAGGTCTTCGCCGCCGGTGTGGAGGTCGATGTTGTCGCCGAGGAACTTGGTGGCCATGGCGGAGCATTCGATGTGCCAGCCGGGGCGGCCGATGCCGAGGGCTGTGTCCCAGGATTGTTCCTGGATTCCGTTGATGGCGGGTTTTACTGCCTTCCAGAGGGCAAAGTCGCGGGCTGCGTCTTTCTCGTACTCGTCGATGTCGACGCGGGCTCCGTCTTCGATACCGTCAAAGTCTTTTTTGGAGAGCTTGCCGTAGTCCGGGAAGCGGGCGATGCGGAAGTACCAGCTGCCGTCTTCGGCCTGATAGGCGATGTCTTTGGCGGCGAGCTGCTCGATGAGACCCACCATGTCGGGAATGCAGGCGGTGGCGTGGGAGATGTGCTCGGGGCGCTGGATGCCGAGGGCGTCGAGGTCCTCGAAGAACGCATCCTCGAACTTCTTGGTGTACTGGGCGATGGGGACGCCGGCGGCTGCGGCGTTGCGGATGATCTTGTCGTCTACGTCGGTGATGTTCATGACGTGCTCGACGGGGATACCCTGCTGGCGAATGACGCGGCGCAGGACGTCTACGTGGAGGAAGGTGCGGAAGTTGCCGATGTGGCCGTAGTCGTAGACGGTGGGGCCGCAGCAGTACATTCGCAGAGCTTTTTGGTCGACGGGGGCGAGGGTTTCGATCTTTCCGCCGAGGGTGTTGAAGAGTTCTATGGTTGCCACGTTGCTCTAGTATCCTGCCGCAGCCGGCTCGTGGCGCGGTGCAGACTGCTCTCGCTTGAGATTCCCTGATGATTTTAGCTGATATCGCGGGGCAAATTGTGCCGGGTTGGGTTACTGCTGGCCGAGGCGGAGCTGAGGGGCTGCGCCGAGGTCTTCGGTGGCAAAGTCTCGGGCGACCAGCTTTGGCCAGGCGGCGGCGGCGATCATGGCGGCGTTGTCGGTGGAGAGGGCCAGAGACGGGAAGGCGATAGGGAGGTTGCGGCGGTCGGCTTCGGCCTGGAGGCGGCGGCGCAGTTCGCTGTTGGCGGCGACTCCGCCGGAGACGACGATCGATCGCGCCCCCAAAGATTCAGCAGCTGAAAACGCCTGGCGTTGGAGGTTGCCGACGACGGCGTACTGGAAGGAGGCGATGAGGTCGAGGGTCTGCTGGTCGCAGAGGTTTACTATGGCTTCGGACTTAGGCGTTAGCGTGGGATTGGCTGCGAGGGTGGTTCGGCGGACTTCAATGCTGTCGCGCATGTTGTGGGTTTCGACGTAGCGAAGGACTGCGGTTTTGATGCCGCTAAAAGAGAAGTCGAAGTGCGGGCCTGCGTTGCTGGCGGGGGCTTTTTTGTTGGTAACTCCGGGGCGCGGGGCGCGATGTTTGATCTCGCCGAAGTTGAAGGGGACGGCGCGTGGATTGCCGTGTGGGGCGAGAGCGTCGATCCAGGGGCCGCCCGGGTAGCCGAGGCCGAGGAGCTTGGCAACCTTGTCGTAGGCTTCGCCGGCGGCGTCGTCTACGGTGCGGCCTACGTTGTGGTAAGTCCACGTTTCGCTTCCCTGCTCGTGCGTGGCGAGATAGAGGTGCGTGTGGCCACCGGAGACGACGAGCGCGAGTAAGGGAAGTTCCATGGGGATCTCGCTTCGCTGGCGCGTCTCCATAAGGACGGCGTGGATGTGGCCTTCGAGATGGTTGACGGAGATGAGTGGCTTGTCGAGGCCGAAGGTCAGGGCCTTCGCGTAAGTGATGCCGACGAGGAGCGCTCCGGCGAGGCCTGGGCCGGCGGTGACGGCTACGGCGTCCAGGTCGGCGAAGGTGATTGGATGGCCGGCCGCAACGCTGGCGCGGGCTATGGCTTCGCGGACAACGGGAACTATGTTGCGGAGATGTTCGCGGGAGGCAAGCTCGGGGACGACGCCGCCGTAGTTTGCGTGGAGCGATATCTGCGAGGCGACGACGTTGGACAGGGCTTCGCTGCCGGCGCGGACCACGGCGGCCGCAGTCTCGTCGCAGGAGCTTTCGATGCCGAGGATGAGGCCAGTGCCGAGGCCTGTGCCGAGGACTGTCCTTTCGCCAGTTGTTTGGCCGTTCGTCTGGCCACCGTGGGGGCTTTCGCGCATCTCTCTATGATATGGGAAGCAAAGGCGAGCATAGGGGAAGCATGAGCGAGCATTGGGGCGATAACGCGAGGTACAGGGCGGCGCGAGGGATCGTGATGTCTCTGCGCGATGCGGGATATACGGCTTACTTTGCTGGCGGATGCGTGCGCGACCTGCTGCTTGGCGTTGAGGCGAAGGACTTCGATGTGGCGACCAGCGCGACGCCGGATGTGGTGATGGGGATGTTTGCGAAGACGTATTCCGTGGGGGCGCACTTTGGCGTGGTGCTGGTTTGCTCGCCGGATGAAGATGGCAGTGAGATTGCTACCGAGGTCGCTACATTTCGGCATGATGGGGCTTACAGCGATGGTCGAAGGCCGGATGCGGTGCGTTTTTCGACGGACCCGCGTGAGGATGTTCAGCGGCGCGACTTCACGATCAATGGAATGCTGTTCGATCCGCTGGTTGGGCCCGGCGAAGAGGCGATTCTCGATTTTGTGGGTGGACGTGAGGACCTGACGAAGCATCAGGTGCGGACGATTGGCGTCGCGAAGGATCGGTTTGCTGAAGACAAGCTGCGGATGCTGCGGGCGGTGCGGTTTGCGGCTCGGCTGGAGTTCGAAGTCGACTCTGCGACGGCTGCGGCGATCAAGGAGCTGTCAGGAGAGATCATGCAGGTCAGCCTGGAGCGGATTCGCGATGAGTTGACGCTGATGTTGACGGAGGGACATGCGCGGCGGGCGTTCGAGATGCTGTACGAGTTCGGACTGTTGCAGCATATTCTGCCGGAGGCGGTGAAGATGCGCGGGGTGCAGCAGCCGCCGCAGTTTCATCCGGAGGGCGATGTATGGGTTCACACGATGCTGCTGCTGGAGAAACTGACGCCGGGCGTGTCGCCGACGCTAGCCTGGGGCGCACTTCTGCACGACATAGGCAAGCCTGCTACGTTTCGTCCGCCTAATCCTAAGAAGCCGGGGGACCGCATCCGCTTCGATGGGCATGTTGAGGTGGGAGTTCGCATCGCCGAGACGATTCTTGCGCGGCTGCGATTTTCGAATGAGGAGACCGAACAGATCGTGGCGCTAGTGAAGAACCATATGCGCTTTGGAGATATTCTGCAGATGCGCGAATCGACGCTGAAACGGTTTCTTCGGCTGCCGAAGTTCGATGAACACCTTGGGCTGCACTGGATGGATTGCATGTCGGCGCATGGGGATTTGCGGCTGTACGACTTCGCGAAGGAACGCTATGAAGCGGCCCCGGTCGAAGAGATGCGGCCGAAGCTGCTGGTCACTGGGCGGGATCTGATTGCTGCGGGATATCGCCCGAGCCCGCAGTTCAAGGAGATGCTCGAGGCTGCGGAAGATGCTCAGCTTGAGGGCGTCGTGATGACCACCGAAGAGGGGTTGGCGTTGGTGAGGGAGCGGTGGGGTGAGCCCTCGTGATGTTGCCTGACTAAACAACAGTCTGCGATCCGCTTCTTTGGTTGAGAGCCTTGGATGCGTCGCGGAGGCTCGACGGGTGCACTTTTTTGTCACGATTTTGTCAGTGTGCGTTAGGTGTAATGTGGTGAGAGATGGGAGTGGTCAGACCGAGCATCGCCTGCTACTCTGCTTTGCATCTTAGAGGGCTTATGGCAACTACGAAATCGCTGTTGAATACCCCCGCCGAGCATACTCCGAATACACAGTTGACCATTGATGGACTGCAGGTACCTGGCCGCTCCGGGGAGCTGTTGATCGACCTTCTGAATCGGCGTACCGCGGTGAACGCGCAGAAGCCTGTGCCGCAGGTTTGTTATATGAAGCAGATGGGGCCGATCGAGAGCTGCGATACCTGCCTGATGAAGGTGAATGGCGAGCTGGCTCGGGCGTGCTCGACCAGAGTCGTCGCAGGGATGAAGGTGGAGACCGCAGGCGAGACGGTCGATATTGCGCAGCGCGAGGCCTTCGACCGCATCCTCGAGAACCACATGCTGTACTGCACGGTGTGCGACAACAACAATCAGAACTGCACGATCCACAATACGACGGCGGTTCTCGATGTGAAGCACCAGCACCGCGAGTACAGAGGGAAGCCGTATGAGAAAGATATGTCGAACCCGTTCTACCGCTACGACCCGGACCAGTGCATTCTGTGCGGGCGTTGCGTGGAGTCGTGCCAGAACGTGCAGGTGAATGAGACGCTTTCAATCGACTGGGAGAGTGCCAACCCTCGTGTACTGTGGGATGGCGGAACGCAGATCGAAGGTTCCAGCTGCGTCTCATGCGGACACTGCGTCACAGTCTGTCCCTGCAACGCGTTGATGGAGAAGTCGATGCTGGGCGAGGCGGGTTACCTGACCGACCTGCCGGCGGCGACGCTGAACAACATGATCGACGTGGTGAAGGGGGTCGAGCCGCCGATTGGGTATGGCCCGATCCTATCGCTCTCCGAGATGGAGTCGGAGATGCGCAACGAGCGCACGAAACGCACCAAGACTGTGTGTACCTACTGCGCGGTGGGATGCAGCTTTGAGGTGTGGACGAAGGAACGTCACATTCTGAAGATAGAGCCGACGCATGGACCGGCGAATGGAATCTCTACCTGTGTGAAGGGCAAGTTTGCGTGGGGCCATATCAACGCCGACGATCGGCTGGTGAAGCCGCTGCTGCGCGATGGAGAGAGCTTTCGCGAGATCGAGTGGAGCGAGGCGCTCGACATTATCGAGCACACGTTCAAGCGGATCAAGAACGAGCACGGGGCGGATGCGCTGGCGTTTATCGCCTCATCCAAGTGCACCAATGAAGAGAGCTTCGTGATGCAGAAGCTGGCGCGCGCGGTGATCGGGACCAACAACATCGACAACTGCGCTCGCTACTGCCAGAACCCTGCGACGATGGGGCTGCAGCGCACTGTGGGTTATGGCGGCGACTCGGGTTCGATTGCGGATATCGAAAAAGCCGGGTTGGTGTTGATCGTTGGGGCGAATCCCGCGGAGAATCATCCGGTGCTCTGCACGCGTGTAAAGCGGTCGCATAAGCATCGTGGGCAACGGCTGATCGTCGCCGACCTGCGCAAGCACGAGATGGCCGAACGCGCGGACATCTTCTTCCGGCCGAACCCTTCGACGGACGCAGTGTGGATGTGCGCGGTGTCGAAGTACATCATCGACAGTGGCTTGGCGAAGATGGACTTCGTCAACAAGTGGGTGAACCACTTTGACGAGTTCAAGAAGTCGCTTGAGCCATTCACATTGGAATATGCCGAGAAGATTACCGGCGTTCCCGCTGCAACATTGACCACGGTAGCGCATGAGATTGCGGCGGCGGATGGAACGTGCATCCTGTTTGCGATGGGCGTGACGCAACATTGTGGTGGGTCGGACACCGCGACGGCGATCTCGAATCTGCTGCTGGTCACTGGCAACTACATGCGGCCTGGGGCGGGTGCTTATCCGTTGCGCGGCCACAATAATGTGCAGGGAGCGAGCGACTATGGCTCGATGCCGAATGTCTTCAGCGGATACCAGCATGTGGACGACCCGGAGGTTCGCGCGAAGTTCGAAGCAGACTGGGGCGTTACGCTGCCGACAACGACGGGCAAAGACAATCACCAGATGATTGAGGCAATTCTGGCCGGGACGTTGAAATCGCTATATATCAAGGGCGAGGACACGATCACTTCGGACTCGAATGCGAACTTTGTCGGGAGCGCGTTGGAGAAGCTCGAGTTTCTGATCGTCCAGGACATTAACTTCTCAGAGACTTGCCGCTTTGCGGACCTGATCCTGCCCGCAGCGACCTCGCTCGAGAAGGACGGGACCTTCACCAGTACGGAGCGTCGCATTCAACGCATCTACAAGGCGATGGAGCCGCTGGGCGAGTCGAAGGCCGATTGGGAGATTATTCAGCTGATCGCGAACCGCATGGGCGGCAATTGGAACTACAAACATCCCTCCGAGATTATGGATGAGGTGGCGCGTCTGACTCCGCTGTTTGCCGGCGTGAGTTACACGCGGCTGGAGGGCTTCGACAGCCAGCAGTGGCCGGTACACGCAGACGGAACCGACTCGCCGCTCTTGTTTACTGAGGGCTTTCCTTTCCCTGACAAAAAGGCGCGATTTTTCCCGATCGAGTACATTCCGCCCTCGGAGGAGACGAGCTCGGTCTACGATCTGCACCTCAACAATGGCCGATTGCTGGAGCACTTCGAGCAGGGCAGCATGACTTACCGCACCCCCGGGATCAGGGAGATTACACCGAACAGCTGGATTGAAGTTTCGCCGGAGTTGGCGGCGGAGCGCGGCGTGACGACAGGCCGATTTGTGCAGGTGACCTCGCCGCACGGCAAGGCTCGGGTGCAGGTGCTGGTGTCGGAGCGCGTGAAGGGCAAGCAACTCTACATGACGCTGAACTCGGTGGAGGAGCCGGTGAACAGACTGACCAGCAGCTTTACTGATCGCGCGACGCATACGCCTGCCTTCAAGGAGACGGCGGTGAGCATGACGGTGCTGCCTGAGCAGGGGGAGAATCCTTTGCCGCGCCGAAACTTCCGCTATGGCACGCGAACGCCTCAGCCCGGTCTCGAGATTGAACGCAAGTGGGCGCGCAAGGACTACCACCTGCCGGGAACCGCTGCCGCCGACAAGCTCGTTCAGATTACTTCCACTACTGTTTAGTTTTTCGACCTCTTTTTCGACTTCAGGAGCTGCTATGGCCAAGCCAATTGCTTTCAAACCGATCACTGTCGACTTCAAGGCGGATCTCGCCCGCAAGCTTGAGAAGGCTCCAGAGGAGCATGCCGAGGCGCTGCTGCTGGCCTACGATGTGCTCGAAGAGGCACACCGGAAGGGCCTGCTAAGCCTGCTGCATGGCGCGATCGGCGCGAAGGATACGATCTTCAACACGTTGTCGAAGTATGCGGCGCAGCCGGAAGGGATTGCGGCGATCCGTAATCTTTTGACCGCCGCGAAGATACTTACCGAACTCGATCCGGAGGTGCTGGATCAGCTCTCGAAGGTGATGGCTCATGCGACCAAGGAGCATCAGGCGGAGCGAGAGGCGCCGAGCCTGTGGCAGCTTGCCAGTCGGGCTACGAGTGAAGACAGCCGCCGCGGACTTTCGTTCATGACGCTGGTGCTCTCCGGACTGGGCCGGTCACTGAAAAACTGAGCGACACGATCTCAGGTTCAGACGCGGGGTCATGGGCTATGGTCAAATAAACGTTGTGACTCATTCCTTCGACATTGGCAGTGCACCTCATCGAGTTCCGGTAGGCCGGGGCAAGCTTTTTCTCATCGCTGGACCGTGTGTGATCGAGTCCGAGAGCCATGCGCGCAGGATGGCCGATGCGATTCAGCGCGTCACCTCCGACCTTAGCGTTCCTTACATCTTCAAGGCCAGCTACGATAAGGCCAATCGCACCTCGATCAAGAGCTTTCGCGGCCCCGGACTGGTGGAGGGCTGCCGCATTCTTCGCGCAGTCGGCGAAAGCACGGGTCTTCCTGTATTGACCGATGTTCATACCGCGGTTGACTGCGACGCCGTTGCCGAAGCTGTGGATGTGCTGCAGATTCCCGCGTTTCTCTGCCGACAGACAGATCTGCTGATCGCTGCAGCCGAGGCAACGAAGAAGACTGGCGGTGCGATCAACGTGAAAAAGGGTCAGTTCGTTGCTCCGTGGGACATGCGGCATGCCGTGGAGAAGATTCGCGAGAGCGGAAACGATCGCGTCTCGCTGACGGAGCGCGGCGCGAGCTTCGGATACAACAACCTGGTGGTGGATATGCGCTCGCTGCCAGTGATGCGTGGGTTTGCCCCGGTGGTCTTCGATGGCACGCACTCGGTTCAGACACCCTCAGCGGGCAATGGTGTGAGCGGGGGACAGCCGGAGTTCATCCCTGTGCTGGCTCGTGCGGCGGTCGCTGCCGGAGTGGACGGCGTCTTTCTTGAGGTACATGACAATCCAGCGGAGGCGAAGTCGGATGGAGCCAATGCGCTTCACCTGAACCATTTGAAGGCTGTGCTGGAGCAGTTGCTGGCTGTGCACGCAGCCGTTCGCTAGAAGCATGTGTCCTGCCGGACGGGCTCCCTACGCGGGAAGCGGTCACTTCGTGACTTGTATACCTTGTCTGGGTGGGTTAAGGACGGAGGGCCTTCCGTTGGTCGGCATTTTTTGCTTCCGACCAGCGGGAGGACCTATGCTGCCGTGTCGTCAAGACCGGTAGACGCGTCACGAAGTGACCGCTTCCCGCGTAGGGAGCCCGTCCGGCAGGACATTAGCGCGTTAAAAAAAGCGGCCCCTCAGTGAGGGGCCAATCTGCCTTGGTTCTCTCTGGTTAGGAGAGGTTTTTGCGAGTGCGCTCTAGGTCGCTATCTCGGCAAACTTGCGGACGGTGCGGCTGTCTGCACCGTCCTGGGGGAGGGCTACTGATTCACCTCTTGCGGCGAGCTTACTCCCGCGTTGGAGGTCTTTGGCGTTGCTGTTGCGCTGGATGCCGAATCAGAACTCATCGACGCCAGACTGTTGTGGAGCAGCGTGACGCGAACACCATTCACGACTGCCTGCTCGCCATCTGCGAGCTTGGCAGTGTTCTTGCCAAGGCCAGTCTTGTAGATCCGGTAGACGGGAACCTGATGCTCGGTGACGAGATAGCGGACGACAGAGTCGGCCATCGCCTGTGAGGTCTGGACGCCAGCCTTGCTATATCCCTGCACCTCGATGATGTAGCCCTTCTCACCGGCGAGGGTGGTGGCCAAGTTGTCGAGGTCAGACTTACCTGTCGGTCCGAGAGCCGTGCGACCTGAGGCAAACTTCACCGAGGTGGAAGAGACGGTCTGGTATTGATCGAGATTTCCAACCGTGTTGCCGAGAGCGTCGGTACGGCTGCTTGCGCTGCCTGCGAGGGTCTGGGCAGAGTTGGCGCGATTTGCCGCGTCTTGAGCGTGCTGGTCGGCGGTATTAGCCGCGCCCATTGCGTTCTTGATACCAGCTTGTGAGCGGGAGTCTACATCTTTGATGTCGTTGGCGTTTTTGGACTGAAGCTGGTCAAGCTCATTGACCTGACCCTTGATCGGCGCAGTCTGCCGGTTTACCCACTTCTTGCGGGCAAAGGGGTTCATATGACCCCAGAAGCCTTCCTTCGACTGATCGGCCAGGGGCTTGCCGGTAGCGTAGGTGGACTTGTCATCGGGATTCATTGCGCCCGAGGTGGAACTGCCTGCTGCGGAGTCCGGAGTCTGTGATGCTGGAGTGCTCGACTGGGCAAAGGCTGAGATACCTAACGCACTGCATAAGAGTAAAGCTGGGAGGCCGAAAGTATTTCCGGATTTCATCATTTGGTCTACTCTCCTTTTTCTAACTCTGCGCCTGTGTTGCAGACGTCAACATGCACATAGCTAGAGCAGGTGGCGTGCCAAACTACTTAACGTGTCAGCCAGTTGAAAATAAATGGCTTAGAGAAGTGGGGCAGCCTCAGCCCGCTGGGACATTACAACCGACTCACGCAAAATCTTCCGGCCAGGCGGGTAACTATTACCCGATGTCCCAGTGGGCAGCTATTTTGTGTCCACACTAATAATGTGAATCTCGGGCATTTGCGTGTTCCAGTTGGCTGGGATCGTCTCGAAGATAAGGCGAAAGTCCCGTTCCTCGCCCGGCTTCAGGGGAGCCGCGCTTATGGGCTGGGTATCGATATAGGGTTCACGCATCCGAACTACAGATAGCGGCAGTGTCTCTACCTGCGGGGGCATGGCCTCGTCGTTGCGGAAGATGACCTGTACGCTGATGCCTGAGACGGTCTGCCCCCCTGCGTTTTGGATATGGCCGTCAATAAAGGTCGATTTTCCTCCTGAGAGGCTGGTCGACTCGCTCATGGCAAGCTGCGAAAGGGGAAGCTCAGCGGCATAGGCGGCTAACGGCTGGATCGTATTGGGGGACGCCTGGGACTTGTGCCGCGTGGCAAAGACCAGGCCGAGGAGCACCACCAGCACGACCAACCCAGCTACCCCCCAGGCTGCGACCGGCACTCCGCCGCCCTCGGGCGGCTTGCTGGCGAACATCGCAGGCTGGCCGCTGCTGGTCTCGCTGCGTGGTGGGATCGGGGTACTTTGGGAGACAGATGGATCAACCGGGGGATCGAGAGGACGACGCTGTTCGCTCATAAGCGGAGATTTTATACCGCTGGAGGCGGCCAGCAGCGTGGGCTCCTGGC
This sequence comes from Tunturiibacter empetritectus, assembly GCF_013410875.1. Taxonomy (GTDB): domain Bacteria; phylum Acidobacteriota; class Terriglobia; order Terriglobales; family Acidobacteriaceae; genus Edaphobacter; species Edaphobacter empetritectus. Next base: position 227,234 of record NZ_JACCCU010000001.1, on the reverse strand, counting down.
TTCACTGCCCCCAGTGGTTCTCAAAAAGAGAATCATCCAAGAGTCGGTCACAAAACTTTGACAAATTTTCACGTCAAGACCAGAACTTCCTGATGCATTCTCGCGTTAAGGAACATCTATAGGGTGTCGAGTAATGCACTTGCACGAGACTTTACCCAGCGGCATCTGAGACGCGACTTGAGGAGAGGCCAGGCATGAACGAGCAGATCGATCTTACGCAGCAGCTTCCCTTCTCACCGCTGGATTTGAACAAGGGCCTGCAGACAGCCGAGGGTGTTGTGGTTCCAATTGCGGCCGACCGCATGTATCAGTTCGCTGCACTGACGGCTGGCTTGTTTCTGCTATTTACGCTGCTCTAACCCTCGCCGGGCCTACGTGGTACGGGCCTTTCCCTGTGTTCTGAAGCTGCGCTGCTCTTATTTGAAACAACAACCCTAAGCAAAGCTGGCGCGCTTGACCTTCTGGCGGAAGTCCTCGCCCTGCATCTCCACAACAACGCACATCTCCTGCAGGCGCGAGCGCATGCGTTCGCCGATCCTGTCGCCAAGGGTCTCCTCGCGCATCGCGCCGCGTGGACCGCTCTCGGTGCCCAGGGGGCCTGCATTGGCGTAGTTGGTGGTGATGATCGTGGTGCGGCGGTCGTTATAGCGTGTGTTCAGGATGTGCGCGACCGTGTCCCAGACCCAGTCTGTAGGTTTGGAGGCGCCGAGTTCGTCCAGCACCAGCACCTCGGCGTCAAAGACGGGCGCCAGCACCTCGAGTTCGGTGGCAGAGACCTTGTTGTTGTAGCTGTTCTGCACCTGCTTCAACAGGTCGCGGTAGTCGAAGAAGAGGCCGGTAGCGCCGCGTTCGGCCACCAGGGCCTGCAGAATCCCAACTGCGAGATGCGTCTTGCCGACGCCAATCGACCCGGTGAGCAACAGCCCGGTTCCAACCGTCTCCAGCGGGTAGCCGTCGACAAACTTCCGTGCGCGAAGATGGGCCAGACTGAGCGACCGATTCGAGGAGGGAAAATCGGTCTCGTAGCTTTCGAGCGAGCAGTGTTCATACCGCTTTGGGATGTGGGTGCGGCCCAACATCCGTTCGGCGCGCCTCTGCACCCGGCAGACGCAGTCTTTGACGAACTGCCTGCCATCCTCCTGCAGGACCAGCATCCCCGCCCCACCGCATATCGTGCAAACTTCACTCATAGCCGTCCCTTCAGTATGGCAGCATCTGAATCCAATTGCCCCCTGTGCGAATCTGAGTTAAACTGAGGAAACTGCTTGAGCGCTCCGAAAAGGCGCAAGCGGCGGCGCGACAGGCCTTTCGATGTGACGTGAACTCTTCCGTTGCAAGCGATCCGCGAGCCGGCAGGCATACCCAAGATTGAGAAAAGGATAGTTACCATGCCAAAAGAAGGTATTCACCCGAAGTACGACAACATCCACGTCAAGTGCGCCTGCGGGAACACGTTTGAGACCCGCTCCACGCACAAGGGCGACATCGTCGTCGAAATCTGCTCCGCCTGCCACCCGTTCTTCACCGGCAAGCAGAAGCTGATCGACACCGCAGGTCGCGTCGAGCGCTTCCGCCGCAAGTTCGCCAAGTCGGACGCCGGCAAGGCCGAGACTGCCGCGAAGTAAGCGGACGCCTAAATCACCCAGGGGCCTCCGCACCACGCGGGGGCCATTGTTTTGTCTAAATTGTCTACACTAGTCACGAACAAGAACCACGAGCACCTGTTGCCATGAAGAAGCGATACACCCTCGAGCAGAAGCGCTGGGACGATCCAGCCGAGCACGCGATGCCCGAGCACTCCCGCGTGCCTGCAAGCTTCACCATCGGCAACGTCAAGATCGCGCCTGCGACGATTCTCGCTCCCATGGCCGGTGTCACCGACACGGTCTTTCGCCGCTTCATCAAAAACGCCAGCCAGTTTGCGACTCCCGCCGACGGAGTTGCAGACTCTTCGGCCAACGTCGACAGCATGACTTCGAACCAGCAATCCGGCTGCGGCCTCATCATGACGGAGTTCACCTCCGCCGACGGCCTCTCCCGCATGCGCGAGACCAAGCGCAAACGCTACCTGACTTATTACGACGACGAGCACCCGATCTCCGCTCAGCTCTTTGGCTCGAACCCTGCGACGCTGGCTGATTCAGCACGCATCGTGCAGGATGCCGGCTTCGATATTGTTGACCTGAACCTCGGCTGCCCGGCCAAGCGCGTCGTCGCCTGCAACGGCGGCTCCGGTCTGCTGCGCGATCTGCCGCTCATCGAGACGATCTTCAAGACTATCCGCACCGCTGTCTCGATTCCCTTCACCGTGAAGTTCCGCATGGGCTGGAACGACAAGCACATCGTCTGCGTCGAACTTGCGAAGATGGCCGAAGACTGCGGCCTGAATGCAGTAGCCCTGCACGCCCGCACCCGCGAAGACGGCTACACCGGCCAGGCACGTTGGGAGTACATCGCCGCCGTAAAGGACGCCGTGAAGATTCCGGTCATCGGAAACGGCGACATCCGCACCCCTGAGGACGCAGCCGCGATGGTCGACATGACCGGCTGCGACGCCGTGATGATCGGCCGCACTGCACCGTCGAATCCGTGGATCTTCCGCCAGATCGCGCAGTACACCGCGTCGAAAGAGGCCACCGGCGTGGGCACTTACGATCACCCCACAGACCAGGATCGCTATCGCATGATCCGCACCTACTTCCAGATGCTGGTCGACGAGATCGCCATCGAGGAGCGAGCCGAAGCAGCGCGCGCGGAGGCCATTACTGCGGCAGGCCAGGTCGCACGCGAGCAGCGCCACCGCGACTGCGTCGGGAAGATGAAGCAGTTCGCAAGCTGGTTCACGCATGGCGTTCCGGGTGGAGGCGCACTGCGCAAACAGATCTTTGAATCGAAGAACGGCGACGCAGTTCTCAGCGCGATTGAGAGTTTCTTCGCCACTCGCGTGACGGCCACCGAGAAGGAAGACGCCGTCGCAGAAGTCGACGAGACGATGCTCGCCTCAGCCGCTGCCTACTGCGACTGATCGACGACCATCCGTCAGACATTTCATCGCGTAACAGTCGCCAGAGAGTCAGACTCTGCCCTGCAGCACGTGCGTCGAATGTGATCCGGTGTCGGTATTTCGTTTGCGCCATACAGCCTTCACCTTTGCACGCCAACGCTCATCCAGCGCTACGAGTGTCCATTCGACCCGCGGCGAAAGATAGCGCAGAACGACCTCCGTCGCCGGATGAACTCGCAGCGCGGGAGCCACAAGATACAGGCGCGGAGGCTCGGTCGACAGCCGCAACCCACCGAAGTATCCATGTCGCTGAAACTCTCCAAGGCCCGTGGCGTTGTCGGGGTTCTGCAGATGATGCCACCGCACCCGCACCCAATAATCAAGCCCCTGCAGAGCAAGATGAAGATCTTCGTCGGCCTTCAACTCGATGACCGCCAGCCGTCCGTCATCGGTGACACCGAGCAGGTCGAGCATTCCGCGATCCGCTGCGGCGAACGCAGGCACCTGCGTGTAGACATGCTTCGGATCGAGGCGCGTATCGAGCGGCTCCACATCGCGCCGCAGCACGCTCTCGAGCCAGCGTTCGGGCTGCATGCGATAGAGCGGATCGCGCTTGTCGCCGCCGGCAATGCGCCGTGCAAACAAGCGCTCCACCAACTCCTGCAACTCGCTCTGGTTCTCTTCGGTCAGCGGAGTCTCATTGGCGCCGGCGCCGAACGTGATCTCCTGCGCACTGTTGAACGAGTTCCCTGCGTAGCCCATTCGCACCCGTGCAAACTCCAGACCATGCAGCAGAAACGCAAGCTCCGTGCCACTGCGAAGACGCTGCTCCACCACCTCGCGCATCGTCTCCGGCACCAGCGCCATCACGCGCTGCTTCGAGTCGGCGAATCGTTCGTGTGCGGCCTGCTCGTTGGGCGCATGCATCAGGCGTGTAGTTAGGTTGCCGTGGTCGGCGGCGTCGCGCTGCTCCAGCTCTTCGGACCTTTGATCCAACTCCCACAGCTCCCACTGCGCGACCGCCGGGTTGAGCCAAGCCATCCGCGAGAGTGTTAGCATCGCCATTCCACGCGGCACGATCAGCTTCAACCCCTGATACAGCCTTCGCCCATCGCCGGACTCGCGGCAGTGTTGCAGCCACAGGATCCCCAGGGTCAGGATGCCATCGACGGTTGCCTGCGTCTCCTCTTCATTGACGGCGATCACGGCCCACACCTTCTGCCCCTGCAGAAGCGATCCCCGCGCATACGCAGGCCCAAAGCTCTTTTCCAGATCCATCGCTGTGCGAAGCCCGCCGACCTTGAACTCGGGAAAGCTGCGCAGCAGAACCCGCTCCAGCACCCGCAGATACTTCACCCGCGTTGCCTCACGCGTGGAAGGCGTGCGGCGATCGCGATCGGTTACAAGTTCGAGAGTCTGAGGTTTGGTCTGTCCGAAGCGATGCATGCTCAGCCGCAGAACACCATTGCGCAGGACCGTACTAATGACTCGCCGGACGAGATTGCGGTCTTCTCCCCAAAGATGCAGTGTGCAACGGCCATGCTCGGTCGCGAGCTTGTACTTCGCCTCGCGCATATCGAAGAGTGCCTTGCCATCCTCCAGCACCACCGCGCGGGGAGACTCAGCTAGAAAACTTTCGAGAGCAGCGGAGATCTGTTCCACCGTCTGTACGGGCTCCGCGGAGGAGGCTCTTGGCGGCATAGCCGAACGTTAGCACATCTGCGAGCCGGAAAAGCTCTCGCGATCTACAACGAAAGCTTGAAGTGAAAGTCGGAGATGCGTAGCCCATGGCGGAAGTAGAACGCGTGCGCCTCGTGCCGGTGCGTTCCTGAGTCGAGCATGAAGGTGGTGCATCCCGCCTCTTTGGCCAGCGCAATCAGCCACGTCAGCATCGACTCGCCATGCCCCTTCGACCGCGCCGCCTCGTCCGTCACCAGATCATCCACATAGAGCGTCTTGCCGCTCCACAGCAGATTCTGCATGCGGAAGCCGGCGACCGACACGATCGCGCCGTCCGACTCAAGATAGGCGAGCTGATACCCCTCGGCCTGTTGGGTTTGAATGCGGCCAACGAACTCCTCGGCAGCTAACATGGGCCGAAGCTGGCGCATCACCGGGAAGCAGAGGTCAATCTCGCTTGGCATCGTAGCGATCTGAATGGTGGTCATACGCGGACTTCCGCTACCATCCTTCTGTCGCGCGCAGATGCGTGATGTGTGCCACATGATGGCGCGAGTGCCAGGCATAGGTCAGCGCCGACAGCTCTACCGTGACCCGGCCATCCTGGGGATGGTTGTATCCACGCTGCCACTGCTGTTCGTTGAGTGACTGAAGCAGCATCACCCATCGCGCATGAAGGGCTTCCACCAACTCCAAAGACCACTCCACCGGCGCAGCCATATCATGCAGCTTCGCCCAGGCGGCTTCGTCATAAGATTTGACCGCAGGCCAGTCTTCGGTCAGCGCAAGCTTCACCCGGACGAGGGCGTTCATATGACTGTCTGCGACGTGATGCACCACTTGGCGCAGCGTCCAGCCCCCTTCGCGATAGGGCGTGCTCAACTGTCCCGAGCTCAATCCGTCCACTGCATTACGCAGCTGTTCCGGCAGCTCTGCGAGGGTTGCAATCGCCCCGGTACGCTCGTCCGCAGAGATGGATGCGGGCGCTTCAAAGTCGCCTATAGGGTACCTCGGGTCGATATCTGTAAGCGCCATGGCCTCGCCTCCATACCTCTACCAGCAACTTAGCACACGAAATTGTGTAACCTACCATGAAGATTCAGTTGCGCATCTCAAAGCCTCCCCTTATGCGACTCTCAGCGTTTCACCCACTCCTCCTTCTTGTTTGCGTTATCAATAGTTATGCGCAGCAGCCCATCGGTACGGTTCTCACCATGGGCCCCTATATCGGCTTTGACAGCAATGACTATCCCGGCGATGAGGCTCTGCCTGCGCTAAGTCGACACTTCGCCTTCGTGGGGTACTGGCTCAACAATCCTCCCGGCGAAAGACAGAACGGCTGGATTGGCAAGCGCGAGACATTGGTGCGCAATGGCTTCGGCTTTCTCGTCCTGTTCAACGGTCGGCTGGAGGCGGAGATCAAGAAGGAGAAGCGCTCCGGAACATCGCCTGCCTCGCTGGGAACGAAGGACGCCACAGCCGCCGTCGTCGCAGCGCACCGTCAAAACTTCGCCGCCAACACCATTATCTTTTTGGATCAGGAGGAAGGCGGCCGCCTCACCGAAGACCAGTCTGCCTATCTTCTTGCATGGACAGAGGCAGTCGCCCACCTGGGCTATCTGCCCGGAGTCTATGGCAGCGGCCAGCCAGTCGGCGACGGCCCCGGCAAGACCATCACCACCGTGCAGAATATTCGCGAGCAGGTGGCCGCACAGCATCTGCACCACATCGTGATCTGGGCCTACCAGGACGCCTGCCCGCCCGCCAACGGATGCAGCCTGAAGCCCCCTCCGCTCGACTCCAGCGGCACCCCGGACATAGCGGTGTGGCAGTACGCTCAGTCGCCGCGACGCAAGGAGATTACCGCGGCCTGTGGCAAAACCTACGCCGCCGACGGCAACTGCTACACTCCGGATCTGCCAAATTTCCCGTTGGACCTTAGTGTTTCAAGCTCCGCCGACCCGTCGCATGGGCGCTGAAACGAGCCCGAAAGCGAGCTGACCTTCGCGAAAAAGGGAGATAGACGAGCATACTCCAGCCGCACCTCCGAAAGGGCGTTATTTGCCGCGGCTCCCTTGGAAGCCTAGAATCAATCTAGATGACCATACCCGCACCTGACCACAAACGCTACTTCATCGAAAAACTTGGTCTGTCGGAACGCCTGATGGAACGCTGTCTGGGCGAGGCCCTCTCAGCCGGAGGCGAGTATGCGGACCTTTACTTTGAGTCGGTTACGTCCACCTCTCTGGGTATCGACGAGTCCCTGGTCAAGTCGGCGAGCCAGGGGATCAGCGTTGGTTGCGGCATCCGCGTCGTCTCGGGCGAGCGCACCGGCTACGCCTATACCGACGATCTTTCAAGCGAGCGCCTGCTCCGCGCAGCCCGAACGGCGGCCCTGATCGCCAGCGGCCCGGCCAAAGAGCTGATGAGCGGATTTCGCCAGACCGACACCCCCTCGCTCTACCCTGTCGCCGGAGCCACGAGCGATGCCGAGATCGCCGCAAAGCTGGCTCTGATCCAGCGCGCCGACAAGGCCGCCCGCGCCTACGACTCCCGCATCACGCAGGTCCGCGCCGGCTTCAACGATGAGCTTCGCCGCATCCTGGTCGCCGCATCCGACGGCACCTTCGCATCGGACACCCAACCGCTTGCCCGCCTCAATGTCTTCGTCATCGCGAAGGACGGAGTAAACACAGCACGGGGCACCAGTGGCGGTGGCGGTCGCGTCACCATGGATTTCTTCGAAAGCGCCGGCGGCCCCGGAGGAACAGACAAATCCCCAGAGCACCACGCCCGCGAGGCCGCACGAACCGCGATCCTCCAGCTCGGAGCCGTCGACGCTCCAGCAGGCGAGATGCCCGTCGTCCTCGGCCCCGGCTGGCCCGGCGTTCTACTGCATGAAGCCGTAGGTCACGGCCTCGAAGCCGACTTTAACCGCAAGAAGACCTCTGCCTTCGCCGGACTCATCGGCCAGCAGGTTGCAAGCCCCAAGGTGACGGTCGTCGACAACGGACTGATGCCCGGACGCCGCGGCTCCATCAACATGGATGATGAAGGAAACCCGACGCAGGAGACCACGCTGATCGAAAACGGCATCCTCAAAGGCTTCCTCTCCGACAAGCTCAACGGACGCCTGATGGGTACGCCCAGCACCGGCAGCGGACGCCGCGAGAGCTATCACCACATCCCCATGCCGCGCATGACCAACACCTATATGTTGAACGGGGAGGACATGCCCGAGGACATCATCAAGAGCGTCAAGCGCGGCCTCTACGCGGTGAACTTCGGTGGCGGACAGGTCGACATCACCAACGGCAAGTTCGTCTTCTCTGCCAGCGAAGCGTACCTGATCGAGGACGGCAAAGTAACTCGGCCCGTGAAAGGTGCAACGCTGATCGGCAACGGCCCTGAAGCATTGAAGTATGTGTCGATGGTCGGCAACGATCTGGCACTCGACGAAGGCATCGGCACCTGCGGCAAGGCGGGGCAAAGTGTGCCGGTCGGCGTAGGCATGCCCACAGTAAAGCTCGACCGAATGACGGTCGGGGGAACGGGACAATAATGGCTGTCGAACGCGAAAAGATATACGAGTGCGAAGTAAAACGCCGGCGCGTAAAAACCGGCGGAGGCTACGAGCCTTTCTGGAAGGTCAAGCCAGTGGCCGACGCGCTCGTCGACAACGACACGGAGTTTCGCTGCAAGGATTGCTTCGGCGAGGTGAAGTTGCTCGGCCGCAACGGCAAGACCGGCACTGTACCGTACGTCGAGCATAAGTCCCCGGCAGACTCCGAGTACTGCGCCAACGGAATGCTCTTCAAGAAAGCCACCGACGGCCGCGAGCCCAGACCTTCGCAGCACCCCGTCGAGTAGCTGACTGCTTCGTTGCACCAACTTTCCCCAGGCCCTCTGCGCACGACACCTGAAAGTACGACCAAACGTACGAACTAACCGCGCCGAATCTCGAGGTATCCCATGGCAGTCGAACGTGAAAAGTTTTATGAGTGTGAAGTAAAGCGTCGCCGCGTCAGAGCAGCAGGTGGTTACGAGTCGTTCTGGAAGGTCAAGCCGATCACAGTCGCACTCGAAGACAACGACACAGAGTTCCGCTGCATGAGCTGCGGTGGCGCAGTAAAGGTCTTCAAACGCCGCTCCGAAGACGGCCCCGCTACGCACATCGAGCACAAGCTGAAGACCGACTCCGAATACTGCGCAGCCGGCATGTACTTCCTCAAAGCCACCGACGGCCGTCAGGCACGCCCCTCCGCTTCCCCTGTTCGCTAACACGGTTCGCTGAGTGTTAGCTCCAGCCGGGGCGATCGTTCCTGGCTATGCCCTTGGAATGACGCCAAGCTGCTGCATCATCGTCAGGTTATCCATCAGGATTCGACTGTCTGTCATCTTGCCCCCGACCAGGCGGTCGATGACGACGCCTTTGACGTTGACGCTCCTGCCCGTAGCAGGAACACCGAGAAATGTTCCTCGATGGGTGCCTGTCCACGTAAAGCGAGTGACAACCTTGTCTCCACTAGCTACTGTCTCGTCCGCAACCCAGTGAATGTCCGGGAATGCAGCGCGCAGCATCGCGATGACCTCTTTCAAACCCTCTCGTCCCTGCCGCTGACCCGGAAGAGGATCAAGCTCGACAAAGTCAACCGCAACAATTTCGTCGGCCTGCTCCAGCCGCCCTTGATTGATGACCTCTTCCAAAAACCTGGCGATGACTGCGACGTTCCCAGATGCACTTCCGAACTCTGACACTCGCATCTCCTGATTCAGCCGATGTGAAATAACATCGAGCATCATATCAGCCACTCTCCGCCCACTAGATACAACTGTTGCCTTCGTCAGAAAAGTCAGCTCAAACCAATTATCCTGAAGAGACCATGCCAACCCAGACGACCGCGAACCTCCGCCAGCTTGCCTCCGATGTCCTCAGCCATGCCCTCAAGGCAGGAGCCACCGATGCTGAGGCTGTCGTCTACGAAGGCGATGAGTTCTCCGCGTTGGTGCGGTTGGGACAAGTCGAAACCCTGAAAGAATCAGGCTCGCGAGCAGTTGGTCTGCGGGTCTTCCTCGCCTCAGGGAAAGCCCAGCGCACGGCGAGCACTTCCTCTTCAGATTTTTCGAATGACAGCATTCAGCGCCTCGTCGAAGGAGCTATCACGCTTGCGAAGATCACCAGCGAAGATCCCTTCGCCGGCCTGCCCGAAGCACACGAGTTCGGCCAGATCGAAGAGGATCAGCACCTCTTCTTCGATGATGTTAACGAGATGCCTCCCGCCGAGCGCATCGAGATCGCCCGACGCACCGAGGCCGCAGCCCTAGCCTACGACACTCGCATCCAGAACTCCGGCGGCGGTGACTTCGACACCTCCACCTCGCACAAGATCCTGATGAACTCCCGCGGCTTCAGCGGCGAGTACCGCCGCAGCTACTGCGGGTTTTCCGCCGCGCCCATCGCCCACGACGAGAAGGGCAACATGCAACGCAACTACTGGTTCTCGAACTCGCGCACCGTGAAGAAACTCGAGAACCCCGAAGAGATCGGCCAGGAAGCCGCACGCCGCACCCTCAAACGACTCGGCGCACGCCAGGTCAAGACGCAAAAGGCCCCCGTCGTCTTTTCGCCCGAGATCGCCCGCTCCATCATCGGCAACATCTTCGACGCAGCCAACGGCGACGCCATCTACCGCAACGCCTCCTTCTTCAGCGGCATGCTGGGCGAGCAGGTCGCAGGCGAAAACATCACCGTCATCGACGATGGAACCATCATTCACCGTTTCGATGATGGAGCAGGTATCGGCGGCTTCGGCACGCGCCCCTTCGACGGCGAAGGCCTTCCCACGCGCCGCACCGTGCTGGTCGAACGCGGCATCCTCAAGAACTACGTCTCGAACACCTACACCGCGCGCAAGCTCAACATGAAGTCCACCGGCAACGCCTCCCGCGGACTCGCCGGCAACCCCGGCATCGGCGCGGGCAACTTCTTCCTCGAAGCCGGCACACTCACCCCTGAGCAGATCATCGGCGACATCAAATCCGGCCTCTACGTCACCGAGACGATGGGCTTCGGCGTCAACCTCGTCACCGGCGACTACTCGCAAGGCGCTAGCGGCCTCTGGATCGAGAACGGCGAACTCGCCTACCCGGTCGAAGAGATCACCATCGCCGGCAACCTCAAAGACATGTACAAAAACATCGTCGCCATCGGCAACGACCTCGTCTTCCGCGGAGCCAGTGCCGCCCCCACCATGCGCATCGAAGGCATGATGATCGCCGGCGCGTAAGTTGTAGCGCGTCTTCAGATAAAGCAAGACTACAATTCACGTTGTGGCAACCAGCTTCCATTTCGATCACGTTCTAGACTTCACCCCGGGCCAGGCAGACGAGATCCTCCGCACCATCCCCGCCCTCCCCGGGGTCTTCGCGCTCTTCGGCGCCCGCAAAGAAGACGCACCCTACCTCACCCAGACCGCCGACCTTCGCCGTCGCATGCGGCGTCTGCTCGATCCACCCGAGTCGCAATCCAAGCGCCTCAACCTCCGCGAAAAAGTAGCGCGCATCGAGTACTGCGTCACCGGCTCCGCCTTCGAGTCCTCCCTCGTCCTCTATCAAGCAACAGCAGCACACTTCGGATATACCGAGGCACGTCGCCGCCTCAAGCTCCACACTCCTTACTTCCTTCGCATGACGATGGAAAACGCCTTCCCCCGCGTCTACTCCACCAACAAGCTCTCCAAGCGCGGCCTCGCCCAGATGTACGGCCCCTTCCCCTCGCGCCTCGCCGCCGAGCGCTATTGCGACGCCGTCCTCGACCTCTTCAAACTCCGCCGCTGCTACGAAGACCTCGCGCCCTATCCCGACCACCCCGGCTGCGTCTACGGTGAGATGAACAAGTGCATCGAACCCTGCAAGCAAGCCTGCACGCCCGAGGAATACGCCGCCGAAGCCGAGGCCGTAAAAAAATTCTTCGACACCCGCGGCGAGAGCATGATCATCGCCATCGGCCTCGAGCGCGAAGTGGCCTCCTCCGCGATGCAGTTCGAAAAGGCCGCCGCCCTCCACGCGCAATGGCAGAAAGTAAAAGCCGCGCAGGCCCTCGCCGACTGGATCGTGCGCCCCATCCCGAAGCTGAAGGCCATCATCGTCCAGACAGCCGCGCAGGAGAAGGAGCACGCGGAACAAGCCGCCCTGTTCCTGCTCAACGGAGGCTGCATCATCGGCCCCGAGCGCCTCTCCACCCTTGGCGTGCGTGCCGTACGCGAGCAGACCAGCGTCGGCAGCTCCCTCTTCGCGCAGCCGCTGATGCTGCACGCCATCCCGCTCGAAGGCGCGGCAACCGACACCCCCGGCACCTCCAACTCTCCCGAAGCCCGTGCCACACACGTCCTCTCTCTCCTCGAAGCCCGAGCTGAGCCGTCCAGCGATCTCGCGCTTCTCAGCGACCATCTCTCCTTGCTGCGCCGCTGGTACTATCGCCCCGAAAAGCAACGCAACGGCGAGATCTTCTTCCCCAACGAAGACGGGGGCGACAAGGGCGCGTGGCCCATCCGCAAGATCCTGCGCGGCGCGGCCCGCATGGTCCTCGGCGATCCCAAACCCATGGCCGAAACCCAGCGCGACGCCGCAAAAGAAGCTGCAAAAGGAATCAAGACAAAGATCCTCCACGAAGGCCGGCCAGACGTCGAAAGGGTCGTCCCTGTTTTGCCGAAGAATCGCTGAGGTCAGCTCAGAGAGCGACCTTCTCAACGCCGCATGAGCCGCATGACAAGCTCGCCTGGGCATAAGACGTGACCAGTGTGCAAAAATGCTCCGGTAGGGTTATTGTCTCAATGTATTCATTCCTGCCCCATGGAGCTGCCCGATGCCTGAAGATGTAGCCCCCGCAGTCCCCGTCAAGCCATTAACCTATGAGATTAAACGTGAAGGTGAAACCGCCGTTGTGACGTGCCACGGCCGTCTAGTGGCCGGTCTCACGGACGTTTTTTACCAGGAGTTGAAGGAGGTTGCCGCCAGCAGCAAAGTGCTGGTGCTCGATCTCGGAGACCTGACCTATGTGGACAGCATGGGCCTGGGAACGATCGTCCGGCTGTATGCACACGCGAAGGGCGCAGGGTGTGAGTTCCAGCTCCTGCACCTCGGCAAGCAGTTGCGAAATCTGTTGAAGATGACCAACCTGCTGTCGACGTTCGCCTCTGCAGAAGATCATGGAATCACAGTCGCCTGAGCGCTCATAAGGCGTGGCGGCAATCTCGGATAAGTCTTCGAGGAATCATCTAACGAGATCCATGACCACCTCAATATCCACGTGTCGCGTGCTTCCTGGGATATCTAGCGAACCCAGAATCAGCGGCCTGCCTGCGGTCAGGAAGGACGTGCTTTGTATCTGAGTCTGTCGGATGATCGGGGCTTGTGGTCCAGCACCAGACCTCTCATCCGCCATGCTCAACTGCTCCACCTTGGAATTTAATCTGACGCCGTTCGCAAACTCATCCAGCGTAGCGTCAAAGTTCATGCCCACATCGAGGTAGGCATGACGTGGCGTTCCCCCTTGGGTAACCTCTCCAACTCCCGTAAAACGGCCCGCATGCGCTGCGCTTCGTCTATTGCCTCGTCTGCTGGCACACTCTTAGCAACCAACCGCCGCACGAAGCTTTCGTCCATCTGATCTGGATTTATGCGACGCCTGCGGTCAATGGCAAGGTTCCACGCGATGCGAATCAACCAGACCCGCATGTCGCGTACTGCCGGCAACGACCTGCGATGTTCGAGAACGCGAACGAAGACATCCTGAACAACGTCCTCGGCCTCCGCTTGGCTCCGCAAAACTGAATGAGCTACACGAAACAGAAGCGCGGAGTAAGTCTCCACCAGAGCTGCGGGATTAATCTCCGATCGAGAACCCTCCGCGGCAGACAAAGCCAAACTGTATCCCTCGACCGACGTCATTATGTCCCTTCTAACAAGACAGACGGCCGATGCCAGCTTTCGCTCGACAATTATTGTGGCTGCTTCAGGATCAGTGACCGAACTTGAAACCCTGTTGGGCTCTTGCAGCTAAACTGATCGACGATGCCTATACTCACTCGCCGAAGCTTCCTGGCAAACGGCTCCCTGGCCGCATGTGCCTTCCGAACCCGCAATCTTTTCGCATCGACTACCGCAGCGCCAACCATCGTCCACACTCCGAGCGGAGCCTTGCGCGGCGAGAGCAGCGCGGGAGTCCGCGTCTTCCGTGGCGTTCCCTTTGCCGAGCCGCCCGTCGGGCCGCTGCGTTTTCTTCCCACACAAAAAGTGTCCCCGTGGAAGGGCGAACGGGAGGCAACGCAGTTCCCCGCCGCGCCCATGCAGCATAAACAGCTCGACGTACCGCACAGCGAAGACTGCCTCTACCTGAACCTTTGGGCTCCCGAAGGCACCGGACCCTTCCCCGTCTTCGTCTGGATCCACGGAGGAGGCTTCACCGACGGCCACGCCTTCGAGTCCATGTACGACGGTACCGACTTTGCCCGCGAAGGCATCATCAGCATCTCGGTCGAGTATCGTCTTGGCGTCTTCGGCTTCCTGGACTACGAACCTCTCCTCGGTGAGCAATACGCAGGCTCCGCGAACAATGCGCTGCGTGATCTGATGACTGCGTTGTCGTGGATACAGAAGAACATCAGTGCCTTCGGCGGCGATCCCGCCCGCGTAACCATCAGTGGGGAATCTGCCGGCGCCAAGCTGATCGGCACCCTGATGGGCATTCCCACGGCTCAGTCGCTCTTCCACCAGATGATCTCCGAGAGCGGCGGAGCCGAACGTATCTGGGATCATGCCGCAAGCGCAGCCGTCGCAAAGGGCTTCGGCGACATCTGGCAGAAGCAGTCAGGCAGCGACCTCACAAGCCTGAAGACAGCCGCAGGAGCAGCCCTCATCCAGGCCCAGCAAGAGTTCATGGAGACCTGGCCGCATCACTTCCCGCTGCGTGCCGAACTCGACGGAACCCTCATCCCACGTCTTCCCGTAGAGACTATCGCCGGCGGCTCGACCCGAGGAAAGAGACTGTTGATCGGTACCAACCGCGAAGAGAGCGCGATCTTCCTCGGTCCCCATCCGGCCAAAGATGCAACGGCGATTCAGCTCGGCAACATGAGCGTCGCGAAGTTCGATGCGGTCTATCAAAAATACAAGGAGATCTATCCGCAACTCAGCGTCCAGCAGCGCCGCATTCGTGCCGTCACGGCAGAAGAGTATTGGATTCCCTCCCTCCGCGTCGCCGAGGCGCATCTTAAAGGCGGCGGCAGCGCGTATGTCTACGAGCTGGAGTTCCAGGAGACCAGCGGCCGACTCAAAGACAACGCCTATCACTCACTCGACGTCGGCATGGTCTGGAATCATCCTCACGAGCACGTTGCGGATGCCGCAGCCGAAGCCGCCCTCGGCAAGCAGATGCACACTGCCTGGGCCGCCTTTATCCGCGGCGAAGCTCCAGCAGCGCCTGGGCTTCCCGCATGGCCGCTCTACGACGAACAAAGCCGCTCAACCATGATCTTCGGAGAGAAGGCCAGCGCCGAAAGCCGCGTAGAACAGTCTCCACAAGCCGCCGAGCTCCAGTTATGGAACGAAACTCTATAAAATTCAATCGCTGGTTCCGAGCAGAAAGGACGCTACCTCAAGGGAGTCCAAGAAACTTGAACGGCTTGCTGACCACAAAATCCTTCACAGCATTCCCCGCATAGACATGGCTCTGGTTCTTTCCCAGGTCAAGCTTCTGCACCTTCCCGGTCTCAGCGGAGAAATCGATATCCTTGAAGTTCACCCAAAAGGTATTCGGTGTCACCGCGGACTCGAAGAAGTAAATCATCCTCTTCTGATCGGCCACCGTTCTCCATCGTGTCGACGAGATATTCGGTTGATCCGGTGTCGTCAGCCCGTACGGCACCGACACATTCCGAATCACGCTGAAGACGCTGGCAACCGTAATATCCGCACTCTCTCCCTGTGGAATTGCATTGATGTAGAAAGAAGCCCGCGCAAACCTGTCCGCCGCACGATTAGTCCCCGGCAGCATCACCGTTCCACCAATACCCTTCCAGTAGGTATCCAGCGCCAACTGCTGTTCGAATGCGGGTGAGTTCGTCATCACCTGATACTTGCGGTCATGGTGAATCGTCTGTTTGCCATCGATGTACTCCACAATCGCGCTATCGCCTGTCGCGTCCGACATCGATAGGTGCACGGTTGCGAGCCTCTTCTCTCCCGGCACATTCGCAGTGACCAGCGTGAAGGGCTCCTGCTCCAGAGCGTCCACCGCCTCTGCCACCGTAGAGAAGTTGTCCAGCACCCACTGCGCCCACAAGGAGATCGCCATCCCTGGCTTCCCTGCAACCGGCTTTGGATACTCCGACTCCACCAGCCACAGTAGATTCGTCACCATACCCTTCTCATTCATCCCATCGGTCGTCGAGACGTCATATCCCGTGGCCACCACGCTTCCGTACTTCGATCTCCACTTCAGCGACTCCGCTCCCACCTCCCCGTTCCGCTCCATCCCACGGGGGAGGATATAAAGATCCGTGCCTATATCAACCTGCCAATCCATCGAACGAGAGGTAATCACCTCGCCGTCCGGTCCCAGGTAGACAGCCCGCGTACACGCCCAGGCACGCAAGTCTGTCTCAGGGGAAAGAGCGACGGTCAGGAGAAGAACGAAAGAGCACAGCCAACGCGCCATCCTCAACATAGGAACCTCCGGTACGCAAAATGATTCGGCGGAGTCACAATAAACCTCCGCATCCCAATCGCCAACGAAAAATACGTCATCTTGCGCTGATAAACTCTTCCGCAGGAGTTTATTCACGTGATTGAACTGGCAGCATCCATCCTCGCCGCAGACTTCGCCCACCTTGCCGACGAAGTCGCCCTCGTGGAGCAGGGCGGAGCCACCATCCTCCATGTCGACGTCATGGACGGCCACTTCGTCCCCAACATCACCTTCGGCCCGCCTGTCGTCAAAGCCCTCCGCCCCATCACCAGGCTCCCCCTCGACTGCCACATGATGGTCGAAGATCCCGACAACTTCATCGCCGACTTCGCCGAAGCAGGAGCGGATATGATGAGCGTCCACCAGGAGGTCTGCCGCCACCTCCATCGCACCCTCCAGCAGATCATCCATCACGGCATGTTGCCGGCCGTCGTCATTAACCCCGCAACTCCAGTCGACACACTGGTCGAAGTCCTTCCGATGCTGCACCATGTGCTGGTGATGAGCGTGAACCCAGGCTTCGGCGGACAGAAGTTCCTGCCGCTCGCGCTCGACAAGATCGCCCACCTCGCAGAGCTGCGCGAGGAGATGGGCCTCAACTTTCGTATCGAAGTAGATGGCGGCGTCGCTCACGATACCGTCGCTCAGGTCGTCGAAGCAGGAGCTGACATGCTCGTCGCCGGCTCAGCCATCTTCAGCCCCGGCAAGACCGAGCAGAACGCCGTGGAATTTCTCAAAATCGCCCGGGCCGCAGCCCCGGCACAAGTCGTGTAGGAACGATTAGAATAGAACACAGCCTGAGCGCCCAGTCGCGCGAGGCGGATGGGGTCTATACCGGATGACGAAGCGTTCTTTCTTTCCAACTTTCTTTCCCAGCGTAAAGGCCGGCACGCTGGCCGGAGTCGCAACTGCCAGTCTGATCTTCGGTTCGCTAGGTTCCCTCGGAGCCTTCGCACAGGTAACCGGCTCGTCCCAGACGACCACCGACGCCAACGGTCAGCAGCATGAGAGCGTCACCCTCTCCGCAACTCCCCCAGACAAGAAGGGTAAAGTCGTCCAGTCCAAGGACACAAAAAAAGAGTTCCGCAAAGAGAAGGCGATGAAGCCGGCCGAAAAGCCCGACGCCAAGCTTCCCGACAAAGTGCTCTACGATAAGGCCGTGGACGCCACCAAGCGTGGCCACTTCGACGTCGCCCGCCTCGATCTCCAGACCCTGCTCAACACCTATCCTGACTCGCAGTATCAGATGAAGGCCAAGCTTGCCATCGGCGACAGCTGGTACAAGGAAGGCGGCACCGCAGCCCTCACCCAGGCTGAGCAGGAGTACAAGGACTTCATCACCTTCTTCCCCAACGCCCCCGAGGCCGCCGAAGCCCAGATGCGCGTAGGCGACATCTACTTCCGCCAGATGGACAAGCCCGACCGCGACTACGCCAAGGCCACTCACGCCGAAGAAGAGTACCGCCTCATGCTGCAGCAGTTCCCGGAGTCGACCCTGGTGCCCCAGGCCAAGCAGAGACTGCGCGAGGTCCAGGAGGTCATGGCCACTCGCGAGGCCAACATCGCAGCCTTCTACGGCACGCACAACAACTACCCCGCGACCATCGCCCGCTACCAGACCGTCGTCGACACCTATCCGCAGTACAGCCACATGGACGACGTTCTGGTCGGCCTCGGCGACGCCTATGAAGCAGAGGCCCGCTTCGTCCGCTCCATGAAGCTGCCCGAAGCAGGCAAGGCGCGCCTCGAAAAGATCTACGACGACCAGGCCATCTCTGCTTACAGCAGGGTTGTGCTCGAGCACTCGGCCTCGCCCCACGTCGAAGACGCCCGCGACCGGCTCGACGCCATGAATGTCAAAATTCCGCAACCCACGCCCGAGCAAATTGCCGCCAGCGTCGCACTTGAAAACAGCCGCCGCCAGTATCGTCTACAGGATCGCGCTCGTCTGCTTGTCCTCCACCAGCCAGACGTCGTCATGGCCGCCCGTGATGGAGAGCCAACCCTCGCCGACCCGACCCCCACCATCGCGCCTCACGTCGTAAACCAGATCAAGACGGACTTCAACGAATCGCTAAACCCCAACGCGCCGGCCACGGGGGGTGCTCTCACCGCGAAGCCCGCGACGACAGCCGATGCTGCACCCGCAGCAGCACCAGCCGCTCCTGCAGCCCCCGCCGCGCCTCTGGCTCTCTCGGACGTTCCCGCCGCCGACGCCGGTGCCGCCAGCGGAGCATCCTCGACGACCAGCATCTCCGGCGCCACACCAACTCCGCCCGCCTCCTCCGGCAACGTTATCAACGGAGTCGAGATTCTCAACTCCGGCGCCTCCGGAACTACCGTTCCAGCCGATGGCGGCCTGAAGGCGGTTGGACCAACCAACTCCACGCCTCTCCCCGCGGTTGAAAAGGCTGCGTCTGCGCCCGATGCAGTGAACGATATCAAGCCTGGAACTCAGCCCGCCGCCCAAACCGGCAACGCCAACGGAAAGAACAAGAAGCCTGACTTCGACAAGGGCGACGAATCCGACAGCAAGCACAAGAAGAAGAAGGGCCTGAACAAGCTGAACCCCTTCTAACCTCTGCGAACATCATCTACACGAAACAGAAAAAAGAGGATGCAGCTTCAGGCTGCATCCTCTTCTTCGTCTGAAGCGAACCCGTTCAGGAACTCTGACTGACCGCAATACGCCGCCGCACCTGCGGCACAAACAAAGCCGAGAGCAGCACTAACACCAGCACCCCCAGCAAGACTGAAAACAGCGGGCTCAACGACAGCCGTGGGTGCGCGCTCACCTGCCCGTGCGCCAGCGGCACATGCGACAGGTGCCCGCCCAACACATACGCACTCCCTCCAAACGACTCATCGCTCTCATACACCGCGTTGCCGCCCAGCACCGTCGTATCGCCGCCAATCCGCGCCTGCGAATCGACCACCGCGTTCCCCCCGATCACGGTCGCGCCCTTCCCCACCTGTCCGGTCACGTTCAGGCTGCCGAACAGCACGATCACCCGCCCCGTCACGTCACCCTCCACCTGCACCGAGCAGAAGACACACATCGCATTGTGCACTAGCTGGCCTGAGGCAACATAGACGTCTTCCCCGACATAAGCCCGGTTGCCCGGCGCCTGAGCGAGCGCGGTCGAGGCAAACAGAAGCGTAAAAACGAGGCTGCGGAGCGCAAAGTTCGGCAAAGTTCCCCCAGAGAATAACAGCGTGCAGAAGGTAGTACGCATACACCGCAAGCCAGGTTCCCAGATCTTCTTACACTACCTCAGCCCGCAGCCGCCGCCTAGAACCCGCGCCCTCGCGGAGGAACCGGATATGGATACCGGTTACGCCGAACAATAGACACGATCAGCCAAATGAGACCGGCGAGTATCAAAAACGGTGCGAGCGGCAGCAGCAGCCAGAACCTGCCCGGCAGAACCGTCTGCTGGCCATGAATCGACGCCCCATCGCCCAGCTTCAAGTCTCCCGCAGCAATCGCAACATCGCCGCCCACCGTCGCATCCTGGCCCATCTCGAGATCGCCGCCGAGCGAAGCCACATCGCCTGAGATCGTCCTCCCCGAATCCACCACAACCGATCCCAGGAAGGTCGCGATATCTCCCTTCACCTCGCCATGCACGCGCACCGTGCAAAACGCGCAGGCGATATCCCCCGCCGTCTCTCCATCAGCAATCGTAATATCGCTTCCAACCCCGGCGCGATCCTGCGAAGAACGGGCGAAGGCGGGTGTACAGGCAACAGTCAACACAGCAAGAGCGAGGAGCAGTCTACGCATGAAGGACCTCGTGGGCTAGTGTACGTGGATGCATCTCTCAACGAACCGCATTCCTCAAGCTCGAGCCGGCCACCGCATACCAACGGTTAACGCCCGTGGATGCTACCCTTAAAACACCGATGAGCCAGGAACTTCCAAAAGCATACGATCCGTCCGTTATCGAACAGCGCTGGGCCGAGTACTGGGTCAAAGAACATCTGTTTGACGTTCCGACCCCCGAAACTACGCACGCCGCACAAAAGAAGTTCACCATTCTTTTGCCGCCTCCCAACGTCACCGGCCGCCTCCACATGGGTCACATGCTCAACCAGGCGGAGATGGACATCCTCACCCGCTGGCATCGCATGCGCGGCGAAACCGCCCTCTGGGTTCCCGGCACCGACCACGCCGGTATCGCCACCCAGATGATGGTCGAGCGCCAACTCGCCGCCGAAGGCAAGAACCGCAAGGAGCTCGGCCGCAGCGCCTTCGTCGAAAAGGTCTGGGCCTGGCGCGACCTCTACGGCGGAGCAATCCTCGACCAGATGAAGCGCCTCGGCGCCTCCGTCGACTGGTCCCGCGAGTACTTCACCATGGACGACCGCCTCAGCCCCGCCGTCAACGAGGCCTTCGTCCGCCTCTACGAGCAGGGCCTCATCTATCGCGGCGCCTACATCGTCAACTGGGACCCCAGCATCCAGACCGCCGTCTCCGATCTCGAGGTCGAGCACGAAGAGCGCATCGGCAAGATCTACCACATCCGCTATCCCTTAGCCGACGGTTCAGGCTCCATAGTCATCGCAACGACCCGTCCGGAAACGATGCTCGGCGACGTAGCCGTAGCCGTAAACCCCACCGACGAGCGCTACCTCGCACTGCAAGGCAAACTCGTACGCTTACCGCTAAGCGAGATCAATGGAAGTCCCGCACGCGAGATCCCCATCCTCGCCGACGAGTGGGCCAAGCCCGAGTTCGGCACCGGCGCCGTCAAAGTCACACCCGCACACGACGCCAATGACTTCGCCATCGGCCAGCGCCACAACCTGCCCAACCTCACCATCCTCGACGAGACCGCGCACGTCCTCCTCCCCGGCTCGCCCTACCACGGCCTCGACCGCTACGCCGCACGCGAGAAGATCGTCGCCGACCTCGAAGCCCTCGGCCTCCTCGTCGAGATCAAGGAGCACACCAACTCCATCGGCCTCTCGCAGCGCACCGGCGTCGTCATCGAGCCGCGCCTCTCGCAGCAGTGGTTCCTCGCCGTCAACAAAACCCCCACCACCGGCGGCGACAGCATCGCAGCGAAAGCGATCGCAGCCGTCGCCCAGGGCCACATCAAATTCACCCCCGAGATGTACACGAAGGTCTACGACGAGTGGATGAAGAACATCTACGACTGGTGCATCTCGCGCCAGCTCTGGTGGGGCCATCGCATCCCTGCGTGGTACTGCAAAGCCTGTTCTGCCATTACCGTGGCGCGAACGACGCCCACTCACTGCGCCACCTGCAACTCCGCCGACCTCACCCAGGAGACCGACGTCCTCGACACCTGGTTCTCCTCCGGCCTCCTCCCCTTCACCGTCTTCGGCTGGCCCAATCCAAACCCGGATACCGGCATGCCGGATCTCACCCCTGATCTCGCCACCTTCTACCCCACCGACCTCCTCGTCACCGGCTTCGACATCCTCTTCTTCTGGGTCGCCCGCATGATCATGCTCGGCACTCACTTCATGCTCGACGTCCCCATGCCCGATGGCTCACCGCGTTCGCTTGAGAACGCGGTGCCCTTCAAAGCCGTCTACATCCACGGCCTCGTCCGCGACGCCGACCGCCAGAAGATGTCCAAGACCAAGGGCAACGTCATCAACCCCATCGACATCATCGAGCGCTTCGGCACCGACGCCGTCCGCTTCACCCTCGCCAGCATGGCCTCGCCCGGCACCGACATCGCCTTCTCCGAAGCCCGCACCGAAGGCTACCGCGCCTTCGCCAACAAGATCTGGAACGCCGCCCGCTTCCTCTTCATGAACCTCGACCGCATCGAAGGCGGCTTCAACCTGCACCTACACCCCGACCCAGCCGCAAACCCAACCAAAGAAACGGGTGCCCCAGAACCTGCCCCGAACTCGTCGAAGGGTCCCGCCTCTGGAACCTGGGCTCTCCCAGAGGAAACACCTCTTGAGAGTCGTTGGATCTTCTCCCGCCTCTCCCACACCGCCGCCGAAGTCGACCGCGCCCTCTCCGCCTACCGCTTCGACGAGGCCGCCAACGCCGTCTACCAGTTCTTCTGGGGCGAACTCTGCGACTGGTACCTCGAACTCATCAAACTCCGCCTCAACTTTGACGACCTTCCCGAGACCGTCTCAGAAGAGGACCGCGCCGCCAGACGCCTCGAAACCGCCCTCTCGCTTACCTTATTGATCAGCGTCTTCGAGCAGGCCCTCCGCCTCCTCAGCCCCTTCATGCCCTTCATCACAGAAGAGCTCTGGCACGCCCTCTGCAGCTACAGCATGGGCGGCCCATCACTTCCCAAATCCATCGCCCTTACCCGCTACCCGCAGGCCTCCGACTTCCCCATCGACCTCGTCGCCGAAGCCGAGATGAAGACCCTGCAGGACCTCATCGTCACCGTACGCGGCCTGCGCAAGGAACTCGGCGTCCCCGAGAAAGAAGCCACGCCCATCCGCATCTTCGCCTCGCCGGCCATCGGCGCGCTCGCGAAGTTAAACGCCGACATGCTCGCCAAACTTTCGCGTGTCAGCGCCGTCGAGGTCGCTCCCGCGGCCCTCACCGGCGCCAACGCCCGCTCCACCGCGGACTTCGACGTAGCCGTCCTCTACGAGCGCACCATAGACGTCCCCGCAGAACGCGAACGACTCACCAAAGATCTCGCCAAGTACGAGAAGGGTCTCGCCGCCGCCGACAAGCAGCTAAACAACGAAGCCTTCACAGCGAAAGCGCCCGCCCACATCATCGAGGGCCTGCGCAAGCAATCCGCCGAAACCCGCATCCTCTACGACAAAACCAAAGCCGCCTTAGACGCTCTCGCCGATTGACGGAGCAGGTCGATCACACCATCGAGCGATGGTCTCGCATAGTTGATGGTCTAGAATCAACTCGTTCCCACGTCTCGGACCACGACATGAGTCGAGTTCTTATCATCGGAAGTCACACCCCGATCAGCCGCGAGATCGGCCGCGCACTCACTGCCGCTCACTTGCCCACGGTGTATTCGGCAGGCCCCGCCGATGCGCTCAAGCGGTTGCGTACCCGGCGCTTCGACGTCGTCATTACCAGCGCCGATAGCGATATCGAGGAGAACCTCGCGCTCCTTGAAGAGATGCGCTCCATCAGGCCCGAACTGAAGTGCATCGTTCTGGCGCAACACAGCACCCCCGACAAGGTCATCGCCGCCCTGAAAGCCCGGGTCTTCGGCTGTTTCACCCCTCCCTTCGACACTCAGGAGATCGCGGCAATGGTCGCCAGTGCAGCTTCCGACAATCACTCGCGAGACGACATCGAAATCCTCTCGGCCCGCCCCGGCTGGGTCTCCATCCGTGCCAACTGCCGCCTCGTCACCGCCGAACGCCTTCTCTCCTTCGCGAAGGAACTCAGCGCCCAACTCCCCGAAGACGCGAGACAGGAGATCATCCAGGCCTTTCGAGAGATTCTTATGAACGCCATGGAACACGGAGCGAAGTTCAATCCCGACCAGGTCGTCGAAGTGAACGCCATTCGCACCGCCCGCACCATGGTCTTCCGTGTGCGCGACCCCGGCACCGGCTTCCAGAAGGAATCCCTCGCCCACGCGGCCATCGGAAATCCCGCTACCGATCCCACGGCCCACATCCTGCTACGCAAGGAACAGGGGATGCGCGCCGGAGGATACGGTCTTCTTCTAGCAAGCGGCACCGTCGACGAGCTAATCTACAACGCAATCGGCAACGAAGTAATACTCATCAAGTACCTGGATACAACCGCGAACAACGAGAAGCCCTGAAGCATAGCTCCGTTCATCCAGCAGACCTCTGCATCGAAACCGCGCCCATCATAAAACACAGCGCCGCCAGCGCGGACAACACCGCAGGCCCAACCGAAAAGAACTGCAGCGAAAGCACAGTTCCAAAGCACTGCAGCACAAACATCCCCCACGCAATCCTGCGCGCTGCCATCTCCCCGGCGCGCACCATCGACCCCAGTGTCCATGCCAGCCATGCGCCGAAGAGATAAAGGCTCGAGATAAACAGTCCAAAGCCCTTATAAAACCCGCCATAGCTGAACGTCGAGCTCCCAGCAGAAAAGCGCACGCTGTTCATCGCCTCCCACACGGCACGACCCTCCGCCGTGTCCGGGCGGAAGGCCAGAAAGCCGTACGTATGGCCCACGGCAAACAGCAGCAACACCACAGCCGCAGCGCGAAACCACGCCGCCGCCCTCATACCCACTCATCCGCCTTCGCCGCAAACCGCTCCATCACGCCGACCCAGCCGGAGTTCACCTGCTCGTGCATCTTCGACCAGCCCGCACCGTGTCGCTTCATGTGGCGATGCTCCAGCTCCACCAGCGTCGTGCCATCATCCGCCGGAGTAAATCGCACCTCCACCTCACTACACCTGCTCAGATCCGGTTCGAACTGCCAGTCCGGACGAATCTGCCACGCCATAACAAAAAGATGTGGAGGCTCCCACGTCAACACCGAACCCCATGGACAGTTCGTCCCATCCTCCTGCTCGGAATAGATCGCGCCCATCGGCTTGCCCTCCACCACCACACGCTTCATCGGTGAGCTGCCAATGTGGTGCGTCCGCGGCCACCAGCTATCCATCTCCTCCGTAAACACCCGAAACGCGCGCGCAACCTCTGCCTTCACGCGAACACTCTTCCGCACGGGCTCCAACTCCTGCGAGTCCGCCAGCAGCGTCGCTTCATCCATCATCAGTTGTCTCTCCGGCATATCACTTCTCCTCGACCTTCGCTTGAAATGCTTCCAGAGCCTCGCCCCAGAAGTTGTCCAGATACTTTCGCAGCGCCTCAAATCCCTTCGGATCCAAACTGTAGTAGCGCCGCGTTCCTGCTGCCTCATCGCGCACCAGCTTCGCCTCCTTTAAAACCCGCAGATGCTGCGAGACTGCAGGCCTGCTAACCGTAAGACCACGCGCGAGCTCGCCAACCGGCAACGGCCCCCGGCGAAGCCGCTCCAGCAGCATCCGCCGCGTAACATCCCCCAAAGCATTAAGTTGCACCTGTTCGTAAGCTTTCACTTACCGTAAGCTAGTACTTACATAAAAATCTGTCAAGCATTTTTAGAGATAACGAAGTGCCCGCTGCGCGCGGGGCGGTCACTTCGTGACTTGTATACCCCTTCGGTTGGCGCTCCCTTTGGTCGCGATCAAGAATCTCTCCGCCGACCAACGGGAGGCCCAAGGCGAGCCGGTACACCCCCCACAAAGTGGGCGCCGCCCGTGCAGGGCGCGCTAAAATCGGAAGTCGATTTATCATGGAGAGTATGCCGTTTCCGATCAAAGTCTGCGCCATCTGCTCAGAAGAGTTCGAGCTAAAGCCGGATAAGCCCGGCTTCGCCAACCGCTGTCCCGAGTGCAGCGCCGAAGAGTTCACCGACCCCGTAAGCAAGCAACGCATGGACTCCGACGAGCGCAAAAACCAGACCGAAGCCAACGCCGCCCGGCGCCAGGCCATGCGCGAGCTCCTCTACCGCAAAGACAGCTAGCGGCCCCCGCACTTCTGGCAACGACTCTGCACTTCAGCGGTTGATCGCGGCACCCGCCCCGCATACTCTAAGTCCATGAGTTCTACGGCCAAGCCGACGCCCCAGGCGCCCTCCCTCCACCTGCGCGGAGTCCGCAAGGCCTTCGCCGAGGTCGTCGCCGTCAACGGTCTCGATCTCGAGGTCACATCCGGCGAGTGCTTCGGTCTGCTCGGGCCAAACGGCGCCGGCAAAACCACTACCATCGAGATCTGCGAAGGCCTCACCGCACCCGACAGCGGCGTCGTCGAACTCCTCGGTCTCAACTGGAGCACACACGCCGAAGAACTGCGCCAGCGCATCGGCCTCCAACTCCAGGAGACCCAGTTCTCCGAGAAGATGACCGTCGAAGAGACCCTGCGCCTCTTCCGCAGCTTCTTTCGCCGCGGCATCACCGTCGAAGACTCCATCAAAACCGCCCAGCTCGAAGAGAAGCGCAGCGCCCGCGTAGGCACTCTCTCCGGCGGCCAGAAGCAGCGACTCGCCATGGCCTGCGCGCTCGTCGGCGACCCCGAGCTGCTCTTCCTCGACGAGCCCACCACCGGCCTCGATCCCCAGGCACGCCGCAACCTCTGGGATCTCCTCGACCGCCTCAAGCAGGAGGGCCGCACCATCATCCTCACCACCCACTACATGGACGAGGCCGAGCGCCTCTGCGACCGCGTCGCGATCATGGACCACGGCCGCATCATCGCGCTCGACACCCCGCCGAAGCTCATCGCCTCCGTCGGCGGAGAACACATCGTAGAGTTCGCCGCCACCAGCCAGGACAACGGAGCAACCGGAGCAAACGGAGCCGCCGCAGTCGATCCAGCCCTGCTGACAGCCATCGACGGAGTAGAGTCACACCGCCTCACCGCCGGAATCCACCAGCTCTCCGTGCGCGAGCTCCACACCGCAGTCCCGAAGATCTTCTCCGTACTCGCCTCGCAGGGGCTTCACCTCGACGAGTTCCGCACCCACTCGGCCACGCTCGAAGATGTCTTCGTAGCCCTCACCGGAAGGAACCTCCGCGATGAATAAGCTGGAGTTCAGCAGCCTCTATCAACTCACGATGATGCGCTTCCGCCTCTTCCTTCGCGAGCCCGAAGCCATCTTCTGGATCTTCATCTTCCCCATCCTGCTCGCCGCCGGCCTTGGCATCGCCTTTCGCAACCGCCCGCCGGAGGTCCTTCAGGTAGGCGCGACCACGCTGCAACTCACCCAGGCACTCAACGCCGACAAAGGACTGACCTCCACAACGATGGATGAAGCAGCAGGCACGCAGGCGTTAGCGACGGGACGCATTCTGCTCCTCGCAGTTCAGAGGCCGGACACGACTGTCTACCAGTATGACTCCACCAACCCGGACGCACGAACCGCAAAGCTCCTCGCCGACCGCGCCATCCAAACCGCAGCCGGCCGACACGACGCCCTCCCCACCAAAGAAGAGTTAGTCCACGAAACCGGCTCCCGGTACATCGACTTCGTCGTGCCAGGCCTGCTGGGAATGAACTTGATGGGATCCGCCATGTGGGGCATGGGATTCGCCATCGTTGACGCGCGCCAAAAGAAACTCCTCAAGCGCCTCGTCGCCTCGCCCATGCCGCGCTGGCAGTACCTCGCATCGTTTCTCCTCTCGCGTCTGGTTATGCTCGTCATCGAAGTCGCCGCCTTCCTCGGCTTCTCCCGCCTCGTCTTCGGTGTGCCCTTCCGCGGATCGATCACGCAACTCGCACTCCTCTGCATGCTCACTTCACTAGCCTTCTCTGCCCTCGGCCTGCTCACAGCCTCCCGCGCCAAAACCATCGAAGCTGTCTCCGGCCTCATGAACTTCGTCATGTTTCCCATGTGGATCTTCTCCGGAGTCTTCTTCTCCTCCACCCGCTTTCCCGCAGTCGTCCAGCCCCTGATCCGAGCATTGCCTCTCACCGCCGCCATCGACGCCATGCGCGGCAACATGCTTCAAGGAATGAGCCTCCAACAACTCATCGCCCCAGTAGCCATCCTTCTGGCATGGCTCATCATCCCCTTCGCCATCTCCCTCCTCATCTTCCGCTGGCGCTAGATATCGGGGGACGAAAACTCAAGGGAAATACCAGTGGTAGGCCAGCTTCGGGTCCGACACAAGGAGCTGCCGAAAACCTCGTTTTTCGTGAAGTGCGGATAGCCGCCTGATCGTCGATGAGTGACTCGGCGATTTAGCGAGAATCCAGAAGGATGTCTGGCGACATGCGTGTTTCGTTACTCATCACGTACTATGGGTAGAAAATTAGCTAGCTAGTGCCCGCAGGCCGTGTTGGCGGCGTTATGCCATAGCCGAAACCCGCAGAGGAGACGGATCATGAGAAAGCTCAAAGTCGTCAGATGAGACTCTCGCTATTCTCTGTGCTGCTGGTGCCGCTAGCCTTGTTGTCGCTCTTCCTCTGCGCGGCCTCTGGACTTCATGCCCAGAACTTCAACCTGCAAACCGGACGCGAGCCCGTCGCCTCCCTCGATGGCCTCTGGCGTTTTCACATCGGAGACGATCCCGCATGGGCCGACCCGAACTTCGACGATTCGCAATGGCCTCTGCTCCGGTCCGATGAGGCTCCTGGCCAACAGGGCTATAAGAACTACAGCGGATTCGCATGGTATCGCTTCACCGTAGTGGTGCCTGACGGTAGCAGGAATTGGTCCATCAATTTAGGGCCCATGGAAACGGGCTATCAGCTCTTCGTCGACGGACGTCTCGCCGGTTCATTCGGCCCAATCCTCAGTTCTCTGAACTACGCCGTTTTAAGCCGCGTCTTTGCCCTATCCCCCGCCGCAACCGCCGGCCCGCGTACGTTTCACATTGCCATCCGCACCTGGCACCTTCCGGCCTGGGCAGATTATGTGCCGGGAGGGTTTGGGGTTTTCGGTAGCAGCTATTTCGGAGACTCTCGCCTCATCGCACAACGTGCGGCGACGGCCAGATCGCTGCAGTGGAACGGGCTCGTCAACGAATACACCTATGCCGTGCTCAGCACGCTCGTCGGCCTCGTCATGCTCGTCTTGTTTTTCATCCGCCGCGAAGAACGTGAATATCTATGGTTCGCGCTGCTTCTACTGGCGAACGCGATAGACATCGGACTGAGCTTCGGTCAGGTGCTTGCTCTGATGCCTTTGCCGGTCTTTGATTTTATCGATGGCTTAGTGCGATCGGCTGCTCTCTTTGCTGCCATGGCTTTTTTCTCCATCGTGCTGCGCGCGCCGCGCTCCAAAACCTGGTGGCTCATTGCCGCGCTGCTGCTTATCAATCCGCTAGGGATTTTTCTTTACGTCTTCAATGTCAATATCACCTCCGTGGGAATTGCCAGCTTGATTGCCACGCTGTCTGTGCTCCCTGCCACTGTCTGGATTCTCGTAACCCTGCTTAGGCGCGCGCTCCAACGCGATCGCGACGCGCTCATCCTGCTTGTTCCTACTCTGCTCTGGCAGGGATTTCCCTTCATCGACAACCTCCTCCTCATCACGTGGCAACTGGGCTGGCAGCGGTGGGCGTCACACTGGACTTTCGCTTTGCTAACCAAACCGTTCGTGCTGTTGCCTGGTCCGGCCGTCGGTACAGTCTTCATCTTTGCCCTTCTTCTATTTCTGATTCGGCGCTTCTCGCTCGCTCGGCAGGAGGGGGCGCGCCTTGCAGGTGAGTTCGAGTCTGCCCGCAACATTCAATCGCTGCTCTTTCCGGCAAAGCCGCTTGCTACCCCCGGTTTTGCCATCGAAAGCGTCTATCTTCCAGCCAGCGAAGTTGGCGGTGACTTCTTCCAGATTATGCCCGCCAACGATGGCTCTCTGCTCGTTGTCGTCGGAGACGTCAGCGGCAAGGGCCTCAAAGCTGCAATGACCGTCGGCAGCATCATCGGCGCGCTGCGTGGCTGCCCGGTGCGAAGACCCGACGAAGTCCTCGCTCACCTCAACCGCGTTCTCCACGGCCAGATAACAGGCTTCGTTATCTGCACCGCCGCGCTTATCGCCGCCAACGGCAACATGATCCTAGCTAACGCCGGAAACCTCCCGCCCTACCGCAACGGGCAAGAACTAGAGATTGAATCCGGTCTACCACTTGGTATCACGCCGGATGCCTCGTACTCCGAAACCACATTCCAGCTCAATCCAAACGACCGCCTCACCTTCGTATCGGACGGAGTCGTAGAAGCCACGAACGAACGTCGCGAGCTCTTCGGCTTCCACCGAACCCAGGCCATCAGCACCCAATCCGCCAGCGCCATCGCCGAAGCCGCAAAGCAATTCGGCCAGAGCGACGACATCACCGTACTTACCCTCACGCTCACGCCCTCTCTGAATGCATCGCCCCGATAGCCATCCTGCTGGCATGGCTCATCATCCCCTTCGCCATCTCTTTACGAATCTTCCGCTGGCGTTAGCTATCGAGGGACGAAAAAATCGTGGGGAAAAACCGGTGGTGGGTCAGCTTCGAGTTCGGCAAAAAAGCTGCCGAAAGCTACGTTTTCGAGGAATGACGTTATTACTACCAAGAACCGACTTATCGTTAACCAATCGGTTTATCCAAAGATCCAGAAGGACAGCTACGTAACGTTTTTAATCCTTGCGTTTATAGATGCTATTGCCTTCTTTGAATGTCTGATCGACTTTGATCGCCTTAATAGCATCGCCCTCAACCTTAAGTGGGTTTTCTGAGAGCACTACCAGGTCCGCCAATTTTCCCGGTTCAATCGATCCTTTACTGCCTTCCTCCATATATTCGTAAGCTGATTCCGTAGTAATCGCCTTGAGGGCCTGGTACGCTGTGATCCGTTCTTCCGGACCGAGAACCACTCCACTCCGGGTAGTACGGTTCATCGCAGTCCACATAATGAACATCGGATCGAGCGGGAGAACACTGAAGTCGCTGTGATTGCTCACACGAAGTCCCATCTTCATGGCGGTATTCATTGGGCTAATGAAGCTGGCCTGCTGCATCCCACGATTTTTGACGTGAACATCGCCAAAGAAATAGGTATGCAAGGTAAACATGGAAGGCACGATTCCGAGTTTCACATAAGTGTCGAGCTGGTCGCGCCGGACAAATTGAGAATGGATGATGACAGGGCGCAGTTCACTTTTGCCTCCAAGCTTCTGATGAATGCGAAGGAACAAATCAATCGCTGCATCCCCGTTGCAGTGATTGAAGATGCGAAGGTTGTTGTCGTAGATGACCTTCATCATCTTGAGAAACGTCTCCTCCGGGAAAGTGGTTCTCCCACCCAATTCTTTTCGCCCGACGGCCCACCCGTCAGATACGGAGTGGTAAAAAAAGCTGTCTTTGCCTGGGGAGAACCGTCAATCAACGCCTTGACTCCGGCAAGTTTCAGCCGATGATCGTAGCTACCGAAAGTATTTGGAGGATATTCCTTCAAAATGGCTGGCAATTCGGTGACGAGTGGAAGTGAATCGACGTCAAGAAAGAATCGATTTTGACTCGCAGCTTTTTTGAGTAAGTTCAGGTCCTTTAGCCCCGTTGCTCCTTCCTGCGCGGTCGTGTAGCCATTCGAAGCGTAAATGTCCTGCGCGCTCTTTACGCGGTCCAGCATTTCATCCTCAGACGGTTGAGGCATGCTGGCGAAGATCGGAAGAAAGGCTGTCTCCATCAAGAGTCCAGCGGGTTCCTTTGAACCGGGCTTTCGAAGAACAACTCCCCCCGGAGGAACAGGCGTTGCCGCCGTAATATTCATCTTTTTGAAGGCAGCCGAATTGAGCACAGCGCCATGATTCGATATATGAATCAACATCACGGGATTGTCCGGGAAAGCCGGGTCAAGATCATAGCGTGTTAGTTCACGCTTTTCCGCCAGTTCGTTGCTGTCGTAGCCGTATCCGATGATCCATTGCCCTTTGCAATTTTCTGCTTGGCCTGATGCTCTTTGAGAACCGCAATAATATCTGGAATGGATTTGACCGGGCCAACAGGAGGTGCGGTCACGTTAGCCCATGCACTGATCTGCAGCGCATTCATAAAATGGCTGTGCGGATCGATGAAACCTGGCAACAGTGTTTTGCCATGCAGGTCTACGATCTGTGTTGCTTGCCCTTTATATTTCCTGGTTAGGTCCTCAGTCGAACCGACCGCAAGAATCTTACCTGCCTTCACAGAAACAGCTTGAGCGCTTGGCTGACTCTCGTTCATCGTCACTACATCAGCGTTAGTGAAGATGATCTGCGCAGCGTCCGCGTCCGGTACGCCCGTCCGGCATGAACTCAAAGACAAAGGCAAGACAATGCTCGCAGATAAGACTGCAAACCGTGCGAATCGACGACCCTGCACAAAACTCATATGATCTCCTGGAACGACAGCGGGATACATATCTTTTCCTGTAAGTGTTGGAAACAAAAACGCTTGCAATGCTATCACAAGTCGGTTTCATGAGCGACATACCTTCTTGAAACGTTCACAGACCCGCCCGTCGAGAACAGGCAATGCACTCATCAACCTCGGTTGAAAAGCATCCGGCCGGATACGTAACGACAACCGCGCTTGTATTGACCAACTGAAGGAACTTCCCGTAAGTCGGGTCTTCGGCAAGTTAAGCCGTTCACATCAAGCTGCCCCACTATCAAAAAAAGTTTCAGTCAGCGTGTCTATCGGGCCGTAAGCCACTCCTCGCATATTAATTTTCTGCTAATACTGGTTGATGCGGAAAAAAGTAGTTGAAATCAAGCCAGCCGATCGCCAAGCCATACTCGAAGAACGCCGTCGCCTCAAGATGGCACGCTCTGCCCACGCCTATGTCCGTGGAAACACCCTCCAGTTCTACCAGTGGCTCAAGGAAGACTCCGCCCGCAAGCTCCCCCAAGGCCCTCCCGTCTGGATCTGTGGCGACTGCCACGTAGGCAACCTCGGCCCCGTCGCCAACTCCGACGGCAAAGTTGAGATCGAGATCCGCGACCTCGACCAGACCGTCATCGGCAACCCCGCGCACGATCTCATCCGCCTCGGCCTCTCCCTCGCCACCGCCGCCCGCGGCTCCGACCTTCCCGGTGTCACCACCGCCCTCATGATGGAGCAGATGGTCCAGGGATACCGCAGCGCCCTGATCCCACACGTCGCTACAAAGGTAAAGAAGACCCCGGAAAACCTGCGCCCCGTCGAGACCGTGCTTCGCCAAGCCGTCAATCGCGAATGGCGTCATCTGGCGCAGGAGCGCATCGAGGACGTCGAGCCGACCATCCCCCTTGGCGATCGCTTCTGGACACTCTCCGAAGAAGAAAAGGAAGAGATCGAAAAGCTCTTCAAGAACGAAGACGCCCGCAAGCTCATCACCTCGCTCAAACATCGCGACGACGACGCGAAGATCCGTGTGCTCGACGCCGCCTACTGGATGAAGGGTTGCAGCTCCCTCGGGCGTCTTCGCTACGCCGTCCTGCTCGGCGTAGGGCCAAAGAAGGACAAGGAGTACTGCCTCGTCGACATCAAAGAGGCCGTGCGAGCCGCCGCCCCGGCAGCCAAAAACGCCGACATGCCTAAAGACTTCGCCCAGCGGGTCGTCACCGGCGCCTCGAACCTGTCTCCGTATCTCGGCGAACGCATGCTCGCCGCAAAGTTCCTAGGCCGTCCCGTCGTCCTGCGCGAGCTTATGCCTCAGGACCTCAAGCTAGAGATCGACCGTCTCACGCGCGAAGAGGCCGTCAACGCCGCTAGCTACCTCGCCTGCATCGTCGGCAAAGCCCACGCCCGCCAGATGGACGCCGCCACCCGCAAACACTGGGCCGCCGAGCTGACCAAAAACCAGTCGAAGACCCTCAACGCCCCAGGCTGGATGTGGACCAGCATCGTCGAGCTCATCGCCAGCCACGAGACCGCCTACCTCGAACACTGCCGCCTCTACGCAACCGCCTAGTGAAGAAGAGCAGCCTGCCGGCGGGCCGCTACGCGCGGTGCGGTCACTTCGTGACGTGTATACCCCTTCGGTTAGCGCTCCTGTTGGTCGCGATGAAATATCAGCCGACCATCGGGAGGCCGGGGGCGAAGCCGGTATACACCCCACGAAGTGGGCGCGGCCCGCGCAGGGCGAACTAAGCATCTCGCTCCTGAGATGGGAACATCGGTGCACCCACAAAACCCTCCTCTCTTCCCAATTAAAGATTTTCCACAGAAAAATCTCCGAAAAAAATGGCGCATTTTCTGCTCCCCAAAAGCACGCAGCTAAAACACCACCTTTCACCACCGAACCACCACGATCTCACCAGCAAAACACCACGCCAAAACACCCACTTTCCCCAAAACCCCCCTCGAAAACAACCCAAAAACAGCAAAAACTCCCCGCCACAACGCCCATATTTTTTTCTGCAAAACCAAGAGGTTTAGGATTAGAGAATGGACTGGAAGAGCAAACGGATTCGCACCATCCTTGAAGCTGCCCTGGCTGAAGACAAAGTCGCCAACGACGTTACCACCGCTCTCACCATCCCACCCAATCTCCGCGCCTCCGGCACCATCATCGCCAAGCAGGCCTGCGTCGTCTCCGGACTAGGCTGTATCCCCGTCTTTCTCGATATCTTCGCCAAGATGCAGACCGCGTCAACCGGGCGTTTCGAGGTCATCAGCCACCCCGAGATCTTTGACGGCGTAAGCGTGAAGAAGGGCCAAACCCTCGCCGTGATTCGCCATAACGCTGCAGCCATCCTCTCCTGCGAGCGCGTCATCCTCAACCTCATGCAGCGCATGAGCGGCATCGCAACACTCACCAACGAGTTCGTAAAAGCAGTCGCCGGCACCAAGACAAAAGTCCTCGATACGCGAAAAACCATACCAGGCCTGCGCGTTCTCGATAAATACGCCGTCTGCTGCGGCGGCGGCGTCAATCATCGCCTCGATCTGCAGGACGGAATCCTCATCAAGAACAATCACATCTCCCTCGGCGGCGGCCTTCCAACAGTACTCGAGCGCGCCCTCGAAGGCCGAAAGACAGGCCAGGTCGTGCAGGTCGAAGCCCGCAGCCAGGCAGAATTAGACCAAGCTATCGCTGGCGGTGCAGAGTCCATCCTGCTCGACAACATGACTCCTTCGCAGGTAAAGAAAGCGGTCAAGCAAATTCGCGCCACCCTGCCAAACGTCCCAGTTGAAGCCTCCGGCAACATGAATCTGAAGACGGTGCGTGACTACGCCTTAGCCGGAGTGGACTTCGTCTCCGTCGGCGCACTCACCCACTCAGCCGTTGCAGTTGACCTGAGCATGCGCATAACAGCGGACATCTACTGAGGGCAGCGTGGCTGATTCGTTCGATCTTTCCTCCATTGTCGCTGCACTCGCCCGCTCCCCCTTCGCCGGCCATCTGCAGCATCTCCCAACGGTTGGGTCCACCAACTTGCTGGCGTTGGAAGCCGCACAAGCAGGCGCATCGCATGGCAGCGTGTGGGTCGCCGATGAGCAAACCGCAGGGCGAGGGCGCGGCGGCAACACCTGGCACTCCATACCCGGCGACGGGCTTTACCTAAGCGTGCTCCTTCGCCCGCAAATAGCCTTAGTCGACGCACTCTGGCTATCCCTAGCAACCGGCCTTGCTGCGCAAGCAGCCATCGCCGCCGTAACAGGCCTTAGACCAGATATTCGTTGGCCCAATGATCTTCTTCTCGATGAAAAAAAATGCGGAGGCATCCTGGTCGAAACCTCCTCGATTCCCTCGCAGTCTGACACTCCCACGATGCTTCGATACGCCGTCATAGGGATCGGCATCAATGTAAATCACAGCAACTTCCCTGCCGAAATTGAACCCTTCGCCACCTCGCTGCGCCGCGAAGGCGGAAGTTCGCATCCACGGGAACGCGTACTGATCGAACTTCTGCGCGCTCTCGACGAAGAGATTCACCTTCTCGAGGATGAGCTCCGTGAAGCTTCCACGCGCCCCTCCCTGTTAGAGAGATTTGAAGCAGCGTCAAGCTGGGTGCGAGGCAAACGCGTTCGAGTCGACGAGGACGGCGGATATACTGGCGTGACGACAGGGCTCGACCCTCGCGGCTTTTTGCGTATCGCAGGAGACGATGGAGAGCTGCATACGGTACTCTCCGGCGGAGTTCGTCCGTTCTAGACCGAACAGGGTGGGAGATTCGAACCATGCTACTGGCAATGGATGTGGGCAACACCAACACGGTTCTCGGGCTCTACCGGCTGGCCAACGAAGCAACGGCGACGGGGCCGGAGTTGGTGGCGAACTGGCGCATCACAACACCCTCGTCGAAACTGACCAGCGATGAGTTCGGCATTCTCCTGCGCAATCTCTTCGGCTTAAAAGGGCTGGAGATTGGAGTAGTCGACGGCATCGCGATCTCCTCAGTAGTCCCCCCACTGGACTCAACCCTGCGCCAGGTCTGCGAGCTGTACTTTCATGTTAGGCCCGTCTTCGTCGAACCTGGCGTGAAGACCGGCATTCCCGTCTTGACGGATAACCCCGCAGAGCTCGGCGCCGACCGGATCGTCAACTGCATCGCGGCCTTCGAGCGCTTCGGAGGACCGTGCATCGTGGTGGATATGGGCACTGCAACAACCTTCGACGTGCTCTCAAAAAAAGGCGAGTTCCTCGGCGGCGCGATCGCCCCTGGACTAGGCATCTCGGCCGATGCCCTGTTCTCGCGGGCGGCCCGGCTGCCGCGAATCGATATTAAAAAACCCGCGAAGGTCATCGGAACTGGAACTGTCGACAACATCCAGATTGGCCTTTATTACGGCTACATCGGGCTCGTCGACGGCATCCTCGAACGCATGATCGCCGAGATGGGACCCGAGACCAAGACCGTTGCCACTGGCGGCCTCGCAAAACTCATTGCCGGCGGATCGAAGTACATCGGAGCAGTGGATGAGTTGCTGACGTTGACCGGACTGCGCCTCATCTACGAGCGCAATCTTGACCGGCACAAAAAGCGCGGGACCTAACTACGAAGCACGTTTAGGCACGCTCGTCCGCGCTGGCTTAAGCTGTAGAGATTCAATGCAGAACTACTTCAACTACTTCACGGAGATCGAGGAACGCTTTCAGCAGCGCCGCGGCTCGCTCCTGATGCTCTCTACCTTGGATTGGGCTCTGATCGAGACATGGCGGGAAGCCGGCGTGCCTCTGGAAGCGGTATTACGCGGAATCGATAACGCCTTCGACAAACATGATGCGAAAGCTCTTCGCGCCACAACAAGAACGCGCAAGGTGAACGGCTTGGCGTGGTGCGCCCAGAGTGTGATGGAGGCCGTGGAGCAGGCGATGGAAGCGTCTATCGGTGCGGCTCCTACACCGAACACTCAGACAGCAGAGAGCGGCTTCGAGACCGAACGCGTTGGACGATACCTAGACGACAACGCTGCAGCAATCGAGTCGGCAAAGCTGACTCCGCCGGCAGACGCAATGGCCTCCGAAGTCGCAGCGAGACTGCGAGCCCTGGCCACCGGCCTGCGCGGTGAAACGACGCATTCGCTCGAAGAGCTCGATAGGACGCTCAGCGTGCTCGAAGAGAAGATGTTTGCCGCTTTGATGACCGCCGCGCCTGAAGACGAATTGGTCGCCTTACGCGAACAGGCGGCTCGCGAACTGGCGCCTTACCGCGGCAAGATGCAGGCCGTCCAGATCAAACAAGTACAGCAGCAGTTTCTTCAGAAGCGGTTGCTGGAAGCGCGCCGACTGCCTCGCCTCAGCCTCTTTTATATGAGCCACGAATGAAGTTACAAATTGAAAAAGCAATCTATGGCGGAGCTTGCCTTGCTCATCAGTCCGATGGAGATTCTGTCTTTATACCCTTCGTGCTACCAGGCGAATTGGTCGAGGTCCAGATTCAGCAGCAGAAAAAGAACTTTGAGGAAGCCTCTCTTCTGCAGGTGCTGGAGGATTCGGTAGACCGTGTCCAGCCAGCGTGTCCACACTTCGGAGAGTGTGGTGGATGTCACTACCAGCACACCCAATATCCCGCGCAGGTGAAGATGAAGGCATCCATCCTGCAGGAGACGCTCGAACGTGCCGGGTTGAAAACGCTACCTGAGATTCAGCTTCATTCCGCGGCTCCCTGGGCTTACAGAAATCGTATGCGCCTGCGGCTCGAAGAGCTGGACTCCATCCTGAAAGTCGGCTACAACCGGCAGGGCACCAATGTGTTTCTTGCGATTCAGGAGTGCCCCATCACTGCGCCGTTGCTGTGGCGCGCGGCTCAAAGCCTCTTGCAAGTGGCGACAGAGAACACTGCTTCAAGTCGCTGGCTACTCAACGCTGTCGAAGCGGAGTTTTTTACAACAGCCGACGAAAAGAAGCTGCAGATGACCGTCTTTGTCCGAAAAGATCAACCTGGGTTAGCCCCATTGTGTGACCGCATGAAACAGCTCGTGCCAGAGCTCACGGGAGCTGGCACCTCTCTCCTAAAACCCGCAGGACCACAGCGACAGCTACAGAAGCCGCGTCCTTTAGAGAGTTGGGGAGCACAAGGCTTGAGTTATCAGGCAGGAAACGAAGACTACTGGGTGAGCCGCGGCGCCTTCTTCCAGGTCAACCGCTTTCTCATCGAGGAGCTTGTCCGGATCGTCGCAACAAATCGTCAGGGACAACTAGCATGGGATCTATACGCAGGCGTGGGATTATTTTCTCGAGCACTGGCGAAGACGTTTCAGCAGGTCGTAGCCGTCGAAGCCGCCGCCACCGATCTGATCAAATCCTTCAAAGGAACAGGCAGGCACGCCATCGAAGCCACCACCATTGAATTCCTCCGTCAGGCTGTGGTGCAGCGAGAACGCCCTCAGTTGATCGTCGTGGACCCTCCGCGGGCCGGTGTCGGAGCCGAGGTTTGCGCACTCCTCGCGCGCGTTGCGGCCCCCGAGATCGTCTACGTCTCCTGCGATCCCGTAACTCTGGCTCGAGACCTGAAAATGCTGGTAGACGCGGGCTACAACCTCGAAGAACTCCACTTGGTCGACCTGTTTCCTCAGACGTTTCATCTTGAGACGATCGTGATTCTGCGCAGATAAACGTGGCCACCTTGTGGTGAAATGGTTGATAAGTGCGGTCCGCAGGCAGAGCAACGAAGACCGGAAGAACCAACGAGCCGAACCCCGATCTCTGGCCGAAGGCAGTCGCACGCGTTCCCCAGCTCAAGTTCCGTCGCGCTCCTCTGCTGACGGCGGTCTGCTGGTTTGCTCTGGGCGAAGTGATGGCACGGAATCACGCACCAACTGTCATTGTCCTCGTTGCCATCTCACTCTTGTGCGGTCTGACGCTAGCCAGCCTGCGATGGTCTTTCCGGATCGCAATCGTCCCTCTGGCAGCGGTTTGGATGGCCCTTGGACTCTTCTGCGCGGAGGTGCAGCCCGCTCCGCCTACTCAACACGCTCTGAAAGCGTATGCAGACGGACTGAGCCGACAAGTCAGAGGACGCGTCGTACGGGTTCGCGAGTTAGCTCCCCTACAGGAAAACTCGGATCAGGATAAGGAAGCAGGTTGGTGGCCGGAGAAAGAGGCTGACGAGGAGGCGGCGGCTATCGGCGCACTCTCAGTCGATATTCAAGTCGATGCGGTGGAGGAGGTAACGCCAGACGTTGCATGGATGGCCCCTATCAAAGGTGGCGTGCGCATGAATGTCGTTCCTGACAAGCTTGCAACGAACGCCGCCGTTACAGGTCTCGCCGTATCTGCCAGTCAACCGCTTCCCACGCTGAAGTGTGGCGACCTGGTGCAGGCTCCCATGCGACTGAAGGTGGCCGAGTACTACCGTGACCCTGGCGCGTGGCAGTACGCAGACTACCTGCTTGCACAGGAAATCGGCGCTCATGCCAGCGTGCGTACCTCGAAGGTCTCCGTCCTTGACGAATCCAGCTCGACACTTGCGACGCAGTCCGAACGCGCAGCACAGTGGCAATGCAGGATCTTCGCAGCACAAAGCTGGGCTTCGGGTCGCGTGCTTGGCTATGTGCACTCGAAGGCGAATCGAGGACTTCCAAACATCCTGCGGCTCAGCGCGGACGACGCAGGGATGCTCAACGCAATGCTGTTTGGCGACCGCGCCGGCCTCAATAAAACTCAACGCGTAGGCTTCGAGCGCACAGGTTCATTTCATCTCTTTGTGGTCTCAGGAATGCACGTCGGCCTACTCGCTGGCCTCGTCTTCTGGCTGGCCCGCCGGCTCAGACTGCATGATTGGCTCGCAACGTCGCTTACCATCGCCTTGACCTTTGGCTACGCGTTGCTGACCGGCTTTGGCGCTCCCGTACAACGAGCGCTCTTCATGACAACGGTCTTTCTCATGGCGCGTCTTTTGAGTCGGGATCGCAACGTACTGAACGCTCTAGGAGCCGCAGCACTGGCTGTCCTGGTGTTATCTCCGAGCGCGCTATTCGAAGCCAGCTTCCAGATGACGTTCCTCGCGATCGTCGCAATCGGCGGCATCGCGATTCCATTGGGCGAGCGCAGCTTTCTTCCCTATGCCAACGCCGCGGAGAACCTATGGGACAAGTGGATCGACACGGGCCTGCCCCCGCAAGTGGCGCAGTTTCGCCTGATGCTGCGGATGGGGAGCGCGGCCATTGCCAAGGTGCTCGGCCAATGGTCCAGCGAGTTGTTGCCCACACTGATTCGTTGCAGTCTCTGGGCGTTGGAGTTGTCGTTGATAGGCGTAGTGGCCGAGATGGTAATGGTCTTGCCGATGGCAGTCTACTTCCACCGCGCAACCATGTTCGCCGTCCCCACCAATATGTTGAGCGTGCCGCTGGTCGCCATTCTCGCTCCCACCGCAGTCGTTACATTTTGCGCCTCCCTCATCAGCCCCTTGTTAGCGCTGCTGCCTGGCGCCATGACGGCCCTATTGCTCCACGGAGTTGCGGGAGTGATCGGCCACGTCAGTGCAGTTCATGCAGCCGATCTGCGCGTCCCCGCTCCAGCGTGGTGGGTCGCAATCCTTGCAATCATTGCGTGGACCTTCTCCTGCTGGGCCGTGCGACGATCCCGCAACTGGGCCTCGGCTGCAGTCGTCGTACTGCCGCTAGTCGCCTTGATCGTGCTATGGCCGGAGCATT
Organism: Tunturiibacter empetritectus; assembly: GCF_013410875.1. GTDB lineage: Bacteria > Acidobacteriota > Terriglobia > Terriglobales > Acidobacteriaceae > Edaphobacter > Edaphobacter empetritectus. The sequence goes on along the minus strand of NZ_JACCCU010000001.1, from coordinate 186,285 downwards.
CGATCGTCTCACCCGGCATGATGGAGGTGACAGCGATCGACGTTGGACAGGGCGACTCCATCTTCATCGTCAGCCCCGACGGCGCAACGATGCTGATCGATGCCGGCGGCCCCGTCGGCGCGGTCACCGAGGCCGCAGAAGCGACAAGCCGCTTCGACGTTGGCGAGGAGGTCGTCTCGCCGTATCTCTGGTCACGCAGATTTCGTCGGCTCGATGTGCTTGCCCTGAGCCACGCCCACAGCGACCACATGGGCGGAATGCCCGCAGTCCTTCGCAACTTTCGCCCCCGCGAACTATGGGTCAGCATCGATCCCAACTCCGACGCCTACCGTTCGCTGCTCGACGAGGCAAAAGATCTTGGAGTCACCGTACGCCACTTTTACGCGGGCACCCAGCTTGCCTGGGGAGGAACGCAGATAACGATGCTTGCGCCCGAGGCCGGTTACGTCAACCCTCGAGAGCCTATCAACAACGATTCGCTTGTGATGCGGATGCAATACGGCGAGGCGTCCGTGTTGCTGGAGGGCGACGCCGAAGCCCCAAGCGAGCGTGAGATGCTCTCGCATGGAAGAGTCTCGCCGGTCACGCTCTTGAAGATCGGCCACCACGGCAGCCGCACCTCGACCACCCAGGAGTTCTTCGCTGCCGCCGCCCCAAAAGATGCCGTTGTGTCGGTCGGCAAGGGGAATACATTTGGTCACCCCCGTTACGAAGTGATCGAACGAATTGCGGACGCCCGCACTAAGCTGTATCGAACGGACGAGTTTGGCTTGACCACCTTCCTGCTGGGCCGGGATGGAAAGATCCGTGAGCTTGTCGATGCGTCTAATCCATAAGTAGCTGACTTGATCGGGAGGTTTCGATGGAGTTGAATGGGCCAAATGCTGAGGCTGTCGTGATCAGCGCGGAAGAGCGGGCAGAAGAACAAAAACTGATCCGCAGAATGCAGATGATGATGAACATGGTGATGCAGGTCATCGCGCAGGACGGGTCGCTGACAGTGGACGAGGCAGCCCAGATGATCGCCGACAGCAGAAGGGCTGCCCTGGCCATGTTCCCCGGAAAAGAGTTAGCCTATGACCTCATCTGGCGTCCTCGCTTCCAACGCCTCATGCGCGAACGTTTTCGAATCATGTAGCTTCGGTTGCTTCGCACTCTCATGCAGCAGAAATCCGCATCGCCGCTCCTGTTACGCTGAGAAGACGATGCAGATCCGGCTGGCAACACAAGATGATCTCCCGGCGCTGATGAACCTCGTCAGGCGCGTCGTTCCGCTGATGCGTGCGACAGGCAATCTCCAGTGGGACGAAACTTACCCAAACGACGCCGTCTTTCAGCGCGACATCGATCTGAACCAGCTCTGGATCGCCGAAGCGAACGGCAACATCGCCGGTCTCGCTGCAATCACCATGGATCAGGACCCCGACTACTCCCAGGTCGGATGGGACATCAACGAACCTGCAATCGTAGTGCACCGTCTTGCGGTCGATCCTGCATTCCGCGGCCAGGGAGCAGCCGGCGCACTCATGCAGAGAGCCGAAGAAGTTGCAGTCGAGCGCGGCATCACCGCCCTCCGCGTCGACACCAACACCAACAACGAAGCGACACAGAGGCTCTTTCCGAAGCTGGGTTACCTGCTGGCCGGAGAGATCGGCCTCGAGTTCAGGCCGGGGCTGCGCTTCCTATGCTACGAAAAGCGGCTCCACGTAACGCCAACCAAACAGTTGCTTCCTCACAAAGGTTAGAATTTCGTGAGGCTCGTAGAAAATCTCGTGCCGCTTTCCGAAGAGGAGTGCATTGCAATGGGTCGAACTCGTTTCCTTATAAAAATCTGGTTGGTAATGCTGACAGTCATCGTGCTATCGGTCTCTGGACAAGCTCTTGACAACGGCCTTGCAAAAACTCCCCCCATGGGTTGGAACAGCTGGAACAAGTTCGGCTGTAAAGGACTCAATGAAAAGGTCGTGCGCGAGACCGCGGACACCATGGTGAGCAGCGGCATGAAGGATGCGGGCTATCAGTTCGTCATCCTCGACGATTGTTGGCAGACCGGCCGCGACGCATCAGGCAACATCATCGCCGACGCCGAGCGCTTCCCCTCTGGCATCAAGGCGCTCGCCGACTATGTCCACTCGAAGGGCCTGAAGTTCGGCATCTACACCGATGCCGGCGCCATGACCTGCGCCAAGCGTCCAGGCAGCATCGGCCACGAGTACCAGGACGCAAAGCAATACGCCAACTGGGGCGTCGACTACCTCAAGGAAGACTGGTGCAGCACGCTCCCCGGCCAGAACAGCGAGTCCTCCTACACCGTGATGCGCAATGCACTTGCCGACTCGGGAAGACCCATCGTCTTCAGCATCTGCGAGTGGGGATCGACCAAGCCATGGCTGTGGGCAGGACCAATCGGAAACCTGTGGCGCTCCACCGGAGACATACAAGACTGCTGGGACTGTAAGAAAGACTGGGGCGGCAACGGCGTAACCCAGATCATCGACCAGATGAGTGGACTCGAGACCTACGCCGGTCCCGGCCACTGGAACGATCCTGACATGCTCGAGGTCGGCAACGGTGGCCTCACCAAAGAAGAGTCGCGCGCACACTTCAGCATGTGGGCGATGTTCTCCGCGCCCCTGCTGGCGGGCAACGACATCTCCAACATGACGCCCGACACCAAAGAGATTCTGTTGAACAAAGAGGTCATCGCTATCGATCAGGACCCGCTCGGACACCAGGCACGCAGAGTCAAAAAGACGGGCGACCTGGAGATCTGGTCGAAGCAACTACAGGACGGCGGCCGCGCCGTCGCACTGCTCAACCGCAGCCCCGCAGCCGCGAAGATCGCCGTCGCGTGGACCGACCTCGGCTACCCCGACTCTGTCTCTGCCTCGGTACGAAATCTCTGGACGGTGAGCGATCTGGGCAAACAGAGCGGGAGCTACTCCGCCGACGTGCCCAGCCACGGCGTGGTCATGCTCACGATCAAACCGTAGTTACGAATCGACAGCAAACGAAGAGGCTACCGCCGCGTATCGTTGCAAGCAGTAGCCTCAACTCTGCGTGGTCAACTACCGGCCCTAAGGCGTCTCTGGCGGCCCCAGCACAGGAGTCTTCACCGGCGTTGCCAGTCCAACGATCTCCGTAAGCGTGCCGTTGTTGAAGTCCGTCACCCACAGATTGCCACTGGCATCAACCACAATCGCATACGCCTCAATAAATCCAGCATCCGGCGCATAGCCCGCAGTTGGAGACAAAATCGCGCCAGGTGAAGCCGCGGCCGAACCGGCCAGTTCTGTAATGGTGTGACTATGCAGGTTTGCGACCCATACATGACCCACCCCATCGATCGCGATCCCTTGCGGAGCAAGAATGCTGGCCTTGTTATCGCTGTAGCCGCCCGAGACCACCGTTCCATCATTCGCAAGCTCAGTGATGCTATTCCCTATCTGATTCGCGACCCATACGTAGCCGCGTTGATCAACCGCAATACCGTCCGGGCCGCCGACACTCGGGAAGCTGGTAATCTGGTTCCCATCAGCGGAGACCTTGCTGACGGTATCGTTGCCAAAGTTCGCCACCCACCCGTAATGATTCGAATCAATTGCGACTGCAAGCGGAAAACTGAACTGCAGTGACTCATATCCGGTTGTGCCCGAGAGCGGTTGACCGGTGCTCGAGAGCAGGGTGACCCGAGAGTTTCCATAGTCCGGAATCCATACCGTCCCATTCGGATCGATCGCAATCGCCGTCGGATAACTGATCCCGCCAGCGCTGTATCCCGTGGCGCCCGAGAGCACTTGGCCGCTCGAACTAAGCTCGGTCACGCTGCCAAAACCGCCATTGACCCCGGAACTTCCCCCGTCAGGAATCCACAAATTCCCCTGAGGATCGATGGCAAGCGCTTTCGAATCTGATAACCCACCGCCTGTAATGCCACTTGGAAACTTTGGAGTTCCTGTCGTCGAAAACTCAGACACAACACCCGAGTAGGTCGAAACCCAAAGATTGCCGGCAGCGTCCACGCCCAGACCGGACGGCAGCTTACTGTCGAGTGGCACCCCGTCACCGATACCCCCGCCATGGTAGCTGATGGAGAGAGTCCAATCCGCCGGCGCCGCAGAGAGAACCGGTGAAAACGGCGCGCCACTCACGGGAAGCTGCGCAAATAACATCGCGACATTACTCCCCGGATTGCGCACCATATTCAAAACCGCATCCAGCGTGTTGGTCGGAGCCGCCCCACCATTCGGCGTAGTGGCTGCGAAGAGCGAGCCGCATCCCGACGCCGTGGCCGTGCAGTTGTTGAGAAGATCAGCGACGATATTGATCTTCTTTACCGCACTGGTAGAGTCTCCGGTGGCGGGAAAGGTCGTCCCCGGCGCGGATCCCTTTGTGAGGTTCGCGAGGTTCGCCACCGTAGCCACGGCATTGGCCAACCCCTGAACGTTCGTCGCGCTCGCCCCAAGATTGCCCTCAGTGCCAAAGAACTGTGCAAGCCCCCAGGCAGTGGCCGCCGTCGTTACCTCGTTGACTACGAACTGAGACCCCGCCGTAATCTGATTGCATCCGCCAAGCGCACTCGCAAGCGTAATCGCAGTGTTATTGGGAGCGCCTCCCACCTGTCCCCCGCGAGCCACAACATAGATCTCCGAGCCAGCGAGAGGACAGGAATAACCCGCAGCCACAGTAAATAAACCGGTCGCATCCGTGGTGAGTGCGCTCGCAAGCAGCGACGTCGAGGCCGAGCCACTCCCGCCGGTTCCAGCTGCATAAAGCTGGACGGCCGCTCCGACGATCGGCAGAGAACCAGCCATCGCCTTTCCGGAAAAACTCACGCCAGGATTAGTGGGCGGTGGTGGTGGTGGAGGCGGGGGTGGTGGTGGCTGAGTCGGAGTTGAGCCGCCCCCGCATCCCGCAAGCGAGCAAGCCAGAATCCCGACCATCGCCGCGCTGAAAAGTCCCTGAAAGTTGCGCAAAAGTAATCTCACTGGATGGCCCAAAGATATCAAAGCTGAATGCAGTTACTGTCGGTAAGGCTTCGTGAGTCCGTCCAGGTTCGCCGAGCCGAGGAAAGACTGAAGATCTGTCGTCAACTGCCGTCGCGCCACCTCCACCGGCATCGTTGTGTCAATCGTCTCGACCTTCAGCAGGATCGGGATGGGGCGCTGCGCCTCCTGCGACAACAGAGACTGAGTAGTCGGCTTGCTATACACGAATCCAAAGTGGGTGCGGTCGCTCGAATACTCTCCGCAGGAACCGCTATTGCAGAGAGTCGTCGCCTCAAGATATTGGGTCGCGCCGTCGTTGAAGAAGGAGCCCGAAAAACCAATCTGCCCGTTCGCAGTAGGTATCGAGAGCTGGTCCCTCCAGATCGGATCCTCCCCGCGCGCCGAGTGGCAGATCAGCGTATCGTGAGACCCCATCACCGGCGAAATCCCAATCGACACATGCGCTCCTCCATCTGCCGGAGCGTACTCGGCCCAGTGATAGATCAGCGGACCAGCGAAGAGATTCTCGTTCCAGGTACGCGCCAGGGTGTAGCTCCCAATGCGGTCAGGGAACTGTCCCGGCGCATTCTGATCGGCCTTCCTCTGAGCAGCGGCAGTCCCGCTGTACGTGCTCACGTAGGCCCGCGCAACCCCATAGCCACTGACTAGTACCAGCGCAAGCATTCCGGCAAAGCGAAGATAGAAAGGCCGTCCCGCGACTGCGCCAGCCGAACAAGCCGGGGTCAGGGCAGGAGGCTTGATCTGGCCGGGCGACTCGCTCAGGCGGCGGACAACGTGGAACAGCAGAAAGGTTCCCAGCAGAAAGAGGCACGCCCCAATGACGTAATCTCCCATCTCAGCCTTGCTCCGCAGAGAGGGGATGTGCAGTGCCACGATGTAGTACAGAACCAGAATGCACAGTCGTGCAAAGTTGAAGACGTAACCCAGCAGGATCGCGCCGGCCACCACCGCAGCATGCGCATACCAGCGAAAGCGATACACATAGCCCGCGATCAGCGCAATGAATCCCATCGTGACCGCACCACGAATCCCATTGCATCCCGGAGCGATGAACATGCCGAACTCAGGAGTAAACATCAGCCGAAGCTGGTCCGGGCTCAGTGGCTGGCCCAACGCGATCGCAAAGGCGCGAGCCACGTGGGCGGAGGCGCGCTGCAACGGCAAATCGACAAACACATTGAAGATGTGAGGAATCGGATTAACAAACCACAGCAGGATAAGCGGAAACAGAGAAGCCCGGAACAGCCGCTTCCCGCCAAACAGCAGAACCACTCCCGCGCCATAGGCAAAGGCCACAAGCGAGTGCGGCGGAACATAAATCGACCACTTCGGGGAGAACACAAACACCAGAACCGCCTGGTCCCGTATGTGCACAACCGCGGCCGTGACCACCAGGACGGCCAGGCCCCACCAGCTGCCCTCCATCTCCCATCCAAGCGACTGCCATGCCCGCAGTACCAGCACAAAGCTGACCAGCGGAATGAACATCCCGATTGACTTGAGAGCGTCCGTCGTCCAAAGATTCCAAAGAGCAGTCACCGTCGAAAAGATGGTGAATAGGCCAAACACCGAAACGATCGCCGCAAATCCTGCGGCACGGGGCAGACTAAGCCCCGCCGCCCCAGCCGATCGGAGTGGGCTGACTTCAGCGGTAGCAGGTAAACTTGACATGCGGTCTTTTTGATCCAGGCCAGCGCACCAGGGGAGTATCAGGTGGCAAGTCCTAGTGGCGGCTTACTTGGAAGAGTTGCGACGAGCCTTGATGCGAGCACGTACCGATACGAAAAATGCACCTGCGGAGCCTACAACAGCAAGAATAGCTGTCGGATTCTCCGGAGAGTTCACGCATCCGTCTTGAGCGTACAGCGGGAGGGCGACGGATGAGAGGAGGGCGATGCCGGCTAGTAAGAGACAGGTTTTCTTCATTGGTGTCCTCAATTGGGAAGGTACCGTTACGAAAGTTGAAAGTCAACGCAGAATGACTTCCACTTCATAACACTTTTGGGTACCCTGATCATTTTTACCGACCGTCCACAAAACCCAGCCCGAAGCGCCTCCGGTTCACCCCCTTCCAGCCGCAAGACAGACGCTGCCAAAGACTTGCCTCTTCTCGCGCCTCGCCCCGAAACGAAGCAGCTATCTCTCAACTTTGGCTGGACTTAAGTTGTACAGACCGCGCCTTCCTCACCTGGCCTGACCCTGAAGCCACGCATGCAGCTTCGGCTCCTGGACAGTCTGCAATTTAATGCAGTCGTTGATACTGTCAACAGCCTTTGCAAGAGTCCGTTCCGCTGCCGCGACCTTATGCGTCGTGAAAAAACTACTTACCTGATCCCTCTGTTCGACCGTGCAGAAGGACCCGGTAGCCCCCACCACCTCGGCCCCGGACGACACCGTGAACTGAGCACTCACCTTCTCCCAGTTCTGCCGCATATACTCCCAGGCTTCGTCCCGGCTCACGCGCTCGCGAAGCAGCACCGTCAGCATGGCCCAGCTATCCTGATTTCGAACCTCTCCTGAGGCGATCAGGTCGAGCGTCCGCCTTACCAGCGCAGGATCGCGAAACCGTGCCAGCAACTGCAGTGCATCGGTCTGCTCTCCCGGGTCACTGAAGTTCCTGCTCACCGCGAGTACCTTATCGTAGAGCGCCGCATCCCCATTGGCCGCGCTCACCTGCACGGCCGCGTCGGCCAGCGCCGAATCAAGCGTCTTGTCCTTCACCTTATCCCCCGCGAAGACCCGGGCCGTCAGCAGCTTCGCCTCAGCCAGAACGGCGGTATCGTGCGCCTCGCCCAGCAGCTCAAACAGCGTTCCGCGAAGCTGACGTCGGTCAAACGGCTCCTTCTTCTCCGGGCTACCCAAGGCGGAATACACCGGCCCAAACTGCCTCTGCAGCACCGCAGCCAGCGCCGCCCGATCCTCGTCACTGGCTATCTCCGAATCGATCTTCTGGATCTGCTGATGCGCCGTATCGAGCACCGCCGCACTGGAGTCTTCCTTCAAAGCCAAAATTAGATTTAGAAAATCCCCCACATCCGCCTGTCCCGACTGCACCAGAGCCCACCGGTCGCCCAGCAGCCCGATCCGCTCCGACGGCGTCATCGAACTCTCCGCCTTTGTCACAATCGTGCTCAGCTGCGCTGGAATGTACGCCGTTCGGTAGTATCCCTTAGCCCCGGCATTCGCATAGAAGAACGGCATCCCGGCATCCACCGGCTGCGGCACGCTAGACTCCCCAGGCGTCATCACCCGGCAGATCGGCTGGCCGTTCGTCTTCAGGCATACCGGCACAGTCCACTCCGGCACCTGCCCGGCCACAGGTCGGTTCATCTCCTCTGCCGACAGAAAAAACCTGCTCTGCCCCACCGGAACGCCTCCTGCTTGCCTCTCGGAGAACGTCAGCAGCGGCACTCCAGGCTGCGTCACAAAGCTCGACATGATCTTGTCTACCGGCAGATGCGAGTTCGCCGTCTGCGCGCCCCAGAAGTCTTCCGCGGTCGCATTGCCATACAGATGCGCCTGCAGATAGTTGTGCACCCCCTGCCGAAAGACCTCCTTCCCCAGGTAGTTCTCCACCATGCCAATCACGGCCCCGGCCTTGCCGTACGCAATCCCATCGAACATCTCGTTGATCTCATCCGGCGTGCTGGCCGTCGCGCGTATTGTCCGCGTGGTCCGCTGAGCATCAAGGTTCAGCGTCTCGTTCAGCCCCTGCGCGTCGTCCTGGTCGAAGTTCCACTCCGGGTGCCACGCGGCCGCCGGCTTGGTCTCCATCCACGTGGCAAATCCCTCGTTTAGCCACAGGTTGTCCCACCACTGCATCGTCACCATATCGCCGAACCACTGGTGCGCCATCTCATGCGCCACCACCGTCGCAACCCGCTTCTTCTCGGGAATATCGCCGGTCTTTTCGTTTACCAGCAGGTCAGTCTCGCGATACGTAATGCAGCCGAAGTTCTCCATCGCGCCCGCTTCAAAGTCCGGCAGCGCAACCATATCCAGCTTCGGCATTGGATACTTAATCCCAAAGTAGGTGTCGTAATAGTGCAGAACGTACTTCGCCGACTCCAGCGCAAACCGCGTCAGCTCCACCTTGTCCGGCGTCGAACACACACGAATCGGCACGGCATCCGACTTGCCCTCCGTGCATTTGAAATCACCCACCAGAAACGCAACCAGGTAGCTCGACATCTTCGGCGTCGTCGCAAACCGAATCGTGTGTTTGCCCGCAACCGGCCCCGCTTTATCCGAGATCATGTTCGAGTTCGAGATCGCCGTATCGCCACTATCGACGACCACCGCAATGTCATACGTAGCCTTCAGCGCAGGTTCATCGAAGCCCGGAAACGCGCGCCGCGCATCGGTAGGCTCAAACTGCGTCACCGCGTAGTTGCGCGCCTTGGTCTTCGAAAGATAGAAACCCCGCAGCTTATCGTTCAACACGCCCGAGTAGCGAATCGCCAGCGTCACCCTCCCCGCGGGCAGCTCCTCCGCGAAGCTAAACGTAGCCTGCTCCTTCTCGCCATCAAGCGTCACCGTCGCGGTCTGCGGATGCCGATCAGCCTCAACCGGGTTCAGCGGCTTCGGCTGCGATCCCAGCTTGCCGTAAGAGTACGCCGCCACCGGCAGAACATAGGCCTTCACCTCAACGAATTTAAGCTCCGCTGCATTCAGCGTGATTCGCTTGCTGGGAGCATCCAGCGCAACATCGATTGTCTCTTCCCCGCTGAAGCTTGCCGCCTTCAAATCCGGCGTCACCGTCAGCCCGTAGTGCTCCGGGTGTACCTCTGGGGGCAGCCGCTGTGCCTGCACTCCAACGGGAGAGGCAAGGAAAAGTGCGAAGGCAGATGCCAGGACAGAAAAGAAAGAAACAGAGTGACGAACGAACATCAAAGGGGCCTCGAAACGAAGGAGTGTTGGCGTATGGGAAGTGCCTTCGCGAAAAATCTACTTACTTGACCCGCCCCACGCAAAGCCGCGCCGGACGGTGCTCATTGATTGAGACGTTCCCCACGCCAATCTCGGCAGCAGTACATAGCCTCTGCCAATCCTCCACCACGAAGCTGCGCCGGATCGACACCGGCCCATCGTTCTTCACGAACGGGTGCCAGTTCGCAAACCGCGCCCACAACCGAAACAGTTGGTACGGCACCGGCTTGCGGTGAAGATCGTCGATAAACCATCCACATCGCGCCGTCTGTTCCATCCATCGCAGAAACAGCACGATCTGCGCATTCGTCAGATGGTGCGTTAGCAAGGAACAGAGGACAACGTCGATAGGTCCCTTCGTGTGATCGGCCAGCGCATCCCCCACCAACCACTCAATCTGCTGATTCGGCGGAGTAGCCTCCCGCGCCGCACGAATCGCATCCGGATTCAGATCGATGCCCGTCAGCGTCACCGCAAATCCCCGTTTAGTCGCCCATCGATCGATCTTCCGCAGCGTATCTCCATAGCCGCACCCAACGTCCACCACGCGCAGGGGAGCCGCCGAAGGAGGATGCGCCGCCATCAGTTCTTCCAGCCAGCCCAGCGTAGGCCGCTGCGCAAACGTCAGCCGGTTCACGCGGGCAATGTCATGCAGACACGCGCGCAGCTCCTCATAAGGGCAAGGCAAATCCATCAACTCCACCAGATCGGCACGCTGCGTGAAGTCGAGCCCGCCCGCAAACGCCGGCGAAGGAAACGCCGATAGCGAAGCTACTGCAATATCTTCAGAAGAATGGGCATCGAGAACTTCCTGCGACGAGATTTCGGGGGACGTAATAGAAGAGGTAGGCAAGATTAGTCGTGATCAGTATAACGGCTTGAGAAAAAACGGCTTGAGGGAAACCTGCCCCACAAAAGAAATCCCATGAAACAAGGGAGCATCCCGATATCTTCGGGATCAGGCTCTCTCCTCTGACTCAATCTCTTTCGTAAAGAAAGCACGTTCCAGAGATTTCATCCCCCGCATCTTCTGTCAATCCCCCGAATGCAAAAGATTCCTCTTTCACAAACATTCATTAGAGTATGAAATTCTGTGACGCATCCACGGGCCGCGACAGCCAAGTAAACCTAACCCAGGTAGTTCTCGAGATCTGCCGGGACTGGTTGGCCTCTAATTATCAGAACTCTTTTGAGCATATTTAGCATGTATTCTTCGTTCATAATTCGTGCGATGACGATGTTTTCGTGCATTTCGAATTCTTCCTTATTGAGCTTGCCAGCCTCAAGACTTTTTACAGCCTTGCGTTGAATATTATTGGCAATCATGTCCGCCATCTGAAGGGCTGGAGTAATTTTGTCGTCTTGAATAGTGAAGCCAGCCATCATCTTGGCTGTCTTCGGATTTTTTTTCTTAAAGTCCTTATAGAGCAATAAGAGTTCAGGGTAATCGTCACCTTCATCGTGAACGAATGCTATTTGAATCTTGCGCCCGAGATCGCGCCTGACCTTTTTGCAAGTCTGAAAAACTAGGCTCTCCAGCGCACGATGATAGGTATTTTTGCTGAAAATGGATTTGGCTTCAGGTCGCAAACAAACCTTCAGATAATCCTGAACATTTACCGCAACTGCGACTCCAGCGATTGTTTGGTGGTGATTCTTTACAATCTGCTGAAGTTCCGCCTTTATCTGTTTAGCGGTAGTTCTGCCGACAGATCGAAATCGCTCAAACTGACCTTTCATCATCTTGTACTCGGAAGTCTTGTAATAAGCGATACCGTGACGAATTAGGCATCTGTTCCACTCGTCGGTTAGGTGGGACCAGTCAATCTTGTTCGCGAGAAATCCGGCGGAAACGAAGACTTTTTCCTGCTTTGAATCCTTACTGTCGTCGATGTAACACTTGAGGATGAGCATGAGGAACTATCCGGCGAGACCCATTCTTAGACGAATAAAACAGCAAGGAAAATAAGCCTGATAAAAATGCCTTTAAGTGGTCTTAACCGAAGCAGCCCGCTCCGAATAACCCGCGTTCTCCGACGCACGAGCCTCCGCATAAGCCGCCGCCCCAAGCAGAGCGCAGGTATCATCCAGAATTACGCGAACCGGAATCGACTCAACCAGCGGCGACAACCGTCCTTTATCGATGAAAGCCTGGGTAAACGTCCCGTTCTTCAACGTCTTCAAGATCTTCGGAGCAATGCCCCCGCCAAGGTACATCCCGCCGGTCGCAAGCACCTGCAGCGCGATGTTGCCCGCCTCCGCGCCATAGGCTCCAGTAAAGATCTTCATCGTCTCAAAGCATAGCGAGCTCGAACCGTCCTCGGCACACTCCCCGATCACCGCGTTCGGATCCTCCGTCTGCATTCGGTCATGCAGCCACCCCGGCTCGGCAATCTTCTCCACATCGCGCAGAAAGGTGTAGATGTTCTTGATCCCAAGACCCGAAACCACCCGCTCCCAGCTCACCCGCCCCTTCAGCGTAAAGCGCAGGTACTCCAGCAGCGCGATCTCACGATTACTCCGCGCCGCAAAGTCGGCATGGCCGCCCTCCGACGCAATCGGGCGGTGCTTCTGCCCGTCCCAGATCAGCAGCGCCTGCCCCAGCCCGGTCCCCGCAGCCATCAGGCCCGCATGTCCGGTAGCCTCGGCATCGCCCTCGTGCAGCGTAAAGATGCTCTCCGGCGCAAGCTCGGGAATACCGTAACCGTTCGCCTCAAGATCGTTGATCAGAGAGATATGAGGAATCGAAAGAGACTTCACCAGATCGCGCGTATCCAGCGTCCACGGCAGGTTCGTCAGCTTCAGGCGTCCATCGCGAACCGGCCCTGGACACCCGAAGCAAGCCCCAAAGATATCCCCTCCCTGCGTCGTGTTGGTCCCGTCTCCAGCCAAAAACTTGTGAACCACATCATCCAGGCTCGCAAACTCATGCGCCGGGAACTTCTGGTCGCGGATCGGGTGCAGACGCCCGTTGGCAAAATCGTACAGTGCAAGGTGAACCTTTGTTCCGCCAACATCCCCAGCGAGAATCATCTATTTAAGCTCCAAAGTTCCCGTCTTAAGCTCCAAAGTTCCCGCCGAATCCGAATTCGCCGGTGCAGGCAGCTTAGCCGCTGCCGCCGAGTCGAGCAAGAGGGTCAATTGCCCGCTGGCCGGTCGAATCAGCTGCGAAGGGTGCACCTCAGGCTGGTACGGTCCCAGGAAGACATCGTGCAGAACCTGCGCCTTCCCTGTGCCCTCGATCAAAAATGCTACCTCCCGGCCTTGGTTGATCACCGGCCAGGTCAGGGTGATGCGCCACGTATCCTTCTGCGGAACGTGATTTGGCACCACGATGTGGCTCATCTCGTTCAGCGCCTCAGTATGCGGAAACAGCGAGGCCGTATGCCCGTCATCGCCCATCCCCAGCAGCACCAGGTCGAACGTAGGAGTCTCCGCACCCTCCAGCTTGAACGTATTACGAATCGTCGACTCGTACCGCGCCGCTGCAACGTCAGGGGGAAGCTCCCCCTCCATCCGGTGCACCCGCTCCGCAGGCAGCGGAACCTTCGAGAGCAGCGCCTCCTTGGTCATGCGGTAGTTCGACTCCGCATTGTCAGGCGGCACGCAGCGCTCATCGACCCAGTACAGCTCGAGCTTGTCCCACGGAACCTGCTTGAGAAATGGTTCCGCCGGGTCCGCCAGCAGGCCAAACATCGTCTTAGGCGTTGTACCGCCTGAGATGGCGATCCGAGCCAGCCCGCGCGACTGAGCGGCCTTCCCTGCCGCCTCGGTAAAGAGCTGCGCACCGGCCCGAGCCGTGGCCGCTGGTGTTGGCGATACGCGATAAGTAACCGAAACGGGACGGGGCATAAGATCTCACTGTGAAGAATTTGTACGACCAACAATCCGAAAACGGACGAACTCCGGAACAAGTTTCAAAAATGTCCCGGAGTCCAGCCCAACATACGATGCATCACCAGTCGAATCAAACACGCCGGAAAAACCTTCTCTTCAGCATGCCGTAACACTACTCCTACAGCTCCACCCACTTTCGGCCGTCCTTCGCCAGAAGCTCATCCGCGCACTCCGGGCCCTCAGAGCCCGCCGCATAGTTGGGGAAGTGCTTGGCTTCCACCTTGGCCCACGCCTCGAGGATCGGCGTAAACAGCGCCCAGGTCGCCTCCACGCCGTCGCGGTGCGCAAACAACGTCGCATCGCCCAGCATCGCATCCAGCAACAGCCGCTCGTACCCGTTCGCCGACGACTTGCCGAACGCATCCGCATAGCTGAACGCCATGTTCACCTGTGCCAGATTCGTCGTCGGCCCCGGAACCTTAGCGCCAAACTGCAGCGAGATCCCCTCATCCGGCTGAATCCGCATCTTGATAATGTTCGGAGCAATATTGTCTTCGCTGCTGTTGGACTTGAACAGGTGCAACGGCGGCTGCTTGAACACAATCGTCACCTCCGTCACGCGCTTGGCCAGCCGCTTCCCTGCACGCAGGTAAAACGGAACCCCGGCCCATCGCCAGTTCTCAATCTCCAGCCGGATCGCAGCAAAGGTCTCCGTGCTCGAGGTCGGCGAGACGCGATCCTCCTGCCGATACCCAACGACCTCCTTGCCATCCACCTTGCCCGGACCATACTGTCCACGCACCGTGTTGTTGACGGGAATTCCCTCAATCGCACGCCACACCTTCAACTTCTCGGTACGCACCGCCTCAGCCTCAAACGAGTCCGGTGGTTCCATCGCCACAAACGAGAGAACCTCCATCACATGGTTCTGCAGCACATCGCGAACCGCACCGGCCTTCTCATAGAACGGCCCACGCCCCTCAATCCCAATCGACTCAGCAGCCGTAATCTCAACATGGTCGATAAAGTTACGATTCCACACCGGCTCAAAGATCCCATTGCCAAAGCGGAAGACGAGAATATTCTGAACCGTCTCCTTACCCAGGTAGTGATCGATGCGGAAGATCTGATCTTCAGCCAGCACATCGTTGATCTCATCGTTCAGCTTGCGGGCCGACTCCAGATCCGTGCCAAACGGCTTTTCGATGATCACACGCACCCAGTGCTTATCTCCAGCCTCAGGCTTCGCCATGCCGTGCTTGCCCAGCCGCCTCGTAATGTCGGCAAAGAACTCTGGCGCCACCGCAAGGTAGAACAGCCGATTGCCCTGTGTGTTGAACTTGCTATCCAGCTCCGCCAGGTGCGCCTTCAACTTATCGAAGCCCGCGTCGTCATCGAACTCAGTCGCAAAGTAAGAGATGCGATCCATAAACGGCTTCAGCTTCGGATCGTTCTCCTCCACCCCGCCGCCCTTCATAATTCCATCCTTCATGTCAGGGCCAAACGTTGCGCTCAGGTCGCGACGCGCCACGCCGACCACCGCGAAGTCCTTCGGCAGCAGTCCCGACTGGTCCAGGTGATAAAGCGCCGGCAGAAGCTTCCGTTTGGTGAGATCGCCCGAAGCTCCAAAGATAACCACGATGCAGGGCTCCGGGATGCGCTCCCCCTTCTTGGCCACATCCGCCGCTGCTGCCGATACGCCGACTGGTACTGTGCTTGCGCTCATAATCCGCTCCTTACAATCCTTCCGTGCTGTGCCGACCGATAAAAATCCGCCAGGCAGATGAAATTCAAGGTCCATGTGACGCAAACATCTCGCCTCGCACGTCCAGCAAAACTACGTCTTCTTCACCTCGCGACCACCAGGGGATCCCAGTTTCATCTCTCTTCCTTCCCTATGCGGCCCGCAGGCCAAGTTGTGCAAGCTCATCTCGCAGCTGACCCGGTGACTCAAAACAAATCGTCTGCATCCCCAGCGCTGCCGCCGCGTCACAGTTCTCAGCCTTGTCATCGATAAACAGCGCACTCTCCGGCAGATGGCCCGAGATCTCAATCGCCGCGCGATAGATGCCGGGATGCGGCTTCATCTCATGCACATATCCCGAGCAGATAAAGTAGTCAAAAAAAGGTCGCAGCCGAAACGCATTCAGCCGATGCTCGTTCAACTCACGGCTCTCATTATTGAGCGTGGCCAGCATATATCGTCCAGAGGTAGCAAGCATTCCAAGAATATTCACGCACTCCGGATAAAGAATCCTGCTCTCCGCACAAACCTGCGGCCAAAGCTCCTCAAAGGTCAGATTTAGATTCTGATTCAACACCGTAACTTGGAAGAACTGCTCCGCCGTCGAGAGCCCCCGCTCCCACAGATAGTTCGCCTCCTCATGACGCGACTCGTAATCTGCCAGATCCACACCTAACCGCGTCAGCACCTCCGCACGCTCGTTTCTATCCCACCCATTCGTGAGCAGAACTCCGCCGATATCCCAAAAGATCGTCTTGATGTACGAGGAAGAACTCACTTACCCTCCGGAAAATCTGCTCCAACCGTCAACGGCTCCCACGCTGCAATCTCCTTCTGCCAGCTCTCCAGCTTGCCGCGAAACCGCTGGAGCGCGCTCACCCCCAGCAAAAGATGCAAAGGTGGATTCGGTGACTCGACAACCTCGATCATCGCCCGGACCGCACGCAACGGATCGCCCTTCTGCTTCCCATCATTCTCGGCAAAGTACTTCCGCATATTTCCAGCCGTGTTGTCGTAGTCCGAAATCTTAGTCTTAGCCACCACACCCGAGCGCCCCAGAAAATCAGTGCGAAACGGGCCCGGCTCAATCACCGTAACGCGAATGCCCAGCGGCGCAAGCTCCGCAGCCAGAGCCTCCGACAGCCCCTCCACCGCGAACTTGCTCGCGTTATACATCCCGATGCCCTGTCCGCCAATCAAACCGCCGATCGAAGACAGGTTCAGAATATGTCCGCTGCGCTGCTTCCGCAGATGAGGAAGAAACGCCCGCGTCACCCTCAACAAACCGAAGACATTGGTCTCGAACATCGGCATAAACTCCGCCTCCGAGACCTCTTCAATCGCGCCGGCAACCCCATAGCCCGCATTGTTGACCAGAACATCTACCTGCCCGAACTGCGCAAAGGCCTGCGTCACGGCCGAATCCACCTGGCCGGCATCTGTCACATCAAGCGTCAAAGCCTTCGCACTCTGCGGATACTCTCTTTCAAGATCCGCAATCTTCTCCAGCCTCCTGGCTGTCGCCACCACCTTGCCGCCAGACTTCAGAACCTCTTCGGCAAGCAGACGGCCAAAGCCGGTCGATGCTCCCGTAATAAACCACACACGTTGAATCGATTGAGTCATCTTCTCCAGTACTCCAAAGGGCTGCGCCTCCTGGCCCGAATCAATGAGAGCCCATACGCCGCCGAAGGAAAAGCGGCAACACCGTCTCTCTCCGCGCCGGCTCCGTCAAAGCGATACAGGATG
Organism: Tunturiibacter empetritectus; assembly: GCF_013410875.1. Classification (GTDB taxonomy): domain Bacteria; phylum Acidobacteriota; class Terriglobia; order Terriglobales; family Acidobacteriaceae; genus Edaphobacter; species Edaphobacter empetritectus. Next base: position 169,017 of record NZ_JACCCU010000001.1, on the reverse strand, counting down.
CATGATCCGTCCGCGATCCTCTCCGCCTCAAACATCGTCCTGAAAGCACCGCATAGCGTTCAGAATAAGATGCGCGTGCGGTGCCACAAGGCGCAAAGGAGTCGCAGTCAGGCTTGAGTAGACACGGAGTTTGTTGCCAGACGGTGAAAAGGCGGGGCCATCAGCCCCGCCCCTCCCTTAATTCTTTACCAGCTTCTTTGCATGATCAATCACATTCGCAACGGTGAAGCCAAGCTTCTCCATAGCAATGGGCCCCGGGGCCGACGCGCCGAACCGATCCAGTCCAATCACGCCGCCATTGTGGCCGACATACTTGTACCAGCCCAGCGTCGCACCCGCCTCCACCGCCAGCTTCGGTGTACCTTCGGGCATCAGCTTCGCCTTGTATTCGTCACTCTGCTCGTCATATACGTGGAAGCTCGGCATCGAAACCACCGTCGCATTGATCCCGATCCCCTTCATCTCTTCCGCGGCCTTGGTAATCAGTCCAACCTCGGAGCCAGTCGCGATCAGAATCAGATCTCTGCCATGCGACACCACCTCATACGCGCCAAATCGCGCCCCGGCCTGAGCGATCGCCGCATCAATCGTCGGCAGATCCTGGCGCGACAGAGCCATAAAGCTCGCACTCTTTCGCTCCAGCGCCAGCCGCCAGCACGCCGCCGTCTCATTGGCATCCGCAGGACGGAAGTCCGTAAGCTGAGGAACAGCCCGTAAGCTCATCAACTGCTCCACCGGTTGGTGGGTCGGTCCATCCTCGCCCAGTCCAATCGAGTCATGCGTGAAGATGAACAACGAGTGCACGCTCATCAACGCCGCCATGCGCAGCGCATTGCGGCAGTAGTCCGAGAACGTAAAGAACGTGGACCCAAACGGAATCAATCCGCCGTGCGCCGCCATGCCGTTCACCATCGCGCACATGCCAAACTCACGCACGCCAAAGAACACATTCCGGCCCGCGGGGTCCACATGAAAACTCGGGGAATCCTTGAAGATCGTCTTGGTCGAAGATGTCAGGTCCGCCGCGCCGCCAAACAACTCCGGCACTACGTTCTCAATCGCTTGCATCACGGCCTGCCCGGCATTGCGAGTCGCCATCGGCTTTTCGGTCGGGAAGGTTGGAATCTTCTTCTCCCAGCCATCAGCCAGCTTCGCCTTGATCGTCCGGTCGAACTGCGCCGCCGGCTCCGGATACGCCTTCGCATACTCCTCGAACTCAGCCGTCCACGAAGCATGCAGATCTTTCCCGCGAAGCTTGATCGTGTCCCAGTTCTTGCGAGCCTCCTCGGGAACATAGAAGCTCTTATCCTCAGGCCAGCCCAGATTCTTCTTCGTCTCCTTGGTCGCCTCCGGTCCCAGCGCCTCACCGTGCACCTTGTTCGTGCCGGCCTTCGGACTGCCATAGCCAATCACGGTGCGAACGCGAATCAGTGAAGGCTTCGTCGTCTCTGCCTTCGCGGCAAGAATCGCCGCCTCAATCGCCACCAGATCGTTGCCATCGGCGACATGCTGCACATGCCAGTGATACGCCTCAAACCGCTTGGTCACATCTTCCGTAAACGAGAGCTCCGTCGGTCCATCCAGCGAGATCAGGTTGTCGTCATACAGCACAATCAGCTTGCCCAGAGCCAGCGTTCCCGCCAGCGAGCACGCCTCATGCGAGATGCCCTCCATCAAATCACCATCGCCGCATAGGGCATACGTATGGTGGTCGACGATGTTGTACGTATCGCGGTTGTAGACCGCAGCCATATGCCTCTCCGCCGTCGCCATGCCCACCGCCATCGCGAGACCCTGTCCCAGAGGTCCGGTCGTCACCTCCACACCCGGCGCCTCACCGTACTCCGGATGGCCCGGCGTATGCGAACCCCACTGCCGAAACTGCTCCAGCTGCGACATCGGCAGGTCGTATCCGGAGAGATGCAGCGCGCCATACAGCAGCGCCGAAGCATGCCCGTTCGAAAGTACAAAACGATCCCGGTCGATCCACTTCGGATCGGAAGGATCATGCTTCATCAGCTTGTGATAGAGCAGATAAGCGATCGGAGCACAGCCAAGCGGGGCTCCGGGGTGGCCCGACTTCGCCTTCTCCACCTGATCGACAGCGAGAAAGCGGAGGGCGTTGATCGAGATCTGGTCAATTTCGTGCTGCTTCGAATCCTGCTGGTCGCTCATTCTGTTCCTTTGCTCGTTTTGAGGAGATTCGTGCGCCGTTGCCGAGCGCAATCTGGAAGATTTGGTCAAACTCTATCAGTGTACAAGCGGGACCCGACTCGCTGCATCCTTACACCTAGCTCGCTGGCATCCTTACACCTTGGTAGATGCCGGAACCGGATCGACGGAGACATCAATATTTCGCCCCAGCCAGCGATCCGGCTGTCCCTCCACCGGCCACGCCATCGTGAAGGTAATCTTGCCGACCTGATCCGCGCCCGTCGGAATATCCACAAACGACGTCGAATACAGCACCGATCGCGAATCAAGCGTAAGCGTCGTAGCCCAGTTGTCATAAGTGTAGACAACGCGAAAATGCTCCGGGTCGACAATACGAAGCGTATACCCCGACCATAGCGAGGAGATCGGACGCCCTAGTTCAAATATTTCAATACGGTTACTAAACTTTCGCTTCTCCTTCGGCACAGCATAACGATCTTCCACCGCCTGAATCCGGTCAAACACCCGTCCATCCGCCGCCGAACGCAGCAGCTTCAAATACTCCGCATGGGCCCACACCAGCGGCTGCGCCGACCCCGCCGACCGTCCCCGATACATCCCCCGCAAAGGAATATCGTCGTGATCCCAGACCTGCTCCGGCAGCATCCCGCCCACCGAACTAAACTGCTCAATCGCCTTGATGTACTTACTAAAATCGCTCCCTGCACAAAGCTCGTAGTGGCCCCTCTCACCGGTCAAAATCGGCCACGCCCGTCCCTGCCCGGAGCCGTCATACGGGCCGCCATCTTTCTTCTGCCCATACCCATCATGGTTGTATCGCCGCCACGAAACCCCAAACGGCGTCTCGATCTTCAGGCAATGATCCACAACCTTCAGCGAATCGACGATCAACGGATCATCCGCGCGCCGAATCCCATACCGCACCAGCTCCAGAAACCCGCCATCAATCACCTCACGAGCCTCGAACACATTCCTCTCCCCCGGCTCGCGATTATTAATTCGAATCATTCCCTCTGGCACACTGTCGTCATGAAACGGCTCGCCCTTGGCCGGCGGACGAATCCTCATGTAGTGATACTTAACATCTGGGTGCAGAATCCCTTCCGTCGTCGTCGTCCACTCATCCAGATGCGATTCAATCCAGTCCGCATAGGCCTCCAGGTAATCCGCCAGCTCCAGAGACTTGCGGTCGCGAGCAATATCAGCGGCACAGATCAGCCCCGCGATCACTGCCGCCAGCGTAGACGGCGAGTACCCCGCAGCCTCCTCCCACCGCTCCTGCTGCGTCACCGGAGCGTACCGCATCAGGAAAGCCGCCGCCCGCGCCACAAACGGAAACACATCAAAGTTTCCCAGCCCGTCCTGCTTCCACAACCGCCACGCCAGAATGATCGGAAACGCCACCTCATCCAGCTGAATCCCCGTCCAGTACGGCGTCCCGTCGATCCAGAAGTTTTGCGCAAAACTCCCGTCCGGCCTCTGCGTACAAGCCAGATAAACCAGCGCCCGCAGCGCCGTGTCCGTCCTCCCACAAGCCAGCAACGCACTCGCTGTCTGCACCATATCCCGTGTCCACACCAGGTGATATCCACCCAGGTCCGAATCCCCCTTCGACGCCCCCCACGGTACCGAAGCCGAAGCAATGAACGCCCCCGAATATGTCTTATCCTCATGCGTCAGCAGCACATTCTGGCTGATCCGCATCAATCTCCCGCCATCCGCCGACACCGCCGCCAAACCAGCCGGCGGGTTCACCCTCTGCCACTGATCTATAAACCGCTTCTGATGATCTTCATAGGAAGTTGCCAGCGTCTGCATCATGTGCGCAATCGCCGCATGATGGCCGTCCCCAAATGAGATCGCCACCGTAAACTCGCGATTCCGCGCAATATCGATCTCCCCCATCAACGCGATATTCCCATCCAGAGCCTGTCCAAACTGCCAGCTCATCCGCATATCCTGCAACAGATTTTGATACCCATCGCTGGTCCCCACATACCCGCATGACGTCCGCACAAACCCGCAGTCCGCCCCGAACGCCAGCGAAGTGTCCCCCTTCCAAGCCAGCAGGCATCGCTGTCCCGCCACATCAATCGACCGCGCCGAGTTTTCCGCCCCGCCCCCATTCAAGTGCGGCGCCAGCAGCGCATAGCACTTCAGCCGCGACAGAATCTCCTCATCCCCGGTTATCTTCACATTCATCAGCACCACCGGATGATGTGGATCGCTGATGAACTCCTTGGTCACCGTATACCGGCCATCCAGGTCGCTCGCCACCACCCGAACCGCAGGAGCCGCCGCATCAATGTAGTGAAAGTCATACTCAAAGTTGCGCTTCTCTTCATGGAAGAACGTCTCGCCATCGCTGAACAGCAGCTCCATATCGCGGGTCTGCGGACGGTCGATCGTCGGGTAATAAATCTCGTTCAACGTCCCATGCGATACCGTAAACCAAACCCGGCTCGAGGCAGCATACGCCGTCGACACAGCGTCTTTTTCGCTCGAAGTCCAGCGCGGTTCCATCCCGGGAGCGCCAAAGGCAGCTCCATCATCGTCAAGCCAGCGGTAAGAAGCAGTCAGGTCGTTCATTGGTACCTATTAGAGCGCAAAACTCGAAAGTCGGCGTCATCCATCCGTCAACGAGCAATGAATCCATAGGTAAGCTATGATTCTGAGGGTTGTACCGACCCGCCCAGGTGCATCGCGCACCCCCCGGACAGCATCGAACTCTCTCAGGCAGTCGGGATCCTCCTGACTGACAAAACGAACGACGACAGGAGAACTACTGTGGCCTACGAACTACCCCCCTTGCCCTACGATTACGCGGCGCTTGAGCCCTCCATCGACGAAGCGACGATGAAGCTCCACCACGACAAGCACCACCAGACCTACGTCACCAATCTCAACGGCGCGGTCGAGAAGCACCCCGAGATCGGCAAGAAGTCTCCCGAAGATCTCCTCAAGGACCTCGCCAGCATCCCCGAAGACGTTCGCAAGGTCGTCCAGAACAACGGCGGCGGCCACGTCAACCACACCATGTTCTGGCAGATCATGAAGCCCAAGGGCGGCGGCGAACCCTCCGGCGAGATCGCCGCACAGATCAAAGCCGACTTCGGCTCCTTCGAAGACTTCAAGAAGCTGTTCAACGAGACTACCGCCAAGCAGTTCGGCTCAGGCTGGGGCTGGCTCACCTTCGAAGGCGGCAAGCTGAAGATCTCCACCACCGCCAACCAGGACAACCCCATCTCACAGGGCCACTACCCCATCCTCGGCAACGACGTCTGGGAGCACGCCTACTACCTCAAGTACCAGAACAAGCGCCCCGACTACCTCGCTGCCTGGTGGAACACCGTCAACTGGGACGAGATCAACAAGCGCTTCGCCACCGCAAAAAGTTACAAATAATCGCCAGCCATCGCCTCCTCCGACCGACGGGAGGGCCACCCGCAGGGGTATACGAGTCACGAAGTGACCGCCCTCTGCGCAGGAGGCCCGTCCGGCAGGACATCCCTCCAACCCAAAACAAAACCGGTGCAACGAATCTCAACGTTGCACCGGCCTACCTAACATCAGCGATGGAACTTCATCCCTTAGGCCCAGGACCAGAAGTGCCGACAGCCGTGGGAGTAACCGTATCCGTACCACTCCAAGAGCCCGTCGAGTTCGACCCCCCACCACCTCTCGCGCCCCCGATCACAAACTGCTTCCAGCGTTGATCCCTGTTATTGACGCCCTCAGGAGCGCCGGCGTGATCCCCGTTGCTCTGGCCGCAAGCCGTCTGGTGCCCAGCCTTCACCCCCAGCAGGTTCGGGTCCGTCGCAATACTCGTATAAACGGCAGCTCCCCACTTCCAGTCGATCGACATCCCCGGCGCCCCCGTCGTGTCGAACACTCCGCTCCAGGTCACGTTGATCCCTCCCAGCACCCCGCCCGCCGGAACAGGTATCGCCACACCACTCAGGAAGATCTCGTCGTCTCCCTTTATGGGCACCGTAGTGATCCAAGTATTGGTCATCGTACTGAAGGTCGTAGAACTACAGGTCGCCGTCGGCGAAAACGTGATCTGAGCATTCGGCGCCGAGCTGGTAAACAGCGAGCCATTCTCTACATCCAGAATCTTCGAGCTTCTGAAGGTAAGCACACCCCCGGTCTTTGGAATATTCTTCACACTGAAGTTGCCGTTGAACCACACGTAGTCCCCCGACACCAGCGGAGTTCCGTTAAAACTTGCAGTGTCGATTCCCTTGCCCGAGTTGGGCGGCGGCGGAGGCTGGCCGCACGACAGGCTCGTCGGCGAAAACGCGATCGGCACCGTATTATGCCCCACCAGGCTGGCCGTACCGTTGAAGTTATAAGTCCCAATCAGAGCCGGAAAAGAACCCCAGATCGTAGCCTCGAAGGTCGTCGTGGAGCTCGCAGTGAACGGAATAACCCCGGTAATGGCCGGCCCGGCATACGGCGAAGTCTCAATCGTATAACTGATCTCATACTTCGTCCCCGGGGACAGCGCCGACGCGTCTACCGAAAGGCTGAACGCGTTGCAGGTCACCGTAACGTTGGCAGTGTCCACATGGTTAGCAAAAGCTGGAGTCGCACTCAAAATAGCGAAACCCAGAATCGTGCAGTAGGTCCTGCGAAGTCCGTCAAGCATGATTCACGCCCTCTCTCTCTGGCTGGCTTCCTGTACTCACTTCAGGCACGCTGGAGTCGCCATCCTTCAAGCATTCCTGCGAACCCACTCCACTATGCAGTTACCCACTAGTAACTGCACTACAACTTTGTAGTGATTGCGAAACCATCGAAGCCCTTCTTCTAAGGCCCCTCAGACGCGCCCTTTCGGTAGCCGGGTGCCCCATCCTTTCGCAGTCTCATCGCGATAGGGTGGTGTATTCGCGCCGGCAGGCGCGAACCGCCTCCGCTAAACTAACCCCATGTCCCTGGGCCTGAACCGATACCATCAAACTGGCCACCTCCACTTCATCACCTTCAGCTGCTTCCGCAAACGAAACATCCTCGGCACCCCGAAGCCCGCGACCGCTTCGTAGAAATCTTCGAACAAGCCCGCCAAGAATATCTCTTCCACATCAACGGCTATGTCGTCGTGCCCAACCACGTCCACATCCTCGTCTCAGAGCCCGAGTGAGAGCCACACTATCCCCCGTCATTCAGATCCTCAAGCAACGCCGGGAGCCCCATTCATCGCAGTCTCATCGCGTTGAGTGGGAGGTAAGGACCTTCAGTCAGGCTCACATTTGCACTTGATTCTTGAACCAACCAAGCCAACCCCCTATCGCAACCCGGAGTGGCGTGGATGACCGCGAACCCACCTGTCCCGCGCCAGAACCACCACGGCGACGATCATCCCGGCAAACGGCAGCAGAAAAAACAGATACACGTAAATGTTCATCATCTAACACCTCTCCAGACATCTCTTGCACAAACCGCCAATCAGGAAGGCAGAACACACACTGTTGCCGCTGCCATTGCTATTGCCGTTGCCGTCATCCTGAACGGAGTGAAGGATCCCGACACATTCCACTCGCCTATACCGTTCGTACCTTCCAACCCAAACACTCCAACCTCTCCGCTCTTCCCCTCACAAAAATCGTCCTCTCGACCGAAGTCGCGCAGCCGTATCGGCGACGCAGAGGGTTGCGGCCACATCTCTCAGTTGCAGCAGGCCGATGCATTCTGCGGTATCCGTCAAGACCCCTGTATTTCGCCTTTATCTTCACAACTAGCTAATCACAAATAATATCGTGTTACGATATTTATAGAGTGAAAGATACTCCTCGAGTGAAGCCAGTGTCCAGAAAAACCGATCGCAACGAAATCCAGCTGCTGGCAAAATTCCGATCTGAGATTCGGCGCTTCCTGCAGTTCAGCGAGCAGGCCGCCACCGCAGCAGGCCTGCAGCCGCAACAGCACCAGCTTATGTTGCAGATCGCCGGCGCCCCGGACCGCACCCTGGTCACCATCTCCCACATCGCCGAGGTGATGGGCCTGCGACACCACACCGCCGTCGAGCTCAGCAAACGCTGCGAGCAGGCAGGTTTGGTGAGAAGAACCCACGACCAGAACGATCGTAGGCGCGTCGTGCTCGAACTCACCCCGCAGGGCCTGGAGGCGCTTCGTCAGCTCTCCCAAGCCCACGCGCAACAGCTTCGCGAACTGGCCCCCAGCCTCATTCAGGCCCTCACCCGCATACGTAACTCAAAGTGACCGGAACACCATGCGCCGCAACACTACATCGAAACACCACTCAGATAAGGAAACTCAAACTTGAAGTCAGAACCATCCATTCTCAGAGATTTCACAGTTGATCAACGGGTCTGGCTGCTCTCCGGCGTCTCCATCGGCATCGGAGGTTGCGCCACCCTCCTCGCAGTCGTCCTCCTGCGCGCTATCGCATTTTCAACCAACATCTTCTACTACCACCGCTTCAGCCTCGCCCCGGTCTCTCCCGCCGGTAGTCCCCTGGGACATTGGATGGTTGTGGTGCCAATCCTTGGTGGCCTGCTCGTCGGCGTGATGGCGCGCTTCGGTTCGGACAAGATTCGCGGCCACGGCATCCCGGAAGCCATCGACGCGATCCTCCTTCATCGCGCTAAAGTTGCTCCGAAGATCGCCCTCCTGAAACCCCTCTCCGCAGCCATCGCGATCGGATCGGGTGGTCCGTTCGGAGCCGAAGGCCCCATCATCATGACCGGCGGTGCCGTGGGATCGCTCATCGGCCAATGGATGCACGTCACCGATGCAGAGAGAACCACACTCCTCGTCGCCGGTGCGGCAGCGGGCATGTCGGCAACCTTTGCCACGCCCGTGGCAGCCATTCTGCTCGCCGTCGAACTTCTCCTCTTCGAATGGCGTCCGCGAAGCCTCGTTCCCGTAGCCATCGCCAGTGTCACAGCGGCGCTCCTCCGAGTCTATTGGCTCGGCGCAGGACCCATCTTTCCCATGCCGGCCATCACCGGAGCTCATGGCGTCTCCTTCGTCATCGGCGCTCTCCTCCTCGGTGCTCTCCTCGGTCTCGTTGCGGCAGGCATGAGCCGCATGATGTATGCCTTCGAGGATCTGTTCGAGCACCTGCATCTCCACTGGATGTGGTGGCCGGCGATCGGCGGCATCGGGATCGGAGTCGGTGGCCTATTCTTCCCCCGCGGCCTTGGCGTCGGCTACGACAACATAGCCGAGCTGCTTCACGGAACTCCCACGATCGGCCTCATCGTAGGAATTCTGCTCGCAAAGTCGCTCATGTGGGCCTTCTCCCTCGGCTCAGGAACCTCCGGCGGCGTGCTCGCTCCCCTCCTCATGATCGGAGGAGCGGTCGGCGCGCTGGCCGGTCACCTGACTCATGCCCCCGCCGAAACTCAGGCGCTCTGGGCCCTGATCGGCATGGGAGCGATGCTCGCAGGATCACTTGGCGTTCCCCTCACCGCCATCCTGTTCAGCCTCGAGGTCACCCACTGTCTCCCTGCCCTGCTCCCTCTCGCCACGGCCTGCATCGCCTCCTACCTCATCACCGCTCTCATCATGCCTCGGTCGATTCTCACCGAAAAGCTCGCCCGGCGAGGCTACCATCTGACCCGCGAGTACGGTGTCGATCCGCTTGAGCTCGTCCTCGTCCGCGAGGTCATGTCGCCCGTCGTCGCAGGAGCCACAACCACCCGGCTCCCAGTCTCTTACTCCTACGCCGACGCAACCACCCGCGGAGCCGCAGAGCTGATGGCGACCGAAGGTCTGGAGACATTGCCGGTCGTGGATCGAACCAGCGGGCAGATCTGCGGCGAGATCTCGCTCAAAGATCTCCTGCGCGGCAGAGAACGCTCACTCGAACGCGAAAGCGAGCGCCTGCGCCTCTTCGACTACGTCCCGCCCGAACAAGGCGGTCACAACTAACCGTTGATTCCCAGGCATCCCGTTGGCGAAGCCCGTATGACCCCTTTGCTGTCATCCTGAGCATTGGGCCTTTGCTGTCATCCTGAGCATTGGGCCTTTGCTGTCATCCTGAGCCTTGGGCCTTTGCTGTCATCCTGAGCCTTAGGCCTTTGCTGTCATCCTGAGCGCAGCGAAGGATCCCGACGAACTCCGCCCCGCCCAAACCGCTCGTACCTTTCCACCCACCTACTTCACGCAGTTGCCTGTTCTTTCTCACCCTGGGAAGATGCGACTGCCTCGCTTCAAGCCAAAATAAACTTCAAAACCGTGTCACTTTTTCAGAAGCCAGAAAAGTGGATGTTTAAACTCCACATCCACCACGCAAAACACCTTGTCCTCACCACCAAAAAACCACATCAAAACACCCGTTTTTCGCAAAAACCCCTGCAAAAACCACCCTCTAACCACGAATAACTTTTCTTCAGTCCACAAAAAACTACGGCCGAACCTCGAAGGGTCCGGCCGTCAAAAAACCATCTGCTGTCGGTCGTTATTCGCTGCCGCCCTTGCGAGGACGACGGTTAGCCTGAAGCACCTTCTTCCGCATCCGCAACGACTTAGGCGTAACCTCCACCAGCTCATCATCCGCGATGAACTCGATGCACTGCTCCAGCGTCAGCTGCTTGTAGGGAACCAGCCGCACCGCATCATCCGAACCCGAAGCACGCATATTCGAAAGCTTCTTCTCGCGAACACAGTTGACGTCCAGATCGTTATCTCGCGAGTGCTCGCCAACTACCATGCCTTCATACACTTCCACGCCATCCGAAACAAACAGAACGCCGCGGTCCTGCAGACCCTCAAGCGCATAAGCAGTCGTAGTCCCCTGCCGATCCGATATCAAAGCACCCGACTGACGCTGCGGAATCTCCCCCTGATAAGCGACATACCCATCAAGAATCGAGTTCATGATGATCGTTCCACGCGTCTCGGTAAGCATCTCAGAACGCAAGCCAATCAACCCGCGCGAGGGGATGCGGAACTCCATACGGACACGGCCTGAACCGTGATTGATCATCTTCACCATCTCGCCTTTTCTCGGCCCAAGGCGCTCAATCACCGTACCGACAAAGTTCTCCGGAACGTCGATCGAGAGATGCTCAACCGGCTCCATCAACTGATCGTCGATGCGTTTGGTCACGATCTCCGGACGGCTGGCCATCAGCTCGAAGCCCTCGCGACGCATCATCTCAATGAGAATGCCAAGCTGAAGTTCACCACGGCCCAGCACCTTGAAGGAGTCCGGCGAACCGGTGTCCTGCATCTTGAGAGACACGTTGGTAAGCAGCTCTTTGTCCAGCCGATCGCGAAGATTTCGCGAGGTGACAAACTTGCCTTCGCGTCCGGCAAACGGGGAGTTATTCACGTTGAACTGAATAGCAATCGTCGGCTCATCAATCGTTATCTGCGGAAGCGGCTGCGGATTCTCGAGGTCGCAGAAGCTCTCGCCGATAAAGATGCCGGGAATACCGGCGATCGCCACGATGTCGCCTACCTGCGTCTCATCAATGTCGGTGCGCTTCAGTCCAGAGAAGCTGAAGAGCTTGGTGATCTTGTGCTTTGTAAAGCTGCCGTCGATCTTGGCAACGTTGTACTCCTGGCCAGTGCGCATGGTGCCGTTGAAGACGCGACCGATGGCTAGACGACCAAGGTAGTCGGAGTAGTCGAGGTTGGTGACCAGGATCTGGAGGGTGCCTTCAGGGTCGCCCTTGGACACGGGAATGGTCTGGACGATCTGCTCGAAGAGAGGCTGAAGGTCCGTGCCGGGGGTCGCGAGATCGTTCGTCGCGGTCCCGAGCTTTCCGTTGGTGTAGAGCACCGGAAAGTCGAGGACAGACTCGTCTGCATCCAGGTCGATGAAGAGGTCATATACTTCGTTCAGAACCTCCTGGGGGCGCGCGTCAGGGCGGTCAATCTTATTGATGACAACCATCGGCGTGAGGCCAGCTTCGAGCGCCTTCGAAAGCACGTACCGCGTCTGGGGCAGAGGCCCTTCCGAGGCATCGACCAGCAGAACAACGCCATCGACCATCTTCAAGGCGCGCTCTACTTCCCCACCGAAGTCGGCGTGGCCCGGAGTGTCGACGATGTTGATCTTGTTGTCGTGATAGTAGAGGGCCGTGTTCTTCGCAAGAATCGTGATGCCGCGCTCTTTTTCAAGATCGTTGGAGTCCATAACGCGGTCGGTAACGGCCTCGTTGGAGCGAAAGGTCCCGGACTGCCGAAGCATGGCGTCGACGAGAGTGGTCTTGCCATGATCGACGTGGGCGATGATGGCGATATTGAAGATAGGCTTAACGGCTACTGCGGTTGAGTTGCTCACTGCGTGTGTGTCCTGTCTGTGCGCTTAGGAGTGATGTTTTGGGGAAAGTGCGCGTCTTTACTAGTTTAGCCTAGTTCGGCACGCGTTGGCCTTCAAAATCTGCGGAACCGCAAGAAGATACGGTAAATGGCAGAGCGTAAGATATTGATTCGACGTCTCTGGAGCAAGAGTAAGCATGGCGCCATTCCCTGAACATGCGGAAGAACGTGCCCCCTCCATCTATCTGATCGGACAGTATTCTTTCGTTTGCACAGGTGTTCTACTGCATGTTTTCAATCATCATCAGATTGCTGGAATGCCCATCGACTTGTGGGAACAGCATCCACTTACCATCCGGAGAGACCGGCATTGCGCCGATCCAATAGGGTGAAGCGTTTTCGAGCGAGAAGACAGGGCGAACCTTTTGGGTTCCAGTGTCGAACAGCTCGATGGTTGTCTTCCCGTTCTCATGGGTCATGAAGTAGATTCCTGCTTTGGAGGGAAACCATTCGGCTCCCTGGAAGCTTAGCTCCGGCATACCTTTTAGCTCTTCGGGCGAAGAGCCATCCGGCAACATGCGCCAAAGCCTCTTTTTTCGGAAGAAGTAAACATACTGACCGTCAGGTGAGGCCAGAGGCGTGGCTGCTGGGACACTCGCAAGCTGTACAGCGTGGCCACCCTGCGACGGCGCCTTCCAGATGGAGGGCTCGCCGGTGTCATCACCCTGTGTGAAGTAGATCCACTTACCGTCTGGCGACCAGCCTGGCTGTGATTTGTCGGGTATGTCGATATTGAGCTTGGCTGGAACGCCTCCCTCCGGATCGACCGTGTAGAGATTGGATTCGCCGCCGAATCGTGAGTCAAAAGCGATTAGACCTCCGTCGGGAGACCAGCGCGGTGTGCCACTCATAACACCGAAGGAGGTCAGTTGGAGGACGTTGGATCCGTCGACGTCGCAGACCCAAATTTCAATGGCTCCGCTGCGGTCGGACTCGAACGCTATTCTTCTACCATCTGGCGAGATGCTGGCTGATTCCTGTTCTGCGGAGGAGACGATTAGCTTGTGCGCTTGCGCTGGAGATGCTTCGAGATCAAGCCGCCAGATGTTGGTGTTAGTGGAGCTTTGCAGATAGACAAGGCGACGGCCGGACGAACTCACGGTTAGATCCGAAACGTCATGTCCAATCGGTAGTCTTTGCGCGCGCTCCGGGTGAGTGAGAACGACTTCCCAAAGACCACCTCCAATCAAGGGGGAGCTGTAAAGGATGCTGTCGCCATCTCTTGACCAGGCGACGCCGCCGATCATCTCATGCACCTTCAGTAGCTCTGTGGTGCTTCCATCGCCCACATTCAGGAGACGTAACGACTCGCTTCCCCACTTATCCGCACAAACCCATGCCATAAGTTCGCCTTTTGGGGAAAAGGAAGGCAAGACGGCTTCCTTACAGTCCTTTGTCACTGGCGTTGCCTTCAATGTGCTCATCGAAAGCAAATAGAGCATGATCGACTGGTAGGAGGTTTCCGGGTGATCCGTGAAAGCAAGATACTTGCCGTCGGGAGACCAGCTGAGTTCATTCCCATACCAGTACGTGGAGCTTCGAGAAGAGATCTTCCGTTCCGGGCCACCGGTCGGCGGAACCAGAAAGATACCGGAAGCCCCCTCTTTTGAAACGCGGCTGATTGCGATGGCGCGCCCATCCGGCGACCAGGCTATCGAAAGTTTCTCGGACGGGTGGTGAGTAATGCGCAAAGGGTTCTCGGAACCGATCGCCTTCACATAGAGATCGTATCCTGCGCCGTTGGTCTCCCCATCCCACCCGAATGCGACCTCGCTTCCATCCGGGGAAAAGGCAGGCGAGGTGACATTGCCAGGCAGTGACGTAAATGGAACAACCGTGAGACGCTGAATCCTTAGCAGTCGCGACGCTTCTTCAAGCCTGGCTTTAAGTCGAATGCATGCCAGGCTGATGAGGATGCATGCAGCGACGGCCAGTACAATCCACCACCTTCGGGAAGGTAGCTTTGCAGGTGGTCTCGGAGGTTCCGTCGAAGCAATAGGCGGCAATGGCGGAACCTGCTCGTCTTCGACCTTGTTCGCAGCGATAAACCGATAACCCTGCCGCGGGATGGTCTCGATGTATTTAGGATTTATGGCGGAGTCGCCGAGAATCTCTCGAAGTCGATTTACAGCGGCGTTCAGCCCGTGTTCGAAGTCTCCAAATGACGTTGCCGGCCAGAGCACCTTATGAAGATGTTCGCGAGTGACGAGCCGTCCACGTTCCGAGGCCAGAACGATAAGGACCTGAAGTGCCTGCCCAGACACCTTGACCCGTATTCCATTCCTGCGCAGCTCTTCAGGTTCGAGCACCAGCTCAAACGGAGCGAATCGTATTGAGCCGGGACCCTCTGCTCGGTCGGCCATCGCTCACCTGTGGCACGGAGTTTATCATTTCGGCCCTCTTTCTGAGGACGCAGCAGCGCCTCGCGAGAGTCGATATATCGCTGATCCTGCTCCACTAAATCGATGATGTAGAACTATTTATATTTGAGGTCGCGCGAATCAGGGTAGTGGCTGGAACGGGCTCGCTCAAGACCGGAAAGTTCTATTCCCAGATCGGCATCGGCTCGGACATCACAGTCACTGCTATCTCGATAAGAACGCAGAAGTTTAGCAGTGATCTGTTTGAGACACCATTTCGACCTGCCTCGCATTGAGGTAGCAGGTCGAAGGGAGCAACGTAGGCGGGAACCAATGAGGTGCCTGCCATGAAAATCTTCACCGCTGTCATCTTTCTATGGGTGTCCTCCATCAGTGCGCAAACGACCTCAATTAGAATCCAGCCGGTAGACCTTCCAAAACGTCCTGCCTCTCTCTCGCGCGCTATCTCGTTCTCCTGCACACTTGATTACGACCCATCTCAATGTCTTACGAGCGCCTCGCTGCTGGCAAAGGTTCTCGAAAGATATCCAACTGAAAAAATGGGTCAGTGGACTTTCGTGCTTGCAGGTTCAGCACACTGGAGAAAGACGATAAAGCAGTTGGGCGGGGACCCGGAATCGCCCGCGTTCAGCGAGCTCAGCGCTCGCGTCACCGTGTTGGAAGAAGAACTCTTTGAAACCGTGGGCTCTCGTCAGTCAATGGTCGCTCGCAGATTTGGTCTGCCACCAGGAAGTATTCTCGATTATGCGGTCACCCATGAGATGGGCCACGCAATATGCGGGGAACTCCAGGAAAAACTCGCAGAGAAGTATGGATCGGATCTACGGCGAGGAACTGCTCCGATCTGCGCAATTTATGGAAAGCGTATTAACACTCCGTAGACACTAGGCTTCGGTCGCGGCAAAACCTTGTCAAGCCCCCGAACGGCGAAAACCCGCGCCAATCCAGCACATTCGCGTGGCGTATTAGTTATGGTCAAACCGCTATACTGGATACAGATCGCAATATAGCCCCGGCCAACTCTGGGGCTACATTGCTTTAAAGGGTAGAACTGACTCGTAACCCCTTTGCTTGGAGGAATCTGCAAGCAACCCGTTTAGAATGAATATTTTGCAGAGGGTATCAAGCTGTAACTCATTAAAAATAAAGGAGTTACACGCGGGTAATGGGGGGGGGGGGAGGGGGCACCTCATAGAATCAATACCCGTACTGCTCCACCCGCCGCAGCAGCCCGAGCTTCCGCTCCGGAGGCAGAAAGCTGGCCTCCACCGCATTTGCCGCCAGCTCCCGCATCTGCTCGAGCGAAAACTCGAACCGGCTCTGCACCAGCACGTACTCTTCCAGCAGATTGCTCCCGAACATTGGAGGATCATCGGAGTTGATCGTCACCATCAGCCCCGAGTCAAAGTAATGCTTCACCGGATGCTCGTCGAAGCTCTTGCAACAGCCCGTCCGGATGTTGCTGGTCACATTCAGCTCCAGCGGAATCTGTCGCTCCGCCAGCACCTCCAGCAGCTCCGCATCATGCTGGGCGGACAAGGCATGGCCCACCCGCTCCGCTCCGATGTTGATCGCCGCCCAGATGCTCTCCGGCCCGATCGTCTCGCCCGCGTGAGCCGTCAGCCGCAGCCCCGCAGCCTTCGCCTCCGCATATGATTCCTTGAACAGATCCGCACTCCCCCGCGCCTCATCCCCGCCGATCCCGATCCCAACGATGCTCGGATACAGCCTCCGCAACTCAGCGGCCTTCCGAAACACCTTCACCGCCTCCTCCGCCCCGAAGTGCCGCACCGCATCGATCAGCCAGTAGACAGTAGTCCCAAAGTCCTTCTCAGCCCGAACCCGGCCCCGCTCGATCGCCTCGACGTAAGGCTCCACCTGCTGGTTCTTCCAGTAATAGATAATCCCGAACGAGATATACACCTCGGCATGCACCACACCCTGTGCCGCCAGATCCCGAACCATGTTGTAAGCAATCAACTCATAGTCGTCCGGCCCCACCAGACGGGCCGAAACCGCCTTGAACGAGTCCATGAATCCAAGAAAATTCTCATAGACATAGAGCTTCTTCGCCGCCTCACTCGTCAGCGGCTCCGCATCATGCCGCTTGCTCAACTCCAGCAAAGTATCCAGCTGAATCGTTCCCTCGAGATGCAGATGCAGCTCAACCTTCGGCAGCTTTCTCAGCCAGTCAACTACATCGATCTCAGCGTCTTGTTTCGTCTGTCTTCGCGCCATCTGTCTATCTTAGACTTCCTGGACCGACTTCTTGGCCCATCTCGTCAGCTCCAGCTTGTTGGCCAAGCTGCCTAAACCTTCGGCGTGTAGAACTCACTCCGCTTGCGACTGTAGAAGAAGTAAACCACCAACCCGATGATCAGCCACACAAAGAACCTCACCCACGTGATCGCCGGCAGTCCAGCCATCAACAGGATGCAGAACAGCACCGACAGAATAGGAATCACCGGCCCAAACGGGACGCGGAACCCGCGATGACGTTTCGGCTCTCTGTGCCTAAGCACGATGACCCCGATCGAAACCAGCACGAACGCGAACAACGTGCCAATGTTCGACATCTCCGCGAACGTACCTACGTCAAAGAGCCCCGCAGGAATCGCCACAAGCACACCTGCGACCCAGGTCGCGAACGCCGGCGTCCGGAACTTCGGATGCACCCTGCTGAAGACATCCGGCAGCAAACGGTCCCGCGACATGGCAAACCATACTCGCGCCTGACCCAGCTGAAACACCAGGATCGACGAGATCATGCCCACCAGAGCACCGATCAGCACCGCTAGCTGCACCCAATGCAGCTTGTGCCCCCCTGGCGTCAGAGCCACCCGCTTCAGGGCATTCACCACCGGCGCAGCGTCTCCCGCCACCGACAGCCACGGCACCATGCCCGTCAGCACCACAGCAACACCAATGTAGAGAACCGTGCAGACCAACAGCGTTGCCAGGATTCCAATCGGCACATCGCGCCGGGGCTGCCTGCACTCCTCGCTGGCCGTCGAGACCGAATCAAACCCGATATACGTAAAGAAGATGATCGACCCGCCCGCCAGGACACCCGACCACCCATTGGGCGAGAAGGGCGTGTAGTTCGCCGGGTGAATAAAACTCAAACCGAAGAAGACGAACAGCAGGATCGCCGCGATCTTGACCAGCACCATAATGTTGTTGGTTCGCGCCGACTCCCGAATGCCGCGCACCAGCACAACCGTCAGGAGCAACACGATCAGAAACGCCGGAATGTTGAAACCAGCGTGCCATCCGCTGGCGTAGATGTCCTTACCCTGCAGGTCCTGCAGGCCAAGCGGCAGGTAAGCCGGCGACAACCACATGGGAGACAGCGGAATTCCGATCCAATCCAGCAGAGCCACCAGATGGGCCGCAAAGCCCACGCTCACGCTCATGTTGCTGAAGGCGTACTCGAGGATCAGGTCCCACCCAATCACCCAGGCGATCAACTCGCCCAACGTCGCATACGTATACGTGTACGCCGATCCCGCAATCGGAATCATCGACGCCAACTCTGCGTAGCAGAGCCCGGTTAACGCGCAGACGATAGCTACCAGCACCAGCGACAAAGCCAACGCTGGCCCGGCGCCGGGACGTCCCGCCACTGCGCCGCTTGTGTGGTGCAGCCACCCGACAATCAGGTCAACAATCGGCGAGCCCTTCCAGTCCGCAATCTTCGCAGGATTGCCACCAATCGCCGTGCCGATCACCGTAAAGATGCCTGAACCGATCACAGCGCCAATACCCAGCGCAGTTAGTGAAACGGGGCCCAGCGTCTTCTTCAACGCGTGCTCCGGCCTCTCCGATTCTGAGATCAGCTTGTCTATCGACTTAGTTGCAAAGATTTGCCTGGCCAGCGCGCTCGCTCCTGCTTACAGATGAATTGGTGCGGGGCGTTTCCGACTACACAATGCGATTTCAGAAGACTTCTACTTCAATGGAGGCCGGGATCACGCGGCTCAACACTTTAGCGAGCGACCCCGGCAGGGGCTACCGCTTGCTTTGGCCGCGGGCTGCCTTCTTAACCTTTTGCTTGTTCTCGCCGCGGGCACCGGTGCGCGGACCCTTTGCTGGTGCGGCTTTGCGTGCTGCGCGCTTTACCTTCTTGCGCTCCTGTGTGTCGGTGATGCTCTTGGTGTTTGCCATGTATCTTTGCCAATCTTTCTTCTAGACGCGATTTTTCGAAACTTAGAGGCGCTCCAGCTGGGCAAACTTCTCAACCAACTTCTTTACGCCGTGCTGTTGGAATTGTACTGTAATCTTCGCGTCATCCCCATCGCCTTCGCGACGAAACACGGTGCCTTCCCCATACTTGGGATGCCTGACCCGCGAACCCTGCTTCAACCCGGTCTTCCCAGTCTGCTCCTGAACTTCAAGTTTCGGACGCGAAATCTTCTGTCCCCGTGCGGCGAAGAAGCTGGCAATGTTATCCATCGATTGCCCCGGCGGCGCGGTTTTGGCGGGGTATCCGGCGCGACGGTTCACACTGGGAAGCCCAGAAGGCCTTGCCGGAGCTCGCTCTCCGCTTTGATCTTCGTCTTCATAGCTGTAGTGTCGATCGCTCTGCTCGGTACTCGGACGGCCGAACCTGTTTGCCTCGGGATAGGGCGTCGCATACGTCCCACCATATCCCGAACCGTAATCTGATCCAGAGAACTGCGGTCGCGCCGGCGGACTTCCCAGATCTTCCACAAGTCGGCTGGGGACCTCTTCCAAAAATCGCGAAGCGATGCTCGATTCAGGCATGTCGTTTCCGTACCGCCGCCGATATCTGGCGCGAGTCATGATCAGCGTATCCATCGCCCTCGTCATGCCGACGTAGCAAAGGCGGCGCTCTTCTTCCAGCCCAGGTGGATCGGTCAACGTTCGAGAGTTAGGGAACAGACCCTCTTCCATCCCACTCAAGAACACCAGCGGAAACTCCAAACCTTTGGCAGCATGCAACGTCATCAACGTCACTCTCGCCTCTTCGCTGTAACTATCTGCATCGCTGACCAGCGCGGCGTGATCCAGAAACTCATGCAGTGTTTCCCCACGCTCCTGTGCATCCTGGGCTGCGTTGGCAAGCTCCTTCAGGTTTTCGATCCGCGAGAAAGACTCCGGAGTAGCCTCTTCTTCCAGCGCTCGAATGTATCCACTCCGGTCGTTCAGAAACTTAATCAACTCCGGCAGCGTGGCAGCATCACCAGGTTTGCGGAACGCTGGCTTTTCGTCTGCCATCTTGATTTCAGCAGTTTTATCCACTGTTGTCTCTGCGGACTTCTTGAGTATCACCGGTGCAAATGGATTGAAACTCACTGAGTCGATTCCGTGTGCCGCATCCGAGTCTGAAGAGTTCTCCGCTGCGAGGGTGGAGATCTCTTCGCTCGGACCAAAGTCGAAGCCGAAGTTAAAACTTGTGTCGAACGAAGTATTCGCGCCCGTGTCCTCAGGTTCTGGATCACCAAACCCGAACGAAACATCCGCTTCAATGTCTTCAACGGTCTCGGAGCGCAGGAAAGTGTCATCGTCCTGTGCGACGTCCTCAGCTAGCTTCTCTGCAAAACCAGGGCCCAGCATTGCCCGCGCGTCTTCAATCAGCCGTCGGAAGCTACTCAGAGCCTGCAATGCTCGCGCAGGTAGCAGCTTATCATCAATCGCGCGTCCGATCGCGTCCCACGTGCTCATGCCGCTTGACAGAGCCATACGCTCCAAGGTCTCCATTGTGGTCTTGCCAATTCCACGAGGAGGCGAATTCACCACTCTTCCCAGCGCGATCGAGTCATGCACATTCTGCACCAGCTTCAGGTAGCTCAGAATATCTTTCACCTCGGCGCGGTCATAAAAGCTGAATCCACCCACCATGTGGTACTGAATCTGGTATCGGCGCAGAGCCTCTTCGACGAGCCGCGACTGAGAGTTCGTTCGGTAGAGTACAGCGCATCTCGGTAGATCTACCTGCCCCCCTGCCTCACGCAGATACCGCTGAATGCGATCGGCAATAAACAGCGCTTCGTTCTCACCATCGGGGGCTTCGTAGTAGCCGATCAAGCTTCCACCCTCTCGCGTGGTGAACAGATTCTTGCCCTTCCGCTGTGTATTCTGTGCAACAACCGCTCCCGCGCCTTCCAGGATGACCTGCGTTGAACGGTAGTTCTGCTCAAGCCGGATCGTCTTGGTTGCAGGAAAGTCCTTCTCAAACTCCAATATGTTTTTGATGTCTGCGCCACGCCAGCTGTAGATCGACTGATCTTCGTCGCCAACCACGCAGACGTTGGAATCAGGTCCGGCCAGCAGTTTCATCAACTCATATTGAGGTCGGTTAGTGTCCTGGTACTCATCGATGAGAAGATATTTGTAGCGTCGGTTGTATCTTTCTCTAGTTTCCTCAGACGACTTCAGCAGACGGACAGTCTCGAGGAGTAGATCATCGAAGTCCAGAGCGTTCGCTTTAAATAACTCCTTCTTATAAATCTCAAAGAGGTGAGCAATCTTCTCCTCCATCGGGTTCGTGCTCGCAAGAAAATATTCCTGCGGGTCAATCATGTGGTTCTTCGCCCATGAGATTCGCCCAAGAGCAACACGTGGCTTCAAAGACTTGTCGTTAATTGCAAGCCGCTTCAGCGCCTGCTTCACTACCGCCTGCTGATCGGTCTCATCGTAGATTGCGAAGGTCTTGGTCAATCCAACGCCTCCTACGCGGAGCGCTTCAATATCTCGCCGCAGCACGCGGACACAAAAACTATGAAACGTGGCCAGCATTGGTTTAGCCAGACTGCTATGCCCCAGAATCTTATCGACCCGCTCGGCCATCTCTTTGGCGGCCTTATTCGTAAAGGTCACAGCGAGAATCGCGTCGGCCGGTACACCCCGTTCCTGAATTAAATAAGCAATGCGATGGGTAATGACGCGCGTCTTGCCAGATCCTGCTCCTGCCAGCAGCAGCACCGGCCCATCCACTGAGCGGATGCCTTCCTGTTGTTGCGGATTCATATTCTCTAAAAGTCGGCTCAACAGCACACACTCCAATACCTATTTTAAGCTCTCGGCTCTAACTCATTTTGCAACCCGCCAGAAAGCTGTCGATGTTCAGTCCGTTGTTCATTAGCGAACAGCTTGTCCACTGATGGACATTGGGGAATCAAATTAAGACTGGATGGTTAATTCGAAAACGAAATTGATTTTTTAGGGAACTGGCATCGTCTAACTTGCGTAACTCAATTCACGACGAGCTCCCTGATCCATGGCAGAGAACTTCAGTCGAAATCTTGAAGTATGGAGCGTAGTATGAAACGTCACAATCTCTTGACCGTCGCAGTCGTCGCTACCTCTCTTGTCGCAGTTCCGGCCATATATGCGGCTCCCACAAGCATCTCATCTCCCGTTCATGCCATGTTCGGCAAAACAAAGACCAGTGCGGTTAAACTGAATCTTCGCAATGATACCGGCACTTCTCTGCAGGTCCTGGTAGGGGATAAACCGATGACGCTCGAGCCCGGCAAATTGATTAACCTCGAGGTTCCAGTGGGAACACGTATCGTCGCCAATAGCGCCACACCAAACCACGCTGTAGGATCGCTCATCGAAGAGGTTATTAAAGATCATAACGGTGCCACGATCGCAATTCGTTAGAACGGGGGACGATATCAACTGAATGTCTCCAAGGCCGACCGCTACTATCAAATTCGGTCGGCCTGCAGTTTTCTACCCCTTCACTTGATTGATCAACATTCGGACCATCGACGTGAAGCGCTTGATATCCTCAGCAGTATGATTCGCAACGTCGCTGTCTTCTGTGCTTCCGCCAATGGCTTCCATTCTGCATACCGAGCAGCGGCCGAGGACCTCGGGCGTGCGCTTGCTGCCCGCAATATTGGCGTAATCTATGGAGGTGCAAACGTCGGCTTGATGGAAGCCGTTGCTGGGGCTGCCCTATCCGCCGAAGGCAAAGTCATAGGTGTTATTCCAGAGGTGCTCGTCGATCTCGAAGTAGCCCACCGCGGTATCACTGAACTTCACATCACAAGCACCATGCACACCCGTAAGGCGCTGATTGGAGAAAAAGCCGACGCGTTCATCGCGCTACCAGGAGGTTTTGGTACCTTTGAGGAACTCTTCGAAGTCCTCGCCTGGCACACCCTCAAGCTCCATGCAAAACCTATTCTCTTGCTCAATACGCACGGCTTCTACGACAGACTCCTCACCTTTCTTGATCACTGCGTAACCGAGGGGATGCTCAAGCCGAAGAACCGCCAACTCCTTCTCGTCGCGCAGACAGTTGAAGAGGCGCTTACCATGCTGCAGTTAGACGACCAAAGAGCGTCTGCAGATAAATTCGGCTGAGTCTCGACAGCTACGGAATCAACGACATCGTTCGCACAGTCTTCAATCTTTCCTCAATTCCATCCCATAAGGCGAGCCTTGCTCGGAGGGCGATCTCTGCGGCTTCTCCGGCCTCACCCCACTTCACGTTGTCATTCCCGCAGAGTTCAGCAATCATTCGCAGCGCCATCGGCCCATGTTCTTCGCCATCCACCTCGATATGCCGCTCCATATACCAGCGCATCAGTTCAAGCTTTCCACGTAGCTGTCCATTCTGGTCGCGAATGAAACCGCGAAACATATCAGGGATCAGGTCTTCACGGCCGAACGTAAACGCCGCCGCTATGGCATGCAGCTTGCCATCGTCAATGATCAAAAAGGTGTTTCGCACAAACCGTTGCGCGGCTTCGGGAGCGCCGCTCAACGCCAGTGCCGGTTTCCAGGGGGAGCCATCGTGCAAGCTGGCTATTAGCGCTTCAATTGCTGCTGTCGATGCCCCACACTCCCTCATCGCCCGCAAATATAGTTCGAAGTGACTCACGGTCTCCGTCCCGTACACGTCGCTTTCTTCGCCAAGCACGATCTCGTTTATCAGTCGGCGGCTCGCGGCATATTTGCTCGGAACCCACGGAACCTCTACGCAGGTAAGTCCACGTTGTAGAGTCTTCAGCAGCGACATGAAGTCCCAAACAGCAAAGACGTGCAGCTCCATAAAGACATGAAGGTCTTCTATGGTCTCGAACGATGTATACAACCTGTGGCTCGTCAAACGGTAATACAAGGGTCTTAACCGCTCAGTTAGTATCTGTAACTGCTCTGTCTGTTTCAAAATCATTGGCCCCTATAGTCCTCGCTTTGCCAAACAGCTTTCACAATGGCACACCCGTCGCAGATATTCCCAGGAGTAGATTCCACTTTCGTGTCCGTCATTCCACTTGAACTTCAGCGCATATTTGCCAACCGGTGTCACCTCCAGCGGTTTCACTGGAGCCTCATACATCTTCAGCAAAGTCTGACCTTTGGCTTTCGCTTCCCCCGGTAACCTGCCTGTCGTCTCCCGGTCTTCATGGCAAGTGGCGCACGGACACGCATTCCGCAACCACGCAAAGCTCCACACGCTTCGGTGCCCATCCTGCCACTCGATCTCAACGCCAGTTCCCTCGGTCTTCTTCACTCGCACCTTTACCGGAGTCACCGAACTCGCGGGCATCTGCTCGTGCTCCGTATCTTCCCGGCGCGCCTGCTCTGCATTAACAATACGAATTCCTTCATGACTCATCGCCCGTTCTCCTCATGCCGCTGTCACCGAATGACATCTTCAAGATCACTCACTCCGATACCGTGGTTAGCCATTTCTCCAGAAAAAATAAGCCGCCATCACGCATCCTGTAATCACAACGATCGTTCGCAGCACAATTGCATTCATTCGCCGAGCATACTGTGCTCCAACATATCCACCAACGCCGGCAAATATCATTGAGATCAGGCAGTAACGCCAGATGACTGCGCCACTCACTACAAACGTAACCACAGCGCAGAAGTTGGACAAACACGCCGCAAGCACCTTCAGTGAATTCAGCGCATTCATCTCTTCGACACCAAATAAAGCCAGCGCGCTCATAATCAAGAAGCCGGCGCCGGCGCCAAAGTACCCAATGTAAAAACATACCGGCAGCAACACAAAAAACAGCGGCTTCACCGCTGGGGATCTCTTGATATGAGGATCAGACGACCGCTTCCGCAGCCGCTGCGATACCGGACCACTGATTCCAAACAGCAGGGAAGCAACCAGCAGCAGCCAGGGCACCATATGCAGAAACGTGACCTGCCGGGTATTCAGCAATACAACAGCCCCGCTTACTCCGCCAAAAACTGAAGCCGCACAGACAACCGGCAAGAGTTCCCGTGTTAGGTCTCCACGTAACGCGGCAACTGATGTCAGTTGTCCCGGCCATAGCGCGACGGTGTTTGTCGCATTTGCCTGGATGGGAGCCACCCCAATGGATAGCATAGCCGGAAAGGATACGAACGACCCTCCACCAGCCATCGCATTCATAACGCCAGCGACAAGAGATGCTGTGACCAGCCAAACGTAATGCCAATGCGAACTGAAATTCGAGATCATCCATCTTCCATTGTATCGAGTCGCAGCTGGCCTGCTAATTCTGAGCCTCGACCCTCTTGCAGTTCACACGCTGCTCACATCTCCGGAGTCGCCGCAATCAAGCGGCGCGTATATTCTTCTCGTGGCGCATCACAAACCTGTTCGCACTCCCCTAACTCGACCAACCGCCCGCTTTGCATCACCGCCACTCTGTCGCACAAGTACCGCACCAGCGGAATAGAATGCGAGATAAATAGATACGTTAGGCCAAATTCTTTCTGTAGCTTCTGAAGCAAATTCACAACCTGCGCGCCCACGCTCACATCGAGCGCGCTCACTGGCTCATCCAACACCACAAACTCGGGCCTAAGTGCCAACGCGCGAGCAATATTAATTCTCTGTCGTTGCCCACCGCTGAACTCATGAGGAAACCGCTCCAGCGCCGACTCATCCAAGCCAACCGTCCGCAACATCTCGCTCAGCCGCGAGGCCAGCCCCGCAGGTGGTTTCTCACGGTTAATTTCAAATGGCTCGGTCAGAATCTGCTTCACTCGCATCCGCGGATTCAACGCCGCGTAGGGGTCTTGAAATACGATCTGCATCTGTCGTCGTATGCCTCGCATCTCCTGGGAAGTCATGGATAGGAGGTCCAGCTCTTTGTATCTAACTTGGCCAAGAGAAGGTTCTTCCAATCTCAGCAAAAGGCGTGCAACAGTGCTTTTTCCTGATCCGGATTCGCCGACCAATCCTAACGTCTCTCCCGTCCGAATGGAGAACGAAACGTCGTCCACCACTCGGCGTCCTTTTACGAACTCCTTTGTCAGCCCTCGAGCCTGCACCAACACCGTCTCATCCATAGGCATAGCCGGATGGTAGCATCCGGTATGCCAGCGAACTGGCATCTACAAATCGCATTGCGCGGACCGAGACTAAACCAATCAAAAATGCGGCCAGTGCGAGCTTTAGTGATGCGATGCGGCGAAAGCGTTAGTGTAGACGAACTGTGACCCGATGATCAGAAGCCAGACCCAAAGAGCGAATCGTAGAGGTCTCTTGGGTATCCAGCGCACGGTAGCTGTTCCTAGAGCAACGCCCGCAAGTCCTCCGAGGATCAAGTGCCGAAGAAGACTTGAGTCGGTCCCATGAAAGAAGCCATGGGCTCCACTACCGATCAGCGAGAGAAGAAAGCCAAAGACAATATCGGTTCCAACTACCTGCGCCGGTGCGAGAGAGGTCAAGCTGAGCAGCGCCGCAGTACCCAACGCTCCAGCTCCGGCAGAAGAGAATCCCACCTCAACCCCGAGGGGCAGCATTAGAAAAGGGAGCAGACGACTACGATCCTTCGGTAGTACTTCGGTTCGCGCTGGACGAAAGGAGAAAAAAATCTGCCAGAGTGCCGTTAGAACCAATATGCCGCCCAGAAGGCCGTTAAGCAGAAGTTGCGGGCCGTGGACGTCAAGATGACGTAGCGCGAGAGAGCCAATGAGCACCCCAGGCAACCCGCCGACGAGCATAAGACCGAGGACACGCCATGAAATCTGCCTGCGAGCGATCTGCGATGGCACCAGAACAAGTTTGACAACGGCGGAGAACATGAGTCCGGTGGCCACAGCCATTGGCGCAGGAACTCCAAGAAACAAGATGAGCAGCGGTGTTGTGATCGTGCCGGCGCCGACGCCGGTTAGAGCGATGAACACGGCGATAGTAAACCCGATAGCGTATTCCATGAGTCTTCCTTTCGGCGATCGTATTGACGCCGATCACCGGTTTGGAGCGGCCTGAATGTGAATGCCGCACTCGACCTTGCGGCCAGCCCACCGACCAGAGCGTGGGTCATTGGGATCTGTAGGAATTGAGGTGCAAGGCTTACAGCCGATGCTGGTATAGCCGACATCGTAGAGGGGCAGGAGCGGAATATCGTAGGAAACACATGCCTGCCAGATGTCCCGCGCCGTCCAGTCGGCGAAGGGGCTGAGCTTGCGAACAATGATGCCGCTCGGCAGTGTGAAGTCCGCAATCTCTTCAAGTGAAGTGCGGCTACGTGCCTGTTCCCGACGGAGACCGGTAAGCCAGATTCTGTAGCTGCCGACCGCAGAGAAAAGCGGCTCGACTTTGCGTAAGGCACAACAGCGGTCTGGTGCGGTCTGGTGGAGCAGTCCATGCTCAAGCTCCTGTTCCGTCACTGTTCGGGCTGGAAGAAGATTCGTAAGGTTCAGTTTCCAGTCGGCTGCAATCCGGTCGCGGTAGGCGTATGTCTCCGGAAAGTGATAGCCCGTGTCCAGAAAGAGAACTGGTATAGCCGACCACAGTTCTCGAGCGAGATAGAGGAGGAGAACATCCTCGGCTTGGAAGCTGCAGGTGAGGCAGGCATCACCTTCAATAGGTGTTTCTGGCAACTCTCGAACGAGAAGTTCGCGAACGTGCGCGAGTTTCGCATCAAGCATGGGCGACTGGAGCGTAGTCATTATCGGTTTCCTCCAGTAATGATGGCTTGAGCCTTGAGGAAACGAAGGAGATCATCAACGCCGGACAGAGCGGTCTGCCTTGCACCAAAACGAACTGCCGTTTCCTCAGACGTATCGTGAGTCAAGACGAGGGCTCCTGCAGTGGTAAGCGCGGCGATGGATTCCTCAGAGGGAAACTCGGGGCGAACGATGAACGCACCCCGAAGAAAGAGGACCCTTTCCGCCGTGTCGGCGAAGTCAGCTGGACCGAAGAGATGAATGTGCGCTCCAGAATGGCCCCAACGCTCGCGTCGGTCAGCCTCTGTCACTACGTTTGTCTTTTTGGTGATCGTTTCAGCGCCGACAAAACGGATCATCCCTGCAGCGACAGTCAAATTAGTTAGAGGATCAATTAAAACGAAGCTTCCTGTAGTGCGGTTGGTGGAGTAGTTGTCAACAAAGAGCGGCAGAACAGATTCAATCTCTACCAGGCCGATATCGTTGAATCTCAGCGTTTCGGCGGCGTTCCGTCCCAGGGTCTCTACGTCAAGGCGGTGTCGAATATCCGCGATCTGAACCTGAACGATCCTGCTGGTGTGCTTCAGTAAGTAGCGCCGTGCGAGGTCAAGAGGCTTCTCGTCCATCCAGACAAGGGAAGCTGTGAAGTTCTGTGTCGTAACCGCCGGAGATTCAGGAGCGACGATCAAGTCTCCTCTACTAATGTCCAGTTCGTCAGTAAGAGTAAGAGTTATAGATTGAGGAGTTTGTGCCTGTTCAAGATCGCCGTCGAAAGTAACGATGCTGCGCACGCAGGTGATTCGGCGGGAGGGCAGCACCATGACGGTGTCCCCAGGGCTGATTGTGCCTGCCGCAATCTGTCCGGAAAATCCACGAAAGTCCTGGTGAGGGCGAAGGACACGCTGGACCACGAAACGAAAAGGATGCGAAACTCCCGCCTCTACTGCTGGGACTGATTCAAGCAGTTTGAACAGCGAAGGTCCTTCGTACCAAGGCATGGCGACGGTTGGGCGAACGACATTATCGCCGGTCAGCGCGCTGACTGGAACAAAGTAGAGGTGCGGCGGACGGATATCGCCAAGTTCGTCAAAAAAAACAGTGAAGTCCGCGCGAATTGCGTCGAACACTTGCCTCTCGTAGCTCACAAGATCCATCTTGTTGACTGCCACGACGATGTGCCGAACACCCAGAAGCGCGGCGATGTAGGCGTGACGTCGAGACTGAATGAGCACACTCTTTCGCGCATCGACAAGAACGATGGCAAGCGAAGCAGTTGAAGCGCCGGTGGCCATATTGCGCGTGTACTGCTCGTGACCTGGTGTGTCAGCGATGATGAATTTGCGGTTGGCAGTGGAAAAATAACGATAGGCGACATCGATGGTTATCCCCTGCTCGCGCTCGGCACGGAGCCCGTCTGTTAGAAGAGCAAGATCGACACCATCCGCGCCCGTAGTGCCCTTGCCTGCAATCGAACGGACCTGATCTTCGTAGACACTTTGCGTGTCATAGAGTAATCGACCGATAAGTGTCGACTTCCCATCATCGACCGAACCGGCTGTGGCAAAGCGAAGCAGATCGCGGGCATGCTCATTCGCAAGAAAATTGGAGAGAGAAAACGTTGAGTCTTCTTCAAACTGTGCCTCCACATCAAACTTCAGAATGGATTCGCTGATAGGCATTAGAAATAACCCTCGCGCTTCTTAAGTTCCATTGACCCTTCCTGATCGTGGTCGATAACACGATGCGCGCGCTCCGACGAGCGGAAAGAAAGTAGCTCTTCGATAATCTTGGGCAGCGTGTCGGCGTCCGAGCGGATTGCTCCGGTGCACGGACTGCACCCAAGGGAACGTAGCCTGGAGAGCACCATCTGCGGTTGTTCCCCACGCCGCGCAACAAAGCTCTGTTCAATCGGAAGAAGCACATCTCCGC
Source organism: Tunturiibacter empetritectus (assembly GCF_013410875.1). Classification (GTDB taxonomy): domain Bacteria; phylum Acidobacteriota; class Terriglobia; order Terriglobales; family Acidobacteriaceae; genus Edaphobacter; species Edaphobacter empetritectus. Next base: position 139,345 of record NZ_JACCCU010000001.1, on the reverse strand, counting down.
GAACATACATCGGCCGCTCTCTGGCGAAGTAAAGATCCACGATGGGAATGTCTTCCTGCAGGATGTACTGCCAGACGTCCATCTCAGTCCAGTTCGAGAGCGGAAAGACACGGATGGACTCCCCCGGGTGAATCCGCGAGTTATAGAGATTCCAGAGCTCAGGACGCTGAGCCTTCGGGTCCCATTGGCCAGCTTTATCGCGAAAAGAATAAATCCGTTCCTTGGCGCGAGACTTCTCTTCATCGCGACGGGCACCACCAAACGCGGCATCGAAGCCATAATGATTCAGGCCGTCGAGCAACGCCTGTGTTTTGAGAAGGCCACAGCACCGCTTGGTGTCGAGCGCGATCGGATTCGTGCCCGAAGCAATGGCAGTCTCGTTACGCCAGACAAGAAGTTCAGCTCCAACTTCAGCTGCCATGCGATCACGAAACTCGATCATCTCGCGGAATTTAAACCCCGTATCGATATGAAGAAGCGGGAACGGAATTGGAGCGGGAAAGAAGGCTTTTTGTGCAAGCCGCAACATCACAGACGAGTCTTTCCCGATGGAGTAGAGCATGACGGGGCGTTCAAACTCGGACGCGACCTCGCGAAGGATATGAATGCTCTCGGCTTCGAGAAGCTGTAGATGCGTAAGTGCCGGTGCGGCCAATACCATGACGGACTCCAGAGGGAGTTTCGAATGCAACTTGCCCAAGCGCAAGCTCGGAGAAAGAATCTGAGAAACAGTTTTTCGAGTGGGAAGACTAGCGCGTGAGTTGACATGCCTGCTCGACGTTGAAAGGACAACAACAACGGAGCTGGCATGAGATGCGCATTTCTCTTTTCAGAGTAGCAAAGCGCAGAGGCTGAGGCAAATCTTGATCAGTCGGTTCGGGTCATCCAATAAAGACCGCGGCCCTAAGTTGATAAACAAAGGTGCTTTCCGGCTACCTGACTTAAGGCGGAAGACCGTAAGAGTCTTGCTCACTCAAAGCGAGACTGCGATCCGGTTGAATAAAAAACTCTGTGCTACTATTCGGTTTATGGCTCTGACCTTCCACTATGCCGTTACTGGCTGTCGTTGTTGTGAAGCAGGTCTGCGCCTCTCGCCGTCGCGAAACTAGTCTCCTCTAAAGCAGAACTCACGTCGACCAGTATCAGAGCGGGTCATCGTTCATTCAGGGATTCAATGTACTCAAGAATTTCAAGGCAGTTCCGGCAGACCAGCATCATAGTTTCCTCTCTGGAAACGATGCCAACCTGTTGTTGACGCTAGCCTTTCCGTCTCTCGAAACTTTATAAAGCCATCCCCCACCTACATACGTGTCCCGTTGAAGGCACTTGGAGATATCTTCGATGTTCCGTCGATCAATTTTTCTCATAGCCCCATTTCTACTTGCAACCGTTTCCAGTGCCCAGATCGTAGGTGGGACGATCAGCGGTATTGTCACCGATCCCGCCGGAGCAGTCGTTCCCGGTGCCCAGGTCACAATTCGCAATCAAGAGACAGGCGGGGAGCGCCACCTCATCTCCGATGCAGCCGGAGCATACGCGGCACCCTCGATTCCGGTTGGTGTTTACTCGATTTCGGTCGTGCGCGAGGGCTTCGCTCCGCAGACACGCGCTGGGATCTCTCTCACTGTAGGTCAAGCCACGCGCATCGATCTCACGCTGCATCCGGGTAATATCACAGAAGAGATCACCGTTACGGATGTGCCATCGTCTGTCAATCTTTCCACCCAGCAGATCTCTGGCCTCGTCAACGAGCGTCAAGTCAAAGACCTCCCGCTCAATGGCCGCTCTTACGATCAACTCATCACGCTGAATCCCGCGGCAGTGAACTACACAGCGCAGCGCAGCGGATCGGTTGGAACCTCCAACTCCTCCGTGGGCAGTATGTTTGCGATCTCTGGTCGACGCCCGCAGGACAATCTCTACCTGCTCAATGGCATCGAATACACCGGCGCATCGCTGATCAATGTCACCCCAGGCGGCACCAGCGGTCAGCTCCTCGGGGTCGATGCGGTACGCGAGTTCAATGTCGTCAGTGACACGTACTCGGCAAGTTATGGAAAACGTCAGGGAGCCCAGATCTCCATCGTCACGGCCTCGGGTACTAATAACGTCCACGGCTCGGCGTACGAGTTTCTTCGTAACTCTTTCTTCGATGCACGCAATTACTTCGACCAGGCCCATATCCCGAACTTTCAGCGCAATAACTATGGTGCCTCTCTCGGCGGCCCAATTCGCACCAATCGACTCTTTCTCTTTGGCAACTACGAAGGCTATCGACAGAACCTCGGAATCACTGATGTTACGCTCGTCCCTGACAGTCAAGCTCGACAAGGTCTGCTTCCCGATCCGGCTAATCCTGGCGGACCTCGCAAAAACTACGGCGTCGCGAACGGAGTTAGACCTTTACTTGACCTCTGGCCGGCACAAAACGGCCCAGAGCTCCTCGACGCCAAAGGCAACCCGACCGGAATTGGTGAAGCCTTCTCCAGTCCCACCCAACACATCCGCGAGGACTTCGGCACCGCGCGTTTTGACGCCAATCTCACCTCGCGCGACCTCCTCTTTGCCGTCTACACTGGGGATGATTCCGCGGCCAACACGCCCACGCAAAACCCCTTCTCGCTCATCAACGAGTCGCTTCGCGAACAAGTCGTCAGCATCCAGGAGCAACACGTCTTCTCCGTTCACCTGTTAAACACGGCCCGCGTTGGTTACTCCCGCGCCAGTTTTTTCTTCCTCGGCAATATTCCCTCTTCAATCCAGGCTGAAACTCCCGGCTTCCTCGCGGGCAAACCGACTGGCGCTATCGTGATCGCGGGTTCTACAGCCTCAAATGGCTCGTCGCAGATCACTGGCGCCGGCGCCAACGTTGGATCGAATAATGCCACAACGCGCAACCTCTACACCTTCGACGACCACGTCTTCTATTCCCGCTCGCACCACCAGATTGAAGCCGGTGTGTGGCTTCAGTCGCTTCAGTCGAACGATAATCTCGCCCAGAACCAGTACGGCCAAGCCTCCTTCGCTTCGCTCACTACCTTTCTGCAAGGAACTGTCAAGACCTTCACCGTCGTGCCAAACCCCACGCCGCTCAATTGGCGGAGCTTTATGAGTGCCGCTTACCTTGAAGATACCTGGCAACTTACGCCAACGTTCGAGATTCGCGGCGGGATTCGCTTCGAATCCACCAATGGCTGGAATGAAGCCCACGGTCGTGCCTCGCGATATGGCTTCACGAACGGCATCATTAATACCACTCCAACGACAGGAACCTCCGCCCTGTCGAATAACCGCGCGAAGATTCTCCCCGAACCACGCGTCGGCGTCGCATGGAACGTCTTCGGCAATGGCAAAACCTCGCTTCGCTCCAGCGTTGGCCTTCATCACTCTCTTCTCGACAATCTCGACTATCGCCTCGACCAGGCCGCGCCGTACAACACAACGCTCTCCTACTCCAACGTGCCTATTGCAAGCCCGATCGGCGGGCCAGCAGGGCTCATCTCTCCCTCAAACGTCCAACCCGATATCTCGACTCCGAGCGTTGTCTCTTATGCACTCAGCATCGAACAGCAGCTCGATCAAACGACCTCAATCACTGTTGGCTATGTAGGCTCTCACGGCTATCACCAGATCCTCTCGGAGGATCAAAACGAACCTGGATCTATCATCTGCTCTCCGAGCTCAAGCTGCCCCGTAGGCACTTCGACCGGAACGATCTACTACCCTACGACCGTCAAAGCGAACCCTCTGGTAGCCAACACTACATCATGGACCTCCGGCGGCTCCAGCAACTACAACGCCCTTGAGGTTGATCTTCGCCGCAACCTGACACACGGTTTACAACTTCGAGCCAACTACACCTTCGCCAAGAATCTCGACGACGGTTCTGCCTGGAATACAAGCGTCTCGGCCAACACTCCCGCGTTTGTCTCCTATCCAGCAAATCCTTCGTTGGACTACGGCCCCGCAGCAACCGATATTCGCCATCTCGCTGCTTTCAACGCCACATACGAGCTACCCGTTGGTCGTGGTCACTCTCTCTTATCCAGCGTGTCGCCGTTGATCAACCACGCGGTATCTGGCTGGAGTTTCAGCACCATCGCAACACTCCAGACCGGATTTCCCTTTAGCCCCCAACTCGGCTATAACCCTACCGGCTCAGGTGACACCCGAAACCCCGTCCGACCCAATATAAATCCCGACTTCCATGGGAGGCTTTACGCTAGCGGCAGCACCTCTGCTCGCGTTGCGCAATTCTTCTCTCCTGCCGCTTTCACCGCGCCAGCATACGGCACCATCGGGAACCTTGGCCGCGATACTCTTACCGGCCCAGGTTATGCAGACTGGGATCTCTCACTCCTTAAGTCTACTGTGCTGACTGAGGGGACCAGACTCCAGTTTCGCGCCGAGTTCTTCAACGTTCTCAACCATACCAACCTGCAAACGCCCAATGAAGTCGTTTACACAAGCGGACCCACTCAGGGCACACCCGCTAATCAGACCACAGCCGCTGTTCAAAGCCCCACCGCTGGTGTCGTCACCGCAGCTTCTACCAGCCGTCAGATCCAACTCGCGCTCAAGCTCGTCTTCTAGCGAGAACTTAGATTTTCGGAGACTCCACAGAGGCATCGATGGGTCAAGGTGCAACGCGAAAACTGTTGATGCGTGATAGGTGGCAGTGGAACACTTAGCGAAGGATCTATAGATATACTTCTCCGGGGAAATAAATCAGTCATTTCCTTCCTGTGAAATAGAAAAGCTTTACGGGAATCCCATTCATTCAGGCTGGAGCCTTCGAAATGTTTATGCGCTACCGTTCCCTCTTCACCTCCAGCGTCATCGGAGTTGGCGCTCTCTTTTTGACGAGTCTTTTCAGTTCCGCACAGTTCGTTGGTAACAACCCGCAAGCTGTCGACAAGCGTGTCGATGATCTCCTCGGCAAGATGACGCTCGAGGAAAAAATTGATCTCATCGGTGGAGACACGCCGTTTCGGACCCATTCCATTTCGCGACTGAATATCCCCTACTTCCAAATGGCGGACGGCCCTGTGGGCGCACACATCCCTGCACCGACTATTGCATATGCAGCAGGCATTGGTCTCGCGGCTTCGTGGGACAGAGCGCTCGCTCTTAGCATTGGCCAGCAACTGGGCCGCGATTCACGCTCTCGCGGCGCGGCTTTTATCCTCGGCCCAGGCGTCAACATCTATCGTGCGCCCATGAATGGTCGTAACTTCGAATACTTCGGGGAGGATCCTTTTCTGGCAAGCGCGATCGCTGTCGGTTACATACGAGGCGTCCAGCAGGAAGGAGTTTCGGCGACGGTCAAGCACTACCTGGGTAACAACTCCGAGTATCTTCGTCACGATTCAGACTCGATCATCGATGAACGAACGCTTCGTGAGATCTATATGCCCGTCTTTGAAGCTGCCGTGAAGACTGCCAAGGTAGGCGCGATCATGGACTCCTACAACATTACCAACGGCGAGCACATGACGCAGAATGGGCGTCTAAACATCACCGTCGCAAAAGATCAGTGGCATTTTCCAGGGATCATTATGTCGGATTGGGTTTCAACCTACGACACCGCAGCAACCGTCAAAGGCGGCCTTGATCTCGAAATGCCCTTTGGCGTCTACTTCTCCAAAGAAAAAATACTCCCCCTACTGAAAGATGGCACCATTACTCAGGCCGAGATCGATGAGAAGGTGCGCCGAATCCTCCGCGTAGCAGTCGACTTCGGTTGGCTCGACCGACCACAGATGGACACCAGTATCCCGCGCTATAACCTCGACGGGCGCACGGCGTCTTTGCAGGCAGCGCTCGAAGGGGCAGTCCTGCTCAAGAATGACAACAACGCACTTCCTCTTAACAAAACTGCACTTAAGACGATCGCGGTCATCGGACCGACGGCAACCCAGACTGTCACTACCGGCGGCGGCAGCGGCGAAGTAGTCAGCTTCGCCAATACGAATCTCCTTGTGGGCATCAGCAACTTCGCCGGCCCGCAGACAAAAGTTCTCTACGCTCGCGGTCTGCGTAGCGTCAATCAGATGTCACGTTTGACTCACTTCACAACCGATCCGCAAGGCACAGCACCAGGAGTCACTCACACAACCTTCGCGAAGGCAAACCTAGAAGGAGATCTCACAGGCACAGTCACCGAGACAGCCATGCTGACCGCTGGCTCCACTCGCCGCGAACCAGAAGAACAAGAACTCAATGCGCTTACCTCCCATAGGAGCGCATCTCCCTACGTCCGCACCACCACCAGCAGCCGCTGGACGGGTTATTACACCCCCACCGAAGCCGGCAAGTTCGCAATCTTTGTCCAGACCGATGGGAAATATCGGCTTCTAGTGGACGACGCGATTGTCTTTGACAGTTCCATAGTTCCCAAATACATCCTCAATCAAACAACTTTGGACCTCACCCAGGCTCCGCACAAGGTGGTTTTAGAGCAACTCTCCCAGCAACTCGGTTCCGTCTCCGGCATGCGAGTCGGCATTGCTCCTCTCAAAACCATCGTCGAGAACGATGCTCTTGAGATGGCTTCGCACGCCGACACGGTCATCCTTGCGGTAGGATTCAACGCATCCTCCGAGTCAGAAGGCGGCGACCGCACCTTCGAGCTTCCCGTCGGCCAGGAGCAGCTGATCCAGCAAATCACCGCCCTCGGCAAAAAGACAATCGTCTTCATCACCTCTGGCGGCAGCGTCGATATTTCAAACTGGAAAGATAAGGTTCAGGGAATCTTTGAGACCTGGTATGCAGGGGAGGAGGGTGGCACCGCAGCGGCTCGCCTCCTTTTCGGCGAAGATAATCCTTCGGGTCATTTGCCCATCAGTTGGGAAAAGAAGATCACGGATAATCCCAGCTACCGCAACTATTATCCGGATGCCGGCACCAACAAAATCGTCTATCGAGAGGGTATCTTTGTAGGTTATCGCGGCTATGAGCATAATCATGTAGAGCCGCAGTATCCGTTTGGATTTGGGCTCTCCTACACGACATTTTCTTTCAGTAAGCTAAAAAGCACTCCTTCGGTCGATGGTCACCTCACAGTAACGTGCGATGTCACAAATACCGGAAATCGTACAGGCGCAACTGTAGCCCAGCTTTATGTCGGTCAGGCTTCAGCCACGATAGAGCGCCCGTCAAAAGAATTGAAGGGGTTTGAACGAGTCGTTCTGCAACCCGGCGAGACAGGACACGTCTCGTTTACCCTCGACCCTCGCAGCTTCAGTTACTTTGACGTCAAGTCTTCAAGCTGGAGGGCAGATGCAGGAGCATACGATCTGACGTTGGGCGACTCCTCACAAGACACTCAGCAGAAGATTACGGTCAAACTTGAAAAGCCGTTGACAACATCCATAAGCGACTAGCCGACTGATCGAGGTCGGCTAGGGGTAATACCGCATCAATGATGCGCCATGAGAGCCGCCAGAAGAACACAATGACGAAGGCGTGAGAGAGATTCCGCGTAGCTGAATCCCTTCCAAAGGCCAAAATTGTAAAATTTATGTCTCCACTCTGGTAAATTGCGGTTCAGAGGTAGTACAGTACCCTCCAAACACTGCACGAGCCGTCAATCTTTTTGATTAAAGTATTGATGCATAAATGGATAGGCAAACCTGCCTACCCGCAGATTTGCGAATAGACACGATTTAGTGGTAAGTTCCCCGTTCTTAGTCTTACATTCACGTCAATATCGCTCTTTGATTGGGTTTACGTTCGTTGTCATCGGCACCACAAGTCTTCCGCTTCTTAGAAGGTGTCCAGCGATGAAATCTCCGTTTCACCTATCGCCCATTTCCCTGGCAGGATGGCTATGTCTTTGCATCTATAGCCTGATCCACCCCTGCAGCACGATCTGGGCAGTTTCTTCATCGGCTCCGGCTGACACCCAGGCGCTCGCTATAAAGACGCCAACTATTCAAAGAGACACGGTCATCATCCCCGGCCCTCTTCGATCTTTTCTCCGCATGGCTGGTATTAGTCAGAAGGCCTCCAAAGACGATGTGCTGGCTCTGCTAGCCCGAAATGTCTATCTTCGTGGCTATCAACAGAGCAGTCCGACCGAATTCCTTATCTTGATCGATCGTTATGTGAATCAGGCGAGAGAACTTCAAATTCTGGCAGGAGCGAGCAGCACGATCCGTGTCACCGGCTGTGACGACGCCGGTACCCTCGTTCATATCCTCGGTTATCGTCTTCGGGAAGGGTGCGGTCAGAAAAACTTCACGTTGGAGACGGCAAACCCGGAGAGAGCTTTTCTTACGATCGATTCGGGCTTTCCTCTCGTCGAGCTGGAAGAAGCTCTCCAGAAAGGCGCTCCTTTCACGTATCCATATCCAGTGTCTCGAGTTCCAGCCCTATTCCACGAAAGCGATTGGATGGGTCTAAGCCAAAATCCGAAGGCAAGCTCGGGGAGTCTGTTAGACGCGGTGCTCGGCGACCCTTCCGTAGCCCGTTTGTATTGGGCACTGGCCAAAACAGACGACGAGACCAGTCTCGCTTTGCGGAACTCCCCGGGCCTTAGAAAACTGCTCCCGCTTGGAAGCATCCTGGATTTTTATGGGAGCCAGATATGCATCCGCTCAGGACGCGTAGCCGTCCCAGGAGGAGAGAGTGTAGAAGCGGATTGGAAGGAACTGGTCGGCACAAGTCCAGAGAAGTCGGGGGAGTTCGTCACCAATCTGCTGGCAAAGGATAACGGCTGGCTTGCTGCCTACTTCGATGCTTTGTCCCGTGTCAGCCGGACGCAGCAGGTACACCTCACAGAAACTCCGCGGCTAAAGCAACTCTACGACGTCTTTCGGAAGGGTGCTGCTGGCACCAATGCGGTGAGGGGAGTATTCCCAAAAGCTCCCGATCTGTTAGTGCTGTTTACGCGCATTCAATGGGAGTCTAACGGCGATCCACACGTGCCGGGAAATCTTGAGGTTTGGAAGGAGATTCTTCTCCAAAAGTCAGAATCTAAGACTGTTCGTAGCTGGGTTAAGCGAGCTCGGAGTTGGGATCGTCCGGAGCAGTTGCTCGAAACGATGACGGCACTTTCCTCAATAGACAGTGATAACGGGCCGCTCCAGATCTATCTCACTTTGAGTGAATTAAATCGTGGACGGCAACCGGGTAACCGCCTATCCGCCGAGACAGTACATCAAATGGCCGATCGGTTTTCAGAACTGAACAACTGGTACCTCGTGTTCGCTGAGTTTCCGGATCTGAACGACGCCGGCATCTCCAGCTTCATGAAATCGACGGAGGCGATCGACAGAATTTCAAATCCTACACTGCGTGGGAATGCCCTGGGAGCATTTCAGGCGACCGTCGGACTCTGGCAAATTCTTGCCCGCCAAGGCCAAATTCCAGAGCCCGAGCTGAACACATCTTGGCAAAAAGTGATCGAACCATTCACCGCGATCTCTTCCTCAACTCAACTCTTCGACAGCACTCAAAAATCCCTGCAGGAACTTCTGCTTGCGGCAGGCATGAAGGCGGACTCCTCTCAAGGAGAACTCGTCGAATTGCTTGCAGGCCCGCGTCAAGCAACCCCGGACGGACTACGCGAGCACACCGCATTAGGCGCGAGGATCAATTCGGTCTTGGATGACCAGCGGCTGGTCTCTCTTGATACATTATTCGCCCTTAGCGAAGGCCTGAAAGAGATGGCACAGGGCAAAGGCAAAAGCGATGCCCTTCTTCCACTTGCAGCAGAGCTCCGGGAATTTGACCTGCCACGCCCGATCTTCACCAACAGCGAAAAAATCAGTTGGGCGCCTCCAAACTACACCGCCCATCACGCAGAGCTGCAAGTCCGCACGGATTTGACGAAGGTCATTAAAGAGCCAGGTTCGCACGCGCAGCTCGAAACTGCTCGTGGCCAGCTCATGCCTTTTTTGAGGGATACTCTGGTCGGTTTGAACTACGCGTACTATGAACCCCCCGGAGCTCAAATGCTTCACCATAATCCGCTCTTCGTCCGCTCCCACGACTTTCTGGGGGTTTCGATACAGAGCCCCGATCGACTCTGGAGTGCTCCCATATTGTTAGGTGCTGGATCGCCTGCCGGCGGCGGAGCGTATCTCGTCGGATCTCTAGTCGACCTGTCGTATGCCTTGGCAACGACGGAGCAGGACTTTCTCTCTCCAGAAAATGTACAAGCACTCATTTGGAAAGATCTAGTACCGGAACTTTTAGTCGGCGCAACACTTCCGCGTTGGTGGAGCGTGACCCCAGTCGAACTTCATGCTGCCACTCTTTACCAAAAGGCTGGAGAAGAGTTGTTGACGGCCTCTGCAGGCAACGCCCAAATCAGGGAGAAAGTTATCGCCATCCTCTCTGATCGTTTGACATCGCAACGACTAGAACGAGTTCAACAGTCACTGTTCCGTGCGGAAGATGTAGCTGTAATGCTTCCGCGAATGACGCCAGCCGAGACCGCCTACATTGCTGCCGAGTACCATAGCAGGTTTCCCGAAGAAAATAGCTCCTGGGGACCGGCAGGTCAACAACTTCAGGAGCTGCAACGGCGATATCCAGCCGAGGTAAGCTGGGAGCACCTCTCGAGAGATTTCGGTGTGCCCCATCCGACGATGGCCCGAACCAACGCTTGCCAGTTGCTGAATGTAAAACCCTTTCCGTTCTTTGGCTCTTATTCCAGCCGCCTGTTTGGAGAATCATGGGAGTCCAGCAACTTATATTGGGCTCGCCTCGCAGACGAGATGGGTTACTCCCCTGTGGCGCTAAACAGCCTTGTTCCAGAGCTGAGTCGGCGTGCGATCACCAAAATCTTTGCGACGGAGCCTGACGATTGGCCCGCAATCCTTCGTGCTATTCAAGAAACAGGAGATGAGTTTCGACAGAGCAAAACTGCCGGGGTCTCAGGGGTTAACACTACTGCTACTGCATCGGAGAAGATGAGAAATGATGCCAATACATATTAGGAAGCTTATGGTGAAGCGACATCTTCTACTTCTCTGGTTGCTATTATTTCCTCTCTATGGCGACGGCTCCGGTGCTGCCCAGAATGATACGTCGCGCATTCGAGTAAGCGTCGTCCTTGTACAGTTGAACGTCGCCGTAACTGACGGAAAGGGAAATTATGTCAGCGGTCTCAGCCCAGAAGACTTCTCTATAACCGAGGATAAAATCTCAGAAAAAACTGCGACCTTCGAGGAAGGAAACGAACCACCTCGCAGACTGATTGACGCTTCTCCGTCGGGCAATCACCCTTCACAGGACACTGGAAAAGGTGCGATAACCATAGTACAGAAATCCTCTGCCGGGGATCAGGGGAAGACTCCAGACCTATGGTCGGCGGGTGCTAACGTTTTTATTCTCTTTGACACGAGCAATTACATGTACCGGGGATTCGTATTCGCCCAAGACTCCATCGCAGATTTCATCCGGTCTCTCGAGGGCGTGAGCAAGGTAGCTCTCTACTCCTATAGCCGGGATCTTTCTCGCGTATCTGGGCTTACGTCCGATCGATCACAAGCCTTGCGTGGCGTGCGCAGTACGGTTGCGGGGGATGACGCTGCACTCTACAACTCCCTGTTGCTCACAGTAAAGGATGCCGCTCGTTTGACCGGGAAAAAAGCCATCGTTGTCTTTTCTAATGGCCCCGACAATGCAAGTTTGGTGCCCCCGGAGGACGTAGCAGAGCTGGCTCAATCCACTGGCACAATCATCTACATGATCAGCACTCAGCAAGCCGAAGATGAACCAATCTCTACCGCCGTCTTTGAGCGAATGAGCAAGGTCACAGGCGGCAAAGCCTATTTCTCGAAGAGTTGGAGAGACGAGAAGCAGGCGTTTGCCTCCATCAGGGATGACCTGGCTCATCTCTACACTCTCAGCTACTATCCGCAACCCAATCCAAACCGGGGATGGCGCACGATAACGGTAAAGCTCGTTGGCAAAAACCTGCAAAAGTATCACCTCCGAACTCGGGATGGGTATCGCTTCCTTCAGCAGACGGCGTCTACAGACAATTTACCGTTGCCGGGACCGGATCCTGTCTCGCAGTGATCCAGTTCAAGAAACACGATCGTCCTGCACGCGGTGACACTTCAGTTCGCCGTCCCATGTCATATGCGGGAGTTCGGCTAACTTTCTACTAAATTCAGGCACTGCGTACATCTGGCTTTTCCAGGGCGTCGTAATCCGTTTGTAGGATCGAACCACACAGCGCGAAGGGTAGCTTGACCTGATGAGTGATCGAGTAATTCGCGTAGCGCTGCTGACCGTAATGATAGCCATCCTTCCGGCTTGGGGTAGTAGCCAAGTAGGAGTAGTACCGGAGGCGGCAGCGGCGAAACGGCCGATGAAATTTGAGGATTTGGCGCGGATGAAGCAGGTGAGCGATCCGCAGATCTCTTCATCAGGCAAGTGGGTGGTGTTCTCAGCACCAGAGATAGATCTTAATAGAAATGTGGTCATAAACCATCTCTGGGCGGTACCGCTTGAAGACAAAGCCGGCACCATCGCGTCTGAACCGCATGAACGGCAGATTACGTTTACTAATGATGGAGAGTTCGGAGGTAGATTATCGCCGGATGGCAAGATGCTGCTGTTTGTCGCGAACGACGAGCAGACGGCGCGTTTGCAGATCTTCGTTGCACCCTGGGACGAGAAGGCAGGCAAGCCCGGTGCTCCGAAGCGCCTGACAAATGTGATCACAGGCGCAGATAGGGCTGTATGGTCGCCGGACTCGCAGCGGATACTGTTTACTTCGCAGGTCTATCCTGAGTGCAGTGATGAAGCGGCGTGGGCAGCCGAAGACGCATGCGATAAAGCCAAAGATGACGTTGCTGATGTAATCCCAGCGAACGCGCAGTCTTTGGACCATCTACAGTATCTGCGCCCAGATCACGATACCGGACCGAAGCGCAGCCACATGCTTGTGGTGTTTGCCGCGAATGGCGACGCGATACGCGACCTGACGCCGCGCCAAAGCATTGGAGATGCGGACGTTCCTGCAACTTCGTCAGACGACCGAATCGGATATGCGTGGGCTCCGGATTCGAAGGAAGTTGCTTTTATCACCAGCCCCAACAGGGCTTCTGCAGCAACTACAAACAACGGAATTTTTACACTGAGTCTGAATAACGCCGCAGCGCGGCCGGAGCAGGTTGCGAAGTCGGCAGAAAATGACGAAGCGCCAGCCTACTCGCCAGATGGTAAATGGCTGGCATTTCGTTCGCAGGCGCGAGCGCAGTACAGCAGGGCCCAATCTCGTCTGGTGCTCTTAAACCGCCAGACGGGCACGGCTACTCCCCTCCTGCCGAAGTTCGAACGCTCAATCAAGGAATTTACCTGGGCAGCCGATTCGGCCTCGATCTTTTTTTCAACCGATGATCGCGAAGAAGATCAAATCTATTCCGTCGCGGTGGCAGACGAAGATACGATCCACTACGTCGCCGTGCCGACCGGCCATTTAACCCTGCTGGTGCCGGAGACTAAATCCAACTTCAGTGAACTTCAGATCTCAAGCGACGGAACATGGCTGGTTTCAAGCGCAGGCAATCTAGAGCGGCCATCGGAGATATTTCGTATCAGCCTCAGAATCTTCACCGACGAGGATCCTGAGATAAAAAAGAAGATGATAGGTCTAAAGCTGGCGATAGCAGCGGATAAAACGGCCCCGCGAATCGATAGCGCTGTCCCTGTCGTGCCCGAAGCCTTGACTCAATTGAACAATAAAATGCTGAACAGAGTGGTGTCGAAATCTGTGAAGCCTCAGCCAAAGACCTCCGTATCAGTCGAGTCGGCAGAACTGCATATTCAACTGCCGCCTGTGCCCATGCCATCTGCGCCAACGTGGAAAACAATCACACCTCAGAGTTTGAGGTCGAACTCGCACGTGGTATCGCCCCCCATCGCTGCCGCAGCTACTCCGAATGCGGTTGCGACACTAAAAACGCAACCTGAACTCCAGGTAGCAAGTCCGGTCATTCCGAAGGCCGTGCAACCAACAGAGCCCCAAAAGCCAGAGGCGGTGCCAGCTTCGATTCCCTCTGCGGCTCACAACATCTCACAGGGATCATTCGCGGTCACGATCAATGCTCCCACTGGCGGGCTTAGGGTTGGAGAGGACGCACGCGTGTTCATTACGTTGACGAATATCTCAGATCATCCAATCCTGTTCTCTCATAGACCGGGAACCGACAATCCAGAGTTCTCGTTTATCTTACTGGTGAGAAATTCGACAGGCCGCTTGATGGGTGAAAATATCGCTGGAAGCCTACAACCGTCAGACCTTCAAAAGATAGATCAAATTCCTTCAGGCGGATCAGTCACGCAGACCGCTCATCTGTCGAAGTTGGTAAACTTGAGCCTGCCAGGACACTACACCGTGCGGGTGTATCGCCGGGACGCCGACACCAATCAGGTGGTGCAGTCGAATGAGGTCGCGTTGACAATCACTACGTCAGTGCGTGCTCGATGAGCAAACTTATCTTGGGAGAAAGTTAGTTTCGAATGCAGGTGAAGATGACAAATACCAATCAACGACCCGTCGAGCCAAATATTGTAAGCGACTTCTCTGACAGGCTAAGCTACTCAGGCTACCTCTCCCTTGACGGCCTGCTTGCGCAACAGCGACCTCTATCCCAACCGCCGCATCATGACGAGATGTTGTTTATCGTTCAACACCAGGTTTCGGAGCTATGGATTAAGCTGGTCATTCACGAGCTTACGGCTGCGATCGATCACATACGCCAGGACAGACTTCCACCCACCCTCAAAACTCTGTCACGCGTAAAGCTCATTCAGATGCAGCTCTTCGAACAGTGGTCCGTGCTCGAAACTCTCACACCGTCGGAGTATATGGAATTTCGATCCGTCCTTGGAAGTGCATCAGGATTTCAATCCTTTCAATATCGCAAACTCGAATTTTTACTGGGCAATAAGAACGCAGACAATATCAAAGTCTTCGCGCACGATAAGACGATCCATGACGACCTCAAGCGCACTCTTGAATCTCCCAGCTTATATGACGAATTCTTGCTATACCTTTCTCGGCATGGCTATAGCATTCCCGACGAGTGCCGCGACCGGGATTGGTCTAAGCCCCACACCAGGAATGAGGCGCTCGTAGAAGCCTTTCGACAGATATACCGCAACCCAAAACAGCATTGGGAGGCTTACGAAATGTGCGAAAAACTGGTAGACGTTGAAGAATACTTTCAGCTCTGGCGCTTCCGTCACATGAAAACTGTCGAACGCATTATCGGTTTTCGGCAAGGCACTGGCGGCTCCTCTGGAGTAGGCTTCTTACGTCAGGCGCTGGAGCTAACGTTCTTCCCTGAACTCCTGGCTTCGCGAACCGAGGCCCCACAGGAATGAGTCTTGTAGATGCTCTCGCCACCATAGGCTCAGGTGCGCTTACTGAAGATCTTCTGCGCCTGCATGTCTTCCCGCTCTTCTCCAACACGCTCGCGGCACCCGGTATCTATCTGGCGAATCACTCGCTCGGTCGCCCACTCAATCAAACGGAAGAGGATCTTCGTAAAGGCTTTCAACTCTGGCAAACTAAGCTTGGGGATGCATGGGACCCCTGGCTCGAAGAAGAGCATGCACATCGCACACGGCTGGCTCAGCTTATAGGGGCTACCAGGCCCGACTGTATTGTCCCAAAGGCTTCAGCAGGACAAGGGCTGCGAACAGTTCTCAACGCCCTTCCAGGCACTCCCCGTGTCGTCTCCACAACTGGAGAGTTCGACTCAATTGACGTAATCCTGAAGCAGTATGCAGCCGTAGGAAGAATCAACCTTCAGCTCGTCTCCTGTGAAGCACCAGATGGCGCCATCGATCTTTCGCAACTAATCCAGAAAGTCCACGACGGCGCGGATCTCGTCGTCATCTCCCAGGTAATGTTTATGACGGGGCGGGTCGTGCCGAATCTCGATCTTCTCGCCGATCAATGCCATGCGGCAGGCGCACGTCTCCTTGTGGATGCTTACCATGCCGTCGGCGTATTCCCAGTGTCCGTCACCGACATGAAGGCTGACTTTATGATCGGTGGCAGTTACAAATATCTGCGCGGAGGTCCTGGAGCGGCGTTTCTCTATCTCTCTCCGGACGCTCTCTCCAGCGGTCTAAGACCAGTTGACATTGGCTGGTTCGCCAAAGACAAACCTTTTCTCTACGATCGACCCGATCCGCCACGCTTCGCATACGGTGGAGATGCGTTTCTCGAATCAACCCCATCAATTCTGACCTACTATCAAGCCCGAGCTGGTCAGCAGTTAGTTCTTCAGATGGGAGTGGCCCGAATCCGCACCTATTGCCTCGACCGTCTCAGCAAACTCAAACGATATCTCGCCGATGCCGGGATTGCAGCAGAGGGCGCGGACGACCAGCACGGTGGATTTCTCACAATAGAAAACCCTGCGGCCGTGGCGCTGGCAGAAGCTCTGAAACGCACCGGCATTACGACAGATGCACGCGGAAATCGGCTTAGACTCTCACCCGACTACCTCACACCAGATAACGCCTTACGCAAAGTGGCGGCCACCCTGGCATCTATCGGCGCAGCAGTCTAGACAAACAACTTCAGCGCTC
Organism: Tunturiibacter empetritectus; assembly: GCF_013410875.1. Lineage (GTDB taxonomy): Bacteria > Acidobacteriota > Terriglobia > Terriglobales > Acidobacteriaceae > Edaphobacter > Edaphobacter empetritectus. The sequence continues at coordinate 122,773 of NZ_JACCCU010000001.1, read as the reverse complement.
GAGCTTGGTCTAATGCGATACCCTTCATTCCGGTTAGGAGCCCGGCATATCTCCGAGGGCACAGATCACCTGCTGTTTGTGCTCACGCTGTTGCTGCCAGCTCCGCTGATTGTGCGGAGTGGACAATGGAAAGAGCATGCCTCGCTCCGCCGAAGCGTCGACCCTCATGCGATGCAAGCCGAAGCCATAATCTAAGTAAATAGTTGATTTAATTGAGTAATACGCGATTCCAAGTCTTCCAGGAGCCTTTGGTAACTCTGTATTACCCTCTTCGTACTCCTCCAGAGCATAAAAAACAGCGCTCGACCACAACTCACCACAATTCAAGATTGGTGCATTAGCTACCGGATGCTATTCACCACAGTACCTCTTGCTGAGAAACTCCTGCATTGTGGCTCTTCCGTGTCATAGTCTGAAGCAGTATCCCGCTGAAACAATGCATTGATTGGGCTGATTCGATTGTTTACCGGCCTAGGGAAAGAGTGTGTGCAGACATTGATCCGCCAAAATCGTGATCTTCGCGTCGACTTTTTCCGTGGCTTTGCCCTCTGGTGCATGCTCATTGATCACTTTATTAATGGCTGGCTGCGAGCGATTACGCTAAAAGAGTATGGATTCTGCGACGCTGCCGAGTTGTTCGTTCTGCTGTCTGGCATCTCGGCCGGCATTGTCTATCACCGGACGGTGGTGCGCGATGGTCTACGACCGGCGTGGCTCAAAATCGCGCGCCGCATAGTCGCCATCTATCGGACGCATCTGATCATGTTCATGTTGTTTGCCGCCGAAGTCAGCATCCTGGTCGCCTGGCTAAATCCACCTTCCTTCTTGGAGTTTCTCGCGCTGGATGGCTTCAGAGCCCACCCCTTTCGCAGCATCATGAACGTCGCCCTGTTGGGTACCGAGCCGAAATTTTTCGATATTCTTCCGCTCTACATCGTTTTGCTGGTAATACTCGCGCTAACGCTTCCGTTGATCCGTTGGCCACGTTCGTTATTGGTTGGTTCGATCTTGTTGTACGTGGCGGCCCGTGTGTTCCACCTGAATTTAGGCTCATGGACAGAAAACTGGTTTTTCAATCCGTTAGCCTGGCAGGTCATATTCATGCTCGGAGTGACCTCGCCGTACATTCTGAAAGCCAAAAATTATTGGCGCGGCTGGGATTGGCTGGCGGCCTTGTTTTCACTTTTCAGCTTGTTTGAGTCGCATACGCGGCACCTTGATAACCACCTCCCGGCGGCCCTGCTGATTCACTTCGACGTGGATAAGCCGACGGTGCATCCGTTCAGGCTGCTGGCTATTGTTTCGCTCGGATGGCTAGCGTGGCGCTACATCCCCGCAGCAGCCGATTGGCTTCGATCCCGTTGGGCAGAGCCATTTGTTCTTCTCGGCCAGCACTCGCTTGGAGTGTTCTCCTCGAGCGTCCTATTTGCAGTTTTGGGCGAAGCGATACTGTTTACGCATCCAGGATGGATCTCACAAATCTTGGTTCAGGGTCTGGGTACCCTGGCGTTGGTTGCGGTGGCTGCACTGTCTGCCTGGAACAGCAACAAGAGCCGCATTGACGGCCGCGCCACGAACATCTCAATAAACTCAAACGATCTCTCGCCGATGCAGGGATCACAGCGGAGGGCGCGGATGGCCTACACGGTGGATTCCTTACAATAAGAGACCCTTCAGCGGTGTTGCTGGCAGAAACACTGGAACGCACCGGCATTACGGCAGATGCACGCGGTGATCGGCTTAGGCTCTCACCCGACTACCTCGCACGAGATAGCGCACTACGCGAAGTAGCAACCACCTGGCATCTATCAGCTCAGCAGTCTAGGCAAACAATTTCAGAGCTCGAGCTTAGTCTGATTCGACGCTCTTCTCTCTCCAAAAACTAAATATCCAGGTTCTTCACGTCCAGGGCATTTTCTTCGATGAACTTCCGTCGGCTCTCTACATCCTCTCCCATCAGAGTCGTAAAGATTTCTTCACAGGCCGCGATGTCTTCAAGCTTCACCTGCAACAGCGTGCGACGCTCTGGATCCATCGTCGTCTCCCACAGTTGCGGCGCAGTCATCTCACCCAGTCCCTTGTACCGCTGAACCTGATACTCCTTCTTGCCTTGTTCGATGACATACTCGAAGACATCGCGTGCAGTCTTCTTCTCCACCGGATCTTGAGACGCCTTGCTCGCTCTCTTGCTCGGCTTTATCTCTGCCACCGTTCCTGGAGCAGAGGCGGTCTCCGCGACGCCTTCTTCAGAAGCAATCTCCTCAGCTTCTTCTGCGGCCGCCTCAGCCTTGGTCTTCGCGGCATACTCGATAAAAAACGGCGCAACCAGTTGCTCTTTAATCTGTGCATGTTTCGCCAGCATCTGCCGGCTCTCCGGAGCTGAAGCCAGTGCCCAGTCAATCGTTCTTACTGCACCTTGCGCATCGGTATAGCTTACCGAGTAGCTTCTATGCTCCTCGTCCATCACGACATCGCCAACATTCTTGAACTGATAGGTCTTCTGCATCCCTGTCAGCCGCTCGCGCATGGCCTCTACCTTGGCGGGTGTTTCGAAGTCCACGCGTCGCACAGAATCTTTGCCCTCATGAGCAAACAACTCGGCGAACGCCTGCGTCACATCGTCATTCCTCAACCGCTTCTGCACCTTATCGAAGAAGCTGAGGTAGTCGTTCAACTGTCCCATGTACTTGGTTAGCGCAGCGCCTTCAAGCTTGCCGCCGTCCTTACCGTAGCGAATGACCATGCCATCGGAGGCGCGCTTCACCATAACGCTCACATACTCGCGATCGTCTTTGATGTACTGTTCGAACTTGCCCTTCTTGATGCGGTACAACGGCGGCTGAGCAATATAAACATGTCCACGCTTGATCAGCTCCGTCATATGGCGAAAGAAGAACGTCAACAACAGCGTGCGGATGTGCGATCCGTCGACGTCGGCATCGGTCATCAAAATCAACTTGCCATATCGCAGCTTGCTTGCGTCGAAGTCGTCTTTGCCAATGCCGCAACCTAGCGCCGTAATCATGGCGCGAATCTCTTCGTGACCCAGCATCTTGTCATATCGGGCCTTCTCGACGTTGAGAATCTTACCCTTCAACGGCAAGATCGCCTGGAACTTCCGGTCACGACCCTGCTTGGCCGTTCCACCGGCGCTCTCTCCTTCGACGAGATAAAGCTCACACCGATCCGGTTGACGCTCCGAGCAGTCTGCCAGCTTGCCTGGCAGCCCACCGCCATCAAGCGCACCCTTGCGTCGTGTCAGGTCGCGAGCTTTACGAGCAGCCTCACGCGCCCGTGCCGCATCAATCGCCTTGTTGATGATCTTCTTCGCAACCTGCGGGTTTTGCTCCAGAAACGCACCCAGCCGTTCATTCACAAACGCCTGCACCGTCCCGGCGATATCCGAGTTCAGCTTGCCTTTGGTCTGCCCTTCAAACTGCGGCTGCGACAGCTTCACGCTGATCACAACCACCAGGCCCTCGCGCACATCATCGCCGCTCAGGTTCTCCTTCACGTCCTTGAACAGGCCCAGCGACTGCCCCGCCGCGTTGATCGTCCGAGTCAACGCAGTCTTGAATCCCGAAAGATGCGTGCCACCGTCCACCGTGTTGATGTTATTGGCGAAGGTAAACACGGTCTCGGAGTAAGCGTCGTTATACTGCAGCGCAATCTCCATGGCCACGTTATCACGTTCGGCCTCCATGTAGATCGGCTTGTCATGCAGCACCGCCTTGCCCTTGTTCAGGTGTTTGATGAACTCGGCAATCCCGCCAATGTACTTGAACTCCTGGTGTTTGTACTCCCCGGTCTTCGAGTCCGTCGTGCGCTGATCCGTCAGGTGGATCTCCAGCCCCTTATTCAAAAAGGCGAGCTCCCGCAAACGTTGCGCCAGCGTGTCATAGTTGAACTCCGTCACCGTAAAGATCGACTTGTCCGGCAGAAAATGGACCTTCGTGCCCTTGCGCGTCGAAGCCCCCATCTTGCGCAGCTTACTGATCGGCGCGCCCTTGGAGTAGTCCTGCTCCCATGCGTGATTATCACGCCAGATCTCGACATCGAACTCCTCGCTCAGCGCATTCACGCAGCTCACGCCGACACCGTGCAGACCACCCGAGACTTTATAGTTCGACGCATCGAACTTGCCACCCGCGTGCAGCATAGTGAGAACAACCTGCACCGCCGGCATCTTCTCTCCATTGATGACCTTGTCATCAACCGGAATCCCGCGCCCGTCGTCGACCACCGTAATCGAATTATCGACATGGATCGTCACATCGATTTTCGTCGCATGGCCACCCAGCGCCTCGTCGACCGAATTATCGACCACCTCATACACCAGATGATGCAGCCCCTGCTCACCGGTCGAGCCAATATACATCGCCGGCCTTAGCCGGACCGCAGCCAGCCCTTCCAAAACGGTGATGTTTTCAGCCGAATAGCCGCCACCCTCTTTTCCTTTTGCGGGAGCGTCCTTCATTTTGCCAGCTTCAAGCTCTAAAAGAGCACCTTCGGTGGGGATTGCAGTCGATGCCATGTATCTCCGTTCAGCGGTTGCTGAAGTTGCAGGATTTTCAGCCCGTTCCGTGTCCGCGCAATCCGCGAAAACCCGCGCCGTTACAGCGCTTTACACACGTTCTAGCCTGACTCTCAGTGTCTTAAGTATAGCACGCGGAAGGGGTCTTGCAGGCCTCGCGCACCTCGGCTGAGCCCTCCCGCATAGCAATCCCTGGCCCATTGGTAACCGCCTCTCCTGCGCCCAAAGTTGTACTCCCCTAACCCACATGGCTTGTTATGCTTCGGCTCGTAACTCCCCGAGGTGAACCAATGAAATTGAACCGTTTGATCGTAGTATCGATCGTTGGACTCTCACTGCTTACAACCTCCAGCTCAGCCTTCGCCTGTGACCACGATCACGATAGCGGCAGCTCGTGGTCCTGGTTCGGCTGGTGCCATCATGATCATGACCACGACGGCGGCAGTAAAGGCGGCAACGGCGGTAACTGCCCCGGCCACGGTGGTAGCAGCTCTGGCGGTGGTGGCAGCAGCACCGGCGGCGGCTCCAGCTCTGGTGGTGGCTCCTCTGTTGGTCCAAAGGGATAACGGAACACGTAATCCCTACCACCTGACAAACGCTCGCAAGAGCCCAAAAATGACCCTCTTCGGAGGGTCATTTTTATTGTTCAGGAGACCAGCTTCAACCAAAGCCTTCTTTCCAGTCAAAAATGAAGAAGGCATAATGATTGAAGATGATCTTTGTTCCTGCTACTTATGCTGACATCGACGAGCTAGTCACCTTTGTTAACAACGCCTATAGAGGCAAAAGCGCTGAAGCTGGATGGGCAAGCGAAGCTAAGTTAATAGGCGGCCAAAGAATCGATTCGACTATCCTCGCCGAGACAGTCGCAAACGGTAAAGCCACGGTTCTATTGATGCGCGATGACCACAAGGCCCCTCTCGCGGGGTGTGTCTCACTTGAGACCACTGACGAACCGGCCGTATGGTATCTCTCGATGCTCGCGATCGACCCTCAACGCCAGGCCGATGGACTGGGCCGAACGCTCTTGTCTTATGCCGAGGATTATGTAAAAGCCCGTAGAGCGCAAAAAGTCAGAATTACAGTGATCTGGCTTCGCCACAGTCTCAGCGAGTGGTATGAGCGTCGCGGATATCGCCGCACCGGCAAAACGGAACCATTCCCGTATGACGATCAACGGTTTGGTGTGCCAGCGCGGAACGACCTTTATTTTGAAGTATTTGAGAAGGTCCTCGACTAGATCTTCCGTTCACTCAAATCTCTTATTCTCTCGGTTTGCGCATTGGTCCCCAACTCTCTTCATAAAAGGCCTGCAAAGAGTTGAGCCCGCAATCGCAACCCTCGTATATACTTAGTAAGTTGTCCAGAACACAGTTTTCGTCAGGAACACCATGCCAAAGTTGAAGACACACAGCGGCGCAGCCAAGCGCTTTCATAAGACCGGCACCGGCAAGTTCAAGCGTGGCCAGTCCAAGATGCGCCACATTCTCACATCGAAGGCCACCAAGACCAAGCGCAAGCTAGGCGGGTCAGTGCTTATCTCCGATGCGGATCATCACAAGGTTGCCCGGATGCTTCCTTACGCCTGATAGAAAGACCAAGCAGGTCTTTCCTCCTCAGGAATAAGGGAAGTATAAGTTTTTCAAGTCGAGCCGCTCAAAAAGCAAAGGGCCAGCAAAGCGTTCCGGCCCCTGGAACCGCGTTAGCGATTCCACGAGACTTGAAGTTGCATAGCGAGTGAAGAGGCCACCATCGTCGTTCTCACGAAGCTCGATCAGAACACCCACCAGTTCTGATTGAGATAAGAATGCGACCCTTACCTCCAGCCGCTTAAACGAAGTACGCAAAAGGAGAAGCAAGATGCCCCGTGTAAAACGGAGTACAAAACGCAACGATCGCCGCAAAAAGATCCTCAAGCGCGCGAGTGGTTACTTCCTCACCAAGTCCAAGCTCTACCAGGCCGCTCAGGAAGCCGTCGAGCGCGGACTCAAGTTCGCCTACACCGGACGTAAACAGAAGAAGCGCCAGTTCCGCGCTCTCTGGATCGTCCGTATCAATGCTGCCTGCCGCATCAACGGCATGAGCTACTCGACCTTCATCAACGGCCTCAAGCTCGCCGGCAATCAGCTCGACCGCAAGGTTCTCGCTGACATCGCCGCCAACGACGCAGCTGGTTTTGCCGCTCTTACCCAGCAGGCAAAGTCAGCCCTGAAGATTGCAGCAGATAAGCACGCCGCAAATCGCACCTCTGCTGCCGCCTAACAGCGCAGTAGTTTCAGAAGAGGCACGGCACACGCTGTGCCTCTTCCTTTTTAATCACGCCATCGCTATGAACCAGTATCCTGTCCTTATGCCAGATTCAACCGCAACAGAGGAAGCGACCTCCCCAATGCAATCTCCCTTCGAATCCTGGGGCCGCTACCCTACCTACGGCGCAAAACTTCTTCCGCTCCACTGGCAGAGCGACTTTCCCGCACTCACTGCCAACCTCCACAACGGCGCACTCCCCGTCGGCATGGGCCGCAGCTACGGCGACGTCTGCCTCCTCAAGGACGGCAACCTCCTCGTCACCACCGCAATGAATCGCCTCATCGACTTCAACCCCGAGACTGGCCTCCTCACCGCCGAAGCCGGCGTCTCCCTCGCGCAGATCCTCGACTTCGCCGTTCCCCGAGGCTTCTTTCTTCCCGTTTCCCCTGGCACAAAATATGTAACTCTCGGTGGAGCAATCGCCAATGACATCCACGGCAAAAATCACCACAGCGCCGGGACCTTCGGCCGCCACATTACCCAGTTCGAACTCGTCCGCTCCGACGGCTCCCACATGCTCTGCTCGCCCACTGAGAATCCCGACTTCTACGCCGCAACCATCGGCGGCCTCGGCCTCACAGGCGTAATCACCTGGGCCACCCTCCGCCTCAAGCCCATCGTCTCCCGCAAGATTGACTACGAAGGCATTCAGTTCCATGGCATAGACGAGTTTCTCGACCTCACCAACCAGGCACACGACATCGAGTACACCGTTAGTTGGGTCGACGTAACCTCCAAAGGCGGCAACTTCGCACGGGGCGTCTTTATGCAGGGCGATCACTCGGCCAAAAAAGACGATCTCAAACCCTCGCCCAAACCAAAGCTGATCTTTCCCTTTGAAGCTCCCGGCTTCGCCCTCAACTCACTCTCCGTCAGCCTCTTCAACACCGCGTTCTTCCACAAGCAGATCCACAAGCGAGCCGTTGCCCTGCAGGACTACGAGCCCTTCTTCTACCCGCTCGATAAGGTTCTCCGCTGGAACCGTATGTACGGCAAACGCGGCCTCCTTCAGTTTCAGTACGTCATCCCCTGGGAGCACGCCAAAGAGGGCACCGTCGCCATCCTCCGTGAAGTCGCAAACTCCGGCCTCGCCAGCTTCCTCGCCGTCCTCAAAGCCTTCGGAGACGTTCCATCCCCGGGTATGATGAGCTTTCCAAAACCCGGCATTACCCTGGCCCTCGACTTTCCCATCAAGCCTGACAAGAGCTTCCCACTCTTCCAGCGACTCGCCGACATGACCCTCGAGTTCGGCGGCCGCCTCTATCCAGCCAAAGACGCCGCCATGACCGCCCATCAATTCCAGTCCTTCTACCCACAATGGGAGCAGTTCGCACGATTCCGCGATCCCATGCTTACCTCCAGCTTCTGGGAGCGCGTCACCCCAAATTCATAAGACCGGACAAAGCAAGCCTATGAGCACCACCCCGCAATCAACCTCAACCCCTCGCAAGATCCTTGTCCTCGGCGCAACCTCCGGCATCGCCGAAGCAACCTGCCGCATCTGGGCCTCACAAGGTGCAAGCCTGTTCCTCGTCGCGCGCAACGCCGAAAAGCTGGCAGCAGTAGCCGCCGATCTCAAGACCCGCGGCGCCAGCTACGTGGACACTGCCGTCGCCGACCTCGATGACACCGACCAGCACCCTGCGCTCCTGGCCCACGCGGTAAACTCCCTCACCGGCATGGACATCGCCTACCTCGCCCACGGCGTCCTCGGCGACCAGCTCGAAGCCGAGCGCGACTTCAACACCGCCGCCCAGATCCTCCACACCAACTTCATGGCCCCGATCTCACTCCTCACCTGGCTCGCGAACTTCTGCGTCCAGCGCCATGCAGGCACCCTCGCCGTGCTCTCCTCGGTAGCAGGCGAGCGAGGCCGCAAGTCCAACTACGTCTATGGCTCCTCAAAGGCCGGCCTCTCCGCATTCCTCGACGGCCTTAGAAACCGTATCGACCGCGAAGGCGTCACCGTGCTCACCATCAAACCCGGCCCCACAAAAACCGCAATGACCGCCGGCATGCCCAGGAGCGAGAAGTTCGCCGACGTCGACTCAGTCGCCGAATCCATCGTCAGCGCCATCGACAAGCGCAGGGACATACTCTACGTCCCATTCCAGTGGCAGCCCATCATGTTCATCATCCGCAACATCCCCGAGCGCATCTTCAAGAAACTCAACCTCTGAAAGATAGGTCCTGCCGGACGGGCCTCCTACGCGGAGGGCGGGCGTTCGCACGCCTTTTTAGAGCTTCGCGTGGTCCTCCCGTTGGTCGGAATAATCTTCCTCGCGACCAACGGGAGCGCCAACCGAAGGTATACAAGTCACGAAGTGACCGCGCGCCGCGCAGGCGGCCCGCCCGGCAGGACACACGCCTCTCCCAAAAACCTGTCAAGCCCCAGATTCACCAAACCCCGCACCAATCCAGCGAATTCGCGTGGCGTATTAGTTACACCCAAATCGCTATAATGGAGACAGGAAGAAAGAAGATCCCCAGCAAATACCAGGGTTCCCTGTTTTAATCTCATAACCCCTTTGTTTGGAAGAATCTGCAGGCAACTCGTTTATTATCAATATTTTGGCGGCCAATACTTCGCGCAAGCCCATGATTAACAAAAGGCTTACACGCAGGTAATAGGGGGGGTATCCCTCTAGGAGTTCTCCTGCTGCTGCTGCGCCATCTGCTGCTGACGAGTCGGCGGCGGTGGCTGCTCTGGGAGCTGTGTCGCCTTCTCCACCAGAATCGACCAATCCTCGGGCACCGGCAGCTCCTGATCGAGCGAAAGGGTTCCCAGGCTCGGAGTCACCCGAACCGCCACGGTCAACTCACTCGCTGCGCGCCCGCGAAAGATGCCGTGAGTCGGCGGAACATCGGAGTAGTCCCTTCCGATTGCCGTACGAATATGCCGGTCCCCCGCCACCAGCCAGTTCGTAGGATCGAACCCCACCCATCCCAGGTGTGGAATCAAAACCTCAATCCAAGCATGTGTTGCCGAACTCACCGACCGGTCCATGTCACTCTCGCCATGAAACAGATATCCGCTCACATACCGGCAGGGGATCCGCAGCTTCGACCGCACCAGCGTGATCATGATGTGAGCAAAATCCTGACAAACACCAGCCTTAGTGCTCAAAGCCAGATCGATCGGTGAATCGACATGCGTCGACTTCGGTTTGTAGTCGAAGTACTCATAGATCTGCTGATTCAGGTGATGCAGCACCATCAGCGGATCGTCCCTGCGCCTCACGTCCAACTCGGCAGCAAGAGCGTCCAGCGCCGGCGTCGGTATAGCAAACTCGCTAGGCAGCAGCATCTCCCAGTAGTCACCGTTCTCCACCATCGCGTCCAGATCCGCCCAGGCATCAGGAGCTAGAAACGCCGGAACCTGCGCCGCTGGCTGTACCTCGACCAGCGACTCAGCAACGATCACCAACTGCCCGTGCATTCCTGGAATATCGAAGTGGTGGACATGGTTCGCCAGATGATCGCGATAGCTGAAGACTCGGCATCGCGGGCTTACCGAAAGATGAAACGTCAGGCAGCGCTGATTCTGGTCGCTCCGCGGGTGCATCCGCGTCTCCATCATGCTCTCGCTGACCTGGTTGCTGTACAGGAACTTCGTCAGATGGCGAATCGAATAATACATAGCCCGTCCCTTCCGGTCTTACGAAGATGCTGCATCTGCTAGAACGGCCAATGAAAGAGCCATCCCAACCGCCATCTGTCCCGCTGATACCAAACAATAGCAGGTAGAACTGTCGCGAAAGCCGTCGGCAACAACAATTGAAGCCACAGGTTGTTAGTGTGAAACAAGTCAGACAACACAACACGGGTTGCTCCCTGCGCAAAGGCGCTTAGCAGGAAGATCGCAAGGGATGCCCGTCCCACCCAGACCAGAGCCTCGCCGATCCAGTGGTTCTCAAGCAATCGGGAAAGGAGAAAAAGACCAGCAGTCCCAGTCAGGCCAAGCACAATATACGTCCCGCGATTCACGAAACCATAAAGATAGATAGCCGCGAATTGGAAGGCGGCAAGCAGCATAAAACCAACCGCCGCCATCCACTTTGGAGTATGTTCCAGCCGAAAGATGTGGTGTCCGACCCACATTCCCACGGCCACAAAACAGAACTCCTGCAACACGTGGTCCGTGGTGAACGTTCCGTAGATCGGCGCCACCCCGGCAAGCACTGAGAGCAAAAAGCGCAGCCAATTCGGAAATCGCACGGTCAAGAGCGCCAGAAGCAAACACCAAAATAAGGTGAATAGAAACCAACTCACACTCCCGTCGGCGACATTCCTCAGAAATGTATTCCAGTGAAATGGCGAATAGGACATCTGGAATCGTCGGATCAAAGGGCCGAGCGCAGCTGAGATGGCCGCGAATAACAAATAGGGATACAGTACGGTCTTCATTTTCTCGAGCGTGAACTTGGCCGGTCCCCGTCGCTGAATGCTACCGAACACGAACAGTCCGGAGGCAAAGAAAAAGGCAGGCATGTGAAAGCTGTAGATGAAAGCTTTAGAAAAATCAGCCCACGGACCGGACCACCAGCCCCGATGCACAACACCTTGTGCCGTATGGCCATAGACGACCAGAATGATAGCAAGACCCTTAACAAGGTCCACAAGGTTCGACCGTCTCCCGCTGGTAATCGGTCTCCGTGTCTCTTCTGCCAGTGCCTGTTCGATCATCTACCCTGCCAGGGCCGCCTGAATGGAATAGTCCACGTATAGCTCGTAGATCGTCTCATGAATGGCTCGGCACTGTGCCTGAATCCCACCCAGGTACCCCAGCACATCCTGGCTCAGGATCTCGTCGACGCTACTGTAGTTTAAGGAGGATTGCAGACGACCGCTCAGTCGACGCAAGGTCTCGGCACGGACCTTACCGCTGTCTCCCTGGATCTTCTCCAGCGCGCACTGCAAGCTGTCGATCGAAAATCGAACCGAATGTGGAAACTCCTCGTCGAGCAGAAGAAACTCGAAGATCTGATCCGGTGTCAGATCCGCGGTATACACCTTGCAGTACGCCTCGAACGCGGTCGCCGAACGCAACAGTCCCATCCAGTCCAGGTATTCATTCCCATCAACGATCCTCTCTGGGTGCCCCCACAGGTCGACATGGTAAGCCTGAAGCAACAGCGCGGTCGCACACGCCCGTTCGATATACCGTCCCACCTGAATGAACTGCCAGCCTTCGCCGTGGTTCATAGTAGAATCTGTGACACCCTGAAACTGATGTACCGCCTCCATCACCGATTGCAGAAACTCGCTGGGGTGCGTCATACCTTGCACCAGCGCCTCCGACTGCCTCTGACTCTGAATCTCCGGCCGCGTTACCTGTAGATAGAGGCTGTTCAGGCGGTGCCATTGCTCGGTAGAAATCTGCTCCCTCACGTGGCGCGAGTTTTCCCGCGCAGCGATGATGCAGGACAGGATCGAAGCCTTGTTTTCCGTATCGAAAGTCAGCGTCTGCGTGAGCGCATACGGCTCACCGGTCCACTCAACATTCTTAGGCTTACCCAGAGCTTGCAGCACCCGTTGCCATCGACGCTCTGCACTGATCGGGCTTTCATCGAGCATCAGATTCAGATTCACATCCAGTAGTCGCGTCGTATGCTCGGCGCGCTCGAGATACCGGCTCATCCAGTACAAACTATCCGCGACGCGTGACAGCATTGGTCACTCCTTTCACTGGCTCAGCACCCAGGTATCTTTGCTCCCGCCACCCTGCGACGAGTTCACCACTAAGGACCCTTGATTCAGCGCTACCCTTGTCAACCCACCCGGCACAATCGTTACCTTATCTCCATACAAAACATAAGGTCGTAGATCCACATGCCGCGGTTGCAGTTCGTCCCCGATTAAACAGGGCGCTCGCGAAAATGAGATCGTCGGTTGCGCAATGTAGTTCCTCGGATCAGCCTCTATCTTCTGCGCAAACTCCTCTTGTTGTGCTTTGGTCGATTGCGGTCCGATCAGCATCCCATACCCGCCGCTCTCGCCCACCGCCTTCACCACCAGCTTGTCGAGATTCTGCAGCACATGTTGCCGTTCCTTAGGCCCGGTCAACAGATACGTTTCAACATTCTTCAGCACCGGCTCTTCGCTCAGGTAATACTTGATGATCTCCGGCACGTACGCATACAGCGCCTTATCATCGGCCACACCGGTACCAAACGCATTGGCCAGTGTCACGTTACCAGCGCGATAAGCATTGAACAGACCAGCCACTCCAAGAATCGAATCTCCGCGAAACGCCAGCGGATCGATGAAGTCATCATCCACCCGCCGGTAGATCACATCCACCCGCCGCAGTCCGATCGTAGTCCGCATGTACACAACGTTGTCATGCGTTACCAGATCGCGTCCTTCAACCAGTTCGATCCCCATCTGCCGCGCAAGATACGCATGCTCAAAGTAAGCAGAGTTGAACACTCCCGGCGACAGCAGCACGATATTCGGCTCTGGTCGTCCCTCCGGCGCCAGGGACCGCAACGTTCCTAGTAGCAACTGCGTGTACTGCTCAATCGGCCGCACATTGTAGCTTCGAAACAGCTGCGGAAAGATCCGCTTCATCACCCTGCGATTGGTCAGCATGTAGCTGACTCCGCTAGGCACGCGCAGATTATCCTCCAGCACTACAAACTCGCCGTTCTCCAACCGAATCAGGTCGGTCCCGCATACAGCAATGTAGACATTTCGCGGAACCTGCAACCCCATCATCTGACGCCGGTAGTGTTTGCAGCTATAGACCACCTCACGCGGTACTATTCCATCATCGAGAATCCGTCCCTCGTTATAGATGTCCTTCAGAAAAAGATTTAGTGCCGTAATTCGCTGCGTCAGCCCGTGCTCTACTGTCGCCCACTCGGCCGCAGTGATAATCCTAGGAATCAGGTCATACGGAAAGATCTTCTCTGTCCCCTCTTCGCGGCCGTAAACCGTAAACGTAATGCCCTGATTCAGGAAACTGAGGTCGGCCGCCTGTTTTCTGCGTTGTAGCTCTTCCGAAGGCAGCGCCGAAAAATGCTCCAACAGTGGTTCGCAGTGTCGATGCAAATCGCCGAGCCCGGTGAACATCTCGTCATAGGCATGGTCCAGCAAATAGTTTTTAAGGGACGCATGCTCGAACTGGGATGACTGGGTGGGATGCATTAGGAGCTTTGAGTATAGCGGACATCCCCGAGCATCCAAACCCAATCTCACGCTCACAGGTACCCAACAAACAGCTGCAGCGGCGGATGCGTCGATGCTCTCGACATCCGGCAGCGCGAGCACCGGGACACCACCTGCTAGGAGATTTATGCAGCTTTGCCGAGGCTGCGACCGCCTTATCTTTGAAGAAGTAGAGACCCAGACGTAGTGCCGATACCAGTTCACGATAGGTCTTCGCATCTTATCGGCCGCGGCCAGCACGAGATAGTGCAGCAGGGGATGGGGTGCGCGGTGCAGTCGTAGCTTAGCGACTTAAGAGCTTCGCATACCGCGCGATTGCCCATGCTGTGGGCAATAAGGTGAATCTTCTGTGAACCGTTGCGAGCCTAAGGAGGCAGGAAGCGTTCCAGATGATTGGCCGTCCGGCTAACGTTTGCGACATCGCTGGCATAGTCCTCAAAGGTGCCGTTGGCTGAGCGACAACACTATGGTCGATTTGAGGCGAGAAGTTTTTCTACTTCGGCGTGGAGGCGGGCGGTGATGGCGGCTGCGGTGTCGTTTGAGGAGAAGCGGATGGGTTGGCCCACGTTGATCTGAAGGGTGCCAGAACGGAACCAGCGACGGCGGCGAGTTTTGAGTTCGCCTAAGCCCTGGATGGCCATGGGCAGTACTGCTGCTGAGGATTGCTTGACCAGCAGGCCGATTCCAGGGCGGAAGGGGGCGAGGGTGCCGTCGGTAGAGCGGGTGCCCTCGGGGAAGACGACGACGTGGAAGCCGTAGTCGAGGGCGTTGCCTGCGTGGGCGAAGCTGAGCTGGAAGTCGCGCAGACGCGGGAGGGGAAAGACGTTGAAGAGCGCGGTGAGAAGGAGCCAGGTGGGTGGGCCGAGGGGGTTGAGCCAGTAGGGTTGCTGGTTGCGGGCGTGGCGAAAGTCTTCGAGCATCTCGCCGGACATGGCTACGGCGGTGCGGAGGCGGATAGCACGGGGAAGGGCGTAGAGGAGGAGGGGGAGATCGTAGGCGGTGACGTGGTTGGCGATGAGGAGGAGCGGTTCGGTTGGCTGCTTGTCTGTTTGCTGCGTGTCTGCTTGTTGCGGGTGGATTGATTGATATGGCCGAGCTGCTGGTGACACGCGGGGTGCGGCTAAGAACCAGACCAGGGGTTGGGCTACACACTCGACGAAGGCGGTGCGAATCCAGCGGATGGGTAGTTGCCAGGACCAGTGAGGGTAGAGGTAGTGGGTAGCTTCTGCCGGGATCGGCGCTTCGGGCTGTTGGGTCGCCTGAAGCTTTTTTGTCAGCGCGTTGAGGTCGGCGGTTTCGGCGAATTCAATTTGCTCGGGACGCGTAACCGATTGATCTTCCGAGACTCCTCTATTGCCAGAGTTTGCGACGAGGTGGCATAGCTCGGGGAGCGTCTCTACCTTGTCGTATTGCTCTTGGGGAAATGCGACGCCGAGTTTTTCTTCGAGCGCGTCCTGGAGCTGGACGCGGCCAAGGCTGTCGAGACGCAAGTCTTCGGCGAGGCGTAGGTCTTTATTTTGGATTTCGTTTTCGGGAGGGACGCCTTCGCCTGTGATGCGGGCTATGAGGGTTAGGAGCCAGTCGGTGGAGGTGGTGGCTGGTGTTGACGGGGCTGCGTTGCCGTTGTTGGCTTCCCTGCTGGTCAGCCAGTTGGCTACGGCTGCGCGTTTGATCTTGCCGGTGGAGGTGCGGGGGAGATCGGGTTCGGACCAGAGGGCCCAGCGGCGGATGCGCTGGAACTCGGCTAGGCGGGTGTTGGCACGTTGCAGGATGGCGGGGGCGCGGTCTGGGGCATGGTCGGGGGTGGTGCGAAGGGCTAGGACGGCGCAGGGTTCGGGTCCAGTGGGGGTTGCGATGGGGACTACGGCGCAGGCGGCTACCTCGGGTTCTGGCTCGAAGGCGGCTTCGAGGTCTTCGGGGTGGAGATTGACGCCGGTGGCGGTGACGATGGTCTCGCTCTTGCGGCCAAGGAAGCGGAGTTCGCCGGTGGGTTGGGCTTCGGCGAGATCGCCGGTGGCTAACCACTCGTCGGTGCGGGGTTGAAGGGCACCACCGGACCAGGTGGCGGGGGAGATCATGGGGCCGCGGACGAGGACTTCGCCGTCGGGCTGGATTTTGACGTCGCGACCGGGGAGGGGCTTGCCCATGGTGCCGCGGGCGACTTTGAAGGGGTGGTTGAGGGTGATGAGGGCGGAGGTTTCGGTCATGCCGTAGCCCTGGACGAGGACGAAGCCGAGGGCGTTCCAGAACTGCTCGATGGGTACGGGGAGGGCGCCGCCGCCGGTGACGAAGGCCCAGTACTTGAAGCCAAAGAGGGAGTGGATGTCGCGGAAGCGCCACCAGCGTTTTTGCGCGGAGATGCCTTTGGCGGCTTCAATACGTGCCGTGAGGTTTGAGTTTTCGGTTTCCAGGTGGGTTTTGAGCAGGGCGAGTACGCGGGGAACTCCGGCGAGGACGGAGATGCGTTCGCGGCGAATGGTTTCGATGAGGCGGGGGGCGGTGAGGCGGGATTCGAAGTGGACCTCGGCGGCGAAGATGGAGGGGACCCAGAGGCCCATCATCTGGCCGAAGACGTGGCTGAGGGGGAGGGTGTGGAGGAAGCGGAGGGGGTGGACGATGCGCTCGTAGCGCATGTAGGGTTGGGCGGCGGTGCGGATGGGTTCGAAGCTGGAGAGGATGTTGCCGTGGGTGTGGACGATACCTTTGGGGTCGCCGGTGGTGCCGGAGGTGAAGAGGATCTGGAGGGGCGTGTCATGGGAGAGGGTGGGGATGGGGTTGGCTTGATCTGCCGTTACGGCGGGGGGAAGGGTGGTGGGCCAGTCTTCGAACGAAAGATGTGGCCAGTCGTTGGGGAGGGTTTGTAGGAGCATGGCGTCGCCGACGATGAGGGAGGGCCGGACGTCGGAGGCTACTCTTGTGGCGAAGTCGGGGGTGCCGTAGGCGTCGAGTGGGACGACAATGATGCCGCGGAGGATGCAGGCGTGAAAGGCGGCGACCCATTCGGCGCTGTTCTGTGCCCAGAGGATGAGGCGGTCGCCTGGTTGGAGGTTGCGTGAGACCAGGAGTGCGGCGAAGCGTCCGGCCAGGTTTGCGATCTCTGCGTAGGTTGTCGCTTTGCGGCGGTTGCCGGTGTACTGGACGATGGCTGTCTGGCGGCCGAAGCGACGGAAGTCGTCGAGCAGTACGGCCAGGTGGGGGCGGGTGGGCATAGGCAGTCAGCTAGACAAAGATAACCCATTGCTACGCCATGCTCGACCAACGCAAGCTAGCCCAGATTGATAAACACAGGAAGATTCCCTGATACTGAAGCGACGACTCGTGCCTTCGCCGAAGCGATACACGCAGCGCGCAAGCCTTCTAAAGCTACTCGGAAGCGTATCTTAGCGAGGCTAACCATAGGTCGTGTGCTCGATGCATGTAAAAGCTGCCTTCGGTCCCCAGCTTCTTGTCGGCTGGTCCCACGCCTACCTCTTCTGTCACTGCTCTGCAGCCGCCCTCGACAGGTATGAAGTGCCACGCATGGTAGTGACTCGACTCAGATGGCGCGACAGTTTCGGGTGTCCAGCTTAGGCGCTTTCCGGGAACCCACTCCGTGATCTTTGCTGTGATGGGTGTGTTGAAGATGGATAGCGAGAGAGTACGCCCTAGTCCTGGAGTTTTGTTCGGTCCCTCAACCCTGACATCTTTTACCAGGATGAACCATTCTGGCCATGCGGTAACGTTTGCCATCTGCGCGAAGACATGCTCGCATGGTGCCGGAATGAGAAGCTCATTATGGCTGAACTGCGCGGCCGTTGCAGGGTCGAAACCTTTTGGCCAGTGAATAGTAGTGTCTCGGCGTGCCAAATCGTTCAGGGCGATGTCGCGCGCCATGGCTGGGGTCTGTGCACGGGAGGGTTTATGCGAACCCACGAATATCAGGAACAATACACCTAACAATACAAAGCCTCGCTGCATAACCCTACGATACAGAATTCTGCGAGTGCTCGTTAATCCCCGCAAACGCGCTTTTCATCAGTGGAGATCACTGACGCTAAACCTACTTATCCGTAGTATTTCGCGTGCTGGCAAGGTGTGGAATCGAATCGATTCCGCGGCCATCTAAACGACGAACTGGTAGAAACCATGAAAGTCATTGAGCTAGCAGCGCCACGTGTCGATTCACTGCATTCCTGCACTTATTCTGATCCCGTCCCAGGCCCGGGTGATGTGTTAGTTCGTCTGCGGGTCGCTTCGTTGAACTTTCTTGATATCGCCGTTGCCACCGGTAAGTACTCCCTCAACAATTTTCCGATCATCCCCGTAACAGACGGGGCGGGCGAGATCGCGGATATCGGCGCGCCTGTGGCCGACTGGAAGGTTGGAGAACGGGTCATCCCGCATTTCATTCCCAACTGGCAAGATGGCCGGATGCCCACCGCCGATGGTGGACCGCGTCGTGGCATCGATCTTCCTGGTAGCCTTGCGGAGTATGTGGTGGTTCCTGCGTTCGCTGGTCCGCACGCCGGCGCATCTATCGAACGCTGAATCTGCCACCTTACCGATAGCGGCAACCACGGCTTGGCGCGCCATTCGCAGTGCTGGACTGGGACCGCACAAGACAACTCTCGTGCTCGGCACCGGCGGCGTATCGCTTTTTGCAATGCAGTTTGCAAAGGCGCACGGGGCGCGTGTCCTTATTACATCGTCCTCTGACGAGAAACTGGAGCGCGCCCGTAAACTGGGCGCCGATGAAGGACCTGGGCAGAGCGCAGTACGGTGGCCAGCATGGCTTTCTCATGATCGAGCCGAGGGAGAATGCGGGAAGCATCTCCCGACCGTCATACCCATAATCCCTGCGCCGCGTGGGCCAGTTAAGAGCCAGTAGCAGATCTCGCACATAGCGGGGTACAGGATGGGTATCGCATGAGCGTTTCCAGCCATCGCAGCGCAGTCAGTCAAAGGGCCATCAAGGGTTGCGCACCTCAATCGTTTATTGTTGACCCTGGCGCATGCGAAGAAGCGGACCGGGAACCTGGCCGTTATAGGCGACTGTTCGAATGTGGTGTTTAGGGGAAGCCTCGAGCGTGTACGGAGCGATCTCCAGCGTGGCGTCCGGAGGGCGCCGCTCCGGACGCTGCGCCCAGGAGAACCGACCCCGTGGCCATGCCCGAAAGCTGTGCAAAGCGCCGACGAGTCAACAATGCCGAATATCCTTGGTCTGTCATTACATCAATATCCTGAATGCGAACGGGTGAAAACCTGTCTTCGCAATACGGGCCTTTCGCTTGATTGGCCGCGCCAGGAAGAGTTACGGATCACACTGCAGAAGTTGCTACGGAGAAAGCGGGGATCTTTGTCGGCGAGTACGTCTGCTTTTACGTTTCCGAAGGTAGTCTCAGACTTGTGTTTGATGTTGTCGTAGAAGGCCTGCAGGATGTCCTCTTTGAAATGGGCTGCGGAGGCAGACGTGCGTGAAATGGCGGACGCTCATACCAATGCGCTCAGCGAGCGATTCGACGGTGAGGTCTTCACGAACGTGCTGGAGGCTCCATACCTGAAGCTCGCGCAATGGCTTTCAGGTGATGCCTGATGCGAAGCATGTGGCTGTATTGTGCTTGCCCGCCCGGACGCACGAGAACCATGACCAGGAAACGCGCGATCTTGAGAGCTGTTTCGTGTCCGTGGTCTTCTTCAACCAGGGCAAGAGAGAGGTCAATACCGGCTGTAGTACCTGCCGATGTGCAGATAGAGCCGTCGTGCAGATAGATCGGCTCGGGCCGCACAACGACTTTTTGGTATTCCCTGGCGAGACGGTCACAGAAGTTCAGTGGGTAACGGCTTGCTTCCCGTTGAGGAGGCCTGCTCTGCGAGAAGGAATGCGCCGGTACAGATGGATGCGACGTGCGCGAGATAAGCGCCTTTAGGGCACAGTGCTGCAGATGTTCTCGAGAATGACGTCGACTGCAGCGCAAGCCAATCGCTCAAGCTCCGCGTCATTTTCATGCTTACCGACTCCTGCCAGCAGGCGGTATAGGACGTCTCCTGTCAATGAGTCGTGAAGGATCACCGCCATCCGATCAATTGGGATCGTTGTTTTTCGCAGCTCTTCACGACGACTTTCCAACAAAGATCGTATGAACGAAGCTGTCCTGGCGGGACCGTGTGTATACCATGCCTCTCCTACTTCGGGACAGTTCGCTGCCTCGCCGATGGCGAGTCGGTGAAGCTCCACGGACCGTTTTGCGGTGATGAGCTTCAGGATGTGAAAAGAGAGCTTCTTAAGGCTCTCTTCAAGATTCAATCCTGAGTAATCGATCTTCGCGAGCGGCTCATTCGATTCGCGGCACAGATTCTCGATACTGCTGATGAACAGCCCACACTTCCCACCGAATTCGCTATACACCGTGCTCTTCGAACCGCCAGCCACCTCGACAATCTTGTCGATGGTGACGCCCTCATAGCCGCGCTTTAGGAACAGGTCTGCCGCGACTCTTTGGAGCTTGCTGTTTCGAACTTCTCCTCGCGATGGTTTGCTAGGCATTCATCTGCCTGTCGTGAATAAATATTTCAACGCGGTCCATAGCCGGAATCCTCCTGTATTAACAACATTTTATGCGTCCACTCTTGTTCACATCTGGGAATTTTTAGTGCGTCGTATTCGAACTTGAGTGCATCTTATTTGTACTGTACAGTACAGTACATAAGATGACAATCGCAAACTGTCTGAAATATGAAGACCACATGGAAATCAATTTCGAAGATTCGCTCATTCACCCGACAGCGGGAGCCTCCATTCGGACGGCATCTCAAACGGGATCGAATTCAGCAATCAGCATTGTGCATCCCGCTGAGTTGAGCACGGAAACGCAGCAGACATCAGGATCGCTAAGGATGTCCGCCATTACAGCGATCCACGGTATTGTTTCCTCGCTCTGGGCAGGCATATTTTTGGTCGAGCCTTTAGTGAAGACCGGCATTCACCACCACGGCGAACAGGACACGGTCGTTTACGTCCTTGAAGGAGAAGCTACTGTACGGTGGGGCGATTTCGGAGAACATTCGGCCACTGTTGGAGCGGGCGACTTTCTCCATGTGCCAAGTTGGTTGCCACATCAGGAACTCAACCCTTCGAAGGAACACCCGTTTCGATGGGTCGTTGTCCGAAGTACGCCAGAGCCGATCGTTGTCAATCTGCCTGACGATTTCTGGCCCGCCACCTGAGCGCAAACTGTGGGCTGGTAATACATTCCAAACTCTCAACACGAAAAGGAGCAGTCTTATGAATACGAATGAGGAACAGATTCTTTCAGCCGCAGGTGCAGGCACATTTGCCATCGGTGGCGAACTTACGGTCAACCGGCTAGGCTATGGAGCGATGCGGATCACAGGGGCAGGCGTGTGGGGATCTCCCCCGGACAAAGCTGCTTCAATGGCGACCCTCCGACGGGCGATTGAACTCGGAGTGAATCTGATTGATACCGCCGACTCCTACGGACCAGGCACCTCCGAAGAGTTGATCGCAGAGGCACTCTACCCATATCCGGCTGGATTAGTGGTCGCAACCAAGGGTGGATGGGAGCGTCCAGGCCCGGGCCAATGGACCCACAATGCGAGCCCGGAACATCTCACCGAAGCACTTGAGGGGAGTCTGAAGCGCCTGCGTCTGGATCGTATCGACATTTACCAACTGCACGCTCCCGATAATGCCGTGTCATTCGAGGCGTCGGTAGAAACACTGGCCAGACTGCGCGAGCAGAACAAGATTCGCCATGTCGCGCTCTCGAATGTAACCCGCGAGCACATTGAAAGAGCGCGCAGAATAGTTCCGATCGTATCTGTGCAGAATCGCTACAGCTTTGCTGACCGGGAATCGGACTTCATTGTCGATTACTGTGAGCAGAGCAACATCGCTTTCCTTCCTTGGGCTCCGCTCGGTCAAGCGAAGGAGGCACATGACGCCATCAAGAAGGTTGCAAACGATCTTGACGTGACTCCCTTGCAGGTCGCATTGGCGTGGCTACTCAAGCGTTCCAAACTGATCCTGCCTATTCCTGGAACGTCCTCGGTCAAGCACCTGGAGGAGAATATCGCTGCTGCGGGTCTTGAACTTTCCCAAGCCGCGTACGACAAGTTGGCCGCTGTAAGCCATGCTCCCGCAAGTCTTCGAGGTTGAAGGACAGCCCACTACTAAGCCATTGCACGATCGATTTTCGCCACACCTGGAGATGAAAATTATGACCGGCTTACACTTAGCGAAATTCCCCGTATTAACCCTTCTCGCCTTCACCACGTTTCTTCATTCTGCGCTGCAAGCTCAGAAGACGATCACCGGTCAGGCCGCCTTAGCCGACTACACTCAGCAGAAGCCGGGTGTCCGGCGAAAGATCACTGTGGCAGATCTGCCAGAGCCGAAACCGTCTGAGTCTGTCGACAACGGCCCCTCTCTTGTTCAAAGGCCGGAGGGCGCGTGGCCCATTGCCCCAGCCGGTTTTACGGTTCAACTCTATGCGGGCGGTGACGCGGCCACTCCTATGCAGCGCTCCGAAAATAAGAAAGAGACGCACGCGCCCACGTCTGGAACCTTCGTGATGCCACGCATCATTCATACTGCACCGAATGGTGATCTCTTCGTAGCGGACTCGCAGGCTGGCTCTATAATGGTGCTGCGTGGCGTGACGAATGCGGGTAAGGTAGCCACCATCAGCACCTACGTTACGGGCCTCGATCATCCCTTTGGCATTGCGTTTTATCCCGCTGGCGCGAATCCTCACTGGATCTACGTCGGAAACGCCACGACCATCATTCGATTCGCCTATAAATCCGGAGATCTGAAGGCTGCTAAGGCGCCCGAGACAATCGTGCCCGATCTTCCCGGCTATGCTCAACTGCGTGGCGGTGGTCACTGGACGAGAGATGTCGTCTTCTCTCCCAACGGCAAGGAGATGCTCGTGTCCGTTGGAAGTGGATCGAATGCCGACGACCCTGACACCCATCCCAACGAGTTTCATCGGGCGGACGTGTTGGAGTACACCCCAAAGGGCAAATTTGTCGAAGTGTACGCTTACGGTATTCGTAACTGCGTTGGCGAGGCAATAAACTCTGTTACCGGTCAACTCTGGTGCTCCACGAACGAGCGTGACGCCTTGGGAAACAATCTCGTTCCAGACTACGTGACTTCAGTGAAGGAAGGCGGCTTCTATGGCTGGCCCTGGTTCTATATGGGTGGACATCAGGATCCGCGACTTATGGGCACACACCCTGAACTCAAGTCCAAAGTCATCACCCCCGATGTCCTGGTTCAACCTCATATGGCCTCACTCGGAATGACCTTCTATCCCATCAACAAATCCACCTTCCCCTCCGAATACGACGGCGACGGATTCGCGGCCGAGCACGGGTCCTGGAACCGAGCGAAGCGCGGGGGCTATGAAGTGATCCGAATTCCCATACGGAACGGCAAAGCCACTGGCGAGTACGAGGACTTTCTTACCGGGTTCGTCACCGCAGACGGGCAGGTCTGGGGTCGCCCAGTGGGAGTAGCAGTAGGTCATGATGGCGCTCTCTACGTGACAGATGACGGCTCTCGCAGCGTCTGGCGCATATCGTACACCGACAAATAGCCAGACCGTGCCGAGTTTCGAGCAGACCCTTATCACAAATGGAGACAACCGACATGATTTCCAAATATCACAGTATTCGAATTGCCACTATCGTCACCGGAGCATCTTTGACGGCCATGCTCGCTCAAACCCGGCTCGCTCAAACCCGCGCGAGTAGCGTTGCAAGCGGTCACCGCGAAATCCTGCTGCAAACAACTCAATCGTGGAACGGCCAGCCCTATACACACTACCCAACGGGGCAGCCACAACTCACGACGATCAAGCTGACCATCGCACCACACACCGTCCTGCCGTGGCACACCCATCCATTCCCAAATGCCGTCTACGTGCTTTCAGGCACTCTTACGCTGCATGACAAGGCTAGCGGCAAGACACAGGTTGTTCATCAGGGACAAGCGGTAGGAGAATCCGTGCATGATGTGCATCGAGGCGAGTCGGGTGATGAACCCACCGTGCTGCTCATCACGTATGCCGGCACCCTAGGCGTTCCGACCTCAGTTCCTGCGGCAGGCGAAAAGGCGGAGTACTGAATCATATCTGCTCAACCGAACCGTTAATGAAAGACAGTGGAGGTACTTATGCCATCAAGTGGAAAGCAAGAGTCAGCAACGGCGATCGTATCGCGCCGGTTTTTTCTCGCAGCCGGTTCAGCAGCATTGAGCGGGATTTCACTCGCACAAAACACGGAGGGGCAGATGACACAGATGAAGACAGAACCTTGGGGACGTATTCTCAATGGGAGAGTAGCTGTAGTCACTGGAGCGGCACGCGGAATTGGGCGCGCTGTAGCCTTGGCCTTGGCGAACAGCGGAGCTCACGTGGTTGGAATCGACATTTGTGCCGTCGTCGATCCGCGTTCAGGAGTAGAACCTGCTAGCCGCGCCGAACTCGATCAGACCGGTGAGATGGTTAAGAGCGAAGGCGTACAGTGGAAAAGCTTTGTGCTGGACCAGCGCGACCTTCCCGCACTGCGCATTGCCGCGGAGAAGATCCACGCAGAGTTTGGCCGCATTGACATTCTGTTTGCCAACGCTGGTATCCAGGCGTTCCGTCCACTACTTCAGATGGAAGATCCTGACTGGCATATCCAGATCGACGTCAATTTGACGGGCACAGCCAATGCGCTCCGTGCCTTTGCGCCGTACATGGTGCAGCAGGAGCACGGCCGGATCATCATGACGACATCGACTCAGGGAAGGCATGGCACCTTGAACGGGTCGGCTTATTCGGCATCGAAGTGGGGCATTATTGGCTTGATGAAGTCTGCAGCGATGGAACTGGGGCCGCATGGCGTCACCGTTAATTGCCTTGTGCCAGGACTCATTGATACACCACTCACGCGCCATGAGGAACGATATGAGCAAGCTCTGCAGGTGGCGGGACGCACGCCAACGGGCGACAAAGCCGTGGACGAAGAAGCTGCTCGCAAAGTGCTACAGAGCAAATCAATTCTCGGTGTGCCGTGGATCGATCCGGCAGAGATGTCGCCCGTCGTCGTATTCCTTGCATCCGACGCGGCGCGAATGGTTTCAGGCGCGACCTACGATGTAACAGGTGGTGACAGTGCCAATAACGTCTAGCCACGCAGTTAGCTGGAAGTTGCGTTGGCCAAACCCTAGCATTAATGTGGAACTCCGCGGTTTGGCTAGACGAAGGGATAACGCACCCTGGTTCGAGGACTACAGCGGTCTGAGCACCCTCAAACGCCGAGGCACGACGTCTGCCGACAATTGGCAGAGGTCTCAAGGGGTAAACCAAGTCAAAATCGAAGGCACGAAAAGACCACAATAACTGTCCATAAGGTGCCTATCAGCAATAAAATCACTATCACAGAATAGGCTACAGTTGATAAATAGCTGCTATCTAGTTGATCACGCAAGTGGCCGCTGACGATGAAGTGCATGAGAGGACCGGAGTGCGCACGAAGTGTGTCCGGGTAGGTATCGATCCGGTCAAGCATGACGGGTGAACCGTGAACGTCGTGCCAGGAGGCGTAAACTTCCTTTCTCCCGTACCAGATCTTCTACATCCGCTTTATTGCGCGTCAGCACCATCACATAACCGTACAGATGATCAGAGCGGCATCCTTACTAGTTGAATTTGGCGTTCCAATACATACAACATAAATTCCTTAGGGAAGAACTCATTCGCAGCTGCAATCCGCGTCGTGCGGTCTGGGGACCGGCCTTCTTCATGAAATTGAACCGACACTTCTGCTTAGATCGGAGGGAAAATCGTTCCAGTTTTGAATGCCTCCTCAATTCGGTCGGCAGCGACTTCCAATCCGCGGGTTCGTTTTATAACCTTTTGGAAGTAACGGGCTCTTGCGCGGTAACTCCAATTCTTAAGCACTTCCCGGATCGCCTCTAACATGTTTTCCCCTGTAAGCGCCGCAATCTCCAGAGATCTCCCTACTCTGTGATACTCGATTCTGGCAGCCACACCGGGCTGGTCATAGCCGATTGGAACAGCGACCATTGGTACTCCCTGGGCCAACGCTTCAAGGGTTGTATTTAGTCCTGCATGGGTTATACAAAGTGCGGCACGCTTCAAAAGTTGCAGTTGAGGGGCGGTGCGAACGATGATTGCGTCCGGTGGAGTTGGCCGCAGATCATCGGGATTGATGGACAGTCCAACTGAAAGAACAAGCTGAACCTCTTGAAGTTTCTCGGCAGCTTCAAGTATCGCCTTGTAGGCATGGTCCAATCCGTTGACCAGGGTTCCCAATGAGGCGTAGATCAGAGGCTTGCCATTTAATTTTTCCCAAGGAAAAGCTACAGGCTCACGGCCTTCGTCGTCGTGAAGCGGTCCGGCATAGTGAAATTGGGAAGGCCACGGGATGCCGGGGAAGTCGAACTCTTTCGGCGTCTGTGTAATGACAGCAAGCTTGGACTGGGTTGATCCAGGCTCCTGCCAATCGCTTCGAAGACCGGCGCTGTCGGCGTAGTGCGCCGCCTCAATCAGTACCTGAGAGAGTGTTGAACGACCTGATGTACTCCTTCGACGTTCCTGCTCACCGCCTCCGGGGTGGTCTCGTGTGGCCAGTTGAAGATAAATGGGGGCGTCGTTCCTGATGCGTCAAGATGTAAAGCGCAGCAGACCTGGACGTAAGGAATGCTCATGCTGATGGGAACCAGTTCAAGGAAGAAGTGAATGGGATCCATTACCAAAGCTTCAATGCCTGTGTCCTGCAATATCCGTGGAAGATTCTTGAAAGCTGCCCGGGCAAGAGGCGCGAACACTTTCTCGCAGGTATAGGTCACAACCTCCATACCATGCATCTTCGCTATCGGCGCATAGGCTTCAGTCAGCGATCCCGCGGGAAATTCTTGCTCGCAATACGGGACAAAGGCCAATCCTGCAGCCCGAATGATAGATTCGGCATCCGGAATACCAATGCAAATCACTTTGTGTCCCCGCGCTTGTAGTTTGCGTGCGAGGGCCGTCATCGGATACAGATGCCCTGAGGCGGGATAAGCTATAAAACCGATCTTCACTAATACCTCTCCTAGTTATGTGCCGACGTTATGTGCCGGCTATTTTCAGCAGGCGAGTATAGAAGGCTCTGAGTGTTCGTAAATTCAGAATGTCCTGTGATGGCAATGATGTTTCCTCTCTGAATGTAGCCAGTAGCTCCGTGATGATCTTTTGGAAAGCTGCGATCTTTACAGAATCTCGTCACAGGATTACGCACGTGAGTCGAACGACATGCGAACGCATCTAACCCCATATGGCAGAGCGCAATTCTTCGCAGCTTGTCGGCCTGATCCCCTTTGGCGCAAAGATGCTTGGGACGAGTGAGTCACTCCCTTGGAAGGGCTTCTTTATCGAGAAGCATGCCATGACGCCGGGAGAACGGCCGCTCGGCGTCAGCCGCTGGCATCTGATCTCCGCATTAGGAAAGCGTCCTGCCATCTTTGAAGGCAAGACCGCCCATGGAGGTGTGCTGCCGTTCACAAAAGCGCCCGGCGCGCTTACGCTAGTTCCTCTCGGAACGATTCCGGCGGTGCGGCTGTGCTCCTCTTCCGAACTCATCAGCTGTGCGGTCGAAGACGCAGTCGTGCAGGCGATCGCGATGGAAGAGCGCAAGGGACAAATGCCCGAGTTGCTCTTCAAAACCGGTATACGCGACCGCGCCACCGAACATATCGTCAACCTGCTATCGGAGGAGATGGAAGCTGGTGGTCTCGCGGGACGCATGTATGCGGAATCCCTTGTACAGGCTCTTGTCAGCCGTTATCTTGCCCTTGCATCCAGCAAGTCTGTCCCACAGGCTCCCGCAGCTCCCGTGATGCATCCCCGACTGCTAAGGCGTCTTCGTGATTGGATGGAAAGTAACTTGCATCGTGACATATCGCTAGCAGCGATGGCACGCGAAGCAAACTACAGCTCGACGCATCTTTTGCGCTCCTTCCGTGCGTCTACTGGTATGACCCCGCATCAGTACCTGCTCGAACTGCGTGTGGCAAAGGCGGAAAGCCTGCTGCGCGACAAAGCTCCCCGTCTGATCGATATCGCGAGCGAGTGTGGGTTTGCAAGCCAGGCTCACTTCACCCAGATCTTCAAAGCTCGTCGAGGGCTTACGCCTGGTCAGTATCGTCGCCAGTTTGCTTCTTAGTCTCGAAGCAGACCGGGCAATCGATACGGCACAGAGCGGGTGGCATTTGAGATTGTCAACAAGATTAATTGCTGTTGCAGTTTGCTGCTCCGGGTTGCTCGCAATAGAAGGCTCGCATGCTGGAAGTTGTGTCCATGACATGCTCTTCAAGGCGAAATCTGAGGCGAGATCATGTAAAGATGGCAGTTTTACAAAAAACTATTCCAGACACTGTGTTTACCCTCAAAGAGGAGGAAACATGATTGCTATTACAGGAATAACTGGACGTATAGGAGGAGGGCTTGCGGGACATCTGCTAGCCCAGGGTCAAGCGGTTCGGGGCGTCGTTCGCGACCCGAAGAAGGGTGAAAACTGGAGGCAGCAGGGGTGCAAAATCGCTGTCGCTGAACCCTTGGACAAGAAAGCTCTTACTGCCGCTTTTCGAAGTGCCGAGGCGGTGTTTATCTTGCCGCCACCAATATTCGATCCTCATCCAGGCTTTGCCGAAGCATTTGCTGCCATGACCGCACATAGAATGCTGCACGAAACGCAGGTGTCGGCAAAGTACTCTACCTTTCAACCATCGGCGCGCAAGCCCGGCAAACGAACCTACACTCTCAGCATACCGTCGGGGAATCGGCCTTCAGCGAGCGCGCTGCCCCGGTCACGTACCTGCGCCCAGCCTGGTTCTTAGAGAACGTTTCTTGGGACATCGATTCCGCTCGTGATGTCGGCGTCATACACAGTTTCCTGAGTCCGCTCGATAAGCTGGTCCCGATGGTGGCAGGTGAAGACATAAGCCGCGTGGCAGCCGAGCTGATCCAAGGGCGGTGGGATGGGCTTCGGGTGGTCGAGCTTGAGGGCCCGAAGCGCACGATCCGCAGAATATCGCGGACGCTCTCGGAAGGCTCTACGCCGGCAGGTCCACGCCAAAGCGGTTCCGCGCGAGTCGTGGGAAGGTTTGTTCATCGCGCAGGGGATGGTCAATCCGCATTCGCGCATCCGAATGCTGGAAGATTTCAAATGAGGGTTGGATTGAGTTCGAAGGCTCGCGCAAGAGAGAGACAACCGCTGAAACCGTCATTCGCACTCTGGTCAACAATGCGATCAGTCAACTTGCGAAGCTAGAGAAGTTGGCGGGATGAGGCTCCACTGACGCGGTGGCGCGCGTTGAAAGTTTGCGAGTGCCGTTCCGACTCCAAGTGATGGTAAATCTTCTAAAGATTAAGTCAGAGTAACGTAAGCCGTAATCCCCACGAATCCATCTCATGAGATCTGCGCGTTGGTGCGCTCGAATTAGGCATCGCATGGCAACAGGAAAATTCTTTGAAGCTAGGAACCTTTTGGACTACTATCCGTTGGAAAATCCTGATCCTCTTTTCACTCTCCAGCGTGGTCTCGGTGATCATGGTGACTGGCTTTTCGATAGCAGTCCTGAACGTGATCATACGACGGGAGAGCGCGTACCTGATTGAGGAACGAATCAAGGTTATCGTTGAAAGCCGCAAGGGGCTCATGGATCCCGTCCTTGAGAAGGTACAGGGATGCCGGTACGCCTCCGATTTGCCCCCTTTCGCAGCCTTCACCGAACAGTTGAATGCTACGTGGCCGGGTAGTGAAAGCATGGTTTCAATCCTGTCCCCAGAGGCCCGCCACAACGCCAATCCGCGGTGGCTTGATGCAACGTCCTTCGCTGGTCTCGTTGAAGATCGGGGGAGTGCCGAAATTCGCTTCCTGCGCACCGTGAAACGCGAGGGTTGTTCGGTAAGGGTTCTTGTCAGAATTCCTCTTGGCGGAATGTTCCTGAATCAATTATCAAAGGCTTCGGGCTTGGAGATCGTAGACAGCAGGCCAGTGCTGCTTCGTCCCTACCGGCGCGATGAGGGGATTGCTGGAGAAATCAAAGCCAACTTTATACCGGGTTCGTCCCAGCCGGTTCCTGTCGTGATTGTCGCGCGGAACTGGGAGACCGGCGCCTCCGAAAGCTGGGTGATATGCCAGCTTCGCCCCAGCTATGCACGGACTATAGAGGATCTCAGCCGTATGGGCCTGCGCAGAGCATCGTGGGTCGCTCCTCTAATCACCATTGGGTTCGGTCTGGGTTCCCTCTACGCATGCGGCATGTGGTTTTCTCTTCGCCTGAGCAGACGCATCGTCACTGTAATTAATACCTTGACCCATGCCGCGCATGTCGTCGGAATGGGTGATTTTTCGATCAGCATTCCTATTATCGAACACGATCAACTGGGATCGCTCGTGGGTTCGTTCAATGCCATGACTTCTCAGCTAGCCGGTCTGTACAAACAAGAGAATCATCGTATTACGCTGGAACGCGATATGACGTTGGCTCGTGAGGCACAGCAATATCTCTATCCGCGCGCGGCGCCGGTCCTGTCAGGGGCGACGGTGTGGGGCAGCACCACGGCCGCCCGTATCGTAAGTGGTGATCTTTATGATTTCTTTTCCTGCAGCAGCAGCTCGGTGGGCCTGCTATGCGCTGACGTAAGCGGCAAGGGTATGTCGGCAGCATTGATGATGGCGCACCTTCAGGCGGTCACACACGGCAGAATGCTTACCCCCGATGAATCATACGCGCGGCCCTCTCCTTCCGCCTTCGCTGCGGCGCTCAACCGTGATCTCTGTGGACGCTTTGGCGACAACCGATACGTCACTATGTTCTATGGAGAATACAATTCCCACAGCGCGCGGCTGCGGTATATCAATGCCGGGCATTGTCGACCCATTTTCATCTCAGAGACCGGCGAAGTCACTGCGCTCCTCCATGGTGATTTGCCGATCGGGTTATTCCCGGACGCGATTTATCAGGAGTTTCAGGTCACTGTATCGAAGGGTTGCACCGTCGTCGTGTACAGCGATGGATTGATAGACGCGTTGAATGCGGAAGGGGAGGAATTTGGTGAAGAAAGGCTGGTGGAGCGCTGCAGATCTCTGCCGAAGGGAGCTACGGCTAAGGAAATCTGCTCACTGCTGTCCCAGTGTCTTGCTGTATGGTCAGCGGGTGCCGAACAGTTCGACGATACGACCATTCTCGTTCTGACCGTGACTGACGGTCAAATCTCGGTGAATTGACGGCACCCGAGAGGGTGTAAGTCTGCTTGCTGAATCATGCCGCAGGAGATAGCTTGGACGTATCAGAAAGACGAGTTACAGCACTTACGGAAGCGAAGAGTGAAGGACGCAAGGGTACATCTGCACCTGCTAAAACTAACTTTGCCGCGGAGGCCCTGGCTCAGGCGTAACTTGCCAGGATTCAAGGACCTTCAGGCACGCCTGAAACCCTCCATAATGCGCGCAACTGACAGCGGTAGTCTTTGTCGACATGCATGCAAGTTGAGGACCTGCCTGACTGCCTTTGCACTGACCGGTGGTCTGCTATGCAACCTGCATGCGGCGAACCTGAAACAACTTCCGCAATTTACACGGACCGCGTGGCGTGTTCAGGACGGACTGCCCGAGAACACTGTCCAGGCGATTCAGCAGGCCAGCGCCGGATATCTGTGGATTGGTACTACGGGCGGAGGCGCACGTTTTGATGGCGCACGCATGACGCCCATCAGCGTAGTAGATGGAAGCATCTTTTCGATGGCGGCGACGCGCGATGGAAGCATCTGGCTGGGCACCGAGGGCTCGGGTTTATTTCACCTTCATCATGGTGTGACCACACCTTTTTCGGCAGCGCAGGGCCTGACGGATGGCTTTGTTCGCGCGATTCTCGAAGATCGCAACGGCCGTATATGGGTCGGCACCGACAACGGCCTCTTCTGGATCGAAGGCGACCGAGCCCGACAGGTCGACACTGCGCAATTCGGGAATCCTCTCAGCGTGCACGCGCTGATGGAAGACTCCTCCGGCCGAGTGTGGGTGGGAGGCTCAAAGCTTCTCGTCTTTGGACCCTCATTGAGCACGGGAGCCCCGCAAGGCAGGATCGTTCAGCACACACTTCCCGGGGCTTTCAGCGAGAACCGCATCAAGTGCATGCTCGAAGCAAGAGATCATACGATCTGGATCGGCACCGTGGGTGGACTGGATCGTCTCGTCGAAGGAAACTTCGTGCGGGTACCGGGCATCGTGGGCACGGTGCGAACCATGCTGCAAACGTCGGACGGGCTCTTCTGGGTAGGCACCATCGGCCATGGTTTGTATGTTCGCCGCCAGGAAGATGCCTTCACTCGCATCGGCGGTGAAGGGCTGGGGGGGATCAATACCGTTCTAGCGCTGTTCGAGGACGATTCGCAGCAGCTCTGGATCGGTAGCCAGGATGGTCTCTTCCGCATGCGCCGCACGCCGATTCGCATCATTCCTCTGCCCGGCGATACCGCGCCTGACTTCGCCACGATCTCGAACGATCAGGGCAACTCGCTTTGGGTGGTCTCGAGCCAGGTTTTTCACATCCAGGACGGTGTCGCACGGCCCTTCACGTTTCCCGGACTGGCGGGCGTTACGATTCGCAATATCTTCCGTGACCGCGCAGGAACACTTTGGTTCGGCACGGACGGTGGCGGGGTCTACCACGAGACAGTCTCAGGCCTGGTTCATTTCCTCGCACCCTCGCGCCTGGTGAACAACTTTGTACGTGGATTCCTGGAATCCTCCGACGGCACAATCTGGATCGCCACGGATGAAGGAGTCAGTCGCATTCGAGGCGAGACAGTGGAAAACCTTCGCATGTCCGACGGTCTCGCATACTTCAGTACCCGTAGCCTTCTCGAAGACAAAGACGGTGATATTTGGATCGGCACGGAGCGTGGTCTTTCCCGCTGGCACCGCGGCCGCTTCGTGCAGGACAGCACAACGGTAGCGCTGCAACACGAGAAGATATGGTCTTTGCTTGAGACGAGTGACGGATCACTCTGGTTCGGTACACGCGATCACGGTGTCTATCGCAAGACCGCCTCGCACCTGGAGCACCTTTCCGTCTCGCAGGGACTCGCAAGCGATCGAATCTATCAGTTACTGGAAGGTCCCGGAAAGCGCGTCTGGTTAAGTGGACCTTCTGTCCTTTCGTCGTTTCTGCTTAATCAGCCGAATTCAACGAGCGAGGGACACCTTGCGAGTACGGTCTACGAACTTCCCGAAAGTGCCTCCGGCACCCAGATGTATGGAGGGCGCCAACCATCGGGTGTAGTGGATCCGCAGGGTAACGTATGGTTTCCCAGCACACGCGGCGCAGTCGAAGCCATCGACGGAAGGTCTGCAAACCAGAGACCGCCGCGCATTGAGATTACCGGAATTGTTGCGAACGGTCAGCCGCTTGATACCAGGACAACTGACCTGGTGCTGCCTCCTTCCCTCTCCAGGCTTGAGATCTCCTTTGCACCGCTTCTCCTTCGTCCCCAGGCTGGGGTTCGCTTCCGGTACAGACTCGAGGGTTTTGATCCTGAATGGATCGACGGCGGCCCAGGCAGGCTCGCGGCCTATACGAGTCTGCCAGCCGGCAGTTATCGCTTTCGCGTTCAGGTCTTTGAGGCCAACGCCCCCGATCGCCTCTCCGAGACCGCTCTGGCCATCCGTATTCACCCTCACTTCTACAAAACTCCCTGGTTTGTGGGTGCTTGTCTGATTGCGTCTGGTCTACTCGCATGGGGCATCTATGAAGGTCGTCTGCGGCAGATTCGTCTGCGATTCGCCGCGGTGATCGAGGAGCGAAGCCGCTTGGCGCGAGAGATGCACGACACCGTCATCCAGGGGTGCACCGGCGTCTCGGCCCTGTTGGAGGCAATGTCCAGCCTTGAGTCTGCAAATCAACCGCTGCGCGATGATCTTCTCAATCACGCTCGCGCGCAGGTACGGTCCACGATCGACGAAGCTCGCCAGGCGGTATGGAATCTGCGCCATAACACGCAGCTATGCGAGGATCTGCCGGTTCGGCTGCAACGCTTAGCGGCCCAGGTTCAGCAGGATCTATCGACCGAGGTCATCTGCAACACGGACGGCCCAAACATTCCCCTGGGTGACTTCGCGGCGAGGGAGCTTCTGATGGTTGTTCGAGAGGCTGTATATAACGCTGCCATTCACGGCACCCCCACGCAGGTAGCCATCTCCTTGCTTTCTCTACCCGAAAGCATCTCGATTGAAGTCCGCGATGACGGTATCGGATTCCAGCCCGATCTTTCTGCCGCCCGCGCGGGGCTACACTATGGTATCGCTGGTATGCGCGAACGGGTGGAACGGATGAAGGGCGAATTTACATTAGCCAGCGAGATGGGAAAGGGCACAACCGTTCGGGCAGCTATTCGCCGCGTCCATCTGACACCCCGTAGATCGCAGGATGCGGAGTCATTGTGACTTCAAATAGTCCCGAGAGGCCGGTCGCGGAAGTTCACCAGGCACCCATTCGAGTGCTGGTTGTAGACGATCATCCTATCCTTCGCTTTGGCGTAATTGCGAT
The DNA here is from genome assembly GCF_013410875.1 of Tunturiibacter empetritectus. Lineage (GTDB taxonomy): Bacteria > Acidobacteriota > Terriglobia > Terriglobales > Acidobacteriaceae > Edaphobacter > Edaphobacter empetritectus. The sequence goes on along the minus strand of NZ_JACCCU010000001.1, from coordinate 88,148 downwards.
CATCCAGGGATGCGGGGATATGACCGTGGTTGGGCAGGCTGGAACCGCCTTCGACGCTGTCCGGCTCTTTGAGGAGCATCGTCCTGACGTGACCCTGATGGACCTGTCTCTGCCGGACGGCAGCGGAGTAGATGCAATTCGCAAAATCAGGCGCTCGCATCCAGTGGCGCGCATCATTGTTCTGACAACGTACGAGGGGGATGAGGACATCTATCAGGCTCTTGAAGCGGGCGCGATGGGCTATTTGATTAAGGGGATGCCACATCAGAGTCTTATCGACGCGCTCCGCCGTGTCCATGCAGGGCGTCGATTCCTGCCGGCGCCGGTAACAACCGCACTCTCTTCCAGAATGCCCGATGGTGAACTGAGCACACGGGAGCGTGAGGTACTTGCACTGCTGGTGCGCGGATTCAGCAATTACGAGATCGCCGAGCAGTTATCGATCAAGGAATCAACAGTGAAGTGCCACGTCAGCGTGATCCTGCAACGGCTCGAGGTAACAGACCGAACCCAGGCAGTGGTCACTGCCCTTAAGCGCGGACTGGCACACCTCTAATCTCGCGGCTCTGGTCATCTTCATGACCTTCTTCGTTCACTCCTACTTTGGTCGGATTCGCCGACGATTTGTTTTCGGTAGAGTCGTCCGGTGCGAAACTTGACCCTCCTCACCGTGCCGAAGTGGACGCTCCCTCGCAACAGGGTGCTGTCGTATCTACTTCCGTCACTTGTTTTTTTTCTGAGCTTTTCTACTATTGCGCAACAGCCGGTGGTGATCGATGCACGTGCGCCAGTCAGTGGTCCGAAGCCAGTCCAGGCTGCGCTTGGCACGAGTACGCGTCCCGATGGGCAGAGCCTGACCGTGAACTCACAGTACCTGTTGCTTGACGATAAGCCCTGGCTGCCAGTGATGGGAGAGTTTCACTATAGCCGCGTTCCACGTCAGGATTGGGAGGCCGAGATCCTTAAGATGAAGGCGGGAGGGGTCCAGATCATCGCGACGTACGTGATCTGGCTGCATCAGGAGGAGGTCGAAGGCAAGTTCGACTGGAGCGACCGTCGCGATCTGCGTGCCTTCGTTGCTCTTTGCTCGAAGCATGGCATGTATGTTTACCCGCGCATTGGACCGTGGGCGCATGGAGAGGTTCGCAATGGCGGCCTTCCAGACTGGGTTCTCTCCAAGGGGCCGGTACGTCGCAACGATCCAACGTACCTTGCCGAAGTAGGAACTTTTTATCAGCAGATTGCGGATCAACTGCAGGGCGAACTCTGGAAAGATGGAGGGCCGGTCGTCGGCATCCAGATTGAAAACGAGTACCGCGACGATGGAAAGCCGGGCAGCGGCGTAGAGCACATCCGCATGCTGAAGAAGCTTGCTCGCGATGCAGGTCTAGATGTGCCGCTTTACACCGTCACCGGCTGGGATGGCGCTGCCATCCCGCTCGATGCCGTGCTGCCTGTATACGGAGGCTACCCGGACGCGCCATGGGATGGGTTAGCGAAGAAGATGCCACCCAATGAGGTCTACACCTTCCGCACCGCCAATCGCATCGGCGGCAATATGGGCATCATCGGCGGGCGGGGACAAAATCCAGCGTCATCCTATGCAGGCACTCCCTTTCTTACCGCCGAGGTTGGCGGAGGCCTCGAAGACACCTATTTCAGACGGCCGGTTCTCTCGACAGACGACATTGCAGCCATCCCCACTGTGCTGATCGGCTCGGGCGCGAATCTGATGGGCTTCTACATGTTTCAGGGCGGACGCAATCCCGAAGGCAAGTTGACCACGCTTCAGGAGTCCCAGGCTACCGGCTACCCTACCGATGTTCCTGTCAAATCGTATGACTTTCAGGCTCCCCTTGGTGAGTTTGGCGGGGAGCGGCCCAGCTTCCGCCGGCTCAAGCTGGTCAACTACTTTCTCAACGATTTTGGAGAGCTGCTGGCACCGATGACACCGAGCTTTCCTGCCGCACTTCCTGCGAGCCCCGCAGACCTCAGCGTGCCCCGCCTTTCGGCTCGCACCTCCGGAAACCATGGATTTCTGTTCATCAACAACTACCTGCGCGGGGAGACGATGCCGGACAGGAAGCAGTTCTCCGTAGCTCTAAAGACCTCTTTGGGTATGGTCGTCGTGCCTGCGAAGCCGATCGATCTTCCGTCGGGGGCCTACGGCATCTGGCCCGTGAACCTGAACCTCGGCGGCCTCACGCTTCGGTATAGCACCGCCCAACTGTTCCATCGGTTCACCGTGGGCGAGGAGGCATACTTCTGTTTTTTCGCCATCCCAGGTATAGATCCGGAGCTAGCACTTGAGACTTCGCAGAATCCTGTTTCTCTCAGTTCGTCACTTATAAGACACACGGAAGACGGAGTGACTTACCTGAACACCCACGATCCCGCGCAGATTCAGCAGATCGTGTATCAGATAGGGGCGAAAAAGATTCATCTCCTGCTGTTCTCTCGCGAACAGGCTGAGCATACCTGGCGTGTGCCTGGGCAGAGTTTTCCCTTGCTGACCTCCGCCGATTTCTACGCGGACGAGCATACGGTGACGCTGCAGTCGAACGGAGATCCGAATATCTCGTTTTCTATCTTCGATCGAAGCTCAAGGCCGACGACCTCGGCTTCCCTCCGGTCAAGCAAGCCGTCGGATCTGCTCACCACCTACGCCTCACGGTTGTCGGCCGTCTCTCCAAAGGGCAGCCTTCAGCTTGTCTCTCTTGGATCGCATCGTGATCCCCTTCATTACGGCTCAACATTCTCCTGGCGCAAGCAGCCGATTCCCGTTGCTCCGGATGATCAAGACTTCGAACATGCTTCGAGGTGGACGCTCGACCTGCCAAAACTTGCATACGGCGATGTGAGCGACATTCGCATCTTCATCGAGTACCAGGGAGACGTCGCACGTCTCAGCTCCGGAGGCAAACTTGTCGATGACGACTTCTGGAACGGTAGACCGTGGGAGCTCAGCCTGAAGGATCTGCGACAGGAAGGGGTAGACCGTCAGGCTGAGTTAAAGGTTCTGGGATGGCCCAAAGATTCACCGATGTATCTCGAAGCTCCAACTCCGTCCGAGGCCCCTCGGGATGGTCTCTCCGCAAAACCTGTCCTGAGGTTGATTCCACAGTACCAACTTGAGGTGCATTTAGCCCCATGAAACAACACCTCGTTCAAAAAAATGCTCTTTTTGGGTACGCCTGGAGGTTTTTTACGTTCAGTCCGACTTTGGTCGGATTCGCGGTCCGGTGTACGAGGCGTAGTGTACGTCTGCTCGACTGTACCTAGAAGCGTCGCTCTGAAGAAAGACGACGGGCAAGCGAGTGAAGATTCACATTCAGGAGAAGGTCATGGTGATGTCAAAGTGTTTCCGTGTAGTAAGTTTGGTTTTATTCGTTGCTCTCGTTGTGTCATCCGCATTTGCACAAACGACGAACGCCCGGTTGAGCGGAACTGTTCGCGACAGTGCGGGAGCTGTTATCCCAGACGCGACATTGACCATAACGAACCTCGGTACGAACCAGGTACGGACACTACGTTCAGGCGCAGAAGGGCAATTTGCGGACCCGTCTCTCATTCCCGGAAGCTATCGCGTCACGATTGAACATGCGGGCTTCCAGAAGAGTGTCCAGACCGGGGTTGTGCTTAACGTGAGCCAGGATGCGACCCTCAACGTTACTTTAAATGTAGGGAACATCTCTGAGACGGTAAACGTCGAAGCGGGCGTAGAGCTTATCAACACAACAACGGCGGAGATCAGCAGCGTAGTCGACCAGCATGCCGTCTCCCAGCTTCCTCTGAACGGTCGCGATCCATCAAGCCTCGTGTTCTTGGCCCCGGGAGTGACCAACGTTCTAAACACGGGTGGTGGCGCCCTGCAGGGCGGCTTCGCCTTCCCAACGGAGACTGGAGGCTCAGCCAATGGAGGCCGTCAGGGCAGCACATACTATCTGCTGGATGGCGTCCCGAATATGGATACATACCTTCTTTTGGCCGCTCCATTTCCTAACGCCGATGCCACTCAGGAGTTCCGTGTCATCTCGAATAACTTCGATGCACGCTACGGGTTCGCACCAGGCGCGGTCGTCACCATTCAGACCAAATCCGGTACAAACGACTTTCACGGCGGAGCCTTCGAGTTTTTGCGCAACAACGTCCTGAATGCCTCTAACTACTTCACCGGTACAGTTGACTCGCTTAAGCGAAATCAATTCGGTGGCTATATCGGAGGACCAATTATTAAGAACAAGCTGTTTTTCTTTGTGAACTATCAAGGCACACGTTCCAGCAGCGCGGCGGCTACCAACGTAACCTATACGCCCACCGCGGCTATGTTGAACGGCGACTTTTCGGCTGTGCCTCAACCCATCACGGCGCCTGGATTTGTCAACAACCGCATCGATCCAAGCCTGTTCAGTCCCGCAGCGCTTGCGATTGCAAAAACGGCTCTGCCGCTTGGCCAGGATCCCGCGACCGGGCAGGTGAACTACCAGAGCGGCGCCATTAAGAATCAATTCGACGAGGGGACGGGAAAGCTGGACTGGGTAATTAACGACCGCCAGCATCTGGTCGCGCGCGCCTATATCAACTACTTCAATCAGGCCGCCGGTACGATCAACGGCAATATACTCTCTGTGCTCGCCCTGAATCCATACACGATCATTCAGGGCAATCCACAACAGTATTACAACGGCATTGCCAGTCATAACTGGGTAATCGACGCGAAGACAGTCAACGTGTTTTCGGCATTTTGGACGCAGATGTCGTCGCATAGCTCAGCGGCGGTCAAGGATATCAACGGACAAGATGTGTGCCTCTCACGATATACCAAGGTGAATGAGGAGGGTTGCTATATCGAAGGTCTCAATGTAACAAACGGCTTCAGCACTGGCTACACGGAGCCCTCCCAGGAGATACGAACCACCATCGGTTTGTCCGATACGCTGACCCGCACCGTCGGAAGGAACACCTACACCTTTGGGGTGGACGTCTGGCACCAATACGCTAAGGAGTTTACGCAGTATCCCACACAGCCAATCGAGTCTTTCTACAACTCCACCGGCTTTGGCCTGGCCGACTTTCTTCTAGGCCGCGTGGGAGGGTTTACGCAGGGCGCGGGTGAGATCGCAAACGTGGTTGGTTGGCAGCTTGGTCTTTATGCACAGGATCAGTTCAAGCTGAAGCCAAACCTAACTTTGACCGCAGGGCTGCGCTGGGATCCGAATGTTCCGCCAGCCTCGCAGGGCGGCCGCGGCTCGGTCTTTGTTCCCGGACAGAAGAGCACGGTCTTCCCGAACGCGCCGACCGGCCTTGTCTTTCCTGGTGATAAGGGCATCAGCGACGGACTCATGAAAACTACTTACGGATATTTCGAGCCGCGCATCGGAATAGCATTCCAGCCGCGCTCGCTGCCGAACACCGCTTTCCGCGCGGGTTTCGGTTTGTTTACCGCTCCCCTGTCGTACTCGACCTATAATCACACAGCCGATATCGCGCCGTTCAGCCCTACCTACACGGTCTATGCGAACTACTCGAACGGTTCGTGTGAGATCTCATTCGACGATCCCTATGCCAGCCCGTGCACTTTCAACGGTGTCGCTCCTTTTCCTCCCTACGCCTCGGTCTCCCAGGCACCTCCGTCCAACTCTGCTTTTCCCAGCACTGTTACAGTTCCGGCGACCTTCTCGCCTGACTTCAAACTCGGTGTAACCCAGAGTTGGAATGCATCGGTAGAACAGCAGTTTCCGGGTAATCTCGCGATGCACCTGGCCTACGTAGGAAGTGAGAGCTATCACCAGACAACAGTGCTGGATCAGAATCCAGGCGTCTACTCGGCGACGAATCCTGCTATTAGCGGATCGCGCACTATCTATCCGGCCTTCGGACAAATTCTGACCGATACGTCGATCGGCACCGCCAACTACCAAAGCCTACAGGCTGGGCTCGAGAAGAAGTTCTCGCACAACCTGCAGTTCCAATCCAACTTCACCTGGTCGCACACGATTGACCTGACCTCCTCAGGTAATATCTCCTTCGGCAATCCTGCGCTGCCGAACCCGTTCGACATTCGCTACAACCGCGGAGACTCGCTGCTCAATATTCCTCTCATCTCAGCGACAAATTTCGTCTACACCACACCGGGACTGCGAAACACCAATCCTTTCGTCCGGTACACACTCGGCAGTTGGGAAGTGAGCGGCATCTTCACGATACAGTCGGGGTTCCCCTTTACGGTTAGCGCGGGAGGAAGCAACAACAACTCTGGAGCGCAACAATATAGCGACCGAGCAGACATCGTTCCAAGCGTTCCGGTACATATTCACCAAGGCAGCAAGGTCCAATGGTTGCAGCAGTACTTCAACCCAGCTGCCTTCCAGCCGAATGCTCCGGGTACTTTTGGCAATAGCCCGAAAAACGGCTTCCGCGGACCCGGCACCAACACCGCTGATGCGGCTCTGATCAAGAACTGGCAGGTGCATGAGCGCTACGGTATGCAATTCCGATTTGAGCTATTCAACGCGTTCAACCATCCGAGCTTCGGCAATCCGAACACCAGCTTGTCAGCGGGTAATGTGGGGGCTATCACCTCAATCGGTTCCATTCCGCCACGGGTCGGACAGGCAGCTATCAAGCTGAGCTTCTAGGAAACAAAAAGGCATCATCGTTCTTCTTGTGAACATCCCTCATCTGCGATGGAACTATCTCGCAGATGAGTGTTTTTGCCTGAAAGCTGCCCTTCCGTGCTGCGGAGGATGCTGCACTTGTAACTTTCATACCACTTCAAAGAACCACCACTCCGACTTTTGGCGGATTCGTGCGGTCATGTCGTGTGTCTAGTCTGTTGCCTGGCAAGTCCAGTTAGGAATGGCCGGAGGTTCAGCATGGCAATCGGAAGTATCTTCGTGTGCAGGCGGGTCGCGGTCGGGGTAATTCTTCTGGCCGGCGCCAACGCGATGCAGCTTGCAGGCACCGGCGCCACTACGGTACTCGCGCCAAGAGACCTAACCAGCTTGGCACAGCGTTGGGCGCTCGAAAACACGGTTGTTCTCTCTCCGCGGCTTAGGTGGGAGCAGAAGGGGGGCTTCGTTCGCAGAAGACCTGGCTGCCGGCGGTGTACTTCTGCGGAAATCCGAGCAAGTTGGTGCTCGAAAAGGGGCTCTCGCTGGGATCCTGTTGGAAGTAATACCTGCCGGTAAGAGTGTCCTTGTGCGAAAGCACATAGCTGAGTATTTAGGATAAAACACCTTGGAGCATAAAAACTATCCGCTGAAGCGACTAATTTGAAGCGCTTCAAGAAAACATGTATGATTCTGATCGATGATAAAAAGGCTGCAAGTCTTGTTACACAGAACGGCAGTTTTCGTCACGCTCATGACTTGGCCTTCGATTGCGCTATGCCAGAGCGAGCCAGTACCTCTACTGTTGAACGGCCAGCCGGCATTGCGGGTTAGTGGGCAGGGGGCGGACGTAACAGAACCTTCTGACGAACTGTCGGCGCTCTCATGTTAATTTATCCGGCGTATCTACAGGAAGAGGATCGACGGCCACGAGATGCTTCTGGCTTCCTTGACATCCCCATCCTGAAGTCTGCACCTCCAACGTTCCTTGTCCAGGCAGAAGACGACACAGCCGGGGTGGGCAACTCGTTGGGTGAGTATTTGGCATTGGTAAAGGAGAAGATTCGGGCGGAGATGCACCTCTATGCAGTTGGAGGGCATGGATACGGACTGCGTCCAACGGAGGCTGAGGTGACGCATTGGACGACTCCTGCGACCTCGTGGCTAAAAAAACTGGAGTTTGTTAAGAGTGGCACCCCATGAAGCGGCGCGAATTCCTGCGAGGTGCCGCGATTGCAGGAGGCTCGACAGCGCTTCGGATAGGATCTGCAACGGCGCAGGCTCCAGTCTCCGCTAACCGAGATTCAACAGGAAAATTCGTTGAGCGTTTTAGTGCGGAAGGCAGGGCGCGAAGCGGAATGGCCCTCGGCGGAATTGGAGCCGGATACTTCGAGATACGCAAAGATGGACGGTTCTACGCATGGAACATAGCTAATAATTTTCCAAAAGAGACCGGCCCAAAGTTCTTGCTTCCGGATGACGAGCGTGAAGATCGGATGGAGGCCAACTTATTCTTTGAGGTGCGCTACCAGGTGCAGGGAGAGTCGCCACGAATAAAGCTGTTGCAGCTTAGCTATGGTCTCTATGAGGGTGCGGAGATGGGAATCGCATATTCCCTTCCCTGGATGAAAGCCATCCGAGAGATTGAGTACAGCGCACGCTTTCCGCTTGCTACGTTGGTCTTTCGAGATCCGGAGATGCCATTTTCTCTGAAGCTTGAAGCATGGTCGTCCTTTATCCCGCATGACGTTAAGAACTCCGCGCTGCCGCTTATTTTTTTTGACTTTGAGGCGGAATCTACATGCGCCAAGCCAGTGAACGTTACGCTGCTGATGACGGCGCGGAACTTCACAGGATATGCAGACGAAGAACGCTTTTACACTACAGTGATCGATAGAGATTCTAAGGGATTGACCATTTCGATGAGCTCTGGCGGTATGGATCGGAAGGCGTCGAGTTGGGGTGAAATAGCTTTGGGGGTATCGTCGCCGAACTCATCCTTCTACGCAGGGTGGGGGCACCGGCATCCCTACTATGAGCAGGTGCTACGTCGATCGACACTGCCAAACCTCGACGATACCAACGGTCGAGAAAGTATCGGCAACTTTGTGCCGGATTGGCTTCCCGATACTACTGGCCGCAACCGCGTTGATCCGCAGACAGGAGTGCGGAAGATGCACGATGACGATCTCTTCAGCACGATCGCGTGCACTTTTAAGTTGCAGGCATCAGGGGAAAACGCCAAGAGTGCTTTTCAATATGCCTGGAATTTTCCGAATCTCTACAACGAAGTGATCGATGGGGTTGGTGGAGACAGGATCGAAGGCCACTTCTATTCCAACTTTTTTTCTTCGGCAGCAGCAGTAATTGCTTACGGGTCTAAATATCACCGCTCACTGAAGCAGAGCACTATGGAATTCTTGAATAATTTCTTTGCGAGCGATGGAGAGGTCGCTTTACTGGAACAGGCTAACTCGCAGTTGAATACGTTTTTCACCAGCGGAAGGCTCACCCGTGACGGAAGTTTTGGCGTGCTTGAAGGATTATCTAAAAGTTATTCGTGGGGGCCAATCGCCACCATTGACGTCATGTTGTATGGCACAGCCCCAATTATCGCGCTGTTTCCGGAGTTGCAGAAAGCTACGATGCGATGTCATGCTCTCGTCCAGCTTCCCTCCGGCGAGATTGAGCACGGTCTCCGCAAAGACTTTTTACGCGGCGAGGACAGTACAACTGGGGTCTCGCATCGCATCGATTTGCCCGGCCAGTTTGCAATCATGGTGATGCGGGATTTTTTCTGGACGAACGACATGAGTTACTTGCGAGAACTATTTCCAGCAGCGCAACGAGCCGTTGAATATGTCTTGCGAGACCGTTCTGCAGGCAACGGCGCGATGCCGGTCACGCAAGGAATTGAGACCAGTTACGACAACTTTTCGATGACGGGTTTTGCCTCTTATCTTCTATCACAGTGGATCTGTGCGCTTGAAAGCGTTGCCGCTGGAGCGGCTGCGTTGGACGACACGCCAACAAGCGCGCGGTATCTCGCTCTTGCCGGCAAGACTCGAGAGACGATGGAGACAAAGCTTTGGAACGGCAGCTATTACAAGCTTTACGCTGCCGATCAGAAGGAGCCTGCCACTTCGAACGGTGATGGGTGTCTAACAGATCAGTTGGTAGGACAGTGGGCGGCGCGATGTTCGGGGCTATCTCCTATTCTTCAAGAAGAACGGATAGGGCTCGCTTTGAAGTCAATCCTGACGCGGAGCTATCATGCCGGATTTGGATTGCAGAATTGTAGCTTTCGGACCGGTGAGCAGTTGAGCGACGTCGATCGCGATATCTGGAACGATCAAGCGAACACATGCTGGAGCGGCGTGGAGCTCGCTTTTGCATCGCTGCTTATGTTTGAAGGGCTGTACGAAGAAGGTGTGATGGTGGCTCGGACGGTCGATACGAGGTACCGGGAGAATGGCCTCTACTGGAATCATCAGGAGTATGGAGGGCATTATTTTCGGCCGATGTCAGCATGGAGTTTGGTTAACGCAATGCTGGGCTTCAGTATTAACTGCGACCGCATGACCTTTGATCCGAAGGTTCCCCAGCTTGATCTTCAACTCTTTTTTGCGACACCTACGGGTACTGCATTTTATCGCCGCTCGGGCAAAACTGTGCAGCTTAGATGTCTGACCGGCCAACTAGCGTTTCGGGAAGTATGGCTTGGAGGTGTCGGTCCGAAGATTGCGACGATTGAAGGCAGACAGATTGAGACCAATACGTCTAGGCAAGGTGGGCTACAAAGTTTTAGTTTCGCGACGCAGCAGAAGATATCTTCGGGGCAGACGGTCACGTTTTCATGAAGCCTGAAAATAGACGTTTTTGGCGAAGGCGGTTGTCGATGATACGTCGAAGTATGGCAGGTGATTTTCAGTCAACTGCCTTTGAGTTTGCAAAGATACTGTAGTTCAACGAGGACAGCAAGTCATGCGAGGACATTCGCGGCGAAGTTTTATCACCGCAGGAGCTACCACACTGCTCGCTTCTTTCGGGTCGGGCCCTTTTTCTGCAGAAGCTCGCACAAACAGTCGAACGCAAACTTCCGCGTCTTCGCGTCCATGCCGATGGGCACATGCTGGAGACCGAAAGGGGAGAGCCGTTCTTCTGGCTGGCCGATACTGCATGGCAGTTGATGCATGCCCTCGCCTATACCGATTGTGAGTATTATTTCGTAGAGAGAGCCCGTCAAGGCTTCACCGTGATTCAAAATCGTCGTTCTGTGTTAGACCCATGGAATCCATACGCCAAATGCTCTTGGGCTCACGCCATTTTCCGATCTCGATTCACTCCAACCGAATCAGGCGTACTTTGACCATTTGGTGCATGTGGTCGATTGCGCTGCCTCAAATGGCCTTTATGTAGCGTTGCTTCCGACTTAGGGTGACAAACTGACGGCGCCGTGGGGAGAAGGCCCCAGGCTCTTTCGCAGCGACAACCTTGCGGCAACGGGTAACTATGCCAGCTATTTGGCGAAGCTGCTTCATGACCGCCCCAATGTTGTTTGGATGTTGGGAGGAGACCGTCCTGCAAGACTATCTCCTTCTTCCCCTGACTGGATGCTTGAAGCAGGAGAGCGGGCCGGCTTTGAACTCACAATTGACTGGCGTCCGATCTGGAAGAGCTTCGCCAATGAGATTCTCAGTACCAGTGAGAAGCCATGTCTGATTCTTTACCATCCGCAAGGTGGAGAAGATTCTACGTCGGTGCTGTTGCGAGATTCAGAGTGGCTCAGTGTAAATGGCATGCAGAGCGGTCACGGTTCTGGCCACGATGTGCCCGTATGGGAGTGGGTAAGACGCGACGTTGCTTTGCTACCGCCGAAGCCCACACTCGACCTAGAACCGAACTACGAGGATCATCTCGTGAATCCATGGCCGCAGTGGAATCCCACCAACGGATTCTTCCGCGACGACGACGTTCGGCGGGCGGTGTTCGCAGGTGCTTGCGGTACGACCTACGGACATCACGCTGTGTGGCAGTTCGCGAGCGTGCGCGGGCCCGTCATCAATCATGCGGATATGGGTTGGAGACTCGCTATGCAACGACCAGCCGCGAGACAGATGAGCTATCTGCGTCAATTGATGTTGTCCCGGCCATTCTTCGGACGGGTAGAGGCACCAGAGATGCTTCCTGCAGGATCTTCAGACGATCCGAGCCGACAGGCTATCGCAACCCGGTCGGAGGATCGATCGTATGCTTTTATCTTCTTTCCGCAGGCCAGGCAACGGATTGAGATCGATTTTGCTGCGGTCCGTGGGCCGCGCCGAGCATGGTGGTTTGATCCTCAAGCCGGCATGGCAGAGAAGACGGCCCTACCAAATACGAAGACGCTCATTCTTATGACTGCCCCGAATGGAGTTGCTGATGCGGTACTTGTCGTCGATTGCGTGGACCGCAACTTTCCTTCTCCTGGTCTTCTGCAAGGTAGAATGAGTTAGTGAAGTCTTGACACTGCAGACGAAGAAGTATTAGATTTGCAGCGATTGAAGCGCTTCAAATTTAGGTATAACGAAGAGACCCTTTTGAACTGTCTGCGAATCTCATTCCTCTGCTTCGCTGCGTTGGCCGGAGCCAGGTTGGTTGCACAATCTCCGGATAAGCAGATCTACCGCGATCCAAGCCGAAGCGCCTCAGACAGAGCCGCAGATCTCGTCGGCCGTATGACGCTTGAGGAGAAGGTCTCTCAAATGATGAACGACGCTCCAGGTATTCCTCGTCTGGGGGTTGCTGCTTATAACTGGTGGAGCGAAGGGCTTCACGGCATCGCCCGTTCTGGATACGCAACGGCATTTCCGCAGGCGATTGGAGTGGCAGCGACGTGGGATCCCGAGTTGATGGGTGAGATCGGCGCGGCAGTTGCCGATGAGGCCCGCGCGAAGTATCATGACGCGCTACGCCAGCAGAATCATAGGATCTTCTATGGATTGACGATCTGGTCGCCCAATATCAATATTCTGCGTGATCCTCGATGGGGGCGTGGACAGGAGACCTACGGCGAGGACCCTTTTCTCACCGCCCAGATGGCGGTTCCTTTTATCCAGGGGTTACAGGGCAACGATTCTCGATACTACAAGACGATTGCAACGCCAAAACACTTTGCCGTGCACTCGGGGCCTGAGTCGGATCGGCACCGGGAAGATGTTAACCCAACAGCTCACGATCTTTGGGATACGTATCTTCCAGCGTTTCGTGCTGCAATTACCGAAGGAAGAGCCGGATCGTTGATGTGCGCTTATAACTCTGTGTATGGTGAGCCGGCGTGCGGCAGCCGGATGTTGCTTGAAGACGTATTGAGAAAGGATTGGGGTTTCCGTGGTTTTATTACCTCGGACTGCGGCGCCATCGACGATTTCTTCGAGACAAAAGCGCATGGCTTCTCTCCAGACGCAGATCACGCCGTAGTCACGGCCCTACGTGCCGGTACAGACACTAACTGTGGAACTAGTTACGAAGCTTTGTTGTCAGCTGTTCGCAGAGGTCTTGTCGGGGAGAGCGAGTTGGACGTCTCGCTCGAACGTCTCTTTGAAGCGCGCATGCAACTGGGAATGTTTGACGACGACAAGATTGTTCCCTATGCGCAAACGCCCTTTTCCGAAGTAAACAGTAGAGCCCACTCCGAACTGGCACGACGCGCTGCGCGGGAGTCGATTGTGTTGTTGAAAAACGAGGGAAACATTCTCCCGCTCGACCCTGAACATGTGCGATCGATTGCTGTCATCGGTCCAAATGCTGCATCTCTATCGGCATTGGAGGGAAATTACAACGCGATACCCAAGTTTCCTGTCGTTCCGTTGGATGGAGTAAGAGCCGCATTCCAGCGTTCACAGGTGTTGTATGCACAGGGCGCTCCGCATTTAGAAGGCGTGGCGCTTCCGGTGCCAGAAACAGCGTTGCGTCCTCGAGTTGGCTCAGAGGAGCATGGATTGACGGCTGAATACTTCTCCGGAGACTTAACAGGTAAACCTGTGGTCACACGTGTGGATCAACGCCTCGACTTCGACTGGACGGCTGCTGCCCCGGTTCCTGGAACTTCGGCCAAGAAATTTAGCGTGCGCTGGACTGGAACAATCGCGATGCCGCGGGCAGGAAGTTACAAGTTTCGCGTTGGTTTTCCGGAGTGCTTTCCTTGCGACGATATGGAACGCTTTCGCGTGTATCTCGACGACCGGCTCATAATTGCCTCCGAACCCACCTCGCCTGTAAAAGAGCGTCCGGCTGAGACCTCCCAGTTCGAAATTAGCTTCGCGGATACGGCCCCTCATTCTCTTAAAATCGAGTATCAACATGAAAGCGAGTTGTTTGGAGCAGGATTCCGTCTTGATTGGTCGCCTCCACCTGCCGCCCTTCTGGATGAAGCTCTACGTGCGGCCCATGATGCCGATGTAATCGTAGCTTTCGTGGGGCTTTCCCCTCTCCTTGAGGGAGAGGAGATGCCCGTCAAGGTGCCAGGATTCGCGGGTGGAGACAAGACCGACCTTGAACTACCCGCCGTCCAGAAGCGCCTGCTTGAAGAACTCGGTAAGACAGGCAAACCGATGGTGGTCGTACTTATGAACGGGTCTGCACTTGCCGTAAACTGGGCAAAGGAGCATGCTGCTGCGATTCTGGAGGCGTGGTATCCGGGGGAATCAGGTGGAACCGCCATCGGCGAGACGCTGAGCGGCGAGAACAATCCCGCAGGCAGGCTGCCGATGACTTTTTATACCTCTGTGGCGGATCTTCCAGCATTTAGCGACTACTCAATGGCACATCGTACCTATCGTTACTACGACGGTAAGCCACTGTTTCCGTTTGGATATGGACTTTCTTATACACAGTTCCGTTATGACGCCCTAAATCTGTCCTCCTCTCATCTGACGGCAGGAATGAGTCTCTCGGTTGAAACCACCGTGACGAATACTGGTGCCCGTGACGGGGATGAGGTCGCCGAGTTGTATCTCATGCCGCCTCGCAGCACCATCGCGCCTCGTCTTGCGCTAAAAGGATTCACACGTGTTCATCTTCGCTCAGGAGAGAGCAAACAGGTGAAATTCGTTTTGAATGACCGCGCCCTGTCTACAGTGAGCGATTCAGGAGAGCGTGCGGTCGAACCTGGGAGGTATCAAGTTTGTGTTAGGGGTGGGCAGCCTCTGGAAGATAGCCGGGGAGTTGTGACTTTTACGATAGACGGCCGAAAGACCGTGCCTCGATAGACAAAACTTTTTCTTGCCCTCTCCCTCCGGATTTGGTCTACAGCGAGGCTCAGAAGTGGTTGCTATTCGAGGCTAACCTAGATGTGGCTCGACAACGAAGCAGTCGCGCAAACAGCATAGAGGAATATTTATGAAGTCTTGTCTTGACATCTGAGAGATGGATAGTTCAGAGTGGTGCGGTATTTGAAGCGCTTCAAATAAATCTTTCATTTTATATGCTGACAGGAGTTTCCGATGAATCGACTTGTCTCTATTGCTACACCGAGCAGCTTGCTCTTAGCCACCCTAATTCTTTCCTCTGTTTCCTATGGACAGGATAAAGACCTTACCAGAAGCTACACCTGGAAGCCGGTACAGATTGGATCCGGTGGGTTCGTTCGCGGCTTTGCCGTTCATCCCAAAGACCCCAACACTCGTGTCGCTCGAGCCGATGTGGACAACATTTACCGCTGGGACGCGGCCACGGGAGCATGGGCTCCCTTGAAAATAAGCAGTGCGTTCTCTTCGGAGATTACGGGTGCTCCTACCTCTGGAGTCGAGGGCGCAGTCGCTTTGGATCCGAATGATCCCAAGGTGATTCTTGTGGCTTACTCCTTTACCCGGTCTTCTGATATTGCCAATACAAATCCCTCCATTAACATGAATGTCTATCGCAGCATCGACAGTGGCGCGACTTTTACCGCCAGCAATCTCTCGCTCACAACTAGTCTGTCGGGTGAGACGCGTGGAGAGAGGCTTGCGATCGACCCAACCAACAGCAATCTCGTCTACTTCGGAACTCCGGGCAACGGCCTTTGGCGCAGTCTGGATGGTGGCCTCCATTTCGAAAGCATCACGGGCAACGGAGCCCCTTCGGCCTCTACCGATGTCGCTCTGCCGCGCTTTGATCCGAATTGCGGCACGGCCTCTCTTCTCGGCAATACGGTATCGAAGTGTGTCTTTCTCACTCTTACAAATGGTTCTATCCTCCGCAGTAGCGATGGCGGAAAAAGCTTCAAGAACATCAGTGCCGGGCAGCCTGTTGACGGTTCACCGGGCTTTACAACGATCGATTCCAATGGCTCGCTTTGGACAACTGACGGACGGAGCGCCAATGTCTACCGGTATACCCGCGCTGGGATTTGGACGACCTTCACGACCCCGATCAGCTCAATAGGGGGTATCGCGGTCGATCCGTCGAACCCGCGACGAATCTTCGTTATAAGCGGCAGCGGCGCGTTGGCCCGGTCGACCGATGGCGGAGCGGTATGGACTAACCTGGGCGGAGTCTTCTTCTCAGAGTCTCAGCCGATCCAATGGCTAGCGCCGTCGGCGATTCGTCCTCAGCAACATTACCTTTCGACAGGCGGTATCTACTTCGACTCGAACGGTACCCTCTACATCCCTGGTGGCAATGATGGCGTCGTCTCGACAGTGCCGAACGATAAGACGGATGCGGCCGCAAATCCGCCTGTCTGGGCGAGCGCTCCAGGAATCGAAGAGCTTGTAGCGACCAACGCTGTACTGCCGCCTGGACAGCGCCCCATACTTGCCGGAGATGACGAGACGCTGTTTACGATCAATGACCCGGATCGCTTAAACGCTGATCATTATCCGATCGATCTATGGGGATACAATCCGGCTCTCGGCTACAACAACAACGGACTCTCAAGCGCACAGGACATTAACTTTGTCCCAAATCAGCCACGTTACATAGCCGTAGCCTCCGACAACTTCTTCGCTGGCGACCCTCAGAAGCAGCAGTTCTCCGGCTACTCTGAAGACGGTGGTCAAACCTGGAATCTCTTCAACTCGATTACCTACGGGACAAATCCCTGCATTCTCTGGGGCGGCACGATTGCGGTCTCTGCACGCGCAAAAGGGCACGTCGGCGATGCTGCTGGAGCCGACAATCTTGTGCGTCTACCGACAAGTCAGTTCACCTATGGGCCCGTCGCTCCTGCCCCTTTCTATTCGAAGGATGGCGGAGCTACCTGGACCCAAACGACCTCGTTCGACAATGCGGTAGACACCGCCTTTACTGGGCAGAGCTCAACGAAACAACAGCCATGTGAAGGAAATACAAACCAGTACACCTACATGCCACCATTCTGGGGCGACTGGGTAGGTGCTCTTGTGCAGCACTCCGTTGTCGCCGATCCTGTGAAGCCTGGCGTGTTCTATCTCAACCTTGCTGCCGGCGGCTTCTGGAAGAGCATAGATGGCGGCGTGACTTGGGCTCAACCAGCGGGCGCTTCAGTACTTCCGCTCAAGATGCACCACGGCAAGATGTATGCGGAGCCTGGGATCAGCGGGCATCTTTGGCTCGTTGATGGCCGCGAGGGCGCAACTGCACACGGGCTGTACCGTTCGACGGACGGAGGGAACACGTTTTCGCGAAATCCAAACTTCGACTTCGCTTGGGCGTTGACACTTGGCAAGCCGGCGGATGGTAGCAAACACCCTGCGATCTATGTGTATGGCTTGCATCGCGGGGACGGGCAGTGGGGCGTATTCCAATCGGTTGATGAGGGGAAGACATTCAACCGCATAGCCAACTATCCGACCGGACTGTTCGACTATGTCACAACACTCGCTGCGAGCCAGGATATCTTCGGGCAGGTCTATATCGGCTTCGGTGGCAATGGCTATGCCTATTCGACCTACGAACCGTAAACGCATTTGCATTGTGGGTGCTCTCGATTGCGATCCTGGGAGCACCCGCTATCATCGACCTCTTTTCGGAACTGGAGCGGCAATTCACAGTCTCTGTTTTGTTGCTGCATATTGAGGTGTCTAAAGCTGCTCCTTCGAATTGTCCTTGATGAAGGATGCTTCTCGAGTTCCTATCTTCAAAGTCAGGAAAGTGAGCATAAAGATCCCTGCCGGTACGATAGTAAACAGAAACTTGATCCCGTCGAGGACATGACCCGGTTGAGTCGGTGCAGCCTGGAAGCCAAGATGTCCAAGACTGGAAGATACGAGTACGGCCCCGAGTGCGCCACCGAGTTTGAGACTTATTAGAGAGCCGGAAGCGATGAGGCCAGCTGTTCTGTAGCCTCCAGCTGCGTCAAGACGTCCAGGAAGTTCAGCGAAGAGGGAAAATAGTGCCGGAAGTAGTGTCCCAGTGCTTACTCCAAAGAGGATCTGCAGCAAGATAAGTTTCGGTAGGCGAGGGTTGCCCCAAACCGCGGGCGGCAAACAAAGCAGCGAACCTGCCATTGCTCCGAGGATTGCGATTCTTCGCGGCGGTAGCCAATTTTGCCGAAGATATGGCAGAACGATACATGCGGCAAGAGCCGCAATCGAGTTGCTGGCGAGTGTAAATCCAATCCATGTTGAATGGCCTGCGTTGTAGCTTACGTAGAAAGGAGTAATAGTCCCGCGGCAGGTAAGTGCTGCGAGAGAAAGCAGAGTAGCCAGCAGAAGCCGAATAAAACTTCTGCTGTGGATCACCGCTAGCAGTGGTCGCGCTGGCTTATTTATTGTCACCGGCAGTGGCTGAACGATCTCTCGCGTGCCGGCAAAGCATCCGATCAGCAGCAGAGACCCTATAACTGCATAAAGCAGACTCACGCGCTGCCACCCGAGAGCAGCGTGGCCTAGACCAAAGTGTCCAACCAACGGTAGGGTAAAGGATTGCACCAGAAGAACCGATCCTGCGGCGGCAGCAAAGCGTGCTGCAGAGAGACCTACCCGCTCTTTCGGATCGTTTGTGATTGCCGAGAGCAGTGCTGTGTAAGCAACGTTAGCCGTCGCATAAAAGGCTCCAAAGATCATTGCAGTCGCAAAAGCCCAGCGAACACCTTGGCTTGTCCCTACGTGGCGCTGCAGCAAGACAGGCCATGCCGCCGGAGCACTGAACAAGAAGACTGTCGCCAATGCTAGCGGAGCGGCCGCCCAGAGGAGAAAGGGACGATAGCTGCCGAATCGCGATCGGGTGCGATCTGCCCAAGTTCCCATCAGTAGGCTGCACACGAAGTCTGCACCTCTTCCGGCCAGCAGAACCGGCGTTAGCGCCCAAGCTGGAAGCGCGAATACTTCGGCATAAAAGTAGATCAAAAACGAATCGAACAGGACCCAGACTAGATTGAAGCCGGCATCTCCCGTCGCATAAGCAATTCGTAGCGGCCAGCGTGATCGCCGTACCTCTAAGAGCGGCCCCGTCATGTCGCCGTTGTCACGGCTAAAGGGCAAAAACGATATTGGAGTGGCGCCCGCAACCTCATTCGCGATACTGTGCAAAGAAGAAGTTGGAGGCGTATAAAGCGGTTCAAATGAATAAACCAAAAAAAACTGTGAGTCTGAAGTTTTTGGCTGAGCATTTGGGGCTCTCGCAAGGTACGGTCTCGATGGCACTCAGTCCTGATGTGGAATCGACCGGGGTTGCATTGAAGACTCGGGAGCGCGTCCTGAAGGCAGCTGCGGAGTACAACTACAGGCCGAATCATTTTGCGCGGTCCCTTTCTATCGGTCGAAGTAACACGATCGGTGTCATCGTTCCCGCCATAAGTGAGGGCTATTATTCCACATTGATCGCAAGCATCGAGTTGCATTTGCTTGAAACAGAGTATTTCTTTTTCGTCACGAGCCATCGCTGGAATAGATCGCTGCTGGAGCGGCTGCCGCAAACCCTCATGCGCAGAGGGGTCGAGGGCCTTGTCCTCATCAATACAGTGTTTGACCATGACTTGGGATTGCCCTCAGTCCGCATCGGCGGTAGAAAACCTCACGAAAACGCTACCAATCTATGCCTGGATGAGGAGCGCGGCACCCGACTTGCGCTGGAACATCTCTACCAATTGGGTCACCGCCAGATCGCATTTATGCGAGGCGAACAAGAAAGCACAGCAACTGCGGAACGATGGGCGGGGATTCGTAAAGCTGCTAAGGCGCTCGGTCTCAAGATTGACCCGGATTTAACGATTCAGCTCGAACTCGGCGACGAGAGAGGTTCGGCTCGCTATGGCTATGTGGGCTATCATGCAGCCAACGAACTTTTGGCCCGAAGGCGCCCATTTACGGCTCTGTTTGCCTATAACGACTCGACGGCGATGGGAGCGATGCGAGCCTTCCAGAGCGTCGGCTTGCGTGTACCGGATGACATCTCCGTCGTCGGTTATGACGATATCCCCGCATCCGAGTATGAACGTCCCTCCCTGACGACCGTGCACCAACCGCTCGACAAGATCGGGATGCTCTCCTCCAGCGTCCTTCTTGAGGCCATTCAAGGCAAAGCACAGCCGCCACTGATACTAGTTGAGCCCGAGATGCGTATCCGAGCCTCGACAAGTCAGCCGAAAGACGGCATACCTCGACAGAATAAGATCGGTAAGAGGCACTGAGTTGCTCATCCGCAGGTTGATTCGAGGCAAAGCTGATTTTCCTTGACAATCTTCTCCTTGCTTAGCTACCTTTTCGCGTGTGATTTGAAGCGCTTCAAATCCTATCGCATTTGCAAACCTTTGAAGGAGCGCCCGCATGTTCGCAACAAACAGAATGATCCGAAGCCAAATACAGCTTCGACACCTCGCACTGGCATTAACCCTGTTTTTCTCCGCTTACTCTGCGTCTGCGCAGTTTACGAGCAATGTTCAGGGCACAATTAAGGATCCATCGGGGTCTGTTGTGCCCAATGCCACCGTAATATTGACCAACACGGACACCAACATAAGTCAGACATCAACGTCCAGTCCTTCAGGTCAGTACTACTTCAACCGGCTGCCCCCCGGACCGTACCGGGTCACGGTAGAGGCTAAAGGATTCGCCAAGACCGTTCGAGACGCACAACTTACCACGGAACAAACAGCTGGCATCGATATCCAGGTCGCAATCAACGGTACCAATGACACTGTGACAGTTTCAGCCGAGGATAGCCACGGCTTGAACCTGGACGAAACCCGTCTGCAATACACCTTGAGCGCCCGTGAGATCGAAGAGTTCCCACTCCAGAATCGTTCCACGTTGAGCTTACTGCGGTCCGCGCCAGGAGCGACGGGCATCGATGAGGGACAGGTAAATATCCCCGTCAACCGCACCACTTCTGGGGAGAGCGCAAACGGCCGTTCCAACGCTGGCAACTTATATCTGCTCGACTTTATTCCGGTCAATAGTCAGATCGGCGGCTTCACGCAGACAGATACAAACGGTGCAGGCCCAGGAGCTGTCACGATCGTTCCACACCCGGACATGGTCCAGGAGATTGCGCTTCAGACGACGACCTTCTCCGTCGAGAATGGAACGAGCAGCGGCATCCAGACCAGCATTACTACAAAGTCCGGTGCAAATAAATTTCACGGCGATGCGGACTACACCTACACCGGTACTCCATTCGCGGCCGTGGCGCCCTTCGGTGTGAAGACGCCCTTCCGGAAACAGTTCGTCTCCGGTGCGCTTGGCGGACCAATTTGGAAAGATCGCACCTTCTTCTTTGGCTCTTACTTCAATCAGCAAGTCGGAACCCCCAACGCGGGCTTTCAGACCTACTACTCGAACGACTTCATCGCATGGGGGTTGGCGCACTATCCAAACTCTCAAAACATCGCAAAAGGGCTGGCGCCATTCCCTGCGGATCGGGCGATCTCGAATGCGCAGGTCACCCTCAGGGGCAGCGATGTGGACTCCAGTTGCGACCCCTCAGGCACCAGCGCTACGGTAATTCCGTGTAGCCTCGCAATCAATCAGCAGTCTCCCTTTGCCACGCCGCAGACGGATAATGGCGCCCAGTACAACTTCCGTCTCGATCACACCCTGCGCAGCGGGAAAGACCGTCTTTACGCAAGCTTCTTCCGGTTTGACCAAAACAGCGTCTCCGCGAGAATTCAATCCACCTACGATGGACAGACCCCAAGCACGGGGTATTACATCGCTGGAAACTACACTCATGAATTCAGCTCCTCGCTGCTAAACCAGGCAAGCTTCGGACAGACTCGTTTCGCCTTCAATTACGCGCCTACGGCACATAGCACTGTCTTATTGACTGTGCCTTACGTCAATGGATGCGGTGGATGCGGTGGCGGGAACGTGTCGCAGTTTCTAGAGACGCAGGCAGAGCACCAGACCTATGGCCGCGACACAGTGTCCTACGTCAAAGGCAGGCACAACATGACTTTTGGCTTCCAGGGATCCTATAACAACGAGTTCGCCGACCAAAGCGCGCTGTATGGCCGTGTCTTTCTGCAACTCAGCTTTGGAATTTATAACTTCCTGGACGACGTCACGAACGGTCAACAGATTTACACCTTATCGGCGCAGAACGGCAAGTTTCTTCCTCAGCTCTTCGGTGCTCAGGGAAGTCGCTTTGGTCTCTATGCGCAGGACGCCTGGAAGATCACACCTCATCTTTTACTCACTTACGGACTTCGCTGGGATGACTACGGTAATCCGGCCAGTTACGGCAAGAATGCTGAGCCGTACGCAAACGTGGTCCTCGGATCTGGATCCTCTCTTCAACAACAAGTCGCAAACGCATCCAGCGTCTCGGTTAGCAATGTGTACGCAAGCTCGCGCAACAAGAACTTTCTTCCGCGGGCCTCGGTTGCATATACGCTCCCCGGAACAAACAACAACACGCTGTTGCATGCGGGCGCCGGCCTCTATAGCGACGACCTGACCCTAACCCTGGTTGCCAATAACCTCCCCACACAACCGCCGACTCGCCTCTCCATCAGCCAATTCGGAATCACCACACCCTCGCTCTACGGCAACAGCACGGTACAAGGGCCTCCGGGAGGCAATCCTTACGGCTTTGTTCTACCGACAGTGCCTGTCTTCGGATTTTCGAAGAAGGGCGCTCCGCTGGACGCAAACGGGAACCCCCAGCCGTATGGCCTCAACGGAACCGATCCAAATGTAAAGCCGCAGAAGGCGGTCCTATACAACATCGGAATCGAGCAGCAGATGCCTGCGAAGCTTGTCTTCGGCTTGCTCTACTCGGGGTCCTACGGTTACGACCAGATCGTTCAGACCGACGTGAATACCTATCCTGGCCTAACCGCAGACCCGGCCAATCAGCGCTACAACACTGATTTTGCGCAGATCAAGTTCTTCAGAAACGCTGGTATCTCCAACTACAACGCACTCATCGCTACCGCGCGGCAAACTATCGGAAAGCTGACCTATCAGGCGTCCTACACTTGGGGTAAATCCCTCGGCGATCCAAATGTTTCCTTCACCGATCAGTACAACATTCATTCGCAGTACAGCAACCTGAATGGCGATATCCGCAACCGCTTCAGTCTCTCTCAGGTTTACGAAGTTCCAGCCAAGTTTCATCAGACCGCACTGAATGAAGTGTTGTCCGGCTGGAGCATCAACAATTCGATCATCGCTCAATCTGGTTCTCCGTTCTCCATCGCGACCACCTCCGGAGCGCACGACTACAACCAGGATGGTGTGCAATACGATCTTCCTGTCTATAGCGGCACCAAGCGCAGCTTTAGCCGTTCGGACGAACGACGCGCCGGCTATAGTCAAACCTCTGTGTTTGCTGGCGGCGCCGCAGACTTCTCCACTCCGTCTGGTCTAGGAGAAGGGCAAGGCAACAAGCAGAACACATTTCGTGGTCCTGGCTACTTTACGCTGGATACCGGCCTGAGCAAGAACTTCCAGATCAAGTGGTGGGGTGCGGAACACTCGACCTTCACGTTACGCGGCGAAGCTCTCAACATCCTCAACTACGCGAACTACGGTAACCCCGATCCGAGCTTTGATGACTCGACCTTAGGCTACGTGCAAACAGCGCATCAGGGCCGAATCATTCAACTGGGCGGTCGGTTCCAGTTCTAGTCGTTTTCACCAGACCTCTGCAGATGGGCGGCTTCACGAGACTCATCTGCAGGGATCGGCTGTCCAAATCATCGCTACCAGGGAGTCTGTACGAATAGCGTCCTGATCCGCCGGGACAGACTTGAAGCCCAACTTCTCCGCGGGTTGTCTAACCGAACTTTCAGCCCTGTTGCGGTTGCTTATGCACTTAAGCATTTTCAGGAACGACTACAGGGTCGCTTGCACGAACTCCGTGAATAGACGGACAGCGCCGCGAACGGAGTAGCAGCACTTCAGGCGAAGCGGCAGGAATTGAAGATACAAGTGAATAGCGTAACCGATGCGATTGCGACAATCGGGCATTCGCATAATCTTTTGTCGAAATTGGCCACCATCGAAGCGGAGATAGGAAGGTTAGACGACCGTTTGGCTGAGATGAATCAGCCGCAAAGGCTGTCGCTGTCTCTGGAGGAGTTAAAAAAAATTCTCTGTTATCAGGCCGCTGAGATTTGCAGGCTTCTGCACGGCGATGTCGAAATTGCACGGCAGATTATGGCTAAACATATTTGGCAGCTTATACTTACGCCGAAGGAAGCTCCCGATGGTCCTCTACTCCAAGTCTCCGGGGACGTTGAATTATTCAACGTATTGGGAGACTCGGAGGAAGTGTGTAGCAGTAATGGTGGCCAGAGACGGGATCGAACCGCCGACGCCGGCCTTTTCAGGGCTGCCGGACAATTCAGCTAAGTAGCCCGGAATCAGCGGATGTACTTGAAGAGAAAGCATTTATGTTCGGTCGATTTTAGGACTGCTTGGGGCAAATTAGGCTGATTTGGGATGCGCATTGTTCGCGTATTGTTCGCGCGTCTCCAGAAGCATCGCCTCTTATCTGATTGCGGAACCACGTTGGGACGCTCTCTGCCTTCCGGTTTAGACGGGCGTCCAATCCGAATTGGACGGAACTCTAATCCGGATTAGACGCTACAATAATCCGAGATGGCCGATACCAATTTCCAGCTCTTTCAACGATTCTCAGCCAAACGTGTGGCCACTGCGCTTAAGGATACTCCCGTGGTCATGCTGATTGGCCCCCGCCAATGTGGCAAGACTACGCTCGTCCGTCAGTTTGCCGACAAGGAACGCGAGTATGTGACTCTGGATGATGACACAGTGCTCGAAGCCTCTCGTAACGACCCGGCTGGTTTTGTGCGTGGATTCGATTTGGTCACCATCGACGAAGTGCAAAGAGCTCCGGAACTTCTGAGGGCCATCAAACGATCTGTGGATAGCGACCGAAGGCCAGGCCGTTTCCTTCTGACAGGTTCTGCGAACATTCTCACTTTGCCTCAAGTCTCCGAAAGTCTTGCGGGCCGTATGGAGATCGTAAACCTGATGCCGATCTCCAGAGCCGAGATACTAGGCAAAGAGCCCACTTTCCTCAAAACGGCATTCAACAGCAAATTGGTAAAGCCAGGGCCAGATATCGTTGGGGATCAGCTTGTCCATGCGGTGCTGGTGGGCGGATATCCCGAGATGCTGCGGAGAGAAGACTCCCGGCGTCGCCAAGCCTGGGCACGCGACTACGTGAAAGCGATCGTACAGCGGGACGTGCGCGATATCGCGGAAGTAGAGAAGCTCGATCAGTTACCGCGGCTGCTCCAGACGCTTGCTCATCAGTCTGGGCAACTCACCAACTTCACTCAAATCGGCGGCCAGATCGGGATGGACGATAAGACAACGAGAAAATACATTGGCATTCTTGAGCAACTGTTTCTCGTGCATCGCGTCTCCCCATGGTTTCGTAATGAACTGAAGCGACTGATAAAGACCCCGAAACTGCATTTTGTCGACTCTGGGTTGCTCGCCGCCTTGCTGGCGTTGACTGCTGAGCAGATAGCAAAGGACCGTTCAACATTTGGTGCGGTGCTTGAAACATTTGTATTTTCCGAAGTGATGAAGCAGATCACATGGTCCGACGAAGGCTATACGCTCCATCACTATCGAGATAAGGATCAAGATGAGGTCGACATCATTGTCGAGGATGAGCATGGCGCACTGGTCGGGATTGAAGTCAAAGCGAGCGCAACGGTCCATGCGAGCGACTTCAAGGGGATGCGGAAGCTGTTGGATACCTGCGGTGATGGTCTGAAACTCGGGCTCGTGCTCTATGACGGAACGAAGGTCGTCCCCTTCGGGGACCGCCTCTTCGCTGCTCCTATGTCTTGCCTATGGGCTTGACTCACTCCATGCCATGGAATGAATACCAAGCTAAAATACAAAAAAAAGACTTACAGGCCGGAAGAGTCGGCAAAACCGGCCCAATGGGAGGTATTTGGGACAAAGATGCGACAAACTTTTGCCAAGCGGAGCACCGGACTAGGCCGTGGGGGCCAGCTCGATTATCCCTTTGCCGCTATCGGCAAAGGCACGATCTAACCAACCTTTCCTCGCAACAATCGAAGGTGCCATATTTCGGAGGAACGATGTCCAAATCGCTTCAAACTCCGCCGGACTACGCCGATGTGTATCTCCACGATCAGCAAGCTGGACTGCTGATCGTGGACCTCAAGAACTTTGACAGCGTTATACCACTGTAGGCGCGCGCTCTGGGAGGGCAGGATAGCGTGCCACTCCGACTGCTAACGAGATCGCGCCGTGTCGAGGGTAATCGGGACGCCAATCAATCAACGAGGATAACGACTTTCCCAATGCTCTTGCTAGATTCGGAAAACTCATGCGCCTCCTCGATCTGGTCAAGGGTGAATCGGGCTGCGATTGTGGTCTGCAGCCAACCCTCCTGAAGTCCTCTGTTTGTTGCTTCAATCGCAAGTTGGTGGGCTTCGGAGCTCATGTTGTAGACGAAGATGAATCGAATTGTGGCGCCTAGTCTGAGCAACGGAAAGAAAGACAGCGTTGGTTCTGGTTTCGCATCCGAGCTGTAGGTCGCGATCACGCCGTTCTCTTTGAGCACCTTCATCGTGGTGTCGAGGTTGGCTCCGAAAGCAACGTCAATTACGCGATCTATGATTCGCTCGTTTGCTCTCCCGACCCACTCCCCTAAGCGAGTAACCTGATCCTCCCTGGTTCGGTCGATGATGACGTCCGCGCCGGCGGCTCTGGCAATAGCGACTTGCCTCTCGTTACTCACGGTAGTAAAAACGGTGGCACCGCCATGTTTAGCAAACTGGATCGCATGAGCGCCAACAGCCCCTGCTCCGCCGGTTACTAGCACCTTCAGATCATTTACCGGACCATCCGCATAGACACAACGATGGGCCGTGAGAGCGGGGACGCCCAGGCATGCTCCGATCTCGAATGGGACAACGTCTGGAAGGTAGACTGCGTTAGCACTTGGGACAGCAACATATTCTGCAGCGCAACCGGTTCCACCCGAATAGAGAGCTTCGTACATCCATACACTCTCCCCGATCCGTGACGGAGAAATGCCGTCTCCGACGGCTTCAATTACTCCAGCACCGTCTTGATGGGGGATGATCCGCTCCACTCCGACTGGCAAGGGAATACCTGTCCGGGCCTTGGTATCGGATGGATTCACCCCAATCGCGTGAACACGAACGAGCACCTGACCCGGCCCGGCTTCCGGTTTCTCTAGATGACCCACTTGCAGTACGTCTCTGGCACTGCCGTTCTTCGTGTACCAAGCTGCTTTCAAGAAGGCTCCTTCTGCTCTTCGTCGACGCGTTCAAACATGAGTACCCTATCTGGCAACTCCTGGAACAGGCCCATCAAGCCGTCATATAGGGCGAACCGGATCTAGTCGAAAGCGCCCTTGTGAGACGCACCCGACTCAGAAGCCCGGCTGTTGGCAGCCGAACCCCTAAGCACGAAGGTTGCGCGGGTTGCTTGAAAATTCCTCTTACACGATCACAACCGGGCTGCTGCCCGCCAGCAGATGGTGAAGCTGCAGAGCGTATTCAGACGCTGAGTATTGGCTCTGCCCAGTGACGAGCCTTCCGTCAACAATGACGCGAAGCCCATTCGGCTCAGCGCAGCTGTAGATCGCACCGGCTTGTTCCAAAATCGGCTGAGGGTAGTTCGGCAGGAAGTTCTTGCCGAAGAACTTCTCTAACTCCACGTCTTCGGCGAGGGAGTAGCCCGTTACCTGACGTCCCTTGATCCGCTCAGGGTTGTTCCCGAGAGAGATCGCACCGTGGCAAATTGCACCGACTACCTTCCCGGCAGCGAAGAAATGCTCCAGTGTTTTGGCAACGTCCGGATTTGGATAGAGGTCAACAGCTGCGCCACCACCACCGGCCACATGCACTGCGTCGTAGCTGGTCAGATCCAAGCCTGCCAGCGGCAGAGTCGTTTCAAGTTTTGCCACCAGAGCCTTATCGGAGAGGAAGCCCTTGCTGACGATGTCATTGGCCTCTTGTGAGTTCGGATCGTAGGGATCGCTCGCTGCGAACCACGTCAGCTTGCCGCCTTTGGGGCTCGCGATGTCGATCTCGACGTCGCGTTCGCTCAGATGCCAATAGGGATGAGTGAGCTCCGCCAACCACAATCCATGCTCAACGCTTGTTGCGATAAAAAGGACTTTCATGTGTTCTCCATGATTCTGATTTGTTGCAGCCTGCACCTGATCGTGCGAAGCTGACCGAGAGGCGCACATGTCCACTCACTTCATATATTGAAGAGACATACATGCCTTGTCAACAACCCTCGAAAGAGTGGAAACATGCCACTCTAAAGAACTACTGTGCAAAACCACAACTTTCTCAATCGTTTCCACAACGCGGCGCATCCCATTGCATATGTAGTCACTTTAGTTTTGGAAGGAACACTCAATGAGGAAATTGGAAGGCAAGGTCGCCGTTGTTACTGGAGCATCAAAGGGTATTGGTGCGGCTGCAGCTAAATGTCTGGCAGCCGAGGGAGCTTCGGTGGTTGTCAATTACCACACCAGCAAAGAAGGGGCAGATCAAGTCGTTGCGGCCATTGTGGCGTCAGGAGGAACCGCAATTGCCGTGGGTGCCGACGTTTCCGATGAAAAACAGATCGCAGAGCTGTTTCAAAAGACGAAGGCAGAATACGGTCACCTCGATATTCTCGTGAATAATGCTGGGGTTTATGCTTTCGGTCCGATCGAGGAAGTGACCGCCGCTAAGTATCATCACGAGCACAACCTGAATGTCTTGGGGCTAATTCTGACCACGAAGGCAGCTCTTCCTCTCTTCCCAGCAGAGGGGGGAAGCATTATCAATATCGGCTCCCGCGTAAATTCCGTGGCTCCGGCGAACTCACTTATTTCTTCCGCCAGCAAAGCTGCCGTGGACGCGATCACGAAAGTACTGTCTAAGGAGCTCGGCCCGCGCAAGATCCGCGTCAACTCGCTCAACCCAGGTGTAATCACGACCGAAGGATTCATAGCAGCGGGTCTCAAGGACAGCCCGATGCAAAAGCACTACGTCTCGATCACGCCGCTCGGTCGTATGGGCGAGGTGGACGATGTTGCATTGCCCGTCGTCTTCCTGGCGTCGGATGACTCTCGTTGGATCAGTGGCGAGTTGATTCTCGTCGCGGGTGGCGAATAGGTCGCTCAATGCTTGCTGCGCTTTTCGCCGCAAGCACAAGCAACTGTCCGTGACTTGGTCGCGGACTTCACAGTGAGCTCACGATAAAGAGGTGATTCCCGATGTCAGCATCAACTAAACATGCCGTGTCTGAATACTTTGCGGCCATCCGTGCGATGGATGTTGATCGCCTTATGACGGCATTTAGTCCGAACGCGGAGCTATACGACCCCGTCGGAACTCCGCCGAAGATCGGCGCAGAAGTCATTCGCGCCTTTTTTGCGCAAACATTCTCCAGCTTTCAGCTCGTAAGCTTGACTGAAAACAATGTCTACATAATCGGTGAGATTGCGGCGGTCAAGTGGACTGGAAGGGCCGTTGGTCCGAGCGGGAGTGCGTGTGATTTCGACGGAATCGACGTATTGCATTGTACGGAACAAGGGAAGATTGAGCTTGTACGAGCATTCTGGGATCCGACCTCTGTGATGGCTCTCCTGCAACCATAATCGCATCTCTTCCGGCCCCCATCCATTGAACGTTGGTCGACATATTGGAACTTAACAGATCGTTCGGCACATTAGGGAGTTTGACCATGAGCACGTTGGCAGGAAAAGTTGCGGTTGTTACAGGTGCATCCAAAGGCATCGGCGCAGGCATAGCAAAGGCGCTCGGAGCGGCTGGGGCTTCTGTTGTCGTGAATTACGCATCCAGCAAGTCGGGTGCTGAAGTAGTGGTGGAGGCAATTGTGAAGGCCGGTGGCAAGGCTGTTGCCGTCCAGGGTGATGTGAGCAAGCCGGTCGAAGCACAAGCAATCGTTGATGCCGCAGTTAAGAACTTTGGCAAACTCGATATCTTGGTAAACAACTCGGGCGTATATGAGTTTGGTCCGATCGACGTCATCACTCCTGAACACTTCCACAAGCAGTTCGACATCAATGTGCTTGGCATTCTGCTGGTCACACAGGCCGCGGTTAAGCACATCGGCAAGGGAGGGAGCATTATCAACATCGGCTCGGTAGTAAGCCGCATCACGCCCGCAGGCAGCTCTGTGTATTCGGCCACCAAAGGAGCAGTAGATGCCCTGACCGGTGTTCTCAGTAAAGAGCTTGGCGGTAAGGGCATTCGCGTGAATGCACTGAACCCTGGTTTAATCGAGACCGAAGGCACGCATAGCGCGGGGTTTATCGGCTCGGACTTTGATAAAGAGCATGTGGCCTCCGTTCCATTGGGCCGGATTGGACAGCCGGATGATATTGCCGATATCGCTGTATTTCTCGCTTCAGATCAGGCTGGTTGGCTCACCGGCGAGCTAATCACCGCCGGAGGTGGGCTCCACTAGTCACAGGACGAGGGGATGCGAGAAACACCGGCCCTCCCGGCTGAAAGCCTCGCGTCCTCTTCGTCAACGGCGTCCGCCTGAGACAAGTAGACTCTCTCCGGTGATGAAGCTGGACTCTTCCGAGGCAAAAAAAACGACTGCTGCGGCAACATCCTGCACCATCCCATTGCGGCGCAGGGGCGTCTGCTCCAATATTTCCTGAAGCAGATCTGCGCCGAATGTACCGAGCTTCTGCACACCGTCGGTAGGAGTCAGACCAGGATTCACAGTATTGAAACGAATCTGGCGGTCGGCATGTGCCTTCGCGAGTGATTTCGTGAGAGCGTCAATGGCGCCCTTGGTCGCCGAGTATACAGGTGCCAGGGCGGAAGGACAGACGCTGACCACGGAGCTGATGTTTACGACACTGCCACCCAGTTTCTTCAAATGCGGGAGAGCCGCCTGAGTCACCAGAATCGTTCCCAACACATTCAGATTGAAGAGCCTGTGGAAGTGGTCCTCTGTTACGGATTCTAATGCGACGAATTCGTATGCCCCAGCATTGTTGACTAGAATATCCAGCGCCCCGAAATCTCCGATGACCTGTCGCATCATGAGCTCAACTTCGTCTCGCTTTGTGATATCAGCGCGCACGGAGATAGCTCTCCCACCGGATTGTTTGATTTGCGACACGACAGCGTCAGCCTCTGGCATTGAAAATGGGTAGTTCACGGCGACCGCCGCGCCTTCTTGAGCCAAACGTCTCGCTATGGCGGCTCCGAAGCCCAGGGACCCACCGGTGACCAGCGCTATTTTTCCTTCAAGACGACTCATTCTCATTCCTTCGTCTGCCTTTGAGATCATTGCGCAAGGGCGGACCGGTGACGGTATGCTTGTTCAGCGGTGAGTTCTGCGGAATGCATCAAGGTTACATCCAGGCGGCCACCACAACCAAATGACACCCGAGCGACAACAGAGGGAAAGCATTGAATCTCAGTTTGATTCGTGCGCGCGAAAGGGGCGCGGGATTCCCCGAGGACCTCCTGCTACCAGACGTATTCGTTCCGACATTGCAATTCCAAGACGGCAACGTTGATCATTGTGCCTTAAGGCGACAAAAGGTTGAGGCCCAATACGGCCGTGAGGTTACGATGAAGGCCCCCGCGCTGTTGATCCTATCTCTCGACAACGAAAGGCCCGGACATAGTGGCCGACTTTACCGAAAGATCTCGCGTCGTCTCATTCCTCTGCTTTTTCTAAGTTATCTGTTCGCCTTCCTCGATCGGATCAACGTCAGCTACGCTCAGCTTCAGATGAAGCCGATGCTCGGATTCACAGATGCAGTTTATGGACTTGGCGCAGGCGTCTTCTTCCTCAGCTATGTGGTATTCGAGATGCCGAGCAATCTCTGGATGACGCGTT
This sequence comes from Tunturiibacter empetritectus, assembly GCF_013410875.1. Classification (GTDB taxonomy): domain Bacteria; phylum Acidobacteriota; class Terriglobia; order Terriglobales; family Acidobacteriaceae; genus Edaphobacter; species Edaphobacter empetritectus. The sequence continues at coordinate 56,269 of NZ_JACCCU010000001.1, read as the reverse complement.
CAGGCATCAGATTCACACTTCTGCGGATCATGTTGTTGTGGAGTCTTGCTTCCGCCGGCACGATGTTCATCAAGACGCCGTTGCACTTCTACATTGCCCGCTTTCTTCTCGGTTTGTTTGAGGCAGGCTTTTTCCCAGGCGTGATTTTGTATCTTACCTATTGGTTCCCCGCGGCAAGGCGAGGTCGAGTGACGACTCTGTTTATGCTCGCGATTCCGGTCGCCGGAATGATTGGCGGTCCGCTATCGGGGTGGATTATGTCAGCACTAAACATGAAAGATAATCTCGCCGGTTGGCAATGGCTGTTGCTGCTGGAGGGACTGCCAACGTCGGTACTCGGCCTCATCTGCTTCGTGTATTTACCTGACAATCCTTCACAAGCCGGTTGGCTCAACGACAGGGAGAAGGCATTCTTAACCACCGACCTCGCGAAAGGCGCGGACAGCATTGGAATTCCGGAGGCTCACTCCACGCTGAAGGACCATTTGATAGCGGGCTTCGAACTCCTTAAGCATTTCCAGGTCTGGGCGTTGGGCTTCGTGTACTTCGCAATCGCCTGCGCCAACTATGCGTTTACCTTCTGGCTGCCCACGATGCTAACTACGGCTGGCGTCGGCTCGATTTCCAGAGTCGGATTGCTGTCCGCCATCCCGTATGGCGTCGGGATCATCGGAGCTTTAGCGATTGCAAGGTCTTCCGATCTTCGTGGTGAGCGACGCTGGCACATTGCAGGTGCAATCGCGCTAGCTGCGCTTGCCTTGGGGGCTTCGAACGTTCTTCACAGCTCCATTGCGCTAACGGTACTGATTCTGGCAGTTGCGGCTTTTTTCCTCTTCGGTGGCGGCATCTTGTTCTGGGCCGTTCCTCCAACTTGTTTCAGGAGTGATGCCGCACCCGCAGCCATCGCAACAGTGAGTTCCATAGGCGTAATCGGCGGCTTCATCAGCCCAACCCTGCTCGGCTGGATCAAGACTCAGACCGGGCGACTTGACACTGGAATCTCGTCCATTTGTGTCCTCATGATCACTGCAGCGGTCGTTCTTCTTCTGACACTACCTGATGAGCCTGGTGTCGCGCGCAAGAACAAGGCTTGATACGAGCAGTGCTTTTCCGTCCTAGTTGGAAGCTAAAACTATCGCGCGAAGGAACAAGAGACTTTGCAAAGCAATTCCCACATAAGCCGGGACCGACAGCGTTACGCCCGTCGAAGGGGCCTTTGTGAGGCAATAGGCTTTCTGAGAAGATCTACAGCTTCGGCGAGGAGTGTGCATGCGAGGGTGTCGATCTTTGTAGGGAAATGCTCCAACGTGTTCGTTCCTGCAAAGACTAGGAAGAGAGAAGAGTCTACTTTTGGCTATAGGGAAACTTTCCACATGAGGGAACGTGAACGCGACTGAGAAATGCGTTTTTTCAGTGAATCAAATCGTCGATATTTTGACGTGCTGTACAGGCGCAGGTTGCCCCTCATCTCTGTCGGTCTCGACACCACTAAAGAAGGGCAGATGTTGCGCCGATCGTGGCTGTCTTTGTAGTTGAAGAAGATCTAATGTCAGCAAAGTGGATGCTTGTAGCGACAGTTTGGCTCCAAGGTCCCGACCAGTGTCGCCGTTGCCCCGAGATTTCGCCCGCTGGCCGAGGCCTGTCCTCGGTCAAACACCATATTCTCGTTGACCACTACGGAGGAGGACTAAACGCCATGATCACCACCGACGAACTGAAAGATCTTCCGCTGTTTGAAAGCCTCAGCGACGAGTGGCGGCGAATGATTGCCGAATCTGCTGCGGAGTTGTCTGTGCCCGCAGGTGAATGGATCGTCCGAGAAGGAGAAACACCTTCGTTTTTCGTTCTTCTCGAGGGTTCCCTAACCTGCGAGAAGGACTACGGAGGGACGAACAAGGTGAGCGCTCCGTATGCTCCTGGGGATTTTTACGGCGAGATCCCCATTCTTCTTGATTCAGTCGCCATCGCCTCGCTCAAATCGACAGCACCGTCGAGACTCCTTCGTCTTGATCGCGTGCAATTCAAAGACATGATCGCTTCCTCACCGCGATGTAATCAAATTGTCGTCGAAGTGATGACGCGACGTCTGAAGATGATCCAGAATCACATGCAAACAAATGATTCGCTTAGAGTGCGAGTCGTGGGATCGCAATACAGCACGGAGTGCCGAGACGTTAGAGACTTTCTCTCACAGAACCACATTTCCTACCGTTGGTCAGATCACGATGAAACGAACCCTATCATTCCAGACAGCTGTGGAGAGGCCTATGTAGTTGTTGACCAATCCAAAGTTGTGAGCTGTCCTCTTACGGTCCGGAAGGTCGCACAGGCTTTGGGTATGAGAACGGCTCCTGAGCAAACGGCCTATGACGTGGTCATCATTGGGGGTGGCCCGGCCGGCCTCGCGGCTGCCGTTTCTGGGGCCTCTGAGGGACTCAAGGTGCTCTTGCTAGAGAAGAAAGGGATCGGAGGACAAGCCGCTTGTTCGAGCCGAATCGAGAATTATCCAGGCTTCCCCACGGGTATCTCCGGAAATGAACTCGCGTCAAAGGCACTGAAACAGGCTGTTCATTTTGGGGCCGAGATCGTCGTTACCAGAGAAGTCCATCAAATCTTGACCATGGACGGCGAGTATTGCATTGAGATGGACGGCGGTTACCGTGTTCAGGCAAAATCGATTCTTCTCGCGACTGGCGTCCAATGGAGAACACTTTCCGTTCCGGGAATGAAGCCCTTGATTGGGCGCGGGGTGCTCTACGGAGCGGCACGGACGGAGGCTCACACGGTGTTAGGAAAGAACATTTTCATCGTGGGTGCGGGAAATTCCGCCGGACAAGCTGCCATGTTCTTTTCTGGCTACGCGTGCTCCGTCACGCTTCTTGTACGAGGTCGTGACATCCGCAATTCCATGTCGCAGTATCTTGTCGACCAGCTTCGCAGCCGCACGAACATCTATATCGAGACGTCCACAGAAGTCAGTTCCGTATCGGGCGACACGCATCTTGACTCAATTTGCACGGAGTCGAGCGGCCAGGTCAAACAGCGCCAAGCCGACGCCTTGTTCGTAATGATCGGTGCCTGCGCGGCGAGTGCATGGATGCCCGATGAACTGCAGCGTGACCCGAACGGATTCGTTCTTACCGGTCGGGACGCGACCCCCGCGCGTGGGGCGAGAACACCGTTTCTGCTCGAGTCCAATCTGCCTGGGATCTTCTGCGCGGGTGATATACGTCATGACTCGGTCAAGCGTGTATCGAGTGGCATGGGAGAAGGCAGCATGGCCATTGCATTCGTTCACCAATATCTGGCACTGCAAACCGAAACAGTAGCGGCTCTTATCTAGCCGACATCTCCGACGAGGTTGAAGTGAGAGGCTGGGTCCAAGGAAGGCGTCTGGTTTGACTGGACGTCGGCCCCACGTTCCTTCGCCATACTCCCGGACTTGCACCGACATGTTGCTGGAAGGCCCGAGAAAAAGTTGACTGACTCGAAAACCCGGTCCGAAACGCGACGTCCGGCAGAGATAGGGTTGAGTGACTCATAAGAACTTTTGCATGTTCGATGCGACGATCGACGACCCATCGGTGAACCGAAACACCGAACGTCGTCTTAAATGCTCTGGCGAAGTGGCCTGCAGACAGATTGCATTCGCGAGCTAACCGCTCAAGTTTGAGGTTTCCTTCAAGATGATTCATTAGCAGCTCTTCCGCACGCCGCTTCTGCCAGGGAGCCAATCCGCCGCGGCACTTCTCTATCGAAAAAGAGGAAGCCGTGTAACCTTCCACGAGACGCGAGCAAAGCAGTAACCCGAAGTGATCAAGGAAAAGTTCGCTGCGCTCTCTCGGATCATCCAAAAAGGGCAAGATAAGTCGCGTGAGATTCGCGATTGCGTGATCGTCCGCACAGATCGTCGGGCGAATAGTCGCCACCTTGCAGATACCGTGCTCTTCTGTGAATGCGTCGACTGTTTCACGTGGAATATTGAAGTGAAGGTAGTCAAAAGCTGTCTTTACCCATGCGACTTGGCCGGCCTGCAGGTCAAAGACACTCGCATGAAAGGTCGGGACCACTGGAACAGAGATGGCCTTTCCGTCGGTCCAGTGGTCCCACGTTCCTCTACGCATCGTTTGCAACGCAACCGAGATTAGAAATGAGTCCTCCGTTGGAATTGTGGTCGTAATGTCTGGTGGTATAACGTGTGAGATCAGACGCGTTACCGCAAATGGAGGCCTGTTTGCTTGCTCCACGACGATGCTTGAAGCAGCGTCTACAAAGAAGTGCTTGCCCCACTCATTTCCATATCCTCGCATCTTAGACCTCCTTCCGTAGTACGCCTCACATGCTCAAGATTGAGTTCAAACCGCCAGAAACTGATGTATGAAGGCAATCGCCATGCTTCCCTCGCCGACGGCACTTGAAACGCGTTTGATCGAGTCATGCCTGACGTCGCCTGCACAGAAAATTCCTGGAAGAGACGTTTCTAGGGAATAGGGTGCGCGATCTGGTCCAAAGCTCGATAGGTCTCGTCCTGTGCAAACGAATCCGTTCGAATCTCGCTCAAGTTCGTCAGGGAGCCAGGAAGTGTCTGCGTGAGCCCCAATCATGACAAAAAGCGCATCTGCATCGCGGTTTCTGAATTCTCCCTGGGTGCTAGTACGGATAGATTGCAGGCCCCCCCCTCCGTCAACAGACTCGACTTGTGTATGCGCTTCCACAGTGATGTTGTCCCGTTGCCCGAGTTGCGCGATGAGGTACTGGGACATCGATGATTCCAGTCCGGAACCTCGGACGAGGACCGTAACGGAGCTCGCGTAGCTTGAGAAGAACATTGCGGCCTGCCCCGCTGAATTTCCACCGCCTACGATGAAGACTTTTTTGCCTACCACCGTAGGAGCTTCTGTTCGCGCAGCTCCATAGAGGACACCTCTTCCCGTAAGGCGCTCCAAGCCGCTAGCGTTTAGCCTCCGCCATCGGACCCCTGTTGCAAGGACAATCGCTCTCGTGTTGATCTGGAGATCTCCGTCCAGTTTCACCGTGTAACCGGTTGACGCCTGCGTTATGGCCTCGACGCTGCGGGTCATAACAATTTCGGAGCCAAAGCGACTCGCCTGTTTCAGGGCTCTCGAAGCCAATTCATCGCCTGAAATACCGTTCGGAAATCCCAAGTAGTTCTCGATCCTTGAAGAGGTTCCCGCTTGTCCGCCGGTGGCGTTCCGTTCTACCAGGAGGATGTTGAGGCCCTCCGACGCGCCATAGACAGCGGAAGCAAGGCCTGCGGGACCACCTCCGATCACAACCACGTCGTATACAGGTCGATTTGGTTTGGTGGAGATCCCAAGCGCGTCCGCAAGCTTGCGGACGGTGAGAGGACCGCCCACAAATGAGACGTTGTCCACAACGACAAAGGCGCCTACAAGCCCGGCAGGATTAGACCCGGGTATACGGTCTGGCTCACGTTCCCCATCGACCCATTCGTAGGGGATACGATTTAGCGCCAAGAATCCCCTTACGTCCCGACATTCGTCGCTGTATGGAGAGCCAACTACAAGCACCCGGAGAGGGTTGTTCTCCCGCATGTACTCCCTCATCGAGGCGAGTCTCTTCGTCATCGTCTGGACCACGAGGTTCGTGCATTCCGTGGAGGAGTCAATCAGCTCCTTGAATTGGTTTCGATCCAGCCGGATTAAGCGAGATGGTTCGGTCGCTCGGAGCGAGGCGATCGTAGGAGCATCCAGAAGAATCGGAGTCTCACCGTAGAAATCTCCGGGTTGGTATTGACCGCGGACCTTGCTTGCGCCTCCATATTCCTTCTCAAGATCAAGAGCGCCAGCGAGCAGGACAAAGAACGAGGGGGTCTCCCCCTCTCGAATGATCCACTCGCCAGCTTGGACGTTGAGTTCAGCGACGTTGGCAGCGAGTCTCTGCCTCTGTTGGTCGGTCAGACACTTGAAGAGAGGGATGCTTTGCAGTTCTTCAGGACGGATCATTAGTTCTCCCCTAACTTCCTTGAAATGCTCGGCTGAGGGCTGTCAAGCGCAGCGGTCTCGACGATTGATCGCTTTCGCAATTCTGGGATAAGCTCACTCGTGGTGACGATCGCATGGGCGAACGTAGGGCCGGTCACTTCGTGGGCAACTCGCATGGAGTCGTCATCGTAAGCCGACGTAGCGTCTTTAACGAGCGTTACATGGTAGCCAAGCTCCATGGCGAACCTAGCAGTGGACTCCACGCAGGTGTGAGCGGCCATTCCGACTACGATTACGTTGGATATGCCGTGCTGCTTCAGCAAAGCATCGAGATCCGTATTCGCGAATCCACTTTGTCCCCAATGCTCTTGGGCGATAATGTCCCCAAGAGCAGGACCGAATTCCGGGTGCCAATCCCCGCCCCAGGTGCCGACTGCTGCCAGCTGCATCTCGTCCGCCTTGCGTTGAGAAGCGTTCACATGCCTCCAGGTTGCGAGATCCGGGCCATGAGCGCGATGATGCGGCGCGATGAAGACCTTGACACCAGCAATCCGGACCACTTCGATCAGTCTGCGCATGTTTTGTTGAAACCCGACAGATTCGGCAACGACCTTCAGGTAGTCGTAGAGCTTCCCGCCTTCACTCATGAAGTCGTTGTAGGGATCGATCATCAAGAGCGCAGTTTCAGTCGGGATGTAGAGTTCAGTCATGGAGGCCTCCTCGCGGTCGCGCTAAAAGGGGAGGCTCAGCTGCCAAACGCGGGCTGCTTGATCTCGAATGCACCTAAGCACGACTATTGTGTCACTTCAAATTATGAAGTGTCTAAGAGGGGGCGTCAACCTTCTTTCGGGGGGTACACACCGGAGGGACGGGCCGATTAACTCGATCTGCAGGACTGCTCTCTACTTCTTACGTTTTGCCGCTGTCCGCCCTTCGTCTACTCGCCTCGGCATTGCACTGAGTCGAACTCCCGTGATTTTGTCGTAAACGACAACCGAAGGTTCCTCGGTCTGATCTCCCCATCGAATGTTCCAATTGCCGGCGGCAAAGAGGACCCCATCGAGATCTTTGCCTTTCGGTGTCGCAAAGTACTCATAACGAGGAGGGCGCGACAGGTATAGACGGCGTTCAATGATGCCGTCCCTCTCCAAGCGGCGAAGGCGTGAAGCCAGCAGAGATGCGCCTATCCTGGTTTGAGCTTCGATCTCTTGGAAACGTGTCACGCCCATACTCAATTCACGCATAATTAGGAGTGCATGACGGTCGACAATCTGCCGCATACTTTCAGCGAACCGCTTAGTATCCAATTGATCTCGAAGCGCGGAAACCGCGAGAGTTTTTTTCGACATCGCATCTTTCGTGTCTTTTGTTTTTGAAGGCACTATAGCCAATATAACGGAAAAGTTCAAGAGAACACGCAGGCAAATACCACATCAGACAAGGTTTCTGTGCGCCCACGTTGGGGCGGAAGTATACTAGTAGAAAGTGAAGTGGCAATGTGACTTTCCTTGTCGCAGCCGCAGGCAAATGTTTCGAGGCAATCTTATGAGTTGGGGTAGTGTCTCAGAAAGCTTCTGCAATATCGCCCGATCGCTCTCCGTTGTTGGAGATCGATGGACCTTGCTCATCATGAGAGAGATCAGTCTCGGAGTGCGAAGATTCGAGGAGATCCAGGCTCAGACGGGTATGTCGTCTCACCTCCTGGCGATTCGGTTGAAACGACTCGAGGAGGACAAGATCATCGAACGGAGGGTTTACAACGCTAAGCCCTTAAGGCACGAATACTTCGCTACTCCCAAAGGCAAGGATCTGGATGCCGTTATCCTTGCCCTTCGCAATTGGGATCTGCGCTGGGGTGGATCTGACGGCAAGGGGGCAGCAGCTGTGGACTTGGTCGACAAGAAGACAGGTAAGCCGATCGATGGATTGTGGCATAACGAGAGCGGGGAGACTTTCAGCTTTAGCAACACTACATCGGTGATGAGTGCGGCGTGGAGGGCAGAGCGGGAGGCGAATGTGGCTGCGTTCTATGCTGCGAAAAGGGTGACTCCACCACCCGCCACTCCTTCTCGGTCGAAAACGACGGCTTCAAAGAAAATGGCCAAAACGAAGCCCACTTCTAAGACTGCTTCGGGACGGCCTGCGCAACGCAAGGCTTCTGCTACTGCCGTGCCGACACGAAAATCGAGATCCAGAGCAGTTTCCAAGTAAGCGACGGGGACGTAGGCCTGTTCCAAAGGTACAAGCCTACTCGCCGCATTGCCTTTCACCAGGCCGTCATCGCTGCTGCTTGGATCGGCGACCTTCGCAGAGAAACTATGCCGTTCTTTCCAACGGAAGTAGTGTGATCTGGATCGAATGTGCCGTCACCACGACGGACCCATGCACTTCTGGCAAGTTGCTCACCAGCCGCTCAACCCCCGCATCGTAAGCACGGGTGATTGTACGGCGAGTGGTCAGATCACAAGAGTGGGCTGACCAGCCGAAAGCGGCAGCCAAAGCGAGTATCGCGAGATCAGGTGTGATCCGTAGTTGCGTCATTCTACTAGCCTCCGAATGAGTAAGACTCTGCCTAAGTCATAACGTCTCCGAGAAATGCAATCGGGGCAATATCGAATGCATCCAGTTCGCATGTTGCTACGCCGTCTGTCGAAGGATTCGCCGCATCGTTCCGATTCTGCTCGGAGCGTTCATCTGCTTCCGCTACGCCGTGTGTCCACACGTACCTCAACGGACATACCTGGAATCAACGGGGCATGTTTGTACTCTGGCAGGATGCTTACCCTGACCGGGATTCTTTGAACAACCTTCACATAGTTGCCGGTCGCGTTTTCGGGTGGGATCAGGGAGTACTTCGCCCCTGTGGCGCCCCCTACACTCTCCACAGTGCCCTGAAGGTCTTCTCCCGAGGAGTCGATATGAATCGAGGCGTTCTGACCCACTTTCAAATGTTCCAACTGAGTCTCTTTGAAGTTCGCTATGGCCCAGACTTCGTTCGGGGGGGAAAGTGTCAGTACCAACTGCCCCGCACCGATACGTTGCCCCATTTCAATTTGCTTTCGCCCTATGACGCCGTCGACTGGCGCCACGATTTCGGTATAGCTCAGGTTCAGCGTAGCGTCCTTGAGGGTAGCGCGCGCTTTTCTAAGATCGGCATCAACCCGTTGCACATTGGTGCGAGCAGTTGCAATTTGTTGCGGAGCAGTTTCCGCTGCTAGAACATCACCCTTCCGCTCGGTAATTCGCTGCTCTGCTGAAGCGATATGCTGCCGCGCCGCGGACAAATTGGCTTCTGCTTGCTTCATCTGAGCTTCGGCAGTGGCTGCTTCTGTCGCTCTCTGATCGTATTCTGATCGCGAGATTTCATGACTTTCGACCAACGCGAAGTACCGTTTTCTATCATCTTCCGCACGCCGGTAGACGGCATTCGCTTGAGCCACAGAAGCGGCAGCGGCCAAACTCTGAGCCTCTGCAGTGGCCTTCTCGGCCTGAGCTTCTTCAACGGCAGCTCGTGCCGCCGATAGCCGACTCACGGATGTGGCCTCCGAAATCTGAACGTTTAACTTCGCCGCTTCCAATTGAGCTTCAGTGGACTGCACATCCCCCTGAAGACGGTCCACCGTAGGCTCGTAGTCGTTAGGGTCAAGTCTAGCCAAGATCGTTCCCGCTTTGACGAAGTGAGTGTCATCGACGACCGGATTGACCCAGGTGATGGTCCCCGAAACCCTGGCATTTATTGGATGAATATGCCCGTCGATCTGAGCATCGTTGGTGCTTACACTGCCCGGTGCAATGAACCAGACAGAGATCACTAAAATGGCAAGCGCGACCGTTCCACCGACAATTAAGCGGCGAGCGAGCGACGTTTCGTGAGGCGAGTCTTGTGGTGTCATTAGCGTACCCCCAAATAAGTCAGGTAGTTGGCTTCCGCGGTGCCGGTAGCCCTGATCAGCATTAGTTTTGCCAAGGAGTGGGCATAGACACTTGCGATACGGTTGTCCTCCGCCTCCGCCACATCTTGTTGCGCTTGAACGAGATCCACGCTGTTGGTGACGCCGTTTAGGAAACGATCCCGTGCCTGGCGAAGTCCTTCTCGTGCCAGACTAAGATTTGCATTCGAGACCTCTACGCTTGCTTCGGCAGCCTTGAGATCGAGTAGCGCCGTCCGGACGTCATAGACAGCTCGTGCTTGGATGTCAGCTAGTTCCGCCTCCCGTTGATGCAAAACCGCCTTGGCAGTCAGAATGTCGGATTCGATTCTGCGGCCCGTAAATATAGGGATTGCGATTCTGGCCGCAACTTCGTAGTCAGGAGTGCTCTTGGCGTACACGAAGCCCGTCTCGCCGACACTTGCTCTGACCTCTAAAGTAGGTAAGCGTTCGGCGGATTGGGCCTTAACTGATTCTTTCGCGGCCTCCAGTTGCGCCTTGGCAGCCCTGATATCTTGACGCTGCGTCTTCACGATTGCGACCAGATCGTCGAGAGAATCGTCGGGGGCCGGGGTGTAAATGAGCGAATCTGTCAGTTGGAATTCTTGAGCGATCGGCAACCCAATGATGCGGGTGAGGGCTAATTTGTCCTTCTCAAATCTTGCGTAGGCTATCGCAACACGTTGCTCAGCGGACCGACGGACAACTTCGGCCCGGATACCTTCGATTTGTGGGGAAACGTCATGAGCTACACGGTCTTGAACGAGTCGATCCGTGGCAGCGGCGGTAGCTAATTCCGCTCTTGCTGTCTCAAGACGCACCTGACTGCCGGCGACCAGCAGGTATGAACTTGTTGCCGCGAGAACAACAATGTTGCGAGAGTCTATGAACTGGTCATTGCTAGCATCGCCAGACCTCTGTGCGGCTGTAGCATTTCGAATGGCCGAAACATCGAGAACCCTCTGGGTGAGATAGATGTGAGCAGTCTGGAAGTTGTAGGGTCCCAGAACGGTCTTGAGCCCAATCCCACTGTCGACGATGTTTCGATAGTCCTGTACTGCATCGGCCGAAAGTTGCGGGAGCAAAGTGGAAAGCGCTCTTATCCTCGCAGCTCTCGCCTCGGCATGGTTTTGTTCACTGTCGATCAGGCCCAGATTCGCTCGCAAAGCACGCGACACCGCCTCGTGAAGAGACAGCGGCAACACCCCGGGTATTAGAGGACCCGTCGGAACGCTTCCTAAGAATGGATTCTGGGCCTGTTCGGCCAGGGCGCTTGGGTTCGTGGTGTTCGAACCGGGATCAAACGGCCTAGGCGTGTTGACGGTATTTGAGCCAGCAGATGTACTTCCCGTACTTTGGGCGTGCGCGGTCAAGCACAGGAACACCATGCCGCCGAGCGTTACAAGCCGCTGCGTACATAGGGAGACGTTCATTTGACGGTCCTTCTGTCTCTTGCCAACAACTTGATAGGGGGGTTAAGCATTCGCCTTGGGCCCAAGCTTGTACCGCGATGCCGGCCGTCCAGTCTGTGAAGCTCTTAACAGGTTCTGGCAGGCGGCGTGGACTTCGCCCAGCAGTGCTGAGTCTTCAACCGAATTCAAAGTCACAAGTTCTCCAAGCGCGAGACCCTTCATGGCCGAATCCACGCAGTCCTCGGCCGTCATCACCGTCGCCGGATCGAGATTCGATAACGGAACCCCTGAAATCTCCCAGATGTCGGTTGCAGTCGCAGCTGGCGCCACCAGTTGGACGATCACCCCTGTTCCTTCCAGTTCGTCCTGGATACTGCGAGTGAAACCCAACACATAGCTCTTGGTCCCGCTATAGACACTGCTCATAGGAATGCTCTGAAATCCAAGAATCGATCCGACATTGACAATCGTTCCATGGTTTCGCTCTCGAAAGCCTCGCAATGCGGTGATGGTCAACCTTGTCAGCGCCACGACATTCACCTGGATCATCGAGTGTTGATCGATTACCTGCGAATCCTGTGTGGGACCGAGTTTTGAAGTCCCGGCGTTATTCACGAGGAACGTGACTGACGGATCGCTGGCTATACGTTCATTTACTGTGTTTACGTCCTCAGTCAAACTCAAATCGGCGACAAATGCTTCTGCCCGGACTCCGTATTGTTTCGTCAATGCCTCCGTCAGCTGTTGGAGCCGATCCTTTCTCCGGGCTACCAAGATCAGGTCATAGCCCTCTTTTGCTAGCCGGTCAGCATAGACCTTTCCAATCCCCGCCGATGCCCCGGTCACGAGGGCCGTCCCGCGCGTTGTCTTTTTGCTTGTCATTGTTACAACTCCTTACTTTCGATCTCGTTAGAGGGATCACTTAGTGAGAACGGAATTTCATGGCTATCGCGCCCGGTTTGGCGGACGGAAACGTAGCGTGTCAGGCGTGAAGCGTAGCGGACATTGAGATTTCGCAGTTCAGAATCCGCGAGATACTGCAATTTGCACGCGCGTGTTCAGCGCATTCCGCAAATTGCTCCTGCGATGCGCCCGACACCTTGGCCTCTACGGTGATGTGAGAACCTTGAATGCTAGGCCTGTCCCGCTCATTTTGAGTCAGGTCGATCTCCACTTTCGTTATGATTGCGGCGGCGGAAAGTCCCATCATGCCGAAGTTGTTCGCCAATGCCTGGTTGAAGCAACCTGCATGCGCAGCAGCGAGCAACTCTTCTGGGCTCCCGCCGGGTGCCCCATGAAAGCGGCTCGCGTAACTGAACGGCTGTTGCTTTACCGTCGGAGATTTGGTGGAAATACTCCCACTGCCTTCCTTCCAGGTTCCCGTCCAGTTTGAATATGCTTCAGCCTTCATAGTCTTTTCCTTCCCGTGCTTCTCAATGACTTTCTACAGTTGGCGTTCGCACGCGTTTCTTGTTAGGCCCATCCCCTTCGGGAGGTCCACGATCCTCATTCTGCAATTCTGTCGAACCTTCGACATAGGCAATATGCCAAAGCGGACGAGATTTTGCGAATGTCTTCACATTGTGAAGTGACTTCACATTTAGAGGAGTCTACAGGAGCGGAGCTGAATCATATCCACATGCTGCCCGATTTCCCCTGCGCGCCCGTACATGGTTGTCGTTGGTGAGTCGGTTTTCTCATCTCGCAGCTCGAGATCTGGAGCCCCTATGCCCGTAGTCTTCCTCGCCTTTCTTGTCGGAGTCCTCTCAGGTCTCCGGGCGTTCATGAGCCTCATCGCCGTCTCGTGGGCAGCACGCCTAGATCGTCTGCACCTCGGCCCAACTCATCTCGCTTTTCTCGGGTATAAGGCGACGCCTTACATCGCTACGGCCCTCGGAGTCTTTGAGTTCGTTGCGGACCAACTGCCGTCTACACCAAGCCGAAAGGTGCCAAAGCAACTGCTCCCCAGACTGCTGTTGGCTGTTTTAGCAGGAACAGCCATTGGACTCTCCGGTGGATCGTTGTTGGCATGCATTGTTCTCAGCGTGATAGGCGCGCTGTTGGGGACATACGGTGGGGCTTGGGCTCGGACTGTCCTTGCGGACTTCTTCAAGAAGGATCGTCCCGCAGCTGTGATTGAGGATTGTGTCGCGATTGCTCTTGCTGTCTTTGTCGTCGTCAATCTGTAGCCGCTGCGCACAACACTTGTAGTCGTCGGGAAGAGGGTGCTTAACGCCCTTTGACATCGCAGTGCATCATACTTCAGTATGTGAAGTGACTATGGAGACAGAGGACATGAGCCACGTGCCAAACAGTACGACACGACAGAAAGTCATGTGCCGCCTTCGCGCGAAGACCTTGTTCCTGCTCTGTTCCGCCGCGACGGCTTCGCTGGCGGTTGCAAGCACCCGGTCGATCCCCCGCAGGATAGCGACTTCGGATCAGGTGTTAGTCAAATCCTTGCCTGGCTTCACAAACGAGACTGCCAACGTCAACGGTATTCACCTTCACTATGTGACTGGCGGAAGCGGTTCCCCCATCATCCTGCTTCCAGGATGGCCGGAGACCTGGTGGGCGTATCACAAGGTCATGCCTGAGCTGTCCAAGACGCATCGAGTGATCTCGATCGATCTGAGAGGTATGGGAGCTTCTGACAAGCCCGTAGCTGGCTACGATAAGAAAACGATGGCCGAGGACATCTCTGGACTGATTACACAACTCGGCTACTCTGACACCTACGTGGTCGGCCATGATATCGGTGCGATGGTGGCCTTCAGTTTGGCCGAGAATCATCCTAAGCAAGTGCGCAAGCTCATGATGCTTGATACCTCGCACCCCTCTCCAGCGTATGCCTCCTTGCCGCTGTTGCCACTTGGAGACACTTTTGGAGATCGAGCAGACGACGTTCACCCCTACTTCTGGTGGTTTGCCTTCCATCAGGTGAAGGGACTACCAGAACAGCTCTTGGAGGGACGTGCGGGTCTGGAGCAGGACTGGTTCTTCCACTACATGCTCAAGAGCGATGCGGCCGTCGACACGACGGACCGGGCGGTTTACGCAGCCGCATACTCAAGTCGCGATGCGATACGTGCGAGCGATGCCTGGTATCAAGCCTTCAACAAGGATATAGCGGACTTTTCGGGTTACGGTGATTTGCCTATGCCCGTTCTCGGAGTTGCCGGCCCAGCATTTTCGAGGCTCAAAGCCCTCTTGGATACGAAGGCGCCGGGTTCCACCACGGTCCGGATCGAAGGCACCGGGCATTTCATCCCAGAAGAGAAACCCATCGAGCTGCTGGGATACTGCCGCACGTTCTTTGAATGAGTCCAGATAAGAGTGCTCAAGAATTTCGTCGAATGTCCCATGTTCAAAAGCGGCGGAACACGGAAGGAAGGAATTACGCGTGGACGCGATTGCTGATGCGAGCGATACCATAACACAGAGTGTGCCTTGGCAGCGTTCAGCCACTTTGCTCGCCCTCGCTTTTGCTTGTACAGCAGAATATTGGACCACTGCGAGCGTAAGCCTGACGCTCACCGATCTCGGAGGTACTCTGGGGGCTTCCAGCGATGAGGCCAGTTGGGCACTCACGATTTACACGACCGCTTTTGCCGTCGCCATTGCACTCTCCCATCGGTTGTCCGTCTACTTCGGCAATCGGAAGTATCTTGGCACATGCGCTCTCCTTTACGGGCTGGCCTCGATCGCGTGTGCCTTCAGTCCCAATCTGCCAGTGTTTTTGAGCTTTAGAGCCCTGCAAGGCTTTGCCGGAGGTGTGTTTCTTGTTAGGACGTTTGTATTTTTCACGCAGCGCATCGAACCTGAAAGGCGTGCTTCGATGGCAATATCGTTCTTCATTGAAGTCTTTCTCGTAGGTCGTCTCATCCCCTATGTGGCTTCGGGTTGGGTCGCGGACAACATCACCTGGCGGCTCGAGTTCGTTGTTCCGGCGCTTTTCATGTTCGCGGCTGCAGGTCTCTTCTTTACGTTTACAGCCGATCACTGGCGACAAGCGGACAACACAGGCGAGCGAGTGGATGTCGCCGGAATCGTCCTCTTGGCGGTTGGAGCAACAGCCCTTCAAGTTGTTTTGAGCCGAGGAGAGATCGATGATTGGTTTGGCTCACCTTTCATCTGCTACTGCTTCGGTTTAGGAATGGTGGCTAATGCGCTCTTCGTGTTTTGGCAGCTCTCCTCCAAGAATCAATCTCCACTCCTCGACTTGCGCTATATGAAGGAACGCTCTGTATACGCTGGGGGTATTTTGGGACTGGCTTTGGGATTTCTCTTGTCGGGAAGTCTGTATGTGATCCCTCAATATCTCCGAACCGTAGAATCGCACTCTGCTCTTCAAACTGGTGTGCTCCTTGGAGTCAGTTCTGCAGGGGCGGCGATTGCGCTTTGGGCGCTTCAGTATATGCAACCGCTGGTGAAGCGCCTTGGAAGCCGACTCATCTTGGCCATCGCATTCATCACAGCAATGCTTTCCGAGTTTATGTTCGGCCGACTATTGACACCGGATACGCCGGATTACATGCTTTGGATCCCGCTCTTCCTCAATGGTGTCTTCATCGCAGTATCCGTCCCAACACTCGGAGGGGCGGCGTTTGCTTTGGTAGCAGAGCAAGAGACTTCCAGCGCACGAGCCATATTCTATGGCCTTCGGCAGTTTGGAACCTCAATGGGCGTCGCGGTAGCGCTCATTCTGATCGATCGACGATCCCAACTACATTCGGGCCGGTTGCTGGAACGATTCTTCGGTCGGAGCCTGGCCGTGATATCGCAGAGCTCGGAGTTCTCGCCCGAGAGTCTACGCGGTTTGGAAGCGGTCATTAGGAAGCAGAGTCTGGTTTTGTCCTTCGCGGACGTCTTCAACTTTATGGCATTGATCGCAGGATTATCGCTCCTAGCGATACCCCTGCTCCCAAAGCTCAGACCGCTGTCCAAGGGAGCTGCCACAGGGATGACGCCTATGCCCTCTCTCGAAGGGGTGGGTCGCACAGCGGAGAGATAGGGCACTTGTGCCATAGGGCAGAAGCTAGCCTGAGTGCGTTTGCTGTGACGCGCTCGATCTCAGGAATGTGGCGGCGATCGCGGCCGATATCGAGAGCAAACAGCAGAGCAACAACACCCGATGTAGCGATTCCTCGAACGCATCATTCACAAGACTCCGAGCGTTCGGTACAGAGACCACGATTCCGCCAAGATCCTTGCGATGGTCGAATATGTGCTGCTGAACCTCGTGGGGTAGCGAAGACGTTGAGAGGCTACGTTGAAGGTGTTCGGTAAACGATACGGAGAAGACGATTCCGCAGACGGCAATCGCAAGAAGACTAGCAACGCTTGAAACTGCATTGTTGATTCCCGAAGCCGTGCCCGTTCGATCCTGGCTCACGGAGTTCATAACCGTGGTTGTGAGCGGCGCCACCATAACGGCTAGCCCCAAGCCAAGAAAGAGAACACCCGGTAGAATAGTGCCCCAATAGCTCCCATTGGGCTTGAGACGGAGCAATAAGGCGTAGCCGATCGAACTCAGCAGAGATCCCAACCCGAGAGGCAAAGCCTGGCCCATCTTCAGCACGAGACCTCCAGTCCAACGAGACAAGACAGCAATCAAGACCGTCATTGGCACGAGTACACCACCGGCCTGAGCCGCGGTGTAACCCTGAACTTGAATCAGCTGCAGCGGCAAATAGTACAGAGCCCCGCTGAGGGCCGCGTAGGTCAGAAACGTAATTACGTTTGCAAGGCCGAAGGACCTAGAGCGAAACACGTCCAGCGGCATCATAGGAAAATCTGCTTCGCGTTGCCAGAGCACAAAGAGAAATAGAAGGGTGGCACCAAGAGCGAGGAGCAGCGGATGGCGAGATGAAGGATCAGAGCCTTCGACGAGTGCAAATGTGCAGAGACCAAGTCCTGTTGCGGCGAGAAGTGCTCCCAGCCAATCTGGCCTGGTCGAAAGTGGGTTTCGCGATTCCGGCACCTTCGCAAGGCAAACGACAACAACCAAGAGTGCAATAGGGACGTTCAAGAAAAAGATGTATCTCCAAGAAGCATGTTGAATAAGCCAGCCACCGAAGAGTGGTCCAACCGAGGCCGTGACCGCCGTCGATCCCGACCATATGCCTATTGCGTTGCCTCGGCTTTTCTCTGGGAAGGAAGCACTTATCAAGGCCAGGCTTCCTGGAACGAGGAGTGAGCCGCCGATCCCTTGAAGCGCTCGACTGACGATCAAAACCAAGGGGGTAGTTGCGATGCCACACACCATGGACGCAGTCGCAAAGATGACAACGCCGAGCAGAAAGCTCTTTCTTCGTCCGTAGAGGTCGCCGAAGGATCCGCCCAAAAGCAACAGGGAAGACAATGATAGGGCGTAAGCCTCAACAATCCACTGTAGCGACGGGCCGGAGGCATGGAATGCAGACTGCAAGGCTGGGAGTGCGACGTTGATCACGGTGCCATCGATGAACGCCATGCTCGAACCTAAAATTGCAGCTAAGAGTACCCACGCTCCGTTCGTGATCGGCCCTCTGTCGGCATCTCCACTGGCAAGCGGCATTGGAGGGTTCGACGAGAGTTTTGGTAGCTGGGTGAGTCCGTACATCCTATGCGCAACCTCTCTGGGACCTTACCGCGCGTTCAATTGCTCACTATCAAATCGAAACCCGCTTCAGTGAAGGTAAGCGACTAGGGCCGCGTTGCTTCAAACAGGAACCAACCGCGACGTTGTGAATCGTCGATGCAATTTTCCAGCAGACTTGCGGTAGCGAGATCTCCAGCGTCATCGCAGAGGACGTGTACCGCCTGCATCGCAAGGGCCAGAGAGCCTTCGTTGTCACGCAGTTCGCTAAGCATATCGGCCGGTGTCACATAATCGGCATTGTTGTCCGGTATTCTCTGTAGCCGGGCAATCTGACCGACTGATCGGATTGTCGTTCCGCCAAGCTTTCTAACGCGCTCAGCAAGGTCGTCGGTGATGGCAAACAGTTGATCCCCGTGTTCGTCGAGTAGGAGGTGATGGTCGCGGAAATGCGAACCGCTCATGTGCCAATGGAAGTTTTTCGTCTTCAGATAGAGTGTGAACACATCCGCTAGCAGCAGATTGAGCGCGCCGGTAATCTCTTTTACGGATTCCGGATCGAGACCCGACGGGGTGGCGAGCGGTGCCTTTCGGCGCTCCACTACTTCTGCCTTGCTTGCCATAGTCATTTCTCTTCTTTCATGCAGGATGTCTGGACTTAAGAGTTCTTGCGGGTCCGTTGCAGATTGATACTGTGTCGTAGCGTCCGCCTGGAATTGGATCTGACAGATCAAACCCCAGGCGGCTCTTGACTACTTGGCGGCGGTCTTCCTTTTCAAAGCCGCCTTCTCCATGCTTTTTGCAAACTCCGGCGTTTCTTGGGCGTTGTGAGCAGAAGACGAGACATCCTGCGCCTTCTTGGCTACTTCGAACGGAATACCGCTCTTGCCGAGATGATCCCAGTACTCAGGCGTCGTTTTGCCAATGACGTGGTTGGTAAGCTCGCACTTGGTCGCATCAACGGCCTTAACGCTTAGCTCCCAGACGACACCCGACTTGGTGCGACCGCCGGGCCCGATCACGTCGGATGTTGAGAGTAGGCGAACGTGGTGAGGCTCACCGATGTCTTCGACGTAATGCTGCACCATCAGATTTCCTCCGATCGTCTCAACGTTCAAGGACATCCGGCGGCCATCGTCGCTGGTGGTAAAACCGGCAGCGATGTGCGCCGGCGAACAACGCTGATATTCTGCGTCCGGAAGAGTGAAGACCCAATCGGCGATGTCCACGAACTCGATTGGCGCATTGATGATGGCAGTAGAGGTTGATTCAGTGATGATTGTTTCGGACACAATATTCTCCTGATGAGGCTTGTTGAAGAAGCACAGTTTACGTAGGGGGCGGAACAATCGTCGTTTTGTGCCCTACGCGAGAGAACGGCTCGATAGTGTTACTTCGTCCCGTTCGCAGCCCGCTCGATGACTTCGGCGACGTCCTTTGGATGAGCGAGTATGACAAGGTGCGACGAGCCGACTGAGGTTACATGAGCTCCGCTTCGCTGAGCCATGGCCTGCTGAGCCTGGAACGGCAGAACGCGATCATTCAAGGTGATCAGCGTCCAAGAGGGCTTTGCCTTCCAAGCCACTTCGGTCACAGGCGCGCCGAGAGCGTTGGGTGCCGAAGCCGGCACTTGCGTCGCGAAGAGAACGGCCTTATCGGTGGTGGAAAGCTCCTCAGCGAAGTCTTCATCGATCCCCTGCTTCGAGATCTTTGTGAATCCGGTGCTATCAGGAACGATCTGCGCCAGTGCCGGCGGTTGTACCGGAGACGACTTCGCGAGAGAGAAGACAGATTCACCGGCATCAGGAGCGAACGCGGCAATGTAAACGAGACCCTTGACCTTGGGATCGCTGCCAGCTTGCGTGATCACGACGCCGCCATAAGAATGTCCAACAAGAATGACTGGTGCATCGATCAGGGCGAGAGCGCGATTGGTGGCAGCGACATCGTCCGCCAGCGAGGTGAGAGGAATCTGCACCGAGACAACATGCAGGCCCTTTGCTTCAAGGAGCGGAATGACCTTCGACCAGCTTGAGCCGTCTACCCATGCTCCATGGACGAGCACGACGTTTTTCACTGGCTCAGGCGCTGAGGTCTGAGCCACCGCGGAAGATCCCGCCGTCGACGCAGCCAAACCGGCTGCGAGAACGGCACTCTGAAGATTGCGAGAAATAGACATTGTTCGGTTCCTTTCAGTTAGAAGTTCCAGGGCTCGACACCTGCAAGTGGGCACGTCTGAAACGAATTGAGGTTGACTCTCGATGGTGAAGGGCGGGTCGATGTGGGCGACCATACCGACCCACCCGGTTATGCTTTCGCAGTGGCCTTCAACCCATCGAGAAATTCTGCCGTCGTCAGTTCGCTGTGCGCGAAGAGTTTTGCATTTACGCGGGCAGCGACCATACCCTCTGGATTGAAGGCGGCCGTCGCATCCTTGATGAGGGTGACGTGATACCCCAGCTCCATGCCCATGCGAGCGCTGGCTTCGACGCAGGAATTTGCAATGAAACCAACGAAGATCAGCTTCTTCATGCCGTGCTGCTTCAGCTGCGCATCGAGATCCGTGTTGGCAAAGCCGTTCTGCGCCCAGTGCTCCAACGCAACTACGTCACCTGGCTGAGGGCCGAACTCCGGGTGAAACTCTCCTCCCCACGCGCCATCCTGAAAGCATTCCTTGCGCTTGGTTTCACCTTGAGTGGGGTTGATTGCTGCCCAATCGTCGAAGTCTGTAGGCCGGGTCCGGTGGTGCGGAACGATGAATACTTTGATACCGGCAGCACGAACCACAGGGATCAGTTTGCGCATATTCTCGTAGAAACCTACCGAGTCAGCTTGGGGTTTGGTGATGTCGTAGAGCTTTCCGCCGTCGGACATGAAGTCGTTGTACGGATCGACAATCAGCAGTGCGGTTGATTCTTTTTCATAGAAAGACATGTTAGTGTTCCTCCAGTGTTGTCACTTCAGAAAATGAAGACACTCCAGTTGATGTGCGGCTGACGGAAAGGTTGCGGTGCAAATTTAGATTTTTCATGAACTTTGCTCAACAGACCATAGAATGGGCGTGGATCTCCCGACGCCGCTCACCCTCCTCTAGGGGAGCGCTTTCGGTGTACGCCCTCTCCCGCAGCATGCGGAATAATTGAAAGATAGTTCGCGAAGCCAAAAACTGAAAACTCCTTAAGGACCTTTTCGCATACCCCTTTCGAAGGGGTTATTCGCTGCCTACTAGAGGTCCGTTTCTTCGGAGGCCCCAGAAATGGGAAGTCGAAGCGACGATGCTCACTTCTACAGAGCCGTAACCGGTTTGCGTCGCCGACTCAACGGGTAAGCGACCGCGCCCGAGCCTACGAGCTCGACTTCGCAACAGGAACTTTGCCGGCTTCAAACCTTCATGTCGGGAGAGACCCTTTGTCGTGCTGGTCGAAACGCATCACTTGGGGGGCAGCACTACGCGTCGTCGACCATAGATGATGGCGTCTAGCGAGAATGCGCCGGCACCGAGCAAAGCGACTGCGAACAGCATCGCGAACACCAGCCATAGGTCCGCCTCAAGTTGAACCGCGTCTATGACCACACACGTTCCTCCGGCAACAGCCCCGAAGATCGCGACGTAAGGTGTCAGGAGCCCGAGTGCCAATAGAGTCGCAACAGCTATTGATGTCAAATGGAAGAGAACCGCGGGACAACACTCAGGTGACCGAATCAGCAGAAATGCCGACAGGGACAGTCGCAAAATGAGGAGAGCCACACCAGGCTTTCCGTCTGGGAACGTGGTGAATAATCGTTGCACACTCTAAGGTTAGAGACCTGCTGAGAGCAAGCAAAGGCTCAAGAGGGCAGAACGATTAGTCCTTTCGAGGGAGGTCGTGGATCGTCAAGAGGCGTAAACTCAACGCGTCGCCCGACTCCTGAAAGAGAGGTACACATGCCCACTCAAGAAGCAGATCCCAAGCCCATTACAGTTTTGACGGCGGATGATCACGCCCTTGTCCGTGATGGCATAAAGTTCTCCGTCGAAGCAGAATCCGATATGGTCATCGTGGCCGAGGCAACCAATGGTCAAGAGGCAGTCGACCTGTTCCTTCTTCATCAGCCTGACGTAACGCTGATGGACTTGCAAATGCCAAAGATGAGCGGTCTCGACGCGCTGATAGCAATTCGTAACAGGTGCCCCACAGCGAAGGTCATTGTTATCACGACCTATGTGGGTGATGTTCAAGCATCTCGTGCGCTGAAGGCTGGAGCCGCTGGATATCTTCTAAAGGGAACAATGCGAACAGAACTGGCGGAAACGATACGTCGAGTTCATGCCGGCCAACGCCGAATCGCTTATGAAGTGTCCGCCGCACTTGCGGACCACGCCTCCTCCGACGCTTTGTCCCCGCGAGAGATCGAGGTACTCCGGCACGCTGCTGCAGGAAGCTCGAATAAGCGAATAGGGGTTGGTCTCGGCATTACCGAAGAAACAGTCAAGGGCCACATGCGCAGCATTCTCTCGAAACTTCAAGCCAATGATAGAACTCATGCTGTGACGATCGGACTGAATCGCGGCTTTCTCGACAAATAGTACCGGTCGCTTTTACGTGAGGGGGACCGGGAGCGGCATGCCGGTCTGAGTTCATTTAGCCGACGAACTCCCCACCGCCGAAAGGAGAGGGTTCTGGAGTTACATCTCGAGGGATGTAGCCGTCGTTCGAATTGCAAAGACCGCTTGGCAGGCTTTCTCACGACACTATCAGGCCAATGCGCTAACCCTCACCTATGTACTCTGCGGGCATTCTGACGGCTGACGGTCCGTCTCTCAGCCCGCTCACAGGTGCTCTGTGGAGTTGCATCATTGTTGCTTGCTTTCTGCCCCGAGACCAGTATCCCCGTTCTCTGGAATGGGATCTTCTCCGGCATCTTGCCAGGGCGCATATGAGATTCATCAGACCGCGATGGTCGCCTTTCGCCTGAACTCTATCAGCCTCTTTGTTTCCAGGCGCACTCTGCTGGCGGCCGCTCATTTGACGTCTGCGCGTCGTTATGGCGACCTCCGGGAATGACAAAATGCAAATTTTTATCTCACCCCTTCCGATCAGGTCTATGATGACCGTAGACGCTTCATATTTGGAAGGCACTATGAAAAGTGGTCAGGGCTTTTTTCAAAGAGTGTGCCGGGCTGTGGCGGCAATCTTGGCGGTCGCTGGGGTCGCACTCATGGCCTTTTGTGAGAACGCCGACGCTTTGGCCCCTGAAAAGCGTGTTTCGCAATACATCCACACTGCGTGGCGGTTATCTGAGGCAACGTTGCTAGGAATTCCAACCGCCATCACACAGACGACAGATGGCTATCTATGGATAGGCACATCAGGCGGCTTACAGCGCTTCGATGGGGTACGATTTGTCGATTGGAAGCCTCCTGTCGGCGTTCACTTTGACTCCAATGTCAAGTCATTGCTGGGGTCGAGTGACGGGAGCTTATGGATTGGGACTCGTTCAGGGCTCGCTCGGTGGAAAAGCGGCTATTTCCAGGAGTTTCCTGAATGTTCAGGTCTTATAACGGCCATTCGAGAGGCTTCCGACGGAAGGATATGGGTTACAAGGATTCATGTTGCAAACAAGCGCAGCCCGTTGTGTTCCATTAACGGCGACTCGGTCAAAGTAGAGGAGAAGGACGTCGCCAAACTTTTTCCCCTCGCCTTCGCACTGACCTTAGACCAAGCAGGCAATGTTTGGGTGGCGGGACCCGAAATTATGAGGGTCAGTCATGGTCAGAATGCCACGTTTCGACCCGATTCGTTGAAAACTGACACGGGGGTCCGAGTCATTGGGGCCATCGAAGCCGCCGGCGCCGATCACCTGATCGTCGGGATGAGCATTCGGGGCAAGGGCCTTGGTCTATTACAACTGATAAGCGGCAAATGGAGTTCGTTCCCACTGCAAGGTATCGATCCTGAGACCCTGGATGTTTCCGCACTGCACTACGACCGCGACGGAGCGCTGTGGATAGGAACTCTGAGCCAAGGACTATTCCACGTTTACAACGGTCACTCGGATCATTTCGACACGACAGGGGGCCTCTCCGCTAACGAGGTTGACGAAATTGACGAGGATCGCGAAGGCAACATATGGATCACCACGGCCAAAGGCGTCGACAGGTTTCGTAGCAGCCGCGTCACCCAATTTTCTTCCGGTGAAGGCTTGATCTCGGATACCCCAACCTCTGTGGCCGCTTCACGTGACGGGGCTGTGTGGGTCGGCGAGGTCGGTGGACTGAGCCGAATTGACGGTGGACAAGTCACCCGGATTGGGCGGCAAGAGGGGTTTCCTGGCGCCCAGGTCATCTCCCTTCATGAGGATGAGACTGGCCTTCTCTGGCTTGGCATTGACAGGTCCCTCTACACGTACAGGAACGGCCGGTTCTCCCTGGTTCAGAACGGTGATGACAATTCACTTGGCTCGATAGTGCAGATTGTCGAGGACGTTGGTGGCAACATGTGGCTTTTGAAGGCCGGGCCGGAAACACTAGTGACTAGTATCGCCAAAGACCACCTAATGAAAACTTACAAAATTGGCGACGCACCAAGCTTCACCGATATTCTTGCCGCAAACGCAGCGGGCGGCCTCATGATCGGCATGAGGGGTGGTGACATCAGCCGCATTATCAATGGGAACGTTCAGAATTATCGCGCTCCAAAAGATCAATTAGCGTTCAACGGGATTCTAACGAATTCGGACGGGTCAGTTTGGGGTGCTAATGACGATGGAATCGTTTTGTCGAAAAACGGTCAGTTGCGGAAGATCTCAGCGGAGAACGGATTACCTTGTAGGCGTATCTATTCGATCATCAGGGATCGTAAGGGCTCTATCTGGGGCGCAGCGGAATGCGGAGTCTTCCATTTCGCTGAGAAGGACCTGGAAGCGGTTGCGATGGGCCAGCAAAAGACAATGCGGGTGGGGTTGTTGGATCAAAGCGATGGATTCATTACCGGCTCTGGCTCATTTAGGGGAAACCTTGCGTTGTCTAACGATGGGCGCTTGTGGTTCATCAGTGGATCGTCAGTTCAAATGGTGGATCCAAACGATAAGGTTTTGAACGCTCTACCTCCACCTGTCCATGTTGAGCAGGTGATTGCGGATGACAAAACCTTTCCATTGGCGCCCCGCATGGTCTTGAAACCGCTTACGCGCCAGATCGAGATCGACTATACAGCCCTTAGCTTGGTCGCCCCGCAGCGTGTTAACTTTCGCTATCGATTGGACGGAGTAGACCAGCAATGGCACGCCGCAGGGACCCGTCGTCAAGCGTTCTACGAAAATCTCCCGCCAGGGAATTTTCGCTTTCATGTCATCGCGAGTAATAACGACGGTTTGTGGAACGAGGTGGGCGATTCTTTCGAATTGGTGGTCAAGCCAGCCTTCTACCAAACGATCTGGTTTCGCACCCTGTTTGTCGCCGCCGTTTTTATCGGAATCTGGCTCTTCATCGTCACACGGGTCCGCAAAGCAACGGAAGCCATCCAGTCTCGACTCGCCGAAAGAATACGTGAACGAGAACGGATTGCGAGAGAGCTTCACGATACCCTCTTACAAGGGTTTCATGGCCTGATACTCCGGTTTCAAGTCGCGGCAAAGCTCACTCCGGATGCACAGCCGGCTCATCCGATACTGAATGATGCGCTTGACCGAGCAGACGTTCTCATGACTCAGAGCCGAGAGCGCATACGGAACCTGCGCTATGAAGCTGAAAATATCGTTCCTCTTCCGGAAGCCCTTGCTTCGCTCGGTGAGGAACTTACTAATATCGCTCCACTGCACTTCACGGTGACCGTAGCTGGCACATCAAGAGACATCGTTCCCGTCCTCCGCGACGAAGTCTATTTCATCGGAAGAGAAGCTTTGGTGAACGCTTTCACACATAGCCAAGGCACCACTGTCGAGCTCGATATCGATTTCGAAGAGACCGGTCTGCGTATGAGAGTCCGCGACGACGGGCGGGGTCTCAGCAAACAGGTATTGCGCTCGCGGGGAATAGAGGGACACTGGGGTCTTTCGGGTATGCATGAAAGAGCGGAGAACATAGGCGCTCGCTTAAACATCTGGAATCGAGCCGGTTCTGGATGCGAACTTGAGTTGAAGGTTCCAGCCAACTTGGTTTATCAGCGCTCACAGTTGCGGTCTCACTGGCATCGTATTCGCTCGCTTATAGGGTTTGTAACACCTGTTTAGGAACGAACGGCCTGTCGCCAAGCTGCTGTAGTTCTAGGTTCCGAGGAGTGGATACCGCCTCCGAACAACATTCTGCTAACGGCGGTCCCGGATGCGGGGCCCTCTCTTCTTTCGATTTTCAATTCGAAAAGGTGCCGACAACTTGGCTTTTCGGTAGTGGTCTGCCTTGAGGCCAGGCGACGAGTTTCGTAACAGCCTCGGAACGTCTTCTGCCGCGCAGCCGGCGAGCGGAGGCCGGAGAGGAAGCGGGATGAGAGTCCGAGAGAAAGCAAAGCGGGTTCTCTCGGCGCGGCGCGGAAGCGCCGGTGCCGTTCCAGCAGAAAGCCCCGGACGAATCCGGGGCTGAGAGAGCAAGGGGGCGTTGCCGCCCCCGATGCTGTTAAGCCACTTTCTGTTTCTTGACGGCGCTCTTTTTCGGAGGAGCCTTGACGGTCATTGGCGTCTCCTCGGATTTGCTGGTCTTCTTCGGTTTGGAAGCCTTCAGCTGCGGTGGAGCAAATGCAGCCTCGGCCTCGGAGAGTGGGTCGGGTTCGTTTTCCATGGGAATGCCGACGTGATCGGTGAGCGCGAGGCGCAGGGCGAAGCCGGTTAGCTTCTCATCTGCGGTGTTGTCGAGTGCGGCGAGTACGATTTCCTCGTCGGTCTGCTGAGCGTTTTCATCGTTCCCAGCGAAGTGGCTGGCCACCTCCTCCAGGAAGCTGTAGGGGTCGATGTGGACGAGCAAGCGGAGAAAGATACGAAGCTGCGCGGCGGTGAACATAGCCGGAGCCTTGTCGAGGATGCGCTCGAAGGTCGCGGTGCGGGCTTTGCTCAACTTCTCCCGGCGCTTCTGTTCGGCCTCATACTCTTTCTGCTGGCGTTCGTACTCGGTTTTGCGTTCCTCATCGCGGCGCTGTTGTTCGACTTCATGCTCCGTGCGGCGCTGCTCATATTCCGCTTCGCGCTGTTCGGCCTCTTCTTCCGTTTCCTCCTCGGTTGCTGGCTCCATGACAGGGGCCGGGTTGTCGGCTTCCTGCTTGGCGAGACGGGCGACGGTGGCGGGGTCATGTACCGGGCAGTGGTCATCGGTGCAAACGGTGATGGTCTTTCCGGCATGGCGTCCAAAGACGATCAGTGCGGATTTGGTGTTGGGGCATGGCGGCTCGGCGTCCGGATTGTCGGGCGTATCGAGTTCGCGGTAGGAGTGCTTGGGGAGAATGCCGGGGCGTTGTTCTTTGGCAGGTCGCCACGTCGTCTCGATCTGGACGAGTTGCGGACGCGTCGCAAGCTCCCGGTCGATATAGGCTGCGACTTTGCTTTGATAGCAGAGCCCGTCTAGGCACTGGTCACCCTGAACGTCGGCGAAGAGTGATGTGTTGAATCCGCTGCGGCGGGGGCAGGTCGCGCAAGCTCCGGCAGCGGGGTTGAGACCGATGTCTTCGAGGTCGAACGGAGCATCGGCAAGGGCAAGATAGAGGTTGGTTTCGATCCAAGCGGTTACATGTTTGGCTGGTAGCAGATGCGGCTCTTTGTCGTTCCAGTCCTTGCGCCAGCACTGCTCGAAGGCAGCGGCTTGATGCTCTTGCGGCAGACGGGCGATGAGGTTGGCATGGCTGGCGGTGATGCGTTCTTCGACGAATGCCTGGGCAACGTCGGGGATGAGTTGCAACAGGGAGAGACGAGCGTAGATGTGCGATGCACTCTTGTTCGACTTCAGGACAAGCGCAGCCACGTCGTAACCGGGCATGTCGAGCAAGCGTTGGAAGCCCCGCGCCTCTTCGTAAGGATGCACGTCCAAACGTTGAGAATCCAATCCAACCGGCTCCCCAACCGAGCACTCCGGCACCAAATAGCGCGCCGAAGAGTCCGGGTATGGCGTCTTGAAAGCGTCCACTCATCATGCGGATTCCGGCGAAGATAAGCCCGCCGAAGCAAATGACAGCACCCGCATATATCGCGAATGTTTTAAAACTGCCCATCAGGGTTTGTGCGCCTGAGAAGTCCATCGTCCCTTGCGCATGGGCAACGCCGGCGAATGTGAGCGCGACCAGAGTCGGACCCATCATGCGCGCTGCGTGGAGTAGTTTTCGTTTGGAGAAGGGCTGCGCCAATCGCTTGGCAAGGTGGGCTGTGTTGCTCGGGATAACGACACGGTATCTACTGGACATCGGCTCCTCCATCGACTGGTCTCAGTCGGGAATATGCCCTGATGATTAGGCTCGCGCTTGGCTCGCGTCTAATACGTAATAGTTATCGGGTGATAGCTCCGAAGTATCACCTCGGTCTATCTCCCACCAATGCTTCAACTTCTACCCGATGAGCGTCATCTGTACGGGCTCATCTTTTGCGCGTTGGGGAGGACGTTTTCCGGTTGCGATGGAGGTGTGTACCGGGATGGATACCTTGTTTGGTGCCGTCTCTTTGCCATGCTGAGGAAGTTGCTTCATGAGCCGCTTGACCAGAATCGGAACGGTCTTCGGATGACGTACCTTGTGATAGATCAGGGCTGTATCCACGGTCCAATCCACGCCGGCAATCGGGCGGGTCGTTAGCTCTCCATCAAGATTTGTTCCCTCCCGGATCAACGCGAAGCCGTGCCCACCTTTGACGAGAGTCTGCATCTCGGAGGGGTGCGAGGCACACGAGTGTTCTTCAAGCCGCACACCGGCGTCTCCGAGCAGTTCCAGCAGCCGCGCGTGAGCATCGGGGTGTCGCTGCGGGTGATACAGGACGGCAAGATTGCCCTGCAACTCAGCGGTCTGCAAAGAGGCCTTCGCCGCGAGCGGATCGTCTCGTCGCAAGCAGGCAACCAGCCGGTCTCGGCGCAGTTCTTCAATGCGTAGGTCTGGATGCCGCAAGGGCAGCGTCACAAAGGCGGCGTCGACCGTTCCCGACACAACCTCTTCCGCGAGGTGCGCGGTGTCTCCGTGCGTTGGCCGTACAGGACATACGGGAAGGATCTCTTTGTGCAGATCGCAGAAGGTTCGAAACAAGCCCTGGTCAACCAGAGGAGTGCATCCGAACCGAACGGAGTCAACCTCACCGCGCTCAATCGCTATGAGCGCATCGATGACTTCATCGCGTGTCTCCAGCAGGAACTTGGCTAATACCTTGAATGCAACTCCAGTGTCCGTGGGCCGAATACGCCCGCCCTTCATCTTGCGAAAGAGTCGAACCGAAGCGTTCTCCTGGAATTGTCGGGCTTGAACGCTGAGATTGGGTTGCGCGGTACGCAACTCCTCCGCAGCAGCTCGGAATCCCTGTCTCTCCAGGATCGTCAGCAAATATTTGAAATGGCGAAGCTCGGCCCATTCATACATTACGCACCGCTCGACAAGAAGTAGTAGCGCTCTCGACTCAACTCCGAACGAGCGGGTTAACCGCATCTCCGCCTGTGGAAATTCTGTCAATCTGAGTCCCGGTTATCAACAGAAAAGTCGATTTTGGCCATAATTACTCCACGCGGCGAGATGCCTCTTTTCGACGAAGTTGCCCCGAGGTGATACGTGAAACGTATCACCCGATAAATGAAAAGTATTAGACAAGCCTCTTCTGTAGAGAGAGGCTATGCCTGCGATCGACTTGGGAATTTCTCAGAGGTGCGCAGATATGTTTCATGAAAAACCCGTCGAAATGTTGTCAAATAGACGTATTGTCCGGCGGCTCCTGAACGTCGGAGAGACAGCCTCGTACCTGGGAGTCAAGGTAGACACCGTCTACAAGTGGTCCAGGATGGGGGTGCTCTCCAAGGTCAAGCTCGGTGGTGCGTTGCGATTCGATGTGAATGTACTTGATCAGTTCATCGAACAACACTCAACCAAAGCCATTGACTACTAAGGAGACGCATTATGTCAGTTCACAAGAAAGCAGAAGGTCTATTTGAAGTTCGCTGGAGACAAGGAGGTCGACAGAAAAGCGTAAGAGTTCGCAGTTTCGACGTCGCGAAGAAGGTGCAGCACAAGAAGCTGACGACCCGAGACGAGAACAGGCATCTCGACGTGAGGAAGGAGATTAATTA
Source organism: Tunturiibacter empetritectus (assembly GCF_013410875.1). Classification (GTDB taxonomy): domain Bacteria; phylum Acidobacteriota; class Terriglobia; order Terriglobales; family Acidobacteriaceae; genus Edaphobacter; species Edaphobacter empetritectus. The sequence continues at coordinate 26,174 of NZ_JACCCU010000001.1, read as the reverse complement.
CAAGATGTCCGATTTGATCGATCGTTACTGGACGCACTACGGAAGCAGGAAAGCTTCGGCAGATCGCGAGAAGAGCATCGTGGAAGGGATTCGATCCGAACTGGGTCGGAAGTTCGTACGCGAGGTTGACGGCATCGCCGTTCAACATTGGTACGAGAACCTTACCGGTAAGCGCGGTCTGGCGGATAACACTGCCGTGCGTCACTTCAACGTCATGCACCACATGATGGAGAAGGCTTCGACCATCTGGGCTCCGGAGACCGGCATCGACCGGAATCCTGCCGCTTTGATCGAAGTGAGACGTCCAGACGATTCAAGGGAGCGCTACCTCTCGGAAGACGAACTCCAGCGGATGAAGACTGCCTTGGACGAACGCATCCTCCGAAAGGGAACCAAAGACCCTAATCAGACGAATCGCAGGATGAGACTCATTGTGTTGATCGCCGTATCAACCGGGATGCGCTCAGCCGAGATTCACCGGATCCGTTGGTCCGACGTGAGGTATGGCGAAGGATTGCTGGCGGTTCGGGCAAAGCTGAAGAAGGGCAAGGAGCGTTTCGTTCCGATGACCTCAGAGCTGGCCGAAGAGATTCGGCGGTATCCGGCAGTAATCGGACAGGATCGAATCTTTCCTCCGAAGGGTGGACCAACCAGCAAGCGTCAGAGGCTGGAAGGAAGTTTTGAGGACTTGCTCGAAAGAGCGAACATCCATGACTTCTGGTTCCACGACCTGCGTCACACCTTTGCATCGTGGTACATGATGAACGGGGGTGACCTCTACGAATTGGCGAAGCTTATGGGCCACGCCAATATCAAGATGACCGAGCGTTACGCCAAGCTGGGACGTGCCCACATCACCAAGACTGGAACCACAGCGAAGGTGATCTGGACCATGATGGACAAGAATAAGCCAGAGCAAGAAGAAGCCTGCGACACGGCGAACATCGCATGATGTTCGCGTATTGTTCGCGCGACTAAAACACCAACTCTTTGGTTGCCGCTAAGTTGTTTAGAAGGTGGTGGCCAGAGACGGGATCGAACCGCCGACGCCGGCCTTTTCAGGGCCGCGCTCTACCACTGAGCTATCTGGCCTTGGCATGCGCGCCTGTTATCGGGGATCGCCAAGAACCGCCGTGCGCTAATGCTACATCAGTCGGCCCGGCTTTTCACGGAGCCCATTGCCGGTGGAGACGCCAGCAACGCAAACGCATTCTAAGTATAGCAATCCCGAGCCATACCGCCAACTCGCCGTATCGCGCTATCCTTTCTCATCATTCGAACTTCAAGGACGCCCATGCTCCGTCGCCTTCAAAGCCTCACGTCTGTAGTATTGTCTCTTTGTTTCGTCGCCGCCGCCCACGCGCAAGTTGCAACGCCACCGGCCACAGCAGCGGCCGTTGGGAAGGGAGCCGGAACAACTCCCACGCCACGCGAACAGCGCGCCATCAAAGCCTTCAACACCGCAAGGCAAAGTCCTCTCCAACTTAATGCCTTCCTCACCCGCATGCCCAAGGGTGCCGACCTGCACATGCACCTCTCAGGAGCCATCTACGCCGAGACCCTTATTAAGGATGCAGCCTCTGATCTTCTTTGCGTCGACCTAACCACCCACACCCTGGTCAAGCCGAGCGGCACCACTCGCAGCATCCCGCCGCAGCCCGTCTGTGGCGAGGGCCACGCCCGCGCCGAGGGCGCCTTCAAAGACCAGAAGCTCTATGATGCTCTCGTCGACTCCTTCTCCATGCGCGCCTTCGTCCCCAGCTCGGGTGTCAGCGGGCACGATCAATTCTTCGCAACCTTCGACCGCTTCCGCACTCTCAACAAATCCCACGCTGGAGAATGGCTCGACGAAGTCGCCACCCGCGCTGCCGCTCAGAATGAGCAATACCTGGAGGTCATGGAGACACCCATCTTCACCGACCTCTCGAAGATCGTCTCAACGATTGATTGGCCCTCCACGCCTGCCGATCCAGCGCAAAATCGCACGGGTAACGCCACCGGCACCAGCCGAGAAGATCTTAGCCATCTCCGCGAAACCCTTCTCAACGCAGGCCTCCGCGACGAAGTCGCCGTCGATCGCAAAGAACTCGATAACGCCCTCGACGCTCGTGACCGCATAGAGGACTGCGGCCAGCCCAGCGCCCAGCCGGCCTGCTCCGTCAAGGTTCGCTTTCTCTACCAGGTTCTCCGCGCCTTCCCCCCGCAGCACGTCTTCGCGCAGACCCTGCTGGCCTTCGAGGTTGCCTCAGTCGATCCTCGCGTCGTCGGTCTCAACTTCGTCCAGCCCGAAGATGCCTACCTGTCCATGTCCGAATACCACCGCCAGATGTTGATGCTCGACTACCTTCACAGCGTCTACCCCAAGGTCCACATCGCCCTCCATGCCGGCGAAATCGCCCCCGGTCTCGTGCCACCCGATGGTCTCCGCTTCCACATTCGCGAAGCCGTCGATCTCGGCCACGCCGAACGCATCGGCCACGGCGTCGACGTCATGTACGAGAACGAGCCTCAGGCATTGCTGAAAGAATTAGCCGACCGTCACATCATGGTTGAGATCAACCTCACCTCGAACGATGTCATCCTCGGAGTCACCGCCCCCTGGCATCCGCTTCCGTCCTATCGCGCCGCCCGCGTTCCCATCGCCCTCTCCACCGATGACGAAGGCGTCTCCCGCATCGATCTCACCAACGAGTACACACGCGCCGCCATGGACTTCGACCTTTCCTACCTCGACCTCAAACAATCCGCCCGCACCAGCCTTGAACACAACTTCCTTCCCGGCCCCAGTCTCTGGCAGCAACCCGACGTCTTCACCAAAACTGTCGCCGCCTGTGCCGGACAGCCTCTGGGATCCGCAAACCCCACACCAAACTGCCTGAGCTTTCTTCAATCCAGCGAAAAAGCCGCCGAACAATGGGAGCTCGAACACCGCTACGATCTCTTTGAGTCCAATCTGAATTAGGCCTCATCAGATGCGCCGAACATCAACGTCGTCACATCAAACGTTGGTCGCACGTTGTCCGCCATATCTTTATGGACGCATACGTCATCACACCAGACCAACCCGAGAGTTCATCATGAAAAAAGCAGCGGTCACTCTTCTTCAATTTGTTCTCTTCCTGTTAGTTTTCGTCATCGGCAGCTTTGCCCATCCGTTAAATCTGCAATGGGGCCTTACCGTGACTACTCCTGCCGTAACACGGTACTTCGTGGTGGATGGACTCGTCCTTATGTTTATCCTCTACGCGCTTATTCTGGTTATTGAAGCCTTAACCAAGCGCCTGCGAAGCTACGCACCGTGGACGACGTTTGCCCTCATTCTCGCAACAGTGCTCGGGTTGATGATCAAGATAGGTTTCGTCACTCGGTCTGCCTACTAGGGTTCTATGCCATACGACATCTTCCATCTCCTCGCCGAAGCCCAGAGCCGCCTCGATGAAGGCTTTGCCCATCTGCCGCCCGCACCCGCGCCCCCGCTGGACGAAATAGCCTCTGCGATCCTCAATCAGGTAGCCAGCCGCCTGCAGGACAACTACCCCTACGCCCATCCTCTCTACGCCGGCCAGATGCTGAAGCCGCCCCACCCCATCGCCCGCGCCGCCTATGCGCTGGCCATGTCGGTCAACCCCAACAATCACGCCCTCGACGGCGGCCGCGCCAGCTCCGCCATGGAGATCGAAGCCGTCGCCGCTCTTGCAAAGATGTTTCACTGGCCCAAGCATCTCGGTCACCTCTCAAGCGGCGGCACCTTCGCGAATCTTGAAGCGCTCTGGGTCGCCGGTCAACTCGCGCCAGGTAAGGCGATCGCCGCCTCTGACCAGGCCCACTACACGCACAACCGCATCTCAAGCGTCCTCGGCCTGCCCTTTTTCGCCATCCCCTCCGACGACCGCGGCCGCATAGACCTCCACGCACTCGAGCGTCTCCTCGAAACCCAAAACATCGGCACCGTCGTCGTCACGCTAGGCACAACGGCCATCGGCTCGGTTGATCCACTCGACCAAGTCCTCGTGCTGCAGAAAAAGTTCAACTTCCGCATCCACGTCGATGCGGCCTACGGCGGCTACTTCACCCTCGCCTCCAATCTCTCCCCCGAGACCCGCGCTGCCTTCGACGCCATCACCCACGCCGACTCCATCGTCATCGATCCGCACAAGCACGGCCTCCAACCCTACGGCTGCGGCTCCATCCTCTTCCGCGACCCAGCCGTCGGCCGCTTCTACAAGCACGACTCCCCCTACACCTACTTCTCCTCTAAAGACCTCCACCTCGGCGAGATCTCCCTCGAGTGCTCCCGCGCCGGAGCCTCCGCCGTAGCTCTTTGGGCGACCCAGCAACTCCTCCCCTACATTCCCGGCGGCGTCTTCGCCCAGGGCCTCGAAGCTAGTCACACCGCAGCCTTGGAACTCCACCGCCGCCTCACCGAATCCCCCCACTTCCTCACCCCCTCCAGTCCGCCTCAGCTCGATATCGTCTTCTGGGCCGTGAACGCCCACACACCAAAAGCCTCCTCGGCGCTGGCTCAATCCATCTTCGACGAAGCCGCCAAAAACGATCTCCACCTTGCTCTCGCCAAGCTTCCGGTGCGTTTTTTTTCACATAATACCTGGCAAGATACCCCCAAAAACGACGCGGCAAACAAAGTCACCTGCCTCCGATCCGTCCTCATGAAGCCGGAGCATCTCCTTTGGTTAGAACACTTATGGCAACGCCTTCAGGCCGCGGCCGTCCGCCAAGTCGGGTCAATACCCCGATAGCATGAGAAAACGTAACCAGAGTTCCATCTTTTGATGGAGGGTCGTTTGGTAGAATCAGCCATAATTTCAAGTTCCAACGATCTCTTTCGGATCTCGCAGCGCATCTCACCCGCCGACAGAGAATCATGTGTCATCGCAACCTGGGCCATCGTCGCGACGAGATACAAAATCGGATGAGAAAAGGATTAACCACCGCATGACTCTTCCCTCCGCCTCCATCCCTGTTACGACGCCTGATCTCTCCACCCGCACCATCGCTTACTTCTCCATGGAGATAGCTCTCTCTCCGGCCCTGCCCACCTACTCCGGTGGCCTCGGCATGCTCGCCGGCGACACTCTCCGCTCCGCAGCCGACACCGCCGCCCCTATGGTCGCCATCTCGCTCGTCCATCGCTGCGGCTACTTCCGCCAGAAGCTCTCCGACATCGGCCAGCAGACCGAAGCCGACGTCCCCTGGTCCCCCGAGACCACCCTCCCCAGCGCCAACCAGATCATCGCCCTCACCATGCAGGGCCGTCAGGTTCTGGTCCGTGCCTGGCGCTTCGACGTCGTCGGCGTCACCGGCCACATCATCCCCGTCTTCCTGCTCGACACGGACGTCGAAGGCAATGACCCCTGGGATCGCCGCCTCACCGACCACCTCTACGGCGGCGACACCTACTACCGTCTCTGTCAGGAGACTGTTCTCGGCCTCGCTGGTGTCTCCTTACTTGACGCGCTTGCCTGTAAACCGAAGGTCTATCACATGAACGAGGGCCACGCCGCCCTCCTAGCCATCGGCCTTCTTGAAGAGCACCTCGCCGGCACCCCACTCAAAGACGCAACCGAAGCCGACATCGAGTTCGTCCGTCAGCAGTGCGTCTTCACCACCCACACCCCTGTCCCGGCCGGCCACGATCAGTTCGGTGTCGATCAGATGTACCAGGTTCTCGGCAACGACCGCGCCGCCGCCATCGACCAGTTTGGCTGCCTCCACAACGGCCTCATGAATATGACCTACATCGCCCTGCGCTTCTCGCGCTTCGTCAACGGCGTCGCCATGCAGCACGGCAAGGTCTCTCAGCAGATGTTCCCCGGCTACAAGGTCTACTCCATCACCAACGGCGTTCACGCCGCCACCTGGCTCTCGCCCCAGTTTCAAGAGCTTCTCGACGAAGAGATTCCTCACTGGCGCACCGACAACCAGTACCTCCGGTCGGTTTACGGCATCGATCCGGCCCGCATCGCCGCCGCGCACAACAAAGGCAAGCTCCGCCTCTTCAGCGCCATTGCCAAACGCACCGGCCATCACTTCAATCCCAACGTCCTCACCCTCGGCTTCGCACGCCGCGTCGCCACCTACAAGCGCGCCAGCCTTCTCTTGCACGACCCCAAACGCCTCGTCGAGATAGCAGAAAAGATCGGCGGCCTCCAGATCCTCTACGCCGGCAAAGCCCATCCCGCCGATGTCGCCGGCAAAGGCCTCATCCGCGACGTATTCGCCTCTGCCGCCAAGCTCAACTCTTCGGCCCTCAAGATCTACTACATCGAAAACTACGACTGGGAGTTGGGCGCTCTCCTCACCCAGGGCGTCGATGTCTGGGTCAATACGCCTCGCCGCCCCTACGAGGCCTCCGGCACCTCCGGCATGAAGGCCGCCCTCAACGGTGTCCCCTCGCTCTCCATCCTCGACGGCTGGTGGATCGAAGGCTGCGCCGAAAACACCACCGGCTGGGCCATCGAAGACGGCGAAGACGAAGCTGCTGAAGCAACCAGCCTCTACGAAAAACTCGAAGAGTCGATCGCTCCCATGTACTCCAATCCTCACGCCTGGGCGCACATGCAGCAGCACTGTATCGCCATCAACGGCAGCTTCTTCAACACCCACCGCATGCTGGCGCAGTACTTCGAAAACTCCTACTTCCCACCCACATTGTTATCCCCAACTCAGACCAGCTACCTCGAGCATCGTCGCTCGACGGACACGGTAGTAGCCGAACCCGCCTTGGTCTAAACCCAACCCCAACAAGGCGCCGAAGGCGCGTCAGCCTCGATGGCAGATCGCGCGGTGCGCGCAGCACGCGATCTGCCTGTTTTTAGCTTCTCAAGCAGTTGACTCAAACCATCTAATCGCCAGCCACAACCTCAGCCACCCGCCGCCGCCCAGCCCGTCGCCCCCGCACCGCCCGGGCAAACCTGCCCCTCACTCGATCGAAAAACAGATAAACCACCGGCGTAGTAAACAGCGTAAGCGCCTGCGACACAATCAACCCACCCACAATCGTGATCCCCAGCGGTCTCCGCATCTCACTGCCAGTCCCGCGACCCAACGCCAGCGGCAGCCCTCCGAGCAGAGCCGCCATCGTCGTCATCATGATCGGCCGAAACCGCAGCATACAAGCCTCGAAGATCGCCTCCTGCGGCGTCTTGCCATGCTGTCTCTCCGCCACCAGCGCAAAGTCGATCATCATGATCGCGTTCTTCTTCACAATCCCAATTAGCAGAATGATCCCGATCATCGCGATCACACTCAAATCCACGTTGAACAGCAGCAGCGCCACAATCGCGCCCACCCCAGCCGAAGGCAATGTCGACAGAATCGTCAGCGGATGAATGAAGCTCTCATACAGGATCCCCAGCACAAGATAGACCGCGACCAGAGCCAGCAAAATCAACCACGGCTCACTCTTCAGCGAATCCTTGAAGGCCTGTGCCGAACCAGCAAATCCGCCATGAATCGCCGACGGCATCCCGATATCCACGCGAGCCTGCTGAATCGCCTGCGTCGCCTGACTCAGCGAAGCCCCGGGAGCCAGATTGAACGACAACGTAGTAGCCGGCGATTGCGCCTGATGATTCACCGCCAGCGGAATTCTCTGTGCTTCAAAGTGCGTCACCGCCGACAGCGGTACCATCGCCCCCGTAGTGCTCTTCACATAGATACTCTTCAGCGCATCCGGATCTTCCTGGAACTGCGGCGCAACCTCCATCACCACGTGATACTGATTCAGCGGCATGTAGGTCGTCGAAACCTGGGTCTGTGCAAACGCATCCGACAGCGTGGAATCAATCGTCAGCGGCGACACCCCCAACCGGCTGGCTGTCGCACGGTCGATCACCAACTGCCCACGTAATCCCAGCGCCTGTTGATCCGTAGCGACGTCTTTGATCTGCGGCAGTTGATCCATTGCAGCTTGCAACTTAGGACCCCACTCGTTCAACTCCTTCAGATTATCTCCAGTCAGCGTGTACTGATACTCCGTCGCCGTATTCCGTCCGCCAATCCGCAGATCCTGAAACGCCTGCAGGTACATAATCACGCCAGGCAAGTTGCTGACCTTGGGCCGCAACCTGTTCACGATCACCTGCGCCGTGTCTCCCGCCTTCTTGCGCTCCGCATCCGGCTTCAACGACATGAACATGAAGCCGCCGTTTGAATTTCCGCGCCCACCCGCAAACGCCGTAACATCTTCAACGCCTGGATCCTGTTGCGCAATCGCCGCCAGCGCCAGCACATTCTTCTTCATCTGCGCGAACGATACATCCTGCTGCCCCTGTACCTGCCCACCGATACGCCCCGCATCCTGCTCCGGAAAGAATCCCTTGGGTACCAGGATGTACAGATAAACATTCAGCACAAACGTCAGCACCGTAATCACCAGCACTAGCCGTTGATGCTTCAACACCCAGCGCAACCCCAACTCATACTCCGCCGCCATCCACGCCAGCGCCCGCTCACCCGAACGATAGAACCACCCATGCTCCCGCCTGCCATGTGGCTCCAGAAACTTCGCGCTCAACATCGGCGTAGTCGTCAGCGATACCACCAGCGATACCATAATCGCCACCGAAAGCGTCACCGCAAACTCACGAAACAGCCGCCCTACAATCCCACCCATCAGCAGAATCGGAATGAACACCGCAATCAGCGACGTGCTCATCGACACCACCGTAAATCCAATCTCCTTCGAACCCACCATCGCCGCTTGCAACGGCGTCATCCCGGCCTCAAGATGCCGGCTGATATTTTCGATCACCACAATCGCGTCATCGACCACAAACCCCGTCGAGATCGTTAGCGCCATCAGCGAAAGATTATCCAGCGTATATCCCAGCAGATACATCACCGCGAAGGTCCCCAGCAGGCTCAAAGGCACCGCGACCGTCGGAATCAAAGTCGACCGCACCTCCCGTAGGAACAGAAACACCACCAGGATCACCAGCAGGATCGAGATCACTAGCGTTCGCGTTACATCCTTCACCGAAGCACGAATCGTCGTTGTCCGGTCGAGTGCCACATGGACCGAGATCGCCGGTGGAATCGATGCCTCAAGCAATGGCAGCATCTTCTTCACGTTATCCACGGTCTCAATCACGTTCGCCGTCGAAGTCTTGAACACGATCACAAGAATCGCAGGCTTGCCATTGAACACGCCGGTGGCATGAACATCCTCAACGCTGTTGACGACATTCGCTACATCCTGAATCCTTACCACACCATGCGCCGTTCCAGGCCCGGCACCCATCCCGGTACTCGCAACGACAGGTGCAGCAACAGCCGCAGTCGAACTGTTCGCCACGGGCGCGTTTGCAGCAGTCCCGCCGCCACTCGAACCCGCACTTCCACCAACCGCCTGCGGATTGCTCGTCAACGCGCTCGCCACCGAAGCCGGCAGCCCCGAACTCGCAGCCGCAGAACTCACCGGCCCTTTGTCCGTCGCAATAATCAACGGAGCATACGCCGCCGCGCCAAACAACTGATCCGTCGCACTGACACTCCACCGCCGCGTGTCATCCTGCAGATATCCCTTCGGCTGATTCACATTCACTGTGCCGATCGCCGCCCGCAACGCCTCCAGCCCCACACCATAGTGCGCCAGCTGCATCGGGTTCGCCTCGATCCGCACCGAAGGCTTTGCGCTTCCTCCGCAGAACGTCTGCCCCACACCCGGGATCTGCGCGATCTTCTGTGCCAGAATACTGTCGCAAGCGTCATACAGCTGCGGCACATTCATCGTGTCAGAGGTCAACGCGATAATCATGATCGGCGAGTCCGCCGGATTCACCTTGTAGTACCCAGGATTACTTGGCAGATTCGCAGGCAGTTGACTCCGCGCTGCATTGATCGCCGCCTGCACATCCCGCGCCGCTCCATTCACATCGCGCGTCAGATCAAACTGCAGCGTAATCCCCACCACGCCGGTTGAAGAATAGGACGTCATCTCGTTGACGCCGGCAATCTTCGAGAACTGCCGCTCCAGCGGCGTCGCCACAGACGAGGCCATCGTCTCCGGATCGGCACCCGGCAAATTCGCACCTACCGAGATCACCGGAAACTCCACCTGCGGCAGACTGGCCACGGGTAGCAGCGTATAGGCCACCGCACCCGCCAGAATCACCGCCAGCGACAACAGAAACGTCGCTACCGGCCGCCGAATAAATGGTGCTGAAAAATGCATAATTCTTAATCCTTAACCATCAATCAGCTGACATCGCGTGCGCGTGCAACTCCACATCCTTGGAACCTTGAGCCCGCCTCGACCTGCGCGCGATCCGGTCGAAGAACAGATAAACCACCGGCGTCGTAAACAGCGTCAACACCTGTGACACAATCAGTCCGCCAACAATCGTGATCCCCAGCGGCCGCCTCAACTCACTACCCGTGCCCGTTCCAAGCGCCAGCGGCAAACCGCCAAGCAGTGCCGCCATCGTCGTCATCATGATCGGCCGAAACCGCAGCAGACAAGCCTGATAGATCGCCTCCGTCGGCGTCATCCCCTGTTCGCGCTCAGCCTCCAGCGCAAAGTCGATCATCATAATCGCGTTCTTCTTCACGATCCCGATCAGCAGAATGATGCCGATCAGCGCAATCACACTCAAGTCCACATGGAACAGCAGCAGCGCCAGAATCGCGCCAACTCCAGCCGACGGCAGCGTTGAAAGAATCGTAATCGGATGGATATAGCTCTCATACAAAACACCGAGCACGATATAAACCACGATCAGCGCTGCCAGGATCAGAATTGGCTCATTCGCAATCGAAGACTCAAAAGCCTTCGCCGAACCCTGGAACTCACCCTTAACGCTCGGTGGCATATTCAGCTCCGCCTGGGCCTTATTCACCGCATCCACTGCGTCGCCGATAGACTTGCCCGGCGCCAAATTAAACGAGATCGTCACAGCCGGGAACTGTCCCTGGTGATTGATCACAAGCGCCGTGGGCTTCTCTTCAAAGTGCGTAAACGTCGACAGCGGCACTTGCGTTCCGTTCGAACTCTTCACATAAATGTTGTCGAGCGCCGCCGGATTTCGCTGGTACTTCGGAGCCACCTCCAGCACCACGTGATACTGATTCTGCTGCGTAAAGATCGTCGAAACCTGCCGCTGCGCAAATGCATCATCCAGCGTGTCGTCGATATTCTGCGGCGTAATTCCCAGCCGAGAAGCCGTATCGCGATCGATCACCAGCTGCGCCTCAAGCCCGCTCATCTGCTCATCGCTCGCCACGTCGCTCAGAATCGGAATCTGGTTGAGCTTCGCGACCAACCTGCCCGTCCACATCGCCAACTCCTCAGTATTCGCATCTTCCAACGAGTATTGATACTGCGTGCGGCTCACGCGATCTTCCACCGTCAGGTCCTGCAGTGGCTGCAGAAAGCACTGAATCCCATCCACCGTTGCTACCTTCGGCTCCAGCCGCTGAATCACCTCGAGCGCGGTGGAACTCCTCTGCTCCCGATCCTTCAAGTTGATCTGAATGCGCCCGCTGTTCAACGTTGAGTTGGTCCCGTCGATTCCAATGAACGAGGAAACACTCTCAACATCTTTATCCTGCAGAATGATTCTAGCCAACGCCTGTTGCCGCGAGCTCATCGCGTTGAAGCTGATCGTCTGCGGAGCCTCCGTAATCCCCAGCAGCACGCCCGTATCCTGCACCGGGAAGAACCCCTTCGGCACAATCAAAAACAGATACACCGTCAGTGCAAACGTAGCCAGCGTCACCAGCAGCGTGGCTGTCTGATGCCGCAGCACAAACCGCACACCCACCGCATACTTCGCAATCACATACTCGAAGAACTCTTCGCTCTTCTTGTAGAACGCATTCTGCTCGCTCTCCGGCGTATGCCGCAGCAGCTTCGCCGCCATCATTGGCGTTAACGTCAGAGAAACCAGCGCCGAGACCAAAATTGTAACCGCCAGCGTTACAGCAAACTCGCGGAACAGCCGACCCACAATATCGCCCATGAAAAGCAGCGGAATCAGCACCGCAATCAAGCTCACCGTCAGCGAGACAATCGTGAACCCAATCTGTTCCGAACCCTTAAGCGCAGCCTCCAGCGGCGAGTCACCCTGCTCCAGAAACCGCGCAATGTTCTCGATCATCACAATCGCGTCATCCACCACAAATCCGGTAGAGATCGTCAACGCCATCAGCGAGAGGTTATTCAGGCTGTACCCGAGCAGGTACATCACCCCAAACGTCCCCACAATCGACAGCGGCACCGCGACCGAAGGAATAATCGTCGCAGCAATCGACCGCAGGAACAGGAAGATCACCATCACGACCAGCCCGATCGTCAGCACTAGCGAAAACTGCACATCCTTCACCGAAGCCCGAATCGTATTCGTCCGATCCGTCAGCACCTGCAGTTGAACCGTCGCCGGCATCGTCGACCGCAGCTGCGGCAGAATCTTCTGCACCTCATCCACCACGCCGATGATGTTCGCCCCCGGCTGCCGCTGGATGTTCACAATCACCGCTGGCTTCAACACCGCATCGCGCGCGTGCTGGCCGCCCGCACCAGCCTGCGCCGCGGTCCCCATCCACGCTGCCTGAAACAGGTTCTCCGCGCTGTCCACCGCATTCGCCACATCCGACAGCCTCACCGGAGATCCATTCCGGTAAGCAACAATTACCTTGTTATAAGCATCACTCGAAGGCAGCTGATCATTCGCACCGATCGTGTACGATTGGCTCGCCCCATTCAGGTTTCCCTTCGCCTGATCCACATTTGTCGTTCCGATCGCCGCGCGAATATCCTCAAGGCTAAGTCCATAATTAGCCAAAGCCGTTGGATTCGCCTGAATCCGCACCGCTGGCTTCTGCCCACCATTGATCGACACCAGCCCCACGCCCGAAAGCTGCGAGATCTTCTGCGCGATCACCGTATCCGCCAGGTCCTCCACCTTCGCCAGCGGCAGCGTATCGCTGGTCAGCGCCAGCGTCATAATAGGTGCATCAGCAGGATTCACCTTGCTGTACACCGGAGGATTCGGCAGGTCCTTCGGCAGATAGCTGAACGCCGCATTGATCGCCGCCTGCACATCCTGCTGCGCAATATCGATCGACTCCGACAGATCGAACTGCAGCGTAATTACACTGCCGCCGCCAGAGCTCGACGAAGTCATCTGACTCAGCCCCGGTATCTGCCCAAACTGCCGCTCCAGCGGAGCCGTCACCGACGACGCCATCACCTCCGGGCTCGCCCCCGGATAAAACGTCTGCACCTGGATCGTCGGATAGTCCACCTGCGGCAGCGCCGACACCGGCAGTTGCTCATACGCGACAAACCCCGCAAGCAAAATGGCCACCATCAATAGCGAGGTGGCCACCGGCCGAAGAATAAACGGCTTCGAAGGACTCACGAGGGCTGCCCCGTGGTGCTTGTCATACCCAACTCAGCAGTTGTTCCATCTCCAGCTTTAACCGGAGCCGTCCTCGGAAATACCTTGCTTCCGTTCTTCAACTTCTCCTGCCCATCCACCACAATCTGGTCTCCCGGCTTCACTCCGCCGCTCAGGATCACCTGCGTCCCCTCAGTCAGCTCCACATTCACCGTCTGCGCCATCACGTAGTAGTTCGTCTTGTTCTCTGGCAGCTCGATCACCGGCCCATCCGCATCCTTCTTCGCCAGCGGATCAGCCGGCGGCTGCCCCTGCTTCAGCAGGTAGACGAAGTTCCCCTGCGTCCCCGTCTGCAGCGCCGAAGCCGGAATCACCACCGCATTCCTCTTCTCTTGCAGGATCAACCGCACATTCACAAACTGATTCGGAAACAGCGCCCCATCCTTATTCTCGAAGACAGCCTTGGCCTTCACTGTCCCCGTCGTCGTATCAATCTGGTTATCGACCGTCAGCAAACTTCCGCTCGCCAGGTGAGTCGCAGCAGCCCGGTCATACGCCTCCACCACCAGCTTGTCGCCCGCCCGCGACTTCTTCAACACCTCCGGCAGCTGATCCTCCGGCAACGTAAAGATTACAGCGATCGGCTGCAGCTGCGTCACCACCAGCAGTCCATTTGTATCCGCTGCATGCACAATATTTCCGGCATCCACCTGCCGCAGCCCAACCACCCCATTGATCGGCGAAAAAATCTTCGTATACCCCAGGTTCACCTTCGCCGCTTCAATCGCCGCGCGGTCTGAGGCAATCGAACCCTCCGCCTGCCCCGCCGTCGAAGCCTGTGCCTGCTGGCTCTCCTTCGAAACCACGCCAGCCGACAGCAGCGCCTCATACCGCGCCGCCTCCGCGCGAGCATTCACCGCATTCGCCTGGTCCTTCACCAACTGCCCCTGCGCCTGCTCCAGCGCCGCCTGGTAAGGTTTCGGATCGATCTCCGCCAGCACCTGTCCCTGCCGCACCGCCTGCCCTTCGCGAACCGGCACCTGCATTAACTGCCCATCCACACGCGACTTGATCGTCACCGTGTTGTATGCCGTAACGGTTCCCAGAGCGGTAAGGAAAATCGGCATCGTCTTCTGTTGCACCGAAGACACCTGCACTGGCGTCGGCCTATCCGCCTGCGCCGCCATCATCATCTGGACGCCGGTCTGTTCTGCCGTGTTCCGGCGGATCTTCCATACCGCCGCCCCCACCACGGCCAGAATCACCAGCACCACAATCCACTTCCGCGCCGGCGATCCCTTCGGCCCCTCTACCAACGGCTCGCTCTCTCGCAGGTTCTTCTGCGACTCCGCTGCCGCTGCCCCGTCTACTCGTTCTTTCTCGTTCATCTGCGTTGACGGCATGGAGTCTCTCAAGCTCTCTCAGAAAAATTCACTGCACGAACAAAATGATAGGTGTGCCAGATATCTAAGAATAAACGATAATGACGTTGGTCGCTCAGACGCATCTCCTGCGTCAGGCAATGCTGAATCTACGAAACGCCCGTCATATTCGTTCCGATTTTTGTTAGACGCAGGACAATTATTCTTAGACGCAGGGAAGTTATTGTTGGTTAGACGGAAGAAAGGACACTTTTGTCTCTCACGGCCTCACAAATCGACACCGCCGCGCTCCCCATCCTCTGTGTCGACCTCGACGGTACCCTCGTCAAGTCCGACACCTTGCACGACTCCGCACTCGCCGTCGCCCGCCACCATCCGGCTGCACTCCTTAAAATCCCCTCCTGGCTCCTCCAGGGCAAAGCTGCTCTCAAGCGCCACCTCGCCGCCACCGTCCAGCTCGACGTCGCCCACCTCCCCTACAACCGCGAACTCCTTCAATATCTTCAGCAGCAGCACGCCACCGGCCGCCCCATCTACCTCGCCACCGCAGCCGACGCCGACACCGCTCGCCGCGTCGCAGACCACCTCGGCCTCTTCACCGGCGTCCTCGCCTCCGACGGTCAGCTCAACCTTGCCGGCAAAAACAAGCTCGCCGCCTTCCGCTCCCAATTCGGCGACAACTTCACCTACATCGGCAACGCCATGCCCGATCTCCCCTTGCTCGAAAGCTGCAGGGAGCCCATGGTCGCCAACCCCACCCCCGCCCTCCGCGCCGCGCTCCGCAAAGCCCGCGTTACCCCCGCCCGCACCTTCGACGAGACCGTCTCCCCCCTCAAAGCGTGGCCCAAAGCCATCCGCCTCCACCAATGGGCGAAAAACGTCCTCATCTTCCTCCCCCTCCTCCTCGCCCACGCCTGGGCACCCGGTCTCGTCGCAGCAGCAGCAGTCGCCTTTCTCAGCTTCGGCCTCTGCGCCTCCGCCACCTACATCGTCAACGACCTGCTCGACCTCGAAGCCGACCGCCAGCACCCGCGCAAGCGCCGCCGCCCCTTCGCCTCGGGCGACCTCTCCGCCCTCTCCGGCGTCTTCGTTGTCGTCCTCTTGCTGGCCGCCTCTCTCGTTCTGGCGCTGTCAGTGCCCCGCGTCATCACCGCCCTGTCGCCTCAACTCGTCTCCCTCATCAAGCCGCATTACTTCCTTGAGTGGCTTGGCATCTACCTCGTTACGACACTCGCCTATTCGCTGCGTCTCAAGCGCTCCGTCCTGGTCGACGTTATCGTCCTCTCCGGCCTCTACACCATTCGCATCATCGCCGGATCCGCTGCCTCGGGCGTGCCCGTATCCACCTGGCTCGGCAGCTTCAGCATCTTCTTCTTTCTCTCGCTCGCTCTGGTCAAACGCTTCGCCGAGCTTGAAAACCTCAGTGAGCGCGGCGGCTCCACCATCGGAGGCCGCGGCTACCACGTCTCTGACATCGAGCAACTTCGCAGCTTCGGCTCCGCTAGCGGCTTCGCCTCCGTCGTCGTCCTCACCCTCTACATCTCGACCCTCGAAGCGGCCCAGCTCTACCACCACACCCGGCGACTCTGGCTTCTCGTTCCCGTCCTTATCCTTTGGATCATGCGCCTCTGGCTCTTGGCCTCTCGCGGCCAGCTCAACGAAGACCCCGTCGTCTACGCCATCACCGACCGCCGCAGCCTCTTCATGGGCCTCCTCGTAGCCCTCATCGTCCTCTCCGCCCTCTAGCGCATCGACACATCCGCTCCGGATAGATGTCTAATCCGAATTGAAGTTGTCACCCAAAGCGGAGCCGATAGCCGCTCTATCGCGACCGACGTGGTCGAACGAATCCGCTAGACGTCACAGTCATGCCAAGCAGATCACGTCACACATCCACCTCCGGCACCCTCCTCCAGCCTCACAGAATTCACTTGGCATCCCGCTCTGGCCGGAGTATGCTCCCGGGTAATCTCCCGTCGGCCTCCCGTATCGCGGATACGCTCAGTCCATACTGCTTCCGCTGAATAAATCTCTCCCGGCCCGGGCCCCTTCCAAGACCCTTTTATCGCTCGGCTAACGCGTCCCACGGCGCACTTGTCCCTCCGCATCTCAACCAAGGAAGGAATCGACTGTCATGCCCGAAGAAAATCGCGAAAAACAATGCCCAATTCCACCTTCTGAACGCAATATCGCCGAGGCAGGCTTGCGCGTTCCCACCATCCGCATCAGCCCCAACAACGAGAACGTTCTCGCTGATCTTGGCCTACTGGCCGACCTCGCCGGAACCTGGCAGGGCTGCGGTTCCGGCTTCAACCTCATTGCGCGGCCTGACCAGGAAGGCAAGGCCAACCTCTACCTCCAACTCAACACCACCACCGAAATTCTCACCGTCACGCCCATCGGCTCTCCCATCCCCAACCGGGGTTTCGGTCAGCCGGACATCACGCTCCATGGCCTCACCTACCTGCAAAAAATCGCCGACTCCTGCACCGGCGGAGCCATGCACATCGAGCCCGGCATCTGGATCACGCAGCCGCCCACCTCTTACCCAACCGAAACCACACCCATCGAAACCCAGATCATCGCCCGCATGGGCTCTATTCCCCACGGTAACGCTCTGCTCGCGCAAGGAATCGCCGAGCGTTTCAACGGCAATCCCACTCTACCCCTCGCTGGCCAACCCTATGCCTTCTCCCGATTTCCCTCCTTCAACAGCACTCCCTTCCCCATCGCTCCCGCCCCCGCCATCAACGCCGCCGGCTCCAACGAGAAGGACACAGCCGCCAACGTCCCGCCCCCCATCGGCCCCGTTCCCCCCTTCACCCAGTACGACATCACCATCCCCGAAGGCATCAAGAACCCCCGCACCCCCTACAACACCAACCCTCCCGACTGCCCATGGACGGCCAACTCCAAAATCGACGGCGTTCCAATCCAGAAAGTCATCAACGATCCCATCATTCTCCTTCAAACCCATATCGAAAAGCAGATCCACCAGGGTCACACCTTCGAAGGTGTGGTCCTCAACATCGCTACCCAGGCCAACATTCAGTTTCTCACCGTACCCAATAAGCCCGCCAGCCCAACTGTCAGTGCCAATATGGTCAACGCCGCCGGCGGGATCGAAAACATCCTCTTCCTCGAAGGCGGGGAGCCCACCGGACCTAAAGGCCCCAACGCCGACACTGCCACCGTCTATGCCACCTTCTGGATCGAGAAGGTTAAACACCACCACCGGGCAACCTTCATGCAGCTGCAATACGCTCAGATGGTCGTTCTCAACTTCGGAGTTCTCCTCGCACCCCCTCCTCCTCCAGGCACATCACCGGTCATCCTTGGCTGGCCCCACATCTCCGTCGCCACCCTCACCAAATCTTTCAACTAGTCTCAAACGAACTAGCTGCCCCACTCTTTGCGGCCTCACCGCAGAGGGTGGGGAGTTCTTGCCATGCCACAACCGCGTTTCTCCGCCAGCCAACAAGTCTGTAAACTTATTAGATTGAAGCCATGAGCGAACAAACCATCCCAAGTCTGTCCGGCTATGAAGAGCCTACCCTCGAAGCCGCCTTCATTACCCTCAGCGAGGAAGTCCGCACCACTGCCGCTGAGACAGCCGCCGACCCCGAAGCCTTCCGCCTCCACTGGCTAGGCCGCAAACAAGGCCGTCTCAAGCTCATCAGCGAAGCCTGGTTAAAATCCGCCCCACCCGAGGCCAAAAAAGCCCTCGGCATCCGCTTCAACGAACTTAAAGCACTTGTGGAATATCAGTTGTCTCCGGAACGACTGGTGAAGGTCCCCGTCTCAGAACCGGGACTTGTCAGCGAATACGCCACACAAGGCGGAACGATCGCAGCCAGTCTCCAGAACAAGAAGCATCCTCACCCGCTTGACATCACCCTCCCCGGTACCCTCCGCGCCCCCGGCATCCCTCATCCGCTCCTCAAAACGATGCACGAGATCGTATCTGTCTTCCATCATCTCGGCTACAGCACTAACCTCGGCCCTCAGGTCGAGTCCGACTTCTACAACTTCGAAGCCCTCAACTTCCCCGAAAATCACCCCGCCCGCGACACGCAGGACACCCTCGTCATCGCGAACCAGCAATCCCGCCCCAGCCGCGATCGCCTCCTCATGCGCACCCACACCAGCCCCGTGCAGATCCGCACCATGATCGCCCAGGCCCCACCCATCCGCATCGTCATCCCCGGCAAAGTCCACCGCAACGACGCCGCCGACGCCACCCACTCCCCCATCTTCCATCAGATCGAGGGCCTCTGCGTCGACACCAATATAACTTTCTCGGATCTAAAAGGAACTTTAGACCACGCCATGAAGGCCCTCTTCGGCTCCGACGTCAAAACCCGTTTCTTCCCCAGCTTCTTCCCCTTCACCGAACCCAGCGCCGACGTCCAAATCTCCTGCATCTTCTGCGGAGGCAAGGGCTGCCGCAAGTGCAAACACTCCGGCTGGATCGAGCTCCTGGGTTGCGGCATGGTCGACCCCGCCGTCTTCGCCGCAGTCATCGCCGAGCGCCGCAAAATAAACCCTGCAGACAACACCTACAACCCCGAAAAGATTACCGGCTTCGCCTTCGGCATGGGCGTCGAGCGCATCGCCATGATGCTCCACGGCGTCTCCGACATAGGCCACTTTTACTCAGGCGACATGCGCTTCCTCGAGCAATTCGCCTAGCCAAACTCAAACCCGAGCAACGCGAGGACCACAAACCCCGCATCCCCTAGACAAGGTATACAAGTCACGAAGTGACCGCTCGCCGCGCAGGCGGCCCGTCCGGCAGGACACCAGCATCACCCCACGCATCCTTACGAGTTCTTTACGCCAAACTAACGAACCTTTACGCCCTGAAAGTTCAAATGAGACGATTGCTGCTCCAGGGAGGCAGCAGTCCTTCATGCGCGAATGGCCTGCCTGCCTCGTACTCCTAAATGCATTTTTGATCATGCTCTGTGCTCCCGCGATAGCCCAGGATCAAATCAACGCTCAACTCAACGCTCAACTCAACGCTCAAAGCGCCACGTCAAGCCCAGCATCATCCGCAACGCCGACTCCAGACGCTCCCAAGCCATTCTTCCCAGCTCTCATCGACGCTTACAAAGAAGACTGGCACCCAACCCAGCCCGCCGGACCCGACCCCGTCCGCCGAGGTTACCCAGCACCGCTCGACTCCACCCCCTTCCCCAGCAGCGACTACAGCGTAGGCGGAACCCCCGTCCTCGGCGCGCCAGACACCCAAACCTATCCCCTCATGCAGGCCATCAACCAGAACCGAACCCGCACCAAAATCTACGGCTGGCTCAACGGAGGCTTCAACATCAGCACCTCCAACAAAGGCGATAGCGCCAATTCACCCGCAGCTTACTACTACAATCCCAACCGCATCACGCCAGACCAGCAGGTCCTCTTTATCGAGCGCCTCCCCGACACCGTCCAGACCGAACACATTGACTACGGCTTCCGCTTCGCCCAGCTCTGGGGACAGGACTATCGCTACACCACCTCAAAAGGCATATTCTCCCAGCAGCTCCTGCTTGAAAACCACGAGTACGGCTACGACCCCGTCATGTTCTACTTCGACCTCTACATCCCCCACGTCGCCAAGGGCATGAACATCCGCATGGGCCGCTACATCTCGCTCCCCGACATCGAAGCCCAGCTCGCCCCCAACAACTACACCTACTCGCACTCCCTCCTCTACACCATCGACCCCTACACCCAGACCGGCATCGTCGCCTCCATCAAACTCTCCGACCACTGGCTTGTCCAGGCAGGATTCTCCGGAGGCAACGACGTAGCTCCCTGGACCAAGGACGTCAAGCCCACCGGCACCGCCTGCGTCGACTACACCTGGCACAAAGGCGGCGACGCCCTCTACACCTGCGCCAACTCCTTCAACGACGGCAAGTACGCCTACAACAACCTGCAGGGCTACTACGAGACCTGGTACCACAAGATCAACGCCACCTGGCACACCGACACCGAGGCCTGGTACATGTACCAGCGCGACGTGCCCAACATCGCCGGCAACGTAACCAACCCCATCAAGCCCGAGATCGGTTCCAACGGCGCCTTCTGCTCCTTCGGCGAACGCACCTGCTTCGCCCCCGAAGCCGCCATCGTCAACTACACCGAGAAAGAGTTCAACCACAAAAACTATCTCTCCATCCGCAACGAGTTCGTCGACGACATCAAGGGCCAGCGCACCGGCTACACCACCAAATACTCCGAGCACCTCATCAGCTACGGCCACTGGATCGGCAA
This sequence comes from Tunturiibacter empetritectus, assembly GCF_013410875.1. GTDB lineage: Bacteria > Acidobacteriota > Terriglobia > Terriglobales > Acidobacteriaceae > Edaphobacter > Edaphobacter empetritectus. Next base: position 5,152 of record NZ_JACCCU010000001.1, on the reverse strand, counting down.
CACCGTTCTCTTCCGCCCCGAGATTCGCCTAGAGCACTCCTACAATCTCCCTGCCTACGACCTTGGCACCAAAAAGACCCAATTCATCGCAGCCGGAGACATCACCTATCACTTCTAAAACGGTTGTCTGTTCTTGCAGTATCCCGCGCCCCAAAACAAAATCCGTCATCTCGACCGAAGCAACGGATAGTCTCATCGTCCGTCGCGCAGTGGAGAGACCCCCGTGTCGTGCTGTTTTGACGCTTGCAACTACTCCGCCCCCAACCCAACGCGCAAACTCTCAAGATTCTGCGGATGCACCCGAATCACCCCACCCCGCGGGCTATCAATATCCGCAATCAAAAAGAACGCCACCGCCACCACCAGCGGCAACACCATAAACAGCCTCGGCTCCATCTGCCGAGCCCCATACCCCAGCAGCCCATTGCAAAAGATCGCTATCGCAAACATCAACGCCCAAGCCGCCACCGGAATCCGGTTCCACCACGCCGCCTGCGTGTACCCCTGCGAGTTCAGCACATCGTTCATTCCGACCACTGCCAGCGCAATCACCGGCGAAGGCTGCTCCATCGCAGGCTTCGAAGCCGCCGCCCAAAGCTCCCCCTGCACCCGCGTCGTATCCGCATCGATCCGCCGAAGCTCCCACGCATCCCGCGTCCTGTAAAACCGAATCCGCAGATCCGTATACTGCCTCAGCAGCGCCCGCACCTCGGCACCCTCCGCCGCCGGCAGCAGATCCGCCCTCACATACTCGGTCCCAATCGCATTGGCCTCGGCCTCCTCCGAAGTCTTCCTCTGGTCATACCGCGCCGTCGCCATTGAAAAGCTGAACCCGATAATCAACCCCAGCAGAGTCAGCGTAGCGGCCAGCACCACCCCAAAGTCGGTTCGCAGCTCATCGGTCAAATCCCGCCGCCGCTGGCTGATCTGTCCGCCCACCCAGGCCGCAAACCACAAAAGCACAAATGCAGTTACAAATATCAGCAAAGGATAGTCCAAAGGATTCCTCACACGCTACTCTCCAGAATTGTCCCTGCCTAAGACCGTTTCTTCATCGCAGAACCAAAGAATCCAAACAGTAAATGCAGCACCGCCAACGCCAGCGCCCCCAGAAACGCCGCCTTGAACGTCGTCACCGCAAACCCAGGCACAAACTTGCTCGAGAACCACAGAATCACCGCATTGATCACGAGAAAAAAGATCCCAAACGTCAGAATCCCCAGCGGCAGCGTAATGATCTTCAGCAGCAACCCGAGCGTCGCGTTGAACAACCCAATCACCACCACCGCGATCAATGCCGACACGAAGTTACTCACGTCGAAGCCCTCAACAAAGTGCGCCACCACCAGCAGAGCCACAGCATTCAAAATCCAGTGCAAAAGCAAACGAAGCATGGTTTACCTTTCGTCTAAAAAATGATCAAGCAAAATGGTCAAAAAACCTTCAGCAAAATTTGATACCGGAGTAGCGATCAGCATATCCGACCCCACCTGCCTCCGCCACAACTTCCGAAGAAGTCCCCGCTCGAAAACACACTCACTTCGCCGCCTCACAGTCATAGCTGATCACGCGCGAACCTCGCTCGCCACTTCGCACAAGCCAGGCGCGACGAGAGATTTGTGAGTCAGCAAAACAAGCGGGCTGCGCAATCTTTTGCCGTCCGCCGTATGGTATTCTCCCCTCGTTCCCTCGATCCCAGGCCCCAGCAACTGTAGTTTCGTCACCGTCTTTGTGCCGATCTGTCTTCGCGCACCGTGAGGAAAGCTCCGTGGCCGTCGCTTCACCAACCTGCACGCCATTAACGCCCGCAGTTGGCGCCGACCCGCAACCTCGGCTGCGTGAGCTCGACTCGCTTCGCGGCTTGGCCTCCCTCGTCGTTGTCTTTCACCACTTCATCCTCATGTGGCCCGCCTGGCCCTGGCCCACACACGGACCCCTCTGGCACCAGCTTCATCTCACCCTGCTCTTCTATCCGCTCTACGCCGGACACGAAGCCGTCATGCTCTTCTTCATTCTCAGCGGCCTGGTCCTGTCCTTCCCCTACCTTCTAGGCCGCGGCCAGCCCTATCCCATATTCCTCGCCCGCCGCATCCTTCGCATCTACGGACCCTATCTCGCCGCGCTGGCCCTCTCCGTCGCCGGCGCCGCAAAGTGGCACGGCAACCTCGGGCACGGTAAATGGGCCTCAGCCTTCTGGTCCGAGCCCGTCCGTTGGACCCTCGTCCTCCAGCACATCGCCTTCCTCGGCTTCTACAACTGGCAGCAGTTCAACTTCGTTATCTGGTCGCTTATCGTTGAGATGCGAATCTCCATCTTCTTTCCCTTCCTCGCCCTCCTCATCCTTCGAGTGCGAACCCGCATCGCTCTCCTCCTCGCAGTCGCTCTATCGCTCACCGAGTTTGTTGTGCTTCGCCTGTATCCCCAAACAGACCAGGCCACCGGCCTCTTGAGAACCGTTCACTACACCGCCTTCTTCATCTTCGGAATTCTTCTGGCCAGGCATCTAAAAACCATCTCAGCGCGATTCTGTTCTTTGCCCATCGCCATTCGCATCGGCATCGGCCTCGCTTCTTTCCTCCTCTACAACCTCAGCATCCCCTTTCTGTGGGACTATCGCCGTCCCTGGACCATGACCTCAGCCGAGTGGCTCGTAGCAGCAGGAGCGATCGGATTTATCGTCCTGGGCCTCAACGAATCACCGGTCCATCTTACAGCCTCTATCTCATGCACGTCCCCGTACTTCTCGCACTCACCTTCTCGCTCCACAACGCGCTCTCTCCTTGGGGACAATTTCCCATTTACCTCATCGCAACCCTCACCCTCTCATGGCTCTTCTGCGCATGGGTTGAGGAACCTTTCATCCGCCAGGGCCAACGCCTCGGCAAGAAAAAGCTTCTCTCTCTCTGAACCATCCCCCAATCAGAAGCCCGCCGCTCTTCAACGCTGACCGCCAGTCGCCTTCGCCGTTCAGCGTTTTCGAAAGAACGGGCGCACTGCTCAGTGCACCTTAGGCGTCACCCCAATCGTCTTCATCCATACATCCACCAGCTCCGGCCACCCCGTCACCGGAAGCTTCGTCCGCCGCAGCCCATACCCATGCCCACCCTCGGCATACACATGCAGCTCCGTCGGAACACCCGCGCTCTTCAGCGCCAGAAAGTACTCCACCGCATTCTCCACATGCACCGTATCATCCTCCGCCTGTACCAGAAACGTAGGCGGCGTGTCCTTGGTCACCGGAATATCCGCGCTGAACTTCATCCCATTCTCCGCATCCGCCAGGTACCCCGGATACACCACCACCGCAAAGTCCGGCCTGCAGCTCAACTTATCCGCCGCATCCACCCGCCGATATAGCCTCGTCTCATAGTGAGTACTCAACGCCGCCGCCAGATGCCCGCCTGCAGAAAATCCCAGCACCCCAATCTTCTTCGCATCCACCTTCCACTCCGCCGCATGCTCCCGCACCAACCCCACCGCCCTCTGCGCATCCTCCAGCGCCTCGTCCGACTTCGGATAAGGCCCCGTATCCGGCACCCGATACTTCAGCAGAAAACAAGCCACGCCCCGCGAGTTCAGCCAATCGCAAACCTCGGTCCCCTCCAGGTCCATCGCCAGAATCTTGTACGCGCCCCCCGGAAACACCACCACCCCAGTCCCATCGCCCGCACCCTTCGGCTCATACACCGTCAGCGTAGGCACCGACACATTCCCCACCCGCGCCACCCATCTCCCCGCCATCAGCGGACTGGCCGCCGTCGAAGTCTCCCCCTCCGCTCCCGTCGCCGTCTTCACCCCCGGAGCCCCCTGCGGCCACAGCGCCACCACCGCATGCTCAGGCCCCGCAGGCCAACTCGTAGATTGCGACCAACCCACGCCACAAAAACACACCACGACCAAACCGAACAAAACTCGCCGCATCCGCAAAGCCTCCCCAAACCACACAGCCATCATCAGCGGATAACTCTCTTCAGGCAAGCCACCACCAGAAGCGAATCATCAGATCGCACAAGTAAAAGGGATTTTTTCAACGAGAAGATCCTGGTCAATCCGTTGACCAGTCAATCCAGCGACCAGTCAAGGCCTACTTGGGATTCCGTCCATGTGACACGTCAAGGAGCTTTGAGGTCTTAACCTCCTGCACTGTCTTCATGTCATCAGCCTTAGGAACCCATGTCGCCTGGGGCTCGCCATTATCACGAGGCGTCTCAGGCTTCGGCTGCTCTCGCGGACTCTCCGGATCCTCAGGCTCCTCCTTCCGCTCTCTCATCCGCGAATCAAGGCTTCCCGCCAGCACAACCAGCGACCCCACCAGCGCGAACCCCGACTTGAAATCGATCCACGTCATCTCACTCCGCCGTCCTTATTACGGCCGCGCACCCAAGAATCAATACCCCAATCCCGTAGTACCAGCTGTGCATCTGAACCAGGCCTTTAGGAATCATCGCCTTCGTCGTCTCGATATGGAGCATCGTGCTGATCACCCCAAACTCAAACGAAACCATGACGGTGTATGCGATCACAATGCCAACCGTCAATATGTCCCAGATCGTCTTCTTGCGGATCATCACGAATCGTCCCAGACTGTCCCCAACCAGGGCCACACAGATCAGGTAGACATCTCCTCGTTCGATCACCTCTTTAAACCCCCGGCCCGTTTCGCCCAGATCATCCCCCGTCAGGGCAAAGACGAGCGGAATCATCGCAAACGCAAAACCAAAGATCCCCCACACCAGCAGCCCCTTCCACGGCAGCGTCTTCAGGGTGAGTGTTCTCATGCACGTCATTGTGCTCCCACTTTGACCCAAAGTAGGAGCTTTTTTTATGCGTCTCTTCCCACTGGCAGCATGGTTTTCGTTGGTTTGCTCCAACCTCATCAGCATGAGCAGTTAGACTGAAAGCCTTCCAACATGAATAAAATCTTTCTACTGCTTGCCCTCTCAGCAACAAGCTTTGCTCAGCAACCACCCTGTGGTCTCACGTCGATCAAAGAAACGATACCGCTACTCTACCCGCCCATCGCGAACGCCGCGCGTGTGAGTGGAACGATGATCTTCCTAGGGCGTGTTCACGCTATGTTCTAGTTTTCTGTTAGTCTGGTCTTACCGATGGAACTGACAGAAGCGCAGTATGAACGGATCCGGGATGCGTT